>NZ_BMUG01000049.1 GCF_014650075.1 Streptomyces microflavus | reverse complement strand
GCCACCCTTCACCTTTCAAAGTCGATCTTCCAATAATCACCTTTAGCGCCTGACAGGTCTCAGCTCTTACCCCCTCGATTTGCCCAGCTCCTTTTACCAACTTTTTTTTCCGAGACAAGATGCAATTCTTCACCGTCATCGCTGCCCTCGTCGCCTTCACTGGTGTCTTCGCTGTCCCAGCCCCCACTCAAACCGAGCAGGCAACCCTTGAACCTCGCCAGTTTGGTGGTTTCGGCGGCTTTGGACCCGCAAACGTAGTCGCCGGAGCGGCTGACATTGCCACACTCGGTGTTTTCCACAACGCGCTTGGCGGTGGATTCGGCGGTGGATTCGGCGGTGGATTCTTCTAAGACTTGTCATCTCGATCCCTGACAAACCTGGAATACCGTTGACGATGAAGTTTTTCTTTCTCATTTTTTGTTCTCCTTGTAACTGCTGGGCATTATTATCTTTAAGCTGAGACCTTATGAGTAGCTTGCTACTGCGCAAATTATAGTGATTATTTT
>NZ_BMUG01000048.1 GCF_014650075.1 Streptomyces microflavus | reverse complement strand
CAGGTCTACCGTCCCACAACCTCAATTAATACTTTCAACCCACCAATTTTCAAATCATCACTCTTCACCAAACCGAGTCCCGTCTTTAAATCAGTAACTTATCCAGCCTTCAATTAATCAAATTTCACACCTAATTTCCAAGATGAAGATCACCATGCTTTTCTCCGCCCTCGCCATTGCCAGCGGTGCCTTCGCGGCCCCTGCTCAAGCCAACGTCAACGCCGCTGCCGCCAAGGACCTTTCCATCGGTGCGAGCGTTGGTGTTGGAGCTGGCTTCGGCGGCCCCTACTACGGCGGATACCCCTACTACGGATACTATTCCTACGGTGCCTACTACGGTGGCTATCCTTACGCTTACCGTTGGTAAAGAACCAGAATTCTTGGCCTGGTGCCTTGAAGCATTAGCCCCCAATTCCTTAGTGAAGCCCACTCTGATCTACGACCCTTTACTACCCAGTGCATGTTTTGCTAGCTCATGCAATTAAAGTGATGATTTTTGCGCCAACTTCAAAA
>NZ_BMUG01000047.1 GCF_014650075.1 Streptomyces microflavus | reverse complement strand
CGGAATCACTTGACCAGTGAGCTATTACGCACTCTTTCAAGGGTGGCTGCTTCTAAGCCAACCTCCTGGTTGTCTCTGCGACTCCACATCCTTTCCCACTTAGCGTACGCTTAGGGGCCTTAGTCGATGCTCTGGGCTGTTTCCCTCTCGACCATGGAGCTTATCCCCCACAGTCTCACTGCCGTGCTCTCACTTACCGGCATTCGGAGTTTGGCTAAGGTCAGTAACCCGGTAGGGCCCATCGCCTATCCAGTGCTCTACCTCCGGCAAGAAACACACGACGCTGCACCTAAATGCATTTCGGGGAGAACCAGCTATCACGGAGTTTGATTGGCCTTTCACCCCTAACCACAGGTCATCCCCCAGGTTTTCAACCCTGGTGGGTTCGGTCCTCCACGAAGTCTTACCTCCGCTTCAACCTGCCCATGGCTAGATCACTCCGCTTCGGGTCTAGAGCGTGCAACTCAATCGCCCTATTCGGACTCGCTTTCGCTACGGCTTCCCCACACGGGTTAAC
>NZ_BMUG01000046.1 GCF_014650075.1 Streptomyces microflavus | reverse complement strand
CCTTTTTATCATTCCAACATCGAATATTATATAACCACTCTTAGCGCTTGACAGGTCTCAGCTCTCAACTCTACCCCTTCAACCTTGCCCAGCTCTTTTGCCCCTTTTTCCCGAGACAAGATGCAATTCTTCACTGCCGTTGTTGCCCTGATCGCCTGTACCGGTGTTTTCGCCGCCCCCGCTCCCACCGAAGCCACCAAAACTACCCTTGAACCCCGACAATTTGGAGGTTGGGGACCCGCTGGTGCGGTCGCGCAGGCGGCCAACGTTGCTACCCTCGGAGCTTTCGGCGGTGGATTCGGTGGACCTTTCGGATGGGGAGGATGGTAATCAATCCAAAGCCAACAGATCAGATCCCGCTCGCTGGCTATTTGCTATGGCAAATCCGACGTCGCACGATTATCCGATTCCATCATGTCTCAATTTTCACTTCATGCTTTTTTTGATTCAGCTGGGCTTTTTCATTAAGCTGTGGACTTTTAAGTAGCTAGCTACTGCGCAATTTTATAGTGGTTATTTCACAAACTTGCCTTGTTGCCCC
>NZ_BMUG01000045.1 GCF_014650075.1 Streptomyces microflavus | reverse complement strand
CAGGGGTTGGCTTCTCCTCCCCACTCAGTCCTCGGTTCCCGGCCCGGTTCGGTTCGTTAGGGTTTAGTAGTGGGGAAGAGGAGGAAGAATGGCGGACGTCGAGTACCGCTGCTTCGTCGGCGGCCTCGCCTGGGCCACCGACGACCAGTCCCTCCAGAACGCCTTCTCCAAGTACGGCGACGTCATCGACTCCAAGATCATCACTGACAGGGAGACGGGCCGTTCCCGCGGGTTCGGGTTCGTCACCTTCGCGTCGGACGAGGCGATGCGCCAGGCGATCGAGGCCATGAACGGCCAGGACCTGGACGGCCGCAACATCACCGTCAACGAGGCCCAGTCCCGCCGCTCCGGCGGAGGCGGCGGCGGCTTCGGCGGCGGCGGCGGCGGCGGCGGCTACGGCGGCCAGCGTCGTGAAGGAGGAGGCGGCGGCGGCTACGGCGGCGGCGGCGGTGGCTACGGAGGTGGCCGCAGCGGCGGCGGCGGTGGCTACGGCAGCCGTGAGGGCGGCGGCGGCTACGGCAGCGGCGGCGGCGGCGGCGGCTACGGCGGCAGCCGCGGCGGCTCCGGCGGCGGCAACTGGAGGGAGTGAATGGTGG
>NZ_BMUG01000044.1 GCF_014650075.1 Streptomyces microflavus | reverse complement strand
CTGTGGGACGACGTGGTGGCCGGGCCTCGCCCGGAGACGGGCCTCGACAAGCTCCGCCGGGCCGCCGCCACCCAACCCCTCGCCATCAACACAGCTGCAGGGGAGGCGATTAAGCAGTCGCCGTCGATGCCGACGACCCCGACCACGCCGGTGACGCCGTCGTCGTCGACGCCCCCGCGCGGCGGCAGCGTGTGGCGGAGCGTTTTCCACCCCGGGAGCAACCTGGCCACCAAAAGCCTCGGCGCCAACCTCTTCGACCGCCCGCAGCCCAACTCCCCCACCGTCTACGACTGGCTTTACAGCGACGAGACCAGGACCAGGAGCAACCACCGCTAAATAAGAGCCGTCGGCCGAAGAAGAAGAGAGGGTGCTCAACAACTTCTGCGACGCCGCCATGTTTGCTGCTCTTTTGGTTATCTAATCCTGCATAGCGTACGTTGCCGTCCGAGGCTGCATGTGGTTTGTCTTGAGCTTCGTACTACTGTCTACTAGTGCTTGTAACTTTCTTTTCTTATCCCGGTCTGCTCACTGCATGCTAGCGAGTGATGGGTGTGTATGTGTGTACTTTGTGTACGCTCCATGTGTAAATTCTCGTGTGTGTGGTGTGGTGTTCTCAATGTTTAACCACCTACTATGGTAAGACAATAACAGCCTCAGAGCAAGCTTTTCC
>NZ_BMUG01000043.1 GCF_014650075.1 Streptomyces microflavus | reverse complement strand
CGCACAATCTTCACTCAAACCTTAGGTCTGCACCACTCTAATGGCAAGACCAGGTACATCTTATTTCTTATCAGAAACGGCAAGCAGGACAGGACACCATCAACTCTCAATTGCGACACCAGGCGCTGCAACCTCGATCATCCTCGGCTTCTTGCTGGTTCCTGTCAAGATGGTTGCTGGGAGATGCTCCTGTTCATAGGCCGAGAGATGGACTCCAAGTGCTGCTCTCCCTGAGGGATCCAGGTTCCCCGACCACTGAGCATCCCACTCTACCGCCTTTGCCGTGCTGCATGCAACGCTTGGCCCGCCTGGCACCGTCAGGATCGCCGAGTTCTGGGGGAAGAACCTCTCAAATATCATCCTGTAACAGTAGGCCTCTTTTGTAGTCGGGGTGTTGTGCGGGTAGATGAACTTTGCATTTGACATCATCTTATCGGTCACATTTGATTCTGCGTGAGCCTTTAGGCCATCAATCCAGCTATAGCCAACACCATCACTGAACTGCTCTTTCTGCCTGTACAGAATGTGCTTTGGCAGGAATGGTTGCTCCTCGTCATCAAATGCTTTCCTCAGCACCCACTTCTCAATTCTTCCAAGATCAGGTCGGATCATCTTCCACTCAGGATCTATGCTCATTGCCTCATTGATAAACTCCTTGTCCAGGAATGGCACACGTGCTTCGAG
>NZ_BMUG01000042.1 GCF_014650075.1 Streptomyces microflavus | reverse complement strand
GTGAAGGCGAGGAAGTGGTCGGCCTTGCGTTCGTAGCGTCGGTGGAGTCGGCGGCAGCCGGCGAGCCAGGCCATGGTGCGTTCCACGGTCCAGCGGTGGCGGCCCAGCCGTTGCGAGGGCTCGATGCCCTTGCGGGCGATGCGGTGGATGATGCCGCGCTCGCGTAACCATTGCCGCAGGTGGGCGTAGTCGTAGCCCTTGTCGGCGTGGAGCTTTTCGGGCTTGCGCCGTCGTCGGCCGCGGCGCGAGCGGATCGGCGGGATGCCCTTCACGAGCGGGATCAAAGCCTGGCTGTCGTGCAGGTTGGCACCGGAGATGCCGACGGATATGGGCAGACCCGACCGTTCCGTGATCAGGTGGATCTTCGAGCCGTACTTGCCCCGGTCGACAGGATTCGGACCTGTCAGGTCCCCCTTTTCAGGGCCCGCATGTTCACCGAGTCGATCGCGCACCGCGACCAGTCCAACTCGCCACGGGCACCGAGTTCGTCGAGGACCAGGCGGTGGAGCTTGGCCCACACCCGGGCCTTCGACCACTCCGAGAACCGCCGGTGGGCAGTTGCTCCGGACGGGCCGAACGACGCCGAAGGCAGCTGCTGCCAGGTACAACCCGACGTGGCCACGAAGACGATCGCGGCCAGCACTTCCCGGTCGCCGTGCCGACGCCGGCCACCACCCTGCGGCCGCGACGGCGCCTCCGGCACCACCCGCTGGAACAACTCCCACAACTCGTCCGGCACCAACCGCTC
>NZ_BMUG01000041.1 GCF_014650075.1 Streptomyces microflavus | reverse complement strand
TTCGATCCTTTCAAACTTACACCAACCAACATGCAGTCCAGCTTACTCATCACCCTTCTCGTTGCTACTAGCGCGGTCTTCGCCTTGCCAGCCGGACAACACCAACCCAGCGATTACGCTGCCTCAGACTACGACTCTGACTCCTATGCCCCACCAGAATCTTACTCTCCCCCAGCCCAACACCCTTCCTACGGTGGCAAGCCATCTCAACCTTACCACCCAGCTCCTTATCACCCATCTCCCAGCATCCCGTCCCGTGGTCGTCCCGGCCAAGGATCCGGCATTGGTGGCATGTTCCCCGGCTTTGGCGGTATGGGTAACGGCTTCGGCATGATGCCCGGCTTTGGTGGTTTCGGCGGCTTTGGCGGTCTCTTCGGCATGATCCCCGGCTTTGGGGTTAACGCCGGTTTTGGTGCCAACCTAGGAACTGGTTTCGGAGCCAACGTAGGGGTCAACGCCGGACTTGGTGGCGGACTCGGTGGATTTGGTGGACTCGGCGCCAACGTAGGTGCCGACGTAGGCGTAGGAGCCGGTCTGGGAGGTGTCGGTGTGGGAGCTGGCGCGAATGTGGGCATCGGAGTGGGTGTTGGCGGTCCCCTTGGTGTTGGTGCTGGTGTTGACGCCTCAGCTGGTGTCGGCATTTAATACAGACATGCCTCCATCTCCCACAACCAACTTCATACGTGTATTCTACTAGCCTCTTACATGACACACACCATTCGTTACCCTCTTCACTTGCAATCCAAATCACTGAATCGCCGCGCGCAATCATCAG
>NZ_BMUG01000040.1 GCF_014650075.1 Streptomyces microflavus | reverse complement strand
GAATCTGAGTCTTACGCGCCAGCCCGTCAGTCGTACGCACCAGCCCACGAGTCGTACGCGCCAGCCTATGAGTCGTACGCGCCAACCCATGCGTCGTACTCCGCACCACCCAAGCCAGCACCAGCTCAACACCCATCGTACACAGAGAAGCCTGCCCAGCCCCGACCTGCCCCTCAACACCCTTCTGGCACCGTCCAATCCCCTACATTCCACGCCCCTGGACCCGTCCGTCTCCCATCTGGCCCAGCTGTTGGAGGTTTCGGAAATGGTGGTGGCATGATCCCTGGAATTGGTCTCGGAGGTCTAGGATTCGGAGCTAACGCCGATGTTAATGTTGGAGGAGGCCTCGGTGCAGGAATTGGAGGTATCTTCTCGGGCAGTACAGATCTCGCCTCGGGCATCAGCGGCAACGTCATGGGCAACGTCGGTGTCGGCCTCGGCGGTCTCGCAGGAGCCGGTATCAATGCAGGCGCCCATGCGGGAGTCGGTGTTGGTGCTGGAGCCCGCGTTGGAGCCGGTGTCCACGCCGGTGCGAACGTAGGAGCTGGTGCTCGTGTTGGAGCCGGTGTAAACGCCGGTGCGAACGTAGATGTCGGGGCTCGTGTTGGAGCCGGTGTCAACGCCGGTGCCAACGTAGGAGCTGGCGTCGTGGGTCCCATTGGAGTCGGAGTTGGCGCTAATGTCGATGCAAATGTTGGTGTGGCCCCTATTGGCGCTGGAGCCCACGTTGGAGCTGGTGTCAATGTTGCTAGCCCCGTTGGTCCCATCTACGCTGGTGCAAACGTTGGCGCTGGAGTAGCTGTATAAACCGCTCACGACTCTTAGATGTTATCCCCCACATCTTGTGTAGTAATTACATTCGTTTTTCACGTCCTCCCATGATTCCCAATACACACGCAACACAGAATGAGTACAGCCGAGTTCATCTTGG
>NZ_BMUG01000039.1 GCF_014650075.1 Streptomyces microflavus | reverse complement strand
TCTCTTTTGTTCTTTTGCAAAAGAAGTTTACGCATCTTAAACATCGTAGAAGAACAGATAAAGATGGCAATAAGTCTTCCATACACATGACATTCTAATCGCTCTTTTTTGATAGTTTGCCAATGATGAATTTGAAATAAGGATTTCCACGTTTTAAAAATAATTTCTATTTGCCAGCGAAGGGAGTAAAAGTCATGTATTTGTTCCATCGGAACAACTCCTTCAGGCGTATTTGAGACATATATGTTGATACCCGTTAATCGTTTACTCTTTTCTGAAAATGTAATACCCTTTTTACTTTCAGTGTAACTTTGTTTTTTTCTACGTTCCTGTATCTGTTTGTCTGTTAAACGATAGATAATTACACGTGTGAATAGTTTTTGATTCTTTCCAATGTAAGCTTCTTTTATTTCGTATGTTTGACCGGGTTTTAAATTGTTCATAATATGTTCTAAATCAACTTGGATATACTGTGATTGCTTTTTTACGGTTCCGTTTCGAAAGTATTCTGGAAACGGATTTTTTACATACACGGTATGGTTTAATTTTAATCTGGATATATAATAAGCACCTCGTTGATCCATTTGATCTAAGTCTTCTAATGAAAAATAACCTAAATCACGGATACATAAATCGCTTGGACGTAATGTGTCTAAGCATTCTGTTCCAAAGGTCTTATCATTATTTTTTCCTGGACCTATCTGAAAGTTTAGAAACTGTCCGCTATGTAAGTCATATTCTAATTGAATCTTGATACCCGCTGTTTGTGCACAACCACCTGATCCAGGATATACATGGGCTAAATGTTTTGGTACTTGGAAAATCGTCGCATCTAAAATACGAATTCGTTGAAAATACGTGAGCGCCGCGCTTGAAATGGCCGATGTTTCACAGATTTTACTTTTCCATAATGCCGAAAAAATATATTTCAAAAATTCAACCGCTTTTTTATCAAAGCGTTTATTGAGTCCTTCTGGACTCATAA
>NZ_BMUG01000038.1 GCF_014650075.1 Streptomyces microflavus | reverse complement strand
CAGGCCGTCTTGAGCCAAGCCACCAACTGTGCCACTTGCTTCAACATCGGTCAATTCGGCAGCATCGCCTCGAGCACCTTGATCCAATTCACCAACTTTGTGAGCTCGCTGCAGACCAGCTTTGATGGAAGCGCCTTCAGCCGAATCGCGTCTCCCTTGTCGGGTCTCACCTCGTCCTTCCAGCAGTTCTTCCAGAGGACGTCCGCTTCCTCTGCGATCAGCACCAGCAGCCTCATCCCGCAGAACTTCGGCCCGGTCTTCCAAGGCATCATGCCCTCGGTTGTCCAGCAGTTTAGCGCCAACAGTTTCAACCAGCAATCCAGCAGCAACAATTTCCAGGCTGGTGGGTTCGGCGCCGGCGGCAGCAGCTTCTCGTCCAGCCAGCAGAGCTCGAGCGTCTCGTCGGTCAGCTCCAGCTTCCAAAGCTTGAACGGGCTCATCGGCGGCTTCCAGTCTCAGCTCGCGGCCGGCCAGCTCACTCGCGACATCGCGTTCCAGCGATGCCAGCAACTCGCCCGGTCCTTCCAGGCCGTCCTGAGCCAAGCCAACAACTGCGGCACCTGCTTCAAAAGCCCGGGCCAATTCGGTAGCATCGCCTCGAGCACCTTTAGCCAATTCACCAACTTTGTGAGCTCGCTGCAGACCAGCTTTGGCGGAGATGCCTTGAGCCAAATCGCGTCTCCCTTGGCGTCGCTCAGCTCGTCGTTCCAGCAGTTCTACCAACGGACCTCGGCCTCTTCGGCTGTCAGCTCCACCAGCATCTTCCCCCAGGACTTCGCCTCGGTCATGCAGCCCATCATGCCCTCGCTCGGTCCAGTCTTCCAACAGTCGGCCTTCCAGAAGAAGTAGATCATTGCTTTTTCTGTTGTTACCCTCGCTAGGGAGACTCCCTTGCCTCTTCAGGCTCCACGCCATGTAACTCGCCATGTAGCCATGTGCACCGTTTTGTCTCTTTTCTTCTCTTCGCATGTGCACAGTCTTCCTTTACCTGTATAACTTCCTGGACAATGTTATGCAACTTTCTCGCAGCCGTGGTTCATTTTCC
>NZ_BMUG01000037.1 GCF_014650075.1 Streptomyces microflavus | reverse complement strand
TCCCCCTTATTGGAGATCTTACCCACAATGTTCTCCAAGACCAGAGCTCCGGCGACCTGCTTTCCAGCACCAAGTTGGCTGGTGAGAAGGGCTTAATTCACGACGACGGTGTCTTGGGTGACCTCACCCGCTCTCTTCAGCGCCGAGTCCTCTCGGACACTAAACTGATTGGCGAGGGTGGATTAATCGATCTTGAGGGCACCTTAGACGAGGTCACTCGCTCCCTTGAGCGCCGGGTCCTCTCGGACACTAAATTGATTGGCGAGGGTGGACTAATTGACCTTGAGGGCACCTTAGACGAGGTCACTCGCTCCCTTGAGCGCCGTGAATTAGGAGGCCTCGACCTCTTGGGTACCGTGGGCTCGCTCACCAACGGTGTCCAAACCCTCCCGGTGCTCGGCAGCGTCGGCTCCATTCTTCCTGTCACTCAAGGCCTTACCTCCAAGCTTGGCTCATTGAACGGCGCCCACCAAGCCTCACCCTTGTCCACCTCCGGCTTATTGATTCCCCACTTGCTCAAACGTGACGCCGGCCTCGGATCTCTTCCATTGATCGGCTCTCTTCCTGGAGCCAGCAGCCTTTCTGCCATCCCCGGTTTGAGCAGCCTGCCCTCGATGCCGTCGCTCCCCGGTATGGAAAGCTTGCCATCGATCCCCGGAATGTCAAGCTTGCCATCGATCCCCGGCATGAGCAGCCTGCCCTCAATCCCTGGCATGTCCAGCTTGCCCTCAATCCCCAGTATGAGCAGCTTGCCCTCGCTCCCTAGCATGGATAGCCTGTCCTCAATTCCCGGCATGAGCAGCTTGACCTCCCTTCCCAAGATGGCGTCCTCGAGCATTCCCGGCATGTCTAGCTTGGCCTCCATCCCCGGTGTCGGCGGCCTTACCTCTGGCGGTCTCCCAGGCATGAGCAGCCTCACTAACCTTCTTTAAGCCCCCCTGGAATTCGCACCCAGCTACCGGTAGCATTTTTTCCCTTCTAATTTGTCTGACACGTTCACAAACCCCTGTCACTATGCACGCGCTTGCTTGGCACCCATGAATAATTGTAGCCACTTTTCTGATCTTGTACTATCAG
>NZ_BMUG01000036.1 GCF_014650075.1 Streptomyces microflavus | reverse complement strand
GAGTCGGCCGTCGAAGGTGATGTCGAAGGCGTTGAGAGCGGTTTTCCAGCGCATGGTCCAGCGGGCCTGGCCCTTGCCGGTCGGATCGAGCGACATGATCGCCATGTAGACGCACTTCAGGGCGGCCTGTTCGTTCGGGAAGTGCCCCCGGGCTTTCACCGCCCGGCGGATCCTGGCGTTGACGGACTCGATCGCGTTGGTGGTGCAGACGATGCGGCGGATCTCGGTGTCGAAGCGGAGGAACGGGGTGAACTCCTCCCACGCGTTCTCCCAGAGCCTGACGATCGCCGGATACTTCTTGCCCCATGCGTCGGCGAACTCCGCGAACCGATCGAGGGCCGCGTCCTCGGTCGCCGCGGTGTAGACGGGCTTGAGGACCTTGGCGATCTTGTCCCAGTCCTGGCGGGCGGCATAGCGGAAGGAGTTCCGCAGCAGATGGACCACGCAGGTCTGCACGACGGTGCGGGGCCAGACGGTCTCGACCGCGTCAGGAAGCCCCTTCAGCCCGTCGCAGACGAGCATGAGGACGTCGTTCACGCCGCGGTTCTTGATCTCGGTGAGGATGTGCATCCAGTGCTTGGCGCCCTCGCCGCCGTCGCCGGCCCACAGCCCGAGAATGTCCCGCCGGCCCTCGACGGTGACGGCCAGGGCGACGTAGATGGGCCGGTTGGCGACCGCGCCGTCGCGGATCTTTACGTGGATGGCGTCGATGAACACCACCGGGTAGACGGCGTCCAGGGGCCGGTTCTGCCATTCGGCCATGCCTTCGAGGACCTTGTCGGTGATCGTGGAGATCGTCTGGCGCGACACGTCGGCGCCATAGACCTCGGCCAGGTGGGCCTGGACCTCGCCGGTGGTCAGGCCCTTCGCCGCGAGTGAGATGACCATCTCGTCGACGCCGGACAAACGCTTCTGGCGCTTCTTGACGATCTTCGGTTCGAAGGAGCCCTCGCGGTCGCGGGGCACGGTTATCTCCACCGGGCCCACGTCGGTCAGTACGGTCTTGGCGCGGGTGCCGTTGCGGGAGTTGCCGCCGTTCTTCCCCGCCGGATCGTGCTTGTCATAGCCGAGGTGGTCGGTGATCTCGCCCTCGAGGGCCGACTCCAGGAGCCGTTTGGTCAGCTGCTGGAGCAGCCCGCCCTCGCCGGTCAGCTGCAGGCCCTCCGCCTGAGCCCGGCCCACCAACTCGTCGATCAGCCGGTCGTCCACAGACTTCGGCGGCACCGTCTCAGACGGCTCGACGGGCTCGGCCTTGGTCACGTTGT
>NZ_BMUG01000034.1 GCF_014650075.1 Streptomyces microflavus | reverse complement strand
TGTGGCTGGTCGGGTTCGGGGGCGGGCCGGTCGGTCATCGCGGGGTGTCGTCTTTCGTGAGGGGGGTGGTGGGGGTTGCGGGGGTGGTGGTGCGGGGGCCGGCGGGGGTGGGTGCCGGTCGGGGGGTGGGGCGGCTGGTCACGTCGAGGGTGGTGGCGGTGACCAGGTCGATGAGGGCCTGGAGGTCTTCGGGGGTGGTGTGGGGGTTGAGGAGGGTGGCCTTGAGCCAGAGGCGGCCTTCGGCGTGGGCGCGGCCGAGGACGGCGTGGCCGCGGTTGAGGAGGGTGCGGCGGAGGGTGGCGACGGTGTGGTCGTCGGTGCCGGTGGGGCGGAAGAGGACGGTGGAGATGGTGGGGCGGTCGTAGAGGTCGAGGGTGGGGGCTTTGGTGATGAGGTCGGCGAGGTGGTGGGCGGTGGCGAGGGTGCGGTCGATGAGGTCGGCGAGTCCGGTGCGGCCGAGGGCCTGGAGGGTGACGGCGATCTTGAGGGCGTCGGGGCGGCGGGTGGTGCGCAGGGAGCGGCCGAGGAGGTCGGGGAGGCCGGCTTCGGTGTCGTCGTCGGCGTTGAGGTAGGGGGCGTGGTGGTGGAGGGGGGTGAGGTGGTGGCGTTCGGGGACGGCGAAGAGGCCGGCGGATGCGGGTTGCCAGCCGAGTTTGTGGAGGTCGAGGGTGACGCTGTGGGCGCGGTGGAGGCCGTGGAGGAGGGGGCGGTGGGTGGGGCTGAAGAGGAGGGGTCCGCCGTAGGCGGCGTCGATGTGGAGTTCGGCGCCGTGGGTGGCGCAGAGGTCGGCGATGGCGTCGAGGGGGTCGATGGCGCCGGTGTCGGTGGTTCCGGCGGTGGCGACGACGAGGAGGGGGCGGTGGAGGTGGGTGAGGGCTTCGTCGAGGGCGGCGAGGTCGAGGGTGCCGGTGGGGGCGGGGACGGTGACGGGTTCGGGGAGGCCGAGGAGCCAGGCGGCGCGGGCGATGCTGTGGTGGGCGTTGGTGGCGCAGAGGGTCTGGACGGGGCCGTGGCGTTCGCGGGCGAGGAGGAGGGCGAGTTGGTTGGCTTCGGTGCCGCCGGTGGTGATGACGGCGTCGGGTGAGGGGGCGTGGGGGTAGATCTCGGCGGCGAGTGCGGTGGTGAGGTCGGCTTCGAGGGCGGAGGCGGCGGGGGCCTGGTCCCAGGAGTCCATGGAGGGGTTGAGGGCGCTGGCGGCGAGGTCGGCGGCGGCGGCCAGGGCGAGGGGCGGGGTGTGGAGGTGGGCGGCGCAGTGGGGGTGGGCGGGGTCGGCGGCGCCTTCGGTGAGGGCGGTGACGAGGGAGCGGAGGGCGTGGTGGGCGCCGGTGCCGTGGTCGGGGATGAGGGGGTGGGTGGCGGTGCGGGTGCGGGGGGTGGCGGGGTCGGGTCCGCCGGCGGGGAGGGGGCCGTTGCGCAGGGCGGCGCCGTCGTGGAGTGCGGTGAGGAC
>NZ_BMUG01000033.1 GCF_014650075.1 Streptomyces microflavus | reverse complement strand
CCACCCGTTACCGGGCTTCCACATCTGGCCTATCAACCCAGTCGTCTACTGGGAGCCTTAACCCCTCAAAGGGGGTGGGAATACTCATCTCGAAGCAGGCTTCCCGCTTAGATGCTTTCAGCGGTTATCCTTTCCGAACGTAGCCAACCAGCCATGCCCTTGGCAGGACAACTGGCACACCAGAGGTTCGTCCGTCCCGGTCCTCTCGTACTAGGGACAGCCCTTCTCAATATTCCTGCGCGCGCAGCGGATAGGGACCGAACTGTCTCACGACGTTCTAAACCCAGCTCGCGTACCGCTTTAATGGGCGAACAGCCCAACCCTTGGGACCGACTCCAGCCCCAGGATGCGACGAGCCGACATCGAGGTGCCAAACCATCCCGTCGATATGGACTCTTGGGGAAGATCAGCCTGTTATCCCCGGGGTACCTTTTATCCGTTGAGCGACAGCGCTTCCACAAGCCACTGCCGGATCACTAGTCCCGACTTTCGTCCCTGCTCGACCCGTCGGTCTCACAGTCAAGCTCCCTTGTGCACTTACACTCAACACCTGATTGCCAACCAGGCTGAGGGAACCTTTGGGCGCCTCCGTTACTCTTTAGGAGGCAACCGCCCCAGTTAAACTACCCATCAGACACTGTCCCTGATCCGGATCACGGACCCAGGTTAGACATCCAGCACGACCAGAGTGGTATTTCAACGACGACTCCACAACCACTGGCGTGGCCGCTTCAAAGTCTCCCACCTATCCTACACAAGCCGAACCGAACACCAATATCAAACTATAGTAAAGGTCCCGGGGTCTTTCCGTCCTGCTGCGCGAAACGAGCATCTTTACTCGTAGTGCAATTTCACCGGGCCTATGGTTGAGACAGTCGAGAAGTCGTTACGCCATTCGTGCAGGTCGGAACTTACCCGACAAGGAATTTCGCTACCTTAGGATGGTTATAGTTACCACCGCCGTTTACTGGCGCTTAAGTTCTCAGCTTCGCACACCCGAAAGTGCACTAACCGGTCCCCTTAACGTTCCAGCACCGGGCAGGCGTCAGTCCGTATACATCGCCTTACGGCTTCGCACGGACCTGTGTTTTTAGTAAACAGTCGCTTCTCGCTGGTCTCTGCGGCCACCCCCAGCTCACCGAGTAAATCGGATCACCAGTGATGGCCCCCCTTCTCCCGAAGTTACGGGGGCATTTTGCCGAGTTCCTTAACCATAGTTCACCCGAACGCCTCGGTATTCTCTACCTGACCACCTGAGTCGGTTTAGGGTACGGGCCGCCATGAAACTCGCTAGAGGCTTTTCTCGACAGCATAGGATCATCCACTTCACCACAATCGGCTCGGCATCAGGTCTCACCCTGTATGTGTGACGGATTTACCTACCACACGGGCTACACCCTTACCCCGGGACAACCACCGCCCGGGCTGGACTACCTTCCTGCGTCACCCCATCGC
>NZ_BMUG01000032.1 GCF_014650075.1 Streptomyces microflavus | reverse complement strand
TGCCGAGTTTAATTGCAATCAATTAGAAGAATAAAGAAGAATTACTGCATTTCATAACTTATTTTTTTCTCTTTTTATTTCGTTTCTTTTTTATTTATACCTTCTCTTCTTTATCTTTAGTTTTATCTACTTATCAATAGTATCTACCGGCTCGAACTCGAATTTGATCGCCTTCCATACTTCACAAGCTGCGGCTAGTTCAGGACTCCATTTGCAAGCTGCTCGGATAATTTCATTACCTTCGCGAGCAAGATCGCGCCCTTCGTTACGAGCTTGTACACAGGCTTCTAAAGCCACTCGATTAGCTGCTGCACCAGGTGCATTTCCCCAAGGATGTCCTAAAGTTCCTCCACCAAATTGTAATACAGAATCGTCCCCAAAGATTTCGGTCAGAGCTGGCATATGCCAAACATGAATACCACCTGAAGCTACCGGTATAACACCTGGCATGGATACCCAGTCCTGAGTGAAAAAGATACCGCGAGCACGATCTTTTTCAATAAAATCATCGCGCAATAAATCAACAAAACCTAAAGTCATTTCGCGTTCCCCTTCTAACTTACCTACTACTGTACCGGAGTGGATATGATCTCCCCCAGACATACGCAATGCTTTAGCTAATACACGGAAATGCATACCATGATTTTTCTGTCTATCAATAACTGCATGCATTGCACGGTGAATGTGAAGAAGTAGGCCATTGTCGCGGCAATAATGAGCCAAAGTAGTATTTGCGGTGAATCCCCCAGTTAAGTAGTCATGCATTACAATAGGAACCCCTAATTCTCTTGCAAATACAGCTCTCTTAATCATTTCTTCACATGTACCCGCAGTCGCATTCAAGTAATGCCCCTTGATTTCACCGGTTTCGGCCTGTGATTTATAAATAGCTTCGGCACAAAAGACAAAACGGTCTCTCCAGCGCATAAATGGTTGTGAGTTTACGTTTTCATCATCTTTGGTAAAATCAAGTCCACCACGTAGACACTCATAACACGCTCTACCATAATTTTTTGCGGATAATCCCAATTTTGGTTTAATAGTACATCCCAATAAAGGACGACCATACTTGTTCAACTTATCTCTTTCAACTTGGATACCATGAGGCGGGCCTTGGAAAGTTTTTGAATAAGTAGGGGGAATTCGTAGATCCTCCAAACGTAGAGCACGTAGGGCTTTGAAACCAAATACGTTACCTACAATGGAAGTAAACATGTTAGTAACGGAACCCTCTTCAAATAGGTCTAATGGATAAGCTACATAACAGATCCATTGGCTGTCTTCCCCAGCAACAGGCTCGATGTGATAGCATCGTCCTTTGTAACGATCAAGACTGGTAAGTCCATCAGTCCAAACAGTTGTCCATGTACCAGTAGAAGATTCGGCAGCTACTGCAGCCCCTGCTTCTTCGGGCGGAACCCCAGGCTGAGGACTTACTCGGAATGCTGCCAAGATATCAGTATCCTTAGTTTCATACTCTGGGGTGTAGTAAGTCAATTTATAATCTTTAACACCA
The DNA here is from genome assembly GCF_014650075.1 of Streptomyces microflavus. GTDB lineage: Bacteria > Actinomycetota > Actinomycetes > Streptomycetales > Streptomycetaceae > Streptomyces > Streptomyces microflavus. The sequence continues at coordinate 140 of NZ_BMUG01000032.1, read as the reverse complement.
GCTTTAAATCCAACACCTGCTTTAGTTTCTGTTTGTGGTGACATAAGTCCCTCCCTATAACTCTTGAATTAAGAATTCTCACAATAACAGGGTCTACTCGATGTTAATTAGGCGTAAATGAAACTTTAGCAAAAATCTCG
>NZ_BMUG01000031.1 GCF_014650075.1 Streptomyces microflavus | reverse complement strand
ATCACATTGATCAATCACCCACTAGTATCTTTATTTCAAACCTATTAAAATTTCTGTCAGGTACAGACTTTGCTCTCCTAATTCCGCGTCTTTTGCTTGAATCTTTCACTCTACTCCCACAACCTCGCTACTATCAACATGCAGTTCATCACCCTCGCCGTTGCGTTTGCCTTCTTCACCGGTGTTACTTCATCGCCGGTGTCCATTGACCGTAGAGCCTCCAAGGACGACCCCTCTTCGTCCAGTGACGCTTCTGCTAGCGCTTCTGCGGCCGCGCATGCTCACTCAACATGGTCCGGGCCGACCCCAACTCCTGGACCTCTGCCGTCAGTGTCGGCTGAAGCCAAGGCTCAAGCCGCCGCCTCTGCGAAAGCCCAGTCCCAGTCGGCTCCTCATCCCATCCAAACAGTTGGCCAGGCCCCGTCAGCATCGGCCAGCGCTAATGCATCAGCAGCAGCTGCTGCTCAAGCCGCGCAATCGGCCGGGACACCCACTGTCCCTGTTGCATCGCCATCCACATCATCGGCCAACGCCAACGCTAATGCGGCAGCCAACACGGGAGCAAACGCAGCTGGGAATGGCTTCCCCGGTCCTAACGGTAACCTTCCTACAGGTATCTCTGGCCCGGTTGACTTTTCAGGCGATGACTTCGGTGACATGTCATTCTCAGGTGCTCCAGGTTCTCCCATTGTCGGCCCTTTCCCAAGTGGTCCTTCAGCAGGCCCAGCCCCCACAGGCCCATCGGTATCTTCCTCATCCAGCCAGTCGAACGCCTCTTCCGGCTCTAGCTCCGCTGGCCCTACCGGCCCGCAGGGCCCAATGACCACACCTTCTTCCCAAACCGAATCAGATCAACCCTCGATGCCCGGGTTCCCTGGATCCCAGGACTCCCAATCAATGGGACCCCCTGGGTTCCCATCCAGCAGCCAGCCCCCATTCAACGGCGCGTCGATGCAATCCCCTCCGCAAGCTGGTCAATCTACCAGCATGAACGGACCCCCAACTTCATTCCCCCCGCAGTTCGGTGGTCAGCCCCCAATGCCTTCTTCACCTCAGTCTGGTGGTCAACCTGCTGGCCCAACTGGCCCGTCAATGCCATCTGCATCTCAGCCGGGTGGAAGCCCTCCCATGGATCAATCTTCTCCATCCCTGCCGCCGATGGGCCCGTCCGGAGCTCAGCCTAATGGCCCCTCCGCAGGGCAACCTCCGATGACCTCCGGCTCCTCTCAACCAGGCCCTAACGGTCCACCTCAAATGCCCCAAATGCCATCCTTCCAAAGCCCACCAGGCGGGCAGATGCCTCAATTCCCTCCTCCCCAGTACCAAGGCTCCAGCGACGCCGATGCTTTCGCTGAGGCCAACGCGCGAGCTCATGCCCAAGGGTACGGTAGACCAGCTCATGGCGCAGGCTACCCCGGAGGATACGGTGCATTCTACCCATCCGGCGGATTCGCCTACGGACCGGCTCACGGTGGATTTGCCTACCCGCGTCCAGCGTACGGCCCTGGTATGGGATTCGGTGGCGGCGTCGGATTTAACGCTGGAGTTGGCCTAGGAGGTCTTGGCGGCGTTGGTGTTGGGCTGGGCGGTCTCGGTGTAGGAGCAGGTGTTGGGCTAGGCGGCCTTGGTGTCGGAGCAGGTGTTGGACTGGGCGGCCTCGGTGTAGGAGCAGGTGTCGGACTGGGCGGCCTTGGTGTAGGAGCAGGTGTTGGCCTTGGTGGCTTCGGTGTAGGAGCAGGTGTTGGCCTCGGTGGCCTCGGTGTAGGAGCAGGGTTATCAATCTAAGCCTCACATCTAATTAATCCTTCTTGCATAAGCGCGCAATTCTTGTTTCTCAGTCTTGTTTGTAACCCACCGGATAGCTGGCTGTTTGTTGGACTGTCTTCAGTAATACACACATCACAATCCGTGAAACTATCGTTAAGACTGAG
>NZ_BMUG01000030.1 GCF_014650075.1 Streptomyces microflavus | reverse complement strand
GGTGAGGGTGAGGATGCCTGCGCAGTGGGCGGCGGCTATTTCGCCGATGGAGTGTCCGGCGAGGTAGTCGGGGGTGATGCCGAAGGAGGTGATGAGGCGGTAGAGGGCGACTTCGATGGCGAAGAGTGCGGGTTGGGTGTATTGGGTGTCGTTGAGTTTGTCGCCGGTGGTGATGGTGTGGCGGAGGGGCTGTTCGAGGTGGGGGTCGAAGTGTGAGCAGATGTCGTTGAGGTGGCGGTCGAACTCGGGGTATATCGCCGCCAGTTCATTGCCCATGTTGATGCGCTGGGCACCCTGGCCGGTGAAAAGGAAAGCGACTTTTCCGTTGGTGTGGGGAGTGGTGGTGGCGGGGGGTGTTTCGGTGAATTCCGTGAGCTTCGCGAGGAGTTCTTCGCGGGTGGTGCCGGTGATGCTGATGCGGTGATCGTGCGTTGTACGGGTGGTGGCGAGGGAATAGGCGGTGTCGAGGGGGCTGTGGTCCGGGTGGTTCCGGAGGTGGGTGAGGAGGCGGCGGGCCTGCTCGGTGACGGCCTGCGGTGTCTTGCCGGAGAGCAGCCACGGCACGGCACCCGCCGGACGGACGGTCTCCTCTGCCGGAGCGGCCTGCGCCTCGGCCGGGGGCTCCTCCACGATCACGTGCGCGTTCGTACCGCTCACCCCGAACGCGGACACGGCCGCCCGCCGGAGCGCACCCGGCCGAGCCGTCCACGGGCGTTCCTCGGTGAGCAGCTCCACCGCGCCCGACGACCAGTCGACCATCGGCGTCGGCTCGTCCACGTGCAGCGTCCGGGGCAGGGTGCCGTGGCGCATGGCCTGCACCATCTTGATGACGCCACCCACACCAGCCGCCGCGACCGTGTGCCCGATGTTGGACTTCAGCGAGCCGAGCAGCAGGGGGCGCTCGGCCGGGCGGTTCTGCCCGTAGGTGGCGAGGAGTGCCTGGGCCTCGATGGGGTCGCCCAGCCGGGTGCCGGTGCCGTGGGCCTCGACCGCGTCGACGTCGGCGGGGGTGAGGCGGGCGTTGGCGAGGGCCTGGCGGATGACGCGTTCCTGCGAGGGGCCGTTCGGCGCGGTCAGACCGTTGCTGGCGCCGTCCTGGTTGACGGCGCTGCCGCGCAGGACGGCGAGGACGTTGTGGCCGTTCTTCTTCGCGTCGGAAAGCCGCTCCACGACGAGGATGCCGACCCCCTCCGACCAGGAGGTGCCGTCCGCCGCCGCCGCGAAGGACTTGATCCGGCCGTCGGGCGCGAGTCCGCGCTGCCGGGAGAAGTCCACGAATCCGCCGGGCGTGGCCGTGACGGTGGCACCGCCCGCCAGGGCGAGCGTCGACTCGCCCCGGCGCACCGACTGGGCCGCCAGATGCAGGGCGACCAGCGACGACGAGCACGCGGTGTCCACCGAGATCGCCGGGCCCTCCAGCCCCAGGGAGTACGCGATGCGTCCGGAGGCGACGCTGCTGAGCCGCCCGGTCATCAGGTGGCCCTCGAACTCCTCGGGCCCCTCAAGGCCCAGGTAGCTCTGCTCCACCACCCCCGCGAACACCCCGGTCCGGGAGCCCTTGAGCGCGGCCGGGTCGATGCCGGCGTGCTCCAGGGCCTCCCACGCGGTCTCCAGCAGCACCCGCTGCTGCGGGTCCATCGCCCGGGCCTCGCGCGGGGACACCCCGAAGAAGCCCGCATCGAAGAGCGCCGCGCCGTCGAGGAACCCGCCCTCCCGGGTGTACGAGGTGCCCGGGACCTCGGGGTCCGGGTCGTAGAGGGCCTCCAGGTCCCAGCCCCGGTCGTCGGGGAACCCACTGATCGCGTCGGTGCCCTCGCTCACCAGCTTCCACAGGCCGTCCGGGGAGGTGACCCCGCCCGGGAACCGGCAGGCCATGCCGACGATGGCCACGGGTTCGTCGTCGGCGCTCTCCAGCTCGGTGATCCGCTCACGGGCCTTCCGCAGATCCGCGGTGACCCACTTCAGGTAGTCGACCAGCTTCTGTTCTTTGGACGGGTCTGCGGACATGCGGGATCAGTCTCTCCTCGATGCGGGACGCGGGCTGCGGGTCGCGCGATGGGTGGTGGGTGGTGGGCGTGGGTGTGAGGGGTGGGTGTCAGGCGTCGGCGGGGTACGTCAGGCGGTGCTGCGGCCGAGCTCGTTGTCGATGAAGTCGAAGATCTCGTCGGCGGACGCGTCGGCCGGCAGCTCCGCGGTGTCCGCGCCGGCCTGACCGGACGCCGTCGCCGCACCCAGCGCCGAAAGCAGGGAGTTCAGCCGTACGGAGACGGTGGCGCGCACTTCGTCGTCCGTCGGCAGCTCCGCCAACGAGGCTTCCAGGCGGTCCAGTTCACCGAGCGCGACGCTCGCCGCGTCCTCGGCCGCCGGACCGGCGACGGTGTGCAGATGGGCGGCGAGGGCCGCCGGGGACGGGTGGTCGAAGACCAGCGTGGCGGGCAGCGGGAGCCCGGCGGCCGCGGTGAGCCGGTTGCGCAGTTCCACGGCGGTCAGGGAGTTGAAGCCGAGGTCCTGGAACGGCCGGTCGGGAGCGACGGAGGCCGCCGAGGCGTGACCGAGCACGGACGCCACCTCGCGGACCACCAGGGCCAGCAGATACGGCTCCCGCTCGGGTGCGCTCAGCTCCGCGAGCCGCTCGCCGAGCGGTACGGCCCCGGATCCGGCGCCCGGCGCCCCTGCCGTGCCCGCGGCGGCCGTGTCCGGTGCGGCGGCGGACGCCCGTACCGCGACCGCTCCGACGAGCAGCGTCGGCCGGCCCGCCGCCAGGGCCCGGTCGAACAGCGCGAGCCCCTCCGCGTCCGTGACGGCCCGGAAGCCGTCCTGCTCGAAGCGGTCCAGCTCCCTGTCGTCCAGGTGGGCGTTGATACCGCCTGCCCGCCACAGCCCCCACGCGATGGAGGTGGCGGGCAGGCCGTCGGCGGCGCGCCGGGCGGCGAGCGCGTCCAGGAACGCGTTGGCGGCCGCGTAGTTGGACTGGCCGGGTGCGCCGAACGTCCCCGTGGTCGAGGAGAACAGCACGAACGCCGCGAGGCCGAGGCCCCGGGTCAGCTCGTCCAGGTGCCGGGCCGCGTCCGCCTTGGGGGCCAGGACGGCGGCGAGCCGCTTGGGGGTCATGCCGGAGACGAGGCCGTTGTCGAGGACACCGGCGGTGTGGACGACACCGGTCAGCGGGTGCTCGGCGGGAACGGAGGCCAGCAGCTCCGCCAGCTGTTCCCGGTTCGCCACATCGCACGCGGCCACGGTCACCGAAGCCCCCAGCGCGGTCAGCTCCTCCCGCAACTCACCTGCCCCCGGCGCCTGTTCGCCACGCATTCCGGCCAGCAGCAGCCGCCGTACGCCGTGCTCGGTCACCAGATGGCGGGCGACCAGGGCGCCCAGGGTGCCGGTGCCCCCGGTGATCAGGACGGTGCCCTCGGGGTGCCACGGCGGGCGGGCGGTGGAACCCTGGTCCCGCACCGGCCGGAGCCGGGGGACCAGTACACCTTCGGGGCGCACGGCCAGCCGGGGTTCCCCGGTGGCGACGGCCGCGGCCAGCGCCTCGGTACCGGTGTCCTGCGGCGCGTCCACCAGCACGATCCTGCCCGGCGCCTCGGCCTGCGCGGAGGCGAGCAGCCCCCAGGCGGCGGCGGCGTCCGGGTCCGGTGCGTCACCGGCGGCCACGGCACGGTCGGTCACCACGACCAGCGTGGAGCCGGGGGAGCGCTCCTCGCCGAGCCACTCCTGGGCCAGCCGCAGCGCCTCGTACGGTGCCTGCGGCGAGGTCGCGAGGCGGTGCACCACGGTGTCGGCGGGCGCGCCCGGGGCCGCCGCACCCTCGGCGGGCACCGCCACGGGCTCCCACACCGGACGGGTCAGCCCCGCACCCTCGGCCACGACGGGTGCGGGTGCCTCGGGGGTGAGCCAGTACCGCTCGTGCTGGAAGGCGTACGTGGGCAGCGGGACCCGGCGGGCCGCCGTACCGGCGTAGAACGCCTCCCAGTCCACCCGCACCCCGCGGCCGTGCAGCGCGCCCAGTGCGGCGGCCACGGTCGAGTCCTCCGGGCGGCCGCGGCCCATCAGGGGAATGGCGGCCATCGCGTCCGGCTTCTCGACGCCGGCTGCCGCGAGTGCGCTGAGTACGGTGTCGGGGCCTATTTCCACGTAGGTGGTGACGCCTTCTGTCTCCAGAGTTTTGATGGCGTCGGCGAATCGGACGGTGTGGCGGACCTGGTCGGCCCAGTAGTGGGGGTTTTGGAGTTCTTGGTGGGTGGTGGGTTTTCCGGTGAGGGTGGAGATGAGGGGGGTGGTGGCCGGGTGGTGGGTGATGTTTTTGGTGGTGGTGGTGAATTGGTTGAGCATGCCGTCCATGTGGGGGCTGTGGAAGGCGTGGGAGGTGTTGAGGGTGTGGGTTTTGTGGCCGGTGTTGCGGAGTGTGGTGGCGATGGTTTGGGCGGTGTGGGTGGTGCCGGATATGACGGTGGAGTTGGGGGTGTTGATGGCGGCG
>NZ_BMUG01000029.1:0-2500 GCF_014650075.1 Streptomyces microflavus | reverse complement strand
GGAAAGGTGAAAAGCACCCCGGAAGGGGAGTGAAAGAGATCCTGAAACCGTGTGCCTACAAATAGTCAGAGCCCGTTAACGGGTGATGGCGTGCCTTTTGTAGAATGAACCGGCGAGTTACGATCCCGTGCGAGGTTAAGCTGAAGAGGCGGAGCCGCAGCGAAAGCGAGTCTGAATAGGGCGTTTAGTACGTGGTCGTAGACCCGAAACCAGGTGATCTACCCATGTCCAGGGTGAAGTTCAGGTAACACTGAATGGAGGCCCGAACCCACGCACGTTGAAAAGTGCGGGGATGAGGTGTGGGTAGCGGAGAAATTCCAATCGAACCTGGAGATAGCTGGTTCTCCCCGAAATAGCTTTAGGGCTAGCCTTAAGTGTAAGAGTCTTGGAGGTAGAGCACTGATTGGACTAGGGGTCCTCATCGGATTACCGAATTCAGTCAAACTCCGAATGCCAATGACTTATCCTTAGGAGTCAGACTGCGAGTGATAAGATCCGTAGTCAAAAGGGAAACAGCCCAGACCGCCAGCTAAGGTCCCAAAGTGTGTATTAAGTGGAAAAGGATGTGGAGTTGCTTAGACAACTAGGATGTTGGCTTAGAAGCAGCCACCATTTAAAGAGTGCGTAATAGCTCACTAGTCGAGTGACTCTGCGCCGAAAATGTACCGGGGCTAAATACACCACCGAAGCTGCGGATTGATACCGAATGGTATCAGTGGTAGGGGAGCGTTCTAAGGACAGTGAAGTCAGACCGGAAGGACTGGTGGAGTGCTTAGAAGTGAGAATGCCGGTATGAGTAGCGAAAGACGGGTGAGAATCCCGTCCACCGAATGCCTAAGGTTTCCTGAGGAAGGCTCGTCCGCTCAGGGTTAGTCAGGACCTAAGCCGAGGCCGACAGGCGTAGGCGATGGACAACAGGTTGATATTCCTGTACCACCTCTTTATCGTTTGAGCAATGGAGGGACGCAGAAGGATAGAAGAAGCGTGCGATTGGTTGTGCACGTCCAAGCAGTTAGGCTGATAAGTAGGCAAATCCGCTTATCGTAAAGGCTGAGCTGTGATGGGGAAGCTCCTTATGGAGCGAAGTCTTTGATTCCCCGCTGCCAAGAAAAGCTTCTAGCGAGATAAAAGGTGCCTGTACCGCAAACCGACACAGGTAGGCGAGGAGAGAATCCTAAGGTGTGCGAGAGAACTCTGGTTAAGGAACTCGGCAAAATGACCCCGTAACTTCGGGAGAAGGGGTGCTTTCTTAACGGAAAGCCGCAGTGAATAGGCCCAAGCGACTGTTTAGCAAAAACACAGCTCTCTGCGAAGCCGTAAGGCGAAGTATAGGGGGTGACACCTGCCCGGTGCTGGAAGGTTAAGGAGAGGGGTTAGCGTAAGCGAAGCTCTGAACTGAAGCCCCAGTAAACGGCGGCCGTAACTATAACGGTCCTAAGGTAGCGAAATTCCTTGTCGGGTAAGTTCCGACCCGCACGAAAGGTGTAACGATTTGGGCACTGTCTCAACCAGAGACTCGGTGAAATTATAGTACCTGTGAAGATGCAGGTTACCCGCGACAGGACGGAAAGACCCCGTGGAGCTTTACTGTAGCCTGATATTGAATTTTGGTACAGTTTGTACAGGATAGGCGGGAGCCTTTGAAACCGGAGCGCTAGCTTCGGTGGAGGCGCTGGTGGGATACCGCCCTGACTGTATTGAAATTCTAACCTACGGGTCTTATCGACCCGGGAGACAGTGTCAGGTGGGCAGTTTGACTGGGGCGGTCGCCTCCTAAAGTGTAACGGAGGCGCCCAAAGGTTCCCTCAGAATGGTTGGAAATCATTCGTAGAGTGCAAAGGCATAAGGGAGCTTGACTGCGAGACCTACAAGTCGAGCAGGGACGAAAGTCGGGCTTAGTGATCCGGTGGTTCCGCATGGAAGGGCCATCGCTCAACGGATAAAAGCTACCCCGGGGATAACAGGCTTATCTCCCCCAAGAGTCCACATCGACGGGGAGGTTTGGCACCTCGATGTCGGCTCATCGCATCCTGGGGCTGTAGTCGGTCCCAAGGGTTGGGCTGTTCGCCCATTAAAGCGGTACGCGAGCTGGGTTCAGAACGTCGTGAGACAGTTCGGTCCCTATCCGTCGTGGGCGTAGGAAATTTGAGAGGAGCTGTCCTTAGTACGAGAGGACCGGGATGGACGCACCGCTGGTGTACCAGTTGTTCTGCCAAGGGCATAGCTGGGTAGCTATGTGCGGAAGGGATAAGTGCTGAAAGCATCTAAGCATGAAGCCCCCCTCAAGATGAGATTTCCCATAGCGTAAGCTAGTAAGATCCCTGAAAGATGATCAGGTTGATAGGTTCGAGGTGGAAGCATGGTGACATGTGGAGCTGACGAATACTAATAGATCGAGGACTTAACCATATAATATGTAGCAATGTTATCTAGTTTTGAAGGAATATAAAAAACTTGTTGACTTTTAAAGTTAAATAAGTTATAATGATTCTTGTCTTAA
>NZ_BMUG01000028.1 GCF_014650075.1 Streptomyces microflavus | reverse complement strand
CGGCAGCCTGGACGAGGTCCGGTTCACCGACATCGAGCACCTCGAGTTCGACCTGTAGCGGCCTGTGGCCGGACTTCTTGGCTCAGCGTGCTCGGCTGACGGGGCCGTTCTGGGCGTGGGTAGGCTCCGGATCTTATGAGTGCTATACGGCCCTGGTGCCAGGCCAAGCTTGCGGGCGGGCATGTGACTGCGATCGTCGTTCTTGGTGACCTGCTTGTGTGCGCCCTGCTGCTCCTGGCATCCATAGGAGTCATCGGTACGGAGCCGACCACCCGGGCGGAGGAGACCGCTGCTTGGCAGTCTGCCGGTCAGCTGTACTTCGGCTGGCTGATGGTAGGTGCCGCGTCTTTCGCCTTGTTGCGCATGCCGAAAACTCTGCTCGCGCACGTGTCGACGATGTTGCTCTCGCCCATTGCCCTGTTCGTGCTGCTGTTGCTACTCGCGTCCGGTCTCGATTGATCCCGGGTGTCCAGGTGCGGCTCGAAGTACTTCCAGACCGGCGGCCATCGGGCCGGGAGCCTGGACGAGGTCCGGTTCACGGACATCGAGCACCTGGAGTTCGACCTGTAGCGGTCACTCACCGGCCATGCTGCGTGCTCGCCCTTTCCGGCGCGGCCCCGGCCGTATCCGGTCAGCGGCTTCGCAGACCGCGCCCGGGCGGCCTGGGGCTCTCCAGACGGCAGGAGCTCCACTCACGGCCGGTCCGGCTGATCAGACCCCGCTCCTCGAGCTGGGCGAGCTGGTAGGCGACGGAACTCGTACTGGAGAGACCGACCCTCGCACCGATCTCCCGAATGGTCGGCCCGTGCCCGTGCTCGATGATCCAGGACCGGACCACCGCCATGACCGCCTCCTGCCGCGCCGACAAAGGGCGGGGCTCCCGCTTCACGCCGCGTCCGCCCGGCGATCTCCCAGGGTCAGCCGGCGCAGCTCCACCCGTGCCGCGGGGCTCCACCCGTCGGGGGTGGACCAGAACGGATGCCAGTGGATCCGCACGGACAGCAGAAGGAGACGGCGGCGCAGCTCGGCGGCACGGCGGGGGCGGGGGACGCTGAGGGCGCGGTAGGTGTCGTGCCACTGCTGCTGGGCGCGGATCAAGTCGTCGGGGAAGGGGAAGCGGTCCATGCACATATTAGAGCGTGTGTTCGAATTGCGTGGCCAGTCCGGGAGTGTCCGGGCGGGTGGCGTGGTCGAGGGTGGCGCACATCCGGGCCACCAGGCCGTGCAGGATCGCGGTCCCCGGGTCGTCCGCAAGCAGCCGCGCGATCCCGGTCGTGATGGAGGCTACGGCGAGGAGTCGGATGTGCTGGTCGGGGGTGAGCCAGTCCGCGTCCGAGAGCACGCACGGCACGACGGTCAGAGTGCTCGTCGTGCCGGCGTCGACGCCCCCGTTGCCCTCGACGAGCCGCCCCTCCGGACCCATCCGGTCGCACTGCGCCGGATCCAGGGAACCCATCGCGGCCTCCACCGCGTCGGGCAGTGCACCGGCGAGCCAGGTCCCGACCGGACGGGGAGCCGGCGGGGCGGGCAGGGACCGGATCCATGCCGCCGCACGGCGGCCGGCCTCCGCAGCCTCGGCCAAGGCCTCGGGCTCCCCCGCCCACGGCTCGTAAGGCGGCACATCGTCCGCGGGCAAGGGGAGGTACGCGATCGTCATGACCGGGTAACCGGCGCTGCCACCGTACGGATACGGCGACATTCGGTCTCCGGTTTCGGCCCGTACGGCGGTCACGCGGCACAGCCGATGGTGGATACGGCGTCGATCTGCTGCTCTGCGGGACCACTCGCCGCTCCCCACCTGGTCTCCGCCCCATGGTTTCCCCGTTCCCCTGACCGTGCCCGTCGGCCGCACTACGCTCACCTCCAGTCCGCACCGACATGGAGTGTGTGGAGCAGGCCCGGTGCCTTACAGGCTCGTCCTGGGATGGAGTACGACCGGACCGCAGTCGGTCCCGGCAGCCCGCACGGCTGCCGGGACCGACCCATCACAGAGCACTCCGGCTGCAGGGCCCGGCCGAACTCCCGCCGGCCGTCGCTTACCGGGAGCCAACGCCGGGTGGGTGGAATGCTCTACGACACCGCACCGACCGGGCAGGGGGCGCTTCTGTGTGCCCGGGATTGTTCGGTCTCCCCATACTTCGTGGTGCGCCCTTACGCTGACGGGTACGGCACCGGCCAGACGGAGGGGCACCAATGGACATCCCCGCAGAACTCAGCACCGGCGAACGCATCCGGGTCCTACGAGAGTCCCGTGGCATGTCCCGCCCGGTCCTCGCCCAACTCTGCGGGCGCGGTGTCGAGTGGCTGAAGAAGATCGAGACGGGGGAACGCGAGCTGCGGTCCCACAACCTGCTGCTCCAGCTCGCCGCTGCCCTTCAGGTCGCGGACCTGTCCGTCATCACCGGCGCCGATCCCGGCGGCACCGCACAGCCCGTCCAGTTGGGCCGGCTGTCCAACCCCGTCATGCCGGACATCTGGGCGGCGGTCATGACCCGCACCCTCACACCGCCCACCGGCGGCCCCGTCGACCCTGCCGTGCTGCAGGGGAAGGTAGATCAGACGTGGCGCCTGTGGCACTCATCGCCCCGAAACAGGACCGAGGTAGGGGCGCTGCTCCCCGCTCTGATCCGGGACGGTGAGCACGCCGTTCGTGTGCTAGACGGCGACCAGCGGCGGGCTGCTTACGTCGCCCTCTCCGACATTTACCGGCTGGCGGGGCAGGCCACCGCGTACATCGCCCCCGCCGAGCTCGCCTGGGTTGTCGCGGACCGGGCGCTGTCCGCGGCGCAGGCCGCGGACCAGCCGGCGGCCATAGCGGCCAGCGCCTGGAACATGGGCAACATCCTCCGCGAGACGTCCTACCCCGAAGAGGCGCTGCGTGTGGTGATGGAGGCATCCGACCTGATCCGCCCCCACCTCGAGGGGGCCCCGGAGGACTGGCGGGGCATCTACGGTGCGCTGCAACTGCATGCCGCGGTCACGGCCGCCAGGGAGGGCAACGAGGGCGACGCCTGGCGGTACTGGGGCAAGGGCGACCAGGTCGCCAAGAATCTGCCACCGAACTATGTACACCCGTCGACCGTGTTCGGCAGGGCGAACGTCGACTTCCACGCGGTGAGCGTGGCCACCGATCTCCGGAAGTCGCAGAAGGCCTTGGGTTTGGCTGACGATATCGACCCGGACGCCATGCCGTCCCGGGAGCGCCGTGCGCGTCTGTGGGTGGAGGTGGCCCGTGGGCACCTCCAGCGCGGGGACCGCACAGCGGCGCTGCACGTGATGCAGATGGCCCACCGGATCGGCGCGGAGACTGTGGCGTACACCCCGTCAGCCCGGGTGGTGACCGCGGACCTGTGGCGCAACAGTCCCAGGTCGATGCGGGCGGAGACGTCCCGTCTCGCCGAAGCGGTCGGCGTCGCTACCGTCGGGTAACGGGTACAGGCCGGGACAGGGGTACAGGCTGTACCTGTTCTCCCTTGCCATGTCCCTTACGGTGACGGCCCATCACTGGCCGACCGCAGGGGGCCTTCCCATGTCTGTCACCAACTGGCACGCATCACCGCAGCGCGCAGTGTTACCGCTCGGCGACCCCACCACCGGGGAAGTGCGGGTGCCCGTCGCCCTGTACGACCTCGACGAGCTCCAGGCCGAAGTGCCGCTGGTTCTGTCCCGGACCGAGGCCGAGCAGCTTCGCGACAGCCTCGATACCCTCCTCGCCGGGACGCTTGTCCCCGTCCCCCCTGGGGGCATCCGGTGAAGCACCTCGCCCCGATGAGCCCCGAAGCCGAAGCCGCGTACCGCACGCTCCTGCACCACACCACCGACTGCGGCCGCTGCAAAGGGAACAAGCACTGCCCCCAAGTGGTCGTCCTCTCCCGGAAATGGAAGGAAGCACGACGCCGATGATCTGCGTGGACTGCGACAAGACAATCCTCGGCCGCGCGGTCCAGGACAACTGAACTCGCGGGGCGGCGCTCTCAGCGGTCACGGTGGCCGAGGGTGGCACCACAGTGGTCGAGGGTGGTGCACATCCGGGTCACCAGGCTGTGCAGGATCTCGGTGCCCGGGTCGTCCGCGAGCAGCCGCACGATCCCGCTGACCACGCAGGCCACTGCCAGGAGGCGGACCTGCTGGTCCGGGGTGAGCCAGACCGCCTCCGAAAGCACACACGGCACCACGGACAACGTGCTCATCGTCCCTGCGTCCACGCCGCCGGTGCCCTCGATGAGCCGCCCGTCAGGGCCCATCCGGTCACAGTCCGCCGGGTCCAGGGAACCCATCGCAGTCTCCACCGCCCCGGGCAGCGCACCCGCGAGCCAGGCACTGACCGGACAAGGGACCGGCGGGCCGGGCAGCGACCGGATCCACGCCGCCGCCCGACGGCCGACCTCCGCGGCTTCAGCCAGAACATCGGGCCCCCCTGCCCACGGCTCATACACCGGCATGTCACCAGAAAGCCCAGCAGGGGCAGGCAAGGGCGCGATCGTCATACCGCAACAACCGGCGCCATCAACGTACGGACACGGGCCCGCGCTCACCGCGAGGCGCACGCCGTGCGCAGTCGTCCCGGCCCCTCACCACCCCTGACGGCCGGATGGGGCGGGAGGCCGATGGCACAAGAGGGGCCGGGCCGCGTCCAGAGCGCTGGCCTCGGCCCGGCCCACCACCATTCTTCGCGCCGGCGGCCGTCGGCGATAGCCCCCTGGCCCGGTCCGCTTCGAGCGGCAGCACGTAGCCGAGCGCACCGCCCCACCATGCTGGGCACTCGGAGCTGGAGCACTCCCGCGTACAGGCGACAGCGGAGCGCCGGCCGCCGAGGGCGAGCCGGGTGGTCTGAGGCGTGTCGGCCGACCGATCCGCAAGACTGACCCGTACGAACCCGAAGGGAGGACGCCCATGTCCGTCATCAAGCTCCGCGAACACCAGGTGGCCCAGAAAGCGGCCTTCCGGAAATGGGTGGGCTTCCCCGCCCGGTCCTCGGTGCCTCCGCAGGGGGCCCGGGGCACGATCGTGTCCGCGACCGGCTCCGGTAAGACGATCATGGCCGCCGCCAGCGCCCTGGAGTGCTTCCCCGGCGGGCGGATCCTCGTCACCGTGCCCACCCTCGACCTCCTCGCGCAGACCGCCCAGGCTTGGCGGGACGTTGGCCACCGGGCCCCGATGGCCGCGGTGTGCTCACTGGACAACGACCCGGTCCTGGGCTCGCTCGGCGTACGCACCACCACCAACCCGATCCAGCTCGCCCTGTGGGCCGGAACCGGGCCCGTGGTCGTGCTCGCCACCTACGCCTCCCTCGTGGACCGCGAGGACATCACCGCACCATCGGGCCAGGGGAAGGTTCGCGGGCCGCTGGAGGCTGCTCTGGCGGGCGGGGAGCGGCTGTACGGGCAGCGAATGGCCCGGTTCGACCTGACGATCGTGGACGAGGCGCACTCAACTACTGGTGAGCTGGGGCGTCCGTGGGCGGCGATCCATGACAATGCCCGGATCCCGGCGGACTTCCGGCTCTATCTGACCGCGACCCCGCGCATCCTCGCCGCACCCCGCCCCCAGAAGGGTGCTGGCGGCGGGGAGGCGGAGATCGCGACGATGGCGGACGATCCGGACGGAGTGTTCGGCGCCTGGCTCCCCGGCGCGGAGCTGGGACTCTCGGAGGCGGTGGAGCGGGAAATCCTCGCCGGGTTCGAGATCGACGTCCTGGAGATCCGCGACCCGGCCCCGGTGGTCGGGGAGTCGGAAGAGGCGCGGCGCGGCCGGCGCCTGGCCCTGTTGCAGACCGCGCTCCTGGAGCACGCGGCCGCACGGAACCTCCGGACGGTGATGACGTTCCACCAGAAGGTCGAGGAAGCCCGCGCGTTCGCGGACAAGCTCCCCGAGACCGCCGCCGACCTGTACGTCAACGATGCCTCGGATAAGGACCTTGCGGCCGCGGACCGGCTGCCGAGGTCATCGATCGACGCGGCCTTCTACGAACTGGAAGCCGGGCGTCACGTACCGCCGGACCGGGTGTGGGCGGCGTGGCTGTGCGGCGACCACCTCGTATCCGAGCGGCGCGAGGTTCTGCGCCAGTTCGCCAACGGCATCGACGCCGCCGGACGCCGGGTCCACCGGGCCTTCCTCGCCAGCTGCCGCGTCCTCGGCGAAGGGGTCGACATCACCGGCGAACGAGGAGTCGACTCGATCTGCTTCGCCGACACCCGCGGCTCCCAGGTCGAAATCGTCCAGAACATCGGCCGCGCCCTGCGCCCCAACCGCGACGGCTCCACCAAGGTCGCCAGGATCATCGTGCCGGTGTTCCTGGAACCCGGCGAGGACCCGACCGACATGGTGGCCAGCGCCAGCTTCCGCCCCCTGGTAGCGGTTCTTCAGGGCTTGCGTTCGCATGACGAACGTTTGGTCGAGCAGCTCGCTTCTCGCGCGCTCACGAGCGGGAAGCGCAAGGTCCACGTCCGGCGTGACGAGAACGGGCAGATCGTCGCGGCCGGAGGCGACGGTGACGGCGAGGACCAGGAGGACGACGACACTCAGTCCGACGCCGAAGCCGCCCTGCTCCACTTCTCCAGCCCCCGCGACGCAGCGACCATCGCGGCGTTCCTTCGGACCCGGATCTACCGGCCGGAGTCGCTGGTGTGGCTGGAGGGCTACCAGGCGCTGATCCGGTGGCGGGCGGAGAACGAGATCACCGGCGTCCACGCCGTCCCCTACGACGTCGAGACCGAGGTGGGGGTCACGAAGGCGTTCCCGCTTGGCCGATGGGTCCATCAACAGCGGAAATCCCTGCGGGCGGGTGAGCTGGAGGAGCGGCGCAAGACCCTGCTGGACGCACCCGAGGCCGGGATGGTGTGGGAGCCGGGCGAGGAGGCGTGGGAGAACAAGCTCGCCGCGCTCCGGTCCTACCGGCGGGCCACCGGACACCTCGCACCGCGGCAGGACGCGGTCTGGGATGACCCGGCGGGCGGCAGCCCCCTACCCATCGGACAGCACCTGGCCAACCTCCGCAGGAAGGGCGGCCTGGGCAAGGATCCGGAGCGGGCAGCGCGGCGCGCTCAGCAGCTGGCCGCGATCGACGAGGACTGGAACTGCCCGTGGCCGCTGAACTGGCAACGGCACTACCGGGTCCTCGCGGACCTGGTCGACGCCGACGGGGCCCTGCCGTACATCGCTCCCGGCGTCACGTTCGACGGGGACGACATCGGCACCTGGAGATGGCAGCAACAGAAAGCCGGAGTGCAGGCGCAGCTCCTGCCCGAACAACGCGAGCGCCTGGCCAAACTCGGTATCAAGTCTGCTGAGCTCCCCGAGCCTGCCCCGGCAGCAACCCGGACGACGAAGGGGCCGAGCAAGGCACAGCAGGCCTTCGAACGGGGTCTGGGGGCCCTTGCGCAGTGGGTCGAGCGGGAGGGCGCCGACCGGCCGGTACCTCGCGGTGCGGTCGTCGAGGTCGAGGTCGACGGCGAGGCGGAGCCGGTGGTCGTGAAACTGGGCGTATGGGTCTCGAACACCCGTGCCAGGCGGGACAAGCTCAGCGCCGAACAGCTCGCCACTCTCGCGGCGTTGGGCGTCGACTGGGCGGGCCCAGCATCGACGGACGGAGGTTATGAGCAGCCTGCGCCGGCGGAAGCGCCCGTGCCGGAGCAGCGCGACGCGGGCAGCGCAGGGGTGGACGATGAGCCTAAAGTCGAGGCAGCCTGCGGCTTGGCGCGCATGAAGCGCCTCGCCGAGCTGACCCGGAAGCACACCAAGGCCGAACTGCTGCGCATGGCCTACGCGGGCGGCCTGGTACGCCACAACTCCCCCGAGCAGTGGCGCAAGGACGAAATCGCCTCCGCCCTCGTGGACCAGGAGCGCAGGGCCGCCGCCCGGACCGGGGCCGACCAGCCTCCCGCCTCGCCCACGGCTGTCGTCCCGGCGAAGCGGCCGCCAGTACGGCACCACCATGACGAGTGCGACAAGACCGTGTACGGGGGCGGCACCTGCACCTGCGACCTCATCGAACAGTACGGACCGCCCTCCGGACGGGACGACTACTGAGACGTCCTCCGGCCGCTCCCCCACCGGACCCCGGGCCTGTCGAGGCCCGGGGTCTCGTGGTGTCGTCAGAACTCACGAAACTGAGACAGCGTCACCCCTCGCGCGATAACGCTTCACGACAGCGATGCCCCGTGGATCTCTCACTTCCAGGACAGCGACCCCGTAGCCCCGAAACCACCCACGACCAGCATCAACACCCCCCAACCCTCGCTGTCCCTCACCCCACTGTCACAAAACCGAGAGATCGCACTCACCGACCCATGCCGCCCTGGCGGTGGCGCGGGTCTCGGTGAACTCGCCCTCGTCTCCCAGCGCGGGCGCGGTCCAGGCGATCGACCACGTCGCTGTCGCGGTGCCCTGGTAGCGGCCGTCGGGCTTGTCGGAGGCGGCACGCTGGTAGCGGTGTCCGCAGTCCGGCGACATCGCCTTGCCCAGCACGTCGGCGAGGACCTCGGGCGGTAGGGCCTGGGCCTGGGTGGTGGAGGTGCTACTGATCGATCGTCTGTCACTGGCCTTCGGCGGCGCGGTGAGCAGGTGGCGGTCGGCGATCTGCGGCTCGGTCACGGCCGTGCTTCAGGCGCCACCGCCCCGGTCGCAGACCGCGACCACCCGATGGCTACGGTGTCTCAGATGACTGGGACGAGCAATAAACGAGTCGCAAGCAGTGACGACCGCGGCATGCCCCCATGGGCGTTCGCCGCTCTGATGCTGGGCGCGTTCACGATCGTGGCGGCGTTCGTGCTGCTGGGCGGGTGGCCCGGACTGATCGGTATCGCCATCACCGCCGTCGTGCTCATCGGCTTCGCCGCCACTCGTCTGTAGGCCCCTACGACGACACAACCCGGCCAGCCGATGCGGTCGCAGCACTATGCAGGCCATGCCGGTCCTCGGAGCGCGGGTGGGGCAGGGCTGCCGCTGTCAGGTCATACGACCAGACAGGGCCGGCCGAAGGGCCACTTCGTCGCTTCGGCCGGCTTAATCTTGCCCACTGGGGAGTAGGCCTCGCGCGCGTTCAGCGCCGTCTACGGCTGCCTGACACTTCCGCGGAGCGCATCGCCGACCTTCTGGTAGGAGTCGATCCGGTGCTGCGCGCGGCGGGTGCGTTCCTCCACGTCCCGCACGAAGAGAGCCTGCCGACCGGGGTGATAGGTGCTGACCACCTCCAGGGTCCGGTCACGAACTTCGGGGTGCGTCTTGAGCAGGCGGCGCCAGACGTCCTGGGCTTCGTTGCCCTGGAGAAGCACGACCACTGTCTTGGGCATCACCCCCAGCAGCTGCTTCAGGACCCCGACGCCGGCCTGGAGTTCGGCCGCGTTCGGCGAACGGTTGATGTACCAGGGATAGGCATTCCAGGGAGTGACGTCACGCGGCGCTATCCCGGTTCCCTCGAAGATCTTGGCCTGTAGCTCCGCCGTCGGGTCGTCGTTCTCCACACACAGGAATCCGGAGCCGGCGCCTTCCTGAGTCTTGGGGCCCGGGTCCCGCAGAATGGACAGGACGCGAGCTTCAGCTCCCCCGTGCCAGGGCGCGACGTGCGGCATCCAGCCACGCCCGTCCTGATCGCGCAAGGCATCAACCAGCTCATTGACCGGACGAACATGAGGGGCATAACGCCCCTGCTCCTGCTCCACCCGAAACGCCTCTTCCCGCATACGTCTTGCCATGCTTCCTCCAACATCAGCTGCAGCCGTCGCAGCGGACCCTAACGGGCGCCTCTGACATACAGACGACGGGGCGGGGCCCCCGGCCTGGAAATGCCGCGGGCAAGTCTGGCGATCAAGTCGGAGAAGTCAGCCGGCCAGGTAGAGGTCTCGTCGACATCAACGCTGTGGGCTCTGGTGACCGAACATCCGGCCCAGCCGATGTTGGAGTCGTTCATTAACCCCCTAGCCGGCCTCGTTCGGCCGTACCGCAGCTGGCTGGGCGACGGGGGTATTCCGGCGGCGGCGGAAGAGGCGGGCAGGGTTGGCCGCGTGCAGCCAGCGGGCGGAGGCTTCCCAGCCTCGCACGAGGCGGCCGCGGCGCACGACCTTGTGAAACTCCTCGATCCACAGGTAGAGCGTGGCCTCGTCATCGGCGGAGATGCCACTCCTGCGGCGGACTGTGTAGTGCACCCACTCGTGGTGGTCGTAATTCTCCATCAGCGCATCGCTGTCGGCCCTGCTGATCAACGGGTCGCGGGAGTTGATGACGCGCAAGGTGAGATCCCAGGCGGCGGCGCGGGTGGGCTCGTCCGTGCAACGGCGGGCGAGCTTGAGGTGGGCTTGACGCAGCGCGACCTCGTACTCGGCAGTGGGGTGGTAGAAGTACTCGAACAGCGCGTCCTCAAAGGCGTCACAGCGGACGTGGACGTCCTCGTGGCTCCCTGCGCGCACAGTGATGAGCGGTGTGGCGGCCCTAGAGATGACCGCCTTCGCAGCAGTCCGGCCGACAGCAGTAGCTCCAGCACTGGCGGCGGTGGCAGGGTCGATCACGGCGGGTTCCCCTCCCGGTGCCAGCCGCGTGCGGGCCGGTCGGGACGACCCTATCGGAGCCCCGGCGCTATCCGGGGCTCCACATCAGCGTCCTCGGCTGGGGTCCGGAGCGGCTCGGCGCCGAGGCGGCGCAGCTCGGTGGCACGGCGCGGACGCTGTCCTGTCTCAGTGAAAGTTGAGCGATTCTCGTCGAAGCTTGAGTGGGCTGGACAGAGCGGCTCGAACGCTGGCGGCATCGCGTCCACGCCAAGATCACCTCACTGCCTCGCAGGCCGGAATGCGAGGCAAGGGCGACCGCTTCTCCGCACACTGGAGGGGGCTATTCCTTGACGACGCGCAGGATCGCCGTCCGGCCGGCGGTGACGGTCCCGGAGAGCTTGGTCAGCCCGGTAATCTCGTCCATGTTGGAGATCACGACCGGGGTAAGGGTCGACTTGGCCCTCTCTTCCAGCAGTGCCAGATCGAGCTCGAAGATGGTGTCGCCCCGCTTCACGCGCTGTCCCTCTTCGGCGAAGCGCCGGAAGCCTTCCCCCTTCAGCTCGACGGTGTCGATGCCGAAGTGGACGAACAGCTCGATGCCCTCGTCGGTCTCGATCGAGAAGGCATGGTTGGTCTCGAAGATCTTGCCGATGGTGCCGTCGGCGGGCGCGACAATCGTGCTGCCGGTGGGCTTGATGGCGATGCCGTCACCGACGATCTTCTCCGCGAACACCACGTCGGGGACGTCTTCGATGTGGACGATCTCTCCGGACAGAGGCGCGTAGATCTCCACCGTGTTCGCAGCGGATGCTCTTCCTGCCACTGCGCGCCGGTCGCCAGCCAGGGCAGGAGCATGCGGCAGGGCGGCGGCCACACCTGTGATCACGGCGGCAAGAACGGTACGGCGGGACACCAATCGACTCATGCCCCCATGATGATCACCGATCCCCGGGACGTTCCCCTCGGCCGCCGCGGGGTCACCTCAATGGCCGACACAGTGGCGCTCAGTGACTTCGGTGCAGTCCGTGCCCAAGGCTCGATGAGACAGCTCATGCCAGGAGTTGTGTTGATGAACATGCAATCGCGTATAGCTGCTGCGGCGACGGCGGCAGCAGCGCTCGTTGCCTTCGGGGCCATATCCAAGTGCACCAAAGAGGCTCCTAACACGATCATGATCGTGCCTTCTTGGGGCGTCTGAAGCAGATCAGGCTGTGGCGTCGTGGAGTTCGGTGCGGCGTTCCCAGCGCACGGCGAGTCGCTTGAACTGGTGGAGTAAGGCGAAGGTCTGCTCGACGACGTGCCGATGCCTTTGATGTTCGGTGATCCCTTGCGTGAGATGACGAGCAGGATTCGCCGGTTCCGCAGTGCGTCGCCGGCGTCATCGTTCCCCTCTACGCAGAACCCCTCACCCGGATTGTCCGGCTCACCGTCGATGACGTGGTCCACGACCGAGGAGCAGTACTCCTCCGGCTCGGGGAACGGGCCTCCTCCGTCCCCGAGCCAGCCGCTTCCCTGCTGCTGGACTGCAAAGCCGACCGCGACCATATGAACACCGCCACCAACCAGGCATCGGCCTGGCTGTTTCCCGGACGCCGCGCAGGCCAGCCGACCCGCCCCGCCCCGGCCACGTGCCCGCACTCCTCAACGAGATCGGCGCCCCGGTGGCAGCCACCCGCGCCGCCTCCGTCCGAGAACAACTCCTTGAGATGCTCGCCCCCGTCGTCGCGGACGCCGGCGGCTACCACGACGACACGACCACCACCCGGCTCCGCAACGAGACCGGCGGAACATGGACCCGAAACGCCTTGGAGAGTACGCACGGTTACCAGCGGGCTGGACTCCACGAGGCACTGGCGACAGTTGATTAGGAGAGCCCACCAGGACCGAGGCTGTATTTGTTCGGTACTTGGTCAGGCTTGGCGCAGGCAGAGGGTGCCCCAGTGGAATCCGGCGCCGATGGCGCACATGACGTAGGTGTCTCCGGGGCGGAGCCGGCCGGCGGTGGTGGTGTGGTGGAGGGCGGTGAACACGCCGGCGGCACCGGTGTTGCCGAGCCGGTCGAGGGTCTGTCAAACGAGCGGTGTAAGTCGGGTTGTTGAGGGTTACTGGCGGGCTGCGGAG
>NZ_BMUG01000027.1 GCF_014650075.1 Streptomyces microflavus | reverse complement strand
ACCGTGACGCGCCCGTACCCCTTCTCCGTACAGAGGTCGAGCGCTGCCTGCAGCGTCGCACGGCGTGCTCTCTCACTGCGGCGCAGAGCCCGACGGGCCTCTCTTGTCGGCCCAGCGCCTGACGCATCGCATCAGCGCGGGGGTCAGCCCTGCCGGAGCAGCTCGTGCAACTGGTGCGCCAGAGCGATTAGTTCGGTGCCGCTCCGGGCTGTCTGCTGGAGATCGACCAGCACCTCGTCGGCTCCCGCCGTGTGCGCGGCGAGCAGATAGTCCGCCAGCTGCCGCACCGTTCCCCGCCCCGGAACCTGGTCGGTGTGCGCCTCTTCAGCCTGGACCAACGGGTTCACCCGAATGACCATGCGCAGCGCCTGGGGGTCGCGCCCATGGGTCTCGGCGCTCTGCCGGATCTGCGCGATGACGTAGGAGAGCTGCGGGACGGGCAGCCCCACCCCCAGCCAGCCGTCCGCCCGGCGGCCGATCCGCTCCACGGTGGCGGCGGAGAACCCGCCGAGGAGCAGGGGCGGCCGAGGCCGCTGGACGGGCACGGCGTCCAGGTGCGACCTGCTGACCCTCCAGAGCCGGCCCTCGTGCTCCAACGGACCGTCCGACCAGGCCCGTTCGAGTACGTCCAGGATCTCTTCCAGCCGCGCCCCGCGCCCTTGCCAGGGGACGCCTATGGCCTCGTACTCGTCCGAGGACCATCCCAGGCCGAGACCGGCGTCGAGGCGCCCGCCGCTCAGGATGTCCACGGTGGCGAGTGAACGGGCCAGGAGCACCGGGGAGTAGAAGGGCGCGTTCAGCGTGCTGGTGCCCAGGCGGACCCGCTGGGTCGCGTGGGCGAGGAAGGAGAGCAGGGCGACCGGGTCCAGGAACGTCCGGTACTCCGGCGGCACGGGGCCGCCCCCGGGGTAGGGGTCATGGGGTTCGTCGGGGACCAGTGCGCGGTCCCCAACCCAGAGGCTGTCGTATCCGATGTCTTCCGCCGCGATCGCGCACGAGGCGATGGTGGAGGGGTCCGCGAACACGCCGTACTGGGGTGCGCCCAGGCCGATCTTGAGCATGTGTACCGCCCTTTCGCTGTCAGGCTCGAAGGTCCCGGCGGGGCGGGCCGAGAGCCACCGCACCGCCACGACACTCGTACTACGACCGGGTCTGCGGGCCGGTTCACACGGGATGCGGAGCGGGTACGCGAACGGGGCGCGGCCGTCAGCTGAAGGCCGCCCGGACCGACGGGCCGCGGAACAGCCACTCGTGCAGGAGGGGCCCGTCGCCGGGGCGCCCCTCCTCCCCGCACCGGCCGCCCCAGTCCGCCAGGAGCCGGCCCACGGCCCGATGCGCCAGGGGTTCGAGTACCCGCCCGTGTACCGCGGTCACCTGCCGGAGCAGTTCGGCCGGCCGTGGCGGCGCGGTCCGCCCCGGCGGTTCGTCGGCCGGCTCCCCCGTCGCGGCCTCCTGGTCGGCCGACGACCGGGCCACGGCCACGAGCCCCAGACCGGCCACCGCCCTGCGGGTGGGCGGCGCCTCGTGCATGGCCCACACCTGGGCGAAGACTTCTCCAGCCTCGGCGAGCAGCCCCCGGTGCGCGGCCAGCAGCGCACGCAGGTTGCCCACGGCGGCCGTCAGGTCGGCCGAGGTCAGCCCGTCGGCCAGGGACGCGGCCTCGGCGAGCCGGGGCTCGGCCGCGTCGGGGCGTCCTTCGCCGAGGTCCAGGTAGGCCAGCCGGACGAGGGCGAAGCCCAGCCGTCCGCGCGCACCGATGGTCCGGAAGACCTCCGCGGCCTCGCCCCACTGCTCACGCGCTCGCTCCGGCCGCCCGCCGCTCTCCTCCGCGTCCCCGCAGAAGACCAGGCAGGTGGCGCGGGAGAAGGCGTCGTGCGCCTGGGTCGCCGCCTCCACACCGGTCCGCCCGTGGTCCCGGGCGCCAGGCGCGTCGCCCGTGCCGAGGCACCACTGGGACCAGGCCGCCTGGAGGTTCGCCCGGTCCCAGTGGTGCTCGGTGCCCACGATGCCCGCCTCGGCGGCGGAGAACAGCTCCTCCACCTGGCCGTCGGCGTTGAGCAGGGCGAGCAGCGCGTCGTAGCAGGGGCCCAGAACGGCGAGATCGGGGTGGCCGGCGCTCTGCCAGTACCCCTGGTTCCGTATGCCGTACCCGCGGGCGTCGGCGTGGCGTCCGACGATGTGGCTCAGCCAGGAGAGCCAGGCGATCGTGTAGTAGAAGGCCCACTCCTCGGCCCACGTCGGCGCCTCCGTGCGGGCGGGCGCATCGGCGTCGTACGCGGCCAGGGCCCGGGCGAGGCGCTGGATGCCTTCCTCCTCGCGCCCGCTGATGAACCAGAAGTATCCGAGGCGGGCCTCGATCAGGAGCACGTCGGCGGACCGGGACCGTGCTGCCAGCAGGGCGGAGGCGGCGCGAAGGTTGGTGGCCTCCTCCGCCGTGCGCGCGGCCCAGGCCCCCTGGTCGTCGGAAGAGAGCCCCGAGACCGCCGCTTCGGCGAACGACATCGCCCACGCAGTGAACGCCTCCTCCGCCTCGGTACCCCGGCCGTCGTCCTCGTACAGCCGCTCCCGCGCGTACTCCCGGACCGTCTCCAGCATCTGGACCCGGGTGCCGCCCTCTTCCCGGACGGGGAACAGCAGGGATTTCTCGACCAGTTGGGTCATCACATGGACGAGTTCCGTGCCGTCCGCGCCGGGGAGCAGAGCGGCTTCCTCCGCGCCCCGCAGCGAGCAGCCGCCGACGTACAGGGAGAGCCGGGCCAGCAGGGACTGCTCCTGCGCGTCGAGGAGGGCGTAGCTCCAGTCGAGGACGGCACGCAGTGTCCGATGCCTCGCCGGGGCGGTCCGGTCCCCTTTGCTCAGCAGGGCGAACCGGTCGTCGAGCCGCAGGGTGATCTCGTGCGGCGAGAGCATTCTGACGTGCGGCACCGCCAGCTCGACGGCCAGGGGCAGCCCCTCCAGTCTGCGGACGAGGGCGAGGACGTCCTGACTCGTCCGCTCGTCCGTGGCGAACGCCGGATCGACCATCAGGGCACGGACGCTGAAGAGTTCGGCGGAATCCTCGGCCGACATCGGCGCGAGGGTGTGGAGGACCTCGCCGTACAGCGCGAGGGGCTCCCTGCTCGTGGCCACGACGGTGAGCCGGGGGCATCGCTGGAGCACCGCGCCGACCAGGGGCGCTATCGCGTCGAGGACGTGCTCGCAGTTGTCGAGGGCCAGCACGACGTGCCGTTCCGCCAGGAAGGCGGTGAGGCGGTGCACGGGGTCGTGGGGCAGCTGGCCGGGCGGCACGCTCGCGTCGGAGAGACCGAGGGCGGCGGTGACGCTCGCCTGTGCGCCCTGTGCGTCGGCCGCGGCAAGGTCCACCCACCACACGGCATCGCGTCCCGGGGCCAGCAGGCCGCAGACTTCCAGCGTGAGACGGGTCTTGCCGACGCCGCCGGGACCCACGACCGTGACGAGCCGCCGGGCCTCGATCCGCTGCCGCAGCGCCGCGAGGTCGTCCCGTCGGCCGATGAACGGGCCCAGGGGGCGCAGGAGGTTCCCTCCGCGTGCCGCCGCGGCGGCGGGGGCCGGGGCGGTGGCCGGTGAGACCGAGGTCGTCCCCCGTAGCGACGGGTCGTGGCGGAGGATCGAGGAGTGCAGGGAGCGCAGTTCCGGGGACGGGTCGGCCCCGAGCTCGACGTCGAGGATCTTGCGGCCCTCCTCGTAGGCAGCGAGGGCTTCCGTGTGCCGCCCGGAGCGGTACAGCGCGAGCATGTACCGGCGGCGTACCCCCTCGCGCAGCGGCTCCTCGCGCACGGCGGCGGCGAGTTCCGGTACGAGCTCCGCCGCCCGGCCCAGTGCCAGGCCGGCGTCGGCCGCCTCCTCGACGGCGGCCGCCCTGAGGCCTTCCAGGCGGGTGCGCTCGGCATCGAAGGGCCGGCCGAAGAGGTCGTCGAGCGCACGTCCGCGCCAGCGGGACAGCCCGGCCCGGAGCCGCTGTTCGGCGGCGTCGTACCGCTGCGCGCGCAGATGGTCCCGGCCCTCGCGCAAGGCGTCCTCGAACAGGACGGTGTCGAGTTCGTCAGCGTCGGCCAGTACCAGCCGGTATCCGCCGTGGCCGCTCACGAAGCGGTCGGGCTCCCCGGCTGCCGCGAAGGCGGACCGCAACTTGGTCACCTGCACCTGAAGGGCGTTGACCGGGTCCTTGGTCTCCCTCTCCCACCACAGCTCGTCGATGATGACGTCCCGCTGCACGACCGCGCCGCGGCCGAGAAGCAGCCGGGCGACGATCGCACGGGGAAGGGCACCGGGAGGACGCACGGCAACACCCGTGCCGGTCAGCACGTCCAGGCGGCCCAGCAGTCCGAAACGCATGCGCCATTGTCACCCACGGCCGGAGGCGGCCCGAACAGGCGTGTGGCGGGGCGGGGTACGGGGGAGAGCCCGGTTGCCACCGCTGCCGGGCGGCGTACGGAAAAGGGCCGCGTCGCACGGGCGACGGGCCGTCACCCGTCGTCGGTGGCGTCCGTACAGCGGTGAGCGCGGCGATGCCGGACAGGTCCGGCAGGTGCAGGTCGAGGAGAATGCGGTCGGCCCGGCTTGAGGCCAGTTCGGTGCGGGCTTCGGCCTGGCTGGTGCGGGTGGTCAGCTCGAAGGACAGCCCCGTGTCGTGGAGGAGTTCCTCGACGAGCAGAGCATCTCCCAGGTCGTCCTCGATGAGGAGAATGCGGTAGCGGGGCGAGCCGGAGGGCGTGTCAGGAGCGTGTTCCCCAGCGGTGGTCATCGCGCCTGAAGCAGAAGGATTTCTCGCTGGCCGCGGCCGGATCCAGAGGTCTGGCCTATCCGAAGGTGAAGACGTACGCCTGCAGCCCCTCGCCCAGGCGCAGTTCGAGGCGTGCGGTGCGCGGGGCCTTGTCATCCCTCCCAGCAACCCGATCAAGGCCAACGTGAGCATGCCGGTCACCTTCCGTCGGGAGTGCGGCTGACCCGCGCCTCCTCCAACAGCTATTCGTCACGGGCAGGCATACGGATTGGCTGAAGCGACGCAAATGAAGTTATTCAGCTCGCTTTCGTGAGCCCAAGAGGCTCTTTGCCTGGCAGATGAGATCACTCGCATGTGTGGCGGGCGCCCCTGCCGCGGCGTGGTCTGTCCCCGGTTAAGGTCGAAGCAGGTCAGCCTGGAGGGCGACAAGCCGACGGTGAAGATCGAGGCCCAGGGGCTGGTCCCCGGCCAGCCGCACGCGCAGCACATCCACGGTTCCACCGACGGCCATGACTTCCGCTGCCCGGACAGGAGCGCGGACAAGGACGGGGACGGCATCGTCACGACCGCCGAGGGGCTGCCGACGTACGGGGACATCAACATCTCCCTGACCACCACCAGGGTCGTCACGTCATCGCGCTCTGGGCTCCTCCAGGGAGCCGAGACGTACCTGCGGAGCATCGCCATCCGCAGAGGTGTCGCCCCGGAGACGGCGGCCAGGGTCCGTACGGCGATCCAGGGGTGGGACGAGCGTCCTCGTGATCGAGCTGTTCGCCTGAGCAGCCCCCGGCTTCGGTGAGGCCGCTGAGATCGGGGGGGGGCCGATCTCCTGGGCCATGGCGAGGAGGCCCTCGTAGGCGAAGTCGGCGGCCTGTTCGGGCGGTCGGTCTGGAGCGCCTCGCACATGCCCTCGGTTTCGCCGGGGTGGGTCTGGGGGCCGTCCGCCGCACGCCACGGCCTCCGTCCCACCGGCTCACCCAACACGAGGCCAGTCCCGTACCGGCTCACCCAACACGAGGCCAGTCCCGTACCGCCTCAAGGAACGAGGGATACGGGGCCGGCCTGTCTGAGGAGTTGCCCGCTCAACGCTGCCCGCGCCGGGCTCGCACCGGCAGGCGCAGCGCTGTCCTTACCCGCCACCAGATCCGCTGGATCGTCGGCGTGGAGGTCGAGTAGCTGATCGAGTGGCCACGCTCTGAGCTGGTCAGAGGGTCCAGAGACCGTCCCTCGCGGGGGTAGCGTTCCTCGGGAGCCGGGGCCATGTCTCCTCCTACGGAGCGTTGGTGCCGCAGTTCTTCCGGAGCTCGTTGTCGGCCCGGGTGGTCGGGCTGGAGCCGACGCCGGTGGCGAACCCCTTCATGACAAGGTAGTAGGTGTAGGTGCCGCCGCCGTCGTTGCAGTCGACCGACCAGCCGTAGTCGATAAACGACTTCGTGGTGGACTTCGTGCCGTGCCAGACGTCGTAGCCGCGCGGGCCGCTCCAGGAGCTGCGCCACATCTGGGTCTCGATGCGCTGGGACCCGTACGAGCCGCTGCAGACTTGCGAGGTCTCCCAGGTGAACCAGGCGTTGGCGCCGCTACCGCGGAAGGACACGTCCGAGATGTAGATGGAGCACTTCGCGGCCGCGGCGGCCACCTTGTCGTTGTCCGGCTTGGCCTCGCCGGCGCGGTAAGTGAAGGAGTAGGACTCTCCAGACTTGGTCTTGCCCCACTCGGTGACAGAGGTGCCCTCGACGGCAGGCCGCGCGTCCCTGTCGATCTCGACGTACCGAGTTGCGGACTCGCCCGAGGATCCGTCCTGTGCTGACGCGGACGATGTGCCGAGGCTGAAGGCTGCTGCCACCGTGCAGATGACAGCGGTTATGGGCATGGTTGATCGTGAAGCTCGCATACGGTTTCCCCTCGTCGTGCGCCCGAACTCCCGGGCGCACAGCCATCTTTGAGCGTCATCGACAATTCCGTAGGGGCCTGTTAAGAGTCCACCGGATTTCGCCCAGCCCACCAGATGCCCTCACCCGACCGGGCCTGTCTGGAGATCGAGCACATCTTCTACGCCGACGACGACGTGCTGCGGCACACGGTCATAGTCGGCTTCAGTGGCACCCCGTACATCACCCGGTAGGTACCTACCCCCGATGAGCTCGCGCGCCGCAAACAGCCGGGCCCCGATGAAGCCCAGGAAGTACAACGGCTCACCCAGCGAAGGATCTTCCGCGAGCAGCAGGAAGAGATGCGCCCGCTGTTGCGTGACCTGCTCCGCAACGCCTACGAGCAGGGGGGCTCGAGCGACTGGCGTGATCTGCTACGCGGCCCCGAGGAGCCGGAACTCGATCTGGCGGGCAACGAGGACCTCCTGGAAGCGGCAACGCCGGAGACGTACCTAGCCGTCAACCGCTATGACGTACCCGCGGTGCGCGCCTCGGGCCCAAGGGCCCGCGAAACAGGGTGTTGCGGATCACCCCTGCGTCGGCGGGGAGGACCCCGGGCCGGGCCCGTACTCGCCTCGTACGACCGGAACACCCCCGCGGACACGGCGCCAAGCCGGTCCCGGAGCAACCCGCCAGCTCGCTGCCGCCACGGGCCGACAGTCAGGGGTGCACTCCGTGCCGACCAAGATCCGGGCCATACGCGGACCAGCCGCCTACGGCTTGGCCGCGTAGTGGCCGTTTCCGCTGCTCAGGGGCCATGGGAGGCGTGCACTACCAGCAGACGAAGAACCTTCTGGTGTCGTACTCGCCGAAGGAGCTGGGCTTCTTCTAGGCACCGCAAAAGGGCGCCTGACCGGGATTCCCTGGCAGGCGCCCTTCGTTGCGCGCACTCCGCAGGGTCGACGCAGGAGGCGAGCCAGAGCGAGACCTGGACACCGAGGAGGCCCACACCCAGGTCACCGACCTGGTCAGCGGGCGCGGCCAGTTTCTGTCGATGTGAGGAGTCGGCAGGATCCGATGGGTGCGATCCCCAATTGGAGGATCAATACGGACAGTTAGAACTTTGAGCCCCTATGGCCCAGATGGCCATCTGAGGCCATATAGAACGCATAAGTATGAACATGCTAAGTTCCTCCTCGATCAAGAAACCGCACGGTCTCCCGGCGCGCCTCGCGCCTGACCGTGATGATGGGGAGTACATAAGTGAAGACCTCTTGGCGTACGGGGACCGTCGCCATCGCGACAGCTGGCGCAATGCTGCTGTCCACGCCGTACCTGGCCACTGCGGACGATCGCGGCAACGCGACTGACAGTGCGACCGAGCAAGCCGTCTCGGACCTGCTCGACACCGCTCAGGCCCTCGCGGAGCACCCCATAACCGAGGCGGAGACCCCCGAAGCCGCCCTGACTGCCGCGAAGATGCAGGAGCGCCGGGTAGAGGTTCTCCAGATGCGCACCGAGACCGACACGGTCCACGCCAACGCGGACGGAACGCTCACGCGCACCTCCGCGGCCGGCCCTGTGCGCATGATCAAGGACGGTCGCTGGGTCGATGTCGATCTCGATCTGAAGCGCGCTGCCGGCGGTGAGGTGACTGCCGCCGCGCACCCCGAGGGCCTGCGGATGGCCGGAGCGGGCGGCAGCACGGCACGGTCGCTGAAGGCCGCTGCGGCCGCACCTGAGGGTGCTGCCCGCGACCTGGTCACCCTCGGGAGGGGCGACCAGAAGATCGCGTTGCAGTGGAAGGGCGGACTGCCCGCCCCGCGGCTGGCCGACAATGTGGCCACATACCCCGACGCCGTACCGGGAGGCGACCTTGTTGTCGAGGCCACCCGGACGGGCTTCGAGCAGTACCTGAAGCTGCGCAAGCAGCCGAAGGACGGGGCTCCTCTGGTGATGCCGCTCGTCCTCCCGGACGGCATGGAGGCTGAGCCGGGCGCCGGCGGAGGCGTCGACTTCCGGAGTGCATCCGGGGAGATCGTCGCGACGATGCCGGCTCCCACGATGTGGGACAGCCAGGTCGACGCTCGCTCGCTGGAGCACACCAACCGCAAAAAGGTCGCCATGACGGTGACTCAGAGCGGCAACACCGCCGAGCTCTCCCTGCGGCCCGACACCGGGTGGCTCACTGACGAGAACACTCAGTACCCGGTCACGATCGACCCCTCCACCGATGCCCTCGACGTCCTCTTCGACACCTTCGTGCAGGGCGGCGACACCACCGACCAGTCGGTGAACACCGACCTGAAGGTCGGCTGGCCCGGGGACTACGAGGGAAGCACCAAGCGCATCGCGCGCTCCTTCCTCACCTTCCGGACCTCGAACTTCGCCGACGC
Organism: Streptomyces microflavus; assembly: GCF_014650075.1. Lineage (GTDB taxonomy): Bacteria > Actinomycetota > Actinomycetes > Streptomycetales > Streptomycetaceae > Streptomyces > Streptomyces microflavus. The sequence goes on along the minus strand of NZ_BMUG01000027.1, from coordinate 6,434 downwards.
GCTCGTATCGAAGGCCTCGCTGAAGATGTGGAACTACCACTCCTGGTCGTGCGAGAAGCGCGACTGGGAGGTATGGGCCTCGGGAGCCGCTGACAAGAACACCCGCTGGACCAAGCAGCCGACACGCACCGACAAGATCGCCACGACTTCGGACACGAAGTCGGCGGCGTGCAAGACCGAGGGCTGGGCCACCGCCGACGTCACTTCGCTCGCGCGGACCTGGTCCTCCGCCAAGGCCGAGACGGGGAGCATCGCCCTCAAGGCCACCAACGAGGACGACGTCTACGGTTGGAAGCGCTTCTACTCCGCCGACGTCGCCGACCAGACCAAGATCCCCACTCTGGAGGTGACCTACAACTACCGCCCCTACAACGGCACCAACCTGCAGGCAGGCGCCCCCTTCATCTCCACCGGCGGGATCTTCAAGGTCAACTCCACGACCCCGACGCTGAGGTTCTCCACCGAGGACACCAACGGCGACGACAGCATCGTGGGCACGTACGAGATCACCGACACCGCGACCGGGAAGGTCGTGACCACGCTCAACGCCGACCCGGCGGCCGCGAACAGCACCTCGCAGGTCAAGGTCCCCGCAGGCAAGCTGACCAACGGCAAGACCTACAGCTTCCGCACCACCGCCTTCGACGGGGAGCACTACGCGAACGGCTGGTCCGCCCCGGTCCGTTTCACCGTCGACACCGCCTGGAAGCCGACGGCGGCCGAGAACACCCTCGGTCTTGCCAACACCTACTCCGACGCCGCGGACGTCACCGCGGCGACCTCCTCGGACTCCACCTACGCCTCCATCGCGGTGACCGAGGACAACATCGTCTCCATCCCCTGGGACGGTAAGAACAAGTCCATCAACATCAAGAACGACATCATGCCCAACCAGCTCTCCATCCCGGAGGCCGGTTCCCAGGGCACGCAGGTCGGCGGCAACGTCGTCTACAACACCTCCGGCCCCGTGGACACCGTGGTCCAGCCCACCACGGACGGCGGCTCGCGCACCCTGAACATCCTGAAGAACAGCGCGGCGCCCAAGGCCTACGAAACCAGCTTCCAGATCCCCGCCGGCATGACCGTGGTGACGCACGACGACGGTTCCGTCTCCCTCTACTCGCCGGGCGACACCAACCCCGACGTGGCACCGGCCAAGGAAGCCGCAGCCTTCTTCGACGCCCCCTGGGCGAAGGATGCCAACGGCCGCTCCATCCCCACCAGCTACAAGGTCGTCGGCAACAAGATCGTCCAGAGCGTGGACTTCAACGCCTCCAGCGCCTTCCCCATCGTCATCGACCCCGGCTTCTGGTCGACCACCTGGAAGATCACCAAGTGCGCGGCGACCGTGGCAAGCGTCGTCTTCGCCCTGACCCCCGCCGGCTCCTCCACGAAGGTCTGGACGGCAGTCCGCCTGGTGAAGCGCATCGGCGTGAAGAAGACCGCCAACCTCATCCGCACCTACGCCAAGCGCCGGAAGATGACCTCGGCACACCGCAAGGCCGTCGCGGCCCTGCTCGGGATCACCGCGGTCAAGAACGCCTGCAAGTTCTAGGAGCTCTCCATGCTGATCGCCCTCGCGGCACTGCTCGCGCAGTTCGCGGTGATCCTCACCCACCGCCGGGTCAACAAGGTCCGCACCCGCCCCGAACCTCCCGTGCTGTACACCGGGCTCTGCCTGCTCGGGATCGCGGTCGGCTGGCTCAGCATCGGCCGCCCGGAGATCACCTGGTCCTCAAGCGTCCTCGTACTCCTCAGCGGACTACTCATCACAGCTGAAGCAGCCGACGCCACGGCGAAGCTCGGCGCCCCCCGCTGGGCGGCAAACGCCGTATGCATCCTGTGCGGCGCAGCCTCCACCACGTGGCTGCTCCCAGGACCACTGCCCTACCTCTGACCACTCCCCCGGCCCGCCGCACCAACCGTGCGGCGGGCCGGTTTCGCCTCAGCCGGGCGGACACGAACGGCGTGTGATTCGTCTGTCCTTACGAACTCACAGCCACGGCCTCACTGCCTCACACCGAGTCGAACCGAGTGGTGACCATCAGCCACGGGGGACCTCCTGGGAGACAGAGGGGTCATAAGATTTCTTATGGTTCATGGGATGTCGATGGATGATGGGTGATGGATTCTGGGGTTGTTCCCACAGCCGCCCGACATCCGGCGGCATGCGGCTCGCCGCGTGACATCCCGTTTCCTACCGACAAGCAGGCACATCCATGTCGAAGATCCTTATGGTCATCTCTGCCGCCACCACTCTGCAGCTGGCTGACGGCTCCACCCACCCCACCGGCTACTGGGCCGAGGAGGTCGCTGCATCTCACCGCGTCCTCAAGGCCGCCGGCGTAGAGGTGGACGTCGCTACCCCGGGCGGTGCGAAGCCCAGCGTCGATGCGCTCAGCCTCAGCGAGCAGGGCGGTGTCTCCCCGGCGGACGCGGAGGAGTTCCAGACGTACCTCGCCGGCATCGCGGGTGAACTCGCCACGCCGCTGGCCCTGTCCGATGTCAGCGTCGGTGACTACGACGCGGTCTACATCCCGGGCGGGCATGCACCGATGGCCGATCTCGCTGAGGACGCCGACCTCGGCCGGCTGCTGAACGATGCCGACGAGCAGAGCAAGACCGTGGCCGCACTGTGCCACGGTGTCGCCGGTCTGCTGAGCGCGTCCAAGGCCGACGGCAGCTTCACGTTCGCCGGCCGGACCCTGACATCGTTCACGGATGAGGAGGAGTTCCAGGGCGGCCTCGGAGAGAACACTCCGTTCTTCGTCGAATCCCGGTTGCGGGACCGGGGAGCGGTCCCGCGCACGGGTGCGGCCTGGAGCAACACGGTCGTGATCGACGGCAACCTCATCACGGGCCAGAATCCGCAGTCGAGCACTGCCACGGCCCATGCCGTCCTCAAGGCCCTCGCCGCCTGAATCGAGGGCTGAGCCCTATCCGACGGCCGGGGACCACCGGCGCCAAGCCGGCGCCCCCGGCCGTCGGACCATCCCCTCAGTGCAGTGCAGTGCAGTGCAAGGGTTGCACCCCGGGTGCCCGGTGCACGTCGTCCACCTCGCCGGTGGTTCCCTGACCACGGTTCTGGACGTCGCCCCGAGCGGTCCCGACACCACCCAAGACGCCCATGGCATACACCGCAGGGGCAACCGGCTCTGTCCGGACGTTGACCGCTGACATGGAGAGCACACCCGAACCAGCCCGCGCTTCTCTCCGGGCAGGGGCGTCATCCCTAAACTGAGCTGCCACGCCGCACGTACCGGGTGACCGGCGCCCTGGGCCACGAAAGAAGGAAGAGCGCGTGCCGAGCCTGGACCTGCTGGCCACATTCCTGGAGATCTACCGGACAGGGTCCCTCTCCGCGGCCGCCCAGAGGCTGGGCGTGACACAGCCCGCTGTCACCGGGCAACTCGCCCGGCTTGAGGAGCAGATCGGGGAGTCGCTGTTCGTCCGCTCCCGCAAGGGGGTCACCCCCACGCCACGTGCTGCTGCCCTCGCCGGCCGCGTGAGCCTGCACCTGGACGGTCTCCGTGACGCCTTGGGCTCCACGGAAGCCGAGCCTGCCCTGCGCGGAACGGTACGGATCGGCGGCGCGGCCGAGATCATGACCCTACGGGTGCTGCCCGCGCTCGCCCCGCTCACCGGCCGCGGACTGTACCTCCACGCGACATTCGGCCTGGCCCATGATCTTCTCGTCGACTTGGCCGCAGACCGGCTCGACCTGGTCGTCTCCGCCATCCGGCCCACACACCATGCGCTCCTGGCCGTCCCACTCGCCGACGAGGAGTTCCTCCTCGTCGGCCCGCCGTCCATGGCCCGGACCGTGGACGCCGACCGGCTCCGAACCGCACCGGCCGACGCACTGGCCGCACTGCCGCTCGTCGCCTACGGGGAAGAGCTGCCCATCCTGCGTCGCTACTGGCGCAGCGAGTTCGGCCACCGTCCCACCAATCCCGTCGCCCTCGTTGCCCCTGACCTCCGCGCGGTCCTGGCGGCCGTCGAAGCGGGCGCGGGAATCTCTGCCTTGCCGCGCTACCTCGCTGAACCGGCGCTGGCTGCGGGCCGGGTCGTCCAGCTCCACTGCTCCGAGGCGCCTCCGCTCAACACCATCCATCTCGCGGTTCGGCGCGGCGCGCCGGCCAACCCGGCGCTCACCGTTGTGCGTGAGCGGCTCACTGACGCGGCAGCCGGATGGGGAGAACTCTGAGAAAGGGGGCACCGCCTTGCCGGCCGGCTGACGGCACCTGCACGGCCGAAAAGGCTCGGGGCTTCTCCGGAACGAGTACTGTCCCCGCCGACGAGCAGGGCGGGGACAGTACTCAGGGCCGATGGCGAAAGACCCTAGGTCGGTGCGGTAATCAGATGATGCTCACACCGTAGGCGCCGAGCGCCTCGGTGACGGGCTGGTAGAACGTGGTGCCGCCGGAGGAGCAGTTGCCGCTGCCGCCGGAGGTGAGGCCGAGTGCGGTGCTCCCGGAGAAGAGCGCGCCGCCGCTGTCGCCCGGCTCGGCGCAGACGTTGGTCTGGATCAGGCCGGAGACGATGCCGTCGGCACCGTAATTGACGGTGGCGTTGAGGCCGGTGACCGAGCCGCCGTGCAGGCCCGTGGTGCTGCCGCTGCGCTGGACGGACTGGCCGACCGAGGGGTCCGCGGCGGTGGTGATCTCCTGGTAGCCGCCGTTGTAGAGGTAGACACGACCGTCGGCCGCGCCGGGGTCGGAGTGCCGGATGATGCCGTAGTCGTTGCCGGGGAAGCTGGATCCGGTGGTGGTGCCGATGGACCACGAGCTGCCGATGTTGGTGCAGTGGCCGGCGGTCAGGGCGTACTTGGTGCCCGCGCCGTCCTGCACGTTGAAGCCCAGGGAGCACCGGGCTCCGCCCGTGGTGATGGCCTCGCCACCCGCGATGAGCTTGGAGAACTTACCGGGAGTGTGCTTGACCACGAGGGCGTCGGCGTTCGCGCCGGCCTCGTTCTCGATCTTGGCGATCTCGGCCTGGCTGACCGTGCTGTCGACGGTGACGACGACCTTGCCCGATGCGGTGTCGACATACCAGGCGGTGCCGCCGATGTCGGCGGTGCGCACGGAGTCGACCGTCCGGTTGAGCTCGGTGGCGCTGAACGTCTTGGGGGCCGGCTGGGCGGATGCGTTGGCGGCGGGGACGGCGAGCGCCGCGGCGGCGGCGAGGCCGGTTGCCCCGGCGATGAGTCGTGCTCGTCTCGAAATGCTGTGGGGGTGAGAGAGTCGCACTTTAAGTCCTCCAGATCGTGGGGGGAACTCGGGGCGTTGGGTGGACGCCAATGGCGCGTTGCCAGGAACACGATCAAGTCGACGTGTCCCTGACAACGTTGTTCCATGCTGGACAGACCGGTACACCCACACAAGCCCCCCAGGACAAGACCGGCCGACATGCAGTTGCCCGGCGAGATCCAGACACCATCAAATGGGTGCATTGGTGTCCACGAGAGGGAGGGGGATGGCGGAAAACGAGCGTTGGCCACCCAAGCCGACCCCCGAAGGGCTCCGGCGTGTGACTCGTCGCGCTTCCGTCGGTTTGGTACCTTTCACTGGACACGAAAATCGATCGGATGTTCGTTTTTAGAATCTCCGACACGTCCGTTGTCGGCACTGAGCGCTCACGTCCTCCGACGTGCGGCGTGCCTCTCCATCGGACCGGGTGAAGCTCATGGCAGGAACCGACCACGAGAAGGCGCTGGACACCGCGCTCGCACAGATCGAGCGGAAGTTCGGCAAGGGCGCGGTGATGCGCCTCGGCGAGCGGCCGAACGAGCCCATCGAGGTCATCCCCACCGGGTCGACCGCGCTGGACGTGGCGCTCGGCGTGGGGGGTCTGCCGCGCGGCCGTGTGGTGGAGGTGTACGGGCCGGAGTCCTCCGGTAAGACGACGCTGACGCTGCACGCCGTGGCGAACGCGCAGAAGGCCGGCGGCTCGGTGGCGTTCATCGACGCCGAGCACGCGCTGGACCCGGAGTACGCCAAGAAGCTCGGCGTCGACACGGACAACCTCATCCTGTCCCAGCCGGACAACGGTGAGCAGGCGCTGGAGATCGTCGACATCCTGATCCGCTCCGGCGCGATCGACCTGATCGTGATCGACTCCGTCGCGGCGCTGGTGCCCCGCGCCGAGATCGAGGGCGAGATGGGCGCCTCCCACATGGGGTTGCAGGCCCGGCTGATGAGTCAGGCGCTCCGTAAGATCACCAGCGCGCTCAGCCAGACCAGGACGACCGCCATCTTCATCAACCAGCTCCGCGAGAAGATCGGCGTGATGTTCGGCTCCCCGGAGACCACGACCGGTGGCCGGGCGCTGAAGTTCTACGCCTCGGTACGCCTGGACATCCGGCGCATCGAGACACTCAAGGACGGCACCGACGCAGTCGGTAACCGCACCCGTGTCAAGGTCGTCAAGAACAA
>NZ_BMUG01000026.1 GCF_014650075.1 Streptomyces microflavus | reverse complement strand
CGGCAGCCTGGACGAGGTCCGGTTCACCGACATCGAGCACCTCGAGTTCGACCTGTAGCAGCACCGACGCCCGCGCTGTCCGCTCGCCGCGCCGGGGGCCTGGTGCGGGGACAGGTCAGCCACCGGCACCAAGAGTCCGAGCCGTACTCCAGGAAACCCGGACCTGTTCCACGCACCCATCCGCACGGTCTGCCCCGCCCCCAACCGGCACGGCCCCGGCCATAACCGGTCAGCGGCTTCTCAGCCCGCGCCTGGGCGGCCTGGGGGTCTCCAGTCGGCAGGAGCTCCACTCACGGCCGGTCCGGCTGATCAGGCCCCGCTTCTCGAGCTGGGCAAGTTGATAGGCGACGGAGCTCGTGCTGGAGAGACCGACCCTCGCACCGATCTCCCGAATGGTCGGCCCGTGCCCGTGCTCGATGATCCAGGACCGGACCACCGCCATGACCGCCTCCTGCCGCGCCGACAAAGGGCGGGGCTCCCGCTTCACGCCGCGTCCGCCCAGCGGTCTCCCGCGGTCAGCCGGCGCAGCTCCACCCGTGCCGCAGGACTCCACCCGTCCGGAGTGGACCAGAACGGATGCCAGTGGATCCGCACCGACAGCAGAAGCAGACGGTGACGCAGCTCGGCGGCACGGCGGGGGCGGGGGACGCTGAGGGCGCGGTAGGTGTCGTGCCACTGCTGCTGGGCGCGGATCAAGTCGTCGGGGAAGGGGAAGCGGTCCATGCACATATTAGAGCGCGTGTTCGAATTGCGTGGCCAGTCCGGGAGTGTCCGGGCGGGTGGCGTGGTCGAGGGTGGCGCACATCCGGGCCACCAAGCCGTGCAGGATCGCGGTGCCCGGGTCATCCGCGAGCAGCCGCGCAATCCCGGTCGTGATGGAGGCCACCGCCAAGAGCCGGATCTGCTGGTCGGGGGTGAGCCAGTCCGCGTCCGAGAGAACGCACGGGACGACGGTCAGGGTGCTGAGCGTTCCGGCGTCGACGCCCCCGTTGCCCTCGACGAGCCGCCCGTCCGGACCCATCCGGTCGCACTGCGCCGGATCCAGGGAACCCATCGCGGCCTCCACCGCGTCGGGCAGTGCACCGGCGAGCCAGGTCCCGACCGGACGGGGGGCCGGCGCGGCGGGCAGAGACCGGATCCAGGCCGCCGCACGACGGCCGGCCACCGCAGCCTCCGCCAGGACCTCGGGCTCCCCCGCCCACGGCTCGTAGGGCGGCACATCATCAGAAGGTAAGGGGAGGTACGCGATCGTCATGCCCGGGTAACCGGTGGCAGCACCGTACGGATACGGCGACATTCGGTCTCCGGTTCCGGTCCGTAGTGCGGTCCCGGTCAGGAGGCCCGGCCGATGGAGGAGACGCTGCTGTACGCCTCGTAGTCCGAGCCGAGTTTTGTGCACTGAGGTGGCGCCGCAGTTGTTAGCCGAGGGTTGCGCTGAAGTCGCCGCTCTCAGCTTCCTTTGCGGTCAGCTGAATCTTCCCGCGGCGGGACACCTCCACCTGGTAGAACTTTTCGCCCTTCGGGACGTCGCCGATGGACACGTCGAAGAGGCAGATCCCGGCGGCGTAGGTCGCGGTCCCGAGATTTCCGGTGGCCGCGATCTCGCCAGCTCCGTTGTACACGGTGACGGATGCCCCTTCGGCGATGTCGTCGTAGCCACCGGTGCCGGAGCATCCTTCGTCCCCCTCTGTTGCCCCGTCGGTGAGGGCGAAGGCGCCGGTGAGGGTGAACGTGGGTGGCGCGGGGGGTTCTTGATTGGCGATGACTGCCCAGGTTCCGCCGACTGCTCCGGCCCCGACGACCAGCCCGAGAACGCCGGCGAGGAGCGGGGAGAGACGCTTCTTCGGTGCGGCGACTGGGGGTTCGGTGGGCATGGGTGGCGCTTCGGGGGCGACCGGCGGTTCGGGTGTGGCGGGTACTCCAGGGGTGGCTGGCGGTTCGGCCGGCGGTGGCGTTTCGGTGGTCATGGTCCCCCCAGGGATCGTGTGTGAGATCGGAGGCTATCGGCGGGTGGACCCGGTTGTGAGCGAAGTGATCAAACTGGGTCAGTGCCGGTTCCAGTCCTCGCGATGGCACCGCGGGTACTGGTGGTGATGGGCCACCCATCGACAGCTCCGTAGTCGTCCTGGCCGGATGGCGTGGAGCCACTCCATCCGGACCCAAGGGGCCGGTGTGTCACGGGCCGGCACCGGGCGGCCTGAACCAGTGCATCCTGGGCGACGTCGCTGGGACGGTGGCGGGCTCGGCGAACAGCTCGCGGCCGCTCCTGCGCGGACGGTGGATTGGGGGGTGTCCATATCGAAGATGACGTGGATGCGGGCCGGGTGGCTCAGCAACAGGGCTCCGCTCGCGGCCCGGGCGGCGGCGCATTCGCTTGGAAGTAACAGCTGCCAGAAGCGTGCAGAGCTCACCTCGTGAGTCCTACAGTCTTTTGCGCCTTCCCCCTTGGCTCGTTCGCCCCCTCTCAGCCGAACGCAGAGAACGCACGTTCTTCTCTCCACTTCTGGGATTGCCGTACCGTGCTCCAGTCCAGCGCCTGCCGAGCCTGGGCTCGCGTCTCCTCGGCCACCTTCCGGGTTTCGGCCAGCACGTCGCCGCGCTCGCGAACCAGCCGGTCATAGATCGGCGAATGCCCAGGTCTCTCTGCGGTGCTCATACCGTCGATCCTCTCGGTTACCCGCTGGTCTGTCAGGCCCGGCCAAAGTGGCCCCCTACATGGAGAAGCTCCGGGCCCGGATGGCCACGCCGAATGCGTTCTGATGGATCCCGAGGGGGCCGATGTTCCTGTGAAAGTGCGCCAGTGGACCACCGAGCGCGAAGCTATGGACATCGAGCTGGAAGGCATCGCACGCGCCGGCAACTCCAACAGCAACGAGTGAGCCGGTTGGCCAGGTGCCTGCGGGTCGATCAGCACTCCCTTGTTGCATCGCTGATGGCGGTCCATGCGCGCCGCTCGATAGCGCGGGGTTCGCAGAACGTTGTGACGGCGTGGGCCTGCCGGAAGCCATCCCCATCCGAGGTAAGACACCGGCTCGGGCCGTGCGGGTGCGAGCCCGGCGCAGGCGTGGGTGTACCCCGGATCCGGCGGCGGGGCAGTGCGTGCCGGATCCGGGGTGGCTGTGGGGTGGCGCGGGTGGGTTACTTGACGGCTCCGGCGGTCATGCCGCGGGTGAGGGAGCGCTGGAAGATGAGGAAGAAGATGACCATGGGGACGATGCCGAGGAGGGCTGCGGCGCTCATGGCAGTGGGGTCGCTTGTGTATTGGCCCTGCATGACGGAGAGGCCGAGGGGGACGGTCTGGTTGTCGTTGGAGATGAGGAGGACGAGGGGGTAGAGAAACTCGTTCCAGCTCCAGACGAAGAAGAAGACGCACATCACCGAGAGGGTGGGCCAGCTCATGGGCAGGACGATGCGCCACAGGATGGTCCAGCGGCCGGCTCCGTCCATGGAAGCGGCTTCGATGAGTTCGCGGGGGAAGCTGGCGAAGACGGAGGAGAGGAGGTATGTGCCGAAGGCGCTGTAGGTGATGCCGACGAGGATGGTGTAGCCGAGTTTCCCGTCGTAGAGGCCCATCTCTTTGAAGAGGTAGTAGATGGGGTAGACGAGGCCTTCTTGCGGCAGGACGTTGACGCCGAGGAAGAAGATGAGGAAGGGGGTGCGCCAGCGGATGCGGCCGATGCCGATGGCGTAGGCGTTGAAGAGCGCGAGCAGGACGGCGATGAGGACGACGCCGAGGCTGATCTGGATGCTGTTGAAGAGTTTCTGGGTGAAGCCGACGCGTTCCCAGACTTCGGCGATGATGCTCCAGTTCCACTGGGTGGGCAGGGAGAGCGACCCGTTGGAGCGGAAGTCCGCGCTGGTCTTGAACGAGTTGAGCAGGATGACGATGAACGGTGCGAGGAACGCGAGGACGAAGATGGCGACGGCGGCCAGGACGGCGTAGGAGCCGGGGGTGCGGCGATTGCCCGTGGCTTTGGCCTTGGCGGCTTTGCGCCGGTGGCTAGGGGGCGCCGTGGGGGCGGTGTGTGTGGTCATGGTCATCCGTCCTCGCGTGCCTGGCGCGTGAGCATCGTTCCGGCGATGATCAGCACGAGCAGGGTGATCGTGCTGGAGATCGCGGAGCCGTATCCAACGTCGGCGCGTTCGAAGAAGTTCTGGTAGGCAAAGTAAGCGGGGACGAGGGTCGAGTTGCCGGGGCCGCCGCCGGTGAGGACGAAGATCTGGGCGAAGACCTTCAGGCCGGCGATGGTCGTGGTGACGAGTACGACGTAGACCTCGGGCCGCAGGATGGGCACGGTGATGCGGGTGAAGCGCTGCCACCAGGTGGCGCCGTCGAGGGAGGCGGCTTCGTACAGTTCGGGGTCGATGCGCTGGAGCCCGGAGAGGAACAGCACCAGGGGGTAGCCGAGCTGCATCCAGACGAGGACGGCGAGGACCATCCACAGGGCGAGGTCGGGGTCTCCGAGCCAGTTCTGGGCCAGGGAGTTCAACCCGATCGTTTCGAGGACGCTGTTGACGGCGCCTTCGGGGGCGAGGATCCAGCCCCACATCAGGCCGGTGACGGCGACGGGGATGACCTGGGGCAGGTAGAGGCCGGAGCGGAAGAGGCTGACGAACCCGTCTCCGTGCTTCTTGCCGATGTAGTCGAAGAGCAGGGCGGCGAGGAACAGCCCGAGCAGGGTGGGGACGACGGCGATGCCGACGATGACGAAGGCAATGTTGCGGAACGAGGCCCAGAAGTCGGCATCGCTGAAGAGGCGGGTGTAGTTGTCGAAGCCGATCCAGGTGGGCTCTCCGACGCCCTGCCATTGGGTGAGGCTGTAGTAGAGGGTCATCACCAGCGGGACGACGAGGAAGAGCAGGCTCAGCAGCAGGCCGGGGGCGAGGAAGACGCCGTACCCCGTGGGCCGCGGGTGACGTGTGGTTTTCACTGTTGCTCCAAGAGGGGCGGGACGGCGGCCCGGTGCGGGGCGGGCCGCCGTCCCCGGGAAGAGGGGCTGACGCGCGGGTTCGGACGGGTCAGCCTCAGCGCCGCGAGGCGGTGTACTTCTCGTAGGGTGCCTGGAGCTCGTCGAGGACGGCGTGGGGCTTGCCGCCGTTCATGAGGTTCTGGGTGGCGCCCATCCAGGTGTCGTAGTAGCCGGGTGCCGGCCAGTCCGGGTAGAAGGCGAGCCCCTTGCCGTCCTGGTAGGTGTTGAACGCGGTGATCAGCTCGCGGGACTTCGGGTTCTCGATGGAGTCCGGCTTCACGGCGAGGGGGACATTGCCCTCTTCACCGAGGATCTTCTGGATCCTGTCCGACATGGTGATGTCGATGAAGTCCTCGGCGAGTTCCTTGTTCTTCGCCTTGGTGGGCACCACCCAGTGGTTGCCGCCGGAGCCGAGGGTCTTCTTGCTGCCGGGGTACGGGGCGGTGGACCAGGAGAAGTCGGTGATGTCGGTGGTCAGGCCGCCGAACCACCAGTTGCCGCCGACCATGATCGGACGCTTCTGGGAGACGAACTGCTCGGTCATGTCGCTGCCCTTGAGGCCGACGTCCTTCTTCTCGAAGTAGCCCTTGTCGAGCCAGTCCTTGTAGGTCTCGACCGCGTAGGTCCACTCCGGGCCGTGGAAGTCGACCTTGCCCTTGTAGAGCTGGTAGTCGTCGACCCAGGCGTCATTCGCCTTGGCCAGGGCCAGCAGGTAGAGCCAGTGGCCGGCGGGGTGGTCGTTGCCGGCGTTGGCAAGCGGGGTGATCCCGGCGGCCTTGAAGTCGGCCAGGGCCGCTTCGAAGCTCTGGAGGTCGGTGGGCTTGGTGATGTTGTGCTTCTTGAAGAGGTCGTCGTTGTAGTACGCCAGGACAAACTCGCCGTAGTTGGGGACGCCGTACCACTTTTCGCCACCCATCTCGCCGTTGGCGTCGTAGCGGGCGGTGACGGAGGCGCTCTCGCTGATCTTCTTGTCCCAGCCGCGTTCCTTCGCGGTGGCGGTCAGGTCGGTGAGCAGGCCCTGCTTGGCGAGCAGGCCGGTGGTGGCGTTGCCCTTGTTGTACTCCATGACGTCGGGCGCCTTGTCGGAGTTGAGGATCATGCCCGCGTTCTGCTGGATCTGCTCGAACGTCTTGCGTTCGAAGACGACCTTGACATCGGGGTGGGTCTTCTTGAACTCGGCGATGGCCGCGTCCCAGGCGTTGCTGAGGGCGCCGTCCTCCTGCTCGTAGTGCCACAGGCGCAGGGTTTTGCCGTCTCCCTCGGCAGCGTCGGAGCCGCCGCCGCATGCGGCGAGGGGTGCGACGAGTGCCAGTGCGGACATCGCGAGCAGGGCTCGGCGTGTGGTGTGGCGTGTGGCACGGAAGCGCATGTTCGTCATGAGGATTCCTTGGGTGTGCGCGGATCGGGGCGGTGCGGGGGGAGACGGTGCGGATGGTTGGGGCGCAGTGGGGGTGGGGGTCAGGCGTTGCGGCGGTGTACGCGGGCTTCCCAGGGCTGCAGGGTGTGCGGGGCGCTGAGGTGTGGGGTGGTGGGAACGTTCGCGATGAGGGTCTCGCTGTGTTCCCAGCCGTCGGGCAGGTCGATGGTGAGGTCGGCCGGTCCGAAGTTTGCGAGGACGAGCAGTTCGGTGCCGGAGGCCGCGTCGTGGCGGGTGAAGGCGTAGAGCTGTTCGTGGTCGGGGTGCAGCATGCGGAAGTCGCCGTGGGTGAGGGCGGGCTCGGTGTGCCGCAGGGCGATCAGGCGGCGGTAGTAGTGGAAGACGGAGTCGGGGTCGGCGAGCTGGGCCTTGGCATTGACGTGGGTGTGGTCGGGGTTCACCGCGATCCACGGGGTGCCGGCGGTGAAGCCGGCGTTCTGGGTGGTGTCCCACTGCATGGGGGTGCGGGCGTTGTCCCGGCTGCGGTGGCGCAGCCCTGCCAGGACCTGTTCTTCGTCGACACCGTGGGCGGTCTGTTCGCGGTGGTGGTTGAGGGATTCGATGTCGCGGAAGTCGTCGATGGTGGTGAAGCGGGTGTTGGCCATGGCGAGCTCTTCGCCCTGGTACACGTAGGGAGTGCCGCGGTGCAGGTGGAGCACGGTGGCCAGGAGCTTTGCGGAGCGGTCGCGGTAGGTGGGGCTGTCGTCACCGAAGCGGGAGACGGCGCGGGGCTGGTCGTGGTTGTTCCAGTAGAGGCTGTTCCAGCCGGTGTCGCCGAGGCCGGTCTGCCAGCGGCCGAGGCTGGCCTTGAGGTCGGTGAGCTTGAGGGGGCGGAGATCGAATTTGCCGGCGGGGCCCTGGTCGAGGCCAACGTGTTCGAACTGGAAGACCATGTCGAGTTCGCGGCGGGCGGGGTCGGTGAAGAGCTTGGCGTCCTCGACGGTGACGCCGGGCATCTCGCCGACGGTGAGCAGGCGGCGCGGGTGGCCTTCGAAGACCTCGCGGTGCATTTCCGCCAGGTACTCGTGGATGCGGGGGCCGCAGATGTAGTGGGGGCTGCCATCTGCGTGCCGGGCGCCCTCGTGGACGATGCCGTCGGGGAGGCCGGGGGTCTTGGAGATGAGGTTGATGACGTCCATGCGGAAGCCGTCGACCCCCCGCTCCAGCCACCAGCGCATCATGGCGTAGACCGCCTGGCGCAGGTCCGGGTTCTCCCAGTTGAGGTCGGGCTGCTTGCGGGAGAAGAGGTGCAGGTAGTACTCGCCGCTCTTCTCGTCGTAGGTCCAGGTGGGGCCGGAGAAGAAGGAGCCCCAGTTGTTGGGTTCCGCGCCCGGGGTGCCGGGCTCCATGCCTTCGCGGGCGGGGCGCCAGATGTACCAGTCGCGCTTGCTGCCCTGGGGGCCTTCGTCGCGGGAGGCGGTGAACCAGGGGTGTTCGTCGGAGGTGTGGTTGACGACCAGGTCCATGACGAGCTTCATCCCGCGCTCGTGGACGGCGCCCAGGAGCCGGTCGAAGTCGGCGAGGGTTCCGAAGAGCGGGTCGATGTCCTGGTAGTCGCTGATGTCGTACCCGTTGTCGTCGTGCGGGGAGGGGTAGACCGGGGAGAGCCACAGGACGTCGACGCCGAGCTGGGCCAGGTAGTCGAGCCGTTCGATGATGCCTTGCAGGTCGCCGATGCCGTCCGCATTCGAGTCGGCGAAGCTGCGGGGGTAGATCTGGTAGACCACCGCTTCGCTCCACCAGGCATCGGCGGGACTGGCTTCGATTTCGGGCACGTCAAACCTCATCGTGATCGTGTGAATGCTTTGAGTTACTTCACTGGGGGTGGCGGGGTGCCGTCGCACCCGCGGGCGCTGCGGGTCAGGAGATGGCCGCGCCCACGGCGTCGCGGATGACGAGGCAGGCGGCGCCCCGGGCCCAGAGGTCGTGGCGGGCGGGGTCGACATGGATGTCGCAGTCGGTGGCCGCGGTGGAGAATGCCTGGGCTTCCATCGCCGCGCTCATGTGCGGGCCGAACAGGTCGTAGGCGACCGCGCCCTCTCCGGCGATGATGATTTTCTGCAGGTTGAGCAGGTTGCACATGCCGGCCAGGCCCCTGCCGAGGGCGGTGCCGGCTTCGGCGAACGCGGAGCGGGCGACGGTGCGTGCCGCTCCGGCTTCGCCTCGCGCGAGGTTGATGGCGTCGGTGATCGTGTCGCAGGGGAATCCGCCGTCTGCGAGGTGGCGCAGGATGGCGCGGTCGCCTGCCAGGGCCTCCAGGCAGCCTCGGCGGCCGCAGCTGCACATGGGCCCGGAGGGGTCCAGGGGCAGGTGGCCGAGTTCGCCGGCGAGTCCGGTGGCGCCGGAGAAGAGGGCGCCGTCCAGAAGCAGGCCGCAGCCGATGCCGGGGCCGACGGTGACGACGGCGAAGGAGTCGGTGTCGCGGCCTTCACCGAACCAGCGTTCGGCGACGACCAGGGTGTTGACGTCGTTGTTGACGACCACGGACAGTCCGGTCGCTTGCCGCAGGGGGGTGGCCACGTCGACCTTGTTCCAGTCGAGCAGTGCCGAGTATCGGCATATCCCGGCCGCCGAGTCGACGTGGCCGCTGACTCCGATGCCGAGGCCGAGCACCCTGTCCGCCGCTTCGGGCGCCTCTTCGAGGAGCCTGCCGGTCAGGGAGGCGGCGGCGGACAGGGCGGTCTCAGGGGTGCAGTCGGCCAGGGGTTCCTCGGCCCGGGCCAGAACGTTGGCAGCCATGTCGGTCACGACGCCGGAAACCTGCCGGGGACCGATCTTCATACCGACGACCACGTGCTTGTCGGGGTTGACGTGCAGCATCTTCTGCGGCCGCCCCCGCCCCTGCGGGACGGCGTCACTCTCGCGCAGGTAGTCGTGCTCGAGCAGCGGCGGCAGCATGCGGGTGACGGAGGAAGGCACCAGACCCAGGCGCTGGGCGAGCTGGGTGCGCGAGATGGGTCCTGCGGTGAGCACGGTCGCGAAGATCTCCGCCCGGGTCTGCTCACTGACAAGCTCCGAGAACCGGATCCTTGACGGGCTCATCACGCGGTGCCTCCAGATAGTGGTCTGTCAGGGCCGTTGTATCGGGTTCAGCGCCATCGAACCCGATTCGGACGGCGGAGGCTTCCCGTATGGGCGTGCCCGGTGTGGCCAAGCCTTGCAGAGATCGTCATCGCGCCTCCTGCGGCTGTTACGCGGTCGGCCTGTGTGCGTCGTCGGCGGCCGCTTATGACAGGAGTGTGTCCCTCAGCCTTTAAGTGCGTCAAGGAAGAAAACATCACGTTACACAACCGTGATGGCTCATCCCGGGCATCCATTAGCTTCCGAAAGATGCCTTTTGGGCGTCTTGTTATGTGCAGGCGAGGTCGCCTGGGTGGCGAATCTTGTTCATTTCATTGACACGGAGAAGAAATGGCGGGAAGTTAACCGGCAACCGGGGCAGCGCCGGGGCCAGTTGGGCCGCCGGCCGCCGCCGCACCTGCAGTCCCTCACCCCTTGGGACGGGCAGACCGGCCGTTCCGCTCGCAGGACCGGTGTCCTGTGCTCCTGGCCCTGCGAATGATCTCCGCGCGGACTCCGTCAGCCGGCTCCCCTATGAGACGAACGCCGGCCAGGACGAGCCGCACACAGTCCGGACCCCCGGGCGAGCCCGGGAAACGGGCGACCGCACACACCGATGACTCCGCCACGCAGCTGCCCCAGCTGCCCCAGCGGTGTTCGTGCCCGCCCAGGCGGGCGCCCTGGGGCCATGCCCCGATTCATCAAGGAGAGGACATCACCATGCCCGCAGGAAGACTGCGACGGCTCAACCCGCTGGCGGCCATCGCCGCCGGCTTGGCCCTGGCGCTCGCCGGAGCCGTCGTACCCGCCAGCACCCTGGCCTCGGCCGCCCCCGCTCCGGCAGGGCAGCTCCTCCCCGCAGCCGCCTTGCTCGCGGCACCGGCAGCAGGAGCGGCGGGTGAGACCGCCAACAGCGAGCAGCTGCAGACCTGGTGGCACGACAACCACGAGTTCAACACCAACAGCCCGGTGGGCGGTGACAAGGTGCGGCGGTCATCCTTCTACGACGTGAAGGTCGCCACGGCCGCGGCGCCGACGACGAAGTACGACTCCTTCGCGTACATGAGCATCCCCCGCAGCGGCAAGGGGAAGATCGGCTACACCAAGGAGGACGGCGCGGAGTTCTCCGCTTCGGCGAACCTCACCATGAGCTGGTCGTCCTTCCAGTACACGGCCGACACGTGGGTCGACGTGTCCCTGCGCACCGACCAGAGCATCTCCTCCGCCGACCAGGTCAAGATCAAGCCGAGCAGCCTGAACTTCGACAAGGAGCTCGTCAACAGCAAGACCATCCGGATCAAGGTGCCCTACAGCAGCAAGGGCTACCGGTTCTCCGTCGAGTTCGACCCGCAGCTCTACACCGCCTACAACGACATGTCCGGCCCGGCCAACGACGCCGGCAAGCTGACCACCAGCGGCGGCGGCAACAACCGGGCCATCCACACCGAGCCCCGCAACTCGATGATGATCTTCGCCGAGCCGACGCCGACCGGCGCGGAGAAGGACCGGCTCATCCCCACCGCCGCGTCGGGGAGCATCCACTACCCCGAGCCCGGCCAGGTCACCAACCTGAACAACATCGACAAGGAGATCATCTACTTCCGCCCCGGCACCTACACCATGGGCTCGAAGTACCACGCGGTGCTCCCGCCGAACGTCAAGTGGGTCTACATCGCACCCGGCGCCTACGTGAAGGGAGCCTTCCGCTTCTTCCACGACAACCAGGGCCTGTACAAGGTCACCGGGTACGGGGTGCTCTCGGGTGAGCAGTACGTCTACGAGGCGGACACCAACAACAACTACGACCACCTCAGCGGCGCGTCGAACTGCCACGCCTCCTGCGTGAAGATGCTCCAGTTCGAATCCGCGAACGCCCAGCAGTACCTCGACCTGCAGGGCGTGACGATCAACGAACCGCCCTACCACTCGTTCGTCGTCTACGGCAACGAGCAGACCTTCCAGATGCGGGTCGACAACTACAAGCAGGTCGGCTCCTGGTACTGGCAGACCGACGGCATCGAGCTCTACCGCGGTAGCACCATGAAGAACACGTTCTTCAACGCCAACGACGACGTGCTGAAGATGTACCACAGCGACGTCACGATCGATAACACCGTCATCTGGAAGAACGAGAACGGCCCCGTCATCCAGTGGGGCTGGACTCCCCGCAACATCGACAACGTCCGGGTGACCAACACCCACGTCATCCACAACCGGATGTACTGGAAGGACGTCAAGTACAACACCTGCATCCTCAACTCCTCCTCCCACTGGGAGGACATGGGGTCCACCACCAAGGGCGATCCCGCGACCTGGGTCAAGAACATGACCTTCGAGAACATCACCGTCGAAGGCCAGACCAACTGCGCGATCCGCGTCTTCGCCCTCTCCAGCACCGAGAACATCCACGTCAAGAACCTGAAGATCGACAGCTGGAACGGCCTCGACCCGAGCAGCCAGGTCAGCCTCCTCAAGCGCTACACCAACACCGCCGGCCAGAAAGTCACCCTGGGGAACGAGACGGCCCAGGGCAAGGGCCTCAAGCTCGAGAACTACACCGTCGGCGGCACCGTCATCAACAAGTCCGGCACCAACTGGGGCGCGGACAAGCCCGGCCGGCTCGGCTTCGACGCCGAAAACTGGGACAACTGGAACGCCTGGGGCCCCGGCGGCGGCAACCCCGACCCGGGTCCCGACCCTGACCCGGGCACGGGCTCCGGGCAGATCGTCAACGGCGGCAACGCCAAGTGCATCGACCGCGCCGGAGCCGGCACGGCCAACGGCACCGCGATCCAGCAGTGGTCCTGCGCGAACACCGCCTCGATGACCTGGACGCTGGACGGCCAGCAGCTCAAGTCCGGCGGCAAGTGCCTGGACGTCGTCGGCGGAGCCACCGCCAACGGCACCAAGGCACACCTGTGGGACTGCGGCGGCTGGGACAGCCAGAAGTGGGCCTTCCAGGCCAACGGCACGCTGAAGAACATCAAGTCCGGCCGCTGCCTGGACGTCGAGGGCCAGAGCACTGCCAACGGCGCCCGCCTCCACCTGTGGGACTGCAGCACCTGGGCCAGCCAGAAGTTCAACCTCACCGCCTAGCCGCACCAGTGGCCGGTGGCCGCACCCGCGGCGGCCACCGGCCACCAGAACCAGCAGCACCACCCCTCCCCCACCACCCCGCAGAAAGGCATGCCCCACATGCCATCAGCCCGGCTCGAACAGCCCCTACTGAGCCTCTTTCGCATCGTGATCGGGATGCTCTTCGCCTGCCACGGAGCCGCCACTCTCTTCGACGTCTTAGGCGGCCCGCACGGTGAGGTGCCCAGCGCCGGGCAGTGGCCCAGCTGGTGGGCCGCGGTGATCCAGCTGACCGGCGGAGCACTCGTGCTGATCGGCATCGGTACCCGCCCGGCAGCCTTCGTGTGCTCAGGCTCCATGGCTTACGCCTACTTCGTCCACCACCAGGGCGACGGGCTGTTCCCCATGGAAAACGGTGGCGAGAGCGCCGCGCTGTTCTGCTGGGCCTTCCTGCTCATCGCCGCCCTCGGCCCCGGCCAGTGGTCCCTGGCCGCGCTGCGGAACCACCCCGCGCGCCGACGAAAGGAGGTGAGCAGCAACCCGAGCAGCCACTGACCTCACACCAGCTGTCATGTGCACCTAATCACTGGCCGGGATCGGCCTGTGATCTCCACACACACGGAGGAAGAGCACCATGAACCGCATACCCGCAACGCTGTCCCGTGCCGTCGCGCTGGGCTCCGCCGTGCTGGCCACCGCCCTCCTCGGCGTCGTCCAGGCACCGGCGGCCTCCGCACACGGCACCGTCATCACCCCTGAGACCCGCAACTACGGATGCCTGCAGCGCTGGGGCTACACCGAGCCCAGCGAGTCCCAGGACCCCATGTGCTACCGGACCTACCACGAGAACGCGAACGCCATCGGCGCGTGGAAGGCCGTCTACGCCAACAACACCGGCGACAACTACAAGCAGGTCATCGCCAACGGCGAGATCTGCAGCGCCGGCGGCCAGGGCGAGACGAACTACCGGCCCCTCGACCGCCCGGGCCCGTGGAAGATGACCAACATCGGCTCCGACTTCACCGTCGACATCTACGACGAAGCCCGCCACGGCGCGGACTGGCTCGAGGTCTACGTCACCAAGCAGGGCTTCAACCCGGAGTACCAGTTGATCGGGTGGAACGACCTCGAACTGGTGAAGAAGACCGGCAGGTACCCCTACCAGCCGCACTACGTCACGGACGTCAGCACCTCCGGCTACAGCGGGCGCCACGTCGTAGTGACCGTCTGGAAGGCGTCGCACATGGACCAGAAGTACTTCCTCTGCAGCGACGTCAACTTCGGCTGACCGGGGCCGGCTGACCGGGGCCCCGCAGGAGGCGCTGCCTCCTGCGGGGCCCTCCCTCTTCCAAAGACTCCCCAGGGCCCCTGTCCGGTGGATAGCCGCCGCATTCAAACGTCCAGCAGCCATGCCCGAGATCGTCTCGCGGAGGATCGACGATGACCAGCACCTCCCACCGCCGCCACTCGGCCGGAAACCCTGCCCCCACCGGCCGGGCACTCGTCCCGGCGCTGAGCCCGCGGCAGTCCCTGCGAAACCGCGTCGCATCCCTCGCACACCGATACACGCGGATCAGCCCCACCGTCCTGCGCGTCTGCATCGGCCTGATCTTCTGCTGGTTCGGCGTCCTGAAGTTCTTCCCTGGCGCGAGCGCGGCCGAGGACTTCGCCATCGGGGCCATGACCGAGCTGACCCTGGGGTTCGTCCCCGCCCCGGTCTGCCTGATCCTGCTCGCGGTCCTGGAGACGGGCATCGGACTCGCGCTCCTGACCGGCTTCCTGCTCCGCTGGGCCCTGGCCGCGTTCTTCCTTCACATGGCCGGAGTCTTCCTCTCCCTGCTCGTCATGCCGGACGCCGCCTGGCACACCGCGGCTGTTCCCACCCTCGAAGGCCAGTACGTCATCAAGAACATCGTCCTGGTCGCCGCCTGCCTCCACATCGCCGCCGACGAACTCACCCCCTGACCGGCCCCCCCCTCTCTCTTTTCCCGCCAAGCGCGACACGTACCAGGAGCACCCGTGGGCAGCACCATCACCCTTCACGACCTCGCCAAGACCTATCCCAACGGGCAGAGGGCTGTGCGTCAGGTCTCCCTGACCGTCGAGGACGGAGAGTTCCTCGTCCTCCTCGGCCCCTCCGGCTGCGGCAAGTCCACCCTGCTGCGCATGATCGCCGGCCTGGAGACGATCAGCGGGGGTGAGCTGCACCTCAACGGAGAGATCGCCAACGATCTCCAGCCCAGCGAACGCGATATCGCCATGATTTTCCAGAGCTTCGCGCTCTACCCCAACATGACCACCGCGCAGAACATCGGCTTCCCCCTCGCAGTCCAGAAGCAGGACCACGACCAGGTCAGCACCCACGTGCAGTCCGTCGCCCAGACCCTGGGCATCGACCACCTCCTGGACCAGATCCCCGGCCGCCTCTCCGGCGGCGAGCGCCAGCGCGTCGCCATGGGCCGCGCCGTAGTCCGGCGCCCCTCGGTCTTCCTGATGGACGAGCCGCTCTCCAGCCTCGACACCCGGCTGCGCACCCGGCTGCGCACCGAAATGCTCGCGGTCACCCGCAGCACCGGGGCCACGACGATCTACGTCACCCACGACCAGGCCGAAGCGATGGCACTCGGCGACCGGGTCGCGGTCATGCGCGACGGGATCCTCCAGCAGGTCGACACCCCCCGCAACCTCTACGCCCTGCCCGCCAACGCCTTCGTCGCCTCCTTCGTCGGCACACCGCGGATCAACCTGCTGCACGGCACGGTGTTCGCCCCCGTCGACGGCGTCATGGCGATCAACCTCGGGGCCCAGAAACTCACCCTGTCCTACCCGCTCACCCACGACCACCAGATGCTCCGCGTCGTCCAGGGACAGCCGCTCCTTATCGGGCTCCGCCCCGAAGCCATCCGCATCGCCGACAAGACACACGCCACCGCCTTCGAACGAGCCATGACCGGAGTCGTCGAGCACACCGAATTCCAAGGCCACGAAGCGCTGCTCCACCTCTCACTCGGCGGACAACGAGCCGACGTACCGGCCCAACTCCCCGACCACGCAAACCACAACCAGGCCCGCACAAGCGTCGCCGACCTCCTGCGGCAGCTCCGCCGCCGCACCGGCCTCTTCGACCGCCACCCCACCCTCCCTGCCGACATACAGCCTCCGGCACAGTCCCCTGCACGCAAAGGCATCGGCGAACTCGTCATCCGCGATGAACCGGCCTCTCGCCATCGAAGAGGGCAGCACATCCCCCTCCTCATCGACGTACGCAACCTGCTCATCTTCAATGCACATGGCGAACGCATCAGCCCCGACCCCACCCGGACGCCGGAACTCTGACCACAGGAAGCCACCACTCACCTCATTCCTGACCGGCCGTCCTGCCCACGCGGGACTGTAAAACGTTCGGTGTAACTCCCGATCATGGAAGATGCATCGATGACCAGCAA
>NZ_BMUG01000025.1 GCF_014650075.1 Streptomyces microflavus | reverse complement strand
CCCGCGGAGCGGGTACCCCATCGCTGCGCGATGGGCAAGCGAACCACCCGGC
Source organism: Streptomyces microflavus (assembly GCF_014650075.1). Lineage (GTDB taxonomy): Bacteria > Actinomycetota > Actinomycetes > Streptomycetales > Streptomycetaceae > Streptomyces > Streptomyces microflavus. Next base: position 24,217 of record NZ_BMUG01000025.1, on the reverse strand, counting down.
TGCGCCGGGTGGTTGCGCTCCCGCTCCGCGTCCGCGCCTGCCCAGTGCTGCGCACTGGGCCCACCACCCAGGCTGCGCCTGGGTGGTGACGGCCTGTCCGCTGCGCTCCCAGGCCTGGCCGGTCTCCGCCCGGCCTGACCGGTTCTCCGCTGCGCTCCGCACCGGGTTGGGCCGGTCCGCTGCGCTCCCCACCCCAACGGCCCCTCCGGCTGCGCCTCCAGGACCCTCGGCCCGCTGGCGCGGGCCGGGCTGGCTACGGGGAAGGGTGACCGGGGGTGTCCGGCCACCCTGGCTGCATCAGATGATGCAGCATGTTGAGTTGGCGGATCCAGGTCACACCCACCGGGGGCTATGGAACCCCGGGTGCGCGCATCGCATGAAGTCCTGGGTGGAGAGTGGGATTCTTCGTCAGGTCCTGTATGCCTCTCAGGGCTATTCCCCGGGGTCCCTGAATACTGGGGTGCCGCGCTCTTTCCTGGACTTCTTCGGTGAGAGTTTCTCCCAGTCCCTTTCCATCGCTGAGGCGATCGAAAGGTATCCGCGCTCCTGCAACGCGTGGTCGGCTGCTTCCAGATCGGTGGCGGTGAAGGAGTCACGGATATCGTCTTCGCCCTCGAGGAGGCTGACGCGCCAGCCTCCGCCGGAAGCCGGGTAGGCCACGGCGTACAGCGGCGCCGGGGTCGCCCGGACCGCTTCCAGCACTGCGGGATCCCAGGGTGCGGCGGGCGGGGAGGGGTCAGGTAAGCGGCTCATGGCACGGGAATCTAGCAGTGTGTGTCCGGCTGGTCGGGCCGTTTGTCGGGGGCCTGTGAGGGCTTGGCATAATCTCTTCCATGACCACTCATCAGCCGGTACCTGACAGCTCTGCCCCGGGGCCGGTGCTCTCTCCGGTCGGGGAGTTCGACATGGACAACGTCCCGGCGCTGCTCGCAGAGATCGAGACGGTGATCGCCGTGCACGGCGGGGTGGTCCTGGACGCCAGTGGCATCACGTTCGCCGACTCGTCCTTCCTCAGGATGATCCTCGGGGTCCACCAGCGCACCGACCTCCGGATCGTCGCGCCTTCCTCCCGGGTGGCCCGGCTGTTCGACATCGCCGGCGTCGACACCTACCTGCGGGTCTACCCCACCCTGGACGCCGCCCGCGTCTCCTGACGGCTCCCGGCCCACGAGGACCGCCAGCAGCTCCACCCGTCCACTCCCCCCACCACTCGGGAAAAAAGGGCAGCAAAAGAGGAAGTCCGGGCACTCACCACAAACAATTCGTGGGCTGATCGGTGAGAACGACCGAGGCAGTGACTCTTCAGCGTCACCCCCCTTTACCACCCCCTTCGTCATCTCCTTTGTCACCGCCGATGTCACCCTCTCCGTCACCCCCTTTGTCACTCTGTATTTCGCTCCACACGTTCGGGAGGGGCCGGCCGACGAAGCCAACGCCCCGCAGCGTGTCACCAAGGACAACCCGTCTCTGCGAGACGACATGCGATCTCTCGGTTCTGTGACAGCGAGAGACCGCCCCCAGGGCGGGTGAAGCGGCGCCCAGCGCCTATTCCCGGATCTTGGGTGTGCGGTTGGCGTCACCAGGAGGCGTCACGCGGTGACGCCTCCTGAACGGGACTGCCTGCGCCATGCCCGGGTCCGGCAGCGAGGTGAGCAGTACCGGCTGTCGGACCGCTTCCTCTTCCCGAACGGGGTGTCGCAGGAGTACCAGGTGCTGCCGCACTCCGGGCACCTGAACTGAGGCCACGGATGGCGGCGCCCCTCCAGAACTGCCCTCAGGGCCTCACCGCCGGCCTCGATCGCCTCCCGCCGGACCTTCATCGAGCGCCAGGCCCTCGTCCTGCACGCCGCGGAACAATACCGACGGCTCTTCCTGACCCCGTCGGGAAGAGGCGCTCCGCACTGACCACAACGCCGGGTCTTCCTGATCACCACCTGCCCAGGGTGCCCTGCGGCACCGGCTGATGACCACCGCCACGCCACTCACCACCGACCCGGCCGGTCGTGGTGAGTACGTCCGTCCTCCGTGGTGAGTTCCAGGGCACGGGCCCTGTGACCTGCCGTGGGGAGTTCCCGCCGCACTCACCACGACCGGCCGGACGCTCCTCAGCGGCCCCGGGCGCCGGGCCGGACCACCGCCAGGAGCCCCGGCCCGATCCGCGGTGGGTCCGGTCGTCGTGGGAGGCTGCGCGGGCCCGGGGCGGGCGGCCGGCGTGTGGCGCCGGCGACGGAACGCCCACCCCGGGCAACCTGCCGCCGACTGCGGAAACAGCAAAATCCCCGGATGGACGGGAAAACAGGCCCGAACCCCGGAATCCGGGTAGAAACGGAGACGGAGCCCGGGGCGGCACCGACACGGCACCCCGCCGGGCCACCTCCCGGCGGAAGGGCCGCCCCGGGACCTCCACCACCCCACACCCAGACGCAGCCCCTACGGACCGCTGAGCGCCCATCTCCGATCCCGGCCGACTCATGGCCTAGACCTGCCGCAGTCGGGTATACATACCCGGATCCCGGGGCGATCCCCACCATGCTGTCCTGCCAGGCGCCCCCACCGCCGGCAGGACGCCCGCCCCGGGACTCCACCACCACCCGGGCCGTACGGAAGCCGCTAGGGCCTGTATCAAGCCGTGATCAGGCTGTTCCGAGGTGGCGGATCCAGAGGAGTGCGCCGCAGAGGTCGAGGGCTGCTTGGTAGCTGTCGGGGCGCTTGTCGTACCGGACAGCGAGGCCGCGCCAGTCCTTGATTTTGTTGATGGTGCGCTCGACGGTGTTCCGGTCCTTGTACAGCTCGGTGTCGTGGGCGATGGGTCTGCCGCCCCGGCGGCCCTTCTTCCTGCGGTTCGCGGCCTGGTCCTTCTTCTCCGGGATCACTGCCTTGATGCCGCGTGTCCGCAGGTGGGAGCGATTTCTGCGGGAGGAGTAAGCCTTGTCGCCGGCAACGGCGTCCGGGCGGGTGCGGGGGCGGCCGACCGGGCCGGGGACCCGGATGCCCTGGAGGACGGGGATGAACTGCGGGCTGTCCCCGGCCTGCCCGGCGGTGACCACGAAGGAGAGCGGGAGGCAGTCCCGGGTGCAGGACAGGTGCGTCTTCGTCGTCAATCCGCCGCGGGATCGTCCCAGGGCAGCAGCGGCAAGGCGGGCCTTGTGGCGACGTTTCATCCGCTGTCGCTCGGCCTGCCCGGAGTTGGGTTCCGGAACTTCTTGCCCGGCTTGTTCCTCAAAGCTTCCCCTTTTTCGGCCAGGGCCTTCGCCAGGGCATCGAGGGTCTCGGCGTCGAGGACCAGGCCCGCGGCGTCGTGGTGGGCGCGGGCCGTGGTCGAGTCCACGCTGACCAGCGACAAGTCGACCAAGTCCCGCTTCGCGGCCTCGGCGATCGCGCCCTGGAATATCGCGGTGAACACCCTGGCGTCCCGCCACTTCCGAAACCGGCCGTAGACCGTGGACCAGGGTCCGAAACGTTCGGGAAGCTCCCGCCACTTCGCCCCGTTCCGGAATCGCCAGACCACCCCCTCGAACTGTTCCCGCAGGTGAGAGGGGTACGGCCCGTACTCACCGATCGGCAGGAACGGCTCTATGAACTCCCAGGCATCATCAGACAGTTGAGGGCGAGACATCCCAGTGTTCTACCTGACCGGCCCGGAACCGCAACGGACCGGGGGTCAGGTAGATCAGGACTTGATACAGGCCCTAGCGCAGGTGCTAGACCCACCACCCCTGCTGCTAGGCACACGCCGCTGAACAGGCAGCCAGCACCTAGCAGCCCCACGACAGCCCCCGAAAACCGGCTCCCCGGCGTTGGTCGCGTCTGCGGTGACGACCGCCGCTAGGACGCTGGAAGCGCTGTACGCCGCTGTGGGAGCCGATCCACGTCCCGAACCACCCGAGAGGCCCGGTGTGAGTAGCCGCTCCCACGGCAGCCGATCAACCGCTTGCCAGACGGAGAACAGCAGCCACTTCGTCACCTCATGACAGCAAACGTGCCCGCAGTCGGCCCCCATGACCAGGCACCCAGTGCCCTGTCCCGCTGACACCCACTCGATGCCACAAACGCGCCCACTCACACTTGCCGCGGCCCGGGGCCGGCTGCTGCTGCTCGTGATCGCTCATGCCTCCAGGGACCATGGTTCGCGTGTGGACAGAGGACGCCGTCCGCGTCGGCGGCTGCTGCCGTGAGCAGCCTGTGACGACGCAACATAGTTGGAAAACCAGCCCGTTTGTTGGCAAACGTCGCCCATGTTGACCTGTGGTCACTCTACGGAGCGCCAAGGTCCTTCATGGGGTGGCTCGGCAGGGCGGCCCCGCCTCTGGCGTCCGCGGATACCGCGTCGGCGCCGTGCTGTCAGGTACGCCCTTTCGGCCCGGGAGGTCGGATTCGGCATGGCTTGGATATCACTGTCCCCTCTCATCTGATGAATGTGACAATGTGCGGTGCACCGACTACTGACGGTGCAGGGCGTCTCGGGTTCCGCAGCCCCCCGCTACTCGGGCCGCGGGCTTCTGGGGCCCGCCGGGACGGATTCCGTCGCGGCGGCAGTCGGGTACCCACCGGCGGTGCGCGGCGTACGGTGGCCGGGTCTCGCAGGCGGGTGGTCCGCGTGTCCGGCGTACGATCGCGCCGACTCGGAGACGTCAGGGCCCGCCGGGCCCGGCCGCAGGCGGCGCGAACCCAAGAGGGGGGACCTCCGTGTCTTCGATCATGACCGCCCGTCCGAGATCTATCTCCCGGTGGCGTCAACGTCTGCTGGCCCTGGCCGGTTCGCTCGCACTTGCCGCGGGAGGCCTGGCCACCGCGGCCGCGCCGGCGCACGCGGCCGTCACGCACCAGAACCTGTACATCACCACCGGCAGTTCGGTGACGGTGTACGACACCACCGCGAACGCCGAGGTGGCCTCGATACCGGTGGGCGCAGGTGCTGCCGAGATCAGCATCAGCCCCGACGGCTCGCACGCGTACGCAGCGGTCGGCAGCAAGGTGGTCGTCATCGACACCGCCACCAACACTGTGACCGCGAACGTCGCGCTGACCGCCTCCGCGACCGGCATGGCGGTCAGCCCCGACGGCACCCGCGCTTACGTGTCCTTCGGCGGGCGGATCGGCGCCATCGACACCGCCACCAACACCCTGGTCGGCACGGTCTCCACCGCCTCCAACGCGTCCGGCGTGGCCATCACCGCGGACGGCTTGCAGGCCTACGTGTCCAACACCGGCAGCTCCAGCGTCTCGGTGGTGGCCACCGCCACGATGACCGTGACCTCCACCATCCCGGTCGGCTCCCAGCCGATCGACCTGGTTCTCAGCCCCGATGGCACCCGCGTCTACGTCGCCAACTACGGCACCGGCAAAGCCTCCGTCATCGACACCGCCTCCAACACGGTCATCGCCACGGTCACGGTCGGCTCCCTGCCCACCGGCGTGGCCGTCACCCCGGACGGATCCCAGGTGTACATCACCAACGTGGGCGGCAACACCGTCTCGGTGATCGACACCACGACCAACTCCGTCACCGCCACCGTCCCGGTCTGCGTCAACCCTCAGCGGAACGCGGTCAGCACCGACGGCACCACCGTGTACGCGGCCTGCTCCGGCAACAACGCCGTCTCGAAGATCAGCACCGCCACCAACACCGTCACCGGCACCGTCCCGACCAGCGCCGGTGCCTTCGCTGTGGCAGAACTCGACGTCTCGGTGGCCGGCACACCGGTCGTCACCGGCATCAGCCCGTCCTCCGGGCCCACGGCGGGCGGCACCGCTGTCACCATCACCGGAACCGACCTGACCGGCGCCACCGCCGTCGCCTTCGGCTCCGACCCGGCGGCATCCTTCACCGTCGACTCCGACACCCAGATCACCGCTACCACCCCGCCCGGCACCCCTGGCACGGTCGATGTCACCGTGACCACGGCCGGCGGTACCAGCACGGTGTCCGCCGCGGACCAGTTCACCTACATCGCCCCGACCGCCGACATCGACGTGAGCGTCACCGGGCAGCCGCACCTGGGCATCCTTGTCCCCTACCTGACCTACACCCTCACCGCGCACAACACCGGACCCGACGCGATCACCTCGGCAACGGTGACCGCTTCCCTGCCCGCAGGCGCCTCCGCGACTGGCCTGTCCACCGGGTGCACCACCAGCACCGGGACCGTGACCTGCACCTACGGAGCCATCGCCAACGCAGCGAGCGTGAACAAGTCGTTCCGCGTCCCGCTCAACCTGCTGTCGCTGGGCCACGTGACCGTCACCGGCACCCTCACCGCCTCCACCCCCACCGACCCCAACCCCGCCAATGACAGCGCGTCGGCCACCTGCACCGCCATCTCCATCATCCTGGCCACCTGCCCCTGATCTCACGTAAGCGATCCCCGCTACCAAATGTTGCCCTCCACCGGCACCCGAGCCGGTGGAGGGCAACGGCACGACTGCCCGAGCGCGAGCAGCCCCTGCAGCAAGGTCCTCGCTGAGCTCGATTACCCCGCGTGATCACAGCTCGCCAATCAACACGCGCCAGACTTGCCAACTACGAAGTGGTTACGTGCAGCTGATCAGGGCCGTCACGGCTTCCCCATTGCCAACAATGCTGCACCGTCACAGCGGCTTGATCCAACTCGGGGACGGACAGGCCGTCCCGGCCGTACGGTCGCACCAGGACCGGAACCCACCTGCCCAGGAGACGCAGTGATCCCAGCACAGCACCTCTACCGAGCGAACTACCAGCAGGAAAAGGGCGGCGGCATGGTCCCCAGGAGCAAGCCCGTCATCGCCTGGGACGACGAGGGCCAGGCGCTCGTCGTGGATGAGCGAAGCGGCCGGCTTGTCCCGGCGAACAACGTCCGTAACTTCACCGGGCTCTCGGAGGGCGAGCACCCTGTTGTCGGCGCTATCCCGGGTGGCGGGTGGAGCGTCCGGTTCAAAAGCCCGGACGGCACGGTCATGGAGGACCCGCTGGTGGCCTGGACCGTCCGAAGTGACGGCACCCTCACTCCCGTCGACACCGACTCGGAAGGCGAGTGCCAACCCTCCACCGCCATGAGCAACTTCGATGGTCTCGTTGGCCCCGGAGCGCAGGCGCGGACGGCACAATCGGACAGCTCGGTCTGACCGGGCTGTTCTTCATCCCGGACGGCACTTCGGTGGTGCGCCGGGAGTGCCGTACGAGCGAGCGAGCCCCGGACCGTGGGCGGTCCGGTGTGACTGAGCGCCCGAGTTGGCGGATGAGTGCTTGAATTGGCGGGGCTGAGCGCCGCACTTGGCGAGGCCATGTGTGAAGGCCGCGCTGTCGCGTTCAAGCAGATGAACTCCCGCTCAATCTCATCCGTACCGCCAGATTCTCGCTGCACCACCGTGGTCCTCCTGTGACGCCCGCCCCGAGTCCCCTCACGCGGGCTGCAGACCGAGCGCGGTACGGGCTTCTCCTACGAGGCGCAGCGAGCCGAAGACGACGATCAGGCCGCCGGGTCCGGCGAGTTCGGCGGCCCGGCGCAGCGCCGATGGGGCGTCTTCGGCTGTCAGGCACGGCGCCTGGCGGCCCGGGGCGAGCCGGCTGTGCAAGGTAGCGGCGCCCGCGGCCTCGTGCGAGCCGGTGCGGGTGAGGACCAGAGGCCAGTGGGAGGGGAGCGGGGCGAGCATGCCGACGACGTCCTTGTCGTCCATCGCGGCGAAGACCAGCACGGGCGGGCCCGAGTGACCGTCGGCGCGGGCATGATGCAGGATCTCCGGGGCGACGGTCGCGGCACCTTGCGGATTCGTGGCGCCCTCCAGGAGGACGCGGCCCGTCCAGTCGTCCAGCCGGGCGTGGGGGACCAGTTCAAGGCGGCCGGGCCAGGATGTTGCCGCCAGTCGCGCGCGGAGTCGTTCGCCGTCAGGCTCGGGGATGTGCCCGCGTTCGGCCATCGCGTCCATCGCGGCGATGGCGACCGCGAGGTTGTGGTGCTGGTGTGCGCCGGACAGTGGGCAGGGCAGATCGCGGTGCACGGCGCGGGGAGTGGTGACGTCGACCAGCGTCCCCGGGCCGCGGTTGCCGTCGCGGCCGGCGGCACGGGCGGTGTAGTGGATCTCCTGGTCCATACGCCACACGGCCAGTCCCGTCCGCTCCTTGAGAACTTGCTCCGCAGCTGTGGACGCTTCGGGGGCCAGCCGTCCGAGAACGACATGGTCCCTGTCCTGCGCGGCTGCGATCTTGGCCTGAGCGATCCGGGTCAGGGAGCCGCCGAGCAGTCGGGTGTGGTCGAGCCCGATGCCGGAGAGGACCTTCACGTCAAGGCCGAGTTCCGCAGCCGCGGCCTTGCTCCCGCCGATGCTCGCCTCGGCCACCGCCAGCCCCACGCCGGCCCGTCGGAAATGTACGGCCGCGGTCGTCGTGAAGATGCCCTGGGCCAGGACTGGCAGGCCGTGCCGCTCGATCGTCTGCCAGACCTCGGCGAACGCCGCGGTGTACTCGGCACGCGTGACAGGGACCCCGTCGATCCGGATTCGCTCCCGGGGTTCCTGCAGGTGCGGGCTGGGCATACTGCCCACCCGTGCGCCGGTCGCGGCCACTGCCGACACCGCGAACGCGCAGGTCGACCCCTTGCCGTTCGTCCCGACCACCAGCATCCCGCGCAGCCCCCGCTGAGGACGGCCCAGCGCCTCCAGCAGCCTGGAGACATTCGCCTGACGCACCTCCCGAGGAAGCCCGTGGGGGTTCTCATGCGCCTTTGCCAGAATGTCCACGCAGCGTAAGTAGTCCATGCATCGGATCATGCCACCTGGCGCGACGGATCAGACGCGCTGGCTGAGAGCCCCTCGGCCCGACGGCCGCTGCCCTTGTCGTAGTCGACATCTGCCCATTGGCCTGCACGCATGCCCTCGCCAAGTGCGACGCTCAGCCCCGCCAGCTCAAGCGCTCATCCGCCATCTGAAGAGCTCAGTCACATCCGGGGCTCGCGGGGGTGTTCAGACCTTCTGCCTACAGGTCGAATTCGAGGTGCTCGATGTCGGTGAACCTGACCTCGTCCAGGGAGCCGGCGCGGCGGCCGCCGTCCTGGAAGTAGACCTCCTTGAGCGCTTCGGCGGCGATCTCCTGGAGCCGGGCGTCGGACGCGCCCTGCTCCTGGGCCTCGAAGAGCCGGGCGGCGTGGACCGGCGGGAGGGCGAGGGTGAGGTGGCGGATGCGGTCCTGGTCGGTGGAGCCGATCGGGGCGGTGTAGCCGAGGCGGGCGCGGACGTCGATCATGATGCCGTCCGTGGACGCCGCCTTCGCCTTGGCCTTGGCCCGGATCTGCGGCTGCCACCGGGCCTTCACCTCACCGTCCAGGCGGGCGGCGAGGTCGGGGCGGGGCTTCTTGATCTGGTCCTTCACGTACCGCTCGACGGTGCGCTGGGACACCCGCAGCATCTGCGCGACCGCCTTCGTGCCGCCGAGTTGCTTCACCAGGTACCGCATCTGCGCACCCGCGCTCTTCGGCGCCGGGCGGGTGAACGCCTTCTGCACCGCCTTGTTCAGACCGTCCCCGATCAGGCTCATGCCGGTCTTCTCCTACTCTCCGTTGTCGGCATCGGTGACGTTGCCGTCCTTGATGAACCGGGCGAAGTTCAGCTGCGGAGCGTCGAACTGCTCCCGCACTCCCTCGCCCCAGAGCACGCTCTGGGTGCCTTCGTGCTTGACCAGGCCGGGGTTGATGCCGAGCTTGAACCCGCCGGGCAGCGGCTTGCCGTCCCGGTAGGGCAGGAAGTCCAGCGGCGAGGGACCGTCGGCGGCGTAGACGACGCAGTCGGACAGGACCGCGATCGGGTACTGCCCGGTGAACGCCGCGTGCTTGACGATCTTGCGGTGAAGGTTAATCCGGGTCCGGGAGATGACCGCCGCCCGGATGTCCGGCCGCCACGTCGGGCGTTCCAGAGCGCGCCACCGCTCGCCCGGCCGCCAGCCCTCGCCGCGCGGGCGCTCGCGGAGCTTGCCCAGACCGCCCTTCACCGTCGCCTTGATCGCCGTGATGACGATGCCCAGCTCCGGGTCACGGGCCTTGTAGCCGTCCATCGCGGTGAGGAAGTCCTCGGGTGGCAGGTCGGCGGTGACGCCGAGGTCGGCCATAGTGGCGAGGTAGGCGTCACGCAGCCGCTGGTACCAGCCGTCCAGGTAGCGGCCGTTGTCGTACCGGACATAGGCCTCGGTTGGGGTCACGTCGTAGCCGAGCTCCTGGGCGTAGGCCACGGTCGGTGTCGCGTACCAGGCCGGGCCGGTGGGGTGGTCGCCCTTCGGTGTGAACGGGGAAGGCAGCAGACTGCCATCCAGCTCCACCCACTCCTTGCCCGCCTTTACCCGGGACAGGTCGACGTGGGAGAGGTCGACCAGCCAGGAGCCGGGCAGCTTTAGGTCGAACGCCGGGTTCGTGACCCGGGTGGGCTCGCCGAGGCCGACGTTCAGGCCGTTGGCTCCGGCGGCGAAGGCCATGTTGACGTCGATGCCGACGAGGTGGCGAAGGGTGCACTCGGCATCCGTCATCGGCCGCGCCCAGTCGTATGCCTCCTCGAACAGCTTCTCCGCCGGGCCGCGCACGTGGAAACGTGGCAGGTCTTTCAGGACGGGGTGGCCGTCGGGGGCCTCGCACGGGGCCGGGTCGACCGGGTCCTTGCCCAGGGAACCGGGGTTGTGCTCCGAGGTGCGCTTGCCGTTCCCGTCGGGCGCGGAGGCCCGGGTCGGCGGGTGCAGCGCCGTCATCAGCTCCAGACCCGTCACGGCGGTCGAACCGCGCGGCGTCATCACCCGGGAGGCGTAGACACCCAGGACGCGGGCGAGTTCGGCCGGCGGGAGCTGCCCGGCCTCGCCCCAGAAACGGGTGTCCAGCGCGTTCCAGGAGGGGATGCACAGCTGGACGCAGGCCCGCTCCGAACCGGTCGCGGGGCGGTAGATCCGCGCCCACGGCCCGAACCCCCTCTTCGTCAGCTTCCACTCCGCGCGCGCCAGCTGCTTGATGACCTTATGGCCCTCCGGGATCCGCCCGGCATCCTTCTCCTCCGCCGACAGCTCGGCGGGGAGGCCGTAGCGCTCCAGCGCGGCCTGGGTGAGAACGAGCAGCGGGTCGGCAGCCCTGCCCGGACCGGACAGCTTCGACTGCCCGAGCCTCGCCTCCTTCAGCGTCCACTCCACCAGCGACGCCAACGACTTCGCGGGCACGTCCAGGACCAGGCCACCGATGCAGTACGCCAGCACCTGCCCGTCGGCGTCAGCGTCGACGACCGCCAGCGGCCCGTTCTCGAACCGCGGATCACCCTCGCCCACCGGAGTTCCAGCCGGGGCCGCCTTCTTCGCACTCGGGCGGCGGGCGGTCGCCGTCGACCCGGTAGCGCTCGCCGGGGTGCGCGCGGCGGCGGCCGAAGCATCCACCAGGTCCGAAGCGGGAACCTGCGGCTGCAGCGGCGCACTCACGCCCCCAGCATCGGAAGCCGGCTCGCTGGGCAACGGCTGCGCCGGGGTGGGCACCACGGTGAGCGTGGCAGGCGCCGGGGCGTCCCGCGCGGGGGCGGTCTCAGCAACCGGGGCAGGGGTGGCGGGGTAGAGCTCCGCGAGCTTGTCCAGCAACCGGGCGTAGGCGTCACGCTCCGGCGGGCGGGGCTCGGTCTTGCCGGCCTCCCACCCGGAGACGGTGGCCCGGCGCACCTTCAGCGCGGTGGCGACCTCGTCGATCGTCAGGCCATGCGCGGCCCGCAGGCGCTTGCGTTCCGCCGGGGGCGGCAGGGCGGCGCGGGACGCGAGCAGAGCATCGACCGCGTCGAACAACTCGGACATGGAACACCTCCTGACCACCACCCTACCGTCCGGAACGTACGAGTCGCGTACGTTTGCCGTACGAATCCCGTGCGTGTTTCCGGGCCTGAAAAGCGGTACCGGGCCGGTGCGGGGCTGAAGAGCGGCGCGCCCCGGAGGCGGCTCCCCGCCCAGCCGACGACCGTCCCTTTCCCCGCGGCACCGTGAAGCCGGGCGAGAGCTGGGCAGCTGCCTCGCGCACCCGGATGCCAGCGCGCGACAGGCCGCGTAGACGTAATACCAGGGGCTGGTGGCGGCCGCCGTCGCAAGCTAGCTGTCGGCGGCCGCCGGAATCTAGCAGGGGATGCTCACCGACAGCTCCGCCGTCGTCCCCCCAGGACCGGCCGGTCATCCCACGACGGATGGCTCACCGAGGCACTGCGAGCCATCGTGGAGCGCGACCGGTCCCGCCTCACCCCTGAGCAGGGGCGAGGGCCTCCTCCAGTTCGCGGAGCAGCTTGCGCTTCGGCCGGGCGCCGACCATCGACTTCACCGGTTCGCCCGCCCGGAAGACCATCAGGGTCGGTGTCGCCATGATGCCGAAGCGGACGGTGACACCGGGGTTGCGGTCGACGTCGAGCTGGACGACCCTGACCCGTCCGGCCTCCTGCCGGGCGATCTCCCCGAGCACCGGGCCGAGTTGGCGGCAGGGCCCGCACCAGTCGGCGGTGAACTGGACCAGCACCGGCAGATCGGAGCCCATCACCTCCCTCTCGAAAGTCTCCTCGGTCACGTCGGTGACGCCTTCCGTACGGATCATGGTTGCCCTCCCAGTTCGCAGCGGGGCGCCGGACCACCGGGCAGGCCGGCGGACGCCTCCAGTTCAGCTCGGGCGAGCTGGACACCGACCTCGGCGCGCACCGAACGCAGCTGGCCGATCAGGGCGTCCAGCTCGTCGAGCTTGCGCCGGTAGACGGCGAGCGAGGCGGGACAGGAGTCCCCGGCCGGGTGGCCGGCCCGCAGGCAGTCGACAAAGGGCCTGGTTTCCTCCAGGTCGAACCCGAAGTCCTGCAGGGTCCTGATCTGCTGGAGGAGACGCAGGTCGCCCTCGTCGTAGCTGCGGTAGCCGTTCTCCGCGCGCCGCGCGGGCAGCAGCCCGCGCGACTCGTAGTAGCGGAGCGTCCGCGTCGTCGTCCCGGCCCGTTCGGCCAGCTCCCCGATTCGCATGCGCCGACCGTATTCCTTGACGCCGACGTCAAGGCAAGGCCGCCGCCGAGCGCCGGCGGACGGCTCAGACGATGATCAGCGAGCACGACTACCGCAGGCTGGAGACCGGCCGCCGCCCGATGAGCAGCGACACCATCGCGGAAGTCTCACGGCTGCTCACTCTCCATCCGGACGAGCAGCTCGCCCTCTACCGGTGGGCCGGGCGGCCCGTCCCGCCCCTCCTCTCTCCCATCACCCCCGAGGTCCCCAGCGATCTCAGAGACCACATCGACCGGCTGCCGTTCCCCGCACTGCTGGAGGGGCCGGACTTCGGGATCATCGCCTACAACCGGCGGGCCGCACGCGCCTGCCCGTGGACCACCCGGCCCGGCGCGAACGTGCTGGTAGACCTCCTGCTTCCCGGGCCGGGCCGGGAATGTCCTAGGCTGGCAGAGCTGCAACCCCCGAAACTTCAATGGGGCCGCGTCGTCCCCGTAATATGACCGTGCCGAACACGTTCTCCCCTGAACTCAGCTGCCATTCAGCCGAGTTCTTCGGTCTCCGGTGCCGCAAGGGTGCCGGTGGAGAGCGAAGGGAGGCGCGGGTGAGTTCCGATCTGGAGAAGCCCCGCCGGAAGTGGACCAGCGCAGAGTCTGCGCAGGTCTGGTTGACGGTGGTGGGCATTCTGGTGGCGATCATTGCCCTCGTGGGGCAGTTCGTTCAGCACCGCTGAGCGTCCACGGATGAGGACCGGTCGTGACCGGCAGCTGCACATGCAGCGAGCCCGGTCTCGTGTTAGGCGACCGGGCTCGTGAACTGCGACGGAGGGTCCCCCTCTGGCAGGAGTGGGGCCCTTCGTTTTCTGAGGTGCGGAGCATAGTTCGCACCACTGACAGCGATGGTACTCGGGTCCCATGGCACGGCGAAACGTATTGCAATGCAATGCATTGAAATGGATTCTCGGATCTCGTTTCAAGCTGCCAGCGCGACGGCAGACAGCCGCCCTCGCGGTACGCCCGCGTAGGGGATACCCGCGTCGGAAGACCTCGCTGCCTGCGCGGACGACGGATGGCAAGTCGCCTCTCGTCATGAACCATGTCGACGCCCCCGCCGGATGGGGGCATCTGGCCAGTAGCGACCGGCGGTTGGGGGGCGTGTGTCAGGTGTAGGCGGACAGGTCGCGGGCCAGCCCCTCGTCCACTCCACCTTCGTCCAGGACCGCCTGGAGGAGCGGGGTGATGGTCTGCGCGGGAGGGCGGCTCGTCCCGGCGATGGGGAGAGCGGCCAGGTTGTCGTCGGGGTCCAGGAGGATCCGTGCGGCGCGGACGATGTCGGTGGGCTCTGCCACCGGGGTGCCGGTGATGAAGTCGGCGACGTACCGGAGCTGCCGGCCGTGCTGGGCGGGGCCGTACTCCCAGCTCCGGCGGGTGTGGTTCCACAGGAGGGTGACGCCGTGGTCATAGCCGGCGGCGCGGGCCCGGTCGGGGTCGAGGGCGATCACGATCTCCATCATCATGACTTCGCCGTTGTCGCAGTCGTACGCGGTCCACGAGTCGGCGGCGCTCAGCAGACCTTCGGCACTCAGCGCGGCCATGACCGCGTTGGCGTAGGAGTCGTGGGGCAGAGGTCGCGTCGGCATGAAGTCATCGTCCCTTCCAGGTCAGCTCGGGCGCAGCCGAACCGTGTGGCTGGACCGCCTTGCGGCGTTCCGGCGGCGAAGCTCCTCGACGCCGAGCGTTGCCCTTGTCACCACCTGAACCCGCGCACCAGCGTCCGCGCGGCAACATCCAGCTGCCGGGTGGGAAACGTGATCTTCGTGCGGCCCCTCCTCGATTCCGCGGACACCGAGAACACAGCCGATGGAGCCACCACGTCCCGCGACGCGAAGGGCGCGCCCGGGGCCTCTGCCCGGGCACGCCCCCGGCCCTGGAGTCTCACCGCTCCTGGTCGTCCTCGTTCTTCCGGTCGCTGTTGCGGGCGCGGTGGACATCGAGGGCGAGCTAGACCAGAGCGGGCCGAACGCACGGGCGGGGCGCGGCCAGTACGAAGAGCCGACGGAACGCCGGACCGAACCCGTACGCCGCAGGCGGCGGAACGGACCGCTCACCACCGCATGGTGAGTGGCGTGGGCGCGTGATGAGTACGGCGGACCGCGTGGTGAGTTCCGGGAGTGCGGGTGTTCTGAGCAGCCGTGGTGAGTTCGGCCGCCGTGCCGCTCAACGGTGGGCGCAGCAGGAAGGTAGGCCCGGCGTTCTGGCGTGCTACGCGGCTGAGACGACCGTGCGCATCGCGGCCAGGCGGGCGGGCGAGGAGGCCGTCAGTACCCCAGGCCGCGATCCCTCGGGCTGCGGTGAAGACGGCGAGCGCGGTCGCCCTGTCCTCCATCGTCATCTGCCTCCACGGTCCCTCGCCGCCGTCTCCGGCCAGGGCCCAGACGACGGCTGCGACATCGGCCGCCATCGGCACCGTGGACAGCCATCCGATCCCCGCCGGCAGCATCACCGCCCGCCTGCGGAACGAGAACCCGGGATCCGCCATGACCGCCTGGCCCAGCATCCCGTCGAGCTGCTGGAGCATGTAACCGCGGGCGAACTCATCGCCCTGGAGCCGCGCGGCCACCACCAGGTCCACGCCGCCCACGACATACGCCACCACCAGATCGACCGCCCTCGTCTCCCCCGCGATCTGCTCCACCGGCACCGGATCCGTCTGCTGTGTCGTCACACCGGGTGCAACGACGACCAGGAGGAAGCGGTACCTGGCCGAGGTGGTGACCCTCGTGCCCTGGGCCGAAACTGGAGTGCGAGCGACGAGAGCGCGCTGAGGCGCAGCACAGGGCGGCGCCGGCCGGCCGGTGAGTCCGCGGACCTGCGGCCCGCGTTGCAGGCTTTGGTGACCGAGCGGGACACGGTCGGGCAGAGCGCCCACCCGTCCTGCCGGGGTTGGCGGGACGGGGTGCTCCCTACACAGACCACCCAATTCTTCTGCTTGTTCTTTGTCTACCAAGCCCTTCCGAACCTGTAGCCAAAGGAAAAGCAGAAGGCCGGTGAGGGGGGCTGTCGGGCTTGTGGTGCACGGCGCGACCAGCTCGGCGCCGACCAGACGCGCTTTGTTTCGTCCGGCTACGCCGGGTGAGAGAGAACTTGGTCCTCGTCCGTTACCTCGTATAGGTCTATCCGCAGCGCGCGGCGGACATGGAGTGGGACCCTCTCGGCTGTCTTCACGGAGGACGTCGGTAGGACAAGGGCGTACCGGATGGTCGTGGTCTGGTCCGTCATTCGCCGCAGGAGTTGCCCGTAGGCGATGTCGGCATCGACGCCCTTCTCGCTGGTGCGGCCCTTGGCCTCGCAGATCAGGCGCTCTTCCCCGCGTACAGCTTCGATGTCTGTCCAGCGGTCGGCGGGTGTGACCGGAGTCCATCCTTCGGAAAGCAGCCAGCGTCGGAACGCGTCGGTGACGCGTCCTTCGTCGCTGGCCCGCGGCAGGAGCGTACGCACTGTCGCCAGGTCGGTATCCCGGTTTCGTCGCAGGCGGCCCCGGCGGTCGGCGTCGAGGTCGGCGGGCAGGATCACCACCAGTCTCAGTCCGTGCGCCGGGATCTGGCCGTCTCGGCGGGCATCGTACAGAGCGCGTTGTTCGCCGCGGTGCACGCCGCTCACGGTGAGTCGATCCGGCTTGTCGAAGTGCGCAACCGGCTGGTCGTGCTGGATCTCGCGGTACTCGACCACCAGGCGGTAGTCGGGCCAGAAGGCATCGACCGGCAGCTTGGCTCGTCGGCCGCTCGCCGCGGGGTCACCCAGGAGCCAGTCGAACGTGTGCTGCGTGAGCGCCGTTCTCTCAAGGACCTGGTTGCACAGGCCGATTACGTACGCTTCGTCGCTGTCGTCTCTGCTCATGCCTCAGGATGATGGCACCTGCTCCAGACACTGACCCCGGAGTCAGTCCCTCTGAGCACCCAGGACGCCGACGGGCCGGGCCCGGCCCGTGTTCCAGGTGCTCGTACCTGGCACGGACAGTGCGGAGGTGACTCCCGAGGCGGGACTCACAAGGGAGAGAGGCTGCTGGCCGCGAGACCAGCCGTGGGCGTGCGTAGTCGCGCAATCCTCGATGAGTTGGGACGGCCTCTAGGATCGCGGTGCGGATCTGTCCAGCCGGCCGGTCCCCCAGGACACTCTGACCGGTGCCAAGGACCTACGGCGTCTCGTGACGCGAGGCTCACTCCTCGTCGGTGAGGGCTTTGGCGATGTGAGTAGCCGCTCCCACGGCAGCCGATCCGGAAGGCGTGCTTCTTGTAGCGGGCGTCAGCGGCGACGGAACCGGGCCTCCACCTCGCCTTGGTTCCGGGTCTCGATCCATCGTGGAAGGGCGGGAAGGGACTTCTCCCGTCGTAGGTACGACGAGACGTTTTCGATGGCCACGGTCGCTATGCCGACCCTCCACGCATAGCGAACAAACGTGGTCGCGGTGCCACGCCACCAGTGCACGTTGTACAGGGCGAAGAGTTCCTTCAGACGGTCGTGCAGGCTCTGTGCGTCGGGGATGGCCAGGGCCGCCGTTTCCGCCCGAACCATGGCGTCTCGCGTTCTGCGCCAGTCTTCCTGCTCCGGATCCCGCATGTACTCGACTGCCGCGTCTCTGGCCTCGATCAGTGCCGACAAGGTCTTCTGTGCTGCTGCATGTGCACGGTCGTCATGTCGGTCCTGCCGGGCATACCGGGTCTGCAACCATCCGCCCACCAGGGCTCCGGTTGCACCCAGCGCGGCCCCCGCCAAACCGGTCAGTGCGCCTAGTGTCTCTGCTTTCACCCGATCATCATGCCGTCGGGAAACGTGTACTTGGGCTGATCCCGTCAACTCCACCTGCTCCGACTCACAGCCCGGCCGACGCATCCATCGGCGGACACTACGACGAGCTACGCCTCAGCCGGTGTTACCCCCTGTGTCTGGACCCCGGCTGTGACCGCAGTCGTGACCGGACCCCGTGACGCATCGCTGGAAGCACCCCGCAGGCCGACTGTGTGAGCACGTGCGCTGGCGTGCCTGGACGTTGGACGGGTTTGGGCTGCGGCTCCGCCGACCTGCTGTTAGCCCTCATGTGGTCGAACTAGGCTGAGGTCCTTGTCTGTTGGATGCGGGGGAATGCCATGTTGGTTGAGGGGCTCATCGCTGTCGCGGCCGCCGGGGGTAGCGCGGTGGTGCAGGCGGCGGGAACGGACGCGTGGAATGGGATCCGGGACGGCTTCGCCCGTCTCTTCGGACGGGGAGAGCCCGGACGCGAGCAGGCCGAGCTGGAGCGCCTGGACCAGACCAGGTCAGCGCTCGAAGCCGCTGGCGAAGGCGCGCAGCGGGTGCAGATCGCGCAGGTCGCGCGGTGGCAGACGCGTCTGGAGACGCTTCTGGAGGAGCTGCCGGCTGCGGAGCAGCAGCTGGTGGTGGCTGAGTTGCAGGCGCTGGTCGCCCAGGCCGAAGCCGCCAGGCCGGTGGAGACGGTGCACAACGACTTCAGTCAGGCTTCGTTCACGAACAGTCAGGTGTTGGGCAGCGGGACCATGACCGTCACGAACAACTACGACAAGTAGGGCATGGTTGTGGGGGGCAACAAGAGCGGGAAGCGCAAGGGCAAGAAGAGCGGGAAGCCTCAGCGGGACCAGGCGGGGGTGGGAAGCTCGGCTGGGGGCGATTTCCGCGGTGCCGGTTTCGCGGGCAGTCAGGTGCTGGGGCACGGCACCATGACCGCGAACACGTATGTGCAGCAGTACGCGCCGGTGCCTACGGCGCTGGACGCGCTGCCGCCGCCGCCCGTCGGGTTCACCGGGCGTGAGGACGACCTCGCGTACATCCTCGGTGTGCTGGATCCCGACCGTGCTGACGAGGGGCCCGCGGTGGCCGTGCTGTCGGGCTGGGGCGGCGTCGGGAAGACCACCCTCGCCTACGCCACGGGGCACGCCGCGCAGAGGCGAGGGTGGTTCTCCGGTGTGCTGCTGGTCGACCTCCACGGCTACGACTCCCAGCCGGCGCAGGCCGAAGAGGCACTGGAAGCGCTCCTGCGGTCGCTCGGCGTGCCGCACGAGCATCTCCCGCCTCCGGGGGCGGGTCGGGAAGCGTTGTACCGGTCCCAGCTCAACGCGCGGCAGGAAAAGGGGCAGCGGCTGCTGGTGGTGGCGGACAACGCCTCGGCCATCGCCCAGGTGCAGCCGCTGGTGCCGCCGGGGCATCACGGCATGCTCGTCACGTCCCGGCACCGCCTTACCGGGCTGGGCCGGATGCGGACGGTCAACCGCCTCCAGCCAGACGACGCCGTAGCCCTGCTCGAGGCAGCCCTGAAGAACAACAACCCGGACGACCCACGAGTCGGGGAAGACAAGGAAGCCGCCGACCGGCTGGCATCAGCATGCGGGTATCTGCCGCTGGCCCTGCAGATCACCGCGGCCCTGCTGGCCCAGGACCCAGGGCAGCCGTTGTCCGAACGCGCCGACGCCCTCGGCGGCACGGAAAGCGTTCTGGACGGCTTGGACGACGGTGAACGCAGTCTGCGGACCATGTTCGACCAGTCCCTGGAACGCCTCACCCCGCAGGAGCAGGACCTGTTCCGCCTGCTCGCTCTCAACCCGGGCCCCAACATTTCCACCCCCGCCGCGGCTGTCTTGGCCGACCAGCCGCAGTCGGCCACCGAACGTCTTCTCGCGCGGCTTGCCGCCAGCCACCTCATCGAACGCACCCCAGCGGTCCGCGGCAGGTGGCAGATGCACGACCTCCTGCGCGCCTACGCCCACGAACAGGCCACAGCAGCCATGGACCGCGGCCGCACCCCACGCCGCCGCTACGACCAGGCACACGACCGGCTCATCCACCACTACATCCAGCACGCCCAAGCAGCCAGCACCCATCTCGACCCCCCTGGCAGTCCTGTCCCGGCCCGGTTCACCGATCGGGACCAGGCGCTGGAATGGTTCGATGCCGAACGCGAAAACCTCATAGCCACCGCCCACACCACCCCCCAAGCCGCCCTGGACTTGAGCTCCGCACTCGGCTCCTACCTGAAATGGCGACGCCACCTTCAGGACCACGTCGTGGTCAACGCCCTCGCGCTCGATGCCTGCACCAAGCTCAACGACACCCGGAACAAGGCCACGGTCTGGAACAACCTCGGTGGCGCGCTCCTTGAGTTCCGGCGGTTCGAGGACGCCGTGCACGCTCTGGAAACCGCCCGCGACCTCTACCAGCAGACCGGCAACACCCAACGCGAAGCCACCGCCTGGAACAACCTCGGCGGCGCGCTCCAGGAACTACGCCGCTTCGACGACGCCCTCCACGCTCTGGAAACCGCCCGCGACCTTTACCAGCAGACCGGCGACACCAACGGCGTAGCCGATGCCTGGAACAACCTTGGCACCGCGCTCCAGGACCTGCGCCGCTTCGACGACGCCCTCCACGCTCTCGAAACCGCCCGCGACCTCCACCAGCAGACCGGCAACACCCACGGCGAAGCCGGTGCCTGGAACAACCTCGGCAACGCCTATGGGGACCTGCGCCGCTTCGACGACGCCCTCCACGCTCTCGAAACCGCCCGCGACCTCCACCAGCAGACCGGCAACGCCCACGGCGAAGCCACCGCGTGGAACGACCTCGGCAACGCGCTCGCGGGACTGCGCCGCTTCGACGACGCCCTCCACGCTCTCGAAACCGCCCGCGACCTCCACCAGCGGAACGGCAACACCCACGGCGAAGCCACGGCCTGGAACAACCTCGGCAACACCTATCAGGAGCTGCGCCGCTTCGACGACGCCCTCCACGCCCACCAAACCGCCCGCTGCCTCGACCAGCAGACCGGCGACACCCACGGCGAAGCCATTGCCTGGAACAACCTCGGCACCGCGTACCGGGGCCTGGGCCGGGTTGATGAGGCTGTCGTGGCGGGGAAGCAGGCTGCTGCGATGCTGGCCGCGGAAAGGGACTGGTTCCTTACGGGTGAGGCGTGGGGCGAGCTGGCCACCACGTTGACCGCCGCCGGTGCCGATACGGCTCAAGTGCGTGAGGCATGGGAGCAGTCCGCCCAGGCGTATACCCAAGCGGGCGCGGACGAGGAAGCAGCCGCTTCCCGGAAGCACGCGAACAGCACGGAGAACGTGGAAGCGCAGCCGCCCACAGTCACGGACCTGCCTGCCAGGGATGGGGCTTCGGAGTCTGGTTGAACCGTCAGCCGGTCTTCGGCGGGCCACCCTATGAGGGCAGAGGTCTCCCGGCGGTGAGTCGGGCCGCCCACGGCCGGGGCGGTGACCGGCACGCTCCGGGAGAAGGAAGCCAGCCCTTCAAGCCCCGCTTGGTCGGTTATGTGGCATTAACGGTTCGAATTGGCCCCAAGTTTCCGGTCTGGGTTGGCCCCGCTTCGGGTTCAACGCGACGATTGTTCCGGCCCGAGGTGGCCCCGGCTTCCGGTCTCAGCTGGTCCAGCCCTGGGGATCGGTCGGGGCAGCCTGATGTCGCAAGGTGGTGATGAGAGAGAATGCTGCGCATGACGACTTGAAGAGCACCGGCCGGGCGGCAGCACTGGGTCAAGGTCACGACCTGGGACACGGTCAGGGACGGTGATCGCCAGATCTGCGCCGCTTGCGAAACCGAGGTCTGCGCCTACCAGTTCCGTTTCCATCCGCCTGAGTCCTCGTTGTTCGAGCGGTGCGTCGGCTTGGCCTGGTGCTCCGGGTGCCGGATCTACTCCGGTGCGATGGTTCACGTTCCCCGAGCACGTGTCCTCGTCGACGCACTGGCGTCCCTCCCCGCGGACGAGCGCGATCGACTGCTTCGCAGCGAGGCGAAACTGATCAGGTATCTCGATGGCCGAGGCGGCGGCCGGCAGTGATCGATATCCGCCGGACGGCCAGCGATCTGTGAGGGCTACTTCTTCGCCTGCTGCTGCTTGGCTTTGGTCTGGGCAAGGCGGTAGGACTCGGTTCCGGTTTCGATGATGGCGCCGTTGAAGGTCAGCCGGTCGACGATGGCCGCGCAAAGACGCGGATCGGTGAACGTCTTTGTCCACCCTCCAAACGATTCGTTGGAGGCGATGGCGACACTGTTCTTTTCCTCCCTTTCGGTCAAAACCTGGAACAGCATCTCGGCTCCCCGGCGGTCCAGTTCCAGGTATCCCAGCTCATCGATGCAGAGAAGGTCCACGCGGCCGTAGCGGGCGATCGTCTTGGACAACTGCTTCTCGTCGGCGGCCTCGACGAGCTCGTTCACGAGCTTCGCGGCCAGGGCATAGCGGACGCGGTGGCCCACCACGACCGTCCCACCACCCGCCATCCGGTGGGGCCAGATGAGACCGGAACAACCCCCGAACGCTCCCGTACGCCCCCACCCCTGGGGCCAACTCAAGCCGAAAAGTGGAGCCGAATCAGACCGTCAAAGCCAGTTATGGGCATCACCGTGCCGTTCCGGTGGTAGGCGACTCCACCGCCACCGTCGTGGTGCGGGCGGGCACCACCATGGTGGGGACGAGCACCATCAGGAGCGCGACGACGAGACCCGTCCTTCAGTCGAAGCACGCTAAGCCGACGAGGCTTCGTCGCCCACGACACCGGCCCCAAGGACCCGACGCGTGCTCGCGGTCCCAGGAAAGTGCGACCCAACCACGCCACGCTCGCGTAGTTCAAGAAGGTCCGGCAGACGTATGCCGGGAAGGGCGTCGCTGATGTCGGCTTCGGCTGCACGGATACTGCTGGGCCCGGAAGCTTCGGGTCCTGCGCCAAGGGCGCGGCGAGTGGTCACGGGAGCATCGTAGAAGCGCAACCCCCCGCGCAGACGACGCACGGCGCTACGGCCCGGCGCCACGCAGGCCGAGGACCGGTGCCCTCCCGCGTCCCGGGGCCGGTACGTGCGGCATGATCGGGCACTGCCGGACCGGCGAACACTCCTCGCCGGTCCGGCGCTCTTGCCGGCCGCCTACTTCTTCGGGTAGTTCCAACCGGCCCGCCAAGCGTTCCAACCGGCACCCGACGTTGGAAAGCCCCTCCGCTCACCCAGCTCCTGGCAAAGCGGCACCAGTTCCAACCAGCGCGGGAACCGGGGCCGGTTTCAAAAAAGCGGCCCCCGCACGAGGCGCGGGCCGCGAGGTGTCCTGGCGAACGCATTCCAGCCGAACGGCCGGGACAGCCGCGGCCGGAAGCCGTTCCAACCAGTAGGTGCCAGTTGGAAAATTGCAGGTCACGGCGTTCCAACTCCGCTGCCTGCCGAGGAGTGGCCGGGCAGAATCGTCCCCATCGGGCTGGCCGGTCACGAAGATGTCATCGAAGTCGTTGAGGTGGCTGAGCGTCATGGACGGCGCGGCTTCGGAAGGGTCGTCGATGCGGTCGCCGTTCTCGCAGTAGCTCCGGAGTCGGTGATGAACGGCTCCCGACCCTCGTGCACGGATCGCAGGATGCGAGGGGTGGCGAGGTGCGGGTGTTTGCCAGTCTGGATCAGGGAGACCTGAAGAGCAGCTCGGGACGGCCCTTTTTCTCATCTCCCGCCGATGGGGGCCGACCAGCTGCGACTCCTCCGGTGTGATCAAGCCCGCCGGAGGAGCCGGCCCCCGGACAGAACCCGACCCGCCCCCCCTCCCCCGTTCAACGTCGCGCCTTCGGGCGGCGGTACGGCTGCGCTCTGGACTCGGGGGTGTCGGTGGGGAGGTACGCTCGCCCCGCCGGCGTGACCCCTCGGGGTGGTGTTCTGAGCCGGCCGGTACCCGTCACATCCGCGTGAGCGGGCTCCGGATAGCGTGCCATCCACAGCGGCGAGCGGGAGAGCGGCGGCGATGAGCCTGATCGGGGACGGCCTGGACGCCGCCGTGCAGAGGGCGTTCACCCGCCCGCCGCCCAAGTCCGCGGGGGCGCAGATGCGGTACCTCGTCAAGCAGCTCGGCGGCACCAGGGCGGTCGCCCGGATGCTGCGGGTGTCCCAGCGCACCGTCGAGCGGTACGTGAAGAACCAGATCAGAACCCCCCGCCCGGCCCTCGCCGCACGGCTGGAGCGTGAGGTGAAGCAGCGGTGGCAGCCGCAGGTACGCGCCAGGGCCAGGGCGAAGGCCGGGTCGACGGGCGGCATCATCATCGACACCCGGGCCCGCCTCGGCTACACCGCGCCGATCGGTTCCACCGACCAGGACCGTATCCGGCACCTGACCGTCGCCCTACCCCCTCAGTACGCCGCCCGCCTCTTCGACGCCCAGGAGCAGGGCGCCGGGGACGCCCGGCTCCAGGAGATCGCCGCCGAAGCACTCAAGGACGTCTACTTCCAGGACGGCGGAACCCGCGCC
>NZ_BMUG01000024.1 GCF_014650075.1 Streptomyces microflavus | reverse complement strand
GCGAAGTACGGCGTCCCGCTCGCCGAGACCGCCCCGGCCGGGCTCGCCGCCGCCGGCATTGAGGAATCGGAACACGTCACGGTGGAGCGGGTTGATGCAGGCAGCGAACCGGTGGTGCTGAGCATCGGTCGCCAGCGGGTGGGGGAGTGGGCCGACGAGGCCCAGCAGCCCGCCGCGGCCGCAGGCGAGGTACCGGTGGTGGGTGAGGCCGAAGCTGTACCGAAGACATCAGAGCCGCGGACGCAGTCGGCGCCGGTGCTGCCGGACCTGGACTACAGGTCGGCCGTCGAGGCGTTCGTGCAGCAGCGCGGAGCCTTCCCCGATGCCCGGCAGTTCGGGCTGTTCCTCGCGCTGTACGACATCACCGATCCCACAACCGGCGGGCCGCTCCCCGAACCGCTGCTGCAGCCCGTGGTCAACGAGTTCCAGCTCCAGCACTCGGCACCCGAGCCGGTGACCGAGCACCTCCAGCGCGAGACAGGGAACGAGGACCCCCTGGGCTCCCGGCCGACTGAGCCCGACCCGCAGTCGGAAGCAGCCCCGGTGGGGGAGCGGGCTCCGGGACAGGCGGGCGGAACCAGCGCCTGGTTCGGCTCCGACCAGGAGACCCCTTCGGGGGGTGCCCCTCACACGTTGGAAGAGGTGGAATCAGCAGCTCGGGACAACGCACCCGAGGAGCACCGCTCCCTTTCCAACTCCTATTCCAACGCCTCCGTCGGCGCAACCGCCGGGAGTGGTGGCGGGGCGACGGCGGCTCGGACCGGACAGGGCCGCCGCGTTGTGCAGATGAGGATTCCCGACCCGGGCGACGGGGACCAGGTGCTCGCCCCCACACGCCTTGGGGACGGTGATGACGAACCGGCGCGGGAGCCGACAAAGGAGGAAACCCCGCTGCACGAGGAGAAGGCGCTCTCCGGCGCGGAGATTGTGGCCGCCCGCTACCGGGAGCTCCCCGCGCAGGAGCGTGCGAGGTCGGCGAACGCCCTCGCACCGCTGCTTGCCGAGGGCACGGACTACACCGTTGGAACGGTGCGGAAGTACCTCGGCGACATCAAGCGCACCGAGAAGCAGGCTGCCGCGCCCCACTAAACCCGGTCGTTTTCCAACCCGCCACCGAGTTGGAAAAGCCGACGGGGCAATGGGGGAGTGGAGGCCCGCGAAGGACGACCGCACACGGCAAGATCGCCAGACACGCGCACTCACCACGCTGGAACAGGGCGGCCACCGACCGGAGACCCCACCTTGGAATCGTGAGTTGGAACGAACTGACCTGCAATTTTCCAACTCTGATCGCAGTTCGGTCCCGGTACAGCTCTCCCTCGGGGGACGATGCCGGGCCGGAGTTGGAACAACTCGGGGGCCTCTGCAGACGTGATCTCCCCGGAGGCTAACGGGGTGGGAAATCCGTGGCGAACCAGGCCCCGTCGGGGAAATCGCCACCGAGTTCACCGGTTCGGTGTGGCCGGTGAGGGTGGCGATGCAGGTGCCGGTTGCCCGGTCCCAGGCCCGCACCGTCCCGTCGCTGCTGGCGGTGGTGAGCGAGGTGCCGTCGGCGTCAGGGGAACTGCCTCGCCTTCCGCCGAGCTCGCCTGTGTATCTCGGCGGCTGGGGCCCTTACAGGTCCGGGGCGCTCATCGGCCGTGAGGTGGCGGTCAGCGCGCGAGTGACCTGGTGGCCCGGACTCCGCAGAAGACCTTCGGCCATCAGCCCCACGTAGCGTTCGACCACGGCCAGGCCGGCTCCGGGGGAGTCCGGGTGGCACCTCGGCGCTCGGCCTGTCACGACCGAGGAACGGCCTCGCGTTCGCGCGCGTGGAGATGTCTCTCCGCCTCGTGCGGTGCCCGAGCCGGTAGGACGCTCGCCAGGGAGTAGCCCGTCTTCTGCGCGACCCGGCAGGAGGCGGGGTTGGCGGCATTGTGGATCAGTTCCAGACGACTGAGTCCCACTCCCGTTCTGGTGTCGAAGGCCCAGGCTGTCAGTAGTTCCACGGCCCTGGAAGCGACGCCGAGGCCCCGTGCCGAAGCCCCCGTCCAGTAGCCGAGCTCGCCGCACGTCTCGTCCTTGGACCGCTTGAGAACGATGTGCCCCACGGCCCGCCCAGTCAGAAGGATGGCGAAACTGAGGCGCTTCCGGGATTTCCAGCCCGCCTCCTGAGCCGCGATCCAGCGCACCGCGTCCTGCGGCCCGGCCACTCGATGTGACGTCCATCGACGCAGTTCCTCATCATCCGCCAGCGCCGCCAACACATCAGTGTCCCCCGGCTCCCACGGCCGCAGCGTCAGACTGGTCGAGCTCAGCACCATGCTCATGACCGCTTTCCTTCCCATCTTCCCCGCCACCCTAGATGAGCGCAGTCACATGACTTGACCTGCTTCGGAGAAGGCCCGCTCCCCGTCGGAGCGGGCGGGACCAGCGCCTGGTTGGGCTCCGGCCAGGAGACCCAGTCGGGTCGGGTACCTCAGACCACGTTGTAAGAGGTGGAATCCTGGAACCAAGCGATCCGGGACAAGGCACCCGAGGAGCAGCGCTCCCTTTCCAACGCGCCTTCCTACGAGCCCATCGGCGCAGCCGCCGGGGGGCGGGGCGACGGCGGACGGGGCCGGCCAAGGCCGCCGCGTCGTGCAGATGAGGATTCCCAGTCGCCCGCGCGCACGCCTTCTCGGGACGGTGCTGAAGAACCCGGCGCGGAGGTTGTGGCCGCCCCTTACCGGGAGCTGCCCGTGGAGGAGTCGGCACGGACTACACCGTTGGAACGGTGCGGAAGTACCTCGGCGACATCAAGCGAGCCGAGAAGCAGACTGCCGTACGTCACTGAACCTGGCCGTTTTCCAACCCGCCACCGCGTTGGAAAGCGGACGGGGCGACGGGGGAGGGGACGCCTGCGATGGTGACCGCTCGCCGCAGGACCGGCAGGCGGGCGCACTCACCACGCTGGAACAGAGCGGCCACCCGACCGGGCCGGCCTCGCCGGCAGACAGCCCGCCGACCAAGGGCTCGACGTTGGAATCGTGAGTTGGAACGAGCTGACCTGCATTTTTCCAACTCTGACCCCGGCTCCGTCCCGGAACAGCTCCCCCTCGAAGGACGATGACGGGCCCGAGTTGGAACGACCAGACGGCCTCTGCAGCGATGATCGCCCCAGAGGCTGACGGGACTGGAACTCCGGGCCCCGGACAGAAAAATGAACCTGGAACCAGCGGCGCCCCGAGTTGCAACTCCGGCCGCTTTCAACGTCACTCACCACACCCCTGGTTCCAACTGGGCGCGGCGCTGGAACTCCCGGTGGTGAGTTCCGTTCCAACTCACCACGGTCCGACCTCCTACTCACTACGGTCCGGCCGCCCGCTCACCAGGGCCCGGCTGCTACTCACCACGGTCCGGCTGCCACTCACCACGGCCGGGGTCCCTGCTCACCACGGATGGCACCCCGCACCGAGGTGACTCACCTCGGGCCCACGGGAACTCACCACGCTGCACCTGACAGGGGAGGCAGCCACTCACCATGGGCTCCGGAGAATTCACCACGGCAGGTCACCGCCCTGTCCCTGCTCATGTCGCAAATCGCAACAGTGTTCCCTATGCGGTGGTTGGCGGGTTAGTGTCCCCGAAAGCAAGATCCCGTCAGGGAGGGGGCGCCAGATGCAGGTTGTCGAGGCGAAGGGCAGGGCGGGTCGGCCGCCGGGGACCCGGGCCAACCGGGTGGGGCTGACCAGCCGGCAGGCAGCGATCATCCACTTCATCGAGCAGCAGGTCGGCCTGCAGGGCTATCCGCCGTCGATGCGGGAGATCGGGCAGGCCGTCGGGCTGAAGAGCAGCTCGTCGGTGTCCCATCAGCTGATGTCGCTGGAGCGCAAAGGCTTCCTCTACCGCGACCCGCACCGGCCGCGCGCCTACCGCGTCCGCGCCCGCTGGACCGACCTCGTCCACGGCACCATCCCGCTCCCCGACTTCCGCACGGCGGACGTCCCGCTCCTGGGGAGGATCGCGGCCGGTACGCCGATCCTCGCCGAGGAAGCGGTCGAGGACGTCTATACGCTGCCCCGCCAGCTGGTGGGGGAGGGGCGCCTCTTCGCCCTCCGGGTGGTCGGCGACAGCATGATCGACGCCGCCATCTGTGACGGGGACTACGTCGTCGTCCAGCAGTGCTCCACAGCCCGGCACGGCGACATCGTCGCCGCCCTCCTGGACGGCGAAGCCACCGTCAAGCGGCTCCACCGGCAGGATGGCCAGGTACTGCTTATGCCCCACAACCCGGCCTACCAGCCGATCCCCGGAGTCTGCGCGACCATCCTCGGCAAGGTCGTCACCGTCATGCGCACCCTCTGAGAAACCACCCAGGGAGATGGCCCACGGGGACCGGGCCGGAGCCGTCACGGGACGCGGCGTCGGCGTACTTGCGAATGTGCTCAACGAAGTACAGATAAACGTGCTCAGTTGGAGCTCGCCCATGACGACGTTCAGTGCACGTGCGTCGGCTGCCGGCCACCCTGGGGCTCGGCTGACCTTGTCTCGGACTTCAGGGAAGCTGGCCTGCAGGCCCGGTCGTAATTCCCGGCGCGGGCGTTGACCGTGCCCATAGAGTCCTGCCTTGATGAAGAGACGAGTGCAGTTCACCGAGCAGGTTGCGCGGTTCCGTGACTACATGCCGGCAGAAGATCGAGAGACGTTTCTGCGTCTGGTCGGCAGGATCGCAGCCGAGCCAGAGGGCGCTGGCAGCCATCTCACCTATACGACCGATACAGTGACCCGCTCGGTCTGGGAGGACCACGTCATGGTCCAGTACGTCGTAACGAGCTTCTACGTGGTCTTCATCGAACTCGACGTCTACGACGCGTCGCGTGGCTTCAACGAGGTGTAGTCGGCGCGAGACGGCACCGATCGCCGATCGGTGCCGTCTCGTGGGTCAGGTGTCGCCGGGCGAGGTACTGGCCTCAGCACATCACCAGTTGAGCACGTTCGCCCGTACACAGTTGGGTACGTTCACGTGTACGCGGACACGCGGTGTCAGCGGATCCGGGTACGCATCAGGATCAGGTGGCTGTCGTAGACGACGGTGCCGGTGATCCGGGCGAACGGCTCCGGCAGATCCCGTTCGATACGCACCTGCGCCCGCGCCTTCAGCTGCGCGCAGTAGGAGGCGTAGTGATCCCGGGTGCTCTGCCCGCACGCTCCGGGCTCGTCCGGCAGACTTAGCGGCAGATGATCGCCGAGGGCAGTAAAGCAGCCTGCCACACAAGGCCACCCCACCACGGAGGAGGCGACGGCGTTCGGCCCGCGCGGATGGCGGCGGCAAGCGACCGAAACGGATGGGTGGAGGCGGCCCGTCCGGTCGACGTGCGAAGGGCGCCCGGACGGGCTCCGCAAACCACGCTGCACCCTCTAGGCCACCTAACCAGGCAGACATGCCGCACCCCGTCGGACGGAGTATCCATCTGCTTTCACCAGGAGGCCGGACGCGTGGTCGCTTCCGTGTCGCACCGCTTCACGTCAGCAGCTCGAACAGGTAGAGCCCTCGCCTACCTCCCACCACAAGTTCGTTGATAGTTCCCCACGCGGAAGCGGCCAGCAATCCGTCTGCTCGAGCGACAGCCACGATGCTTCCTTCGGCCACACTCCAGACCCATACTGTTCCGTCGTCCCCGGTGTTGGCGAGCCAGGCGCCGACCGGGGAGATCGCCAGCGAGTTCAGCATCTTTGTATGGCCGGTGAGGGTGGCGGTGCAGGTGACCCGGTCCCAGACTCGTATTGCCCCGTCGGTAGTCGGCGCTGGCGCGCCAGGTGCCGTCGGGGAGATCGCCACTGACATAGCTGAGCCGATGAGGCTTATGTGGCTAGTGAGGGCGGTGAGGGTGGCAGTGCAGGTTACGGGTTGCCGGGTTCCAGATCCGTACCGTTGGCTCGTCACCGACGCTGGCGAGCCAGGTGCTGATGCCCCATAACCCGGCCTATCAACCGATCCCCGGCGATAACGCAACCATCCTCGGCAAGGTAGTCAGCGTCATCCGCGCCCTCTGAAGACCAGCCGGAGCAGCCACCGCACGGACCCGAACAGGCCGGCCTGGTGCCGGTGAAGCCGGGACCGCATCCGCACCAGGTGACTGTCGTCGACGACAGTGCTGACTGGAGCCGCGGGAACGACTCGACCGACGGCTGCAACACCCGCGCGGATCCAGCGCGCGGACGCGGTCGAACGATCACCCCGGAAGGGTGCTGGTGCTTCCTCAGCCGTTTGAGGGGCCCGGGCCGGGTACCTGTGGCAAGACGTCGCGCCTGCCCTGCGCGCCGATCACAGGATAGGAGCGCACCCCCTTGCCATCGACACACAACACCGCAGCGGCACCTGCCCGCCGCAGGCGTTGGCTCGTTCTGCTGCTGATGCTTGCACTCTGCTACGGCGTTGCTGGCGCGGGTGCGGCTGCGACCGGCGACGCGGGCAGCACCTACGCCGCACTCGACAAGCCCGCCTGGGCGCCGCCCGGATGGCTTTTCGGTCCCGTGTGGACGCTGCTGTACGGGACGATCGCGGTGGCGGGCTGGCTCGTCGCGCGGCGCCCCGGTCCGGGGCGCTGCCCAGCACTCGTGGCCTGGGCAGTGCAACTGGCGCTCAACGCACTGTGGACCCCCTTGTTCTTCGCCGCTGAACAGTACGGCGCAGCGTTCCTCGATATCAGCCTGCTCCTGGCAGCTGTCGTATCCACAGTGCTGCTCGCCGCCCGGGTGGATCGTCGTGCTTCCTGGCTGCTCGTGCCCTACCTCCTGTGGGTCGGCTACGCGGCAGCGCTGAACCTTGCGCTCTGGCTGAACAACTGAGGCTCCCGCGCAGTCCGCGAAGGTTCAGGCAGCTCCGGCTGCGCCTTATCGAGACGGGGCCTGGCCCAGTGCCGCCCCGCCAGGCCCTGTCCCTTGCTGCTCCAGCTGTTTCGGAAGGCGAGAAACCAAAGGCTCGTCGGGCTCTTGGCAGGGGGAGCCTGGGTCCACTCTCGACGCGGTGCGCACCGTCAGCACCGTCCCGCTCTTGGCAGGCGGCCGGCCTTTGCTTAGGTGCGGTGCTGTCACTGCCCGTTGCACCGGTTGGAGGGGAACGCCGCCCGAGGTGATGGTCAGTGAAACGTGAGCCCTAGGTGTTCCTGGAGGATTGCTACCTGTGCGGGAGTGGCGAAGACCATGATGCTGTCGTAGCCGGCGCCTGGTACGCGGGGGAAGTCGGTGTGGTGCCAGGAGCGGGAGTCCTCGCTGCGGGCGGTTTCGGCAATGGCGCGGCAGGCGGCTACGTGGTCGTAGTAGTCCTCTGAGAAGTGCTCAGCAGGGATGGACACGAGCCGGCCGTCTCTCACGAACTCCAGGCGGTCGGAGCGTCCTGCATCGAGTGCACCCCCACCTTCGACGACCCGGACATCGCTCACGGTGACGCCCCCGCCGATCACTGCGACGGCGTTCGTCAGTAGGGCCGGGTAGCCGTCGTGGATGGAGTCGATGTCATCCGCGTGGACGGAGACCGCCACACCGAAATCTTCCAGCGCACAGGCAGTTCCATAGCCCGTCAGCTGTTCCTCCACGTGTCCACCGAGGCGTTCAAGGACGTCTCGGACGGTTTCCCGCGACACCAGCCCGGCCTGGTGCAGGACTGCCCCGATACGTCTGAGAGTGATCGATGATTCGTCGAACATCCGCGAGACACTGCCAGTCCGGGCGACTCTGAGCAACCCATCCTCACCGTCACTGCGTACGACCTCCGCAGGCGGAAGCCGCGTCCAGCGCCCGCTTCGCTCGCCGCCAACGTAAGGTGGCAGTTCCGGCCTTCCTGGGGGTGTTCAGCCCAGTCCGCAGGCTCCTCGAACCCTGATGAGGCCCTTCACCCTCCAGTGAACTCGATCGGGCATCTGGTCCACCGATCGCCATCGCCAGGCCGAGAACAACGCGTATCTACTGAGGTCTTCAGTTTGTCGTCGGCGATGACGGTCCATGATCGCTGCGGTAAGTGGGGGTACGGGTTGTCCGGAAGGTGAGGGCCTGCAAGCCCTTTCCGTGTGGAGCTGGAGGTTCCGGAAGTGGGCAACTCCTGTGGTGTGTGTGGGCGTTCGATTGGGGGATGCGAGGGGAGGGGCATTGCCCTTGCGCCGCGTGGCGTCACAGGAGGGGATGGGACATGAAGAAGGCTGGACGCAGATCCCGGAGCGTCGGGCGGATCGCCGCCGCTCTGGCGGCGGTGGCCGGGATGCTGGCGGGGGGTGCCTCTCTCGCGCAGGCGGAGCCGAACCGGCCGGTGCCGGTGACTTCGTTCTCGTATACGAGTGAAGCCGGGCACGACCTCGGGAAGGGTGCCGGGGAGAAGTTCAGGGATCCGGTGGTGCCAATCATGGTCGGGGGCACTGCGGAGTGGGTGCAGATGACGGTGGAGGTGCCCGACCGCACCTGGCGGATCCGGCTCCAGGCGCCGGTTGGGGAGACTCTGCGGCCGGGGGTGTTCCGGAACGCCGAGGAGTCTCCGCCGCTGGGGCGAGCGCCGGGGCTGGACCTCTCCGCTTCCACGAGCGGCTGTTCCGAGGTCTACGGGCAGTTCACCGTGAACCAGTTCGCCACCAATGAGAGTGGCACGGTGACTTTGCTTGATGCCTCTTTCACGCACCGCTGCGGGGCGGCGGAGGGGCCCGCGCTGAAGGGTGTGGTCAAGTACCGTGCGTTTCCGCTGTCGTTCGCGTACAGCAGCGACGAGGGGGATTGGGTCGGCAAGGGCACCAGTGGGACCTACACCGGGGCGAACAGTGTCTTCTCGGTGTCGAGCTGGGGTGTGCAGACCGTTTTCCAGGTGAGGGGGAACCGGTCCTCCTGGTCGGTGATGCTGATGGCGCCCCAGGGGGAAACGCTCCAGGCGGGCCGTACCTACCACGCTGGTTCGGGCGGTGAGGGACTCGCCACGCTCAGCTTCAGCGGTAACGGGCGGGCTTGCGCCGGCGCCGAAGGCGAGTTCACCGTGCACCGGCTGGTCAAGGACGACAACGGTCGAGTGACCGGGCTGTGGGTGACCTTCACCCAACGCTGCCAGGGCAGCGCGGCGGCGTCGAGCGGCACCGTGCGGTACTACGCCTGATCCCGTGTAAGACAAAAGGCCCCCGCATCTCGACCTTCGGGTGCGGGGGCCTCCTCCGTCCTATCCGGCGGGCGGTCAGAGCTTTGGGCCGATCGGTGCCGGACAGGGCGGGGGACCGCTCCGCGTCGGTCACCTCCCACAGAGCACGGGCCGCCCGGTCCCTGAAGAGGGGCGCGTCCAGCCTGTCCCGGCACAAGGCCGCGCGCTGCCGCATCAGCGCGTCCGCGTAGACGGCTGGCGAGATCTCCGCTCCCGATGGGTCGCAGGCCCGAGGAAGGTCGATGCGGTCCCAGCGATGTCGGGTCGGTAGCGGTTGGCGGCCTTGTCGAGGGCCGTCTCAAGGCGGCGGAGCTTGTCGTCGCGTTTGTCGAAGGTGAGTTGGTGGATTGTGTCTTCGGCGGGTCGGAGGCGTTCGGCTCGCAGGGCGAGGGTGCGTACGCGCGCACGCTGGAGACCGAGGCCGGTGAGGAGCTCGTGGGCGATGGCAGCCAGGGCGGGTGTGTGGGCGGTGGGCTCGTTGAGGGTGCGGCTGCGGGTGGTCTGGGTGCGGTCGGCGTAGGAGACGGTGAGCGTCAGTGCCTGGGCGATCTCGCCGGCGGCGCGTAGCCGGGCGCCGAGTTCCTGGACAAGGCGGAGCACCGTCCGGTGGTGCTGCTCAGGATCAAGCTCGTCGCGGTCGAATCGGTGACCGGCTCCCAAGGACTTGGGGGCCGCGCCCGGGACGACGGGACGCTTGTCGATTCCGTGGGCCCGGTCGTGTGCTTGACGGGCGGCCGTGACTCCGAGGATGCGCTGAAGGGTGGGGAGCTGAGTGTCGGCGATGTCGCCGACAGAAGTGATGCCGTATCGGGCGAGGGTGCGGGCGGTCTTGGGTCCGATGCCTGGCAGGGCGGAGGCCGGTTTGGTGCGCAGGAACGCGGCGATCTCGTACGGGTCGTCGCGGACCACGATGGCGGCGCCCGGCGGGGTGACGTCGGCAGCCATGGCGGCGATGGAGCGGGTGGGGCCGGCGCCAGCCGAGCACTGGACGCCGTGGAGTGCGAGCAGGCGCAGTCGGAGCACAGCGACAAGGCCCTCGACGTCGCGGCCCCAGTACGTGAGGGCGCCAGCGAGGTCGACGTAAGCGGACCAGTCAGCGGGCAGGGGCTCCACGCGGGAGCTGATCCCGTCGACGACAGCGAGCAGCTGCCCGTACAGCTCCATGTTCCGCTCGGCGGGGTGGAAGTGGAGTCGCAGGATCGCCCGCGGCCGCAGCCTTCTGGTGCCGTTCATCCGGCGCTCCCTTGGCTTTTGTGTCCGAAGCGGGTGAGGTCGGCCGAGCGGGTTCCGGCGGGTTGGAGGTCGCTCCAGGGGTGCAGGCGGGCCCCTGCGGTGCCGTCGGGGATCGTCCGCCCGGGTGCGGATTGGGCGGGTGTGGGGGAGGGGTCCTT
This sequence comes from Streptomyces microflavus, assembly GCF_014650075.1. Lineage (GTDB taxonomy): Bacteria > Actinomycetota > Actinomycetes > Streptomycetales > Streptomycetaceae > Streptomyces > Streptomyces microflavus. Next base: position 20,793 of record NZ_BMUG01000024.1, on the reverse strand, counting down.
GCCGAGGAGGTCGAGGACGGCCTGGGGTCCGTGGGTGGCGCGGGCGGTGGCGAGTTCGTCGAGGTCCCATGCCATCTCACCGACGACGGTGCGTCGAGGGCCGCGGGCTTCGACGGTGCCGCGTACGAGGAGCAGGCCGTGGTGGAAGACGGTGTGCGCGCACCGTTCGTGGGAGTCCTCGAAGAAGGCGAGGTCGACGAGGCCGGAGCCGTCTTCAAGGGTGACGAAGATGATCCGCTTGCCCGAGGCGATGGGTGGGGTCTGGGTGGAGGCGCGGACACCGGCGACCAGGACGTGCTGTCCGGGGTGCATCGTGCGCAGGTGCTTGGCGTCGGTCGCGCCGATCTCGCGCAACAGCCGGTGGTGGTCCTCCATGAGGTGCCGGGAGACGTCGATCTTGAGGACGCCGAGCTCGGCGTCGAGCCGTTCGCGGGCGGTCATCTCCCGCAGCCCTGAGGAGCCGGCGGCGTGTGGGGTGGTGGCGAGCGGCAGCTGCCCGGTGGTGGGGCGGGTGCGGGCATGGCGGTGGAGCTCGGTCGCTTGCAGCAGCAGGTCTCGCCGTGTTGCTTCGCCCTTGAGCTGGTCGAAGGCACCGATGCTGACCAGGCGTTCGACGGTCGGGAGCTTGGGGTGGGCGCGGGCAAAGAGGTCTTGGAGAGAGTTGTAGGGCTGCCCCTCGGCGATGCGGGCGATCTCGTCGTCGGAGATGCCGTGCACGGTGGCCAGGGAGATCCGCACGCCCCACCCGGATCGGGTCTGTTCGACGGTGTAGTGCGGCTGGGAGGTGTTGATGTCGACGGGCAGGATGGGGACGTCGTGTCGGCGGGCGTCGGCGACGATGACCCGGGCCGGCCACATACCGGGGTCGTGTTCCAGCAGACCGGCATAGAGGGCGGCCGGATGATGCGCCTTGAGCCACGCGGACTGCAGCGCCGGAACCGCGAACGCAACGGCGTGGGCCCGGCAGAACCCGTACGCCCCGAACGAGGAGACGACGTCCCACACGTCGTCCAGGACCTTCGGGCTGTAGCCGCGGGTGCCTGCCTGCTGCCGGAACCACGCCTCGACCCTGGGCAGCCGTTGTTCGTTGCTGAGGGCGCGGCGGGCCACTTCACCGAGGGCGCGGTCGCAGCCGGTCATGACGGCAAGGATGTCGATGATCTGTTCGTGCCAGATCGTCACTCCGTAGGTGTCGCGCAGGACCGGTTCCAGGTCGGGGTGCGGGTATGTGGGTGTGGCGCCGTGGCGGGCGGCGATGTAGAGGGCGGGCATGCCGCCCTGGACGGGGCCGGGTCGGAAGAGGCTGATGTCGGCGATGACGTCCTGCGGGTCGCGGGGCTGGAGCCGGCCGACCAGGTCCTGCTGGCCGGGGGACTCCAGCTGGAACATGCCAACGGTGTCGGAGTTCTGGATGAGGGCGAAGGCGAAACGGTCGTCGAGGGGGACGTGGTCGGGGTTGTCGAGGTCGATCGCCCGGCCGGTGGTGCGGCGGATCTCGGTGACGGCGTGCGCCATCGCCGACTGCATCCGCACCCCCAGCACGTCGAGCTTGAGCAGGCCCAGGTCCTCGACGTCCTCCTTGTCGGCTTGGAGCATCGGGTACTCGCCTCCGGGCGTGGGCTGGACCGGGAGCCGGTCCAGGAGGCTGGTGTTGGAGAGGATCACTCCGCACGGATGCATCGCGATCCCGCGCGGCAGCGCATCCAGCCCTTCGGCGAGCTCCCACAACGGCCCGAACCGCCCAGCCGCGGCCGATAGCTCCCGCAGCTCCGGCAGCTCGGACAGGGCGGAGCGGATGTCGCACGCCCGGATGTGCGGGAACGCTTTCGCGATCCGGTCCACAATGGCGGGTGCGATCCCGAGGGCGAGTCCGGTGTCCCGCAGGGCGTGCCGGGCTCGGTAGGTCTCGGGCATCCCGGTGACCGCGACCCGCTCCCTCCCGAAGCGGGCGATAATCCGGTCGTAGACCTCCAGACGTCGCGCGGACTCCACATCGATGTCGATATCCGGCAGCGACGAACGCCGCTCGGACAGGAACCGCTCGAAGAGCAGGTTGTGCTCCAGCGGGTTCGCGGTGGCCACGAACAGGCTGTGGTTGACCATGGATCCGGCCCCGGAACCCCTGGCGGCAACCCGGATGCCCATGTCCCGCACGTCCGCGACCACTTGAGCAACGGCGAGGAAGTACGGCTCGTAGTGGAGGCGGCCGATGACGCCGAGCTCGTAGTCGAGCTGGTCCATCGCCTGCCGGTCACGGTCGAGACCGCGGGCTGTCATGCCGCCCTCGCACCGCTGCCGCAGCAGCCGCATCGCCCCGCCCGGCCCCGCCTCGGCCCCGACCACGGACGGCTCGGGAAAGTGCGGCACCCCGAGCCCCAGGTCCCGCACCGGGTCGACCTCGCACACGTCCGCGACCGCGGTGGTGTCGGCGATCAGCCGTACGGCGCGCGACCGGTCGGTACCGGCTGCCGCTACCACCCGTTCGGCGATGTCCGTCATAGCGGGCCCGTCCTTCAGCCACCGCTCGCCGCAGTCGAGCCGCCGTCGGTCGATGGGCCGCAGGAGCCGGGCCGCGTCCAGCACATCCGCGACCTTGTGCTGCACGGGGTCGGCGTACCGCACAGCGTTGGTGAGGACAGCTGGGATGCCGAGGTGGTCGGCGAGCGTGAGCGTGTGTGCGGCGAGGCGGACCGAGCCTGGGCCGGTGCCGGAACGGCCCCAGCAAACGATCTCCAGTCGCAGCCCGCTGCCGACGGCTCGCTGCCATGGGGCGAGAAGCCGCTCGGCGATGTGCGGACGGCCGGCGGCGAGTGCCCTCAGCGGCTCCGACGCAGGGCCGAGCAGCACCGTCAGACCTTCATCGGCGTACTGAGCGAGCGTCTCCCACGACGCGGTCGGCGGTGTGCCCGCAGCGAAAGCCTCGGCGTGCGCGGCGGACACCATCCGGCACAGCCGCGCCCAGCCGCCCGCGTTACGGGCCAGGAACGTCGCCCGGAACGGTGCCTCCGCTACGTGCGCACCGCCGCGCACCGGGGTGCGGTGGCGGACTTGGGCCTGGGGCGCATGAGGGGCGATGCCCAGATCGACACCGCACAATGGCTTCACTCCGGCGGCCGTGGCAGCTTTCGCGAAGCGGACCGTGCCGGTGACCATGTCGCGGTCGGTCAGCGCCACCGTTCCAATCCCTCGCGCGGCGGCGCGGGCGACGAGGTCATGCGGATGCGAGGCACCGTAGCGGGCTGAAAACCCACTACTGACATGCAAGTGAGGAACACTTCCTCGCATGACATCCTCCGACTGAATACCCCCAAAATAGAGCTAATCGCCTTGCCTCCTTCGACTGTATCGAACATTAATTCGAACACGCGAGTTCAAGGCATCCATTTTTCAGCCATGCGGGTGTGCGGGGGTTGCGAGTACGGACCGGTACGCCTGCCGGACGGCCTGCCTCGCCCCGGCGGCGTCGGCGGCCCTTCATGCGTCAGGGGTAGAGCGGCAATCCCCGTGCGGCAGCACCGGAGCCGGTCCACGACCGGCCGACTGGGTGAGCGCCATGGTCGTGTCGCTGCTAGGCGGTCGCGCGGAGCCGCGGCTCCCGTAAACAGGCGAGTGGGGCAGTGTGCGGCCCGGTGACATGACAGGACGGGGCTCCATGCTGCTGCCTCCTCTTGTCGGGTTCCGCGCTTCCCCGAAAGCGCGGAACCCGACAGGAATCCGCATCGCTGCCCAAGTCGCACGGGGTGGAGCCCCGCCATGGACAGGAGCTGTGAGCCATGAGGCCACGCCCCTGTCACGGTCACTCCGCCAATCGGGCAGGGCCTTGCGGGGATGGGCGCGCCACCCGCTCCTCCTAATTCGAACAGAAGTACCATTAGGGCTGTGACCAGGTACGACTTCCCCCAGGATTTGCTCGACTCCCAGCTCGCCCTGCACCGGACCCAGTCCGAGTACGAGCAGTACGCCGCGACTCTGCCGTGGTCGGCGGAGCCGATGGCCGGATGGGAGGGGGACAAGCAGCTCCACTCCGGTTACCGGGCTTCCAAGCCGGACAGCCCCGGCTACACCGAGGAGCAGCGCCAGCAGGTCGCCGCGTACCGGGCCCGGCTGCTGGAGCTCGGCACCCAGGTACTGACCCACCCCTTCTGGCAGACGCTGAAGGGCAACGACCTGTTTGCCGCACGCATGCAGTTGAAGCATGTGCATGACGAAGACGAGACGGCGGCGTAGCAATGCCGGAGCGGGGCCAAGGAGATGGAGAGCCCCGCTGCGCCGCGCCGGTCCGAGCGTGACCGTGCCGCAGCTGTGGAAGATCAGCCCCAGCGTTCCGCAGAGACCGCCCTGCTCCATCGCATCAGCTGCGGCTTCTACAAATTCGAGGCGCTCATCGGCTACGTCGAGCACCGCACTCTCCGAACCGGACTTGCCTCGTGCGAGGCGCGCGCCCCGGCGGCCCGACTACACGAGGAGCAGGGCAGCCCTGGAGCACAGAGCGCGGGTGGACACCCTCGACCGGCCCTGCTCTGCCAAATAGGGGCGGTAGTCAGCAGTCCGGCGAGCCGGAGTTCGGGCCAAGGCCGGTTGCCGGAGGCTGACGGCCATGGTCTGGACGCTGCCCGAACCGATGCTCGCCGAACCCGTGAACAACCCCGCCCTTCCCCCAGGCTTCGCGGCGGAGCCGAAATGGGACGGCTACCGGGCCTTGCTGGCCCGATACGCGGACGGGCGGGTGGTGATCCGTTCCCGCCGTGGCACGGACATGACCGCAGCGTTCCCTGAGATCACCCGCGCCGCGGCGTCCCTGCCCGCCGGGGTGGAGTTCGCGATGGACGGCGAGCTCGTGGTGTGGGAGGGGGGTCGGGTCGCGTTCGAGAGGCTCCAGGGACGACTGAACCGCACCGCGGCCGGAGCTGCCAGCATGGCCGCACAGTGGCCCGCCCATTACGTCGCCTTCGACCTCCTGCGCCTGAACGGCGCCGATCCCGATCTCACGGCCCAGCCCTATACGGCAAGGCGCGCCGCCCTGGAGGAGCTGTTCACCGACCAGGCCCTGGCGCCACCGTGGACGCTGTGTCCCTCCACCACCGACCCCACCATGGCCGCCGAGTGGCTGGAGTGGTCAACGGTCGGCATGGAAGGCCTCGTTCTCAAGAATCTCCGGGGCACCTACCGGCCGGCGACGAGGGCCTGGAGGAAGTACCGGGTCGCCCACACCACCGACGCGATCATCGGCGCTGTCAGCCGTTCCCTCACCGATCCGGCGACCGTACTGCTGGGGCGCTACGACCCCACGGGCAGACTCCGCTACACCGGTCGCAGCACCGTCCTGCCCCGCCCGCTCGCATCTAGTCTGCCGGCCCGGCTGAGCCCGGCGGGGGAGGAGCATCCGTGGACAGGCCGGACGTTCTCCGCCGCCTGGGGCGCCAAGACCGCGCTGACGGTGGTGCTGGTCGTGCCGGAACTCGTGGTCGAGGTGAGGGCCGACGTCTCCCGAGACAGCGCCGGCCGGTGGCGCCACCCAGTGAAACCGGTCCGCCTCCGCGACGACCTGGCCCCCGCCGACGTCCCACTCTTCGGCGACGACACCACCACTTCTCTCACTTAGCGTTGGGTGTGGGATCTGAGCGGCCGGTGCACTGCTTCTTCGTTCAGGAGAACAAAGAGCCCACGAGTATCGCGCCGTAGTGCACGCATTGGTGCCTCCGCTTGCAGTAGCGCTTCGCCCGCCACCGCGAACGCCGCGTGAACTGCTCTTCGCACCAAACGCACTTGCGATTCTTCCCATCCCCCATGGGCACGACCCTATCGGTCAACGCCAACGCCTCCGCGACGGATCCCGCGTCGGCCGCCGAGTGGTTGGAGTGGCCAGCGGTTGGCAGGGAAGGTCGACGCCACCACACCGACTTGAGCCCCGACGCCGTCAGTTCAGGAAGCGGTGCGCTTCTTCGCGGCCGTCTTCTTCCCGGTGCTCTTCTTCGCCCGTGAGGAGGCGCTGGCAGTGGTGTTCTTTGCGGTCGCGGACTTCGAGGAGGCTGCCTTCTTCTTTGCGGGCGCCGTGCGGCCGCCGCCGTTCTTCTTGGTGGGGCGCATCTCGTGGACTGTCGCGTCCTGGCCGTCGTGCTCCTTGCCGCGGGACTCCTTGGCCGCCTTCACCGAGGCGTTCAGTGCGGCCATCAGGTCCACGACCTCTCCCGCCTTGTTCTCCTCGCCCTCGTCGGGGGAGGGGAGCGGCTTCCCGTCGGCCTTGGCCGCGATGATGTCCTCCAGGGCCTGCCGGTACTCGTCCCGGAAGCCGGACAGGTCCTCGATGGTCATGCGGTCGGCGAGCTGGAGGGCCTGCTCGATCTCCTCCTCACCCACCTCCACGGCCTTCGGCGCGAGCTCCTGCGGGTCGCGGACCTCGTCGGGCCACTTCATGGAGTGAAGCACGATCGCGCCCTCCCGGATGCGGAGGAGACCCAGGCGTTCGCGGCCGTGCCAGGCGAACTTCGCCACCGCCACCTTCGAGGACCGCTCCAGCGCCTTGCGCAGGAGGGTGTAGGGCTTGACGGCGACCTGCCCGTCTACAGCGAGGTAGTAGCTGTCGCTGATCCGCACCGGGTCGATGCTGTCGGCATCGACGAACGCGACGATCTCGATCGCCTTCGCCGTCGGCAGGGGCATTTGCTCCAGCTCTTCGTCCGTCACGGCGACGGTTGCGTCTTTGGAGACCTCGTATCCCTTGCCGATATCGTCCTGGGACACGACCTCGCCGTCGAGCTCGCAGACCTTCCTTGTCCGCACCCGGCCCATGTCCGCCAGGTGCACCCGGTGGAAGTGGACGTCGTGGTCCTCGGTCGCGGACACGATCTTCACGGGGATCGTGACCAGCCCGAAGCTGATAGCACCGGCCCACAAAGGTCGCGGCATCTCTTCCACCTCCAGGGCCCCTGCGCCGCTGCGCGGCGAGGGAAGGACCGGGAACGCCCGGTCGCAAGGGCTGGCTACGTCGTACTCCTGATCCTCACGCTGTGCAGGGGAGCCCGCATCTCCACCCCAGCACCGACAGCAGATGACCGGCCCGCTGTCCGGCGCCCGAGTGAGCGCCGGACAGCGGAAGCGTTCCTGCGGTGAACCTTCTCGCCCGCGCGGGTGACCCCGGGCGCCGTGGCCTTCGCCGTGGGTGGGCGGGCCGGTACACAGCGGAAGTGATCAAGAACATCGTGCGCGGACTCAGCGCACTCTCCCTCGCCCTCATCCCTCTCCTCTCGGCTCCCGCCGCTCAGGCCGCCCCCGCACCCGAAGTGACGACGCTGGCCGACGCCGTCGGCCTGGTGAAGGTCACCGAGGAGAACCGCACCGGATACACCCGCACCAAGTTCAAGCACTGGAACGCCGGCGAGGACACCTCCGACGGGTGCCACACCCGCAACGAAGTACTCATCGCCGAGGCCGTCGTCGCGCCGACGGTGGAGTCCGGCTGCAAGCTGACCGGCGGCACCTGGCGCTCGTACTACGACGGCCAGGAGGTCACCAACGCCGGTGCGTTGGACATCGACCACATGGTCCCGCTCGCCGAAGCCTGGGACTCCGGCGCCTCGGCCTGGACCGCGACGCGGCGTGAGGCGTACGCGAACGACCAGGGGTCGGAGGTCTCCCTCGTCGCGGTGACAGCGCGCACCAACCGGCAGAAGAGCGACCAGGACCCGGCGGACTGGATGCCGCCGTCCCCGGAGGCGCAGTGCCGGTACGTGGGGGAGTGGGTCTCGACCAAGCTCCGCTGGCAACTCACCGCCGACGACCGCGAACTCGAAGCGCTGAAGGTGTTCGCCGAAGGCCCGTGCGAGGACACCATCGTCCGCTACACACCGGCTGCCTGATTCCCGCGCGCTGCCTCGTCGACTGCGCTGCTCGACGGCCGTAAAGAGGACCGTCCTGGGTGGAAAGCTCGCGGCCATGGCTGCCACCGGCCTCGACTGAGTGATGGGCCGTGCCCCGAACCAAACAGTCGGGGGCCCGGCGGGCGCGGTGGTGATCAGTAGCAGGCGGGCCCTCTGGCGGCGCCGAAAGGGGCAGCGGACCAGGCCCTCCGGCATAGGGCGCGGCCCGGTCTGCTGCCCGCTACTTCGATGTTCGTGCCGGCCGGATAGCTCGCACCCCCACCGTGTCGTGCCGTCCCGCTCCGTCCAGGCGGGCGTACTGCGGCCGGGACTCCAGTTCCGGGGGATCGGGGGCCGGGATCAGTGGGTGATGGGGTGGAGGAGGTCGTGGTCGCGTTCGTAGTTCGCCAGGGCCAGGCCGAGGGCGAAGAAGGTCGGAGCCCATTCGCCGACGAAGATGCCCCACCGGTCGGCCCGCGCGGTGCCGGCCGGCTCGACTTTCATCGATCCGCACCAGGACACGACGGACAGGCCGATTGAGGCGAACGCCGCGGTGTAGGCGTGCTCGGCTTTCAGGCCCTTCTCGTGCAACATCTTGACGATCATGACACTCCAGTCGATGCAGGGATACGGTCTCCGTCCACCGTCGCCTCCGGACACGGGCTCCGCATCTCGGATCTTGGGCACGGGGGTCTCCTCGGGGCAGCACGACGAAGCCCCCCGCTGCCGACCGGACGCAGATCGGTGCGAGCGTCGGTCTCTCCAGCACGAGCTCCGTCGCCTACCAGCTCGCCCAGCTCGGAGAGCGGGGCCTGATCAGCCGGACCGGCCGGGACTGGAGCTCCTGCCAGCTGGAGAGCCCCAAGCCACCCCGGCGCGGCCTGAGAAGCCGCTGAGCGGGAGTCAGCTCTCCGGCCACCATCCGGTGATGGCGGCCGGGCGTCCGCCCCCCTGCGGATCCGCAGGGGCTGACCTCCCACGTGTCGCCGTAATCGTCGCGGGCGGTCCGCCCCCTACCTCTCCCGGGTGGGAATGCGGAACAAGTAAGGCCGGCACAGCCGATCATGGCCGGCCGATGGTCTAGCAGTTCCTTCGGGGCCCCGGTGCCATTGGCACCGGGGCCCCTCCACGCGCGTCCCGTACACCTTCGGGATTTTCCACCGTCCCCACCGCCCGTTGATCCCGCTTCTGTAGTGAGGTGCAAGTGACAGCAGACGACTCCTTCCGCCGTCTTGAAGACGATGACTATCCCGCCTACACGATGGGCCGGGCTGCCGAGATGCTCGGCACCACACAGGGGTTCCTCCGCGCGATCGGCGAGGCCCGCCTCATCACCCCGCTCCGCTCGCCGGGCGGCCACCGCCGCTACTCCCGCTACCAGCTCCGCATCGCAGCCCGCGCCCGCGAGCTCGTCGACAGCGGCACCCCCATCGACGCCGCCTGCCGCATCGTCATCCTCGAAGACCAGCTCGAAGAAGCCAAACGCATCAACGCCGAACACCACCACACCACGAACCGCTGAAACAACAGCCGGCACGCCGAGGTTTCTTGAGCTCGCGGGGCACCACGCGGGCTCAAGCCCCTCCTGAACGCAACGGCGTGACCGAGCAGGTTTGGAAGGGCTGCGATGGAACAGACGAGGTGTTAACGCAGACTTTATCTTCGCTGGTAGGAGCACATCATGGGCATCATCGCTTGGATCTTGATCGGGCTGTTTGCGGGGATCATCGCCAAGGTCCTGATGCCGGGCAAGGACCCGGGCGGCATCATCGTCACGATCCTCATCGGGATCGTCGGCGGTCTGCTCGGCGGGTGGCTCGGCAAGGTCATCTTTGGCATTGACTCCATCGACGGCTTCTTCGAGATCTCCACCTGGATCGCGGCCATCATCGGCTCCATGATCCTGCTGGCCCTCTACCGGCTGATCTCAGGCAACCGGCGACACGCCTGATCCCCTGCTGACTCAGCACCGCACATGGCCCAGGAAACGGCTCCCCCTCCAGTGAGGGCGGAGCCGTTCGCCGTTGGATCGCGGGATACTCAGCGATGACGTCACCCACGCCCGACGGCACCCCGCCTACCCCGAGCTCGCCGGTCTAGGGACGGCGCTGGGCTCCCGGCCCGCGGTGCCGGACGGGGAAGTCGTCGCCCTGGACGGCGAGGGGGCGCAGCGACTGCGAACGGCTGCAGTCCCGGATGGGCCTGGCAGGCTCAACGGCCAAGGCGGCCCGCATGGCCACGAAGACTCCCGCCCATCTGATGCTGTTCGACATCGTCTTCCTCGACGCCCACGACCTGACCCGCAGCCCGTACGCCGAGCGCCGCACCACCCTGGAATCCCCGGTACTGGCCGGTGCCGCCTGGTCGGCTCCGGCCGCGTTCAGCGGCCACGGGCAGCAGGCACTGGACATGACCCGGACCGCTGGCCTCGAAGGTCTCCTCGCCAAGCGCCTCACCTCGCTCGACGAGCCGAGTGTCCGGTCCAGGGTGTGGATCAAGATCTGGCACGTGCGGACCGAGGACATCGTCGGCGGCTGGCTGGCTGGTAGGCCACGGCCGGCTCACCTCACTGCCCGGCGCTCTCCTCATGGGCCAACCCGGCCCCGACGGACGGCTCCGCTACGTCGTCAACGTCGGTACCGGCCGTAGCGACCCCGCCAACCCATTCCTGCCCTCCCAAGTTGCCGACTCAGTGCAAAACGCGCGTGACCGCGGATGGGTTCCGGGGACCCCCGGCCCACCGTTCCAACTCGACCAGTCAGAGGGGTTCATCTCCAAAAAGCGTTAGTGCCGTTGTCAGTTCGTGTCCACCGCAGGCGGAGGCAGTTTTAGTCCTCGCAGATCGCGGCCAGCTCCTCCGTGCGACGTGCCGCCCGCTCCGGGGCCTGCCGAGGCCGCCCGTGCGGCGCAGCTTGGAGAGGTGCTGCCCGATCGGGACGGGGCTGCCGCCGGCCGTGTTGTCCCACACCTGGCTCTGGCGCGGGGCGAGATGCCCGGTGGCCCGCCGGTAGGACCGGAAAGGGGCGAGCTTGGCCTCTCAGGCCTCTTCACCCGGCTCCCACACCATCCCAGCCTCCGGCGCGTCCAGTAGCACCCGGTGCCGCTGCTCCAGCTCACCCGCCCGCCATGCCTGCTGCTGCACCCACCGCCTCGGGGGGAAGGTTCGAGTGCTCGGCCGCCAGCCTGCGTCGGGAGCTTCCGTCCCTTGTTGAGTCCCTGCGTAAAACAGCAGGTCAGAGGCTTTTTCACCTCACCAACAGGGACTGAAGGGACTGAAGTTCCGGGTTATGACCTGAGTACGTGTGCGCGTGTATGCGGGCGCGTATATCTTGTCTTACTCCCCCCTGTGCTGGCTGATAATGAGGAAGTTGAGTCCCTTCAGTCCCTGATGAGGGGTCTAGATGTCCTCTGACCTGCAGAAACGGTGAGGGACTGAATGCAGGGACCGAACCGTGCTGCTTCCTTTGGGCCCCTCGCGTCCCTACCGCCCCCGCTCGTGGAGGGTCGCAACGCGCTGGAACTCCGCCGTGGCCGGGGGAGTGGAGGAAGGGACTGAAGGGACTGAGGATTTAGAGAGCGGCGCGCGGGGGAGTCACCCCACCAAACCAGAGGACGGCGTCCTACACTCATTCCGAAAGACAGTCCCTTCAGTCCCTTCTTGTTGCGCGGGTACCGGCTGACCAGCTCATTCCTAGCCAAGAGCCGCAGGGACCGACGGTCTGCAACCTGACGGACGAGGACAACTACGTGCAGCGCCGCAGCGAGTCGCCCCCCTCAGGCCTTGACGGCCGGGTCGTGCCCCCGCTTGTGCTGGCCCGTTGGTGTGCAGGCAACGGATGGCCAGTCCACCCCCTGGCCCCTGGCATGAAAACCCCGCCCGGCAACTGTCCTGACTGCAAGGCACAGCGGCACGACCCCCGCACCTGTCCTTGTCCCGATGCGGGGCGGCCGTGCCATGGCTTTCACGCCGGCACCACTGATCGGCGAAACATCGACAGCTGGTGGACAGCCAGCCCCAACTCCGGAGTTGGCGTCGCCTGCGGACCGGCCAACCTCATCGTCATCGACATCGATGCACACAGCGCTTCCGCCCCCGACCGGAGCCGACTCCTACCAGGCATCCCGATCCACGACTCCGTCGATCTCGACGGCCTGGCTTCCGGCTTCGACACGATGGCGCTCCTGGCCGCCTACCGGCAGCAGGTCGACCCCGCGAAGGACACCACGACCCTGCGAGTGCGCACGCCCTCCGGCGGGCTTCACGTCTGGTACCGCCTTGCGACCTCAAAGATCCGGTACCGGTCCTCGGCCGGATCCAGCCCTAAGGTAGCGCTGGCCTGGCAGGTCGACGTACGAGCTGAAGGCGGCTATATCGTTGCCCCGACCACCCGCACCAGACAGGGAACCTACGAGCCCGTGGGGGCCGTCCGTCATCCCGCTCCTCTGCCCGCCTGGCTCGCGAGCGAACTTGCCCGAACCGGACATGTCGTTGAGCCCCAGCAGGCGCCGACCACCACCATCCCGCGAGCCCGGGGTACTCGAAGCCCACGAGCCGCGCACCGGGTTCTTGACCCTCTTCTCGACGAAGTCGCCCGGTGCGGAACTGTGCCGGAAGGCGCCGCTTTCACCGAGAAACTCAACCGGGCAGCTTTCACCGCCGGGGGACTGGCCGCAGCCGGGCACCTGGACGAATCCGCCATACGCGAACTGCTGACCGCCACCGCGCACACCGCCCGGCCCTGGCAGACCTCCCACAACGAGAAGATCATCCACGACGGTCTCGCAGCAGGGGCCTCCCGTCCGCTCCACCTCAAAGGACGCTCATGAGCAGCAGCGCCGAAAGCCCGCGCTTTGACGCAACTGCCGCCGCTCAGCAGATGCTCGCCCTCGATGCCATCACCGAACCCTTGCCCTCCCCGCAGCCCACCTTTCCCGAGCAGGCCGCCGGGACGGCCTCCGCACCAGCGGCCTGGCCCCCGCCCGGTGGAATCCCGGGAACGCTCACGGACCGAGGGAACGCGAAGCTGTTCGTACGTCTCTACCGCGACCAGTTCCGCCACGTGGAGGGCCTGGGCTGGTACTCCTGGGACGGCTACCGATGGAAGCGCACCGGCGGAGAGAAAGCGGCCCTCTGGGCGGCGGGAGAGATGGCCGAGGAGATCCCCGACACCGATCCCCGCGGGCTGTTCAGCGAGCGGGAACTCCACCACCACAAGAAGCGCACCATGTCGACCACCGGCATGAAAGCCCTCCTCACCCAGGCCAAGGCATCCCCCGACCTCTCGGTGGATCCCGACACGCTCGACGGGGACCCGTACGCCCTGTGCACGCCCGACGGAGTCGTCGACCTCCGCAACGGCCGCATCCGGAAGCCCGACCCCACCCGGGACTTCCACTCCCGGGCCACCACCGTTGCCCCCCAGAACATGCCCACCCCCCGCTGGCACCGCTTCCTGGACGACACCTTCGGCGACGACGCCGAAGGCCGGGAAATGATCGACTTCCTGCACCTGCTGCTCGGCTACTCCATCACCGGCGACGTCGGCGCCCAGGTGCTGCCCTTCCTCCACGGGCAGGGCAAGAACGGCAAGTCCGTCCTCCTCGACGTGATGATCCAGATCCTCGGCGACTACGCCGACGCGGCCCCACCCGGTTTCCTCATGGACCGCGGCGCCTTCTCCGAGCACTCCACCGAACTCACCGAACTCCACGGACGACGCCTGATCGTCTGCAGCGAGCTCAAGCCCAACGACCGCTTCGACGAAGCACGCGTCCGGCTGCTGACCGGAGGGGACAAGATCAAGGCCCGCCGGATGCGGCAGGACTACTTCTCCTTCACACCCACCCACAAGCTGTGGCTCCTGGGCAACCACCGCCCCGAAGTCTCCACCGGCGGCTTCGCGTTCTGGCGCAGGATCCGCCTGCTGCCCTTCGAGCGGATCGTCCCCGACGAACGCAAGATCGACAACCTCGCCGTGGAACTCGTCCAGGACGAAGGACCCGGCATCCTGCACTGGCTCACCGAAGGCGCCCGCCGCTACCTCGCCACCCGTGACACCCTCGCTGGCCCGGACCGCGTCCGCATCGCCACCAGCGCCTACGCGAACACCGAGGACCACATCGGCCGCTTCCTGACCGAATGCTGCATCCACGACCCCGACAACAACGAGCTCCGCGCCGAACAAGGCCTCCTCTACGCCTCCTACAGCACCTGGTGCGCGAACAGCGAAGGCATCCGCCCCGGCACCGCCCGAGCCTTCGCCACCCGGGTCCGCCAGGAAGTCGGACTCGCCTCACCGGCCGACATGATCAAATCCAACGGCCGCAAGTTCTACCCCAACCTCGCCCTGGCAGCCGAAGAATGAACACCCACCACGCTGACCAGCCAACCAAGGCACTGAGCCCTCTGCCGCAAGGCACCCGCCCGTTCTACGATGAACCCACGCTCCGCCTCCCGCGGCCCCTGCCCGAGAACCAGCACGCCGCCACAACCGCGAGCCCCCCAAACGGCACGCACGACTGTCTTGCACCACCAGAGGGAACAGATACACCACGCAGGCACCGGCCCACCCGGTGCACGCCGACGAAGGAGAGGCCGCGGCCATGAGCTCGCTACTGACCGACAGCGACCTCGCCCACGAAGCGAACGTGGTGTGGCTCGAGGACCCCGAACACCTCGACTACGTCCGCCAGGCCCTGGACAAGACCCCCCGCCGCAAGAACAAACCCCGCTACGCCCGCGATGGCCGGATGATCGGCTACATCGAGCTCGGCACCGACGCCGAAGCGGACCCGGACAGCGGCCTGTACCGGCGCAGGGTCTTCTTCCTGCTGCCCCATGACCGTGACTCAGACCCCGAAGGCGTCTACCGGCAGGGCGCCCCCGGCGAAGCCGTCGACCCCCGAACCATCGAACCCAACCGCGTAGGCGAGAAGACCCCCCGCTCCCAGCAGGGCAGCTCCTCCGCCATAGCGGCCACCAGTTCCTAGGTTTTGCTGGCCTCTCGGGTAGGGGGAGGCCAGTTGCAGGATGGGGCCTCAGGTGGCGCTGCGGGCTACCAGGCGGTGCGGAACGACAAAGATCTCCGTGACCACTCGCCGCGTCCTTGGCGCAGGCCCCGAAGCTTCAGGGCCCACCAGTATCCGCGCAGCGAAGCCGACATCAGCGATGTCCTTGCTGGTGTCCGCCTGCCGGACCTCCAGGAACCACGAGCGCGGGGGGCGTCGGGGTCTGCCTGGCTGACACGACAAGCACTCGCCGTGCCCTCGGAACCGGACCGGAGACGGGGGAAGGCCCGCCGTCCGAGGCGGTCTCTTCCGGGCCCGGGGGGAACGGTTTCGCCCGGACCGGGATGAGGACGGGGTGTTCTGGCCCCACCCGGGCTTTCGGATCGTCATCGCGTGATGCTGGAGACGTGGTCCGGGCCCGTTGCTGTGCTCTGTGCGGCGCCCGGCTTCCGAAGGATGCGGTGGCCGGGCGCTGGCACGGCGATGCGGTGGCCGGGTCCAGGCGTACCGGGAGCGCAGGGCGGCACAGCGGATGTTCGGCATCGCTGTCCTCCTGGGCGAGACACTGGAGACCGCAGATTTGGCTGAGGGTGTCGAAGCCGACGGCCGATGCCGGATTCGTTGCTGTGGGGCGGGCATGTCCTATGGGTCCTGAGGGTCAGGCCCCGCGAGGGAAGTCGGATCCTTCCTCGCGGGGCCGTCTGCGCTTACGGAGTGGGACGGGCCCGGTGGCTCAGTTGAAGGTGACGTCACTGCACAGGAAGTACTTCTGGTCCATGTGCGAGGCCTTCCAGACGGTCACCACGACGTGGCGTCCGCTGTAGCCGGAGGTGCTGACGTCCGCGACGTAGTGCGACTGGTAGGGGTAGCGTCCAGTCTTCTGAACCAGTTCGAGGTCCCCCCAGCCGATCGGCTGTGTCTGGGGGTCGAAGCCCTGCTTGGTGACGTAGATCTCCAGCCAGTCCGCGCCGTGCTGGGCCTCGTCGTAGAGGTCGACGGTGAAGTCGGAGCCGAGACTGGTGGTGGTCCAGGGGCCGGGCCGGTCGAGCGCTCCATAGTTCGTCTCGCCCTGGCCGCCGGCGCTGCAGATCTGGCCGTTGGGGATGGCCTGCTTGTAGTTGTCGCCGGTGTTGTTGGCGTAGACGGCCTTCCACGCGGATATCGCGTTGGGGTTCTCCTGGAAGGTGCGGTAGCACATGGGGTCCTGGGACTCGCTGGGCTCGCCGGATCCCCAGCGCTGCAGGCAGCCGTAGTTGCGGGTTTCAGGGGTGATGACCGTGCCGTGGGCTGCGGCCGGCGCCGGGGCGAGTACGCCCAGCAGGCCGGTGGCCAGTACGGCGGCTGCCAGTGCCGTGCGCCGGGACGATGTTGCGAATGCGAGGTTCATGGCACTTCCTCCATGCGTGGGGAGATCGCCAGCGGCGACCCATAATTTTGCATGTACCTGACATTGGACTGTGAGTGGATTCGGGCTGCCGGTGGCCTCCGGGCTCACGGTGATGCCTTTCGAGGCGTGCGGCCCGGGCGGGGGCCGCTGGTGAGTGCGGTCCGTCGCGTAGCCGCAGGGCTGGATCGCTCCCTCCGTGGGGTGAGGGTGGGGCGTGCGGTGGGGAAGTGGGGCCGCGCGTGCCTGCGCGTTCCCGATCGGGCATCCAACGTCGGCGGGGGAGCGCCGGCGGTGGATGGGGGCTGGCTGTCGAGAGCGTGGTAGCGCTCGAGTTGCAAGCTCCAGCCCCCTGCGGTCGGTGGATAACCTGCCGAAATTTCTTCGACATGTCAATGAAATCAGCGAGCTTTCCCGGCCTCTCTTGCCGAAGGGGCGGTCATCCACCTGGTAAAACTACACAAAATGCCCGTCTGTCACTCGGTGTGCTCGCTATCACGCTCGCGTAACGAGTTGTTTCCTTCCTTGACGCACGAAAAATGTGGGGAGAGACTTGCCGTACCCGGTTGGCCACGACTGCTGACCGGCATTGCAAGGGAGGCCGTCATGGCGGTCGTTGTATCCCCCGGTGCCGTTGTTGTTCCCTCGACGGCATCGGCATCGAGCCCGCCGAGTTTGCTGGTGATCGCTTCACCGCCCCATCACCTGTCAAGGCCGGTGATGCTCCTCTTCGCCGGCACACATGCGGCAGTCCCGGCGGGCGCGTTTCCCCGCACTGCCGACGTGCTGAGCCGTGCGGGAAAGCCTGGGGCCTTCCCGGCAGGTGCAGATTCCGCCTCAACCCAGTTGGCGCCACGTCTGGCGGCCGAGGGCGGGCGAACTGCCGATCTAGGCAGCCGGCGCCGCCCGGGCCCCGCGAGGGGTGGGCCCGGGCGGCGCCGGGAAACAGATTTCGCCGACCGCGGTTTCTTCACCCGACGCAGCTCTCGCGCCCGACGGGCTCGCCTGCGCGTCCCGCCCCGCAAACCTCTCCCCGGATGCCCTATCTCAGCCCGCACATCCGGCGGCCCGCGTCCGACACACGTGCAGGGACGCATCATCAACCGAGCACTCCCGCACTCCTGATGTGCTCCCAGGGCCCCTGATGTGAGCCCAGCCACCCCGGACCCGGATCCAAACCGCCCCGCTGCCCGGGTCCGGGGTATCCACCCACCAGCAGACCCACACAGGAGGTTCCCAGCCTCAGCCGTCAGGACGACACGGTGCCGGGGCCCCGGGGGAGAGCCGAAGTCTCCCAAGCAGCACGAGCCAGGCAACGACGGGGCCAGCCACACCCGGACGCTCCGTTCCTGCGCCAACACCCTCCACCTCAAGGCGAGGTAGCCATGAAGACCACCATCGACGTCACCCCCGCTCCGCCCCAGAACAGCAGCCCGCTCAGCAGCCACCTGCCCCTCGATCAAGGGCTGCACGCTGTGCGAGCGGCCCGCCGCTATGCCGACGAGATCCTGACTTCATGGGGCGTGTCGCGAGTCGCGGTAGAAGACGCTGTCATGGTCGTCTCGGAGCTCGTGACCAACGCCTGCCTGCACACGCTCAACGGCCCGGTGGGACTTCGGCTGCTGTCCCAGGACCGACAGCTCGTCATCGAGGTGACCGACACGTGCCCGGAGACCACTGACCTGTCCATACCCTGGAACGACACCGACTGCGATCACGGCCGAGGCTTGGCCATCGTCCGCGCTCTCACCTGTGCGTTCGGGTGCAGCCGCACCGCGGACGGCAAGACAGTATGGGCCCAGATGAACACCTAGGCTCAACGCCGCTGCCCGCACGTAGGAAGCTGAACGGCGACCCAGAACGACCTACAGTCCTTGTCGCTCAGATCTTCTGCAACTGGCCGCCCACCGCCAGAACCAGCTCGCCGGGCAGCTCAACGTAAGACTGGTGAGCGTGTCCTGGACACGCCGACCGTGTCCAGCGCCGAGTTGAAACAGCAGGTAGAAGCGACGGAACGTCCGCAGATGCTCCCCGGACCTTTGATCTCCGCTTACCCTGACAGGTCTGCATGCCGGTGCGTGGCGCCAGAAAAACGCAGTGGAGCTGTGCCGATCGCGCTGGATAGGGTCGGGCAATGAGCGCTCGAACCTTCCGCATCACCGTCCGCGGCGTCTTCGACGGTCTCAGCACGGATCAGCGGGCCGAGCTCCTGCACCGTGCCGCAGAGCATGACGTCCTGCAGGCAGCCTTCACTCGGGAGGGACACCTCAGCTACGACCTGGCCGCACGAGCCGCTTTTGCCTTTCGTTTCGAAGACTCGGGCGAGCGCGAAGAGGACATCTTGGCAGCGACCGATCGGGCTGAGGAGTCGGCAAAGGCGTGGCTGGCCGAGCGAGGCTACGGCTACAAGAACCTCAGGAGCAACACCGAGGACATCTCCCAGGCCCTCCTGGGTAAAAGACAGCGCCGGGCCGCAGCCCAGAAGGACTGCTGACTCTTCCGCTGCCCGCCAGCCGTCGACGATGCCCTCTGCAGCTCTGCCTCGGATCGACGATCGTCCCGCCGAGTACCAGGCATGAGCAACAGCTTTCGCTGGTCTGGCGCTTTGCTGATCAGACTGGTGGCCGGCGAACTGGGAAGCTGGGATGCGCACGGTCTCCACAAGCCCGCACGGCGCCTGTCGGCCCTGACGCCCCAGCCCTCAAACTGTACCGACCCCGGGCGGGCCTCACGAAGCTCTCTACATGGATCCACCCGGGTTCACTGAGGGCATGTGGCAACTGGCTGATGAACCGCAGCGATCGTCTTCTCCCGGCAGGGGAACGAAGGCGCCCTTCCCCCTCGGGCGCTGTTGCCACGGCCTCCGGGCACGGTAAGCCCATCGCTGCGCCGACCTGTCGACCCGTGCGTGGCCGCAACCTGGTCCTCGTCCGCTGGTGGAAACGGCAGGCGGCCCTGTGGTCGTCTGCCACAGCCGCTCGCATCGGCTGATCCCAGCGCGGTCTGTCCGGCAGAGCAGTGAAGCTGAGCCATCGTTTCTGGCCGGGACACGTTCTCGGTCCCTGTGCTGTGCGGGCTTGATCCACCAGGGTTCTCCAGGCGCGCAACATCGTCAGTTGGATGTCGCTAGTGTCACAACGAAGCAAGGTCCGACGCCCGGCCGTCCTGCCCCGCTGCTGCGGGGCAGCCGCCGCAGGACGCCTGCTAGGGCCTGTTGCGTAAGTGGACTGCTGGGCAGTTGAGCCCTCTGGATCGGTACAGTCGCGTGCATGCTGAAGCCACTACTGCGTGCAGTTGATGCGGGCGGCCGTACTGTGGACGACCCGACCGAGGAGGCCCTGCACGACCTGTTGGCCGAGATGAGCCTGTCGCACCGGTTTGTAATCCTGGACAGACTCGATCTGGAGCCTGCGGATCAGCATTACATTCAGGTGTACCTGAACGATGACCTCAGCTACCGGGTCGAGTACCGCGAAGGCAGTGCGGAGGAGCACTACCAGGCCCACGTTCCAAGGGTCCATGAAGCGTTCGGCCCGGAAGAGTCGACCGCCAAGGTGATGATGGACTGGGCTCACGATCGACAGGGATGGCGCGAGGCGTTGCCGTGGACCCCGATGCCTTTTCGGTGAAGGATCACAGCCACTCATTGATCGCCGCGACCAGGACTGTCGCCTCGTAGCGGACAGCGAGCTTGTCGTACCGTGTGGCGACAGCGCGGTTCCTCTTGAGGCGGTTGATCCCGCACTCGACCGCGTGGCGCTCGCGGTAGTCGAGCGGGTCGAAGCGTGGCGGCCGGCCGCCACGGGAACCGAGCCTTCGGCGGTTGCGGGCCTGGTCGGCCTTGTCCGGGATGGTGCAGCGAATCCCGCGCCGGCGCAGGTGAGCCCGGTTCCTGCGGGAGGCGTACGCTTGTCGGCCCGCACGCTGTCGGGGCGGACGCGAGGCTGTCCCGGACCGATGCGGGGCACGCGGACCTTGTCCAACACCGCCTCGAACTGCGGTGAATCCCCGCGCTGCCCCGGCCGTCACCACGATCGACCGGCTCGGTGGATGTACCACCAGGCGGCTCCTACTGCAGGTCGCCCTGCTTACAGGCCCCGGCTGCATGCTGATGAGCGCGGCACACTGTGGAGTCGACGCTCAGGTCCCACGTGATCGCACCTTCCGCATCGGCCACGGACTGGAGACGGGTGAAAAGCCGGTGCCAGGTGCTGTTGCGCTGCCACCGGCGGAACAGGTCGTAGACCCGGCTCCACGGTCCGTACTCGGCGGGCACGTCCCGCCACGGAACGCCGGTCCGAACCCGGAACCGTATGCCGTTGATCAGCTGCCGCCGAGGCCAGAGGGGCGGCCGCCCCAACCTGGCACCCTTCAGCAACAGCGGCTCCAGCACCGCCCACTGCTCGTCCGTGAGATCTCCCCGACCCATGAACCGTGATCATCCACAGCCCAAGATCCACTTTCGGTACAGGTCCTAGGCGTGGGCGGGTCTGTCAAACGAGCGGTGTAAGTCGGGTTGTTGAGGGTTACTGGCGGGCTGCGGAG
>NZ_BMUG01000023.1 GCF_014650075.1 Streptomyces microflavus | reverse complement strand
ACGGCCGACAAGCACATGGAGGGCGTGCGCCTCACCCGCTGGCTGCTCTCCCCCATACCGACGTTCAAGCTGTGGCGGCGCATGAAGCTCTGGGAGCTGCGCAGTTACGAGCAGGTCATCAAGCTCGAACAGGAGCGGCTGATCTACCAGGCCCGCCTCCAGGCCCGGTTCGGCCGCAACTGGCGCCGCAAGGCCCCGGTCGAGTCGATGATGCCGCTGCGGCTGGCGAAGTACGGCGTCCCGCTCGCCGAGACCGCCCCGGCCGGGCTCGCCGCCGCCGGCATCGAGCCGGCCCTGCTGCCGCCCGCCCCGAAGGCCGAACTGCCCTACGGGCCGCAGCGGGAGCAGGGCCGGGAGCACGGGCACGAGCTGGGCCGCGAGGAGCGGGAGCCCCAGCAGGAGCAGGCCCATCAGCACCCGCAGCAGCAGCCGATGTCGCTCCGGAAGCAGGCGCCCCAGCCCCAGCCCCACCACTCCCGGCTTCAGCAGCAGGAGCAGCAGCAGGCGTTGGAGGCCCCGCAGGTCCCGCCCACCCACGACAGCCCCTGGTTCGCCGCCCAGAAGCTTCCCGAGGCCCCGCACGCGAGCGCGTACGACCCGCTCCACGCCGAGGGCCTGGAGCCGACGCCCGCCGCCGTCCCCCTGGGCCCCGGCCGCACCCGCCCGCTCGGCAACGTCGGCACGATCGGCGCGGTCCCGCACCCCCGCCGCGAGGAACTCCGCGAGGAGCCCCACGCGGGCCCGGAGCCCGTACAGCAGGGGGAGCCCGTACAGCCCGTGCAGCAGGCCGCCGACGAGGAGCCGCCCGCCGTGCCCGCTCCCGGCCCCGAGGACGCGCCGCAGCTGGAGGAGTGGTCCCAGGAGGACAACGACTTCGCCGACCGCGCGTACGAGGAGTTCAGCGCGTACACGGACGAGGTGGGTGAGTACCCGAACATCGAGGCCCTCGACATCCACCTGGCCGACCGGCGCAATGTGCACCACCCGCGCTCGACGCAGCTGCTCCAGGACCTGATGCCGCAGTTCAAGGACCTCTACGCGCAGCGCGCGACGGCCGACCAGAGCGCCTGAGCCGGAACGTACGGACGTACGGAAAGGGCCGCCGCCCGGGGAAGATTCCCGGGCGGCGGCCCTTTTCGTACGTACGGCGGTGCTACGCGCCCAGCAGTCGGCGCACCCGGTCCGCCCCCACCGCGAGCAGCAGCGTGGGCAGGCGGGGCCCCGTGTCGCGGCTGACGAGCAGCCGGTAGAGCAGGGCGAAGAAGGACCGCTGGGCGGCCTTCAGCTCGGGCGTCGGCTTGGCGTCCGGCTCCAGGCCCGCCAGCACCTTCGGTACGCCGTAGACGAGCGTGGTGAGCCCGTCCAGCGACCAGTGCGAGTCCAGCCCCTCCAGGAGGAGGCGCAGCGACTCGCGGCCCTGGTCGTCGAGCGAGCCGAGGAGCTCCTTGTCGGGCTCGTCGCGGACGATGGTGCGGGCCTCGGCCGGGACCTGGGTGGTGATCCAGTTCTCGGCGCGGTCGAGGCGCGGGCGCGCCTCGTCCAGCGAGGTCAGCGGGTTCTCCGGGTCGAGCTCGCTGAGGATGCGCAGGGTCTGGTCCTCGGCGCCGGCGGTGATGTCGGCGACCGAGGCGAGCGTCCGGTACGGCAGCGGGCGCGGGGTGCTCGGGAGCTCCCCGGCCGCGGTGCCGATGGCCCGGGCGTACGCGGCGGCGTCGGCGGGCAGCACCGTGCCGTCGGCGACCTTGCGGCCCAGCGAGTCCCACTCGTCGTACAGCCGCTGGATCTCCTGGTCGAAGGCGATCTTGAACGACTGGTTGGGCCTGCGGCGGGCGTAGAGCCAGCGCAGCAGCGGCGCCTCCATGATCTTCAGCGCGTCGGCCGGGGTGGGCACCCCGCCCTTGCTGGAGGACATCTTGGCCATGCCGGAGATGCCGACGAAGGCGTACATGGGCCCGATGGGCTGCACGCCGTCGAAGACCTCGCGGACGATCTGGCCGCCGACGACGAAGGAGGAGCCCGGCGAGGAGTGGTCGACGCCGCTGGGCTCGAAGATCACACCCTCGTACGCCCAGCGCATCGGCCAGTCGACCTTCCAGACCAGCTTGCCGCGGTTGAACTCGTTGAGCCGGACCGTCTCGGCGAAGCCGCACGCCGAGCAGGTGTAGTTCAGCTCGGTGGTGTCGTCGTCGTAGGAGGTGACGACGGTGAGGTCCTTCTCGCAGTTGCCGCAGTACGGCTTGTACGGGAAGTAGCCCGCGCTGTTGCCGCTGCCGTCGTCCTCGTCGGCGGCGCCGGAGCCCTCGGCGGCCTCCAGCTCGGCCTCGTCGACCTTCTTCTGCTGCTGCGGCTTCTTCTTCTGGGACGCGGAACCGGCCGCCGGGTCCTTCTTGGTGCGGTAGCGGTCGAGGACGGCGTCGATGTCACCGCGGTGCTTCATCGCGTGCAGGATCTGCTCGCGGTAGGTCCCCGCGGTGTACTGCTCCGTCTGACTGATTCCGTCGTACTCGACGCCCAGCTCGTCCAGGGCCGCCGTCATGGCGGCCTTGAAGTGCTCGGCCCAGTTCGGGTGGGAGGAGCCGGCCGGGGCGGGCACCGAGGTCAGCGGCTTGCCGATGTGCTCGGCCCAGGACGCGTCGACGCCGGGGACCCCGTTGGGGACCTTCCGGTAGCGGTCGTAGTCGTCCCAGGAGATCAGGTGGCGCACGGTGAGGCCCCGGCGGCGGATCTCGTCGGCGACCAGGTGCGGGGTCATGACCTCGCGGAGGTTGCCGAGGTGGATCGGGCCCGACGGGGAAAGCCCGGAGGCGACGACGACCGGTTTGCCAGGCGCACGACGCTCCGATTCGGCGATGACATCGTCCGCGAAGCGGGAGACCCAGTCGGTCTCGGTGCTGGTCTGACTCTCGGCCACGGTCGGCACGTCCTTCTCTCGTCTGTCGGTCCCAGTGGGTTACCGACCATTCTCCCAGCTACCCCCCGTAGCGCGAAAACGGCTTTACGCCCCGTGGGATACTGGGGAGATCCCTTGTACCCCTACGGAAACGGCAGCCAGCCATGGCCTCGGTCCCTTCCCTCGCTTCCACGCTCCAGCAGCAGCTGGCGGACGCCCTGACGGCAGCTCTGCCGGATGCCGGCACCGCGGACCCGCTGCTGCGCCGAAGCGACCGGGCCGACTTCCAGGCCAACGGCATCCTGGCGCTCGCCAAGAAGCTCAAGGGCAACCCCCGGGAGCTGGCAGGCCAGGTCACCGCCGCCCTCCCGGCGGGTGAGCTGATCCAGGACATCGAGGTCTCCGGCCCCGGCTTCCTCAACATCACGCTCGCGGACAGGGCGATCGTCGAGACGCTGGCCGCCCGGGCCGCCGACACCGAGGGCCGCCTCGGCGTGCCGGTGGACGCGGCGGCCGGGACCACGGTCATCGACTACGCCCAGCCGAACGTGGCCAAGGAGATGCACGTCGGCCACCTGCGGTCGGCGGTCATCGGTGACGCGATGGTCCGGATCCTGGAGTTCACCGGCGAGAGCGTGGTCCGGCGCCACCACATCGGCGACTGGGGCACCCAGTTCGGCATGCTCATCCAGTATCTGATCGAGCACCCGGGCGCCCTGAAGCACGAGGGTGACGCGGCGGACGGCGAGGCGGCGATGTCGACGCTGAACCGGGTCTACAAGGCGTCGCGTGCGCTGTTCGACTCCGACGAGGAGTTCAAGGCGCGCTCGCGGGACCGGGTGGTGGCCCTCCAGGCCGGGGACCCCGAGACGCTGGAGCTGTGGCAGGGCTTCGTCGACGAGTCGAAGATCTACTTCCACTCCGTCTTCGACAAGCTCGACATGGAGGTCCGCGACCCCGACATCGTCGGTGAGTCCGGCTACAACGACATGCTGGAGGAGACCTGCCGGATCCTGGAGGAGACGGGCGTCGCCGTCCGCTCCGAGGGTGCGCTGTGCGTCTTCTTCGACGATGTGCTGGGTCCTGACGGCAACAAGGTCCCGCTCATCGTGAAGAAGACGAACGGCGGTTACGGCTACGCGGCCACCGACCTCTCCGCGATCCGCGACCGGGTGCAGAACCTCAAGGCCGACACCCTGCTGTACGTGGTGGACGCCCGGCAGTCGCTGCACTTCAAGATGGTCTTCGAGACGGCCCGCCGGGCGGGCTGGCTCAACGAGGACGTGCAGGCCGTGCAGCTCGCGTTCGGCACGGTCCTGGGCAAGGACGGCAAGCCGTTCAAGACCCGTGAGGGCGAGACCGTGCGGCTGGAGGACCTCCTCGACGAGGCGGTCTCCCGGGCCACGGCTGTCGTCCGGGAGAAGGCCGAGAAGGTCGGGCTCTCCGAGGACGAGATCGTGGAGAACGGCCGGTACGTCGGCATCGGGGCCGTGAAGTACGCGGACCTGTCGACCTCCGCCGTACGGGACTACAAGTTCGACCTCGACCAGATGGTGTCGCTCCACGGCGACACGTCGGTCTACCTCCAGTACGCGTACGCCCGGATCCAGTCGATCCTGCGCAAGGCGGGCGACGCGGTTCCGGCCGCCCACCCGGAGCTGGCGCTGGCCCCGGCGGAGCGCGCGCTCGGCCTGCACCTGGACCAGTTCGGCGAGGTCCTCGGCGAGGTCGCCTCGGGGTACGAGCCGCACAAGCTGGCCGCGTACCTGTACCAGCTGGCGTCGCACCTGACCACGTTCTACGACCAGTGCCAGGTGCTCAGCCCGGACAACGCACCCGAGGTCGTCGAGAACCGGCTCCTCCTGGTGGACCTCACCGCCCGGACCCTGCACCAGGGCATGGAGCTGCTCGGCATCCGGACGCCCGAGCGGCTCTGACCCCGAGCGGCTGTACGCAGGTCGGCCCCGGCACCTTTCACAGGTGCCGGGGCCGACCCCGTACGTACGACGTCACTGAGGGCGCCCCAGCGCCCACCCCGACACGTCCGAGAGCCGGCCGCGCCACAGCGGCAGCGAGACCGCGCTGATGGCCCCGCCGAGCAGCGTCACGTCCCGCAGGTGGATCCAGCGCGGCAGCCGGGCCGTCTCCGCGTCCTCCTGGCCGTGCAGCTCCCGTACGCCCTGGTCGACCGTCTCGGGGAACTCGGCGAGCAGATTGGCGCCCTCGCCCTCGACCTGGCGCAGGCTCCTGGCCCACTCGGCCTTCCACTGCTCGTGCCCGATCACATCGCCGTGCAGGAGGCCACCGGGGTGAGTGAGGGTGAGGGGCAGGCTGGAGCGCGGATCCTCGTCCAGGAGCTGGATGAGCAGCTGGAGCTGGAGGTCGGGCAGGGGCTCGGTGATCACCGCGGCTGCCGGTGCCGGAGAGGTGTCGGCTGAGACGCTCATGGGCCCTTCCCTTCACAAGACGGACGCTGCTCCCCCCGCCTGCCCGGTCAGCCCCCGGGCACACGCACGAATACCGGCCTAGAGGTAGCGGCGGATCGGCACGACGGCCGCCTCCCGCACCCGCTGGAGGACATCGCGCCGCTTCCACCGGCCGCGTTCGATCAGGACGCTCTTGTCCCGGTCCTCGTCGAAGTGGCCGTCGAGCGCGGCGGTGAAGTCGCAGTCCATGACCGCGAGCATGACCTCCTCGTCGTGGTCGAGGGAGCGCCGGTTGAAGTTGGTGGAGCCGATGAGGGAGGCGATCCGGTCGATCGTGACGCTCTTGGTGTGCATCATCGTCGGCTGGTACTGGTAGATCTTCACCCCGCAGGCGGTCAGCTCCTCGTAGTGGCGCTGACCGGCGAGCTGGCAGACCCGCTTGTCGGTGTGCGGGCCCGGCAGCAGGATCTCGACCTCCACACCGCGCCGGGCGGCGGCGCAGAGCAGACCGGTGAAGTAGTCGTCGGGCGCGAAGTAGGCCGTGGTCAGGCGGATGCGCTCCTCGGCGGATTCGAGGACGACCCGCATCAGGGTCTGCATGTCCTGCCAGCCGAAGGACGACGAACCGCGCACGACCTGGACGACGGCGTCACCGTGGCGGTCGCTCGCCACGAACCGGTCGCGGTCGTCGAACAGCTCCTCCTGGCACTCGGCCCAGTTCTGCGCGAACGCGGCGGCCAGTCCGTCGACCGCGGGCCCGCGGACCTGCACATGGGTGTCGCGCCACTCGTTCTCGTTGCGCGCGTCGCCGCACCACTCCTCGGCTATCCCGACGCCACCGGTGAACGCGGTGGACTCGTCGGTGATGAGGACCTTGCGGTGGCAGCGGTGGTTCTGCTTGAGGGGCGAGAGGTAGAGCGGCTTGCGGAACCAGGCCACCGTCACCCCGGCCTCGTCCATCATGTCCAGCTGGTCCTTCTCGATCAGCCGGGACCCGAAACCGTCCAGCAGCAGGCGGACCCGGACGCCGGCCCGCGCCCGGTCGGCGAGCGCCTCGGCGAACTCCTGCGCGATGTCACCCCGCCAGTAGACGAAGGTCATCATGTCGACGGTGTGCTCGGCGCCCCGGATCGCCTTCAGCATCGCACCGAAGATCTCGTCGCCGTTGCGCAGCGGGACAAGCGCGTTGCCCTCGGTCGCCGCGATCCCGATCAGCCGCTCCAGCCTGCGTCTGAGCCGCTGGGAGCGCTCCTCGCAGACGCGCGGGTCGAGTTCTTCCTGTGCACGCGGTTCCGTGCTGCGGTCGCTCGGGTCCTGGTCGGCTCGTTCGGAGGCTTGGGCTATGCCGGACATCGGTCACCTGGGGGTACGGGGGTGGGGCGGCCCACCGACCGGCACTGCCGCACCGGCGCGGGCCGCCAGGGCCTCGCAGACTGTACTCCCGGCTGCGGGCAGGGCTCAGCCCCTGTCGTACGGATCACGCCGCGCCCGACCCGGCTCCCCGGCCCTCAGGCGGTCCAACTCCTCCCCCGCGTGGGCCGATCCGGCCGAGATCACGCCAATCACGGTTCCTTATGACTATGGTTAGCCTAACCTAACTAACAGCCCGTCTCCGGTCGTCCGAACCGCGCCGCCCCCCGCCCCCGGACACCCACCACCGGACCACCCCGGAGGACCCGTTGACATCCGCGCCACCGCTCTCCCCGCTCACCACCAGCGAGGCCCTCCCGCTCGACGGCCACCTGGTCCACCTGCCGCCAGCCCCGCCCGCCGGCCTCGCCACCGCGACCGAGGTCGTCCGCGACCACCTCACCCGGCTCGGCGCCCGGTTCGGCCCCGGCTCGGGGCCCTGGCACGGGAGCGGGAGCACGGCCCCGGTGCGCGACCGGTACGCCACGGCCGGCCCGGAGACCGTCATCGGCCTCGGCGGACCGCACAACGCCCCGGGCACGGACCTGATCCTGCGGGGCTGGCCCGCCGGGGACCCGACACCGTTCGACGAGACCACCGCCCAGGCCGCCACCGGGCTCATGGCCCTCCACGGCCGGGCCAACGGCGGCCCGCGCCCGCTCGGCACCGACTACCTGGGCACCCTCGCCGGAACCGTCGCCACCCAGGCCCTGCTGGCCGCCGCCCTCTCCGGACTGCGTGGCACCCCGGTCCGCACGGCCCGGGTCGGCGTGGCGCAGGCGGCACTCTTCTCCCTCGGGCCGTACGTGGCCGCCGCGACGGCCGGGGACGAGCCGGAGGAGGTCCCGAGCCCGCCCTACCGCCGCACGGCCCGGCCGCCGTTCGTCTCGGCGGACGGGGTGCGGTTCGAGGTGGAGGCGCTGGAGGTGCAGCCCTGGCGCGACTTCTGGAAGGCGGCCGGCGCCCCCGCCAAGGACATCGCCAACAGCTGGCGCGCATTCGCCTCCCGCTCCGCCCGCGCCGCGTCCCCCCTGATCACGACGCTCGCCCAGTGCGCGGCCCGCCACCGCTTCGCCGAGCTGCTCCTCCTCGCCGAGCGGACCGGAATGGCCGTCTGCGCCCTGCGCACCCTCGCGGACCGGCGCGCCGACAGCGACGTACGGTACGACGACGACCCCTGGGAGCTGCGCGAACTCCCCCGGGACGACGGCCTGCCGACACCCCCGTACCCGGCCGCCCGCCCCCGCCCCGGCTCCCTCCCGCTCCCCCTCACCGGCCTCACCGTCGTCGAGTCCACCCGGCACGTCCAGGGCCCGCTGGCCACCTCCGTGCTCCGGGCGCTCGGGGCCCGCGTGATCCGGATCGAACAGCCCGGCGGCGACCCTTCGCGCGGGGCGGCACCCCTGGCGGGCGGGGTCTCGGCCCGGTTCGCGGTGCTCAACGCGGGCAAGGAGGTCCGCGAGACCGACATCCGTACGGCGGCGGGGCGCCGCGCGGTCGCGGAGACCGTAGCGGAGGCTGACGTCTTCCTGCACAGCTGGGCCCCGGGGGAGGCGGCCCGCCTCCGGCTCGACGAGGAGGACCTGGCCCGCGTCCGCCCCGGGCTGATCTACGCCTGGGCCTCCGCCTGGGACCGCGCACCCGACGGACCCCGCCCGCCGGGGACGGACCCCATGGTCCAGGCGTGGTCGGGCGTCGCCGACACCGTACGGACCCCGGACGGGAACCCGGCCCCCTCCCTGGTGACCCTGCTGGACCTGCTGGGCGGCCATGTCGCGGCCGAGTCCGTCCTGGCGGCCCTGCTGGCCCGGGAGTCCGGCGCGGCGACCGGGCGCCTGCGCGTCGACTCGTCGCTGCTCGGGGCCTCCCGGGTCCTGCTGCGGCCCCTGCTGCGCGGCCTGGACGAGGGCCCGGGGACCCCGCCGCCGGCGGCCGGTTCCGTCACCCCGACCGCCGACGGCCTGATCGCGGTCGGGGCAGCGGCCACAACGACCCCCGCCGAATTCGCCGCCGCCCCCTCCGCCGCCTGGCTGGGGCGCCTCCACGCGGCCGGGATCCCCGCCCGCGAAGTGGTCACCGACCTCGCCGCACTCCCCCGGGACCCCGCGCTCTCCGCGTACTTCACCCACGACGGCTGCGCCCGGCCCACACCCCCCTGGAGCTTCTCGTGATCGCCGCCACCACCTCCGTACCGGCCCCGGAAGGTCCGCGGGACACCGAGGACGGCCCCCGCCCGACCCTCTCGCACGACGAGGCGGTCGCCGCCGCCCGCGCGATCGCCCCCCGCCTCGGGGCCTACGCGGCCGAGGCCGACCGACTGCGCACCCTGCCGGAGGAGGCCGTACGCCTCCTGGACGACGCCCGCCTCCTCGACGTCCTGACCCCGCGCCTCTGGGGCGGCAGCGGCCTCGGCTTCGCCACCGCCCTCCTCACCACGGAGGAGCTCTCCCGGGGCTGCGCCTCGGTGGGGTGGCTGCGCGCGGTCATGGGCGGCAACACCTGGACCGTCGCCCAGTTCCCCGTGGAGGCACGCCAGGAGGTGTTCTCCGCGCCCTCCAGCCGGGTCGCCCTGCAACTGCGGCTCGCCGGACCGCCCGCCCGACGGGTGCCGGAGGGCTATCTGCTGCGCGGGATGTGGGGGCGCTTCTGCTCCGGCATCGACCACGCCGAGTGGATCGTCGCCGGGGTGAGCGCCCCGCCCGCCCCCGGAGCCGAACCGGAACCGCACGTCGTGCTCCTGCCGCAGCAGCGGACCGTGGGCATCGACGACTGGCACACCAGCGGCCTGCGCGGCACGGGCAGCCGTTCCTTCACGGTCCCCGAACTCCTCGTCCCCCACCACCGCGTGCTCCCGCTCAGCGCCCTCGACCCCGTCAACCCCTCACCCCACGGCCGCCCCAGGACGACCCCGTACCGCATGGCGTTCGCCGCCGTCGGCACGGTGGCGCTCGCGGGCGTCCTCCTGGGCGCGGCACGGGCGGCCCTGGACGCCTACGCGGGCTCCCCCGGCGGAGTCTCGGGGCTGGACGTGTCCGGGCTCACCGCCACGGTCGACACCGCACGGGCGCTGCTCCTCGCCGACCTGGACGTCCTCGCCGCCTCCTCCGCCCCGGGCGGCACCCCGGAGGAGCGGGCCCGGATGCGCCGGGACATCGCGTACGCGGGAACGCGGTGCCGGGAGGTCGTCAACGCGGTGTACGAGGCGTCCGGTTCGGCCGTGATCTACGACGACGCGCCGGTCCAGCGGATCTGGCGCGACGCCAACGCGGCGGCCCAGCACCCCACGTTCGACCTCCGCCGCTGGGGCGCGTCCCCCGCCTGAGGGGCCCTGGGACGGGGGCCGGCCGCTGCCACGGACAGCGGCC
Organism: Streptomyces microflavus; assembly: GCF_014650075.1. Taxonomy (GTDB): domain Bacteria; phylum Actinomycetota; class Actinomycetes; order Streptomycetales; family Streptomycetaceae; genus Streptomyces; species Streptomyces microflavus. The sequence goes on along the minus strand of NZ_BMUG01000023.1, from coordinate 22,265 downwards.
GGCCCCTCCCTCAACCTGCCTGGTACGGCTCCCACTTCACCTCGTCGTTGCCGTACGTGTACATCGGCCGCCCCCGCATCCCGCTCGTCCGGAACGGCTTCCCCCGGTCGTCGATCCGCAGCATCCCCTCACGCCCGCCGCTGCTCCACTTCAGCTCCAGGTACCAGCTGACGTCGTACCCGGTGGTCTTCATGTCGAGGTTGAAGACCTCCACGTCCTCGGACGACACCTTGAACGGGAAGTGCACGGCCGGGATCACCCGGTCGCCCTGCGTCCCCGGCACCGGAGTGACGACCGGGTGCCCGGCATCCAGGTCGGAGGCGAAGGTCTGCGGCGCGATGCCGCTGCCGCAGCCGTTGCCCATCAGGTACGCCGACCAGGGCAGCGGAGCCTTGCGGGACAGCACCCGCACATACAGGCCCTTCAGGACGACCGCCTCGCGCGAGGTGCCCTGCACGGTCAGCTGGAGCAGCATGTTCCCGGCGTCCACCCCGCCGTACGACCGGGCCCAGCCCCGCCGGTCCTGCGGCGGGGGCGGCGGAGCCACCCCTTCCGGCCCCCGGTCCAGCAGGTAGAACTGGCCGCAGGGCTCGGCCCAGTTGTACGAGGAGATGGTGACGGCCGGCGGGGCACCGAGGCCGGTGGCGGTGCCGCCCTGGGACCGCTCGGTACCGGAGCCGCCGGGTGCGCCGGGTGCATCGGGCTCCGCGGAGGGCCCGTCCGACGGCCCGTCGGAGGACGCGGACGGGGAAGCGCTCGGGGAGGGGGAGGCCGGGGCCCCGGAGGTGCGGGAGACGGTCGGGGCAGGGGGAACGGAGGCGTCCCCGGCCGCGTGGTCGGCCCGGTCCGGAGCGCCCGCGCCGCCCTCCGCCCGCGACCCGACGAGAGCGGTGGCGACGACGGTGGTGGGCACGAGGAGGGCGGCGACCCCGGCGGCGGCGATGAGCACCCGCGTACGCCGGGAGAGCCGGGCCCACGGGGAGCGGCTGCCGCCCGGGGCGGTGACGACGACGGGAGGCTCGGGCTCCGGCGCGGGGAGGGGCGCCGGGGCGGTCTCCGGTGCCGACACGGGTGCGGGTGCCGGTGCCGACACGGGTGCGGGTGCCGGTGCCGGTGCCGCCGGAACCGGAACCGCCGCTCCCGCCACCGCTGCCGCCGGCCCCGCCCCCGCAGGCCGCCGCCGGGCCGCGTCCGCCACGATCCACCGCCGGTGCACCTCCACCAGCTCGTCGCCCACCGCCCCGCACAGCCGTGCGAACCGCTCGACGGGGGCGTACTCGTTGGGCACGGCGTCACCGTTGCAGTACCGGTGGAGCGTCGACGTACTGACGTGCAGTCTCCCGGCCAGTACCCCGTAGCTACGCCCCGAACGGTCCTTCAGTTCCTTCAGCAGGGCCGCGAAATGCTCGGCCTCAGGCGTCGCCACGACGGCGTTCCCCTCCCTCATCCGTCCCGGAACGGCGTTCCAGGGACACGGAATTCCCGCAGGTCACCGTATGCGTAGACGTTCCAGCATCCCCAATGGTTCGCCAGGCGTTGCGGCCGGAATCAGCCACCCCACAAGCTCGGACCAGACCGCAGCACCAACCGACGTACCGAACCACGTACCGACCACGGGGAGTACCACCGCCATGCGCACCAACCGCATCCGCACCACCGCGCTCGCCGCCACCGCACTGGTGGCCGCCCTCTCGCTGACCGCCTGCGGCGGCGGCAACGAAGGCACCAGGAGCGCCGGCCCGGCCCCGGCCGCCGCGTCGAACACCGACGGCAAGGCGGAGTCCACCGCGCCGCAGACGCCGGAGACCACCGCCCCGCCCACCGGGACCCCCGCCGAGAACGCCTCCACCCCCGCCCGGGGCAAGCACGCGGGCGGCAACGGGAACGAAACCGCCCACAGCGGCACCGAGAAGGCGGCCCCGGCCGCCGCCACGGCCCGCACCGCCTGCACGACCGCGAACACCACCGTGACGGTCACCGAGGTGACCCGCCCGATCAACCACCTGCTGCTCACCCTGAAGAACACCGGCTCGGGCCTCTGCGACGCCTACTACGCGCCGCGCCTCGGCTTCGACGGCGCCCAGTCCGTCTTCCCGATCCTGGAGGACAGCAAGCCGCAGGCCGTGGTCACGCTCGCGCCCGGCGAGGAGGCGTACGCGGGCATCGGCCTGACCGGCGAGCCCGGCCAGGGCACGCTCCACAAGAGCAAGAACCTGTCGGTGCACTTCGCCAAGCGGAACGGCTCGACCTACGACACGCCCGCCAAGCTGAAGCTCCCGGCCGAGACCTACTGGGACGACAACGGCTTCGTCACCTACTGGCAGTCGGACCGGGCGACGGCGCTCACCTTCTGACGCCCCCTCCGACGCCCCTTCCGTCGCCCCTTTTCGGCACCGGATCGCCTTCAGAGGCCGACGCGTGAACCGTACGTACGGTTCACGCGTCGGCCCTCCGCCGCATCACGCGTCGGCCGGTGCCGGATCCGTCTCGTACCGCAGGAGCACCACCCCGTTGCCGAAGGCCCGGCTCTCCAGGAGCCGCAGCCCCTGCCGGTCCGCCCCCTCCCCGAAGAACGGGCGGCCCCGGCCGAGGAGGACGGGGTGGACGTAGACGCGGTACTCGTCCACGAGGTCCAGCCGCCGGAACGTCTCCACCAGGTCCGCCCCGCCGACGATCAGATCCCCGGCGGCCGCGTCGCGCACCGCGCACACCTGGTCCCGGTCCACCTCGCGCAGCAGGGTCGCCCCCGGCCCCACGCTCTCCAGCGTCCGGGAGTAGACGTACTTCGGCATCTCCCGCCAGATGCCCGCGAATTCGGCCATCGGCCCGGCGGAGTCGGGATCCTGGTCGGCGGTCGGCCAGAACTCCTCCATCAGCTGATAGGTGACGCGCCCCTCGACGAACGCACCCGCCGTGCGGAAGACGTCGTTGAAGTGCTGGTGCACCTCCTCGTCGACGGAATGCCACTCGATATCCCGGTCCGGCCCCTCGAAGAAGCCGTCGAGGGAGACCGAGATGGACGAAACGATCTTGTTCATGGAACCACCCACCGCAATCGCCGGAAACAGGCCTCCGCGACGATACGCGCGCCCGGGCCGAACAGGGCGTCCCCGGGGCCGAGTCGGGCGGCATCACCCCGGACATCACCCGGGCGTCCCCGGGCCCCTGCCGCTCCTCCTTCCGGCACCGGCGTTGTCAGTGGTGCCGCCTAGAGTCACCTCCATGGCGACGCTCCCGAATCCCCTGCCCTCCCTGGCCTCCTCGGGCCTGGACCTCCCGCCCGGCTCCCTGGTGGACGCCACGCTCGACGGCCCGTGGCACGAACCGCTGCTCTGGTACGCGGACGGGCCCGCCGCTCCCGGCGACTGGGCCGCCCTGCGCGCGGCCGGGCGGCGCCTGGGGCTGCTGCCGGTGTTGGTCAACGGCGGCTCGCGGGACCAGTGGCCCGAGGCGTGGGACCTCTGCCCGGACGCCACGTCGTACGCGGGCGACCACGACGCCGAAGAGGTGCTCGCGGGGTACTGGACGCAGTACGCGGACGACGAGGTGGGCGGCGCTCCGGAGGACGCCCCGGATCCGGAGCGCGCCCCCGGCCCCTGGCCCGGCCTCGCCCCGGCGCCCGTGCAGGAGGCCCCGGGCGACCCGGACGCGGCGGCCGCCGAGCTCGCCGACATCATCACCGCCGACCCCGACAGCTGGCTGGCGGGGGCCCGGCTCGCCCTCGTCCCGGCCCGCCGCACCGCCGACATACCGGCGGCGATCGGCTGGTCCGGCCCGATGAACCACGAGAACGACGTGGCCCGGCTCTGCGCGGTGCTCCGCTCCTGGGAGGACCGCTACGACCTGCGGGTCGTGGTGCTCGGCTTCGACACGATGATCGTCTCCGTGGGCCGCCCGCCGACCACCCTGGAGGAGGCCCGCGCGCTGGCCGCCGAGCACTACGCGTTCTGCCCCGACAACATCGACCAGTCCCCGCCGTACGACCTGGACGTCTACGCGGAGAAGCACCTCCTCGACCAGGAAGTGTGGTCGTTCTGGTGGGACTGACGACGGACCGCCCCACCGTGCACCGGTCGTCCCTCAGCCGGGACCTCAGCAGCATCACGCCGTAGCAGCGCGGCCCGGGCGGCGGCTGTGAGCGTCCGCCCGGAGCCCCGCCCCCGGGCGGACGGACCACCCGCCGGCTGAGCCCCCGTACTCATGCGAGCGACCGCCGCCCGAGGTTGACTCGTACGCATGCCCGACACCGCACGCGACCCCCGCGCCTGGATCGCCCCGCTGATCACCACGATCGTGACCCTGCCGATGGCACTGATCGCCCTGTTCGTCGGCGGCCTCACGCCGATGGCGTGCGACTCCTGCAACGGCGCCGCGGCCGACCGCTTCGACGCGAGCTTCGGCCCCGCGTGGACCGTCCTGCTGGTGGGCCTGCTGCTGACCCTGATGGCCCTGATCGCGAGCTGGGCCACCCCCTGGCAGCTCCGCAACGTAGCCCGCCGGGTGGGCCTGGCGCTGGCCGCACCCACCACACTCGTGGTCACTTTCGTAGCATTCATGGCACTGGTCGACTGGCCCTGACAGAAAGTGTCCACCCCCATGAACGACACGCACCCCCCGACCACGGCGGCCGCGGCAGCGGCCGAAGCCGCCGAACGCCTGATAGCCGAGTACCGCGCACTGCCCCCCGGCAGTGACCGCAAGCGCGAGATCATCACCGAACTGGACGCCAACGCACAGGCGTTGCCGTTCCTCGTCTCGGTGGTCGCCGACGCCGCGGAGTACGACCTCGCCCGCGTCGAGAGCGCCACCGTCCTGCGCGTCTGGCCCCCCGACGACCCCGACCTCCGCCGCCGCGCGGGCCGCGCCCTGCTCACCGCCCTGCGGGACCCGGAGGAGGACCTGGTCCGCCAGTACGCAGCGATGTCGCTGGCGCCCTACACCTCGGACCCGCTCGTCGCGATGGCCCTGGACTCCACCGCCCGCGCGGACCAGGACCCGCTGGTACGGGACAGCGCCCGCTTCTCCATCAAGGAGGCCCACCGGCTCCAGGAGACCGGAGCCGGCAGCCCCTGAGCCGCTCTCAGTCCCTGCCGCGTCCGAGCCACTGGGCGACCTCGGTCGCCCAGTAGGTGAGGATCATCTGCGCCCCGGCCCGCCGGATACCGGTCAGGCTCTCCAGGATCGCCTTGTCCCGGTCGATCCAGCCCTTCTCGGCGGCGGCCTCGATCATCGCGTACTCGCCGCTGATCTGGTACGCCGCGACCGGCACGTCCACCGACTCCGCGACCTTGGCCAGGATGTCCAGATAGGGTCCGGCGGGCTTCACCATGACCATGTCGGCGCCCTCCTCCAGGTCGAGCGCCAGCTCCCGCAGCGACTCCCGGGCGTTGGCCGGGTCCTGCTGGTAGGTCTTGCGGTCGCCGGTCAGCGAGGAGCCGACGGCCTCGCGGAAGGGGCCGTAGAAGGCCGAGCTGTACTTCGCGGTGTAGGCGAGGATCGACACGTCCTCGTACCCCGTCTGGTCCAGCGCGTCCCGGACCACGCCGACCTGGCCGTCCATCATGCCGCTGGGGCCCACCACATGGGCGCCGGCGTCCGCCTGGACCTGGGCCATCTCCGCGTACCGCTCCAGGGTCGCGTCGTTGTCCACCCGGCCGTCCGCCGTCAGGACCCCGCAGTGGCCGTGGTCGGTGTACTCGTCCAGGCACAGGTCCGACATGACGACGAGGTCGTCGCCGACCTCCTCGCGGACCGCGCGCAGGGCGACCTGGAGGATGCCGTCCGGGTCGGTGCCCGCCGTGCCCCGGGCGTCCTTCTTCGCGTCCTCCGGGACACCGAAGAGCATGATCCCCGAGACCCCGGCCGAGACCGCCTCGACGGCCGCCTTCCGCAGGGTGTCCAGGGTGTGCTGGTGCACGCCGGGCATGGCCGAGATGGCGACCGGGGCATCGATGCCCTCCCGTACGAACGCGGGGAGGATCAGGTTCGCGGGGTCGAGCCGTGTCTCGGCGACCATCCGCCGCATCGCCGGGGTCGTCCGCAGCCGCCGGGGCCGGGAGCCGGGGAAGTTTCCGTACGCAGTCATCCTCCGACGATAGACCCGCCCACATCACCCTCTTACCGACACCCGTGCCGGAAAAGGCCCCCCGAAAGGGCCCGCGAACGGCGGCGGGCCCGGCCGCCGAAGCGACCGGGCCCACTCATCCTCGTACTGCTGCGTACTGCTGTTACGTCGTCGTCCGGCGCCTGCGCGCACCCGGGCGGCGCTCGCTCGGCCGGGTCACCGGGTCGCCGGCCTCCTTCGCCGCGTCCCGCCGCTGCGCACCGAAGGCGGAGAGCGCCTCGGCGAGCTTGTGCACGGACGGCTCCGGGGACAGGACGTCCACGCGCAGGCCGTGCTCCTCGGCGGTCTTCGCGGTGGCCGGGCCGATACACGCGATGACGGTCACGTTGTGCGGCTTGCCCGCGATCCCGACCAGGTTGCGGACGGTCGAGGACGAGGTGAACAGGACCGCGTCGAAGCCGCCGCCCTTGATCGCCTCACGGGTGTCGGCCGGCGGCGGCGAGGCGCGGACCGTGCGGTACGCGGTGACGTCGTCGACCTCCCAGCCCAGCTCGATCAGCCCGGCCACCAGGGTCTCGGTGGCGATGTCGGCGCGCGGCAGGAACACCCGGTCGATCGGGTCGAAGACCGGGTCGTAGGGCGGCCAGTCCTCCAGCAGCCCGGCGGCGGACTGCTCACCGGAGGGCACCAGGTCCGGCTTCACACCGAAGTCGACCAGGGCGGCGGCGGTCTGCTCACCGACGGCCGCGACCTTGATCCCGGCGAACGCACGGGCGTCCAGCCCGTACTCCTCGAACTTCTCCCGCACCGCCTTGACGGCGTTGACGCTGGTGAAGGCGATCCACTCGTAGCGCCCGGTGACCAGGCCCTTGACCGCGCGCTCCATCTGCTGGGGCGTACGCGGCGGCTCGACGGCGATCGTCGGGACCTCGTGCGGCACCGCACCGTAGGAACGGAGCTGGTCGGAGAGCGACGCGGCCTGCTCCTTCGTACGCGGCACGAGCACCTTCCAGCCGAACAGCGGCTTGGACTCGAACCACGCGAGCTGGTCGCGCTGGGCGGCGGAGCTGCGCTCACCGACCACGGCTATGACCGGCCGGTGCCCCTCCGGGGAGGGCAGCACCTTCGCCTGCTTGAGGGTCTGGGCGATCGTCCCGAGGGTCGCCGTCCAGGTCCGCTGGCGGGTGGTGGTGCCGCCGATCGTCACCGTGAGCGGGGTGTCGGGCTTGCGGCCCGCGGAGACCAGCTCACCGGCGGCGGCCGCGACCGAGTCCAGCGTGGTGGAGACGACGGCGGTCGCATCGCTCGCGCCGACCTCGCTCCAGCACCGGTCGGAGGCGGTACGGGCGTCGACGAAGCGCACGTCGGCACCCTGCGCGTCACGCAGCGGCACCCCGGCGTACGCGGGCACGCCGACGGCGTTCGCGACGCCCGGGACGACCTCGAAGGGCACCCCGGCGGCGGCGCAGGCGAGCATCTCCACGCCCGCGTTGCCGTCCAGGCCCGGGTCGCCCGCGACAGCACGGACCACCCGCCTGCCGCCCTTCGCGGCCTCCATGACAAGATTGGCCGCATCCCTGAGAACGGGTACCCCGACGGCTGTTGACGACACGTCAACAACCGTCAGCTCAGGCGTGCTTACGCCTGCCCGCGCATGACCGCGAACGACGTCGAGAACGTCCGGTTCGGCGACAAGGACGTCCGCGCTCGCAAGCGCCTCGACGGCGCGCAGCGTCAGCAGTCCCGGGTCGCCGGGACCGGCGCCGAGGAAGGTGACCTGACCTTGTGGGGACAGGGCAGGAAAGTCGGATGCGGCGGGGCCGGTGGGGCTCAAAGTGCTCGCTCCCCCATAAGACCGGCCGCACCCTTGGCGAGCATCTCGGCCGCGAGTTCGCGACCAAGGGCCGCCGCGTCGTCGTGCGACGTGGGGACGGGACCGGTGGTGGACAGCTGTACCAGCGAGGAACCGTCGGTGGAACCGACGACTCCGCGCAGGCGCAGTTCGTTGACAACCTGTCCGTCGACCAGGAGGTCGGCCAGCGCACCCACAGGTGCGGAGCAGCCGGCCTCCAGGGCGGCGAGCAGGGCACGTTCGGCGGTCACGGCGACCCGGGTGTACGGGTCGTCGAGCTCGGCGAGCGCGGCGGCGAGGTCGGCGCTTGTGGCAGCGCACTCGATCGCCAGTGCTCCCTGGCCGGGAGCGGGCAAAATGGTGTCGACCGGCAGGAAGTCGGTCACCTCACCGGTCCGGCCCAGACGGCTGAGCCCGGCGGCGGCGAGAACCACCGCGTCGAGCTCCCCGTCCCGCACGAACCCGATCCGCGTGTCGACGTTGCCCCGGATGGGGACGGTCTCGATCCGCAGGCCGTGGGAGCGGGCGTACGCGTTGAGCTGCGCCATGCGGCGCGGCGAGCCGGTGCCGATGCGGGCGCCGTCGGGCAGCTGCTGGAAGGTCAGCCCGTCGCGGGCCACCAGGGCGTCGCGCGGGTCCTCGCGCGGCGGCACGGCCGCCAGCACGAGGTCGTCGGGCTGGCTGGTCGGCAGGTCCTTGAGCGAGTGGACGGCGAAGTCCACCTCGCCCCGCAGCAGCGCCTCGCGCAGGGCCGCGACGAACACACCGGTGCCGCCGATCTGCGCCAGGTGCTCGCGGGAGGTGTCCCCGTACGTGGTGATCTCGACGAGCTCGACGGCGCGCCCGGTCACCTCGCGGACCGCCTCGGCGACGAGGCCGGACTGGGCCATGGCGAGCTTGGAGCGCCGGGTGCCCAGCCGGAGCGGCGCGGAACTCCGCGCGCCCGGCGATGAGTTGTCGGTCATGACCGCCCTCTATTCGGGTCGTTCAGGTCTGCCCGGGAGACGGCGGCCACCGTCTGCGGGTCGAGGTCGAAGAGTTCGCGCAGCGCGTCCGCGTACCCGGCGCCGCCGGGCTCGCTGGCCAGCTGTTTGACCCGCACGGTGGGCGCGTGCAGGAGTTTGTCGACGACGCGGCGCACGGTCTGGGTGATCTCGGCGCGCTGCTTCTCGTCCAGGTCGGGGAGGCGGCCGTCCAGCCGGGCGATCTCGCCGGCGACGACGTCGGCGGCCATGGTGCGCAGGGCGACCACGGTCGGCGCGACATGGGCGGCGCGCTGGGCGGCGCCGAAGGCGGCCACCTCGTCGGCGACGATCGTGCGCACCTGGTCCACGTCGGCGGCCATCGGGGCATCGGCGGAGGCGTCGGCGAGCGACTCGATGTCGACGAGGCGCACCCCGTCGATGCGGTGGGCGGCGCCGTCGATGTCGCGCGGCATGGCGAGGTCGAGCAGCGCGAGCCTCACCGGTCCGGTGGACTGCGCGGGCAGGACGACGCGGCGCGGGGCGGCCGGGGCGGAGGTGGCGGAACCGTTCTCCACCCAGGCGGCGTGCTGGTCGACGTCGGCCGGGGCCGGGGCGGCCGTCACGGCCTCCGGCTCGGCCGAGGTGTCCAGGGTGACGCCGAGGGCGTCCGCGAGGGCGTCGGCGGTGAGCACGAGGCCGGTGGCACCGGTGCAGGAGACGACGACGTCGGCACGTGTCAGTTCGTCGCCGACCGCGGACATCTCGACGGCGTGGGCGCGAACGGTGGTGTCGTCGCCCTGCTGGAGGATCTCCACCAGCCGGTCGGCGCGGGAGCGGGTCCGGTTGGCGACGACGATCTCGGCGACCCCTGTCCTGGCCAGGGTGGCGGCGGCCAGCGAGGACATCGAGCCCGCACCGATCACCAGGGCGCGCTTGCCCCGGGCCCAGAGGCCCGGGTCGGCCCCGGCGGCGAGCTGCTGGAGCCCGAAGGAGACGAGCGACTGCCCGGCCCGGTCGATGCCGGTCTCGCTGTGGGCGCGCTTGCCGACCCGCAGGGCCTGCTGGAAGAGGTCGTTGAGCAGCCGTCCGGCGGTGTGCAGCTCCTGGCCGCGCGCGAGCGCGTCCTTGATCTGGCCGAGGATCTGGCCCTCGCCGACGACCATCGAGTCCAGGCCGCAGGCCACCGAGAAGAGGTGGTGGACGGCCCGGTCCTCGTAGTGCACATAGAGATACGGAGTGAGCTCGTCCAGCCCGACGCCGCTGTGCTGGGCGAGCAGGGTGGAGAGCTCGGCGACGCCCGCGTGGAACTTGTCCACGTCCGCGTACAGCTCGATGCGGTTGCAGGTGGCCAGCACGGCGGCCTCGGTCGCGGGTTCCGCGGCGAGGGTGTCCTGGAGCAGCTTGGCCTGGGTGTCGGCAGCGAGGGAGGCCCGCTCCAGTACGGAGACGGGGGCGCTGCGGTGGCTCAGTCCGACGACGAGGAGGCTCATGCCGGCATCACGGCGGGCATGTCCCCGTCGGGTCCCTTCCGGCTCGCGGGCGTGGCACGCATCGGCGGGGCCTCGGGGTCGTCGCCCTCCGGGGGCGCGTCCTCCCCGGCCTTGCGCTGCTCGTGGAAGGCCAGGATCTGGAGCTCGATGGAGAGGTCGACCTTGCGTACGTCGACGCCCTCGGGCACCGAGAGAACGGTCGGCGCGAAGTTCAGGATGGAGGTCACACCCGCGGCCACGAGCCGGTCGCAGACCTGCTGGGCGGCGCCGGGCGGGGTGGTGATCACGCCGATGGACACACCGTTGTCGCTGATGATCCGGTCCAGGTCGTCGGTGTGCTGGACGGCGATCCCGGCCACCGGCGTACCGGCCATGGCGGGGTCGGCGTCGATCAGCGCGGCGACCCGGAAGCCGCGGGAGGCGAAGCCGCCGTAGTTGGCGAGGGCCGCGCCGAGGTTGCCGATGCCGACGATGGCGACCGGCCAGTCCTGGGTGAGGCCGAGCTCGCGGGAGATCTGGTAGACGAGATACTCGACGTCGTACCCGACACCGCGGGTGCCGTAGGACCCCAGGTAGCTGAAGTCCTTGCGCAGCTTCGCGGAGTTGACCCCGGCCGCGGTGGCCAGCTCCTCCGAGGAGACCGTGGGAACGGATCGCTCGGAGAGCGCGGTGAGTGCGCGCAGATACAGCGGAAGTCGGGCGACGGTGGCCTCGGGAATTCCTCGGCTACGGGTCGCCGGTCGGTGAGTTCGGCCAGTTGCCACGGTGCTCCTGCGGGATGAGCGGGGCTGCAGGCGGCCGTATGTCCCAGGACCGCCCCGTCGAATGCAGGCTATGTCTTTGTGAACGCGTGCACAAAGATGGTGTCCGTTTTGTCCGGTCAAAGTGACCGGGGTCACGCACATTGCCCGTGCGATCCCGGAACCAAGGACCGCATCAGCCCGTTGCAGCCTCGAAGAGGGCAAAGCGGTACACACTCCTCATGTCTACGCCCCCGAGACCACTCAAAACGCCCATGATGTTAACCGAGTTTCACTCACGCACCCAGTGCCTTGCGCAGCCTCCCGGGGTCCACCCGCCAGAACGTGTGCTGTTCGTCATCGATCAGCACCACCGGAATCTGCTCCCAGTACTCCTTGTACAGCTCCTCGTCCTGCGTGATGTCCTTCTCCACCCACGACGCACCGGTCTCCTCGCAGACCGCACTCACCACCGCCCGAGCGTCCTCGCACAGATGACATCCGGGCTTCCCCACGAGGGTGACCACCCGGTCGGCGGGCCTCTTCTTCGTACGACGCAGCAGAGCACTCATGCCCCTCATTCTGCGCCTGTCCGCACCACCGGCGGACCGCCCGGAATCGCCCGATTAACGATTCGGCCCCGCAGAGTTCACGCCGTCGCATCCCGGCAGGTCGGGCACGTACGGACGGACTGGCTATGCTCACCGCATGGCCGCTCTTGGATGGCTCACACCCCGTAGGCGTTCCGCGACTGCACGGAGCGTCCTGGCAGGCGAGGCCGCGGCCGAGGCCGCACGCAAGACCTCGGCCGAGGACGAATCCGCCCTCCTGACCGGAGCCCCCGAACAGGCACCCGAGGAGCCCGCGTTCCCCGTCGCCGGCGACGACCGCGCCGCCGCCTTCTTCGACCTCGACAACACCGTCATGCAGGGCGCCGCGATCTTCCACTTCGGCCGGGGCCTGTACAAGCGGAAGTTCTTCGAGCGCCGCGAGCTCACCCGGTTCGCGTGGCAGCAGGCGTGGTTCCGGCTGGCCGGTGTCGAGGACCCCGAGCACATGCAGGACGCCCGCGACAGCGCGCTCTCCATCGTCAAGGGCCACCGCGTCTCCGAGCTGATGTCCATCGGCGAGGAGATCTACGACGAGTACATGGCCGACCGCATCTGGCCCGGCACCCGCGCCCTGGCCCAGGCCCACCTGGACGCCGGCCAGCGCGTCTGGCTGGTCACCGCCGCCCCGGTGGAGACCGCCACCATCATCGCCCGCCGGCTCGGCCTGACCGGCGCGCTCGGCACCGTCGCCGAATCGGTCGACGGCGTCTACACCGGCCGCCTGGTGGGCGAGCCGCTGCACGGCCCCGCCAAGGCCGAGGCCGTACGCGCCCTGGCGGCGGCCGAGGGGCTGGACCTGGAACGCTGCGCCGCCTACAGCGACTCGCACAACGACATCCCGATGCTCTCGCTGGTCGGCCACCCCTACGCGATCAACCCGGACACCAAGCTCCGCAAGCACGCCCGCGCCCTGGACTGGCGGCTGCGCGACTACCGCACCGGCCGCAAGGCGGCCAAGGTCGGCATCCCCGCCGCGGCCGGGGTCGGCGCACTGGCGGGCGGCACCGCCGCCGCTCTCGCCCTGCACCGCCGCCGCCGCTGACCACAGCGCGAGAGCGGCAGAGCGACAGATCACGAAGCAATCCGATCAATAACTGATCACGATGTGCTGCTCGATGCGTCACTTAGTGATACAAGAAACGACGTAATCGATGATTTAGGCAACTGGGTGTAGCGCCGCCTGCACGAAGCGTTATTCTCCTCAGACGCATCACGGAGACCGCCGCTCGCTACGACGAGTGACGTTTTTCGAACTGCTCGTGATGGAAGCTCTGCCTCTGGGAGTCCCGTGTACCCACACGTCGGGGTTGACGCCTCGGGCCTGGCTACGCTGCGTGCATCGGTCATTGACCGCTTGCGCGGCTTCGTCCCCACCGCGTACGCCGTCCCCGCCTTTGCCACCCCTGCACCTGCCGGCCCCTGCTACGCCATGGCCGAACGCAGTGCGGCGGTCGGAAGACGCACTACCCGCGCCGCCTCGACCACGTCGACCGTCCGCCGTCCCACGGCGGACAGCGACAGCGCGCGCATGATGGATCTCGTCGAGCGCGCGCAGGCCGGCGAGGCCGACGCCTTCGGCCGCCTGTACGACCAGTACAGCGACACCGTGTACCGGTACATCTACTACCGCGTGGGCGGCAAGGCGACCGCGGAGGACCTCACCAGTGAGACCTTCCTCCGCGCGCTGCGCCGTATCTCCACGTTCACCTGGCAGGGCCGTGACTTCGGCGCCTGGCTGGTCACCATCGCTCGCAACCTGGTCGCCGACCACTTCAAATCCAGTCGGTTCCGACTGGAAGTGACCACCGGCGAAATGCTCGACGCCAACGAGGTGGCGCGCTCCCCCGAGGACTCCGTCCTGGAGTCCCTCTCCAACGCCGCACTGCTCCAGGCCGTGCGCCGACTCAATCCACAGCAGCAGGAGTGCGTCACGCTCCGCTTCCTGCAAGGCCTCTCGGTCGCCGAGACGGCCCGGGTGATGGGAAAGAACGAAGGCGCGATCAAGACCTTGCAGTACCGCGCCGTCCGGACGCTCGCCCGGCTCCTGCCGGACGACGCCCGCTGACCGGAAGTAACCGTCCCCTTACGCACTGGTCCGATCATCTTTCGTGCGTAACCCAAGTGCCGAGCGACTCGTTGTGCCGGTTGCAGGCCCCCTGTCGTCACCCCATGTCCGTAGCCACTCACTCCATCGAGTGGAAACGCTCAAGGTGTGCAACCTTCCGGACCGCCAGGGGAGTCGACCGTCATGACGAGAGGAGGTGCCGCCAGTGATCGCAAACGTTTCGGCACACCGGCGGGCGAACGCCTTCGCCCAGGCCCTGGAGGAGCAGAACCCCCAGGGTGCGGCGGCCGTACAGCCCGAGGAACCGGCCGACCAGGCCGACCCCGGACCGCTGTTGGCCCTGGCGAACGGCCTCGGTGAGCTACCGAAGCCGCAGTTGGACCCCGAGGTCAAAGTGGTGCAGCGAGCCCAGCTCGTCGCGGCCATGGAGGCCATGTTCGCCGAGGGCGGCGCATCGACGGGCCCTACGGTGCCCGTGCAACGGGGCAAGGGGGCCCACCGGGCCTCACCACTGCGCAAACTGCGTCCCCGCTCCCGCTGGGCGAAAGGGCTCACCGCCGGTGGGCTCACCGTGGGTGTGGCAGCCGGCGCGTTCGGCGGAGTGGCCGCTGCCAGCTCCGACGCCCTGCCCGGTGACTCGCTGTACGGGCTGAAGCGCGGGATGGAGGACATCAGCCTCGGCATGGCCAAGGGCGACGCCGACCGCGGCGAGGTCTACCTCGACCAGGCGTCCACCCGGCTCAGCGAGGCCCGCAGACTCATGGAGCGCGGCCGCTCCGGCGAGCTGGACCACGAATCCCTCGGCGCCGTCAGACGCGCACTCAACGGCATGTCCCACGACGCCTCCGAGGGCCACCGCCTGCTCCACTCCGCCTACCAGCGCGACGGCTCCATCGGCCCCATGCAGACCCTGGACACCTTCTCCCGCTCGCACCGCTCCACCTGGAGCAGCATCCGCGACCGGCTGCCCGTCCAGCTCACCGACATCCGCGACCAGGTCAGCTCGGTCTTCGAGGCCATAGAGGACGACGTCGCCCCGCTCCAGTCCCTCCTCCCCCGCACCCCGGGCGGCAGCGAGGACACCGGGCGCTCCGACTCCACCACACCGGACACCGGATCCCCCCGGACCGACGACCCCGCCCCCGCGCCCCCCGCCCCCTCCGAGGGCCGCACCGACTCCAGCACCGCGCCGAAGCCCTCGGGTTCGGCGGGCTCCTCCGGCTCCGCCCCCGAGGACGGCCTCCTCAACGGCGGTACGGACGGACTGCTCGACGACCTCCCCACGGACGGCCTCACCCAGCCGTCCCCGGAGGACCGGCCGAGCACCCCGCCCCGCCCCGCCCCCGACGTCACACTGCCCCCGCTGCTCCCCGGGCTCCTCCCCGGCCTGGGGATCGACGGGGAGAACCTCAAGCCCAAGCCGTAGGGCATACGTCGGAGGGGGCCGGTACGCGATTCGCGCACCGGCCCCCTCTCACGTACCCGAGCCCTCAGAAGAAGACCGACCGCCGCTGCACCAGCAGCTTGTACAGCGTGTGCTGGATCTGCTCACGCACCTGGTCCGTCAGGTTGAACATCAGCATCGGGTCCTCGGCCGCCTCCGGCGGATAGCCGTCCGTCGGGATCGGCTCACCGAACTGGATCGTCCACTTCGTCGGCAGCGGCACCGCGCCCAGCGGCCCCAGCCACGGGAACGTGGGCGTGATCGGGAAGTACGGGAAGCCCAGCAGCCGCGCCAGTGTCTTCGCGTTGCCGATCATCGGATAGATCTCCTCGGCCCCCACGATCGAGCACGGCACGATCGGCGCCCCCGCCCGCAGCGCCGTCGACACGAACCCGCCCCGCCCGAAGCGCTGCAGCTTGTAACGGTCACCGAACGGCTTGCCGATGCCCTTGAACCCCTCCGGCATCACCCCGACGATCTCGCCGAGCTCCAGCAGCCGCTGCGCGTCCTCCGCACAGGCCAGCGTGTGCCCGGCCTTGCGCGCCAGCTCGTTGACGACCGGCAGGTGGAAGACCAGATCGGCGGCGAGCAGCCGCAGATGGCGCTCGGCCGGGTGGTTGTCGTGCACCGCGACCTGGAGCATCAGCCCGTCCAGCGGCAGCGTCCCGGAGTGGTTGGCCACGATGAGCGCCCCGCCGTCCGACGGGATGTTCTCGATGCCCTTCACCTCGACCCGGAAGTACTTGTCCGCCAGCGGCCGGAGCGCCGACATCAGGACCTGGTCGGTGAGCTCCTTGTCGTAACCGAACTCGTCGACCTCGTAGTCGCCGGTGACCCGCCGCCGCAGGAACGCCAGCCCGCCCGCGATCCGCCGGTCCCAGCCACCGCCCGCATCGGCCGGCGCACCCACCCCGCCCACCGCCTCCTCCTGAGGCTGCTGGGGGTCCTGCGCCCCCTCCGCCCCGTCCGAGGGGGACTCGGGGAGCCGCCCGCCCGGCAGGGCGCTCACAGGGGCCGTGGAGCCGTCGCCCCGGCCGCCGGAGCCCGCCCCGGTCCGGCGCCGCGCGGGACGCGACGCGGACCCGGACCGCGAACGGTCGTCGTCGAACGGAATGACCTTGGCGTCCGCCATCGTGGATGCGCTCCTCTACCTGGCGCCGTGAGTCGTCTGTACCGCACCGGCCCCGCGCTCCCGCGGCCCGGCACCCCCCGGCAGCGGCAGCTCCGCCAGCCGGTCCACCGCCCTGCCCACCGTCTCCGGCGGCAGCAGCCCCGGACCCCGGCTCCGCGCGAACTCCGCGAAGGTCTCGGCCGTGGTGAACTCCGGCCGGAAACCGAGGGTCTCGCGCATCTGCACGGTCGAGACCACCCTGCCATGGGTCAGCAGCCTGATCTGTTCCGGCGAGAAGTCGGTCATCCCGATCGTACGGAGCGCCGAACCGACCCAGGTGACGGCGGGCAGCAGCACCGGCACGGTCGGCCGCCCCAGCCGCCGCGAGCACTGCGAGAGCAACAGCACACCGTCCCCGGCGATGTTGAAGGTCCCGCTGTTCAGCGTCCCGCGCCGCGGCTCACTTGCCGCGATCCCCAGTACGTCGATGACGTCGTCCTCGTGCACGAACTGGAGCCGGGGGTCGTAGCCGAAGACGGTCGGCAGGACGGGCAGCGACAGATAGTCCGCGAGCGGCGAGTCCGGCCGCGGACCCAGGATGTTGGCGAACCGCAGCACGCACACCGCGACGTCCGGCCGGCGCCGGGCGAAGCCCCGTACGTACCCCTCGACCTCCACCGCGTCCTTCGCGAACCCGCCGCTCGGCAGCGACTTGGGCGGGGTGGTCTCGGTGAACACCGCCGGATCGCGGGGCGCCGACCCGTACACACTCGTACTGGACTTCACCACGAGCCGCTGGACGGTCGGCGACTTCTGGCAGGCACCGAGCAGCTGCATGGTGCCGATGACGTTGGTCTCCTTGATCGCCGTCCGGCCGGCGGTGCCGAGCGCCTTGCCGGAGACGTCCAGGTGCACGACCGTGTCGACGGCGTACTCGGCCAGGATCCGCGCCAGGGCGGACTGCCGGATGTCCGCGCGGACGAACTCAGCGTCCCCCAGCGGATGCGAGGGCGCGACCGCGTCGACGCCGATCACCCGGTCCACTCCCGGCTCGCGCTGGACGCGCCGGACGAAGCGGCCCCCCAGCTGCCGGGCCACTCCTGTGACGAGGACGACCTTCCCCAAGACCAGCGCCTTCCGTCGGACCGGGAAGCGGTACCTGCTTCCCGCGGTAACTTCCCTGGCCGTCACCGTAGCGGGTGGACGCCGTCCTGTGACGACCCCGGGCCCCGAAACGCACCGCAGCCCTCCCGCCAGGACGGCGGAAGGGCTGCGGATCTCACGAACTGCGTTCGCTTACTTCTTGTTGCGACGCTGAACGCGCGTGCGCTTGAGCAGCTTGCGGTGCTTCTTCTTGGCCATCCGCTTGCGCCGCTTCTTGATAACAGAGCCCACGACTACCCTCGCTCACTTCATTTTCACTGGTGCGGGGCGTCTGGGCCCACACGACCTACGTCGGCCTAGCCTACCCGCCACCGGGTGAGGGACGTAATCCGAGGGCAAACCCCAGCCGTCCGAAGGCGGCCTCAGGCTGATTCCACCCCCACAAAGGACTCGCGGAGATACGCGTGAACCGCTTGCTCCGGCACCCGGAAGGACCTGCCCACCCGGATCGCCGGCAGATGACCGCTGTGCACCAAGCGGTACACGGTCATCTTCGACACTCGCATGACCGAGGCGACTTCCGCCACGGTCAGAAACCTGACCTCGTTGAGAGGCCTCTCGTTGTCAGCAGCCATGACCCACCTGTACCTTCCGCACCGGACGCGCACCGGCTTCCCCTCCGGTGACTCTTCGTCGCTGTGCGCTCACTCCCCAGATTAGGGGCGGGTGGTGCGAGTGGGGAAGAGGAGGGACGACCAGGCCACTTACGAGGGCAGGCCCGCCCGGTGGAGCACGTACCGCGTCAGTGGCCGGTAGTAGTGCGACCGGACCCCGTCGTCCAGCGGCACGACGACGGAAACCCGCCCCTCGGCCTCGCCGACGAAGAGCGCGGGATCGTCCGTATCCGCCGGCCCGATCGCCTCGATACCGAGCTGACCTGCGCCGCAGACCCACCCGTGATCCCCGATCACCAGCTCCGGAAGCACCCCGTACCGCTCCGCCGAGTCCTGCAGCGCCACCCTGACCGGCAGCGGCGAATGCGTGTGTGCGCCGGTTTCACCACCCGAAGGCCGCCCCCCGGGTTCACGGACCAGGGCGACGCCCCGTACGTAGTCGAGGTTGTACGTGCGTACGCCGAACCGGGTCGTTATGTCGATACATCTCCCCTGCGCGGGGGTGAGAACAGGACACCCCGCCGCCGACAAGGCGTCTGCCAGCCCGGCGTAGAAACCCAGCAGCCGGTGCGGATGCCCGGTCCCCAGAAGCACCGGAACCCGCCGCGCCGCCGCCCGCCCCAGCCGCTCGGCGAACGCGTCCAGCGCGGCCACCGTCCGCTCCGGGTCGATCGCGTCGGGCCCCGACACATGCGCGGGATCGGCCGAGACCCCGCACCGGTCCGCCATCAGCCGCAGCAGCTCCGGCTCGTCCCAGGTCCGCTCGGGCGAGAGACCGAGCATCACCCGCGGATCCCGCGCCGCGAACAGCCGGTAGCTGCGCAGACTGTTCTCGCGCGGCGTGGCCACGGGCCCGGCCAGCCGGGCCGCCAGCAGATGGGCGCGCAACGCCCCGGTGCTCAACACCCTCGGGATGCTGCCGTACCCACCCGCCCGGCCGGGCGGGATTCCCGGTACGCCCCACCGTTGGCGTAACCGCACGGCACAATGCCCCCGTGCGTACGCCCCTCAGGCCAGCAGCCCCCGCAGCGGGAACGCCGCCTTCCGGGTCGCGATGACCGCCTGGTCCAGCCGGTCCGCCGGGTCGTACCCGTCCTCCCAGGACTTCCAGGAAGGCGTACGCCCATCCGTCATCCGGCCGGGGCCCAACTGCCGCGTACGGGCGTAGACAAGGTCGCGCCACGACGGCGGGACCACCGACTCCGGGTCGACGGGAGCGTGCGCGGCGATCCCCACCAGATGCGTCCACGACCGCGGTACGACATCCACCACCGCGTACCCGCCCCCGCCGAGCGCCACCCACCGCCCGCCCTCCGCGTACCGGTGCGCCAGCTCATGACAGGACTCCATGACCGCCCGCTGCGCGTCCAGGGAGACGGCGAGATGGGCGAGCGGGTCCTCGAAGTGGGTGTCGGCCCCGTGCTGCGTGACGAGCACCTGCGGCCGGAAATCGGCCAGCAGCTCGGGCACGACGGCGTGGAACGCCCGCAGCCACCCCGCGTCCCCGGTCCCGGCGGGCAGCGCCAGGTTGACCGCGGAACCCTCACCCTCCCCGGCCCCGGTCTCCTCCGGCCACCCCGTCTGCGGGAAGAGCGTGCGCGGGTGCTCGTGCAGGGAGATCGTCAGCACCCTGGGGTCCTCCCAGAACGCGGCCTGCACCCCGTCCCCGTGGTGGACGTCCACATCCACGTACGCGACCCGCTCGGCGCCCAGCTCCAGCAGCCGGGCGATGGCGAGGGCCGGGTCGTTGTAGATGCAGAACCCGGCGGCCGCCCCCGGCATGGCGTGATGCAGCCCCCCGGTGAAGTTCACCGCGTGCGCGGTCTCCCCGCGCCACACGGCCTCGGCGGCCCCCACGGAGAGCCCGGCGATCAGCGCGGACGCCTCGTGCATCCCCTCGAACGCCGGATCGTCCACCGTCCCGAGCCCGTAGTCCTGGTCGGCGGCCCGGGGATCGGCCGAGGCTGCCCGCACCGCCGACACGTAGTCCTGCCGGTGCACGAGCCGCAGGGTCGAATCCCCGAGCGGCCTCGCCGCCCGCAGGTCCACCGCCCCGTCCAGCCCGAACGCCCGCACCAGCCCCATCGTCAGGGCCAGCCGGACCGGGTCCATGGGGTGGCTCTCCCCGAAGTCGTATCCCGTAACTGCGTCATCCCACATCAGCTGTGTGCGGCCGCTCATGCCCGCCACCGTATCGGGCGGGCTCCGGCGCGAACGAGCGGGCATACACCAGCGTCGCCAGCACCAGAACCATCGGTACGAGCATGGCGCCCCGGTAGCTCCACGCGTCCCCCAGAACCCCCACCAGCGGCGAACCCACCAGGAACCCGACATAGTTGAAGATGTTCAGCCGGGCCACGGCGACATCACTGTTCCCCGGGAACATCCGCCCGGCCGCCGCGAAGGTCTGCGGCACGATCACACAGAGCCCGAGCCCCAGCATGGTGAACCCGAGCATCCCCACCCAGGCCCCCGGCGCCACCGCCACCACCGCGAACCCGCCGGCCGCCAGCAGACTCCCGCCCCGCACGACGGCGACCGCCCCGAACCGCCGGACCCCGAGGTCCCCGACGGCCCGGCCCAGCAGCGTCGTCACCATGTAGACGTTGTACGGAAGGGTCGACATCTGCTCCGAGCTGCCGAGCACGTCCTGAAGGTACTTGGCACTCCAGTTGGAGACGGTCGAGTCACCGATGTACGCGAAGCACATCACCAGGCAGAGCGGCAGCAGCAGCTTGAACGGGACGGAACCACCCGCGGCCGGCGGTCCGCCGGCCTTCTCCGGGCTCCTCCCCTCCGTGTACCACCGGCTGCCGACCAGCACGGCGGGCAACAGCACCGCCACCACGGGGAGGTAGGACACGAACAACGACAGATCCCAGCGCGCCCCGACCCACGCCAGGGACGCCCCGGCGATCCCGCCGAGGCTGTACGCGGCGTGGAAGCCGAGCATGATGCTGCGCCCGTACGCCCGCTGCAGGCTGACGCCCATCATGTTCATCGAGGCGTCCAGCGCCCCGACCGCCAGCCCGAACACCCCGAGCGCGACAGCGATGTGCCAGAGCTCCCGGCCCGCGCCCACCCCGAGCAGGGCGAGCAGGACGAGGGGCTGCGCCCACCGCAGGACGACACCGGGCCGCACCCGGGCGACCACCTTCTCGGTGAGTACGCTGCCGGCGCCCGCCAGGATCGGGACGGCGGCGAGGAAGACGGGCAGCAGCCCGTCGGATATCCCGTACTGGTCCTGAAGGGCGGGGATCCGCGTCACGAGGAGTGCGAACGCCACCCCCTGGACGCCGAAGCTCAGCGCCAGTGAAGCCCTGCCGTGCCGCAAGCCCGCGTCTGTCATGGCGGCGAGCGTAAGCCCAGGATCTACCCATGGGTAGATGGATCAGGCGAGGAGTCCCGGGAGTTGGGCCATGTCCGAGAAGTGCCCGGTCACTCCGGTCAGCCGGTCCGCGGGCATCATCGACGTGAACCCGTACACATCCATCCCCGCGGCACGGGCCGCCTCGACCCCGAGCGGGCTGTCCTCGATGACGACGCACCGCTCCGGCGCGACACCCATCCGCTCGGCGGCGTGCAGGAACAGGTCCGGCGCCGGCTTGCCCCGCCCGACATCCTCCGAGCTGAAGATCCACTCCTCCTCGAACCACTGGTCGAGCCCGGTCCTGCGGTGCCCGACCCGGATCTTCTCGTGGCTCCCGGACGAGGCGACGCAGTAGTCGACCCCATCGGCGACGAGCTTGCCGAGCAGCTCCTCTGTCCCGTCCACCGCCACCAGCTCCTGCTGGAAGGCGGCGAAGGTCCGGGCCTGGAGGATGTCCTCGAAGTCCGCGGGGAGCTTCTCGCCACCCCGCTCGTCGACGAGGTCGTGCACCCGGTGCACGGCGGCCCCCATGTAGTCGCGGAGCGACTCCTCGTACGAGGTGGGGTGACCGAGTTCGGTGAGGTAGCCGGCGAGGATGGTGTTGGCGATCGGCTCACTGTCGACGAGCACACCATCGTTGTCGAAGATGACCAGTTCGTAGCGCATGGTTCGACCCTAGACGTTCAGAACGCAGAAAAGCCCCGTGCCACAAGGCACGGGGCTTTCCCGGAAAAATTGTTCGGCGGCGTCCTACTCTCCCACAGGGTCCCCCCTG
>NZ_BMUG01000022.1 GCF_014650075.1 Streptomyces microflavus | reverse complement strand
TTGTTCTTGACGACCTTGACACGGGTGCGGTTACCGACTGCGTCGGTGCCGTCCTTGAGCGTCTCGATGCGCCGGATGTCCAGGCGCACCGAGGCGTAGAACTTCAGCGCCCGGCCACCGGTCGTGGTCTCCGGGGAGCCGAACATCACGCCGATCTTCTCGCGGAGCTGGTTGATGAAGATCGCCGTGGTCTTGGACTGGTTGAGCGCGCTGGTGATCTTGCGGAGGGCCTGGCTCATCAGACGGGCCTGGAGGCCCACGTGCGAGTCACCCATCTCGCCCTCGATCTCCGCACGGGGCACCAGGGCCGCGACGGAGTCGATCACGATCAGGTCCAGGGCGCCGGAGCGGACCAGCATGTCGACGATCTCCAGCGCCTGCTCACCGTTGTCCGGCTGGGACAGGATGAGGCTGTCGATGTCGACGCCGAGCTTCTTGGCGTACTCCGGGTCCAGCGCGTGCTCGGCGTCGATGAACGCCACCGAGCCGCCGAGCTTCTGCGCGTTCGCCACGGCGTGCAGCGTCAGCGTCGTCTTACCGGAGGACTCCGGCCCGTACACCTCCACCACACGGCCGCGCGGCAGACCGCCGACGCCGAGGGCGACGTCGAGGGCGGTCGATCCCGTGGGGATGACCTCGATGGGCTCGTTCGGCCGCTCGCCGAGGCGCATCACCGCGCCCTTGCCGAACTGTCGTTCAATCTGTGCGAGTGCGGCGTCCAGCGCCTTCTCGCGGTCGGTTCCTGCCATGGGTTCCACCCGATTTGCTTGAGTCGATCGCTTCACGTCAAAGACGCTAACCCCTGCCACTGACAATGGGCCTCGACGTCCTCCCGGCCTGTGGACAACTCCACAGTCGGGCCCGGAAAAACCCGGCCGAAATCCATGAGAATGGATGTTCGATTTTGGTGTCAAGCGCACCACGCTGCCGGAACGGTTGGGTACACCTACGCATTGTTCGACCTGCCCCCATGGCTCGATTCTTCCTGAGGCGGCGGTGGCTCCGCCCCTCGTGCATCTGCCGGCCCCCCAAGATCGGCATCCGCCGTACGAGGTCGACGACCCATCGTCCGGAGCCCCCGCCGTGCCCCTTCCTTCGCCCGCACCCGGTGTTCGCCGTGCGCGGGCCCCGCCGGACCCGAGCCGGTCCGGCCAACCCCTCAGGAGGAATCGCATGGTGTCTCAAGCTGCGGTGTGGCGTGTCGCCGCTGCCGCGTGTGCCGTCGGAGCACTGATCGCCGGTGCCGGTACGGCAGGAGCGGCACCCACCCCTCCGCCCGGCGAAGGCCGCATCCTGGGCGCCGACCGCGCCGGCGCGGTGCCGGGCTCGTACATCGTCACCTTCAAGGACTCGGTGGCGCGGGCGGATGTCGGCAAGGTGGCGAAATCCCTCGCCGGGCGGCACGGCGGCAAGGTCGGCCACACCTACAGTGCGGCGCTGCGGGGCTTCTCCGTGAAGGTGGACGAGGAACAGGCCCGGCGGCTGGCCGCCGATCCCTCCGTCGCGCGGGTGGAGGCCGACGGAGTCGCGTACGCCCTGGGCACCCAGAACGACCCGACCTGGGGCCTGGACCGCATCGACCAGCGTGACCTGCCGGGCGACCGGAAGTACACGTACCCCAATACCGCGTCCGATGTGACGGCCTATGTGCTCGACACCGGGATACGCACCTCGCACCAGGAGTTCGGCGGCCGGGCGGTCAGCGGCTACGACTTCATAGACAACGATGCCGTCGCCCAGGACTGCAACGGACACGGCACGCATGTGGCGGGCACGGTCGGCGGCGCGACGTACGGCGTCGCCAAAGCCGTGAAGCTCGTGGGCGTGCGCGTCCTGAACTGCCAGGGATCGTCCGGCTCCACCTGGGCCCCGGTCCTGGCCGGCATCGACTGGGTGACCAGGAACGCGGTCAAGCCCGCGGTCGCGAACATGAGCATCGGCGGCGGCCGGACCGCCTCGGTCGACGACGCGCTGGCCGCTTCGATCGCCTCCGGAGTCACCTACGTCGTCGCCGCCGGCAACGACGGGGCCAACGCCTGCAACACCTCCCCGGCGGCGGTGCCGAGCGCGGTGACGGTCGGCGCCACCGACAGCCGTGACGCCCGCTCGATCTGGCCGAGCGGCAAGTCCTCCAACCACGGGACCTGCCTGGACCTGTTCGGCCCCGGCTCCGACATCGTCTCCGCCTCCCACCTCAACGACACCGGCTCCCGCTCCGACGGCGGCACCTCCATGGCCTCCCCGCACGTGGCGGGCGCCGCGGCCCTGATCCTCTCCGCCAACCCGTCCTGGACGCCCAAGCAGGTCCACGACAAGCTGATCGCCGACGCCACCCCGAACAAGGTCACCGACGCCAAGACCGGTTCGCCCAACCGCCTGCTGCACGTCCCGAACGGCGGCACCACGCCTCCGCCCACCGGGAAGACCTTCGAGAACACCACCGGCTACCCGGTCCGCGACAACGCGACCGTCGAGGCGCCCATCACCGTGAGCGGCATCACGGGCAACGCCCCCGCGGCGCTGTCCGTCACCGTCGACATCCGGCACACCTTCCGCGGTGACCTGCGGGTCGACCTCGTCGCCCCCGACGGCGGCGTCTTCCGGCTCAAGGACTACAACGCCAACGACAGCGCCGACGACGTACGCGGGACCTTCACCGTGAACGCCGCGTCCAAGCCCGCCGACGGGACCTGGAAGCTGCGGGTGAGCGACAACTGGGTCAACGACACCGGCACGCTGAATTCCTGGTCGCTGAGGTTCTGACCGGCCGCTTCCGGTAACACCCCACCGGACCGCCGGTGATCCACGGTCCCGAACCCTGGTGGATCCCGGCGCACCCGGCCGGTGAGGCCTCTCCGCGCACTCACCGGCCGGACGGGGGGCGTCTGCGGCGCCCGCACATGCGCCGCAGGCGTCACTCCCCTTCTCACCACCGTCGCGAACGGCCATCATGAGGCCGCCGGGCGGCGCGGCCCCGCCGAACCGCCCGCCTTGCCCATGCTGCCCACGGGTGCGGAAGGAAGCCGTGAACGCCGACCCGCCGACCTCCGCCCCCGGTGTCCTGATCGGACGCTCCGCGATCCTGGACGACCTGCGTCCGGTGCTCGACCGCCGGCCCGCCGTCGTCGTGATCACGGGTGAGGCGGGGGTGGGAAAGAGCCGGCTGGTACGCGAACTCCTCACGCGGATACCGCCGTCGGGCGCCGTCACCCTGGTCGCCCGCTGCCAGGAGTCGGACGCCCCCTTCCCGTTCGCACCGCTCGTCGAGGCGCTGAGCCTCTCCCGTCCCCTCCAAGTGGACCTGACACCCCTGACCGGGGCGCTGCGGGGGCTGCTGCCCGACCTCGCGGACCTCCTGCCGCCCGCACCGCCTCCTCCGGACGATCCGCGCGCCGGACGCCATCGCGTCCTGCGGGCCCTGCGCGCGTTGACGGCATCCCTGGGGAGGGCGGTTCTGGTCGTGGAGGACCTCCAGTGGGCCGACGAGTCCACCTGCGCCTTCCTCCGTACGGTCGTCTCCGATCCGCCGCCGCACCTGGGACTCGTCCTCACCGCGCGCAGCCACACAGCTCCTCACACCGACGCGGAGGGCGGCGACGGACTCCCCTTCCCGTTGCGCCCGCCGGCTCAGGTGACGGTGGCCGAGGTCCATCTCCTGCCGCTGTCCGTGGCGGAGACCGGTGCGCTGGCCGCCGGTCTGCTCGGTGTGCGGGCGGTGCCGGAGGAGTTCGCCGACCGTCTGCACCGGTGGACGGGCGGCCTGCCGTACGTCGTCGAGGAGGTGCTGCGGCGATGGCCCGACCCCACGGCGTGCTCCACCGGGACGGCGGGGATGCCGGAGCCGCCCCTGCCCGCCTCGGTGCGCCGTGTGGTGGTGGAGCGGTTGCGTCGCCTTCCTTCGGACGCGTGGCAGGTGGTCGCCGCGGCAGCGGTTCTCGGTGACCCCGCTCCCGTACACCTACTGGGAGCGGTCGCGGGGCTGGGCGAGCGGGAGACCCGTAGTGCCCTCGCCGCGGCTCTGAAAGAAGGCGTCGTCGCGGCGGCGGGCGGAACCTACGCCTTCCCTTACGAGCTGGCGCGCCGGGCCACGTACGAGGCGGTCGCCGAACCGGAACGGCCCGTACTGCACCTGCGTGCGGCCCGTGCCCTCACCCGGCACACCGGCCCCCTCCCGCTGGTGCGGATCGCCGGGCACCACCGGAGCGCCGGCCACCACACCCATGCGGTGCGATGTCTGGAGGCGGCGGCGGACCGCGCCGCCGCGGGCGGGGACGCCGGTACGGCCACGGACCGCTACCTCGACGCCCTGCGCGGCGGCCCCTCGGCCGTCGTCCGCGACCGGCTCGCTCTGAAGCTGGCCCGTGTCGCGCTGAACGCCCGGACCGGTCCGCAGGTCCCGGCCGCCCTGCGGCAGGTGCTCGACCAGCACTCCCTCGGCCCCGGTCCGAGCGGCGAGATCCGGCTGCTCCTGGGGCTGCTGCTGCGCAACCAGTCGGGTTCCGGGCTCGAGGCGCTGGAGGAGATAGCACGGGCCGTTCCCGATCTCCTCGCCGTATCGACGGGGCAGGCCGCCCGGGCGCTGTCGATCATCGCGATCCCCTCCCTCAAGGGGTGGCCGATCGGCGAGCACCGGCGGCTGCTGGCCGAGGCGGACCGGCTGCTGCCCCGGGTCGACGAGGAGGAACTGCGCTCGGCCGTGCTGGCCAACCGCGCCACCGCCCTGGCCCTGATGGGCGACCCGTCGGCGTGGCAGGCGGTGGCCGATCTGCCCGCCGCCATCACCGGCGAGGGGGCGGCGCGGGTGCACGCCAATCTGGCGGGCGCCGCGACCGCCCTCGGCCACCCGGAGCGGGCCCGCGCCTTCCAGGCCCGGGCGTGGGAGGCCGTCCGGACGAACCATGCCCCGTACCTCGAAGCGTTCGTAGAGACCACGGACATGCTCGCCGCCTTCACGAGCGGCCGGTGGAAGGGGCTGCTGGAGCGGGCCGAGCGCGCCGAGGCGCAGTACCGGAACGTGCCCGACTTCCATGCGGAGGCCCTTCTCGTCTGCGGGCTGCTGCGCCTGCACACCAAGGGGCAGACCGATGTGGCGCGTCGCCTCCTGGAGCGGGCCGTCCGCACGACCGCGCTGGACACCGGCATCGTGCTGACCTCCGCCGCGGCCGCCGCGGTGCGGATCCATCTCGCCGCCGACCGCCCCGCGCAGGCCGTCCAGGCGATGGAGGGGGCCCTGCACCAGGTGCGCCGCACCGGAGCGTGGGTGTGGGCGTCGGCCCTCGCACCGCCCGCCGTTCAGGCGCTGGTCCGGGACGGCCGGGACACGGAGGCCCACCGGCTCGTCGCGGAGCTGGCCGAGGGCATCGCGGACCGGGACGCACCGGCCGCCCGGGCCGCGGTGCTGACCTGCCGGGCGCTGCTCGGTGCGACGAGCGGCGCGCAGGCCGGGACCGGTGGGTCCGATGCCCTGTACGCGGCCGCCGCGGACGCCTGGACGGCTCTGGAGCGGCCCTACGAGGCCGCGTACGTCAGGGAGGCCTGGGGCCTCCGGCTGCTGGCCGCCGGAGCGGCGGGCGGGCGCACCGTGCTGCACGAGGCGATCACGGCCTACCAGGACATCGACGCCGTATGGGATGTGCTGCGATGCCAGCGCGGGCTGCGGGAGCACGGCCAGGTCACCGTCCGCAGGCCCGGTGCGCTGGGGTACGGCGACCATCTCTCGCCCCGGGAGCGGGCGGTGGCCCGGCTGGCCTCGCTCGGCCTCTCGAACCGCGAGATCGCGCGGGAGCTGGTCCTCTCGCACCGGACGGTCGAGCACCACGTGGCGCGTGCGCTGCGGAAGCTGGGGTTGTCGTCCCGCACCGAGATCGGTTCGCAGCTCGGGCTCTGACGGAAAACGTGCCCTACATTAAGGCGATATGGGACCCTCTTCGCCGCCGGAAAACCCGGACAGTACCCCTGCGCCGCCGGACAGCACCCCTGCCCCGGCAGACAGTTCCCCTGTTATGGGCTCCGACTCCCCTGTCGCGGGCTCCGACCTCGCCGGGCGGGTGGCGCTCGTCGCGGGCGGCACCCGTGGGGCGGGCCGCGGGATCGCCGTGCAGCTCGGCGCCGCCGGGGCGACCGTGTACGTCACGGGCCGTACGAGCGGTTCCGAGCGCTCCGAGATGAACCGGCCCGAGACGATCGAGGAGACGGCCGCGCTGGTCGACGCGGCGGGCGGTCGCGGGATCGCCGTCCAGGTCGACCATCTGGTCCCCGACCAGGTCAGCGCGCTCGTCGCACGTATTTCGAGTGAGCAGGGTGCCCTTCACATCCTGGTGAACGACATCTGGGGCGCCGAGATCGAGTGGAACAAGCCGGTCTGGGAGTCGTCGCTCGACACCGGGCTGCACACGCTGCGGCTGGCCGTCGACACCCACGCCATCACCAGCCATTTCGCGCTCCCTCTGCTGATCGAGACCCCGGGCGGCCTGGTCGTCGAGATGACCGACGGGACGGACGAGTACAACGCGGTCAACTACCGCGTGTCCTTCTTCTACGACCTGGCGAAGGCCTCCGTGAACCGGATGGCTTTCGCGCTCGCCCATGAGCTCGCGCCGCACGACGCGACCGCCGTGGCGCTCACCCCTGGCTGGCTCCGCTCCGAGGCGATGCTCCAGGCCCACGGAGTCACCGAGGCCACCTGGCGCGACGCGATCGCGCACGCGCCGCACTTCGCGATCTCCGAGTCCCCCGCGTACGTGGGCCGGGCGGTGACCGCCCTCGCCCGCGACCCGGAGGTGGCGCGCTGGAACGGACAGTCGCTCTCCAGCGGGCAGCTTGCCCAGGTGTACGGCTTCACCGACGTGGACGGCAGCCGGCCCGACGCCTGGCGGTATCTGACCGAAGTCCAGGACCGGGGGCTGCCCGCGGACGTCACGGGCTACCGCTGACCGCCGGCGGGCGTCACGGCTCACGGCCCGTCTTTCCCCCCCACACACAGGGCCCGGGCGGGGCTCAGCCGCCCGTGCGGCCGTTCCCGCCGAGCGCTCGGCGTATCCGTGACAGGGCCGGTTCCCCGCGCCGCGGGCGGGGGCCGCCGTGCACCCTGGGGTCGTCGGTGACGTCGTACCGCTTCACGTAGGCCCCCAGGAAGGCCTGGAGCGTGGCGATGGCGGGGATGGCGATCAGTGCGCCGACGGCGCCCAGCAGGGCCGTCCCGGCGATCACCGAACCGAAGGCGACGGCCGGGTGGATGTCGACGGTCTTGGATGTCAGCTTGGGCTGGAGTACGTAGTTCTCGAACTGCTGGTAGACGACGACGAATCCGAGCACCCACAGCGCGTACCAGGGGTTGACGGTGAAGGCGATCAGCATCGGCAGGGCGCCCGCCAGATAGGTGCCGATGGTGGGGATGAACTGCGAGACGAGCCCGACCCAGACGGCGAGCGCCGGAGCGTAGGGCACGCCGAGGACGACCAGCAGGATGTAGTGCGCGACGCCGGAGATCAGTGCCATCAGGCCGCGCGAATAGATGTAGCCGCCGGTCTTGTCGACCGCGATCTCCCAGGCGCGCAGCACCTCGGTCTGCCGGGCCGGCGGGAGTACGGAGCAGAGCGCGCGGCGCAGCCGGGGACCGTCGGCCGCGAAGTAGAAGGAGAACAGGAAGATGGTCAGCAGCCGGAACAGCCCGCCGAGAACGGTGGTGGAGACGTCGAGCACCCCGGTGGCGCTGTTCTGGACGTACTTCTGCAGCCAGTCGGAGTGCAGCAGGCTGTCCTGGACCTCGACCCGCGAGAGCTCGGTGCGGAAGGTCTGGTTGACCCAGTTGATCACCGAGTCGATGTACTTGGGGAAGTCGTCGACCATGTCGACGATCTGGCCGGCCAGCATCGATCCCAGCAGGACGACGAAGCCGACGCTGAAGATCATCAGGCCGATGAAGACGAGGAACGTGGCCATCCCCCGGCGCATGCCGCGCGCCGACATCCGGCCCACAGCGGGCTCGATGGCCAGCGCGAGGAAGAACGCGATCAGCACATTGGTCAGCAACCCGATGACCTGGTCGAACGCCCAGCTGCCGAGCTGGAAACAGGCGTAGAGCGCCAGGGCCAGCACCATCGCCCGCGGCAGCCAGCCCGGCATACGGGCGGGCGCCGGACCGGTGGGCGGTGCGGGGGGCTCGGCGGGCGGTGCGGTGGGCGGCTGGGCCGGGACGGTCTCGTCTGTCGATGACACGGGACAAGTCTCGCCTACGCCACCGACAGCCGGTTCCCCGGCCGGGCGATACCGGGGGCGGGCGGCGTCAGCGCTTGTCCGCGGGGACGTCCATGGACGTGCAGACCGCGCGCCAGACGTCCTTCGCGTCCCAGCCGACGTCCAGTGCCTGGTGCACCGTACGGCCGCCGAGTTCGGCCATCACATGGTCACGGGCGAAGGAGTCCGCGTACGCGGCACCGAAGTGGTCCGCCATCCGCTCCCAGAAAATCGTCAACCGCATGCCACCAGTATCGCGCTCCTGAGAGTGCAGCCCGTCCGCCGGGCATGTGCCGGAGCCTCTTTCCCCTCTACGGTCGGTCCATGGCTGGAACCGGAGCAGATCCCCTCGTCCGTGCCGAACACTTCATCTGGCTCACCGCCCGCGTCCTGGAACAGCGGAGGTTCGCCCATCGCTTCCTCGACGGTGACCCGGACCCCGTGGAGACGGCGCTCACCGCCTACCGGAACGAGGACGGCGGCTACGCCCACGCGCTGGAACCCGATCTCCGCGGTCCGGTCAGCCAGCCGCTGCACACCGCCCACGCGCTCAGCGTCCTCGACTCGATCGGCCGCTGCGAAGGACTGCGCGTGGAGCGGATCTGCCGCTATCTGAGCGACGTGTCGACCAAAGAAGGGGCGCTGCCCGCGCTGCTCCCCTTACAACGCGGATATCCCGCCGCACCGTTCGTCCCCCTGGTCGACGACCCACCCGCAGAGCTGCTGGCGACCGGTCCGATCGTCGGACTGCTGCACCGCAATGAGGTGTGGCACGCCTGGCTGTTCCGGGCGACGGACTTCTGCTGGAGCGCCGTCGACGCCCTGGAGCAGTCGCACCCCTACGAGATCGAGGCCGCGATCGCCTTCCTGGACGGGGTTCCGGACCGGACCCGCGCCGAGCGGGCGGCGGACCGGCTGGGCCGGCTGGTGCGCGGCCAACGGCTCGCGGTACTGGATCCGGCCCGGCGGGCGGAGTATCCGGTGGCGCCGGGCTATGCGCCGGGCGAGCACCACTTCCCGCACGACTACGCCCGTACGCCCGGGTCCCTGGCCCGCCGCTGGTTCACCGACGGGGAGCTGGAGCGCTCGCTCGACCACCTGGCGGCCGAGCAGCAGGAGGACGGCGGCTGGCCGGTGAACTGGCGGCAGTGGGCGCCGGGCACCGCTCTGGAGGGGCGGCCCCTGGTGACGCTCAGGGCCCTGGAGACGCTGCGGTCCTACGGCCGTCCCCTCGGCTGACCGGGGTGTCGCTCACCCCAGGGCGCGGACGCCCGCCGTGACCACCACGGCCGCGCCGACGACCACCAGGAAAGGGGCGCGCAGGATCAGTGCGAGCGCCGCGGCGGCGAGTCCCGCTGCCCGGGCGTCGAGGACGAGCTGCTGCCCGTCGCCGAAGGTCTGCTGCGCGGTGAGGGCCGCCAGCAGCGCCACCGGCAGCAGGGTAGCCATCCGCTGTACGAGCGGTCGCTCCAACACTCCCGCGGGGACCAGCAGGCCCGCGTACTTGGCGAGGTAGCAGCCTGCCGCGGTCAGCCCGATCGCTATCCAGACGTTCATGAGTCCCGTCCGCCCTTCTTCTCCGTCGTCTCCTTCTGTGAGGCCGTCGCCGCTCCCCGCCTGCGCCGTCCCATCAGGAAGAGGACGAGGGGCGCGGCGAGCGCGGACAGCAGGACCGGCACTCCGGCCGGCAGGACGGGCAGCAACGTCAGGGCCAGCAGCACGGCGACCCCCGCTGTGACGCGTTCGGTGGTGCTCCTGAGCATCGGTGCGAGCAGCGCGAGGAAGACGGCGGGACTGGCCGCGTCCAGGCCCCAGGCCTCGGTGTCGCCCAGCGCCTCGGCCCCCATCGCACCCACCAGGGTGGTGAGGTTCCACAGCACGTAGAGGGTGAGTCCGGTGACGGTGAAGCCGATGCGGGCGGACCGCCGGTCGGGCTGGGCCACCGTGACCGCGGTCGTCTCGTCGATCACCCAATGGGCGGCGAAGGGGCGCAGGGCACGCGGAAAGGCCAGCAGTTGGGAGAGCCGCAGCCCGTAGAAGGCGTTGCGGACGCCCAGGAAGAACGCTCCGGCCGCCGCCGTGTACGGGTTGCCACCCGCGGCCAGCGCGCCGACCAGGGCGAACTGCGAGGCGCCGGTGAAGACGAAGAGGCTCAGGGCGCAGATCTGGAGCAGGCTGAGCCCGGACCCTGCGGCGGTGACGCCGAAGGCGAATCCGGAGAGCCCTACGGCGATGCCGACGCCGAGCGCGTCCCGGACGACGGCCGCGTCCGGCTTGTGCGGTGGGGCGTCGGGCGCCGGGCCGGGCGGCCCGGCGGATATGGCACCGATCGCGCCGGTGCTCTCTGGGGGTGCTGTCTGTTCTGCCACGCGCCGCACGTTACGGGGGCGGTCAGGGCCCGGTCTTGTACGTTCTTGCGCGCTCACGCCGGTACGCGCCGGGCGGGACCCCCACGATCCGGGTGAAGTGCCGGTTGAGGTGCGGCTGGTCCGTGAATCCCACGGCGACCGCGGCGTCGGCGGGGGCGATGCCCGCGTCGAGCAGGCGACGGGCCCGGCGCACCCGGGCGTCGGTGAGCCAGGTGTGGGGCGGCATCCCGTACTCCTTCTTGAAGGCCCTCAGCAGCGCGAAGGGGCTGGTGCCCAGCTCGGCGGCGAGCGTCTCCAGCGTGGGCGGCGCGTCCATCCGCCCCTCCAGCGCGAGGCGGGCGCGTTCGGCGTCCCGCGCGCCTCCGGCCCGGGGCGTCACGCTGGGGAGCGAGCTGCCGTGCCGGTCGAGGAGGCGGACGACCAGAACCCGCAGCAGGGTGTCGGCGGCCAGCGCGTTGCCCTCCTCCGCGGCCCGGTGCACCTGGGTGATCAGCCGGGCGGCGTAGGGGTCGGTCACGCGGTTCTCGGCGAACCCGACCGTGCCGCGCAGGGGCGTCACCTCGGCCGCGATGTCGTTGATCACCTGGGCGGAGGGGTACAGCGTGTCGTACGCCCAGCCCTCGGGCTGCCCGGGGCGGGCGGTGTGCGGCACCTCCGGGTTGATCATCACAACGGTGCCGGGGATCGCGTGGACCATGCCGCCCGGCAGCCCCACGTCCTCCACCCCACCGGTGACCGCCCCGAACACATACCCCTCGTGGCTGTGCCGGGGGAAGGTGTGGCGGACGTACCGGGCGCGCAGGAGATCGAGGTCGGGCAGCTCCGCGTACGTCCAGTGCCGCGCCCACTCCTTCGCCCGATCCGCTCCCGCCATGTCCACATTCTCGCAGGTCCCGGCGGTGCGACGCAGGGTGAGGGGGTGGCCCCGGGCGGTGTCTGCGGCCCGTTGTCAGTGGTGGGGTGCACGATGGGGAACATGACCGGCTCCGCTCTCGACGCCTTCTCGCCCGCGACCCGCAGCTGGTTCGCCGGTGCCTTCAGCGCGCCCACCCCCGCGCAGGAAGGTGCCTGGCGGGCCATCGGCGAGGGCAGTGACGTGCTGGTGGTCGCGCCGACCGGTTCCGGCAAGACACTGGCCGCGTTCCTCGCCTCGCTGGACCGGCTGGCGGCCGGTCCGCCGCCCGCGGAGGCGAAGAAGCGCTGCCGCGTGCTGTACGTGTCCCCCCTCAAGGCCCTGGCGGTCGACGTCGAGCGGAATCTGCGCTCCCCGCTGACCGGCATCCGCCAGGAGTCGGTGCGCCTGGGCCTGCCCGAGCCGGAGGTGCGGGTGGGCATCCGGTCCGGTGACACCCCGCCCGCCGAGCGGCGCTCCATGGTGACCCGGCCGCCGGACATCCTGATCACCACACCCGAGTCGCTGTTCCTGATGCTCACGTCCTCCGCCCGGGACGCGCTCGCGGGCGTCGAGACGGTGATCCTCGACGAGGTGCACGCGGTCGCCGGTACGAAGCGCGGCGCCCATCTCGCGCTGTCCCTGGAGCGCCTGGACGAGCTGCTGCCCCGGCCCGCCCGCCGGATCGGGCTCTCCGCGACGGTCCGGCCGGTCGGGGAGGTCGCCCGCTTCCTCTCGCCGCAGCGCAAGGTGGAGATCGTCCAGCCGCCGTCCACCAAGGAGTTCGACCTCTCGGTGGTCGTTCCGGTGGAGGACCTGGGCGAGCTGGGCGGTTCGCCCGCCACCGACGGGGACGCCGCCCAGGCGGAGAAGCCGTCGATCTGGCCGCATGTCGAGGAGCGCATCGCCGATCTCGTCCAGTCGCACCGCTCCACGATCGTCTTCGCCAACTCACGGCGGCTGGCGGAGCGCCTCTGCAACCGGCTGAACGAGATCGCGTACGAGCGGGCCACCGGCACAGCCTTCGATCCGGACAATCCGGACAGCCCTGCTCTCGCCCTGCCGGAGGCGCACGCCCCCGCCGAGGTCATGGCCCAGTCGGGCGCGGCCCGGGGCGCCCCGGCCCTGCTGGCCCGTGCCCACCACGGTTCGGTCTCCAAGGAACAGCGGGCCCAGGTGGAGGAGGACCTCAAGGCGGGGCGGCTGCCCGCCGTGGTGGCCACCTCCAGCCTGGAGCTCGGCATCGACATGGGCGCGGTCGACCTGGTGATCCAGGTCGAGTCCCCGCCCTCCGTCGCCTCCGGTCTCCAGCGGGTGGGCCGGGCCGGGCACCAGGTGGGCGCGGTCTCCACCGGAGTCGTCTTCCCGAAGTACCGCGGCGACCTGGTGCAGGCCGCCGTCGTCACCGAGCGGATGCGGACCGGGGCGATCGAGGCGCTGCGCATCCCGTCCAACCCGCTGGACGTCCTCGCCCAGCAGCTGGTCGCCATGGTGGCGCTGGACAGCTGGCAGGCCGACGACCTACTGGCCCTGGTCCGCCGGGCCGCCCCGTTCGCCTCGCTCCCCGAGTCGGCGTTCACCGCCGTGCTCGACATGCTCGCCGGACGCTATCCCTCCGACGCCTTCGCAGAGCTGCGGCCCCGGGTGGTGTGGGACCGGGTCGGCGGTACGGTCACGGGCCGCCCCGGAGCGCAGCGCCTCGCCGTCACCTCGGGCGGCACCATTCCGGACCGCGGCCTCTTCGGGGTCTTCCTGGCCGGCGCGGACCCGAAGAAGGGCGGCGGCCGGGTCGGCGAGCTGGACGAGGAGATGGTCTACGAGTCCCGGGTCGGTGACGTCTTCACGCTGGGCACGACGTCCTGGCGGATCGAGGACATCACCCGGGACCGGGTCCTCGTCTCGCCCGCCCCGGGCGTTCCGGGGAGGCTGCCGTTCTGGAAGGGTGACCAGCTGGGCCGCCCCCTGGAGCTGGGCCGCGCCCTGGGGGCGTTCCTCCGCGAGATCGGCGGGCTCTCCGAGGAGGACGCCCGGCTCCGGCTGCTCGCCGCCGGGCTCGACGCCTGGGCGGCGGACAACATCCTGGCCTATCTGGACGAGCAGCGACGGGCCTGCGGCCATGTCCCGGACGACCGGACGATCCTGGTCGAGCGGTTCCGGGACGAGCTGGGCGACTGGCGGGTCGTCGTCCACTCCCCCTTCGGCGCCCAGGTGCACGCCCCCTGGGCGCTCGCCCTCTCCGCCCGCCTCGGTGAGCGGTACGGGATGGACGCCCAGGTCATGCACGCCGACGACGGGATCGTGCTGCGGCTCCCCGACGCCGACATGATGGGCCTGGACCTCCTCGACTTCGACGCCCCGCCGGCACCGGACGCGGCGGACGACGGACCGGCGCCGGGGGCCTTCTCGTACGACAGCGAGCAGCCCCCGGTCGGTGCCGCCGATGTCGTCTTCGACCAGGGCGAGGTGCAGCAGATCGTCACCGACCAGGTCGGTGGCTCGGCGCTGTTCGCCGCCCGCTTCCGCGAGTGCGCCGCCCGCGCCCTGTTGCTGCCCCGGCGCTCCCCCGGCAAGCGCACCCCGCTCTGGCAGCAGCGCCAGCGCGCCTCCCAGCTGCTCCAGGTGGCGTCCGAGTTCGGTTCGTTCCCGATCGTCCTCGAAGCCGTCCGCGAGTGCCTCCAGGACGTCTTCGACGTTCCCGGGCTCACCGAACTGATGGGTGACCTGGAGGCGCGCCGGGTCCGGCTGGTCGAGGTCACCACCCAGGAGCCCTCCCCGTTCGCCCGCTCCCTCCTCTTCGGTTACGTCGCCCAGTTCCTGTACGAGGGCGACTCGCCGCTGGCCGAGCGGCGGGCCGCCGCACTCTCCCTGGACTCCCACCTCCTGGCCGAGCTGCTGGGCCAGGCGGAGCTGCGCGAACTGCTCGACCCCGAGGTCCTCACCGAGCTGGAGCGGGAGCTCCAGTGGCTCAGCGAGGACCGCAGGATCAAGGACATCGAAGGGGTCGCGGATCTGCTGCGCGTCCTGGGCCCCCTCACCGACGCCGAGCTGGCGGAGCGGGGCGCCGAGCCCTCCTGGGCGCCGGAGCTGGCGTCCTCCCGCCGGGCCATCCAGGTCCGGATCGCCGGGGCCGACCACTGGGCGGCGATCGAGGACGCGGGGAGGCTGCGCGACGCCCTGGGCACAGCGCTCCCGGTCGGTGTGCCCGAGGCGTTCACCGAGCCGGTGAAGGATCCCCTCGGCGATCTCCTCGCCCGTTTCGCCCGGACGCACGGCCCGTTCACCGCCGCCCGGGCCGCCGAGCGGTTCGGCCTCGGCACGGCCGTCACGGACGGCGCGCTGCAACGGCTCGCCGCCTCCGGCCGGACCGTCCAGGGCGAGTTCCACCCGGCGGGCATCGGCCAGGAGTGGTGCGACGCCACGGTGCTGCGCCGGCTCCGCCGCCGTTCGCTGGCCGCGCTCCGCCAGGAGCTGGAGCCGGTGGAGCCCGCCGCGCTCGCCTCGTTCCTCCCCCAGTGGCAGCACTTCGGCTCCAACCGCCTGCGGTCCATCGACGGGCTGGCCCGCGCCGTCGAACAGCTCCAGGGAGCGCCCGTCCCCGCATCCGCCCTGGAGAAGCTGATCCTGCCGAGCCGGGTCATGGGCTACACCCCGGCGATGCTCGACGAGCTGACGACCACGGGCGAGCTGATCTGGGCGGGGGCCGGAGCGCTGCCCGGCAAGGACGGCTGGCTCTCCCTCTACCCCGCCGACAGCGCACCCCTGCTCCTGCCCGCCCCCCACCCGCTGGAGCTGTCGGCGCTCCACGAGTCGCTGCTCACCACCCTCTCCGGGGGGTACGGCCTCTTCTTCCGGCAGATCGCCGACCAGGTCCGGGCCACCACCCACCCGGACTCCACCGACCAGCAGCTCGCCGACGCCCTCTGGGAGCTGGCCTGGTCCGGGCGGCTCACCAACGACACCCTCGCCCCGCTGCGCTCGCTCCTGGGCTCCGGACGGACGGCGGGCTCCACCGCCCACCGGGCCAGACGCAGCGTGCCCCGCGGGCGGTACGGATCCCTCACCGCGGCCGCCCGGCCCGCCTCCCGCACCGGCCCCCCGACGGTCTCGGGCCGCTGGTCCCTGCTGCCCCCGCGGGAGCCCGAGCCCACCCACCGCGCCCACGCCCTGGCCCACACCCTCCTCGACCGGCACGGCGTGGTCACCCGCGGCGCGGTGCAGGCCGAAGGGGTGGAGGGCGGCTTCTCGGCGACGTACCGCATCCTGGCTGCCTTCGAGGACAGCGGTCAGGCTCGGCGGGGCTATGTGGTCGAGGGGCTGGGGGCCGCCCAGTTCGCGATGGACGGGGCGGTGGACCGGCTGCGGGCGGCCGCCACGGCCCGCGACCGCCGGGACCCGGGCACCGCGCCCCAGGCCCTGGTGCTCGCGGCAGCCGACCCAGCCAACGCGTACGGCGCCGCCCTGCCGTGGCCGGAGTCCCCGGACGGCGCGGGCCACAAGCCGGGCCGCAAGGCGGGGGCGCTGGTGGTCCTCGTCGACGGCGAGCTCACCCTCTACATGGAGCGCGGTGGCAAATCCCTGCTCGCCTGGCCGTCCGACCCCGAGTCCCCCGCGCTCCTCGCGGCGGCCGAGGCCCTGGCCGCGTCCGCCCGCGCCGGTGCGCTCGGCACCGTGACGGTGGAGCGGACCAACGGCGTCTCCTCCCTCACCTCGCCACTGGGCCGGACCCTGGAGGCGGCCGGGTTCCTGGCCACGCCGAGAGGCCTGCGCCTGAGAGCGTGAGCCGGGCGGGCCCGTCCCCGTGTCCTGGCACACCCCGCCGAAGCACGCCGGGCCCATCATGGGGGTATGCCCGAAGGAGACACCGTCCTGCAGACCGCCGCCCGGCTGCACGCAGCGCTGGCGGGGCGGGCCCTCACCCACGCCGACCTGCGCGTCCCCCGGTTCGCCACCTCCGACCTGAGCGGCCGCACCGTCCTCGACGTCACCGCACGCGGCAAGCATCTGCTGACCCGGATCGAGGGCGGGCTGACCCTGCACAGCCACCTCCGGATGGACGGGGCCTGGCGGGTGTACGCACCGGGTGAGCGGTGGCGCGGCGGCCCGGGGCATCAGATCCGCGCGGTCCTGACCAACGCCGACCACACCGCCGTCGGCTACCGCCTGCCCGTGCTCGAACTGCTCCGCACCAGCGAGGAGAGCAAGGCCGTGGGCCATCTCGGGCCGGATCTGCTCGGCCCGGACTGGGACCCGGCCCTCGCCGTGGACCGACTGCTCGCCGCACCGGACCGTCCCATCGGCGAGGCGCTCCTGGACCAGCGCAACCTCGCGGGCATCGGCAATGTCTACAAGTGCGAGCTCTGCTTCCTGGCCCGCGTCACCCCCTGGCTCCCCGTGGGCGCCCTCCCCGACGGGGTTCTCCCCCGGCTGGTCGCCCTGGCCCACCGGCTCCTCGACGCCAACCGGGACCGCCCCACCCGCACCACCACCATCCGCGCCGAGCGCCGCCCCCGCACGGGCGCCCCGGCCCCGAATCCTCCGCAGCGGCCGCTCCCGCCCCTCCGGGTGCAGGAACCCCTGTACGTCTACGGCCGGGTCCACCGCCCCTGCCTGCGCTGCGGCACCCGGATCCGCAAGGTCGACGAGGCCGACCGGCCGACGTACTGGTGCCCGGCCTGCCAGTCGGGCCCGATGCCGTAGGTACCGAGGGGCTCAACGCCACAAAGACCGATACCACAAAGACCGACGCATCAATTGACGACCCGTCAGATGCGGCCGTACGGTCCCGTCATGCCCCTCTCCGCGTACGACCTCACGGGCCGCTCCGCGTTCGTCACCGGAGCCGCCAGCGGTATCGGCCGGGCGAGCGCCGTACTCCTCGCCGAGGCCGGGGCCACGGTCCACTGCGCCGACCGCGACGAGACGGGCCTGCGCCGGACGTACGAGGTGATCACTCGGGCGGGCGGCACGGCCCGTACCCACCCGCTCGACGTCACCGACCGGGACGGGGTCCGTGCGGCCGTCCGGGCGGCGGGAGAGCTCGACATTCTGGTCGCCGTGGCAGGGATCATGCACACCAGCACCGTCCTGGAGACGGCTGACGACGACCTGGACCGGGTGCTGGCGGTCAATTTCAAGGGGGTGCTGTACGCCTGCCAGGAGGCGGCCCGCTCCATGATCGCCCGCTCCGCACCCGGTTCACTGATCACGATGGCGTCCGGCGCCGTGGACTCCGCGAGCGCGGGCCTGCTCTGCTACAGCGCGGCGAAAGCGGCCGTGGTCCAGCTCACCAAGACGCTCGCCACCGAACTGGGCCCCCACGCCATACGGGTGAACGCGGTCGCGCCGGGCTGGATCCGTACGCCGATGACCGACCGGCACGGAGCCGAGCAGCAGCAGCGTGCGGAGGCGACGATGGCCCGGATCTCTCCGCTGGGCCGGGTCGGCGAACCCGAGGACGTCGCCCACACCGTGCTGCATCTGGCATCCGACGCCTCGGCCTTCACCACCGGCCAGATCCTCCGCCCGAACGGCGGCGTCGCCATGCCCTGGTGAGCCCCGCAACAAGCCTCCCCGCCCCCACGCGCGGAGCCCGCCCCTCCGGTCGCACTCCGGAAGCCGGCCCCGCCCCTGAAGCCCGCTCCTCCGGCCCCACCCCCGAAGCCGGCCCCTCCAGCCCCGCCTCCGAAGCCCGCCCCGCCGAGACCATCGACGCCACATGGACGGGCAGCAGGCTCAGCCCCCAGCCGCCTGCCGCCACCGCGCCCTCCACCACCCCGGCCTGCTCCGGCTGCAGCGCCAGCCTCAGCACCGCCCACCACCACAACCCGCCGAGGGCCAGCGCCGGCACCCACCGCCGTACCATCGCTGCCCTCCTGCGGCCGACGTCCTTTCGGGCAGTTTCCCCTGGCTGCGGCGCCCCTGCATCCAGAACGCCCGGCCGGCAGCCCCCACACGCCGAGTGCCCCCGCCGGGAATCGGCGGGGGCACTCGGGGTGCTCGGGCATCCGGAACAATCCGGCGCTCAAGGCGGGCAGTGGCGCGAGGCGCTACTTGTCGTTGTCGTTGCGCAGCGAGTCCGTGACGCCCTTCGCGCGGTCACCGGCCTCGTCGACCTTGTCCTTGGCCGTGGCCTTGGCCTGGTCGGCCTTGCCCTCGGACTCCTTGCGGCGGTCGCCGGTCAGCTTGCCGACGGCCTCCTTGCCCTTGCCCTTGAGCTTGTCCATGGCGTTGTCACCAGTCACGATGTCGGTTCCTTCCGCTCAGGCACTTTCGGCCTGGAACATCCAGGCGTGCTTTTCGAGGTCTGCAGTCAGTGAGATCAGGATGTCCTGGGTGACGGGATCCGGCGCGTCGGTCACCTCGATGCGCTCCCGCATCCGGCCGATGACCACGCCCAGGGCGTCCACGAGCGCCTTCACGGCGTCGGTGTCCTTGATCCAGCCGTCGGGGACGGGCTGGATGGCGGTCTCCTTGGCAACGGTCGCGGCGCGCCCGTCCGGGTTGACCCCGATCGCGGAGGCACGCTCGGCGACCGTGTCGGAGTGCTGCCGGGCCGTGACGACCACATCGTCGAGCTGCAGATGCACGGACCGGAAACGCGGGCCGACCACGTTCCAGTGGATCTGCTTCGCCACGAGGGAGAGGTCGACCAGATCGACCAGCGCGCCTTGCAGCGCTTCTCCGACGAGCTTGAGATCGCTCTCGGACAGTGGGCTCTTCACCACAGACATGCACAACTCCCATCCGTCAGGCGTACTGCTGACCGTCGTCAGGCCTTCCGCCGACCGTTTCGGCGCACCACCCACGATGGCACAAATGAAACAAAACAGTCATGTTGGCCTCAACCTCCGTCTGCCCGCTCTTCAGCGACTCACACACGCACGGCCGCACAGTCGGCACAGCCACGCAGCGGGCGCAGAAGGGCATACGCGAATGTCCCGGCCGACCCCTGTGGGGCCGACCGGGACTCCGGTCGAGCACTGTGCCGCGCGCGGATCAGGCGGCGACGACGTCCACCGCTTCTGCGGGCGCCTTGATGGTCACGCGTCCCGACGGCACACCTGCGACCGACGAGACGGAGACGGAATTGAGCATGGGACGAACCGGTACTGGGACCGGATCAGTGGCAGCTGCCGACTCGGCCAGCTCAGCGAGCGAGAGCTCGTCGCTCACCTCACGCATGAGCTCGGACATCCGTACGTCAAGCGCGTCGCAAATCGCGGAGAGCAGTTCGGAGGATGCCTCCTTCTGCCCCCGCTCCACCTCGGACAGATAACCGAGCGAGACCCGGGCGGACGAGGAGACTTCGCGCAGAGTACGGCCTTGGCGCTGGCGCTGCCGACGCAGCACGTCACCCAGCAGGCGACGGAGCAGAATCATCGGTGGCTCCCTCCTCGGACCGCGTAGCCGCATCCTTCACGCCCTACCGTACCGCCTTGTGCTGCGGCCGTGCGGGGAGCGATGTCGTGTTCACTCAGGGCTGCAAACATCAATTCCCCCCGATCTGTTCCGTATCCTGTGCCCGCGCATTCTCGCGGAGTTCGCTCAACAGCAGATCGAGGGCGCTTCGTACACTCTCTCTACGGATGTCCGCCCTCGAACCATTCAACCGCAGAGCGGATATTTTCTCGACGCCGGAAGGTCCCGCGACGGCCACGTAGACCGTTCCGACGGGCTGTCCGTCCTGCGGCTCCGGGCCCGCGACACCGGTGGTGGAGATGCCCCAGTCCGCGCCGAGAGCGGCCCGCACACCTGCCGCCATCTGCCGCGCGACCTCGGGATCGACCGCCCCGCGCTCCGCCAGCAGGGCCCCGTCCACCCCCAGGATCTCTCCCTTGAGGGCCGTGGCGTAGGCCGTCACCGATCCCCGGAAGGACCGCGAGGCTCCGGGTACGGAGGTGAGTTCGGCCGCCACCAGGCCGCCCGTCAGTGATTCGGCGACGGCGAGGGTCTCCCCGCGCTCCGCAAGTCGCCCCAGCACCCGGGCAGCGGCTGTCACCGCTCGGCGTCCGCGCCGTCACGCGCACCGACGGTGGGCTCCACGGGCGTCGAACCACCGGACACACGCACAGCCGAACCGGACGCACCAGCACCGGAAGCTCCAGGCCCACCAGAGGCACCAGCAGCAGGACCGGCACCAGGAGACCCGGCCGCCTCGTTCAGCGCCTCCGTGGTCCGGCCGACGGCGGCGCGCTCGGCAGCGAGGCTCCTGCGGCGCAGCACGACGGCCTGGCGTACGTAGTCGAGTCCGGTGACGACCGTCAGCACGACGGCCACCATCATCACCCAGAAGCGCAAGGTCGCCAGGGGGCCGGTGAGCACCAGGACGTACATCCCGGCCGCCGTGCCCTGGGCCAGGGTCTTCAGCTTCCCGCCCCGGCTGGCCGGGATCACCGCGTGCCGGATCACCCAGAACCGCATCAGCGTGATGCCCAGCTCACGGGCGAGGATCACCCCGGTGATCCACCACGGCAGGTCGCCCAGGACCGAGAGGCAGACCAGCGCCGCGCCCATGATCGCCTTGTCGGCGATCGGGTCGGCGATCTTCCCGAAGTCCGTGACCAGGTTGTACGCCCGCGCCAGATGACCGTCGAAGAGATCGGTGATCATGGCGACGGCGAAGGCGGCCCAGGCGAAGGAGCGCCAGACCGGGTCGTACCCGCCGTTGTGGAGCAGCAGCATGACGAAGCCGGGAACGAGCAGCAGCCGCACCATGGTCAGGATGTTGGCGATGTTCCACAGGCTGGCCTGGTTGACGGCCGCAGTGCCCAGCTTGCCGCCGCGGACCGGCTTCGCGCCGGAACCGCCTGCCGCGGATGCCGGGACTCCCGTCATCTGGCCGCCTCCGCAAGCTCGTGGTGTTCGGCCACCAGGTCGACGCCCTCGGTGCCCACTG
The DNA here is from genome assembly GCF_014650075.1 of Streptomyces microflavus. GTDB lineage: Bacteria > Actinomycetota > Actinomycetes > Streptomycetales > Streptomycetaceae > Streptomyces > Streptomyces microflavus. The sequence continues at coordinate 15,497 of NZ_BMUG01000022.1, read as the reverse complement.
CCTTTGCCTCGACCATACGGCCCGGCACGAGACCCTCGCGTGTGGTGAAGACCACCTGGCCGTCCGTTTCCGGAGCCTGGTGGGCGGCGCGGCCGACCGCGACCTCGCCGTCCTCGTCCGACTCGACGGACTCCACCAGCACCTGGAGGGTCTCGCCGACGCGCTCCTCGGCCCGCTGCGAGGTCAGCTCCTCGGCCAGCTGGGAGATGTGGGCGAGCCGCTCGGCGATGGTGTCGGCGTCCAGCTTGTTCTCGTAACCGACCGCCTCGGTGCCCTCCTCGTCGGAGTACCCGAAGACGCCGATGGCGTCGAGGCGGGCGCCGGTGAGGAAGCGTTCCAGCTCGGCGAGGTCGGCCTCGGTCTCACCGGGGAACCCGACGATGAAGTTGGACCGGGCGCCGGCCTCGGGGGCCTTGCTCCGGATGGTGTCCAGGAGCTCCAGGAAGCGGTCGGTGTCGCCGAAGCGGCGCATCGTGCGCAGCACGCTCGGGGAGGAGTGCTGGAAGGAGAGGTCGAAGTACGGGGCGACCTTCGGCGTCGAGGTGAGGACGTCGATCAGGCCGGGGCGCATCTCGGCGGGCTGGAGGTAGCTGACCCGGATCCGCTCGATGCCGTCCACGTCGGCCAGCTCCGGCAGCAGGGTCTCCAGGAGCCGGATGTCGCCGAGGTCCTTGCCGTAGGAGGTGTTGTTCTCGGAGACGAGCATGACCTCCTTGACGCCCTGCTCGGCCAGCCAGCGGGTCTCCTGGAGCACGTCCGAGGGACGGCGGGAGATGAAGGAGCCGCGGAAGGAGGGGATGGCGCAGAAGGAGCAGCGGCGGTCGCAGCCGGAGGCGAGCTTCACCGAGGCGACGGGGCTGGTGCCGAGCCGCCGGCGCAGCGGCGCGCGCGGTCCGGAGACCGGTGCGACGCCCTCGGGAAGGTCCTCGGGCACCGGGGCGGGCGCCTCCTGGGCGTGCCCGGGCAGCGCCACGGCGGCGTCCTGCCGCTCGGCGGGGCTGATGGGGAGCAGCTTGCGGCGGTCGCGCGGGGTGTGCGAGGCGTGGATGCCGCCGTTGAGGATGGTCTGGAGCCGGTCGGAGATGTCGGCGTAGTCGTCGAATCCGAGGACACCGTCCGCCTCCGGCAGGGCCTCGGCGAGGTCCTTGCCGTAGCGCTCGGCCATGCAGCCGACGGCGACGACGGCCTGGGTGCGGCCGTGCTCCTTGAGATCGTTGGCTTCGAGCAGGGCGTCGACGGAGTCCTTCTTGGCGGCTTCGACGAACCCACAGGTGTTGACGACTGCGACATCCGCGTCGGAGGCATCCTCGACGAGGTCCCAGCCGTCCGCTGCCAAGCGGCCTGCCAGCTCCTCCGAGTCCACCTCGTTACGGGCGCAGCCAAGAGTGACAAGGGCGACGGTACGGCGTTCGGGCATGGACTCAAGACTACTTTGTCCCGGCGGCCGTCCCGCCGTGCAGGGTTGCCTGCCCTCCTCCTGCTACGCGGAGTAACAGGTGCCCTGCTACGCGGAGTAACAGGCGGCGGGCCCGCCGGGAACGCCGACGGGCGCCCGGCACGAGGCCGGACGCCCGTCGATGGGGTGGGGAGGCGCGGGATCAGCCAGCCTCGGGGTCACCCTTGGTGTACGTGAGCCGCTCGACCTGACCCGGTTCGAAGCGGTCCTGGAGCTTCTTCCCGTTCACGAAGAGCTCGATCGCCCCGGCGTTGCCGAGGACGAGGTCGATGCGCTCCTTGTCCTGGAAGGTCTTGGACTCACCCTCGAGCAGCAGCCCGTCGAAGAGCAGCCGTCCGCTGTGGTCCTTGACGGAGATCCAGCTCTTGCCCTGGCTCGCGCCGAGCTTGACCGTCACCTTGTCCCGGGGGGCTGCGGCGATGGCACTCTCGGACGGCACGGGCTCGGGGTCGGCCGGCTTGGTGGTGGTGGGCTTGGCCGCGGTCTTGTCGGGCGTGGAGCCCTCCGCGACCTGGGCGGTGTTCGAGGGCTTGTCGTCTCCACCGTTGAAGAGGGTGAAGCCGACGAAACCGACGACGGCGACGATGGCCGCGACCATGGCCGCGGTCCAGTTGGGCCGCCGCGGTTCGGAACGGATGCGCTCCGCTTCGAACAGCGGTGCCGCGGGGGTCGGTGCGGGACGGCCACCGTGGTCTCCGTCGTAACGCTCGACCAGGGGTTCCGGGTCGATACCGACGGCACGGGCGATGTTGCGGATGTGGCCGCGTGCGTAGACGTCGCCGCCACAGCGCGAGAAGTCGTCCTCCTCGATCGCGTGCACGATGGGGATGCGCACCCGGGTGGAGCTGCTGACTTCCTCGACCGTCAGACCTGCGGCGATTCGAGCCTGCTGAAGGGCACGACCGATCGAAGGCCGGTCGTCTTCGGGGGAGTTGCCGATGGACACGGGGGCGCCTTTCGAGCGTGAGCCACCTGCTGGATGTTCAGTCTAGGGGGGGTACGAAAGGGAGGGGCAACCGGGAGGGACGACTTTGTACGCCATCGGGTTCGCCGGACGGCCCCGCGGACCGCTCCGCGGACGGAGCGGGGACGGGACCGTGCCCCGATCGAGGACTGGGCAACCTGGAGTGGGCCGAACAGGGTGGGTGACAACGGGCTGGGCGGGAGGGAGGAGCATCATTCCGCCCCTCCCTCCAACTTGACGTACGACCGCACGAAACGGTTGCCCACGAAACCTTTACGGGTGGATTACCTCTACGGAGCGGATTCCCCGCGGATGACGGCCAACACCCCGTCGAGCTCGTCCGGTTTCACCATGACGTCCCGCGCCTTGGAACCCTCGCTGGGTCCGACGATGTTGCGGGACTCCATCAGGTCCATCAGCCGGCCCGCCTTCGCGAAGCCGACCCGCAGCTTGCGCTGGAGCATCGAGGTCGACCCGAACTGGGTGGAGACGACCAGCTCGGCGGCCTGGCAGAGCAGGTCCAGGTCGTCGCCGATGTCCTCGTCGATCTCCTTCTTCTGCTTCGTACCCACCACGACGTCGTCCCGGAAGACCGGGGCCATCTGGTCCTTGCAGTGCTGGACGATGGCCGCGACCTCGTCCTCGGTGACGAACGCGCCCTGCATACGGGTGGGCTTGTTGGCGCCCATCGGGAGGAAGAGACCGTCGCCCTTGCCGATGAGCTTCTCGGCGCCGGGCTGGTCGAGGATGACCCGGCTGTCGGCGAGGGAGGAGGTGGCGAAGGCGAGCCGGGAGGGCACGTTCGCCTTGATCAGACCGGTGACCACGTCGACCGAGGGGCGCTGGGTGGCGAGCACCAGGTGGATTCCGGCGGCGCGGGCCAACTGGGTGATGCGGACGATCGAGTCCTCGACGTCACGGGGGGCGACCATCATCAGGTCGGCCAGCTCGTCGACGATCACCAGGAGGTACGGGTACGGCGTCAGCTCCCGTTCGCTGCCTTCGGGCGTCTTCGCCTTTCCGGTGCGCACGGCGTGGTTGAAGTCGTCGATGTGCCGGTAGCCGAAGGCGGCGAGGTCGTCGTAGCGCAGGTCCATCTCCCGCACGACCCACTGGAGAGCCTCGGCGGCCTTCTTGGGGTTGGTGATGATCGGGGTGATCAGGTGCGGGATGCCTTCGTACGCGGTGAGCTCGACGCGCTTGGGGTCGACGAGGACCATCCGGACGTCCTCGGGGGTGGCCCGGACCATGACCGAGGTGATCAGGCAGTTGATGCAGGAGGACTTGCCGGAGCCGGTCGCACCGGCGACCAGGACGTGCGGCATCTTCGCCAGGTTGGCCATTTCGTAGCCGCCCTCGACGTTCTTGCCGAGCGCCACGAGCATCGGGTGGTCGTCCTCGGCCGCGTCCGCGAGGCGCAGCACGTCGCCGAGGTTGACCATCTCCCGGTCGGAGTTGGGGATCTCGATGCCGACGGCGGACTTCCCCGGGATCGGCGAGATGATCCGCACGTCCGGACTGGCGACCGCGTACGCGATGTTCTTGGCGAGCGCCGTGATCTTCTCGACCTTCACGGCCGGGCCGAGCTCGATCTCGTACCGGGTGACCGTCGGGCCGCGGGTGAAGCCGGTGACGACGGCGTCGACCTTGAACTCGGTGAACACGTTGGTCAGCGAGCTGACGACGGCGTCGTTGGCCGCGCTGCGGGTCTTGCCGGGGCCGCCGCGCTCCAGCAGGTCGAGCGAGGGCAGCGAGTACGTGATGTCGCCGGAGAGCTGGAGCTGCTCGGCGCGGGCGGGCAGGGCCCCGGTCCGCTCGGGGGCGGGCTTCGTCAGATCGGGTACGCCGCCGGAGTGGCCGGGTACGCCCGCGGGGGCGGCCCCCGTCCTGCCGGCGCCCCGGTCCTTCCCCGCGCCGTCGCCCCGCCCGGCATCGCGGGCTCCGGGCACGGGCGTGCCGGTGCGCTCGCGGTCCACCGAGACGCCCTGGGTCAGGTCGGCGACGACCGGCGAGGGCGGCATGCCGTTGAGCACGGCCCCGTCGAGCGCGGCAGCGGCGGCCGCGGCCACGTCCACCGCGTCCATGGGCCGGTTCATCGCGGGCTGAGCGGCGGGCCGACGGGGCCTCCTGCGCTTGGTGAGCGCCTCCGCCTCGGCGCTGTCGTGGTCGTAGAGGGCGTCGTCGTCGCCGGGGGCCCGGCGGCGCTCGGCGCCCCGGCGGGTCCCGGCTGGCAGCGCCTCACGCCACTGCTCGTCGTAGCGCTCGTCGTCCTCCTCGTACACCTCGCCGGGCTCGTACGCCGGTTCCACGATGCCGAGCCGGACGCCGAGCTGCCGGAGCCGGCGCGGGATGGCGTTGACCGGGGTCGCGGTGACGACGAGGAGGCCGAAGACGGTGAGCAGCACCAGCAGCGGGACGGCGAGGACCTCGCCCATCATGAAGATCAGCGGCTTGGAGGCGGCCCAGCCGACCAGCCCGCCCGCGTCCTGCATGGCCTCCGTGCCGTCCTCGCGGCCCGGCGACCCGCACGCGATGTGGACCTGGCCGAGGACGCCGACGACCAGGGCGGAGAGCCCGATGACGATCCGGCCGTTGGCGTCGGGGCGCTCCGGATACAGGATCAGCCGTACGGCCATGGCACCGAGCAGTATCGGCGCGAGCAGATCGAGCCGGCCGAACGCCCCGGTCACCAGCATCTCCACCAGGTCGCCGACGGGCCCCTGGAGGTTGGACCAGGTGCCCGCGGCCACGATCAGCGCGAGGCCGAGGAGCAGGAGTGCGAGGCCGTCCTTGCGGTGGGCGGGGTCAAGTCCCTTCGCACCGCGCCCTATGGAGCGGAACACCGCGCCGACGCCGTGTGCCGTGCCCAGCCAGACGGCGCGGACCAGCCGGTAGACGCCGTTGGTGGGGGACGGTGCCGGTCTGGGTGCGGGCCTTTTGGCCGCCGCTTTCTTCGCGGGCGCCTTCTTCGCGGGCGCGCTCGCCTTCTTGGGGGCGGTCTTCTTGGCGGGCGCGGCTTTCTTCGCCGGCCCTGGAGTACGGCCGACGCGCTTCGCGGTGCCCGCCGTGCCCTGGGAACCCTTGCCGGACGTACGTGAGGCCATGGTGCCGAGGTTACCGTTGCCGACGCCCGTGAACACGTTCGCCTACTGGTTCACCCAACCGTGTCGCCGTCCGGGAACCGGTAACTGACGCGCACTCATGGCAGGGAGTCTGCCGGGCATCGCCCGAAGTGCTGTGCCCACCACCCGCCCCACCGTGTCCAGCGCCCGATCCACCGTGTCCGTCAGCTTCGGGCGCGCACCGTCAGGCGCCGCTTCTGGCGCTAGTTCTGAGCGGGCAGGATCCCGGCGCCGCCGCCCGTGCCCGGCTCCAGCGCGTCGAGCGCGCGGCGCAGGCCGGTGAGCTTGCGTTCGAGATGGGCCGCCGTGGCGACCGCGGCCGCGTCGGCGGACTCGTCGTCGAGCTGTTTGGAGAGGGCTTCCGCCTGCTCCTCGACCGCCGCGAGCCGCGCGGAGAGTTCGGCCAGCAGACCGGTCGGCTCCTTCTCGTGCTCGCTGCCCGCGGGGCCGTCGCCCTCCAACTGGAGCCGCAGGAGCGCGGCCTGCTCGCGGAGCTTGCAGTTCTTCATGTACAGCTCGACGAAGACGGAGACCTTGGCCCGCAGCACCCACGGGTCGAAGGGCTTGGAGATGTAGTCCACCGCGCCGGCCGCATAACCCCGGAAGGTGTGGTGCGGGCCGTGGTTGATCGCGGTGAGGAAGATGATCGGGATGTCCCGGGTCCGCTCACGCCGCTTGATGTGGGCGGCGGTCTCGAAACCGTCCATGCCCGGCATCTGGACGTCCAGCAGAATGACCGCGAAGTCGTCCGTGAGCAGCGCTTTGAGCGCCTCCTCCCCTGACGATGCCCGGACCAGTGTCTGATCGAGCGCAGAGAGGATGGCCTCCAGCGCCAGCAGATTCTCCGGCCGGTCATCGACCAGGAGGATCTTGGCCTTCTGCACCATGGCCCGTCCTCCTCGCCCCGGAAATGCACCGGGTGCCGCCCCAGGGGACGACTCCCTTACGCCGTCCGTCCTTGTGCCGGTCATGGTAGCCGCACCCCGCCCGTCACCACACCCTGTCACCGCGTTGTCACTGTGCACATACCGCAAACGCGGTGGGAGACCAGAAGGTTCCCCGAATACAGCACGTTCACACCCGTTCGCGCACAGCCGGTCAGCAACTCACCCTGATTCGTTCAAAATCCGATCACTCTCCGTGCATCCACTGCTCCATCACCGCAAGCAGATGATCAGGATCGACCGGCTTCGTCACATAGTCGGAAGCACCACAGTCGATCGCCTTCTCCCGATCGCCCTTCATCGCCTTCGCGGTGAGCGCGACGATCGGCAGCCCGGCGAACTGGGGCATCCGCCGGATCGCGGTCGTGGTCGCGTAACCGTCCATCTCGGGCATCATGATGTCCATCAGTACGACCGTCACATCGTCGTGCTGCTCCAGGACTTCGATCCCCTCACGGCCGTTCTCCGCGTACAGCACGGCGAGACCGTGCTGCTCCAGCACGCTGGTGAGCGCGAAGACGTTACGGATGTCGTCGTCGACGATGAGCACCTTCTCACCGCGGAACCGGAACGTCCGCCGGGGCTCCGCCGCCTCCTCCCCCGAGGCCGCGCCCCCCTGCACCCACTCCTCCTGCGGGACGCTCTCGCCCGCCGGCCGACCGGCGGGCAGTGCGGGCCGTCGGGCAGCGTCCCCCAGGGCCTTGCGCCGCCGCCGGAACATCCCCGCGGAGTTGGCCGGGTCCCCGAAGGGGGCGGAATCGCCACCCTGCGACACCTGCCCGTTCTCGGACCCGCCGCCCATCCCCTCGGCCGAACCGGAACCCACCTGCGGGTAGCCCTGCGGAGGCAGTTCGGCCCGGTGCAGCGGCAGGTACAGCGTGAAGGTCGAGCCCCGGCCCGGCTCGCTCGCCGCATGGATCTCGCCACCGAGCAGCCGCGCGATCTCCCGGCTGATGGAGAGCCCGAGGCCCGTTCCGCCGTACTTGCGGCTCGTCGTACCGTCCGCCTGCTTGAACGCCTCGAAGATCACCAGCATCTTGCTGGACGCGATCCCGATCCCGGTGTCGGTGACCGAGAAGGCGATCAGATCGGCGTCCGCGTCCCGCAGCGAACCCGCCTCCAGCAGGTGCTCCCGGATGGCGTTCGGCACATCGGCGCCGGCCGGCCGGATCACCAGCTCCACCGCCCCGCTGTCGGTGAACTTCACCGCGTTGGACAGCAGGTTGCGCAGCACCTGGAGGAGGCGCTGCTCGTCGGTGTGCAGCGTCGCGGGAAGCTCCGGCGAGACCCGTACCGAGAAGTCGAGACCCTTCTCCGCGGTGAGCGGGCGGAAGGTCGCCTCCACGTAGTCGACCAGCTGGACCAGCGCGATCCTGGTCGGGCTGACGTCCATCTTGCCCGCCTCGACCTTCGACAGGTCGAGGATGTCGTTGATCAGCTGGAGCAGGTCGGAACCGGCCCCGTGGATCGTCTCGGCGAACTCGACCTGCTTCGGCGACAGATTGCCCTCGGCGTTGTCCGCCAGCAGCTTGGCCAGGATCAGCAGCGAGTTGAGCGGCGTACGCAGCTCGTGCGACATGTTCGCCAGGAACTCGGACTTGTAGCGCATCGAGACCGCGAGCTGCTCGGCGCGCTCCTCCAGGACCTGCCGCGCCTCCTCGATCTCGGTGTTCTTCACCTCGATGTCGCGGTTCTGCTGGGCCAGCAGCTCGGCCTTCTCCTCCAGTTCGGCGTTGGACGCCTGGAGGGCCTTCTGCCGGTTCTCCAGCTCCTGCGAACGGTCGCGCAGTTGCTCGGTCAGCTCCTGCGACTGCTCCAGGAGCTTCTCCGTCTTGGTGTTGACGCTGATCGTGTTGACGCTCGTCGCGATCATCTCGGCGAGCTGGTTGAGGAAGTCCCGTTGGATGTGTGTGAACGGCTGGAAGGAGGCCAGTTCGATCACGCCGAGGACCTTGCCCTCGAAGAGCACCGGCAGCACGATCACATGCGCGGGCGGCGCCTCGCCGAGACCGGAGGAGATCTTCAGATACCCCGGCGGCACGTTGTCGACCTGGATCGTCCGCTTCTCCTCGGCCGCCGTCCCGATCAGCGTCTCACCGGGCCGGAACGAGGTCGGCATCGAACCGGCGGAGTAGCCGTAACTCCCCCGCATCCGCAGCTCGTACGCGCCGTCGTCGCCGTTGTCCGGCCCCACCTCGTCGGAGTCGCCCGGGGACATCGCCAGGAAGAAGGCGCCGTGCTGGGCCGAGACAACCGGCGTCAGCTCGCTCATGATCAGCGAGGCCACGTCCTCCAGATCGCGGCGGCCCTGCATCAGTCCGGAGATCCGGGCCAGGTTGCCCTTGAGCCAGTCCTGCTCCTTGTTGGCGAGCGTGGTGTCGCGCAGGTTCGCGATCATCGTGTTGATGTTGTCCTGGAGGACCTGGATCTCGCCGGCCGCGTCGACATCGATCTTGAGGTTCAGATCGCCGCGGGTCACCGCCGTGGCGACGGCCGCGATGGCACGTACCTGACGGGTCAGGTTCCCGGCCATCTCGTTCACCGACTCGGTGAGGTCGCGCCAGGTGCCGTCGACGTCCCGCACCCGCGCCTGACCGCCCAGCTGCCCCTCGGTGCCCACCTCGCGGGCGACCCGGGTCACCTGCTCCGCGAACGAGGAGAGCTGGTCGACCATCGTGTTGATGGTGTTCTTCAGCTCCTGGATCTCACCTCGCGCGTCGATGTCGATCTTCTTGGTGAGATCGCCCTTGGCGATGGCGGTGGTCACCGTGGCGATCTGCCGCACCTGACCGGTCAGGTTGGAGGCCATCGAGTTCACGGACTCGGTGAGGTCCTTCCACGTACCGGCGACTCCCGGCACCCTGGCCTGGCCGCCCAGCTCGCCTTCCGTACCCACCTCGCGGGCCACACGCGTGACCTCGTCCGCGAACGAGGACAGCGTCGTCACCATGGTGTTGACGGTGTCGGCCAGCTCGGCGACCTCGCCGCGCGCCTCCACGGTGACCTTCTTCGTCAGGTCGCCGTTGGCGACCGCGGAGGAGACCCGGGAGATGTTACGTACCTGGCTGGTCAGGTTGTTGGCCATCAGGTTGACGTTGTCGCTGAGGTCCTTCCAGATGCCGGTCGCCCCGCGCACCCGCGCCTGACCACCGAGGATGCCCTCGGTGCCCACCTCGCGGGCCACACGCGTGACCTCGTCCGCGAAGTTCAGCAGCTGGTCGACCATCGTGTTGACGGTCGTGACCAGTTCGAGGATCTCTCCCTTGGCGTCGACGGTGATCTTCTTGGAGAGATCGCCCTTGGCGACCGCGGTGGTGACCTCGGCGATGTTGCGGACCTGGAGGGTCAGGTTGTTCGCCATGCCGTTGACGGACTGGGTGAGGTCCTTCCACGTACCGGACACACCCTGCACCTCGGCCTGTCCGCCGAGGATGCCTTCCGTACCCACCTCGCGGGCGACCCGCGTCACCTGCTCGGCGAAGTTGGAGAGCTGGTCCACCATCGTGTTGAGGGTGTTCTTCAGCTCCAGGATCTCGCCCCGGGCATCCACGTCGATCTTCTGCGACAGGTCACCGCGCGCGACCGCCGTGGCGACCTGCGCGATGTTACGGACCTGGGCGGTGAGGTTCCCCGCCATGCCGTTCACCGAGTCGGTGAGATCGCGCCACACTCCGGCCACACCGGGCACCTGCGCCTGACCGCCGAGCCGCCCGTCCGTACCCACCTCGCGGGCCACCCGGGTCACCTGGTCGGCGAAGGCGGAGAGCTGGTCGACCATCGTGTTGATGGTGTTCTTGAGCTCCAGGATCTCGCCCCGGGCGTCCACATCGATCTTCTGCGACAGGTCACCCCGGGCCACCGCCGTCGTCACCTGCGCGATCTGCCGCACCTGGGAGGTGAGGTTGCCGGCCATGAAGTTGACGGAGTCCGTGAGCTCCTTCCACGTACCCGAGACGCCGTCCACCCGCGCCTGGCCGCCGAGGCGGCCCTCGGTGCCCACGTCCCGGGCCATCCGCGTCACCTGGTCGGCGAAGTTGGACAGCTGCGCCACCATCGTGTTGACGGTGTTCTTCAGCTCCAGCATCTCCCCGGCCACGTCCACGGTGACCTTCTGCGACAGATCACCGTTGGCGACCGCCGTGGTGACCTGCGCGATGTCCCGGACCTGACCGGTCAGGTTGCGGAAGGCGGTGTTCACCGAGTCGGTGAGGTCCTTCCAGGTCCCGGCAGCGCCCGGCACCTCGGCCTGGCCGCCGAGCCGGCCCTCGACGCCGACCTCACGGGCGACCCGGGTCACCTCGGAACCGAAGGACTGGAGCTGGTCCACCATCGTGTTGACGGTGTTCTTCAGCTCCAGCATCTCCCCGGCCACGTCGACCGTGACCTTCTGCGACATGTCGCCGCTGGCCACCGCCGTCGTCACCTGGGCGATGTCACGCACCTGCGTCGTCAGGTTCCGGAAGACCGTGTTCACCGAGTCGGTGAGGTCCTTCCAGGTCCCCGCCGCCCCCGGCACCTGCGCCTGACCACCGAGGAGCCCCTCGCCACCGACCTCGCTCGCCACACGTGTCACTTCGTCGGCGAAGGTGCGCAGCGTCTCGGTCATCTGGTTGATCGTCTCGGCGAGCTGGGCGACCTCGCCGCGCGCGCTCACCGTGACCTTCTGCGACAGGTCACCGTTGGCGACCGCCGTCGTCACCTCCGCGATGCCGCGCACCTGGGAGGTGAGGTTGCCCGCCATCGTGTTGACGGAGTCGGTGAGGTCCTTCCACACCCCGGCCACACCGGGCACGGTCGCCTGACCGCCGAGCTCGCCCTCCGTACCCACCTCACGGGCGACGCGCGTCACTTCCGAGGAGAACGACGACAGCTGGTCGACCATCGTGTTGACGGTGTTCTTCAGCTGGAGCATCTCGCCGGCCACATGGACGGTGACCTTCCGCGACAGATCACCCTTGGCGACCGCCGTCGTCACCAGCGCGATGTCACGCACCTGGGCGGTCAGCCGGTACGCCATGGTGTTGACGGAGTCCGTGAGGTCCTTCCAGGACCCGGACATCCCGCGTACCTGCGCCTGCCCGCCCAGCTTGCCCTCGGTGCCCACCTCGACGGCGACCCGGGTCACCTGCTCGGTGAAGACCGACAGCTGGTCGACAAGGTTGTTGACCGTACGGGCGACCTTCAGGAACTCGCCGCGCAGCGGGCGCACCGTCTCGTCCGTCGTGTGCGACCGCAGCTCCATCCGCTGCTCCAGGTCACCGTCGGCGACCGCCGACAGCACCCGGCCCACCTCGGAGACCGGTCGCGCGAGATCGTCGACGAGCTCGTTGGAGGCATCGATCGCAGCGGCCCAGGAGCCCTCGCAGGCGCCCGTCTCCAGCCGCTCCGTGAGCTTGCCCTCACGCCCGACCACACGCCGTACGCGCGCCAGCTCACCGGTGAGATGGAGGTTCCGGTCGGCGACCTCGTTGAAGACCGCCGCGATCTCCGTCATCACGCCGTCGCCGGAGACGGTGAGCCGCCTGCGGAAATTGCCGTCGCGCATCGCCACGAGTCCCGCCAGCAGTCTGTTCAGAGCTGCCGCGTCAACTTCGACGGTGCCATTGCGCTGCTTTTTCACGGACTGTCCGCCTTTTGTACGCGTTTCTGAACCCCGCGCCGCCACGCCAGACTCCACCGTGTCCCTCCCGCAGGGGTTGACCGTTTCGCTCGGGCCTATCCGGAAGCTTGCCCAGTTCCACTTTGGCTCACCGCCACAGCACACCGTCAATGGGGGACCGGGCGGACGTCAAATCGTTGCAACGTACCAGGCCGGAACAGGTCGGCGGGCAACCTCCCCCGGTTGCACCCCGTCCCTCCCACCGGGAGACATACTCGTGCGCCCGCGCACAACTCCTGCGGCGTCCTGTCCCGATCTCGGCCCTCGTGTACCCGGCACCCTTGACGAACGTCTAGCCTGGCAAGCGAATCGAAGCGGCGAGAAACGGGCACAGGACTCGGGGAAGCGACGAGACACCATATGGGGAGTGCTGTGATCACCGCGCGCGCGGCCGCCACCTTCGAACCGGTCGGGCGCTCGGTCGCGACCGCCCGCGCATTTGTCCGGGACACCCTCCAGGGGTGGGGATACAACGATGTCGTCGACGACGCCGTCGTCCTCACCAGCGAGCTCGTCACCAACGCGGTGGTCCACGCGGGGACGGCGGCCGACGTGCTCTGCCTGCGCACCGAGGACGGCGTACGCGTCGAGGTCGCCGACCACTATCCGGAGCGTGAGGTCCCGCTCCAGAGCAACGGGCTCGACTTCGGCTCCCCGGACCGCGAGAACGGCCGCGGCCTGCTGCTCTGCGCCGCCCTGGCATCCCGCTGGGGTGTCGAGTACACCCCCACCCGCAAACATGTCTGGTTTCAGCTGGACCTCCCCGAGCGCCCGGTCGGCATCCGCTCCGCAGGACCGCTCCTGCCCGTCGCCCTGCTGCCCGTGGCGGACCAGCGCGTACGGGTGGCCGTCGTCCAGATCGACCACTCCGGCTCCATCGCCGCGTGGAACGACGACGCGGCCTTCCTCTTCGGGCACGCCGCGGACCAGGTGTCCGGCAAGCAGCTCACCGACTTCGTGGCCTGGCCGCACACCCCCGGCACCAACACCGGCATCGCGGACGCGCTCCAGCTCTCCCGCTGGGAGGGCAGCTACGGAATCCGCTGCGCCGACGGCCGAGTCATCCCCGTCTACGCCTCGCACCTGCGGGTCCGCGACACCGACGGCGAACCGTCCACGGTCTGCCTCCTCGTCCGCGACTACGAACGCGCCGTCCTGCAGTCCCCGGTGCGCACCCCGGTCTCCGACTCCTCGTCCGAGAACCGCTCCACGGACCCGTTCGAGGTCTTCATCGGCTCCCCCGCCCCCGACGACCTGGACGGCCTGCTCCAGCGGACCGTCGAGCGGGCGCGCGACATGCTCGACGCGGACGCCGCGTTCCTCCTTCTCGCCACCGACGACGAGACGGAGCTGGAGGTCAGGGCCACGACGGGCCTCCCCTCGGCCCGTCAGCGCTTCGCCCGTGTCCCCGTGGAAGCCGGAACGGGCCGATACGGCTCCGCCCGCATGCCCGCCGTCCACGAGGACCTGACCGCAGTCCCCGGCGCCGTCCCGCTCCTCACCGACACCGGAATGCGCTCGGTCGTCACGGTCCCGCTGAAGGTCGAAGGACGCCTCACCGGCTCCCTGGGCGTCGCCGCCGAAGCCGCGGGCCGCTACTCCAACGAGGAGGCCCTGCGCCTCCAGTTCGCCGCCGACCGCATCGCCCTGGCCGTCGAGTCCGCCCGCCTCGGCGAGCTGGAACGGCTGCGCCGCGGCTCCCTCTCCTTCCTCGTCGAGGCCTCCGACCTGCTGGCCGGCACGCTCGACCGCGACCAGACGCTGGCGCTGATGGCCCAGATGACGGTCCCGACCCTGGCCACCTGGTGCGCGGTCTACACGATCGCGGACCAGTCCTCGGATCCGTACCTCTCGTACGTCCTCCACGAGGACGAGGACCTCATCGACGGCCTCAAGGCCCTGCTCTCCAAGATCGCCCCGCCCGACCCGGTCCCGACCCCCGGCGCCCGTATCTGGGCCGCCCCTTCGGAGGCCGGCCACCGCGCGGCGCTGTCCACGTCGACCCGCAGCCTGGACCACGACGCCCCGCTCAGCATGAGCACGGCCACCCGCACCATCCTCGCCACGGCCCAGGCCGTCGGCGGCGAGACGGTGGTCCTGCCGCTGGTCGCCCGCAACCGCGTGATCGGCATGCTGACGCTCGGGAAGCCTTCGGACGACCACTTTCGCCAGGAGATCCTGGAACTGGCCGAGGACCTCTCCCGCCGGGCCGCCCTGGCCCTGGACAACGCCCGCCTGTACTCGGAGCGCATGGCGATCAGCCAGTCCCTCCAGCGCAGCCTGCTGCCCCCGGGCCTCCCCGACGTCCCGAACGTCGAGATCGAGGTCATCTACCGCGCCGCGGGCGAGGGCAACGAGGTCGGCGGCGACTTCTACGACGTCTTCCCGATCCACGACGGTGCGTACGGCTTCGCCATCGGCGATGTCTGCGGTACGGGGCCGGAGGCGGCCGCCGTCACCGGCCTGGCCCGCCACGCCCTGCGCCTGCTCGCCAAGGAGGGCTTCACCGGCCCCGCGGTCCTGGAGCGCCTCAACGCGGCCATCCTCGACGAGGGCGCCCGCAGCCGCTTCCTCACCCTCCTGTACGGCGAGCTGTGGCCCCAGGAGGACGGCAGCGCCCTCCTGAAGGTCGTCTGCGCCGGCCACCCGCTGCCGCTGCGCCTGCGCCAGGACGGCTCCGTGGAGGCAGCGGCCGAACCGCAGCCCCTGCTCGGCGTCCTGGAGGACCTGGAGCTGTACGAGCAGGAGGTCACCCTCAACCCCGGCGATGTCCTCCTCTGCGTCACGGACGGCGTCACCGAACGCCGCGAGGGCACCCGCATGCTCGGCGACGACGGCCTCGCGGACGTCCTGTCGACCTGTACGGGCCTGACAGCCGGAGCGGTCGCCGCACGCATCCTGCGGGCCGTGGAGCGCTTCGCTGCGGAGCCCGCCTCGGACGACATGGCCATCCTGGCGATGCGCGTACCGGAGCCGCCCCGCATCTGAGGCCGGCAGTCCGGCCGTAAGGCATCAAAGCGAAAGGCCCCCACCATATGGTGGGGGCCTTTCGCTTTCTCTCTGAGCCCCAATGCGGAATCGAACCGCAGACCTTCTCCTTACCATGGAGACGCTCTACCGACTGAGCTATTGGGGCCTCGCTGCGCTGTGGCAACGAGGTAAACCATACACGGGATCCGGGGATGCTCATAATCGCGGCCAGCACGAGTTGCCGGCCCGCCGGCAGACAAGCCGACGCAGGAGGTGTCCGGCCCGGAACGCAGGAAAGCCCCGCACCATAGGTGCGGGGCTTCCCCGGAAAAATTGTTCGGCGGCGTCCTACTCTCCCACAGGGTCCCCCCTGCAGTACCAT
>NZ_BMUG01000021.1 GCF_014650075.1 Streptomyces microflavus | reverse complement strand
GTGGTGGGCGCCGGTGCCGTGGTCGGGGATGAGGGGGTGGGTGGCGGTGCGGGTGCGGGGGGTGGCGGTGTCGGGTCCGCCGGCGGGGAGGGGGCCGTTGCGCAGGGCGGCGCCGACGAGGAGGGCGGTGACGACGGTGTCGATGAGGGGGCGCAGTGCGGCGGGGCCTGCGGTGCCTCCGGCGAGGGGTGGGGTGGGCATGGGTGGGGTGGTCCTTCGGGAGGGCGGGGGTGGACATGCCAGCTTGTCCCGGGTTTCGGGTGGCGCGGCCGAAGAGCCCAACGATCTGAACTCGAAAGGGGTACTGGTGGCCGGTGTGGGCCATTTGCCGGGGGTTCGGGTGGTATAGGTGTGCGGTTCCGGGACGGGCGTACGGACGGTTCCGGTGGGGCGGGTCGGGGGCCGTTCGTGGGGGCCGGGACTCTGTGGGGTTGCCGGTATGAGTTGCCGGTGGAAGTTGCCGGTGGAAGTTGCCGGTGGGACTTGACTGATCAATGAATTGCGAAATTCTGCAATTCACTACATGCTGTGTGGGCCGTTCCGCCGTCACCCGTGCGGTGCGGTCCCCGCTCGGCTCCCCCGCCCGCGGTGGTGGCGCACTGCCGAGGAGAGGCCCGGAACAATGGCGGTCCCCCTGTACCAGGCCAAGGCCGAGTTCTTCCGGATGCTCGGGCATCCGGTCCGCATCAGAGTGCTCGAACTGCTCCAGGACGGTCCGCTGCCGGTGCGGGAGCTGCTGGCGGCGATCGAGGTGGAGCCGTCGTCCCTGTCGCAGCAGCTGGCGGTGTTGCGCCGGTCCGGCATCGTCACGGCGACCCGGGAGGGTTCGACGGTGGTGTACGAGCTGGCCGGTGGTGATGTCGCCGAGCTGATGCGGGCGGCGCGGCGCATCCTGACCGAGATGCTGGTGGGCCGGGACGGGCTCCTCGCCGAGCTGCGGGAGGCCGAGGTGTCCTCGCGATGACGGGGTCCTCGGTCGGATCGGAGCGCGGCCCGGTGTCGCGGGGCCTGCGCCGGGTGCGGGCGCTGCTGCCCGTGCGTGCGGACTTCGTGGCCATGACCCGTAACCCCCGGCGTGATCTGCTCGCCGGGCTCACCGTGGCGATCGTCGCGCTGCCGCTCGCGCTCGGCTTCGGGGTCTCCTCGGGGCTCGGCGCGGAGGCGGGGCTGGCCACGGCGGTGGTCGCCGGGGCGCTGGCGGCGGTGTTCGGCGGGTCGAACCTCCAGGTGTCGGGGCCGACCGGGGCGATGACGGTGGTCCTGGTGCCGATCGTCGCCGAGCACGGTCCGGGCGGGGTGCTGACCGTGGGGCTGATGGCGGGGGCGCTGCTGATCGGTCTTGCGCTGCTGCGGGCGGGGCGGTCCATGCGGTACGTCCCCGCGCCGGTGGTGGAGGGGTTCACGTTCGGTATCGCGGGGGTCATCGCCCTCCAGCAGGTCCCGAACGCGCTGGGTGTGACCGTGCCCGAGGGCGACCGGGTGCTGGTGGTCGCGTGGCGGGCGGTCCAGGAGTTCGCCGCGCATCCGGACGTGACCGCCCTCTCGGTCTCCGTGGGGGTGGCCGGGCTGATGCTGCTGGGGGCGCGGCGGTTCCCCACGGTCCCGTTCTCGGTGGTCGCGGTGGCGCTCGCGACGGTGGCGGTGCAGGTGTTCGACCTGGGCGCCGAGCCGATCGGGGCGCTGCCGGCCGGGCTGCCCGCTCCTTCGCTGGGGTTCCTGGATGTGTCGGCGCTGGGTTCGCTGGTGGCCCCGGCGGTCGCGGTGGCGGCCCTGGCGGCGCTGGAGTCGCTGCTGTCGGCGACGGTGGCGGACGGGATGACGGTGGGGCAGAAGCACGACCCCGACCGGGAGCTGTTCGGGCAGGGCATCGCGAATCTGGCCGCGCCGCTGTTCGGCGGGGTGCCCGCGACGGCGGCGATCGCCCGTACGGCGGTCAATGTCCGTACCGGTGCGTCCTCCCGGCTGGCGGCGCTGGCCCATGCAGCGGTGCTGGCGGTGATCGTGTTCGCGGCGGCGCCGCTGGTCTCCCGGATTCCGCTCGCCGCGCTGGCCGGGGTGCTGCTGGCGACGGCGGTGCGGATGGTGGAGGTGGGGGCGTTGCGGGCGATGGCCCGGGCGACGCGTTCGGACGCGGTGGTGCTGGTGCTGACGGCTGCCGCGACCCTGGTGCTGGATCTGGTGCTGGCGGTCGTGATCGGGCTGGTGGTGGCGGGGGCGCTGGCGCTGCGGGCGGTGGCGGGCGAGGCCCGGATGGACCGGGTGGATCTGCGGGAGGGTACGGATGCGGAGCTGCCGGGTGCGCACAGCGAGGAGGAGCACGCGCTGTTGGCGGAGCACATCGTGGCGTACCGGATCGAGGGGCCGTTGTTCTTCGCGGGGGCGCACCGTTTCCTGCTGACGCTCTCGGAGGTCGCCGACGTACGGGTGGTGATCCTGCGGATGTCGCGGGTGACGACGGTGGACGCGTCGGGTGCGCTGATGCTGAAGGACGCGGTGCGTCAGCTGAACCGGCGGGGCATCGCGGTGCTGGCCTCGGGTGTCCGGCCCGGGCAGCGGCAGGCGCTGGAGTCGGTGGGGGCGCTGGAGCTGTTGCGGCGGGAGGGCCGGGAGTACGCGACGACGCCGGAGGCGATCGCGGGGGCGCGCGACCGGTTGCGGGAGGCGGGGGTGCTGGTGCCCGGCCATGCGGCGGGGGCGAAGACCGCGGTGGCCGCGTCGGTGGCCGGTACGCATGCTGCCGCTGCCGCTGAGGAGGCCGCCCGGTGATCAGGCCTCATGACGCGTTGCCGTACCGGCATGTGCTGACGCTGCCCGCGATGGGCTCGGCGGTGCGGATCGCGCGGGAGACGACGGAGCAGGTGCTGGCGGAGTGGGGGGTGGGTCCGCAGGAGCCGTGTACGGGGCCGGCGCTGCTGATCCTGAGCGAGCTGGTGGCCAACAGTGTGCGGCACGCGGCTGTGCTCTCCCCGAATGTGACGGTCGTCTACGCGGGCGGTCCGGACGCGTTCGCCTTCGGTGTGCACGACCGTCATCCCTACCGTCCGGCGCTCTACACCCCGGCCGTGGCCGGTTCGGGGCGGGGTCTGGCCACCGTGGTGGAGCTGACCCTGGAGCTGGGCGGCAGCGCGGTGGTGCGGGGCGACGCGGACGAGGGCGGCAAGAGCATCTGGATCACGCTGCCGCTCCAGCGGACGGGCGCGCCCCGTGACCGGTGACCGGTCACGGGGGAAATCAGGATTCCCGCTGCAAGAGCTGCACGGGTGTGGGAAAGGCAGGAACGCACCATGAGCGACATCGTCGTGAAGGACAGCAACGGGACCGTGCTGGCGGACGGTGACTCCGTGACCACGGTCAAGGACCTGAAGGTGAAGGGGACCTCGGAGACGCTCAAGCGCGGCACCCTGGTGAAGAACATCCGGCTCACCGGGCGGGCGGGGGAGATCGAGTGCAACACGAAGAAGGTGAAGGGGCTCGTGCTGAAGACCGAGTTCCTGAAGAAGGCCTGACCCGTCCGGTCCCCCGGTTCATCCTCGCGGCGCGAAGGCGCGAGGATGAACCCATGGAGAAGAGATCTTGCGCACCGCGCCGCGGTGGGTTCCCGGTGTACGGAACGGGGCCCCGTCGGTGAGTACGCCGCTGTACCGGCTGAAGGCCGAGTTCTTCAAGACGCTGGGGCATCCGGTGAGGATCCGGGTGCTCGAACTGCTGAGTGAGCGTGAGCACGCGGTGTCGGAGATGCTGGGCGAGGTGGGGGTCGAGGCCGCCCATCTCTCCCAGCAGTTGGCGGTGTTGCGCCGCGCCCGTCTGGTCACCGCGCGGCGGGAGGGTTCCGCCGTGTACTACACGCTGGCGAACCCCGAGGTGGCGGAGTTGCTGAGGGTGGCCCGGACGATTCTGACCGAGGTGCTGACGGGCCAGGCCGAGCTGCTCGCCGACCTGCGGGCGGACGAGGGACCGGGGAGCGAAGGGGCGGCCGGTACGAGGTGACGCCTGCTGCCGCCCCCTTCGCTCCCCGTACGCGGTCTACTCGTTCGTGGTCCGTACGGCCAGGGCCCGGCGGAGGTCGTCGAGCTGGTCGACCAGCTTGCGGTGCAGGGCCGGGATGAGAGCCGGGTCCTTGAGGGCCCGGGTGCCGGTGGCGAGGCTCTCGGCGTCGACGGCGTACGCGGGGAACGCGTAGCGCCCGGCGGCCTCGGCGATGGCGGGGCCCCGGCGGGCGGCGAGTGCGATGGCGTCCGGGTAGAAGCGGTCCACGTAACCGTTCAGGACGTCGCCCTGGCCGGGCTGCCAGAAGCCCTGGGCGGTGGCGGCGAACAGGTAGTTGGAGAGGGTGTCGTCGCTGAACATCGCCTGCCAGGCGGCGGCCTTGGCCTCGGGGGTGGGCAGGGCGGCCCGGCAGCGGGCGGCGCCCTCGCGGCCGGTGGCGCTGGGGTCGGCGGCGAGTTCGGCGGCGATGGTGGCCTCGTCGGTGGCGCCGAGGACGGCGAGCCGGGTGAGGATGCGCCAGCGCAGCTCGGGGTCGAGCTCCGGGCCGCCGTGGACGGTGCCTTCGGTGAGCCAGGCCTGGAGGGTGTCGGGCTGGGTGGCGGCGTCGATGAAGTGGCGTACGGCGGTGAGGCGCAGCCCCGGGTGGGAGCCGTCCTCGGTGCGGCGGATCAGGTCGCGGCAGAGGCTGGTGAGGGTGGCGAGCGCGGCCGGGCGTGCCTCGGGGGTGACGTAACGGGCGGCGATCTGCCCGTCGGCGAAGGACAGGACGCCCTGGACGAGGGCGAGGTCGCTCTCGTACGGGAGGTGGGTGCGGGCGGCGGTGAGGTAGCGCGCGGGGTCCAGTTCGCCGTCGCGGACCATGTCGCGGGCCGCGTTCCAGATGACGGCCCGGGTCAAGGCGTCGGGGATGGCGGAGAGGTGGGTGAGGGCGGTGTCCCAGGAGGCGGCGTCGAGCCGGATCTTGGCGTAGGTGAGGTCGCCGTCGTTGAGGACGACGAGGGCGGGGCGGCGGCCGGTGCGGACGGTGGGGGTGGAGTCGCCCGGGATGTCGAGTTCGAACCGGTCGCGGGGGGCGAGGTGGCCGGGGCCGGCCTGGGTGTTGAGGGCGTGGTCGAAGGTGGAGACGGTGATGCGGTGGGGGCGGCTGCCGTCGCGCTCCACGGCGAGGGTCCAGGACTGTCCGGCGTCGGTGGGGCCGGTGGGTTCGTGGACGTCGGCGGTGAGGGTGTCGATGCCGGTGGTGCGCAGCCACTGCTCGGCCCAGGCGTGGACGTCGCGGTCGGTGGCGGAGGCCAGGTTGTCGATGAAGTCGGCGAGGGTCGCGTTGGAGAACTTGTGCCGGGCGAAGTGGGTGTTGATCCCGGCGAGGAAGTCCTTCTCGCCGAGCCAGGCGACGAGCTGGCGCAGGGCGGAGGCGCCCTTGGCGTAGCTGATGCCGTCGAAGTTGAGGAGGGCGGAGGCGGTGTCGGGCACGGCGTCGGGGTCGGGGGCGACGGGGTGGGTGGAGGGCCGCTGGTCGGCGTCGTAGCCCCAGCCCTTGCGGGCGACGCCGAAGTCGACCCAGGTGTCGGTGAAGCGGGTGGCTTCGGTGAGGGTCTGGTAGCCCATGTACTCGGCGAAGGACTCGTTCAGCCAGATGTCGTCCCACCAGGCCAGCGTCACGAGGTCGCCGAACCACATGTGGGCCATCTCGTGGGCGACGACCATGGCCCGGGTCTGGCGTTCGGTGTCGGTGACGGCGGAGCGGTAGATGAACTCGTCGCGGAAGGTGACGAGTCCGGGGTTCTCCATGGCGCCCGCGTTGAACTCGGGGACGAAGGCCTGGTCGTAGGAGTCGAACGGGTAGGGCTCGTCGAACTTCTCGTGGTAGCGGTCGAAGCAGGCGCGGGTGATGGAGAGGATCTCGTCCGCGTCGGTGTCCAGGTGGGGCGCGAGGGAGCGCCGGCAGTGGAGGCCGAAGGGCAGTCCGGCGTGCTCGGTGGTGACCGAGTGCCAGGGGCCCGCGGCGACGGCGACGAGGTAGGTGGAGATGAGGGGGGTGGGCGCGATGGTCCAGCGCCCGTCCCCGGTGCGTTCGGCGACGCCGTTGCCGAGGACGGTCCAGCCTTCGGGGGCGGTGACGTCGATGGCGAAGACGGACTTGAGGTCGGGCTGGTCGAAGGCGGCGAAGACGCGCTGGACGTCCTCCATGAACAGCTGGGTGTAGAGGTAGGTCTCGCCGTCGGCGGGGTCGGTGAAGCGGTGCATGCCCTCGCCGGTGCGGGAGTAGCTCATCGCGGCGTCCACGTGGAGCTCGTGGGTGCCGGGGGTGAGGCCGGTGAGGGGGTAGCGGTTCCCGTCGAGGAGGGCGGGGTCCAGGGGCTGTCCGTCCAGGGCGATCGAGCGCAGGGTGGCGGGCCTGACCTCGACGAAGGTGTCACCGGCCGCGCGGGCGGTGAACCGGATGGCGGTCCTGGAGTCGAAGGTCTCCTCGCCGGTGGTGAGGTCGAGGGCGATCGTGTACCGCTCCACGTCGATGATCTGGGCTCGGGTCTGCGCTTCGTCGCGCGTCAGTACGGACATGCGCCCATGCTGCCGTACGGGGTGGGGCGGGCGAAGGGGGGTTCTCGCTGGGCGTACGGGCGGACCTGGGCGGGCGGATACCCCCTGGGGGCAGTGGGCGCTTACCATTTCCTCGGCGCGGCACACCGAGTACCGAGGACGTCCTCATGGCGCTCACGCCTGCGCACCATCCCGCCTGCCCCCTCTGCCCGCCCGCCCCTGAGGCTCCCCGCTCCCCTGCGGCTCTCCCCTCCTCTGCGGCTCCCCCCTCCCCCGGCCTGCTCTGCCGTGCCGTCTGCGAGTTCGGGCTGACGGCGGTGCTGCTCCTGGCCGTCGTGAGCGGGGTGCGGTGGCTCTTCGCGCCGGACGGGTACGGGGGCGGCGGGGCGGCGTTCGCCCTGCTGGGGGCGGGTGTCGGGGCGCTGCTCGCCGCCCTCATGGTCTCCGCGCCCGGCCGTCGCTCGGGCGGCCATCTGAATCCGGCGGTCACCCTGGCCCTGTGGCGGCTCGGGGCGTTCCCGGGGCGGGATGTGGTG
The DNA here is from genome assembly GCF_014650075.1 of Streptomyces microflavus. Taxonomy (GTDB): domain Bacteria; phylum Actinomycetota; class Actinomycetes; order Streptomycetales; family Streptomycetaceae; genus Streptomyces; species Streptomyces microflavus. The sequence goes on along the minus strand of NZ_BMUG01000021.1, from coordinate 51,159 downwards.
CCGTACCTGGTGGCGCAGTTGAGCGGCTCGGTGGTGGGGACGTGGCTGGCGGGGCTGGTGTGGGGGCCCGTGGTCTCCAGGCCGCCGGTCTCCCACGCGGTGGTGCGGCCCGGTCCCGGCTGGGGCGACGTGGCGGTGGTGGCGGCCGAGGCCGGGGTGTTGGCCGGGTCGGCGCTGCTGCTCGCCGGGCTGCTGGCGCGTCCGGTGGGGCGGAGAGTCCTCCCGTACGCCGTCGGGGTGGTCACCGCGCTCGTCATCGCGGTGCTCGGTCCGCTGAGCGGCGGATCGACCAACCCGGCCCGGCAGTTCGGCCCCGCGCTGCTGTCCGGGGAGCCGGGGCTGCTGTGGGTGTACGGGGGCGGGCCGGTGCTGGGCGCGGTGGCCGGGGCGGGGCTGGTGGCGGTGGTGCGCGGGAGGCTGGGCGCGGGGCTCGCGGCGGTGGCGTACAGGAGGCTCGGCGGCCCGCCGGTCAGGCATGGCCGACCGTGGCAGTCCCGTATCAGGCCTGGCCGGCCGTAGCGGTCCCGTTCCCCGCCTCCTCCGCGATGCGCTCGTGGTGGCGGATGACCTCCGCGATGATGAAGTTCAGCAGCTTCTCGGCGAACGCCGGGTCCAGGTTGGCGCTCTGCGCCAGCTGCCGGAGCCGGGTGATCTGACGGGTCTCGCGGGCCGGGTCGGCAGGCGGCAGCTGGTGGTCGGCCTTGAGGCGGCCGACCTGCTGCGTGGCCTTGAAGCGCTCGGCGAGCATGTGGACGACGGCGGCGTCGATGTTGTCGATGCTCTCGCGCAGCCGGTTCAGTTCCGCCTGGACGGACGCGTCGATTTCGCTCGTACTCATGGTCAGCGAGCTTAGACGCCCCTCCTCACGGCCCGATCATCGGCGGGTCGTCCGGGTCGGGCACCTGGTCGCTCCAGCCGCCGGGCACACTGCGCCCCTGCTGTTCGCGGAAGCGGACGGGGGCGGTGCCGACGCGGCGGGCGAAGAGGCGGGAGAAGTAGGCGGGGTCGTCGTAGCCGACGCGGCGGGCGACGGCGGCGACCGGGAGGTCGGTGGCGGCGAGGAGTTCCTTGGCCCGGCCGAGGCGGATGGTGAGCAGGTAGTCCTTGGGGCTGCAGCCGGCGCCGCGCCGTACGGCGGTGCGGAGTTCGGCGGGGGTCATGCCGTGCTTGGCGGCGTGCTCGGCGACGGAGAGCGGCTGGTAGGCGTCGCGGGCCAGTGACTGCAGGACCGGGTCGCCGTCGGGGCCGAGGTCGGCGCGGGCGCGGCGCAGGGAGACGAGGAGTTCGTGGACGGCGGCCGCGGTCTCGACCTCCAGGAGGGGGTTGCCGCGGCGGGCGGCGCGCACGATGCGGCCGACGGCGGCGCGGGGGCCGGCGGTGTCGGAGAGCGGGACGAGGGGGCGGTCGGGTTCGATGCAGCCGAGCTCGGTGTAGGTGGTGGTGGCGGGGCCGGTGAAGTCGACGAAGCTCTCGTCCCAGCCGGTGCCGGGGTCGGCTCCGTAGTGGTGCGGGGTACCGGGGGTCAGCCAGATGAGGGTGGGGCCGGTGACGGGGGTGCGGCGTCCGTCGGGGCCGCTGAACCAGCCGGTGCCGGAGTTGACGATCACGGCGACGTGGTGGTCCAGGGTGCGGGGGCCGACGGTGGGCAGTGCGCCGTGCTGGAGGCCGACACCGAGGCAGACGAGGCCGAGGCGGTGGTGGAGCGGGCTGGGGGTGAAGAAGCGCATCCAGGTGTGGTACATCGCGGCCTTCCTCTCCCTGGGCGGTGCGTTGCGTCCAATCAGCAGCGATCTTTGTCCATGGACCCGGTGCGCGCCAGGGGTGAAGGTGGTCGGACCAATTCACCCCCGGGCCGCCGGGTGCGGCGGAGCACAGGAGCGTACGAGCACGATGACCGACTTCACCGTGGGGGACGACCACTTCCGGCTCGACGGGAAGCCCGTTCGGCTGCTGTCGGGTGCCCTGCACTACTTCCGGGTGCACGAGGAGCAGTGGGAGCACCGGCTGGCGATGCTGGCGGCGATGGGGCTGAACTGCGTCGAGACGTATGTGCCGTGGAATCTGCACGAGGAGCGGGAGGGTGTGTACCGGGACGTGGAGGCGCTCGGCCGGTTCCTGGACGCGGTGGAGCGGGCCGGACTGTGGGCGATCGTGCGCCCGGGTCCGTACATCTGTGCGGAGTGGGAGAACGGCGGGCTGCCGGTCTGGGTGACGGGCCGGTTCGGGCGGCGGGTGCGGACGCGGGACGCGGGGTACCGGGCGGTGGTGGAGCGGTGGTTCCGGGAGCTGCTGCCGCAGGTGGTGCGGCGGCAGGTGGGCCGGGGCGGTCCGGTGATCCTGGTGCAGGCGGAGAACGAGTACGGGAGTTACGGCTCGGACGCGGTGTATCTGGAGTGGCTGGCGGGGCTGTTGCGGCGGTGCGGGGTGAGCGTTCCGCTGTTCACGTCGGACGGGCCGGAGGACCACATGCTGACGGGCGGTTCCGTGCCGGGGCTGCTGGCGACGGCGAACTTCGGTTCGGGGGCGCGGGAGGGCTTCGAGGTGCTGCGCCGGCATCAGCCGAAGGGGCCGCTGATGTGCATGGAGTTCTGGTGCGGCTGGTTCGACCACTGGGGGGCCGAACCCGTCGTACGGGATGCGGGGCAGGCGGCCGAGGCACTGCGGGAGGTCCTGGAGTGCGGGGCGTCGGTGAACATCTACATGGCGCACGGCGGGACGAACTTCGCGGGCTGGGCGGGGGCGAACCGGGGCGGTCCGGTGCAGGACGGGGAGTTCCAGCCGACGGTGACGTCGTACGACTACGACGCGCCGGTCGACGAGTACGGGCGGGCCACGGAGAAGTTCCACCTGTTCCGGAAGGTGCTTCAGGAGTACGCGCAGGGCCCGCTGCCCGCGCTGCCGCCGGAGCCTGCGGGCCTGGCCGTGCCGGTGCGGGTGGAGCTGGACGGCTGGGCGGGGCTGGGGGACGTCACGGAGGCGCTGGGTGATCCGGAGGGGCCGGAGTCGGGGGTGGCGCCGACGTTCGAGGAGCTGGGGGTGGGCCGGGGTCTGGTGCGCTACCGGGTGGCGGTGCCGGGGCCGCGCATCCCGTATCCGCTGACGGCGGCGGGGCTGCGGGACCGGGCGGTGGTGTATGTGGACGGCGTCCGGGCGGGGGTGCTGACCGAGGAGTCCGCCACGCTGCCGGAGCCGGTGGCCGGTGGGGCGGTGGTGGAGCTGTGGGTGGAGTCGCTGGGCCGGGTCAACTACGGGCCGCGTCTGGGTGAGCCGAAGGGGATCACGGGCGGGGTGCTGCACGAGCGGCAGTATCTGCACGGTGTACGGGCCCGGGGGCTGCGGCTGGACGCCTTCGAGGAGGCGGGCGCGGTGGCGGCGGTCCCGTTCGGGCCGGTGCCGGTGGCCTCAGGGGAGACGGGGCTGTTCCGGGGGACGTTCACCGGCGCGGGGACGGAGGGCGTCGGTCACGCGGGGCTGCGGCTGCCCGGCTGGACGCGGGGCTTCGTCTGGGTGAACGGTTTCTGCCTGGGCCGGTACTGGTCCGCGGGCCCGCAGGAGACGCTGTACGTGCCGGGTCCGGTGCTCCGCGAGGGCGTCAACGAGGTGTGGGTGCTGGAGCTGGAGGGCGCGGGCGGGCCGTCCGTGGAGCTGGGCCCGGGGGTGCCCGTACGGTCGGGCACCCCCGGGGTGGTTCAGCCGTGATCAGTCACCGGCGTCAGAGTGCGGCGGCCGCGGAGGCGATGGCGGCGGCGAAGGTCGAGACCTCGGTGTAGACGCCGGGGTAGCCGGGCCGGGCGCAGCCGTAGCCCCAGCTGACGATGCCGACCTGGACCCACTCGTTGGCGTTGTCCTTGCGGAACATCGGGCCGCCGGAGTCACCCTGGCAGGTGTCGACGCCACCGGTGTCGGGGTATCCGGCGCAGATCTCCTCGGACGCGATGAGGTCGCTGCCGTAGGCGGAGCGGCAGGCGGCGTCGGAGACGAACGGGACGTTGGCCTTGAGGAGGTAGCGCTGCTGGCTGCCGCCCTCGCGGTTGGCGCCCCAGCCGGCGACGGTGAAGGTGCCCTGGTTGTACGCCGTGGTGGTGGCGATCTTGAGGGTGGGCTGGTTGATGGGCTGGGCGAGCTTGATGAGCGCCCAGTCCTTGCCGGTGCCGTTGTAGCCGGGGGCCTGGCGGACCTTGGTGGAGCGGACCTTGACGGCGTTGGGCGACTGGAGGTCGACAACGCCCCCGGTGGCGGTGATCGAGGTGTTGTTGCCCGATCCGTTCACGCAGTGGGCGGCGGTGAGGACGATGTCCTTGGCGTAGAGGGCGCCGCCGCAGCCCATGGAGAGCCGGACCATGAAGGGGAACTCGCCCTGGGCGGCGCGGGTTCCGCCGACGACGGGGTTGGGGGCGGCCGAGGCGGTGACGGGCTGGAGGCCGACGACGGCTATGGCGACGGTGGCGACGACGACGGAACATCTCTTCAAGGCACGCAGGAGCTGCTTCACGGACTGCCTTCTTTCGTGGGGGGTCGCAGTGGGAACCACGACAGGGCACACCGACAAGTTGGTCATGCACCCGTCAAGGCAATCCGATTATCGGGAGCCGGTCACCGCTGCCACAAGGCGCACTTTTCGGCCAAGCTCGTCACGGCGAATTCCGCGCCCCTCGGGCACCCCGGCCTACAGTGGAGGTCCGTCGAGGGCGGGGGTTCCTCCGACGGGACGGATGGGGGTACGGGCGTGAGCGACAACAGTCCGGGCGCACCGGTCGTCCACGGCTTTCCGCACCTGGACACGGTCCGGTCCGCGATCACCGCGCTCTACCGGCGGCTCTCCCCGGACGGCGTCCACACGTACGGCACCAGCCTGGTCCCCGCCGACGCCGCCTTCTCCGACGGGGACGATCTCCATCTCGGCGCCCAGCGGGTGGCGCGGGCCCTGGTCCAGCACCTCCATCTGCCCGACGCCCGCATGATCGTCGGCTTCCGCACGATGGAGCACGCGGCGAGCGTGGAACTGACCGCGGGACCGGAGTACTTCATCGAGCTCAACGACCGGTTCCGCACCCACCGCAGGGACATCGGCGCGGCGCTCGCGCACGAGATCACCCATGTCCTGCTGCACCGGCTCGGCCTGGAGTTCCCCGGCACACGCGACAACGAGATCCTCACCGACACGGTGACCACCTATCTCGGCGCGGGCTGGCTGCTGCTGGACGCCTTCCGGGAGGACGCCACGTCCCGGCAGAAGCTGGGCTATCTGACACCGGAGGAGTTCGGGTACGTCCTGGCCCAGCGGGCGTTCGCGTTCGACGAGGACCCCTCCCCCTGGTTCACCAGCCCGCAGGCGTACACCGCGTACACGAAGGGGCGGGCACAGGCGCTGCACGATCTGCGCAGGCCCCCGCTGACGGCGGCCGGGTGGGCGGGGCGGCGGCGGTACGCCAAGGACCGCCGGTACGCGCAGGACCACCCCGGCACGGCCGCGGACCCGGGTGTTCCGTACGCCTTCGAGCCCGGCGGCGAGGGACTGCGGGTCTCCTTCCCCTGCCCCACCTGCCACCAGCGCATCCGGCTCCCCGTCCGGGGCCGGACGGTCGCCCGGTGCGGGCTGTGCCGTACGCGACTGGAGTGCGACACCTGAGTGTCATTCCGGCCACCGTAGGCTCGAAGCATGACGAACGAGCCGATCAGGGACGAACCAAGCCTGTTCGACGCGCTGTACGAGGACGAGAACGCTGTCGTACGGGCGCTGCGCGCGGGTGCGCAGGCCGAGTCGAGCGACGAGGAGGGCACGACGGCGCTCTATCTGGCGGCGGTCCAGAACCTGCCGGAAGCGGTACGGCTGCTGCTCGCGGCGGGTGCCGATCCCGACCGGGCGAGCGGCGAGGGGACGGCCGACCTGCCGCTGTGCGGGGCGGCGTGCGGCGGCCACACCGAGGTGGTGGAGGCGCTGCTCTCCGCCGGGGCGCGGCCGGACCTGCGCGAGGAGTTCGGATTCACGGCGCTGCGCTGGGCGGTCGGTCTCGGCCACGCCTCGACGGTGGAGGCGCTGCTCTCCGGGGGCGCGGACCCGTTGCTGCCCGGCCCGCAGGGGGAACCGATGCTGGTCCTGGCGGCGCAGCGGGGCTCGCTGCGGACGGTGCGGGCGCTGCTGGAGCACGGGGCGGGGGCGCCGGGGCAGGAAGCGGTGGTCGGGGTGGCGCTGGCCGAGGCGCGGCGGGCAGCCGGTCCCGACCTGGAGCGGGAGCTGCTGAGGCAGTTGGAGGAGGCGTACGGTCCCGGGTTCGACGCCGTGGTCCGGCGGGAGCTGGTGGACGGCGAGGAGACGGTGGCCGTGGAGCTGCTGCGGGACGGGGTGCCGGCGGCGGGGGCGGACCGGCACACGGGGCACGGGGAGATCGCGGCGCTGCTGGAGGGGTGGGGGATGAGCGGGGGGCTTCACCCTGCTGCCCGTTCGGGCGCCGGGTGAGCTCTGCGCCGTCGGCCCCGCCCCCAGGCCTCCCGGGTGAGCTCTGCGCTGTTCGCGGGTGAGCTCTACGCTTCCCGCACCCACGCCTCCCGGGTGAGCACGTACTCCACCTCCCCGTGTTCCGAGCCCTCGATGGCGTCCGGCCAGTCCTCGGTGTAGGCGCGGAGGAAGGTCAGCCCCGCCTTCTCCATCACCCGCCGGGACCCGGCGTTGACGGCCATGGTGTTGGCGGTCACGCGCTCGGCCCCGAGGTCGGTGAACCCTTTGCGCACGAGGGCCCTGGCGCCCTCGGTGGCGTAACCGCTCCCCCAGGCGGCCCGGTTGAGCCGGTAGCCGAGCTCGACGACGGCGGGGTCGTCATCGGTCAGGGGCCGGAGCTCGAACCAGCCGAGGAAGGTGCCGGTGGCCTTCTCCTCTGCGGCCCAGAACCCGCGGGTCCCGGTGCAGGGGTGGTCGTGGAGGAGCCTCGGAAGGGTCCGCTCCCGGACGGACTCGGCGGTGGTGGGCCGGCCGCCGTTGATGTACCGCATGACCTCGGGGTCGTTGTCGAGGGCGAGCAGGGCGGGAACGTCGGCGTCCGTGAACGGGCGCAGCACGAGCCGGTCGGTCTCCAGGAAGACCCGGGAGGCCTCCGGCACCTGGATGCGGAAGGTCAGGCCTTCCGGGCTCGACAGCCGCGCCAGGCCTTCGGGGACGGTGACGAGTTCCCCGCCGTGCGCACGGGCCCGGGCGGCGACACCGTCGAGGTCGTCCACGGCGAGTGCCAGCTCCCACTGCGGCGCGGTGAGGGTGGCGGCTTCGGCGAACGCGGCCCGGGCGGGCGGAGCGCCGGTCGTCATCCCGCTGTAGAAGTGCCGGGCCCGCTCGGGGTCTTCGCAGGCCAGGACCGCGTGATGGGGTACGGCCACGGCCCCGTCCGAGGGCGATACCGGCCACCCCGCGAACCCCTGTGGCCGCCAGAGGGAGACGACCGCACCCACCGGGTCGATCAGGGTGGCGATCCGGCCCTGGTCCCCGGCGTCGAAGGGCGGTACGAGGATCTGTGCCCCGTTTTCCGCCGCCACGGCCGTACGGCGGTCCACGTCGTCGACCGCCAGGTAGTAGGCGATATGGGCGGGCAGCCCCGGCGGGTAGACGGGCTGCGCGAGGTCGCTCAGGCCGCCGATGCGGTGGTCCCCGGCGGAGATGGTGACGGCCTTGCGCCAGTCCTGCTCGTCCACCGCGAAGTCCCAGTCGAGCACGGCGGAGAAGAAGGCGGCGGTGCCGGAGGGGTCGCGGGTCTTGAGGTCCATCCAGCAGAACTCGTCCAGGGGGCCGTGCCGTGTCATCGTGCGCTCCTCGGTGTCCTGTGCTGGATACCGGGAGCGCGGACGTCCCCGCAAGCGAGTTTCCGTGCCGCACCGCGTGCGCCGTACGTCGTACGGGACCGCCTACGACGCCCCGTACACCCGCTGCGGCACCTCGGCGTCCGCCAGCAGCCGGCGTACGGTCTCCCCCGCATCGGCCGGGGACCTGCGCGCGCCCCGGTCGTCGGTGGGGCCGGGGCGCCAGCCCTCCATGACGGTGATGCGGCCCGCCTCGGCCTCGAAGACGCGGCCGGTCACCCCGTCGCTCGAAGCGGAACCGAGCCAGACGACGAGGGGCGAGACGTTCTCGGGGGCCATCGCGTCGAACTGCCCCTCCCCCGGGGCCGCCATCGTCGCGGCGAAGGTCTGCTCGGTCATCCGGGTCCGGGCGGCGGGGGCGAGGGCGTTGACGTGGACCCCGTACCGGCCCAGTTCGGCGGCCGCGACCAGAGTGAGGGCGACGATTCCGGCTTTGGCGGCCGCGTAGTTCCCCTGGCCGACGCTGCCGAGGAGCCCGGCGCCGGAGCTGGTGTTGATCACCCGGGCGACGGGCGGGCGGCCTGCCTTGGCCTCTCCCCGCCAGTGCGCGGCGGCGTGCTTCAGGGGCAGGAAGTGGCCCTTGAGGTGGACGCGCATCACCGCGTCCCAGTCGTCCTCGTCCAGGTTGACGAGCATCCGGTCGCGCAGGAAGCCCGCGTTGTTGACCAGGGTGTCGAGGCGGCCGAAGGCGTCCAGGGCGGTGGTGACCAGGGAGGCGGCGCCCTCGGTGGTGGCGATGTCGCCGTCGTGGACGACCGCTTCGCCGCCCCGGGCCGTGATCTCCTCGACGACCCGGCGGGCGGGTCCGCCCGAGCCTCCGTCGCCGCCGGGCCCGACGCCGAGGTCGTTGACGACGACCCGGGCTCCTTCGGCGGCGAAGGCGAGCGCGTGGGCCCGGCCGAGGCCGCGTCCGGCGCCCGTGACGGCGACGACCCGGCCCGCGCAGAGTCCGGCAGCAGTGGGTGCGGTCATCTCATCTCCCGTGTACGTGGGGCCGGTTGGCGGGCGGGGGTGTGACTGCTACCGTCCACCTAACAAATGTTTGGTGGAAAGGTAGCTGATCCTCCGATGACTGTCTCCACCGCGTCTCCCGCCGAAGGCGTCCGTGTCGTCACCGTCGACCGGCCGCCCGTCAACGCGCTTCCCGTACAGGGCTGGTACGACCTGGCCGACGCCGTCCGGGCGGCGGGCCGCGACCCGGAGGTGCGCTGTGTCGTCCTGGCCGCCGCCGGGCGCGGCTTCAACGCCGGTGTCGACATCAAGGAGTTGCAGCGCGACCCGGGAAACGCGGCGCTGATCGGCGTCAACCGGGGCTGCGCGGAGGCGTTCGAGGCCGTGTACGCCTGCGAGGTGCCGGTCGTCGCGGCGGTGCACGGGTTCTGCCTCGGCGGCGGCATCGGCCTCGTCGGGAACGCGGACGCGATCGTGGCGAGCGAGGACGCCGTCTTCGGCCTGCCGGAGCTGGACCGGGGCGCGCTCGGGGCGGCGACCCATCTGGCCCGGCTGGTCCCGCAGCACCTGATGCGGACGCTGTACTACACCTCGCGCACGGTGACGGCGGCCGAACTCCTCGCCCACGGCTCGGTATGGCGGGTCGTGCCGACGGACGAACTACTGCGTGCAGCAATGGAGTTGGCGTCGGAGATCGCCCGCAAGGACGGGCACCTGCTGCGGCTGGCCAAGGCCGCGCTCAACGGCATCGACCCCGTCGACGTACGGCGCAGCTACCGCTTCGAGCAGGGCTTCACCTTCGAGGCGAGCCTGGCGGGGACCGCCGACCGGGTCCGTGACACCTTCGGCAAGGAGGCCTGAATCGTGAGTACGGTGTCCGCCGCGCGCAACAAGACCATGACGCCCGACGAGGTGGCCGCCCGGCTGCACAGCGGCATGACGATCGGCATCGGCGGCTGGGGGTCGCGCCGCAAACCCATGGCCCTGGTACGGGCGTTGCTCCGCTCCCCCGTCACCGACCTGACGGTGATCTCCTACGGTGGCCCGGACGTCGGGCTGCTCGCCGCCGCGGGCCGGATCTCCCGCCTGGTCACCGCGTTCGTGACGCTCGACTCGATCCCGCTGGAGCCGCACTACCGGGCGGCCCGGCAGCGCGGGGCGTTCGCGCTGACCGAGATCGACGAGGCGATGTTCATGTGGGGGCTGCACGCGGCCGCCAACCGGCTGCCGTTCCTGCCGGTGCGGGCGGGGCTCGGCTCCGACGTGATGCGGGTCAACCCCCAGCTGCGAACGGTGACTTCACCGTACGAGGACGGCGAGGAGTTCGTCGCGATGCCGGCCCTGCGGATGGACGCGGCGCTGGTCCACCTGAACCGGGCGGACCGGCTGGGCAACGGGCAGTACCTGGGCCCCGACCCGTACTTCGACGACCTGTTCTGCGAGGCGGCGGACACGGCGTACGTCTCCTGCGAACGCCTGGTGGAGACGGCGGAGTTGACGGGCGGGTCCGGCGCGGCCCCGCAGACGCTCCTCGTCCGGCGGCACTCCGTCACCGGGGTCGTGGAGACGCCGGGCGGCGCGCACTTCACCTCGTGCGTACCCGACCATCCGCGCGACGAGCCGTTCCAGAAGGCGTACGCGGCCGCCGCTGCGGACCCGGCGGCCTGGGCGGAGTTCAGTGCGCGCTTCCTGCCTCCGGACGGCGACGAGAAGGGCTACCAGCAGGCGGTCCGGACCTGGCACGAGGAGCAGAAATGAACGCATCCGCCACCCGGAGCATCACCCGTGCCGAGTACTGCGTGATCGCCTGCGCGGAGGCCTGGCGCGGCGACGGCGAGGTACTGGCCAGTCCGATGGGGGCGATCCCGTCCGTCGGCGCACGGCTGGCCCGGCTGACCTTCGCCCCCGAACTGCTGCTGACGGACGGCGAGGCGACGATCGTCGGCCCGGGCGGGGAGGCGGAGGGCTGGCTCCCCTACCGCAAGCACCTCACCCTGGTGACCGGGGGACGGCGGCACGTGATGATGGGCGCGAGCCAGATCGACCGGTTCGGCAACCAGAACATCTCCTGCATCGGCGACTGGGAACAGCCGGCCCGCCAGCTCCTGGGAGTGCGCGGAGCACCGGTCAACACCCTCAACAACCCGGTGAGTTACTGGATCCCCCGGCACTCGCCCCGGGTCTTCGTCGAACGGGTCGACATGGTCTGCGGAGTCGGTTACGACCGGGCGGAGGCGGCCGGCCCCTCGGCCACGCGCTTCCACCGCATCCCCCGGGTCGTCAGCGATCTCGGGGTCTTCGACTTCGCGACCCCGGACCGTTCGATGCGGCTGACCTCGGTCCACCCGGGCGTCACGGTGGAGACGGTCCGCGAGGCGACGGGCTTCACCCTCACCGTCCCCGACGACGTCCCGTACACCCGCGACCCCACCCCCGCCGAACTCGCCCTGATCCGCGAGGTCATCGACCCGGCGGCCACCCGGAACCGTGAGGTGCGGCCCTGATGCGCACGGCGCTCACCGAACTCACCGGCGTCCGGCACCCGATCGTGCAGACCGGGATGGGCTGGGTCTCCGGCCCCCGCCTGGTCACGGCGACCGCGCGGGCGGGGGCGCTCGGCATCCTGGCCTCCGCGACCATGAGCCCCGACCAACTGCGTTCCGCCGTACGGGAGGTGAGGTCGCGGACGGACGCCCCGTTCGGGGTGAACCTGCGCGCGGACGCCGGGGACGCGCGGGAGCGGGTGCGGATCATCGTCGAGGAGGGCGTACGGGTGGCGTCGTTCGCGCTCGCCCCGTCGAAGGAGCTCATCGCGGAGCTGAAGGACGCGGGCGTGGTCGTCGTCCCGTCGGTGGGGGCCCGGCGCCATGCGGAGAAGGTCGCGGCCTGGGGCGCGGACGCGGTGATCGTGCAGGGCGGCGAGGGCGGCGGCCACACGGGGAACGTGGCGACGACGGTGCTGCTGCCCCAGGTGGTGGACGCGGTGGACATCCCGGTGATCGCGGCGGGCGGCTTCCACGACGGGCGGGGGCTGGTCGCGGCGCTGGCGTACGGGGCGGCGGGCGTGGCGATGGGGACCAGGTTCCTGCTGACCTCGGACTCGACGGTGCCGGAGGCGGTGAAGGCCCGCTATCTGGCGGCCACGGTGAAGGACATCACCCTGACGACCGCCGTGGACGGGCTCCCGCACCGGATGCTCCGTACGGAGATGGTGGCGGAGCTGGAGGGTGCGGGCCGGCTGCGTTCGCTGTACCACGCACTGCGGCGGGCGTCCGGCTTCCGGCGCATCTCCGGCCTGAGCCGGCTCGGCATGGTGCGGGACGGTCTGGCGCTGCGGCACGGCAAGGACCTGACCTGGAGCCAGGTCCTGCTGGCGGCGAACACGCCGATGCTGCTGAAGGCGTCCATGGTGGACGGCCGCACGGATCTGGGCATCATGGCGTCGGGCCAGGTGGCGGCTCTGATCGAGGACCTGCCGAACGTGGCGGAGCTGGTGGCCCGGATCATGGCGGAGGCCGAGCGGACCCTCACGGCTCTGGGCGCCGAATCCAGCCCGGCCGCCAACTCAAGCCCGTCCGGCGATTGAGGACACCCACGAAGGCCGGTGACCGAGGCCGGGGCCCTTCGGGGCTCTGCCCCGGACCCCGGTCCTCAATCGCCGGACGGGCTGGAAGGCCGCCGGACAGCCTGAAATGCCGCCCTACGCGGCGCGACGCCCCCGCGCCGGAGCGCCGGAGCGCCCCGTACCCCGGGACTCGCCACCGGAACGCGCGGCGCCGCCGGAACGACCCGCGCCACCACCCTGCGCACCGCCACCGGCGCCACCGGCGCCACCCGCACCGGTCCCACGCCGTCCCCGTCCCCGGCTCCCGGAGCGCACCGCGCCCCCGCCGGAGCCGGCCGAACCGGAACCGCCCGCCCGCGTCCGCTGCTTCGGCGGAGTCGGCTGCGGGACCTCGACGACGATCGCGATCCCGGAGGGCTCACGCGCCCCCGTGATCCGGGACAGCTCCTCGTCGCTGGAGGTGACCCGCGTGGTGCGCGGCGCGATGCCCGCGTCCTGCATCAGCCGGGTCATCTCCCGCTTCTCCTCGGGCAGCACCAGCGTGACGACGCTGCCGGACTCCCCGGCGCGCGCCGTACGGCCGCCCCGGTGGAGGTAGTCCTTGTGGTCGGTGGGCGGGTCGACATTGACGACCAGGTCGAGGTCGTCGACGTGGATGCCGCGGGCCGCCACGTTCGTCGCGACGAGCGCGGTGACCTGGCCGTTCTTGAACTGGTCCAGGGTCCGGTTGCGCTGCGGCTGGGAGCGCCCGCCGTGCAGGGCGGCCGCCCGTACACCGCTGGCGAGCAGCCGCTTGGCGAAGCGGTCGGCGGCGCGCTTGGTGTCGACGAACATGATCACGCGGCCCTCGCGGGCGGCGATCTTCGTGGCGACGGCCTTCTTGTCCGTCTCGTCCATGACGTGGAGCACGTGGTGCTCCATCGTGGTGACCGCACCGGCGGACGGGTCGACGGAGTGGACGACCGGGTCGGTGAGGAACATCTTGACGAGGCGGTCGATGTTCTTGTCCAGGGTCGCGGAGAACAGCATCCGCTGCCCGTCCGCCTCGACCTGCTTGAGCAGGGCGACGACCTGCGGCATGAAGCCCATGTCGGCCATCTGGTCGGCCTCGTCGAGGACGGTGATGGCGACCTCGTCCAGCCGGCAGTCGCCGCGCTCGATGAGGTCCTTGAGCCGGCCCGGGGTGGCGACGAGCACTTCGGCGCCGCGCCGCAGGGTGGCGGACTGCTTGGTGATCGACATGCCGCCGACGACGGTGGCCATCCGCAGGTTCACGGCGGTGGCGTACGGGGTCAGCGCGTCGGTGACCTGCTGGGCCAGCTCACGCGTGGGGACGAGGACCATGGCGAGCGGGGCGCGCGGCTCGCTGCGGCGGCCGGCGGTGCGGGCCAGCAGTGCGAGGCCGAAGGCGAGGGTCTTGCCGGAGCCGGTGCGGCCGCGGCCGAGGATGTCCCGGCCGGCGAGCGAGTTCGGCAGGGTCGCGCCCTGGATCGGGAACGGCTCGGTGACGCCCTGCGCGGTGAGGGTCTTGAGGAGCGCGGCCGGCATGTCCAGGTCCGCGAAGGCCTCGACGGCGGGCAGCGCGGGGGTCACCATCTCCGGCAGGGCGAACTCGCCCTGCGGCGGGGTGGCGCGGCGGCGGGCCGGAGCCTTGGAGCGGGCGGCGGCGGTGCCGCGGGGGTTGGATGCCGCCTGCGCGGTCGCGCCCTGGCCGCGGCCACGGGCCGGGCGGGAGCGGGGGGTGCGGTCCTGGCGTTCGAAGCGAGTCATACGGAATTGCCCTCCTGGGGGATTCCTGGGCAACTGCGGATTCGGTTCACTGCCGATGTGCTTGTCCGACCGCTTGTCGTGCGCCCCCAGGATGCGCGCACAAAGCGGGTTGTTCCTCGAACAGCACAAACCGGGGCCCGCACCTTCACGGTGCGGGCCCCGGTCAGAGAGGTACGCGTCGCGGCAATTAGGCCGGGACGATGTTCTCCGCCTGCGGGCCCTTCTGGCCCTGCGTGACGTCGAAGGAGACCTTCTGGCCCTCCTGGAGCTCACGGAAGCCCTGGGTGGCGATGTTGGAGTAGTGGGCGAAGACGTCGGCGCCGCCGCCGTCCTGCTCGATGAAGCCGAAGCCCTTTTCCGAGTTGAACCACTTCACGGTTCCAGTAGCCATGTCATTCTCCTAAAAGAGGTGCAGTGCCGAGAATCCGCACTTTACGGATTCCAAGTCGCCGCATTGAGCCCCACCCGGAGAAAGCCGGAAAACAATAAAGCGCCTGAGGAAGCATTCCCGTCAGGCGCACATAAAGTTCATGGGTACCAAAACTGCAACGGGAACACCGTAGCACGTCCTCTCCTCGCGCGACGTGACGCACCACACCGCGCGAGGGAAAACTTGGCTGACCAGAAGGGGTACGGCCGGTGTCGCCCGCCTGGGCCGGAGGCGCTCCCCGTGTGGGTCAGAGGCGCTCGACGATGGTGACGTTGGCCTGTCCGCCGCCTTCGCACATGGTCTGGAGCCCGTAGCGGCCCCCGGTGCGTTCCAGTTCGTGCAGGAGCGTGGTCATCAGCTTGGCGCCGGTCGCGCCGAGCGGGTGGCCCAGCGCGATCGCCCCGCCGTTGACGTTGACGCGCCCGGGGTCGGCGCCGGTCTCCTTCAGCCAGGCGAGGACGACCGGGGCGAAGGCCTCGTTGATCTCGACGAGGTCGATGGCGTCGATGGTGAGGCCGGTCTTCTTCAGGGCGTACGCGGTGGCGGGGATCGGGGCGGAGAGCATCCGGATGGGGTCCTCGCCCCGGACGGAGAGGTGGTGGATCCGGGCGCGCGGGGTGAGGCCGTGTTCGGCGACGGCCCGCTCGGAGGCGATGAGCAGGGCGGCGGCTCCGTCGGAGACCTGGGAGGAGCAGGCGGCGGTGATCGTGCCGCCGGGCAGGACGGGGCTGAGTGCGGCCATCTTCTCCAGGGTGGTGTCGCGGCGCGGCCCCTCGTCGGCGGTGACGTCCCCGTACGCGACGGTCTCGCGGGTGAAGCGGCCCTCGTCGATGGCGCGGACGGCCCGGCGGTGGGAGGTGAGGGCGAACTCCTCCATGTCGCGGCGGCTGATCCCCCACTTCTCGGCGATGAGCTGGGCGCCGTGGAACTGGTTGACGGGCGCGTCGCCGTACCGGGCGCGCCAGCCCTCGCTGCCCGCGTACGGGCCCTGGGTGAGGCCGAGGGGTTCGGCGGCCTGGCGGGAGGCGAAGGCGATGGGGATCTGGGTCATGTTCTGGGTGCCGCCGGCGACGACGAGGTCCTGGGTGCCGGAGAGGACGCCCTGGGCCGCGAAGTGGAGGGCCTGCTGGGAGGAGCCGCACTGCCGGTCGATGGTGACGCCCGGCACCTCCTCGGGCAGCCCGGCCGCCAGCCATGACGTACGGGCGATGTCCCCGGCCTGCGGTCCGACGGTGTCCAGGCAGCCGAAGACGACGTCCTCCACGGCCGCCGGATCGACGCCGGCGCGGGCCATCAGCTCCTTCAGCACATGGGCGCCGAGGTCGGCGGGGTGGACGGCCCCGAGGCCCCCCTTGCGCCGTCCGACGGGTGTCCGTACCGCTTCGACGATGTAGGCCTCGGCCATGGCTGCTGCTCCTTGAGAGGTGGCTAGGTGCGCAGGGCGATCCCGTCCAGCACCATCGAGAGGTACTGGCGGGCGATCTCCTCGGGGCTGTGGTGTCCGCCGGGCCGGTACCAGGAGGCCGCGACCCAGACGGTGTCGCGGACGAAGCGGTAGGTGAGGCGGATGTCCAGGTCGTCGCGGAAGGCGCCTTCGGCGACGCCGCGTTCCAGCGTGCCGAGCCAGGCCTTCTCGAACTTCGTCTGCGAGTCGGTGAGGTAGGCGAAGCGGGGCTGGGTGGCGAGGTGCCTGGACTCCTTCTGGTAGATCGCGACGGCGGGGCGGTGCCGGTCGATCTCCCGGAAGGACTCGGTGACCAGTGCCTCGATGGTCTCGCGGGGGCCGAGTCCGGCCGCCAGGACGGCGTCGTACCCCTGCCAGAGCTCGTCGAGGAAGGTGGAGAGGATCTCGTCGATCATCGATTCCTTGGAATCGAAGTGGTAGTAGAGGCTGCCGGCGAGCATCCCCGCCTCGTCCGCGATCCGGCGGACGGTGGTGGCGTTGTATCCCTGGGCGGCGAAGACCTCGGCGGCGGTGGCGAGGAGTTCGCTGCGCCGTTCGGGGGTGGGGGTCACCTGGGGCTTCTTCTTGGTAGGCACCCCGCCATTGTCCGCCCGCGGCCCGGGTGTTCACGCATGCTGGCTGCTGACGGCGACGACCTCACCGGTCATGTACGAGGAGTAGCCGCTGGCGAGGAAGACGATCACGTTGGCGATCTCCCAGGGTTCGGCGTACCGGCCGAAGGCTTCCTTCTCCGTGAGTTCGGCGAGCAGTTCGGGCGAGGTGACCTTGGCGAGGTGGGGGTGCATGGCGAGGCTGGGGGCGACGGCGTTGACGCGCACGCCGTAGTCGGCGGCTTCGAGCGCGGCGCAGCGGGTGAGGGCCATGACGCCGGCCTTGGCGGCGGCGTAGTGGGCCTGGCCGCGCTGGGCGCGCCAGCCGACGACGGAGGCGTTGTTGACGACGACTCCCCCGGTGCCGGCGGCCTTGAGGGAGCGCAGGGCGGCGCGGGTGCAGCGGAAGGTGCCGTTCAGGGTGACGTCGAGGATCTTCGTCCACTGGTCGTCGGTCATCTCGGTGAGTTCGGCGGTGCCGCCGAGTCCCGCGTTGTTGACGACGACATCGAGACGGCCGTGGGTGCGCTCGGCGTGGGCGAAGAGGGCCCGGACCTGCTCCTCGTCAGTGACGTCGCAGGTCAGGGCGGTGACGCGGTCGGCGCCGAACTCCTCGGCGAGGGCGTGCGCGCTCTCCTTCAGCCGCCGGGCGTGGGCGTCGCTGATGACGACGCGCGCCCCCTCCTCCAGGAAGCGGCGGGCGGTGGCGCCGCCGATGCCGGCTCCGGCGGCGGCGGTGACGACGGCGGTGCGGCCGGTCAGCAGGCCGTGGCCCGGCAGGTAGTCCGGTGCGCTCATCGGCCCATCCCCCTACTCCTCGACGGTGCTTGGGCCATACGTTAACCTACCAAACACTTGTTAGGGAACGGTCTCATGGAAGGCAGCCCCCATGGATCTGGCGCAGACAGCGGAGACCGAGGCACTGCGGACCGAGGCGCGGGAGTGGCTGCGCGCCCATGTGCCCGCCCGGCCGCTCCCCTCCCTGGAGACGGCGGAGGGGTTCGCCGCGCACCGGGAGTGGGAGGCGGAGCTGTACGGGGGCGGGTGGTCGGCTCTCTCCTGGCCCGAGGAGTACGGGGGCCGGGGCGCGGACCTCTTCGGGTGGCTGGCGTTCGAGGAGGAGTACTGGGCGGCGGGCGCCCCCGGCCGGGTCTCGCAGAACGGGATCAGCCTCCTCGCCCCGACCCTCTTCCACCACGGCACGGCGGAGCAGCGGGCCCGGGTGCTGGAGCCGATGGCGAGGGGCGAGGTGATCTGGGCGCAGGCCTGGTCGGAGCCGGAGGCCGGTTCGGACCTGGCGGCGCTGCGGTCGCGTGCTGTGCGGACGGAGGGCGGCTGGCTGCTGTCGGGGCAGAAGACGTGGTCCTCGCGGGCGGCGTTCGCGGACCGGGCGTTCGGGATCTTCCGTACGGACCCGGGGGCGGCCGAGCTGCACCAGGGGCTCACGTACCTCATGTTCGGGCTGCGTGACCCTGGGGTCACGGTGCGCCCCATCGGGCGGCTGGACGGGAAGCCCGCCTTCGCCGAGATCTTCCTGGACGAGGTCTTCGTACCGGACGAGGACGTCATCGGGGAGCCGGGCCGGGGCTGGCGGATCGCCATGTCGGCCACCGGCGACGAGCGCGGCCTGACCCTCCGCTCCCCCGGCCGCTTCCTGGCCGCCGCCGACCGGCTGACGGAGTTGTGGCGGGAGGCGGGCGACCCGGCGGACACGGCGCTGCGGGACCGGGTGGCGGACGCGGTGATCGGGGCGCGGGCGTACCGGCTGTTCACGGCCGCCTCCGCGTCCCGGTTCGCGGCGGGGGCGGTGCTCGGGGCGGAGTCCAGCCTGAACAAGGTGTTCTGGTCGGGCTACGACATAGCGCTGCACGAGACGGCGCTCGACCTGCTCGGCCCGGACGCGGAGGCGGCGGACGGCCCGTGGGCGGAGGGGTACGTCTTCGCGCTGGCGGGGCCTGTCTACGCGGGGACGAACGAGATCCAGCGCGACATCATCGCCGAGCGGCTGCTCGGCCTGCCGAAGGGACGGCGCTGATGCGTTTCCTGCTGGACGACGAGCAGCGGGAGTTCGCCCGCTCGCTGGACGCGCTGCTGACGGCGGCGGATACCCCTGCGGTCGTACGGGGGTGGGCCGCGGGCGACCATGGCCCCGGGCTCACCCTCTGGCGGCGGCTGGCGGACGCGGGGGTGTTCGCGCTGGCGGTCCCGGAGGCGTACGGAGGTGTCGGCCCCCTCCCGGTGGAGACGGCCGTCGCGTTCGTGGAGCTGGGCCGCCACGGGGTACCGGGGCCGCTGGTGGAGAGCGTGGCGGCGGGGGTGCTGCTGGGCGGGGTGGGCGGCCCGGCGGCCAAGGAGTGGCTGCCGAGGATCGCGTCCGGTACGACGGTGGTGTCGCTGGCTCTGGAGGGGTACGGGCCGTACGCGCTGGACGCGGACGTGGCGGACGCGGTGCTCACGGTGACCGGGGACGAGCTGCGGCTGACGCGGGGGGCGGGCGGGGCGACGGGGCCGGGGGCGGCGACGGGCCCAGGGGTGCCGACGGGCCCAGGGGTGCCGACGGGTCCAGGGGCGGCGTCGGGTCCAGGGGCGGCGTCGGGTCCAGGGGCGGCGTCGGGTCCAGGGGTGCCGACGGGTCCGGGCGGGTCTACGGGCCGACCCGCGCCGACGGGCCCGGGGGCGCCGACGGTCTCCGTGGATCCGGCGCGGCGGCTGTTCCGGCCGGAGCCGGGCGGCGAGGTGGTGGCGGCCGGCCCCGGGGTGCGCGAGGCGGCCCGGGCGGCGGGCACCTGGGCGACCTTCGCGACGGCGGCCCAGGCGCTCGGCTGCGGGGAGGCGTTGCTGCGGGCGACGGTGGCGTACGTGAAGCAGCGCACCCAGTTCGGTGTGCCCGTCGGTTCCTTCCAGGCGGTCAAGCACCGCCTCGCGGACACCCTGCTCGGCCTGGAGTTCGCGCGGCCGCTGCTGTACGGGGCGGCGGTGGAGCTGGCCGACGGTGCGCCCGGGGCCGGGGCGGCGGTCGCGGCGGCGAAGGTGGCGGCGGGCGAGGCGGGGTACGCGGCGGCCCGCACCGCGCTGCAGCTGCACGGCGCGGTGGGGTACACCGAGGAGCTGGACCTGGCGTGGTGGCTGCGCCGGGCCCGCCCGCTGCGGGACGCGTGGGGGACGCCGTCGGCCTGCCGGGCGCGGGTGCTGGCGGGGTGAACAGCCCTGGGCCGAGACCGCTGCGGCCCAGGGGAAGCCGTCACTTCCGGCGTACCGTCCGCAGCGGCTGTCCGGGCCGCCAGGACTCGATGATCAGGGAGTCGCCGTCCAGACCGATGCGGACCACCTCGGTCAGCTCGGCCCGGAAGAGGTGGAAGGGCTCGGGCGGGGTGGCGTCCTCGATGAAGCGGGCGAGGAACTCCGGGTCGGTGATCTCCACGGCCCGGCCGCTGACGCGGACGTCGCCGTCGTTCATCTCGGCGTCGGGCCCCGGGTTGGCCTGGAGGGCGAAGCGCGGGTCGCGTCGCAGGTCCAGGGCCTTGCGGGAGTCCGGCATCATGCCGAGCAGCAGCTCACCGAAGCGGAAGTCGGCCTCCAGACCGGTGACCCGGGGCGATCCGTCCTTCCGGAGGGTGGCGAGGACGTGGTGCTTGTAGAGCTGGAAGCGCCGGCGCGCGGTGTCGGCGAAGACGGGCTCGGCGGCGGCGAAGCCACTCCAGGAGAGGGGTGAGGAAGACGTCATGAGCGCCATCGAACACCCGATACCCGACATCTTCTGTCCGGTATCGCCGACGGTCTCCCGCGGCTCACACGTCCGAGAACGTGATCACCACCGCCTGGCCCATCGTCCGCAGCACCCCCGGCGCCCCGCCCTCGGAGAGCACCGCGTCGTAGCGGTCGAGCCGGATGTCCGTTCCGTCCAGTATGGCTCCGTCGTCCAGGGAGAGGGCCAGCACCGCGCCACCCGGGGGTGCCATCAGCCGTACGGTGCCGCAGACCACGGCGGTCTCCGCCCGCGTACGCCCCCGGCGGTACATCACGTTGAGGTTGACGACGGGCCCGCCCAGCAGGAAGCCCTCCGTCGGCCGGTCACCGGGGAAGTCGTGCGGCCAGAGCGGCTCGTCCACGATGTGGTGCTCACCGCCGACGACGAGGTCCATGCCCGCGCCCTCGACCACGGTCAGGGTGCGGTCGATGCCCGGGAAGACGGAGAACGGCCCGTCGGCGGTGACATCCGCGAGGCTCACCCGCCAGTCGAACCCGTCGGCGCCTCCGGGTGAGGCGGCGACCTCCCGGGTGAGCCCGCCGCCGTTCTTCCAGGGGACGGGCGTACGGTCGGCGGCGCGCAACACCTGTGTGGTCATCGGACGATCCCCCTGCTCCTCGGCGTCGGCCGCCGTGCTGCGTACTGCGGACCCAGAGCCTAGGCCACAGCGATGCCCCCGCCCCCGGACTCCCCCGCACCGGTTCGCTATCTTGATCGCCGCCGCCCACACCGGCCCTGTCGCGCACTCCCCCAGTGAAGGAGCCGGTCATGGAGGCCGCCGCCACCACGTGTTACCGCCATCCGTCGTACGAGACGTACGTCCGCTGCACCCGCTGCGAGCGCACCATCTGCCCGGACTGCATGCGTGAGGCCTCGGTCGGCTACCAGTGCGTGGAGTGCGTTAAGGAGGGGCAGCGCTCGGTGCGGCGGGCCCGGACGGTGTTCGGCGGTGCCGTGTCCGGGGCGGTGGCTCCGGTGGTGACGTACGTCCTGATGGCGCTGAACGTGCTGGCCTACCTCGGTGAGGTGGTGCGGCCGGAGATCGTGGACCGGTTCGCGGTGCTCGGTGCCGCGCTGACCGGGCCGGACGGGGAGCAGTACTACTACCGGGGCGAGACGTTCGCCGGGTACGAGCTGACGGGGATCGCGGACGGGGAGTGGTACCGGCTGGTGACCGGGGCGTTTCTGCATCTGCCGCCGGACACCTCGTTCGGGGTGATGCACCTGCTGTTCAACATGTTCGCGCTGTGGAACATCGGGCGGACGGTGGAGGGGCAGCTCGGCCGGGCCCGGTATCTGGCGGTGTACCTGCTGTCGGCGGTGGGCGGTTCCGTCGTGGTGTATCTGCTGGCGCCGGACGCCTCGACGGTCGGCGCCTCCGGTGCGGTCTTCGGTCTTGCCGCCTCGTACTGGATCATCAACCGGCGGCTCGGCCGTGACATGGCGGCGGTCAACCGGTTCATGGCGGGGTTCCTGCTCTGGATGGTGCTCTCGGCCCTGTTCACCTCGTGGCAGGGGCACCTGGGCGGGCTGCTGACCGGGGCGCTGGTGACGTACGGGCTCGCCTACGCGCCGGCGAAGCTGCGGACCTGGCCGGCGCAGCTCGCGGGCGGGGCGGTGCTGCTGGGTCTGTTCGCCGTGGCGGTGGTGGTGAAGACCTCGGCGCTGACCGGCTGAGCCACCCGGACGACCCGGCCCCGGACGCGCCACGGCGCCCGCTGGTGTCCGGTCGGGGACAGGCAGGCGCCGCGTTCAGTTCCGTACGCCGTTGTACGGGACGTTTCTGGGGGGGGGCTCACCCCCGGGCCGCGTGGCCCAGGGGGAACCCGGGTGGTGCTCAGACCAGCAGGGACCGGTCCGTCGGGCGGATCGGCGCGTGCAGGGCGCTGGTCCCGGTCAGGAAGCGGTCCACACCGCGGGCGGCGGAGCGGCCCTCGGCGATCGCCCAGACGATGAGCGACTGGCCGCGGCCCGCGTCACCGGCGACATAGACGCCGTCGACGTTGGTCGCGTAGTTCTCGTCACGGGCGACGTTGCCGCGCTGGTCGAGCTCCAGGCCGAACTGCTGGACCAGACCGTTGGACTGGTCGGTTCCGGTGAAGCCCATGGCGAGGGTGACGAGCTGCGCGGGGATGCGCCGCTCCGTGCCGGGCTTCTGCTCAAGCTTACCGTCCTTGAACTCGACCTCGACCAGGTGGAGCGCCGCGACGTTCCCGTCCTCGTCGCCCTCGAAGTGGGTGGTGGAGACGGAGTAGACCCGCTCGCCGCCCTCCTCGTGCGCGGAGGTGACCTTGTAGAGCATCGGGAAGGTCGGCCACGGCTGGTTGGCGTTCCGGTCCTCGCCCGGCCTGGGCATGATCTCCAGCTGGGTGACGGAGGCCGCGCCCTGGCGGTGGGCGGTGCCCACGCAGTCGGCTCCGGTGTCGCCGCCGCCGATGACGACGACGTGCTTGCCGCCGGCGTGGATCGGGGCGACCGTGAGGTCGCCCTCCTGCACCTTGTTGGCGAGCGGCAGGTACTCCATCGCGAAGTGGATGCCGCCCAGCTCGCGGCCGGGGACCGGCAGGTCGCGGGAGACGGTGGCACCGGCCGCGATGACGACCGCGTCGTAGCGGCGGCGGAGCTTGGCGGCGTCGATGTCCTTGCCGATCTCCACCTCCGTACGGAACTTGGTGCCTTCCAGGCGCATCTGCTCGATGCGGCGGTTGATGTGCGACTTCTCCATCTTGAACTCGGGGATGCCGTAGCGGAGGAGGCCCCCGATGCGGTCCGCGCGCTCGTAGACGGCGACGGTGTGGCCGGCCCGGGTCAGCTGCTGGGCGGCGGCGAGTCCCGCCGGGCCGGAGCCGATGACCGCGACGGTCTTGCCGGAGAGGCGCTCGGGCGGCTGCGGGGTGACGTCGCCGTTGTCCCACGCCTTGTCGATGATGGAGACTTCGACGTTCTTGATGGTGACGGCCGGCTGGTTGATGCCGAGCACGCACGCCGACTCGCAGGGAGCCGGGCAGAGCCGCCCGGTGAACTCCGGGAAGTTGTTCGTGGCGTGCAGCCGCTCGGAGGCGGCGGTCCAGTCCTCGCGGTAGGCGTAGTCGTTCCACTCGGGGATGAGGTTTCCGAGCGGACAGCCGTTGTGGCAGAACGGGATGCCGCAGTCCATGCAGCGACCGGCCTGCTTGCTGATGATCGGGAGCAGTGAGCCCGGAACGTAGACCTCGTTCCAGTCCTTGACGCGCTCGGCCACGGGGCGGGTCTCGGCGACCTCGCGTCCGGTGGTCAGGAAGCCCTTGGGGTCAGCCATTGGTCGCCGCCTCCATCATCTTCTCGGTGGTCTCCTGCTCGGAGAGACCGGCGAGCTCAGCGGCGTCCTTGGCGGCGAGCACTGCCTTGTACGTGGTCGGGATGATCTTGCTGAAGCGGGTCACGGCGGTGTCCCAGTCGGCCAGGAGCTTCCCGGCGACGGTGGAGCCGGTCTCCTCCTGGTGGCGGCGCACGACGTCGTGCAGCCACTGCTTGTCGGTGTCGCCGAGCTCCTCGACGGCACCGAGGTTGCCCACGTTGACGTGGTCGCGGTTCAGGTCGATGACGTACGCGACACCGCCCGACATACCGGCGGCGAAGTTCCGTCCGGTCTCGCCGAGGACGACGGCGTGGCCGCCGGTCATGTACTCGCAGCCGTGGTCGCCCACGCCTTCGGAGACGACGGTCGCACCGGAGTTGCGGACGCAGAAGCGCTCACCGGTGCGGCCGCGCAGGAAGAGCTCGCCGCCGGTCGCGCCGTAGCCGATGGTGTTGCCGGCGATGGTGGAGTACTCGGCGAGGTGGTCGGCGCCCCGGTCCGGGCGGACGACGACGCGGCCGCCGGAGAGGCCCTTGCCGACGTAGTCGTTGGCGTCGCCCTCCAGGCGGAGGGTGACCCCGCGCGGGAGGAAGGCGCCGAAGGACTGGCCGGCCGAGCCGGTGAAGGTGATGTCGATGGTGTTCTCGGGCAGGCCCGCACCGCCGAACTTCTTGGTCACCTCGTGGCCGAGCATGGTGCCGACGGTCCGGTTGATGTTGCGGATCGCGACCTGGGCCCGGACCGGCTGGGCGGCCTCGGGGCTTGTCGCGCCGAGCGCGTCGGCGGCCAGCTTGATCAGCTGGTTGTCGAGCGCCTTCGTCAGACCGTGGTCCTGCTCGACGATCCGGTGGCGGACCGCGCCCTCGGGCAGCTCGGGGACGTAGAAGAGCGGAGCCAGGTCCAGGCCCTGCGCCTTCCAGTGGGTGATTGCCCGGTCGGTGTCGAGGAGCTCGGCGTGGCCGACGGCCTCCTCGATGGTGCGGAAGCCCAGCTCGGCGAGGATCTCGCGGACCTCTTCGGCGATGAACTCGAAGAAGTTGACGATGTACTCGGCCTTGCCGGAGAACCGGTCGCGGAGCACCGGGTTCTGGGTGGCGATGCCGACCGGGCAGGTGTCCAGGTGACAGACGCGCATCATGACGCAGCCGGAGACGACGAGCGGCGCGGTCGCGAAACCGAACTCCTCGGCGCCCAGCAGCGCGGCGATGACGACGTCGCGGCCGGTCTTGAGCTGGCCGTCGGTCTGCACGACGATGCGGTCGCGCAGACCGTTGAGCAGCAGCGTCTGCTGGGTCTCGGCGAGGCCGAGCTCCCAGGGGCCGCCCGCGTGCTTGAGCGAGGTGAGCGGGGAGGCGCCCGTTCCGCCGTCGTGGCCGGAGATGAGGACGACGTCCGCGTGCGCCTTGGAGACACCGGCGGCGACCGTGCCGACACCGACCTCGGAGACCAGCTTCACGTGGATACGGGCCGCGGGGTTGGCGTTCTTGAGGTCGTGGATCAGCTGCGCGAGGTCTTCGATGGAGTAGATGTCGTGGTGCGGCGGCGGCGAGATGAGGCCGACGCCGGGCGTCGAGTGACGCGTCCTGGCGACCCACGGGTAGACCTTGTGGCCGGGCAGCTGGCCGCCCTCGCCGGGCTTGGCGCCCTGCGCCATCTTGATCTGGAT
Organism: Streptomyces microflavus; assembly: GCF_014650075.1. Taxonomy (GTDB): domain Bacteria; phylum Actinomycetota; class Actinomycetes; order Streptomycetales; family Streptomycetaceae; genus Streptomyces; species Streptomyces microflavus. The sequence continues at coordinate 25,795 of NZ_BMUG01000021.1, read as the reverse complement.
GTCGTCCGCGTTGACCAGGTATTCGCTGGTCACACCGAAGCGGCCGGAGGCGACCTGCTTGATGGAGGAGCGGCGCGCCGGGTCGTAGAGGCGGTCGGGGTCCTCGCCGCCCTCGCCGGTGTTGGACTTGCCGCCGAGCTGGTTCATCGCGATGGCGAGCGTCTCGTGCGCCTCGCGGGAGATCGAGCCGTACGACATGGCGCCGGTGGAGAACCGCTTGACGATCTCGGAGGCGGGCTCGACCTCGTCGATGGAGATCGGCTCGCGGCCGGAGTCGAAGCCGAAGAGGCCGCGGAGCGTCATGAGCCGCTCGGACTGCTCGTTCACCCGCTCGGTGTACTGCTTGAAGATGTCGTAGCGACGGTTGCGGGTGGCGTGCTGGAGGCGGAAGACCGTCTCCGGGTCGAACAGGTGCGGCTCGCCCTCGCGGCGCCACTGGTACTCGCCGCCGATCTCCAGCGCGCGGTGGGAGGCCGCGATGCCGGAGGCGGGGTACGCCTTGGTGTGCCGGGCGGCGACCTCCTTGGCGACGACGTCCAGGCCGGCGCCGCCGATCTTGGTGGCGGTGCCGTTGAAGTACGTCGCGACGAAGGCCTCGTCCAGGCCGACGGCCTCGAAGACCTGGGCGCCGCGGTAGGACGCGACGGTGGAGATGCCCATCTTGGACATGACCTTCAGGACGCCCTTGCCGAGCGCGTAGATCAGGTTCCGGATGGCCTGCTCGGCGTCGATGTTCTCGATGAAGGTGCCGGCGCGGACCAGGTCCTCGACGGACTCCATGGCGAGGTACGGGTTGACCGCGGCGGCGCCGTAACCGATGAGCAGGGCGACGTGGTGGACCTCGCGGACGTCCCCGGCCTCGACCAGCAGGCCCACCTGGGTGCGCTGCTTGGTGCGGATGAGGTGGTGGTGGACGGCGGAGGTGAGCAGCAGCGAGGGGATCGGGGCGTGCTCGGCGTCGGAGTGCCGGTCGGAGAGGACGATGAGGCGGGCGCCGTCCTCTATGGCGGCGTCGACCTCGGTGCAGATCTCCTCGATCCGGGCGGCCAGGGCGTCGCCGCCGCCGCCGACCCGGTAGAGGCCGGCGAGGGTGGCGGACTTCATGCCCGGCATGTCGCCGTCGGCGTTGATGTGTATCAGCTTGGCGAGCTCGTCGTTGTCGATCACCGGGAACGGCAGCGTGACGCTGCGGGCCGCGGCGGCGGTCGGCTCCAGGATGTTGCCCTGGGGGCCGAGCGAGGAGCGCAGCGAGGTGACGAGCTCCTCGCGGATGGCGTCCAGCGGCGGGTTGGTGACCTGGGCGAAGAGCTGGGTGAAGTAGTCGAAGAGCAGCCGGGGGCGCGCGGAGAGCGCGGCGATCGGCGAGTCGGTGCCCATGGAGCCGAGGGGTTCGCCGGCGGTGCGGGCCATCGGCGCGAGGATGACGCGGAGCTCTTCCTCGGTGTAGCCGAAGGTCTGCTGGCGGCGGGTGACCGAGGCGTGGGTGTGCACGATGTGCTCACGCTCGGGCAGGTCGCTCAGCTCGATCTCGCCGGTCTCCAGCCACTCCTGGTACGGCTGCTCGGCGGCGAGGGACGCCTTGATCTCGTCGTCCTCGATGATGCGGTGCTCGGCGGTGTCGACGAGGAACATCTTGCCGGGCTGGAGGCGGCCCTTGCGGACGACCTTCGCCGGGTCGATGTCCAGGACGCCGACCTCGGAGGAGAGGACGACGAGGCCGTCGTCGGTGACCCAGTAGCGGCCGGGGCGCAGACCGTTGCGGTCGAGGACCGCGCCGACCTGGACGCCGTCGGTGAAGGTGACGCAGGCCGGGCCGTCCCAGGGCTCCATCATCGTCGCGTGGTACTGGTAGAACGCGCGCCGGGCCGGGTCCATCGAGTCGTGGTTCTCCCACGCCTCGGGAACCATCATCAGCACCGAGTGCGGCAGCGAGCGCCCGCCGAGGTGGAGCAGCTCCAGGACCTCGTCGAAGGAGGCGGAGTCGGAGGCGTCCGGGGTGCAGACGGGGAAGATCCGGTCGAGCTGCGCCTGTCCGAAGAGCTCGGAGGCGAGCTGGGACTCGCGGGCCTTCATCCAGTTGCGGTTGCCCTTGACCGTGTTGATCTCGCCGTTGTGCGCGACGAAGCGGTACGGGTGGGCCAGCGGCCAGCTCGGGAAGGTGTTGGTCGAGAAGCGGGAGTGGACCAGCGCGACCGTGGAGGCGAAGCGGCGGTCGGAGAGGTCCGGGAAGAACGGCTCCAGCTGCCCGGTGGTGAGCATGCCCTTGTAGACGATGGTGCGGGCGGAGAGCGAGGGGAAGTACACCCCGGCCTCACGCTCGGCACGCTTGCGCAGGACGAACGCCTTGCGGTCCAGGACGATGCCGGTGGACTCGCCGTCGGCGACGAAGACCTGGCGGAAGGTGGGCATGGTGGCGCGGGCGCCGTTGCCGAGGAGTGCGGGGGTGACCGGGACGTCGCGCCAGCCGAGGACCTTGAGGCCCTCCTGGGTGGCGATCTTCTCGATCGTCCGGACGGCCTCGGTGGAGTCGTCCGCGGGGAGGAAGGCGATGCCCACGGCGTAGGCGCCGGCCTCGGGAAGCTCAAAAGGGGTCTCGGCACGGAGGAAGGCGTCGGGGACCTGGCACAGGATGCCGGCGCCGTCGCCGGAGTCGGGCTCGGAGCCGGTGGCGCCTCGGTGTTCGAGGTTGCGCAGTACGGTCAGCGCCTGCTCGACCAGCTCATGGCTGGCCACACCGGTAAGAGTGGCCACGAACCCGACGCCACAGGCGTCGTGCTCGTTACGGGGGTCGTACATCCCCTGCTGGGCGGGGCGACCGTCCATGGGCGACCAGGCGTCGATACGCATCGGCTCTCCCGTCGTCGTCGTGGCATTTGCGGTGCCGAGGGACGACGTTGGCCCTCTGCGAAATTTCGTGCAGGTTACATGATGGGGCGCTTCTCAAGAAGCGGAAGGCTCGTTCCAACATACGGACACCGTGGTGACCGGAAGTGACTGGGTGACCAGAGGTGACCGGCTGAACCAGGGAGTGGGTCGCTGTCGGATGGATCGGCGCCCGGGGACCCGCAGAGAGCAGGCGTCGTTGCCTGCGGTGCCTACGGCTCATGCCCGGCGGCAAAGGAAACGAAACCACCGAGTAACGGCTACTTATGTGTAGCCCTGCATAGAGTCTCATTTTACGGCCGCCGGGCCCGTTCCGCCCAGTGGGCGGTGCCAAGACGTACGTCACACGGGTTGCCGCACCGTTAAGCCGGTCGGGCGGTTCCGTTACACCGCCCGACCGGCACCTCGCGTCAGCCGACCGCCACGCCGAACAGGGTGCCGAGACCGTACGTGAGGGCCGCCGCCGCGCCGCCGAGGGCGAGCTGCCGCAGTCCGCTGAACCACCAGCTGCGGGCCGTCACCCGGGCCACCACCGCGCCGCAGCCGAAGAGGCCGGCCAGCGCGAGGAGTACCGAGGGCCACAGGGCGCTCGCGCCGAGGAGGTAGGGCAGCACGGGCAGCAGGGCGCCGAGCGCGAAGGCGCCGAAGGAGGAGACGGCGGCGACGAGCGGGGAGGGCAGGTCGTTCGGGTCGATGCCGAGCTCTTCGCGGGCGTGGATCTCCAGCGCCTGCTCCGGGTCGCGCGAGAGCTGCCGGGCGACCTCGCCGGCCAGCGGGGCGTCGACGCCCCGGGCCTCGTAGAGGGCGGCGAGTTCGGCCATCTCGTCCTTGGGGTGCTTACGCAGCTCCCGGCGCTCGACGGCCAGCTCGGCCTCGACCAGCTCGCGCTGGGAGGCGACGGAGGTGTACTCGCCCGCCGCCATGGAGAACGCTCCCGCGGCCAGGCCCGCGAGACCGGTGATCACGATGGTCTGCTGGGAGACCGCACCGCCCGCGACACCGGTCATCAGGGCGAGGTTGGAGACCAGACCGTCCATGGCGCCGAAGACGGCGGGGCGCAGCCAGCCGCCGTTCACATCCCGGTGGGTGTGGTTGTCCCGGTGCGCCTCGTGCAGTACGGCGTCGGTCTCGATGATGGCCACGGCTCGCGTCTCCCCTGCTCCCCCGGCGGGCTGTCACCCCCGCCGAGCGGTATCCGTATAACTTTCGACAAAGTCCAAAGTACGCCGTACGGGCGACCTCCGCCACCAAGGCAGGCCTGGCTTACCACCCCTCTGACCTGCGAAGAAAGGACAGGCTCAGCTTTCCTGGCCGTCATCCGACCGGCCCCTTTATGCCCCCGTCCGGCCTCCGACCGCCCTCCGCGTGGCACAGATGCGGACAGAGCCCGGACCCGGACTCGGAATCGAGGTCGGTTCCGGACTCGGGATCGAGCTCGGCCCGGACTCGGGACCGGACTCGCCCGACGAGCGAAAGGTGACGCTATGGACACGGCCGTCGGCAAGGAACGGGCCAGGGGTGCGCTGCTGGGGCTTGCGGTCGGGGACGCGCTCGGCGCCCCGGCGGAGAATCTGCGGCCCTCCGAGATCCGCCGCCGCTGGGGGCGGATCGAGGGGTTCGTGAGCGAGGACCCGGCCGGCACCGACGACACGGAGTACGCGATCTTCTCCGGGCTGCTGCTGGCCCGGCACGGCTCCGCGCTCACCGTCTCCCATGTGGAGCGGGCCTGGCACCACTGGATCGCCGATCTGGACGAGGGGCCGTTCCGGGGGGCCGGGTTCAGTGAGCGCGGCACCCTGGAGAACCTCCGCAGGGGCCTCGCCGCACCGATCTCGGCCCAGCACCGGCACGCCTGGAGCGACGGTCTCGCAATGCGCGCGGCCCCCTTTGGGGTGTTCGCGGCGGGGCGCCCCGCCGAGGCGGCCCGGCTGGTGGCGGTGGACGGCCGGGTGAGCCACGAGGGCGAGGGGATCTACGGGGGCCAGGCGGTGGCGGCCGGGGTCGCCGCCGCGATGGTCGGCGCGGGCCTTGCCTCGGTGATCGCGGCCGCGCTGTCGGTGGTCCCGATGGATTCCTGGACGGCCCGCTCGCTGCGCCGCGCGGTGGCGGCGGCCCAGCGGCCCTACCCGGACCGGCTCACGATGGAGCGGGCGGTGCGTTCGGCGGTGGTGATCGGCGGCTACCCGTGGACGGACCTCGCGCCGGAGGCGGTGGGCCTGGCGTTCGGGGCGTTCACGGCGGCGCGCGGCGACTTCCGTACGGCGGTGCTGACGGCCGTGAACATGGGCCGCGACGCCGATACGACGGCGGCGGTGGCGGGGTCCCTGGCCGGGGCGCTGCACGGCGTGGGTGCGATCCCGCCGGAGTGGGCGGCGGCGATCGGGCCGGTGCGGGGCAGCTGCCTGCCCTCGATGCGCGGCTACCACGTGCTGGACATCGCGGACCTGCTGACGCCGGAGGGCCCGGACAGCGCGGACAGCGCTCAGGGGCGCGGCGGCGGGCGTGAGCCTTCCGTCGTACGGGACATGGCATCCGTGTCCGCGTCCGCGTCCTTCGAGCCCGTACGGGAGGACCGGCGATGACGACCCGACGCGCAACCGCCACGGAGGAACCGGTGGCGGCCACTGCACCCGGACCGGTCGGCACTTCCGCCGTCCCGGGGGCCACCGCCCCCGCCCCCTCCCGCCGCGCCCGGATCGAGGGCCTGCTGCTCGGCCTCGCCTCCGGGGACGCCGCCGGGTGGCCCGCCGCCCGGCACCGGGCGGCCCGGATGCCCGAGTGGACCCGGCGGCTCACCCGGGAGCTGGACACCTTCGCCGAGCAGAACGCCACCACCACGCTGCCCGTGCCCATCGCCCTCAACCAGCCGCCCGAGCCGCTCCGGCTCGGCCCGTCCGACGACGCCGAGTGGGCCGCCTTCGCCGCCCGTACGGTACTGGCGGCGGCCGACGACGCGGACGGCCTCTCCCCCGGCCACCGGATGCGGGACGCGGTGGACCGGGCCTGGAACGCGCTGGCCGCCACCGTCGCCGAGGCCGGCGCCCGGGCCCCCGAGGTGGAGGCGGCGGTGCTCCCGCTGCGCGCCCGGATCTCGGTACGGGCCGGGCTCGGCAACCTGGCCGCCGGGCTGCGGCCGCCCGCCACCGGGCACGACAACCCGCACTACTTCGACGACGCCGCCTGCGTACGGGCCGCCGTGCTCGCCGTGGCGCATCCGGGCGACCCGGAGGAGGCCGCGGCGCTCGCGGAGTTCGACGCGCGCTACACCCAGGACGGCGACGGGGTGCACGGGGCGCGGGCCATGGCCGCCGCCATCGCCGTGGCGCTGGCCGGGGCGGACGTCGACACGGTGGTGAACGCGGCCCTCGCCCAGCTCCCCGAGGGCACCGAGATCGCCCGCAACGCCGCACACGCGGTCCGCCTCGCCCGGGAGTTCGCGGACGAGCCGGCCGGGGCGTTCGCCCTGGTCCCGGTCCTGGAGCACCAGATCGTGGACCACGTCTACAGCTACGGGATCGCCGCCGCCGAGACCGTACCCGTCGCCCTGGCGCTGACCACCGCCGCCCGGGGCGAGATCGCCCAGGCGATCCCGGCCGCCGCCTGTCTCTCCCGGGTCGCGGACTCCGCGCCCGCCCTGGCCGGGGCCCTGACCGGGGCGATCGGCTCGGTCACCGCCGTACCGGCGGGCTGGCGTGAGGCGTGCCGGACCCTCGCGGGCTGTGCGCTGCCCCGGCTCGCGGGCACGGATCTGGTCGAACTCGCCGGGCTGCTGGCAGCCACGGAACCGGCCGCCCCGGGTGGACAATTCCGGCATGACGCCCACAACGGCCACGGCAGCCGAGCCCGCCCCCGCCCCCTCGACCCCGCAGTCCCCTCCCGGCCTCGATGAACGGATCACCCGGTCCCTCGTCGGCGCCGCCGTCGGGGACGCCCTCGGCGGCCCGGTCGAGGGCTGGACCCCCGAGCAGATCGCCGAGCGCCACGGCGGCCGGGTGACCGGGATCGTCGGCCCCTGGCACGGCGAGAACTGGCGGACCGCGCGCCCCATCGCCCCGTACCACAAGGGCGACGGGCACGTCACCGACGACACCTTGATGACCCACGCCCTGGTCCGGGTCTACGACCGCGTCCGCGACCACCTCGACGCGTACGCCGTCGCCGACCACCTCGTACCGGATCTGCTCTCCCCCCGCTGGATCCCGGAGCTGGAGGCCGAGGCGCTGCCGCTCCAGCGGATCTTCCTGGCGGAGAAGTGGATCGTGGCCCGGCTGCACTACGGGCACGTCGACCCGCGCGAGGCCGGTGCGGGCAACATCGTCAACTGCGGGGCGGCGATGTACATGGCCCCGGTCGGCCTGGTCAACGCCGGGCACCCGGAGGCCGCGTACGCCGAGGCGCTGGAGATCGCCGCGCCGCACCAGTCCTCCTACGGCCGGGAGGCCGCCGGGGTCTTCGCGGCCGCCGTCGCCGCCGCCTGCCACCCGGGGGCGACGCCGGACGCGGTGATCGACGCGGCTCTCGCGCTGGCGAAGGACGGCACCCGGTCCGCGATCGAGGCGGTCTGCGAAGTGGCCGCGCAGCACGAGGACTTCGAGGCCGCGCTCGCACCGCTGCGCGCCGCCGTCGAACCGTTCGACACCGTCGGACCCGACTACCGCTCCCCCTCCCTCGGCGCCCGCCGCCCCTCCCGGCTGCACGCCATCGAGGAACTGCCCATCGCACTGGGCATGTTGCTGGTCGGGGGCGGCGACTACCGGCGTACGGTGCTCGGTTCGGTCAACTACGGGCGGGACTGCGACTCCATCGCCACGATGAGCGGCGCGATCGCGGGCGCTCTGGGCAGTGAGGTCCCGGCGGACTGGGCGGCCACGGTCGCGGAGGCGAGCCGGCTGGATCTGCACGCCCCGGCCCGGACGCTGACGCGGGTGGCCCGGGAGGTCTTCGCCCGGGACCTGGAGCGCCGCCGGTCCCACGAAGAGGCGTTCGCCGCGCTGGCGGGTACGCGGTGAGCGTCCACCCGCCCCAGGGCCCGGGCGTCCGCCTCACCTGGGTGCAGCCCGAGGATCTGGTCGGGCACGAGCTGCGGCAGGCCGCGCAGGACGGCCGGGACGCCCGGGAGATCGAGGAGCGGTGGTACGCGGCCGGGGGCGCGCCCGCTCCGGACCGCGCGGGTGCGTCCGAGCCACCCGCGCCGCCGCGACTGCGCGAACTGGCCGGGCAGCTCCTCGATGAACTAGCCCTGCTGGAGTCACCGTTGGCCGCCGACGAGCCCACCGGGCCGGCGGAGATCATGGCCGCCTGCCCGCACTGGCCCGGCCCGCCCGAGGCCGCGGCCACCGTCGGCCGGGACCGGCTGCACGCCGCCTGGCTGGGTCGGGCGGCGGGCTGTCTGCTCGGCAAACCGGTGGAGAAGCTGCCGCTGACCGGCATTCGCGCCCTCGCACGCGCGGCCGGCAACTGGCCCCTGGCCACCTGGTTCACCGAACACGGAGTGCCCCCGGAACTGCTCGCCGCCCACCCCTGGAACCGCCGCTCGGCCCCCACCTCGCTCGCCGAGAACATCGACGGCATGCCGGAGGACGACGACCTCAACTACCCGCTGCTCACCCTGCTGTTGCTCCAACGGCACGGCCGCACCTTCACCACGGCCGACCTCGCCCGGCTCTGGCTCGACGAACTCCCGGCGGGCCGCACCTTCACCGCCGAGCGGATCGCGTACGGCAATCTCCTCGCGGGCGTCGAGCCCCCGGAGACGGCCCGCTTCCGCAACCCGTTCCGCGAGTGGATCGGCGCCCAGATCCGGGCCGACGTGCACGGCTGGACCCACCCCGGCGACCCGGCCGGAGCCGCCGCCCAGGCCCACCGCGACGCGGTCCTCACCCACACCGCCAACGGGGTCTACGGCGCGATGTTCACAGCGGCGGCGCTCGCTGTGGCGGCGGGCGGGGAGAGCGATGTGCACGGCTGCCTGGCCGCCGGGCTGCGGGTGGTGCCGCCGCACTCGCGGTACGCCCGCGCGGTCCGGCTCGGGATCGAAACAGCGCGCACGGAAGGGGAGTTCGACGCGGTGGTGGACCGGCTGCACGCCGCGTACGACTCCACCCACCACTGGGTGCACGTGCTGCCCAACGCCGCGCTGCTCGCCGCCGCCCTCACCCACGCCGACGGCGACTTCACCCGGTCGATCGGGTGCGCGGTCTCCGGCGGCTGGGACACCGACTCCAACGGGGCCACCGTGGGCTCGCTCGCCGGACTCCTCGCGGGCACCCCGACCGCCCTGCCCGACCACTGGACGGCCCCGCTGAAGAACCGCCTCGCCACCTCCGTACCCGGCTTCGACCGGACCGGCTTCGACACCCTCGCCGCACTGACCCACCAGGAGGCTCTGCGCCCATGACCCGTATCGCCGTGCTCGGCAGCACCAACATGGACCTCGTCGCCTACACCGCCCGCGCCCCGGAACGCGGGGAGACCGTCACCGGCCGGGAGTTCCGGACCATCCCCGGCGGCAAGGGCGCCAACCAGGCCGTCGCCGCCGCCCGCGCGGGCGGGGAGGTGGCGATGATCGGCGCGGTCGGCGACGACGTGTACGGCACGCAGTTGCGTGACGGCCTCGAACACGCCGGGGTGGACACCGACCTGCTGCACACCGCCGAGGGCCCCAGCGGCACCGCGCACATCGTGGTGGACGACTCCGGGTCCAACGCCATCGTGGTGATCCCCGGCGCCAACGGCACCGTCACCGCGCTCGGCCCCGGGGAGATCGCGGCGATCGCCGCCGCCGACCTGCTGCTCATGCAGCTCGAACTCCCGCTCTCCGCCGTCGTGGAGGGCGCCCGAGCAGCCAGGGCCCAGGGCGTACGGACCATCCTCACCCCCTCCCCCGTACAGCCGCTGCCCGAGGAACTCTGGGACCACATCGACCTGTTGGTCCCCAACGAGCACGAGGCCGCCGAACTCTCCGGCCAGGCCGAACCGCACGCGGCCGCGCAGATCCTGCTCCGACAGGTGCCCGAGGTGATCATCACGCTCGGTGCGAGGGGCTCCCTGTACGCGGCCCGGGGCGGCGAGCCCGTGCTGTTCGAGGCGCCCGAGGTGCGGGCCGTCGACACGACCGGGGCCGGGGACACCTTCGTCGGGGCACTGGCGGTGGCGCTCGGGGAGGGCCGTCCCGTGGCCAAGGCGCTGGCCTTCGCCTCGTCGGCCGCCGCGCTCTGCGTCCAGAAGCCCGGCGCCTCCACGTCCATGCCGTACCGCAGCGAGATCGAGGCAGCATGACCAGCACGGAAGCCGGACCCCTGACCGGGCTGAAGGTCATCGACCTCGCCACCCTCTTCGCCGGACCGCTCGCCGCCACCATGCTCGGGGACTTCGGCGCCGATGTGATCAAGGTCGAGCACCCCCGTAAACCGGACCCCTCGCGCGGGCACGGCCCCGCCAAGGACGGCATCGGGCTGTGGTGGAAGCTGCTCGGCCGCAACAAGCGCAACCTGACGCTGGACCTGTCCGCCCCGGGTGGCCGGGACGTCCTCCTCCAGCTGGCCGCCGAGACCGATGTGATCGTCGAGAACTTCCGGCCGGGGACCCTGGAGCGCTGGGGTCTCGGCCCCGAGGAGCTGCACGCCGTCAACCCGCGGCTGGTGCTGGCCCGGGTCACCGGTTTCGGGCAGTTCGGCCCGTACGCGCACCGGCCCGGGTTCGGCACGCTGGCCGAGGCGATGAGCGGGTTCGCGGCGATCACCGGGGAGCCGGACGGGCCGCCGACGCTGCCGCCGTTCGGGCTGGCCGACTCCATCGCGGCGCTGGCCACGGCGTACGCGGTGATGGCCGCGCTCGCCGGACGGGAGAAGACGGGCGAGGGGCAGGTGGTGGACCTGGCGATCATCGAGCCGATCCTGACCGTGCTGGGCCCGCAGCCGCTCTGGTACGACCAGCTCGGCTACGTCCAGCCGCGCACCGGCAACCGCTCCCGCAACAACGCGCCGCGCAACACCTACCGCACCGCCGACGGCCACTGGGTCGCGGTCTCCACCTCCGCGCAGTCCGTCGCCGAGCGGGTGATGCGGCTGGTCGGCCGCCCGGACCTGATCGACGAGCCCTGGTTCGGCGCGGGCACCACCCGGGCCGAGCACACCGAGGAGCTGGACGGGGCGGTCGGCCACTGGATCTCCCGCCACAGCCGGGAGGAAGTCCTCAACGGTTTCGAGAAGGCGGAGGCGGCCGTGGCGCCGATCCATGACGTACGGGAGGTGATGGAGGACCCGCAGTACCGGGCCCTGGGCACCCTCGCCGAGGTCGACGATCCGGAGCTGGGCCCGCTGCGGATGCAGAACGTCCTCTTCCGGCTCTCCGGGACCCCGGGCGGGATCCGGTGGGCGGGGCGCCCGCACGGCGCGGACACCGAGGAGATCCTGGCCGGGCTCGGCCTCCCGGAGACCCGGATCGCGGCGCTGCGGGACCAGGGGGCGCTGTGACCGGCCGGCCGATCCCGGGCCCGCCGCTGCCGGAGGGACCTCCTCCGCCGGTCGGCCGGCCCCCGCTGACCTGGCTGTACGTCCCCGGGGACCGACCGGAGGTGGTGGCCAAGGCGCTCGGCTGCGGGGCGGACGTGGTGATCGTCGACCTGGAGGACGCGGTCGCCCCCGACCGCAAGGAGTACGCACGCTCGGCCACCGCCGAACTCCTCGCCGACCCGCAGGCCGCCTCCCCCGATGCCGTACCGGTCCATGTCCGGGTGCACGGCGAGGACGACATCCGGGCGCTGATGGGGCTGCCGGGCCTCGCCGGTTTTCGGCTGCCCAAGATCACCCATGCCGTCTCCGTGCACCATGTGGCGGCCGTGGCCCCCGGCGTACCGCTCTACCCGCTGCTGGAGTCGGCGCTCGCCCTGGAGCACGCGTACTCGATCGCCTCGGCCGACCCCGCCGTCCGGGGCATCGCGCTGGGCGAGGCGGACCTGCGGGCCGATCTCGGCGTACGGGAGGACAGCGGGCTCGACTGGTCGCGCAGCCGGCTCGTGGTGGCGGCCCGGGCGGCCGCACTGCCGCCGCCCGCCCAGTCGGTCTTCCCGGACGTCCGCGACCTGGACGGGCTGTGGACCTCGTGCGTACGGGGGCGGGGGCTCGGGCTGCTGGGCCGGGCGGCGATCCATCCGCGTCAGCTGGAGGTGATCGAGCGGGCGTTCCGGCCGACGGACCGGGAGATCGAGGCGGCCGAGGAGATCGTCGCGGCGTCGGCGGTGGAGGCGGGGGCGCTGGCGCTGCCGGACGGCCGGTTCGTGGACGCGGCGGTGGTGGCCTCGGCCCGCCGCACACTGGCGATCGCCGGGCGGTCCTGAGGTTTCTCAGGTCCGCCCGGCGATCGGGGGAATGCGGGGGCGCCGTACTGCCGGGCGCGAGCGGTCAGCTCTTGTCGGCTGCCTCGGGGGCGGCGCTCTCGGCCGCGGTGTCCTCGGCCGGGGTGCCCGGGGTTTCGGTGTCCGCCGTGTCCTTCTTCAGCGGGTCGCCGTCCTTCTCGGTGGCGTCCGTGCCGTCCGCGTCGTCCTTCTTCGCGGCCTCGGCGTCCTTGTCCGGCTCCACGATCTCCTCGCGGCCCGGGCGGAGCTTCGCGGAGATCACGATGTAGACGACGGCGAGGACGAAGACGATGATCGCGGTCCACACGTTCAGCCGCAGGCCGAGGATGTGGTGGGCCTCGTCGACCCGCATGTACTCGATCCAGCCGCGCCCCGCGCAGTAGGCCGCGACGTACAGCGCGAACGCCCGTCCGTGGCCGAGCTTGAAGCGACGGTCGGCCCAGATGACCAGCAGCGCGACGCCGATGCACCAGAGCGACTCGTAGAGGAAGGTCGGGTGGTACGTCCCGGCGACCCGGTTCGGGCCCTCGCTGATCTCCAGCGCCCAGGGAAGGTCGGTCGGCTTGCCGTACAGCTCCTGGTTGAACCAGTTGCCCCAGCGGCCGATGGCCTGGGCGATGGCGATACCGGGGGCCAGCGCGTCCGCCCAGGCGGGCAGCGGGATACCCCGGCGGCGGCAGCCGATCCAGGCGCCGACGGCACCGAAGGCGATCGCGCCCCAGATACCGAGGCCGCCCTCCCAGATCTTGAAGGCGTCGACCCAGTTCTGGCCGTCGCTGAAGTAGAGCTGGTAGTCGGTGATCACGTGGTAGAGCCGGCCGCCGACGAGACCGAAGGGCACGGCCCAGACGGCGATGTCGGCGACGATGCCGGCTTTGCCGCCACGGGCGACCCAGCGCTTGTTGCCGATCCAGACGGCGACGAAGACACCGATGATGATGCAGAACGCGTAGCCGCGAAGCGGGATCGGGCCGAGCTCGATCACGCCGGTCGACGGGCTGGGAATGGAGGCAAGGTTCATGACGAGGTCGACGCTACCCTGCCGGGCGGTGGGTACGGCAAGCCGCCCGGCAACGTCTGGGTAACGAGGGCACGGTCACGGGCCCGTACACCCGCCCTTCCGGGACTTCCCCGGACCCCGTCAGGAAGCGGGCGCGGACGGGGTGGCGGTACCCGGCTTCTTGCCCTTGTTGGCCTCCATGACCCACTTCTTCAGGTTCTCCACGGAGATCTGCTCGTCGCCCTTCTTCGGGAAGACCGACTCTCCGTTGAGCAGCGCCGTCGGGGTGCCCTGGAAGCCGCCCTCACGGAACGCGGTGTCGGACTTCTGGACCCAGCTGTCGTGCTCGCCACCCTCCACACAGCTGCGGAATCCCGGCGTGTCGAGCCCCTCGACCTCCCCGGCCAGCTCGATCAGCCGGCTGTTCTTGGCGAAGGCGTCGTCGGGCTCGGGAGGCTGGTTGCGGAAGAGGACGTCGTGGTACGGGGCGAACTTGCCGACGTCCTGGGCGCAGGCGGCGGCGTTGGCGGCGCGCAGCGAGCCCTTGCCGCCGAGGTTGCCGTCGATGATCGTGGCCAGGTGGTAGTCCACCTTGAGCTGGCCCGCCTCGACCAGCTCCGTGATGGTGTCCCGGAAGGCGTTCTCGAACTGGGCGCAGACCGGGCAGCGGAAGTCCTCCCAGATCGTGAGCGTGGACGGGGCGTCGGAGGCGCCGACCGGGAGGGTCAGGGAGTCCTCGCCGGTCGCTCCGGACGGGGTGATGGCGGGGCCGGACGCGCTGTCGCTGCCGCCGTCCTTGCCCACGTTGGCCGCGATCAGGCCGACCACGGCGGCCAGCGCCAGGACGCCGACCACGGCCGAGGAGACGATCAGCGTACGGCGGCGCTTCTCGCGGCCCTTCTCCCGCTCGCGCTGCTGGGCCAGGCGCTCACGCGCACTTCGGTTTCCCTCAGGGTTCTTGTCGCTCACACCCGCAGCAACGAACCGGGGAGGCACGTACGCGCCTCCCCGGTCCATATTCCACCCATTCAGGTGACTTCGAAGGTCACCGCTTTCGAACGCCCTGCGCCAGCTCGCCCGCCAGCGAGCGGACGGCGTCGAGACCGGCGGCCTCGTCGGGGGCGTCCAGCATGGCCTTGACGAAGGCCGAGCCGACGATGACGCCGTCGGCGAATCCGGCGACCTCGGCGGCCTGCCCGGCGTTGGAGACGCCGAGGCCGACGCAGACCGGCAGGTCGGTGGTGGCGCGGGTGCGTCCCACCAGCTCCTGGGCCTGGGCGCCGACGGAGGCGCGGGTGCCGGTGACGCCCATCAGGGACGCGGCGTAGACGAAGCCGCTGCCCGCTGCCGTGATGGTGGCGAGGCGGGCGTCCTGGCTGCTGGGGGCGACGACGAACACGGTGGCGAGGCCGTGCTTGTCGGCGTGCTCGCGCCACAGCGCGGACTCCTGGACCGGCAGGTCGGGCAGGATGCACCCGGCGCCGCCCGCCTCGGCCAGTTCGGCGGTGAAGCGCTCGACGCCGTACCGGTCGATGGGGTTCCAGTACGTCATGACCAGGATCGGGACCCCGGTGGCCTCGTACGCCTCGCGGACCGTGCGCATCACGTCGGCGATGCGGACGCCGCCGCGCAGGGCGATGTCGTCGGCGGTCTGGATGACCGGCCCGTCGAGGACCGGGTCGCTGTGCGGGAGCCCGACCTCCACCACGTCGGCGCCGCCCGCGATGACGGCCTTGACCGCCTCGATGCCGCCGTCGACGGTCGGGAAGCCGGCCGGCAGGTAGGCGATGAGCGCCGCCCGGTCCTCCGCCTTGGCGGCGGCGAGGGTGGTGTTCAACAGCTCGATGTTGCCGCTCACTTGGCGTCCCCCTCGATCTCGGCGCGGTCGCTGTCCGCGTCCGCCTCGACGGCGGCGTCGGTGTCGTAGAGCCCGAAGTAGCGGGCGGCGGTGTCCATGTCCTTGTCGCCGCGCCCGGACAGGTTGATGAGGATCAGCCCGTCCTTGCCGAGCTCCTTGCCGAGGTCCAGCGCACCGGCGAGCGCGTGGGCGCTCTCGATGGCCGGGATGATGCCCTCGGTGCGGGAGAGCAGGCGCAGGGCCTGCATGGCCGCGTCGTCGGTGACCGCGCGGTACTCGCCGCGCCCGATGTCCTTGAGGTAGGAGTGCTCCGGGCCGATGCCCGGGTAGTCCAGCCCGGCCGAGATGGAGTACGGCTCGGTGATCTGGCCCTCGTCGTCCTGGAGGACGTAGGAGCGCGAGCCGTGCAGGATGCCGGGCTCGCCCGCGGTCAGGGTCGCCGCGTGCTCACCGGTCTCCACACCGTGCCCGGCGGGCTCGCAGCCCACCAGGCGGACCCCGGCGTCCGGGATGAAGGCGTGGAAGAGGCCGATGGCGTTGGAGCCGCCGCCGACGCAGGCGACCGCCGCGTCGGGGAGGCGGCCGGCGCGCTCCAGGAGCTGGCGGCGGGCCTCGACGCCGATGACCCGGTGGAAGTCGCGGACCATCGCCGGCAAGGGGTGCGGGCCCGCGACCGTACCGAAGAGGTAGTGCGTACGGTCCACGTTGGCGACCCAGTCGCGGAACGCCTCGTTGATGGCGTCCTTCAGGGTCCGCGAGCCGGACTTCACGGCGACGACCTCGGCGCCGAGCATCCGCATCCGCGCCACGTTCAGCGCCTGGCGCTCGGTGTCGATCTCGCCCATGTAGATGGTGCAGTCGAGGCCGAAGAGGGCGCAGGCGGTCGCGGTGGCGACGCCGTGCTGACCGGCTCCGGTCTCGGCGATGACCCGGGTCTTGCCCATGCGCTTGGTGAGCAGCGCCTGGCCGAGCACGTTGTTGATCTTGTGCGAGCCGGTGTGGTTCAGGTCCTCGCGCTTGAGGAAGATCCGGGCGCCGCCCGCGTGCTCGGCGAAGCGCGGGACCTCGGTCAGCGCGCTGGGCCGGCCGGTGTAGTTGACCATGAGCTCGTTGAGCTCGGCGGCGAAGGCCGGGTCGGACTTGGCCTTGTCGTACTCGACGGCGACCTCGTCCACGGCGGCGACGAGCGCCTCCGGGATGAACTTGCCGCCGTACGCGCCGAAGTAGCCCTCGGCGCTGGGGATCAGACCCTCGGGGTCCGGGATGAAGAATTCGGACGTCATGCGACGTGCTCCTTGGCATGGCAACGGGTGGGTTCACCGTATGCGCCGAGAGCGGAGCGCCACCGGGACCGGCATGGGTCTCGGCGGTGCGGTCGTACGTACGAGAAGGGGGTACTGCGGTACGTCGGCCGGGGCTCGCCTACAGCGCGGACCCCGGGCGCCATCGCATCCCGTTCACCTGGCCGGGCTCGTCACCGATCACGTACCGCACTCGCCGGCCGTGCACACGCCGGGCGGGGGCGCGGCAGCCACGAGGGCGGCAGCCGCGCGCCAGCGGGGCGTGCGGGTCCCGGGCCGGGGCCCCGGCGGGGCGCAGGCCCGGCCGGGTGCGGGGCACGGGACGCTCGGTCATGGTCGTCGGTCTCCCGGTCAGCCGCGGCCGTGGCGGAGCGCCGGGTGGGCGCCCGCGGCGACCAGGTCGGCGACGGCGGCGCGCGGGTCGCGGCCGGTGACCAGGGACTCGCCGACCAGGACGGCGTCGGCGCCGGCGTTGGCGTACGCGATCAGGTCGTGCGGGCCCCGGACGCCGGACTCGGCGACCTTGACGATGTGGTCGGGGATCTCGGGGGCGACGCGCTCGAAGGTGGAGCGGTCGACCTTGAGGTCCTTGAGGTTGCGCGCGTTGACACCGATGATCTTGGCTCCGGCGTCCACGGCGCGCTCGGCCTCCTCCTCGTCGTGCGCCTCGACGAGCGGGGTGAGCCCGATCGACTCGGCGCGCTCGATCAGGGAGACGAGGGCCTCCTGGTCGAGGGCGGCGACGATCAGCAGGGCGAGGTCGGCGCCGTACGCGCGGGCCTCCCACAGCTGGTACGAGGTGACGATGAAGTCCTTGCGCAGGATCGGGGTGTCGACCTTGGCGCGGACGGCCTCCAGGTCGGCGAGCGAGCCGCCGAAGCGGCGCTCCTCGGTGAGGACCGAGATGACGGACGCGCCGCCCGCCTCGTAGTCCGCGGCGAGCGCGGCGGGGTCCGCGATGGCGGCAAGGGCCCCCTTGGACGGGGACGAGCGCTTGACCTCGCAGATGACGGTGACGCCCTCGCCGCGCAGGGCGGCGACTCCGTCCTTGGCCTGGGGAGCGCGGGCCGCGCGCTCCTTCAGCTCGTCGAGGCTGACGCGCGCCTGCCGCTCCGCGAGGTCGGCGCGAACGCCGTCGATGATCTCGTCGAGCACACTCACGCGAGCGGCCCCCTTCCGGAACGGTTGACGGTGAACAGGATCAGCCATACCGATGGTATCCGCAGGAGGCCCCGGGGCCCGCATCAGGCCACGCCGCATCCCACTACCTGGGCATTCAGGGCGCCAGTGCCGAGCCGAACGGCAGATTCCGGACGACGGTGAAGATCAGGAGCAGTGCCCCGATGCCCCACCACCAGGCGGGGGCGAGCCCGATCCGCAGCGGCCGGCCGCGCCAGGCCCGGACCAGCCAGAGGACCCAGACGGCGGCGAAGAGGAAGTAGCCGGTGGTGGCGACGGCGTTGGCGGAGAACGCGGCGCCGAGGTCGCCGTGGATGAAGGCGTGGGCGCTGCGGAGGCCGCCGCAGCCGGGGCAGAACACGCCGGTCAGCTTGAGCAGCGGGCAGACGGGGTAGTGGCCGGGGTCGTTGGGGTCGACCGTGCCGACGTAGGCGAAGGCGGCTGTGACGGCGGCGAGGATGCCGAGGGGGGTGGCCAGGCGGCCCACCAAGCCCGTCCGGCGTTTGAGGACGGAACCGTGGCCTTGGGGGCCGGGCACCTGCGAGGATTCCTCACCCGAGGGGCCTGTGACGGCCGGGCCCACCCCGGCAAGGGTTCCGTCCTCAAACGCCGGACGGGCTGAGGTGGCGACGGTTTCGTCCCCGAACGCCGGACAGGCTGGGGTGGCGAGGGTTCCGTCCTCAAGCGCTGGACCGGCTGGAGTGGCAGGCCGGGCCGTGTCCGGGGTCGGGCAGACCGTCAGGGGCATGTTCCAGGGGCCGACGCCCTGGGGCTCGGCTTCGGGGTTCGGGGTCGGGGTGGCGTCCACCCGGTGATTGTCCACGCTCAAACGGAAAGGCGCAGCCCGGTCCGGGCTGCGCCTCGCTGCGTGTCGGCCGCGCGGGTCAGTGGGAGACCTGGGCCTCTCCGGCGCGCGCCCGGGCCTCCACCAGCTCGGAGGACTCCTTCGGCATGCCGAGACCGGCCAGCTTCATGGCGTAACCGACGATGCCACCGGCGAAGATGACGGCGATACCGGCCCAGAAGCCGAGCGGGTTGGCCGCGACCATGAAGACGCCTGCGACGCAGAAGCCGATGAAGGCGATGATGACACCGGTCCAGGCGGCCGGGGTGTGTCCGTGGCTCGTGCCCGCCATGAGTTGCTCCTTGTTGGTGTTGCGCTGGGGGTATCGCTGCAGCTGTCGCTCGGGGGACGGCTCGCCTCCATTGTCCCGCACGGGACAGGGGGAGGTGAGCGGGGGGTCACCCCTCGCGCGTCGGGTCCTCGCCCCGGTCCAGGGCCTTCCACAGCTCCTCGGGACGGTCCGGGTCGGGGGCGGCGCGGGGCGCCTTGCGGGGGCGCGGGGTGCCGTCGCGCTCGTACCGTCCCGACATCGTGGGCCAGCGGCTGCCGAAGCGCAGGGCGAGCACCCCGGCGAGCAGGATCAGCAGGCCCCCGGCGGCGGTGACGTACGGCCAGGCGGTGTGGGTGAGGGCGTCGATCGTGGCCGCCGCGTCACCGGTGGTGCGGGCGGCCTCCTCATCGAGGGCCGTGCTGTCGGACGCGCCCGCCCAGGCGCTGAGCGCGGCCCCGAGGCCGCTGAGCGCGAGCAGGGCGGCGACGACGCGGCGGCCCGCGCCGCGGACGGCGAAGACGGCGACGAGGGCGGCCAGGCCGACGATCGCGAGGGCGGCCGGGGCGCCGGTGACGTCCTGGCCGTCGGCGGTCAGCGGGAGGGCGCCGCCGCCGGTGGCCGCCCGGCCCTCGGCCCAGACCTGGCCGGAGGCCAGGAGGACGACGGTCGCACCGACCGCGCCCAGGAGCAGCCCGGCCGCGAGCGACCGGCGGCTGCCCGTGGAGTCGGACGCGGAACCGGAAGGCACGTCGGACACGGAACCGGGCGTCGCGTCCGGCGCGGACCCGGAAGGCGCGTCGGGCGCGGCGCCGGAGGCGGCGGTTCGGGCACGGGGCTGGGGTACGGGGACAGCACTCACGTCGTCCACTATCCCTTACGGCCTCAGCGGTCGTGGAGGCGGTTGGCGGTATGGACGGCGCGCAGCACGGCGGCGGCCTTGTTGCGGCACTCGTTGTCCTCCGCGACCGGGTCCGAGTCCGCCACGACCCCCGCCCCGGCCTGCACGTACGCGGTGCCGTCGCGGAGCAGGGCGGTGCGGATGGCGATGGCGGTGTCGGAGTCCCCGGCGAAGTCGAGATAGCCGACGCAGCCCCCGTACAGACCGCGGCGGCTCGGCTCCAGCTCCTCGATGATCTGCATGGCGCGGGGCTTGGGGGCGCCGGAGAGGGTGCCCGCGGGGAAGCAGGCGGTGAGGACGTCGAAGGCGGTGCGGTCCTCGGTGACGCGGCCGGTGACGGTGGAGACGATGTGCATCACGTGGGAGTACCGCTCGATCGACATGAAGTCGACGACCTCCACACTGCCCGGCTCGCAGACCCGCCCCAGGTCGTTGCGGCCGAGGTCGACGAGCATCAGGTGCTCGGCGCGCTCCTTTGGGTCGGCGAGCAGCTCCTCGGCAAGCGCCTGGTCCTCCTGCGGGGTGGCGCCCCGGTGCCGGGTCCCGGCGATCGGGTGGACCATCGCGCGGCCGTCCTCGACCTTGACGAGGGCCTCGGGGCTGGAGCCGACGACGTCGAACCCGTCGAAGCGGAAGAGGTACATGTACGGGGACGGGTTGGTGGCCCGCAGCACCCGGTAGACGTCCAGGGCGCTCGCGGTGCACGGCGTCTCGAAGCGCTGGGAAGGCACGACCTGGAAGGCCTCCCCGGCGCGGATGCGCTCCTTGATGTCCTCGACGGCCACCTGGTAGGCCTCACCGCCCCAGAGCGCGGTGTACGGCGGCAGTTCGGACGGGGGCAGGACGGCCGGGGCGTTCTCGACCGGGCGGCGCAGGTCCTGCTCCATGGCGTCCAGGCGGGCGACGGCGTCCGCGTAGGCCTCGTCGACGCCGGTGGAGAGGTCGTTGTGGTTGATCGCGTTGGCGATCAGCAGGACCGTGCCGTTCTGGTGGTCGAGAACGGCGAGGTCCGAGGTGAGCAGCATGGTCAGCTCGGGGAGCTTCAGGTCGTCGCCGCCGTGCTCGCCGATCTTCTCCAGGCGGCGTACGACGTCGTAGCCGAGGTAGCCGACCATGCCGCCGGTGAAGGGGGGAAGACCCGCGTCGCCGATCAGGTCGCGGGGGGTGTGCAGGGTCTCGACGGTGGCGCGCAGGGCGTCGAGCGGGTCGCCGTCGACCGGGACGCCGACGGGCGGGGTGCCGAGCCAGTGGGCCGCGCCGTCGCGGGCGGTGAGGGTGGCGTCGCTGCGGACGCCGATGAAGGAGTAGCGCGACCAGGTACGGCCGTTCTCCGCGGATTCCAGCAGGAAGGTGCCGGTGCGCTCCGCCGCGAGCTTGCGGTACAGGCCGACCGGGGTGTCGCCGTCCGCGAGGAGGCGGCGGCTGACGGGGACGACGCGCCGGTCGACGGCCAGCTTGCGGAAGGTGTCGAGATCCATGGCCGGTGACCTTACTGGTCGAGAAGGGAGAGGACGTCGGCATCGAAGCAGGTGCGGTCGCCCGTGTGGCAGGCGGCGCCGGTCTGGTCGACCTTGACCAGCACGGTGTCGGCGTCGCAGTCCAGGGCGACGGACTTCACCCGCTGGATGTGGCCGGAGGTGTCGCCCTTGACCCAGTACTCCTGCCGGCTGCGCGACCAGTAGGTGCAGCGGCCCGTGGTGAGGGTGCGGTGCAGCGCCTCGTCGTCCATCCAGCCGAGCATCAGCACCTCGCCGGTGTCGTACTGCTGGGCGATGGCCGGGACCAGACCGTCGGCGCCGCGCTTGAGGCGGGCGGCGATCGCGGGGTCGAGGCTGCTGGTGGGCGGCGTGGGGCCGGGCGTGCTGGTCATGGACCCATTGTGCCGTGGTGACGGGCGCTTTCCGGGCGGACGTCCACTGGGCGGACCCCGGGTGACGGCCGTACGCTGGCGGGCATGTCGACCCATGCGAAGCGCGAACGTCTTCTGCTCGCCGATCTGTTGGAGGCGGCCGGACCCGAGGCTCCGACCCTGTGCGGGGGCTGGAAGACCCGCGATCTGGCCGCCCATGTGGTGGTCCGCGAACGCCGCGCCGACGCGGCGGGCGGGCTGGTGATCGGCGCTCTGAAGAACCGGCTGGAGCGGGTGCAGGCCGAGTTCGCGGCGAAGCCGTACGAGGAGCTGATCCAGCTGATCCGTACGGGGCCGCCGCGGTTCTCGCCGATGTCCCTCAAGCAGATCGACGAGGCGGCGAACACCGTCGAGTTCTTCGTCCACGCGGAGGACGTGCGCCGGGCCCAGCCGGACTGGTCACGGCGTGAGCTGGACCCGGTCTTCGCCGATGTGCTCTGGTCGCGCACCGAGAAGACGGCCCGGCTGCTGGGGCGCCGGTCCCCGGTGGGACTGGTGCTGCGCCGCCCGGACGGCCGGACGGCGGTGGCCCACAAGGGCACCCCGGTGGTGACGGTGACCGGGGAGCCCTCCGAGCTGCTGCTGTTCGCGTTCGGCCGGCAGGACGGGGCGGACGTCCAGGTGGAGGGCGACAAGGACGCGGTGGAGCGGCTGAACCGGGCCGAGCTGGGGATGTAGGGGCTCTCCTAGGGTGCGAGCAGCCGCCGGGCCGCCAGGGCGAGGGAGACCTCGACCGCGTCCCGGGGGCGGGTGAGGCAGCGGCCCGTGAGCTGTTCGAAGCGGCGCAGCCGGTTGAGGACGGTGTTGCGGTGGCAGTAGAGCCGCGCGCCCGCCCGCTGCGCCGATCCGTCCGCGTCCAGCCAGGCCGTCAGGGTCTCCAGGATGACGTCCCGGTCCGAGGGGTCGAGCCGGTCCAGCGGCCCCAGCACCCGGTCGGCGAGCGCGGAGCCGAGGGCCGGGGAGGTGACGACGAGGGCGTCCGGGAGGTGCTCGTCGAGCAGGACCGTCCCGCCGGAGGCCGGACAGGCACGCAGGGCGGTCTCCGCCAGCCGCCGGGCGTCGCCGAGCGCGGCCAGGCCCTCGACGGCGGAGCCGATCCCGGCCCGGGTCCCGGCGGGGGCGTCCAGGGCGGCGGCGATGGCGTGCAGTTCACCGGGATCACCGGGGTCGCCCGTGAGCCGGAGGATGGCGAACTCGGCGTCGGGGCCGGTGTGCCAGAGGGGGGCGGTGCCCGGAAACGCGGTCGGTGGAGGGGCGGTGTCCGGCCGGTGGTGCGGGAGGCCGTCCGGTCCTGATTGCCCGTACGGGGCGGTGTCCGGCAGCGCGGGCGCGTCCGGCCGCACGTGTGGGAGGTCCGGTCCCGACTGCCCGTACGGCGGCGCCGCGACCGGAAGCGCGTCCGGCAGGTTCAGCGGTGGCCGGGCGGGCCCGGGCCGCTGCGGCCCGCGCGGCGCGGAGGCCACCGCGAGTACGGCGTACCGCCCCTGCTCCGGCAGGCCGAGCATCGCCGCCGCCTCGCAGAGGTCCGCGATCCGGGCGGTCCCGTCGAGCAGCGCCGCGATCATCAGCCGCTGCTGGTTCTCGCGCCGCCAGGACAGCCGCCGCTCGGCCTGCCGGTAGGCGTCGCCGACGATCCCGCAGTGCTCGTCGACGAAGTTCCACACATCGGCGGCGACATGGACGAGCAGCCGTACGTCGTCGGGGTCGCGGCGGGCCGTCTCGTCCACGAGGTCCTGCCAGACCATCGCGCCGCCCATCCGGAAGGCGTGCAGGACGGCGTCGAGCGGGACGCCCTGTTCGGCGCGGATCTCGCCGATCCGGCGGGAGGTGCGGTGGGCGGCCTCACGGAACTCCCGGGGCTGGATCAGCGAGCCGACGTTGTGCCGCAGGGAGTGGTGGACCTCCTGCCAGATCTCGGCCCGGTCGGACTCGATCGCCGCCCGGTAGCCGGGCTCCTGCTCGTACAGGGCCTCGACGAGCCGGTCGGTGAGCACCGGGAGCGACGCGACGAGGACCCGGGCGGCCCGGTGCAGCACCTCGACGGCCTCGCGGTCGGCCAGGGAACGGAAGCGCTGGGGCAACGGCGACGCGGGGTGGGTGCCGTGCAGCACCGCGATCCGCGGACGTACGACCTGTGGCATGGCGGCCTCCACCGGGAATCGGCCGGCTGCGCGATCGGCCGGCTCGGAGCACCCGGCCCGGCAGGGCGCGAGCACAGCCGAATGATCCTGACGCCCGCAGAATGGCATACCGCCCGGTCGGTACCTAGGGGTCTGCGCGGAACTTGTCATCACGGTCTCGCAACCACCGGCCTTCACGGGCCTTCGGGACCCAGGAGCCGGGCCAGTTCGGTGCGGGAGCGGATACCGAGGGCGGCGAAGACGTTACGAAGGTGGTGGTCGACCGTGCGCGGGCTGAGCGAGAGCCGGAGCGCGACCTCGCGGTTGGTGGCCCCTTCGGCGACGCAGCGGGCGATGCGCTGCTGCTGCGGGGTGAGCGCGGAGAGCGCCCCGCCCTCCGTGTCCCGTACGGCCCCGACCGGCTCCCCCGCCGCCCGTAACTCGCCGCCCGCCCGCTCGGCCCAGGCGCGGGCCGAGCACCGCTGGAAGGCGACCAGGGCGTCGCGCAGCGGGGTGCGGGCCTCGCGGGTACGCCGACGGCGGCGCAGCCACTGCCCGTACAGGAGCTGGGTACGGGCCCGTTCGAAGTCGCCGCCCGCCCGGTCGTGGTGGGCGAGGGCCTCCGCGTACCGGGCGTCGGCCTCCTCCGCGGTGGCCAGCAGGGCGTGGCAGCGGGCCAGTTGGGCGGGGGCCTGCGGGTCGGCGGTCCGGGCGGTCCACCCGGCGAACTCGGCCACGGCGGCGCGGAGTTCACCGGCCTCCTCGGCTCCCCGGCCCGCGAGGACGGCGGCCTCGACGTAGCAGGGCACGGCGAGCATCCGGGCGGCGAAGTGGCCCTGGCGGGGCCCCGGGCGCACCAGGGGGCCGAGCCGGGCGGCGGCCTCCTCGGAGCGTCCGGCGGCCAGGTCGGCCCGTGCCCGGGCCCAGGTGGCGAGGGTCGCGGGCTGGGCGAGACCGTGGGGCCCGGCACCGGCCAGCGCGGCGTCGCAGTGGGCGGCGCAGGCCTCGGCGGGCCCCTCCACGGAGGCGGCGAGGGCGAGTACGGCGTGGAGATGGACGGAGCTGTTGGGCTGCCCGGTACGGCGTGCGGCGTGCAGCCCCTCCAGGGCATGGGCGCGGGCCCCTGCGTGGAGCCCGGCCCGCAGCTCGGCGTAGGCGAGGTGCTCCAGGGCCTGCGGGAGCAGCGCGTCGGGTCCTCGGGTCCGCACGGCGGCGAGCGCCCGCGCCCCGGTCCGGCAGGCGACGGCGACCTCCCCGAGGACGAGGGCGGCGACCCCGGCGCGGAGGAGGGCGGCGGGGGCGTTCCGGCTCACCGGGCCCGGCAGATCCGGGTCCGCCGGGGCCGCCGGGTCCAGGCACTGGCGGAGCAGCGCGTGCCCCGCCTCCGTGCGTCCGGCGAGCACCGCGCGCATCCCGGCCCGGTAGGAGGCGAAGGCACGGTCGTACGGGGTGGGGTCGACGCGGCCCATGGCCGTCAGGTAGCCGGGCGCGTCGCCCATCACCCAGGCCGCCTCGGCCGCCCCGAGGAGCGCGTCGAGGGCCCGCCGGGGGTCGTGCGGGCCGAGCAGCGCGGCCGCGGCGAGGAGGGCTTCATGGGCATCGGCGGCGGGCCCGGAACGCAGGGCGAGCAGGCCGTGGACGTAGGGGGCGAGGCCGGGCGCGGTGGTGTGCTCCCCCGCCGCCCCGGTCCGGGCCAGCAGGGCACGGGCCCGGGCCGGGTCACCGGCGAGGGCGGCCTGTTCGGCCGCCGCGGCGAACCGGGCCGAGCGCAGGGGCTGTTCGGCGGTGAGCGCGGCGGCGCGGGAGAGGGCCGAGGAGCGTTCGGCATGCGGGTACGAGCTGGTCGCGGCCGCCTCCAGCCGGGCGGCGAGCACGGTGTCCGGGCCGGGGGCGCCGCAAGCGAGCTGGACGAGGGAGGCGAGCGGGGCGGGGTGTCCGGCGAAGGCCGCCGCTGGGGTGGGCAACGGGGCCGGGCGGGCGCCGGGGTGCGCCGGGCGGGCGGATGAGGTGGCATGGGCGCCGGGTTGCGGCATCGGGTCGGGCCCATCGCCGGCGTGCGCCGACACGCCCGGCAAGGCGGGGTAGCCACCGGGGTGCGCCGCAGGGCCAGGCCCTTCGCCGGAGCGCACCGGGCGGGCCGACGAGGTAGCACAGGAGCCGGAGTCCGGCGCCGGGCC
>NZ_BMUG01000020.1 GCF_014650075.1 Streptomyces microflavus | reverse complement strand
GGTGACCCCGGGGGTGGGACCGGTGGCTCCGGGGGCGGCGGGGCCGGTGGCTCCGGGGGTGGCGGGGGCGGGGCCGGTGGCTCCGGGGGCGGGTTCCTGGGGCTCCTCCCACTCCCCCGTGCGCTCCTTCTCCTGGAGGTAGCGCTTGAAGCGGCGGCCGATCACCTCGTGCATCGAGCGGACGTCGTCCTGGCCCTCGAAGCCCTTGATCTGGAAGCGGCGGTACTCGCTCTTACGGGCGAGGCCGTCCTCGAAGACCACCATGGAGGCCACCACGTCGTCCCCCTGGAGGTGGGAGATGTCGTAGCACTCGATGCGCAGCGGAGCCGTGTCCAGGCCGAGTGCCTCCGCGATCTCCTCCAGGGCCCGGGAGCGGGTGGTCAGGTCGGAGGCCCGCTTGGTCTTGTGCAGGCCGAGCGCCTGCTGGGCGTTGCGCTGGACCGTCGCCATGAGGTCCTTCTTGTCGCCGCGCTGCGGGATGCGCAGGCTGACCTGGGAGCCCCGGCGCTCGGCGAGCCACTGGGAGACCGCCTCGGTGTCCTCGGGCAGGGCGGGGACCAGGACCTCCTTGGGGACGGCGTCGCCGCGCTCCTCCCCGTACAGCTGCTGGAGGGCGTGTTCGACGAGGCCGGAGGTGTCGACCGCCTCGACCTTGTCGGTGACCCAGCCGCGCTGGCCGCGGACCCGGCCGCCGCGCACGTGGAAGATCTGGAGGGCGGCCTCCAGCTCGTCCTCGGCGACGGCGATGAGGTCGGCGTCGGTGGCGTCGGCGAGGACGACTGCGCTCTTCTCCATGGCCCGCTTGAGCGCCTCGGCGTCGTCCCGGAGCCGGGCGGCGCGCTCGTACTCCATCTCCTCGGCCGCCTGCATCATGTCCTTCTCCAGGCGGCGGATGTAGGTGCCCGTACGCCCGGCCATGAAGTCGCAGAAGTCCTCGGCCAGCTCCCGGTGTTCCTCGGGGGTGACCCGGCCGACGCAGGGGGCCGAGCACTTGTCGATGTAGCCCAGCAGGCACGGGCGGCCGGTGCGGGCGGCGTTCTTGAAGACCCCGGCGGAGCAGGTGCGGACGGGGAAGACGCGGAGCATCAGGTCGACCGTCTCGCGGATCGCCCAGGCGTGCCCGTACGGACCGAAGTAGCGCACGCCCTTCTTCTTGGCGCCGCGCATCACCTGGACGCGGGGGAACTCCTCGTTCAGCGTGACGGCGAGGTAGGGATAGCTCTTGTCGTCCCGGTACTTGACGTTGAACCGGGGGTCGAACTCCTTGATCCAGGTGTACTCCAGCTGGAGCGCCTCGACCTCGGTGGAGACGACCGTCCACTCGACGGATGCGGCGGTCGTGACCATCGTGCGCGTACGCGGGTGGAGATTGGCCAGGTCCTGGAAGTAGTTGGCCACGCGCTGGCGGAGGTTCTTGGCCTTCCCGACGTAGATCACCCGGCGGTGCTCGTCGCGGAACTTGTAGACCCCCGGGGAGTCGGGGATCTGCCCCGGGCTGGGGCGGTAGCTGGAGGGGTCTGCCATGTCTCACACCCTACTTGCGGGGTGTGACACCGCGTCGTCCTCAGGGTGACCGGTGCGCTCCGGGGTGCCGGGCCCCGGAGCGCGGCCCCACGGACGGTCGCTCCGGGGCGTGCGGGCCCCGGAGCGCTCCGCTCAGGCGTCCGGCGCGGGGTTCCGCCGGGTCCGGAACCGGTGGCGTACGGCGGTGGCGCCGCCGAGGGCCAGGGCGAGCAGGGCCCCGGCTCCGGCCATCGTGGAGACGGTGGTCAGGGCGGTGTCCGGGGTGCCCGTGCCCGCCGCGTCGGCGAGTACGGGGCCGGGTGCGGGCGCCGGGGCGGGGCCCTCAGCGGCGGAGGCCGCCCCGGGGCCGTAACCCCCCGCCTTGCCGGACTTCGCATATCCGGAACCGGGCAGCTTGTCGCCGTACGCCTCCTTCACCCGCGCCCGGTAGGCGTTCAGGCTGGTGCCCTTCGCACCCACGGCCGCCGTGGCGTCCTCGTCCAGCGGGAGCACCCGGGAGGCGTCGTGGACGTACCAGGCGTCGATCTGCGGTTCGCGGAACACCGTGCCGCCGGGGAGCGCGCGGGCCCCCCGGGCGGTGTAGCGGGCCTCGTCGTCGCCGGTGGCGATGTTCACCACCTGCCACTTCCCGCTGCTGCCCGAGCCGGGGACGGTCCACAGGGAGGCCTTCTGGCCGTCGGAGGAGACGGCGGTGGCGGCGAGGTAGTCCAGGGTGCTCGGTGCGGCCCCCGCCCTCCCGGCGACGAACTCCGCGGAGAGCGAGCGCACCGGGACGGTCTTCGCCTCGATGCGCGGTGCGGCCGCCGTACGCGCCACCGCTCCCTCCCTCGCGAAGAACCGGGACAGGGTGTCCAGGGTCGCCGGTGCGGAGGCCGCCTCGTGGGCGGCTTCGAGGGTGGCGGCGGTCAGTTTCGGCGGTGCGGCGGGCCCCTCGTCGGCGGTGGCCGGGGGCGCGGCGGTGAACAGGGCGGTGGCGGTGAGTGCGGTGGCGACGGCGAGGCGCCGGCTGGTCGCGGTCATGTCCTCACGCCCCGATCCGGTAGAGCGAGTGGGTCCAGGAGAACTGGTTGTTGTTCACGTACCAGGAGTGCGAGGCCCAGTTGTAGCGGTCGCTGGAGGGCCACGGGTCGCCCCAGTAGACCCAGCTGTTGGCGTCGTCGTAGCCGTAGATGACGTGCATGTGCCCGCCGCCGGACGACCACTGGATGCGGGTCTCGATGGGCCGCTGGGCCGCTATCTCGGTCTGGACGGTCGGGTAGCGCAGCCAGCCGGTGACGTAGCTGCCGGGGCGGACGCCGGTCCAGGACAGCCCGGTCTGGACGTTGCCGAGGGTGGCCTGCGAGTTGGGGCACTCGGAGTTCTGGGAGCGGTTGAAGGAGGCGTTGCAGAACTGGTTCTGGGAGTAGTTGCGGCCGAACCAGGCGGCGATGGTGTTGCCGCCGGCCGCCCAGCACCAGTTGGTCTTCTGCTGGGCCTGCATGGTGATGTTGAGGCGCTGGGCGGCGGCGACGGCCTGGGACGCGGGCTCCGCTGCCGTGGCAGTGGCGGTGGCCGCGGGGACGGCGAGGAGGGCGGCGGCCAGAAGGGCTGTGAACGAGAACCTTCGGGGCCGGATTCTTCGGTTGCGCATGGCGTTCCTCCCAAGGCGGGGGGGCGGGGATCGGAGGAGCGCGTCCGGACGCTGATGAGGAGCATCGACCGTTGTCCGGAGCAGGTCAACAGGCTTCAATGCGGAGTGACATCACGGTGTGAACGGCGCGACGCCCCTGTGAACGGCGCAGCCCGGTCACCTGCTCCCCCGCATCCCCCGGGGGCGGTGTCCCCTCTCCCCCACGTGAACGTTCACCGGAGGCCCCTATGCGGCACACCGAGAGAGAACTGGCCCAGGTGCTGCACACCGGCCCCTTCCATCTGGCCCTGCGCACGGCCCTGTCGGTGCGCGGGCTGCCGCTCCACCGGGTGCAGCACCACCTCGCGCACCGGGGCGTCAAGCTCGGGGTGACCAGCCTGAGTTACTGGCAGCAGGGCGTACGCCGGCCCCGCCGCCCCGAGTCGCTGCGGGCCGTCCGCGCTCTGGAGGACGTGCTCGCGCTGCCGGACGACTCGCTGCTGCGGCTACTGCGGGGCGACGGTTCCGGTGGCGACGGGGAGCGCCCGGCGGCACGCTCGTACCGCTCGCTGCTGGAGTCCTCGGGGGCGGTGGAACGGCTGCTGGCGGCGATGGAGTCACCGGTGGACGGCGGGCTGCACACCGTGGACCACCAGGAACGGGTACGGATCGGGGCGCGGCGCGAGCTGGCGGGCCGCACCTCGCTCCATGTCGTACGGGCGCACCGGGACGGGGTCGACCGCTATCTGGCGATCCACCGCGGCGATCCGGGGTGCGACCCGTCGCGGATCTCCGTACGGGCCGGGGAGAACTGCCGGACCGGGCGGGTGCGCTGGGACGGGGAGGCGGGGGTGCTGGTGGCGGAACTGCTCTTCGACACCCGGCTGCGGTCGGGCGAGACGTACCTCTTCGGCTACGGCTTCGAGGACGGTACGGGCGGGGCGAGCGGCGAGTACGTGCGCGGCTTCACCTTCGGCGGCGGGCAGTACGTGCTCCAGGTCGGCTTCGACGAGGCCGCGCTGCCGGTCCGGTGCCGCCGCTTCGAGCAGGCCTCGGCCGGGGCGGCGCGCGGCGCCCGCAGGGACCTCACGCTCACCGGCCGCCACCGGACGGTCCATGTGGTGGAGGAGGGGGTGCGGCCGGGGCTCGTCGGCATCGACTGGGACTGGGACTGACCCCGGCGTCGCGTGGTGGGGTCAGGCGCCCGGGCCGGCGACGAGCTTTCCGCCCTCGGCGGTGACCGGGACGGCGGGCAGGGGGACGGTGGCGGGGCCCTGGACGACCTTGCCGGTGGTCGTGTCGAAGCGGCTGCCGTGGCAGGCGCAGTGGCCCTCGGTGCCCTCGACCTTGGTCAGGACGCAGCCGCCGTGGGTGCACTGGGCGCTGAACGCCTTGTACTCGCCCTTCGCCGGGCAGCTGACGACCAGGCGCTGCTCGCGGTAGAGCTTGGCGCCGCCGACGGGCACCTCGGAGGCGGCACCCAGGTCGACGGGGGCGGTGGGGGTGGGCTGCTTGGCGTGACCGAGCTTGGATTCGGTCGAGCAGGCGGCCGCGCCCAGCCCGGCGGCACCGGCGAGCGCGGCGCCCTTCAGCACGGTACGGCGGGCGGCGGGCAGGCCGGGCATGCGGACTCCACGGATCGTTGTTCGGGGTGGGGCAGGCGTCGCCGGGCAGGCGGGGAAGCGGTGAAAGCCGTTCGCCGCCGGTGACGGAACCGACGATACCGGCGGGGAACGGACGGCCTGCGGCCGGGCCGGTCGCGACGGTGGCCCCCTCCCGGGCGGGAGGGGGCCACCGTCGTCGGCTCACGCCTTGCGGGCGCGCGTCGCCTTCTTCGCGGTGGCCTTGGTGGCCGTCGCCTTCTTGGCCGCCGTGGCCTTGGTGGCGGCCGTCTTCGTGGCCGTCGCCTTCTTGGCCGCTACGGTCTTCTTCGCCGGGGCCGTCTTCCGGGCGGCGGCCTTACGGGCCGTCCCCCGTCCCGACGGCACTGCCGCCTCGCTGATCCGGTCGGCGTCCAGGATCCCCTGGAGGAACTTCCCGGTGTGGCTGGCGGGGACCGAGGCGACCTGCTCCGGGGTGCCCTCGGCGACGACCAGACCGCCGCCGTTGCCGCCCTCGGGGCCCATGTCGATGACCCAGTCGGCGGTCTTGATGACATCCAGGTTGTGCTCGATGACGATCACCGAGTTGCCCTTGTCGACCAGGCCGGAGAGGACCGTGATCAGCTTGCTGATGTCCTCGAAGTGGAGACCGGTGGTCGGCTCGTCCAGGACGTAGACCGTACGGCCGGTGGAGCGCTTCTGGAGCTCGCTCGCCAGCTTGACGCGCTGCGCCTCACCGCCGGAGAGGGTCGGTGCGGACTGCCCGAGCCGCACATAGCCGAGGCCGACCTCGTTGAGCGTACGGAGGTGGCGGGCGATCGTCGGGACGGCCTCGAAGAACTCCAGGCCCTCCTCGATCGGCATGTCCAGCACCTCGGCGATGGACTTGCCCTTGTAGTGGACCTCCAGGGTCTCCCGGTTGTAGCGCGCACCGTGGCAGACCTCGCACGGGACGTACACATCGGGCAGGAAGTTCATCTCGATCTTGATCGTGCCGTCGCCGGAGCAGTTCTCGCAGCGGCCGCCCTTGACGTTGAAGGAGAAGCGGCCCGGCAGATAGCCGCGCACCTTCGCCTCCATCGTCTCGGCGAAGAGCCTGCGGACGTGGTCGAAGACTCCGGTGTACGTCGCCGGGTTGGACCGGGGCGTCCGGCCGATCGGCGACTGGTCGACGTGGACCACCTTGTCGACGAGGTCGTCGCCGTCGACCCGGGTGTGGCGGCCGGGGACCGACTTGGCGCCGTTCAGCTCGCGGGCCAGGTGGGTGTAGAGGATGTCGTTGACCAGGGTCGACTTCCCGGACCCGGAGACGCCGGTGACGGCGGTGAGGACGCCGAGCGGGAAGGAGACGTCGATGTCGTGGAGGTTGTTCTCCCGTGCACCGTGCACCGTGAGGCTGCGGGCCGGGTCGACCGGGCGGCGGATGTCCGGCGTCGGGATGGACCGCTTGCCGGACAGGTACTGGCCGGTGATCGACTCCTTGTTGGCCAGCAGCTCCTTGAGCGAGCCGGAGTGGACGACCTTGCCGCCGTGCTCACCGGCGCCGGGACCGATGTCGACGACCCAGTCGGCGACCTTGATGGTGTCCTCGTCGTGCTCGACGACGATGAGCGTGTTGCCCATGTCGCGGAGCCGGACAAGGGTCTCGATCAGGCGGTGGTTGTCGCGCTGGTGCAGGCCGATGGACGGCTCGTCCAGGACGTACAGCACGCCGACCAGGCCGGAGCCGATCTGGGTGGCGAGCCGGATGCGCTGGGCCTCGCCGCCGGAGAGGGTGCCGGCCGCGCGGTTCAGCGAGAGGTAGTCCAGGCCGACGTCGACCAGGAACTTCAGCCGCTCGTTGACCTCCTTGAGGACCCGCTCGGCGATCTTCTTGTCCCGGGCGTTCAGCTTGAGGCGGCCGAGGAACTCGGCGCACTCGCTGATCGACATCGCGGCGACCTCGGCGATGGACTTCTCCATCACCGTCACCGCCAGCACGATCGGCTTGAGCCGGGTGCCCTCACAGGTGGGGCAGGGCACCTCGCGCATGTAGCCCTCGAAGCGCTCCCGGCTGGAGTCGCTCTCGGCCTCGGTGTGGCGCCGCTTGACGAACTGGACGGCGCCTTCGAAGGCGGGGGTCGTGTAGGCGCGCTCGCGCCCGTAACGGTTGCGGTAGCGGACCTCGGTCTGGATCTTGTGGCCGTACAGCAGGGCCTTCTTGGCCCGCTGCGGCAGTCCGGCCCAGGGGATGTCCGTGCGGAAGCCGAGCGCTTCGGAGAGCGCGCCGATCAGCCGGCCGAAGTACTCCTTGGTGTGGCCGTGCGACCAGGGGTGGATCGCCCCCTCGTCGAGCGACTTCTCCTCGTCCGGAACGATCAGCTCCGGGTCGACCTCCATGCGCGTACCGATGCCCGTGCAGTCGGGGCAGGCGCCGAAGGGCGAGTTGAAGGAGAAGGAGCGCGGCTCCAGCTCCTCGAAGGAGAGGTCGTCGTACGCGCAGTAGAGGTGCTCCGAATACATCCGCTCGCGCTCGGGGTCGTCCTCGGGGAGGTCGACGAAGTCGAGCACGACCATGCCGCCGGAGAGGCCCAGCGCGGTCTCGACCGAGTCGGTGAGCCGGCGCTTGGCGCTGTCCTTGACGGTGAGGCGGTCGATGACCACCTCGATGGTGTGCTTCTCCTGCTTCTTGAGCGTGGGCGGCTCGGAGAGCTGGATGGTGGTGCCGTCGACCCTGGCCCGGCTGTATCCCTTGGTCTGGAGATCGGCGAAGAGGTCGACGAACTCGCCCTTGCGCTCGCGCACCAGCGGCGAGAGCACCTGGAAGCGGCTGCCCTCGGGCAGGCCGAGGACCTTGTCCACGATGGCCTGCGGCGACTGGCGGGCGATGGGGCGGCCGCACTCGGGACAGTGCGGCTTGCCGATCCGGGCGAAGAGCAGCCGGAGGTAGTCGTAGACCTCCGTGATGGTGCCGACCGTCGAGCGCGGGTTGCGCGAGGTCGACTTCTGGTCGATGGAGACGGCAGGGGAGAGACCCTCGATGAAATCGACGTCCGGCTTGTCCATCTGGCCGAGGAACTGCCGGGCGTACGAGGAGAGGGACTCCACATAGCGCCGCTGGCCCTCGGCGAAGATCGTGTCGAACGCGAGGGACGACTTGCCCGACCCGGAGAGCCCGGTGAAGACGATGAGGGAGTCACGGGGGAGATCGAGCGAGACGTTCTTCAGGTTGTGCTCGCGCGCGCCACGGACGATGAGACGGTCGGCCACGCCGGTCCGCACCTTTCTAGAGAGAAGCGGGGGAACTGAGCCCCCGGTCCAGGTTATGGGGGGCGCCACAGCGATGTGGGAAGGTCTGTCTCCTCCGAGCGTATAGCACGCACATTCGATTTACGGTCGTGCTCGGACTCCTTCACCCGAATGAGTGGCGGAGCTAGGCTCGGCCGCATGATTGATCATGCGCACGACCTGGGAGCTGTACGCGAAGCGACCGATCGGCTGCTCAGCGAAGCGGGTAAGTGGGACAACGCCGCCCTCGCCGAGCCGTCACGGCTGCCCGGATGGAGTCGGGGCCATGTTCTGGCCCACCTGTCACGTAACGCCGACGCGCTCGGAAATGTTCTCCGGGGTCTCCCGATGTACGCGAGCAGCGAAACCCGGGACGCCGACATCGCCACCGGCGCCCCGCGCCCCCTGGCCGAGCAGCTGGCCGACTTCGAGGCGAGCGCGGGCCGCTTCGACGCGGTGGCGGCCGAACCGGCCGACTGGTCCCGTACGGTCACCCTGCGCAACGGCGTGACGGACTCCGCGTCCCGGGTCCCGTTCCGCCGGTTGATCGAGCTGGAGATCCACCACGTCGACCTGGACGTCGGCTACGAGCTGGAGGACCTGCCGGAGGGGTTCACGGAGCGGGAGATCGTCTTCCTCACCGACCGCTTCACCGGCCACCCGGAGGTCCCCGCCACCACCCTGACCGACGAGGCCGGCCGCACCTGGACCACGGGCGGCGGGTCGGACGGCGCCCCGGTGTCGGTGCGGGGTACGGCGGCCGGTCTGCTGGGCTGGCTCGCCGGCCGCCGTGACGGCTCCGCCCTGACGGTGACCGGGGGCGGACTGCCCGCCCTGCCGCCTCTGTAGCGGCCGCTCGGACTCCGTCCCCGCCCCGGCGGGGACGGATTAGGGTGAGCCGCATGACGTACAGCGGAGCGGTGAAGGTCGGCGGACCGGCGAGCGTGCACGAACTGACGGATCTGATGATCTCGAAGGCCGCCGTCGGCGGAATGAACAACAACGCCTATCTGCTGCGCTGCCGGGCCACCGGCGAGCAGCTCCTGATCGACGCGGCGGCCGAGCCCGCGACCCTGCTCACGCTGATCGGCGACGACTCCATCGCGTCCGTCGTCACCACCCACCGGCACGGCGACCACTGGCAGGCGCTGGCCGAGGTGGTGGCGGCCACCGGCGCCCGTACGTACGCGGGCCGGTACGACGCGGAGGGCATCCCGGTCCCCACGGACGTGCTCGTGGAGGACGGCGACATCATCACCGTGGGCCGGGTCGAGCTGACCGCCCGCCATCTGACCGGCCACACGCCGGGCTCGATCGCCCTGGTCTACGACGACCCGCACGGGGCCCCGCACCTCTTCACGGGGGACTGCCTCTTCCCCGGTGGGATCGGCAATACGCACAAGGACCCCGAGGCGTTCGCGAGCCTGCTGCACGATGTCGAGACGAAGCTGTTCGACCGGCTGCCGGACGAGACCTGGGTCTACCCGGGCCACGGCAACGACACGACGCTCGGCGACGAGCGCCCGCAGCTGCCCGAGTGGCGTGCGCGGGGCTGGTAGCCCCGGGCCGGCCCGCCTCCCGTAAACGGACAGCGGCCGGGGTGGACGGCTTGTGCCGTTCCGCCCCGGCCGCTGCCGGTGGGTCCCTGTGCCGCGCTCGGCGGCCCGGGATCAGCTGCTGACGCTCTCGGTCTCCTCGTCGGCCGCGTCGACGCTCTTGGCCTTCGCGGCCGCCTCGGCCTCGGCCGCCTCCTGCTTCTTGTTGGCGATCAGGCTGGTGATCGTGGTGATCACCAGGACGCCGCAGATGACGGTGAGCGAGAACGGGATGGAGATCTCGGGCACGTGCACCCCGGACTCGTGCAGGGCGTGCAGCACCAGCTTCACGCCGATGAAGCCGAGGATCACCGACAGGCCGTAGCTGAGGTGGACCAGCTTCTTCAGCAGACCGCCGATGAGGAAGTACAGCTGGCGCAGGCCCATCAGCGCGAACGCGTTGGCCGTGAAGACGATGTACGGGTCCTGGGTCAGGCCGAAGATCGCCGGGATCGAGTCCAGTGCGAACAGCACATCGGTCATACCGATGGCGAGCATGACCACCATCAGCGGGGTCAGGATGCGCTTGCCGTTCTTCTGGATGAAGAGCTTCGTGCCGTGGTACTGGTCGGCGACGCCGAAGCGCTGCTCGATCTTCTTGAGGAGACGGTTCTCCTCGAACTCCTCGTCCTCCTCGTCGGCCCGCGCCTCCTGGATGAGCTTCCAGGCGGTGTAGATCAGGAACGCGCCGAAGATGTAGAACACCCACGAGAAGTTCGCGATCACGGCGGCACCGGCGGCGATGAAGATCGCCCGGAGCACCAGGGCGATCAGCACACCGATGAGCAGCACCCGCTGCTGGAGGTGCGAGGGCACCGAGAACTTCGCCATGATCAGGACGAAGACGAAGAGGTTGTCGACGCTCAGCGACTTCTCGGTGATGAATCCGGCGAAGAACTCACCGGAGGCCTGGCTCTCGCCGAAGACCATGAGGCCGAGTCCGAAGAGGATGGCCAGGGCGATCCAGACGACCGTCCAGATCCCGGCTTCCTTGGTCGACACGTCATGGGGCTTGCGCCCGATGAAGAAGTCGACGGCGATCAGGGCTGACAGACCAAAGATGGTCAGAGCCCAAAGGGTCCATGAAACGTCCACTGCGCCTCCGGCAGTTCGCTACGGCTACTGATCAGCGTCGTCGCTGCCGGAGGTCTCTTCCACCCTGGCACACGGGATGCGTGCCGGGCCGACGCCCCGGGACCGGTCACGGTCCGTACTGACGGGAACGTCGCGTAAGGAGTACTCCCCTCCGTGCACCGAACAGTACAGGTACACCAAGGATAGGTAAAGAAAACGGTAAAGAGATCGTAAAAACAGCAGGTGGGGGCCGTTGGTACGGTCAGTGGCCGGCGGCTCTGCGAGCGGCTGTGACCGCCGCGAGGACCTGCTCCAGGACGCGGCTGCCCGGTGGTGTCGCCGGCGGCTCGTATGTCCACGCGTGACCGACCCAGGGGTCGGCGAGGTGGTTGTCGGCGACCGGGGTGATCCGCAGCAGCGAACGCCACAGCGGGTCGAGCACCGGCCCGTACGCACTCGCGTCCTCCCGGTCCGCGACCATCAGCAGATGCACGCCGACCGAGGGACCCTCGTCCGCGAGGTAGCGGAGCTGGGTGACGGCCCGGTCGTCGAAGCCGTGCGGGAAGTCGTTGACCACCAGGAGCTGCTCGCCGGTGTCCAGGTCGGGCGGGAGCGCGTCGGCCGCACCGGCCCGCACCGCCATCTGCACCAGGTCCACGCGCCGGGTGAGATGGGCGAGGACCGAGGCCACTCCCCCGGGCCCGGCGGCGGGCGGCCCGGCGAGGACGCCCGCGTCGACCAGCGGCGCCAGCGACCCGGCCGCAGAACCCGCCGGGTCGATGACATGGACCGAGAACTCACCGGGCGGGTAGACCGCGAGCAGCCGGGCGGCGTGCAGGACCGCGGTCTCCATCGCGAGGCGGCGGAGCCGGTCGGTGTCCATGTGGGCAGCGGCCTCGGAGGCCGTACGCCCGCTGTCCACCCATATCCCCCGCTCCAGCGGCAGCCGGACGAGCAGCGGGATGCGCAGGTCGGTGCGCTCGGGCAGATGGAGGTCACCGATGCGCAGGGCCATCGGCAGCTCCATCGGGATGCGGTGGGCGTGCCAGACGGGGTTGTCCCAGCCGGCGTACGCGGCGGGGAGCGCGGGCTCGACGACGGCCGCCTCGGCGGCCAGCTGGGCGAGGTCGCGGTCGAGGACCTCACGGGCCCGGGCGATCAGCTCGTCGCGCTTGGCGCGGGCCTCCTCGCGGGCGCGGTCGCCCGTACCGCCGATCCGGTTGCGCGGGTCGGACAGGGACCGGTCGAGCTCCTGGCCCATCCGGGACTCGGCGAAGTCCACGGCGCTGCGGTAGGCCGCGGCGGCCCGTGCCAGGTCCTCGAACATGCCCCAGATCTGGTTGTAGAGCCGCTCGTCCATCGACCAGCCGGTCGCGTCCCCGGCGACCGGCTGCGGGGCCTGTCCGGGCTCGGCGGGAGGTGCGGCTGGCGGGGGCGGCGGCGGGGCGGCGTGCTGCCGGCGCGGGTGCGCGTAGTTGATGGGGCCACCGGCCGTGGGGGCGGCGGGGGCCGTGGGGGTGCCGGGGCCGGTGCCGGTCGGCGGGTGCGCGGGCGCGGCGGGCTGGGGCACGGCCGACGGGTGTGCGGGCACCTGGGGCTGGGGCGCGGTGGGAGGGTGCGTTGCCGACTGGGGCGCGGTCGGCTGGTGCACCGTCGGGGGGTGTGCTGTCGGCTGGGGCTGGGGCGCGGTCTCAGGGTGCGGGTCCGACGGTCCGGAGGCGTGCCGTACGCGGTCGCCTTCGGGGGTGCGGGGCGGCGGTGGGGCCACCGAGCGGGCCAGGGACCGGGCGACCGCCTCCTGGATGGACGCGGCGAGCTCGGCCGCCCCGGCCAGGCCCTGGTCGGCGAGCATCTCGGCCAGCCCGGCCGCGTACCCCTGTCCGACGGCCCGGACCTTCCAGGCGCCCTGGCGGCGGTAGAGCTCCAGGGCGCTGACCGCCGACTCGGCGTCCAGGCCGGTCAGCGTGAAGGTGGCGATCTCGGTGCCGTCGAGCCCGGTGACGGCGACGAACGGCGCGGCGGTGGCGCCGAACCGGGTCGGCCCGCCGACGCCCGTCGGCAGGGCGAGCAGCACGGTGACCCGGTGCACCTCGTCGGGCAGGGCCTCCAGGTCGACGGCGAGCCGGTGACCGGCCGCGGCCTGGCGGGAGACCTCCAGGCCGGGGAGCCGGTGGGCGCCGGGGTGGGCGATCCACTCGACGCCGCGCACCGTGCCGTTCTCGTCGCCGAGGGTGGCTCCGGCCACGACGGGTGAGCCCGCCGACACCCGGATCTCCAGACGGGTCTGGGGCAAGGTGTGGTTCTGCCCCCGGACCAGTTCGGCCGTCATTGCGCTGTCCCCCTCGACGATGTGTGCTGCGCCGGGCCCCGCGCGGTGCAGCTCCCGGTGGCTAATGCCTCCGGGAGCTGCACGTGCCGGTGCCGGCCTCTGATCCGGTCCGGTCCGCCTACAGGTGGGGCAGGATGGACGGCATCAGGTCCTGGAAGGTGCGGCCGTTGGCCGGGTTTCCGAGGGCGGTCATCTGCCATCCGCTGCCCGCACGGTGCACCTTCGCCATGATCTGCGCGGTGTACTGGCCGCCGCCGTCCAGCGTGTACCGGGCGAGCTCCTGGCCGTTGGTCTCGTCGACGATGCGGCAGAAGGCGTGCCGGACCTCCTGGAACGTCTGTCCGGTGAAGGAGTTCACCGTGAAGACGATCTGGTCGATGTGGACCGGGACGCGCTGGAGGTCGACGAGGATCGCCTCGTCGTCGCCGCCGGAGCCGGCGCCGCCGACGAGGTTGTCACCGGTGTGCTTGACCGAGCCGTCGTCGCTGACGAGGTGACGGAAGAACACGACGTCGACCGGCTGCTTGTCGGCGAAGAGCACCGCCGAGGCGTCGAGGTCGATCTCCCGGGTGCGCGAGCCGAACAGACCGCGGCGCGGAGCCGCCTGCCAGCCGAGCCCCATCCGTACCGCGGTCAGGGTCCCCCCGTCGCTCTTCTGCAGGCTGATGGCCTGACCCTTGGTCATATTGACCGTCACGCGCTGTCCCCTCTCGGCATTGCCCCGCAACCATCCGTGTGCGGTTTTCCCGCACCCTACGCATTCCCCCCGGGACGGCAGCAGGTTCGGTCCGTTTTTGTGTCGGTCTTGCAACACACCGGGGGCGGTGGCCCCCGGTGCGGTCCTCGTCGGGCGCCGCCCGTCGCGTCAGGCGAGGCCCGCCTCCTTCATCTGGCGCAGCTCCTTCTTCAACTCGCCCACCTCGTCGCGCAGCCGGGCGGCCACCTCGAACTGCAGGTCGGCGGCGGCGGCCCGCATCCGGTCGGTCATCTCCTCGATGATCCCGGCCAGTTCGGTGGCGGGGCGGTCGCTGACGACGGCACCGGCCGACGCGCCCCGGCCCTTCGCACCGCCCTTGGCCGTCTTGGCGCCGAGCGTCGGCACCGGGGTCCTGGCCTCCTTGCCCTGGCGGTAGCCACTGCCGAGGAGCTGCTCGGTGTCGATCTCCTCGCGGGCGATGGTCGCGACGATGTCGTTGATCTTCTTGCGCAGCGGCTGCGGGTCCAGGCCGCGCTCGGTGTTGTAGGCGATCTGCTTCTCGCGGCGGCGGTTCGTCTCGTCGATGGCCTGCGCCATCGCCGGGGTGATCTTGTCCGCGTACATATGGACCTGGCCGGACACGTTACGGGCGGCGCGTCCGATGGTCTGGATGAGGGAGGTACCGGAGCGGAGGAAGCCCTGCTTGTCGGCGTCGAGGATGGCCACGAGGGACACCTCGGGGAGGTCGAGGCCCTCACGCAGCAGGTTGATGCCGACCAGGACGTCGTACTCGCCGGAGCGCAGCTCGCGCAGCAGCTCGATGCGGCGCAGGG
Source organism: Streptomyces microflavus (assembly GCF_014650075.1). Taxonomy (GTDB): domain Bacteria; phylum Actinomycetota; class Actinomycetes; order Streptomycetales; family Streptomycetaceae; genus Streptomyces; species Streptomyces microflavus. The sequence continues at coordinate 50,374 of NZ_BMUG01000020.1, read as the reverse complement.
TGTCGACGTCGCTGTGCAGATACCTGACCTGGATGCCGAGCTCCAGGAAGTAGTCGGTGAGGTCCTCCGACATCTTCTTGGTGAGGGTGGTGACCAGGACCCGCTCGTCGCGCTCGGTGCGCTTGCGGATCTCGTGCACCAGGTCGTCGATCTGGCCCTCGGTGGGCTTGACGACGATCTCGGGGTCGACCAGGCCGGTGGGGCGGATGATCTGCTCGACGAAGCCGTCGCCGCGTGAGAGCTCGTACTTCCCCGGGGTGGCGGAGAGGTAGACCGTCTGGTCGATCCGCTTCAGGAACTCCTCCCACTTCAGCGGGCGGTTGTCCATGGCGGACGGCAGCCGGAAGCCGTGGTCGACGAGCGTCCGCTTGCGGGAGGCGTCGCCCTCGTACATCGCGCCGATCTGCGGGACCGTGACGTGCGATTCGTCGAGGACGAGCAGGAAGTCCTCGGGGAAGTAGTCGAGGAGGGTGTTGGGGGCGGTGCCGGGGGCGCGCTCGTCGAAGTGCATCGAGTAGTTCTCGACGCCGGAGCAGCTGCCGATCTGGTGGAGCATCTCGATGTCGTACGTCGTGCGCATCCGCAGCCGCTGGGCCTCCAGCATCTTGCCCTGCTTCTCCAGCTCGGCCAGCCGCTCCTGGAGCTCCTCCTCGATGCCCCGGACGGCCTTCTGCAACCGCTCGGGTCCGGCCACGTAATGGCTGGCGGGGAAGACGTGCAGCGACCGGTCCTCGCTGATGACCTCGCCGGTCAGCGGGTGCAGGGTGGAGAGCGCCTCGATCTCGTCACCGAACATCTCGATGCGGACGGCGAGCTCCTCGTAGACCGGGAAGATCTCGATGGTGTCGCCGCGGACCCGGAAGGTGCCGCGGGTGAACGCGACGTCGTTGCGCGTGTACTGCATCTCCACGAACCGGCGCAGCAACTGGTCCCGGTCGACCTCCTCGCCGACCTTGAGCTGGACCATGCGGTCCACGTACTCCTGGGGCGTGCCGAGGCCGTAGATGCAGGAGACGGAGGCGACCACGATGACGTCGCGCCGGGTGAGCAGCGAATTCGTCGCCGAGTGGCGCAGCCGCTCGACCTCCTCGTTGATCGAGGAGTCCTTCTCGATGTAGGTGTCCGACTGGGGGACGTACGCTTCGGGCTGGTAGTAGTCGTAGTACGAGACGAAGTACTCCACCGCGTTGTTCGGCAGGAGCTCGCGGAACTCGTTGGCCAGCTGGGCGGCGAGCGTCTTGTTCGGCGCCATCACCAGGGTGGGGCGCTGCAGCTTCTCGATCATCCAGGCGGTGGTCGCCGACTTGCCGGTGCCGGTCGCGCCGAGCAGGACGACATCCTTCTCACCTGCGCGGATGCGCCGCTCCAGCTCGGCGATGGCCGCCGGCTGGTCGCCGCTGGGCTGGTAGGGACTGACGACCTCGAAGGGCGCCACCGAACGTTCGATCTTGGAAACGGGCCGCATGCATCCACCGTACGGCCCCCCACTGACAACGGCCTCGGATCGGTGTCACCGGACGTGGGAGGTGGGGCCGGGCGCGGCGGGGTGCAGCTGCACCCCGAGCGCGGCCATGCCGGTGTAGTGCATCCCGGTCACCGCGGCGGCCATCATGACGGCCGCCCCCAGGCCGGAGAGGAAGGCGCGGGAGGACAGGGCGAACCGGAGCGCGGCCGTGGCGGCGGCCGCGGCGATCAGGACCGAGAGGACGACGAGAGGTGTCTCGTACGTGAAGTGCCCCGGAAAGCGGATGCCCGCCATACCCAGGTAGTGGGTGGAGGCGATACCGAGGCCGGTGAGGGTGCCGCCCGTGATCAACGCCATGCGGGTCGCGCCCCGGTACCCGACAATGAAGAGGCCGACACCGGCCATCACGACGGCCACGACCAGGCCGGCGAGGATGTGGGGCTTGTCGTGGGAGAGCGGTGCCTCCACGACGGTGAAGCCCGTCATCGCGACGAAATGCATGGCCCAGATGCCGGAGCCGATGGACAGCGCACCCAGTGCCAGCCGGCCGGTCCTGAAGGAGCGTGCCGTGCGGGGAGACCTGATGGTGAAGCGGAGTCCGAGAGCGGCCCCCAGACAGGCCACCAGGAAAGCCAGGACCGGGATCACCGGGCCATGGGTGAATCCGTCAACCGTTCCCTGCACGCCGGCACACCCTTCGAGAAAGCCCGGGTTCGAGGGGGATCCCCCAGGGTCCGACAGGCATATGTAAGGAACACATTTTATCGGCACGGGACCGTGCTCCCGGCCCCCCGGTGTGTATCCCGGGCCACTCCGGTGGCGCGGATTCCGTTCATTCCGCGGCCATCGCCGCCCCGCCCGGCGTTGGTGGGCCGCTGCCAGTCTCGTCGTGTCCGCACACTCCGATACGAGGAGTCCACGTGTTCGTACGCACCGCTACCGCCTCCACCGCCGCCGCGGCCGTACTCGGCGCCGGCGCCCTGCTGCTGCCCGCCGCCCAGCCGCAGGAGACGGCCGCCCGTACCCCGGACCGGCAGACGAGCCCCGTCGTCGTGGCCCACCGGGGCGCGTCGGGCTACGCACCGGAGAACACGCTCGCCGCCGTGGACGCCGCGAAGGCGCTCTCCGTCGACTGGGTGGAGAACGACGTCCAGCGCACCAAGGACGGCGTGCTGGTCGTGCTGCACGACACCGACCTGAAGCGCACGACGGACGTCGAGGAGGTCTTCCCCGACCGTGCGCCGTGGGCCGTCAAGGACTTCACCGCCGCGGAGGTGGCGAAGCTGGACGCGGGCAGCTGGTTCGGGAAGCAGTTCGCCGGAGCCCGCGTGCCGACGCTCACCCAGTTCGTGAACCGCCTGGAGCGCAACCGGCAGAAGCTCCTTCTGGAGATCAAGAGCCCGACGACCTACCCGGGCATCGAGCGGGACATCCTGCGCGTGCTGCGCAAGGAGGGGTGGCTGGACCGCGCGCACGTACGGGACCGGCTGGTCATCCAGAGCTTCGGCGCCGCCGTCATCAAGGAGGTGCACGCACTGCGGCCCGACATCATCACCGGCTTCCTGGGCACGCCGGCGGTGGCAGACCTCCCTTCGTACGCGGCGTTCGCCGACCAGATCAACCCCTCGTACGCGACGATCGGCGCCGAGTACGTGGCGGCCGTGCAGCGGCTCAAGGGCCCGCACGGCAAGCGGCTGAGGGTGAACACCTGGACGGTCAACGACGCGGCGAAAGCGGTGAAGGCCCGCGCGTACGGCGTCGACGGCATCATCACCAACTATCCCGACGTGGTGCGGGACGCCACGCGCTGACGCGGTGGGGTGAGGGGCGGCGGAGCAGGGGACGGGGCCGTTGTCAGTGGCCGGTCGTACGGTGGGCGGCATGAACAACTACGGGCTCGGTGGCGAGCCGACCGTCGAGTGGTCCGTCGTGGAGAGCGGTATCGGGCCACTACTGCTCGCCGCGACCTCCGCCGGTCTGGTGAGCGTGGCCTTCCATGCCCGCCCCGACGTCCGGGACGCGGCGCTCGCACAGCTGCGGACCCGGCTCGGCGCGGAGCCGGTGGAGGCGCCCGGCTCGGCCCGGCTGGCCGAGCCGATACGCAGGCTCGCGGCGTACTTCGCGGGTGAGCGGCAGGACTTCGGCCTTGAGCTGGACTGGTCGCTGACGGCCGGGTTCCACCGCGAGGTGCTCCGCGAGCTGGCATCCGGGGTGCCGTACGGGACGGTCGTCGGGTACGGGGAGCTGGCCGCGCGGGTCGGCCGGCCGGAGGGGGCACAGGCGGTGGGGGCCGCGATGGGGGCCAACCCCCTGCCGGTGGTGGTGCCCTGCCACCGGGTGGTGGAGAGCGACGGCGGCCTCGGGGGGTTCGGGGGCGGACTGGAGACGAAGCGGCAGCTGCTGGCGCTGGAGGGAGTGCTTCCGCAGCCGCTGTTCTAGGGGGCGTCCGGAGCGGGCTGTTCGGGGCGGCATCCGGAGCGGCTGTTCCGCGGACGTCCGGAACGGCTGTTCCGCGGACGTCCGGAACGGCTGTTTCCGGGACACCCGAAGCGGGCTGTTCCAGCCGACGCCCGGAGCCGCTGTTCCGGGCGGCATCCGGAGCGCCTCGTGCGATTCCCGGACGCTTCGGCGGCCGGTTCACCCGTTCGGGTGCGTCACGCCGTTCGCCTGATGGCACACTTCGCCGGTGACGCCACCCCTCCCCCGCTCCGCCGTCCCGCCGGTCACGGCCGCCGGGCTGCCCGCCCTCCAGCGCCGGACATCGGCCGTGCTCGTCGTCAGCCAGATACTCGGCGGCCTCGGTGTGGCCATCGGCATCGCCCTGGCTCCGATGCTGGCCACCGAGGTGACCGGTTCCGAGGCCCTGTCCGGTCTGGCCCCCACCGCTTCCGTCGCCGGTACGGCGCTGCTGTCGCTGCCGCTGGCTGCCCTGATGACCTCGCGCGGCCGCCGCCCCGGTCTGGTGCTCGCCTATCTGATCGGTGCGCTCGGCGGCGCTCTGGTGGTCCTCGGCACGGTGGTGCGCAGCTTCCCGTTGCTGCTGCTCGGGATGGCCGCGTTCGGCGCCGGGTCCTCCGCCAACCTCCAGGCCCGGTTCGCGGCGGCCGACCTGGTCGGGCCGGAGCGGCGGGGCCGGGCGATCTCGACCGTCATCTGGGCCACCACCATCGGCTCGGTGGTGGGCCCCAACATCGCGGCCCCGGCGGGCCGGGTGTTCCGCGGTACGCCGGTGCCGGAGAGCGCGGGCCCCTACCTCTGGTCGGCCGCCGCCTTCCTGCTCGCCGGAGTGGTCGTGGCCGTACTCCTGCGGCCGGACCCGCTGCTCACGGCCCGGGCCCTGGCCCCGCAGAGCCCCCAGGGCGAGCGGAAGAGGTCCCTGCGCGCCGGGGTCGCCGCCGTCCGGGAGTCGCCGATGGCCAAGCTGGCCCTGGTGGCCGTCACCGTGTCGCACACCGCGATGGTGTCGATCATGGTCATGACCCCGGTCCATCTGGGCGGGCACGGTGCGGATCTCCAGCTGATCGGGCTGGTCATCAGCGGGCACATCGCGGGCATGTACGCGTTCTCCCCGGTGATGGGGTGGCTGGCCGACCGGTTCGGGCGGCTCTCCGTGATCGGCCTGGCGGTCGGTCTGCTGAGCACCGCCGCGCTGCTCGCGGGCACCGCCGGGCCCCGGCACGGCCAGACCGCCCTGGGCCTGTTCGTCCTCGGCCTCGGCTGGTCGGCGGGGATGATCGCCGGTTCGGCGCTGCTCACCGACTCCGTACCGCAGGAGGCCCGGGCAGCCGTGCAGGGTCTGTCGGACCTGACCATGAACGCGGCGGCGGGCATCGGCGGAGCGAGCGCCGGGGTGATCGTCGCCCAGTGGGGGTACGGCCCACTGAACGCGATCGGTGCCGCTCTGCTGCTGCCGGTGGCCGCGCTCGCCCTGCGCCGGAGCCTGCGGCCTTCCGCCGCCGGAGCCTGAACCCCCAGGCCTCAGAGGCCTCAGAGGCTGATGTGGTACGCCTTGCGGAGCGTCTCGTGGACCGTCCAGGTGGTCCGGTCGCCCTCGCGCAGTACGCAGGCGTCGCCCGGCCCGATCTCCAGCGTCGCGCCGCCCTCGACCGCCACGGTCGCCCGACCGCTGACGACCACGAACAGCTCGTTCGCCTCGGTGTCGGTGACCACTCCCGGAGTGATCTGCCAGATCCCGCGCACCTGTGTGCCGTCGGCGGACTCCCACAGCACCTTGCCCGTCACCACGGGCTCGCCCGAGACGATCTGTGCCGGGTCCAAGGGCTCCGGTTCGAGCTCGGCGTCCGGGATGTGCACGGCGAAGGAGGCGGGGGCCTGGTCATTTGTCGTCATGGGCGGTCACCCTAGCGACCACTTCCGGCCGACCCGTCACCAGGACCGGCCGGAACCCGTCCCCCCGTGGTTTGCGGCCCTCCTGCCCGCGACAGGGATGGGGGCATGCCACAGAACACCGACACCTCCTACGAGCCGGTCCTCTCCGCCGAGGTACGCGCGGCCCTGGCCGGCGGGCTGCCCGTCGTGGCCCTGGAGTCGACGATCATCGCGCACGGGCTGCCGCGTCCCCGCAACCTCCGGGTCGCCGTCGAACTGGAAGGGATCGTCCGGTCCGCCGGTGCGGTCCCGGCCACCATCGCGGTCCTGGACGGGCAGGCCCATGTGGGCCTGGAGAAGGACCAGTTGGAGCGGGTGGCCGGGGATCCGGCGGTCCGGAAGCTGGGCCACCGCGATCTCGCCCCCGCCCTCGCACTCGGGGCGAGCGGAGCGACGACGGTCTCCGCGACCGCGTTCCTGGCAGCGCGGGCGGGCCTGCGCTTCTTCGCCACCGGCGGGCTCGGGGGCGTACACCGGGAGTGGGCGGACAGCCAGGACGAATCGGCCGATCTGCGGCTCCTCGCCCGTACCGGGATCACGGTGGTCTGCGCGGGTGTGAAGTCGATCCTCGACGTCCCGGCGACGCTCCAGCGCCTGGAGACCCTGGGGGTGGGCATCCTCGGTTACGGCACCGGCCACTTCCCGGGCTTCTATCTGAGCAGCTCCGGGCAGCCGGTCGACTGGACCGTGCACAGCCCCGAGGAGGTGGTGGAGGTGGTCCGGGCGAAGGAGGCGCTGGGCGGCCCGGCGGCAGCGCTGATCGTCGCCAACCCCGTACCGGAAGCGGACCAGTTGGATCCCGCGCTGCACGACCGGGTGCTCTCGGAGGCGCTCGACGCGTGCCGGGAGCGCGGGATCACCGGGCAGGGCGTCACCCCGTTCCTGCTGGACCAGCTGATGCGGCGGACCGAGGGCGCGTCGCTGGAGGCGAACCTGGCGGCGGTACGGGGGAACGTGCGGCTCGCGGCCCGGATCGCCGCAGCGGCGGCCGTACGGTGACCGACGCCGAGCAGGCGGCGGGGAGCGGGCTCCTCGTGGTGGGGGACGTGGTCACCGATGTCGTGGCCCTCCACGGCTCCCCGCTCACCCACGGCACGGACACCCCGGCCCGGATCCGGAGCGTGCCGGGCGGCGCGGGGGCCAACGTCGCCTGCTGGGCGGTGCGTTCGGGGTGCCGGGAGGTGGCGCTGCTGGCCAGGGCGGGGGCGGAGTCCGCCGACTGGCACCGGGACGCGCTGGAGCGGGCGGGGGTGCGGGCGCTGCTGGCGGTGGACGAGGAGGTGGCGACCGCGACCGTCATCTCCCTGGTGGACGCCACCGCCGAGCGGACGTTCCTCACCGACAGCGGGGCCGTGCTGCGGCTCGCCACCGAGGACTTCGCGCCCTCCATGCTCGACGGCATGGGGTGGCTGCACCTCTCCGGCTATCTCCTGTTCGCCGCGACGAGCCGCGCCACGGCACGGCTCGCCCTGCGTACGGCCCGGGAGCGGGGCGTTCCGGTGAGCGTGGATCCGGCGTCGGCCGGGTTCCTGGCGGAGCTGGGCCCGAAGCGGTTCCTGGAGTTCGCCGAGGGGGCCGAGCTGCTGCTGCCGAACGCGGACGAGGCGCGGCTGCTGACGGGGCTGCCCGAACCGGCGGAAGCCGCAGCCGAGTTGAGCCGGGTCTTCCCCCGGGTCGTCGTCACCCTGGGCGAGGGGGGTGCGGTGGTGGCCGCCGGGGGTGTGGTGACGGGGCGGGTCGGCGCCCGGCCGGTCCGCGACCCGGTCGACTCGACGGGCGCGGGTGACGCGTTCACCGGCGGGTTCCTCGCGGCCCTGCTGGCCGGGGCGGACGACCGGGCCGCCGCGGCGGAGGGCTGCCGGGCCGGGGCCGAGGCGGTGGCGACGGTGGGCGGACGCCCGCGCACATAAGGCCGCCCGCTTGGAGACCGCCCACCTGACACCCACCCACGTAGAACGAGGCCCTAAAGGCCACCCAGCCCCGACCACGCCGGGTGGAGCGGGTCGTCCGCGCGCACGACCACGTCCGCCGCGTCGGCGGGCGCCACCTCGTCCTCGTACCGGGCGAAAGCAGGCAGCGTCCACCGCTCCGCCTCCGCCGTGCGCCGCCGCAACGCCCCCGGCGAGAGCCGCACATGGACGCTCAGCGCGAACGGGAACCAGCGGCCGAGCAGCAGCGGCCCGTGCAGGATCACCACGCCGCCCTCCGGCAGCGGGTGGTACGGCGTACGGGTGGCCCGGTCGGTCACCGGGTCCCACAGGGCGGGCAGCACGCGCCCGGATCCGCCCGCCTCCAGCGGCCCGAACACCTCGCGCCAGAGCGCCCCCGTGTCGAACCAGCCGTCGGCGTACGAGTCCGGGTCCTCCTTGCCGTACTCGAAGCGCAGGCTCGCCGGGCGCAGAAAGCCCTCGGTTGAGAGCACGAGCACCGACCGGCCGCGCAGCCTCAGCTCATCGGCGACGCGTTCGGCCAGGTCACCGGTGCGGGCGGCCGGGGCGCCGTCGATGCCGAGGGTGAGCCAGGGGGCTCCGTCGGCGGCGGTCAGGCCGTCGCTGTGCCGGGCCAGCTCGCCGGCCAGGCGTTCCCAGGTGATCGCTTCGAGTCGCACGCCTCCATCATCGTCCATCCCGATGGACGCGCCCCCCGCGTCACTCGCCCCGCAGTTCGGCGGCGAGCGGACCGTCCCCCGACACCTCGATCCGGCCGTCCTTGACCGCCTCCGCGAGGGTGACGCCGCCGCGCCCGAGCTCCAGGCACAGTTCGGCGTCGAGGGTGATGCGGGCGTCGGCCCGGGGCGCCGGGCCGAACCCGTACGGCTCGCCGTCGGCCCCGGCCACCGGCGCTCCCCCTCCCGTACGGACGTGGAACTCGCCCTCGTCCAGCCGGACTTCGAGGACGCCCTCGTGGGTGAGCCCGGCCAGTGCGCGCAGCAGCGGCAGCGCGAACCAGTGGGCGCGTACGGCGTCGGTGGGGCGGCGTTCGGTGAGTGCGGGGGCTCCCCACTCGGCGAGGGCGGCCAGGACGGGGAGCAGGCCGTGGCCGCGCTCGGTCAGTTCGTAGACCGATGCGGGGGCCGGGGGCGGGAGCTTGCGGCGTACGGCGAGGCCGCCCTGTTCCATGTCCTTGAGGCGGGAGGCCAGGACGTCGGTGGAGACGCCCGGCAGGTCGGCGTGGAGGTCGGTGTAGCGGCGGGGTCCGGCCAGCAGTTCGCGGACGATCAGCAGTGTCCACCGGTCGCCGACGGAATCGAGGGCGCGGGCGGTGGCGCAGAACTGGTCGTAGCTCCGGCGTCTGACGGGGCGTGGGGCGGCGGGCTGCTGACGTGGCATGCGACGCAGTCTAAACATGTTGTTGGACTTTCCAAGCTCAAGCTTGGTAAAACCAAGTATCGCAGTTCGGCTCGGGGAGGCACCGCATGGAGTTCCGGCAGTCCAGCAAGCTCAACGAGGTCTGTTACGAGATCCGGGGCCCGGTCATCGAGCACGCCAACGCCCTGGAGGAGGCGGGCCACAGCGTGCTCCGGCTCAACACGGGCAACCCGGCGCTCTTCGGCTTCGAGGCGCCGGAGGAGATCGTCCAGGACATGATCCGGATGCTGCCCCAGGCCCACGGGTACACCGATTCGCGCGGCATCCTCTCCGCGCGGCGGGCGGTGGCGCAGCGCTACCAGGCCATGGGGCTCACCGAGGTCGGCGTGGACGACATCTTCCTCGGCAACGGGGTCTCCGAGCTGATCTCCATGGCCGTGCAGGCGCTGCTGGAGGACGGCGACGAGGTGCTGATCCCGGCCCCGGACTTCCCGCTCTGGACGGCCGTCACCACGCTCGCGGGCGGCAAGGCCGTGCACTACATCTGCGACGAGGAATCCGACTGGAACCCGGACCTCGCCGACATGGCGTCGAAGATCACCGACCGGACCAGGGCCGTCGTGATCATCAACCCGAACAACCCCACCGGGGCGGTCTATCCGCGCGAGATCCTCGAAGGCATTCTCGACCTGGCCCGCAGGCACGGGCTGATGGTCTTCGCCGACGAGATCTACGACCAGATCCTGTACGACGGAGCCGAGCACCACAGCGCCGCCGTCCTCGCCCCGGACCTGGTCTGCCTCACCTTCAGCGGGCTCTCGAAGACGTACCGGGTGGCCGGGTTCCGCTCCGGCTGGCTGGTGGTGTCCGGCCCGCAGCAGCACGCCCGCAACTATCTGGAGGGCCTCACCATGCTGGCCTCCATGCGGCTGTGCCCCAACGCCCCCGCGCAGTACGCCATTCAGGCCGCGCTCGGCGGGCGGCAGTCCATCCGGGAGCTGGTGGCGCCGGGCGGCAGGCTGCACGAGCAGCGGGACCGGGCCTGGGAGCGGCTGAACGAGATCCCCGGGGTCTCGTGCGTGAAGCCGAAGGGCGCGCTGTACGCGTTCCCGCGCATCGATCCGAAGGTGCACCCGATCGTCGACGACGAGAAGTTCGTGCTGGACCTGCTGCTGCGGGAGAAGATCCAGGTGGTGCAGGGCACCGGCTTCAGCTGGCCGCGCCCGGACCACTTCCGCATCCTGACCCTCCCGTACGCCGACGACCTCGACGCGGCGATCAGCCGCATCGGCCGCTTCCTGAACGGATACCGCCAGTGACCTGTGCCCTCTGCTCCGTCCCCGTCCACACCCAGTTCGCCTCGGCCGAGCTGGTGGGGGCGATCGTGGAGGGCGGGCTCGACCCGGCCGAGGATCCGGGCTGGGCGGAGTCGGGGGCGGGTTCGCGCGAGGAGTACGCGCGCTGGGCAGGTCATCTGTGCGGTATGACCTGCCTGCGCATGGCGCTCGGCGCCGACGCCCCCTCGCTGTTCGAACTGCGGGACGGGGCACTGAAGTACGGGGCGTACACGGAGGACGGGGACGGGACGATCCGGGGCCTGGTCTACGCGCCCTTCGCGGAGTACGTCGGCGAGGTGTACGGGCGTGAGGCCACGGTCCACCGGCACCTGGAGGTGGACGGAATCCCCGCGCTGCTGGACGCGGGCCGGACCGTGCTCGCCTCCGTCCACTACGGGATCCGGCATCCGGAGCGGCCGGCTCCGGGACGGGGCGGTCATCTGGTGCTGGTGACCGCGCGGACGGCCGACGGCTCGGGCCTCCACTTCCACAACCCGTCGGGGACGGATGCCGGGACGCGGACGGCCGTGCTGCCGGTGGCGGAGTTCGAGCGGTTCTTCGCGGGGCGGGGCGTGTCGCTGGCGTGAGGCGCCCGCCCTCGGAACCGGAACCCCCGGAAACGGGAGCGGGCCCGGAACCTCAGGAAACGGGAGCGGGCCCGGAGGCGTAGCCGGCCTCCGGGCCCTGAGTGTGCCGCCCATCGGGCACGCCGGCACGTTTAAGGGTCCGGGTCAGTCATGATGTCGTCGCGTCCTGCCTTTGGACCACCGCAGATCGAAGCTCTGCGGGCCGGACTTGAACCGGCATCTCGACGCGCGCGGGCCCGGGCCCGTTCGATCCGGCGATCGGCGGCGAATGCTGAGTCTGGAGCAATAGTCTGAGATTGACGGCGGTCTGCCTCTGCCTGTTTGGGCTACTCCGGCCCGTGCCGGAGGGAGGAGTCGAACCTCCACTGGAACCGCGCCTTCACGACAAGCCTCAGTTTCAGCTTGCGCTCCTCGCGCACCCCGGCGGCCTTGACCGGCTGCCGGGGAATCCATGGTCGGTCACCCGAAGAGGTAACCGAATACCGCATCACCCACCCGCTGGTCGGTGACGTCCGCGCCGTTGGCCTCCTCGCGGGCGAACTTCACGGCCTGCTGGAGCTTCTCGATCCGGTCCAGCAGCTCGTTGACGCGCCGCGCGGGCAGCGCCCCGGAGAACTTCACCGTCGTCCAGTACCCGATCGGGATGTCCTCGTAGTACACCTCGACCTGCGCCGGGTGCTTCTCGGTGGCCTCCGCCTTCACATGGTTGCGGGGCACCTTCTTCGTACGGAGCGTCCGGACCGGCTCGGTCTTCCAGGAGTCCGTCGACGGGTCCTGGACCCAGGACTCGGCGGCATCCAGCACCGGCAGCTTGCGGATGAAGGTGTTGAGGTCGGTCAGCTGCTTCTCCAGGAAGAGCAGATACGACACCGGCACCTCGCTCACCAGCACCCGGCCGTCGACCTTCACATCGGCCCTGGCCGAGCAGTTCGCCCAGTCCTTCGTGGCCGTCACATCGAAGAGCCGGGTGAGTGTGGCGGCGGTGGACCGCAGCACGTCCTCGGCCTTGACCTGGACCAGCGTCGACTCGGGCGGAAGCTGTTCGCCCTCCTCGTCCTTGGGCTGGTAGGTCCGGGAGATCCCGGCCAGCAGTCCGGCCTTCTGCAGGCCGTGGTGTGCTGCCGTCAGGTCCTGGTGCGCCTTGGACTTGACGCCCTTCTCCACTGCGATGATCTGATTGAGTTTCGCCACGTCGAGGACGCTAACAGCGCCAACTGGGCTGTGGCCAAGGGTTTTACCGCACGTACCTGCTAGCGCACGTACGGAGGGTCGGCCTCCGGGTCCGGGACGGGGTCGCCGGTCAGCAGCGCTTCGAGGGCGGTGACCGGATCCGGGTCGGGGGCGGCGCGGGGCCACCAGTCGTCGGCGCCGGGGTCGGACTCGTAGCCGTACCACCGGGCGTCGTGGCCGAAGCGGAGCTGGAACGTGCCGGCCGGGTGGGTGAGGTGGTTGCGCCAGGGCGTCAGGCGCGGGAACTCGGCGGCGGCCAGCAGGGGCCTGGCCCGGTCGAAGGGGCCGGCCGGCGGGTCCCAGGGCGTCTCCAGGACCGCGAGGCCCTCGGCGCCGCCCTGCCGCCAGGCGGCCACCGCGCGGGCCAGGTCGGTGGTGTTGCGGCCGGTGGCGTGGGCGAGCTCCCGGTAGAGCGCGCGGGTGGTGGCGGTGAGCCCGGCGGTCGGGCGTGAGGCGGCGATCCGGACCGCGTCCTGCCAGGGGGTGAGCCCGGCGAGCGGATCGCGGCCCGAGGTCAGCAGGGCGTGGGCGCGGGCGGCTGCGTCGGTGGCGAGGTGGTCCAGGCCCAGCGGGTCGCGGGCACCCGGCAGGTCCGGGTAGGACGGCGGCTGACCCGGATACGGCGGTACGGGAAGGGGTGCCGGGAGCGGCGGCAGGTACCGGTCCGCGAGGGCATCCGCCGCGGCGACCGACGGGACGGCGGGGGCGGCGGGGCGCTCGCGGGCGGAGTGTTCGGCGTTCCGGCGGCCCAGCTCGTCCAGCAGCTCGCGCTCCCCCCGGCCCCGCATCAGCAACAGGACGAACGGGTCGCTGTCGAGGAGCCGTCCGGTCTGGTAGCAGAGCGCGGCGACATGCTTGCACGGCCGGCCGAGGTCGGGGCACGTACAGCTCGGGTCCAGGTCGTCGGGGCCCGGCAGCAGCCGGACGTCGGCCTCCCGTGCGGTGTCGGCCAGGGAGTGCGGCATCTCCTTCGCCAGCAGGGCGGAGAGGTGGCCGGGGTGGGCGGCGACCGCGGCGAGCAGGGTGTCCCAGCCGGTCTCGGTGAAGGTCCGCAGCCGCAGCTCGGCGCGGTAGGGGCGGGCCCGGCTGCCGTGCACATAGGCGACGACGCGTCCGGGGGTGACGGTGATCGCGGCGACCTTGCCGTCGTCGGCGTACGCGCGGCCGCGGGCGAGCCGGGCCCCGTCCATCGACAGGGACTCCAGCGCGGCCACCCAGGCGCGGCCCCACCAGCTGTCCGCGAAGGGCTCGCCCTCCTGGGAGGTACGGGCGGGCACCGCCTCGAAGGTGCGCCGCAGATCGTCGGGGCCGGGCCGGGCGCGGGGTGCCGATCTCCGGGCGGCCGGTCCGGACGTCGGTCGCGGGCTCATGCGGGCCTCCGCAGCGAGACGAGGTCGGCGAGGTCACGGTCGCTGAGCTCGGTGAGGGCGGTCTCGCCCGTGGAGAGGACCGCGTCGGCGAGCGCCCGCTTGGACTCCAGCAGCTCGGCGATCCGGTCCTCCACCGTGCCCTCGGCGATGAGGCGGTGGACCTGCACGGGCTGGGTCTGCCCGATGCGGTACGCCCGGTCGGTGGCCTGCTCCTCCACGGCCGGGTTCCACCAGCGGTCGTAGTGGATGACATGGGCGGCGCGGGTCAGGTTCAGCCCGGTGCCGGCCGCCTTGAGGGAGAGCAGGAAGACGGGGACCTCGGCGGACTGGAAGCGGTCCACCATCCGCTCCCGCTCGGGCACCGGCGTACCGCCGTGGAGGAGCTGCGAGGGGATGGCGCGGGAGGCGAGGTGCGCGGAGAGGAGCTTGGCCATGGTCACGTACTGGGTGAAGATCAGGACCGAGCTGTCCTCGGAGAGGATCGTGTCGAGGAGCTCGTCCAGCAGGGCGAGCTTGCCGGAGCGGCCGGTGAGCCGGGTGGGCTCCTCCTTCAGATACTGCGCCGGGTGGTTGCAGACCTGCTTGAGCGAGGCCAGCAGCTTCATGACGAGACCGCGGCGGGCGATGCCCTCGGCCCCCTCGATCTGCGCCATCGTCTCGCGCACGGCCGCCTCGTACAGCGTGGCCTGCTCCCGGGTGAGGGAGACGGGGTGGTCGGTCTCCGTCTTGGGCGGCAGCTCGGGGGCGATGCCGGGGTCGGACTTCTTGCGGCGGAGCAGGAAGGGGCGGACCAGCCGGGCGAGCCGCTCGACCGCCTCCTCGTTGCCGAGGCCCGCGGCCGTACCGGTGTTCTCCACGATCCGGGCGTGCCGGGCCCGGAACGCCTTGAGCGGGCCGAGCAGTCCGGGGGTCGTCCAGTCGAGCAGGGCCCAGAGCTCGGAGAGGTTGTTCTCCACGGGGGTGCCGGTCAGGGCGACCCTGGCCGGGGCGGGGATGGTGCGCAGGGCCTTCGCGGTGGAGGAGTGCGGGTTCTTGACGTGCTGGGCCTCGTCGGCGACGACCAGGCCCCAGGTGTGCGCGGCGAGCTGGGCGGCGCTGGAGCGCATGGTGCCGTACGTGGTGAGGACGAAGCCGCCGTCCTGCTCGCCCAGGGTCCGGTCGGTGCCGTGGAAGCGGCGGACCGGGACGCCGGGCGCGAACCGGTTGATCTCCCGGTGCCAGTTGCCGAGGAGGGAGGCGGGGCAGATCACCAGGGTGGGGGCCTTGCGCGCGCGGTGCAGGTGGAGGGCGATGAGGGTGATCGTCTTGCCGAGGCCCATGTCGTCGGCGAGGCAGCCGCCGAGGCCGAGCGAGGTCATCCGGTCCAGCCAGGCCAGGCCGCGCAGTTGGTAGTCCCGCAGGGTCGCGTCGAGTCCGGGCGGCGGTGCGATCACCGTGTCGTCGGCGAGGATCCGCGTACGGAGGGCGGCGAGGGCTCCAGCCGGGACGGCCTCGACCTGCTCCCCGTCCACCTCGGCGCTGCCGGTGAGGGCGACGGCCAGCGCGTCCACCGGGTCAAGCAGCCCCAGCTCCCGCTTGCGCGCCTTGCGGACGAGCGCGGGATCGACGACCACCCACTGGTCGCGCAGCCGCACCACCGGGCGGTGCGCCTCGGCGAGGGTGTCCATCTCGGCCTCGGTCAGCAGCTCGTCGCCCAGCGACAGCTGCCAGTTGAAGGCGAAGAGCTGCTCGGCGTCGAAGAACGACGTGCCGTCGGTGGCCGATCCGGGCGCGGGCCGCACGACGGCGGCCGCCGTCAGCGAACGGGCCAGCTCGCGAGGCCAGTGGACATGGACCCCCGCCGCCGCCAGCCGGGCCCCCGCGTCGCTCAGCAGCTCGTACAGTTCGTCCTCGGTGATCGCGAGCACGTCGGGGACGGGCTGCCCCAGCAGCCGTTCCAGCGGGGCCCAGACCCGGGCGGCGCGGCGCAGCGCCAGCACCGCGTCGACCATGGCGCGGGGCCCGAACGGCTCGCCCGCCAGGCCGTTCCAGAGGGCGGCGGCGTCGACCACGTACGTCGGGTCGGCGAGGCTGTGCACCTGGACGACGGCTGCGGCGGCATGGCGGGCCGCCGGGTCGTCCGGGTGGTCCGGGGCACCCTGGTCGGGCTCTTCCCGGGAAGCCGTGAGGGCGTAGGTGTCGGCGGTGTCGAACAGCTCGTAGGCGGAGAGGTCGAGGCGGAGCGAGACCCGCACGCCCGCGTCCAGGCCCGAGGCCACCTCGACGGCCCAGGCGGCGGCGTGGGGCAGGTGCTGGGGCTCGCGGGCGGCGAAGGGCGCGCCCATCGCGAAGGCGGCGGCGGGGGTGCGCGGGAGTGTGTCGGCGACGGCGTCCAGGAAGGAGCCGATGAGCGCCTCCGGATCGGGGAGCCGGGGCGGGTCGAGCCCCGGGAGCGGCACCGCGTACCCCTCGGGCGGCAGCGCCGCGGCGGTGGCCCGCAGGTGCGCGATGTCCTCGGCGTCCCGGGGGCCCGCCCGCCAGGCGTCATGGCCGCCCGCCGTGAGACCGGGCAGCAGCCTGCCGCGCGCGACCAGGTGGAGGGCGTGCAGGGCGGCCGCGCCCCAGCAGCGGGTGGCGGCGTGGGCCGATGCCAGGTGCCGGGCGCGGACGAGCACGGGCAGCGCGTCGGCCAAGGAGAGCAGCGCGGCGGGCACCTCGACGCTCCGGACGCCGGGCTTTCCCGGGGCGGGCGCCCCGCCCTGCCGGGCGTCCCGCCGGACGACCGTGAGCTCGGCCGGACTGTAGGGCACGGCGTCGGCAGGGGCCCGGTCGTCCGCGTAGGCGCCGTCCGCGTAGGCGAAGGAGGACCCGTCCGCAAAGGCCGCTTCGGCGTCCGCGTGCGGGTCCCAGAAGGCGATCCGGCCCTCTCGCGGGACCTGGCCCGGCAGGAAGACCGCCGCGCAGCGCAGCAGGCGGCCGACGTCCGCGGTGCGCGGCTCGCCGCCGCTCAGGTCGTGTGCGTCCTGTGCCGCCATCACGGCCACCCCCTTCCGCCCGATCCGCCCAGTGGGCCCAGCACGGTGCGTGCTGACTCTGCGAGTCTAGGCGGGGGGTCCGACAACGCTTCTCGCGGCCGCGTCACCACAGTTCAGAGCGGTCTGCGGCGCACTCGGGACCGGTCCGGCGGCGGACACGCTCAGTGATGGCCGGGCGGCACCCCGTCCGGATGCCCGGTGAACCTCCGTCGTCCCCTCCCGTCGCCCGGTCGGCCGCGCACCGGATGCCGGGGTGGTGGGGAGCGGGCAGGGTGGCCAGCGCCAGCACGTCTCCCCTGCGTACCGATGAGGGCCGGAGGCGTACCGATGAGAGCCGGACGAGCACCGGACGAGCAGACGAGGACCCGCCCATGTCCGTGACCGCGCCCGATCCCCGCCGCCGACGCCGTCTGGGTGCCGTCGCCGCGGCCTCGCTCCTGGCCCTCACCGTCTCGGGCTGCTCCGGCCTCGGCCGTACCGCGGTCGGCCCGGTGACGTACACGACCGACCGCGAGGCGGTGGTGCAGGTGAACAGCCCCTCGGTGCGCGGCTGCCACCGGCTGGCCCCCGCCGGGGCCCGCGAGCTCGAGAACGGCACTCTGGTCGACATCATCGTCTACCCCACCCGCGACTGCACCGGCCGCGGGGCGGCGTACGTGGCCACCCGGTTCAGCGATGTGGCGGCCGAGAGCGGCCCGCCGTGGCGCAGCTACACCTTCGTGCACTGACCGGCCGGTACGCGTACGCCTTCGCGCACCGAGCGGACCAGGGCGGCCCCCGCGATCACACCGGGTCGGCCGCGGTTCCCGCCGCGGGCCTCGCGGGTCCATGCTGGAGTGTGAGGTGATCGCCATGCGTACCGGCAGTGAGCCCGCGACCGCCCGCAGTCCGTTGCGGATGCGGTTCTGGCTGAGTCTGTGGGGGACGTTCTGGGCGCTCTTCGGTCTGCTGGCCTTCTCCCTGACCGGGCGGCCCGGCTGGGCGGTGGCCTGTGCGGTGCTCCTGGTCCTCACGGTCCTGGACCTCTGTGTGGTCACGTACCGCATGCGTCAGGGGGCGCACTTCCAGCCGGGCCGGGACGTGCCGCCGTACGAACCCGACCGGGGCGGACGCCCCCGGTGGCGGAGGCCCGACCCGGGGGACCGTACGAAACCGCCGTGACGGGCGCGGAGCGCCGGAAGCTCAGCCTCCGGCGTCGAACCTGGCCGCCTTCAGGTACTCCGGCTTCGGGTCGAGCGCGGCCGCGAGCCGGAAGTGGCGCATCGCCGCTTCCGGGCGGCCCGCCCGCTGGAAGGTGCGGGCCAGTGCGTAGTGGGCGAACGCGTTGTCCGGCTCGCGCTCCAGCACCAGCTCGAACTCCAGCTCGGCCGGGCGCAGTTGGGCGGAGGCGAAGAAGGCGCGGGCCCGCAGCAGCCGGGCGGCGGTGTTCTCCGGGTGGGCGGCGATCACCGAGTCGAGCAGTTTGACCGCGCCCCGGGGGTCCCGGGCGTCGAGCAGTTGCTCGGCCGCGCGGAAGTCGATGACATGGGTTTCCGGGTTGCTCTCGGGCACGGTCGCATCCTTCCCTTCGCTCCCGGGTTTCCAACGTCCGCCCCGGTGCGGGTATTCCAGCGGGCCGGCACGGGTGGTCGGTACGAGTGGTCCGTACGGGTGTCCGGCGCGGAGTCAGCGGGTGGTGGCGGCCGCCCTGCGCAGCAGTTCCTCCCAGACCCCGCGGACCTGGGGTTCCAGCGCCTCCAGCGACCCGTCGTTGTCCACGGTCAGATCGGCGACGGCCAGGCGCTCCTCGCGGGTCGCCTGGGCGGCCATCCTGGCGCGGGCGTCGGACTCGGTCATCCCCCGCACGTTGACCAGCCGGTCGAGCTGGGTCTCGGGGGACGCGTCCACGACGACGACCAGGTCGTAGAAGGGGGCGAGGGCGTTCTCCGCCAGCAGCGGTACGTCATGGATGACGACGGCGTCCGCACCGGCCTCCCGCTCCAGCTCGGCGGCGCGGGCGCCGACCAGGGGGTGGACGATCGCGTTCAGCGCGGCGCGGCGGTCCGGGTCGGCGAAGACGATCGCGCCGAGCGCGGGGCGGTTCAGGGTGCCGTCGGCGGTCAGGACGTCCGGTCCGAACTCCTCGATCACGGCCGCGAGCCCGGGAGTTCCGGGCTCGACGACCTCGCGCGCGATCCGGTCGGAGTCGATCAGCACGGCACCGTACGCGACGAGTCGCCGTGACACTTCGCTCTTGCCGGCGCCGATCCCGCCGGTCAGGCCCACTTTCAGCATGGGCCGCAGCCTACGGGTCCCGCCGGGGCGCCCGGCCGCCACCCTCCCGCTCGGTGGCCGAGCAGCTCAGCCGTCGCCCTCCCGCTCCGCGAGGAAGCGCTCGAACTCGCGGCCGATCTCGTCGGCGGACGGCAGGTCGACCGGTTCGGCGACGAGGTTGCCGCGGGTCTCGGAGCCGGCGACCGCGTCGTACTGGTGCTCAAGGCCCTCGACCAAGGAGACGAGTTCCTCGTCGCCCTGGCCGATCTGGCGGTCAATCTCGGTCTGGGTGCGGTGGGCCTCGGTGCGCAGGGAGTGCGCGAGGGCGGGCAGGACCAGGCCGGTCGCGGCGGTGATGGCCTCCAGCGCGGTCAGGGCCGCGTCCGGGTAGGCGGACCGGGCGACGTAGTGCGGGACGTGGGTGGCGACCCCGAGGACGTCGTGGCCCGACTCCATCAGCCGGTACTCCACGAGGGACTCCGCCGATCCGGGGACCTGGGCCTCGTCGAAGGGGCTGCGGTGGCCCGGCATCAGGTCGGTGCGGTTGCCGTGCGGGGTGATGCCGACGGGGCGGGTGTGCGGGACGCCCATGGGGATGCCGTGGAAGTTCACCGTGAGGCGTACGCCGAGGCGCTCGACGATCTGCTCGACGGCGGCGGCGAACCGCTCCCACTCCACGTCCGGCTCCGGGCCCGACAGCAGCAGGAAGGGCGCTCCGGTGGCGTCCTGGACGACCCGGACCTCCAGGGTCGGGGCCTCGAAGGACGTCCAGCGGTCGCGGCGGAAGGTCAGCAGCGGGCGCCGTGCGCGGTAGTCGACGAGCCGGTCGTGGTCGAAGCGGGCCACGACCTGGTGGGGCAGCGTTTCGAGCAGGCCGTCGACGATCTGCTCGCCGGTCTCGCCCGCGTCGATGTATCCGTCGAAGTGGTAGAGCATGACCAGGCCGACCGACTCCTGGGCCAGCGCCATGTCGACGACGGCCAGGCCCTTCGGCTCCCATTCGTACAAACTCTGCGGATCAGGCACGGTTACCGCTCCTCCTCGTGTTCCTTGGGAAGAACGCGGTCGGCTCCATGAGCATTCCCCGCGACCGCACTTTCCGGCAACGGAGCTTCACGGCATGTCAGTTATTGGTCCAGACCTTGACGCGCCCTGCCGCCGTCCCTACCGTCACTGGGCAACACGTTCAGAGATGCATTCCGTATTCATGTACCGGAACATTCTGGACCCCTCCGACGGGAAGGCACCCCCATGCGCACCCGCACTCCGTTCACCGTTCTGCTCGCCGCCGCCCTCGCCACCGGCGGGCTGGCCCTGACCGGCGCCGGGACCGCGAACGCCGGAGCCGTGAAGGCGGCGGCCGTGATCGACGTGTCCACCGCGGCCCAGCTGAAGTCGGCGCTCACCACGGTCTCCCCCGGTGACACGATCCGGCTCGCCGACGGCACGTACACCGGGAACTTCAAGGCCACCCGGCCGGGCACCTCCGGCGCCCGGATCACCCTGACCGGCTCCGGCAGAGCCGTCCTGACGGCGGGCGGCGGCAACGGGCTGCACCTGAACGGCGCCTCGTACTGGACGGTCCAGGGGGTCACGATCAAGGGCGGCCAGAAGGGCATCATGACCGACGCGGCGAACGGCGTCGTCATCGACTCGGTGACCATCCACGACCTCGACATGGAGGGCGTCCACTTCCGCACGTCCTCCCGGGACGGCGTACTGAAGAACTCCCGCATCTACGACACCGGGCAGAACGGACGCGGCATGGGCGAGGGCGTCTACGTCGGGACGGCGAACGACCTCTCCGACCGGAGCGACAACGCGCAGATCCTCAACAACACGATCGGGCCGGGGGTCGGCGGCGAGAACATCGACATCAAGGAAGGCACCACCGGCGCCCGGATCATCGGCAACACCTTCGACGGCAACGGGCTCACCGGGGCCAACTACGACGACTCCTGGGTCGACGTGAAGGGCAACAACGTGCTGGTGGAGGGCAACAGGGGCACCCGTACCACCAACAACGGCTACGAGACCCACACCCAGCAGAGCGGCTGGGGCTGCGGCACCGTCTTCCGCAACAACACCTCGAACCTGTCCGGCGCCACCGGCGACCGGCAGCTCGCCATCAACGTCACCAACAACAGCGCCAACTGCCGCACCACGGTGTACGCGAGCAACACCGTCACCGGCGGCAGGGGGCTGACCAACATCACCGTCACGCCATGACGGGCTGAACACATGGGTGAGGCCCGCCCCCCGAAGGGGACGGGCCTCACTCAGTGCTCTACAGCTCTACCGCAGCCGATGAGCCGCCGGGGGTCGGAGCGTCAGCTCTGGCCGCCCGCCAGCTTCTCGCGCAGGGCGGCAAGGGCCTCGTCCGACGCCAGGGCGCCGGAGTTGTCCGCCGACTCCGAGGAGTACGAGCCGCCGCCGCCACCGCTGCCGCCGGAGGCGGCCGGAGCAGCGCCGGCCGGGGCAGCAGCGCCCTCGGCCGCAGCAGCCTCGTCGGCCTCGCGGGACTTGATGACCTGGGCCTGGTGCTGCTCGAAGCGCGTCTGCGCCTCGGCGTACTGGGTCTCCCAGACCTCGCGCTGCGCCTCGAAGCCCTCGAGCCAGTCGTTGGTCTCGGGGTCGAAGCCCTCGGGGTAGATGTAGTTGCCCTGGTCGTCGTACGACGCGGCCATGCCGTACAGCGTCGGGTCGAACTCGACCGAGGCCGGGTCGCCACCGAAGGACTCGTTGGCCTGCTTCAGCGAGAGGCTGATGCGGCGGCGCTCGAGGTCGATGTCGATGACCTTGACGAAGATCTCGTCGTTGACCTGGACGACCTGCTCCGGGATCTCCACGTGGCGCTCGGCCAGCTCGGAGATGTGGACCAGACCCTCGATGCCCTCGTCGACGCGGACGAACGCACCGAACGGAACGAGCTTCGTGACCTTACCCGGGACGACCTGACCGATCTGGTGCGTCCGGGCGAACTGCTGCCACGGGTCTTCCTGCGTCGCCTTGAGCGACAGGGAGACGCGCTCGCGGTCCATGTCGACGTCGAGGACCTCGACGGTGACTTCCTGGCCGACCTCGACAACCTCGGAGGGGTGGTCGATGTGCTTCCAGGAGAGCTCGGAGACGTGCACGAGACCGTCGACGCCACCCAGGTCCACGAAGGCACCGAAGTTGACGATCGAGGAGACGACGCCGGAGCGGACCTGACCCTTCTGCAGGGTGGTGAGGAACGTCTGGCGAACCTCGGACTGGGTCTGCTCGAGCCAGGCACGGCGGGACAGGACCACGTTGTTGCGGTTCTTGTCCAGCTCGATGATCTTGGCCTCGAGCTCCTTGCCCACGTAGGGCTGGAGGTCGCGGACGCGACGCATCTCGACGAGCGACGCCGGGAGGAAGCCACGGAGGCCGATGTCGAGGATGAGACCACCCTTGACGACCTCGATGACGGTACCGGTGACGATGCCGTCTTCTTCCTTGATCTTCTCGATGGTGCCCCAGGCACGCTCGTACTGAGCGCGCTTCTTCGAGAGGATCAGGCGGCCTTCCTTGTCCTCCTTCTGGAGAACCAGGGCCTCGATCTCGTCGCCGACCTTGACGACCTCGTTCGGGTCGACGTCGTGCTTGATCGAGAGCTCGCGGCTCGGGATGACACCTTCGGTCTTGTAACCGATGTCGAGGAGAACTTCGTCCCGGTCAACCTTGACGATGACTCCGTCAACGATGTCGCCGTCGTTGAAGTACTTGATCGTCTCGTCGATCGCCGCGAGGAACGCGTCCGCGTCGCCGATGTCGTTGACCGCAACCTGCGGAGTGGTGGCGGTGGTCTCGGTGCTGCTCGTCATGTGGGAAAGGGCTCCGGTACGGACAGAGAGTCGTAGGTACTGCCACGCCGAAAGCCCGTATCGCCTCTGCAGAAGCCGGACAGCCTGGAAAGCGCGCAATCCGTTTCCGGAGAGACGCCTCGACAACCGAGGGGACATGCAACAGACGCGAGCGCGGCCTGCTAGGTCTGAGGCGCGCAGGCTCGCAGCGCAACTTGTAGCATACGGGGGCAGCCGGACAGGGTCAATGCGCGCAGGCGCGGACCGGGGACACAACGGCCCCTCATCGGCCCTGTACCGGAGCAACTCCTGTTCTCCGAGGCGTGTTCGGGCCGATCGACCCGAACACAATACGGCAGTGCGGCAAGGCGTCGCGCGCACGCGTCCGTATCCCGGTACCACCTCTGGTACGTACCGCGTGCGGCGAGTGAAGGCAAACTACAACGACGGGCACGATGAGCCAAGAGATCCACGGAACCCACTCCGACGAACCCGACGACCCCGCAGAACCCGCAGCCACCCGCCGCGCGGCGGACGAGGCCGAGAGCAGCCGGGCCAGCCGGGGCTGGTGGGACCGGAACGCGGACGAGTACCAGAACGATCACGGCGGCTTCCTGGGGGACGACCGCTTCGTCTGGGGCCCGGAAGGGCTGGACGAGGCGGAGGCCGCCCTGCTGGGGCCCGCCGCCTCCCTCAAGGGGCTCGACGTCCTGGAGATCGGCGCCGGGGCCGCCCAGTGCTCGCGCTGGCTGGCCGCGCAGGGCGCCCGCCCGGTCGCGCTCGACCTCTCCCACCGCCAGCTCCAGCACGCCCTGCGGATCGGGGAGGGCATCCCGCTGGTCGAGGCGGACGCGGGCCGGCTCCCCTTCCGGGACGGCTCCTTCGACCTGGCCTGCTCCGCGTACGGGGCGGTGCCCTTCGTCGCCGACCCCGTGCAGGTCTTCCGCGAGGTCCACCGGGTGCTGCGGCCCGGCGGGCGCTGGGTCTTCTCCGTGACGCACCCGATCCGCTGGGCGTTCCCGGACGAGCCGGGGCCCGAGGGCCTCTCCGTCGCCGCCTCCTACTTCGACCGCGTCCCCTATGTCGAGCAGGACGAACAGGGCGACGCCGTCTACGTGGAGCACCACCGCACGCTCGGTGACCGGGTCCGGGACGTGGTGGCGGGCGGGTTCCGCCTGGTCGACCTGGTCGAACCGGAGTGGCCCGCGTGGAACAACCAGGAGTGGGGCGGCTGGTCCCCGCTGCGCGGCAACCTGATCCCGGGGACGGCGATCTTCGTCTGCGAGCGGGACCGACCGTCCGCAGAGGGAAGCGCCCGTACGACACTGGGGGCGTGATCCGCACCCAAGCCCTCGACCTGCTGCCCGTCCGCACCGCCGTGCCCGCCCTCCGGCGCGCGCTCGACGACCGGGGCGTCGCCGTCCTCTGCGCCCCGCCCGGCACCGGAAAGACGACCCTCGTCCCGCTGGTCCTGGCCGGGCTGACCGGCGAGAGCCCGGTGCGCCGGGTCGTGGTCGCCGAGCCGCGCCGCATCGCCGCACGGGCGGCGGCGCGGCGCATGGCGTGGCTGCTGGGCGAGCAGCCGGGCGGGCGGATCGGCTTCACCGTGCGCGGGGAGCGCGTGGTGGGGCGGGACACGGTGGTGGAGGTCGTGACGACCGGGGTGCTGCTCCAGCGGCTCCAGCGCGACCAGGAGCTGGCCGGGGTCGACGTGGTGATCATCGACGAGTGCCACGAGCGCCATCTGGACGCCGACACGGTGGCCGCCTTCCTCCTCGACGTACGGGAGGCGATCCGGCCCGATCTGCGGCTGGTGGCGGCCTCCGCGACGACGGACGCGGAGGGGTGGGCGCGGCTGTTGGGGGACGCCCCGGTGGTCGAGGCCCAGGGCGTCTCGTATCCGGTGGAAGTGGTCTGGGCGCCGCCCGCCCGGCCGGTGAAGCCGCCGCACGGGATGCGCGTCGACCCGGCGCTGCTGACGCATGTGGCTGCCACCGTGCGCCGGGCGCTCGGTGAGCGGGAGGGGGACGTGCTCTGCTTCCTGCCCGGCGTCGGGGAGATCTCGCGGGTGGCCGGGCAGCTCGCCGGGGCGGACGCCGAGGTGCTCCAGGTCCACGGGCGCGCCCCGGCCGCCGTGCAGGACGCGGTGCTCGCCGGGTCCTCCGGCGGGCGGCGGGTGATCCTGGCGACCTCCGTGGCGGAGTCGTCCCTGACCGTGCCCGGTGTGCGGGTCGTCGTCGACTCGGGCCTCGCCCGGGAACCCCGTACCGACCATGCCCGGGGCCTGAGCGCCCTGACCACCGTCCGGGCCTCGCAGGCGGCCGGGCGGCAGCGTGCGGGCCGGGCGGGGCGGGAGGCGCCGGGGGCGGTGTACCGGTGCTGGGAGCAGGCCGAGGACGGGCGGCTCGCGCGCTTCCCGGCCCCGGAGATCAAGGTCGCCGACCTCGCGGCGTTCGCGCTCCAGGCGGCGTGCTGGGGCGACCCGGGCGCCTCCTCGCTCGCGCTGCTGGACCCGCCGCCCGCCGGGGCGATGGGCGCCGCCCGGGAGGTGCTGGAGGCGATCGGCGCGGTGGACGCGGAGGGCCGGGTCACGACACGCGGCGTACGGATGTCCCGGCTCGGGCTGCACCCCCGGCTGGCCCGCGCCCTGCTGGACGGCGCGAAGGAGGCCGGGGCGCGGCGGGCCGCGGAGGTGGTGGCCCTGCTCAGCGAGGAGCCGCCGAGGGAGTACGGGGACGATCTCGCGGCGGCGCTGCGGACCGCCCGCCGGGGTCAGGACGGGTACGCGGCGCGGTGGAAGCAGGAGGTGCGGCGGCTGTCGTCCCAGGTGGAGGGCGCCGGCTCCGGCGAGAGCCGCTCCGATGACGCCGTCGTGGGGCTCGTCGCCGCGCTGGCGTTCCCCGAGCGGGTGGCGCGGGCCCGAGGCGACGGGGCCTTCCTCATGGTGTCGGGGACCGGCGCGGAGCTGCGGGACGGGTCGCGGCTGCGCAGCGCGCCCTGGCTGGCCGTCGCCGTCGCGGACCGGCCCTCCCACGCGGCCTCCGCCCGGGTGCGGCTGGCGGCGGTGGTCGACGAGCCCACCGCGCTCCTGGCCGCCGGGCACCTGCGGGTGCGCGGCGAGGAGGTCCGCTGGGTGGACGGCGAGGTGGTGGCCCGGTCGGTGGACCGGGTGGGGGCGGTGGAGCTGTCGGTGCGGCCGCTGAAGCAGCCGGATCCGGAGCTGGTGCGCGGGGCCCTGGTGGAGGGGCTGCGGCGGGAGGGGCTCGGGCTGCTGCGGTGGACCCGGGACAGTGAGCAGTTCCGGCTGCGTCTGGCGTTCCTGCACCGGGTGCTGGGCGCGCCGTGGCCGGACGTCTCGGACGAGGCGCTGCCGGCGGAGACCGGGGCGTGGCTGGAGCCGGAGCTTTCCCGGGCCCGGCGCCGCTCCGACCTGGGCCGGATCGACGCGGGCCAGGCGCTGCGCCGGCTGCTGCCGTGGGCGACGGGTGAGGCGGTGCGGCTGGACGAGCTGGCGCCGGAGCGGATCGAGGTGCCGAGCGGCTCCCGTATCCGGGTCGAGTACGGCGGCGAACAGCCCGTACTCGCGGTGAAGCTCCAGGAGTTGTTCGGGCTGAGCGAGACGCCCCGGGTGGCCGGGGTGCCGGTCCTGGTCCATCTGCTCTCCCCCGCCGGGCGGCCCGCCGCTGTCACGGCGGACCTGGCGTCGTTCTGGCAGGACGGCTACAAGGCCGTACGGGCGGAGCTGCGCGGCCGCTACCCGAAGCACCCGTGGCCGGAGGACCCCACGACCGTACAGGCGACGCGGTACACCTCGGCGCGGCTCAAGCGCTCGTAGGTTCCCGCGGTGTCCGGGAGCGGGCCTCCAGCCACAGGGCCAGTGCGAGCAGGCCGATACCGAGGCCGAGGAAGCCCCAGGGCAGGTAGGAGGTGAGGAGGAGGACCAGGACGCGCTGGGACTTCACCAGGCCGACGGTGTCCACGATGTAGTCCTCGCGCATCTTCACATGGCCGGAGAACGCGGTGACGGTGTCCTCGGACATGCCCATCTTCTTGGCGTTGCGCAGCTCCTCCCGGTGGATCTCCTCGCCGTTGACCGGGGCTCCGGTGACGGGGTCGACCCAGAACATGCGCTTGGTGGTGTACCAGCGGGTGATGCCGGTCTGCGTGATCTGCTCGGCGGTGACGCCCTCGATGGGCATCTTCTTCGGCATCGGGACCTTGGTCCACGGGATCGTCTGCTCGAAGTAGTAGACCTCCAGGCCGCGGAAGGTGCGGGTGCCCTTGTAGTGGATGGGCGCGGTGGTGCGGCTCTGGGCGTCGAAGTACTCGTAGTCCCGCTTCTCGGTGAGGAAGGGCCACTTGAACTCGATGCCCGTGCGCCGGACCGGGTCGCCGTCGACCATCTCGCCGGTGGCGTTGACGGGGGCCTGGGTGTGGGCGTCGAAGATGTAGCGCTCGGGGATCTCGGAGACCATCTTGCCGTCGGGGCCCTGGATGTAGGAGAGCGCGTCCCAGACGACGACGTCCCGCCC
Source organism: Streptomyces microflavus (assembly GCF_014650075.1). Taxonomy (GTDB): domain Bacteria; phylum Actinomycetota; class Actinomycetes; order Streptomycetales; family Streptomycetaceae; genus Streptomyces; species Streptomyces microflavus. The sequence goes on along the minus strand of NZ_BMUG01000020.1, from coordinate 23,062 downwards.
GGCGCTGCGTTCGATCTTCTCGGACTCCTCCACATTGCCCTTGAGCGTCTGGACGATGGTGACCTTCTCGACCTCCTTCGCCTTGAGGGTCGTGTAGTCGAGGAGGGTGGCGGGCTTCGCCTCCAGGACGACTTCCTGGTACTGGTTCGGCGGGACCTTGGCCAGGCGGGGGAAGGCGTACCAGCGCAGCAGGGGCGACAGGGCGGCGAAGAAGACGGCGAAGGCCAGGAGTACGAGACCGGCTCGGCGGCGCATGGTGGTGACCTCTCCCTCGCTGGGCTACTGCTTGGGGCCCGGGACGGTGGTGAGCAGGGGTTTCGGTGAGGTCTCGCCGGGCGGGGAGCCGACGGCGGAGATCGTGAACACCAGCGCGAGGGCGGCGGCCAGTCCGATGGCGGCGGCGACGAGGGCACGCATGCTCGGCCTCCCGGGACGGTGATCTGATGGGGCGTCAGGGCTGGGGCACCGTAGCAACCCGGGCGTGAGATGAGAACAGCGCGGACAGCCCCCGCACCGGGTGGGTGCGGGGGCTGTCGGGAGAGCGGGCGGGTCAGGCTTCAGGGGGCGCCGTCTCCTCGGCCGCTTCCACGGTGAGCTCGATGACGACCGTGGCGCCGCCCTCGGTGGTGAGCACCAGCTGGTACGTGCCCGGGTTCTCGTCGGCGAAGAGGTCCGGGAGCCGGAGCAGCCCGTCGGCGTCCGTCGTGAGGGCCAGGGTGCGCAGCGGCTTGCCGTCCGCGTCCTTGAAGTGCGGGCCCCTGTCGTTCTCGGCGGGCTTGTCGGCATCCGCGACCAGGGTGGCGGTGACGGCCACTCCGGCGGCTGCGGCGCCCTTGTACGTGGCCTTGAGGGTGACCGCGTCCGCGAACTTCTCGCCGGGCGCCGCGACGAGCGCCTTGCTGTCCGTCCGTACGATCACGTCGGCCTGGCGGGCGGTGACGCTCGCCGCGTACGTCAGGGTGCGCGGCCGGGTGGTGCCGGCGGTGGCGGTCACGGTGAAGTCGCCGGACTTCTCGCCCGCCTTGAGCGCCGGTGCGGTGGCGGTGCCGTCGGCCTTGCTGAGGACCGTGACCGTCTTCCGGCCGCCGTCGAAGAGGGTGCCGGTGGACCCGGTGACGGTGAAGGTGACGGGCAGCTGGGCCATCGGTGCGCCGAGGGCGTTGCGGGCGCGGACGGAGACCCGCTCGTCGAACGTCCCGCCCGCGGTGGCGGTGAGGGGGCCGGTGCCCGCGTTCTCCAGGGAGCCGAGAGTGTCGGCCGGGGGCGGGGTCGGCTTCGGGGGCGGGGTCGGCGTCGGCGTGGGCTTCGGGGTCGGGCTGGAGCCGCCGCCGGGCTTCGAGGGGCCGGGGCTCGGCTTCGTACCGCCGGACTTGGAGGGCGACGGGGACGGCGTCGGGCTCGTCGTCCCGCCGGGGGTGGGGCTCGGCGTCGGGGTGCTGGGAGAGGTGGGGAGGACTCCGCTGCCGTCGGGCACCTCGTGCGTACCGCGCTGGTAGTACGCGAACCAGGAGCGGACCGTACGCAGGTACTCCGTCGACTGGTTGTAGCTCAGTACGGCCCGGTCGAGATCGGCCGCGACGGCGAGGTCCCGGCCGCCCGCGCAGAGGTAGCGCCCGGCGGCGAGCGCCGCGTCGTAGATGTTGTTGGGGTCCTTGCGGCCGTCGCCGTTCGCGTCCTGGCCCCAGGTGGCCCAGGTCGACGGGATGAACTGCATCGGGCCGACCGCGCGGTCGTGGACGGCGTCACCGTCGTACGCCCCGCCGTCGGTGTCCTTGATCAGTGCGAAGCCCTGGCCGTTGAGGGCCGGGCCGAGTATCGGGGAGGGGGTGGTGCCGTTCGCGTCGACCTTGCCGCCGCGGGCCTGGCCGGACTCGACCTTGCCGATCGCGGCGAGGAGCTGCCAGGGCAGCCGGCAGGCCGGGTCGGTGCCCGCCACGGTCCGCTCGGCCTGCTTGTACGCGGCCAGGACGGAGGCCGGAATGCCCGCTTCCGCACTGCCGGTGGCGGCCGGGAGATTACTGGACGAACCGGGCCGGTCGGGCGTGACGAGGGGCGGAAGGTCGGTGTAGTACGGCGAGTTGCCCGTGGCGGCATCGTCCTCCGGGCCGCCCGACTCACCGCCGGCGGCCTGCTGGTCGCCGCCCGTGGACCCTTCGGTCAGCGGGGCCGCGGGGGCCTGGGAAGCCGCGAGCGCCGCCACGGCGGCCGCCGCCACCGCGGTGGTCGTGGCCCCCTTGCGCAGACGTCGTCGAATGTGCGCTGCCATACGTTCCGGTCCCTCCCCCTCGAAGGCTGCTCGCGCTCCCCAGCGCAAGACTCAAGCGACCCTACGGCACCTCGTGACGCCCGGGCACCGCACCCTGACCGCTTCTTACTGTTTTTTCACGTTCCCGCGCACACGTGGTCCGGGAGGGCAACGGAGGGTGCCCCGAGGTGCGGTACCCGACGTTCGCGCATACTTGCCGCCATGCCGTTCACCCTCAGCCATGCCGCCGCCGTGCTCCCGGCGATCCGCCGGAACGGGACCGCCCGCTGGGGGCTGTTCCCCTCGGCGCTCGTCGCCGGCTCGTTCGCGCCCGACGTCACCTACTTCGCGGACACGGTGATCCCCGGGGCCATGGAGTTCGGTGACTTCACGCACACCTTCCTCGGTGTGGTCACCGTGAACGTGCTGATCGCGGCCGTGCTGGTGGCCGTGTGGGCGGCGCTGCGCGAGCCGCTGGTTGCACTGCTTCCGGTACGGGTACGGGGCCGCGTCCACACCTTCGTACGGGGACAGCGGTGGACCCGCGAAACGTTCGGGCCGTCCGCCTGGCTGTGGTTCGTGCGGTCCGCCGCACTCGGTGCCGCCACGCATGTGGTGTGGGACGCGTTCACCCATCACAGCAGGTGGGGCACGGAGTTGCTGCCGTTCCTCAACCGGACCGTCGGCGGCTTCCCGCTCTACCAGTTCGCGCAGTACGGCAGCTCGGCGCTGGCGCTGGTGGTGCTCGGCTGGTTCGTCGCCACCGGGCTGCGACGCACCGCCGACGCCCCGGCGCCCGTGGACCCGGCGCTCCCGTCGCTCGGCCGGGGCGAACGGTGGGGCGCGCTCGGACTGCTGGCCGGCTGCGTGGTGCTGGGGACCGCCCACCGGTGCGTGCGCTGGTACGCCCACTTCGGGCGCATCGAGAACCCGCTCGACATCATCCCGACCGCCTGCTTCGGCGCGGGCGCGGGACTTGCGGCCGGACTGCTGCTGTACGGGGTGTGGATGCGGCTGCTGCGCAGGCGGCGGCCGGCGGACGACGGCCCGGGGACGGTGTCCGGGGCGGAGGAGTCCCGTACGGGAGCGTCCGCCGGCCGGGAGTAGCCGCACGGGTAAGGGCCCGGGACCGCGATGCGGTTCCGGGCCCTTCCCGTTTCCCCCGGCTCAGTGGGCCGCCGACTCCCAGTCCTTGCCGACGCCGACCGAGACGTCGAGCGGGGCGCGCAGCTCGACGGCGTTCGCCATCTCGTGGCGGAGGATCTGCTCCACCTGCTTCCGCTCGCCCTTCGCGATCTCCAGCACGATTTCGTCGTGGACCTGGAGCAGCATCCGCGAGGTCAGCTCCGCCTCCCGCAGCGCCTTGTCCACCCGCAGCATCGCCACCTTCACGATGTCCGCGGCGGTGCCCTGGATCGGGGCGTTGAGCGCCATCCGCTCGGCGGCCTCGCGGCGCTGGCGGTTGTCGCTGTTCAGGTCGGGGAGATAGCGGCGGCGGCCGAGGATCGTCTCCGTGTACCCGGTGGCACGCGCTTCCTCGACGACCCGGTGGAGGTAGTCCCGGACCCCGCCGAACCGCTCGAAGTAGGTGTCCATCAGCACCCGGGCCTCGGCCGGGTCGATGTTCAGCTGCTGGGAGAGGCCGAACGCGGAGAGACCGTAGGCCAGTCCGTACGACATGGCCTTGATCTTGCGGCGCATCTCCGCGTCGACAGCGCCCTTCTCGACGCCGAAGACCTGCGAGGCGACCGTGGTGTGCAGGTCCTCGCCGGAGGTGAACGCCTCGATGAGACCGGCGTCCTCGGAGAGGTGCGCCATCACCCGCAGCTCGATCTGGCTGTAGTCCGCCGTCATCAGCGTCTCGAAGCCCTCGCCGACGACGAAGCCCCGGCGGATCGCCCGCCCCTCATCCGTACGGACGGGGATGTTCTGCAGGTTGGGGTCGGTGGAGGAGAGCCGGCCCGTCGCCGCCACCGTCTGGTTGAACGTGGTGTGGATCCGGCCGTCGGCGGCGATCGTCTTGACCAGGCCCTCGACCGTGACCCTCAGCTTCGCCTGCTCGCGGTGGCGCAGCATCAGGACCGGCAACTCGTGCTCGGTCTGCGCGGCCAGCCAGGCCAGCGCGTCCGCGTCCGTCGTGTATCCGGTCTTGGTCTTCTTCGTCTTCGGCAGGCCCAGCTCACCGAAGAGGATCTCCTGGAGCTGCTTGGGCGAACCGAGGTTGAACTCCCGGCCCACCGCCGCGTGCGCCTCCTTCACCGCCTGCTGCACGGTCCCGGCGAACTGCTCCTCCATGGACTCCAGATGGGCCCGGTCCGCGGCGATCCCGTGCCGCTCCAGACGGGCCAGGAGGATCGAGGTCGGCAGCTCCATGTCATGGAGCAGCTCGGTGGCGTTGACCTCCTTCAGGCGGGTCGTGAACGCGTCACCCAGGTCGAGCACGGCGCGGGCCTGCGCCATCAGGGCGTCCGCCTCGGCCCGGTCGTCCGCGCCGAAGGCCAGCTGCCCGTCGGAGGCGGCGGCCGGGGCCAGCTCGCGGCCCAGATACTCCACGGCCAGCGCGTCCAGGGCGAAGGAGCGGCGGCCCGGCTTCACCAGATACGCGGCGAGCGCGGTGTCCATCGCGACGCCTTCGAGCTGCCAGCCGTGCTCGGGGAAGACCCGCATCACGTTCTTCGCGTTGTGCAGGACCTTCGGCCGCTGCGGGTCCGACACCCAGGCGGCGAACGCCCGCTCGTCGGCCTCCTCCAGCTGCGTCGGGTCCAGCCAGGCGGCGGCACCGTCGGCTGCGGCGAGCGCCACCTCGGTGACCGTGCCGGCGCCCAGCGACCAGGTGTCGACGGTCATCACGCCGAGCGGCTGCGCACCGTGCGCCTCCAGCCACGGGGCGACCTCACCCGAGCCGAGCACCACCCCGTCCAGCTCGATCCCGGCGGCGGGCGCGGGCGGCTCGGCCTCCGCCGCACCCGGGTCGACGGCGAGAAGACGCTCACGCAGGCTCGGGTTACGGATCTCCAGTATGTCCAGGACACCGGTGACCGCCGTGCGGTCGTACGGAGCGCGCTCCAGCTCGGCCGGGGACTTCGGCAGCTCCACGTCCCGGACCATCTCGGTCAGGACCCGGTTCATCTTCACCGCGTCCAGGTGGTCCCGGAAATTCTGCCCGGCCTTGCCCTTGACCTCGTCGGCCCGCTCCACCAGCTCCGCGAACGAACCGAACTGGTTGATCCACTTCGCGGCCGTCTTCTCACCGACGCCGGGGATGCCCGGAAGGTTGTCCGACGGGTCGCCGCGCAGCGCGGCGAAGTCCGGATACTGCTGCGGGGTGAGTCCGTACTTCTCGACGACCTTCTCCGGAGTGAACCGGGTCAGCTCGGAGACCCCCTTGGTGGGGTACAGCACGGTCACGTTCTCCGTGATCAGCTGGAAGGAGTCCCGGTCACCGGTGACGATCAGCACCTCGAACCCGGCCGCCTCGGCCTGGGTCGCCAGCGTCGCGATGACGTCGTCCGCCTCGAACCCGTCCACCGCGAACCGGTCCGCGTGCATCGCGTCCAGCAGCTCGCCGATCAGCTCGACCTGCCCCTTGAACTCGTCGGGGGTCTTGGAGCGGTTCGCCTTGTACTCCGGGAACTCCTGCGCACGCCAGGTCTTGCGGGACACGTCGAACGCGACCGCGAAGTGCGTGGGCGCCTCGTCACGCAGGGTGTTCGCCAGCATCGACATGAAGCCGTACACGGCATTCGTCGGCTGCCCCACCGCCGTCGTGAAATTCTCCGCGGGCAGGGCGAAGAACGCCCGGTACGCCAGGGAGTGCCCGTCCATGAGGAGCAGGCGCGGTCGGTTGTCTGCCGTCTTCTTCGATGCCGTCTCAGCCACGCCCCCGATCCTGCCACGCCCCACTGACAATCCGGACCGGCACCACCTTGCGCGGCCGTGACAGGATCGATGGTGAGGACATGCAATACCTCGCCACGTGGAAGAGCGCTCGAAGGGGAGCAGCATCATGGCCAGCAAGCCGCCGACCGGTGACCCGGTCCAGGACGCCCCGCAGGTCGAAGCGGCCCCGCACGCCGCCGCCGGACTGCCCGCCGTCGCCCACTCCCTGCGCATCGCCCAGCAGCAGATGGGCGTGCGCCGCACCGCGCAGACCCTCCTCAAGGTCAACCAGAAGAACGGCTTCGACTGCCCCGGCTGCGCCTGGCCCGAGGGCGAGAAGCGGCACACCGCCGAATTCTGCGAGAACGGGGCGAAGGCCGTCGCCGAAGAGGCGACCCTGCGCCGCGTCACCCCCGACTTCTTCGCCGCGCACCCCGTCGCCGACCTCGCCGAGCGCAGCGGCTACTGGCTGGGCCAGCAGGGCAGGATCACCCAGCCGGTGTACCTCCCCGAAGGCGCCGACCGGTACGAGGCCATCACCTGGGAACGCGCCTTCGCGGTCATCGCCGAGGAGCTGACCGCCCTGGCCTCCCCCGACGAGGCCCTCTTCTACACCTCGGGGCGCACCAGCAACGAGGCCGCGTTCCTCCTCCAGCTCTTCGCCCGCGAGTTCGGCACCAACAACCTCCCCGACTGCTCCAACATGTGCCACGAGTCGTCCGGCTCGGCGCTCAACGAGACCATCGGCATCGGCAAGGGCAGCGTCTCCCTGGAGGACATCCACCAGGCCGACCTGATCATCGTCGCCGGACAGAACCCCGGCACCAACCACCCCCGGATGCTCTCCGCCCTGGAGAAGGCCAAGAACTCCGGAGCGAAGATCATCTCGGTGAACCCGCTCCCCGAAGCCGGCATGGAGCGGTTCAAGAACCCGCAGACCCCGCACGGCATGCTCAGGGGCACACCGCTCAACGACCTCTTCCTCCAGATCCGCATCGGCGGCGACCAGGCCCTCTTCCGCCTCCTCAACAAGCTGATCCTCGCCACCGAAGGCGCCGTCGACACCGCCTTCATCACCGAACACACCCACGGTTACGAGGAGTTCGCCAAGGCCGCCGAAGCCGCCGACTGGGACGAGACCCTCGCCGCCACCGGCCTCACCCGCCCCGAGATCGAGCAGGCCCTCACCATGGTCCTCGCCTCGGAGCGCACCATCGTCTGCTGGGCCATGGGACTCACCCAGCACAAGCACTCCGTGCCCACCATCCGCGAAGTCGTCAACTTCCTTCTCCTGCGCGGAAACATCGGCCGCCCCGGCGCCGGGGTCTGCCCCGTGCGCGGCCACTCCAACGTCCAGGGCGACCGCACCATGGGCATCTTCGAACGGCCCGCCCCGGCCTTCCTCGACGCCCTCGACAAGGAGTTCGGCATCACCTCGCCCCGCCACCACGGCTACGACGTGGTGCGCTCCATCCAGGCCCTGCGCGACGGGGAGGCCAAGGTCTTCTTCGCCATGGGCGGCAACTTCGTCGCCGCCACCCCCGACACCACGGTCACCGAGGCCGCGATGCGCCGCGCCCGCCTCACCGTCCACGTGTCGACCAAGCTCAACCGCTCGCACGCCGTCACCGGCACCCGCGCCCTGATCCTGCCGACGCTCGGCCGCACCGACAAGGACACCCAGGCCAGCGGCAAGCAGTTCGTGACCGTCGAGGACTCCATGGGCATGGTCCACGCCTCCCGGGGCAACCTCACCCCCGCGAGCCCCCACCTCCTCTCCGAGCCGGCGATCGTCGCCCGCCTCGCCCGCGCGGTCCTAGGCGCCGACTCCCGTACGCCGTGGGAGGAGTTCGAGCGGGACTACGCCACCATCCGCGACCGGATCTCCCGCGTCGTCGCCGGCTTCGAGGACTTCAACACCCGCATCGCCGCCCACCCCGGCGGCTTCGCCCTCCCCCACGCCCCCCGCGACGAACGCCGCTTCCCCACCGCCACCGGACGCGCCAACTTCACCGCAGCGCCCGTCGAGTTCCCCGAACTCCCCGCAGGCAGGCTCCTGTTGCAGACCTTGCGCTCCCACGACCAGTACAACACCACCATCTACGGCCTCGACGACCGCTACCGCGGCATCAAGGGCGGCCGCCGCATCGTCATGGTCAACCCCGACGACGCGGAAGCCCTCGGCCTCACCGACGGCGCCTACACCGACCTCGTCAGCGAGTGGAAGGACGGCGTGGAACGCCGCGCGGAGGGCTTCCGCGTCGTCCACTACCCCACCGCCCGTGGCTGCGCCGCCGCCTACTACCCCGAGACCAACGTCCTGGTCCCGCTCGGCTCCACCGCGGACACCAGCAACACCCCGGCCAGCAAGTCGGTCGTGATCCGCTTCGAGAGCACAGAGGCCACCGACTGAGAACCGCCACCCCCTAAGCGTTTGCTCAGTCGTCTGGTAAGAACAGTGCACACAGCAATGAACCAGCGCAGACGATCGGAGCCGGATCCATGGGCGAGCACACCGCACCCCTCTTCCCGCAGGAAGTCATCGACGAGTACGCGGCACTCGGCATCGACCTGCCCGCCCTCTTCTCCGCAGGCCACCTCGGCGAACGCATGGGCGTGACCATCGTCGAGGCCGCCGCCGACCGCGTCGTCGGCACCATGCCCGTCGAAGGAAACACCCAGCCCTACGGCCTCCTGCACGGCGGCGCCTCCGCAGTCCTCGCCGAGACCCTTGGCTCCATCGGCTCCATGCTCCACGGCGGCGCAGGCAAGATCGCCGTCGGCGTCGACCTGAACTGCACCCACCACCGCGGCGCCCGCAGCGGCCTCGTCACCGGCGTCGCCACCCCCGTACACCGCGGCCGCTCGACCGCCACGTACGAGATCGTCATCACCGACGAACAGGACAAGCGGGTCTGTACCGCCCGTCTCACCTGCCTCCTCCGTGACGCCCCCCGCCCCGACGCGAGCTGACACCCGCACTCCCGACAGCACGCCACACCACCCCCGTACCACCGCCGCAAGGCCCCACTGCCCGGCCGGAATCGCACCTCGCATTCCGGCCGGGCAGCGCCATATCCCCACCAATTCCCACCACGTTGATCACCACACTCGGTCAACACCCTTGACGCCGCACGACGTTCCATGAGCCACTCAGCAGCCACATTGGCCTCAGCGGACTCGAACGCACCTTCGCGGCCGTAACACTGCGTAACAAGCACGAAATGCGAGAACCAGCCGCCCACCCCGGCCCGAGGCCCCCGGGGAGCACCGGCACGCCCGACGCCACCCCCACCTCGCGTCAGCACCAAGATCACCCCAAGCCCCTTAGCAGAGCTGCGCGTTCTCAGCATGTGGTCATTCCGCACTCCGTGCCAAAGCCACACATCCACACCCAGGAACCTCAAGCCTTGCTCAACGGCATAACAAGAGCGTCACATCCGTCGCCGACCCGTCCCGGAGGCCCTCAGCTGCGCTTAGAGTCACCGCCAGTCACCGCGCCGCCGGGCACGTCTGCTGCACAGCCCCCTCGCACCACTCAGTACGGCCCGGCGACCGACACGGCACCTCAAGCAGAGGAGGCCGCGCCAGGGAAAGGACTTTTCGTGCGACACCGTTCTTTGCTCATACTCACTGCCGTGCTCACCACCGGAGCACTCACCCTCACCGCCTGTGGATCGCGTGACGACAGCGGCAACGACGGCAGCGGCGGCGACGGTGGCACCCAGACCGTCGTCATCGGCCTCGACGCCCCGCTCACCGGCGACCTGTCCGCCCTCGGCCTCGGCATCAAGAACTCCGCCGACCTCGCCGTCAAGCAGGCCAACTCCAAGAAGTACGTCGAAGGCATCACCTTCGAGATCCAGGCGCTCGACGACCAGGCCCAGCCGTCCTCCGGACAGCAGAACGCCAGCAAGTTCGTCGCCAACAAGAAGGTCCTCGGCACCGTCGGCCCGCTGAACTCGTCCGTCGGCGAGTCCATGCAGAAGGTCCTGGCCGACGCCAAGCTCGTCCAGGTCTCCCCGGCGAACACCTCGCCCTCCCTCACCCAGGGCCAGGACTGGAACGGCGGCACCAAGGCCCGCCCGTTCGCCTCCTACTTCCGCACCGCGACCACGGACGCCGTCCAGGGCCCCTTCGCGGCGCAGTACCTCTTCAACGACGCCAAGAAGAAGAACGTCTTCGTCATCGACGACAAGAAGACCTACGGCGCAGGCCTGGCCGGCACCTTCAAGGCCGAGTTCGAGAAGCTCGGTGGCAAGATCGCCGGCACCGAGCACATCGACCCCGAGACCAAGGACTTCTCCTCGGTCGCCACCAAGGTCAAGAGCTCCGGCGCCGACGTCGTCTACTACGGCGGCGAGTACCCCGCCGCAGGCCCGCTGAGCAAGCAGATCAAGAAGGCCGGCGCCAAGATCCCGCTCGTCGGCGGCGACGGCATCTACAGCGGCGAGTACATCAAGCTCTCCGGCGCGGAAGGCGTGGGCGACCTCGCCACCTCCGTCGGCGCGCCGATCGAGACCCTGCCGTCCGCCAAGGAGTTCGTCGCGAACTACGAGAAGGCCGGCTACAAGGAGCCCTTCGAGGCTTACGGCGGCTACTCCTACGACGCCGCCTGGTCGATCATCGAGGCCGTCAAGGCCGTCGTCGAGGCCAACGACGGCAAGCTCCCGAGCGACGCCCGCGCCAAGGTCGCCGAGGCCGTCGGCAAGGTCGACTTCGAAGGCGTGACCGGCAAGGTCTCCTTCGACGAGTTCGGTGACACCACCAACAAGCAGCTCACCGTCTACGAGTACAAGGACGGCAACTGGGCCGCGGTCAAGTCCGGCGAGCTCACCAGCTGACACCACCAGCCTGACCTACCACCGGCAGCGCGGGGGGCCGCACACCAGGCACCCCGCGCTGCTCTATACCCGGCGAAAGACACGGAGGACCCGCGGTGAACGAACTGCCGCAACAGCTGGTCAACGGCCTGCTACTCGGATCGATGTACGGGCTCGTCGCCATCGGCTACACGATGGTCTATGGCATTGTCCAGCTCATCAACTTCGCCCACGGCGAGATCTTCATGACCGGCGGCTTCGGGGCCCTCACGGTCTGGCTCATACTCCCCAGCGGCACCAGCGTGCTGCTCGCACTCCCCCTCATGCTCATAGGCGCGATCGTCGTCGCCACCACCATCGCGGTCGGAGCGGAACGATTCGCCTACCGGCCACTGCGCGGCGGACCACGACTCGCACCACTCATCACCGCCATCGGCCTCTCGCTCGCCCTCCAGCAAGCCGTATGGGCCTGGTACCCGGGCGCCAAGTCCGCCCGCACCTTCCCCGAAATCCCCGGCGGCCCCTTCGAGCTCGGCCCCGTCACCATCCAGACCGGTGACGTCTTCCTGCTCATCGCCGCCCCCCTGTCGATGGCCGTCCTCGGCTACTTCGTGGTCAAGACCCGCACCGGCCGCGGCATGCAGGCCACCGCGCAGGACCCGGACACCGCCAAGCTCATGGGCATCAACACCGACCGCATCATCGTGGTCGCGTTCGCCCTCGGCGCCACCTTCGCCGCCATCGGAGCCGTCGCCTACGGCCTCAAGTACGGCGAAGTCCAGTTCCGCATGGGCTTCCTCCTCGGCCTCAAGGCCTTCACCGCAGCCGTCCTCGGCGGCATCGGCAACATCTACGGCGCCATGATCGGCGGCCTCACCCTCGGCGTCGCCGAGACCATGGCAGCCGCCTACGTCGCCGAAATACCCGGCCTCGAACAGCTCGGCGGCCAGTCCTGGGCCAACGCCTGGGCGTTCGTACTCCTCATCCTCGTGCTCCTCTTCCGGCCCCAGGGCATCATGGGCGAGCGCGTCGCGGACAGGGCGTGACCACGATGACCACTACACAGACCACCACGGTCACCGCACCCGCACCGGCCACCCCGGCCACCCGCGGCTCCCTCCTCCCGCCCCACATCGCACGGGCCACAGCCACCGCAGGCGGCGCACTCACCGTCGTCTCCGCCTTCCTCGCCTGGACCTGGACCTCCGCCTTCCCCGGCGACCTCACGGTCTACGGCTACCCCGGCGGCCTCCAGTGGCTCGTCCTCGTCAGCGGCGCACTCCTCACCCTCTTCGGCCTCTCCTCCTACGGGATCAAGGGCCTGAACTGGCTCACCCCGCAGGGCGCCGACCCCGCGATCCGGCTCGCCGCCTACGCGGCCTTCGCCACCGCCTGGTTCACCATCGGCGCCATCAGCACCAAGCTCGGCGGCGCGGTCAACCTCGAACCCGGCGCCTACGTCGCCCTGGCCGCCACCCTCATCGGCTGGCTCGGCGCCCGCTCCCTGCCCTACGAGCGGCCCGAAACCAGCCCGGCCGACCCCGACGACAGCGCCTTCGACCAGTTCAAGCACAACCTCAGCAACCGCTGGTCCGTCTACAAGGGCACCCTCGCCACCACCCCCGCCCCGCCCGCGAAGACCCTCCCCTCGTACATCGAGATCCTGATCGTCGCGGTCGTCCTCGCACTCGGCCTCGCCGTCTTCACCTACGGCATCACCACCGAGTACGACCAGCTGTTCATCGGCTTCCTCATCACCGCTGGCTTCGGCTTCGCGGCGATCCAGAAAGCCGGCCTCATCCAGCGGGTCTCCACCCTCACCGCACGCCACCGCAACGTGACCCTCGTCGGCGCCTTCGTAGCCGCCGCGGCCTTCCCGTTCACCCAGTCCGACGACCAGTACGCGACCATCGGCGTCAACATCCTCATCTTCGCCACCGTCGCCCTCGGTCTGAACATCGTCGTCGGCCTCGCCGGCCTCCTCGACCTCGGATACGTCGCCTTCCTCGGCGTCGGCGCCTACGCCGCCGCCCTGGTCTCCGGCTCCCCGACCTCCCCGCTCGGCATCCAGCTGCCGTTCTGGCAGGCCATCCTGGTCGGCGCCACCGCATCCATGGTCTTCGGCGTCCTCATCGGCGCCCCCACCCTGCGACTGCGCGGCGACTACCTCGCCATCGTGACCCTCGGCTTCGGAGAGATCTTCCGCATCGCCGTCCTCAACCTCGACGGCACCTCAGGACCCGACGTCACCAACGGCTCCAACGGCATCTCCTCGATCCCGAACCTCACCATGTTCGGCTTCGACTTCGGCGCCACCCACACCATCGCCGGGTTCACCATCGGCCGCTTCGCGAACTACTTCTTCCTGATGCTGCTGGTCACCCTCGTCGTGGTCGTGGTCTTCCGCCGCAGCGCGGAATCCCGCATCGGCCGCGCCTGGGTCGCCATCCGCGAGGACGAGACAGCCGCCGAAGCCATGGGCATCAACGGCTTCCGCACCAAGCTCATCGCCTTCGCCCTCGGCGCCACCCTCGCCGGCCTCGCCGGAGCCGTACAGGCACACGTCACCTACACCGTGACCCCCGAGCAGTACCAGTTCGCCCACGCCGTCCCTCCCAACTCGGCCTTCCTCCTGGCAGCGGTCGTCCTCGGCGGCATGGGAACGATCAGCGGCCCGCTCGTCGGCGGCGCACTGCTCTTCCTCATCCCGGCCAAGCTCCAGTTCATGAGCGACTACCAGCTCTTCGCCTTCGGCCTCGCACTGGTCCTGCTCATGCGCTTCCGCCCCGAGGGCCTCATCGCCAACCGCCGCCGACAGCTCGAATTCCACGAGAAGGACGAAGCGCCCGCCACTCTCACCAAGGCAGGGGCCTGACGATGACCACCGACACCACCACCGCCGAGGCAGCAGCCGTGAGCGCACCCGGCGAGACCGTCCTCGACGCCCGCGGCGTCACGATGCGGTTCGGCGGCCTCACCGCCGTCCGGTCCGTCGACCTCACCGTCAACTCCGGCGAGATCGTCGGCCTCATCGGCCCCAACGGCGCAGGCAAGACCACCTTCTTCAACTGCCTCACCGGCCTCTACATCCCCACCGAGGGCGAAGTCCGCTACAAGGGCAACGTCCTCCCCGCCAAATCCTTCAAGATCACGGCGACCGGCATCGCCCGCACCTTCCAGAACATCCGGCTCTTCTCCAACATGACCGTCCTGGAGAACGTCCTCGTCGGACGCCACACCCGCACCAAGGAAGGCCTCTGGTCCGCCCTCCTCCGCGGCCCCGGCTTCCACCGCGCCGAGGCCGAATCCAAGGCCCGGGCCATGGAACTGCTGGAGTTCGTCGGCCTCGACCACAAGGCCGAACACCTCTCCCGCAACCTCCCCTACGGCGAACAGCGCAAGCTGGAGATCGCCCGCGCGCTCGCCAGCGAGCCCGGCCTCCTCCTGCTCGACGAACCCACCGCAGGCATGAACCCGCAGGAGACCCGCGCGGCCGAAGAACTCATCTTCGCCATCCGCGACAAGGGCATCGCCGTCCTCGTCATCGAGCACGACATGCGCTTCATCTTCAACCTCTGCGACCGCGTCGCCTGCCTCGTCCAGGGCGAGAAACTGGTCGAAGGCACCGCCGCCGAGGTCCAGGGCGACGACCGCGTCGTCGCCGCCTACCTCGGCGAGCCCTTCGAAGGCGACCCGGGCGCGGCGGAGGTCGCCGAGGTCGAAGCCGCCGAAGCCGCAGCAGCGGCGGAGACCACCGAGGCCACCACCCCGGAGGCCACCGCCCCCGCGGCAGAGGCCACCACCGAGGACGCCCCGGCCGCCCCCGGCGAGAGCACCAGCAAGGAGAACGACCGATGACCGCACTTCTCGAAGTCGAGGACCTGCGCGTCGCCTACGGCAAGATCGAGGCCGTCAAGGGAATCTCGTTCAAGGTCGAAGAAGGCGAAGTCGTCACCCTCATCGGCACCAACGGCGCCGGCAAGACAACGACGCTGCGCACCCTCTCCGGACTGATCAAGCCGCTCACCGGCCAGATCAAGTTCAACGGCAAGTCCCTCCGCAAGGTCCCGGCCCACCAGGTCGTCTCCCTCGGACTCGCCCACTCCCCCGAGGGCCGCCACATCTTCCCCCGCATGTCCATCGAGGACAACCTGCGCCTCGGCGCGTTCCTCCGCAAGGACAGCGACGGGATCAACAAGGACATCCAGCGCGCCTACGACCTCTTCCCCATCCTCGGGGAACGCCGGAAGCAGGCCTCCGGAACCCTCTCCGGCGGCGAGCAGCAGATGCTCGCCATGGGCAGGGCCCTGATGTCCCAGCCGAAGCTGCTCATGCTCGACGAGCCCTCCATGGGCCTCTCCCCGATCATGATGCAGAAGATCATGGCGACCATCACCGAACTGCGCGCGCAGGGCACCACCATCCTGCTCGTCGAGCAGAACGCCCAGGCGGCGCTCTCGCTCGCCAACCACGCGCACGTGATGGAGGTCGGCAACATCGTCCTCTCCGGCACCGGCCAGGACCTGCTGCACGACGACTCGGTCCGCAAGGCGTACCTGGGCGAGGACTGAGGTCCTTCCCCTCCCCGTACGCGAAGAGGCCCGCACCCGGTTCTTGTTCCGGGTGCGGGCCTCTTTATTTACGCGTACGTAAGCGGTACGGGGCTACTCGGCCGTCTTCTTCTTCTCCTCGGCGTCCTCGATCAGCGCCTCCGCCAGCTGCTGCATCGACATCCGCCGGTCCATCGACGTCTTCTGGATCCACCGGAACGCGGCCGGCTCGGAGAGCCCGTAATCCGTCTGCAGGATGCTCTTGGCCCGGTCCACCAGCTTGCGGGTCTCCAGCCGCTGGGAGAGGTCCGCGATCTCGCTCTCCAGCGCCTTCAGCTCCGCGAACCGGGAGACGGCCATCTCGATGGCCGGCACCACGTCGCTCTTGCTGAACGGCTTCACGAGGTACGCCATCGCCCCGGCGTCCCGGGCCCGCTCGACCAGGTCGCGCTGCGAGAAGGCGGTGAGCATGAGGACGGGCGCGATGGACTCCTCGGCGATCTTCTCGGCGGCGGAGATCCCGTCGAGGACCGGCATCTTCACGTCCAGGATGACCAGGTCCGGCTTGTGCTCCCGGGCCAGCTCGACGGCCTGCTGCCCGTCGCCCGCCTCACCGACGACGGAGTAGCCCTCCTCCTCCAGCATCTCCTTGAGGTCGAGGCGGATGAGGGCCTCGTCCTCGGCGATGACGACACGGGTCGTCAGCGGCGGGACGTGCGACTTGTCGTCGTCGACGGCGTCTACGGGCTGGGGCGACTCGGGGGTGGTCACGGGGCTCCTTGATTCAGGGCAGGCACTGCTACATGAGCCTACCTAGCTCCTGTATGTTTGAGTCACAGCGGGTCTAAACTAACCTTTGATGCTAAGCCAGCCCTGGTAGTCCAGCGGTAGAGACACGGTGCTCAAACCACCGACAGCGTGGGTTCGAATCCCACCCAGGGCACTTTCCCTTCATTTCCAAGGTTCACCAACGGTTGGCGATCTTCACTCCCACCGGTGAAAACGGCGCCATGCAGGCCCTCAACCGCCAGATCGCGTCCAAGGTCGTCAATATGTACGACGTTGACACCCGCACACGCGTCATCGCACTTGTCGCACAGGGACGCAGCCTCAATTCCGTGAGCAAGCAGACCGGCATATCGCGCGCCGCGATCCGCTCCTGGCAGACCCGCCTCGAACCGCTCGACACGAACCGGGGCAAACCATGCCCGAGGTGTACCGAAGAGCCCACGGCGATCGAAAACCCGTCCTCGTACGCCTACTTACTGGGGCTCTACCTCGGAGACGGCTGTATCAGCGCGGCGAAGCGAGGCGTGTACTCGATGCGCATCGCGTGCGCCGACGCTTGGCCGGGCCTCATCGACGCCTGTGCCGAAGCCATCCAGATCGCGCGGCCGCACAACAAGGTCTGCCGGGTGGCCAGTGTGGGCTGCCAGTACGTCACTTCCTTCAGCAAGCACTGGCCCTGCCTCTTCCCCCAACACGGCCCCGGCAAGAAGCACAACCGCCGGATCGCCCTCGAACCCTGGCAGCAGCAGATCGTGGCCGCCCACCCCTGGGAATTCATCCGCGGGCTCATCCACTCCGACGGCTGCCGCATCACCAACTGGGCCACGCGCATGGTTCGCGGCGAACGCAAGCGTTACGAGTACCCCCGGTACTTCTTCAGCAACAAGTCGGACGACATCCGCAGGCTCTTCAGCGACACCCTCACCGCCGTAGGCGTGGAGTGGACCACCCTCGCGCGCGGCAGCGATCCGTTCAACATCTCCGTAGCCCGACGGGCATCCGTCGCCCTCATGGATGCGCACGTCGGGCCTAAATACTGAGCCGCCCTACTTCGGGCTGTCGTCCTCGCCGATGTGGTGGACGCGGACCAGGTTGGTGGAGCCGGCCACGCCGGGCGGGGAGCCGGCGGTGATCACCACGATGTCGCCCTTCGCGCAGCGGCCGATGCGCAGGAGCTCCTCGTCGACCTGGGCGACCATCGCGTCCGTGGAGTCGACGTGCGGGCCGAGGAAGGTCTCGACGCCCCAGGTGAGGTTGAGCTGGGCGCGGGTCGCTTCGTCGGGGGTGAAGGCGAGGAGCGGGATGGGTGAGCGGTAGCGGGAGAGGCGCTTGACCGTGTCGCCGCTCTGGGTGAAGGCGACGAGGAACTTCGCGCCGAGGAAGTCGCCCATCTCGGCGGCGGCCCTCGCGACGGCGCCGCCCTGGGTGCGGGGCTTGTTGCGGTCGGTGAGGGGCGGGAGGCCCTTGGCGAGGATGTCTTCCTCGGCCGCTTCGACGATGCGGGACATGGTGCGCACGGTCTCGATGGGGTACTTGCCGACGCTGGTCTCGCCGGAGAGCATCACCGCGTCGGTGCCGTCGATGATCGCGTTGGCGACGTCGGAGGCTTCGGCGCGGGTGGGGCGGGAGTTGTCGATCATCGAGTCGAGCATCTGGGTGGCGACGATGACCGGCTTGGCGTTGCGCTTGGCGAGTTTGATGGCGCGCTTCTGGACGATCGGGACCTGTTCCAGGGGCATTTCGACGCCGAGGTCGCCGCGGGCGACCATGATGCCGTCGAAGGCGGCGACGATGTCGTCGATGTTCTCGACGGCCTGGGGTTTCTCGACCTTGGCGATGACGGGGAGGCGGCGGCCTTCCTCGTCCATGATGCGGTGGACGTCGTCGATGTCGCGTCCGGTGCGGACGAAGGAGAGGGCGATGAGGTCGGCGCCGGTGCGCAGGGCCCAGCGGAGGTCGTCGATGTCCTTCTCGGAGAGGGCGGGGACGGAGACGGCGACGCCGGGGAGGTTGAGGCCCTTGTTGTCGGAGACCATGCCGCCTTCGATGACGGTGGTGTGGACGCGGGGGCCGTCGACGTCGGTGACTTCGAGGGTGACGCGGCCGTCGTCGACGAGGATGCGTTCGCCGGTGGTGACGTCGGCGGCGAGGCCGTCGTAGGTGGTGCCGCAGATGTCGCCGTTGCCTTCGTTTTCGAGGGGTTCGACGGTGATGGTGAAGGTGTCGCCGCGTTCAAGGAGTACGGGGCCTTCGCGGAAGCGTCCGAGGCGGATCTTCGGGCCTTGAAGGTCGGCGAGGATGCCGACGCTGCGGCCGGTCTCTTCGGAGGCTTTGCGGACGTGGTGGTATCGCTGCTCGTGTTCGGCGTAGGAGCCGTGGCTGAGGTTGAAGCGGGCGATGTCCATTCCCGCTTCGACCAGGGCCTTGATCTGGTCGTATGTGTCGGTTGCCGGTCCCAGGGTACAAACGATTTTCGCTCGGCGCATGGTTCGAGCCTAAACCTTACCTACGGGTAGGTATTTGGCTCCTCATGACACCTCAACAACCTTTGGGTGAAGGGTTATTGACAAGTGTTGAATTGTGCAGCGGTCCGCTCTGATGAGCGTTTATCCGAGGGCCGGCGGGATGAGGGTGAAGGAGGCTTCGACCTGGGCGTCGATGTTCTGGCGTACGGGTTCGAGGTTGATGGGGGCTGCGTCGGCGGCGTCGGCTCCGCCCGCCGCTGCCGCGTAGGGCATGGACTCGGCGAAGGCGGCGCGGGCGAGGGGGCTGTGGTGGGTGCCGGTGTCGCTGAGTTCGAGGAGGGCGCCGAGGCGGGTGTCGAGGGCTTCGGCGTATTCGCGGGCGCGTTGGAGGGCTTCGCGGACGGCTTGGCTGCGTGCGGTGGCGTGGTGGGGGGAGGTGGGGCGCAGGGACCACCAGGGGCCGTCGATGCGGGTGAGTTCCTGGTCGGCGAGGCGGGTGATGAGTTCGCCGAGGGTGGTGAAGTCGTTGATGGTGACGGTGAGTTGGATGTGGCCGTGGTAGGCGCGGATGCGTTCGGCGCGGCCGTGGCGGGTGAGTTCGGGGTTGATGGTGAGGGTGCCGGTTTCGAGTTTTTCGATGGTGTCGCCGTAGCTCTTGATGAGGTCGAGGGTGGTGGTGTTGCGGCGGGTGAGGTCGTCGAGGGTGGTGCGGCGGTCGGTGGAGCGGGCGGTGACGGTGACGGTGATGTGGGCGGTTTCGGGGTCGACTTCGAGGTGGGCCTGGCCGCGGACGGTGACGTGGGGGGAGTCGGGGGTGCCGTAGGGGTGGTGGGTGGTGGGGGTGGACGCGGGCTGGGGTGTGGGGGTTTCGGTCATGCGTTCACTGTGGCACGGGGGTGGGTGTGGAGGAGGTGTGTCGGGGGGTCATCGGATCGAAACCTGTGTGGGGTGTTGCGTGGAACGGGGGGCGGGTCAGAATCTACGCGCGTTGCCCGTACTGAACGAGGAGTGAGTGAGCGATGTCGTTGAACCCCTTGGACCGCAGGACGTTTCTGGGCCGTTCGGCTGCCGCCGGTGCGGGGGTGGCGTTGGCGGGCGGTGCGGTCGTGGGGGCGGCGGGTACGGCCGAGGCGCACGGCCGCGGGCATGGGCATGGGCACGGTCATGGGCGCCCCGGTAAGCGGTACTCGTTCACCGTGATGGGCACGACCGATCTGCACGGGAACGTCTTCAACTGGGACTACTTCACCGACAAGGAGTACGACGACGCGGCCCACAACGACGTCGGTCTGGCGAAGATCTCGACGCTGGTGGATCAGGTGCGCCGGGAGAAGGGGCGCCGGAACACGTTGTTGATCGACGCGGGTGACACGATCCAGGGCACGCAGTTGTCGTACTACTACGCGAAGGTCGATCCGATCACCGCTCGGCGTGGTCCGGTGCATCCGATGGCGCAGGCGATGAACGCGATCGGGTATGACGCGGCAGCGCTGGGGAATCACGAGTTCAATTACGGGATTCCGGTGCTGCGGAAGTTCGAGGAGCAGTGTGATTTCCCGCTGCTGGGGGCGAATGCGCTGGATGCGAGGACGTTGCGGCCGGCGTTCGCCCCGTACGTCATCAAGCGGTTGCGGACGCCGTTCGGTCGTGATGTGCGGGTTGCGGTTCTGGGGTTGACTAATCCGGGGATCGCGATCTGGGACAAGGCGAATGTGGGCGGGAAGATGGTGTTCCCGGGGTTGGAGGAGCAGGCGGCGAAGTGGGTGCCGAAGCTGCGTTCGATGGGTGCTGATGTGGTGATCGTGTCGGCGCATTCGGGTTCGTCGGGGACGTCGTCGTACGGGGATCAGTTGCCGTACGTCGAGAATGCGGCGGGTCTGGTGGCGGAGCAGGTGCCGGGGATCGACGCGATTCTGGTGGGGCACGCGCATGTGGAGATCGCCGAGCACTTTGTCACGAACAAGGTGACGGGTAAGCGGGTGGTTCTTTCGGAGCCGGCGAAGTGGGGGCAGCGGCTGACGTTGTTCGATTTCGATCTGGTGTGGGAGAAGGGGCGCTGGGCGGTCGAGAAGGCGGGTTCGCAGGTGCTGAATTCGAATGCGGTGGCGGAGGACCGGAAGGTGGTGTCGCTGCTGCGGGACGAGCACCGGAAGGTGGTGGCGTACGTCAATCAGGTGATCGGTACGTCGGTGGTGGCGATGTCGACGGCGGATGCGCCGTGGAAGGACGAGCCGATCATCGATCTGATCAACCAGGTGCAGGCGGAGACGGTGGCGGCGGCGCTGGCGGGTGGGGAGTACGCGGCGCTGCCGGTGCTGTCGCAGGCGTCGTGCTTCTCGCGTACGGCGGGGCTCCCGGCCGGTGATGTGACGATCCGGGATGCGGCGGGGCTGTATCCGTTCGAGAACACGCTGGAGGCGCGGCTGCTGACGGGGGCGCAGTTGAAGGATTATTTGGAGTATTCGGCGCGGTATTACGTGCGGACGGCTGCGGGTGGTCCGGTGGATACGGCGAAGCTGACGAATGCGGACGGTATTCCGGATTACAACTACGACGCGGTGTCGGGGGTGACGTACGACATCGATATCGCGCAGCCGGTGGGGTCGCGGATCGTGGGGCTTTCGTTCGAGGGGAAGCCGGTGGATCCGGCGGCGCGGTTCGTGTTCGCGGTGAATAATTACCGGGCGAGTGGTGGGGGTAATTTCCCGCATGTGCCGGGTGCGAAGCAGTTGTGGGCGAATTCGGACGAGATCCGGAACACGATCATCGGGTGGGTGCAGGCGAAGGGGTCGGTGGATCCGGCGGCGTTCGCTTCGGTGGGGTGGCGGCTGACGCGTGAGGGGTCGCCGGTGTTCCCGTAACTCTGTGGGGTGTGCTGTTCGTTCGGCCCGGGTCTCCGTCCGGTGGAGTCCCGGGCCGTTCTGTGTCCGCCGTCCGCCGTGCGTCGGCTAGACGGACTGACTCAGGGGGATGAGGGCGGGGGCCTGGGCGGGGACCCGTGGGGAGTTCGGGGTGAGGCCGAAGGTGGTGAAGGCGGTGCGTTCGGGGAGGGGGTAGGGGGTGGTGCCGGTGAGGTTGTTGAGGATGGTGGCGCTGCGCCAGGCGGCGAGGCCTAGGTCGGGGGCGCCGACTCCGTGGGTGTGGCGTTCGGCGTTCTGTACGTAGACGTGGCCGGTGACGTTGCGGTCGAGGACGAGGCGGTACTGGTCGTCGATGCGGGGGCGGTGGGAGGCGTCGCGGCGGAGGTAGGGGTCGAGGCCGCCGAGGAGGGCGTCGAGGGGGCGTTCGCGGTAGCCGGTGGCGAGGATGACGGCGTCGGTGGTGAGGCGGGAGCGGGAGCCTTGCTGGGTGTGTTCGAGGTGGAGTTCGACGCGGGTGTTGGCGACGCGGCCCGCGGTGCGGACGTGGACGCCGGGGGTGAGGGTGGTGTCGGGCCAGCCGCCGTGGAGGGTGCGGCGGTAGAGCTCGTCGTGGATGGCGGCGATGGTGTCGGCGTCGATGCCTTTGTGGAGCTGCCATTGGCGGGGGACGAGTTCGTCGCGGGCGGATTCGGGGAGGGCGTGGAAGTAGCGGCTGTAGTCGGGGGTGAAGTGCTCCAGGCCGAGCTTGGAATATTCCATGGGGGCGAAGGCCTGGGTGCGGGCGAGCCAGTGGATCTTTTCGGCGCCTTCGGGGCGGGCGCGCAGGAGGTCGAGGAAGATTTCGGCGCCGGACTGTCCTGAGCCGATGACGGTGATGTGGTCGGCGGCGAGGAGGCGTTCGCGGTGGCGGAGGTAGTCGGCGGAGTGGAGTACGGGGACGTTGGGGGCTTCGGCGAGGGGGCGCAGGGGTTCGGGGACGAAGGGTTCGGTGCCGATGCCGAGGGCGATGTGGCGGGCGTAGGCGCGGCCGAGGGCTTCGGCTTCGCCGTCGCGGTCGAGTTGGGTGAAGTCGACTTCGAAGAGGGCGCGTTCGGTGTTCCAGCGGACGGCGTCGACCTGGTGGCCGAAGTGGAGTCCGGGGAGTTGTTCGCTGACCCAGCGGCAGTAGGCGTCGTATTCGGCTCGTTGGATGTGGAAGCGCTCGGCGAAGTAGAAGGGGAAGAGGCGGTCGCGGGTGCGGAGGTAGTTGAGGAAGCTCCAGGGGCTGGAGGGGTCGGCGAGGGTGACGAGGTCGGCGAGGAAGGGGACTTGGAGGCTGGCGCCGTCGAGGAGGAGACCGGGGTGCCAGTGGAAGGCGGGGCGTTGTTCGTAGAAGGTCGCGGCGAGGGGGCGGGGGTCGTCGGGGGCGGCGGGGATGTTGTGGGCGAGGGCGGCGAGGGAGAGGTTGAAG
>NZ_BMUG01000019.1 GCF_014650075.1 Streptomyces microflavus | reverse complement strand
TCCGACTCTATCAGACTCTTTCGTGTCCGATTCCCGGTCGAAGCGGGTCAAGCGGTTTTACTGATTTTCGCTTCCAGGTAATTCGCTTTCGCGTTTTTCCCTTTCGGCGAGTCCGACTCTATCAGGCCTTTTCCGTCTTCCTGACCACGTCCCGCGGGCATGCCGAAGGAAGGTTCAGGGTTAGGATCTGGGCTTAAAGGTCGCCGCCGACCCCCGACTCAAAGTCGCGTTGGGGTCAGGCAGGAGTACGACAGTACAGGCAGCCGGGGATCGAGGCAAATCGCTTGCGGTGCACCCCTAGGCCTGTCAACCGGGCGGTCTCGGGCGGAACCGGGACTTCATATGACTTACTCTGCTGAGCAGTACGCCGTCCCTCATCAGCCGCGGCGGCGACACCTGAATCTCCACCCCCTGGGAGGCTCCCCATGACCAACGTGACGTCCCCTCTTGCTGGACGCGCCATCGGACTCACCGCGGTTCCCGACCCGGTCTTCTCCGGCGCGATGGTCGGTCCCGGCACCGCCATCGACCCCGTGCGTGAGCCCTCCGAGGCCGTGTCCCCGGTCGACGGCATCGTCGTATCCCTCCATCCCCACGCGTTCGTCGTCGTCGACGAGCACGGGCACGGGGTACTGACGCACCTGGGCATCGACACCGTCCAGCTCAACGGCGAGGGCTTCGAGCTTCTCGTGAACAAGGGGGACACGGTGACCCGGGGCCAGAGCATCGTGCGCTGGGACCCGGCCGGCGTCGAAGCGGCCGGTAAGTCACCCATCTGCCCGATCGTGGCCCTGGAGGCCACCGCCGAGTCGCTCTCCGATGTCCGTGAGGACGGGGACGTGAAGATCGGCGACACGCTGTTCGGCTGGCAGTAACGCCTCGGGCGCAGTGACAAGCCAGTTGCACAACCACCGCGGTGACTCGGTCGCCGCACAACCGGAGACGGGTGAAATGGAGACAACGCTGCGAGGCGTCGGCGTGAGCCACGGTGTGGCCATCGGCGAGGTTCGGCACATGGGGACGGCGGTGCTGGAGCCGCCCGCCAAATCGATTCCCGCCGAGGAGGCCGGTCGCGAACAGGGGCGCGCCCGGCAGGCGGTGGAGGCGGTCGCGGCCGACCTGATCGCGCGCGGCAATCTGGCCGGCGGCGAGGCACAGCACGTGCTCGAGGCGCAGGCCATGATGGCCCAGGACCCCGAGCTGATGTCCGATGTCGACCGGCGCGTCGCCGTGGGCAGCACCGCCGAGCGCGCTGTGTACGACGCGTTCGCCGCGTACCGGGCGCTGCTCGCCAATGCCGGGGAGTACCTGGCGGGGCGGGTCGCCGACCTCGACGACGTACGGAACCGGATCGTGGCGCGGCTGCTCGGTGTGCCGATGCCCGGGGTTCCGGACAGCGACGAGCCGTATGTGCTGATTGCGCGCGATCTTGCGCCGGCGGACACGGCGCTGCTCGACCCGACTCTGGTGCTCGGCTTCGTCACCGAGGAGGGCGGGCCGACCAGCCACAGCGCGATCCTGGCGCGGGCGCTCGGCGTTCCCGCCGTGGTGGCTCTGCCGGGCGCCGGTGAGCTGGCCGAGGGCACGGTCGTCGCGGTGGACGGCAGCACGGGCGAGATCTTCGTGAACCCGAGCGCCGAGAAGCGTGAAGAGATGGAGGCCGCTGCCGCTGCTCGTAAGGCCGCGCTGTCCTCTTCCACCGGCCCGGGTGCCACGTCGGACGGGCACAAGGTGCCGTTGCTCGCCAATGTCGGCGGTCCGGGCGATGTGCCCGCGGCGGTCGAGGCGGGGGCCGAGGGTGTCGGGCTGTTCCGGACCGAGTTCCTCTTCCTGGACGACAGCAAGCAGGCTCCTTCCGAGGAGAAGCAGATCGCGGCCTACCGTGCGGTGCTGGAGGCGTTCCCCGAGGGGCGTGTCGTCGTACGCGTACTGGATGCCGGGGCCGACAAGCCGCTGGACTTCCTGACGCCGGCCGACGAGCCGAACCCGGCGCTCGGCGTCCGGGGGCTGCGCAGCCTGCTGGACCACCCCGACGTGCTGCGTACCCAGCTGACCGCGCTGGCGAAGGCCGCCGAGGGTCTGCCGGTGTACCTGGAGGTCATGGCGCCCATGGTGGCCGACCGCATCGACGCCAAGGCGTTCGCGGACGCGTGCCGTGAGGCCGGGCTGCAGGCGAAGTTCGGTGCGATGGTGGAGATTCCGTCCGCCGCTCTTCGGGCGCGGTCGATCCTCCAGGAGGTCGAGTTCCTGTCGCTGGGCACCAACGACCTGGCGCAGTACACCTTCGCCGCCGACCGTCAGGTGGGCGCGGTGTCGCGGCTCCAGGACCCGTGGCAGCCCGCGCTGCTCGACCTGGTGGCGCTGTCCGCGGAGGCCGCTCGTGCCGAGGGCAAGAGCTGTGGTGTGTGCGGGGAGGCCGCCGCGGATCCGCTGCTGGCCTGTGTGCTCACGGGGCTGGGTGTCACCTCGCTCTCCATGGGTGCCGCGTCCATTCCCTATGTGCGCGCCACGCTGGCCAAGTACACGCTGGCCCAGTGCGAGCGTGCGGCGAACGCAGCCCGTTCGGCCGACTCCGCCGAAGAGGCGCGCAACGCCGCTCAGGCTGTGCTGTCGGGCGAGTAGCCAGGGTGAGTTGATTGTCGGAGGGGCTTCCCGCCTGGTGGTGGGGAGCCCCTCCTTCTGTGTGCCCTGCCCTCGTCAGTGGTGCCTCTCCGCGGGGTCGGCTCCGATGTCGAATCCCGCGCTGTACTCCACGCCGGATTCCGGGGCGACGGGCTCTCCGGTCTCGGCGTCGGTGCAGTAGGCGTTGAAGACCTCGCCCGCGGTGAGCGGGGCGAGGGTGCCGTGGGCCAGTCGCCAGCCGTGGACGCGGTCCGGGCTGTCGGGGGCACTGGTGCGGAGCACCACTCCCCCGGGTGACTCCAGGGCGATCGCCACCGCGAGCACGGTGGCGAACTCCGCTCCTTCCGAGGTGTCCAGGCGGGCCGGGCCCGTGGTGTCGCGGTGGGTGTGGAGCACCGCCAGGAGCTGGTCGTTCTCCGTCGGGGTGGAGCAGACCAGGTGGTGGGTGCCCGGTCCGGCCGTTTCCAGCAGGCGCATGAGGAGGTGGGATGCCCGGTCGAAGGCCGCGCGTCCGATGTCCTGGCCGCAGTCCGCGCAGGCTCCGAGGTCGGCGAGGAGGAGCGTGGCGTACTCCCAGGTGGCCTGGCGGACGGCGCGGGAGACCAGGAGCGGGATGACGTCGGTCAGGCGTTGGCCGGTGTAGGCGACGGTGGCTCCGGCGGCGGCGATCTCGGCGGTGAAGCGGCTGCGGCTGGCGCCGGTGTCCGCGTCGAGTCCGGACTCCGCGCAGAACTCGGCGTAGTCCTCGGGGTCGAAGAGGGCGATCGTGGTGTGCATGCCCTGGGCGGCCAGGGCCTGGAGCAGGCCCTCGACCTGGTGCAGATAGGCGGTGTGGTCGTCGAAGGGGAAGGTGCCGTAGCGCCGCATGGCCGCGAAGTCCTGCTCGTCGACCAGGAGGCCGACGGTGCTGGGGGCTTCGCGGCGCAGTGTGCGGCGCAGGGTTGGGCCGTGTGGTGTTGTGCCGTGCTTCCTTGTGTGCTTGGAGCTGTTGTGCTTGGTGTTTTCCTGCTGCGCCATGTGTCCCCCTGTGCGCGGTGAATCCTTGCTCACTCAGCGTAACCAGGGGGACTGACAAGCAGACTAGCGGCGGCGGTTCGCGGCCAGTTCGGCGTAGAAGTGGAGGAGGTCGAGGTTGTCGACCGAGCCCGGGTTGACCGCCTTGGCGAGTTCGGTGCCCTGGAGCAGGCGCTTGACCGGGACCTCGATGCGCTTGCCGGTGAGGGTGTGCGGGATGGCGGGGACCTCGATGACCTCGTCCGGTACGTGGCGCGGGGAGAGGTTCTCGCGGATGGTCGCCTTGATCGCCGCTCGCAGGTCGTCGTCGAGGGTGGCGCCTTCGGCGAGGTGGACGAAGAGCGGCATCCAGTATCCGCCGTCGGGCTCTTCGATCCCGATGACGAGGGACTCGCGGATCTCGGGGAGCCGTTCGACGGCCTCGTAGATGTCGGCGGAGCCCATGCGGACGCCCTGGCGGTTGAGGGTGGAGTCGGAGCGGCCGTGGATGATCACCGAGCCGCGGTCGGTGATGGTGATCCAGTCCCCGTGGCGCCAGACGCCGGGGAACATGTCGAAGTAGCTGTCGTGGTAGCGGCTGCCGTCGGGGTCGTTCCAGAAGCGGATCGGCATGGACGGGAGGGGGTTGGTGACGACCAGTTCGCCGACCTCGCCGGTGAGGGGCTTGCCGGCCGGGTCCCAGGACTGGAGGTCGGTGCCGAGGCAGGGGGCCTGGAGTTCACCGATGTGGACCGGGAGGGTGGGGACGGCTCCGGCGAAGCAGCTGCAGACGTCGGTGCCGCCGCTGACGGAGGCGATCCAGAGGTCGTCGGCGACCTCGTCGTGGAGCCAGCGGAAGCCGTCGGGCGGGAGCGGGGAGCCGGTGGTGGCGACGCACTGGACGCGGGAGAGGTCGAAGTCGCGGCCGGGGTGGATGCCGGCCTTGCGGCAGGCCATGACGTACGCGGCGGAGGTGCCGTAGAGGGTGGCGCCGGTCTGTTCGGCGATCCGCCACTGGGCGCTGACGTCCGGGTAGCCGGGGCTGCCGTCGTACAGGACGACGGTGGTGCCGGTGAGGAGGCCGGAGACGAGGAAGTTCCACATCATCCAGCCGGTGGAGGTGTACCAGAAGAAGCGGTCCTCGGGTCCGAGGTCGCAGTGGAGGCCGATCTGCTTGAAGTGTTCGAGCAGGATGCCGCCCTGGGACTGCACGATGGCCTTGGGCAGGCCGGTGGTGCCGGAGGAGTAGAGGACCCAGAGCGGGTGGTCGAAGGGGACCTGCTCGAAGACCGGCTCGGTGTCGGCCGAGGTGAGGGCCGCCCAGGCGAGGGCGCCTTCGGGGGCGTCGGTGCCGAGCAGCGGGATGTGGACGACGGCGCGCAGGGTGGGCAGTTCGCGGCGGAGTTCGGCGACGGTCTCCGTACGGTCGTGCTCCTTGCCGCCGTAGCGGTAGCCGTCGACGGTGAAGAGGACGACGGGTTCGATCTGCTGGAACCGGTCGAGGACGCTGCGGGCGCCGAAGTCGGGGGCGCAGGAGGTCCAGACGCCGCCGACGGCTGCGGTGGCGAGGAAGGCGACGACGGCCTGCGGGATGTTGGGGAGGTAGCCGCTGACCCGGTCGCCGGGGGTGACGCCGAGGGCGCGGAGTTCGGCGGCCAGCGCGCCGACCTGGCGGCGGAGGTCGGACCAGCTGATCGGGACCTGGGTGTGGGTCTCGTCGACGTACAGGAGGGCGGGGGTGTCGGCGCGGGCCGGGTCCTCGGCGGTGCGCAGGGCGTGTTCGGCGTAGTTGAGGGTGGCGCCGGGGAACCAGGTGGCGCCGGGCATGGTGCGGTCGCCGATGACGCTCTCGTACGGGGTGGAGAAGCGGATGTCGAACCACTCGGCGACGGCCTGCCAGAAGGTGTCGAGCTCGTCGACGGACCAGCGGTGCAGGGCCGCGTACCCGCCGTCGGCCGGGGCTCCGAAGCGGCTCGCGGCCCAGCTCTGGAAGCGGGTCACGGCCGCGGCCTCGATGCGCTCGGGGCTGGGCTCCCAGAGGGGTGCGTCGGGTGTGGCTGCGGTCATCGGGCGGCTCCCTGGCTGGACGGGTACGCGGGTGGCGTGTCGGCGCGCACGGGCTGGGGTGTGCGCGTGAGCGGCTGACACGGACGATGCCATGTGATCGTCTTCGGCACCAGAGTGGGCCGGCGTGAGGCGGGGCGACGATCTTCCGTCGGGGTGGGTGAACGGGAGTTGAACGGGAGGTTCTGCGGTCCGGGCGGGTGGCAGGGTGTGCGCCATGGACGGTCGTGACCTGGTGCGTCGGGTGAGGTTGGTCGGTTCGGTGCGGGGGCTGCGCACGGTGCGTGCGGCGTGGCGGCGCCGGTCGGCGGATGCGCGTGCGCTGCCTCCGCGCGGTGCGGAGCGGGCCCGGGTGCCCGGTGCTCTGGTGGGGGCGGAGCCGGGTCCTGGCGGGGGTGTGGTGCGGTTCGCCCGTTCGGAGCTGCGGATCCGGGTGGCGGTGGGGGGTGCGGTGTTCTGGGCGTGGGACGGGGCCGATCCGCTGCCGTCGTACGCGCTGGCGGGTGAGGTGCCGGGGCCGGATCCGCGGGCGGTGCTGGAGCCGGACAAGGACGGTGGCTGGCAGGTGGTCTCCGAGCGGCTGACCGTGGTGGTGTCGCGGACCGGTGCGGTGGAGCTGCGGACGCCGGGCGGGGTGCTGTTGCGGCGGGAGTTGCCGCCGCGCTGGTGGGAGCCGGTGGGTGGGGGTGCGGTGCGGTGGGTGCAGCGGTCGGAGGTGCCGGCGGACGCTCAGTTCTTCGGTCTGGGCGGGCGGGCTTCGGGGCCCCGGCTGCGGGACGGGTCGTACGGGCTGTGGAACACGGACCCGGGCGGGCGGTTCGGCCCGGGGGACGATCCGCTGTATCTGACGATGCCGGTGCAGGTGGTGGTGTCGGACGCGGGCACCCATCTGGCGTTCCACGACAACACCTGGGCGGGCCGGGTGCTGGTGCGGGAGGGCGAGGAGGGTGCGGGCTCCGGGCACGACCGGCCGGGGACCTGTGAGGTGCGGATGGAGGGCGGTCCGCTGCGCTGCTGGGTGGTGGCGGGGACGCCGGCCCGGGTGCTGCGGGGGTGGACGGCGCTGACGGGGGCGCCGGCGGTGCCGCCGTCGTGGGCGCTGGGGCCGCAGCACGCCCGGTGGGGGTTCGGGAGTGAGCGGGAGGTGCGGCGGGTGGTGGCCGGGTACCGGGAGCGGGGGCTTCCGCTGTCGGTGCTGCATCTGGACATCGACCACTACGACGCGCACCGGGTGTTCACGGTCGACCGGGGTCGGTTCCCCGCGCTGCCCGCGCTGGCGGAGGAGTTGCGCGAGGGGGGCGTGCGGCTGGTGTCGATCGTGGATCCGGCGGTGAAGGCGGCGCCGGGTGACGCGGTGTTCGACGCGGGCGTGGCGCTCGGGGAGCGTGGGGCGTACGTCCGGGACGCGCGGGGGCGGGTGGTGGTGGGCGAGGTGTGGCCCGGGGCCTGCGTGTATCCGGATTTCACTGATCCGGTTGTGCGGGAATGGTGGGGATCTCTGTACGAGGAGCGGCTTGCGCAGGGCTTCTCGGGGGTCTGGCACGACATGAACGAGCCGGTGTCATTCGCCGCGTTCGGGGATCCGTCACTGCCGCGTTCGGCCCGGCATGTCCTGGAGGGCGTGGGCGGCGACCATCGCGAGGCGCACAACGTGTACGGGCTCGCGATGGCGCGTGCGGGGTACGAGGGGCTGCTCCGGCTCCGTCCCGAGGCGCGGCCCTTCCTGTTCTCGCGCTCGGGGTGGGCGGGGATGCAGAGGTACGGGGGCACCTGGTCCGGTGATGTGTCCACCGGGTGGCCGGGGCTGCGGGCCTCTCTGTCGCTGGTGCTGGGTCTCGGGCTGTGCGGGGTGCCGTACTCCGGTCCGGACGTGGGCGGGTTCGACGGGTTCCCCTCGCCCGAGCTGTATCTGCGGTGGTTCCAGCTGGGCGCGTACCTGCCGCTGTTCCGGACCCATTCGGCGATCGACGCGGGGCGGCGG
This sequence comes from Streptomyces microflavus, assembly GCF_014650075.1. Lineage (GTDB taxonomy): Bacteria > Actinomycetota > Actinomycetes > Streptomycetales > Streptomycetaceae > Streptomyces > Streptomyces microflavus. Next base: position 92,170 of record NZ_BMUG01000019.1, on the reverse strand, counting down.
GAGCCGTGGGAGTTCGGGCCCGAGGTGCTGGAGCACGCGCGGGCGGCGCTGGTGGAGCGGGAGCGGCTGCACCCGTACTTCGTGACGCTCTCGCACGTGGCGCGGTTGTCGGGGGCGCCCTATGTGCGGCCGGTGTGGTGGGCGGCGCCGGGCGACCGGGCGTTGCGGGGGTGCGAGGACGCGTTCCTGCTGGGCGACGCGCTGCTGGTGGCGCCGGTGATGGAGAGCGGGGCGGAGCGGAGGGTGGTGCGGCTGCCCCGGGGGCGCTGGTACGACACGGCGACCGGGCGGGCGTACGAGGGGCCGGGGCCGGTGGTGATCGACGCGCCGCTCTCCCGGATCCCGGTGCTGGCGCGGGCGGGGGCGGTCATTCCGGTGCGGGACGCGGACGGTGAGCTGGAGCTTGAGGTGTGGGCGCCCGCGCCGGGGCGTACCGGGGGCGGGCTGGTGGTCCGGGACCCGGGTGACGGGTGGGCCGAGGCCGAGGTGGAGCGGTATGTGGCGCGGTGGGAGGGCGAGCGGGTCGTGGTGGAGCGGGAAGGTGAGGAGGGGGCGGCGGCGGTCGGGCTTCCGGTGCGGGTGCGGGGGGTGGCGGGGTAGCGGGGCTCTTCCGGGGGGGGCGCCGTACGCCTGGGGTGGCGGGGCCCTTGGGGCGAAGCCCGGCACGCCCGGGTCGCGGGGCTCTTGGGGCGAAGCCCGGTACGCCGGGGTCGCGGGGCTCTAGGGGTGAAGCCCCGTACGCCCGGGTCGCGGGGCTCTAGGGGTGAAGCCCCGTACGCCCGGGTCGCGGGGCTCTAGGGGTGAAGCCCCGTACGCCCGGGTCGCGGGGCTCTTCGGGCGAAGCCCGGTACGCCCGGGTCGCGGGGCTCTTCGGGCGAAGCCCCGTACGCCCGGGTCGCGGGGCTCTTCGGGCGAAGCCCCGTACGCCGGAGTGGCGGGTCGCTCGGGCGAAGCCCCGTACGCCCTCGATGGGGTGTCAGTCGTAGTTTCCCGCGAACCAGGCGTTCACGGCCTCCGTGTGCAGCGGGAACGCCAGCGGGCGGGGGGCGTACAGGATCTCGTACCCCGACGTCTCGTCGGTGGGGACGGAGGGCGGCAGGCTCGACAGGGGCCGTTGCGGGAGGAGCCCGAAGAGCAGGAGGTGGCCGCCGGTGGAGCTGAGGGCTTCGGCGAGGCGGACGTCCTGTTCGGCGGCCTCGATCCCGGTCTCCTCACGCAGTTCGCGGACGACCGCGTGCCGCCAGTCCTCGGCGTGGTCGATGAAGCCGCCGGGCAGGGCCGTGCCGCCCTTCTGCGGCTGGATGGTGCGCGTGATGACGACGAGTCCGGCCGAGCTCGGTCCGGTCACGGGGAGGAGGGCCACGGCGACCGGGAGCGGGTTGCGGTAGGCGGTGGTGCCGCAGCGTGCACAGGTGCGGGGCCAGGTGTCAGGGGCGGCCGGGGCGGTGTACGGGGCTCCGCAGGTGGAGCAGTGGGAGTCCCTGACGTACGGGGACGGCTGCCGACCGGTCGTCGGGGCGGGGCTGCTGGTGGGCTCGGACACGGGCGGACTGTATCCGATCGTCCTTCCGCGGGGGCCGCGAAGCTGGTAGACGATGTGCCCATGACAGGAATGCGTACCGTTCTCCGCGCTCTGGCCACCGCTGCCGCCGCCCTGCTCGTCGCCACGGCCGTCTCCCCCGCGCCGGCGCAGGCCCGTCCCGAACCGAAGGCGCCTGAAGGGTTCGTGGCGTTGCGGTCGGTGGATCCGACGATCATCCAGGAGATGCGCTACACCACGGCGCACACCTTCCTGGGCGAACGCGTCGACGGATACCGGCAGCCGGTCTGCGTCCTGACCCGGCCCGCCGCCCGCGCACTGCACCTGGCGCAGAAGCGCCTGCTGCGTCAGGGGTATTCGCTGAAGGTGTACGACTGCTATCGGCCGCAGCGGGCGGTGGACCACTTCGTGCGCTGGGCGAAGGATCTCGACGATCATGCCATGAAGGGGGAGTTCTATCCGCTGGTCGACAAGTCCCGTCTGTTCGACGACGGTTACATCGCGGAGAAGTCCGGGCACAGCAGGGGAAGCACGGTGGACCTGACGCTCGTCCGGCTGCCCGCCCTGCCGACCAGGCCCTACCGTCCGGGTGAGCCGCTGGCGCCCTGCTTCGCGCCGAAGGGTGAGCGGTTCCCCGACAACTCGGTGGACATGGGCACCGGTTACGACTGCTTCGACACGCTGTCGCATACGGATGATCCCCGGATACGGGGAGCGCAGCGCGCCAACAGGCAGTTCCTGAAGCGGACGTTGACCGACGTGGGGTTCGTGAACCTGCCCGAGGAGTGGTGGCACTTCACCCACAGGCCCGAGCTGTTCCCCGACACCTATTTCGACTTCCCGGTGGATCGCAGGTCGGTAGCCGGGCACTGAAGGAACGGGCGACCGGGACCACCCCCGTGGGCTCCGGCCGCCCGTTCTTCCTTTCGGACGCGGAAGGGGCGTGTTCGGTTGCCGGTCGGGCGGCTACGGTGCCCGTATGTCACAGCAGACGTTCGATTCGTACGAGGAATTCTGGCCGTACTACGTCGCGATGCACTCCCGTGCCGCCACCCGCTGGGTCCATCTGACCGGCACCCTCACCGGTCTCGCGATCGCCGTCTACGGGCTGGCGCGGGGCCGGAAGCGCTACCTCGCGGCCCTGCCGCTGATCGGGTACGGCACGGCCTGGCCCGCGCACTTCCTGATCGAGAAGAACAACCCGGCGACGTTCGGGCATCCGGCGTGGTCGCTGCGTGGGGACGCGCAGATGATCGGGATGATGCTGGCCGGCCGGGACGCCGAATTGGCGGAGACCGCGGCGAAGTGGCTGACCGAGCACGGCGGGGACGAGCGCGGCTGAGGACGCCGGGCCGTCCCTCTCGCCGGGGGCGGCCGCCCGTGGCACACTTCTGACGTTCCGTCAGATCCAGTGCCGGGGAGGGGCTTTGCCACGTACACGCATACCCGTGGTGGCCGGTTGGTTCACCGAGGACACCGCCGAGGAGGGGTTCCGGCTGCTGGGCACCCGCTGCTCGGGCTGCCGGTCGGTCCACTTCCCCCGTGAGGACGACCACTGCCGCAATCCGGGCTGCCCCGGCGGGGAGCTGGAGGAGGTGGCGCTGTCGAAGCGGGGCACGGTGTGGTCCTGCACCGACGGGCGCTACCGGCCCCCTCCCCCGTACGTCAGCGACCCCGCGGTGCCCTGGGTGCCGTACACCCTCGTCGCCGTGGAACTGGCGGCCGAGCGCATGGTGGTCCTGGGGCAGGCCGCGCCCGGGGTGGGCGTGGGCGATCTGCCCGTGGGCTCGGTGGTGGAGGTGGTGCCGGGTGTCCTGGAGGAGGATCCGGCGGCGGACACCGTACACACGACCTGGCACTGGCGGCCCGTCGCGGTGGAGGCCCTGTCGTGAGCGGCGATGTGGCGGTCCTCGGGGCCGGGATGCACCCGTGGGGCAAGTGGGGGCGCAGCTTCGTCTCGTACGGGCGTGCCGCCGCGCGCGCCGCCCTCGACGACGCGGGCATCGGGTGGCCCGAGGTGGGGTCGGTGGTCGGCGCGCAGACTGTCCGGGGCGGCTATCCGGGGTACGTGGCCGGGGCGACGTTCGCGCGGGCGCTGGGGTGGCAGGGGGCGCGGGTGACCTCCGTGTACGCCGCGTGCGCGTCGGGGGCGCAGGCGATCAACACCGCGCGGGCCCAGATCCTGGCGGGGATGGCGGACGTGGTCCTGGTGGTGGGGGCGGATGCGGCGCCCAAGGGGTTCTTCGCCCCGGCGGGCGGGGACCGGCCGGACGACCCGGACTGGCTGCGGTTCCGGGTGCTCGGGGCGACGAACCCGGCGTACTTCGGGCTGTACGCCCGCCGCCGGATGGCCCTGTACGGGGACTCACCGGACGACTTCGCCCTGGTCAAGGTGAAGAACGCGGCGGCGGGGGCGCTGAACGCGTACGCCCGCTACCGGACGCCGGTGACCGCCGAGGAGGTCGCCGCGTCCGCGGTGGTGGCCGATCCGCTGCGGCTGCTGGACATCTGCGCCACCTCCGACGGGGCCGCCGCGCTGGTGCTGTGCGGCATGGACTTCGCCCGGCGGCGGGGGGTGGCCGATCCCGTGCGGATCCGGGCCGTCTCCACCGTGACGCCGACGTTCCCGAGGACCGTCCTCGACCTGCCGGACATCGGCACCGACTCGGCGGTGGCCGTGGAGCCCTCGCCGGAGAGCTTCCGGGCGTCGATCGCCCGGTCCGCCTACGAGGAGGCGGGGATCGGGCCGGAGGATCTGTCGCTGGCGGAGGTCTACGACCTGTCCACCGCACTGGAGTTGGAGTGGTACGAGGACATCGGGCTGTGCGGTCCGGGTGAGGGTGCGAAGCTGGTACGGGAGGGGGTGACCGCGCTGGGCGGCCGGATCCCGGTCAACGCGAGCGGGGGTCTCGCCTCGTTCGGCGAGGCGGTGCCCGCGCAGGCGATCGCTCAGGTCTGCGAGCTGACCTGGCAGTTGCGCGGGCAGGCCGGAGACCGGCAGGTGCCGGGCGCCCGGGTGGGGATCACGGCCAACCAGGGGCTGTTCGGGCACGGTTCGGCGGTGGTGGCCGTCCGCTGAGCCCCGGTCCGAACCGGTGACCTCACCCGCGTACTTGACGGATCGTCATGGCCGCAGAACACTCACAGCCCGGCCCGCCGGACGACGTGCGACCCGTACCCCTGTCGGCGGGGGTACGGGCCGTACGCGTACCGCTGTCGGGCGGCGGTGCCTGCCGGACGTCCGACGCTGTCAGGTGGCGACGGGCCGGCGGTCCCGGGCCGCGCGCTCCAGGGCGTTCTCGACCACCGCGACCAGGACGTCACGTACCGAGGACCGGTCCCGCGCGTCGCACAGCAGCACCGGGACCCCGGGGTCGAGATCGAGGGCGGCCTGCACGGTCTCGGCGGGGAACTCCCCCGCCCCGTCGAAGCAGTTGACGGCCACCGTGAACGGGATCCGCCGGCGCTCGAAGTAGTCGACCGCCGCGAAGCAGTCCTCAAGTCGCCGGGTGTCGGCGAGGACCACCGCCCCCAGGGCGCCCTGGGCCAGTTCGTCCCAGAGGAACCAGAAGCGGTCCTGCCCGGGCGTGCCGAAGAGGTAGAGGACCAGGTCCTCGCGGAGCGTGATCCGGCCGAAGTCCATGGCGACCGTGGTGGTGGTCTTGGACTCGACCCCCTCCAGGTCGTCCACCGGGCGGCCCGCCTCGCTGAGACGCTCCTCCGTGCGCAGCGGTCTGATCTCGCTGACCGCGCCGACCGCGGTCGTCTTGCCCACGCCGAACCCTCCCGCCACCAGGATCTTCAGGGTGACGGGCTCGACGGGCCGCTGCTTGACGCGGCTAGAGCGCCCGAAGGCCATTGATTACCTCGCGAAGAATGTTCACGTCCGGCAGCTCGGCCGGCGGAACGGGTCGGGTGACGTGCACCAGCTCGTCCTCGACGAGATCGCCGACCAGGACCCGTACCACCCCTACGGGCAGGTCGAGTTCGGCGGCGAGCTCGGCGATCGACTGGGGCATGTCGCTGCAGAGTTCGACGATCGTGACGTGTTCGGGCGCGAGCGTCTGGTCCCGGCCGGGGTCCTCGGCGGCCGGTTCGGGCACGACGAGGGCGATGAGGTCGAGCCGGTGCCGGGAGGCACTGCTGGTACGCCCCCGGGTCATGGCGTACGGGCGGACCACCGGCCCGGCCTCCGCGTCGTACCAACGCGAGGACTGCGGGTCGGTGGTCCCGTCCGGGGATCCGGGGTCCGTGCCCCGGGGGGAGTCAGCGCTCATGCCCGCCACTCACCCTCCGGCGGGCAGACCGGTCGTCCGTGGGGCGTTGGCCAGGTGGGCCCCCACGCGCTTGACCATCAGCGTCATCTCGTACGCCACCTGGCCCACGTCGGAGTCGGCATCGGCCAGGACGGCGAGACAGCTGCCGTCCCCGGCCGCGGTCACGAAGAGGAACGCCTCGTCCAGTTCAACGACGGTCTGGCGGACCCGGCCGGCGTCGAAGTGGCGTCCCACGCCCTTGGCGAGGCTGTGGAACCCGGAGGCGACGGCGGCCAGATGCTCGCTGTCCTCGCGGGTCAGATCCTGCGAGGTGCCGGTGGCCAGCCCGTCGCTGGAGAGCACCAGCGCCTTGCGGATGCTGGCGACGCGCTGGACGAGTTCGTCGAGCAGCCAGTTCAGTTCGCCCGAGCCGTGGCGTGCGGGGTTGGGTGCTGCGGCGTTCGGTGCGGTCATCGACCGTCCCCTCCCGGAGTGGTTCCTGGTGCTGTTCCCTCGGAGCCGGCCGCGTCCTGTGCGTCCTCGGCGTTCTGCCGACGACCGCGCTGCCAGCCGCGCTGGAGTGAAGCCATGCGATTGCGTACCTCGTCCGCGTCGCGCTCGACGTCGTCGAACGTGTCCACGGGCGCCCGGTGCGGAGTCCGGTCTGCGGATTCCTCACGGAGCTGGTGGGCGAGGCTGGCCTGCCGGACCCGGCGGGGCAGGCCGCCCACGGTGTCGGGGGCGGGTGGCCCGTTCGGCGCCGGGGGGTTCTCGGGGCGCGCCTCGGTGGTGCGGGGTGGTGCTGGGGTGTTCGGTGCCGCTGGGGTGTTCGGTGGTGCTGGGGTGTTCGGTGGTGCTGGGGTGTTCGGTGCTGCGTCTGTGGTGCGTGATGCGGTGGTGGTGCGTGGTTCGGTGGTGCTGCGTGGGTCTGTGATGCTCAGTGGTGCGGGTGCGCGGTGTGCTGCGCGGGCGGCCCAGGGGGTGGTGTGCGCGACCGGGCCGGTCGGGGTGCGGGGAGCGGTCGCGGGCGGCTCGGCGGTGGCGGCGGCCCGGTCCTCGTCGTCCGCCCGGCGGCCCCGGTCGGTAACCAGCGTCGGCGGGGTGCGGCGCGGCAGCGGTACCGGGCCCGCGGGGCGCATCGGGCGGACCTCGGCCGTGGGGCCTTCGCCGTGGTCGCGGGCCTGCTGGTGCTGTTCGCGGTCGGTGGCTCGGCGCCGGTCCCGGCCGTCGTCACCGCGTCGGTCCCGGCCGTTGTCGCCGCGCGGGTCCCGGCCGTCGTCGCGGCGCAGGTCGCGGGCGCGGAAGATGCCGCCGCGCTCGCTCTCGGTGTCCTCCAGGTCGGAGACGCCGTCGAGCACGGGTCCCAGGGCCGGATCGAGGGCCGGGTCCGAGGCGCGGTCCAGGGGGTCGCCGGCGAGGTCCAGAGGGCCGACCGGGCCTTCGAGTTCGACCGGGCCGTCGAGCACCGCCGGTCCGGTGAGTCCGGTGGGGACCGGGGAGAGGACGGCGGACCGGCCGTTGGCCCTGCGGTCGCCGCCCGGAGAGGTGCTCCCGGTGCCCGGTGCCGTGTCGGCGCCCCGGCCGCTGCCGATCGCCCGCTCGGCGCGGCGGTCGAGACGGAAGCCCGTGCCGTGGGTGTCCGGGGCGTCGGTGAGGAGGGCGGCGGGGATGAAGACGACCGCGGTGGTGCCTCCGTACGGCGATTTCTGCAGGGAGACCCGGACGTTCTGGCGCTGGGCGAGCCGGCTGACCACGAAGAGGCCGAGGCGGTCGGTGTCGGAGAGCTCGAAGTCGGGGGTCTCCGCAAGCCTCAGGTTGGCGTCGAGGAGGACCTCCGGGGGCATGCCGAGGCCGCGGTCGTGGATTTCGAGGGTGAAGCCGTTGGAGACGCGTTCGCCGAGCACCTGGACCGCTGTGTGCGGGGGTGAGAAGACGGTGGCGTTCTCCAGGAGTTCGGCGATGAGGTGGGTAAGGTCGGCGACGGCGGGGCCGCCCACGCCGATCCGGGGCAGCCGCCGGACCTCGATGCGTTCGTAGTCCTCGACCTCGGCGACGGCGGCGCGCACCACGTCCATGAGCTGGATGGGCTTGCGCCACTGGCGGGAGGGGGCGGCGCCGGAGAGGATCACGAGCCCTTCGGCGTGGCGCCGCATGCGGGTGGTGAGGTGGTCCAGGCGGAACAGGTCGGCGAGTTCGTCGCTGTTCTCGGTGCGGCGCTCCATGGTGTCCAGCAGGGTCAGCTGCCGGTGCAGGAGGACCTGGTTGCGGCGGGCGAGGTTGACGAAGACCTCGGAGACGCCGCGGCGCATGTCCGCCTGCTTGACCGCGGCCTCGACGGCGGCGCGCTGGAGGGTGTTGAGCGCCTGGCCGACCTGGCCGATCTCGTCGCGCTCGTAGGTGAGGTGCGGCGCCTCGGTCTCGACGTCGACCTGCTCCCCGGCGGCCAGTCGGCGCATGACGCTCGGCAGCCGTACGCCGGAGACCTCGTGGGCGTCCTTGCGCAGCCGGGAGAGGTCGCGGACGAGTTCGCGGCCGATGCGTACGGAGACGAAGATCGAGACGATCAGGGCCAGGAAGCCGAGGACTCCGGCGACCCCCGCCTGGGCGAGGACCCGGTATCCGGCCGGTTCCGCACGGTCCTGGAAGCGGTTGCCCATCTCCGTGGAGTCGTTGGCCAGCCGGTCGAGGACGGGCGGGGCCGCCTGCTGCCAGCGCTCGGTGTCGACGGCGCCCGGGCGCTTGGTGGGCCCGGCGGCGATCAGGGTGTCCTCGGCGGTGCGCAGCGGTTCGGCGTCGGGGCTGCTCCAGAACTGCTCGACCCGTCGGCGTTCGGTGGCGGGGAGGTTTTCGAGGCTGACCTCGTAGAGCAGTTGGCGCTGGGCCACCAGACCGGATACCTGGCGCAGTTCGGAGGTGGTGAAGCGGCCCGCGATGAGGCCCGAGGCGACCAGTGCGTCCTCGCGCGACAGCATCTCGCGGGCCCTGGATATCCCGACCAGCGCCCGCATCTGCTTGTCCATCGAGCCGTTCTCCGTGGTGTGGAGTCCGTTGAGGAAGCGGTACGCGGGGTCGACGAGGCCGTTGTAGAAGTCCAGCGCCTTCGCCCGGCCGATGGTGCGCTTCTCGACCGATTCACGCAGGGAACCCAGGCCGTCGACAGCACTCAGGATGGCGTCGAGACGGGTCCGGGCCTCCGCGTCGAGCGCCTCGCGGACGTCGTTCTGCCGGGCGCTGTCCCGGACCTCGGCCACGATCCGGTCGGTGTCGGCGCGTTGGCTCAGCAGGAGCGGAAGGGCGTCGGAGGCGCGGGGGTCGGCCAGGAAGACCAGGGTCTGCCGTCGTTCCGCCTGTACCACCCGGACGGCTTCCTCCAGTGGACCGGCGACCTTGTCCACGGTGGTGCTGACGCTCATCAGCTCGGTCGCCTGGCGGCCGGTGACGTACGTGGCGAGGACCCAGAGACCCGTGAGGGAGACGAGCGGCACCAGCAGCAACGCCACGATCTTCCTGCGGATGGACTTCCCGCGAAAGCGCATGGCCTCCCCCAGATCGGCCCCGCATGGCGGGGGTGGTCTTGTCTCGGTCGTCCCTCGACCCTGCCCCGACGTTCGCCGTGTGTACACCGGCGCGCATCGGACCGACGGGGGCGAGGGTCCGTCCTGCGTCAATAAACGGCGCGAGCCTACTACTGACACAGAGACAACTCGAAGACACGTCCGGATGATTTTCAGCCGTCCGATCGGGATTTGATCATGAGTTGCCCCGGTATTCCCGGAGATGAAATTCGCGAAAGCGACAGAGGATCCCCACCGATCCCCCAACTGCGGGCCCATATCAGTTGGCTGGAATTATTCGTTCCGTAGCCTTCTGGGCCCTGCGGTGGCTTTCAGGGGGAATCTTCTGAGCGAGTGGTTCGTCCATATGTACGGGGTAGACGCAGGGCGGGGGCGCGCACAGCAGTTGGGAGCCCATCCGCTCGCGTAGAACCGGCGCAAGCCGGGCAGCCACCCTGAAGTCGGACAGTGGTGGGGAGTTGAAGGACCTTGAGCACGCAGGAGCGCGGGAGCGCCGGAGCACCGGTCGGCACCGTGAGAGCGGACGCCGCGGACGGAGCGCGGATTCCGCGGCAGTTGTGGGTGGAGGAGCCGGCCAGGAAGCGGCGGATGCCCGATGCAGTACGGACGGCCGCCGTGCGCGCCGTCCTCATCATGTCGCTGACGATCATCCAGGCGATGGTCGCCTTCCTGAGCACGTTGACCGGCTCCTGGCTGGCCTTCCCGATGGTGCTGAGCAGTGTGGCCAGCACGGTGGTCGCCACGTGGGCGGTGCTCGACGTCTGGGTCACCCGGCAGGTGTGGAACCAGCGCCACGGCGTGGTGTCCGAGCCGAGCAGCACCGCCCGGCAGATGCGCCGGCAGCGGCGCCGGGCCCAGCGGGCGGCGCGAGCGGCCGAGCGGGACGAGGCGGGCGGCAGGATACGCGGCCGCCGGAACGCCGGCGAACTTTCCCGGGCGGGCGATCTCTCCCGGACGGGCGATCTCTCCCGGGCCTGAGGCCGACCTGCGGGCCCGATGCCTCATCGGGCCCGCGGGAGCCGGGGGTCAGGCCTCCGGCTCCTGCTTGGCGGCCTGCTGTGTGCTGCGCTTGAACATGCGGGTCGCCGTGATCTCACCGTGGACCGTCTCACCGTCCGGGTCCTGCTGGGGCAGGCCGGGGCGCAGGTGCTCCTCCACGCTGATGTACTTCAGCCCCGCCCTCAGATCGGCGTCGTTGCGCAACCGGATGACCAGGGGGAATTCGGCCAGCGCGGTCGTGTCGAAGAGACCGGTCGTGTAGAGCAGCTGCACACCCAGGGCGTCGGAGACCGCGCGCTGGAGCTCCAGCAGATACGTGGCGTTGGCGCGGCCGATCGGGTTGTCGAGGAACAGGGTGCCCGCGTGCCGGTGGCGGTCGCGGCCCCGGTCGTTGCTGCGCAGCGCCGCCATCGTGCAGTAGAGGGCGATGGCGGCGGTGAGCAGCTGGCCGCCGGAGAAGACGTCGCCCATCTGGCCGACCGGGACCCGCTCGGCGCGGAGCACCGCGTCCGGCTTGAGGATCTCCACGGAGATGCCCTTGGGCTGCAGGGCCGCCTCGACGCCCCGCAGGAGCAGCGACACACCGTCCCGGCGCAGGTCGGAGTTCTTCTTGAGGGCGGCGCGCGTCGCCTCGTCGATGACCTCGCCGAGGCGTTCGGTGAGGGTGGCCTGGTCGGGCTCCTCGAAGCGGATCCGGACGAACTCCTGCCCCGACCACTCCCCCAGCCCCTCGGGGAGTTGGGAGAGCCGCTGGGCGGAGCGCAGTGTGGCGAGGGCGGACTCGACCAGGCCGCGCAGCCGGTCGACGATGGAGTCGCGGTTGCGCTCCAGCTGGATCAGTTCGTCGGTCAGGACCCGCAGCCGGGGGGCGAAGGCGTCGGCCCACTTCTGGGCGTGCTCGGGCAGCGCCGAGGCGGGCAGTTCGCGGATCTGCTGGCGGGCCGGGGTGCGGACCTGCTCGTAGCGGGTGGAGTTGGCGTGCCGGACAAGGATGTCGCTCGCCTCCCGGACCGCGCTCTCGGCGGCCGAGAGGTCGGTGGTGCAGCCGCGCAGGGAACGGCGGGCCTCGGTGGCGGACTGCCGGGCCTCCTCCAGGGTGCCGGGGTACGGGTCGGGGGCTTCGGTGCCGTCCTCCGTGCCGTGGTCGCGGAGCAGGTCGCGCAGGAGGGCGGCGGTCTCGTCGAAGCCGCCCGCGGAGTCCTCGGCGGTGCGGTGGGCGTGGAGCAGTTCGCTGTGGGCGGCGCGGGCGGTGTCCAGGGCGGCGGTGGCGGAGGCGAGTTCGGCGGTGGCCGTACGCAGGAGGGTCTGGGCCTGTTCGGCGTCGGCCGGGACCAGCTCGTCGGGCAGCTCGGTGTGGTGCGGGCGCTCGTCGTCGGGTGCGAGCCGCTCGGCCTCGCCGCGGAACCGGCCCAGCTGCTCGCTGGCGGTGGAGGCCCGCGTTTCCAGCAGCTGTACGTGGGATTCGGCGCGGGCGGCCGCCGCCTGGCGGGAGGGTCCGTCGGCTCCGTCGGTGCCCTCCAGGAGCTGGGCGGCGCGGGTGCGGACCTTGTTGGTGAGGCGGTCCAGCTCGGCGAGGGCGGCGCTCTCGTCGCTCTCGGCGCGGGCCTGTTCGGCGCGCAGGTCGGCGCCGACGCCGACCTTCTCGTACAGCTGGGAGGCTGCCCGGTACGCCTCGCGCAGTGTGGGCAGCGCGGTGCGGGGCTTGGTCTCGTCGGGCTCCGGGAGGATCTCCGGGGCGCCGGCGATCTCCGCGCGCTCGGCTCGCAGGGCGCGGGCGGTGCGCCGGGCGTCGTCCCCGGCGCGCTGGGCGGCCCTGCGGTCCTCGTCGGCGGAGCGGGCCAGGTCGAGGCAGACGGCGGCGCGGGCCTCGGACTCGGCGGCCTCGTCGACCAGTTCGCGGAGCCGGACCTGCCAGCGGGCCCGCTCGCGCAGCCGGTGGGCGAGCCCGGCCAGCGCGTCGGCGACCCGGCGGGCGCGCTGGGTGGCCTCCTGGCGCTCGTCGCGGACCCGGGCGGTGTCGGCGGCGGCCTCGTCGGCCTCGGCGCGGGCGGTGCGGGCCTCGGTGAGGACGGCTTCGGCGCTCTCGGCCGCCGTACGGGCGGTGGCGGCGGCCTCGGCCAGTTCGGCGAGCATGCCGGGCGGGCAGTCGGCGCGCCAGGAGCCGATGCGGGCGGCGAGTGCGCGGTCCCCGGAGAGGCGGGCGGCGAGCGTCCTGATGTCCTCGTCGCGGGCAGCGGCGCGGGAGCGCAGCGCGTGGCGCTCCTCGTCGGCGGCGTGTTCGTCGTGCATGGCCGGGTTCGGCGGGACGAGGAAGACACCGTCGTGCTGGGCGTCGGAGCCGGTGCCGGGGTCCGGGACGGGGGCGAGGAGGGCGGCCGCGGTGCCGACGGCGACGGCCGAGCGGGGCAGCAGGGCGGCGCTGCCGAGGACTTCGCGGGCTCGGGTGTGGGCGTCGGGGTCGGTGATCACGACACCGTCGACCAGCTCCGGGCGGGCGGCGAGCACGGCGGCATGGTCGGCCGGGTCGACGGCCTGGGCGAGATAGCGCCAGCCGGGCAGGGCGGGGATGCCGTGCTCGCCCAGATACTCGACGGTGGCGAGGACGTCGGGGCCGGGGGGCAGCAGTCCGCCCTCACCGAGGGCGCCGAGGATGCGGGCGTCGTCGGCGGCGGCGGTGCGCAGGTCGAAGAGGCGGCGTTCGGCTGCGGTGACGGACTGGTCGAGGAGTTCACGCAGCTCGTCGGCGCTGCGGTCGAACTCCTGGGCGCTCAGGGGCTGGTGGTGGGACGGTGTGGGCTGGTCGGCGAGGGCGACCGCGCCCTCCGGGGCGGCCTCGGGGGCGGTGCCGTCGCTCTGGTGGCCGGTGCGTGCGGCTTCGCGCTGTGCCCCGCCCGGCGTCTCCTCGCCCGCTCCCCGGCGGGGGTGCGGGACGCCGGTGCCGGAGGGCAGGCCGAGCAGTTCGGCGAGGCGGGGGTCGGCGGCGATGGACTCGGCGGCCCTGAGCTCGTCCTCGTAGCTCTGCTCCGCCGCCTTGGCTCCGTCGGCGGCGCGGGCGGCCGCCAGCTCGGCACGGCTCTCGGTGGCCGCCGCCTCGCGGGCGTGGTCGGCGGCGGTGCGGGCGGCCTCGCGGGCGGCGTCCCAGGCGGCGACGGCGGACTGCTCGGCGTCGCTGGCGGCCAGGGCGGCGCGGGCCGGGTCGGCGTCGGGCGCGGTGTTGTCCAGCCAGCCGGCCTGGACGGCCTCGCTGGTCTCCTGCTCGACCTCGGCGAGGCGCTGGCGCAGGTGGCCGGCCTCGCTGCGGGCGCGCTGGGCCTCGGTGGCGGCGACGGTGGCGTCGCGGTGGGCGCGCTCGCCGGTGGCCTGGAGGGTGTCGGAGCGCTCCTCCTCCTCGTTGGCGACGCGCTCACCGTCCTCGGCGGCGGTGTGGAGCGCCCGTACGAGGTCGGCGGCGGCGGTGGCGCGGGCGGCGAGGGCGGGGGCGGCGTCGCGCTCGGCCTCGCGGATGGCGACGGCGACCCTGGCGGAGCGGTCGGCGGCGGCACGATGGCGCAGGACGGCCTCGGCGGCCTGCCAGGCGGCGTGCAGGGTGCGGGCCTCGGCCAGCTCCTTGCGCCCGGCGGCGGCCCTCTTCTCCGCTCCGGCCAGGGCCAGCGAGGCGTGCCGGTAGGCGAGTTCGGCGGCGATCAGGGAGCGGCGGCCGCGGGCGGACTCGGCCTCGGTGACGGTGTGGGCGGCGGCGGTGACGCGCTCGGCCAGCTCGGCGGTGCGGCCGCGCTCCTCGGCGGCGCGGGCGGAGAGGCGGCGGGCCAGGGTGCGGGTGCGGCGTTCGGCCGCGGTGTGGATGTCGCGGCTGCGGGCGCGGGCCCCGGTGGCTTCGACGATCCGGTTGAGCAGGTCTACGGAGCCCGCGGTGAAGTCGCGTTCGGCGGTGAGCTCGGCGCGGCGGCCCAGCTTGTTGCCGAAGCCGCTGACCAGGTCGGCGAGGCCGTCGGTGTCGCGGGTGTCGGTGACGGCGCGCAGCAGCAGGTCGGTGAAGTCGGAGTCCTTCTTGACCGCGAAGAGTCCGGCGGCCTCACCCTCGTCGGCGTTCATCTCGCGCTGGTAGCGGAAGAGTTCGGGGTCGAGTCCGAGGTCGCCGAGGTGTTCGTTCCAGCGGTCGTGGATCTCTTCCCAGTGCACGTCGAGGTGCTGGTAGAACTTGCCCGCGTCGACCAGGGCGTCGCGGAACCCCTTCATGGTGCGGCGCCTGCCCCGGGCGCCGGAGACCCCTTCGGCGGGGCGGCCGACGGCGGTGGCCTCCGCGACGGGCAGGCTGTCCAGGCTGAGCCCGGGACCGGGGCGGAAGGAGTACCAGGCCTCCGCGAACTTGCGCGGGTCGTTGGAGACCTGCCGTCCCCGCCACTCGCTGACCTTGCCCACGACGACGCATTCGCCGGTGAGGGTGTGCTGCCACTCCAGGGCGACATGGCCGCAGTCGTCGGCGAGCAGGAACTTGCGCAGTACGCCGGAGCTGGCGCCGCCGAGTGTGTTGCGGTGGCCGGGGAGCATCACCGAGAAGATCAGCTTGAGCAGGACGGACTTGCCGCCGCCGTTCTCCAGGAAGAGCACGCCCGCGGGGGCGGGCCGGCGCGGTGGTCCGATCGGCTCGTCCTCGAAGAACTCCGCCTGGGCGGGGGCGGGGCTGGGGACGGGTTCACCGACGCCGCGCAGGTCGAGGACGGTGTCGGCGTAGCGCGCACCGGCAGGCCCGATGGAGTAGAGGCGGACCCGGGACAACTCGTACATGGCGGCGGACTCTCGTCGTTCGGTGAGCGGGTGCGGAGCGGCAGGTGGCGGGCGGAGCGGGCGGGCGCGTCAGGAGTGGAAGGGCAGGCCCGCGTCGGCGGCCAGCTCCAGGTCGTCGGGGTCGGACGGCGGCAGCAGGGTGGCGGAGCCGTCGGTGACGGGGACGACGCCCAGCTCCAGCAGCTCGGCCATGGCGGCGCTGCCCGCCATGTCGCGGACCTGGAGCTGGTAGCGGGCGGTGGTGCGGTAGGCGCCGCCCGCGTCGTCGCCGGTGCGCTGGAGGAAGCCGGAGTCGGTGAGGAAGGCCACGGCCTTGCCGATGATGCCGGTGGTGGATCCGGCGAGGCGCCGGGCGTCCTTGGTGGCGCCGGTGGAGCTGCGGCGGGCGTAGATCCGCCAGCCGGATTCGAGGCCGGGGGTGTCGCTGGCGGGGTCGGTGTTGTCGCCCTGCTCCTCGGCGCGCTCCTCAAGACGCCGGCAGGCCTGGCGTACGAAGGCGTCGACGCCGTTGACCGTGATGCGGCCGATGTACGCGTCGTCGGCGAGGTCCTCGGGGCGGGGGAAGGCGAGGGCGGCGACGGCGAGGTGGGCCAGGCCGTGGAGGAAGCGGTCGGCGGCGTCGGAGGAGGCGCGGCGGGCGTAGTCGCCCATGCGGACGGCGAAGACGGAGTCCTCGCCCGCGGTGACGGCCATTCCGGCGCGCGGGGAGACCTCCAGGACGATGAGGCCGAGCCCGGTGGCGACGGCGTCGGCGAGCCGGGCGAAGGCGCTCTCCTCCCGGTAGCGGCGCAGCAGGTCGGCGTATTCGGCGTCGCGGGCGGGCAGCAGCTTGGGCTGGAGCCCGAAGGAGACCAGCCGGGCCGCGTCGGCGGCGTCGGCCGGGGTGACGGTCGGCGGGCCGGTGGGCCCGGCTCCCTGCGGGGGCGCGGAGTCACCGGCGTACGCGGTGGAGGAACCGGCGTACGCGGAGGGCTCGGTCCACGCGTCGGGGTGCTCGGCGTCGTGGTCGCTCACGGCTGGGACTCCTCGGTACGGAAAGGGTGGGGGTGCACAGAACGTACGGGGCCGGTCATGAGGCCTCCTTGCGGTCCGCGGCCATTCCGGCGGCGTCCAGAAGGGCCATGCCCACGATCAGATCAGCACCGCCGAACTCCGGGTCGTCCAGCTCCGTGCCGTCGTCCACCGCGAACAGCAGGCGGCGCTCGCCCTGACGGTAGGCGGTGCCGACGGGCGGGCTGGCCGCGTGGACGGCGAGCAGGGCGACCAGGTACGGCAGCTCGGGGTCGCTGCGGCGGGCCTCGGCGAGCAGCCCGGAGAGCCTGCGCGGGGCGTCGTGCTCCAGGTCGAGAAGGGCCATGGCACTGGAGAGCTGGGCGTCGCTGAACCGGCTGTCGTCCGGCGTCGCGATCAGGTCGGGCTCGGGCATCTCCATGCCGAGGTGCTCCCGCTCCAGCGGCGGGGTGAGGAGCAGGTCGACGAGGTCGCCGACGCGGACGGAGGTGGGGGTGCGCAGTCCGGTGCCGTGGGCGAAGAACGCGTCGGTGGCCCGGAGGGACTGTTCGACGGCGAGCGGGAGGAGCGGGGCGAGGAGCTGCCCGTACAGATCGAGGCCCGCGTGGGCGGCGGGGGTGGCGAACGCCTGCCGGTCCTGCTCGGCGCGGAAGAGCGGTCCGGCCTCCAGCAGCCTGGACTGGAGCTGGGTGTGGCGGCGGATGCAGTCCTTGACGATGTCGACGAGCTCGGCGGCCCGGCGCTTGTGCTCGGGGTCCTCGGCCTCGTCGCGCGCCTTGCGGATGTTGGTGAGGATCGCGTTCTCGTGGCGGTAGCGGTCGGCCACGTGGTCCAGGGCTTCGGCGATCATGTCCGGGACGGTGGTGAGCCAGTCGACCGCGCGGACGTTGCGCCGGGTGGCTTCCAGGGTGCGGCGCAGCGTCTCGGCGTACTGCACGGTGCGGTAGCGGGCCTGTTCGGCGGCGAGCTGGGCGTCGGCGAGGCGGCCCCGGCTGATCAGGACCTCCAGCTTGACCTCGGCGGCGATCTGGGCGCTGGTGACATCGGTGTCCAGGGCGCCGACGAGGACGTTGACGGCTTCGTCGGTGGCGCGGAGGTAGACCGTGCCGCCGTAGCCGGGAACCTCCTCGATCAGCTTGAAGTCGTAGTCCCGGCGGACGTAGACCCCGTCGGGTCCGAAGGTGCCGTAGACCGCGCGGAAGCCGCGGTCGACGCTGCCGACGTTGATCAGGTTCTCCAGGACCCAGCGCGCGACCCGTTCGTGCTCGGCGACGGGGCGGTCCGGGGCCTGGGCGCCGACGCGGGGCAGCAGCCTGGCCACTATCTGGTCGTGGTCGGCACCGGTGTCGAAGTCCATGTTGAGCGTGACGTGGTCGATCGCCGCGAGGGCGACCTCCGCCATGGCGTAGACCGTGTACTCGCCGGCCAGATTGGCCTTGCGCACGTCCAGGTCGTGCAGCGGCGCCGTGCACGCGAGCGCGCGCAGCCGACGCGAGAGCCCCTCGTCGGCTGCGGGGCCCGGGGCAGGCCTCGGCCCCGCGCTGAGCTGCGGCGCAGCGTTTTCCGTGTCGGCAGGCGAAGTCACGAGGAACAGATTAGGTCCTCGCACCGACAACGGTCGAAACGGCGTTTATGCGACCGGTGCCGGACGGCCGCGCCACGGCTTCCGGGCGGCCCCACGCGCCCCCGGTCACGCCCCCGCGGGCCCGTACCCGCCGCCGCCCGGCGTCCGGACCACCAGCACGTCACCGGCCTCCAGTTCGGCGGTGTCGCACCCCTCCAGCCGGTCGACGCCGCCTCCCGCCCGCTCGATGTGCTGCTCCCCGAGCGCCCCCGGCTCCCCGCCCTCCGCCCCGTACGGCGGGACCCGGCGGTGCCCGGAGAGCAGCGCCACGGTGACCGGTTCCAGGAAGCGGATCCGGCGCTCCACGCCCCCGCCGCCGTGCCACCGCCCCGCGCCCCCGCTGCCTTCCCGGACCGCGAAGCTCTCCAGGAGTACGGGCAGCCGCCACTCCAGGATCTCCGGGTCGGTGAGCCGGGAGTTGGTCATATGGGTCTGTACGGCGTCGGTGCCGTCGAAGCCGTCGCCCGCCCCGGAGCCGCTTGCGACCGTCTCGTAGTACTGGACGCGGTCGTTGCCGAAGGTCAGGTTGTTCATGGTGCCGGACCCCTCGGCCTGGCCGCCGAGCGCCCCGTACAGGGCCCCGGTGACGGCCTGGGAGGTCTCCACATTGCCCGCGACGGTTGCCGCCGGGTAGGTGGGGTCGAGCATCGAACCGGGCGGAATCCGCACGTCCAGCGGCTTCAGACAGCCGCTGTTGAGCGGGATGTCCTCCCCTACGAGCGTGCGGAAGACGTAGAGGACCGCGGCCGTCACCACGGAGCGGGGGGCGTTGAAGTTGCCGGGCTGCTGCGGCGAGGTGCCGGTGAAGTCGAGGACGGCGCTGCGGGCGTCCCGGTCCACGGTGAGCGTCACCTGGATCACGGCCCCGCCGTCGGTCTCGTAACGGAAGCCGCCGTCGTGGAGGCGGGCGACGATCCGGCGTACGGACTCCTCGGCGTTGTCCTGGACGTGCCCCATATAGGCCTTCACGACGTCGGCCCCGAACTGCTCGACCATGCGGCGGAGTTCCGCGATGCCTTTCTCGTTGGCGGCGATCTGGGCGCGGAGGTCGGCGAGGTTGGTGTCCGGGGAGCGGGAGGGGTACGGGGCGGAGGTGAGCAGTTCGCGGGTCTCGGGCTCGCGGAGGCGGCCGTCGCGGACCAGGAGCCAGTTGTCGAAGAGCACCCCCTCCTCGTGGATCGTCCGGCTGAAGGCGGGCATGGAGCCGGGGGTGGTGCCGCCGATCTCGGCGTGGTGGCCGCGCGAGGCGACGAGGAACTGAAGCTCCCCTTCGTGGAACACGGGCGTGACGACGGTGACATCGGGGAGGTGGGTGCCGCCGTGGTACGGGTCGTTGATCGCGTACACGTCACCGGGGCGCAGGGTGCCCTCGTTGCGCCGGAGCACCTCCTTGATGGACTCGCCCATGGAGCCGAGGTGCACCGGGATGTGCGGGGCGTTGGCGATCAGGTTGCCCCGGGCGTCGAAGAGGGCGCAGGAGAAGTCGAGGCGCTCCTTGATGTTGACGGAGTGGGCGGTGTTCTCCAGGCGGACCCCCATCTGCTCGGCGATCGACATGAAGAGGCTGTTGAAGACCTCCAGCATCACCGGGTCCACGCGGGTGCCGACGGCCGTCCGGTCCGGCCGGGGGCGGGCCCGGGTGAGCACCAGGTGCCCGGTGGCGCTGCCCGCCGCCTGCCACCCGGGGTCGACGACGGTGGTGGCGTCGTCCTCCGCGACGACGGCGGGCCCGGTGACGGTGTCGGTGGGGTGGAGGTCCTCACGGCGATACAAGGGCGCCTGCTGTTCCCGGCCCTCGGCGTACATCAGCACGGTGTCGCGCGGCTGGAGGGGGCCCTCGCGGGGTGCGGGCTCGCGGGGGTGGGAAGCCTGTTCGCCACTCGTCCCCGTGGCCTCCACCGAGACCGTCTCGACCACGATCGGCTTCTCCATCGTGAAGCCGAACCGGGTGCGGTGGGCGGCGGTGAACTCCTCGCTCATCGCGGCCACGGAGGCCGGTGCCACGGCGAGCGCCGCGTCGGTGCCCGCGTACCGCAGCAGGACCCGGGCGCGCGTACTGATCGCGGAGTCGGGCACTCCGTCGGCGCGCAGGTCGTCCCGGGTGCGGTCGGCCAGCTCCGCGCAGAGCTGCTCGGCCCGCTGCCGTACGGTCTCGTCGAGCTCCGCCTCCACGGACTGTTCCCGCATCGCGGTGGCGTCGGCCAGGCCGATGCCGTAGGCGGAGAGCACCCCGGCGAGCGGCGGTACGAGGACGGTGTCGATGGACAGCGCGTCGGCGACGGCACAGACGTGCTGGCCGCCGGCGCCGCCGAAGCCGGTGAGGGCGTAGCGGGTGATGTCGTGGCCGCGCTGCACGGAGATCTTCTTGACGGCGTTGGCCATGTTGAGCACGGCGATCTCCAGGAAGCCCGCCGCCACTTCGGCCTCGGCGGGCCGGTGCCCGGTGGCGCGTCCCATCTGGTCGGCGAGGTCCGTGAACCGTTCGCGTACGACGTCGGCGTCGAGCGGCAGGTCCCCGTCCGGTCCGAAGACGGCGGGGAAGTGGGCGGGCTGGATGCGGCCGAGCATGACGTTGGCGTCGGTGACGGTGAGGGGGCCGCCGCGGCGGTAGCAGGCGGGGCCAGGTTCGGCGCCTGCGGAGTCGGGGCCCACGCGGTAGCGGCGGCCGTCGAAGTGGAGCAGGGATCCGCCGCCCGCCGCGACGGTGTGGATGCTCATCATCGGGGCGCGCATCCGCACCCCGGCGACCTGGGTGCCGAGTTCCCGTTCGAACTCACCGGCGTAGTGGGACACGTCGGTGGAGGTGCCTCCCATGTCGAAGCCGATGACCCGGTCGTGTCCGGCCTGCTGCGACGTACGGACCATACCGACGACGCCCCCGGCCGGGCCGGAGAGGACGGCGTCCTTGCCGCGGAACCGGGCGGCTTCGCGCAGTCCGCCGTTGGACTGCATGAACAGGAGCCGGATGCCTTCGAGCCGGGCGGCGACCTCGTCGACGTACCGGCGCAGCACGGGCGAGAGGTAGGCGTCGACGACGGTGGTGTCGCCGCGGGGGACGAGCCTGATGAGGGGGCTGACCTCGTGGGAGGTGCTCACCTGGGTGAACCCCGCCTCGCGGGCCGCCTCGGCGACGGCCCGTTCGTGGGCGGGGTGGCGGTAGCCGTGCATCAGGACGACGGCCGCGCTGCGCAGCCCGTCGGCGTGGGCGGCACGCAACTGCTCGCGTACGGAGTCGAGTTCGAGGGCTCGTACGGTGTGCCCTTCGGCGTCGGTACGTTCGGGGACCTCGATCACCCGCTCGTGGACGGCCTCCGGCAGGACGATGTGCCGGTCGAAGAGGCGGGGGCGGTTCTGGTAGGCGATCCGCAGCGCGTCCCGGAACCCTTCGGTGATGAGCAGGACGGTCGGTTCGCCCCGGCGCTCCAGCAGGGCGTTGGTGGCGACGGTGGTGCCCATCCGGACGGCGGCGACCCGGTCGGCGGGCACGGGCTCGCCGGGGCCGAGGCCGAGGAGCAGCCGGACTCCGGCCACGGCCGCGTCGTCGTAGCGGCCGGGGTCGTGCGAGAGGAGCTTGCGGGTGACCAGTCGGCCGTCGGGGCGGCGGCCCACCACGTCGGTGAAGGTGCCGCCCCGGTCGATCCAGAACTCCCAGCGTCCGGTCATGGCGCCATTCTGTTCCGGCGGGCGCGAACTCGCAGGGAGGGAAGACACCCCCTAGGCCTGGAAGAGTGCCGCCAGCCGGGGCAGGTGGAGGCGCGTGGCGTCGGCGTCCTCCGGGTCCCAGTTCTCGCCGCCCGGCTCCCCCGCCCGTATCCGGCCCCGGTCGGCCGCCTCCACGGCCGCGTGGAAGCCGTCGGCCGCGCCCCCGGCACGCACGTACGCCTCCTTCACCGGCCCGTCCAGCGACTCGTAGCCGATCCAGCCGCTCTCCCCGCGGCTCATCCGGACCACCACGGGCAGCCCGGCCAGCGAGTCGGGACCGGCCACTGCCCGGGTGAAGGCCTCCCGTCCGAGCAGGACGAGCCCGTCGCGGAAGTCCATGAATCCGTCGTCACCGCAGCCGCCCTCGATGAGGTAGGCCGCGTTCCACAGGGGCCACCGGTAGGCCGACGCGGTCACCTCGTACGCCGTCACGGCGAAGTCGATGATCTCCGCGGGCTCCAGGGCGGCGAGCACATCGGTCAGTGCGCCCGGCAGCGGGTCGTCGGGCAGGTCCCGGTCGTCCGCCCGGTCCCCGGCCGCCTCACGAGCCCGTCCGACGAGCCCCCACCACTCGTTGATGTCCATGGTGAGAAGCGTAGGAGGGGGGTCTGACAATCCCCCTCCCACGCACCATCACGCGGTCAGAGGGCCGGTGCGTCCGGTCCGATCCGGCTCCGTACCGCCGTCTGCACCTCGGCCTCCTCGGCCGGGTCGGCGGCGAGGCGGCGCAGCCGTTCGGCGACGCGGATGTCTCCGGTCTCGGCGTGCAGGGCGGCCACCTCACGGGTGGTCTCCTCGCAGTCCCAGAGGCACTCCACCGCGAAGCCGGTCGCGAAGGTGGGGTCGGTGGCGGCGAGGGCGCGGGCGGCCCGGCCTCGCAGGTGCGAGGAGGACGTCTCGCGGTAGATGTGGCGCAGTACGGGGGCGGCGCAGGCGATGCCCAGGCGGCCGGTGCCGTCCACGAGGGTCCACAGCCGGGGGGCGTCGGGTCCGTCGCCGCGTACGGCCTCCCGCAGCGCGCCGAGGACTTGGGGAGCGTCCTGGGAGGCGCCGCGGCAGGCGAGGATTCCGGCGGCGGAGGCGCCGAGGGCGTCGGGCCGCCGGGCCCAGCGCCGGGCGCGTTCCACGGCGTCGTCGCCGCACATCCGCTCGAAGGCGGCGACGGCCGCGTCGGCGACCGTGCGTGAGGGACTGAGGGCGGCGGACTCGATGAGGTCGAGGACGGCGGGGTCGGCCGCCTCGGCGAGGTAGTGCAGGGCGGCGCAGCGGGCGCCTTCGGAGCCGTCGCGGGCGGCCTCGACGATCTGGGGACGGTCGTCGGGTCCGGCGACGGCGGAGAGGCAGCGGGCCGCGGGGACGTGCAGTTCGCTGCCGCGTTCCAGGGCCTGCTGGGCCCAGTCGAAGACGGCCTGGACGCTCCAGCCGGGGCGGGGGCCGCCGGGGCGCATCTGGCGCTGCCACCGGTCGAACGAGCCCTGTTCGGTGGCGGCTCGCACCCGGGCGCCGACCGCTGCGCGCGGGTCGTCGGCCCAGAGCCGCCAGGGGCGTGGCTCGAAGGAGTCCCGTACGGCGGCGGCGAGCTCGGCGGTGCCTTCCTCGGTGGCCGGAAAGCGACCCAGGACGGGCAGGGCGAGGGAGCGCAGGCCCGCGTCGTCGTCGCGCAGGGCGAGCTCGTCCAGGGCCCAGGCCCAGTTGGAGCCGGTGGCCGCGTAGCGGCGGAGCAGCGCCAGGGCGTCGTCGCGTCCGTAGGAGGCGAGGTGGCCGAGGACGGAGAGCGCGAGGCCGGTGCGGGAGTCGTCGGTGTCCGTGAGGTCGTCGGGATCACCGAGGTGGCGTTCGATCTCTTCGATGCCGCCGTCGAGATCCAGGTACAGGCGGGCGTAGTAGAGGGAGCGGTTCTCCACCTGCCAGTCGTGACGGGGGTCGCTCACGACGCAGTGGTTGAGGGCCGCGAGGGCCTCGGGGCGCGGTGCGGCGAGCGCGTGGAGCGTGCCGTCGCCGCGGCCCCTCTGCAGCAGGCCGAGCAGGGTGCCGCTCGGCGCTATGAACGGATCGAACATGGGAGAAAGCCTCACATCAAGCTGTCGACGCAACCGGGACTGTGCAGTGCCCCGTGCCCGTGGGCACGAGGGGGTGTCCGGGGGACACCCCTACGCCGCGCAGCAACATGATCGGCCGACCGCCGTCTTCCGCCTGGTGTAGAGCATCTTCCTCTGCCTCTCGTCGGTGGCCCGAAACGGACCCGCGACGTCATGATGACCCAGCCATTTCGCCACCGCGACCACATTTACGACGGACCGGTCAGCGGAGCCTTCGGCGGACACCCCCGCGGGTGCGTCCGCCGCCGTCTCAGCGGGCACCGAAGCGTTCCAGCAGGTCGGCCTTGCCGAACATCCGGGCCGTGTCCCGCGCGGACGGCGTACCTGCGGCGGGGTCGGCGCCCGCGGCGAGGAGGGCGTCGATGACGCCGTTCTCGCTCTTGAAGACGGCTCCGGCCAGCGGGGTCTGGCCGCGGTCGTTGGCCCGGTCCGGGTCGGCGCCGCGGGCGACGAGGGCGGTGACCGCCTCGGCGTGCCCGTGGTAGGCGGCGAGCATCAGCAGCGAGTCGCCCCGGTCGTTGGTGAGGTTGGCGGGGACGCCGGCGTCGACGTACGCGGCGAGCGCCTCGGTCTCGCCGGTGCGGGCCAGGTCGAAGACCTTGGTCGCCAGCTCGACCACCTCGGGATCGGGAGTTTCGCTCATCGCGCGGGCCGCCTTCCTTGACCGTTGCCGCAGCCGGCGCTGCCGCTGTTACCGGGGGGTGTACGGCACGGGGCCGTACGAGTGAATCGACAGGGTACTGCTCCGGGACGCACATGACCGGACCCGGATACGGCAAAAGATCACCGCGGGTGACTCCTGCCCGGCACGGACTCCGAAATACCGCGCGCGGGGCACCGGCTTCACTCAGCCAGTCAAGTGAAAATGCTACTTATTCACTCAATTGCACCTTTTATCGTATAGATACTTCGCGTGATCCTGGAAGGACTCATGGTGACTGTCCCCTCAACCAGGAGATCCGCTCATGATCCTTTCCATCTCGGGCGTGGTACTGCTCGCCATCGTCGTCTTCCTGTTCTTCAAGAAGGACGGGCTCAAGGCGTCCCACGCCATCGTCTGCGCGCTGTTCGGCTTCTACCTGGCCGGCACCGCGATCGCGCCGAGCATCACGGCAGGCGGGGCGAGCCTCGCCGGTCTGCTGGGCGGGATCAAGTTCTGACGCTCCGCAACCGCTCCCACCCCTTCAGGAGACAGCTGTGGCCCGGCGACCACTCCCCCGCATTCTGAGCAGCGGCAGCGCTTCGATCACTCGCAGCAGAGAGATCGCGCGCACGGCCGCCGACAGTGCCACCGATGTGCTCCATCCGCTGATCACGATCCTCCGTGGTCTGCGGCTGCTGGCCGTGTCCGGCCGGCAGAAGTGGGCCGCGACACCGAAGGAACGGCGTGGTCCCAAGCTGTTCCTGGCCGCGGCCTGCGTATTGGCAGTGGCGCTCGTCCCGTACGGGCCGATCCTGGCCCTGATCACGGTGATGGGCGCCGCCGCATGGAAGGGGCGGGAGCGGACCCCCGTGCAGACCGGCCCGGACGAGGCGGAATCCACCCGCCTGCGCGCCCTGTACGAGGCGCTCGTGCCGTACTTCTCGGTGTCCGAAGACCCCGACCCGCTCTTCGCCCACGGCGGCGACTGGGAGAAGGCCTTCGACGGGTACACCTTCGACGGCGACGGGCGGCTCACCCGCCTCCAGGTCTCCTACCCGGCGTACTTCACCGACGGCGAGGCCGCCGCGCGGTCCCGGATCGAGCAGCTGCTGCACACCAAGTCGGGCCGCGGCCGCGAATACCGCTTCGACTGGGACGAGGAGGCCAACCGCCTGGTCATGACCGTCCCGGCCCCCCTGTCGACCTCGATCGCCGCCCAGCGCTTCGTCACCGCCCCCGGTGAGACGGTCCTCGGGTTCACCGACCCCGACGCGGTCCGGCGCACCGTCCCGGTCCGCGACGGCGACACGACCGTGGACGCCTCCCCCGTCGTCTGGCGGACCGGCAACCGCTCCACCGAACCCCATCTGCTCGCCGTCGGACAGCCCGGCAGCGGCACCACCACCCTGATCCGCTCCATCGCCGTCCAGGCCCTCCAGCAGGGCGACGTCCTCGTCATCGACGGCAGCGGGACCGGCGAGTACGGCACCCTCACCGGGCGCACCGGCGTCCTCGCCGTCGAGTCCGGCCTGGGCGGGGCGCTGGCCACCCTGGAGTGGGCGGCGCACGAGACGGAGCGGCGGCTGATCTTCACCAACCGGGCGCGGCAGGGCGGGCACCCCGTTCCCGAGGACGTCAAGCGCCCCCTCTGGATCCTGCTGGACCGTCCCGCCGTCCTCGGCCATCTCGCGGCGGCCGACGGCAGGACCGACCCGCAGGAGCTGCTCCAGGTGCCGCTGCGGCACGGGCGGGCCGCCGGGGTCACCGTCGTCCTGGCCGACCAGTTCGACGCCCTGGAGACGCTCACCGAGACCGTACGGACCCACACCCGGGCCCGCGTCGTCCTCGGCCCCGCGTCCCGCGAGCAGATCACCGCCGTGCTGGGCGCCGAGCCGAACACCACCCCGCCGCCGGAGGTCCCGGCGGGCCGGGGGTACGCGCGCCTGGGCACCGGACCGGTCCTGCGCCTCCAGGTCCCGGCGACCCCGGACCCGTACGACGACGCCACGAGCGATGCCCTCCGGCGGGCGGTCCTCGATGTGCTGCCGGAGCGGCCGGGCGCCTCCCCGCAACCGGCCTCGGTGCCCGAAGGACCGGCCGACACCGCCACGGATGCCGCTGCCGATGCCCGTGACGACGCGGACACGGCGCAGGTTCCCGTCGCCGTGGAGGCGATGGCCGCGGAGTCCCGCCCGGTCGAGCCGCCGGCCAGGGCGCAGGCGGCGGTCGCCGAGGGGTGAGCCGGAGCGCCGTGACGTTGTGCGGGCGGGGAGCGGACCGGGTGGTCGGCTCCCCGCCCGCAGGCGTCCCCGGACCCCCGCGCCCCTCAGGCCACGAAGCTGCGCGGTGCGTCGGCCCCCGCGCCCGCGCCGGACCGCACCAGCTCCACCGCCGCCGCGAGCCGCACCGCCGCCTCGTCGGCCACCGGGCCGCCCACCGTGAAGGGCAGCCGCACATAGCCCTCGAACGCCCCGTCCACCCCGAACCGCGGGCCCGAGGGCACCCGTACGCCGACGCGCTCGCCCGCCACCGCCAGCCGGGAGCCGGAGAGACCGCCCGTGCGCACCCAGAGGGTCAGCCCGCCGCGCGGCACCGCGAACTCCCAGTCCGGCAGCTCCCTGCGCACCGCCGCGACCAGCTCGTCGCGGTTCTCCCGCGCCTGGTCCCGCCGGATCTCGACGGCCTGCTCCCAGCCGCCCGTACCCATCAGCCAGTTGATGGCGAGCTGTTCCAGGACCGGGGTGCCCATGTCCGCGTAGGCGCGGGCGGACACCAGGGAGCGGATGACGTCCGGGGCCGCCCGCACCCAGCCGATCCGCATCCCGGCCCAGAACGCCTTGCTGGCCGAGCCGACGGTCAGCACCGTGCTGCCGGCCGGGTCGAAGGCGCAGACCCGGCGCGGCATGACGGTGTCGGCGTCCAGCCGGAGTTCGCTCATCGTCTCGTCGACGACCAGTACGGTGCCGGCGGAGCGGGCGGCGTCGACCAGGTCCCGCCGCTGCTGCTCGTCGGCGAGCGCACCGGTCGGGTTGTGGAAGTCGGCCACCACGTAGGCGAGCCGGGGCGCCGAGTCACGCAGCACCTGCCGCCACCGGTTCATGTCCCAGCCGCCGAGCCCCTCCTCCATCGCGACGGGGAGGAGGCGGGCGCCCGTCTCACGCATCAGCTGGAGGATGTTGGCGTACGAGGGGGACTCGACCGCGATCCGTTCGCCGCGGCCCGCGAAGAGGTGGCAGATGGCGTCGATGGCACCCATCGCACCGGTGGTGACCATGATCTGTTCGGGCATCGTCGGGATGCCCTGCGCGGTGTAGCGGTCGGCGATCGTCTGCCGCAGGGCGGGCAGCCCGGCCGGGTAGTCGCCGTGCGTGTGGGCGTACGGCGGCAGCTCCTCCACGGCCCCCTGGAAGGCGCGGGTCAGCCAGGGCTCGGGCGCGGGCAGGGAGGCGCAGCCCAGGTCGATCATCGAGCCGAGCGACTCCGGGGGCAGCGGTTCGAGGCCCCGGGCGGGCAGCGGGTTCCCGGCCGGGACTGCGGTCCAGCTGCCCGCGCCGCGCCGCGACTCCAGGAACCCCTCCGCCCGCAGCGCCTCGTAGGCGGCGGCGACGGTGGTGCGGCTGACGGAGAGGGCGAGGGCCAGTTCGCGTTCGGCGGGCAGCCGGGCGGCGACCGGGACCCGGCCCTCCAGCACGAGCAGCCGGACCCCGTCGGCGAGAGCGCGGTAGGCGGGCGGCTTCCGGCCGGCCGGGCCGGTGGGCCGGGGCTGCTGGGCCTGGAGCTGCCGGGCGAGCTGAGCCGCCCCCACCGTCGAAGTCCACTGTGCCATCGAAATCAGTCCACCTTCCTCGAATTGGCCATGGTTGGTGGCCGATCCCCTGCCACAGGGTGACATGCAGCAGTCCACTACCACCACACCAGGGGGCAGCACGTGTCCGACACCACCGCCCGGAGCACCACCCACCTCACCCGGCGGCTGGTCCAGCTCTACGCCGGTCTGGCGCTGTACGGAGCGAGCTCGGCGCTCCTGGTCCGCGCCGGACTCGGTCTGGAGCCGTGGGGCGTCCTGCACCAGGGCCTCACGGAACTGACCGGTATCTCGATCGGCGTCGTCTCGATCATCGTCGGCGCGATCGTGCTGCTGCTGTGGATCCCGCTGCGGCAGCGCCCGGGGCTCGGCACCGTCTCGAACGTCTTCGTGGTCGGCCTGGCGATGGACGGGACGCTCGCCCTCGTCGGCGGCCTCGACGGCTTCGGGATCCGGATCCCGGTGATGGTCCTGGGCATCGTGCTCAACGGGGTGGCGACCGGCCTCTACATCTCGGCCCGCTTCGGCCCCGGTCCGCGCGACGGGCTGATGACCGGCCTGAACCGGGTCACGGGCCGCTCCATCCGGCTGGTCCGTACGGCGATCGAGGTGGCCGTCGTCGTCACCGGCTTCCTGCTGGGCGGCTCGCTCGGGGCCGGTACGGTCCTCTACGCGCTGGCGATCGGCCCGCTGGCCCAGCTCTTCCTGCGGGTCTTCGAACTCCCCGCGCCCGCCACGGCCACCGTCACCCCCGCGCCTCCCGCCGGACCCGACCCCGTTGCCACCCCTCCATCCGGGCAGGCCATACTGCCGCAGTGAAACCGAGCCGCCACCCCTATCTGGATCACGCGACACCCATTGCCTTCGCCCATCGCGGCGGTGCGGCGGACGGGGTGGAGAACACCGCGGCCGCCTTCCGCCGGGCGGCAGCGGCGGGCTACCGCTACTTCGAGACCGACGTCCACACCACGGCGGACGGCCGTCTCGTCGCCTTCCACGACCCGACGCTGGACCGGGTCACCGACGCCACGGGCAGGATCTCCGCACTGCCGTGGAGCGAGGTGCGCCGGGCCCGGGTGGGCGGCACCGAACCGCTCCCCCTCTTCGAGGAGCTGCTGGAGGAGTTCCCCGAGGCCCGCTGGAACGTGGACGTCAAGGCGGAACCGGCGCTGGAACCCCTCCTGGAGCTGATCCGCAGGACCGGCGCCTGGGACCGGATCTGCGTCGGCTCGTTCTCGGAGGCCCGGGTGGCCCGCGCGCACCGCCTGGCGGGCCCGCGCCTGGCCACCTCGTACGGGGTGCGCGGGGTCCTGGGGCTGCGGCTGCGCTCGTACGGGATCCCGGCGGCGCTGCGCTCGGGCGCGGTCTGCGCGCAGGTTCCGGAGCGCCAGGGCGGCATCCCGGTGGTCGACGCCCGCTTCGTCCGCACCGCGCACGCGCTCGGGCTCCAGGTGCACGTCTGGACGGTCAACGAACCCGGACGGATGGCGGCCCTCCTGGACCTCGGGGTGGATGGCATCATGACCGATCACATCGAGACGCTGCGTACGGTGCTGAGCGAGCGAGGGGCCTGGGCCTGACGCCGGGCCCGTCCGCGTCCGCACGCGACGACCGAGGGGGCGCGGGATGAGCACCGGGACCACAGGATGGGCCGATCCGGCCGGAAAGCCGCCGGGCGACGGGACGGCTGCCGCCCGCAAGCGCGAGCAGCACGGCTGGTACTTCTACGACTTCGCCTGTTCCGTCTACTCCACCAGCGTGCTGACTGTCTTCCTCGGTCCCTATCTGACGTCGATCGCCAAGGCCGCCGCCGACCCCGACGGTTTCGTGCACCCGCTGGGCATACCGGTGCGCGCGGGCTCGCTGTTCGCGTACTCCGTCTCGGCCTCCATCGTGGTGGCCGTCATCCTGATGCCGATCGTGGGCGCGGCGGCGGACCGTACGGGCCGTAAGAAGCCGCTGCTTGCGGCGGCCGCCTATACAGGTGCCGCGGCGACAGCGGGGATGTTCTTCCTGGACGGCCACCGCTATCTGCTGGGCGCGTTCCTGCTGATCGTGGCGAACGCGTCGATCTCCGTGTCGATGGTCCTGTACAACGCCTATCTGCCGCAGATCGCCGAGCCGGAGGAGCGGGACTCGGTCTCCTCGCGCGGCTGGGCCTTCGGCTACACCTCGGGCGCCCTGGTCCTCGTCCTCAACCTGATCCTCTACACCGGCCATGAGTCCTTCGGGCTCGCGGAATCGGACGCGGTACGGATCTGTCTGGCCTCGGCCGGTGTGTGGTGGGGCGCGTTCACCCTCGTACCGCTGCGCCGGCTGCGCGACCGACGGGTGGCACCGGACGGTGAGGGGGCGGTCGGCTCCGGCTGGAAGCAGCTGATGGCGACCCTCAAGGACATGCGGCGCCATCCGCTGACGCTCTCGTTCCTGCTCGCCTACCTCGTCTACAACGACGGCATCCAGACGGTGATCTCCCAGGCCTCGCTGTACGGCTCCGAGGAGCTGGGCCTGGACCAGACGACCCTGATCGTCGCCGTACTGCTGGTACAGATCCTGGCCGTGGCGGGGGCGCTCGGCATGGGCCGGCTCGCCCGGGTGTACGGCGCCAAGCGCACGATCCTGGGCTCGCTCGTCGTGTGGACCGCGATCCTGATCTCCGCCTATCTGCTGCCCGCCGACGCGCCCGTCTTCTTCTTCGTTCTCGCGGCGGCCATCGGACTGGTGCTGGGCGGCAGCCAGGCCCTCTCCCGGTCGCTCTTCTCCCATCTGGTGCCGCGCGGCAAGGAGGCGGAGTACTTCTCGGCCTACGAGATGAGCGACCGCGGACTGAGCTGGCTGGGGCCCCTGGTGTTCGGTCTGGCGTACCAGCTGACCGGCAGCTACCGGGAGGCGATCATCTCCCTGATCGTGTTCTTCGCCCTCGGTGCCGTGCTGCTCGCGCGGGTCCCGGTACGGCGTGCGATCGCGGCCGCGGGCAATCCCGTACCGGAAAGGATTTAGACGTTGAAGTCAAAGGCCGGTAGTGTACGCCTTTGGCCTGCCCGGAGGACCGTTACTGCGAGTGGAAGCAGCTCGACCGTTGGGTGACAACGCCCACCAGAGGTGACAAACCGGGCAAGGTTGGGTACTCAACCCAGATAAAGCAGCGGCACGAACGGGCGACGCATGACCGGCGACGGGAATCTTTGCCAGCGACCGGACGTTGACCGGATGACGACGACAGCGACATTTTGTCCTGTGGGCGACAAGCCCGGGAGGCACGATTCATGAGTGAGCGAGCTCTTCGCGGCACGCGACTTGTGGTTACCAGCTACGAGACGGACCGCGGCATCGATCTGGCCCCGCGCCAGGCGGTGGAGTACGCATGCCAGAACGGACATCGATTCGAGATGCCGTTCTCGGTAGAGGCGGAAATTCCGCCGGAGTGGGAGTGCAAGGCGTGTGGCGCCCAGGCACTCCTGGTGGACGGGGATGGCCCCGAGGAGAAGAAGGGCAAGCCTGCGCGTACGCACTGGGACATGCTCATGGAGCGGCGCACCCGCGAGGAGCTGGAGGAGGTGCTGGCCGAGAGGCTGGCGGTTCTGCGCTCCGGAGCCATGAACATCGCCGTGCACCCGCGGGACAGCAGGAAGTCTGCCTGACCGCGTAGCACCACCGCACTCCGCGTAACCATCGCATCGAGCGCGACAACAGCACAGCACAAGAGCCGCGGGCCGTGACACAGAACGTGTGTCACGGCCCGCGGCTCTTGGCATGTCCGGCGTCAGGGCTCTTGCGCCGTGTCCGGCAACAGGGCTCCTGGCGCGTCCGGCGTCAGGCCTCTTGACGCGTCCGGCGTCAGGGCGTGAGGGGCGGGCGTGGGCCCCGGGGGTCGTCTTCCGGGCCGGAGGGGGGCTGCGTGCCGTCCTCGCGGATGACCTCTCCCTGGACGACCTTTCCGTCCGGGCGGTGCATCCGGGCCTGCTGGAAGGCGTCCGACAGGCTGCCGGGGGACGCGGCCCGCATCCGGCGTTCCAGGGACCGCTCCGCCCGGCGGCCGATCAGGGTGCGGACGGGCGGCACCAGCAGGAGCAGACCGGCCGCGTCCGAGATCAGACCGGGGATCAGGAGCAGCAGCCCGCCGAGCATCAGCAGTCCGTTGCCCTTGCCACCCTTGCCTCCGGTGACCTGGGGGGCTTCGGTGGCGCCGGGCTGCCCCGGCATCTGCTGGAGGGTCTCGGTCAGGTTCTTGAAGGCGCGGCGTCCGGCGCGCTTGATCACCACGGTGCCGAGCACCGCCCCGGCCACCAGGATCAGCAGGAGCGTGAGCCCGCCGGCGGCCGAGGCGACCATGGTCAGGAGCCAGATCTCCAGGACCAGCCAGGCGGCGAGGGCCAGCGGCAGAAATCTACGGGCGCGCGAGCGCCGGGGACGGGTCGGGGGCGGAGTGCCGGTCGTCATGCATCCAGTGTGCCCGTACGGAGGTGGAAGCGGCGTAAGGGGGTGATCATGGACCGGCCCGTACGTCCGTGGAGGGTCAGGGTTTCTTACGGCCCAGGACCTTGTTGGCGCGGGAGGTGATGCCCCAGCCGGTGACCCGCCACAGCGCCTCGACCAGGATGTCCCGGCTCATCTTGGAGTCGCCGATCTCGCGGTCCACGAAGGTGATGGGCACCTCGACCACGTGGTAGCCGGCCTCCACGGAGCGGCGGGCCAGGTCGACCTGGAAGCAGTACCCCTGCGATGCGACCTCGTCGAGTCCGAGGCCCTCCAGGGTCTCGGTCCGGAAGGCCCGGTAGCCGCCGGTGACGTCGCGGACGGAGAGGCCGAGGGCGAGGCGGGAGTAGAGGCTGCCGCCCCGGGAGATGACCTCGCGGCTCTTGGGCCAGTTGACGACCCGGCCGCCGGGCACCCAGCGGGAGCCGAGGACGAGGTCGGCGCCCTTGAGCGCGGTGAGCAGCCGGGGCAGCTCCTCGGGCTGGTGGGAGCCGTCGGCGTCCATCTCGACGAGGACGCCGTAGCCGTGCTCGGCGCCCCAGCCGAAGCCCGCGAGGTAGGCGGCGCCGAGCCCTTCCTTGCCCTTGCGGTGCAGGACGTGGACCTGCTCGTCGGCGGCCGCGATCTCGTCGGCGGCCTTTCCGGTGCCGTCGGGGCTGTTGTCGTCGGCCACCAGGATGTCGGCATCCGGCGCGGCCGTGCGCACCCGGTCGACGATCGGCCTGATGTTCTCGACCTCATTGTAGGTCGGAATGATCACCAGGACCTTGCCGAGCGGGCCGAACTGCCTCTGACCGCCGTCGTTCACTGCTGCCCCTTAAAGTCCGTACACAGGGGGACACCATATCCAGCGGACCGCCCCCGGAGTCCGCTGCGGTCGCGTGGTCGCGTGGCACAGGCCGGGCAGATGGACGGAACTGCGGACAGAAGCACGTGCGGATCGACGTGACGGCACGTGCGGGACTGCGGATCGGGGCCCGGCGCCCTTCGGGCCGACCTGGGACCCGCTGGCTGCGGGTCGACCGAAAGCCGTTGTCTACTGAACGTCCGGGCCCCACCCGGGTCGCACCCTCCGTCCGGCTGAAACCTTCCCTCGCCCCCGAGGCGCGGGCGCTGAACCTGGCTGTCAGTGGTGGTGGGCCGGTGCGGCACACCACCCCATGACCCAGCGGCGTTCGACGACTGCGTGGAGGTTTAACCGGTCGGACGTCCTGTGGTGGACCCGGCCGAACCTACCGGCCCGTGGGCGCGTTCTGTCAACACCCGCGCGACCTGCGGCTTTTGCCCAAATCGCCTGGTCAGTGCCGGGGGCGCCCGGGTCGTGAACACGTGCCCGGGCCATCGATCGGCGGTACGGAATCCTCCGACGTCACTCGTTCGGTCGTACGTAGACCGTTTGTCCGGAGACCACCGTCCGCAGGCAGACCGGCAGTTCGGCACCGGGTGTCAGATCCGGCAGCCCGGGCGTGCCGGAGCGGGGGTCGGTGGACCACCGGGCGACCCGGTCGTCGGGGGCCTGGACCAGGAGTTCGGCGGTCCGCCAGACGGCGTAGTCGGCCGGTGCGCCCGGCACCAGGAGCCCCGCGTCGTCGCGGCCGATCGCCCGCCAGCCGCCCCGGGTGTGGGCGGTGAAGCCGGCCCGGACGGAGATGCGGTGCTCGGGGGTGCGGTGGTGGGCGGCGGCCCGCACGGTCCCCCAGGGGTCGAGGGGGGTGACCGGGCTGTCGGAGCCGAAGGCGAGCGGCACTCCGGCGCGCAGGAGTGCCGCGTACGGGTTCAGGGTCGCGGCCCGCTCGGCGCCCAGGCGCTGGGCGTACATGCCCTCGGGGCCGCCCCACGCGGCGTCGAAGGCGGGCTGGACGGAGGCGGTGAGGCCCAGTTCGGCGAAGGCGGCGACGGTCTCGGGGGTGAGCATCTCGGCGTGCTCGACCCGGTGGCGGGCGGCGCGGATCCTGGCCAGGCCGAGCGTCTCGGCGGCGGCCCTGACGCCCTCCACGACGGCGGTGACGGCCGCGTCGCCGATGGCGTGGAAGCCCGCCTGGAGGCCGGCCTCGGTGCAGGCGGTGACATGGGCGGCGATCCGGGCGGCGTCCAGGTGGGCGGTGCCGGTCTGCGGGTCGTCGGCGTACGGCTCGTGGAGGCAGGCGGTGTGCGAGCCGAGGGAGCCGTCGACGAAGAGGTCTCCGGCCGCTCCGATCGCGCCGAGGTCCCGGATGCGGCGGGCCCCCTTCCCGTCGGCGATCTCCTCGGCCCAGAGGCCGAAGACCCGGGGTCCGGGCCGCTCGGCGGCGAGGGCCAGGAGGGAGGTGAAGTCCTCCTCGTCGGAGATCTCGGGTCCGCCGCACTCGTGGAGGGCACCGATGCCGAGGGAGGCGGCGTGGTCGAGCGCGGCGCGCTGGGCGGCGGTCCGCTGCGCGGGGGTGAGCGCGGCGTGCGCGGCGGCGCGTACGGCGTGGTGGGCGTCGCCGGTCAGCGGCGCGTCGGGGTGGTATCCGGCCATCGCGGTGACGCCCGGGACGAGGTCCAGCAGGGCGGTCGTGACGACGGCCGAGTGCACGTCGATCCGGGGCAGGTACAGGGCCCGGCCGCCGGACGCCTCGTCGAGCTCGGCGCGCGAGGGGTGGCGCTGCTCGGGCCACCGTGCGGCGTCCCAGCCGTGCCCGAGGAGGACGTCGGTTGCGGTGTGCCGGTTCGCGAACGCACGGACGAGGCCGAGGGCTTCGGGGAGCGTGCGGGCGCCGGAGAGGTCGAGTCCGGTCAGGGCCAGGCCGGTCGCGGTGGTGTGGACGTGGGCGTCGGTGAACGCCGGGGTGACCAGGGCGCCCTCCAGGTCGACGACTTCGTCGACGCCGGTGGCGAAGGCGTCGGCGGCCCCTTCGGATCCCACCCAGGCGACATGCCCGCGTTCGACGACCATCGCGGTCGCGAAGGGGTCGGCCGGGCTGTGGACGTCTCCCCCGCGCAGCAGCAGGGTGCGGTGTTCGGGGGCGCTCTGGGGGGCGGTGCTCTCGGTCATGGGACCAGTCTCGCGCCTGCCGGGGACCGCCCGGCCCGCGGGTCCCCCTCAGCCCCTCAGACGCGCGGGGGCCGGGCCTCGTACGGGGTGGACAGGACGACGGTCGTCCGGGTCGAGACGCCGGCCAGCGTACGGATCCTGGTGAGCAGGTGCTCCAGCTCCAGCGGGGTCGCGACCCGTACCTTGAGGATGTAGTTCTCGTCCCCGGCGACGCTGTGACAGGCCTCCAGCTCCGGCACCCCGGCGAGCCGCTCCGCGATGTCGTCGGGTGCGCTGGGGTCGAACGGCTTCACCGAGATGAACGCGGTGAGGGGCAGCCCGACGGCCTCGGGGTCGACGACCGCGGCATAGCCGCGGATCACCCCGCGCTGCTCGAGCCGGCGGACGCGCTGATGAACGGCCGAGGTGGACAGGCCGGTGGCCTTGCCCAGGTCGGTGTAGCTCATCCGCCCGTCCTTGACGAGCAACTCCACAATCTGACGGTCCAGCTCCTCCATGCGGATCAACCTATGGCCCCGGGTGCCTGTCGGCACAGTCGTACGGGTCACGGAACGGCACCTGCGGGGGGCATGTGACGAACACCACAGACCTACGGGTCGGTAGCGGGGTCCCTCGCGGTTACCGGCCACGCGCGGGGGGAAGTGCTTGCTGTGGTCGAGGCCGTGGCGCCCTGCCGGCCCACCCGAGGGGGGAATTCCCATGCAGAGCCTGAAGCTCACCGGACGTACCGAACCGGAGCCTGTCGATCCGGACGAGGACGACGGCGCCGATGTGTACGACATGTTCGAGATGTTCCGGGTGATCTGCCCGGACTGCGCCCGGCCGATCGCACTGCTGGCCGACGAGGACGTCCTGCCTGAGCACGCCCGGTGCCCCACCCCGTGGAACCCGTTCGTGCTCACCGTCTGCTCCGGCACCGGCCGCGTGGTGGCGGACGCCCGGCCCGCGGACGAGACGCTGGAGCCCCAGGAGCAGGAGGCGGCGCTGCTGCTGACGCTCCCCCAGGGACTCGACTGGCGGATGCAGCCCTTCTCGCACGCCGGCGGCCCGGGCTCCCGCCCGCTGCGTGTGCCCCTGATGCGGCGCGAGGCCGCCTGAGCCGTCGGCTCCCGGCCTTGTACGTACGGACTCGCGCGGCACCGCCCCCGGCCCGTACGCAACCGCTCCTGACCCGCTGTGCACTTCTGCCCGCACCACGACGGCCCGTCCGGCGTGGTGCGGGCGGTGCGGTTCTCCGGGCCGGCACTCCTGCGGGCACCCGCCGAACTGGCACTCGGATCGGCGTGGCAGTGACCCGGGCCCGCCCCGGCGCGTTCACCCCGTATGACGACGCTGCATTCACCAGTCGGCTCGGGTCGCCGCCGTCTCGCTCCACCGGCCCCCGAAGAATCGGTTCCGCAACCGCAGCCGCTGCCCCGGTCGACGGGGAACTCACCGATGGCCTCCCCCGTCGACCCGCCCATCTACAGCGCCCTGCTGCGGCATTGGCGGAGCAGCGGCCGGACCGTGCCGGGCCACCGCGACCCGGAGTGGACCCAGGCCGCCGCGCTTCCCGTCTGGTCGGACCGGCCGCTGCGGGTCAGCGGGTCTCCGGACCCGCGAGGTGGCGCGCGATGACCATGCGCTGGATCTGGTTGGTGCCTTCCACGATCTGCAGCACCTTGGCCTCGCGCATCAGCCGCTCGACCGGGAAGTCGAGCGTGTAGCCGTAGCCGCCGAGCACCTGGACGGCGTCGGTGGTCACCCGCATGGCCGCGTCCGTGCAGAAGAGCTTCGCCATGGCCGCCTGGCGGGAGAAGGGTTCCCCCGCGTCGCGCAGCCGTGCCGCCTCCAGGTAGAGCGCCCGGCCCGCCTCGATCTGGGTGGCCATGTCGGCGAGCATGAAGCGCAGCCCCTGGAAGTCCGCGATGGGGCGGCCGAACTGGCGGCGGTCGGTGGCGTACCGGACGGCCTCGTCCAGGGCCGCCTGGGCGACCCCGATCGCACAGGCCGCGATGCCCAGGCGCCCGGAGTCGAGCGCGGACAGGGCGATGGCGAAGCCCTGGCCCTCCTCGCCGATGCGGCGGTCGTCACCAACCCGTACGCCGTCGAAGTTGAGCTGGGCCGTGGGCGAGCCCTTCATCCCCATCTTCTTCTCGGGGAGGGCCGCGTTCAGACCTTCGGCATCGCCCGGGACGAGGAAGGCCGTGATGCCGCGGGGGCCGTCGACGCCGGTGCGGGCGAGCACGGTGTAGAAGTCGGCGACGCCGCCGTGGGTGATCCACGCCTTGGTCCCGGTGATGACCCAGTCCTCGCCGTCGCGCACGGCCTTGGTGCGCAGGGAGGCGGCGTCGGAGCCGGAGGCGGGTTCGGAGAGGCAGTAGGCGCCCAGCAGACCCCCGGAGAGCATCGCGGGGAGGTGCGCGGCCTGCTGCTCCTCGGTGCCGTATCCGGCGAGTGCGTGGCAGGCGAGGGAGTGGACGCTGACGCCGAGGCCGACGGTGAGGCGGGCCGCGGCCAGCTCCTCCAGCACCTGGAGGTAGACCTCGTAGGGCTGGTCGCCGCCGCCGTGGGCGGAGCCGTAGGGAAGTCCGAGGAGGCCGGATTCGGAGAGGAGGGTGAACACCTCGCGCGGGAAGTGGCCCGCGTCCTCCTCCTCGGCCGCTCGGGGAGCGATCTCCTTGGACACGATGTCGCGGACGAGCGCGACGAGCTGCCGGGACTCCTCGGTGGGCAGACGGCGTTCCACCGGCTGCGGGGCACGGTCGGACATGACGGCGCTCTCCTCCCTGTCGGGCGTTGCGACGGTCGCGCGCTCGGGGTGTGAGAGGCGCCGCCGGGTGATCTCCCGGAACGGAGCCGGGAAAAACAGACTGCCCAGCCGATCCTGCCCTCCCGGGTCTCGGGGGGCGCGGGTCAGCGGCTGTAGCGGGTTGAGTATGCCCGATCGGATGCCTTCCGTCACGGGGTAACGGCCTGGTCGGAGGGGATGGAGGGGTCCGAAGATCGGCGAATTGGTCCGAACCATTGACCCGACTGGTCTAGTCCTTCTACGGTTCCACCGAACGCGTTACCGCGTTCATGCCAAACCGGGCGCGTACGGCCCGGAGTTCGACCGGCACCCCCCACGCACCAGCCCTCCCCCACGAGGAGCCACGATGCTCACACTGCACCGTCCCCGCGCCCGGCTCCGGGCGTTCGCCGCGGCCGCCTGTACGGCGGCGCTCGGCGCCACCCTGCTCGGCGTCGCCGGCACATCCCCGGCAGGCGCGGCCCCCGCCGCACAGCCGGCCGCGGCCCCCGCCGCCGCCGAGGCCGCCCCCACTGCGGCCGGCGACAAGGTGATCGGATACTTCACCAACTGGGGCACGTACGACCGCAATTACCACGTCAAGAACATCGAGACGTCGGGGTCCGCGGACAAGCTCACCCACATCAACTACGCCTTCGGCAACGTGCAGAACGGCAAGTGCACGATCGGTGACGCGTACGCCGACTACGAGAAGGCCTACACCGCCGAGCAGTCGGTCGACGGGGTCGCCGACACCTGGGACCAGGAACTGCGCGGCAACTTCAACCAGTTGCGCAAGCTCAAGGAGCTCCACCCGGACCTCAAGGTCCTCTGGTCCTTCGGCGGCTGGAGCTGGTCGGGCGGCTTCGGTGAGGCCGCGCAGAACCCCGCCGCCTTCGCCCAGTCCTGCTACGACCTGGTCGAGGACCCGCGGTGGGCCGATGTCTTCGACGGCATCGACATCGACTGGGAGTACCCCAACGCCTGTGGTCTCACCTGTGACACGAGCGGCCGGGACGCCTACGGCGAGCTGCTCGGCGAGCTCCGCAAGAGCTTCGGGAACGACAACCTGATCACTTCGGCGATCACCGCGGACGGGTCCGACGGCGGCAAGATCGACGCGGTGGACTACGCGGGGGCGGCGACCCACCTCGACTGGTACCTCCCGATGACGTACGACTTCTTCGGCGCGTTCGCGGCGCAGGGCCCCACGGCCCCGCACTCCCCGCTGACGTCCTACCCGGGCATCCCGACGGAGGGCTTCAACTCCGACGCCGCGATCTCCAAGCTGAAGTCGCTGGGCATCCCGTCGGAGAAGCTGCTGCTCGGCATCGGCTTCTACGGCCGGGGCTGGACCGGTGTCACGCAGTCCGAGCCGGGTGGCAGCGCGACCGGCGCGGCGGCGGGCACGTACGAGGCGGGCATCGAGGACTACAAGGTCCTCAAGAGCAGCTGCCCCGCCACGGGCACGGTGGCCGGTACGGCGTACGCCCACTGCGGGAACGACTGGTGGAGCTACGACACCCCGGAGACCATCGGCACCAAGATGACGTACAAGAACGAGCAGAACCTGGGAGGCACGTTCTTCTGGGAGCTGAGCGGTGACACCCAGAACGGCGAGCTGATCAAGGCGATCGACTAGCCGGTCACGGAAGTACGCGGACCGCGGGGGTGGGGTGCCGGCCGGGCGCCCCACCCCTTTCGCGGCTCCGGGGGCCGGGGCGGGGTCACATCAGCCCGGCCTGGGTGACGAACATGGCGAGCACGACCACGAGGGCCCAGCCCGCGAGGTGCTCCAGCAGCCCGGGGCCGTCGTCGTCCGGGCCCCCGGTACGGGCGCGGCGGGCGTGGTGGGCGTTCTGTGCGGCGGTGGTCGCGGTCATGGCGTCTCGCTCTTCGTCGGGCTCCGGCTGAGGTCCCCCCGTGACCCGACCACAGTGCCAGCGCGGCGCGCGGCGCGAAACGAGATACGGGTCACGGCGCGGCCGGCCCGGGGACGGCCCGGTCCCCTGATACGGCAAGGGTTCCGGGGCCCGTGGAGCCGAGGCGGGCCGGGGGCGCTGTGGGCGACGCCACAGGACAGCCGGCAAAAACTTCGTACGGGATTCCGTACGTGAAGTCGTCAGGGAAGTCGTACGGGAAGTCGTACGGGAACTTTTTCGGCCATCTGGCCGACTACTGCCCCATGGGAAGAGACCGCGTGGGAAGAGACAGCGCCGGAGGCCCCCGGGGCGGAGCGTGCGCGGCGGATGGCTACCTTGTCTCCATGCGTGCACGGGGCGGCTGGCCGACGCGAGCGGCCAGGGGCCTGCTCTGCGGTTCCGCATGCCTGCTTCTCGGTGCCGTGAGCCATGTCGTGGCGGGCGGACGGCTGCCCGGCGCGGGAGTGCTCGCCCTCCTGTTCCTCGCCCTGAGCGTGCAGGGGGCGCTCCTCTTCGGCGGCCGGCGACGCCGCTTCGACGTCGTGACGCTGGTGCTGGGCTCCACCCAGTTCGCCCTGCACGGCGCCTTCCACTTCCTCTCGGAGGCGCCCGGCGGAGCCCAGCACTCCGGCATGCCGGCCGGACATGAGCACCCCATGGCCGGGCACTCCGGCGGGCACGTCATGGACGCCGGGATGACCCTGGCGCACGGGGCGGCCACGCTCGGCACGGCCCTCTGCGTGATCCACGGCGAGCGGGTGCTGCGACGCCTCGCGGCCCTGGTCGTCCCCCGCGTCGCCCTCCGGCCCCTGCCGTCGCTCCCCTGCCTTCCCCGGCTGCGCCCGGCGCCGCCGGTGGTCGCGCGGATCCGGTTCGGGGCGCTCCTCGCCCGCTCCCGCCACCGGCGTGGGCCGCCGTCGGCGGCCGTGGCCTGACAGCCTCCCCACCCAGCCTCGGACGCCGGATGTGATCGGGCGTCCATGAGGCATGCGTGCGGGAGCCGTCAGGGCGCGGCCGCCACCGCTTCCCACCGCCCGGGCAGGACCCGGTCCCCCACCGGCAGGTCCACGGAGTCTCCCTGCGGCCTGCCCTCCGAGGAGCACCCATGTCTCACACCACCGAAGAAATACCGCAGAACGACCACGATCCGACCGGCACCACGACCGGCACAGCGACGGGCGAACCGGACTCCGGCAGACCCGACGGCGTCGCGAAACCCGCCTCCGACCAGCCGCGGCCGGCCCGCTCCTGGGAGGCCGTACGGCACCTCCTGGTCCGGCTGCACTTCTACGCCGGGGTGCTCGTCGCCCCCTTCCTGCTGGTCGCCGCGGTGACCGGGCTGGCCTACACCTTCACGCCCCAGCTCGACCAGTTCGTGTACGGCGACCGGCTGCGGGTCGAGCGGGTCGGGGACGAGCCCCGTCCGCTGGCGGAGCAGATAGCCGCCGCGCGGGCGGCGTACCCCGAGGGCACCACGGCGTCGGTGATCACCCCGGCGGGCCCGGAGGACACCACCCGGGTGGTGCTCGCGGTGCCGGAGCTGGGCGAGAACCAGCGCACGGTGTTCGTGGACCCGTACACCGCCGAGGTACGGGGTGAGCTGACGACCTGGTTCGGGTCGACACCGCTCACCACCTGGCTCGACGACCTCCACCGCAACCTCCACCTCGGCGAGACCGGCCGCCTGTACTCCGAGGTCGCAGCGAGCTGGCTGTGGGTGGCCGTCGCGGGCGGCCTCGTCCTGTGGATCGGGCGCAGCCGGGGACAGCGTGCGAAGTCGGCGCGGGGCGTGCTGCTTCCGGACCGCAAGGCCCGTGGGGTGCGCCGGACCCGCAGCTGGCACGCGGCCACCGGTGTGTGGCTCGCGCTGGCACTTCTCTTCCTGAGCGCCACCGGCCTGACCTGGTCGGGTTACGCGGGTGAGCGGTTCGGGCGGCTGCTGGACGCGGCGAACGGCAACGCCCCGGCCCTCGACACCGCGCTCCCGGGGGCGGAGGCTCCCGCCGAGGACCACTCGGAACACGCTGAGCACGGCGGTTCCGGCGACAAGGCGGCCGACGCCGACCCGGCCGGCTTCGACGCCGCCCTCACGGCGGCCCGGGCCGCGGGTCTCGGCGGCACGGTGGTGGTCACGCCCGCGGCGGACGCGGCGAGCGCGTGGACCGTGGCGCAGAACGACAACGTCTGGCCGGTGCACTACGACCGGGTCGCCGTGGACGTCGCCGGCGGCGGCGAGATCACCGCACGCACCTACTGGGCCGACCACCCGGCCCTGTCCAAGCTCAGCAAGCTGGGCGTGCAGGGGCACATGGGCGTGCTGTTCGGGGTCGTCAACCAGATCGTGCTGGCGCTCGTGGCGCTCGGCCTGACGGCGGTGATCGTCTGGGGTTACCGCATGTGGTGGCAGCGGCGTCCCACTCGCGACGACCGCCGGGCCCTCGCCGGCCGGGCCCCCGAGCGCGGGGCGTGGCGACGGCTCCCGCTGCCGGTCCTCGTCCTGGGCATCCCTGCGGTCATCGCCCTGGGCTGGGCGCTGCCGCTCCTGGGAGTGACCCTGGCCGGGTTCCTCGTGGTCGACGTGGTGGCGGGGGCGGTCCGGCGACGGCGTAGCGC
Organism: Streptomyces microflavus; assembly: GCF_014650075.1. Lineage (GTDB taxonomy): Bacteria > Actinomycetota > Actinomycetes > Streptomycetales > Streptomycetaceae > Streptomyces > Streptomyces microflavus. Next base: position 49,334 of record NZ_BMUG01000019.1, on the reverse strand, counting down.
CTGACGGTCCGGTACGGGGCGCTCGGCCGGGACCACCCGGTCGAGCGCCTCACCGTGGCTTCACTTACGGTCGACGCCCGCGTACATCGCAACGTCCGGCGCCGGCTTCTCCGGCCGCCACGCGGAGCAGGACACCACCCCTGGTTCGAGCAGCTCCAAGCCGTCGAAGTAGCGCGCCACGGCGGCCGGGGTCCGCTGTGTGAGCTTCGGGGTGCCGTTCTCGTTCCAGAACGCCACCGCCTCGTCCACGTCCGGCATGTCGGGGTGCGTGACCGTGTGGGACAGGACGAGGTGGCTGACGACCCGCGTGTCGGGGGCGACGCGCTGGGCGACCTCGTGCGTGTTGTCGGCGCTCGGCAGCCCCGTCCCGATGTCCAGGAACTGCCGGATGCCCCGCTCCTCGGCCAGGTGGCGCACCGCCCGCCCCAGGAACAGCCGGTCCGCCTTCGCGTACTCCCCAATGCCGGGGTGCAGCTCACCGATCCGGTCGCCGGCCTCCCGGTCGACCGGATAGTCGCGGCAACTCCCTTGCCCCTGTGCCGCGTTGGCCTCGCTGCGGCTGGGGGCCGGACCCGCTCACAGCAGACCGAGCGAGCGCAGGACGCTGCGCTGTCCGGGCGTCGGACCCGAGGGCCAGAAGACGTAACAGACCCCGCCCGTACCGCTCCTGACCCGGCCGCTCGCGTCGTAGCGCTTCGTCCGGAGCCAGATGTTCTCCCAGGCCCGCCGCGGGTAGACGCGGCGCACCGCCGCGTTGTCCGGGGACGCGGGGTCGTTGGCGATCACATCGCCCTCGGGGGTGAAGCCGACCACCGTCATCAGATGGCCCGCCGTCCCGTAGCCCGCTCCGGGCAGCTCCGCCTCCAGGAAGGACTGCGAGGTGATGACGGGGATTCCGGCGCGGACAAGCCGCTCCAGGTCGGTGAGCGAGCTGAGGCGGGTGACGACCGCGTTCAGGTCCCGGTAGGTGGCGGCGTAGGCGGCGTTGAAGGGCCAGTTTCCGCAGCCGCCGTACTGGTGGTCGTAGGTGTAGCGGGCGGCGTGGCAGACCTGGGGGTCGGGCAGGCCCGGCCTGACCCAGGCGAGGTCCTCGGCGGTGGGCCGGCGGCCCCAGTACTCGACGATCATCTGCGAGGAGGTGGGGCTGCACCACGCCTCGCCGCCGTTGTCGTACTCGGGGTACTGGCCGATGTGGACGTTCTGGGAGTAGCGCGGGACCCGCAGTTCGCGGGCGTGGGCCGGGGTGCTCGCCGGGACCGTGAAGCGGTCGGGGATGTCGGAGGCCATCGCGCCGACGCGCCGGACGGTGGGGGTGAGGCGACTGCCGGGGGTGCGGTACAGGGTGAGGCGGATACGGAACGCGGCGAACCGTACGCCGCTCGCCGCGTCGTCCACGGAGAGGGTGTCGGTCCAGACGGAGCTGTGCGGGTCGCCCTGGTCGTCCACCGAGGTGCGGCGGATGTCTCCGTCGCCCGAGGCCCAGCGGCCCATCACGAACCAGGGGGTGGCGGTGGAGTCCGCGTAGGTGGCGCCCAGCTCGACCGCGATCCAGGTGCCCGCGGGCGTACGGGCGTTCCAGGAGGTGATCAGCTCGGTGGCGGGGACCGCGGAGCGGTGGACGGGCGAGGTCCAGGTGGCGTACTCCCAGGCGGCCGTCTTCCCGGTGTGCGGGTCGGTGTAGTCGGTGCGGCCGGCCGGGGTGGCGATCTGCAGGCCGGGGCGGACGCCCGCGAGGACCCGGGTGCCGTCGCCGGAGCCCCAGCGCCAGTCGGTGTACGTGTGCCAGAAGCGGTTGTCCACGAGGGGTGCTGCCGCCCGGGGTGCGGAGGGCCGGACGGAAGGCGTCGATCCGGGCGCGGCCGCCGCGGGTCCGGCGGATGCGGCGGCGCCGGCGCCTGCCGCCGCCGCGACGGCGGCGGTCAGGACGGTCCTGCGTGAGGTCGGACTGGTCATGGGCGAGACCCCCGGTCATGGGTGGGAGTGGGGCTGCGGATGCCGATCGGTGCGCCAACTATCCCGCCTCCCGGCTCGGTCGGGCCAGTGATTCGGCCTGCGCCGCGCCACCAATATGGGTCTGGACCACTGGCGTGACCTGCGGTGGGCCGGGGCCGCCGGCGCCGGGCCCGTACCCTGGGACCATGAACGACCTGGCCCGCCACGCCGACGCCCTGCGCTCGCTCCCGCCGTCCTGCGGGCCGGTCCGGCTCGTCGCGGTGGACGGGCACGCGGGGTCCGGCAAGAGCACCTTCGCCGCCCGGCTCGCGGCGGCCCTCGGAGGTGCGCCGGTGCTTCATCTGGACGATCTCGCCACCCACGAGGAGCTGTTCGGCTGGGTGGGGCGGCTGCGGGAGCAGGTGCTCCTGCCCCTCTCGCGCGGCGAGGAGGCCCGGTACGCCCCGTACGACTGGACCGAGCGGCGCTTCGGTCCGGCGCGGACCCTGGACCCGGCACCGGTGGTGCTGGTCGAGGGCGTCGGGGCGGGCCGGGCGGAGGTGCGGCCGTGGCTGGCGGCGCTCTGCTGGATGGAGCTGGGGCGGTCGGTCTCCTGGGGGCGCGGCAGGGCGCGGGACGGCGCGGAGCTCACGGAGTTCTGGGACGGGTGGACCACCGCCGAGGAGACGCACTTCGCCGGGGACCCTTCGCGCCCCTACGCCGACGTCCTGGTACGCCAGTTGACGGAGGGGTACGCGTGGCAGGAGGGGCCCGGTTCGACAGCGGGAGTGAACCGTTTCGTCACCGACGGTAGGCGCGGTGCTCCCCCGTACTGAGCAGTCGGAATTCAGCCGGGAAGTGCCTCAACTCGGCTTGACCGAGGGGCCGTACTGGTCTTACGTTCTCATTGTGCGGCTTTTCGGAGCCCCCGCAGACGCGAAGCCCCCGGTTGTTCCCCCGTGATCGGGGGCTTCGTCCTGTGCGCGCACCGCCGCCCGGCGACCACGCAGAGCGATCCGTTCACCCTCGGTCACCGCCCGCATGATCCGCTTCCGGCCCGTCCGCTCCCCCCTGCGCAGGTACGATGCACCTCGGTGCGGTCAATTCCCTTCCTCCGCGCAGTGATTCGGCACGCTCCGGTGGGCATGCTGTGCGGGCGGGACATCCTGGGGGAACGGTTGGCGTGGGGGACCTGATGGACATCGGCACACAGGGCGCACAGGCCCCCGCCGACCTCGCCTGGCTGCGTGGCATGGACGCCTACACGATGGGCGCCTACCCGCAGGCGGAGGAGGAGTTCAGAGCTGCGGTACGGATCGATCCCGGCATGGCGGACGGCTGGCTCGGCCTCCATGCGCTGCGCATCGACACCGCCACGGCTCTGTTACGTATGTACCGGCACCGCGACCGCTTCGGCGAACAGCGGACCCGGCACCGGCGGCCGCTCAACTCCTGGTACTGGCTGGGATGGTGGGTGCAGCCGTTGCTGGAGAGCCCGCGCGATCTGCTGCTCGCCCACGCCTCGCACTGGCTGGACGGACGCCATGTGCCGGAGCTGGACCGGGCGTTGGCGGGGCTGCCGCCGGTGGACGCGGACCCGCAGGTGCGGTTCCTGCACGCCTGCCGCTCGTATCTGGTCAAGGACTGGGAGCAGCTCGTGCGGTACACCGAGCAGCTCGTCGACGATCCGATGCTGGGCATAGAGGCGGGGCTCTTCGGCGGTATGGCCCGGGTGCGGCTGGAGATGTACGGGCAGGCGGAACCCCTGCTCTCGGCCGCTCTGATGCGCTGTCGCAGCGAGCAGCCGCAGCGCAAGGAGCTCCGCTACTGGCTGGCGCGGGCCCACGAGGGCACCGGGCGCAGTGCGGCCGCCCTGCCGCTGTACCGGGCGGTGCACCGGGTCGACCCGGCGTTCATGGACACCTCGGCCCGCCTAGCGGCGATCTCCGAGGGCGACGGGTACGACGAGTCCGCCGATCTGGCCGCCGTGATGCTGACCGGCTTCGGCTCGGGAGGTGCGGCGGGTTCGGGGGCGGAGGCGTTGGTGGACGGCGACGCGGCGCTGGGCACGGAGCCGGCGGACAGCCGCGAGTCGTGGGCGGTGGGCGACGCCGGACTGCTCGGCGACAGCGAGGACCCGCCGCCACCGCCGGCCGTCCCCATCGAGGGTGCGCGCCGTACGAGGACCCGGAAGCCGCCGCCCTTCCCGGCCGGGCCGAGTGATCCGGTCCTGCTCGCCGAGGCGCTGGCCCAGCTGGAGCGCATGGTCGGCCTGGAGCCCGTCAAGCGGCAGGTGAAGGCACTCTCCGCGCAGTTGAACATGGCCCGGCTGCGGGCCGAGCAGGGGCTCCCGGTCCAGCCGCCGAAGCGGCACTTCGTCTTCTCCGGCCCCTCGGGCACCGGCAAGACGACGGTGGCCCGCATCCTGGGCCGGGTGTTCTACGCGCTGGGGCTGCTCGGCGGCGACCATCTGATCGAGGCCCAACGCTCGGACCTGGTGGGCGAGTTCCTGGGGCAGACGGCGGTGAAGGCCAATGACCTGATCGACTCGGCGCTCGGCGGGGTGCTCTTCGTCGACGAGGCGTACAGCCTGGCCAACTCCGGTTACAGCAAGGGCGATGCGTACGGGGACGAGGCCCTCCAGGTCCTCCTGAAGCGGGCCGAGGACAACCGGGACCATCTCGTCGTCATCCTCGCGGGCTACCCGGAGGGCATGGACCGCCTCCTCTCCACCAACCCGGGGCTCTCCTCCCGCTTCACCAGCCGGGTCGACTTCCCCAGCTACCGCCCGCTCGAACTCACCGCGATCGGCTCGGTGCTGGCCGCGGAGAACGACGACGTGTGGGACGAGGAGGCGGTCGACGAACTGCGTTCCATCAGCGGCCATGTGGTGGACCAGGGCTGGATCGACGAGCTGGGCAACGGCCGCTTCCTGCGCACGCTGTACGAGAAGAGCTGCGCCTACCGCGATCTGCGGCTCTCGGGTTACGCGGGGACGCTGACCCGGGACGACCTGTCCACGCTGCGGCTGCCGGACCTGATGCAGGCGTACGGCGAGGTGCTGTCCGGGCGCGGGCCGGTGGGCCGGGGGAAGCAGGAGCCGGGCGGGGCCTGAGGACGCGGGGCACCTGCGGGGCCGGGCGGGGGCACGAGGACACAAGGCCTGTACGGGGCCGGGCGGGGCGGAGAGTTCTCCGGCCGGCCCGGCCCCGTACGCCTCAGGACACCAGGGTCCTGCCCGCCCTGGCCTCCGGCGCCGGTACGTCCACCGTGCGCAGGGGCACCGACACCACCCGGTGGGCCGGGTCGCGGACCTCTCCCACCAGCGTCTCCAGGACGTCCTCCATCGCCACCAGGCCGAGGATGCGGCCCGATCCGTCCGCGACCTGGGCCAGGTGTGTCGCCGCGCGGCGCATCACCGTCAGGGCGTCGTCGAGCGGGAGTTCGGCCCGTACGGCGGCCATCGGGCGCCAGAGCTGCCGCGGGACCGGCCGGTCGGCGTCCTCCAGGTCCAGGACGTCCTTGACGTGCAGGTAGCCCAGGAAGGGGCCGCCGCCCTCCGCGCAGACGGGGAAGCGGGAGAAGCCGGTCCGTACCGTCAGCTCCTCGATCCGGCGCGGGGTCACCGACGGGTCCACCGTCACCAGGGAGGCCCGCTCCAGCAGGACGTCGGTGACGGGCCGGCTGCCCAGGACGAGGGCGTCCTCCAGGCGCTCCTGGGCCTCGGGGCCGAGCAGCCCCGCCTGGCCGGAGTCCTCGACCAGCCGGTTGAGCTGCTCGCTGGTGAAGACGGCCTCCACCTCGTCCTTCGGTTCGACGCCGAAGATCCGCAGCACCAGAGCCGCGCAGGCGCCCAGCGCGGTGGTGACCGGACGGCAGAGCCGGGCGAAGCCGACCAGGCCGGGGCTGAGCCAGAGCGCGGTGCGCTCCGGGGCGGCCATCGCGAGGTTCTTCGGGACCATTTCGCCGATGACCAGGTGCGCGGCGACCACGAGGGCGAGCGCCAGCGCGAAGCCGAGCGGGTGGATGAGCCCTTCGGGGAGGTGCGCCGCGTGGAAGACCGGCTCCAGGAGACGGGCCACGGTCGGTTCGGCGACGGCTCCGAGGGTGAGCGAGCAGATGGTGATGCCGAACTGGGCGGCGGCCATCATCCGCGGCAGGTTCTCCAGCCCGTACAGGACCGTGCGGGCCCGGCTCGACCCCTGGGCGGCCAGCGGTTCGACCTGGCTGCGGCGGACGGAGACCAGGGCGAACTCGGCGCCGACGAAGAAGCCGTTCGCCAGCACGAGGAGGGCGGCGAAGAGGAGTTGGAGCATGCTCATCGCGCGGCCTCCAGCAGGGCGTGCGCGGCTGCGTCCGGCGTGTCCTGCCCGGACGCCTTCGGCAGGCCGCCCCGTACGGCCGGGTCCGGCAGCGGGTCGGCGGTGCGGGTGAAGCGGACCCGTTCGGCGCGGTAGTGGCCGACCCGGTGGACGGAGATCCGCCAGCCGGGGAGTTCGGCCAGGTCGCCGGGGGCGGGGATGCGGCCCAGCAGGTCGGCGACGAGCCCGGCGACGGTCTCGTACGGCCCTTCCGGCGGCTCCAGGCCTATCCGGCGCAGGGTGGGGATCCGGCAGCTGCCCTCGGCGTCCCAGGCCGGTCGGCCGTCCTCACCGGTGGCGGGGCTGAGTTCGGGGCGGTCGGAGCCCTCGGCGTCGTGCTCGTCGCGGACCTCGCCGACGAGCTCCTCGATGATGTCCTCCAGGGTGACGACCCCGGCGGTGCCGCCGTACTCGTCGACGACGACGGCTATCGGCTGCTCGTGGCGCAGCCGCCGCAGCAGCAGCTCCACGGGCAGGGTCTCGGGCACCAGCAGCGGGGCGACGGCGATCGTGCCGGCCGGGGTGCGCAGGCGCTCGTGGGCGGGGACGGCGAGGGCGTCCTTGAGGTGGACCATGCCGATGACCTCGTCGATGCGGTCCCGGTAGACCGGGAAGCGGGAGAGGCCGGTGGCGCGGGTGAGGTTGAGGACGTCCTCGGCGGTCGCGGAGGAGTGCAGGGCGCTGACCTTCACCCGGGGGGTCATGACGTGCTGGGCGGTGAGCCCGGCCAGCGAGAGGGTCCGTACGAAGAGGTCGGCTGTGTCCTGTTCCAGGGTTCCGGCCTCGGCTGAGTGGCGGGCCAGGGAGACCAGCTCGCCCGGGGTGCGGGCGGAGGCCAGCTCGTCGGTGGGCTCGACGCCGAAGAGCCGGACCAGCCGGTTGGCCAGCGTGTTCAGCGCGATGATGACGGGCCGCAGCAGGGTGGCGAAGCGGGCCTGCGGTCCGGCGACGAAGCGGGCGACCTGGAGCGGCCGGGAGACCGCCCAGTTCTTGGGGACGAGTTCGCCGACGACCATCTGGACGGCGGAGGCGAGGAGCATCCCGATGACGATGCCGACGCCGGGGACCGCGCCCGCGGGCAGTCCGGTGGCGGTGAGGGGACCGGCGAGCAGCTGGGCGAGTGCCGGTTCGGCGAGCATCCCGACGACCAGCGAGGTGATGGTGATGCCGAGCTGGGTGCCGGAGAGCTGGAAGGAGAGTTCGCGCAGGGCTTCGACGACGGTACGGGCCCGCCGGTCGCCCTCGGCGGCAGCGCGTTCGGCGTCGGGCCGGTCCACGGTGACGAGCCCGAATTCGGCTGCCACGAAGAATCCGTTGGCGAGGATGAGGAGGAAGGCCGCCGCGAGGAGCAGCAGGGGGGTGGTCATGAGGCCGCCGCCTCCGGGGAAGGGGCGGCGCAGGTACTACCGGACGATCCGTCCATTGCTGGAGGGAGTCACTCCTTGGGTCGCAGGAAGGCCCCGCGGGCCCCGGGTGGGGAGCCGTGGAACGGGCGGGGCGGGGCGCACGGGGCGCCGCCGTCCACCAGAGTAGACAACGCGGCCGTGTGCGGCGCGGGTGCTCCGCCGGTCAGGGGGTGTCGTCGCCCGTGGCGGACCGGGACTCGGCGAGGGCGCGCAGGGAGCGGGCGTCGCGGATGGCCTGCTCCTTGGCCATGCCGGGCTGGATGCCGAGGGCGGGCATGCTGGTGCCGTCGCTGAGGTCGAGGAAGACCCAGGGGTCGCCGGACCGCAGGTTGACGCGGAGGATCTCCTCCCAGGCCAGCCTGCGGGTCCGGGTGATGTTGACGACGGTGACCCCGGTGTCGTCGGCGGTGACCCTGGGCCTGCTGAGCAGGGCCAGGACACCGAGGAAGAGCGCGGCGACGAAGATGAAGGTGACCCGCTCCCCCGGGTTGAGCCGCTCCAGCATCAGGGCGATGACCGTGATGACGAGGAACATCGCCAGGCCCACGCTCAGCAGGACCACCCGGGTGAGGGTGGGCCGGAAGGTGACCGGGAGGGTGGGGAGTTCGGGCCGGGGCGCGGACATCGGGGTCTTCTCTCGGGGTGTGCGGGTGGCCGGTTTCGCGATGGCCTCGGTGCTCAGAGGCGGCAGGCGTGGATGGCCGTGGTGAGGATGGCGCGGGCGCCGAGCTCGTACAGGTCGTCCATGATCCGCTGGGCCTCCTTGGCGGCGACCATGGAGCGGACGGCGACCCAGCCCTCGTGGTGCAGCGGGGAGATGGTCGGCGACTCCAGGCCCGGGGTGAGGGCGACGGCGCGCTCCAGGTGCTCGACGCGGCAGTCGTAGTCCATCATCACGTAGGACCGGGCGACCAGGACGCCCTGGAGGCGGCGCAGGAACTGCTGGACCTTCGGGTCGTCGGTGGGGGCGCCGTTGCGGCGGATGACGACGGCCTCGGAGGTCATGATCGGGTCGCCGATCACTTCGAGTCCGGCGTTGCGCATGCTGGTGCCGGTCTCGACGACGTCGGCGATGATCTGGGCGACGCCGAGCTCGATGGCGGTCTCGACCGCGCCGTCGAGGTGGACGATGGACGCCTTGACGCCGGCCTCGGCGAGGTGGGCGGCGACGATGCCCTCGTAGGAGGTGGCGATCGTCATGCCGTCGAAGTCCTGGGGGCCGGCGGCGGTGCCGGGCTTGGTGGCGTAGCGGAAGGTGGAGCGGGCGAAGCCGAGCTGGAGGATCTCCTCGGCGTCGGCGCCCGAGTCCAGGAGCAGGTCGCGGCCGGTGATGCCGATGTCGAGCTTGCCGGAGCTGACGTAGATCGCGATGTCCCGGGGGCGGAGGTAGAAGAACTCGACCTCGTTCCCGGGGTCGACCAGGACGAGCTCCTTGGACTCCTTGCGCTGCTGGTAGCCGGCCTCATGGAGCATGGCCATCGCAGAGCCGGAGAGTGCACCCTTGTTGGGGACGGCGATGCGCAGCATGAGGTCAGCTTCCTTTGTGCGGAGGGAGAACGGGGGGACGTGCGGTGCTGGGGCCGGGCTCAGAGATGGGCGTAGACGTCGTCGAGGGAGATGCCACGGGCGACCATCATCACCTGGACGTGGTAGAGGAGCTGCGAGATCTCCTCGGCAGCGGCCTCCTTGCCCTCGTACTCGGCGGCCATCCAGACCTCGGCGGCCTCCTCGACGACCTTCTTGCCGATGGCATGCACGCCCTTGCCCACCAGTTCGGCGGTGCGGGAGGTTGCGGGGTCGCCCTCGGCGGCCTTGAGCTGGAGCTCGGTGAAGAGCTCTTCGAAGGTTTTGTTGGCCATGATGGTCCTCAGAATACGGGGTCGCCGGGGCGTACTCAGCGCCAGGGTTCGCTGACGGTCCGCAGCGTGGCCGCGGTGGCCACGGCGGCGGTGACCGCTTCGTGCCCCTTGTCCTCGTTGGACCCTTCGATGCCCGCCCGGTCGAGCGCCTGCTCCTCGGTGTCGCAGGTCAGTACGCCGAAGCCGACGGGAACACCGGTGTCGACGGTGACCTGGGTGAGGCCCATGGTGACGCCCTGGGAGACGTACTCGAAGTGGGGGGTGCCGCCCCGGATGATCACGCCGAGGGCGACGATCGCGTCGTAGCCGCGGCCGGCGAGCACCTTGGCGACGACGGGCAGCTCGAAGGAGCCGGGGACCCGGAGGAGGGTCGGCTCGTCGATGCCCAGCTCGTGCAGGGCGCGCAGGGCACCGTCGACGAGGCCGTCCATGACCTTCTCGTGCCACTGGGCCGCGATGACGGCCACCCGGAGGTCGGCGCAGTTGCGTACGGACAGTTCGGGTGCACCCTTGCCGCTCATGGTTCTCCTGAAGCTCGTTGCGTAGAAGTGGTCGGTGGTTACTGGTTGGCGCAGGGCGACGCCGGGGCGCCGTCCAGCCAGGGAAGGTCGTGGCCCATGCGGTCGCGCTTGGTGCGCAGGTACCGCAGATTGTGCTCGCCGGCCTGCACGGGCATCGGCTCCCGGCCGGTGACGGCGAGCCCGTGGTGCAGGACCGCCGCGGTCTTGTCGGGGTTGTTGGTCATCAGTCGCAGGCTGCGTACGCCGAGGTCCTTGAGGATCTGGGCGCCCGCCGCGTAGTCGCGGGCGTCGGCGGGCAGGCCGAGCTCCAGGTTGGCGTCGAGGGTGTCCACGCCGCGCTCCTGGAGTTCGTACGCGCGCAGCTTGGAGAGCAGGCCGATGCCGCGCCCCTCGTGGCCGCGGAGGTAGACGACGACGCCCCGGCCCTCTTCGGTGATGCGCTGCATGGAGGCGTGCAGCTGGGGGCCGCAGTCGCAGCGCTGGGACTGGAAGATGTCGCCGGTCAGGCACTCGGAGTGGATGCGCACGAGGATGTCCTCGCCGCCGCCCTCCGTGACGTCGCCGTGGACGAGGGCGACGTGCTCGACGCCGTCGACGGTGGAGCGGTAGCCGTACGCGGTGAAGTCGCCGAACGCCGTGGGCAGCCGGGTGGCGGCCTCGCGGCGGACGGTCGGCTCGGCGCTGCGGCGGTAGGCGATCAGGTCCTCGATGGAGATGATCGTCAGGCCGTGCTTGCGGGCGAAGGGGACCAGCTCGGGCAGCCGGAGCATGGTGCCGTCCTCCCCGGCGATCTCCACGATGGCCCCGGCGGGGCGGAGTCCGGCGAGCCGGGCGAGGTCGACGGCGGCCTCGGTGTGGCCGTTGCGGACGAGGACTCCGCCGGAGCGGGCGCGCAGCGGGAAGATGTGGCCGGGGCGGACGAAGTCACCGGGTCCCGCCGTGCCGCCCGCGAGCATCCGCAGGGTGGTGGCGCGGTCGGCGGAGGAGATGCCGGTGGTGACGCCGTGGGCGGCGGAGGCGTCGACGGAGACCGTGAAGGCGGTCTGCATCGACTCGGTGTTGTCCTCGACCATCTGCGGGAGTTCGAGGCGTTCCAGCTCGTCGCTCTCCATCGGCGCGCAGATCAGGCCACGGCACTCGCTCATCATGAAGGCGACGATCTCGGGGGTCGCCATCTCGGCGGCGATGACGAGGTCGCCCTCGTTCTCGCGGTCCTCGTCGTCCACCACGACGACGGGCCGGCCGGCGGCGATGTCACGGATGGCCTGCTCGACGGGGTCAAGGGAGAGGTCCTCGGCGAGCGGGTCGTGGCCGGGGTGCAGCCAGGTGGGCTGAGCAGTCATGCCGTGGCTCCTTCCAGAGCGGGTGTCCGCGTACGCAGCCACCAGTCGCGCATGCCCCACAGGACGAGGGCGCCGTAGATGATGTAGACGAAGCCGGAGAAGGCGAAGCCGTTGGCGAAGTTCAGGGGGACGCCGACGAGGTCGACCAGGAGCCAGGCGAACCAGAACTCGACCATGCCCTTGGCCTGGGCGTACATCGCGACGACCGTGCCGACGAAGATGTACGCGTCCGGCCACGGGTCCCAGGAGAGCGACGGGAACGCGGTGAACAGGCCGCCGACGGCGAGGGTGCCCAGCGCCGCCGCGCCGATCAGCACACCGCGCTCGCGCCAGGTGGCGAAGCGGACGGCGATGGAGCCGTCCTGGGCCTGCTGCCTGCCGCGGTTCCAGGACCACCAGCCCCACAGGGCCACGACGATGACGACCAGTTGCTTGCCCGCGCTGCCGGAGAGGTGCGCGGAGGCGAAGGCGACCAGGAGGATGGCGCCGGAGAGCAGCTGGGCGGGCCAGGTCCAGATGGAGCGGCGCCAGCCGAGGGCCAGGGCGATCAGGCCGATGGTGTTGCCGATCATGTCCGACCACTTGATGTGCTGGCCGAACACGGTGAAGGCTTCGGAGTTGAGCCAGGAGGCGGCGTTCATCGCGGGTCCTGCCCGGACCGGTCCCCGAGCAGCCGCTCGACGTACTTGGCGATGACGTCCACCTCCAGGTTGACCGGGTCGCCGGGCTGCTTGTGGCCGAGCGTGGTCAGCGCGAGGGTGGTGGGGATGAGGCTGATGGTGAAGTAGTCGGGTCCGGCGTCGACGACGGTGAGGCTCACGCCGTCGACGGTGATGGAGCCCTTCTCGACGACGTAACGGGTCAGCTCGGGCGGCAGGGAGACCTTGACGATCTCCCAGTTCTCCGAGGGGGTGCGCTCCACGATGGTGCCGGTGCCGTCCACGTGCCCCTGGACGATGTGCCCGCCGAGCCGGCCGCCGAGCGCCATCGGGCGCTCCAGGTTGACCCGGGAGCCGGTGGTCAGGGCGCCGAGGCTGGAGCGCAGAAGGGTCTCCGCCATCACGTCGGCGGTGAACTCGCCCTCGCCGGTGTCCACGACGGTGAGGCAGACGCCGTTCACCGCGATGGAGTCGCCGTGCTTGGCGCCGTCGGTGACGACGGGGCCGCGCAGCCGGAAGCGGGAGGCGTCGGCGAGTTCCTCGACGGCGGTGACCTCACCCAGTTCTTCGACAATTCCGGTGAACACTCAGTTTCCCTTCCGAGCAGGGGCGGGGGTGGCGGTGATGCGCAGATCGGGGCCGAGGCGGACGGTCTCGGTCACATCGAGGCGCAACGCCTGCGAGATCGTGGTGATTCCGGCGTCGCCGAGGGCCGCGGGGCCCGCGCCGAGCAGTACCGGGGCGAGATAGCCGACGACCTTGTCGACCTTTCCCGCGGCGACGAAGGCACCGGCGAGGGTGGGCCCGCCTTCGAGGAGTACGGAGAGGACACCGCGCTCGTGGAGGGCGGCGAGGAGGGCGTCGAGGTCCAGGCCGGAGCCCGTGGCGGCGCGGGGCAGCCGGAGTACGACGCCCTCGGGGAGGTGGTCCGCGGGGGCGTCGTCGGCGACCGCGACCAGGGTGGGCGCGGTGTCGTCCAGTACGCGGGCGCCGGGCCGGACGGCGGTGGCGTCGGTGTCGACGACGACCCGCAGCGGCTGGGTGGCGCCGTCGATCCCGCGTACGCCCAGCTGGGGGTCGTCGGTGCGGGCGGTGCCGGAGCCCACGATCACCGCGTCGGCCTCGGCGCGGAGCCGGTGGACGTCGGCGCGGGCCTCGGGCGAGGTGATCCAGCGGCTGGTGGCGTCGGCCGCGGCGATGCGGCCGTCGAGGGTGGCGGCGTACTTCCACAGGACGTACGGGCGGCCCAGGCGCACCGAGGTCAGCCAGGCGGCGTTGCCCGCCTCGGCCTCTGCGGCGAGGGGGCCCTGCTCGACCTGGACCCCGGCCGCGCGCAGGGTGTCAGCACCCCCGGTGGCCTGCGGGTTCGGGTCGCCGACCGCGTAGACCACCCGGCTGATCCCGGCGTCCAGGAGGGCCTGGGCGCAGGGGCCGGTGCGGCCGGTGTGGTTACAGGGTTCGAGGGTGACGTAGGCGGTGCCGCCCCGGGCCCGCTCGCCGGCCGCGCGCAGGGCGTGGACCTCGGCGTGCGGCCCTCCGGCGCGCTGGTGGAAGCCTTCACCGGCCAGGGCTCCGGCGGCGTCGGTGACGACACAGCCGACGACCGGGTTGGGGCTGGTGGAGCCGAGACCGCGAGCGGCGAGTGTGATGGCTCGGCCCATGGCGGTGATGTCGGCTGCGGATGCCACCGGGTCCTCCTGCCTCTTCGGGCACGGACTCCGGGGCCTGTCGATGACGACAGATGAAGCGGCTCACCAGGGGAAACGCCGAAAACCGAAGAAGGGACGCAGGGGTCCGGCGAATCCCGGCCATGCGTCCGCCTACGGCGGCGTACCGATGAAGAACCGCCGCGCACTGCCTCCCATCCGGACTTTAACCGTCGGTCCAGGAATCCCACCTGGTCAACCGGCCGCTGGCTGCGGACGGGTCGCGGACTATAACCGCCGGTTCGGAATTGCACCGACCCCGGAGTGCGCTGCTACTGGTACGGAACCAGTCTGCCACGGACGCTCCTCGGCCATGCGGGTGAGCGCTGTGGGCTGGGTCACAGATCACCTGGCGCAGACCGCCCAGAGGAAACCCGACAAGTGGGCGACAACGTAGTCATTCAGAAAGTTGAGCGCTAAAGGTCCAGACCTATTGACGCACTGGTCTAGTCCTCTTAATCTCTGCGTCACCTCCGAGGTTCGGTCCCACGGTGTGCGCACACCGGGACCCCGACACGACCCATCCCCTTTTTTTGCCAGTTGTGTTCTGCCGACCTCCCCAGGAGGAACGTCCACATGCTGTCCCCCACCAGAGCGAGAGCCTCGCTGCTCGCCGCCGGCGCCGCTGTCGCCGGCCTGCTGATGACCTCCCTCGCCGCCACCCCGTCGGCCGCCGCCGTCGACCAGGAGTCCTGTCGCCCCGACGGGCTCTACAAGACCCCCGGTGTCGACGTCCCCTACTGCTCCGTCTACGACGGTGAAGGACGCGAGAAGATGGGCGCGGACCACAAGCGCCGCGTCATCGGTTACTTCACCAACTGGCGTACCGGCAAGGACGGCAAGGACGCCTACCTGGTCCCGAACATCCCCTGGGACAAGGTCACGCACCTCAACTACGCCTTCGCGCACGTCGACAGCTCCAACAAGCTCTCGGTCGGCCCCGACAGCGCCGACAACGCCTCCACCGGGATGACCTGGCCCGGTGTCGCAGGCGCCGAGATGGACCCGACGCTCCCCTACAAGGGGCACTTCAACCTGCTGACCAAGTACAAGAAGCAGCACCCGGACGTGAAGACCCTCGTCTCCGTGGGCGGCTGGGCCGAGACCGGCGGCTACTTCGGCCCCGACGGCGAGCGCGTCAACTCCGGCGGCTTCTACTCGATGGCGACCAACGCCGACGGCTCGGTCAACCAGACCGGCATCAACACCTTCGCCGACTCCGCCGTCACCTTCATCAAGAAGTACGGCTTCAACGGTGTCGACATCGACTACGAGTACGCCACGTCCATGAAGGACGCGGGCAACCCCATGGACCACACGCTGGCCAACGGCCGCCGCGCCGGTCTGGTCAAGGGCTACGACGCCCTGATGAAGACCCTGCGCGAGAAGCTCGACCGCGCGGGCGCCGCCGACGGCAAGCACTACCTGCTGACCGTCGCCGCCCCCTCCTCCGGCTACCTGCTGCGGGGCATGGAGACGTACCAGATGCAGAAGTACCTGGACTACGTCAACATCATGTCCTACGACCTGCACGGCGCCTGGAACGAGTACGTCGGTCCGAACGCCCAGCTGTTCGACGACGGCAAGGACAACGAGCTGGCGCAGGCGGGCGTGTACTCGACCTCGCAGTACGGCGGGGTCGGCTACCTCAACACCGACTGGGCCTACCACTACTTCCGCGGCTCGATGCCGGCCGGCCGGATCAACATCGGCCTGCCGTACTACACCCGCGGCTTCAAGAACGTCCAGGGCGGCACCGACGGCCTGTGGGGCAAGGCCGCCACGACCACCTGTCCGGCGGGCGCGGGGCTGACCAAGTGCGGTGACGGCGCGGTCGGCATCGACAACCTGTGGCACGACAAGGACACCAACGGCCAGGAGTCGCCGGCCGGTTCCAACCCGATGTGGCACGCGAAGAACCTGGAGAAGGGCATCGTCGGCGACTACCTCACCGACTACGGCTTCCCCGCCAACACCCAGCTGACCGGCACCTACGTCCGCAAGTACGACTCGACGCTGGTCGCCCCGTGGCTGTGGAACGCCCAGAAGAAGGTCTTCCTCTCCACCGAGGACGAGCAGTCCGTCAAGACCAAGGCCGACTACGTGGTCGACAAGGGCATCGGCGGCACGATGATCTGGGAGCTGGCGGGCGACTACCAGTGGAACGCCGCCAAGGGCCAGTACGAGACCGGCAACACGCTGACCACGGCGATGTACGACGCGTTCAAGTCGGCCACCCCGTACGGCGCGAAGCGCTCCACGGTCGACCTGCCGGCCCAGGCCGTCGACATCGACGTCTCGTTCAACCAGTTCGCCCTCGGTGACTCCAACTACCCGATCAGCCCCAAGCTGAAGATCACCAACCGCACCAAGGCCACGCTGCCCGGCGGTACGGAGTTCCAGTTCGACTACTCCACCTCCGCCCCGGCCAACGCCAAGGACCAGTCCGGCTTCGGTACGTCGATCATCCGCAGCGACCACACGGCGGCCAACAACGTCGGCGGGCTCAAGGGCCCCTACAACAGGGTCTCCCTGAAGCTCCCGGCCTGGCAGACCGTGGCCCCCGGCGCCTCGGTGGAGCTGGACTTCGTCTACTACCTGCCGACCTCCACGCCGTCCAACTGGACCGTGACCTTCGGCGGCAAGTCCTACTCCCTCGCCGGCGACCTGGCCCGTGGCACCACCCTGGTCGAGCCCGGCACCGGCACGAACCCGACGCCGACGCCGACCCCGGACCCGACCGGCCCCACTCCGACGCCGACCCCGACGCAGCCGGGCGGCACCTGCTCGGCCCCGGCGTGGGTCGCGACCACCGAGTACGGCGGCGGCTCCACCGTCAGCCAGGACGGCCACCAGTGGAAGGCCTCGTGGTGGACGAAGGGCGAGAAGCCCGGCACCACGGGCGAGTGGGGCGTCTGGAAGGACCTCGGCGCCTGCTAGCTCCTGTACGGGGGTGAGCGCATCGCCCCTGTGAACTCCTCGCACCACACGTGAAGCCCCGGCGTCCCCGGCCGGGGCTTCACGCGCTCCTGCCGCGACCGGATCCCGCCTCTGGCAGGCTGGCCCCATGACGACGATTCTGGTCACCGGCGCCACCGGAACGCTCGGCCGTCAGGTCGCCGAACGGCTGCGCGGCCAAGGCGCCGATGTACGCGGTCTCAGCCGGCGCTCCCCGTCGTACGCCGTCGACCTGCGCGACGGCAGGGGGCTGGACGCGGCGGTCGACGGGGTGGACGCGATCATCCACTGCGCCAGCGCGCCGCGCGGCGGCGACGACCGGGCGGCGGGGTTCCTCATCGAGGCCGCGAAGCGGGCCCGGGTGCCCCATCTGGTCTACATCTCGATCGTGGGCGTGGACCGGGTGCCGCTCGGCTACTACACGGTCAAGCACCGGGTCGAGCGGATGATCGAGGACTCCGGGATCGGCGCGACGATCCAGCGGACCACCCAGTTCCACGACCTGGTCCTGTCCGTCGTCTCCGGCGCGGCGAAGCTCCCCGTGCTGCCGGTGCCCGCCGGGGTGTCGGTCCAGCCCGTCGACAGCGGCGAGGTCGCCGGCCGGCTGGCCGCCCTGGCCGCCGGTCCGCCGGCGGGCCGGGTGCCGGACATGGGCGGGCCCGAGGTCCGGGAGCTGACCGGCCTGGCCGCGGCCTACCTCCGGGCGACGGGACGCAAGCGGCGGGTGGTGCCGGTGCGGCTGGCGGGGAAGGCGTACGCGGCGTACCGGAGCGGCGGCCATCTGAGCCCGGAGCACGCGGTGGGGACCGTGACGTTCGAGGAGTTCCTGGCCCGGCACCACCGCCGTACGGGCTGAGCACCACACGGCGGTCCGGTGGGGCGGGTCGGCCTCCCCCGGTGCGAACAGGGGGCAGGTGAGCCTCCCGGTGCGAACTGGGGGTGGGTAGGCCTCCCGGCCCGAACAGCGGGGCCGGGTCAGCCCCCCGGTGCGAACAGCGCCTCCTGTGCCGCGTCCCGGGCCGCGATCAGCGCCCCGCGCAGTACGGCCCCGTCCCCCAGCGAGCCCGCCCGGACCTCGGTGCGCAGCGGTGACATCAGGGCGAGGCGCTCCTCCACCCGGGCGGCGAGCGGGGGCCCGCCGGCCTCACCGACCGCGCCCGCCAGGAGTACGCAGCCGGGGTCCAGGACCGAGACGACGGCCGCGGCCCCGAGGGCGAGGCGGTCGGCCAGCTCGTTCAGGAACGGCTCCCCGCGCTCCCCCGCCGCAAGGGCGGTGCGCACGGCCGCCACGGCGGTCGCCTCCTGGGCCGTGTCCGGGGGAGGCTCGATGCCGTGCCGGGCGGCGAGTTCGCAGAGGGCGGCCGAGCCGGCCAGGGAGTAGAAGCCACCCTCGCAGTCGACGGCCGAGGGCAGTCCGGCCACCCCGGGCACCGGCAGGAAGCCGATCTCCCCCGCGCCCCCGGAGGCGCCCTGCCGCAGCTTGCCGTCGAGCATCACGGCGGCCCCGATGCCCTGGCCCAGCCAGATCAGGACGAAGGTCTCGCGGTCGAGGGCGGCCCCGGCCCGGTGTTCCGCGACGGCGGCGAGGTTGGTCTCGTTCTCGACGAGCACGGTCGCCGGCAGCCGCTGCTGGAGGACCCGGACCAGGCCCCGGTGCCAGGCGGGCAGGCCGGAGCTGTCGCGCAGTTCGCCGGTGACCGGGTCGATCAGACCCGGGGCCCCGATGCCGACGCTGTGCAGCGGTACGGACCCCGCCCGACGGGCCGTGCGCTCCAGGAGGGCGACGGCCTGCTCGACGGCGGGCCCGGTCCCGGCGTCGCCGGTGATGGGCAGGGTGGCCTCCGCGAGCGTGGCCCCCAGCAGATCGGCGACCACCACGGAGACGCTTCCGGTGCGCACGTCGAGGGCGGCGAGATGGGCCCGGTCGGCGACGATCCCGTACAGCTTCGCGTTGGGGCCCCGGCGGACCGCGCCCGACTCGCCGACGACATGGATCAGCCCGGCGCCCTGGAGCCGCTCGACCAGGTCGGCGACGGTGGGGCGGGAGAGTCCGGTGAGGGTCTTGAGCTGGGTGGCCGTCAACGGGCCGTCCTGCTGCAGCAGTCGCAGGGCGAGCCGGTCGTTGATGGCCCGAGCCGTGCTCGGTGATGCGGGCATACCGGGATCCTTCCAGACCACTGCGGAGCCTCTTTCCCGGGTCGGCGGCAAGCGCTTCCCGAAAGAACTATTTATCAGGCAGGGTTCCTGATAGTTTACGCGACGCAATGGGGAGCGGGAGCGCCGGGACAGGCCTGCGCACCGGATTCCTCAGGGGAGGGCACAACCGCATGACGAAGGAACCGACCGCCGCGGTCTACAGCACGGAGCAGGTGAAGCGGGCCAGGGTCGCCGTCGCCACCGTCTTCGCGGTGCACGGGGCGGTGACCGGCAGCTTCGCGACCCGGGTGCCCTGGATCCAGGACCACGCCGGGGTGAGCGCCGGCCAGCTCGGCCTCGCGCTGGCCTTCCCGGCGATCGGCGCCTCGATCACGATGCCGCTGGCGGGCCGGATCAGCCACCGCTTCGGCGCGCGGACCGCCCTGCGCGGACTGCTCGCCCTGTGGACGCTGGCGCTGATCCTGCCCGCACTGGCGCCGAACCTGCTGACGCTGTGCGCCGTCCTCTTCGTCTACGGGGCCACAGCAGGGATGTCCGACGTGGCGATGAACGCCCTCGGCGTGGAGGTGGAGAACCGTCTCGACAAGTCGATCATGTCGGGGCTGCACGGGATGTGGAGCGTGGGCGCGCTGATCGGTTCGGCGGCGGGCACGGTCGCCGCCCACATCGGCGCCGACGCCCGCCTCCACCACACGCTCGCCGCGCTGGTGCTGACGGCGCTGGGGCTGCTCGCCTGCCGGGGCGTGCTGGATCTGCGCAGCGAACCGGACGAGGAGCCGCCGCCGCGCTTCACCCTGCCGCCGAAGTCGGCGCTGATCATCGGGGCCGTCGGGTTCTGCGCGGTGTTCGCGGAGGGCGCCAGCCTCGACTGGTCGGCGGTCTACCTGCGGGACATCCTGGGCAGCTCGGACGGGGTCGCGGCCGCCTCCACCACGGCCTTCGCCCTGACGATGGCGGTGGCGCGGCTGGCCGGGGACCGGATCGTGGACCGGTTCGGCGCGGTGCGGACCGTACGGGCGGGAGGGGTGCTGGCCACCACGGGCGGGCTGCTGGTGGTGTTCTCGCCCGCTCCGGCGGCGGCGATGTGCGGCTTCGGGCTGCTGGGCCTCGGTGTGGCGGTCGTCGTGCCGCTGGCCTTCGCGGCGGCCGGGCGCAGCGGGCCGAACCCGAGCCAGGCCATCGCTGGCGTCGCGACCATCACGTACACCTCGGGTCTGATCGCCCCCTCGGCGATCGGTTCGCTGGCGGAGGCGACCTCGCTGGTGGTGTCCTTCGGCGTGGTGACCGCGCTGGCGTTCGGCCTGGTGCTGGGCGCCGGGGTGCTGCGGGCGGGCGACCGGAAGGTCACCGGCTCGGCGGTGGGCGGTGTGCCGGCGAAGAGCCCGTCGGGGAGCTGAGCCCTGGACGCGGCGGGAGGCCTCCGCGAGGTGGCCGCACGCCGCACCACTACCATGGCGCTGATCTTTTCCGCAGGTGAACACCGATTACCGGGTCGCAGACCGGCCGGCACACCGAGCAGACCTTCAGGGAGCAACCATGAGCCTCGGCGTGCGCTGGACCTTGCACGGCGACGGGAAGACCCCCGCGCCCGGGGCGGTGGTGCGCCCCGACGAGCGGCTCTCCTGGCCCCGTACCTTCGGCCTCGGCGCACAGCACGTGGTCGCGATGTTCGGGGCGTCGTTCGTCGCTCCGGTCCTGATGGGTCTGGACCCGAACCTCGCGATCATGATGTCCGGGGTCGCGACCGCGATCTTCCTGCTGGCCACCAAGGGCCGGGTGCCCAGCTATCTGGGGTGCTCGCTCTCCTTCGTCGGGGTCGCGGCCACCATCCGGGCGAGCGGCGGTGACAGCGCGACCGTCACGGGCGCGGTGCTGGTGGTCGGCGCGGCGCTGTTCCTGGTGGGCCTCGCGGTGCAGCGGTTCGGCGCGCGGATCATCCACGCGGCGATGCCGCCCGTGGTGACCGGCGCGGTCGTGATGCTCATCGGCTTCAACCTGGCGCCGGTGACCGCCTCGACGTACTGGCCGCAGGACCAGTGGACCGCGCTGCTGGTGATGCTCTTCACCGGGCTGGCCGTGGTGTGCCTGCGCGGCTTCCTCTCCCGGATCGCGATCTTCCTGGGGCTGGTCTTCGGCTATCTGCTCTCCTGGGTGCTGGACCTGGTGTTCGGGAAGATCCACTCCCCGGCGGGCGGAGCGGCGGCCGTCGACCACTGGCGCCTGGACCTGTCGGGCGTGGGCGCTGCGGACTGGATCGGCCTGCCGTCCTTCCACGCCCCGGCCTTCGAGTGGTCCGCGATCCTGGTCGCCCTGCCCGTGGTGATCGCGCTGGTCGCGGAGAACGCGGGGCACGTGAAGGCCGTCGGCGAGATGACCGGCGACTCGCTGGACGACAAGCTCGGCACCGCCATCGCGGCGGACGGCGCCGCGTCGATGCTCTCCACCGCCGTGGGCGGCCCGCCCAACACCACGTACTCCGAGAACATCGGCGTGATGGCCGCGACCCGCGTCTACTCCACGGCCGCCTACTGGGCTGCGGCCTGCTTCGCCCTGCTCTTCGGCCTCTGCCCCAAGTTCGGCGCGGTCGTCGCGGCGATCCCGGGCGGGGTGCTCGGCGGGATCACCGTGATCCTGTACGGGATGATCGGCCTGCTCGGTGCGCAGATCTGGCTCAACGGCCGGGTGGACCTGCGCAATCCGCTCAACCTCGTCCCGGCCGCCGCGGGCATCATCATCGGCGTCGGCGGGGTCAGCCTGAAGATCGGCGACAACTTCGAGCTGGGCGGCATCGCGCTCGGCACCCTCGTCGTGATCACCGGCTACCACGTGCTGCGCGCCTTCGCCCCGGCGCACCTCAAGACCCAGGAACCACTGTTGGACTCCGGCACGTCGGCGTACGACGAGGAGTCCGGCGACACGGATCCCGGGCCCGGGAAGTCCTGAACCGGACGCAGGACCGGCGGGCCCTCGACGGCCTCATGCGGGACCGGCAGGCCCTCGACGGCCTCACGGGGTCAGCCGGTTGCCAGTCCGTGGGCGTACTCCGGGGAGAAGGCACCCGGCGCGGCCGAGCAGCCGTCGGACTCCCCCGGCAGCTTCACCCACAGGTACGCGTCGATCCGGTCCTCGCCGGTCCGCGTCGTGGGGGTCTGCCCCAGCGCCCGGCCCTCGGGGTCGCACCACTGGCCGGGCGGGGGCGCGCCGTTGCCGTTGCGGCTGGTGTCGATGACGGCGCCGAGGTTGGAGGGGCCGCCGAGTGCGGCCAGCACCTGGCGGGCGTAGGCCCGCTCGTCGGCGGTGGTGCGGAAGTTGGCCACGTTGGTGAAGATGCCGTCGCCGCTGGTGGTCACCCCCGCAGCCCGGAGCGCGGCTGCCTGCTTCGGGGCGGGGTGCCAGCCGGAGTGGCCTCCGTCGAAGTAGACCCGGGCCTTGGGGTTGGCGGCGCGCAGGGTGGCTCCGGCGCGGGCCAGTGAGGCGAAGCGGGCCGCGCGAGCCTCGGCGGTGAGGCAGTCGGAGAGGGCGATGGCGTCCGGTTCCAGGATGACGATCGCCGGGCCCGCGCCGAGCCCCTCGGCGAACTCCCGTATCCAGGCGTCGTACGCCGCGCCGTCCGGCGCCCCGCCCTGCGAGGCGCCACCGCAGTCCCGGTCGGGTATGGCGTACGGGACGAGCACCGGGGTCCGCCCGGCGGCGGCCGCGCCCCGGGTGACGGCGCGGACCTCCGCGGCGACCTGCCCCGGGTTGTACTGCGCGAACCAGACCGCCGCCGGCTGCGCCGCGATCCGGGACTCAATCAGCGGGCGGCGAGGGTCGTCGGGGTTGGCCCGCACCCACTGGACGACCTGGGACCCCGGGTCGCGGAAGAGACTGTTCCTGGGGACCGGGGCGGGGGCCGCGGATGTCGCGGCGGGGGCGGCGCTCGTACGGGAGGCCTTGGGCCGCGGTGAGGGCGGCGGGGCCGTCGTGGGGACGGCGGAGGGGGACGCGGTCGGCGGCGCGGCGGTGGGCGTCGGGACCGCGGGCAGCGGCTGGAGGACCGGCGGAGGCGTCGGCTCCGGGACGGCCGTGGTCCGGCGCCCGTCCTGCCCGGCCTCGATCAGGCCGGCCGTGGCCCCGATCGCCACGACGGCCGACGCGACGGCCAGCAGGCCGTGCCTGCGGGCTCCCCGACGGCGTGCCCGGTGGGTGGTGCGGCGTTGTCCGTGTATGCCCGGCACTCCTCGAACCCCTTTTCCGGCACCGTCGTTCGTCCGTTCCGATGAACCTTCGGCCGGTCGGCACCGTGCCGAGCCTATGGCTGCCACGCTCCGCACATGGCGCAGATCGAACAGTTCGCGGAACCGGCCGGTCCCGGCACCCTCGTCGCGGAGGTGGACCCGGTGTTCGAACGGATGCGTGCGTTCCGCCACCGGTGGCCGCCCGGGGACGGTGTCGGGGTCTTCCACGAGGTCTGCCTGACGACCGCCCGGGAGACCGCCGGCACGCTGGAGGTGCGGCTCGCGGAGCGCTATCTGTCGGCCCTGGGTGCGGCGGAGGCGGGCGGGCGTCCGCCGGAGTGCCGGCGTCCGCTGTTCCAGTACCGGCACCACCCCGGCGTACGCCCGGTGCAGTTCGCTCTCGGCGGTCTCCATGCGCACATCGCTCACGACCTCGCCCTGGCCGTGGTGGACAGCTGTCGTACGCTCGGCTGCGCCCCGCCGGAGCTGGAAGGGGAGTACGAGCGGGTGGGTGATCTCCTCGCGCTCCTGGAGGAGCGGATCCACGACGAGCTGATGCCGGGCCCCGATCTGCTCCGGCTCGCGGACCCGCTGACCCATCTGGTGAGTTCCTGGAGCCTGGAGCGGGCCCGTGAGGCCGCCTGGTCGGCGGCCCGGGTGCTCTGGCGGCTGCGCGGATTCCCGTCGTCGGCCGAGGAGTTCCGGCAGCAGACCGACGCGGGCGCCGGGCTGGTGGTGCGCTTCCTGCTCACCCCGTGCCGCTGACGCCCGCGTACGTGTCCGGCCCTCCGGCTCGGTCCGTTCAGTCCTCCGGAAGCTCCACCGGAGCGATCTCGTCGAAGACGTCGCCGGGGCCCGGGTTGGTCGGGTCACTCGCCCCGCCGAACTGGTGCATGACGCCCCACACCGCGTTGAGCGCGGTCTGTACGGCGCCCTCGGCCCAGCCGGCCGTCCAGGAGATGTCGTCGCCCGCGAGGAACAGGCCCCGCTTGTCGGCGGGCAGCCGGTCCTGCATGAAGTGGGTGAACAGCCGCCGCTGGTAGCGGTAGTGGCCGGGCAGGTTCGCCTTGAACGCGCCCATGAAGTAGGGCTCGTTCTCCCAGGAGACGGTGACCGGGTTGCCGATGATGTGGCCGCGGATGTCGACGTTCGGGTAGATCTCCCCGAGCGACTTGAGCATGACCTCCATGCGCTCCTTCGGGGAGAGCGGCAGCCACTTCAGGCTGTCGTCGCACCACGTGTAGGAGAGGCAGATGACGGCGGGCTTGTCCGGCCCGTCGTCCAGGAGGTAGGTCCCCCGGGTCATCCGGTCGGTGAGCGTCATCGACATGGTGTCGCGGCCGGTGGTCTCGTCCTTGTCCAGCCAGAACGGCCGGTCGACCGGGACGAACAGCTTGGACGACTCCATGTAGTGGGTGCGCTCCATCGCCGTCCAGTGGTCGATCGGGAAGAGCGCGTCATCGCAGTCGATCTTGGAGAGCAGCAGCCAGGACTGGCCGGTGAAGACGGCGGCCCGGAAGGTGCGGATGTCGCCGGTGGCGTCGGTGACCGTGATGCGGTTGCCCGCGGTACGGGTCAGCCGGGTCACGGCGCCGCGCGGCTCGCCGCCGTGCAGGGAGGCCAGCGAGGTGCCCAGCGGCCAGTGGACGATCTTCTGCGGCTCGCGGTCCCACAGGCGCAGCGGGAGCTGCTGGCTGCCGCCGACGATGCCCCGGTGGTGGTCGTCGGCCTCGGTGTAGACGACCCGCAGGATCTCCAGGATGGAGTTGGGGAAGTCGGTGTCCCAGCCGCCGGTGCCGAAGCCGACCTGGCCGAAGATCTCGCGGTGCCGGAAGGACTTGAAGGCGTCGGAGGCACAGAGGAAGCCGTAGAAGGTCTGGTTGTCGAGCTGCTCGACGAGCTTGGCCCAGATCTCCCGGATGCGCGGTACGTCACGCTCGCGCAGCGCCCGGTTCATGTCGGAGAAGTCGGCGCCCTCCTCCAGACAGGCGTTCCAGGCGTCGGCCACATCGCGGTAGACCTGCGGCAGGTCGTCGATCGTCTCGGCGTAGTGCGACTCGCCCTTGAGGTCCACGACGGTCGAGGGCGTGGCCGGGGAGAGCGGGTTGGGGAAGGCCGAGGTCTCCAGGCCCACCAGGTCGATGTAGTGCTGGAGCGCCGTGGAGGACGGCGGGAAGCGCATCGCGCCCATCTCGGCGGTGAGCGAGGGGTCGCAGCCGTCGAAGCCGACGGTGCGCAGCCGCCCGCCGATCCGGTCCGCCTCGTAGACGACGGGCTTGAGGCCCATCTTCATCAGCTCGTACGCGGCGATGATGCCGGAGAGTCCGCCGCCGATGACGGCGACCTCCTGGCCGTGCTCGGTCGCCGGTATCTGGCCGAGGCCGGCCGGGTGGGCGAGGAAGTCGTCGTACGCGTACGGGAAGTCCGGCCCGAACATGGTGATCGGCGGGGCGGCCGCGTCGGTGTGCTGGACAGCGTTGGGCACCGTGGACGTCATGGGGTACGGACTCCTTGCGCGATGACTGAAGAGAGACGGTGTGGGGGTGGCGGGCTCAGCCGAGGGAGCCGTACAGACCGGGGCGGCGGTCGTGCAGGTAGGGGTTGGCGGCGCGGGACGCGGCCAGGAACTCCGGGTCCACCTCGCCGACGACGAGCTCCTCGCCGCGGCCGGCGCGGGTGCGCACGGTGCCGTCGGGGCCGGCCAGACAGCTGAGCCCGACGAACTCGAACTCGCCTTCCGGGCCGGTGCGGTTGACGTATGCCACGTACATCTGGCTCTCGAAGGCCCGTACGGGGATGACGGACTCGGCGACGAACTGGAACGGGTGCATCTGCGCGGTGGGCACCAGCAGCAGGTCGGTGCCGGCGAGGGCGTGCGCCCGGACGTTCTCCGGGAACTCGACGTCGTAACAGATCAGCAGCCCGATCCGGATGCCGTCCAGGTCGGCCTGGACGACGGCTCGCTCGCCGGGGGTGAACCACTCCTGCTCGAAGCAGCCGAAGAGGTGGGTCTTGCGGTAGTTCGCCAGCGACGCGCCGTCGGGGCCGATGAGCTGGGAGGCGTTGAAGATCCGCTCGCCGTCGCGCTCCGGGTACCCGTACAGGACGGCGAGGCCGTGGCGTACGGCGATCTCGGCGACGGCCCGCGCGCCGGGGCCGTCGACGGGCTCGGCCAGCTCGGGGACGGCGTCGCCGATGGCGTACCCGGTCAGGAACAGCTCGGGGGCGACCAGCAGCCGGGCGCCCGCCGCACCGGCGCGCGCGGCGGCCTCGTCCAGCGTCTTCAGGTTCTCGGCGACGGCACCGGGCCGGCCGGAGCTCTGGAGCAGGGCGGTACGCAACGGCGGCATGACTGACCTCGGGCGGTGCGGGCGGGGTGGGGAGACGTATCGAAGGTACGTGGCGCCCGAGGGCCCGGACAAGGCGCGAGTGTTGCGCACCGACCGTCGATTCGTTGCGCCGGAAGGGCCTGTGGCGGCGAAACGTTGCGTCGGGCATCACCGCAGGTCAGCGAGGTGATGTGGGCCACTGTTCCGGGCGCCCGGGCCGCCGGGGATCACGGCGTTCGCTAGGCGGGCGGGGCCTCCGCCGAGTACCGGCGCAGCAGCGGTGAGAGCACCAGTACGGACTTGGTACGCTCCACGTACGGCTCCCCCGCGATCCGCTCCAGCACCTGCTCGAAGTGGCGCATGTCGGCGGCGAAGACCTGGACCACCGCGTCCGCGTCGCCCGTGACGGTGGAGGCGGCGGCGATCTCCGGGTAGCGGGCGAGGCCCTGCTTGATCGCTTCCGGGGAGGTGTTGCGGCTGCAGTAGATCTCGATGAACCCCTCGGTCTCCCAGCCGAGCGCGGCCGGGTCGACGCGCACGGTGAAGCCCGTGATCGCGCCCTCGGCGCGGAGCCGGTCGACGCGCCGTTTCACGGCGGGGGCGGAGAGGCCGACGATCGCGCCGATGTCGGCGTAGGAGCGCCGGGCGTCTTCGGCGAGGGCGTGGACAATGCGTTCGTCCAGGTCGTTCAGGCGCACGTCGGGCGGTTCACTTCTCTGCGGTGGGTCTGGCCGGCGGGAGGCGGCGGGTGCCGCCTCCCGCAGTAGACCATGAGCCGCCGTCGTGGGCGCGCCCGGCGCAGTGGCAGTGGGTGGGCCCGTGCGTCAGGCAGTGGGTGGCCCGTGCGTCGGAACGGGAGGGTCAGAACGGGAACTGCGACCGGCCGTGCTGGACGGAGATCCACTTCTGCGTGGTGAAGGCCTCCACCATCGACTCGCCGTTCAGCCGGCCGAGGCCCGAGCTCTTCTCGCCGCCGAAGGGGACGATCGGCTCGTCGTGGACGGTGCCGTCGTTGATGTGGATCATGCCGGTGTGGATGCGCTGCCCGACCCGCACGCCGCGCTCGATGTTGGCGGTGTGGACGGCGCCGCTGAGCCCGTACGGGGTGTCGTTGGCGATGCGGACGGCCTCGTCCTCGCCGTCGAAGGGGACGAGCAGGGCGACCGGGCCGAAGATCTCCTGCTGGAGGACGGGCGAGTCGGGGGCGAGGCCGGTCAGGACGGAGGGGCTGACCAGGTTGCCGTCGGCGCGGCCGTGGAGCAGGGCGGTGGCACCGGCCTCGACGGTCTGGTCGACGAGCCGGGAGATGGACTCGGCCTGCGAGGAGTTGATCAGCGGGCCGATCTGGGTGGCGGGGTCGGCCGGGTCCCCGACGGTGAGGGAGGCGACCTTGGCGACGAACTTCTCGGTGAACTCCTCCTCGATCGCCCGGTCGACCAGGATCCGGTTGGCGGCCATGCAGACCTGGCCCTGGTGGACGTAGCGGCTGAAGACCGCCGCGTCGACCGCGTAGTCCACATCGGCGTCGTCCAGCACGATCAGGGCGCTGTTGCCGCCGAGTTCGAGGACGGCGCGCTTGAGGTTGGCGGCGCAGACCGTCGCGACGTGCCGGCCGACCTTGTCCGAGCCGGTGAAGGAGATGACCTGCGGTACGGGGTGCTCCAGCAGGGTGTCGCCGATCTCGGCGATATCGGTGACGACGACGTTGAGCAGTCCGGCGGGGAGCCCGGCGTCCTCGAAGACCTTGGCCAGCAGGGTGCCGCCGCAGATCGGGGTGTTCTGGTGCGGCTTGAGGACGACCGCGTTGCCCAGGGCGAGGGCGGGGGCGACGGACTTGAGGGAGAGCAGGAAGGGGAAGTTGAAGGGGCTGATGACACCGACGACCCCGACGGGCACCCGGTAGACGCGGTTCTCCTTGCCCTCGGTCGGGGAGGGGAGGATCTGGCCGGCCGGGCGCAGGGCGAGCTGGATGGCCTCGCGCAGGAACTCCTTGGCCAGGTGCAGCTCGAAGCCGGCCTTCAGGTGGGTGCCGCCGAGCTCGGCGACGATGGCCTCGGCGATCTGCGGCTCGCGCTCCTCGACGATGCGCAGCGCCTTCTCCAGAACGGTGCGCCGGGCGTACGGGTTGGTGTCGGCCCACGCCTGCTGGGCGCGCTCGGCGGCACGGTAGGCCTGGTCGACCTCTTCGGCGGTGGCGACGGGGATCGAGGCGAGCTTCTCGCCGTTGAAGGGGTTGAAGTCGATGATGTCCCAGGACCCCTTCCCCGGCCTCCACTCGCCGTCGATGTACTGATGGGCCAGGTCAGTGAAGAAGGACATGAGATCCCTTACCGCAGAGAGGGAGGCAGCTGATTGCGCTTCATATTACTTATGTTTCAACAGAGTTGAAGCGGGATCCCGGCCACCTCGGAAGGCCGTATACAAGGTGTCATACAACCCCTGATACAAGGCTCCGCATACGACACCGCCCCTCCCGGCAGGAATCACCGGAAGGGGCGGAGAAGTTACGAACCGGCAGGATCAACTCCAGCTGGCGTGCAGCGGCTTGCCCTCGGCGTAGCCGGCCGCGCTCTGGACACCGACGACCGCCTTCTCGGCGAACTCCTCCAGGGAGGCCGCACCCGCGTAGGTGCAGGAGGAGCGGACGCCCGCGATGATCGAGTCGATCAGGTCCTCGACGCCCGGACGGGTCGGGTCGAGGAACATCCGCGAGGTGGAGATGCCCTCCTCGAAGAGCGCCTTGCGGGCCCGGTCGTACGCGGACTCGTCCGACGTGCGGTTCTTCACGGCACGCGCGGAGGCCATCCCGAAGGACTCCTTGTAGTAACGGCCGTCGGCGGACTGCTGGAGGTCGCCGGGCGACTCGTACGTCCCCGCGAACCAGGAGCCGATCATCACGTTGGACGCGCCGGCGGCGAGCGCCATGGCGACATCGCGCGGGTGGCGGACGCCACCGTCCGCCCAGACGTGCTTGCCGTGCTTCTTCGCCTCGGCGGCGCACTCCAGGACGGCGGAGAACTGCGGCCGGCCGACACCGGTCATCATCCGGGTGGTGCACATGGCGCCGGGGCCGACGCCGACCTTGATGATGTCGGCTCCGGCCTCGATCAGGTCCCGCACGCCCTCGGCGGCGACGATGTTGCCCGCGACGATCGGCACCTGCGGGTCCAGCGCCCGTACGGCACGGACCGCGCTGATCATGGATTCCTGGTGGCCGTGGGCGGTGTCCACGACGAGCGTGTCGACGCCCGCGTCCAGGAGCTGCTTGGCCTTGCCCGCCACATCGCCGTTGATGCCGACGGCGGCCGCGATGCGCAGCCGGCCCTGGGCGTCGGTGGCGGGGGTGTAGAGGGTGGCGCGCAGGGCGGCCTTCCGGGTGAGGATGCCGACGAGCCGGCCGTCCTTGTCCACGGCGGGGGCGAGCTTGCGGTTGGCGCCGTCGAGCTTGTTGAACGCGTCGCGCGGGTCGATGTCCGCGTCCAGGAGCACCAGGTCCTTGGACATGACCTCGGAGAGCTGGGTGAAGCGGTCGACGCCGGTCAGGTCGTGGTCGGTGACGACGCCGACGGGGCGGCGGTCCTCGTCCACGACGACACCCGCGCCGTGCGCCCGCTTGGGCAGCAGGGACAGGGCGTCGGCGACGGTCTGGCCGGGGGCCAGCTCGATCGGGGTGTCCAGGACGAGGTGGCGCGTCTTGACCCAGGTGATGACGTCGGTGACGACCTCGATCGGGATGTCCTGGGGGATGACGACGAGCCCGCCGCGGCGGGCGATGGTTTCGGCCATCCGTCGTCCCGCGATGGCGGTCATGTTGGCGACCACGAGCGGGATGGTCGTCCCCGTGCCGTCGGGCGAGGAGAGGTCCACGGCCTGGCGGGAGCCGACGGCGGAGCGGCCCGGAACCATGAAGACGTCGTCGTACGTGAGGTCGTACGGAACCACGGAGGAGTCTGTGTAGCGACCGGTGCCCGGCTCAAGAAAGCGCATAACACTCATTTTTTCATACGAAACGGTGCAGGTCGTTTCCACGAAGACACAGCAAAAGACCCCCGCGTTCGTCTGTTCCTCCAAATGGCTCTTGGAGGCCTCCAGGGAGGCGGTCGGGGGGTCCCGGGCAAGTGGAACCTGCCTTACCCACAGACCCTACCCGAACGGGATTCGATTCATTCGTGATCACCATCCCTGGACCCGGTGACAAGGGGTCAGGTAGCTTCAAAGCCGCAGGTCTCGGGGGTGTCCGAGGTGCCGCTCCGGCACATCGGCAGCCTCGGCACACCGTTTGACCGGAGAGGATCCAGATCCGCCTGTGGACAGCGAACTGCCGGACATCTACTGCCCGTTCCCCCAGCGGACCAACCCGCACGTCGGGCACACACGCGGTCACCTGGCCACCTGGATCAGACAGACGGGTCTGGTGCACCGCGAGTCCGCGATGAACCGCTTCGAACAAGCCGATTTCGGCGCGTTCGTCGGCATGGTCTACCCGACGGCCGATCCTGAACACCTCGATCTGGTGGCCGACTGGTTCGTCTGGCTCTTCCTCGTCGACGACCAGCTCGACGACGGCCATCTCGGCCGCTCCCCCGAGCTGGTGCGCGCCGTGGTCGAGCGGATGCGCGCCGTCGTGGACGGCACCGCCCCCGGCCCCCTGCCCGGCGAGGAGCTGCCGGCCGCCGTGATCGCCCTGATGGACCTGTGGGAACGTACGACGCCGAACGCGGCGCCCCACTGGCGGACCCGGTTCGCCTGGCACCTGATCACCTACCTCACGACGGCCACCACCTGGGAGGCGGGCAACCGCGCGGACGACGTGGTGCCGTCCGAGGAGACGTACATCGCCAAGCGGCGGCACACCGGGGCCATCCACGTCTGCATGGACCTCATAGAGATCGTGACCGGCATCGAGGCCCCGGAGTCGCTGCACAACGACCCCCGGTTCATCACCGCCCTCGAAGCCTCCTGCAACCACGTGTGCTGGGCCAACGACGTGTACTCCTTCGAGAAGGAGCAGGTGCTCGGCGAGATCCACAACCTCGTCCACCTGGTCCGCCACCACCGGGGCTTCGGCGAGCAGCAGGCGCTGGACCATGTCGCGGAGCGGCTGGCACTGGAGACGGAGCGGTTCCTGACCGCCGAGGACGAGCTGCTGGAGCTGTATCCCGAGCTGACCGGTCTGCTGGTGCCCTATCTCGAAGGGATGCGCAGCTGGATGCGCGGGAACCTGGACTGGTCGCGCCAGACCCCGCGCTACAACCCGGCCGACGTGGGGCAGTACGAGGAGCCGCAGGAGTATCTGGAGGAGACCGTGCTGGGCATCGCGCCCGACCACGCGGAGGCCACGCCCTGCGCGGCGGAAGCCCCTCGTCAGGGCTGAGGCCGGGCGCAAGGTCCGAGGCCGTGACGGAAGGAGGCCGGGCACCCCTGGGGGTGCCCGGCCTCCTTGCGTCAGCTTCCGGTCCGGGTCACTCGCCGTCCGGGTCGGCCCGCTCCAGCGCCGGGCGGACTCCGGCCGCCGATTCGGTCAGCAGGTAGTCGGCTGCGGCGGTGTCCGTCACCAGGCTGGTGACCAGACCCGAGCGCAGTACGGCGCCGATCGCCGCCGCCTTGCGCAGGCCGCCCGCGATCGCCACCACCTCGGGGATCCGGCGCAGCCGGTCCGCCTCCACGGTGATGCAACGCTCCCCGAGGTCGCGGCCGACGCGGCGGCCGTCGGAGTCGAAGAGGTGCGCGGACATCTCGGCGGCGACGCCGAGGGAGGCGTAGTGGGCGCGCTCCTCGTCGGAGAGCATGTCGTGGACCGTGGAGATGCCCGGCTCCCAGGAGCCGATCGAGACCGCGGCGACCGTCACCTTGTCGAAGTACTCGAAGGCGCGGGCGATGCCCGTCTGCTCGCGCAGCGCGGCAGCCGTCGCCGGGTCGGGCAGCAGCATCGGGGCGTAGATGGGGTGGGCCTCGCCGCCGGAGACCTGGGCGGCCCGGCGGACCGCCTCGACGGAGCCGCGCTCGGCGGTGCCCGCGTCGTAGACACCGGTCAGCTGGACGACCGTGCACGGCGGGAGCCGGTCGAGCGCCGCCGCCATATGAATGGTGGAGCGGCCCCAGGCCAGGCCCAGCACATCGCCCTCGGCCACCAGCTCGCCGAGCAGGTCGGCCGCGACCTCGCCGAGGTTCTCCGGGTCGGGGGCGTCCTCCTGCTCCTCGGCCGGGGACTCGACGACGACCGCGTGGCGCAGCCCGTAGCGGGCCCGGAGCGCGTCGGAGCGTTCGGCGTCCAGCTCGGCCGGCACCCGGATCTCGATCCGTACGAGATCACGCTCCAGGGCCGTCTCCAGGACCCGGGCCACCTTGAAGCGGCTCACGCCGAACTCCTCGGCGATCTGGATCTTGGACTTGCCCTCCAGGTAGAACCGGCGGGCCATGGCCGCCGCCTGCACCAGCTCCGCGGGTCCCATCCGCATGGCTGACCGACCCGCCGAGATGCCAGACACCGCGATCTCCTCACTGCTGTTCACACGCCCCGATACGCCTTCATCCTGTCAGATCCGGCGATCCTTGATCGGCCCCGTCGGGCCGCGTTCATCTGCCCTTTGTTCAGTGGCCGCATGCCCAGGGCGCGGCGGCCGTGACCGCCTCGGCCTGCGCCCGCAGACCCCGCACCGCCGCTGCCGGGTCCTCGGCCCCGTACACCGCCGATCCCGCGACGAAGACATCGGCGCCCGCCTCGGCGCACCGCTCGATCGTGGAGGCGGAGACCCCGCCGTCGACCTGGAGCCAGAGTTCGAGGCCGTGCTTGCCGATCAGTTCCCGGGTGCGGCGGATCTTCGGGAGCATGATGTCCAGGAAGGCCTGGCCGCCGAAGCCCGGCTCGACCGTCATGATCAGCAGCATGTCGAGCTCGGGGAGCAGGTCCTCGTAGGGCTCGATCGGCGTCGCGGGCTTGAGCGCCATCGACGCCCGCGCACCCTTCGCCCGGATCTCCCGTGCGAGGCGCACCGGCGCCGCCGCGGCCTCCACATGGAAGGTGACCGAGCCGGCGCCCGCCTCGACGTACTGCGGGGCCCAGCGGTCCGGGTCCTCGATCATGAGGTGGCAGTCCAGCGGGGTGTCCGTGGCCTTGCCGAGCGCCTCGACGATCGGCACGCCGAGCGTCAGGTTGGGCACGAAGTGGTTGTCCATCACGTCGACATGGAGCCAGTCCGCGCCTTCGACGGCCTTCGCCTCCTCGGCGAGACGCGCGAAATCGGCGGACAGGATGCTGGGGTTGATCTGCGCCATGACCCAAGCCTGCCACGTTCCGCGCCGGTTCCCCGCCTCGGCGGTCGCCAAAGCCTCACCCGGCCATCACAGTTCGCACATTCTGCGCATTTTGCCTGCGCTTTACTGTTCTTTTGCTGTACGGGGAGGACCGTTGTCGCGGCGATATTCAGCCGGTCCTGCGCAGCAGAGCGAGATACATGGCGTCCGTCCCGTGCAGATGCGGCCAGAGCTGGACGTCGGGCCCCTCCCCCAGCGCGGGCACCCCGGGCATCAGCGGGCGGGCGTCGACCCATTCGGCCTCCACCGGCTCCCCGCCCCGGCCCTTCAGTACGTCCTCGACGACCACCCGGGTCTCCGCGAGGTGCGGCGAGCAGGTCGCGTAGCCGACTACGCCGCCGACCCGTACGGCCTTCAACGCCTCGCGCAGCAGCCCGCGCTGGAGCGGGGCGAAGCTCTCCAGATCCGCGGCGCGGCGCCGCCAACGGGCCTCCGGGCGGCGGCGCAGCGCGCCCAGACCGGAGCACGGCACGTCCATCAGGATGCGGTCGAAGGTGCCGGGCAGCCACGGCGGGCGGGTGCCGTCGGCGGTGACCACCTGGTACGGGCCCGGGTTGCCGGCGAGCGTCCGCTCCACCAGCCGGGCGCGGTGCGGCTGCTTCTCGGCGGCGAGGAGGGCGGCGCCCCGCTCGGCGGCGAGGGCGGCCAGCAGGGCGGCCTTGCCGCCCGGACCGGCGCAGCCGTCCAGCCAGCGGCTGTCACGGCCCTCCACGGGGGCGGCGGCGAGTGCGGCGGCCACCAGCTGGCTGCCCTCGTCCTGGACGCCCGCCCGGCCCTCCTGGACCGCAGTCAGGGCGCCCGGCTCGCCGCCCTCCGCCATCCGGACGGCATACGGCGACCAGCGGCCCGGCAGCGAGTTCTCGTCGCCGAGGGCCTTCTCCAGCTCATCGGTGGTGGAGCGGCCGGGGCGGGCCACCAGGGTCACCTCGGGCCGCTCGTTGTCGGCTTCCAGCAGGTCCTCGATGCCGGCGCGGCCCCCGCCCAGCGCGTCCCAGAGCGCCGAGACGATCCAGCGCGGGTGCGAGTGGACGATGGAGAGATGGTCCTCGGCGTCCTCCTCGTAGGAGGGCGCGACCTTCTCCACCCAGCCGTCCAGGTCGTGCGCGGAGACCTTGCGCAGCACCGCGTTGACGAACTTCGCGCGCCCCTCGCCCAGCACCACCCGGGCCAGCTCCACACTGGCGGAGACCGCCGCGTGGGTGGGGATGCGGGTGCCGAGCAACTGGTGGACGCCCATGTTGAGGACGTCCAGGACCGGCGGGTCGACCTCGCGGAGCGGCCGGTCGATGCAGGCCGCGACGATCGCGTCGTACGTGCCCTGGCGGCGCAGCGTGCCGTAGACCAGCTCGGTCGCCAGCGCCGCGTCCCGGCCGTCGAAGTCGCCCTTGGCGCGGGCCTTCTTCAGCAGCGGGGGCAGCACGAGGTTGGCGTACGCGTCCCGCTCGTCGACGGCCCGCAGCGCCTCGAAGGCGAGGAACCGGACGGGGTCCTTCTGGGGGCGGCGGTGGGGCTTGGCAGGACGGCGACGCGGCTGGTCGTTCACGTGAAAGGTGCTCCGCAGATGGTGAGAGGGCGAACCCTCCCAGCGTACGTCGCCGTCCCCGGGCGCCCGAACGGGAGGCGGGGACGGCGTACGCCCCCGCCCCCCTCGTACGAGAGGTTCTACGACCCCAGCAGCTCGCCGTGGACGATGCGGACCCCGCGCGCCCAGTCGGCGGCCTTCATCGGCTTCTTGCCCTGCGGCTGGACCCAGAGCAGCTCGACGGCGTGCGATCCGGTGCCCACGTACACGTTGTTCTTCGCCGCCGACAGCTCGCCGGGCGCCAGGTCGGTGCGGTCCAGGACGGGCGTCGCCTGGACGAGCTTGAGCCGCTCGCCCCGGAACAGGGTCCAGGCGCCCGGCGCGGGGGTGCAGCCACGCACCACCCGGTCGACGCGCAGGGCGGGGGCCGACCAGTTCACCTGGGCGTCCTCCACGGTGATCTTCGGGGCCAGGGTGACGCCGTCGTGCGGCTGCTGCACGGCGTGCAGGGTGCCGTCCTCGATGCCGTCCATGGTGGCCGCGAGCAGCCCGGCACCGGCGAAGGCGAGCCGGGTGAGCAGGTCGCCGCTGGTGTCGGTGGGGCGGATCTCCTCGGTGAGGACCCCGTAGACCGGGCCGGAGTCAAGACCCTCCTCGATGAGGAAGGTCGAGGCGCCGGTCACCTCGTCCCCGGCCATCACCGCGTGCTGCACCGGCGCCGCACCCCGCCAGGCGGGCAGGAGGGAGAAGTGCAGGTTGACCCAGCCGCGGGCGGGCACGTCCAGGGCCACCTTGGGCAGCAGGGCTCCGTAGGCGACGACCGGGCAGCAGTCCGGGGCGATCTCCCGCAGCCGGGCGAGGAACTCCTCGTCCCGGGGCTTCACCGGCTTGAGCACCTCGATCCCGGCCTCCGCCGCCCGCTCGGCCACCGGACTGGCCACCAGTCGGCGGCCGCGCCCGGCCGGTGCGTCGGGACGGGTGACGACGGCGGCCACCTCGTGGCGGTCGGAGGCGATCAGGGCGTCCAGGGCGGGGACGGCGACCTCGGGGGTGCCGGCGAAGACGAGCTTCATGGGTGGCTGACTGCCTCTCGGGCTTCTCGGACTCTCGGGCCCTGCGGGGGGGGGCCAGGACGTACGGTGACGAGCAGCACACCAGTCTAGGGGCTCGTCCCGGAACGCACCCGGCCCACCTGCTGCGATCGCACGGCGGCCAGGGGGCGCACGCGCGCCGCGCACGCCCCGTGCATATGCACATACGCCCCGATAGCGTGACCACATACCCGGCTCGGGCGTTGGTCAAAGGAGATTGACCGAAGCGGGCCGCCCCGATGCGGCCCGATCCCTTTCAACGCCGGTTCGAGAGGCTTCTTCATGGCCGACCACGCAACCCACGACGCCCAAGCGCGGGCCAGCCTGCATCTCCTGGTGCGGGACATCGAGCGGGTCCGGCGGCAGGTGGACGCGCTGCGCACACTCACCGCCCAGCTGGGCAACGTCTACCGCCCGCGCCGCTCCGGCCCCTCCGCGGGCTTCGTCGTCTACGGCAGGGCCCCGGCCCCCACCGTCCGCCTCGCCCAGGAGCTGCGGGACAGCGTCGAGACCCTGGTCACCGCGGCGGTGGACTTCGACCGCTCGCTCGGCTTCTCCTGGGACGCGGTGGGCTCGGCGCTGGGCGTCACCAAGCAGGCGGTGCACCGCCGTTACGGATCGCGCCGGGCCACCGCGCAGTCCTCGGCCGCCGAGACGAACACCGACACCTCTGCGACACCCCGCCCGGTCTCCATGGGCCCCGGCCTGCCGGGGTCGACCTCCGGCGGTGCCATCTCCCCGGTGCCCTCCGTGCCCGCGGCCCGCTCGATGCCGCCGCAGCCCTCGGTGAGCCAGCCGCCGGTCCGTGAGGAGCTGCGCCCCGGAGCCTTCCCCGGCCCGCGCAACGGCTGACCGTACGCACGTCCCTCTGCCCCACCGTGGCGGTCGCACGGCGGGG
Organism: Streptomyces microflavus; assembly: GCF_014650075.1. Classification (GTDB taxonomy): domain Bacteria; phylum Actinomycetota; class Actinomycetes; order Streptomycetales; family Streptomycetaceae; genus Streptomyces; species Streptomyces microflavus. The sequence continues at coordinate 12,061 of NZ_BMUG01000019.1, read as the reverse complement.
CAGCCCCGCGCCCGGGCGCGGGACTCCGGAGCGGCGGGCTCCCCGGCCCGCCGCCCCACCCCCGACCGGAACGGACGGTTCTTCAGCCGCGCTTCCGGCCGCCCTCCCAGCGGCCCTCGCGGGCCATGGGTCGACCGGCGTCTCAGCCGAGCTCCCGGCCGATGTGTCAGCCGATGTCCGGCGGATCGATCCTGATCCGCACCTGCTCTCCCCCGCCCTTGGCCGTGCGCGCCGCCTGTGCCGTCTTCAGCGCGCCCGCGAGGGCCGCTCCGCGTCCCGGCACCACCCGGATCAGGACCCGCTCCCAGCTCTCGCCCGGCGGTGCGTCCGACGGTCTGCGCGGTCGCCCCGGCTCGGCCGAGGCAACCGGCACCGGGCCCAGGATCTCCGCCTCCGGCGGCAGTGCGGCAGCGGCCAGGAAGGATGCCAGGGCCTCGGCGGGGCCGGTCACCGACGCCATCCGGGAGACCGGCGGGAAGCGCAGCTCGGCCCGGTCCGCCAGCTCCCGGCGGGCGAAGCCGGGCGGGTCCCAGCGGACCAGCGCCTGCACCGCACGCAGCGTCGGCTCGGCGACGATCACCACCGTGCCGCCCTCGTCCTGCCCCCGCACCAGCGCCCCCGCCGCCGTCCACCGGCGCAGCGCCTCCTCCCCCGCCCGCAGGTCGGGCCTGCCGAGCATCGCCCAGCCGTCCAGGAGCAGCGCCGCCGCATAGCCGCCCTCGGCGACGGGCTCGGCGCCTGGGGTGGAGACGACCAGGGCGGGCGCGGCCGGGACCGCGTCCAGGATGTGGTCGCGCCCCGAGGTGCGGACCGGCACGGCGGGGAAGGCCCGGCCCAGCTCCTCGGCGGTGCGGCGGGCGCCGACGATCTGGGCGCGCAGCCGGTTCGAGCCGCACTCCGCGCAGTGCCAGGCCCGCTCGGCCTGCCCGCACCAGGCGCAGTTCAGGTCCTGCTGGTCCGGGGCCTCCAGGGGGCCCGCGCAGTGCCGGCAGCGGGCGGGGGTGCGGCAGCGCTCGCAGGCGAGGCGGGGGGCGTAACCCCGCCGGGGCACCTGGACCAGCACCGGGCCGCTGCGCAGACCGTCGCGCACGGTCTGCCAGGCGAGGCTGGGCAGCCGGGCGGAGCGGGCGGCGCCGTCCCGGGCCAGCTCCCCGTCGCCGACCGTACGGATGAGGGGCGCGGCCCGCCTCAGCTGCTCCCGGTCGGCGAGGAGGGGCAGCGCCCAGCCGCTCTCGACCAGCTGGGCGGCCTCGACCGTGCAGCTCGTCCCGCCGAGCAGGAAGGCGCACCGGCCCTGGGCGGCCCGCAGCTCCAGGACCTCGCGGACGTGCGGGAAGGGTGCGTTGGTGTCGCTGTGGCTGGAGTCCCCGTCGTCCCAGACGGCGACCAGACCGAGGTCCCGGACGGGGGCGAACATGGCGGCGCGGGTCCCGACGACAGCCCGCACCGAGCCCCGGCGCACCGCGAGCCACTGGCGGTAGCGCTTCTCGGGGCCGGAGTCGGCGGTGAGCAGGGCGTGCCGGCCCGCGCCGAGCACCTCGGTCAGGGCGGCGTCGATCCGGCCGGCGACCCGCCCGTCCGGGACGACGACGAGCGCGCCGCGCCCCGAGGAGAGCGTCGCCGCGACCGCGCGGGCGATCTCGGCGGGCCAGTGGGGTCCCGGCAGGGCCGTCCAGACGGCTCGGGGCGCGCCGCCCTCGGCCAGGGCACGGAGGAAGGCGGGGCCCTGCCCGTACCGCTCCCAGGTGCCCGGCTCGGGGGGCGGGGGCGGTGGCAGGGGCTCCGGGGAGGGCTTGGACTCGGCGCGGCCGTTGCGGGGCGGGACGGCGAGCTGGAGGACGTCGGCGAGGCTGCCCGCGTACCGGTCGGCCACCGCGCGGGAGAGGGCGAGCAGCTCGGGCCCGAGGACCGGCTCCGGGGAGACCACATAGGCGAGGGCGGCCAGCGTGCCCTGGTAGTCGGACTCGGCGCGGCGCTCGATGATGAACCCGTCGATCAGGCCACCCCCCTCGCGCCGCCCGCCCTGGACGTTGTGGCGCCCGGCGCCGAACCGCACCCGCACCCGCACGCCCGGCTGGGCGTCGGCGTCCAGCTCCTCGGGGACCGCGTAGTCGAAGTACTGGTCGAGGTGGAGGACCCCCTTGTTGACCAGCACCCGGGCCACGGGCAGCTCCTCGGCCAGCGGGGCGCCGCGCCAGGTGCGCGGCTTGGCGCGGGGCACCTTGGCCCGGCGCACGGTCTCCCGGATCAGCGCAAGCTGCTCCGGCGCCCCGGCACCGGGCTCGGGCGCCCCTGCACCGGGCTCGGCGGACTGCTCGTTCTCGCTGCTCACAGCCAAATTCCTACCAGACGGCACTGACAGCGGCGGCGGCCCGCAGAGCAGCGGGGCCCGGCCACCACGTTCGGTGTCCGGGCCCCGCTGTCATGACGGTGCGGTCCTGCTGGAGAACTGTGCGGTGCTGCTAGAGGCCGGCGGCCGCGCGGAGGGCGTCCACGCGGTCGGTGCGCTCCCAGGTGAAGTCGGGGAGCTCGCGGCCGAAGTGCCCGTACGCGGCCGTCTGCGCGTAGATCGGGCGGAGCAGGTCGAGGTCGCGGATGATCGCAGCCGGGCGGAGGTCGAAGACCTCGCCGATCGCGTTCTCGATCTTCTCCGTGTCGACGGCGGCGGTGCCGAAGGTCTCGACGAAGAGTCCGACCGGCTCGGCCTTGCCGATCGCGTAGGCGACCTGGACCTCGCAGCGGGTGGCGAGCCCGGCGGCCACCACGTTCTTGGCGACCCAGCGCATCGCGTACGCCGCCGAGCGGTCGACCTTGGACGGGTCCTTGCCCGAGAAGGCGCCGCCACCGTGACGGGCCATGCCGCCGTACGTATCGATGATGATCTTCCGGCCGGTCAGACCGGCGTCGCCCATCGGGCCGCCGATCTCGAAACGCCCGGTCGGGTTCACCAGGAGCCGGTAGCCCTCGGTGTCCAGCTTGATGCCGTCCTCGACGAGCTGCGTGAGCACGTGCTCGACGACGAACTCGCGGATGTCGGGCGCGAGCAGGGAGTCCAGGTCGATGTCGCTGGCGTGCTGCGAGGAGACGACCACGGTGTCCAGGCGGACCGCCTTGTCACCGTCGTACTCGATGGTCACCTGGGTCTTGCCGTCGGGGCGGAGGTAGGGGATGGTCCCGTTCTTCCGCACCTCGGACAGGCGCCGCGAGAGGCGGTGCGCGATGTGGATCGGGAGCGGCATCAGCTCCGGGGTCTCGTCGCAGGCGTACCCGAACATCAGGCCCTGGTCGCCGGCGCCCTGCTTGTCGAGCTCGTCCTCATCGCCCTCGACCCGCTTCTCGTACGCGGTGTCGACACCCTGCGCGATGTCCGGCGACTGCGCGCCGATGGAGACCGAGACGCCACAGGAGGCACCGTCGAAGCCCTTTTTGGAGGAGTCGTAGCCGATCTCCAGCACCTTGTTGCGCACGAGGTTGGGGATGTCGGCGTAGGCCTTGGTCGTGACCTCGCCCGCGACATGCACCAGACCGGTGGTGATCAAGGTCTCGACGGCGACGCGCGAGGCGGGGTCGTCGCGCAGGAGCGCGTCGAGAATCGTGTCGCTGATCTGGTCAGCGATCTTGTCGGGGTGACCCTCGGTGACAGATTCCGAGGTGAAGAGACGGCGGGACACATCGCTCCCTGGGGTTGCAGCGGCTGCTGGCTGATCATGGGTGGCACGGCCGAGAGCTGCGCTCGGTACGTACCGTCGACCAGTTTATCGGTCACACCCGGCGGCCGGGGCATGCGTCTCGCCCTTTGGAGCGCGACAGCCCGTGACACGGCGGACACCTGAAGGATAATCCACCCTTCCGGGCGGTTGTTCCATCCCGTTATGGACCGTTCTGGCTCGCCCAGGGGGTTGATTGTCACATCTCCTGGAACCTTCCCGAAACCAGATCCCAGACCGTGTCGGCAAGCGCTTCCTTGGGTCCGTACGGCACCGGGGTCTCCGTTCCGTCCGCGGCGAGGACGACCGCCTCGTTCTCCTCGGAGCCGAAGGTCTTGCGCTCCCCCACCTCGTTGACCACGAGCAGATCGCAGCCCTTGCGGCGGAGCTTGGCCCGGCCGTTGGCGAGGACATCGTCGGTCTCGGCGGCGAAACCCACCACGAGCTGCCCCGGCCGGGCACGCTCGGCGGCGACCTCGGCGAGGATGTCGGGGTTGCGGACCAGGGGGACGACGGGCGCCTCCTCGCCGTCCTTCTTCTTGATCTTGCCCGGGGCGTACTCGGCGGGCCGGAAGTCGGCCACCGCCGCCGCCATCACCACGACGTCCGCGTCGGCGGCCGCCTTCAGGACGGCCTCCCGCAGCTGGACCGCCGTCCCGACCCGTACGACGTCCGCCCCGGCCGGGTCGGGCAGCCCGGTGTTGGCCTCGATCAGGGTGACGCGGGCGCCCCGGGCCACGGCGGTGCGGGCCAGCGCGTACCCCTGCTTGCCGGAGGACCGGTTGCCGAGGTAGCGCACCGGGTCCAGGGGCTCGCGGGTGCCGCCCGCGCTGATCACCACATGGCGGCCCGCGAGGTCGGGCGCGGTGACTCCGCGCGCCAGCACCCGGCGGCAGACCTCGAAGATCTCGCCCGGGTCGGGCAGCCGGCCCTTGCCGGTGTCGACGCCGGTGAGCCGCCCCACCGCGGGCTCGATGACGACCGCGCCCCGGCGGCGGAGGGTCGCCACGTTCTCCTGGGTGGCCGGGTGCTCCCACATCTCGGTGTGCATGGCGGGGGCGAAGACCACCGGACAGCGGGCGGTCAGGAGCGTGTTGGTGAGCAGGTCGTCGGCGAGCCCGTGGGCGGCCTTGGCCAGCATGTCCGCAGTGGCCGGAGCGACGACGACGAGGTCGGCGCCCTGCCCGATCCGCACGTGCGGGACCTCGTGCACGTCGTCCCACACCTGGTCGGAGACGGGATGCCCGGAGAGCGCCGACCAGGTGGCCGCGCCGACGAAGTGGAGCGACGAGGCGGTCGGGACGACCCGTACATCGTGCCCGGACTCGGTCAGCCGGCGCAGCAGCTCGCACGCCTTGTAGGCGGCGATGCCTCCGCTGACCCCCAGGACGACCTTCGGCTTGTCCACTGCGTCTCCCCGCATTCGGCAACGTAAGAACTCGGCTACGTAAGAACATCGGCTCCGTAGGAACGTGACTCCCATGCTGCCTCACCGCACGGAACGCGTTCACCCGGCCCCGGACACGCCTCAGGCCCGGCGGACGGGCCGCCGGGCCTGAGAGGAGGAACGAGGTGCTGTCCTGCTACTGGGCGGGGCCCTCGATGGGCTCCGAGGTCAGCAGGCCCGCGTTGATCTCGCGGAGCGCGATCGACAGCGGCTTCTCGTGCACGTGGGTGTCGACGAGCGGACCGACGTACTCAAGGAGACCTTCGCCGAGCTGCGAGTAGTACGCGTTGATCTGACGCGCGCGCTTGGCGGCGTAGATGACCAGGCTGTACTTCGAGTCGGTGGCCTCAAGGAGCTCATCAATCGGCGGGTTGATGATGCCCTCGGGCGTGGTGATGGAAGAGGACACTCTCTGCCTTCCGAAGGGGGTAAAGATCAAAGAAATCTTTGATAGTGCGGATTCCGGCGAGTCGGACTCCGGGCCAGCCGCGGCGTAGGGTTCAGCCGCTGCTGTCAGGGTGGTCGGAAGCCTGCAGCATCAACGTTAGCAGCTCACGGGCCACGTCCTCGACGGAGGTGTTGACGAGCGTCGTATCGAACTCGGCCTCGGCGGCCAGTTCGACCTTCGCGGCGGCGAGCCTGCGCTCGATCACATCGGGCGCCTCGGTGCCCCGGCCGGTGAGCCGGCGCACCAGCTCCTCCCAGCTCGGCGGGGCCAGGAAGACCAGGCGCGCGTCGGACATCGACTGGCGGACCAGCCGGGCCCCCTGGAGGTCGATCTCCAGCAGAACCGGCTCACCGGCCTCCAGGCGGTCCAGCACGGCGCGGCGCGGCGTGCCGTAGCGGTTGCCCGCGAACTCGGCCCACTCCAGCAGTTCACCGTTGGCGATGAGCTTGTCGAACTCCTCGTCGTCGACGAAGAAGTAGTGGACACCGTTGCGCTCCCCGGGGCGGGGCTTACGGGTCGTCGCCGACACGGAGAGCCAGACCTCGGGGTGCACGGTGCGCATATGAGCGACGACCGTGCTCTTGCCGACCCCTGAGGGGCCGGAGAGCACGGTCAGCCGCGGACGTACGTCCGGGGGTACGGGGGACGTCCCCCGGGATGTTGCAGCCATGGGGCGATTATCCAGGTTCTCAGGAGTGCCTGAGAACCTCAGGCGGCGCCGCCGCCGAACTCACGCTCCAGGGATGCGATCTGGTTGGAGCCGAGACCCCGGACCCGGCGGCTCTCGGAGATGCCGAGACGCTCCATGATCTGCTTGGCGCGGACCTTGCCGACGCCTGGCAGGGACTCCAGGAGGGCGGAGACCTTCATCTTCCCGATGACGTCGTTCTCCCGGCCCTGCTTGATGACCTCGTGGAGGGAGGCGCCGGAGTGCTTGAGTCGATTCTTGACCTCGGCCCGCTCCCGGCGAGCCGCGGCGGCCTTTTCGAGCGCGGCTGCGCGCTGTTCAGGGGTAAGGGGCGGAAGAGCCACGCCTACGTCACCTCGGATGTCGATCTGTCGGATACGGACCGGTGGGGAAGCTGGACGCCCTCCACCAGGTGAGCGACGAACACACTGTGCTCGGCTGCTCTCGACGGAGACTAGCGGCCAAGGCCGCTCTAGTCAGCGAGAACAGACGAAAAGTCCTGGTCAGCCTTGGCCGACCAGGACATTTGCCGCATAACCACCGGGTTTCCGGTCAGTAATTCGTCAACGGCCTGTAAACGTGCCAGGGTCAACTGCCGGAGACGGCGCTGCGGACCTCGTCCGCGAACCGTCCGGCCGCTTCGCGCAGCCCTGACGCGTCCGGGCCGTGGCGCAGCACGCCCCGGCTCACGCTCGGCACCACGTTGCCGACCGCTTCGCCGAAGAGCGCCGGAAGATCGGCGGGGGTCGCCCCCTGGGCGCCGATGCCGGGCGCGAGGAGCGGTCCGTTGATCGCCAGGTTCACCCCCGCGTCATCGAGCGTCGCTCCGACGACCGCGCCGACCGAGCCGAGCGGGGTCGCCCCCTCGTTCTCCGCGGCCATGTGGTCGAGCATCAGCTGGGCGAGCGAGCGGCCGTCGGCGGCGGTGGCGCGCTGGACCTCGGCGCCCTCCGGGTTGGAGGTGAGGGCCAGGACGAAGACGCCCGAACCGGAGACGGCGGCCGCGTCGAGCGCCGGGCGCAGCGAGCCGAACCCGAGGTACGGGGAGACGGTGACCGCGTCGGAGAAGAGCGGGGAGTCCTTGTCCAGGTAGGTCGCCGCGTAGGCGCCCATGGTGGAGCCGATGTCACCGCGTTTGGCGTCCATCAGGACCAGCGCCCCGGCGGCCCGTGCCTCCGTAACGGCCTTCTCCAGTACGGCGATGCCGCGCGAGCCGAACCGCTCGAAGAAGGCGGACTGGGGCTTGAGGACGGCGACCCGGTCGGCCAGCGCCTCAACGACGGTCCGGGTGAAGCGCTCAAGGCCCGCGACGTCGTCGTTCAGCCCCCAGGAGGTGAGCAGGGAGGCGTGCGGGTCGATGCCGACGCAGAGCGGCCCGCGGGTGTCCATGGCGTGGCGCAGTCGTGCGCCGAAGGGTTCGGGTGTCACAGGGCGGCCTTCTTCCGGGTCTCGGCGCCGACGGCCTCGGCGAGGGTGGCGTACGGGGATGCGGCGAGCCGGGCGGCGAGACCCTTGTGAATGGCCCGGGCGTAGAAGGGACCCTCGTAGATGAAGGCGCTGTAGCCCTGTACGAGGGTGGCACCGGCCAGGATGCGCTGCCAGGCGTCCTCGGCGCTCTCGACGCCCCCGACCCCCACCAGGGTGATCCGGTCCCCCACACGGGCGTACAGACGGCTCAGGACCTCCAGGGAGCGCGCCTTGAGGGGTGCCCCGGAGAGCCCGCCGGTCTCCGCGACCAGGGCGGGGTCGGACGTCAGGCCAAGGCCCTCGCGGGCGATGGTGGTGTTGGTGGCGATGATCCCGTCGAGCCCCAGCTCCACGGCGAGGTCGGCGACCGCGTCCACGTCCTCGTCCGCGAGGTCCGGGGCGATCTTGACGAGCAGCGGTACGCGGCGGGCGGTCACGGTACGGTCGGCGGCCTCGCGGACGGCGGTCAGCAGCGGGCGCAGCGACTCGGTGGCCTGGAGGTTGCGCAGGCCGGGCGTGTTGGGCGAGGAGACGTTGACGACCAGGTAGTCCGCGTGGGCGGCGAGGGCCTCGGTGGACTTCACGTAGTCGGCGGCCGCCTCGGCCTCCGGTACGACCTTGGTCTTGCCGATGTTGACGCCGACCGTGGTGCGGAAGACCGGGTTACGGGCGGCGAGACGGGCGGCGACGGCGGCGGAGCCCTCGTTGTTGAAGCCCATGCGGTTGATCAGCGCGCGGTCGGCGACGAGCCGGAAGAGGCGCTGCTTGGGGTTGCCGGGCTGCGGTTCACCGGTGACGGTGCCGATCTCGACGTGGTCGAAGCCGAGCATCGTCATGCCGTCGATCGCGACCGCGTTCTTGTCGAAGCCGGCGGCCAGCCCGAAGGGGCCGTGCATCCGCAGGCCCAGCGCCTCGGTGCGCAGCTCCTTGTAGCGGGGTGCGAGAGCAGCCGCGACGAAGGTGCGCAGGACGGGGATGCGGGCGGCGAGGCGGATCCAGCGGAAGGCGGCGTAGTGGGCCCGCTCCGGGTCCATCCGCTTGAAGACGAGCCTAAAGAAGAGCTTGTACATGGGGAGATGTCCTCACAGAGAGGGGGACACCGTTTCCGGTGTCCCCCTGCTGGGCTGCTAGTCGCGGGCCGCGATCAAGTGTTCCGCGTGTTCTTGGAGGGAGCGGACGCCGACGTCGCCGTGGTTGAGGGCGTCGATGCCCTGGACGGCCGCGGCGAGGGCCTGGACCGTGGTCAGGCACGGGACGGAACGGGCGACGGCGGCGGTGCGGATCTCGTAGCCGTCGAGCCGGCCACCGGTGCCGTAGGGGGTGTTGACGATGAGGTCGACCTGCCCGTCATGGATGAGCTGGACGATGGTCTTCTCGCCGTTGGGGCCTTCGCCTTCGGACTGCTTGCGCACGACGGTGGCGTTGATCCCGTTGCGCTTGAGGACCTCGGCCGTCCCGGAGGTGGCCATCAGCTCGAAGCCGTGGGCGACGAGCTCACGGGCCGGGAAGATCATCGAGCGCTTGTCCCGGTTCGCGACCGAGATGAACGCCCGCCCCGACGTCGGCAACGGCCCGTAAGCCCCCGCCTGCGACTTGGCGTAGGCGGTGCCGAAGACGGAGTCGATGCCCATCACCTCACCCGTGGAGCGCATCTCCGGACCCAGGACCGTGTCGACACCCCGGCCGTGGATGTCCCGGAACCGGGACCACGGCATGACGGCCTCCTTGACGGAGATCGGCGCGTCCAGCGGGAGGGTGCCGCCGTCACCGGTCTTCGGCAGCAGGCCCTCCTCGCGCAGCTCGGCGATGGTGGCGCCCAGCGAGATGCGGGCGGCGGCCTTCGCGAGCGGGACAGCGGTCGCCTTGGAGGTGAAGGGGACGGTGCGGGAGGCACGCGGGTTGGCCTCCAGGACGTAGAGGATGTCCCCGGACAGGGCGAACTGGATGTTGATCAGCCCGAGGACACCGACACCCTTGGCGATGCCCTCGGTCGAGGCGCGCAGCCGCTTGATGTCGAACCCGCCCAAGGTGATCGGGGGCAGGGCGCAGGCCGAGTCGCCGGAGTGGATCCCGGCCTCCTCGATGTGCTCCATCACACCGCCGAGGTAGAGCTCGGTGCCGTCGTAGAGGGCGTCGACGTCGATCTCGATCGCGTCGTCGAGGAACCGGTCGACCAGGACCGGGCGGGTGGGGCTGATCTCGGTGGACTCCGCGATGTAGGAGGCCAGGCGGGTCTCGTCGTAGACGATCTCCATGCCCCGGCCGCCCAGGACGTAGGAGGGGCGGACCAGGACCGGGTAGCCGATCTCGTCCGCGATCGCCTTCGCCCCGGCGAACGTCGTCGCCGTCCCGTGCTTCGGCGCCGGGAGTCCCGCTTCGGCGAGGACCTGGCCGAAGGCACCGCGGTCCTCGGCGGCGTGGATCGCTTCCGGGGACGTGCCGACGATCGGGACCCCGTTGTCCTTCAGCGCCTGGGCGAGGCCCAGGGGCGTCTGGCCGCCGAGCTGGACGATGACCCCGGCGATCGGCCCGGCGAGGGATTCGGCGTGGACGATCTCCAGGACGTCCTCCAGCGTGAGCGGCTCGAAATACAGCCGGTCGGAGGTGTCGTAGTCCGTCGAAACCGTCTCCGGATTGCAGTTGACCATCACCGTCTCGTACCCGGCATCCGACAGGGCGAAGGAGGCATGCACGCAGGAGTAGTCGAACTCGATACCCTGCCCGATCCGGTTCGGACCCGAACCGAGAATGATCACAGCGGGCTTGGTACGGGGCGCGACTTCGGACTCCTCGTCGTAGGAGGAGTAGAAGTACGGGGTGTTCGCCGCGAACTCCGCCGCACACGTGTCAACCGTCTTGTACACCGGGCGGATCCCCAGCGCGTGGCGGACCTCACGGACCACGTCCTCACGCAGCCCACGGATCTCACCGATCTGCGCATCGGAGAACCCGTGCCGCTTGGCCTCGGCAATCAGACCGGCATCCAGACGCTCGGCGCAGGCCAGCTCGTCCGCGATCTCCTTGATCAGGAACAGCTGGTCCACAAACCACGGGTCGATCTTCGTCGCGTCGAAAACCTCCTCCTGCGTCGCCCCGGCCCGGATCGCCTGCATCACGGTGTTGATCCGGCCGTCGGTCGGGCGTACCGCCTGGGCGAGGAGTTCGGCCTTGTCACCGACCTCGCCGGTGAAGGCGAACTGGGAGCCCTTCTTCTCCAGCGAGCGCAAAGCTTTCTGGAGGGCTTCGGTGAAGTTCCGGCCGATCGCCATCGCCTCACCCACCGACTTCATCGTCGTGGTGAGGGTGGAGTCGGCGGAGGGGAACTTCTCGAACGCGAACCGCGGCGCCTTCACCACCACATAGTCGAGCGTCGGCTCGAACGAAGCCGGCGTCTTCTCCGTGATGTCGTTCGGAATCTCATCCAGCGTGTAACCCACGGCCAGCTTCGCGGCGATCTTGGCAATCGGGAAACCCGTCGCCTTGGAGGCGAGCGCGGAGGAGCGGGAGACGCGGGGGTTCATCTCGATGACGATGACCCGGCCGTCGGTGGGGTCGATCGCGAACTGGATGTTGCACCCGCCGGTGTCGACACCCACCTCACGGATGATCGCGATCCCCACATCCCGCAGCCGCTGATACTCCCGGTCCGTCAACGTCATGGCGGGGGCCACGGTGATGGAGTCACCGGTATGGACACCCATCGGGTCGAAGTTCTCGATCGAACAGACGACCACGACATTGTCGTTGCGGTCCCGCATCAGCTCCAGCTCGTACTCCTTCCACCCCAGAATCGACTCCTCCAGGAGCACCTCCGTGGTCGGAGAGAGGGTGAGGCCCTGGCCGGCGATGCGGCGCAGCTCCTCCTCGTCGTGGGCGAAGCCGGAGCCGGCGCCGCCCATGGTGAAGGAGGGGCGCACGACGACGGGGTAGCCGCCGAGGGTGTCCACCCCGGCGATGACGTCGTCCATGGTGTGGCAGATGACCGAGCGGGCGGACTCCCCGTACCCGATCTTCGCCTTCACCGCCTCCACGACACCCTTGAACAGGTCGCGGTCCTCACCCTTGTTGATCGCCTCGACGTTCGCGCCGATCAGCTCGACCCCGTACTTCTCCAGCACACCGTTGTCATGCATGGAGATCGCCGTGTTCAACGCCGTCTGACCACCCAACGTGGGCAGCAGCGCGTCGGGGCGCTCCTTCGCGATGATCTTCTCCACGAACTCCGGGGTGATCGGCTCCACATACGTGGCATCCGCGATCTCGGGGTCGGTCATGATCGTGGCCGGGTTGGAGTTCACCAGGAT
>NZ_BMUG01000018.1 GCF_014650075.1 Streptomyces microflavus | reverse complement strand
CCAGCATCGCCTGCACCCTCATCTGCTACCGCAGACTCGCCAAATGAGATGACCTCTAAGCAAAGCCTCCCGTTGGCTGGACAGCACAGCCCGTGTCGGGCAGCGCCCGTCAACGGCACCCCCACGCGTCCGCGCCTCTCGTGCTGTCAGCACAATTCCAGCCCGACGCCGATGACCGGCGGCAACCACGCGCGTCCTGTAGCACCACCCTCCACTCATCCACCCGACACCGCAGGTCTCTGCCCCTATGAGAGTCCCCGACTCGTTCCGAGAAGGCCGGTGCCTATTCACCGCCCTCCGGCAGTGTCGGCCCGCTCGGCATTGGTGGGGTGAACGGCGGCGGAGATCGCGGCCATCACGTGTACGCGCGAAGGGTGGTTGACGCCGGCCGCATTGCCCATCACGGCGGCGCAACATAGCCGGGATTCGCCGGTTAGCAAAACCGGCCTATCTCGCGATGATTTATGGATTCCCCCCACCAGAAGGAGGACAACACGCCTGCCCCGAACCGCTCCGATCACCACGGCATGACGCCGACACCAAATGCGGAGCACACCAAGGAAATGAGCCATGGCTGAGGCGCAGATCATCCTGGCGAACGCCCGGGAGTCCGGGATCGTGGCCATCGCCCAAGGGAAGGAGCACAAGCGGGCGCGCACCGCCCTCGCGGAGACCGGCTTCCGTCGCGACGACGACGGCGTCTACCACCTGCCCGTGGACGGCACCGAGACCATGGTGGCCGACCTGGTGGCGTGCGCGAAGCGGCATCGCGTCACCGTGCACACGAGTGGCCGCAGGTTCATCGGCGACGCCGCCCGTGACCTCGCGAGCCAACTGCCCGGCCGTTGGCGCACCTCCGTACAGATCTACTCCCCCCCTCCTGGCAGGAGGACCTGGTGCCCTGGATCTGGGACAGCGGCGAACTCGGCCGCGCCATCCAGAGCGAACGGATCCCCTACGCCGCCACACTCCGCGACGCGGAGCACGGCACCACACTGGTATTCGTCGAACGCCCCGGCCATGAACGGGGCTACCTGGTAGGCGCCTTCGCCCCGGAAGCGCTCGAAGAGGGCTACGCCGATCCGCACGCGCCACGCAGCGTCGTCGTGCCGCCGCTGTCCGGACGGGCGGCCCGAGCCATCACCGACCGGTTCCTGCCCGCCTACGAGCAGGCCGTCCACGCGCGCCGCATGGCGGTCATCGCCGCTGCTCTCGAAAGTATCCACGCTGATTACGGTGGCTGGCAGGCCGTGATGGCCTCCGGCCGCTCCAGCAACGCCACCCCTCTTAGCGCCGCCGCGCTCGGCGCCGCGTCCGAGGAATTCCTCGACAACTCCTGGCGTAGCTTCCTCACCGTCGTCGACCATGCGCAGCCTCTGATGGTCCGATGCCGTCCCGCCAGCAGCCCGTGGCCCACCGACGCCGAGACGCTGTCCCGGCTGGCCGACGGCGTGGTCGCGGCCGAGGGCCTGGGCGTTGAGGTTTCCCTCGGAGGTTTCGTGACGCCACGGGAGCGCCGTGCACGGGCATGGCCAGCCATTGAGACCTGGCTTGCCGGAGGCGAGACCTTCCTGCGCCAGGCCCGACTGAGCGCGCCCCACCGCCGCCCGGCCCTCCCCGTCTCCGCGCCGATCCGATCCCTTTCTGCTGGCCACTGCGTTGGCCGCAGCCTCTGATCGCTCCATTCCGACAAAGTGAGGAGAATCCCGCCCCCTTGCAACCCGGCACCCATTTCGCCTTCGGTGACCACGAGGAACACGGCCTCGTCGCCTCCTACACCGCCACCATGCCCGCACACCTCGCCCACTGGTACCTGGAGCGCGAAACGTTCGAGCCCGTCCCCGGTGAACCAGGGCTGTACCGGCTCAGCGAGCCCGAGCGCGACGGTCCCCGCCGCGTTCGACAAGCCGTCCACGATCTTCGCCGCCAGGGCTTCACCGTGCAGGCCGACATCCGCCTCGACCCGGCCCGCTCCGCCCGACCGACCCGCCCGGTCCGGCCGAACGGACTCGCGGAGCGCCGCACCCGTCTCGCCCAGGCTGCCGTCGGCGCAACGACTCAGCGTCGCGCCACCCCACCTACGACCTCCGCTCCAGCCGCCCGGCCCGTACCGCCGAAGCCCGTTTACACGCCGACCGTGCACCTGACGGCAACGGGCGGCGGGCGGTCCCGATGACACCGACCAGCAGTCCGACCCCCGGAAGCCGCGGGCCCCGCGCCGCCGAGCTTTCCAACGGAGCCAGCAACTTCACGCTCCGCATGTCGGTGATCGGTTGCGAGACCGACGTCGCGCTCGACCGGACGCGTGATCGCTACGGCCGTACCGTCCACCCAGCCGCCGCGGAGGCCGCACGGGCCCACCGCAACAGGTCCGCGGTGGAGGCGTACCGCACCCACCTCGCCCCGCACGCCGAGGCACTCCTCGACGTCGCCCGCCTCGTGCTCGGCGAACTGCCACCGGCCCAGCACCTTGCGGGGTGGCAAGCCGTCCTCGACGGCCTGCACGCGTCCACCGTCGAGATCCGCCGGATCCTCGAACGGCCGGCTGACTCCGGCTCCGAGGACGGGCGCGCTCAGCACGCCGCCCTGTGGCCTCACCTCACCGTCTGGGCGGACCACGGCTATATCGCGAGCAGCCTGGCCGACCAACGTGAGGGCGGTCAGCACCAGACGCGTCCGCTGGCCGAAGAGGAACGGCAGAGGTGGACCGAGATGGCCGCGGCGGCGCAGCGACGCGGTGCGCTGGAGCTGATCGAGTCGTGGTACGCAGCCGACGGGCAGCCGATCACCCTCGCCTACCTGGTTGAAGACGACGAGTCGATAGTGGTCGCGCTGCGCGGCGATCCGGGGGCACCCGGCTGGCAGGTGATCGGGCACTACGAACACGAGTACGAGGTGGGCAAGGATTTGCCCGCTCCCGTCCCGCCCGGCGTCCTGCGCCCGGACTTCTCCCGGCACAACCGCCGTCCACCGGCACCGGAGATGTCCCTGCAGGACCTCCTGCGCGATGTCGTCGAAGGCCGCAGTGCCGGTGACGCGTCGAACGCTCTCCTCGGCGCCGTCCAGCGCGGTTGCGCAGCCGGTCCCATGGTCCGGCTGCAGGAACTCGTCGAGACAAGCGCCCAGTTCGCCAGCGCCCTGGAGACCGTACAAGGGCGGCAGGTCGCCGGCCGGCTCTCCGCGCTGAGCCGCCAGATCGAGTTCCTCACCCGCGAAGTCCACGAGGCGGCCGAGGACCTCGGCGCGACCGTCGCCGTCCTGCCCCCGCACCGCACCCCCGTCCTGCGCGTGCGCCCGCGCCCCTCCGTGGACACCTCGCCCCCCGTACCGCCGCCCCTCGCCGGTACGCCCGCCCGCCACCGCTAAGCCCCAGAGAGCACCCGTTGTCCCTGACCGCACCCCCGGCCCCGGCCCCGCGCATCACGTACGGCGCGGTGCTGGGCAGCCCGTACGTCGCCCGCCTCCTCGGCGGCACCCTCATCGGCCGGCTCCCCAACGGCATGGCCCCCGTAGCCATCCTCTTGTGGGCCACCGCGAGCGGCAGCAGCATCGCCTTCGGCGGGCTGCTCAGCGCCCTGTACGGGCTGGCTTCCGCGCTCGCCCAGCCGGTCAAGGGATTCGTCATGGACCGCCACGGCCAGGGCGCGGTGCACCTGCCGGCCGCCCTGCTCAACTCGGCCCTCCTGGTGGCCTTGCCCCTGGCCGGGCCGTACGGCGGACCCGGTCTGGCCACGGCGCTCGTCGTCGGCGGCGGTCTGACCGCGCCGCCCCTGGAGGCCGGGCTGCGGGCACTGTGGCCGAGCGTGCTGCCCGACCCCCGGCTGCGGCACGCCGCGCTCGCGCTCGACACCGGCACGCAGGGCCTGCTGTACATCGTCGGACCCCTGCTCGTCGCCGCGCTCTCCTCCGCGTACAACCCCGCCGTCGCACTCGCCGTCACCGCGGCCCTGGGCTTGGTCGGCACCGCCGCGGTCGCCCTCGCGGCGCCGTCACGGCGCTGGCGCCCCGAACGGTCCGCGGACCGGGGCGCTGTCCCGGTACGGCGGCTGGCCGCCCCCGCCGTGACGCTGCTGTTCGTCTCGCTCACCGGTATCGGCTTCGCGATCGGCGCGATGAACGTGTGGTCGGTCTCCATGGCCGAGCACTACGAGCAGGACATGCTCGCGGGCGTGATCCCCGCCGTGTTCTCCGCCGGCAGCTTCGTCGGCGGCCTCATCTACGGACGCCGCGCCTGGTCGGGCACCGCCACCAGACGGCTGATCGTGGCCACCGCCGCGTTCCTGGGCGGGTGGCTCCCGCTTCTCGCTCTCCCGGCCCCGTACGCGGCCATCGCCGCGGTCGCCGTTCCCGGTGTGTTCCTGACCATCGTGGTCGCCTGCGCCTACGTCACCACCGACTCCCTCGCCCCCGCGGGCCGTACGACCGAGTCGTACGCGTGGCTGATCCTCTCGATCGGCGCCGGACAGTCCGCCGGTACCGCCCTCGCCGGACGTCTTGCCGAGCAGCCGCTCGCCAGCGCGGCACTCCCCGCGGCCGGCGCAGTTTTCGCCCTCGCCGTCCTTCTTGCCGCGCGCCGGCGTCTGAGCCCGACCGGACACCTGCAGCGCGGCCGTCACCGCCGCCCGCTCCGGGGCAGGCACAAGACGCCTTGATCACGGGCGTCAACACCCCGCCGTTTTCCCTCCAGCACCGATAGGAGATCCGCCTTGCCCGAAGCACCAGCAGAGCAGCCGTTCACGGCGATCCGGCACGCCGTCACCGGCGAGGTCACCACCACCGGCTACAACGCAGCGGCGCTGCGCATCCTGCTCCAGGACGGCTTCGAGGCGGCGCCCAGCTGCGCCTGCCGAGCGATGGAACCCGGTACGGAGCGGACGCATGAGGCTGCTCGGGGGCCAGCGAACTGCTCGTCGTCGGCCACCCCGTGCACTTGGACCGAGCCCTCGGTGGGCCGGTGAGCGCCGACGGTACGCCCCGGTGGGTCATGTCGCCGTTGTCGGCACAGTCCGTGATCCGCTCCGGCAGCGTCCAGCCTCTCCAGCCCATCGTCAACCCCGCCCGTACCTGTTGAAGAGGCACTCGTTTTGACCACACCCGCAACACCTACCAGTCCAGCGCGAACCAGGGGCGGCGAACTGCGGGCCAAAGTCGCCCGCCTGCTTGCCCACCAGCCGGCGGACACGCTCACCATCGGGGAGATGGCCAGGCAGCTGGGCCACTCGCATGGCGCGGTCCGCAACGCCGCCCTCACCCTGGTGCGACGCGGCGAGGCCGACCAAAGCGGGCGCGGTCAACCGGAGTTCCGCGCGAACGCGAAAACCGCCGCAGCCGCGCAGACCGCTGTGATCAGCCCACCGGGCACGCACGCTCCCCGCGCCCAGGCCGCCGCGGCTCGCACGACCATTACCGCCGCAGCCACGCCCCGGCAGACCGGCCCAATCCGCCGCGCGGGGGGCCAGCTCTACCACCCGAGGGAGCTGGCAGATTTGCCCGACGTCGAAGCGCTGAACCGCCTGCGCGACGCCGACGTGCCGGTGCTGCTCTACGGCCCTCCGGGCACCGGCAAGACGTCGTTGGTCGAGGCGGCGTTCCCTGACTTGCTCACCGTCGCCGGTGACGGCGACACCACGGTCGGCGACCTGATCGGCGAGTACACGCAGGCCGACAGCGGAGGCTACGCCTTTCAGTACGGTCCGCTGGTCACCGCGATGACCGAGGGCCGCGCCCTGCTGATCGACGATGCCACCTTGATCTCACCGATGGTCTTGGCGGCGCTGTATCCCGCGATGGACGGGCGCCGGCAGATCCAGGTCAAGGCCCACCGGGGCGAGACGATCAAGGCCGAGCCGGGCTTCTACGTGGTGGCGGGCCACAATCCGGGCGTACACGGTGCCGTTCTGACGGAGGCGCTGTCGTCGCGGTTCAGCGTGCAGATCCAGATTGGCACGGACTATGACCTCGCCACGGCGCTGAGGATCGATGCCCGGGTCGTCCGGGTCGCCCGGCACCTCGCCCACCAGGTCGACCTCGGCGAGCTGGGCTGGGCCCCCCAGCTGCGGGAGCTGCTGAGCTATCAGAAGACCGAAGCCGTCCTCGGCACCAAGGCCGCGCTCGCGAACCTCGTCGGCATCGCCCCTGTGGAGGATCGCGACGCCGTCGCCGCCGCCATCATCAAGACTGTCGGCGTCACGAAGATCGCGCCCCTCACCCTCGGCAAGCAGCTCCCCGCCTCAGCCCGGCAGCCCCCGGGTAGCACCGTCTCCGCACACCGGGGCCGCTCGCGATGAGCGCCCACCACCACGTCCAGGCCCCCGCCACCACACCGGACGACGACGCCGACCTCGCACGCTGGGACGACGACGGCGCCCCGCCCGCGCAACCCCGCTCCTCCCCGCAGGCGTGGCTGCGTGTGGGAGCCGAACTCGGCGACCGCCTGGTCGCCCTCTCCGGCCGCCAGGACCTCCTCGTCACCTGCCGCCCCGGCACACGCAGCGGCGCACCGGCCGCCTATTTCCCCAACCTGGGCGAGATCGAGATCGACAGCCGTTTGTTCGCCCCGCTCCAGCCCCACGAAATCCATCCGCGGATCGTGGGCGACGAGGAGCGGTACCCGGCCGCCTGGGGAGTGGTCGTCCACGAGGCCGCGCACGCGGCCCACTCCGTCTGGACACCGCCCGCCGGAGCGGACCCCCGAGTCGTCGAGGCCGCGCTCCTGCTGGAGGAAAGCCGTGTCGAAGGCGCGCACCTGATCACGCGGCCCACGGACCGCACGTACCTGCGCACCAGTGCCCGCACCCTGGTCATGCCCGACATCGCCCACCCCACCCTCCAGGGCATCGAGCACGCCGCCGGCGTGGCGGCCCTGATCCTCGGCCGCCGTGACGTCGGCATCCTGGACGCCGGCGAGACCCGGGCCGTCGCCGATCTGTGCGGAAAGGTGCTGGGCGCACCCCTGCTGGCCACCCTCACCCGCATCTGGACCGCAGCCCACCAATGCGCCGATCACGACGCCACGACCATGCTCGCGCACGGTCAACGGTGGTGCGACGCCCTGGACGCCGCGGCCCCCGCCCTGCCCGTGCCGGCAAATTTGGCCGATCTGCTGTCCGGTGCCGTGGTGGTCGTCATGGACAGCATGGCCGCCGCCGACGCCGCCGACCTCGCGGCACAGGACGCAGCGACCAACGCCATAGCCACCCGGGCAAGGGCGCAGGGCAGCGACCGCGCCCAGCAGGCCAGTCGGCGACGCCAGGCCGCCGCCACCGCGAAGTCCGTATTCAACTCCGGCGGCGGCACCGTCAACCCCGACGGCACACCGGCGCCCTACAGCACCCCGGTCACCGGCACCCGCAGGCCCACCGCCGCCGAGCAGAGTGCCGCCGCGCGCCTGAGCCGCGCCCTGCGTGCCGCCGGCTACCGCGAGCGGACCGAGGAGCGGTCCACCAGCCCCACCCCGCCCGGACGCCTCAACATGCGCGCGGCCCTCGCCCGCGACGCCCAGCGCGCCGCCGGATCGATTCCCGTCGCGGAACCGTTCACCCGCACCCGGCGCCGTAGCTCTCCCACCCCGCCGTTGCGGGTGGGGATCGCGGTGGACGTCTCCGGCTCCATGCGTGCCGCCTGCGCGCCCGTCGCGTCCGCTGCCTGGATCGTGGCTCGCGCAGCAGCCCTGACCGACCCCGACTCGCGCACGGCCACCATCGCCTACGACACTCATCTCACCGCACTGAACCGGCCCACGCACCGGGCACCGGAGCGTGTGACGAACTTCGTTGCCAACGGCAGCAGTCACAACCTCGCCAACGCCCTGGACGCGCTCGACCACGGCCTCGAACTCAGCCGTCCCGGCACCGGCCGCCTCCTTGTGATCGTCACCGACGCCATCTACACCGCCGACGAAACCGCTGCGGCCGTCACCCGCGTCAAGCGGCTCGCGACCGCCGGGTGCGCCGTACTCCAGCTCACCCTCACCGCGGAGTCCCGCCACTTGCCGGGGACCACCCTGCTGCACCTCCCCCGGCCCTCCAGCGCTCCCGCCGCCATCGCCAAGGCGGCCACGGACGCCATCCGCAGGACACGTTGAGACGACGCAAAAGACAGAAAGCAGGAACACCCACATGGCAATCCGTACGCAATGGACCGTGGAGCACGCCTGCTCCCACCAGGTCATTCACGACCTTTCCGGCCGCCCGGCCGATAAGCGGGCTGGCTTCGCCCGCTGGCTCGCGGCGAAGGACTGCACCGACTGCTGGAAGGCGGAGCGCGACGCCGACACCGGCTCGAAGGAGGAGTGGCTCGCGGCCAAGCGTGCCGCGGAGAAAGAGGAGGCCGCAGCGTGGGCGAAGCAGTTCGACATGCCGCCGCTCGAAGGCCCGGAGAAGGCCCTGGACTGGGGCGAGCGCTGCCGCCACCAGCTGATGACCGCCGCCCACACCGCGCTCGTTGTCGAGGGGAGTTGGGGCGAGGCGGACTGGGCGGAGCTGGAGGAGAAGGCGCGCGCGATCACTCGCGCCGGGTGGTGGATCGACCAGCGCGACGCGGACGGCTCTGACCTGCTCGAACTCCTCGAAGCAGCCGGTGAAGCTGACCGTGCCACGGAGAACCCGTTCCGGTAGTCGCGGGGAACATAGCCGGGAAGCGCCGGTTAGCCAAACCGGCGTTCCTCCGGACTATTGATGCTCCCACCCCGCCACCTGCGGAAGGACCTCATGTCCCAGCCCCCGCGCGCCTCGGCGTTCGCCCCGACACCTGATCCGCTCACCCCTGACAGGGACGTCACACACCAGCATTTCCGGTCCGGTGACACCGTCGTCGTCCTCAAGGGGGTGGCCGGCGGTGAACTGTGGGGCGAATCGATGCGTGTCGTCGCCCCGTCCTGGCACACCCCGACCGACGAGGACGGGTGGCGGCTTCGGGATGCGACCGGCGGCGCCCAGTCCTACGTCACCGCCCACCCTCGCTACCTCGTGCACCTCTCCCGTCGCTGCCCGGACTGCCTGATCCACCTGCGTGCCCTGGAGGATGCGCTCCTGGCGCGGTTCGCCGGCCGGGAGGAACTGATCGACTGCGGCTGGTACACCACCACCGCCCTGGGTCAGCTCGTGCACATCGCCGACATCCGGGGCGGGCGGTGATCCCTCGCCTTCATCACCGGACCCACCGGCCGCACGACCCGCTCGAAGCGGCCCTGGGCCGGCCGGTGTCGCCGGACGAAGGGCTGACGGAGTACACGGTCGTCGCCCACTGGCCGGGCCTGGACGAATTCACCCAGGATGATGAGGACAGGACCTGGACGTCCGTCGAGTGGGCCGAGCACCTCGACGATCCCCGCCTGAACCACCCGTTCCCCGCAACTCCGCGTGACGGGCTGGCCTTCTTCCACGTCGAGGTGCGCCTCGCTCCGCACGACCGGGAGTTGGCCCTGCAGGAATGGGCCGAGGTTGGCCACCGCCTCGCCCGGGCCGCCGGAATCGAGATTCCCGGCAAGGAACAGGGCGCCCGGTGGATCGCAGTCCAAGCCCAGCCCGGGCGCCTCGACCTCATCGCCAACCTGATCCACATCGACGGCACGTGGCACGCGCCTCCCGGCAACGTGGCACGACGTCTGGCGGACGAGGCTCGCCGTGTCGAGCAGGACCTCAACCTCACTCCGTCGCGTACCGCTCCCGCGCCTCGTCCCGCCGCCCGTACGGCGCCGACGGCATCGGCTCAACTCGCGGCTGTTCTCACGCAACTCGCTGACGAACACGCCGGCCCCCTGGCTGCGGTCCGTGGACTCATCGAGCACACCGCTCACCGGACCGCCCATCAGCCCGGTGCCGCCGACACCGCCCACAGCCTGCTGCTGCTCGCCCGCCTCGTCTACGCCGTCCAGGAGGACCTGCACCGCGTCGCAGCCGGGCTGGCCCAGTCCCCGGTAGCCGTCGCACCACCCGCCGCCCAGCGCTCCGCCCAACGATCACCGTAGGAGAACCGTCCCTGCTCCGCATCAACCGCTACGTCGAGATCCGCCGCGACCCGGACTCCGAGGAACTCCTCGCCCGAGAGGGCGACTCCCCGGCGCACAGCATCCTCCAGCGCGCGGGCTTCGTGCCCGTCGTACGCGTCCACGAGAGCTACCACCGCGCACCCAAGGGCCTGACCGCCGAGGACGAGGACCGTCTTGCCACCGCCGCTGTCGCCCGTCTCCAGGCCCAGGGCTACCACGTGGCCTGCGACGCGGACTTCGACACCGACGACCGGCTGTCAAGCTACCCGCCGTCCAGCGCCGAGGTCGCCCACCTCGCCAAACGCGTTCAGGAGGCCACCACCACGGACGAGACGGCCGCCGCCCTGACCGAGCTGACCGCTCCCCACGACGGTGTCCTCATCGCGATCGAGGAAGTCCTCACGGCCACCGCCGACTTCTACGACGGGCTCGGCGAGCCTCCCGACCCGCACATCGCCCGGCGGCTCCGCTACCTCGCCGACGAGGTCCTCCGCACCATCCGTACCGACCTCTCCGACAGCCGTAACCAGCTCGCCGACCGGCACGCCCCGCACCCCGGCCGCAGCACCTGCGCACAAGAGGTCCCAGCCAACGAACGCGAGCGCTCCGCCGTGTGCGCCTGCCCGCCCCCGCCGCGCACGCTCCCGGCCCCACCGCCCCCGGTGGCCATCGGCCTGCGCCGCTGACTCCTATCCCGCCCGAAGGACACCATGTACGACCACCACGACACTTCCGATCGCCTCGCCTCGTACGCCGACGTCCTCGCCGGCGAACTCACGGGCACTTGGACCAGCTCCCACATCCCGGTGGACGCCAAGGACGATCTCGCCGAACTCGCCGACCGGATCTGGGACCTGGACCTGGTCGCTGCCTCCCTCGCCGATCACCCGCTCCAGGAAGCGGCCCTCCTGAGCCGCCCGGACGGCGCCCAGCTCGTCCTTGTGGACCGGCACGACGAACGCGACGGGTTCCTCATCGCCGCTGTCGCCCCGCGCGCCCTGCCTGACAAGGCGTACCGCGCCGTCCCCGAGCCCAACGGCATCGCCCTGGTCGACGACCCGTTCCTGAGCGCCGAGCACGTCGCCGGCGACCTCCTCGCCCGCTACGACACCGCGCTCGCTCAGGTCCGCAACAACGCCCTGGGCGGTCTCCAGCCCTCCCAGGCCGACCGGGTCGTCCTCACCTGGCAGCCGGACGGCAGCGTCGCCACCGCGCCCGTCGACCACCGTGCCGGTGAGATCCTCCTGGCCCACGGTTTCGTCCAGGACCCGCAGGACGGCATCTACCGGCTCAACGGCGACGACACCCAGGCCCAGGCCCGCGCCCTGCGCGAGATCGGCCCCCAACTGGAGGCGATCGGTATCGGAACCGGCCTGCAGCACCCCGCCGGCCGGACCGCACCCACCGCCACCCCGGCCTCTGCTCCGCCGGTCCCGGCAGGCACCCGCACGCCGTCGGTCCGCGGGCGATGAATCAGCACGAGCCCGACTTCCTCGTGCTGGAGTACATCACCGTCACCAAGGACCCCCGCACCGGCCTGGTCGTCGCCATCGGCGGCACCGAGAAGGCCGCGGACATCCTCCAGAGAACCGGTGGCTTCCTCTCCGCCGCCGGGCACCACGGGACCTATCACCGGCTGCCGCACGGTCTGCCCGTCGAGCAGCAGCGTCTGAAGGCGACCACCGCCTCGCACGCACTGCTAGCCGCCGGCCACAACGTCCACCTCGACCCCGCCCTCAACATGCTCTCCTTCCCGAACGGAGACCGCGATGCCGCCCAGCGCTACCTCGGCCATCTCGCCGAGCGGGTCTCTGCCGCCGAGACCAGCAGTCAGGTGGCCGAGGTACTGACCGAGATCGCCGCCCCGGTCAACGGGCTGCTGCCCCTGACCAGAGAGGTCGTCGTCCGCGCCGCGTTGGCTGCCAGAGCCCTGGAAGGCACCCCTCCCGGCGACGAACTCGATCACATCGACCGTCTCGGCGACATCACCCACTCCATGAGCATGGCCGCACGAGTCATCCTCCACGCCCGCAATCACACCGCCCGCGCTCCGCAGAAGGCCCCCACACCGCCGCCGAGCACGCCCCGGCCCCCGGGCTCCCGCCGCCGTTGATACGGAGAGACAAGAGGCACATGACCAACCTGGCCGCCGAATGCGGCACGGACGCCGAGATCTACAAGGGGCCCTTTCCGCCCACGGTCCACGTCGACACCCGTACCGGTGCCCCTGCCGCCTTCTACGACCTGCTTGACCAGCTCGGTCTGCAACGGCACACCGTCCAGCAGGGCGACCAGACCCTCACCTTCCACACCGCGCCCCTGCAGCTGGACTTCGACGAGCAGAAGCGCGTGG
Source organism: Streptomyces microflavus (assembly GCF_014650075.1). Taxonomy (GTDB): domain Bacteria; phylum Actinomycetota; class Actinomycetes; order Streptomycetales; family Streptomycetaceae; genus Streptomyces; species Streptomyces microflavus. The sequence continues at coordinate 131,932 of NZ_BMUG01000018.1, read as the reverse complement.
CGACCCGTGCCATCCCCGACCTGCTCCTGGCCGGATACAAGATCAACTGCACGCCCACCGTCTTCGATGAACCCGCCTACCAGCAGGCCGCGCACGACATACGCGACGGCAAGGCGAACCCCGCGGCACAGGGACCAGCCGGCGAACCCTCACGGCCTGCTCCTTCCCGCCGTACCCCATAGACCCCAGGCGGCCCCGGCTCCACCCCGGGGCCGCCCGCCCCGCCCCGATCCCGGAGTAACCCGTAACACCCCGCACACCCCCACCGATCAACAGCCAGCTCAAACCACGCCTGGCCACCGCCCTGTTCCGCCGCTACCTGCGCGCCTGCATCCCCACCGGGCCCGACAGCGGCTCTCCGCTGGCCGGTGCCCGGCCGGAGGCCGTCCTCGCCGAGTCGCAGCGCGTCGGGCAGCGCCGCCGCCCCTGACCGTCCCACCGACACGGAGGAGCATGTCCCACCCCGCCCCCTACCCGATAGGGCTGGCCGACGAGATCACCCGGCAGCTCCATCTGCTCGCCGAGCACGTCGCCGTACTGCCCCCTCACCAAGCGACGCAGGTCATCGCACACATCCTCAACCCGGACGACGGGCTGCTCGACAGCGTCACCGGACTCGTCTCCGTGAGCAGCACGTTCGCCAAGGTCCAGGCCGAACGCGGCGTGCTTCCAGCCGAAGTGTGGCTCGCGCTGGGCCGGGCCGCCAACGATCTTGACGCCGTCGGCGGAGACCTGGACGAGCACCGCGCCACCCTTCGGCGTTTCGGCGCTCAACCTGCTACCGGCGCGGCAAAGCCTCCGGCCCCCGCGCCGCTCGTCGTACGGCGGCGCCGATGAAGAAGAAGCAGCGGCACGGCTGGGGGACCGGTGACCAGCCCGAGCAGCACTACCTGGTACAGCCCCGAACCCTGGCCGGCGGCGGCGACATCCGGCACATCTCGGAGTTCCTGCGCGCCTCGGGCTGGCGGGACAAGTCCAAGACGGGCGGCCCCCTGCACATGGAGAGCCCGGACCGCACACTCCGTGTCGCCTACGACCCCTACGTCCTGCCCGGCGGATGGACCATCCACGGCCGGGCCGAGGGGCCGAACGGCGAATGGACGGCGCAACTGGGCCAGCAGACTCCAGTGGAGATCATCGCCGGCCTGACCGACGCCCTCACCCGACCCCGCACCGCCCACGCTCCCAACGTCTGGGCGCCGCTGGAGGAACAGGAGTGGGACATGCGCTTCGAGGGCGCGAACTACATGGCGACCAGTCCCGACGGCACTGCGTGGATGCAGTACCACCAGAGCACCGACGGCTCGGCGATGTGGTGGACCGGCGCGAAGGACAAGCAGGGCAACGGCTGGGCGGCCCACTTCACGCCGAACACCCCGATGCACCTGGTGCAAGCCTTCTCGACCGAACTCGCCGGCCCCGAACCCGTGATGCGCCCGCGCGGACACTTCCCTCTCAGCGCCCAGATCCGTACCTGGTCGGTATCCGTCAAGCCTTCCCAGCTCAGTGCGTGGCAGCAGGCCCGCATCACGGCCGCCCGCGCCTCCACCTGGGCCCGCAACAGCACCAAGGTCTCCCGGCCCCGCGCAACCGCTCCTCCCTACACCCCGGCCGGCGGTATCCGGACCCGCCGCTGAACCACCCACCCAATCCAAGGAGATTGATGCCCGCACTCACCCCGGACAGCATCCGCACCCTCACCGAAACGCTGGCAGATCTCACCGACTACCTGCGCGAGACCCCCGACCTCGACGAGGCCCTCGCGCTCGTCGAGCCCCTCCTCGACGAGTACACGGGCCTGCCTGTCCAGTTCGCCGACACGCTGCGCGCCCTAGCCCGTGCCATACAGGAGCACCCGGATGTCCCGCGCACCGCGCAGGCCGACCTTCTGATCGCCGAGTTGCGTACGGCCGCATGGGAGCAGGCCGACCAGCACACCCTCCACTGCGCCCTGGACGATCTCCGCGACCTGTACGGCAGCACCACGGCGGCCGAGAGGTGCTGCCGGTGCCGCTGAACGAACGGCAGCTCGCCGCGTTCGCCGACAAGCACGCCTGGCAGATTCCGTTCGACACCGGACCGCGCCATCTCGCGGGTCCGGGAGATGCCCGCCACGTCACCCACGGCCTGGCCGCCGCCGGATGGAGCACCGTCTCCGACCCCCTGAGCGCCGAGATCGTCCTGCGCAGCCCCGACCTCCGTCTCAGCCTGCAGTTCGACCCGCAGTCCGCCACCGGAGCGTGGTGGCGGCTGCGGTCCGAGCCCTTCGCAGACGGTCCCGCGTGGTACGCCGAGTTCGGCGAACTCGTGCCCGCCGAGGTCCTCGCCGCCCTCACCGACGCCCTCATCGGCGCACCGTCGCAACCGGCCGACCCGTGGGCCCCGGTGACCTCGGCGGGTTGGCACCGGGACTCAGAGAGCACAGCTCGCTCCCCGGACTCCATGTGCCGCATCGAACTTCGGCAGTTGAGCGAATCTCGGGAGCTGCCGTCCTGGCACATCGAGACCAGCGAGCCCCGCGGCGAGTTCTCCGGCCCGCGCATCTGGCACGCCTACCTCGACGAACTCACCCCACCCCACCTGGTCGCTCCGTTCCTCACCGCGCTGGCCGACCCCAGTCCGCTCCAGCGCGGCATGTACGAACGCACCGCCCACTACCGCGCCGTACAAAAGCCGAGCCCACTGCGCCCGCAACAGGTGGTCGACGCCCACACCAACCGCATCAACTCTCTCCGCACGCAGGCACGCTCCGCCCGCCGGCAGCAGACGAAACCCGCGACAACCCCGGCGAACACGAACCCAGCCCGTCCGGCAGCCCGCCGCTGAACCGACAGGACCCGTCCATCCCCACCGACCACCACGCACACCGCGCCGCGCTCCGCAACCTCGACCACTACGTGCGGGACAGCAAGAAGATCCTCGACGCCTGGAACGCGTACTCCGAGGAGCACACGGACCTCGACGGCTGGCCCCACGACGAGCACGCCTACGGCATGCGCGCGAGCCAGCGCGATGCCCACACCGCCGAGGCGTTCGAACCTCTCCGCCTCGGCGCCCGGCTTCTGCTGGCCACCGCCGAGACACAGCTCACCCGACTGTCGGAGACCACGGTCCAAGGCCGCTGGGTCTACCAGTTGGGCGTCCTGCGCAACGCCCTCGACCAGCTGGACGAACTGCACGAGCAGTGGCTGACCACGCGAGACGCCCTCCCCGCCAACGCCAAGGCCGGCACCGCTGACTTCGACGACGCCCTCGCCGAGCATCACGCCGAATCGTGGAGCGATCTCGACGACTGGGCCACCCACGGCAAGGCCATCCGCGAGATCAACGCCTGGGCCCGCACAGCCCGTTCGCCCCTTGCCCCAGCACCAGCCCCCGCACGGCGCACTGCGGCACGGAAGTGAACATGCCCCCTACTCCCAAAACCGTTGAGGTCGACTTCATCACCCCGCGCCACCTCGCGGGCGGCGGCGATCCCGCCTGGGTCACCGTCCCGCTCCACCGTGCCTGCGCCTGGAGTCATGGCAAGGATTACTTGAGGCCGCGCGTCCTGCTCTCCAGCCCCGACCAGAAGGCACTCCTGTGTCTGGAGCCCCTCCTCGACGGAAACTGGTGGACGCTTACCCACGCCCCGGAGTCCGGTCGGCCGGCCTGGTACGCGAGCTTCGGCGGGCACACCCCGGTGGAGCTGATCGCCGCTTTCACCGATGCCCTCACCGACCCAGCCGTCGTCAACACACCGCCCGATCCGTACGAACCGCTCGCGGACGCCGACTGGCACCCGAGGTACGGCAGGAAGGGCCTCGTCTCGCCCGACGGCCACGCCCAGGTCGACCGCGTCATGAACCGCAGCACCGATCACTGGGTCGCCACCACCGCCATCGGCAACCGCACCGTGTGGCAGGCCCGCTTCGGCGAACACACCCCACCGCACCTGATCACAGCGTTCACCACAGCCCTCGCCGACACGCGCCCCGTGGCCCGTCCGGACAGTCCACACGACCAACCCACCCTCAACCCGGACCTCGTTACCCGCAGATCTACCGAGGTACTCACGGTGCTCGTCGACTCCGCTCTCGAAGAACGCGTCCGCTCCCTGACCGCCCGCCATGCCATCCCCGATCCGGCACAGCGACCAGCACGACAGCCACCGTCCACGAACTGCCGCAGTCGCTGAACCACCCGTCCCCGCCCGGAAGCACCTACCCCTTGCCCCCTTCCTCCTCCAGCAGCAACACCGACGGGTACGACCTCGTCCTGCGCGTCCTGCTCGGCGCTCTCGCTGTCGTCGTCCCCCTGTCCCACCTCGCCTGGCTGTCCGGCAACATCACCGCCTACCTCACCGGTGGCAACTGGGCGAGGTACCAGCCGACCGATGCCCTGCTCCATCCCGGGCAGGTCTGGCCCGACGCGGGCGAAACGTCCCTGCTGGTCGGTGCCCGCATAGTCCCCGTCGTCCTGCTCCTGGCATTGATGGCGGGGGCGGGAATCCTGTGGGCCCGACACAAGAACCTGAGCGGAGGCCGGAAGAAGATCACCGACATGGCCAAGGCCCGGGACATCGAGCCGCTGATGGCCAAGGCGATCTCCGGCAAAGCCCGCTCCCTGCGCCCCAGCCTCAAGGACGCCAAGCACATCGAAGCGAAGGACACCGGCGTCCTCCTCGGCAACCTCCAGGGCACGAAGCACGAAGTGCGGATGGGGTTCGAGGATGTCGCGGTCGCCATCATGGCGCCCCGCTCCGGGAAAACCACGTCGCTCGCCATCCCCTCCATGCTCCACGCACCCGGCCCGGTCCTCCTCACCTCCAATAAAGCCGCCGGCGACGCCTTCACCGCGGCCCATGAGGCCAGGGCGCGGGTGGGTGCGGTGTGGACCATGGACCCACAGCAGATCGCCCACGCCGATCGCCAGATGTGGTGGAACCCCCTAGCCACCGCGAAAACCCTCGACGGTGCCGGCAGGCTGGCCGGGCACTTCCTGGCCGCGAGCGTGGACGCGAGCGCGCAGGGCGACTTCTGGTCAAAGGCCGGCAGCAACATCTTGTCCCAGTTGCTGCTGGCCGCGGCGCTCGACGGCCGGCCCATCACCGACATCATGCAGTGGCTGGCCTTCCCCGCCGACCGCTCACCGTTGGACATCCTGCGTGACCACGGCTTCGCCGCCGTCGCCGCCCAGCTCAAGGGGACGGTGGAGGGGCCGCCCGAGACCCGGGACGGCATTTACGAGACGGCCCGCCAGTACGCCGCTGCTCTCCTCAACACGGAGATCGCCGCCTGGGTGACACCGCAGAAGGACGTCGCCGAGTTCCGGCCCGCCGACTTCGTCACCTCCACCGACACCTTGTTCCTGCTCAGCAAGGACGGCGGCGGCGGAGCAAGCGCGCTGATCGCGGCATGCGCCGACTCCGTCATGCGCGCCGCGACCGCCCAGGCCGAACGCGCCGGCGGCCGTCTGGACCCGCCCATGCTCGCGATCCTTGACGAGGCCGCCAACGTATGCAAAATCTCTGACCTTCCGGACCTGTACTCCCACCTCGGCAGCCGCGGCATCATCCCCATCACGATCCTCCAGAGTTACCGCCAGGGCCAGAAAGTGTGGGGCGACGCCGGCATGGACGCCATGTGGAGCGCCTCCACCGTCAAGGTGATCGGATCCGGCATCGATGACCCCGACTTCGCCGACAAACTGTCCCGCCTGATCGGTGACCACGACGTGGAGACCACGTCCACCTCACACTCGGAGTCCGGAAAGTCGACCTCGGTCAGCATGCGGCAGGAACGGATCCTGCCCGCCGACGCGATCCGAGCCCTGCCCAAGGGAACGGCCTTGTGCTTCGCCACCGGCATGCGCGCCGCCATGCTCGACCTACGCCCGTGGTACGCGGAGCCCGGAGCGAAAGAGCTGTCCGCCGCATCCGCCCGCGCATCACAGGCCATCACCGCCAGGGCCAACGCCAAGCACGCCCCAAGCCAGGGCGACTACGGCACTGCGGCATAGCACGGCCCGACGCGTCACCGACCCCTGTGAACGGACCGGCTCCACCCTGAACCGAGGCAGCCGCGTTCACCACGCCCGGTCTGCCCGACAACACCTTCTGGAGAAGCCTCTCTTTGCCCACACCCTCTACCGCCCCTGTACACATCGTCTGGGATTGGAACGGGACACTGCTGGACGACCTCCACTGCATGGTCGAGGCCGTGAGCGCCTGCCAGGCGGCCATCGGCGAACCCGCAGTCGACACGGCGACCTACCGGCAGCAGCACTGCCTGCCCGGACGCCGCTTCCACGACCGTCTCAGCGGCCGGCCGGTCACCGACGCAGAGTGGCCCGTCATCCAACGGACTTACGCCGAGCACATGTCTGCCCGCAAGCCACCGCTGCGCGCCGGCGCCGCGCACCTTCTGCAGTGGATCGCGGCACAGGGCCACACCCAGTCCCTCCTGTCACTCACCGACGACCCGCAACTGCGGCGGGAGGTGGAACAGACCCGGCTGAAGCACCTTTTCCAACGCATCGATGGCCGACGCGCTCCCGGCACCCCGAAGTCCGCAGCTCTCCAGCACCACCTGGCCATGCTGGGTGAACCCGACCGCTGTCGGGTCATCTTGATCGGTGACACCACCGACGACGCCGCAGCCGCACGGACCTGCGAAGTGCGGGCCGTCCTCCACACCGGTGGCTTCGAACTGGCCTCGCGTCTGCGCACAGCCGGAGCCCCCGTGGTCCCCAGCCTCGACGCAGCCGCCCTCCTCGCCCTGGGTCTGTCCGCCGGTACGTCCCAGCGGCCCTACGTCCCGGACATCCTGCTGCGCCGTGATGCTCGACACCACCGCTGACAAGAACGGCCCCCAACGTGAACCAACGAGGCATTTCCTCACACGTCGCCTATCTTCGCCACCTCGGCGTCGACTTCGCCGACCTCCGCTCCACGGTCCTTGGTCTGGAGATTGCTCCTGGCCGTCCGGCCCTGCACACCTTGTCCGCGCTCTACTACCGGGCGCAGGGCATGGCCACCCGGCTCGCCTAGGTCTCCTCTCTCGATGGCAGCCCCTACACGCAGGTGCCCGGGAGCCGCGAGTCACTGGACGCTCTGCGCGCCGGCGTCGGTACCGCTTCCCTGGCCGCTTCCGACCTCGCTCACGCCTTGGCCGCCACTCCCCTGGAGAGCATCCGCTTCGGTGGACCGACCGAGCACGACGAGCAGTTTCGCGGCCAGGAGCGCACTGAGGCCGTGCCCGTCCTGACCGAGCATCTACAGGAAGCCGCCCGGCAGCTGGAGCTGTGCTCCACGGTCTGCCGCTACGTGGCGCACGGGATCTCCGAGGACCTCTCCCCCGCGGCGGCACCAGCGCCCGCACCGCTGCCGGCCCCGGCCAAGCTGAACACGAAACAGTACGAGGCTCTCGACGCCCTGGCGAAGGGCGGGGCCCAGCTGGAGGTACGGAACCGGCGTACGCGGATCGCGACCATCGATGGCGCAGCCGTCACCACCGCCACCTTCGGCTCACTCGACGAACTCGGCCTCGTCCACCACGACGCGTCCGTGTCCCTGGCGCGTGGTCGCGACATCACGGTCACCGCGGGCGGACACCGTGCCCTGGCCCGCCCGCCGGCTCCACCGTCGGCACCCACTCCAGTCACGCCTGAACCAACCGCCGTTCGGACCTCCGGCCGGACCGGCCGGTGAGGCGGTTCACGCCGGACGAGGTGGTCCTCGTCTCCCCGCGTCATCTGGCGGGTGCCGGCGTCGACAAGATCCGCGACGCCCTCGGTCTCCTGATCAACATGTTCGGCTGGACGCCCGAGAAACTGCCGCCCGCTGGCCACGTGCTCCTCAACAGCCCGGGCGGCGAAATGGTCCTCGACTTCACCCCCGACCGGCAGGACAGCGGCTGGTGGACGATCGCGCACCACGAGCCCCTCTGGCGAGCTGAGTTCACCCGACAGGTGCCCGTGGAAGCAATCGCGGCCGTCACCCAGACCCTGCCCCAAGTGCTGGGCGACGACCGGTATGCCGACCGCATCCCCTTCGCCAACGAGTACCCGGCCAGCATCGCCAAGAACCACGGGTGGGCAATACGGGGCACCGCGCACGGCACGACGTGGACTTCGCCCGACGGACACTGCAAGGTCGAACACACCGCGGATACCGAGCACACCTGGCGATTCACGCACTCGGTCCACGACGGTTTCGACACGGACTGGTCAGCCGTCTTCACCGTGGACACCCCGACCCAGGTCGTCGCACAGTTCGTGACCCACCTGTCCGATGACCGCCCCGTCGAACGGCGGTTCGCCGACGTGCCCGCAGCCGCCCTGGACGCAGCCGTGATCACTCCCATCAGCAGCAGCAGCGGGCCGAGCACTCACACCCTGCACCCGGTCGAGCGGCTCGGGCATTCCCTCACCTCCGCCGGCCGGTCACCCGGCGCTCATCGCCGTCGCTGACCCACCGCGAATCCCGGGTACCCCGCTGCGGCCCGCGGGCGCTCCGGACCGTCCCGCTCTCCTCCGTCCCGACCTCCGCGTACGAACCCGGGCTCGACGACATGGTGCCCAACGCCGCGATCGGCTCCACCCCCGCCGACTCCCGGGGCGACCTGATGCCCGGCCGCGGCACATCACCCGCGCGAGGGGCGCCGACTTCACGGCAGCGACCACGTCACCCGCCTCCTTGTGGCAAGCCCCCGAACCTCATGTCTGGAGATCAGCTGCACACCTACGAACCCACCGACCTCGACGACATGTCGCCGCTCCAGGCCCTGGACGCCGTGACTGCGGACGTACGCGGCCACCGCATCACCGTGGACAGCACCGGCCTCTTCAACGCGACGCGGCACATCGGCCTGCTGTGCCACCTGGCTGCCCGCATGGCCGCCGACGCCGAGTACCAGCTCTCCCCGAATATCGCGGACCTGCCGCCTGCCGAGCACCTCGGCGCGAGCGCCGGACACCTCGGACAAGCCGTCGCTCACTACACCCAGGCCCTCGCCCCGCTCCTTGTCCTCACCACCACAGCGCAGGACACGCCACGGCAGAAGCTCGACTCGCTCGACCATCACAACCGCCTGCGGAGTCACCTCGATGCCGCCGGCCGAGCCCTCGCGGCGGCCCGCACCGTGCTCGCAGTCCCGCAGCCTCTCACGGCTCCGAGCAGACCTGCTCCGGCGCCGCTGCGCTCCTCGGCCGTCCGGCGCCGTGCATGACGACACCGCCCAACGATGGCCTTCTGTTCGATGTGGCCGCCCCGCCCACGCCAGTCGAACGACTGCTGCTACTGGCCGACCAGTACGTACGGCACAACGACACCCTCGACCGGCTCCTGCGCGCCGGTTCCCCGTCCGGTCCCGCCGCTCACGTCGCCTCCGCCCGGCACCTCGCCTCCGCGACCCACGCAGCCATCGAAGCTGTCAGCAACGCGCGGCTCTTTGCGAGCCACGAGCTGGCAGACGCCATGTTCCGCCTTCAGCAGCTCGCCTTCCTGAGCAGTGCTTCCACGGACCACGGACTCCCGATGGCCCGCACGCTGACCGCCCTGGCACCCACAGCAGCTATGGGCTGCGCCGACACCGTCGCCCGCGAACTCAACCGCCGCCGTGCGCATCCGACCAGCGCTCCCGACCGCCGGCTGACCGCCGCGCACCACACCGCACTGCGGGAGATCGCCCTCGGAAGCGTCGTGACAACCAGCTCCCAGGGCCGGGAGTACGTCCACTACCGCGACGAACGAGTCCTGATCGGCACGCTCCGGTCGCTGGAGGCGAACGGACTCACCGAACGCGTACCGGATTCCGCGCCCTCCGCCTACGTTGGCGGACCGCTCCAGGACCGCATCCGTCTCACCTCCGTCGGCGTCACCGCCTTGGCCGCCGTCATCAGCAGCCCTCCCGCCAGTAAGGGGCCCGGCACTGCACCCGCGCTCGCCGCCGCAGCCACGAAAACGGGGGCTGCCCGAAGCCTCTGACCGACGCTCCGCACCGCTCGGCCGCCCAGCAGCCCGGTTACAAGCGCGGCGCGCACGAGGCCCCGGTGACCGGGCGCTGCCCTCTCGTCCTGCCCCGTTGCACTCCCTGCGGCAGCCGCCAATCCCTCCGTCCGTACCCGCGGCCCCGACCGGCACCAAGCCAGACACCGCGACCGGCTGATCCCGCCCGGCCCGATGACAGACGAGCCGCACCGAGGGCATGCCCCCACGCTCCCCACCCCCAGGACAGACCATTTCAGAGAAGCCTCGATTCCGCGCCCTTTCACTGGGTGCGGGAGTTCAATCCAGCACTCTCCTCGCCCTGTCGGCCGAAGGGATTCTCCCCAGAGTCGAATACGCAATTTTCGCCGACACCGGATGGGAACCCGAAGCGGTTTACGCCCACCTTGACCGCATGGAAGAGAAGGTAGCGAAGCCCGCCGGAATCCCCATTCTTCGGGTGGCGTCCGGAAATATTCGCAATGACGCCCTGAACCCGAATCACCGATTCGCATCCATGCCTTTGCACATTCTCAACAAGGATGGGCGACCGGGAATGACCCGAAGGCAGTGTACGGGCGAATATAAAATAAAGCCGATAAAGCAGAAGGTCCGCGAACTGCTCGGATACCCCTACCCTGCACGTATCCCGAAAGGGGTATTCGTCGAGCAGTGGGTGGGGATATCCACCGACGAGTTCCACCGGGCCAAGGACGCCGACGTCAAGTACATGCGCAACCGGCACCCCCTTCTGGACATGTCCTGGAGTCGTGCCGCATGCGTTCGCTATCTAACCTCTCACGGGCTTGCCGATACGCCGAAATCGAGTTGCCTCGGCTGCCCGTTCCACGGAAATGCGCAGTGGCGGCACATCAGGGACACCTCTCCGTCCGAGTGGGCGGATGTCGTCGAGTTCGACGCGGCCATCCGGCAGGGCAACGCCCGCGCCAACGCATCGGGCAACCGACTACTCGGCGAGGCATTCCTGCACCGATCCCGCGTCCCCCTGAGCCAGGCGCCCATTGACCATGTGACCGCCGCCGAACGGGCCGCTCTCCACATCGGCGCGGATGAGGCCGAGGTGCTGGAGAACGGCGTCGAGGACGGCTGCTCGCCCTGGGCGTGCCGCGGCGACGCCGAAGCACTGACGCGGGACGACTTCGGACTGGCCACGTGATACTCGACCTCTTCGCCGGCCCCGGCGGCTGGAGCAGCGCGCTGCACGTCCTCGGGGCACGGGACGTCGGCCTGGAATGGGACCAGTGGGCGTGCAAGACCCGTTCTGCCGCAGGCCAGTTGACTATTCGTACCGACGTGGCGATGTATCCGACCTGGCCGGTCGTCGGCCGCACCCGCGGTGTCATCGCCTCTCCGCCGTGCCAGGCGTGGAGCATGGCCGGCAAGCGCCTCGGCCTGCTCGACCAGCCCTTGGTGCACGCGGCGGTCGAGGACCTCGCCGCCGGACGCGACACCCGCGAACGCATCCTTGCCGCCTGCCGCGACGAGCGGTCCCTGCTCGCGGCCGAGCCGATGCGCTACCTGTACGCCCTGAACACGGTCGGCGAGCCCGACTGGGTCGCTATGGAGGAAGTACCGGACGTCCTGCCACTGTGGAAACAGTATGCGGCCGTCCTGCGCCGTTGGGGGTTCTCCGTCTGGTGCGGGATTCTCAACGCCGCCGACTTCGGCGTTCCGCAGACACGGAGGCGGGCCATCCTCCTGGCCTCACGCGTCCGCACGGCGCAGCCTCCCACGCCGACACACGCTCAACTAGCTGAGCCCGATTCGCTGTTCGGTCCCGGCCGGGCCCGCTGGGTCAGCATGTCCGAGGCCCTCGGGTGGGGTGCGACCGACCGACCCGTCCCCACGGTCTGCGCCGGTGGCGGTCCCGGGGGCGGGCCTGAACCCTTCCCCTCGGGCTCCCGCAAGGCGCTGTCCGATGCCCGGGAGCGGGGTACCTGGACGCCCCGGGCGGACCGTGTGGTCCTGCAGTCCCGCCGCGAAGGAACAGGATGGGCGGCGCGGCACGGTACCCGTGAGAACCGGGCCGCCGACGCTCCAGCGCCGACGTTCACCGGCGAGGCGCATCGCTGGACCTGGTCCCTGCGCAACAACAACCAGGCCAACGCCACCGTCCGTTCCCTGTCGGAGCCAGCGGGCACCCTGTTCTTCGGGCACCGGGCGAACGAGTGCACCTGGGTCGCCGAACCAACCCCCGTCACGGTGGAGACCGCGGATACGCCGGCAGTGCCCGAGCCCATCCGGATCACCGCCCGCGAGGCCGGACTCCTGCAGACCTTTCCCGCCGACTACCCATGGGCCGGCAACAAGGGCCAGCAGTTCTCCCAGATCGGCAACGCCGTACCTCCGCTGCTCGCCGGCCACCTCCTCGCCCCGCACCTCGGCGTCACTCTCGACCCGAACGACTTCACCCTCGCCGCCTGATGCCCGCCGCCCCTGAACCCGACGAGGACGACCTCGACGCCATCACGCCGCCGCAGCCGGTGTTCCACATCGAGCAGGCCCTTCTCGGCGCCCTCCTCCTCGACCCCCACCGTCTCCGCGACGTTAACGGCATCGCCGAAGACTCCTTCTCCACCGCCCCGCACGCCGCCCTGTACGCCGCGATCAGCACCCTGCCGCCACCCGATCCCGCCGAGCATGCCAAGAACACCAAATGGCTCGACCGCGTCCTCACCCTGGGACGCGAACAGGCGCGCGGACTGTCCGCCTCCTACCTGCACACCCTCATCCAGGTATGCCCTTGGCCCCGCCACGCACCGGCCTACGCACGCATGGTCGAGGCCGAGCACGCCCGCCGCCGCTTGCAGACGGCCGCCGAACACCTCGTCCAGACCGTTCACGACGCCTCCCTCCCGAACCCCGTCCAGACGGCGCTCGCCGAGGCCGACGCCCTCAGCGCAGTCGTGGACGACATCGCGAGCCGCTTCCCGCCCCGCGCCGGAGCCCTGCCCCGCACCACGGTCCCGCCGCAGGTCGCGCCTAACCGCAGCGAAGCGGTCGAGGAGGAACAGCTACTGCTCGCCACCGCCACCGCCCACCCCGCCGACATCGAAAACGTCCGCTGGCTACTGCCCGACGACCTCACCATCCCCTTGCACGCCGGCCTGTGGCGGTGCCTGACCGCTCTTGTCCGCCGCCGCGAGGCCGTCGACCCCGTCACCGTCCTGTGGGAAGCCCAACAGCGCGGCGTACTCGACGACGGAAACGACCCGCGCGACGTGATCCGCCTGCTGGCCGAACCAGCCGGTTCCCTGGACTACTGGGGCGAACGCACCCTGCAGCGTTCCCTCCTGGCCACCGTCGACCAGGCCGGCCGACGCATCGAGGCGTACGCCGGCGACTCGGCGAACACCCCGTTCCAGCTGGTCGTCGGCGCCCGCCGCTCTCTCGCCGACATCGCCGCGATCCGCAGCCGCTGGCAGCACGCCACCGTGCCGGCGCCGACACGACGGCCCCGACTTGCGCCCCCCGCTCGCGCCGGGCCGCCGACCACCACCGCCGCCGTCGCGCCCACCGCTCGGCCCGCGCGAGCTGCCCGCTAGCGCCCCACATACGCCGGTGGCCGGACCCGAAGATCCGGCCACCGGCAGAAGAGAAGACGCTCCATGACAACCACACCCTCCATCGACGCGCACGTCGTCCTCGACGTCCACCCCACGCACTCCAGCGCCGTGACCGCCACCCTGACTGGCACCCAGGCCCGTATTGCCCACATGGGCCTTGAGGCAGCCGACTGGACCGTCGTAGCGGACAACGTCCTGGCCCTGGTGCGCATCGACTCCGAGGAGCCCTACTGGGCACAGGACGCGGCACTGCACCTAGCCTCCGAGGGGATCACCGTCGAGATCGCTCCTCGGCTCCAGGAGGCCATGGACGAGGAATGGACCTGGGCCAACTACCCGATGCCCTGGTACACCCGCAGCGAAGTCCGTGAGGTCTCCAACGAGGCCCAGAAGATTTACGACGACATTCGCCACGGCCAGCTCCTCATCCACGCCCACGCCCATGACGGGTACACCACCGTCGCGGTCGGCACGTACCTCGGCCGCACCGGCAAGTCCGTCTACCTCCACGGCGAGGACCACCTGCGGATGATCGCCGACACCTTCGATTCACCCGCCCAGGCCATGCTGGCATTCGAGAAGACGCACGGGGCGGAGATGCGCACCGGTCCGGCGCCCCTGACCGACACCGAGCGCTCCGCCGCGGAAGCCCGCACCCCGCTCGCTCTCACTACGGCCAAGCCCGAACCGGCCCCGCCGGCGCCGGAGAGCGTCCCCGTCTACCTGGCCGACGCCGGCGACCACGCTGCCCTCCTCGACACCTTCCTCGACGCCCACGGTGACTTTGGGAAGTGGCGGACCTGGTCGGACGAGACGACACACGCCATCCACGAGTCCCAGACCCTGCGCATCGAGCACGTCCACGAAACCCAGGCCCGCGAGACCGCATGGACCGTTGCCGCCTACGAGACCCCCGTCTCCGACCGCATGTGGGTCCTCACCGCAACCAGCGCCACCCCCGCTCCGGTGCTTCAGGAACTGCTGAGCAACCTGGCCGACGGCGACGGCTGGGACACCGCGGTCGGTGCCCCGGTTGACGAGAAGGCCGTCACCGCTGCCACCCAGCCGCTCTCCGACGCCGGCTGGAAGCACTCCGTGGACGGACGCTGGATCCGCTGGATGTCGCCCACCGGGGACGCGGGCGTCCTTTTCGATGCCTTCGCCGCCCAGCGGCTGAGCCAGACCCTGCACACCTGGACCATCTGGGCCGGCCCCGACCCGGAACGGCCCACCTGGACCGTCACCGCGTCCCCGCACACCCCGAGTTCGCTGCTCTCCGGCCTCTCCGAGACCCTCGCCCACGACACCGGACTCCGCCGCCCCCAGACCACGAGCACCGGACGCAGGACGAGCCCCGTCACGGGCCCACCAGCCATGCCAGTGGTCGCGGCCACATCCGCTGCCTGCCGTTCACGCTGATCATCGGCATACGAGAGCGGGGCAACATAGCGGGGGATCGCCGGTTAGCCAAACCGGCGATCCCCCGCACCATTGGTAGTCCACCGCCACGTCCCACTCGCCCGTCGAAAGGCATTACCCCACGACCTCAGAGCAGCCCCGAAGCGGCCACGGCCGTGCCGCCAGCGGGCGATCACGCCGCCGCGAAGCTCGCACGGAAGAGATCCTGCGCCCGCTCCACGTCCCTCGACGTACGGAGCTGGACCTCCAGGTCGCCCGTTCCGTGGTGACCGAGCCCGCGCACGTCCCGGGTAAAGCCCGGAACCAGGCCAACGTCCGCCGGGTCAACCTTCAGGTAGACCAGCAGCTTGCTCCGCTGCGGCGAACACACACAGGCGAAATTCCGCAACCGCTGATACGCCCGATACTGCTTGCGCTGCACGCGGTTCACACCGTCCCCGAGCCCGAGCAGAGCCTCGTCGACCGCGATAGCCAGCTCCTCCACCATCGCCGCACCCTGGACATCGGCCGCTGCCTGAGCAACAGGCTGACGCCGTGCCCTACGGGCCACCTGCACACCGCCGCTTACGGAGGCCACGGTCTCCAGGCCGACCAGATCGCTGCCAAAGAGGCGGTAGCGGACCATGTCGATCGAACGCCGGTGCTCCCGCACGGCGTGCACGTCGTACCGGGAGAAGTCGCCGGCGATACAGATCAGACGCGGGCTGCTCCACAGGACCTGGGACGCGGCCGTCCCCCCGAGCCGGTCGCGGACCATATGCTCAAACTCTCGGCGATGGTCCATCAACCACGCCAGATAGAACAGCCCCTGGTTGATGACACCGGCATCAGTGCCGCGCTTGTACTCAACGATGACCGGGCTACCATTCTCGTCCAGCCCGAGCGAATCGATCCGGCCCCCGTGCACCGGCCCGGTTCCGTACTCGCTCGCCAGGAACCGAACGCCCAGCAGTGTCTCCATGTGCGCCTCGACGAGACCCTGCACGTCCGCCTCGACCTCAGCAAGACGCGGCACGACTTCGGTCACGCCGCTGTTCGCCGTGTCCGCACGGAACAGCTTCACTACCCGGCACCTCCCCCTCTTTCGGTAAGGAGGTACTCAACGTCGGGGAGGCACCGTTCTATTTCCACCCGACTGTCACGATGAGGGGCCCGGCTCAGACGAGCCGGGCCCCTCAGTCCCGTTGTGAGCTTCCGTGCAGCACCTCGGCCCGTGCCCGGCCTGTCCACGCCCGCCCTTCTACTGCCAGACGCCGCCAACAAAGGCGCATGACCAACGCGTGAACAACAGCGCCCAGGAACAGGCAGAAACGCCTAGGAACAGGCCGACACAGACGCAAGTCGAGCAACTACGCCAAGTCTGCAAAAGCGCAGGTCAGAGGGCTATTCGCCTGGGGTGCGGCCGGAGGTGGAGGCCCCGGTCGTCGTTTCATGCACCGGCCCTGACCAGGCAAAACGCGAGTGGTGTCGCCCCTGCATGACCAACGCGTGACCAACGCGCGCGGGCTTAACTCGCCCAAGTCGACTTCAGACGGCTGTCTACTCCCCGACGCGAGTGACCCATCGTCGTCGAGAAAGAGCAACCACCCTGGCTGACACTGAAGACAGAGCAGCCAGTCGCCATCGGCGTCACCGCTGCAGGCCCGACGGCCGGAAAACAAGCCACAGGAAGGGGCGGATCTTCGGGGGCCTTGTCCGACAGGCCGGCATCGGTGCGCAGGCGGCGGAAGACTGCGACGGAGGGCACGCCCTCGTTCAACTCGTGCGGGCCGTTCAAGCTGCCCACTTCCGATCGTACGACGTTTGCGGCGACGTCTGCTGCGGTGCTCGTTCCGGTTTCGGCGTGGTCACCGCGGTCGCTGAGCTGAGCTTCGAACCAGTCGCGCAGGGCGTCCCCTAGCGCGGGCTTCTTGGTGGTGTAGGTCAGGGTGGCCCCGTCGGGCCGTGCCTGGCATCGGACTTCAATGCGTAGCTCTCTTGAGTTTTCGTAAGACCAGACATGCTGTCCCTGTGGTTCTGCACGGGATAGCCGAAGTCTCCCTGGACAAAAGCCTTGGCCTCCTGCTGGAGGTGGGTGCGTATGAGGTTGATCTGTCTGGTGTCGTCGGGCTAGTCGACGACGACGTCCTGGATGCCGCCCGCCTCGGTGGGGTTGGGGTGATGGGTGGTCTCTTCAGAGGTCGAAGGACATCACGGTCCGGCCCCGCTCGACGACCGCCTCCTGCCAGCCGGTTTGCCCGTTGTCGCCCTCCTGCTGTGTGCCGCCGGTCCAGAGGGTGACGCCTGGTGCCGCAGCGATACTTGCCGCGGGGATGCCGGCCTTCAGCAGCCGACGCTTGCCGTAATTCATCCAGTGCCTCCCTGGGCATGCCGAGGGCGTGCGGTGCCCGCTTCGGATCGCCGCCGTGCCGTGATCGGTAGGGCCCGTGGGACGAGTTTCGGCTGCGCCGCGGCTGAGGAAGTGCTGGCCCGGCCCGTCCCAACTGGCCGTGGGCACGGGGTCTACTGGTGCTTGGCGGGGATGAGCCACATCACGATGACGGCGGAGACCGCGGCCATGGCCGTGGCGACGAGGAACGCGTCGTCGAAGCCGGACGCGGTCCGGACACCGGTGTGCGCGGCGATGCTCGTGGCGGCGGCGCTGGAGACGGCCGCAGCGCCTGCCGCAGCGCCGAACTCGTGGAAGGTGCTGACGATGCCCGACGTCACCCCGGCCTCATGGGGGGCAACGCTGGCGAGTGCGGTGGCGGAGGCGACGACGAACAGGGCACCCAGTCCCGCTGCGGCGACGCTCACGCCGGTGACCATCGCCATGGTTCCGGACCACAGCGCCGGAATGAGGAACCCGACAGCTGCCACGCCCAGGGCGAGCACAGCCAGCAGCCGTGCTCCCAGACGGCCGATCACGCGGCCGGCGGCTGCGGCGGCCGCCATGGTCAGCAGTGCCACCGGCAGGAACAGCACGCCGGTCATCAGGGCACCGTGGCCCTGATGGTTCTGGAGGTAGAAGGAGCCGAGGAAGAAGGCCCCCACCATCAGCGCCGTGGTGACGGCGATCACGAAGGTGCCCGCCACCACCGGGCGCCGACCGAGCAGACGCAGGTCCATCAGCGGTGTCGCCGCTCGGCGCTGCCAGAGGGCGAAGGCGGCGTAGGCAGCTGCCGCGGCGGCGACCAAGGCCACGGTGACGATGTCGAGCCAGCCGTGGTCACCGGCACGGATCAGAGCGTAGATGAGAGCGCCTGTCGCGGCGGCGACCAGGACGGCGCCGGGTATGTCGAGGGAGCCGGTGCCTGCGCGGGGCAGGCTCGGCAGGATCCGGGCGAGCAAAACAAGGACGATCAGGCCGACGGGGACGTTGACGAAGAAAACCCAGGCCCAGCCCGGACCTGCCGTGATCAGTCCGCCCAGCAGCACGCCGAGGGCGGCGCCCCCTCCGCCGAGCGCCGACCAGATGCCCAGGGCTCGGTTGCGCTCGTCGCCGTCGAACAGCCGCACCACCACCGAGAGGGCGGCGGGCGAGACCATCGCGGCGCCCATCCCCTGAGCGATCCGCGCGACGAGCAGCAGCGGGGCACCGGTGGCGAATCCGGCGGCCAGCGACGCGACGGTGAATACGGCGAGCCCCGCGAGGACGACCCGTTTGGGACCGAACAAATCCGCGGCCCGGCCGCCGAGCAGCATCAGGCTGCCGAACGTGAGGGCGTATCCGCTGACCACCCAGGTCAGTGCCGCGCGGTCCAGGTTCAGTTCCGCGCCCATGTCGGGGAGTGCGATCGCGACGACGGTGATGTCGAGGATCAGCATCAGCTGGGCGAGTCCCAGCAGTCCCAGGACCGTCCAGCGCTGCGGATGCGGTGCATCCGGCGCGCGTGTGGTGGTGCTGTCAGTATCGCTCATGGCGCTCACCTTCCATCACTAAGTCATACAGTGGTGTTCATGTTATACGCCCCGAGGGTACAAGCCAAACAAGGTTGTACGATTTCGGGGTAGGGTGGGCGTATGGGCAGCAAGAACTCCACGGCCGCCAAGCGTGCCGACGCTCTGCGCAGCATCGATGCGATCGTGCAGGCGGCAGGCGAATGTCTCGGAAGGAGCCCGGAAGCGAGCCTGAGTGAGATCGCGCGGGCCGCGGGTGTGGGCCGGGTGACGCTGTATGCGCACTTCAACTCCCGGGCGGAGGTCGTCGACGCGGCGATGAGCCGCGCCGTCGACCGGGGCAACGAAGCACTGGATGCGGTCGACCTGACCGGCGATCCGCTGCTCGCCCTGGCGCGTTACATTGAGGCCGGTTGGCAGCTGGTGAACCAGGCGCGGGCGCTGCTCGCCGCCGCTCAACGCGAACTTTCCGCTGGACGCATCCGCGACCTGCATGCCGGGCCCGCCGCCCGGGTCGAGACGCTGGTCGCCCGCGGCCGGGCCGAGGGGGTCTTCCGTACGGACCTGTCGATCGCGTGGCTGGTCAATATCCTGCACACGGTCATGCACAGCGCGGCAGAGGAGATCCGCGCCGGCCGCCTCACGCCCAACCATGCCGCTGACCACATCACCGCGACGGTGCTCGCCGCCTTCACACCCCCGGGCAAGCCGGTACCCCAGACCAGCGGCGAGGCGTAGTCCCAACAGCCCACGGCGGAGAGCTCAGCGCGGGACGGTTCACAGTCGGCCGAGCCAGGGCGGCAAGTGCAAGTGGGCCAAGCTCAGCATGGGATGCCTCGCGCGATCCATGCCCGCCGAGCCAGGCATCGCGCGGGTACCTCAACGTCACGCTGTTGCCCGTGTGTCCGCACGACGGCGGGCTTGACCAGCAGCACCCGATCGTGCCGCGGCCCCGCTGTGCCGCTGTTCGCGCTGCTGGTGCTCACGGTACTTGCCGCGCAGCGGCGACAGCGCGGCCGGACACAACGGCCAAGCCGCGGCCTCGGCTGCCGCCTCGCAGGGCTAGCACAGCCGCCCCCAGGCCGCGGATGATGCCTCAACCGCCAGGCAGTAGAGATAGCAGACCTTGCCCCATCCCGCGCCAAGTCGGCCGAAGTGAAGACGCTCGCCGAACAGGTCAAGAAGGTCCCCAGGCCCCGGAGATCAAGACCCTGTCAGGGTGGCTGATCTCCTGGGCGAGGACCTGGCCGTCCAGGGAGCCATGCACCGCTCCGCCCACGGCACAGCGGGATGAGGACGGCCGCGGAGAGGACAAACTGGAGAAGCCATCCAGCACGGCGTTCGACACGCAGTAGCCGAGCAGGCCAACGTGTCCTCCGCTGCGACCACCAAGCCCCTATTGACAGCACCTTCTGATGCTCACCTGTCACTCAGTATTACGTTCCGCCGCGGCACGCCAATTCCAAACAGCGCGTCCGACTCCGACTCGCGCAGTGACACCTCATGCCCCTCCAACTAGTGAGCGTGACCGCCCCCTTCCTCCTCTCCACCCCCCTCGCTCGAGTCAGGAGCTGTCGCGGGCGACGAGGGCTGTGGATCTGACTCGGCAGGTGCATCTCCGACTTGTTGGCCCCCGCTCGCAGGCTCCTCGCTGCCATGGCTGTGCCCGCCGCTTTCGGGCTCCTCGCCGATGCCGGCAGCGAGCTGGCGCAGGCCGAAGAAGGCGGCAAGTGTGGTGACCAGAACGACGAGCCCGAACAGGCTGAAGATTCGACGCGCGGGTCGTTCCGCCTCCTTGAGGTAGTACGCGACGAAGGACACTGCTATCCCGAGGGGGATCAGAACCGCTGCCCGGTCCGGAAAGTCGTCGAAGTGCTGCATGCCACCGCTGAGCATCCCGATGCCGAATGAGAGAAGCAGCGACGCACCTATCACCAGAAGCACGCGAGGCACAGCGGGACGCTGGCGGGTCAGCACGAACTCGTTCAGGACGGTGGCAGCCAGAAAGACCAGAACGCCAAGGCCGGCGATCCGGGTGTAGCGGGCCGGGTCCAGTGGATAGTGCACGACGGCGCCGCTGATGAGTCCGGCGCCGACGAAGTATCCGACGTAGCCGAGGTAGCGCGCCGACAGGGAGTCCCCGCGGCGGGCACGGCGTGCACGGCGGGATCCCGCTCTTCGCAATTCTGCACGGCCGGGCCGCGGGCTCTGCCGCGGCACGGTGGCTGCGTCACGGTCGGCGAGTTGGGCTGGAGACACGGTTGAGCCTTTCAGGTACAGGTCGTGGACAAGGACAGAGGGGCGGATTGCCTGGGCTCAGGAGCTGTCAAGGACGCGCAGCACGAGGCCGACGGCCGGCTTCGGACCGAAGGAGGTGGATTTGCGGGGCAGCAGGACCCCGGCACCGGCCAGCTCCCGCACGGCTCTCTCGGTCATCGCGGGCAACAGGAGGGTTGTTCCGCTTCCGGGCCTGCTCACAGCAGCTGTTGCTTCGCCTGCGTCATGCACGTGGCGTACGGCACCAGGCAGGTTCTGCACAGACCATGCCTGGGCCAGGAACAGATGGTCGGTGACGGCAGCGGGCACATCGCACCACTGCTGCGGCTTTCCAGTGAGCGCCTCGTTCAACGCCTGCGGATCAGGATCGGTGACCGCCCAGGCGCGCCCGGCGCCCGTCAGCACCAGCTCGCCCGGCCCGGGCAGGCGAGCGCCCGCGGGCAACGGCCGTACCCGGGCGACATCGGCGGCTGCCGCGGCTGCCTTGTCCGCGCCGAGGCCGGGAATGACGCGGTGGATTGCCGCCACTCGCAGGGGATAGGTGGAGGCGTCGACCAGCAGGGCCAGGCAACTCTGCCAGGGGTTCGGGCCGGGCCCATGCTGATCTCGCAGCTGGATGCAGGCCGCGTAGCGATGGTGGCCGTCCGCTATGAGGGCCTGGTGGGGTGCCAGATCGGCTGCGATGAGGGCTTGGTCCTCGGGACTGGTGCATGCCCAGAGCATGTGTGTGACGCCACCGATGCGAACCGTAGCCACGGGTGGCAGCTGGGTGAGGCTGTCGATGACCCCCGCTGCCGATCGCGTCGCGGAGTTGTAGGTGAGCAGCAGCGGCTCGGGTTGGGCGCGCAGCCCCTTCATCAGCGCAGCACGCGCCGTGACCACATGCGGTTGGACGCCCTCATGCGGAATGACCGTGCTCTCCCCATCGCGGGGCAGATCCAAGGCGCCGATCACGCCACGTTGCAGCACCTCTTGGCCTGTGTGCTGTTGGTACACATACAGGGTGGGCCGAGGGTCTCGAACCAGGACACCGCGACGCAGCCAGCGGTCCAGGTGTGCGGCGGTGCCTCGCGCGTTCTCAGCGTGCAGGAGCCGGGTGATGTGGTGTGGCCGGGAGCGCAGTGTGCGCACTCGGTCCGGGCCGATGTCGTCGTACGGGGGACACACCATGCCGGAAATGTCGCCGACACGGAGAGGGTCGTAGCGCACCGCGCGAAAGGGGTGCAGGCGTAGAGCCGGGGAGTCCGGTGGTTCGGGGGTGGGCATCAATCGCTCCTGGAAGTGGGCGCGGCGGGGCTGGGGGCGGGAACCGTGTCGCGCCCGCCCCCAGCCGGATCGGTCAGACCTTCGCGGATCGCATCTCGGGCGTTGGAGCCGGCGTCAGGCGGCCGGTTCGATGCAGGCCGAGTACGGCAAGCGCGCAGCCGCCCCCGATGGCGGCGAGGACGATCCAGGGCAGGGCCGGCGCTCCGGCCGAGCGTGCGGCGTCTAGAGCCACTCCCGTTAGGAGGTTGCCGACGGTGATGCCGATGCCGCAGATCGTGTTGTACAAGCCGTAGTGCGTTGCTACGTACCGGTTCTGGGCGAGTGCGACAATCGTGTCCATCTCGAAGGGGTAGGCCAGCATGGTCCCCAGGGCCAGCAGCAGGGCTGAGAGCAGGGGCGGCACGACGGCCAGTGCCCAGCGGGCGGGTCCCTCTTCGGGCACCGGTACCGCGGTGGCCGCCAGCAGTGGCAGAAAGGCCGCTCCGAGGGTGGCCAGCCCGGCGATCAACGACCTTCCGGTGCCGAGGCGTTCCTTGGCCCAGGCGGTGAGCCGGGTCTGTCCGACGATGGTGGCCAGCCCCGAGGCGGCGAAGAGCAGTCCCACGCCGACGGTGTTGACCGTCTCGTTCCCGGCCATACGGCGGACTTCCAGCGGAAGTGCCAGATAGACCTGGAAGGACAGGGCGTAGGAGCCGATCATTGCGATGGAGAACAGGAGGAACGGCCGGTTGGAGACCACCGTGCGCCACTGCGAGAGCACCGACGAGACCGAGTTGTCGTCGCCGTGCTGCCCGACGCGGGCCGGGAGAGCCCGGATCTGCACGATGGACAGCACTGCGAACACACCGGCGGCCACCAGGCAGGTCAGGCGGAAGCTGACGCCGGTGAGCAGTACGCCGACGAGCGGACCCAGCAGAATCCCAGCCTGATAGAAGACGTTGAACAGCGCGAATGCCTCCACTCGCCGCTCCCCTGCATCGAGGGCCAAGTAGGCCCTCGACGCGGGGTTGAACAGTGCTCCTGCCAGCCCCGTGGCCGCCGAGGCGGCGAGCAGAGCGGGGAGGGAGTCGACAAGGCCAAGCACAGCGAATCCGACGATACGCAGCATCAGACCGGCGATGATCATCGGCTTGTAGCCGAACCGGTCGGCCAGCGTGCCGCCGAAGAAGAACATGCCCTGCTGGCTGAAGTTCCGCACGCCCAGGATCAGGCCGACCATCCAGGCGGCCATCCCCAGGTTTCCGGCCAGGTGCTGAGCAAGGTAGGGCATGAGCATGTAGAAGCCGAGATTGATGGTGAACTGATTGACCATCAACAATTGCACGCTGCGCTCGAACGTGCGCATTTGACCGAAGGGGCTCTTCACAGCCGGCCCTCGCCGTCCGAAGCCGCCTCGGCGTCCTGCGGCACGCTCACTGGATCGATCACGGTAGTGCACCGGGTCCAGCGGGTGACCTCTTTCTCTTCGGGGCGCCCCACCACCTCCGGTTCGACGGCCGGCGGGCCGTCGAGCAGGCCATGGGCCTCGCAGTAGTGGTCGTCGTACACCGTCCCCAGATACCGCTGGGGACCGTCGGGGAAGATCGCCGCGATCCGGGTGTCCGCGGGCATCGTGCGCGCGACCCAGCCGGCGACCAGAGCGACAGCCCCGACGCTCCACCCGCCGGTGGCGTAGTGGGAGGAGGCCAGTTGCCGACAGGTCCAGACTGCCTCGGACGGGGCGACCCAATGCACTTCGGAGAAGTTCTCGTAGGCGACGTTGCGCGGATAGATGCTCGATCCGAGGCCACGCATCAGCCGGGTGCGGGCCGGCTGACCGAAGATGGTCGAGCCGACGGTGTCCACTCCGACCAGTTTCAGGTCGGGATAGAGCTGGCTCAGCACTCGCGAGACACCCGCGGAGTGCCCGCCCGTCCCGACGCTGCACACCAGTACGTCGATGTGGCCCAGCTGAGAGGCCAGCTCCAGCGCGAGCGGGGTGTAGGCAGAGACGTTGTCGGGATTGTTGTACTGGTCCGGGCACCAGGAGTCGAGGTGCTGTTCCTGTAGCTGGGTGACACGGTCGCGGCGTGCCTGCTGCCAGCCGCCGGTCGGATGGGGCTCGGACACCACGTTGACCCGTGCCCCGTAGGCGGCGAGCAGTCGAGTCATGGACGACTCGAGACCAGGGTCGGTGACAAGGGTGACCGGGTGTCCGTACACCATGCCGGCCAGAGCCAGCCCCAGGCCGAGCGTGCCGCTGGTGGACTCGATGATCATTCCGCCAGGACGCAGGTCCCCACGGGCACGGGCACGCTCCACCATATGCAGCGCCGGGCGGTCCTTGATGCCACCGGGATTGAAGCCCTCAAGCTTTGCCCAGAAGCCGTGTCCGGCCGGTGCCAGAGGTTCGGCGACCCGAAGTAGCGGGGTGTCTCCGACCAGCCCGGAGAGGCCGGAGTTGGCGGATGTGAGGTTGTTGGCTGTCAGAGGGTGCATGGTTCGCTCTCGATCGATGTGCGTGTGGGGGACTACTCATCTCGCGTGAAGTGCTGGCCTAGATCCGCCACCGGCAGATCACGGCGAGCTTCTGTCGCCCTGTCTGCGATCCATCCGGTCTGCTCCGCCCACGCGCCCTACACGGCGACAGCAGCAGCGTGATCGCGAACATGCTTGGGAAAGTCGCCCCATGGGCGGAACTGGACGCCGTCCGCCGGGTCATGGGCTCCCCCGCGTCAGGGGGCAGGGAGTCGGCAGGCAGGGCTGTGGCACGGAACGGGTGCGCTGGCGGGGCCAGTCCCGGCCGGTGTGCCGAACTCGAAGGGCTACGGATAACGCGGCGCAGGGGCAACCGGGTTGGATGCCATGCCGCCAAGGGGTGTATAGGGGAACCGGGCGTCACAGATGCTCCGAACGACAGCCGCGGGCCGGGACTCCGGGTGCGCGGCGGGCAGGTCAGACGGTCAGCAATGCGGCCTCGCGACATGACCGTCGCCTCCCCTGACGGGCGTTGGCGATGCGGCTGTGCAGGCACCGGGAACTGTTCGCACTCTGTCAGTAGCTCAAAGTGACCAAAGATGGCGTCACGTGAGACAGGTCGACCAGTTCGGGAGCGCTGGGCCTAGATCCGCAGGACCGCTGGGGCTGCCGATGGTGGTGACGCCGGTTCGTTCGTCGCCGGCCGTGCGGCCGCCCACGCATGAGCGTTCCGCATCTGGACGGCATCCAGCGGAGTGGTGCTGGGGGCAGGCAGATCTGCGCCGTTCTGCGGCTGCCCGGAGGCGCACTCCTCCGCCCCGTGAGCCGTCTCGTGATTACCGTGGCCGTCGGGAGCAGCGCCCTGCCCGGCCGATCTGGCGGCAGGCTCGGCTTTGCCGTGCCCCGTCGAGGCACCGTGCGCGGGGACGGCCGCTGACGCCGGCGGGCCGCTGATCACGTGGCCAGCGGCGCTTTCCCCGCTCAGGCCGTGGGTATACAGCAGGCTGAACAGAACCATGACCAGCCACAGCAGCCACAGCAGGCGCAGCGGACCCGCCGGTTCAGAGCGGGTCCGCAGCAGGCTGAGAGACCGCCGGGCCGTGACCATGCCGTAATCCTAACGGCATTAGGAGCACGCTCCAGCAACATCCCACCTGAACAGTGTGTGAATTGGCCAACGCGACAATGCGCGAATGTTGATTTCAGGTGGTCACAGGGGTCAGCGGCTTCCGGCTATCGGTCTTCATGGCTGAACTGCCACGCCGGTGTGGCGGCGAAGGGGAAGTCCAGCCCGTCCAGTAATGGCGGGTTCCTGGCGGGTATGTGCGGACGTAGGGGTCTGATAACTGTTTACGGTTCAGCTATTTTTCCACGCACCAGTGAACCCAGGAAGCGAGCACCACACCCCAATCCGTTCACCGGCGGCTCCGATCCCGACGGCGGTCGCTGCATCCAGTCTCTGCGGATCCAGTCGAGTGGCTGGCAGCCCCTCTTTCAATGAATGAACTAAGTAGATTAAGATGGCCCTCTACAAGCCACTTGACGCGGGTCATCCAACGAGGCATTCGCAGACGTGCGGTGGCGTTCAGCTGAGGTGGAGCAGTGGTCCGTGGGTTCGGTGAACTTGAGGCGGAGATCATGGACAGGCTGTGGTCCTGGGGCTCCGGCACGGTCCGGGAAGTCGTCGATGATCTGAACGAGACGCGGCCGGTCGCGTACACCACCGTCATGACCGTGGCCGACATCCTGCACCGTAAAGGGTGGCTGGGCAGGAAAAAGGAAGGCCGGGCCTGGCTCTACGCCCCCGCCCGCAGTCGCGCGGCGTATACTGCCGGGCTCATGCAGGAGGCACTTGGCGACAGCCCGGACCGCACTGCCGCGCTGGCACACTTCGTCGAAGGGATCACGCCCGACGAGGCTGAAGAGCTGCGCGCCGCTTTGCGAACAGCGCGCCGTAGGAGCACAAGGTGACCGCAGTAGCTCTGCTTACCTACGCGGCGGCCGTGGGCGTGGCCGGGCCACTGATGCTGCGGGGCCCACTTTGGGCCCATCGATCACCCGGGCCCGCGCTCGCAGTCTGGCTGGGACTTTCGCTCTCCTTCATCGCCGCCGTGATCCTGGCTGCGGCGCAGGCTGTCCCACCTGATAGTCGCGTGCACATCGGCTTGATCGGCCTCCTGCACGCCTGCGGCCTGGCGCTGGGGACACCAGCGAACGCTCCTGGAGCACGAGAAGCCGCGCTCGCTGTCGCCGGCTGGATACCGCCGGTCGCTGTGGCTCTCTGGGTCGGCTTCTGGTACAGCCGAGCCCTGCTGCGGGGCCGTAGATGGCGGCGGCGGCACGCCGCCGCAGTAGATCTCGTAGGGCGCTACGCGCCGCGGCACCAAGCCGTTGTCCTGCAGCATGATGCGCCGGCCGCTTACTGCCTGCCCGGCCGCGACCCCCGCATCGTGATCACGCAAGGGGTGCTCGACACGCTCTCTCCGCTCCAGCTCGCAGCCGTCCTCGCACACGAACGTGCCCACATCACAGGCCGCCACCACCTCGTACTGGCCGCCGTGGAGGCATTCGGAAGGGCCTTCCCCTCCCTCCCACTCGCGCGGCAGAGCCACGCCGAGGTAGCTCTGCTACTGGAAATGCTGGCCGACGACCGGGCGGTACGCCGCCACGGTGGCGACGCTGTAGCCGTCGCCCTGTGCGAGGTGGCCGCAGGCAGCGCGCCCAAGGCAGCATTCGCAGCAGGTGGATCCGGCGCCCTGGTGCGCATTCGCCGGGTCCTCACCCCCGCTCCCGCGCACCACCCCGCGTTGCGGAGCACGATTCTCCTGGCCGCCGGCCTGACTCCGGCCCTCCCCTTCCTGGTCGCATGTAGCGCATAGCCCGGTGGATGCGGAGAGCTCGCGCTTCCCGGCCTCCGCCATCCTGCGGCCCACCCGGCCCTCTTCGCAGCTCACGGCAGGGCGGCGACGTCTGCGAAGTCCGAGGCACGCGCCTTGACGCCGCCGACCGGGCTCCCCACTCATCCGGCGGGGGCTGACTCCTCGGCCTCCTACGGGGTGGCGGACGGTCCCTTGAAGGGCGCAGACGGGTACCCGGTGTCGAAGTGCATGTAGTCGGGCACCTTGATGTTCTGCCAGATCCAGCCCTCCTCCGTGAAGGCCCGCCAGACCAGGCCCCCCTTGAGGATCTTGCCCCTTCCCTCGGTCCGCGCGGCGTACTTGGAACTCGGCGACCAGCTCTTGGTGCGCAGATCCTTCCACGGGTTCTCGAATGGGTTTATGTCAATCGCGCGGCCGTTGGCGTGCGGGGACTTCCTGAACGGGGCGTTGATCTGTTCGGGGCGACGGCAGTTGAATGCGGAGGTGTTGTCTGCGCGCAGGCTCGCGTTCAGGTCTCCGTCATAGGACTCCATCGGCTCCATACGACGGATGGGGAAGCCCTCCTCGAGCAGTTGCGTGAAGATGCGGATGGCGCTGGCCGCCACATCAGCGTTGACTACGAGGACGCCGCGGTGCACCTTGCCGTCGAAGCCCATGTGGTTCATCTCCACGCGGCGCAGCTGGTCGCGGACGTCGGGGCAGCCCTTGCGCCATAGTCCCGTCGCTACCATGCGGGACCACTGCGCGTCCGTGATCTCTTTGACGGTGGCGTCCAGGGACGGTGCGGGGGAAGCGGTGCGGGTCGGGCCGGAAGGGGTGGGGGGCCGCGCCGAAGTTTCATCGGAGCTGTCGGCTCCTGGCGTTGACGGGGCGGCCTCCTTGGCCGACGAGGACGAGCAGCCGCCGGTCAGAATTGCCGTCGTAGTGAGCAGTGCGAGGCTGCCGAGGGTGAGCTTCCGCCGCCGTCCACCCGCGCGCGCCGATAGTGCGGTGTCCCTGCTCGGGTGGTGGAAGCGGGCCGCGTCGCGCATGCGCGCCGGCTCCGGTGCACGGCTGCTCAAGCAAAATCTCCTGGAGTGTTGCCGGAACACCCGTGCCGGGCAAGGGTGTCCCGTACGGGAAGATCTGGTTGGTCGGGTCTTGCCAGTCAGACGTGGTGCCTCAGTGCCGGTCTGGCGTCGTCCCCTCGCTCAGCGGAAGGCTGTACGCGAGGAGGCGGCGACCCTCGGGCGTGCGGATCTCTACCTGACGCCCCCAACCGAGCCGGTCGTAATACGGTCCTGCCCCACCCTCAATGGCGGTGACGAGAGTGACACGCGTGCGGCCCGCATCGGTGGCATCCTCCGCGAACTGCGCGATCAACCCAGCCCCTATGCCACGGCGACGGGCATGCTCGGCCACGACGATGTAGTCCAGGACTGCGATGACGCCGGAGTGACCGACGGCGGGAGCCTGCCGGGCCTTTCGGTTTCGTATCAGCTTGCGGCCGTAGCGCAACAGCCGAGTACGCAGGAAGTACAGCGCCAGACGGGGCCGCAGACACAGACTCCCCAGGGCGCGAAACAGCAGTCCGCGCCCGTAGTGGCGCAGCACATGACGGCGGTGCGCCTCCGGGTCGGTCGCACCGATAAGGAAGCCCGCCGGCTGCCCACCCATCTCCGCGACGTAGGCGCGCGCGTCCGGACCGGTGAGATAGGTCCCGTTGTACGCAGTCAAGAACTTCGACCCCAGGCGGGCGAAGAAGCTGTCCGGAAAGTGCCTCAGATGTTCGGCGACCACGAACGGGAGGTCGTCAGGGTCCATGGGCCGTATGCGAAGGCCGATGTTCGTCGGAGGGCAGTCGTCTCTCCCCGCCGGACTTGAGGGCCCGGCGGGGATCTGGCCCGGGGCAACTCGGGCAGGGCTCGGGTATGCGGCTGAGTGCATGTCGGCGTCCACGGAGCCAAATTACTACACTGCGTAGGAACTTAGTAGTTCAGTACACTGGGATCGAGACATTTCGGAACGCGCAGAAGAGCGGCCCTACTGTTGTTGTCGGGGAAGCTCTACGGCGACGTGAGGAGAATCGGCCCGCCGAGGCCAAGTGGATGCGCAGCATTCGGGACGGGCTCAGATCTCGTCGGCTACACTCATACCGACCTGTAACGGACAAGGAAGATGAGATGCCGACGCTGCGGCCCAAGGCTCGTCTCGCGCTGCTCATCGGGCTGCTCGCGGCCGCTGCCTGTTCACTTTTGGCGTGGAATCCGGAGCGGCTACTCACCCAAGGCTTCACATCCATGGCGCCCGGGACCTGGGCAGGGCCGGCGTTCGCCGTGGTTTTCGCGCTGGGCACTCTCGCCTTCTTTCCGAAGCCGGTGCTCAACGTCGCGGCCGGGGCCGTTTTTGGCATCCCCGAAGGGCTGGCGCTGGCTGTGATCGGGACCACCCTCGGCGCACTGCTCGCTTTCGGCCTCGGCCGCAGCCTCGGCCGTGAGGCTCTCCAGCCACTGTTGCGGGGGAAGATCCTCGCCGCTATCGACCGCCGCCTCACCGATCAGGGTTTCGTCAGCGTGCTGCTGCTTCGCGCTGTGCCCGGCGTACCGTTCCAGGGGGTCAACTTCGCCGCTGCCTTCTCCGGGGTGCGCCCGTGGTCCTTCACGGCCGCGACCGCTCTCGGCGTGGTGCCCGGCACCGCCGCCTACGTGATCGCCGGAGCCACGGCCTCATCCCCCGCTTCGCCGGCTTTTCTGTTGTCGATCGCTGCCATCGTAGCGATGATGGTCCTCAGCCTCGCCATCGTGCGGCGGTCACGCCGTAAGGGCATTCCGCCGAAGGCCGTCAAGCCGGTTTGACCAACGGCGGGACGGGTCGGTGGTCCCTTGCTGGGACGTCGCTCAGTCGCAGGTAACTTCGTCGCGAGGCACGTATCGCGTCTCGAAGGTTTCCGTCTTGACCTTTTTGCCACTGTCCTTGAAGACCCGGTCGACCGCGACGTTGAAGCCTTCGAGCGGAGTCTGCGGCACGCATTTCTCTCCGGATGCTCCCTCGCGGCTCGCCGGTTGCTTCACGATGGTGCGCGGACCCTTGACCGATTCGATCTTGTCGTACTTCTTGGTGCCGAGGAAGGTGATCGTGACGGAGGTGTCCGTGGCGCGCGCGTCGATGTATATGGCGTTGCCGGAGTCGTTCCGGAACTTCAGGTCGAGGCTGCCCCAGGCTACCGTCGCCTCCCTGCCCTCCGGATAGCGCTCGATGTAGAACGAGTGCGCTCCGTACTCCACCGGCTTCACGCCGGCGAAGAAGATGGCGTTGAAGACCGTGGTGGCCACTGCGGAGACACCGCCTCCGGCCGCCTTCTCGAACTGATCGTTGTTGATGATGATGCCCTCTACGAACCCGTTGGCCTCGGTCCGCTCGCCCACAGTGCGGTTGAAGCTCCAGGTCTCGTCGGGCAGTACAACAGACCCGTTGATCAGCTCTGCGGCACGGCCGATGTTGGTGACGCGGTAGGGGGCGGGCTCGAAATCGACCGTGAAGGTCGACATCTGCTCCTTGATGCCCAGGCGGCCTACGTTGTCCCGGGTCAGCT
Organism: Streptomyces microflavus; assembly: GCF_014650075.1. Classification (GTDB taxonomy): domain Bacteria; phylum Actinomycetota; class Actinomycetes; order Streptomycetales; family Streptomycetaceae; genus Streptomyces; species Streptomyces microflavus. The sequence continues at coordinate 100,630 of NZ_BMUG01000018.1, read as the reverse complement.
TGGGCTCCATCTCCTCGACGCCCACCGCCCCTGTGCGGGCTGCCCCACTCTTGGCCAGCAGCGGCAGTACGGCCTTCTGGAGCGCCGCCGCCGTGACCCCCTGTCCGGCCTTGCCGTCAGAGGCCACCGCTACTCGGCCGCCATCCAGGCTCAGTTGGGCGTTGACCGGCTCGTCGGTGGCCAGCGCAAGCGGACTTGCCACCGTTGGATCGGCCAGGAGCCCCTTGCCGTCCAGCACTGGGGCCAGCGGCTTGTCCCCGTCGGGCTTCATGGTGAGGTGCTTGCCGAGCGTCGCCGGGCTGATCTGGATCTCCTGACCGCCGACGGTGAGCGTGACTGGCGCCGACATCGCGGGGGTGGCGAACTCCTTCATCGCGCGGTTGACTGCCGCCGCGCCGACCCGCGGTTCGGTCGTGCGGACCGGAAGCCGCACCGGCTCCTTCCCCTGGTCCGGGACCCCCGAAGCCAGTTCCTCGACAGCGCCGTCCACGTCCAGGGATCGCCCGGTGACCGGCCGCGCAGGCACCGGCTCGCCCGCGTGGAAGGTGACAGCGCCTTCCCGCGCCTTCCGGTCGTACGTCTTCGCCTCTTCGGCCAGTGATGCGCGGGCCTTCGCCTCGTCCACGCGGATCACCGGCTCGACCTCGCGGTCACCGCTCGTGAACAGGCGGCCGATCACGGTGAACGGATCGGACCCCGCCTGCGCGGCGCGGGCGACGGTCTTCTCAGTGTCCAGAGAGATGCCGGATACACGGACGGTGCTATCACTGTCGCCGAGGCGCACCTTCACCGGCTCCGACCAGGCCCCGCCCAGGCTGCTGTCCAGCCTCTCCCGCGCCTGCGAGCTGCTCAGCCCCCCGATGTCCACGCCGCCCACCCGGGTACCCGCGGGAACAGTGTCGCCGGCGGCGAGCAGCCCCACCAGATACAGCCCGCCGAAGCCCACACCCGCCGCTCCCGCGACGAGCGCGACGCGGCGGCCTATTCGGCGACGACCGGCCGACGTGATGTCGGCGGGTGGGCCGGGAAGAGGTGGGCGACTCACTGGTTCTCCTCGTCTGTGACTGCGGCGTGCTGCGGACTGGGCCCGTACGGAGGGCCTCTTGCCGAGTAATGATAGAAAAGAGTTTGTGGTGATTCCGTTAATGCCCTCGCCAGGCTGGCTCAGGCGCCGGCGGCTGCCTTCCCGACAGGGCGGGGGTCAGGGCGTTGGCGCACCGGAGGACAGGCCCTGCCGCAGGTTCCGCCGCGCCGAGCTCCCTGTGCGCGCCGGCTCGGCCCCAGGCTCCGGGGTGACAGACCCGCCGAGGCCCGCCACTACTTGCCTCCACTGACCGAGCGAGGCAGACACTCCCCGGGCGATCGACGGCGTGGCACGGTCCGAATACTGCGCAATGGCACGACAGCTCCTGCTATCCAGAGTGCTCGAGAGCGGCGGTTCCCTTCCGCCTCACCGCCGGGCCGATTTCCCTCGGCCGGTTTGGCACACACCCTAGCCTGCTAGGTAACTAAGTCGTTTAGTTGGATACGGTAACCTCGGTCACGATCGCTGATGGTCGCGAAGCGGGGTGCAGATGATGAGTCTCCGTCCCCACGGGGAGACCGTCCGTTGGATTCCATTCCGTTCTCCGCGGCCAGCAGGCCCTGAGCACCACCCCCCGTACCATCCGAGGAATCACCGTGACCGTTTGCCCGACCGTCCGCCCCCTGCTTGCGATCGCTGGCACCTCGATCGCCACCTTGGTCCTCGCCGCCTGCGGAGGCGAATCTTCCGACGCAAATGCGGCAGCAGACGCATCCGACGCGTCGGGGACGCTGTCCCATGTGCACGGCCTGGGTGTCGATCCAGCCGACGGACGCGTGTACGTCGCCACCCACAGCGGTCTCTACACCGTGGCCAAGGGAGAGAAGCCGAAGCTCGTCGGTGACCGCATGGACGACTTCATGGGCTTCACTGTGACCGACAAAGGCACTTTCGTCGCCAGCGGACACGGCGGCCCGGGCAGCGGCCGCCCCGGCAACCTCGGCCTGATCGAGACCAAGGACGCGGGCCGCACCTGGACGTCCCGGTCCCTGTCCAGAGAGGCCGACTTCCACTCCCTGGACTCAGCCAAGGGCACTGTCTATGGATACGAGGGAGGTCGGATCCGGGTCAGCAGCGACTTTGAGAGCTGGGACGACCGGGCCGCGCTGGAGGCCCTCGACCTCGCGGTGAACCCCTCCGGGGAGAAGCTGCTGGCCACCACGGCGGAGGGCGTCGTCGCCAGCACTGATGGCGGGCGGACCTTCGGCAAGGGTGCCAAGCCGATGCAGGCGTTTGTGTCGTGGCCCGCGGAGAAGTCTCTCTTCGGCATCAGCACCTCCGGCAAGCTGAGCAGCAGCGCGGACGGAGGCACGTCGTGGAAGGAGCTCACGGCCGTGCCCGGCGGGCAGCCTCAGGCCCTGACCGCGGTGAACGCCAACCACATCCTCGCGGCGACGATGACGGGCGTGTACGAATCGCGTGACGGCGGCAAGACCTTCTCCGAACTGGCGCCACGTACTTCTTGACCCAGCTTCGCAAAGCCGAAAGGCACCCGCTCAGCGGAAGCGCGCATCTGCGGGCCCCTCCTTCGCCACCGTGTGCTCCTCATCGCTGCGCGACGGTTCGGACGCCCCGAACAGGGCGTCGCCGCTGAGATAGCGACTCGGGGAGGTGCCGACAGTTCGCCGGAACGCGGCCAGGAAGGCGCTCGCTGTCGCGTACCCCACGGTGTGTGCGACACGGGACACAGGCTGGCCTTCGGCGAGGAGAGACAGTGCGGCCCGCAGTCGCACATGAGTGCGCCAGCGATCGAAGTTCATGCCGGTGTCGTGGACGAACAACCGTGTCAGAGTGCGTCGGCTCACTCCGACGGCCCGCGCGTGCGCATCGAGGCGACGCGAGTCCGCGGGGTCGGCGAGCAGTGTGTCGGCCACGGCGCGTAGGCGGTCGTCGACGGGATACGGCACGTCGATGGGTGTGGTGGGCAGCGGGCGCAGCAGGTCCAATACGACCGCCTCGGCCCGCAGTCGCGCGTCATCGGCGAGGTCCTCGCGGGCAAGGTGGGCGATCAGGTGGGCCAGCAGCCCGTCGATACCGACGGGCGTGGGCTCGGCCCAGTCCAGGCCGCAGCGGTCCGGTTCGAGATAGAGGCTGCACAGGACCGCGTCGCGGGTCGCGCCGGTCCGGTGGACGACCCCCGCGGGCAACCACAACGCCCGTGTGGGCGGCAGGATCCAGTAGGCGTCGCCGACGGCGACGCCAAGCACACCACGTCGGGTCCAGGCCAACTGGTGCTGCGGATGGCTGTGCGCATCGAACCACTGCCCCGATGACAGGGGGAAGCTCCCGACGACGATTGCTCCTATCCCCCTGGGCGCCGCGCACGCGACAACTTCATCCATGCGTCCCAGCATATGTCCTCAATACGCTACGACCTGGCCCCATAGCGCATCGCGGCCAATTCCACCGGTGCATAGCCTCGCCCCATGCAGATCGCTGATCCGCCCCACAGTGGGCACCCTCGCTGTACGAACGTGCCGGCCAGGCCGACGACTGGATGTCGGGTATGACCTCGACGCCGGCTCCGGTCCAAGGCACCAACCGCCGTCGCGCCGCGCTGATCGTCCTATGCTTCGTGCAGTTCATGCTCGTCCTGGACGACACCGTGGTGAGCGTCGCGCTCCCGAGCATCCAGGGCGATCTCGGCTTCAGCACCGCCGGTCTGGCCTGGGTCGTCAACGCCTATTTCCTCGCCTTCGGCGGACTGCTGCTGCTGTTCGGCCGCGCGGCCGATCTGCTGGGCCGCCGACGTGTCTTCCTGGCCGGTGTCGCGCTGTTCGGTGCGGCGAGCCTGGCCTGCGGGCTCGCCCAGGAACCCTGGCAGCTCGTGGCCGGGCGGTTCATCCAGGGTGCGGGCGCTGCCATGGCCAGCCCCGCCGCGCTGGCACTGATCACACTCCTGTTCCCCGGCCCTGAGGAGCGCGCCAAGGCTTTCGGCGTCTGGGGCGGCATCGCGGGTCTGGGCGGCACGCTGGGCCTGGTGATCTCCGGTGCGCTGACCGGCCTCGCGTCCTGGCGCTGGATCTTCCTCATCAACCTGCCAGTGGCCCTGCTCGCCCTCGCACTGCTCCCCCGCCTGGTCGCCGAGAGCCGGGCCCACCGCCAGGCACACATAGACGTACCTGGTGCGGTGCTGGGCACCGGCGCCCTCATATCCCTGGTCTACGGCCTGCTCCAGACCGGGGAGTCGGGCTTGGGCCACGCAGCCTCCATCGTCCCCCTGGTTCTTGCCATCGTCCTGGCGGTCTCGTTCCTTGCGGTCGAGACACGTACCGCCGAGCCCCTCGTACCGTTGAACTTCCTGTCGTCGCGGATCCGCGCCGTCGCCAACGGTACGGCGCTGCTGTTCTCGGCCGCCTTCTATGCGATGGCCTTCCTTCTGATGCTGCACCTGCAGACTGTTCTGGACTACAGTCCGCTCACAGCCGGTGTCGCCTACCTGCCCTACGGCGTCGGCATCCTTGCAGGCATGTGGCTCTCCTCCCGTGCGGTACTCAGGATCGGGGTACGTCTGACGCTCGTCACGGGGTTTCTGATCAGCGCAGCCGGACTGCTCCTGCTCTCCGACGTGGCAGCGGGCGACGGCTACGCATCCGGAGTGCTGCCTGGCATGCTCGTCACGAGCCTCGGATGCGGACTGAGCCTGCCCGCCCTGACCATTGCCGCGCTCACGGGCACCACTGGGGAGAACGCCGGCCTCGGCTCGGCAGTCCTGAGCTCCGTGCAACAAGTCGGCGGCGCCGTGGGGTTGGCTGCTCTGGTCACTCTGGCGGCGCGCCACAGCGACAATCTGGCCGACTCCGCCACCCCGCAGCATGCCGCGACGGAAGGCTTCTCGTTAGCGCTCACCGTCACAGCCGCCCTCCTCGTGCTCGGCGGCGTGCTCGTAGCCACTCTGCTCGGCAAGAATCAGCACGCGGGGCATACGGTCGACACTCGCGAAACTTCAGCAGACCAGGGATAGCGGTCGCGCTTGCCTAATCCGGTGATCACAGGTCGCTGATCGAAGCGGCACCTGACATGACTCGGCGGTTGCCGGCAGGCGCGTTCTACTTGTCCCGGCATCAGGAGACGGTCAGACCTGCTGCCTGGTCGCCTCGGCCTACGGGCCGCTTCTCTCGCGGCTCATGCTGCCTGTGCCATCCGTGACGGGTCAGGCCCCTCGGCTTGTACACCGACAGCGTGACCGCCACGAGCAGGACCAGCAAGGCAGCGGCGGCGTCGGCCAGCAACTGGATCCTCATCCCGACGAGATCGCTACTGGACAGGTTTGTCTCTGCTGCGACATCGGCGACGTGGCTGGCCACCTGCATGTGCAACAGCAGAAGAAAGGTCGCGATAACGGTGATCAGCAGCTTGAACAGAACCCAGTAGTGGCGGAACAGGCCCCACGAGGTGCCCAGGGCCTGGACGACTCCCGTGAGCAGCGAAGCGAGGCTCAATGGCGCCAGGACCAGCCAGCCGGTCAGCTCCATCGCGAGATAGGCGCCCCGCACCGTCTGTGCATCCTGACTGGTCAGACCCGCGACGGCGAGGACAAGGAAGACGGCGACGGCACCGAGCCAGCCGACTGACGAAGTGACGTGCACGGTGAGCGCGAACTTACGGAGGCGAGGGTTCATAGTCATCGCAATCAGTGGTCCCCCATGCTGCCGTCAAGCGTGTGCATAAGCACGAACGCCACAAGCAGGGCTGCACCAGCGGCGATCACAAGCGTCTTCGCCCAGCGCGGCATGCCGGGATGTGCCGCCGGACCGGTCCCCTGACTGGCGGCGTCAGGGCGAGAAGGTGAATCAACCATATGCGTGTCCCTCACGGTGCGTGGACGTCATGCCGTTCGTCGTCAGCAGCAGTTTACGAGACATGATGTCTACGGCATAGAGCACGGTGTATCGACATCGCCACCACGTACACTGATCGAGTGCCGAAGCTGTGGAACGAGACGATCGAGGCGCACCGCCGCGCCGTGCGCGACGCGATCCTGAACACCACCGCGGAGCTGGCCGCCGAGCACGGCCTGCGGTCGGTGACGATGTCGCAGATCGCCGAGAAGGCCGGCATCGGACGGGCCACGCTGTACAAGTACTTCCCGGACGTCGAGGCGATCCTGCTCGCCTGGCACGACCGCCAGATCACCGAGCACCTGGGACAGCTCGCAGAGGTCCGCGATCAGACCGATGGAGCCGGCGAACAACTTGAGGCGGTCCTACGGGCGTTCGCTCACATCTCACGCCAGGCCCGGGTGCACCAGGGCACCGAGCTCTCGGCGCTCCTTCACCGGGACAAGCGCGTTGTCCGAGCACAGCAGCAGCTCCACGGCATGATCCGGGATCTACTGGCCGAGGGGGCACAGATCGGCGTCTTCCGTGACGACATCGCGCCCGATGAGCTGGCCACGTACTGCCTTCACGCCCTCACGGCCGCTGCCGCCCTGCCCTCCGAAGCGGCAACCGACCGGCTCGTCACAGTGACCCTGTCCGGGCTGCGCGACGCGCACCCCGGACCGGACGACCGGAGGCCGCCGCGCCGGCACGAGCACCACGGCCACCCCGCAGGACACTCAGGGCACTGAATCGCCCGAATCGCCCGCCCATCCCGCGACTCCGCGTCAGCCTGGGTGGAGACCTCCACCGTTCTTGCAGCACTTCGCATCTAACTACAAAGCACGCGGTCAGCCGACACGCGCTCACCGGCGACACCAGATCACCGGGCGCCCGTCAGCGCTCGCTCCACCCCCGGCTCCCTCGGCCCGAGGAACTGGGGGTCCGGCTTGAACACCGCGTCCAGGACCGCCTTGTTCGCTGCGAACATTTCGCGGGTGGCGCTGTAGTACCAGATCGCGTCGTGGTGGTCGGCCGCGCTGACGCCGTAAGCGTCGACGCCCGCCTCCTGGCAGAGGGCGACCGCCCTGCGGATATGGAAGCCTTGGCTGACGAGAATGGCGCGGTCAACGCCGAAGATCCTCTTGGCCCGCACGCATGAATCCCAGGTGTCGAAGCCGGCGTAGTCGCTGACGATGCGAGCGTCGGGGACGCCGCGATGGGTGAGGTAGCGGCGCATGGCGTGTGGCTCGTTGTAGTGCTCACTGCTGTTGTCGCCAGTGACCAGAACCGCCTCGACACGGCCCTCGCGGTACAGCTCCGCCGCCGCGTCGAGGCGGCTGGCTAGAAAGATCGACGGCTCGCCGTTCCCGAACAAGCCCGCACCGAAGACCACGGCCACACCGCTGCGCGGGGCCTCGGCCGTCGTCCGCAGCCGCCCGTCCGCCACCGTGAACACCCACATCGCGGGCAGCAGCGCCAGCACGCACAGGAGCATCACCGCCTGCACGACCCGCCGCTGCCCCGCGCGGGTGCGCGGCAGACACGGCCTGATGATGGCGCTCGCATGTGGGCGCGGCAGGCGCATGACAGTGATTCTCCTAGTTCGTGGGCAGCCGTACTCGGCTGCGGCTTGAGCGGCTCGGCTTTAGTCGTCCTGGACAGCAACTAGCCCCCTGACAAACGAAGGACGCCGCACTTGATCACCACGCACCCTGCAGCAGGACGTCGTGGAGGATCCCCGGTCGCTGCTGGTTCTTCGATGCCCTGCAGTAAGCTCCGCCGCTCTACGTCCCGCCCGCCCTGCAGAAACAGCGCAGGCCGGGAGGCCCCTCGGTCGCACTGTGCGGGTAGTCAGCAACGGCCATCGCGCGGCTGCCGCATGCTCGATCACCATACAAGGGGCTACGTAGTAGCTTAGTATACGCTGGGGGCGTGGGTGTGGCCGGCGTCTTGGTGCGCATCCGCCTCGCCGCGACCGATCGAACTGCCGTCTACCATGGCCTTACGTACAACGGCGGCGGAAAGGGCGGGCTCATGCGACGGCTGGGGGAGCTCGAGGCGGAGATCATGGACTGCCTCTGGCGATGGAATCGGCCCGCGACGGTGCGTGAAGTCGTCGATGACATCAATGAACGCCGCCCTGTCGCCTACACCACGGTGATGACCGTCGCCACGATTCTCTTCAACAAGGGCTGGCTGCTCCGCGGCAAGCAGGGCCGGGCCTGGCTCTACACGCCGGTTCGCAGCCGGGAGGCGTACTCGGCAGCTCTCATGGAGGACGCTCTAGGTGCGAGCGAGGATCGCCCGGTCGCATTGGCCCACTTTGTGGAGCGGATGTCCGAAGAAGAGGTCGCTGCCCTGCGCAAGGCACTGCGGACCAATGGACGGCAGACCAAGGCGTGAACGCCGCCCCCGCGCTCATGGGCTATGCGGTGGCCATCGGCTATGTCGCCCCGCAGGCGATGCTACGCAGCAGCTGGCCCCACCGAGCCCCCGCGCTTGCCGCATCCGTGTGGCACGCACTCGCCGTGTCATTCGCGATGTCAGTCGCTCTGGCGGCATACCAACTCGCATCTCCCACCGAACACCTTCACGCGGGACTGGTGGGGATCCTGCATTCCTGCGGGGTTGTTCTCAGCATGGGCACCGGGGACCCCAACACAGCAGATCTGATGGCCATCGCCCTTCCTGTCGCTGTACTTCTGGCCCTGCTTCTTAGCTTCGCATTCCACGTTGCCCGCGGCCGCCGGGCGCGCTCCCGACACCGCAACGTCCTGGACATGGTCGGGCGCCACTGTGGCCAGCTACATGCCACCGTGATCGAGCACGCTTCCCCCGCCGCCTACTGCCTGCCTGGGCGTCGTTCGCGGATCGTCGTCAGCGAGGGCGCCGTACAGCTGCTTTCCACGGACCAGCTCGATGCCGTACTGGAGCATGAGCGGGCCCACGTTGTCGGCCGTCACCACTTGGTGTTCGCTGCCGCGGAGGCATTCACCACCGTCTTCGGAAGGGTGCCGCTGGCCCGGCATGCGAAGGAGCAGACGGCGATCCTGCTGGAGATGATCGCGGACGACCGGGCGCTGCGCCGTCACTCACACGATGTGCTCGCTTCCGCAATGTACGAAATGGCCGCGGCTCATGCTCCGAAGGGCGCCTTCGCCGCAGGGGGGCACAGCGTATCGGTGCGCATACAGCGCCTCCTCGGGCCCCGCCGGGAAGCGCATCCCGCACTCTGGGGGTGCGTCGCTGCCGCTGCCGTAGCAGTGCCACTCCTTCCTCTCCTGGTGGCTTTCTGCTCTCCCGGTCACGCGTGAACACCGTCCCTGTTTGTGGTTCTGCCTCCAGAGCCAGCCGCCGACGGTGAACCACCCTATGCACATGCCTTGATGACACGGGCCGATGACGCAAAGGGAGGAAGGACTGATACGCCCGTTGATGGTGAGCTCGAAGCGTCGCACGGTTTCCACCCTCAGTCCCGCCCCGATCATTGCGGACTCTGGGTCGCGGGACAGGTGACATCCACCACCGCGCACGGGCCGTAGGACGTCGAGAGCGCGCTGTACCCGGGCGAACTTCGTCCGCTCGGAGCGGACGTGCTCGTAGAACCGGAGCTCGCCACCAGGTTTGAGCCCGCGGCGCATCTCCGCGGCAGCCCGATCGACGTCGCTGACGGAGCACAGCACGAGCGATGACACAACGACATCGAACCCGTTGTCCGGAAACAGCAGTTCCGCCGCCGTACCGGACAGAACCTCGACCGGAAAAAGGCAGCCCTCGTGCAGCCGTCTGCGTCTTGGACCCAACCAGTCGGACTGATATCACCCGACATATGCCACTTCTGGGCGTTTCACATACCGAGCGGAAGGAACTACTGGCAGTCTGCGTTACGACGGCAGTCAGGGATGGACCAGAGGCAGGACGCAGGGGGCTGGGTGAGCGGCTACGAGTGGCAGCCGGTGCTGTTTCTCCTCGGTGTGGCTGCCGCAAGCCTCGTCCTTCTCTACGGCGTCGGCGCCTCATTGAGGGTGACGAGTGAGCCGCTGAACACGAGACCGTTCAGCGGGGGCCTTGATCCGGACGAGCATCCGTTCTCCCGGTTCCACGTGCGCTGGTACCCGGTGACCATGATTTTTCTGGCCTTCGACATGGAGATGTTGTTCATGTACCCGTGGACGAAGGTGGTGAGTGCGGTCGGTGTCAGCGCCGTCATCGAGATGTTTCTCTTCCTCGGCGTACTTCTCGCAGGCGTGGCATACGCATGGCGGGAGGGGGCGTTCCGATGGAGTTGAGGTCCAAGGCCGCACGCTTGGCGGTAGCCCACCCCGGGGTCCTGTTGGCAGCCTGTCCAGGCGCTACCCGGGCGCGTTTGGCCGTCGAGGAAGAGCTACTGCGCAGAAGCTGGCCTGTCGTCGCCGGCCCCGCATCCGCGAACCTGCTCGTCGTCGTGGGCGACCCCGACCCCGCCCGAGCCGATTGGGCCGAGAACCTGTGGAACGGCATTCCGGAACCGAAGTCCAGGGCCGTGGTCCGGGAAGCAGAACAGGCGACCGCCGCACTCGATGACGGCCACCTGGCACTTTTCGGTCCAGACGATCAGGTCTCGGTCTCTCCGAGGGAAGAACGCCGGATGAACGGGGTCCTTCCCTCGGGACGCGCCGGTTCCCGACGCCGGGAGGGTCACGCCCCTGATGGCCCCGCGCATGCCGTTCGAGACGGCGCTGCCCATCACGACTGCGCGGAGCACGAGACGGAGAGCCACCACAGCGGTCACTCAGGTGACGGACAGGACGAAGCGCACGGCACACACGGCGGGGGTCACGGGCATGACATGCATGCCATGTCGGTCGTGGCCGGCTTGCCCATGGCGGACCGTGCGGACGATCGGGACGGGTTGAGGCTGGATCGGCTGCACGTACCTCTGGGCCCGGCCTTGCTCGACTGGCCGGCCGGTCTGGTGCTGCGGCTGGCGTTGCAGGGCGATGTGGTGCAGCAGGCGGAGGTTGATCAGATCTCCGTGCGCGCCTCGTCCAGGCACCCCTTCTGGAACGACCCATGGTTGCGCGTGATCGCGGGGGAACGCGTCGAGCGCGGTCTCGCTGCCCGCCGGTTGTGTGCGGCTCACCTGGACAGCGTCGGCCGATTCCTGGCCGTGTCCGGATGGGACGACGAGGCGAAGCGCGCGCGTTCCGCACGCCGACGGGTCCTGGCGGGAGCCTCGGTGGAGGAACTGGGCGTACTGCTCAGGCCGTGGGCCCGGCAGCTCCGCCGATCGCGCACCCTGCGCTGGCTGACGCGAGGGCTGGGCGAGTTGTCCTCCGAGCGAGCGGCGGCCGCGGGCGTGACGGGTCCGGCGCTGGTCGCGGGCGGGGATGCGTACTGCCGCTTGCTTGTCTGGCTGGACGAGATCGAGCGGGCCGCGGCTGTGTGCGGGGATACCCGCGTGCTCGATGCCACGGAGTTGAGCGGGCCGCGCGGCCGGCTCAACGGGCCAGTGCCGCCTTCTCAGGCGCTACTGGACGTGCTGCCGGGGCTTCTGGAGGGTGCCGAGTTCGCGGGCGCTCGCATCATCGTCGCGAGCCTGGATCCTGATCTCGACGAGCTCGTCCCCGTGGTGGATTCGCGTGTGGCCCATGAGTGAGGCCCCTCTCTGGGCAACCGCTCTGCTGCCAATGGCGCTGGCCGTAGCCGCGCTTGGGGCGGCCTCCTTCGATGCCGTACTTTCGTTCGCAGCGGCGAGGCCGCGACCCCGGTCACCCCTTGAGGCTGCTGCGGCTGCGGGCGCACCTGGTCGGGAAGTGCTGAGGCTGCTGGTGCAGCAACGGCGTCGTACGACCGCGGCCGATGTGGCCCTGACTCGGCTGGGCGTGGTCCTCCTGCCGGTCGCGGCATTGCTAGCCGCCGCCGTAGTCCCTCTCGGTTTCCGGTCCGTCAGCGATCTCGCTGACGGAATCGTGTGGTTCAACGCGATGGAGGCCCTCGCATGGGCGGCTGTGTGGCTTGCGGGGTGGGGGCCGAATTCGACGCTCGCACTGATCGGCGGCTATCGCTTCCTTGCACAGGGACTTGCCTACGAACTTCCCCATATGCTCGCGATCACCACCGCCGCGCTGGGTGCGGAGTCCTTGCGGGTGGGAGAGGTCGTCGATACCCAGGCGGGCCTGTGGTTCGCCGTATGGATGCCTGTCGCCTTCGCCATCTATCTTCTGAGTGCGATGGCGATGGCCTTCTGGGGCCCGTTCGATCAGCCTGCCGGGCGGGATGTGGCAGGCGGTGCGGCCGCCGAGCTCTCGGGAGTTGATCGGATCGTCTTTCTGGGCGGCCGTTGGCTGCTACTGACTGTGGCTGCTGCTTTCAGCGTCCCGCTCTTCCTCGGCGGGGGCAACGGACCGCTGCTTCCCCCGTGGCTCTGGACGGTCCTCAAAACAGTGGCCGTGCTGGCGTTCCTTGTCTGGATCCGGCGCAAGGTTCCGACCTTGCGCATGGATCGCTACATGGAGGTGGCCTGGGTCGTCCTGACACCGCTCGCGATCCTGCAGGCGTTGGTGGTCGCTCTGGTGGTGCTGGTCCGGTGACGGGAAGAGGGTGCCGTACGTGCTGAGCGAAGTCGCCTTCTGGGGCTTGGCCGCCCTCGCGGTGGCCGGCGGCGTCATGGTCTTCCGTTTCGACTCCATGGCCCGCGCGACCTTCGCCCTGCTCACCTCCCTGCTGTGCGTGGGGGGCGAGGTGCTGCTGCTGGGCCTGGACTATCTGGGGATCGTCATCGTGCTGATGATGACGATCGAGATGGCCATCATGGCCGTCTTCATGATCATGTACATGATGAATCCGGCGGGTCTCACGCCGATGACGATGATGCACAACAAGCAGGGTGCCACCGCCATCTGTGCCGCCGCCTTCGTCCTGCTGGCCGCCGGAATCCTCTCCACTCCGTGGCCCGCCCGGCGGGGCAAGCCGCCGACCGACGCCACTATGGACCTCGGGATGTCACTGATGGGCCCGCAGATGCTCACCATGATGACCTTGGGCATGGCTCTGTTCGCGACCATCGTCGCCACGGTGGTACTGGCCACGCGGCGTGGACGGTACGACCGGCTCGGCGACAGCTTGCGTGCCCCCAGCACCGACGACCCGATCCGCGGAGGTGTCGGCCGGTGAATCTGGAGCTCTTCCTGCTCTTGGCCACGGCTCTGTTCTGCATCGGGCTGTTCGGGGCCCTCACCCAACAGTCCGTCGTCATGCTGATGATGGGCCTGGAACTGATGCTGGGCGGGGTGATCGTCGCCGCAGCGGCAGCCTGGCACTACATCGCGCCAGCCGCCGCCGAGGGACAGGTACTGGTGGTTTTGGCCGTCACAGCCATGGCCCTGGAGATGGCGATCGGGTTCGCGGTGGTCACCGCCCTGTTCCGGTCTCGCGAAATCGACATGACCGACATGGCGGCGGAGCTGAAGGAGTGAGCACCCTCCTGTGGGCCCTCGTCGGGCTCCCTCTGGTCACCGGGATGCTGCTGCTTGCCTGCGGCCGGACTGTCGACCGGTTCGCGCCTGCCGTGGCGCTCGGTGTCGGCGTCGCCGACCTGGGGCTCGCGGTCACTGCCGCGTTCCAGCGCCCCTCCGCGTCGGCACCGCTCCTCGATCAGTTGCCGGTCCAGCTCGGGGTCGACGGGCTGTCGGGGCTGATGGCCGTCACCGTCACGTCGATCACCCTCGCTGTCCTGGCCTTCAGCGCGACAGAGTTCGGAGCCAACGAGGCACGGGCCCGGTTCTTCGGGCTGATGCTGCTCTTCGCTGCGAGCATGCTGGTGACGGTGACCGCTGTCACGCTGCCGGTTCTGCTCATGAGCTGGGAGATCATGGGCGCCACTTCATGGGCCCTGATCGGCTTCTGGTGGCGGGAGCCGGTACGCGTCGACGCCGCCAACACAGCCTTCCTGACCACCCGCACCGCCGATCTCGGCCTGTATTTGGCAGCGGGTGCCGCACTCGCGAGCGGCCAGGCCGGGACACTTGGCCTTGATGATCTGGGGCGTGCCGGGGAGCCCTGGCTATCCGTCATCACGGCAGGCATTGTGACCGCCGCCTTCGGCAAGTCCGCTCAGCTCCCCTTCAGCTTCTGGCTGTCCCGTGCCATGCAGGGCCCCAGCCCGGTCTCCGCTCTGCTGCACTCCGCGACGATGGTCGTGGCAGGCGCGTATCTGCTTCTCAGGACCGGACCGCTGCTGGATGCGTCCGGCTGGGGTAGCGAGGCGGTGGCCTGGACAGGAGCCGTGACGGCCGTCGCTCTCGGCCTCGTCGCCGTCGCGCAGACTGATCTCAAGCAGTTGTTGGCAGCGTCCACCTGTTCCCAGATCGGGTTCATGGTGCTGGCGGCAGGGTCCGGCGCCATCACGGGCGGTGCCCTCCAACTGGTAGCCCACGCCGCTGCGAAGAGCCTGCTGTTCCTGGTCGCGGGCGCGTGGCTGACCGCACTCGGAACGAAGGCGCTGCCCGCGCTGCGTGGAGCGGCCCGCCGCTACCGTACGGCCGGCGTCACCTTCACCGCGGCCGCCCTCACACTGGCCGGACTACCGCCGCTCTCTCTGTGGGCGGCCAAGGACGTCCTGCTCTCCGCTGCACTCGGCAGCAGCCCATGGCTGTACGTCACTGGCCTGGCAGCCGCCGTACTGTCCGCCGTCTACGGTGCCAAAGCTCTGTGGTTCGTCTGGCGCCCGGAGCCAGCGGTGGAACAGCAGAGATACGACACCGAGCAGCACGGCACCCGGCGCGTACCACGCTCAGCCGGGCCACCTCTGGTGCTGCTCGCCCTTGGATGCATCGCTCTGACCCCGCTCACCCTTCAGCCACTGCGCGACCATGTGGACCTCGTACTCGACAGCACCTCACAACCCCAGCCGCACGGATGGGAACTCGCTCTCTCCGGCGCACTTGCCCTCTCCGCCGCGGGAGCCACCTGGGCATGGGCGGATCGCACGCTCGCCCTGCCCAGCCCGGTGAAGAACTGGTGCCGAGACTGGCTGACTCTGGAGCGCGTCGCGCAGAAGCTAGTGGTGCGGCCCGTGTTCTGGCTCGCCCGCACTGCGGCAGCCTTCGACGACCGCATCCTCGACCAGTGCATCGACGGAGCCGCGTACTCAACCCTCCGCTTCGCAGTCTGGACTGACCACACGGTCGAACGCGCTGTCGACGACGCGGTGGGTGCGACAGCAGCCGCGACCAGGGCACTCGGTCGGCTCGCCCGGCGGCCACAAACCGGCCAGCTGCACCAATATCTCGCCCAGGCCGTCGCGGGCCTCACCGTCCTCGCCGTCGTATTCGCCCTCGTGAGGTGACCTGTTGCTCACTGCCCTCGTCTTCGCGCCGACTGCCGTCGCACTCCTCCTGCTGGGCCTGCCGCGCCGCACCCCGAGTGCAGCCTTCCGCACCATCTGGGTAGCGGTCGCGGCCTCCGAACTCGTACTCGTCATCGTGCTGTGGTCTGGGTACCGGAACGGTGCAGGCTTGCAGTACGAGGTCAGGGCACGCTGGATCCCCAGCGCCGGTGTGGGGTACCACGTCGGCGTGGACGGACTGTCGCTTCCCCTACTCGCTCTGACCTGCGTGCTGTTCCTCGCGTGCGCTGTCCACTCGCTGCGCGAGACCCGCCGGGTCCGCGAGTTCGCCGCGCTCTTCCTCTTTCTCCAGACCACGTGCCTCGGGCTGTTCGTCTCTCTCGACCTGATCCTCTTCTTTGTCTTCTTCGACCTGTCCATCGTGGCGATGTACTTCGTCATCGCGGGGTGGGGCCACAAGAACGCCGCCCACGCGGCACTGAAGTTCTTCCTCTACACCTTCATCGGATCGCTCGCCCTGCTGCTGGGTTTCATCGGCCTCTATCTCGCTGCCTCGCCGAACACCTTCGACATGGTCGAGCTGACCGAACAGAACCCTCTCGCGGGCCGCTCCGTCTACGCGGCTCTGGTCCTGCTCGCCATTGGAATCGGTCTGGCTGTCAAGACACCCACAGTGCCCTTCCACACCTGGCTGCCGCCCGCCCACACCGAGGCGCCCGCGGCAGGGTCCGCGATCCTCGCCGGCGTGCTGCTGAAGATGGGGACGTACGGGTTCCTGCGGATCGCAATGCCCATGCTCCCCGACGTGTGGCGGCGCTACGCGCTCGTGATCGTGGTCATCGGGGTCGTCTCCGTGGTCTACGGCGCGCTGGTCGCACTCGCCCAGACGGACTTCAAGCGCATGATCGCCTACACCTCTGTGAACCACATGGGCTACATCCTTCTCGCGGTCGGTGCGGCCGCCGCCGTGAGCGAGGGGTCCGAGCAAGCGCGCACCCTCGCCGTCACCGGGGCAGTGACGCAGATGGTCAGCCACGGTCTGCTCACCGGCGCGCTGTTCCTGCTCGCGGGAGTGCTGTACGAGCGGGGGCGAACGTACGACATGGGCGCGTACTCGGGGATCGCCGCCAAAGCACCCGCGTTCGCCGGCATGACCGCCATGGCCGCCTTCGCCTCACTGGGACTTCCCGGCTTCTCCGGATTCATCGCCGAGTTCCAGATCTTCACAGGCAGTCTCGGCCCACGCCCGCTGGCCACCGCCGTCTCACTGCTCGGCATCCTGCTCACCGCCGGCCTCTTCCTGCGCGCGTTCCAGCAGATCTTCCTCGGCCCACTCAGGCTGCCGGACACTCCGGGTACCCCCCGCGTGTTTCCTGACATCCGCCTCCATGAAAGCGCAGCCGTCGTCCCGCTGCTGGCCCTGGCCGTAGTCCTCGGGGTGGCCCCGCGCTTCCTCCTCGACGTCATCGAGCCCGCCTCCCAAGCCGTCCTGGAGCTGCTCGCGCGATGACCGGCATGAACGAGAACCCCCTCGACATCCTTCCCGAAATCCTCCTGGCAGCTGCCGCAGTCCTCGGACTCCTGCTCGGTTCGTGGCTGCCGCGCAATCGGCAGTGGGTCGTTGCCGTCCTAGCCGCAGCGGCGTCCGTCGGAGGCATCGCCGCAGCCTCCGTGGCAGCAACCACGCCCCCCACCACCGCCTTCGGTGCGGCCTTTGCCGTGGACCCCGTGACCACCACCTCCAGGATCGTGATCCTCGGAGGCACTCTGACCGTCCTGGGACTGGCCGTTGGCCCGTTGCGTGCCGATCCGAGGGAGAGCGAGTTCTACGTCTTGGTCCAACTCGCCTCGCTCGGAGCCCTGATGCTCGCCGGCGCGCAGGACCTGCTGCTGCTCGCAGCCGGATATCTTCTGGCCAGCATTCCCGCCTACGCGCTCGCGGGCTTCCGCAAGGACGGGCCCGGAACGGAAGCCGCACTGAAGTACTACGTGGTCGGAGCTCTCCTCGGCGTGGTCATGCTGACCGGTATCACCCTGCTGTACGCCGCAGGGCGAGGCACCGCGTATCCGATGCTGAGCACGGAACTGCGTACGGCCCCCGGGGCCCTTCTCACCGTCGGCACGATCGGGCTTCTCGCCGGGATCGCATTCAAAGCCGGGGCGGTACCGGCCCACTTCTGGGTCCCCGACGCCGTCCAGGGGAGCACTCCCCCAGTAGCCGCGCTTCTCACCACTCTGCCGAAGATCGGGGCGCTCGCGGCCCTCTACCGTCTCGGAGCCGTCCTTCTCTCCGGCAACATGCCCAGCTGGCCAGCGCTCATCGCCGTACTGGCAGCCGCCTCCATGACGCTGGGAAACCTCGCCGCGTTCTTCCAGCGTGACGTCAAGCGGCTGCTCGCCTACTCCACAGTCAGCCAGGTCGGCTACCTTCTGATGCCCGTTGCGGTAGCCGGCCGATCGGACCTGGCGCAACAGGCGCTGCTCTACTATCTCGCCGCGTACGCCGTCACCAACCTCGGCGCCTTCGCGGTGGTCTCCGCGCTTCCCCAGGCCCGTAACCTCACGGACTACAGGGGGCTCTCACGACAGCGGCCATTGCTTGCCGCAAGCCTCGTCATTTGCTTGCTGGGCCTGGTCGGGACGCCGCCCACTGCGGTTTTCGTCGGCAAACTGCAAGCGTTCAGCGCCGTCTTCGACGCCGACTACGCCTGGCTGGCCGTGCTGGCCGCCGTCAACACCGTCGCCTCGCTCTTCTATTACCTGCGCTGGATCGTTCCGACCATGTCCCGAGGCGATGGCTCAAGGGGCTATGGCTGTGACCGACCCTCGCGGATCGTCGCTTACACCACGTCCGCGACCTCCCTCGTGCTCGGTCTGTCCGCAGGACCTGTTCTGGCGGTTCTCGACGGCCCGCTCGCCGGCTGAAGCGCCCGGTGTGAAGCGGGCTTGAGGGTGCTCAGATGCGGACGCCCCACATGAACGGCATCCCACTGCGGCTGATCGACTCGTAGCGCACCTGGGAACCGGGCTTCGGTGCGTGGAGGATCTGCCCGTTTCCAGCGTAGAAGCCAACATGGCTCAGGTCGGTACGCATGATGATGAGGTCGCCCGGTTTGAGAGCGCTGAGGGAATTGATCCGGGTGCCAGCATTCGCCTGTGTCTGCGATGTGCGGGGAATGGCGACACCCGCCTGCTGGAATGCCCAGGAGGTCAGACCGGAGCAGTCGAAGGAGTTCGGCCCGGCCGCTCCCCACACGTACGGCATGCCGACCCTGCTCTTGGCCGCAGCGAAGGCTGCGGCACCACGCTGCGACGCGCTAGCCTCATTGCCGAGCTCGACTCGCTCGCTGGACCGGTTGGCCCGATCCTCTTCAGCGGTGATCTTGGCCCGCTCTTCGGCCGTCAGGGTATTGAGGAGCTCCCGGGCCTTTGCGAGCTTGCCCTGGATCTCCTTCTTCTTACTCCCGATATCCTTGCGGGCGCTCTCAAGATCCTTGAGTTTCACCGTCGCCTCATTGCGCTTCTGCTGGAGGTCCCGCTGCTTCGACTGCCACTCCTGGACCGCACTGACCTGTTGGGCGCTCAGGCGGTCAAGACTGGACGCCTTGTCAAGGTACCCATCGGGGTCGGAGGAGAGAAGAAGCTGTACCGACGGGTCGACGCCACCGCTGCGGTACTGCGCTCTGGCCATCGATCCCAACCCGTGGCGAAGGGAGTTGAGCTCCGCTTGACCGCTGGCGACCGTGTCCTGCAGATCCTCGACC
The DNA here is from genome assembly GCF_014650075.1 of Streptomyces microflavus. Lineage (GTDB taxonomy): Bacteria > Actinomycetota > Actinomycetes > Streptomycetales > Streptomycetaceae > Streptomyces > Streptomyces microflavus. The sequence goes on along the minus strand of NZ_BMUG01000018.1, from coordinate 81,631 downwards.
TGCTTCTGCAGCGTCTTCCGCTTCTCGTCCGCACCGTTGTACTTCTCCGTGGCCTGTGTGGCCTCCTCGTAGAGACGGTCGACCTGCGCCTTGACCCCCTTCTTACTGGGGTCCGGCAGCGGATCGGCCGACGCGGTCTGCGTGGAGAGAGCCACGGCGGCGGCCGCGGTCGCCGTGAGCACGGTCGCATACGAGTGGTTCGGCTGCTTGGGACGACGGTGGGACGCCACTGGGGCGAGCTCCTTCTTCCTCAGCCGCCTGCCGAGAGCGCGTGATTCAAGCTCCTCGACTCCGCGTGGACATTGCGGATTCGGCGGTACCTTCGCCGCCACCCCTGTCGGGTGATCGACCGGGCGAAGGTTCGACTGTGCATACTAACCACCTTAGTGACTTCATTCCAAGAGGGGTCCACGGCACCCCCTCCGGCACGGGTCGCCTTGCCGTCGCGGCCCTTCATCCAGTCCCAGGAGCCCTCGACGGCCGGAGACGCTGCCACTTTCCGCCGCGCTCGACCTCCACCTTGTCAGCGATCGGCTGGTTCAAGGCGATCGAGACCGGAAGCCCCACACCGACTGCCGCCCTTGTCCACGTTGCACGTCACGACGTGCTTGTCCCGGTTACCCAAGGTCGGTGAAGGTGTTTCCCACTCCGGCACGCTCTGCCCTGACCGGCGACCACGGAGGCCGACAGACAGCCTGATCGCGGTGCCGATCACCCTGCCAGGGCTTCATCGATAGCGCGGCCAGTCAGGCAGTGCAAGGTGCCTTGAGCGGCGGTGCACCACGAGGAGACGTAGGTCGCTGCAGGCTCGTCGGGGTCGTGTCCCCGTGTGGGCCATGAGCTGCGTGATCACGATGAGCGATCGAGGCGACACACACACGCTGGCTGATCGCTGGGACGGATACATGCTTAGGATGAACACGTGACCCATATCGAGCACGTCGTAAAACCGCGGCCCTCGCCGCGGCTGCGCGCGCTGCTCGTCCTCGGGCTGCTGGCAGGGCTGCTCGGAATGCACGCACTGGCGCCCGGCGCCCTGCCGATGCCGGAGCGCCCGGTCGCTGCCGCCATGGTCGCCGGGCATGGGAACGAGACCGCGTCCGCTCACGACGAGTGCCGTTCCGATCCGCACGGCAGCTGCCACGACGGCGGCGCCGACCACTCGGAAGCCACCTGTTCGTCAGGTGCGGTGGGCGGGGGCCCCGCTCTCCCCGGACTGACCCCTTCGCCAGAGTGCCTGCTGCCAAGAGTGGAGGCAGTCCCCGCCTCCCTGTACGGAGCGCCCGAGGGAGCCCGTGCTCCTCCGACCCTGGCCGAACTCCAGCTTCTGCGGATATAGAGCACACCCCTGCGGTGCCGCGTGACCTGAACCGGTTCCGGCATCGCCAGCAGGCGTACTCACTCACCGCAATGCCCAGGAGTTCAGTCATGAAGTCGAACCGTTCACTGATCCGCCGCGCCGCGCTCGTCGCGGCGACCGCGAGCGCCGCTCTGGTGCTGGCCGCCTGCGGGGGCAGCGACGAAGGCCACGACATGGGATCGATGAAGTCCGAGTCCCCGTCGTCGGCAACCACTTCCGCTCAGGCCGGCGCGCACAACAAGGCGGACACAGCCTTCGCGCAGGAGATGATTCCGCATCACCGCCAAGCAGTCGAGATGGCCGACCTGGCTCCCACCCGAGCGTCTTCCACCGAGGTGAAGGACCTCGCCACGAAGATCAAGGGCGCGCAGGACCCAGAGATCGAGACCATGTCCGGCTGGCTCACCGCGTGGGGCGAGAAGGTGCCCGAGGAGATGCCGGGCATGGACCACTCGGCGGACATGCCCGGGATGATGAGCGCACAGGATATGGAGAAGCTGGAGAAGGCATCCGGTGCCGCGTTCGACACCATGTTCCTCGAGATGATGGTCAGGCATCACGAGGGGGCAGTCGCGATGGCCACGACCGAGAAGACCGAGGGCGAGTACCCGCCGGCCAAGAAACTGGCCGACGAGATCATCAAGGGCCAGACCGCTGAGATCGAGCAGATGAACAAGCTGCTGGGCAAGGACTGAGCTGACGTGGGGTGGACGGTGCAGGGCAGCACCGTCCACGCCACACAACTGCCGCCAGCTCCGGCCGACCCGATCAGCCAAGACCCCGCGTGAGGGAAGCGGGCCAGCCGCCGAGGAAGCGCGCACGGGAACGCTCCTTCGCGTTTGTCGGCATACGCGTGGGCCGAATCATCCATCACCACGGTCGGTCCCCGCACCGTCATGACGGCCGGCTCTGTCCTCTGCGTGCTGAGCGTCCTCATCGTCGCCGCCGCCCCGAACCTGCCGCTGATCTTCGCCGGTTGGGTGCTCGCGGGCTCCGCCATGGCGGCCACCCTCTACCAGCCCGCCTTCGCCGCCACTGGCCGACCACCTGCAATGGCGCATGACCTACACGGTGCTCGCCGCCGTCACGATTCCCGCCCACGCGCTGGCACTCAGAGCCCCCTGGCCTTCAGCACCGTCGCCCTCGACAGCAGACGCGAGCCAGTCCGCAAAGACGGCGGCTCGCGGTCGCACTCACGCTCTCCGCGTTCACCGTCTCGGCCGCGGTCGTTGCCCTTGTTCCCCTCCTGCTGGAACGCGGCTACTCCACCAGCGAGGCAGCATGGGCACTCGGACTGGGCGCCGCCGGACAGACCCTCGGACGCACCCTTTACGCGGCCACCACCCGCCGCGCCAAAGTCACCGCGCGCACGACCACACTGATCGCACTCGGCGGCCTCACCACCGCGGCACTCGCGCTCGCCCCGGGCCCGTACGCCCCTCTGATCGCTCTCTCGGTAGTCGCCGGGATCTTCAGCAGCAACCTCACACTGCTCCAGGCCACCGCGATCACCGACCGATGGGGCACCACCCACTACGGCCGCCTGTCCGGCCTCCTCGCAGAGCCAACCACCACCGCCGCCGCCCTCGCCCCTTCGCAGGAGCCGCACTGGCCATACCACTGGACGGCTACCCACAGCTGTTTGGAGCACTGGCAGCGGTTTCCGTTCTCGCCTCCATGTCCGCACTGCGCACAGGTCCACGAACAGCCTCGGGAAGGTAGTGCGCTCCTGCGGCGACCTAAGGGGGCCTGCTCATTCCCGCCCGTTCGCCCAGCCTCCTTCATGGAGAATGGGCTCGGTTCATACGCTGTCGAATCTCAACACGCGTCTCGCTTCCGCTCGCCTGGATTCCGGATGGGCCGCGCCCCCAACAGGAGGCACTCACGACGCCACAGCCCACAGAAGCCGACCCATGGATGGGCGCATGACCAACGCGTGACCAACAGCGCCCAGGAACAGACCGAAATGCCTGGGAGCAGGCCGATACAGCCGGAAGACGAAAACCTAAGCCCGGGCGATAAGCCTGCAGGTCAGGTGGTTGTTCTGACCGAGTGCGGCCGGGGGTGGTGGCCCCGGCCGTCGTTTCAAATACCCACCCTGACCAGGCAAAAGACAGATGCTGGAGCCACTGTGTGACCAACGCGTGACCAACGCACCCGGTTTAACTTGCCCAGTCGGGTGCCTACTTCTCCGGCGCGAGTGACCCGTGCTGGTCGGGAGAGCGACGCCCCTGGCTGACGAGGAGGACGGGGCCGCCGGTCGCGACCGGCGTCACTACTCAAAGTCGGCGCAGGCGGACCATGTATGCATGTGGCAACGCTGCCTCTGCAGGTCAGTGGGGGTAACCGGTCTCCCACACCGCGACGACGGACGGTCGGGGGATCGTTCCGGGCCCGTCGGGCCAGGCCGAGCCAGGGTTCTCCGAGGTGGCGCCGTCGAGTTCGCCCGGGTGCTGGGCGGCGATGAGGATGCGGTCGTCGGTGATGATCGGGCCGCAGGTCTCGGCGCCCTTGGGGACGGTCAGGAACTGCTTGACGTGGCCCCGGTGCGGCCCCGTGACCGGGACGGCGAAAAGCCCGTCGTTGGCACCGAGGGCGGCGCCGTCGGTGGCGAGCCAGAGGTTGCCGTGTTCGTCGAAGGCAATGTTGTCGGGGCAGGAGATCTGGCTGACCTGGCTCTTGTCGAAGCCTGCGAAGTAGGTGGAGGGGTCCTTGGGGTCGCCACATACGAACATGAGGCGCCAGTTGAAGGACGTCGCTGCCGCGTCTGCGCGGCGTTCGTCGAGTTCGAGGATGTGGCCGTGCTTGTTGCCGTTGCGCGGGTTGGCCTCGTCGGGGCCGGTCTTGCCGACGGCTCCTCGGTCCTTGTTGTTGGTGAGCGCGACGTAGAGGCGGCCGGTGTGAGGGTGGGGCTCGACGTCTTCGGGGCGGTCCATCTTGGTGGCGCCGACCTTGTCGGCGGCCAGCCGGGTGAAGACATAGACCTCATCGGCGGCCATGCCTGCGACGTGGGAGGTGTTGCCGGTGACGAGCGGGATCCAGGTACCTGAGCCCGCGAAGTCGCCGTCCTCGGGGAGAGTGCCGGTGCCGTCGATCTCGGCGATCGGGCTGTCCCCGGTGAACTTGGCGACGAAGAGGGTGCCTTCGTCGAGTAGGCGGAGGTTGTGCCCTCGGGCGGCCCGGCTCTTACCCTTCTTGAACCGGTAGGTGGAGACGAACTTGTAGAGGTAGTCGAATCGCTCGTCGTCACCCATGTAGAGGGCGACCCGGCCGTCGCTGGTCAGGCGGGGTTCGGCGGCCTCGTGCTTGAACCGGCCGAGGGCCGTGCGCTTGCGAGGTACGGAGTCGCGGTCGTACGGATCGATCTCGACGATCCAGCCGTGCCGGTTGGCCTCGTTCGGTTCCTTTCCGAGGTCGAAGCGGTCGTCGAAGCGCTCCCACTTGCGCTGGCTGGTGCCGGTCGGCAGGCCGTAGCGGGCCAGACGCTGCTTGGCGGTCGGGTCCGTGACGGAGGCGGCGTTGGCAAAGTACTGGTTGAAGTTCTCCTCGCCGGACAAGACGGTGCCCCACGGCGTGACGCCGCCGCCGCAGTTGTTCAGCGTGCCCAGCACGGTGCGGCCGGCGGGGTCGGCGCTGGTCTTGAGGAGGTCGCTGCCGGCCGCCGGGCCGGTGAGCTCGAACGGGGTGGTGGCGGTGATGCGGCGGTTGAGCGCGTCGCCACTGATCGGCCACAGTCGGCCGGAGCGTCGATCGGTGCGGACGCTGAGGACGGTCAGGCCGTGGGCGGCCCAGGCGATCTCGACCTGCTCGCGAGTCGGGTTGGCGGGGTCGTAGCCGAAGAACATGATCTCTTCGTTGGTGTACTCGTGGTTGACCACGAGCAGCTGGTCGCCGTGGCAGTGCGCCGGGAGGTCGAGCAAGGCCATGTAGTCGCAGTTGTAACCAAACTGTCGGGACTGAGCCGCGACGCTCTGGCGGCGGGCGTCGAAGCGGGGCGCACCGCGCAGGACCGGGTCACCCCAGCGGATGACGACCTGCTGCGCGTATTCGGACGGAACGGTGACGGCGTCGGCGGTGTTCGGCGGCACTGCCTCGAAGCGCAGACCGCGAGGCAGGCGGCCCGCACCTCGGTCCGGACCGCGGTGGGCGGCGGGCGTGGTGGCCGTGCCGGACGCCGCCGCGGGTGTGGCGACCGCTGTTCCGGCGGCTGCGGCGAGGGCGAGGACCGCGCCGCTCTTGAGCGCTCCGCGGCGGGACACCTGGTGGACGATGTCGCCGAAGTAGGTGTTGAGCGAGCGGTTGGGAGCGTCGTGGGAGCAGGCGTCGCCGCACCGGTAACGGCAGGTGAGAGCTGAGCGTGCCGTGTTGTGGCTGGGCAGCAGGGGCAGGTCCGCTGAGCGGTCTGTGTGGCTTTCGGGCTGTTCGAGCACGAGGTCCTCCACGCGGTCGGATACGAAAAGCGGCCCCATATAGGTGACCATCGATCCGTGACGCTAGGCGCAGCGTGGGCACCGAGGGGCATCCGAAAGGTGAACGGGAGCCCAACTCTGCAGGGGAGCCGGAGCTGGAGGAGCCCCTTGCCCCACGCCCGTGGCGCGCGTTCCGGCCAAACGGTCGGGGCGATGAAGGCGAGGCGTTGACCGAGAAGCGCACCCCGCACGCAAACATCATTATCCATCTATAGAGATGACTAGCTATCGTTCATACCCGATGGGCCCCTCGTACACCCCGTGTTCATATAGGCAGACTTCGATGAAGGAGTCCGAACGGGGTGCGCTGCGCACCTGATGCAGACAGCCGGGTGTACCGGCAGACACGAGGGTCGAGAGTCGTGAACATTTCCACTTCGTTGCGCCGGGCCAAGGCTCCTTTGGCTCTGACGGCTGCTGTGATGCTGGCCGCGAGTGCGTGCGGCGGTGCCGACGCCGGTTCGGGCGGTGAGGGTGGCGACAAGCTGTCCGGGACCGTCAAGGTGGACGGGTCGAGCACGGTGGCCCCGCTGTCCACCGTGGCCGCCCAGCTCTTCCAGCAGGCGAACCCGGGCGTGAAGGTCACGGTCGGGACCTCCGGCACCGGCGGCGGCTTTGAGAAGTTCTGCGCCGGCGAGACCGACATCTCCAACGCCTCCCGGGAGATCAAGGACGAGGAGAAGGCCCTCTGCGAGAAGAAGGGCGTGAAGTTCGAGGAGTTCTCGGTCGCCAACGACGGCCTGTCGGTCGTGGTGAGCAAGGACAACGACTTCGTCGAGTGCCTGACCGTCGAGCAGCTCAAGAAGATCTGGGAGCCCGGCTCCAAGGTGAACAACTGGAACCAGGTCGACCCGAAGTTCCCGAACCAGAAGATGGACCTGTTCGGCGCGGGCACCGACTCGGGCACCTTCGACTACTTCACCGACGCCATCAACGGTGAGGAAGGCGCCTCGCGCACCGACTACAACCCGAGCGAGGACGACAACGTCACCGTCCGCGGCGTGTCCGGCTCCAAGGGCGGCATCGGCTACTTCGGCCTCTCCTACTTCGAGGAGAACAAGGACAAGCTGAAGGCCCTCAAGATCGACGGAGGCAAGGGCTGCGTCGCCCCCGGCGTCGAGACGGTGCAGAACGGCACCTACACGCCGCTGGGCCGGCAGCTGTTCATCTACCCGAAGGCATCCTCCCTGGAGAAGCCCGAGGCCGAGGCGTTCGTCGAGTACTACGTCGAGAACAGCGCCGAGATCGCCGAGAAGGCCCAGTTCGTGCCGCTCAACGCCGAGCAGCAGAAGGAGCTGGAGAAGGACCTCGCGACTCTGCGGGAGCAGCACTCCTGATGAGTTCCACCCTCTCTTCACGGCGGGCCGCTTCAGGAAGCCCCGGCTTCCTGAAGCGGTCCCAGCCGCGCTACGGCGAGAAGGTCATCAAGGTCCTCCTGGTGGCCGCCTCCCTGGTCTCGGTGCTGACCACGATCGGCATCGTCATCGCCCTGATCCCCCCGGCCGGCGAGTTCTTCTCCAAGGTCGACTTCGGTGAGTTCCTCACCGGAACCAACTGGGCGCCCCTGTTCAAGCCCGCCTCCTTCGGCGTCCTGCCGCTGGTCGGCGGCACCCTGATGGTCACGCTCATCGCCCTGCTGGTGGCTGTTCCGCTGGGCCTGGGTGCCGCGGTGTACCTGAGCGAGTACGCGAACAAGCGCGTGCGGAAGATCTTCAAGCCGCTGCTTGAGGTTCTCGCGGGTATCCCCACGGTCGTGTACGGCTTCTTCGCGCTGAAGGCCATCACCCCGGTCCTGCAGAGCATCTGGCCCGCCGGTGACGGGCCGCAGATCTTCAACGCGCTCGCCGCGGGCTTCGTCATGGGCATCATGATCATCCCGACGATCGCGTCGCTCGCCGAGGACTCGATGAGCGCGGTGCCCCGCGCGCTGCGCGACGGCGCGTTCGCCCTCGGCTCCTCCCGCATGCAGGTCTCCACCCGCGTGGTGTTCCCCGCCGCGCTGTCCGGCATCGTCGCCGCCGTCGTCCTGGGTATCTCCCGGGCGCTCGGCGAGACGATGATCGTGGCCATCGCGGCGGGCGGGCAGCCGAACCTGTCCTTCAACCCGCTCGAAGGCATGCAGACGATGACCGCGTTCATCGCCGCGGCCGGCATCGGCGACCTGCCCACCGGCTCGACCGGCTACCAGACGATCTTCGCCGTGGGTGCCCTGCTGTTCGTGATGACGCTGGTGATGAACCTGCTGAGTATCCGTCTGGTGCGCAAGTACCGCGAGGTGTACGAATGAGTTCTAAAGTCATCGATCGCGATGCCACCATCCACCAGGACGCTCCCCGGCTCAAGGGCAAGGGGACCCCGCTTCGCGAGCGGGTCTTCCACCTGAGTCTGTGGGTCTCGCTCGCCGTCGCCGTCGTCTTCCTCGCCTCGCTGCTCGCCTACGTGCTCAGCGAGGGCTGGTCGCGGCTGGACCCGCGGCTGTGGATGAACTTCCCCGACTACATCGACCCGACGCAGGGCGGGGCCCAGTCGGCGATCATGGGCACGGTCTGGGTCATCGGCTTCACCGCCGCCTACTGCCTCCCGACCGGCATCCTCACCGCCATCTACCTGGAGGAGTACGCCGACCCGGACAAGTGGTGGAACCGCGCGATCGAGATCAACATTCAGAACCTGGCCGCCGTGCCCTCGATCGTCTACGGCATCCTCGGCCTCGGCATCATCTCCCGCGGCCTCGGCTTCGGGCAGACCGTGCTGACCGCGTCCCTGACGCTGTCCCTGCTGGTCCTGCCGGTGGTGATCATCTCCTCCCGGGAGGCGATCCGGGCGGTCCCGCAGTCCATTCGGCAGGCGTCGCTCGCCCTGGGCGCCACGCAGTGGCAGACCATCTGGCGCCAGGTCCTGCCCGCGGCCGTGCCCGGCATGGCCACCGGTTCGATCCTGGCCCTGTCCCGCGCCATCGGCGAGGCGGCACCGCTGCTTCTGCTCGGCGGTCTGACGTTCATCACGTTCAACCCCAGCGGCGTGCAGAGCCAGTTCACCGTCCTGCCGATCCAGATCTTCAACTGGATCAGCCAGTCCCGTGCCGAGTTCGTCTCGCTCGCCTCCGCCGCCATCGTGATCCTGCTGGCGATCCTGCTGGCGATGAACTCCGTGGCGATCTGGCTCCGCAACCGCTACTCCCGCACCTGGTGACCGCCATGACCTCCCCACCCTCCGCGACCCGACACCTCGACCCCGCCGACTCTGTGCAGGAGACCGCCATGACCCCTCCCTCCGACGCCACCGGCGGCACGAGGATTCCGCAGGTCGCCTTCCGCAGCGCCCCCTCGCTGGCCGGACCCGTCTTCGAGGTCGGCAGCCTGTCCGTCTTCTACGGCGACCACGAGGCCGTACGCGACGTCAACATGACCATCGGGCACCGGCAGATCACCGCGATGATCGGCCCCTCCGGCTGCGGCAAGTCCACCGTGCTGCGGTGCTTCAACCGCATGAACGACCTCGTCCCCAGCGCCCGCGTGGCCGGCAAGGTCCACTACCACAACGAGGACCTCTACGGCCGGGACGTCGACCCGATCGAGGTCCGCCGCCGGATCGGCATGGTCTTCCAGAAGCCGAACCCGTTCCCCAAGTCGATCTACGACAACATCGCCTACGGCCCCCGCGTCGGCGGGTTCCAGGGCAACCTGGACGACCTCGTCGAGGAGACCCTCACCCACGCGGCGCTCTGGGACGAGGTCAAGGACAAGCTCAAGACGTCCGCGCTCGCCCTCTCCGGCGGTCAGCAGCAGCGGCTGTGCATCGCCCGCACCATCGCGGTCAAGCCCGAGGTGATCCTCATGGACGAGCCCTGCTCGGCCCTCGACCCGATCGCCACCGCCAAGATCGAAGACCTCATGACGCACCTCGCCCGTGAGTTCACGATCATCGTCGTCACCCACAACATGCAGCAGGCCGCCCGCGTCTCCGACCGCACGGCCTTCTTCACCGCCGACGTCGACGACGCGGGGGTCCGCCACGGACGCCTCGTCGAGTACGACGAGACCGAACGCATCTTCTCCAACCCCTCCGACCAGCGCACCGAGGACTACATCTCGGGCCGCTTCGGCTGACCCCGAAGCCAATGCTGCTCTTTGCGCCGCCACGTAAAGGAGTACCCGGGTGACCCCCGACGCACGACGACCACCGGAGACCGCCGCACGAAGGTCTCCGGACGGCCCGGACGACAGCAGTACCCCGGCCCTGCTGATGGCCGAGCCCGACGAGGAGCTGGCAAAGCAGGCCATGGCACGGTTCTCGGCCGCCGGCGTGAGCGTGATCGCCTGCCACGACGGCGCCGAAGCCCTGCTCCAGGTCGGAGCACAGCACCCCGGCGCCGTACTGCTCGGAGCACCGCTGCCGGTGGTGAACGCCGCAGACGTCACCCGCCTGATCAACCGGCTCAGCCCTGTGCCCGTCATCGTCGGTGCCGGACCGGACGGGACCGAGGAGGCGACCGCCGCCCTCGCCGCGGGTGCCGTCGCCTTCGTCGCGCGGCCCTACCGGATCGAGGAAATCCTCCCCCTCCTCACAGCAGGACTCACACCGGACGACAAGGCGGCCGCAACGCTGGTCGTCGGTGACATCGAGCTTGATCCCGTCGGGTTTCACGTCTACGTACGAGGACGCTCGCTCCAGCTGCCGGTCCGTGAATTCATGCTGCTGCGCTACCTCATGCAGAACGTCAACCGGCTCGTCTCCCGGCCGGAGCTGACCCAGGTCCTGTGGGGCACGAAGAGCCTGGACAGCAACACCCTCACCGTCCACGTCCGCCGCGTACGGCAACGCCTGCGGGAAGGCGCGGGAAGCTGCTGCACCATCGACGCGATCCGCGGCATGGGCTACCGCCTGGAGTGCAGGCCCTCAGACCCCATGCGGCCACCGCTCTCCTCCTCCCGGCCGGCCGCCCGGACATAGGCAGCCGTGATGGCCGAGAGGCAGGAGGACGACTCGTACATCGACCTGCCTCCCTGGGCCGTGCACTATCCCCGCCGCGGCGCTGTGCACGGGCGGCATCACATCCCTAGGATCGGCACGCTCTTCCACCGAAAACGGTGGTGGTCGGCGAAGGTCCGTGTCCGGTTCCAGGCCACCGGCCAGTCGACCTCACAGACGTTCACCACCGACTCCCAGACCATGAGAGAGATCATCGCGGCCCGCACCCTCGCGGAAGCCCGGACGTTGATCTCCCTCTGCCTCACCGATGCGCACCCCTAGCGGGGCGCATCGGCCCGAACACCGGCCGGCGGGCTGCTTGGCGGTGCCCCGCCGGCCGGCCTCACATCCTGGGGGTCCGACGCAGCTGTCCGCCCGGGGCATTCCACCGTGCGGTATCCGGCCAGCTGAGCGCTCCCGCTCCCCAGGGCGAAGCACCGGTTCCTGGCCGGCCCGTCACACCCGGCCGGTCACGCAGGGGACGCAGACGGCGCGGTCAGCTCTGCCGCCAGGCGGTCGATACGCGTGTGCAGGCTGTCCCGCACGGCGCGTGCGCTCTCGATGTCGAGACCGCCGAGGTCCGGCAGGTCCCAGTTGAGGTAACGGCGGCCAGGACGCACAGGGCAGGCATCGGCGCAGCCGAGCGTGATCACCAGGTCCGCGGCGTCGACGACCTCGGTGGTGAGCGGCTTGGGGAAGTCCTCCCCGGTGTCGAGCCCCTGCTCCGCCAGCAGCCGGACCACTACGGGCGAGATGCCGGCCGCCGGCCCCGATCCCGCCGTCATGACCCTGACCGCACCGAGCGCGCGCCGGCGCAGCAGCGCACCGGCCAGCTGGGAGCGCCCGGCGTTCTCCGTGCAGACGAAAAGCACCGCGGGCAGGGACGTGCCTGAGAGCCCGCGGGCTCGGGCGAGGCCGCGCAGACGCTCATCGGCGAACCGCTCCACCAGGACCGGAAGATGCTTGACGGCACGGGCCCGGCCGGTAAGGAGAGCGGCGCACTCCTCCACGTACTGGGCGACGGTGGCCTGCGAGAAGGTGCGGCGGTGGCGCACGGCGAGCCGGGCGGTGATCCGCGCCAGGAGCGCGTCGGCGCTCCGCAGGGGCGGGGTGGCGCGGCCGAGTGGTGGTGGTTCATCCATGACTGCACCCCTTTTCGAAATCCGGCACTCATCATAGTCGCTCATCTATATCTAAGTTGATCGATATAGATGGGAGTGAACGGTAAGTGAATTCAAAGTGGCAAGAGCCACAGGCGCCCCAGGGGCCGCTCACCGGCCCATATGGTGGATAGATGGCCATCACTGCTTACGAGGCGACGGAGACCGTCGCGGACGACCAGGCGCCCACGTGCGTGCCACAGCTGTCCTGCCTGCTGATCGACCGCGAAGAGGCCGAACGCATGGCCGCGGCCCTCAAGGCCATCGCCGACCCCACCCGGCTGCAGATACTGCGCCTGATCGAACGCTCCCCCACCCGTGAGGCGTGTGTGTGCGACCTGACCGACTGCCTCGGCCTGCGCCAGCCCACCGTGAGCCACCACCTGAAGATCATGACGGAAGCCGGGATCCTCAAGCGGGAGCGGCGCGGAACCTGGGCCTGGTTCTCGGTCGACCCCGAAGGGCTCCGCAGGGTCCGGGACATCCTGGAGCGGACGACCAGCTGACGGCCTCCCGTCCTGGTCGCCTGGCAGTGCCGACTCCCCGGCGGCCTGGGTCAGGACAGCGTGCTCACCACGTGCCGCACCCGTGAGGCCACCTTCTCAGGCAGCGGGGCGTAGTGGATATGCGCCAGCCCTGCCTGGACCTCCTCACTGGCTGTGTAGGTCAGGAAAGACTTCAGTGCGGGCAGCACATCGGCCGGGTTGCCGTCGGCGCACACGATTTCGTAGGTGACCAGCACGATCGGATACGCGCCGGGGACTCTGGTGCGGTAGTCGAACTCCAGCGTCAGGTCCTGGCCGCCGTCGGCGACCCTGGCGGCGGCGATGCCGGCGGAGGCGCTCCGCGCGGAGACCGTGACCGGTTCGGGGGCACCCGTATCCAGCTTCACGGTGGGCAGGCCCTCCGCCTTGGCGAAGGACAGCTCGAAGTAGCCGATCGAACCGTTCTGGCCGCTCACGGTGGACACGACCCCGTCGGAACCCGGTGCCGCATGACCACCCCTGGCCTGCCACGCCTTCACCTTCTCGTACGGCCACTGCTCCGGTGCAGCGTCCGCCAGATAGGCGTTGAAATTCTGCGTGGTACCCGAGTTGTCGGAGCGGTGCACGGCACTGATCCCGGTCTCGGGCAGCCGTGCGCCGGGGTTGAGGCGCCGGATCTCCGGGTCGTTCCACATCGTGATCCGCGAGTCGAAGATCCGGGCGAGCGTCGGTGCGTCGAGGACGAGGCTGTCCACGCCCTCGACGTTGTAGCCGATGGCCACGGGACCGCCGACCATCGGCAGGCCGATCGCCCTGCTCCCGGGGCAGGTGCGGCGGGAGAACTCGACGTCGTCCTGCGACAGCGGGGTGTCGCTGCCACCGAAGTGCGTGGCTCCGCGCAGGAACTGGGCCACTCCGCCGCCGGAACCGATGGGGTTGTAGCGGAGCTGCACCCCGGGACAGGCGCTCTGGTACTCCCGGAGCCAGTACTCCATCGCGTTCTGCTGGGCTGTAGAGCCCGAGCCGGCCACCTCACCCCTCGGCGCACAGGAGATGTGACTCGGCCGTGAGGGGGACGGGGCGGCTTCGCCTCCGCCGCCCCGTCCGCAGGCCGAAAGGAGCAACACGCCGACCGCTACTGCCGCGGCGCCTCTCAGTGAAGTGCGTCGATTCGACCCTCGGTGATGCACCGGTGCTTCCTTCCAGACGGCCAGCCAGCTGGATAGATGCTTGCCGATGCAAACGCCCGGGAGGCGACGCACCGACGAACAGCAGCTGACGGAACACGACTGGGTGGATGGCCTGCGCGTGACATACGGGCGCCGCGGCGAGGCACTGCGTCTCGACTACGGCGCGGGCGTCGGCCTCGCACACATCTCCCGTGCGGAAGGTGCGGAAGGTGTGTCCCGAGGGGGTGGGCAGGACCGGTTCAGCAGGACGTTCAGGCGGCTGCCGGTGTCTTTTCGGGCTCTGCGGCCCGCTTCGTGTCGGTGAGGGCCGCGAGGTAGCGCTCGGCGTCCAGGGCCGCGGCACAGCCGGTGCCGGCGGCGGTGATGGCCTGGCGGTAGGTGTGGTCGACGACGTCGCCGGCCGCGAACACGCCAGGCAGGCTGGTACGGGTGCTCGGGGCGGCGACGGTGATGTAGCCCTCGGCATCGAGGTCGAGCTGGCCGGTGAACAGTTCGGTGCGGGGATCGTGGCCGATGGCGATGAACAGCCCCGTGACGTCCAGGTCGCGGGTGGCACCGGTGAGGACGTCGCGCAGGACGACGCCGGCAAGCATGCCGTCGGTCTCGGTGATCTCGGTGATCTCGCTGTCGAAGGCGAAGGAGATCTTGTCGTCGGCGAACGCCCGGTCCTGCATGACCTTGGAGGCGCGCAGGGTGGAGCGGCGGTGGACGACGGTGACGGAGCGGGCGAAGCGGGTGAGGAAGGTGGCTTCCTCCATGGCGGTGTCGCCGCCGCCGACCACGACGATGTCGCGGCCCTTGAAGAAGAACCCGTCGCAGGTCGCGCACCACGAGACGCCGCGGCCGGACAGCTCGTCCTCCTTCGGCAGGCCGAGCTTGCGGTAGCCGGAGCCGGTCGCGATGATCACCGTCCTGGCGCGGTGAACGGTGCCTGCGGAGTCGGTGAGGAGCTTGACGTCGCCGGTCAGATCGACGGACACGACATCGTCGTCGATCATCTCGGCGCCGAACTTCTCGGCCTGGGCCCGCATGTTCTCCATCAGGACCGGGCCGTCGACGCCCTCGGGGAAACCGGGGAAGTTCTCGACCTCGGTCGTGGTCGTCAGCGAGCCACCGACGAAGATGCTGCTGCCGAACAGCAGGGGTTTGAGGTCGGCGCGGGCGGTGTAGAGGGCGGCGGTGTAGCCGGCGGGACCGGAGCCTATGACGATGACGTCGCGGATGTCCGTCGGGGAACTCACTTGGATCCCTCCGGGAGGATTTCCTTGATCAGGCCCTCGACCATGAACTTGATGTCGTCCCGGATCCTGCGCACCGCGGCCACGTCCTGGCCGGAGGGGTCTTCGAGCTGCCAGTCGAGGTAGCGCTTGCCGGGGAAGACGGGGCAGGTGTCGCCGCAGCCCATGGTGATGCAGACGTCGGACTCCTTCACGGCGTCGACGGTGAGGATCTTCGGCGTCGCGGCGGAGATGTCGATCCCGACCTCGGCCATCGCCTCCACGGCGGCAGGGTTGACGGTGTCGCCGGGGTTGGAGCCGGCGGAGCGGACCTCGACGCGGTCCCCGGCCAGGTGGGTCAGCCAGGCGGCGGCCATCTGGGAACGGCCGGCGTTGTGGACACAGACGAACAGCACAGAAGGCTTTTCGGACATCAGGGGTCTCTCTCGTTGTGCGGTGAATTCAGATGCCCGGGACATCAGCACCCAATGGCGTCAGTAGCCACTGATGTGAGAGTATCAGCCCATGATGACGTCAGTCGACACTGAACTGATCCGGGTGCTGGGCGATCCGCTCCGGCTCCGGATCGTGACCCTGCTCGCCCGCGAGACGCTGTGCACCAGCCATCTGGTGGAGGAGACCGGTGCCCGGCAGACCAATCTCTCCAACCATCTGAGGGTCCTGCGCGAGGCCGGGGTCGTGGAGACCGAACCGTGCGGCCGCTTCACGTACTACAAGCTCCGCCCGGACGTCATCGCCCAGCTCGCCGGCCAGTTCGCCGAACTGGCCGACTCCGCCCGTACCGCCACCGAGAACAAGAGGGCCTGTCCGTGACCTCCACGCAAGCACCCGCGACGACCGAGGAACCCTCGGTCGTGAAGAAGCTGTCCACCTTGGACCGCTTCCTCGCCGTCTGGATCCTCCTGGCCATGGCCCTCGGCCTCGGCCTCGGACGGCTCATCCCGGGCCTGAACGACGCACTGGCCAAGGTGGAGGTCGGCGGCATCTCGCTGCCCATCGCCGTCGGCCTGCTGATCATGATGTACCCGGTCCTGGCCAAGGTCCGCTACGACAAGCTCGACGCCGTCACCGGCGACCGCAAGCTGATGGCCTCCTCGCTGGTCATCAACTGGATCATCGGCCCGGCCGTCATGTTCGCCCTGGCGTGGATCTTCCTGCCGGACCTGCCCGAGTACCGCACCGGCCTCATCATCGTCGGCCTGGCCCGCTGCATCGCCATGGTCATCATCTGGAACGACCTCGCCTGCGGCGACCGTGAAGCCGCAGCCGTCCTGGTCGCCCTGAACTCCGTCTTCCAGGTCATCGCCTTCGGCCTGCTCGGCTGGCTCTACCTCGACCTGCTGCCCGGCTGGCTGGGCCTGGGCGACGGGGAGCGGCTCGACATCTCCATGTGGAAGATCGCGCTGAACGTCGCCATCTTCCTCGGCGTGCCCCTGCTCGCCGGCTTCCTCACCCGCCGCCTGGGCGAGAAGAAGATGGGCCGCGAGTCCTACGAGGCGAAGTTCCTCCCGAAGATCGGCCCCTGGGCCCTGTACGGCCTGCTCTTCACGATCGTCATCCTCTTCGCCCTCCAGGGGAAGACGATCACCTCGCAGCCGCTGGACGTGGTCCGCATCGCCCTCCCGCTGCTCGTGTACTTCGCGATCATGTTCTTCGGCAGCTTCCTGATCGGCAAGGCCATCGGCCTCGCCTACGACCGCACCACCACGCTGGCCTTCACGGCCGCCGGCAACAACTTTGAGCTCGCCATCGCGGTGGCCATCGCCACCTTCGGCGTCACCTCCGGCCAGGCCCTCTCCGGCGTCGTCGGCCCCCTCATCGAAGTCCCGGTCCTGATCGCCCTGGTCTACGTGGCCCTGGCCTGGCGCAAGAAGTTCGCCCCGTCCGCGATCACCACGCGGCACTGATGCACCGCCCCGGTTCCCGCCCCCATCCCGCCGTCCGCGCCCCGGCCCGCTTCACCGTCCGCCCGGCGGTGAAAGCTGTGCCGCGCAGGAGTGGGGCGGGCGCCGGGACGCCCGACCCTGCTACAGAGGTGGCCTGGTGACCCACGTGGTGGACGTGGTGGTGATCGGTGGCGGCCAGGCGGGCTTCGCCGCTGGCTACCACCTGCGCCGCCAGAACCTCGACTTCGTCATCCTCGACGCCCAGCCCTCACCGGGCGGCGCGTGGCAGCACACATGGGACTCGCTCCGCCTGTTCTCCCCGGCCGCGTACTCCTCCCTGCCAGGCTGGCTCATGCCCGCCCAGGACGGGGCGGAGTACCCGGACGCGCACCATGCCGTCGAATACCTGACCGCGTACGAGGAGCGCTACACCCTGCCCGTCGTGCGGCCGGTCCGCGCCAAGGCCGTACACCGTGACAGCGAGCGGCTGCGTGTGGAGACGGACGCAGGCGTCTGGTCCGCCCGCGCCGTCGTCTCGGCCACCGGAACATGGTGGCGGCCCTTCCTCCCCGCCGTACCCGGCCGCGAGACCTTCACCGGCCGTCAGCTCCACACCGTGCAGTACCGCAACCCTGACGAGTTCGCGGGCCGACGGGTCATCGTGATCGGGGGCGGCAACTCCGGGGCCCAGATCGCCGCCGACCTCGCACCGCACACCGACCTGACCTGGGTCACCCAAAGGCCCGCACGCTTCCTGGCCGACGACATCGACGGCCGCGCCCTCTTCGACGCCGCCACCGCCCGCCGCAGAGCCCTGGACACCGGGAACACCGACACGGGAGGCGTCGCCTCCCTCGGCGACATCGTCGCCGTCGCACCGGTCCGCGCCGCACGGGATGCCGGCCTCCTCAAAGCCCGGCCGATGTTCGCCCGCCTCACCGAGAACGGTGCGCAGTGGGCGGACGGAACCAGAGCGGAAGCCGCAGCAATCATCTGGTGCACCGGCTTTCGCACCGCCCTCTCCCACCTCACCCCGCTGGGACTGCGTGGCGAACACGGCCATATCCCCACCCACGGCACCCGGGCCGCCGACGAACCTCGACTGCACCTCCTCGGCTACGGCGACTGGACCGGGCCCGCCTCGGCCACCCTGATCGGCGTCGGCCGCCCCGCCCGCGACGCCGTCCGCGAGATCACCGCCCTGCTGCGCTGACAGCCCCCGGGCCAGGCTCAGGGGGCGTCGAGGGCAGCGCTGTCCACCCAGCGCGCCAGGACGCTGAAGGCCGCGAGCTGTTCCAGGGCCTCGTGCTCCGGCAGCTCCGGCAGCCCGTCCTCATGGCTGTTGGGGTTCCGAATGCCCGCGAAGCAACCCTCGGCAAAGGACATGACGCCGCGGTGCACACTGCGGAACGTGTCACTGCCGTCGTCCGCCATCAGTCGCAGGCGAGGCCGGCCGGGCTTCGCCGCGTCCTTGGAGAACACACTCTGGAACAGGGCCGTTTCGCTCACGTCGCGGCGGGCGACCTTGTTCTGGGCCTCCGCGTTGACCTTCCGCGCGGCGGCCGTGACCGCCTCACGAAAATGCCCGCTGCCCCACAGGGACCTGGCCCCGTCCCACACCCACCGGTGCATGGAAGCCGCACTGAGCTGAGGTGCACCATCCCCGAGCCGCTCACGAACCTCCGCGTCCCGCAGCAGGACAACCTCAGCTCGCTGCGCCGCTTCGCGGTGCTGACACCAGCGATTGACGGACTTGTTGCGGTCCTCGGGGACCTCCGTGCGCCACCGCGGCAAGACCCTGTCCAGGATCTGCTCCACAACCTGGGCGCCGGCCACGATCTCGCGTTCTCCGCCGCGGTTGGACAAGCGGCGACCGGCCGAAAGAAGGCCAGGGGATGGGCACAGCTCGGTCAGCTTCAGAAAGCCGGCGAGTTCACCACGAGCCCACTCGATATCGATGCTCATCCGAACATCATCTCCGTGGGTCACTGGTATCGCGCCGTCCCGTAACCGGCAGGCTTTGGTCGCCTGACAGCGGTCGCTGAAAATATGGGTACTTGGGTGGCTGAAAGGCGTCTAATGGGTGCGGTGACCGCATCTGACGCCCTGTGGCGTTTCACCAACCCCAGCAGTGACTCCGTCAGCTTGATCGTGGAGACGCCCGCCGGCACGCACGTGCGCCGAATACCCCCGGCCATGCCCCTGCCCCCCGATGTCGAACCGGGCATCGGCGCCGAGAAGGCCGCGCACACCGCAGCAGCCACCTGGGGCCTGCCCGACTTCGTGTTCCAGTCCTCGCTCACCCGCAAGGGCTCCGGGCAGCGGGAACTCGGGGACCGGCTCCTGCTCAGCGGCAACCGCGGTGCGGTCATCCAGATCAAGAGCCGCACCGTGAAACCGAAGGGCGACGCGGAGGAGCGGGCCTGGATCCAGAAGGTGACCAAGAAGGCGATGAGCCAGGCCAAGGGGACCGTGCGCATGCTGCGCCTCCAGGCGGCCGACATGGTCAACGGGCGAGGCACCTCCCTGTCCGTGGCCGGGGACGCCTACGAGTGGATGGCCGTGTCCCTGCTCGACCACGACCAGGTTCCCGACGCGATGGTGCCCACGTTCGAGCCGATCGGCATGCCCGCGCTGACCCTGACCCGCCGGGACTGGGACTTCCTCTTCGACCAGCTGCGCTCCACCACCGCGGTGCTGGACTACCTGTTCCGGGCGGCCGAAGCGCCGCCCATCGCGCTGGGCGACGAGCCGGTGCGCTACTACGAACTCGCGGCGGCCGACGCCGCCGCACCGCCCGTGGACATCGACACCGAACTCGTCGGCCCGGGCGGCCGCCGGTTCTCCACGCCCCTGCTTCCCCAGGTCCCGGCCGGGGCCGGACAGACCAACACCCATCTAGTCATCCGGTACATGCTCGAAGACGTGGCCATCAGCATGCTGCGCGACGACATCTCCGAGAGCGACCGGCAGACAGTGCTCGCCGACCTCGACCGGCTCCCCGTCGGCATGCGCGAGGAATGGGGCCAGCTCCTCCTCGACATGCTCGACGACGTCGAGCAGGCCCCCGACGGCCACGTCATGTGGCGCTCACGCCGCCAACTGCACCAAGAAGCGGCCGGCGACCGGCAGATGCTGTTCGTCTGCGCGACACGGTTCGACAAGTACGTGGAAGCGTCCTTCGGCAGCTACGTCATGCTGCGCCACCACCAGGTCGGCGAACGCACCGGCCGGCCGGACTCACTGTGCAGCGTCGGCGTGATGCTCACCCCGAACCACAGCGGCAACCGCCCCTGGGACACCACACTGGTGAGGGTCCTGGGCCACAGCCAGCTCACCTCGGAAGAGGTAGCCGAGTTCGAGCAGCTGTGGCCACAGAGCGGCAACGCCTGAGGTGTCAGCGGCGGGCCGCTGACAGACGGTGAAGGAGCCAGGCGGCGTCACGGCCCACTCCACGCAGCGTCTTCGAGGAGAAGCTCCGCTGGAACTCCATGCCGACGAAGCCGAGCCCCTTCACCGTGGTGGACACGCCGCCCCGGTGAACGGGCGCTCCCGCCGCGTCGAGGGCTCCCGAGCCGGTCAGGTAGCCGAACACGGGGCGGTAGCCGGTGGCGAAGACGACCGCGTCGACGTCCTCCTTGGACCCGTCTGCCCACAGGACGCCACCGGTGGTGAAGCGGCTGAACATAGCGCGGCGGTCGACGCCGTGCCGGTCGAGTGCGGCCCGGTAGGTGCCGTCGTCGATCACGGAGACCGGGACCTTGGCGAGCAGTCGGCGGATGGGTGCGGTGTCGAGCCGGGTGTGCTTGAGCCACCAGTGCAGGTCCCGGCCCAGCGGTCGCTGGGGTGTCCATGCGACCGGGCGGCGGGTGGCGAGGGTGGTGTCGGCGAGCGGGCCGAGTTCGGCGGCGATCTGGATCGCGGAGTTCCCTCCCCCGACCACGATCACCCGCTGCCCCGCGAACACGTGGGGGCTGCGGTAGTCGGCGGCGTGCAGGACACGGCCGCCGAACTCCGAACGGCCCGGGATATCGGGGAGGAACGGTGTGCTGTAGTCGCCGGTCGCGGCGACCACCGCGGCCGCGGTGAACTCCCGCCCGTCCTCGGAGCGCACCCTCCACACGCTCTCCTGGCGTGTAACGGAAGTGACGGTCGTGGAGGTGCGGATCGAGGCGGGCAGCCGCTCGGCGTAGGCGCGCAGGTAGTCCACGACGTCGTCGCGGCGGGGGTAGCGGTCCGGGTCGCCGGGGAAGCGCATGCCGGGCAGGGCGGAGTACCGGGCCGGGGAGAACAGGGTGAGGCTGTCGTAGTAGCGCGGCCAGGCCCCGCCCGGCTCCTGAGCGCTCTCCAGCACCAGCACGCGGGCGAAGCCGTGACGCGGGGCCAGTGCCGCCGTGGCGAGACCGGACTGCCCGGCACCGATGACGATGAGATCAGCGTGTTCCATGAGAACGTAGACCTTCCATGATGGGTCGTTGTTTCGGGAAGTGACGAAATATTGGATGCGAGTGAAGCAGTGGCGGACGACAGTGGTGAAGCGGCCGCGCTCGATCAGGCGACCGCCGACTTTCTCAGGGCGCTGGCGAGCGAGACCCGCCAGCGGGTGATGTTCCAGTTCGCCGGTGGCGTCGAGCTGACGGTGGGTGAGGTCGCGGAGCGGTGCGGCCTGAAACCGTCGACCGCCTCGGAGCACCTGAGCCTGCTGCGCCGCGGGGGCCTGGTCGTCTCCCGCAAGGAAGGCAGGGAGGTGTTCTACCGCGCCGACGGAAAAACCATGGCCGGACGGCTTTCCACGCTCCAGGCGTACCTGGCGGTCTGCTGCCCGCCCGGTGCCGCCTGCTGACGCCCGCCGGTGCGGCCGCGGTTCAGGTGCTGCCGGTAACCGTGCGGGGGACGCAGGCGGCCGGTCCGGCGGCCTCGAAGGACGGGGCGAGCCGGTAGAAGACCCATGTCCCCCGGCGTTCGGAGACGAGGAGGCCGGCTTCCCGGAGTTTCTTCAGGTGGTAGGAGACGGTCGCCCCGGTGACACCGACGTCCTGGATGTCGCACACGCACGCTTCACCGGCCGGGTGCGAGGCGACCCTGGAGAGCAGAAGCAGGCGCACCGGGTTGGCGAGGATTTCGAACGTCGCGGCGATGCGCTCCGCTTCGCGCGCGGACAGTTCTCCGTCGGTGATGGGTGGGCAGCACGGCACGACCGCAGTCAGGGGCGGCTGCTCCGCAGGTTGATACTTCGACATCGGTCTACTTTGACAGTCGCCAAAGTAAGTGGCAAGCTCAGAATATAGACATCGATCGAATCAATGCTCGGCCCCGTCGCCCCCGGAGGACATCACCGCCATGACCACTGCCCCTGCGGATCTGCCGGTCGTCGTGATCGGAGCGGGCCCCGCCGGCCTCGCCGCCGCCGCCCACCTCGTCGAGCGCGGCCTCGTTCCGCTTGTTCTGGAAGCCGGGCCCACCGCGGCCCACGCCGTACGGGGCTGGGCACACGTACGGCTCTTCTCCACCTGGAATGAGGTCGTCGACCCCGCTGCGGAGAAGCTGCTGGCCCCCACCGGGTGGACGCACCCCGACCCCGGCACCTACCCCTCGGGCGGGGACTGGGCCGAGCAGTACCTCCAGCCGCTCGCCGACGTGCTCGGTGACCGGGTCCGCTTCGGCGCCCGGGTCACCGGCGTCTCCCGAACCGGCCGCGACCGGATCGTGGACGCGGACCGCGATCAGCAGCCGTTCGTCGTGCACATCACCCACGCCGACGGCCGCGAGGAGCGGATCTTCGCCCGCGCCGTCATCGACGCCTCCGGCACCTGGACCACCCCGTCCCCGGCCGGCGCCTCCGGCCTGCCCGCCCTCGGCGAAAAGGCCGCCGCCGACCGGATCACCTACCGCGTGCCCGACTTCAAGGACGCGGCCGTGCGCGCCCGGTACGCAGGCAAGCGCACGGCTGTCGTCGGCTCCGGGGCCTCGGCGTTCACCGCCCTCGCCTATCTCGCCGGCCTCGCCACGTCCGACGACGGCAGGGGCACGAAGGGAGTGTGGGTCCTGCGCCGAGGCATCTCCGGATCCACCTTCGGCGGCGGCGAGGCCGACCAGCTCCCGGCACGCGGCGCTCTGGGCCTGGCGGCGAAGGCCGCCGTCGACGAGGGCCACGCGGACGCGGTCACCGGGTTCCGCACCGAGGCGGTCGAGCGCGACGCGGACGGACGCCTGGTCCTGGTGGGCGAGGACGGGCGCCGCCTGGATGCGGTCGACGAGGTCATCGTGCTGACCGGTTTCCGCCCCGATCTCGGCTTCCTCGACGAGCTGCGCCTCGGCCTGGACGAGAGGCTGCAGGCCCCGACCGAACTGGCCCCGCTGATCGACCCCAACCAGCACTCCTGCGGCACCGTCTACCCTCACGGCCACCGCGAGCTCTCCCACCCGGAAAAGGGCGTGTACCTGGTCGGGATGAAGTCCTACGGCCGCGCGCCGACGTTCCTCGCCATGACCGGCTACGAGCAGGTCCGCTCCGTGGCCGCCGCCCTCGCCGGCGATCTCGAAGCGGCCGACCGCGTCGAACTCACCCTGCCCGAAACCGGAGTCTGCGGCGGGGCCGGACTCTTCGACGACCCGGCTGCCGCCCAGAGCGACGCCGCAGGCTCCTGTGCGACGCCGGAACCCGCGCTGGTGCAGCTCGGCGGCGCACCGATCCCCGCCACGGCCGGTGGCTGCTGCGGCTCGTGACCGGCCTCAGCACACCTGAGCGCGGGGCCGTGACCGGAACGGGGGTCCGGTCACGGCCCCGCGCCGTGCTCCCCGCCCTGTGCGCCACGCAGATCATCAGCTGGGGCATCGTCTACTACGCCTTCCCCGTCCTGAACCCGCAGATCACCACCGCGACCGGCTGGCCAGCAGGGGCAACCACCGCGGCGTTCTCACTCGGCCTCGTCGTGTCCGCCATCGCCGGGATACGCGTCGGCCGGATCCTCGACCATCGCGGCCCCCGTGCCGTCATGACCACCGGATCCGCCCTCGGCGTCACCAGCCTCCTGATCGTCGCCACGGCCCCCAACCTGCCCCTGTTCACCGCCGGCTGGGCGCTCGCCGGACTCGCGATGGCCGCCACCTTCTACCAACCCGCGTTCGCCGCCCTCACCCGCTGGTGGGCCCCCGACCACATCCGCGCACTCACCATCGTCACCCTCGCCGGCGGCCTCGCATCCACCGTCTTCGCACCCCTGACCGCAGCCCTGGCCGAGCACCTGACCTGGCGCCACACCTACCTCGTCCTCGCCGGCATCCTCGCCCTCACCATCCCCACCCACGCCCTGGCCCTGCGCGCACCCTGGCCCGACGCCCCCACCACCCCCGCACCCGGAGCCGCCCCAGGAACGGAACACGCCGACGTGCGCGAGGTCACGCGCAGCCGGCCCTTCCTACTCCTCGCCACCGCTTTCACCCTGTCCGGCTTCGCGATGTACGCCGTCCTCATCGCCCTGGTCCCCCTCCTCCTGGAACGCGGATACACCACCACCCAGGCCGCCTGGGCCCTCGGCATCGGCGGAGCCGGACAAACCCTCGGCCGCACCCTCTACGCCACCCTCGCCCGCCGCACCACCGCAACAACCCGCACCACGACCCTCATCGCACTCGGCGCCATCACCACCGCAGCCTTCGCCGCAGTCCCCGGCCCCTACGCCCTGATCATCGCCATGTCCATCACAGCCGGCATGGTCCGCGGCAACCTCACCCTCCTCCAAGCCACCGCCATCACCGACCGCTGGGGCACCACCCACTACGGCCGCCTCTCCGGACTCCTCACCGCACCCGCCCACACAGCAACAGCCCTCGCACCCTTCGCCGGCGCCGCCCTCGCCATGCCCCTCGGCGGCTACGAACCGCTCTTCCTCCTCCTGACCGCCCTCTCCCTGACCGCAGCACTCATCGCACCCTGGACAGCCACCCACGCCGTACGCCACCGCGAGGGCAAGAACTGACTGCCCCGGCTGAGCAGCTGATTTGGGGTCATGGCGCCCGGCGGGCACCACTCCCCCCCAAATTCGGCCCGCCTTCGGCACGCTCTACCCGCCCGAAGGTAGACCTCCCTTCCTCGCGCCCACGGCACCGACCGCCTCGACCTTTTGCGAACATGCCGCAGCCCCGGAGAATCCTCTCCAGGGCTGCGTGCTGTGTCAGGCCGTTGAGTGGGGCCGACCGCGCCTTGATCGATGTATCCGGCCAGTCACCGGTAGAAGCTGCCTCAGGAGGGGTGCATGACCAACGCGTGACCAACAGCGCCCAGGAACAGACAGAAACACCTGGGAACAGACCGAGGCAACCGGAAGCCAGGAACCGGAACCTACAGGGCAAAACTGCAGGTCAGAGGGCCGTTTCGACTGGGTACGGCCGGGGGTGGCGGCCCCCACAGGACCAGCTGCGGATCACCCCCGCGTCGGCGGGGAGGACGGCTGTAGGTAGCCTCCTTGGTCGTAGGTGCCCGGATCACCCCCGCGTCGGCGGGGAGGACCGTCGTCGTCCGCCCGAAGCGGTTCATCGCCGCGGATCACCCCCGCGTCGGCGGGGAGGACTCCGCGACCTTCTTCTGCTCACCGGACGCTGCCGGATCACCCCCGCGTCGGCGGGGAGGACGAGCCGAGGTCGTCGAGGACGAGGAGCGGCACCGGATCACCCCCGCGTCGGCGGGGAGGACGGGTCGAGCATCGACTCGGTCAGCTCGGGGACCGGATCACCCCCGCGTCGGCGGGGAGGACGCCTTCCCGGCACTTGGCGACGAGCGGGTCGTCGGATCACCCCGCGTCGGCGGGGAGGACGAGAGGGCGGGCGCGGGGAGGACGGTGCGTTACGGATCACCCCCGCGTCGGCGGGGAGGACCGGTGGCGGGAGACGCACAGCGGAATGCAGTCCGGATCACCCCCGCGTCGGCGGGGAGGACCTGGTCCAGCCCATCCGGGAGGCCCTGGACGTCGGATCACCCCCGCGTCGGCGGGGAGGACGTTGGCGGCGACGGTGCGGGAGAGTTTCACGGCGGATCACCCCCGCGTCGGCGGGGAGGACGTAGGTGAGTCGATAGACAGACCGCCGGTCATCGGATCACCCCCGCGTCGGCGGGGAGGACGTAGGCCGCGGTACAACAGGGGTGTGCACGCACGGATCACCCCCGCGTCGGCGGGGAGGACTCCGCCGGCATGGGCAACCTGCGGAAGGTCAACGGATCACCCCCGCGTCGGCGGGGAGGACACGCGTATCCGGTGCGGCATCAGCGGCACCTACGGATCACCCCCGCGTCGGCGGGGAGGACGCTTCAGGGCGGGCCCGTCCAGCTCGCAGCCGAGGATCACCCCCGCGTCGGCGGGGAGGACGTCAACTGGGCGGCCGTCGAGCCGGTCGACATCGGATCACCCCCGCGTCGGCGGGGAGGACTACGGAGGAGTCTGATGGACATCGGGCGCGAACGGATCACCCCCGCGTCGGCGGGGAGGACTGCTGGATTGCCTCGGATGCGCGGATGACTTGCGGATCACCCCCGCGTCGGCGGGGAGGACGTGTGTTCGGAGTCGACGAGCCAGTCGGCGTGCGGATCACCCCCGCGTCGGCGGGGAGGACCACCACCAGTTCGGCCACCTCGTCGCCCAGGGCGGATCACCCCCGCGTCGGCGGGGAGGACGCGTCGGGCGGGGATTCCGCCGGCCGCCGGTCCGGATCACCCCCGCGTCGGCGGGGAGGACCCCCAGAGGAAGTCCCCCTGAGGAACTGGGGACGGATCACCCCCGCGTCGGCGGGGAGGACCGGCCGATGTAGCCCGCGACGACCAGGCCGAGCGGATCACCCCCGCGTCGGCGGGGAGGACGCGTCGGGCGGGGATTCCGCCGGCCGCCGGTCCGGATCACCCCCGCGTCGGCGGGGAGGACTTCGCGACGCGGCTGATTCCCGCGGACCCCTCCGGATCACCCCCGCGTCGGCGGGGAGGACTCGGCCAAGCAAAGGAATTCTGCGAGCGCAGCCGGATCACCCCCGCGTCGGCGGGGAGGACGGCATCGACTTCATGTCGTCGACGCCCGGGATCGGATCACCCCCGCGTCGGCGGGGAGGACGTGGGCACGGTCCCCGCCTCGAACACGTCGGGCGGATCACCCCCGCGTCGGCGGGGAGGACATGACGCGGTAGTCGCCGCCGGACTCGATCTGCGGATCACCCCCGCGTCGGCGGGGAGGACGTTCTCATAGATGTCCCGCAGGTCGATCAGCGCGGATCACCCCCGCGTCGGCGGGGAGGACATCGACGCCAGCAGCCCCGCCGCGCACGCGTTCGGATCACCCCCGCGTCGGCGGGGAGGACGTCTCACCACCACGCCGGGCCCACTCTGGAAGCGGATCACCCCCGCGTCGGCGGGGAGGACAGCTTCTTCCTCTCGGCCTGGGTGACCCACGCCGGATCACCCCCGCGTCGGCGGGGAGGACCACGGGTCTCCTTCAGGTCAGGCGGTCTGGGACGGATCACCCCCGCGTCGGCGGGGAGGACCTTGGCCGTCGTGGTCGTCACGTCGGTGTCTCCGGATCACCCCCGCGTCGGCGGGGAGGACGCCTTCACCGCGGCATCGGCCGCGGTGACGTCCGGATCACCCCCGCGTCGGCGGGGAGGACTCTCAGGACATGACCGACTCCCTGGACACCTCCGGATCACCCCCGCGTCGGCGGGGAGGACTGGCCCTCCTCGATGACGCCGAGCTGCACCGCCGGATCACCCCCGCGTCGGCGGGGAGGACGACGGCGACATGGTCAGGAAGCCCTGCCGGACCGGATCACCCCCGCGTCGGCGGGGAGGACGCCATGATCAAGCACCAGGCAGCCACCTCCGACGGATCACCCCCGCGTCGGCGGGGAGGACCTTTCTGACCTGCACCTTAAGAAGGGCTTTGCATTTCCTTTGCCTTTGGTGCCGCGGTCATACTGATCAGGGTAAGCCCGTCGAAGTCGGCGGGTACGCGGCGACGGGTGCCTGCGGTTCGGATGGCGTAGCCCTGTTCCGTGGGGGCGGGGTGGACGAGGACGGCGGCTCCGTTGCCCACGGTTTCGGTGACGGCTTGCCAGAGTTGGTCGCGGACGCGGGCGGAGACGCTCCCGACGAAGATGCCGGGGACGACCTCACTGGTCCAACGACTGAGTGCTCCGCGGAGGTGATCAGGAACGGCCGTGGTGGCTATCACAAGCATGGACGGCATCATTCACCTCGGGCCGCGTAGTTGACGCCCGCGGGCAGGGCGCCGACCTTGGGGTCCCAGAGGTGGACCAGTTGGACATCGCGCTTCTCCTGTGGCTCGTCTTCGTCGGTGGCATCCGTGGAGCGTGGCGTCAGGAGGCTCTGAACGTCCCGGACGATGCGCGGGAGGAGCTTGAGGAGTCGTAGGTCTTCACGGAAGCGGCGACGTGCTTCCTGTTCGGGATTGTCGGCATCGTGGAGGGCGAAGGCCAGGGGGAGGGTCGTCTCGGCCTTGTAGAGGTCGGCGATGTCGTAGACGAAGGAGTGCTGCTTACCGGTATGGACGAATCCGAGGGCGGGAGAGAGTCCGAGCGCGAGCAGTGCGGCGTGGACGATGCCGTAGAGACAGGCGCTGGCCGCGGACAGGGCGAGGTTGACGGGGTCCTGTGAGTCCCATTGGTCGGGGTGGTAGTTGCGGCGGAAGCGGCCGATGCCGTGCTGCTGGGCCAGGATCTTGTAGAAGGCTTTCATCCGCTGGCCCTCGAGGCCGCGGAGTTGGTCGAGGGTGACGGCTTCGGGGAGGTCGGCGTCCTGGAAGCGCATGCGGTACATGCGGACGGCGACGTCGAGGCGTCGTCCGGAGTCGGACCAGCAAGCGACCTGCTGTTCCAGCCAGTGGGTGGTGAGGGAGTCGGAGAGAATGCCCGCGTAGGCACGTACTCCGCCGGATCCGACGGAGACGACGCTGGTGCCGTGGCGGGCCAGGGTGTTCAGGGCAGGTGTGGTGATGGAGACGCCCGGGCCGAGGAGGAGGCAGGAGAGTGCCGCGGTTGGGATGTAGACGAGGTCGGTGCGCTGGGCGTCTACCTGGATCTGGGCGCAGACTCCGGTGTCGTCCTGTACCACGCGGACCATGTCGAGGTAGAGGAATGACAGGGAGTCGGCGACGCGGGGCAGCATGGCGAGGGTTGGTGAGGCGAGGCGCCGCCGGGCGTCGCCTCCCCTTCTCGGGGCGCTCATGCGACCGGTGCGGGGGCCAGGCTGAGCAGTCCGGCTCCGTACGGTTTGCCGCGTCCGATGCCGGCCAGGACGGCCTCGTGGAGGGCGTCGGGGTCGGTGACGATTGCGGTGCCGTCGTAGCGGATCAGGCTGTGCCGCATGCCGTCGGCATCCTGCCTGCGGGGGCAGACCGGCGGCATGTTGGTGGGCGTCAGGACGTGGACGTGCAGGCCCGATTCGGCCGCCCGGCGTAGCCACCACTGGTCGGCGTCCGCCCCGGACAGTGGCACGATCCGGCCTCGCTTGCCTTTTGCCTCGAGCGGGAGGCGCTCGCGCTTGGCGGGGTTGAGGACGATGCGGTAGCGGACGGCCAGCCCTTTCCGCAGGGCTGTGAACATAGGGGTGAGGCTCTTGATGTCCGCCTGTCCGTACCCGGCGGGGAGACGGACGGGGTCGAGGCGATTCGCTTGGACGAGGAGGGTGCTGGTGGTGTCGGTCTCCTCGATGCGGTAGAGCAAGCCCACATGGCTGCGGGGCGATTCGCCGAGGCCGTCGGGCACCATGCGCATCATCGTGCGGTGCATTTCGGTAGCGTCGCGAAGATCCCGCTGTACGTCACGACTGTGCGGGTTAAGGCGGATCCGGGCGATCACCGGCTCGTCGTTCATGCGTGTTCCTCGCCGTGGGCGTAGTCGATCAGACGCGTGAGCAGGCTCTTCTGCGGTCCTGCCAGAGAGCGGTGCACCGGCTCAACGGTGCGGTAGAGACGGCGGCTGGCATGGGCCCGTCCGTGTGGGGCGAAGCTGACCGGCATGTCGTTGACGTCGATGACGTCGGCGGCCGCGCCGGGACCGCCTTCGGGAAGTGCACGCTCTCGGAGGAACTGCACCGCTACCGATTGTTCTGCACCGTCACGGGGTTCGGGAGAGGTGAGAGGTACTCCGGTCAGCAGCTCATTCTCGGGGTCGTCGACGTGTCGGCGCAGGAGGAACGGCTCGTCGGGCGGGCAGGAGCGTCGGCCCAGGTACGGCGCCCAGTAGGGGCGCCGTAGGGCGGCCGCGAGCTGGGCCGTCAGGTCGTCGGGGGCGGTGACGGCGACGACGAAGACCGCGTCGGTCAGATACTGGCGGCGGGTGATGACGGCCGCGTCCTTGTTGCTGCCGCCGCTGGTGGCGGCAGTGCGTTCCTTGGGAAAGCCGCCGCCAACGGTGTGGTAATCCTCCAGCAGCGTGCCCGGCCGGTCGACCCGCATCGTCAGCCGCACCTGCTCGTACTTCTTGAGGCCGGCCGTGTCGCCCCGGGTGATGCCCTGGGCAGCGGCGAACATTCCAATTAGCGCGGAACGGGTCGGGAAGAGGGCGGTCTCCCGCACAGGGGTGAACGCCGAGCGTTCACCCCAGGACTGCAGGGGACCGGCCAGCCTCAGGAGCAGTCCACTCACTGCTGGGCTCCCACGACCGTGCTGTCGGCGGCGCTGATCGCGGCCTCGACGGCTGCTTCCACGAGCGTGTAGTAGGACTCGTGGGCGGTGCCGAGCCCCTTGGGGTTCTCCTGCGGGTCGATGACCGTGTGCCCGTGGAAGGGCCGGTTACGGTCACCGGTGAGCCGGTTGATGTTGACGGTATAGGTGTCGAGCGCGTGGCGGGACGGCTTGGAGAAGCCTCCCTGCCGGTCGGCGGTCACAGGGGTTTCGAACGCGGCGGCCAGCGACAGCGGCCGGTGCTCACGCACCGCCAGGTACGCGAGGTCCGGCAGCGTGTGCGGAGCCGTCGAGTTCTTCTTGGCCTGCGGCAGTGACATCAGGAAGTGCTCGGCGAACGAGCCCAGCACGGTGCGGGCGGCCTTGACGTCCCCCTCGAGGTTCTTCAGCAGGTCGGTGACGTTGACGGTCCCGTACCGGTAGAAGACGCCGGCGGCGAATTCGGCGGTGTCCAGGTGCCCGCTACCAGTCTCGGATTCCCCCAGCCAGTCGTCGACCGCGGTGAAGTAGTCCCGCTGCGGCTCCGCCGCGTGCGTGGTGAAGGCGTGCGCGACCTGAGCGGCACCATCGACATTGGCGTCCGGCAGCTCGGCGAGCATGCGTCCCAGCAGGCTGATGGAGGCGGTGCGCCGCTTGAGGATCTCCTCGATCGTGCTCGGGGGCAGCGTCTGCGGGGCCTTGGCGCCCTTCTTGGCACTCGCCGCCTTCTCCATGGCGGCCTCCAGGGCCTCGCGGTGCTCGGCACACACGGTGGCGAGCTCCTCGACGGCCGCCTCCGGCAGGAACAACAGCACCGAGGTGTGACCTGCGGCCTCCAGTCCGATGCCCTTCTTTCCGGCGCTCACCGCCACCTGAGAGCCGGCGAACGCGGCCAGCTCGGTGGGCCAGCCCGCTCGCTCGAGCGTCTGCTGCACCTTCACGGGGACGAGGCGGGTTCGGGCCGCCTTCTCCCCGAGGTCCTTCTCCACACCGAGACGGATGGGCCGCTTCCAGGACTGGCTGGAGACCCGGATCCGCAGCGCGTTGCCATAACGCACCTGCTTCGGAGATCCAAGATCGTCGCGGTTCAGGTTCGCGGCCGGCACCGACTGGAGCGCGTTCAGGTCCAGGTAGAGGGTCATCGCTCGTTCTCCTCGGGAAGAGTAGTAGTGGTGTCGGGGACGCCAGAGGGCGTGGAGCAGCGGAAGTACTGGTCGAGCCAGCGAGTAGCAATGACGTCGCGGTCCTGGGTCCACCAGGACAGGTCTTTCAGCAGGACAGACCAGTCGACCGCGGTGCCACCGCTCAGGAGCTGCCGGGTCAGGGAGGGAAGCGCGCGGTGAACGGCGTCGCTGCTCTGCCGGGACATCAGGTGCAGAGCGCTCTCGGCCGTGCCCGCCTTCATGACGTCCCTCCGGACAGCCTCGCCGAGCGCGGCCCCCAGATTCGGACGCAGGTACCAGGAGGTGGCCGATGTGTCCGCGGGCTCGGTGTGCCGGGCGGCGCGCGGGCGCGCCGCGATCAGCGAGGCCACCGAGTAGTAGGCGCGGCGGGTGTCCGGGTAACTGATGTCGTCGTGCTGGTGGAGCCAGGGGACGAGGTAGCGGTGCATGTAGTTGCACCGTTCGACCGGCAGGCCCAGGCCCCGGCGCAGCTCGGCACGGGTGCGGTTGTCCCGGCAGAGGTCATGGATGTAGGAGATGAATCTGTCGTGTTTCGGCGGCGCAGCGGCCGCCGTGGAATCGGTCATGAGGCATCCCTGGTAGGGGGAATGGGTGAGAGCGCTGACAGACGGTCAGCGTGTGCAGGATGGCCGGAGCCGGCTCAGCCGGTTTTGGGGCCCAGGAGCGCGAGGAGCATCGAGCGGGCGCGGTGCCGGGCACGCGCCACTCTGATGTCCGCCCGGCTGGACGGGCCGATCGCTGCGTCCAGCGCCGACAGGGCGGCGTGAACGAACGGCTCCCGGGGCCGGACCACCCGCCGCTCAGGCTTGGTCAGCTGCCAGAACTCGGTCTCGGCTTTCGGCCAGAACCGTGTCAGCGCGGCGGAGGCCCACGGGCCGGGCTTGCGGGCGTCGAGCTTGACCTTCGCCTTCGGCGAGGGATCGACGTTGGAATCCGTGGCGATCTTCCAGGCGACCCTGGCCGCGAAGTCCAGCCGGTCACCCACCTCTTCTGCGGAAGCGTGACAGCGCTTGATGTGGTGCGCCATCTCCTCGTCGTTCTCCTCAAGCCAGGTCAGGACCCGGGGAGTCGTCGACGCGAACCAGACGCTGTCCTTCTGCTGGCCGTCCTGATCGAAACCGTAGGCCCGCACCCGCAAAGTGGGCAGCAGCGTTTTGGGCAGTGCGCCGAAGGCAGGCGGCCGCTGGGCGTCCTGCCGGTCGTCCTTCAGCAACAGGGCGTCCAGGTCACGCCACAGCGCGCGGGCACCATCGGCCTCGCGGGGCTGAAAATTCCCGTCCTTGCGCCGGTCGAGGATCTGGTACGGGTCACGCACCACAGGGGCCGGTGCGTGCGTGGACCAGGTGATGTACGCGTCCGTCACCTGTCGGCCGTCAGAGGACGGAACGAGCAGCACGGCGTGCCGGAACCGGCCGGTCAGCATCCGACCCGGCCACGTCATTGGAATGCGAGGCTCTAGAGGGTGAAGAAGTTCGCCCTCCCACGGGCACAGGTCCTCGTCCTCGTCGAGTTCCTCGTCCGGCAGCCTCGGCACGGTCAGGATCAACGAGGTGAACAAATCACTACCCGACGGGAAGTACGAGACCGACTTCCGCAGAGGTGCCGCGTCCCCACTGCCGGTCCGTTCCTCGGTGATGCGCCGGGGAGTGCACTGGCCGGACGGCCCGAAGTAGAGCTGGGCGATCAGATGCCAGACGGCCTCCGCGGCTGGCACGGGGACGGGAGCTGTGTCGGTGAAGTGGCCGAACAAGACCGCTCCGTTGACGCCGGTCGGCCGGCCCATCACCAGCTTGTTCACACCCGACGGGTTCGGCGCGCCCTTGGCGTCCACGCATTCGGTTCGAAGCCGAGGATCCTGCAGGAACGGCCTCTGCGGGTCAAACAGGTCGAACCTTCCTGACGGCACGCCCTTGTCGAAGTAGCTGTCCACGGCATCCGGATCGAATCGGCCCGTCCGCAGGACTCGCCGACGCAGAACGATCCAGTCCTGGACGTTCTCGGCGACGTCAAGGTCATCGAGACGGCCGTCTTCATCGGCGGCAATCCTGGCTGTGATCGCTGCCAGGATCCGCATCAGCCCAGCCGCTGCCGGCGGCACCGGCAACTCCAGGTCTTCGATCTCATGAGCCTGCTTGAACACCTGCCGCAGTCCCAGCCGCGCCGACTCCCCAGTCAGCAGCCGCACCGGAATCCACGGCTCGTCCCGCAGGTCGAACCCCCCAGACATCAACAGCCCCTCCACAAACATGGTCAGCGCGAAGCAGCACGGCAAGGCCCCAGCGAACCGCCGCCTGAGTAACGCTTCGCATTCAAGCAGCCACCACTGACACAGGGGCTCCGTTCCGTGCTGCCGATCAGTAGAGCACCTTCCGGGGATGTGCGTGACGGATTCCCAGAAGGTTGGAGAGAGGGGTGGAGTAAGAGGAGGGGGGCTTGATCAACTTGCGCACCGGGGGCGGTGTCCGTTAGAACTGCCCTTCATCACACCAGAGTTGACTCCGAGGAGACCTCGTGAACCGAGTCCCAACCGCATCCGCGTCCTGGGCTTCACCGGCACCCTGGGTGCTGGTGATCGCGATCATCGTGATCGTCATCAGCATGAGACCCGACCCGGCCACCACCGGATCGTGCCTGCTGCTGCTGGCTGGGGCAGGGAAGGCGTACCACGGCTTCTCCCGATAGCCTCGTGGGAAGCAGTCGCCGTGCGCAGGCGCGACCGCTTCCCGCCGACGTGGGGGTGTACCAGTTGGAGAGCGCGGGGCTGAGCACAGCTCAACGCCTTCCCCGCCGATGTGGGGGTGCTTCACCTGAGGGGCTGTTCCCGCCTATTCGCGGACGAGGCCCAGGTCCTGATGGAGGCTCAGAATTCTGTCGCCGACCTTCACGGCCTGGGCCTTGCCCTGGCGGACCGGCTGACGGAGGACTCGGAGGTCTCCCAGCATGGGGTGCTCGGCCCACGAGGAGGGCGGAATGAGGGTGTCCGGCTCGGCGTCACGGAACCAGTCGGCGCGTACAGGGATCGTACGGCGCATCACCTCTCGGACACGCGGGGCCGGCATCCTGCCGTCCTCGGGCATTTCGGGCAGCGGCTGCCTACCCTCGGCGTCGAGCGTCAGCTGGCCGCCCTCCTGCGCGTAGGCGCACAACAGGCGCACCGAGTCAGCGCCCAGACGAGTCGACACCTCCCACTCGTCCTCTGCACCCTCCAAGGCATGCAGGTCATGCAGCTCGGCAACCTGCCGGGCACGCGGCACGGCGCACAGAGCAGCGATGCTCCGCTCCGCGGTCTCCTTGCCCTTGTGCTCCGCCCAAGCCTTCGCCTCGCGGCCGCCGGAGACATTCCAGTCGAATTCCTCGCTGTCACCGTGGACCGCCTCGACCAGCCCTTGCACATCGTCCGGAATGGCGATGCCTCCACCCTCGACCTCGGCCAGCATCCGGGAGGTCTTGCCAAGCAGGTGCTCGGAGTACACCTCACCCCACTGCACCGGCACCCGCCCACCGCCCACCAAGGGATCGAGCACGACCAGACGAGGTTCGTCCGCCCACCCGGGGCGGCCGCGACCGTCGGGATACCCGTGCCTCTGCCAGTGATTCTCATGCCGCCAGCAGCGGCCCGCCCTCTGCAGCAGCAATGACAGGGGGGCAAGATCGCTGATGACGATGTCCGCGTCCAGGTCCAGGGACTGTTCGACGACCTGCGTGGCCACCACGATCCGCCGGACCGGCCTCGGACCGCTCCGGCCCAGCCCCGCGGTGACCCCGGCCGTGCGCTCCTCCCGCACATCTCCGGGGAAGCGAGCATGCAGCAGCTGAACATCGCCCGCTTCCTCATGGGAGCGCCGGTCGATCTCTGCCCGGAGCTGCACATAGGTCTCCTGCGCGTCGCCCACCGTGTTGCACACCACCAAAGCGGTACCACCGTCACCCGTCGCGACCGGCTCCAGCAGCCGCTTGATCACCGCTATCCGGTCCCCCGCCCCGCCCTTCCCGCCGTGGACGACTCGCTCGACGTCCACCCTGAGCCGCATGTTCCGCGTACGGGCCTGCTCCAGCTGGCGAATCTGGGACATCGGGGCGCATCTGCCGGTCTCACCGTCCACGTACAGCCAGCCCGGGTAGGGCGCCGGAAAGGTCTGCCGTTTCAGTGCCGACGACTTGTGGCCCGCGCCCCGCAGGTACTCCTTGACCAAGCGGTCGCCGACCGAGCACGGCAAAGTCGCCGACAGCAGCACGACCGGCACGCCATAGAAGCCCAGCCAGTTCAGCAGCCGACCCAGCAGCACCTGCATGTACGGGTCGTAGGCATGCGCCTCGTCCACGATGAAAGTCTTGTTCGAGAGAGCCAGCATCCGCAGAGCGTTGTGCCGAACAGGCAGCACAGCCATCAGCGCCTGGTCAATTGTCCCGACCGCGAACTGCGCCAGCAGCGGCCTCTTCGGTCCACGCAACCACCGTCCCGGCCGCATGTCGGCCTCCCGGCGACGGCGCCCGGCCGGAGCCTCGTCGCCATCGCAGGTCACCACCGCCTCGCCGTCCAAGTCTTCGTCGGCGTAGGAGCTGCTCAGCCACGCCATGCTGTGAACCAAGGTCAGCCCGGCTTCCTCCCCGGACTGGTTTCCCAAGGTCCTGGCGACCCGGTCGTGCATCTGGTCACTGGTGGCCATCGTCGGCAGCAAAAACGCATACCCGTGCGTGCCGAAAATCTTCGACAGAATCCGCTCCGCCTCCAACGCGGTCTCCGACTTCCCGTCACCAGGCGCGGCAGTCACCAACATAATGCCGCCTCGGCTCCCGGTACCCGCCGCAGCCAGCAGGTCGTCCATAACCGACCGCTGCAAGGGATTCGGCTCCCCCGCGATGCCGTACGCCTCGGCGAAGTCCTTGCGCTCCAGTTCCACAGGAGTCAGCCCGGCATCCCGCAGCAATCCGGCCGCGTCAGCCTGCGAGCGCCGGAAATGAGCGGCCAATGAAGGCTTGAGCGTGCGCTGGCGTCTCCGCAGGTATCCCTCCTGGCTGACCAGCCAGTCCGCGAGTATCACCACCCCCGTCACCAGCACGGCAACGGGAGCCTCAAACGAGCCGGGCGCTGCCGGGGATCCCAGCGCCTCGTGCACCGCTGTGGCATGCGCGATCCGCTGGCCAGCCCACGCCGCGCCGCCGAGAAACGCCGGATAGGCGCCGTCCACCTGACGGTGGAAGCGCCCGTGATGACCGCCGATGATCTCCGCCACTCGTTCAGCGGCGCTCATCTCGTCCTCATCGTCGAAGCCCAGGACCTCCAGCACCGCAGCCGCAGCAGTCATGCCCGCTACGTCGTGCCCGGCCCGTTCGGCACTCATCCGCTCGCTGCCCGCCGCCAGCCCGCCGCTGAGGAACTGCGCAGCCGGCCGTGAACAGAATTGGAACCCCGACACCTTCCCGATGTCGTGCAGGCCAGCGCACAGGCCGACGAGCGCCCGAGCGCGATCCGGTTCCCCGACCAAGCCCATCCCGTCGGCTATACGCGCCCTCTGGTTGCCCGCCAGATAAACGTCCCACAAGTGGAGCGCCATCGCGGCCGCGTCGAGAAGATGCCTCACCAGCGGGTAGGGAGGCAACGCCGGATCCAGCCCCCGGGCCTTTCCCCACACCGACTCATCCACCACGCTCCGCCTATGCAGCACGCCAGCCCTCTCCGCTCCACCACTCGAACCTGATCTGGCAACGGAAGCGAACCCGCCACCCATTGCATACAAGCACCCGGCACTGACATTGATGTCGCTACTCGCGTACCGACGGCGTTCCTCGCTCAGTAACGTGGCTCGGCGCTCGCTGGGCGGCCTTGCAAGCTGCAGCTGGATAGAGTGACGGCATGCGTCTGACCGAGCGCCTCACCCCCTCAAGAATGGCAAAGAAAATGCAAAGCCCTTCTTAAGGCGCAGGTCAGGAAGTGTCCTCCCCGCCGACGCGGGGGTGTTCCGACCGCCCGCGACGACCACGGTTGGGGCAAGGCGTCCTCCCCGCCGACGCGGGGGTGTTCCGCACATCGAGGAGTGCGCCCCGTGCCGCAAGGAGTCCTCCCCGCCGACGCGGGGGTGTTCCGCCTTCGGTGCACGTCTCGTTGGGGCTGAGGAGGTCCTCCCCGCCGACGCGGGGGTGTTCCGGGGCGCCCACCAGCCCCGCCTGGGTCCGGATCGTCCTCCCCGCCGACGCGGGGGTGTTCCGCGTTGACGATGCCGGGTCCGGCCCGCAGAGCCGTCCTCCCCGCCGACGCGGGGGTGTTCCGCTCAACCAGGCGTTGACGTCGCTGCGTGCGGCGTCCTCCCCGCCGACGCGGGGGTGTTCCGCCCTTGGCCAGCTTGCCCATGACCCGGTCCATGTCCTCCCCGCCGACGCGGGGGTGTTCCGTTCTGGGTGGCCACACCGCTGTCGTGTGGGTCGTCCTCCCCGCCGACGCGGGGGTGTTCCGCCGAGCCGCTGACCGTCCCCACCGAGTGGACCGTCCTCCCCGCCGACGCGGGGGTGTTCCGCTCGGCAAAATGGTGTACTTCTGCGCCGATATGTCCTCCCCGCCGACGCGGGGGTGTTCCGGCCCGGCGTACGGGCGCGGTGTGGCTGCCGTTGTCCTCCCCGCCGACGCGGGGGTGTTCCGCCTTCCGGTCCGCCCGCGGCTCTCAGGTGGTGGTCCTCCCCGCCGACGCGGGGGTGTTCCGTGGACCGGGTTCTCCTTCTTCTCGTAGGAGACGTCCTCCCCGCCGACGCGGGGGTGTTCCGCAGCAGGCAGAGGAGAGCGACGGGTGCACCTGGTCCTCCCCGCCGACGCGGGGGTGTTCCGCTCATCGTGACCGGTGGTGCGGAGCTGCTCGCGTCCTCCCCGCCGACGCGGGGGTGTTCCGCCCGCGACGCCCGCACTGGTGCCGAGGCAGATGTCCTCCCCGCCGACGCGGGGGTGTTCCGCGCGCCACCGCCGCCTGATCCACCACATGAAGGTCCTCCCCGCCGACGCGGGGGTGTTCCGACCCTGGGCGGAGGATCCGAAGGTTGAGCCGTGTCCTCCCCGCCGACGCGGGGGTGTTCCGACCACCCGGTCTCTCGATGACGACACGGTCGAGTCCTCCCCGCCGACGCGGGGGTGTTCCGCTGGTCCTGTGCGTCGGCCTCATCTACATGGCGTCCTCCCCGCCGACGCGGGGGTGTTCCGAGGTCGCCGAGTTCCTCGGCCGGAAGGCCCCGTCCTCCCCGCCGACGCGGGGGTGTTCCGCTGTTCTGGGCCAACCCGCGACTCCGCCGGTAGTCCTCCCCGCCGACGCGGGGGTGTTCCGGGCGCACGGGGGATCATGTGGCAGGCGTATTGGTCCTCCCCGCCGACGCGGGGGTGTTCCGAGGACGAGTGGCAGTATCCGCCGTTCATTTTGGTCCTCCCCGCCGACGCGGGGGTGTTGCGGACATCGGCCCCCCGATCCAGGCGACCATGGCGTCCTCCCCGCCGACGCGGGGGTGTTCCGGGGCCCGTCCCCACACAGGTTCTGCGGCTCACGTCCTCCCCGCCGACGCGGGGGTGTTCCGAAGGTCACCGCCGCGTCGGTCGCCGCGTACCTGTCCTCCCCGCCGACGCGGGGGTGTTCCGTGCCGAGCAGCCAGACGCAGGGGCGCCGGACCG
Source organism: Streptomyces microflavus (assembly GCF_014650075.1). Taxonomy (GTDB): domain Bacteria; phylum Actinomycetota; class Actinomycetes; order Streptomycetales; family Streptomycetaceae; genus Streptomyces; species Streptomyces microflavus. The sequence goes on along the minus strand of NZ_BMUG01000018.1, from coordinate 42,389 downwards.
TCCTCCCCGCCGACGCGGGGTGTTCCGTCGGTCGCGGTGCTCACGCGGCCTGGTCCTCTGTCCTCCCCGCCGACGCGGGGGTGTTCCGCCCTGTGCGGCGGACGCCCGGTAGCCGACCATGTCCTCCCCGCCGACGCGGGGGTGTTCCGTCCGTCGGCGGCGCCTGGTACGGGCAAGCCACGTCCTCCCCGCCGACGCGGGGGTGTTCCGCTGGCAGCATCCGCCCAGCTCACGATCGGCGCGTCCTCCCCGCCGACGCGGGGGTGTTCCGGCCCACGCCTCGGGGACACCAGTCCGTCTCACGTCCTCCCCGCCGACGCGGGGGTGTTCCGAAGGCGGCCGGTGTCGACCTCCCGCGCACGTCGTCCTCCCCGTCGACGCGGGGGTGTTCCGGAATTCCAGATCCGCACGACGGACGGGAGCGAGTCCTCCCCGCCGACGCGGGGGTGTTCCGTTCCCGACGTGGTGCAGGAGCAGGAGGATGTCGTCCTCCCCGCCGACGCGGGGGTGTTCCGTACATCAAGGAAATGTCGGCCGCCCTGCGTGGGTCCTCCCCGCCGACGCGGGGGTGTTACGGAGATCGCGGACCGCCTGGCCCCGTACCTGCCGTCCTCCCCGCCGACGCGGGGGTGTTCCGGCGGCGCGGCCGAGTCCGCGGCTGGCGTCACGGTCCTCCCCGCCGACGCGGGGGTGTTCCGATCCTCGGGGCCGTCGCCCTCGTACTCACCATGTCCTCCCCGCCGACGCGGGGTGTTCCGTGCCCCCACGTGATGCCGGTACGGCTCTGGCCGTCCTCCCCGCCGACGCGGGGGCCCTACCGGGGTCCGGCCATGCCGTCGTCCTCCTCCGTCCTCCCCGCCAACGCGAGGGTGCTCCGCTCACCAGGGAAGGCGCTCGGCGCGGGTGGTGACCCTCCCTGCGGACGCGGAGGTGTTCCGCTGCGCGGGAGGCAGTCGTCCCAGCCCTTGCCGTCGTTCCCGCCGACACGGCGCCAAGCCGGTCCCGGAGCGACCCGCCAGCTCGCCGCCGCCACGGGCCGACCGTCAGGGGTGCACTCCGTGCCGACCAAGATCCGGGCCATACGCGGACCAGCCGCCTACGGCTTGGCCGCGTAGTGGCCATTTCCGCTGGTGAGGGGACCATGGGAGGCGTGTACCACCAGCAGACGAAGAACCTAGTGGCACTCTGCGCAGGTGGCTGAGTGGGACCGCTCAGCACCACGAAATCCCCGGCGCCTTGCAACACCCGCGCAGTCAGCGCACCGCCTGATCAGCGGGGCAACGCGCCTGACGGCCCATCAGAACGAGCGTCAAATGAGCGTCACGATGCCTCTGAGAGCGTCATTTCAGCGTCAAGATATCGCCCGTAACGCCCACAGTGCACATAACGAACACCACTCGAACCTGCAGGTCTGGCTGCCTTTGTGACCGGTTCGAGGATCGCGACGCACTCCACGTGATGCGTCATCGGAAAGACGTCTACTTCCAGCGAAAACCCACACCTGACGCTCATCCGCTCGGCGCCAGGATTCTGCCCTGCCCGCGGGTAGTCACTCAACGTACCCTGGGCAGCACCTCCGGCGGCATGACGCCCCGTGCCACCACGCCCGCCTTCACGGCACCTCCTGGGGAGAATCTGGGGAGTGTCGACGGTCCTGGGGAGCGCGTGGGGAGAATCGACCGCGTAACGCAGCAAGATCCCGAAAGAGCTGAAAGACTTGTCCGCGCAGGTCAGGGGTGGGTACAGCCGCATCGGTGCAGGTCAGCACCACCCGGTAGACAACTTCATGACGTACGTACCGAGATCGTCGGCCTCGACGATCCCCGGGAGCGAGCCGCCCTCACGCAGGGGCGTGACGTAGCGGGTCGCGGTGACCTCTTCCAGCACTTCCCGGGCCACCAATCTCTTCAGCCTTGCCATCCATGGACAACTTCTGCGGGGCGTGGAGCCGTGGAACACCCCTCCGGTGCCGCGCCGCTTCACTTCCGCTGCCGGCTCCCGGTATGGGGCGAGCATAGTGACCAGGGGTGATCGCCGACGAGGAGCGTCCGGGCCGCCGGGCCGGAGAGCGGGGCCGAGCGATCGAGCTTACGATGAGCGGGCCGGTGCGGGCAGCTCGAACAGCGCGCACGTCGCAGGGCGGAGGATCATGGCGCAGGCCACCGACGCAGGACGGACCGTCATTCTGACGGTGGATGACGACCCCGGGGTGTCGCGGGCCATCGCGCGGGATCTGCGGCGCAGGTACGGGGGCGACTACCGGATCGTGCGGGCCGAGTCCGGGGAGTCCGCCGTCGAGGCCCTGCGGGAGCTGAAGCTGCGGGGGGATCTGGTCGCCGTGATCCTCGCGGACTACCGGATGCCGCAGATGAACGGCATCGAGTTCCTGGAAGAGGCCATCGGCGTCTACCCAGGAGCGCGGCGGGTGCTCCTGACCGCGTACGCGGACACCGATGCCGCCATCGACGCGATCAACGTCGTCGACCTGGACCACTATCTGCTCAAGCCCTGGGACCCGCCGGAGGAGAAGCTCTATCCGGTCGTGGACGACCTCCTCACGGCGTGGCGCTCCAGCGACTTCCGGCCGGTACCGGCGACGAAGGTCGTGGGGCACCGGTGGTCGGCTCCCTCCTCACGGGTACGCGAGTTCCTGGCCAGGAACCAGGTGCCCTACCGCTGGTACTCCTCGGACGAGCCCGAGGGGAGCCGGCTGCTGGAGGCGGCCGGTGCCGACGGCCGGCGCCTGCCGCTGGTCCTCACCCCGGACGGCACGGTGCTGACCGAACCGGAGCCGGCGGACCTCGCCGCGCACGTCGGTCTCGCGACCGCGCCGAGCGCCGTTTTCTACGACCTCGTGGTGATCGGCGGCGGTCCCGCCGGGCTCGGTGCAGCCGTCTACGGAGCTTCCGAGGGACTGCGTACGGTGCTGGTCGAGCGGTCGGCGACAGGAGGCCAGGCCGGTCAGAGCTCCCGGATCGAGAACTACCTCGGCTTCCCCGACGGTGTCTCCGGTGCCCAGCTCACCGACCGCGCCCGACGTCAGGCGACCCGTTTCGGAGCGGAGATCCTCACAGCCCGTGAAGTCACCGGTCTTGAGGCCCACGGCGCCGCCCGTGTGGTGCGCTTCTCCGACGGCTCGGCCATCGCCGCGCACAGCGTCATCCTGGCGACCGGGGTGTCCTACCGGCAGCTCGGGGCGCCGGGCTGCGACGACCTGACGGGGCGTGGGGTGTACTACGGCTCCGCGCTGACCGAGGCGTCGTCCTGCGAGGGTCAGGACGTGTACGTCGTCGGTGGCGCGAACTCCGCCGGGCAGGCGGCCGTGTTCCTCTCACGAGGGGCGAAGTCGGTGACCCTCCTGGTGCGCGGCGCGTCCCTCACCGCGTCCATGTCCTACTACCTGATCCAGCAGATCGAGGAGACCCCCAACATCACGGTCCGGACCCGGACGGTGGTCGGCGAGGCCCATGGGGCGGAGCACCTGGAGCGCCTGACGCTGAGGGACGAGGCGACCGGCGGCAGCGAGAGCGTCGACGTGCAGTGGATGTTCGTCTTCATCGGCGCGGCCCCGCTGACGGACTGGCTGGACGGGACGGTGCTGCGCGACCGGTACGGCTTCATCCTCGCCGGACCGGACCTGACGCCGGACGGACGGCCACCGGTCGGCTGGGAGCTCGACCGGCCCCCGTACCACCTGGAGACCAGCGCCCCCGGCGTGTTCGTGGCGGGTGACGCCCGCGCCCTGTCCGCGAAGCGCGTCGCGTCCGCCGTGGGCGAGGGCGCGATGGCCGTGATGCTCGTCCACCGGTATCTGGAGCAGTCGTGAACGCACAGGTCCTGCCATGCGACCGGCAGGAGGTCGGGTCGCTCTTCCTGTTCGAGAAGCTCTCCGGCGAACAGCTCGGGAGACTGTGCGCCGAGGGCCGCGTGGAACGGTTCGAGCCCGGTCCCGTGTACACGGAGGGCGACCCCGCCACATGCTTCTACGTCATGATCGAGGGCACTGTGGTCCTCTCCCGCCGGGTCGGCGGGGACGACATCGAGGTCACCCGCACCTCACAGCGCGGTGTGTACTCGGGCGCGATGCAGGCGTATCTGGGCGACCGGGTTCCCCAGACGTACAACAACTCGATGCGGGTGACGGAGCCGACGCGGTTCTTCGTCCTGCCCGCCGAGTCGTTCGCGGACGTCATGCGGGAGTGGTTCCCCATGGCGGCGCACCTGCTGGAGGGCCTGTTCTTCGGGACCAGGAACACCCAGCGGGCCATCGGGCAGCGCGAGCGCCTGCTGGCCCTCGGGTCCCTGTCCGCGGGGCTGACGCACGAGCTCAACAACCCGGCGGCGGCCGCGGTCCGCGCGACGGCGACGCTGCGGGAACGGGTCGGCAGGATGCGGCACAAGCTGTCCCTGATCGCGCAGGGCACGTACTCGCGCGAGGCACTGGCCTCACTGATCGAGATCCAGGAACGTACCGCCGAACGCGTTGCCAAGGCGCCGGTGCTGAGCCCTCTGGAGGCGGCCGACCGCGAGGACGGGATCAGCGACTGGCTGGAGGACCACGGGGTGTCGGAGGGCTGGCGGATCGCACCCACCTTCGTGCAGGCGGGGCTGGACACCCAGTGGCTGGAGCAGGTCGCGGTGACGGTGGACGAGGAGATCCTGCCCGGGGCGGTGGGCTGGCTCAACTACACCGTGGAGATCGAGCTGTTGATGGATGAGATCAACGACTCCACCACGCGCATCTCCCATCTGGTCGACGCGGCGAAGCAGTACGCACAGCTCGACCGGGCCCCGTACCGCGACGTCGACGTCCATGAACTCCTCGACAGCACGCTGCTGATGCTGTCGGGCAAGATCGGCCCGCAGATGCGCCTGGTCAAGGAGTACGACCGCTCCCTGCCCCAGGTTCCCGCGTACCCGGCGGAGCTGAACCAGGTGTGGACCAATCTCGTCGACAACGCGGTACAGGCGATCGGAGGCGCCGGCGGTGAGGGCACGCTGACGGTGCGCACGGCCCGGGAGGGCGACCGCCTGCTGGTGGAGTTCCGCGACACGGGTCCCGGGGTGCCCGAGGAGATCCGCGGCCGCATCTTCGACCCGTTCTTCACGACCAAGCCGGTCGGTCAGGGTACGGGGCTGGGGCTGGACATCTCCTGGCGGATCGTGGTCAACAAGCACCACGGCAGCCTGGAGGTCGAGTCCGTGCCGGGCGACACCCGGTTCCGGGTGCTCCTGCCGCTGACCGCCCCTGATGCGGGGACCGATGCCCGGACCGAAGATGGATCGAGTACATCCGAGGAGTCCTCATGACCGAGATCGACGGAGTCGACCCGAGCACCCCACCCAGCGGCAGCGGCTGCGCTGACTGCGACACGACGGGCGGCTGGTGGTTCCACCTGCGCAGATGCGCCCAGTGCGGGCACGTCGGCTGCTGCGATTCGTCACCCGGGCAGCACGCCACCGCTCACTGGAAGTCCAGCGGGCATCCGCTGGCACAGAGCTTCGAACCGGGCGAGGGGTGGTACTGGAACTTCGCCACCGGCGACCTGTACGAGTCCGGCCCGGCACTCACCCCGCCGGACGCCCACCCGGCCGACCAGCCGACCCCCGGCCCGTCCGACCGGGTCCCGGAGGACTGGCAGCGGCTGCTGCACCCCTGACCGCAGCGCCCGAGCCCGGCCGGCCGGGCAACGGCTCGCCCTGAACACCGGCGCCCCGCTCTCCGTATCCATGGCAGCAGGACACATTCATGGATACCGATGAAGGGAATTGCCACGATGAGCGCAGCCCAGGAGCGCCGGACCCTCCTCGAACGCCGCACCGTCGTCCTGGCGGTGGGTGCGGCCGGAGCGGCCGCCGCACTCACCGCCTGCGGAGGGTCGGACGGGCCGGGGGGCGCGGAGTCGGTCGAGCAACCGGGGAGCGGCGGTGCGGGCGGGGCCGTGCTGGCGAAAACGGCGGACATCCCCGAGGGCGGCGGGGTCGTCTTCGCCGCGCAGAAAGTCGTGGTGACCCAGCCGAGCGCCGGTGAGTTCAAGGCGTTCTCGGCCACGTGCACCCATCAGGGCTGTGCGGTCAAGGACGTTGTGGACAACGTCATCACCTGCCCCTGCCACAACTCGACGTTCGACGCGGCGACCGGCAGCCCCACCGGCGGACCCGCCACCCAGCCGCTGCCCACGCGGGAGATCTCGGTGGCGGGCGACTCGATCACCTTGGCGTAGCCCCGGCCAGCCCACCCGGTCACCTCGGCGTGGCCCCGGCCCGCCTGCGGGGCGCCTTCCAGTGGCCCAGGATGTCGTCGGTGGTGGCGATGGTGGCGACCAGGGCGAGGGTGTTGCGGATCATGGCGGGGGTGTACTCGGTGGGCACCCCCGCGATCGCGTCGGACGGGACGACGGCCGTGTAGCCGAGGTTGACGGCGTCGAACACCGCGTTGGGGATCGCGACATTGGCCGAGACCCCGGTGACGACGAGCGTGCGGCAGCCCAGGTTGCGCAGGAGGGCGTCGACGTCGGTACCGGCGAGCGGCGAGAGCCCGTGCAGCCGGCGTACGACGAGGTCCTCGTCCGCGACCTGGATGGGCGCCGCGACCCGTACGGCGGTGGTACCGGCGTGCTGCTGGACGGGGAGCCGGGCGGCGGCGCGGAAGAGCCGGGCGTTGCGGTTGGCGCCGCGTCCGTCGGGGCGGCTCTCCGCCACGGCGTGCATGACCTGGACCCCGCCCTCATGGGCGGCGGCGACCAGCCGGGCGATGTTGTCGAGCGCGCCCGAGGAGCGGGCGGCCCCGGCGAGTTCGGGCAGGGCGCTGTCCGGCCCCACGACCCCCTGCTGGCATTCGACGGTCAGCAGTACGGTGGTGGCGGGGGCCAGCAGCGCGGCGAGCCGTTCCTGGGATGCTGCGGATGCCACAACGCTCCTCCTCCGTCTGCTGCTTCTGCCTGTTCCGCTCCTTGCGTCTTCCGTACGGCGAACGGCATTGCGCCGTACGGAAGAAGCCCCCATGATTTCTGACACATCGTCAGATGACAAGGGGAGGACACCGCATGACCGATACCCAGCGACGCGGCCGCCGGATCATGATGACCCCCGAGGAGCGGGACGCCTACCTCGGCGAGCAGCGCACCTGCCGGGTCGCCACGCTCGCAGCCGACGGCGCTCCGCACATCGGCGCGCTCTGGTTCGTCTGGGACGGCTCCTCGCTCTGGCTGTACTCCATCACCCGCAGCCTGCGCTGGTCCCAGCTGCGCGCGGACCCGAGGATCGCCGTCGTGGTCGACGACGGGGAGGCGTACGACGAACTGCGCGGCGTGGAGCTGTCCGGTACGGCGGAGTTCGTCGGCGAGGCCCCGCGAACGGGCGAGCCGTGCCCCGGACTCGACGTACCGGAGCGGCTGTTCCCGGCGAAGTACTTCGGGATGACGGAGATGCCGCACGACGGGCGGCACGCCTGGCTGCGGCTCACCCCGGAGACCATCACCTCGTGGGACTTCCGCAAACTCGCGGGGCCGGGACGGTAGTCACCCCACCGCGGGCGCCCCGGCCGCCACGCGCCGCCCCGCCGCCCGCAGCGACTCGACGGCGGCGCGGACCGAGGGGCGGCGGTCGGCGTCCGTACGCCAGACGGCATGGATGTGACGGCGCATGGTCTGCCGCACCGGCACCAGGGAGACTCCCTCAGGGACAGGACCCCGGCCCAGCCGGGGCGCCACGCAGACCCCGAACCCGGCGGCGATCAGGGCGAGTTGCGTGTGGTGCTCTCCGGCCAGGTGGGAGATGCGCGGCTCGATCCCCCGGGAGCGCAGGGTGAACATCAGCCATTCGTAACAGAATTCGCCCTCGGGCCAGGAGACCCATTCGTCCTGTGCGAAGTCCTCCAGCTCCACCTCGGCCCGGTCCGCCAGCGGATGCCCGGCGGGCATGGCGATGTCCGGTGCGTCGTCGAGGAGTTCGACCTTGGTCAGGCCGCCGGGCACGGGCAGCCGCTTGTTGCTCCAGTCGAGCGCCACTGCCACGTCGACATCGCCCCGCAGAACCGCCAGGAGCCCCTGCTCCGGCTCCAGCTCCCGGGTCCGGACCCGCAGTTCGGGGTGGTCCGCGCGCAGGGCGGTGAGCGTGGCGGGCAGCAGTCCGCGCGCTGCCGTGGGAAACGCGGAGAGCGTCACCTCGCCGACCACCTCGCCCCGCTGGGCCTCGATGTCGGACTGGGCGAGCTCCACCTGTGACAGGATCCGCGCGGCGTGATCCGCGAGCAGCCGGCCCGCGTCGGTGAGGCGGACCCCGCGGCCGTTCCTGGCGAGCAGCTGTTGTCCGACCTCGCGCTCCAGCTTGGCCATCTGCTGCGAGACCGCCGACGTGGTGACATGCAGACCCCCGGCGGCCCCGCTCACCGAGCCGTACCGGGCGAGGGCGTCCAGGGTGCGCAGCCGCTCCAGATTCAACATGTAAGCGATGCTACGCGAACGGACGCAGAAACTCTCGCTTGTTCTAAGCAGTGCTGTTCGTCATCGTTGAGCCATGAGCGTCCCCTGCCAGCAGCCCGCCGCCCCTCTCCAGCAGTCCACCGCCCCTCCGGCCGCGACCGTGCCCCCACTCCCGCCCGGCCCCGCCGCTCCGCTCCCACCGGCCCCCGCCGCTCCGCGCCCGGCCGTGGACTGGCGGATCCGGTTCGCCGCGCTCTCCCTGATCTGGGGGTTCAGCTTCCTGCTCATCAAGGTGGGCACCGAGGGGTACGCGCCGTTCCAGGTCACGCTGGGCAGGCTGCTGGCCGGGACCGCCGTCCTGGCCGTCGCGATGGCGATGCGCCGCGAGCGGCTGCCGCGCTCGGCCCGGACCTGGGGGCACATCACCGTGGCGGCCTTCTTCCTCAACGCGCTGCCGTTCTCCCTCTTCTCGTACGCCGAGCTGACCATCCCCTCCACCCTCGCCGGCATCTGCAACGCGACCTCGCCCCTGTGGGGCATGGCCCTCTCGGTGGTCGCCCTCTCCGAGGACCGCCCGACCCGCCGCCGCGTCGCGGGGCTGGGCGTCGGCTTCCTCGGCGTGCTGACGGTGCTGGGTGCCTGGCAGGGCTTCTCCGGCCTGGACCTGCCCGGTACGGGGATGGCGTTGCTGGCCTCGTTCAGCTACGCGGTCGGCTGGATCTACGTCCGCCGTACGCTGGCCGGGACCGGCTCGTCGACGCTGACGCTCACCGGCAGCCAGCTCTTCGTCGGGACGCTGCAACTGGCCGTGGTGACGCCGGTGTTCACCTCGGCCCCGGAGACGTTCCCGCTGCTGCCGACCCTGTCCGTCCTGGCGCTCGGCGCACTCGGCACGGGTCTGGCGGTCCTGCTCCAGTACGGGCTGGTCCAGGAGGTCGGCCCGACGACCGGGCAGATGGTCACCTACTTCATCCCGGTGATCGCCACCGCGGCGGGTGTGGCCCTGCTCGGCGAACAGCTCAGCTGGAACACCCCGGTGGGCGCGGTGATCGTCCTGGCGGGCGCGGCCCTCACCCAGAGCCGCCCGTCACCCTCGGCACGGGCCCGTACCGCAGGCGGCCGTACCGCAGGCGACCGGACGGAGCGGCCCAGCCGGACCTGACCGCCGTACGCGGCAAGGCTCCTCGGACCGGACCTGACGCGGTGCACGGCGGGGTGCCCTCAGCCGGACCTGACCAGCCGGCACGGCAAGGCTGTTCAGCCGTACGTCACCGGCCGCGCGGGCCCGGCCGCCGCCGCCACGGCGTCCGCCAGAGGCCCGATGTCCGCGGCCGTCAGCGGGGAGACGGTGAGCCGTACCGCCTGGGGCGCGGCCATCCGGAAGCGCGCCCCGGGGGCCACGGCCCAGCCCGCGTGGAGCAGCCGGGCGATGGCCCCGGTCTCATCGCTGACGGGCACCCACACGTTCATCCCGCTACGCCCCCGGGCGACCACCCCGCGCTCGGCCAGGGCGTGCACGAGGGCGTCACGCCGCTCCGCGTAGGACCGCGCGACGGCGGCGGTGTCGACGGCGTCGGAGGTCCACAGGTGGAGCACCGCACGCTGGAGCAGCCGGCTGACCCAACCGGGGCCCAGCCGTTGCCGGCCCGCGACCCGGTCGACCGTGACCGCGTCCCCGGTGAGCACGGCGACCCGCAGATCGGGCCCGTACGCCTTGGCCGCCGACCGGACGAACGCCCAGTGGTCCGTGGTGCCCGCCAGCGGGTGCAGCGGCAGGTCCACGATGGCGTGGCCGTGGTCGTCCTCGATCAGCAGCACGTCCGGGTGGCGGGCGAGCACGGCCTTCAGCTCCCCGACGCGGCGCCCGCTCACGCAGGCGCCGGTCGGGTTCTGCGCCCGGTCGGTGACGACGAGCGCCCTCGCCCCGGCCCTCAGCGCCCGCTCCACGTCCGCGACCAGCGGCCCGTCGTCGTCCACGCCGACCGGTACGGCGCGCAGCCCGAGCGCCGGTACGAGGTCGAGCACACTGCCCCACCCCGGGTCCTCCACCGCCACCGCGTCGCCCGGCCTCAGGTGCGCCGCGAGCACCCGCTCGATGGCGTCGAGGGCGCCGGAGGTCACCACGACCGGCCCCTCGGGCACCCCGTCGGCGTCCATCGCCCCCCGTGCGTACGCGGCGAACTCCGGAACCACGGACACTTCCCCGTACAGACCCGGATGCCCGGCGTCGATCGCGGCGGCCGCGGCGAGTGCCGGGCCGAGCGACGGCAGCAGGGCCGGATCGGGGTTGCCCTCCCCCAGATCGCGTACGCCCGGCGGTGCCTCGATGCGCAGGGAGCCGCGCGGGGTACTGGCCGGACGCGGCCGCACGCGGCTCCCCCGCCGTCCCGCCGTCTCGATCACTCCGCGCTCGCGCAGCGTCCGGTAGGCGGCCGCCACGGTGTTCGGGTTGACCTCCAGCCGTGCGGCCAACTCCCGCATCGGGGGCAGCACATGACCGGGCGCGAGGCCTCCGGAACCGACCCCGCGCTCCACACTGGCGGCAATTTCCGATGCGCGCCGCCCACTGATCCGATACTCTCCTAGCACAAACAACAGTATGCACTAGTGCAATGAGATCCGCAATGGAGTACGCCATGCAGGACACCGCACCGCCCGGCACCACGGGCCCCGGCGTCACCGCCCCCTACACACCCACCGGCCGCACGGTCCCCACCCGGGCCAAGGAGCGCGCCTCCTACGACCGCGAGCTGGTCCACTCGATACTCGACGAGACCTACCTCTGCCACCTCGGCTTCGTCCGGGACGGGGCGCCGGTCGTGCTGCCGACCATGTTCGGCCGGGTCGGGGAGAGCCTGTACGTCCACGGGTCGACCGGATCCCGGCCGCTGCGGAACGCCCGGGCCGCGGACCCCGGTCTGCCGGTCTGCCTGACCGTCACCCATGTCGACGCCCTGGTGCTCGCCAGGTCCGCCTTCCACCACTCGCTGAACTACCGCTCCGTGGTGGTCCACGGCACCGCCACCGCTGTGACCGACCCAGAGGAGCGGCGCATCGCCCTCGACGCGATCGTCGACCAGGCCGTTCCCGGCCGCTCACGGGACGCGCGCCCGGCAGACGCCAAGGAGCTGGCCGCGACGGCGGTGATCCGGCTGGACCTCGACGAGGTGTCCGCGAAGGTCCGCACCGGCGGCCCCAACGACGAGCCGGAGGACATCGCCCTCCCCCACTGGACCGGGATCGTGCCGCTCACCCGGGGCTACGCGGCACCGGTCCCGGCGGACGACCTGGACCCGGCCATCGGCGTACCGGACTACCTCCGCGCTCTCTGATCCCGGCCACCCGGAGGAAGGCGGGGCCCGGAGCCTCGACACCGGGCTCCAGGCCCCTGCCCGCTACACCGCCACCGGCTCGGCCTCCCGCCGGCGCGTGACCGCGGCGCCCCGCGCCTCGGCAAGGGCCAGCCCGGCCACGGCGGCCAGGAGGAGCAGCGTTCCGACGACGGTGGCCGCCGTCAGGCGCTCCCGCAGGACGGTCACCGCGATGAGCGCGGCGCTCACCGGCTCCAGAAGCATGATGACGGAGACGGTGGCCGAGCGGACTGCGGCGGCCCCGGCGAAGTACAGCGCGTACGCGAGCGCGGTGGGCACCGCCGCCACGTAGACGAGCAGCCACAGCACCTGTCCCGTCTCGGCGGTGTGCGGCACGAGGCCCTCGGCCACGGCCATGGGCAGCAGCCCCACCGCCCCGATGCCGAACGCCCAGGCGCTGGTGACCGTCGCGTCACCGCCGCCGCCGTCCCGCCCGAGCCACCGGGTGAGCAGGGTGATCGCCGCGTATCCGGCGGCGGACAGCAGCGCGAGCAGCACCCCGGCCGGGACCACGTCGCCGCCCTCACCGCCCAGGACCAGCACGGCCAGACCGGTCAGCGCCCCGGTCACGGCGGCCAGGCCGCCCCGGCCGAGGTGTTCGCCGAGCATCAGCCGTGCGCCCACGGCGATCAGGACGGGCCCGGCACCGAGCGTGACGACGGTGCCCACGGCGAGGCCGGTGACCTCGACGGCCGCGAAGTACGCGCTCTGGAACACGGTGAGACCGACCCCCGTGCCGAGGATGCGCAGCAGCCGGCGACGCCGGGGCTCGGGCTGCCGGGGTGCGCGCCGGGGACGTACGGCGAGCGCCCCCGCCAGCAGGACGAGGCCGCCGGCGCAGCGCCAGAAGGACAGGGCGAGGGGACCGAGATCGCTGACCCGGAAGATCAGCGAGGCTGCCGCACCGGCGGTCCCCCAGGCGACTCCGGCGATGACGAGATACAGCAGGCTCCGCCCGACGGGCAGCGCGGGAACAACGGGAACAGACATATGACCGCTCCAGAGGAGGAAGACGGGATGGTGGTCGCTCGACTCCGCACGCGGGCAGCGACGAACCGCTCGGGGACTGCCCGAGCCCGGTCTTCGTCAGGAGTGGCCGCCCGCGCTAGGCGGCAGGCGGCGGAAGCACAGTCAGATGCATGACCGGCACACTAATGCGAGGCCCGCCCGGCGGACAACTCGCCCTCCGTGACGCCGGCCGCCGCGCCCCCACCTGCGGCGACGGGCCCCGACGGCGGTTTCGGGGCCGCCGACTGCGCGATGAACGCACCGGTCAGGACGACGAAGCCGCCGATGAGCTGCGGGGCGGAGAGGTGCTCGCCGAGCAGCACCCAGGCCAGCACGGTGGCGATGACCGCCTCCAGGCAGGCGACGACCCCGGCCACCTGCGGCGAGAGCATCCGGACGGAGACGACACCGGTGGCGTACGCGAGCACCGTGGCGATCAGCACGATCCAGCCGAGCAGCAGCCAGGCGGGGACCCCGTTGCCGTTCATGCCCGCGGTGCCGCCGAGCAGCGACCAGTCCATGCCCCAGGGGCGCGCGACAACGGTCAGGACAAGGGCTCCGACGATCAGTCCGTACGCGATGACGCCGAGCGGGTGCGGAGGTTCGACGCGCTGGCTGTCGTCGCCCTTGCCCTCCTGGCCGCCGTGGTCGGAGAGGACGAAGTAGCCCACCTGGCAGCAGGCGGCACCGAGGGCGAGCAGCAGCCCGAGGGCGTCGAAGCCGAGCCCGGCCCAGACCTCGACCACACAGGCGAGGCCGCCGACCGCCAGGACCACACCGAGCGCCGCGGCCCGGGTGACGGGCCTGCGCTGGACGAACCGGACCCAGCCGAGGACGAGCGCGGGGGCCAGATACTCGACGAGGAGCGCGACACCGACCGGGATGCGGGAGATGGCGGCGAAGTAGCAGGCCTGCACACCGGCCACGGCGAAGAGCCCGAACCCGGCGAGCAGGGCGGGCCGCTCACGGACCAGGTTCCGGTGGCGCCAGGCGATCGGCAGCATGATGACGGCGGCGCCCGCCACCCGGAGCCACACCACGTGCAGCGGGTCGAGTCCCGCCTCGATCAGCGGCTTGGCGGCTACCCCCGAGCCGCCGAAGGCGAAGGCCGAAAGCAGGGCGAGCCCCAGGCCGGCGCTACGTTTCTGAGTACCCCGAGACGCGTGCATCGGCACATCATGACAGCAGCCGACAGCACCGTCACCTCTGTGACACCTGTCGAGACAATCCGGCCGTACGACGTGCCGTCACACCCGCCGCGACGCCTCGGCCGTACGCTCCGCCGCACGGCCCGACAGCCACCGCGCGTCCACGCCCGCGCGCGCCAGGACCTCCACCGCGCGGCACTCCCCGTCTGCGGCCAGTGCGGCGAGGAGATCGAGCCCGCCGGCGCGCGGCTCCCCACGCAGCCCGGCCCGGTGCAGTGCACCCTCCATCGCGGTGACGGCCGACGGCGACCACCCCTCCGCGGCAGGGTCCCGCAGAACGGGAACCGCCCCGGAGTCCTCCACCGACCCTTGCCAGCGGAGCCCGTAACCGATGCTGCGCTGCACGAGGTAGCCGAGCACCTTCGCCAGCCGCGGTCCGCCGTCGAAGGCCTCGCGGACCTCGGGGTCGCTCTCGATGAGCGAGTGCAGAAGGTGGGCGGTGTCGATCTGCCGGTCACCGTCCCGCAGCGCACGCCTGCGCGCACCCGTCACCACCGAGGCCAGTTCGACGGTGAATCTGGCGTCGGGTCCGACGGGGTTGGGGGCGGGCTGTTCGGGGATCCGCGGCGTCCGGTTTTGCACATCTCCACCCCATCAGTCCCCGGGCGGCGAAGCATCGGCGGAGCGACCCATTCACGCGTCCCACCCAAGTTGGGCACACCGGAGCGACCCCTCATCCCTGCGGATGAGATCGCGCCACGGCGTACAACCATCGCCCGCAGGGGGGCGCGCCGCCTGGCTCCGCACGCCCCCGGGCAACCGCCACCCCCTGCCCGTACGTCACTCACTCCACAGCACGCAACAGCACGCATCGGCTCCGGGCGGAGGGAACCACGGGTGTTCTGGATGGTCGCTCTGCTCGCCCAGGACGGGATGCAGTACGTCTACCGCGTATACGCACCGGACGACGCCCTGCCCGCCGATCTGTTCTGGGCCGCTTTCCACTGCCACGACGAGGGCCCGCACCCACGCGCGTCGGACCGTTTCGACGCGGCGGAGATCTGGCGGAACCCGACGACCCCGGCACATCTGACGGTGCATCAGTATTGAATGTTCGTCCCGCTGCCGTTACGTTCCGCGGCACCGTAACCGGACGAACCAGGGGTGGTCGCATGGCCGAAGTCAGCGCGGAGGCACGCATCGAAGCACCCGCCGAGAAGGTCTGGGCGCAGCTGACGGACTTCTCGTCGTACGGCGAGTGGAACGCCACCCACACCAGCTTCCCCAAGGGCGGCCCGGCCACCCTGGAGCTCGGGGCCACCTATGAGGAGAACATGAAGCTCATGGGCTTCCCCGCCGAAGTGACCTGGACGGTCGACGAGCTGGAGAACAGTCGCCTGCTGACGACCCGGGGCAAGGGCCCGATGGGGGTCAACCTCGCCATGCGCTACTCCCTTACGCCGGCTCCGGACGGGGACGCCACCGCGGTGCGCATCGAGGGCGAGTTCACCGGCGCGGCGGTCTCGCTGATGGGCGGCAAACTCAAGGACTCCGCGACGGCGGCGCTCCAGGAGTCCCTGCGCAAGCTCGACGGCCTGGTCACACCCTGACCCTCACCGCACGGACGCGAAAGGGGCCCCGCCGGGAGCGGGGCCCCTTTCGCGCCGGCCGGCGACCACCTGCTCAGTGCTCGTCGGCGAGAATCAGGTAGAGCTTCTTACGGGCGTCGTTGATGACGGCCAGCGCCTTCTTCCGCTGATCGGCCGAGCCGGTCTTCCAGACCTGCCCGAACGCCTCCATCAGACCGAATCCGGCCTGCCGGATCTCGTTCACGCCCTCCCAGTCCGCACCGCGCCCGGCCTCCTCCCAGGGAGCCTCGGGCCCGGACTCGGCCTCACCGCGCCCGGACTCGGTGAGCGTGAACAGCTTCTTGCCGCCCTCGCTCGCGCTGATGATCAGCCCCTCGTCCTCCAGCAGCTGAAGCGTCGGGTAGACCGAGCCGGGGCTGGGCTTCCAGGCCCCGCCACTGCGCTCGCCGATCTCCTGGATCATCTCGTACCCGTGCATCGGCCGGTCCTTCAGCAGGGCCAGGATCGACGCACGCACATCACCGCGCCGCGCCCTGCCCCGCCCCCCACCCCGACCACGCCCGCCACCGAAGGGCCCCCCGCCGAACGGCGGCCCGAACGGCCCGAAGGCGGCCCGGCGTCCGTCGCGATCTCCTCGACCGCCCCGACCGTGATGACCGGGCCCGTAATGCCCCGGTCCGTGCTCATGCTCGTATCCGTTTGAACGCATCGCTACACTCCTTCCATCGTCGATCTGTCGCGATACGTCAACGATATATCGGAAGCTATCGCCTGGCAAGGCATCGCCGTGATGGACCGTTGACCTGTGCCATCGAAGACGGAGCGTTTGCCACGGAAGTCGGGCCGATGTCCGTTTGTGCCATCGAAGATGAGTCACTGCATGTTCTGTGACAGCGAGGTTGAGCTAGCGCTGACTCACACGGTGCGGCGGAGGCACGCCGGCCGCTGCCCCGGCGAAGTATTCGATTGTTCATGAAGGGCTGGACCTGCGACGGTCACTGACGTGAACGTGCTTCTGGGAGACAAGTTCAGGTTCGCCGCAGAGGTCGGCGAGCCAGGCCCGTTGTGCCGGGTCGACCTCTGGGCAGCTGGAAAGTGGCTGACCTGCGACGACAACGTGGCTTACGTCCCCCAGTTCCGCCGCGATGTGCTGGCCGCCGCCTGGCTGCGGTCCGGTGAAGGTTCTCCCCTCCCGTTCGCTGGCGTGTCCGCCGAAGCCACACACCGGCGTCTTATGCAGTGCTCGGGGGACGACGAGCCCGGGGCCGACTGCCAGTTGGGCCCGTTTCGGGTCCTGCTCTGGGGGCCCACCACCGACAACGTGACGGCCTTCCTGTTCCGCGAAGAGGACCGCCTGGTGATCACGCTGGAGTTCTGGCGTGAGGAACACCTGCTCAACCACCCCGAAGACGCCGGAACGGTCTTCGTGGTCGAGATCCCGGCCGAGGAGTTCGTCGGGATCCTTGACCGCATTGCGGCCGCGCTCGACGCCGGGTAGAGCGATAGCCGTTCAGAGGGTCTCCCGATCCTCGCAGAGCTGATCTGAGGAGAAGCCCCAGGCGCCCGCTCAGCGATGTCACCAAGCGCACGCAGTTCGATTCCGGGAATCACTCAAGTGACTCCCGAAGCGGCGAACTTCGACTGTCGGTTCTCTCGCGAACAAGGCGAGTACGGTCGCGGAGTTCCGCTCGCCAGCGGAACCCTCTCTGCTGGCAGGTGCCCGAACACCACTTGCGGCGGGTTCCCGGCTTGCGGTCGGCGATGGACGTTCCGCAGGCCGCGCATTCCTGCTGGTTGGATCGCTGGAGGACTTCCTGGTCAAAGCACTCGTCCGAGCACCAAGGGTTGGGGCTGAGGATCTCGGCTACGCGGTTCTTCCCGAAGAGCTCCTGGAGAGCACCTACGACGGACCGAGCCGGCTGCACCATCACGTGGAGCGCCCCAGTTGGTGGCACCGCTTCTTCGGCACCTTCTGAGGGTGACGGGCGGACGGCCTGCCCACCGGCAGGCGAGTGGCCCTGGGGCTAACGGTCGGTCCGGGTGCCGAGGCCGCCCATGATCAGGTCGATCAGTGCGGTGACCGCGTCGTCGGCAGATGCCCGCCCTCGGTTCAGCTCGGCGGCAACCGCCTCGGCCGCGCCCAGCACTCCGACGCACCGTAGCCGGAGGGCTTCGGGTGCGAGGCCGGAGTGCGGCAGCAGCTGGGCGGCCATCAGGTCCGTGTAACTGTCGAGCATCTCGCGCTGGATCGTCCCCATCTCCGGATTCCCCTTCAACGCGGCGGAAACGGCGCCGAGTTCCGGCATGTCCGTGGCGCAGGCGAAGTACGCGGCGCTGATGACGCGGGCGATCTCGCCAGCCGTGGGTCCGGCCTCCTGCAACGCCTCCGCGATCGCGGCTCGGTGACGTTCGTCGAGGCGTCGGTAGAGCGCGAGCAGCAGACCGGGGCGAGTGCCGAAGTGGTCGTACACGATCGGCCTGCTCACTCCGGCCGCCTCCGCGAGGGTGACCAGAGTCAGGCCGTCGGCGCCCTGGGTTCGCACGATCGTCACGGCGGTGTTGAGCAGCTGCTCCCGCCTGGCCTGCTTGGACAGGCGGGTCGAGGTGGTGGCCATGGCCCTCCGTTGTGTCGCACTCCAGCCTATGTTACAAAACGTAGGCTACAAAATGTAGCTTCATATGAGTGAGGACCCACAGTGGAACAGTCGGAGCCAGTACTGATCTTGGGTGGTTCGGGGCAGGCGGGCTCGGGGGCCGCCGCTCTCCTGCGTCAGTGGCACCCGGAACTGCCACTGACGATCGCGGGTCGCGATATCGGCCGCGCGCAACGAGTGGCCGACGAACTCGGCGGCGCAACAGCCGTGACCATCGACCTGCGGCGCAGCGATCTCGGTCTGCCGGCCGAACACAGCTACTCGGCAGTGGTCGCCGCCCTGTGGGACGACCGCCTGAACGGGCTGCACTACGCGCAGGACCACGGGTTGCCCTACCTCAGCATCTCCAGCGGCCTGGTGGAGATCGCACCCGAAGTCGTCGCGGGCGCACGGCGGGCAAGCACCTCGCCGATCCTGGTGGCCAGCCACTTCTGCGCCGGCATCGTCGTCCTCGCGACGCTGGAAACAGCCCGGGAGTTCCACCGGGTCGACACCATCCGGATCGGCGCCGTACTGGACGAGTCGGACACCGGCGGGCCCGCGGGAACAGCGGATCTGGAGCGGTGGGCCACCGCCACCACGGCAGGGACGGTGCGCAGTGACGGCGTCTTCACCTGGGTCGACGGCCCCGACGCCCAGGCGGATGTGCCCAGTACCGACGGCGTCGTCCTGCCCGGTCGGAGCATCGCCATCCTCGACGTACCGAGCCTCGCCCTTGCGACGGGCGCGGCGAACGTCCGCTTCGACATGGCCGTCGGTGAATCCGCCGCCCGGCGCCGCGGCGACCCCGCTTCCATCGAGATCCGGGTCGACCTCGAAGGAGTAGGCCCGACGGGTGCACCGCTCAGCACGAGCCGTTACCTCGTCCACCCGGCAGGGCAGCGCCCCCTGACCGCACTCGGCATCGCCCTCGGCGTCGAGCGGCAGCTCGCTCTGCGTGGCGAAGCCGTCCCGCCGGGCATCCACACCCCTGAATCCCTGATCGACCCGGCCTACGCGGCCGAGCGGCTGGCGGAGATCGGCGCCATCTTCGTCGACGCACCCGGCGACATGGACCCTGCCGCGAGCCGATAGCGTTCGGGGCGGTGAGTCACCCACGAGGGAAAGGGAAGCGGTGAGGCATGCCCGGTCGTCCGAGCGCGCGTTGACGTCGTAGGCCGAGACCGGCCCGTCATCGCGTGCTGCCTCTGAGATCGCGGCACAGCGAGCCCACTTCCCCGCCCGGAGCCCGGGCGCGCCTTCGCGCGCCGGGCGGGCGGTCCTCGTTCCGGCGACTCCAGGGGTTTCTGTGCCGTCCCCCTCCTCCCCTTCGTCCTCCTCCATATGGCGGGACGCCGACTTCCGCAGACTCTGGGCGGGCCAGACGGCCTCCCAGCTCGGCGAACACACGACGCTCGTCGTTCTACCGCTCTTCGCCGTCCTGACCCTCGACGCCGGCGCCGGCCAGCTGGGCGCCCTCCGTGCCGTGGGGCAGGCGCCCATCCTGTTGCTCTCCCTCCTCGCGGGCGCGTGGGTGGACCGGTGGCGAGCCCGCACGGTGATGGTGCTGACGGACGCCGCCCGGGCCGTGGCGCTGGGCGCGGCCGCCGTGGCTGGTCTCCTCGGGCTGCTCGGGCTCCCCGCGCTGTTCGTCGTCGCCTTCACCGTCGGCGCGCTGTCCGTCCTCTTCGACGTGGCCTATCAGGCCTCCCTCGTACGGCTGGTGAGGCGCGATCAGCTCATGCAGGGCAACAGTGCGCTGGAGGGCAGCCGGTCCGCCGCGCAGATCGGCGGCCCCGCTCTCGGCGGGGCGTTGGTGTCGCTGCTGTCGGCGCCGGTCGCCGCCGCCTCCGGCGCGTTCTTCTTCGCGGTGTCGTTCGTGTCCCTGCGGCGGATCCGCCGGGCCGAGGCCGTACCCGGGCGCGCCACACCCGTCGCGGAGCGTCCGGAACGCCCCCCGCGGGTCCGGCAGCTGATCCGTGAAGGGCTTCGCTTCGTCGCCGGCCATGCCCTGCTGCGGGCCGTGTGCCTCGCCTCGGCCGCCTTCCAGTTCTCCTTCGCGGCCCTGATGACCGTCTACCTGCTCTTCCTCCCGCGCGAACTGCACCTGACGGGCGCCACCGTCGGCCTCGCCCTCGCGGCGACCGGCCCGGGCGCGCTCCTCGGCTCGGTCCTGGCCGCGCGCCTGCCGGGCCGGTACGGCCATGGCGTGGTCCTCGTGTCCGCCGCGGCGCTCGGTAACGGGGCGCTGCTGTGGGTGCCCGCCCTGCATGGCTCTTCGACGGTGACGGTGGCCGCGCTCCTGGCGGTCAACTTCGTGTTCGGGACCTTCGGCCAGCTGGTGAACGTCACGGTCATGTCGGTACGGCAGGCCGTCACCCCGGACGGGATGCAGGGCCGCGCGGCCGCGACGATCACCTTCGTCGGCATGGGGTGCACCCCGCTCGGCTCGCTGCTCGGCGGCGTCCTCGCGCAGGAGTGGGGGCTGCGCACCAGCCTCCTGGTGACGGCCTCGGGCATGATGCTGTCCCCGGCGGTGATGGCCACCTCCCCGCTCGTCCGCCTGGGCCGGAGGCTCCCGCTATGACCTGTGCCACAAGGCCACGCGAGGGACGGGGCCGCCCCGTCGCGCCCCGTACCCACAACCGCCCGTCCTCGCCCGCCGATCCGGGAACACACCGCCGGGAAGGCGGAGCCGACTCCCGGCCGGGCGACTTAGGTCACCCTTCCCTGCCGTCCCGGAGGCCTGGTACAGATGGTGAGGATTCACCCCCCACACCCCGGAAGCGCAGCCATGAACCAGGACAGGACCACCGAGCTCGTCCCCTTCACGATCGACCTGACCTTCGAGGAAGCGCGGCGACGGGCCGCGGTCGTCGCCGCGCTCGGGCCCGACTGGGACCCGATGTCCGCGCTCCGCGGCGAGGACGAGGCCTACACCCTGCTCTACTCGGGCCTGGACGCCGATCAGCAGCGCACCTACGACCGGCTGGTGGCCGCCGGTGTCCTTCCGGACGGGGATCCGGGCCGTGCGGCTGCCCATTGATCCGCAGGCGGACATCGCCCGCCGGGCCTGGCCGGCCTGCCCCGCCTGCGACGACGCCCGCCACTGCGCGACCTGCGCGGACCGCCGCACCTGCGGCGAGCACTGGCGCTATCTGATCGCCAACGACGGTCCGGTCCTGCACCTCCAGTGCCCCGGCTGCACCCACACCTGGTCGCACGACACCCGGCCCGGCCTCCCCCGCCGCAACGGCAGCGCCCCCTGCCCCTGAACCGCCGACGCGTGCCCGGACCGGCCCCCCTCCGGCCGGGACCACCGGCACGGGGGCCAGGAACCCCGGATTGGCCTTGGTCCGTCGCCGCGCGGGCGCCCTACGGTCGCCCCATGAGGATTCGTATCGTCGACGCGTTCACCGACCGCCCCTTCTCCGGCAACCCCGCAGGTGTCCTCCTGCTGGAATCCGCCGCCTTCCCGGACGCCGAACGGCTCCAGGAGATCGCCACCGAGGTCAACCTCTCCGAGACCGCCTTCGCCCACCCGCTGCCGCCGGGCGGCGAGGCCGACTGGGCGCTGCGCTGGTTCACCCCGGCGACCGAGGTCGACATGTGCGGGCACGCCACGCTCGCCACCGCGCACGTCCTGCACACCACTGGGCGGGCCACCGGCACCGTACGTTTCACCGCGCGCTGCGGGATCCTCACCTCCACCGCCCACCCGGACGGCACCCTCACCCTCGACTTCCCCACCGCCCCGCTCCGCGAGGAGACCGCGCCGCCCGGGCTCGCCGAGGCGCTGGGGGCGGAGCCGGTCTCGGTCCACGACACCGGTGAGCACATCGGCGACCTGCTCGTCGAGCTCCGCGACGAGGCGACCGTACGGGCTCTCGCCCCGGACTTCGCCGCCCTCGTGGCCCACTCGCGGCGCGGCATCATCGCCACGGCCGCCGCCGAGGACCCCGCCCTCGGCTACGACTTCGTCTCGCGCGGCTTCTTCCCCGGGGTCGGCATCGACGAGGACCCGGTGACCGGCAGCGCCCACACCGCGCTGGCCCCGTTCTGGTCGGCCCGGTTCGGCCGGGACGACCTCACCGGTCTGCAGGCGTCCGCCCGCTCGGGCCTCGTACGCACGGCACTGCGCGGCGGGCGCACCCTGCTGACGGGCACGGCGGTCACCGTCATCGACGGGGAACTGCTCACAGCCTTCTGATCGTCCTGCGGGGCTTCCTGCGAAGCCACCCGCAGGAAGCCCCGCCCCTCCTCACGGCGTCGGCAGCCAGTCCACCCTCCCGGCGAGCAGCGCGTACCCGACGAACGCCCCGATGTCGAGCAGCGTATGGGCGACGACCAGCGGCCCCACCCGCCCCCAGCGCCGGTACAGCAGCACGAAGACGACGCCCATCACCAGGTTGCCGACGAAGCCGCCGATGCCCTGGTACAGGTGGTACGAGCCACGCAGCACGGAGCTGGCCGCGAGCGAGGCCATCGGTGTCCAGCCCAGCTGGTCCAGCCTCCGCAACAGGTAGGCGACCACGATGACCTCCTCGACCACGGAGTTCTGCGCCGCGGAGAGGATCAGTACGGGGAACTTCCACCAGACGTCGGGCAGCGACTCCGGTACGACGGTGAGGTTGAACCCGCTCGCCCGGGCCACCAGGTAGAAGGCGAGCCCGGCGCTGCCGATGCCGGCCGCGACCAGGGTTCCGCGACCGAGGTCGAACCCCGGCCTGGTGCGGTCGAATCCGATGGTCCGCAGGCCGGCCCCTTCCCTGATCAGCAGGTGCGCCACCAGGGCGACCGGCACCAGGGCCGTTGCGATTCCGAACATTTGCCAAGCCAGATCCAGCCATGGACGGCCCGGGGCGTACGAACCGTTCAGCGTCGCCGCCTGATCCTTCAAACCCCCCGGTTTCGTCAGCGATCCGACAAAACTGATGAGCGCGGACACCGCACTCGCGCCCAGCGAGAGCGCCAGGACCAGCACGGTCTCCGACCGCAAGATCCTTCGTGATGCGCCCTCTTGGGGATAAGAATCAGCCACGCGCCCCACCTCCACCGGTACACCTGCCTTTTGTTCTGCAATCGCGTCTCATCCCACCCACCGCCCCGCTAGGGTCTCGAATGCGGGTACGAAGATCATGCGCGACAAGCCGGGGGACGACCACCATCGCCGATGGTGAGGTCCCCCTTTTTCCTTGTTCATCGTTCATCGTTCGTCTTCAGGGGGCACCACCGACATGGGACGTCACAGCTTGCCCGATGCCTACGCGCCGGAAGAACGCGGGGACGCGTCTCCCCGGCGCCGGCGTCGCACCATCGCCATCGCCACGCTGCTCGTCCTCGCGGTGGCGACCGGAACAGGGGTGGCGGTCAAGGGCGGCCTGCTGTCGTTCTCCGAGTCCTGCGAGGACTCCGCCGTGCACCTGTCCCTGGCCGCCTCACCGGACATCGCACCGGCGGTCCGCGCCATAGCCGAGGAGGCCCTGGCGAACGAGGTGAGATCCGACGGCCACTGCCTCGACGTGGACGTGGTGGCCCGTGACTCCTACAAGGTGGCCGACGCGCTCGCGGGCGGCGGCGATGCCCCGGACTTCCAGGTCTGGCTGCCCGACTCCGATCTCTGGCTGGACCGGGCCGAGGGGCTCGGCACGGGCACCCCCATCTCCCCCTCGGACTCGGTGGCCTCCTCACCGGTGGGTCTCGCCATGGTGCCGTCCGCGTCGCAGCGGCTGGGCTGGCCGAAGAAGACGTACTCCTGGGCCGAGGTGGTCACCGCGGCCCTCACGTCGGACAAGGTCCGCCTCGGCGCGGCCGATCCGGCGCGGAGCGCCACCGGTCTGCTGGCCCTCACCAGCATCGCCGCCTCGTCCGGGCAGCAGGGCGGGGACAGCGACACCAGGGTCGCGGAGACCGCGAAGGTGCTGGCCGAGCGGATGTCGGACAGCGACGCGCAGGTGCTGGAGACCCTGGCGCGGAGCGGCTCCGGCGCCGAGGAGGGCAATCCGAAACGTAACCAGGCGGTCCTGATATCCGAGCAGGCCGCCTTCACCCACAACGCGGAGGCGGCCGGCAGCGGCAGGCTCAACCTCTTCTACCCGAAGGACGGCACCCCGCTGCTCGACTACCCGTACACGCTGGTCGACGAGGAGAAGCTGACCCTGGCCCAGTCCCGGGCGGCACTGCGCTTCATGACCCTGCTCAACGACACGGGCTCGCGGGCCGTGTTCGCCCGGTACGGGTTCCGGCCCGCCGGCGGAGAGGCCGAGAACGCCGTCGTCACGGCGGCGGGCGGCAAGTCTCCGCAGCCGTACGCCACATCGGCGGCCGAGGCGCCGTCGGCGAAGGATCTCCAGGAGATGCTGGGAATGTGGACGATCACCGTCCAGAGCGCCCGGCTGACCACGGTCGTCGACGCCTCGGGGTCGATGTCCACACCGGTGCCGGGACGCGGCCAGTCGCGGATGGACGTCACCAAGGAATCGCTCATCCAGGCGCTCACCCAGTTCACCGCGGACGACGAGATCGGCCTGTGGGAGTTCGCCACCACGCTGGACGGCAAGAAGGACTACCGCAAGCTGATGCCGACGCGCCGCCTGGGCGACCCCGCCCAGGGCGGTTCCACCCACCGGGAGAAGCTCGCGGCGGCTTTCGCGGGGCTGCAGCCCGTACCGGGCGGGGCGACCGGGCTGTACGACACGATGCTGGCCTCGTACAAGGAGGCCCAATCTTCGTATCTGAAGGGCAAGTTCAACGCCCTGGTGATCCTCACCGACGGCTCCAACCAGGACGAGGACGGCATCTCCCGGAGTGCGCTGGTCGCCGAGCTCAAGGAGCTCGCCGACCCGGAGCGTCCCGTTCCGATCATCGCCATCGCGGTGGGCCCGGACGCCGACCGGGAGGAGGTGGCGGAGATCGCGCGGATCACCGGGGGCGACGGGTACGAGGTGAGCGACCCGGTGGAGATCCAGGCGGTCATCCTCCAGGCCATCATGACGGCCGGGCAGAACGGACGCGCCGCCCAGGAGTGAGGACGGCGGGCCCGGCGGGGTGGCACCCCGGCCGGTACGAACCGCCCGGGTGGCACCCGCCCCGTGCCGGGCCACCGGCCCGCCGCACACCTTGCCCCGCTCCCCGCCCGGGCCCGCCCCGTCCGCGTAACAGGACCGCGGCACCCCGTGCGCGTACGGAACTGCCTCAGGGCGCCGGGAATCAGGGCGCCGGGAACCCCACCGGCCAGGTGTGCACCGGCTCCCCCGCGTGCATCAGCTCGGCGTACCGCCGGGTGGTGGCCGCCAGCGCCGCCTCCCGGCCGAGCCCCGCCTCCAGCGCCCGGCGGTAGGTGGCGACCTGCCAGGAGGCCCCGTTCACCCGCCGCTTGCAGCGCTCCTCGATCACCCCGAGGTAGCGGTCCCGGTCGGTGGGCTCGATGTGCCAGGCGTCGAGGCCCGCGGCGGCCAGCGGCAGCAGTTCCTCCAGCACCAGCTGTACGGCGGGGATCCTGGCGAGTCCGCCGGAGCGGCCCGGCCGCGGCCAGAGCAGCTCGGCCTCGATGCCGTGCCGGCAGGCCTCGTCGAAGTTCTCCTCGGCGGCCTCGAAAGGCAGCCTGCTCCACACCGGCCGGGACTCCTCGGCGAGCGCCCGTACGAGCCCGTAGTAGAACGCGGCGTTGGCGATGACGTCCGTGACGGTCGGCCCGGCCGGCAGCACCCGGTTCTCCACGCGCAGGTGCGGGACGCCGTCGGCCATCCCGTACACCGGGCGGTTCCAGCGGTAGACCGTCCCGTTGTGCAGGACCAGCTCGGCCAGCTCCGGCACCCCTCCTTCGTCGAGGACCCGCAGCGGCTCCTCCTCGTCGCAGATCGGCAGCAGCGGCGGGAAGTAGCGCAGGTTCTCCTCGAACAGCTCGTAGGCGGAGGTGATCCAGCGCTCCCCGAACCAGGTCCTGGGCCGGACTCCCTGGTTGGCCAGCTCCGGCGGCCGTACGTCGGTGGCCTGCTGGAACAGCGGGGGGCGGGACTCCCGCCAGAGCTCCTTGCCGAAGAGGAACGGGGCGTTGGCACCCAGCGCGATCTGGACGGAGGCGATCGCCTGGGCCGCGTTCCACACGTCGGCGAACCGGGCGGGCGTCACCTGGAGGTGCAACTGGACCGAGGTGCAGGCCGATTCGGGGGCGATCGAGGGCGAGGAGCAGACCAGGTGCTCGACGCCCTCGATATCCAGGGCGAAATCCTCTCCCCGGGCCGCCGCCATTTGATCGTTGAGCAGGGTGTAGCGGTCCACGTCCGAGAGATTCGCCGAGACCACGTCGTGCTCGCCGAGCGTCGGCAGGATTCCGATCATGACGATCCCCGCGTCCACCTCGCCGGCCTTGCGGTGGGCGTAGGCGAGACCGGTCCGCAACTCCTCCGAGAGCTGATCGAATACCCGGCCGCCGAGCCGGTGCGGAACGATATTTACTTCCAGATTGAACATCCCGAGTTCGGTCTGGAAATCCCGGCTCGCGATGCGCTGGAGCACTTCTTGATTCATCATCCTCGGCATGCCGTCGGAGCCCGCGAGATTCAGCTCTATCTCCAGCCCCATCAGGTTCCTCGGACGGTCGAACCTCCGCTCCGCCAGCAGTCTGCCCAGCCCCTCCAGGCACTGGTTGAGCTTGGAGCGGTATGCCTGCCGATCGGACAGGTCAACGGCTCCCGCCACGACCTTCTCCCCCATCTAGGGGTCCCTCCTCCAGTGGTCGGCCCGCTGACCGGGCCGTGCGCATCACGATCGATAATGCCCAGTGGAAGTGATCCGTAACGCCCCACGGAGCACCGGAAACCCGATAGGCTGGATGACGGAGACCGGGGGCACATTCCTACGGCACGTACCCATCGGCATTTTCGCCCGGAGAGTGCGTGGTGGAATCACCGACGAGTTTCGGCCGACCGCGCCACCGAAAGAGGCACAGGCGAGGGCTGAAATCGGCCGAGCAAATCACCAGGAAAACCGCATTTCGAAGTCCGGTTGTCGCCTTGCGCGAAATGTCCCCGGCAGCTAGCGGAAACACTGAGTGAACACGTGTCGTATAAACTCCGCCTGACGAGGCAGAGAGTTGACGCAACCGGCCCGTCACCGGCCTCCTCTGGCCCCGCACGCCGACAGCGCCGTCTGCACCCGCCCACGCATCACCGTGTCTCCGAAGTGAGAGGCGACCCACTATGCCGCTGCATGTCCCCTCGGCTCCCGCGCCCGCCCTGCGCAGCGTTCTCGCGGCCCTCGGTTCTCCCACCGCGGTCCGCGAGGCGCGCACCTCCGCCCTCCGGTCCGTCCAGGGACCGCTCAGCCCCGAACTGCCGCTTCCCGTGCACGTTCTGGACCGGATCGCTCCGACCAGGACCGCACCTCGAACCCGCCTCGCGGCCTGGCGCTTCCTGATCCGGAGCGAAGGCCGCGCGATCGCCGCCGCGGACACCATGCTCACCCCGGACGGCTGGAGCTTCTCGCACTTCTTCGAGGGCCCCTATCTCGCCTCGACGGAGCTCGCGGTCCGCCAGGCGGAGGCCTCGCCCACGGCGTACCAGGCGAGACTTCTCTCCATCCCCGAGCTGTACATGCTCACCCTCTGGCTGCACGACAGCACCGAGGACGACGCCTCAGACGCCTCCGGCGGTGTGCTCGCCCCGGCCGACGTCCTGGTGCCCCTGGCGCCGGCGCCGCCGGGCATCGCCGCGCACCGGCCGCACCGGGTCGCCGATCTGCTGCCCGTGATGACCCTGCGGGTGGCACCCGGCCCGCTGCTCAGCTCCGCCTGACCGGCGGCCGAGGACCACCGGCCCCCGCAGTGGCCCGTAACGCCCGACGGCGGAACGGGTCACTGCGGGGGCTCCCTCTTACCCACTCGGACTAGCCCGGTCCGGCCACCCCGAACCACCCGAAGTGACAGTGCAGTTGCGGTGAACCGTCCGCGCGGGTGATGCGTCATGAGAGGAGTACGGGAGCTGCAGCGAAATCCCTGCGGAATCAACCCCGTAGGGCAACACTGGGACCGGACCGACTGATACGGGGGCGGCCATGAACCTCTCATCCAGCCGCAGGACACTCGACTCGACGCAGCGAAAGAACGCATCCATGTGCCAGCACCAGCCACCCTGCCCCACCGCCGACTCCCCCGACAGGGAGGCGGCCCGCCTGACGGCACACCACCCGGAACAGGGCTGGAGCCTTCTGTGCAACGGTGTCCTGCTCTTCGAGGACACCGGCGAGCTGCTGCCGGACGGTCAGATCATCGCACCGCACCGGCCGCTGGTGGCAGGCCGCGTGGTGAAGGCCGCCTGAGGCACACCTACGGACAAGGCTGTACGGAGAAGGGGCCGGCCCGGGGAGATCCCCGCACCGGCCCCGACGCATGTCAGGCGTTTCCCCCCGAGCGTCAGTTGTCGTACTCCTCCAGCGGCGGGCAGGAGCAGACCAGGTTGCGGTCGCCGAAGGCGCCGTCGATACGGCGGACCGGCGGCCAGTACTTGTCCGCGGCGGAGACACCGGCAGGGAAGACGGCCTCCTCGCGGCTGTAGCCGTGGTTCCACTCACCGCCGAGCGCGGCCGCGGTGTGCGGGGCGTTGGCCAGCGGGTTGTCGTCCGCGCTCCACTCGCCGGAGGCGACCTTCTCGATCTCGGCGCGGATCGCGATCATGGTGTCGCAGAACCGGTCGAGCTCGGCGAGGTCCTCGCTCTCCGTCGGCTCGATCATCAGCGTGCCGGCCACCGGGAACGACATGGTCGGCGAGTGGAAGCCGTAGTCGATCAGGCGCTTGGCCACGTCGTCGATGGAGACGCCGGTCGCCTTGGAGATCGGCCGCAGGTCGACGATGCACTCGTGCGCGACCAGTCCGGCCGGGCCGTTGTACAGGATCGGGAAGTGCGGCTCCAGGCGCTTGGCGATGTAGTTGGCGGCCAGCACGGCGACCTGCGTGGCGCGCTTGAGCCCTTCGCCGCCCATCAGGCGGACGTACGCCCACGAGATCGGCAGGATGCCGGCCGAGCCCCACGGGGCGGCCGAGATCGGGCCCACACCGGTCTCCGGGCCCGCGGCGGGCTGGAGCGGGTGGTTGGGGAGGTACGGGGCGAGGTGCGCGCGGACGCCGACCGGGCCGACGCCGGGGCCGCCGCCGCCGTGCGGGATGCAGAAGGTCTTGTGCAGGTTCAGGTGCGAGACGTCGCCGCCGAACTTGCCGGGCTTGGCGAGCCCGACCAGCGCGTTGAGGTTGGCGCCGTCGACGTAGACCTGGCCGCCCGCGTCGTGCACCTCGCCGCAGATGTCGGCGACGTGCTCCTCGAAGACGCCGTGCGTGGAGGGGTAGGTGATCATGAGCACGGCCAGCTCGTCGCGGTGCTGCTCGATCTTGGCGCGCAGGTCCGCGATGTCGACCTCGCCGTCGTCGGCGGTCTTCACCACGACGACCTTCATCCCCGCCATGACCGCACTCGCGGCGTTGGTGCCGTGCGCGGAGGAAGGGATCAGGCAGACGGTGCGCTGGTCGTCGCCGTTGGCCCGGTGGTACGCGCGCACCGCGAGCAGGCCCGCGAACTCGCCCTGGGAGCCGGCGTTGGGCTGGATGGATACGGCGTCGTAACCGGTGACCTCGGCCAGGCGCTCCTCCAGCTCACGGATGAGCGTGAGGAAGCCCTGCGCCTGGTCGGCCGGGGCGAAGGGGTGCAGCGCGCCGAACTCGGGCCAGGTGATGGACTCCATCTCGGCGGTCGCGTTCAGCTTCATGGTGCAGGAGCCGAGCGGGATCATGCCGCGGTCCAGCGCGTAGTCGCGGTCGGCGAGCTTGCGCAGGTAGCGCAGCATCGCGGTCTCGGAGCGGTGCTGGTGGAAGACCGGGTGGGTCAGGATGTCGTCGGAGCGCAGCAGCGCCTCGGGCAGCGCGTCGGCGGCCGAACCGTCCAGCGCCTCGATGTCGGCGTCGGCGCCGAAGGCGGCCCAGACGGCGGAGAGCTGCGCGCGGGTGGTGGTCTCGTCGCAGGCGATGGAGACATGGTCGGCGTCGACGCGGCGGAGGTTGACCCCGCGCTCGCGGGCGTCGGCGACGATGTCCGCGGCCTTGCCGGGCGCCTTGACGGTCAGGGTGTCGAAGAAGGTGCCGTGCACGACCTCCACGCCGGCGGCGCGCAGGCCCTCGGCGAGGATCGTGGCGAAGCGGTGGGTGCGGCGGGCGATCGTGCGCAGTCCGTCGGGGCCGTGGTAGACGGCGTACATCCCGGCCATGACGGCGAGCAGGACCTGCGCCGTACAGATGTTGCTGGTGGCCTTCTCGCGGCGGATGTGCTGCTCGCGGGTCTGCAGGGCCAGGCGGTAGGCCTTGTTGCCGTCGGCGTCGACGGAGACGCCGACGAGGCGGCCGGGCAGGGAGCGGGCGAACTTCTCGCGGACCGCCATGAAGCCGGCGTGCGGACCGCCGAAGCCCATCGGGACGCCGAAGCGCTGGGTGGTGCCGACCGCGATGTCCGCGCCGAGCGCACCGGGCGAGGTGAGCAGCGTGAGGGCCAGCAGGTCGGCGGCGACGGTGACGATCGCGCCGAGCTCGTGGGCCTGCTCGATGACGGGCTCGATGGCGCGCACGGCACCCGAGGCGCCCGGGTACTGGAGCAGGACGCCGAAGACGCCGCGCTCGGCGATCTCGGCGGGGATGCCGTCGCTCAGGTCGGCGACGACGACCTCGACGCCGGTCGGCTCGGCGCGGGTCTGGATCACGGCAATGGTCTGGGGCAGGGTGTCGGCGTCGATCAGGAAGACGCCGTTCTTGACCTTGCCGACGCGCCGGGCGAGCGCCATGGCCTCGGCGGCCGCGGTGCCCTCGTCGAGCAGGGAGGCGCCGGAGGTGGGCAGCCCGGTCAGCTCGGCGACCATCGTCTGGAAGTTCAGGAGGGCTTCGAGGCGGCCCTGGGAGATTTCCGGCTGGTACGGCGTGTAGGCCGTGTACCACGCGGGGTTCTCCATGACGTTGCGCAGGATGACGGGCGGCGTGAAGGTGCCGTAGTAGCCGAGGCCGATCATCGGGGCGAGCACCTTGTTGCGGTCGGCCAGCGACCGCAGCTCGGCCAGTACCTCTGCCTCGGTGCGGGCCGAGGGAAGGTTCAGGGCCTCCGCACTCTTGATCACGTCGGGCACCGCGGCGGCGGTCAGCTCGTCGAGGGAGCCGTAGCCGACCTGGGCGAGCATCTTCGCCTGGGCTCCGGCGTCGGGCCCTATGTGGCGCTGCTCGAACGGAATGCCCTGCTCCAGCTGGGAGAGCGGAGTGCGACGGGGGGTCATGGTGGAGGCCTCCTGGTCTGTCACGACCTGCGAGGGGCACCACGGCGCGGGTGCCCGAACGGCCTCCCCCTCTGTCATCTCAACCTGAGAGCTTCACCGGCGCGCCCGGGGGCGTGCCGACTTTCACCGTCGGTGAGGGTCGGGTCCGTCCCGGCATGTGCCCGCACGAAACCCGCCCTGCTTTCCAGAGTGACCTCGTCCGTGCGGTACGGGGGCCTGAGAGATTCCGGGGAGGATTTGCTCCTTCGGCGCCTCCGGATTCTGCACCGGAGGACTCTCCCGCACGGGGTCAGCAGCCACTGCCAGCCTACCAGCGGCCATCGCGCCGGAGCTCTCGAGTGGCCGACACCACGGATCTGCACTTGTGTGGTGCTGGTGGAGCGACAGGGTCCACCCTGAGCAGTTGCGACCAGTGGGAGGCACCGTGCAGACCGATATCGATCCGCGCCGCCTGATCGGCCGCAAGGCATTCGATCGCAAGGGCACCAAGATCGGAACGGTGGATGAGGTCTATCTCGACGACGCGACGGGGGTGCCCGAGTGGGCAGCCGTCCGCACCGGCCTGTTCAGCAGGGACGCCTTCGTCCCGCTGGAACCCAGCGAATTCGTCGAGGACACGCTGCGGGTCCCCTTCGACCGCGCGTTGATCAAGGGCGCGCCGGACTTCGGCGTCGGCCGGCACCTCTCCCCGGAGCAGGAGCTGCAGCTCTACCGTCATTACGGTCTGGACTCCCCTCCGGCGGCGGAGAGCGGCCCCGACCGTGACTTCGGCAGGCTGGCCGGCCAGGAGGAGTAGTCGACCGGGTCGCGGACCAGCGGCAGCGGATCGGCGGGGCTCAGCTCCGGGTCGTCGATGCGGAACGTGACGACCCGGCCGACGGGCCCACCGGGCTCCTCGAACCGGACGGTCACCCGGCCCACCCCGCTCCCCTGCACCCAGCCGTGTCCGTGCTCCGCGTGGCGTACGTCGTGTCCGGCGGGCCAGCGACGCGCGGCGAGCTGCTCGGCGCTCTCCCTTGCGGGTTCCTTGTCCGCCGGCCCCCCGCCCCGCTCACCGTCGTCCGCGGCGGGCTTCTCGGGCGCCTCCGACCGCGCCGCCAGCTCCCGGGCGTCGGCGGCCTGCGCGAACAGATCCTCCTGGGTGAAGTCCGCGAGCCCCGTGACGCCCACGCCCAGAAGCCGTACGCCCCCGGTGGTGTCCACGGCCTCCAGGAGCCTGGCGGCCGCCTCACGGACCACCGTGGGGTCGTCCGTGGGGCCTCTGAGGGTCTCGGAGCGGGTCAGGGTGGAGAAGTCGTAGCGGCGCACCTTCAGCACCACCGTACGCCCCGACCGGTCGGCGGACCGCAGCCGCTCCACGCACCGCACCGCCAGCCGCTCCACCTCCCCCCGCACCCGCACCCGGTCGTGCAGGTCCACATCGAAGGTGTCCTCCACCGATACGGACTTGGCGTCCCGCTCGGCGACCACCGGCCGGTCGTCGAGCCCCAGCGCCATCCGGTAGAGACCGTGGCCGTGGGCCTTGCCGACCAGCCGTACGAGCTCGGCCTCACCGGCCTCCGCCAGGTCGTGGACGGTGGTCATGCCGGCCCGCCGGAGGTGGTCCCCTGTGGCGGGTCCGACGCCCGGCAGGGTCCGTACGGACATCGGGGCCAGCAGCTCGCGCTCGGTGCCCGGCTCTATGAGCACCAGGCCGTCCGGCTTGGCCTGCTCGGAGGCGATCTTGGCGAGCATCTTCGATCCGGCGAGCCCGACCGATCCGCTGAGCCCGGTCACCTCCCGGATGGCCGTACGCAGCCGCTCCCCCATCGCCCGGGCCGACACCGAATCGTCCGCCACCCCGCCCGCCTCCAGGTCGACGAAGGCCTCGTCCAGGCTCAGCGGCTCCACCAGCGGCGAGAGCCGCCCCAGGAGCTCCATCACCTGCTCGCTCACGGTGCGGTACAGCGAGAACCGGGGCACCAGGTAGGCCGCGTTCGGCGCGAGCCGTCTGGCCTGGGCCGTCGGCATCGCGGAGTGGACGCCCAGGACCCGTGCCTCGTACGAGGCGGTGGCGACGACTCCCCGGGGGCCGAGGCCGCCCACGACGACCGCCTTTCCGCGCAGGCTGGGCTTGGCCGCCTGCTCCGCCGAGGCGTAGAAGGCATCCATGTCCAGGTGGAGGATGGTCGGCGCGGGTCTCACACCTCCGATGCTGCCCTACGCCACTGACAACGGGACGGCCCGGCACTCCGTGGAGTGCCGGGCCGTCCCGTTCTGTCCTGCGCTGTGCGCTCAGCCGCTCATCCGGCGCGGTTGCGGCGCCGGGCGAGCTCGTCGGCCGGGTTGTTGCCGATGAGGGTCTCACCGGTGTCGACCCGCTCCCCGTGGAGCTGGGAGAGCGCCACGTCCACGTCCCGCCAGACGACCCCCACGGCGATCCCGAAGACGCCCTGACCGCCCTGGAGGAGGCTGACGACCTCGTCGGGCGAGGAGCACTCGTAGACCGTCGCCCCGTCGCTCATCAGCGTCATGCGCTCAAGGTCCTGGAAACCCCGGGCCCGCAGGTGCTGGACCGTGGTGCGGATGTTCTGCAGAGCGACCCCGGTGTCCAGGAACCGCTTGACGATCTTGAGGAGCACCACGTCCCGGAAACTGTAGAGACGCTGGGTCCCCGACCCGTAGGCCGGTCGCACGCTGGGCTCGACGAGCCCCGTGCGGGCCCAGTAGTCCAGCTGGCGGTAGGTGATCCCCGCCGCCGCGCACGCCGTCGGTCCGCGATAGCCGATATCGCTCGCCGCTGCCACGCCGTCCGCTGCCACCGCGGCCGGCTGAACCGGCTGCCTGATGGCGTGGTCGGCTCCACTGCCGTGCTGCGGATACGGCCCACCCGCCGCCGTACCGTCGCCGCTGCTTCTCACGCCGACCTCCGTCCTTGACCTGCCCACTCGAAGGTAGGCAGTCACTGGGGGTGCGTCAACGATCGCCACACTCGGCACGCCGAGTGATAATCACCCTGAGGGTGGTTTCCCGTGTCTCGCTTCCGGGAAAGGCTTGTCGGATGCGCTGACGACACCCTTGCGGGACGGTCACTGACTGTTGGTACCGAAGTCCTCCGGTGAGATCTGGTCGAGGAATTCGCGGAACTTCTCCACCTCGTCCTCCTGCTCGTCGGGGATCGCGATGCCCGCATCGTCCAGCACGCCGTCACTGCCGTAGATCGGCGTGCCGGTCCGCAGGGCGAGCGCTATGGCGTCGGAGGGCCGGGCGCTAACCTCGACCCCGCTGGCGAAGACGAGCTCCGCGTAGAAGACCCCTTCGCGAAGGTCCGTGATGCGGACCTCGGTGAGCTCCTGGCCCACGGCCTCGAGCACATCCTTGAACAGGTCATGGGTCAGCGGCCTGGCCGGAGCCATGCCCTGCTGGGCGAAGGCAATGGCGGTCGCCTCCCCAGGACCGATCCAAATGGGGAGGTACCGGTCGCCTCCCACTTCACGCAGGAGAACGATCGGTTGGTTGGAGGGCATTTCCACCCGGACACCGACAACGTCGAGCTCGTTCACACAGCAACCCTAGGACGTGCTCGCCATGTTTGGGTAGTCGGGCTCCCCCGAGCTCAGTGCAGACGGCTGCGCAGAGCCGTCTGGACGAGCGCCGCGTGCAGCCTTACGGAGAGCTCGGCCAGCTCGTTCGCAGTGGCCTCGGCATGGGCCCTGGTCTGCGGATTGCGGTGCAGGCGCAGCGGGGCGACCAGCTGCTCGACCAACCCCGCCTCACGGTCCGCGGAGGCACGCATGGCGCGCAGATGGCGCGGTTCCAGGCCGAATCGCCCCAGATCCGCCACAAGCTTGGCCACGGTCACCATCTCGGCGTCGTAGCCGCCCTCGGGAGCCACGACGATGAGTCCGTAGGACTCCCACTCCTCCAGCTGCTCCTCGTCGACCTGGGCGGCCGCCAGGAGCTCGGCCCGCCCGATCCGTGCGGCGGTCGCCGCACCGGGGCCGGAGTCCCACACCCCGTCGCCGAGGTCCCGCTGACCGCCCGGCGAGGGCAGCACGGGCTGCTCGCCCCGGGCCAGGGCGTCCAGATGCTCCCGGATGACCTTCAGCGGCAGATAGTGGTCCCGCTGCATGCGGAGCACCTGCGCGAGGCGCTCCACATCGCCGGGAGCGAACTTCCGGTACCCGGACGGAGTCCGCTGCGGCTCGATGAGCCCCTCGGCCTCAAGAAAGCGGATCTTGGAGATCGTGACTTCCGGAAACTCGTCGCGCAGCCGGGTGAGCACCGTTCCGATGCTCACCCAGCGCGCGTCCGCGGTGGCGGTACCGTCACCGGCACCGCCTGTCGGTGTTCGCAGCATGGGCCTTCCTGGGGGTCCCCCCGGACGGAGTCCGGGGGCTGGTCACACGCCCCGCGGGCTCGCATAGAAGACCAGGCGGTACTTTCCGATCTGGACTTCGTCGCCGTTGGACAGCAGGACCGAATCGATGCGCTCACGGTTGACATAGGTGCCGTTGAGGCTGCCCACGTCACCCACGGTGAAGCTACCGTCCGGACCCCTGCGGAACTCCACATGACGCCGCGACACGGTCACGTCGTCGAGAAAGATGTCGCTCTGCGGGTGACGGCCGGCGGTCGTCAGGTCACTGTCCAGCAGGAAACGGCTCCCGGAATTGGGACCGCGGCGCACGACGAGCAGCGCCGAGCCTCCGGGCAGCGCGTCGACGGCCGCCTGGGCCTCGGGCGAGAGCGAGGGCAGAGCCGTCTGGCCCGTCGCCTCGGCCTCGTACGCCTCAAGACCGGAGATGGAGATCGTGGACGTCGTCTCCGAGGCGCGCTCGGGGACACCGCCCCGCAACGGTGCTCCGCAGTTGGAGCAGAAACGGCTGGCCTCCGCATTGCGGTGACCGCACCTCGTACAGACCGGCATCGACGAGCCCTCCGGGGTGAACCCTCCACCCGTACGTGAGGTTGATGGTTCGCCGAAACCTATGCGGCCGGCACCGGCAGGGTCAACGGACGACACGCTGAGCCCAGCCTGAGTGGCGTCACCGGACACCTCATCGC
Source organism: Streptomyces microflavus (assembly GCF_014650075.1). Classification (GTDB taxonomy): domain Bacteria; phylum Actinomycetota; class Actinomycetes; order Streptomycetales; family Streptomycetaceae; genus Streptomyces; species Streptomyces microflavus. The sequence goes on along the minus strand of NZ_BMUG01000018.1, from coordinate 5,874 downwards.
GGAAGAGCGGACGCTCCGCCTCCTGCTCCTCGCCCTGGCCGTGGCGCGGAGCGCGGTGGCGGGCAGCACTGTTGCTGTCCTCGCGTGCACTCTTCCCGAACAACTTCGCAAACAACTTCACGGGCGATTCCCCTTGACCGACATAGACCCGCCCGTGGGGCAGGACGAACCCTGAATGAACACACCTGCCGACCCGGACATCTTCACAACGTCCGTATCCACCCGACAGTTTCCACCACGCGCCACCAATCCGGTGCGCCGACCCCCCGCAACCTCGCGCCCTCGTCCACCGGCCCCCGGGCCCGGCGCACTCATGAGGACGACGACCGAGCGTAGTCAGGCCGCTTCGCCGGTCGCAAGGCGTCGACGACGATGTCGTCGGACCGCTCCACGACCGCCGTGGCCTGTTCCTTCTCCAGCGTCTGCACCACACCGCCGGGGATGTTGAGGGCGGGCTCCAGGTCCTGCGGCTTGCCGATCACCTTGAACTCGTACGGTGCGTCGATCTTCTTGCCGTCCACCTGGATGTCCCCGCCGTCCCCGGCGAAGTACGTATTGGCCACCACTCGGACGCCGTTGACCTCGATGGCCTCGGCCCCGGCCGCGCGCAGCTCCTGGACGGTGTCGAGGAGCTTGTCGGCCGCGACCGCGCCCGACGGGTCACTGATCGTCAGCGTGATGCCGGGCCCCTGGGCGGCCACCGTACCCGCGAGGATCCCCAGCTGCCGTTCCTTTTCCAGCGTCTGCTTCCGGGCCTCCTCGGCCTGGTCCGAGCTGTTCTCCAGCTCGGTGCGCTGGTCGTCCAGGCGCTGCTTCTCGTCGGCGAGGCGCTGGGTCCGGTCGTCGACCTCGTCGAGGATCCGGACCAGGTCCTCCTGCCGCGCCCCGCGCAGCGTGCTGTCGTCGCTGGTGGACCGCACCTGGATGGCCAGCCCCAGGCCGAGTCCGAACAGCAGCACGGCGACGATGAGTTGAGCCCGGCTCAGCCGGGGCGGCCACAGGCCCGCCAGCAGCCTCTGGCGTCCGGAGACCTCCTCGGCGGCGGGCGGCTGCCCCGGCTCGTCCGGGGCGCCGGACACACCGGCGTCCGGCTGTGCCGGCTGTCCGGGCTGCTGGCTGTGCGCGTTCTCGTCGTTGTTCATCGGCCTCAAGCCCGGAAGACGTGCCGACGGATCGCGGCGGCGTTGGAGAAGATCCGGATACCGAGCACGACCACCACACCGGTGGAGAGCTGCGCCCCGACACCCAGTTTGTCGCCGAGGAACACGATCAGCGCGGCGACGACGACGTTGGAGAGGAACGACACCACGAAGACCTTGTCGACGAAGATGCCGTCGAGCATGGCCCGCAGGCCGCCGAAGACCGCGTCGAGCGCGGCGACCACGGCGATCGGGAGATAGGGCTCGACCACCGCCGGTACCTCGGGCCGGACCAACAGTCCGACCACGACTCCCACGACGAGGCCCAGTACGGCGATCACGATGTGCCCTTCCCTGATTCTGCCGCATCACTGCCGGCGGCCTTCGGCTCTGCTGTACGGACGATCAGGCTCGGCGCGGCGGGGAGCCGCACCTTCGCCTGCTCGGACAAGCTGGTGCGGATGTCGAAGCTCTCCTTGAGCGCGTTGAGGTACTGGCCGTCGGCGCTGTCCTGGAACGCGGCGGCGAGATTCTTCCCGTCCCCCACCGCGAGCACCGTGTACGGCGGTACGAGCGGCCGGTTGTCGACCAGTATGGCGTCGCCCGCGGCGCGGATCGCCGACAGTGCCGTCAGTCTTTGCCCGTTGATGGCGATGGCCTCGGCGCCGGACTCCCACAGGCCGTTGACGACCCGCTGCATGTCCCGGTCCCGTACCCGGCCCGTGTCCGCGAAGCTCGACGACTCACGGGGTCCGCCGCCGCCCTGATCGGTGTTCTTGGCGTCGTCCACGACGAGCTTCACCCCGGGGCCCTCGACCGGGGTCGCCCCGGACAGCAGGGCCACCAGTTCCCCCTGGTCCCCGCCATGACGTTCCAGGGCCTTGCGCTGCCGCTCGCTCACGTCGGTGCGGAGCTTGTCGACATCCGACTCCAGAGTGTCGGCCGCCCGCGTCTCCGCGTTGATGCGGTCGATCAGCTCTTCCCGTTCCTTCGCCACGACCGGCGCCGACACCCGCGCCTCGGCGGCACCGAGGGTGACCACCAGGGCGGCCACCACCAGACCGGCGGCGAGGCCGAGCTTCGACTTGAGCGTACGGGGCAGCCCCGCGCTCCCGTCGGCCCTGCGGCGGGCCGAGGCCTCCGCGTAACCGTCGTCGAGGCTGTGGTCCATCACGTTGTTCAGCAGCGACATGGAGGCGTCGGGACGTGCGGGCGGCGAGGGTGTGCTCCGATCGGGGGGCTGCTGCGACATGCCGCACATCGTCGCACGTCACCACGGCTGCCGCCGAATGGCCCCACCGGTGCACCGGAACGCCCTGGACAGGGAGTTCCGGTGCACCCGGCGTCACGAGGTCACTCGCCCGCGCTCTCCACCACGGCGGACCACTCGTCGAGCAGCGCCTGCGCCGAGGCGTCGTCCGGCCCTTCCGCCCACAGATGGGTGACGGCCTCCGCCCGGTCGGGCAGCACCATGATCCACCGGCCGTCCGCCTCGACCACCCGGACGCCGTCCGTGGTGTCCACGCTGCGGTCCCCGGCCGCCTCCACGACGCTGCGCATGACGAGACCCTTGACCGCCCAGGGCGTCGCGAGGTCGCGGCGCAGGACGTGGGCACGGGGAATGCGGGCATCGATCTGGCTCAGGGTGAGCTGGGTCCGTGCGACGAGTCCGATGAGCCGGACGAAAGCGGCCGTCCCGTCGAAGACGCTGCTGAATTCGGGAACGATGAACCCGCCGCGCCCGTCTCCTCCGAAGATGGTGGTCTCTTCGCGTCCCACCCGGGTCAGGTCGTCGGGCGAGGTGGTCGTCCATTCCACCTGTGTGCCGTGGTAGGCCGCCACCTGCTCGGCCACGCGCGTGGTCGTCACCGGCAGGGCGACGCGTCCGCTGCGCCGCTCGGCGGCGACGAGGTCCAGCATGACCAGCAGGGCCCGGTCGTCCTCGATGATCCGGCCCAGCTCGTCCACCAGGGAGAGCCGCTCACCGACCGGGTCGAACCGGACACCGAAGGCCGCCCGGGCCGAGGAGACGATCTCGCCGAGCCGTACGAGGCCGGCGCGGCGGGTCTCGGCGGACTCGGTGGGCCGCGATTCGTCGAGTCCCGGGTTGATCGTCAGGGCGTCCACCCCGAGCCGCCCGAGCAGGCTCGGCAGGACGAGCCCGGCGGAACCGTTGGAGGCGTCCACGACGACCTTGAGCCCGGAGTCGGCGATGCCCGCGATGTCGACGTTGCGGAGCAGGGAGCCGGTGTACGAGTCGAAGACGCTGGACGGGAAGTGCAGGTCCCCGATCTCGCCGGGGAAGGCCCTGCGGTACTCCTGGCGTGCGTAGACCCGGTCAAGCTTGCGCTGCTGCGCCTGCGAGAGGTCGGCGCCCCGCTCGTCGATGAACATGATGTCCACCGAGTCGGGCACTCCGGGCGATGTACGGATCATGATGCCGCCCGCACTGCCCCGAGCCGTCTGCTGCCGGGCCACGGGCAGCGGTACGTTCTCCAGGTCCCGTACGTCGATGGCGCTGGCCTGGAGGGCCGAGATGACGGCCCGCTTGAGGGCGCGGGCGCCTCGGGAGTGGTCACGGGCGGTCGTTACCGTCGACCCCTTCTTCAGGGTCGTGGCATAGGCGCCGGCCAGCCGGACCGCCAGTTCGGGGGTGATCTCGACGTTCAGGATTCCGGAGACACCGCGCGCCCCGAAGAGATGCGCCTGCCCACGGGATTCCCAGATCACCGAGGTGTTGACGAACGCACCGGCCTCGATGGTCTTGAACGGGTACACCCGCACATTGCCCTGGATGATCGACTCCTCGCCGACCAGGCATTCGTCACCGATGACAGCGCCGTCCTCGATCCGGGCCGCCCGCATGATGTCGGTGTTCTTGCCGACCACGCAGCCCCGGAGGTTGCTGTGCTGTCCGATGTAGACGTTGTCGTGGACCACGGCCTTATGAAGAAAGGCACCGGTCTTGACGACCACGTTGGACCCGACGACCGTGTGCTCGCGGATTTCGACATCCGCCTCGACCTTGGCGTAGTCACCGATGTACAGCGGCCCGCGGAGCACGGCGTCCGGATGGACCTCCGCGCCTTCTGCCACCCATACACCGGGCGAGATCTCGAAGCCGTCCAGCTCCACGTCGACCTTGCGCTCCAGGACGTCGGCCTGAGCCTTCACATAGCTCTCGTGCGTGCCGACGTCTTCCCAGTAGCCCTCGGCGATATAGCCGTAGATCGGCTTGCCTTCCTTCATCAGCTGCGGGAAGACATCACCCGACCAGTCGACGGAGGTATCGGCCTGGACGTAGTCGAAGACCTCGGGCTCCATGACATAGATGCCCGTGTTCACGGTGTCGGAGAAGACCTGGCCCCAGGTCGGCTTCTCCAGGAAGCGTTCGACCTGCCCGTTCTCGTCGACGATGGTGATGCCGAATTCCAGCGGATTGGGGACCCGGGTCAGACAGACCGTGACGAGGCCGCCCTTCTCCTTGTGGAAGGCGATGAGGTCGGTGAGGTCGAAGTCGGTGAGCGCGTCACCGGAAATGACGAGGAAGGTGTCGTCCTTCAACGCCTCTTCGGCGTTCTTCACGCTCCCCGCGGTGCCGAGTGGCTTCTCCTCGTTGGCATAGGTGAGCTCCATCCCGAGCTCTTCGCCGTCCCCGAAATAGTTCTTGACGAGGGAGGCGAGGAACTGGACGGTCACTACTGTCTCATTGAGCCCATGCCTCTTGAGCAGCCGCAGTACATGCTCCATGATCGGCCGGTTGGCCACGGGCAGGAGCGGCTTGGGCATGCTCGAGGTCATGGGGCGAAGGCGTGTGCCTTCGCCACCAGCCATCACGACGGCCTTCATGTCGGAAACGTCCTCCTATAAGAGACGACGGTCAGCCGAGTTCGCCCGTCGGGGCATCATTCAAGTCATCACACCGCGGGCCGGCCACACTGCACGGCACCGCATCAACGAGCTCAATCGGCTACTTCATCCGCCTTGACGAGCCGGCGGACCTGGACCACGTAAAGGATCCCTGCCCACCAATACAGCGTTGTACCCCATCCTGCGAACGCCCATCCGAAAATGGCGGCCACAGTAGCCAGCCAACCACTCCCGTCGCTGAGCAGCAACAAGGGGAACGCGTACATCAGGTTGAACGTTGCAGCTTTCCCCAGGAAGTTGACCTGCGGTGGCGGATAGCCGTGGCGCCGCAGGATTGCCACCATCACCAGCAGCATGAGCTCACGGGCCAGGAGGGCCGCGGTGAGCCAGAGTGGCAGGATCTCGCGCCAGGTGAGGCCGAGAAGGGTCGAGAGGATGTAGAGGCGGTCGGCAGCCGGGTCCAGGAGCCGGCCGAGACTGCTGATCTGGTTCCACCGCCGGGCGAGCTTGCCGTCCAGGTAGTCGCTGATGCCGCTGAGCATCAGCACCAGCAGCGCCCAGCCATCGCTGTTGGGCCCGCCGAACACGGGGCGGAGAATCAGCCACAGGAAGAGCGGGACCCCGACAAGGCGAGCCATGCTGAGGATGTTGGGGATGGTGAGGACCCGGTCCGTCTGGACCCGAGTCTCCTGGACCTCCACCCGGGAGCCTCCTGTGAAGAACGTGCGAATGATGCTCCCCGACCTTACCCTCAGCTTCCGCCGGCCCATGCACGGGGGTGGGCGGAGCGACGCTGCTGCAGCGCCTGAACGCAGAAAAGCCCCGCACCATAGGTGCGGGGCTTTCCCGGAAAAATTGTTCGGCG
>NZ_BMUG01000017.1 GCF_014650075.1 Streptomyces microflavus | reverse complement strand
TCCGTTTCCGGTCCGAATTCGATTTCCGGTGGCCTGTGGAGTGGCCTTGCCTTTCGGCGTGTTCACTACGTTAGCCCATTCCCTTGGCAGCTCATAATCGAGCCTGTCGAGCGAATTACGGGCATGCCGAATTCGCACCCGCCAGGGTGAGTCGTAGGTAGTGGTTTGGCCTCTTCGGGTTGCTCGGTCCGATCCGATGGACCGTGCCGACAGCTGTACCCGTGTCAAGTGGCTCGGACTACATTAGGCGTCCGCCCAGGGCCCGTCAAGTCGCTCATGGCCCGTCACCTCGCCCGGCGACGGCGGGGAGCATGGGCGCGGTACGGGCTCACCGTGGGGTCGTTCTCGATCCAGAAGCGCCACGGCTGGTGTGCCCCGTCACCGCCGACTCCCGTGCGGGGGCCGCTGCGTACCTGGTCACGCGGGGGCGGGGTGCCGTGGAGCACGGACAGTGCGGGCGTGGGGCCGGCGAAGAGGTCGCTGCCGTTCAGCGTGCGGTCCACGTCGAGGGCGGTGGCGAGGCGGGCCGGGCCTTTGGCCAGTTCCTTGTCATTGCGGGCCGAGACCCGTCGTACGCGGGCCAGGCCCGCGCCCACATTGATCTCGCCGGCCCGGAGCAGCACTCCGCTCGCATGGTCCTCCGGGCCGCACACCAGGTTGAGGCAGTGCCACATCCCGTAGGTGAAGTAGACGTACGTATGACCGGGCGGGCCGAACATCACGCTGTTGCGGGCCGTGCGGCCCCGGAATGCGTGCGAGCCGGGGTCGACCTCGCCGGCGTACGCCTCCACCTCGGTGAGACGTACCTCGATCGTGCCCTCGTCGCTGTGGCGGACGAGCGTGCGGCCCAGGAGGTCGGGGGCGACGTCCAGGACGGAGCGGTCGAAGAAGTCACGGGTGAGCGGTGTGCGGTCGGAGCCCTTGGTCATGACGTCCGAGGGTACTGGGAGGGCGAGCGCGGGAACCGGCTACGGTCATGGCGCGTATCTAGGGGTCAGGACCAAGAAGGAGTGAACATGGGCTTCAAGCGGCTGCTCGCGAGCATGGGTGCCGGTGGTGCCTCGGTGGAGACCGAGCTCACCGAGGTGAACGTCGTCCCCGGTGGGGTCGTCCAGGGCGAGGTGCGGATCCAGGGCGGATCGGTGGCCCAGCAGATCGAGGGGCTCTCCGTCGGTCTGCAGGCACGGGTCGAGGTCGAGAGCGGTGACCAGGAGACCAAGCAGAACATCGAGTTCGCCAAGGTGCGGCTCGGCGGTGCCTTCGAGGTGCAGGCGGGGGCGGTGCACGTGGTGCCGTTCGGGCTGGAGATCCCCTGGGAGACGCCGGTCACGATGTTCGCCGGCCAGCACCTGCGCGGGATGGACATCGGGGTGACCACCGAGCTGGAGATCGCCCGCGCGCTGGACTCCGGTGACCTGGACCCGATCAATGTGCACCCGCTGCCGGCCCAGCAGGCCATCCTGGACGCCTTCGGGCAACTGGGCTTCCGCTTCCGCAGTGCGGACATGGAGCGCGGTCACATTCGCGGCTCGCGTCAGCGGCTGCCCTTCTACCAGGAGATCGAGTTCGTACCGCCGCAGCAGTACCGCGGGCTTCACCAGGTCGAGCTGACGTTCGTCGCGGACGACCGTGAGATGGACGTGATCCTGGAGATGGACAAGAAGCCGGGGCTGTTCAGCGAGGGCAGTGACTCGTACCGCGCGTTCAAGGTCGGCCTTGAGGACTTCCACCAGACCGACTGGGCGGCCTATCTCAACCAGTGGCTGGCCCAGGTCGGCGGACAGCGCAACTGGCTCTAGAGCCCTAAGGTCGGATGGGGTCGGGCGGGGTGAACCCGCCCGGGACCTGTCGGCGGGTGGCCGGTGTGCCGCTCGCAGCAGACCAGCACCGATCAGGAGAGGTAACGAGACGTGACCGAGCCGAAGAGGGCCCCGCTGCCGCACGACTTCCATCCGGAGGTCCAGGCGTTCACCGTGACGAGCAAGGATCTCGCGCCGGGTGCCGTGCTGGGTGAGGCCCAGGTGCTTGCGTCCGGGAACACTTCGCCGCACCTGCGGTGGGAGGGTTTCCCGGCGGAGGCCAAGAGCTTCGCCGTGACGTGCTTCGACCCGGACGCCCCGACGGGGAGCGGGTTCTGGCACTGGGTGGTCTTCGACATCCCGGTCTCCGTGACCGAGCTGCCGGCCGGCGCGGGCAGCGGTGCGTTCGAGGGGCTGCCCGCCGGGGCCGTCCAGGCCCGTAACGACTACGGGTCGAAGGAGTTCGGCGGGGCCGCGCCGCCCGCCGGGGAGAACCACCGCTATGTGTTCACCGTGTACGCGGTGGACACCGAGAAGCTCGGGATCGACAGCGACTCCTCGCCCGCGGTGGTCGGGTTCAACCTCCGGTTCCACACGCTGGGACGGGCTCAGCTGATCGGTGAGTACGAGGCTCCCGCCGCCGATTAGTTCGCCTGTTGTTTGCCCTGCTCTGGTCTTGGAGAGATCAGAGCAGGGCATTTTTTATTGCGTTGTCCATCGCGGCCTGCCCAGCCAGAGTTGATCCGGGCCTGCCAGGGGGCGGGCGGCACACGGGAGGTGGGCAGGATGCGTGACACGCTGGTTCTCAACGCGAGCTTCGAGCCGCTGTCGACAGTGACGCTCAACCGTGCGGTGGTCCTGATCCTGACGGACAAGGCCGTCGTCGAGCAGTCGCATCCCGAGCTCCGTATGCGCGGTGCCGCCGTGGACATTCCGGTGCCCCGGGTCATCAGGCTCTGCCGGTACGTACGGGTGCCGTTCCGAAGACAGGCGCCGTGGTCCAGAAGGGGCGTGCTGATCCGGGACCAGCACCGGTGTGCGTACTGCGGGCGGCGGGCGTCCACCGTCGACCACGTGGTGCCTCGGGCCCAGGGGGGTCAGGACACCTGGCTGAACACGGTGGCCTCCTGTGCCGAGGACAACCACCGCAAGGCGGCCCGGACGCCGGAGCAGGCGGGGATGCCGTTGCTGAAGCAGCCGTTCGTGCCCTCCCCCGCCGAGGCGATGCTGCTGGCGATGGGGGCCGGTGACCGGTCGGCGCTGCCGGAGTGGCTGGACCGGGCCGCTGCGGCGTAGAACGGTGGCGTAGTCGTCGTACGCCTCGTGCTGTATCCGTGGGCCCGTCCCTCCGAGGGGGCGGGCCCACGTGTGTCAGCGGAGCAGCAGTTGGACGATGGCCGCAGTGCCGACGACGACGATCAGGGCGCGCAGGAGGGTGGGGCTGAGGCGACGGCCGACCTTGGCTCCTATCTGGCCGCCGATGGCCGAGCCGACCGCGATCAGGACGACCGCCGTCCAGTCGAAGTCCGCGACGAAGAGGAAGAACAGCGCGGCGATGCTGTTGACCACGGCGGCCAGGACGTTCTTCACCGCGTTGAGGCGCTGGATCGTGTCGTCGACCAGCATGCCCATCAGGGAGAGGTAGATGATCCCCTGGGCGGCGGTGAAGTAGCCCCCGTAGATGCTGGCGAGCGTCAGGCCGGTGAACAGGAGCGGGCCGCCGTCGGGGCGGGCCGGGGTGCCGGTGCGCTCGCGGCGGCGCTGGACGGCTTTGCTGATGCGTGGTTGCAGGATCACCAGGACGAGGGCCAGGGCGACCAGGACCGGGACGATCGTCTCGAACGCCGTGGAGGGCAGGGCGAGCAGGAGGGTGGCTCCGGTGAGGCCGCCGATGGCCGCTCCGACGCTCAGTCTGAGGATGCGGCGGCGTTGGCCGGCGAGCTCCTTGCGGTAGCCGATGGCTCCGCTGATGGAGCCGGGGATGAGGCCGAGCGCGTTGGAAACCGTGGCGGTGACCGGCGGGAGGCCGGTGGCGAGCAGGACGGGGAAGGTGATCAGGGTGCCCGAGCCGACGATCGTGTTGATCGTGCCCGCACCGACTCCCGCCGCGAAGACGGCGAGTATTTCCCAGATGGACAAGGCCATCTCCTTCGATGGTCAGTGATGCCTCCCCGCCATGAAGGTCGAGGGGCCTCACTGATCATGCACGAAGGGGGTGGGGGTCAGTGGACCGGGGGTTCTTCGCGGCGTTCGACGGCGGCGCCACGGGGGTTGACCACGCCGGGACCGCCTTCGTTGCCGCCGTTGCCCCCATTTCCAGCGTTGCCTCCGTTACCTCCGTTACCGCCGTTGCCGCCGGTGTTGAAGCCGGGCGCTCCGCCGCCGAGGTTGCCGAAGGCTCCGCTGAGGCCCTTGAGGGCGTCGCCGATCTCGCTGGGCACGATCCAGAGCTTGTTGGCGTCGCCCTCGGCGATCTTCGGGAGCATCTGGAGGTACTGGTACGAGAGCAGCTTCTGGTCCGGGTCTCCGGCGTGGATGGCCTCGAATACCGTGCGGACGGCCTGGGCCTCACCCTCGGCCCTGAGGGCCGCCGCCTTCGACTCGCCCTCGGCGCGCAGGATCGCGGACTGCTTCTCACCTTCGGCGGTGAGGATCTGGGACTGCCGGATGCCCTCGGCGGTGAGGATCGCGGCGCGCTTGTCGCGGTCGGCGCGCATCTGCTTCTCCATCGAGTCCTGGATGGAGGTGGGCGGTTCGATCGCCTTGAGCTCGACACGGTTGACGCGGATGCCCCACTTGCCGGTCGCCTCGTCGAGGACACCGCGCAGGGCCGCGTTGATCTCCTCGCGGGAGGTGAGGGTGCGCTCCAGGTCCATGCCACCGATGATGTTGCGGAGGGTGGTGACGGTGAGCTGCTCGATCGCCTGGATGTAGCTGGCGACCTCGTAGGTCGCGGCCCGGGCGTCGGTCACCTGGTAGTAGATGACGGTGTCGATGTTGACGACCAGGTTGTCCTGGGTGATCACCGGCTGCGGGGGGAAGGGCACGACCTGTTCGCGGAGGTCGATCCGGTTGCGGATCGAGTCGATGAACGGGACGACGATGTTCAGGCCCGCGTTCAGGGTGCGCGTGTAGCGGCCGAAGCGCTCCACGATGGCGGCGCTGGCCTGCGGGATGACCTGGATCGTCTTGATCAGGGCGATGAAGACGAGCACCACCAGAATGATCAGGACGATGATGATCGGTTGCATCGTGTCTCTCGTGCCCTTCGGTTGCCGACAAATCTCATGATGATCGACATGATCGACTTCGAGTCTCGCAGAACTGGACCCGCCTCGTGCACGGTTCGCTCACATGACGACGGCCGTCGCTCCGTCGATGTCCACGACATCGACCTGCCGGCCGGGCTCGAAGACCTGGTCCTCGTCCAGCGAGCGCGCCGACCAGACCTCGCCGGCGAGCTTGATGCGGCCGCCGCCGTCGGCGCTCACCCGTTCCAGGACGACCGCCTGACGGCCCTTCAGGGCGTCGATACCGCTGGCGTGCCCGGTCTGTCCGGCCCGGTGTCTGGCGGCGATCGGGCGGACGACGACGAGCAACGCCACCGACACCCCGACGAAGACCAGCACCTGGGCCACGATGCCGCCGCCGAGCGCGGCGACGACCGATGCGGCCAGCGCCCCGACGGCGAACATTCCCAACTCGGGCATCGCGGTCAGGACGAGGGGAATGCCCAGCCCCGCCGCGACGATCAGCCACCACACCCATGCGTCGATGTCCACATGGTCATCGTAGGACTGTCGGTGCGTCACCGACAGGGCGCAGGGGTGGTCAACTGCGCTGATTACCCGGCGGATTGCGCCAAACCGGCCGCCGGGGCGGGTGCGGGCGGGCGTCCGGTCAGGAGAGCGGCAGGCCGTGGGCGGTGTAGCGGTCGCCGGTGTGCTCGACGATCAGCGGCAGGCCGAAGCAGAGCGAGAGGTTACGGGAGCTGAGCTCGGTCTCCATGGGGCCGGCCGCGAGGATCTTGCCCTGCCGGATCATCAGGACGTGGGTGAAGCCGGGCGCGATCTCCTCGACATGGTGGGTGACCATGATCATGGAGGGGGCGTACGGGTCGCGGGCGAGCCGGCCCAGGCGGCGGACCAGGTCCTCGCGGCCGCCGAGGTCGAGCCCGGCCGCGGGCTCGTCGAGGAGCAGCAGTTCGGGGTCGGTCATCATCGCGCGGGCGATCAGGGTGCGCTTGCGCTCTCCTTCGGAGAGCGTGCCGAACTTGCGGTCCAGGTACTCGGTCATGCCGAGGCGGTCCAGGAAGGCGCGGGCGCGCTCCTCGTCGACGGCCTCGTAGTTCTCGTGCCAGGTGGCGGTCATGCCGTACGCGGCCGTCAGCACCGTCTGCAGGACGGTCTGCCGCTTGGGCAGCTTGTCGGCCATCGCCACGCCCGCCATGCCGATCCGGGGGCGGAGCTCGAAGACGTCGGTGCCGACGCCGCCCAGCTGCTCGCCGAGGATGGTGGCCGTTCCCCTGCTCGGGAAGAGGTAGCTGGACGCGAGGTTGAGGAGCGTCGTCTTGCCGGCGCCGTTGGGGCCCAGGATGACCCAGCGCTCCCCCTCCTTGACCGACCAGGAGACGTCGTCCACCAGAGCGCGTCCGTCGCGGACCACGGATACGTCCACCAGCTCCAGTACATCGCTCATGAGCGCGTTGTCTCCCCATGCAGTCTCGTCGAGATCGTCGCGTGCCTGTGGGCACAGTCCCAGGGAAAACCTACGCCACCGTGCGAGTGCTCCGGCCGTGAGGTCCGTTCCCTAGGCTGTCTCCATGCTTGTGGAACCACGTTCAGGGTTGTTGGCCGCCTGGGGGAACGCGCTTCTGGCGGGACTTGTCTCGCCGGACGACGCGGCTCTCGCGATTGTCGGGGAGGATGCGCTGCACCGCGTCGAGGGGCTGCCGGGTGAGGCGGGGCCGGTCGGGCTCACGCTGGCGCTCGGTCGGCTGCGGGGGCTGGGGGCGACCGGTTTCCGGGTCGCGCTGCCGGTGCCGGGGCATCCGCTGGGGCTGAGCGGTCCGCCCGACTTCAACGCGCGGGCGCTGGAGGCCGAGGAGGCGGTGGTGGCATCGGGGGTGCCGTACGGGCTGGTCCCGGAGGTGAGCGAAGTCGGTCCTGAGGGGGATCTGCACGTCGAGGTGGTGTGGCGGGTGCTGCCGGTGCGGGAGGCGCCGCCGGCGGACGTGCCGTCGCTGAGCGAGGCGGAGCGGGAGCTGGCGGAGGCGTTGCGGGATGCGACGGCGGTGCTGTCCCGGCTGGACGTGGCCGGTTCCGGTCCGGTGGCGGAGGCGGCGGTGGACGCGTACCGGGCGCGGGCGGAGGGGGGCAGCGGGCGCGAGGTGCTGGCGCCCGGGTATCCGCCGCGGGCGGTGCGGGTGCTGGAGCTGGCGCAGCGGGTGGGGCTGCTGGTCTCGGTGGCGTACGGATCCGGGCACGGGGGTGCGGTGAGCGCGTCGGAGATCGCGGCGCGGGGGGCCGCGTTGCGGCCGGTGGAGCGGGTGGCTCGGCGGGCTCAGGTGGCGGCCTACAACGCGTATGTGGAGGGCGGGGAGGTTCGGCGGTAGGCCCGCGGGCCTTTGTCCTCAGGCGCCGGACGGGCTGAGGTGGGGTGCCCCTGGGCCGGGGGCCTGTTCCGGTGCGAGGGCCCCTTCGCGAGGGGTCCGTCCTCAAACGCCGGACGGGCTGGGGGTGGGCGGGCGGGCGGGCTGGGAGAGGGTGAGTCCGGGTGTGGGCTGGGTACGGGAAAAGCCGGACGGGCCCGGGGAACGTGGGGCCGTCCGGCTTTGGGGCCTGGTGTCAGTGGTTCAGGCCGAGGTTCCCGAAGGCCGGGTTGAGCAGGCCGATCACGTTGACCGTGTTGCCGACCGCGTTCACCGGGACGTGGACCGGGACCTGGACCAGGTTGCCGCTGGCGACGCCCGGGGAGTGGGTGGCCACGCCGTGGGCGTCGGCGCCGCTGTGGCCGGTCGCGGAGGCCGCGCCGGCACCGGCGGCGATGATCCCGCCGGCGATCATGGTGACGGCGGCGGCCTTCTTCAGGTTCTTCACTTCAGGTTCCTCCTAGAGAGGCTGCGGCAAGCCGCCGCAGCATGTCCTGGAGAACGCCGTACGGCCCGGAAGGATGCGCCGTTCGGGTGACATACACCCGACAGTATGAATCTCAGCCCGGGTCAGCCCGCGGCCCCGTTCCGTACCGCCCACAGCGCGGCCTGGGTGCGGTCCGCCAGATCGAGCTTCATCAGGATGTTCGACACATGGGTCTTGACCGTCTTCTCGGAGAGGACGAGGGCGCGGGCGATCTCCCGGTTGGACCGGCCGTCGGCGATGAGGCCGAGCACCTCGCGCTCGCGTTCGGTCAGGGTGCTCCCCCGGCCCGTACCGCTGCCCGCGTCGTCCTGGGCGAGGAGCGCCCCGGCGACCTCCGGCTGGAGCAGGACGTGTCCGGCGTGGACCGAGCGGATGGCGCCGGCCAGGGCGTCCGGGTCGACGTCCTTGTAGACGTAACCGGAGGCTCCGGCGCGCAGGGCGGGGACCACCGTGCGCTGTTCGGTGAAGCTGGTGACGATGAGGACCTTGGCCGGGTTGTCCAGCTGGCTGAGCCTGCGCAGCGCCTCGATGCCGTCGGTGCCGGGCATCTTGATGTCCATGAGGACGACGTCGGGCCGGAGCTCCTCGGTACGGGCCACGCCCTCCGCGCCGTCGGAGGCCTCGCCGACCACTTCTATGTCGTCCTGGATCTCCAGGAAGGTGCGCAGTCCGCGGCGGACCACCTGGTGGTCGTCGACCAGCAGCACCCTGATGATCTTGTCAGCCACCGGGGACCTCCATCTCGATCGTGGCGCCCTTTCCGGGCTCCGAAACAACGGTGAGTCGGCCGCCGACGCTCTTGGCCCGGTGGCGCATGGAGACGAGCCCCAGGTGGCGGCCCGCGCGCCGGACGGCGGTGGGGTCGAACCCGGTGCCGTCGTCGGTGATGCGCAGGACGGTCGCGGCCGCGCGGCGGGTCAGGGTGACGTCCACGCGCTCAGCGCCGGAGTGGCGCAGGGCGTTGTGCAGGGCCTCCTGGGCGACCCGGAGCAGCGCCTCCTCCTGGGCGGCGGGCAGGGCGCGTACCCCGCTGCTCGCGAAGGTGACCGCGGCCGCGTGGGCCCGGTCCAGGACCTGGATCTGGGTACGGAGGGTGGCGATCAGGCCGTCCTCATCGAGGGCGGCCGGGCGCAGCTCCACGACGGCCGCCCGCAGCTCGTCGACCGCTTCGGCGGCTAGGGCGGCGACCTGCTGGAGCTCCCCCTTGGCGCGGGCCGGGTCGCGGTCGACGAGGGCGGCGGCGGCCTGGGCGGTGAGCCGGAGGGAGAAGAGCTTCTGGCTGACCGCGTCGTGCAGCTCGTGGGCGAGGCGGGAGCGTTCCTCGGCGATGGTCAGCTCGCGGCTGCGCTCGTAGAGCCGGGCGTTGGTGAGGGCGATCGCGGCGTGCTGGGCGAGGATCGAGAGCAGTTCCTCGTCCTCCGCGGTGAAGCCGCAGCCGCCGTCGGGCTTGGGGCACTGCTTGTTGGCGAGGAAGAGGGCGCCGATGATCTCGTCGCCGTCCGTGATGGGCAGGCCGAGGAAGTCGGACATGTCGGGGTGGGCGTCGGGCCACCCCCCGAAGCGGGGGTCCTTGCGGACGTCGGCGAGCCGCTCGGGCTTCGCCTGGTGCAGCATCGCGGCGAGGATGCCGTGCTGGCGGGGCAGCGGGCCGATCGCCTTCCACTGTTCGTCGCTGACGCCGTCGACCACGAACTGGGCGAAGCCGCCGTGGTCGTCCGGGACGCCGAGGGCCGCGTACTGGGCGTCGAGCAGTTCACGGGCGGAGGCGACGATCGTCTTGAGGACGTCTCCTACTTCGAGGTGCCGGCTCATGGCGAGCAGCGCGGCACTCACCGCGGCGAGAGCCGACGGTGGGCGATGACTCATGGGATCACCGTACCGGCGGGGGTGCGGCGGCCGTATCGGGCCGAGGACGGCGGCCGGCGGGCCGTGGACCTAGGCCGGTCGCGGCCCCTGGCCGGTCGCAGGTCCTAGGACCGCCCCGGTCCTAGGACGAAGTGCCGGGTGCGGGTGCGGCTCCTGGGCGAGGCGCGGGGCGAGGGCGGCTTCCTACGTTGGAGTCGCCGGGGCCGCCCCGGTTCCGCGTCGCCGGGTTCGCCCGGTGGGCGCCGATGTTCCGCGTCGCCGGGATCCGGTGGGCGCCGATGGTGCGAGGAGACGGTCACGATGCCGGTCGCGTTGATCACGGGTGGTTCGAAGGGGCTGGGGCGCGCTCTGGCCGAGGCCCTGGCCCGGCAGGGGTGGGATCTGGTGCTGGACGCCCGGACCTCCGGGGTGCTGGAGGCGACGGTGAAGGAGGTGCGGGAGCGGTACGGGACGCGGGTGGTGGCCGTGCCGGGGGATGTCACGGACGCGGCGCACCGGGCGGAGCTGGTCGCGGCCGCCGGGGAGCTGGGCGGGCTCGATCTGCTGGTGAGCAATGCGAGCGTGCTGGGCGCCGAGCCGCTGGTCCGGCTGGAGGCGCAGCCGCTGGAGGGGTTGCGGCAGGCGCTGGAGACCAATGTGGTGGCCGCGCTCGGCCTCGTACAGGAGGCGTTGCCGCTGCTGCGGGCGTCGGCTGCGGGGGCGGTGGTGACGGTCAGCTCGGACGCGGCGGCGGAGCCGTACGGGACGTGGGGCGGTTACGGGGCGTCGAAGGCGGCGCTGGACCAGCTGGCGGCGGTGCTGGGTGTGGAGGAGCCCGGGCTGCGGGTGTGGGCGGTCGATCCGGGGGACATGGACACGGACCTGTACGAGGCCGCGGTGCCCAATGACGGCGGGGAGACGCGGCCCTCGCCCGCGAGCGTGGTGCCCGCGTTCCTGCGGCTGGTGCGGGAGCGGCCGGTCAGCGGGCGGTTCGCCGCTCCGGCGCTGCTGGAGGGGCCGGTGGCGGCGGACGGGGGTGCGCGATGAGAGCGGTGGGGGCGGCGAGGGGGGACGGGGGTGGCGCCCCTTCGGCCGGGGCCGGGGATTCGCTCCTGGAGGGGTTGCGGGTGCCCGCGGAGCTCTCGGCCCGGGTGCCGGCCGAGCAGCGGGGGGCGGGGCGGGACGACGTACGGCTGCTGGTGACCCGGGGGGCGGCCGTCTCGCACCACGCCTTCCGGGAGCTGACCGGGCAGCTGCGGGCCGGGGACGTGCTGGTGGTGAACACGTCGGCGACGCTGCCGGCGGCGGTGAACGGGCGGGTGGGCGGCGAGCGGGTCGTCGTGCACTTCTCGACGCGGGGTGAGGACGGGCGGTGGGCGGTGGAGCTGCGGGCGCCCGGTGCTTCGGGGGCCGGCGTGCCGCGTCCGGGCGGGCCGGCCGGTTGCGTGGTGCGGCTGCCGGGCGGGCGGGAGCTGGTGCTGGAGGAGCCGCTGGGGGGTGGTTTGTCGGCCGGGCCGGATCAGGGGGCGGTGCCGGGGACGGCGAGCCCGGCAGGACCGGCAGGCAGCCCCCTCGCACCCGCGGCGGGGGCGCGGCTGTGGTGGGCGCGGGTGCCGGAGCGGGTGCCGGAGCTGTTGCGGCGGTACGGGCGGCCGATCCGGTACGCGTACACGGAACGGGACCAGCCGCTCTCCGCGTATCAGACGGTGTTCGCGGTCCGGGCGCCGGACGGGAGCGGTTCGGCGGAGATGCCGAGTGCGGCCCGGCCCTTCACGGCCGCCCTGGTGGCGGAGCTGGTGAGCCGCGGGGTGCAGTTCGCCCCGCTGTCGCTGGATACGGGGGTGGCGTCGGCGGAGGCGCACGAGCCCCCGTACCCGGAGCGGTTCGCGGTGCCGTCCACGACGGCGTGGCTGGTGAACGCGGCACGGGCGGCGGGCGGCCGGGTGGTCGCGGTCGGCACTACGGCGGTGCGGGCGCTGGAGTCGGCGGCGGACGCGGACGGCGTGGTGCGTCCCGCGGCGGGCTGGACGGATCTGGTGGTGACGCCGCGGCGGGGCGTGCGGGTGGTGGACGGGCTGCTGACCGGGCTGCACGAGCCGGAGGCCTCGCACCTGCTGATGCTGGAGGCGGTCGCGGGGCGGGAGGCGCTGCGCCGTGGGTACGAGGCGGCGCTGGAGCGGCGCTACCTCTGGCACGAGTTCGGGGACGTCCACCTCATCCTGCCGGATGAGGAACGTAACACTCCGGATTGCTCCAGCAACTAATGGTGAGCCTGTTACCTCGCCGATGTGAGCCCAGGCATAGGACGCACGTCACTTACGAACGTACCTAGTGGACCCAAAAGGACGATTTGGGTGGGCATGAGCAGGGTTTATTTCGGACGAACGGGACCCTGTTCCACTATCTAGCTTCGTACGTCACACCTTTGCCACACGATTTTGCTGCCGCTAAGAATTGCTCTCGTCCCCGACGGAGGTGCGCATCGCCGCCTCCGGTCTCGTCCTCCGTGAGGACACCTGAGCATTCGAAGAGGTAGCCCTACATGTCTGCGACTCGCATTCCCAGCCGTGTCCGTCGTCTGAACAAGGTCCAGAAGATCTCCGTGGCCGGTGTGTCGGCCCTGGCCGTCGCCTCCCTGACCTTCTCGCTCGTCCCGTCGAAGGGCGAGGCCGAGGTCGCCCCGCAGGCAGCGGGCGCTGCCGCACCCGTGGCGTTCACCAACGCAGCAGGCTCCGCGCAGGCCAAGACCGTGCAGGACAGCCTCATCGAGCAGCACTCCACCGCCGAGAAGCTGGTGAAGGCCGCCGACGCCGCGAAGGCGAAGGCCGCCGCCGAGGCCAAGGCGAAGGCGGCGAAGGCCAAGGCCGCCGCCGACGCGAAGGACAAGGCCGAGAAGGCCGCCAAGGCCAAGGCCGACGCGAAGAAGCGCGGCTCCGAGGCCGCCAACCGCTCCACCGCGCGCAAGCCCGTCTACGCCAACAACCTGGACGGCTGGATCCGCGAGGCGATGTCGATCATGAAGAAGGAAGGCATCCCCGGTTCCTACAGCGGCATCCACCGCAACATCATCCGGGAGTCCAGCGGCAACCGCTGGGCGATCAACAACTGGGACATCAACGCCCGGAACGGCATCCCCTCCAAGGGCCTTCTCCAGGTGATCCAGCCGACCTTCGACCGGTACCACGTCAAGGGCACCAAGAAGGACCTGTACGACCCCGTCGCCAACATCGTCGCCGCCTGCAACTACGCGGCCGACCGCTACGGCTCGATGGACAACGTCAACAGCGCGTACTGAGCCGGGCCGCACAGCCGAGCCAGGCCGCACACGCCGGAGGCCGGCACCCCAGGTGGGGTGCCGACCTCCGGCGTCGTTCCGTACGGCCCTACTTGCGCATGACCTCGGGCTCGTGGCGGCGCAGCAGCCGGGCGACCGCGAAGGCGCAGCCGAGGCCGATCACCAGCAGCACGAAGATGTTGATCCCCCACTGGGTCGCCGTGGCCTCCCAGAGCGGGTCCAGGTCGGTCGGGTTCTTCGGGTCCCACGGCGGCATCAGGTTGGCCAGGTCCAGCGTGGTGCCGGCCGCGGCCACGCCCCAGCGGGACGGCATCAGCCAGGTGAGCTGCTCCAGGCCGGGCGTCCCGTACACCTGGAAGAGGACTCCGGTGAAGACCAGCTGGACGATCGCGAACATGACCAGCAGCGGCATGGTCATCTCGGACGTCTTGACCAGCGCGGAGATCATCAGGCCGAACATCATCGAGGTGAACCCGAGGGCCACGATGGAGATGCAGATCTCGACGGCCGGAGGCATGAAGAGCCCCTCGGCCGGCAGGTCACGGGCGGCGAAGCAGATGCCGCAGAGGATGACGCCCTGGAAGGCCGTGATCACGCCGAGCACGATGACCTTGGACACCAGATAGGCCGAGCGGGAGAGGCCGGTGGCCCGTTCCCGTTCGTAGATGACGCGTTCCTTGATCAGTTCTCGTACGGAGCTGGCCGACCCGGCCAGGCAGATGCCGACCGCGAGGATCAGCAGGATCATTCCGGCCTTCCCGTTGAACTGGGTCGGCGGGGTGGGCGGGGCCAGTCCGAAGTCCGCCGGAATGACCGCGGCCAGCACACCGATCACCGCGGGCAGCGCCACCATCAGGCCGAGGAAGGCCTTGTCGGAGGCGATGACGGAGGTGTACCTGCGCACCAGGGTCCACAGCTGCGTACCCCAGCTCTGCGGCTTCGGGGGCCGCATCTGCTGGGGCGGCGGCATGTGGACGGACTGCGCGGCGACGGCGTCGATGTCGGCGGCGTACAGCTGGTAGTGCTGCGAACCGCGCCAGCGGCCCGCCCAGTCGTAGTCGCGGTAGTTCTCGAAGGCGGAGAAGACATCGGCCCAGGAGCCGTAGCCGAAGAAGTTCAGCGCCTCCTCCGGCGGGCCGAAGTAGGCGACGGCACCGCCGGGGGCCATCACGAGCAGCTTGTCGCAGATGGCCAGCTCGGCCACGGAGTGGGTGACGACGAGCACGGTGCGGCCGTCGTCGGCGAGGCCGCGCAGCAGCTGCATGACGTCACGGTCCATGCCCGGGTCGAGGCCGGAGGTCGGCTCGTCCAGGAAGATCAGCGACGGCTTGGTCAGCAGCTCCAGGGCGACCGAGACGCGCTTGCGCTGGCCGCCGGAGAGCGAGGTGATCTTCTTGTCCTTGTGGATGTCGAGCTTGAGCTCGGCGAGGACCTCGGTGATCCGGGCCTGGCGCTCGGCCTCGGTGGTGTCCGCGGGGAAGCGGAGCCTGGCCGCGTACTTGAGGGCCTTGGTGACGGTCAGTTCCTTGTGCAGGATGTCGTCCTGCGGGACGAGACCGATGCGCTGGCGCAGCTCGGCGAACTGCTTGTACAGGTTCCGGTTGTCGTAGAGGACGTCACCCTCGTTGGCGGGCCGGTAGCCGGTGAGCGCCTTGAGCAGGGTGGACTTTCCGGAGCCGGAGGGGCCGATGACCGCGACCAGCGACTTCTCCGGGACGCCGAAGGAGACGTCCTTGAGGATCTGCTTGCCGCCGTCGACCGTCACCGTGAGGTGGCGGGCGGAGAAGGAGACCTGACCGGTGTCGACGAACTCTTCGAGCCGGTCGCCGACCAGGCGGAACGTCGAGTGGCCGACGCCGACGATGTCGTTCGGGCCGATGAGCGCCGAGCCGGACTTCTGGAGCGGCAGACCGTTGACGTACGTGCCGTTGTGCGAGCCGAGGTCCCGGATCTCGAACCGGCCGTCGGGGGTCGCGTGGAACTCGGCGTGGTTACGGGAGACCTGGAGGTCGGAGACGACCAGCTCGTTCTCCAGCGCACGGCCGATGCGCATGACCCGGCCGAGCGCCAGCTGGTGGAACGTGGTCGGGCTGCGGTCGCCGTAGACCGACGGCGCCCCCGCGGCGCCGCCGTGGACCGGTCCGCCGCCGTGGGCCGGGGCGGGCGGCTGCGCCGGGCCCTGCTGGTGGGGAACCTGCTGGTACGGGGCCTGCTGCTGGGGCTCCGGCGCCTGCTGCTGCCACGCCTGCTGGGGCGGGGCCTGGTGCTGCGGGGCCTGGTGCTGGCCGTGGTGCACCGGCGGCTGGTGCTGGGCGGGTGCCTGCTGTCCGGGCCAGGAGGCGCCCGGCTGCGCATGCTGCTGCTGCGGTTGTTGTTGTTGCTGCTGCTGCTGCTGCTGCTGCACGGGAGCCTGGCCGGCGGCGGCGGTGAGATCCAGCCGCGGGCCGTCGGTGGCGTTGCCCAGGCGTACGCCGGTGCCGGGCCCGATCTCCGCCCGCTGGACCCGCTGCCCCTGCACATACGTGCCGTTGGTGGAGCCGTGGTCCTCGATGAACCAACTCCGGCCACTCCAGCTGATCGTGGCGTGCCGCCACGAGACTCTGGCGTCGTCGATCGTCAGGTCCCCCTGCGGGTCACGCCCCAGGGTGTACGGCCTGGACGGATCGAGCGTCCAGGTGCTGCCATTCAATTCCAGTACGAGTTCCGGCACTCCGCGCCCCACTTGTTGTCCCCCGATTTTCCCCCGTCGCAGGGAGTCTAGGGATGCTGAACATCGTGGGGAACTATTCCAGGAGCAGTCCCTTATCCGAAAGTCGGGCCGGTGAAGACGGGGCCCGAAGCGGAGAAGCGGTGCGATCCCGGAACAAAGGGGACAGCCGGCGGAAGCCCTGCGTCCTCCGTCCGGCACTCGGGACGGGCCGCCGGTCCCGGGCCCGGGACCGATACGGTGGGAACACCATGAGCGCATCTCAGCCACCTCAGCCTCCCTCCTCCCCCGAGCTCCCCGATTCCCCTCGGACCGGCGGCGAGCCCGCCCGGGACAGCGACGACTCCCCTTCTCTCGTGGACAACACACCCACCCTTCTCGTCAAGATCTTCGGCAAGGACCGCCCCGGTATCACCGCCGGGCTGTTCGACACCCTCGCCGCGTACTCCGTCGATGTCGTGGACATCGAGCAGGTCGTCACCCGGGGCCGCATCGTGCTGTGCGCCCTGGTCACCTCGCCCACCGCGGGCGGGACGACGGCGGGCGATCTGCGGGCCACCGTGCACAGCTGGGCCGACTCCCTGAAGCTGCAGGCCGAGATCATCTCGGGCACCGGTGACAACCGGCCCCGCGGTGACGGCCGTTCCCATGTGACCGTGCTGGGGCACCCGCTCACCGCGGAGTCGACCGCCGCCATAGCGGCCACGATCACCTCGACCGGCGGGAACATCGACCGTATCTTCCGGCTGGCGAAGTACCCGGTCACCGCCGTCGAGTTCGCGGTGTCGGGGACCGGGACCGAGGAGCTGCGCACCGCGCTGGCGACCGAGGCCGCGGAGATCGGCGTGGACGTCGCGGTGGTCTCGGCCGGGCTGAGCAGGCGGGCCCAGCGCCTGGTAGTCATGGACGTGGACTCCACGCTCATCCAGGACGAGGTGATCGAGCTCTTCGCGGCCCACGCGGGCTGTGAGGACGAGGTGGCCGAGGTCACCGAGCGGGCGATGCGCGGCGAGCTGGACTTCGAGCAGTCGCTGCACGCCCGGGTCGCCCTGCTGGCGGGGCTTGACGCCTCGGTGGTGGACAAGGTGCGCGCCGAGGTGCGGCTCACGCCGGGCGCCCGCACGCTGATCCGTACGCTGAAGCGCCTGGGGTACCAGGTGGGCGTCGTCTCGGGCGGTTTCACCCAGGTCACGGACGATCTGAAGGAACGTCTCGGCCTCGACTTCGCCTCCGCCAACACCCTGGAGGTGGTGGACGGCAAGTTCACCGGCCGGGTCGTCGGCGATGTGGTGGACCGGGCGGGCAAGGCCCGGCTGCTACGGAGCTTCGCCGAGCAGGCGGGGGTGCCGCTGGCGCAGACGGTCGCCATCGGGGACGGGGCGAACGACCTCGACATGCTGAACACTGCGGGGCTCGGGGTCGCCTTCAACGCCAAGCCCGTGGTCCGCGAGGCGGCGCACACCGCGGTGAACGTGCCGTTCCTGGACACCGTGCTCTATCTGCTCGGCATCACCCGTGAAGAGGTCGAGGCGGCGGACGGTCTCGTCGACTGACGTTCTCGGCAGCGCACGGAGCGACTGACGGTCTCGCCAGCGTACGGAGGCGACTGACGGTCTCGCCAGCGCACGGAAGAGGGCCCCGGCACGGGTGATGTGCCGGGGCCCTGCGCGTTCATGTGGTCGGCCGCACCCGGGCAGGGGCGAGGCGCACTCAGCCGTTCGGCGTCCAGTACTCGACGAGCCGGCCGGCCCCGTGCTCCACGCTCTTCCAGGAGCCGGGGAACTCCACCACGGCGTAGGACGCCGTCGGGAAGCCGTCCCGGGTCATCCGGGCCAGGGTGTCGCCCTCGGCCGAGCCGGAGAGGGCGTCGGCGGCTCCGTGCATCCCCGGGTTGTGGCCGATGACCAGGAGGTCGCGGACCTCGTCCGGGGTCTCGTTGAACAGGGCGATCAGTTCGCCGAGGGAGGCCTCGTACAGCCTCTCCTCATAGACGGTCCTGGGGCGGTGGGCGAACTCGTGGACCGCCAGCTTCCAGGTCTCCCGGGTCCTGACGGCACTGGAGCACAGGGCCAGATCGAAGTCGATGCCGGAGTCGGCGAGCCTGCGGCCGGCCACGGGCGCGTCCTTACGGCCGCGCTCGGCCAGGGGCCGCTCATGATCGGAGGACTGCGACCATTCCGCCTTGGCATGCCTGAGAAGGACGATCCTGCGAGGTGTCTCGACGCTCATACACCTCAGCTTCGCATGAAACGCGGCCTCTGGCGCAGGGTGTTGACGGGCTCATCCGGAAGGTTGACGTGCTGGTCCGGGGTGTGTTCGTCGCTCCGTGCCTCAGCGGGAGAGCAGGTGGAGCGTGCGCTCGATCAGCTGTCCGAGCGCCGGGTCGGCGGTGGCGGCCTGCGCCTGCCCGGGGCTCATGATCATGAGCAGCAGAGCGGCGAACGCGACGGCCGGGAGCGCCACGGCCCACCAGGGCAGCCGTATCTCGACACGGGCGGCGGCCGGGTGACGCGGGAGGGCCGGCCGGGAGGAGGGTGCCGGTCGGGGAGAGGGTGCCGGTCGGCGGGACCTGGGGTGCGCAGGGACCGTCATGTCCGCCTCCGTGGGGTATTCGGTTCGTTACCGAAGAACCTACGGAACGGGCGGCGCCGGTCCCATCCGGTGATCCACCCACTTCACCCTGACCCTGGCCCCCTAGGGGACAGGGGGGCCAGCCCCACCCCCCACGAGGATCAGCAGGGGGCGGCGGGCGTCAGGGGGAGGCGATCGTGGCGATCACACCGATGACCACCGTGACGAGAAGCATCGCCCCGAAGACGAGGAGGAGCTTCTTCTGACCGTTCTTGGGGTGAGGATCGAGCACTGGCATGGGGCCAGTCTCGCATCTCAGCACTCGTCCTCGATGGTCCGGTCCCGCCCCGCCAGCACCCCGGCGACCATCTGCGGGATCATCAGGCCAGCCATCAGAGCGATCGGCAGCCCCCAGCCGCCGCTGTGCTGGTAGAGCACGCCGACGAGCAGCGGGCCAGGGATCGAGAGCAGATAGCCGGTGGACTGGGCGAAGGCGGAGAGCCGGACCACGCCCGCCCCGGTCCGCGTCCGCATGCCGATCATGGTGAGGGCGAGCGGGAAGGCGCAGTTGGCCACCCCGAGCAGCAGCGCCCAGGCCCACGCACCGGCGGCCGGGGCCAGGTAGAGGCCGCCGTAGCCGATCAGGCCGCACAGGCCAAGGACGACGACGATGGGGCCCTGCTGCTTGAGCCGGGCGGCGACCCGGGGGATGACGAAGGCGAGCGGTACGCCCATCGCCATGGTGACCGCGAGCAGGACGCCCGCCGTACCGGCGGAGACCCCGGCGTCGCGGAAGATCTGCGGCATCCAGCCCATGGTGATGTACGCGGCGGTCGCCTGGAGCCCGAAGAAGCAGGCGAGCCCCCAGGCGGTCCGGCTGCGGGTGATCCGGAACGCGGGGGCCTCGGCGGGGCCGGAAGCGGAGGCCTGGCCGGAAGCGCCGGCTGCCCGGCCGGAGACGGAAGCGGAAGGGCCCGAAGCGGCCCCGGACCGGGCAGGCGCGGCCTGTCCGGGCGCCGGGGTGCGGTCCCGTACGAGGACGATCCAGGGCAGCACCGCGAGGGCGGCGAGCCCGGCCCAGACGGCGAGCCCGGACTGCCAGTCCCCGCCCATCGCACCGGTCAGGGGGACGGTGACGGCCGCGGCGAGGGCGGTGCCGAGGGCCAGGGCCATGGAGTAGAGCCCGGTCATGGTGCCGACGCGGTCGGGGAACCAGCGCTTGACGATCACCGGCATCAGGATGTTGCTGACGGCGATGCCCATCAGGGCCAGCGCGCTGGCGGCCAGGAACCCGGCGGTGGAGCCGATGTACGGGCGGATCACCAGGCCGGCCGCGATGGCGACCATGCCCGCGCAGACGACGGCCCCAGCGCCGAAGCGGCGGGCCAGGCGGGGCGCCATGACCCCGAAGACCGCGAAGCAGAGCGGCGGCACGGAGGTGAGGACCCCCGCCACGCTGCCGCTCATGTGCAGCCCCTCGCGGACCTCTTCGAGGAGGGCGCCGAGGCTGGTGATGGCGGGGCGGAGGTTGAGGGCGGCCAGGACGAGCCCGACGGCGATCAGACGCAGCAGCCAGGGGGCGGGGGCCTCGGCCGCGCCGCTGAGCTGCGGGGGCGGAGGGCCGACGGGGGTGCGCGCGGCGCCGCCGCGGTTCAGGGTCTGGGTCTGGGTCTCGTCGTCCGGCATGGGGCCATCATAGAATCATGGGATGATTGATTGTCCAATCCTCCTGAGACCCCTGGAACCCCTGAATCCCCCGGAACCCCGGTTCCCCTGAGAGAATCCGCCCCGGACCTCACAGCCCACGAGCAAGGAGCACCATGGCGCTGACGTCTCCACGGCGTTCGGCACTCGCCGACCAGGTGATCGCGCAACTGCGGAACCAGATCACCTCGGGCGAGTGGCCGGTCGGCTCGCGGATTCCGACCGAGCCGGAGCTGGTCGAGCAGCTCGGCGTGGCCCGTAACACCGTGCGCGAGGCGGTGCGGGCCCTGGCGCACAACGGGCTGCTGGACATCCGGCAGGGCTCGGGCACCTATGTGATCGCCACGAGCGAGCTGGCCGGGGTGATGCACCGCCGCTTCGCCGCCGCCGACCCGCGCCACATCGCGGAGCTGCGGGCGACGCTGGAGTCGTCGGCCGCGCGGCTCGCCGCCGTACGGCGCACCGAGCGCGATCTGCGGCAGCTCGACACCCTGATGGCGCGGCGGGAGGAGGCGTGGGCCTCGGGTGACGCGGAGGCGTTCGTCGCGGCCGACGCGACGCTGCACCTGGCGGTGGTCGCCGCCTCGCACAACGACGTCCTCACCGAGCTCTACGCGGACCTCGGGGACCTCCTGCGCGACTACCTGCGCGGTGACGTGGGCCCCGAGCTGCGGCCGGAGAACCATATGGACCACGCGCGGCTGGTGGAGGCGATCCGGGCCGGGGACGCGGAGACTGCGGCGGCCGAGGCGTCGGGCCACGCGCTGAACTGCCTGGCGGACCGGGTGTAGCGCTCCTCAGAGCGGCGCGGGACGGTGGCTGACCCAGGCGGTCGCGATCTCCTTCCAGCAGCGGTCCTCCAGCCGTACGGTCCGCCCCGGTGCCACCGCCACCGCCGCGCCGTCCGCGTCGACGTCCCACCAGCGGGCGCACTCGGTGTGGAGCTGGACCAGGTCGGTGGAGGGGTAGGGGTTGTGGCAGTACGCGACGACCCGGGAGGCCTCGACCGTCGTACGGCACTCGGAGCCGGCGGGTTCGGGCTTCGGGGGCGCCGCCCCCGTACCGGAGTCTGCTCCCCTGGCCACATGGACCCCCAGGGGTACGGCGAGTGCGGCGACGGCCACCGAGGCGGCCAGCAGGAGACGGGTGCGGCGACGCGTGGGGCGCACAGCGATCTCCCTCCCGCAGCCTGACAAGAAGTCCGGTTCCTTCACATTCTGCGGTGGAAGGGCCGACTTTTCGACCGGAGGGCCGGCGGGCGGCCACCGACCGTGAAACGGCCCCCGGCCGCGTACCGCCTCCGAGAACACAGGAGGGGTACGCGGCCGGGGGCCGTTCAGCAGGGGTGGTGCGCGGTCAGGCGCCCATCATGTGCACGCCGCCGTCGACGTGGATGATCTCGCCCGTCGTCTTCGGGAAGAAGTCGGAGAGCAGCGCCACGACACCGCGGCCGGCCGGCTCCGGGTCGGACATGTCCCAGGCGAGCGGGGAGCGGTGGTTCCAGACGTCGGCCAGCTCCGAGAAGCCCGGGATGGACTTGGCGGCCATGGAGCCGATCGGACCGGCCGAGATCAGGTTGCAGCGCAGGCCGTCCTTGCCCAGGTCACGGGCGAGGTAGCGGGAGGTGGCCTCCAGGGCGGCCTTGGCCGGGCCCATCCAGTCGTACTGCGGCCAGGCGTACTGGGCGTCGAAGGTGAGGCCGACGATCGAGCCGCCCTCGCTCATCAGCGGCTTGCACGCCATGGCCAGCGACTTCAGGGAGAACGCCGAGACGTGCATCGCGGTGGCGACGGACTCGAACGGGGTGTTGAGGAAGTTGCCGCCGAGCGCGTCCTGCGGCGCGAAGCCGATGGAGTGGACGACGCCGTCGAGCGAACCGAGCTCGTCGCGCACCAGGCCGGCCAGCCGGTCCAGGTGCTCGTCGTTGGTCACGTCGAGCTCGATGACCTTGGCGGGCTTCGGCAGCTTCTTGGCGATGCGCTCGGTCAGGGTGGGGCGGGGGAAGGCCGTGAGGATGACCTCGGCGCCCTGCTCCTGGGCCACCTTCGCGGTGTGGAACGCGATGGACGACTCCATCAGCACCCCGGTGATGAGGATGCGCTTGCCGTCGAGAATTCCGCTCATGGTGATCAGTGACCCATGCCCAATCCGCCGTCAACGGGGATGACGGCTCCAGTGATGTACGACGCGTCGTCGGAGGCGAGGAAGCGCACCGCGGCGGCGATCTCCTCGGGCTGCGCGTAGCGGCCCAGCGGCACCTGGGACACGATGCCCTTGCGCTGCTCCTCGGTGAGCACCTGGGTCATGTCGGTGTCGACAAAACCGGGGGCGACGACGTTGAAGGTGATGTTCCGCGAGCCGAGCTCACGGGCCAGCGACCGGGCGAACCCGACCAGTCCGGCCTTGGAGGCGGCGTAGTTCGCCTGGCCCGCGGAGCCGAGGAGGCCGACGACGGAGGAGATCAGGACGACGCGGCCCTTCTTGGCGCGCAGCATGCCGCGGTTGGCGCGCTTGACGACCCGGAAGGTGCCGGTGAGGTTGGTGTCGACGACGGAGGTGAAGTCCTCCTCGGACATCCGCATCAGCAACTGGTCCTTGGTGATACCGGCGTTGGCGACCAGCACCTCCACGGGACCGTGCTTCTCCTCGATCTCCTTGTAGGCCTGCTCCACCTGCTCGGCGTCGGTGATGTCGCAGCGGACCGCGAGGACACCGGCCTCGGTGAGTGCCTGGGGCGGCTCGCCGGAGCGGTAGGTGATCGCTACCTGGTCGCCGTTGTCGGCAAAGGCGCGGGCGATGGCGAGGCCGATGCCCCGGTTTCCTCCGGTGACGAGAACCGAGCGGCTCAACGGATCACCCTTTCCTTGGCGGTGTGGTGCGTAGTCCATGGCGGTCTGGTACGTCGAAAACCTATCGGTACCGTGCGCCGATCGAGGAATCGGGCCCTGACAGTGGCTCGTGCGGGGTGCTGTGGGGTTCCTACAGTCCGTGTGGTTGCGTGCCCGGCACACGTGTCCGCGATATCCCCGGCTTTCCCCGCCTTCCGCATGGTTCACTGCCGTCGTGTATAGAGAAGGGAATTCCCTGTGGCCCACCAGGTAGATCAGTCGTTCCTGGCCCTGCCGTCGCGCGCGCTGGCCGACGCGGCGCTCGCGCGGGCGCGCGCCCTTGGCGCCACGCACGCCGACTTCCGGCTGGAGCGGGTGCGCAGCGCCTCCTGGCGGCTGCGGGACGCGCGGCCCGCCGGGGCCTCGGACAGTACGGACCTCGGGTACGCGGTGCGGGTGGTGCACGGCGGGGCCTGGGGGTTCGCCTCGGGCGTCGACCTGACGATGGACGCGGCCGCGAAGGTGGCCTCGCAGGCCGTCGCGATGGCCAAGCTGTCGGCGAAGGTGATCGCCGCCGCCGGGTCCGACGAGCGCGTCGAGCTGGCGGACGAGCCGGTGCACGGCGAGCGGACCTGGGTCTCGGCGTACGACGTCGACCCGTTCTCCGTACCGGACGAGGAGAAGGCGGCGCTGCTCGCGGAGTGGAGCGGGCGGCTGCTGGGCGCGGAGGGGGTGGCGCATGTGGACGCGTCCCTGATGACCGTCCATGAGAACAAGTTCTACGCGGACACGGCGGGGACCGTCACCACGCAGCAGCGGGTGCGCATCCAACCGGAGTTCACGGCCGTGGCGGTGGACTCCACGACGGGTGAGTTCGACTCGATGCGGACCATCGCGCCGCCGGCCGGGCGCGGCTGGGAGTACCTGACCGGGACCGGCTGGGACTGGGACGCCGAGCTGGAGCAGATCCCGGGGCTGCTGGCGGAGAAGATGCGTGCGCCGAGCGTCGAGGCGGGGACGTACGACCTGGTCGTCGACCCGTCGAACCTCTGGCTGACCATCCACGAGTCGATCGGCCACGCCACGGAGCTGGACCGGGCGCTCGGTTACGAGGCGGCGTACGCGGGCACGTCCTTCGCCACCTTCGACCAGCTGGGCAAGCTGGCGTACGGCTCCCCGGTCATGAACGTGACGGGCGACCGCACCGCCGAGCACGGCCTCGCGACCGTCGGGTACGACGACGAGGGTGTCGAGGCGCAGTCCTGGGACCTGGTCAAGGACGGCACCCTGGTCGGCTACCAGCTGGACCGCCGGATCGCGAAGCTCACGGGTCTGGGCCGGTCCAACGGGTGCGCGTTCGCGGACTCGCCGGGCCATGTCCCCGTACAGCGCATGGCGAACGTGTCGCTCAAGCCGGACCCGGGAGGGCTGTCGACGGAGGATCTGATCGGCGGCGTCGAGCGCGGGATCTATGTCGTCGGCGACCGGTCCTGGTCGATCGACATGCAGCGCTACAACTTCCAGTTCACCGGGCAGCGGTTCTTCCGGATCGAGAACGGGAAGCTCGCCGGGCAGCTCCGTGATGTGGCGTACCAGGCGACGACCACGGACTTCTGGGGCTCGATGGAGAAGGTCGGCGGCCCGCAGACGTATGTGCTCGGCGGCGCGTTCAACTGCGGCAAGGCCCAGCCGGGCCAGGTCGCGGCGGTCTCGCACGGCTGCCCCTCCGCCCTCTTTCGAGGCGTGAACATCCTCAACACGACGCAGGAGGCCGGACGATGAGCCGCGTCAGCAAGCCGTACGAGATCGTCGAGCGGGCCCTGGAGCTGTCCACCACGGACGGTCTGGTGGTCATCGCCGACGAGCACTCCTCCGCCAATCTGCGCTGGGCGGGCAACGCGCTCACCACCAACGGGGTGACCCGGGGGCGGACCCTCACCGTCATCGCGACCGTGGACGGGGCGAAGGGCACCGCGTCCGGTGTGGTGTCCCGGTCCGCCGTGACCGCCGACGACCTGGAGCCGCTGGTGCGGGCCGCCGAGGCCGCCGCCCGGGGCGCGGGTCCGGCGGAGGACGCGCAGCCGCTGGTGAGCGGGGTCCCCTCGTCGCCCGACTTCACGGACGCGCCGGCCGAGACGGGCTCCGAGGCCTTCGCCGACTTCGCCCCGGCCCTCGGTGACGCCTTCGCCCGGGCCCGCGCCGGCGGCCGCGAGCTGTACGGGTTCGCGAACCACGAGCTGAACTCCACCTACCTCGGTACGTCGACGGGGCTGCGGCTGCGCCACGACCAGCCGACCGGGACGCTGGAGCTGAACGCCAAGTCCCCCGACCGGACCCGCTCCGCGTGGGCGGGCCGGTCGACCCGGGACTTCAAGGACGTCGACCCGGCGGCCCTGGACGCGGAGCTCGCACAGCGGCTGCGGTGGGCGGAGCGGCGGATCGAGCTGACCGCCGGCCGGTACGAGACGCTGCTGCCGCCGACCGCCGTCGCGGACCTGCTGATCTACCAGCTCTGGTCGTCCACCGCGCGGGACGCCGTGGAGGGCCGGACGGTCTTCTCCAAGCCGGGCGGCGGTACGCGGCTCGGCGAGACGCTGGCCCCGCTCCCGCTGACCCTGCGCAGCGACCCGCACGCGCCGGGGCTGGAGTCGTCCCCGTTCGTGATCGCCCACTCCTCCGGCGACAGCGGTTCCGTCTTCGACAACGGGCTGCCGCTCGCGCCGACGGACTGGGTGCGGGAGGGGAGGCTGGAGCGGCTGACGACGACCCGGCACACCGCCGCCCTCACCGGGCTGCCGGTCTCCCCTGCCATCGACAACCTGGTGCTGGACGGGGGCGGTGAACGGTCGCTGGAGGAGATGGTGGCCGCGACGACCGGGCGGGCGCTCCTGCTGACCTGCCTCTGGTACATCCGGGAGGTGGACCCGGCGACGCTGCTGCTGACCGGGCTGACCCGGGACGGGGTCTATCTGGTGGAGGACGGTGAGGTGGTCGGCGAGGTGAACAACTTCCGCTTCAACGAGTCGCCGGTGGACCTGCTGTCGCGGGCCTCGGAGGCGGGGCGTACGGAGAAGACGCTGCCGCGCGAGTGGGGCGACTGGTTCACCCGGGCCGCGATGCCCGCGCTGCGCATCCCGGACTTCAACATGAGCTCGGTGAGTCAGGGCGTGTGACCCGCCTAGACTGACACGTACATCTCTACCAGCTATAAGGAGCACCGGAACCGTGACGGACATCGTCGACGAGCTGAAGTGGCGCGGGCTGTTCGCCCAGTCCACTGACGAGGACGCATTGCGCAAGGCTCTCGCGGACGGTCCCGTCACCTTCTATTGCGGCTTCGACCCGACCGCGGCGAGCCTGCACGTGGGGCACCTCGTGCAGGTCCTCACCGTGCGCCGGCTCCAGCAGGCGGGGCACCGTCCGCTCGCCCTGGTCGGCGGGGCCACCGGTCAGATCGGTGACCCGCGGCCGACCGCCGAGCGCACGCTGAACGACCCGGAGACCGTCGCCACCTGGGTGCAGCGGCTGCGGGAGCAGATCGAGCCCTTCCTCACCTTCGAGGGCCCGAACGCGGCGACGATGGTCAACAACCTGGACTGGACCGCGGGGATGTCCGCGATCGAGTTCCTGCGGGACATCGGCAAGCACTTCCGGGTCAACAAGATGCTCACCAAGGACTCGGTCGCGCGCCGGCTGGAGTCGCAGGAGGGCATCAGTTACACGGAGTTCAGCTACCAGCTCCTCCAGGGGATGGACTTCCTGGAGCTGTACCGCCGCTACGGCTGCGTCCTCCAGCAGGGCGGCAGCGACCAGTGGGGCAACCTCACTGCGGGTATCGACCTGATCCACCGCCTTGAGCCGGGTGCCACGGTGCACGCGCTGGCGACGCCGCTGATGGTGAAGGCGGACGGGACCAAGTTCGGCAAGTCCGAGAGCGGTGCCGTCTGGCTCGACCCGGAGATGACCACGCCGTACGCGTTCTACCAGTTCTGGCTGAATGTGGACGACCGGGACATCTCGCGCTACCTGCGCATCCTCAGCTTCAAGAGCCGCGAGGAGCTCGAAGAGCTGGAGAAGCTGACGGAGGAGCGGCCGCAGGCCCGTTCCGCGCAGCGCGCGCTGGCCGAGGAGCTGACCACGCTGGTGCACGGCGGTGCGCAGTGCGCGGCGGTCATCGCGGCGTCGAAGGCGCTGTTCGGCCAGGGCGACCTGGCGGAGCTGGACGAGGCGACGCTGAGCGCGGCCCTCTCCGAGGTGCCGCACGCCCGGGTCGCCGAGCTGGGTCCGCTGGTGGACCTCCTGGTGGAGGTCGGTCTCGCACCGAGCAAGTCGGGTGCCCGTCGCACGGTGAAGGAGGGCGGCGCGTACGTGAACAACGTGAAGGTCGCCGACGGCGAGGTCGCGCCGGCCACCGGGGAACTGCTGCACGGGCGCTGGCTGGTGCTGCGCCGGGGCAAGAAGAACCTGGCGGCGGTGGAGGTCGTCCCGGCCGGCTGAAACACGGCGTACCGCTGAACAGCGCCGCGGCCGGACACGCTTTTCCTCGCGTGTCCGGCCGCGGCGCTGTGGTGTCCGGCCCCGGGTCAGGTTCTGCGCTTGTTGCCCCGGATGGACTGCCAGGCCATGTCGCCGACGGCGACCACCGCCACGGCACCGGCCAACTGGAGCAGATGGCGGATCCAGTCGATGCCCTTGGTGTCCTCGACGCCGATCCAGCCGGCCACGGCATTACCGAGGATGGAGCCGAGAATGCCGAAGACGGCCGTCAGCCAGAGTGGGATGTCCTGCTTGCCCGGCAGGATCGCCCGTGCGATCACACCGAGCACCAGGCCCACGATGATTGCCCACAACCAGCTCATTTCGCCTCCTCGTGCGGCGCGGAGTGCGCGTCCGCCCAGTCTCGGGCGGCGGTCGGCGGACCGCACTCCGGGCGGGGCCGTACGAGTGGGGGCGTCCGGGCGGGGGTGTTCCGGACGCCACCGGGGAGCGCCCCGGTACCCGGTCCGGCGGGTGCCCGGCGTACCGTGGACGTGGCCCGGTCCGGGAGTGTCCGGCACAGAGATCTGGTGGTGGAACACATGCTGCGGAAGAGCGACGAGGTGGAGGTCTTCCGGATCACGGAGGCCCGCCAGGGGCTGGCCGACGATGTGCGGGGCAGGCAGCGGCGGTACGTGATTTCGATGTCGGTGCGTACGGTCTCGGTGGTGCTGGCCGCGGTGCTGTGGAACGTGGAGCGGCATGTGGCGATCGTGGCGCTCGCTCTGGGGGTGCTGCTGCCGTACGTGGCGGTGGTCATCGCCAACGCGGGCCGGGAGAGCGCTCCTTCGCTGCCGTCGACCTATCTCACGGCGCCGGTGCGACCCGCCGTGGAGGCTGCTCCGGCCGCCGGTTCCGCCGAGTCGGGAGGCCCTGACGGGCGGGCCGGCCGGGTGCCGCCGTCACAGGAGCACAGCTGAGCCCGCGTGTCCCGCGAAGCTCAAGAAAAGCTCAGATCAATCATGACGTTCCGGTGCACCGCACCCCGGTGCCCGTGACATACTTCAGAGGCGCTCCGCATCCCCCGTCGGAGCGATGGACCGACGCCGGGCAGCTCCCCCCGTGGCTGCTCGGCGTCGCCGTTTCTCCGGCAGGGGATGCGTCGTTCGGTGTGTGGAGCACCTGACTTAGGCTGGTCCCGTGATCTTCCCCGAGACCTCCGCCGAGAGTGCCGCCGGTGCCCCGATCTGTTCCGCCAAGGGCTGCCGGGCCGACGCGGTCTGGGTGCTCGCCTGGAACAACCCCAAGCTGCACACCCCTGACCGCCGCAAGACGTGGCTGGCCTGCGAGGAGCACCGGGAGCACCTGTCGCAGTTCCTGGGCGTACGCGGGTTCCTCAAGGACGTAGTGGCGCTCGCCGACTGGGAGTCCGGGAGCCCTTGAGGCGGTCTGTCAGCCGCCGATCGCGGACATCGGGCGGTCGGGTTGCAGGAACGACGGGTCGTCCAGTCCGGAGCCCGCCTTCTTGCCCCACATGGCGACCTTCCAGAGCTGGGCGATCTCCGCGTCCGGTGCGTCCGAGCGCAGGGCGGAGCGCAGATCCGTCTCCTCCTGGGCGAAGAGGCAGGTGCGGATCTGGCCGTCGGCGGTGAGCCGCGTGCGATCGCAGGCGCGGCAGAACGGGCGGGTGACCGAGGCGATCACTCCGACGCGGTGCGGGCCGCCGTCGACGGTCCAGCGCTCGGCGGGGGCGGAGCCGCGGGCTCCGTCGTCCTCGGCGGTGAGGGTGAAGCGGGTGCGCAGCGAGGCGAGGATGTCACCGGCGGTGATCATGCCGTCGCGCTTCCAGCCGTGCTGGGCGTCCAGGGGCATCTGCTCGATGAAGCGGAGCTCGTAGTCGTTGGCCACGGCCCAGGCCAGGAGCTCGGGGGCCTCGTCGTCGTTGAGTCCCGGCATCAGGACGGAGTTGACCTTCACCGGGGTGAGGCCGGCCTCACGGGCGGCCTCCAGGCCTTCCAGCACGTCCTTGTGGCGGTCCCGGCGGGTGAGGGTCTTGAAGACGTCGGGGCGCAGGGTGTCCAGCGAGACGTTGACCCGGTCGAGTCCCGCGGCCTTGAGGGCGGCGGCGGTCCGCTTGAGCCCGATGCCGTTGGTCGTGAGCGACATGCGGGGTCGCGGGGTGAGCGCGGCGCACTGCTCGACGATGGAGACGAGGCCGGGGCGGAGCAGGGGCTCCCCGCCGGTGAAGCGGACCTCGGTGATGCCGAGGCCGGTGACCGCGATGCGGATCAGGCGCACGATCTCGTCGTCGGAGAGCAGTTCGCTCTTGCCGAGCCACTGCAGCCCCTCTTCCGGCATGCAGTAGGTGCAGCGGAGATTGCACTTGTCGGTCAGTGACACGCGCAGGTCGGTGGCGACCCTGTCAAAGGTGTCGATGAGCATGGTGGCTCTCCTCCCCCGGTGGTGTCGTCGTTGCGGACGCTCTTCTCCGAGCCTACGTGAGACCGGTGACATCGCAGGGGCCCGTTTGCCACGAGGTGCGGCCGGGCCGCGTCGTAGGACTCTACGACGCGGCCCGGACCACGGGGTGGGTGATGCACCGAACGGCTCGGTGAATTCCTTCTCTCAGTGCGCTCCGGTGCCGGTGAGGGACTTGACCTCCAGCTCGGCGTACTTGTCCGTGTCGGGCTTCTCCTTGGAGAGCAGCGAGCCGGCCCAGCCGAGCAGGAAGCCGAGCGGGATCGAGATCAGGCCGGGGTTCTCCAGCGGGAACCAGGCGAAGTCGACGCTGGGGAACATCGAGGTCGGCTTGGAGGAGACGACCGGCGAGAAGAGCACCAGCAGGACGGAGGAGGCGAGTCCGCCGTAGATGGACCAGAGGGCCCCCTGGGTGGTGAACCGCTTCCAGAAGAGGCTGTAGAGGATCGTCGGCAGGTTGGCGGATGCGGCGACCGCGAAGGCGAGGGCCACCAGGCCGGCCACGTTGAGGTCGCGGGCGAGGGCGCCCAGCGCGATGGAGACGATGCCGATGGCGACGGTGGCCCAGCGTGCGGCGCGGACCTCCTCCTTCTCGGTGGCCTTCCCCTTGCGGATGACGTTGGCGTAGATGTCGTGCGCGAAGGACGAGGAGGAGGCGAGGGTGAGTCCGGCGACGACGGCGAGGATGGTGGCGAAGGCGACGGCGGAGATCACCGCGAGGAGGATGGCGCCGCCGGTGGATCCGGAGCCGCCGCCGATCTCCAGGGCGGCGAGTGGTGCCGCCGTGTTGCCCGCCTTGTTGGAGGCGATGATGTCGCCGGGCTTGAGGATCGCGGCGGCACCGAAGCCGAGCACGATCGTCATCAGGTAGAAGGCGCCGATGATGCCGATCGCCCAGTTCACGGACTTACGGGCGGCCTTGGCGGTGGGCACGGTGTAGAAGCGGATCAGGATGTGCGGCAGACCCGCGGTGCCGAGGACCAGGGCGATGCCGAGGGAGATGAAGTCCAGCTTCGAGACGCCGGTGGCGCCGTACTTCAGGCCGGGCTCCAGGAACGCCGAGCCCTTGCCGCTGTTGCTTGCGGCGGTGCCGAGCAGGTCGGAGATGTTGAAGTTGAACTTCAGCAGGATCAGGAAGGTGATGAGCAGGGTGCCCGCGATGAGGAGGACGGCCTTGACCATCTGCACCCAGGTGGTGCCCTTCATGCCGCCGATGGTGACGTAGAGGATCATGAGCACGCCGACCAGGGCGACGATGACGATCTTCCCGAAGTCGCTGGTGATGCCGAGCAGCAGCGAGACGAGGACACCGGCACCGGCCATCTGGGCCAGCAGGTAGAAGATCGAGACGACGATCGTGGACGTACCGGCGGCGGTACGCACGGGGCGCTGGCGCATCCGGTAGGCGAGGACGTCGCCCATGGTGTAGCGGCCGGAGTTGCGCAGCGGTTCGGCGACCAGGAGCAGGGCGACGAGCCAGGCGACGAGGAAGCCGATGGAGTAGAGGAAGCCGTCGTATCCGAAGAGGGCGATGGCGCCCGCGATGCCGAGGAAGGACGCCGCGGACATGTAGTCGCCTGAGACCGCGAGGCCGTTCTGGAATCCGGTGAACTGGCGGCCGCCCGCGTAGAAGTCGGAGGCGCTCTTGGTCTGGCGGCCCGCCCACACGGTGATGACGAGGGTCGCGACGACGAAGACGGCGAACAGGGTGATGATCAGCGGCCGGTGTTCGCTCGCGCCTTCGGTGGCGGCGAGCTGGACAGCCGGGTAGAGGGTGTGGGCGGCGCTCATACGTCGGCCTCCATACGGGACTTGATCGCTTCGGCCTTCGGGTCGAGCTTGGTGGCGGCGTGCCGGGAGTAGAGCCAGGCGATGAGGAAGGTGGTGGCGAACTGGGCGAGGCCGAGGACGAGCGCCACGTTGATGTTGCCGGCGACCTTGGTGCTCATGAAGCCGCCCGCGTAGTTGCAGAGCAGCACGTAGAGCAGGTACCAGGTGACGAAGGCGATGGTGAGCGGGAAGGCGAAGGAGCGGAACGAGCGGCGCAGGTCGGCGAACTCGGCACTCGCCGCCACCGCGTTGAACGCTTCGGTGGTGGGCTGGGCCGGGCCGGTGTCGGAATGGCCCTCGGGCGGCGGTGCATCGGTAGCCACGGAATCTCCTCGCGACGCGGGTGCGGTGATCTGGGGGACGGTGGGTGACATAAGGAGGCCTCGATACCGGGGGACGGTGGTGTGCCTCCTGGACAACGGCACGGAGGGCGCGACGAAGCGGTTCACCGGATCTTTCGCCTTCTCGGCCTCATCCCGGGTGACCGGAAGCTCATCCCCGTGGCCTGAAGTCACCCATACGCATTCGGCCGCACAGGTGCACTCTTCGAACTCACTTGCCCCAAATCGTTGATGCGCCGGCAAGATCAGCGATAGCTTCACTCGTCATGTACGCGACCGAACACGCCAGGTGTCCGGTCGATCGGCACGGATGATGTGGAGAACCCATGGCTCATCTGGCATCGAGACGGACCCGCGCGCTCGCGCTGCCCGTCGGACTCGCGCTCGTCGCCTCGCTCGGCTTCCTTCCGGCGGCGTCGGCCACGGCGGCGCCCACCGGCGCACCGGTCACCGCGACCCCGCGGACCGACGGGCCGAAGCTGAGTTACGTCGTCAACACCGGCGGCGGCCGCACAGCCGTCCAGCAGGTGAAGAAGGCCATCACCAAGGCCGGCGGCACGGTCGTCATCGCCTATGAGCAGATCGGCGTCGTCGTCGCCCACTCGCAGAACCCGGCCTTCGGGGAAACGATCCGGCGCGTACGGGGCGTGGAGTCGGCCGGTGCGACCCGGACCAACCCGATCGTGCCGCAGGCCACCAAGGACGTCGGCGCCATAGCGCAGCCGCTGACCGAGGCCCAGGCGGCGGCAGCGGCGGCGCAGGCCACGGCCGGGGAGGACCCGCTGGAGCCGCTGCAGTGGGCGCTGCCCGCGATCAAGGCGGACAAGGCGCACCAGAAGTCGCTCGGCTCGAAGCGGGTGACGGTCGCCGTCATCGACACGGGCGTCGACGACACCCACCCGGACCTGGCGCCCAACTTCGACCGGGCCGCCTCCGCCAACTGTGTCACGGGCGCTCCGGACACCACCGCCGGCTCCTGGCGACCGGCGGCGGGCGAGAGCGACCACGGCACGCATGTGGCGGGCACCATCGCCGCGGCGAAGAACGGCTCCGGCGTGACCGGTGTGGCGCCGGGTGTGAAGGTCTCCGGCATCAAGGTCTCCACCCCGGACGGCTTCTTCTACACCGAGGCCGTCGTCTGCGGCTTCCTCTGGGCGGCCGAGCACGGTGTCGACGTGACGAACAACAGCTACTACACCGACCCGTGGCTGTTCGCCTGCAAGAACGACCCGGACCAGGGCGCCCTGGTCGAGTCCCTCACCCGCGCGGTCAAGTACGCCGAGCGCAAGGGCACGGTCAACGTCGCCGCGGCGGGCAACGCCCGCCACGATCTGTCCGTGGACGCGATCGAGGACCGGACCAGCCCGAACGACACCGAGCCGGTCACCCGGACGATCGACCCGTCGGTCTGCCCCGACATCCCGACCATGCTGCCGGGCGTCGTGACGGTCTCCGCGACGGGCGCCAAGGGCCTCAAGTCCTCGTACTCGAACTACGGCAAGGGCGTCATCGACGTCGCCGCCCCCGGCGGTGACTCGACGGTCTACCAGACCCCCGAGCCGCCGGCCGTCAACGGTCTGATCCTCTCCACGCTGCCGGGCGGCGGGTTCGGCTACAAGGCCGGTACGTCGATGGCGTCCCCGCACGTCGCGGGTGTCGTGGCCCTGATCAAGTCCCGCCACCCCTACGCCTCTCCGGCCGCGGTGAAGGTCCTGCTGGGCCTCCAGGCGGACGCGAAGGCGTGCGGCGCACCGTACGACTACAACGGTGACGGAGTCATCGACGCGGTCTGCGAGGGCGGCAAGAGCTACAACGGCTTCTACGGGGCCGGAGTGGTCGACGCGCTGGACGCGGTCCGCTGGTAGGCGGTCGACCGCATGGACGGCGAGGGCCCGGGGGGAGAACACGCCCCCGGGCCCTCGCCGTACGCGAGCGCCCGGGGCCTCGCCGTGAAGAACCCGCGCGCTACGGCGTGATGAGCACCTTCAACGCGGTCCGCCCGTCCATCGCCCGGTAGCCGGCGGGCACCTCGTCCAGGCCGATCGACAGGTCGAAGACGGGTGAGGGGTCGATCGTGCCGTCCAGCACGTCGGGGAGCAGCTCCGGGATGTACGTACGCACGGGGGCGACGCCGCCGCGCAGGGCGATGTTCCGGTCGAACATCACCCCGAGGTCCACGCCGGAGGCGCTGCCGTGCGGGACGCCGACGTACCCGATGGCGCCGCCGTCGCGGACGATGTCGAGCGCGGTGCGCATCGACTGCTCGGTGCCGACCGCCTCGATGACGCTGTGGGCGCCTTCGCCCCGGGTCAGCTCCCGTACGGCGGCGAGGGCGGCCTCGCCGCGCTCGGCGACCACGTCGGTGGCGCCGAAGCGGCGGGCGATGTCGGTGCGCGCGGTGTGGCGGCCCAGCGCGATGATGCGCTCGGCGCCGAGCCGCCTGGCGGCGAGCACCCCGCACAGGCCGACCGCGCCGTCCCCGACGACCGCGACGGTGGAGCCCTTGGTGACGCCCGCGCCGAGGGCGGCGTGGTGGCCGGTGCCCAGCACGTCGGAGAGGGCCAGCAGGGCGGTGAGCAGACGGCCGTCGGATGCGGCGGCCGCGGGGAGCTTGACCAGGGTGCCGTCGGCGTACGGGACGCGGACGGCCTCGCCCTGCCCGCCGTCCGAGCCGACCGACCCCCAGAAGCCGCCCTCGGGGCAGGAGGTGGTGAGGCCATCGGCGCAGTAGGCGCAGGTGCCGTCGGACCAGACGAACGGGGCGACGACCAGGTCGCCGACGGCGAAACCGCCGACCCCGGCACCGGTCTCCTCGACCACGCCGAGGAACTCGTGGCCGATGCGCTGGCCGGGCTGCCGGGCGGACTCTCCCCGGTACGCCCACAGGTCACTGCCGCAGATGCAGGCCCTGAGGACCCGCACCACCGCGTCGGTGGGCTGCCGGATCGCCGGATCCGGCACCTCCTCGACCCGGATGTCGTGGGGAGCGTGGATCACGGTGGCGCGCATGCGGGGAGGTCCTTGCCGGTCTCAGGTGCTGATACCCCGCTCACGGTACGCCCCGGTTCGCACGGTTGTGCCCCTCGCCCCCGCCGTGAGCACCCCGAGGGCCAGCAGGAACTGGGCGGCGATGTAGGTGGACATCACCCAGAAGTCGGGGACGGGCAGCCGGGGCCACTCGGCGATACCGGTGGCGATGAGGGCGTCGGAGAGCAGGAAGAGCGCCCCGCCCGCCGCCGCGTACCGGCCGAGGACACCGGCCCGCCAGGCCATCGCGGTGAGCAGCAGGCTGTAGCCGGTCAGCGGGGCGCGCAGCTCGGCCGGGAGGTCCGGCCAGATCAGGACGAGGAAGACGACGAGCACGAAGGCGTACGCGATCCCGGTGGCCACCTGCGCCCGGGCCCGTCCCCGCCCGAACAGCGTCAGGTAGCAGACATGGCCGACGGCGAAGGAGCCCATCCCGAGGAGGAACGCCAGGTCGTTGTCGGCGAGCAGGAACACGTCACCGCCCCAACCGAACAGCAGGGCGGCGATGAGCAGCCGGGGCCCGCCCCTGACGGCGGCGTACGCGGCGAGCAGCGGCATCAGCAGCGGCTTGGCGACCAGGTGGACGGTGTCGAGTCCGGCGAGGAGCCCGGCCAGGTCGACGGCGGCCGCGAGGAGGAAGGCGACGAGCAGGGGCCGCGCGAACCGCACGCCCCCTGCCCGCTCCGGCCCTCCGGGACCTTCCGGCCTGACGGGGCGGGACGCCGTGGCGCTCATCGGGTGTGCTCCGGGGCGGGGGCGGGGGCCGCAGCGGTTACGGAGGCGGGGGCTTCGGCGCGTACGGGCGCGGGCCCGGCAGCGGCCTCGACCGATACGGGAGCGGGTACGGCGACGGCGGCCTCGGCCCCCGGCCTCGGCGACGGCTGCCAGCCGGGCCCCCGGAAGACCCGCCCGGCGCGCTCGCTCCAGCTCCCGGCGGCCCGGACGTCCCGGGCGATGGCGGCGTACTCGTGGGTGGCCACGCGCAGCGGGTTGTGGGTGGCGATGTTCTTGGTGAGTCCGTAGACGGGCCGCTCGGTCTCGGCCGCGAAGGACCCGAACATACGGTCCCAGATGATCAGGATCCCGCCGTAGTTGCGGTCCAGGTAGCCGCCCTGCGAGGCGTGGTGGACGCGGTGGTGGGAGGGGGTGTTCAGGACGTACTCGAAGGGGCGCGGGAGCTTGCCGACGCGTTCGGTGTGCACCCAGAACTGGTAGACGAGGTTGGCCGACTGGCAGAAGGCGAGCGCCGCCGGGTGCACACCGCAGGCGATCAGCGGCAGGTAGAAGGGCCAGACGGTGGCGGAGGTCCAGGGCTGGCGCAGCGCGGTGGTGAGGTTGAACTTCTCGCTGGAGTGGTGGACCACGTGGCAGGCCCACAGGATCCGGATGACGTGGTGGCCGCGGTGGGACCAGTAGTAGAAGAAGTCCTGGGCCAGGAGCATCAGCAGGACGGTCCACCACAGCACGGGCACCCGTAGCGGTGTCAGCTCGTAGACGCCCATGTAGACGGCGAGGATGGGGATCTTCCACAGCAGGTCGAACCCGAGGCTGCCGAGCCCCATGGTGAGGCTGGTCGCGGCGTCCTTGGTGTCGTACCCGGCGGCGTCCTCGTCCGGGTGGAAGCGGTAGCTGACCATCTCGATCACGGTGAGCAGCACGAAGGCCGGTATTGACCACAGCACGACATCGGGCAGGTTCGGCTCCATGCGAGCACCGTAGGGCCGCCGGTCGGTGAGGGCTAGACGTTGTTACCCACAAGTATGCGAGACCTGATGTCAGCAGTCTTTGGCACCTTCTGCCAAGGGGCCGGGCCGTAGGATTTACGCAGCGCGCGTCGTCGAGGGGGAGGAACGCTCGTGTCCGGTACGGAAGTTGCCCTGATTCGGCTGGCCACGACGGTGCTCGGAGCGGCCACCAAGGCGTTGCTGACCCCCAGGCCGGGCGCGGGCCTGGTCCCCGACCCGGTCCGCCCGCTCCCCCGCCCCGCCAAGCCTGACCGGCTGGCGAAGGTGCTGGCGGGACGCATGAACGCCTCCTACGCGGACCTGCCCGAGCATGAGCGGCTCGCCGCGCTCACCTCCGTACAGGACACGTTCGCGGCGGCGGGCGACCTGGCCGCCGAGCGGCTGTTCGCCCTGGAGCTGGACCCCGGCCGGCTGCGCGCCGAGCTGTCGGCCCCCGCCGCCGGGCTCTCGGAGCGTGCGTGCGAGCTGTACGAGGACCTCATCGGCCGCTGCTGCGAACATCTGGTGGAGCAGCTGACCGCCCACCCGTCGTTCGCGGCGCGGGCGGCGGTGGAGCAGGTCAGGGCGGCGGGGCGGACGCGGGAGCTGGTGGAGGACGTACGGGACCGGGTCGGCCCGCGCCCGGACGCGGCGGACCTGGAGTTCGAGCGGCGGTACGCGGAGTTCGTGGCGACGGCCAACAGCCGGATGGGCCTCTTCGGGCTGACGCTCGGCAGGTCGGCGGGCGAGTGGCCGCTGGAGACGGCCTACATCAGCCTCTCGGTCAGCGGTGGTTACGAGATGACCGACCGGCGCGGTCTGGATCACCCGGTCCGGACCACGGTCGGGGTCGAGCAGGCCCTCGGCGAGCGGGACCGGCTGCTGCTGCGCGGTCCGGCCGGTTCCGGCAAGAGCACGCTGGTCCAGTGGCTGGCGCTGAACGCCGCCCGGCAGACGTTCGGCGGCGAGCTGGCGGACTGGAACCGGTGCGTCCCCTTCGTCCTGCGGCTGCGCGCCTTCACGGCCCACGAGTCGCTGCCCTCCCCCGCGGAGTTCCTGCGCGCTGCCG
The DNA here is from genome assembly GCF_014650075.1 of Streptomyces microflavus. Classification (GTDB taxonomy): domain Bacteria; phylum Actinomycetota; class Actinomycetes; order Streptomycetales; family Streptomycetaceae; genus Streptomyces; species Streptomyces microflavus. The sequence continues at coordinate 113,431 of NZ_BMUG01000017.1, read as the reverse complement.
GAGTCCCGCTGCACGGCGCGGCCCCGGACGGCTGGACCGACCGGCTGCTGCTGGAGGGCCGGGCGCTGGTCCTGGTCGACGGGGTCGACGAGGTCCCGGACCGGCTGCGCAAGCGCACCGAGCGCTGGCTGAAGGACCTGATCGCCGCCTACCCCCGGGCCAGGTACGTGGTGACGACCCGCCCCTCGGCGGTACCGGAGAGCTGGCTATCGGGCTCCGGGTTCGCGCCGCACACGCTGCTGGCGATGAGCCAGGAGGACGTCCGCTCCTTCCTCGGCCACTGGCACCGGGCGGCCCGCTCGGAGTGCCGGTCCGACGAGGAGCGGGCCGAGCTCGACACGTACGAGAACGCGCTGCGCCGCGCGGTCGGGACCCGACGGGACCTGGGGGTGCTGGCGACGAACCCGCTGATGTGCGCCCTGCTCTGCGCGCTGAACCGGGACCGCCGGATGCAGCTGCCGCGGGCGCGCAAGGAGCTGTACGACGCGGCGCTCGACATGCTGCTGGTGCGGCGCGACTCGGAGCGCGAGATCGTCGGGGTGGAGGGCGTCGACCTGACCCGCGAGGAGCAGACGGCCCTGCTGCAGCGCCTCGCGTACTGGCTGATCCGCAACGACCTGGCGGAGGCCCGGCAGGACGAGGTGGTGGACCTGGTCGCCGACTGGATGCACGCCATGTCCCAGGTCCGGGGCACCCCCGGCCAGGTCTTCGCCCATCTCCTCAACCGCAGTGGCCTCCTCCGCGAACCCGCCCCGGGCGCGGTGGGTTTCGTCCACCGGACGTTCCAGGACTACCTGGGTGCGAAGGCCGCGGTGGAGGCCCGCGACTTCGGCGTCCTGGTCGGCCACGCGCACGAGGACCAGTGGGACGACGTGGTGCAGATGGCGGTGGGGCACGCGCGGCTGGACGAGCGGGCGTCGCTGCTGACGTCCCTGCTGAGGCGCGCGGACGCGGAGCCGGAGCACGGGCACCGGCTGATCCTGCTGGCGGCGGCGAGCCTGGCCCACGCACCGGAGCTGGATCCTGGGGTACGGACGAGGGTGGAGGCGCGGACGGCGTGGCTCCTGCCGCCGGACAGCGACCGGAGCATCCACGAACTGGCCGAGGTGGGCGAACTCGCCCTGGAGTTGCTGTCGTCGATGGTGGAGGGGCTGACGGAGCCGCACGCTTCGGCCGTGGTGCGGACGGCGGCAGCGGTGGGCGGCGACGCCGCGTACGAGCTGGTCAAACAGTTCCGCGACGACGACCGGGGCTGGGTCGCGAACGCGGTGTCGACGGCCTGGGAGAGCTTCGACGCGGAGCTCTACGCCCAGGAGATGATGGCCGTCCGCACCTGGGACACCGCGCACGCCCTGGTGAAGACCGATGCCCAGCTCTCCGCTCTGCGCCACATTCCGCGTCTGCACAACGTGCACCTGACGGGCGATCACCACGATCTGTCGCGGGTGACCTCCCGGGCGGAGGTGGAACAGCTCTTCGTCTCCGGCAACAGGCGGATCACGGACGTGGCTCAGCTCGCCGCGATGGAGCGGCTGCGCAAGATCGGCCTGAGCAACTGCCCGCAGATCCGGAGCATCGCACCGCTGGCACGGCCGGGCCTTGAGTGGCTCTCCCTGGCCGAACTCCACCCCTCGCTCGACCCGTCGCCCCTCACGGACATGCCGGATCTGCGGCACCTGGGGCTCGGTCACCCCTTCCTCGTGGAGAACATCGGCGCACTGCCCGTCTGCGATCAGGTGACCGGACTCGATCTGATGAGCGAGACCCGATACATGAGTCTGGAGGGCCTGGAGCGCTGGACGAGCCTGCGGGCGCTGGCCCTGTACGGCGCGACCCATCTGCGACAGCTCAACCGCATGCCGGCCCTGCACGGACTGGAGACCCTGCGCTTCTTCGCCATACCCGACCTCGATCTGCGGCTGACAGCGCCGCTGACCGCACTGCGGGAACTCCTCCTGCTCCCGGGCGACACGGCCCCCGACCTCGCCCCGCTCACCGAGCTGCCGTCCCTCGAAACACTCGCCCTCTACGGCGGGGAACCCTTCGACCTCACCCCCCTCGCCGGCTGCGCGAACCTGACGGTCCAACTGGCCTACGGCACCAAGGTCACCGGAACCGAGCACTTCCCACCCGAGCGCATCGTCCGTACCCACTGAGCCCGATCCGCTGAGCCCGCACCCGGCCGAATAGGGGACTGTCAGTCGCGGCCCGTATTCTCTGTGACCATGCTCGACGACCGCCAGACAGCCGCACCATGGCCGACCGCCTACCCCCAGGGGTACGCGGTCGTCGACGTGGAGACCACCGGCCTCGCCCGCGACGACCGGATAATCTCCGCCGCCGTCTACCGGCTCGACGCCCTGGGCAATGTCGAGGACCACTGGTACACCCTGGTGAACCCGGAGCGGGACCCCGGCCCCGTCTGGATCCACGGGCTGACCAGCGATGTGCTGGAAGGCGCCCCGCTCTTCCCCGAGGTCGCCGCCGAGCTGTCGGCGCGGCTCGCGGACCGGGTGCTCGTCGCGCACAACGCCGCGTTCGACTGGTCGATGATCGCCCGGGAGTACGCCCGCGCCTCGGTGATCGCCCCGGTCGAGCAGCGGCTCTGCACGATCGCGCTCGCCAAGGAGCTGCGGCTGCCGCTGCCCAACCACAAGCTGGCCTCGCTCGCCGCCCACTTCGGCGTCGTACAGCAGAACGCCCACCACGCCCTGGACGACGCCCGGGTGCTGGCCGAGGCGTTCCGGCCGAGTCTGCACGCGGCGGCCCGGGGCGGGGTGCGGCTGCCGTTGCTGGAGTGCCGGCCGCTGACCGAGTGGTCCGACTCCCCCGTCACCCCGCGCGTCGGGTATCAGCCCGCGCGGCAGCAGAACAGCTGGCGGCCCTCGCGCAAGCGGCCGGCCTGCCCGTATCCCAACCCGGGGCGGTACGAGAAGGAGCGGCCGCTGAAGCAGGGGATGCGGGTGGCGTTCTCCGGGGACACCTCGATCGACCGGGAGCTGCTGGAGGACCGGGCGGTGGAGGCGGGGCTGCATGTGGCGACCAGCGTGTCGCGGCTGACCAGTCTGCTGGTGACCAACGACCCGGACGCGGCGACGTCCAAGACGCAGAAGGCGAAGTCGTTCGGGACGCCGATCCTGGAGGAGAGCGCCTTCACCCATCTGCTGCGCGATGTGGCGCCCGCCGAGGGGGCCGTGCTGCCGCACCAGGCGTCCCCGCCCTCATCGGAGTGAACCGGGCGCGACTCGCCCGGCGTCCGCTCGCCCGTCGCCGCCGTGCGTCCCACCCTGTGGCGCATGGCACGTTGTGAGGTCTGCGGAAACGACTACGGCATGTCGTTCGAGGTGCACGCGCAGGGCGCGGTGCACGTCTTCGACTGCTTCTCCTGCGCCATCCACCGCATGGCGCCGATCTGCGAGCACTGCCGGGTCCAGGTGATCGGGCAGGGCGTCGAGGTGGAGGGGCACTGGTACTGCGGCGCCCACTGCGCCCGCGCCGAAGGGAAGGCGGGCATCGTGGACAAAGTGTGACGGATCGTTCCGCTGCCGGGCCACCCCGGGAGCACCCCTGAGTGCTGCACCCCATGTCCCCGGTTGTACGGTCATGGGGTGTACCGCTTCCTGTTGACCCGGCAGTGGGTGATCCTCACCCTCCTCGCTCTCGTACTGATGCCGACCATGGTCGAGCTGGGTTTCTGGCAGTTGCACCGGCATCAGCACCGGGTAGCGCAGAACGAGCTGATCTCGCGGAACCTCAAGGCGGAGCCGCTCCCGGTCACCGACCTCACCTCCCCCGGGCACACCGTCCCGCGCGCCGACTACTGGCGGGCGGTGACCGCGACGGGCACGTTCGACACCGAGCACGAGGTGGTGGTCCGCCGCCGTACCTCGGACGACGACCGGATCGGCGTCCATGTGCTGACCCCGCTGGACCTGAAGGACGGCTCCACCGTCCTGGTCAACCGGGGCTGGGTCCCCGCCGCGCCGAACCAGACGGCGTACCCGGACGTGCCGCCCGCCCCCCGGGGCGAAGTGACCGTCACCGGGCGGCTCAAGGCGGACGAGACGACCGGCAGCAGCGGCATCAAGGACCTGGCGGGGCTGCCGGACCGCCAGGTGATGCTGATCAACAGCGAGCAGCAGTCCCATCTGCTGTCCCGGGAGGTCCTCGGCGGGTACATCGAGCAGACCGCCCCGGAGCCCTCGGGCGGACTGCCCGAGCAGATCGCCTCCCCCGACGACAGCTCGATCGGCGCGCACATGGCGTACGCCGTCCAGTGGTGGCTGTTCGTCGCCGCCGTTCCGGTCGGCTGGATCATCCTCGTACGGCGGGAGAAGCGCGACCGTGAGGAGGCCGCCGCGAAGGGCGAGCCGGCCGACACCGCCGGGCAGCCGGAACCCGCGAGCGCCTGAACTCCACCCCGGGCAGCCCCTGAGAGCTCCGGCACACAGAACGGCTGGTTGACGAGGGTCCGGTTCGGGAAGACGCCAGAGCGTGACCCCACGCATCGAGGACTACGCCCTGATCGGCGATCTCCAGACCGCCGCGCTCGTCGGCAGGAACGGTTCGATCGACTGGCTCTGCCTGCCCCGCTTCGACTCCGGCGCCTGTTTCGCGGCGCTGCTCGGCACCGAGGAGAACGGCCACTGGCGCATCGCCCCGCAGGGCGCCGGGCCCACGGACACCTGCACCCGGCGGGGCTACGCGGGTGATTCGCTGGTCCTGGAGACGTACTGGGAGACCCGGACCGGCACGGTCAAGGTCACCGACTTCATGCCGCAGCGCGACAAGTCGCCCGATGTGATGCGGATCGTCGAAGGCGTCAGCGGCACCGTCGACATGAGCTCCGTCCTGCGGCTGCGCTTCGACTTCGGATCGGTGGTGCCCTGGGTACGCCGCTCGCACGGCCACCGGGTCGCGGTCGCCGGTCCCGACTCCGTCTGGCTGCGCAGCGAACCGCCGGTCAAGACGTGGGGCCAGCAGTTCAGCACCTGCTCCTCGTTCACCGTCACCGAGGGCGAGAGCGTGGCCTTCGTCCTCACCTGGCACCCCTCGCACTCGCAGCGGCCGCAGCTGATCGACCCGCACAAGGCGCTGAAGCACACGCTGCAGGACTGGGCGAAGTGGACCGACCGGTGCACCTACCAGGGCCCGTACCGCGAGGCCGTGATGCGCTCGCTGATCACGCTGAAGGCGCTGACGTACGCCCCGACGGGCGGCATCGTGGCGGCCCCGACCACCTCGCTGCCGGAGGAGATCGGCGGCGTACGGAACTGGGACTACCGCTTCTGCTGGCTGCGGGACGCCACCCTGACCCTCGGGGCGATGGTCTCGGCCGGCTATCTGGAGGAGGCGGCGGCCTGGCGCGACTGGCTGCTGCGGGCCGTGGCCGGGGATCCGGCGGACCTCCAGATCATGTACGGGCTGGCGGGCGAGCGCCGGCTCCCCGAGATGGAGCTTCCCTGGCTCGCCGGGTACGAGAACTCCCGCCCGGTGCGCACCGGCAACGCGGCGGTCCGCCAGCGCCAGCTCGATGTGTACGGCGAGGTCATCGACGCGCTCCGGCTCGCCCGCGTCGCCGGTCTGGACGACAAGCCGCACGCCTGGAACCTCCAGCTCAGCCTGCTCGGCTTCCTGGAGTCGAGCTGGCGCGAGCCGGACGAGGGGCTGTGGGAGATCCGCGGCGCCCGCCGGCACTTCGTGCACTCCAAGGTGATGGCCTGGGTCGCCGCCGACCGGGCGGTGTGCTCGCTGGAGGAGAACCCCGAACTGCCCGGTGACGCGGACCGCTGGCGGGCGATGCGGGACGCCGTGCACGCCGAGGTGTGCGAGAAGGGGTACGACCCCGTCCGGAACACCTTCACCCAGTCCTACGGGTCTCGGGAGCTGGACGCCGCGACGCTGCTCATCGTGCGGACCGGGTTCCTGCCGCCGGACGACCCCCGGGTCGTCGGCACGGTCGACGCGGTCCGCGCCGAGCTGGGCAGCGACGGGCTGGTCCGCCGGTACAGCACCGAGGGCGCCTCCGTCGACGGACTGCCCGGCGACGAGGGGGCGTTCCTCGCCTGCTCGTTCTGGCTGGTGGACGCGTTGCAGCGGATCGGCAGGCCCGGCGAGGCACGGGAGCTGTTCGAGCACCTGCTGTCGCTCGGCAACGACGTGGGGCTGCTGGCCGAGGAGTACGACGTGACGGCCGGCCGGCAGCTGGGCAACTTCCCCCAGGCGTTCAGCCATATCGGACTGGTCAACTCCGCGGTCGACCTCACCGGGGAGGACCCGGCAGGATAGGGCCATGGATCTTGGACTGAAGGACCGCGTGTACATCGTCACGGGAGCGACCCGGGGCCTCGGCAACGCCACGGCGCGGGCGCTGGCCGCCGACGGCGCGAAGGTGATCGTCACCGGCCGGGACGCGAAGAGCGCCGAGGAGGCCGCCGCCGAGCTGGGGCCGGACGCCGTCGGTCTCGCCGCCGACAACGCCGACCCGAGCGCCGCGCAGCGGCTGGTGGACACGGCACGGGAGCGTTTCGGGCGGCTCGACGGCATTCTCATCAGCGTCGGCGGGCCCGCCCCCGGCTTCGTCGCCGACAACACCGACGACCAGTGGCAGACGGCCTTCGAGTCGGTGTTCCTCGGGGCGGTCCGGCTCGCCCGGACGGCCGCGGCGGCGCTGGGCGAGGGCGGCGTCATCGGCTTCGTCCTCTCCGGTTCGGTGCACGAGCCGATCGCCGGACTGACCATCTCCAACGGGCTGCGCCCCGGTCTCGCCGGTTTCGCCAAGTCGCTCGCCGACGAGCTGGGGCCGCGCGGCATCCGGGTCGTCGGGGTGCTGCCCGCCCGGATCGACACCGACCGGGTCCGCGAGCTGGACGCGCTCTCGGGCGACGCCGAGGCGGCCCGTACGGCGAACGAGGCGCGGATCCCGCTGCGGCGCTACGGGACGCCGGAGGAGTTCGGGAAGACCGCGGCCTTCCTGCTCTCCCCCGCCGCCTCGTATCTGACGGGGATCATGGTGCCGGTCGACGGCGGGTCGCGACGCGGGTTCTAGCCGCCTCCGCTCCCGTACGCCCACGGGCCGTCAGGACACCCGCTCCGCGCGGTGCTTGACGGCCCGCAGCCGTACCTCTGCCGGAAGCTCGTCCAGACCCGCCGACTCTCGGGCGTGGGCCAGCGCCCCGTCGGCCACCGCGTTCAGCGCCTGTTCGGGGGCGGCGTGCGGCTCCATCAGCAGCCGGATCCGGGCCTGCGGCGCGGTCCGGCGGCCGGTCAGGGCCGCCTGGGCGCGCGCCACTCCGTCCACCTCGCCCGCCTCCTCGGCGATGACACCCTCCAGCGCCCGGCCGCGCACCCGCGCGCCCTCGCCGTCGCCGCTGTCCACCAGCAGCTCGGCGAGGCGGCCGCGCCGGAGCTGGGCGAGGAACCACCACAGGGCGAGGACGACCAGCACCGCGAGGACGGCGATCACGACCGGCCACCACCAGCCCTCGTCGCGCCAGCGCCCCCGGTCGGCCGTGCTGAGCAGCACATCGTTCTTGCCGTCCCAGGGCCACCAGGACGGCAGGGAGGCGCCGAGGCCGACGGCGAGCACCGCTCCGCCGACGACGGCCAGCAGGAGCCCGGCCAGGGCCAGCAGGACCCGGTTGACGGTGGAGCGCATGCCGCTCATCCCTTCTTCGCCGGACGGTGCACCTGGACGGAGAGACCGGGCGGCTTCGCCAGGCCCAGTTCCCGGACGGCCGTGGTCAGTACGGCGTCCACATCGTTCCGTACGTCGTCGAGCTCCCGGAAGTGCGAGAGGGCCCGCACCTTCGCCTTCTTCCGGCCCATCCGGACCCGGACGGACTGCACCCCTGGCACCTCCACGGCCCGGTCCCGCAGGACCAGCGCGGCGGCGGTGCGGTCGAGTCCGGCGCGCACGCCTGCCCGGTCGCGGCGCATCGGCAGCAGGTCCCGGAGCCCCGGGGTGAGGGCGAGCAGGAGCAGCCAGAGGCCGACGGCCGCCGCGATCCCCGCCCCGACGAGCACCGCGACGTCGTCGAGGTGGCGTTCGGCGAGGCCGTCGGCGAGGGAGCGCCGCCACTGCATGGCCGGGTGCCCGGCCCGTACGGCGGCGATGTCGTAGAGCAGCAGCCCGGCGGCGCCCAGGAGCACCAGGGCCAGCAGCGCGGCCGGTACCCGGCGCGCGGACCAGAAGCGGCCCGCCCGGCCGCCGCCCTGCTCCAGGGTGGGGACCGGATCGTGGGCGGAGGGCGTGGCGGGGCCGGGGGTGTGCGGGTCGCCGCCGGCCGGGTCCACCGTGGGCATCCGCCGGGTGGAGCCGGTGGGGTCGCCGGGTTCGGTCATCGGATCCTCCCCTGGGTTCCGCTGGTGGCCGGGTGCAGCCGTTCGACCTGGACGGCCACTTCGGGGACCTCCATGCCCGCCAGGGATTTCACCCGCTGGGCGACCCGGTTGCGTACGGCTCCGCACTGGCGGCCGATGTCGCAGGGGTAGCCGAGCTCCAGGCTGACCCGTACGCGGGCGGCGTCACGGTGCACGGTGACCGTGGCGCGCGGGGAGGCGCCGTTCTCGGGCGGATCGACGACGGCTTCCTTCGCCGCCTGCGCGGCGATCTTGGCGACGACCCGGTCGGCGATCCGGGTCTCGCCGCGTTCGCCGGCGGCGACCCGCCCGGCCACCGCGGTCACCGTCGCCGGTCGCCGCGCTCGCGACTCCGGAAGAAGTCGCCGGGTTCCAGGTCGCCGTCCAGGAAGCGGCCGGCGATGAAGCCGATCGCGCCCAGCGCGGCCACCAGTACGAAGGCTCCGAACCCGCCGAAATACCCGGCGAACCCGAGTGCCATGCCGGCCAGCAGACCGGCCACAGCCATGCTCATCGTCTCTCCTCAACTGCCTTGCGGCGGGGAACGCGGAACCTACTGGACACGCTGCTGACCGTCGTCGTCCTCGTCGTCGTCCTCGTCGGGCAGCTTGACGTCGCTGACCGCGATGTTGACCTCGACGACTTCGAGGCCGGTCATGCGCTCGACCGCGGCGACGACGTTCTCGCGCACATCTCGGGCGACGTCGGAGATCGCCACGCCGTAGTCGACGACGATCTCCAGGTCGAGGGCGGCCTGGGACTCGCCGACCTCGGCCTTCACACCGCGGGTGACGGACTTGGTGCCACCGGGGACGCGGTCGCGGACCGCGCCGAAGGTCCGGGACAGGCCGCTGCCCATCGCGTGGACGCCGACCACATCGCGTGCGGCCATTCCGGCGATCTTCTCGACCACGCCATCGGCGATGGTGGTGCGGCCGCGGGTGCCGGGGTCGCCGCCGCCGCGCTTGCTCAGGGGCTTGCCGGAACCGCTGTCGGGGCTGTTGCGCTGGGGGGTCTCAGTCATCGCCGCTCTTCCCTTCGGGGCGGGGTGGGGACTTCCCTGCCCACGTTAAGTGCGCTTGCCCGGTCCCGCGCCGTGGATACGGCAGGCTGGGGCGATGACGACGGAGCAGAGCCCGCAGAGGGCCGACGGATGGACAGCTGCGGTACGGCAACGGCTGGGCCTCGGCCGGCTGCTCCCGCTGGGTGGTGCCGTGGAGGGCGCCTGGATCGCGGAGACGGCGGCGGCCTCGGTGCTGCGCGGGGCGAGCGTGCCGGGCGCGGTGCTGGGGACGCTGAGGATCGGGCCGGCCACGGCGGCCGTCGATACGGCTGCCCGGGCGGAACCGGCCGGCGCGGCCGGGGCGGACCCGGCCGTGCCACCGGCGCCGCCGAGCGCCCTGCCGCCCGGGCCGCTGCGGATCGAGGCGGAGTTCCGGGCGGCCGGGGACCGCCCGCTGCCCGACGCGGCGGCCGCCCTGCGCGCGGCGCTCGTCACGGCGGCCGCCGCCCGGCTGGGCCTGGAGGTCGCGGAGGTGGACCTGCGGGTGACGGCATTGCTCGACGACGGTGCACCCGATCAGGTGACGGCCCCGCCCTCCGGCTCCCCCTCGGTCCCGGTGGCGAAGGCGGAGGGGCCGGCGGCGGTGGCCGCCGCCGCGGTGCCGGGTGTCGTCTCGCTGACCCGGGTGCTGGGCAGTGCGGTGCACACCGCCGAGGACCACATCCGGATCGAGGTGGCGACGGCCGCGGACCACCGGGCCCTGGATGTGGCCCGGTCGGTGCGTACGGCGGTGTCGGCGGCCACGGCGGACCGGCTGCCGGTGGCGGTGCTGGTCACCGATGTGGTGGAGGCGCCCGGTGAGGCGCGGTCCGGCTAGGGCCTCTCGTTCGGATCAGGCCGGATCAGGGAGCGGGGTCCGGTGCGTGCAGCTGCAAGGCGGAGGAGGGAGTCACTGCGGAGCATTGGCGACCGACGACAACGCCGCAGATGTGCGTGCCGGGGCCCGCGAGCCCGGCATGATCCGAACGAGAGGCCCTAGAGCGTGCCGGATGTCGCGGCCCCGCCGGTCGGGATCCGCCGGACAGGCCGGACGAGAGGCCCTAGTCGGTGATGCCCGCCAGGTCGCGCAGCCTGCGGCCCTGGGCGGCCCGCTCGGCGATGCGCTGCTCCTCGTACGTACGCGAGGACGCGCCGTTCAGGAGTGCCTTGGTCTCCACGACGGCGTCGCGGGGGGCGGCGATCAGCGCGGCGGCCAGGTCGCGGGCCGCGGCGTCGAGCTGGTCGGCGGGGACCACGAGGTTGGCGAGGCCGGTGCGCTCGGCCTCCTCGGCGTGCACGAACCGCCCGGTGGCGCAGATCTCGAGCGCGCGCGCGTACCCCACGAGGCTCACCAGGGGGTGGGTGCCCGTGAGGTCGGGGACGAGACCGAGGCTGGTCTCGCGCATGGCGAACTGCACGTCGTCGGCGACGATCCGCAGATCGCAGGCGAGGGCGAGCTGGAAGCCGGCGCCGATGGCGTGGCCCTGGACGGTCGCGATCGACACGAGGTCGTTGCGGCGCCACCAGGTGAACGCCTCCTGGTACTCGGCGATGGTCGCGTCGAGCTCGGCCTCCGGGCCGCGCGCCATGTCGAGGAAGGACGGCTCGCCGTCGAACCCCTCGGGGGTGAACGCCTGCCGGTCGAGGCCCGCGGAGAAGGACTTGCCCTCGCCGCGGAGCACCACGACCCGGACATCGCCGGGCAGCACCCGTCCGGCCTCGGTCAACGCCCGCCACAGAGCGGGAGACTGGGCGTTGCGCTTGGCCGGGTTGGTGAGTGTCACCGTGGCGACCGCGTCTTCGACGGTGAGCCGTACGCCGTCCTTGTCGAGCACAGGGTCGAGCGAGGTCATGGGGCGCCTCCGGATCGGGTGCAGTCAGCACTCAGAAACTAAGTGACTGAACAGTAACCACCCGGACGACCTCACGGTCAGCCGGGTGGCCACCCCGAATTCCGATGAGCCCTGTATGCCTCCGGGGCACTCAGGCCGAAGCGGCCTTCTTGCCTCGTGTGGCTCCGCCGCGGCCTCGCAGCGTCACTCCGGACTCACTGAGCATCCGGTGGACGAACCCGTAGGAGCGGCCGGTTTCCTCGGCCAGCGCCCTGATGCTCGCACCGGAGTCGTACTTCTTCTTCAGGTCTGCCGCGAGCTTGTCACGCGCGGCGCCGGTCACCCGGCTGCCCTTCTTCAGAGTCTCGGCCACCCGTGCCTCCTCTATGGGAAGTGCGCTCTGGACTCTCATGATCACCCCTCCCGCGCTTCCTGGCCACCCATTCGGCAAGGTCGGTACGACCGGATTCCGGACCGGAGAGTGCTCCGACAGATACGGAACCCCTGATTCCGCGGGGCCACAGGGGCGTACGGCACCTACCGGCGAAAGAACCGGCAGGTCAGAGCCGTACGGGGAGTGAGACCCCGGAAAGGGGCGCGCGGCGGGTGAGCGCCGGGCGCAGTACCGGGGTACGAGACGTCCTCACACAGATGGTGGATCACGCGTAGGCCGAATGATCTATCCGGAGGGGGACCGGTGATCCGTCCGGAGAGGGCCGGCGCGCTCCGGGGAGGGGGTCAGGCGAGGGCGACGAGGTCCCGGTAGTCGGCACCCCAGAGGTCCTCGACGCCGTCCGGGAGCAGGATGATGCGCTCCGGCTGGAGCGCCTCGACCGCGCCCTCGTCGTGGGTGACGAGGACGACGGCGCCCTTGTAGGTGCGCAGCGCGCCGAGGATCTCCTCGCGGCTGGCCGGGTCGAGGTTGTTCGTCGGCTCGTCGAGCAGGAGCACGTTGGCGGAGGAGACGACCAGGGTCGCCAGGGCGAGCCGGGTCTTCTCGCCGCCGGAGAGCACCCCGGCCGGCTTGTCGACGTCGTCGCCGGAGAAGAGGAACGAGCCCAGCGTCTTGCGGACCGCGACGAGGTCGAGGTCGGGCGCGGCGGAGCGCATGTTCTCCAGGACCGTGCGGTCCGGATCGAGGGTCTCGTGCTCCTGGGCGTAGTAGCCGAGCTTGAGGCCGTGGCCCTCGATGATCTCGCCGGTGTCGGGCTTCTCGGCGCCGCCGAGCAGGCGCAGCAGCGTGGTCTTCCCCGCGCCGTTGAGGCCGAGGATGACGACGCGGGAGCCCTTGTCGATGGCGAGGTCGACGTCGGTGAAGATCTCCAGCGAGCCGTACGACTTGGAGAGGCCCTCCGCCATCAGCGGGGTCTTGCCGCACGGCGAGGGGTCGGGGAAGCGCAGCTTGGCGACCTTGTCGGAGACCCGTACGGCCTCCAGGCCCGAGAGCAGCCGGTCGGCGCGCTTGGCCATGTTCTGGGCGGCGACGGTCTTGGTGGCCTTGGCGCGCATCTTGTCGGCCTGCGCGTTGAGGGTCGCGGCCTTCTTCTCGGCGTTCTGGCGCTCGCGCTTGCGGCGCTTCTCGTCGGCCTCGCGCTGCTGCTGGTAGAGCTTCCAGCCCATGTTGTAGACGTCGATCTGCGAGCGGTTGGCGTCCAGGTAGAAGACCTTGTTGACGACGGTCTCGACGAGGTCGACGTCGTGGGAGATCACGATGAAGCCGCCGCGGTAGGTCTTCAGGTAGTCGCGCAGCCAGACGATCGAGTCCGCGTCGAGGTGGTTCGTGGGCTCGTCGAGGAGCAGGGTGTCGGCGTCCGAGAAGAGGATCCGGGCCAGCTCGACACGGCGGCGCTGACCGCCGGAGAGGGTGTGCAGGGGCTGGCCGAGCACCCGGTCGGGCAGGCTGAGCGCGGCGGCGATGGTGGCGGCCTCGGCCTCGGCGGCGTACCCGCCCTTGGTGAGGAACTCCGTCTCCAGGCGCTCGTACTTCTTCATGGCCTTCTCGCGGGTGGCGCCCTTGCCGTTCGCCATCCGCTCCTCGTTCTCGCGCATCTTGCGCAGGATCTCGTCGAGACCCCGGGCGGAGAGGATGCGGTCGCGGGCGAGGATCTCCAGGTCACCGGTGCGCGGGTCCTGCGGGAGGTAGCCGACCTCGCCGGACCGGGTGATGGTGCCGCCCGCGGGGGTGCCCTCGCCCGCGAGGCACTTGGTGAGGGTGGTCTTGCCCGCCCCGTTGCGGCCGACCAGGCCGATGCGGTCGCCCTTGGCGATACGGAAGGAGGCGGACTCGATGAGGATGCGGGCGCCGGCGCGCAGCTCGATGCCGGAAGCGGTGATCACGGAAAAACTCCAGGGCAGGATGGACGGCGGAGGGACGAGGGCGGAGGTCTCTCGACGCCGCTAATGCGCAAGGAGAATGGCCATAGCCCCCATTCTACTGGCGGTGTGCAACTGCTTTTCCGCGTGCCCGCCGGGACGAACCGTCCGATACTCGGCGCAGGGCGGCGCCGCGCCGCCCGCCCCGAGCCGAGGGTGGTGCGCCCGTGCAGTTCGACGACGACGCCGATCTGGACACGTCCGAGGTCCAGGATGTGCGGGGCAGCCGGATCCCGGGCGGGCGGGCCACCGTGGGGGGCGGCATCGTCGGCGTGATCGCCCTGGTCCTGGGGCTGCTGTTCGGGGTCGGCCCCGATCAGCTCGGCCTCTCGTCGGGCGATACGGAGCCCGGGGCCACCTCCTCGTCGGCGGCGCGGGTGCAGGAGAGCTGTCTGAAGGGCCAGGACGCCAACAGCCGGGACGACTGCCGGACGGTGGCGGTGGTCAACAGCGTGCAGGACTTCTGGCGTCAGGAGTTCCAGCGGCGGGGCGGTCGGTACGCGGCCGCGCCGACGGTCCTGTTCAGCGAGCGGGTGGGCACCGCCTGCGGGGCGGCGACCTCGGCGGTGGGGCCCTTCTACTGCCCCGGTGACCGGAAGGTCTATCTGGACCTCGGGTTCTTCGACGAGCTGCGGACGAAGTTCGGCTCCAGCGGCGGGCCGTTCGCCCAGGCGTATGTGGTGGCGCACGAGTACGGCCACCACGTGCAGAACCAGATGGGCACGCTGGGCCGGTCGCAGGACGGGCGGCAGGGCGCGGACAGCAACGCGGTGAAGGTGGAGCTGCAGGCCGACTGCTACGCCGGGGTCTGGGCGCACCACGCGACGACGACACCGGACGAGTCGACGGGCCGGCCGCTGATCACGGAGCTGACCCGGGCGGACATCCGGGACGGGCTGGACGCGGCGGCGGCGGTCGGGGACGACCGGATCCAGGAGCGGTTCCAGGGCCGGGTGACGCCGGAGTCCTGGACGCACGGTTCGTCCGCGCAGCGCCAGCAGTGGTTCTCCACCGGGTTCCGCAGCGGCGACATGGGGCAGTGCGACACCTTCGCCTGAGCAGCCGGAACGCCTTCGGGAGGGCATTGTCAGTGCCCGGTGGAAGACTGAGACGCAGATCACAACCGGCAGTACGTGGGTCAGTGAGAGGTGAGTGCGATGGCAGGCGCGGCCAAGGGCGTTCCGACGATGTATCCGACGGTCCTCTACGACGACGCGAGGGCGGCGATCAGGACGCTGACGGAGGGCTTCGGCTTCACCGAGGAAGCGGTCTACGAGGGCGAGAACGGCAGTGTGCTGCATGCCGAGCTGTCCTGCGGCAACGGCAGGGTGATGCTCGGTTCCAAGGGCGGGGAGGGCGTGTTCGCCCGGGCGATGGCCGGTGCGGGCCCGGCGGGGGTGTACGTGGTGGTGGAGCGGGTGGACGAGCACTGCGCCCGCGCCCGGGAGTTCGGCGTGGAGATCCTGATGGAGCCGACGGACCAGGACTACGGCTCACGGGACTACATGGCGCGGGACGCCGAGGGCAACGTGTGGAGCTTCGGGACGTACGCCCCGGGGTCCGCAGGCTGAGCGGCGGACCCCGGGGGCGCAGGTGTCAGGCTCCGCCGGTGTGGACCTGGAACGCGGCCCGGCGGACCGCCTTGGCCAGGGCCGGGTCGGGGTGCGCGGCGGCCAGCGCGACCAGGACCTGCACGGTGCGCGGGTGGCCGACGGCTCTGACCTCGTCGAGCAGGGCCGGGACGGTGCCCTGGACGGCGGAGTCGAGGTGGCGGACCAGCAGCCCGGTCTCGCCGTGGTCGGCGACGGCGGCCGCGGTGTCGACCCAGAGCCAGGTGGCCTCCTCACGGCTGAGGATCTCCTGTGCGTCGTCCGGGTCGGCTCCCTCGTACTCGGCGAGCCAGAGCAGCGCGTAGGGCCGCAGCGACGGGCTGGTGACGACGGCGCGGACCTCGGGCTCGGCGGGGGCTCCGACGACCCGCAGCGCCTCGAAGGCCAGTCCCCGCAGCAGCGCGTCCTCGCCCCGGGCGACGGCGAGCAGTTCGGCGACGGCGCTGCCGACCGTACGGGCGGCGAGCCAGGCCCGGTATTCGTCGCGGGCCGGTCCGGGGGTGAGCCGGGCGCAGCCGAGCAGCATGTCGGCGGCGGACTGCTCGATGTTCCCGGCCGGGCTCTGGGCGGCGACGCAGATCTGTTCCAGCTTGACCCAGACCGCCCAGTTGCCGAGCGGGGTGAGGGTGGCGTGCCCGTTGCCCAGGGTCAGCGCGCCGACGGCGGCGAGGCCCTCCAGGGCCCAGTCGAGCAGGAGGGCGTCGAGGTCGGCGCCGCGGTCCTGGGCGGGTGTGGGGCGTCCGGCGGCCTGATCGCCGTCACCGGCGGTCCTGCCCGCGCCGTACGGCACTTCGCAGCGCTCCTCGTGGAGCTCGGCGATGCGCTGGGCGAGGAGGTCCAGGAGGGCGGGTACGGAGACCGGGCCCGCGGAGAGCTGGAGGAGGGAGAGCACCTGGGGCACGGCCTCGACGGCTTCGGCGACCGCGCCGGTCTCGATGCCCTCGGGTGCGGCGTGGACGAGCGACCAGGCGTCGAAGAGCGCCACCCAGCCGCGCAGCACGGCCGAGTCGTCCCGGTCCCAGGCCCGCAGCCGCCAGCCGGGGCGGGCGGTGTCGCCGTGCAGCTCGATGAGGCCGGCCAGCCGGGCCCGGTCCCAGCCCGCACGTACCTGTGCCGGGGAGAGTTCCAGGGCCGTCGCGGCCCGTTCGAGCGCCTGGGTGGCGAGCGGTGCCGCACTCCCGGGGGCGGGGGCGCCGGCCGCCCAGTGGGCGATGCGCACGGCGTCGGCGAGGACCGCCCGGGCCTGGCGGGCCAGTTCCGTGCGGGGCGGGGTGCCCTCGGGGGGGCGGGGGGCCGGCCTGGTACGCCGGGTGGACACGGCCCTGCGGGCGGTGGCAAGGGGTCGCGGGCGGACAAGTCGCAGCCTGGAGTCGCGCGGGGTACGGGACGTCACGGGAGCAGTCTTGCCTCTGTCGGCCCGAAAGCCCAAACGGAAGGTGTTTCACCGGTACCCGCGCCGTTTCCCGCACCCCGGTGACCAAAGGGACCGATCCCCGCATCACCTCACATCAGGGGCGTGAGGAAGCGCCTGAGGGTCTCTTCGTAGCGGCCGGGATCGGCGTTCCACATCGACGCATGCGGAGCCTGGGGTACGGCGTGGAGGCTGACGAGGTCGGGGCGGCGGGCGGCGAGCGCCCGCGACGGGCCCCAGGGGGCGATCGTGTCGTCCGGGCCGTGCAGGATCAGGGTCGGGGCGGGCAGCGCGTCGGCCAGGGCGGTGTCCAGGAGCGGGGCCGAGGTCATCCCGGTCCTGCCCTGGGCGGCGCGGACGGCCAGCGGCAGCAGGGCTGCGGGGACACCGCGGGCGGCGGCCAGGGCGCGCAGGGTGGTCTGCCAGTCCAGGACCGGGGAGTCCAGGACGAGGCCGCTGATGCGGTCGCGGAGCGGGGAGCCGGCCGCGGCGTGCAGGGCCATGGAGGCGCCGGTGGACCAGCCGTGCAGGACGACGTTCCGGGCGCCGTAGCGCACGGCGAAGCGGATCGCGGCGTCCAGGTCGCGCCATTCGGAGGCGCCGAGGTGGCCGAGGCCGTCGGCGGAGCGGGGGGCTCCGGCGTCTCCCCGGTAGGTGATGTCCAGCACGGGGAGCTGCTGTCCGCTCAGGAAGCCCATCAGGTTCATGGGGTGTTCCCGGGTGGTGCCGAGGCCGTGCGCGGTGATGACCCAGGTGTCGCGGTCACCGGGCACCCACCAGGCGGGCAGTCCGCCGAGCTCGCCGGGGATCTCGACCTCCCGGTACTCCAGGCCGAGGGCGCTGCCCGGGTCCCCGCGGTACAGCTCGGGGGTGAGGCGGACCTTGGCGCCCGGTTCCAGGGTGCCGTGGGTGATCCGCTCCAGGCTGCGTACGACGGTGTCGGCGGTGGACTCGGCCCCTTCCACGACGGGGCCGACCACGGCGTGGACGCCGGGGCCCTCGATCCCGTACGTGCCGGGGCGGAGCGCGGTGAGGGAGCGGGTCAGGGTGATCTGTCGGACCGCCGTGGCGTGCACGGTGAGTCTGCGGTCGGTGGGGAGGGGACGTCCGGGCGCCGCCTTGAGGGCGGCGTCGCTGGCGTACCGGCCGGCCGCGACCGCTGCCGCACCGGCGCCGAGGAGGGTGGTGACGGCCGTTGCCGTCGCAGTTGCCGGGCGCACCGCTTCAGTGTCGTGGGGCGGGCGGCGCGGTGCCAGTGGGCGGGGGCCGTCCGGTGGGGCGGGGAGCAGACGCGGGGCCGGCGACGGTCCTGGCCGGGGCCCTGGGGCCGGGTGCTCAGCCCGGCTGCCCGTACCCCTTGAGCGCCTCGGTCACCTCGTCCAGCTGGGCGGGGGTCAGCAGGGCCGGCCGGTGGCCGGGGACGGCGCTCGCGGTGAGCCAGAGGCAGCAGAGCCACTCCAGCTGGGCGGTGCGCTCGTAGGCCTGGTCGAGGGTGGCGCCGTAGGTGACGGTGCCGTGGTTGGCGAGCAGGCAGCCGGTGCGGCCCCGGAGGGCGGCGAGCATGGCGTCGGCCAGTTCGGGGGTGCCGTAGCGGGCGTAGGCGGCGGTGCGGACGGGGCCGCCGAGGATGGCGGCCGCGTAGTGCACGAGCGGCACCTCGGTGACGAGGGTGGAGACAGCGGTGGCGTGCACGGCGTGGGTGTGGACCACGGCGGCGGCGCCGGTCTCCCGGTAGACCGCGAGGTGGAGGGGGAGTTCGCTGGTCGGCCTGAGCTCTCCGAGGACCTGGCGCCCGGTCAGGTCGACCCCGACGGCGTCGTCCGGCCGGAGCCGGTCGTAGGGCACCCCGCTGGGGGTCACCAGGACCAGCTCCCCGACGCGGGCCGACACATTGCCGGAGGTGCCGACGACGAGGCCGTCGGCGGCGCTCCGGCGGGCGGTGTCGACCACCTCCCGCCAGGCCCGGGCGACGGATTCCGGCTGCTGCTCGCTCATGGGGCGAGCGTAGGCGCGGGGGCCCGAAACCGGAACGTCACCTTCGGAGTGACCGGGATCTCTTCCGGGGTGAATGTGCCCGTCAAAAACTTCGCCAATGAGGGGCAAAGGGCAGCCCAGCCGGTGCCCCACGGGCCTCCTCCAACCCCACCCGCACACAAGCGGAATCACTCAGCCCCGATTGGGGTCACCACAGCGCCCCGCTCAGTTCATCTTCCGTTCACCCAGGTTGCCTACGGTCCACGAGCCACTGACGTCGAACGATTGCCTGGGTAAATGGAACACATCACGCTGCTGCTCGCGATTGTGGTCGTGACAGCTCTCGTGTTCGATTTCACGAACGGTTTCCACGACACCGCCAACGCGATGGCTACCACCATCTCGACCGGCGCCCTGAAGCCCAAGACAGCGGTGGCCATGTCCGCCGTTCTCAACCTGATCGGCGCGTTCCTGTCGGTGGAGGTCGCCAAGACGATCTCCGGCGGGATCGTCAACGAGGACGGCCTCAGAACCGAGGTCATCTTCGCGGCGCTCGTCGGCGCCATCCTGTGGAATCTGCTGACCTGGCTGGTCGGCCTGCCCTCCAGCTCCTCCCACGCCCTGTTCGGCGGCCTGATCGGCGCCGCCGTCATGTCGGCCGGCTGGTCCTCGATCAACGGCGGCACCGTCGTCACCAAGGTGCTGCTGCCCGCGATCGCCGCCCCGCTGGTCGCCGGTCTCGCCGCGATGCTGGCCACGCGGCTGACGTACCGCATCAACCGGAACGTCACCGACCCGAACCAGCTCAAGTCGACGGCGAAGGGCTACCGGGCCGGGCAGATCGCCTCGGCCGGTCTCGTCTCGCTCGCCCACGGCACCAACGACGCCCAGAAGACGATGGGCATCATCACCCTGGCCCTGGTCACCGGCGGCGTCCTCGCCCCCGGCTCCAACCCGCCGATGTGGGTCATCGTCTCCGCCGGTCTGGCCATCGCGCTCGGCACCTACCTCGGCGGCTGGCGCATCATCCGCACCATGGGCAGCGGCCTGACCGACCTGAAGCCGCCGCAGGGCTTCGCCGCCCAGACCAGTGCGGCGACCGTCATCCTGGCCTCCTCGCACCTCGGCTTCTCGCTCTCCACCACCCAGTCCTGCTCCGGCGCCGTCATGGGCGCGGGCCTCGGCCGCAAGGGAGGCGTGGTCCGCTGGTCCACCGCCACCCGGATGTTCGTCGCCTGGGGTCTGACGCTCCCGGCCGCGGGCCTGGTCGGCGCGGGTGCCGAGTTCCTCACCAAGCAGGGCCCCTGGGGCATCGCCGTCACCGCGACCCTGCTGGTCGGCGGCTCCTTCGCCATCTGGCTGGCCTCGCGCCGCCAGCCGGTCGACCACACCAACGTCAACGAGACGGCCGGTGGAGACGAGCCCCAGGGTGTCGTCACCACCGCCATCGCGGCGGTCCAGCCGCCGCCCATCGGCACCCACCCCACCGACCTCATGACCACCATCCCGGCTCCGGCCGCAGCGCCCGACGACACGGCGCGGCCCTCGGCCACGGTGTAAGGACAGATCCGTATGAAAATCGACTGGGCAGCTCTCGCCTCCGTCTTCGGTGTCAGTCTCGTGGTCACCGTCGCGCTGGTCGGCCTCTTCACCGTGGGCATCGTCTCCCTCTCCAAGCTGTCGGCCACGGCCGGCGGCAGCGCCTCCGGCGGATCGGCCGCACTGGCGCGCACCGGCGCGTACGCCTGCTTCGCGGCGTGCGTGGCGGCGGTCGCGTACGGCATCTATCTGATCGTCGCCTGACGCACCCACCGCACTCCCTCGGGCCGGACACACCACCGTGTGTCCGGCCCGATGTGCGTCTGCGCACACTGGAGCTCCGCAGGTCAACAGCAAGTTGACGGCTGTTCTCGCAGCGTGGTGGACTGCCGGAGCCATTTACGGCGACAGCAGAGGAAGCCGGTGCGAATCCGGCGCGGTCCCGCCACTGTCACCGGGGAGCACTCCCCCACACCGGATGTCACGGCCCTCGTCACACGGGCTGGAAGGCCGGGGGAAGTGCGGATCCGGAAGCCAGGAGACTCTCGTCGCCGGTCACGTCGAACCAGGGCGCGGACCCTGAGTGAGGACATGAGCCATGCCCGGCCGCCGTGCGCCGCATCCTGTGCCTCTCCATGCCGGAACGCCTCTCCCCGCGGCGGGCTGATCCGTGCGTGTCGACCGCGTCTTCGCGTACGGCGCCACCGCCGGGCTGATCGCCGACGCCGCTCTCGGCGACCCGCGCAGGGGCCATCCCGTCGCCGGTTTCGGCCGGGCCGCCGCCCGGGTGGAGTCCCTGCTGTGGCGTGACGACCGGGGCCGGGGCGCGCTGCACACCCTGCTGTGCGCCGGAGGCGCCGTGGGGGCCGCCGCGCTGGCCGCCCGCGCCGTACGGAACCGCCCCGCGCTCGCCGTCGCGCTGACCGCCGCCGCCACCTGGTCGGTGGTCGGCGGTACGTCGCTGGGCCGGGAGGCCCGTGCCATCGGGGGCGCGCTGGCCGCCGGGGACCTCGATCTGGCCCGGGAGCGGCTGCCGCATCTGTGCGGGCGCGATCCGCACTCCCTGGACGGGTCACAGATCGCCCGCGCGGTCGTGGAGTCGGTCGCGGAGAACACCTCGGACGCCGTCGTCGGCGCGCTGGTGTGGGGGGCGATCGGCGGGGTGCCGGGGCTCGTCGGCTTCCGGGCAGTGAACACGCTCGACGCGATGGTCGGCCACAAGTCGCCCCGCCACCGCCGTTACGGCTGGGCCTCGGCCCGCCTGGACGACCTCGCGGGGTGGCCCGGTGCCCGGCTGACGGCCGCGCTGGCCGTGGTGGCGGGCGGGCGGCCCTCGGAGGCCGTACGCGCCTGGAAGGTGGACGCAGGGCGCCACCCCAGCCCGAACGCGGGGCCGGTGGAGGCCGCGTTCGCGGGGGCGCTCGGTGTACGGCTGGGCGGGACGCTGGCGTACGCGGGGCGCGTCGAGCACCGGCCGGTCCTGAACGGGGAGTCCGGGCGGGATGTGCGGAGTGCGGACATCGAACGCGCGGTGCGGCTGTCGCGCCGGGTGAGTCTGCTGGCCCTCGGCGTGTGCGTGGTGGGCCGGACGGCCGTGGGGCACCTGGTCGCGGGACGGAAGCGGGGACGGGAATGAGCGGGTCCGGAGAACGCGGTACGGGAACGGGAGCGGGCATGGGTGGCGGGCTGCTGGTCGCGGGGACCACATCGGACGCGGGCAAGAGTGTCGTCACGGCGGGCATCTGCCGCTGGCTGGTGCGCCGGGGCGTGAAGGTCGCGCCCTTCAAGGCGCAGAACATGTCCCTCAACTCCTTCGTCACCCGCGAGGGCGCGGAGATCGGGCGCGCCCAGGCCATGCAGGCGCAGGCCGCCCGCGTGGAGCCGACCGCGCTGATGAACCCGGTGCTGCTGAAGCCGGGCAGCGACCGGTCCAGCCAGGTCGTCCTGATGGGCAAGCCGGTGGGAGAGATGAGCGCCCGGGGCTATCACGGGGGCCGGCAGGAGGCGCTGCTCGGGACGGTCACCGACTGCCTGGAGCAGCTGCGGTCGACCTATGACGCGGTGATCTGCGAGGGGGCCGGAAGCCCCGCCGAGATCAATCTGCGGCGCACGGACATCGTGAACATGGGGATCGCGCGGGCCGCGAAGTTCCCCGTGCTGGTGGTCGGGGACATCGACCGGGGCGGGGTCTTCGCCTCGTTCTTCGGGACGACTGCGCTGCTGAGCGCCGAGGACCAGTCGCTGGTCGCGGGGTACCTGGTGAACAAGTTCCGGGGTGACGTCTCGCTGCTGGAGCCGGGCCTGGACATGCTGTACGGGCTGACCGGGCGGCGGACGTACGGGGTGCTGCCGTTCACCCACGGGCTCGGCATCGACGAGGAGGACGGCCTGCGGGTCTCCATGCGGGGTGCGGTGCGGGAGTCGGTCGTGGCTCCCCCGCACGGCGAGGAGGTGCTGCGGGTGGCGGTCTGCGCGGTGCCGCTGATGTCGAACTTCACGGACGTGGACGCGCTGGCCGCCGAACCGGGTGTCGTCGTGCGGTTCGTGGACCGGGCCGACGAGCTGGCCGACGCGGACCTGGTCATCGTGCCCGGCACGCGCGGCACGGTGAAGGCGCTGGCCTGGCTGCGGGAGCGGGGCCTCGCGGACGCGCTGGTGCGGCGGGCGGCGGAGGGCCGGCCGGTGCTGGGGATCTGCGGCGGGTTCCAGGTGCTCGGGGAGCGGATCGAGGACGAGGTGGAGTCGCGGGCCGGGGTCGTGGACGGGCTCGGGCTGCTGCCGGTACGGGTGCGCTTCGACCGGGCCAAGACGCTGGCGCGGCCGGTGGGTTCGGCGCTGGGTGAGCCGGTGGAGGGGTACGAGATCCATCACGGGGTGGCCGATGTGCGGGGCGGGGAGCCGTTCCTGGACGGGTGCCGGGTGGGGGCAGTGTGGGGGACGCACTGGCACGGGTCGCTGGAGAGCGACGGGTTCCGGCGGCGGTTCCTGGTGGAGGTGGCGCGGGCCGCCGGGCGGCGGTTCGTTCCTGCGCCGGACACGAGTTTCGGGGTGTTGCGGGAGGAGCAGCTGGATCGGCTGGGGGATCTGGTGGAGGAGCATGCGGATACGGATGCGTTGTGGCGGTTGATCGAGGGGGGTGCGCCTGGGGGGTTGCCGTTCGTGCCGCCGGGGGCGCCGCCCGCCGTGCCGGGTGCGGCGGAGAGCCGGGGCGCTGCCCCGGACCCCGCTCCTCAATCGCCGGAGGGGCTTGAAATGGCTCGCCCGGAGGCACTGGGAGAAGCCCGGAAGTCCCACGGGCCTGATGCGGAAGCGAAGCCCCAGGGGCTTGATGTGGGCCGGTCCGCCGGGCCTGAGATTGCTGTTGTTCATGTCGACCAGGAGGCCAAGTGAGTACGCCGTATCCCTTCACCGCGATCGTCGGGCAGGACGACCTGCGGCTCGGGCTGTTGCTGAACGCTGTCAGTCCGGCCGTCGGCGGTGTGCTCGTGCGGGGCGAGAAGGGGACCGCCAAGTCCACCGCCGTCCGGGCGCTGGCCGCGCTCATGCCCGAGGTCTCCGTCGTGCCGGGGTGCCGGTTCTCCTGTGATCCCGGCTCCCCCGATCCGGCGTGTCCTGATGGGCCGCACGCGGACGCCGCCGGTGTGTCGCGGGCCGCGCGGACCGTGGAGCTGCCCGTCGGGGCGTCCGAGGACCGGCTCGTGGGGGCGCTGGACATCGAGCGGGCGCTCTCGGAGGGCGTGAAGGCGTTCGAGCCGGGGCTGCTGGCCGACGCGCACCGCGGGATCCTGTACGTCGACGAGGTCAACCTCCTCCACGACCACCTGGTGGACCTGCTGCTGGACGCGGCCGCCATGGGTGCCTCGTACGTCGAGCGCGAAGGCGTCTCCGTACGGCATGCGGCACGGTTCCTGCTGGTCGGGACGATGAACCCGGAAGAGGGCGAGCTGCGGCCGCAGTTGCTCGACCGGTTCGGGCTGACCGTGGAGGTGGCCGCGTCCCGGGACACCGACGAGCGGGTCGAGGTCGTGCGGCGCCGGCTCGCGTACGACGACGATCCCGAGGGCTTCGCCGCGCGCTGGGCCGCGGAGGAGTCGGCACTGCGGGAGCGGATCGCCACCGCGCGCGCCCTGCTGCCCCAGGTACTCCTAGGCGACGGCGTGCTGCGCCAGATCGCCGCCACCTGCGCCGCGTTCGAGGTCGACGGGATGCGGGCCGACATCGTGATGGCCCGTACCGCGACCGCGCTCGCGGCCTGGGCCGGGCGCGAGGAGGTGACCGCCGACGACGTACGGCAGGCCGCTCTGCTGGCGCTCCCCCACCGGCGCCGCCGCAACCCGTTCGACGCGCCGGGCCTGGACGAGGACAAGCTCGACCAGACCCTGGACGAGGCCGCCGGGGACCAGGGGCGGAGCGACGAGGGGCGGAACGACGACGATCCCGATCCTGATGGGGGCGGGAACGACGACGGAGGTGGCGGCGGTGGCGTACCGCCGCAGGCCGACGGGGACCGTACGCCGTCCCAGGGGGAAGGCGGCTCGGACGACACGCCGTCCCAGGCTCCCGAGGGCGCTCCCGACGCGCCCGGGCGGTCCGCCGGGGCCGAGCAGCAGCCGGTGGCGTCCGCCGAGCCGTTCCGTACGAAGATGCTCAGCGTGCCGGGGCTCGGTGAGGGGGCTGCCGGGCGGCGCTCCCGGGCCCGTACCGAGCACGGGCGTACGACCGGTGCGCGGCGGCCGCAGGGGGCGCTGACCAAGCTGCATCTGGCCGCGACCGTGCAGGCCGCCGCCCCGCACCAGCGGGCGCGCGGGCGTTCCGGGCGGGGGCTCGTGGTGCGCCGGGACGATCTGCGGCAGGCGACCCGGGAGGGGCGTGAGGGCAACCTCGTGCTGTTCGTCGTGGACGCCTCCGGGTCGATGGCGGCCCGGCAGCGGATGAGCGCGGTCAAGGGGGCCGTGCTGTCGCTGCTGCTCGACGCCTACCAGCGGCGGGACAAGGTCGGTCTGGTCACCTTCCGGGGCAAGGACGCCGAGGTGGCGCTGCCGCCGACCTCGTCCGTGGACGCGGCCGCCTCCCGTCTGGAGTCACTGCCGACCGGGGGGCGCACCCCGCTCGCCGCCGGGCTGCTCAAGGCCCATGACGTGCTGCGGGTGGAGCGGCTGCGCGATCCGTCGCGGCGGCCGCTGCTCGTCGTGGTGACGGACGGCCGGGCGACCGGTGGTCCGGAGCCGGTGGCGCTCGCGGGGCGGGCGGCGCGGCTGCACCGGGCCGAGGGGACGGCCTCGGTCGTCGTGGACTGCGAGTCGGGGTACGTACGCCTCGGTCTCGCCGGGGAGTTGGCCCGGGAACTGGGAGGCACCGCCGTCACGCTCGACGAGCTGCGGGCCGACTCGATCGCCGGGCTCGTCAAGGACGTCACCGCAGCCGGGAGGGCCGCTTAATGCCGCAGGGACAGCCGACATCGGTGCCGGACGACGGGCTCACCACCCGTCAGCGGCGCAACCGCCCGCTCCTGTTCGTCCACACGGGCATAGGCAAGGGCAAGTCGACCGCCGCCTTCGGGCTCGCGCTGCGGGCCTGGAACCAGGGCTGGCCGATCGGGGTGTTCCAGTTCGTGAAGTCGGCGAAGTGGAAGGTCGGCGAGGAGAACGCGCTGAAGGTGCTGGGCGCGAGCGGCGAGGGCGGCACCGTCGACTGGCACAAGATGGGCGAGGGCTGGTCCTGGGTCCAGCGGGACGGCCAGCTCGACAACGAGGAGAAGGCCCGCGAGGGCTGGGAGCAGGTCAAGCGCGACCTGGCGGCCGAGACGTACAAGCTGTACGTGCTCGACGAGTTCGCCTACCCGATGCACTGGGGCTGGATCGACACCGACGAGGTCGTCGAGGTGATGCGGAACCGGCCCGGCACCCAGCACGTGGTGATCACCGGCCGCAACGCGCCCGACCAGCTGATCGAGGCCGCCGACCTGGTGACCGACATGTCGAAGGTCAAGCACCCGATGGACGCGGGGCAGAAGGGCCAGAGGGGCATCGAGTGGTGAATGTGCCCCGTCTGGTCATCGCCGCTCCGGCCTCCGGCAGCGGCAAGACCACCGTCGCCACCGGCCTGATGGCCGCCTTCGCCGCGCGCGGGCTCGCCGTCTCGCCGCACAAGGTGGGCCCGGACTACATCGATCCGGGCTACCACTCGCTGGCGACGGGCCGCCCCGGCCGCAATCTCGACGCGTACATGTGCGGGACGGATCTGATCGCCCCGCTCTTCGCGCACGGGTCGGCGGGGTGCGACCTCGCCGTGGTCGAGGGCGTGATGGGGCTGTACGACGGTGCCTCGGGGCAGGGGGAGCTGGCGTCCACCGCTCAGGTGGCCAAGCTGCTGCGGGCGCCGGTGGCGCTCGTGGTGGACGCCTCCTCGCAGTCCCGGTCCGTGGCGGCCCTGGTCCACGGGTTCGCCTCCTGGGACCCGGAGGTGCGGATCGGCGGGGTGATCCTGAACAAGGTGGCCTCCGACCGGCACGAGGCGCTGCTGCGGGACGCGTTGGACGAGTCAGGGCTGCCGGTGCTGGGCGTGCTGCGCCGGGCGCCCCAGGTCGCCACGCCCTCGCGCCACCTGGGTCTGGTGCCGGTGGCCGAGCGGCAGGGCGACGCGGTGGACGCCGTACGGGCGATGGGTGAGCGGGTGCTCGCCGGGTGCGACCTGGACGCGCTGATGGCGCTGGCCCGCAGTGCGCCGGCGCTGGCGGACGAGGCGTGGGAGCCGGCGTACGCCCCGGAGCCCGGCGCTATGAAGCCCGTCGTCGCCGTGGCCGGCGGGGCGGCGTTCACCTTCGCGTACGCGGAGCACGCCGAACTGCTGACGGCGGCCGGTGCGGAGGTCGTGGTCTTCGACCCGCTGCGGGACGAGAAGCTGCCGACGGGTACGGCGGGGCTCGTGATCGGCGGCGGGTTCCCGGAGATGTACGCCCCCGAGCTGTCGGCCAACGAGCCGCTGCGGCGGGCGGTCACCGAACTGGCCGTCGGCGGCGCCCCGGTGGCGGCCGAGTGCGCGGGGCTGCTGTATCTGGCGCGGGAGCTGGACGGGAAGCCCATGTGCGGGGTGCTGGACGCCGAGGCCCGGATGTCGGAGCGGCTCACGCTCGGGTACCGGCAGGCGGTGGCGGTCTCCGACAGCCCGCTCGCGGCCGCCGGGACCCGGATGCGGGGCCACGAGTTCCACCGGACGGTGCTGGAGCCGGGGGCGGGGACCACGCCCGCCTGGGGGATGCACCAGCCGGAGCGGCGGGTGGAGGGGTACGTCCAGCGGGGCGTGCACGCCAGCTATCTGCACACCCACTGGGCGGCGACCCCCTCGGTGGCCCACCGCTTCGTGGAGCACTGCCGGGCGCGGTGAGGCGCACAGAGGCACGCGAGGGCGTACGCGGGCTCACTCGGCGATGCCCACGACCAGCCAGATGAAGCCCACGCCCCCGATGGTGCAGAGAAGGGTGGAACGGGCGGGATGGGTGTGGTGTGCCTCGGGAAGAATCTCCGCAGCGGCCAGGTAGAGCAGGGCTCCGCCGAAGAATCCGAGATAGCCGCCGAGCAGTACCTCCGGAAGGGTGAACAGCAGCGTCGTCGCGGCGCCCACGACCGGCGCCACCGCGGCCGCGAACAGCATCAGGAGCGCCTTGCGGCGGGCGTTCCCGTAAAGACTCGTGAGGGTGTACGTGTTGAATCCGTCGGCGAAGTCATGACTGATCACCGCCAGCGCGACGGCCAGGCCCATGGCCCCGCTGACCTGGAAGGCGGCGCCCAGCGCGATGCCGTCCATCAGGCTGTGGGCGACCATCGCGGCGGCCGCCGTCAGCCCCACCTGCGGTACGCGTTCGCCGCTCGCCCCGTGTGCCACCTGGCGTACGGCGAGCAGCCCCTCGACCAGATGGGCCACCAGAAAGCCGCCGACGAAGAGCAGCAGGGCGGCCGGCACCCCGAACACCGGGTCGCCCGCGGCCTCCATCGCCTCCGGCAGGAGGTCCAGGCCGACCACGCCGAGCATCAGCCCGCCCGCGAAGCCGAGCACCAGGTGGCGGCGGTCCGTGACGCGTTGCGCGACCCAGCCGCCGGCCAGAGTCATCAGGAACGCGCCGAGCGCGACGAACACCGCCATGGGCTCTTGCTAGTCGATCGACCCCTCCGGCCGCATCTCAGGGTGTCCTTACCGGGGTCGCCCGCACCCACCCGTACGCCCGGGTCCGTGAGCCGTACGGCCGCCGGGTCCGTGACCGTATACGGCACAGCTCCACCCCCCACCGCGTGATCTGAAAGGCAGGCTCCGCCATGACGACCCCCACACCCGAACCCGGCGCGCGGAAACTGGTCGTCGGGGTCGGCGCCCGGCGCGGCGCCCCGCTCGACGAGGTGCTCGGCCTGATCGAGGAGACGCTGCGCGGGGCGGGGCTGCGTACCGCCGATGTGGTGGAGGTGGCGACCGTCGACGCGAAGGCGGACGAGCCGGGGATCGTGGGGGCCGCCGCCCGGCTCGGGGTCCCGGTGGTGACGTATCCGGCGGCGGCGCTGGCCGGGGTGCGCGTGCCGAATCCGTCGGACGCGGCGGACAGGGCGGTGGGGACGCCCTCGGTCGCTGAGGCGGCGGCTCTGATCGAGGCGGACGAGCTGGTGGTGGAGAAGTCCGGCGGCAAGGGGCTCGCGACGTGCGCGGTGGCACGCCGGTTTCCGGCCGTCCTCACGCCATTCCCTGTTTCCGGCGAGAAAACTTCCACCCCACTCGTGACGGAAGGCCCCCGGCCGTTCACCATGACAGCCATGAATCCCCCCACGCATCCCCCCACGCGAGACATCGAGAGTGCCGGGCCCGACCTGCGCCACCACGGCGACGCGGAGGTGCGCGGCGAGAACCTCACCGATCTCGCCGTGAACGTCCGTACCCACACACCACCGGAGTGGCTGCGCCAGCGGATAGCGGCGTCCCTGGTCTCACTTGCCGCCTATCCCGACGGCACATCGGCCCGGGCGGCCGTCGCCGAGCGGCACGGACTGCCTGTTGAGCGCGTCCTGTTGACGGCCGGTGCCGCCGAGGCGTTCGTCCTGATCGCACGGGCGCTGCCGGCCCGCTGTCCGGTGGTCGTGCATCCGCAGTTCACCGAGCCGGAGGCGGCGCTGCGGGCGGCCGGGCACGGGGTGGGGCGGGTGCTGCTGCGGGAGGAGGACGGCTTCCGGCTGGACCCGGCGGCGGTCCCCGACGAGGCGGATCTGGTGGTGGTCGGCAATCCGACCAACCCGACGTCCGTGCTGCACCCGGCGGCCCTGCTGGAGCGGCTGGCCAGACCGGGGCGGACGCTGGTGGTCGACGAGGCGTTCATGGACGTCGTGCCGGGCGAGCGCGAGGCGTTGTGCGGACGGACGGACATCCCGGGGCTTGTCGTACTGCGCAGCCTCACCAAGACGTGGGGGCTGGCCGGGCTGCGGATCGGCTACGTCCTGGCCGACCCGGAGACCGTCGCGCTGCTCGCCGAGGCGCAGCCGCTGTGGCCGGTGTCGTCCCCGGCGCTGGCGGCGGCGGAGGCGTGCATGGAGCCGAGGGCGCTGGTGGAGGCGGCGGAGGCGGCGGACCGGATCACCGTGGACCGGGCCCATCTGCTGGCCGGGCTCGCGGAGTTCAGCGAGGTGCGGGCGGTCGAGGAGGCCCGGGGTCCGTTCGTCCTGGTCCAGCTGGAGCGGGCGGCGGAGATCCGTGAACGGCTGCGGCTGCTGGGCTTCGCGGCCCGGCGCGGCGATACGTTCCCGGGGCTCGGGCCGCAGTGGCTGCGGCTCGCCGTGCGCGACCGGGCGACGACCAACCGCTTCCTCCAGGCCCTGGACCAGGCCGTCCAGGCGCTGCCCGCGCGGACCGGGCGCTGAGGGAGCCCCGGGGGGCGGCGTTCCGTCGTACGAACGCCGCCCCCGGGCCTTGTGGGTGGGCCGGGATCAGCCCTGGCTGCCGCGCCTGCGCGCGACCACCGTGGCGCCCGCCCCGATCGCCAGCAGCAGGGCCGCGCCGCCCGCGAGGTACGGGGTGGTGGAGCTGCCGCCGGTCTCGGCGAGGTTGGCCGTGGTGGGGGCCTTACCGGCGTCGGATCCGGTCTGCGGCTTCACATCGGGGGCGTCGCCGCCCGTGTCACCACCGGTGGAACCGCCGTCCGTGGAACCGCCGTCGCTGCCGCCCGGCTGCTCGGGCTTCTCGGGCTTCTCGGGCGTCTTCGGCGCCTTCGGGGTCTCGCAGGTCGCCTCGGCCAGGGTGATGTCGCCCTCCACCTCGGCCACGTTGAGGTTGAGCGGGTTCACCGAGACCTTGAGCCGGAGTGCCGTCGCGGCGGCCGTACGCGAGGTGGTCTCCGTGCTGGAGAGGTCGAGGCTCACCTCACCGACGCCCGGCACCGCGACCCGGGTGGGCCCGCCCGCGGAGAGCGTCACCTTCTTGCCGAGCACCTTGACGTGGCCGAGCACGTTCGACTCCGCCACGGGCTCCTTGCCGACCTCGCAGAGCGCCTTGGAGGTCACCTTCTCGACCTCGATGAGCGAGAGCAGCGGCAGTCCGGGCACATGGACCCGGGCCTTGGCGAGGTTGGTGTACCCCTCGGCCTTGTTCTTGTCGACGGTGGCGTTCGCGGTGGCCACATCGGCGCGCAGGACGCTGACCGGACGGCCGCCCGCCACCCCGTCCAGGTTCACGGTGAGCGCGGTCTTCTCGGCGCTGGCCGGCGCCTGCACCTCGTTGAGCGTGACCTTGAGGGGCACGTGGACGGACTTGTTGAGGAGCGAGACGTCGAGCCCGGTGCGGAGCACGACCGCGCTCGCCCTGCCCTCACCGCCGGTGGCGGGTGTCGCCGGGGCTGCCTGCGCGGGGACGGCGGCAAACAGGGCGACGGGAGCGGCGACGGCCGCCAGGGCAGCGCGACGGAAGGTGTTGCTGTTCAAGATGGTGGAACCCCCACAAGAGACATGGAGCCACCGGATGCCGTCAATGGGGGACATCGCGTGCACCGGTGGCCTCGACTCCGTGAATCTTTACGCACTGAGGGTGAACTGGCGGATACCTGACGTGAGTTCACCCCAAAGGGGGGTTTCCGCGCGCACATTCGAATATTTCGGCACGTGCGTTCCCTGGCGTCACCCGTTTCACACGGCGCGAGCCGAACGCCGTACGACTGCGCCGGAGCGTGCGCAGAAGTGCATCAACGAGCCGGGGCCTGGTCCGTAACTGCCGGTCAACACAGCACCGCTCCACCCGGTCACCCGGTCACCCGCCCGTTCAGCACGATGTGGCGCGGAGCCGCCAGCACCCGGACGTCCGCGCGCGGATCCTCGTCGTACACGACCAGGTCCGCCGGAGCGCCCTCCTCCAGCACCGGCCGCCCCAGCCACCGCCTGGCCCCCCACGCGGTCGCGGAGAGTGCCTCCAGGGGCGGGATGCCCGCCTTCACCAGCTCGGCGACCTCCCCCGCGACCAGGCCGTGCGCGAGCGAGCCGCCCGCGTCGGTGCCGACGTAGACGGGGATGCCGGCGTCGTACGCGGCGCGCACGGTGTCGTAGCGGCGCTCGTACAGCTGCCGCATATGGGCCGACCAGCGGGGGAACTTGGCCTCGCCGCCCGCCGCGAGGTCGGGGAACGTGGCGATGTTGACCAGCGTCGGGACGATCGCCACGCCCCGCTCGGCGAAGAGCGGAATGGTCTCCTCGGTGAGTCCTGTCGCGTGCTCGATGCAGTCGATGCCCGCCTCCACCAGATCGCGCAGCGCCTCCTCGGCGAAGCAGTGCGCGGTGACCCGGGCGCCCAGCCGGTGCGCCTCGGCGATGGCCGCCTCGACCTCGCCGCGCGGCCAGCAGGCGGTCAGGTCCCCGGCGTCCCGGTCGATCCAGTCCCCCACCAGCTTGACCCAGCCGTCGCCGCGCCGGGCCTCCTGGGCGACGTACGCGACGAGGTCGCCGGGCTCGATCTCGTGGGCGTAGTTACGGATGTAGCGGCGGGTCCTGGCGATGTGGCGGCCCGCCCGGATGATCTTCGGCAGGTCCTCGCGCTCGTCGATCCACCGGGTGTCGGAGGGCGATCCCGCGTCCCGGATGAGCAGGGTCCCGGCCTCCCGGTCGGTGAGCGCCTGCTTCTCGGCGGTCGCCGCGTCGACCGGGCCGTGCCGGTCCAGGCCCACATGGCAGTGCGCGTCGACGAGGCCGGGCAGCGCCCAGCCCGTGACGGTCTGCGCGCGGTCCGCGCCGGGCGGGCGCTCGTAGGTGATCCGCCCGTCGACGGCCCACAGTTCGTCGCGCACCTCGTCCGGGCCGACGAGGACCCGTCCCTTCACCCGCAGCACCCGCTGCCCGTCCCGGTCACGCACCTGATCACTCATAGGCGGCACTGTACGAGGCCCTCGGTAGGCTGCGAGGGGGGCGTCGGCCGCGAGCGGGACCCGCCGCCCGGCCAGAAGGAAGCCCCCGCCCGACCCGACCCGGAGAGAGCCCCACCGTGACGCACCCCTTCCTCGACCTCCCCCCGCTGACCGCCGCGCACTTCGCGGCCATCGAGCGGCGGGTGGCCGCGCTCCTCGCCACCGAGCAGGACGTCGTCATCACCCAGGGCGAGGCGCTGCTGCCGCTGGAGGGCTGCATCCGCGGCGGCGCCCGGCCCGGATCGACCGCGCTGAACGTGGTCACCGGACCGTACGGGCAGACCTTCGGCAACTGGCTGCGGGACTGCGGGGCCACGGTCGTCGACCTCACGGTCCCCTTCCACACCGCTGTGACGGCCGCCCAGGTCGCCGAGGCGCTCGCCGAGCACCCGGAGATCGACTTCGTCTCGCTGGTGCACGCGGAGGCGGCGACCGGCAACACCAACCCGGTCGCGGAGATCGGTGAGGTGGTCCGGGCGCACGGGGCGCTGTTCATGCTGGACGCGGTCGCCTCGGTGGGCGCCGAGCCGCTGCTGCCGGACGTCTGGGGCGTCGACCTGTGCGTGATCGGCGCGCAGAAGGCGATGGGCGGTCCGGCCGGGGTGTCGGCGGTGTCGGTCAGCGAGCGGGCCTGGGAGCGGATCGCCGCCAACCCGGCCGCCCCGCGCCGCTCGTACCTCTCGCTGCTGGACTGGAAGGAGCGCTGGATCGACGGCGGCCGCAAGGCGCTGCCGCACGCCCCGGCGCAGCTGGAGATGCTGGGCCTGGAGGCGTGTCTGGAGCGGATCGAGGCGAACGGCCCGGACACCGTGATGGCCCGCCACGCCTCGGCGGCCGCGGCGACCCGGGCGGGCGCGGTGGCGCTGGGCGGCGGTCTGGAGCCGTACGTCCTGCAGGCGCGGGACGCCGCTCCGGTGGCCACGACGCTGCGCGCCCCGGCGGGGACCGACGCCGCCGCGCTGGTCGCGCGGGCGCTGGAGCTGGAGCCCTCGCTGCCGCTGATCGCGGGCGGCGGGGCGCTCTCCAAGGAGATGATCCGGGTCAATCACTACGGGGCGGATGCGACGCGGAACGCGGTGCTGTCCTCGCTCGCGGCTCTGGGGGCGGCGCTGGCCGATACGGGCCGGCAGGTCGACTTCGAAGCTGCCCGCCGCGCGGTTGCGGAAACCTGGCCGGGCCGCTGATATTCATAATGCGGGGAGCTGCTTTATCGAAAGCAGCTCCCCGCATTCTTCTGCCCGCTTTCCCGCCCCGTAAACGCAGAAGTTTTTTCGGGGCTCGAACTCCATGATTCGGACACGTCTCAGAGGAGTTACAACCCTGTGACCGACTCCACACGGGCAGCGTTATGCCCGAAAAATTCGGTACAAAGAGCGTGAAATCGTGCCCGGATCGGGGGGATTCTCGCGCACGCCTGATAACACAGAGAGGCGCGCCACCCAACCCTTCAGCTCGATGCAATTTAGAAATTTGCTGGGTAAATTCAATTCGCATGACCGCCGCACCAGCAGATTTTGCCCGTGCCCGAAGCGAATTCCTCAGTATCGACACGCCACGAGTGGAGGACGGAGCCGCGATCTGGCGCATCGCCCGCGACTCCGAGGTCCTGGACCTGAACTCCTCGTACAGCTACCTGCTGTGGTGTCGTGACTTCGCCGCCACGTCCGCCGTCGCCCGTGGCGAGGACGGCGAGCCGATCGCCTTCGTCACCGGCTACATCAGGCCCGACCGCCCCGAGACCCTCGTCGTCTGGCAGGTGGCCGTCGACCAGGCGCATCGGGGCAAGGGACTGGCCGCCACCCTGCTGGACGCGCTGACCGCCCGGGTCGCCGCCGAACAGGGACTCTCCTGCGTCGAGACGACGATCACCCCGGACAACACCGCGTCCGACCGGCTGTTCACGTCCTACGCCCAGCGGCACGACGTCGCGCTGGAGCAGGAGGTCCTCTTCGACGGGGGGCTGTTCCCGGAGGGGACGCACCTGCCGGAGGTCCTGTACCGGATAGGCCCGTTCGCCGCCTGAGCGGCACTGTGAGCCCCCCGTTCACGGCCCGGCGTACCTGACCCGTACGCCCGGTTCCTCGCCGTCCGGTTCCTCGCCGCCCGGTCACCCACGACTTTTCGCGCCGGCCGACCACCCGGCGCGGTCCCGGCCGCCTCCGTGCGGCAGGGAGCACCGACCACTGCCCGTCACACCCCCTCACGCAGGAGATCCGCTGTGACCATCACCCCGCCCGCACTGAGCGTCTTCGAGACCCTGGAGTCGGAGGTCCGTAGCTACTGCCGCGGCTGGCCCGCCGTGTTCGACCGCGCGCAGGGCGCCCGGCTGACCGACGAGGACGGCCACACCTACCTGGACTTCTTCGCCGGGGCCGGCTCGCTCAACTACGGCCACAACAACCCGGTGCTGAAACGAGCACTGATCGACTACATCGAGCGCGACGGCATCACCCACGGCCTGGACATGGCGACCACCGCCAAGCGCGCCTTCCTGGAGACGTTCCAGAACGTCATCCTGCGCCCGCGCGACCTTCCGTACAAGGTGATGTTCCCCGGCCCCACCGGCACCAACGCCGTCGAGTCGGCGCTGAAGCTGGCCCGCAAGGTCAAGGGCCGCGAGTCCGTCGTCTCGTTCACCAACGCCTTCCACGGCATGTCGCTGGGCTCGCTCGCCGTCACCGGCAACGCGTTCAAGCGGGCCGGGGCCGGCATCCCGCTGGTGCACGGCACCCCGATGCCGTTCGACAACTACTTCGACGGTACGGTCCCCGACTTCCTCTGGTTCGAGCGTCTCCTCGAGGACCAGGGATCCGGCCTCAACAAGCCCGCCGCCGTGATCGTGGAGACGGTCCAGGGCGAGGGCGGCATCAACGTCGCCCGCGCCGAGTGGCTGCGGGCGCTGCAGGAGCTGTGCCACCGCCAGGACATGCTGCTGATCGTCGACGACATCCAGATGGGCTGCGGCCGTACCGGCGGCTTCTTCTCCTTCGAGGAGGCCGGGATCGTCCCGGACATCGTCACGCTCTCCAAGTCCATCAGCGGCTACGGCATGCCCATGTCGCTGTGCCTGTTCAAGCCCGAGCTGGACATCTGGGAGCCGGGCGAGCACAACGGCACCTTCCGCGGCAACAACCCGGCCTTCGTCACGGCCGCCGCCGCGCTGGACGCCTATTGGGCCGACGGCCAGATGGAGAAGCAGACCCGGGCCCGCGGCGAGCAGGTCGAGCAGGCGCTGCTGGCCATCTGCGCCGAGGAGCCGACCGCGCAGTTCCGTGGCCGCGGTCTGGTCTGGGGCATGGAGTTCCAGGACCCGGCACGCGCCTCGGCGGTCTGCGCCCGCGCCTTCCAGCTGGGGCTCCTGCTGGAGACCTCCGGCCCGCAGAGCGAGGTCGTCAAGCTGCTGCCGCCGCTGACCATCACCACCGAGGAGCTGGACGAGGGCCTGCGCACGCTGGCCCGCTGCGTCCGCGAGACGGCCTGACCCGGCGCTGCCGGGGCAGGCGAGAAGAGAAGCCCGGGCCGCGAGGCCCGGGCGGAGCACCAGAGAAAGGCACCGCTCACCGTGATCGTCCGATCGTTCAGTGACATCGAGAACACCGACCGGCATGTGAAGTCAGCGTCCGGCACCTGGGAGAGCAAGCGCATCGTGCTCGCCAAGGAGAAGGTGGGCTTCTCGCTCCACGAGACCGTGCTCTACGCGGGCACCGAGACCTCCATGTGGTACGCGAACCACATCGAGGCGGTCCTGTGCACCGAGGGCGAGGCCGAGCTCACCAACGACGAGACCGGCGAGACCCACTGGATCTCCCCGGGCACGATGTACCTGCTGGACGGGCACGAGCGCCACACCCTGCGGCCCAAGACCGACTTCCGCTGCGTGTGCGTCTTCAACCCTCCCGTCACCGGACGGGAGGACCATGACGAGAACGGTGTCTACCCACTGCTGACCGAGGAGGCCTGAACCGTATGACCACCGAAGTACGCGCCGATCTGTACCCCTCGCGCGGCGCCGCCGAGATGACCACTCCCCGCCAGGACCCGGTCATCTGGTCCGCGCCGGGCGCGCCGGGCCCGATCGCCGCCAAGGATCTCCAGGGATACGAGCACGACGGCTTTCTCACCGTCGACCAGCTGATCACCCCGGACGAGGTCGCCGTCCACGAGGCCGAGCTGAACCGGCTGGTCTCCGACCCGGCGGTCCGCGCCGACGAGCGCTCGATCATCGAGAAGCAGTCGCAGAACGTGCGTTCCGTCTTCGAGGTCCACAAGCTCAGCGAGGTCTTCGCCGCGCTGGTCCGCGACGAGCGGGTGGTGGGCCGGGCCCGCCAGATCCTCGGCTCGGACGTGTACGTCCACCAGTCCCGTATCAATGTGAAGCCGGGCTTCGGGGCCACGGGCTTCTACTG
Source organism: Streptomyces microflavus (assembly GCF_014650075.1). Lineage (GTDB taxonomy): Bacteria > Actinomycetota > Actinomycetes > Streptomycetales > Streptomycetaceae > Streptomyces > Streptomyces microflavus. Next base: position 76,471 of record NZ_BMUG01000017.1, on the reverse strand, counting down.
GCACTCGGACTTCGAGACGTGGCACGCCGAGGACGGTCTGCCGAACATGCGGACCGTCTCCGTGTCGATCGCGCTCACCGAGAACTTCGACACCAACGGCGGGCTGATGATCATGCCCGGTTCGCACAAGTCGTTCCTCGGCTGTGCGGGCGAGACGCCGAAGGACAACTACAAGAAGTCGCTGCAGATGCAGGACGCCGGCACCCCGTCCGACGAGGCGCTGACGAAGATGGCCGACCGCCACGGCATCAAGCTCTTCACGGGCAAGGCCGGTTCGGCGACCTGGTTCGACTGCAACGCCATGCACGGATCGGGCGACAACATCACCCCGTACGCGCGCTCCAACGTCTTCATCGTCTTCAACAGCGTGGAGAACGCGGCGCAGGAGCCGTTCGCGGCGCCGATCCGCCGCCCCGAGTTCATCGGGGCGCGGGACTTCACCCCGGTGAAGTAACGGCAGGCGCAGGCACACAGGTATTGAGGGGCCCGGGACGGTACGCCGTCCCGGGCCCCGCCGTGTATCTCGACGGCCCCCCGTCGCGTAACTCGCTGGACCCGGGACCCGCCACCGGAGAGGGTGGCGGCCATGACCTCCCACGTACGTCACATCACCGTCGACTGCGCCGACGCCCACGCGCTCGGCAGCTTCTGGTCCCAGGTGCTCGGCGCCCCGCTCGCCGACGACGACTTCCCCGGCGATCCGGAAGCCCTGCTCGAAACGCCCGGCGCGGCGATCCTCTTCGTCCAGGGGCCCGACCCGAAGACGGCCAAGAACCGGGTCCACCTCGATGTCCAGCCGCAGGACCGCACCCGGGACGAGGAGGTGGAGCGGCTGCTCGCACTCGGCGCGACCCTGGTGGGCGACCACCGGAAGCCGAACGGGCGGGGCTGGGCGACCCTGGCGGACCCCGAGGGCAACGAGTTCTGTGTGGAGTGCTCCGCCGCCGAGCGGGCCGCGCTGACCGGGACCCGGCTGCCGGTGACCGCCGACGATGTGACCCGCGCGGTCGGGCTCGCGGCGGATGTGCTGGCCGGAGCCCCGGAGGACCGCTGGGACGCGCCCGCCGGGACCCTGGAGTGGACCTGCTGGGAGACCGTCGAGCACCTGAGCGACGACCTGTTCGCGTACGCCGTCCAGTTGGGCCCGCGTACGCCTCCGCTGGACGGCGAGGTCCCCTACCGGTGGGCGCCCGAGAGGCAGGGCGGGCCCCACAACGCGGTCTTCGCCGACCGCGCTGCCGGACCAGCCGGGCTGCTGGCGACCCTGGAGGCGAGCGGTGCGCTGCTGGCCTCGATGGCCCGGACGACACCGCCCGGGGTCCGCTCGTACCACGGGTTCGGCATCTCCGACCCGGAGGGCTTCGCCGCGATGGGCGTGCTGGAGACCCTGGTGCACACCCATGACCTCGCCGAGGGCCTCGGGCTGGAGTGGACGCCGCCCGGCGCGCTCTGCGACCGGGTGCTGGCCCGGCTCTTCCCCGACGCCCCGGCGGGCGGCGACCGGTGGACCGTTCTGCTCTGGGCCACCGGCCGCACCGCACTGCCGGACCACCCGCGCCGCACGTCGTGGCGGTGGGACGGGCGGCCGGTGGAGGATCAGACGGCGTCGAGCGCCGGGTAGTCGGTGTAGCCCTTGGCGTCGCCGCCGAAGAAGGACGACGGGTCGGGGGTGTTGAAGGGGCCCCCGGCCCTGAGCCGGGCGGGGAGGTCGGGGTTGGCGAGGAAGAGCACGCCGTACGAGATCAGGTCGGCGATCCCGTCGTCGATGACGGTGTGGTCGTCCGGCCCGGTCGGCCCGTCGGAGTGCACGTTGATCAGGACGGTGCCGGTGAACACCTTCCGCAGCGCGAGGGTCAGCTCGCGGATCGGGGCGTCCTCCAGGATGTGCAGATAGGCGAGGCCGAGCGGCTCGATCTCCTGGGCCAGCGCGGTGTAGACGGCGTCCGGGGCGGGCTCGTCGATGTCGTTGTACGGGTTCGAGGGCGAGATGCGCAGCCCGGTGCGGGCGGCGCCGATCTCGGCCGCGACCGCCTTGACGACCTCCACGGCGAACCGGATGCGCGCCGCCTCCGAGCCGCCCCACTCGTCGGTGCGCAGGTTGGTGTTGGGCGCGAGGAACTGGTGGATGAGGTAGCCGTTGGCGCCGTGCAGCTCCACGCCGTCGAACCCGGCGTCGATGGCGTTGCGGGCGGCGGCGGCGAAGTCGGCGATGGTCTGCCGGATCTCGTCGTCGGTCAGCTCGCGCGGCTCGACGAAGTCCTTGGGTCCCTCGTGGGTGTAGATCTGGCCCGCGGCCCTGACCGGGGAAGCGCTGACCGGGGTCAGGCCCTCGGGCAGCAGGACCGGGTGGCCGATGCGGCCCGCGTGCATGATCTGGGCGAAGATCCGGCCGCCCTCGGCGTGCACCGCGTCGGTGACCTTGCGCCAGGAGGCGACCTGCTCGGGGCTGTGCAGCCCGGGGGTGAAGGGGTAGCCCTGGCCCACGACGGAGGGCTGGATGCCTTCGGTGATGACGAGCCCGGCCGAGGCGCGCTGGGCGTAGTAGGCGGCCGTGAGCTCGGTGGCCGTACCGCCATCGCCCGCCCGGCTCCGGGTCATCGGGGCCATCACGATGCGGTTGGCCAGCGGGGTGCCGGACAGGTCGATCGGGTCGAAAGCGGTGGTCATGCGGGCTCTCCAAAGAATATGGGGCAAGGCGTACGGGACCGGCCGACAAAGTATGTGGTCGGCCAATCATTGGCGCTGGCGTCACTGTAGCTCATTACTTGGCCGACCAAGGTAAAGTGTGGGCAAGAGCCGCCGGGCATCATCGAAGCCCCACCCGGAGCAGCACCGAGGAGCCCCGCCATGAACACCGGCAACGCCACCACCGCGGAAGCCGCCTGTACCGACGCGCTGCCCGGAGCAGCGCTCAGCGGGCCCGTGAGCCATGCCGTCTCGCGCGTCGCCCGGCTGCACCGGATCGCGGCGGGGAAGCTCCTCAAGGGGCTGGGGCTCTACCCGGGGCAGGAGCTCCTGATGATGCATCTGTGGGACGCGGGGCCGGTCCGCCAGTCGGAGCTGATCAGGACCCTGGACCTGGACCCGTCCACGGTCACCAAGATGCTCCAGCGCCTCGAACAGACCGGTCATGTACGCCGCCGCCCCGACCCGGACGACCGGCGGGCCGTGCTGGTCGAGGCGACGGACCGGAGCTGCGAGCTGCACACGGCGGTGCGGGACGCGTGGGGCAGCCTGGAGGAGCACACGCTCGCCGGGCTGGAGAGCGATGAGCGTACGGAGCTGACGCGGCTGCTGGCGAAGGTGGAGGCGAACCTCTGCCAGGAGACGGAGGGGTGCCCGGAACGGGGCTGAGGGGCTCTCGGCCCCGAGCGGCCGGTACGTGCGGTTACGGTCCCGGTGGTCCCGGTGGTCCCGGTACGTGTGGCTTACGCGGCCAGCACGTCCAGCACCCGGTCGACATCCACCTCGGTGTTGTAGAGGTGGCAGGAGATCCGGAGGTTCCCGGCGGGCGTCGAGACCGCGATCCCGGCCTTCGCGAGCTCAGGTTCGCGGCCGTCGAGCCCCGGCACGGAGACGATCGCCGACTCCCCCGGAACCACCGTGTGCCCCAGCTCCGTCAGCCCCGAGCGCAGCCGGGCGGCGAGGGAGGTGGCGTGGGTGTACAGGGCCTCGGTGCCGATCTCCCCGAGCAGCGCGAGGGAGTGTTCGGCCCCGTGGTACGAGAGGAAGGCCGGCGGCTCGTCGAACCCCCGGGCGCCGGGGGCGACGCGCTCCAGCGCACCGTAGTTGCTGGTCCAAGGCGCACCGGCGGCGACCCAGCCCGCGAAGAGGTTCGGCAGGGTGGCCTGCGCCTCCTCGGTCACGGTGAGGAACGACGTACCCCGGGGGCAGAGCAGAAACTTGAAGCCGCCGGTGACGGTGTAGTCGTACGCCCCGGCGTCCAGCGGGAACCAGCCCGCCGACTGGGTGGCGTCCAGGAGGGTCCGGGCGCCGTGTGCGGCGGCGGCAGCGCGGACGGCGGCGAGGTCGGCGACCCGGCCGTCGGCGGACTGGACCGAGGAGAAGGCGACGAGCGCGGTGGTGGGCCGTACGGCTTCGGCGAGGCCGGCGAGCGGCACGTACCGCATGCGCAGGTCGCCGCGGAGCGCGAACGGACTGACGACGGAGGTGAACTCACCCTCGGGCGCCAGGACTTCGGCCCCCGCCGGGAGTGAGGCGGCGATCAGCCCGACATGGACGGTGACGGAGCTGCCGGTGGCGACCCGGTCCGGCCGGACCCCGGCGAGCCGGGCGAAGCCGACCCGGGCCGCCTCCACCGCGTCGAAGCTGCCCGCGCCGATCCGGCGGCCGGCGGCGTTCTCGTCGGCGAGGGCCTTGACGGCGGCGATGGTCCGGCGGGGCAGCAGCCCCCAGCTGGAGGTGTTGAGGTACGTGACCTCGGGCGCGAACTCGGCGGCGGCCGCCTGGCTGAGCGGAGAGATCGTCATGCGCCCAGCCTGGAGCCCCCGTGTCTCATAGTCAATTGCCAGAATTCGCGGGGGACACCCAAGGCTTTCTTATACGAGCGCTCAGCCCTTGGGCACCTCGCAGGCCCCGTCCGTGTCGCAGGCCGCCGCGTCGCCGCCGACGGTGGTCAGCGTGGTGACCGGGCGGTCCTTCCAGGCCTGCTCCAGCGCCTGGACGAAGACCTCGGAGGGCTGGCCCCCGGAGATCCCGTACCGCCGGTCGAGCACGAAGAACGGCACCGCGTTGGCGCCCAGCTCGGACGCCTCGCGCTCGTCGGCCCGGACCTCGTCGGCGTACGCCTCGGGGTCGGCGAGCACCGCACGCGCCTCGTCGGCGTCGAGCCCGGCCTCCACGGCGAGGGCGAGCAGCACGTCGTCGTCGAAGACGGACCGCTCCTCGGCGAAGTTGGCCCGGTAGGCGAGGGTCAGCAGCTCGTCCTGGCGGCCGCGGGCCTTCGCCAGGTGCAGCAGCCGGTGGATGTCGAAGGTGTTGCCGTGGTCCCGGCCCTCGGTGCGGTAACCGAGCCCCTCGGCCTGCGCGTTGGCCGCGACATTGGCCTCCATCGAGGCGGCCTCCTCGCGGGTCCGCCCGTACTTGGTGGCCAGCATGTCGATGACCTGCTCGGTCTGGCCCTTGGCCCGCCCGGGGTCGAGCTCGAAGGAGCGGTGCACGACCTCGACCTCGTCCCGGTGGGCGAACTCGGCGAGGCCCTTCTCGAAGCGGGCCTTGCCGATGTAGCACCAGGGACAAGCGATATCGGACCAGATCTCGACGCGCATGACTCTTCTTCTCTCCAGGGGTCACGGACGGGTGCGGAGGCCGCCCCGCAGGGACGGGTTACGGGGGCCGCCCCACAGGGACGGACCTCTCGGTCGAACACCGAACCTGACCAGGTGATTCCCGGAGCCGGAACGACGAAGGCGCGCACGTCCGGCCGCATCGGGCGGCTGGACGTGCGCGCGACACCGCCCCCCGTGGGGCGGTCAGGAACGCATCCGCGAAGTTCCCCGGTTCCTGCCCGGAGCGGGCGCGTCAGGAGGGAGGCATCTGCCACGGGTGGACACACGTCACCAGCTCGGGGTGGTAGAGCGTGCCGGGCCCGCACTGGAAGTCGAAGCGCGTGAACTCCTCGCCCTCGCCCGAGAAGTCCACACAGCGGTAGAAGCGGGCCTTGTCGTCCGGGTGGGGGTGGAACCCCTCCTGAGTGCAGGCCGGAGGCTGGTCGGCAGCCTGCGCGGGGGCTGCGTAGGTGAGGCCGGCGAGGGCGAGCAGCATGGCCGCTGCGATACGGCGCGTACGATTCATGCCCTGGAAACGATCTTCACGTGTTCGGGCTACGGCCCGTACGGGTGGTCCGCCCGCCACCGGTTCCGTCCTCGCGACGCCTTCTCGGAACCCGGGCAGCGCCCTGCCTCGACAGCTCCCGTACGTCACCGCCCGTCGCGCAGGTCCTCCACTCCCCCGGCCGCGAACGCGATCCGGTCGAAGACCGCGCCGCACCCCTCGCCGGTCGGCGACTGCACCAGGAAGCCGACGCGGGCGGCCGCGCGTTCCTTTTCAGTGCCCAGGGTGAAGACGCGGACGAAGGTCCAGGTCTCGCCGTCGGCGGAGGCGTGGAAGGCGTAGACGTTGCCGGTGCGGCTGAGCCGGAGCCAGTAGCTGTCCTCCTCCACCACGAACGCGTTGGCGTCGTCGGAGTGGCCCCGGGTCACGACGCTGCAGATCGTCGCCAGGCCCGAGGAGTGCTCCAGGCAGAGCTTGGCCCAGTCGCGGTCCCCGAGGTGGAGGTGGAGCGCCCCGGCGTCGCCCGCCGCGACCAGGCCGGGGCGGACGCGGGCGAGGAGGCGGAAGTCGCTGTCCCCCACCGCGCCGAGCAGGCGTGGCGCGTCGGTCGCCGAATCCAGGGCTTCACCGGACGGCGGTACGAAGAGGTCCTGGCCGGGGCCCGCGCGGCCGGTCAGGATGCCATCGGCGTGGGTCCAGCGGCCGTCGGGGCCTTCCGGGGCCAGGGCGAAGGGGAGCCCGTCCAGGTGCAGGGTCATACGCGGAATCCGTCCAGGTGCAGGGTCATGTAGGGCGGCCGTCCAAGTGCAGGCTCATGCGCGGCGGCCGTCCACGCGGCGGGGCAGGTCCAGGGGGTTGGCCTCGCGCAGTTCCGGCGGGAGGAGCGGGTCGGGGGTGCTCTGGTACGTCACCGGGCGCAGCCAGCGCTCGATGGCCGTCGCGCCGACCGAGGTGGAGGGGGAGGTGGTGGCCGGGTAGGGGCCGCCGTGGTGCTGGGCGGGGGCGACGGCGACGCCGGTCGGCCAGCCGTTGACCAGGATGCGGCCGGCGAGCGGGGTGAGGGCGGTGAGGAGGGCGGCCGCCTCCGGGTCGTCGCCCCCGGTCGCGGTCTGGAGGGTGGCGGTGAGGTTGCCGGGGAGCCGGGACAGGACGGCGGTGACCTCGTCCTCGGAGTCGTAGCGCGCGATCACGGTGACCGGGCCGAAGCACTCCTCCAGGAGCGCGTCGTGCGGGCCCTCGGCGGTGAGGAGAGCGGCCGGGACGGTGAGGAAGCCGGCCGAGACCGTGTGCTCGCTGCCCGCGCCGGGGGTGACGGGGGCCTCGACGCCCGGGAGTGCGGCCCGTTCGCGTACGCCTGCGAGGAAGGCGTCCCGCATCCGGTGGTCCAGCATCACGCCGGAGCCGGTGTCGCTGACCGTCCCGGTGAGGGCCTTCACCAGCCGGTCGCCCGCGTCGCCGGACGGGGCGAGGACGAAGCCGGGCTTGGTGCAGAACTGGCCGACGCCCAGGGTCATGGAGGCGCCGAGCCCGGCGCCGATCTGCTCGGACCGCTCGGCGGCGGCCGCCGCGGTGACGACGACCGGGTTGAGCGAGCCGAGTTCGCCGTGGAAGGGGATGGGGGCGGGGCGGGCGGCCGCCGCGTCGAACAGGGCGCGTCCGCCGCGTACGGAACCGGTGAAGCCCGCCGCGCTCACCAGCGGGTGGCGGACCAGCTCGACGCCCGCGTCGAACCCGTGGACCAGGGTCACCACGTCCTCGGGCAGCCCGGTGCGGGCGGCGGCGCGGCGGAGCACCGAGGCGCAGAGTTCGGAGGTGGCCGGATGGCCGGGGTGGGCCTTGACGACGACCGGGCAGCCGGCCGCGAGGGCGCTGGCGGTGTCGCCGCCGGGGACGGAGAAGGCGAGCGGGAAGTTGCTGGCCGCGTAGACGGCGACGACCCCGAGCGGGATCTTGTAGCGGCGCAGGTCGGGCCAGGGCGGGGTGCGGGAGCCGTCCTCGTGGTCGATGTGGATGTCGAGGTAGGCGCCCTCGTCGACGACCTCCGCGAAGGCCCGCAACTGGGCTGCGGTGCGCGCGAGTTCCCCGGTGAGCCGGGCCGGGCCGAGGGCGGTCTCCGCGTCGGCGGCCTCGATGATGTGCGGGCCGGACTCCTCCAGCAGCTCCGCCGCCGTACGCAGGAACGCGGCGCGTGCCGTGCGGTCGGCCAGGGCGTCGCGTACGGAGTGGGCCGCCCGGACCGCGCGGTCGACCTCCTCGGCGGTAGCCTCCACCGCAACCTGCTCGCGCGGCTTCCCGCTTCGGGGGTCGACACTCCAGACTGGTGCTGCACTCACCATGATTCCCCTCGGGTCCTGGAACACCGGCCAGAGACGTTCGGTATTCTGAACAGAGTTCCTGATCGTGAACGTGCTCGGACTCTATTTCCGGGCCTTCCGTGTTGGCAATGGCCGAAGGCCGAAGAAGGAGCGTGGGGCGATGTCGGTCGCCGAGTCCGGTGGGGCACAGGTCAAGTCCGCGGTACGGACGGTGGAGCTGCTCGAATACTTCGCGGGGCGCCCCGGCATGCACTCGCTCGCCGCCGTCCAGGAGGCCGTGGGCTACCCCAAGTCCAGCCTCTACATGCTGCTGCGCACCCTGGTCGAGCTCGGCTGGGTGGAGACGGACGCGACGGGCACGCGGTACGGGATCGGGGTGCGCGCCCTGCTGGTGGGCACCTCCTACATCGACGGCGACGAGGTCGTGGCCGCCGCCCGGCCCACCCTGGACCGGCTCTCCGACGACACCACGGAGACCATCCACCTGGCCCGGCTCGACGGGACGAACGTGGTCTACCTCGCCACCCGCCAGTCCCAGCACTATCTGCGCCCCTTCACCCGGGTCGGCCGTCGGCTGCCCGCCCACTCCACCTCGCTCGGCAAGGCGCTGCTGGCCACCCACAGCGACGAGCAGGTCCGCAAGATGCTCCCCGAGACGCTGCCCGCGCTGACCGAACACACCATCACCGACCGGGAGAAGCTCATCGAGGAGCTGCGCCTGGTCCGCGAGCAGGGGTACGCGGTGGACCGCGAGGAGAACACCCTCGGCCTGCGCTGCTTCGGCGTGGCGATCCCCTACCGCACCCCCGCCCGCGACGCGATCAGCTGCTCGGTACCGGTCGCGCGCCTCACCCCCGGCCACGAACAGACGGTCAAGGACGCCCTGCTGGACGCCCGCGACCGCCTCACGCTCGCCACGCGCAGGCTCTGACCCGGACACCGGCGAGCGCGCGCAAGCTCCCGCACGTCGCGGGTCGGCCCTGCTCCTGCAAGCGCGCCGCGTTCGACGCCCACGGGGCGCGGATCCGCGCAGTGCCCGGCGGCGTCTTGGCGCGATCAGGCGTCAGGGTCGACTTCGGGGTGCGTGAACCGCACGGGCTTGGCCAGCGACCGGGCGTAGGCGATTTCGGACCGGGTGCTGTCTCCGATGTAGTCGCCGACCACGAGCACCTCATCGGCGAGCCGGATCTTCGCCCGGTGCAGATCGTCGAGTCGGGCCTTCAGCGCCTCGGCCTCGACAGGATCGGACCAGAGTTCGTGCGGGGACTTCAGGTCACAGCCCGGTTTGACGACGATCCTTCCGGCTTCGGTCTCCCGCAGATCGGCCTCGTTCATCTCCGGCATGAAGCGGGTGGAGCCGCAGATCACCACGATACGCGGGAGGCTCAACAGCTTCTTCGCGTCGGCGAGCTTCTCCTCGGGGGTGAGCTGTTGCGGGTATGCCACTGAATCCTCCTGGTGGTGTGGTCCAAGGGGGGCCTGCGGAGACGAGCAACGCTCACCGACCCCTTGGAACAGATCATCCACGGAGCGCCTCCTCTCCCCCGCGCGGCGGAGACGGATCGTCGGCCAGCAGGACGTGCGGGGCCGGGTTCCGCGGAAGCGTGGGCGCCATGACAGCGAACCGGACCTCCGCCCCGCACCCACCCCCGTACCGCATCGGCCGGGTCCGGACCGTGGCGCGGGTGCTCGCCATCGTGTCCTGCGTGCCCTACGTCGGCCTCAAGGCCGCCTGGATGGCGGGGAGTCGGGTCGGCATCCCGGACGGGAGCCCGCTGCTGGACGGCGGCGCCCTGCTGGTCGTCGGCAACGGGGTCACGGTCCTGATGGACGCCTGCGTCGTCGTCCTCGCCCTGCTGCTCACCCGGCCCTGGGGGCTGCGGGTGCCCGCCTGGCTGCTGGTGGTGCCGATGTGGGTGGCGAGCGGTCTGCTGCTGCCGGTCATGACGGCCTATCCGTTGCAGATGGCCGTCCGGCTGCTCGGCGGAAGCGGTGGGGGCACCGGGGGCGGCGGTGATCCGTTCCTCGACCCGTGGGTCTTCGGTGTCGTCTACGGCGGCTTCATCATCCAGGGGGTCGCGCTGGGCACCCTCTTCGTTCTGTACGCCAAGGAGCGCTGGGGCCACCTCTGGCAGGGCCGGCTGCGGGACCTTCCCGGGACTCCGGCCCCCCCGTGCTGCGGGTCACCGCCGTGGCCGCGGCGCTGGTCGCCCTCGCCCCGGGCCTCGCCCATCTGTTCTGGGCCGCCGGGTGGACCTCCGGGCTCAATGCGGGCCTGGTGGCCGAGCGCACCAGCGACTTCTACGTGGTCGAAGCCGTCAACGCGCTCTTCGTGGCCGTCGCCGTCGCCGGGGCGCTGCTGCTCGCGTTCCGGCGCGGCGGCCGGCTTCCGCTGCGGGTGCCGCTCGTCCTGGTCTGGGCCGGATCGGCGCAAGTGGCCTGCTGGGGAGGGTGGTTGAGCCTGGCCGCTCTGGTGGGGGCGGGCGACGTCTCCGATCGGCCGACGACGGCGATGGTGCTGATCTACGCTGTGCAGATGCTGGTCGGGACCCTCATCGCGCTGCCGGTCGCGCACCTTCTCGCGGAGCGCGCGGCGGCCCCCAAGACCTCCGGCACCCGCGCGTGAGGCCGCTCGCACCGCTGATCGGGCGGCGGGCGCGGCTGCGCTGGCTGCATCTGATCATCGGCGGCGCGCTGCTGATGCCGTACTTCCTGGTCGGCACGGTCCTGGTGAGCATGCTGGGCGGCGGGGAGCAGCTCTTCTCGTCCCCGCGCGCCCAGTTCGCCGCGTTCGCCTGCGCCCTGCCGATGGTGGCGGTCAGCGGGTTCTTCCCGCTCGTCCGGCCGCTGTCGGTGGCCGCGGCCCGGGCCCTTTGCGGGGTCCCGCCCGCGCTGCTGGCCGAGGGGCCCGCCCGGACCCGGCAGGCCCGGGTGCGGGCCGCCGCCTGGTTCACGGTGCATCTGGCGCTCGGCGGCATCATCAGCGGGATCACGCTGGCGCTGACGCCGTTCGCCGTCGCGGTGGCCGGGCTCCCCTTCTCGGCGGCGCTGCGCGACTCCTGGCGGGCGGCCGGTCCCGAAATGCTGCTGGAGCCTTGGGCCCTGGCCCTCGCGCCGTTCGCCGGGCTCGCGATGCTGGCGGCGATGGCGCTGGTCGCGGCAGCCGCCGGGGAGCTGCTGGCCCGGTGGGTGCCGGCGCTGCTCGGACCGGCACCCGAGGACCGGCTGGCCGCTGCCGAGCGCAGGGCGGCGGACCTGGCCGTGCGCAACCGGCTCGCCCGGGAGCTGCACGACTCGGTGGGCCACGCCCTGAGCGCGGTGACCCTCCAGGCGGGGGCGGCCCGTCGGGTCCTGGACCACGATCCGGAGTTCGTCCGCCGGGCGCTGACCGCGATCGAGGAGACGACGCGGCGGACGGTCGGTGAACTCGACTCCGTGGTCGGGCTGTTGCGCCGGGACGGGGAGCCGGGGAGCGGGGAGACGGAGGGTGAGGGGGCGGCGTACGGACCCGGGCTCGACGCGCTCGACGGGCTGCTGAAGCACTGCGGGGTGCCGGTGGCGTACGAGCGGGAGGGCGACCCGGGCAGCGTGGTGCCGGTGGTCTCGCGGGAGGCGTACCGGATCGTGCAGGAAGGGCTGAGCAACGTCCTGCGGCACGGCGGGGGCGGCATCTCCCCCGTACGGCTGCTGATCGCGGCACGGAAGAGGGAGCTGGAGATCGTGCTGGAGAACCCCCTGGGCGAGCGGCCTGCGGTGGTCCGTCCCGGCGGCGGGCGGGGGCTGCGCGGCATAGCGGAGCGGGCGGCGCTGCTGGGCGGCCGGAGCGAGGCGGGGCCGTACGACGGCGGCTGGCGGCTGACCGCCCGGCTGCCGCTGACGGCACGCGGCGAGGAGGGATCGTGAGCGGAACGCCCGTCCGGGTCGTGGTCGCGGACGACGAGGAGATGGTGCGTACGGCGCTGCGCGCGATCCTGGGCGCCGAGGAGGGCATCGAGGTGGTCGGGGAGGCCGCCACCGGGGCGGAGGCCGTCTCCGTGGTGCGCGCCCTGCGGCCCGACGTGGTGCTGATGGACGTGCGGATGCCGGAGATCGACGGGATCCGGGCCACCGAGCAGATCCTCGCCACCCTGGCGGACCCGCCGCGGATCGTCGTCGTGACGACCTTCGAGAACGACGCGTACGTGTACGACGCCCTGCACGCCGGAGCCGCCGGGTTCCTGCTGAAGCGGTCGGCGGCCGAGGAGCTGGTGCAGGCGGTGCGCCTGGTGGCGTGCGGCGACTCGCTCCTCTACCCGGCGGCGGTACGCACCCTGGCCGCCGAACACGCCGGCCGGCGGGAGGCGCGCGCCCCGGCGTGGGTGGCGCGGCTGACCGGGCGGGAGGCGGACGTGCTGCGGCTGATGGCGGCGGGGCTGACCAACGCGGAGATCGCGGGGCGGCTGGCGGTGGGCCCGGCGACGGTGAAGTCCCATGTGGCGGCGGTCCTCGCGAAGACCGGTGCCCGGGACCGTACGCAGGCGGTCATCGCGGCGTACGAGTCCGGGTTCATCACGCCGGGCTGAGCCCGGGGCCCCGAACCCGGCCTTCACAGCCCTGTGGGCCACGTGAGAAATCGGTGAGAAGCGGCACAACCGGGAACGGGCGGAACGCCCCCGCTCGTCCCTCCAGCGGGATGAACAAGACAATCAGGCGCGCTTCGGTCTTCTGTCTGCTCATGGTGCTCGCCCTGCTGGTGCGGGCGACGTGGGTGCAGGGCTACGAGGCCAAGGCGCTCGCAGACGACGAGCACAACCGGCGGAACACCATCGCGCAGTACGCGCAGCCGCTCGGGGACATCATCGTGGCCGGTTCGCCGGTCACCGGATCGAAGGGGACCAGTGGCGGCGACCTCCGGTACAAGAGGACCTACACGCAGGGCGAGCTCTACGCGGCCGTGACGGGCTACAGCTCGCAGGCGTACGGGGCGACCCAGCTCGAAGGCATCTACAGCGACGTCCTGGACGGCACCGACGACCGGCTGAAGAACCCGGCCGACCTGATCACCGGCAGGCAGGCCTCCCCGGGCAACGTCCTCACCACCATCGACCCGGGCGTCCAGAAGGCGGCCTACGAGGCGCTCGGCGACGACAAGGGCGCGGCCGTGGCCATCGACCCGAAGACCGGCCGCATCCTGGGCATGGTCTCCACACCCTCGTACGACCCCTCGAAGATCAGCGGTACGGACAACGGCGACGCCTGGAAGAAGCTGCTGGACGACAAGGAGAAGTCGCTGGTCAACCGGGCGCTGCGGCAGCCGCTGGCGCCGGGTTCCACGTTCAAGCTGGTGGTCGCGGCGGCGGCCCTGGAGAACGGGCTGTACGGCTCCGTCGACGAGGCGACCGACAGCCCCGACCCGTACACCCTCCCCGGCACCCGGACCGTCCTGCGCAACGAGAACGCCTCCGCCCCCTGCGAGAACGCGACCCTGCGCACCGCCCTCCAGTACTCCTGCAACAACGTCTTCGCCAAGGCGGCCGCCGACCTCGGCCAGGACAAGGTCAAGGAGATGGCGGACGCGTTCGGCTTCGACACCGAGAAGCTGGACGTCCCGGTGCGGGCGTCGAAGAGCGTCTACCCGACCGGCATGGACAAGGCGCAGACGGCGCTGACGGGCATCGGCCAGTTCGAGGTCACCGCCACCCCGCTCCAGATGGCGATGGTCACCTCGGCCCTCGCCAACGGCGGTGAGCTGGCCGCGCCGCACATGGTGTCGTCGGTGACCGACGGGGACGGTTCCGCGCTGGAGGAGACCGAGGACGGGGAGACGAAGCGGGTGGTGGGAGAGAGGACCGCCGAGCAGCTCCGCAGCGCGATGGTGACCGTCGTCGAGGAGGGCACCGGCACCAACGCCAGGATCGCCGGGGCCGAGGTCGGCGGAAAGACGGGGACCGCGCAGAACGGCGTGGACAACAGCAACACCCCGTACGCCTGGTTCACCTCGTACGCGAAGGACGACAGCAGCGGCAAGGAGGTCGCCGTCGCGGTGATCGTCGAGGACTCCGGCTCGGCCCGCTCCGAGGTCAGCGGCAACGGCCTGGCGGCGCCGATCGCGCAGAAGATGATGAAGGCGGCGCTGGAGCGGTGAGCCGATGACGGGGGCCGGTGACCGCGCGCACCGGCCCCCGTACGGCGCACCGCTACTTCACGCCCAGCAGCTGCTCGACCGGGTCGATCGCGAAGTAGAGCGCGAACAGCGCCGAGGAGGCCCAGAGCAGCCAGTGGACCCGGCGGGCCCGGCCCAGGGCGGTCTGGATGACGACGTACGCGAGGAATCCGGCCCCGATGCCGTTGGTGATCGAGTACGTGAACGGCATCACCGCGATCGTCAGGAACGCCGGGATCGCGATCTCGTACCGCTCCCAGTCGATGTGCCGCACCTGCGCCATCAGCAGGAAGCCGACGGCGACGAGCGCGGGGGCGGCGGCCTGGGCGGGGACGACGGTGGCGAGCGGGGTGAGGAAGAGGGCGACGGCGAAGAGGCCGCCGGTGACCAGCGAGGCGAACCCGGTCCTGGCGCCTTCCCCGACCCCGGCGGCGGACTCGATGTAGGAGGTGCTGGAGGAGGCGGAGGCCGCCCCTCCGGCGACGGCGGCGGCCCCGTCGATGAGCAGCACCCGGCCGAGGTTCGGCACCTTGCCGTTCTCGTCGAGCAGTCCGGCCTCGCTGGAGACGCCGACGACGGTGCCCATCGTGTCGAAGAAGTCGCTGAGGAGCAGGGTGAAGACGAGCAGGACGATGGTGATGATCCCGACCTGCTGGAACGCGCCGAAGAGGCTGAAGGCGCCGAGCAGCCCGAAGTCGGGGGCGGCGACGATGTCACCGGGTACGGCCGGGACGGTCAGCCCCCAGGCGCCCGGGGCGATGTCGGCGATCTCGTTGATGACGATCGCGACCACGGTCATGGCCACGATGCTGATGAGCAGCGCGCCCCGGACCTTGCGGGCCAGCAGGGCGACGGTGAGCAGCACCCCGAGGCAGAAGACCAGGACCGGCCAGCCGGAGAGGTGGCCGGTGGCGCCGAGCTGGACGGGGACGGAGCCGGTCTCGCCGGGGATGCGGGTGGCGAATCCGGCGTCGACGAAGCCGATGAACGCGATGAAGAGGCCGATGCCGACGCTGATCGCCTGCTTGAGGGCGGGCGGGATGGCGTGCATGACCGCCTCGCGGAGGCCGGTGACGACCAGGACGCAGATCAGCAGCCCTTCCAGGACGATCAGGCCCATGGCGTCGGGCCAGCTCATCAGTGGGGCGATCTGGTACGCGACCACGGCGTTGAGGCCGAGTCCGGCGGCGAGGGCGAGCGGCAGGTTGCCGCCGACGCCCATGATGACGGTCATCACGGCGGCCACCAGGGCGGTGGCGGTGACCAGTTGGGGTCCGGAGAGCTGGGCGCCGAACTTGTCCTCGGCCGAGCCGAGGATGATCGGGTTGAGCACCAGGATGTAGGCCATCGTGAAGAAGGTGGCGAATCCGCCGCGTATCTCGCGCGCGAAGGTGGAGCCCCGGGCGGTGATGGCGAAGTAGCGGTCGACGGCACTGCCCGGAGCAGGAGTTGGCGCCTTGGGGGCGGTGGGCCCGTCCGGCGGGGTGGTCGGCTGCTCGTCCGGGGCTGTGGGCTCGTCCGGGGTGGGCGGGGTCGGGTCGGGCATGGCGCTCCTCAATGACGGACATCCGGTGGTGATGGGTAGCTGGATTGTTCCGTCAGGGAGGGGAGTTCAGGTTTTCATCGTGTTACGCCTTGCCCGGAAGCCAGGAGCGCCTCGCATGCCAACTTAGGTTAACCTTGCCTTACTTGACGCCCGGCGGTGCGTCCACGACCGAGTGTGTGCGGGAGGCGCGGGAATGGGTCCGACAGAGCACGGGACGGGACGCGGCGGAGCCGTCACCCCCGCCCACAGCCAGGGCGAACCGGGGATCGCGCGCACCCGCGACGGGCGGGAGCTGTACTACCAGCGGCTGGCGGGCCCGGCCGGAGCGGAGGCCGTACCCACCGTGGTCTTCGAGGGCGGGCTCGCCGCCGGACGCTCGTACTGGGCCCCCGTCCAGGCCGCGCTCACCGATGTCGCGCCCACGGTGGTGTACGACCGCAGCGGCCTCGGCCGCAGCCCCGCCGCCCCGGCCGGGGTCTCGCGCCGGCTGCACACGCTCGCCGAGGACCTGGGCGATCTGCTGGACCACCTCGGCCCCGAGGGCCCCTACGTCCTGGTCGGCCACAGCTGGGGCGGCCCCCTGGTGCGGCTGGCCGCCGCCGCCCGGCCCGCGCGGGTGGCCGGGCTGGTGCTCGTCGACCCCTCCGACGAGGCGTGCGACCTGCTGTTCCAGCCCTCGATGCGGCGGGCCGAGCGGGTCGGGCAGCTGGCGACGGTGCTGATGGCCCGGCTGGGGCTGCTGGGCCGCGCCTACCGCTCCCTCACCGCCGCCCTGCCGCCCGACGCCGCCGCCGACATGCGGGCCGAGGGGTACACGGTCGCCATGACCCGCACCCGGGGCCGTGAGCTGGAGGACGCGGCGGGCGACCTGCGGGCGCTGCTGGAGAACCCGCCCGGCCTCGCGGGGCTGCCGGTGACCGTGGTGTCGGCGGGGCGGACGTCGGTGGGCATGCCGGAGTCCGTACGGGAGCGGGCGACGGTCTCGCACGCGTTCCGGGCCCGGCAGTCACCGCCCGGCCGGCATGTGGTGCTGCCGGAGGCGGACCACATGGTGCTGACCACCTCGGCGGCGGAACTGGCGGAGGAGGTACGGAGGTTGGTGGTCAGCCTCTAGGGCCTGTCGTCAAACTGCCGTCGTCGCCCGAAGGGCGGCCGGGCGGCGTCTGGTGCGTGCGATCGCAAGGCGCCGGAATGGTCTCGGATGGGGTCTCCCCTGCTCGAACGCAGTTGAGAGCTTGGGGAAGGAGCTACTTGGCCATTTCGGCAACGCCGCGAGCGTGCGTGCCAGGCGTCGCCCGGCAGGCGGCAGTTTGACGACAGGCCCTAGGGCCCTTCGTTCGGATCAGGGCGGGCTCGCGTGCCCCGGCACGCGCATGCTCCGGCGGCCGGGAGGCCGTTCACCGCGCCCCGCCCGCGAACGGGATCTCCGTGGCGCCGCCCGGCCGGACCGGGCCCGCCGGGTGTGTCCACAGGCCCTCCTCGGCCAGCCGGGGCAGGACGCCCTCGCCGAACCAGTACGCCTCCTCCAGGTGCGGGTAGCCGGAGAGCACGAACTCGTCGATGCCCAGGGCGTGGTACTCCCTGATCCGGTCCGCGACCTCCGCGTGGCTGCCGACCAGGGCGGTGCCCGCGCCGCCCCGGACGAGGCCGATGCCCGCCCACAGGTTGGGGTGGATCTCCAGGCCGTCCCGGCCGCCGCCGTGCAGCTCCAGCATCCGCCGCTGCCCCTCGGACTCGCTGCGCGCCAGGCCCTCCTGGACCGACCGCACGGCCGCCGGGTCGAAGCCGGCGAGCAGCCGGTCCGCCTCGGCCCAGGCCGCCTCCGAGGTGTCCCGGGTGATCACGTGCAGCCGGATCCCGAACCGTACGGTACGGCCCTCCTCGGCGGCGAGCCCCCTGATCCAGGCGATCTTCTCCGCGACCTGGGCGGGCGGTTCGCCCCAGGTGAGGTAGACGTCCGAGTAGCGGGCGGCGACGCGTCCGGCGGCCGGGGAGGAGCCGCCGAAGTAGACCTCCGGTACGGGGTCGGGGAGCTGGGTCAGCCGGGCCTGCTCGACATGGAGGTGGTCGCCGTCCAGGTCGACGGTCTTGCCGTCCCACAACTGCCGGACGATCTGCAGGAATTCGCCGGTGCGGGCATAGCGGGCGTCCTTGTCCAGGAAGTCCCCGTACGCGCGCTGCTCATGGCTCTCGCCGCCGGTGACGACGTTGAGCAGCAGCCGGCCCCCGGTCTGCCGCTGGTAGGTGGAGGCCATCTGGGCGGCCAGCGTCGGCGAGATGAAGCCGGGCCGGAAGGCGACCAGGAACTTCAGCCGCTCGGTGTGCTGGCTGACCATCGCGGTGGTGAGCCAGGCGTCCTCGCACCAGGCCCCGGTGGGGGTGAGCACGCCCGTGAAGCCGACGTCCTCGGCGGCGCGGGCTATCTGGGCGAGGTAGCGGACCGTCGGCGGCCGGTCGCCCCCCGCCGCGGTGACCGGGGTGCCGTGGCCGCCGCCGACGACATGGCGGCTGTCGCCGTTGGTGGGCAGGAACCAGTGGAAGGTGAGGGACATCGTTTCTCCGAAGGAAGCCGCAGGGGATGGTGGTTCAGAGCAGGCCGTGGCGGGGCGGGCGGGTGCCGTTGAGGACGTACCGCCCGATGTGCTGGATCTTCCAGCGCGCCGGATCGTGCAGGGTGTGGGTGCGGGCGTCGCGCCAGTGCCGGTGCAGGTTCAGGCTGTCGAGGGCGGCGCGCGTCCCGGAGACCTCGAACAGCGCGTCCGCGATCTCCAGCGCCGCGCTCCCGGCGTACGCCTTCGCCGCCGCCACGGCGATCGACGCCTCGGCCGCGCTGTCGTCGTCCAGACCGGCCCGTGCGGTGTCCACGGCCCGCGCGGCGGCCACGAGCAGCGCGTCGGCGGCCCGGTGGCGGACGGCGAGTTCACCGAAACGCTGGATGAGGAGGGGGTCCTCGGCGGCGCTCGCGTATCCGCTCTCGAACCAGGGCCGGCTCCGGGTCCGTACGAAGTCCACCGCCTCCGCCAGCGCCCCGGCCGCGATCCCCGCGTCGATGGCGGTGTGCAGCAACTGGGCGATCGCGCCGTGGAGTTGGGGGCCCGTGAAGGTGAGGTGGTGGGGGACGACGTGGGCCGCGGGGACCGGGACGGACTCCAGGCGGACCGTGCCGCTCGCGGTGGTCCGCTGCCCCATGCCGTCCCAGTCGTCGACGACGGTGAGGCCGGGGGCGTCGGCGGGGACGTACGCGACATGGAGCAGGTCGTCCTCGGCGCGGGCGAGGACGGGGATCCAGTCGGCGAACAGGGCGCCGGTGGAGTAGTTCTTCACCCCGGTCAGGAGGTACGAGCCGTCCCCGGCGTCCGCCAGCCGGGTGCGGATGTCCTGGAGGTGCTTGGTCCCGGCCTCGGACTGGGCGTTGCCGAAGCGGCGGCCGGCCAGCACCTCGGCGAAGAAGAAGGCCTGCTGCTCCGGACTGCCCTGCTGCCGCAGCACGTTGACGTACGCGAAGTGGCTCTGCGGGATCTGCGCCAGGCTGGCGTCGGCGGAGGCGAGCAGCCGGAAGACCTCCGCGAGGGTGACGGCGGAGACGTCGGCCCCGCCGTGCTCGGCAGGGACGGTGATGGCGAGGAGGCCGGTGGCGGTGAGGCGGTCGAGTTCGGCGCGGGGCAGCTCACGGCGGGCGTCCCGCCCGGACGCTCCTGCGCGGAACTCCCCGGCGAGTCCGGCGGCGGTGCGCAGGGCCTCGGCGTCGTCGCGGATCACCCGCGCGGTGATGGGTGGTCGTCGGGTCGGCGCGGTCACGGCCTGCCTCCAGGAGCGGTACGGATAGCGGTACGGACAGGGGTCAGCGGGTGGCGGGGACCGGGGCGGTCCGGTCCAGGGCGGCGGCGAACTGGGCGACCACCTGGTCGAGCGGGGCAGCGGATGCGGGGTCGAGGACGACCGAACCGTCCTCGCCCGTCGTGATGTGCCGGTCCAGGACGAACCAGCCCTGCACGATGTGCGCGGCCCCCATCGACGAGAGCACCGGGCGCAGGGCGTAGTCGAGCGCCAGGACATGGGCGGTGGAGCCGCCGGTGGCCAGCGGGAGCACGGTCTTGCCGGTGAGCGCGTACTGGGGCAGCAGGTCCAGGAGGGTCTTGAGCAGGCCCGAGTAGGCGGCCTTGTAGACGGGTGTGCCGATGACGATGCCGTCGGCGCGGGCGAACAGCTCGGTGGCTCGGACGATCTCGGGGTGGGCGAAGTCGGCGCCGAGGAGGGCTTCGGCGGGCAGCGTACGGACGTCGAGGGGTATCACCTCGTGGCCCTGGGCGCTCAGGTCGGCGTCAAGGTGGCGCAGCAGCCGGGCGGTGCGGGAGGTGGCGGAGGGGCTGCCGGAGACCGACAGGACGGTGGCCATGGGACCTCGTTTCTGGGGCTGTCCGGGCCCGGTGCGGGGAAGGTGCGCACCGGGCCCGGGGCGGGTCAGGAGTACCAGGTGGGTTCGGGGAGTTCGCCGGTCAGGACGTGGCGCCCGACCTCGCGGCGCTTGTAGGCGACCGGGTCGTGCAGGGTGTGGGTGCGGATGTTGCGCCAGAAGCGGTCGAGCCCCTCGGCGGAGGCGGTGGCGCGGGCGCCGGTGACCTCGAAGATCCGGCTGGTGACCTCCAGGGCCACCTCGGTGGCGCGGGCCTTCGCTGCCGCGACCCGGACCTCGAACTCGCCGCGGGACCGCTCGGTGACCTCGTCCGGGGCGTCGTGCAGCTTCTGCCCTTCGGCGGCGACCGCGTCGGCCAGGGCTTCGACGGCCCAGAGCTTGGCGGTCAGGTCGCCGTAGGTGTCGATGACGTACGGCTCGTCGACGGCCCGGTCGTAGCCGCCGTGCAGCCAGGAACGGGTCTTGGTGCGGGTGTAGGTGGCGGCGGTCTCCAGGGCCCCGGCGGCGATGCCCAGGTAGAAGGAGATGAACACCAGCTGGATCGTCGGCACGTTGAGGGTGTTGTAGACGCGGGGCCGGAACTCCTTGTCCACGTAACCGGCGGCCGAGGCCCACGGGGTGCGGACGCCGTCGATCGTGACACCGCCGCTCTCGGTGAGGCGCTGGCCGATGTTGTCCCAGTCGTCGTGGAAGACGAGGCCTTCGCTGTCGGAGGGCACGATGGCGAAGATGTGCTGGTCGGTGCCTTCCAGGACGCCTTCGAGGACGGTGACGTCGGAGACCTTGCTGCCGGTGGAGAAGGTCTTGGCGCCGGTGAAGAGGAGGTCGTCGCCGTGCTCGGTGACCACCACGTCGGTGTCGCGCGGGTTGACCGCGCCGCCGAAGAACCAGGTCTGCCGGACCGCCTCGGCCTCGACGTGCTCCCACTGTTCGCGGGTGCCGACGAGACGGGCGGCCCAGTTCCAGAGGTAGTGGTAGCCGAGGAGCTGTCCGATGGAGCCGTCGGCCTTGGCGACCTCACGGATCACCCGGTAGGCGGTCGTCCAGTCCTGGCCCCCGCCGCCGTGGGCGGGCGGGCCGAGCAGGGTGACGAGTCCGGAGTCCTTGAGCAGCTGGATCTCGGTGTACGGGGTGGCGCCCGCCTTGTCACGGGCGGCGGCGTCGGTGGCGAGGAGCGCGGCGACCTCGGCCGCGCGCTCGATCCAGGCCGCCGGGGTGCCGGGGGCGGGGAGCGTCTTCCACTGCGTGGGTGCTGCGGTGCTCATGCTGAACCTTTCGCAAGCTGTCGGACGGTGGCGGACGGGACTAGAGGGCGTCGGCCTCCAGTTCGCGGACGAGCGGCAGCACGTTCTTGCCGAAGTACTCGACCTCCTCGTGGTAGTGCAGGAAGCCGAGGAGCAGCAGGTCGACGCCGAGCCGCTTGTAGGCGACGATGCGCTCCGCGATCTGTTCCGGGGTGCCGATGAGTCCCGTACGGAAGCCGTCGTTGTACTGGACGAGGTCCTCGAAGGAGGAGTCCTGCCACATGCCCTTGCCGTCGGCGGTGGAGCTCCCGGCCTGTTTGACGGCCGAGCCGAAGCCGTGGACGGCCTCCGTGTCGGCCTTGGCGACGATCTCGCGCAGGGTGTCGCGGGCCTCGGCCTCGGTGTCGCGGGCGATGAGGAAGCCGTTGAGGCCGAAGCGGGGCGGGGTGCGTCCGGCGCTCCCGGCGGCGGTGCGGACGTCGTCGATCTGCTCGGTGACGCCGTCGAAGTCCTTGCCGTTGGAGAAGTACCAGTCGGAGACGCGGCCGGCCATCTGCCGGGCCGCGGTGGAGTTGCCGCCCTGGAAGATCTCCGGGTGCGGGCGGTGCGGTGAGGTGATCGGCTTGGGCTTCAGGGTGAAGTCGCGGATGCGGTAGAAGTCCCCGGCGAGTTCGGCGTGGTCCTCGGTCCAGACGGCGCGCAGGGCCCGGATGAACTCCTCGGAGCGGCGGTAGCGCTCGTCGTGTTCCAGCCAGGGTTCGCCGAGTGCGGTGAACTCGTCCTTGAACCAGCCGCTGACCACGTTGACGGCGAAGCGCCCGTTGCTCAGGTGGTCGGCGGTGGCGCCCAGTTTGGCGAGGACGCCGGGGTGCCAGAGACCGGGGTGGACGGCGGCGATGACCTTCAGCCGCTGGGTGGCGAGCAGCAGGGCGAGGCTGAAGGAGGTGGACTCGTGCTGGTACTCGGCGCCGTAGCTGGCCATGTAGCGGACCTGGCTGAGCGCGTAGTCGAAGCCGTTGTTCTCGGCGAGGACGGCGAGTTCGCGGTTGTAGTCGTACCCCCAGTCGGTGCGCTGCTCGATGGTGCTGGTGACGAGGCCGCCGCTGACGTTGGGTACCCAGTACGCGAAGCGGACCGGGTCGGCGGAGGGCGGAGTGGACATGCGGTTCTCCCGGAGGGCTGGGCACGGCGAGGTGGCCCCGGGTGATCGAGAAACCCGATCAGGGGCGAGGGGCGCGGGAGGAGGAGAGCGTTCCGGGTGCGGTGGTCACCGCACGAGCGCGACGGCGTACGCAAAGGTGCACGGCGTACGCGGGGCGCGAAGGGGGAAGGAGCTCCTCAGACTTCGCGACAACAGAAGGCGCTGGAAACGCGGCCGAGGTCGATGTGGCGGCGACGGGTCAGGCAGCGCACATCCCTCTCCTTTCGCGTTCCGCGGCGGGCACCCGGTGATCCGGGGACGCCTTCGGGTCCCAGAGTAGGGTGCCGGAACGCTCCAGGTCGAGAAGGCATCGGCGAGGGAGCGATAGGGTTTCCCTTCCACAGAAGCCCGGGCGGGGAAGTCGAGGGAGAGGCCGCCGTGCGGATCGAGCAGCTGGAGTACATCGAGGCGGTCACCCGGCTGGGGTCCCTGCGCCGGGCGGCGGAGGAACTGCACCTGTCGCAGCCCGCGCTGAGCGAGACCGTGCGGAACCTGGAGCGCGAGCTCGGGGTGACCGTGCTGGACCGGAAGCGGTCGGGGGCGACGATCAGTGATGCGGGGCGCGAGCTGCTGCCGCACATCATCGGGGTGCTGGACGCGGTCGACCGGCTGCGCCGGGCCGCCGACGAGCAGCACCGGACCAGCCGTACGGTCCGGCTCGGCACGGTGTTCGCGGCGACGGTCCCCCTCCTCGTACCGGCGATCCGGGAGTTCCACGCGCTGCACCCGGCGACCGAGGTGGAGGTGATCGCGGCCCAGCAGTCGGTGATCCACCGGTCCCTGCTGGAGGGCGGTGTCGACCTGGGCCTGGTGAACTATCTGGAGGGCGACGACCTGGCCCCCGACCTGCACACCACGGAGCTGCTCCGGGGCCGGCCGGTCGTCTGCCTGCGCCCCGACAGCCCGCTGGCGTCCCTGGAGTCGGTCGGGGTGGACGACCTGCTGCGCGAGCCGCTGATCGTGATGCGCTCCGGCTATCTGATGCACCGCTTCACCCACCGGCTGCTGAAGGGCCGGGTGCCCTCCTTCTCGTACTCCGCCGACGGCGCGGAGATGGGCAAGCTGATGGTGGCGGAGGGGCTGGGGGTCACCGTGCTCCCGGACTACAGCGTGGTCGGGGACCCGCTGGAGCGGACCGGCGCGATCACCTGCCGTCCGCTGGCGGGCGACTCCACGACGGTGCTGCTGGTGGTGCAGCGCAGCCGCTCGGGCTCGGTCACCCGGGCCGCCCGCGACCTGCACCGGATCTTCGTGGAGCGCGCGGAGGCGCACCGTATGGTCCCGCGCTCCTGAGGCCCCGCCCGCCGGCCCCGCGCCGCCCCCGGTGCGCCCGCCTCACCCGATCCGTGACAGCGCGCCGGCGACGGCCTCCAGGTCCGGTCCGGAGGCCAGCCCCGCGTGGTACAGGCGCAGTTGGTCCGCGCCGAGCGAGGCGGCGTGGGCCGCGTCCCGCTCCAGGGTGCGGGGGCTGCCGCCCATCCCGGTGACCACACCGAAGTTGGCCGCGAGGACGCCGGTACGGCCCTTGAACGGCCCGAGCACCGCTTCCCGTACGGTGTCGGGCCCGGTGCAGGGCAGCACCACCCCGTCCGCCACATCGAGGATGTGGCCCGGGTCCACGCCGACGTTGGCGCCGGTGCGGGACGGGGCGGGGTCGGCGTGCAGCAGCACCTGGAAGCCCGGCGGGGCGGCGGCCCGGACGGCGGCGACGGCCGACTCCTGGAATGTACGGGCGACCCGGCCGCGCCAGCGCAGGGTGGCGTCCGCGAGTTCGGGGCCGAGGAGCCGGTGGACGCCGTCCCAGCCGGACTCCGTGGAGCCGCTGCCGGACCAGGCCGGTTCCAGGGCGCGGCGGACGGCGGCGGCCAGTTCGTCCGGGTCGGCGTCCGCCTCCCCGTACCCCTCGCGGCACTCCGTGCAGAAGCAGAGCGACAGGGCGTACTGCGCCGCGTCGCCGAGCCCGACGCCGGTGACCTTGTCGTGGGCGTGGAGGTGGGCGAAGCCGTACCAGCCGCAGGACTCCAGCTCGGTGCCGCGCGCGCCGGGCCGGGCGGCGGCCTCCGCGGCCAGGTCCACGAGGTACGCGCGCACGGCGGGACGGGCGATGCAGGGGGCCCAGGGGTAACGGTCCCCGTACGCGTTGCGGACCGAGGTGTCCGGGTGCTCGGCGCCGAGGCGGGAGCTGTGCGCGAGGACGACCCAGCTGTGCACCTCAAGACCGGCGGCGGTCAGCGCCTCGGCCGCCTCCCCGTACGGGTCGTCGCCCGCCACCCAGCTCTGCCGGTACGGGGTGAGGGCGCGCCCCGCCCAGCGGTCCGGGTCCGGCGGGTAGAGGACGGCGGCGTGTTCGGCGGTGACGATGCGGTGGGCGGGGTGGCGGGGGGTCAGGGCCCGGGTGGAGTGGTAGGCGGAGGCCAGGGTGACCTGCCGGACGCCGAGTTCCGCGATACGGGAGGCGGCGGCCGGGTCCCCGACCACGTCCCACGGGTAGAGGAACGCGCTCGCCTTCACTCCTGCCCTCTTTCGGAGGCGCTCTCCGCCAACAGGGCGCGGCCGCTCGCGATGATCTCGATGAGGTCCTTGACGTGGGCGGCGGGCGGTTCCGTGAGCGGGGTGCGCACCTCGCCGACGTCCAGACCCTGGAGCCGGACGCCCGCCTTGACCAGGGAGACGGCGTAGCCGCGCCCCTTGGCCCGCAGTTCGACCAGCGGCCGGTAGAAGTGGTCGAGCAGCCCGTTCACCAGGGCGTCGTCGCCGGAGGCCAGGGCCCGGTGGAAGGCCAGAGCGATGTCCGGGGCGAAGGCGAAGACGGCGGAGGAGTAGAGGGTGACGCCGATGCCCCGGTAGGCGAGGCCGGTGAGTTCGGCGGTGGGCAGCCCGTTGAAGTAGAGGAAGGCGTCACCGGGCAGCTGGGTGCGGACCGCGCTGACGATGCGCTGCATCAGGTCGAGGTCGCCGTAGCCGTCCTTGAGCCCGATGATCCCGGGCGTCCGGGCGAGGGCGACGACCGTCTCGGGGGTGAAGACCGCGTTGTCGCGCTGGTAGACGATCGTCTCCAGGCCGGTGGCCGCCGCGAGCGCCGCGTAGTGGTTCAGCAGCCCTTCCTGGTCGGCGACGACGAGGTACGGGGGCATGGCGAGGAGCCCGTCCGCACCGGCCTCCTCGGCGGTCCGTGCGTACTGGACGGCGAGGGCCGTGCCGTATCCGGCGCCCGCGACGACGGGGACCTGCCCGGCCGTCTCCTCGACGGCCGCGGCGACCACGAGGCGGAACTCCTCCCGGGTCAGCGCGTGGAACTCGCCCGTGCCGCAGCAGGCGAAAACCGCGGCCGCGCCCGAGTCGATCCCGGCGCGCACATGGGCCCGGAAGACGTCGAGGTCGACGGTGCCGTCGGGTCCGTAGGCCGTCACGGGGAAGAAGAGCGGCCCGGGAACTTCGCTGAGCCGGGCGGCGAGGGGGGCTGAGGTCACGGGCGCTCCCTGAGCAGATTCAAGCGTGCACAACTCTGATCCGTGTATATATTTCTGAACACCGCAACGCTAAGGCAGCCCTGGAGGGCGGGTCAAGACGGACGCAGCCTCTGGGGACGGCTCGCTTCACCCACCCACCTCGTCCACGCATATGAACTACAGCCAGGATTCCGCACGGGGCCCGCGCCGCAGGCCGGCGTACGCCCCCGAGGAGACGGGCGGCGGAAATCCCGGCGACGCGGGGGCTGCCGGGCGGGCAGGATACGGACATGCCGAGACCTTCCGGATTCCAGTACGAACAGCACGGCGGCCAGAGCGTCACCATCACCCACCACGGCCGCCCGGCGGGGACCCTGCGCGGCGGCCGGGCGGAGAAGTTCCTGGCCGAGGTGGCGTCGGGCGATGCCCAGCTGGTGATGGCGCGCTGGACCGGCGCGTACAAGCACGGCAACGAACGCACGGCCCGCGACCACCCGCGCAACCGCCGCTGAGCGTCGCGCGGGTGGTCTCGGATGGGCGCGCGGGGGGCGCGGAGGACGGCCTGCCGGGCGGCCGCAAAGGTAAGGGAACGGCAAAGGGGGATCGTTCGTTACCCCGTGCATGACCGCAATGACCCCCGGCTCGAACATCCCTCTCTCCGCCGTCCGCGTGGCGGTGGACGTCGCCGCTCCGGTGCGGCTCGACGTCTCGGGCCTGCTGCTCACCGCCGACGGCAAGGTGCGCTCCGACGACGACTTCATCTTCTACAACCAGCCCTCGGGCCCCGGTGTGACCTACCGCGCCGGCGGGGGCTCCGCGCCCGACGCCATCGTGGTGGACACCACCGCGGTCCCGCCGGGCATCGAGAAGATCGTCGTCACCGCGAGCCCCGACGCCGCAGGCCAGACCTTCCAGGGCGTCGAGCCCACCGCCACCGTGCGCAACGCCGACGACGGCACCGCGCTGGCCACCTTCACCCCGCCCCAGCTGGGCGGCGAGACGGCGCTCGTGGTCATCGAGATCTACCGGCGCAACGGCGCCTGGAAGGCCCGCGCGGTCGGCCAGGGTTACGCGAACGGGCTGGCCGGCATCGCCACGGACTTCGGCGTCTCGGTCGAGGAGCCCGCCGCCCCCGCCGCCACGCCGGCCCCGGCGGCAGCCGCCCCGGTGGCCGCCCCGGTCGACCCGCGGATCGCCCCGCCGGCCCCCGCCGCTCCCCCGGCGCCGCCCGCCGCCCCGCCCGCGGCCGCCGGGAAGATCAACCTCGACAAGGGCCGGGTGAACCTCCAGAAGAACCAGACGGTCTCCCTGGTCAAGGGCGGCGCCCCGCTCCTGTCGAAGGTCAAGATGGGCCTCGGCTGGGAGCCCGCGTTCCGCGGCAAGGACATCGACCTGGACGCCTCGGTCATCGCCTACGGCCCCAACCGCAACCACCTGGACAGCTGCTACTTCGGCAAGCTCACCATCCTGAACGGGGCGATCAAGCACTCCGGCGACAACCTCACGGGCGAGGGCGCGGGCGACGACGAGGTGATCGTCGTGGACCTGGGCCGTATCCCGGCCGAGGCGACGGGCCTGGTCTTCACGGTGAACTCGTTCACCGGCCAGAAGTTCAACGAGGTCGCCAAGGCCTACTGCCGCCTGATCGACGCGGCCACCGGCGAGGAGCTGGTCCGGTTCGACCTGACCGGCGCCGAGCCGCAGACCGGCGTCATGATGGCCAAGCTGATCAAGCAGTTCACCGGCGAGTGGGAGATGACGGCCATGGGTGAGTTCGTGAAGTCACGCACCGTACGCGGCATGGTGAAGCCCGCCGCCAAGTCCCTCTGACCCCCGGGGCCCGGTAGCCCTTCGGGGCCCGGTAGCCCTTGGGGGCCGGTGAGCCGGGCCACAACGGCTTCCGGGGCACCTGATGTGATTCAGGTGCCCCGGATCCGGAGAAGACGGACGCTGCTCGTGCTCGTCCGGTGTCTCAGAGCTTGGTCAGCTTGGAGTACGGGCTCAGGATCCTCCCCTGTCGCCCCGAGAAGTCGATGAGGACTGCGTCGTTGTCGCCCTCGACAGCAAGGATTCTGCCGAGCCCGAACTGGTCGTGCGACACCCTGTCGCCCACATCGAAGCATTCGACCGGTGGGGCCTCCTGGGCCGGGCGGTTGAAGGGACTGGAAGGCAGGTATCGCCGGGAGCCGGCTGACTGTTTCATTAAGTCGAGTATGCGCCCTGTGAAGGCCCTACGCCATGCCCGTTTGCCGCCCGAGCCCCAGAAGTGCCGGATTCGTGACCCGCGCTCACCAGGGCCAGTCAGCGCTTACTCCCGCCTCCAGCAGCGGAACCATACGGAACGCGGCGTCGGAAAGCCCCCCGAACGTGTGGCGGTTTCCGTCGCCGGACGGGGCGTGGCCGAGCCGGTATCCGGCCAGGTTCCAGGTGTAGACCGGCACCGTGTCCGGAACGCCCCAGGTGGCATCGCCACGGTAGGTGTACGAGGCCTGCTCGTCGGTGACGATGAGCACCCGGTCGTGGCCCCGGTAGTGGCGCTCCACCGCCCGTGCGGTGTTGGTGCCGCCCAGGTTGCCGAAGCGCTCCAGGACCCTGAGCACCGACTCACCCGTGCGGTACGTCACCGGGGCGCTGGTCGTGCCGAACTCCACCAGGTCCGCGTCGGCGGCGCGCAGCGCGAGGGCGGCGCCGAAGACGGCGGCTCCATCGGCCCGGTTCAGCCGGGAGCGCTCGGAGAGCGGCGACCACATGGACCCCGAGCGGTCGACCAGGACCAGGGTGCGCCCGGGCAGCGCCGGGACCTGGCCCAGCGAGTGGCCGAGCGCCTGCTCCAGCGGGTACGCCCAGCGCAGCGAGGGCGCGTGCCGGTGGGCAGCGAGGTAGCGGAAGGGGAACTGGCGGGACGCGGCGACGGCCTCCGGGTCGCAGATCCGGGCCGCCGCCGTGGCCGCGACCTCGTCGCTCACCCCGGCCTCGTCGAAGTTCCGGAGGTTGCGGACGAGCGCCATCGTGCCCATGGAGGGGATGACCGCTTCCCAGGCCGCCGCGTCCATCGGCCCCTGCAGCCAGCCCGCCAGCGACTCCCAGGTCATCCCGGCCTCCGCCAGCCGCTCGGCGCCGCCGGGCCCGGTGACGACCGCGCGACGCTCGGTGACCGGCAGCTCCATGAGGGCCCGGTGGGCGGTCAGGGTGCGGTCGCCGACGGGCGGCACGGCGGTGTCGGGCCGGTGCCTGCGGTCCAGCGCGTACCGGAACAGCTCGCCCTGCCAGGGCTTGGCCGGGTCGGGCGCGGCGTGCACCAGGTTGAGGACGTCACCGAAGCGGAAGCCCTTGGAGGCGGTGTCGTACTTCAGCAGGGACCGGCCGGTGTAGAGACGGCGTACGGCATCGGCGATGCCCCGCTTGAGGGGCTTGGGCAGGGCCCGGCCGTAGCGGGAGGTCCAGTAGCCGAGCAGCTCGCCCGGCTCGTCGGCGCGCAGCAGTACGGAGTCGATCACCTGCCGGTTGGCGGGGCCCTCGGTGCAGCCCGCGTCCAGCCGGGCCTTCACGTACTCCGCGCCACCGACCAGCGAGGCGGTCCGCAGCTGCCCGTCGCGGCGCAGCCAGTGCAGGAGCCCGGCGGTCCAGGCGGGGTCCTCGACGGCGAGGCGGCGCACGAGGGCCGCGAACCGGGTGTCGCGCTCCTCGCCGCCCTCGTAGAAGGTCTCCTGCGCGACGAAGTTGGCGACGGCGAGGAGGAAGAGCTCGGAGCGGGCGTCGCGTACGTGCCCGGTGCCGCCCCGGTGGTTGGCCGCGAGCGCACCGGTCGTGGTGACGGGCGAGGTGGGCCCCGTAAGGGCGGAGCGGAGCCTGGTGATGCGGTGGTTGAAGCGTGCCATGAGAATTCCCCCGAATTCCTGGTTCCTGATGCTCTGGTTCCTGATGCTCTGGTTCCTGATGCTTGGGTCTTGATGCTCTGGGGGAAGGCGCGGCGGCGGAACGGGGTGCCCGAGATCGGGGCCGGCGAACGGCCCGGGGTCGACGACGGAGAACAGTCCGGTGCTCTGTCCACTTGAGCTACCGGCCGAAGCCGGACGGGATTCGAACCCGCAACCGCCAGATCCAGAAGTATCCGTCGTCTGCGCACCGGGCACCCCGGCGCTCGCGCCTCCCGAGATCAACAGTGGCTGCGGCATATTTCGGGAAAGGAAGGAGCCGCCGCCTTCGCACCGGGAGGTGCATGTCCATGACCTTAGGGAACAACCTCCGGGGGCGCGAAGGGATTTCGGTGCGCAACCGAACCGGGGCGTGCGGTCGTCGCACAGAATGATCCGGGTGATCGTCACCGGCCCGGACCGGGGGAAGGGGGAGTCGGTATGGAGCAGGTCGCCGAGTACCGGCTCGTCGCGCTGCTCGGCGAAGGCGGCATGGGCCGGGTCCAGCTGGCCCGGACGGCGTCGGGCCGGCTGGTGGCGGTCAAGACCGTCCATGAACACCTCGCCGCCGACCCGGGGTTCCGGGAGCGGTTCCGGCGCGAGACGCTCGCCGCGCGGGCCGTCGCCGGTCCGTTCACCGCCGCGGTGCTGGACGCGGACCCCGATGCCGTACGGCCGTGGCTGGCGACCGAGTTCTGTGCCGGGCCCACCCTCGCGGAGACCGCCGACGCGCTCGGGCCGCTGGGCGCGGGACCGCTCGCCGCGCTGGGGGCGGCGCTCGCGGAGGCGCTGGCCGGCATCCACCGGGCCGGGCTGGTCCACCGCGACCTGAAGCCGTCGAACGTGGTGCTCACCCGGGGCGGCCCGAAGGTCCTGGACTTCGGCATCGCCCGCCGGGCGGCCGACGAGGCCCTGACGGCGACCGGGGAGGTGATCGGTTCGCCCGGGTTCATCGCCCCGGAACTGCTGACGGCCGACGCCGAACCCGCCCCGGCCGCCGATGTGTTCGCCCTGGCGGCGCTGCTGGCCCGACTGGCGACGGGCCGGTCCCCCTACGGCTCGGGGCCCGCGCACCAGGTGCTGTACCGGACGGTACGGGGCGAGGCGGACCTGGACGGGGTGCCGACGGAGGAGTGGCGCGCCTTCCTCGCCGCCTGCCTGACGGGCGATCCGGCGGCCCGCCCGACGGTGGCCGAGGTGCTGCGCTGGTGCTCGGAGCGGTCTGCCGAGGCGGGGGCGGAGACCGAGGCGGACGGGGCGTGGTGGGAGCGGGACCCGGTGGCCGGTCTGATCCGCAGGCGCGAGGAGGCGGTGGCGACGCTGGCGGGGGGCCCGGGTGGGGCGGGCGAACCACCAGCCGTCGAAGGCGGGCGCGAGGGTGGGGCGGGGAGCGCGATCGCCGCCCCGCCCGCCCGGTCCGCACGCCCCTCCAGACCAGGGGACACCGTGCCGACCGGGCCCGAGGACACCGTCCCCGCCGCGTCCGGGTCGACAGCAGCCCTCACCGATGCCGCCTCACGCCGGGCCCGGCCCACCGCCGCCCCGCAGGGCCCCTCCCCGCTGGGTCCCGCCCCGCAGGACACCGTCCCGTACGCCGACGTCCCCGCCCGGGGGCCGACCAGGCGGCGGCTGCTGGCGCTCGGCGGGGCCGTGCTCGTGGCCGGGACCGGGGTCGGCGGCGTGACGCTGCTCGGTCTCACGGAGAAGGACGACCCGACCGGCTCCCCGGCCGCTCCGCCCCGGACCCGCTGGGCCCGGGGGCGCCTGCTGTGGACCCGGGCCACGGGCGACCCCGGCCACACCTCCGGGGTGCTGCGCCACGGCGGCGCGCTCCTCGTCAGCGACGCGGCCGCGGTGACCGCGCTCGACGCGGCGACGGGCGCGGTGCGCTGGCGCTACCCGGCGCGGCAGATCACCGGGGTCGAACCCCATGGCGACCAGGTGCTCGTCCTGCGCTCCGGGCTCCTCTTCGCACCGGAGTTCATCGCGCTCGACGCCCGTACGGGCAACCGGCGGTGGAAGGCCGTACCCACCCGGCCGATCGGTGCCACGAGGTCCACCGCCCCCGACGGCCAGTCGGCGTTCCTCGCGGTCGACGGGGCGCTGGCCGTCCTGGTCCCGTACGCCTCCGACGCCTCCCTATGGGCGAAGCGGGCCCTGGGCGACCGCCCGTGGCGTGCGTACGGCTTCGACTCCCGTACGGGAAAGGCCCTCTGGTTCCACGAGGGGACGCGGGCCGCGGTGACCGGTGTCCACGCGGCCGGCGGGCGGCTGGCCGTCGCGCTCCGCCCGCCCTCGCGCTCCGGCGAACCCGTCGAGGAGCCGTTGTTCGTGCTGCGGACCTCCGGCGCGGCACCGGAACCGGAGCCCGCGATCCCCGGCGGCGCCCCCCACCCGCAGGCCCACCCCGGCTCCACCGGCACCAGGTACTACGCGAGCGGCGGCCGGATCGTCTCCGTCGACCTGGCGACCCGGCGTACCGCCTGGGGCCGGAGGCTCGACGGCGCCCCCACGGTGACGCCCACCGCGTCCAGGGGCCTGGTCCACACGGCGGGACCGGGCGGGGTCGACGCGCTAGACGCGAAGAGCGGCCGGACCCGCTGGAGCAGCACGGACGTCGGGCGGCTCCCCGGCGGTGCGGAGGACGGGCCGCCGCTGGTGGCCGACGGCACCCTGTACGCGTCCGGGCCGCAGCCGGGCAGCGGCGAGAAGGCCGGGGAGGGTACCCGCTGGGGTGTGCACGCCCTGGACGCGGCCCGGGGCCACCGGCTGTGGTCCATGCCCGTCGAGTCGACCGGGTCGCCGAGCGCCGCCGCGGGCGGTGGCCTCCTCCATGTGTACGCCGACGGAACCGTGCAGACCTTCACCGGACCGGACTCCGCATGACCGGCCCGCTGCTTCCGGGCGATCCGGAACGGCTCGGCTCCGTACGCCTGTTGGGGCGACTCGGGGCGGGCGGCATGGGCACGGTCTATCTGGGCCGGACGCCCGGCGGGCTGACCGTCGCGGTCAAGACGGTCCACGAACACCTGGCCGCCGAACCGCACTTCCGTGAACGCTTCCGCCGCGAGGCCGCCGCCGCCCGTGCGGTGACCGGGGCGCACACGGCGGCGGTGCTCGACGCGGACCCGGAGTCGGCCCGGCCCTGGCTGGCCACCGCCTATCTGCCGGGCGTGACCCTGCGCCACGCGGTGGCAGCCACCGGACCACTGGAGCCGCCCGCCGTACGGTCCCTGGGCGCGGCGCTCGCCGAGGCGCTGACGGACATCCACGGCGCGGGGCTCGTCCACCGCGACCTCAAGCCGTCCAATGTGCTGATCACCGCCGACGGCCCCCGGGTCATCGACTTCGGGATCGCCCGCGCGATCGGCGACCACGGGCTGACCGGGGCGGGCGATGTCATCGGCACGCCCGGGTTCATCGCTCCGGAGCAGATCACCGGGGCCATCGTCACCGGCGCACCGCGGACCCGGGGCGCGGTCACCGGGGCCGCCGATGTGTTCGCGCTCGGCGCGGTGCTGGTCTTCGCGGCGACCGGCCGGAGCCCCTTCGGCTCGGCGACGGGCGCGGTGCTGCTCTACCGGGCCGTCCACGAGGACCCGGACCTCACCGGCGTACCGGAGGAGGTCCGTGAACTGGCTGCGGCCTGCCTGGAGAAGGACCCGGGGCGGCGGCCCACGGTGGCCGAGGTCCTGGACACGGCGGCGGACCCGGGCGCGCCGCTGTGGTGGCGCGCGGAACCGCTGCGCTCCCTGGTGCTGGGCGAGACGGCGGCGCCCGGCGCACCGGCCGCCCCGGACCCCACAGACCCCACAGACCCCACGGACCCCACGGACCCCACGGCGGCGACCGTACGCGGGCCCGCGCCCCAGCCCCGTACGCATCCACTCCCGTCCACTCCGCTCCCGTCCCCTCCCCCACCCACCTCCGCGAAGTCCGTGGCGGCGCGCCGGGAGCTCACCCGGCGCGGCTTCCTGCTGGCCGGGGGCGGCGGGTTCGCGTCCCTGCTCACGTACGCGCTCATGCGCGGTGGCGGCGAGGACGACGGCAAGGGCAGGGAGGAGACGGCGGACCCGCTGGCCGTGCGGCGCGGCAGCGTCCGGCAGGGGGCCGTGCGCTGGACCCTCGCGCCCGCCGACTCCGGTGCCACCGTGGACGCGCTGCGGCTGGCCGGGAGCTCCCTGCTGGTGCACGGCGTCGGCACGCTCGACATGTCGGACATCGGCGGCGGTCGCGGGTACGTCACCGCGCGCGGCCTCCCCGACGCCGGGCGGCGCTGGGTGACCGGCGCCGCCGAGACCGCGCCCACGCAGTGGGGTGTGTCGGGTTCCGTGCTGGCGGCGGCCGATCTGGGGCTGGACGCCGTGGACCTGGCGACGGGCGAACCGCACGGCACCCAGGAGCGGCTGGGCGTCCCGCTCTGGTTCTCCGTGGCCGACGGGGTGCTGATCTCCGGCTACGACGAGGACACGCGCCTGCCGTCCCTGCAAGCCGTCGACCTGGTCACGGGTGAGGAACGCTGGACCGAGGACGTGCCGGGCACCCGGCCGGCCGCCGTGCTGGGCCGGACGGTGCTGCTGGCCGACGAGGACGGCTCGTACATCCGGTGCGCCGACGCGGTCAGCGGCCGGATCCGCTGGAGGTACGAGGGGTTCGAGGGGCCGGTGGCGGCACTCGCCGCGGTCCCGGAGGCGGGCTGCTTCGCGCTGCTCTCCACCGGGGGCACGCTGCACTTCGTCCACGCCCGGGACGGCGGACGGCTCGCCACCGCGACCCTGGAAGGCGGGGCGAGCGCCGGTTCCAGCGCGCTGGCCGCCGTGGGCTCCACGGTGCTGCTGGCCACCGGAGGCCGGGTCCACGCGTACGCCCCCGCCACCGGCGCGCCGCTCTGGTCGGTGCGGACGGTCGGCCTGGACACCAGCTGGCCCGCCGTCACGGGCGGCGGCCGGACCCCGGTGACGGCGGGCGGGGCGCTGCTGCACTGGGCACGGGCCGGACAGCTCCAGTGCGTCGGCCTCCGCAGCGGCGAGGAACGCTGGACGGCCCGGCTGGACGGGGTCGCCCAGGTGCCGCCGGTCGCGGTCGCCGGGACGGTGTACGCGGCGACGGGCGAGCTCTGCCGGGCCCTGGACCTGAACGGGGGTGCGGCGCAGCGCAGTTGGGGTGCGGCGGACATCCGCGACCTGGCGGCCGACCGGTCCGGCTGGTACGCCCGCCTCGGCGCGGCGACGGTACGGGCGTACAACCACACCGCTGTTACGGCCCCGTCCTCCTGACGGGCGCAACGGCAGAGGCTCGGGGAGCCGACGACATCTGCTTCGTAAGAGTAGAGCTCAGCGCAAGAGCTACGCGCCCGCCTCAGCCCCCCGCGCGCGACCGGGCCTTGAACGCGGCCTTTCGGGCCTCCTTCGCGGCCTTCTTGTCGCCGTGCAGGCGGCCCATGGCCTCCAGTACGTCGGCGGTGGCCGGGTGGTCGACCCGCCAGGCCTCGTCGAAGAAACCGCTGTGCTGCGCGGAGAGTCCTTCGACCAGGCCCTGGAGCTCGTCGAGCTCGCCGTCGGCGTCCAGTTGGGCGGCGATCGTGTCGATGGCCAGCCAGAAGATCATCGCCTCCGGCGGGGCCGGGACGTCGGCCGCGCCGCGCTCCGCGAGCCAGACCCGGGCCAGGCCGCCGAGTTCCGGGTCGCCGAGGACCGCGCGTACGGCGGGTTCGGCCTCCTCGCCGGCGAGGGCGAGGGCCTGCTGGCAGTGGAGGCGGCGCAGCGGTGCGCCCTCGTCCGTGCCGCGTGCCGCCGCCAGCAGCTCGGCCGCGGCCGGGACCGCACCCTGGGTGCCGCGCCCGGCGAGCCAGAGCTGGATCTCGGCGCGGGCGGCGGCCTCCGGGTAGTACGCGATGCCGTCGAGGAGGGCGTCGGCGCCCTTGTCGGCGAGGTCGCCGACGGCGGGGGCGTCCACCCCGGCCTCCAGCATCCGGGCGCGGATGCCGTACAGGCCGAGGGGGGTGAGCCTGACCATGCCGTACCGGGTGACGTCCTCCTCGTCGGCCCCGGCGGCGGAGGCGTCAGCCGCGTCCCCCTCCTCGACCATCAGCGCCTCGTCCACCGGCTGGTACTCGACGATCCCGATGGGTTCGAGGAGCCGGAACTGGTCGTCGAGGCGCATCATCGCCTCCGAGACCTGCTCCAGGATGTCGTCGGTGGGCTCGCCCATGTCGTCGGGGACGATCATCGACGCGGCGAGGGCGGGCAGCGGCACCGGCCCCTCGCCCGCGCCGTCGGCGAGGGTGAGCAGATAGAGGTTGCCGAGGACGCCGTCGAGGAACTCCGCCTCGGCCTCCGGGTCCCAGTCCAGGGCGTCGAAGTCGATCGAGCCGTCCTCGCCGACGAGATCCGCGAAATCGTCCAGGACGGGCGCGGTGGCGTCGGCGTGCACGGCGTCGAGGCCCTCCAGCCAGATCCCCAGGACGTCCTGCGGGGAGCCGGTGGTGAGCAGCTCCAGGTTCTCGCCCGCGGTGACGGTGCCCTCACCCTCGCTCTCCCCGCCGTCCGGGAGCTCCCCCTCCTCGGGGTCCGTGACATCGAGGAGCCCGGTGTCCACGGCGAGCCGCCAGGCCTCGCTGGCGTACGCGGCACCGTCGTCGTCGGCGGAGAGGCCGAGGTGCTCGGCGGCGCCGGGCAGCTGCGCCTCGACGAGCTCGCCGCCCGCGCCGACCCGTGCGTCGGGCCCCGCCCAGCGGGCGAGCCGGACGGCGCGGACGAAGAGCGGTGCGGCGAGCGCGTCCCGCGCCAGTTCGGCCTCGGAGTGCAGCCGCACCGGCGGCAGGGTGGGACGCTCAGCGGACATCGGGGGTTCTCCTCGGTGCGTGCTCGGGGGCGTACGGAGTGCGTACGCGGTTCAGCCGCCCAAGCCTAGACGCAATTCGCCGCAGGCCGGCTGGTTCGGGCGACCGACCGCTGCCGTTCACCCGGGGTACGGGGACAACTCCGCCGAGGCGGAGGGGAATCACCGCATGCCGCCCCCACCCCTCACCCCGCATTCATGCTGAGAGCGGGCGTGTAGCGGTTCACTCCGCCGCCGGTCATGCCCGGGTACTTCTGGACGCGTTCCCACAGCGGTGACGGGGAGCCGACCCCCTCACCGGGTGCGGTGAGTGCGGCGATGTGGTGTTCGGCGCTCTCCCATTCGGCGTAGTTGAGGACCCGGGTGCCGTCGGTGCTGACGTGGAAGTGCGCGGCGATGCCACCGGCGGGGGTGTGGGGGTCCTCGCCGAGCGCCTCGAACACGGTGTCCACCCAGTCCCGTTGCCGGGCCGGGTCCGGGCCGGCGAACTCCGCTTCGACGATCACGACGCACCCGGGCTCGCGGGTGTCGCCCTCGGCCCGGAACCCGGAGCGGTACAGCTCGTACGTGTGCGGGGCGAGGCGTTCGATGCCGGGCACGGCGGCGTCGATGCCGGCCTCGCGGGCGTCGGGGCCCTGCCGGACGAAGTCCTGGTGGGCCTGTTCGCCGGTCCACAGGGAGTAGTGCAGCAGGGTCGTGCCGTCCTCGCCCGCGTGGACGCTGTACGAGAGCAGCCCGGGGTGCGGCCACTCCCGGCTCTCCCACGCCTTGCGGATGGCGTCGAGCGTCTGCCGCCGGCGCTCCGGCGTACCGGTGTCCCAGGTGGCGGCCAGGGCGATCCCGGCGTCGGCGCGGGCCGGGTCGGGGCGGTCGGTGAAGTGCACGGTCATGGTGGCGTTCCCCTCTCACGCGCACCGGTCGGTGCGTCGTCGCCACCACCGTCACACCTCAAGTCCGCTTGAGGTCAAGGGTGGTTCACTCGGGCAGTTCGGCCCGCCAGGCCGTCACGTTCAGCTCGTCCATGTACCGGATGTCGTGGCCCTCCAGCGGGTAGACGCGGGCCCCGGCGTCGGGGGCGGCGGCCAGCTCCAGGGCGTCGGCCATGACGAGCTCGCCGCCCTCCTTGGTGGAGACCCAGGCGAGCATCGACCGCACGGTGAGGCCGGGGTCCAGGAGGACCTCCTTCGGGCCCTGGTCGCGGCCGAACATCGAGCCGGCCGGGTTGACCTTCACCGGGAGGCGTTCACCGTCCTCGCCGAGCGCCTGCACCGAGGGGTAGCCGACGACCCGGTAGGGCTTGGTACCGCAGTTGGTCAGGGTCAGCACGACCGCGCGGCTCATCATCACGGCCTGCACCTCCCCCATGGTCACCACGGCACCGGAGGCGGGGCACTCCCCGGTGGCCGTGGGAGACGGGTCCGGGCCCTGAGCCGGTACGTCGACGGTCGGCGCCGGGGCGACGGAGGGCGGGGGCAGCGTCTCGGCGTGGACGCCGGGGGCGGAGGCGGAAGGGGTCGGGCTCCGCACCCCCTCACCGGCGGGGACGAGGAATCCCGAGCAGCCCGTCAGCGCCGTGGCCGCCACCGCCGTCAGCAGGACCGCCGCCGGGGCCGGTCTCCGCAGCCGGGCCCGTATCCGCACCCGCTCGCCCATGTCGCCCACCCCTCGCCGCGGCCCCCGGCCGCACGTCGTCCGTGCGTTCGATCATGTCAGGAGCCAGGCGCCCCGGTGACACTGTTCAGCATCTCTTCGCGGTCCGGGCAAGCAGATCTAAGTGGACCTTCACGGTTGCCGGGGCCGACACTTCGGGCATGACCGCCACCGCACCCCGGCCCTTCGGCCGCACGCTCTGCGCCATGATCACGCCGTTCACCGCCACCGGGGCGCTGGACCTCGACGCCGCCCGCGCGCATGCCGCGCACCTGGTGACCGAGGGCTGCGACGGGCTGGTCCTCAGCGGCACCACCGGGGAGTCGCCCACCACCTCGGACGCGGAGAAGTCGGACCTGCTGCGGGCCGTCCGCACGGAGGTCGGTGACGGGGTGCCGCTGCTCTCCGGCGTCGGCAGCGCGGACACCGCGCACGCGGTGCGCCTCGCCCGGGAGGCCGAAGAGGCGGGCGCCGACGGGCTGTTGGTGGTCCCGCCGTACTACAGCCGCCCGCCGCAGGCCGCCGTGGAGAGCTACTTCCTGCGGATCGCCGAGGCCACCGGCGTACCGCTGATGCTGTACGACATCCCCGGCCGCACCGGCGTCCGGATCGAGCCGGAGACGCTGCTGCGGCTCGCGGACCACCCGCGGATCGTCGCGGTGAAGGACTGCGCGTACGACCTGCTCGGGTCGACGAAGGTGATCGCCCGCACCGGGCTGGCGTACTACTCGGGGTGCGAGGAGCTGAACCTCCCGCTGTACGCGCTGGGCGGCGCGGGCTATGTCAGCACCGTCGCCAACGTGGCCCCGCGCCAGGTGCGGGCGCCGCTGGACGCGTTCGACGCGGGGCGGACGGACGAGGCGGCCCGGCTGAACGGGCTGACGGTCCGGCTCACCGAGCTGATGATGGCGGGCGGGCTGCCCGGCACCGTCACCGTGAAGGCCCTGCTGGACGCGGGCCCGGTCCGGGAACCGCTGCAGCCCGCCGGGCGCGAGGCGACCGACGGGCTGCGTGCGGCGTACGAGGAGCTCCTCGCGGCCTGATCCATGAAAGATCAGTTGTGGGCGTGCAGGACCTCGTTCAGGCCGCCCCACACCGCGTTGTTCGGGCGGGCCTCGACCGTGCCGGTGACCGAGTTGCGGCGGAAGAGGATGTTGGAGGCGCCGGAGAGCTCGCGGGCCTTGACGACCTGGCCGTCCGGCAGCGTGACCCGGGTGCCGGCCGTGACGTACAGCCCGGCCTCCACGACGCACTCGTCGCCGAGCGCGATGCCGACACCGGCCTCCGCGCCGACCAGGCAGCGCTCGCCGATGACGATGCGGACGTTGCCGCCGCCGGAGAGGGTGCCCATGGTGGAGGCGCCGCCGCCGATGTCGGAGCCGTCGCCGACGACGACGCCCGCGGAGATGCGGCCCTCGACCATGGAGGTGCCGAGCGTGCCCGCGTTGAAGTTGACGAAGCCCTCGTGCATGACGGTGGTCCCGGCGGCGAGGTGCGCGCCGAGGCGGACCCGGTCGGCGTCGGCGATCCGTACGCCCTTGGGGGCCACGTAGTCCGTCATGCGCGGGAACTTGTCGACCGAGGTGACCTGGAGGTGCAGGCCCTCGGCGCGGGCGTTGAGGCGGACCCGCTCCAGGTCGTCGACGGCGACCGGGCCGAGCGAGGTCCAGGCGACGTTGGCCAGCAGGCCGAAGAGACCGTCGAGGTTCTGGCCGTGCGGCTGGACGAGCCGGTGCGAGAGCAGGTGCAGGCGCAGGTACGCGTCGTGCGCGTCGAGCGGCTTGTCCTCCAGCGAGGAGATGACCGTGGAGACGGCGACGACCTCGACGCCGCGCCGGGCGTCCACGCCGATGGCCTTGGCCGCACCCTCGCCGAGGCGGTTGACGGCCTCGTCCGGGGTGAGCCGCTGCGTACCGGCCGGGCCGGGCTCGGGCTTGAGCTCAGGGGCGGGGAACCAGGTGTCGAGGACGGTGCCGTCACCGGCGACGGTGGCGAGGCCGGCGGCGACGGCGCCGGTGGTACGGGAAGTGGCCTGGGAAGTCGTGTCGGTCATGGACAGAAACCTAACCGGCCGGGGCCCGCTCGGGCGAACCGGTCTCAGCCTCCGGCTCCTCCCCCACCGGCCGCGCCCGGTCCCGCCCCTGCGGCTGCTCCCCCAGCCCCTCCGGCCCCCGCAACCGCTCCCCCGGTCCGGGCAGCCGCCGCGCCGCCAGCACCGCCGCCCCCGCACCGGCCGCGAGCAGGGCGCACACCGGCCAGAGGAGCCCGGGAGCCGCCGCGTACAGGAAGGCCCCCAGTGGCGGCGCGAGCACCTGGCCGCTGATCGAGGCACCGGCGTACAGGCTCTGGAAGCGGCCCTGCGCATGGCCGGGCGCCTGGTCGGCGACGTAGGCGGTGGCGGGGGTCTTGTAGAGGACCTCGCCGAGGGTCAGCGAGACCATCATGGTGACGGCGAAGAGGACGCCCGCGCCGGGGATCAGCACGGCGTAGCCGAGCCCGACGAGGAGGAGTCCGACGCCGACGATGGAGAGCGGGGCACGATCGCGCAGGGCGTGGGCGGCGGGCAGTTCGAGGAGGAGGATGACGCCCCCGTTGACGGCGAGCAGCCAGCCGTAGAACTGGGGGCCGTGCCCGTGGTCGGCGAGGAAGACCGGCAGGGTCGAGTACTGCTGGCGGTAGACCAGGTCGACGAGGACGATCGCGGCGAGCAGCACCAGCACCGCGGGCCTGGCCCGCAGTTCGTGCCAGAGGCCCGGCGCGTCCGGGTCGTGGGCGGGAGCGGAGTGGGCGCTGCCCCGGGCGGGGAGGATGCGCGCGGCGTAGAGGGCGAAGAGCAGGGTGCCGAGCCCGTCGGCGACGAAGAGCCAGTCGTACGAGAACCGGGTGGCGACCAGGGCGCCGAGCGGCGGGCCGATGGCGAAGCCCCCGTTGGCCGCGAACCGGGTGAGGGCGAAGCTCTGGCGGCGGCTGCCCCCTTCGGGGACGGAGACCGCGACGAGGGCGGCGTTGGCGGCTCGGGCGACCCCGGCGGCGTACTGGGCGAGCGGAAGCACCCCGTAGAGCGCGGCGACCGGCAGGGCGGGCAGGACCACGAGGGCCGCCCCGCTGACGCAGGCGCCGGCCAGGAGCGCGCGGCGGTGGCCCAGGCGGTCGCCGAACCAGCCGCCGGTGAAGTTC
The DNA here is from genome assembly GCF_014650075.1 of Streptomyces microflavus. Lineage (GTDB taxonomy): Bacteria > Actinomycetota > Actinomycetes > Streptomycetales > Streptomycetaceae > Streptomyces > Streptomyces microflavus. Next base: position 34,786 of record NZ_BMUG01000017.1, on the reverse strand, counting down.
CCGGCGACCAGGCCGATGCCGCCGATCCCGCTGATCACCCCGGCCTGGGCGGCGGAGAGGCCGCGCGGCCCGACGAGATAGACGAAGAGGAAGACGAAGGTGATGCTGACGACGGCGTTGAGGAACACGCCGAGCGCCAGCAGCCGAACCGTTCGCGGCACCCCGCGCACCATGCCCATGGTTGTTACCGTCCCCCGCCGCCCTGGTGATTCCCAGTGAGTTCCCTGAGGGAACGGACTATGGCAGCATGGTTCCATCAAGGTCAACCGCATTCCGGGGGGCGGCGCGGCAACCACGACGGAGGAGGGCGGGAACCATGGCCCAGCGCACCAGCCTGGCCGACGCCGACTGCTCGATCGCCCAGGCGCTCGATGTCGTCGGTGACTGGTGGACCCTGCTGATCGTGCGGGACACCGCACGCGGCGTGCACCGGTTCGACGCGCTCCAGCAGGAGCTGGGCGTCTCGCGGAAGGTGCTCACCGAGCGGCTGCGGCTGCTGGTGGAGGCGGGGGTGCTGTCCCGGGAGCCGTACCAGGACCGCCCGGTCCGGTACGAGTACCGCCTCACGCCGCGCGGCCGGGCGCTGCTGCCCGTCCTCGTCGCGCTCCAGGACTGGGGTGACACATGGGTGCTGGGAGAAGGGGAGACGATGGCGACGACGACGGAGGCCTCGCAGGAGGCGGCCCGGGTGGGGGCCCTGCTGGGGACACGGGTGCCGGAGCTGGTGCTGACCGGCGCGGACGGGGAGCCGCACGACCCGGTGGCGGACACCCCGTACACCGTTCTGTACTGCTTCCCCAGCGCCTACGCCCGCGCGGACGCCTACCCGCCGGGCTGGGCCGGGATCCCCGGGGCCAGTGGCTGCACCCTCGAATCGTGCACGTACCGCGACCAGTTGGCCGAGTTCACGGCCGCCGGCGCCACCGTGCACGGGGTGTCCGTGCAGCGCCCGGACGAACAGCGCGCCTTCGCGGAGAAGGAGGGGCTGCGCTTCCCGCTGCTCTCGGACGCCGATCTGACCCTGACGGCTGCCCTGCGGCTGCCGACGTTCCGGGCGGCGGGGGTCAGCCGGCTCAAGCGGCTGACCCTGGTGGTCGACCGGGAGCGGACGGTCCGGCAGGTGCAGTACCCGGTCACGGACATCGAGGCGAGCGTGCGCACGGCCCTGGAGACGGTCCGCCGCCTCGGGTGACCGGGGGCCGCTCAGGACCTCGGACGACCCGGGCGCTCAAGGCCTCGGGGAACACGGGCCGCTCAAGGCCTCGGGTGACCCGGGCCGCTCAGGCGCAGCCGTCCACGACCCGGGTCAGCATCTCGCGGGTGTAGGCCGCATCGAAGGCGGAGCCGGTCAGCAGCACCTGGAGGCAGACGCCGTCCATCAGCGCGACGAGGGCCCGTGCGGTGGCCGGGTCGGTGCGCGCGGACAGCACCTCGACCGCCGACTCGGTCCACTCGGCGGCGACCGGTCGCAGGGCCGGGCGGCGCAGGGCGGCGAGATACAGCTCGTACTCCAGCTCGATCGCGCCCCGCTCGCCCGCGAACCACTCCCCCAGCACCCGGGTCAGCTCATCGGCGAGTCCGGCGCCGGCCTCCTCCCCGGAAGGCTCCACGGCACAGACCTCGCTGTCGCGCAGCGCCTGGGCGAAGTTCTCGTTGGACCGGCGCAGGGCGGCCGTCAGCAGTTCGTCCAGCGAGCCGAAGTGGTACGTGGTCGAGCCGAGCGGCACATCGGCCTCGGCGGCCACGGTGCGGTGGCTGAGCCCGGCTATCCCGTCGGCGGCTATCACGCGCAGCGCCGCGTCGATGATCCGCGTCCGCCGCTCGGGGTCGTACCGGCGGGCCATCAGTGCGCCCCGCCCAGATTGAGCACGACGACCCCGACGACGATCAGGGCCACGCCCGCGAGCTTGACCGGGCTGCTGGACTCCCCCAGGAACAGGATGCCGATGAGGGCCACGGCGGCGGTGCCGACACCGGCCCAGATCGCGTACGCGGTGCCCACGGAGAGCGTCTTGAGGGTCTGTGCGAGCAGGGTGAAGGCGATGAGGTACCCCACCGCCGTGCCGATCGAGGGCCAGAGCCGGGTGAAGCCGTCGCTGTACTTCATGGCCGTCGTCCCGGCCACCTCCGCCGCGATCGCCGCGGCGAGCAGTCCGTATGCGTATCCCATGTGTACGAGAGTACGCATCGTTGCGTACAGCTGTACACATAATCGGCCCGCATCAGGGGCGTTACGGTGTCCCGACCGATGACACGGCCCGGCAGCACGGGCCGACGATGTGAGCGGAGACGCAGTGGCGCAGGACGCAGGGTGGGGCGGTGCCCCGTACGGGGGCGCGCCCCACGGTGGGGGGCCCTTCCACGGGGGAGCGCAGGGACCGGGTGGCTGGAACGGCGGATGGGCGGCGCCGCCCAGACCGGGGGTGATACCCCTGGCGCCGCTGAGGGTCTCCGACATGCTCACCGGCGCCTTCACAACGCTCGGACGGTACTGGAAGCCGCTGATCGGAGTGGCACTGACGCTGTTCGGGGCGGCGACTCTCGTGATGCTCGGGGCGGGCGCCGTCGCCCTCGCCGTCGTCGCGCCCCAGTGGGACGAACTGACGGCGTCCGACTCCCCGGACGCTGCGGAACTGGTGCCGCTGGGCATCGCGTTCGGTGTGCTGATGGTCCTCGGCGTCACCCTGTTCCTGCTCGCGTCGGCGGTCGTCCAGGCGGCGGTTCCGGCAGTCCTCCAGGAGGCCGTCCTCGGCCGCCCGGCCCGCTTCGGCTCCGTCTGGCGCCGGGCCTGGTCGCGGGTCTGGGCCATGATCGGCACGGTGTTCCTGCTGGGGCTCACCGCTGTCGTCCCCTTGATGCTCCTCATGGCCGCCGTGGCCGCGACGACGGTCTACTTCGTCACGCTGGGCGACGCGGACAGCGCCCTGCCGCTGCTGTGGACCGGTCTGCTGGGCACCCTGCTCCTCGGCCCGTTGGCGGTCTGGATCTGGGTGAAACTCTCCCTCGCCCCGACGGTCGTGGTCTTCGAGAACCAGGGCCCGTTCGCGGCACTCCGCCGCTCGGCCCAGCTGGTGCGCGGCAGCTGGTGGCGGGTCTTCGGGATCGGCCTGCTCGCGGTCGGGCTGGCGTCGATGGTCGGCTACATGATCCAGATGCCGTTCCAGGCCCTGGGCATGCTCCCCGGCATGGCGGACCCCTCCGGCCTGGAGGCCGACCCGAGCGGTGCGGAGATCCTCGCCGTGTTCGGCGGCCTGATGGTGCTGTCCATGATCAGCGGGCTGGTGAGCCAGCTCTTCTCGTCGATCTTCCCGCCCCTGGTGACCGGACTGCTGTACGTGGACCTCCGGATGCGCAACGAGAACCTGGCCCCGGTCCTGGCGGAGGCGGCGGCACAGACCCTGCCGGAGCAGTACGGGCCACCGCCGACCGCCCCGGTGTAGGGCACGGGCTCAGTCGGTCAGCGTCCGCTTGGGGCGCAGCACGCAGAACTCGTTGCCCTCGGGATCTGCCAGCACCACCCAGGTGGCGTCCGGCCCCTGCCCGACGTCCAGCCGCCGGGCGCCGAGCGCGATGATGCGCTCGACCTCGGCGTCCTGGTCGTCGGGGGTCAGATCGATGTGCAGCCGGTTCTTGACGGTCTTCCGCTCCGGTACGGGGAGGAAGCACATGCCCGGCAGCGCGGTCTCATGGGCGCCGATGACGATCTCGTCCTCGTCCTCGAAGAGCACCTGCCAGTCCAGCACCGCGCTCCAGAACCGGGCGAGGAGCGGCAGGTCGTGGGCGTCTACGGCGAGGTGGTACATGCGAACGGCCATGCCGGACAGTCTGCCCGGCGGGTACGACGACCGCACCCGCGAGCGAACGGCCGTGCCCGCCGGCAGAACTGGCGGGCACGGCCGTCGGTGTCGTACGGGGGAGCGCGGGATCAGACGTTGAAGCCGAGCGCGCGGAGCTGCTCGCGCCCGTCGTCCGTGATCTTGTCCGGGCCCCACGGTGGCATCCAGACCCAGTTGATCCGGAGCTCGTTGACGATGCCGTCCGTGGCGGACTTCGCCTGGTCCTCGATGACATCGGTCAGCGGGCAGGCCGCGGACGTCAGGGTCATGTCGAGGGTGGCGATGTTGGCGTCGTCCACGTGGATGCCGTAGATCAGGCCCAGGTTGACGACGTCGATGCCCAGCTCGGGGTCGACGACGTCGTACAGCGCCTCGCGGACCTCCTCCTCGGAGGCCGGCTTCATGGTCGCGGTCTCGTTCTCGCTCATGCGGTCTTCCCTTCGGACAGCGCCTTGGCCGTCGCGTCCTTCCACGCCATCCAGCTCAGCAGCGCGCACTTGACCCGGGCGGGGTACTTGGAGACGCCGGCGAACGCGACGGCGTCCTCCAGCACCTCCTCCATCGCCTCGTCCGGCTCCAGCTGCCCCTTGGACTGCATCAGCTCCAGGAACGCGGCCTGGATCTTCTGCGCCTCGGGCAGCTCCTTGCCGACGAGCAGCTCGTTCAGCACGGAGGCGCTGGCCTGGCTGATGGAGCAGCCCTGGCCCTCGTAGCTCACGTCGGCGATGGTCTCGCCGTCGTACTTCACCCGGAGCGTGATCTCGTCGCCGCAGGTCGGATTGACGTGGTGCACCTCGGCGTCGCCGTCCCGCAGGCCACGCCCGTGGGGGTGCTTGTAGTGGTCCAGGATCACTTCCTGGTACATGGAATCAAGCTTCACGAGTCAGCCCTCAGCCGAAGAAGTTCCGGACGTGCTCCAGGCCGTCCACCAAGGCGTCGACCTCGGCGGGCGTGGAGTACAGATAGAACGACGCTCGCGTCGTCGCGGGAATTCCGTACCGCAGGCAGACCGGCCGCGCGCAGTGGTGGCCGACCCGGACGCAGATACCCATCTCGTCGAGGACCTGGCCCACGTCGTGCGGGTGGATGTCGCCGAGCGTGAAGGAGATCGTCGCCCCGCGGTCCTCGGCCGTCGCCGGGCCGATGATCCGCAGGCCCGGGACGTCCAGGAGGCGCTTCACCGCGTACTCGGTGATCGCCTGCTCGTGGCGGTGGATGTTCTCCATGCCGATCGCCGAGAGGTAGTCCACGGCCGCGCCGAGGCCGACGGCCTGGGCGATCGGGGGCGTACCGGCCTCGAACTTGTGCGGCGCCGGGGCGTATGTCGAGGAGTGCATCGACACGGTCTCGATCATCTCGCCGCCGCCGAGGAACGGAGGCAGGTCCTCCAGGAGCTCCTGCCGTCCCCAGAGCACGCCGATGCCGGTCGGGCCGACCATCTTGTGGCCGGTGAAGGCCACGAAGTCGGCCTGGAGCGCCTGCACGTCCAGCACCATGTGCGGGGCGGCCTGCGAGGCGTCGATGCAGACCAGCGCGCCGACCTGCTGGGCGCGGCGGATGATCTGCTCGACCGGGTTGACGGTACCCAGGATGTTCGAGACCAGCGTGAAGGAGACGATCTTCGTCTTCTCGGTGATGATCTCGTCGATGTTCGACAGGTCGAGCCGGCCGTCGTCGGTGATGCCGAACCACTTCAGCTTCGCGCCGGTGCGCTGCGAGAGCAGCTGCCACGGCACGATGTTGGAGTGGTGCTCCATCTCCGTGGTGACGATCTCGGTGTCGCGGTCCACCCGGTAGGGCTCGTCCGCCCAGCCGAGCATGTTGGCCACGAGGTTGAGCGACTCCGAGGCGTTCTTCGTGAAGATCACCTCGTCGCGGCTCGGTGCGTTGATGAAGGCCGCGACCTTGTCACGGGCGCCTTCGTACAGCGCGGTGGCCTCCTCGGCGATCGTGTAGACGCCTCGGTGCACGTTCGCGTTGTGGCGCTCGTAGTACGTGTTGAGCGCGTCGAGGACCTGGCGCGGCTTCTGCGAGGTCGCCGCGGAGTCCAGGTAAACGATCTTCTTGCCGTCGCGGACCGTGCGGTCCAGGATCGGGAAGTCCTTGCGGATCGCCTCGGTGTCGAGGAGGCCGGTGAGCCCCTGTCGGGCGTCAGTCACGCGGAAGCGCCACCCTTCGTGTATGCCTCGTAGCCCTCGTTCTCCAGCTGGTCGGCCAGCTCGGCACCGCCGGAGGCCGCGATCCGGCCGTTGGCGAACACGTGCACGAAGTCGGGCTTGATGTACTTCAGGATGCGGGTGTAGTGCGTGATCAGCAGCGTGCCGACCTCGCCGGTCGCGCGGACCCGGTTGACGCCCTCGGAGACGGTCTTGAGCGCGTCGACGTCCAGGCCGGAGTCGGTCTCGTCCAGGACGGCGATCTTCGGCTTGAGGAGCTCCAGCTGCAGGATCTCGTGGCGCTTCTTCTCACCGCCGGAGAAGCCCTCGTTGACGTTGCGCTCGGCGAAGGCGGGGTCCATCTGGAGCTCGGCCATCGTCTCCCGGACCTCCTTGACCCACGTACGCAGCTTGGGGGCCTCGCCGCGGACGGCGGTGGCGGAGGTGCGCAGGAAGTTGGAGACCGAGACACCGGGGATCTCGACCGGGTACTGCATGGCCAGGAACAGGCCGGCGCGGGCGCGCTCGTCGACGGACATCTCCAGGACGTCCTCGCCGTCGAGGGTGACCGTGCCGCTCGTGATCGTGTACTTGGGGTGACCCGCGAGCGAGTACGCGAGGGTGGACTTGCCGGACCCGTTGGGGCCCATGATGGCGTGGGTCTCGCCCTGCTTCACGGTCAGGTCGACGCCCTTGAGGATCTCCTTCGTGGCGTTGTCGGCCTCGACGGAGACGTGCAGGTCGCGGATTTCAAGCGTTGCCATGGGTGACTCAGGACTCCTGGGTGACGGAGACGAGCACATCGTCCCCTTCGATCTTTACGGGGTATACGGGGACGGGGCGCGTCGCGGGAAGGCCGGACGGCTTGCCGGTGCGGAGGTCGAACGACGAGCCGTGCAGCCAGCACTCGATCGAACAGTCCTCCACCTCGCCCTCCGAGAGCGACACGTTCGCGTGCGAGCAGATGTCGTTGATCGCGAACACCTCGCCCTCGGTGCGGACGACGGAGACCGGTGTGCCGTCGAGCTCGACCCGTTTCGGGGTGTCGTCCTCCAGCTCACTGAGCGCGCACGCCTTGACGAAGGTCATCAGACGGACGCCTTCAGCTCGGTCTCGATCTTGTCGAGCAGACGCGCTTCCACGTCCGGCAGGCCGATCTGCTGCACCAGCTCGGCGAAGAAGCCACGCACGACCAGGCGGCGGGCCTCCTCGGCCGGGATGCCGCGGGACTGGAGGTAGAAGAGCTGCTCGTCGTCGAAGCGGCCGGTCGCCGAGGCGTGGCCGGCGCCGACGATCTCGCCGGTCTCGATCTCCAGGTTGGGCACGGAGTCGACCCGGGCGCCGTCGGTGAGGACGAGGTTCCGGTTCATCTCGTAGGTGTCGGTGCCCTCGGCGGCGGCCTGGATGAGAACGTCCCCGATCCAGACGGCGTGCGCGCCCTCGCCCTGGAGTGCGCCCTTGTACACCGCGTTGGACTTGCAGTGCGGGGTGTTGTGGTCGACCAGGAGGCGGTGCTCCTGGTGCTGGCCCTTGTCGGTGAAGTACAGACCGAAGAGCTCCGCCTCGCCGCCCGGGGCTGCGTAGGCGACCCGCGGGTGCAGACGGACGAGGTCGCCGCCGAAGGTGACGACGATCGACTTGAAGGAGGCGTCCCGGCCGATCAGCGCGTTGTGCTGGCCGACGTGGACGGCCGTGTCGTCCCAGTCCTGGACGGAGACGACGGTCAGCTTGGCACCGTCACCGAGGACGTAGTCGACGTTGGCGGCGAGCACCGCGTCACCGGTGTGGTCGATGACTACGACGGCCTCGGCGAAGGGCTTCAGCTCGATGAGCTGGTGGCCGTAGGCGGTACCGCCCTCACCGTGCACGGTGATCCGGACCGGCTCGGTGAGCACGGCCTCCTTGGCGACCGTGACGACCGAGGCCTGCTCGAAGGAGGAGTACGCCTGGGCGGCGACCCGGTCCACCGGCGTACCGGCCTTGCCGAGCCGCGCGTCGTCGCGGCCGACGGTCTCGACGGTGACGCCCTCGGGCGCCTCGATCGCGACCTTCACGCCGCCACCGTTCGCGACCGCGGTGCCGTCGTGCAGCCCGCGCAGCCGCTCCAGCGGGGTGAAGCGCCACTCCTCCTCGCGACCGTGCGGGACGGGGAAGTCCGCGACGTCGAAGGAGGGGGGCGCGCTCATGCGCGTGGCGACGGTCGACTCCGCGGCCACCGCGATGGAGCCGGCGGTGGTGGAGCCCACCGGAGTGTTCTGAGCCTCAGCCATGGCTGTCGTAGTGCTCGCTTTCTCAGTCAAGAAGGGGGGTGGTTCGGTAGGGGCCGGGGCGGCCGCGTGCGACCGCCCCGTGTCGTCCTCGGATCGAGGACCTAGCCGACCGAACCCTCCATCTGCAGCTCGATCAGCCGGTTGAGCTCCAGGGCGTACTCCATGGGCAGCTCCTTCGCGATCGGCTCGACGAAGCCGCGCACGATCATCGCCATGGCCTCGAACTCGGTGAGTCCGCGGCTCATGAGGTAGAAGAGCTGGTCCTCGGAGACCTTGGAGACGGTCGCCTCGTGGCCCATCGACACGTCGTCCTCGCGGACGTCGACGTAGGGGTAGGTGTCCGAGCGCGAGATCGTGTCGACGAGCAGAGCGTCGCAGAGCACGTTGGACTTCGAGCCCGGCGCGCCCTCACCGATCTCGATCAGACCGCGGTAGGAGGTACGGCCGCCGCCTCGCGCCACCGACTTGGAGACGATGTTGGAGGAGGTGTTCGGCGCCATGTGGACCATCTTGGCGCCGGCGTCCTGGTGCTGGCCCTCGCCCGCGAAGGCGATGGAGAGGGTCTCGCCCTTGGCGTGCTCGCCCATCAGGTAGACGGCCGGGTACTTCATGGTCACCTTGGAGCCGATGTTGCCGTCGACCCACTCCATGGTCGCGCCCTCGTAGGCCACGGCCCGCTTGGTGACCAGGTTGTAGACGTTGTTCGACCAGTTCTGGATCGTCGTGTAGCGGCAGCGGCCGCCCTTCTTCACGATGATCTCGACCACGGCGCTGTGCAGCGAGTCCGAGGAGTAGATCGGGGCGGTGCAGCCCTCGACGTAGTGGACGTAGGCGTCCTCGTCGACGATGATCAGCGTCCGCTCGAACTGGCCCATGTTCTCCGTGTTGATACGGAAGTAGGCCTGGAGCGGGATCTCGACGTGGACGCCCTTGGGCACGTAGATGAACGAGCCACCGGACCACACGGCCGAGTTCAGCGAGGCGAACTTGTTGTCACCGACGGGGATGACGGTGCCGAAGTACTCCTTGAAGAGCTCCGGGTGCTCCTTCAGCGCGGTGTCGGTGTCCATGAAGATGACACCCTGCGCCTCCAGCTCCTCGTTGATCTGGTGGTAGACGACCTCGGACTCGTACTGCGCGGCGACACCGGCGACGAGGCGCTGCTTCTCCGCCTCCGGGATGCCGAGCCGGTCGTACGTGTTCTTGATCTCCTCGGGCAGGTCCTCCCAGGACTCCGCCTGCTTCTCCGTCGAGCGCACGAAGTACTTGATGTTGTCGAAGTCGATGCCCGACAGGTCGGAGCCCCAGTTCGGCATGGGCTTCTTGCCGAAGAGCTTGAGGCCCTTGAGCCGCAGCTTCAGCATCCACTCGGGCTCGTTCTTCTTCTCCGAGATGTCGCGTACGACAGCCTCGGAGAGGCCGCGCTTCGCCGCCGCGCCTGCCGCGTCGGAGTCGGCCCAGCCGAATTCGTACGTACCCAGACCCTCGAGCTCAGGGTGGGCAGTCTCCGTGGGGAGCGTCATGCGGGGTTCCTCCCGGCCGTGCTTGCAGATACAGAATGAGTGGTCTGTGGGGGTGCTGCCTGACCGCTGCGCGGCACGTATGTCGTGCACACGCCGTCGCCGTGGGCGAGGGTGGCCAGACGCTGCACATGGGTCCCGAGGAGGCTGGAGAAGAATTCCGTCTCCGCCTCGCACAGCTGTGGGAACTGCTCGGCGACATGCGCCACCGGGCAGTGGTGCTGGCACAGCTGCTCGCCCTGCTGCGGGCCCGGCGCGCTTCGCGCCGTAGCAGCGTACCCGTCGGCGCTCAGGGCCCTCGCGAGGGCCTCCGTACGCCGTTCGGGTTCCGCGGCCTCGACCGCGGCGCGGTACGCCTCGCCCATCGACGCCATCCGGGCGCGGGCGAAGGCGATGACCGCCTCGTCCCCGCCGGACTCGGCGATGAAGCGCAGGGCGTCCGCGGCCAGCTTGTCGTAGGACTGGTCGAAGGCGTCCCGGCCGCAGTCGGTCAGGGCGAACACCTTGGCGGGCCTGCCGCGGGTCCGCGCCCCGTAGACCCGCTGTTCACGGGCTTCGACGACATCGTCGGAGACGAGGGCGTCCAGATGGCGGCGGACGGCGGCCTGGGTGAGACCGACGCGCTTGGCCAGATCGGCGGCTGTGGACGGACCGTGGTCCAGGATGGAGCGCGCGACCCGGTTGCGCGTGGAGCGCTCACCGGTCGCGAGTTCCTCCTGAGGAGTCCCACCGTCGTATTTCACAACACCATTGTTGCGTAATTCATTCGGCCATGACAACCACGGTCCGGAACGATCTACGGTGTGGTTCGTCACTTAGGGTTACCTAATCTGGCCCCGGGAGAGGTGTCGCCGGAACCCCTGCCTAGACTTACGCGCCATGGAGAAAGAGCCCGTCGTACAGGTCAAGGGACTGGTGAAGCGGTACGGCACCAGGACCGCGGTGGACGGCCTCGATCTGGACGTCGCGGCGGGCGCGGTGACGGCCGTGCTCGGCCCGAACGGCGCCGGGAAGACCACCACGATCGAGACCTGCGAGGGCTACCGCCGCCCCGACGCCGGCACCGTACGGGTCCTCGGACTCGACCCGGTCGCCGAAGCGGAGCGGCTGCGCCCCCGCATCGGGGTGATGCTCCAGTCGGGTGGCGTCTACTCCGGCGCCCGGGCCGACGAGATGCTCCGCCACATGGCGAAGCTCCACGCCCACCCGCTGGACGTGGACGCCCTGATCGAACGCCTCGGCCTCGGCTCCTGCGGCCGCACCACCTACCGCCGGCTCTCCGGCGGCCAGCAGCAGCGCCTCGCCCTGGCCCTCGCGGTCGTCGGCCGGCCCGAGCTGGTCTTCCTGGACGAGCCGACCGCCGGGCTGGACCCGCAGGCCCGCCGCTCCACCTGGGACCTGGTGCGCGAGCTGCGCGGAGACGGGGTCTCCGTGGTGCTGACCACCCACTTCATGGACGAGGCCGAGGCACTCGCCGACGACGTCGCGATCATCGACGCGGGCCGGGTCATCGCCCAGGGCTCCCCGGAGCAGCTCTGCCGGGGCGGCGCCGAGAACACCCTGCGCTTCACCGGACGTACGGGGCTCGACCTCGGCTCCCTGGTCAAGGCGCTGCCCGACGGCTCCGAGGCCGCCGAGCCGCTCCCGGGGACGTACCGCATCACCGGGACCATCGACCCGCAGCTGCTGGCCACCGTCACCTCCTGGTGCGCCCAGCACGGTGTGATGCCCGAAGGCATCTCGGTGGAGCGGCACACGCTGGAGGACGTCTTCCTCGAACTGACCGGCAAGGAGCTGCGCGCATGAGCGCCGGTACGTACACCCCGCGCCCCGGCGCCGCCCCGCTCCCCCGGATGATCGCCGCGCAGACCGCGCTGGAGACCCGGATGCTGCTGCGCAACGGCGAGCAGCTGCTGCTGACGGTGATCATCCCGACGCTGCTGCTCGTGCTGTTCAGCGCGGTCGACATCGTCGACACCGGCTCGGGCGCAGCGGTCGACTTCCTGGCCCCGGGCATCCTCGCCCTCGCCGTGATGTCCACGGCGTTCACCGGCCAGGCCATCGCCACCGGCTTCGAGCTCCGCTACGGGGTCCTCAAGCGGCTCGGGGCCTCCCCGCTGCCGCGCTGGGCCCTGATGACGGCGAAGACGCTGTCGGTGCTGGTCACCGAGGTGCTCCAGGTGCTGCTGCTGACGGCGATCGCCTTCACGCTCGGCTGGTCGCCACAGGGCAACCCGCTCTCCGTGCTGCTGCTGCTCGTCCTGGGCACCGCCGCTTTCTCGGGGCTCGGGCTGCTGATGGCCGGGACGCTGAAGGCGGAGGCGACCCTCGCCGCCGCCAACCTCGTCTTCCTGCTGCTCCTGGTCGGCGGCGGGGTCATCGTGCCGATGGACAAGTTCCCGGACGCGGTGCAGTCGGTGCTGGGGCTGCTGCCCATCTCGGCGCTCTCCGAGGGGCTGCGGGACGTCCTCCAGCACGGCGCGTCGATGCCGTGGGCTGAGGCCGGGATCCTGGCGGTCTGGGCGGTGCTGGGGCTGGGCGCGGCGGCGAAGTTCTTCCGCTGGGAGTAAGGGACCACTCAGGGCAAGCCCGCCCGAACCCACCCCTCGTGAAAACATGCACAAGCCTCGTCCTACGATGGTCCGCGTGGAAACCCCCATCTCTGCCATCGCCAAGCGCTGGACGCCGTCCACCAAGGTGGTGAAGCGTGCCGCGCTCTCCGCCATCATGATGAGCGTCTTCATCATCGTGACCGGAGGTGCCGTCCGGCTGACCGGTTCGGGCCTCGGCTGCGACACCTGGCCCAAGTGCACCGACGACAGCCTCTTCGCGACGCCCGCGCAGGGCATGCACGGCGCGATCGAGTTCGGCAACCGGCTGCTGACCTATGTGCTGTCGGCCGCCGTCGGCTGGGCGATCATCGCCGTCAGTTCGATGAAGCCGCGCCGCCGCAAGGTGACCCGGCTGGCCTGGTCGCAGTTCTGGATCGTGCTCGGCAACGCCGTCCTCGGCGGCATCACCGTCTGGGCGGGGCTCAACCCGTGGACCGTGGCCGGGCACTTCCTGCTCGCCAACGCGCTCCTCGCGGTCACCGTGATCACCTGGGTCCGGATCGGCGAGGGCGACGGCCCGGCCCGCCCCCGCGCCCCCCTGCCGGTGCGCCGCCTCTCCTGGGCGATCCTGGCGACCACCGTGGTCCTCATCGTGCTCGGCACCTCGGTGACCGGTTCCGGCAAGCACGCGGGCGACAGCAGCGACGTACCGCGGATGCCGTGGGACTGGTCGGCCGCCGCACACATCCACGCCATCGCCGCCTGGGTGGTCTGCGCGCTGGCCATCGCGATGTGGCTGGCCCTGCGGGTGGTCGACGCCCCCGCCGACACCCGGGCGCGCGCCCGCGACCTGCTGGTCGTGCTGCTCGCCCAGGGTGCGATCGGGTACGTCCAGTACTTCAGCGACGTCCCCGAGGTCCTCGTCGGCATCCACATGTTCGGCTCGGCCATCATGTGGATCGCCGTGATCCGCCTGGTGATGAGCATGCGCGAGCGCGGCGACGACGAGCCCGCCACGCTGCCGGGCCCGTCCGCCTCCGCCGAGCAGCGGGAGTCCGCGCAGGCCCTCTGAACGGCCGTACGACGAAGGGGCGGCGGGCCTGTGCCCGCCGCCCCTTCGTCGTACCCGCTCAGCTGTCGTTGGACGGGCCGCCGACCTGGATCCCGGCCATCCGCGACCACTCGTACGGACCTGTGCGGACCTTGAGGGCGAAGTCCCCGTCGAACTCCTCGTGCATCGTGATCCCGGACTTCTGCGCCGCGCTCTCGGCCACCGCGTACGTCGGGGCCACCAGGTCCCCCCAGGCGCCGTCCTCGCCGACCAGGACGATACGGGCGCCCGCCTGGCCGATGTAGGCGAGCTGCCCCTCGGCGCCGCCGTGCTCCTTGGCGAAGGACCCGATCTCACGGGCCAGCTTCGCCGCCCTGCGCTCCGCGCGGGCCGCCTTCCTGGCGTCCGTCCGCGAGGTCTGCCCGGTGTCTGCTGCGTCTGATGCCGTCTCTGCCATGAACAGGATGCTACCGACGAGTAGTTCGTACGGCGACGGGCGGGTCGCGTGGCTTGTGCCACGTGACCCGCCCGTCGCCGTACTTACTGAGGGCGCCTAGCGGAGGAAGGGATCCACCGCGACGGCCAGGAAGAGCAGCGAGACGTAGGTGATGGACCAGTGGAACAGCCGCATCTCCTTGAGCTTGGCGCCGGTCACCCCGGCCCTGGCCCGGTTCTGCAGCCCGTGGGCCTCCCAGAGCCAGAAGCCGCCCGCCAGCAGCGCCACCGACAGGTAGAACCAGCCGGTGTAGCCCAGCGGGGTGAGCAGCAGCGAGACCCCGACCATCACCCAGCTGTAGATGACGATCTGCTTGGCGACCACCTGGTTGGAGGCGACGACCGGAAGCATCGGGATGCCGACCCGGGCGTAGTCGTCCTTCACCTTCATGGAGAGCGGCCAGTAATGCGGCGGCGTCCAGAAGAAGATGACGGCGAAGAGGATGACGGCGGCCCAGGAGAGGGAGTTCGTCACCGAGGACCAGCCGATGAGCACCGGCAGGCAGCCGGCGATGCCGCCCCAGATGATGTTCTGGGAGGTGCGGCGCTTCAGGAGCATCGTGTAGACGACGACGTAGAAGAGCAGCGCGCCGAGAGCGAGTCCGGCCGACAGCCAGTTGACGAGCAGTCCGAACCAGAGCGTGGAGATCACCGCGAGGGCGATGCCGAAGGCGAGGCACTCGCGGGGGCTGACCATGCCGGTGACCAGCGGACGCTGCGACGTGCGGTCCATCAGCGCGTCGATGTCACGGTCGATGTACATGTTCAGCGCGTTGGCGCCGCCCGCGGAGAGATATCCGCCGACGGTGGTCGTGAGAACGAGCCACAGGTCGGGTACGCCCTGGGCGGCGAGGAACATCACCGGAACGGTGGTGATGAGCAACAGCTCGATGATCCGTGGCTTGGTAAGCGCCACGAATGCCTTGACACGGGCCCCGTACGGGCGATGGCCCCTTGGGCTGGGAGTCAAGGCGACCCCTGCGGGTCGGGACTCGACGGCCGTCACGCACACCCCTGACAGAGAAATCCCAGCAAGCTCCGGACCTGGAGGCCCTTGTGAAGACTTGCGCGAACTCGACCACTCTAGACGTTGGGGATACACCGTCCTTCGCGGGGGTGGGGTCGTGTTGGGGGTGACTGTGCGATGTACGGGGGCGGTCCGCCGGGAGGCGAAGTCCGCACCTCGCCCGCACCCTGGAAAGTGCTCGGAAAACGTCCCCCGCGGCGGGGGTAGGCTCGACAGCGCCCGGTGCGGTAACAGTCACCGGCTTACGAACAGTGGAGAGGAGCCCTGACTCAGGGTGAGCATCAAGCCGACCACCACAGACCTCCAGTGGACCGATTTGGACCAGCGGGCCGTGGACACCGCCCGCGTCCTCGCCGCGGACGCCGTACAGAAAGTCGGAAACGGCCACCCGGGCACGGCCATGAGCCTGGCTCCCGCCGCGTACACCCTGTTCCAGAAAGTCATGCGGCACGACCCGGCGGACGCCGAGTGGACCGGCCGCGACCGGTTCGTCCTCTCGGCGGGCCACTCCAGCCTGACCCTGTACATCCAGCTCTACCTCGCCGGTTACGGCCTGGAGCTGGACGACCTGAAGGCGTTCCGGACCTGGGGCTCGAAGACGCCGGGCCACCCGGAGTACGGCCACACCACCGGTGTCGAGACGACGACCGGCCCGCTGGGCCAGGGTGTCGCCAACGCGGTGGGCATGGCGATGGCCGCCCGCTACGAGCGCGGCCTCTTCGACCCCGAGGCGGCCCCCGGCACCTCCCCGTTCGACCACACGGTCTGGGTCATCGCCGGTGACGGCTGCCTCCAGGAGGGCATCTCGGCCGAGGCGTCCTCGCTGGCCGGGCACCAGAAGCTGGGCAACCTGGTCCTGCTCTGGGACGACAACCACATCTCCATCGAGGGCGACACGGAGACCGCGGTCTCCGAGGACACCCTGAAGCGGTACGAGGCGTACGGCTGGCACGTCCAGCGCGTCGAGCAGCTGCCCAACGGCGACCTGGACCCGGCGGGGCTGTACGCGGCGCTGCAGGCGGCCAAGGCCGAGACGGAGCGCCCCTCGTTCATCGCGGCCCGCTCGATCATCGCCTGGCCCGCCCCGAACGCCCAGAACACCGAGGCCGCGCACGGCTCGGCGCTCGGCGACGACGAGATCGCGGCGACCAAGCGGGTCCTCGGCTTCGACCCGGAGCAGACCTTCGAGGTCTCCGACGCGGTCATCGGCCACACCCGTGAGGCCCTGGACCGCGGCCGCGAGGCGCGGGCCGAGTGGGACAAGGCGTTCGCCGCGTGGCGCACCGCCAACCCGGAGCGCGCCGCCGACTTCGACCGGATCGCCGCGGGCGAGCTGCCCGCGGGCTGGGAGGAGAAGCTCCCGGTCTTCGAGGCCGGCAAGGGCCTGGCCACCCGCGCCGCGTCCGGCAAGGTGCTCCAGGCGCTGGGCGAGGTCGTTCCCGAGCTGTGGGGCGGCTCCGCCGACCTCGCGGGCTCGAACAACACGACCATCGACAAGAACTCCTCGTTCCTGCCGGTGGGCAACCCGCTGCCGGAGGCCGACCCGTACGGCCGCACGATCCACTTCGGGATCCGTGAGCACGCGATGGCCGCCGCGATGAACGGCATCGCGCTGCACGGCAACACCCGCATCTACGGCGGCACCTTCCTGGTGTTCTCCGACTACATGCGTAACGCCGTGCGGCTCTCCGCGCTGATGCACCTGCCGGTGACGTACGTGTGGACGCACGACTCGATCGGCCTCGGCGAGGACGGCCCGACCCACCAGCCGGTCGAGCACCTGGCCGCGCTGCGCGCCATCCCGGGCCTGAACATCGTGCGCCCGGCCGACGCCAACGAGACCTCCATCGCCTGGCGCGAGATCCTGCGCCGCTACACCAAGGTGTTCGGCAAGGGCGCCCCGCACGGTCTGGCACTGACCCGGCAGGGCGTGCCGACGTACGAGGCGAACGAGGACGCGGCCAAGGGCGGTTACGTCCTGTTCGAGGCCGAGGGTGGCGAGCCGCAGGTGCTGCTCATCGCGACCGGCTCCGAGGTCCATGTCGCCGTCGAGGCGCGCGAGCAGCTCCAGGCGGCCGGTGTGCCGACCCGGGTCGTCTCGATGCCGTCGGTCGAGTGGTTCGAGGAGCAGGATCAGGGTTACAAGGAGAGCGTGCTCCCGCCGTCGGTCAAGGCGCGGGTCGCCGTGGAGGCGGGCATCGGCCTGACCTGGTACCGGTACGTCGGGGACGCCGGCCGGATCGTCTCGCTGGAGCACTTCGGTGCCTCGGCCGACGCGAAGGTCCTCTTCCGCGAGTTCGGCTTCACCGCCGAGAACGTGGCCGCCGCCGCGCGGGAATCCCTCGCCGCCGCCGCGCGCTGACGCCTTATATACGACTAGTAGGAGATGCAACCCATGACAGACGCACTCAAGCGCCTCTCCGACGAGGGCGTGGCGATCTGGCTCGACGACCTGTCGCGCAAGCGGATCACCTCGGGCAACCTGGCCGAGCTGATCGACCAGAGCCATGTCGTCGGCGTCACCACCAACCCGTCGATCTTCCAGAAGGCGATCTCCTCGGGCGACGGTTACGAGCAGCAGCTCACCGACCTCGCCGCCCGCAGGGTCACCGTCGAGGAGGCGCTCCGCATGATCACGACGGCGGACGTCCGCGACGCCGCCGACATCCTGCGTCCGGTCTTCGACGCGACCGGCGGCCAGGACGGCCGGGTCTCCATCGAGGTCGACCCGCGCCTGGCGCACAACACCACGGCCACCGTCGCCGAGGCCAAGCAGCTGGCCTGGCTGGTGGACCGGCCGAACACGCTCATCAAGATCCCGGCGACCGAGGCCGGTCTCCCGGCGATCACCGAGACCATCGGCCGGGGCATCAGCGTCAACGTGACGCTGATCTTCTCGCTGGAGCGCTACCGCGCGGTCATGGACGCCTACCTGGCGGGCCTGGAGAAGGCGAAGGCCGCGGGCCTGGACCTCTCCAAGATCCACTCGGTCGCGTCCTTCTTCGTGTCCCGGGTGGACACCGAGATCGACAAGCGTCTGGACGCCATCGGCTCCGACGAGGCGAAGGCCGCCAAGGGCAAGTCCGCCCTGGCCAACGCCCGGCTGGCCTACGAGGCGTACGAGGAGGTCTTCTCCTCCGACCGCTGGGCCCCCCTGGACAAGGCGCAGGCCAACAAGCAGCGCCCGCTGTGGGCCTCGACCGGCGTCAAGGACCCGTCCCTCAAGGACACCCTGTACGTCGACGACCTGGTCGCGCCCAACACGGTGAACACCATGCCGGAGGCGACCCTGGAGGCCGTGGCCGACCACGGCGAGATCACCGGCAACACCGTCGCCGGCGGCTACGACCGGGCGCGGGCGGACCTGGATGCCATCAAGAAGCTCGGCATCTCGTACGACGACGTCGTACAGGTGCTGGAGGACGAGGGCGTCGAGAAGTTCGAGGCGTCCTGGAACGACCTGCTCAAGTCGACCGAGGCGGAGCTTTCGCGCCTCGCCCCCTCGGAGGGCTGACCACTTTGTCTGCTGTTCCCGGAGCCAACCCGCTCCGTGACGCACAGGACCGACGGCTCCCGCGTATCGCGGGGCCGTCGGGCCTGGTCATCTTTGGCGTCACGGGCGATTTGTCCCGTAAAAAGCTGATGCCTGCCGTCTACGACCTGGCCAACCGCGGCCTGCTGCCACCGGGCTTCTCGCTCATCGGCTTCGCGCGCCGCGACTGGGAGGACGAGGACTTCGCCCAGGTCGTCCATGACGCCGTCAAGGAGCACGCCCGTACGCCGTTCCGCGAGGAGGTCTGGCAGCAGCTCATCCAGGGGATGCGCTTCGTCCAGGGCGACTTCGACGACGACGAGGCGTTCGAGACGCTGAAGGCGACCATCCAGGAGCTCGACAAGGCACAGGGGACGGGCGGCAACTTCGCCTTCTACCTCTCCGTGCCGCCGAAGTTCTTCCCCAAGGTCGTCCAGCAGCTCAAGAAGCACGGCCTGGCCGACCAGAAGGAGGGCTCCTGGCGGCGGGCCGTCATCGAGAAGCCGTTCGGCCACGACCTGACCAGCGCGCAGGAGCTCAACCAGCTCGTGCACGCCGTCTTCCCGCCCAACGAGGTCTTCCGGATCGACCACTACCTGGGCAAGGAGACGGTCCAGAACATCCTGGCGCTGCGGTTCGCCAACACGATGTTCGAGCCGATCTGGAACCGGTCCTACGTCGACCACGTACAGATCACGATGGCCGAGGACATCGGCATCGGCGGCCGGGCCGGCTACTACGACGGCATCGGCGCCGCCCGTGACGTCATCCAGAACCACCTGCTCCAGCTGCTGGCGCTCACCGCGATGGAGGAGCCCGGCTCCTTCCACCCGAAGGCCCTGGTCGCCGAGAAGCTCAAGGTGCTCACCGCCGTCGAGCTGCCCGACGACCTCGGCAAGCACACCGTGCGCGGCCAGTACGCGCACGCCTGGCAGGGCGGCGAAGAGGTCCTCGGCTATCTGGAGGAGGACGGCATCGACCCCAAGTCGACGACCGACACCTTCGCCGCGATCAAGCTGACGATCAACAACCGCCGCTGGGCGGGCGTGCCGTTCTACCTCCGGACCGGGAAGCGGCTCGGCCGCCGGGTCACGGAGATCGCGGTCGTCTTCAAGCGCGCGCCCTACCTGCCCTTCGAGTCCGGTGCCACGGAGGAGCTGGGCGGCAACGCCCTGGTCATCCGGGTCCAGCCGGACGAGGGCGTCACCGTGCGCTTCGGCTCCAAGGTGCCCGGCACCTCGATGGAGGTCCGGGACGTCACGATGGACTTCGCGTACGGCGAGTCGTTCACGGAGTCCAGCCCGGAGGCGTACGAGCGGCTCCTCCTGGACGTCCTGCTCGGCGACGCCAACCTCTTCCCGCGCCACCAGGAGGTCGAGCTCTCCTGGAACATCCTCGACCCGATCGAGGAGTACTGGGACAAGCACGGCAAGCCCGCGCAGTACGCGGCCGGCACCTGGGGTCCGGCCGAGGCCGACGAGATGCTCGCACGTGACGGACGGAGCTGGAGGCGGCCATGAAGATCGATCTCACGGAAACCACGTCCAGCAAGATCAACCAGGCGCTGGTCTCGGCCCGCCGGGCCATCGGCACCCCCGCCATCGGCATGGTGCTCACGCTGGTCATCGTCACCGACGAGGAGAACGCGTACGACGCGCTCAAGTCGGCCGGTGACGCCTCGCGCGAGCACCCCTCGCGGATCATCGCGGTGATCAAGCGGGCCAGCCGCTCGCCGCGGGCACGCCGCGACGCACGGCTCGACGCCGAGGTCCGGGTCGGTTCCGACGCGGGCACCGGCGAGACCGTCGTGCTGCGCCTCCACGGCGAGCTGGCCAACCACGCCCAGTCGGTGGTCCTTCCGCTGCTGCTGCCGGACGCCCCGGTCGTGGTGTGGTGGCCCGAGGGCGCGCCCACCGACCCGGCGAAGGACCCCCTGGGCGCGCTCGCCCAGCGCCGGATCACCGACACCTACTCCGCCGAGCACCCGATCGAGGAGCTGGCGGTGCGGGCGGCTACGTACAGCCCCGGCAGCACCGACCTGGCCTGGACCCGGATCACCCCGTGGCGCTCGATGCTGGCCGCCGCGCTGGACCAGCAGCCGGCCGAGGTCATCGGCGCGACCGTCGAGGGCGAGAGCGACAACCCGAGCTGCGAACTGCTCGCCATGTGGCTCGCGGACCGGCTCGGTGTCCCGGTGGAGCGCACGTACTCCGAAGGGCCCGGTCTCACCGCGGTCCGGATGGAGACGAAGAACGGCGTCATCGTCCTGGACCGGGCCGACGGTTCGCTGGCCACGCTCTCCATGCAGAACCAGCCGGACCGCGCGGTGGCGCTCAAGCGCCGGGACACCGCCGAGCTGCTGGCGGAGGAGCTGCGTCGGCTGGACCCGGACAACACCTACGAGTCCACGGTGAAGTTCGGGGTGGACAAGCTCCACGCGGGCGGCGAGGTCAAGGCCGCCCCGGTCGAGGAGAAGCCTGCGGAGGCCGAGCAGAAGGCTCCCGCCGCGAAGAAGGCCCCGGCCAAGAAGGCGGCCGCCAAGTGACGCCTCCTCAGCTGGTCGTGCACCGCGACAAGGAGCTGATGGCGCAGGCCGCGGCGGCCCGGCTGATCACGAAGATCGTGGACGCCCAGGCCGCCCGGGGCCACGCCTCGGTGGTGCTGACCGGCGGGCGCAACGGCAACGGCCTGCTGGCCGCGCTCGCCGCCGCGCCCGCCCGGGACGCGGTCGACTGGGCACGGCTGGACCTGTGGTGGGGCGACGAGCGGTTCCTGCCCGAGGGCGACCCCGAGCGGAACGTCACCCAGGCCCGTGAGGCGCTGCTGGACGCGGTGCCCCTCGACCCGGCCCGGGTGCACGCGATGCCCGCGACCGACGGCCCGTACGGCAAGGACGTGGACGAGGCGGCGGCGGGGTACGCGGCCGAACTCGCCGCGGCCGCGGGGCCGGAGGACCACGGCCGGGTGCCGGCGTTCGACGTGCTGATGCTGGGCGTCGGCCCGGACACCCATGTCGCCTCGCTCTTCCCGGAGCTGCCCGCGGTACGGGAGACCGAGCGCACCGTCGTCGGTGTGCACGGGGCCCCCAAGCCGCCGCCGGTCCGGGTCTCGCTCACGCTGCCCGCGATCCGCGCGGCGCGTGAGGTGTGGCTGCTGGCGGCGGGCGAGGACAAGGCGGAGGCCGCGGCCATCGCCCTGTCGGGCGCCGGGGAGATCCAGGCCCCGGCGGCGGGCGCGTACGGCCGCAGCCGGACGCTGTGGCTGCTGGACGCGGCGGCGGCCTCGCAGCTGCCGCGCGCGCTGTATCCGCCGGCGTCCGCCTGACCGTACGGACGACCAGGCCCGGCCCGCCTTTCCCCAGCGGGCCGGGCCTGGTGCGTGAAAGGCTCACCCCATGGTGCATATCGGAACCGTGGTGATGGGCGCGTCGGACGTGGCGAGGGCCGCCGCCTTCTGGAAGGCCGCGCTCACGTACACCGAGCGCGAGCCGGGGACGGACGACTGGGTGGTGCTGGTCCCGGTCGAAGGGCCGGGCGTGGGGGTGTCCCTGGGGCGCTCCACCTCCCCCGTGCAGGAGGTCCCCCGGGTCCACCTCGACCTCTACTCCGACACGCAGGAGGCCGAGGTGGAGCGGCTGGTCGCTCTGGGCGCCGAGCGGGTCGCGTGGGAGCTCTACCCGCCGGACGCGGACTTCGTGGTCCTCGCCGACACCGAGGGCAACCGATTCTGCGTCATCGACACGACGCACGACGGCTGAGGCGCCCCGGCATCAGAGGATGACCTGGTCCGTCCCCTGCTGCAGCTTGGTGATCGCGGCCCGGCAGGCGCCGGTGAACCGGTCGAAGACCGCGGTCGTGGAGCCGGCCCGGCCCGCCCGGGTGTTGTTCGTGAACATGGCGGCGCGCAGCTCCGTGGTGAGCTCCAGCTGACCGCCCTTGGACAGCATGGTGCGGTTGACGGGGTTGGTGGGGTTGACGCCGGCCAGGTCGGGCAGCTCGTTCCCGTCCCGCCAGGCGATGCCCACCGCGTCGAACTCGGCCTTGAGCAGGGTCTTGAACCGGGTGTTCAGCCCGCCGACCACCACGGCCTGCGGGACGGTGCCCGCCTGCGCCGACGTACAGCCGTGCAGGCTCAGGACGTTGAGGCTGCTCGCCGCCATGGAGAGCGCGACGTGGTCGTCGCAGTTCTTGGCGGTGACGTGGAGGTCCCGGTTGCCGGAGGTGCGCAGCCCCTCGAACATCCAGTAGTCGTGCACTCCGTGGCCGTCCTGGAGCGGGGCGAGCGTGGCCGGGTGGTATCCGGCTATGGACAGGCAGAGTTCGGAGGTGCCGGTCTCGATGCCGCCGCCGTGCAGGGCCATGACGGTGGTCCGGTTGTACGGGTATCTCTGCGGCGTCGAGTGGTCGACGTACTCGTGTCTCTTGTAGCGGCGGGCGAACTCGACGCCCTCCTGCCCGGCGAGCTTCTTGTAGAGGTCGGTGTTGGAGGTGTAGATGTCCAGGTCGTCGGTGGCGTGGGCGGGGGTCGCGGTGAGCGAGCCGAGCAGCGGGCCGCTGACGGCGGCGGTGGCCAGAGCGGCGAGGACCGTACGGCGGTGGGTGAAGGTCATGATCGATATCCTCCCCGACAACGCTCCGGGCGCCCGGACGGGGGGCTGTGCCGTCGGTCACGGGCCGGGACCGTCCGTCAGGGGCCGGGGCGCACATCCCGCTCCAGGAAGGGCTCCAGCAGCCCGGGGACGGCCTCGGCGGCGAAGGTGAGGCCCTCGGCCGCATCGGTGTCGTAGGCGGTGTACGCGCCCCCTCCGGCGGCCGTGGTGGCCGTGACACTGATCAGCCCTGCCCGGCGCTGGAAGTACGACTGCTTGACGGTCCAGCCGATCACCCCGGCCCGCTCCAGGGCGGCGGTGGAGCGGCGGAGCGTGCCGGAGCGGGTCACCAGGTAGCGGCCGGAGAGCGCGTGGCCGAGGTTCCGGTACGCGTCCAGCGCCAGCGCCACCGCGAGCGGCAGGAACACCACCGCGCAGCCGAGCGCGATCCAGAGCAGTACGGGGGTGAGCAGCGCCCCGAGGACGGTGAGGAGCAGGACCGGGGCGAGGGCGGCGGCGAGCGACCAGCGCAGCCGGCGGCCGCGGGCGGCGCGCGGGTGGCGGGTCAGCACGGCACCGGTCGGGGTGACCTCCTCGCGGAGTATCGCGGCGGCGACGGAGTCGGCCAGCGGGCGCGGCACCGCCGGGAGGACCGTGTTGTGGTCGGCGTTCTTCGACTCGTCGTCCTGGGCGAGCCCGGTGGTGATGGCGTCCAGCCGGGCGGCGCCGACCAGCCGTACGCCGAGGGGTTCGACGAGGTCGACACCGCGCAGCCGGGCCTCCTCGACGGAGATCGACCGGGAGGTGAACAGCCCGCGCCGGACCCTGATGGTGCCGCCGGGCTCGCGCTCCAGACGGTAGTTCCACCACATCTCGACCCAGAGGCCGAGGGCCCCGACGATGCCCGCCACCAGCGCGGCCCCGACCAGGGTGACGATCACCCAGAGGAGCGGGGTCTCCTGGAAGCGGTCGCCGACCCAGGCGATGACCTCGCCCTGGGCTCCCACCCACTCGCTGATCTGCATCACGGCTCCGACCGCCGCACCGCCGAGCATGGGGGCGACGAAGGAGACCGGTGCGTAGCGGATCCAGCGCGGGTCGAGGGCGGCGAGTTCGCCGTCGGGGTGGCCGCCCGGCGGGGTGGTGGCCGTGCGTTCCAGCAGGAGGCGGCGGAGGCGTTCGCCCTCGGCGCGGGCGACCGGGTCCAGCTCCAGGGTGGAGTCGCTGCCGTGCTCGCCGGTGCCGATCCTGACGGTGACCAGGCCGAGGAGGCGCAGCAGCAGGTTGGCGGTGAGGTCGACGGTGCGGATGCGCTCACGGGCCAGGGAGCGGCGTTTGACGAGGAGGAGGCCGGTGTGGAGGTCGACGCGCTCCTCGCCGGCGCGGTAGCGGGTGCGGTGCCAGCGGACCCGGTCGGCGCCCGCCGCGGCCCCGACGACTCCGGCGGCCGCGGCGAGCACCCAGAGCACCGCGCCCGGGAGCCCGAGCCAGCGGGCGAGCCCGAGGGTGGCGGGCACGGCGGCACCCGCGACGACGCCCGCCACGACGAGGGCGGTGACCCAGACCGTACGGGGGTCGAGCCGGCGCCAGTCGTCCTCGGGGGCGAACGGGGCGCGCGGGGTGCTCATGTGGCGTCGCCGGGGGTGTTGCGGGTGATGCGGGTCAGCCGCTCGGCCAGTTCGGCGGCGACCTCGTGGTCCAGGCCCTCGATCCGTACCGCGCCCTTGGAGGAGGCGGTGGTGACCGTGACGGTGGCGAGCCGGTGGAGCTGTTCCAGCGGGCCGCGCACGGTGTCCACGGTCTGGATCCGGGACATCGGCGCGATCCGCCACTCCTGCCAGAAGAACCCGGTGCGCACGTACACCGCGTCCTCGGTGACCTCCCAGCGGTGGGTGCGGAACCACCACAGCGGGAGGAGGACGGCGGCCGCCACACCCGCCGCGGCGAGAACCGCGGCGGGCAGCAGCAGCCAGAGGCGGGCGGGCTCGATCAGCACGCCCAGTACGGCCAGGGGGACGACGGGTGCCGCGGTCATCAGCAGCCACTGCACCCGCCACCAGCTCACGGCCCGCTCGTTCAGCGTGTTGCGCGGCGGCCTCAGCCGTATCCCCGCCGTCCCCTCCCCCGCCGGCATGGGCTCAGCGCCCCCGCAGTGTGCGGTAGGCGGCGACCAGGGCGGCGGTGGAGCTGTCGAGCTCCTCGGCCCCGGTGCCCTCGGTCAGGACGGGCTCGATCTTCTTGGCGAGGACCTTGCCGAGTTCGACGCCCCACTGGTCGAAGGAGTCGATGTTCCAGATGGCGCCCTGGACGAAGACCTTGTGCTCGTAGAGCGCGATGAGCTGGCCGAGGACCGAGGGGGTCAGCCGGTCGGCGAGGATCGTGGTCGTCGGGTGGTTGCCGCGGAACGTCTTGTGCGGGACGAGCTCCTCCGGCACGCCCTCCGCGCGGACCTCGTCGGGCGTCTTGCCGAAGGCGAGCGCCTGGGTCTGGGCGAAGAAGTTGGCCATCAGCAGGTCGTGCTGGGCGATCAGACCGGGCAGCAGGTCGTGGACCGGGGCGGCGAACCCGATGAAGTCCGCCGGGATCACCTTGGTGCCCTGGTGGATCAACTGGTAGTACGCGTGCTGCCCGTTGGTGCCGGGGGTGCCCCAGACGACCGGGCCGGTCTGCCACTCCACGCGGTCGCCCTCGCGGTCGACGGACTTGCCGTTGGACTCCATGTCGAGCTGCTGGAGGTACGCGGTGAACTTGGACAGGTAGTGGCTGTAGGGCAGCACCGCGTGCGACTGGGCGTCGAAGAAGTTGCCGTACCAGACGCCGAGCAGGCCGAGGAGGAGCGGGGCGTTCTCCTCGGCGGGGGCGGTGCGGAAGTGCTCGTCGACGAGGTGGAAGCCGTCCAGCATCTCGCGGAACCGGTCCGGGCCGATGGCGATCATCAGCGAGAGGCCGATCGCGGAGTCGAAGGAGTAGCGGCCGCCGACCCAGTCCCAGAACCCGAACATGTTGGCCGTGTCGATGCCGAACTCTTCGACCTTCTCCGCGTTGGTCGACAGCGCGACGAAGTGCTTGGCGACGGCGTCCTGGCCGGCCCGCAGCTCCGTGAGGAGCCAGTCCCGGGCGGAGGTGGCGTTGGTGATCGTCTCGATCGTGGTGAACGTCTTCGAGGCGATGATGAACAGCGTCTCGGCCGGGTCCAGGTCGCGGACCGCCTCGTGGAGGTCGGCGCCGTCGACGTTGGAGACGAAGCGGACGGTGAGCGAGCGGTCCGTGAAGGAGCGCAGCACCTCGTACGCCATGGCGGGGCCGAGGTCGGAGCCGCCGATGCCGATGTTGACGATGTTCTTGATGGGGCGGCCGGTGTGACCGGTCCACTCCCCCGCCCGGACCTTCTCGGCGAAGGCGGCCATCTTGTCCAGGACGGCGTGCACGGCGGGTACGACGTTCTCACCGTCGACCTCGATCACCGCTGAGCGCGGGGCGCGCAGCGCGGTGTGCAGGACGGCCCGGTCCTCGGTGGTGTTGATCTTCTCGCCGCGGAACATCGCGTCCCGCAGCTCCGCGACCCCGGTCGCGGCGGCGAGCTCGCGCAGCAGGCGCAGCGTCTCGTCGGTGACCAGGTGCTTGGAGTAGTCGAGGTGGAGGTCGCCGACCCGGAGGGTGAGGGCGGTGCCCCGGTCCGGCTGCTGCGCGAACAGCTCGCGCAGTTGGGTGGCGCCGAACTCCTCACGGTGCTTGGCGAGAGCCGTCCACTCGGGGGTCTGGTTGAGCTTGGTTCGGCTTGCTGCGTTCATCCCGGATATCAGCCCACTTCTTCTTGTCACTCGGCTTCCCCGCCGCCCCTCCAACCTAATTGATCGAGGAGCGGGGTGGCGCGGACGCGAGCCAGGAGGAGGTAAAGCAGTCCGGCCGGACACCCTGGGGGTGTCCGGCCGGTGAACGACTGGGTGGATCCGTGGAGCTGGCGGGGAACGTCAGATCTCGCCGCGGAGCTTGGCGAGCGCCTCGGCGAGGATGGCCTCGCCATCCTCGTCGCTGCGCCGCTCGCGTACGTACGCGAGGTGCGTCTTGTACGGCTCGGTGCGGGGCGGGTCCGGCGGGCTGTCCCGGTCCTGGCCGGCCGGGAAGCCGCAGCGCGGGCAGTCCCAGGTGTCCGGAACCTGCGCGTCATGGGCGAAGCTCGGCTGCGTCTCGTGCCCGTTGGAGCACCAGAAGGAGATGCGGAGGCGCGGCGCGGACTCGCCCCGCTCGGCCTCACCCATCGGCCCCGCTCCGACCCGGCTTCCCCGGATCGCGTTGCCACTTGCCACGGTCGTAACTCCCTGCGTGATGGTGCTCGAGGATGCCCCAGTCTACGTAAGGCCCAACGCGCGTCCAGTGAAAGGAGTTACACCCTCACCGGGAATCGCGGACGCGGGTCAGTCGCCCAGCTTGACGAGCAGACCGAGGACGACGACGCACGCGAACCAGACCAGGCCGACCACGACGGTGATGCGGTCGAGGTTACGTTCGGCAACGGAGGAGCCACCGACGGACGACTGCATTCCGCCGCCGAACATGTCGGAGAGGCCGCCACCCTTGCCCTTGTGCATGAGCACCAGCAGCATCAGCAGCAGGCTGAAGACGATCAGAGCGATCTGGAACGCCAAAACCACGGCTGGTCCCTACTTTCCGGAATTCTTGACTACTGCCTGTACGTACAGCGGGGGCCTCAGGGGTGGCAACCCCCTCGGCCCCCGCAAGGGTACGACGGATCGGCGCTACCGCATACTCACTGGTCGCGGAAGCGGACGATCTTGACGAACTCGTCGGCGTCCAGCGCGGCGCCGCCGATGAGGGCGCCGTCCACGTCGGGCTGCGCCATGATGGCCGCGACGTTGCCGGACTTCACCGAGCCGCCGTACTGGATGCGGACGGCGTCGGCCAGCTCCTGCGAGTACAGCTCGGCCAGCCGGCCGCGGATCGCACCGCAGACCTCCTGGGCGTCCTCGGGGGTGGCGACCTCGCCGGTCCCGATGGCCCAGACCGGCTCGTAGGCGATGACGATGGACTCGGCCTGCTCGGCCGGGATGTCCTTCAGGCCGCCGTCGAGCTGCGCGAGCGTGTAGGAGACCTGGTCACCGGCCTTGCGGATGTCCAGGCCCTCGCCGACGCAGAGGATCGGGGTCAGGCCGTGCCGGTAGGCGGCCTTCACCTTGGCGTTGCAGATCTCGTCGCTCTCGCCGTGGTACTGGCGGCGCTCGCTGTGGCCGACGGCCACGTACGTGCAGCGCAGCTTGGCGAGCATGGCGCCGGAGATCTCACCGGTGTACGCACCGGATTCGTGCGCCGAGATGTCCTGGGCGCCGTACTTGATCTTCAGCTTGTCGCCGTCCACCAGGGTCTGCACGGAGCGCAGGTCGGTGAAGGGCGGCAGGACGGCGACCTCGACGGCGTCGTAGTCCTTGTCGGCCAGGGCGAAGGAGAGCTTCTGGACGTGGGCGATGGCCTCGAGGTGGTTGAGGTTCATCTTCCAGTTGCCCGCCATCAGCGGGGTACGGGTGCTCATTAAGGGTCAGTCCTCCAGTGCGGCGAGGCCGGGAAGCGTCTTGCCCTCGAGGTATTCGAGGCTGGCGCCGCCACCGGTCGAAATATGTCCGAAAGCATTCTCGTCGAAGCCCAGGATGCGCACGGCCGCGGCGGAGTCGCCGCCGCCGACGACGGTGAACGCCGAGGAGTCGAGGAGCGCCTGGGCGACCGCGCGGGTGCCGTCGGCGAAGTCGGGGTGTTCGAAGACACCCATCGGGCCGTTCCAGAAGACGGTGGCCGCGTCGGCGAGCTTCGACGCGTAGAGCTTGTTGGTCTCCGGACCGTTGTCCAGACCCATCTGACCGGCCGGAATGGCGTCGGCGGCGACGGTGCTGGGGTGGGCCGGGGCCTTGGTCTTCAGGTCGGGGAAGGCAGGGGCGACGACGACGTCGACCGGGAGGACGAACTCCACGCCCTTCTCCTCCGCGCGCCGCAGGTACTCCTGGACGACCGGGATCTGGTCCTCCTGGAGCAGCGAGCTGCCGACCTCGTGGCCCTGGGCCTTGAGGAAGGTGTACGCCATGCCGCCGCCGATCAGGATGCGGTCGGCCCGCTCCAGCAGGTGGTCGATGACGCCTAGCTTGTCGGAGACCTTGGCGCCGCCGAGGACGACCGCGTACGGCCGCTTGACGTCGGTGGTCAGCTTCTTCAGGACGCCGACCTCGGTGGCGATGAGGTAGCCCGCGTAGTGCGGCAGCCGGGCCGGGAGGTCGAAGACCGAGGCGTGCTTGCGGTGTACGGCACCGAAGCCGTCGCCCACGTACACGTCCGCGAGCTCGGCGAGCCGGTCGGCGAAGGCGCCGCGCTCGGCGTCGTCCTTGGAGGTCTCTCCGGCGTTGAAGCGGAGGTTCTCCAGGACGGCGACCTGGCCGTCGGTGAGGCCCGCGACGACTGAGCGGGCGGAGTCGCCGACGGTGTCGGTCGCGAAGGCGACGTCGGCACCGAGGAGTTCACCGAGGCGCGCGGCGGCGGGCGCCAGCGAGAACACCGGGTCCGGGGCGCCCTTGGGACGGCCCAGGTGCGAGGCGACGACGACGCGCGCACCGGCTTCGGCGAGCTTGGCGACCGTCGGGAGGACGGCGCGGATGCGGCCGTCGTCGGTGATGGTGGTGCCGTCCAGCGGCACGTTGAGGTCGGCGCGGACGAATACCCGCCTGCCGGCGACCCCTTCGGTGAGAAGTTCGTCGATCGTCTTCATCTGGTCTTCCGTTACTCCTTGCAGGGACGGATGAACATGCTAAGAGGCTCGACCGGCGCTTCATTGCGCCGGCCGAGCCCCTCAGTCACATCGTGATGCCGCCGACCCGAGGGTCAGAGCTGCTCGCCGACGAAGACCGTGAGGTCGACGAGGCGGTTGGAGTAGCCCCACTCGTTGTCGTACCAGCCGAGGATCTTCACCGTGTTCCCCTCCTGGACCATGGTCAGGGAGGAGTCGAAGGTGCAGGACGACGGGTCGCCGACGATGTCCGAGGAGACGATCGGGTCCTCGGTGTACGTCAGGAAGCCCTTGAGGTCGCCGTCGTCGGAGGCCTTCTTGAACGCGGCGTTGACCTCGTCCTTGGTGACCTCGCGGTCCAGGGTGACGACGAGGTCGGTGGCGGAGCCGGTCGGGACCGGGACGCGCATCGCGATGCCGTCGAGCTTGCCCTTGAGCTGCGGGAGGACCAGAGCGGTGGCCTTGGCGGCACCGGTCGTGGTCGGGATGATGTTCTCGGCGGCGGCGCGGGCGCGGCGCAGGTCCGAGTGCGGGAAGTCCAGGATGCGCTGGTCGTTGGTGTACGCGTGGACCGTCGTCATCAGGCCCTTGACGATGCCGAAGTTCTCGTCGAGAACCTTGGCCATCGGCGCCACACAGTTGGTGGTGCAGGAGGCGTTGGAGATGACGTGGTGGTTGGCCGCGTCGTACTTGTCCTGGTTGACGCCCATCACGATGGTGATGTCCTCGTCCTTGGCCGGAGCCGAGATGAGGACCTTCTTGGCGCCACCGGCGATGTGCTTCTCCGCGTCGGCCTTCTTGGTGAAGATGCCGGTCGACTCGATGACGATGTCGACGCCCAGCTCACCCCAGGGGATGTCGGCCGGGTTGCGCTCGGAGAGCACCTTGATGGTGTGACCGTCGACGGTGATGGTGTCGGCGGTGTGGCTGACCTCTGCCTTGAGACGACCCAGAATGGTGTCGTACTTCAGCAGGTGGGCCGTGGTCGCAGTGTCACCCAGGTCGTTGACAGCCACGATCTCGATGTCCGCACCCTGCTCCAGCAGCGCGCGGAAGTAGTTGCGACCGATGCGGCCAAAGCCGTTGATGCCTACGCGGATCGTCACGAACCGATCTCCTCGTTAGGTACGCCGGTTTTCGACGCCGGCGAGTTGTATAGGGATGTCCCCGACCGCCTCCGACCCTACCTCTCCAAGGGCTCCGGGGTGACATCGAGAGGGGCCGTACGCGCCACCGGGACACGCCGGGAGGCCCGTACTCCCCAGTAGGGTCACGGGCCTCCGTCCGTGCTTCAGGACCTTGGTCCCGATGGCCGGGGACCAACGTCCCCCGCCCGCCGACGAGTCGGCCGGACATCCCCTCGGAGGCTCAGCCGACCAGGCCGTCCGCCAGCTCCTCGCTGAGCGTCGCCTCCGTCCCGGGGATACCGAGATCCTGGGCGCGCTTGTCGGCCATGGCCAGCAGGCGGCGGATCCGGCCGGCGACCGCGTCCTTGGTCAGCGGCGGGTCGGCGAGCGCTCCGAGCTCCTCCAGCGAGGCCTGCTTGTGCTCCATGCGCAGCCGTCCGGCCGCCGCGAGGTGCTCGGGGACCTCCTCGGCGAGGATCTCCAGCGCGCGCCCTACCCGGGCCCCGGCGGCGACCGCCGCGCGGGCCGAGCGGCGCAGGTTCGCGTCGTCGAAGTTGGCGAGCCGGTTGGCCGTGGCGCGGACCTCGCGCCGCATCCGGCGCTCCTCCCAGGCCAGCACCGACTCATGGGCGCCGAGCCGGGTGAGCAGGGCGCCGATGGCGTCGCCGTCGCGGACGACGACCCGGTCCACGCCGCGGACCTCGCGGGCCTTGGCGGCGATGGAGAGCCGGCGGGCCGCCCCGACCAGGGCCAGGGCCGCCTCGGGGCCGGGGCAGGTGACCTCCAGCGAGGAGGAGCGGCCGGGCTCGGTGAGCGAGCCGTGCGCGAGGAACGCCCCGCGCCAGGCCGCCTCGGCGTCGCAGGTGGCCCCCGAGACCACCTGCGGGGGCAGACCGCGGATGGGGCGGCCGCGGCCGTCCACCAGGCCGGTCTGGCGGGCCAGCTGGTCGCCGCCCGCCACCACCCGTACGACATAGCGCGAGCCGCGCCGCAGTCCGCCGGGGGCCATCACGATCAGCTCCGAGCTGTGCCCGAAGATTTCGAGGATGTCGCGCTTGAGCCGGCGCGCCGCCATCGCGGTGTCCAGCTCCGCCTCGATCACAATCCGGCCGCTCACCAGGTGCAGCCCGCCCGCGAACCGAAGAATCGCCGAGACCTCTGCCTTCCTGCAGCAGGTCCGGGTGACGGGAAGCCGAGAGATTTCGTCCTTCACCGCTGGCGTCATCGCCATGGGCCGATCCTTCCATGCATCCGAAAAATACGGTCGTACGCGGTGGCCAACAGCTCCTGATCATGGACCGGAACGCCGTCGGGCGATGCCACCGGCGCCAGCTCGACCGCGGCACCGAGCCGTTGTGCGGCATCGGCGAGGGATTCGCGGTCGGGCACGGCTGCCTCGTCGGCCAGCACCACGTCCAAGGCGAGTTTAGGGGCGTGTCGTCCCAAAACCTCCAAATGACGCTGCGGTGAGAACCCCTCTGTTTCACCGGGCTGTGGTGCGAGATTCAACGACAGGACCTTGCGGGCCTTCGTGGTGACCAGTGCGTCGAGCAGTTCCGGCACCAGCAGATGCGGGATGACCGAGGAGAACCAGGAGCCCGGGCCGAGCACCACCCAGTCGGCGTCCAGGACCGCTTCGACCGCTTCCGGGACGGCCGGCGGGTCGGGCGGGACGACGTGCACGGACTGCACCTCGCCCGGGGTGAGCGCGACGGTGGCCTGGCCGCGCACGGTCACGATCGCGTCGGGCAGCTCGGGGTCGTGGCCCTTGACCAGCGCCTGGAGCTCCAGCGGCACGGCGGACATGGGCAGCACCCGGCCGTGCGCGCCCAGCAGCTTGCCGACCAGGTCCAGGGCCTGGACGTGGTCGCCGAGCTGCTCCCAGAGGGCGACGATCAGCAGATTGCCGACGGCGTGCCCGTGCAGGTCGCCCTTGGACTCGAACCGGTGCTGGACGACCCGGGACCAGGTGCGGCCCCAGTCGTCGTCGCCGCAGAGCGCGGCGAGCGCCTTGCGCAGGTCGCCGGGGGGCAGGACGCCCAGCTCCTCGCGCAGCCGGCCGCTGGAGCCGCCGTCGTCGGCGACGGTGACCACGGCCGTGAGGTCGCCGGTGATCCGGCGCAGCGCCGTCAGGGACGCCGAGAGGCCCATGCCGCCGCCGAGCGCGACGACCTTGGGCTGTCCACCGCGTTTGCGGCCCGCGAGCGCGGATGTGGTGCGGCTGAGGCGTCGCAGCCGCAGATTGCGTCCGGTCACTCTCGCCCCATGTCCCGGTGCACGAGGACGGTCTCGATGCCTTCGGCGGCGAGGCGGGCGGAGAGCTTCTCCGACATGGCGACGGAGCGGTGCTTGCCGCCCGTACAGCCCACCGCGATGGTCACGTACCGCTTGCCCTCGCGGCGGTAGCCCGCGGCGATCAGCTGGAGCAGCTCGGTGTACTGGTTGAGGAACTCCTTGGCGCCCGGCTGGTTGAAGACGTAGTCGGAGACCTCCTCGTTGACGCCGGTGAAGGGGCGCAGCTCGGGGACCCAGTGCGGGTTGGGCAGGAAGCGGCAGTCCACGACCAGGTCCGCGTCGACGGGCAGGCCGTACTTGTAGCCGAAGGACATCACCGTGGCGCGCAGCTCCGGCTCGTCGTCGCCGGCGAACTGGGCGTCCATCTTGGCGCGCAGCTCGTGCACGTTGAGGCTGGAGGTGTCGATGACCAGGTCGGCGTCGCCGCGCAGCTCGCGCAGGAGGTCGCGCTCGGCCGCGATGCCGTCGACGATGCGGCCGTCGCCCTGGAGGGGGTGGGGGCGGCGGACGGACTCGAAGCGGCGCACCAGGGCGTCGTCGGAGGACTCCAGGAAGACGATCCGCCGGGTGACGTGCTTGGCCTCCAGGTCCGCGAGGGATTCGCGGAGGTTGTCGAAGAAGCGCCGGCCGCGTACGTCGACGACGACGGCGATCCGCGCCACGTTGCCCTGCGAGCGGGCGCCGAGCTCCACCATGGTGGGGATCAGCGCGGGCGGCAGGTTGTCGACGACGAACCAGCCGAGGTCCTCCAGACACTTGGCGGCGGTGCTGCGCCCGGCGCCGGACATGCCGGAGATGATCACCAGCTCGGGGATGGCCGGCACCACTGCCTCGCCCGTCTCGTTCGTGGTGTTCGTACTCACGTCTGCTCCGTCTGCTCGGTCTGTTCGTGCGTGCTGCTGGTCGTCGGGGCCCGCGCCGGCGTCGTCGCCCGCACGGTCGGCCCGGCGGGCGGGCCCGGTCATGACGCGCCCCCGTCGTCCTCTTCCATGATCTCTCCTGTGGCCGTGTTCACGGCAGGCGCCGTGGGAGCGGTCGAGGCGAGGGCGGCCGCCACCGATTCCGCCGTCCTGCGCCCTATCCCGGGAACCTCGCAGATCTCCTCGATTGTCGCCTGCCGGAGCTTCTTCACGGAGCCGAAATGCTTGATCAGGGCCTGCTTGCGGGTCTCGCCGAGTCCCGCCACGTCGTCCAGGGGGCTGGAGCGGATGCGCTTGGCCCGCTTGGCGCGCTGGTAGGTGATGGCGAAGCGGTGGGCTTCGTCGCGGACGCGCTGGAGGAGGTAGAGGCCCTCGCTGGAGCGGGGCAGGACGACGGGGTCGTCGTCATCGGGGAGCCAGACCTCCTCCAGGCGCTTGGCCAGGCCGCAGACG
The DNA here is from genome assembly GCF_014650075.1 of Streptomyces microflavus. GTDB lineage: Bacteria > Actinomycetota > Actinomycetes > Streptomycetales > Streptomycetaceae > Streptomyces > Streptomyces microflavus. The sequence goes on along the minus strand of NZ_BMUG01000017.1, from coordinate 183 downwards.
GCGATGTCGTCGATGCCCAGCTCGTCCAGGGCGCGCTTGGCGGCGGCGACCTGGGGCTGTCCGCCGTCGACCACGACGAGCTGCGGCGGGTAGGCGAACCGCTTGGGGCGCCCGTCGTCCTCCCGGGGCTCGATCTCGTCGGCCGGGGAGGCGGCGGTCAGCACGGGGGCCGGGACGGGGCCG
>NZ_BMUG01000016.1 GCF_014650075.1 Streptomyces microflavus | reverse complement strand
TTGCTGGTCATCGATGCATCTTCCATGATCGGGAGTTACACCGAACGTTTTACAGTCCCACGCCTGGGCACTCGCCCAACGGGGAGAAGCCCACCGGCAGGCTGGCCGGTACAACGAGGCCATCACCGACTACACCGCCGCACTCGAACTCAACCCCACATACGCCTGGGCACTCGCCTCCCGCAGTCAGGCTCACCGGCAGGCGGGGCATCGTGAGGAGGCGCGTATGGATGTGGAGCAGGCTGCCGAAGCGCACCCTGACGATCTCGGCTGCGCATTCGAGAAGCTCATGCTCGAAACGGTGGAAGGACGGTTCGAGACATTCAGGGAGCAGTGGCGTCAGCTGCTCACGTCCTCCGAGAGCCCAGACGAACCTGAAGCAAGCTTCTTGCACCTTTTTCAGGCCCTGCTTATCGAACCGCAGAACATGGTGCCGGAGGCGACTGCAGGGGTGCTCGCTACGCATCCAGGTGCTGGTGATATCGCTGAGGTGGTCGGCTATCTGACCGAGCTGGCTCTGTTGGAGGGTGAGGTGGGGGACCGGGCGCGGCAGTGCCATGGCCTGATCGTCGGGCGTGCCTCCAGCTGAGCTTCCCACCTTTCGCCGTCCTCTCGCCTGCGCACAGGACGGAGAGGCCAGGCTTACGGCTGCCGGGCTCGCGGCCGTGCCGCTCGCGGGGAGGGTCGTGGGCCGAGAGCGCGCAGCGCACGGCCGGGGAGCCCAGCGGACGGCGGGCCGGGCAGCCTCAGGCGTGAGAGCGCGCAGCGCGCGGCCAGGGGAAGCGCAGCGGACCGGCACGCCCTGCGGGGGTGAGGAGCGCAGCGGATCACCCCCGCACGCGGCGCCACGTCAACGCCCCGCCCCCGGCCACTCCGGAGAACTCCGGGCCCCCGGCCCGGCTGAGCCCCGCTGCTCCCCTGCGCCCCGCTGCTCCCCTGCGCCTCGCTGCGCCCTCGTACCCCGCTGCGCCGAATCAGCGCATCCGGACGACGGTCAGCGTGCCGTGGCGGCCGGACCCGGCGAGCACTTCGACCATCAGCTCGGTGTCGAGCGCCGTGTACGTCTCGTCGCCCGCCCGCCGCTCCCCCGTGGCGGGCGCGTCCGCGAGTGCTGCGCCGAGCCAAGCGGCCAGGGCCGGGGGAAGGGTCGCGGACAGCCGCGGTTGGCTCGTATCGGGCAGGAGGAGTGCGAGGCGCCGGGGGCGGCGGCGGAGCCCGACGGAGCCAACCACCCGCGCGTCGGCGGTCGCGCTCACGTCCGGAAGGACAGGGGTGTGGAGCTGACCGACGACCAGATCGCCGGAGTCATCGTGGTAGTCGCCGACCCGCGCGAGCAGACACCAGCACCGACCGTCACGGTGACGCTGCACGGCGGCCCGCTCGACGGCTCCACCGCCCCATCGACCCGACCGACGACGTCGCGTGGACCGCGCTCATCAGCGAGGGCTGCGCCTACCCAGGAGGCCGCAGCGTGTACGCCCCCTCCCCCACTGGCCGGTGGGGTGGCGGCACGACGTGCCCTAGGAAGCGCTGTAACCGGAGCAGACCACCGGGCCACCGCGTCGCGACTGCGATACGAGTCAGCAACAGCATTAACGCAATCCCCGCGAACCCCACACATCACGTCCACCCCCGCGTCATGATGACCCTTCACGCACCGCACCCAGGGGGCACCATGCGCCGCACCACCGTCGCCGCGATCATCACGGCCGGCTTACTCCTCACCACCACCGCCTGCACCGGCGACGAGATCACCAGCACACCCAGCAAGACCGGCGCCGCCGAAGCACCCACCAAGCAGGCCGACGCCGAGCCCGAAGCCGAGCCGACCAAGGCCAGCGTCGCGAAGGCCGGCGACACCATCACCCTCAAGGGCACGGAAGACGACCTGAAGGTCGACGCCGTCCTCAAGAAGTGGGACGCCAACGCCCAGCCCGGCGACGAGTACACCGAGCCCTCCGCCGGAAAGCGCTTCGTCGCCGCCCAGTTCCAGCTCACCAACACAGGAACCGCCCCCTACACGGACAGCCCCGCGAACGGAGCCCAGGTCGCCGACGCCGACGGCCAGAGGTTCTCCTCCACCTTCGCGGAGATCGCCAACGGACCCGCGATGACCTCGGACGCGAACGTCCCCCCGGGCGAGAAGGTCCTCGGCTGGATCGTCTTCGAGGTACCCAAGGCCTCGAAGATCGTCACCGTGCAGCTCGCCCTCGACTCCGGATTCGCGAACCAGACCGGACAGTGGAAGGTCTCCTGACTTTCGGCACACCGCCCGTCCGCACAGCCCTTACGGCACCCGACCCCAGGCTTCGCGCACGCGCCGGGGACCAGAGGCCCTGTGGTGCCAGGCTGTGCGGGTGGGTAGGTTTCCCGTCCGGGTGACATCTAGGGGCAAGGCGGCGTGACACCCAGGGCTTGCCCACCGGGGCGGGGCGTCACCGGACCACGATCGGGACGACGACCATCCCGATGGCGGTCACACCGCCCAACCCACGAACAACGTAGGACCACCTGAACACCACCGGCTCGGCGAACCCTCTGTCTCGGCCTCGCTGGCGCCGGGGGGTTCTGTGTTCCCTCCGGGGCCGCCTGGAGGCTCGGGCCACCTACGTCAGTGGCCCCGGGCCGGTCTGTCCCGGGTGTTCGGGAGCGCCGGAGCGTCGTTGCACCTCACCCTGGAAGCCAGCGCACCCACCGAGCATGGCGATGACCCCGCAGCCCTCCCCCGGCACGGCGGCCGCACCTACCCGCGGCTGTAGAGGCTGTGCCGCCCGTGGCGACCCCGCTGCTACTGAGGTTGAACTCGTGATGTCGCTGGGTCGCTCAGGTGGTTCTGATGGTCAAGCCGGTCTCAGCGAGGCAGCCGTCTATGAGGTGGCTGCGGTATTGGATGTGGCGTAGGCCGTGTCGGATGCGCTGGACGAGGTGTTCGGGGGTGGAGAAGGCGACGTTGGAGAGCCAGCCGCGTCGTAGGAGGGACCAGATCCCCTCGACGGGGTTGAGGTCGGGTGCGTAGGGCGGCAGGTAGTAGATCGTCAGCCAGTCCCGGGAGTCGGCGAAATCCCGCAGGCCGGCGGCCTTGTGGACGTTGAGGTTGTCCCAGACCAGGACGATCGGGCCGCCGAGCTGCTGGTGAGCTGCGATCAGCAGGTCCCGGTAGTCGCGCCAGGAGAAGCTCTTACGTCCGTCGGTCGGCCGTCGTCCCGGCGCGGCCGGTAGATCAGCCAGGACCGGTGGCCGGGTTTGTAGCAGGTCAGCGCGGCGATCGATATCCGCCTGCGGGAACGGCCGCGGACCCGCACCACCGGGGTCCGGCCGCGCTGTGACCAGGTCTTCGCTTGCGGCGGCGTCATGGAGAATCCGGCTTCGTCCTCGAAGACGAGCCAGGCTCCACTCACCGCCGCGAGTCTTCCGCGCAGGGCCACACCTCCTTGACCCAACCGGCCACCGCCTCGTCGTCCTGCTCGATGGCGCGGCGGGCCGGGACCTGGCAGGACCAGCCGTTGCGCACCAGGAGCTTGCGCACGCCCTGGATCGTGTAGGTCAGGTGGAAGCGCCGACCGATCACCGTCTTCACCCGGCTCAGGGTCCAGCGCTGGTCCTCTCAGCCGTGAGCGGCCGGCCCCTTGGCCAGCTCCACCACCTCCAACTGCGCGAACTGCTTCTCGCTCAGCCTCGGCAACGATGCCGGACCCTGTGACCGCAGAGCCCGCGGACCCCCCTCATCCCACGTCCGCCGCCACCGCTGCACCGAGCGGACGCTGACCCGCAGGTCCCTGGCGATCACCGAGCTCGCCTCGCCCTGGGCGAACCTCTCGGCGGCCTTCAGCCGTAACTCCTCGGGGAACCGCTGCCGTTCGGCGGTCAGCCCGCCCCCTTGTGAATACCGCATGCCCCGGTGATACCGCACCGGCGAGGAGCCGTCAGCCCCTACGACTCCACGAGTTCAACCTCAGTAATAAGCGGCATTGCTACCGAACCCGGAACGGTTCACTTGAGCTCCTCGTACTGAAGTTCCAGGCTTCTCTTACGTAACTGGACCGATGGGGGGATCAGGTCTGAAATTCCTCGTAAATATTGATCAAGGATTCCGCCAGTGTCTGGAGTCCGAACTTCTCGGATGTTTCAACGGCGTTACGGGACAGGGACTGCCTGAGCGGCATGTCGGATAGGACTTGCCGTACTGCCCGGGTGAACTCACTGACAGTGGCAGCGGAGATCCAATCCGTGCCACGGCGTCCAAACAGGTCGTCATAAACGGACAAGTCGCGGAGGACTAGAGGCAAGCCAGTCGAGGCTGCTTCGAGGGCGGCGAGACCGAACGTCTCCTGCTCGGAGGGGAAAAAAAAGAGGTCTGCCGACCGGCACCACTGGGCGACATTTTGGCGGTCCACTACGCCAGTGAAGCGAACATTTCTCGGGGCGTCGGACATCTTCTGACGTAGAGACCTGCGTTCTGCTGAGAGTGGCCCAAAAAGCGAGTCCCCAACCCAAACGAAAGTAGCTTCGGGATAGTTCCTGGCGCACTCGATAAAAACGTCAGGGCGCTTTCGCGGTTGGAGTTGGGCAACACATAGGACGATTTTTGCGTCAGGGTCCAAACCCAGTTGCGAGCGCGCTTCATCCTTGCTCCGGAGGTCGGAAAAGAACAGGTTTCGAGGGACCCGATTTGGAAGCACGACGACCGGTTTGGTCACTGCATCTTTGATAAGCAATGACTTGACGTCGGAGCTCACGGCAAGAACGACATCGGCACTGTTGTAAAACGCTTGCAGATACCTGGCCGAGAAGCTGGAATAGTGCCTTGCGCCAGCTATGCTGCCCCTAAGCGAATCGGATGTAAGATGCGCGGACGCAACTGTGAGGCCCTTGTGATGCAGCATCTTCGCCAGGGACAAAGGTCCCACTGTGTGGACATGCAGGATTCCGTCCCGCCACCACCGGTTGACCCCGAGGTGCATGCCAGAAATGTCCTGCAGAGCCGTGACCGTATCTGAGAAGACCGAGTGCACCCCGTGAGCGTGCGAGGAGTAACGGCTCTCCGAGAATTGATTTACCTTCAAATCGATGAACCATCGCATTCTGGTCGGGAACTAGACATCGTGCTGGTGATCCGGGCATTCACCGTTACTCCGGCGCGTCGCAGTTCGTAGATAGCCGCCCCCAGGAGGGTGAGGCAGGCAAGTAGTCCCAGTATGTTGAAGAAGAGTAGGTTCACTCCAGCCCATGAGTGCGCGTGGCTGCGCACGCCGCTGTAAACGATGAAAGCCACCATTCCCAGACCATAGAAGGTCTGAGTTAGGTTAACGCTAAGTCGATTCCGGTATTTTCTTGTAATCACTAATCTTTCCATCAGGATGACCTCCTGATGGGTGGGGTTAACTGAAATCTCAACCTTTTCGCGCACTCCCTGAAGATACTCGACGTCTGTGTACATTTGGATCTGATAGGTAATTACAAAAGCCAGTGCGTATGGGGCGACGATAATGACGAGAGCATTATTATCGATCACTCCAATTTTGACAGTGGCGGCGGCTATTAGTCCGGCGAAGTAGACAAACCTCTCCGCTCCCGTGGTCATCTGCTGAATGCGGGTAGAGATATCTCTAAGGTATTCAATCTTTTCCGCACGTGTCGTCGTAGTCATGTCGCCGCGACCTCTCTATACTCAGGTGCTGAAATATGAGGGATACGCCTGCCGTTTGGGGAACATCTGCCGATACATTCGCTGTAGCGCGCCTCGACTGCTGAGCAGACGCACATGGTCATCGCTTTGCTCTCATCGGGCGTAGTGGCGTGAAGCCAAAATGTGCGCACGACGCTGGTCGCGTCAGCGAGGTCGTGCTAGATCTCGGACCTGCTTTTGGCTAGTTTTTCCAGTCCGGCCCTTGACATTCCCCCCCATCTCGTCTATAGATTACGTCCCCATATGGACTTGTCGGAACCCTATCCGATGAGGTCGGAGGAATATGGAGAAACGGAAACACCGATGCCAGGGTTTTACTGAACTGATCGGGTGATGTCGGGCTGTTCGCCAGACAGCGTGAAGGTGGCCTCGGTAGTCCTCTTCGGTGAGATATACGCAGGGCGGCGACTTGACCGACGTCGAGAGAGACGCGCGGGAGCGGGTCCGGCGCCAGGCCGTGACGTGCTTCGAGGAAGAGCCGGGAGATCGCTGCCACGCTGCGGGCCTCGGAACGGTCGGTGGAGCGTTGGCGACGCCAGTGGCGCGAGGGCGGCCACGCCGGAATGGCCTCCAAGGGGTCACCCGGTCGACCCTGGCTATCTGACGCGCAGATAGCCAGGTTGGAGAGGGCGTTGGAGCGCGGTCCGCTGGCACACGGGTGGGCCGACCAGCGATGGACGCTGGCCCGTGTGAAGATGGCGATCGGCCAGCTGTTCCGCGTCTCGTACACCGTGGAGGGAACGTGGCGACTTCTGCGGCGCCATGGCTGGTCCTGGCAGCAGCCGACCCGGCGCGCGATCGAGCGTGACGACGACGCGGTGGAGTTGTGGAAACGAGAGGTGCGGCCGCGGGTAAGAGCACCGCAGCGGCGAACAGCGGCTGGGTGGTCTTCGAGGGCGAGGCTCGCCAGTCGATGACGCCGCCGCGTGCCAGGACCTGGGGCCGCAGGGGGAGCACTCCGGTCGTCCGCGTGCGCGGGCGGGGATCGGGCCGAGTGTCCATGGCGGGGATGACCTGCTACAAGCCGGGTGAGCGGTCCCGTTTGTTCTACGCGATCCGTGAGTACCGGGGCCGCAAGAACGAACCGAAGGGCTTCGGCTGGAAGGACTACCACTACCTGGCAATCCGTTCTCCCCGCGCGAGCGGAGGTAAGCCGCTCTGAGCATCATCAACTCTGGGGGACCGGGGCCGACCGAGCGGGGATGTTCCCGGGGCGCGCGGCTCTTGGGGGGTTATAGGCGGCTGCTCCCCTCGCCCGCGGGGATGGGTCCCACTGGCGCCCGGCCAGTCGGCGACGCCCCGGCCGCGCTGCAGACCTGGATCAGCCGCAAGCTGTCCGGCGTCCCCACCTGGACACTGGACGACCTCGACCGGTTCTCCGCCCACTACGGCATCCCCGTCCCCGACCTCGTCGCCGGAGTCGACCGCGGTAGGTGGCGCCGTCGAGGCGGGCGATCTTGCCTGCGGCGGTGGCGGTGAGCAGCGCGATGACGATAATGACTCCGGTGGTGAGGAGGACAAGGATGGTGGTCAGGGCAAGTCCTCCTTGGGGGTGGGGTGTTGGCGTGGGCCAAGGTGTCGAAGTTGCCGTTCGTCAGGGTTCAAAGGGACGAAGATGAACACTGAACATGGCAGCGGATCGGGGGCGTAGGTGGGCGAGGAGCGGTCCGGTCGGACGCCGGAGTCGGCTTTGGCCGAACTGCGCCGAAGGCTTACGGACGGGTTGGCCAGAGCGGGGCTCAACAGGACGCAGCTTGGAACACAAGCTCGGTTGAGTCGGACGACCGTGCATATGGCGTTGAAGGAGGGTGGAAGTGTGCCCTCGGAGTTCACGGTGGGGGAGCTGGCGCGTGTTCTGAAGCTGCCGGTGGCGGAGCTGCAGGAGCTGCGGAGGGACGCCGTCGGGGGTGTGAGCGGTGAAGGCCCTGGACGGCCGATCCATCAGTGGCAACCGCATGCGTTGGAGGTGCACCCGGCTGGCCCTGCGCCGGGTGGATCGGGCTCGGTGGAGCAGCGGGTGCTGCCGGGGTATGTGCATCGTGAGCACGATCGGGTGCTGGCGGAGGCGGTGCGGGAGGCCGGGCAGGGCTACAGCCGGATGGCGGTCCTGGTGGGTGAGTCCTCGACGGGCAAGACCCGGGCCTGCTGGGAGGCGGTGCAGCCGCTCGCGGCAAAGGGGTGGCGGTTGTGGCACCCCTTCGACCCAACCAGGGCCGAGGCCGCCTTGGAGGAGTTGCACGAGGTCGGGCCGCGCACGGTGGTGTGGCTGAACGAGGCCCAGCACTACTTCGGTGACCGGGCGTTCGGCGAGCAGATCGCAGCTGCGGTTCACGCGCTGCTCGTAGAGCCGAAACGGGCGCCAGTGCTGGTGTTGGGCACGCTGTGGCACCAATACTTCACGCAGTACACGGCCCTGCCGGGCGCTGATGGTGCTGATCCGCACAGCAGGGTGCGGGAGCTCCTCGCCGGACGGACGACGAGCGTCCCTGAATCCTTCGATGCTTCAGATCTGACTGCGGCGGCTTTGCTGGCCCAGGACGATGTGCTGCTGGCCGACGCTCTGACTCGCGCCCGTGCCGATGGGCGCTTGTGCCAGGACCTCGCGGGCGGTCCCGCGCTCCTGGAGCGGTACGAGAACGGTAGCCCTGCGGCCAGGGCTCTGCTGGAAGCGGCGATGGACGCCCGCCGGCTCGGCGTCGGCTTGCACCTCCCGCAGGCCTTCCTCACTGACGCCGCCGTTGACTACTTCCACAACAGCGATTGGGATCAGCGCACCGAAAACTGGGCGGAGAAGGCGTACGCCGAGCTCGCCGAACATGTACACGGCAAACAAGCTCCTCTCCGCAGAGTTTCCCCGCGCCCGCAACGGTGCCCACCCGTATCTTCTGCTCCTGCTGGTGTTGCCACATTACGGCTCCAGGGTCCGGTCTTCCGGCTTGCCGACTACTTGGAACAACACGGTCGTAGCATCCGCCGCCATCGGTGTCCGCCTGTCTCCTTCTGGGACGCCGCACACATCCACGTCACCCAGCTGGATGAACTCAAAGAGCTCGCCCAAGCCGCCGAGGCACGCCACCGCCTGCAATGGGCCCATCACCTCTACCAGCGCGCCGCCAGCCACGGCGACAGCTACGCCCTGATTGCCATGGCGCGGTTGCGGGAGGAGGCTGGGGACCGGGAGGGCCCCAAAACCCTCCAACACGACGACGACCACCCCGGCGACAGCTACGCCTGGATCAGTCTGGCGCGGTTGCGGGAGGAGGCTGGGGACCGCGAGGGCGCCGAAAACCTGTACCAGCGCGCCGCCGACTACGACGACACCGACGCGTTGGTGAGTCTGGCGCGGTTGCGGGAGGAGGCTGGGGACCGCGAGGGCGCCGAAAACCTGTACCAGCGCGCCATCACCCACGGCGACAGCTACGCGTTGGTGAGTCTGGCGCGGATGCGGGAGGAGGTTGGAGACCGGGAGGGCGCCGAAACTCTCGACCGGTGCCCCGATCACCCCGGTCGAACCCTTGCCATGATCGCCGTAGCGCGGTTGGGGGAGGAGGCTGGAGGCGAGGCGGGCGCTGCAATCCTCTACCAGGACACCGACCACCCCTACGCGTTGGTGAGTCTGGCGCGGTTGCGGGAGGAGGTTGGGGACCGGGAGGGCGCCGAAACCCTGTACCACCGCGCTGCCAGCCACGGCGACAGCTACGCCTTGGCCAGGCTGGCCCGGTTGCGTGAGGAAACTGGAGACTTGGAGAGTGCAGAAACTCTCTACCAGCGCGCCGCCGACTACGGCGACACCTACGCTCTGGTCGGCCTGGCACGGTTGCGGGAGCGAGCTGGGGACAGGGAGGGCGCGGAGATCATGTACCACCGCGCTGCCAGCCATGACGACAACTACGCTTGGGTCAGCCTGGCGCGGTTACGGGAGGAAGCTGGGGACAGGGAGAGTGCAGAATCCCTCGCCCAGTACGCAGGTGACTACAGAGACCGCGAGACCTGGATCATCCTGACTCAGATGCGGGAGCGAGCTGGGGACCGGGAGGGCGCAGAATCCATCGCGCAGGCTGCCGCTGAGCAAGGCCGCACCGACATCATGGCCAGGCTGCTACGGATGCGGCAGGAGGCTGGGGACAGGGAGAGCGTAGAAGCCCTTGCCCAGCGCGCTGCCGATCGGGGCTGGAGCGCTGGCGTCTCTGCTACGGCTATGGGTAGGGCATTAAGGCGGTTGTGGCCGTACGGCTTGGACCCGGATGGCACACCGACGCGTCCTTGGGCAGTAAGCAAGGTAAGTGGCTTGGGTGATCAACAGCCCGCAGCTCGCCTTGTGCACGGCGGGCAGGTGGTCGGACAGGCGCCTAATGAGACCAGCAGCGAAGTCATATGGAGGCGGCCGGTGGGGAGTGTGGGGCAGTGGTGGCGATGATGGTCGGGCCTTGACCCAAGGCCGGCTACTGAGGTTGAACTCCTTGAGTCGTAGGGGCTGACGGTTCGTCGTCCCTGCGGTATCACCGGGGCATGCGGTATCCACAAGGGGGCGGGCTGACCGCCGAACAGCATTAGTTCCGACAGGAGTTACGACTCAAGGCGGCCGAGAGGTTCGCCCAGGCTGAGGCGAGCTCGGTGATCGCTAAGGACCTGCGGGAACGGTTCGTCATTCACGAGAACTACCACCAGAACTCCGGCGGCGCCTCGTCCAAGGACATCGGCGTCCTGAAGCTGAAGACCCCCCTCAGCTACACCCCACGCATCCAGCCCGTCGCCCTCCCGGACCTTCCCGAACTGCTCGGCGGGCCCGCGACCCTCACCGGATGGGGACTCGCCACCGCCACCGGCCAGCCGCCGAACGCCCTCCAGCAGGCCACGATGACCGTGATGCCCGTCGCCACCTGCGCCCTGCGCTACAGGGCTAGCACCGTGGGTCTCCTTGGCAACATCTGTACCTACACCGGCTACGACGGCGCCTCCGCCTGCCTCGGTGACAGTGGCGGGCCCCTGGTCCAGAACGGCCGCGAGATCGGCATCGTCAGCTTCAGCGCGTCCAACTGCAGCCCCCGCTACCCGAGCGTCTACACCAACGTCGGGTTCTACCGGCCCTGGATGAACGCACGCACCTGAATCTGACCCGTCCTCGCTTCCTGTCCACGTGACCGTGGGGCCCGCCACGTAGTGGCGGGCCCCACGGGGCTGAGATTCCCTCGGCCGGGCGCAAAGCGACCCGGCGTCCAGCACCGGACAGGCGCAATGCGGGCGCCGGTGGCCGGTCTACGGGTGCAAGAGCTGCGATGTGATCAGGGTCAGCGGCTGGAGCGCGTTGAGGAGCTGAAGGAGCTCGTCGATTCCGTTCATGGCAGCCGCGCACAGCACCTGCTGGGCGAAAGTCGGCCCTCCCCCGGCTGAGGGGAGACAGGCCGCCACCACCCGCGAGCGCCGGCAGCAGGTCCACGCCCTGCGCGAGTGCGGAGTCGGACTTCTGGAGTGCGCGCGTCGCCTCAACCTGGCTCTCAACACCGTCAAGCGCTACGACCGTGTCACCGAGCCCGAACGCCTCATCCGCGCCCCCAAGTACCGGCCCACCCTCGTGGATCCCTACCGCGAACACCTGCGCAAGCGCCGACTGGAGAACCCGGCCGTCCCCGTCACCCATCTCCTGCAGGAGATCAGGGAGCTGGGCTACACCGGCAGCTCGAACCTGCTGGTCCGCTACATCAACCAGGGCCGCGTCGAGGCCGACCGACCCGCCCTCTCGCCCCGGCGCCTGGCCCGCTACCTGCTCACCCGCCCCGACCGCCTCAGGGACCATCAGCGGGAACGTATCGAGGTCGCCCGCGCTGCCTGCCACGAGATGACCGCCCTGGCCGACCTCATCCACCACTTCGCCGTGCTGCTGGATCCTGCCGACGGCAATGCCGCCCTGCTGAGCACCTGGATCACCTCTGCCCAGGCCGAGGACCTGCCCCACCTGCATGCCTCACCCGGGGCATCGAGAAGGACCGCGCCGCAGTCGACGCCGCCCTCACCCTGCCGCACCACAACGGCGGCACCGAAGGCGTGAACAACAAAACCAAGCTGATCAAGCGCCAGATGTACGGCCGCGCGAGCTTCCCTCTCCTACGCCACCGCATCCTCCTAGGCTGACCGCACCCTCCGTCACCACCGACTACGGGACAGAGCCGGTCCAGGTGGTCAGGGCGGTGGCGATGTCGCGGACGTCGAGTCCGTTCGCGGTCTGCTCGACCAGGTCCACGGTTTGGCCGGTGCTCACCTTCACGGAGCGGCCGCCGGCGTTGAGGAACGCTGCGGCAGCGGTGGCGGCGTAGAGCTCGTTGGAGTGTTCCCGTGCGGGCAGTCGGACAAGGGCCTGCAGGAGAGCGGCCGGCTGTCCCGCATCCCGGACACGACAGTGCCCGTCCTTGTCATCGGCATCCGCGAGGTGGGTGATCAGGAACCGTCTCCGGATCCGGTCGGCACACGCTTCATGATGATCAGCGAAGCCACGGGGAAAGGCCGGTGTTTGACGGTATGGATCAGGGAGACCTGAGAGGCAGCTCGAGATGGCCCTTCTCATTCCCCGCCGATGGGGGCCGACCAGCTGCGGCTCCTCCGGCGTGACGAATCCCGCCGGAGGAGCCGGCCCCGGACAGAGCCCGGTACGTGCTCCTCCCCCGTACGGCGTTGGGCCTGCGGGTGCCATGCGTCTACAGATTGCCTCGTGGTCATTTCAGGAGGGTGGTGAAGGTGCTGGTTGCCGCGATGGCGAGGGTGAGGACGGTGGTGAAGGCGATGGCGGCGCGGGTGAGTGCTGCGGGGTAGGTGGCGCCGTCCAGGCGGGCGATCTTGCCCGCGCCGGCGGCGGTCAGCAGGGCGATGACGAGGATGAACCCGGTGGTGAGGAGGATGAGGGCGGTGGTCACGGCAAGCTCCTGTCAGGGGGTGGGGTGTTGACGTGGACCAAGGTCTCGGAGTTGGTGTGCGTCATGGGTCATCGGGACGAAGATGAACAATGAACACCACCGGAGCGGGGGCGGCAGATGCACGACGAGCGGACCGGTCGGACGCCGGAGTCGGCTTCGGCCGAACTGCGTCGAAGGCTTGAGGCCGGGCTGGTCAGCGCCAGGCTGAACAAGAGCCAGCTCGCCGGCCAGGCGGGGCTGAGCCGGGGAACCGTGCAGGAGGCGTTCAAAGCGGGCGCGAGGGTGCCCTCAACCTTCACGGTGGCGGCGCTGGCACGCGTGCTGAAGCTGCCAGCCGCGGAGTTGCAGGAGCTGCGGCGGGACGCGGCCGGGGGCGTGAGCGGTGAAGGGCCCGGAAGGCCGATCGGGCAGTGGGAACCGCACGCGCTGGAGGTCCACCCTGCCGGCCACGCACCGGGCGGTTCCCGTTCGGTGGAGCAGCGGGTGCTGCCCGGCTATGTGCGCCGTGAGCACGATCGGTTGCTGGCCGAGGCGGTGCGAGAGGCCGGGCAGGGGGGCAGCCGGATGCTGGTCCTGGTCGGTGAGTCCTCGACGGGCAAGACCCGAGCCTGCTGGGAGGCCGTGCAGCCGCTCGCGGAGAAGAGGTGGCGGTTGTGGCACCCCTTCGACCCGACCCGCGCGGAAGCCGCGCTGGAGGAACTGCACGACGTCGGACCGCGCACGGTGGTGTGGCTGAACGAAGCCCAGCACTACCTCGGTGACCGGGCGGTCGGTGAGCAGGTCGCGGCCGCCGTCCACACCCTGCTCACCGAGCCGGAGCGAGCGCCGGTGCTGGTACTGGGCACGCTCTGGCCCGAATACTTCAAGCAGTACACGGCCCTGCCTGCGGCTGGTAGGGAGGATCCGCACAGCCGGGTACGGGAGCTCCTTGCCGGACGGACAGCGAGCGTCCCTGATGCCTTTGACGCTTCGGCCCTGGCCGCAGCAGCTCTGTTGGCCGCGGGTGGTGACGGGTTGCTGGCCGATGCACTCACCCGCGCCCGCGTTGATGGCCGCCTGAGTCAGGACCTCGCGGGAGGCCCCGCGCTCCTGGAGCGGTACAAGAACGGCAGCCCGGCCGCCAAGGCTCTGCTGGAAGCGGCGATGGATGCCCGCCGGCTCGGTGTCAATCTGCACCTCCCGCAAGCCTTCCTCACTGACGCTGCCGTCGACTATCTGCACGACAGCGACTGGGATCAGCTGACCGAGGACTGGGCAGAGAAGGCCTACGCCGAACTCGCCGAACAAGTCCACGGCAAGCAAGCCCCACTACGAAGGGTTACCCCCCGTCCGCAACGCCGCCCATCCAAACCCTCCGCGCTTGCTGGCTCTCCCACACCCCGGTCGCGGGTACCAGTTTTCCGGCTCGCCGACTACCTCGAACAACATGGCGCCACCACCCGCCGCCACCAGTGCCCGCCCGCTTCCTTCTGGAACGCCGCATACATCCACATCACCCAGCCCGATGACCTTGACACCCTCGCCCGAGCAGCCACGAACCGCCACCGCCTGCAATGGGCCCACCACCTCGACCAGCTTGGGGCCGACCACGGCGGCATCAGTGCCTTGCTCCGCCTGGCTACCAGGCGGGAGGAAGTTGGCGACCGGAAGGGCGCCGAAACCCTCTACCAGCGTGCCGCCGACCACAGCGAGATCTTCGCCTTGTACCGCCTGGCCGAGATGCGGGAGGAGGCTGGGGACCGGGAAGGCGCCGAAACCCTCGCCCAGCGTGCCGCCGACCACGGCGACATCAACGCCTTGCTCCGCCTGGCAACCATGCGGGAGACAGCTGGGGACCGGCTACGCGCCGAAGCCCTCGCCCGGCGTGCGGGCGAGGGCTTCGCCTTGTTCGGCTTGGCCGCGATGCGGGAGGAGGCCGGGGACCGGGAAGGCGCCGAAACCCTCGCTCAGCGTGCCGCTGACTACGGCGACACTCTCGCCTTGCTGCGCCTGGCCGCGATGCGGGAGGGGATCGGGGACCGGATAGGCGCCGAAAGCCTATACCAGCGCCTTGCCCAACATGGCGACGCTCTCGCCTTGTCCCGCCTGGCCGAGATGCGGGAGAAAGCCGGCGACAGAGAAGGCGCCGAAACCCTCTACGAGCGTGCGGCCGACGATGGAGACACCAACGCTTTGCTCCGCTTGGCGGCCATGCGGGAGGAGGCCGGGAACTGGGAAGGCGCCGAAATCCTCTACCAGCGCCTTGCCGATCACGACGAGGTCTTTGCCTTGTCCCGCCTGGCCGAGATGAGGGAGAAGGCCGGCGACAGAGAACGCGCCGAAGCGCTCGCCCGGCGTGCGGGCGAGGGCTTCGCCTTGTTCGGCTTGGCCGCGATGCGGGAGGAGGCCGGGGACCGGGAAGGCGCCGAAATCCTCTACCAGCGCCTTGCCGATCACGACGAGGTCTTTGCCTTGTCCCGCCTGGCCGAGATGAGGGAGAAGGCCGGCGACAGAGAACGCGCCGAAGCGCTCGCCCGGCGTGCAGGCGAGGGCTTCGCCTTGTTCGGCTTGGCCGCGATGCGGGAGGAGGCCGGGGACCGGGAAGGCGCCGAAACCCTCGCTCAGCGTGCCGCCGACCACGGCGACATCGACACCTTGCTCCGCCTGGCCGCGATGCGGGAGGAGGCCGGGGACCGGGAAGGCGCCAGAACCCTCGCTCAGCGTGCCGCCGACCACGGTAGTACTGCACGCACTCTCCTGCTTGAGGTACTCCAGCAACTGTGGCCGTACGGCCTGGACCCCGATGGCACGCCGACGGGTCCATGGTCAGCAGTCGCGGAGGCGGTGCCGCAGGTGTCCAGCAGCCCACAGTCCGCCCCCTGACGTGAGTGGGGCGGGCTGCGGGGCCGGTCAGGAGACGGGGCGCGTACCTGGCGGCGGCGTTGGGCGTCGGCGGGTGAGGTGCAGCGGGGGCGACCGGCGCGGGCGTCGGGCAGGACGTCGGGCGCTTCCAGGGCGTCTATGGCCAGCTGGGCCAGTTCTGGGTTCTGGGTGAAGAAGAACCGCGGATTGACGCGGTAGAGGGTGGTGTCGCCGGAGCGCTGGACCAGGCGCAGGTTGGTGAGGCGGGTAAGCGCGTCGTGGACCGTGGTGTCCGAGCTCGAGCAGTCCTCCGCGATCTGCGCGACGTCGACAGGCGTCCGGGGGCGCGGGGCACGGGGGTGCAGCCGGTGCTCTGCGCAGAGCACCGTGCAGAGGTTCTGGCGCGGAGGGGCTGCGCGGCGATCACGCCTGGGCCGGGGCGGGCAGGTGGTGGGGGACGACATCGGCGGGCGTACCACGACCGGTCAGGATCTCGGCGGGCGCGTCGGCGAGCCAGCTGCCAGGTGACCTGGACGGAACGGGAGTGGTCGGCTTGATGGTCGGGTCTTGGACGCCTTGCTCGGAAGCGCACTCTTGCGGGGTCTGCGTCGGCTATACCGGGCTGGATCCGATCACCTCACCCGCCGTAGTAGAAGGAGTCCACTGCCTCATGACCGACGCCGCGAACGCCGCTTCCGTCAGTCGTGCCACCCGTGTGATCACGGTCGTGGCCGTCGTCATCGGCCTCGCCTTTACCGGCTTATGGGCCTTCATCTCCGTCCCGCAGCTCATGGATTTCATCGGTGACCGGGACATCACCGCGCCGTTGTTCCTGGCCATCGCGGTGCTTGCCGGTCCCACCCTGTTCTGGTCATTCATCGGTCTCGGCTTCGGCTTGAGCGGGCTGGGCTGGGCTGCCGGGCTCGCTCTTTCCGGCATCCTCATCAGCCTCACCTACGGCTCTCTCGTCGCTGCTTCCGACGGCCACGGCTTCACCTACTGGCTGTTCCTCACCCTTCTCGTCGCCTGCAACGTCGCCGCCTTCTGCGTGGTCCCCTACGTCCTCGTCCGCGGCACGGTCGGACGCCGCCGCACTCCGCCGGCCCCCGGGACAAGCGAAGTGGCCAAAAGCCCGGACCGCCCCTAACCGGCGCTGACACACTCGGCACCGTTGTGATCACCGCGTACCGACGGAGGACATGTTGAGTCAGCCGGAACAGCCCTGGCAGCCGGGCCCGAACGATCTGCCCTTCACCACCCACCTGATCAACCCGCACGGTGACCGGCACCTCGGCTTCAACGACGCCGAAGGCCGCTTCTACCGGCTGTGGCAGCACCAGCAACCCGAGCCGCTCCACACCGGCGAGGCGATCCTGCTGCGACCCAGCGACATCGACCAGATCATCAAGTTCTCCATGATCTGGGTGAAGAACCACCCCACTCACCCGCGCAGCAACGACCTGTCGGACGAAGTCGCCGCCGGAGCAAGGGCGGTCGTACTGCACTTCGCCCAGGCCGCACAGGCCCCCGTGCAACGCTAGGACGGACCCTCAGACGCCGCACCCCACCGGCCGAAAAGCTCCTCGAGGGCGCGGCGCTGAGCGGCCTCGAGGGCGACCTGGCGGACAAGGACGTCGCGGTCGACGTACGGGGCGACGGCGGCAAAACCCAGGCGCTGGAGTTCGGCCGGCTCCAGCGCCTCCGCCTCCCACTGCAGCGGGCCGCCGGGGTCGAAGCCGCAGCAGCGGGCGAAGGCCGGCCACCTGGGGTCGCCGCTCTTTCCCTCGGTCGCGGGCAGCTCGTAGGCGCGGACCTGAAACCGGACGGGTGGCGGTGCCTGGGCGGTACCAGGTGACGGTCCTGAGCTGCGGAAAGGGCCCGAATCGCCGGATGGGCGGGAAAGCGGGCCCCGATCCCGGGATTGAGGTAGAACCGGAAGCGGAGCCCGGGGCGGCTCCGGCAGGGCCCACGCCGGGTGATCCCCCGGTGGAAGGGCCGCCTCGGGACCTCCACCGCGGCCAGGCTTCCCGGTGACCCCGCGCACGGACCTTTGAGCAACGCTTCCGACCCGCCACCCAAGGGTCTAGGCCTTCTGCGGCCGGGACACGCAGCACCGGGTCCCGGGGCGGCCCCCATGACGCGTCCTGCAGGCCGTCCCCGCCGTCGGCAGGACGCCCGCCCCGGGACCTTCCCCAGGCCGGACAGGGGCCGCTGGCGCAGGTACTGGACCTAGCACCCACTGCTGCTAGACACAGGCCGCTGATCAGGCATCCAGCACCTAGCAACCCCACGACGACCCCCGAGCAGCGGCCCTGGACAAAACGCTCTTTCAGTCTTCTGCAAGATGTTTTAGGGATGATTCGTCCGGCCCGGCGAAGACGATCTGAGTGACTTCGGGCCCGTAAGCGGCCTTGGCAGTAACTCTGTATAGCCCGACGTCGGGAAGAGTGACCTGGGTACTCAACCGATCGTCGTCGGCAACATCGAAAGAGAACTGCTCGCTGCTCCAGGTTCCGTCGGCAGCGGCGACGCTGAGTTCTACTTCAGCGGGGTCATCGGTACCGGTGACGGCACATTCCCACCTCGAGTTGGGGGTGACGAAGTCAGGAACGGTAAGCCCGATTCCGTCATCTCCCTGTTCTGGACCTCGGATCAAGGCGTCGTGGTCCAGGAGAAAGTCTTCGATGAGCGGGAGGGCTCGCTTGTTACTGGCCAAGGCTCCGTGCTGAGCCGCCACGGGGATCGTAGGGGTACTCAGCGCTGCTGACAGACGATGGACGGTGCCGTCCCCCCAGGTGGGCATGCGCCGCGGCACCCCGTTGGGATCGCAGATCAGTTCCCGGTTTGCGTTGGTGAGGAAGCAGTACTCGGATGCCCTTACGACGCCATGTGTGATGGTGAGGGACTGAACGGTGTCCTGACGCACCCCGACGACGGGTTGCTGGGGTGGTAGGGGGCGAGCGTAGAGGGCGGTATAGAAGTCCTGTGCCCGTGTGAACAGTTCCTTGTCGCCGCCGATCGCGTCGACGTCTGAAGCCATCAGGCGACGTACGTCCAGTCCGTCCTCAAGGCATTGGAAGCGAGGCAGGAGTTCGTGGACAGCTGGCATGGTGGCGGCGGCCGCGGCCAGGCTGGTATGGGGCAGGGGCAGGGGAGACCCCTGGAGAGCGTTGAGAATATTCGCAGCGACGACTGAGCCCTCAAAGGGGGTGCCGAGGGTGAGGATTCCGCGTGTGTCGGCGGCCAGGTCGCTGTCTCCGCCGAGCGTGAGGGCTGCGTTGGTGATCAGTCCTCCCATGGAGTGGGCGATGAAGACGAGTCGGGCGGGACGGTCCTCGATGGCTTGGCGCCGGGCGTGGGTTTGCGCTGGGTTGGAGAGCCAGTTGTGCAAGTGGGTGCGGGCTTCGCCGGCTAGGCGCTGAGCGTTGACGGCGACAGGTAGACGCCAGTCGTAAGGGAAGGTCATTACCGCATCGTGGTGAGCTGCGGTGGCCTGGGCGAGAGCGACGAGCCTCGTGTAAGGCTCGATGCCGCGTAAGAAGGGGCTCCAGACGGGCGTTTGCAAGAGCCTGCGTGCCTGAACTCGACGGTAGTCGCCCGTTCGTTCTTCGGGTGTGAGGTGGAGGGAGGCGAGCCCTTTGCGGCGCAGCCACGCCTTGGTGAGCCAGCCCACGTCGGCAATGCCCCATATGACGGTGTCTGTGCTCGTGTCATAGAGTTCGCTGCCCATGATTCCTGGGACGATAACGACGGCATCGTGGGTGACTCGGGGCATCAGGCCAGGTTGGGTGTGCGGCGCGGGTATGGGTCGGACTTCACCCCGGGAGTGCTTCATGAGTGTCACACTAGTGACATGCAGCACACGGGGGGCGAGGTCCGGTTAAAGTCTGTACCGGCACAAGGTGACGCGCCATCAGCGCAGCGCGTGCTGCTGACACTCGGGGTTCGCGACTACACAAGCGACGACAACTCCGAGCAGTTTGCCGCTGGGATCGATCAGCAACTGCTTGTCGTGGGCGAGTGGTGGCAGACACCGGGAGCGGAACAGCCGTTCCGGCAGGTGGGGCCTTCCGAGGAACTCAGAAACCGGGATCAGGTCGAGGATTTCCTGCGCCAGCAGAAGGTGAGGGAACTGCGTGCCGAGGCTCTGGTCGTGTTCATCACCGGGCACGGCATCGGAGGGAAGGCTGATACTCACTTCTTGCGGATGCCGGACTCGGTGCCCCATCGTCCCCTGGCGACAGCGGTGCGCACGGCGGATGTCGTGGCTGCGGCTCTGGACTCGCATGCCACGAACGTGCTGGTCATTGTGAACACGTGCCATGCTGGCAATATGGGACCGGATATGAATTCGTTGTATAAGGATATCCGGCCTACTCGTCGGGAGTCCGCCAATTTAGATGTGCTGGTGACTTGCGGCCTGACTACCAAGATTGAAGTCTTAAGGTTTCCCACTCTGCTGCGTGCTGCGCTTGAGCGCCTCCGTCAGACTGCCGGCATCACAACGTCACATCTAAGCATTCCGGACTTCATGGCCCAGTACGCCCGAGGGCTGAGCCCTGAGGATGAGAAGAAGTTCAAGCTCCATCACCTGGTCCAAGGTGGCACGTATCAACCCTCACTGTGCGTGCCTAATCCCGGATACGTGCAAGTGCCCGCAGAGGACTGGCTGGACCGGGCTACGGGGCGACCGACGGAAGGCGATACGGGCTGGTACTTCCGCGGACGCGAAAGCCTCAACCGGGAGATCGCTCAGTTCCTCAATGCGGATTCCCAGGGCGGCGTTCTGCTGTTGACCGGCTGTGCTGGCAGCGGAAAGTCGGCGGTGATCGCACGCGCTGTGACGCTCAGTGACCCTCTGTTCCGTCTTGACCCGCTGTACAAGGCTGCAGAAGAAGCTTCACCTGAGGGCACATTCCCGGCGGAGGGAGCGGTGCGCGCGGCGGTGCTGGCACGGAATCGTGATGCCGAGCAGGTAGCAACTGCTCTCCTCCAAGCCCTGGGAATCCGCCCAGCACCGGTCTCGGCCACCGAGGACCCTGTATCCGCCCGAACTCAGCAACTCCTGGATTTTGTGCGGGGCGCCGGCAGCAGGCCTGTGACGATAGTGGTCGATGCGTTGGACGAGGCGCAGGAGCATGCACGCATCATCAGCGACGTGCTTGAGCCCCTCGTGCCGTTCTGCCAACCCGGTTCGCGGCCTGCGGTGAGGCTGCTGATCGGCGTCCGGTCTAGCCAGCCTCTCTCTCCCTCCACGGCCGGCACCGCGGAAGATGGAGGCTTGCTTCAGGTACTGCGCCGCGTTTTTCCTGCCGCGCGAACAGAACGCACGGACAGCTTGCTCAGCAAGGACGACCTGCGCCTCTACCTCCGAGCACTGGTGGGGGAAAGACCTACCTCTGAAGCCCTGGAGAGGGAACTCCCCAGCATCGTGGACGCCGTATGGCCCTCCTTTATCGACGCCCGGTTGGCGGGACACCAGCTCCGCAACGCCCCCGACCCGGCAGCGCTGGCCCGCAACAGTGAATGGCAACGCGCGACGCTGACACAAGGCATCCGGGGGCTCCTGCGCAGAGACCTGAGAATGGTGAAGGAAGAAGGGCTGCCTTCCCATGTCGCGCTAGCCCTGCTCAAGGCGTCTGCCTACGCCAAGGGCCAGGGTGTTCCGTGGGGAGAGGTCTGGCCTGCCATTGCCGGGGTCTTCCTTCTACCCGAGCAGCTACAGCCCGATGAGTGGGACCAGATGATCGGCAAGCTCCTCGGCGGCCGACTGAGCGGTTATCTGGCTCAAGCTGTCGAGGACGAGCGGCGCGTCTACCGGCCAGCACACGAAGAGCTGGCAGCTGAGCTCCTCGGCTCGGCAGGGGACTTGTTGAACTCGGGTGAAGGCAATGACTGAAGGGCCTGATGAGCGTCAGGCGGCAATCCACCGGCAGATCGCCGCAAAGTTGGCTGAGCTGGTCCCAAGCGATCCCGCTCTGCCCCCACACCCTTACCTGCGCCGTCATCTTGCCGAACACGCCGCTGAGGGACGCGTCCTGGATGACGATCACGTGCCGTTCGCTCTGCTGGCTTGGGAGAGCAGTTCTCAGGTGCGGCGTCTGCTGGCTGCGGAGGGAGGCGGCCCGGAGCGAAGTGGGTGGTTACAAGCCTGGGCCTCCCTGGAGCCGTTCGTACGGGGGGTCAGCCCGGTGTCACGGCTCTCCAGCCTTTGCCTGGCGCGCGCAGCGGCCCTGTCCGCACAGACCAGTCGGGAGAAAACGGCTGCACCGCCCTTCACTGCTGTTCCGGTCACTCCGCTGTGGAGTGACCGGGTAACTCCCACTCCTGCATGGACGAACAGCCCCACGGAAGTGACGTCCCTGGGCATCCTCAGCCCGGCCGGTACGAGGTCGTCGTACGTGGCGACTGGCGACAATGTGGGCACTTTGCGGATTCTGCGTTATGACGGTCGCCTCGTCCATGTTCCGCTCAGCCTGCATTCAGGGGCCATCACACACCTTTTGGCGTTGGAGGGAGGCCTCCTCATCACCGCTGGTACCGACGGACGCGTCATGGCCGTGGAAGAGGAGAACGGTCAGCTCACCCGCCGTGTAATTGCGCACAGGAAGCAGACCTGGGTCAGCTCACTGACCACATACCGCCCTGACGGCAGTCCGCGCCTACTCCTGGCGGCCTTCAGCGACGGCACGGTGGAGGCTTTCGACGTGGGCCGCTTCCAGCCGCACCACCTTCCTCTGGGCGAGTTGCAGGACTCATCCGCCCTCCTGTGCGGTATCAACAGCGCAGATGCGGGACCGCAGCTTCTTGTGAGCATGCACGAGACCGTCTACCGTTTCGACGGACTCTCCCTGATTCCTCACTCCCGTCACAGCAGCCGGATCCGTGCCCTGCTCGCGCTTCCGGAACTCGGTCGGTACGTCGTCGGTGACGAGGGCAGCAACATCTCGCTGTGCGACCTGGAAACAGCACAGCCCTTACACAGGGGGCGGCATGACACAGGCCCGGTGGGAGAAGTCCCGGTACCGGTGACTTCCCTGCAACTCGTTTCTGTCGGGGGGGCATCCGCGCTGGTGTCCGCTGCCGGCGATGGCACCTTGCGCTTGTGGAAACTGCCGGACCTGCAAGCAGTTCCCGGTCTGCTTCAGGCACACGCTTCCCCCGTGAACGCAATGACGAGCATCCCCGGGCACGGGCCAGAGCCAGATCGCCTGCTGTCGGGCGGGGCAGACCGCATCGTGCGCAACTGGGTCGTCGATGAAGCTGTCTTCGGCCAGGAGCCCAAGGCGTGGAACCGAGTCACCGCAAGCGCAGTGTGTCCCGCTGCCCCTCGCCGACTGGCCGTCGCCCGCGCGTCACGCGTCATCATCAAGGACCTTGCCACGGGGGCGGAAACCACCCGCCTCAAAGGACGGCATGTCACGGCCCTCGCCTGGCCGCAGATCGGCGCCCGCCGCGCGCTTGCAGTCGCCGTAGGCTACGACATCATCTGCGTCGATCCTGAGACCAATCGGCAGATCGGCCCGGAGATGACAGGTCACCTGCTTCCCATCCGAAGCCTGATAACCGTGCCCTCGGCATCCGGCGACTTGCTTGCCAGTGCAGGAGCCGACGGCACGGTCTGCGTCTGGCAGCCTGCCAGCGGTGAACAGCTCGCCCGTTTCGGCGATCACGAATTCACTGTCCGGTCTCTGGCCACGTACCAGAACTCCCAGACCCGGTTGCTAGCTTCCGGCGGAAGCGACGGCAACATCAGAGTCTGGAACACCGACACCCTGGAGCAGCACGGCTCCACCATCAAATGTGATCAGAATGTCATCAATGATCTGGCCTTCGTCACCCCAGAAGACGGAGACCTGCTCATCGCTGTGGCCGGGCAGGACGGCACCCTGAAACTGTGGGATCCGCAGACGTGTCGCGCTGTGCGCACACTGAACTGCACCGACGGTGAGCTGAGCGCGGTTACCTCTCTGCGACTGCCGTACGGTCGCACCGCCTTGGCCGTCGCGGGGACGACCAGCATCCACGTGTGGGACGCGGCTGCCGCAGCGCGACCACTGCTGCAGATCGTCACAGGCTCCCCCATCGAGACCCTCAAGGCCGTGCAGGACCGAAATCAGGTCACGTCCTCCATCCTTCTGGCTTCCGGAGAGGCGGGGGCCATGGCATTTCGGCTGCAGCACGACCAGTTGTGAGACAGGGTGCGCCGGGCGTGCTGCAACGCACCGCCATGTGCGCCCAACCCGTTACCGGTGAACCGCACAGCGCACCGGCAACGCCTGGAGAATCTCTACTTCCACCTGCCAGCACGGACGCCTGGCATCTATCTGACCCAAATGAGGATCGATGATCGTTGCGTTAGAGCACCGCTCTCCGGCGGTGTTTCCTGTGATCGTTGCGGAACCCACAACGGAGAGTGGCCCTGCGCCTGCCGTCCAGGGGAGGCGGCTGCGATGACCGTCCCCTCTGTCACCCTGTCACAGGCACCCGTGCAGGGCCTGTGGCGCTTGGGATGGTCCGAAGAACCGGTCAAGTACAACCAAGTGGAGCCCGAGACCTTCGACGGTTCGTCGGCCGGGAGATTCAGCCTCTTCTCCTACGGGACGTTGTACTGCGCCTCGGACCCGGCCGGCTGCTATGCGGAAGCTCTGGAACAGTTCCGCGTTTCCCCCCGTATGCGCGGGTGGATGACGGAGGGGGCCCCCACCGAGGGAGCGCATATGTCCGTCGGTGACATCGCCTCAAGCTGGAGGCACAACCGGATCCTGGTCCGGCTGACCACATCGTCCGAAGCTCAGTTCCTGGATCTGGAAGCCGATGCGACACGCAGCGTCCTCCTCGACGAACTCGGTGAGGACCTCAAAGCCTTCGGTGTAGGCGACTCCCTGACCGACAAGCACCTGCGGGGCAGGGACAGGCGCATCACCCGTCAGATCGCCGCCTGGGCGGTAGCGCAGCGCAACGAAAGGGGACATCAGCTGGTCCAGGGCATCACCTATCGCTCCGGCTACGCCGGCTACCAGTGCTGGGCCATATGGCGCGACACCGAGCTGCACGAGCAGGAGCGGCGTCCGATCAAGAAGGAGGACTGGGCACTGCGAGAGGTCGCTAAGGAGTACGGCCTGCGCATCCGGTGACCGCGATGCATCGTCTAGCCGTACGCAATGTCCCTCGTTCAGGTCTCCTCCCTGCGTCGCCGTCACAACGCTGTACCTGCTGCACCTGGCAAGAAGGTGCAGCTCAGAGCACCTGCACACTTACCCCAGGTGGGATTTAGGGGTGTTTTAAGGTGGGAAAACTATGGAGTAAGGAGCCCCTAAAAGGGTACGCTGTAGCCAACTGAACCTAGGAGTAAGCATGTTGATGACCCATCTACGCATAGACCGGTGGTTACCGGCGCCGCCACTGCGGTCCATGCCGGCCGCGCAGCTGACGTACCCGATCAAAAACGTCTCCTCCGAGCCGACAAGGTGTGCATCCCTGGCTTACCGGCCAGATCCGGGCACGCGCGGTATCACCAGCCACCGCGGCATGCACCTCGCCCACCCCACACCACGGCCTTAGCGCTCCAAGCGCGAACTTCCTTCGCAGTTGCCTAGCGGCCAGCAAGGAATCGAGGAGACCATGAAGACTCAGCGAGAGACAGCCGCCGAAGCCGAGGGCCGAGCACTCCGCGAGACAACGGTACTAACGCCCGCTCAGATGGCTGCCCTGCTGCAGGACACTTTTAGTCAGCGAGTGGCCGCTCTCATCGCAGGCGTGGAAGACCACAAGCAAGTTGGACGATGGGCTCGTGAGCAGAACGCCCCACGCATCGACGCGGAGAACCGGATGCGTGCCGCCTGCCAGGTTTTCACCTTCATCGCCAACTGCGAAAACCACCACATCGCGCGTGCCTGGATGATGGGCATGAACCCGCAGCTTGAAGACGACTCCCCCATCGAGGCCATCGCCCAGGGACGCTTCAAGGAAGCCATGGCCGCAGCACGCTCCTTCCAGCGGGGCGACCTGTGAGGTCCGCGCAACGAACGCACGTACAGGCCAGATTCGTTTCACGGGGCATATCGAGGATGGCGTTGGCGAGTACCTCGTCACGCAGGACCTGGCCGTACTCGCTTAGGTGTTGTTCGCACTGCAGCGTTCCCCGTACCCCGCGCAGCTAGCGATCTCGTGCGTGGTAGAACTCAGAGCTCAATCGACGATCACAGCTGCGATAAGTGTGAGTGGTGTCCGCACAGCTATCAGGTCGGCTCGGCTGCAGCCGACCATCCTTGCCAGTGAGGACTCTGGCAGTGCCTCATTCCGCGCGAGACTACGCCGCCGCCTGGGCGCGTGAGCGCCCAGGCACTCCGGCGGAGCCGATCGAGATCGCCACGCCCTTCCGGCAGCTCGCGCGTCAAGCACTGAGCTGGATGAGCCACGACGGACGACCTTTGAGTTTCACCCGCGGCCGGGCGTGCCTGCCTACCTGGAGAACCGACCAGAGGTGCTCCAGGTAGGCAGGTCCAGCCGGCCCTCGGAGGCGGCGGGCAGCTGGTCGGCGAGATGCCCGATGAGGCTGGCCGCCACGTCATACAGGACGGGCGGCAGTACACACCGGTAGTCGCTGGCGACCAGGCGACGATCAGGTAACGCGCTTCGTGGAACCACGAGGGGGTTTCCGGGGAGTACGCACGGCCGCTGCGTCATCCGCCCGGACCGCGAAGAGCGGAGCGGCCGTGCCACACGCGCCCGGAGAGAGCTGGAGCCGCACTGGAGCACTCCTCACCGTCAACTACTGGTCCGTGGTGACACCGTTCCCTCGTGCCGGCTCCCTGCGCCCCCGCGGTGGCCGGCTGTCGGCGGCACATCGCCCCGGAGACTTCTGGGGCCTTCGACCTTGGGAGGCCGATCGGTGGGCGGCGGCCAGGAGGGCGGTGACGGCGGCAGGTTCGACGCCCGTCACGGTGGCGATCTGATCGATGCTCAGCAGCAGCTGCTCGTACAGCAGGTGGACGTCCTCGGTGGCGGTGGGTGCGCGGCCGCTGCGGCGGGCAATGGTGCGGGTGTAGCGCTCCCAGGCCCAAGCGGAGGGGTAGCGCTGGGAAATGATGGTGGACCAGTGGTCAGCGACCAGGGCGAAGATGTGCGTGACGGCTATCCGCGCTTCCTCCGGCGGTAGGTAGGCCGCCGCGTACGCGTGGTACGCGGGACGATGCAGGTCGTAGAAGGCGTAAAAGGCATTCGTGATCACAGAGGGTGCGGGAGGTTTCAGGGCTGCTCTCCTGCTGGTCATGGTCAGCCGAAGGCCTCGGCGCGAAGGGTGCAGGTCTCCGTGCTGGAACGGGCGCGGCGCCACAACGGGAGCGCCACCTCGGGCAGGCCCTGCAGGGCCGTGACGAGCTGGCTGACGACCGGCCACTCGGGCACGGCCCAGCCCTGAAGGGCCTGGCGCAGGTCCGCGATGGTGATCGCGTGCTGACTGGAGGCGATGACCGCCCGGTCGGACGGAGAGCCGTTCGCGTACCGGAGGGCCTGAAGGTAGGTGCGCAGGTAGCGGGCGGGATCGGTGCCGGTCGGCTCGATGCCCGCGGCCGCTTCCCAGAGGGGCTTGACCAGGTCCGGGGTGCCGTCGCAGCAGTCGACGATGGCCTTGACGTGCTGCCAGGAGAGTTCCCGCTCGCCCGAGAGCAGGCGCGAGACGTAGGACGGGTCCACATTCATGTGCGCGGCGAGAGCCTGCTGGGTGATGCCGGCCTGTTTCTGCATCCGGGTGAGCGCGCACGCCAGGCGCTGGCGCGGGCGGCGGAGCAGATTCTTCGGGGCGGGCACGTCGTCGGGCGGCCGGGCGGTAGCGGCCCGCCGGTTGGGCCGGCGGCGGGCCGCGAGGGCCTGGTCGACGGTCTTCGGTACGTACTTCTTGCGCAGCCGGTCCACAGTGAGATCCAGGGAGGAGGCGAGGTCGCTGAGCGGTTCTCCCTGGGACCTCTGGCGGACGACGATCGCCGCGACCGCCTCCTCGGTGAGCCTCCTCAGTTCCAGGACGGTGTCGACGAGATCGGCGGTCGGGGTCGCGACGCCGTAGGTCTTGTGCATGAGCGCGTCGGAGACCACGGCGAAGTCCTCGGCGATGTCGCGCAGGGCCTCGGTGCAGCGGGCTGCCCGGTCGGCGTCGACGGCTGTACCGGGGCGGGCGGGCCGCTGGGGTGAGGGGTACGAACTGGCGGGCACGGGTGACCTCTTTCGGTGTGCCGGGGCGGGTATCTGTGCCCGCCCCGGCGCGGTGACGGAAGCTGTGGGCGAGCCGGGGCCGCACAGCGGGACCGGTGCCCGCGCTGCGCGGCCCGCCTGGTCAGCGGCGGCGGATCCGGCGGTGGACCAGCAAAGATCCGTGAGAGGCCGTCAGAAAGAGGGCCAGCAACGGGAGCATCCGGGGATCGAAAGAGGCCGGGACGACGATCAGGGGCAGGGAAACTGCGACGATGGGCAGACTTCCGCGCAGCGTGACAGCCGTGACATCCCACCCATGTGTTTGAACCATGTACTCAGCAGGGATGATACGCTCGCGGCTCAGTTTCCTTGCGAACGTGTTCACGCGGGCAGGGAGACGGGTACGACGGCAGCTTGGAGACACCAGAGCCCTCCTTCAGGGTTCGAGCTGACGTTGACGAGCGACAAGAGGCCCCGGCGAGGCGACCAACCAGCAGCCGGGGTCTTTGCCGTCCCGGTGAGAACCGGGAATCGGAATGTACTACCTTCCGCACCCGTCTCGTGTCGCTGAGTAGCGCCATGGGCACCGGTACCCGCCTGCCCTCAGAACGCAACGCGATCAACTACCGCGACAGAAGACTCACTCAGCCGATCAAAAACGGTCAGCGGAAACGGGCAAAGGCCACTACCAACCTGAATCCGCCGCGTGCGGGCGCGTAACCCTGACACCCCCGCACGCCTGACGCACACCCCCACCGAGCCCCTTCAAGATCGCGAAAATTGTCAACGAATCCGTTCACGCCGCCCTCCCCCACTACCGATCCGGTCACGGAACTGTCGTTCGACGGCCGCCTCGACTTCAGCGTTGGTGTAATGCCGGATGAGTACTCAAGGTGACGCAGTAAGCGGCGAGCGCCTCGCGGCAGCCGTCGGTGACCATTAACTCCCGTCTATTCGCTGGCATTTCCGACGCGGCCGGGGAGGACAACGCCGACCGGAACGGCTTGCCTGTGGACGCCGTTCCCGCGGGAACCACGCGGATGGTGCACACGGCGCCGTGGTGTCGCTGGCCGCGGTCTCGGCCTCCCACCAGCGCCCGTAGGTGCGAACTACGGGCCCCATGGGCGAGCTGAAAGCCGCGGCGGACCCACTTGTGCGGAGAGCACGTCAGCCGCAGGACATGACCGACGCCGGGCTCACCTCCACTTGCGCGGAGAGCACACGTCATGGGCCTTGCCGCTGACGCCGGTGGGCGGCTCACCTCCGCTCGCGCGGAGAACGCAACGTCCACTCGTAGCCGGACATCTCGTCCTGCGGCTCAACTCCGCTCGAGCGGAGAGCACCGACCACCACCAGGAGCACATCGTCCCCGCGGCGGCTCACCTCCGCGGGCGCTGGGAGCAGCGTGCCGGTCGGCATAGACGTGTCCCGTCGTCGGGACCATCCCCGCGGGCGCGGGGAGCAGCGTCGGTACTCGGTCAGCTTGATGAGCCGGTCGGGACCATCCCCGCGGGCACGGGGAGCAAGGTACGTACGCCGGGCCGTCGCTGCGCGGGTCGGGACCATCCTCGCGGGCGCGGGGAGCAGCTGACGATCGTCCGGGCGTCGTCCACGGCATGGGGACCATCCCCGCGGGCGCGGGGAGCAGCCCGTCCACCATCCGCCGGCGAGGTTCACGGTGGGACCATCCCCGCGGGCGCGGGGAGCAGCGCGCCCGGGTCAGCCTCCGGCTGTCCGCGTGGGGACCATCCCCGCGGGCGCGGGGAGCAGAGAGCATGGGCGTCGCGGCTGCTGGGGCTCATGGGACCATCCCCGCGGGCGCGGGGAGCAGCCGGGCGCGGTGCTGACCAGACCCGGAGTGGGGGGACCATCCCCGCGGGCGCGGGGAGCAGACCGCCTGCATCGGCACCGCCCTGTCCCAGACGGGACCATCCCCGCGGGCGCGGGGAGCAGTTTCCAGCCACGCCTACAATCAGGCCTCGCACGGGACCATCCCCGCGGGCGCGGGGAGCAGGCCGTCACCACGACCGACGGCAGCATGGGCGAGGGACCATCCCCGCGGGCACGGGGAGCAGCCGGCCGTGACGGGGAGGGTCAGGTGGTCGTCGGGACCATCCCCGCGGGCGCGGGGAGCAGACTGGCTCCTCAACTTCCGCGTCACCTGGAAGAGGACCATCCCCGCGGGCGCGGGGAGCAGACCTCGGTGGTCGCGGTGATCTCGAGCGGGACGGGACCATCCCCGCGGACGCGGGGAGCAGCATCCGAGCCGGTCGGGGCCGATGGTCGCGTGGGGACCATCCCCGCGGGCGCGGGGAGCAGGACACCTACCGCGACAAGGACGGCGACCAGTGGGGACCATCCCCGCGGGCGCGGGGAGCAGCCGACCGCCCCACCCCAGCCGGGGCGCGAAGCGGGACCATCCCCGCGGGCGCGGGGAGCAGTGACATCGACCTCGCTCTGGCTTCTACTTGTCGGGACCATCCCCGCGGGCGCGGGGAGCAGTCCAGGTGCGGCCGGCGGAGTCTGCCCAGCTGGGGACCATCCCCGCGGGCGCGGGGAGCAGTGGATCGAGGCGCACTGCCCGATCCCGGACGGGGGACCATCCCCGCGGGCGCGGGGAGCAGACTGATGCTGTTGCACTCGATGGCGTGGCTGAGGGACCATCCCCGCGGGCGCGGGGAGCAGGCGTCCTGGCCCTGGAGCGTCCAGAACTCGTAGGGACCATCCCCGCGGGCGCGGGGAGCAGCACACCCGCCTGCCCCTCGGGTCGAGGCGGGTGGGACCATCCCCGCGGGCGCGGGGAGCAGCACCGCGAACGAGCCCGCGGCCGGCCGGCCGGGGGACCATCCCCGCGGGCGCGGGGAGCAGGATGCAATACCAAGGCAAGCGGCGACCACTGGAGGACCATCCCCGCGGGCGCGGGGAGCAGGCCACCAGGCGGATGGAGGCCTTGCGCGAGGAGGGACCATCCCCGCGGGCGCGGGGAGCAGATCACCGCGCTGCTTGCGGGCGCAAGCGTGCAGGGACCATCCCCGCGGGCGCGGGGAGCAGGGGGGTTGGTGCATGAGTAGAACTTACCCATAGGGACCATCCCCGCGGGCGCGGGGAGCAGGGCTGTGAGCGGGTCGAGGACCACCAGCACCGGGGACCATCCCCGCGGGCGCGGGGAGCAGAGGGCGTCATTCGCCGCCTTGCTGTTTCCGAGGGGACCATCCCCGCGGGCGCGGGGAGCAGTTTCATGCACCCTTCTCGAAGGTGAATCCCTTGGGACCATCCCCGCGGGCGCGGGGAGCAGAAACCCACCTGGTTCTTCTCGGCGTACAGCTCGGGACCATCCCCGCGGGCGCGGGGAGCAGCCTGCGCGGGGCGCGGGTCAGGCGACGACGTCGGGACCATCCCCGCGGGCGCGGGGAGCAGAGAAGGTGGAGCGGTTCTCCATCTGGGAACCGGGGACCATCCCCGCGGGCGCGGGGAGCAGACTCGTTGACCTGCGGGTTTATCTCGCGAACAGCGGATTCTCGAGTACTTTCATCGATTCCGACAGATGAGACATTTAGTCTTCTATCTTCTTCCGAAGCGGCGCCGCTTGGACGCCGCGCTCCACCCCGGCTTCGCAGTGCTGCTAGTTGAGCTCGTAGTGGTATGGGGGCGCTGGATCAGAGTGAGGCCTTCGTGGTCGGTTGGGTGCCAGGTGTGGTCGTGGGTGCGGAAGGTGAAGCCCTGCTCGTTGTTGGTCGTGTGGGCGAGGAGCGCGCGGCCTTGTCCGGCGTACTGCTGGACTTCGTCCCAGAGCACGTCTCGGATGCGGGACGAGGGGTTGCCTATGAACACGCCGGCGGAGATTTCCAGGAGCCATCGTGTGAGGAAGCCCCGGAGGCCGGGCGGGCAGTTGGTGAGGACGATAACGGTCACCAGATTGCCGCCTCGTCTTCGGTTCCGTAGTTCACTCCCGAGGAGACGTTCAGGCCTCTGTCGCTCTGGAGCGTTACTCGGTCAGTGTTCTCCGCTGGTTCGCTCGCATGCTCCGGGTTGTCAGGCAGGAGCAGGTCCTTGATGTCTCTGACGCAGCGCTCGAGGAGTCTGGTCTCGTTGATCCTGTCCCGGAGGGCTCGGCGGGTGCGTGATCCGATGTCTTCTTCACTTTCGGCCGCGACGTCGAAGGCGAGGGGGATACCGATGTCGGTTTTGTAGAGGTCGGCGATGTCCAGGACGAAGGAGAGCTCGTGTCCGGAGTGGACGAAGCCGAGGCCGGGGCTGCATCCGAGTGAGGCGACGACGGCGTGCGCGACTCCGTACATGCACTGTGCGGCGGCGGTGATCGCCTGGTTGACGGGGTCGCCGCTGGTGAAGTCACCGGGGGTGTAGTGGCGTCCGTTCCAGGGCAGGCCGGTGCGGGCGGCCTGGGCGCGGTAGCAGTTCCGTACCCGTGTGCCTTCTCTGCCGAGCAGTTCGTGGCGGGTGAGGCCGGCCGGGTCTTCGTCGGGGAACCGCAGGCGGTACATGGCCCGTGCGACGGCGATGCGGCTGCGGACGTTGGCCCACTGGGTGGCCTGTGCTTCGAGGAGGGCTGCGGATCGGCTGAGGGCGCGTCCTCCGGCGTAGTAGCGGACGCCGTGTTCGCCGACCCAGGCGACGCAGGCTCCTGTTTCTCCGAGGACGCTCATCGCCTGGTGGGTGATGCGGGTGCCGGGTCCCAGGAGGAGGGTGCCGATGGTGGCGGAGGGGATGTGGGTGGTCCCCTCGGCGTCCTCCGCGGTGATGGCGTTGGCGTCCCGGTGGATGGTGCACCGCTCCAGGTAGATGAAGGAGAGGCGTTCCGTGGTGCGGGTGAGGTGCCGGGGCGTGAGGGCGGGGCGTTTGCCGACGGTGGTCATGGCTTCAGCCGGCGGGCAGGGGTGCGAGGGTCATGAGTCCGCAGCCGTAGGCCTTGGCGCGGCCGATGCCCTGGGTCAGGGTGCGGCGCAGTGCTTGTGGATCGGTGACGGTGAGGTGGCCGTCGTAGGTGACGGTGACGACCTTTACCTGGTGGCGTGCTGATGGGGTGTCGCGGTTCTTCGCGAAGGTGAGGGTGCGTTCGTCGCGGACGGTGAGGGTGTGGAGGTCGCCGTGGTGGGGGCGGCGCTGGTGGGTGAGTCCGGCGGGCAGGAGTCGCTGGTCGTGGGGTTTGTCGTTGATGCGGAAGCCGGCTCGTTCTTGTCTCTCGGGGTTCAGGAGCCAGCCCATCTGGTGGGTGGGGGTGACGTGGGCGGTGGCTTTGGTGGGTTCGCCGTCCTTGCGCCGGATGTGGTGGACGGGGTTGGCGGTGAGGCGGAAGGCGTAGGTGTCGCCCTGGGTGATCCGGTCGAGGAAGGGCGTGTAGGGGCGGGTGTGCCAGCCGGGGGTTTGTGGGGTGTGGGCGGCGGGCCAGCCGGCCTGTTCGACGAGGTGGGTGAGGTCGGGGAGGTCGGGGCTGACGATGTAGAGGAGCACTTCGGCGCGTGCGTTGTGGTCGAGGCGCCACAGCACGCGGGCCCCTTCGGTGGTGGTGTCGGTGGGCAGGAGGTGAGGGAAGGAGGCCATGACCGCGGCGTGCAGGGACTGGGGGGAGGCGAGGAGGCGGCGGGCGCCGGGGCGTGCGGTGTTCAGGCGGAAGCGGGTCAGGTGCATCAGAGGGTGTCCTCCAGCGGACCGAACGGGTCGTGGTGCGGTACGGGCTGGCGGCGGGCAGGCTGCCGGGCGTGAGCTCGCGGGTTGGGGATGTCGACGGTTTCGCTCACGACGGTTCGCAGGGCGTGGCGGCGGTGTTCGGCGGCGTAGCTGAGGGGGTGGTCGGGCAGCGTGTCGCCGTTGCGTTCGCCGGGGTTGGCGTCGCGGAGGATCACGAGGGGGACGGTGTGGGTGGTGCGGTGGAGTTTCTGGTACCAGTGGGCGGCGTGCCAGGGTTCGTCGCGTAGAGCCCGGGTGAGGGTGGTGTCGTGGATGGCGAGTTCGACCGGGTGGGCGGGCGGGCAGGAGCGGCGGCCCAGGAACGGTGGGTAGACGGGGTTGCGCAGGGCGTTGTGGAGGGTGGCCAGAAGGGTGTGGTCGCCTTCGACGGCGGCGGTGAAGACGGCGTCGGCGAGGTAGAACCGTTCGGAGAGCGGCATTGATTTGTCGGTGATGCGGTGGTGGGCGGTCTGGAAGTCGCGGACGCGGGTGCCGGGCTGGTCGATGCGGACGCCGAAGCGCAGGGCCGCGAGTTCGGCGAGGTGGGTGTCGTCGCCGCGCTGGATGCCTTGGGCGGCGGCGAGGATGCCGATGACGCCGCTTTTGGTGGGGGCTGCTTCGGTGGTGCGGCGGGTGAAGCGGGCGGAGGCCCCCCAGGCTTGCAGGGGGCCGGCCAGCAGCAGGGTGAGGACGCTCATGCGGGCTTTTCCAGGTGGTCGGCGACGGCCTGGCCGACGTGGGAGACGAGGGCAGTCAGGTTGGTGGCCTCTTCGCCGATTCCGGTGAGCTTTGCGGTGTTCGGGCCGACCCGGAGAACCCAGGTGAGGGTGGACTCCTCGTCTCCGTAGGCGCGTTCGATGTCGGGGATGTACTCGGCCAGGCGGGCGGAGGCCTCTTTGACGTGGCCGCTGGTCTGGTCGGCCCGTACGGGTTCCTCGAACGCGGCGACGAAGCTGATGGGGCGGGTGGTGCGGAGTTTCACGATGACCGCGTCGGGCAGGGTGTGGTGCCCGAAGGTGTTGATCTTCCCGGTGGGCAGGGACGCGACGAAGCCGTGCACGAACGCCTCCACCGCCCGCCGGACCGGGGTGGTGACCGGTTCGTCCTCGCGCAGCCCTTGGCCGAGGTTGTCGGCGAGCTGGTGGACGCCGAGTGCCGCGTAGCGGTAGAGGGTGGCGGAGTTGAAGTCGACCGTCCCGATCATTCCGGCGCCCGGCTCGGCGTCGGTGTTCCGGTCGTCGACCGCGGTGTAGTAGTCGGACTCGTTCTCGACGCGGTGGACGCTGATCGCGTGGGCGACCTGGACGGCCGCGTCGACGTTGATGTCGGCGGAGTCGGCGACCATCCGCCCGAAGAGGGCGATGTCGACGGAGTGCCGGGTGTCGGCGATCTCCTTCGCCCGGGCCTTGTGCGCCTTGTCCTTGAAGTAGCCCTTGATGTCCGGTGCGCCCTCTACGCCGAGGGCGGCCAGGCTGTCGAGCTGGCGGGCGCTGAGGAACATGAGGTACTTCGACTGCGGGGGCGGCTGCTCCTCGCTGTCCTTCGCGGCGTCCGCGTTCCGTTTGGGTACTTCGATCTTCGAGCCGGTGGCGTTCTCGATCACGACGGCGGCGGTCTGCAGGGCATCGGCCCGCTCGATGGCGGGGTCGAGGGCACTGATGCGTTCGGCGAGGACCTCGGCGACCTTCTTCGTCCGTACGCCGAGCTCGCTGGGCTCCAGCAGGTGCTCGTCACTGAAGTAGGCGCGTGTGGCACGCTTCCATGCCTGGCTGGACACCCGGGCACGGGGCACACCGCCGTAGACGGCGGACTTCGGGGCACCGGTGTCGTCACGGTTGAGGTTGCTGGGCGGCACGGTCTGCAGGGCGTGCACGTCGATGTAGATGCGGGTCGTCACGAGGCGTCCTTGTCAGCGGTGTGGTCGTGGTCCGGTGCGGCGTCGTCCGGGGCACCGGTCTTGGAGGTGTTCTGCGGTCCGCGGTAGGCGTGGAAGGAGCGGCCCCAGGCGCGGCGGACGGTGTCCCGGCCGCCGGGGGCCTGCCACTGGTAGAGCTGCGCCGCGAGGAGCGCGTAGTCGAGGGGGATGTCCTGCTGGCGCAGCAGCAGCACGATGTCGCGCAGGCGTTGGGCCAGTTGCGGGAGGTCGGGTGCGGTGCCGGCCCTCACGAGGCGTTTGCGGACGGGTTCGGCGATCTCGCCGGGCGGCATCAGCTGGCGTACCGCTGCTCCGAGTCCGCGGTGGGCGGGGGGTCGGCCGCTTTGGTGCATGCCCTGGCCGCGGGACTGCTGGTGCAGGGCCCACAGGGTCAGCGCGGTGTGTACCGCGTCCTCGGCGTGCGTGAGTTCGCCTTCGGTGAGGGGCCTGCCGCCGTCCTTCGGCCGGTCGTGGAGGGGACCGATGTCGACCAGGCCCCACAGGTCGGGGACCTGGGAGGTGTCCTTGCCCGCCCCCCGGCGCAGGCGGGCCAGGGCGGCGACGGCGTGCGACCGGTCGGCGAGCAGGTCCCGCTGCAACGGGCCGATGAGGTCCTCGGTGGCTTCTTGTACGCGTTGCCGGGCGGTCAGAGGGGTGACGGTGGTGGTCATGCGGGCACCTTCGGGGTGAGGTCTTCGGAGGGCGGTGCGGCGCCACCGCCTGCCGTCGCGGCACAGGCCTGCGGGGTGCCGAGGGTTTTGGCGAGGCGGGCACGGAACCAGGATTCGGCCAAGGCGGAGTTGAGCCACTGGGATCCCTGTTTGGCGGGCACGGTCCGCCCGGTCCAGGCGGCCTCCCCGGCCGCGGCCAGGAGCCGGGCACCCAGCTGCTCAACGGTGCGGCGGACCTGTTCTTTCCATTCCTCCCGCGCCAGGTAGGGGTCCTGGGCGTCGGCGAGGGCGGCGAGCCACGCACGGTAGGGGCCGTCCAGGGCACCGAACCCCTGATCGCGGGCCGTGGCACGGGGTCCGTCGGACTCAGCACCGGCCGCGCGGGCCAGATCCGTGGCCAGGTCACCGAAAGCGGTGACCGCGCCCTCCGCGTCAGCGACCGCGTCGATGGCCTGTGTCCCGTACGCCCGGTCCCGGTCGTGGAGCAGCACCACGCCCATGGCCAGCCGGTCGTCAGCGATCTCGTCGATCACGGACTGCTGCGTCCCGTACACCGCGCCGATCACCCGGGTCCGGATCAGGAAGCTGCGCTCCAGTACCCCTTCGGTGGTCAGGCGGGAGACCCACTCCAGGACTCCTGGCCGCAGGAACGGGGCGGCCTCCGCCCCCTGTGAGGATTCGGTGCGGCCGGAGATCAGCGAGGCGAGGCCCCGCCATGCCGCCCGCGCCGGATCGTGCTCGCGGGGCAGGTACACCAGCGGTTCGCCGCGCTTCTTCTCCTGGGCCGGGCTCCGCCGCCAGGCGGTCATCGGCTCACGGGTGTGGAGGTTGTGGGCGCCGAGGGGGTCGCCGTAGCCGAGGACGACACCGTGCACACCGTTGTGGTCGAAGTGCAGCCGCAGACGCCGTGACTGCCAGGTGTACAGGTCGCGGACCCCGCTCGGCTGCCGGCCGTCCAGGACGCCGGGCCCGTCGGGGTCCCGCCGCCATGCGGGCCGGTCACCGGAGTCGAAACGCAGGCCGTTCGTGTCCGCGGCGACCAGGTTCAGCAGAAGCGTCTCGCGCAGCGTATGGCCCTCGGCGAACACACCGCCCAGGTTTCCCGACCAGCCGACCCCGAGCGGGTAGACCTTGCCGCCCTTGACCCGGTCATCCCCTTCGGTGCCGCTCTTGATACCGGAGGTGTCGAAGGCGTGGGCGTGCACGACCCATCTGGCTGCTTCGGCGAATCCGAGACGGTCCACCCCGGGCATCCGTGAGGTGAAGAACGGCTCCCCGTTCGGGACATCCGCGACGATCCGGTTGAGGGACGCCACCTCGCCCTTGCCCGTCCGCAGACCCGCGACCTGGAAGAACGGGGCTGTGACGTCCAGCAGGTCCAGCCGGTGCCGGTGTTCGGTCACGTAGGCGTCGACGGGAGCGAAACACTCCTCGTCGTCCCACAGATCCGCCCAGTGATCGATGTCCCGGGGGCCCTCCAGCGCATCGTGGGCGATGGCCAGGAGCAGCCGCAGAAGGGCGAACTCCTGGGTGGGCAGGTCTCCCACCAGCCGCCGCACCCTCCCGGCCTCGGCGAACACCGTGCGCAGCGACATCTCTTCCTGCACGCCGTCGCAGCGCAGGACTCCGATCCACGGGCGGCTGGTCAGGTCGAACGATAACGGGCCGCTGCCGGCCGTTCCCGATGGTGTTTCAGACACGGGTCACCTCAAGTCCATCACTTTCGCTGTACTGGAGGCTGAAGCCTGCCAGTTGGGTCTGACAATCGGCGTCGAGAACGAGAATCAGCTGCCCGGCCAGCCAGTGGCTGTCCTTGGACTGCCACGCCGGGACGAAGAACTTCTCCAGCTCGGCGATCGCCCGGTCCATCACCTCGGGCGCCGAGAACTGCACCGGAAGCCGAAGTCCGCTACTCGCCGCAGCCCGCGCCGCCGCAGGGGACGGGCACCGGTCCACAGGCAGGTCGAGGCCGCCACGCACGCGCCCCCGGCCGTCTTTCGCCAGCCAGGGCAGCGTGACCAGCCGCCCGTCCGCCAGCCGCTGCACAACGAGAACTTCCAGCGTCTCCTGGCTGTCACGGACCTGAGCCCGCCCGGCCCGCGTATCGTCGGCGTCCCCGCCCCCGCCGGACACCCAGCCGATCAGCGGCCGCCCCGCCCGCCCAGCCGCATCAATCCGGAACCGGCCGGCCCGCTCCGCCTGATCCGCCCGGTGCTTCTCATGCCGTCCCCGAGCCTGGGCCCATTCCTCTTCCCACCCACCGGGCACCTGGGACGGCTCCCCGTACGCCGCCTGCACCAGCACACTGATGTCCTGCGGCAGACCCACCGGACGCCCGCCCCTCTCCAGGTGCGGGCGCAGCACGGCGAGCGACCGCAGCAGGCTGTACTGCCCGTACACCGCGACAGAACCCCGCACCGGCACAGGCACAGCACCGGCCCAGTCCACCCCCGTCACCAGGCACCGCGCCACCCGCATCCCCGCCGGCCGCAGGAGCTGGCCGGCACCGCGCTGGTGGCGGTGCAGGCGGCCCATACGCTGCAGCAGCAGGTCAACAGGACACAGATCGCTCACCAGAAGATCGAAGTCCACATCCAAGGACTGCTCGGCGACCTGACTGGCCACCACGATGTGCGGCCCCACCGGCCGTACACCACCCGACCTCCCGGGCGGCCCGAACCGGTCGAGCAGCCCGGCATCATTCATCGCCCGGTCCACATCGACGAACCGGGAATGCGCAACCGTCACCTGCCCCTTGCCGAAACGCGCACGAAGGACCTTCGCGGTATCCAGGACACGCTGCACCGTGTTACGGACCACCAGCACACATCCGCCGTCGACGAGCTCCGAACCAAGCCGTTCCGCAAGCACTTCCAGCTCGTCGCCCAACGGCTCCACAACCACCCGCCCACCCCGCCCCGACACCGCCGGACACTCGATCACCGGGGCCCGCCCGGGCGCCACACACGTCACCAGCGGGTACCTCGTGGCCCCCTCCACCTCACTGAAACCCAACGCCTCAGGGCCGGCACCTGCGTAAGCGGCCGCCATCTCACGGCGCCGAGCGGCCGGCAGCGTCGCAGACAGCACCACCACCGGCACGCCGTACGCCCCCAGCCACTCCAGAACCCGGTCCAGATAGACGCTCATATACGTGTCGTAAGCGTGCGCCTCATCAATCACCACGACCTTGCCCGCCACCGCGAGATGACGCAGCGCCAGATGACGGCTCTTGAGCCCCGCGAACAGCAACTGGTCCACCGTGCCCGTGACGAACGAGGACAGCAACGCCTTCTTCCGCCCCCGCAGCCACGCGTGCGCCACCAGCACAGCCGGCGCCACCCGACCCGCATCCGCAGGGCGCCACGGGGAAACATCCTCATCGACATCGACCGCGACGATCGGCTGCCGACTGTCCCGCAGCAACTCGGCGAAGTCATCGTTCAGCGCAGCCTTCGAGTGCGCCAGCAACACAGACAGCCGCGCCCCACCCTCGGCCGGCAGCCTCTCCAGCCAGTCCAGCAGCCGCGGAAACATGGCATTGCCCGTCGCCATCGTCGGCAGCGCGAAAAGCATTCCACCCGCCCCGGAACGCGCCGCGAAAACCTCCGCCACCGCCAGCGCCGCCTCGGTCTTCCCCTCCCCCATCGGAGCCTCGATCAGCATCAGCCCCGGCGCCGGCATGGAATGCGCCAACCGGACCGCGGCCTCCTGCACCGGTCGCACCACCGCCCCACCAGGAAGATCGAACCGGGCTGCGAACAACTCCCCCGCATCCACCGGCGGCAGCGACGGCTCCCAGCGCGGCGGCAGACTCAGCCCACGCCACGCTGCCGCCACCCGCTCCTCACCAGAACGCGGCACCTCCTGCGGAAAATACGGAAACAGCTCCGGATTACTCGCGATCCAGTCCGCCACGATCACCACAGCGCTCAACAGCACCTGCACCGGCTGCGGCAACCGCACCGAACGCCACACACCCAGCCGCTCCCCCACGCCGAACTCCTCCGCACACCCGTCGAGAAGCTCCTCCTGGACCCGCCGCCACACCCCCTGGCTCGGCCCCGGCGTACGCAGCAGATGCGGACGGTCATACAACGCCTTGATCTGCCCATGCTCCGGCGGCACACCATGATGACCACCCACCACCACCGCAAACTGACCCGACTGCCTCCCCGACCAGCCGTGCCGCTCCTCCAGCCACTCCCCCAGCAGCAACTGCCCCGCCAGACCGTGCGGAGCGAGCTTCCGATCCGGGCCGAACTGCTTCTGCGTCCGCATCTCCAAGCCCACATCCCGCATGCGGTCAGCCAGCTGATCAACCTGACACGCGAACGCCGGCGTCGCCTTCCCGATGTCATGCACACCAGCCAGCCACACCACCAGCCGCCGCCCGTCCTCCAGCCCACCGGGCAGCGACGCCCCGATCACACCCCGAACCCGCCCCGGCAGCCACTCATCCCACAGCAGCCCCGCCACAGCAGCGCTGTCCTCCAGATGCCGCCACAACGGCAGCCAGCCCTCGGCATCCCGGTCATGCTTCGCCCACACCCGCCGAACAGCACCCCGCAGCCGCCCCCCGAGACCTAACCGGCCCCCACCCTCATCAGCCATGTCAGATAAATACAGGCAAACAACCGAACAACACGCCCTGATCAGAAAATCTGATGCCATTCCGCCGACCACCACGTGTCGGCCGATGTCCGACCGTAAGATGCGCCACCACCATCTGCGACTTGACACAGCAAGCAGCCAGAAAGGCGCAATGGGCGATATGCCGGAATCAATGAAAGTGCTCGAGAATCGCACCCTCCCTCTGTAACGCTGCAGGTCAGGAAGACTGCTCCCCGCGCACGCGGGGATGGTCCCTAGTTCTGCGGTTCGCTGAGACGATTAAGACACTGCTCCCCGCGCACGCGGGGATGGTCCCGGCCGAGACCTCGAACAGCTCCCACCCTTCAGGGGTGCCCTGCTCCCCGCGCACGCGGGGATGGTCCCACCGCGGGGGACCTGAGCCCGCGCGACCCGTCCTGCTCCCCGCGCACGCGGGGATGGTCCCTCGGCGGAGCCCTCAGCCTCATCGGCGGCGGGCTGCTCCCCGCGCACGCGGGGATGGTCCCTCCAACACCGGCGGCGCCGGATGGATCGTCGACTGCTCCCCGCGCACGCGGGGATGGTCCCCCACGCTGGCCGTGGTGGGCGACACTCTGTGCCTGCTCCCCGCGCACGCGGGGATGGTCCCTCGTCCAGGCTCGCGATGTCGGTGTACGTGCTCTGCTCCCCGCGCACGCGGGGATGGTCCCCTCCCGATCCAGGCGACCCTCACCAAGGGCGGCTGCTCCCCGCGCACGCGGGGATGGTCCCAACGCGCCGGGCGGGGGAGGGCGGCCGCCGACCTGCTCCCCGCGCACGCGGGGATGGTCCCATCCTGCTCACGGCCGGTGCACAGGAGTGGGCCTGCTCCCCGCGCACGCGGGGATGGTCCCGCCCTGACCAGCGGACGCCCCCTGTTTCCCCGCTGCTCCCCGCGCACGCGGGGATGGTCCCCGTCCGGCAGCTCGGCGCAGCGCCCGCTTGCGCTGCTCCCCGCGCACGCGGGGATGGTCCCCAGAAACCGGCACGAACATTGCCGATTCCCTACTGCTCCCCGCGCACGCGGGGATGGTCCCGCGCTGGTGTGGCTCATGTCGGGTCCCTTCGTCTGCTCCCCGCGCACGCGGGGATGGTCCCCCCCACGGCGGCGGCGGTCAGTCCGGACAGGACCTGCTCCCCGTGCACGCGGGGATGGTCCCGAAGACGGACCGGTAAGCGCATCAATTTCCTGCTGCTCCCCGTGCACGCGGGGATGGTCCCCGGGCCATCGGCCGGGAGATCGGCCGCAATGACTGCTCCCCGTGCAGGCGGGGATGGTCCCGCGGCTGCGAGCCGTCCTTTTTCCCGGTGACTCTGCTCCCCGTGCACGCGGGGATGGTCCCCTGATCGCCCAGGGCATCCTCACCTCGGCCTCCTGCTCCCCGTGCACGCGGGGATGGTCCCTGGGCCGCCAGTTCCAGATCGAGGTGCAGGCCCTGCTCCCCGTGCACGCGGGGATGGTCCCTTGAAGGGGTTCGTGGGCGCCCCGAACGGGCCCTGCTCCCCGTGCACGCGGGGATGGTCCCACCGGACACGTCCAGGTCCTCGCGCCCGTTCTCTGCTCCCCGTGCACGCGGGGATGGTCCCTCGGAGAGCGATCCCGAAGTCCGCTCCGTGCACTGCTCCCCGTGCACGCGGGGATGGTCCCAAGGCCGAGGTCGACGGCAACGCCCACTTCTACTGCTCCCCGTGCACGCGGGGATGGTCCCACGTCCGACCCGTACACCCGCGTTCGTGAGGTCTGCTCCCCGTGCACGCGGGGATGGTCCCGAGATCGAGGCGATCCCCCCGGGCCTGAACCTCTGCTCCCCGCGCACGCGGGGATGGTCCCCTGGCGGTCAGCGCCCTCGTATTCCTGTGCTCCTGCTCCCCGCGCACGCGGGGATGGTCCCCCCGGGGGTCCGTCGTGTTCGTCCCGTCGCATCTGCTCCCCGCGCACGCGGGGATGGTCCCTATGAGGGTGTGCCACCCAT
The DNA here is from genome assembly GCF_014650075.1 of Streptomyces microflavus. GTDB lineage: Bacteria > Actinomycetota > Actinomycetes > Streptomycetales > Streptomycetaceae > Streptomyces > Streptomyces microflavus. The sequence continues at coordinate 111,748 of NZ_BMUG01000016.1, read as the reverse complement.
GCTGCTCCCCGCGCACGCGGGGATGATCGCCGGCCCAGGGACGACGTCATCTTGTCGACGTCCTGCTCCCCGCGCGTGCGGGGATGGTCCCGTCTGCTCGCTGCTCGCCGCCACGCTGGCGGCCTGCTCCCCGCGCATGCGGGGATGGTCTCTCCGTAAGCTCCATCGTGGTCGTACTCATCCCTGCTCCCCGCGCGTGCGGGGATGGTCCCCTCGACGTAGCAGTCGTCGACACCGACGACAACTGCTCCCCGCGCGTGCGGGGATGGTCCCACCGGATGGCGGCATTACATCGACCCGGCCGGCTGCTCCCCGCGCGTGCGGGGATGGTCCCTATCCAATCCACAACGTTGGATCTCCCAATCTCTGCTCCCCGCGCGTGCGGGGATGGTCCCGCCGGAGCCTGATCGCGCTGCGCCCCTTGTGGCTGCTCCCCGCGCGTGCGGGGATGGTCCCAGCAGCGACGGGACAAACGTGAGGATCTCCCCCTGCTCCCCGCGCGTGCGGGGATGGTCCCGGGCAGGGCCGAGGGGAGCCGGACAGCCCGTACTGCTCCCCGCGCGTGCGGGGATGGTCCCTACCGCATCGAGACGAAGGGCGAGGACGAGCACTGCTCCCCGCGCTCGCGGGGAGGGTCCTCCCCCAGTCCTTCATCTTCACGTTGAGGATGTCTGCTCCCCGCGCCTGCGGGGATGGTCCCCTGACGGTGATCGTCGAGACGAAGAAGGCAGACTGCTCCCCGCGCCCGCGGGGATGGTCCCTGGTTCTTCGACACTGCACGGGCGGCCGTCCGCTGCTCACTGCCGCGCGCGGGGGTGGTTCTTGACAGCGGCTTACCTCGCGTGGAGAACACCCGGGGTCGGCTGAGCTGGGCGTTCGTATTCGGGTGCTCTCCGGGCGGGTGGAGGCGATCCGGTGATGCCGTGGAGTCAATGACCCCATAGCGGTGTTCTCCGCGCGGGGCGGAGCCGAGCCGACACCTTGCTGGCCCCGGGCGCCGCGTCAGCGACTTGGGCCGGGTTCGTTGTCTACCGGGACGCGGTGCCAACTGCTGCCTCATCATGGGGGCATGCAGCAGCTCGAGGCGCAGGAAGTTTCCCTGCACAAGGTGTTCAGCAGCGACTACGACTTCAGGATTCCGGACTACCAGCGGCCTTACGCGTGGGATGTCGAGCAGGCGGTCCAGTTGCTCACGGATCTGGAGGAGTCGCTTGAACGGGGCACGGGCGAGCCGTACTTCCTTGGCTCGGTCGTCCTGGTCAAGGCGAAAGGCGATGCACCGGCAGAGGTTATTGACGGGCAGCAGCGCCTCACTACGCTGACCATCCTGTTTGCCCTCCTGCGTGACCTGACGGAGGACGTTGATCTACGCAGCGATCTCGACAGGCTTGTCACGGAGCCCGGCAACAAGGTCCGGCGGCTCGCTCCCAAGCCCAGGCTCACCCTGCGTATGCGCGACGCGGGCTTCTTCCAGCAGTACATCCAGACGAGGGAAGGCACCGAGGCACTGCGGAGCCTGAAGGAGGGGTCCCTGCCTACGGACGCGCAGAAGGCCGTGCTGCGCAATGCGGCCGCACTGCACGCGATACTCGTGGAATGGTCCGAGGCTCGCCGCCTGGACCTTGTGCAGATGCTGGGGGAGCGTACCTTCCTGGTCGTGGTTAGCACCCCTGACCTTGACAGCGCCCACCGGATTTTTAGCGTGATGAACTCTCGGGGCATGGACCTGTCACCGACGGACATTTTCAAGTCGCACATCATCGGGGCTCTGGACGAGGTCGCTTCGGAGCAGTGTGCCCGCAAGTGGGAGGACGCCGAGGAGGCTCTGGGCCGGGATGACTTCGCTGATCTTTTCCTCCACCTGCGCATGGTGTTCGCCATGAAGCGGGCGGAGCGGGAACTGCTCAAGGAGTTTCCCGAGCAGGTCCTCAGTCGCTATTTGCCGGGCAAGGCCGAGGCATTCGTCACCGAGGTCGTGGTGCCGTATGCGGATGCCTACGTGCAGATTCGTGATGCCCGCTACACGGCGGCCTCAGGAGCCGAGCAGGTCAACGCCTGGTTCAAACGACTCCAGCAGATCGACAACAACGACTGGCGGCCTGCGGCTCTGTGGGCACTGCGCACCCATGGCCACGATCCCGCCTGGCTCGACAGGTTCTTCGGCGCGCTGGAGCGACTCGCGGCCAGTATGTTCATTCGCCGGGTCTACACCACTCCTCGCGTCACACGCTACGCGGACCTGCTGCGGGAGCTCGACGCCGGCAAGGGCCTGGATGCTCCGTCCTTCGCTTTGACGGATGAGGAGAGGACCGAGACTCTTGCCCGTCTGGAAGGTGACATCTACCTCGTCACCAGGACTCGTAAGTACATTCTGCTTCGCCTGGACGAGATGCTTGCCGGAAAGCCCGGAGTCTCGTACGACCACGCGTTGATCACCGTCGAGCACGTATTGCCGCAGAACCCGAAGGCCGGGGCGCGGTGGCTACGTGATTTCACCGAGAAGCAACGCGGACAGTGGACGCACCGGTTGGGCAACCTCGTTCTGCTGAACCGAACGAAGAACGCCTATGCCCAGAACTACGACTTCACGGAGAAGAAGACCAAGTACTTCACCGGCAGGCACGGCGTCTCAACGTTCGCGCTGACCAGTCAGGTCCTTCAGCATGAGACGTGGGTGCCGGAGCTGCTACAGAAGCGACAATTGCGACTCGTGGGCCTGCTGGCCGATGAATGGGATCTGTAAGAACCGGCGAGACCATGGAAAGCGTTCTTCCTCTGTAGCGAGAGTGTGACTGGCAGCTTGACCGATATGCCGGATTCGGTGAAAGTGCTTGAGAATCGCGCTCTCCCTCTGTAACGCTGCAGGTCAGGAAGTCTGCTCCCCGCGCGTGCGGGGATGGTCCCAACGCCAACAGGGGGGTTGAGAGGGGCGGGGGCTGCTCCCCGCGCGTGCGGGGATGGTCCCTTGTTCCGGGGGAAGTGCCTCAGCGTGTTGGTCTGCTCCCCGCGCGTGCGGGGATGGTCCCGAATCGACCTCGACGACGAAGAGATGCCGGAGCTGCTCCCCGCGCGTGCGGGGATGGTCCCGACCAGCCGACGATCTGGAACCCGGCCGACTACTGCTCCCCGCGCGTGCGGGGATGGTCCCCAGCCGCCCGGCCTCTGCGAAGCGATGGACACCTGCTCCCCGCGCGTGCGGGGATGGTCCCGCCCGGCTGCGCCGACACCTCCCGGCCCGGCCCTGCTCCCCGCGCGTGCGGGGATGGTCCCCGGCGCGCGGAACGGGCCTGCCCCTGGACTGCCTGCTCCCCGCGCGTGCGGGGATGGTCCGGGACCATGGAGTTGCGGCCCCGGCCGCGCTTCTGCTCCCCGCGCGTGCGGGGATGGTCCCGCGCACAGAACCACGTGCGGACCGGGCCTTTTCTGCTCCCCGCGCGTGCGGGGATGGTCCCGGTCTTCCAGGTGAGCGTGATCTCCGTGGCGCCTGCTCCCCGCGCGTGCGGGGATGGTCCCCCGGGACAGGCGGGGGGATCAGCGACGGTGGCCTGCTCCCCGCGCGTGCGGGGATGGTCCCCGGCTAACCAGCGCGGAACACACGAACGTCCACTGCTCCCCGCGCGTGCGGGGATGGTCCCGAACGTGACGACCGTGAACACCGTCCTTGCCTCTGCTCCCCGCGCGTGCGGGGATGGTCCCGATGACCGCACTCCCCGACGGGTACTACGCCCCTGCTCCCCGCGCGTGCGGGGATGGTCCCGAGGAGCTGAAGAAGGTGAAGCCCACGGCTCCCTGCTCCCCGCGCGTGCGGGGATGGCCCTCCGTTCGAGTCATCCGCCGGCTCAAGAAGCTGCTGCTCCCCGCGCGTGCGGGGATGGTCCCGGGATGCCCCAGCCGGTCGAGCTGGTCGGCTTCTGCTCCCCGCCCGTGCGGGGATGGTCCCCAGCCGCTCGCGGTCGGGGACCTCGGCGGCATCTGCTCCCCGCGCGTGCGGGGATGGTCCCGACACCGAGGTCGCGGTCCTGTGCGACCAGGTCTGCTCCCCGCGCGTGCGGGGATGATCCCGCGACCCCGTCCGTCGCGGACATCCGATCCGTCTGCTCCCCCTGCACGCGGGGATGATCCCGAGTACGCGGTACTGGGGGCCATGGCTGACCACTGCTCCCCGTGCACGCGGGGATGATCCCACCACCCGCGCCGCTGGCCTGGCGCTCGTCGGCTGCTCCCCGTGCACGCGGGGATGGTCCCGCGAATGCAGCGTCCACGATGGTGCTGACCGTCTGCTCCCCGCGCGTGCGGGATGCCCGACATCGCCGGCGAGTTCGGCCGCCAAGCCCTCGATTCCTGTGGGCCCATCGTTGGTATTGACGGGACTACAGACGGAACAGCGGAAGGGTGTGACTGACAGCTTGACCGCTATGCCGGATTCGGTGAAAGTGCTTGAGAATCGCACCCTCCCTCCATAACGCTGCAGGTCAGGAAGCTGCTCCCCGCGCGTGCGGGGATGGTCCCTCCTTGAGGCGTGGCTCGGCTCGAAGAAGACCCTGCTCCCCGCGCGTGCGGGGATGGTCCCGTCGGCTCGGGCACGGCCACCTCCCACAGGCCGTGCTTCCCGTGCACGGCACGCGGGCATGGTCCCGAACTCCGACCCGGCGAGCCCGTGGTTGGCGAGTGCTCCCCGCGCGTGCGGGGATAGTCCCTGCATGTTCGGCACACCACTTCTGACCTGCGGACTGCTCCCCGTGCACGCTGGGATGGTCCCAGGCGCAGCTGGCGGCCGCCGACCATGTCCTCCTGCTCTCCGTGCACGCGGGGATAGTCCGGGTGAGCAGTCCGGCAGGCCCGCAGCGTCAACTGCTCCCAACGGACGCGGGCATGGTCCCCGCCTGCTGCCCGCCCCCATCTCACCGATGGACTGCGTCGGGCCCGTGGGGACGGTCTCAGCGACGTCGCGTCCTTCAGTCGGCGACCTCGCTGCCCTGAGGGCCCCCGGGGATAGTCTCGACGGGACGTACAGCTGCGAAGAGCGGAGAACGGTGCTGAAAGTATGGCCGGTATGTCGCATTCGGTGAAAGTGCTCGAGAATCGCGCTTTCCTCTGTAACGCTGCAGGTCAGGAAGTCTGCTCCCCGCACACGCGGGGATGGTCCCAAGGCCTGGTCGTGGGGCAGCTGGACGAGGCTCTGCTCCCCGCACACGCGGGGATGGTCCCACTGGGATGGGTCCGGCCTTGCCGAGCCCCGCCTGCTCCCCGCACACGCGGGGATGGTCCCACCCGAAAGCTGGACCGCGAGATCGCGGCGGCCTGCTCCCCGCACACGCGGGGATGGTCCCTCGGCTGACGAGGCGTCTCCGATGCGCGTCCGCTGCTCCCCGCACACGCGGGGATGGTCCGGCCCTGATCCGGACTCCACTCCGGGTCGGGGCCTGCTCCCCGCACACGCGGGGATGGTCCCTGCCGCCGCGATCACGGCGATCCGCCCCTAGGCTGCTCCCCGCACACGCGGGGATGGTCCCATGACGGCCCCCTGCCCACTCTGTGAGCTGATCTGCTCCCCGCACACGCGGGGATGGTCCCGTGGGCCACTCCTGGGAGAAGGGCGACTGGACCTGCTCCCCGCACACGCGGGGATGGTCCCGTGGGCCACTCCTGGGAGAAGGGCGACTGGACCTGCTCCCCGTGCACGCGGGGATGGTCCGGAAAAGCCCCCATGCTTCACAAACATGGCGAGCTGCTCCCCGTGCACGCGGGGATGGTCCCATCTTCAGGTCCAGGCCGGAGAACGGGCCGATCTGCTCCCCGTGCACGCGGGGATGGTCCCCCGATCCTGACGCAGCCCTACGTCTACCTCGGCTGCTCCCCGTGCACGCGGGGATGGTCCCGAGCGGGACATGGGCGCCATGTACGGGGTGGCCTGCTCCCCGTGCACGCGGGGATGGTCCCGCCGAGTTCGCCCTGGTTCCTGGCCGGCGTCACTGCTCCCCGCGCGTGCGGGGATAGTCCCGGTGCGCCGCAGCTCGCGAAGTCGCTCGCGAACTGCTCCCCGCGCGTGCGGGGATGGTCCCGTCGGCTCGGGCACGGCCACCTCCCACAGGCCGTGCTTCCCGTGCACGCGGGGATGGTCCCCAGCTCGTGCTGGTGCTCACCGGCTGATCGTCCTGCTCCCCGCACACGCGGGGATGGCCCCGGCTCCAGGTCCTCAGCGCGGGTGCGGATGTTCTGCTCCCCGCACACGCGAGGATGGTCCCGACGGCCGGCCCGGCACCCCATCTCGCGGGTGCTGCTCCCCGCGCACGCGGGGATGGTCCCGACTTCGCCCGGCTGTGTGATGCCTTCGACCTCTGCTCCCCGTGCACGGCACGCTCCCGGGCGGCGCGCTCACGGTCCTGCTCGGCGCGCTCTGCGCGTTCGGCGGCCTCTCGGAAAGCGGCTTCCTCATCAAGTTTGACCTCGAGCGTTGCAGCCTCGTGCGCCTTGGCCTCTTCCTGCGGCTTGTACTCCTCGGGCTTCCGCTCCGCGGGCTGCTCCTGCTCGCCCGTGTGCCCCTCATGGTCCGCGATCGCGGCGACGGCGGCGGCGGCGCGGGTCGCGTTGAACTCCTTCTCCGATGCGGTCGCAGTCGGCCTGCGAGGCCATGCGACACCGGGGGTACAGCCCCATCATCACCACGCCCCGGCCGCAGGGCTCGTTGTAGCCGGGGCAGGTGCCGTCCTCGGTCTCGATGACGGGCCTTCCGATCGGTCCAGTCCGGCGTCGTCCTCGTCCGCCTCGCGCCCACCTACTGCAGTGACTGCGGCTGGTGTCCCAAACCGGACTGCGGGCATTGAGCAGTCGAGAGAATCACTCTCGGGAAATCGGCCGATCCAGGAGGATCTGCCACGTGGAAACCGAAATATTGGTCGGCCTGATCGGTCTTGGGGGCGCCCTCGTGGGGGCTGGCGCGACGTTCGCCGGGGTCGTATTCCAGCAGCGTCAGCAGGACCTGAGCGCCAAGAGGCTGCAGCGGCAAGCGCAGACCGCAGGTGCGGCTGACACGATCCTGTTTGACCTGTATGAGCTTCAGCGCGTGGCGCGCCAGGGGAACGACGGCCTCACTGAGTCCGAGCGCGCCGAACGGTATCGGGGTCAGCACGACGCAGTGGCGCGGATCGTGCTGAACGTGCAGCGCATCCCAGACGCTGAACTGCGGTCGCGCCTGCAACAGAACGCCTTCTTCGTGCTCCTGAACCCTCCGGAAGACACGAGGCCCGAGATGGAGCGCCGCGAGGCCACGCTCTGGCTGTGCATGGACTCGATCGAATCGCTAGGTGCCTACCTCCGGAACGAGCCAGCCCCACAACGCAACTCGGCTGTGAAGGACCTGCGCGTTCGATTCGCAGAGTTCTTGGACAGCACCTTCTTCCTTCAAAGCTGAAGCGAAAGACGGGATCAGCCCCACACAGACTGGTCCCCGTCGGCATCATGGCGCCGTGGACGCGAGAGTGGCAGCAGGGTGGTTCGGGTTGATTGGGGCCACCGTCGGCGCCAGCGGAGCCCTAATGGGCGGATGGCTGCAACAGCGGTACCAGGCCAAGCCCGCGAAGGATCAGCGCCGGAACGAACGCCGCCTCGCGGCAGGTCAGGTGGCTCTGGACATGCTCGTACGCCTGCGCCGGCCAGCCAGTCGGAGGCTTCGGTGAAGGCACTGTCCGAGGTGCCCGCATCCCCGTGGCCGCCGTGCTCCTCACCGGGTGCGTGGCCGTATCGGCCGGCCCCCCGGCGCCCCGGCCCACCCAAGCCGCAACGGCCGCTCCGCACGCACTCGCGCCAGACGTCCAGCCCGCAGGCGGTCGGACGTGGTCCGGATCGAATCAGACCACCCCGAGGGTGCCCGTAGCGGCTCGTCGTCCCGGCCGCGCGCCGCTGTCCCCCAGCACCGTGTGGCCGCGCCGGCTTCTGGACCCGGGCCGCCCAGCCGCAGCAGCGCCGCCCGGCACCGGCCCGGCGGCCTGCCGGCCCCGCCCTCCTGGCCCTGTCCCGCAGATGCGGGCGCTGTGCCGGAGTGCCGGAGGAGTCGTATCCGGGGCGGTCTCCCAGCTCTGCTGCCGTCAGACCTACGGCCGCTGAGGCTCCCGCCGGGCCCCTGGGCGATCTTCGTCCGCCCCAACTCTGTAGGGGTCGGGGCGGGACGGGGGCCGCTCAGAACGGCGCCGGGACCGCCTCCCGGGCTTCTTCTGCCTGAGCAGCCGCAACGGCCGCGGCTGCGGCGGCCGCCCACTCCCGCTCGATGCGGTCACGGTCGGCCTGCGAGGACAGGCGGCACTGGCCGCACAGACCCGCGATGACCGCCGGCCTGCCACAGGGCCCGTGGTAGCCGGGGCACATGCCGTCCTCGGCCTCCCGGGCAGGCAGCGTCTCGGCCAGGTGCAGCAGGTACTCCTGCTCCCGGCAGGTAGCGCACTGACCGCCGTCACGGGTCCGGACCGGGCAGGTGTACCCCTCGACCCCCGGTCCCGGGCACAGCGCCCAGCCCAGATGGGCCGCGCACCGGGCCTCGCCCACCACGGCCAGCGTCGGGCACAGACCGTCATCGGCCTCGCAGCCCGGGTGGCGGTCGATACCGCGCCGCAGCTGATCCCGCTCCTCCTGCATGTCCTGCCACCGGGCCGGTGAGGGCGTCGGCCCGTCCTCCCACCGCCGCTCCCCCGGGCCCGAGCCCTCCAGGGCAGGAGCCTGGCGCGGGACAGCAGCGCCCGCTGCGGATCCGGGGACCGGCATCGCGGCCGCGGCCTTGAGGCGGCCGGAGATCACCGCGCCGACCTTACGGCGCAGCGGATCGGGCAGCGGGCGCATGACCAGCTCCCGCAGCAGCGGCACCGGCCACCCCGCCTCCAGCAGGCCCGTCAGCATGACGCCCTGGTCCCGCAGCGTCCGGCCGGTCAGCAGAAGGTCAGGCTGCTCCGCACCGATCGCGAGCAGCAGACCCACCCCGGGCGAGGCATCCACCCGCACCGGACCGGCCGCAGGAACACCCCCCGCCGTTGCTGCCGCCTTTGCCTCCGGCCCACCGGGCTCCAGGGTGGCGTCGTCGGTGACGCCACCCCCCTGCCCGCTACCCCCGGCCGGTACGGGCCCGCCCTCCTGGTCCTCCTCGATGCCGCCGCCCCGTCCGTCCGTCCGCGCCGCAGGCGCTTGCGCCTCGCGCACGCCACTACCCGCAGGGACGGACGGACGGAGGTCCGGAGGGTTCTTGCTGTTCGTCTTCTTCTTGCTGTTCGTCTTCTTAGTGACTCCGGGGTCCCCCGAGTCCCGGGAAACCCCGGACTCGGGGACGACCTGCGGTTTTACCGTGTTTCCCCAGGTCGGCCCCGAGTCCCGGAATTCCCGGAGTCGGGGAACGATCTTGGTCCGGCGCTTCGCGGCCTTCTCGATCGCGGTCTTGGTCGGCGGGATCACCTCGATCCGGCGGGCGTCCGGGTTCTCCTCCTCGATCGCGGCCAGGAGGTCGTCCACCTCGTCATCGGTGGCGGGCACGTCGTAGACGGCCACCTCGGTGGCCCAATGGTTGCCCTCACGCCGCATGTACCGGACCTTGACCACGTAGCGGGCGGCCTGGAGCAGACCCATCGCCCCGGCCATCGCTTCCTCGCCGTACCCGTACCGGTGACCGATCCGGGCCATCGTGATGTCCCAACCGTCCCGATGCCTCAGCAGGATCGTCAGCAGCGCCAACGCCATGAAATCCAGCTGTACCGCATCGTCGATCGTCTCGTTCGGGACCGCCGCGTACCGAGGCGGACGACCACTCCGCTTCCTCACCCGGACACCTCCGCGAGGTGCCCGAACGCCCCTAGGGGGCGGCTGACTGTGAGGCGATGCGCACTGGAAGGGAGGGACCTGGGCATGATCTTCATACCCAGCCCAAGGTCGCGCAGAAAGCCGAATGTGACACGAGAGCCCGAGGACTTTTCCGGCGGGACCGCCGGAGGCCGGCGGAGGGAGTGGTGCGGGCGGTACATGGGTGGATCTCCCCTGAGAGGGGAGCCGTGACCAGCAGATGTGACCTGAAAGAACAGTCCAGTGGTGGCGTTCCGTCAGGCGGGACGCCTATTCTGGGTAGAGGTGACCACAACACCCTTCGCGGGTGTTGCGGGTATCACCCCGGCGAGGTCACCTCACCGGACACGACTCAGAGCTTGGACGCGAGAGTCGATTGCTAGGAAGCGGGTTCCGTTGTGGCGACGGGGCCCGCTTCGCGTTTCTACGGCGGCATCAGGTCGGTCTTCCGGGCAAGCGCCAGGAGCGCAGACGGTCGGCTACGTCGTAGACCGTCAAGCGCAGCGCCTGGATGTCCATGATTAGGTCACGCCAGGACTCATAGGGTGCGTCCAATGACTCGCCGGAGGCCTCGATGTAGGCCGTGGCGACGCCGTACCCGAAGAGCTCGCTGCGGACCGGGAGCGGACGCAGCAGCACAATCTGCTCCAATAGGGCCGCAGCCCGCCAGAAGGCGTCCGGCGCACCCTCGTCCAGGCTGGGGGTGTTGACGCGGTGCCGGGCCACGGCCGCAACCAGTGCGGAGTAGTCCCGCACGGTCAGCTCCTTGCCCAGGAGCTCCTCCTGGCGGTCGAGGAGCCAGCGGATGTCGACGTGAAGATCCACGGGGTCAGGCCACCCGGCGCTGAGGGAGGCCGCCGAAGTCGCGGTCGAAGGCTTCCGCGAACCCCGGACGCGTCACGGCGGCCCGGAAGAGGCCCGTCGCGCGCTTTAGCGTCAGTTGGTTCTCCTCCTCTATCGCCAGCGCGGCGAGATAGCCCTTGACGGTCTGTCCGCGAGCGGCGGCCACGGCGGCGAACCGGTCCCGCGTTTCCGTGTCGATCTTGACGGTTGTGTCACTCATGCCTTCAGCATACTTGGACGGATACTTTTTGGGTGTGCCGTGTTGAGGCACATGTGTCGCCACGGCACCTCCTGCGCGACCCCGCGCTGGCCCGACTTCCGCCCCCGCGCTTTGCAGATACGGAACGTACCGGCATGATCACGGGAATGAGCGACTGGGTCTGGGACCGGAAGACGCGGCAGTTAATCGAGAGCCTGCACAAGGGGGCGGGCCTGGAGACCGGCCTGGCCCGCGGCCCCTACGGCGTCGCAGGCACGATCCGCGGGCGCTACGCATGCCGGGCCTGCGGCCAGGACCTGATCGCACGGGCTCTGAGCCCGACGGCGAAACAGCAGCCCCACTTCCGGCATGAATCCAGCGCCGGATGCCCGGCTCCCGCTGAGCGGCGCCGGAAGGCCGGCCTGGACGACGAGGTGGTCCTCGAACTCCGGGACACTCTCGTGCGGGCGTGGCCGGGCGTGCCCGTCGACCTTGTCCTTGTTCGCGACCCGGAGATCGAGGACGAGGGCGACCCGCCGGCCACCGGGCACCCGCCCGCCATCGTGGTGCGCGGTGCTGAGCAGACCGTGGTCATCGAGCATGTCCGTACGCTGCCCGGCGCGGACCGGATCCTCGCCCGGCAGCGGGCGGTGCGCGCCCAGTTCGGCCCCGGGGCGGCGCATGTGTGGTTCCTGGCCAAGGACCCGATGCAGTTCGCCCGTTGCGGAAAGCTCTCCGTCGCCCCACGCGGCCGGGACAGGACCGTCCACGCCACGATCGCGCCGACCGCGGAGCAGCTTGCCGTGATCACTGCGGGCGGCGGGGTCTACTGGCTCGACGGCAAGCAGGTCCTGATCCCCTACGGAGTCCACGACTTCGTCCACGCCCCTGAGAAGGGCGAAGCGTGGGACTTCCCCGACTGGCGGCGGAAGGTCTGGCCGAACGACTGGCGGATCAGCCACCCGCTGCCCGAGCCGGACGCCACCCGCTGGGGCCTGGTACCCCTGGCTCTGCACCAGATGACCGGGACGAAGGCAACCTTCAGCCTGCGTGAGGCGCGGGAGGTCATGCAGGCGCTGGAAGATGTCCAACGCGCCCGCTGGCGCAGGCGCCGCGCCGATGCACGAGAACTCCACGCCTCCCGCCAGGCTCCCCCGGCTCCCGCGCCGACGTCCGGTCCTTCACCGGCGGCCCCTGTGTCGCCGCACGCACCGGAACTTGCCCAGCCCCGGCAGAAGAAGCCTCCGCCCCCGCAGCCCCAGACGCAGGCCGAAGCCGGGATCGGCGCTCCGGGAGCGGGCACGCAGTCCCCCACGGCGCAGAGTGCCACCTGTCCCCTCCCTGACCGTGACGGCCGACCAACCGGCCCAGTGATTCCGCCGCTCCCCCTTCACCCGCCCCTCAGCCCGCCGCCGCTTCCCTCCAAGGCGCCGGACGTGACAGTGCAGCGCAGGCAGAAGGGGCTGCGCGGCGCACTCCGGCAGCTGCTACGCAAGAAGCACGAGTAGAAGCGGGCCGGCAGCGCCGCCCCCAGCGGGCTGCCCGTGCCGGATGACCCAGGAGGCAGGGTTCGCCTTCTTCCCGGCGCCTTCATCCAGCACTACGACGCTGGCACCAAGGAGAATCCTCTCGCGTCACAGCACCAGACATCCCCCGGCACCAGGCGTCCCATGTACCTCTGCACCAGGCCGGCGGCCGCGACAGGGCCAGTGACGTGCCCGATGGTGGACAGCAACATCAGGGTCAAGCCCGACCGTCAACTGCCGACAAGCGACTACTCCTTCCCAGGTGGCCTTGCCCGCAAAGGTCACGCGGCCGGTGCGACTCTGCGACGTGCTTCGGTGTGGGAGGCTGCCGGTCCGGGGTGGGTGGCTGGCGTCTGGTGCCGGTGACGGAACGCCCGCCCCGCACCATTCCCGCACCGCCAGGATGAACAGCGTGCGGCGCGCGTCGGGTTGGCGCCCATCACCGAGGTAGGGAGCGTTTTCGTGGAACCGTTGGTGCTGTGCGCAGCGCTCTGGGCCGGGGCGGTCCTGGCGGTAACGGGATGTGCAAGGCGGTGGCGAGCCGGTGCTGATCAGATGTGGTCGGCGAAGTGGAAGGCGCTGGCGGGGGCTTTGGCCGTGACAGCGTTACCGGCTGTCATGACGGCCCGGTTCGTACCGCACGGCGCGCAGGTCCTGCTGGAGGGGGCCGTTTGGATGCTGCTGATGGCCTCGGCCTGCTCGGTGCTTGCCGGATGGGTTGCCTCGCACCGCAGCCAGGCCCAGGCGCGGGCGGTCCGCCAAGGCCTTGGACTGCCCATCGAGCGGAAACTGTGGGACCCGCTGACCATCGTGCTCCTCTGGCTTGCGGCCGCGACCCTCTCCGTCGCAGCCGTGGCCGTTGTCGCCGCCCGGTTCGTGGAGGCGCACTACGCACCCGGGACCGCCGGTGCCAGGGCGGGAACGGAAGCGATCACCTCGCTCCTGGCCCTGACGACCGGCGGTTTCATCGCTGCCGGCCTGCTGCACGCCCTCATCCAGCACCAGCGGCGGGCACGGGAGCAGCGCCGCGTCCGCACAGTCGACCAGCAGTACCTCAACGAGGCCAACGGATAGGGCCAGCGCGTAGAACGCCGGTCGAGAAGTGGGGCCGGTATGGGTCCGCCGTGACACAACAGAAGGCCCTCACCGGCGGCTGGTCGGTGAGGGCCGTTGGGTGTTCAGAGTGCGAGGGTGAATCCCCAGCCGGGATCCGAATCCTGACGGTCTGCGGACGTTGCGGTAGGTGTCATGGCCGGAGCGTACGCCCGGCAAAGCGTTGGGAACAGGCCCGCATTTCTTGCTGCCTGCCAGGGGCGTCAGCACATGGACAGCTGCTCATGTTCGGGGAAGTCGAAGTGCGTGATCCGCCCTTCGTGCCCTGCCTCCTCCAGCTCCTTGGCTTCCTGGGGGCTGCGGACCAGAGCGGGCTCCTCCCGGGCCCTGGGCGAGGCTGTCACCAGGCTCGGGCATGGGCGTACGACTCCGTACAAGAAACGGCGGCGGTTTCGCTGGCAGTACAGCGGCACTCCGTAAGCGAACGTCGGATCCATCTTCGGTTCATCGGGGATCGTCAGCCACAGCTTCTCCTCGCGCCAGGCCCGCTCGGCCACCGCGGCGAACAGCTCGTCGATCTGCTGCTTCGACAACCGGCGCCACCACAACGTCGCCTCTGCCACGGTCTGACGCTCGCGTTCCTCCCGCTCGGCCTGCTCCACCGCGAGACGTCTGGCCTCCTCGGCCTCCTCCTGGGCGCGCTGAGCCTTCTCCTCGGCCCACCGCTTGTCCCGCTCCGCCCTGCGGATGCGGGCCTCCTCCTCCCATTGTTTGCGCAGGCGTTCGGCCTCTTCCGCCTTCCGGATCCGCTCCTTCTCCTCCAGCTCCTTACGCCGCTGCTCCGCCTCCTTCTCCTGCTGCTGGCGTCGGGCCTCGCGCTGCTCCTTCGCCGCTTCCTGGCGCCGGCGCGTCAGCTCATGCCGGGTCTGGTCCTCGGACGACTTCAGCGACGTCCACCACCGTCCTCGCCTAAACCGCAGCTGCTCGCCGTCGACCACACGCCGCACCCGCCGGTAGCGGGGGTAACTCTCGACCGACACGAGCTGTCCGTTGAGCACCCACCGGACGAACTGCGGCAGCCGCTCCTCGCGGAAGGCCCAGCCGCCGGCGCGGTAGTCGAACCCTGCGACTCCGTCGTCCACCATCCATGCCTGCTCCCGGTCCGCCGGGGCCCGCACCCGGACCGCGGGCACGGCGCTGATCCACTGCGGGGGCTTCTTGTTCGGGGACACCCAGCACACCCGGATGTCCTCGGCCCGGTAGCGCTCGGTCCGCTCGTGGATGTCGTCGACGGTGATCGGGGACAACTGGGCTTCCCAGGCCATGCGCTGGGTGCCGTCGGTCGAGGTGGCCATGACGTCCGCGCGCCACGAGCCGTCCGCGGCAGGGACTTCCAGCTCGGCGAACCACCCGGCTTCCCGGATCGCGGCCGCCATCTCCAGCTTCAGCATGTGGTGCTCCCACGACTCGTTGGCCAGCTCGCACGACGGCGGCCGCCCGGGGTCATGGGCGAAGAAGGGCATTCCCTGCCCGGAGACCTTGGCGTGCAGGCTCCATTCGCACTCGGGGCAGACGAGCGGAGGCCGGGGACGAACCTTGTGGACCTGGGACCACTTCAGCTTCTGGCCGAGGTCGGGGAGCGTGGCGTCGAGGCGGCCGAGGCCGGTGTGCAGCGCGGTGAAAGGCATGAATCGCATCTCCTGGCG
Organism: Streptomyces microflavus; assembly: GCF_014650075.1. Lineage (GTDB taxonomy): Bacteria > Actinomycetota > Actinomycetes > Streptomycetales > Streptomycetaceae > Streptomyces > Streptomyces microflavus. The sequence goes on along the minus strand of NZ_BMUG01000016.1, from coordinate 96,608 downwards.
ATCCGGCGAAACGCGGCGTAGCTGACAGGTAAGGAGATAGCAGCCGGCACTGACAATTGAGTCGGATCACTGTCGTTGGTGGGCCTGGGCGGCAGGGCAGGGATGCTCTGGCTACTCAAGGTCGGCGAGGCTCAAGTGCGTGATGTGCGCGGCCCGCAGGCCACTCGCCTGCAGTTCCTGGGCCTCCCTGGCGTTGAGGGCGAAGACCCGCTGGAAGACAAGTTGCGGAGAGAGAGGGACCAGCTCCGGGCAAGGCCGCACAATCCCGTAAAGGCCGTTGGAGGCGTGGACCGGCACTCCGTAGGCGAAACTCGCCGCTACTCCACCCCCCTGAGGGATTCGAACCTCAAGCCCCTCGCGTCTCCGAGCGGCGTCGAAAACAGCTCTGAACAGGCTTTCCACCCCCGTGCGGGAAAGCAGAGCCCACCAAGCCTCCGCCGTCGAATGCGCCCGCGACTCCAGTTCCTGGAGGGCAGCCCGGCGCTGAGCTTCGAGCTCCTGCTGCCGCGCGAACTCCCGGGCCCGACGTTCCCGGACCTCCGCCCGGTGCCGAGCCACTTCCTCGTCGCGCAGCGCCCGCTGCCGGGCCGCCTCCGCGTCGCGTTGTACAGACGGCCGCCGGGAAGCCATCTTCCTCTCCCGCTTCTGCGCCTCCCTCTGCGCCAGGATCTCCTGGCGCCTCTTCTGGGCTTTCAGGCCCGCCGGGGACGCCAGCCACACCCTCCGGCGCTCCCGTGAGGCGTTCTCCAGTTCCTGTCTGCGGGCCTCTCGCTGACGCGCGGCCTCTTCCCGCCGCTCACGCTCCCATTCGTACGAACTCTGCGCTTCCGCGGACTGGCGCGAGGTCCACCACAGATCGCGGACGAACCAGTGGTGCTCCCCGCCGACCAGGCGCAGCACCTCGCGGTGTTTCGGCAGGCTTCGACAGGGACGTAACTGGCCGCGCACCACCCATTGCACGAACCGGGTGAGCTCGGCCTCCTGGAAGGACCAGGTGCCCTCGGCGAAGCCTCCGAGCCCGTCGTCCACGACCCATGGTTCGTCGGCCTCCTCCGGCACTCGGACACGCACGGACGGTACCGATCCCAGCCACACAGACGGCTGTTTGTGGGGCGAAACCCAGCACACAGCGATGTCCTCAGCCATGTACCGGTCGGTGCGGGCCTGAATGTCCTCCACCGTGATCGGTGAAAGCTGGGCCTCCCACGCCATTCGCCGCTCACCATCGGGCGAGGAAGCCATCACGTCGGCCCGCCACGAGCCGTCGTCAGCAGCGACCTCAAGTTGCGCGAACCACCCCGCCGCACGGATGGCACCGGCCATCTCCAGCTTCAGCATGTGGTGCTCCCAGGACTCGTTCGCCAGGGAGCACTCCGGCGGCCGCCCGCGGTCATGGCAGAAGAACCGCACGCGGCTCGGCGAATGCTTGGCGTGGACACCCCACCCGCACTCAGGACAGCTGAGGAAGACGCGCGGCGAGACCTTATAGACGTGGCCCCATTCCAGCCCGGCCCCGAGCTCCGGCTGAGTGGCGTCGATCCGGCCCGACTCCGGATGAAAAGCAACGAAAGGCATATGGATGCATCTCCTGAACGATCACCCGCATACAGCGGAAATCTGACAGGACAGCAAATAGCAGACGACACTGACAGTCACTTCTGGACCGCAGGCCTGAGAGCTCCAGTGCACCCCCGGAGGCCCGCCCGGTGCCACGGACAGATGCCAGCTCAGCGTTCCCGGCAGATGTCCCATTCCCGGTCGGCGTTGGCGCGAACGGCGTCACGGTCGCTGTCGGTGCAGCCGTCCTCCAGCCCGGGTCGTGCTGGCCCCGTGCTGCGGTCCTGGCGTACGAGGTGGTCGGCGACGAGGTCCTAGCTGGCGGGCCACCGAAGCTGGAATTGTCTGGCACGTTCCGGGTGCGGGTGGCTGCTGCGAGGCTTGCAGTGCCACCCAGGCGTCGCGGCGCAATCGGGACAGACGATGTCCTTCACCGTCCATGACGGGGCTGTTGTCGAGTCCCGACTGGTCCGTGGTTCCCGCTTGACCGGCTTCGCTTCCGGAGCGGGCCCTCGTCCTCTCCGTGCGTTCTGGCCGACCTCTTGCGGTGTGTCCCGGGTCTGCGCCGCCTTCGGGGGCAGTCTGACTCGTTCGTCATGAGGGGACAGCCGCCAGGTCCACTTCCCCCGGCCGTCGTTGTCGAGGCATTCCTTGCCCGCCGCGGACAGGCAGATCGGGCACTCTCGGTGAATCCAGTAGCGTCGTAGAACAGGTTTCGTAGCTGGGGGCGGCGTGGTCTTCCCCAGCCGAGTGCTGTCTCGCGGCTGCCTGTCCTGTGCGTAAGAAGCACTGTGGTGCCTCTGCTTCCACTGCGCGATCTGACGCTTGTGGTGGATCGTCAGCCGTCCGCCGGCGATGCTCGCGCAGCGGTCGAGTTCCTCGATCTCTCTCCCCAGGTCCTCATACTTCCCGCGACGCAGATTGTTGAGGATCTTTCCGACACTGCTTGCAGCGTCCGCGGACTCAGTCTTGGCGGCCACCTGCGCCTGGATTCTCCTCTGCGTCACAAGGGCCGCAGCAGCGAGGTGCTCAGCCGCCCGGTCGACAACAGCTTGCTCACTGCTGGTACGCCCGTCGGCAGCCGACGATTTGATCTTCCCCAGCAGGGAACGGACATGCTGAGAGTCTTGTGCCTCAAGGGCTTGCTCTAGGCTGGAGACCAGCTCGCGGCGTGACTCGGCCAGTTCCTCTCTCCAGACCTGAGCCTCTGCCACTGCGACATCCAGTGCCGCCCGCACCGACTCGCTCACCCCTTCCAGCTGGGCGATCTGCCAGCAGACGTGATCGGCGGAACTTTCGTTCCTGAATACGCGTGCGTCGACCAACCGGCTCAGAAGAGCGCGCGCCCGGGCGTCCGGAGACGTCTCCTTACGGGCTCTGGGCGGGGACCACCGCGGTGATGGTGCGGTGCGGGACTCCACGATGCGCCGCACCGCCGGCGTGGAGAGTCCGCGCTGTGTCATCGCGCATTCGTTCAGCCCGAACCACTCCGTGGGCCGGGCGAAGGCCTCGGTGCCGATCTGGACCTGGCGGGTGGTGCCCTGACTGTCCAGCCGGATGCGGTGGACGTACCACCGGCGGATTAGTGTGCCCGGGTCCACGGGCACAGAAACTCCGAGCACCGGTTCATGGCCCTCTTGATCCCAGTCAGGTGTGACCTCGCTGTCCAAGTGCACGCGCAGCGCGTTGTGCTGAAGCTGGATATCGACTACGGATCCGATCCGGGCCCCGTCCGGCCGCGCGAAGTCGAAATCGGCCCTCTCGCCCCGGGAACGCAGCCAGGCAGTTGTCGCGGACTTCACGTACAGGTGATCCGCGCTGTTCACGCCTCGGGAAGAGCGACCGCACAGAGGCCGATGCCCTTCGCCCCCGGGATTGTGTGCGAAGTGGCAGACCCGGTCGGTGTAGAGCTTCGTCGTCAGTTGGCCCCCGCAGCCCCCGAGGAGGAGCCCGCACCAGAAGGAGTGGTGCTCGTGACGGAGGCGAAAAGCGTCCAGCTCGATGGCCTCCAGCGGCAAGACGAGTGGATCCTCCGAATCCGCACTGCCGAGAACCGCTGTCTGGATCTGCCGTCTATCACGCCGCACGCGCCCTCCTGTTCCTCTCAACTCAACAAAGCGTGACAGCCGGCCCCTTCCCCTCGCAGCCGATCACCCTTGTTTACCCACCCGGTGCCTACCGCGAATCACGCCGTAAGGTCCAGCCGCTCGGGCGCGGCCGCCGCAGGCGTGATGGTGGCCAGCCCGGCGCGTTCTGCGGCGAGGCGTTGCAGGGCCCGAGCGCGCGAGACGTCGCTGGGCCGGACCCGCTGCTGAGGCAGCCTCAGTCGAGGTCCCACATCCTCCGGTCGTTGAGGAAGAGGTGTCCTACCTCGAAGGCGGTGCGTAAGACATCGACGCCTTCGGATGCGTAGTCGACCGGGGGCGCTGCTAGGAATTGCGCCACCTCGCGTGCCAGCTCCGGGGGTACCGAGCCTTGCTTCTCAGCGATCGAGAAGAAGACGTGGTGGGCTGTGTCGATGAGTCTGCTGAGACGTTCAGCCGTAGTGACCTCTGGCCCCGTGGAGGGGTCGTCGAGGAGGAACGAGTCTGTACGGATGCTCTGTTCCAGCGCAAAGTCAGCAAGTGTCAGCGGTCGTCCGTAAGCATCGTGGAGCCAGTCGGCCCCCACTTCTCCGAACTCGTCGATCAATGTCTCATCGGGACATGTCTGCTCGTAGCAGGGGTGTTTGGGTCTGGGTGGAGGTACCGGGGTGGCGAGCCGGAGGCGGAGCTCCTTGCGTTGGGCTGCGGACGGCTTTGGGCGGCGCTTTCGAGATTTTGGCATGTCCTCTTCCGTTCCAGTCGGCCAGCCGCTGACACGGGCCCGCCCATCGTCACTCGCATCTGCATCGAGCCGCACTGACTCAACGCGTCACTGGCACGACAATCACGCTGTACGGTCCAGCCGCTGCGGCGCGGCCGCAGCCGGGGCGATGGTGGTCAGCCCGGCGCGTTCGGCGGCGAGGCGTTGCAGGGCCCGTGCCCGGGATGCGTCGCTGGGTCGCACCTGCTGCTGGGCGGCTGCTTTGGCTTGGAGTTCTTCGAGGGCCTGGCGGCCGTCGGCGAAGTTGTCCTCCGGTTCCCGGAGCCGTTCACGGAGCTGCCGTTCGGCCGCCTTCTGAATCTTCGGGTTGGTGTGCTGCTGCCTGGTCCAGGTAGCGCGGTGGGCGGCGATGGCCTCGCGGTAGCCCTCCGGCGGATCCGGCCGCTGCAGCGGCGCGGTGGGTGCGGTCGGCTGCGGGGCCACTTCGGCGGCCGCCGTGGCGGGGCCGGCCCTTACGGGGGCGGGCGGTAGGACGTGCAGGGCGCGGACGTTCACGCCAGGCACCCGCTCGTTGGCCGCCGCGATCAGCTTCGGTGCGCTCCAGCGCAGTTGCGTCCCGGCTGCCGGAAGGTCGGGGACAACGTCCAGGCGGCCGATCTTTGCGTCGAATGCCACGGCCTGGACCCGCCCGGCGAGCTCGGGCACGACCGCCACGAGGATGGTGTCGAAGTCGGCGAGGACGCTGCCGCCGGCGGCCGGGGCGGCCATGCCGCGCTCGGTCATCATCATGCCGATCGCGCCGCCCAGCCCGAGTGGCTCACGGCCCTCGCGCCGTACGACGCTGGTGGTGCGCCGCTTCGGCTTCTTAGCGGTGGCACCGTTCTTCCTCGCCGCCTCCCGGGCCGCGAGCAGGGCCTGGCGCGCCAGGTCGACGCCGCTCGGCTCGGTGGTCATGCGATCACCGCCCCGGACATGTCGGCGTCCAGCTGGCGGGCGGCGAGCTCGGGCAGCCGGTCCGTCCACGGCACGGCCACGGCCTGCTCGGTCCGGTCGGCGCCCTGCTCGCGCAGCTGCTTCAGCCGCGTCGCGAGCAGGTACTCGGCAGCGCGCTCCCGGGCGGTGTCGGCGGCCTTCGTCGCCGCCGCGACGGCGTCCGCACCGTTCGGGTTGTGCCGGAACCAGCGCCGCCCCTGCTCGGTCTTGAAGGCCCGCCGGGCCTCCGCGTCAGCTTCCTCGGTCCGGGCCAGCCGCCCCAGCGCGCTGCTGCGGAATTCCGGCAGCGCCGCCTCCACCGCCCGCAGCGCGCCGAAAGCGAGCACGGCCGCCGCGCCGATCGGGTCGGCGTCCAGCTCGCCGGACGGTGCCGAGTCCAGGAACGCCCGCCGGGCACGCTCGATATCGGCAGCCAGCGAGGCCCGGACGTCGGCGGTGACGGCGTCGACGTCGGCCTGGTCGGCGAGGTCGGCCGCCCAGGTGGCCGCGACCATCCCGGCCTCCACGACCAGGGTCTCGGTCCGGCGCCGGTAGCCGCACGCCTCGCACAGTCCCCCGGCCTGCTGCTGCCCGCAGTCCTCACACGCCAGCGCCTGACGAACCGCCTCAGCGGCAGCCGCGGCCGCACGCTCGTCCTCCGCCCGCTCCTGGTCAGCCGCACGAACCGCAGCACGCCGGGCCTTCTCCGCACGGGCCTGCTCCTGCCGCCGCATGAGGTCCCCCGCCTCGCCAGCAGCATGCTCGCGCAGCCGCTCCTCGAGGACGCGGCGGCGCTCTTCGCCGCCCAGGTGAGGCAGTTCCCGGTCGATCTCCGCAGCGGTCCGAGCACGGTGAGCGCGCCTGATGTGGATTACGTTGCCGCAGTTCCCGCACTCGCCGCCGGTGTCCAGGCGGGTGCCGTCGTCGCACCGCCGGTCCGAGCACGAGGGCCGCCGCACCAGGCCCCGGCCGATCAGCCACCCGAACGGCTCTCTGATCAAGGCCTCGCCGCCGGTCTCCTCCAGGCGGTCGGTGAGCCGGTCGGCCAGCAGCCGCGGCGCTCGCTCCGCTGCCACGCCCAAGCCCGTCAGCTGCGAGAGCTCCGCCTTCGCTGCCGCCGCCACCTGGTCCTGCTGCCAGCCGGACAGCCGCTCCCACAGCCACGACACCGGCCCCAGTGCCACCCGCAGACCAAGATCAGCAGGCAGGCCCACCCGCTGCTGCTGCGTCTTTCCACCACCCACAGCCTTCGGCCAACCACCGGCCCCAGCCCCGGCAGCGCGCTGTCCTGCCTGTTCATCGACCGAGGACTCCTTCGGCTTTTCCCCGCGGAGCGGGCCGCCCTCCGCCACCGGCAACCCGGTCCCGACAGCGCTGGTCTCGCCCCCGACGGCTTGGTCCTCGCCCGCGCCCGCGCGCTCCGGCCGACGGCCCTTCGTCCCACGGCCTTCGCCGGAAAAGCCACCAGAGAGCTGCGGAGGAACGACGGGAGTAACCAGGTGAGGGTGATCAGTGTGAAGGGTTGCCGTAGCGTCGGGCTCTGCGGATGCAGCCCTCCCGACCTCCTCAACCTCGCTGACCTGCACTGTTTCCCCGGCCCTTGGAGCCTCACTAGGCCCTGCCGTATCGTCGGGGTCTGAAAAATCGGGATCCGGAGCCTCCACACGCTCCTCCTGCACGTCGGCGACCGCCCTATTGCCGTGCGCGGCGGCGACAGCCGGCACCACCAGCCGACTGCGCTGGTTCAGCTTGGACACCGTCTTCATCCGAGGCCGCCGCACCAGCTGCATGTCCTCCAGCCGCTCCAACACCTGCTCTGCCGTCGACAGGGTGCAGCCCAACAGCCGGGCCAGAGTCGCCACTGGGCGGCCGCGCCGGGTATCCACGCTGCCGCCGCGCTGCCGTACCCACCCGTTCTCCCGCGCCTCCAGCACCAGCAGCAGCAGCGCCAACCGGTCCGTCGCCGCACCCCGGCCTGTACGCGGACCGAGCAGCCCGGCCGGAGTGGCCGAGCCGTCCCTGTGCGCCCAGCCCGGGGCCATCACGGCCTCCATCAGCGCCAGGAACGTCGCGAGCTCCTTCTTCACCAGGTTCAGCGGGTGCCCCGCCACGCCCTGAGCCGCCCACATGGGCTGCACACGGCACAGCAGCCCGTCGTGCTGCTTGAATTCGCCTTCCGCCGTCTCCACCGTGACCAGACCGGACTCCTGCAGGGCCGGGACGACCGCCGTAGCGGTGCGGGACTTGGACAGACCGATCCACCGGCCCAGCTCCGCCGTACGGATCTCCACCTCACCCGACTCCGACGGTGTCCGCGACGCCAGCACCACCACCGCCAGACGTACCGGATCCGGCATACCAGCCAGACCATCGGCGTCCAGCAGCGCACGGACCGCACCCTTCAGCCGCGCACAGGTGCCCCTGCCCAGGGCCAGCGGGTGTCCGGCCTTGCGCTTCGGTGCGGGCCCGGCCTGGGCGGGAAGAGGCCCGAAGCGCGTGCGCACACCGCGCTGCGCCGGCCGAAGCCGGGCTCGCGAACGCCCGAACGAAGCCTCGTCGACCGAGTTGTCGACGACCTCCCAGACGTCGTGGTCCAGCAGGGCGGCCGACGCCGCGCCCGCGCTCACAGGGCCCCACCGCTATACCGGGTGACTGACCCGTACAAGTACGTTCCTACAACAGACGAGAAGCGTGTCGTAAAAGGCGTAAAAGCGGATGAAGCGACCGGCGATCCCGTCACACGGGACGATCCGGCCAACCAAACCAGCTCGAAACGGGCAGGGGTCGGCTTTTCATAAACCGGGAAGTCGGGCACTATGACGAGGACCAACCTTCATATGGACGCCCGACCGCGACCAGGCCCCTGCCAAGGGACCAAACCGTGAGCGAGCGCTCGTATGGACGGAGCCCCGAGCACCGACGGCCTGCCAAAGCCGCTGGAATTCGGGGTGAAGCTGAGACCGACCTTCAGGAGCCCCCTGCCAAAGGGGCTCCCGGACTGACGATCAGGGTGGCCCGCTTGCCAAAGCGGACCGGGTGCCCGCCTGCCAAGGCGGGGTTTTGCTGGGTATAGATCAGCTCAAGGAGCTGTAGCTCAGGACCGGGGCCAACCGGGACTGAGCGGCCGACCAGATGGTCGGCGAGACGGGTCGCGCGGGGCCGCAGTGGATTGCAGTCCACCTCATTGGCACGCGCGGCCGATGGCCGCTAGGTCATCCCGACCCCCCTTCGGAGGCCGGCGTCGTGCTGCCCGCATCCAGCTCGGCGACATCAGGGAAGCGCTCCGCGAGTCCCTTGAGCAAGTGAATGTAGACCGCGCGATGGGGCCGCCGAGGGTGGGTCTGACCTAGCTCCCAGCGGGCTACAGCCAGGCGCTTCACGCCAACGGCGTCCGCGACTTCCTGCTGAGTGAGCCCCGCGGCGAGGCGCAACTGCTGCCGCACGTGCGCTGGCGGCAGGACATCGCCGAGAAGAGCGTTCACCCGCTGCATGGGATCCGCATTGGACATGACCCAACCTCTCGTGATCACCGAATCCCTGAAAGATACACCACGGGATCGATTTCTGTGGCGTGCGTCGATACGCCGATAGGGCGGTGGGCGTCGAGCTTCAGCAGGGCTTCAGGGTGGAGGCGTAGTAGTAGGCGAGCACAGCTTCCGCCCCAGATCCCTGCGCAGTTGTGACGCGTTGGAACTGCGGCGACCTCAAGTCGCCAGCGACCCGGATCCGGGGGTGCTGTTTGCCCGGAGGGCAGTAGCCGTCCTCGGACGAGGCGAGGCCGACCAAAGCTGTTGGCCTGTTGCCGAGGTTGTTCAACACCGTCTTGGCGACGTAGGACTTGTGCTCACCCTGCCGGTACTTGACCTGCAAGTTCCACTCGCCTCCGTGGGCCATCGGCGACAGGGCGACGTGAGAGACGGGCATTATGCGCACTCGCTCGTCCCCCGCGACTTCGGTGATCTTGTAGTCATCTGTTGAGGGACAGAGAACGTGCAGCGTTCTTGAGGAATGTGGGTGGGTGCGGAGCCATGTTCCGAGAGGGCGGTCCCCTCCCAGGACGTAGGTCCGGCCCGTTAGGTCTGCAGGCCCGGTGCGCCACAGCGGAGGAACGGGCAAATGTGCGGGAGCGCTGATCCAGTCGGCATCGGCAGGCGTCAAGGCGCTCACGCCGGTGGCGACCACGATCAGTGGTGCACGCAGTACACGTCCGTCCTCAAGTACCAGCTCCGCTCGGTCGTCGTAGCCGCTGACGCTGGCCGCACGGCCCCGTATGACGGAGCATCGGCCAGTCTCCTGTAGGCGGTCCAGGTCGGCAGTAAGAGCTTCAGCAAGTTGAGGGCCGGTCGACCAGTTGCCGGGGACGTTCTCCAGCGCCCCGATGACATGCAGCTTGCCGCCTACTGCGCCAGCTTCCACGATGACCGTTCGAAGGTTCAGGCTGCCCGCCATCACCGCGGCCGCCATGCCTGACGGGCCAGCGCCGACTACCAGCACATCTGTCTCGGTGCGTGCGTTCATGCGTGGCCCCCCTGCGTTCCGCTGATTCGAGACAAGACAACTTCGCTCGTGACCAGTTGCTCAGCACCGATGTTCCGGCCAGCGAGCAGTAGTGCGGCGTCGTGGTACCGGGCACCACCGGTGGAGGCACAAGCGTCGGTGACGATCCAAGGCCGGTACCCGGCCTGATACGCGGCGACAGCTGAGTCGTATACGCACGCATCTGTGTCGATGCCGCACAACACCAGATCGGTCCAGCCCGCATCGCGGATGGTCCGGGCGCCTTCGGGGGTGAACACTGACGCCTGGGGCTTATCGATGATCGCGGCGGCGGCAGCAGCGAAGGGGACCAGGTCCGCCACGAGGGCTTGTTCCTCTGGAGTACGCAATCGCGTCCATCCCGTGATCGTCTCGTATGGCGATCCGGGCTCATTGTGGAACCGTGACAGCACCAGGGGAGCGCCGACCGCTTGCCAGCCCTCCACCAGCCGGACAACCGCAGGGACGACCTCCTGACTGTGCTGGTTCACAAAGCCCTGCTGCACATCAATGACCAGCAGCGCTGTCGATTGAGGGTCCACTAACTCCGCCTTCCACGTGGCCGTCACGGATTGCTGTCTCGGAGAGCGTCCTGGGCGGCCCGTAGCCGATCAGGAAGTTCGCTGGTGGCCAGGATGGCCTCGCGCATCACCCGGTGCTGGGCGGTCTCGGTGGGGCGCGCGGTAGTCAGCCGGAAATACGCACTGCGAAGGAAGCGCCAGCCGTAAGGAGTTGGCATCACCGGGTCCTGGCCGTCTTCGATCATGTGAAGGATGTGCGACGAGAGGGCCCAGAGTGCTTGTACGTCGACCTCAAGAGCCACGATCTGGCTCATGGTCAGAGCTTTCTCGTCGCGCTGCGGGTGATATGCGACTCCCGACCAGCCGACGACGCCGCGGGAGACTCCCCCGTCGAATGTCACAGCCTCGGGGTGAGCCCAGCCGTCACGGAACTTGGCTTCCTCTACCCCTGGCCCGAGCGGCACCACATTTGCTGGGTTCTGCCGGTTGACAAGCACCGATGGCGTAGCGAGTAGCTGGAGAGCCGTGTCCAGGCCGGTGTTTGACCAGGTATGTGTGCGGAGCTCGTAGGCCGACAGGACGTATTGCGGAACGAGCGACTGGGCAGACTGCTTTTTGTCGTGGCCGTGGCGGGCCAACAGGCTGGCCATGCGCTCCCCTACCCAGCGCGGCTCCTTGAGGTACGTGTGATACCGCCACAACGCCAGGTCGGTCAACGTCTCGAGACGGTGGTGCTCTTCGAGATGCACCACCGCGACACCGCAGTCGTATATGTGCACCGTCGACGACTGCGCGGAGTGATGGTCAGCCGGCAGGACTCGCTGCGCCAATCCGCCTGGCCCTGGCTCGCTTGGCGAACCCGCAGCGTGGAGGGGCGTACTGCGCTCACCGAGGTACACGGGTAAGAACTTGTGAGAGACGACCGTGCACGGTGCCGGACGCGCTGCCAACTCCGCGTTGAGGGAACCTGACGTTCCACGTAGCGCTGCCAGACGAAGACTGAATGCCTCCTGCTCAGCGGGGGTGCACTGGAAGAGCGCCGTATCCAGGATCTGCGCCATCTGGGGACGACAGACGCTCGCCTTGTTCCGCTGCCAGTTCGAGACGGTTCGAGGGCTGATGCCGAGGCGACCGGCGAACTCGCGCACAGACGCTCGCATCACCGACCGCAACAGCAGCGCCTCCTCACCCGTCCATCTGTCCACAGCGATCACTACACACCCCCTTGGCGGTCACCTTCCAGGTATCAACGGCGCTATTGCCACGCTGTTGCTACACCACTTCCACGGCCGGACATCTCGCTCAAGGTCCCTGGTGCGGATGCTGGTTCTTGTTGATCCACGCCCGCAATTCCGGCGGAGGAACCATGTCGATCCCGAGCACACCGCGGTGCCGTGTCCGCATCGAGTCCTGGCTGCTGTCAGGCATCGAACTCGTAGTCCAGAACATACGAGGCAGAGTCGAGGGTCATCTCGTTGACCTCGACAACTTGACGCTGGGCGTCGAAGGCTGTCCGGCACATGTTCAGGACAGGGCGCTCAGGGGACATGCCCAACGCGGCCGCTTCCTCAGCACTAGGCAGCCGTCCGCGGATCTCTTCTCGGAAGCGAACCGGGCCGTGCCCGAGGTCAGCGAGGCGAGCGTAAGTTCCCCCCGGCCCTGTGTCGGCCTGGGTGATCGCCGACCCTTTCACCAGGGCGTAGGGCAGGTACGAGGTGGCAAGCATGACTGGTCGGCCATCCAGTACGTAGCGCCGGGACCTGGCACAGGCGCTCTCGTCGGCGTTCAGGTCGAGCATCTCGGCAATGTGCGCTGGCGGAACGGTCTCCTGCACGGAGACCTGGTCGACTGTCAGGGATCTGTCTTCGTCAGCCGACCAGATCGACTTACCGGCACCCCACTGGTCCTGTGCCAGACGCTGAATGCCGCGCCGTCGAATGGGGTGGAAGGCCTGAACGAACACGCCTGCGCCCTTCCGAGACTCTGCGAGTCCTTCGTTGGTGAGCGCGCGCAGTGCTCGCCGAGCCGTCATCACGGCGACGCCGTACTGCGGCGCAAGGGCATTCTCCCCCGGCAACCGATCACCGGGTCGGTACTCCCCACGCTCGATCGCAGCCTTCAGCTCGTCAGCGATCTGAAGGTATCTGGGCCGCGTAGAGCCCTTTCCGCCTGCCATGTGTCTCCTAACTTCGCTAGCGATCCTACGGGCTTCGATGCTCAGCGTCAGCTCCGGCTCACGACACACATTGCGTAGACACGTCTCTATCGAAGAACTTGACATCGATAGGGAGATCGCACACCATCGTACTGCAACTTCGATATCGAAGTCGCAAGGCGGTCGCTTGGTTCAGGACGGACTGCCTTGCCACACCGCACGACCAGTCGCCACTTCGGTGGCCGCGCGAAGAGTTTGAGGCAACTAACTCCTCGGAGCGTGTCCGTGACTGCTGTTTGCACTGTCGCAGCGCGTATGTGCTGTCGGTCCGTCAGGACGCCCGGGTTTCCGGCGGGTCCTGACGTGGCCGAGAGGGCACCCGCGACGCCCGGCCCCGACCCGCCCTTCGTGAGGAGTTGTCCCATGACCGCACCCGCACCGGCTCACGAGCGTGAGGTGCAGACCGTCAGCCAGGAGCGCAAGCGCCGGACGCGGTCCCGCACCACCAGCCACCTCGACCCGATCGTCATTTCCAGGCTTCCGGCGCACGAGTACGACCTCGACCCGGCCTGCATCTCCCTGGTGTGCCCGTCCTGCCGCACGTGGGTCCCGATCCGCGTCGCCGACACTGAGCGGGCCACGGCCAAGCTGTTACCCCACCACACCGAGCCCGCCGGCACCGAAGACCCGGCCCGCTGCCGCCTCGGCAGCCACCGCCTGGTCACGATCGACGTCAACGTCGCCACGTGGTCCCGCCGCCTGGAGCAGGGCGTCGCGGAGACCAACGGCCGCCGCGCCGACCGCGTCATCCGCAAGCCCCAGGCCCGTCCCACCCCGGCTGTTATGCAGCTCGTCGGCGGCCTCGTCGACGACAAGACGGCCCGCAAGTTGAACGAGATCCACGTCCACAACTGCACGACCTGCTCCGCCACCAAACCCCGCTGCGCGGACGGCCGCCGTCTCGCCGCAGCCGCACCGAAGCTGGTCAGCGCGCACCTCGCCGCCTGCTCCACCTGCGCCCCTGCGAAGGCACGGTGCGCCGATGCCCGCAGCCTTGCCGAGACCGCGCCGAAACTCCTCGGCCCGCACCTCGCTACCTGCACGACCTGCGCCCCGGCGACGTCTCGCTGCGTGGCTGGCCACCGCCTCACCGAATCCGCCCCAAAGCTCGTCCACTCGCACGTTGCGATCTGCACCACCTGCTCGCTCGCAGAGTCCCGGTGCGCCGACGGCCGCCGTCTCGCCCACCTCGCCGCCCACACCCAGCGGACCGCACCCCTCCGCCGCCAGCGGCAGACGGAGCAGGAGGAGCAGGCCGACCAGCGCGCCTGGGCGCTGCGCCTGCTGCGCGACCAGCAGTGGGACCGGGTGGCCGGTCGGGTCCACCAGGCCGACCAGCAGCGCGTCCGCGACGTCCTGACCGCTCTGCGCAAGATGCTCCTCGCCCCGGCCAAGGCCGGTGACACACCGCTCACCACGTGGGAGCGAGCCGACCTGGAGACCACCATCGCGGTCCTGGAACGGCAAGAGAAGGACCTCACCCACCGCTGGTAGCACCGCGGACGAACGACCGAGGCCCCGGCCGACCCTCGCGAGGGTCGGCCGGGGCCTCGGCTGCTCGTACAGCAGTCGACTCCCCAACTGGAGAGTGAACGGCGACAGCCCCAGGGATTAGGCCCCCGGGGCTGTCCAGGACCTGAACTGGAGGACCTGATGCAGGCAAGCATGACACGCACCCGCCCGATGAACGGCCGTGGGTACGGCGGTATGGAGGACGACGACAACCGGCGCGGCCCGGAGCGGGACGAGACAGACACCGATCTCTTCCGTCAGCTAGTCGGCCATCTGGTAGCGGACGGCGACGGCCGGGCTGCGGCTGCGGGCCGCCAGGCGCGCCGGACCTTCGCCGAGATGGTCCCGGGCACGACCCGGCAGCCGGTGCTCCTCCTCACCCGCCCGCTGACCTTCACCCCGACCGCTCCGGCGGGCCCTGTGGCGGGCAGGCCGTGCACGAGCTGCCAGGGGGCAGGCGGCCGGACGGTTGATACGAGCAGTGACGGTGTGACCCGGCAGCACTGGCAGTCCTGCACCCCCTGCGGCGGTACGGGGGAGGCCCGATGAGTAGCTGCGGGCACCCCGCGCGCCTGATCACGGTCAACAAGACGGGCGCTGACGGCAAGCCGTTCCAGAGCGTGCGGCGCGAGCCGTGCCAGTGCGGCGGCAAGCGGTAGCCACTTCGATGCCCCACCGGATACGTGCTGCTCAGGCAGCACAGCAATACGCGGTCCGGGCCATCACCGCTTACGGCCTGGCCCACCCGCTCACTCTCACGCTCCTGGCGGTCGCCTCGACGGCGGCCGCCAGGGCGTGGGACCGGGGACACCGCGTCGCCGAGACCCACCCCTCCCCCGCACAGGAAGCCCCCAGTGGCTGCTGACCTCCACACCCGCTACATGGCCGCGTCCGACGCCTGGAGCGCCCACCTCAAGGGCCGCCAGTGCTGCACCGCCGAGGAGCCCTGCACGGAAGGGGCCCCGCTCTGGAAGCGGTTCACCGACCTCCAGGACGCCTACCTCACCCACCTCCGCGAAAAGAAGGGCACACCATGACCGCCACGATCCTCACGCTCGCACCCGCCCCGGCCGGACCCGCCACCAAGCCGGTCGCCGAGTACACGGCCCCGCATGCCCCCACTCTCATGGACAGCCTGCGCACCCGCGGTGGGGCCGACGTGCACATCCACCGGGACAGCGACGGCTCCCTGAGCAGCGAGTGCACCGGCTGCGGTGAGTACGCCTGGACCCTGCGCCTGAACAGCGAGTTCGCCCAGGAGCACGCTGCCTTCTGCCACCGCCCGCCCCGCCTGCTCGCGGCCTGACGGTCTGCAGGCTGCCTGATCCGCCGAGCCCCGCCCACTCCGCCGCGCCGTGTGCGCGCTGCCGGGGCGAGCGGGGCTCGGCGGTGAAGGGGAGCCGGACAGCCCGCTCCACCTCGCCCCCCTTCCCGGAGGAGAGCCCATGCGCAACACCGCCCACCCCCAGCCGACGACGACCACCAGGCTCCCGGACTGGCTGTGCAAGCACACCCCCCGATGCCCGAGCGCCGACAGCCCCGACCGGGAGGCCGCTCACGTCGTGGCCGCCTACCCGGAGCAGGGCTGGAGCCTTTTGTGTAACGCCGTTCTGTTGTTCGAGGACACCGGCGAGCTGCTCCCCGACGGCCAGGTCATCGACCCGCACCGGCCCACCGACACCCTGGGCTCCCTGGCCCTCCGGCTCGCGGAGAGCCACACGCTGACCGGGGGCACGTCCCGCAGCGGCAAGACCGACACGACCGCGCTCCACGCGGCCTTGTCGGCCCGGTCCGCCGGTACGTCGTGGCCGGTCTGACAGCTGCCCGATCCGCCCGTCCCGACCGCCCACAACCAGGGCGGCCGGGACGGGCGGTGACAGGGAGCCGGACAGCCCGGATCCGCCGGCCCCGTGCCGGTGCACGCGATACGAGGAGAGCCCATGACACAGCAGCCGCAGACGCAGCCCGCCGTACGACCGCAGATCCACTACCGCAAGGGGGACATGGTCCTGTTCCGCGACGTCGAGCGGTTCTGGCTCGGTCAGCCTGGCCACACGTTCGTCGCCCGGGTGGAGCGGTCCTGGACGAATACCCACAACGGCAGGCTCCTCTACGACCTGACGGAGCTGAGCGGTAACCGCGCCCGCGCCGGGATCGACCCCGACTACATGCGCCCGCTTCCGGCGACGGACGCGATGCACGACATCGACACCGCGCCGCTGAGCGAGCCGGACACCGGGGCAATGACCCCGGCCGCCGTCGCCTGGCTGCGCCAGCACCTCGCGCAGGGCGCCGCCACGCTGCCCGCCCAGCGCTGACCGCCCCAGCACAACGGCCCTCCGGTTCCTCGGCATTGAAGCTGCCGGGGACCCGGAGGGCCTGCTCACGACCCTATCCATTGCCGTAGTTCCACGGTGCCCCTTTTGCACGGAGGCGCCAGGAAGAGAGAGGACACCCCGTGGCCACCAAGCCCGCCACCCGCCGCAGGCGCCCCCCGGCGAACACGAAACCCCGTAGCGGACGCGCCAAGGCACTGGCGGCGCCGGGCTCCATCCCTGCCCAGGCCGCTGCCCCCGAGACCACCGTTCCGCTGGTGTGCCCGGAGGCCGATCCGGTTCTGGCTGACGCCGCTGACCGTGCCGCCGATCTCCGGGATCAGGCTGCCGACGACGTCGCGCAGATCCTCGCCGACGGCCAGGTGCGTGTCACGGAGCTGCTGGACGGCGCCCGAACCGAGGCGGCCTCGATCACCGAGGCCGCCAACGCGGAGCAGTCCCGCCTCCTGGCCGCCGCCGTGACGGACGCCGACCGGGTCCGCACGGAGGCCGCCACGACGGCGGCCGCCGACGCCGACCAGGTCCGTGTCGCCGCCGAGACGGAGGCGGGGCAGCTGCTCGCCGACGCGCGCCGCCAGGCCGACACCGTCACGGCCACGGCGGCCGATGAGGCGGAGAAGGTCCTCGCCGAGGCCAAGGTGACGGTGGAGCAACTGCTCGCCGACGCGCGCCGTCAGGCGCAGGAGGTCACCACCACGGCTGCCGCCCGGGCGGAGCAGGCCAGGACCGAGGCTGCGCAGGCCGCTGCGAAGGTCCTTGCCGAGGTGGAGACGCGGCGTACCGAGTTGCTGGCTGGTGCGGAGCGCACCGCGGTTCAGACCCGGACCCGGGCAACCACCGACGCTGAACAGGCGCTGGAGCAGGCGCGGGGCGAGGCCGACCGGATGCGCGAGAGCGCGGATGGCCAGGCCGCGCGGGTGCGGGCCGGAGCCGAGAAGGCGGCCGCCGGGCTTCGTGCCGATGCCGACCGTGCCCTGGCCGACGCCCGTACCTCTGCTGAGGAGCTGCGGGCGGCGGCCGATAAGGACGCCGCCCGGCTGCGCGGGCAAGCTGAGACGGACGCGGCGACGGCCCGGGAAGCAGCGGCGAAGGCCACGGCTGACCAGGCTGCCGCCGCGCAGGCCCGCGCCGAAGCGGACCGGATCTTGGAGGCGGCGACGCAGCGCACTGTGCAGCGGGCGCGGCGCCGGGAGATCAGGGCCGAGTCGCACGCTGCGCGGCGCAAGGCCCGCGACGAGGCCCGGCCCGCCGGCGGGGTGCCGCCGCTGTCCGGCCAGGAACTGGTGCTGGTCGTCGGGATCGTCCTGGCGGCCGCGGTCGTCTCCACCCTCGGGCTGCTCTCCTCCTACACCGCGCTGGAGACCAAGGCCGCCAGCTGGGGCTGGGACTGGCCGTGGCTGCTCCCCGTCGGCATCGACGTCGCGATCCCCGCGTTCACCGGCGCCAACCTCATCCTCATCCGGATGGGCATGGAGCTCCGCTGGATCCGGTGGGTGCCCCGCGCGCTGACGGCGGTGACCGTCTACCTGAACTGGCAGGCGTCCAGCACCCCCGGCGGCCGGATCGGGCACGCCGCCCTCACCCTGCTGTGGGTGATCTTCTCCGAGATCGCCTCGCACGTGTACGGCACCCGGATCGGCGCGGTCACCGGCAAGAAGCGCATGGAGACGGTGCGCCGCTCCCGCTGGATCCTCGCCCCGATCCCCACCGCCCGCCTTCGCCGCCGGATGATCCTGTGGGAGATCACCTCCTATCAGCAGGCGCTCACCCGCCTCCAGGAGGAGACCTACACACGAGCGCAGCTCAGGGAAGAGTTCGGGTGGCTGTGGCGCTGGAAGGCTCCGCTGGAGAAGCGGATGGCGCTCAAGCTCGGGGAGGCGCCCGCCGCGCTCGCCGACACGCTCACCCCCGAGGACACGCTCACCCCCGAGGACGCTCGCACCCCCGAGGACGCTCACGGTCCCGAGGACGCGCTCACTCCTGAGGACACGCTCACCGCCGAACTAGTGGAGGAAGGTGAGCGCGCTCGCACCGGCACGAGCGCGCTCACCCAGAAAGAGACGCCCGGTGAGCGTGAGCGCCCTGCGCTCGCCTCCGACGCTCACAGGGATGAGCGCACCACGGAGAACGACAACGCTCGCCGAGCGGAGAGCACGCGTACACGCAGGGAGAGTGACGCGCTCACCGAGCGCCGCCACGCTCGCATCCGCCTCCTCTACACCGAGCTCGGGCGCCGCCCCGAATGGACCGACATCCGCGACGCGCTCACCGGCGCCGACCTGAACGGCACGCCCGCCACCCCGGTCTCCCGCCCGACCGCTCAGCGCCTGCGCGCTCAGGTCGAAGAGGCCGCCCCGCGCTCATAGATGAGCGCCCGGTGAGCGCGCCACGCTCACCGGGCGCTCACCGGGCGCGCTCACCGTCTGGCAGAACTTCTGCCGCTCATGGTCGCCCCCGGTCGGCGCTCACGCTCACGAGCGTGAGCGCGGACCGGTGACGGCCACGGCCGGCAGGCCGCTCACCCGCACCGCGCCCCGGGCGCGGACACAGCGGGCGAGGCACGATCCGCCCCGCGTCTGAACCGCATCCGCTCCCCTCACCGAGCTCGGGCGCCGCCCCGAGCGGCTGGAGATCCGGGATGCGGTTCAGACGCACGAAGGCCCCCTGCTGAAGCGTGATCAGCGGGGGGCCTCGGTCTTCTGCTCACGCAAGAAAGGAGCACAGCATGGCACCCACGACGACCGGGCCAGCCCCGAAGCCTGGGAGCTTCACCCGCACGACGACCCCACCGGCGCCCGCGCTGGCACCCCCCACGGTGATCCCGCCGGCCCTGGAGATCTGGGCGCCCGATCCCCCGACCTGGAGCCAGCGCATGATCCCCAAGGGGATCCGGTCCGCGATGGCCGACCTGGGGCTTTGGCAGGAGCCGCGCCCCTTGAAGCCCTCGTTCCACCTGGTCCAGGTGATCGAAGTCCTCACCCGCTACGGCTGGTGCCAGTCCTTCGATTTCTCCCCCACCGGACGTATGTGCATCAGGGGTGCCCAGACCTTTCTGGAATCCACCGGGCACGTCACCACGATCGACCGGGGCAAGGCCGTCAATTACCTCCAGTCCCAGCTTGCCCGCCAGGGCGTGAACATGCGGTTCTGGGAGTGGAACGACCTTTCCAGCAACACCTTCCGGGGTGTGGAGGCCACCATTTCGGCGGCCTCTGACATGGCACGTAAGAACGGAGACTAAAGAGAATGACACCGGACGAAGAGAGAGCATTCGAAGTCATTGAGGCCGGAATGGCGGTAGGAATGAACTTCGGAAACAGTGATCCGGATCCCTCTCCGTATGCCGACGAAGGGCCTTACGGCTCCCCGGTCGAATACCACAAGAAGGCTGGTCTGACCCGTCGGGGAAAGGTCGCTGTCGCGGTAGCCGGAGTGGCAATCGTCGGTGGCGGAACCGTGTGGTTCCAGACCTATTCCGCTGCCGTCGCAAAGGAAGAGAAGGAGGCTGCTGCTCTTCAGCTCCAGGTGAAGCAGCTGGAACTGGAAGAAATGAAGATCCGGAACGACAGGGCGGCAGCCGACATGAAGGCCGCGACCGCTTCCGCCGCCAAGATCCAGGCGGCCCTGGACCAGTGCGTGAAGGAGACCTTCGACCAGGTCAGCAAGGAGTACGGGACAGTCTCGAAGACTGCGGTGGTGGCGGACTGCAAGCGGCAGTACGCGCCTGTCGTCGACGGGTCCGGCATGGCGGCCGCCAGCGTCGCCCGCGACGCCGGCGGCACCGGGGGCGGCGGGGGCGGTGGGGTCAACTCCTCCGCCCTGCTGGGGCTCATCGCCGGCGGCGGCCTGGCTCTCGCGGTGTTCGCACGCAAGGGCAAGAGGGCCGAAGCGTAGTCACGCAAGGTGACTAATTACTCCTTCCCTCCTCGGCGGAGAGCGCCGCAATCGGACCTTCATGGACCGCTGAGCGGCTGCTCTCCGCCGGGAGGTAAGGAGTAAGGAACCATCGCGACCACGGAGAGTGAGGAAATCATGGCGACCGATACGGCGCCCCCGGTCCCCGCGGGACCCCCCGATCCGCACGCTGCGCCGGGCGCCAGCACCGCGCCGACGCCTACCGGAGACACCGGCATCATGGCCGCCCTGATGGCCGCGGTGGAGCCCGCCCGGCCGGTCACCGCGACCGCCGGGGCCAGGCCCGAGGATGACGACCCGGCCGCGAAGGCGGACCTCGACGGAGTGGTGGACCGCTCCTCCCCGGGCGTCACCAGCGGGCAGTTCAAGGCCCCGGAGGATCTGGCTGGGGCCGGATCCGACGCGGCCGGTGCCCGGCACAAGGAAGGTGTGCTCAAAACACTGATCCGGGCGGGCGCGACCCGCTGGGCAAAAGGCGGCGGGACAGCGAACAAGCGGCTGGACCTGGAGAAAGCCAGAGCCGGGGCGCACCAGGTGAAAGAGGCCCGGACCACCACGGTCATGAAGTCACCCGGACTTCCCACCCGAAACGGCTCCGGAGGGGCCGGTGGAGGGGGGAATAATGCCAGCGGAAACAGCGGAAGAAATTCGGGCCGTAATTCCAACGGGAACGGCTCCACGGGTACCGGACGCGGCGGAACTGGAGGCGCCACCGGAAGCGGGGGGCGCGGCTCTTCCGGCTCGAATGGGAGCGGCGGATCTGGCAACGGGCGCAGCACCAGCGGAAACGGTGGCGGAGGCTCGCCGAAGGACACCGGCCCCAAAGCGCCGAAGGATTCAGCAGGCAAAGGGAAGGACGGCTCCTCGGGGAATGCGGGATCCGGTGGAAAGGCTGGCACGGACGGAAAGGCCGGTGCTTCCGGAAACAGAGGCGGATCGACATCGGGTGGCTCGTCCGGCAGTAATTCCGGGACGTCGAAGGAAAAGCCCGACCAGGGAAAGGGTGCGAAGGCCGACCTGACGAAGGGCGGCGGCCGGGGCTCGGGCGGCTCCTCCGGGAGCAGCGGAGGTTCCGGGAAGGACAGCGGCTCCTCCGGAAGCGGAGGCGGATCCGGTTCGAGCGGCTCCTCCGGCAAGAGCGGCGGGTCCGGCAGGAACGGCGCGGCCGGTCACAGCTCGAACGGTACCGACAACCGGACTCCGCTCCAGCGTTCGCGGGAGACGGGTCACGGCGATGGCTCCGCGGTCCGTGACGTGGTCGACCACGTGAAGGCGTACGCGCAGGGCACGAAGGACGGCTACCAGGACAAGAAGGTGGAGAACGGCAAGGAGCACGCCCGGCTGGACAAGGCGCACTCCGACCACAAGGCGAAGAAGCAGGACCCGAAGCAGGACGAACCCAAGCAGAGTGACCCGAAGCAGGGCGACCCCAAGCAGCAGGGGACGACGGTGACCGGGCCCAGCGGCCAGACGATCGTCATCGCCCCGCCGGAGAGAGGAGACGACGGAGTGAGCACGGACGTGAAGCCCCTCCTGGTCAAGGAGATCGACGCGAACACGCTGAACCTGGGCACGGACGGTGCCCGTGGGACGGTCAGCCGCAAGGAGCTCCGCAACTTCAAGCAGTACGAACGCAAGCTGGAAGCCAAGGAGAACCACCTGATCAAGGTGGCCGACGCGTGCAAGCAGCTTGAGGCTGCGGCGGAGGACGAGGCGAAGGACTGCCAGGAGCTGGCCGACCAGGCGAGGGCCGTCGAAGGCGGGGAGAAGCTGGCCGCGAAGCTGACGCGGCTGGCCGACGCGGCGAAGGCCCAGGCGACGGAGGCCGGTGAACTCCACAAGCGGGCGCAGCGGGCGGCGGAGATGTGCAAGGTCGTCCTGACCAACATCGGGACCAGGTACGCGCCGCTGTACAAGGCCGTCGTCGACAGCGACGAGACGAAGCTGGCCGAGCTGCGCTTCTACAACGACAAGGGCTCCTACGCGGCCGCCGCGTAGCACCAGGAGGGACGGAAGATCATGGCGGAACTGACGTACAAGGTCCTCGTGCGTAAAACCCAGGACAAGGAGAGGGCCCTGGCGCGCAACGCGGAGGGCGTGAAGAAGGCCGCGGAGAGCATCAAGGAACTGGCCGACGACACCGCCTCCGACGCGGACGCGCTGGGCGCCAAGAGCGTGGACCGCGACTCCCTGGCGGAGTGCCAGGAGCTGTCGAAGGTCATCCGGGGAGTGTCGGACGGCGCGATCACCTACGCGTCGAAGACGGCCGACACCGCGAAGGCCGCGAAGGCGGCAGGCGACCAGGCCCGTACCACCCACGCCGGTTTCCAGGAGGCCTTCGACCGCTCCGACGTGACGGACCTGGAGAAGGTCTCGCGCGACTGGTTCGAGCAGGAATAGCAGCACCCAGCACCACCCACCATCGGCGCGGCCGGCCCGGGGATTCCCTCCCTCCGGGCCGGCCGCGCCTTTGCGGACCCCGAGTACCCCAGACAGGAGCAGCCCCCGATGTCCACCATCACCAAGACCGTGCCGAACGCGGAGCCTGCGGAGCGAGCCACCGCGGCGCTCCAGATCGCCCTCCCCGTCGGGGTGGGCATCCTGGCCCCCTACCTGGACCCGAACGCAGCGGCCTACGCCGGAGCCGGGTTCCTGGCGGGCGCGACGTTCGCCGGTGCCAACTACATGAACCGCCTGGGCCGCTGGGCGGACCAGCTCCCCGGGATCGATATCGCGCGGGCGCACCGCGACACCATGGGGATCTCCACGATCACCACCGGCATGGGCCTGGCCCTGGGCCAGCTGGGCGGAGCCGAGGC
The DNA here is from genome assembly GCF_014650075.1 of Streptomyces microflavus. Lineage (GTDB taxonomy): Bacteria > Actinomycetota > Actinomycetes > Streptomycetales > Streptomycetaceae > Streptomyces > Streptomyces microflavus. The sequence continues at coordinate 73,420 of NZ_BMUG01000016.1, read as the reverse complement.
GTCCGAAGCGCTGATGGCCGGCTTCTTCGAGCCGACCACCGTGCCGGGGATTCTGTCGCTGGGCTGGTGGGCCGCGGTCGTCTTCACCGGGTGGCGCCTGCGCCGCGTCTTCGGCAGGCAGAAGATCGAGGTGGAGCAGGCGCAGCCGACCGGGCAGGCCGCCCCCGCCAACACCGGCACCCCGGGCCCGGTGTCCCTGGCCGACAAGATGATCGCGGCCTGGGGGCGTGTGATCAGCGACCCGAAGAACGGCCGCCACCGCAACCAGGTCCTCTCCGACGTCGTGATCTACGCGGACCGCTGGGAGGGACGGGTCACCGCCGCCCTGGGCGACTCCGTGAACGTGACGAAGGAGTCCGTCTCCAGCCTCTTCCGCCGCCCGCCCGAGCAGATCGACATGAAGTACGGGGCGCACTCCGGGGAGGCGTTCATCACCGTCTGGTACATCCAGCGCCCGGAGCTGGACCCCTCCACCCTCCAGGGCGCCTGGAAGCGCGTCCGGGCGCGGATTCTCCCGAAGACCCACCTGGAGGAGGTCCGTGAGGACGTGAACACCGGCGGCCAGGTGGCGCGCGTCGTGGCCGACGACGACCTGGACGCACTCCCCCGCGTCGTCAACCTCGGGGAGCTGGCCGGAGCGCTGCGCCGCTCCATCGACCTCGTCTCCTACGAGCCGGGACGCCGCGACCCCAGGCGCGCGATCATCCGGATCATGGACCACAACCCGCTTGAGGCGGGCCACGAATTCCAAGGCCTGGATTCTCTGAGGGCCACTCCGGGCGGCTGGGTCAACATCGGGAAGATCGTGAGCGGCTTCCCCGCGAAGCTCCAGCTGTTCGACCCGAAGCTGGGCGCCCTGCACGTCGTGATCGCCGGTACCACCGGCTCCGGCAAAGGCGGCACGGGCCAGATGATCAGCCTGGCCTACCACGCCAACAAGATGGCCCAGATCTACGGCGACCCCAAGGGCGCGTCCAACCCCGCGATCCCGAAGATGGCCGCCTACAGCGGCCTGACCAAGTACGGCGCCCTGGGCGCCATGCGGCTGTCCTGGTGGGTCCTCCAGCACCGGATCGAAGAAGCCGCCCGCCTCGACCTGAAGAACTTCGAGCCGTCCGCGATGCGGCCCTACTGCGCCACGATCCTGGATGAGGCCGCCCAGATGCTCGCCCCGGGAGCGGAGAACCGCAAGGAGGCCATCAAGATCGTCAAGGACGGTGCCTCCCTGACCCGCTCCATGGGCATGCCCTGGGTCCTGATCAACCAGACCGTCAACCTGGACCAGCTGGGCGGCGAACAGGCCATCCGCGCCAACCTCATCGCCGGCGGGACCTGGATCATCCTGCGCACCGACAGCGACCAGGTGAACCTCGGGGACCTTCCCCCCGGCTTCGACGGCCTGGACCCCTCCCTCATCCCGCCCGTCTGGGTGGAGGAGGACGACGCGCTGGTCTACGACCCGACCATCGCGGAGTCCGACCCCCGCCGCACCTTCGGCCTCGGCTACGTCGCAGCCCCGGGCGGCCGCGCGGGCATGATGCGCATCGACACCCTGGAAGACGCCACCGAGCACATCAGGCCGGAAAACATCATGGCCCCGGTCGACGTGCCCTGGTGGGGCGACCAGGGCCGCATGGAGGAGCTGGCCATGACGCCCATCCCCGGCTTCGAGGAGAAGGACGCCGAAGGCGGCACCGGCGAAGCCGGGATGTCGTTCCCCGGTGTCGACCTCCCGAAAGCCAAGGAGCTCACCTCGGAGGAGAAGGTCCTGGCCGCCCTCCGCGACGAGTCCGACCCCATGTACATCGACATGATCGACCAGGGCGACGAGATCGACCACGAGGACATCGACTACGTGGAGCGGGGCCAGCTGCAGACCGCCAGCGGAGTCGCGGAGTCGACCTTCGCGAACGTCCTGAACAAGCTGGAGAAGAAGGGCCAGATCCACCGGATCAAGGAAGGAAAAACCTCGAAGGTGGCCCTGGGCCCCCGGCCGGACGAGACCAGCGAAGAGCCCGCCTGACCGCTGCCCCACCACGGCGCGCCCCCCACCCGGGGGCGCGCCGTTCCCGTCCGCACTGCCCCACCCCACACCCCCGCAGCACAACCCACCGCCGCTGACCTGACGCACTGCCTGGCCCTCGCCCACCCCGCCTTCGGGACCGGCGAGGACCGGACTGGCCGCCCGGCCGCACGCCTCACCCCTTCGCCGTCCCGTCGACGGTCCCTCTGCCGACGGGGCGCAGCACTGCCCGCGCACCCTCGCCCGCCCGAACACGAAGGAGCCCAGCCCGTGGCACTCATCGACCTGTTCACCCGCAGGCCCGCCGCACCCGCAGTACCGGAGGAAGACCCCGTGCCGAGGGCGTGGCCGGAGATCGGCGAGACGTGGACGCCCGAGGGTCTCCCCGTCGTCGAGCGGTACTACAACCAGGCCCACGCCGTCGTCCTCGTCGCCCGCACCAGTCAGGACCCCTACGGCACGGCCTACTACCTGGTTGCCTGCCTGGGCTGTCACTTCCTGAGCACCCGCACCAAGTGCCACGACTTGCACATCCGCTACTCGCTGGTAAAGGCTGCGGAGACCGCCAACTCCCATGCAGGCACCTGCCGGGCGCTGCCCCGCGAGCTCCCGGCCCGCCCGGACGAGGAATCCGCCCGCCGCCTCCTGCACTCCTGGGTCCTCTCCACGTCCCGCCCACGCCGGGACCTGCACCAGTACGTCGACCTCGACCTCAGCGACTTCGACTCCGGCCGCCTGGAGCTCCAGCGCACCAACGAGTGGATCCAGACCGAGCTGGAAGCGCTCGCGATCGAGCAGAGCGACCTCCTGTCCGCCCGGCCCGACGAGCGCACCGGCACCGTCCGCTTCCGCGTCCTGCCCCAGCCGCACTGACCGGCTCCCTCGCCCTACGACCCGCAGACGCACCTCACCGCTTCACCGCGCCCCGTCGACGTCCGTCGACGGGGCGCTCCTCTGTCCGCTTCCCGGAGGTCCCGTGTCCGTCCGACGCACCTTCAAGCAGGCCCTGGCCGCCCTCACCTCTCCCGGCTGGTCCTACGCACACACCGACCCCGAGCAGCTGCACCAGGTGCTCGCCGAGCAGACCGTCGCCGCCAACCGTGAGGCCGCCGACCACGCCGATGGGGCCGCCGCCTGGAACAACGCCGGGCTGCACGTGCAGCCCGGCGTCCTGGAGGTCCGGCGCGACGTCCTGGCCGACGTCCACTACCTGGAGGGCCTGCTGATCGGCGCCCGCCGCCGGGGCCTGGACGCCGAACTCATCGAGCGCCTGGCGGCCGCCGTCGACACCGGCCACGAGCTGACCGTGCTCCTCGCCGACGCCGCCCGCGCCACCATCACCGCCCCCGCGGCGGGCCACTGAACGCCCGGGGCGGCCGCCGGCACAGGCCCGGCCGCCCCGGAGCACCCACAACCCAGCCCAGCTCAAAGCCCAGCCATCCCACGGCTTTTGCCCACCGTCACGTTCCCTGGAGGTCCATCGTGCTCACGCCCCGCCCGCGCCGCCGCATCGGCCGCCCCCGCCCGCAACGCCCCGGCCCCCGCCACCCGCTGCCCCAGCGCAGCCTCCCCCGTACCTGGAGCCGGTGATGCCACGCACCCGCCGCAAGCGCCCTCGCAAGGCGACGCGGGTGCCGCGCAGCGACGCGACCCTGCCCGAGTTCGATCGTGGCGCCCTCCCCGAAGGCCTCGCTACACGGCGTGCTCTGCGGGAGATGGGGCTGAGCCCCGGCGACAACACTGGCCCCGTCGCGATCCTGCGGTGCCGACTGTGCGCCACCCGCCCGCAGTGGTCGTGCCGCCACCCCACCCGCGGGTTCCTGCTCCGGGTCGACCTGGCCCGCCCCAAGCGCGTCCCGACGCTGGCTCAGGAGCTCGCGCTGGACCGCGCGATGGCCGCCAGGAGCACCTGCTCCCGGTGCTCACGCCGGTACTACTACTGCCTCCCCTTACGCACCGTGGGCTCCTGCGACCCGTGCGCCCGCGGATACGAGCCCACCCCCGGCACCTACGTCACCACCACCGTCACGCCGGTCACGCACCGGCTGGCCGCCTGAACACCCGCCTGAGAAGGGGCGATCACACGATGACCGAGACCCTCACCCCGCCCGCCACCGGCTCCCCGCTGGCGCTGCTGTTCGACATCGCCGCCACCACCGCGCAGCGCACCAACGGTCTCGTCCAGGACGAGGAGCGCAAGGTGGCGGAGACCGCGGCCGCCGACCACATCCACACCGCCTACCCGGAGACCCTGAGCCAGGTGGTGGACCACGACGCCTGGATCGGATTCCCCGCCCTGCGCGAGAACGGGGTACAGCCCAGCGCGGCGGCCTACCTCGGCGACGGTCTGTGGCTGCACCACACCATCACCGCCGACGCCGACCACCAGGACGCCCTCACTCTGATCGTGCCCTGCACCTGCGGGAACGGCTACGTCCCCTCGCTCCTCCTGGACGAGGCCGACCTCCTGGAGCTCCTCCAGGAACTGCGCCCCACCAGTGGCCGCGCCGTGCACAGCTGCGACGCCGTCGGCCCGGACTGCGCCAGCATCCCGGCCGCCTGAGCCGCCGGGGCCCTGACGGCCTTCCCCGTGACGCAGCCCTCGCACCGGCCACACGGGCCGGGGCGAGGGCTGCCGGGTGGCCGCGCATCGGCAAAGGGCCGACCACCCGCTCCCTCATTCGCACGCGAGATCAGGAGACCTACCAGCATGCCAAACCCCTTCCGCCTCTACGGCGCACTGTCCGCCGACGCGACGATTCCCGCCCCGGCCCTTATCTGCCTGATCGGCCCGGCCGGCTCGGGCAAGTCGACCCTGGCCCGAAGGTGGGCCGAGACGCAGGTCCTGGAGCTCGACCGGTTCCGGGCCATGGTCAGCGACGACTTCTCTGTCAAGTTGAGCGTGTTGAACTTCGGACACGCGCTACAGGTGCTCCCGCAGCGGCCGTATCAGTCCCGCAGTGCTTGCAGGGTGGTGTGGAGGTCGGTGGTGCGGGGCTGGTTGTGGGGGAGTTTGGCGAGGGCGGCGGCCATGCCGCAGGTGTTGGTGGCGGCGGAGAAGATCAGGCCGCTGCCGATGGCTGCGGAGAGCCAGCGGGCGGGCCGGTAGCGGGTGCCCAGGGCGAGGCCGGCGACGACGAGGGTGCCGGCGGCGAGGCGGACCTGGCGTTCCATGGGCCAGACAGCCGAGGCGTTGTCGGGGCGGTGGAGGGGGTGGCCTTCGCCTGCCCAGGCGCTGGTGCCGCCGGTGAGGGTGGTGGCGGGGATGTCGGCTGCGGCGAGGGTGGTGCAGGCGGTGGTGGAGCGGTTGCCGGAGGCGCAGACCATGAGGAGGGTGCCGCGTGCGGCTGCTGCCTTGAGGGCGGGCAGGGCGGTGTGGAGGTGGTCGAGGGGGATGTTGTGGGCGCCGGGAAGGTGCCCGGAGGCGTATTCACCGGGGGTGCGCACGTCAATGACGGTGTAGTCGTCGAGGCGGGGGGCGGCCTGGGCGGGGATGAGGGTGGTGGGGGTGGTCATGTGCGGGGTGGTCCTTCCGTGCTGTTCCGGGGGCGGGTTTCCGGACCCGGTATGATACCCCTAGGGGTATTTGATTTGTGGAGGTGGACGGTGGAGCTTGAGATGGCGGCCGACGAGCTGAAGTCGGTTCTGAACCGGCTGCGGCGGGCTCAGGGCCAGATCGCGGGGATCATCAAGATGATCGAGGAGGGCCGGGACTGCGAGGACGTGATCACACAGCTCGCGGCGGTCTCCCGTGCGCTGGACCGGGCCGGGTTCGCGATCATCGCGACCGGGTTGCAGCACTGCATGGCCGAGGGCGGACAGGCGGCCGGTGACCGGGATCAGATGCGGGCGAGGCTGGAGAAGCTGTTCCTGTCCCTGGCCTGAGCCGGACCGCGGTGGCCGTGTTGTTCATGCGATCACGTCGATCAGCATGAACACGGCCACCGCCAGCAGCACCCCGGCGAAGACCTTTTGCAGGCTGTTGCCGGAGACCTTGCTGCTGAGGCGTTTGCCGTCCCAGGCGCCGAGGATCGCCGCCCCGGTGAACGGCCCGATCAGCGCCCAGTCCAGGCCGCCGCCGGTTCCGGTGCGGGCGGTCAGGGCGGCGAGTGAGTTGACGGTGATGACGAGCAGGCTGGTGCCGACCGCCCGCCGCATGGTCAGGCCGAGGACGCTCACCAGGGCCGGGACTGCGAGGAACCCTCCGCCGACGCCGAGGAAGCCGGTCACCGCGCCGAGCCCGGCGCCTGCCCCGGCCGCCTTGCCGGGCCGTATCCGCTCCGGCGGCCTCGATGCAGACGGACGGAACATCCGCACAGCCGCCAGCGCCGCGATCACCGAGAACGCGACGGTCAGCACCGCTTCCGGCACCCGTCCGGCGGCCGCGCCGGCGAGGTAGGCGGGGATGATGCCCGCGGCCGCGAAGAGCGATCCGGCTTTCCAGGCGACGTGGCCGTCGCGTGCGTGGGCGTACAGGGCGGTGGCGGAGGTGGCGGCCACGATGATCAGGCTGGCGGTGGTGGCCGCGGACGGGGAGAAGCCGAGCAGGTAGATCAGGGCGGGCACGGCCAGGACGCTGCCGCCACCGCCCAGGGCTCCGAGGGCGAGGCCGACGACGGCCCCGGCGATGAGGGCGAGTACGAGTGCGGTCACGCTATCTGGCCTTGGTTCCCGCGTTCGTCGAGCACCGGGTGTCCGGCGGCGGCCCACGCGTTCATACCGCCCTTGACGTCGACCGCCTGCGCTCCGTGCTGGTTGAGGAGTTTCGCGGCCTGCTGGGAGCGGTGCCCGCTGCGGCAGATCACCACCAGCGGCCGGCCCGTGGCTTCGGCCGGCAGGCCGGCGCCGGTCACTAGCTTCGACAGGGGTACGTGGACGGCGCCGGGGGCGTGGCCCGCGTTCCACTCGGGCCTCTCGCGGACGTCGAGCAGGATCGCGTCCGGCATGTCGCCGCTGGTGCGGCTGCGGGCCTGGTGCACGCTGACGCGGGGCCGGCTGCGGTGGAAGAGGAACATCAGTGTTCTCCCCTCTCCTTACTGGTGCGGTGGGCGGGTGTCAGCCGGTGGTCAGGGGCAGGCCGGCGTCGCTGGCGGCGTCGAAGCCGTCGTCGACGGCGACGACGTCGCGGCCGGAGGCGTCCAGCAGGGACGCGGCGATCGCGGCGCGCATGCCGCCGGCGCAGTGCACCCACACCGTCCCCGGCGGCACCTCCGCCAGGCGGCCGTGGAGCTCGTGGATGGGGATGTGCACCGAGCCGGTGATCCACCCCTTGGCCCGCTCGGAGTTCCGGCGCACGTCCAGCACCACCAGGTCAGCGGTGCCCTGTGCGGCGAGCCCGGCGAAGGTGGAGCGGGGGAAGGAGGCCGGGGCCTGTCCGGCGGGCAGCCAATTGTCGGGGGTGCCGGTGGCGGCGGCGGCTGGGCGGTCGATGCCCACCCGGATCAGTTCGCGCTGGGCGTCGGCGAGCTGCTCGGCCGTCTCCGCGAGCAGGGTGACGGGCTTGCCCCACGGGATCATCCAGGCGAGGTAGGTGGCGAGCTTCCCGTCGGCCTCGAAGTTGAACGACCCGGCCACGTGTCCCTCGGCGAACGCGACACGGTTGCGCAGATCGACGACCCACTCGCCGGCCGCGAGGCGGGCAGCGATCTCCTCGGCGTCCGCGAGGGCGGGCGGAGTCAGATCGAGCGGAGCGGGGCCCTCGGCGTTCGCAGGTCCCATGTGCGTGTAGTAGGCGGGCACGACCTCCAGCCCGGCCAGCAGGTCCGCGACGAAGGTGTCCACATCGACGGTGAGCGCGGTGTTCGCGCTCTTCTCCTTGCCGATGGTGGTCTCCTCGCCCTCGGACTGGGCCGAGGAGCAGAAGCTGCCGAAGCCGTGCGTGGGCAGCACCGCCGTCTCGTCGGGCAGATCGGCGGCCAGCCGGTGGGCGGAGGCGTGCTGGGCGCGGGCCAGCTGTTCGGTCAGCCGCGGCTCGACCAGGTCCGGGCGTCCCACGGTGCCGATCAGCAGCGACCCGCCGGTGAAGACGACCACCGCCCGCCCCGCCTCGCGCAGCGCGTAGGAGGTGTGGTGCGGGGTGTGGCCCGGCGTCGCGATCGCGGTCAGGCTCACCCCGCTGCCGGGGTCGATGTCCACACGGTCGCCGTCGGCGACGGGGACGCGGGCGAAGGTGACGTTCGCGCCGGCCGGCACGAGGTAGTGGGCTCCGGTGATCCGGGCGAGTTCGAGTCCGCCGGTGACGTAGTCGTTGTGGATGTGGGTCTCCACCACGTGGGAGATCCGCACTCCGCGCCTGGCGGCTGCCGCCAGGACCTGGTCGATGTCGCGCGGCGGGTCCACCGCCACCGCGGCGCTCTCGCCGCCGGCCAGGTAGCTGCGGTTGCCGAGACCTTCCAGCTCGATGGTGTCAACGAAGAACACGCGGTACTCCTAACGGATGGAAATTACCCGGGGGGGTATCTGTATCCACCGTAACACCAGTACCCCCGGGGGTATATTTCAGGTCGGAGGCTGTCCCGATCGGGTACCCGCCGGGCACCAGGCGCATCAGCGCACCGGACGACAAGAAGGAGAACAACGGCCATGACCTACAGCCGCACCGTGCACGTGGACGGCGACTTCGCACAGACCGTGACCGCCGTACGCGAAGCACTGGCCGAACAGGGCTTCGGGATCCTCACCGAGATCGACGTGCAGGCCACATTGAAGGAGAAGCTGGGCCACGAGATGGAGGACTACCTGATCCTTGGCGCCTGCAACCCGCCCCTGGCCCACCAGGCAATCGAGGCGGACCGCTCCATCGGCCTGCTGCTGCCCTGCAACGTAGTCGTCCGCACCGACGGCGACCGCATCGCCGTCCAGGCCCTCGACCCCACCACCATGGTCACCCTGACCGGCCAGGACGCCCTCAAGCCCGTCGCCCAGGAAGCCACCCGCCGACTGGACGCCGCCCTGTCCGCACTCACCGACGGCAACGAATAGCACAAGGCGAGTGGAGCCGCCGCTCAGGGCCAGCGGCCTACAGCACCGCGGGCCGCGCCTCCGGCTGGCGCGTCGTACGCGAGGCCCGGCGGGAGCCGGGCTGCGGGCGCCAGGTCGCCACCAGGGCGCCGGCCAGGAGCAGCTCGGCGATGTCGCCGCCGTAGTACATGATCTGCGCGCCGCCCTGGACCTGGTCAACGGGGGCGTGGATGTTGATGCCGAAGCCGCCGTACATGAGCTGGGAGATCACCGCGTGCGCGGCGATCGCCACGCCCAGCACCCCCAGCCGCACCGGAACGCTGGGCCGGGCGGGGGCCGGGTCGGGGCCGGCGATGACGTAGGCGAACAGGCACCCCGCGAGCAGGAAGTGGACGTGCAGCAGCCAGTGCAGCCCCGTGTTCCCCGACATGGTGTTGTACAGCGGCGTGAAGTACAGCAGCCCCAGGGTGCCGACGCTGAGCATCAGCGCGGTGACCGGGTTAGCCAGCGCGTGCACCGGCTTGCTCTGCACCAGGCCGGTCAGATGCCGCCCCTGTTCGGTGGGAAGGTTGCGCAGCAGCAGCGTGACGGGCGCACCCAGCACCAGGCCCAGCGGCGCGTACATGCCGATCAGCAGGTGCTGGAGCATGTGGCCGCGGAAGTCGCCGTGCGCCCACGGCGCGACCGGGGGCAGCAGGCCGGCCACCAGCAGCGCGGACCCGGCCAGGAACCATCCGGTGCGCCACCGGCTCCACCCGGCCTGCGCATTGCGCCGCCGCGCGCGGCCCGCCAGCAGCACATAGCCCGCGGCCAGGAGCACGACGAACACCCCCGGTAGCAGAACCTCCAGCGGCACGCCGCCGGCCTCCTGATGATGATGTGCCGGATGCCCGGTCATGCCCGCCGCGCCTCCCGCACCGGCCCGTCACCCTCGGGGTTGAAGGGCTTGGCCCGGCGCTGGATCAGCCAGCCCCCCGCGACCAGCAGGGCGCCCAGCAGCAGGAAGCCCAGGTCCCACCAGATCTGCTGGTCGCCGGCGTAGACGTGGTGGATCCCCAGGATGTGGTGGTCGAGGACGCCCTCGACGAGGTTGAACAGGCCCCAGCCGACCAGGATCCAGCCCCACAGGGCCGCAGACGTCCACACCCGGCGCCGGTGGTGCGTCACCCGCGCGTACAAGATCGCCAGACCGGCGAGGACCGCCACCCAGCAGATCGCGTGGAAGATCCCGTCCCACACCGTGTTCATCTCCAGCCCGGAGACAGTGTTCGCCGGGTAGTACTTCACCCCGATCCGGTCGTGATTGGTGCTGGTCAGCATGTGATGCCACTGCAACAGCTGATGCAGCAGAATCCCGTCCACGAAGCCACCCAGACCCACACCGAGGATGATCCCCGGCAGCTGCAGACTCCGAGGCCGCTCACCCGCCATCGCGCCCTGACGCTCCGCACTCACACTGCTCGACATCCCGCTACCTTCTGATGGGCCGGCGACTGGGTACCCGGGCGGGTACCCGGTTGACAGCTCTTCACCACATCACTTGTCCTCCACCCGCGCACGCTGGGTAGGTCGAACGGCGGCACGGGACACCTCCCGCCGGAGCGCACTGGCCATGAAGGCGATAGGTTCCGATCGCCTGCATCACCGCCGCGGCGGCATGTGCTGCCGCGGCGATGCCCTGAATGCTGTCCGCCCTCTGTAATGGCCGCAATCTTCGACGTGCCGTACAGAGACTCGGGGCCCTACGCCCCACCCAGGCGCGGCACACTCCTCCCACTCGGCCAGATCCTCCAAGCCCCGCAGTACCGGCAAGCGCCCCGCCTCCACAATCCGGTCCCGCGGCACCCAGCACGTACGCCACTCAGGCGCGACCCCACCGTTGCTCGATCCGCTTCAACACGCTGATCCAACAGGGAAGACGACGCCGGTTGCCAGGAGGCCAGCGCCGACGCCGTGCTCGCACTCCGGACCGTGCTGAAAGCCCGCCTCGCACGCGGACTCACCAGCGTGATCGACGCGACCAGCACGCACGCCGCACACCGGCGCGCACTGCTGGACCTCGCCCGCGACCACAGCATGCCCACGGTCGCTCTGGTGCTGCCCACCCCGCTCCCGCTCTGCCTGGAACGCAACGCCCGCCGGCCCGGCAACCGAAAAGTCCCCGACGCTGTCGTCCTGCGGCAGCACGCCGACGTGTCCGCAGCCCTCTCCGGCCTTTCCGGCGAAGGCTTCGACCGCGTCCTGTTCGCCGACAGCCAGGACCACACAGACCATGCCGACGGCGGCACGCAGGGCCGGGTGACCGGCGGATGACGGCCACGCCCAGCCCTGCCAGCCCGTGCGGCCGGTGCGGCACCCAGGTCGCTCCTGCCACCGAGGGCGCGCTCCCCGCGGCTGTTGGCGCTCACGCGGACGCTCACGCCGTGTGGGACCAGCTCGACGCGGTCCAGCGCGACGGGCTCGCCTCGATCCTCCGCACGGTCCTGCCCGCACGCGAACTCGCCGAGGAGATCCTGGCCCTCGCCGACCGGCACGTGGCGGGCAGTCGGTGAGGTGCGACGGGAACTCCTCTGGCGCAAGGCGGGAGTCGAGCGCGCCTCGGGCAGCGTCCACCTGAACCAAAAATGCATCTTCTAAGGATGCCGAATGCTTGAAAAGCATCCTCCGGAGATGCATTATGGGTGTGGGGGTCGTGAGGCCCCCACACCCTCCGACCAAGGATCAGCCTTGACCACTTCGCGCACCTTCATCAGCACCGGTGCCGGTGCCGTCCGTGCTGAGATCGTCAGCCCCGTCGGCACCGTCACCGTTACCACCGACCCGACCATCACCAACGCGGTCATCACGGTCAGCACGCCCGATGACAACGGCCCCTACGCCACAGCCATCGAGCACGCCACCCACGACGAGCGCCCCACCCAGGGCATGGAGGGCATCCGTGTCGAGGTCCCCGAACCCCACGGCACCGAGACGCCCCAGGGCCACAGTGCGGACAACGTCACGGTCGACGTGCGGCTGCCCGACGACGGGTCCTCGATCGTCCTGACGTCCAACAGCGCCGACCTGACCGTTTACGGGGACCTGCAGACCCTGAGCCTTTTTTCCCACTCCGGCGGTGTCCGAGCCGAAGGAGTGCACACGCTCCGGGCCGTCACCTCCACCGGAGACATCGAGGCGCAGCGGGTCGACCACCAGGTCGATATCGCCACGAACTCCGGGAACGTCACCATCGGCGCGTACAGCGGCAGCGAGTTCCGGGCCCACACCGCGACCGGCAAGGTCCGAGTCAGTGCCACCCCGGCCGCCGCCGGCGGGATGGACATCCGCACCCGTACCGGAGAGGTCACCACGCGCGGCACCGACGATCTGGACGAACGCATCATCACCGGCTCCGGCGCCCACTACCGCCACTGACGCCGCCCCGGGGCGGCCGCCAGGTCGCCAAACTCAACCGGCCGCCCCGGGCCTCCCGACCCGCTCCATGTGGAGCAGGGGGCAGACACATCGTCCCTCACCTCCCCCTGGAGCCACCATGAGCCCCCGCCCCAACGACCAGGACCGCACCGAACTGCGCGACCTCGTCGCCGAAGCAGCCCAGCACCGAGCCACCGAACGCGAGCGCCTGGAGGCCGAGTTCTGGCAGCAGATCGACCTCCTGCAGAACCGGTACCACGGCGCCCAGCAGGACATCGCCGACGAGCTCGGCATCAAGCGCAACCAGATCCTGCGGCAGACCAAGCGCTACCGGCCCGCCGCCCAGGACCCCGCCACCGACTGACGGAGAAAGGCAGGCATGAGCATCACGATCACGAACACCTTCGGCACCCCGCACCACGTCAGCGACACCAACCCGGCCCACGTCACGAGCTGCGACGCCTACCGGCTGCCCCTCGTCGGCACCATCACCCCTGGAATCACCCCCGGCTACGACGACATGGTCCAGATGCTGAAGGACAACGGCCACGACACCCGCCCCGAGGGGTATGGGCTGGTCTTCCTGGAGTCCGAGGAGTTCTCCGCGACGTACTTCGGGTCGATCGCCCAGATCGAGACCTACCGGCGTGAGAACGCCGATGGCACGGCGACCTTCGACGCGTCCCAGGGCGTCGTGTACGCGAAGTGGCCCCAGGGCAAGGGCTGGGACGACTTCATCCCTCGCACGTTCTGGAACGTGGCGGCGCGGGGCGGCATCGCCGACGGCGTCGGCCTGATCACCGCCTTCGCGCACACCGAGACCCCCGGCGCCGAAGTCATCGTCTACGAGTTCGAAGGCAAGTGGTCTCCCAGCAGCGAACCGCAGCAGCTGGTCACCTACCACTGCACCGCCTGCCACCTGGACACGTTCCACGACAGCGGGCACCTCCACGAGAACACCGGTCCCACCAGCCGCCGCTGGGCCGCCCGCCAGGCCCGCCAGCACATCCTCAGCGCCCACCGCGACGGTGTCGGCGGCACCAACAGTGCCTGCCGCCCCAACAACGGCGAGATGCTGCGCGTCGTGAACGAGATTGCCCGCGACATGCTCGGCACCACGGGCAACACCTTCCCCGACACCGACGACGCGTACTGCGCCACCAAGGGCCCGTGCTCGGTCATCCGTGAACTGCGGGCCGGAGTCCGGCCGCCCGTCTACCGCGCCTGACCGCCGCCGCACCGGAAAGGACCCGATGAACCGCCCGACCCTCGCCGCCGGCACGCGGGACAACCCCCTGCCCACCACGCCCGACACGGTTCCGGCCGGGTGCTCCTGGTTCACCGACCCGGACGGGGCCCTGTGCCTCTCCCCCGGCTGCATGGCCAGGATCCAGGACCCCGAGGCGCAGTGCCTGTGCGACACCCTCACCGCCCGCTTCGACCTGCTCACCGAAAAGCTCCGGGAGCTGGAGGAGCGGCAGAGGTACGCGGACATCTGGTGGCACACGCTGACCGCCGTTGTCCTGGAACACCCCGACGGGCGGGCCATCCGCAACGAGACCCGTACCCGCACAGGCCGCTGACGGCCCGAAAGGGCTGTCGCGCGCCACGCTCACCAGCACCACAAACGCTCGGGACCGCCGACGCAACGGCGGTCCCGAGCTACCCCCACCCGTGGAAGAGACGAGAGAGGGACACCTCAGTATGAACTCCGCCATGCGCTTACCGGGCATCATCGGCCCGAACGCCCTCCTGATCACCGCTGCAGCCGTGCCCCTGACCGGCTGGGCCCTCCACGCCGTCAGCCTGTACAAGCAGATCGCCGACGGCCGCAAGGACCCGCTCACCGAACTGCCGTGCCGACCGGAGTTCGTCGCCTACGGAGAGCGGCTCCTGCGCACCCGCCGCCGAAACGCCGTGCACGTCCTGATGCTGGACGGGGTCGACTTCAAGGCCGTCAACGACACCTACGGCCACACCGCGGGCGACACCGTCATCCAGACCCTGGGCCGACGCCTCGCCCGGTGGAGGTCGGGCCGTAAGGCGCTCGCGGCCCGGTTGGGCGGCGACGAATTCGCCGTCTGCGCCGTCATCCCATCTTCGGCCGCCCTCGCGGAGATCACCGTGCTGCGCGAGCAGCTACGACAGCCCATCCAGCACGACGGGCTCACCCTGCGCCTGGACGTCTCGATCGGCATCGCCCGCGCAGCGGACCTCCCCGGCGAGGACATGAGCCAGATCCTGCGTGGCGCGGACACCGCCATGTACAGGGTCAAGAAGGGCGAGGTTCCGTTCCCGTACTGCGCGACGCGGGCCGACGCCTACGCGGAGACGGTCAACGGCCGCCGCGCCGGCCGCCGTGGGACACACCTCCTGGCCGGTGCCGCGTGAGCGCCGCCGAACTCGAAGGCGGCGACTGGATCCGGGGCATCACCATCCGCCAGCCCTGGGCGACCTGCATCCTCGCGGGCAAGTCCCCTGAGAACAGGCCCACGCCCTGGAGCTGGCGAGGCTGGGTCCTTCTCCACGCCGGGAAGGCAAAGCCGCCACCTGCTCTGCTGCGCGACCCGCTGGTCGCTACCGCGATCCGTGGCCGCGACCTCCCCCTCGGTGCGGTCATCGGCCTCGCCCGGCTCACCGACTGCCACCAGGACCAAGGGCCCGCCCGCTGCCCCAGCCCCTGGGCGGAGCGCGACGCGCACCACCTGGTCCTCACCGACGTCCACGAGCTGCCGCTGCCCGTGCCCGCCACAGGCGCGCTCCCGGCCTGGAAACCGGCACAGGACCTCGTGGACCAGGTCCTCCAGCAGCTGCCCGACTTCCGGCCGTGACCCGCACCCGAGGCAAGAAACCGTCGGTCGAGCCGGGACTGATCCCGGCCCCCGGCGGCCTCCTCGACTGGCGCGACGCCCGCCACTTCGACCGCTGGCAGGACCGCCCCTGCACCCTGTGCGACCACCCCACACCCATGCGCTCCCACGCAGGCGAGCCCGTTCACAAGAGCTGCGCCGAAACGTGGATCGCAGCCCTTCCCACCGAGGCCCGCCTCGGCCGGTTCGCCTCCGACGTCCAGGCCGGACGCCGCCGCGGCGACGACCACGCCTGACCGCACCGCCCACACCACACCCCGTCTTGCTCCTCCGAGGAGGCTTCTCATGCCCGGCTCCCGTACCGGCACGGCGACGCTCGTCCCGGCCGACACCCGGATCCCCTTCCCCGTCTCCGACCAGCCCCTGGCCTGCCGCACCACCCCCGCCCAGTTCGCGATCGAGGACGTCAGCACCACGGACGACCCGCGCGCCCGGGAGAAGGCCACCGCCCAGGCCAAACAGGCCTGCTCCACCTGCCCGGTCGTCACCGAGTGCCTCAAGTGGGCGCTCGCCAACCCCGACCTCACGCCGACCGGGGTGTGGGCGGCGACCACCAAGCGCGACCGCACCAGGCTGCGCAAACAGCTCACGGCCCGCCTCGGTGACGACTGGGCCGGGGTGGTGGCCGACCAGGACCGCCGCCGACGCGAGCAGCGGCACACGGCACGCACCGCCCCGCCGACCGTTCGAGACAAGGCCCTCGCCCGCCTGGAGCTGGAGCTCATCCCCACCCGGCCCGAGCCCTACAGCCGTTGGAAGCAGCCGATCACCCCTCAGCAGGCGGCCGCCAACCGGCGCGTGCTGGAACTCGCCCTCACCGGCAAGGCGGCGTAGCGCTGTGTTCACCGACTGGGCGCAAGCCCTCGAAGCCGAGTCCCTCCCCCTGGACCCCCCCTCCGCACAGCAGCTCGCCGCCGCGGCCCGGGTCACCGCCCACCACTCCCGCGACAAGCACGACATGACGCTGCTCCTGGACGTCCTCGGGCTGCCCACCGACCCCGACACCGTCACCGCCCTGCTCCCCCTCATCCCGGAAACCGGAGACGCACCCACCATGACGACCGCTCCCGCCACCGAGACCATCGACGTCCCCGTCGTCCCGCTGACCTTCTCCAACCCCGTCCAGGAGCTGCTGGACTGGGCCCTCGCCCACCCGGCCGCCGCCGTCCGCAACCGGGCCACCCGCATCACCGCCGACCTCGCGGAGCTGACCGAGCGCCGCGACACCGAGGCCGCCCAGCGCGAGGCCGACGAGAAGGTCGCCAGGGCCAAGGCCGAACTGGAACGCGCTCAGGAGGAGCTGCGGACCGTGAAGGCGAACACCCGCACCACGGCGGCCGCGCCCACCGCAACCCGTACGGGCAGTGGCCGCAGCCGGCAGGAGCTCGCCGCCATCCGGCCCTGGGCCCGGGAGAACGGACACCAGGTCGCCGACCAGGGCATGGTGCCCCAGCGGATCCAGGAGGCGTACGACACCGCCCACCGGGCCCCCGCCCGGAAGGCCGGCTGACCCATGGACACCAACGCACCCATAGTCCTGGACGGCTTCCTGGAGGAGCCCAGCGTGCCCGGCGACCTGCACGGCAGCACGGCCCGGTTCCGCCTCACCGTCTCCCCCACCGACGAGCGCACCGACGAAATGATCCTGCCGTGCGGCGTCACCGACCCCGCCCTGGCCCTCGCGGCCATCCACGACCTGGCACCCGGTGACAAGCTCCGCGTCACCGGCCACCTCCGACTCCCCCGCACCCCCGACGAGCCGGTGTGGCTGGCCGTCACCACCCTCGCCGTCCTG
This sequence comes from Streptomyces microflavus, assembly GCF_014650075.1. Lineage (GTDB taxonomy): Bacteria > Actinomycetota > Actinomycetes > Streptomycetales > Streptomycetaceae > Streptomyces > Streptomyces microflavus. Next base: position 56,358 of record NZ_BMUG01000016.1, on the reverse strand, counting down.
GAGACCGCGCCCCTCCTCACCGACCCGGCCCCAGACGCCACGGCGGTGCTGGAGCGGTTCGGGCCGTACCTCTGCTACTTCGACGCCGACACCACCGGCGTGGAGGTCTTCACCGAGACCGGCCAGCCGGTCGGCACCGCACCCGACCCCGACAAGATCGGCGCGCTCCTCGACACGTACGAGGAACGCCAGTCCGCCGGCGGCGAGTGACCACCCACACCTGACCACCCCAGCGCCGTGCCCCGACCGAAAGGCCGGGGCACGGCGCTTTCCTCTTCCCCTTCCATCAGCACCAGGAGCTCTTGCGTGTTAACCGTCCTCGTCCCCGCCTCACTTGCCGTCGTCGCCACCCTGCTCGGTGCGATCGTCTCCGGCCGCTTCCAGGAACGCGCCGCCGAACGACAGATCCGCGTCACCCACGGCCAGACGATCCGCCGCGACCGCCTGGAAGCCGTCACCGCCCTGGCCTGCGCCGCCAGCGACCACCGCACCGCGATGTGGCGGCGCGGCGACGCCACCCTCACGAGCGCGGGCACCGAACGGATCGAAACCCTGCGCGGCGAGAGCCACATGACCCGCAGCGCCATCACCCGCCCCCTGATCGCCCTGCGCGTCCTCATCGAGGACCAGGCCGTGCGCACCGCCGCCGACCGCATGATCGAGCTGACCTACGCCATGCGGAACGCGTACGCCACCACCGAGGACCTCACCACGGCCCGCGAGGCGGCGAAGGACGCCCACGACACCTTCGTGAACACCGCCGCCCACTACCTCCGACCGGCCAGCACCCACCCCATCTAAGAGCAGGAGAGCCCCCGATGATCCGTCGCTTCCGCCGCTGCGGCCGCGCTCCAGGCGCCATCTCTCTCCAGGACCAGGCCGTCGTCGACCAGTTCCGTGCGACGCTCACCGCCCTGCGCAACCCGCAGCCCTGGGCTCCCGGCCTCTCCCAGGACATCGCCGTCAGGGTCGGCCCGTTCATCGAACGCGCGCACACCCGGCCCGGCGACGACCACGGGACGATGATCGCCGTCGCCCTGGTCCACCCCGCCACACCGCACGCCGCGGCCTACCGCAACGCCCGCGAACTCGGCTACATCGAACGCGGCTGGCTGCGCTGCCCGACCAGCGCGATCCTCGGCATCTGGCAGCCCGGCTACGAGACGCTCACCCACGCCGCCGCGAACCTCCCCCTGCCCGACGACGTCGGCATGGAACCCGCCCACTACGCCCTGCACATCGAGGCCCGCAAACGCGACGGCAGCCTCGACGGCTACACCCTGCTGCGCCTCGGCCCGTACACCCAGACCCACCACGCGCAGCAGGACCACTACCGGCTCACCGCCGCACTGGCCGGGCAGGACACCACCCTCGTGCCCGGACACCGCGTGTCCGTGCGGTTCGGGCCCCTCGATGTCAGCGACCACCAGCTGTTCACCAACCCGTGCGGCACCGACGTCGTCGCGCTCCTGAACACCGCAGTCGTGGGTTCGGGCGCGTGACGTCCCAGCCAGGCTGATTCTCACTGTGAAGGCCCGCCCCCCCTGCCGCGAAAGCTGTGGCAGGGGTGCGGGCCTTCTTGCGTTTCTACGTGGCTCCCCTGCCATGCGAACGGCACCAAGGGCTACAACAAGTGTGGGCAGCCCAAGTGAAGGAGTTCACCAGCGCTCGTACGCGGTGAAGGGCTTGGCGGAGTTGCTCGAGCGGATGGCGATGATCCGGTCCTTGTAGGGGAGGAGGCGGTCGAAGGAGCCCGCGTTGTTCCGGAAGGTGCGGTCCTCCTCCTCGTCTCCGGTGGCGGCGTCGAAGCCGTACAGGTGGTCCCCGTATCTGTCGGATGCCTTCACGGCCATGACCCGGCCTGCATGGGTGTGCAGTCCCTGGATGGTGTAGGCGGCCCCGCCGATGTCGTCGTTCTGCCACAGTTCGTCGCCGGATGTCAGGTCGAAGGCGACGAGACGTCCCCAGGGGCCGCCGTCGGTGAGCGCGAAGAGTCGCTTGTCGGAGACGACCGTGTCCGGGCCGATCGAGCCGTAGTCGTCGCCGGTGACCTGGACCCGCGCTCCGGGGCGGCCGCCCGGCCCGAAGGTGAGGAAGGCCTCGATGCCCCGGTCGCCCTCGTCGACTCGCAGCACAATCGGGTCGGTGGCTGTGATCGTGACGCTCGAGCCGGTGGCAACGCCATTGCGGGTGTCGAGGGGTGTGGTCCACCGTTCCTTGCCGTCGGCAGGGTCGAAGGCGGCCAGCTTCACCTCCTCGCCGCAGGCCAGTACTGCGACGACCTGCTTCGGCGCAACGGCGGTCCTGGCTGGGGCGCAGCCCTTGGGCACAGCGGCCGTCCAGCGTTCAGAGCCGGTGAGCAGATCGAATGCGCGCACGGTGGTGGTGTCCGTTCCGGTCCCGGCGTCGAGGACCACGCCGAGCCCGCCGCCGGTGGCCAGGGCATCGGATCTGTCGGCGGTGCCCCCGCTCGCCATGGCGAGGGTGGTGTTCCACAGTTCGCGCCCGTCGGTGAGGTCCAGCGCCGTGACGACGGCGCAGCGCCCGCTGGCTGCTCCGGTCATTCCGGTATGGGCGACCAGCGCCCGGGCGCTGTCGGTGGTCTTGCTGGCGGCGTAGATATCGGTTCCCCGCGGCGGGACGAACTGCCAGCGCTCCTTGCCCGAGTCGGCGTCGAAGCCGGTGACGGCGTCGTACCGGGCGAGCGTGAGGGTGTCGCCGACGAGCCAGGTCTGGTGGGTGCTCTCCTCGGCAGCTTTGCTTTCGCTCCGGGAATCCCAGACTGTCGTCATCGAGGATCCCGGCCAGTAGCCCAGGAAATCCAGGGTCCCCCAAGTAGTGCCGCCGACGATCGCCAGTGCGACGCCTATGCCGGTAAGGCAGCCGAGCCGGGACCTCCATGCGCGTGGAGTTCCCGTGCCGCCTCTTCGGGCGCTGCTCGTTCGCTCCGCCATGAAAATCCCCGCCCCTGGTCCAGTCACTCGGATGGCCTACAGCGTAGATGCCAGTGATCATCCGTGCTGCCCCGCAGCGATGGCACCCCGTGAGGAGATGCCGTCCCCGCGTGCGGGGGGAGAGGTGAAGCCCCTGTGCTGCTTGGACGTCCACCGTCGAGCGCTGCCTCCTCCGGCACGAAGAGAACGGAGGGTGGAAAGTTGCCGGTGGCACGGTCACGCACGGCGAAGTCCGGCGGAGGGGTATCCAAGGGCCGGGCCCGGGTTGTTGTCTTTGCGGCCAAGCTGGGCCTGGCTGGCAGGATTATCGAACGGCCGTTGGACGCCGGACACTTCGTCGGCCGGGCCACCGGCTACGGGGTCCACGGCAGCAACTCGGAACTATGAGCCTTTTCCAACTTCAGCTTGAGGCGTGGCGAAGGACGACCACGGCCTTCACGATGTCGGTGATCTGGTTGGTGCTGCAGCGGATCTTGGCGTGGCTGCCGTTGTGTCGGATGGTGGTCCGCTCGGCCTGCGGGTGTCCTACTTTCTGGTCGTCGAACCCTGGCCATTCGCATGTCGTGCTGGGCGGCGTGCCGGGGCGTGCCGAAGTCTTCATCTTCAAACCGCTGCCAGGATGCGGATGACGCACCACCCGGCGGTCACATCCCGCAAGGTGACGGAGACGCCCATCAACCCGGACGGGGCGGTTCCGCCAGGACGAAGCAGGGGTCAGTGCTCGGTGAGGTCCCGGACGTCCCAGCCCGTGTCGATCATCAACTCCGCGTACCGCTTGCCGCGGTCGCGGTGGGCAGCGAGCACCAGGAGGTGGGTGGGGCGCGTCGCTCCGACGAAGACGAGCTGCACAGCGGCCTGGACGCTCTTTAGCTCGCGCTGGGGGTCGCTCTCCTCGGCGATCATGCGGAGCGACTCGGTCACGTCGAACTTCTTGCCGGTCTTCTCCAGGCATTCCAGGATCAGGGTCGCCGCGTGGGTCTCGCCCTTGGCGCTCTGAATGGTTCCGGGCACGGCTCGCACTGCCGACACCGCGGCGGAGCTCCGGGGGGCGCCGCCCACTGCTACAGCCGGCTCGGCCGTAGGGGTGAAATCCAGGCCGACGGCCTTCAGCGGCCGGTCGGCGAGCAGTTCCATCTGGACGGTCAGCTGCTCGATGAGCATGCCCCAGCCCACCTCGTCGAACGCGGCTCCGTGGACGAGGAGTTCACGCAACAGAATCCGCACCCTGCCGCCGGGGGTCGCCGCAGACCTATCCAGGCGGCTGAGCGCCGGTAGCCCGTCGCCGACCAGGGGCGTGAAACACGCCCGCAGGGCGTTCCACAACTCGGTGACTGCTTCGTGGCTGTCCCCGGGCCTCCAGTGGGTCCCTGCTGCGCGGGCCGCGTCGATCAGGGCGCGGTGGGCTGTCGGGCGGCCGGGCGGGGTGTAGCCGGGCAAATAGCAGGAGATCGACTGTGGGTATGCCTGGGAGTTTCCCCGGCCCTGCCGCGCGCCCAGCACACGCGGCGGGTGCTTGAGGAGGACGTTTTCGGGGAAGGTCGCGGCGGCCATGCGTTCGAAGGTGGGCACGACGTCGGTCGCGGTGGCCTCGTCGAACAGCAGGACCGCGACTTGGCCCTCGGGGCCGGCTCCATGGACTTGCTGGGGACGCCGGACGGTCAAGCGGCTGGCCACTGCCGCGATCTGTGGTCCGAAGCGGCGGCTGACCGGCAGCTCCGGGGCGCCGGCCAGAGGGAACGCCGACGCGGGCCCGTCCACGGTGCCGGCGTCACGGTAGATGCCCTGGTTGGTGTCGCCTACCCGCTGCACGACGGTGGGCGAGGAGGCGAAGACGAGGTCCAGCAGTTCGTGCTGGGGGGCGCTGGTGTCCTGCATCTCGTCGAGGAGAACAAACGGGAAGCGCGCGGAGACGGCCGGGACGATGCCGGGGCGCTCGGCAAGGTACTGCTGGGCGATGGCGTACATGTCCTGGTAGCGGAAGATGCCTCGACGGGCCAGCGTCCGCTTGAGGCTGGACAACTGCTTGCCGCTGGCCGTCTCGGCGCCGAAGGGCGGTTCCCTGGTCGCGCCGGTGACCACGAGTTCGCCTCTCGTGTAGGTGAACGTTGCCCCGGTGACGATGCCGACGCCTTCGCGCTGGCGTTCCACGTAGCTGCGCAGGGTGGAGTAGTTGTGTTGTTGCAGGAGCCGGATTGCTGCGGTCTCGAAGGCCGCGTCGTCGACGGACCGGACCTCGACGCCCTTGGCCCGCACGGCCGGCAGCGCGAGGAAGGTGTGCACGAAGGACTGGATGGTGCCGATGAAGTGCGGGTAGCGCAGCAGACTCCGCCCCCCGGCGAGGGAGGCCACCCGGTCTGAGATCTCGTTTTTTGCCGTGTTGGTGTGGGACAGCACGCACACCCCGCGTGTCGGGGAGGTCCATGCGTCGGCCATGAGCGCGAGTTTGAGCCCGATTAGGGTGGTCTTGCCCGACCCCGGGGCGGCCTGGAGGTCCTGGGTGGTCTCGCTCTGGAGGAAGTCCCACTGCGCGGCGTCGAGCGGGTCGAGTCCCAGGAGCTTCACCATGGCCTCCACTTTGTGGGTGGCGAAGGCATCGGGCAGGTGGGTGCCGGTCACGGGGTCACCTCGCCGCACAGGTGCTTGAAGGCGTCGACCAGGTAGGGCGGGACGTCGCTCTCCGTCAGCGGGGTGGAGGTGAGCAGTTGGGCGGCGAATTGCGCGGTGATCGACTTGCTGGCGCTGTTGAGTTTGAGTGGTCTGTAGATGTTCAGGGCGGCCTGTTCCAGAGTGAGGTTCTGGCTTTCCCACTCGTCGACATTCTTGTCGGCCTGGGCGATGACCTGATCGGTCTTGGCGGCGTCCGGCCAGGACCGTTCTGCGACGGATGCGAGCTTGGCCGCGCGGTGCATCAGCCTGGCCATGGTCCAGGAGGTGGCGGCGAGGTCGTACTCCAGCGTCCACCAGTTCGACACGAAGGTCTTCACCGGTCCGTCGTCGCCGCTGGCGAGGTCCGTGACGTGCGCGGCGATCTGCTGCTCCGTCATCTCGTCCCAGCACTTCAGTTCGCCGCGCATCTTCTCCGGGGTGCCGGCGGGGACGAGGTCTCGGTCGCGGATGCAGGCGACGGGGACGGGTATCTGCTCGCCGGAGCGCTGGAAGACGTGGCTGTAGCGGAACAGGCCGACGTGGCCGACGTTGACCACGCTGACGCCGAGCTCGTTGAAGGGCATGTCCAGGGCGGCGGCGAGGGCGGGCAGGAAGATTGCCTCGGCGTCGCCCTCGACGATCGCCAGGCCCCGGGCGAAGAACATGTTGGCCTTGGTGACGTCCAGGAACCGGGTCAGGAACGCGTAGTCCTCGCCGGTCAGACGTGTGATGCCGTGCCGCAGCGGGAAGGCGCGGCCCTTGACGACAAGGGTCAGGCACTCGACGGGCGTCGACGACGCGAGTTGGGGGCTGTGGGTGGTCAGGATGACCTGGACCGGGGCCCTGCCGCCCTCCTGCGGCCCTTGGGCCTTGTCGCGGAGCAGGTCCATGATCCGGGTCTGGAGCTGGGGGTGGAGGTGCGCCTCGGGCTCCTCGATCAGCAGCAGGGGTGCCAGTTCGCTCTTGCCCAGCAAGAGGAGCTCGGCGGCCATGAACAAGGCGTTGTTGTAGCCGAGCCCGCGGCGCGTCCACTCGTCGGACTCGGTAAAAAGATTCAGTTCGAGCCGTTCCAGCGCGCGGGCCAGCGTCGCGTCGGTGGCGACGCTGATCTTGGCGCGCAGGACGTCATCGCCGATCGCGAACCGCTGCAGGTAAGCCGAGTTGATGTCCTGACTCACATCAGCGACGGCATCGTTGTCGCGAATGTCGTGCTCGGCGCGGCGCAGGATCCCCACCAGAGTGGACGGAGGGTCGTCGCCATCGGGGTCGTAGTCATCGATCCCCTGGTCTTTCATCGCCGGGTAGCCGGCGAGGATCTGGGACAACCGTGATCCACGGCCCGAGCGCAGTTCCGCCTCCGCGTCGCGCAGGGGGCGCAGGTAGGTGGCGCGCAGGAGTTCGCGTGCGGCGCCGTCCAGGGCGGGGCCGTTGCCGTCCGGTCCGGTCCGGGTGGTGACCGAGACCCGGTTTCGGACTGGGTCCATCCGCTGGGCCTTAAACGTCACGCAGAGCCAGGCAGCGCCGCCGCGGTCGTGGGTGAGCAGTTCCAGGAAGACCGCCTGCTCCTCGGTCGACAGAGCAGTGAACCCGCACACAATGGTGAAGGTCTCCGCCCGCCCGCCCTTCCCGAGGTGAAAGTCGTCCTGGGAGACACGGTAGTAGTCCGACGCCGCGGTCTGCAGGCACAGCCGGATCGCGTCGATGATCGCCGTCTTCCCGCTGTCATTCTCACCGACGAGCACGTTCGTCCCGGCCGTGAACGACAGGTCCAGCGACGCGTCCGTCTCGCCCTCGCTCTGGGCCGCGGCTCCGAAGACCCGGAAGTTCTCGACCCGAAGATGCGCCAAGTACACAGATTCCCCCGCCGACGGGGCCGCGGCGCCCTCTTCTCCGGGAAGGAGTCCCCCAGGCGCGCGGCCCATGATCGATATTTCCGGAATCCTATGCTCTCCGAGGTCGCCGCTCGCGGAGAATCCGGCAAATTGCGGAGACAAGGGTCCCAGGCGCCTCGCCCAGCCCGGACAACCGCACTCCTGCGGGCCACCCGTGACGGTCTTGCCCGGCCCGGCAGGGCAGCGTGCAGGAGAGCCGCCGCTCCCCGCAGAACCTCGCCCTGGCCGCCGAAATCGAGTACAAGGAAGCGCAGCTCAAGAGCGCCCGCCGACGCAACGCCAGCCTCCTGCGCAGGTAAGAGGCTGCTCGCGCGGAAGATCCCGACCGCAGGTTCTGAGAAGAGAAGGCGCTACCGGGCGATGACCGCGATAAGTGCCTCCCCGCCCTCAGCCCACCGCTGAAGAGCTTCGCGGCCGACGAGACGAACTCATTCGGCAGGGGATCTGGTCAGGAGGACATATCGCTTCTGGTTCCACTCACAGAAGGGACGGGAAAGGTCACGGACTTGATGTTCTTGTCGGCGACTGCCTGGCCTGGCGAAGCGCGATCACGCCAAGATCCGCAGCCTCGGCGAACGCGCCATGGCCACCCTCAAATGCTGGCGGCTCCGCCTCTTCCAGGCGGATCCGCAGGTGGACGCCGTCGGCCCAGACGTAGACGTAAAAGCCGCGGTGCTGGTGTTGATGGGCATGCGGGCGGATGGCACAAAGGAGCTGATCGCGATGATCGACGGCTACCGGGAGTCGTCCGAGGCGTGGGCCGGCTTGCTGCGTGACTGCGCACGCCGTGGCATGCGTGCCCCAGTGCTGGCCATCGGCGACGGTGCACTCGGCTTCTGAAACGCGTTGAGCGAGGTCTTCCCCACCACCCGCCACCAGCGGTGTTGGGTTCACAAGACAGCCAATTGCCTGGACGCCCTGCCCAAGTCCGCGCAGCCCGCGGCCAAGCGCGCGACCCAGAACATCTACAACGCCGAGGACAAGGAGCATGCGGTCAAGGCGGTGATCGCCTTTGCCGAGCAGTACGGCGCGAAGTACCCCAAGGTCGTCAAGCGGATCACGGACGACGCGGACGAACTGCTGGCGTTCTTCGACTATCCGGCCGAACATTGGATCCACCTACGCACGACGAATCCCATCGAATCTACCTTCGCCACCGTGCGGCTCCGAACGAAGGTCACCCAGGTTGCCGGGAGGCGGACCGCCGCCCTCCCGATGGTCTTCAAGCTCATCGAGTCCGCCCAAGCCCGCTGGCGATCGGTGAACGCACCCCACCCCGTCGCCCTGGTCCGGGCCGGCGCCCGCTTCGAGCGTGGCCACCTGGTGGAACGGCCCGAAGGGATGGCCGCATGACCGACCCGCAGCACGACTCCGAACCCGCCGAGCACCTGCGTTACGCGCACTACCTGCAAGCTCTCGACGCTGTCGCGGATGCGGAGGAGGCCGATCTGGTGGCCACGGTGCTGCGCGACCAGGATGTGGCGATGGCGCAGGCCGCAGTGATCCACCACCTGGACCGCCGGGCCTCCCAGCTGCTGACCGACACCGCTTTCACCGCCTGGGCCCACCGCATGGCCGCCATCGTCGGGGACCGGGATTACCTCAGCCGCCGCCTGCGCGAGTGGACCCTTCTCAGGACCATGGCCATGAACGAGTCATGGGCGGCCGAGGAGCTCACCGCCGCATCCGACTGGTTCCAACGCACGGCCACGACCGCGCGGATCATTACCTCATCCAACGCCCTCAGCTTGCTCGCCGAACGGGGACGCACCCGCCGCGTCCGCAACGCGGCAAGCCGACGGATGGAACGACCGGAGCAACCGCCGAACTGACTTGATCCACAGGTATTGACTATTCCTCACGGCCAGGAGCCTTGCCTCGTTACGAACGCAGATCACCACCGACCATCACCCCGTCGTCACAGGATGGGAAGAGCTCCGTAATGACAGTAGGCCGGCTTCCTGAGGAAGCCGGCCTACTGCGTTCGGTTTTCGGTTAAGCGCGCCGTCTCTTTCTGGCTCTACGCAGGATATCCCCCACGTACGTCGCACTTCCCACCGCAAAAATGACCGTTAGGAGGGTTTCTCCCTGTATGGCCAACCATAGGGTGAGGCCAGCCAGTACGGTCGCTATTGCGGCGTCCGCTATAGCTTGAATCCTACCGTTTTCGAGAACTGCCAACTTTCCCCCTTCCAGTGATTCGCTCAGCACTTGACCGTGTATACGTTCCATGTGGCAAGCACGGTCGACTTTACTGCGCCAGCGTAGATCTTGGTGCATTTTTTGCGGGCGACAGCGATGGCCGATACGCTGGCGATATACCAGGCTACGGCTCGCAAAGCGTAGATTACGTGCTTGAAGCTCTTTGGCAGGTTGTCCTTGATGACGGACAGGTAGCCGCCAACAACTCCTCCACCTAGGGCCATGGCCTTCGTTTCCTTCTTATTGAATTTTACAGTCACGTAGTAGACCGGGGAGTACCACGGACTCCACCGCGTGACCTTATACGCACCGGTCAGGTCGGTGCATCCGATGGGATCCGCGGCGCAGTACTCGTAGGCGGTGGCGTTTCCGTTCGGAATCGGGTCCGCTGACAGGAATCGCCCGATGCTGGGATCGTAGAGGCGCACGCCCATCAGCGTCGCTCCGCTGGGGGTTTCGCTGGAGCGCTGTTTGCCGCCGAGCCAGCCGTAGCGGGTGGGATCGGTTCCGGGCAGCAGGTTGCCGTACTCGTCGTAGGCGTTGACCACCGGGGTGGAGCCGGAAACCAGCGGAATTTGTGTGGCGACGTCTCCGTGCAGGTTGGTCAGCTGCAGGACGACGTCTCCGGTTGCGCTGGTTGCGGCGATCAGATCGCCGGTCAGGTCCTTCACGCTGCGGCTGATGCTGCCGTCGGCTCCTGCGGTCCAGTCCGGGCTGTCGCTGCCGCTGCCGTAGTGGTTGGTCAGGGTGGCAGAGTTGCTCCAGGCCCCGCTTTCTGCCTGTTCCTCCGTAGTCCAGGAGGCGAGTCGGCCGGCAGCGTCCAGGTTCCAGGTGGTGCGCTTGGAGTTTGCCGTGCTCTGGCGAACCATGTCGTTGGCGTAGTAGGCGTACTGTGCCCCGCCGGCCTGGGTGGTGGTGCGGCCGAGTGCGTCGTAGACGGTGCCGGTGCCGGTCAGCCGGTCCGCGCTGTCGTATCCGTAGTTGACGGTGTCCGTGTCCGCTGTGCCTCCGTCGACGTCATCGACGGTGGTTGTCAGAGCGGTGCGGTTGGTGTTGTCGTCGAAGGCGTATGCCCGGTGGGTGGTGACGCCCGCTCGCGAGTCGTCTACGCGAGTGAGGCGGCCAGCCGCGTCGTAGGTGTGCTCCTGGTAGGCGCCACCTCCGGTGTAGGTGGTGCGGTTGGCGACCTGGCCGTGGATGCTCTGGCTGGTGGTTTCGCCCTGGACAGTCCAGCCGGACTCCCAGTGCCAGTAGCGGGATGTTTCGGCGCCGGTGGGATCGATGTTGAACTCGACGTCCATGTTCCACGGCAGCTTCTGCTTGTAGAGGCGGCCGTCGGAGTCGTAGAAGCCCGTGACGTCGCCGATGGTGCCCATCACAGAATCATGGATCCGTGTCGGCAAACCGCCGAGGTCATCGTAGTCGTAGGAGACCGTTGACGGTACGGAGTCTTTCACCCGGATCTTGCGGTCGCGGCTGTCGTATTCGCTTCGGGTGGTGTTGCCCAATCCGTCGTTGTAACTGATTTCCCGGCCGAGCACGTCGATCGTGTGCTGGATGGTGACGGTGCCGTCGGCGGCCGTCGCTACGGCACCGCTGGCGGGATCGTACGTGGTGGTCTGGGTTGCTACCGCCGTGCCGACGCCGCCGGTGATCTGGGTCTGCGTCGCGCGCCCTGCGGCATCGGAGACGTGGGATGTTGTGCGGGTCACTCCGTTGGCAGTCTCGGTGATTTTGGCGGGGTTGCCCCACCGGTCGTACTCGATGGTGCTGGTCGGTAGTTCGTTCGGGTTCGAACCGCTGCCGGTGATCTGGGCAGCCGGGCCCGTCGAGCAGACCAGGTCTGCCCATTCCGGGCGTCCCTCGCACGTACCGGTTCCGGTGCCGGACCAGTAACGGGTGACTGTCGCACCGGCGTCTGCCCCGTTGGACTTCGGTGCTGTGGTCTTGACTGTGCGGCCCTGGGCGTCGTAGCTCGTGCCCGATTTGAGCTTCAACCCGCCGGGGTCTACGACAACGGCGGTCTGTAGTCCCTTTGCCCAGTCGTAGACAGTGGCTGTACTGCGCGTGTCTCCGTCGGTCGGGTAACCGTCGATCGCAGCGCCGACGGTCGTGCTGGTGAGCTGGTTGGACACTGTGGCTGTGCCGTCAGTGGGTCGGCCTTCGTCATATCCGATGGTGGTGTGTGCCCGGGCCGCCACCTGGACCCCGGCGGGAAGGGCGGGGCTGTCCGCGTCGCCGTTAAGAGGCTTTGTCAGGGTGACAAGGTGCAGAGGCCCGTACTCCTCCAGCTTCCGCATGCCGTCGGCGGAGTACACCGAGACGGTACCGAGCTGTCGGGCGCGTTCGGTTGGAGTGTCGGCGAGAATGCCGAGTTCGCTCTGCTCGTTGACCTGGTAGGCCTCGCTGCCCACGGCCAGCTCGAGGTTGGTGGCCAACAGCTCGAAGACGGTGTTGCCGAATCGGTCGTACTGCGTCACGGTCAGGTGCCTGCCAGGAAGGCCGGTGTTCACCGCTCGCCCTGAGGCGTTGGTGTAGGTGATGGTGGCCTTGCCGTAGTCGGTCGCTGCCAGATCACCTCCGAGGTGAGAAGCAGGAACCTGGTCGGCGGGGAAGACCGCGGTGGCGTCTGTCGGCGCGTCCGTCTGGCTCCACTGGGCAGCCTGGTTGGGGGAAACCGCGTTCGGTGCCTTATCACCCGACAGCGGTACTTCGTAGACGAGAGAGGTGACGGCTTTGTTGCCGTCCTGCTCGTCCTTCGTGCCAGCCTTCAGCGTGGGACGGGAGAGAGCCAGCATCATGCCCTCGCCTGCCACAGCGTTGGAACCGACCTTGCCGTACTTGAACGTCCACGGCAGTTCGCCGGGAGGAGTCTGGGTCAGCACGCGGTCAGCGCTGTCGTAGGTGTACGAGGTCTTGAGCGCTGGGGAGATACGCGGGTCCCACTGCTCGCGCAGACGGCCCTGGTTGTCGTACGCGTACTGGGAGACGGCTGTCGCGGTCGATGTCGATGCGCCCGGAAGGGTGGTCCAGAGACGAAGTCCCGAGACCTGCCCCGCAACAGTGCCCAACGAAGTAGCGCTCGCCGTTGTGGCGGTGGCGTACTGGTACTCCAGGATCCGGCAGCCCTTGGTCGACGGTGTGGCTGCACAAGTGGGTGCCGACACAGCCGAGGACGGAGCGATCACATACTTGGGACGGGCTAGAGTCTTGCCGCCCAGAATGATCTTCTCCGAGATCACCGTCGTGGTCGAGTTCTCTGTGGGAAGGAATGTCCGAGACAGCTGCCAGGCAGTTGCGGCCGGATCGACCTTGGTGAACACCGAAGTGGACCCCTTCGTGTCCTTCAAGGTGAAAGAACCCGCCAGCGTGCCGGTCAAGGTCAGACCGTTCGCACGTGTCTCCGGCTTCCATCCGCCACTGGTAGTTGCGGTAAACCCGATCTCCGCGCCTGCCACGTCCACCACGGCCAGCGAGGTGGCCGAGGTCGGGCGAACATAAGCCCAGTCGCTCTCAGAGAGGTTGGCGAGGGTTCCTGAGGTCCACTGCGGACCGAAGATGGCCACCTGCCCTTCCTGCTGGGAGCCGTTGGCAGGCCGACGGGATGAGAAGGAACGCGTGGCAGTCAGATCGAAGCCGGAGGCATCAGTGGCCGAAAGGCCGAAGTCTCCTGTAAGCGCATTTACACTGCCGGGACCGACATCCTCGCTGGGAGCCTCGCCGGCATTGCGGTCCACCGTGACCGTGGTGGGCGGAGAGGCGTCAGTGGTGGTGGCGTCGGTGAACACCGCACGCAGGTCCACTGGACCGTCTTCGCTCAGGGTGTCAGTGATGTTCCAGATCAGCGCTTCGGTATTTCCGCCGGTGACCGTCGCAGGCCAGGCAGGCAATACTGAACCATTCGCCTTACGCCGCACGTCCTGGGCGGGAACGTTCTTCCAGGTGTCGGTCTCGCCACGGCGGTACTGGTAGCGCACTCCGGTGTCAGTGGTCTTGCCCTGGCCGGTCAGCTCAGCGCGGCGCGCGGGGCGGTCACCGTCCCCGGGGGTGAGCAGAGCTGCGCCCGACCCTGCGGAGAAGGTATAGCCCGTTTCCGCCGAGATGTTGCCGGCTGCGTCCTTGGTCCGTGCGGTCACGGTGTGCTTACCGGCGCGGAACACCGGCTTTGTGGTGACGGCAGTGCCTGTGGTGGGCAGCGACTGCCACGTGCCCGAATCCAGTTTCCACTGGACTTCCTTCACATCGCTGGTGGGCGGGGTGAAGCGGAAGGTGCCGGTGAAGTTGCCGGCGTCGTCGGGCGTACCGGACCACTGGCTGGCAGGGAAGTCGGTGGAGGACACCGCGGTTGTGGCAGGTGCGGTGGTATCAACCGTGAGTGTGCGGAACGGGGCGTAGGCGCTGTTCGCGGTAGCGTCCGAGGCACGTGCACGCCACTTGTAGCTGCCCGCCGGCAGGGCTGTGGGTTTCCAGGACGCCTGTGCGCCTGAGGCCACGTATGCGGTGGTACCTGTGCGCAGGGCCGAGGTGCCGTTGGAGGCCCATACCTCGAAGTCGAACTTTACCTGGGAACCGTCGCCGTCCAGAGCCTTCGCTGACAGCGTGGGCGTGGTGACATTCGTCGAGGCTGCGGCTGCGGGGGCTATCAGGGTCGGGACGTTGGGAATGGAGTTGTAGGTCACCGACAGGTACGGGGTGTTGCTGGCGGCGTTACCCGAGTTGAAGCGCTTCCACCCGTAGGGGTCGGACTCGTCGGAGGCACGCAGTCCCAGGTGGTTGGTGGCGTTGCCGTTGGCAGCCCAAGTCTGCGCCAGCGAAGTTGCGTCGACATTGACCCAGCCGTCGTTGCACGAACTGGAGAAGCCCTTGGTTTGTGTGCTGGTGGCGTACTTTGTACCCCAGCTCGGCTGGGCCGTCCAACGGGTGCTCGTCGAGGGGGCACCCGTGCTGTACAGGTCCCAGCCCTTGGCCGTGCACGACCACGAGTGGTACGCGAAGAGGTTGAGCTTCGCCGCGGTGACCTGCTTCCCGGTGATGTTCTTCATCGGGAAAGACAGGAGGGAACGGGCGACCTGACTCGACCCGTTGTTGCCGATCTTCAGGTCGGTGGAAGTGGACTGGTCGGTGGTGTGGCCCTCCTGGACGAAGGTGTCGAAGCTGGCTCCGACGTTGATCGACGGGTCGATCGTGACCGGGAACTGGGTCTTTTCGTCGGCCAGGAACCCTGCGTCCGGTGTCAGGGCGATGGTGATCCTGTCACCGTCCTGGGTCACCTTCACCCCGACCTTCGCGGTGCGGGTGTGTTCACCGGAGTTCTTGTCGGTGCGGGCGTCCCACATCACCGGCGACGGCAGAATTCCTGCGGCCTTGCCCTTCGAGTCGGTGAAGGTGACTGATCCGTCGTCGTGCACCTTGGCCTTGAGGCCCTTGGCTTGCAGGCTGTAGGAAACCTGGCCGTTGACATCGACGGCGGAGCGGTCCTTCAGCTCCAGGAACTGCTCGTAGCCGGTCCGCGTGGACTCGATGAGCATGTCCGTCGCTGGCATTACGTTCTTGTACCGGGCGACCGTGCTCTCGGCGCCTTCAATGGTGGGGGTGGGCAGAGACCCGTACCAGCCGAGTTCCATGGGCCGACCGGCACGATCCTCTATCGTCACCAGCGGCACGCCGGCTGATGCGTTGGCCACTCCGGTAGCCTTCAACGCTTTCGGAGCTGGCTTCTTGCCGGCGAGGGTCAGCCCGTGTGGGTGCCCCTTCGCGCTGATCGAACCGTCTGCGGACACGGCCAGCGTCGGGTCGACGTCGTGCCACGAGCCGTCGTCTTCTTTGAATCGGATGGGGCCTGAGTACATCTCAGACGTGACTGTGCCGTCGGCGTTCACAAAGGCGGACGACGTTTCCGAGCGAGCCTCAGTGACCTCGATCCTGCGGTTTTGGATCTTGGCTTTCAGTCGCGCAGCGGCTTCCGAAGCGGCAGTTGCCGGGCCCAAGTCCTTGGACGTGGCCGGCGGCTTCGTGGTTTCCGTGTCCTTGGCTAACGCGATTGCCGCACCGGTGCCCTGGACGATCACGCCCGCCTGCACAGCCATCACGAGGGTCACCGCCAGGGCGACAGGTCTCAGCCGCTGTTTGGACGGGCGGAGAGGTTGGTCGGAGTCCGCGGGTCTGAGCCGCGTCCCTCTGTTGAAGCTAGGCAACATGTGAAGTCCTCACTGGTGTAGACCATCTCCACCAACTGGCGATCTTCACATAATCATTACGTCATGTCACCACCCTCCCGTGAGGACGGCTCAAAATGTTGCATATGTTGAATCTGGCCATTCAGGCTTGAAATCAACCCAGCAGACCTTAAAGACTGTTCCACAACTGGACATAGGGCCGACTGGAGTTCGGATGGAGCGCCTAATTGCCCTCCTTGACACCAATTGCCGCCTACAACGAGCCCCCAATCAATTGACGCATACCGATCCCTGGCGAACTACGCAGGTGGCTCCAGGGAGCCTCTAACCAACACTTTTCAGAGTCTGAAAATTCACATATTTGGGTGAAATTCCCATACCTGACATTTCATTGCAACCATCTTCCAACCCAAAGATGACTTCTGGGCCCGGCGAGGAGCGAGAGCGCCGCTCAAGAGGTTGGCATGCGGCCCAAATGAGAAGGAACGGTCTAGTCGGGTGCGTGCTGTACTCTGTTGCCGTCGCCGAGGCGGCTTGTATCCCATACGCTTTTTAGCCGCTGTCCGGCAGAACGAAAAGCCAAAGTCCCAGGGGCTGCATTGAATAAGGTAAATCTCCAAGTCGGAGAAGAAGTTACCCACTACCGCGAAGGCGACAACGTCGGGTTGATCGTCAAAATTCGACGGCCCTGGTGGGCTTTCTTCGGACGCGTCTACTGGGTTCAGTGGCGTGAGGGCGTCTCCCCTGTGTTGATACACAACGGATTACAACCAGCAGGCGATTCGCGCCGAACCCATGGCAACCATGTGACGTAACACTACATACCGATCAAGCGTCCCGGCTTGACAAGTACGACCTCGCGAAGCAGGAGAAGATGAGCCTGACAGGCTCCTATTCAAACATCGCGACCTATGGTGTGCAGCAGCCAGTTACAGTAGCGGTCTCTTCGGGGCAATCCGCTCCTTCTTCGCGCACAAGGACAGGGCAGTTCTGGACGCGAAAAAGACGCTGAAGCGTGCGCACCAGATATCCACTGGCGGCACTTCGAAAAAGCCGTCATTGCCGAGAGGGAGTGACTTGACCTCTCTGATTTCTCTTGAGCCTTCCGATAGCAACGCGATTGCCGTCATCTCGCACTTTCCGGCCCGCTCTGTCTTCTATAGCTGAAAAATCAGCAGTCACGCAAGCCGGTCGGGTCATTGCCCGACTGCCTGCGCCGAAATTATTCAGCAGAGGGAAAATTGTTCGATCGCGTTGCCCTCGGTGTCGCGTCTGCGCTTGCGCTGAGGTTTTCCTCTGTAGCCGATCGGCCACCTTCCGCAATGTGGCCCAGGTCACAATGATCATGGGGCGGGAAGGGCTGGCGGGGAGGTACCTTCGACGCGTGCAGGACAAGTGCAGAGGTGATGAGATTGATAACTCGCAGCGAAGTTCCCAGAGTTCACGACTCGCTGGCAACGTATTGAGGTGGCTCATAGCCGCCGCAGTTCTCACCGTAACTGCATGGATGGTGTGGGCGGTTGTCATGGTCGGCGGCGGCATCACGCTTGCGATCGGCTGTGCCGTCCTGATCGCCCCATGGGTCTTGGTGTACCTGCTCTCGCGGCGTCGCCTCCCTGCGGTAGCCGCCAAGAGAGACCCTGTCCTCCAGGAGCCCCCGAGCACCTGACAAGCTTCCTCGGCACACCTCGAACCAGGGGCCGCCATCTGACGGGGCGAAGAGCGAGCAGGCTGAGAAGCTCGCGACTGGCTCGCTGACGCAGTGTCAAAACCTGGAACCGAAAACCGCTCTGACGCTGCACCAGAACGCCGTGCCCGGCAAGTCGGTTGACAAGCTCGGCCCGGTGACGGTGCACACCGATGCCGATGCGGTCCGTCGGCGCCAAGGCCACTGCGGCGGGTATCAAGCGGCCAGCCCGACACGTCGGCTGCCGACGGTACCGAGCTGTACTTCCACGTGTCCGCAGGCACCGCCGGCGGCAAAGCCTCCCTCCCAACCATGATGACCACTCAGGTCCCGATCGGCCGGGCCTTCGCGAGCGCGAGCAAGGGACAGACGCAGATCCTGGCCGGCTCCACCGAATCCGCGATCACCACGGACGCGACCGCGAACTCGGTGGCGAAGGATGCCGTCTCTTCTGCATTGGCGTTTTTTGCAGCTCTGCTGCCGGCGACGGCTCCCGCGAGGTTTGGTTTGTCCTGTTTCCCTACGTGGTGCTCGCGTGCGCGGTTCTTGTTCTTCGTCCCGATTGGCCTGCCGGGGACCGCGGTTGTGGGATTCGGTGCGTTGGCCGGCTGAGGCGTTTTCCCGTGGAGGCAGCGAAATCCTCGACGGACGCGCGCGGGTGTGAGGCGCCCGTGGCGGGTGGGCCGTTCCCAGGGATTGCGGAGGTCTTCTGCGAGGGGCCGGGCAGGGCGGAGTTGGGTATGGGCCGCGATGACGAGCCAGGTCCAGCGGCCGGCGGCGGCTGGCTGGCGCCGGTGGCCGACCACCACAGCCAGACCGGCTTTGGGCTGCGGTCTCTACAGAGGTGATCGACCTGAAGACGGATGACGGGGCCTTCGATGACTGGCAGGTCTCCTTCGGGTGGCCGGCCCAGGCTGAGCGCCGGACCAGCAGCGGATGCAGGCGGTCCCGGACAGTGGCGACGGCCTTCCCGTAGTGAGTGATGGCGGTCACCGTGGTGACCGATGGAACAGGCTGAGTGGCTGCAACCTCGAAAGCGAACTCCGCCCCGCGCTTGGGCTTGCGCCCACGTTCACCCGTCGGCTGCGGCAGGGGCGGGAAGTACGAAACGTGGTCCGAACGCATCCGGCCCAGCAGCTCCACAGGCAGGAAAAACAGACGACTCACCGGCACCACCGACTGCGGAACGGGGCCAAACGGTTGGCCCTGTCTCACGATCCGCTACCACCGCGACGGCCGTGTGGTCGGCTTCGCCGACCACACGCCGCCCCTGACAGTGGACTGCAGAATCAACGCCCCTTCCATCTGCTGCCCCCCCGGCCGTGACGCCGAGCTCCACAGGCTGCACCGCGCGGGGGTGCCCGGCGAGGCAGTCGATACGCGGACGATCCGGCCGGGCCAGGCGGGCTGCAGGACCGCCCCTTTGCAGCAGGGGAAGAAGGTGACGGATGCTCGAATTGGTTCTTCGGCCCCCCATCCTTCTCATGCATGCTGCTCGTAGCACGGGCGAAAAGCGCCCGGGCTGGGGCGTCAGGGCCGGTCAGCCATGATGTGACCGGATTCGCCCGAGCATCATGTGGAGATCGTGCGAAGCGCGCTGGTAATTTGAGAGCCGCGATCCCGTGAGGTCGGGGGGAAGTCAGGGTTTGCGACCGCCACAACGGTGCCTAGGTCAAGCCCTCGTACGTCTGCCTACCTGCCTGCGCGCGCGTAGGTAGTACAGAGAGAGGCCGATCGTGACCCAGGCAGGGCAGGGAGCGCACGCTCAGGAAGGCGAGGGAGACCCCTCGGAGTCGAGTGCCTCGGTGCACAAGCATTCCTTCGGTCAGCGGCCCGCACCTGACGAGACAATGCAGCTCCGCGTACCCGAAGACGGTATACCCACCACCCGCGCCGAAAAGCTGCAGATACCCGGCGGAGGGCGGCGTCAGATATCCGACGACAACGCTGATATACCCTCCAACGCGGAGGAAAACGGGCGGACCTCACCGACCGGCGACTCCCCGGCGAACGCCTCCGGATCACGCGCGTCCCCCCGCTCGCCCGCCAAAGCCACCGCACCCGGCCAGCCGGGTGCCCGGCGCCGCCGCAAGGCACCCAAGCCAGCGCCCGCCGACCGCCTCACCGCCGCGGTCGCCGCCGCCACCACCGCCGTCGTCGCCGTGCTGGGCCCCTGGCTGCGCCGCGTGCGGCCGCACTACCCCCGGCCCGGACGGACCGGCTGGAAGCGCTGGGTGCCCTCCTGGCGGCAGACCGGTGGCGCGGTCCTCGCGTCGTTCGGGCTGAGCGTCCTGACCCTGACCGTCGCCTACGCCGTCACCGACATCCCGGACGACCTCAACTCCTACGCCACCCAGCAGGACACCGTCTACTTCTGGGCCGACGGCACCCCCATGGCCCGCGCCGGCTGGGTACACCGGCAGGAGATGGAGCTGGACGACGTGCCCGAGGACGTGCGCTGGGCGGTGCTCGCGGCCGAGAACGAGAGCTTTTACAGCGACCCCGGCATCTCGGCCAAGGGTCTCACCCGCGCCATCCTGCGCACCTTCGGACAGGGCAGCACCCAGGGCGGCTCGACCATCACCCAGCAGTACGTCAAGAACGTCTACCTCAGCCATGAGCAGACCTACAGCCGCAAGTTCACCGAAGCCATGATGGCCCTCAAGCTCGACAACAAGATGAGCAAGGACGAGATCCTGGAGGGCTACCTCAACACCAGCTGGTTCGGCCGCGGCACCTACGGCATCCAGCGTGCCGCCCAGGCGTACTACGGCAAGGACGTCAGCGAGCTCAACGCCAGCGAAGGCGCCTTCCTCGCAGCCCTCCTCAAGGGCGCCGGACTGTACGATCCGACGCTCAGCGCGGCCAACCGCACCCGTGCAGAGGAGCGGTGGCGGTGGACGCTCGACCGGATGGTGAAGATCGGCAAGCTGTCGCCCGAGGAGCGCGCCGGCTATCGGACCTTCCCGAAGCCGCTGGAGAGCAACCCGCTCTACAACACGGGTGAGCAGAGCGACTATCTGGTGGAACTCGCCACTCAGCACGCCAAGAAGACGGCGCACATCTCCGACAAGGACTTCGACCGCGGCGGCTACCAGGTCTACACGACGTTCGACAAGAAGCGCATGGACCAGCTCACGAAGGCCGTCGGCGCTGCACGCGACAAGGCCCGCAAGGATGAGCCGGGTGCCGCGAAGCACGTCCACTACGGAGCCGCTTCCGTCGCTGTCGACGGGCGGATCCTGGCCATCCACGGCGGCCCCGACCACCGTAAGCAGGGTTACAACGAGTCCAACGCGACCACCGTGCCCGCTGGTTCGGCGTTCCAGCCGTTCGTCTACGCCGCCGCCCTGGAACACGGCGTACGCAAGAGCCGGGACAGCGGCCCCGTGCCGGTGACAGGCGAGACGGTGTACAACGGCGACGACAAGGTGCCCGTCACCACGCCGGAAGGGCCCTACTGGGACCGCAGCGGCCGCAAGGTCGCCGCGAAGAACGACGGCGGGCGGTCCTACGGGCAGATATCCCTGCACCGGGCCCTCGCATCCTCCGTCAACACCACCTTCATGCAGCTTGGCATGGACACAGGACTGGACAAGGTCCGCGCCACCGCCCAGGCCGCCGGACTGCTCCACTCCAGCCTCGGCGCCCAGGTGCCCGCACTGACCACCGGCAGCTCCACGCCCAGCGCCATCCGGATGGCCAGCGGCTACACCACCTTCGCCGCCGAAGGCCGGCACACCGAGCCGTACACCATCCTCAAGGTCACCCGCAACGGCCACGAGGTCGATATGGACACCCCGGTCCCGCGCCGGGCCATGGACGCCGACACCGCCGCCGAGGTGCAGTCCGCCTTGACGGACGCCTTCCGCACCGCCTATCCGGAGACCGCAGCAAAGGCGGGAGGCAACGTCGCCGGGAAGAGGGGCACCACCGAGCGCGACACCGCCGCCTGGTACGTCGGCACCGAGAAGAAGGTGTCCACCGCGGTCGTCGTCTACCGCATCGACCTGGCCAAGAGCCTCGAACCCCTGCCGCTGGAGGGACTGGGCGGCACGATCGCCGACAGCGTCCCGTACAGCATCTGGTCGGAAGCCCTGAGCCCCCTCGGCTGACCACCCGTGCGACCGACACCGTCCACGCCACCGAGAGATTGAGCCGCAGATGAACAAGCCGTCGGGCCGACGTCGCAAAGACCCCGCACACCGCCCCCTCCCCGCCCGCCCCAGAACGCTCGCCCTGGCGGCCGTCCTCGTCGTCGCCTGCACCCTCGGCGGCTACCTCACCCTGTCCGGCACCGACGACACCACCCCGACCGCGTCCGCGACGAACCGCTCGCCGCGCCAGCCGCTGTCCGGGGCCTCGGGGGAACCGGCCTGGGACGGCAAGGTCAAGGTGATCGGCGACGGCTCAACCTCCTACACCGGCCCGCAGAAGGGGCAGCTCAAGCCCCGGCCCCTCAAGCCCGGCGAGAAGCCGCCGCAGTTCGTGGTCTTCTCCTGGGACGGCGCCCTCCAGGGCGATGACGGACTGTTCGCGCACTACCGGGAGATGGCCAACCGGCACGACGCACATATGACCTTCTTCCTCACCGGGATCTACCTGCTGCCCAAGGGCAAGAAGGACCTGTACGACCCGCCGCAGCACTCCCGGGGTAGCGCGGCCATCAGTTTCCCCACCGATGAGCACGTCTACACCACCCTGGAGCAGCTGGGCGGGGCCTGGAAGGACGGCAACGAGATCGGCACCCACTTCAACGGGCACTTCTGCGGCCCGAAGGGCGGCGGCGACTGGAGCGTTGCCGAGTGGAAGAGCGAGATCGACCAGTTCTACGGCTTCGTCGAGAAGTGGAAGACGAACACCGGCAGGACCGACCTCGACCCACTGCCGTTCGATATACGCCGCGAGGTCACCGGCGGCCGCGCTCCCTGCCTCGAAGGCCAGGCCAACCTGCTCCAGGCCGCCAAGAACTACGACTGGCGCTACGACGCGAGCTCCGCCGGCGACTTCCAGATATGGCCGAAGAAGAAGAACGGCATATGGGACTTCCCGTTGCAGATGCTCCCGTACGAGGGCGGCAAGTACCAGGGCCTGTCCATGGACTTCAACTTCCTCTACAACCAGTCCGAGGGCAAGACCGACGGTGACCCGGCCATGCACCCGAAGTGGCAGCAGGAGACCCTGAACACCTACATGGCCGGGTTCAACCGCGTCTACTACGGCAGCCGCGCCCCATTGTTCATCGGCAACCACTTCGAGGAGTGGAACGGCGGCATCTACATGAAGGCCGTCGATCGCATGATAGAGGACGTGTGTACCAAGAAGGACGTCAAGTGCGTGTCCTTCAAGGAGCTTGCCGACTGGATGGACGTCCAGAAGCCCGCCACCCTGGAGCGGCTCCGCAGCCTCGACCCCGCCCAGTCTCCGGACTGGTCCAGCGTCGTGAAGTGACCGGCCAACGGCCGTCAACCGCCCCGTCGGTGACAGTCCGGAAACCTCCTTACATCAGTCGTCCTACCTCCTTCACACCAGCTGCACAAAGCGTGCGAAGATGCCGCTTAGCTCGGCGGTCCCATGCCGGGAAAAGAGGGAAGAACGCCAGTGAAGTCAAGAAAACTGAAGCACACGCGACGCCGGGCAACGATATTCACGGCGGCCGCCGCATCGGCCGTCGCGGGGGTCGCACTTCTGCCCAACTGGAACGCGGGCGCCTCCACGGTGACCGAGCCCCAGGTCGACGCAAGGACCAAGGCCGCCTTCCAGAGCTTGGCCGACGCGGTCTTCACCGACCGCACCAACGCGCTGGTCGACCGGCCTAGCCACGGCGGCAAGAAGGCCATCGCCGAGGGCTTTTCCGGCAAGGTGAAGCTCTCCTCCGGCATAGGCCGGACCGAGAACGCCGCCCGGAAGCAGCTCGACGACCGCAAGAACCGGCTGGCGCGCAACGGTGAGAAGTACAGCGCCGGCAGCACCAAGGTCACCCTGGACCGCACCGAGGTCAAAGGCCGCACCGCCGTCGCCAGGGTCACCGAGAACACCACCCTGACCTACGCGAAGGTCACCGGCGGCGAGCCGGGCACCACCGGTTTCCAGGCGCACCACGAACTGACCTTCACGGCAGACACGCAGGGCTCCTGGAAGGTCACGAAGATCCGCGAGACCGGCGACGGCTACCTCGCGGTCAACCAGCTCGCCCAGCCGAAGACCACAAGCGTGGCGGCCAAGACCACCACCACCACTCCGGCGGCGCCCCGCGCCGCCATCACGAAGCGCCCGCCGGCCGTCCCCAAGAACCTCACCGGCGGCGAGTACAACTACCAGGCGATGGCCGCGTACGCGGAGAAGCACTGGACGAACTACAACCCCGCCTACCCCAACTTCAACGGGGCCGGTGCCGGCGGCGACTGCACCAACTTCGTCAGCCAGTCCCTCAAGGAGGGCGGCTGGAAGCACGTGCCCGGTTACGTCTACGACTACACGCGCTGGTTCGGCACCGCCGACATCCAGTCGCACTCCTTCGTCGGCGTCAACGAGTGGTCCTGGTTCGCGCAGAACTCCAAGCGCACCACCAGCCTGGCCAACGTCTACCAGATGGACGTCGGCGACGTCCTCCAGATCGACTTCGACAAGGACGGGTCCAAGGACCACACCATGATCGTCACGTCGCGCCGTAATGGCGTGCCGTACCTGACGTACCACTCGACCAACACCCTGCGCCGTTCGGTGACGAGCATCATCTCGTCCTACCCGAACGCCGCGTACTACGCCTACCGCACCTGACGGTCGGCGGCCCCCGCGTCACAGCGCCCCTCGTCCGTGACGACGAGGGGCGCTGTGACGCGTCGCGGACACGGAGTAGCCCGATCGTTCTCAGAGAGTTGCCCGGTGACGCTAGTCGGCGTCCTGAATGCACTCCTGGGTGTACCTCGCGCAGTCGGTCATCATCCGGTCGATCTCTCGCTGCCCAGCCCGAGCGACTCACGGCCGGTCATGGAGTACAGCGGTGCCGGTGCCCCGCTTCGGCTTCTGGCAGGTGGCGCCGTTCTTCCCCGCCGCTTCCCGGTCGGCGAACAGGGCTTGGCGGGCGAGGTCGACGTCGAACGACCCCGCCGCCACTCATGCCTTCCCCCGGTGGGACAGCCGAGTTCCAGGTGCCCGAGCCGGAAGTGGCCGAGTTCGATCAGCTGGTTGCTGAACAAGCGCCTCACGGCTGACTCGCTGCAGCAGTCGATGTAGTCAAAGACGATCTGGTGGTCCTGCACCGCCCACGCCCCGCCAGTTGTGCGCACTTGCTCGCGGGTCAAGTCATCGAGGACCAGTCCGTGACCGTCGTCGACGTCGGTGGTCTCCAGGTCCAGGGCGGCGGGGACGGCAGCGGCCGGGCGCGGCACGGAGTCACTGCCTGTTCCGGAGCCTGGGCTCCACCGGCCTCCTCCACCACTCCCCCGCCGAGCAAAGTCCGAGCACGCGGCTCCCCCGCCCGGACGTGAAGTCCACCAGCAGTCGTCCGCAGCCGAGCGCCGTCAGGTGTCCTGTCCCAATAGACGCCGAACGGGCCGCCAGGCAGACGTCGGGCGCACTCGCCGTCGACCCACGTCAGGTGCGCAAGTCCGACTTCGTCCGACAGAAGGTCGATCCCTTGCGTGGTCCGGCAAGTAACAGGTCCAGGCCCTCCGCTGCATCGGTGGGTGATGGACAGTGTGCGTACGGCAGGCTGGCGGGTGCCAAGCAAGTTCGCGGGGTATCCGCAGCCCGCTCAACCACACTGTCCGATCCACATGTCTGTTCAGCCGCCGGCGCGCGCTCTCGTTCAGGGGTCGGTTTGGCGGACCGAGGTGTCGCGATGTGCTCCGAACTGCTTCCACTCAGCCTTGCAACGACGCCGACCCGTGCGAACCCAGAGTCCGCGGACCTCTCTCGTCTCACATCAGCCAGCTCGACAAACCGGGAAGAACTGTGACGACGGGATCACCACATCCGGCTGTGGGAGATGACGACCGTGTGATCTGCAAGACTGAGCCGGAATTGGCCCCCTCCAAACTGTCGGGGCGGGGCCTACGCTGTCGTATCGGGGTGGGGAATGCCGAAGCACCGGTTGTCCAGAAAGAACCGCTACATCGCCTTGGCTGCGACAAGTGCCGTCGTCGTCGTAGGCGGTGCCGGGTTCGCAGCGCAGAGCTCGATAGCCGCTCCGGCGTGGCCGACGCAGAAGACCTACACGGGCCGCGCGTTCGACGCTTGTACGGCGCCCTCGCTCACTGCGATGAAGGCGTGGAAGAAGGACGCGTACTACGGCGGTGTCGCGGTCTACATCGGTGGGAAGAACCGCGGCTGCGCGCAGCCCAATCTGACCAGGTCTTGGGTGAAGTCAATCGACACGAGCGGCTGGCGCGTCATTCCCCTCTACGTCGGCGCCCAACCGCCCTGCCAGAAGAGCGCAAACAAGGAGAGGTTCACCGCGGCCTCAGCGGCTTCGGTCGGGGCGCGCAACGCCAAGGACGCGATTGCCAAGGCCTCAGCGCTCGGCATGAAGGCCGGAAGCCCCATCTACCTCAACATGGAGTCCTACGACACCGCCGACAAGGTGTGCAACGACGCGACCCTCACCTACGTGCGGTCTTTTACGAAAACGCTGCGTGCCAAGACCTACCGCGCCGGCCTCTACGGCTTCAGCAGCTCAAGTGCCAAGGCGATCGCAACCGCCAAGGACCGTACGGACCTGCCAGGCAACCTCTGGTATGCCCTGTGGAACGGGCAGGAGACCACCACCAAGGACTGGCCTTGGAACCCGAAGCTGTACACCGACCACAGCCGCGGTCACCAGTACAAGGCCAACAGCAAGGAAACCCGCGGCGGTCACACCATCACCATCGACCGTAACTCCTGGGATGCGCCGGTCGCCATCATCGGCTGAGTGGCCGACCGGAAAAACACGGCCCAGTTTCGAAGTTTCATGACGGTCCGCCGACAGAGTCGGCGGACCGTTTTCATGCCGTGGGCTGTAGATGGGCAGGTCGAGAGACCGAGCGTCGATTCGGGCCGAGGGGTCCCCTCCTCTGCTCATCACCCTCTGCCCGTCGGCCGTCACGGCGCAGGCGGTGCTGCGCCGCTGGGACTGTAAAACGTTTGGCTCTGTCTCACATTCGGTGGTGACTCTGTGTGGTGAAGGGTCGTTGATATCGATGTGATGGATGTCAACCAGCTTGTGCAGATGGTCTTTTCGGGGATATCTCCGCTGGTCATTGAGGATGTGGTCGACGAGGGTGAGCGGGTCGTGGTGAGGGCGCGGACTCCGCAGAAGACCGCGCCCTGCCCGGTGTGCGGGGCGTCGTCGGGGCGTGTCCACGGTTATCACTGGCGGACCGTGGCCGACGTACCGGTCGACGGCCGACGAGTGGTGGTCCGCGTACGGGTGCGGCGTCTGGTCTGTCCCACACACGGCTGCCGTCACACCTTCCGCGAGCAGGTGCCCGGGGTGCTGGAGCGTTATCAGCGACGCACCACCCGCCTGACCGCGCAGGTCAAGGCGGTAGTCAAGGAGTTAGCGGGCCGGGCAGGGGCGCGCGTACTGGCGATACTCGCGGGAGGTCTGTCACGTCACACGGCTCTGCGTGCCCTGTTGCGGATCCCGTTGCCCACGGGACGGGTGCCCCGCGTGATCGGCGTCGACGATTTCGCTCTGCGCCGGCGCCACCGCTATGCCACTGTGGTGATCGACGCCGAGACCCATGAGCGGATCGACGTCCTGCCCGACCGCACGGCTGACACCTTGGAAGCCTGGCTGCGCAAGCACCCGGGCGTCGAGATCGTGTGCCGTGACGGCTCGGCGACCTACGCAGAGGCCGTCCGCCGCGCTCTGCCCGACGCAGTGCAGGTCGGTGACCGCTGGCATTTGTGGCACAACCTGTGCGAAGCCGCCCTGAGCGAGATCAAGGCGCACAGCACCTGCTGGGCCACCGTACTGGAGGCGCCCCTGTATGACGGGCCCCGCGCACGGACCACTCTGGAACGCTGGCACCAGATCCACGACCTCCTGAACCAGGGCGTGGGCCTCCTCGAATGCGGCCGCCGTCTGCAGCTGGCCCTGAATACCGTCAAACGCTATGCCCGAGCCGACCGGCCCGAGCGGATGCTCCGCGTCCCGAAATATCGCGCCAGCCTCGTCGATCCCTACCGCGAGCACCTGCGTAAACGCCGGGCCGACGACCCCGCCGTCCCCGTCCAGCACCTCTTCGGAGAGATCAAGGCCCTTGGCTTCACGGGCTGCCCCAACCTCCTGCACAAGTACATCAACCAAGGCCGCGCGGACGCCGACCGCAGCCATATCTCCGCACGCAGACTCGCCCGAATGCTCCTCACCAGGCCCGACAACCTCAAGGCCGAGCACCACGACCTCCTGGCCCGACTCACCGCCGCCTGCCCCGAGTTGGCCCAACTGGCAACCCACATCAGGACCTTCGCTCTACTTCTGAAGCCTCAGCCAGAAAACGCTGATGCACTCGACCCATGGGTCGCCCAGGTCCGCGCGGCCGATCTGCCGTATCTGCACGCCTTCACCCGCGGTCTCGAGCGAGACCGCGACGCTGTGATCGCCGCATTCACACTCCCGTACAGCAACGGACCGACCGAGGGCGTCAACACCAAGACCAAGCGGATTGCCCGCCAGATGCACGGACGAGCAGGCTTCACCCTCCTTCGCCACCGCATCCTCCTCGGATAACACCACGCAGAGTCACCACCGAATGTGAGACAGAGCCGCTCGTTTGACAGTCCCACGGAAAATTGCCAGGTCGGCACCTTTCTGGCCTACGCCTCGACGAAAGCCACTTCGACGCCGGTTCGCAATACATCTCATTTCGCCTCGCCGGACACCTCGACGCGGCTGGCATCGCGGCCTCCATCGGCTCGGTCGGCGACGTGTACGACAACGCGCTCATGGAGTCAACGATCGGCTTGTTCAAGACCGAGGTCATCAAACCGCAGCGGACGTGGAAGACGCTCTCTCACGTCGAGTTCGCCACCGCCGAGTGGGTCGACAGGTACAACCACCGTCGGCTCCACGCTGAGATAGGCACATCCCGCCCGTCGAATACGAGACCAACTACTACCGAGCAACCACGAAACCCCAGCTCACAGCCACCAACTGAGATCTCCACCGAACCCGGGGGCGGTTCAGTGAGCGCACACCTGGTCGCAGTGGTGGCTCAACAGTCAGCAGGCTCGTGGTCTTCGTGGCCGGTCGTGCTCGTAGTGTGCGATCTCCAGGACCTGCCGCCACGATTCGACATCGGGTCGGCGCCGTAGCAGTGCCCGGCGTTCGCGTTCCGTCATGCCGCCCCACAGCCCGAATTCCACGCGGTTGTCGAG
Source organism: Streptomyces microflavus (assembly GCF_014650075.1). Classification (GTDB taxonomy): domain Bacteria; phylum Actinomycetota; class Actinomycetes; order Streptomycetales; family Streptomycetaceae; genus Streptomyces; species Streptomyces microflavus. The sequence continues at coordinate 27,434 of NZ_BMUG01000016.1, read as the reverse complement.
CGCTTCGGCCAGGCACTCGGCGCGCACCGGGCAGCCCGTGCAAACCGCCTTGGCACGGTTCTGCGTGGCACTGTCCGCGAACAGTTCCTCCGCGTCGGTGCTACGGCAGGCCGCGTTCTCGCGCCACGATGTCCTCGCGTAAGTCACGTTTTCCTCCCCCGATGGCAGCTTCGGCGTAGTTGCGTAGTCGTCGGCGGATCGGGCGAGCAACTTCCCCACGTCTTACCGCCGAGCACCCCCAGTACCCGGTCAGCGAACGTACATCCTCCGCGATCACCACTCGGGTGGTGATCGCAAGGGTGTCCCCCTACCCCTTACAGCGATAGCCTCCGGCAGCAACAACCCGGCTACACCTCTGTGACAGATCGCCGCGGACCCTTCGCAAAAACCCCGGTCAGCCACAGCCGACAGGTGAGGTGACCGACCAGATTGAGGGTGACCACCCAGCCCGGAAGACACGGCCGTGGCGAGGTCACCTTCGACCCCGTGACGTGTGCCAGAGGACCTTGACCAAGTTCTCCGGCGCAGCCAGTACGTTCGGTGTCAAGCTGGGCGCGTCGACCCCGTACGACAAGGATCACTAGCAGCGGATCATCGCTGGCAGCAAGACCAATGCGAGACATGACCCCGGGGGAAAGAATGACAGGGTCTCAGGCAAGCCCGGTGTCTTCTACTCGTTCTAGAGCACTGATGCTCCTCGCCGTTCTGGCGCTGGCAGGATGCTCGCCTCAGGGAAGCGGTTCCGGCAACGAGGCGGGGGCCGAAGTCGGCACAGCACTGGCGACCGAGGGTACTCAGTCGAGCGGGGTCGTGGGGACCGAGAGCGCGAAGGTCGGCGAGGTCTGGTACTTCGCCCTCCCGGTGCCCTACAACACTTCCTCGCAGGCCATCGAGATCACTGAGGTCGCCCTCAAGCGCGTTCCCGCCGGGATCAAGGTCCTGGAGTACGGCGCTTATCACCTGGAGGACGCCGGCGGGCTCCCGCTCCTTGCGGACGACGGGGGGCCGCACACCCCTGATTTCGGGAAGCTGAAGAACTACGGCCTCAAGCCGGTGAAGGTCAAGGCCGGTGAAGAGAGCAACATCTTCTACCTGGCCAAGCTGAAGATCACCGCACCGCCGAAGGAAACAGCCCGCTGGTGCCGCTTCGACTACCGCCAAGGCGGCCAGGCCTACAGCCAGACCATGGACTGTGAAGTCGAGCTGAAAGTCGCCAAGTAGGCGCCCGTCCTCCCTACCGGCCCTCCGGTCCCGGTGCCCCGCGCGCTTCGCGGGACACCGGGGGCCGGACCGCACCGGCTGTGCAAGAAGCCGTCCTCGTGGCCAGGACCTCGCCCCCCAACCCCGCGCAGCGCCGGCACCCCACCAGCCCGCACGCACAAGGGCGCGCCCTCGACCTCCCCAGGTTTCAGGCGCGCCCTCTCACCCCAGTTCAGAAGGGGTGAACGTCATCTTCTCTGCCCCGCCGCCCCCTCGGTACGCCAGCCGTCCCGCTCCGTGGACCTCTCGGCGGTGGCGCACGTGACCTCGATCCACTTGTCTCTGGAGATTGTCGTGCTCATCCCCTGTCCGCGCCGCCGCACCGGCTGCCCCCGCCCCGGGGTTCCCGGCACCCGCTACCCGGCACGTGCTTTGCACCTGGGGCCGGTGATGGGTGGCCAGCGTGAGGGCCTGATCGAGGTCGGCGTGACCGACCCCGGCGACGGCTCGATACGGGTCTTCGACTGCATCGCCGTCCGCCGGCGGAACTGACGGCAGGTCACCCTGCTCTCGGTACGGTCCTACGGATGGTCGTTGCAGTCAGTACTGGAACCGACAGGTGCGCGGGGGACGTCGGGGCCGAAGCACCGCCAGGAACAGGGCCAGTTGCCCAGCCTGGACTTTTCGTCGAACCGCCTTCGGGATTCGAAGCCGATTCCTCCGCTTGACGAGGATCTGGAAGAGCACCCCGGGGGAGCGTCGGGCGATGCCACCGAATTCCATCGCTCAGTACAGAAACCTGGGAAAGATCGGCCTGAGGCCCGGCCCGGCTTCGCCTGGCCCCACCTCGCCCCCCATAAGAGGAATCCGGCATTCAGCCCTTTCATAGATCCGAGTATGGTGAGGAAAGTCTCGCCCTCTCCTCATACCACATTTCCGCACAAGCGCTGGATCGCCTACCTCTCCTCCCCGCCCTCCCTCCTCCATGTACCCGAAGGACTGGGGGCAGCGGCCTGCCGATCCCGCAGATCACCGAACCTGCGGACCACTCCCGGTGCGTATTGAGGTAGATCCGGATTTTTCGTTCAAAGCGGGTGGGCCGCGATGCCCACGCCGCTGAGCGGGACCACTGCCGGTTCGCCGGCCTGATCCCCGAAGTCGTTTCGTACCAGGCCATGTTCGGCCTTCTCGAGCAGTCGGCGATACAAACGCACGGCGAATGTAGAGATTTCAACTTGTTCGCCCTGTGGGCGGACCGGGAAGTTCTCCACATTCACCGCGACAGCCTCGCCGTGTGACCGCGAAGCGGGTATCGGCACGACTCGGCATCTTCGACGATGCCATCGAGATCAAGACACACCCAAGTCGCCCCAACGCCCTCCCGGCCGATTTCCGACGTACCACCGAGCGCACGGGAACTCGGTCGCAACCCGCTCCGCCTGGCCCCTCCGCCTGGAATACGAAGGCACCAGACACCTCAAGTCCCCCCGAAAGGGAAGGCAACCGCCGAAGAAGAGGAGATTATTTTGCCAGGGAGATATTGAAGTGCTCGGCGGGATCGGGTCGAATGGGCCGACTCACTAGGTGCAAGGAGCACGAAGAGCCCGTCATGACCCACCACAGCCAGTTGTACGCGCCTGCCCCGCAAGCCCGGGCAGCGAGACAGCCGTTCGTCCCTCGCTCCTCCGCGAACAGCGCCGCGACCGCGCTTCCCACGGCAGCGGAACGCGCGTGGCTCGACAGCTTCCTGGGCACACGTCCCCTGACCGACGCCGAAGTGCGGCGGCACGAACGGCGGAATGCGCTGCACACGCTGAGGGGCCTCCAGGCGCTCGCCCGGTTCGCGGAGGAGCGAGTGGACGCGTTCGCGGCCTCCATCGGGGTACCGCTCTCCACCGTCGAGCTGATCACACGTCGGATCGGTAACCCTATGGTCCGTGCCCAGGTGGTGGGCAAATTGATCGTCGCGGCCGAGCGCGGCGTGGACTTCCGGCTCGGACCCGCCTCCTGGCTGCCCGACGGTCTGGACGGGGTGGGAGAGATCGGCGCCGTCTTCGGCAACCTCGTCGACAACGCCCTGGACGCTGTCACCGGTACCGGACGGCCGGAACCCCGCGTGCGGGCCGTGCTCCGATACGACCGGGGCATCGTCGACCTCTCCGTGTACGACAACGGGCCCGGTGTGGCGCCCCACTTGCGGAACTGGGTCTTCGAGCAGGGCTCCTCGACGAAGACGGCATCGTCCATAAGCCCCCGCGGGATCGGCCTCGCGCTGGTACGCGCCATCGCCGAGGCACGGAACGGGTCGGTCGAAGTGAGGGGCGAGGAAAGCGGCGGCGCCGTCTTCACCGTCCGCATGTGCGCCGCCGAACAACACCACGGAGCCCACCGACACGTCACCTGCCGGGCGAACACGGGTCCGTCCAGACGACGTCGGGGAGACCGGTGATCAACGTGCTCGTCGTCGACGACGACTTCTACGTGGCGAGGATCAACGCCCACTACGTATCCGAGATACCCGGCTTCCAAGTGGCGGGAATCGCCCACAGCGCGGCTCCGGCCCTGGCGGCCGTCGAGCGCGGTGGGATCGACCTCATCCTGCTGGACCAGCACCTCCCCACCGAGAGCGGACTGTCCGTCGCCCGCCGCCTGCGCGGCCTGGACCTGGACGTCGACATCGTCATGGTCACCGCCGACCGCAGACCCGCCTCGGTCCGCGCGGCCCGCCGCGCGGGTGTCCTGCACTACCTCGTCAAACCCTTCACCTGCGAAAACCTCCGCGAGAAGCTGGAGTCGTACGCCACGATGCGCGCCGTGCTCGACGACACCACGGAGATGAACCAGGAAGCCGTCGACAGGTCCCTGGGCAGCCTGATCCCTCCGGACACGGGGTGGGACCTGCCCAAGGGTTTCTCCGAGCGCACCGCGGACCTGGTCTCGCGGGTGGTCGAGGAGCACGGTGCCGGGCGCCAGCTCGCCGCCCAGGAGGTGTCCGAGCTGACGCAGATCAGCCGCTCGACCGCGCAGCGGTACCTGAAGCTCCTCGCCGACAGCGGGCGGCTGCGGCTCACCCTCAAGTACGGCACCAGCGGCCGACCAGAGCATCTCTACTCCTCGGCGTGAGCCGAACCAGGACCCTACGGGATATGGACGCCTCCCCCGGACGGCCCGCACCCCCGTCGGTCTGCTGACGGTCCTCCCTCACGGCCCGGCAAGACCCGACCACGCGACAGGAAACCCATAGTGCCGATCCGTTTTCTCCCCGAGCCCGGTCCCACTCGGCTGCTGACGCTCATCACCATGGTGATGAGCCTGGGGCAGGGGCTGTGGATGGCTCTGAGCGCCCTCTACGCGGTGACAGTCGTCGGCCTGTCACCCGGCGAACTGGGCACCGCCCTGGGCGTCGCGGCTCTCCTCGTCCTGCTGTCCAGCATCCCGCTGGGCCACCTCGCCGACCGCGGGGGACCGCGTACCGTACAGCTGTGGTCGTTCCTCGCCCTGGCCCCGCTGACCGCCGCCCTGGTCGCGGCGCAGGGCTTCTGGTCGTACCTAATCATCACCTCCGTGCAGGGACTGGCCTACCGAGCCGGCAACAACGCCCGTAAGGCGATGATCGCGGCCAACGTGCCCCGGGAGAACCGGGTGCACGTCATGGCGTACATCCGGGCCGCGGTCAACGCGACCCTGGCGGTCGGTGCCTGTCTGGCCGGTCTCGTCCTGGTGTGGGACGAACGCGTCGGCTACGTGAGCGCCGTCCTCTTCACCGCCCTCTGTTTCCTGATCACAGGAGTGCTCACGCTCAAGGAGCGAGCGGTTCCCCCGGTGCCCGCCAAGCCCGGCGCGGCCTTCTCGGTGCTGCGGGACACACCGTTCCTGGCGTTCACCGTGCTGGACGGCGCCCTCGTCACCCACGCCCTGCTGCTCGACCTCGTCCTGCCCCTGTGGGTCATCCAGCACACGGACGCGCCGCGCTGGACGAGCGCGGCGCTGCTCCTGCTGAACACCGTGCTGGTCGTGGCCTTCCAGACGCGGGCCGCGCGCGGCGTCCGCGACCCGAGGTCCGCCTCCTTCGCGAGCTTCCAGGGCGCCGGCTGCGTGGCGGGCGCCTGCCTGCTCTTCGCCCTGACCGACGACGCAGATGTCGTGGCGGCTTGTGTGCTGCTGGGCGTCGGCGCGCTGCTGCACGCGTTCGGGGAAATCCGGCAGGCGGCGGGCAGCTGGACCATCGTCTTCGATCTGGCGCCCGACCACGCGCAGGGCCAGTACCAGGGTACGTACAAGATGGGCGGGGACATCGGCAAGATGTTTGCCCCCGCCGTGTTCACCTGGCTGATCATCGGTCACGGCGCCCTCGGCTGGGTCGTGCTAGCGGTGGCCTACGCCGTGCTGGGCGCCGCTGTTCCGGCCGTCGTGGCCCTCGGTGGCCGCAGTGCGGCCTCGACGAAGGATCCTGCCACGGTCTGAGCTCTCCTGCCCGGCCTGCCCGTATATCCCGCGGCGGCGTGCACCCTCCAGGGGCACGCCGCCGCCCTGTTTCCGGCCGACAGCCGCTCCGTGAAGCAGACGGCCCACCGACCGCCGGCCAGGCCGCCGTCGGCCAGCGGGGAAAACGAGCAGAACGTTCCTTTTCCCGGTCAAGGATGTTTAGCGCGGCAGCGCGCACAACCGGGACCGGCTCCCGGAGCCGTCGATAGCTTCGTATGCAATCCGCCGTCGACGAGTTCGGACAGACATGACCACAGCATCGGACATACGCCTGGGTGCCGGCCTTCTGAAGCACGCGCTCGTCCAGCCGGACCGCACCGCGTTGACCGTGGGGCACCGTGCGTACAGCTATGCCGAGGCCGCGACCACGGCTCGCCGCTGGGCCGCCCTGCTGGTCGAGGCCGCAGATGGCCGGCCCGCCCGGGTCGGAGTCTTCGCCCACCGCAGCGAGGCCTCCTACCTGGGAGTCGCCGCCGCGTTGTGTGCGGGCGCCGCGTTCGTCCCGCTGAACCGCAGGTTCCCGGCCGAGCGGACCCGCTCGATGCTGGAGAGCGCCGACGTCGACGCGATCGTCGTGGACGCGGCCTCCCTGCCCGGCCTCGCCGACCTGCTGCGGGGGCTGCCGCGCAAGCCGGTCGTTCTGCTCCCCGACGTCGAGCGGGCCCAGGTCGGGGAACTGGGTGACGTACGGGTCCTGGATGCCCGGGACCTGGCCGCCGCCACGCCGCTGGAGGAACTGCCCCCGGTCGCACCCGACGACATCGCCTACCTGCTGTTCACCTCGGGCAGCACGGGTGCGCCCAAGGGCGTCCCCGTCACCCACGGCAACGTACGCGCGTTCCTCGACGCCAACCAGGAGCGCTACCGCCTCACCCCCGAGGACCGGCTGACGCAGACCTTCGACCAGACCTTCGACCTGTCGGTCTTCGACCTCTTCATGGCCTGGGAGAACGGGGCCCGAGTCTGTTCGATGGACCCCATCGAGCTGCTGTCTCCGTTCAAGTACCTGGAGCGCAACCAGATCACCGTCTGGTTCTCCGTGCCATCCGTCGCCGCCGTCCTGCGGCGGCGCGGGGTACTCCGCCCCGGGACGATGCCCACGCTGCGCTGGAGCCTGTTCTGCGGCGAGGCGCTGCCCCGCGAGACCGCCGAGGCCTGGCAGGCGGCCGCCCCCCGGTCGGTGGTGGAGAACCTGTACGGTCCCACCGAACTGACCATCGCCTGCACAGTGCACCGCTGGGACCCGGTCACCGGGCTGGCGGGCTGCGTCCACGACAACGTGCCGATCGGCCGCCCCTACTCGGGCCTGCATCCGCTGGTGATCGGTGAGGACGGCACCCCAGTGGCGGACGGTCAGGTGGGGGAGCTCTGCATGGCGGGCCCGCAGACCACACCTGGCTACTGGCGGGCGCCCGAACTCACCGCCGAGCGATTCTTCCCGTACAAGGGGCGAACCTACTACCGCACCGGCGACCTGGTGCGCTGGCAGGACGACGCCTACGTCTGTCTGGGCCGCAACGACCAGCAGATCAAGGTCGGCGGCTACCGCGTCGAACTGGGCGAGATCGAGGCCGTCCTACGGCGGGCCGGCGCTGCGGAGGCGGTCGCCCTGCAGTGGCCGGACGCCAACACCGTGACCGCTGTCGTCTGCGGCGACGTCGATTCCACGGCGCTCACCGCGGCCTGCGAGGCCACTCTGCCCCCCTACATGACACCCGCCCACATCCATGTGGTGGCCGAGATGCCCGTCAACGGCAACGGCAAGACCGACCGGGGCGCACTGCGCGACCGCCTCCGGGCCGGCCTGTGACCGCCGCCCCCACCTCTTTACCAAACGCCGCCCGAAGAAAGGCCACTGTGAGCACAGTCGACCAACTCGTCGCCCGCACCCTGGGAATCACCGAGGATCGTCTCACCGCCGATCTCGCCTACCAGTCCGTCCGCGAATGGGACTCGCTCGGCCACGTCGCGCTCATCGTCGCCCTGGAGCAGGAGTACGGCGTCGAAATCGGCGACGACCTCATGCTGGAACTGCGCACGCTCGGCGCAGTGCGCGCCTTCGCCGACGGCCTGGCGAACCCCGCGGCCGCCGCCGGCTCCACAGCGCCCGCTCCCCACACCGGTGCCCCCGACGGAACGCCGCTCGACGGCACCGTCCACCGGGGTCTGGAGAGCGTCACCTTCGACCAGTCCGCCATCACCCTCATCGACGGCGCCGAGGGCACCCTGGAGTACCGGGGCTACAGCATCCACGACCTCGCCGAGCACGCCTCCTTCGAGGAGGTCGCCCACCTGCTGGTCCACGGCCACCTCCCCGACGCTGCCGCCCTCGAGGTCTTCGCCAAACAACTGCGCGCGGCCCGCACGCTGCCCGCGCCGGTCCTGGACCTCGTCCGGTCCCTCGCGCACGCCCACCCGATGGAGGCTCTGCGTACCTGCGTCTCGGCGCTCGGCGCCTTCGGCGCCCGCCGGCCGGCGGGCGCCGACGAGAGCTACACGGAGGCCCTCGAAGCCGGAATCGAACTCATCGCCCGCATACCGATGATCGTCGCAGCGCACCACGCCTTCCGCAGCGGCCGCGAACCGCTCTGGCCCCGCGAGGATGCCGGCCACGCCGAGGCGTTTCTCACCGTGCTGCTGGGAGAGAAGCCCACCCCGGCCGCGGTCCGCGTGATCGACAAGGGCTTCGTCGTCCACGCCGACCACGGGTCCAACGCCTCCGCGTTCACCGCCCGCGTCGCCATCGGCTGCCGCGCCAACATGACCGCGGCGCTCACCGCCGCCATCGCCGCCTTCTCCGGTTCGGTGCACGGCGGCGCCGCCGAACGGGTCATCGGACTCGTCGACGAGGTCGGCACCCCCGAGAACGCCGAGGCCCACGTCGCCGCCCTCCGGGGCCGGGGCGAGCCCGTCATGGGCTTCGGCCACCGCGTCTACCGCACCGAGGACCCGCGCGTGCGCCATCTGCGTGCCAGCGTCGTCGAATTGAGCGAGGAACGCAGCGACCGCACCGGCCTCGACATCCTGGACGCGGTCGCCGCCGCGATGCGGCCCTGGCAGCGGCACGGCGTCGCCGCCAACGTCGACCTCTACGCCGGTCTCTCCTACCGCCTCCTTGGGCTGCCGGACGACCTGGCCGTCGCCCTGTTCGTCGTCGGACGGGCGCCCGGCTGGGTTGCTCAGGCGCTGGAGCAGCACGCCAACAACGTCCTCATCCGCCCGCTGCTGGCCTACGCGGGCCCGCGCGGTCTGGCCTACCCCGCAGGAGCCGCGCGATGAGCACCATGCCCGTCCCGCCCTCCCTGCCGTCGCGGCTGCCGGACTTCGCCGAAAAGCACGGCTTCGACCTCGGCGCCGTCCCCTATACCGGCCGCGTCCTGCTGGAATCGCTGCTGAGGGGCGAAGACCCCGCGCAGGCCGCGGTCCTGGGCAAGCGCCTGGCACTCGGCGAGGACCCGGCCCTGGAGATGCCGTTCCGCCCCGCCCGCATCCTGGTGCAGGACTACACCGGCATCCCGCTCCTGGTCGACCTGGCCGTACTGCGCGACCGGGCTGCCGAGCCGGGCCGCGTCAACCCGGCCCTCCCCGTCGACGTGGTCGTCGACCACTCGGTGCAGACCGACTGGGCGGGCCGCCCGGATGCCCTGGGCCTGAACGAGGCCCTGGAGATGTCCCGCAACCACGAGCGCTATGCCTTTCTCAAGTGGGCCGAAGGCGTCTTCGACGGGGTGCGGGTCATCCCGCCGGGGCGCGGCATCGTCCACCAGGTCAATCTGGAACAGCTGGCCACCGTAGTCACCGAGGGCCCCGACGGCTCCCTGATGCCAGACACCGTCCTGGGCACCGACAGCCACACGACCATGGTCAACGGCCTGGGCGTGCTCGGCTGGGGCGTCGGCGGCCTGGAGGCCGAGGCGCAGATGCTGGGCCTGGCCCAGGCGATCCGCATCCCGCCGATCGTTGGGGTGCGGCTGACCGGCACCGTCAGCCCCGGGACATCGCCCACCGACGTGGTCCTGGCTCTGACCCGCCGCCTCCGCGAGGAGAACGTCCAGGGCCTGATGGTGGAGTTCACCGGCCCCGGCGTCGAGGAACTCTCCGCGCCGGACCGCTGCACGGTGGCCAACATGGCCCCCGAGTACGGCGCCATGTCGGCGTTCTTCCCGGTGGACGAGGAGACCCTCGACTACCTGCGGCGAACTGGGCGCGACGAGGCGGCGGTGACCCGCGTACGGGAGTACTGCCGGGAGCAGCGCCTGCTCCGGGAGGGCGCCGAGCCCGCCTTCCGGCGAACCCTCACCTTCGACCTGGGCGAGGTGGGCCCGAGCCTGGCCGGCCCCAGCCGCCCCGACCAGCGCATCTCCCTGGGCGAACTTCCGGGTTCGCTGGCCGCGCTCTGCCCGCAGGGTCTGCGGAGCGAGGCCGGTGTCCAGGATGGTGACCTCGTCGTCGCGGCCATCACCTCCTGCACCAGTACCTCCAACCCCAAGGCCATGCTCGCCGCCGGCCTGCTCGCGAAGCGCGCCGTCGAGCGCGGTCTCCGCGTGCCCGCCCACGTCAAGACCAGCCTGTCGCCCGGCTCCAGAGCCGTCACCCGCTATCTGGCCGACGCCGGACTCCTCACCGACCTGGAAACGCTCGGCTTCCACGTCGCCGGGTACGGCTGCATGACCTGCAACGGCGGTAGCGGCCCTCTCAACGAGGGCATCGGCGAGGCCGTCGACCGCGCGGACCTGACCGTGGCCGCCGTACTGAGCGGCAATCGTAATTTCGCCTCCCGGGTCCACAGCCAGGTCCGCGCCGGCTACCTCGCCTCGCCCGCCCTCGTCGTCGCGCTCGCTCTGGTCGGCAATGTCCGCACGGACCTCGAGAGCCAGCCACTGGGCATGGACCGCGACGGCAGACCCGTGCACCTGCGGGACCTGTGGCCGCACGCCGGCGAGCTGCGCGAGCTGGAGGCGCGGTACGTCACCCCCGAGGTGTTCGCACCCGACCACACACCACAGCCCGCCTGGGAGGCGATCACCGCCGCCGACAGCGAGGTGTACGCGTGGGACGAGTCCTCCACCTACATCCGTCCGCCCGCGTACGTGGACTGCGAGGGCGGACTTCCCGTCCTGAGCGGGGCACGCGCTCTGGTGGCCCTTGGCGACTACGTCAGCACCGACCACATCTCCCCCGTCGGCGCCATCCCGGCGGCCTCCCCGGCCGGGGAGTACCTGCGGGAGAGGGGCGTACAGGACTTCAACTCCTACGGCTCCCGCCGGGGCAACCACGAGGTGATGGCCCGCGGCACCTTCGGCAATCCGCGGCTGCGCAACCTGCTGGTGGGCGAAGGCGAAAGCGGCGGCACCACCCTGCACCTGCCCAGCGATGAGCGGCTGCCCGTCTACGACGCCGCACGGCGCTACACCGGGAGCGGCACCCCCCTGATCGTCCTGGCGGGGCGCGGCTACGGCATGGGCTCCTCCCGTGACTGGGCAGCCAAGGGCCCCTGGCTGCTCGGCGTCCGCGCGGTTCTCGCCGAGGACTTCGAGCGCATCCACCGGGCCAACCTGTGCGCCATGGGCATCCTGCCCCTGCTCCTGCCCACCGGGCGGAGCTGGAGCGACCTCGGTCTGACGGGCCGCGAGGAATTCGACATCGATCTGTCGCAGGTGCGCGGGAGCGGCGAGGCCCATGTCACGGCCGACGGCATCGGGTTCACCGTAAGGGCGGACGTGCGGTCGGCCGGTGAGTGGAACGTTCTGCTGGCCGGCGGCACGCTGCCCTACCTGCTGCGGACCATGGGGACACGGCGGGAGGACACCGCGTGACGCACATCCTGGACGCCCTGGGTCTGCGCACGGCGGCCGAAGCCGACGCGCTCGCTTCAGGCGCGAAGACATTCGTCCCCGTCCACGCCGGTACCCACGACCTGCCCATCGGCACCCTCCTGGATGCCTTGGCCAAGGACCCGTCGTTGCTGCCGCCGCGCACCGGCCACCTGGGGAACTGGGAGGACATCGCGGCCGGACGGGCCGGGCCGATGGACTTCAACACCGCCGTCTGCGGGGGTGGCCACGGCTACCCTCTGATCTACGGCTTCACCCGCACCGAGGCCGACACTGCGGGCGGCGACGAGGCGTACCAGCCCGGCTGCCTCATCGACCAGGGCAAACGGCACGTTCTGCCGCTGCACACCTGGGCCGGCTCCCGCTTCGTACGCCGCGACCGCACCGCACCGCTGTTCTGCCCCCTGGTGCAGGCCGAGGTCGACGGTCAGCTCATCCCCCTGGTGGACCTGCACAAGCAGCGGATGGCGGCCCTGCCCGACTACCGCTTCCGGTACTGGGCCACCGTCCTGACCGACCGCGCCGACCTCGTCACCGACATGCTCACCCTGCTCCTGGAACAGGCCGCAGCCCAGGGGCGCAACCAGGCGTTCGCCGAACTGATCAGCCAAGCGGTACGCCTGGACGGCGAGGTGGCCCGCTGCCGGGTGCGCCCGGAGGGCGCCGGCTACCTAGTGGAGGACCAGCACTACCCTTCGGCGCGCTCGCTGGCCGAGGCGGTCATGGTGACGGTCCAGGCGCTGGTGGACCCGGCCGCGTTCTTCGCCCGTCTGCCCGAGCTGCCGCCGCTGCTCCCTGTGATGTCGCTCCAGCTCACCAACGTCCTTTTCGCGCTGCTGGACACGCACCACCCCGACGTACCGCCCGGCCCTCCGGAACAGCCCTTCATCACCCATCTGCACTGGGGAGCGCGCGCCATGGCCGGCTGCCCGCCCCGGCGCAACGGCTACCTGACCCGGCGCTCCACCGTGCGTTCCCTGCGCGCGATCACCGACCCGCTGGTCGAGCACTTCGAGGCCGCCCGCCCGGTGGCGTTCGTCCTGCTGCCCGCCCAGACCTTCATGCTGTGTCCGCCCAGCACCTCTCCCCGCGACATCAACCTGCTGTGCGACCTGTTCGCCCGGCTCCGGGCCGCCGACCCGGAAGCCGCACACGGCACGACGCTGCGCTGGCTGGAGGGCAACGCCGAGTCACTCTCGCCATACCTGCGCGGCCGGTTCGCCGGGGGCAGCGGGGTCCCGGCCGACGGCACCGTGCGGGAGCCCGCCGTACCGGTCGAACCGGACCGGTTCCGCACGCTCACCTTCCGTCAGGCATGCGCGGCGGTCGCCGCGTTCGAGGAGGTTCTCGGATGAAGCTCGCCCACCGCGAGATCGTCATCGCCCTGCGCGAACCTTTCGTGAGCAACAACGGCGTCACCACCCAGGTACGCCAGCGCGTCGTCGAGCTGACCTGGCGTGACCTGCGCGGGTTCGGCACCGCCCGCGGCGCCGAACCCGCCGGGCTCGATGCCTGCGCGCCCGCGCTGGCCGGAGCGTCCCCGTACAGCTTGCGGGCGGCGCTCGATGCGCTTCCCGATGTCGGCGCGGCGACCCGTTCAGCCGTCGACATGGCCTTGCACGACCTGCTCGGCAAGGCCGTCGGCCGCCCACTGCACCAGTTGCTGGGGCTCGACGGCCTGCCCGTACCACCTACCGCCCTGTCCATCGGCGCTTGCCCCGACGACGAGTTGGTCCACAGGGGCCTCGCGCTCGCGCACTGGCCGGTCCTCAAGCTCAAGCTCACCGCGCAGGACGACGGGAGCCGCGCCGGAGTCCTCCGCTCCGTCTATCCCGGCCGTATCCGCGTCGACGGCAACGGCTCGTGGGATCTGGCGCAGGCCCTCAGGGTCGCGGAAGAGCTGCACCGCCACGATGTCGAACTCCTGGAGCAGCCCATCGCTCCCGGCCGCCCCGATGACCTGCGTCAGGTCCACGAGCGCTCGCCCATCCCCGTCTTCGCCGACGAGGACTGCGCCACGCCCGAGGACGTGCTGCGCCTACGCGGACACGTCAGCGGCGTCAATATCAAACTCGTCACCTGCGGCGGCCTGTCCGAGGCCCATCGCATGATCCTGCTGGCCCGCGCCTGCGGACTGCGGACCATGCTCGGCTGCAAGGTGGAGAGCGCGCTGGGCGTCTCCGCCATGGCGCAGCTCGCCCCTCTCGCGGACCACCTCGATCTGGACGGCCCCATCGGGCTGCGCGACGACCCGTTCACTGGGGTACTGATCGACGAGGGGACCCTCTCCCTGCCCACCGGCCCCGGCATCGGTGCCACCCCCCTCCAGCAGACTCCGACTCATTTGGAAAAGGACTGACATGAGCCTTCGCTGCGCCGTACTCGACGACTTCCAGCAGGTGGCCACCACTGCCGCCGACTGGGGCCCTCTCAAGGGCCAGGTGGAGATCGTCAGCTTCCCCGAGCATTTCGCCACCGAGGACGGGCTCGCCGCCGCCCTGGCCGACTTCGACATCATCGTGACACTACGCGAACGTGTCGTCTTCCCCGCCTCCCTCCTCGACCGACTGCCCCGTCTGCGCCTGCTCATCGCCTCCGGCATGCGCAACAGCGTCATCGACTACGCGGCGGCCGAACGCAACGGCGTCACCGTCTGCGGTACCGCCAGCACCTCGACCCCGCCCGTCGAGCTGACCTGGGCCCTGCTGCTGGGGCTGGCCCGGAGCATCGTCACCGAGAACACGGCGCTGCGCGCCGGCGGCCCCTGGCAGTCCACCGTCGGCGCCGACCTCCACGGCCGGACCCTGGGCCTCCTCGGCCTGGGCAAGATCGGCAGCCGGGTCGCACAGGTCGCGCTCGCCTTCGGCATGGACGTCCAGGCCTGGAGCCAGAACCTCACCGACGAGCGCGCCGCCGAAGTCGGTGTCCGGCGGGCCTCCAGCAAGGAGGAGCTCCTCTCCACCAGCGACTTCGTCTCGCTGCACCTGGTCCTCGGCGACCGCACCCGCGGCCTCCTCGGTCCCTCCGAACTGGCGCTCCTGAAGCCGACCGCCTACCTGGTCAACACCTCCCGGGCCGGCCTGATCGACCAGGACGCCCTCCTGGACGCCCTGCGGGAAGGGCGCATCGCCGGCGCCGGCCTGGACGTGTACGACACCGAGCCGCTGCCCGCCGACCACCCGGTGCGCACCACCCCCCGCCTCCTGGCCACCCCTCACTTGGGATACGTCTCCCAGAACAACTACCGCACCTACTACACCCACGCCGTCGAGGACATCCAGGCTTACCTCGCCGGCACTCCCGTCCGCCTCCTCGGCTGACCCCGCCCTCGTCCTGCGCCCCACCCCTCTCGAACTTGGAGGTTCCCCGGTGAGCCCGCACCCCCGCATGATGAAGCTCGGCGCCTTCCTTCCCGCGCCCGGCCACCACATAGCCGCCTGGCGGCACCCCGAAGCCCGTCCCGACGGCGGCCTGAACTTCGACTACTACCGCTCCCTGGTGCAGACCGCCGAGCGCGGCATGTTCGACATGGTCTTCCTGTCCGACGGGGCCGGAGTGCGAACCAAGTACAAGGACGCCGACGAGCTGAGCCGCCAGGGCCGCATGGTCCACTTCGAGCCGCTGACCCTACTGTCCGCGCTCGCCGTGCACACCCGGCACATCGGCCTCACCGCGACCGCGTCCACGACCTACAACGAACCCTTCACCCTGGCACGGCAGTTCGCCTCCCTCGACCACCTCAGCGCCGGCCGCTCGGGCTGGAACGTCGTGACCTCCGCGACGGACGCCGAAGCGCGCAACTACAACCTGGACAAGCAACCCGAGCACGCGGCCCGATACCACCGCGCACGGGAGTTCATGCAGGTCGTCACCGGGCTGTGGGACAGCTGGGAAGACGACGCCTTCCTCTACGACAAGGAGTCCGGCCGCTTCTTCGAGCCGGAGAAGCTGCACATCCTCGGACACAAGGGCGAGCACTTCTCCGTACAGGGCCCGCTGAACGTTGCCCGCCCGCCGCAGGGCCACCCCGTCATCGTCCAGGCAGGCTCCTCCCCGGACGGACAGGACTTCGCCGCCCGCTGGGCGGAGGTCGTCTTCACCGTCCAGCAGACCCTGGACCAGGCCCAGGTCTACTACCGCGGTCTGAAAAAGCAGGTCGCCGACTACGGCCGCGACCCCGACGACGTCAAGATCCTGCCCGGCGCCTTCATCGTGGTGGGCCGAACACTGGCGGAAGCCGAGGACAAGTACGCGACCCTCCAGTCCCTCGTCGACCCGGTGGTCGGCCTCGGGATGCTCTCGTACCAGCTCGGCAACGTCGACCTCACCGGCCACCCGCTGGACGGCCCTCTGCCGGAACTCCCCGCCACCGAGGGCAGCACCGGCAAGCAGCAGATCATCTACGAGCAGGCCCGCAGGCGGGGCCTGACCATCCGTGAGCTCTACCTGGCCGTCGCCGCCGGACGCGGGCACCGCTTCCTGCTCGGCACCCCCGAGACCATCGCGGACGAGCTGGAGGACTGGTTCGTCAACGACGCCGCCGACGGCTTCAACATCATGCCCGACTACCACCCGGGCGGCCTGGACGCCATCGTCGACCTCCTCGTACCCGAGCTGCAGCGCCGCGGCCTGGTGCGCACCTCCTACGAAGGCACCACGCTACGGGAGAACCTCGGACTGCCCCGGCCCGCCTTCCCCCCGGCCCCGGCGAGCGGAGCATGACCGTCGGTGCGACGTCCCTGCGCTCCGTCCTGCGTGCCCATCCCTCGGGGGTCACGGTCCTGACGGCCGCCGGGACGAGCGGCCCGGTGGGAGTGACCGTCACCTCCTTCACCTCCATCAGCGCCGAACCCGCTCTCATCGCCGTCGCTCTCGCGGACACCTCCACCACGTGGCGGAAGCTGGTGCACTGCGAGCACTTCGCGATCCATCTGCTCGGCGCCGATCAGGCGGCCACGGCCCTGCGCTTCGCCACCCCGGGCGCCGACCGCTTCGCCCCGCCGACCGACTGGCCCACCGGCCCGTACAGCGTGCCGTACCTGGGAGGATGTCTGGGTCGGCTGCTGTGCTCGCGCCACAACACCGTGCGCCTGGGCGACCACCATCTACTGGTGGGCGCCGTCGAGCAGGTCGAGCACGGCGAGCAGGGGGACGGCCTCGTCCACCGTCACGGGAGCCTGCAGCCGGTCCCGACTCCTCTTCCAGCAAGGACCTGACACATGCCCACCGTTCTGTTGCTTTCGCGTCAGCCACTCACCGCCCGGCCGCTCCAACAGTGGCTCGACCACCCCCAGGACGCCGTACTGATCACCACGCCCAAGGCGGTCGACGGTGCCGAGGAAGTCCTGGCCGCCTCCTTCCCCCGCCACCGGCTGGTCGACGACTACCACGGCTGGGCGACCGAGGAGCTCGCGGAGGCAGCCGCCCGCGCGTACGGGGTAAGCCTGGTGGCCAGCACCAGCGAGAGCGACGTGCTGCGGGCCGCCCGGCTGCGTGCCCGGCTCGGCCTGCCCGGACAAGACGTCGCCTCGGCCATCGCCTACCGCGACAAGGTGGTCATGAAGGAGTGCGCGCAGGCCGCAGGCGTACGGGTTCCGGCGTTCGCCGCCGTGGACAGCCCGCAGGATCTGCTCGACTTCGTAGACACCAACGGGCTGCCCGTCGTCGTCAAGCCGCGCGCTGGCGCCGGTGCGGAAGGAGTAGCGTTCCTGCGCGAGCCCGCGGACATCACGGACTTCTTCGCGCGGGAGCGCGGCTCCGCGGTGCCGTACCTGCCCGGCCAGTGGATGGTGGAGAGCCTCGCCCACGGCGACTTCCACCACGTGGACGGCATCATGCAGGACGGCCGGGTCGTCCACTCATGGCCCGCCCGCTACACCGGCGGCCTCGCCGAACGTGTCCGGGAGAACCTTCACACCGGCAGCATCCTGCTCGCCCCCGACGAGGCCACCACACACACGCTCCAGCGCATGACCGCCGACGTCATCGCCGCTCTGCCCCCGGCGCCGCACCCTCTCGCCTTCCACCTGGAGGCATGGGTCGGCCCGGACGGCATCCCCGTGCTGTGCGAGATCGCCAGCCGCGCTGGCGGCTCCCTCATCGGCGACCAGTACATACGGGCCTTCGGCGTCCATCTTGCGCGTGAAGGGCTCCGGGCTCAGTGCGGGCTGCCCCTCACCCTCACCACACAGCCAGCCGCCCCCTCCCGGTCCGTCGGCCATGTCCTGCTGCCCCCCGGCCACGGTGTCTTCGTCCCCCCGGCCGACCCATGCCCGGTCCCCGACACGAAGCTGACCCTGATGCGCAAGGCCGGGACGCACTGTCACGGCGTGGAGAGCGCGGCCGACGCGGCGGCAAGCGTCTTCGCCGAAGCCGACACCACCGACGCCGTGGAGTCCCGGCTCGCCGATGCCATGGAGTGGTGGAACCGGCACACCCGATGGGAATGAAACGTCCCGAGCCCGTCACCGTCCTCCGCCTCCTCCCACCCGGAAGGGACAAGCCGTCTTGTCCGAGCACATCCTGATCGTCGGCACCGGCCGCGACTTCCCCGCCCGCATCCGCGCCGCCCGTCCGGGCGCCCGCACCACGGTGTTCTGCCGTATCGACTCCGTAGACCGGGTCCGCGCCCCCGGCGACAACGCCCGCGTCCTGGGACTCCGGGACGATGCCCCCGAACAGGAGTGGGTCGATCTGGCAGCGGCCGTCCACGCCCGGGACCCCTTCACCCGGATCGGCACCTTCGGCGAGCGCAACCAGAACCACTACGCCCGCATCGCCGAGGCGCTGGGGCTCATCGCGCACAGCCCGGACACCGTCCATCTGGTGCACGACAAGCGGGCCATGCGGGCCCGGCTGAGCGAGGCGGGCGTGGACTCCACCGCTGGCGTCCGCGTCTCCGGCGCGGACGAACTGCGCACCTTCGCCCGCCGGTACGGCCTGCCCTGCGTGGTGAAGCCCGTCTCGAATTCCGGCAGCGCCGGCATCACGAAGGTGACCGACGAGAGCGAACTGGCGGAGGCGTACGCCCGCGCCGACAGCAGCTACGAAGGCCTGCCCGACGCGGGCGTCCTCGTCGAGGAGTTCCTCAACGGGCCGCAGTTCAGCGTCGAGGCCGTCTCGGAGTCGGGCGAGCACCAGGTCGTCGCGATCACCGCGAAATTCTCCGACCCGGCCTCCTTCGTAGAACTCGGGCACGTCACGCCGGCGCGGCTCACCGACAAAGTCAGCGACGAGATCCACACCTACGTCGGCGCCGTACTCGACGCCCTGGGTGTGGAATTCGGCCCGACCCACTCGGAGATATGCCTCACCGAGAAGGGCCCACGCCTGATCGAGACGCACGTCCGCATGGGCGGTGACGAGATCCCGGCGCTGGTCCGGGACGCGACCGGCGTCGACGTGGACGACTGCGCAGCCCGCCAGACCCTGGGCGAGAGCGTCCTGCCGGACGTCCGCGCCACGCTGGCCGAGGACCGCCCGGCGCTCTTCTCGGCCGTCTGGTTCGCAGCCCTGGAATCCACCGGTGTCCTTGACCACGTCGGCCGCCTCGACGAGGCTCGTTCCCTGCCCGGCGTGACGGAGGTGCGCCTCCTCGCCAAACCGGGATCGGAGGTGGGCGGCCTGACCTCCTCCGACTCACGAGTGGCCTTCGCCCGCGCTCTGGCGGACACTCCCGAGGACGCCGCACGCGCAGCGCGAGGGGCGGTGGAACTCCTGGAGTTCACCCTCAAGGTCTCCCCCCAGCAAGGCCGGGCCATCTGACCCCTGTGCGGCGTGGGCCCCGCCGAAGGCGGGGCCCACGCCGCACAGGGGTCAGATGCGTTCTGTCCTGGGCCTTCACTGAGCCTTCAACGACGTCACCGATCGCGGTCCTATGGGCGCCTCAGCGGTACGCAGCGGAAATCCCGTGACCTGCGTGGACAGGTCGTGGCACAGTCGCCCGCATGTCTAACGACGTCGCCTACCCCGTCTTCCGCACTTCCGACCTGGGCCTGGCTCTCAGCATCGCGAGCCGTCTGATGGAGTTCGGCCGCCGCGAGGACTTTCGGGTCACCGCGTATGCCGAGCTCTGCTCTGTTGCCGAGGTGCAGCGGGTGGCGAGGGAGCTGCCTCAGGGGCAGCACGCGGGGGATTTTGACTATCGAGAGGTCGGCGGAGTGCCACGGGAGTAGTGGCCCCTGCTCGTGGCTGGCCTCGCAGGGCGTGATCTGCCGACCGATTCGGCGGTGTACGAAGGACGGCTGCCAGTGACGTGCGAGCTCGACGACCTGCCGGTCGGGAGAATTAAGGACGTCTTCGCAGCGGCGATCGGCCCGAGCAGGGACTGGATCAACTGGGAGTTGCTGTGCTGGCCGGATGCACCTGAGCTGGGTTTCCTTGGCGAGCGCAAGCATGCCGAGGTGTCGCTCTCGACGGTTGACGGTGGGTCACACCTCGTTTCTGGCAGTGCCAGGACCTGGCCGCCCGGTCAGTCATTGCACGTGGTGAGGCTGGTGATTCGATCATGGAATAATACCCATTTCTCGCATTGAACCTGTAACCACTCAAAAGCGACTGCCAGAATGGGGCCTCAGGCGGCCGATCTCACCAGTCCCGGTATGAGCAGATACAGAAGCAGCCGAGAGAGCCTCAGCGGGCCGCACACGCGTTTTTCGGTCGCCAGGGCAGGCCCTGAGCTGCCGTCAGAGGGCCAGGAAGCAGCAAGTGAGACTTATCGCCCCTGTCCTCCATGGCACTTCATTGCTCCTACCAGCAGAAGGAACGACTGCTGGCGAGGTGTGGCCGAGGACCCTTTTCGTTCCGAGTTACGGGCGGTCTGTGCTGGTTGGCATCGGCGGAGCTGGGAGGCTTTCAGCACGCCAGGTCGTTACGGTACCGGCTGACACGATCCGTCCCATTCCGACGAGCACCGGTCCGGAGAGACTCTCGGCGAGTGCGAAGGCGCCGATGAGTGCGCGCATCACCGGGTCGAAGGAGAACAACATCGCAACCACTTTGGCGCCGTCCATTTTCACGGCCTGGAAATCCAGGGTGAAAGCGAGAGCCACCCCGACGATGCCGGAGAAAACAACCAGGCCCCAGTCGTATCCGTTGACGCTTGGGGCGGCGGGGAGAGAGAAGGGGAGGAGCAGGATCGCCGAGATGCAGACCGACACGGCCAGTCCCTCCAATCCGGAGGATGCCCTGCCCACGCGCTGCGCGAAGAGGGTGGAGCAGGCAAGGGCAAGCGTGGAGAGCAGTCCGAGGGCGATTCCTGCCCACTCGTCTGTCCCGCCGGGTTCCGTGACCAGGACTACGCCCGCCAGGCCGACTGTCGGGAGGAGCGCTTCGCGCCAAGCGCGCGCCGGGGCGACCGCGACGATGAACGGTCCGAGGAACAGCAGCGTCGCCGCCACGCCGAGTGGGAGGCGGCCCACCGTGCAGTAGCAGGCCACGTTCATGACGGCCATCGCCGCGCCGTAGATGACCATGCCGGCCCAGTCCTACCGCGTGTGGCCACGGATTCTCGGACGCACCGGCGCCATCAGGACGAGCGCAGCGCAGAGCTGGCGCAGCCCGGCGACGGCGGGAGCGCCCAGCCGGTCGAAGAGCGTCGAGGCGAGTGCTGCTGAGGCTTGGACACTCAGGCAACTGGCGAGGACCAGGCCCGCCCCGATGACTGCTTGGGTACGGTGTTCGGCGTCCTCACGTGTGCACCTCCGGTAGGAGGCAAGAAGGGCTCGGCCTTCCCTCCCCTCACTGAAACGATCGTTTCACTGTAACGCTCGTTATGCTGCGGTTCGCTGTCGTCGCATGCGATGAGTCCGGTGACGTCGGCGATCACCTCCGCCGTACTGTTTGCCCATGGATGAGGTTGAAGTCGTCGTCGCCCATGCCGAACGCGCGACCCTGCGCGTCGGCGATGTGTTCCTGAAGGTGGAGGCCGATCAGGCGCGCATCGACGCCGAGGTCGAGGCGATGTCCCTCGCGCCGGTGCCGACCCCGGAGATCCTGTGGCGCAAGCCGCCCGTGCTCGCGATCGCCGCACTCCCGGGAACGACGCTCGGGCGCCTCGGCGGGCCGTCGACCGGGTCGTCGGCGGCGTGGGCCGCGGCGGGGGCCGCCATCCGGAAGCTGCACGACGCACCGCTGCCGCCACGGACTGGCAGGGCCGGCCGGAGCCGGGTCGCGCTGGCGGCCGAGCTCGACGCTGAGTGCGAGCTGCTCGTGACGAACGGCCTCCTGCCCACCGACCTCGTCACCCACAACCGCCGGGTCGCTGAGGCCGCTCTCCGGCCGTGGTCTCCGGCGTTCACGCACGGCGATCTGCAGATCGCGCACGTCTTTGTCGACGGCGACGAGGTCACGGGCATCATCGACTGGTCCGAGGCGGGCCGGGGTGATGCCCTGTACGACCTCGCCACCTTCACACTCGGACACGAGAAGCACCTGGCCGACGTCCTCACCGGCTACGGCACCGACATCCACATCGACCTCGAAGTGATTCTCGGATGGTGGTCGTTGCGCAGCCTGCTGGCAGTTCGCTGGCTGATCGAGCACGGCTTCGACCCGTTCGCACCGGGCTGCGAGGTTGACGTGCTGAGATCCCGAATGTGATACCGCAAGGATTCAATGGCTGTACTTTCACGCGTTGTACGGGGTGACGGCCCTGGTGCGCGTATACGTGTTGGCTGAGTCCTGCGGACGCACGTCACTTCATGCTGCCGCCCCGGGTTCGCTCGGGGCGGTTGCTGGACGCTGTCCTTCTCACGGAGCCTGATCGTTGTCGCGGAAGGTCGACCGGCCGTTGGGGCCACTCCCCCGGCCTCGGTCACGGACCCGGGACCCCGCTCTGCGCCATGTGGATGTCGGAGCGGATCAGCTCGAGGAGACGGCCGGTCCAGTTGCGGCCGCGTCCGCCGTTGTCACCCCAGAAGGCCGAGTTGGCATCGTCGTAGACCAGGGTGGAGTTGCCTGTCGCGAGAAGAATCCCGGCTAGCTCGGGGTGCTGGTCGTACTTGGCGCGGAGCAGGCTGGTCATGACCGCGAGGCGAATGTGATCCCACCCCTCACGACGAGCGGTCTTGGCTGCGAGATCGCCCGCTGCGGCAGCGGTGCCCGCCGCTGCGATCGCGCTGCGGACCTCCGGCTGGGTGACCGAAAGGGCCCAGTAGGCGTGGGCGACGGAGGGGTAGACGATGTCCTCGACGGTGATGGGGGCGGGGTAGTCGTTGCGCAGTCCGCGGTGGCCGGGGTCGGCTACCGGCTTGTTCGGGTATGAGTGGTGGAGCTGGACTGCCGGGGCGTATGGGGTGGCCGGTTCGTCTGCTGCGACGCGTGAGTCATGCTCCGTGTTCCAGCGGGCGCGCTCCTCGAAGTATTCAATTGCCCTGTTGTAGCTCTCTTGTGAGACCGACGGGTCGTTGGGCAGGTAGGTCCGGCCTCCTGGGCCTGCCAAGAGGACCCGCAGGGGCCAGTCTTTGCTGTCCATGTCGCCCAGTGCGTAGCGGCGTTGTGAGGTGGGGATGGCGAGGAATGCTGTTTGGGCTGCGGCTCGGTTTTCCTCTGTCCGGTCTGTGAGGAAGGCGTTGACCGCAGCGAGGCAGCGGCCGGTCGAGTCGGGTCTGTGGTTCAGCTGGTCGATGGTGTCGCGGACTTCGGCGAGCACAAGCTCAGGGGTGAGCCAGCTCTGAGCGTCGGTGAACTTCCAGCTTGCCAGGTGGTGTGCGGATGCTTCGGCGCCGTCCGGGAGGGTGGTGGCCACCCAGCCGGTTCGGAGCTTTTCTTCGAACTCCTCGAGGGTGACGAGGCCCCAGCAGTCGATGAGTCCGTCGGCGTAGATGAAGAGGTCGGTGAGAAAGTAGCTGCCGTTGCGGATGAAGGCGTGTCGCCAGGTGCCGGGTATGCGGACGCCGTCCGCGGTGCGATAGGTGATTCGTCTGCCGATCATTCGGTGATTGTGCCGCAGTGGGTGTCGGGCGGGCCTTGCGGTTTTGGGGCTGCCGTACGGTCCACGTCGGCCGGGATGGCCCCCCTTGGCCACGGTCGACGAGAGGCCTGCCTGGCTAGGGTGGATGAAGCTTCGGACCGCTGATAACGCCGTTATCAGTGCCGCTCGCCGGGGCTCCTGGTGATGTTCCTGGAAGGGGTTCAGGTCCCTTGTGCCGTGTCTCAACGAAGAATTGCCGGTCTCCCCGAAGAGAGCGGCGAGCGGCTTGTTCCTCTCAACGAGGTCGAAGCGGCGGGGTCAGCAAGCCGGGCTTAGGCGATGACGTGGGCGGGCAACCAGCCGGGGGTTGTTGACCCGGGGCCGCCCCGTTCTGTGCGGTCGCTAGGCTCCCGCCATGTCTAACGATCTCGGTTTCACCTGCTCATGCTGCGGCGACCACCATGCAGAGCTCCCCATGAGCTACTCGACCATCGCTCCTGATGTCTGGGATCCCAGCTTCGAGAGCGATCCGAACAGCATGCTGTCGTCCGACCAGTGCGTGATCAAGGGCCAGCACTTCTTCATCCGGGGCCTGATCGAGATACCTGTTATCGGCAGCGAGGACGTCTTCTCGTGGGGCGTCTGGGTCTCTCTGAGCAAGGAAAACTTCGCCGGTGCCCTTGACGTCTGGAGCTCGGAGGGCCGGGAGGCGGAGAAGCCGTACTTCGGCTGGCTCAGCACGGAGCTCGCGCTCTATTCCGAGAGCACGACCAACTTGAAGACCAACGCTCACACCCGAACGGTCGGCAAGAGGCCCTTCATCGAGCTGGAGCCCACCGATCACCCGCTCGCGGTCGAACAGCGCATGGGGATCACGCAGGATCGCATCCGTGAGATCGCCATAGCTGTGCTGCATCCGGCCTGAGTCTCCGCCGGCCAAGGCCCGTCGGCAGCTTCCTGGGAGGAGGCAGTCGAACTGTCTCCTCCCAGGAAGAAGACGCATCCGCTTGAGCATCCGAGTGTTTCAGTAGTTCGCGGAGATCCCGACCGGACACACGGTTGGCTATGGCGACGCGGTGGATGAACGGGGCCACCGTGTCGTCGTTCAACGGTGGAACCACGCGGACCAGCCAACGGCGGGGCGTAGCCATGACTCTGCCCGAACTGAGGCATCTGGGGGCGCTTCGTTGTCAGATGCTCGCTTGGGATTCCGCAGGTCCACCGGATTCCTGAACGTTGCGAGTAGGACGCCACTCTCACGGCTCCGGACGAAAGCTGTTGTGCTGACGGCGGCAGCGTCCGCCATCAGGCGCCCTGCATTTGTGCACCAAGCCTTCTGCGGGCTTGGGAAGTCGCCCCTCAGGGGTGGTTCGAGGAGAGTGCGTTGCCTCTCGGAGAGGGACGAAGCGCATGGCCCGGGCCCACGCGTCGGGGGCGGGCAGAGTGAGGGCGGGTTCCTGGAGCGCGTGCTCGATGGGGTTGGTGCGGAGTCAGGGGCGGTAGGCGACACGCATGTTGAGCAGGGGGTGCGTCCAATCCCACCATGAGGTTAGTAAGCTGACCTCATGGTTACTCCAAGCATCGCCGGAGACAGAGAGAAGGTCGTCTCCAAGCTGCCGTCCTGGCTACGCCAGGACCTCAAGGTCCGTGCCGCTGAACTCGGCATCGACATCCAGGACGCCGTGTCCGCAGGCATCTCCGCCTGGCGCGCCTCCTCCGAAGACCGCTCCCCCGTCGATACTGCGGGCTCCAGCTCGTTCTCCACCTGGCTGCCTCCAGGGCAGTGGGAAGACCTCAAGACCACCTGCACCGAGCGAGACGGGATGCCCTTCGTCCAAGGGCTCGCCCAGTCGGTTCAGACCTGGCTGAGCGCCAACCCCTCCCCCAGGCACCGCCCGGTGACAGGCATTGTCCAGCGCAAGGTCGTCATAAACCAGAAGGGCGGAGTAGGGAAGACGGCCGTCGCGGCCGGCGTCGCCCAGGCCCTCGCCGAGGACGGCATGCGCGTCCTCCTGGTCGACTACGACCCCCAGGGCCACCTCAGCGATCAGCTCGGTGTCGAGCAACTCCCGCCGGGAACCGACAGCCTCGTGCTGCACATGTGCGGCGAAGGCAAGGGACAGCTGAAGGACCTGGTCGTCACGATCGAGTCCCCCCGCTTCGAGAAGCGCCTCCACGTCCTGCCGGCTTGCCCCGACGGATTCCTTCTCGACGCGAAGATCGCCGTCGCGCGGATGCGGAACAAGGAAGCAGCCCTGGAACGGGCGCTGCAGCCGCTGGAGAAGGACTTCGACGCCATCGTGATCGACTGCCCGCCCAGCCTCGGAATGGCAACCGACGCGGCGATCTACTACGGCCGGCGCCGCCAGGGCGAGGCAGAGGGCATCTCCGGCATGGTCATCCCCGTCCTGGCCGAAGACTCCTCCGCGACGGCCTACGCGATGCTCGCCGACCAGATCGAATCACTGCGCGACGACCTCAGCCTGGAGATCGAGTACCTCGGCCTCGTCGTGAACCTCTACGACAGCCGGCGCGGCGTCGTCGCCACCTCCTCCCTGAGGGAATGGCGGAACCTCGGCGACCCCAAGGTCCTCGCCGTCATCGGTGACCTCAAGGAACAGCGAGAAGCCGTACGCAAGCGCATGCCGCTGCTGGAGCACGCCCCCTACTGCGACCAGTCGACAGGCATGCGAGAGATCGCGAGGCAGATTTCATGAGCTCCAAGGAAGACCAGCTCGGCGCATCCTCCTCGTTCGCCCGGGCCGG
This sequence comes from Streptomyces microflavus, assembly GCF_014650075.1. Lineage (GTDB taxonomy): Bacteria > Actinomycetota > Actinomycetes > Streptomycetales > Streptomycetaceae > Streptomyces > Streptomyces microflavus. The sequence continues at coordinate 1,238 of NZ_BMUG01000016.1, read as the reverse complement.
TAAGGCCCGCAGCGTCCGCCGCCAGCTGACCGACCAGGCCTTCGGAACGGTCGACCCGAACGAGCTGCCGCTCACCGAGATCAGCGCCAACCCGGACAACCCCCGGGAGACCCTCGGCGATATCTCCGGCATGGCCGACAGCCTCACCGAGATCGGGCAGATCCAGTCGATCACCGTCGCCTCCGTCGAGGCTTATCTGCGGGACCGGCCGGAGCGAGCGACCGAACTCGAGCCAGGGGCGAACTTCGTCGTAGTGGACGGGCACCGTCGCCTGGCCGGCGCCCGCGCAGCGGGGCTGTCGACGATAAAGGTCACCGTCGACGACGCCCGGGTCACCACGGACGAGGCACTGCTGGAGTCCGCCTTCGTCGCGAACGCCCAGCGGGAGAACCTCTCCGACCTGGAAGAAGCCGCAGCACTCAAAACGCTGGTGGCGTTCTATGGATCCCAGCACAAGGCCGCCCGCCGCCTCGGCGTCACGCAGCCCTATATCTCACAGCGACTGTCCCTCCTGGAACTGGCACCGGAACTCCAGGCCGACCTGGAAGCAGGGCGCCGCAGGGTCGAGCACGTACGCGGCCTCGCCAAGCACACCCCGCAGGAACAACGCGAAGTCGCAGACGCGCGAGCTCAGCAAGCAGAAGCGAAGAAGCAACAGCGGAACAAGCCCGCGCCTCGCCCCGCGACTGATAACGCCGTAATCACTCCCGCCCCGGCGGAGCCCGCAGCTCCGTCTCACTCCCCCACCGATAACGCCGTAATCACTTCTGCCCCCGCAGAGCCCACAACTCCGTCTCACTCCCCCGCCGATAACGCCGTTATCACTCCCGGAGCACCCGCCAGCTCCGAACCGGCCCCGCCCCCCGGAGCGCAAAAGGCGGCGACTGATAACGCCGTAATCACTCCGCCCCCCGCACCGGAGTCCTCGGAGCGGCTGCCGTGGCACAGCCCCCAAGCGCTCAACAGGCTGGCCCGCGAGCACATGACCAGCGAGGACCGGCAGACCCTGGCCAAGCTCCTCACCCAGGAGTGAGCCCCCGCAAGAGTGTCCCTGCCGCGTTCACGCAGCCCGGCAGGGACTCTCGCCACTCCCCCGCCACCTCCACCGCACACAGCGACAACACACTCCAGAAAGAGAACCCCAGATGGCAGCGATACCGCTGACACGCACGCACCGGGTACTCATCGGAATCGTCGTCGCCGGTGCGGTGGTCATCGCCGCGATCGGTTTCGCGGGC
>NZ_BMUG01000015.1 GCF_014650075.1 Streptomyces microflavus | reverse complement strand
CAACGATCCCCACCATGACCCACAGAATACCGAGCTATCCAAATGAGATGACCTCTTAGTCAGGGAGGTGCCGACGGCTCGCTTGCCCACCGTGGCCGGTGAACGGGCCACGCGGCAGATATGCCCTGGTCAGGGCTTACATTTCCGGTGTCGGCCCGGGGAACGCGTACTCCGAAGACGTCTTCCCTGCGCGGTGTGCGATGTGGCCGCCTGGGTAGACGGTGCCGCGTGCGCGCGGGACACCGCGGCAAGTACTGGGAAAATTCGGAGGACTGACCGTGTCGATATCCACGGAGACCGCGACCGCGGCTGCGGATCCCACTGTCCCGTCCGGGCTTCCACGGATCGATGATCCGCTGAAGATCGCGCCCAAGGACGCTCGGGCATTGGGGGCCTTGTTCTTCGAGCAGTTGCAGGTGCTGGAGGAGGGCACCCGCGAGTATCAGTACGCACGGAACACGCTGATCGAGATGAATCTCTCGCTGGTGCAGTTCGCGGCGAAGCGCTTCCGCAACCGCGGTGACGGCCAGATGGAGGACATCATCCAGGTCGGCACCATCGGCCTGATCAAGGCGATCGACCGCTTCGAGCTGTCGCGCGAGGTCGAGTTCACCTCGTTCGCGGTCCCGTACATCGTCGGTGAGATCAAACGGTTCTTCCGCGACTCCACCTGGTCCGTGCACGTACCCCGACGTCTGCAGGAACTCCGCATCACCCTGGCCAAGGCCAAGGAGGAGCTCACCACCGCTCTCGGCCGGGACCCCGGCACAGCGGAACTGGCCGAACACCTCGGCATTGAAGAGGAAGAGGTCATCGACGGTCTCATTGCTTCCAACGGCTACACCGCCGGCTCCCTCGATCTGCCGCTCGGGTCCGATCAGAGCAGCGCCGAGACCGTCACCTATGGCGACATCAAGGGCGACTGGGATCCGGCGATGGAACTGGTGGAGGATCTCCACGCCCTGGCCCCACTTCTCGAACTCCTGGACGAGCGTGAGCGGGAGATCATCAGGATGCGGTTCGGCCAGGACATGACCCAGGCTCAGATCGGCGAGCACCTCGGCATCTCGCAGATGCATGTCTCCCGAATCCTTTCCCGCCTCCTTACCAAACTCCGTACGGACATGCTGACCCAGAAGTGAGCTGCCCCCGATGATGCGGCCGAGCCCGTCCGGAAGCCCCGGGCGGGCTCGGCCTGGTGCTCGCGACGGTGCCGGAGCCGGTAGCAGGTTCCGACGACTTCAGCAGAGCTTCAGGGGGTGAACACCTGCTCCAGATGGTTGATGGCCCCGTCACTGTTCAGCCGATAGGTGAACACCAACCCACTGTTGGGGTGGGTCTCGAGCCAGTCGAGAAACTTCTGCACGGTGATCGGCTGGTTCTCCGTACTCTTCACGATCGGATCCGTGACCGTGATGTGGGCGGACAGATCCAGCGGTTGGTAGATCTCGTTGCCAACGGTCTCGAAGGGCGGGCCGTCCGAATCGGGGCTAGCGCAGCCCCAGTTGCCGTACTTCACGATCAAGCCGAGGTTCCCGCCCTCGGGGGTGTAGCGGTAGACCGCGAGTTCGTGGGGGGAGACGGGCATCTTGTGGTCGCAGTCGCCCGGCTCCTCGTCTCCCGCCTCGGACGCGGCTGGTGCGGGCGGCGCGTCCGGCGCAGGGGGAGCCTTCGGTACCGCTGAAGGCTCCCCATCATCACCGCCATCTTCGCCGTCAGGATCTATTTCGGCCGTAGGGGAGGCGTTCGTACTGTCCTGAGGGCTGGGTGTTTGTTGGACGACGCTTGGCGCCGCACCCGCCCCGTGTTCGTCTCCGCCGCAGGACGTCAGCGTCAGCACACACACCAAGCCCACACCGACAAAGGCTCTTCGCATCAAGCCTGGTCTGCGGCAGGACCCGATGTGTTCGACGCGCTTGGGACAATGCTCGCGGCGGAGACAACTATCGGCCACGGATCGGTTCACTGCACCTGCGGTCGTTGTCATCTCGTGACGCGGCGACCTCCTCCGGTGGCGGCACCCCGAGCCGGAACACCGTCAGGTCCGAGAGAGCGGCCGGTCAGGCTTGACGGAGCCCGCGCTTCACCAGCGACCACGCCGTCTCGGGCCACGAACCGGCCTGGCCGTTGACCGTCGGTCCTGGCCGCCGATGCTCAGAGGTAGCGCCGGATGGGAACGACGGCCGCTTCCCGCACCCGCTGGAGGACATCGCGCCGCTTCCACCGGCCGCGTTCGATCAGCACGCTCTTCTCGCGGTCCTCGTCGAAGTGGCCGTCGAGCGCGGCGGTGAAGTCGCAGTCCATGACGGCGAGCATGACCTCCTCGTCGTGGTCGAGGGAGCGCCGGTTGAAGTTGGTGGAGCCGATGAGGGAGGCGATCCGGTCGATCGTGAGGGTTTTCGCGTGCATCATCGTCGGCTGGTACTGGTAGATCTTCACCCCGCAGGCGGTCAGCTCCTCGTAGTGGCGCTGGCCGGCGAGCTGGCAGACCCGCTTGTCGGTGTGCGGGCCCGGCAGCAGGATCTCGACCTCCACCCCGCGCCGGGCGGCGGCGCAGAGCAGACCGGTGAAGTAGTCGTCGGGCGCGAAGTAGGCGGTGGTGAGGCGGATGCGCTCCTCGGCGGATTCGAGGACGACCCGCATCAGGGTCTGCATGTCCTGCCAGCCGAAGGACGACGAACCGCGCACGACCTGCACGACGGCGTCACCGTGGCGGTCGCTCGCCACGAAACGGTCGCGGTCGTCGAACAGCTCCTCCTGGCACTCGGCCCAGTTCTGCGCGAACGCGGCGGCCAGCCCGTCGACCGCGGGCCCGCGGACCTGCACATGGGTGTCGCGCCACTCGTTCTCGTTGCGCGCGTCGCCGCACCACTCCTCGGCTATCCCGACGCCACCGGTGAACGCGGTGGACTCGTCGGTGATGAGGACCTTGCGGTGGCAGCGGTGGTTCTGCTTGAGCGGCGAGAGGTAGAGCGGCTTGCGGAACCAGGCCACCGTCACCCCGGCCTCGTCCATCATGTCCAGCTGGTCCTTCTCGATCAGCCGGGACCCGAAGCCGTCCAGCATCAGCCGGACCCGGACGCCGGCCCGCGCCCGGTCGGCGAGCGCCTCGGCGAACTCCTGCGCGATGTCACCCCGCCAGTAGACGAAGGTCATCATGTCGACGGTGTGCTCGGCGCCCCGGATCGCCTTCAGCATCGCGCCGAAGATCTCGTCGCCGTTGCGCAGCGGGACAAGCGCGTTGCCCTCGGTCGCCGCGATCCCGATCAGCCGCTCCAGCCTGCGTCTGAGCCGCTGGGAGCGCTCCTCGCAGACGCGCGGGTCGAGTTCTGCCCGCCCGTCCAGCGGCGTGTATGCGGGGGTTTCGATCACGTCGGACATGCGTCACCTTTGTATGTCGGGGTGTATGAACACTGTGCGTTCCGGCTCTACGGACTCCGAGCCATCCGCTGAAACGGATTGCAACGGGAGGTTCGTGGTCATGCGTCACCGGAGTTCAAGCAGCGACCGTCTACCCCCTGATGACCCGGGGATTCTGCTGACAGACTCGGGGGTTCTGCGACAGCCCCGGGTGTCGGCAGGAAGCAGAGAACCTTGCCCGCAGGAGCTGTCACACGTTCAAGGGGTCACGGGATGATCTTGAAGCCCTGATCCGCCCGGATTTACGTGCGGCGGCGTGGAGCGGAGTCGCGTTCAGCCACATGCGGGGCGGCCGAGCCGATGCCGGGCGGGCGTACCGCTCCAGGGAGCAGACGGAGGCATGGCGGGACCGGGCAGGCAGCATCGGGGGCGAGGTGTCGTCCTCGGGGCGTCGTGTGTCATGGCACTTGACGCAACGGCACCTCGTCGGCCCGTGCGGCGCCGGTCCATGCCGATCGTGGGGTCGCATTCGATCCAGCCTTGGCGGTGCCACCAGCCGATCGCCTTGCGCGCGATGGACAGTTCCCGGTTGACGGGGTCGGCGTCCATCTCGTCCGCTTGCGCCGCCGCCGGCTCAGCCAGCAACTCCGGTAGTGCCGGGTCGTCGATTGCGGCGTCGGAAGGAGGGCGGCATCGGGCCAGGGCGGGCGGGCCCGGTCGGCGCCGGTTCGCCGGCGAGATCCGCTTTCGGGCCGTACGCCGCGGGATGGATACCGAGTTTGTGGGTGCTGAACTCGCCGAACCGGTTGATGTGTTCGGTCAGGTACGGCGAGATGTGCGCCAGGTCTTCTGGACCGACCTGCCGCCGCACGATCCGTCGGCGCAGCGGCGTATCGGAGAGGAAGCGCAGCAGCTGCAGGGTGCGGATCACGTTGCCGCCTGCACGGTGGCCGGCTGCGCCTCCCTCCGGGCAACCCATCTCATGCTCCTAGCTGTTCATGACCAGCTCACACGTGTGGAAATATAAGGCGCATGGATACGATTTCCTCTGTTGAGTTGGCTGCCCAGCGTCAGCGCACTGCCGAGGCAGCCGCTGACGCGGCACGTGCCGATGTTGAGCTCGAAGCCGTGGCCGCGGTCCGCGAGGGGGAGCCGGTCGAGGAGGTCGCCGAGATCTCGGGCATCGACTCCACCGAACTCCAGTATCTGGACAAGGCCGCCGGAGACCTGCCGCGAGGCTGAGCGGAACATCCACCTCGCATGTCCGGTACGGCGCACCGGAGTTTCGGTGTGCCGTAGTACCGAAGGCCGAGGGGTGAGCTGCCTACTCCTGGATGAATGCCAGCAGGTCGGGGTTGAGCACCTCCGGATGCGTCGTCAGCATGCCATGAGGAAAACCGTCGTAGCTTTTGAGGCGGCCATTCTTGAGCAGTGCGACCGACAGCGGCGCCGAGTCGTCGTAGGGGACGATCTGGTCATCGGTGCCGTGGGCCACCAGAACCGGGACGTCGATCGCCCTGAGGTCCTCGGTGAAGTCCGTCTCTGAGAATGCCTTGATGCACTCGTAGTGGGCGTTGGCGGCACCCTGCATACCCTGCCGCCACCAGTTGTCGACCACTCCCTTGGACACCTCGGCGCCGGGTCGGTTGAACCCGTAGAACGGCCCGGAGGGAACATCGATGTAGAACTGTGCCCGGTTCGCGACCAGAGAAGCTCGGAATCCGTCGAACACCTCGATGGGCAGGCCGCCGGGGTTGGACGGCGTCTGCACCATGATCGGTGGTACCGCGCCGACCAGGACCGCCTTGGCCACCCGTCCGGGCTTCGCGCGCGCCACGTACCGAGCCACCTCGCCACCGCCGGTCGAGTGGCCGATGTGAACGGCTCCCCGCAGATCGAGAGCGTCGGTGACCTCGGCTACGTCCGCTGCATAGGTGTCCATCTCGTGACCGCTCTGGCTCTGGGAGGACCGCCCGTGACCTCGGCGGTCATGAGCGATGACGCGGTAGCCCTTCGCGAGGAAGAACAGCATCTGATTGTCCCAGTCATCGGCGCTGAGCGGCCAACCGTGGTGGAACACGATCGGCTGCCCGTCGCGCGGACCCCAGTCCTTGTAGAAAATGCTGGTGCCGTCGCTCGTGGTGACCTTGCCCATGGCGGAACCCCTTCGGATGGCGGATGTGAAAGGTGAGTTCGGTGATCACCGGCCAGCCGAGTGCCCGAGGGGCGGAGACCCCTCTCGTCGTCCGGTGGGTGATGCACAGCCGGTACGGATAAATGAGACATTACACCCAGGTTCAATGTGCGGCACATGTACTCCACGGCCCTGCGGGCATGCCTCCGGCCGATACTATTCGTCACCGGAAGTAGCTGAATATCGCGTGTGCAAAGCACGGTTGCCCGACTGTGGATTCACCCTTCCGCAGGAGCCCGCTCTCGAAGGCTTCTCTATACGAGCCTGCCGTCCAGGGCGGTGGACTCGCGGCAAGGTCCGGGCCCGGCTCCAAGGCTGCTGGTGAGACTTATCCGCTCTGTCCATTCCTGCCGATCGAAGGCATCAACGATATCCTGGAGATGGCGACCGACGGTCGCCTGCAGCTTTACCGAACGCGGACTGTGCATCCCCTCAGGTGTGCTGCCGGCGCAACCCACTGCTGCGGTCCTGTGGGGGCCGCCCTCTCCGGGAGAGGCGTATGAGTACTCAATTCGAGGCCACTGTGATCATCGACCGCCCCATCGAAGCTGTATTCACTTACCTGGCGGACGGACGGAACGACCCCGACTTCAGCCCTCGCGTGCTCAAGATCGAAAAGAGCCCCGACGGAGTAACGAAGCTGGGAACCGTTTTCCACAGCACCGTCAAGGATGCTGGAATGCAGTCCGAACGGGATTTCGCAATAACGGAGTTGACCACCCCCACACGCATTCGCTGGCGGGAGGACTCCCAGAACTCGATCACTGTACGAGAGGGCGGCTACGACCTCGCGCCGACCCCCGAAGGGGGCACCCGTGTGCGCCTCTTCAATGTCCTCGACGGTCACGGCATCGGTAAATTGCTGCTCCCCCTGGCCGGTGGTGCGGCACGCAAAGATGCCCCTGACTTCGGCGAACGCATCAAGGCCGCCGCCGAGCGCGCGATCTGACCGCGGCATGAGCACCACCACGCGAGACCTTGCGATTTTGACGGTGGCAACCAGGCTTCGCAGCAAACGCGCAATCCAGTCGGTATCGGCGCTGCATGGGCAGCAAGGCCGCTTCACCGCCGAGCGGACAGCCCGCTGCCTCACGTAGGGCTGGGCAGTCCCTGCAACCTCACTGCTGTCGCAACCGCCGCTGCTGCGAGAACAAGCCTGCATGACTTCTTCAGGCATCGGCGAGGAGGGGGTCATACGGAGTGTTCGTGCGGCGGCCCGACATGAAGGAAAGGAAGTCGCCTACGAAGGCGCTGCGGCCGAAGGTGTCGTTGGTGGTGGCAAGGTCGCGGTGGAAGGCGGTGCGAAAGAGGGTTCGGTACTCGTCGGCGTCGATGGTGCCGCTGCCGTCCTTGTCGGTGGCGTCGAAGAGCACCTCTGCGACGCGGATCAGCGCCGGCCCGGCGAGGGAGGGAACGGCTGTGGCGTACTCGTCGGCGCTGACGCGGCCGTCGCCGTCCGTATCGAGGGCGGCCTGGAGCTCACGCCACCAAGCGGCGAAGGCGTCGTAAAGCCGGGTCTCCTCAGGTTCGTCCAGGTCGAGGCGGGTGGCCAGTTCGCGTGCCATGGCGGCGAGGTCAGGCCAGTCGAGGTGGCCGTCGCCGGTCTGGTCCAACACCTGGCGGAAGAACTCCTCCGCCGAGCGCCGCCCCTCTCCCGTGGACGGTGGGGTGGCTGGGACCGAGTCCGGGTCTGAGTCACCGCTCAGTGGTGTGAGGAGGCGGATCAGGGCCGCCCCCCGCTTCATGCGGGCGCGCAGTGCGGTCATGGTCCGGGCGCGTGGATCGTCGCTGTCGGGTGAGAGGGAGAGGGTCTCGATGATGGTTTCGGCATTGATCCAGCCCTCGGGCAGGAAACGGGTGAACCCGGCTGTGAGGTAGGCGCCCTGCATGAGAGTCGCAGCACCGGGCATCTCGGGCAGGCCCGCCTTGCGACGGTAGGGCTCAGGGAGTGAGGCGACGGTGATCGCGCCGAGGAGGGGACCGATGAGAGCCCGGCCGGCCGCCCACAGCGTGGGCATGCCGTCGAGCAGTGCCGGGGCGGGCAGGTGGTCGAAGAGCCGGTAGAGGATGACCCGGGCTGCCTCGGTGTTTTCCAACTCGTCCCCGACGACCCGGTCGAAGTACCGCCAGAAATCGTTGATGTCCTCCGGCAGAGCCCCGGCGTCGCCTTCGAGCGCGGCGAGGAACGCACGGTACTCGGCGTACATCCGTTCCATCGTGTCCTGGCCGAGCGGCTGGCCGCTGAGCCTGCACATGGTGACGGCGCTCTCGAAGAGGGTGGCGACCACCCAGGCGCGGGCCGCGCGATCCATCGCGTCGTAGGCGCGGCCGCGGGAGTCGGAGCCACTCATGCGGGCGTGCAGTCTGTTGAGCCGGCAGGCTTCCCGTTCGCGTACCGCCGGGTCGGCGTCGAACATGCGCCTCATGCTGAGGAAGGTGTTCCGTAGCCTGCGCCAGGGATGGGTGACGAAAGTGGAGTTGTCTGCGAGGGCAGCTCCGATCTGCGGGTGGGCAGCCTCCAGCACGGTGGCGCGGATCATGGCCAGCGCCCAGCGCGGGTCGTCGAAGAACGCGCGGAACTGCGATTCCGGCCCGAACAAGGGTGTCGCGTCAGCTGTTCCCGTGGTTCCAGTCGTCATGACAGAGCTCCGTTCGTCTGGGGTGGTACGCCGCCGAAACGGCGGTCACGCCGCCGGTAGGTATGCAGGCAGGCGAGGAAGTCCGGGGCCCGGAAGTCAGGCCAGAGCGCTTCGGGGAAGACCCACTCGGCGTAGGCGACCTGCCAGAGCATGAAGTTGGAGATCCGCTGCTCGCCGGAGGTGCGGATGACGAGGTCCACGTCAGGGGTGTCGGGGAACGGGAGGTGGTCCGCGAAGAGCCGCTCGGTCACCTCATCAGCGGGCGTTTTGCTGCGGATCAGCGACCTGGCGGCCTCGACGATGTCCCGGCGCCCGCCGTGGTCGAAGGCGAGGGTCAGCGTCATCCCCCTGTTGTCGGCGGTCAGCGTCGCCAGGTCGTCAAAGTCTTGGGCCAGTTCGCGGGGGATACGCGGGTCGGCGACCCCGAGGAAGCGGCAGCGGATGCCACGGGCCAGCAGCAACGGGGCGTGCTTGCGCACAACCCGGCGGACCAGGCGCATCAGATAGGCGACCTCGGAACCAGGACGGTTCCAGTTCTCGGTGGAGAAGGCGTACAGGCTGAGCCACTCCACGCCGGAAGCCCGGGCCGCCTCGATGACATCGATGACGGTGGCCTCCGCAGCCCGATGGCCCGCTGTTCGGGGAAGCGAACGGAGCTGTGCCCAGCGACCGTTGCCGTCCATCACGCAGGCCACGTGCCGTGGCACGGCACGCGCCGGCCGGCCGTCTCGCCGCTGCTCGTCGGCGGACTGTCGATCACCCGGCCGGTCCGCAACCACCTCGCGTGTGTGGTGCACGCCGTGGTCCGTCACACTCGGCCCCACCTCGCCCGGAGCGTCAAGGCCGACCCTGTCGCGCTCGGTCACGCCCGCCCCATTCACTCATACACACGCCCCACCGGGGCGCTGCCTCTCGCGATTCTGACGGCACGGAAGAACCCTGAGAGGACAAACGGGGGTGCCGTCACCCTTGGCTCATACGCCCGATAGGCGACGGGCAGCCTTCGCCGGTGATCGCGACCGGCACTCTCCCGCCTCCGCCTCGCCGTACCGTGCTGGTTCGACCGACAGAGCGGGGCGATCTCCCCGCTGCAGCATCCCGTCAACTCACACCACACCAGTGGTCATGAGGGGTCTGGGGAATGACGGTGAAGTACGGCATACACGCTTGGGGCGCTGGCCGGCATCCTCGCATTCGACACGTTCGAGACGCGGAAGCAGCCATTGAGCCGGGCTCATGCCCACCCTGTGCTCAACGCTCGGCGGAGCCGCCTCCTCCCGTCGGCACTCGCGGTCGTCGTGGACCTCACGTGCCCACTCACATCTGAAGAACGTGGCCGTGCGGTCGTCGTGCTCGTAGCCGGGGTGGACGTGCGAGCACCCGTGCAATCGCCTCAAAGTCGCCCCGCCGCCGACCAGTGGGTTCCGCGCTCTGAATCGCCTTCACGGAAAAGTCATGGACAGTAGGAGCGTTTCCGCAACACCGGCCTGGGGAGCCGCGCGCTGTCCCATCTACGTTCCCGTCACCCCGGCGTGAGCTGGCGCAGCACTCTGAGGCTGCGCGCCACACGTGATCTCCTGCGCCGGATGTGCGTCCCGACAATGACCGCGGCCGGCATGTGCCCCCACAGTCCGCAACCGCTTTCATCCAGGGTGCCGGCCGCTCTCTGACCACCCCATGGGGCGGCGATCGGCTCGGTGCCCTCGTTGCCGCGTCTCACCTATTCCGCCGGTTCGGCTTACAGACCGGTCGTACGCCATCACGCTCATGCCTGGGCAGGATTCGGGCCCCTTGCCTCGGGAACTGATTCCGTCGAGGGCCAGGCGATGGAGCTTGGCCCGGAGACCGGCCTTCGACCACTACCGGCTCACCAGGGACGCGAAGAGCTCGCCCTTGGCCGTGGACGACGAGGAGGGGGCGTGTCGCGTTCTCCGTGGTGGAGCTGGCCGGCGGCGCACTGATCGGCACCGCGACGCTGTGGGGCATCGACACCCACAGCCGCTCGGGGCACGTAGGCCTCTCGCTGCTGCCCGCCGCTCGCGGCAAGGGCTACGGAACTGACGTCGTCGCGACCCTGGGCCACTACGGGTTCGCCTTGCGTAACCTGCACCGGCTGCAGACCGAGACGCTCGCGGACAACACGGCGATGCTGCGCTCCGCCGAGCGCAACGGCTTCGTCCGCGAGGGGGTCCTGTGCTCCTCGGCCTGGCTGCTGGGCGAGTTCCTGGATGAGGTGCTCGGCCTCCTCGGCCAGGACTGGAAGCAGGACCCTGCAGCCTTGGGGCCTGTCCGGAAGGTCGGTGGGGAGCCAGAGCCGTAGGGCAGGCGAGGTGACCAGGGCTCTGCAGCGGCGGGCGCGGTCACGTGTCTCACTTCACGCCGCACCAGCAGTCTCCGGGCGGTGTCTCCCCTCGCGCTCTGTGCCGTGAAGTGTTTCGTTCCTGGTGAGAGGGGCACAGAAGAGGGCCGTCAACGCTGAGGAGCTCGGCGGTCCGCTCTTCAACCGCCATGAAGGGCTTCCTGCTCTGTCAGACCTGTTCGTCCGTCCCGAAGGAGTCCGAACCATGCCCGTAGATTCCACTCTGACCGGCGGTGCGGCGGCGGCCGCAGAAGGGTTCGCTGACACCGTCCGGCGTATCGGGGCCGGAGAGCTGGCGTTTCCGCTGCCGGGTTCCGGGCGTACCGCTGAGCGGTTCGCGGCTCTGAGCTCGGTCGCCGAAGCGGGACTGTGCACCGCGCGCCTGGTCGAGGGGCATGTCGACGCCGTGGCCATCCGCGCGGAGCTGGGCGAACCCTCGCCGCCGCCGGGGGAGCGGTGGGGCGTATGGGCAGCCGAGCCTCCGGGCGAAGGTCTCACCGCTGTCCGGGACGGCTCGGTCTGGATGCTGAACGGGCTGAAGCAGTACTGCTCGGGTGCGCACAGCTGCACCCACGCGCTGGTCACCGCCCGGGAGGGAGAGGTGCGGCGGCTCTTTGCGGTACGCGTGGGTGAAATCGGCTGCCGGCCGTTGGAAGGTACCTGGCAGGCTGTCGGCATGGCGGGCAGCGATACCCCCGGCGTGCAGTTCTCCGACGTGCCGGCCCACCTGATCGGCGGACCCGAGGCATATGTGCGGCGCCCCGGCTTCTGGCACGGTGGCATCGGGGTCGCCGCATGCTGGTACGGCGGCGCGGTGGCTGCCTCCCGGGTACTGCGCGAGGCGGCTGCTGGGCGGGCCGAGCCGCACACGGATGCTCACCTGGGGGCGGTGGACGTCCAGCTGTACGCGGCCGCGGCACTCCTGGAGCAGGCGGCCGACGAGATCGACGCGGACCCCTACGACGAGCGGGGCGGGGCCCGACTGCGGGCCATGCGAGTACGCGCGTTCGTCGAGTCCGTCTGCCGGGACGTTCTGGACCACGTGGGCAGGGCGACCGGCGCCGGCCCGCTGTGCCACGACGCCGCGCACGCCCGTACCGTGGCCGACCTCAGCGTGTACATCCGCCAGCACCATGCCGAACGCGACCTCGCCGCGCTGGGCGCCCACCTGGCCAGGCCGGAGGGCGAGCTGTGACGCGCCCCGCGGACGGAGGCTTCGCCGATCCCATCCAGGCACCCGGCACCCCCGAGGCGGAGTGGCAGGCATGGCCCGGCTGGGCCGGCCTTCCGGAAACAGCCCTGGGACCTTTCGACCGTGTAGTGGTGGTCGCCGCCCATCCTGACGACGAGGTGCTCGGTTTCGGCGGCGCGATCGCCCTGCTCGCAGCCTCGGGTACGGAGGTGACTGTGGTGGCGGTCACCGATGGCGAGGGCTCCCACCCCGACAGCGATCTGATCACCCCGTCCGACCTTGTGAAGGTGCGTGCCGCGGAAACCCGGGCGGCGCTGGCAGAGCTCGGTGCGGCGGACTCGGCCGTCGTACGGCTTCAGGTCCCCGACACGAAGGTAGTGGCGTACGAGGACGAGGTCACGGCCCGGATCGCGCGCCTGGTGGACGGCGCGGACCTGGTCGTCGCGCCGTGGACCGGCGATGTGCACGGTGACCACGAGGCGGCGGGCCGGGCAGCCGCGCGCGCGGCGGCTTCTGCGGGCGTCGTCTGCTGGCTCTATCCGGTGTGGATGTGGCACTGGGCGGCGCCGGGCGACCCCCGGGTGCCGTGGCGGCGCGCGGTCCGCATCCCGCTGTCCCCGACGGTGCTGGACCGGAAGCGGGCGGCCGTGGCGCAGTTCGTCAGCCAGATCGCGCCAGTGGGCCCGAGCCCGGGTGACGCGGCGATTCTTCCTCCGGAGGAACTGGCGCATCATCTGCGTGACCGGGAGGTGGTGTTCCGGTGAACGGCGCACAGCACACACCGGACGCCTCCGGGCATGCGGGCACCCCCGGCGCATACTTCGAGGACATGTACCGCGACGTTCCCGACCCCTGGCACCTCGCCGAACGCTGGTACGAGCGCCGTAAGTACGACCTCACCATGGCCAGCCTGCCCCGGGACCGCTACCGCCGCGCCTTCGAACCCGCCTGCTCCGTGGGCGAGCTGACCGTTCGTCTGGCCGAGAGGTGCGACCGGGTGGTGGCCTGTGACCGGGTTGAATCCGCAGTCGCCACCGCACGTCGGCGCACCTCCATTCTCCCTCATGTGGACGTATGCCATCTGACCGTTCCTGGCCAGTGGCCGCTCGGCAGCTTCGACCTCGTCGTCCTGTCGGAACTGCTCTACTACTTCGACGCCCCCACCCTCCAGCGCCTCCTGGGCCACGCCGTCGGCGCGTTGGAACCGGGCGGCACCCTGGTCACTGTGCACTGGAACCACCCGGTGCCGGACCACCGCGGAACCGGCAGCACACTGGCCCCGATCGTCGGTTCCCTGCCGGGGCTGACCCTGACCGCCGACCACCGCGAAAGGGACTTCGTGCTCCAGGTGTACGAGCGCACCAGCACCGACGGCACGGCGGCGCCCTCTCCCGCCGCCCGCGAAGGACTCGTATGACCGGACCGAGCAGTATCGAAGCGATCGCCGTCGTCATCCCGGCCCGCGACGAGGAGGACCTCCTTCCGGGCACGCTGGAATCCGTGCGTGCAGCGGCCGCCCACCCCGGCATCGGCTCGGTGCGCGTGCTCACGGTGGTCGTGGCCGACTGCTGCACGGACGCCACCGGTGACGTCTCCCGTGCTGCGGGCGCTCTCGTCGTGCCTGTCCGCTTCCGCAACGTCGGCCAGGCTCGATCCGCAGGCGTACGAGCTGCGCTCGGCGCGCTCGACAAGGGCCAGGGCAGCGTGTGGATCGCTTCCACCGACGCCGACAGCACGGTGGGGACGGACTGGCTCGCCTACCAGTTGGCGCGTGCCGCCGAGGGCTGGGACGCCGTCGTCGGCACCGTCACCGTGGACCGTTGGCCGCCGGACAAAGCCGATCTGGCCGTCCGGTACCGCCACCTCTACGAGATGTCCCGCCCACCTGCGGGCCGCCCGTGGCACCACCCGCACGTGCACGGCGCGAACCTCGGCGTCGGCAGTCGCGCCTACGCAGCGGCAGGCGGCTTCCCGCCGACTCCGCTCGACGAGGACCGCGGCCTGGTCGACGCCCTGGAGCGTACCGGCGCGCACATCCTGCGTACCTCCGACTGCCCCGTCGTCACCTCGGCCCGCAGCACCCCTCGCGCACGGGGAGGCTTCGGCGACCACCTGATCGACCTGGACTCCGCGCCACTGGCCGCGTCTGGAAACGGGGCCGTGAGCTGAACACCGGCACCCGCGAGGAACCACACTTCCGCCCTGGGACGGAGGAGCCCAGGACGACACCGTGGCGGCGCCGGCATGCTCACCCGCACCGCCGCCGGGGAGAGCCCCGTCGGGTTCAGGCGTCCGGATGGGCAGATTCAAGTTGCGGGGCCTTGCCAGTCCAGGCACAGGACGGTTGCATCGTCCTTGGGGGGCCGGTTACCAAAAGCGTCGGCTACTGCGGCGACCAGGGCGCGTACGACTTCGCGCGGGTGCTCAGCGGCGGTCCGGAGCAGGAGACGGGGCAGGTCGACCGTCGCCGCTTCGCGTTCCTGCATGCCGTCGGTGTACAGCACGAGACGATCACCGGGGCGCAGGTCGATGTCCTGTACCTGGTAGCAACCTTGTGGAGTGAAGCCGAAGGGCATGTTGACGGCCAGAGGCACTTCCTCGACTGTGCCGTTGCGCAGCCGAAGTGGCCCGGGGTGGCCAGCATTGACGATCTGGGCGCCGGTTCCGTCGAGGGCGATGCGTAGCAGCTGGCCGGTGGCGAAGGTGCGTGGTGCGTGCTCCAGGAGGGCCTGGTGCATCTGGCGTGCTTGTTCGGTGAGGTCCGCTCCGGCGCGGCGTGCGCCGCGGGAGGCGTTCACGACGAGGGTGGCGGTGAGGGAGGCGTCTACGTCGTGGCCCATGGCGTCGGTGACGGACAGGTGCAGGGTGTTGGTGTCGAGGCTGTAGTCGTAGGTGTCGCCGGCGATGTCGGAGGCCGGGACCAGAGCTCCGGCGAGGGCGAACTCGGCCGCTTCGCACGAGGGGGCCGACGGCAGGAGCTGGCGCTGGATCTCCGCTGCCAGGCTGACCGGAGTGGTGCGGTTGCCCCAGTGGTAGAGGTCGGTGAAGCGGCGGTCGGTCACGATGATGTAGGCCAACGCGTGCGCGGCCTCCTCGACCTGCGCCAGCACTTCCTCGCTCACGACGTCGAGGAACAGCTCCAGTACGCCGATGGTGTCACCGCGGTTGGTAACCGGAGCGAGCACACGTTGCCCCGGCCCGTCCGCCTCCACCTGCATCAGCTTCTGTGCACGCAGGACCTTGTCGTAGATGCCGCTGCCGGCAAGGGGCACCCGCTCGGCCCGGTGCCCCTGTGAGGCACCTGCTGTGTCGTTGACCCGCAGCAGACGTCTACCAACCACGTCGACGAACAGGAACGACACGTACCTTGCACCGAACCGGGTACGCAGATTGCGCGCCACGACATCGAGCGAGTCCACCGGCGCGGCATCCTCCGCCGCCGCCAGCACTTCAGCCAGCCCAATCCGATCACACACCACCACAGCCTCCAAAAGTTAAGAGGCCTTCTGCCCGCTCAACCGCCGCTGACCCACCGTGCAGACCTTTTCGAAGCAGTGGTCGAAGCTCTTGAGTACCGGGGGTGCCTCTGCAGGCCGGCCGGCCTCGTCCCGAGTTCGGCCGGCGGTGAAGACGTGGCCCCTGCCGTCCGAGCGGACGCGATATCGCTTCCAGCCGTTCCTTGCGGGCAAGTTCGGGTACCCGGCTGTGACGACAGAACTGACGGACGAGCGACGGAGAGCGCCATGGCGAAGACGAAGGCATCCGGCACTACGGGCCCGAAGGCCGCCTCAGCGGCAGGCCGGGCCGCTCGGGGTAGCCAGTCGAAGCGCAGCAGGAAGGCCGCTGCCAGCGCATTGTCGCAAACCTCCGGCAAGGCGGGTACGGCCGACACCAGGACGACCAAGTCCGGGCCGGCGTCCGCTGCCGGCAAGACGATGCGGTCCAAGACGCGGTCGAAGTCCGAGAAGAAGGCCGCAGCCAGTGCCTTGGCTCAGTCGCCGACCACCTTGCCTGCCAGGCCGCGCAAGAAGGTGCTCACTGCCGCCGCCAAGGTGCTGGCCGACAAGAAGTCGACCAAGGCAGAGCGTTCCGACGCAGCGAGCACTCTCGCACAGGCCGCGGCGTACGCTCTGAGGTAGCGTGAGCGATCCCGCCTCGATGACGTAGGCAGCAGAATTCGGGTGTTCGGCGCTTGGCGAGCGCACCCGGAAGCGACTGCTGCCCCTCCGGCGTACAGCTTCAGGTGCAAGCGGTGTGCCTGGGCGGTCCGGAAACAGGGCCCCTGCAGAGGCGGGGGCCCTGTTCCATGCCCCTCTCCATGTCCGACATCCTTTCCGCCCGCGTTCCACGACTGAGCTCGTCATAGGGCACGGGCGGCGTCAAGGGTCGGATAGATCCGCAGGTACGTCTCGACACCGGCGAGATCGAACAGCCTGGCAACCCGAGGGGAAGGAGCAGCGATACGCAGGTCGGTGCGCTGGTGCACAGCCAGGATCATCCGGAGGAAGGACGAGTCGGCGAATGTGATGCAGCTGGCGTCCAGCACCAGTCCGCCGTGCACGACGGCCATCGTCCCGATCTGCGCTTCCAACGACGTGACGTTGTGCATGTCGAACTCTCCGCTGGGGGAGATCACGGGTAGCGGCTCTGTGTGTGCATCGTGAGCGTCTGAAGTCGTCATCAGACGATTATCGCCAAGCGCCCTTGGGCTTTCGCCCCCGACCACCCCTGTCATCGCGCGGGACCCCTCGTCTCGGGTCTGCCGGGAGTGCGAGGACATCAGGAGTGCAGTGCGGCGATGGCCTGCTCGGTCGTCGGCTGCAGAGTGAAGATCTGGTCCAGTCCGACGATGCGGAAGAGGTGCAGGAGATCGGGACTCGACCCCGCCAGGGTGAGCAGAGCACCGGTGGCCTGGGCACGCTGGTAGGCCGTGACGAGCAAAGTGATTCCGGTGGAATCGCAGTAGGTCAAGCCGGACACGTCGATCACCAGGCCCGTGCCCGTCGCGAGGGCGATCTCGTCGAGGGCTTCGCGGAGGCGCGGCGAGGTGTGGTGGTCGAGTTCGCCGGTGACGGTCAGGACGTAGGCGCCGACGGGGTGGGGCGAGGTGGTCACGGTCAGAGTCTGGTTGCTCACCGGGTCTCCTGTGCAGGTGCGGGTGGGTGTATGGGCACGGACAGGGCAAGGAGGGCGGTGTCGTCATTGACGCCCGTGCCCAGGTGGTCGAGGAGCCTACGGATACCTGCGACCAGATCGTCCGCGTCGTCCCAGGTGCCGGCTGCCAGGTGCGCGGCCAGGCCCTCTTCTTGGCGCATGGGACCGCTCGGTGTGCGGGCTTCGGTCAGGCCATCGGTGTACAGCAGCAGGGCGTCACCAGGGGCGAGGTGTGTGGAGGTCTGGGTGAAGCGGGGTTCGGGCAGCAGCCCAATGAGCTGTCCGCCGGTGACGGGTAGGGGCTGGATCGTGCCGTCGGCCCGTACGGCCGAGGCCGGGGGGTGTCCGCCGCCGGCGAGAGTGAGAGTGAAGGAGCTGTCTTCCGTCCGTCCCAGAACGCCGAAGACCGCGGTGCAGTGGCGGGGGTCGGTTCCCGGGTACTCGCCTTTGAGGACGGTGTCGAGGTTGGCCAGGACCGCGCACGGGTCAGGGCCGTAGATGGCGGCGGCGCGCAATGTGTAGCGGGTGAGCGAGGTGAGGGCCGCGGCCTCGGCTCCTCTGCCGCAGACGTCGCCGAGGAAGAACGCCCATCGGCCGTCGTCCAGGGGGAACAGGTCGTAGAAGTCGCCGCCCACTTCGTCGGCGGAAGCCGCGTGGTAGGCGGCGGCCGCTCTGAGGCCGGGAACCTGGGGCAGAGCGGGTGGCAGGAGGGTCCGCTGGAGGGTGCGCGCGAGGCGTTCGGCTGCGGTGCGCATCTGCCGTTCGGAGGTGACTGTGCGAATGGCCGACAGGCGCATCTCCAGCTGGTCCATCACCAGGGCGGCCAGGTTCTGGAGGGCCGCCAGCTGCTCCGCGGTCACCTGGCGGGGGTGGGTGTCGAGCACGTTGACGGTGCCAAGGTGGTAGCCGTCGGCGGTGGTGATGGCGGCGGCTGGGGTGCGGAAGATCCGGGCGGCGAGAGCGGCCCCCTTGTCGAACGTTCCATCCGGAGGGGTGTCCAGGATCTGGTACCGGTCCACTGCGGCCAGGCGTCGTTCCTCATCGGCGGACCGAGGCGCCGGGCTCGGGCGCAAGGCACTCCCCGTCACCGTCATTGTCGTCCCCCAGTCACCGTCCCACGTGCCCGCCTTCGAGGCGACTGTCCTATCCTACGGATCGCACCACCCAACACCGATTGAGGTGGTGGCCCCGCAGGGAGGATGAAGGCGCGGTGCCAGGTGGGGCGGGCAGAGGATGCAGCTCTCGATCCGCTTCCCGCACCGCGGGGGACGATGTGCGCTTGCGAGGCGGTCTCGAGCGCAGGCAACAGGAACGGGGCCCCGGGGACCCGCCGACGTGGACGAAGGGGTGCCGAACGATGGGTACTGAAGGCGCCAGGGACCGGCCGGCACCCGCAGCCGATGTGTTCTCCGCGGACGCCGAGGTCGGCAAGGACCTTGCCACGGTCGACTGGGCGACGCACCCCCTCGGGCCACCGGCAGACTGGCCGCAGAGTCTGCGGACCGCGGTGAGCATTCTGCTGTCGTCACGCTTCTCCATGTGGATGGCGTGGGGGCCCGAGCTGACGTTCTTCTGCAATTCCGCCTACCGGCGGGACACCCTGGGCAGCAAGTACCCATGGGCCCTGGGCCGCCCGGCGAGCGAGGTATGGGCGGAGATCTGGGACGACATCGGCCCACGGATCGACACTGTGCTGAGTACGGGTGAGGCAACCTGGGACCAGGCCCTGCTGCTCTTCGTCCAGCGATCAGGCTATCCGGAGGAGTCCTACCACACGTTCTCCTACAGTCCTCTGCGCGACGACAACGGCCATGTGGTCGGCATGCTGTGCGTGGTCAGTGAGGATACCGAGCGGGTCATCGGGGAACGACGGATGGCCACGCTGCGGGACCTGGGCTCAGACCCCAGTGTGGTGCGCACCGAAGAAGAGATGCTCGCCTTCTCCGGTCGGCAGCTCAGCGGCAACCTGGCAGACCTCCCCTTCACCCTGACCTATCTCTTCGAGGACGACGGCAGCGCCCGGCTGGCAAATGCGGCCGGTATCGGGGCCGGGCACCCGGCCGCACCGGCGAAACTGCCCACGGGAGGGGCGGAGGGGGCGTGGCCTGTGGCCGCGCCCGCCCTGGGTGAATCGGCGCTCGTCCCCCTGGACGCGGAGCTGTTCACCGAACTGCCCACAGGACGCTGGCCCGCGCCGCCCACCCAGGCGCTCGTGGTGCCGCTGCTGCAACAGGGCGGCTCGCCGTACGGATTCCTCGTCGCCGGGCTCAATCAGCACCGGCCGCTCGACGACGCCTACCGCGGTTTCGTCGAACTCGTCGCGGGGCACATCGCCGCGGGGATAGCGAGTGCCCGCAGCTACCGGGCGCAGCAACAGCGAGCCGAGGAGCTCGCCGAGCTGGACCGGGCGAAGACCACCTTCTTCTCCAACATCAGCCACGAGTTCCGCACTCCGCTCACCTTGATCATGGGACCGCTCGAAGAGTTGCGTGGTCGACTGGCGCAGAGCGACCCCCAGGTGCAACAAGAGCTCGAGGTGATCCACCGCAACGGACTCCGGTTGGGCAAACTGGTCAACACGCTGCTGGACTTCTCCCGCATCGAAGCCGGCCGGATGCAGGCGACCTACGAGCCCGCGGATCTTGCCGCCGTTACCTCGGAACTGGCCAGCGTCTTCCGCTCGGCGATCGACCGGGCCGGGCTCGATTTCATCGTCGACTGCCCTCCCCTGGACGAGCCGGTGTACATCGACCGCAGCATGTGGGAGAAGGTGATGCTCAACCTTCTCAGTAACGCGCTGAAGTTCACCTTCGACGGCTCGATCGCCGTGGTGGTGCGTGCTGCGAACGGAGAGGCGGTAGTGACCGTCAGGGACACCGGTATAGGCGTCCCTGCGGAGGAGATGCCCCGGCTGTTCGAACGCTTCCACCGTATCGAGAACGCTCGCTCCCGCTCCAACGAAGGCAGCGGCATCGGGCTCGCCCTCGTCCAGGAACTCGTGAACCTGCACGGCGGCGCGATCAGCGCCCGCAGCACCGAGGGCGAGGGCACCAGTTTCAGCATTCGCCTCCCGTTCGGCGCCGCGCACCTGTCCTCCGACGCCCTCACGCCTCAAGCCGGCACCTCCGCGGCACCCGTCCATGCCTCTCCCTACGTGCAAGAAGCACTGCGTTGGCTGCCCGGGGGGCAGCGAGGCGCATCAACGGTCGACACCATCGACGGCGAGCCCGTCACGGGACCGGGAATTGCCGCCCGGGTGCTGATCGCCGACGACAACGCCGACATGCGTGAGTACCTCTCCCGGCTACTGGCCGGAGCGGGCTACGAGGTCCGCGCCGTCAACGACGGCCTGGACGCACTGGACGCGATCCGTGCGCAAGCCCCCGACCTCGTGGTCAGCGACGTCATGATGCCGCGCCTGGACGGCCTTGCTCTGGTCGCTGCTCTGCGTACCGATCCACGCACCGCAGCCGTCCCCGTGCTGCTGCTGTCCGCACGGGCGGGCCAGGAAGCGTCGATCGAGGGCCTCCAGGCCGGCGCCGACGACTATCTCGTCAAGCCGTTCGCCGCCGCCGAACTCCTCGCCCGGGTGCGGGCGAACGTCGAACTGGCCCGGTTGCGCAATCACCACGCTCGCTGGCGCACCGCGCTCGTCGACTCCCTGCAGGAAGCGTTCTTCGTCTGCGACCAGGACGGCGCAGTCATAGAGATCAACACCGCCTTCACCGACATCCTCGGTTACGGCCCCGAGAACCTGCCCTACCCCTCGATGCACCCCTGGTGGCCGGACGCCGACACCGACCCGGAAGCCCACCGGCAGGTCGCCGACGCCTTCGCCGGCCTCCTCGATCAGAACAAGGGCAGCTACACCATCCCCGTCACACACCGCGACGGGCACCGCCTGTGGATCAGCGCCACCTTCAATCCGGCCCAGGATCCTGACAGCGGGCGCACCGTCACCGTCGGGACCTTCCGCGACGCCACCGCGGACCACTACGCCATTCAGCGCGACAGTGCCCTCGCTTCCCTCAGCACCTGCCTGACCCAGGCCGAGGACCTGCCGCAAGCTCTGAGCGCTGCCTTGGCCGAACTGAAGGAACTGTGGCGCGCGACTTCCGTACTGGCTGTGGTTTTCGACCGCGGCGACACACCCACCCTGACCGCCACCGAACCCGGTCTGACCTGGCAACAACTGCCCGCCGAACGCCGCCAGGCACTCACCGACCTGTGCGAGCGTCCCCTCCTCGCCCCGACCTTGGACAGCGCAGGGGCCGGCATCATCCTGGAACACCCCGACGGCCCGATGGCGCTGTGGGTCGACCTCGGCGACCAACGGCCCTTCAGCAGCGAGGACCAGCTGCTGCTGTCACTCCTGGCCGGACACCTCGCCCAGGGCCTGACCCGTGCCCACCAGATCGACCAACAGCGCGAGATCGCTCTCGTCCTGCAGCGTGCGATCCTCGGCCCCTCCCAGCTGCCCGAAGGCTTCGCCGTCCGTTACGAACCCGCCACCCGACCCTTGGAGGTCGGCGGCGACTGGTACGACACCGTGTCACTGCCCGACGGGCGCATAGGTATCGTCGTGGGCGACTGCGTGGGCCGCGGACTGGAAGCAGCTACCGTTATGGGCCAGCTGCGCAGCGCCTGCCGCGCCCTGCTGCTCCAGGACGCCAGTCCCGCCCGGACCCTCATGGCGCTGGACCACTTCGCCGCCGGCGTCCCCGGCGCCATGTGCACCACCGTCTTCTGCGGTGTCCTCAATCCCGACACCGGCCGCCTGACGTACTCCAGTGCAGGCCACCCGCCGGGCATCCTTGCGCACCCCGACGGCACAACGGTGCTGCTGGACGGCGGCAGGTACGCCCCTCTGGCCGTCCGCCCAGGTACCGCACGCCCGGAGGCGGCATGCGACGTGCCCGCCCGGGCCACGCTGCTGCTCTACACCGACGGCCTCGTCGAACGTCGAAGGCGCCCGCTGACCAGTGGCATCGACCAGGCGGGCGAGGCGGTCCAGGCAGGCCGCGACAGCGCCGTCGACGACCTCGCCACGCAGGTCATGGAACGCCTCGCCCCGGCCGGAGGATATGACGACGACGTCGCCCTGCTGCTGTACCGTCACCCAGCACCGCTGGAGATGACCTTCCCCGCCGAGTCGGAGCAGCTGGCCCCCGTCCGCAAGGCGTTGCGCAGCTGGCTGGACCAGTGCGACCTGCCGCCCCGCACCGTGCAGAACGTCCTGGTCGCTGCCGGGGAAGCGTGCGCCAACGCCATCGAGCACGGCCACCGCCACAACCCAGGGGAGCCCATCCGCCTCCGGGCCGAGGCACTCGTGGACGACCTGCATCTGTCCGTCGTGGACAGCGGCAACTGGAAGCCACCCCAGCCCGAACTCAACGCCCACCGCGGCCGGGGCGTCACGCTGATGCGCGCAATGATGCAGCAGGTCACCATCACCCCCAGCCCGGCCGGCACCACCGTCGGCATGCACACGAGGATCGTCTGATGACCACACCGCTCACCCTCACTGCCCGCAGCCGACCGGACGGCACACCCCTGCTCAAGGCCGTCGGCGAGATCGACATGAGCAATACCGACGCCTTGGCAGCCGCTCTCGACGCCACCGCAGGCCCCCTCGTCATCGACCTCACTGAAGTCGACTACCTCGACAGCGCCGGTCTGAGCGTTCTGTTCGCCCACGCCGACCGCCTCGAACTCATCGCAGGCCCGCTCCTGACCCCCGTCCTGACGATCTCCGGACTCGCCGACCTGACCACGACCCGCGGCCCGGACGTCTGAGACCGCACGACCGGCGTCCGCCGCCGGCCGAGCGTCCGCCGGACGATCGAGCGAAGTTCGTAGCGTCGCGTACCGGAAGAGGCGTGGCCTGTCGCCGGGTCAGGGGCCTGACCCGACCAGGTGGCCATGAGAACGCACGTGCCTTCTGGAACCGTCATCGTGAACTCCAGGGTGACGCCGATGGGATACAGGTTCACCGAGCACCGGAAAGCAGCGAAATCACGGATGGCCGTAGCCGGCTGACGGGCAACGAGTTGCACGCCGTTCAAGGCCCGGGCGGATGCGGTCCAGCCCGTGCACTTTCGGCTACCAGGTGTTGAGGCGCTTACCCGCGACGCTGGCGAACGCGTTGATTGCGGACCGCAAAGCCTCGTGCTGCTCGTGGGCTTGATCCGGAATCACCGGACCCAGGCCTTCGTCAGGGTGACCGAAGCCCCTCTCGACACCGGTCAGCGTGACTGCGAGTTGCTGGGCAGCTGCCCGAACAGCTTTGGCGGCCTCGGCGACGCGGGTCGGGCCCTCAAGCTCGACCTGCCGGGCAGCGGCCGTCACCGGGTGATGTGTGGCTGCGGAGGAGATGGAATCCCGATACCCGGCAAGCTCATCCGGGCCGGAGCGCAGGGGGCGGTGTGCCGACCCACGGGTCGAGTTTTCCAGCAGAAGGCGCGCGTGCTCAACCGCTGAGGCCGTTTCCGCCTCGTATGTGTCGGCAGCTTTGAGCAGTGCCACGTACGCCTCGCGCTGCCCCTCGCGGCGTGCGACGTCCAGCGGCCCGAAGTAGGCGCTCCGAGCCGCCCTGGCCGCCCCCATCACCGCCGCCGCCCCTCCGATCAGGGCACCCGCGAGGGCGCTCCCAGCCCCGATCAGCGCAATCATCATCTCGTCACCCATAGGGTCCGATCCTGCCCTCACTCGGCAGGGTGGTCCACGGGCGGACCTCTGGCTCCCTGTGACGACAGAGGAGTCCTTCCGAGCGAGTCCTTCTCTGCACCGCAGGTCAGGCACTGTTTTTCGTCCATATTCGCCAGGATCGGCGAGCTGCACGTTTGAAGACGGCGTCGGGGGTCAGGTGGTGGAGGACCGCAACGTCGAGCAGAGCAAGGGTGTGAGTGGCATGGCTGCTGATGAGAAGGCCCAGGCGAAGACTGAGCAGGCCAAGGGCAAGATCAAGGAAGTCGCCGGCCGTACCGTTGGCAATGAGCGGCTCACGGCCGAAGGCCGGACCGATCAGGCCAAGGGCGACGCCCGTCAGGCCAAGGAGAAGGTCAAGGACGCCCTCACCGACTGACATCGTGCAGCCGGTTGCATCAGGCCCCGCGGAGCTCTGCTCCAGCGGGGCCGTGCCATGCCCGGGCCCTGACGTCGGTGACGATGATGTCCGCGCAGCGGGCCGCGCGGAGGCGGAGGTGAGTGTCCGCGGAGTGATGCAGAGCACCCACTGGTCCTTCTCGGCTGTCGCCCGGGCCCGGGGCATGCGAAGCATTTCGGCACGGGCCGCTCGGTGGGGGCGCCATCGCGGCGGGTCTTCTACCAGGTGTTCGGGGCGCTGGGGTCTCCGTTGAGGGGGATCTGGACACGTATGCGTTTGCCGACGGGTTCGCTGTGCACGGTGAAGCTCTGGCAGACCATGAGGACGAGTTCGAGGCCGTGCTGGCCGATCCGTGTGGGGTCGGCGGGGGAGGCGGTGGGTAGGACGGGGCCGGAGTCCCACATGGAGATGTCCAGCAGGACGCCATCGCTTTCGACGTCGAGCAGACAAGGGCCCGGTGCGTACTTGCAGACGTTGGTGGCCAGTTCGCTCACGACCAGCTGGGAGATGTCAGCGGCCCGTGTGGAGATGGTCAGTCCGTGCTGCGACCGGGCGGTTTCAAGGAATTCTCTGACGAACGCGCGGGCCCGGGCGATCTCACCGGGTGCCATGTCGTATGCGGCACTGTCCCGCACGGTCCCCCTGGCAGCCGCCTCTCGTCGTTTCTGCCCGGTCATCGTCAGCTGCTCCATGGAAGAAGTTCCCCTGTCAACACGAACCGGCGGCTCATCCGCTCCGGTCGCCTCTGCCGCTTACCCGGCCCCACGCATTCTCAGACAGCCCTGATCGTCATGTCGATCAGGGGGCGTGTGCGGCTTCGACGGTGGGGTGAATGTGGAGGAAGGTGACGGCGCCGATG
Source organism: Streptomyces microflavus (assembly GCF_014650075.1). Classification (GTDB taxonomy): domain Bacteria; phylum Actinomycetota; class Actinomycetes; order Streptomycetales; family Streptomycetaceae; genus Streptomyces; species Streptomyces microflavus. The sequence continues at coordinate 131,265 of NZ_BMUG01000015.1, read as the reverse complement.
ACGTCGAAGAGGCGGGTGACGGTGGGGGAGGCGGCGACGATGCGCAGGTCGGTGCGCTGATGGGTGGCGAGGATCCCATGACCCCCTCGCCGACGTGCGTGTTCCTCCGGCAGGGGCGGATTGGCGGGGCGGATTGGCGGGGCGCCTCGTAGTGTGCGCACCGGCGGGTCCCCGGCGAACGCGGGCTGCGCCGCCACCGCATGCAGTAGCTGCTCCCGACGGAGCGGAGCCGTCACGGCGGATCGCGTCGCGTGGCTCTCCGCACTAGCTTGGGGGAGTCGGAGGGTGCAGTCCGGGGCGGCGGTCAGCTTGTTGGCCGAAGCCGGTGGTCTCCGGAGGCACCCTCGCCGTACCTCACAGTTTCAGTCCTGGTTCTTTGGGGCCGGTCGAACAAGCTTGAGCATGACTTCGTCGTAATCGTCGTCGACGCGACGGCTCTCTTCCATGAAGTCCATCCGGGCGTAGAAGTGCCGGGCTTCCACGTTCTTCTCGTACACATCGAGAGTCAGGGGCCCGCGCAAAGCCGCTGCGTGTGCCACCAGTTGTCGGCCTACGCCCTTGCCCTGTGCTTCCGGAGCTACAAAGAGGCCACCGATCTCGGCGTCCAGGAGGCCGAGGAGAGCCACCACGCGGCCGTTCGACTCGGCGACCCAGTTTTCCGCGTGGACGAGGTAGACCTCACGCATCTTGCGTGCGCGCTCGCCCTCGCCCTCACCACAGATGAAGGGGTGTGCAATGCGGCTGGCCCTGGACCAGACGTCCATCGCGGCGCTCTCATCCGTGGCGGTATAGCGGCGAATAGCGGTGAGTTCGATCATGTGTACGACCGTATCCTGCGGCGGGGTAACCGTCAGCTGAGTATTCGTGTCCGCGTTCCGCAGCGCCCATGAGGACACCCCGGCCGCACCGGAGCGACCTCGAAACGCGGTCTCGCGATGGTTGAGATGCCTGCGGCTGGCCCGGGTTGGACTGCAACCTGCTGACTCTCCGCTCTCCTGCTCCAGCGCCTCGATCCCGGGAGGGACGCGCTTGAGAGCGACCTTGGTGATCTCTATGGGCTGTGGGGAAGCGGTCTGGGGCACCGGGAAGGCGAAGTGCCAGACCCTGGCACTTCTGGGGCCTACGACCCCGCTCGATCGGGTGTCCTCGCCTCAAGGCGTGATGGTCGGCCTCGCGTACCGGGTCGAGGCCGGCGCACCGCTTGAAGAGGTGCGTGAGTTTGGCAGACGACTCGTGGAGGGCCGAGTCAGCCGCGGCCCCACGGGCGAAGAGCCCGTCAGCTTGCTGACGGGCTCCCGCGAAATAGTAGCTAACCTGCCGTCAGGTCAGATCGTCGGTGTCTCGTCGATGATCTCCTTGTGCGGTTCCACGACGAACTTCCAGCCCTCGCTGGGCTCCAGGAACCGGACTCGAGTCGGGTAGATGTCCAGGGCGCGGCGGTCGCGGTTCTGGCCGTTCGTGTTCTTCCGTCCCCGGGCCGGCTCCTCGTACAGGTCAACCTTGGCGTCCGGTACTTCGACGACTTCCTCGCTCCAACGCTGGACGATCCCTGCTCCGAACGCGTCCCGGGCAGCGGAATAGAGCGATTCCAGAGACTCCTTGCTTCCCCCGGGGACGAAGAGGGCCAGGTTCAGGAGAACGCCGGCGCTCTGGAGAACCTCGATTTTCTCCCCTGCCTTCTCCGCGATCCAGACCCCGCCCTCTTCAGCATTATCGGGAAAGATGTGAATCTCGTCGCCGAATACCGTCCGCACGGTGAAGGAGCCACCCTCGAAATTCCTTCCCGGCTTCGTGAGGAAAGCTCGTGCGTAGCAGTCGGGGGAGACGCCATCCATCCCTGCCAGGACGAAGATGCTGTCCTGGAGGTCCAAACCTGAAGTCTCCTCGGCCGTAATACGTCGAGCCGTAACCTTCTCGGTACCCACGCCATTCCCCTTTTGTTGCGTCGTCCTGATAATTCATTAAGACTCTATCATGTAAAGGATCACCAACGCCCCCCAGATTTCGCAATGTTGGTGATGACGTGAGTAGAGAGGGGGTGCTGGCCACAATAGGGATCTGTGCATCCGAGTAAAACTCCTATCGAATGCCACTCAGGCCCTGCGTGCTGCGGGATCTTCCACCGCTTGCGGGCGAATCAGGAACCCCGCTGCCCAAGCGGCTGTTGTCATCCCGAGTGGCAAATCCCTCTGGTGGCGGCGGTGCGACGTACCCCAACACCTCGCACCAGAAGCGAGCGATACGCTCAGGTTCTGCGCAGTCAGAAGCCACCTGAAACTTCTTGATCGCTGGCATCGGTGCACCGTACCAAGGTGGCTTGAGGTTCTGCCGTTCACTTCCTCCAAGGGTCTGCCCAGCCCCATCAGGAGCTGGGCAATCTCGGACATCAATCGATCCAACCGGACAGCTCACGAGGACGACGAGGCCCTGGCGGCGAAGCCACCGGCGACAAGAGGCTCCCTCCCGCTCTGCCTGAACCTTGCAATCATGCCAGGAGCCGGCAACGCATTCCGCTTACTGAAACAACATCACATCGAATCGTTCTCGGATGGGCCCGGCCACCTTTATCCTGTGCCAGTGCGCCCGAGGAAATTTGATTACTGTGACTTGCGTCATGGCGAAGGCCCAGGTCAGAGACCCGGGCCTTCTTGCTGCCTGGTTCAATTCGCTGAGCCGCTCTGCTCAGCAGCTCAGACCGCAGACGTGTAGGCGGCGAAGAAGGGAGTCTTCACCGGTGTTCCGCCCGCGCTGAAGCATGCCACGTAGAGCCGGACGGAACCACTGGTCCTGGCCCAGGACGCGTACAGGCCGCAGTACTCGGGGCCCTTCCCGTAGGCGGTGACGTGCGCGGTGTCCGACGGGACGGCCACCGATGGCAAGGTCACCGTGAAAGGTGCCCCCGAGCCTGCGAGGGTGTTGGTGGCTCCGCTGGAGTTGTAGTTGGTCAGAGGGGGCAGTGAACCGTTGTACCAGAGATATCCGAAGGACCTCGGCGCAAAGGCCGGTCCGTGGACCGCGCGCAGATACGAGTAGCTCAGAGTCCACTCGCTGTCGTAAGGGGCGTTCGAAGCGTCGTAGCAGGCGACCACGATGGTCTGCCCAGCCGTGCCGGGTGACCAGTCGGACACCTTGCATCGCGCGCCCTTCTTCGCGTCGACCGCAGTGACCTGGAGATTGCCGGCGTTGCCGGAGAGGCCAAGACCGGGAAGCCACGCCTTCCAGAGGCCAGTCGCGCCCTTGCTCACCGCGTTGACGGCACCCGTGGAGTTGTACTGGGTGAGGACAGTGCCACTGCTGTCCGAGTTCAGATAGCCGTACGACCCGGACGGGGTGGTGGGCAGACCGCTGCTGCTCGTGTAGAGGACGGTGAAGAGGGAGTTGGCGGGCGCGCCGCTCGGGACGTAGCAGTTCACGTAGACGTCCTGGCCGGGCCCCACGCTTTTCCAGTCGGCGATTTGGCACCAGCGGGCAGCACTGCTCACGGCGGTGGCATGAGCGATCCCTCCCGGTCCGCCGATCAGGGGAAAGTGCACGACGTAGGAGCCGAGGCCGATCTGGTCGACCTTGACGGGGTTGGTGGACGGTGAGGTCCAACTACCCCATTGTCGTGAGGGGTCGGGAACGTAGCCGGGAGGCGGGGTTGCATTGTCCAGGTAGGCGAATCCCCAGCGGTCGGGAACGGCGGCGTGAGCAGGGGTGGCGGCGGGAACGGCTGCGGCCAGGAGAGCGGCCAGCATGGCGAAGACAAGCAGAACGGCCCGGGCGGGTCTTCTCGACGGGGCTGCGGTACGGGCGTGCATGGGCGGTCCCCCTGGTTGATGAGGTCGGGTACTGCCTGCGCGATCCGGGGCGGTGGTGCGAAGATCCGGACACGTACCGCCGCGCGAGGGGCGCTTGCATCAGCCCTCTGCGGCTCTGGAGGAGGCGGCAGAGCACGCGCCCTGCGGCGTGCCACAGGTTCGGAATCCGATGCCCACTGTCCCAGAAGCGCGGCCCCGCACAACGCTCTCCGTCAGCCGTTCCGGTTCTCGCCGCACCGGCCGCAGGGGCACCGGAGCCCACTCCGCTTTCTTGGATTGCAATGTAGATCAGCTGTTCCGGCCGCGGCCCTGCCAACGGTCGTCCTGCTCTGCCTCTCGCGCCTCAGCTCTTTTCCCGCACACCACCGCCGAGCTTGGCCGAGAAGCGCCTGCCCTCTTCATCAGCTCCAGGAGGAGGTTCGCCAGACGGAAGCCTTTTCTCGTCTCGGCCGCGGGTTAGGAGGCCTGGACGAGTTCGGCTAGGTCGAACAGGAGGGCGTAACCGGAGGGGAGTCGGCGATGAGACGGCTGGTGACCGTGGTCCGACGAGACGGGCGACTGCGGTGAGCGCGGTGCCGGCGTCCTAGCGGGCGGTGGCCCGCGTTCCGCCGACTTGCCTGGACAGGTCCTTGGCGTTCGGGGGGCGGCCCGTATTTGCTTGAGAGGTCGCGGGTGCGCGTGCCGCTCTGGTCGGAGGCCTTGTCGCACTCATCGTGGCGATCACGCTTGGCCGGGTAAGGAAGTGGCCCCGCCGGGAGGTCGCTTCTTCGTTCGGGGAATCCCGGAGTCGTGGAGTCGAGGACTTGCCTATTGGTAACCTATGGGTTACGAATAGGGGGTGGACCCGTTCATCGCCCTGGCCGACCCCATACGCCGTGATCTGCTGCGCGCACTTGCCTCCGGCCCGGCCCGAGTGGTCGACCTCGCGGCACGGCACCCGATCAGCCGGCCCGCGGTGAGCAAACATCTGCGACTGCTCACCGAGGCAGGGCTGGCCACCGTCGAGGACCACGGTCGCGAGCGCCACTACGCGCTCGCCCGCCCGGGCCTCGCCCCGGTCCGGGCCCTGCTCGACGAGCTCGCCGGGCGCCGTCCCCCGATCCCCGAGAGCGCCTTCGACGCCCTCGACCTGGAGGTCCGCAGAACCGTCCACGACCGCCGGGCCGGCACCGACGCCGCTCCCGGCACCGGAAGACCTCAGGAGGAATCCGCATGACCAGCACCCCCACCGGGCGTCGCGTGACCATCGACGGCCTGGACAGCATCGCTTTCGACCGTACCTTCCGGGCCGGTATCAAGGACGTCTGGGCGGCGGTCACCGAGTCGGACCGTCTGGCCCGTTGGATCGGCGAATGGACCGGCGACCCGTCGACCGGCTCGGTCGACTTCCGGATGCTCTACGAGGGCGACGAGCACCAGGCCGAGCTCCTCACCATCCAGGAGTGCCAGGCTCCCCACCGTCTGGTCCTCACGTCGCAGGTGCCCGGCCAGGAACTCGTCTGGCACATGACTCTCACGCTCGTCGAGCACGAGGGCACCACCACGCTCACCTTCGCCCAGTCCGTCGGTGACGACCCAGCGATGGCGGGTGGAGTCGGCCCCGGCTGGGACTACTACCTCGACCGGCTCGCCGTCGCCGAGACAGGCGGTGACCCGGCATCAGTCGACTTCGGCGACTACCACCCCGTCCACGCACAGCACTACCTCGACATGTTCAACTGAGCCCGACGAGAACGCCGAGTAGGAGGGTCGGCTGCTTTCGTCCTGGAGGTGCTCCAGCCGGGAAACGAGCCGGACTCAGCGCGTGCGGTGAAAATCACCGGGCATGGCGGGCGTGGCAGGAGTCGAAGTGACCCAGGCGGGCGGCGGGCTCTTCGTCGGAGAGTCGCGGCTCGGTCAGCAGCGGGAAGCGGGGAAAGCTGCGCGGCCGGTAGCCACCCACGGCGTCCCGGACCGGCTTCGAAGCACGCACCCATAGGCGTCGCTCTTGTCGTGAGGTGAGCGCCACCCCGAGGCGGCGCTCTCGTTGGTGAGGTAACCGCCGTACCTCTGGGGAGCGCCCGTCCGATGCGAAGCAAGCGCAGTACCAAGCACCTCAGCCTCATCGGGATGCTGCTGATCGCCGTGGCCTTCGCCGGGCTCCAGCTGACAGCCGTCACCGGAAGGGCCTCGCCCGACACGAAGAACTACCTCTCCTACGCCCTGTCCCTCAGCGGCGAGAGCCGGGCCGAGGCGGGCCGCCGCGCCATCGACTACTCCTGCGCCAGCCAGCAGCACGGTCCCCTGTCCTCCATCCCCTGGACCAGCAGGAAGATCTCCGGTGAGTCGCAGGAGCAGTGCGTACGCCGGCTGAACGACTCGGTCGCCCACTGGTCCCGCAACGGCAACACCTCGGGGATGACCGCGCCGTTCGCGAACCATCGCTTCATGGCCATCTTCGAGGCCCGCCCGGGGTATCCGCTCTTCCTGGTCCCCTTCGTCACCGTCTTCGACGCGACGTGGGGTCTCTGGCTCGCGGGCCTGGTCGTCGCGCTGGCCGGAAGCGTCTGCGTCCTGCTCACCCTTCGCTGCGCGGGCGCCTCCCGCCGCGCCGGCCTGGCCGGTCAGGCGCTGTACCTCGCGCTGCCCACCGGAACGGTCGCCATGAACCCGCTGAGCGACGGGCTCTCGCTGGCTCTGGGCACGGCGGTCGTCCTCGGGTGCACGCTGCTCTCCCTGAACCGTCCCCGTACGGGCGTGGCGCTCGTCGTGTGCGGCCTGGCCCTGATGTTCCTTGTGCGCTACTCGCAGGCGCTGCTTCTCGCGGCCGCTCTCACGGCCGGGTTCGCACTCCGGTGGGCGTGGCTGCGCCGCTGCCGTCGGCCGTCGGCCCGGACAGGGGAGGCGGCCGTACTGTGCGGGGCCCTGGCCGTGGCCGTCTACGCGGGCGCGCACCTGCTGTCCTGGCCCACCGGTCAGGACAGCGCCCAGGATCTGCTGACCGACCATTACCGGCGTCCCGATCTGCCCAACCCCTGGCCGGAATTCCTCGTCCAGGAACGGATCTTCTGGACGGCATGGCTCCACCGCCAGGCCACCTATCCCGTCCTCCCCGTCCTGCTCGCGCTCTCGGCCTGGGTACTGCTGAGGCGGCGTTCGGCGGTCCTGCCAGTCGCTCTGGCGGCGGCGTCCGCAGGCATCCTCAACCAGGCGGGCCACCCGAACCTGGACCAGCTGCTCGGCCATCGCCTCATCGTATTCGTCTGGCTGCTCCCGGTCCTGACCGTTCCGCTGCTGCTGGACCGGGAGCCGACGCCGTGTACGGGAGAAGGGCCGCAGCGCTCACCTCTGAGGCGCCGGCGGCAGCGGGACCCAGCGGCGAGCCGCGCCGCGGCCCATCGCCCCCCGGCCGTCTGCGACCGTCATTCCGGCCGCGGCACAGGCGTAGGCGAGAACGTCGGCGCCGTACGCGAACGCGGACCCGCGCTGCCAGAAACGGAAGGTCCAGTAGGCCGCAGGATCCGACGCCTGCGGTGAGAGGCCGATCTCCTCGCCGGAGACGATGCCGCCGTCCCGGGCCAGGGCGCCGAACGTTCCTCCCTTGGGATTGAAATACACCCCGTAGGCGGAGGTGCCCGCCGAGACCGCCCGCAGCAGTGCGTCGTCGCTCGGCATGTACCCGTCTTGGACGATCACACAGCCGCCCGGGGAGCCCTCCACGCCCGTCACGCCGACGTAGCGCAGCGACGCGTCGTAGTCCATGGGATCGAACGGCATGTTCTCCTCGTCCACGGCCGGGCACAGGGCGGGGTCGCCGCCGAGCCGCCGGACCACCTCGTCCTCACCCACTCCCGCCACGAAGGCGATGCCGAGCCCCTCGGTCCACAGGCCCTGCTCGCTGAAAGCCGCGATGAGCGCGTCCGCCGCCCGCAGGGCGGCCGCCTCCTCGGCCGGCAGCGACACCACACCCGGCAGCTCCGTCACCAGCGGGGCCAGCGGTGTGGTCAGCAGGAGCCGCCCCGGCGACCAGGGCTCCTCCTGCGGCGTCCACACATCGGCCCCCGCCTCGATCAGCGCGCGGACCATGCCCTCGTCGACGCCGCACGCCGCGTACCAGAGCGGTGTACGTCCCTCCTCGTCACGTGCGTCGACCTCGGCACCATGCGCCAGGAGAGCCGCCACCGCCTCCGCCTGCCCCTGACTCGCCGCCAGGTGCAGCGGGCGGGCGCCCCCCTGGACGCGGGCATCGGGCGGTGAGCCTGCCTCCAGCCGAGCCCTGATCAGTGCCGCGTCGCCCCAGTCCCGGTACCCCATACCCGTCCAGTCGGCCCGAGGCAGGTAACGCCTGCGGGCCTCCTCCTCGCGCCGCCGCTCCTCCAGCTGACGCGGGCTCAACGGCGGTGCCAGAAAGGAAGGGGGACCGGACACCTCCAGAACCGTGAAGGTGCCACTCGGCTGTCCCGCGGGATCCGGCGGTTCGAGCCCCGGCCAGACCTCGAACGCCTGCTCCGCCGCGGCTCGGATCGCCGCCGTGTCGATGAGGGTACGGGTCTCGCCCATGCCCTCGTCCGGCCACTCGACGACCAGCTGCGCTTCCCCGGAAGGCGGCAGCTCCGCCGCGTACAGGTCCACGGCGGTCCTGAACAGGGACCGGTGGGACGTGTGCCCTCCCGTATCCAGCGGTATGAGCCCGACCGCCTGGCGAGTCATCGCCATCGTCTCCAGCCCCGGCCCTCTCGTGACCGGGACATAGCGGGTCTCCGGGATGTCCAGCGTCGTGACCCGGCGGCCGTCGGAGAACCGCAGGCCCACCCGGAGCCCGGACTGCCGACTCGTACCCCCGCTCTGCCAACGGGTTCTGCGGAACACCGCCAGGTGCATCGTCACCTACCGGGGCCACACCGACCACCCCGTCAGCAGAACCCGGGCCTCCGGGCCGACGCCCACCACCTCGGCCCCGGGCAGCACCGCCGGCGCGAAGCGGTCGAGGGGCGGCGCGTACCGCCCTTCGTCCTCCGCGGGCGGTCCCAGCCGGATCAGCGCGGTCCGCTCCGCGGCCGGCTCCTCGGACATCACCAGATCGTCGAAGAATCCCATGCGCCGAGCGTTGCATACGGGTCTGACATTGATACTCGTAGCGGGTTCCGGTGGTCGTGGCTCAGGGTCTGACTGACGTCCTGCTGGGCTGTCCTGCGACTGCTCTGTCCGGCTGTTGGGACCCGTTCTCCATGGCCCCGGCCGGGTGGAACATGACCTGATAGGAGCTTGGCCAGAGGCCCCCTCAATGTCCTGTCTGCCCCCGGCCGGCGTCACCTCGGGCCCGGGAAGGCTGCTGACAGGATGACCGTGACGATCGCACCCGCCACCGAACTGGACGCGGTGTTCGGCGGAGTGAACTCCCACGCGGACACGATCCATGTCGCGGTCATCACCGACCGGGGCGGGGACGTCGCCGACGCCGAGTTCCCCACCACGTCGTCCGGATACGCCGCGGCGGTCGCGCTCCTGAACGCCCACGGCACGGTGACGGCCGTCGTGTCGAAGGGACCTCCTCCTACGGCCCGGGATTCACCCGTGCCGCCCGCCATGCGGGCCTGACCGCGGTCGAGGTCAACCGGCCCGCCAAGGCTGAGCGTCGCCGGATGGGCAAGTCCGGCCCCATCGACGCCTAGGCAGTCGCCCGGGCCGCGCTGTCCGGCCGGGCATCGGTCATACCCAAGGAGGACGCGCTCAGCGGGATAAGCGCCCTCCACAACGCCGCACGGTCCGCCGTCAAGGCCCGCACCGCCAGGCCAAGAACATCACCCTCACCACCGTCGCAGAACACTTCGGCGTCTGGCCTGCGGTGATCTCGTGCCTCGAACGCGGCACACGCCGCGACGACGCCTACCGCGACTGGCTCACCGCCGCTTAACGCAGCCACCCACCAACTCCTCGTCCCGAAGACGCCACATCATGGATGATGAGGCGATGTTGGTCCGCACGCAGAGCTTGCCGCAGACCTCGCAGCGGGCCATGACAGTTCGGGTTCACACCCCCATCGGGTCCGTGGTGGTGCGCTGGGGCGGTGCCCCGCAAGAGGCAGACGGACAACATCTTGTCGAATGGACCGTCGACGACGACGTCCACTGGGGCCAGAACACCCGGCCGGCCTCCTCTGTCGAGGCGGAACTCCGACAGGAAGGCGACCGGGTGATCATGCGCGGCCTCCTCCACCTCACGGAAGACGGCGTCGGCCGTCTACAGATGGGCCCCTGGCCCGTGCTGTTCGATCTGGCAACACCGATCCCCAGCGGCCTGGACGAGTCCTGGGTTGAGATCAACGTCCGATCCGAGAGCGTCACCCTTCACCCCTACCAAACCTGACCGGACCACCACCAGGTTCTCCGCCTCCCTTGACTACCAATAGGAGCATCAGAAGCCTGAAGATTGCGGGGAGGAGCCCTCCGCTCGGATTCTCCGCGTGGCGGATCGCGGCGGGGAGGGGGCAAGGACCTGCTGGCCACGAGGCCCCGCCTCGACCTGCAGCTCCTGCCAGCGCTCGACGCTGGCGGTCTCGGGCCATCCCAACTCTGTGTATGGACGGGGCGTGCGCCGGCCGCGGAAGTGCATGAACTCGACGTTCGCCACGAAGTGCCCTCGGGCGGCTGTGCCGCCCGCACCGGTGAGGCGTGCCAGCAGGTCGCAGCCGAAGGGGCTGTCGAGGGGGCGAGGAGTACACCGCCGGGGCGCAGCTGGTCCAGCCACGCTCGGGGGATCCGGCGGACTGAAGCGGTGGCGACGATCCGGTCGTGGGGCCCGGCTGCCGGGTGTCCTTGTTCGCCGTCGTCAGTGATGACAAGCGGGTCCAGGCCCAGCCCGTCGAGGTTCCTGCGCGCTTGGGCTGCGATGCCGGGATCGACTTCAGCGGGCCGCCCATGTGTCGTGGGTGATCCCCTTATTGGCGTCACGACTTCCAGGTCTGTTCGCTGCTGCCCACGACGGGCACAATCGGCCGCATGACGTTGACTGTGGGTGCTCCGCCCAGGCACCACGCGCCTGCCGACCTCGCTTCGGGGTTCCTGACGGCCGGTGTCATCGGAGCGGGTCTGACGGCCTTCATCGGCGGTTGCATGGTCGAGAGCGTGCCGATGCTTGTCACGGGGCTGGTCGTGCCCGCGCTCTACGGCCTTCTCTTCCTCCTTGTGAAACTGCCGCGTCGTGCCAGCGAGGCGGCAGTTGTTCCGTGCAGGGCGCTCGCGGTGATCGAGAGTCGTGAGCCGGTGTGGGGGGAGACCAGCGATGTGCCAGTGCGATTCGATCTGTCCGTCGTGCCGGACGACGCGCCTGCGTTCCGAGTCGAGATGTGGCAGGACGTCAACCGCGTCGAGCTGACCGAGTACCGGTCAGGCGGGACCGTGGTGGTGGAGTATCCGCCGGACCGCCCGTGGAGGACGCGGATCGTGAGACGGCCGACTCCGCAGTGGGAGGAACGGGCGGCTGTGGCCCGGGTGGCCTCGGTGCCCGGCCCGGTTGTGAGGAGCGAGACCCCGGACAGCTCCCTCAACGGATTTCTCAATCTCAGCGGGCTGCTGCTCGGCGTGGCCGCCGTGCTTCTGCTGTTCCGTGCCGACCTGTTCGACTTTCACGAGGGCGGCAACGGCGCCGTCCCCGGACCGTCTGTCTCCTCCTCGTCATCCACGATCACCGTGACGTCCATGACAGGAACGGTCGCCATCGGCCCCGGCCGATCGATGCTCGACGAGAGCGAACTGCGCCGAGGTGTGGAGTCATTGACACAGGGCGCGGACAAGCGTCGCGCGTTCACCGTCGTCGTGCAGGACCGCCTGCTCACGGTTGTCTTCACGCCCGCCGGCGCGAAGGTCGCCGGGTTCGAGCCGAGGTCCCTGCCCTACGATCGCGTCGCCGACCTGGTCGAGGAGGCCCGGACCACCCTCAACGTCGACTCACCGCGGAGCTGGCAGCTCATCGCCGAGAGCGCCACCGGGCCGCTCAGGCTCAGAGTCGTGGTTACCGGGGACGGGGGCACGGGAACGCTCGAGGCGGACGGGAAGGGCGAAGTGCTCAGGCGTAACGGCAGCTGACCGGACCGGCAGGAGGTGGGCGTCATGGACTGGGAGAAGTTCCTCGCACTGTGGTGCGCGGTGTGGGCTGTGCTGGCGCTGGCCGGGTACGGCATGGCGCTGGCCGGAGTGACCAGGGCCCAGCGGACGGTCCGGCGCACGGGGCGGATCGAGCAGGTGAGGATGCCGCGGCACGGCGGGTCCCGTACGGGCGGCATATCGGTGGTCATTTCCTACCGCGACGCGACCTCCGACGAGGAGGTCACCGTGACCAACGACGGCGAGCGAGGAGAGGTCATCACCGCGGCATGGGAGGGACGGGAGGTAGGGGTCAGCCACCCGCGAGGCAGGCCGCATGCCTACCGGCTTGCCAACACACCTCAGGAACCGAGTCGTGGACTGGGCCAGCCGGCCTTCGCGCTTTTCCTGTTCTACTGCGGGCTGGTGGCCCTCGTGGCGGTCGGCTGGGGGTGGCCGTGGGCGCTGATCGGCCTCGGCGGGCCTCTGGCTGTCTTCGCCGCCGTTCACCTGCCCGGAACCGTACGTGCCAAGAACCACCGCATCGAGAAACTGGCCGCGATGGACACCGTGCACGGACGGATCATCGCAGTCCTCAAGGACGTCACCGTCGACCAGGACAACGGCACCTCCACCACTATCACCCCGGTCCTGTCGTTCACCACCCACGACGGCACGGCCGTCACGGCTCACTGCACGTCCAACCTCCCGGACCCAGCCGGCTCGTACGGCCGAGATGTCACGGTCCACTATGCGCCTGGCGACCTTGCCGATTTCACCTTGGACCGAGCCGCCGAACGTCGCGGGGAGAAGCTGGACGTGGTGGTCAACGCGCTGGCTGTCGTTGTACTCCTGGGGGCGGCCGTGGTGGGAATGGCAATGCTTTGAGGCAGCGTTCAGCCGCTGCTGCCGAAACGTCGCTGCTGGCCGACCGGCAGATGGCAGCCGGATCGCAGCGCGCCGGCCGGGGAGGCATGACTGCCCGCACCACCTCCGGGGACATCCCTGCACTGCAGCTCCCAACCGCCGGGGACACTTCGCCCTTCCTGCCATGTCGGCATGGCCCTCGCGGTTGTGTGCCGGGTTCTTCAGAGCGTTTGCCATAGGCGCGTCAGTGACGACGTGGTGAGGACTTGGTCCGGACGCCCCTGTCCGGCAAGGTGGCCGTTCTGGAGCAGCAGGCAGGTGTCCGCCGCGCGCGCCACCTCAAGGTCGTGTGTGGCTTGGACGACCGTCACCCCGTCGGTGACGAGCGCTGTCAGCAGCGTCCCGATCCGGTCCCGCGCCTCCGGGTCCAGGCCCGTGGTCGGTTCATCGAGGAGCAGTAGGTCCGACTCCTGCGCCAGACCTTGGGCGATGAGCGCGCGCTGACGCTGCCCGCCCGAGAGTTCTCCCAGTTGGCGTGAGGCGAGGTCGCCGATGCTGAGCCGGTCGAGCATCGCGTCCACGGTCGCGTGGTCCCGAGCGGTCAGCCGTCGCCACGGACCGCGCTCGCCCCAGCGTCCCATCTCCACGGTCTGCCGAACGGTGAGGGGAAGAGTGTCGCCGACCGCTCCGCGCTGCGGTACGAAGGCGGGCGGCCGGTCACTGGTGCGCAGGAGGTCGCCGGATGTCGGCTTGATCACACCGGCGAGTACGCCGAGCAGGGTCGACTTGCCGCTGCCGTTCGGGCCGACGAGCGCTGTCGTGGTCAACCTCGTTATTTCTCCGCTGACTTGGCGGAGGACTGGGCGCCCTGGATAGCCGGCGCACAGCTCCGAGAAGTGGAGGGAGGTGGTGGGGCCGAGAGGCAGGGCGGGGGAGGGACGGGATTTATTGAACATGATTTTCATTGTAGTGTCTGGGTCATGGAATGGTTGACGGTCCCGTTCGAGGTGACTTTCGTGCAGCGGGCCCTGTGGGGCGGGGTGCTGGTGTCCGCTATTTGCGCGCTGGCGGGCACCTGGGTGGTGCTGAGAGGAATGGCCTTCCTCGGTGACGCCATGTCCCACGGCCTGCTGCCGGGCATCGCGGTCGCCGCGCTCCTCGGGGGCAACCTGATGGTGGGCGCGATGGTCAGCGCTGTCGTCATGACGGCAGGCGTCACCGCGCTGGGCCGGACGCCCAGGCTGTCGCAGGACACCGGAATCGGGCTGCTGTTCGTCGGCATGCTCTCGCTCGGCGTGATCATCGTGTCGCGCTCACAGTCCTTCGCGGTCGACCTGACCGGCTTCCTCTTCGGGGACGTCCTTGCTGTCAGGCAGCAGGATCTCCTCGTGCTCGCGGCGGCGTTGCTCGCGGCGCTGGCGGTGTCGGTCCTCGGACACCGCGCCTTCCTGGCCCTGGCGTTCGACTCACGCAAGGCCCACACCCTGGGGCTGCGGCCGCGCCTGACCCACGCGGTTCTCCTCGGCCTCCTCGGCCTGGCGATCGTCGCCTCGTTCCACATCGTGGGAACACTGCTCGTCCTCGGACTGCTCATCGCACCGCCGGCGGCCGCTCTGCCCTGGGCTCGCTCCGTGCGCGGCGTCATGGTGCTCGCCGCCATGCTCGGCACCTTGGCCACGTTCGGCGGCCTGCTGCTGTCCTGGCATCTGAGCACCGCAGCCGGCGCGACGGTAGCGGCCCTCGCGGTGAGCCTGTTCTTCGTCTCCCACGTGCTGTCCGGCCTGCGTGACCGCCGTACGCGCCAGGTTCACTCCACGGCGCCCCTGCCCGAAGCCAACTGAAAGAAGCCAGAGGCGATCATCATGACCGTCCGCAGAAACGTCACTCCGTGGGCCTCGGCCGCACTGGTCCTCACCGCGCTGCTCACCACGATTTGTACGAGTGAGGAAGCCGACGCCGGGCGATCCGTGGCGAAGTCGCCGCCCGCCACTCCGCACGGGTACGTCGAGGGAGCGAAGGAGGCCGCCGAGCAGCAGTCCCGACTCCTCCTGAACGACCCCACCAGCGGGAACACCAGAGTCCTCGACCTCGTCACCGGCAAGGTGCACACGACGGCCCAGGTGAAGGACGCCGTTCGGCTGGGCATGGACGGCAGGTTCGGCTACCTACATGCGGCCGACGGCACTCATGTGCTCGACAGCGGCGCCTGGATGGTGGACCACGGCGACCACGTCCACTACTACAGCGCGGCGACACGAGATCTTGGCGAGCTTCCCGCCGGCAGCCAGGCCCAGATACGCAGTGACGTAGCCGTGATTGCGGTGACCGACGAGAACGGCCGCACCGTCCTCTACGACCGCAGCAAACTGGAAAAGGGGCGAATAGCAGCCCCTCGGACGCTGCGCGGCACATACACCGGCGCCGTCGTGCCGTACGAGGAACACCTGCTCGCTTTCGTGAACACGGGCGGCACCACGGAACTCGTCGTCCTCGACCGCAAGGGTGAACGCGTCGCTTCCCCGGATGTGACGTGCGAAGCCCCCCAGGGGGACGCGGTCACCCGGCGCGGTGTGATCCTCGGCTGTGCCGACGGTGCCCTGCTCATGCGTGCGCAGGACGGTGCCTTCGCTGTCGAGAAGATCCCGTACGGGAAGCACGTGCCGGGGGACGAACGAGCCACCGCCTTCCGTCATCGTCCCGGTAGCGACACCCTCACCGCCTTGGCCGGAGACGACGCGGTCTGGGTCCTCGACGTCGCCGAGCGGACCTGGAAGCGGGTGGACACCGGGCCCGTCGTCGCGGTCAACACGGCCGGCGAGGGCTCCCCGCTGCTCGTCCTGGAGACCGAGGGCGCCCTGCACGGCTACGACATCGCGACCGGAAAGCAGACCGCACGGACCAAACCCCTGCTGACAGTTGGGAAACGGGACGACATCTACGGCAACGACCCCGTCATCGAGGTCGACCGCAGCCGCGCCTACGTCAACGATCCCGAGGGCAAGCAAGTGTTCGAAATCGACTACAACGACGGCCTGCGCATCGCGCGCTCCTTCGACCTGGACGTCAAGCCGGTCCTCATGGTGGAGGCCGGCCGATGACTCGAGCCGAGGCGAAGCGTCGCGCGAGGGTGGGCACCGCTCGCGTGCGACATATGGTCGCGGGCCTCCTCGCCCTCGTGACCGCGATGACTGTCAGCGCCTGTGCCACCGACGACGACCGGCCCAGCATCGTCGTCACGACCAACATCATCGGTGACGTCACCCGCGAGATAGTCGGCGACGAGGCCGATGTCACCGTCCTGATGAAGCCCAACGCTGATCCGCACTCCTTCGGTCTCTCCGCCGTTCAAGCAGCCGAGCTGGAACAGGCCGATCTGGTCGTCTACAACGGCCTGGGTCTGGAGGAGAACGTCCTGCGGCACGTGAACGCCGCCCGCGAGTCCGGTGTCGCCACCTTCGCGGCCGGCGCGGCGGCCGACCCGCTCACCTTCCACACCGCCGAGGACGGGGGCCCCGAGGGCGAGGCAGGACGGCCCGACCCCCACTTCTGGACCGACCCCGATCGGATGCACGAGGTCACCGGCCTGATAGCCGACCAGGTCATCGAGCACGTCACCGGCGTGGACCCGGGTGCGATACGGGCCAACGCCGACCGCTACGCGAAGCAACTCAACGACCTCAGCAGCTGGATGGAGAAGTCCTTCGGCCGGGTCCCCGCGGACCAACGGGCCCTGGTCACCAACCATCACGTCTTCGGCTACCTCGCCGACCGCTTCGGCTTCGAGGTGATCGGCGCGGTCATCCCCAGCGGAACCACCCTGGCCTCACCCAGCTCCTCTGACCTGCGCTCCCTCACCCAGGCGATGGAGAAAGCCGGCGTACGCACCGTCTTCGCCGACTCCTCCCAGCCCAAACGGCTCGCCGAGGTACTGCGGACGGAGATGGGCGGCCGGGTTCGCGTCGTGGAACTCCACTCGGAGTCCCTCACCACCAAGGGCGCGGGCGCCGACACCTACCTGCGGATGATGCGCGCCAACACCACCGCCATGGTCACCGGCCTGACCGGCGCCTGACCACCAGATCGGGGCCTCCCGATCCTCCCGGCACACCCGCCCATCGGGTGCCTGCTCGTCGTACCCCCATGCCGCCACCGCGCGGTGCAGAAAGGAACAGACCCATGAACAAGTCGATACGCTGCAGAGCCCTCACAGGCACGGTGCTGGCTCTGGCCACTGCCACGGTCCTGACCGCCTGCGGCGGAGAGAGCGCCTCCTCCGCCGACACCGAGTCCGACAAAACCGTCGACGCCACGCCCGCGGTGGCGGTCAAGGAGCCGCTGGTCGCCACCTTCGACGGCGGCCTGTACATCCTCGACGGCGAGAGCCTGAAGCTCGCCAAGACCATTGACCTGCCCGGCTTCAACCGGGTCAATCCCGCAGGTGACAAGGACCACGTCATGGTCTCCACCGACAGCGGATTCCGTGTCCTGGACGCCACCGACCAGGCCCTCACCGACATCGAGTACAAGGGCGCCAAGCCGGGCCACGTAGTCCGCCACGCCGCGAAGACCGTGCTCTTCACCGACGGCACCGGAGAGGTCAACGTCTTCGACCCCACCGCACTGAGCAGCGGCAAGAAGCCGTCAGGGCGCACCTACACCTCCGCCGAGGCGCACCACGGTGTCGCCATCGAGCTGGCCGACGGCAAACTCGTGAGCACTCTGGGCACCGAGGAGAAGCGCACCGGCGCGCTGGTGCTGGACCGGAACAACAAGGAGATCGCGCGCAGCGAGGACTGCCCCGGCGTCCACGGCGAAGCCGCGGCGAAGAACGAAGCCGTCGGCGTCGGCTGCGAGGACGGCATCCTGATCTACAAGGACGGTACGTTCACCAAGATCGATTCCCCCGACGACTACGGCCGCATCGGCAACCAGGCCGGCAGCGACACTTCGCCCGTTCTGCTGGGCGACTACAAGACCGACCCCGACGCCGAGCTGGAACGCCCCACCCGCGTCACCCTCATCGACACCGAGAAGAAGAAGCTACGCCTGGTGGACCTGGGCACCAGCTACTCCTTCCGCTCGCTGGCCCGCGGCCCGCACGGCGAGGCCCTGGTCCTCGGAACCGACGGCGCCATCCACGTCATCGACCCGGACACCGGCAAGATCAAGAAGAAGATCCCCGTCGTGGGCGACTGGCAGGAGCCGCTGGACTGGCAGCAGGCCCGGCCCACCTTGTTCGTGCGAGGGCATGTTGCCTACGTCTCCGAGCCCGGCAAGAAGACGCTGCACGCCATCGACGTCGAGACGGGGAAGAAGATCACCTCTGTCACCCTGCCGAAGAGCACCAACGAGCTGTCGGGCGTCGTCGCCGGACACTGACCAGCCTGACCGCGCCTGTGCCCTCGCCGCCGCGGCGTCGAGGGCACAGGACTACCCTGCCGATACTGACAAACAGCCCCGGCAGCACGCTCGACCGCAGCCTCAACACCCTCTCCTACGCGCGGGACTTCGCACCGGGAACCGGACCTGGGAAGCTTAGAAGCGGTTGTGCCTGGCAACGACCACTCCCGAGCGATCGCCGCTTCGGTGGTCGGCCGACACCCGGAGAGGTCTTACGTGGACCCGCCCTTATATCTGAGGCCCAGGGCCCCATCTGTACTCCTCTGCCGGTTGCTTCATCAACGGTAGCGGGGAGCACGGGTTTTGAGGCTGTCCAGCAGGTTTCGACCAGCTTGGGTGCCGAAGGGGCGGCGCGCGACAGCGGGGGCACAGGACGCTCGGTTCTTCGGTCCCGGCATGTCGGCGCTCGCTGCACGAATGAGGACAACCGCCGTTGTCCGCTCATCTCCGCTGCACTCGTCCTTCCCACTGTGGGGTCACCTGACGAGGCGAGTGTCGGCCCGGTATGTCGTAGTCGCCAGGCCACTGCAATTGGTCTGTACCTGTCGGGGCAGAAGAGCGGCATGAGCGACAACAGCATCTCGATCACAGTCGAACTGCACGGCGGACCCGTGGATGGGCAAACCACCGCCGTGACCCTCACGGATGAGGACCCCTGGGTTGCGCTTCCCAACGACGGTTGCACCTTCCCCGGCGGCAGCAGCATCTATGCACCCGACACCAACGGCCGCTGGGTGTGGCAGGACGACCAGCCGGCCCAAACCCCGTGACCCCGCATCCGCCCGGCACCGTGGCAGCCCCGGAGGAGAAAGACATGGATCGCATTCGCATGACAGGTGCTTGGCTGGCTGACCTCACGGCAGCTTTGCTGTGCAGTGAAGAGGAGCTACTCCTCGGAGTCCTTCAACAACCCGACTATCCCGCGCTCGTGTCATGCCCGATCTGCGACGAGGGCCCGGAAAGCGTCGTGTCTCGTGTCGAGGACCCCACAATTGACGGACGCCGGGTGGTTCTCGTGGACTTCAAACCCTGTCGGCATGGCATCTGGGTGCCCGCCGACGAATGCCAGACCGGCTGAACCCTGCACACCACCCTGCCTGGTGCCAAGGCAAGGGGGCCGGGCGTCCGAGGTCGCCTACGGCAGGACGGCTACGCCAGGACGGCTACGCCAGGACCAGTGCTGCGGGCAGTTCTCGATGGTCTTCGTGCCGGTCAGGATCGCGGTCGTCCAGGGTTGCTTGCTGCTGATGCCTCGGATCAGGTGCCCTCGGGCAGGGGTGCGATGCTCATGCGGCTCGCCCCCACACGGTGGTTCCCGGGCGGCCAGCCAGGCGCCCGTTGATGGACGGCATGGTCGCGTGTGCGGCCGTGGCTAGTGCCGTGACCGAGAAGGTCACCGGGGTTCGAGAGCTGTGATGGATCGGACGAACTGTTCGCGTGCTGGGATGAGACGATCGCGCCGTGACCAACTTTCATGACTTCAATGGCAAGCGCTCGCTGGCGTTGGATGCTGGCGACCTGGCTGCCGATGCCGCAGTAGTTGCCTCCGGGCACGAGCCGAACGGATACTTCTGGGAGGGTCTCGTGCGGTTCGCCTGGCCGGATATCGCCGAGCGCGTCGATTTCGACAGCGAAGCTGGCATGCTCTGTGCGGTCGGCAGTTCGAGCGACCTCACGCGACTCAAGACGGCCGTCGAGTCGGTCATCACGAGCCCCGAGGCAGTCCGGGACATCATTGCCCGTGCGGAGGCTTCGGGCTTCGAGTTCGACGACTAATGCTGTGACCTCGCCGGGTTGAGCGCGGTCAGGCTGCGGCCGGCAGTGGTCTGCCGCCCCAGCAGAGACCTCATTCGCTGCGGACGCGTGCGCGTTCACGGCGTTGAGCGGCCAGGACATCGGGGTGGCGGGCGTTCTGGTTGCGCCAGCGCAGGCACGCGTGCAGGGCCCGGGTCTGGACTGTGCGGTTCGGATGGTGGGAGTTGGCGAAGCTGAACTGCCGCAGCGGCCCGAAGTGATCCTCGATGGGATTGGCCCAGGACACGTAGGTGAGTGTGAAGCCCAGTTCGACCTTGTTTCTGGCTGCCCACCTGCGGATCTTCCAGTTCAGGTGGGCGGACAGGAGCGTGCGCCATGTCGAGCTGTCCGACGACGACGTCGCCCTGCTCACCCACCGTGTGGTCGCCATCCTCCCGGACGACGCCCACACGGTGGCGACGGACTCCGACGGGACGCCTTCCCCCTGCGCACGCTGTGGGATTCCCCGGAGGGTCACTGTGCGCTTCGACCGCTCGGACGAGGCCTACCCTGCGGCGTAACGGCGGCTGGAGGAGGAACAGGTGCGGGCGTCCCTCAACGCGGTTCTGGAACCCGGGGACGTCCTGGTGGTGGACAACGACGTGGTCGTACACGGCCGGGTCGACCTGCCGGGCCTGGTACGACGGCACCGACCGGTAGCTGAAGCGGGCCCTTGTCCGGGTTCCGGAGCGATCCAGCCGCCCGGCTTCCGAACAGCACGAGCACGGATACGGTTAGGCCGTGATCGAGCTGTAGTCCAGACCGGAGCCCGGCGAACAGGAAGGTCAGCTGCCGCACCGTCACCCCGGTACGGCATGACCCGCTCGACTCTCCACTCAGCTCAGCTCAGCACCGGATACGGCGGTGGCAGACCCGTCCGGCCAGGAGATCCGGTAGTACTTGAGCCGGTCGTCCTGCGCGACCAGGCGCATGCCCACGGCCTTCATCACGCGCTGGGACGCGACGTTCTGCTGATCCGTGTCGCCCTCCACCCCTGTCACACCGTTGTCGCGGGCGAACTCCAGCAGTGCCCGAAGCGCTTCGGTGGCGTATCCCCTGCCCTGTGCCCAGGGAACCAGGCCGTAGCCGATCGTGACGATTCCCCTGTCGTTGGCAAGGCCGTGGAAGGCCACACCGCCGACGGCGAGCCCATCCTGCCGACGCCGGATCTCGTACGGGCCGAACGGCTGCGGGTCGCCCGTGCTCGCGCAACTACGTAAGAACCGCCTGGCGCCCACAACATCGCCTTCGTCCGGGTACCCGGGTGCCCACAACTCACCGTGGGCCCGCTCACTCGCCGCACCCACCACCAGTCGTCGCGCCTCGGCGACAGTCAGGGGATGCAATACGAGCCGCACTGTCACGAAATCCTCCATGGTCAAGACAACTATCACGCGAGCAGACCGGCCCACACGGGGCTGTGACCCACAGCGCAGCCATCCCGGCTCCCGTCTCACCGCAGCCTCGCGCCAGATGCCAGACCTCGCAGCCAAGGCAGCGGGCTGGCAGTCGCTCTGCTCCAGTGCCGCGGACTGCAAAGCGTTCGGGTCGAGGGCTGGCGGGACATCCTGGGCTTGTGAGCCGGTGACGGCGGAGAAGGCGCCAAGCACAGGATGAACACCCTCAGCGAGATCAAGAACCGCAGCGTGGACGATGTCTCGATGCGGGCCAGGGCGACGCACTCGTCACCTCCCAGGCACCCGGCCACTCCTCGGGTGCCGACCCACTCGGTGAGCCGGTGGCCGATCGCCGCGACCTACGCGGTGTCCGTACCGGACGGTGAGGCCATTGTGAGCTTGCTCCGCTTTGACGGACACCATTGGTGTGGTGGTCAGGCCGCGAGCGCGGTCTCGTATTCGGCGGGACTGCGGTAGCCGAGGCTGCTGTGCAGCCGCTGCAAGTTGTACCAGCTCTCGATCCACTCGAAGATCGCGGTGCGGGCGAGAGCCCTGCTGGGCCAGGGCTTCGTGCCGAGCAGTTCCCGTTTGATCGTGGCGAAGAAGGACTCGGCGAGGGCGTTGTCCCAGCACTGTCCAGTGCGGCCGAGTGATAGCCGGACGTCGAACTCGGCTGCCAGGGAGGCGAATTGCTGGCTGGTGTACTGGCATCCGCGGTCCGAGTGGAAGATCACCGGACGGGTGGGGCGGCGCCGTCGGTAGGCGGCTTTGAGGGCGTCGGCGACCAGGTCGGTCCGCAGATGATCAGCGGTTGCCCAGCCGACAACACGGCGGGAGGCGATGTCAATGACGGTGGCCAGGTAGAGCCAGCCTTGATCGGTCGGGATATACGTGATGTCGCCGCACCAGCGGATGTCGAGTGCGGCCGGGTCGGGTGCGAAGTCGCGCCCGATGAGGTCGGGCCTGGCGGCGGCCCGCGGGTCGGGGACGGTGGTCAGGTGTCGCCGCCTGCGGTGCCGGCCTTGAAGTCCGGCGTCCTGCATCAGCCTGGCGACGCGGCGACGTCCGCATCTCTCGCCCTCGCGTTGCAGGACGGCATGGACGCGCGGGGCCCCGTAGGTGCCGCGGGAGTTCTCGTGGGCTTCGGTGATCTTCTCGGTCAGCTCCAGGTCGCGGACCGCGCGGGGGCCGGGAGTGCCGTTGCGGCGGGCGTAGAAGGCGGTGCGGGAGACCTTGAGCAGTTCACACGCGCGCTTGACATTGTGGTTGCTCTGCTTCTCCGCCTCGATGAACGGGTGCACCGTCACCGGGTCTCCTTCGCGAAGAAAGCCGTGGCCCGCTTGAGGATGTCGACGTCCTCCCGCAAGCGGCGGTTCTCCCGCCGCAGCGCGGCCAGCTCCTCGCGCTCGCTGCTGGTCAGCCCGTCACGCTCGCCCGCGTCGACCTCTGCCTGCTTGACCCAGTCCCGCACCGCGGTCTCGGTCAGATCGAAGTCCTTGGCTATTTGACCGACCGAGCGGTCACCGCGCCGGCACAGCTCGACGATCTCGGCCTTGAACTCAGACGTGAACGAACGGCGAGGGCGAGGCTTCTTCTTCCCCATGCTCTCCATGATGGACATCCTCCCGGGGACGAACCCCTGATCTCGAATGTCCGTCAAAGCGGATCAAGCCCAGTAGTACCACCCCGCGAAACTGCGGCCACCCTTGTTCCACCGGAACCCGCGTAATGGCGCTACGCCCTCGGACCGGGCATCCCACCCCGAGCCCAACGAGGTGCGACGACGACGCTGGTGTCAAGGAAGTCCAGGTCGAAGACACTCAGCGCAGGATCGCCGTACGCACGTATCGGTTCCCTGCCGTCTCCCCAGACAATCAGCCTTAAGTGATCACTCAGCCTTCGGTGAAAAAACTAGCGTCCACCAACAAGCGATGACAACGTTCAACCTTCCCTGCGAGAGATCACCAGCCCTTCCCTGGCCGGTACCACCTCCACCTCACCGAAACACCGTACGGCATTCGTGCGGTAAACGTACGCGTCTCGTACGTTTAGTGGGTTAGAGTGGTGGTCAGGAGGTGTTCCTTGTCCGAGTTGTTCGATGCGGTCGACGCCCTGGTCGCGTCCCGCGCCACCCTGCCGCCCCCGGCGGAACGCAAACGCCTGCGCGCCGCTCACGGCCTGACGATCGATGAAGTCGCCACCGCGCTGAAGGTCCGCAGGGCCACTGTGTCCGGGTGGGAGGCCGGGAAGACCGAGCCCCGCCCCCCGGAACGCGACGCCTACGCCCGACTGCTGGACAAGCTCGCAGAGCTCTACCCCGTCACTCTGGCCCCGGCCGCTGAGACGGCACCCGCGCCGGACGCCCCCGTTCCCGCCACGTTCACCGCCGTGACCGCTCCGGCGCAGCAGCTGTCCACCGAGCCGGCTCCCGCAGCCGAGGAGGTGAGCATGCCCGTGAGGCCGCAGGTTCCCGTTTCGGATCTCACGGACGCTCCGGCCGCCGGGCACACCCCGGCGAGCACCACCAGGCCGTCGACGTCGCGCCGCCCCGGTGCGCGAAAGACGGCGGCTCCGGCCGGTACTCCGGCGGGCGGTACCGATCCGCGGTTCGAGAACGGTCCTCTGGCGGTCGTCGACGTCGAGGACGGCAAGGTGCTGGCGTACTGCGTCGGTGGTCTGGTCCTGGATGTGCCCGCGAAGTCCCTGCCCTCCCTGGTGGAGTGGACCTTGGCGGAGGCGAAGCTCGGGCAGCCGAAGCTGTCCGGCCCGGGAAGGCCGGCCGACCCGCTGCTCATCCTCACCCAGGCCGCCCTGGAGCGCTACGGCCTCCCCACCGGACTGTCGGCGGATGAGAAGGATGCCGGGCGGATCCCGCAGGGCCACAAGGTCATCAAGCAGCTGGTGCGCGCCGACTGGAAGCTGACCAAGAGGGGGTTCGGGCCGTGGGCGCGGATCTACCGTCCGGCCAAGGGCTCGGACCGCCAGTGCGTGCAGCTGTGCATTCCGTCCTGGAACGCGCTGGACGCCCGGTTCTGGGGCCATGCCGCGCAGTTGCCGCCGACGGAGCTCGCCCGCGTCCTGGGCACCTACGCGATGCGGGTAATGACGCCCCGCGGGTCGACCGCCGTCACCGGCCTGGAGCTGATGACCGCGCTGCACCCGCCGACCCACGCCGTGCGGGACGAGGAGACCGGCGCCCTGCGGCAGGCCGAGACCAAGACGCCCGGGTCGCTCGGCAGCGACCCGGTGGACTGCGCCCCGTGCGAGGCACCGGACGGGCATCCGGTGCTCACCGCGCTGGACCTGCCGCGCTTCCATGTACGGGGACCTGCGGAGAAGCTGTTCGAGGAGGCGTACGACTGGGCGCGGCCGATGACGGATGCCGAGTGCACCTTGCGCTACCTGGTGGGCCTGGACGTGAACATGGCCTTCGCCGCCGGTGCGAACGGGCTGACCGTCGGCCTCGGTGAGCCGACCCACGTCAAGGCACCCGCGTTCGACCCGAAGCTGCCCGGATCGTGGCTGGTCGACCTCTCCCACGTCGACCTGTCCCGCGTGAAAGTCGGCAAGGAGTGGGTGGAGCTGGACGGCAGCCTGCTGCCCTCCCCGTTCACGCCGAAGGGCGACCACCCGGAAGGCCCGGCCTGGTACGCGACGCCGACCGTGGCGTACGCCCAGGAGCTGGGCTATGACGTGAAGCCGACTGAAGCGTGGGTGCGGTACGACAACGGCCGGTACCTGGACGGCTGGTACCAGCGGCTGCGCGACGCCTACCTGGCCACGATGGCCGACCTCGGTGTCGACGCCGACCTCTCACCCGAGGGCTTCCTGACGGCGATGGACGGCTACAAGGACCACGATCCGGAGCTGGGCATCGTCATCACGGCGATCAAGGCAACGGTAAAGGGTGGCCTGGGCAAGCTGCGCGAGCGCCCGCGCGGGGAGGGCTGGCGGCCCGGCGAGCGATGGCGGGCCCTGGAGCGGCCGACGTGGCGCCCGGACATCCGGGCGGCGGTCATCTCCCGCACCCGCATCAATCTGCACCGCAAGATCGTCAAGCACGCCGCGTTCACCAGCCAGTATCCGATCGCGGTCCTGTCCGACTGCGTCGTCTACGCCGCAGACGGCCCCTCGCCGATGGACTTCCTGCCCTACCGGGACGGGAAGCCGCTTCCCGGCGGGTTCAAGCTCGGCATCAACCCCGGCCTGGTCAAGCACGAAGGCACCCAGACCGTGCTCTGGGGCGAAGGGGTCCGGGAGCAGTTCGACGCACCGCAGCTGAACTTCGCCCGGTTCATCAAGGACGGCACCGTCACCGACGCCGACAACGGAGAGTAGGAAGGAACCGGCATGAGCCTGATCGGGGATGGCCTGAACAAGGCGGTGCAGAAGGCGTTCACCCGCCCCGTACCCAGGAGCGCGGGCGCGCAGATGCGGTACCTGGTCAAGCAGCTCGGCGGCACCAAGGCCGTCGCGCAGATGCTGAGGATCTCCCAGCGCACCGTCGAGCGGTACGTGAAGAACCAGATCAAGAAACCCCGCCCCGACCTCGCCGGACGCATAGACCGTGAAGTGAAGGCACGGTGGCAGCCGCAGATCCGGGCCAAGGCCAAGCAGAAAGCCGCCTCCACGGGCGGCATCATCATCGACACCCGCGCCCGCCTCGGCTACACCGCCCCCATCGGCTCCACCGACCAGGACCGCATCCGCCACCTCACCATCGCCCTCCCCCCGGTCCACGCCGCCCGCCTCTTCGACGCCCAAGAGGCCGGGGCCAGCGATGCCCGGCTTCAGGAGATCGCCGCCGAAGCCCTCAAGGAGGTCTACTTCCAGGATGGCGGCCGCCGCGCCGGCTCCCTGGACGAGGTCCGCTTCACGAACATCGAGCACCTCGAGTTCGACCTGTAACCGTGTGCGGAACGGGATCAGGCTCGGACCTGGGATGAGCCGAAGCACGATAGGTGCCACATCAGCAGACGTGTTATCACCAAGCTGACGGACGCAGCCCGCCTGTGCTCTGTACTTGCATGGGGCCCGGCGCGTCTCCCGGGAACGAGCTGGGGGTCTGGGGGTAACAGGCGCTGAACAGTGTCACGGTGTCCTCTGACATGAGATCTTGGCCGTTTGCCAGGGAATTTCGATGACCAGCAGTCCTCTGCCACTTGATCTTGACCGATGGTCCTCCAGTGTGAAGGGGAGAGGCCGTGGGCCAGATGTCGTTTCGGCCGGACATCCCGGTTGGGCCCTTCCTGCTCTGAGATCATCAGCAGGACCGTACAACTGAACGCAGGGGCGGAGAACATGATCAATCTGGTGCTGCTCGGCGTCTTGGCGCTCACCGTCGGCGGGTGTGCATGTGTGGTGTGGGCAGAGCGCGGCGGACCCCGCTGGGCCCGCCGCGTGGCGACCGTGACGCTCGCCGGGAGCGAGTTCGTGCGTCGCTCCCACAAGCGCCGGAACCGGAGCGGGAACCGGACCACCAGTGGTGGTGACTAGAAACGGTCAAAGTCGCCCGGAAAGCGGTCAAGATCCCTTGTCAAGGGTCACGGTGACGGAGTGCGAGCGTGACACCTCCTGCCACGCCCACCTCGCAGGAGTGTCACGTCGACTCACATAGGCGCCCTATCTCCGATTCGCAAGGCCCGTTGAGGCTCTCCCGGCACACTTCCCGGAGGGAACGTGACACCTCAGATCCGACCTCCCGCGAACGCCTGGGCAGCACAGAATGTGGCCGCCCAACTGGAGGAATGAAGACCATGACTTCACGACTGCCAACCGCTCCGGCGTGCGCGGGGTGAAGTCGGCCACTGGTGCACCCGGGCATCCCGCCAGGACGGAACCGCGCCGTCCCATCCTGCTCCTCCTGCCGCGCCGCCGTACTGCCTCGCCTGGGAGCGGGAGGCAGATCCCGCCGTACGACCCGCTGAGCCGCCGCGATGTGAGCCCGGACCTGCCCGAGGGAGGCCTCCAGGGGCCCGCCGTGTGCGGCCAGTACGACACAGAGGACGTCCACGACGCTCAGCGCATCGTCGGCGGTCGACGGCCACCAACCCTCGGACTCACCCGCCTCCACGAGGCCGACGACGGTATCCCCGAGGGAACTGACCAGCCTTCCGTCCGTACGGAAGAATCGCCGGGGTGACAACCGACAGCGCCACCGCCGCGCTCTACGCCCAGGCCCTGCGCAGCACGGCCGCCGACCCGAGCCGGTGCACCGTGCCGTGCCGTGGGGCGTGTGCCCCGAGCACGGCACCACCCTCAAGTCCACCGGCGGCCGCGCCTGGTGCATGGACTTCACATGCTTCAACGCCTGGACCTACGACCGGCTGGACGCGGCCTGCACCGAGCCGGCCACCCACACCGTCCAGGCCGACGACGGCGACCGCTACGTGGTCTGCGACGGCCACGCCCTGACCGCCCGCACCCAGATCACCAACGGCCGGATCCTGCGCGGCCTGCCCGCCGCCTGAGCACCGAGGATCCGCACCATGGACGACGACCCGTACCCGCTGAGCACCGTCGTGGACAGGGCCCGCGGGTACCTCCACCAGGCCGGGCTGTTCGACAGCGAGGAGTTCCCCGCCATCGAGGACGACGTGACCGAGCTGGCCCGCGAGATCATCGGCGACGTCGAGTCCTCGCTCGGCATGTCATGCTCCCGGCCCGCTCCCGGCCCGCTCCCGGCCCGCTCCCGGCCCGCTCCCGGCCGGGTCGCACGGAGTGGCCCCGGGGGCTGCGCCCGCCCGATACCGTGGTGGCACACGCCCGTTCGCGCCCAGGAGGCCCCGATGAGCGAACAGCCGGCCCCCGCCGACAGCACCGTCCGGCAGCAGCTGGAGCCCGACGCCGCCGACGGACTGCGCGCGTACGCGGCGAAGACCCGCGAGAGCGCCGACCAGCTCGCGGCCGTCCTGGAGGACATCGCCACCAACGGCCTGCCCGATCCCGAGCAGTGCACGCCGTGGGAGGAACTGCGCGAAGCCCACCTCGCCCGGCTCGCCGCCCAGCGCCCGGCTGTCGCCTGATGCCCGCACCGCACGGCCCACGCCGCCGCGCCCGCATCGCGTTCTCCGACTCCGCCGCGAAGCAGCTGGACACCATCACCAGCGAAGCCGAGCTGCACGCCCTGGACCGCGCCCTGGTCGTCGTCTCCGTCGATCCCGACACCGGCGAACTCCTCCCCGGCGACAGCTCCGGCCCGCACCTGCGCCAGTACGTCGACGACGTCGAACGCGTCCGGCTCGTGTACTGGGTCACCGCGCTCAAGACCGTGGTGGTTGTCGCCTTCATCGAGATCTAGCACTCGCACCGGCCGTCGCGCTGCTCCTGGTGCTGCCCGTGCTGCCCGGCCTCCCCGGCACCAGTCGGGTGGTGCCGGGAGAGCGATGACATTCGATGCCGGCCCCGGCCGGCGTACGGCGAGCTGCTTGTGGAGCAGCGCCCGATCAGCCGACGCTCTGCCCGCTGCGGGGTCCGTCGGGTCCGAAACTCTGGTGTTCCTCATCCCAGCTCCTTACGCTGCGCCCGGGCCGACCGGCGTGCAGCTTGCTCTGGAGAGTGCCTTGGGTTGAGTCGCTTGAGTCGCTGGGTTGGTCAGCGACTCAACCTGAGCGACTGACAGCTGCTTCGGTCGCTCCCCCGGGAAGCGAAGAAACCGCAGCTCAGGAAGGGGCCGCGCGGTGGAACAGCGACCGAAGCGACCGGACTTCGTCATATATCAAGAACTCCTGTGTGCGCGTGTGCGTCATATATAGCGAGCTTCAGTCGCTTCAGTCGCTGTTGCGGCAGTGTCATGCCTCTGAGCTGCAGTTTTCTGAAAGCTGGTGAGCAGCGACCGAAGCCCCCCGGTCGCTGCGTAGTCAGTTCGGTCGCTGCTCAGGCAGGCAGTCTCGCTAGCTCGCCAGCGGGAGACGCGCCCTTCTCGTCACGGCAGCGCCAGTAGTGGGCGGCAGTTCGCTAAGGTGTGTTTGTTGTTCAGTCGCTTCGGTCGCTTTGAGGGGGTGTTGATGCCCTGCTGACCTGCGCTTTTCCCCCAGCGACTCACGGGATGAAGGCTTGCTTCCTTCAGTCGCTGATGTGCGACTCGCTACGGCGAGGTGGTGTGCCCGACAGGGCTGGCCGGTGCACCCCCTGGCCCCCGGCCGCAAGACTCCCGCGGCGAACTGTGAAGCATGCCGCCGACCCGGTCACTCCCACGCAGGGTGCGCCTGCCCGTCCGAGGGCCGCTGGTGCCACAGTTTCCACGCGGCGACGCTGGACCATGTCGAGGCCGAGTCCGGTGACCGCCGCCTCGATGAAGATGGCGGGAATGGCGACCTTGAGCGGGCGCGAGGGAACCAGGGGGACGTGCGAGGCGGGCACGTGTCTCTCCGGAGTGTGCGGTGCCCGTCGGAACGGCTCGGGCCCGCCGCCCGCGGCGTCGCTGCCGCGGGCGGCGGTGACCGACTGGGCGTCCTCGGAGGAATCCGAGGACACCCAGACCGTGCCGGCCACCAGAGAAAACGTCACGGACAGCGTCATGGTGAGACGGCACGCCCGCGTCGGTCCTCGTCGCCGTCGGCAGCGGACGTTAGGGGCCCGCGGAACCTCCCGATTAGCAGGTGTTGTTCGCCGGGTTCAGTGGAGTGCGCCGTGACCTGCAGGGGGTGCGGGCGCCTTCACCGCCGCCGACGCATCTGATCGCCTGGCTGGGGAGCGCGGGCATCTTCAGCTGAGGGGGACCCTGGGCCAGAAGCCGCCAGAGCCTTGAGCGGTAGGCAACACCGACGTATCGGCTCGCTCCTCCCCTGCCTCTTCACCGAGCTCGCCGAATCACACCACGGGGGCCAGGCGTACCGGAGATCGTGCCCCCGCTGCGCCGGGCCGAACGCTGCTCGTCATGCGGAGGTCAGGGCTTGCTGTCGTGCGGCAGGGAGCGCGGTCGGCGAAGCGTGATCATCAGGAAAGCGGCGACGGCGAGGGCCGTCCCGAGGACGATGGACACCAGGGACGCTTCGGCGACAACTTCCCATGTTGTGCTGGTTGAGGGCCGACACGTCGGATCGCAGTCCCCGGAGGTCGCCCGGGGGCTTCTGGCAGACCAGCCGGCGGACAGACCGAGGCAGAAGAACAGGACGCCGCACCAGAACACTCTGCGGACCAGGAGGAGGTACCTACGTGAATGGGTATCGACCATCGCACCACGGTCTCAGGCACCAGAGCTATTGGGCAATACGGTGAAAGCAGCCCTGGCCGGGGCCAGAACCTCCTGCATGGCCGCGGACCGTTTGAGCCGCAAAGACCGTCGCCCGTCGCGGCAAGACGTTTCGTTCGGGCAGGGTCGGCACTTGGACTCTGTCTGGTTTAGACCTCCTGGACGTCCGTGCTCAAGTCGGCAGCATCACGGCGGCGACTGTGCTCGGGCAGCAACCCGAGGAGATCGACGCGCAAGCAGAGGCCCCTGCTGGCCCCTGACTTCATCTTCCCGGCCGCGGGCGTCCCTGGTCGTGCTGCGGCACTGGAAGGCCCCAGGATGCGCGGGATCACCAATCGGGCGCGGGTGTGACGAGGCAGAGATCATTCCTACCGATTCTTTCCGGGCATCGGTCGTCTGGTCTTCTGCTATGTCGGCTTCGGGGCTAGGACGGCGCCACCGCGCTCTGACACCTCCACGACGCCTCGGTTCGCATTTCGCGGGGGCCGCGAACTCGCGGTCCCGCGAATTGCGTTGTTCCAGTTCCGGGTGGGCCGCCACTGCCCGATACTTTTCCGGGCGGCGTCGCCGTGGCGTCGCGACGAGGGGGGACACCATGTCGCAGCAACCGTTCGCAGGACCGCCGGGACCGGGCGGCACCGGGGGGAAGCCGGCGCCGCCCACCGACGAGCACATGCGCACCGCACTGGAGGCACTCCTGCGGGCGCTGCTCAACGAGACGATCAAGGGCTGGGCCACCAAGGCGGGCGCGACCAAGAGCCTGGACGCGCGCCTCGCCCACCTGGCACCGGAGCGCCGGGCGATCTGGATCGCCGAGATCAAGAAGGTCGTCCTCGCCCTGCGCGCGAAGCTGGTACCGCTCACCGCCCAGCTCGCCGGGTCCGTCGACGCCGCACTCGTCAACGCCAAACAGGTGAAGTACGCCAACCTCACGGACGACCAGGTCGTGGCGGCCGACCTCACCACCCTGTCCATCCTCGACTCGTTCCTGCACGCGACCCCGATCATGGCGGCCCTCGACATCGCCCTGCAGGGGCTCTCCGACGAGGTCACCGCGTACGTCACCCGCTCGCAGAGCGTCGAGACGTGGCTGGCCGGCCGCAAGCAGTGGTGCGTCCATGAGTACGGCGAACTCGACATCCTTGTCCAGGAGGTCGACACCACCC
Organism: Streptomyces microflavus; assembly: GCF_014650075.1. Taxonomy (GTDB): domain Bacteria; phylum Actinomycetota; class Actinomycetes; order Streptomycetales; family Streptomycetaceae; genus Streptomyces; species Streptomyces microflavus. The sequence goes on along the minus strand of NZ_BMUG01000015.1, from coordinate 99,588 downwards.
TCCACACGATCGACGCCCTCCAGCTCGGCCCGTTCCTGACCGTGTGGATGGGCCCGGTCACCAAGTTCCGCAAGGCCGCCGCGGTCGTGCTCGCGACGCCCCTGGACAGTGTCTGGCAGAACGCCGACACGGCGCTCTGCACGGCGTTCTCCCAGCCCGAGGCCACACTGAAGCAGACCGTCGGCGCCGTCGTCGACACGCACGGCAGCGAGGCGAACGCCGCCCGGACGCAGCTGTGCGGCAGCGTCTTCCGCCTCACCGACGACATGCTCCAGCGCCTCGCGCCGCTCGCGACCATGGCGCCTTCACTCAAGAGCGCCTGCACCGCGATGACCACCGACTACGGCGAGCCCTGGCTGCTGTGCCTCAGCTCCCTGGCCGCGCCGGAGGAGATCACGCAGGTGCTGACGCACTGCGCCAACAAGCTCGTCATGAAGCCCTTCAAGCTGGTGGCCCCGCCGCACTGCACGACGGTCCAGCTGTCGAAAGCCTTCAGCGTGCTGGCGACCGTCGCGGACTGGGAGGAAGCCTGTATCGCGCTCAACTCCGCGTGGACCGAGATCCCCGTTCCCGGCGGCGTCACCCCGATGATGTGGCTCCGGATCGGCGAGTGGTGGGTCCCCTGGGCCTTCTCGGTCGGCGGCATGGAGACCGACATGGCGTGCCTCAAGCACATGACGCAGGAACTCGGCCCCCACCTCTCCGAGGCCAAGCTGACCCACTACTTCGCCGAACTGGTCGCCGCTTGCCGCATCGCCCAGGACCAGTGGGCCTCCGCGGGGCGCCCCGCGAAGCTCGAATGCCCCGGTATCACCCCCGGCGTCGGCACCTGGAAGATCATCATCAAGCTGAGCCACGGCAAGCCGCAGATCTACCACGTGGACAGCCAGTACAAAAAGTCGGCCTGGGTTAGTCAGCCGAAGTGAGCGGCGGGATCCGCCACGGCCAAACGAAGAAGGGTCACCGCCCAAGCATCGCCCCAGAGAAACTGCCCGGCTACCCCGGCGTCACCGACTACGGCGCCCTGGACGGCGCCCGCGCACGCCACTGCGCCAAGTTCCGGGCTTCACCGTCTACCCCGAACCCCACCACCACGCCGCCCGCTCTCCTGCAGTCCCTCGTCCGGCTGCCCGCACGGGAACACTCCAAAGAGCTCTACGCCGCCACCGCCGCCGCTGGCGTTCCTCAACGCCAGCGGCCGCCCGGTGAAGGTGAGCACCGACCAGGCCGTGGACAGACCGAGTAGACGACGAAGACGTCAGGAAGCCGAGGGTTTCAGGGGGTCCAGGTGGCCAAGGCGGCGGCGATGTCACGGACGTCGAGTCCGTTCGCACCCGTCCGAACACGTGCGCTGATGACGGTCGGCACACTGCTCGCGGTGCCATGCCGCTGCTTCGCCGCTTCACTACGTCCTCCGGCACCTGCCGGGTTCACCCTGCGCAACACCTTCGGGCTCGTCCGTGAGACCACGATGTGGAACGCCCTTGGCCGGGCCGCCGTGCTGTACGCCGTGGGCGACGATGGCGACCTGCACGGCTTCCTCTTCGCGCGCGGCACCGCGGTTTGACGCGTTCCGTGACCCGGAGGCCCAACGGGACCTGCTTGCCGAGGTCTTCGACGTGGTCAGCCAGATCCGTATGCCCCGCTGGTCCAGCGGCAGGGTCGCGCTGGTGGGCGACCTTGCGTACGCGCCCTCGTTCCTCACCGGACAGGGCTCCAGCCTTGCCCTGGTCGGCGCGTACATGCTCGGCGGATCCCTGGCGGCCGAACGGGATCACGCCGCGGGCTTCGCCACCTGCGAGCGTGATACCCGTGCGTTCATGACCCTGAACCTGGATCAGGTCGGCAAGGGCGAGGCCGCCCTCTTCCCGACCACCGCCCGGGTGCTGGAGCAGCGCAAACCATGCCGCGCGGTCTCGGCTCCATGCCCCAGGCAGAGGGGCGGCCAGCCCATTCGGCGCTGGGGGGCTGCCGGAGTTCAGGCTCCCTGGATGAGGCCGGCCCCTGTCTGGCGGGGGGCCCGCAGGGGGTTGTCGTCGCGGAGTTCGGAGGGCAGGAGGGCGTCGGGGAAGGACTGGTAGCAGACCGGCCGCAGCCAGCGCTCGACGGCGAGGGTGCCGACGCTCGTCGCCCCGGGCGAACTCGTCGCGGGCCACGGCCCCCCGTGCACCATCGCGTGACAGACCTCGACGCCGGTGGGCCAGCCGCCCCACAGAACGCGGCCCGCCCGCTCCTCCAGCACCGGCAGCAGCCCGAGGGCCGTCGAACGGTCGGCGTCCGTCCCGTGCAGGGTGGCCGTCAGCTGGCCCTCCAAGTCCTCCAGCAGCTGCAGGAGTTCGTCCGTACCAGACCAGCGCACGACGAGCCCCGCCGCGCCGAAGACCTCGCCCGTGAGGTCCTCGTGCGCGGCGTACGTGGCCGCGTCGCACTCCAGGACGACGGGGGCCGGCGTGTACGGGCCGGCCCCGGCCGTGCCCCGGGCCACCTCACGTACGCCTGGGACGTCCTCCCACCGCCGTACGCCCTCCGTGTACGCCCGGGCGATGTCCGGGGTGAGCATGACCTGCCCTTCCGTTGCCTTCATGGCCTGGGCCACGGCCGAGAGGAAGGCGTCGCCCGCCGGTCCGGCCGGCAGTAGCAGGAGGCCGGGGTTCGTGCAGAACTGCCCCGCGTCGGCCGTCAGCGACGCCACGTACGGGGCGGCCGCCTGTTCCGGTCGGGCGAGGGCTCCGTCGAGCATGATCACGGGATTGACCGCGGACATTTCGGCGTGGACCGGGATGGGCACCGGGCGCGACCGGCTGGCGGTGATCAGCGCCAGCCCGCCGGCCCGGGAGCCGGTGAACCCCACCGCGGTGATCCGTGGATCGCCGACCAGGGCGAGGCCGACGTCATGGTCCCGGCCCACTAGCAGGGAGAACACGCCGGCCGGCATGCCGGTGCGCGCGGCGGCGGTCGTGACGGCGCGGGCCACCGCCTCCCCGGTGCCCGGGTGCGCCGGGTGCGACTTGACCACCACGGGGCAGCCGGCGGCCAGCGCGGACGCGGTGTCGCCGCCCGCGACCGAGAATGCCAGCGGGAAGTTGCTCGCACCGAACACGGCCACCGGGCCGAGAGGGACGCGCCTGAGCCGTACGTCCGTGCCCGAGGGGCCGGTGTCGATTCGGGCGCCGAGGGCCGTCCCGCTCCTGACGAGGTCGGCGAAGAGGCGCAACTGCCCGCAGGTGCGCCCACGTTCACCGGTCAGTCGGGCCGGCGAGAGTCCGCTCTCCCGGGCCGCGAGTTCCAGCAGGGCGTCGCCGAGTGTCTCGATCTCCTCCGCGCAGGCGTCAAGGAAGGCGGCCCGCCGCTCGGGAGGCAGGGCGCGGAAGGCGCGGGAGTCCGCCGCGGCGAGCCGGGCGGCCTCGGCGACCTGTTCCGTCGAGGCGTCCCAGTGCGGGGGGCCGAACGGTTCGCCTGTCGCGGCGGCGACCGCGTACCAGGCGTCCCGGGTGCCGGGGACCTCGCGACCGGCCAGGAGTGAGTGCCCGGTCAGGGGGGCGGGTCCGTTCGGGAACGAGTCCCCGGGCAGGGATGGGTTTCCGGTCGGGTTCACAGCGATGCGTCTCCCTGTGCGCGCCGGTGGGCGCGCCGTCGTCGGGTGCCCGGGTGAAAGTCACCGGAGCGGTGGCGTTGTCCTCGGGTCGTCCGGATGTATAGCCTAAGCAATGGCATGTGACATTGCACTAAGGAGCGGCCATGAAAGTCGTCGTCGTCGGAGCGGGCATCGTGGGCGCCGCGTGCGCGTTCCACGCCGCCGCAGCGGGGCTCGACGTCACGGTCCTCGACCGGGGTCCCGTCGGCGCGGGCACGACCAGCCGAGGGGAGGGCAACATCCTTCTCTCCGACAAGGAGCCCGGCCCCGAACTGGAGCTGGCCCGGCTCAGCCGTGACCTCTGGGACGAGGTCGGCGAGGAACTCGGTCCGGAAACGGTCGAACTGGAGGCCAAGGGCGGCCTGGTCGTCGCGAGCACACCCGAAGCCCTCGGGGCCCTGCACGCGTTCGCCGCACGCCAGGCGGGCGCAGGCGTCCGCACCCAAGCCGTCGAGCGCGTCGGCGAACTCGAACCCCATATCGCGCCCGGCCTCCCCGGCGGCGTCCACTACCCGCAGGACGCCCAGGTGCAGCCCGTTCTCGCGGCGGCCGCACTGCTGCGTGCCGCGGTCCGGCACGGCGCCCGGACGCACACCGGCGAGGCTGCGGCCGCGGTCACCGGGGCCGGCGGCAGGATCACCGGAGTGCGCACCGCAGATGGCACGGTGCTGCCCGCCGAGGCCGTGGTCAACGCCGCCGGCACCTGGGGCGGCGAGGTCGGCCGCCGGCTCGGCGCACCCGTCGAGATCCTGCCCCGCCGGGGCTTCGTCCTCGTCACCGAGCCGCTGCCGCCGATGATCCGGCACAAGGTCTACTCCGCCGACTACGTGGCCAACGTCGCCTCCAGCGACGAGGGGCTGGAGACGTCGTGCGTCGTCGAGGGCACCCGCGCGGGCACGATCCTGATCGGCGCCAGCCGCGAACGCGTCGGCTTCGACACCGCGATGAACCCGGCCGTGGTGGCCACGCTCGCCGCCCAGGCGTGCCGCCTCTTCCCGTTCCTTCGCGGCGTCCACCTGATCCGCGCCTACCGGGGCTTCCGACCGTACTGCCCGGACCACCTGCCGGTCATCGGCCCCGACCCCCGCGTCCCCGGCGTCGTCCACGCGTGCGGCCACGAGGGCGCCGGCATCGGCCTCGCACCCGGAACCGGCGCCCTGGTCACCGCCCAACTCCTCGGCCGCCCGTGGCGCGGCGCCGATCCGGTCGCCCACACCGGCCTCCTGCCCGACCGATTCCTCACCACCGGAGGTGTGCCGAAGTGACCACAGCGACCGCGTTCACCGTGGACGGCGAACCGTTGCCGTTCGTACCGGGACAGACCCTGGCCGCCGCGCTCGTCGCCTCGGGCCGGGTCGCTTGGCGGACTACCCGGGGCGGGCGACGGCCCCGGGGGATCTTCTGCGGGATCGGCGTCTGCTACGACTGCCTGGTGACCGTCGACGGATTGGGCGGGCAGCGTGCCTGCCTGGTGCAGGCCCGCGCGGGCATGGCCGTCACGACCGGGGAGGGCGACGATGAGTGAGTCCCGTGACCTCGTGGTGGTGGGCGCGGGCCCGGCCGGTATGGCTGCCGCCGCCACCGCCCTGGACGGCGGACTGCGGGTCGTTCTCGTCGACTCGGGCGCCGCCCCGGGCGGCCAGTTCTGGCGCCACCCCGCGCTCTTCGCGCGAGAGACCCTTCCGACCGCCGATCTGCACCACGGGCTGAGCACCTACCGGGCGCTGTGCTCCACCCTCTCCGCTCACGAGCGCACCGGACGGCTCACGCTGCTGCTGAACCACCACGTGTGGACCACGGCCCGCGACGAGGACGGCTTCGCCGTCCACGCCATGGACCGCGGCCGGGCGCCCGAGGAGGAGGCCGTCGTGCTGCGCGCACCGGCCCTCCTGGTGGCGACCGGCGCCTACGACCGCCAACTCCCCTTCCCCGGCTGGGACCTGCCCGGTGTGCTCACCGCCGGGGGGCTCCAGTCGCTGCTCAAGGGTGGGGGAGTCGTCCCCGGCCGCCGGGTGGTCCTCGGCGGCACGGGCCCCTTTCTGCTGCCGGTCGCCGCCGCGCTCGCCGCACGCGGGGCGAAGGTCGTCGCCGTGTGCGAGGCGGCGGCGCCCTCGGCCTGGCTGCGCCACCCCGCAGCCCTGCTGCGCAACCCCGCCAAGTGGGCCGAGGGCGCCCGGTACGCGGGCACCCTCGCCCGGCACCGCGTCCCGGTCCGGACCCGCACCGCGATCGTCGGCGCCGAAGGGGAGGGGCGGGTCGCCGTGGTGCGCACCGCCGCCCTGGACACCGACGGGCGCCCGCTCCCGGGCACGGAGCGCCGGATCGAGGCCGACACCGTGGGCGTCGGCTGGGGCTTCGTCCCCCAGCTCGACCTGCTGCTCCCGCTCGGCTGCGGCCTCGGCGACGCGGGCGACGGCACCATGGCCGCCGCCGTCGACGACGGACAGCGCACCACGGTGCCCGGGCTGTACGCGGCGGGCGAGACCTGCGGCGTGGGCGGGGCCGCGCTCGCGGTGAGCGAGGGCCGCGTCGCCGCCGTCTCGGTGCTCACCGACCTCTGTGCCCCTGGCCGGCCCGGCACCCGCCGCCCGGCCGCGGAGCGCCGGGCGGTGGCCCGGCACCGCGCCTTCGCCCGAGCGATGGCGCAGGCACACCCCCTGCCCCCCGCCTGGCCCGCGTGGCTGACCGACGACACACCGGTCTGCCGGTGCGAGGAGGTCACCGCGGGGGCGGTCCGGTCCGCCCGCGCCGACCATTCGGCAGCCGACCACCGGCAGGTCAAACAGCTGACCAGAGCCGGTATGGGCTGGTGCCAGGGCCGGATGTGCGGGCCCGCCGTGCACTGCCTCGTCGCCCGCGGCGAGCCGTACGCCCCGGCCGAGCGGCTGATCGCGACCCCCGTCACCCTCGGTGCGCTCGCCGATTCCGGCGAGTCCACTTCCGACCACACCTGAGGAGTTCCCATGGCCCTGGACCGCACCTCCACCCGCACCCGCATGCCCTGGCACGGCGTCATCGTCGCGACGAGCCTCCCGTTCGGTCCGGACCTCGCCGTCGACCACGGCGCCTACGGGGACAACGTCGCCTGGCTCGCCGAACAGGGCCTGCACGGCGTCGCCCCGAACGGCTCGCTGGGCGAATACCAGACCCTGACGTACGAGGAACGCGACCGCGTCGTGGAGACCGCCGTCGCGAACGCCTCCGAGGGTTTCACCGTGATGCCGGGCGTCGGAGCGTACGGCGCGATCGAGGCGAGGCGGCACGCGCTGTTCGCCAAGGACGCCGGCTGCCAGGCCGTCATGTGCCTGCCGCCCAACGCCTACCGGGCCGACGACCGCGCCGTCCTGGAGCACTACGCGATGGTGGCCTCCGCCGGACTCCCCGTCACCGCCTACAACAACCCCATCGACACCAAGGTCGACCTTCGCCCGGAGCTGCTGGCCAAGCTGCACGCCGAAGGGTTCATCGTGGGCGTGAAGGAGTTCTCCGGCGACGTCCGCAGGTGCTACGCCATCAACGAACTCGCCCCCGGGCTCGACCTGATCGTCGGCACCGACGACACCCTCCTGGAAGTCGGCGTCGCCGGCGCCAAGGGCTGGGTCGCCGGCTACCCCCAGGTCTTCCCGCGTGCCTGCCTCGACCTCTACAACGCCTCGCTGGCCGGCGATCTCGGCACCGCGCTCCCGCTCTACCGACAGCTCCACTCCGTACTGCGCTGGGACAGCAGGACCGAGTTCGTCCAGGCGATCAAGCTCGGCCAGGACTTGATCGGCAGGACCGGCGGCGGCTGCCGTCCGCCCCGGCAGACCCTGGACCCGGAGACCGAGGCCGTCGTCCGCTCCGCCACCCAGGCCCTCATCGACGCGGGGGTGAACTGACGTGCGCTCGAAGGTCTGCTACCACGCGGTCGACTCGCACACCGAGGGAATGCCGACCCGGGTCATCACCGGCGGGGTGGGTGTCCTGCCGGGCGCGACGATGTCCGAGCGACGGCAGCGGTTCATGGCGGAGCGCGACGGACTGCGCACCCTGCTCATGTGCGAGCCGCGCGGGCACGGGGCCATGTCCGGAGCGATCCTCCAGCCACCGACCCGGCCGGACGCCGACTTCGGCGTGCTGTTCATCGAGGTCTCCGGCTGCCTGCCCATGTGCGGCCACGGCACCATCGGCGTGGCCACGGTCCTCGTGGAGACGGGCATGGTCGAAGCGGTCGAACCGGAGACCCTCATCCGCCTCGACACCCCCGCCGGCCTCGTCCTGGCACGGGTCGCCGTGCGCGACGGCCGCGCGGAGTCCGTCACCCTGGAGAACGTCGCCTCCTACAGCCACGCGCTGGACCAGGTCGTCGAGGTCGAGGGGTTCGGCCCGATCCGATACGACATGGCGTACGGCGGCAACTTCTACGCCATCGTGCGCACCGGGGACCTCGGCATCCCCTTCGACCGGGCGGAGAAGGGGCGGCTGCTCGACGCGGGCCTGGCCGTCATGGGGGCGATCAACGAGCGGCACCCGGTGGTCCATCCGGAGAACCCCGCGATCGACGTCTGCCACCACGTCTATCTGGAGGCGCCCGGCTCGACCGCCGAGCACTCGCGGCACGCCATGGCCATCCACCCCGGGTGGTTCGACCGCTCGCCCTGCGGGACGGGAACCAGTGCCCGGATGGCCCAACTGCACGCGCGGGGACAGCTGAAGACCGGGCAGGACTTCGTCAACGAGTCCTTCATCGGCTCGCGCTTCACGGGCCGGATCCTGGCGGAGACCACGGTCGGCGGCAGGCCCGCCGTGCTGCCCTCCGTCACCGGCCGCGCCTGGATCACCGGGACCGCGCAGTACCTGCTCGACCCCACGGACCCCTATCCGACGGGATTCACCGTATGACGGCCGACCCGCACACCGGGCCAATCGGGACGGCGTACACCGGGCCGATCGGGACGGTCGACTGGCACACCGGCGGCGAGCCGTTCCGGATCGTGCCCGTGTCCCCGCCGGCCGTGACCGGGCACGGGCCCACCGTCGCTGAGCGCCGCACAGCCGCCATGGCCGACGCCGGGGTTCAGTGGACCCGGGCCCTGCTGTGCGGCGAACCGCGCGGCCACGCCGACATGTACGGGGCCTTCCTGGTGCCGCCGGACGACGCCGGGGCCCACCTCGGCGCCCTCTTCTGGCACAAGGACGGCTTCTCCACGGCCTGCGGGCACGGCACGATCACCCTCGGCGCCTGGGCGGTCGCCACCGGCCTGGTCCCGGCGCCGGCCGACGGCACGACGGACGTCGTCATCGACGTCCCCTCCGGCCGCGTCACGGCGAGCGTGCGCACGGTCGGCGGCCGGGTCGCGGACGTGACGTTCGTCAACGTTCCCGGCCATGTCCACGCGCGCGGCGTCGAGGTGGCCACCTCACAGGGAGCCGTCACCGTCGACATCGCCTTCGGCGGCGCCATGTACGCCGTGCTTCCGGCGTACCGGCTCGGTCTGCGAGTCCGGCCGCGGGACGTCACCGCATTCGTCGCGGCCGGCCGCGAGATTCGCGACGCGCTGAACGCCGCCCACGCCGCCGAACACCCCGAGGACCCACGACTGTCCGGCGTCTACGGGACGGTGTTCACCGAGGAGGCCGGCGCCCCGGTCGAACGGCCCGACGGCACCTGGCTGCTGCACCACCGCAACGTCACGGTGTTCGCGGACGGCCAGGTCGACCGCTCCCCGTGCGGCTCGGGCACCGCGGCCCTGGTGGCGCTCCTCGCCGACGCCGGGGAACTGCGCCTCGGCGACGAGTTGAGGCACGAATCGGTGGTGGGGTCCGTCTTCCGTGCCCGGATCGAGCGGCCGGCCACGGTCCACGGCCGCCACGCGGTCGTCCCGGCCGTGACGGGCACCGCGTACGCCACCGGAACCAGCCGCTTCACCGTCGATCCCGACGACACCCTCGTACCCGGGTTCGTGCTGCGATGACGGTGACGCTCGACGCGGCGGAGGTGTTCGCGCTCGGTCCGGCCGGGGCCGTCGCCGCGGTCCGGGAGGCGCTGGCCGGGGGGCTCGATCCGGACGGCGACGTACCGCGGGCGGTCGTGCCGCTGGCCCACGGTCAGGGGCTGCTCATGCCCTCGGAGTCCGGCGGCTGGTTCGGCGTGAAGATCGCCACCGTCGCGCCCGGCAACGCCACGCGCGGGCTGCGGAGGATCAACGCCACGTATCTGCTGCACGACAGCGCGACCCTGACGCCGGTGGCCCTGCTGGACGGGGTGGCGCTGACGACCCTGCGCACCCCCGCCGTCTCGGTGGCGGCCTGCCTGGACCGGCTGCGCGCGCTCGCCGACGGGGGCGGAGGGCTGCGCCTGGTGGTCTTCGGCGCGGGCCCCCAGGGGAGGGGCACGTCGCCGCCGTACGGGCCCATGTCCCGGTGGCCGACGTCACGGTCGTCACCCGGCGCGGGGGGCACGTGCCCGGCTGGGCGGACCGGCGCCTGACCGCGGACGGCGGGGGAGCGGCGGATCGGGTGCGACGCGCGGACGTCGTCGTCACCGCGACGTCCGCGCGCGAACCGGTGGTCGACGGACGGCTGGTGCGCGACGGCGCGGTGGTGCTGGCGGTCGGCTCGCACGAACCGGACGCGCGGGAGCTCGACAGCGTGCTGATGGGGCGTGCCACCGTCCTGGTGGAGAGCCGCGCCACCGCCCTCCGCGAGGCGGGCGACGTCGTCATGGCGGTCCACGAGGGCTCGCTCGCCCCGGACGACCTCGTCACCCTGGCGGAGCTGACCGGGTCACGGGCGGACGTCCCGGCCGACCGCCCGCTGGTCGTGAAGACGTGCGGGATGGGCTGGCAGGACCTGGTGGTCGCCGTCGCAGCCCACCGGCGTAAGGAGGGGAGGCCGGGGGAGCGGAGCTGACCGCCCTCCGACACCGGCTCCCGGAGGTGCCCTACGCCAACACGTGCCGCCCCGCGCGGACTTCGGTGCGCGCCAATGCCCGCCGCCCCGACCGGACTTCGGCGTCAGCGTGCGCCACCCCCGACCGCACTTGGCGTCAGCGCGCGCCGAGCTTGCGGGACGGGGCGGCGCGTTCGGCTTCCCCCTTCCGGGCCGCCCACAGGGTCCGCACATGCGCGAGATGGCGGCGCATGTGCTCCTCGGCCCCCTCCGCGTCCCCCGTGATCATGATGTCCAGGAGCGCGGCGTGCTCCCGCGCCGAACCCACCAGCGACCCCTCCTGGGACAGGTCGGTGAGTCCGTAGAGCCGGGAGCGCTTGCGCAGGTCGGCCACGGTCTCCACGAGGCGGGCGTTCCCGGCGAGGGCGAGCAGGTCGAGATGGAAGCGGCGGTCCGACTCCAGGTAGGCGATCAGGTCGCCGCCCTGCGCGGCGGTCACGATCTCCTCGGCCACCGGGCGCACTGCCTCCAACTGCTCGCGGGAGGCGGTGCGGGCCACGCGGCCGATGGTGGGGATCTCGATGAGCGCGCGGATCTCGGTGTACTCGTCCAGGTCGCGCTCGGAGAGTTCGGTGACGCGGAACCCCTTGTTGCGGACCGCCTCGACCAGGCCCTCGCGAGCCAGATCCAGCATGGCCTCGCGCACGGGCGTGGCGGAGACGCCGTACTCGGCGGCGAGCGTGGGCGCCGAGTAGATCACGCCCGGCTGGAGTTCCCCCGCGATCAGCGCGGCACGCAGGGCGTTGGCCACCTGGTCGCGCAGATGCTCCTGCACCGAGATGAGTTTGCGGGACTTCAGCTCACTCATGCGTTCCCCTTCAATGATGTGGCACCGCACTATACAATGTCACGTTGCGCGGTGCCTCATCGGCCGAAGGTCAGCGCTGTCAGCTGTCCAGCAGGCGGGCCATCCACTCCTCGACGCCGTCGACCGTACGGGGCAGCGCGCCGGAGAGCAGCTTCGCCCCGTCCGCGGTGATCACCAGGTCGTCCTCGATGCGCACGCCCATGCCGCGCAGCTCGGGCGGCAGCGTCTCGTCGTCCGGCTGGAGGTAGAGCCCGGGCTCGACGGTGAGGACGTGGCCCTCCTCCAGTACGCCGTCGAGATAGGTCTCCGCGCGGGCCCGCGCGCAGTCGTGCACGTCGATGCCGAGCATGTGCCCGCTGCTGCACAGGGTGTAACGGCGGTACAGGCCGCTGTCGTCGGCGAGCGCCTCCTCGGGCGGGACCGGCAGGATGCCCCACGCGTGCAGTCCCTCGGCGATGACGCGCATGGCCTCGCGGTGGAAGTCCCGGAACCGGGCCCCGGGACGCAGGACGCCGATGGCGGCCTCCTGTGCGGCCAGCACCAGTTCGTAGACGTCCCGTTGGGCCGGTGAGAAGCGGCCCGACAGGGGGAGGGTGCGGGTGATGTCCGCGGTGTAGAGGGTGTCGGTCTCCACCCCCGCGTCGAGCAGGAGGAGTTGGGACGGGTCGAGCGGTCCGTCGTTGCGGATCCAGTGCAGGACGCAGGCGTGCGCGCCCGCCGCCGCGATGGTCTCGTACCCCGTGCCGTTGCCCTCGCTCCGGGCGCGCAGCTGGAACACGCCCTCGATCCAGCGTTCGCCCCGGGGGTGGCGCAGGGCGTCGGGCAGCGCGCGCGCGACGTCCTCGAAGCCCGCCGTTGTGTGGTCGACGGCCAGTTGGAGCTGGCCGACCTCCCAGGAGTCCTTCCGCAGCCGGAGTTCGGCGAGCGCGGCGTCCAACTCGGCGTCCCCCGCCGGAGTATGGGACCGGGCTGCCAGCAGGCCGTCCACCCGGGCGTCGACGCCAGCGAGCAGGCGGGTCGGCGGCTGCGGGCCGGTGAGGAGTTTCGCCAGGTCGTCGAGGTGGGCGCAGCGCAGCCCGGTCAGCGCCGCCGTCTCGTCCAGGTCGGGGCGGCGGCCGACCCAGAACTCGCCGTAGCGGCGGTCGCGGTAGAAGTCGCTGGTGTTCCGGGGGGAGCGGGGGCGGACGTGGAGCACCGCCTCGTGCCCCTCGGGGCCGGAGGGTTCGAGGACCAGGACGTGGTCGGGCTGCTCCTCGCCGGTCAGTCCGGTCAGCCAGGCGTAGGCGCTGTGCGGCCGGAAGCGGTGGTCGGTGTCGTTCGAGCGGACCTTGAGCGTTCCGGCGGGTATGACGAGCCGCTCGCCCGGGAAGCGGGCCGACAGCCGCTCCAGGCGGTCCGGCAGCAGGGCGCGGCCGGGGACCTGTGCGCCGGCGGGCAGTGGGGACGGCGCCCAGTCGGCCGCCATGAAGGCGTCCAGGGCGACCGGGACGGGCAGATCGTGGCTGCCGGTGTGTACCTGGGCCGGGGACTCCGAGGTCATGGGTCTCCTTCGAGGGTGAGTGGAGGATGCCGTAGCGGCAGGCGGGTGAGCGTTCGTCAGCCCCGGTGTCCGCGGCGCTCCCGGTCCGCTGGGCGGCCCGCGTCGAGGGGACACGTTTCGGTAACGGGGTGACGTACTCCTTGGCTGTGCAATTTCACATTACTATGTTACGGGTCACACCACATGGATGCAGGCGCATTTTCCGGCCCGCTCCGCTTCGCGTTCCGCAAGCAGTCGCCCCCCCCCGGGTCGCTCGGCCGCCCGGATCACCGGGCCCCTCCGGGCCGTCCCTTTCCTCCCGGCCTGTTCCCGTATGCGTCCTCCGGCCTGTTCCCGGTCTGCCGCGTCCCTTCCCCGTACGAGGAGTGCACCCATGTCCCGTCGCACCCGGATGCTGTCCGCATCCCTGAGCACCTCGCTCGCCCTGGCCCTGCTGGGCGCCTGCACCGCGCAGGGAGGTGACGACCGCGACCCGGACAAGCGACAGCCCGGTGTGGCGACCGGCACCGTCATCGGCGGCACGCCGAAGCGGGGCGGCACCCTGACCGTGCTGTCCAACCAGGACTTCGCCCACCTGGACCCGGCCCGCAACTGGGTCATGCCGACCATGGACTTCGGCACCCGGCTGATCTACCGCACCCTGACCACCTTCCGCGCCGCACCCGGGAAGAAGGGCAGCGAGATCGTCCCCGACCTCGCGACAGACCTCGGCAGATCTTCCGACGGCGGCCGCACCTGGACCTTCACCCTCAAGCCCGGCCTCGTCTACGAGGACGGCACCCCGATCCGGGCCCGCGACATCAAGTACAACGTCGAGCGGTCCTTCGCCCCCGACCTCGCCGGGGGACCCGACTACGCCCAGCGTTATCTCGCCGACGCCGAGGGGTACGCCGGCCCGCTGGACGGCAAGCACCTCGACTCGATCCGGACCCCCGACGACCGGACCATTGTCTTCGCGCTGCGCAGGCCCGTCGCCGAGTTCTCCTACACGGTCACGCTGCCTACCTTCTCGCCCGTGCCCGAGTCCCGTGAGAAGGGCGTCCAGTACGACCTGCGACCCTTCTCCTCCGGCCCGTACCGAATCGAGAGCTACGCGCGCGGCAAGAAACTGGTGCTGGTCCGCAACACCCACTGGGACGCGGCGACCGACCCGGTGCGCAAGGCCTACCCCGACCGCATCGTCGTGATCCAGGGGCTCAAGGGCGGCCAGATCGACGACCGGATCATCGAGAGCGCGGGCGTCGACGCCTCCGCCGTCGAGTGGTCCGACCTCCAGCCCTCCAGCGTCGCCAAGGTCCTGCCGAAGCCGGAGATCCGGCAGCGGCTCTCCGCCGAGCGCACCGGCTGTACGGACATGCTCGCGCTGAACACCTCCCGGGCCCCGTTCGACGACCCGAAGCTCCGTCAGGCGATGCAGTACGCCGTCGACAAGGAGGCCCAGGTGACCGCCAACGGCGGCCCGGCCCTCAACGACGTCGCCACCGCCTATCTGCCACCGTCCCTCACGGGCGGCCGGGCCGCCGCCCCGGTCCACGGCGGGCCGGCCACCGGTGATGTGAAGAAGGCCGAGAAGCTGCTCGCCGAGGCGGGCAGGGCCGACGGCTTCGACACGACGATCACCGTGTCCACCGGTGACAAGACTCGCGCCGAGGCGCTCCAGCAGAGTCTGGCCCGGGTCGGCATACGGCTGCGGATCGCGACCGTCGACCCCTCGGTCTACTACGACACCATCGGTGACACCGCCAACGCCCCCGACATGGCCATCAGCGGCTGGTGCCCGGACTACCCGTCCGCCGCCACCTTCCTGCCGTTCGTCTTCGACGGCCGCACCATCAAGCCCAAGGGCAACCAGGGCAACGTCTCCCAGTTCCGCGACAAGGCCGTCGAGCGCCGCATGGACGAGATCGCCGCGATGTCCGACGCGAGCGCCGCCAACAAGGCGTGGACCGCGCTCGACCGGGAGATCCAGCGCACGTCCCCGGCCGTCCCCCTGCTCTGGGAGCGCAAGCCGCTGCTCGTCGGCGACAACATCGCCGGAGCCTTCGGGCACCCCTCCTGGACCGGCCAGTTCGACTTCGCCGTGATCGGTCTCAAGGACCCGTCCCGAAGCAAGGGCTGAGGGGACGAGGACCCATTCCCATGAGCATCGCCACCGCCCCGGCCACCGGACCGGCAGCCGGCGGCCCCGGCTCACCCGCCCTGCCCGACTCCCCCTGGCGGACCACCTGGCGCCGCCTGTGGGGCGACCGGGGCAGCCGGACCGCCCTGATCGCCGCCGCCCTGCTGATCCTGGTCGCCCTCACCGCGCCCCTGCTCAGCCGAATGGGCGGCTGGTCGCCCACCGCCTTCGACGCCGACGCCATCGACCCCTACCTCGGCGGCCTGCCCCACGGCGCCCTCGGCGGCATCAGCGCCGAACACTGGCTCGGCGTCGAACCGGTCACCGGCCGCGACCTGTTCGCACGCGTCGTCCACGGTGCGCAGGTGTCCCTGCTGATCGCCTTCGCCGCCACCGCGATCGTCGTCGTCACCGGCACCGCCGCGGGCATCGCCGCCGGCTACTTCGGCGGGCGCGTCGACACCGTACTGAGCCGGCTGATGGACCTCACCATGTCCTTCCCCTCGCTCATCTTCATGATCGCGATGATGTCGGTGGCCCAGGACGTCAACCGGGTCGTGCTGATGACCGTCGTCATCGGCGCCTTCGGCTGGCCCGGCATCGCCCGCGTAGTGCGCGCCGAGGCGCTCTCCCTGCGCCACCGCGAGTTCGTCGAGGCCGCCCGCGCCTGCGGGAGCGGGCCCTGGCGCATCCTCACCCGGCAGGTGCTGCCCAACATCTCCGGGCCCGTCATCGCGTACACCACGCTGCTGATCCCCGGAATGATCAGCACGGAGGCGGCGCTCAGCTTCCTCGGGGTGGGCGTGCGCCCGCCCACCCCCTCCTGGGGCCAGATGATCGCCGAGGCCGTCGCCTACTACGAGACGGACCCCATGTACTTCATCGTCCCCAGCGCCTTCCTCTTCGTCGCCGTCCTCGCCTTCACGGTCCTCGGCGACGCGCTGCGCGACATCCTCGACCCCCAGGGAGGACGCCCGTGACCGCCTACCTGGTCCGCAGACTCCTCGGCGTGGCCGGCGTCCTCCTCGCCATCTGCGCCGTCACCTTCGTCATCTTCTACCTGCTGCCCGCCGACCCCGCCTCGGCGGCCTGCGGCAAGACGTGCAGCCCCGAACGGCTCGCGGAAGTAAGCCACTTCATGGGCCTGGACCAGCCAGTGTGGCGACAGTTCGGCGACTACCTCGTCGGCATCTTCGCCGGCCGCGAGCTGGGCACCGGCCCCCACGCGCTGCAGTGCGGCTTCCCCTGCCTCGGCTACTCCTACGAGAACGCCCTGCCGGTGTGGGACCTGCTGATGGACCGCCTGCCCGTCTCCGTCTCCCTGGCGTCCGGCGCCGCCTGCCTGTGGCTGGTGCTCGGGCTGAGCGCCGGAGTGACCGCAGCCCTGCGCAAGGGAGGACTGCTCGACCGCACCCTGATGGTCGGCGCGGTGGCCACCGCGTCCCTGCCCGTCTACTTCACCGCGGTGATGCTCCTGTATGGCCTGGTCCGGCTGACCGGGCTGCTGCCCTACCCCGCCTACGTCCCGCTCACCGACGACCCCCTCGCCTGGGCGGCCAACCTGCTGCTGCCCTGGATCGCCCTGGCCCTGCTCTACGCCGCCATGTACGCCCGCCAGAGCCGCAGTTCGATGATCGAGACGATGGGGCAGCCGTACATCAGGACCGCCCGCGCCAAGGGTCTGCCCGCCCGGACCGTCGTGGTCAAACACGGGCTGCGGTCCGCGATGATGCCGGTCCTCACGCTCTTCGGCATGGACCTCGGCGCCCTGCTGGCCGGAGCGGTCATCACCGAGTCCATCTTCGGCATCCCCGGCGTCGGCAGGCTCTTCTACGACGCCCTGCAACGCGCCGACCAGCCCGTCGTGCTCGGCGTCACCCTGCTCGCCGCCTTCTTCATCGTGGCGGCCAACGTCGTCATCGACCTCCTGTACGCCGTCGTCGACCCGAGGGTGAGGAACTGACCCGTGCCGCCCACCACCGAACCGGACCACCCCCTGCTGCGCGTCCACGACCTGCGGGTCGCCTTCGACACCCCCGCCGGAACCGTCCAGGCGGTCGACGGGGTCAACTTCACCGTGGAGGCCGGCCGCACCCTGGGGCTGGTCGGCGAATCCGGCTCCGGCAAGTCGGTCACCTCCCTCGCCGTGATGGGCCTGCACCGCAGGGCCAAGGTGAGCGGATCGATCACCCTCGCCGGACAGGAGCTCCTCGGCCTGAGCGACCGCCGCTTCGGCCGGCTGCGCGGGCGCCGGATGGCCATGGTCTTCCAGGACCCGCTGTCCGCACTGCACCCCGCGTACACCGTCGGCGAACAGATCGCGGAGGCCCACCGCCATCATTTCGGCAGTGGCCGGCGCGTCGCCCGCAGACGAGCCGTGGAGATGCTCGGCGAGGTCGGCATCCCCGAACCGGCCCGCCGCGCGGGGGAGTACGCGCACCAGTTCTCCGGCGGCATGCGCCAGCGCGCCATGATCGCCATGGCCCTGTCCTGCGAACCCGAACTCCTCGTCGCCGACGAACCGACCACCGCGCTCGACGTCACCGTCCAGGCGCAGATCCTCGAACTGATCGCCCGGCTCCAGCAGGATCGCGGACTCGGCGTCCTGATGATCACCCACGACCTGGGCGTGGTGGCCCGCGTCGCCCACGACGTGCTCGTCATGTACGGCGGGCGCGGCGCCGAACAAGCCCCGGTGGACGAGCTGTTCCACAGCCCCGCCCACCCCTACACCCGGGGCCTCCTGGACTCCCTGCCCCGACTGGACGAACCGGACGACGCACCGCTGCGCGCGATCCCCGGCTCCCCGCCGTCACCGGCCGAACCGAGACCCGGCTGCCCCTTCGAACCGCGCTGCCCCAGGGCCGCCGCCGCCCCGGCCCCGAAGCGGGGTCGCTGCGCCGGGGAGAGCCCCCGCCCCGGGGTCGTGCCCGGCGGCGGCCGGCTGGTCGCCTGCCACCTGCCCCTCGTCCCGACCGTCCCGCACTCCGGTCCGCCCGGCGGGCCCCCCGTACCGGCCGAGGAGGCCTGATGAAACCCACGCTCTCCAAGTCCCCCCATCCCAAAGCGAGTTCCACGGAGAACGGTGCCGCGTCCCTGCTGTCCGTACGCGGTCTGGTGAAGACGTTCCCCGGCCGCCGCGTCCTGGGCCGCGCCGCCGCGCCGGTCCGCGCGGTGGACGGCGTCGATCTGGAGCTCGCCGCGGGGGAGGCCCTGGGGCTGGTCGGAGAGTCCGGCTGCGGCAAGTCCACCACGGGCCGGATGCTGGTCCGGCTGCTGGAACCCACCGCGGGGACCGTCGAGTTCGAGGGCCGCGACATCACGCATCTGTCCCAGCGCGAGCTGCGGCCGGTCCGGCAGCGCCTCCAGATCATCTTCCAGGACCCCCACGCTTCACTGAACCCCCGGCAGACCGTCGCCCGGATCATCTCCGAACCCCTGCTGGTGCAGGGGGCCACGGTCCGGGCGGCCCGGGACCGGGCCGCCGAACTGCTCGACCTGGTGGGGTTGGGCTCCGAACACCTGGACCGGCACCCGTACCAGTTCTCCGGCGGCCAGGCCCAGCGCATCGGCATCGCCCGCGCCCTGGCGACCGGCCCCCGCCTGATCGTCGCCGACGAGCCGGTCTCCGCGCTCGACGTGTCTGTACAGGCTCAGGTCGTCAACCTGATGGAGCGTCTGGGCGGGGAGCTGGGCCTGTCGTTCCTCTTCATCGCCCACGACCTGTCCGTCGTGAAGCGGGTGTGCGACCGGGTGGCGGTGATGTATCTGGGCCGCATCGTCGAGATCGGCGACAAGCGCGAGCTGTACGACAGGCCGGCGCACCCCTATACCCGGGCGCTGCTCTCGGCGGTCCCGCTGCCCGACCCGGCGGCGGAGCGCCGCCGGGAGCGGATTCTCCTGCTCGGCGACCCGCCGAGCCCGGCCTCGCCGCCCAGCGGCTGCGGCTTCCATCCGCGCTGCCCCAAGGCGCAGGCCGTGTGCCGTACCGAGCGGCCGCTGCTCCAGGTCGTGGGCTCCGGCGCGCGTACAGCGGCCTGTCACTTCCCCGAAACGGGCTGAGAGGCCCCCAGCGGCCCGCCACACGCCCGGCGGGCTACCCCGCCCCGCCTGGCCGCGTTCACCGGAAAGTCGTAGCGGATTCGGCCACATGCCTTCCCAGTGATGTGTGACCTGTGCCATTGTACATGTCACAGCGCGTGGGCATGTCAACTTCGGAAATCGACCCCATTCCGTCCGGCCGACAACACGGCACGACAACACCCCCTGCCCCCGCCCTGTGCATCCCATCGGTCACGCATGCGCGTGCCTCCGATCCCTCATGGGAGGAAACAACGTGAGAACCACACTCGTCCGCCGAAGTGTGGGTGCCGTTCTGCCCCTGGCTTTGGCCGGGGCGATGAGCGTCGCGCTGCTCGCGCAGCCGGCCCAGGCGCAGCCGAACTCCCCCTCGGCAGCCACGGCATCGAACGCATCCCAGCCGTCCCGCCCCGCCGGGTCGGCCGACCCCGCGCCGCAGGCGCAGCAGTCCCCCACCTCGGACACCGGCCACCAGGCCAAGGACCGGCTGAAGGCGTCCCACCTCCCCCCGCTGAGCGCCGACAAGTCCCCCCTCAAGGAGGCCTACGGCGAGTACGACGCCCCGTCGAAGCAGAGCGCGGGCAAGACGTCCTCGCCGAAGGCGGCCGCCGCGTGCGACCCGGCCGACTTCACCGGACGCACCGGAAGCGAACTGGTCCGCTTCATCAAAACGTCCACCACGGACTGCGTGAACACCCTGTTCAGCCTGACCGGCAACAGCGCCCAACTGGCTTTCCGCGAAGCCCAGATGACCTCGGTCGCCTACGCGCTGCGCGACAACGCGGCCTCCTACCCGGGCGACGGCAGCACCGGTACTCCGCAGCTCGTGCTGTACCTCCGCGCCGGGTACTACGTGCAGTGGTACAACCCGGACGTCGTCGGACCGTACGGCCCCACCCTCCAGACCGCCATCCGCTCGGGCCTCGACGGCTTCTTCGCCAGCCCCCGGTCGCGTGACGTCACCGACGCCAACGGCGACGCGCTCTCCGAGGCCGTCATCCTGATCGACAGCGCCCAGGAGAACGCCCGGTACATCTCCGTCGTCAAGCGGATGCTGTCCGACTACGACTCCTCCTGGAACGCGTCCTCACGGATGCTCGCCGCAGTCAACAACGTCTACACGGTGACCTTCCGGGGCCACCAAGTGCCCGCGTTCGTCAGCGCCGTCGAGTCGGACCCGAGCCTCATCGACTCGCTGCACCGCTTCGCCGCCGACCACCTCTCGCTGTTGGAGGGCGACCAGGCGTACCTGACCTCCAACGCCGGACGGGAGCTGGGCCGCTTCCTCCAGCACACGAGCCTGCGGAGCAAGGTCCGCCCGCTGGCCACCGCCCTGCTCCGGGACACCTCCATCACCGGCCCCACAGCCCCGCTCTGGGTGGGCATAGCGGAGATGGCCGACTACTACGACAAGGCGAACTGCGCCACGTACGGCGTCTGCGACCTCCAGGAGCGCCTCAAGCGCGAGGTCCTGCCGGTCCGTCACACCTGTAGCCCCAGCATCCGCATCCTGGCCCAGCAGATGACGTCCGCCGAGCTGAGCGCCAGCTGCACCAGCCTCATCGAGCAGGACGCCTTCTTCCACCGGATCGCCAAGGACAACGGCCCGGTCGCCGACGACAACAACACGGCCATCGAGGTGATCGCCTACGACTCCAGCGCCGACTACCAGACCTACGCCGGCGCGATGTACGGGATCGACACCAACAACGGCGGCATGTACCTGGAAGGCGACCCCTCCGTCGTGGGCAACCAGCCCCGCTTCATCGCCTACGAGGCCGAGTGGCTGCGACCTGACTTCCGCATCTGGAACCTCAACCACGAGTACACCCACTACCTCGACGGCCGCTTCACCATGCACGGCGACTTCGCCGACAACATGACCACCCCCACCATCTGGTGGGTCGAGGGCTTCGCGGAATACATCTCCTACCACTACCGCGAGGAGCCCTACACCGCGGCGATCACCGAGGCGGGCAAGGGCACCTACGCCCTGTCCACCCTCTTCAGCACCGACTACAGCCACGACACGACCCGCGTCTACCGCTGGGGCTACCTCGCCGTGCGGTACATGCTGGAGAAGCACCCCGCCGACCTGGACAAGGTGCTCGCCCACTACCGCGCCGGCGAGTGGAGCGCCGCCCGCACCTACCTCACCAGCACCGTGGGCACCCGCTACGACAGCGACTGGAAGGTCTGGCTCGCGGCATGCGCCGCCGGTGACTGCGGTGGCGGCGGCCAGCCCGGCAACAAGGCGCCCACGGCCGAGTTCACGGCCGTGGTCAAGGACCTGACGGTCACGCTCACCGACCGCTCCACCGACGCCGACGGCACCATCGCCTCCCGCTCCTGGGACTTCGGCGACGGCACCACCTCCACCCATGCCAACCCCGCCAAGACCTACAGCACCGCGGGCAGCTACACCGTCCGGCTGACCGTGACCGACGACAAGGGCACTACGGCCACCACCACCCGGACGGTCACCGTGACCGGCGGCTCCACCGTCGGCGAGTGCACCGCCTCCGACGTCCGGGTACTGGGCAAGAACTGCCGTCGTGGCAACCTCTCCGCCACCACCGGCAACTACGCCTACCACTACCTGAACATCCCGGCCGGCACCAAGACGCTGAAGATCACCATCAGCGGTGGCACCGGCAACGCCGACCTCTACTACAGCAACTCCACCTGGGCTACCACCAGCTCGCACACCAATCGGGCCACCGGACCCGGCAACTCCCACACCCTGACGATCAGTAACCCGCCGTCCGGTGCCAACTACATCAGCCTCCACGCGGCAGCGGCTTTCAGCGGCGCCACGGTCACCACCGCGTACTGACACGCCGCTTCACGTCCCGCCGGGGTCGGTGCCATCGGCGCCGGCCCCGGCTCGGTCTGCAGGGACTGACAAACGAGCGGCTCTGTCGCACATCCGGTGGTGACGGAAGGTGATGTGACGGTGGCGGACCTACTGATCAGGGAGTCGCAGGTCAGCACCTTGCAGCGGTCGCTGCCTGGAGCCGGCCGACCTGCACGGTGCCTGCCGATGTGAGTCTGGCGTGCCTGACCGGCTTCCTCGCGGCAGTGCCGTTAGCTCGCGAAACATCGAGGTCAGTGCCCTGATTGCACGCTCTGCAACTGACGGCGGAAGACTCTCACACTTCGTTGCCACCGGCGTCACCCCCCCCGGCGCCGTACCGACCCTCCGCGATGCTGGCCGGCGCCAACGCGATGAGGCCCAGCCCGCCAGTGCATGTGGGCACCGGCAGCGACGAGCGCCAGCTCCGTGACCGGCCAGGGAGCGGTTCGGTCGAACCACTCCCTGGACCCCTGATCGGCAAGCAGCGTCCGACACCGGGCTCCCGTACGCGTCGTCGTTCCGGTTTCGGTTCAGCAGACCGGGAATTGGATGCCAGTTTTCCGCGTCGTGGCAGGTCGGCCACGGGTACTCGTGCACCGCGACGGTCGTGTGCAGGACCCAGTCCACCTCCGCCTGAACGTCCGCAGTTTCCGCAGCGCCGAGCGGGGTTCGGCAGATACGGGAGACAGTTTCGGTGTGTCGCCCCGTCCAGTACAGGCCAGCCACATTCTGGGCTTCCGGGCCGACTGCATGGCGATCGAGCGCCGCCAGGGCGTCGCGTAGCGCGGCCGGGCGACTGGGGTGCAGCTCGGGGACGTCAAGTGCGGCCCGCAGAGCGCTTCGGCGACGGCCTGTCGGCCTCGCTCCAGGAATCGGCGGTAGTCCTGCCCGCCGAGACCGAGCCGCCGGGGAGCCGCTTGGTCACCTCGTGACAGCGAACCTGCCCGCAACCAACCCCGTGACCAGGCACCCAGCGCCCTGATCCGTTGACACCCACCCGATGCCACCAACGCAGCCCCTCACCCCCTCTCCGCCGTCGGCGGAGCAGGTGGGCTCGACAGCGACGCGCCCGGGTTGTGGCCGCGCCGCTGTCGAGGTGTGGTCAGCCCCCGGGGGAGCTGCCGGGTCAGTGGAGCTTGTTGACGGCGGTCTTCGTCGTGGTGCGGAAGGCGGCCAGCGGGGCGTCCTCGAGGTCGCCCATCTGGCCCCAGCGGACGAGGGTGACGGTGCGGCCGTCGCGGCCGACGGAGAACAGGTGGATGTCGGAGATGCCGATCTGCGGGTCTGCGGTGTCCAGGCTGTAGACCCAGGCGCCCTCCTCGACGGGCAGCTTGCCGTGGGAGGCGCTGACGGCCTGCAGGCCCGGGTTCTGCTGCTCCAGCAGGGAG
This sequence comes from Streptomyces microflavus, assembly GCF_014650075.1. Taxonomy (GTDB): domain Bacteria; phylum Actinomycetota; class Actinomycetes; order Streptomycetales; family Streptomycetaceae; genus Streptomyces; species Streptomyces microflavus. Next base: position 76,232 of record NZ_BMUG01000015.1, on the reverse strand, counting down.
CCGCAGCCGGCGAGGGCCCCGCGGAGGGCGTCGGCCAGCTTCACGGCGTCGGCCTCGGTACGGGCGACGGTGCTGACCTGGACGCCGTTGGTGTCGAGCTCGGTGCTGAACTCGCGGTAGCGGGTGTTCTGCGCCGGGATCTTGTACGGGGCGCAGAGGACGCCCCCGTTCTCCGGGACGCCGGTGAAGACCTGGGTGGCGGTCCACGGCGTCGACGACGGCGGCATCTGGGAGGCGGCGAGGAAGGCGGGCGGGGCAGCGGCCTGCGCCGGGGCCGTGGCGAGAGCCGCGAGGCCCAGAGCGGCAGCGGCTGCGGTGGCGAGTGCGGTGCGGAGCTTGTTCATGGTGATGGATCCCCCGTCGGGTCGCTCTTCGGTCAGTGCTCAACCAGCGTGCAGCCAGGCGCCCGCCGGCTGCAACGCTCACGCGCCCACCAGCCGTCCCGGAACCATCCCATCCCCGCTGACGTGCAGGAACGTGAAGGATGGGACACAGGGTCGAGGGGGATGGAATGCCGAAGGACGCCGCCGTCGCGGAGTTCACGGGGCTCGTACGCGCACTGAAAGCGCGGGACGGGAGGAGTTACGAGGCGCTGAGTCGGCGGCTGAGCGTCAGCGCGTCCACCCTCCACCGCTACTACTCGGGCGCGACCGTCCCGGAGGAGTTCGCCGTGGTCGACCGCCTCGCCCTGCTGTGCGGACGAGGGTGTCCGCCCGGGGGAGCTCGTGATCTGCCACGCGCCCGGACGAGTACTCGAATTACTCGTCCGGGCGTGCGAACCCTCTGAAAGTCAGCTGTTCCCTGAACCAGCTACGCGCCGTCCGGGGGCAAGGAGCTGGACGGCAAGGGCCCACGAGACCCAGATGGATCCGCTGTCGGGGGAGAGACGATCGAACTCCAGGGTCCGCCCCATCCACCCGAGTTCGCGGGCGTGAGTGAGGACGGCCGGGACCGCCCCGCGGGAGCGGAGGTGAGCCGCCTCGAACCTGACCCCGCACAGCGAAGCGGCCCCCGGAACCCAAGAAGCTGGGTGGGGGCCGCGGCGCGTCCGGGCACGCACTTGCGTTTCGCCGTTACGCATCACCCGCAGTCCTCGTTGCCCTTTGTGTGAATGTCTTCTTGAGCCCCGGTCATCTGGCGTTCCTCACGAACGCCGAGCAGGGCCTGCGTGAGCTGGTCGCGGCGGACACGGGATCCCTGCAGAACCATCTGGGCGGCACTTCGGGCGACGCTTCGGGGGCGGACGCTGCACGTCGTGCCGCAGCGTCACTGGGGGCGCTGGTGGCGGTTGCGGAGCGTCTGGCAGCCCTGGGTGCGCTCCGTGCAGACCACGAGCGCACGGACCCCCGCGTTCTGCCCAGAAGTGCCAGAGACCACGCGATTCGTGCCGACGCCGAGGCCGGCCGTCCTGTGATCGCCATTGCGGAGGACGTGGGATTGTCGACCGCCCGGATCTACCAGATTCTGGGTAGGCGCCGCTGACCAGTCGCGGACAGGAAGATACCCCCACCCAAGCACAGGTGGGGGTATCTGTGCTCTCCGCGCGAGCGGAGGTGGGCCGCGGGACGAGATGCCCCTGATCTTCGTCCCGGCCCCTTTCGCCCCCGGATGCTCGTCCAATGCTGTCACCCCGCCCTCCGCTGTTACGTGCTGTCGAGGCGATCTCTGCGGGTCGCGCTGCCCGTCGTTCACGGGAGCTCGGGCCGTGTGCTTCGTCGGGCACTCGGGTCCTACTGGCGGTCCATACGCCAAGCTCGCGAGAGTCGGACAGCGGTTGGACAGGGGCGTCCGGCGGCCCTGCACGTGGAGCAAGCCGTGGTGTGTCCGAGGAGCGTGCGGTAGGCGTTGTCCGGCTCGGCGCGCTCGGCAACGGGCTTCACCGCGTCGCTTCCAGACACCGAGGGCACTCGCAGGCGGGGAACCGGTCGGAGGGTTCGGGCCGGTCGAGCGGCTTGACCTCGGTCTCCTCGCGGAGGATGCGTACATGCCCCTCGCGGCTCACCGTGTACACCTTGATCGTCATCACGGGCAACCCCCGTCGCAGTCGGTGAGGAATACCGCTGACGGTACGAGCGGCCGCAGAAACCCGGGGAAGAGTTTCTACCCGTTTCTACGCGAGCTCCGAAACGGCCCGGGCAATCAGACGCAAAGCCGCTGAACCGTGCGCCGCGCCGGCACTGAACTCATCGTGGGCTGCCAGGTACTGTGCGACCTCGGACGGCGTCGTGATGGTGACCGCCGCCGTCAGCAGCTCCACCCCCACCTGCTCCGTATCGAAGATCGTGAACGTCTCCAGAGGCCACATCACTGCCACCCGGGGCGGCACAATGCCAAGGGTCACCGACGGCAGAGCAGCCACCTGCAGCAGATACCCCAACTGCTCCGTCATCGTCTCTGTACTGCCAACCTGCCGCCCGAGTACCGATTCCTCAATCAGGATCGGGAAGCGCCGCCCTCCACGCCGGATGATTCGAGACCGCTCCACGCGTGCGTCGGCTGCGGCCAGCGAGTCGTCGGGGGTCCGGTTGAACCGGGCGATCTCCGAGAGCAACGCCGCCGCGTAGGCACGCGTCTGGAGCATCCCCGGAATGACACTGGAGGAGTAGACCCGCATCACCTTGGTCCGCTCGTACAGGGGTGTACGTGCCTCCTGCACGCCACGAAGACCCCGCCCCTGGACCCGACGCCACTCCGTATACATGTGATGCGCCTGACGCGAGGCCGCGATGAGATCCTCAGCCTCTCCCTCCGCGCCGCACGCCCGACACCACGCCCGGATGTCCTCATCCGAAGGCTGCGACCGGCCGCTCTGCAGCCGCGACACCTTCGAACCCTGCCAGCCGGCGAGCTCCGCGAGCTGCTGCCCCGTCAGGCCCGCGTCCGAGCGCAGGCCACGTAGCCGGATCGCGATCCGGTCGCGCGCCTCCTGGACACGTGCTGACGAAGACGGGGACATCAGCCGAGCACGAACTCCCCGTGCGGCACGGCCCGGCCCCAGACCGCCGCGAAAGCCTGCCCGGCCCGGTCCGCCGACACCGGACGCTCGTCCACCTCATCGCCAAGGTGCGCACCGTCCCCGGCGAAGTGGTGCCACCGAACCAACGTGCCGTCGAAGAGCCAGAAGTCGTGAGCCGGCAGGAGCAATCCGAGCGCCCGGTCGCGCCGCAGCCAGCGCACCTCCTCGCCTGCCGCAAGGTTGCGGGGCGTGCACGCGTGCTCGAACCGGACGTATTCCGTAGCCGGGAGGCTGACCACCCGGGCCCGCTGCACAGCGACACCTCGGCCGACGGCCTCGGCAACGGCCTCGTGGAACGGCCCCCACCAGATGGCGCGGTCCTCGACCGCCGCCAGAGCACCCGCACGCCAAGCCTTCAGGTCCTGGGCCTCCTCACCGACCGCGTAGGCATCGCGGGTTTCCAGGTGCACGGCTGAGGTGGTGCACTGTGCCATCAGCTCAGCGAAGGGTGGCTGGGGCTGCGACACCGAGCGCCTCCTTCAGAGCCCCGGACATGCGGGCCGGCAGCCGCACAACTGCTTCGTCCTGCGGAATCGGGCCGGACTCCAGGCACCTCGCCCGCAGTTCCGTGTCTGCCTTCCACCCCTGAACGACGAGCTCCTGCGCGACGTCGTCGAACCAGATCGTCGGGCAGTGATCGCCGTTCGTCTCGGGATCCTTCGCAATGAAATGTAAGGTCATGGCCGCCTCCGCCAGATAGTAATTGCGCGAATTTCTACGGCTGTGCTCACCCCATGGTGCAGTCGCGGAGGGCCCCAGCGGGACGGAACGCGGCAGAAGACATACGCGAGACACAAGAGCAATCCCTCCACACAGATACGGGATGAGCTGCCCCGAGTTTCGTAGAGTCCGATCTTGATTGGTTCAGGCGGACTGCGGGGTTTGCTCCTGGCTGCGCCAGAAGGCTTCTTCGTACTCGGCCGGCGGAACGTAGTCGAGCGCGGAGTGAAGACGCTCCTCGTTGTACCAGGTGATCCACTGGAAGATCGCCCGCTGGACCTGGTCGACGTCCTTCCAGGGGCCCTGCATCTCGATCAGCTCGGCCTTGAAGGTGCCGTTCAGGGCCTCGGCCATCGCGTTGTCGTAGCTGTCCGCGACGGAGCCGACCGACGCGGAGGCACCGATGTCAGAGAGCCGGTCGGTATACCGAATTGATACGTATTGCGACCCGCGGTCGCTGTGATGTATCAGCCCGGAGTCCTTCTTGATCCGGCGTCGCCACAGCGCCATCTCCAGGGCGTCCAGCGGGAGTTCTGTGCGCATGTGGTTCGCGACCTGCCAGCCGACGATCATCCGTGAGTACACGTCCAGGGCGAACGCCACATACGCCCATCCCGACCAGGTGCGGACATAGGTCATGTCCGCGACCCACAGCTGGTCGGGCCGGGAGGCGGTGAAGTCGCGGTCGACCAGGTCCGGCGGACGCGGCGCCGACGGCTCTGAAACCGTGGTCCGGCGCCGCCGGCCTCGGATGACGCCTTCCAGGCCGAGCTCGGCCATCAGCCGCTCGACGGTGCAGCGGGCCACCTCGACGCCCTTGCGCCCGAGGGCCCGTGTGATCCGGCGGGCGCCGTAGGTGCCGCCTGACTCGGCGTGGACCTCTTCGATCAGCGGCATGAGCTGTTCGTCGCGGAGCCGGCGGGCGGACTTCGGCCGCTTCTTGCGGGCGAAGTACGTCGACGGCGACAGCTCCAGCACCCGGCAGACGGGATCGACCCCGAGACCTCTGTGACGCAGGTGGTCGATCACCTGCTCGGCCTCGTCCGGGGACGGTCGATCTCCTGGGCAAAAAACACCGATGCGGCTTTCAGGATCTCGTTCGCCCGCCTCAACTCCGCATTCTCCCTGCGAAGTTGCTTCAGCTCGTCGAGCTCGGCGGTGGTGAGCCGGTCGTCCCGCTCGCCGCGGTCGGCCTCGGCCTGGCGGACCCAGCCGCGCAGGGCCTCCTTATGGATGCCGAGGTCCTTCGCGACGTGGGCGATCGGGCGGCCGGTGGTGCGGACCTCACGGATCGCGCGCTCGCGCAGTTCATCCGGGTACTTACGTGGTGCTGCCATGGTGCTGGTGGTTCTCCTTCGCCAGGACCGTAACCCTGGCATCAGGGACTCCACAAATCTCAGTACAGCTCACCTACCCGAAACCGAGGGCCCATGGGAAGAACCGGACAGCGTGCACTGGCCGTAGCAGTGTTCGTCATGAGCGCCGTCATGGTGTCGACGACGCACGCCACCGCCGCACCGTACGACCCCTATACGGGGTCGAATCCGCACACCACCGGTTGCGCGGCTGACGCCGTCACCATCGGCACACGCCAGATCCGGAGCCCTCAAGCCATTTTCGGGACGATGGAGGTGCGCTACTCACCGAGCTGCCAGACCAACTGGGTGCGTGCTGTTATGAGTGTCTCGAACAGCTCGAACATTGTCACCAAGGGGATCCGACGTATCTCCAGTCAGCCCGACGGCCAGGGAGGTTGGCTCGGATTCTTCCAGGATTACGCATACGATCCAGCTAGCGGAAGCTCGTTCGGAATGCAGGTCTTTGCTCCAGGAGCCACCTGCATCACGGCCATGGCCATCGTACGGAACGCGTCGGGGCAGCCCCTCGCTTTCACCGGAACGCATGCCGACAATGCCTGGGAAGGCTTCTGCTGAGAAGGTAGAGCGCGCCTGCGGACGTGTGGGAATCTCGACCTCGGCTGAGGCACTCTACGGAGCATCCTTTCGCTGGAGGGGCTCCCGGCGGCCGTTGAGCCTTGCCGCTATTCGCCAGCATTCCGCCCCCTCCTCGGCAGCCCTGGCCCCGCAGCACCCCGTACCTCGTGCGCCGGGGCTCTTGCACCGTCTTCCTGCTCGAGGCCGAAAGCTTGGGCGGCCGGCTTGCTTGCTTCGGGTCGATGGGTCTGCCCGGGGGCACCGCCCCGGGAGTAGTGCCTCGGGGAGCTGACTGACGTTTTCATGGTCGATCCCATTGGATGCGGTGACGACACCGATGCCGTCGCTCACCGCACGGGTGATGATCAGATGGCCGGGTCCAGAACTTCTTTTCTCGGTATCTGTCACTCTCGCCGACGTCCGGAGCTGCGCCGCCACCTACCTCAGGCGGTCCGCGACGAACACGGCTTACCCGGGAACGCGCTGATCGCCGACCTGCCAGACTTCTGTACCCGCCAGTAGAGCGTCGCCGACGTCGACCACCACTACGTCATCACCCAGGCAGGCGTCGACGCCTACTACTGCACTGGCCCCGCCCGGTACTCCGCAGACGGCTGGTCGGACGAGTACGTATCCGTCAAACGCGGCTATGTGTTCCTCGATGCCGTTATGGCGGCTGTCGTCGACCGGCGGGGTCGCGACGGCATTCGGGCCGGCTTGTGCGTCCGGAGAGACGCCACCTGACGAGAAGGTCAGCTCGTCCAGGTCTTGATCTGAGCAGCGACCTCCCGTACCGGGAGACCGTCCCGGGCTGCGCGGGCCAGAGGGAGGACGGTGTCCAGGCCAGGACTCACCGGCATCCCGCACGCTGACAGGTAGGCCGCAGTCACCGTGGCAGCGAACAGCAGATTCCGCTTCTCCAGGCTCGGGTTTCGCGCCAGCTTGCACAACGGCGGCGCCAAGACGGGCACCAGCGCCGATGGTGCGGCGGCAACGGCGGCGCCATCGGCACCGGGGGCCTCCTCTTCCGCGGTGGGACCGGCGGAGCCTCCGGTCTGGGCAGCCCCTGCGAGAATGGGGCCAACGGAACACCGTGACCCGCCGCGACCAGTGGCCCCGCGCCATCCCTCGGCCAAGGACACCCTGTGGTGCGGTCCCAGGGTGTGACGGCCGGGACCCACACCACCTCGCCGCTGAGAGCCAGCTCGCCGACTCTCAGCGGCGAGGCGTACCCGGACCTGGCATGCGCACGGAACGGGGCCAATGCTGGGAAGCGACGCCAGCTCCTCGGCATATCCGGCTGCACAGTTCCCGTCCCCGGCGCCGACATCAGGACGTGCGTGACAGTCGCCGGCCCGATATCGCTCAAACGGTGCACTTGGGTCAGGGAGTGTCACCGATCCACAGGAACGGTCCTTCGAGATCAGCCTCGACGGGGCCGAAGAGCGCCCGGCCGCCAGCTCTATACAAGCCCCGGTCGTGATCAGGAGTGCATCTTCTGCCAGCTCCTCGCCGGACCGCCGGTGACTTCGAGAACCTGCCCGTCGAGGGGCCGCCCAACAAGGCCACGAACGCCCGGTCCCATCGCGGCGGCTTGGGCGTCGTGGAACGGGATCGCTACTTACGCAGCTGGCGCCATGTGGATGACCCGACGATGCCGTCCGCCCCAATTCCCCGGGCGCGCTGGAACGCAGTGACCGCGTTCTTAGTCGCGGGGCCGAACTGCCCGTCGACCGTCAGGCTGTAACCGTGATAGATGGCGAGGCACTGGATCTCCCGGACCCGGTCACCGGTGTCTCCCTGCCTGATCACGACGTTCCACGCCCAGCTGTAACCCGCGGTCAGTCCCGCGTAGTCCACGCCCACTTTCCAGTAGACGGAGCACGCAGCCTGTGCGGAGGCGACCGTCGAGCTGCGCCCTGTCTCCGTCGAGGCGACTGCCGTGCCGGGGCCTGCCAGGACGGTTCCCAGGGCGAGGGCCGAGCAGACCGCTGCTCCGGTGAACGCGCCACGGAATCGCATCGAAGGCCGCATGCTCATGAGTTCTCCTTAATCGGTGCAGCTTTTTGGGGATCAGGCCGAGTCCGGCTGATGCGGCGACAGACTGGCACGACAGGGACATGCCCACCAGAAACATAACTCTGTTCAGGACAGACCGAAAGTGTCCAGCGACTGCCTTGCCCTGCTGGGAATCATGATTCTGATACGGCGGTCACCGCTGGATTTCACCAGAGGACAACGAGCGTCTCTTTCCACCCAGGACTGCGGCACAGCTGGATGGTTATGACTCGATGCCCCGGTCTCCGCCGACTCCTACATCCATGTCGCAGGCAGACACGCCTGTGTAAAAAGAAGAAGCTTGCGAAAGTCCCTGGCGGGGGGACGGTGACCGCAATGTGCTCATAAATTTCGCAGCGCATCTGGCCGGTAAGCCTTCGGAGCAGCCGAGACCGCAGAAGGCGCTCTGCGGGCCGAAAACCCTTGATCGTCATCAGGGGTGGTGGCCCCTATTGTGGCCCGGAGCGACCGCCCCGGCCCTCCGCGAAGATGGTGTATGTGCAGTCCCGTGGCCCTGCCACGTTTGCCTTGGAACACGCGGAGATGACGGGACCATCCGACGTTGCCCGACGCTTCCGGGCCCGGGTCTGGCGCGACTGGAGAAGCGGCGTACCGCTCACACGAAAGCGACCCCCGGCAGCCGGGGGTCGCTTCTATGAGATGCCTGGTCAGGGGCCGGCGATGAGCCAGAGGATCGGCGCGGCGTCCAGGTCTGCGTTGGACCGGTAGATGACGGAGATTCCGCGGCCGCCGGTCTCCTCGGGCAGTAACTGGTCGTTTCAGAATGAGGTTTTGAGCCGTCTCAAGCAGATGATGCTGCAGGCGAGTTGGAGGCGGCCCAGGTAGAGGTCGGCGCGTATCTCGTAGCGGATGCGGAGCCGTTTGAACTGGTGGAGCCAGGCAAAGGTCCGCTCGACAACCCATCGAGTCTTGCCCAGGCCGGAACCGTGCGGGGCACCACGTCGGGCGATCTTGGGTGTGATGCCGCGAGCCCGGACGAGACGGCGGTACTTGTCGAAGTCGTAGCCGCGGTCGGCGAACAGCCGCCGGGGCCGGTGCCGTGGCCGGCCGCGCAGACCACGAATACGGGGCATCGCGTCCAGCAAGGGCATGAGCTGAGTGACGTCGTGACGGTTTCCGCTGGTCAGAGAGACAGCGAGCGGAGTTCCGTTCCGGTCGACGATCAGGTGGTGCTTGCTGCCCGGCCGCGCTCGGTCAACCGGCGAAGGTCCGGTGTGAGCCCCCCTTTGAGGGCCCTGACGTGTGAGGCATCGATCGCCGCGTCGTCCATCTCCAGCAGTCCGTCTCTGCGAAGCTCTGCCAGCAGGACCTCGTGAAGGCGTGGCCACACTCCGGCCTCGGTCCAGTCCCGCAGACGGCGCCAGGCCGTCACCCCACTGCACCCGACAAGCTCAGCGGGGACGTCCCGCCAGCTCACACTCTTGCGCAACACGTAAACGATCCCGCACAGAGCAGCACGGTCATCGGCAGGCAACCGCCCCGGGTAACGGTGCCGACGCGGAGCACGAGCCGGCAGCAGCGGAGCCACACGTTCCCACAGGTCATCAGACACAAGATCAGCAGACACCCAACAGATCCTGCCGACACATCACCCAACCGCCAAGGGGCACAGCAAACTTCATTCTGAAACGATCAGTTAAGACCGTGCCCCCGGCGCGGGTCCCTTGTCATTCGCAGGGATAGCTGGTGATGCGGACGAGGTACGCCGCAGAGACCCAGCGGTTGGTGCCCACGTTGCGGAAGCCGTTGGTGGTGGACGCCAACGCGAGGACCGTGGCGCCGTTGGGGTAGGACCCGACGCGCGTGTAGGTGGTGCCGGGACCGCTGCGGATCACCAGACCGCCGGTGGCGTTGACCCTGTAGTAGCACTGGGTGGCGAGCGCACCGGCTGGCGTGAGCTCCACGGCCGCGCCCGTCGTGCGTGCGGGTGCGGCGGCCTGGGCCGTGAGACCGCCGCCGAGGAGCGCGGCGGCGGATAGCGCCGCCACGGCCGCCGCGCGGGCGGCGGAGCGACGCGGTGACCTGGTGCTGCGTGCTGCTGTGACGGTCATGGAATCGATTCCCCTTGCGTCGTCGGTTCTGGGTGTGGCACACGTACGGAGGAGCAGACTCGGCTGGCCGAGCGGTGTCACCTGGTTGTGGCTTCACATCCTGGAGGGGTCGGCCACCTGCGGCCCATCTTTTAAGCGACGGCTTAAAAGGTGCCGGGTCGGCAGGCGGGGGTCTCGCGCCCAGCCGGACGCCGTGGAGCCCTCGGGCCTCACGGTTTTGTCAGGGCGCCGGTCCGCAGCAGAGCCAGCCCGAGCGCGGTGTGCAGCACGGCCCCGCCTCGGCGGCTGCTGGTGATGAGATCGGTGTTGCGCAGCACGGTCGCGTGCTGACGGGCCGCTGCCGCAGTGACGTTGAGGCGCCGGGCCAGATCGCTCGTCGTGCAACCTTCTGCTGGCGCCGCGAGCGAGCCCCTCCGCAGCGAGAAGGGCCTGTGCTGAGGCGGGCGACTGGCAAAAGTTGCGGCAAGGTCGCATCGATGTGGCTGGGGTCCTGGGCGATCTCCCAGATACAGGCCGGAGCGGAGGCCGCCGGCGGTGACCTCGACGATGCCTCCCGTCACCCGCGACGGTGACCTGCGGACGGAACCGCAGACCGGAGACCGATCAACCGCATAGAGCCGCTCACCCTTTGGAGCGGCCGCTGAAGTAGCTCAGTGCACCGCAACGATTACCTGCCGTCCGTAGTGCTCGCACCCTCATGGATCTGCGGCGATTTCCGGTCGCCCTGCGCAGGTGAGGGCTGGATAGAGAGACGCGAACAGGTTCGGTGTTCGAGAGCGGTGCACGTCAGGCGGCTGCGATGTCTCCATGGACGTTGGGGGGTTGGCCGGATCTGTGTGGGTACCATCGTCGCTACACCCACCCCCCATCGCGTCGAAAGCCGAGGACCACATGTCCAAAAACCCTCCCACCCCGAGCATCACGGCAGACTATGCCCAGCGGGTCACGGACGACCTGTCGGCGAACCGGAGCGAGCAGGAGCGCGTGCGCACCGAACTTGCACGGCTGCAGGAGGAACTTGTCCGCCTGGAGGAGAGCGAGCAGGTCCTGACGAAGATGCAGGAGGTGCTCGGCACCACACCCAAGCAGACGGCCAAGAAGGGCAAGGGCAGCAAGACAGCCGCGGTTCCCGCAGCCCGCCGCTCCAACGGCAGGGCGGCAGCAGGCAAGGCGGGTGCTGCTACCGGGCGCAAGGCCTCGAAGAAAGCGGCGTCGCCCAAGAAGCCCGGTGAGCCCACCTGGCTCGAGCTGGCCGCGGCCCACCTGACTGGACAGAGTGAGCCCAAGTCGGCTGCGGAGGTGTCCGCGGCGCTGACCGAGGCACATCCTGAGCGCCCGGTACAGGTAACCGTCGTACGCAACGCTCTGGAACAGGGAGTCGCGCAAGGACTGCTCGTACGCTCCAAGCAGGGACGCTCCGTTTTCTACAACCCGGTCTTGGCCGTCTCCGCGCAATCCGGCTCATAGCCGTAGACGGTGACCGTGCAGGGACCTGGCACCCGATGTGGCAAGTCATGCCAGCTATCGTCCGGTCGGTGCTACGGGGTCACGGCTGCGGGCTGACGACGAGAACTTCTGCCTGACCGCCCCGATGCAGCCCAGGGGACGACCCGAGCGGTCTCCGTACCCTGGACACAGCCCGGTTCCTGCTCGCGGTATGTGAGGTACACGGATGCCGAGCACCGTCTCAGTAATCCCGCGGAACGCCCAGCCCAACGTGCACCTCACACCCCGGGACTCGGTTTCTGCACTTCCGGGGAATCAGCTGCTCGGCAACGGCTGCTCCCTTTCCGTCGGGCGGACCTGCCGCTTCGGTGCGCCTGACGTGCCGTAACCGTCCCGCCCGCATTCCACCCCTCCGGCGTTGTTCCGTAAGGACAGGCCGGTGGGTGAGTGGCCAAGCTTCCACGGCTGCAGTGGCTTTTGACGCTCCGGCCCCCGGCAGCCGTGCAGGCTGTCGGGGCCGACTGCGGTCCGGTCGTACTCCATCCCAGGACGAAACCTGTAAGGCACCGGACCTGCTCCACACACTCCATGTCGGTGCGGTCTGCAGGCGAGCGTAGTGCGAACAGCGTTCGGAGCCAGGGGAATTCGAGGGAAACTGGAGGCGGGCAACGCCCAGAAGCGCGATGCGATCTGGGACCAGGCCGTCGATGACCTCGGCTCGCACCACGACGGCTGCAGCAACGTCTCCTCCATCGGCTGTGCCGCCAGCCCGATCCGCCTCCCTGTCCGGTGCCGGGCCCGCTTGCCGTACTTGTGGAACGCTGCCCTGCCGGGTTGTCCTGGGCGAGCGTCGACTACTTCGTGGAGAGATCATCTTCCGCGCGAGCTGGAAGCGCCGGCTGACTGCAGCCACGAGCGCGGCACCGGGTGGTGTCGCTCGCCAGCAGCTGGCCGAGGTTGATGATCATTCATGACTGCGGCAGATTAATGGTCCGTTGAGCCTCTTCAGCGACGTGACCTGATCATGGCCCTATAGGCGCCTGAGCGGTTCGCAGTGAAAATCTCGTGACCTGCGAGGACGGGGCGTGGCACAGTCGCCCGCATGTCCAACGACGTCGCCTACCCCGTCTTCCGTACTTCTGACCTGGGCCTGGCTCTCAGCACCGCGCGCCGTCTGATGGAGTTCGGCCGCCGCGAGGACTCTCGGGTCACCGCGTATGCCGAGCTCTGCTCTGTTGCGGAGGTGCAGCGGGTGGCGAGGGAGCTGCCCCAGGGGCAGTACGCGGGGGATTTTGACTATCGGGAGGTCGGCGGAGTGCCACGGGAGCAGTGGCCCCTGCTGGTGGCTGGCCTCGCAGGGCGTGATCTGCCGACCGATCCGGCGGTGTACGAAGGACGGCTGCCGGTGAAGTGCGAGCTCGACCACCTGCCGATCGGAAGAATTGAGGACGTCTTCGCAGCGGCGATCGGCCCGAGCAGGGGCTGGATCAACTGGGAGTGGCTGTGCTGGCCGGATGCACCTGAGCTGGACTTCCTTGGCGAGCGCAAGCATGCCGAGGTGTCGCTCCTGTTCAACACACGCACCCGCGAACTCGACGAGCCCGCCGACGATCACACCGTCCTGCTTCACGTTCGTAGCGTCTGCATTGACGGCCGCCAGGTGAGGGAGCCGTACGCACACTGGCTTGCCGAGCAGGTGGGACTCACTGTCATAGGACCTGGAGAGCTGTGGTGAGTCCGGAGCGCTGTGACTGACCGGACCAGCCAGCCGTAGCGCTCGGTCACGCTTCGCCCCTCCCCATGTGCTTCTCGATCTTCGCGTTGTTCATTGAGCCTCTTCGAGTAGGCCACCGATCGGGTGACGGCCCGTGAAGCGCAACGAGCGAAGCCCTCGGGCTGCTGAGCGAGATGTCTGACGTCTGAAGCTGTTCCTGGGGTGACGCGGACATGATTCACTCCTCCGCAAGGACAGTTGGAGGCGCGCTCAGGCGGTGGCCACCGGAGCCCTTCAAATCGGTGGCGGAGGTGGGCGCGCGAAGAGGCGCAGATGGGAAGAACGCATGGCTGAGACCTCGGTCAGAACGACCCCCGGGCTGATGGGTTATGCGGCCATGTCGTTGCTGACGGCGGTATTCACCTGGGGAGTCTTCTTCTGGTACTTCGCCGTGCGGGCGCTCATCCTGGGCGGCTCGTGCGGGGCGAGGTACGGAGTTGCCTGTGGCCCGGGAACGGGATGGAACATCCTGTTCGTCGTGGTGCTTACACCGGCTGTCTGTGTGGCCGTCTCCGTTCTCAGTAACGAGATATATGGCCCGGAGCGCCGCGGTCATGAGTTCTTCCGGGTTGTTCTGGCGGCACTCCCCGTGTCAGCCCTGGTGGATCTTCTGCTGCATTCCCAGGATTTCGGCTTTAGTGTCTGGCGGCTCGTGGGTGCCGTTCCGTGCCTTGCCCTCATCGTCGTCGTGACGGTGTGGACCATCCGGACGACCGGCCTGCGCGGAGCCTTCTGGTTGATGAGCCCCCGCAGGATTGTCGCTCTGGGGGCTGATCCGGCGATGCGTGGTCTGTCTACTATTCAGAACTCGATGTTCCTGGTATCCAATGGTCTGGGCGCTGTTTGCGGTCTCTCTCTGGCGCGCTGGGTCAGCCAGCTGGTCGCTTGAGGCTGCTTCTAGTGACCATCCTCCATGCTCCGCCAGGGTTGCCTCTCCAGCGTGAGGATGGCCTTGGTGATTGACGTCATGCGGTTGGGGCTGCACCGGGACCTGGAAGATCCGCCAGGACTTCAGGCTCGCGACACCGCGTTCCACGGGTGCTCGTGCTGCGGCCAGTGCCCGGTTGAGGGTCTTCTCGGTGGGAGTGAGTTCCTGGAGTGGCTTGCGTTTGATGCCGGTCGTCAGCCCCGGCCCGGCGCCTTGGTAGGCGAGATCGGCCAGGATGGGAACATCCTGGCGCTCGCAGATCCGGATGATCCGGTGGGTACGGGCGGCGGTCAGGTCGTGTGTGCGGCCCGGCAGGGCGGGTGAGATCCACAGCAGCCGGCCGCCGGGATCGGTGACGACCTGCACGTTCACGCCGTGGCGCCGGTGCTTGTGGGAGTAGTCGGCCCGGCCGTCGCCGACCCGGTCGCACTCGGCGAGGGTGCCGTCGAGCAGGACGAATTCGGGATCGTGCTCGCGCAGCGTCTTGAGCAGACCCGGTGCTCGTTCGGCGAGCAGGTCGACGACCGCGCGGGTGTAGGCGTGGGCGGTGGACTCGCTGATCCCGAACCCGGCGGCGATCTTCGCCAGAGTGGTGTGCTCTCGTAGATACACCAGTGCCACCATCGCCCGCTGAGACGGACGGAGCTTGCAGCGCCGGTCGCCCTCACGAGTGACCACCAGCATGGTGACCCACTCCACGAGCGCATGCGGCAGGTCGAGTGCGGCAGGATGGATGACCAACGAGGCCCCCGAGCAACGTGATTGAGATGTCAGACATCTCGATCAACAGCTCGGGGGCCTCGTCCGTTGCGCTTCACGGCACATCACCCGATCGGTGGCCAACTCGAAGAAGCTCATTGAGCTTCGTCGGCGGTGCCGCTCCAGAGTGGCGAGCAGGCCGACGACCGCGCTGGTGTAGGCGTGGGCGGTGGACTCGCTGATCCCGACCCGGCGGCGCTCTGGTGTGTTCGCGCAGGTACACCATTGCCACCATCGCGCGCTGGGACGGACGGAGCTTGCAGCGCCGGTCGCCCTCACGGGTGACGATCAGCATCGTGACCCACTCCACGAGTGCATGCGGCAGGTGGGGTGCGGCAGGATGGACGACCAACGAGGCCCCCGAGCAGCGTGATGAGACGTCAGGCATCTCGATCAACAGCCCCGGGGGCCTAGCTCGTTGCGCTTCACGGCCCATCACCCGATCGGTGGCCAACTCGAAGAAGCTCACTATGAGGATGTCCGGATCGTCGGCCTACCAGTGCCCGGCGGCAACCGGAGCTGGCCGGGCGCTGCGCGATCAGGACCAGGGCGAAAACGGCGTCCATGGGCGGCTCGCCTCGCTGGTCCTTCGCTCACGCCATATGGTCCAGCCCGATTCCCTTCGAAACCCATAGGGGCGCCCCCCCAGCGGGTCGAAGGCGGACCACTCCGTGAGATCAGAATTTTTCCTGCGAGTTTTTCGAGATTTCACATTGAATCCCCAAAGACAAGTATCGCTCGTCGCGTTGTTGGTCATGGCGGTTCACGCATGCGCTTTACGGGAAGCTGCAACTAAAAGGCTGGAAGTTTTCTTACTCTTCACCCCCCTGTCGTCATTTCGCTTTTCGTCTTCCATTAAGCCCCGCCAGGGCGAGTCGGGAAAAAGAGGCCGGGCTGCAGGGATCCACGAGAAACCTAAGCGGTGGCCTCGGCCGGGATACCGGCCGATCCCGAAGGTGAATTCTCGACTATCCACAACAGTCGTTGGCGTGACCGTTGCGGCGCACGCACTCAGACGGCCCTCGGCGTGCCCGGAAGGGCTATAAGATTGCCTGGCAGCCTCGATTAGGGCTGAAAGTGGACTTTTCTGCATGATTGCCACACAGCGCAAACGCCTCGCGAGGCTGCGCTGCGGGCAGGCTCCGTCAAATAGGGCAGAATGCCGAAAGCGACTTAAGGGGTCTATCGTGTCAGATGGGTTTGAGCTGTGGCTGCGGAGAACCGGCTTCTGGTGGCTCATATGCTTCGGTGCGGCATTTTTCTCCCTCGACCACGAAGGGTGGATGCGGTTCGCCGCTCTGACAGTCGCACTTGTGGCTCTCGGCGGGGGGCTTCTCGGTACGTGGTGGCTGATACGCAGCCCGGAACCGTCTGCTGCAGCCCTCGACCGTCTTGAAGGCGTGGGCCAGGAGACGGACCCGGTCGGAGGCTCTCCTTCCCACACGGACACAGACCAAGAAGCGAAGCACAAGCAGGCGTAGCCGCCCACTGCAGACCGCCTTTCTGCTTGCCTGATCCGCGCTCTCTTTCCGGCAGCCGTGTCCGATTCACAGGGCTCGTCCAGGATCAAGCTGCGCTGGCGCGCGCTGAAACTGATCACGGTCAACGACAGGGTGCCAGCCCCGCGTCCGAACCCGCCGAAGGCGTGTCCGACAGGACTGCCGACCACAGTTTCCCGGGGCGGTTCGCCTGTCTGAGCAAGGTGACGACCGCGCTTCTGTAGGAGAGCCCCGACGGTCGCGTGGACTGCCGGGCTGCTGCGGGCCGGTCGTACTCCATCCCGGGATCAAGCCTGTCAGGCACCGGCCCTGTCCCACACACACTCCACGCCGCTGCGGTCTACGGACGAGCCTATGCGCCGAGTCCGCCTGGCATCATTAAGCTCGTAGTTCTGACCTCCCGGAGGCGTGTTGTGTCTAGAAAACCCGTCCTTTCTTCGCGGGAAGGGAAACTGTCGCTTCTCTTTCTCGCATCTGCTGCTGCTGTGTGGATTTGGGAGCTCACACGAACGTGGCCCACGTGGCGTGAAGGTGGCGCTGGAGGAGCCGGACTGATCGATGCCGGATGGATTCTCCTGATCGCATCCGGAGCATTCGCGCACAAGCACCATTGGACATGCATACGGAACGAGCACGTCCCTTCGGAGGGCAATTGATTTGCTCTCCCGCATCCCGCTATTCATCGCGCAGAACGAGTTCCACTCCACCGTCGGCGGCTGCGCACTCTGGGGCACCTGCCTGACGCTCACCGGCCTGCAGTTCGCCGCCGCCGTGCTGGGTGCCGCCTCGTTCTCACTGTCGGCCATCGTGGGCATGACCGCGGTCATCGGCATCGCCGGCTTCGCGGAGCTGGCCGGGTACGGCGCTGCGGAGTCCTAATTGTCCTGTGACAGCGAACTTTGACCGTTTGTCAATCAAGTTGGACCGGCGATCTCCCGTCTTGAGAAGGAGGCCCTGGACTCACAGTGCGCTTGTAATCTCAGGTGCATGGCTGAAGCGAGCAGTGGGGAGCGACCTGTGCCCGCCGGCGTTGATCCTGGGCGTGCGGCTGGTTCCGACGGTGACGCTCCTACGGCCCCGGTACCTCAGAATCCGGCAGACCCGGCAGACCCGGCAGACCCGGCAGACCCGGCAGACCCGGCAGACCCCACGGGACCCGCGCCTGCATGGGCGGAGATCGGCAGGGGCGTAGGTGCTGTGCTTACCGTCGTTGCCGCACTCGCGGGGCTGATTCTGGGGATCAGAGCGGAGCAGCGCGCTGATAGGGAGGAGAAGCAAGCGGCCGAAGCGAGCCAGAGAGCCTTCGCTGAGCAGGTTGACTTCTACCGAACTCCGTCCTCCATAGTCGTGATGAACGGCAACCCGCACCCAGCGAAGATGCGCCTCTTCCTGCCGCGCAGGCGTCTTTGGTGGGATTTGCGTTCGCTCGAGCCCTGCAAGCAGATCCAAATCCCCACTGGCTCACTGCGCGCCAGCTTCCACGACCTGTTTCCATCCGTGCAGGTCACCGATGAAGAGCTGTCATCACTCTGGTTGGAGTTTCGGGACCCTCACGGCAGGAGCTGGGCCCGTACTGGTGGGGGAGCGCTGGCCACCTCTACATGGAAACCCGTATCGCCCGGAGTGCACATGGTCGATCTTCGGGAGAGCTGGAGCAAGGCCCCGGAAGACGCACCGATTTGTGGTGCATCTTGAGAGCCCGCTCGCAGGCTGACTGAGATCAGCCTGCGTATTTCCGCTGTGGTCCACCTTTGATGGCAATCGGTCAAAGTTCGCTGTCACAGGACATTCGGGTGGAGCGTGACATGCAAGATTTGGCCTCCCGCGCACAGGCAGGAAGCACGGAGCGTAGTAGTGGGACGGGTTCCTGCGGAGTGCTCCCGGGCTCGGCTGACCGGCGATACCGTGGCGGGACACGCCAGTTCCGCCCTCTGGAGCCCTCGATGAGCGAACAGCCGGCCCCCGCCGACACCACCAGGCAGCAGCTGGAGCCCGACGCCGCTGACGGACTGCGCGCGTACGCGGCCCGGACCCGCGAGAGCGCCGACCAGCTCGCCGCCGTCCTGGAGGACATCGCTACCAACGGCCTGCCCGCGGTGGAGGAATGCACGCCGTGGGAGGAGCTGCGCGAGGCCCACCTCGCCCGGCTCACCGCCCAGCGCACGGCCGCCGCCTGATGCCCTCACCGCACGGCCCACGCCGCCGCGCCCGGATCGCGTTCTCCGACTCCGCCGCCAAGCAGCTGGACACCATCACCAGCGAGGCCGAGCTCCACGCCCTGGACCGCGCCCTGGTCGTCCTCTCCGTCGACCCCGACGCCGGCGAACCGCTCCCCGGCACCGCCGCCAGCCCCCGGCTGCGCGAATACGCCGACGACGTCGAGCGCGTGAGGCTCCTGTACTGGGTGAGCGCCCTGGGCACCGTGGTGGTTGTCGCGTTCATCGAAGTCTGACCGCGAAGGGATCGCAGTGCCCAGCGTCTTCCAGCAGCTCGCCGCCCACCGTGAGATCAGCGCGCTCCGCAACGTGTTGGACTGCTCCCTCGATGCGTCCGTGCCGCGCGAACGGGCCGCCGTGGAGTCCGGCACGGGCCCGGCCTGGTCGTGTTCCTGTGCCCGGCCCACTCCGGGGATCTCCCGGGAATGGTCTGGCGGCGCGGCACATGACGACCACGGCTCGATGTCGTGCGGCACCGTGTTGGACTACCGCTCGGCCGAGGAGATGCCCAGTCGCACGCCGACCTGTGCCTGACACCCCTGACCGGGGTACGGCCGGAGGCTTTCGGGAATGTCTGGTCCACGGTCCTGAATGAGGCCGATCGCGTCCTGGTCGCCCGCCAGGAGGAGGAAGCCGACGGCGAGGACAAAGTGCTCCACGGCATGTTGGCGATGATGGACCTGGCCTGTCGGGCTGCTGCCGAGGACAACCTTACGCAGGCCGCCACGTCCCTCGTCCTGTGCGGGTCCCTCGCTCAGAGCCTGACCTGGAGGGTCTGCAGAAGTTTGCGGACAGCACGGCGGACGGCGCTGCACCCGCCGACCCGGGCCTCCGAGCCGGATACCGACGGCAGGCGGCACTCCGAGCACAACCCCGGCTCGCTGGGTAAGGACCCGGTGGACTGCGCGCCGTGCGAGGCCCCCGACGGGCACCCGCTCCTCAAGGGCCTGCCGCGTTTCCACGTGCGGGGCCCGGCGGAGAAGCTGTTCGAGGAGGCGTACGACTGGGCGCGGCCGATGACGGATGCCGAGTGCACCCTGCGCCATCTGGTCGGCATCGACGTGAACATGGCCTTCGCCGCCGGAGCCAACGGCCTGAACGTCGGCCTCGGCGAGCCGACCCGGGTCACGAACCCGGTGTTCGACCCGAAGCTGCCCGGCTCGTGGCTGGTCGACCTCTCCCACGTCGACCTGTCCCGCGTGAAGGCCGGCAAGGAATGGGTGGACCTGGACGGCAGCCTGCTGCCCTCCCCGTTCACACCGAAGGGCGACCGCCCGAAAGGCCCGGCCTGGTACGCGACGCCGACCGTGGCGTACGCGGTCGAGCTCGGCTACGACGTCACGCCGACCGAGGCGTACGTCCGGTACGAGAACGGCCGCTACCTGGACGGCTGGTACCAGCGGCTGCGCGACGCCTACCTTGCCACGATGGCCGGCCTCGGTGTCGGCGCAGACCTCGCCCCGGCCGACTTCCTCACCGCGATGGACGGCTACCGCAGCCGGGACCCGGAGCTGGCGATCGTCGTCTCGGCCATCAAGGCGACGGTGAAGGGCGGCCTGGGCAAGCTGCGCGAGCGGCCCCGGGGAGAGGGATGGCGGCCGGGCGAGCCGTGGCGGGCCCTGTCCCGGCCGACGTGGCGGCCCGACATCCGCGCGGCGGTCATCGCCCGTACGCGGGTCAACCTGCACCGCAAGATCGTGAAGCACGCGGCGTTCACCGGGCAGTACCCCGTCGCGGTCCTGTCCGACTGCGTCGTCTACGCCGCCAACGGAGAGAGCCCGCTGGACTTCCTGCCCTACCGGGAGGGCAAGCCGCTGCCCGGGGGTTTCAAGCTCGGCATCAACCCCGGCCTGGTCAAGCACGAGGGTACCCAGAGCCTCCTGTGGGGTGAGGAGGTCCGCGAGCGGTTCAACGCCCCGGAGCTCAACCTCGCCCGGTACATCAAGGACGGCACCGTCACCGACGTCGACAACGGAGAGTAGGAGAAGGCGACGATGAGCCTGATCGGGGACGGCCTGGACACCGCGGTGCAGAAGGCGTTCACCCGCCCCGCACCGAAAAGCGCGGGCGCGCAGATGCGGTACCTGGTCAAGCAGCTCGGCGGCACCAAGCCGGTCGCCCAGATGCTGCGGATCTCCCAGCGCACCGTCGAGCGGTACGTGAAGGACCAGATCAAGAAACCCCGCCCGGCCCTTGCCGCACGCCTGGAGCGCGAGGTGAAAAGGCGGTGGCAGCCCCTGATCCGGGCCAAGGCCAAGCAGAAGGCGGCGTCCACGGGCGGCATCATCATCGACACCCGCGCCCGCCTCGGGTACACCGCCCCCATCGGCTCCACCGACCAGGACCGCATCCGCCACCTCACCGTTGCCCTGCCGCCGGCCCACGCCGCCCGCCTCTTCGACGCCCAGGACCAGGGCGCCAGTGACGCCCGGCTCCAGGAGATCGCGGCCGAAGCGCTCAAGGAGGTCTACTTCCAGGACGGCGGCCGCCGCGCCGGCAGCCTGGACGAAGTCCGGTT
The DNA here is from genome assembly GCF_014650075.1 of Streptomyces microflavus. GTDB lineage: Bacteria > Actinomycetota > Actinomycetes > Streptomycetales > Streptomycetaceae > Streptomyces > Streptomyces microflavus. The sequence continues at coordinate 55,292 of NZ_BMUG01000015.1, read as the reverse complement.
CACCGACATCGAACACCTTGAGTTCGACCTGTAGCAGCCATGCCGTCCGGACAGCCCGCGAGCCCTCTGTGACTGGGCGCTTCAGTTGGCGGGTGAGCGGTCGAGACGGCGAGCTGAGCGCGTAGAGGTCTGGTCGTCGCGTCGCTGAGCTGTGGCCCGGCGTGGGCCACTCCTGGGGCGGCTCTCGGTGGCGACCTCGTCATTCCGCGCCCGGCCACTGCCATGGGAGGCTGACGCCGCGGATTCGAGGAGATATCTGGGGCAGGCAGGCACGGAAGCAGCCGTCCTCCCCTCCCGAGCGGCCTACCTGATTGCGGGCGGTAGCGCGGCCGGTTCCGTACGGCCGTGACGCAGGCCAGCAGCCGGTGGGGCGGCATGACGGAGCCCATACGTCGAGGCTCATGCCTCGGGCTTGTCCCAGCTGCACGAGCAGACCCTCCGCATCGCCCAGGTCGAGGCGCTCGTCAACACCGGCGCCGACCCGTTGGCCGCCGAGGAGATCGCGGAGGGCCTGGGGCTGCCCGTCGTCCCGTTTGCGGACATGTGGAAGTACGGCGTGGTGTTCACCTGTTCCCCGACCGAGGCCCGGGAGTTCAAGGAGCCGTGCGTGATGACGGCCGAGAAGGTCCTGAGCAGGCGCGGGTCCACCGGATCAGCATCACCTGTCGAGGAATCAGAAGCTGTCGTTTGTCCTTTCGGCAGGGCCGCTGGATGATTCCGGCGTGCCCACCACCGTCGCACCACGCCCCCCGGCCGACCCGGACCTCTCGCGCACCCGGCCCGCCCGGATCGCGCTCGTCGGCGAGCGGTCGGCGGGCGTGCCCGCGCACACCCGCCACGCGCCGATGCCGGAGGCGCTGTGGCACCGCGAACGGCTGCTGGTGGACGCCTACTGGTTGTCGACCGCGCAGCTCGACGGCCCTCGGGACCTGGCCGGCTTCGACGGCATCTGGCTGGTGCCGGACAGCCCGTACCGGGGCGAGGCCGGAGCGGTGAGCGCTGTGCGCACGGCGCGAGCGGGACATCCCCTTGCCGGCGACCTGCGGCGGCTTCCTGCACGTCCTCCTGGAATTCGCTCGCCACGTCTGCGCGCCGGACGGCGCCGCCCACGCCGAGAACTCCCCCGGCAGCCCGCTTCCGCTGTCACGCGGCCTCGCGGACCACGAGGGGACTGTCCACACCGAGCCCGACTCACTGGCCGAGGAAGCGCTCGGCGCGCGCACGACCGTGGAGCGCTACCAGTGCACGCACGCTCTGGACCCCCGGTACGCCGGCACCCTGCGCGACCACGGGTTGCGCTTCACCGCCCACGACGACGGCCACCCCCGCATCGCCGAACTGCCGGGGCACCGGTTCTTCCTGTCCACCTTGTTCCAGCCCGAACTGGCCGACGACACCTCCCGGCCCCACCCCCTGGTGCGCGCTTTCGCCTCGGCGGCGGTCGGGCGCAGCACGGAGACGTGATCGAGCGGCACAGCTCCGCCCCCGTGAAACGCACGACAAGAAACGCATGACGAAGAGCGCACGACAAGAAACGCACGGCAAATCGAAAGGACTCGAAGTGGCAAGCTCCGTAAACGCCTTATCCGCTGTACCGGCCAAGTCGTGGGTACCTCAGTTCGTCATCTGCTCGATGATCTGGGGGTCCGGGTTCGCGCTCATCAAGATCGGTGTCGAAGCCGGTATCGAACCGGGTTGGGTCGCCTTCTGGCGGTGCTTCTTCGGAGCACTGGTGCTGTGGGGCCTGGTACTGGTGCGGCGGCTGGGAATGCCGCGTGACCTGCGGGTGTGGGGGCACGCCCTGGTGGTGGGGACGGTGCTCAACGCCTTCCCCTTCACCCTGTTCGCCTGGGGCGAGCAGTACATCGACTCCGTCACGGCCGGGGTGTGGAACTCCACCATTCCCCTGTTCACCCTGGTCTGGGTATTGGTCATGCTGCCGGACGAGAAACCGAACCTGCGACGGCTGCTCGGCATCGCCACCGGCCTGTGCGGCGCCCTGGTGGTGCTCGGCGTGTGGTCGGGCGGGCAGTCCTCGCTGATGAAAGGGAGTGTGATCTGCCTGGTCGCCACCGCCTCGTACGGGCTGGGCTACACCTACACCCGCCGTTACCTGTCCGGCGGAGACATCCCCGCGATCACCCTGACCGCCATTCAGGTCAGCTGGGCAACCCTCGAACTCGCGCTGGTCGCACCACTGTTGAGTGGCGCACCACATTGGGGCGGGAAGGGGCCGATGGCCGCCATGGTGGTGCTCGGCGCCGTGGGCACCGGGCTCGCGTACATGTGGAACCTGTCGGTGATCCGCGCCGTCGGCTCGACGGTCGCCTCCACGGTTGCGTATCTGACCCCGTTGTGGGCGGCGATCGTCGGAGTGTTCTTCCTGAACGAGTCGCTGGGCTGGAACACCGTGGTGGGCGCGCTACTGATCGTCAGCGGCGTACTGCTGACCCGCACCGCGCCGTCACGTCCGGTGGCTGGGAACAAGCCCGGCGCCGGCGCCGGGGCCGGAACCGAGGCTGGGACCGGAGCCGAAGCCGTACCCCCGCCGGCCGAAGAGGGGAAGGAAGAGGGGGCCGTGCAACCGGCGCGACCCTGAGCAAGGCCGGCAAGCCCTCAATCGCCGGACGGCCCGCCCCCGCCGGGCGGCCCGTCCGGCAGCAGTACGGGGCCCAGCCGCCGCAGGCCCCCGGTCACCGTGTCGACGTCGCGGGTGAAGCCGAGCCGGAAGCCTGCGTCCGAACCCATGGTCTCCCCGGGGGCCGGCAACAGACAGGCCTCCAGCGTCCGGCGGCACAGCGCCAAGGAGGACTCACCGGTTCGCGTTGTATTCAGGCGAAGGGCGTGCCCTGTGGCGGCACCAGCCGGACAGCATCCGGGTGGCGGGCCGCCCACCTCTCGACGAGCCCCAAGCCCGTCGCCGTCGAAGAGCACGTTGGGTGTGATGTAGGGGAGGGTTGCGCATGCGGGTGAATTCCTGCCAGATGAAGATCTTGGAGGCCAGCCTCGGTCCACGGCGCAGGACTTTGTAGCAGCCGTCACCTCCGGCGCAGATCACCGCGATGTTGGTGCGCTTGTCGTCCCACCGGCTGCGCCGGAACTCGAAGCCGGTCTTCTTCATCCTCTGCGCCTCGTCGCAGACCAGCACCCGGGACTCCTCGGCCGGCGCCTCCTTGAGGAGGGTGTCGAACTCGATCGGCCGGGCGGCCGGCTCACCGGGCAGGCCAGAGCCTGGAAGAGACCGTGGCGGATGTCCCGGGGAGCCGGCCCGGGGCGCAGCTCCAGGCGGTGGGTGATGTTCGGGGCCAGTGGCACAGTGCGGATTTCACGGACATGGTCTTGCCGGACCCGGCAGGCCCGTAGACGCCCTTCATCACCTTGGCCTTGATGGCGGCCTCGATGGTGTCCCGCGTGGTCAACAGCGGCTCGGTCCCCACCAGTTGTGCCTGCTCCAGGCCCAGGAAGTGGTCTTCGCTCTCGTCGGGCAGCAGTCCGTAGTCCAGTTCGCCAGCCGGGGCGTCGTCGCGGCCCGCCCCGTCCCCGGGTAGGAACACGGCCGCCGGGCCTTTTGCCGGCGTCTTCGGCAAGCGGTCGTACCCTACGTATGCCCCTTCTCCTCTGACCGCCTGCACAGGCGGCCTGCTTCGTCACCGAGGTCTCAGGTGTCCCTGGTATCCGGCACCCAGCTGACCGGTATCGGCATACGGCTGACCCCAGTTGTCACCACCCGCTACAAGACCGCCGGCTCTGGCCGCCGCCTCGTCTGGCTCCCTGGCCGGGGATCGGGGTTGGGCGGCGGCCTGGCCCCGGTCTCGGCTACGCTCGGTGGGCGGCTGGTACCCGCCGTGCAATCGGATTGAAAGCAGCTCACTGCCGTGGCAACCGTCCCGCGTGTCACCGCCACCCCGGTCGAAGTCACCCTCAACGACGAGGCATTCGGCGCCCTGCCGGGTGTCGTGGACCTGGCCCGGCTTGGGGAGCTGGCTGCCTGTGCCGCCGTTTTCCTGCCTGCTGACCCGCCCCGGCTTGGTCGGGTGGCCTTCTGGCGTAGCGACGGTCACGCTCCGCCTGTGGTGACCGGTCGGCTGACCGTGGTGAGGCCGCATGGCGTTTCTGTGCGGCGCCGTGATGTCGACGCCATGATGGTGCCGGTCTCCCAGGCCCTGCCTGCACTTGGCCGGATGCGAGGTGTGCCGGGTGCGGATCGGGCCGCCGTGTTCTGGGGCGCGGCGAGCGTGCTTGCTTTGCAGTTGGTCGCTCGTGGCAGGCTCTTGCCCGGTGTCAGCCCCTCAGGTTTCGATGCCTGGCGTATCGGGCCGTTCGACCAGCAGGACGTGGTGCGGGTGCGGGAGTTGGCTGGTGCGATGCCGCCCGAGGCCCGGGCGGTGCCGCTGGCCGGTCCTGCGCCGGTTCGCCTGCCCGAGGCCGAGCAACTGCTGCGGGCCTTCCTCGATGCGGTGGCCGACACGTTGCCGCGTACGCCCGCCGCGCCGGCGGCCGCCGGCGCCACGGCCTGGACCGCTCAGGTGCCGCAGCCGGTGCCCCACCAGCGCGGCTGGGCGGCGGAGGTCGCCGCCGGGCTCGACGCCGGGGTGCGAGTCTCGCTGCGGCTGGAACTCCCCGGCCTGCCGGCCCGCGACCGCCACGACACCGGCGATCCCGACGCCCGGGCTGACGCATGGGAGGACGAAGACGAGGGCAGCCCCTTCCGCGCTGTCGTCCAGCTGCACAGCCTCGGCGATGCCACCGTGGTGGCCGACGCCGCGGACATCTGGTCGGGCCGGTCAGCGGCTGGCGGCGTTTTCGGTCCGCGTACGAAGATCGACACCTTGCTGACGCTGCGCCGGGGCACCAGGGCCTGGCCGCCGCTGGGCCGGCTGCTCACCGCGGTGGCTCCCGCCGAGCTGGAACTCTCCGACACCGAGGTGTCCGAGCTCCTCGGGGAAGCCGCCGCGCCTCTGGCCGCCGCGGGGATCCAGTTGCACTGGCCGAAGGAGCTGGCCCGCGAACTCCTCGCCCGCGCTGTGGTCGAGCCTGCAGACAAGGCCGGTTCCGACCTGCCGTCCATGTTCGGCGCAGACACTCTGCTCACCTTCCGCTGGCAGCTCACACTCGGCGGCCGCGAGCTGGAAGCCGCCGAGCTCGACCGGCTCGCCGAGGCGCAGCGGCCCGTGGTGCGACTGCGCGACCAGTGGGTGCTGATCGACCCCGAAGTGCTGGCCCGGGCCAGGGACCGCAAGGACCGCCAGCTCACCCCCGTCCAGGCGCTGGGCGCGGTCCTGAGCGGCAGCGTGGAGGTCGGCGGGGAGCGGGTGGAGGTCACGGCCGGCGGCTGGCTGGCCGAACTGAAAGAACGGCTCGCGGACCCCGAGGCCACCGCCCGCCGGGCACCGCTCGCGCAGCCCGCCGCGCTGAATGCGACCCTGCGCGACTACCAGCTGCGCGGTCTGGCCTGGCTGCACCAGATGACCTCGCTCGGGCTCGGCGGCTGCCTCGCCGACGACATGGGCCTCGGCAAGACCATCACGTTGATCGCCCTGCACCTGCATCGGCAGAGCCTCCCGGGCCTGTCCGGGCCGACCCTGGTGGTCTGCCCGACCTCGCTGCTCGGAAACTGGAGCCGCGAGATCGAACGGTTCGCCCCGGGTACGCCCGTGCGCCGCTTCCACGGCCCGGCCCGCAGCCTGGACGACCTAACGGCAGGCGAATTCGTCCTCACCACCTACGCCACGATGCGGCTGCACGCCGAGCAGCTGACCGCGGCGGGCGCCTGGGGCCTGGTGGTCGCGGACGAGGCCCAGCACGTGAAGAACCCCTTCTCCGCCACCGCCAAGGCTCTGCGCACCATCGGCACCCAGGCCAAGGTCGCCCTCACCGGCACACCGGTGGAGAACAATCTCTCCGAACTGTGGGCACTGCTGGACTGGACCACCCCCGGCCTGCTGGGCCCGCTCAAGGTGTTCCGCGACCGCTACGCCCGAGATGTGGAGAGCGGACAGGACCCGCAGGCGGCCGAGCGGCTCGCCGCGTTGGTGCGGCCGTTCCTGCTGCGCCGCAAGAAGTCCGACCCGGGGATCGCTCCCGAGCTGCCGCCGAAGACCGAGACGGATCGGGCGGTCGCCCTGACGAAGGAACAGATCGCACTCTACGAGGCGGTGGTCCGCGAGACCCTGGCCGAAATCGGGCGAAGCGCGGGCATCGCCCGGCGCGGCCTGGTGGTCAAGCTGCTGACCGCCCTGAAGCAGATCTGCAACCACCCCGCCCAGTACCTGAAGGAACAGGGCGGCACGATCGCGGGCCGGTCCGGAAAGATCGAACTCCTCGACGAACTCCTCGACACGATCCTCTCGGAGGACGGCGCGGTGCTGGTCTTCACCCAGTACACCGCGATGGCCCGGCTGATCGAGGCGCACCTGACAGCACGCTCGGTGCCCGCCCAGTTCCTGCACGGCGGCACCCCGGTCAGCCGGCGCGAGGAGATGGTGCGGCGCTTCCAGGACGGCGAGGCCCCCGTCTTCCTCCTCTCGCTCAAGGCCGCGGGTACCGGCCTCAACCTGACCAGGGCCGGGCACGTCATCCACTTCGACCGTTGGTGGAACCCCGCCGTGGAGGACCAGGCCACCGACCGCGCCTACCGCATCGGACAGACCCAGCCGGTACAGGTGCACCGCATGATCGCGGAGGGAACAGTAGAGGACCGTATCGCCGAGATGCTCAAACGGAAGAAGGATCTCGCCGAGTCCGTACTCAGCGGCGGTGAAGCGGCCTTCACCGAGCTGACCGACGCCGAACTGGCCGACCTGGTCCGACTTCAGGTGAGCCCCCGATGAGCCGCAGCGTCGTGAAGAAGGCCGACGACGGCCGTACCCGGACCTTCCCGCCGCTGTCCCCGGCGCGGGGGCGGCGGTCCTTCGCCGAGTCCTGGTGGGGCAACGCGTGGGTGGAAGCTCTGGAAGGCAAGCAGCGCCTGGCGACGGGGCGCCTCGCGAGGGGGCGGACCTACGCGCGCGGCGGCAACGTCGGTGAGATCACCGTCACCCCCGGCCAGGTGGCCGCCCGGGTCCAGGGCAGCCGACCCACGCCGTACCGAACCTCCATGGACATCCCCCAACTCAGCCCCCGCGAATGGGAGCTGCTGCTGGACACCGCCGCCGCCCAGGCCGGGCATATCGCGGCCCTGCTCGACCGGGACATCCCCACCACGCTGGTCGACGACGCCGCCCGGGCCGATGTCCGACTGCTGCCCCGGCAAGGCGAACTGACCCCCAGCTGCTCCTGCCCTGACTGGGGCTACCCCTGCAAGCACGCCGCCGCAGTCTTCTACCAGGTGGCCCGCCTCCTCGACGAGGACCCGTTCGTTCTGCTTCTGCTGCGCGGACGCGGCGAGCGCGAACTCATGGACGAGCTCCAGCGGCGCAACGCCGTCCGGGCGGCGGCTGATGACGCCGCGCCGCAGACACCCGCCCCGGCCGGACTGCTCGGTGTGCCCGCCCGCGACGTGTACGCCGCCGCCCGCGCAGGGATAGCGGCCCTCCCTGCCCCGCCGCCCGAGGCTGACCACCCAGGGCAGGTGGCATCGTTCGCGACCGCAGGCGACCCCACACCCGGACTGGACCCGTCGGCCCTGGAGTTCCTGGCCGCCGACACGGCCGCCCGCGCGGCACGACTGCTTCGCCAGGCCGCCCTGCCCTGCGACGTCCCGCACCGGCCCACCGGCCAGGCCAGCCTCACCGCGGCCGAGGACCTCGTACGCCTCGCGGCGGCCGCACCCCCATCGGAAGTCTTCGCCCGGCTCTGCAGGCACGCAGGCCGCACCCCACAGGCGCTCACACGAACGGTACGGGCCTGGAAGCAGGGCGGCGCCGCAGCCCTGCCGGTCCTGGACGACGCGTGGGACCCGGACCCATCGCAACTCAACCTGGTCCGCGAGGCGATCAAGCAGGCGTGGGAGGGCGAACGGCCCCCAGGACTGCGAATCACGCGAAACCGGCTGACAGTGATCGGACACGAGGTCCAGCTACGGCTGGGCACCGACGGACGTTGGTACCCGTACCGCAAGGAACAGGGCGGCTGGTGGCCGGCCGGTCCCGCAGACCGGGACGTGACAGCAGTACTGGCCGGGCTGCTCGCCAGCCTGGATGTCACGCCCCCTCCACGCCCAGCTCCGTGAGGGCGCCGCGTTGGTCGGCGGTGAGTTTGACACGGCGGCTTTTGGTGTTGGAGATCCAGACGCCCAGCTTCACGACCACCCGCGTGGTCTCGCCCTCCACCGCGATCGCTTCTGCGTGGGTTCTGGGGACGCGCTGGTGGCCTTCGAGGGCGGATGTACTGCGTGAGGGCCGCCCACGCCCCGCTCGAAGGCTGCTGACGTCTTCCCGGCGCCCTTGGCCCGCCGCTGCCGCGGCGACCCGCTGAGCGGGCTTCACGCCCAGCACGGAAAGCCGCTCCTGCTGCTCGGCGGACAGCTGCGCCCAGAAGTTCGTCTGCCGCTGCAGCCGCTTGCCCAGGTTGTCGCGCTCGAACAGCACGCCGGGCTGGATCGCGGGCAGCACGCCGTGGGCCTCGGTGTCGGCGAAGTCGCCGCGGAAGCGATAGTGGCGCTACCGATGGCGCGAGCTGCACCGCCAGGGCCGCCCCGTAGCCCGGTGCACCGTCGAGCGCCTGATGCGGGAACTCGGCATCACAGGCGCCGTCCGCGGGAGAAAGATCATCACCACGATCCCGGACAGCGCCGTCGAGCGGGCACCGGACCTACTGGACCGCAACTTCGTCGCGGCCGCCCCCAACCGCTGCTGGGTCGCCGACTTCACCCACGTCAAGACCTGGTCGGCAGTCGTCTACGTCGCCTTCGTCGTCGACACGTTCTCCCGCCGGATCGTCGGCTGGTCCGCCGCTACGTCGAAGGAGACCAGACTAGTCCTGGACGCCCTGGACATGGCCCTGTGGCAGCGCGACCGCGACGAACAGCCCCATCAGCGGGGCGAGTTGCTACATCATTCCGATGCCGGGTCGCAATATACGAGTTTCCGGCTCGCCGAGCACTTGGACGCCGCCGGCATCGCGGCCTCGATCGGCTCCGTCGGTGACGCCTACGACAATGCCCTCATGGAGTCTGCGATCGGCCTGTTCAAGACTGAGCTGATCAAACCGGGGCGGCCCTGGAGGACGCTCTCCCACGTCGAACTCGCCACCGCCGAGTGGATCGACTGGTACTGCCACCGCCGCCTCCACGGTGAAATAGGGCACATCCCACCCGCCGAACACGAGACCAACTACTACCGTGCAATCCAGAAACACCAGGTCACAACCACAATCTGAAGTCTCTACCGAACCCGGGGCGGTTCAGTCGGCCGCCGCTCTGGGCATCGGCTTGGGCGCGGCCCTGTGCCCCACCGACCTGGTGCTCGCCTCCAGCGTGGTCTCCGGCGAGCCGGCCGAGAAGAGTGTCTCCCCCCGTACCCGGAAAGCGCCGTCAGCGCGTCACGATCCCTCGTCGCCGCCTGGTCTTCAGTTGCCCGGCCGGGAACCGCAAGGTGCGGCTGGATTGTCCGAGGACGAGTAGCCGAGCACACGAGGCTTCTGGCGGACAAGGCCGTCCCATCATCGCGAAGCTGGGGAACGCTCGGTGTCGGCGCCAGTCTCTTGTGTTCAGGGCAGGTGCTGTCCGATGGCTGCTTCGAGGCGAACGAAGGGTATGCGCTGGCCGGCCTGCCGGTAGGAGTGTGGACTGCCGTCGGGTACCCGCACACCCATGAACGCGCACAGTCGGCGGGCTGCACGGGGGTGAGAGCGGGCGTATCGGGCCATGAGTTCACTGCCCTCGTCGGCGCTGGGGAAGTGTGCGGTGACGGCGTAGTGGCGGTTGCCGACCTGGATGGTGGTCTTCGGTGCTGCTTGCAGGTTCCGGTACCAGGCTGCGGCGGGGCCGAAACCGGAGGCCAGAATCCAGGTTCCCCGCGCGGGGTCGTGCGCGACGACCTCCAGAACCGCGTACCGGTCGAGACCGCTGTGCCGGCCGGTGTGGCGCAGGAGCAGCAGCCTTCGGCCGAGAGCCGGGCCGAGGCCGGCCCGGTAGAACGCTATGGGCAGCCGGGCAATGCGCCGCTTCCAGCCGCGGGGCAGGCGAGGACGGTGGGGCTCACCATGTTCCTGCGTCACGACCATGCCTCCTGCGAGTGAGGAAGGGAACCGATCGGATAACAGAGGTATGGCCCGGCCCTTAGCCTAGGGAATCTTTGCATAGTCTAAAGCTTAGGGGCAGCCCGGCTGAGCCGGGCAGAAGCCATCGCACTGCTAGGAGCGTCATGATCAGTACAAAGCGTCGGGGCGAACCGGTGGTGCTGTCCTGGCTTCCGATCGTGGTGATGGCGGTGGTGGCTGCCATGGACATCACTGCTGGCCCGCAGGCTGGATTCCTTCCCCTCGTCTCCCTCGGTCCCGCTTTCGCCGGTCTGATCGGCACCTGGCGGCGCACCGTGCTCATCGGCTGCGCCGCGCTGCTGCTGTGCGCCGGCCTGGGAATGTATGACGGCCTCTTCGACACCCGGCGGGGCTACACGGCCATGGCTTCGGTCGCCGGAGTGACACTGGCCGGCGCCCTGGCGGCGGGCACACGCATGCGGCGCGAGGCGGAGCTTGCCAGCGTCCGTTCCATCGCAGAGGTGGCCCAGCGCGTGCTGCAGCGTCCCGTACCGCGCCAGGTCGGCCCTCTGCAGGTGGCGGCCTCCTACACCTCGGCGGTCGCCGAGTCACGTATCGGCGGTGACTTGTACGAGGTCGTGGTTTCGCCGTACGGAGTTCGCGTCATCGTCGGGGATGTCCAGGGCAAAGGGCTCGCTGCCGTGGAGACGGCCGCCCTGGTCCTGGGTGTCTTCCGTGAAGCGGCGCACGACGAGCCCGACCTGACAGCCATCGCCACGCGGCTGGAGCGCACGGTGGCCCGCGAGGCGAACGGAGAAAAGTTCGTGACCGCCATCCTCGCCGAGATACACACCGACGAAGAGTCCATTGCGTTCCTGAACTGCGGCCATCCGCCCCCGATGATCATCCGCCCCGACCGCTCCGTCGACTTCCCCCTCCCACTCGCCTACGCACTGCCCATCGGAATAGGGACACTCGGAGGAGACCCGCCCCACCCCTACCGCGCCGACTTCGGCCCCGGCGAACAACTTCTCCTCTACACCGACGGCGTCACCGAAGCACGGAACGCAGAGGGAACCTTCTACCCCCTGGAGGAGCGAGCCGGGCTCCTCGACCTTTTCGACGCCGACGCCGCACTCGAAGTGCTGCGCACGGACATCGTCCTGCACGCCAGCGGCCCGCACGACGACGCGGCCATGCTCCTGCTGCGCCACCGAAGCGGGTGAACGTGAGCGGAGAAGAGAAGGATGCGCATAACCCGGAGCAAGGTAGAAAGGGTGCCATGGCCAGGGAGATAGCTCCGTCGGAGCGCACGAATGATGTGGATGCGGTAACCCAAGCAGTGCTGACCGCCTCTCGGCTGCTGGTCGCGGTATCGGCGCGCTCGCTGGCACACGTCGAAGACCGCGTCACCCTGCCGCAGTTCCGGATGCTGGTGGTGCTCTCCACACGCGGAACCACCAAACTCGTCACGCTGGCAGAACTACTGCACGTGGCACCCTCGACGGCGATGCGCATGCTCGACCGGCTGATCGCAGCAGGGCTCGCTGACCGGAAGACCAACCCCAACAACCGCCGCGAGACACTCCTGCGACTCACCGACGAAGGACACCGCACAGTCGAAAACGTCACCGCCCGCCGACGCGAGGAAATCACCTCGATCGTCCAACGGCTCGCTCCGCAGCAGCGAACGGCGCTCATCAACGCCCTCACCGACTTCAACGAAGCAGGTGGCGAGCCACTGGCACCGCTGCTGGAAGAAAGCACCGGACTGCACCCATTGGGCTGGGGTGGCTGAGTGGCGACAAAGGCGAAACTTTATACGGCCCGTGATCGCCGAGGAAACTTTCCGTCGACCATGACGAGACCTGCTACACCTGCACCGGAGCGGCCCTGGCCTATATGCGGGACCCCGTCCGGCGAGCTAGGGCCTGTGTGATGTCGTGATCACGCGGTGGTCTTGAGCAGGTCGTCGATCCAGATCATGGAGGCTCTGAGGTGGAGGCCGGCGAGGTAGCTTTCGGGGGACTTGTCGTAGCGGGTGGCGATGCCTCGCCAGGCTTTCAGCTTGTTGATCAGGCGTTCGACGGTGTTCCGTTCCTTATAGAGGTCGGCGTCGTGGCTGATGGACCGGCCGCCTTGTGAGCCCTTCTTCTTGCGGTTCGCGGCCTGGTCCTTCTTCTCCGGGATGACTGCTTTGATGTTGCGTTTTCGCAGGTAGCGGCGATTTCCGCGCGATGAGTAGGCCTTATCGCCGGCGACTGCGCCGGGCCTGGTGCGGGGACGGCCCACCGGCAGACGGACTCGCACCTTCTCCAGCACGGGGATGAACTGCGGACTGTCCGCGGCCTGCCCGGCGGTCAGGACGAACGCGAGCGAACGGCATCTGCGGTCCGCCGCGAGATGAATCTTGCTGGTGAGGCCGCCCCGGGACCGGCCGAGCCGGGCCTGCTTCAGACGGAGCTTGCGTCGGCGCCGGATACGCCGGCGCTCGTCCTGTCCGTTCTGTTCCTCCGTGCCACCCCTTTTTGCCGGGCTGTCTCCTGCTCCAGCGCGGCTTCCTCCAGGGCCGACATGAGGTGCTTGCTGACGCGGAGCCCGGCGGCGTCGTGGTGGGCGCGGACCGTAGTGGAGTCCACGCTGACCAGCGACAGGTCTGTTTGCTCCGCGCGGGCTGCCTGAGCGATCAGACCTTCCAGCAGAGCGGTGAACACACCAGCGTCCCGCCAGACGCGGAAACGTCCGTAGACGGTCGCCCACGGCCCGAACTCAGCAGGCATCTCCCGCCACTGACCGCTGGAGCGGAACCGCCAGACCACCCCCTCGAACTGTTCCCGCAAACGCTCCGGATACGGGCCGTACCTACCGATCGGCAGGAACGGCTCGATGAACTTCCACTGGGCATGAGTGAGTTGCCTACGCGTCACGACCACAGTCCTACCGGGTTCCACCCCACGAAAAGCACAGAACCCGGCAATTGATCACGACATCACACAGGCCCTAATGCTGGTCGTGGGTGGTTTCAGGGGTACGGGGTCGCTGTCCTGGAGGTGAGAAACCCACGGGGGCATCCCTGCCGTGGAGCGTTATCGCGTGAGGGGTGACGCTGTGTCAGTTTCGCGAGTCCTCAGTTGTCGCAGAGACATGCTGTTGTCACCGGGTGCGTTGTGGGCGGTCGATGAGCGCAACGTTTGTCCGGCCGTCGACGGCTTCTCAGTCCAGGCCGCCAGGACTCTCCTGTCAGCCGCGGAGTGATGAGAGGAAGGCTCTCTCGGTGAGCCTCAGTTGTTGATGTCGCGGCGGTTGAAGCGCACGAGACCGGCCGTGAGGAAGACCGCCGAGGCGATGACGAGTACAGCGGCATCACCCCACTGAAAGCCGTTCCGCAGCGGCTCTCCTTCGATGTAGTAGTGGAAGGGCGACAGGTAGGCGATCCAGTCGGCGCCGATCTGCGTGGCGAAGGTGCTGGCGGTGTACGAGAGCACCCCCACGACGGCGACGACGACCAGGACCACAGCGCGCCGGCCCACAGCGGCTCCGACTCCGACGGCAAGAGCGCCGAAAGTGATCGCCAGAAGAGCCAGGTTGAAGCACTGGGCCAGGAACTGGAGGGGGCTGACACTGGTCAGCTCGGCACTGCTGCGCACGGCGAGGACCGCGAGCCAGACCACGGTGGAGATACCGAACGCTCCGGCCACCAGAGCGCCGAACCGCTGCAGGGCCAGCTGGGTCCGTGTGATGGGGTGCGCGAGCAGCAGATCAAGCTGTCCGGACTCCTCGTCACCCGCGATGGCCCTCGCCCCCATGGTCACGCCGTAGATCATCGCAAGAAGGGGAACGATGATGCCGAAAACGGAGGCCTGCAGATAACCGGCGGCCGTGCCGTCGACGTTGAGGCTCTGGCGAAGGGCCTCGGGAATGCTGTCCACGTTCTCGCGCTGGGAGGGGTAGGTGCTGGCATACACCATTCCCACCAGTGCGGTGCCGACAGCCCAGCCGATCAGACCTCGACGGCTGTCCGACAGCGTCTTGGTGAGGATTGCGGCGGCGCTCATGGGGGTGGATCCTTTCCGTGCCGGTGTGCAGTGGAAGTGCGGGGTCAGGCGAGAGTGGTCGAGTCGGTGCGCGGTGCCGCTTCGGCCCCGTCGTAGTAGGCGTGGAAGACCTCTTCGAGGGCGGGCTCGGTGGCGCGCAGGCCGGTGACGGAGAAGTGGGCCAGGGCCTTGATGAAGGCGTCCGGCGGCCCCGAGATCTGGCAGGTGAGGCGCGTGCCCGTCTCGTCGAGGCGGAGTCGGCCGACGCCGGGCAGCCCCTCGAAGGCGCTCACCGGGACGCTCGCCTCGAAGGTGACCTCGACATCGCAGATCGCTCCGGTGCGGAGGTTCGCCACAGTGTCCAGGGCGACCAGACTGCCGTCGCGGATGATGCCGACGCGGTCGGCGATGGCCTCCACCTCGCTCATGATGTGACTGGACATGAACACCGTCTGGCCGTCGGCGGCGGCCTCCGCCACCATGTCGAGGAACGTCTGCTGGACCAGCGGGTCGAGTCCGGAGCTGGGCTCGTCGAGGACGAGCAGTTCAGGGGTGTGCATGAACGCCTGCACGAGTCCGACCTTCTGCCGGTTGCCCTTCGACAGCTTCTTGATCTTCGTCGACTGATCCAGGCCGAGCCGGTCGGCCAGGGCGTCGATACGGGTCTGCGGGACGCCTCCCCGCAGGTCCGCCAGGAACCGCAGGTGGGCCCGGACGTTCTGGCGTCCGTCACACACGAAGTCACCGGCCAGGTACCCGACACGACGGCGCAGCTGGACGCCGTCGCCCCGCGGGTCGAGGCCGAGGACGGTGGCCCGGCCGGCGGTGGGCCGGATGAGGTCCAGGAGCAGCCGGATCGTGGTGGACTTCCCCGCGCCGTTGGGGCCGAGGAAGCCGAACACCTCGCCCCGGACCACGTCGAGGTTGAGGCCGGTGAGACCGCGGCGCGTGCCGTACGCCTTGGTGAGCTCGCGGAGCTCAATCACGTTTTCCATACCCGGAACATAACTTAGTTTCAGATATCTTTGAATGTTCAGAGCGTTAAGGCCTATATGTATCCTTGGGGTCTGGCTCAGGAGGAGGCCCTGCATGCATGACGCGGAAGACGACGTGGACCATGAGTTGCGCGAACAGGCGGAGAAGCTGGCGCTGACCCTCTCCCAGGGCGGCATGCAGAAGACCACTGCACGGGTGATGACGGCACTGCTGTTCAGCCGGCGCGAGACCATGACCGCAGGCGAACTCGGCGAGTCGCTGCGCATCAGTTCGGGCGCGGTCTCCGGAGCGGTGAACCAACTGATCCCGACCGGCATGATCGAGCGCGTACCTGCTCCTGGAAGCCGCCGCGACCATTACCGCTTCCGCAAGCACGCCTGGGCCACCCTGATGGGCAACCAGAACACGCTGCTTGCCAGCATGTGGGACGCCGCCGCAGGCGGCGTCAAGATTGCAGGCAGGGAGAGCCTCGTGGGTCAGCGACTGGACGAGATGCAGGACTTTTACGGTTTCATGCAGCGGGAGATGGCGGCGCTGATCGACCGTTGGCGCGAGCAGTACGACGCCGGCCAGGCCTGAGCCCCCCCACCACACCATCGGCGGCTGCGGCAGGGTCCGCTGAACCGACCGGGAAGGCGCGCGTCGACACCGCCGGTGCCTACACCCGTGTCTTCCTGGACCTCGCGCGCGAGGTCGAATGGGCGGCCAACGGCTGCTCTCCCAGGGAGGTGCCGCGCCGGTTGTGCCGGGTGCTGACCTGCCCTGGACTGAACTTGGCTTTGATTGTTCCCCCACCCGTCCGAACGCTTGACGAGGGGCACAGTAGACGACGCAGGCGACAGACAACGAGGAGCGATATCGGTAGACGATATGTGAGGATCGGAATCCGGTTCCGTCGCAGGTTGCACGCGGGGGAACACCTTCGGATGCCTCCTATTCGGGACCAGGCGCCCCATCGGGCGGAACTCGCGGTCTGTGCCGTGGTGACAGTCCTCGCCGCGACCCTGGACGTTCGCGAGGCGATCGGCTTCTCCTCCTTCGGAGTGCTGGCCTACTACGCCGTCGCGAACGCCTCAGCCTGGACACTCATCGCCTCCGAGGGCTGCCCCGCACGGATCATTCCCGTCATCGGCCTGGCAGGGTGTCTGGTCCTGGCTTGCGCCTTGCCCGCTTCCTCGGTGGTCTCCGGTGCCGCAGTTCTAGCCGCCTACGGCGTCCGCCGCATGCTCGGTGCCCGTCGCATGTCATAGGACCGGACGGCGGGCGCTCAACGGGCGGCGAAGCGGCTCCGGCGTACCTGTGCCCGGTTTCTCCGGGGCATACATGCCCCGGAGAAACCGGGCACGCGACCTCAGACGGTTGCCTTCGTCGGCTCGTCGTCCTTGTCCCCGTCCGTTCCACCGGCTTTCCTGGTGCGGACGTATTCGAGGAAGGTGTCGAGCTCGCGCTTGACGACGGGGGCGAGGAGGTAGAGGCCGATGATGTTGACGACGGCGAGGGTGAAGAGGACCGCGTCGGCCAGGTCGATGAGGGTCTGCAGGGTGAGCAGGGATCCGGCGACGGCGAAGAGTGTGTAGAGGCTCTTGTAGACGGTTTCGCTGGTGCGGCTGCGGCCGAAGAGGTAGGTCCAGGACTTGAGGCCGTAGTAGCCCCAGGTCAGGACGGTGGAGATTGCGAAGAGCAGCACTGCGACGGTGAGGACGTACGGGAACCAGGGCAGCACGGTCTCGAAGGCGTCCGAGGTGATCGTCACGCCACCGATGGACTCTCCGTCGCGGGCTTCGCCCCAGCTGGCCGGGTTGGCGATGACGATGGTCAGCGCGGTCATGGTGCAGATGATGACGGTGTCGATGAACGGCTCCAGCAGCGCGACCAGGCCCTCACTCGCGGGGTGCTTGGTCTTGACCGCGGAGTGGGCGATCGGCGCGGAGCCGATCCCGGCCTCGTTGGAGAACGCGGCGCGCTGGAAGCCGATGATCAGTGCGCCGAGGATGCCGCCCGCGACGCCCTCGGGGTTGAACGCGCCCTCGATGATCGTGCCGATCGCGGCGGGCACGGCGGTGACGTTGACGAGGATGACGACGAGGCAGGCGGCGATGTAGATGCCGGCCATCGCGGGGATGAGCCGGCTGGTGACCGAGGCGATGGAACGGATGCCGCCGAGCAGGACGATGCCGACGAGGGCGGCGACGAGGATGCCGAAGATGAGTGCTCCGCCGGAGGAGCCCATCGCGCCGTCCTCGCCGCCGGTGACGGAGACGAGCTGGGCGTAGGACTGGTTGACCTGGAAGAGGTTGCCGCCGAAGAGCCCGAAGAACAGGATCATGATCGAGGCGAGGACGGCGAGGATCTTGCCGAGGGTCTTGCCGTTCTTGCCGAAGCGTTCGGCCAGGCCCTTGGGCAGGTAGTGCATCGGCCCGCCGGAGACGGTTCCGTCGGCGTGGACCTCGCGGTACTTCACGCCGAGGGTGACCTCGACGAACTTGGTGGCCATGCCGAGCAGACCGCACAGGATCATCCAGAACGTGGCCCCGGCCCCGCCGATCGAGACGGCGACAGCCACACCCGCGATGTTCCCGAGCCCGACCGTGCCGGAGACGGCGGCGGTCAGCGCCTGGAAGTGGTTGACCTCGCCCGCCGAGTCCTTGTCGTCGTACTTCCCGCGCACCACGTCGAGGGCGAGCCGGAACTTACGCACCTGGACGAAGCCGAACCAGCCGGTGAAGACGAGACCGGCCACTACCAGCCAGGTGACGATGAGCGGCACGTCCGCCCCGCCGATATTGACGGAGTAGAAGACGATCTCGCCCAGCCACTTGGCTATGGGCTCGAAGAACCCGCTGACGGATTCGTCGATGTTCTGCGTGATGGAGTCGAGTGACACGTTGGCTACCTCGAAGACGCGGGAGCGGCGGGTTGAGTGGGGGGCTTCGCCGGTCGATGTGCGATGGGGGGATGAGCGAACGTCGCCGTCCGGTCGGACCCGGCATGTCCCATTCGGCGGAGGACGACGCTGATGGCTCTGACCTGCTGCCGGGTGGGCCCCGGCACTCCGGTGGGACGGTGGACCCGCCTGCGAAGTTGAGCATTTGTACCACGCTCTTCACCAAGCATTTAGTGATGCAGGTCACAGCTGTAGTTATCGGGGGCATGCTTGCTGGACGTGTGACGTGATCGTTATCCGGATAGCCCGCTACGTTTATCGGGCATCTTGTTGCCGGTTCAGGTTCCATGGGCAATGCGGTGGGCCCGACTTGGGAACCGCGGTCCCACACGCCTCAGTGCTGTCTCAGACCGGCGCAGAACTCCTCCACCAAGGTGCAGACCTCATCCGGCTTCTCTTCCAACAGAAGATGCCCCGCCCCATCCATCACCCTGAGTTCCGTGCCCAGGCGACGACTCAGAGCGGGCGCGAGAGTCTCCGGAGGCAGGAAGGGGTCACCCCCTCCCACGACAGCCAGGATCGGCTGGCGACGGCGCTGGTCGAGCACAGCCGAAGGCAACGGGCTCGGGGCGAGGCTGGTACGGCAGGAGCGTGCCACCAGATCCATCCAGACGCACAAGTCGCTGGACGGCACGTGCCCTGGGTCGGACATGTGGCGCAGCAGTCTCGCCGCGCGAGGAACGGATGGGCGCAGAAGCCACGGGAGAGTAGCGGCCATGACCGGGGTGGTGACCTTCAGCCGGGTGACGCCCGCGCTGGAAAGGATCACACGGCCGATCACACGAGGGGAGTCACCGGCGAGGGCGACCGCCCCGCCCAGGGAATGCCCCACCAGCACCACCGGACCCTTCCCGATCTGAGCGAGCACCTCGCCCAGCCACCGCCCGTACCAGTCCATGCGCCGGCTGCGAGGGCGCTGCTGTGTGCTGAGTCCGGGTTGGCCCGGCAGATCGACGACCGTCACCCGGCGCACGCGGGCCAGTACCTCTGCCGCGGCCAGGCATTGCGCGGCGCCCATGTTCGTTCCCGGCAGCAGGACGACGCACGGTGACCTGCTGTCAGTTTCCGGGCCGGCGGTGAGCGTGCTGGTGCGCCCCGCGGAGGTCGCTATCTCCCTCCTGGTACAGGGAATATCCCAGCGAGCGATCCGCTCCAAGCACCCACGGCGCACATCCTGCTGAGCCTGCGGACTTTTGTAGATCGACGTCACTTGTTTCGTCCTTCGGCCGGTCAGTGAAAGAAGGCCCGTCTACCGACTCTGCGCAGGCCAGTCCAGGAGACGTGCTCCGATGACGGCGGTCTGCAGCCTGTACCGCTGCTCGGGGTCGGTCGGGTCGGATCCGGTGAGCTGGTGAATGCGTCTGAGCCGGTAGGTCAGCGCGCGGACGCTCAAAGCAAGACGACGTGCAGCCTGCGCTCCGACACAGCCCGCGTCGAAATAGGCGTTGAAGGTTTCCAGATAGGGCTGCGGGCCGCCACGTGCCTCTAGCAGCGCACCGAAGGTGGTACGGACGAGATCTGCCAAGGCCTGGCGGTCCCGGGCAAGCACCGGGTAGACCAGCAGATCCGCCCCATGCAGGACCGGCTCCGCGAAGCCGAGACGATCGGCCAGGTCCAGAACCTGCAGGGCTTCCTGGTAGGAGTGGACGATGCCGCCCGCCCCAGCGTGGGGGCGCCCGATCGCTGTTCGCCCGCCCTCGGCCGCGGCATGGGCCTGTTCGGCAAAAGACAGCAGAACCTCGTGCTGATCCCCTGGAGCGATACAGACCATCCGCCCGTTCTTAGTGGTGAGGAGGACGCTGCGCTCACCGAAACGCCCCGTCACCGCCCGCTCCACCCGGCGAGAAACAACATCACCCTCGACATACGCTCCGGTGCCTTCAGCGACAGCGACAGCGACCGCGTGAGCATAGGAGAGACGCAGCCCGAACCGCTCCGCCCGCTCCACCAGAGAACCCAGCTCACTACGGCCGTACAGAAGATCGTCGATGAATTCCCTCCGCACTGCCTCCTGTTGCCGTACCGCGAACTGCTGCGCCCGCTCATGCCCCTCACACAGCGCCTCGACACCCTGTTGCATCGCCGCCAGCACCCGGCCTGCATCCACCGCAACGTCCGGCCACGCGACACGCGCCAGAGCGAGGTGATCCACGACCAGACTCCGCAGGGTCCTCCCATCGGCAGCAGCCTGCTGTCCGAAGAACCGCAGCTCTTCCAGCCGCCTCTCGTCCGGCTCCTCTCCCGACCGCGCGGCCGCAGCGATCAACGCCTCGTACCCGGCGGAGGTCTTCGACGGACGGCATCGTTCATTCATCGCTCTCCCCTTGGCTGAACCGCTCGCCATGCTGCGCCTCCTCCGTGAGGCGATGTCAGGTATGCCTGGGCCCGGCATAGGTCACAAGGTGGTCGAGTTCAGCCTGTCGCAGAGAGCTGCGCACTGAGGGAGAGGCCCCATTGATGACTGTCAGGACGCCCTGGTGCCGCGCGGTGCGAATGAAGCTGCCCAGTTCCCGGGCGCCGTCCTCGCTCAGGCCGGTGACCGTATGGAAGTCGATACAGATCTGCTGGGTTTCCGGACCGAGCAGATCGGCCACCCGGTGGGCTGTCCTCGCCATACTGGCCCCGTTGATCTCACCTTGTACCAGGACCCTGACAACGGACTGCCCGGCAGTAACCCGCTGAGACGGCCCGCCGTACAACCGGGGATGGACGCCCGGCCAGATGTTTACCAGAGCCACCCGCAGTCCGACGGCAGCTGCGCACAGACACAGGATGCGCAGCACCTCTTCCCGCAAAAGCGTCCCGGCCCACAACGCGGCAACCACCAAAGCCAGCCCCAGTGCGACTGCCGACCGACGATCACGGAACGGCTTCACCCGCTCGCCCCTGCCCGCCACTGACACAAAGGCGATGCGGACACGTGAACGGAACGCCGATGCAGCGGATCGTCGTGCATGACCAAACTCCCCGGGGTGCGCCCAGACCGAGAGACGGCTGTCCCCCGACGCCGACCAGGCTTCCCGGCACACCAGCGCCCACCGCAGCGCGTTTCTCCATCCTAGGGGCGAGACCGCCTGAAAGACTCCGCCGGATCCAACCCCCCACATGGAGCGCGACTGTTCAGCCCCGCGAACACCGCACAAGCAGCCTCCCCAACCAGTGACCGCATGTTGTTAGGCTTGCCTAAGGAAACAGGACAGCGAGAGGGAGAGGGCACGATGCGCGACCATTCCGCCATAGAGCCTCTCTCACCACTCGATGCGCGCCTCTGTCGCGCCGAGTCGTTGGAGCGCCGACCCATCGGTACGAACGGCTATGTCAGTACCTGGGGCGCGATGATGAGCGTCTGCCCGCCGCAGACTTCCGGCTGAGCCCACCGCATCCTCTCGGCAGCACCCACCGGCAAACGCCGGCGTACTGCCATGCGCCCCTTCGCACGGTTGGAGATTCTCCCTTCATGTCTGCCGCTTCGCGCATCACCGCTGCCCTACGTCTGGACGCGGTCAGCGGATCACTCCTGATCGGCGCGGCCGTTCTGGCACTGGCCTGGGCGAACTCGCCCCTCGCCGACTCCTACGAGTCCCTGCGCTCCTTCACCTTCGGCCCCGCAGCCCTGCATCTGAACCTCTCCGTTGAAACCTGGGCCGCGGACGGGTTGTTGGCCGTCTTCTTCTTCATCGTTGGCAACGAACTCAAACAAGAGATCATCCACGGGGAGCTGCGCGACCCGCGCCGAGCCGCCCTCCCGATTGCGGCCGCGATCGGCGGCGTCGTGGTCCCCGCCTTGATCTTCCTCGCTATCACCGCCCCCTCCGGCGGGGAGGCAGCCGGCGGGTGGGGCATCCCGATGGCCACCGACATCGCCTTCGCCCTTGCCGTCCTGGCCGTCGTCGGCCGGCACTTGCCCACCCCGCTGCGCACTTTCCTCCTCACCCTGGCCACCGTCGACGACATGGTCGCCGTCTTGGTCATCGCCGTCGCCTACACCACCGGCCTCAACCTCGCCACCCTCGCCCTGGCCGCCCTGGGCCTGGCGGTGTTCGGCTACCTTCAGAACGGCTCCGGCCGGACTGTCAGAAGGGTGCGCGCCAGGGTGCCGGGATGGCTGCTGTTCGCCCCGCTCGCCGCCGTGATCTGGACGTTGGTGCATGCCTCCGGCGTCCATGCCACGATCGCCGGCGTCGCCATGGGCCTGCTGATGCGCACCCGGGCCCAAGGAGAAGAGTCCACCTCGCCATCGCACCGGGCGGAAGAGGTACTTCGCCCGTTCTCCGCCGGAATCGCACTGCCCGTCTTCGCGCTGATGGCAGCCGGAGTCTCCCTCTCCGGCGCACACGGGTTCTTCTCCTCCACCGTCACCTGGGGTGTCCTCGCCGGTCTCCTCGTCGGCAAGTTCCTCGGAATATTCGGTGCCACCTGGCTGGCCAGCCGGTTCACCAGCGCCCAACTCAACCCCCGTCTCGCCTGGCCGGACATCGCAGGGATCGGCATCCTCGCCGGCATCGGCTTCACCGTCTCCCTGCTGATCGCCGAACTCTCCTACACCAGCGACGCCCACCTCACGGACGCCAAGGGGGCAATTTTCCTCGCTTCCTTCGCCGCGTCGCTGCTGGCAGCCCTCGTCCTGGGCCGCCGCAGCCGGCACTACGGCCGTCTCACCAAGCAGCAGCCTGCCTCCGGAGAAACGGCACCCGAGAAAACCTGACGGCGCCAGTGCGCCGGGCGGCCGATCGACGGTAAGCAGGTGAATCCACCTGTCGCCATCGGGCGCACCCTTGCCCGGCGCCCGGGTTCTCCCCACAACGCGCGACGGACACGAGAGCAGCGTCTACCTAATCCCGCAGTGAGCCCTTCTCGGGTTGTAAGAAGTTTCGTGGAGCTGCGTATAGAGGAACCGACGGGTTCAGGGGCGAGTGGCGGAAGCGTTCTGCTTCAGGCGGGCGGCCAGGGTGGTGGCGGAGTCCTCTGCGCGTTCCAGCTGGATGCGCAGTTTCTCCACCTGCTCGGCGGCGGCTTGCTGGTAGGTCCGCACGCGCTCGAGCAGGGTCTCGCGCTCGCCGGTGTCGAGGGCGTCGTCGCTGTCGAGGCGGTCGGTGGCGTCCAGGAGGTCGCGCATCTGGTCCAGGGTGAAGCCGAGCGGCTTCATCCGGCGGATGACCATCAGGCGGGCGATGTCGGTCTCGGTGTAGAGGCGGAAGCCGCCCTGGGAGCGGGCGGAGGGGATGACCAGGCCGGTCTCCTCGTAGTGGCGGATGGTGCGCAGGGACAGCTCCGTCCGCGCGGCGACCTCGCCGATCTGCATGTGCTTGTCGTCCACGCCCGTGTCCCTGGCCCTTCTCCTCATGGCGGACCGCGTCCCGTGCGGCCCCACCAACCTCTACTCTAACGTTAAGGTAGAGTTGATGATGGCGAGGGCGGCCCGGCCGCCCCGTTACTGCCGTTTCCGGGGCCGATGGTGCCCCCGGCGAAGATCCGATTCTTGCAGGAGAGAGCGTGCGCGAGCCCATGACGCCGATCGCCGCCGCCTGCCCGCCGTGACCCTTCGCCCTAGGACGTGAGCTGCCCGGCCGGGCACCGCCCAGGCCCCCGGTTCGCGCCCTCCACGACTTCCCGGCCCGCCTCGGGCCGCCCGCGGGATGCCGGCCGGTCTCCCGCGCCTCCTCCCGCACGCCCCGGCCCGTCCGGCGGTGTGCCCGAGCACGACAGGTACGCATCTCCTTGTCTTCTGCTGCTGTGACTCCCCCCGCGCGGCTGCGCGGCCTCAAGCCCGACTGGCTGAACAATCCCAAGGTCTGGCGTACCGAGGTCCTCGCGGGTCTGGTCGTCGCCCTGGCGCTGATCCCTGAGGCGATCTCCTTCTCGATCATCGCCGGGGTCGACCCGGCGGTCGGCCTGTTCGCCTCGTTCACCATGGCCGTGGTCATCTCGATCGTCGGCGGCCGCCGCGCGATGATCTCCGCCGCGACCGGCGCCATCGCCCTGGTCATCGCGCCGCTCAACCGTGAGCACGGCCTGGGTTACCTGATCGCCGCCGTCATCCTGGCCGGTGTCATCCAGGTGGTCCTGGGTGCGCTCGGGGTGGCGAAGCTGATGCGGTTCGTGCCGCGTTCGGTGATGGTCGGTTTCGTCAATGCGCTCGCGATCCTGATCTTCATGGCGCAGGTGCCCGAGATGCACGACGTGCCGTGGGCGGTGTACCCGCTGATCATCGGCGGCCTGGCTCTGATGGTGTTCTTCCCGAAGGTCACCAAGGTGATCCCGGCCCCGCTCGTGGCGATCGTCATCCTGACCGTCATCACGGTCGCGGCCGGGATCGCGGTGCCGACCGTCGGCGACAAGGGCGAACTGCCCTCCTCGCTGCCGGTGCCGGGCCTGCCGGACGTGCCTTTCACCCTGGACACCCTGACCACCATCGCTCCGTACGCCTTCGCCATGGCGCTGGTCGGGCTGATGGAGTCGCTGATGACGGCGAAGCTGGTCGACGACATCACCGACACCCACTCCTCCAAGACCCGGGAGTCCATCGGTCAGGGCATCGCCAACATCGTCACCGGCTTCTTCGGCGGTATGGGCGGCTGCGCCATGATCGGCCAGACGATGATCAACGTGAAGGTCTCCGGCGCCCGCACCCGCCTCTCCACGTTCCTGGCGGGCGTGTTCCTGATGGTGCTGTGCATCGTCTTCGGGCCGGTCGTCTCCGACATCCCCATGGCTGCCTTGGTCGCTGTGATGGTGATGGTGGCCTTCGCCACGTTCGACTGGCACTCCATCGCACCAAAGACGCTGAAGCGGATGCCGGCCGGTGAGATCGCCGTCATGGGCATCACCGTGATCTGCGTGGTCGCCACCGACAACCTCGCCATCGGCGTCGTCGTCGGCTCGATCACCGCCATGGTCATCTTCGCCAAGCGCGTCGCCCACCTCGCCCGCGTGCACAGCGTCCTCGACCCCGACGGCACCACGGTCGTCTACCGGGTCACCGGCGAGCTGTTCTTCGCCTCCTCCAACGACCTCGTCGGACAGTTCGACTACGCCGGCGACCCGGACAAGATTGTCATCGACCTGTCCGCGGCCCATGTCTGGGACGCCTCCTCCGTGGCGGCCCTGGACGCGATCGAGACCAAGTACAAGCAGCGCGGCAAGACCGTGGAGATCACCGGGCTGAACGACCTGAGCGCCGATCTTCACGGCAAGCTCACCGGCGAACTCACCAGCCACTGAGATCAGCACGGTAAAACCCGAAGGACCCCGGCCCGGCCGGGGTCCTTCGCGCTTTCCCGCACCCAGCACTCCAGGGGGCCGGCCCACCCACCAGGGGGCTCACGGAACCGATCTACGGGCCGGGCGAGCGGACCTGATGAAGAGGTGCCCGGTCAGCGCTCCGGCCAGCAGGCCCCAGGCCAGGACCGCCCGGCTCCCGCGCACCAGGACAGCCGCGACTGGCACGGCGGCTGCCGCCGCCTCTAGCAGCCGTGTCGCGGACAAAGGCCCACGTCAAACGGGCAGCGCCGGGGGTGCGTAGTTCGCCGACACTCTCGCGCGCGGGATCGTTTGAATGCTGGCTGGCCGGGACCTGGACGGTATTCCGCCGTACGGACGCCACGTTCTGGCGTGCGGGCACCCGGGCCCTGCCGACGGTGGAGGGCAAGATCCGCCGCCGCCCCCGGCTTGTCTCGTTCGCACCTCCACACGCGGCTGGCCCGCTGCGCTACCTCCATCCGGCACACCACCGGCAAGCCCCGCACGCTCGACTGGGCCCACGACTAACGACGACCGCGAGGGCTTGGTCGGCATGATCATCTACGCCCGGACGGTCCGCGACTGCTCCCGACCTCCGTTGCCCACGCTGGTGCGGGCCAGGGATGGAGCCCGCCCCTCACTTCTGCACAGCGCCGTCTCTGTCCTCGTCCAGCTCGACCGCGTCCGGAGCGCGGGCCGGACACAGGGCACGAATCCGCTCGCGACACCGCGCCCCATGTTGACCGCAGGGCGGGTTCGTCGTTCCGGCTTACGGGCACTTGCTGTAGCCCAGTATTGTGCTGTGTTCGCAGGTCATGTTGGCGTTGGAAGGGGTCGGGGTGAGATCGGCGCGGGCTTTGGCGACGTTGGACGAGGTCGAGCTCGGTGACCACGTCTGCTGGCGCGTGGATCCGGGTGACGCGTTCGCTGGTGCGCGTTCCTATGTGGCCGATGGAGCTCTGTACGGGGACAAGGTCGTGGTCATCGGGTCGCTCGGCACCGTTGCAGTACGGCGAGACCGCCTCCCCACGACCTCGGTGATCCTTGATCTTCCGGACCGGGCCGATACCGATGTGATGCTGGCCGCCGTACGGCGGGAGACCCGTGCCGCGGTGCGTGAGGGCTTCCGGTCGGTGCGCGTCCTTGCCGAGCGGATACCGGTCACGGCGCCCGGTGACGCCGAGGAACTGCTGGCACGGGAGCTGAAGCTCGATGAGTTCGCTGCGGAAAGCGGCGCGATCGTGGTGTGCGTGTTCAGGACGGCCCAGTGGGAGGCGTCTACGCTGGAACACGTGGCGTGTGTGCATCCGCAGGAGACGGGCAAACGTGCGGCGCGTCCGGCTTTCCGGATGTTCAGCACAGGCACGGACAGCTGGGGTGTGGACGGAGTGGTCGACTCGGAGTGCGCGACGGCGTTCAACGCCGCAGTCCGCGCCGCCACGCGGCGCACACCCACCGTGAAGCTGAGGTTCGACGCCGTGGAGATGATCGATGCCGCCGGCATGCACGCTCTCGTCGACGCGGCCCGCCACCTGCCGGAGCGTCGAATCGTCGTGGAAGGTGCCAACGAGATTGTGCGCCTGTGCTGGGACCTCGCGGGCTATGCCACCGCGGACGTGCCGGTGGTGATGGCGGCATGACCGAGACTATGCCCCCGACACCGTCTCGTCCCCACGGCGCCCCGTTCCGCCACGAGCTGTACCCGTACCGCGGGCAGGACCAGTTCCTGTCCGGGACCCTGGACTACATCCACGAGGCACTGGAGGCCGATGAGGCTGTGGTCGTCGCGGTTCCCGAGGACAAGACCTCACTCCTGCGCGGTGAACTCGCCGACGAATCAGCCGTCACCTTCGTCGACGCCACGACGGCCGGCCCGAACCCCGGCCGGCACATCGCCGCCTGGTCCGCCTGGATGCACCAGCGCGGAGAAGGCGGCCGACCCGTACGGGGCATCGGCGAAACCGCCTGGCGCCAAGCACGCAGTGCCGCACACCTCTCCGAGCTCCGCTACCACGAGTGGCTGATGAACCGGGCCTTCGCGCGCAGCAGCACATGGTCGATGCTGTGCCCCTACGATGCTGCCGACGAGGACCAGGACGCTCTGCGTTCCCTGTCCCGCTGCCACCCGCAGATCCACCGCGACGGCCAGTACACGCTCAACGAGGTCTACCTCACCGGTGAGGAGTACGCCTTCGACGACCTGGACGCCCCGTGCGATCCGTTCCAGGAGCTGAGCTACACGCACGGCGACCTGGGCGCGATCCGCTCGAAGGTCTCCCAATGCGCCACCGACGCCGGCGTGACCGAGGACCGGCTGGCGAAGCTCGCCGTCGCCGTCACCGAGATCGCGACGAACAGCATCCGCCACGGCGGGGGCCACGGCACCCTGCGCACCTGGGCCCAGGACGAGACTTTCCTGTGCGAGCTCCGCGACTCCGGCTACATCCCCGACGCGATGACTGGCCGCACCCGCCCCGAAGCGAACCAGGTCGGCGGTCGGGGCCTGTGGCTCGCACACCAGCTCTGCGACCTCGTCGAAATCCGCTCCACCCCCGACCAGGGCACCACCATCCGCCTGCACATGGATGCCCCACAGCGGTAGAAGCCGCCTTTGGCCTGCACCGTCGGCTGACGGCGGGCGATGAGAGAGGGTACCGGGCCCGAAAGACCCCGCACAGGTCACTGGCGGCCGCTGGGGGTACCGAGGGGCCGGGCGTCTTCTACGCGGGCTTCCGTGACCAGCTCAAGGCCGCCCGGGCGACGGGCGCGGTCGACACCAGCGCCGACAACGTCGGGGGCCCACCGTTACGAGGTGACGCCCGCCGGGACGGCCGGGCGAGGGCGCCAGCCCACCGCGACCAGCCGAACGCCGCGACGGGACGGACATCTGTGCCGCCCGGCGCCGGCGTATCCGCTGGGATGCTTGGCTCTTCCCGTGTGCTGCCTGGGTTCGAAGTAGAACTCTCCGGGGACCGCCGACGCCGGGAGGGCCTGCATCCGACCGGAGGCGGACCCAGTCGGCGTCGCAACGAACGCCGACGGGGCCCGCCTGCCCCCTCCGCGAGGTTGGGGCTCGGTCACGTGACCAGCCCACCCCCCACGCCCGGGTCAACGACACCATGTACTGGGCGGTTCCCTCACTCGTCCTGGCCGTCGTCATCGTCGTCGAGGTCGACGGCTTCCGGGTCGCGCAGCGGGCGCAGGCCCTCGACCGGCTGGGAGGCGGTAAAGCTGTAGCGGCCCAGGACATTCAAATTCTTGCGCTTATAGGGCCCGTACCTGATCCGTCAGGCAGCTGTGCGTGCCGATGGGGTGAACCGCTCCAGCGCGGTGC
This sequence comes from Streptomyces microflavus, assembly GCF_014650075.1. Lineage (GTDB taxonomy): Bacteria > Actinomycetota > Actinomycetes > Streptomycetales > Streptomycetaceae > Streptomyces > Streptomyces microflavus. The sequence goes on along the minus strand of NZ_BMUG01000015.1, from coordinate 26,605 downwards.
GCGGGGCGGTTGCGCGCTGGGCGGTACGCAGGATCGTGTATCCAAGAAGGCCGCCGAGGGTGTTGGCGATGAGGTCGTTGATGTCGACGGCGCGGCCGTTGGCGAAGGCGATGTACTGGAGCATCTGGAGGGCCTCGATGCTCAGGCTGGCCATCGCTGAGACCAGGACGGTGCGGCGGAGGGTGATGCGTGGGCGCAGCAGCGGCAGCAGGAAGCCGAGGGGGAGGAACATGGCCACGTTGGGGATCATGGTGATGTCCGCCATGAGCAGGGGGATCGGCTGGATCTGTGTGTACCACTCGGCCTGGTTGCGGTACATGCCACCGTAGATCCATAGCGGGAAGACGGTCAGCGAGGCGACGGCTGCCGCGTAGAGCGCGGTGACGGCGCGCACCACGAGCGGACCGCCGCTCCAACCGGAGGCGTCGCGGCGGTAACGCGCCAGGGCGACCAAGGCAAAGGCGACAAGCGCCGGTCCGAGGATGGCGATAGTAGGAATCTTGGTCTGGAAGTCCATGAGGGGCGTCCCTGCGGATCAGGCCCCGTCGGGGCACTGGCGGATCGTTGTGGGTCGAACCTTTCCGGACGGGAATCCGCCGTGGATCTACCGAAAGGCGGAGCCAGCCCTTTGGCACTACGACTTTCGGCAGAGGGAACGCCGTATTGGCGCTCCGTAGGCTGTGGACATGCACTCCCCGCACTTCGGCCGAGCCTCATCCCGGACGCGCCGGGCCTTCTTCTGCCTCGGAGTCGCCCTCGTCGTGGCCGCTCTCGCCCTGGCGATCGCCGCCGACTACCGCACCGGTCTCCACCGATCCCCACTCGCGCTCCAGTGCGGCCTCTCGGCGCTAGCCCCCGTGCTGGCGCTGACGGTCCTGACCGCTCGTCGTCGGCACAACCGTCCGCGGACCGTGGCGGCGGCCGGTGCTCTGACGGGGGCGGCGTCACTCGGGTGCAGTGCGTGGATGCGCTTCGCGGCCACCCGGCCCGACTCGTCTGCGGGGCACGCCGACACCTACACCTTGTTCGAAATCGCTGCGCTGATCGTGGTGCTGGTCATCACCGTCCGCTACGGAGCGGCCTGGCTCGCCGTCGGGGCGGCCCTTCTGCTGTGCCTGGCCGTGGTGATGCGCCCAGTGGCCGTGCGGGTGACGGAGATCAGCCTGATTCTCGCCCTGTTCTGCACCCTGGCCGTCTGCGCCGCACTGATCTGCGCCCTGGTGGCCCGGCTTGCGGCCCTGGACCGACGGCGCCACGCGGAGCAGGTGCGGCTGGAGCAGCGGCTTACCTTCGCGCGGGACCTGCACGACTTCGTGGCCCACCATGTGACGGGCATGGTGGTGCAGGCCCAGGGCGCGCAGATCGTCGCGGAGGCCAGGCCGGAACTGACCGTCCCGGCGCTGGACCAGATCGAACGGGCAGGGGCGGAGGCGCTGCGAGCCTTGCGGCATATGATCAGTGGTCTCCGTACGGAGATCACGGCAGCACCGGCGGTGGGAGCGGAAGGGATCCGCTCACTGGTCGAGGCCTTCACACTGCCTGGTGGGGGCGGCGCCCGCCTGATCGAGGAAGGACCCGTCGACCGCTTGCCCCCGGCGGCCGGCGCAGTCCTCCACAGAGTGGCCATGGAGGCGTTGACCAATGTACGGAAGCATGCACCGGACTCCGAGCAGGTGATTATGGACCTCCGGGCCCGGGCGGGAATGGTAGAACTCGACATCGTGAGCGGTCCGCCGACGCCGGGTGAGGAGACACCCGCTCACAGGGGGTACGGTCTCACCGGCCTGGAGGAACGCGTCGTTGCCGAGGGCGGCGTCTTCCGCACTGGCCGCGACAGCACCGGCCACTGGCGGGTGAGCGCCCGTATCCCCTTGGAGAGCGCATGGGAGGCCGGCCTGTGATCCGGGTACTGCTCGCCGACGATCAGGAGATCGTCCGCACCGGCATGGCCATGATCCTCTCCGCCGAGAACGACATCGAGGTGGTCGCCCAGGCGCGCGACGGCCTCCAGGCCCTGGACATGGTGAGGTCCCACCTCCCGGACGTGGTCCTCATGGACATCCGCATGCCCCGCTTGGACGGCTTGGACGCCCTGCGCCACCTCACCCGCCCCCAAGCCGCGCACCGGCCGCAGGTGGTGATGGTGACGACCTTCGACGACGAGGATTACCTCACCCGCGCCGTGGCGTCGGGAGCCGCCGGTTTCATCCTCAAGGACTCCGGGCCCCGACTGCTTGCCGAGGCGGTGCGGGCGGCCGCAGCCGGAGACTCCTTGGTGAGCCCCTCGATCACCGTCCGGCTTCTGAGACAGCTCCGCACCGGCGGCGCCACCTCACAGTCCGCGGCCGGCCTGCTTTCCCCGCGCGAGCACGAGGTTGTCGTGCTGCTGGCCGAGGGCCTGACCAACGCCGAGATCGCCTCGGCGCTCTCCATCACCGTAGGCACGGTCAAAACCCACCTCACCAACGTGCAGGCAAAACTCGGTGCGCGAAACCGCGTGGAGATCGCGGCATGGGCCTGGCGCAACGGCCTGGCGGGGCACAGCGGATGAGGTCCCTCGCCGCACGGCCGCCGAGATCTGGAGCGATTCGAAGCCCTTGAGTCGGGCACCCGGTCGTCAGGGGTGACGATCTCGTACCTGCCGCCGGGCCTCCCGATGATGTTCCGTACGAGCCCAGGAGAGCGAGGAGGAGGCCTTGACGGCAGCCGCCGCTGCCGGTTCCCGGGCTCCGAGCATCCCGGCGCTCATGCTGTGGTCGATGCGGATGCCCCAGTGGATGACGAGCGCTCTTCCGTTGCGAACGAACTGCACCGGCCCCCGAAGGGGGTGTCGAGGTCGCCGGCTGTGAAGTGAACTTCACCACTACCTGGGCTCAGGCAAGCCTGACGATGACGAACAGATCTCGAAGAAGTCCAACTACGTGATCAGCATCGAGTTCGTTGACAAGGCCGCCACCCGCATCGGCGAAGCCGTCACGGCCAGCAACAACCTCGCACCCAGCCAATCCGCAGAAGAAGAGGCCCAGGGTCTGGACCGGGTCACCGGCACCATCACCTGCAAAATCACTGACGTCACCCGCTACGCTCCGACCGCACCGGCGCGCCCTGTACCGGCCACTGATCTCAAAGGTGACCGGGGCAGGGCTTTCTATGCCCGCCGGGCGGCCAGGGGCCGCGTGAGCAGGACGGGCTCGGGTCTGTCAAACGAGCGGCTCTGTCCCGTAGTCGGTGGTGACGGTGGGTGCCTGTCAGGCGAGCAGGATGCGGTGGCGGAGGAGGTCGAATCCTGCGCGTCCGTGCATCTGTCTCATGATCCGTTTGGTGCGGGTGTTGACGCCTTCGGTGCGGCCGTTGTGGTAGGGCAGGGTGAGGCCGGCGTTGACGGCGAGCCGGTCAATTTCGAGGCCGTTGGTGAAGCTGTGCAGGTGGGGCAGTGCTGCGGCGCGGGCAGTCGTGATCCACTCGGTGAGCTTCAGGTCGTTTCCCTCGGTCGGCTTCAGCAGGGTGGCGAAGACGTTTATGAGATCGGCGAGTTGGGTCATCTCCGGGCAGGCCGCGGTGATCTTCTCCAGCAGGGCCGTTTCCTTCGGACGCAGGTTTTCGGGGTCGGTAAGGAGGAGGCGGCCGGCGTGACGCGGCGTGGTGACGGGTCGGTCGCCTTCGGCGCGGCCTTGGCTGAGGTAGCGGACCAACAGATTGGCGCTGCCGGTGTAGCCCAGGTCCCGGATCTCGCGCAGCAGGTGGGTGACGGGGACGGCGGGGTCGGCCCGGCGTCGTTCGCGAAGGTGGTCGCGGTAGGGGTCGACGAGGGTCGGCCGGTAGGCGGGGGTAAGGCGCAGGGCCTGGGGTTCGGGCATGCGGGCGTAGCGTTTGACGGTGTTCAGGGCCAGGCTGAGGCGGCGGGCGCATTCGAGCAGGTCAACGCCCTGGCCGTGGAGATCGTGGATCTTGTTCCAGCGTTCGCGGGTGGTCTGCTCGCGTATGCCGCCGGGGCGGGACGGATTGATGGTGGCCCAGCAGCCGGCGTGTGCGCGGATTTCGAGCTGGACCTTGTCGCGGAGGTTTCGCCATAGGTGCCAGCGGTCGCTGACCTGCACCGCGTCGGGCAGAGCACGGCGGACGGCCTCAGCGTAGGTGGCCGATCCGTCCCGGCATACGGCCTCGGCACCAGGATGTTCGCGCAGCCACTTCTCCAGGGTGTCCGCGGTGCGGTCGGACAGCACGTCGATCCGCTCGCCAGTCTCGGCGTTGGTCATGATGGTGGCGTAGCGGTGACGTCGCTTGAGCGCGAGGTCATCCACTGCGATCACCCGTGGGACCTCCCGCCGGGGCAGCGGCAGGCGCTGCAGATGGCGCAGCGCGGTACTGCGGGAAACGGGCATGGCCAGCAGGCCGGCCAGGCGGGTCGCCGCCCGACCGCATAACTCCCGTGCCACCTGCGATACCTGGCCCGCCAGCCGAACCGTGCGGCGCTGATGGCGCTCCAGCAGTCCGGGAATCTGCTCGCGGAAGGTCTGTCGCCGGCAGCCCAGGATCGGGCAGGCCAGCCGTCGTACGCGCAGGTGAACGACGACCTGGCGGCCGTCGACCGGTACGTCCGCCACCGTCCGGCGGTGATATCCATGGGCCTTCGCCGTCGGCGATCCGCACACCGGACACGGCACCGCCACATCCCGAGTGCGGGCCGTGACCACTATCGCGTCACCGCCATCCGCCACATCCTCGACGACCAGCGCCGAAAGCCCGGAAAACACCGTCCCGACAAGGGAGTTGACATCCATCACAAGATCATGATCATGGACGGCTACTCGACGTCACCACCGACTACGGGACAGAGCCGCTCGTTTGACAGTCGCCTCATCGGCCATCGGTGTGGTCCCTTTTCAGCCAGGAGGAGGCGGGGATGCGGGTGAGGCTGGGTTTCCTTCCAGGCCGGGGTGGGTACCCGGTGCGCCGCATGCCCGCTCCGCACCGTGGCTGTGGGGCCTCTCGTGCGGTGCTCCCGGACCGAAGGAAGGCATCAACGTGCGCGCACAGAGCAACGGCCCGGTCCTGGTGGCCGATGCCGGATCGTCCAGTCTGCGTCTGACCGTGTTCGGTGACGGCGGCGAGATCCTTGCCGAGCACCACAGCGACTCCCCGCCCGGCGAGGACGCTTCGGGGACGCTGCGGACGTTGCTGGACGAAGCACCCCCTCCGGTGGCCGTCGGGCATCGGCTCGTCCACGGCGGGCCGGAGCTGCGCCGCCACACCCTGGTCGACGACGAGGTGCGCGCCCGGCTGGACCAGCTGGCCGATCTCGCGCCGCTGCACGTCCCGCAGGCCCTCACCGTGCTGGACGCCGCCCGAGACCTGCTGCCCGACGTCCCGCACGCCGCCTGCTTCGACACCGTCTTCCACACCGGCCTGCCCGCCGCCGCACGGGAGTACGCGGTGCCCGCCAGGTGGCGCGAGGAGTACGGGCTGCGCCGCTACGGCTTCCACGGGCTCTCCTACGCCTGGGCGCTCGAACGGGCCGCCGAACTCCTCGGCCGCCGCCCCGAACAGCTTCACGTCGTGATCGCGCACCTCGGCGGCGGCTGCTCCGCCTGCGCGGTGCGGGACGGGGACAGCGTCGACACGACGATGGGGTTCACGCCGCTGGAGGGGCTCGTGATGAGCCACCGCAGCGGCAGCGTCGACCCCGGGGCCCTCACCTGGCTGCAGACCCGGCACGGTGTGGCCGCCGACGACATCGAGGAGGCGCTGAACCACGAGTCCGGCCTGCTGGCCCTCTCCGGCACCTCGGACGACACGCGCGACCTCGTCCGCGGCCGGGCCGCGGGGACGAGCGCGCCGCACTCGCCCTGGACGTCTTCACCCACCACTGCCGTCGCGGCATCGCCGAAATGGCCGCCTCCCTCGACCGGCTCGACGCCCTGGTGCTCACCGGGGAGATCGGTGAGGACCAGCCCGAGGTGCGCGAGGAGGTGTGCGCCGGGCTGCCCGTGCTCGGCCTCACGGGCGGCCTGCGGCCGGTCGTCACCGAGCGGCCCGAGATCGTCAGCGAGCCCGGGGCGCGGGTCCCCGTCGTCGTCGTACCCACCGGAGAGGCCCAGCAGGTCGACCGGGAGACCCGGGCCCTCCTGGCAGGCCGGACCGAGGCAGCGGACGGCGGGCGTTCGGGCTGAGAACCGCGACCCGCCCGGACCAGCGGGGGCGACCCTGCGCGCGGGCCGGGCCCGGAGGAGAACGGCCGCGTTCCGCGCTCTTCAGTCCCCGTCGAGCAGGCGGCGTACGGCCTCCTCCACCGGCCCCTGCGTCGCGGGGTGGCCGAACGCTGCGCCCTCTCCCAGGCGGCCCAGCTCGTCGGCGATCGTCCTGCCCTCCTCGTACAGCTCGATGAGGCGCGGGTTGATGTAGGAGGCGCGGCACACCGCCGGGGTGTTGCCCAGGTAGTGGCTGACCTCCTTCACCACCCGGGCGACGGCCAGTTTGCGGGCGGTCGGCGACCCATGGCCCGCCGGAGTGGAGACGCCGAGTCCGACCGCGGCCAGGACGGTGGCGTGCCAGGTGCGGAAGTCCTTCGCGGTGACGTCCATCCCGGCGAACTCCTTCAGCCGCACGTTCAGGTCCGTGCTGGTGAGCCCGTGCCACCGGCGCTCGTGCCAGAACTCGAAGAGCTGCCCCTCGCCCCGCCGCCTGCGGAGCAGCGCCCGAACGGCCTCGTAGGCGGGCGGGTCCACCAGCGCCCGCACCTGCCGCACGGCTGCTTTGCCCGGGTAGGAGAAGGAGATCTCGCCACCGCGGCAGACCACGTGCTCCCGGAGCATCGTGGTGAGCCCGTACGTCTGGTTGTCGCGGGCGTAGGCGCGTGTGCCGATACGGAAGAAGCCGAGGTCGAGCAGCCGTACCGCGCACGCCGACACCCGCTCCCGCGAAAGGCCGCGCATGGCGAGATCCGCCGCCGTGCGCTCCCGCAGCAGCGGCAGGGCGGCGGCGAACTCCCGTACGTGTTCCTGCTTCGCCAGCTCCTGCCGCGCCCGGAACTCCTCGTGGTAGAGGTACTGGCGGCGGCGGGCCGTGTCCGTGCCGAGCGCCTGGACATGGCCGTTGGGCCAGGGGCAGATCCATACGTCGGTCCAGGCGGGCGGGATGGCCAGCGCGCGCACCCGCTCCAGCTGCGCCGGGTCGGTGAGGGGAGCACCGGCCGTGTCCAGGTACCGGAAGCCCCGGCCGCGCCGCTCCCGCCGCAGCCCCGGCGCTTGGAGGTCCACCATGCGCAGTCGCATCGTCGCGCCTTTCCGCCTGGGAGGCACGGTCCACCGGGGCGGGCTACTTCTCCGGGTCGTGGCCCCAGTTCATCAGTGAGTAGCGCCAGCGGGTGTCGCTGACGTCGCCCTCGGGGCGCTGCCCCAGGTGGCGCCGCACATAGCCGGTGACCTTGCGCATGTGCGCGAGGTCGGCGTCGCCGAGTTCCTCCTCGCGGGTCCGCAGCAGCTTCACGATCCGCCGCCCGGAGGCGTGGCCGGTGGACTCCCCGCCGCCGTCCTTCTGCCCCACCTCGCGGGACTGCCCGGTGCCGAGCCACTTCTCCAGCTCGCCCGCGGTCATGTTGACGGCCTCGCCGAAGGCGTCGAGCGTGCCCCGGCGGTCCTCGTCGCTCCCGCCGCTCATGACCCGCCGCTCTTCTTCCGGTCCAGAGATTCCGGCCGGTGGACGGCCCGCTTGCCCGTCCGCTCGCTCTCCACCTCGTACTGCGGCTCGTCCTTGGAGGCGTCCACCGTCCGGCCGGCCGCCTCGGTCCGCTTCTCGATCTTCCGGGTGACGGACCCCTCGACGTCCTGCCCGTGGCTCCGCCAGGTGACGTCGTCGCCCTTGGAGAGCTTCTTCCCCTTCTTGGCCATAGTGAGATTCCTTCCGCTCGCCGGCCGGCGCCGTTGCCGGGCCGCCGGGTGCGTCACTTGTTGTCGTCGGCGCTGTCGTGCTTCCCGGCCCCGGGCCGGTCGGCGCGGTGCCGACTGCCGGGCAGCATCTCCTGCACCTTCGCCTTGAGACCCTGCTTGATCATTGAACCGCGGTCGCTGTCACCTTGCAGAACGGCCGAGGCCGCCGCCGCGATCTGGTCCAGTGAGGCGTGCGGCGGGATCGGCGGAACGGCCGGGTCGGTCCGGAAGTCGATCACGAAGGGACGGTCGGCGGCGAGCGCCCTGTCCCACGCGGCTTCGACGTGCTTGGGCTTCTCCACCCGCACGCCGTCCAGCCCCATGTGCTTGGCGATCTCCGCGTAGGGCAGGTCCGGGAGGTGCTGGGACTCCTCGAACTGCGGGGCTCCGGACATGGCCCGCATCTCCCAGGTGACCTGGTTGAGGTCGCCGTTGTTCAGCACGGCGACGATCAGCCGGGGATCGGACCACTCGTGGTGGTACTTGGCCGCGGTCACCATCTCCATCATCCCGTTCATCTGCATGGCGCCGTCGCCGACCAGGGCGATGGCGGGCCGGTCGGAGTGGGCGAACTTGGCGCCGATGGCGTACGGGACACCGGGTCCCATCGTCGCCAGGGTGCCGGACAGGGAGCCGCGCATCCGGCCGCGCAGACGCAGGTGGCGGGCGTACCAGTTGGCCGCCGAACCGGAGTCCGCGGTGAGGATGACGTCGTCGGGCAGCTTGCCGTCCAGGGCGTGGACCACGTACTCCGGGTTGATCGGGTCGGCGTCCACGGCGGCGCGGCGCTGCATGACCTCCCACCAGCGCGTCACGTTCTCCTCGCCCTCGTTCCGCCAGCCGCGGTTCTCCTTGCGGTGCAGGCGCGGCAGCAGCCGCTGCAAGGTCTCGCGCGCGTCGCCTACGAGGTTCACCTCGAAGGGGTAGCGCAGACCGATCATGTGCGGGTCGATGTCGATCTGGACCGCCCGCGCCTGGTCCAACTCCGGCAGGAACTGCGAGTACGGGAAGCTGGAACCGATCACCAGCAGGGTGTCGCACCGCTGCATCAGGTCGTACGAGGGGCGGGTGCCCAGCAGCCCGATGGAGCCGGTCACATACGGCAGGTCGTCGGGGAGGGAATCCTTGCCCAGCAGGGCCTTCGCCACCCCAGCGCCGAGCACGTCCGCCAAGCGCTCCACCTCGTCCCGGGCGCCGCGGGCCCCCTGCCCGATCAGGACGGCAACCTTCTCCCCGGCGTTCAGCACGTCGGCGGCGCGCTGGAGGTCCTCGTCGCCGGGCACCGGGGCGTAGCGGCTCAGGCCCAGGCTGGAGGGGACCATCTTGAACGCGTGCGTCGGCGGGGTGTAGTCCAGCTCCTGGACGTCGGCGGGCAGGATGACCGCGGTGACGGTGCGCCTGGCGTACGCGGTGCGCATCGCCCGGTCGATCAGGTTCGGCAGCTGCTCCGGCACCGTCGCCGTCTCGCAGAAGTCCGAGGCGACGTCCTTGAAGAGGTTCTGCAGGTCCACTTCCTGCTGGTACGAGCCGCCCATGGCGCTGCGGTTGGTCTGTCCCACCAGCGCCACCACGGGCACGTGGTCCAGCTTGGCGTCGTACAGGCCGTTGAGCAGGTGGATCGCGCCCGGCCCCGACGTGGCCGCGCACACCCCCACCCGGCCGGAGAACTTGGCGTACCCCACGGCCTGGAAGGCGGCCATCTCCTCGTGGCGCGCCTGGATGAACTTCGGCTTGTTCCCGGCCCGTCCCCAGGCCGCCAGGAGGCCGTTGATGCCGTCGCCGGCGTAAGCGAAGACGTGGTCCACGTCCCACTCACGCAGCCGCTGGAGGATGTAGTCGGACACCTTCGTGCTGGCCATGAAATCTCCCACCCTGTCCTGCTCGCTCTTCTTCCGTGCTCCCCAGCTCCCGGCTGGTGTCAGCCCAGGGACGTGAGGAGGTCCTCGCACACCAGCTCGCAGCGTCGGCACACCTCGGCGCAGATCCGGCAGTGGTCGTGCGTGCCGGCGTGGGCCGCGCACTCGTCGGCACAAGCCCGGCAGGCGGCGGCGCAGGCTCGCAGGAGCGCCCGGGTGACGTCGGCGTCGTACGCCGTGCGCCGCGAGAGGACGGCGGCGGTCGTCCGGCAGATGTCGGCGCAGTCCATGTCGGTACGGATGCACCGGGCGAGGCCGGCGACCATCTCCTCCGACAGACAGGCGTCCGCGCACGCTGTACATGTCTGAGCGCAGGCGAGGCATTCCTCGATACAGCGGGCGAGCTTCTCGCGGTCCACACCGCCCAGGCCGGCGGGGTGGGTGTCGAGCATGGCCTTGATCGCGGTCGTCATGAGCATCTCCAGTGGCGTCGGTGGCGTCTACCCCGCCCATGCCACCCCCGCCGCTCAGGCTCAGGTCGCCACGCTGCAGCCGGTGCCGGAGACCTTCACCGGCCCGGCCGCGCCCGAGGCGCCCGCACCGGTGACCACAACGGTGGAGGCACCCCCCGCTGCGGCCCCGGCCGGCCAGGCGCGCGTTCCGCTCGTCCGTCGGCGTCCTCTCGCCGCCCGGCGGCGAAGAAGGCGGCGAAGCCCGCGCTGGATCCGCGCTTCCCGAACGGTCCGCTCGCCGTGCTGGACGGCGATGGCTCCGCGTACGGCGTGGACGGCATCGTGCTGGACTCTGGCCACTTTGAACGGCAACGCTGGAAGGCACTTGCATTTTCACTGACCGGGCGGACCTTGGAGGGCTATGGTGCGTATGCCTCGGGTGACGGCTGGGAATGAAGTCCAGCAGTTGGGAGCGGGGGAAGTGGGGGGACGACATCATGCTGAGCGAGGAACTGCTGGCGCTTGCTTCGGCGACGGGCGCGGCAGTCGCGACCGCCGCTGGAACTGATGCCTGGCAAGGGTTGCGTGCCCGTCTGGGCCGTTGGTTCGGCCGGGGCGACGCTGGTCGTGAGGAGGGTGTGCTGGCGGAACTCGATTCCAGTGCCTCCGAGTTGTTTGCCTCCGGTGCACCAACCGAAGCCGAGGTCGAACGGTATCGGGCAGCCTGGCGGGACCGAGTCGTTGCCACGCTGATGCGGCTCGACGAGGGCGACCTGGAGAACGCAGTACGTGATCTGCGTCGGTTGATGGCGCCGGAGGCGGCGCCCCGGTTTGGCAGTGGTGACGTGAACGCCCAGCGGGACGTGCAGATCCGTGCCGAACACGGGTCGCTCGCATCCGGCACCATCAACGGGAACGTCACCTTCAGCCCCCCTCCGCCGCCGGTTCGGCCCCAGGGCTAGCCGAACCGGCCACGGGCAATGCCCACGCAGGCAACGCCCCCGACGAACCGTCTCCCCTGTCCGCGAACACGCCCGCCCGATCACATGGCGACGTGCGCGCCTCTCATCATGGGATGGCTGTCGGCTTAGCCCACAACCTCATCGTCCACGGCGCAGCTGCTCGAACTGTCAGTCTGAGGACCACGCTGATCTGCCTGTTGACGGTCGTCGGACTTGCTGTCGGCGGCACCCTGTGGTGGCAGAGCCATGACGTCGACAATGGGCCCAAGGTGGCCCAGCCGCCGACGGATACCCGGCCTCGCCCGGCGCCTACCGGTGCACCGCCGGTCCTGGTCACATCCGTCATCGGCCCGGCCAGCGACCTGGCCGGCGGCGACTTCGCTCTGCCGGACGCGCTGCACATGTCCCCGACCGAGCTGGGGAAGTTCGGTTCCGATATGGCAGCGAACTCGGCCGCGTTTAACTCCTGGTATGCCCGCAATGGAGGGACGGCATTGGAGTCCGCCACCATCACCTTGGCGCTGCGAGGCAATGCGGCGGAACAGGTCCAGGTCACCGACGTCAACGTGCACAAGAAGTGCGGGCCACCGCTGGACGGCACCTTCTTCTCGGCATACACACAGGGCAGCGGCGATACGGTCGCGCTCGGTCTTGACCTCGATGCCGCCGATCCCCAGGCGCAGTTGCGGGCCCGTACCGGCGCGGGACTGACGTGGACAGGGCGGGACTACTTCAAGGAACGCACACTGACCCTGGAGCCGGGGGAGCGGGAGACGCTGAGTATCGGTGTTGCCAGCAAACGCTACCGCTGCTCGTTCACCCTGGAACTGGTGGTGGCCACCGCGAAGGGTGTCTTCACTGAGCAGATCGACCGGCAGGGCAAGCCCTTTACCTTGACCGCTGCCGCCATCGCGGGCAGTCAGCCACCGGCCGGATACCGGGCCGCGTACGAGGAGCGGGAGGACGGCTGGCACAGCGTCGATCCGGGGTCCGCGGCTACGAAGGGAGTAGCCCCGTGACCGGGCGGCCTGGAGGACAGGAAATTACTCTGCGCCAGCTGGTGGCCCTGGCCGCACTGGCTCTGGCCCTTGCCGTGGCGGCGACCGTCATAGTGGTCCGCGTGACAGGATCATCGCCGGATGACGATCGGGTCGCGGCCGCGGGCCCAACCGCCTCGAAGAGACAGACTCCGATCGGTGCCGTATACGCCTACACCACTGAGCGGGAATTCGTGCTGGTGCGGGGTGAGAGCCCGCCAGTCCGGGTCTCCCGGGTCTTCGATCTGAGCGACTCGGCGAAGAACGACGTCGTATGGACCCATGACGGCCGGTGGGTCACTCTCCTGTCCGACGCTGCGCTCCTCGATCAGCCCGATAGTGTCCAGCTCATCACTCTGAACGCCCAGACGGGCGAGGTACGGCGACGGCCCTGCCCTAACTGCGACGACCTTGCCCCGGTCGGCGACCACGACGTGATCGCCCTGCGGTGGGACAACGACGCCCGCGAAACCCGGGCAGTCCGCTACGACGCCGGCGACCCCGCGGATCATGGCACCCAAATCCCCCCCGCGTCCGACAGCGACGGCACCTGGCAGAACTTGCTCCTGGGCGGCACCCGCACTCATCTGCTCACCGGCGAATACGTCATGTCCGGCGGCGAGCCAGGAATGGAACTGCGCCTCCACGAGCTGAAAGGGACAGCAGGCACAGGGATCACCGCCTCATACACACGCTTCGACTCCAACGCCTACATGCCCACAGCCCTGGCAACCATCGACGGCCGCGAGCGCATCGCCGTGGGGGTGAGGCAGAATCCCGGCGAGTGCGCCACTTCCTTCCCCATAGTCCTGCTCGATCTCAACGGCGAGGTACACGGCACCGACCAGTCAGCTGCCATGCCACCCGGCTACATTCCTGCTGTCACCGGCGGCATAGAGGTGCACGATTTGTGGTGGGGTCCCGACCAGCACCTGTACGCCACCATTTCCTCTTGGACCTGCGACAACAGCGCGGACTCGGAGGACGTCAAGAGGCGTGTTCACCGCCCCTCGACACTTTGGCGACTGGACGGCGAACGGTGGGCGGCAGCGGGCACCCAACCAGCGACGGTGGCACGCCAGTTGGACCGCAGCACGACAATGATTTTGACGATCCCGGACTGCATCGGGCCCACAGACCGAGCCGATGCCGGCACCTACTGCAACAGCGGCACGCTCTCCCGGGAACATGACGGAAAGCGAACAAAGATCGCGGACGGAGTCCTCGGTCTCTCTGCCCCGCCCTCCGACCGGTGACCGGCGGATGGATCCCACCGGCACTCGACTCTGGGCTCCCCAGCGGCGAGGCCGTAGAAACGATCGGCATGATGTGCGAGCTGGCCCCTTCGGCTCAGAAGTGTCCGCCGAAGCCGCTCGGCCAAGTGGTGGCGCGCTGGGTCGACGTGCGGTCACCCGACGGCGACGGTTGCTTGGGCGGCCAGGGATCTGGGCACGACGCCGTCGCCGTCGGCCCCGGGACGTCTCGCACGCGAGACACCGACCCGGCCGCCGCGGCCGCGCTCGACTACGGCCTGTCCCAACGCACCCTGATCGCCGTCTCCGGCCGTACGGACACCGTCGCGCAGTTGATCACCCGCCGAATCGTCGCGCTCGCCCACAGCGGCCTCCAGGCCCTCGATGAGCCGACCGTGCGTGCCGTGGTCCGCCAGGCCGTCCGCACCGCACCGTCTCCGCCGCCCGCCGGTCCGCCGGCGGATCCCGCGCCGCAGCCCGGGAAGAAGCCAAAAAGAACGGCCTCTTCGGCTTCCTCCGATGATCCTCAGTACCCGCTCTTGAGCGTGTACTGGGAGCAGGGGACGGGCGTCAGCAGTGCGGAGACGCACGTTAGGTGGTCGTAGGGGCTGGATTGTGGCGCGGCAGGTCACGACCCCGCGGCTGCTGCTGTCCGTCCAGCACGGAGTGGTTGGTGGCTTTTTCGCCCCTGGGACAAGCTGCACGCCCCAACCCGCGATACCTCGGTAGTTGGCAGAACTCTCAACTTCAGCTCTGAACAGTCCTGTTCGCCGCATGCCGTGCCCACCAGAGGGACATCATGCCGGGCATGAGCGACGAGCCAGACACGGGTCAGACTGAGCCCGAGCGGAAGCGCGAACCGTGGCGCAAACGCCACCCACGATGGGCCTGGACTGCAGCCATAGCCGGGGCGGCCGCCTTCATCGTGCTGCTCGTATGGGCGCCTTGGTGGTTCGAAGGCCACCACCTGCGCGATAGAAACGGAGAGCTTGTCTCGTCAGCCGGGATCATCGTCACCGGCTTCCGCACCATGCTCGTCGCCATCGCTGCCGGCGGCTTCACTGCGGCCGGGCTCTACTACACCCGCGAGAAACACCGTCTGGAACGCGAGAATTTCCAGCATGCACAAGAGCAGTTCGCCGAAAACCAGAAACAGTTCGAGATCACGATCAAGATGTCGGCCGATCGAGAAGCAGAGCAGGCGCGGATTGCTCGAGAGGGACAAGTCACAGGCCGCTATGTCGAAGCAATTAAGCTGCTGAGTTCTCAAGACGACACACAACGACTGGGAGCCATCTACAGTCTAGAGCGCATTATGCGCGACAGTGAAGACGACCACGACACGGTGGTAACCGTCCTAGCGGCCTTCGTGCGCCAACACGCTGGAATTGGCCTTGGTGTTCCTCGGCCTGACGAACCCGTGCAGGCTGCCATCACGGTGCTCGGACGCCGCCCCATGCGCAGAGAAGCAGCACGAATAGATCTGAGACGTACGGATTTGACTGGACTCGACTTTGAGCGGGCCAACTTTCGCCGTGCCCGCTTTGGAGGCGCTGACCTAAGTGCGATGTGCCGGGTTGGTGTCGGTGTGTGGTGTCAGTGACGGGACGTCAGGACTAGCCGTTTCCGCTGGTTGGGTGTTGAGGGAGGGTGTGGTCACTGACACGGGGCGGTACCTGGTGCCTTCATGGCTGTCATGGGTCGGTACACCCCACTCCACTCCGCTGTCTCGGGAACGGCACTTCTGATCCTTTAGAGGGCTGCGCGGCTGCACGGTGGTGGGGTCGGTGTCTGCGGCGGAGGGTTTTTCGGTGGGCGAGCCGGGCGTGTGGGGTGAGATTACGGCGGGGTTGAGGGTGTCCCGGCCGGTGCTGGTGGCGCGGCTGATGGAGCTCGATGCGGCCGGGGCGTTGACGACGGCGCATGTGCGTGCGGGCGCACAGGTCGGTGGGGTGACCGCACGGACGGTGTGGCGGTGGCTGGAGGCGGCGCGGACCGAGGGGCGTGTGGAGCGCAGGCGTCGGGCCCGGTTGGAGTTGTCCGACCAGGCATGGGAGGTGCTGGCGCAGGCGGGCGGGAACGTGGCGGTGCTGCACCGGTACTTGAAGCGGGTCGGGGGCGAGGTGCCTTCGCCGGCGTCGTTGTACCGGGTGGTGCACCGGGACCTTCAGGCCGGCAGGGTATTGCCGGACCGTGCGGTGGTGCGCAGGGAGCGGGAGGAGCAGCAGACGAGGCAGGCGCTGGCTGACCTCGCTCTGGCCGGGCCGCGGGAGGGCGGCGCGGCGAAGGTGGCTGCGCGCCGGCCGCCGCACCCTGCGCCGGAGGCGGTCTCGGGCGTGCCGTCGGGGGAGAGCGGCACGCTGGAGGGTGTGGCGTTGCCGGCGGGGGCTCGGCTGGTGGAGACGTCGTCGGTGCGGGCGGTGGCCGAGGCGGTCGGGCAGGCAATGGCGGCCGAGGGCGCGGTGTGTGTGTTCGGTGACCCGGGCCGGGGCAAGACCGCGGCTGTGCGGATGGCGCTCCGCGCAGTGCCTGCGGGCTGGAAGGTGACGTGGGTGCCGGTGCCGGTGCGCCCGTCGGTGGCCGGAATGAGGCGGGCGGTGTTCGACGCTCTGGCACTGCCGGGCCGCTTCCCGCACACATCGGCGCTCGCCGACGCCGCAGTTACGGGGGCTCTGGGCGAGGCGCGGGTGATCGTGATCGATGAGGCACAGCGCCTGCCCGTGCCGTGCCTGGAGTACCTACAGAGCCTGTGGGACCACCCGGGCACACGGGTCACGCTGGTGCTGTGCGGGGCGGGCACCGAGCGGGCGCTGGCCCGGCTGCCGCAGCTGGCGTCACGCATCGGCGCGTGGCAGGAGGTTCCACGTCTGGCCGCAACGGAAGTGACAGCCGTGGTGACCGGCTTCCATCCGCTGTGGCGCACTGTCTCGGCCGAGGACCTGACATGGATCGACCAGACGTCGACACACGGCACGCTCCGGACTTGGGCCGCTTTGACCACACACCTGCAGAACGTGTTGCTCACCACCGCTGACGCGGTCGCCGACCGGGCCTTGCTGGGGCGGCTGTGCCAGCGGGTCGCGCCGCCGCTGTGAACCCAGCGCACGCTTCGGCGGCCGGCACACATAGATGTCCCAACCGCGTGAAGGAGCTGACATGGAGGACGGTGACGCGGTCCGCGCAGCCGGCGGACTGCCCGCGGCGTCAAGGACGGCAATGCGTGGCCCTGCGGTGCGGAGGCTGCTCGCCCTGCGGGACGGGGGAAACCTGACAACAGGTCATGTACGAGTGGCTGCGGACGCGCTGGGGGCGTCGGAGCGCACGGTGTGGCGCTGGCTGGCCGCTGCTCAGAGCGATGAGACTGCAGCCGCCTATCCCGGTGCGCGCTCCCGGGCCGATGCGAGGTTCACGGTCACGCCCGAGATCCGTGGACTGCTGGCGTTGTGGAAGGGGAACGTGCGGGCGGTTCATCGCGAGCTGGTCCTGCGCGCTGCCAGGCAGTCCCCGTCTGCAGACGCGCCGTCGCTGACGACGTTGCACCGGGCGATTCGCCGTGATCTGACGCCGGGGGAGCGGGCCGGGCTCGCGGGTGGAGAGCGGGCGGCGCTTAAGCATGATGTGTTCCTGGCCAGGCCGCGGGGCTGGCGGAACCAGGTGTGGGAGACCGACCACATGCAGGCACCTGTTCTGGTCGATGTCGAGGGCAGGGCTCGCAGGCCGTGGATCACGTGGTTCACCGACTGCGCCACCAACGCGATCACCGGTGTCGCGGTGACACCGGTGCATCCGTCGCGGGAGTCGGTGCTGGCCGCGCTGCGCTCCGCTGTCCTGCGCGAGGACCCCTACGGCCTGTTTGGCGGCCTGCCCGAGAAGGTGCGGGTGGACCGTGGCAAGGACTTCCTGTCCCGGACGGTGACCGCAGCGTTCGATCTCCTGGACGTGACGGTGGAGGACCTGCCCGCCTACACCCCGCACCTCAAGGGCACGGTGGAGGGCCTGAACCGGGCGGTAGAAGGCATGTTCCTGGCCGCGCTGCCCGGCTACGCCCGCCAGCCGCGCCCCGGTAAGCGTGCTTCCCGTCCGAAGGACGAGGTGCTGCTTGGCTTCGAGGACTTCACCGCCCGGCTGCTGGATTGGACGCTGTGGTGGAACACCGAGCACCGTCCGGCGCCGTTGCGGGGCAGGACGCCGCTTGATGCGTGGCAGGACGATCCCACCCCGCTGCGGGACGTACCGGCCGCAGATTTGTGGACGTTCACCCTGGAAGACGCCGGCACCCGCATGCTGACAAGCAGCGGTATCCGCTTCAAGAATCGCGACTACGTGGGGCCGTGGATGACCGGTCAGTCCGGGATCCAGGTCCGGGTCCGTTTCATGCCCCATCACGACCACCGCATCGAGGTCTACCACGCCACCACGGGCCGCTACCTCGGTCCCGCGGATCTGGCAGATCAGGCCACTGAGGAACAGGTCAGCGCCGTACGGCGGGCACGGGCCGCCCGCGCCCGCCGCCTGAAGAAGGACCTGGAGGCCTCACAGCGCGAGCGCTATGCAGCCGTGAACCAGCCGGAGGCGCCCCGGCGGCTCGGCGCGCTGACCACCGCGCAGGCCGAGGCCGAGCTCGCCCAGGCCGCTGGCACCGACCTGTCGGGTCTGGCGATGCCGGACCTCATCCCGCCCGCCGCGCCCCCGGCCGACTGGCGCACCCCTGCTTCCCTGGCTGCGCTGACCACGGCGGCCCGGCCCGCCCCGCTCCCGTCCAGCCGTGACTCCGCCCCTGTAGTCCCGGACGGCCCGGCCCCCCGGCGGGGCGCACCTCCCCCCACCGACGAAGATGGAGATGCCTGATGACTGCGGCCACCTACCAGTACGTCGACTTGCCCGACGCTTCCGTGGTCACCACCCGCGCTCTGCTCACCGCGCGGGAGAACATCGGCGATACGGTCGCTGCCCGCGCGATGATGTGTATCCACGGCGGCGCCGGCTTCGGTAAGACGCTCGCGGTCAACACCTGCCTGCGCGAGCTCGAACCGGGCGAGGATGTCCGCCGGGTCACCTTCCGGGCCCGTCCCACCGCCCGTGCGGTGCGCTACGAGCTGTTCACCGCGCTCGACTTGCCCGGCGAGCCGCCGCGCCACCCCAGCGAGTTCGACCGTCTGCTGAAGACCGCTCTGGCCGAGCGCTCCCGTACCTTCCTCGTGGATGAGGCCCAGTGGCTTAACGGGGAGGCGTTCGAGTACTTCCGCTACCTGTGGGACGAACCCTCAACCCAGCTCGCGATCATCTTCGTCGGCGGCGAGGGCTGCCACACCGTGCTGCGCCGCGAACCGATGCTCTCCTCTCGCATCTTCATCTGGCAGCACTTCACCCGCCTCACCCCCAGCGAGGTCCTCGACGTCATCCCGCTGTTCCACCCGATCTGGGCCGACGCCGACCCCGAGGACATCACGTTCGCCGACCAGCACGCCGCGCACGGCAACTTCCGCGCCTGGGCCCAGCTGACCGCGCACACCCGCACCGCCCTGGCACGCTCCGGCCGCCCCCGTGTGGATCAGGAACTGCTGCGCTGGGCCTTCAGCCGCCTTGGCTGACCACCACACCGCCATGCCTCCCGCCACGCGGCCGCCGTCCGTCACCGTGGTCATCGACCGCGATGACGACGTCATCCACACCCACACCGCCCTGGCCGCCCACCATCCGCCGTCCGGCCGGATCACGCTGCACCCCGGACCGGGCACCAGCAGCGAGACCGGCCTCGCCCACGACCTTCTCGCCGCCCTGAACAAACCGCCCCTGCTCACCGGCCGCTTTCAGGCGGTCGTCAGCCCGCCTGGGAAGCCGTCACGGCCTGGATGACCGCCCTGCCCGTCACCCGGCTGACCGTCCTGCGCGCCCACCGCCTCACCACCCACCGCACAATGCGACTCCTTGAGCTGCGTGCCCTCACAGGTATCCACTTGACCCTGGTCTGCCACCGTCCCCGCCTTCCCGCCGCCCTGTACCAGGCCCTGCGGACGGCCGACTACTCCCTCACCACCGACCTCGACGCAGCCCGCCGCCACTACTACGGCATGCCTATCGCCGAACCCCCGCTCGCAGATGAGTCCGCCGGGACGGCCGGCCGGTGGCTCACCCTGCCCGCACTGGAACGCCTCATCTCTTACGACAGCCCCCGCTCCTGCACCGATCCGTGCACCCCGCCTCCGATCATCTGGCGGCACCGCCCACCGCCCGTGCCTCTCACCGCGCTCACCGCCCAGAAAGTCGCCCACCGACTGCACGCGGCGACCGCACATCCTCGCCTGGCTGCGGCCGTTGCCGCCGCGCTTTTCACCGGCGCCTCCCTCCAACAACTCGCCACCGCACGCCCCCGCGACTACGACACCGCCGCGGCCACGCTCGCCCTCCATGACCGCGCCCGCTACACCGACGGCTGCGCCGCCCACCCCGTACCACCCTGGGCCAGCGTCTTCCTGCGAGCGGCGGCCTGCTTCACCCGGCTCGTCTCCGGCGAGGACCAGGAACTGCTCGCCGCGCCAGGTGACCGTGCGCACCTGCTGCGCGTGGCGGAGACGGCCAAGCTGCGCCCGCCTCAGCCGCCCGCAGCCCGCCGCAAAGGCATGGTCGGCCGTGTGGAGTGGGACTGGCGCGAGCGGCAGGAAGCCGAGCGGTACGAAGCGGTGCCGACAAGTCGCGTCAGGCACTCACGACCCTGAACACCCTGACACGGCCGCTCGAAGGGGCAGGCTCAGTCGATCGAGAAGTCGGCGAACTCGACGTCGCTGAAGACGATGTGTAGACCGTGGGCCCGACGGCCCCATTCGCGGAAGTAGCTGTGTCCCAGCGCGCGGGCGAGGATCACCGTCTGCTGCTGCTCGCCCGCACCGGCGTCCCGAGCGGCGAACAGCTCCCGGGCTACCTCTCCCGGCAGATCCTGGGTGATCCACCGCACCCGCGGATCGTCCGAAGAACCTGCCGCAGCAGCAAACCCGAACCGCGCCCTGGTATGGAAGACGAACCCCTCTGCCTCTGCCTGGGCACGCCGACGGGCTCGTATCCGGGGCTGCCAACGAGCCCGGACCGCTTCCTCGATCGATCGGAGATGCGGCGGACCCGGGGGACGACGAGCTCCTGGCTTCTTCGTCACCCACCGCTGCACGGTGCGCTGGGACACCCCTAGCACGGCGGCTACCCTCCGAGTGGAACCACCATGTGATGCCAGCAGAAACCGCAGGCGGGCCTCGTTGCTTGAAGGAACGGGACGGGTGCGCAATGCGCGCTCCAACCCCTGCTCGATCTGTCCCACATCTGCCTCCCGAAGCCGCCAGTCGGCAAGGCCGGCACCTGCAGTCTGTCGTGTCAGTTCTCCCAGGTCGTCTGCCACTGCCTGCCAGGTTTCTGCGTTCTTGGGACAGCGCTGGCTGACGCAAGCTACGAGCCTTGGGCGAGCACCGGCGACAAGTTGGCGGCTCAGGTGACGACGGACGTCGCCGACATCCCGGTGTTGTCGTTCTGGTATCGAGTCCCCAAGAGGGGCTAGGCGGGAGCTCCACCCAGGGCGTGTCCCTTTGAGAGCTCAGCGCGCTTTGGCCCTGCCACGCTCGCGCCGAAGATCTCCGAGACCGGGCAGCCCCAGGCCGCGCCCGGCTGGTCGGACCCGTAGGGCTTGAGCAGCTTTAGCCCGCATGCCCGGAAGAATGCCAGCCGACTGGCTGCATCGTCGCCGTCCTGTGGGACCAGGGCCAGGAAAGTATGTCCGGCTTCGTGGGCTCGGCGGGCTACCTCGGTGAGGAGCGCGCGGCCGACTCCGCTGCGACGGCAGGCATTGGCAACGGCCACGGTCAAGACGAACGCCTGCTCGCCGACATGCGTCTCCCGGCCTTCGTCGTGTCCGAAATCGCAGTGGAGATGGAACTCGGCGACCCCGACAACAGTTCCGCAGACCTCGGCCACGACGACCTCCATGCCCTCGGGGTCGTAGGGCCCGGAGATGGTGAGGCCAGTAGAGTCCAGGAGTTCTTCCACCACCGAGTGGTCGACCTCGGTGATGTCGCGGATCAAGGCCACGGTCTGAGTATCGCAGGGCCGTCGGCGCGGAATATCGCTCGTGCTGACAGTCTTTGCCTCACCGAGCCGACAGCAAAGACTGGGCGGGGTGGGTCCGCCAGGAACAAGGCGACGGTCCTTGGAGGACCGCCTGTCGGATAGGTCTCGGTGGCGTTGTAATCAGCGGCCGCTTCGGGCCTTCGCGCGCTGAGCTATGAGCCGGGCACCCGTCGCATTCATCCGCCAGCGCGCGAACTCGGTGCTGATGCCGAAGCGGTCGGCTACGGATTCGTCGGGTACGCCGTTGTAGGCCAGCCGGCGGGCTGCATCCGAGGGGAGGAGCAGCTCCCCGGAGAGCTCTGCCGCCTCGCTCTCCTGGTCGTGGTCGCTGTTGCGGCACTCACGTCCAGAGGTACGGAGCAGTGTGGTGAACGCGTGCTCAAGGAGGATGTGCGACATCTCGTGCGCGAGAGTGGATGCCCGCCGGGGACGTTCGTGCCCGGAGTTCTCCACGATCACCCGGCGGGGACCCAGGCACAGGACTGCTGCGGAGAAGACATCGGGACGGATCTCGGTGAAGTGGCGAAGAGCGGCCGTCGCTTCGGAGTGGTCTTGAGCGACGTCGTGCAAGGTGAAGACGTCGATGCCGTAGAGCTCCGCGAGTGCGTACGGGTCCATCGCCTCGTGCGCCGTGACGCCGAGCTCTTCTCTGACTTCCAGTGCCAGGCGTTTCGCCTCTGCCTTGAACCCTCTTCGCACTACGCCTCCTTGTCCCGGGGCAAGGTCTTCACACGGCGCACCGTGGCGTTGATGACGGTCTCCAGATACGCGACGTCCTCGGGTTCGAGGTCCTTACGGGCCCGGAGCAATGATCCGATTTGCGTGACCAGTTCCGGCTCCTCTCGCTGCGCGGTCGCGTCACCCCCCACCGCGAACTGCTCGGCCGGGACTCCGAGCCACTGCACCAGGGTGATGAAGGCGTCCGCGTCTGGGCGCAGTCCGTTGGCCATCCGGGAGAGCAAGGACGGGCTGACCTGGAGTTCCTTGGCCAGTTGCCGCCACGAGAGCCCGCGGGCGGTTCGTTGGGCGTCGAGCGCCGAGTAGAGCGCCTCGACGTCGATTTGGTCCTTGGCCACTTCGGTCCTTCCGATCCCAAGGGAGTCACTTTCGAAACACTGTTTGACTATCACAACAGTGCTGATCTAGTCTCGACGTATTGTTTCGACATCGAGACAGTGAGGTTAACTCGAAAGGAAGTAACTCACCATGCCCAAGAAGGCATCCACCTCCAGCAGCGGCCGCGGACGCAGCGCGATCACCGGCAAGTTCGTCAAGCAGTCCACCGTCAAGCGTCACCCCAAGACCACGGTCAACGAGACCCCCAAGAAGAAGTAGGTGTGTGGACGGAGCCCGTCCGCACATCCATCCCGAAGAGAGGGTTCACCGGGCGACGGTGAACCCTCTCTTCCGTTCAGGCAGATGCCTTCGCCCAGTCCATGCCGAGCTTGGCGAGGGCGGCGAGCTGGTCGGTGTCCAGCCGGTCCCTTCTCGATTTTGTGTTCGAGACCCATACACCGAGCTTCACCGGCACCGGCTCGGTCTCGCCGTCGACGGCGACCTCGACGACCGTGCCACGAGGCACCGGCCGGTCGGCGCCTTCCCGCTCGACCCACTGTGTGAGGGCCGCGAGACCTCGCTGGAACGCCGCCTGCGCCCTGCCCGGCCCCTTCGCCTTGACCTTCGTCGTACGGGGTGCTGCCGGGGCGGGAGAGGTGGGCTCAACGACGGGAATGCCCAGCGCGGCCAGCCGCTCGCGCTGCTGCGGCATCAGCTGCGCCTGGACGCCCGCGTTCTGCTGTTTCCACCTCCAGGCGCCGATGTCATCACCGTCCATGAGTACGCCGGGGGCGATGTAGGGGAGGGTTCCGTCGGCGTCGACGAGGTCGGCGAGCACGCGGTAGAGGCGTTGCCAGTTCAGCGACCAGGGGCAGTTCCAGTCCTCGTCGATCGCCGCCAGCTGCGCCGCCCGTTCCGCCGCGCGCTCCGGGTCTTTGCCCAGGCCGCCCTTGCGCCGGAGGTTGGCGAGGTGCTGCCCGATGGGCACCATCGCCTCGCCCTCACCCCACACCGCGTCCTGACGTGGTGCGAGGTGCCCGGTCGCCCGCCGGTAGGAGCGGAGCGCGGCGAGCTTGTTCTCCCAGGCTTCCTCGCCGGGCTCCCAGACCATCCCGGCCTCGGGTGCGTCCAGGAGTTCCTTGCGGTGCGGATCGAGTTCCCCGGCCCGCAGGGATTTCCGCTGCTGATGGACCCATCGGCCCAGCGGGAATGCCTTCGTCGCGCCGACCTCGACCTCGACGCCGTACGGGACGGCGCAGAGGCCGGTGATCTCGTTCTCGGCCCGCCATCGGATCAGGGCCTGGTAGCCCTCCAGCCAGGCCAGCGATTCGGGCCGGTAGACCCGCGTTCGGAGGAACGCGGCGATGGTGGCGGCGTCGCGCGGGGTGGAGAAGTGCAGCAGCGCGGACTCGGCGGCGGCGTCGGTCTCGTCGCCCGGCTCCTGGTCCTCGCCGTCGATTTCGCCGCCGGACCCGACGATCCGCCCGTCCTTGTCGCGTTGGACGTGGATCTTGCGCTTCCCGCTCGTGAGCGCGCGGGAAGCGAGCTGTTCGACCAGGCGTTCGTCATGCGAGCGCAGGCCCTGTAGTACGGCTACCAGGGGGCGGAACGAGGCGCTGGCGACCATGTCGGTGGGGTCCTCGTTCGGCTCCAGGAACACCGGCACGATGATGCGGGCGACCTTCGTGGAGCCGTCCTTGTTGAGGCGGAGCGCGCGGCCGATGTTCTGGACGATCTCGACCTGGGAGCCTCGGGTGTCCGCGAAGCAGATCGAGTCGACTCCCCGTTCGCCGGTGATGTCCACGCCTTCCCCCAGCACGCGAACGGACGCGAGGAAGGCGCGGTGGACCCGGCGCCCGTCCGCGTCGATGCCGTTGGCGAACTGGCGCAGGACCTCGCGGCGTTCGGATACGAGGTGGTCGCCGCACAGCCATGCCGACCACACCCGGTCCGGGGGTACGTGGCGGCCGGCCTCCAGCTCGTAGAACTCCGCGTCGATCGACGACTTCGGCAGCTTGTCCGCGGCCGCCAGGTCCTCGTTCGAGGCGTCGTTCATGTGGAGGGCGGCTGCGGTCTCGGGGAGCTTGTCCGCGAACGCGCGGGCTTCTTCGACCTTCTGGTGGAAGGTCATGACCGTACGCAGGTTGTACGCCGCCGCGTGCTCCAAAAGCGCGGTCTGCAGGAGCGCCAGGCGCCGGCCTCGCCGCGCCTCTTCCGACTCCCCGTTGACGGGGGCGGGGTCGCGGATCTCCAGGACGTCGATCTCGAACCCAGCAAGGATTTCCCGCTCGATCGCCTCTGAGAGCCCGAGCTCCGCGCCGGGGAGCCAGGCGCCGAAGAGGCCGTCTGGGTCGTCGGCCATGCTCGCGATCTCCGTCTCTTGGCCATCGGTGCCCTTCTGGGGGCGGGGTGCGGCGAGGATGCGCGGGGTCGCGGTCAGGTAGAGGCGGAAGTCCGCAGGGATGCGCTGGTTGTCGTGGATCGCCGCCCACGGCCGCCCAAGATCACCAGCGGTTCCGTGCGCCTCGTCCACGATCGCGAGCGAAAAGCCGTCCATGCGCTGTCCGTACAACCGCTCTCCGCCCGTCAGGGCGGCCTCCAGCGGCCCGCGAACCTTCCGCTGGCCCGCTGGTGCGTTGATGTCCTCGCGGTCCACGAGAGAGGCGTACGTGGCGAACACGACGACCGGCCCGGACCCGGCCCACAGGGCGAGCTGGATCGGGTTCGTCGTGGTGCGCACGCCCAGCGAGTTGAGCACCGCGTCGTTCTCCAGCGAGCACACCGCGACCATCGGGGCTCGGTGGCCCACCAGGCGCCACGCCTGTGCGGTCTGCGCGAGGAGGTCCAGGGTGGGGACGGTAACGAGGATCCGGCCGTCCGCGAAGCTCTCCAGCGCGCACGCGGAGGCCGTGATCGTCTTGCCTGAGCCGGTCGCTGACACGAGCGTGCCACGGGCACCCTGCGGGGGCACAGATGATCTTGCAGGGAATCCCACCCACTTACGAAACGCCGACTTTTGTTCCAGCTGGTGTTCCTTGAGCTGAATCACGGATTTTTCCCACCTCTACGATTTCGGCAATGAATACGCTCAAGTTAGGCGTCAGATGTGATCACGGTGCACAATTTCGCGAACAGCAGACTCGAACTCCCGCAATGCCAAACCATGTTCGTCCCTCGCCGCAGCCCAAGCCGAATCGGTACCATATGCATCCCGGAGTTGGCCGTACGCACCAATCAGACGCGACGCACGGGAGCGGAGCTGCTCACTGCCAGGAGTCATATAAAACTGGGTTACCAGCTCAAAGCGAAGAGGATCCGGGATAGCCAGATCCGTAACAGCTACACCGGCTATAGCCGCGTCAAGAATTTCTCCGCAAAGCCGGTTGTACATGGATGAGAGTCGCGAGCTTGCCTCTACAAGCCGAGTTACGTTCGCCTTCCTCCTCTCAACTCTCCGGCGAATCAGGTCACCTAAGAGAACCAAACTTCCACCGAGGACCGCCCCTAGTAACGTCAGTAGACTTTGCATGCTCATCCTCCAGATCCAGCATGTCTCACATTTTCGCCAACGATACATGCCCAATCTCGGATGCACCCGCTATGCTGGAACCCAACACGAACGAGCGGCCCTCACCCTCGTAGCCAGCCCGGCCCGCATCGCGGGCCCTCAAGGTTCTGGAGGCGCAGCCGGAAGAACCGTCAGGCGGGGGAGCGCAGCGGACCCGCCAGGAGCGCCCCGCGCTCCTCCCAACTCTCCTACTGCAGAACCAAATATCCGCACCATCACACACCGCATCCAGGGCCGCGCACCGCGCGGGCCAGCCGGGCGCGCAGCGGCCGGCCCCACTGCCCACTGGAGCGCAGCGAAGGTGGGCGCCCTCGCACCGCGAGGGCAGCGGGAGCGCAGCGACCGCCTCCGCTTGCACATCGCGCAGCGATGTGGTACCCGCTCCGCGGG
>NZ_BMUG01000014.1 GCF_014650075.1 Streptomyces microflavus | reverse complement strand
CATGTCGCCGGCGCGGTGCGGCTGCTCTCCGTACCGCCCTTCGGCCCGGCGTACGGGGGTATCCTCTCCGAGCTCCACCACGACGACGTCCTCGCGCAGGCGCTGAAGGACCAGCTGGTGGACCCGCGGGTGGAGGAGGCGGTGGCCCGGCTGCGCAGCGCCCAGGACCAGGGCCAGATCCCGCCGGGTGCGAACCTCCCGCTGGCGGTGGAGATGCTGTACGGCCCCGTCTACTACTGCCACGTCCTGCGCAAACCGGTCCAGGACGAGGAGACGATCGCCGACCTCGTGGCCCATGTGCTGCGGGCGCTGGGGGCGCCGGGGTACTGAGAAGGCGGCCGCCCGTACATGACGTGGTGATTCCCCAGGTCTTTACCGAACGGTCGACCACCCACCGCCCCGCCCCGGATAGCGTCCGTATATCCGTTGATCCTGATGCGCGGACCACTTCGTCACCTGCGAGTTCTCCGGCGGCGAGGGGGTCCGCCGAGAGGTGTGTGCGATGAGCGTGGTCAAGGTGTCGGAAGCGGCGGCTGTCCTGCCCCGGGCGTGGAGCTCCACGGTGCTCGGCCGGGTGGGGGCGGCCGAGGTCAAGGTCCTGCGCATGGACGAGCTGCCGGTCGAGGAGGAGCGGCACGCGGAGCCCGAGGTCCTGCTGGTGCTCGACGGTCTGCTCGAACTGGACGTGGAGGGGGCGGCGGTGACGGTGGGGCCCGGCGAGATGTACGTGGTGGCAGCGGGCACCGCCCACGCGGTCCGCCCCGGCAGCAAGGGCACGCTGGTCATCGTGGAGGCGACCGAGGCCCTCGCACGGTAGGCGGTAAGGCCACGGAGAGAGGGCCCTTGGACAGCCAGCCCCCTGGGACAAGTCGGCCCCCTGAAAAGAGAGGCCCCCGTGGCAAGCTCTGCCGATGAAGATAGCCGCAGCCCAGCTCACCTCCGTCCCGGCGGACATCCCCGCCAACGTCCGCCGGTTCGCCGCCCTCGCCGGGCAGGCGCGCGACCAGGGGGCCGAGCTGCTCGTGCTCCCCGAGCTCGCCCTCACCGGGTACGAACTCGGAGCGCTCTCCGACGATCCCGGCCTCCAGGTGAACGCGGACGATCCGCGGCTGGACGCCCTCCGGTCGAGCGGGATCGCCACGGTCGTCAACTGCGCGGTGACGACCGGCGGCCCGGGCACACGCCCCGCCATCGGCACGTTCGTCTACGGCCCCGACGGCGCGCTGCTCGCCACCTACCTCAAGCAGCACCTCCACGACCAGGAGACCGCAGTGTTCGCACCCGGCGACCGGGACGGGCGGTTCGAACTCGGCGGCCTCCGCTTCGCCCTGGCCACCTGCTACGACAGCCACTTCCCCGACCTGCCCGCCCGGGCGGCGGCGGACGGCTGCGAGGTCTACCTCGCCTCCACGCTGTACGGAACGGGCGACGGCATCGCCCAACGGGCGACCATCTACCCCCGTATCGCCGAGGACACGGACCTCTTCGTCGCCCTCGCCAACCACGTGGGCCCCTCCGGCCCGTGGACCGGCTGCGGCCGGGCCGCGATCTGGGCCCCGGGCGGCGCACTCCTCGCCGAGGCGGACGACCGTACGCCGATGGTGGTCACCGCGGAGGTCGCCCTCGACAGCTGATCCGTCGGCTACCTCGGGCGCCCGGCGGGCAGGTGGTTCAGGATGCGGGCGGCGGCCTGTTCCCCCGAACGCAGCGCGCCGTAGGTGCTGGAGGGCCCGAAGTAGTCTCCCGCGAGCTGGAGGCGGGGGTCGGTGGTGCGCCGGCGGGCGTTGAAGGCGCGCAGCTCCGCGTAGCCGCCGGGCGGGCGGACGACGAGAGCGGGGTCCTGGCGGCTGACGTGGCTGGTCAGGACGGTCTCGCGGAGGCCCGGGAAGACGGCGGCGGCCGCGGTGACGGCCCGTTCGGTGACGGTGCGGTCGTCGGCGTCCCACCAGCGGTCGGTGAACTCCTGCCGGGGGTGGAGGGTGACGAGCCCGCGGCTGCCGTCGACCCGGCCGGGGATCTTGTTGTGGTGGAGTTCGACGCCGACCAGCGCGGGGTGCGTCCGCTGGGCGAGGAAGAGCGCGAAGGCCTTTTCCGATGGCGGGCGTTCGAGGCCGAGGGAAACGATCAGGGCTCGCGAGTAGGGGAGGGAGGAGAGGTAGTCGCGGTCCGGGGGCGACAGGTCGGGCAGGATGCCCGGCACCTGTGGGGCTGGGACGGCCACGACAACGGCGTCGGCCTGCTCCGTGCGCTGCTCCCCGTCCCCGCCTTGCCAGGTGACGGAGAGCCCGTCGGCCCGTCGGCGGACGGCGGTGACCCGGGTGTTCAGCTCCACGCCGAGGCGCTCGGCCAGGGTGCGGGTGAGCAGCCCGACGCCCTGCGGGCTGTTGAAGTGCGGGACGAGCAGCTTCGCCGTGTAGAAGAGCATGTCGGCGGCCGCCATGCGGTCCGGGGAGGCCAGGACGATGCCTCCGCCGAAGAGCGGCTCGCAGAGGTGGTCGATCGCCTCCTGGGTGAGGTGCCGCCGGGCGTACTGGGTGGCGCTGAGGGTGTCGAGGTAGGTGTTCCGGTCCATGGTGTCCCAGTCCAGGCGCTTGCGGTGGGCCAGGAAGTTCGGGAGGGCACGGAATACCGCCGCCTTGGTACGGGGGCCGATCAGCCGGGTGCGGAGCAGGTCGGCCCGGGAGTCGGTGCGCAGGCGGTGGACGGTGTTGTCGCGGTCGAAGCCGCACAGGGTGCTGGAGGGGCCGAACTGGTGGGACAGGCCCAGCTCCTCGATGAGGCGGAGCATGCCGGTGTAGTTGCGGCCGAGGATGCTGGCGCCGAGTTCGATGCGGAAGCCGTCGTGGTCGACGGTCCGCATACGGCCGCCGGCCATCGGCTCCCGTTCCAGGACGCGGACCACCAGGCCGGCCTGGCGCAGACGCCAGGCGGCGGTGAGCCCGGCGATTCCGGCTCCGACGACGACGGCGGTGGCGGTGGCGGTGGGGCGGCGGGTCTCCACGGTGATCAGCCTGTTCCTTGGGTCGGTTCTGTGGCGAGCAGCTGGTGCCAGTAGGGCTCGACGGCCGCGGCGCTTCCCGCCACCCAGCCCATGACGGCGTGCACGAACCGCCGTTGGGCCGCGGGGAGCGTGGCATCGGCCAGCAGCCCGGCGCACGCGGCGTCGAAGCGGTGCTGGTGGCCGGCGTGCAGGACGACCACGGCCCGGTACGCCTCCGGCACGGGCAGCCCGTACTCGTGCGCGAGGACGGTGACGGCGTTCACCGGGTCGCCCCGGCGCTGTTCGGCGGCGTGGCCGAGCAGGTCGTTGGCGAGTCCGCCGATCAGGAAGGCGAGTTCAGCCAGGCCGGTCAGCGGGGCGGTCAGTGGTGCGTTAGGCGGGCCGGTCTGCGGGTCGCGGCCCCCGGGCATGCCCGGGGCCAGCAGGTGCAGGTACATCGGGTGGCCGCCCGATGTGTGGACGCGCTGGGCCAGATACTCGGCCAGCGTCGGGGGAGTCCCTGTGGCCCGCCAGGGTGTCTCCCGCGCGCAGTTCTCGACGTACCGCCGCAGCCCGTCGGCGAGGAGCGGTAGCAGTGCGGTGCCGCCCGCGGCCACGACGGCCTCGTGTACGGAGACCAGGGAGGTGAGATGGGCGCAGGCGGGCGCCCCGGCGGGTAGGCGGCCGGAGAGCAGGATGCCGGGCGGGTCCGACGCCCGGTGCACGGCCAGCCGGTCGGCGTGCTCGGCGACCGTGTCGTCGAAGTGGAACACCCACGCCAGGTAGCGCGCGGTGAGCCGGGCCACGGCGACGGGCGCGCCGGGCATGCACCGGCCCACCAGGCGGCCGATCCTGCGGCGTGCCAGGCCGTCGTCGCCCGGGGCGCTCAGGCCGCGGCCCGTCGCCCAGGACCGTACGTCCGCCTCCAGCTCCTCGGCCGCCGGGTGGTCGCCGGCCGCCGGGGAGAGCCGCAGGAGATGCCGGTGGGAGTACGCCGCCAGCGCGTACGGGGTGTCCGTGCCGCCGCCCGTCGTCCGCCGAACCTGCCCGCCGCCCGTCATGCCCCGAACCTGCGTTCACGGCCGGCGAACGAGGCGAGCATGGCGTCGAAGGCGGCCCGGTCGAAGTCCGGCCACTGCTCCGGGCTGAAGTGCAGTTCGGCGGTGAGGCTCTGCCACAGCAGGAAGCCGGAGAGGCGCTGCTCGCCGGAGGTCCGCAGGATCAGGTCGCAGTCCGGCTGCCCCCAGCGCTCCAGTCGGCGGCCGATCGCCGCACTGTCCAGGCCGTCGGCCCCGCTCTCGGCGAGTACGGCGAGGGCGGCGGCCACGATCTCCTCCCGCCCGTCGTACGCCACCGCGAGGTTGACCCGCAGCCGGTCGCCGCACCCGTACCCGTCGCCGGACGCACCCACCGCTGCGCGCCGGGACCGGCCGGAGAGGCCCGCCGGCCCGAGGGCGTCCAGGTGCTCGGGCGAGCCCAGGACGTTGACGTCCCACGCCCCTGCGGCCGTGAGGCCGCCCATGAGGGCGGTGATCCCTTCCACCATCACGGGCAGCTCCTGCCGTTTGGCGGCGTTGTCCTGGGAGAGCGCCCAGATGGTGACCGTCTCCACCCCCGCCTCCTCGCACCACCGCACCACCTCGACGGTCCGGTCGGCCCCGCGCTGATATCCCTCCCGGGCCGGGACCCCGCGCTGCCGGGCCCAGCGCCGGTTGCCGTCCGGGACGATCCCCAGGTGCCGGGGCACGGGTCCGCTCGGCGGACACTCACCGGGTGCATGCCTGACGGCCCCGCTCATCGGACGCCCGCCAGCCGCTTGCCGGAGACGTCGCCCACCGGGGCGGTCCGGTGCGCGAGGTGCCCGAGGGCCAGCACGGTGAAGATGTCCGCCAGGACGGGAACGGTGAAGACGAAGGGGCGCGGGCCGATGGAGTCGGGGCGCGCACCCCGGACGCTTCCGTCGCGCTCGGCCGCGACAAGGAAGGCCGCTGCGGCCGCCGCGGGCCGAGGGTCGTCCTGGCCGCACACGGCGATCAGCCCGTACGCGGTGCTGATGACGTCGCTCGCCTCCCCGTCCTGCTGACCCCAGCCGCCGTCGCCGTTCTGCCGGGTGAGCACCAGACGCATGCTCCGCTCGGCCATCCGGCGCACTTCGGCGGGCTGTTCCCGGGGGTGGAGCGAGGCCGCCAGCAGCACCCGGAAGACGGTGTGGAGGCGGCTGCTGCTCCAGTCGGGAGGGAAGGAGCCGTCGGCGCGCTGCCGGGCTGCGAGGTGGCGAAGCCCGGCACGGACGCGGTCCGCGTTGTCCGCCGGCCGGACGGTGAGCGCGTCCACGACAGCGGCGGTCATGCAGGCCTCGGAAGGTGCCCCGGCCACATAGGTGGGGTAGCCGCCGTCCGGCGAGGCCACCGCGACCATCGAGTCCATCCCTCGCGTGACCGGCCCCCGGTACCGCGCGGGGTCCAGGGAGTGGAGGAACTGCACGGCGACGGACGTGTCGTCGACGTCCGCCTGGTACGCGAGGTCGGTGTAGGACCAGCCGCCGCCCGGCAGCTGGCGGTCGACGAGGTGGGCCGCGATCCGGTCCAGCACGTCCTGCGGAGCGCCCGAGGCCGCCAGCGCGACGCCTGCCGTGGCGGAGCACCAGGTGTCGGTGTCCGTCACGAACGGGAACCCTCCGTCGGGGCGCTGGTGTCCGAGGACGCGCTGAAGACCCTCCAGGACGGTCGCCGTGGTGCCGGGCAGCCCCGACAGGGCGTGCAGGACGGACAGGTGGATGAGGACGTTGCCCTCCCACAGGTGCGGCCGGCCCTGCGTGTCCAGCAGCAGCCGTACGTCCTCGTCGCTGATCCGGGCGGTGTTCCCGGTGGCCCGGGCGAGGATCACCTTGCTCGCGGTCACCTGCACTGCGGCCCAGCTGTGCAGCCCCGACAGGTCGAACGCGGCCTCGTCCCAGGAGGGCAGGAACCTTTCGTCGACGGCCGCCGCGAACGCGGGGACCAGTGCCTGCTTGCGCCGGGCCGTGAAGTCGGGCGCCGTACCGGTCACCTCCCTGACGCACAGGTCGGCCGAGGCGACGGCCCGCCGCTCCAGCACCGCGGCAGCCAGCACACCCTCCGCACCCCCGACTTCACCGGCAGCCATCCGCGAGCGGAGGAACCCGCGCGCGGCGGCGCCGGCATCGGGGGCGGCAACGGACGGCATGTGCCCCGGCAAAGCGCCCGTGCGCTCCAGCAGAGCGGCGGCCAAGGCCGACTCCAGGACCCGGCTGCCGCACGGATCACGCACCGCACCATCCGCCCCGACCCTGGCCGCCAAGGCGGAAACCATCCGATGCTGCACCCCCACGAGGCCAGTGGGGAACAGCTCTGTCGGCCAGGGAACAGCCCCGGCCTCCCTCGTCCGCATCGCCCGGTTCCTTTCCACCCATCGCTGCTATCTCCCACAGAGAACGGCTGAGAGCGGAGGAGGGAAGGCGTAGAGCCCCGACAGCACCCGAACGTGTATCCAATAGAACAGGTGCTCACATTGGGGGTGAGGGGTGAGCCACGCCGGGCCTACCAGCCAGCGGAACGTAGGCACCAGACCAGCGCTGGGCGGCGAGAAGGTCCGGCAGGCAAGGTGGTACGGGACTGTTTTCCGGCGGTCTGCCGGGCGTACGCTCCGGCCATGACCACCACGCCGAACCCGCGCACCGCCCGACAGGACCAGGACCCCGGATGGGGCGTCACCGCCTCCTGAACGACCGCCGCTGCGCCCCGGAAGAGAGTTCCGGGGCGCAGCGGCATGAGCGGGTCTACCGGGCGGGCGCCTTGACGGTGGAGGGGGACACAGCACCCGGCTTGGAACCCAGTCGTCAGTTGTACCGAGGGTCGGCGTACTTGATCGCACCCTGGACGGCCGAGCAGGGCCACGGACCACCGTCACATCCCTGACAGGTCGGGGACGTCCGATCGCTGGGGGCGTGCAGCGCCAGCGCGCGCCCCGCCAGCTCGCGGGCCCCGCGCTCATCTCGGGAAATCTCCGGGTAGGTGGAACCGGCGATACCCACCGCCCGGTCGTAGTCGGCAAGTTGCTGGTGAAGGTCGTCGCTCATGACGGCGAGCCTATCGGGCATCACCAAG
Source organism: Streptomyces microflavus (assembly GCF_014650075.1). GTDB lineage: Bacteria > Actinomycetota > Actinomycetes > Streptomycetales > Streptomycetaceae > Streptomyces > Streptomyces microflavus. The sequence continues at coordinate 153,719 of NZ_BMUG01000014.1, read as the reverse complement.
GGCAACTCCTTCCTGACGGATCCGGCTCGGGATGACCATCACCGACGCCATTCACCAGGCCGTCCTGAAGGTCCCCGACCCCGGACGCCGGATTCCTCGCAGACCCGAAGACCCGCTACCCGGTGACCGTCGACCCGTCCACCTCCGCGCTCAGCAACGTCTTCGATACCTACGTCCAGCAGGGCGAGCTTGGAAGATTGGCACAATAAACACGGCCTCGGCACCATGATGACCGAGTCGGACGGGGCGGCAATGGAAGCCGCCAGGAAAGGTAAGCGAGGCTAGAACATGCTGTTTGAGATCGACCGCGGCGTACTGGCGGACGCAGTCGGTGAGGAAAACGTTCATCGACTGCCGGTCGAGACCGCAGACCGCTACGGATTTACTGCGGAGACATTCGACTTCTTCACTGAGATAGGGATTCCATCCGCCGAAGACTATGGGCTCTCCTTCGGTCTCCCCACAGAATTTGATAGCGGTTACATCTGGGGCTGCTCCGTGCAGGAATCGCAAGGCTGGAAATTCCCTGATGGGGTTCAGGCTCTGGTCAAGATTGGGAATTTCCCCATCAACGCCGTAGTCATAGACCCGGCTACAGGAATCGTCTACCAGTACGCCGACGCGTCAATGGAAGCGATTCCCGTTCATGCGGATGTGTCCTCCCTGGCTAAGACCATCAGCTCATTCGTCGGGTATGTCGAGAACTACACGCGCGACGATGCCGAGGACGACGAGGACGTGGAATACGCTCGACGGAAGCGGGAGGTCGACGCCATCCACGACGCGATCCGCCTGGTGGACCCGCTGCCGTTCAACCATGAGTACAGCGAATGGGTTGAACTGTTCGACAATCTCGAAGGTGGCGTTTATACCTAAGCTTGCCCTTGATCCAGCCCTCACTGGTCCGCTGTCGCGAGCGGTTGCTCCTCGTCCTGGGGCAGGCTGGCTTGGCTGCCGGGGTTGGTGCGCCGGATGCCCGCGTGCACCCTGACGCGGACGCCGGGGGTGGGCGGGGCCGCGCGGATCTCGGTGATGCCGGAGGCGGCCCAGAGCTGTTGCAGCCCATCCATCAGGGCCAGGGCGCTCTCCTCGTCGTCGGCGGTGATGCCGAGTGCGACGAGCCCGGGCTCGCTGACGTGGCGGCGGCGATGACGGAATCCATACCCGGTCGACGCCGCGGACGCTCAGGGCTTTCTGGCGACTGCCCCGTACATGGCGATGTCGCGGCCGTCGATGCCGTTCTGTTCCGGTCCGGGCCGCCAGGAGTGGACCTGGGTGACCCCCGGGTCCTGCAGTTCCAGCCCGTCGAAGTGCGAGGTGGCTGTGGCGAGTTCGCGCAGGACGAAGGGCATGCCTTGCTGGCGGTACTCCTGGGCGACCCGGTTGACCTCCTCTGGCGCGAAGTCTGCGGTGCCGATGGTCATCGCCAGGTAGCTGCCGGACGGCAGCGGGTCCAGCAGGCGTTGGACCAGGCGCCGGTCGTCCGGGGGCAGGATGAAGTGCATGATGCCGATCACCATGAGGCCGACGGGCTGGCTCAAGTCGATCAGCTCCCGGAACTCCTGGCTGTCGAGGATGGCGTCGGGGTCGTGCATGTTCGCGTCCACGTAGGCGGTTGCGCCCTCGGGTGAACTCTGTAGGAGGGCGCGGGCGTGAGCGAGGACGATGGGGTCGTTGTCGACGTAGACCACGTGCGATTCCGGGGCCACCTCCTGCACGATCTCGTGCAGGTTCGGCGACGTCGGCAGGCCGGTTCCGATGTCGAGGAACTGGCGGATGCCCCGTTCCTCTGCCAGGAAGCGGGCGGCGCGGTGCATGAACCGGCGGTTTTCCAGCATGTGTACGGGCAGGGCGGGCCAGTGCCGGGCCATGGCGTCGCCTGCTTCCACATCCACCGGGTAATGGTCCTTGCCGCCCAGGATGTAGTCGTACACCCGGGCGGAGTGGGCCCGTGTGGTTGCCAGCCCGCTCTGACGGTCGTTCGGCGTGTTCATGCAGAGCCTCTTTCGTCCGGGGACGGGCCTTCTCGACGGTATAGAGGCGCTGTTCCTGGCGCAAACGATGAGGTGGTCGATACGGGCGGGGTCATGAGTCCGCCGGCCCGGCTTGCAGGGCGATGATGGCGATGTCGTCCCGGCGGTGGTGGAGAGGCGGCAGAAGGCCGCGGATCACGGAGTGCAGCGGCAGGTCCCGGCGGGCCAGCGCGTCGGAGCGTGTCCGCAGCCGCAGCAGGTTGTCACCGATGTCCGTGTCCGGCGTCTCCACCAGCCCGTCGGTGTAGAACACCAGGGTGTCGCCCTCCCGCAGGTCGGCGTGGAGGGTGGTGCGGGTGAGGTCGTCGGTGACGCACAGGGGCGGGTCCGGGGCCGTGAGGCCGTGCAGGTACCGCGACGGCGCGTCCGCCGGGATCAGGAGGGGCGGCGGATGGCCGGCGTTGGACAGGGCGATGTGCCAGCCGCCGTCTGTCTGCTGGCGCAGGACCGCGTGCACCGCTGTGACCATCGACGGGCTGTCGAGCGCCTGCACGATGCGGTCGAGTCGGCTCAGAGTCACCGCAGGGCTGGCGGCCGGGCCGCTGTCGTACGCGAGTCCCCTCAGGATGCTGTTGACCCGTCCCATTGCCATGGCCGCGTCGAGGTCGTGCCCCGCGATGTCACCGATGGACAGGGCGAGGGCGTCGTCGGAGAGCCGGACGGCGTCGTACCAGTCCCCGCCGACCTCCGCCGCCGAGTCCGCCGGATGGTAGAGCGCGGTGATCGTAAGACCGTCGATGGACGGCGGCGCCGCCAGGAACGACTGCTGCAGCGCAAGCGCCTTGCCACGGATGCTCTGCAACTCCATCGTCCGGCGCAGCGGCCCGCTCATCTGCTGGAAGACGTCCCGCAGCAGCGAGAGGTCTGCCTCGTCCGGGGGCGGGTTGCCCCGGCAGGTCGCAATCGTCGCCAGAGCGACGGTCCGGCCGTCCACCACCACGGGCACCAACGCCACACCCGTCGCCCCGGCCTCCCGCAGCCACCGCACGGAAACGTCCGAAAGCCCGTCCCCGGGAGGCCCGTCGGGCGGGAAGACCAACAGCCGGGCCTCCTGGCTCTCGATCGCCCGCTGGGCGACCGGACCCAGCACGAAATCGGCGTCCAGCGGGGGCAGGGAAGGCAGCCCGGGGGCAAGCCCCACACGCTCCTGCGACGCCGCGGCCGGTACCCCGGAAGGCCGCACACCGGCCTCGACGCCGTCCACGACACGGAAGATGGCCACCGCATCAGCGAGCTCGGGCACAACAGCCGCCGCCGTCGTCAGAAAAGCCTCCGAAAGATCGCGGGCCGCGGGCACCGCCGCCATACGCGCCAGCAACTTCTCCCGCATCCGGCCGCGCCAGTGCTCCTCCGCGTCGGTAGCCGTTCCAACAAACTCCACTTCACCGTCCTCGTCGACAACGGGCGCAGCGATGATCTTGACGTGGCGGAAACGGTCGACGGCACCGTCGACCCGCACCCTGACGATCGTGTCGAGAGGGGACCGCTGCCGCGTGGCCCTGCGCCACGCCCGCTGGAACCAGTCCCGGTCCTTGGGATGCACGGCATCCATCCACGAGGTGTCAGCGCCGGGAGTCCACAGCTTCTCGGCGATCCCGCCCCCGGACAACACGGTGACTATGCCGCCGGGCGACATCACCCACACCGACTGCGGCACGGCCCCCATAAGCGCCTGGTACCGCCTGAGGAGACGTTCCTGGTTCACGGCCGTCCCCTCCGCCGCCGGTCCGACGAGCCCGAGGACCAGGCCGGCGGCATGGCACCGCCTGCGGCCGTCTCCGATCGGCTCCGCCCGCCCCGCCCTCCAGACGGCGCCAGTGGATCATCACCACTCATTCTCCGATGATCCCTCGCATCCCGGACATCAGCACACCCAGGTGCTCCGCGCGACCACCGTGCCTCCAGCGGCCGACGGCACCACGGGTACGTACCGTCGGCCCCAGAGCGCGCTCGCGGGGGCAGGCCCAGGCAGCCGGAAGCGAGGACACGCCCCCGAGTGCGACCGGGGCTCCCTCAGAACGGAACTGCGTGCGGGCTCTGGGGACACAGCCTGGCGGGCCTTGACCCCTGATGTTGGACACACGAGACACTGGATCCTGAGGATCTGAGGACGGACATCTCGTGGTCATGAAGAACTACCCGCCGGAGTTCAAGGCGGACGCGGTCGCGCTGTACGAGTCGCGGCCCGAAGCGACGATCAGATCGGTCGCCGCTGATCTGGGGATCAATCCGGAGACGCTGCGGAACTGGGTGAGGGCCGCAGGAGCAAGCCGTCCGCGGGGACGCCGGACGCAGGAACCGGCCCAGCCGCCGACCCCGCTGGAGGCTGAGAACGCGGCCTTGAGGAAGAAGGTCCGTGAGCTGGAGGAGGAACGCGAGATCCTCCGCAAAGCGGCGAAGTATTTCGCCGGGGAGACGCGCTGGTGAACCGCTTCCAGTTCGTCGCCGACCTCCACCGCCGCTACGGCGTGAAGCGGCTGTGCAGCATCCTCGGCATCAGCCGCTCGAGCTTCTACTACTGGCGCCGGACAGCAGCGGACCGGGCCGCCCGGCAGGCGGCCGACGCGAGGCTGGCCGCCCTGATACGGGCGGTGCACCAGGACTCGGACGGCACGTACGGAGCCCCGCGAATCACCGCCGAACTCCGCGAGACAAGCGGAGAGGCACTCAACCACAAGCGCGTCGCCAGGATCATGCGGGCGTTCGGCATCGAAGGGGTCCGGTTGCGCCGTCGGCACCGCACCACCGTCGCCGACCCGGCGGCGGCCAAGGCGCCGGACCTGATCGGCCGCGACTTCACCGCCACGGCTCCGAACACGAAGTACGTCGGCGACATCACCTACCTGCCCCTCGATGGCGGGAAGCTCTGCTACCTGGCGACCGTCATCGACCTCGCCTCCCGCCGTCTCGCCGGCTGGGCGATCGCCGACCACATGCGCACGGATCTTGTGACCGACGCCCTGGCCGAAGCGGTCCGCACCCGCGGCAGCCTGGCCGAATCGATCATGCACACCGATCACGGAGCTCAGTACACGAGCAGGGCCTTCGCCGAAGCCTGCAGGTCAGCAGGGGTGCGCAGGAGCATGAGCGCTGTCGGGTCCAGCGCGGACAACGCACTCGCCGAGTCCTTCAACGCGACCTTCAAACGCGAGACCCTGCAAGGACGAAAGAGCTGGCCGAACCAGCGTGAGGCCCGCCTCGACGCGTTCCGATGGCTCAACCGCTACAACACCCGACGCCGACACTCCCACCTCGGGCAACGATCACCGATCGCCTTCGAGAACGCCTTCTACCGCACACCAACTACGCTGGCACGAGCCGCATAACCCGTGTTCAGGATTCGGGGTCAAGGCCCTACTTCAACGCGAATCCACTCACCGGCCTTCGGTGGTCTGCTCCGACGGTTGCTGACGAGGTCGATCCAGATTGCGTGCCTAACCCGGCGCAGGTGGCCCGCACCTCTATGCATTCTTTGGCTGCATGTACTACGCCGCCATGCGCCCCGCTGAGGTCATCCACCTGCAGCAGGCCCAGTGCCGCCTGCCGGCCAGCGGGTGGGGTCTTCTCAACCTCAAGGGCGGTGTCGTGGCGGCCGGCAAGGCGTGGACGAACGACGGCGCCGTCCACGAGATCCACTCACTGAGGCGACGGGCCGCCAAGGCCACGCGTCCGGTGCCCATCCCGCCCGTACTCGTCCGCATGCTGCGCGAGCACATAGAACGCTTCGGTGTCGCGCCTGACGGACGTTTGTTTCGCAACGCGGCGGGAAACTACATCGAGGCTGCGGCGTACGGCATCACATGGCGACGGGCACGTGAGGCCACACTCACCCTTGACGAGCACGCTCTTGCGCTGGCGAAGCGCCCCTACGACCTGCGCCATGCGGGAATCTCGTTCTGGCTCGCCTCCGGCGTCGACCCTGCGGAGTGTGCGCGCAGAGCGGGGCAGAGCATCCAGGTTCTCTTCCGCTACTACGCCAAGTTCCTGGCTGAGGCGCGCAACCACGCCAACACGTTGATAGAGGAGTCGATGCGGCGGTGGGTGCCGGAGAGCGGTGCGTAGGGCGCCCGGGGCGGACCTTGGCCCGGAAATGCCCCGGAACAGCTGTTCAGAGGTGGGACAGCGGTGGGAGATATCGGGAGTAGCCTCGTAATTCGACCCAGGGGTCCAACGTGCGCAACGAAGGGCGCCTGCCAGGGAAATCCCCTGGTCAGGCGCCCTTTTGCGGTGCCTAGAAGAAGCCCAGCTTCTTCGGCGAGTAGGACACCAGAAGGTTCTTCGTCTGCTGGTAGTGCTCCAGCATCATCTTGTGGTTCTCCCGGCCGATGCCCGACTCCTTGTAGCCTCCGAACGCCGCGTGCGCGGGATAGGCGTGGTAGCAGTTCGTCCAGACCCGGCCCGCCTTGATGGCGCGCCCCGCCCGGTAGGCCGTGTTGGTGTCGCGGGTCCACACGCCGGCCCCGAGCCCGTACAGGGTGTCGTTGGCCGTCGTGATGGCGTCGTCGAAGTCGGTGAAGGAGGCCACCGCCACGACCGGGCCGAAGATCTCCTCCTGGAAGACCCGCATCCGGTTGTCGCCCTCGAAGACCGTCGGCTGCACGTAGTAGCCGCCCGCCAGTTCGCCGCCGTGCTCGATGCGCTGACCGCCCGTGAGAATCTTCGCGCCCTCCTGCTGGCCGATCTCCAGGTAGGAGAGGATCTTCTGGAGCTGGGCGTCGGACGCCTGCGCACCGATCATCGTGTCGGTGTTCAGGGGGTTGCCCGGCACGATCTTCTCGGTGCGGGCGACCCCGGCCTCCAGGAACGCGCCGTAGTGCCCGCGCTGGATGAGGGCGCGCGAGGGACACGTACACACCTCGCCCTGGTTGAGGGCGAACATCGTGAACCCTTCGAGGGCCTTGTCGAGGAAGTCGTCGTCGCTGCGGGAGACGTCGTCGAAGAAGATGTTCGGCGACTTGCCGCCGAGCTCCAGCGTGACCGGCTTGAGGTTCTCGGAGGCGTACTGCATGATCAGCCGCCCCGTCGTGGTCTCACCGGTGAACGCGATCTTCGCGACGCGCGGGCTGGAGGCCAGCGGCTTTCCGGCCTCCTCGCCGAAGCCGTTGACGATGTTGATGACGCCCGGCGGCAGCAGATCGGCCACCAGACTCATCCAGAAGTGGATCGACGCCGGAGTCTGCTCGGCCGGCTTGAGCACCACCGCGTTGCCCGCGGCCAGCGCCGGGGCGAGCTTCCAGGTGGCCATCAGGATCGGGAAGTTCCACGGGATGATCTGGCCGACCACGCCCAGGGGCTCGTGGAAGTGGTACGCGACGGTGTCCTCGTCCAGCTCGCTGAGCGAGCCCTCCTGGGCCCGGAGGACCCCCGCGAAGTAGCGGAAGTGGTCGATGGCCAGCGGGATGTCGGCGGCCAGCGTCTCGCGCACCGGCTTTCCGTTGTCCCAGCTCTCGGCGACCGCCAGCTCCTCAAGATGCGCCTCCATACGGTCCGCGACCCGGTTCAGGACGGCCGCCCGGTCGCCCGCGGAGGTCGTTCCCCACGCGGGTGCGGCCGAGTGCGCCGCGTCCAGGGCCAGTTCGACGTCCTCGGCGGTGCCACGGGCGATCTCGGTGAAGGGGCGGCCGTTGACGGGGCTCGGGTTCTCGAAGTACTGGCCCCGGACCGGCGGGACGTACGCGCCGCCGATCCAGTGGTCGTAGCGGGACGCGTACGTGACGATCGCGCCCTCAGTGCCCGGCGCAGCGTAACGGGTCATCTCTATGGCCTCCCGGATCCGGTGCCGCCCGCCGTTGGACGGCCCTCGGCGCGAGGCTAGGAGGAGAGACGTTGCAACACCGTTGCGGTACGGGGAGCCGCTTACGCGGCCCGCGGCGGCCCGGCCTCAGCCGCCCTGCTCCGCGTCCAGCCCCCGCACCCTCGCCAGCAGCGCGGGCCGCTGCCCCTCCGGCACCGCACCCGCCAGCGCCCGCCACACCGCCAGGTCGTCCTCGCCCCAGGGGCTGTACGCCCAGTCGGCCAGTAGCCCCGGATCGCTTCGGGCGATCAGCGCGGCTCGCAACTGGTCCGCGATGCGGTGGCGCAGCCGTACGACGGAAGGGGCCCGCGAACCCGGCAGCAGCGGGCCCGCGTACGCCTCCAGTGCCGCCGCCACCGCCCCGGAACCCAGTCGGCGCGCCACCGTGTCGAAGTCGGCGTCCACCGGAGCGGCCAGCCGGTACGGGCGCGAGTGCAGCAGGTCCGGGCCCAGCAGCCTCCTGAGCCGGGAGAGTTCGGCCCGCAACGTCACCGGGGGCGCCGACTCGTCCTCGTACAGATCGATCAGCAGCTCCTCCCCGCTCAGCCCCTCCGGGCGGCGGGCCAGGGCGACGAGGATCTCGCTGTGCCGCCTGCTGAGCCGGATCCTGCGGTCCCCGGTCACCAGCAGCGCCTCGTCCCGGCCCAGGGCGCTCAGCCGGACGGCTCCCCGGTCCGCCGCCGGTGCGAGCAGCGCCAGCTGCGACTCGGCGGCCCGCGCCACCGCCTGCACGAAGGCCAGACTGTGCGGGTGCGCCAGCCGGTCGCCGCCGGTGATGTCCACCGCCCCCAGCACCCGGCCCGTGTGCGGGTCGTGCAGGGGGGCCGCCGCGCACGTCCACTGCTGCACCGGGCGCAGGAAGTGCTCGGCGGCGAAGACCTGCACCGGGCGGTCGACCGCGATGGCCGTGCCCGGCGCGTTGGTCCCGGCCACGCTCTCCGCCCAGCGGGCGCCCTCCACGAAGTTCATCGCGCCCGCCCGGCGGCGGGCCGCCGCATGGCCCTCGACCCACAACAGCCTGCCGTGGGCGTCGCAGACCGCCAGCAGATGCTCCCCGTCCGTCGCGTACGCGCCCATGAGCTCGCGGATCACGGGCATCGCCCGGGCCAGCGGGTGCGCCTCGCGGTAGGGCCCCAGCTCGTCCGCACCGAACTCCACCGCGGGCGCGCCGTCCGGGCTGACGCGGGCCCGTGCCGAGCGGAGCCAGGACTCGCCGACCACCGTGCGGACCGGCCGCTCCAGCCGGCCCGCCGACGTGAACACCTCGTGCGCGCGGCGCAGCGCACCCACCTGCTCACCGGGGTCCGTATCAGCGGCCAGAGCCACCCAGGGGTCCGTCAACTCACCCTCCGTCCGGGGCCGTCCGGGGCCGTCCGGCCGTCCCGCCTCCCCATCGTCGTCGCCACCGGTCTCCGCGACAACCTGGCTGCGGTGGGTAATCGGCGGGCGCTCAGGAGAGGCTGACGAGCCGGAGGTAGCGCTCCCAGTCCCAGAGGACACCGGGGTCGGTGTGGTCGCTGCCCGGCACTTCGTGGTGGCCGATGATGTGCGCCCGGTCCTTGGGTATGCCGTGCCGTTCGCAGATGTCCGCGGTGAGCCGTGCCGAGCGCAGATACATGACGGGGGTGAAGTACTCCGGCCGGTCCACCCACCCCTCGTGCTCGATGCCGATGCTGCGGGTGTTGACGTCCCAGTTGCCCGCATGCCAGGCGATGTCCTGTTCCCTCACGCACTGCGCGACATGACCGTCACCGGAACGCACCACGTAGTGGGCGGAGACCTGCTTGGCCGGATCGCGGAAGATGCCGATCGTCGGGGTGAACATCTGCTGGGCGACGTGGATGACGACACGGTCGATCCGGCGCTCGGAAGGGTGCGAGGGGACGGTGTAGTTCGCCGTGTGGGCCGGTGCCCAGAGAGCCGTCGGGTGGTCCGCGGCGCCGGCCGGGACCGCCACGGCCCGTGCGGACGCCGGAACCAGAGCCGCCGCCGCGGTGACGGCGGCTCCCTGCAGGAGCCTTCTGCGGTGCATCGCACTCCTGTGGAGGCCGGGGTTGCCTTATGGCTGACGCGTGAGGGAAAGAGGAGGCCGAAGCCGTCTCAGGGTGATGACGTCACGAAGAAGGCGCCGGTTCCCGCTCCCCACGCCCGCCGACCAGCCTCAGCCCCCGGCCGAAGCCCCCGCGACCGCCCCCGCCAGCGCACTCGCGGGGTCGTCGTCCGCCGGCCCTGCGGGCACCCAGCGGCCGCCCTCCTTGCGGTACGGCCACCACCGGCCGTCGCGGTCGTACCGGAGCTGGAGGTCGGCGACCGCCACCGTCCAGCGGGCCCGCACCGCCCGCAACTGCGGCCGCTCGCCCTCCTCCCAGGCCGTGGCGAGCCGTCCACGGGCCCGTGCGAGGGAGTCCGGGTCCGGGTCCCACTCCTCGTCCAGCACCGCCAGCGCGGCGGCCCCTCCGTAGCGCCAGGCGCGCACCGCCGACTCCAGCTCGGCGCGCGGCCGCCCGGACCCCTTGGCCAGCCGCGTCGCGATCCAGGGCTCCGGCCGGGCGTCGGCGGCCAGCCGTACCGCGTCCTGCTCCGGCGTCAGCTCCGCCGGGACCGGTTGCCGTTCGTGCCCCGGAGCCAGCGCCTCCAGCAGCATCCGGTGGGCCCGTACGGCGCTGTCGGCGGCCAGGACCTCCAGCGCGGCCGGGTCGAGGCCGGGCGCGGGACCCGCCTCCGTGTCCAGCGACGGCGGCACCCCCGGCTCGGCGGGGACCGGCGGCGGGCCGGGCAGCGGCGGCAGTATGGAGCCCGCCGCGTACGCCTCACCGGCCGGAACCCCGTACACCTCCCGGTCCACGTCCTCCGGGGCGTCGCCCTCCGCACCCCGCACCGCACGGGCGGCACTGCGGACCTGGAGCTCGTCCAGCAGCCGCCGCTCGCCGCGCCCCCGCATCAGCAGCAGGACGAACGGGTCCTCGTCCAGCAGCCGCGCCACCTGGTAGCACAGGGCACCCGAATGCGGGCAGTGGTCCCAGGTTCCACAGGTGCACTCCGGCTCCAGGTCGCCGATACCGGGCAGCAGATCCACCCCGGCACCCGCCGCGTCCTCCACCAGGTGCGGCTCCATCTCCCGGTCCAGCAGCGCCGCGATGTGCCCGGCCCGGTCCACCGCCATGTCCAGGAAGCGGTCCCACGCGTCGTCGCTCAACTCCTGGAGCAGCACATCGCTCCGGTAGCCCGTCCCGTCCCGGTCCCGTACGACGGCCGTGATCCGGCCGGGGCGCACGGAGACCGCCCCGACGCAGCCCTCCCTGGCCAGCCGCCGCCCCTTCTTGAGCTGCTCGCCGTCCAGAGCCGTGTCCTCCAGCGCCTTCAGCCACGCCCGGCCCCACCAGGACGTCGCGAAACCCTTGCCCCCTGGCGGTGGCAGCGGCGCGAACGTGACCTCGGCCCGGTCCGCTCCACTGCCACCGTCGGCAGCGTCCGCCTCGTAGTCGTCGCTCATCGTGCGCCCCCTCGCAGCTCGACCAGATCGGCCAGTTCCGCATCTGTGAGTTCGGTCAGCGCCGCCTCCCCGGAGCCGAGCACCGCGTCCGCGAGCCCCTGCTTCCGGGCGAGCATCTCGGCGATCCGGTCCTCGATCGTGCCCTCGGCGATCAGCCGGTGCACCTGGACGGGCTGGGTCTGCCCGATCCGGTAGGCCCGGTCCGTCGCCTGTGCCTCCACGGCCGGATTCCACCAGCGGTCGAAGTGCACGACATGACCGGCCCGGGTGAGGTTGAGCCCGGTCCCCGCCGCCTTCAGGGACAGCAGGAACACCGGAGCCTCGCCCGCCTGGAAGCGGTTCACCATCTCCTCGCGCCGCGCCACCGGCGTACCGCCGTGCAGGAACTGCGTACGCACCCCGCGCGCGGCCAGATGCTCCTCCAGCAGCCGGGCCATCTGTACGTACTGCGTGAACACGAGTACGGATCCCTGCTCGGCCAGGATCGTGTCCAGGAGCTCGTCCAGCAGCTCGACCTTCCCCGAGCGGTCCGCGATCCGGGGCCGCTCCTCCTTCAGGTACTGCGCCGGATGGTTGCAGATCTGCTTGAGCGCCGTCAGCAGCTTCATCACGAGCCCCCGCCGCTCGAACCCGTCCGCGCCGGAGATCTCGGCCAGCGTCTCGCGGACCACCGCCTCGTACAGGCCGGTCTGTTCGGCCGTCAGCGACACCGCCCGGTCGGTCTCCGTCTTCGGCGGCAGCTCCGGGGCGATCCCCGGATCCGACTTGCGGCGGCGCAGCAGGAACGGGCGCACCAGGGTCGCGAGCCGCTCGGCTGCCCCCGGGTCGTTGCCGCCCTCGACGGCGGCCGCGTACCGGGTACGGAAGGTGGAGAGCCGGCCCAGCAGCCCCGGCGTCGTCCAGTCCAGGATCGCCCACAGCTCGGACAGGTTGTTCTCCACCGGGGTGCCGGTGAGGGCCACACGGGCCCGGGCGCCGATGGTGCGGAGCTGCTTGGCCGTCGCCGAGTGCGGGTTCTTGACGTGCTGGGCCTCGTCGGTGACGACCATGCCCCAGGACGCGGCGGCCAGCCGGGGCGCGTCGAGGCGCATCGTGCCGTACGTCGTCAGGACGAACTCGCCGTCCACCAGCCCTTCCAGGGAACGCGACGCGCCGTGGAAGCGGCGTACGGGGGTGCCCGGGGCGAACCGCTCGATCTCCCGCTGCCAGTTGCCCATCAGCGAGGTCGGGCACACCACCAGCGTCGGCCCGGCCGCGTCCCGGTCGCTCTGGCGGTGCAGATGCAGGGCGATGAGGGTGATTGTTTTACCCAGGCCCATGTCGTCGGCGAGGCAGGCGCCGAGGCCGAGCGAGGTCATGGTGTTCAGCCAGTTCAGACCGCGCAGTTGATAGTCGCGCAGTGTCGCGGTCAGCGCCTCGGGCTGGCCGACCGACTGCTGGGCGGCGGACTCCGGATCGGCCAGGCGCTTTCGCAACTGCTCCAGCCAGCCGGTCGCCGCGACCTCCACCCGGCGCCCGTCCACCTCGGTGGAGCCGGTCAGCGCCGCGCCCAGCGCGTCCATGGGCGTGATCTTGCGGTCCTGGGTCTCCCGGGCCCGCCGCGCCTCCTCCGGGTCGATGAGGACCCACTGGTCGCGCAGCCGAACGATCGGCCTGCTCGACTCCGCGAGCCGCTCCAGCTCCTCGCGGCTCAACTGCTGGTCGCCCAGGGCGAACCGCCAGTCGAACGCGAGGAGGGCGTCGGCGGACAGGAACGACGGGGTGTCCGCGGCGATCCGCCCCCGCTGTCCGTCCCCCTCTTCGCCGCCGGCGTCCTGTCCGTCGGCCGGGCCGATCACCGCGCGTGCGGTCAGCTTCCTCGCCAGCTCCTTGGGCCAGTGCACCTCCACACCCGTGGCGGCCAGAGCGCGCGAGGCGGGCCCCAGCAGTTCGGCGATCTCCTCGTCGGCCGGCTCCACCGCGTCCGGCACCGCGGCCGACAGAAGCGGCGCCAGCGGCGGCCAGGCACGGGCGGCGCGGCGCAGGGCGAGGAGGGCGTCCATCCGGGCCCGCGGCCCGAACGCCGCGGCGCTCCGCGTGCCGCCCGCCCATACCTCGGCCGCGTCGGCGACCAGGGAGGGGTCGCTGACGCTGTGGATCTGCAGCACGGCGCGGAACGAAGGCCCCGTACCGTCGTGAAGAGGGGCTTCGGTACTCGGCGAGGCTGCTCCAGCGACCTGGGCCATCGGCGATGCCGCTCCGGTGACCTCGATACGCAACGAGAGCCGTACGCCCGCGTCGTGACCGGCCGCCACATCGGCCGCCCAGGCCCGCCCCTCGGGCAGGTGCTGCGGCTCCCGTGCGGCGAACGCGGGGCCCGCCGCGGCGAACCCGGCGGCGGGCGTCCGGGGCAGCCCGTCCGCCACCGCGTCCAGGAACGCCCGCAGCAGCCGCTCCGGTTCGGGCAGCAGCAGCGGCCCGTCCGCCGTCGCGCCGTTCTCCAGCGGGGTCGCGTGGGCGGTGGGCGGCATCGACGCCGCGAGTTCCCGGATCCGCTCCAGGTCCCCGGCGCCGAGCGGCCCGACCCGCCAGGCGTCCTGGTCGGTGGGGCTCAGGCCCGGCAGCAGAAGACCCCGGGCGACGAACTGCAGGCCCAGCAGTGCGGCGGCGCCCCAGAAGGCGGTCGCGGGGGAGGCCTGGCTGTCGGCCCGCGCCCGTGTCAGCACCGGCAGGGCCTCCCGTACGGGAAGGTGCAGGGCGGGCACGGCACGGCGCCGGAGGTCGGCCCCGACCACGATGAGCTCCGACGAGATCCCGGGCGCGTCGGGAGGGGTGCTACCGTCCGGGTTCCAGAAGGCGATCAGGCCGGTACGGGACGGATCCGCGGGGATGAAGACCGCGGAGCAGCGGGACAGCTCGGAAATCTCGGAAGGCGTTGCCGCGGGGTGCCGGTGCACAGCGTGTCAGATTCCTCAAATTTGACTAGTGGGTCGGGGTCGCCGAGGGTACTCCACCCCACGTCGCCGCGTGCGGTTCCCTCCTGTGACCTGCCTCACTTCTTCTTCTCTCCGGTGGAGTAGGTGCAGCCAGCACCACCCTGGGGCACGGGGGTCTGCCCCAGGAAGAACGGGGTGGTGGCGCCATGGCTGTCGCGAGCCTCCGATCCGTACGTTCTATGAGGTCAGCGCATATGTTCCAGAGACCGGAGACGTCATGCCCCAGGCGACAGCCACCGTTGCGGATCCCGCCGGTGACAGCAGTTCGGACCGGACCGGGCCCTCCGGTGCCGGCAGCGATTTCGCCCCGCTGCTGCGTGCCGTGAAGGGGCAGGGCCTCCTTGAACGGCGCACCGGCCGCTATGCGTTGAGCATCGCGGCCAATCTGGTGGCCCTGGGCGGGGTGATCACAGCGTTCGTCCTGCTGGGCGACACATGGTGGAGCCTGTTCCTGGCCCTTCCGCTGGCGGTCCTGTGGACCCGGACGGCGTTCGTCGCCCATGACGCGGGCCACTCCCAGATATCCGGTGGCCGTAAGGCCAACAGGCTGATCGGCCTGGTGCACGGCAACCTGCTCCTCGGTATGAACGAGGCGTGGTGGAACGACAAGCACGTACGTCACCACGCCAACCCCAACCACGTCGACAAGGACCCGGACGTCGGCGTCGGCGCCCTGGTCTGGACCCAGAAGCAGGCGGCGCAGCGCGAAGGATTCGCCCGCTGGCTGACCCGCAACCAGGCCCGGCTGTTCTTCCCGATGCTGCTGCTCGAAGGCATCGCGCTGAAGATCTACGGGTTCCAGTACCTGCGCCGCCAGCCGACGGGGGAGCGGACCGTGTCGGCCGTGCTGATGACCGCGCATCTCGCGCTGTACACGACCCTGCTGCTGACCACCCTGTCCCCCGGCAAGGCCGTCGTCTTCGCCCTGCTGCTGCACGCGCTGTTCGGTCTCCACCTGGGAATGGCCTTCGCCCCCAACCACAAGGGCATGGAGATGCCCGACCCGGACGGCGACCGCTGGGGCCACCTGCAGCGCCAGGTCCTGACCTCGCGCAATGTGCGCGGCGCGATCCTCACCGACTGGTTCCTCGGCGGCCTGAACTACCAGATCGAGCACCACCTGTTCCCGAGCATGCCCCGGCCCCACCTGCGGCTGGCCCAGCCCCTGGTCAAGGCGCACTGCCGGAGCATCGGCATGCCGTACGCGGAAACCGGACTCGTCGAGTCCTACCGGCAGGCGCTGGCTCACATGCACGAGGTCGGTGAGCCGCTGCGCTGACGGGCGTCACGGGGGACAGTGGGGGGAACGTAAGGACGCACAGACGCGTTGACAGGACAGAAGCGGCGCCGGCCGCGAAGGAGGCGTGGACCATGTCGAACGGTGCGAAGGTCGCTGTCGCGGGAGTGGTGGCTGCGGCCGTCCTGTGGCCCCTGATCGGATTCTGGTGGGCGCTTCTGGTGGTGATCGGCGTTCCCGTCGCGGGCTATCTGCTGCTGGACCCGTCCCAGCGACGCAGGCTCCGCAGGATCAACCGCAAGGAGATCGGCCGCTGAGCCGGGGGCCCGCCCGTAGCGGGCCCCGACACCGGATCGCGGGCCACGCCGGCCGCGGTCACGCCGGATGCGGAGCCAGTGCGTCGAGAGCCTCCAGCAGGCCCGGCAGGGCAGGACCGCGGCCGACGGGCAGGACCGCGCCCGGCTCCTCGTCCAGCAGGATCAGCGCTATGTCGTCGGTCCTGGCGACCATCGACCATCCCGGGCCGTCGACGCGCAGGGTGCGCGTGTCGGCCGAGGCGAAGACGGAGCGGATCCGGCCGGGTGGCGGCGGAGTCCTCGTATAGGCGACGGCCTCCGACAGAGCCCGCCGTACGCCGGGGTGGTGACCGGCCGCAGGGGCACCGGACTCCGCGCCCCCGCCTCCGACCGTGCTCCCGCTCCCCGGCTCGTCGCCGCTCCCCGGCCCGCCGCTGTTCTCGCTTCCCGCCCCGTCGCTCCCGGGGCCCTCGGCCGCCTCCCCGCGCCGCTCGCCGTCCGGCCGGACGAACGCCGCGTCATCGATCTGCTCCCGCCACAGCGCCCACCGCTCCGCGATCTCGTCGGCCCCGAGCCGCCGTTGCGCGGGACCCCAGGACTCCGGGTCCGGAGGAGTCAGCGGCGCAGGGCCCAGCCCGTCCGTCTCCGGGTCGTGCGGGGCGGGCACACCGGGCGCCGCGACAGTCAGGGCCAGCGGCCAGCCGGGCAGCGCGCACACCACGGAGCGCTCGTCGGGCGAGAGGTCGTGCGCCATACCGCAGTCCCACGCGGCGATGGCCACGGCCACCAGCGAGACGTCGTCCACGACCACCGTCCAGCGTGCCCCTTCGCCGTCCTGGCCGAGGACGAGACCGTAACCCTCCTCGTACGGTTCGAGGGTGAGCGCGGCGCACGCGGCCACATAGTCGTCGCCCAGCACACTCGGGAAGCGGGCAGGGGTCAGCAGCATCGCAGTCAGCACAAGCAGCGCGTCGTCGGCGTCCGCACCGGCCACAGCGTTCCCCTCATTCCCGATCGCGGGGCCACCCGCCGCCCGGGCTCCCTTCGCGTCGTCCGTCGGCGCACCTTAACCAGTGGGTAACCCCGCCGTCGAGGCCCTGAAGGGAGGCGGGGGGCCGGATACCGCCGACGCCCCGGCCGGGTGACTGTGGCCGGGAAGGACCGGGACGTACGGGACGATCCGCGTAAGGTTGAACCTTCGGACGAGCGAGGGGAAGAGCATGGTTCAGCGCTACGGCCGGCTGAAGGACATTCAGCGACTCGACCCGGAACGGGACTTCCTGGAGATCTACCGCCTCACCGTCAGCTACGAGTTCCCCTGGGACATCACCCGCGCCCTCGAACTGGCCCTCTACCGCACCTATGCCGTGCCCAGCATCGGCCGACTCCTCGATGAGACAGCACAGTTGACGGGGCGTTCGCAGAAGCGGTACGACGACACCGCCCTGCTCCTCGACACCGTGGTGGAGCACGGATTCGACACCGAGGAGGGCCGCACCGCCGTCCGCCGGATCAACCAGATGCACCGCAGCTACGACATCAGCAACGACGACATGCGCTACGTCCTGTGCACCTTCGTCGTCACCCCGAAGCGCTGGCTGGACGACTACGGCTGGCGCCGGCTCTCCGACCACGAGCTGCGGGCCTTCGCCGCCTACTACCGCACCCTGGGCGCCCGGATGGGGATCAAAGACCTCCCGCAGAGCTACGAGGACTTCGAGCGCACCCTCGACACCTACGAGCGCGATCACTTCGGCTGGGACGAAGGAGCCCGCAGGGTCTCCGACGCCACCCTGGCGCTCATGGCCTCCTGGTACCCGGCACCGCTCGCCCCGGTGGTCCGAGGCGCCAGCCTCGCGCTCCTGGACGACTCACTGCTGAGGGCATTCCGCTACCAGCGCCCGGGACCCGTGGCCCGCGGGCTGACCCGGGGCGCCCTTCGCCTGCGCGCCCGCGCCGTGCGACTCCTGCCGCCGCGTCGCAAGCCGCACTACGCACGCCAGAACCCCGAGATCAAGGGCTACTCGGACGGCTACGAGATCGCCGCGCTCGGTACGTTCCCCACCCCGGGCGTCCGCGGCTGCCCGGTTCCCGGCCATCGGCGGCCGTCAGACGTGCCCGTCGAGTGACTCCAGGGTGGTCCGCAGCCATCCGAGTTCCGCTTCACCGGTCGCCCGCGCGATGGTGAGGACACCTCTGCGGAAGGGGTCCTCCATCTCCTCGGCGCGCAGCGGCCGGTCACCTTCGTAGAAGAAGCTCGCGGGTTCCTCCAGGAACACCAGTCGCCGGCGCAGCACATCCGCCTGCGCCGAGGGGTCCGGAAGGTGCCGGAGGAAGGCCAGCAGGACGAACCACCGGTTCTCGTCGGTGATGTCCGCACGCTCCGGGGAGGCCAGCCGGTCGCGCAGCTGCGCCCGGCCCGGCCCGGTGAGGGTCAGTACCTGGCGCGGAGCTGCTGTGGCACCCGGCTGCGTCTCCCGTGCCAGCAGCCCCGCCTTCTCCAGCCGCTTGATCGCCGGGTAGAGCGTGCTCTCCGGTACGGGGCGCACGTGCCCGATCAGCGCCGTGAGGCGTTTGCGCAGCTCGTAGCCGTGCAGTGG
This sequence comes from Streptomyces microflavus, assembly GCF_014650075.1. GTDB lineage: Bacteria > Actinomycetota > Actinomycetes > Streptomycetales > Streptomycetaceae > Streptomyces > Streptomyces microflavus. The sequence continues at coordinate 135,291 of NZ_BMUG01000014.1, read as the reverse complement.
GGTGTCGTAGAGGAATCCGAGGATGGCCAGCTCCAGCATTCCCGCATCCTATCGCCGATACCTCGCCGACATAGTACTCCGTTGACGTAGTACCTCGGTGTCGAGGTATGTTCACGACCGGACGGTGGAGCCGGGCCGGTGCCACACGGTGTGCCCGGCGCCGGGCGACGAAGGGAGAACGCGGTGTACGAGGTCGAGTTCGACGGACGGGGCGGTCTGATCAGGTGGACCGAGGCGGCCGGGAGCGGGGGAGGGGACGGCGGCGTCGCGGGGGCGGCCACGGTCTATGTGCACGGGCTGGGCGCGATGTCGGCCGTCTATCACGCCCATGTGGCGGCCCACCCGGCCCTGTCCGGTCGCCGGTCGCTCTTCGTCGACCTTCCCGGACACGGCATCAGCGACCGTCCCGCAGGCTTCGGCTACACGCTGGAGGACCACGCCGACGCGCTCGCCGCGGTCCTGGACACGGCGGGTGTCCGTGGCGGCCTGATCGTCGGGCACAGCATGGGCGGCTCGGTGTCCGTCGTACTCGCCCACCGGCGCCCCGATCTCGTCTCGGGCCTGGTCCTCACAGAGGCGAACCTCGACCCGGCCCCGCCGCCGACCGCCGGCAGCAGTTCCATCGCCACGTACACCGAGGAGGAGTTCGTCCATGGCGGCGGCTTCGCCGAGGTCCTGCGGCGCTCCGGCCCCACCTGGGCGGCGACCATGCGCCTGGCGGACCCGCTGGCACTGCACCGCTCGGCCACCGGACTGGTCCGGGGGACCGCCCCGACGGTCCGGCGGATGCTGCTGGAGTCACCGGCGGAGCGGTGCTACCTCCAGGGGACGCTGAGCGGCGGACTCCTCGGCGCCGCCGAGCTGATCGCCTCGGGCGTGCGGGTGATCGAGGTGCCCGGGGCCGGGCACAACGTCATGTTCGACCGCCCCGATGTGCTGGCCGCAGCCGTCGCGGGCAGCGTCCTGTGAGGATGCGGGGCGCCGCCCCCGTACCGCCGCGAGAGCTGGTGTACGGGACCGGGGCCGGGCTGGTGGTCCGTCAGGACCGGCGTACGGCGAGGGCGAGGAAGCGGTCGTCCTCGTCGGTGTAGGAGTCCAGCCGCCACCCCGAACCGGCCAGCAGAGCCCGCAGGACGGGCTCGGCCCGCAGATCGTCGTCGGTGAGGGCTCGCCCGTGCCGCGCGGCCAGGGCGGCCCGGCCGATCGGGTGGAACAGGGCCAGCACCCCACCCGGCCGCACCACTCGGGCGAGCTCGGTCATATCGGCCTCCGGGCGGGCCAGATGCGAGATCAGCCCTGCCCCGAACACCGCGTCCAGCGCCCCGTCGCGCAGCGGCAGCCGTGCGACGTCGGCGCGGAGCAGCGTGCCGCTCTCCCCACGCCCCGCCCGTGCCGCTTCCTCCAGCATCGCGGGGGTGAGGTCGGCGCCCAGCACGGTCCCACGCGGACCGACGACCGCGCGCAGGGCCGGGAGCGCGCGACCGGTTCCGCAGCCGGCGTCGAGCACGGCGTCCCCGGGCCGCAGCCCGAGCAGACCGGCCGCGGCGGCATAGGCCGGGCCGTCGTCGGGGAAGCGGCTGTCCCAGCCGGCCGCGCGCGGGGTGAAGAAGTCCAGGACGTGGGTGTGGTGATCGGCCATGCGGACATGATCGCGCAGCCGACGCCCGAACGGAACGCCACGGAGCACGGGCCCGGGCCCACGGGTCCCGGCGGGGCCGCCGGGCGCCCGACTCGCAGTGCCGTCCGGGCGCCCGAAGCTCGTCCCGGTCAGAAAGCTCGTTCCGGTCAGACGTTGACGCCGTAGTCGGACGCGATGCCGGCGAGCCCCGATGCGTACCCCTGGCCGACGGCCCGGAACTTCCACTCGGCGCCGTGCCGGTAGAGCTCGCCGAAGACCATCGCGGTCTCGGTGGAGGCGTCCTCGCTCAGGTCGTAGCGGGCCAGCTCGACACCGTTCGCCCGGTTCACCACGCGGATGAAGGCGTTGCGCACCTGGCCGAAGCTCTGGCCCCGGCTCTGGGCGTCATGGATCGAGACCGGGAACACGATCTTCGCGATCTCGGCGGGGACCGAGGCCAGGTCGACCTCGACCGACTCGTCGTCCCCCTCGCCCTCACCCGTCAGGTTGTCCCCGGTGTGGCGGACCGAACCGTCGGGACTGGTGAGGTTGTTGTAGAAGACGAAGTGGCCGTCGGAGAGGACCTTGCCCGCCTCGGAGCACAGCAGCGCACTGGCATCCAGGTCGTGATCGGCTCCGGTCGTGGTCCGTACGTCCCAGCCGAGGCCGACCGTCACGGCCGTCAGGCCGGGGGCCTCCTTCGACAGGGAGACGTTGCCGCCCTTCGCCAGGCTCACACCCATGAATTTCCTCCAGTGTTCCGTCGGTCCGCACGTCTGATCGGTGATCGCCGAATCGGTGGATCCCTCGATCTGTCATCCGTCAAGCGTGCTGCGTTGCTGTCACTCGTGTGGCCGCTACTCGTAGAAACGCCCCATGCGGCCTTCTGGGTTCCCGGATTGCGCAAGCCGTGAAATGAACGGCGGCCGAGTGCCCGGTCCGGGTTGCCGGGCCCCCGGGGGTCAGCGGGCTTCCTCGTCCTTCATGGCCTTCGCCTCGCTCCTGAGGATGCGCATCGACTTCCCCAGGGCGCGGGCGGTGTCCGGCAGCTTCTTCGAACCGAAGAGCACGACCACCACGACGGCCAGGATCAACAGGTGCCAGGGCTCCAGGCCGTTGCGCAACATTCTGGTCCCGCCCTTCTCTCCGTCGACACGGCAACAGTTGCCGCATTGCGCAACTGTACAACTGTGCCGTGGGGCCGGGACGGCCGCCCCCTCAGAGTTCCGCGCCGGCCTTCCGTACGCTCCGCTCCTGCTCCACGCCGGCCGGATGGTGCCGTTCGTAGCGCCTCCGTGCCGCCGTGAGCCCCACCGCGTACAGGCCCAGCACCGAGCCGAGCAACAGGTAGTAGAGAGGGGGCAGGGCGCTCATCCCGAGCAACGGCCCCAGCGGGGTCACCGGGAGCAGGACACCGACCACCGCGAGTCCGGCCGCGGCGGCCCGCAGAGGACCCCCGGCCCGGCGTTCGGCGGCGCTGCGGCCCGTCCGCAGCAGGACCAGCACGAGGGCCTGGGTCAGCAGGTTCTCGGTGAACCATCCGGCGTGGAACGCCGCCTCGCCGTCCGTCCCGGCCGCGTTGTGGAGTGCGAGGGCCAGCACGCCGAAGGTGGCGAGGTCGGCGGCGGCGTTGAGCAGTCCGAAGCCGGTGATGAAGCGCAGGAAGTCGCGGGACCGCAGCACGGTGGGCCCCCGCAGGGCGGAAGCCGCCGGGCGGTCGAACGCGAAGGCGAGCTGCGCCGCGTCGAAGCAGAGGTTCTGCACCAGCACCTGCGCGGGGAGCATGGGGAGGAAGGGCAGCATCAGCCCGGCCGTCAGCATGGCGATGACATTGCCCAGGTTGGAGGAGAGGGTGATGCGCAGATAGGTCGCGATGTTCCCGCTGCTGTGCCGGCCCTCCCGCACCGCCCGGTCGATCGCGGTGAGGTCCTTCTCCGCCAGCACGACGTCGGCCGCCTCGCGCGCCACATCGACCGCGTTGCGCGGACAGATGCCGACATCGGCCGCGTGCAGGGCGGGCAGATCGTTGACGCCGTCGCCGAGAAATCCTGTCGTGTGCCCGGCGGCGCGCAGCGCCGAGACGATCCGGGCCTTGTGCTCGGGGGTACAGCGCGCGAACACCGTCGCCCGGTCCGCTACCCGCGCCAGCTCCGCGTCCGACAGCGCGTCCACCAGCTCGGCCGTGACGATGCCGTCGCCCCCGCCGACCGCGTCCGTACGAAGGCCCAGGTCCTGGCACACGCGGGCCGCCGTGCCCGGATGGTCGCCGGTCAGCACCTTGACGGTCACTCCCCGCCGGGCCAGTACGCCGAGGGCGTCGGCGGCGCTCGGCGTGGGGACGTCCCGCAGGGCGACCAGGCCCACGAAGGTCAGACCGCGCTCGTCCGCCGGGGTGTAGGCGCCCGGCCGGGCGGGCCGGTCGGCACGTGCCACGGCCAGCAGACGCAGCCCCGATTCCGCCTTCCGGCCGGCGAGGGCGAGCAGCCGCTCCCGCTCGTCCCCGTCCAGGGCACACCGTTCGAGCACCGCCTCCACGGCACCCTTGGTCACCAGCGTGTGGATGCCGACCCGGCCGGGCCGCCGGAGCACCGCGGTCGCGACCCGCCGCACCGGATCGAAGGGCAGCGCGGCCACACCTTCGTACGCGGCGGACGGCCCCCACCCTCCGGCCTCGTCGGCGGCGTCCAGCACCGCCTCGTCGAGGGCGTCCGGCGCGGGCAGCTCCGCCAGCTGGAGGGTCCACAGAGCGCTGAGCGCGGCCCACCCCAGTACGCCGGGGTCGGGCAGGTCCGAGCCGTCGACGGCCTCTTCGACCACGGGCCGGTCCTCGGTCAGCGTCCCCGTCTTGTCCAGGCACAGCACATCGACGGCACCCAGGTCGTGCAGGGCGGGCAGCCGTTTGACGATCACTCCGCTGGTACGGGCGAGCCGGGCCGCACCCCGTGCGAGCGCGGTGGTGACGATGACGGGCAGCATCTCCGGGGTGAGCCCCACCGCCACGGCCACCGCGAACGGCAGCGTCTCCAGACCCCGGCCGCGCAGCGCCGCATTGGCCATCAGCACCAGCGGCGGGGTCAGCAGCATGAAGCGGATCAGCGTCCAGGAGATGCCCTGCACCGACCGGTCGAAGGCGCTGGCACCCCGCTGCCGGGCCCGGCCGTCGTGCGCGGCGGCGAACCGGGTATCCCCACCGGTGGCCACGATCACCGCGGTACCGCTGCCGGACGTCACACTGCTGCCCTGGAAGCACAGCTGCGGCCGCGCGAAGGGCCCGGCCCCGTCGAGCGCGGGGTCCGGTGCGTCGAGGGGGTGCTTCGCCACCGGCGCCGACTCCCCGGTCAGCGCCGACTGATGCACCGTGAGCCCACCCGCCCGGAGCACCTGCACATCGGCCGGTACGAGATCGCCCGGACCCAGCCGGATCACATCGCCGGGCACCAGGTCGGCCACCGGCACTTCCCGTTCCCGGGGCGCCGCGTCCGCCGAGGCCCGGCGAACCACCGTCGCCGTGGTCGCCACCAGCTCCCTGAGCGCCGCCGTCGAACGGTCGGCGCGGTGCTCCTCGGTCGAGCGCAGCAGGCAACTGACCCCGACGAGGGCCAGGATCACGCAGGCCGTGCCCCAGGCGGAGACGACGGCGGAGACCAGCCCCAGACAGAGCAGTACGGAGGTGAAGGGGTCCCGGAGACTGCGGACGAAGCGCCGGGGCCGGGAGACCGGGCGCCAGGCGGGCAGCACGTTCTCCCCGAACCGGGTGAGCCGCTCCTCCGCCCGCGCCTCCACGAGTCCGCGCGGTCCGCTGTCCAGCGAGCGCAGTATCTGCAGGGAGGTCTTCACCTGCGGGGAGTCCGGTCCGGTGCCGGGAGGCGGGTCGGCGGTGCCGAGCTCCGTGCCGACGACCTCGGGTACGGGGTCCGACGGCGATGTGCCGACGGCCGGGAACGGTGTCACGGAGGCCGAAGTGCCGGGGCTGGTACGGCCGGGTCCCGCGGCTGCGCTGCCCTCAGGCACCGAGCTCACGCAGGCGGACGAGCCCCTGGGCCGGGTGCCCGGCCCGCTCGGCGAGCTGGCCGACCATGAGCCGGACGACCGTCACCACATCGGGATCGTCGACCAGGTACACCTGCCGGCGGCCCTCGCGGCGCGAACGCACGAGACCGGCCAGCTTGAGCTTGGTCAAATGCTGGCTGACCGAGGGGAGCGTGCCGCCCACCCGCTCGGCGAGGCCCGTCACATCGCTCTCCCCCTGGGCCAGCGCCCACACGATGTGCAGCCTCGCCGGTGTCGCCAGGAGTCCGAACGCGGCCGCGGCCTCGGCCAGCACCTCGGCGGGCGGATCCTGGAAACCGCCGCCGGTACCTGTCGACACTCTTGTCTCTCCCGTCCGTGGGCCGCCCGCCCGGACCCGTCACCACGTCCGTTGCCGCGACCGAAAAAACCAGTGTAGAGGCCATGCCGAAATCGCTCGGGGCCGTGATCGGGGCACACCGAGCGCAATGCGGGCCATAAGAGGCCAGAAGAGGGGCGAGATGCGGCAGGAGTGGGCGGGCCGGATCCGCATCGATCAAGAACGATCAACCCGCTCGGCTCGCACAGCCGGTTGCCATGCTGTGCCGAAGCGATGTCCGAACGGCTGAACCGAGCTCCGCCAAGGTGTGCGGCTCACTCGCGGGAGAAGTGGTCGATGTCCTTTGAGTACGCCGAGAACGCTCACAGCACGCACAGCGCTCCGAACACCCACCGGGACGACGACACCGCGATGGCCTTGAAGATTGTGGTGGCGGGCGGCTTCGGCGCAGGGAAGACGACCCTGGTCGGCGCGGTCAGCGATATCCGGCCGTTGCGGACCGAGGAAACGCTCAGCGAGGCCGGACAGGGAGTGGACGACACGGCAGGGGTGGCGCGGAAGGCCACCTCGACCGTAGCGATGGATTTCGGCCGTATTACCATCCACGCCGGTCTGACGCTGTATCTGTTCGGCACACCGGGGCAGGACCGATTCTGGTTCCTGTGGGACGAGCTGTCCGAAGGCGCCCTGGCAGCGGTCGTCCTCGCCGACACCCGACGGCTCGAGGACTGCTTCGCGGCCGTCGACTACTTCGAGCGCCGGCGCATCCCGTTCGTCGTCGCCGTCAACCGCTTCCCCGGGGCGCGCACCTATGCGGCGCACGATGTGTCCGACGCCCTTGACCTGGACGGGGGCACGCCTGTCGTGCTGTGCGACGCCCGCGACCGGGACTCCGGGAAAGACGTCCTGATCCGTACGGTCGAGTACGCCGGACGGATGCACACCGCCCGGCTTCTCGACTCCGTCGGCTGACCGCCCGGCTCCGGTACGCGGCCGTCAGTCGGCCATGTCGGCCAGGGCGATCACCTTGTCGATCCGCACCCGCACCACCAGTTCACCGGCCACTCCGTTGCGCCGGCCGAACTCCTCGGCGGCCTCCGGCGCGACATAGCGCCCGGCGATCCGCGTCGCCCACCGCACCAGCTCCTCGGGGTCCTCGCTCAGCTCCGCATGCCCCTGAACCACGGCGAACGCGTACGGCGGCCGGTCGTCGTCGACGCAGAGGGAGACCCGTCCGTCGCGCTCCAGATTGCGGCCTTTCACACTCTTCTTGCCGGTGTTGAAGACCAGTGAGTCGCCGTCGAGCAGAAACCAGACGGGCGCGATGTGCGGACTGCCGTCGGCCCGCACGGTCGAAACCTTCGCGGTGCGGGTGCCCTCGGAGAGGAAGGCCCGCCATTCTTCATCGGTCATGTGATGTGCCATGCGCTCATCCTGGGCCCGATGCCCGTGTGGCGCGAAGCGGCGCCCCGGGCGGCGGGGGGCGCTTGCCCGTACGGAGGCGGTGCGCAAGGCTTACGCGCGTAGCAGGGCACGGGGTACGGGGAATGAAGGCACGGGGAGGACGAGCACATGGCGCTTGACCGGGGACTCGACTGGCTCCTGGACGATCTCACCAGCAGGGTGCAGTACATACGACACGCACTGGTGCTGTCGAACGACGGCCTGGTCACCGGAGCCAGCACCGGCCTGGCCCGCGAGGACGCCGAACATCTGGCCGCGGTCTCGTCCGGTCTGCACAGCCTGGCGCGTGGTTCGGGGCGGCACTTCCGGGCCGGGCGAGCCCGCCAGACCATGGTCGAATTCGACGAGGCGTTGCTCTTCGTGACCGCCGCCGGCGACGGCAGTTGCCTGTCCGTGCTGACCGCGGCCGAAGCCGATGTGGGGCAGGTGGCCTACGAGATGACCCTGCTCGTCAACCGGGTCGGCGAGCACCTCGGTGTCTCCGTCCGCCAGGGCGGGCCGGAGGGCGCCGAACCTTTCTGAAATCCTTCCGGGACCCGTCCGAACTGCGGCTTTCCTCGGCCGGACGGAGTTATCCACAGGCCTGACCGCATATGACCCCGCCGGGCTACCGTGATCACGGAGAGTATTCGAGGTTCACGGGGAGGACGGTCATGACGGTCAAGGAAGCGATCCGCGCGCAGGCCGAGGACGCACAGCAGATCCTAGGTACGGACGAGATCCGGGACGAGGCCGCGCACACCTCGCCCGAAGCACCCGCGGCCACGGTGGCCGCCGGCCGTGCGGCGCAGGAACTGGGGCTGCGGCGCAGCGAATTCGAGCTCGCCGTGCACCTCGGGCTGATCGCCGTCACCGCCGGGCCCGGCGGCGGGCGGCCGCGGGTGCCCGAGCGGGAGGTCGCGCGTCTGCGTGAAGACCCGGGGTTTCCCGACGGGTTGGCGGAGCGGGTACGCACCGTCGGCACCGCGGACGGCGCCGCTCTGCTGGGCATCGCCGCCGCACGGTTCACCCGGCTGGCCCGAGCGGGCTGCGTCTCGCCGGTCACGTTCTATCTGAACCGGTATCGCGCGGTGGTCTGGCTCTATCTCGCCGACGAGCTGGCCTCGTTCGCGGTGCGGGAGCCCGAGCTGCTCGCCGGCCGTACGCCTCTCGGGATGCGCACGATGCTGGAGGCGGGCGCCGACCGGAGGGCACGGAACTGGCGTACCCAGCGGATCGAGCGGCTGCTGGACCGCACCGGGGACCCCTGGGCGCGGGCCGCGGTCGAGGCGACCGCACTGGACCCCGCCCACCTGGCGGAGGTGGTGGAGGACCCCTATGAACGCGCCTATCTCGCACGGGTCAGGCCGGAGCCCGTCTTCGGGCGGCCGGGCTCCGTGGCGGCCAGAGAGACGATGGGGGAGCTGATGCTGGCGGACGAACCCGACGAGATCCTGTGGCGGCGGATCAACCTGACCCTCGGTCTGGACCACGCCCGTGGGGTGCGACCGGCACCGCACCCGGGCGACGACCACGAGGCGCGGACGGCTCCCGCCCCGCCCTCCGCCCAGCCACACGCCCTGTCGCCGGCACTATCGCCCGCCCCGCGCTTGGCTCCACCACGGCCCCTGCCCGTCGTGGAGTCGGCAACGCTCCCGTCGCCTCCTGCCGAGCACAGGCCCACCGGAGTACGGAAGCCGGGCCGGAAACGGCTGCTGACCAGGCTGGGATGGGGTCGGCGGAGCGACGGATAGCCATTCGCAGACGGATGTTCGAGTCGGGCATCATGTCCGCATGTTGATCAGGGAAGCCACCACCGAGGACTGGCCCGCCATCTGGCCGTTCTTCCACACGATCGTCGCCGCGGGCGAGACCCTCACCTACCCGCTCGACCTCGGCAAGGAGGACGCACAGGGCTGGTGGTACGTCGCAGCCCCGAACCGCGTGGTCGTCGCCGTCGACGACGCGGGAGAGGTTCTCGGTACGGCGAAGATGAACCGGAACCACATGGGCAACGGCTCGCACGTGGCCAGCGCCACGTACATGGTCGACCCCGCCCATTCCGGCAAGGGGGTGGGCCGTGCCCTGTGCGAGTACTCGGTCGAGTGGGCTCGTACGTCTGGCTTCCGGGCGATGCAGTTCAACGCGGTGGTCGAGACGAACGTCCACGCCGTCAAGCTGTACGAGTCCATCGGCTTCGAGGTGATCGGCACCTTCCCGGAGGGGTTCCACCACCCGACCGAGGGCTATGTGGGCCTGCACATCATGCACAAGGCCCTCTGAGACCTCCGCAGCTTTCCGCGCGGCGCTCCCGGCGGGCGCCACCGGCCACCACATGAGCCATCGGCGGCGGACAGTGGCGCGAAGTAGCTGTCCGTCTTGGGCGAAGTGGCGGAGGTATGGCCGGAGTTCGTTCGGGGGGTGACGCACGGGGTGGGTGCGCCCACACGTGGCGATGGCAGTACTGTGCGCCCCACCGCCATTCGGGCGATGAGATTCAGCTGGAGGAAGTATCCATGACCATACCCAGGAGATCGTGGCGTGGCGCGGGAGCACTCGTGGCCGCTGCGGTCGTCGGTCTGACCGGAGGCGTCATCTCCGCCGGTCCGGCCGCGGCTCACACCCCCACCTGGGCCGTGACCTGCTCCGAGGTGACCGTTGACCTCAAGAACTACTCGCCGAACGTCCCCAACACGGTGACGGTCACTGTGGACGGCAAGGACCTGCTGCCCACCAAGGAGTTCGGCCGTGAGTTCAGCACGAAGCTGACTCTTCCCGAGCACTCCGGTCCGGTGACCGTCCGACTGGACGTCAAGGACGCCAGTGAGGGCGGCAAGCACTCGTTCAAGGACGAGAAGTCGGTCGAGGCGTGCGAGGAGGAGCCGACTCCCACGCCGACTCCGACCGAGCCCACCCCCACCGAGCCGACTCCGACCGAGTCGACGCCGTCGGAGACCCCCGGCACGCAGACGCCCGAGCCGAGCGCCACCCCCAGCGGTGAACCTTCGGAGTCCGCGCCCGCCGTGCCCGCCCCGAGCCCCAGCTCGCCGGACCTGGCCGAGACCGGCTCGTCGTCCGCGACGCCGGTCATCGGTGGCGCCGCTCTCGCGGTGCTGCTCGCCGGTGGCGGGATCCTGTGGGCCGTCCGCAAGCGGCGTACCACCCAGAGCTGACACCAGGGCATCCGGAGTCGCTCCCGCTTGAGGCGGTGAGCGGCGCCGGGCCGCCCGATGTGTCGGAGCCGCCGGTCGAGGGGCGTGCCGCATCGCTGAAGGTGACGCGGCACGCCCCTCATCGCTGCCCGGCGGGCGGCACCTGCTCCACGGCGGCCGGCGCAGGAGCGGTGGCGGGCGGGGGAGCGGGACCGATCTCGCACCACACGGCCTTGCCCTCGCCGCGGGGTTCGATGCCCCAGCGGGTGGCGACCGCGTCGAGCAGGAGCAGCCCCCGGCCCGACGTCGAGGTCTCTCCCGGGGTACGCCGCCGGGGCCAGGCGCTCGACCGGTCCTGCACCGAGAGCCGGATCCGCCGCACCGGCTCCGGCAGCACCTCCAGGCTCAGGACCGCCCCGCCCTCCGTGTGCAGCAGCACGTTCACCAGCAGCTCACCGGTGACCAGTTCGGCGTCGTCGGCGAAGTCGGCCATGTCCCAGTCGGCGAGCGCCTGGCGCACGATCGCCCGCGCGTCGGACAGCCCCTCCGGGTCCGCCTGGTGGATGTACTGGTGCAGCCGGGGCGCCTGCGAGGACCCCACATCGGGGCTGCGCCGCAGGACCAGGAGCGCCACGTCGTCCCCCGACCCCCACCGTTCCCAGAGCCGGTCCGAGAGATGGTCGGCCAGCGCCTCGGCCCCCGCAGGACCGGCGCTCACCTCGTTCCGCAGAGCATCCACCCCGGTGTCCAGGTCGGCGCCCGGCTCCTCCACCAGACCGTCCGTGTACAGGACGAACGTCTCCCCGGGCACCAGATCGAGCCGGGTCTCCGGATACTCCTCGTCCCCGAACTCCGTGGAGATGCCCAGCGGCAGACCGCCGCGCACCTGCGGACTGCCGACCCGCCCGTCGGCATGCCGGATCAGCGGCCCGAGGTGCCCGGCGCGGACCACACGTGCCGCGCCCGTCGCCAGGTCGACCTGGGCATAGGTGCAGGTCGCGAAACGGTCGGTGTCCAGTTCGGAGAGGAAGCGGGAGGCCCGGGCCAGCACGGTCGCCGGAGGGTGCCCCTCGGCGGCGTACGCACGCAGGGCGATCCGCAACTGGCCCATGATCGCGGCGGCATGGGTGTCGTGCCCCTGGACGTCCCCGACGACCAGCCCGTAACGGTTCTTGGGCAGGGCGATCACGTCGTACCAGTCGCCGCCGACCTGCCGCCCGCTCCACGCGGCGTGGTACCGCACCGCGATCTCGCCGCCCTCGATGTCCTGTATACGGGGCGGGAGCATCGCGGACTGGAGCTGGGTGGCGAACTCCCGCTCCTCGTCGAAGAGCATTGCCCGCTGCAGCGACTGCGCCACGATGGCCGCGAGACCCAGGCACAGGATCCGCTCGTCGGCGTTGAAGACCGTGCGCTCCCGGTAGAAGAGGGCGAGTCCGCCGAGCGACCGGGCCTGGGCCACCAGCGGCAGATAGGCCGCGGCCCGGAACCCGAGCCTGCCCAGATGCGGCTCCAGCACCGGATACCGCCGCGCCAGTGCCGCGAGGGACGTGATGAACCGCGGCCGCCCGCTGCGGATGGCGTCGGCCAGCGGAAGGTTGCGCTCCAGGTCCCCGGAGCCGAGCCCGTCGAGCGCCTCCAGCGACTCACCGCTCAGCGCCACGATGTTCAGCGCGGAGTTCTCCACCAGCCCCAGGGCCAGCCCGTCCGCCCCCAGCCGCGCCAGCCCGCCCGGACCGGTGAGCGCGGCTGTCACATCGTCGACGGTCACCGCACGTGACATCGCGCTGGTGGTCCGCTCGACGATATTGGTCTGCCGCTGCCGGCGCTTTTCCAGATCGAGCACGAAGGCCGAATGGGTGACTTCCGCCGTCGCGTCACGGACCACCCCCACGATCCGGTGTGCCTTCCCGTCCTTCGACCGCAGGATGCGGGCCTGGACATGGGTCCACTGGGTCGTCCCGTCGTCCAGCGGAACCCGGAAATGAACGTTGTAGGAATTGCTGCCGCCGGTGATGGCCTCGTCGATCGTGACGTCCAGCCGAGCCCGTTCCGCCGGCTCCAGCCGCTCCACCAGCGCGCCGGGACGTGAGTCGAACGAGGCAGGGTCCACACCGAAGACAGCCAGCCCCGCGTCGTCGATGTCCAGGGTCCTGGCGTCGAGATCCCAGTCGAAGCTCCCGGTCCGGTTCATGGCGAGGCGCTCCGTCGGCCCGATCTCACCGTTGGTCCTCCGGTCGATCCGGCGCAGCGGAGCGGGTTCGGTATCCTGCCGCCGTTCGTGGTCGGTCATGCATGCTCCGGAGATCGTCCGGCGGGGCGCGCGGCGACGCGCCCCGTAGGCCTCAATTGTCGAGCCGCACGCACCGGAGTGCCACAGCGGAGCACCACCGAACTTCCCACCCGGACCAGCCGCCGGAACCCCGACCCCCCGCTCACCGGCCCCTGCGCACCGCCTCCGGGCCCGCCCCGCCGCCCCCCTGTCCGGAGCACGGCCCGGGAGTCGCAGAATGGCGGGAACGGACCGGCCGACCGTGGCGGACGGTCCGCCCCTCAGGCCCCCACCGTCCCCAGTGAGCGGAGCGCATACATGAACGACGACCGGCCCGTCCTGCTGGAGACCCGCGGTCACTGCCTGCACATCACCCTGAACCGGCCCCGCGCCATCAACGCGCTCACCCACGCCATGGTCCGGCTGCTCGACGGGGCGCTCGCCCGGGCCGAGCAGGACGAGACGGTCACCTCGGTGGTACTGACCGGAGCGGGCGACCGCGGCCTGTGCGCGGGCGGCGACATCCGCGCCCTCCACGACGACACCCGCGCCGGAGGCCGCGCATCGCTGGAGTTCTGGCGCGACGAATACCGCCTCAACGCCCGCATCGCCCGCTTCCCCAAGCCGTACGTCGCCCTCATGGACGGCATCGTGATGGGTGGGGGAGTCGGAGTCTCGGCCCACGCCTCCCTCCGGATCGTCACGGAACGCTCACGCGTGGCCATGCCCGAGACCGGTATCGGATTCGTGCCCGACGTCGGTGGCACCCACCTGCTGGCCGCCGCACCCGGCGAACTGGGCACCCATCTGGCACTCACCGGCCGCTCCGTCGGGGCCGCCGACGCCCTGCTCTGCGGCCTCGCCGACCACTACGTACCCACGCGGCGTCTGCCGGAGCTGACCGAGGCCCTGGCCGCGTCGGCGACCGCCCACGAGGTGGCGCGGACGGTGCGGAGCTTCAGCGAGGAGCCGCCCGCCGGTGACCTCGCCGCGCAGCGCGACTGGATCGACGCCTGCTACGCCGCGGACACCGTCGAGGAGATCGTCCGACGGCTCCAGGACAGCGCCACCCCCGCAGCGGTGGATACGGCGGCGGAGCTCGCGGCCCGGTCGCCCCTGGCGCTCAAGGTCACGCTCGCCGCCGTACGGCGTGCCGCCCGGCTCGGCAGCCTGGAAGCCGTCCTCGACCAGGAGTTCCGTGTCTCCGGCCGGATCCGTGAGGAGCCCGACTTCGTGGAGGGCGTACGCGCCCGGATCATCGACAAGGACGGCAGCCCGCAGTGGAAACCGGCCACCCTTGCCGAGGTGGACGACAGCGCGGTCGCCCGCTTCTTCGCCCCCCTCGGGCCGGGTGAGCAGGAGCTCGGTCTCGCCCCCGGCGCCACCGCCGGCGGAACGGCCTGAGACCGAGCCCCCGGGCCGGCGCTTCCCCTGACTGCCTGGCGCTCCTGACTACCTGTCGCTGCCGGACAGGCTCGGCTGCAACTCCCGCACCAGGGCGAACAGCCTGTCCTCGTTCCCCGTCAGCCCCGCCCCGTGCAGGGCACGGTCGGCCTCCCGCATCGGTGAGGTGAGCAGCGGCAGGTACAAGGGTGCGTCTTCCGGGTCCGAGAGCGCGGCCCGGGTGGCCTCCAGCAGGCGGACATACGCCTGCGCCGCGGCGAGCTCGTCTTTGTCCATCTCAGCGTCTCCTGGTCAGAGGTGTCGGACCGTCAAGCATCTCCCATGGGTCTGACAACGCCCCTCCACGCCCGCTACCGCACCCCGGGAACTCCCGCCGGCGGCTCAACCTCCAGATACCGCCGCCTGCGAGGACCCCGGTAGAGCAGCACGGTCCAGCCCAGCCGCCGCAGCACCTCGGCGCACTCGGCCAGCGCCTCCTCCTCGTGGTGCGCGGCGCCGCTGCCGGGCGGCCCGGCCCAGTCGACCCGCACCGACCCGGCCGACTCGCCGGTACGCACCCGGTACCCGGCGGCCACTCGTCGGCCCGACGCGTCGACGGCGGACGGAGTGGCTCCGGAACTCTCCAGGGCCAACGCGACGGCCCGGACCGGCCGGTGAAGCTCCCACGCGGCAGGCGCGGCCTCCGGATCGTCCCGGCCCTCCCCGGTCAGGCGGCGGATCTGCAGCAGCCCCTCGAAGGCCGTCCGCACCGAAGCGGCGCGCGCCTGCCCGCTCCCACCGGGCGGCGGCCCGTCCCCGGTCGCGGGCTCGAACCCGGCGCCCTCCTCGCTGCCCATACGTCCCCCTGCGCTCGGACCACCCGTACGCGCCCCAGTGTGCACCGGGGGAGTGACACGTCCGGGAAACGGACTCCCTCCGCAGCAAGGGAGGGCCCCCGAAGCAAGAAAGGACCCCTACGCGGCGCCCCGGGCGTTGTCCTCCTCCATGGCGGCCTTCAGGCGCTTGAGCGTGGTCCGGATGTTGCCGCGCTGGAACTGGGCGAAGGTCTTGCCACCTGTCGCGACGCGATCGAAGGCGTTGGCGACGAAGTCCGGCCAGGAGCGCCGGTCGTCCGTCCAGGTCTCGGTCACGCGGGTCCCGCCGTCCACCGCCTCGAAGCGGTACTCCCAGGTCGCGATGGGGCCGGGAAGCCGCGGCCGCCGGACGCCGATGGCATGGACCCGGAAGGCGAAGCGCTCGCCCGGATCGGCCGCAGTCACGGTGCACCGGGTCGTCCAGCTCACCGCGCCGCGCTTGTTCCGGCCCTCGAACACCATGCCGACGTACGTGGCGCGCCGCTCTCCCCGCACGGTCGCCCCGCGGTTCTCGGGGCTCCAACGGCCCATGGCGGTGGGGTCGCTGAGCTGCTCGTAGACCTGCGCCGGAGGGGCGGCGATGACGGTGCTGTCCGCTACGGACATGGTGCGGGGCATGACGCAACTCCTTGTCCACGGTCGTCGTCGGGCCGTTTCCGGGACCGGACGGACCGTGGCGCCGCGTCCCGGGCCCACACCTTACTCACGAGTAGGCAACGGGTGGGGCCGGGGAGCGGTCCGGTGCATCGGCCCTGGGTCCTCCGTGCCGAGGCTCACCGACACCAGGGCTGTCCAGGCCGCGGCCCACGGGCACCTGGGCGCCATCCAAGCCGAGGCTCACCGCGCGCGCCGCTCCCGCCGGTTCGCCACCCGCACCCGTACATCGGTCGGCAGGCCGCGTACGCCCGCGCAGCGACGCGCGTCCGAGACCACCCCGGCGGCGACCCGGCGCACCACCTCCACGGGCCTGGCCTCGGGCTCCACGACCAGCGTCACCGACGCCCGCAGCGGCCGGCCCGCCAGCCGCACCCGGGCATGGGCCACGCCGTCGACCGCGCCCGCCTGCGAGGTCATCGCCCGCTCCCACGCCCGCCGCCGCAGCGTGAGACCGGCACCCCGCAGGCCCACCCACCGGGGTCCGGACGCCGACACCTGGGCGGCGAACCACCGGACGAGCAGCGCCAGTACGAGGGTGAGCGCCACGATCACGGCAGGCGTCCACCAGCCGTTCTCCCGGAGCCGGGCCAGTCCGCCGCGATCCAGCAGCACCCCGTCGGCCGCGCGACCGGACCACCAGCCCGGCACCTCGCGGCCCACCCGGCCCAGCCCCGAACCGTCCCCGACGGCCAGCAGAGTTCCACCGGCCAGCAGGGCAAGACCGACCGTCCCGAGCAGCGCCCGGTTCACCGCGCCACGCCTGATCACCGCCATGCTCCCCACACCCTCACACCGCAGTCCGTCACGCCGCTCACGCCGCCCCGCTGTTCCGAGGCCCGTCCTGAGTCCCGTCCTCAGCCCCGTCCCGATCCACGCGCCGCACCCGGACCCGCAGAGCGGGCGTACGGTGCAGCCCCAGCTCCAGCAGGCTCGCGCCCAGCACCCGGACCACCTCGGCGCGTACCTCCTCCGGGCGGCCGTACCCCACACCGGCCCGTACCCTCGCCCGCCGACGACGTACGCTCACCCGGGCCCGCACCACCCCGGGTACGCCGAGCGCACGCTCCCGCAGGATCCGGGCCGCCGCCGTACGGTCCAGCGCTGCCCGTACCTCCGACGCGGGCGCCGCCATCCGCAGCCTTCGCCGCAGCCCCGGCAGGAGCGCACAGCCCAGCAGCCAGGCGCCCACGAGCGCCGCGCCCACGCCTGCGAGCCGGACCGCGGTGTCCGCCGGACCATGGGCCGCCGCCCAGTCGACCACCGTCGTACGCCACCCGGCGGGGGAGCCGCCGAACCGGACCGCGATCACGTCCACCAGCACCAACCCGCACGCCGCGGCTCCCACGACCGCCAGGACCGCCGCGGGGACACGCCGTTGCGCCCTGATCCGTGGGCCGGAGCCGTCCTTGTCGCCGGGCGGGCCGGGCTCGGCCTCCGGGACCGGTGGGGGAGCAGCGACCGACAGCGCGTCGACGCGGACCTCGGCGCGTGGCACGGACAGACCCGTCAGGGCCGCCGTCCGGGTCTCCGCCCGCTCCCGGATCCGCTGCGCGGCCTCGTCGGCCCGCACCGGATAGGGCAGCCGCACACCGACCGCGATCCGCGCGGAGGCGCCGCGCACAGCGGCCGACCCCCGGATCACCGACCCGCCGTCGGGCAGCGCCTCGGCGGCGGCCCGCTCGGCGATCCGCCGGACCGCCCGGGGGGCCACCGTCGTCGTACCGCGCCCGGCGGCGGGGACCGTCACTGCCGCCTCCCCACCAGCGAGTCCAGGAACTCCCGCAGACCCGTGCCCCGGTCCACGAGATGCCCGGCGAACCAGCCCAGCGCGCCGAGCGCGGCCACCACGAGGAACGCCCCGAAACCGCCGAACCAGCCCGCGAACCCCAGCGCCATGCCCGCCGCGGCCCCGAGCACGCCCCGGCCCGGCACACCGTCCACCGGGCCGGGCCCGTCCACCCTCCGTGTCATGCCGTCACGCCACGCGGGTCTCGGCCGGAGCGGCCTCGTCGTCGTCCTCGGGCAGGTGCACGTCGTTCACGGTCACGTTGACCTCGACGACCTCCAGGCCCGTCGTCCGCTCCACCGCCGCGATGACGTTCTCGCGCACGTCGCGCGCCACATCGGTGATCGCGACGCCGTACTCGACGACGAGGTCCAGGTCGATGGCCGTCTGACGTTCGCCCACCTCGACCTTGACGCCCCGTCCGACGTTCGGCCGGCCGCCGGGCACCCGGTCGCGCACCGCGCCGAGCGTGCGGGAGAGACCGCCGCCCATGTCGTGCACGCCCGGGATCTCCCGGGCCGCCATCCCCGCGATCTTCACGACGACGGTGTCGGCGATCGACGTGCGGCCCCGCGTCGCCGCGGGCTCGGACGCGCCGGTGGCTCCGCTCCCCAGGGTCGTCGTACCGCCGACTCCGCCGCTCTGCTTCTGTCCGCCCGTGCCCGGCCCCGTGCCCGCGGCGGGAACGGCTGCGGCTGTCTGGGTGGTGGTCATGAGAACTCCTCGCGTATCGCTCGGCTCGTATCGCCTGACTTCTCGTTGGACACGCTGTCCGCCGATTCGTCACGCGGGTTCCCGGAAACTTTCCGCCGACCCCTCGTGCGTGACGTTCTGCCGTGCCAGGTGTCCAACGGAGGACGGAAGAGGAAAGACGGATGACGCCTGTCCGGCGAGTAGGACCGACAACAACGAGAAGGTGTCGTGCAACCGACTGAGGGAGGGGCTGGTCCGTGCCCGGCGACGGGAATCAGATGACGGAACGGGCGCCGGAGGGCGTCCGGGCCGACGAGGCGCTGCTGGTCGTACGGGCCGGGGAGGGCGACGAGGAGGCGTTCGAGGCGCTCGTACGACGGCACAGCCCCGCCATGCTGCAGTTGGCGGTGCGGCTCCTGGGAGACCGGGCGGACGCGGAGGACGCCGTTCAGGACGCCTTCGTCAGCGCCTGGCGCAAACTTCCCGAGTTTCGCCGGGACGCCTCCTTCCACACATGGCTCTACCGCATCGTCACCAACCGCTGCCTCAACCGGCTCCGATCACGCAGACCGGCGGCGGACCTCGATTCGGTGCCCGAACAGGCCGCCCCCGAGCACCAGGCGTCCCCCGCCCGCGCCGTCGAGTCGCGGGCCGCGGCCGACGCGCTGGCCGGGGCGATGGCGGGCCTGTCGCCCGAACAACGTGTCTGCTGGGTGCTCCGCGAGATGCAGGGGCTGTCGTACGAGAGCATCGCGGACACGGTCGGAATCAGTCTGCAGGCGGTCCGCGGCCGGGTCTTCCGTGCCCGCCGCTACCTGACGGAGGCGATGAGCGCATGGCGATGAGCGCCAACCCCGACCGGCCGGAAGAGAGCCGGTACGAAGAGGAGGAGCGGCTCGCCTGCGGGCGCCTGCTGAGCGACGTCTGGGACGCCGGGGACACCGGCCGGGCGGCCGACGACCCGCACCTGTCGGTGTGCCCGCACTGCTCGGCGGCCCTGGCCGAACTCACCGGCCTGGGCGATGCCGTACGCCGTACCTGCGCCGAGGAGCCCGGAGTGCCCGAGGCGACCACGGCCGCCATCACGGCCCGCGTGATGGATCTCGTCCGCCTCGAACTGCGGCCCGGGCGCCCGCTTCCCCTCGGGGGACCGGAGGAGGACCACTGGATCGTCGAGGCCGCGGCCGCACGGCTGCTGCGGGCGGCGGTCGACGCGCTGCCGGGGGTACGGGCCGGGAGCTGCCGGATCGAGCCCCTCGACCCGGCCGACCCGACGGGCCCGGTGCACGTACGCGTCGAGGTCGCGGCGGCCCTGGACCGGTCGTTGCCGGACCTGGCCGATGCCGTACGCGCACGGATCGCCGAGGTCGCCGACCGGGACATCGGGATCCGCCTCGGCGCGGCCGACGTCCTGGTCGTGGACATCCTCGACGAGGACGACGTAGGTGACGACGGTGGTACCGGCGGCGAACGCGGCGAAGGCGATGAGTACGACCGCTACGGCACGGGAGGAGCAGCGCGATGACCGCCGACACACTCCGGGACCGGCTCGCCGAAGCGGCGGCCGGGGCCGCTCAGGACGTCCCCGGCGTCGCCTTCCTGCGCCCCGGCGTCGTGGACCTGCTGCGGACGCGGGTCGCCGGCCGGGCCCCGCGTCCGGCCGGCGGGTCCGGTGGGCGGCCGCAGGGGGTGCGGGTGGGCCGGGACGAGGCCACGGGCGCCTGGCACATCGACATCCGCCTCGTCCTGCACCGCGGCCACCGTGCTCTCGACGTCACCCGGGCCGTACACACCGCGACGCTCGCCGCGGTCCGCACCGAGCCGTCGGTCTCGGTACGGGTGACGGTGACGGGGGTGGTCTGAACGGCCGGCCCGGGCGGGGGAGACGGCGCCCCGGCGGCCCGCGTAGCGGGTGACCGCGCCCGGCTGTCCGGGACGACGCCGCCCCCTCCGGCTGCCCGGGACGGCGCCCGCCCGACGCCGCCCCCTCCGGCTGCCCGGGACGACGCTCCCGGGCAGCACGGCCTCCCCTCACCGCGCGGGTCAGGCGCGCCACTCCGCGGTGCGCTCCGGCGACGCCTCCGCCAGCGCCTTCACGATGGCGTCGGCATCGCCCTGGTTGCCGTACACCGGGGTCCCCGGCTGCTGACGCCACGACTCGTCCAGGCCACCGGTGTCGACCGTGTCGAAGCCGAGCTCGTCGATGAGGTCGCGGACGGCCTGCTTGGCCGCCGCGTCGTCCCCGGCCACCGGCAGCGCCTGCCGGCCGGGGCTGCCCTGCGGACGGCCCCGGTCCAGGATGTCCTGCGCGTACGTCCCGTTGAACGCCTTGATCACGGGGTGACCGATCTGCTGCTCGGTCCACCGGCTCTCCGTCAGCCCGTCCTCGATGGCGGCGATCCTGCCGTCGCGCTGCTGCGGGTAGTAGTTCCCGGTGTCGATGACCGCGACGCCGTCCGCCGCCCCGTCCAGAAGCCCCGAGGGCAGGTCGGGTACGGCCTTCAGCGGGACGGTCACGACCACGATCCGGGCGTCCCGGGCCGCCTCCGACGCGGTCACCGGAGTGGCTCCGGTCTCCTCGGCGAGGGCGGTCAGGGTCTCGGGGCCACGGGAATTGGCGACCGACACCTCATGTCCCAGTGCGGTCAGGCGCCTTGTGAGATTGCCGCCGATGTTGCCCGCGCCAATAATGCCGATCTTCATGGATCCGACCTTCCGATACCTGCTGAGTGGGGAAGAAGTGGTTCTGTGGCTTCACCAACTCCGCTGCCCGGGGAGCTATTCCGGGCCGGTTGGGCCATTTGAGTGTCCTTCCCGGGCGCTCGCGCTGGACGGGGAGGGATGTCCCACCGGACCGATCGCCGCGGGTCCATCCTGGTCGCCGAGTCCATACGGGCCGTTGACCGAAGGAGCGTCGCAGTGACGACGAGGGGCATCTCACAACCGGTGGAGACCGATGCCGCCGACCAGGACGAACTGCCGGTACGGCTCAAGGAGCCGGGCAACGTCGTCATCAAGTGGATGACCACCACGGACCACAAGACGATCGGCACGCTCTACCTGGTCACCTCCTTCGCCTTCTTCTGCGTGGGAGGACTGCTGGCCCTGGTGATGCGCGCCGAACTGGCACGCCCCGGCACCCAGTTGATTTCGAACGAACAATTTAATCAGGCGTTCACGATGCACGGCACGATCATGCTGCTGATGTTCGCGACGCCGCTGTTCGCCGGGTTCGCGAACTGGATCATGCCGCTGCAGATCGGCGCGCCCGATGTGGCGTTCCCGCGGCTCAACATGTTCGCGTACTGGCTGTACCTCTTCGGCTCGCTCATCGCGGTGGCCGGCTTCCTCACGCCCCAGGGTGCCGCCGACTTCGGCTGGTTCGCCTACGCGCCGCTGAACGACGCGGTCCGCTCGCCGGGCATCGGCGCCGACATGTGGATCATGGGTCTGGCCTTCTCCGGCTTCGGCACGATCCTCGGCTCGGTCAACTTCATCACCACGATCATCTGCATGCGCGCCCCCGGCATGACGATGTTCCGCATGCCGATCTTCGTCTGGAACGTCCTGCTGACCGGTGTCCTGGTCCTGCTCGCCTTCCCGGTCCTGGCCGCAGCCCTGCTGGCCCTGGAGGCGGACCGCAAGTTCGGCGCCCACGTCTTCGACGCGGCCAACGGCGGCGCGCTGCTGTGGCAGCACCTGTTCTGGTTCTTCGGCCATCCCGAGGTCTACATCATCGCCCTGCCGTTCTTCGGCATCGTCACCGAGATCTTCCCGGTCTTCAGCCGCAAGCCGGTCTTCGGCTACATCGGGCTGGTCGCCGCCACCATCGCCATCGCGGGACTCTCCGCGACCGTGTGGGCGCACCACATGTTCGTCACGGGTGCGGTGCTGCTGCCGTTCTTCTCCTTCATGACGTTCCTGATCGCGGTGCCGACCGGGGTGAAGTTCTTCAACTGGATCGGCACCATGTGGAAGGGGTCGATCTCCCTCGAAACCCCCATGCTGTGGTCGATCGGATTCCTGGTCACTTTCCTCTTCGGCGGTCTGACCGGAATCATTCTCGCCTCGCCGCCCATGGACTTCCACGTCTCGGACTCGTACTTCGTCGTCGCGCACTTCCATTACGTGGTCTTCGGCACCGTGGTCTTCGCGATGTTCGCCGGATTCCACTTCTGGTGGCCGAAGTTCACCGGCAAGATGCTGGACGAGCGGCTCGGCAAGGTCACCTTCTGGACGCTGTTCGTCGGCTTCCACGGCACGTTCCTGGTGCAGCACTGGCTCGGTGCCGAAGGAATGCCGCGGCGTTACGCGGACTATCTCGCGGTGGACGGATTCACCGCGCTCAACACGGTCTCCACCATTGCCTCGTTCGTGCTCGGCCTCTCCATCCTGCCGTTCTTCTACAACGTCTGGAAGACCGCCAAGTACGGCAAGCAGATCGTCGAGGACGACCCGTGGGGTTATGGCCGTTCGCTGGAGTGGGCGACCTCCTGTCCGCCTCCTCGCCACAACTTCGTCACCCTGCCGCGGATCCGCTCCGAATCCCCGGCGTTCGACCTGCACCACCCCTCGGTGCGGTCGATCGACGAGGCCGCCAACCGGCACGACGCCTCCGTCACCGTGGCCCCGGGGGACAACCAGGAGTGAGCGCGGCCCGGCCCGACCAGGAGAGCCCGACGAGAGGAGGACGCGTGAAACCCGATAAGGACAGCGCCCGCGGCCTGGCCCAGCTGGAGGGCTATCTGCTGTGGAACGCCGAGGTCGAGAGGGCGCGAACGCAGGCACGCCGCTTCACCGACGAACTGCCCTGGCTCACCACCGCCCAGCGCGAGGACGTGGAGCGCGTCTACCTCACCGACCGGGTCGCCGTCTCCCGCGAGTCGCTCACCCGCGTCCGCGACCGGGCGGCCGAACTGCGCGGTGAGTACACCGCGCGCTACGACCGGCTCAGGGCCCGCTGCGTCGCCCTCTCGGTCGTGGCGGTGGGCGCGCTCACCTGCGTCGGTACGGTGTCGACGGTGCTCCTGCGCTGAGCCGGCCGGGATCCGGTGCGGCCCGGCCGCGGCCGCACCGGATCCCGCCCGGGCAGCCGTCAGACCAGCACGCCGGAACGCGCGGACGCCCGGTGAGCCGCGTCGAGGGCGGCCAGCTGTTCCGCGATCCGTTCGGCGTGCGGCACGGGCAGGGCGGCGCTCCGGTCGTGGAGCTGGACCGCGCAGGCCGTCGTCGTGTCCACGAGACGCTCCAGAGCACCGGCCACCTCCTCGAACCCTGCCGTGCGCCCCGCGACCGGCGGGAGTTCGGCCGCCGAGAGATCCAGCACGGCCCGGGCCGCGGCGAGTGAGCGGTAGGCGTCGCGGCGCAGCACCCCGCGCGCCGCGCCGTCCTGAGGGTGGGCCAGGACGTGCCGCAGATACCGGTGCGCCGCCGCCACCGCCGTGTCCACCGCGTCCCGCACCCGGTGGCCCCGCTGCCCGGGCAGCGGCAGATGTCCCACCAGCAGCACGATCGCGCAGGCCGTCAGCGACTCCACGACCCGGCCCCACGCGGCCTGCGGCTCGCCCGCCAGCACGACGAGGGAGAGCACGAGCACCGTGACGACCGCGGTCTGGGCCGCGAAGTGCCGGGTGGCGACGGGGATCAGCGCCCCGCACACCGCGACCGCCGCGACCGCGGGCAGCGGGCCGGACACCAGCGCGAAGAACCCGGCGAAGACCGCGGCACCCCCGACCGTCCCGGCGGCCCGGCTCAGCACCCTGGAGACCAGCGGCCCCAGATCCGGCTTCACCAGGAACACCGCCGTGGCGGGCATCCAGTACCAGTGCTCATGGTCCAGGCCGAGCGCAACCGCCGCACTGATCCCGCAGCACAGCGCCACCCGGAACCCGTACTCGCGCCCCGCCGGGCCGAACGCCCTGCGCAGCAACGGAACGAGATCCGGCCGCCCCCGCACGGTCCGCAACGACTGCCCGGCCCGGCGGTCGAACGCCTCCGCGGCCGCCAACAGGGCGTCGTCCAGCGCGCGGAGGCCCGCACCCGACCGCACCGGCGCGGGCAGCGGCCCGCAGGCGCTCCCCGTACGCACCGCGTGCGCCAGGCGCCGCGGCCCCTCCGCGACCCGGCCGGGCAGGGGCTCACCCGCCCAGGCCAGCGCCGTCGCCGCCTCGGCCAGCGGCAGCGCCGCCGCGTACTGGGCGTGCAGCCGCCGCTCCGCCGCTGAGCTCGCGTAACGCCGCAACCGAGGGCCGGACAGGGCGTCCTGCGCCTGGTCCAGCGCGGCCGTGAGCGCCGCCCGCCGGGCCGGGGCCCGCGTGCTGCCCGCCGCGCGCAGCAGCCCCGCCACCGCCGCGTACACCCCGGCGACCGCCTCGCGCTCGCCGTCGTACCGGTACGGGCCACCGCTGCTCCGCCGCTGCGAGGGCAGCACCAGCAGCAGGAACAACGCCCACCCCGCGCCCGCCAGGAACAGCAGCGCCCGCTCCCCGCCGGACTCCGGCAGCGGCATCCCGGCCCCGATCACGGCCGCGACCAGCACCTGCGTACCGCAGGCCGAAGCGACGGGGCCGGTCGAGCTGAGCGCCCCCGCGAGGAGCCCCAGCACACCGAGCAGCACCGGCAGCACGAACATCGCGGCCCCCGGCGGGCCGACCGCCGGAAGCAGCGAGCCGACCAGCAGACCGGCCGCGCCCGCGAGCGCGGGGACCCCCACCCGCGACACGGAGGAGCGACGACCGCCCGGGCGGTCGTTGATCCCGGCGAACATCGCCCCCAGCGCCGCCGGAACACCCGCCGTCGGCCGGTCGGCGAGCACCGCGGCGAGCAGCGGAAGCATGGCGAGCGCCCCGCGCACCACCGCACCACCGCGGACGGGCCCGCGCTGCGTACGCAGTACGTGGCCGAGCCAGAGCGGCAACGGCCGGACGGCGAGGGGGAAAACGGGTGACACCACCGGGCTCCAGTCCACAGGGGGAGGGGGAATCCGCCGGGGGACACCGTCGGCCTGGGCGCTGCCGCCAGTCTGGAACACCGAGGTGGAGGGGGTGCTTCCGCCGCGTTTCCGCCAGATGAAAGATCACCGGCCGCGGAGGGAGGTCACGGCGTGCCGCTCAGCGGGCTCCGAACTTCTGCGTCCACACCGGTCCGCCGCCGGAGTCCTGCTTCCCGATGCCCATCTCCTTGAAGGAGCAGTTCAGGATGTTCGCGCGGTGCCCCGGGCTGTCCATCCATGACTTCATCACATCGGCCGGGGTCCGCTGCCCCTTGGCGATGTTCTCGCCGTAGGTGCTCCACCGGTATCCGGCGGCGGTGATCCGGTCGCCCGGGTCGGTGCCGTCCGGGGAGGTGTGCGAGAAGTAGTCCCGGGACGCCATGTCGGCCGAGTGCCGCTGCGCCGCCGTCGCCAGCAGGTCGTTGGAGGTCACCGGTCCGCAGCCCTCCTTCGCCCGCTCGGCGTTGACGATCTGGAGGACCTGGCCGCCCACCGAGGCCGGGGGTGCGGGCGCGGGCGGCGGGGGCTTGGGGGCCGGGGCGGCCGAGCTGGGCGCCGGGGGCCGGGTGCTCCTCGTCGGCGAGGGCTTGGGCTTGCGCGAAGGGCTCTTCGTCGGCGAGGCACTGGCCGACGGTGAGGCGGAGGAGGCCGAGGCGGACGGCGACGCCGTCGTCGCCGTGGGGGAGGGGACGGACGCCGTGGGCAGGGTCGCGCTCTCGCTCGGAACCCCCGCGCTCAGGGTCGTCGCGTCCCGGTCCTCGTCGTTGCTGTAGAGGTGCACGGCCGCGCCGCCGGAACCCAGCGCCGCGACGGCGACCACCGCGGCGATGGCCGAGTTGCGGCGCCGCCGCCGTACCTGACCGCGCCGGCGCTCGGCCCGGCCCGCCCCGGCCGCGGAGGCCGGGGTGAGGTGCGCGGCTGTCGTCAGCAGCTCCGGGGCCACGGCTCCGCCCGCCGCCGCGGCCACCGGGACCAGCGCGAGACCCACCAGCAGGCCCTCCGCCGGCACCAGACCGGAGCCGTGGCCGGAGCAGACGGTGCACTCGCGGGCGTGGCGGGCCAGCCGCTTGCGCCACAGGGCGGACGGGACCCCGTCCCAGCCGCCGAGGATGTCCTCCAGCAGTACGCACGGCGGGTCGGCGGCCAGCGCGCCCACCACGACCCTGGCGGCCTCCAGCTGCGCCTTCATCCGCTGGACGCGGACGGCCGTGTGCTGCTGGGAGAGCTCCAGGGCCGCCGCGACCTCGGCCCGTGACAGCTGGCCCGCCGTCTCCAGCCACCACAGCGACAGCAGCGCGCGGTCGTCCTCGTCCAGCCACCGCGTCGCCTCCGCCACCTGGCGCCGCTGACCGGTCAGCCCGAGCCGCAGAATGGTCAGCTCGACGAAGTCGGCGCGCGGATCGGCCAGGTCGAACGTGTCGTCCAGCCGGTCGGCGGATATCGCCCCCGACTGGCTCTCGCGCCAGTGCCGGCGTATCTCGTTCATGGCTATCGCCACCAGCCAGGACCGGAATCTCTCCGGATCACGGAGCTCGGGCAGGCTGCGCAGCATGCGCAGCACCGTCTCCTGCACCACGTCGTCCACGTCCGCGTGCCCGTTCAACGCCCGGCCGACGACGTTGTACAGCAACGGCAGATACGACTCTACGAGCCGGTCCTTGGCCTCCTGGTCGCCGTTCCGCGCCGCCGCGATCAAGGCCGTCCCGTGATCCTTGCCCATGCTGTGCTCACTCTTCCGGGGTCCGGTGCTGTCACTTCCCACACTCGGGAGATGCGGTGCGGGCCGGACAATAACAAGAATCCGATGAACATCCCGGATTTCTTCCGGTGCCTCCCGTCACCCGGGCGCCCGGCACCGGGCCCCTGGCGGCACACGCGGTCCGTGCCACGGGATGCGGTCCGTGGCACGGACCGGGTTACGGGCGGACGGGTTGCGCGCGGACGCGGGCCCGGTGCCGGGCACCGGCGACCGGGGTCAGGTGCGCGGCGGTCCGTCCTGGTCGCGTTCGGTGCCGAACTGCTGCCTGAGCTTGTCCTGAGCGGTGTCGACGTGACCGCTGTACTTACCCTTGGTCCGGTCGTCGACCATGTCTCCCGCCTTGTCGATGCCCTTGCCCGCCTGGTCCTCGTGGCCCTTGAACATCTTCTTGATCTTGTCCATTGCGGACATGCCTGGTCCTCCTAGCCTCTGCGCCCCCACCCATCAAGGGTCACCGCACCCGGCCCGGCCCGCATCCCCACACCGTCCGGCCCCCGCCCGGGGCCCGGCCACAGGTGCGCCCAGGAGCCCGTGCGGCGGGCCGGAAGTGTGAAGCCGCGCCGACTGGGCAGATACCGGTCACCTGGAGGAGGTGGTGGCCATGGGCCGCATCCGCATCGTTGTCCGTCGACCCCCGCCCCCGTCGGGGCCGCCCCCGCTCGACCTGCGGACCCCCTCCGGCCGGCCGCTGCCCTACTGACCCGGGCGCGGCGGGTCGTCGTCGTACCGCGCCACGGGCCGTCCCGGCAGCGGAGCGAGCTGCTCCACCAGCGCCTCCAGCTCCACGACCGCGTGCTCCGTCTCGCGACGGATGTTCTGGTGCTCGGCCACGATCGCCCCGAGCAGCAGGGCTGTGAGCGCCACGCATCCGTTGAGCACGGTGAGGTTGGCCATGATCTCCATGAGCGTGTGGCCCGCGAACGGCCCCAGGGCATCCGTACCGGCGGTGATCGCCAGCACCGACACCACCAGGGCGCACGGCGCGCTGCCGGGCAGCTGGAACCGGAGCGCCGCCCAGATGATCACCGGGAACACCAGGTAGATCATGGAGAGCGAGCTCCTGGTGGAGAAGGTCCCCGCCAGGACCACGACGACCGCGAGAAGGCAGGCCTCCGGCCACCGGTCGGACAGCCGGGGCCGCCTCACCCGGCTCAGCACCAGCAGTACGGGGGTGACGACGAGGACCCCCATGGCGTCCCCGGCCCACCAGGACGACCAGACCAGCCAGAACCGTCCCGCCGGGACCTTGTCGTCGAGCATCAGCGTCACACTGCCGATGGTGGCGCTGATCAGCATCCCGGCGAACGCGCCGAGGAAGACCAGGCAGATCCCGTCCCGCAGCCGGGCCAGTTCGCTGCGGAACCCCACCCGGCGCAGCAGCGCGTAGGCGGCGAGCGGCGCGAGGGTGTTGCCGAGGACGATGCCCAGACGGGACAGGGTGAACGCGTCACCGATGGCGGTGACCGTGAAGAACGCGCCCAGGGCGATGCCCGGCCAGATCCGGGCGCCGAGGTACAGCAGGGCGGCGAGCGAGATCCCGGTGGGCGGCCAGAGCGGGGTGACCACGGCGCCGTCCACCACCACCTGGCGCGTCAGTCCGAGCCGCCCCGACAGGTAGTAGGCGCCCACCACGCCCAGGAGCTGCGCCACGTACACGGCCCGACGTCTGGCTTCCTTGCTGCGGATCACAGCACTCATCAGACACCGACCTCGCGGAGACGGCCGCCGGTGACACGCGGCCCCGCGGTCCCGGCGTCAACGCGCCCGGGCCGGGGCGTGCCGCAGGACGAGTACGGCCGCGTCGTCCTCGTGGCCCGTCAGCTCCGCCGCCCCGAGGACCCCGTCGGCCAGCTCGTCCGCGCTCGCCCCGGCATGCGCGCCGACCAGCTGCCGGACCCGGTCCAGGCCGTCCTCGATGAGCAGCGACGGGCCCTCGACGACGCCGTCGGTGAGCAGCACGATCGCGCCGTCCGTGTCCAGGGTCCGCCGGGTGACGGGATACCTCTCGCCCGTCTGGATCCCCAGCGGCAGGCCCCCCGGGTCCTCCGTGATGCCCGAACGTCCGTCCACGGACGCCCAGACACAGGGCACATGCCCGGCCCGCGCACTGTGCAGCTCCCAGGTCTGCGGGTCCAGCCGCAGGAACGTACAGGTCGCGAAGAGGCCGGAGTCCACGGACAGCAGGAGGTCGTTGGTCCGGCCCATGACCTCACCCGGGTCGGAGACCGTACCCGCGATCGCCCGCATCGCGATGCGGACCTGCCCCATGAAGGCCGCCGCCTCCACGTCGTGGCCCTGGACGTCACCGATCGCGAACCCGAGGGCGCCGTCCGCCAGCGCGAAGCCGTCGTACCAGTCGCCGCCGATGTCCAGACCGTCCCGGGCCGGCGCGTACCGCGCCGCGGACTGGAGGCCGGGGAGGGCGGGAAGGGTCGCCGGAAGCATGTCGCGCTGAAGGGCCTGCGCGAGTTCCACTCTGGCCTGGTGGAATTCCACCTCCCGCCGAGCGCGGGCAGTGAGGCTCTGCAACGTGGTCAGCAGATCCTCGGCGCTTACCGAGCGGGGAGTCCGACGCCGGTTCATTGGCTGCTCCGCGGTGCGTGAGTCCCTGAATCATATGGCGCGCACCCCACGGCGGCGACTTCGCCGACGACGGTCCCGCACCGGTCCCGTGCCGGGCGGAGGGAGCGCCTCAGGGCTGCCGCGCCCGGTACAGATCGCGGATCAGGGCGATCTCGGCGCCGTGATGCAGGATCTCCTGGTTGACCCACCAGACGATGTCGACGAACAGGTCCTCGGCGTCGCTGCCGTACGGATAGGCGCTGTACCCCACGGTGTCCAGGGCGGTGTCGTCGGCGGTGAGCAGGGTCGCGTGCCATGCCTCGGCCGCGGAGACGAACGCCGCCACAGCCCCGGCGGCGTCGCCTGGGACGGCGAGGCCGGCCCGGGTCAGGGAGCGGCTGCCGTTCGTGTGGTCCGCGCGGAGCGCCAGCATCTCGCTCAGGTGGCTGAGCCGCCAGGCGATGGTGGTGAACGGCGGCGGAAAGGGGTGCGGTGACGCCGCCGAGTCCCGGCCCCAGTCGCCGCTCCCGTCGAGCACCGTGGCGCGGGGCCCGGGTCCCGCCTCGCGGCGGCGGACGGACCAGCAGCCGGGTACGGGCTGCCAGAAGTACTCGTCGTCGCCGAGCGGGGTGACACCGATCCCGACACCGTTGCCGCTGTCCATGAGCGGACCCGTGAGACGGCCGGTGAGCCGCTCCCGGGCGAAGTCGAACTGCTCCAGCAGCGGGACGAGGCGTGGTGGTGTGGCCATCGGTGGGTTCGCTCCCGGGCGTGTGCGTCGTGTGCCGGCCGTCCGGCGGGGACGGTTCGCCGGGGACCCTTCCACACCGGCCCGCCGGCCGCATCCGCTTTCCGGCGGGGCAGCGGGGGACGCCCGGTGGCCGGATGGCCCCGCACGCCGGGCCGTTGTCAGTGGCCGGTGGGATGCTGCCTGCATGGACGAGCTGATGAGGCAGCGACGGGTGTACGGCACCGACCACGACGACCCGCACCCCGGCCCGAGGCCGGGCCACGACTACCGGGAGCTGGTCGGCGGACCGCTCGACGGGCTGCTCCTCGACGTCACGGGCTGGAGCGACGAGGCCCTGCGCGAGGGCGTCGGACTGGTCACGGAGATAGGCGCCTACGGAC
Organism: Streptomyces microflavus; assembly: GCF_014650075.1. GTDB lineage: Bacteria > Actinomycetota > Actinomycetes > Streptomycetales > Streptomycetaceae > Streptomyces > Streptomyces microflavus. Next base: position 104,621 of record NZ_BMUG01000014.1, on the reverse strand, counting down.
CGGGTGGCCGCGCCGAGTACGGTCCCCGCTCGATCGACGGCCACCAGTGGGACTGGCGCGGCGACATGCGCTAGGAGCGTAGGCAACGGGGTTACGCGGGCGCCGCGTCGAGCACCGTCGCCCGGAACTCCCCGACGACCGGCCGGAGATCGGTGCGGTGCCAGGCCGCCCACAGCCGTGCGGACCCGTCGTGCCAGGGAAGTTCGCGTACGGCGACCCCGGGCGCCGTGCCGCGCACCATGCTCCGCTGGACCAGGGCCAGGCCGAAACCCGACGCGACGAGCCCGAGCGCGGTGAGAGGTTCGGCGGCGTCCAGGGTGATGTCCGGGGTGAAGCCCAGCGCCACGCACGAGGCGACGAACGTGTCGCGCCAGGCCGGGTCGCGGCTGCTCTCCACCGCGATCCACGGCTGCCCGTCCAGGTCGGCGGGTGCGAGGTCCGGCTGCTGGGCGAGCGGATGGCCCTCGGGCAGCACCAGCAGCAGCGGATCCTCCAGCAGCAGCGCAGAGCACAGATCCGGGTCGTCCTCGGCCGGCGGCTCCTGCACCAGGGCGATGTCCAGGCTGCGTCGGCGCAGCCCCTCGAACTGCTCGGCGCTCTGCTGCCCGTACAGCGCGACATGGATGCCCGGCCGCTCCGTACGCAGGGTGCGCAGGGCGGCCGGCAGGAGGCCGGTGTGCATCGCGTCGGGCACGTACCCGATGCAGAGCCCGCCCTCCTCGCCGCGCCCGAGCCGGCGTCCCAGGTTCTCCAGCCGCCCCGCGTGGGTCAGCAGCGCCCTGGTCTCGCCCAGGAAGACCCGGCCGTCGGAGGTCAGCCGGATCCGCTGCCGGTCGCGCTCGAACAGGGTGAGGCCGAGATCCTTCTCCAGCTGCGCGATCTGCCGGCTCAGCGGCGACTGCGAGATGTGGAGCTGCTCGGCGGCGCGGCCGACGTGTTCCGTCTCGGCGACGGCGACGAAGTAGCGGAGCTGGCGGAGATCGAGCATGTCACGTCCTAGTCAGACCTTCAGAGACTTAAGTGAGCCCGAACAAGTCTTGGACAGTCTCAAGGTGTCGATCCTAACCTCGAATGCGTAAGGCCGACAGAGCGTGAGCAAAGGGATCTATCCCCACGAAACGTCGGCAACTTCCTCCCGTGAAGGACGCACTCGTGAGCATCACCCACCTCCTCCCCGGCCGCCTCGGCTTCGGCACCGCCCCGCTCGGCAACATGTTCCGCGCCATCCCCGACGAGGAGGCCGCCGCCACCGTCGTCGCAGCTGGGACCAGGGCATCCGCTACTTCGACACCGCCCCCTTCTACGGGGCGGGCCTCTCCGAGATCCGGCTCGGCGACGTCCTCGCCCAGCACCCGCGCGACGACTACGTCCTCAGCACCAAGGTCGGCCGCGTCGTCCTGGACGAGACCGAGAACCCGGCCGCCCGCGACCTCGGCGAGAAGGGCGGCCTCTTCGAGCACGGCCGCCCCAACAAGATGATCAACGACTACACCGCCGACGCCACCCTCCGCTCCATCGAGGACAGCCTGAAGCGGCTGCGCACCGACCGCCTGGACATCGTCTGGGTCCACGACGTCGCCCAGGACTTCTACGGCGACGAGTGGCTCGCGGCCTACGAGAGCGCCCGCACCGGAGCCTTCCGGGTCCTCACCCGGCTCCGCGAGGAAGGCGTCATCAAGGCGTGGGGCCTCGGCGTCAACCGCGTCGAGCCGCTCGAACTCACCCTCGACCTCGACGAGCCGCGCCCCGACGCGTTCCTCCTCGCCGGCCGCTACACCCTCCTGGACCACGACCGCGCCCTCCAGCGCCTCCTCCCGGCCGCCGCCGAGCACGACGTCGACCTCGTCGTCGGCGGACCGTACAGCTCGGGCATCCTCGCGGGCGGCGCGCACTTCGAGTACCAGAAGGCCCCCGCGGAGATCGTCACCAAGGTCGAGCGCATCAAGGCGCTCGCCCAGCAGCACTCCATCGGCATCAAGGCCGCCGCGCTCCAGTTCGCCCTGGCCCACCCGGCCACCGCGGCTGCGATCCCCGGCGCCACCCGGCCGAGCCGCATCGCCGAGGACCTCGCCGCCCTCGACGAGAAGGTCCCCGCCGCCTTCTGGACGGCCCTGCGCGAGGAGAAGCTGATCTCCGCCGACGCCCCCGTCCCCACCGCCTGAACCACCCCTGGCACCGCGTGCCCGCACCGTAAGGACCTCACCCCCATGGCCACCACCACCGCGACCATCGAACTCCCCGTCCCCGCCGACCGTGTCTGGCAGCTCATCGGCGGCTTCGGCTCGCTGCCCGACTGGCTCCCCTACATCCCCACCAGCGAAGCGAGCGAGGGCGGCCGCGTCCGCACCCTCACCAACGAGGACGGCGGCGTCATCGTCGAGCGCCTCGAAGCCTTCGACGACGCCGCACGCACCTACAGCTACTCCATCCTCCAGGCCCCCTTCCCCGTCACCGGCTACCTCTCGACCATCGCCGTGCACGCGGGCGAGGACCCCGGCAGCGCCCGGGTGGAGTGGTCCGGCACCTTCACCCCGGACGGGATCGGCGACGACGAGGCCACCGGCCTCTTCCAGGGCATATACGCCGACGGCCTCGCCGCCCTGAAGCAGTCGCTCACCGGCTGAACGCCACGGGCACCCGGAACCGGCTCCGGGTGCCCGGCAGCTCCCCGGCCCCGGTGGACGGGGGAGGGGAACGGAGGCGTCACGCCGTCCGATAGGTTCTCCGGTCATGTGGGCTTTGAATGCTGCCGGATACCGTCGGCTGGGTGCGGCGGGCGCCCTGGCGACCGCCGCGGGCGGCTGGATCTCCGGAAAACTGCCGGCCCACGACCCCTGGGGCCTCTGGATCGACCACGGCTCCACCGTGCGGACGGCCGCGGCCGTCCTCGCCTACACCGGACTGACCGTGCTGGTCGTCGCCTGGTGGCAGTACGGCAGGACCGCCTCCTCCGTACGCGAAACGCTCACGACCCTCGCCTGGTGGACAGCGCCGTTCCTGCTCACGCCCCCGCTCTACAGCGCCGACGTCTACAGCTACATCGCCCAGGGCGCGATGGTCATCGAGGGCCACGACGTCTACACCGTCGGCCCCTCCAGCCTCGACCCCGCCGGAATCGGCGGCGACGCGGCGGCGAGCGTCGGCAACCACTGGCGCGACACCCCGGCCCCGTACGGACCGCTCTTCCTCCTGCTCTCCGCCGCCGTGGCGAAGACGACCGGCGGGACGATCGTGCCCGCAGTCCTGGCGATGCGGCTCATCGCGCTCGCCTCGCTCGTCCTCATCGTCTGGGCCCTGCGCCGAGTGGCCCGGGAGCACGGCACCTCCGAGAGCCGCGCCCTGTGGCTCGGGGCGCTCAACCCGCTCCTGCTGATGCACGTGGTCGCCGGCATGCACAACGACGGCCTGATGATCGGCCTCATGCTGGCCGGGCTCGCGCTCGCGCTGCGTGGCAGATGGGTGGCCGGAAGCGCCCTCGTCGGACTCGCCATGATGGTCAAGTCCCCGGCAGCGGTGGCGCTGCTGTTCATCGGCGTCACCGTGCACGCCTCGGCGACCGGACCCCGGCTGCGGCGTTGGGCCAAGGGGCTCCTCGCGCCCGGCCTCGTCGCGTGTGCCGTCGCCGGTTCGGCCACACTGATCAGCGGCACCGGCTTCGGCTGGCTCAGGACCCAGGGCGTCGCGGGCAACATCCACACCGCGCTCTCCGTCGTCAGCGACCTGGGCCTGGGCCTGGGCGAGCTGGGCCGCCTGCTCCTGGGCACCGACCCCGAACCGGTCAAGTCCGCCGTGCAGACCCTCGGCCTGGCGGCGGCGGTCGTCCTGATCCTCGTCCTGGCCCGCAGGTCGATGAACGGCCACCTGCCACCGGTCCACGCCCTGGGCCTGGGCCTGCTGGTGCTGGTCGCGCTCTCGCCGATGGTGCAGCCCTGGTACCTCCTGTGGGGGCTGGTGGTCGTGGCCGCCACCCAGCAGTACGGCCGGGTCGCCACCGTCCTGGTCGTGCTGTCGGCGGCGCTCGTCTACGAGACCCACCCCACGGGAGCCACCCCGCCCTACGGGTTCGCCCTCGCCGCGATCACGGCCCTCGTCGCCACCCTCGTCGTCCGCCGCACCCCGCTCGTCGCGGAAGCCGCCCCCACCTCCGTGCCCGGCCCCCGCACGGCGGAACCCGCTCCCGAACCGCTGAGCGCCGACGCCCCGCAGGGCACCGCCTAGATAACCGCTCGACGCACCGCTCGGGGCTCCGCTACGCTGATCACGTCCTGTTGTCTCCGATAGAGGTGGACGTTGCGCATCTGAGGTCCGCGATCATCGCGCGGTACGGCCCTGGCCCGTACACGGTCACGACGTTGTCGGCATGTCTGCCGCCCGTGGCTTCCGCGTGGATGCGACCTCGGTGCTGAGCCGTCCCTCACCTTCGCAGGACTGCTTTCCCCACCACTCTTCGGCCTTGCGGCCGGGTCGCCGCGTGCTGTTCGCATACGAAGCCCCCCTGTTCCCCCGCTTCCGACTGCGAGAACCCACCATGAGCCATCCCACCGCGCCCAGCGCCTCCGTGGCCGCCTCCCACCTCACCTTCCGGTGGCCCGACGGCACGAGCCTCTTCGACGGGCTCTCCCTCACCGTCCCCCGCGGCCGCACCGGCCTGGTCGGCGCCAACGGCACCGGCAAGTCGACCCTGCTGCGTCTGCTCGCCGGACACCTGCGCCCCTCGGAGGGGTCTGTCACCGTGGGCGGGAACCTCGCCTACCTGCCCCAGAACATCACCCTGGACACCGCCCTGCGCGTCGACGGGGCCCTCGGCATCGCCGAGCGGCGGGCCGCCCTGCGCGCCATCGAGTCCGGAGACGTACGGGAGGAGTACTTCGAGACGGTCGGCGACGACTGGGACGTGGAAGAACGCGCCCTGGCTACCCTCGGCTCCCTCGGCCTGGGCTCCGTCGAACTGGACCGCACCGTCGGGCAGCTGTCCGGCGGGGAGACCGTCCTGCTGCGTCTGGCCGCGCTGCTGCTCGAACGCCCCGACGTCCTGCTCCTCGACGAGCCGACCAACAACCTGGACCTGTTCGCCCGCCGCAGGCTCTACGACGCCGTCGACTCCTGGCGCACCGGCATCCTGATCGTCGTCAGCCACGACCGGGACCTGCTGGAGCGGGTCGACCGTATCGCCGAGCTGCGATCGGGTTCGGTGAGCTGGTACGGGGGCGGCTGGTCCGCCTATCAGGAGGCCCTCGCCACCCAGCAGGAGGCCGCCGGGCGGATGCTGCGCTCCGCCGAGGCCGACGTACGGCGCCAGCAGCGCGAGCTGGAGGAGACCCGGACCAAGGTGGCCCGCCGCCAGCGCCACGACAAGAAGCTGGACGGCCAGCGGAAGGCCCCGCGCATCGTCGCGGGGGAACGCAAGCGCTCGGCCCAGGAGTCCGGGGACCGGCTGCGCGGGCTGCACGAGGACCGCCTCGACGAGGCCCGCGAGCGCCGGGAGGAAGCCGCCGAAGCCGTCCGCCGGGACGCCGAGATCAAGGTGAGCCTGCCCCACACCGCCGTACCCGCCGGCCGGACCGTCCTGACCGTACGCGAGCTGAGCCTGCCCTACGGGCGGCTGCGCGAGGGCAGCCTCCAAGTGAAGGGACCCGAACGCATCGCCCTGGTCGGCCGCAACGGCGCGGGCAAGACGACCCTGCTCCGCACCCTCACCGGGGAGCTCACACCGAGCTCCGGCGAGGCCACGGCGTCCGTGCCGCTGAAGTTCCTTCCGCAGCGGCTCGACGTCCTCGACGACACCTTGAGCGTCGCCGAGAACGTCGCCCGCACGGCCCCCGGCACCACCGACAACCAGATCCGCTCCCAGCTCGCCCGGTTCCTCTTCAAGGGCGCCCGCGCGGAGCAGCCGGCGGGCACCCTCTCCGGCGGCGAACGCTTCCGGGCCGCGCTCGCGGCGACGATGCTCGCCGCGCCCGCCCCGCAGCTGCTCCTGCTGGACGAGCCGACGAACAACCTCGACCTGGCCAGTGTGCGGCAGCTGACGAGCGCTCTGGAGTCCTACGAGGGCGCCCTCGTCATCGCCAGCCACGACCTTCCGTTCCTGGAATCGGTGGGCATCACCCGCTGGATCCTTCTCGATGACGAGCTGCGGGAGAGCGACGCCGAGGAGGTCCGTGAACTGTTCGGCAGCCCGGACTCCACGTCTTGGGCCGCCGGGTGGAACACGCGCCCGAGCCGTGCGGAGGCAGAAGGAGGAGATGGGGATGGGCGCTGACCTCGGCCCCTGTGTCGTACTGATCACCGGGGTGATGGCCGCGGGGAAGTCCACCGTCGCCCAGCTCCTGGCGGAGAGCCTGCCGCGAGCGGTCCATGTACGCGGAGACGTCTTCCGCCGCATGATCGTCTCGGGCCGTGCGGAGATGACCCCCGACGGGCCGGAGGAGGCGCGGAGCCAGCTCGACCTGCGGCAACGGATCTCCGCGCAGGTGGCCGACGCCTACGCGGACGACGGATGGACGGCCGTCGTCCAGGACATCGTCCTCGGGGAGGACCTGCCCCGTTACGTCGGCAGAATCCGCACCCGTCCGCTCCACGTCGTCGTGCTCGCCCCCGCGCCGGAGACCGTGCGCGAGCGGGAGGAAGCGCGCGGGAAGACGGGGTACGGCGAGTGGACCGTCGAGGCGTTCGACGCGTATCTGCGGAGCGGGACGCCCCGTATCGGCCTCTGGCTGGACACGTCCGCCCAGACACCCGAGGAGACGGTTTCGGCCATCCTCGCCGGCCTGCGCGAGTGACCCGGCGTGCGGGGGAGGCGGCCCCTCAGGCCGCTTCGTAGCGGTGGGCCCGCCCGCCCCGCCACTCCACCCAGACCGGGTTGTCGAGGATCCGGTCCGGCTCTTCGAGGCCGGCCTCGCTCAGGAACACGATCACGTCGTGGTCGCTGTGGGCCAGCCCGAGTATCTCGTCCCGGCCTTCGTAGTGAACGGTCACCCGGCGGCCGCCCGAGGGGGTCGGCCGGTGGATGACGATCGGGGGATTTGCCATGGGTCCACCCTGCGACGCGCCCCGCCCCCGCGCATCCCCGGCCGGCCCGCCCCGCAGGGAGGCCGAAGACGGCCCGGGAACGGCCGCGCCCCGCCCGGGGGCCGGGGGGAGCCCCTCACCGCCCGGCGAGCCCGATTTCCACCGTTGTGGTGACGCGCACCAGGGAGGGGGTGCGCGGGGCCGAGCCGAACCCGAAGGCGACGGGCGGATCGAGCGGGGCGAGCCGGCCCAGGCTCACCCCGTCCAGTACGGCATCGGCGGCCAGGACCGGCCGCAGATCCCGTGCCCCGTACCACTCCCGCCGTCCCGGACCCGCGCGGCCCAGGGTGCGTACGCCCGGCATCAGCAACCGGGCCGGAACATCGCACAGCGCGGCCCAGAGGGGGCTGCGGACCAGCGGGGCCGGTACGGCGGACAGCAGCAGACCGAGGGCGGACCGGCGTCCGGCCCGCAGCCGCAGGTGCAGCGCCCCCGCCTCGACGCGCCAGGTGGCCCCGGAGACGGTGACGGCCACCGGGACCACCTCGATCCGGTCGAAGCGGTAGGTGGCGGCGACGAAATCCGCGATCCGGCGGGAGGGCGCCAGCAGGACCCGCTCGCCGTCGGGATGCTCGACCATGACATCGCTGAACGCCCCGAACGGCGAACGCGGCCAGTGCCCGACCACCAGCCGGGTGCCCGAGGAGGTCCCCACACCGGCGATCCAGCCGTCGAACCGCAGACGCTCACCTGTCATGTCCGCCAGTCTCCCCCCACCGCGGGCGATGGGGGGCGGGGGAGCGGGAACCGGCTACCGGCGCGTCGTGGTCAGCCGGCGGCGGGCATGGTGAACAGCACGTACAGGGCGAGCGCCCAGGCCCCCCAGGCACAGACCGCGTACCGCAGCCGTCTGCGCCGCCCGGCGGACACCCGGTCGGCGCTCCGGCGCACCCGAGGCGGAAAGGTGTGCGCCGGGCGTCCGGCAGGCGGGGTGGTGTGCGCCGCTTGTCCGGCGGCCGGGGTGGTGTGCGCCGCACGTCCGGCGGCCGGAGTGGCGTGCCGGACGGCCTCGGGCGCATGCGGCGGGGAGACCGGCACGGCGGGGCTCCGGCTCCCGCGCGGCTCCGGCACAGCCGGGCCCCGCCCGAAGGCCCGCTCGGTTGCCCGTGTGCCGTCCCGGCCGCCGGTGTCCGGCAGCTGCTGGGTGAGGGAGAGGCCCAGCAGGAAGCGTGCGTACGCCACCCGGCGCCGTCCGGTCGGGGAGGTGCGGCCGCTCTCCCAGGACCGGACGGTCGCCGGGGTGATGCCGAAGGCGGCCGCGAGCTGACCGGTGCTCAGGCCCCAGGCCTCGCGCAGCCTTCTGCGTTCGGCGGGGCAGGGCAGAGCGCAAACCGTCCTGCGGGAGGTCCGTACGGAGGTCCGGGGCGTTGTGGATGCAGTCATGCCAGTAGGACAATCCGTTGTCCGGATCATTTCTGACATTCAGTCAGGTTCACCCGGAAGGACCAGCGCCGGGCTCTTCGCCGGGCCCCGACGCCGTACGGCCTACTCGAAGCGGGACGGGTCCCCGGCTCCACGGCGTACGATCTCGGGCTCGTCGCCGGAGAAGTCGATGACCGTGGTCGGCTCGGTGCCGCAGTCGCCCGAGTCGATGACGGCGTCCACCTCGTGGTCGAGCCGCTCCTTGATCTCCCAGCCCTGCGTCAGCGGCTCCGCCTCGTCCGGCAGCAGCAGGGTGCTGGAGAGCAGCGGTTCGCCCAGCTCGGCGACGAGCGCCTGGGTCACCACATGGCCAGGGATGCGCACGCCGACCGTCTTCTTCTTCGGGTGCAGCAGCTGGCGGGGGACTTCCTTCGTCGCCGGGAGGATAAAGGTGTAGCTGCCGGGCGTGGCCGCCTTGACCGCGCGGAACACGTCGTTGTCGACACGGACGAACTGCGCCAGCTGCGCGAAGTCGTGGCACACCAGCGTGAAGTGGTGGCGGTCGTCGAGATTGCGGATCGACCGGATCCGGGCGATGCCGTCGCGGTTGCCCAGTTGACAGCCCAGCGCGTAACAGGAGTCGGTCGGATACGCGACGAGCGCACCGGAACGGATGCTGTCGACCACCGTGCTGATGGTGCGCGGCTGGGGATTCTCGGGGTGCACGTCGAAGTACTTGGCCATCCGCCGAGCTTACGTGCTCGGAGGCGGCCCGTCCGGACAGCGGGTGCCACGAGGAGGAGGGCGGCCCGGCATGTGCCGGACCGCCCTCCTCCCGTGCTGTGGAACCGCGCTGTGGAACTGTGCTGGGAAACCCCTTCGGGGCCCGTCAGACCACGGCGGGTCCGACCAGCTCCTCCAGGACGTCCTCCATCGTCACGAAGCCGATGACCGTCCCCTTGCCGCCGGCCACGGCGGCGAGGTGCGTACCGGCGGCGCGCATCGCGGTGAGGGTGTCGTCGAGCGGTGTGTCGATCTCGACCCGGATGACGGGGTGGATCGCGCTCGTGGGCAGCGGCTTGGTGCGCTCGGCGACCCCGAGGGCGTCCTTGATGTGCAGATAGCCCAGCAGCCCGTCGTCGGGCCCGGTCACCGGGAGCCGGGAGAAGCCCGAGGCGACCGCAGCCCGCTCCAGCTGCTGCGGGGTGATGCCCAGGTCGACGGTGACGGTCCGGTTCAGCGGGACCATCACCTCGCCGACCGGGCGGGTACCCAGCTCCAGGGCGTCCTGCAGCCGTTCGCCGTCGGCCGGGGCCAGGAGACCGGCATCGCTGGAGTCCTTCACCAGGCGGACCAGTTGGTCGTCGGTGAAGACCGAGGCGATCTCGTCCTTGGGATCGACCTTCAGCAGCCGCAGCAGCATGTTGGCGAACGCGTTGATACCGAAGATGACCGGGCGCAGCGCCCGGGTCAGGGCCACCAGGGACGGGCCCAGCGCCAGAGCCGTCGCGACGGGCGCCGCGAGCGCGACGTTCTTCGGGATCATCTCGCCGATGAGCATGTGGAGATAGGTCGCCAGGGTCAGCGCGATGACGAAGGCGATCGGGTGGACCAGCGCCTCGGGGACACCGATCGCGTCGAACGGCGGCTCCAGCAGATGCGCGATGGCCGGTTCGGCGACGGCGCCCAGTACCAGGGAGGAGATGGTGATGCCGAGCTGTGCGGTGGCCATGGCGGCCGACAGGTGCTCGATGCCCCACAGGGTGCTCTTCGCCCGGCGGCTGCCGCTCCTGGCCTGCGGCTCGATCTGGCTGCGGCGCACGGAGATCAGGGCGAACTCCGCGCCGACGAAGAACGCGTTCGTGAGGAGCGTGAGCGCGCCGATGAGAAGCTGAACGGTGGTCATCGGGCGTCCTCCTCCACGAGGGTCAGGGCCGGGACCGGCGCGGTGATCCGCACCCGGTCGGCCCGGTGGTGCTCGATGTCGAGCACGTCGAACTGCCAGCCGCCGATGTCGACCCGGTCCGTGCGGACGGGGATGCGGGCGAGCTGGTTGGCGAGGAGACCGGCGAGCGTCTCGTACGGACCCTCCGGCGCGGGGAACCCGATCCGGCCGAGCTGGTCCAGTCGGATGCTGCCCTCGGCCTCCCAGACGGGGCGGCCGTCGCCGAGCGGCTCGACCGGTGCCAGGTCGGGGCGCTCGTGCGGGTCGTGCTCGTCGCGGACCTCTCCGACGACCTCCTCGACGATGTCCTCGACGGTGGCGACCCCCGCCGTACCGCCGTACTCGTCGATGACGACCGCCATGGTCCGGTGCCGGCGCATCTGCGCGAGCAGCCGGTCCACGGGCAGCGAATCCGGTACGAGGAGGGGCTCGGTGGCCAGCGAGGTGACCGGGGTCCGGGCCCGCTCGGACTCGTCCAGGGCCAGGACGTCACGGATGTGGACCGTACCGATGACCTGGTCCAGGCTGTCGCGGTAGACCGGGAAGCGGGACAGCCCGGTGGCCAGCGTGAGGTTGGCGGCATCGGCCGCGGTGGCGTGGGCCTCCAGGGCCCGCACGTCCACCCGGGGCGTCATCACGTTCTCGGCGGACAGCTCCGCCAGGTGCAGGGTGCGGACGAAGAGCTCCGCGGAGTCCTGCTCGATGGCGCCCTCGCGGGCCGAGTGCTGGGCGAGGGCGATGAGCTCCTGGGGCGTACGGGCCGAGGCCAGCTCCTCGGCCGGTTCCAGGCCGAACCGGCGCACGGCACGGTTCGCCGTGTTGTTGAGGTGGCGGATCAGCGGGGCGAAGCAGGCCGTGAACGCGCGCTGCGGGCCGGACACGACCTTGGCGACGGCGAGCGGATTGGAGATCGCCCAGTTCTTCGGGACGAGTTCACCGATGACCATGAGGACGACGGTGGACAGCGCCACCCCGAGCAGGGTCGCGACCGTGGACACAGCACCCGACGGGAGGCCGACGGCCTCCAGCGGGGAGCGCAGCAGCACGGCGAGGGACGGCTCGGCCAGCATGCCGATGACCAGGGAGGTCACGGTGATGCCGAGCTGGGCGCCGGACAACTGGAACGTGAGCCGCTTGGCGGCCTTGAGCGCGCTTTCGGCTCCGCGCTCACCGGCCTGCGCGGCCCGTTCGAGCTCGCTGCGCTCGATGGTGGTCAGCGAGAACTCGGCCGCGACGAACACCGCGCACGCCAGAGTCAGACCGAGGGCGAGAAGGAGCAGGAGTACTTCGCTCACCGTGTCACCTCCGTCCCCTGGTGTGCCGGGGCAGGGATGACACGGTTCGTACTGGGAGGCTCACCCATTGCGGTACCGCAGCTCCTTCTCTGTTCGGTCGTCGGGCTCGACGTTGACGGCGGGTGGAAACCCGCCCTGTTGATAGTAAAGGGACCGCAAAGCAATGGGGAGTGGTGCGCATCACAGCGCGGGCCGGCTGGGTAGAGAGGTGTTTGCATTGATCGAAGAAATCGAAGAAGGAGTGGACGCCGGACATGGTGTTCAAGAAGTTGCTCGGAGCCCTCGGGGTCGGCGGCCCCTCGGTCGACACCGTTCTGCAGCCCGCCCCCGGCCTCCCCGGCGGCCCGCTCTCCGGTGAGGTCCGGCTGCGCGGCGGCGGAAGCGAGGTGACGGTCGAACAGGTCACCCTCCTCCTGGTCGCCCGGGTCGAGGCGGAAGGCCAGGACGAGGAGCACGAAGGGACGGTCGTCCTCGAACGGTTCACCGTCGGCGGCGGGTTCCGCCTCGCGGAGGAAGCCGAGCACACCCTGCCGTTCACCGTCACCCTGCCCTGGGAGACCCCGGTCACGGAGCTCCACGGCCAGCCCCTCGGTCCCGTTCTCGGGATCCGGACGGAGCTGGCGGTCGCCGGGGCGCGGGACAAGAGCGACCTCGACCCCCTCGCGGTGGCCCCGCTGCCCGCCCAGGAGGCGATCCTGGAGGCGTTCGGGCAGCTCGGATACGGCTTCAAGTCGGCCGATCTGGAGCTCGGCCACATCCGGGGGACCGGTCAGCAGCTGCCCTGCTACCAGGAGATCGAGATCGTGCCGCCCGCCGGCCGGGCTCACGCGGTGAACGAGATCGAGGTGACGTTCCTCGCCTCGCCCGGCGGCCTGGAGGTCGTGATCGAGGCGGACAAGCGGGCCGGGCTCTTCTCCGGGAGCCACGACACCGTGCACCGCTTCACGACCTCGCACCACACGGTGACGCAGGCCGAGCGCAACGCCGAGGTGGACTCCTGGCTGGAGCAGGTGATCGGCGCCCACGCTGCCCACGCCGCGCCGTACCCGTACGCGCAGGGCGGCCACCACGACGAGCACCACCGCTCGGGCCCCGGAACCGGGGCGGTGGTGGCGGGAGTCGCGGCAGGGGCCGCCGTCGGTGTCGTCGGGGGAATGGTCGCAGCCGAGGTGATCGACGAGATCGGCGACGCCTTCGAGGGCGACGACGACGGCGGGGAGGGCGACGAGGGGGAGTGACCCCCTGCGTGGCCCGGCGCGGACGGCTCTCTTCACGGACGCCGGGCCGCGCCGGGCCGGCTCGCGGGGCGAAGTTGCGGGGAGCGTCTTCCCGCTCGTCCCCGGGCACGAGATGACCGGCGAGATCACCGCCGTGAGCAGCGCGGTGACCGGGTTCCGGGTCGGCGACCAGGTGGCGATCGGCAACATCATCGATTCCTGCGGTGTCCGCCCGCCCTGCGACCGTCGGCATCGTGGGCATGGGAGGGCCCGGCCATATCGCGCTGAAGATCGCCCACCACCTCGGCGCCGAGGTGGTCCAGTTCACCAGGACGGCGGACAAGGCGGACTCGGCACGCTCTGCCTGATCGATACGGCGGCGGCGCGACAGCCCTGAAAGCGCCGGCCGGACAGATCACCAGCGCGGGCGTCTTGTCGACCCGGAGGTTCCGGCGGCCGAACACGACCGGCGCCGCACCGCACGCGCCCGCGCGGTGCGGCGCGCCTTCGCGCCATGAACCTTTGCGTCATGGCGGGCCCCGCCTAGGCCAGGCGGGCGGCCAGGTCGTCCAGATCGGCCACGAACCAGATGTCCCGGCCCCGGTTGGCCTCGCGGACCAGGTCGGGCAGGGCCGCGCTCGCCGCCAGATGGCGCGCGATGTCCCCGACGACGACCAGCCGGAGCCGGTAGTTGGAGAACTTCTGGAGGATCTCACCGGCGACCCCGGTGCTCAGGTCGAAGAAGCGGTCGTCCAGCCGCTCCGCCGGGACCGCGACCACCTCGGCGCCCTGGAAGGCGGGCCCGATCAGATGGTCGAGCGCGTCCTGCACGGTGGCGATCGCGGGTCCTTCGCCGGAGCAGGCCAGCACGGGTACGCCATGGTGTTCCACGAGCAGGTCAGGCACGGTGGGCCTCCTGCCCGCCGTCGAGCATGCCGTTCTCCGGGCCGAGCACACCGTCGATCAGCTGTAGCAGCTCGGCGGTGGCCTCGGCGCCGCCGAGAATCACGATCTTCATCCGGGCTCTCTCCCTGTCGTGGACCGTCTGGACGCGCAGGGGGTCCGGCGTGTCCCGGGGGGACTGCGCGCTCGCGGTGACGAAGGTGCTCAGCCGGTGCGCGGCGTCGGGGCCGATCGCGTCGATCTGCACGATGCTCGACACCTCCACATGCCCCCGTCCCGCATCGGGGACGGAAGGCGCACCGGCGGCCGAGCGGCTGGTCAGCGCCTCGAAGTCCGCCCGGCTGATCCGGTACTGCTTGCCGATCCGGACGGCTTTGAGCCGCCCGTCGCGCACATAGTTCCGGACGGTCCGCACATGCAGACCCAGCCGTTCGGCCACCTCGCCGATCGAATACAGCTCACGTTCCCCACTCTCCATGGGGCTGAAGACTACTCCAAAATACCCTCTGAAGGGAATGATAAGGAGTGATGAGGTGTGATGGAGAAGGCTGCAGTGCCTCTTCGTCCGTGTGGAGCTCACGGCAGGTGTGATGAGCCCCGGACGAGGAAGGTGGGGAGGGAACCCGCTGCCCGGACGTCGAAGCCGACCAGTCGACCAGGAGATCCATGAACGCGGAAAACCGGCCTCCCGACCCACGGCACCAGCGCCCGGAAGGAGTCACCGATACGACCGTCGAGGCTCTCGGCGCGCTCTCGAAGGCGCTGGAGACCACCGAACGGGCCCGCGGCGCCCTCTACACGTTCCACCAGCTCACCGGCAGCGCCGACCTCGCCCTCGACGACGCGGTACGGCTGCTCCGCGAGGCCGGACACGGTGCGCATGCCGACCGTGTCGAGCGGGAGATCCTCGGCCGCAACGTCATCCCCGGGCACTGGACCTTCCAGATCGTCGAGGAGTACAACTCCACGTACTACGAGGTGTTCCGGACGGCCGAGCAGGAGATCCGGGGCCGGCTCGCCGAGGGCCGTGACCACCTGTACGAGGCCGAGATGAAGGAGGCCCGGCGCACCCGGGGCCATCCCGACCACACCGCGAACTAGCCGGTTGCGGCGGGATACGGGCGCGTCGCACGCATCCGTCCGGCCCCCCGGTGCGGAAGGATTCGGTACCGGTCCAGCCGGAAGGATCCGTACCCGTCCAACCGAGAGGGAATCCGTGCCCGACCCCGACGTCGTCATCGTGGGCGCCGGAGCGGCCGGCCTGAGCCTGGCGTACCACCTGTGCGCGCCGGGCGGCGCCGTACCGCTGTCGGTCGTTCTCGTCGACGCCCCGCCGGGGCCCTTGAGGGCGCCGCCGCGCACATGGTGCTTCTGGGAGCCGCCGGGTGGCCCCTACGACTCGGCCCTTGCCGCCTCCTGGCCGCAGCTGCGGGTGCGGGCGGCCGACGGGGCGGCCACGGTGGCCCGCTCGTCCCCCTTCCGCTACAAGATGCTGCGGTCGGACGCCTTCGAAGCCCTGGTCGGCCACCGGCTGTCCGCCGCAGGGGCCTTCCGCCGTATCGAGGCGACGGTGACCGCCGTACGGGACGCACCGGACGGCGGCGGCGAAGTCCTCGCCCATGACGCACGGGGCGAACCCGTCGTCGTACGCGGCCGCCATGTCTTCGACTCCCGCCCGCCCCGCCGCCTGCCGCCCGCCCGCACCACCCTGCTCCAGCACTTCATGGGCTGGTTCGTCCGCACCGAGCGCCCGGTCTTCGACCCGACGACCGCGGACCTGATGGACTTCCGCACACCGCAGCCCGCGCGCGGGCTCTCGTTCGGCTACGTCCTGCCGCTCGACCCGCACACCGCCCTGGTCGAGTACACCGAGTTCTCGCCCGCCCCGCTGGAGACCGGCGGCTATCTGAACGCCCTGCACCACTACACCCAAGAGGTCCTGGAACTCGGGGAGTTCCGGGTCACCGCACAGGAGCGCGGCATCATCCCCATGACGGACGGCCCCTTCCCGCACCGCGCGGGCCGTTCGGTGTACCGCATCGGCACGGCCGGAGGCGCGACCCGTCCCTCCACCGGCTACACCTTCGCGGCCGTGCAGCGGCAGAGCCGGACCGTCGCCGCCCGGCTGCGCGCCGGACGGCCGCCGCGCATGCCGCCACCGTACGGAGCCCGGCCGCGCGCGATGGACGCGGTCATGCTGCGGGCGCTGGACAGCGGCCGGGTGGACGGCGCCGACTTCTTCACCCGCCTCTTCCGCGGTGTTCCCGCCGAGCGGCTGCTCCGCTTCCTCGACGGCAGCTCGCAGATCCACGAGGACCTGCTGATCGGCCTGCGGACACCGGTCGTCCCCATGCTGCGGACCGTCGTCGAACTCCCCTTCACGGCGCGACGCGAACCGCCCCCGTTCCCACCCCCACCGACCGGCCACCAAGAGAGCACCCCATGACCCTGTTGCGCGGCGACGCACTGTCTGCAGCCTTCGACCACGGCTCCGCCGCCTACGACCGCCTCGTCGCGGCGAGCCCCGGCTACCACGCCCATCTGCGCCGCAGCGCCCGCCGACTGGGTCTTCCGGACGGCGGACGCGGACTGCGCGTACTCGACCTGGGATGCGGTACGGGAGCCTCCACGGCCGCGCTCCTCGCCGCCGCCCCCCACGCCCGGATCACCGGCGTCGACGCCTCCGCGGGCATGCTGGACCGCGCGGCGGCCAAGAGCTGGCCGGAGGGCGTCGACTTCTTGCACGCCCCGGTCGAGGAGCTGGCCGGGCGGCTGCGACCCGGCTCCTTCGACGCGGTGTTCGCCGGCTACCTCTTCCGCAACCTCGCCGACCCCGACAAGGCCCTCGACCTGGTACGCGGTCTCCTCGCCCCGGGCGGCCGCCTCGCCGTGCACGAGTACACGCTCGGCGGATCCCCCGTCCACCGGGCCGTGTGGAACACGGTCTGCGCCACGGTCATCCAGCCCGCCGGACGGCTCGCCGGGGACGACGGGCTCTACCGCCATCTCCGGCGCAGTGTCATCGAGTTCGACACGGCCCCCGCGTTCGCCGGCCGTCTGCGCCGGGCCGGCTTCCGCGACGTACGCGTCCTCCCACTGCCCGGCTGGCAGACCGGGATCACCCACACCTTCGTCGGCGTGGGGGAGCGGTCATGACGTTCCTCCGCTCCCCGGGCACGGGCCACCGGCACGGACGCGACCGCCGGGCGGCCGTGGTGCCCGCCCCGGACGGCCGCGCCCGGTTCACCGGAGAGGCCGCCCCCACCGCGGCGGTCGTCGGCGGCGGCATCGCCGGGCTCGCGGCCGCCACCCTGCTGGCCGAGCGCGGCGTACGCGTCACCCTCCACGAGAGCGAACCGAGCCTGGGCGGACGGCTTTCCGGCCGGCCCACCGAACTCGCCGACGGCACCACCGTCACCATGAGCCGAGGCTTCCACGCCTTCTTCCGGCAGTACTACAACCTGCGCGGCCTGCTGCGCCGCGTCGACCCGGGGCTCGACTCGCTGACCCGGCTGCCCGACTACCCCCTGCGCCACAGCTCCGGCCTCCACGACAGCTTCGCCCGGGTGCCGCGCACCCCGCCCCTCAGCGCCATTGGATTCGTCGCACTCAGCCCCACGTTCGGCCTGCGGGACCTGGCCCGGATGAACCCGCGAGCCGCCCTGCCGCTGCTGGACGTACGCGTGCCCGAGGTCTACGACCGGCTCGACGGCGTCAGCGCCCATGACTTCCTCACCCGCATCCGCTTCCCCGAAGCCGCCCACCACCTGGCCTTCGAGGTGTTCTCGCGCAGCTTCTTCGCCGATCCGCGCGAACTGTCGGCGGCGGAACTGGTGCTGATGTTCCACATCTACTTCCTCGGCTCCAGCGAGGGCCTGCTCTTCGACGTCCCCGACGAGCCGTTCCCCACCGCCCTGTGGGACCCCCTCCACGGCTACCTGGAAGGCCACGGCACCGACGTACGGACACGGACACCGGTCCGGCAGGTGCGGCCCCGGCCCGACGGCGGGCTCGACCTCACCACCGACGACCGCACCACCCGGTACGACGCCCTCGTCCTCGCCCTCGACAGCGGCGGCCTGCGCCGGGTCGTCGCCGCCTCCCCGGAGCTGGGCGACGCCGACTGGCGGGCCAGGATCGACCGGCTGCGCACCGCCCCGCCGTTCCTGGTCTCCCGGCTCTGGCTCGACCGGCCGGTGGCGTACGACCGTCCCGGCTTCCTCGGCACCAGCGGCTACGGGCCCCTGGACAACGTGAGCGTCCTGGACCGCTGGGAGGGCGAGGCCGCGCGCTGGGCCCGGCGCACCAGGGGCTCGGTCGTCGAACTGCACGCGTACGCCGTCGCACCGGACGCGGACCGGGGAGCCGTGCAGGCCGAGGTGCTGCGCCAACTGCACCGGATCTACCCGGAGACGCTCAGCGCCCGCATCATCGACGAACGCCACGAATGGCGGGCGGACTGCCCGATGTTCCCCGTGGGCGGCTACCGGGACCGGCCGGGCGTGCGCACCCCCGACCCCGCCGTCACGGTCGCCGGGGACATGGTCCGCACCGGGCTCCCTGTGGCGCTGATGGAACGCGCCGCCACCAGCGGATTCCTCGCCGCGAACGCCCTGCTGGAACGGTGGGGCGTACGCGGGCAGACGCTCTGGACCGTGCCACGCGCGGGCCGCTCCGCCGTTCTGCGCCGGCTCGCCGCGCTGGGGGACGGCTGACGGACGGGCCGCGAGGGGGCGGGTGCGGTGGCCCGTCCCCGGTCAGCCCGGGAACCGCCCGCTGTCGCGGAGCTCCCAGCGCCGCTCCGCGTACGCCAGGTCGTCCCGCCACAACCGGCCCGCCGAAGCACGCATGAGAGGCCGCAGCAGCGGCGCGGCCGCCCGGGCCACGGCGAATCCGCGGCGGTCCGACGCGGCGACCAGCGCCTCCGTCACAGCGGTTCGGGGCCGCCCCCGCCCGTCCGGAGCGAGAGGGGTGGCGTGCGTCTCCACCACGGACCCCGCGCCCTCGCCCTCGATGATGTGCATGACGACGGTACGGGGCTCGGGCGCCGTGAACCGCGCCCGGACCGGCACCACCAGCCGTCCGGCCACCTTGAAGGACACGTCGACGGTGAACCCGTCGTCCTCCGCCGGGCCGTCCGCCGTGGAGTCGGCGGGCGTTCCGGTCACGGTCAGGTCCACGAAGGAGTACGGGTGGAACCACGCCCCGTGCCACGGATCGAGGCGGTTGGCCACCACGTCCTCCGGCTCGCAGCGGCCGACGCCCGCGTAGACCGCCTCCACGGCGTCCCGGACGCGGGGCCGGGCCGGAACGTAGGGCCGCTCCGAAGGGGTCTCGCCCCCCACCCGGTCGAGCCGCACCCAGAGGAGGACCCCGTCGTCGAAGGCCGGGTAGGGCTCCCACCCGGCGAACGGCTCCCCGTCCAGGGCCAGTCCGTGCCAGTGGCAGACCAGGGTGCCGCAGCGGACGGGGCTGTCGCGCAGCGGCGCCCCGAGGTGCGGGCAGGCCCCCGGGCCGGTGCGGAGCCTCCCCCCGGCGTCCCGCCATGCCACCACCTCGGTGGAGCCGACCGTGACCCCGAGCGTCCGTCCGGGAGGAAGGTCCCGGGCGGCGCCGATGACGTACCAGTTGCCGGACGGCCGGCTCTGCGCCCGCTTCAGGGCCTCCGCGATCAGCCCCGGTTTCGCCTCCCGCCACGTCGGCGCCTGCCTCTCCCAGGGGACGGGCGCGCGCCGCAGGCGCAACGGAACACGGCTGGGCCGTCCCGGTGCCGGACTCATACGGCCTCCTCCCGTACGGGCGCGGGGGCGCCGGCCACCCGGGGCCGGGACGACGGGGCGGCGTCGCAGGGCCCCGCGACCGGCTCCTCCCGGCCACTCCGACTCGCCGCGCGCACGGCGACCGCCCGCACCAGCCCGTCCAGCGCCACGGCGGCCCGCCGTCGGCGCGGCACGACCGCCCGGCGGTGCAGGACGGCGTACCCGTCGGCCTCGATCGCGTCGAGGATGCCGCTGTACAGCACGAACGCCGTACGGATGCAGGGCCGCGACACTGGGGCGAGCATCGCGATCCCGGGCAGGGCGTCCCGGTAGACGGCCCGGTTGTGGGCCGCTGCGGCTCGCAGGACATCGGTGATCCGTGTGTCCCGCGCCCCCGTGCTCCGGCTCCACTCGAACCGCTCCCGGTCCACCCCGTGCGCGGCCAGCAGCTCGGCCGGCAGATACAGCCTGCCCCGGTCCAGGTCCTCACCCACGTCCCGCAGGAAGTTGGTGAGCTGGAAGGCGACGCCGAGCGCGGCCGCGTGCGGAGCGGCCTGCTCACGCGGTCCCACCGTCCCGAGCACCGGCAGCATCTGAAGGCCGATCACCGCGGCCGACCCGTGCATGTACCGGCCGAGCTCCTCGTACGAGGCGTACCCGCCGACCGTCAGATCGCTGCGCATGGAGGCCAGGAAGTCGGTGAAGTGGCGGCGGTCGATGCCGTACCGCCGTGCCGTGTCGGCGAGCGCCCGGATCACCGGCTCGGTGGCCCTCTCCCGCCGCAGCCCCGCCTCCAGCTGGGCCTCCAGGGCGAGCAGCGCGTGGGCCCGCTCCCCGGGGGTGGCCGAGGAGTCGAGATCGTCCACGATGTCGTCGGCCCAGCGGGCGAAGCCGTACAGGGCGTGGACGGCCGGGCGCCGGTCGACGGGAAGCAGCCGGGTCGCGAGGAAGTACGTCTTGCCGTGGCGCGCGTTGAGCCCCCGGCAGTGGGTGTACGCCGCGCGGAGGGCGGGTTCGTGGATGCCTGCGGCGTCGAGTTCACGGACGGTCATGCGGTGGTGCCTCTCCGGACGGGACGAGGGACGGGACGGGGGCCGGTGATCCTCTCCGCCGCCAGCTTCCCGGAGATCAGGACGGTCGGCACGCCGACACCGGGCGTGGTGCCGCACCCCGCGAGGACGGCGTTGACCGTGCCGCGCACCAGGTTGCGCGGGCGGAAGGGCCCGGTCTGGGGGAACGTGTGGGCCACGGAGAAGGGGGTGCCCGCCGCATGCCCCTGGGCGGTCCAGTCGACCGGAGTGACCAGCCCCTCCTCCTCGATCGCCGCGCCGAGGCCGGGCATCTCACGGCGCTCCAGCTCGGCGAGCAGCTCGTCCCGGTAGCGGGGCCCCAGCTCCCGCCACTCCCGTACGCCCGGCCCGACCTCGGTGTTCGGGCAGGGCGCCAGCACGTAGTGGAGGTGCTTGCCGGGCGGGGCGAGCGTGGGGTCGGTCGCGGTGGGCCGGGTGATGAGGAGCGAGGGGTCCGACATCAGCTCCCCGGCGCGGGTGAGTTCGCGGAAGGTGCTCTTCCAGGCCGCGCCGAACGAGATGGTGTGGTGCGCCAGATCCGGCCAGGTGCGGTCCGTGCCCGCGTGCAGGATCACCGCAGAGGGTGAGTGGCGCAGAGGGAGCGGCCGGTGGGGGGCGCGGCCGAGCAGTCGGTAGGCGATGGGCAGATCGGGGGTGAGGACCACCGCGTCGCAGGGGATGCGCTCCTGGTCGGTGACGACCGCGGTGACGCGGTCACCCGAACGCTCCAGCCGGGTCACGGTCTGTCCGTAGCGGAAGGCGGCGCCCGCCTCGGCGGCCGAGTCCGCCAGCGCACGCGGGAGCGCGTGCATGCCGCCCTTGGGGAAGTACACCCCGGCGATCGTGTCCATGTAGGCGATGACGGCGTACGCGGCGAGCGCCCGGGCCGGCGGGACGCCCGCGTAGAGCGCCTGGAACGAGAAGACCCTGCGCAGCCGTTCGTCCGAGACGAAGTGCCCGATCCGCGCGTCGAGCCGGCCGAAACCGCCGAGGGCGGCGAGCCGCGCGAGATCGGGGTGGGCGAGCTGGAGCGGCGAGTCGAAGTTGGCGTCGATGAAGCGGCGCATCTGTACGCGGTAGAGGCGCTCCAGCCACCTGCGCAGCCGCCGGTAGCCCACCGCCTGCCGGGCCCCCGCGAACTGCTCGACGGCGGCCTCCATCGCGGCCCCGTCGGTGTGCACGTCGAGCTGGGTCCCGTCGGCGAACCTGGCCCGGTAGGCCGGGTCCAGCGGGATCAGCTCCAGCCGGTCGGCCAGCCGGTCCCCGACCGCGGCGAAGGCCTCCTCCACCAGATCCGGCATGGTCAGCACGGTCGGACCGGTGTCGATGCGGTAGCCGCCCGACTCCAGCAGCCCGGCCCGGCCCCCGGGCCCGGAGTCCCGCTCGACGACCGTGACCCGGCGGCCCGCGCCGAGCAGATGGAGCGTCGCGGCCAGCCCCGCAAGACCGGCACCGACCACCACCACATGGTCGACGGGCCCCTTCACCGTGATCACCGGACATGTCCTCCTTCGGCCGCGCTCAGGTCCCGGTCCGCCGCCCGGCGCTCGTGCCCGCGGGTGTCGTCGGGGGAGTCCCCGGAGCTGTCTCCGGAGACCGTGCGCAGCAGGCCGAGCAGCTGCCGGCCACCGTGCGCGTCCACATCGACGGCCTCACCCAGACGGCGTACGGCATGGTCGCGGAGGCGCTCCGCCTTGCGCTCCACATGGGCGCGCGCCCCCGTGCTCTCGAAGACACCGCGTACGTCCGCGAGTCCGTCCTCGGTGACGTCGGGATTGCCCACGGCGTGGCCGAGGACGGCCAGCGCCCTGTCGTCGCCCGCCGCTTCGGCCCGCGTACGGGCGACGGCGAGGAGAAAGGTGGGCTTGCCCTCGCGGATGTCGTCGCAGGACGGCTTTCCGGTGTTAGCCGGGTCGCCGAAGACCCCGAGCAGGTCGTCCCGGAGCTGGAAGGCGATGCCCGCGCACCGCCCGGCCGAGCGCAGCGCGGCGGTGGTGCGCTCGTCGGCCTCGGCCAGTGCGGCCCCGATCGCCAGGGGCCGTTCGACGGAGTACAGGGCGCTCTTGAGGCAGGCGGTCCGTATCGCCCGCGCCGCCGAGGAGCCTCCGGTGGCCTGGCCGTGCAGGTCCAGGTACTGCCCGGCGACCATCTCGGTCCGCATGGAGCGCCAGATGGTCCGGATCCGGTGTCGTACGTGGGCGGGCAGCGCCGTCTCCGTAACGGTGTCGTCGGCCCAGACCAGCGCGAGGTCCCCGGCCAGCACGGCGGCGGACGTACCGAACGCGGAGCCCCGCTCCGAGTCCGGGGAGAGACCGGCCCGGGTGGCGAGGCCGATGTGCACGGCCGGCTTCCCCCGCCGCAGCCGCGAGCGGTCCATCACGTCGTCGTGGATCAGCGCGCACGTCTGGATGAGCTCCAGCGCCACCCCCAGCCGCAGTGCGGCGGCGGTGGACCCGGCATCCGCCCCACCGCAGGTGCGCATCCCCCACCACAGGAGCCGGGGACGCATCCGCTTGCCCCCGTCCAGCGTGAAGTCGGCGACCCGCCCGGCCAGGTCCCCGGCGAACGAGGCGTCGATCTCCGCCGCCTGGGCGACCCGCTCCGCGAGAACCGCCCGTGCGGTACGCAGGACGGCGCCGGCCACGTCCGCGTCGACGGCACCGGCTTCCGCTCCCGACGGGCCGGGGCCCACCGGGAGCGGGCAGGCGGCGAAGGAGTGTTCCACGGCCTGGATACGGGCCATCTCACGTCCTTCCGCTCAGGGGGGCGAACCATTCGTCACTCCTTCCGCACTCGTACCCCGTCCGGATGCGGTTCCTCAGGACTGATCGGGTGGGCGGGCCGCACAGGGAGGGAGACGGTGGTCAGAGACGATCACGGCAGCGGCACGCTCCCGGCGCAGAAACACCCGGAGCGGAGCCCCGGAAACGGTCGGCCCGCCCGTTCGGCCTACGGGCGCGGGGGAGCGGGTACACGGCCGGACGGCCGGTCACCTGCGGGCGAGTTGCCTGCGGTGACCGGCCGTCCGGTGAAGGGGTACGGGCCGACGACGGTCAGCGTACGTCGACGTAGTCGCCGGAGCTGGTCGTCCCCAGACGGGCGGACGTGGCCTTGAACTCGGCCTTCCAGGTGCCGTCCTTCTTGGCGGTGAAGCCCTTGCTGAAGACGCCCTTGCCGTTCGTGCGCACGGTGGCCAGCTTGGTCCACTTCTTGGAGCCCTTGGCCTGGAACAGGATGTTCACGGACTGGCCGGAGGTGTTCTTCCAGCTCCCGTCCAGGCTCCGCAGGGTGCCCTTGGCCGTGATGGTGCGGCCCTTGCGGACCGGCTCCGGGGAGGCGTTGAAGCCGGAGACGGAGGTCCGCAGCTTGACGTCCACGTAGTCGGCGCCGCTGACGGCGGCGGCACGGTCGGCGGTGCCCGCGTAACGGGCGCGCCAGGTGCCGTCCGCCTTGGCGGTGACCGAGGCCGAGAAGACGCCCTTGCTGCTGGTGGTGACCGCGGCGGCCCGGCTCCAGGTCTTGCTGCCCTTCGCCTGGAACTCGATCACGACGGACGTCTTGGCCAACGGACGCCAGGTGTTGTCCGTGGCGCCTACGGTCTGGAGCGTGCCGGCCGCCTTCAGCTTGCCGCCCTTGCCGACCGGCTCGGGGGAGGCGTTGAAGGAGACGATCCGGGCGGGCACGGCGGAGACGGTGAGCACGGCGGCCGAGGTGGCGGTCTCGCCGGACGCGTTGACGAACACGGCGCGGTAGCGGTGCGCGTTGAGCGCGGCGCTCGCCTTCACCGTAAGAGTGGTGGAGGTGGCCCCGGAGACGGCGCTCCAGTTCTTGCCGGCGTCGGTGCTGCGCTCCCAGCGGACCGAGTCGTAGCCGGTCGCGTCGGCGGTGAAGACGGCGTCGGCGCCCGAGCGGGCGGTACGAGCGGTGGGCTGCCGGGTCACGACGGCGGCCGGGACGGCGGTGCCGAAACTGAGCGGCTGGGCGACGTCCTGGGCGCGCGAGGGCATCCAGGTCGGGTCGCTGCCGTCGTGCGAGTTGAAGGTGGTGACGAAGCAGGCGGTCGTACGGCAGTCGACGGTGGTGCCGCCGGAGGTGAACGTCTCGGTGAGCTTCGCCGTCACGGTGAAGGTTCCGTCGGCGCCGACCTGGCGGACCCAGGCCGCGTTGCCGTAGACGCTGGGGTACGTGGTGCCGGGC
This sequence comes from Streptomyces microflavus, assembly GCF_014650075.1. Taxonomy (GTDB): domain Bacteria; phylum Actinomycetota; class Actinomycetes; order Streptomycetales; family Streptomycetaceae; genus Streptomyces; species Streptomyces microflavus. The sequence goes on along the minus strand of NZ_BMUG01000014.1, from coordinate 79,805 downwards.
AGGGCGATGGACTGCGCCAGGTACACCCCGCGGCCGGGCTGGTAGCCCGAGCCGACGACCGTGACCTCGGTCTCGGCACCCAGCCCGGTGACCTGGCTGACCGTCAGCGTGGGGACGCTGACGCGGCCGCCGATGGCGAGGGGGTCCAGCGCCGTGCCGACCGGGTACATGGGCCGGCCCTGGAAGGCGAAGATGTCCGCACCCTGGCTGGTGAGGGCGGTGGCTATGCCGGTCCAGTCGAGGGCGTTCCCGTTCAGGGCACCGGCGGACGCCTGCAGCGTGGCGAGCGGCACACCGGCCGTCGTGACCGGGGCCTGACCGGCGACCAGATCGGTCGTCACGTCCACGTGGAGCGTGCCCTGGCCGTTCTTGAGGACGACCCGGGGGTTGGCGAGGGTGATGGCGGTGATGCCGTGCTCGGGCACCGCGTAGGTGACCGAACCGCCGAAGCGCACATCGGCGGAGCGCTTGGCCGCGTCCACCGAACCGTGCTTGACGGGGTAACCGATCAGCCCGGCCGCGTCCTTGGTGGCGCCGCCGGCCACGTTCACCGAGCCGCCCATGGACGTCACATAGCGGACCCAGGACTCCTTGAAGCCCCAGGAGGACCCGCCGGCCACCAGGATCGGGGCGGCCGCCGACGTGTTCCCGGGCTGCTGGGCCTGTGCGGCGACGAGGGCGCTCGGGGCGGCGGAGGCGGGAACGGCGAGGACGCCGGTGCCCATGGAGACGACGGTCAGGGCGGCGAGAGCGGCCAGGCGGCCGCGGCGGGGCATGGACATGCGCTGCATGTCTCCTTCGGGGGAGGGCGCGGCACAGCCGGTGGGGCAGCCGTGCTCGGACGAATGACAAAGAAGAGGGGATACCGGCTTCTTGTGTGGGGACCCGAAGACGACATCGTCATATTAGGTGAGGCTTACCTAAATGTCATCGTCGGGTGTCCGACGCTCGTTCCCGCTTGACCTTGACACCGTGACAGGGCCTTCACTGCTGACCGAGGAGGTGATCGTCATGACGGTCGCAGGACAGGACACGGAAGTGGTGCGAGCGCTCGAGGCGCTGGAGGACGACCGCTCCTCCGTACGGCTGCGGGCCGCTCTGGCCATCGGGACGACGCCCGACCCGCGCTATGTCGACCGGCTCGTCGAACGGTGTGCGACCGAGCCCGAGTTCTTCGTCAGGGACATGCTGACCTGGGCGCTCACCCGCCACCCGGTCTCCCTGACGCTCCCCGCCCTGCTCCGCGAACTCCGCTCGGGGCGGGCGCAGGCACGGAGTCAGGCACTGCACACGCTCTCCAAGACCGGGGACCGGCAGGTGTGGCCTGCGATCACCCGGGAGCTGCTGACCGACGCCGACGACGAGGTGGCGCGGAGCGCCTGGCGGGCCGCCGTCGTCCTCGTGCCGGAGGGCCAGGAGCCCGCGCTGGCCACGGTGCTGGCGACGCAGCTCGGGCGCGGGGGGCGGGAGACGCAACTGAGCCTCAGCCAGGCGCTGGTCGCACTGGGGGAGGTGATGGTGCCGGCCCTGCTCCGTGCGGAGAAGGCCCCGGACCCGCACATCCGCGCGCACGCGCTCGCCACCCAGCGGCTGCTGCGCGACCCGGACGCCGGATTCACGTACGCCGTCGAGGAGGCGAAGCGCGTCGTGGCGCTCGGCGGGTCCGGCCAGGAGGGACGATGAGGCGTGCTGATCGGTGAGGTGGCGCGGCGGTCCGGGGTCAGCGCCCGCATGCTCCGGCACTACGAGTCGCTCGGCCTGGTGCGCCCTTCGGGCCGTACAGGCTCCGGCTACCGGGAGTACTCCGCGCAGGACATCCGGCGGATCTTCCACATCGAGAGCCTACGGGCACTGGGGCTGTCGCTGCGCGAGGTCGGACGCGCGCTCGACGATCCCGGCTTCACTCCCTCGTCGCTCGTCGGCGACCTCATCGGCCGGACGCGCGAACGTATCGCGGCGGAGACCGAACTGCTCACACGGCTGAGCCGGATCCATGCCGCCGATCCCGCCGGCTGGGAGGACGCCCTCCACGTCGTGACGCTCCTCCAGGCACTGGGATCGCCGAGCGCCGACGCCCGCCAGCGCGCGGCCCTCTCCTCGGCCGACGATCCACCGCTGCCGGTGGAAGCCCTGGTCGAGGCGGTACTCGGCGAGACGGACCCCCATGTCGCGGGCGCCCTCCGATGGGCGCTGGCACGCTCGGGCGACGGTGGCCAGGCCCTGCTGGCGGAGGGCATCGGCTCACCGGTGGCCGCGGTGCGGGAACGCGCCGTCCGGTCCCTTGCCGAGATGCCCGGTGACGAGGCCACCGGGCATCTGCGGGACGCCCTCGCGCACCCCGATCCCGTGGTCGGCGGATACGCGGCTCTGGAACTCGGGGCACGCGGCGATGCCGACGCCGTACCGACGCTCATCGACATGATCGCGGAGGGAAGGAACGACACCGAAGCGGCCGACGCCCTCAGCGTGCTGGCGAGCGACACCGCGGCGGCCGACCGGATCGCGGCCCGGCTCGTGGACCGCCTCGCCCACGACACCACCGGAGCGCCGGCCCGGGGGCGGCTGACCCAGGCGCTGGCGGGCGTACCGGGGACGACCGCGTCACGCGCCCTCGTGGAGCTGTCGCACGACGCTGAGAGAGCCGTCGCGCTGACCGCCACCTACCTCCTTCAGCTGCGCGCCGGACGTTGACGGATCCCACCGGACCCCGGTACCCGGCCCGTGTCTACGGCCGTGGCTTGTCCGCGAACACCCATCGGTTGCCTGCCAGCGCGTCGTTCTGCTCGGGCAGCGGGCCGCGCCGGTGCCGGCGGGTGAAGTCGAAGGGCGTGTGGACCGAGGTGGACCAGCCCTTGTCCGTCAGGTTCCCCGCCGAGTCGGGCCGGGGCTCCCGGTCGAACAGGTCCAGCAGGTCGATGCCGATCTGGTGCTTCGTCGCCGTGTAGAGCGGGCTGTCGCGGTACTCCAGCAGGTCCTTGTCGAGCTTGACCTCGAAGGCCAGCGCGCTTCCCGCCGTGCTCAGCCGGTCCACCGTATCGATGAGGTAGGTCTCGGCGGCGGGCGGCAGATAGAACAGCAGCCCCTCCACCAGCCAGACGCTCGGCGCGGCCGGGTCGAAGCCGGCGCCGGGCAGGGCGCCGGCCCAGTCGGCGCGCAGATCCATCGGGACCGGCACCCTGGCCGCCTTCGGCGCGGCCGAAAGGCCGTCGAGGACCTGGTGCTTGAACGCCAGCACCTCCTCCCTGTCGATCTCGAAGATCACGCAGCCGGGGGGCCAGTCGAGCCGGAACGCCCGCGAATCCAGCCCCGCCCCGAGAAGGACCACTTGGCGGGCGCCCCCCGCGTGCACCGACTGCAGGAGGAAGTCGTCCAGGACCCGCGTCCGCAGCCCGAAGTAGCGTGCGAACCGTCCCCACAGCGGGTCCGCGTCCCCTTCCGGGACCTGTCGCGGATGGATCGGCCAGCCCGCGGACGCCGGTGCGGCGAGCACGAAGTGCTCCGCGAAGACGTCCCTGGCCAGGCTGTCGGGGCGGTGGGTCTCGATCGCCCGCGCAGCGGCGACCAGAAGAGCCGTCACGCCGACCCCTCCTGCCACACCTTCCACACCGGTGTTCCGGTGCGCTGTGTCGACCATGTGCACTCCTTCGGTGCGAATAGAGATCACGTCCGGTGTTCCGGGATCAGGACCGGTTTGACCACGCGGCCCGCCTCGCAGTCGCGTTCGGCTTCGTCGATGTCGGCCAGCGGGTACGTGCGGATCAGCTGGTCGAAGGGGAACAGGCCGGCCTGCCACAGCTCGGTCAGCCGGGGAATCAGCAGCCCCGGCACCGCGTCCCCCTCGCAGATGTGGGAGATCCTCCGGCCCCGGTCCAGGGTCCCCGGTTCGAGCGGGAGCGCGGTGTGGAGCCGGGCCACCAGGCCCAGGTGGCCCGTCGGGCGCAACGCCCGGAGCGCGTCGTTGATCAGCCCGCCGGAACCCGTGGTGTCCAGCGCGTACCGCGCGCCGCCGTCGGTCAGCCGCTGGACGCGGCCGGGCAGGTCGGCCGAGGCGGCATCCAGCGGGACCGCCCCGAACTTCTCGGCCTGGGCCAGCCGTTCGGGGTGCCGGTCGACCGCCACGGTGAAGGCACCGGCGGCGGTGGCCGCCATGACCGCGGCCAGGCCCACCGCTCCCGCGCCGAAGACCGCGACGGTGTCCCCGGGGCCGGCGCCGAAGGAGTTGAACACCGCCCCGGCGCCGGTCAGGAACCCGCAGCCGAGCGGTCCGAGCAGTTCGAGGGGGAGCGAGGCGTCGACCCGCACGGCGTTGCGGGCCGGGACCATCGCGTACTCGGCGAAAGAGGACTGGCCGAACCACCGGGGGGCGAGCGCGCCCCCGGCCGCGTCGGTGAACCGCGCCGCGTTCTCGGTACGCCCCCCGAAGAGGTTGAGCGCGGCGAACCGGTCGCAGTAGGCGGGGGCAGCGCCCAGACAGCTCCGGCAGTGTCCGCAGGAGTCGAAGCTCAGCACGACATGGTCGCCGGGGCTCAGCCCCGTGTCCGGGCCGCCCGTCTCCACCACCACCCCGGCCCCCTCGTGGCCGAGCACCGCGGGCAGCGGCGAGCGGCCCGCCGAGCGCCGGACGGCGAGGTCGGTCCGGCACATCCCGCAGCCCGCGATCCGGACCAGGATCTCGCCGCCGGCGGGCCCCGACCCCAGCATCACCTCCTCGACGGCGAACGGTTCCTCGTACGAGCGCAGCACGGCCGCACCGAACCTCACCCTCCCGCCTCCCGTGGACGGTGTACGACGAACGGCCTGAGGTTCCCGTAGAGCCCCCACGGCCCGCCCGCGACGCCGACACCGCTCTCCTTGATCCCGGCGAAGGGCTGGGCGAGGGACAGTTCGGCGTGGTGGTTGATCCACGCAGTCCCGCACTCCAGCCGCTCGGCCACCGCCTCGGCCCGGTCCAGGTCGGTCCCCCATACCGAGCCGCCCAGCCCGTAGCGGGTGGCGTTGGCCGCCTCGACGGCTTCGTCGAGGCTCCCGTACGGCAGCACCGGCAGCACCGGACCGAACTGTTCCTCCGTCACCACCGGGCTGTCGGGCGGGACATCGGCCAGGACGGTCGGGGCGTAGAAGTAGCCCGGCCGGTCCAGCCGGTGGCCCCCGGCCACGGCCCGGGCCCCGTCCGCCAGGGCCCGGGCCGTACAGCGCTCCACCCGGGCCAGCTGGGCGGCGTTGTTGACCGGCCCCAGCTCCGTACCCGGGTCGAGACCCGATCCGACGACGACGGTCTTCGCACGCTCCGCGAGGGCCTCGACCACCCGGGAGTGGAGCCGGGCCGGGGCGTAGACCCGCTTGACCGCCATGCAGACCTGCCCGCAGTTGCGGAACGCGGCCCAGAACAGCCGGTCCGCGATCCGCTCCACATCCACATCGTCCAGCAGGATCGCGGCGTCGTTGCCGCCCAGCTCCAGGGTGACCCGGGCGAGTCCAGGCGCCGCGCCTGCGGCGACGGCCCGCCCGGTGGGAACCGAACCGGTGAAGGTCACATGGCGGATCCCCGGGTGTGACGCGAGGCGGGCGCCGAGCGGTTCTCGGCCGGTGACGATCGTCAGCACGCCCTCGGGGAGGGCGGCCGACATGACGGACCCCAGCAGCCGGGTCGCGAGCGGCGTGAAGGGGGAGGGCTTGAGCACCACCGTGTTCCCCGCGGCGAGCGCGGGCGCGAACTTCGCCGACGCGAGCTGGAGGGGAAAGTTCCACGGGACGATGGCGGCGACGGGCCCGAGCGGGCGCCAGCGGATCTCGCTGTGCACCGGCCGGCCGTCCGCGATCGTCCGTGACTCGGGGGACGACCCGGCGAAGTAGCGCAGGCGGGCCGCCGTACGGGCGACCTCCGCGTACGACTCGGACAGGGGTTTGCCCTGCTCACGGGTGAGCAGCGGGGCGAGGTCCGCCCCGGCCGCCTCCACCGCGTCGGCCGCCGTCAGCAACGCGGTGGCGCGGGCGACGGGGTCGGCCCGCCAGCCGAGCCATGCCTCGTGGGCCCGGCCGACCACGGCGTCCAGCTCCTGGGGCCGCTGGTCGGGAGCCTCGTCGAAGGCCTGGCCCGTCGCCGGGTCGAGGACGGTGAAGTGCTCGCCTCGAAGCCCTGGCCCGGGGAGGGAAGGACGAGGAGCCCTGCCGGCGCCGGGCTGATCCGGGTGTCTGGCGGTGCCGGGCTGGTCTGGGTCCCTGGCGGTGCCGGGCTGATCCGGGTGTCTGGCGACGCTGGGCTGATCCAGGTCCATACCGGCGGTCAGCTCGCGGCGAGGGTGGCCGCGTGTTCCCGGGCGTGCCGGTCCATCTCCGCCCGGAAGTCGGCCACCAGCCTCGGCTGGATCCTCCCCTTGTTGCGGTCGCCCCCCTCGCACACCGCCCCGCGCACGCCGACGATGTCCGTCCCGATGCGGGTGAGCGTGGCGAGGTCCGCCGATTTCACGCTGCCCGCAAGGGCGGCCAGCAGACCGGCCTCGTGGGCCAGCCGGACGAACTCCCCGCAGGCCTCGGGCGGCACATGGTCGAACAGCCGGGTTCCGTCCTTGATCGCGGTGTCGAGCATGGCCGCGTCGGAGCCGGAGCGGCGGGCGATGTCGGGCAGGGCGAGCGGGTTGACGCAGCCGATCCGGTGGGCGTCGGCGTAGCCCGAGGCGACGACGAACGCGTCCGGCCGGTAGTCCTTCACGGCCCGGACGACCCCGCGCATGACCTCGATCGCCTGGTCGGGCGTCGTGCATCCGTAGAGGCCGACCTTGATGTACGTGGCGCCGGAGACAGCCGCGCCGAGCGCCGCCTGGGCCACTGTGCCGGGCTTGAACGGCACGTCCCCCACGGTGGCGGAGACCGGCTTGTCCGCCGGGACCGCGCCGCGGATCTCCCTGATGACCCACGGGAAGTTCGCGCCGAGCGAGCCCTCGTCGGGCTTCTTGACATCGACGATGTCAAGGTGTTCCGCCGCCTTCGCGCACTCGAGGGCCTCTTCGACACCGTCCGGGGAGATGAGAAGCAGCAACGTGGATTCCTTCCACCGCATGTCCACCCGCCCGGGGGCAGGTGCGCGGATTCGCCGGGATCTTGTGCGGTCGGCTCATCCTGGCCGCGGCCCGTGGCCTCCGGCAGGGCGCGCGGGATGGCGAACGGGGCACTGCCCCGACGTGCTCACGCCCCCGAAACGCGTCGACCGCCTGTCTAACTCCGCGATTCACGGGCACACGGCTGTCACTTCACTCACACACTCGGAAGGGAAACACCCCCATGCTCGGTATAGCGGCGGCAGTCCTGTTCTTCATCGCCTTCCTGATCAACGCGGCGGACATCTCGACGAACGAGGTTTTCGCTTCGACGAACGTCATGCTCATCGGCCTCGCGCTGCTCGCCCTGCACGTGGCAGGGGTCGGCTCCGGCCTGCGCACCGGTTCGTCGCGCCGGCGCTGACGCACGCGACCTGCCCGAAGTGCGGACCGGACGGCCGGTCACGCTGTGCGAACTCACGAATGGCGTCCCCGGCCGAACGAGCGGAGCCTTGATGGGTGGCACGACCTACGATCCACGCGCCCGACGCGTGCAGGAGGCCCCTGTGACCGCTGCCGTTCCCACGACGACCGCTTCCCGGCAGCTGGGTGTGCGTACCCTGCCCGGGGTCTACGCACCTCAGCACGATACGCATCTCCTGCTGAGGGCCCTGGCCCGTGAGACCGTCCGCCCCGGCTCCGAAGTGATCGACCTCGGCACCGGCAGCGGCCTCCTCGCGGTGGCGGCCGCACGCCGGGGAGCACATGTGACCGCTGTCGACGTCGGCCGGCGGGCCGTGCTCACCGCCCGCCTGAACGCGCTGCTCGCCCGGCAGCGGGTGACCGTCCACCGGGGCGACCTGGCGGACCCGGTGCCCGGACAGACGTACGACCTGGTGCTCAGCAACCCGCCCTACGTCCCTTCCCCGCTGGGCCCGCCACCCCGGCGCGGGAGCGCCCGCGCCTGGGACGCGGGGCACGACGGGCGGGCGGTGGTGGACCGCATCTGCGACGCGGCCCCGTACCTTCTGCGCAGGAAAGGCGTCCTGCTCATGGTCCACTCCGACCTCACCGGTACGGAGGCGACCCTGCGGCGACTGTCCCGTGGCGGGCTGCGGGCCGAGGTGAGCGATACGGCGAGCGTGCCGTTCGGGCCCGTCCTGCTCTCCCGGCTCCCGTGGCTGCGGGGCCGGGGGCTCCTGGGCGAGCACGCCGACGAGGAGAATCTGGTGGTCATCCGTGCCGAGCAGCCCTGACCGACCCGCCCGCGTCACCCTCGGGGCCGAGGGGCCGATCCTGGTGGAAGGGCCCGTCGAGGTGGTCGGCGACGACGGCACCCTGTACACCTCGCGCCGCTTCACCGCCGCCATCTGCACCTGCCGCAGAACCCGCACGTACCCGTGGTGCGACACCAGCCACCGCCGCCGCGTGAAGCCGGAGCGCGCGGCAGGCGACGAGCCCGAGAAGAAGACGGACGAGCCCGAGAAGACGGACGAGCCCGAGAAGACGGACGAGCCCGAGAAGACGGACAAGACCAAGACGATGGACAACAAGACCGACGGAGCCGCCTGATGCCCGCCTACCGTGAGCCGAGGCGCAGAAGCCCCCCACTGCCCGCCCCGCGCGGACCGCTGTCGGACGCGGTCATCGACGCCCTGCGCACCGGCGCGGACCACCCGGCCCCCGCGGTCGGTGACGCGGACCCCTTCGGCGACGACCTCCAGCTTGCCCTCTACATCCTGTACGAACTGCACTACCAGGGCTTCGAGGGTGTGGACGACGAGCACGAGTGGAGCCCCGGCCTGCTCGCACTGCGCCGCTCCCTGGAAGAACCCTTCCTCGCCGCCCTCCGTGCGGGCGCGGGTACGGACGGGGACGTGGAGAGCGCCCTGAGCGGCCTGCTGGTCGAGCCCATCGGCGACGACGGGCACAGCGTCAGCCACTTCCTGCAGGACCACGGCGAGCTGTGGCACCTGCGCGAGTACGCCGCCCTGCGCTCGCTCTACCACCTCAAGGAAGCCGATCCGCACGCCTGGGTGATCCCCCGGCTGTACGGACGGGCCAAGGCCGCGATGGTGGCGGTGGAGTTCGACGAGTTCGGCGCCGGGCGGGAAGCGGACATCCACGCCCGCCTGTACGCGGACCTGATGACGGACCTCTCCCTGGAGACGGCGTACGGGCACTACCTCGACGCCGCGCCCGCCGACGTACTCGCGACCGTCAACCTGATGTCCCTGTTCGGGCTGCACCGCTCCCTCAGGGGCGCGCTCGTCGGCCACTTCGCCGCCGTCGAGGTGACCTCGTCACCCGGTTCGCGCCGGCTCGCCGCGGCACTGAAGCGCGTCGGGGCGGGACCGGCCGCCCAGCGGTTCTACGACGAGCACGTGGAGGCCGACGCCGTGCACGAACAGGTGGTACGCCGGGACGTCATCGGCGGACTGCTCGCCGACGAGCCGGACCTGGAGTCCGACATCGCCTTCGGCATCGAGGCCACCGGGCTGCTGGAGGACCGCCTCGCGGCCCGCCTCCTCGCCGCCTGGCGGAGCAACTCCACAGCGCTGCGCGGGCAACCGGGCTGAGCGGCGGGTGTCACCGTACGTGACCGCACGAGATGCGATCCGGCCGGTCTCCGGTGACGCTGGGGCTCCGGTCGCGCACGCCACAGCTGTTGCCGACGGAGGAAACCACGACGAAGGACGTCCCCATGAACCTGCCCGACACCCCCCTGGAGCGAAGCCGCCGCACCCGTGAACGCGCCGAGGAGCTGGGCCGCGCCGCCGACCGGGCGACCGACCCCGAGCACCGGCAGCGCCTGCGGGAGAAGGCCCGGCGCCTGCTCGGCGAGGAGCTGGAGGGGCAGGAGGGGAGCTGACCGCCGGAAGCCGCAAGGCGAGCCGACCGGCGGAGACCGGAGGAGGTCAGGAAGAGGAGGAGGGCTGAGCGGCGGAGGTCAGGAAGAGGAGGAGCGCTGAGCGGCGGAGGTCAGCAGGAGGAGGGCTGAGCGGCCGGTGCCACGAGCGCCCCCTCGATCCGGTGCCGCTCCAGCGCGTCCGCGACGAATCCGCTCGCCTTCATCTCCTCCACGAAGGACGCCAGCACCTCCTGGGCCGCCGTACCGCGGGCGGCCGGGATGCCCATGGCCTGCTGGATCACCATGAAGCGCCCCGGCAGCACCCGTACGCCGGACGCACGCGCGGCCTCGCCCTCCAGCAACTGGCGGATCCCGGCGGCCACTTCCACCTCTCCCTCCCGCAGTGCGGCGAGCGCGGCAGGAGCGCCCTGCAGCCGGATGATCCCGGCGTGCTGGATCGCGCGGGTGAGGAAGAGGTCGTAGGCGCTGCCCGAACCGACCGAGATACGGGTCCCCTCACGGTCCACCTGCCCGTTCTCGGTCAGCGCGGACGATTCGGGCACGAGGTAACTGCCCTCGATCAGCACATAGGGAGCGGTGAACAGCAGTCCCTCGCTCCGCGCCGGGTCGACGGCGAAGAAGCCGATGTCCGCCTTCTCCGCCTTCACCGCGTCCACCGAGGCGGCCGCTCTCTCGAAGACCACGAGCTCGACGGGCACCCCGAGCCGCCGGCCGAACTCGTACGCGAGATCGATCGACACACCGACCGGGTCGCCGCCCGCCGGAGCCCGGTTGGCGAGGATCGGATTGCCGAGGTTGATCGACGCGCGCAGCGTGCCACTGGGCGCGAACGCGGGAACGAGGGCCGGAGCTATCTGCTGCGAGGTCATGCGGGCGAGTCTACGAGCCCGGCGCCCGGCGTCGGCGGGGCTCCGGAACCCCGCCGACCTGGCCCGCGACCGCACTGCACCCCGGGGCTCAGGCGCCCACCGTCCCGTCCACCCCTTCACGCAGCAGGTCCGCGTGCCCGTTGTGACGGCCGTACTCCAGAAGGACATGCACCATGACCATCCGCAGCGAGACCTCCTCGCCCCACCGGGGCTGGTAGCCCGCCAGATCCAGGGAACCGGCCTCCCGCTCGATGCGCCGCGAGGTCTCGACCTCCGCCTCCCAGGCGGTGAACGCCTCCGCCCGGGTCGACGCGCTCGCGTCGTACGCCGCCTGGAAGTCGACCTTCTCCGACCAGACCATCGGGGCTTCGCCGTCCTCGAAGGTCCGGCGGAACCAGGCCCGTTCCACCTCCGCCATGTGCCGGACCAGCGCGAGGAGCGACAGGGCCGACGGCTCCATCGACTTCTCGCGCAGTTGCTCGTCCGTCAGCCCCTCGCACTTCATGGCCAGAGTCGCCCGGTGGTAGTCGAGGAACGCCCGCAGAGTCTCGCGCTCACTCCCGAAGGAAGGGGGCCCCACCCGGTGGTCATCTGTCATGGCTGCGCCCCTCGTTCCGTCCGTCGTGCCGGCGGTCAGTATCCCCGTCGTCCCCGGCCCGGCGCTCAGGCCAGGCGCACCTTCACGGTCTGCGTCGCCCCGCGCGTACCGGAGAGATCGCCGAACACCAGGCGGAGGGAGGCCCCCGTGGCCGCCGAGGTCACGGTCGACGGCTTCGAGACGACGGAGGCGACGGCCCTGTTCCAGGTGAGGGCCAGGCTCGTCCGCATCCGCATGGGGTCGCTGACGCAGAGGGTGGCCGTGCCGTCGGCGTGCTCGGTGACCATGACGGAGCAGGGGGCGTCCGCGTCGAGCGGCCCGACGCTCCCGCCGAACCAGAAGTTGACGGCGGTCAGCCCGAGCGAGGGGACCGACACCCCTTGCTGGTCGTCGGTGTTGGCGAGCACCCGCAGCCAGCCGGTGTCGGCGGCCCGGGCGGCGGTCCGCTGCTCGGAGGCTCCGGGCAGCAGCTGGTAGGCGTACGAGGCGCCCGCCGGGTTCTGGCCGTGATCGGCCCAGAGAGTGAGATAGGCGCGCGTCACCGTGTCCGTGGAGCCACCGGTGTTGATGTCGCGCCACCGCCCGGACCTGTTCTCGCGCAGCGCCTTGAGCGTCGCCCCGCCCGGGAAGACATAGCCGCCGTGCCCGCCCAGGTGGGCCCAGGAGGCGTCGGTGAGGGTCGCCGACCACGGGCGCGTGACGGGCTTCACCGAGCCGTCGACGGTGAAGGGCGCGTTGCCGACCGGCCCCAGGTTGCGGTTGTCGACCGTGGTCTCCACCGCCGCCCCGTCCTGGCAGCGGATACCGGCGCCCAGGCAGACCACGGTGTCGTCCAGGAAGAACCACGACTTCTTCGCGAGCAGCGTGCTGGACAGCCCCTTGAGGTACTGCCCCACGGCTGCCCGCTTCTTGTCCGTGACCCCGCCGACCCAGTTCACATCGGGCAGCGCCGCGCCCCAGTCGCCACCCGCCCCGTCGGCCAGCACCTTGCGCGAGGCCGTGGTGCCGGGGAGCCGGTACGGGTCGACGGTGGGCCAGAACGCGTCGCTGTACTGGCCGTTGGCGAAGGTGTCGCCCCACCAGTAGAGCATTCCCGCCCCGGTGTGCCAGCCGCGCAGGTTCTCGCCGTTGCCGGTCTCGTAGTACGTGATCCGCCGGTCCGCCATGGACAGGGCGGCGGCCCAGCCGGGGCGGCGGTGGGTGGCCCGCGCCATGTCGGGGAAGAGGCGGTGGCCCTCCGGTTCTGGGACCGGGGTGAGCGAGGTGTCGTCCAGTACGGACTTGAGGCGGGCCAGGGCGGTGAGGCCGAGGGAGGGGTTGCTCAGCGGCGGGCTGTAGTAGTCGCGCTGGGCCCAGCCCTTGACGAGCGCCCGCCACCGGGCGTTCTCGGCGGCGGACGCGCCCCGGCCGAGCAAGGCGATGGAGGCCAGGATGGGATGGCCGCGCCGGTGGTCGTCGACCTCGCCGCGGCTGATGGCGCGGCCCGCGACGGAGTCCATGACGAGGCCGTTGTAGAGGAAGGGTGCCCAGGCGTTCTCCACGGCGTCGAACACCACCTGCCGCTTCGGGTCGGTCACCTCCCAGGTGGTGCCCTTGAGCAGCGCGAACAGCAGCCCGAGCCCGCCGAGCATCACCGAGCCGTAGCTGCCGGTGTAGGGCACGGTGGTGTGCTGGATGAACGAGCCGTCGGCGTAGAGGCCGTCGCCCTTGGTGACCAGCGGGAAGACGGGGGAGAGGGCGTCCCGGGCCAGGGCGATCTTGGCGGCGGTCCCGCCGACGACCCCGCGCAGGGCCAGCACCCGGCACAGGTCGACCCGGTTCGCCCCGGTGCTCGTGCCGGTGTACGAGGCGACCGCGGAGTCGGGGACGAAGTGGTCGACGGCGGCGCAGTAGCGCCCGAGCTGTGCCGGGGTCAGGGCGTCGTACATCAGCACGCACACGTCCAGCAGGGCCTGGGGCGCGCCGATCTGCCAGCTGTACCAGTTCCCGTACCGCGTCCGACCGGCCTTGTAGACCTGGCTGTTGAGGTGTTCGAGGCCGGTGACGATCGCGTCGCGCAGTCCGGTGTTCGCGGTCAGTCCGGTGCCCTGCTGCCGGTAGGCCTGGGCCATCGTGTTCAGCCGGATGAAGCTGTCGGCCATCTTCGCGGAGAAGCCGTACGACTCGGGGTCGGTGTCCGGGTCGGGGTCGGCGTACACGGCGTCCGGCCACAGCGATCCGGTGGCCGGAGCCATGGTGTCCAGCCACTGCCGGGCCTGGCTGCCCAGGGTCGCCAGCCGGCTCTTGAAGGGTTCGGCGGTCGGGCTGAACCCCTCGCCGAGGATCAGGGCGCTCCACGTGGCACGCAGAGCGGCGTACGGATCGTCGTCAGCCGCGGTGGCGGTGCGGGGCGCGGCCAGCACGAGGGCGCTGCCGCCCGCGGCGGTGAGCACGGCGGAGGTGGCGAGGAACGTGCGGCGGGACCAGGCAGATGTCATGGGTGAGCTCCGGGTCGGGTGTCTCGTTTCCGGCGGAACCGGTGCGCCGAGCGCTGACCGGGGTCCTGGATCCGACTGTTCTGAGCGGGCAGGCACTTTCTAACAGCCGTCCGGCAACCCGCTCAATAACTTTGGCCGAATTGATCGTGTTGATCGGTTCAGGTGGGGTGTATGTCGCTCCAACGGGCTTATCGGCAACCAGTCCCCTCGGCAGAGGCGGAGCTGCCGGTGGGATCGTTTCGAGCGGATGTGATCGATATGGTTGAGGGGTGCCGGACGGATCCATCACGGGCACCCGACCCGCGCCGCCGGCCCCACAGCCACAGCCGTCTCCGAGACCAGGGGGATCCATGCGACTCCACGTCGACCAGCGCCACGAGCGGGTGCTCCAGCTCGTCCGCGAGCGAGGCAGCCTCCGCGTCGCCGAACTCGCCGAGGAGCTCGGCATGTCCGCGGTCACCCTGCGCAGGGACGTCGAGACGCTCGCGGCCCAGGGGCTGGTGGAGCGGCTGCACGGGGCGGTCGTCTGGCCCTCCGGCGCCTCCCGCCCGGCACCCGCCGCCGTACCCTCCGCCGAGGGGCTTGTGGTGGGCATGGTCGTCCCGACCACCGAGTACTACTACGCGGACGTCGTACGCGGCGCCCGGGAGACGGTCGAGGCCGCCGGTGCGCGCCTGACCATCGGGCTCTCCCGGTACCTCCCCGACGAGGACGCGGCCCAGGCCCGCCGCCTGCTCTCCACCGGCGCCGACGGCCTCCTCCTGACCCCCAGCTGGGAGAGGGGCCACCCGGAGCAGGGCGAGGGGCTGTGGGTGGCCGAACAGGACACCCCGGTGGTCCTGGTGGAGCGCTGGGCCCCGCTCGGCCACCCGGCGGCGGGCCTGGACCGGGTCCGCTCCGACCACGCCCACGGCGCCGCGGAAGCGGTCGCGCACCTGGCCCGCCTCGGCCACCGGTCCATCGCGCTCGCCGTGCAGGAGAGCCCCACCGCCCCCCGCCTCAAGGCCGGTTACGCGGCCGCCGTCGAGGCGCTGGGGCTGAGCCCGGTCGCCGCCTCCCCTCTGGAGGGCGCGCCGTCGCGCTCGGAGACCGATCGTTTCGAGCGGACGCTTGAGTACCTCTGCGAGGGGGTGGCGAGCGGCAACGTCACCGCCGCCGTCGTGCACAGCGACGCGGACGCGATCGTGCTCATCCCGCGCCTCCAGGCCCGGGGCGTGCGGGTGCCGGAGGACCTCGCGGTGATCGCGTACGACGACGAGGTCGCGAGCCTGGCCGACCTGCCGCTCACCGCCGTCGCGCCGGACAAGCACGCGGTCGGTGCGGCGGCCGCGAGGCTTCTGCTCGCCCGGCTGGGTGTGCCCGACGAGGGCCCCGCCGCCCGCCGCCATCTCGACATCCTGCCCGCGTTGCGGGTCCGGGTCTCCTGCGGGGCCGCTGCCGCCGCCGGCGCCTGATCCGACGCGCCCCAGCCGTACCCCGGGTCAACAGGCCCTGTGGGTACGGCTTTTCGCATGCCCGGACGCGCCGCGGAGGCGATCCGCACGCACGCCGTCATATGATCGATTCGATTGAATTGGTCATTTGCTCTTGACGGTGATCGGTTCTGCGCAAAATGATGTGTGGCGTTCGCCTCATCTCCCGCAGTTCGAGGTCCCGTAGGAGCCGGCCCATGCCTTGTACGAACCGCACCACCCGCCTCGCCCTCGCAGCGTCCGCCGCCTCACTGGCCCTGCTCACCACCGCCTGCGGTGGCGGCTCGGGCCCGGACGCGTCGGGCCCCGGCGACGGCGGCAAGCCCGTCACGCTCACCTTCTGGTCGGCCACCGCGGGCGCCAAGGAGACGGCCGAGGCCTTCAACAAGACCCACCCCGACATCAAGGTGAAGTTCTCGCTCGTCCCGGCGGGCCCCGAAGGCGTCACCAAGCTCTCCAACGCCGTCAAGGGCGGCAACGCCCCCGACATCGCCACCATGGACTACTCCGCCCTCCCCGAGTACGCCAGCGAGGGCAACCTGGAGGACCTCACCGCCAGCTCCGGCGAGCTGGTGAAGAAGGAGTTCCCCGAGGCCGTGCAGTCCCTGGTCAACCTCGGCGGCTCCACCTGGGCCGTCCCCTTCGACGTGACGCCCATCCAGCTCTACTACCGCAAGGACCTCTTCCAGAAGTACGGCGTCGAGGTCCCCACCACCTGGGCGGAGTACCGCACGGCCGCGGAGAAGATCCACCGGGGCGACCCGGACCTCACCATCACCAACTTCGGCGGCGGCGACCCGGCCCTGCTCTCCGGTCTCGCCTGGCAAGCGGGCGCCCAGTGGTACGGCACGAAGGACGACGCCTGGAAGGTGAACATCGACGACCCCAAGTCGCAGAAGGTCGCCGCCTACTGGGACGGCCTCCTCAAGGACGGCCTCGCCTCCAGGACTCCGCTCTGGGGCGAGGGCGAGACCAAGGAGCGCGCCACCGGCAAGGTCGCCACCATCATCGGCGCCGCCTGGAGCGCGGGCAGCTTCCCCGTCAGCTACCCCGACAGCAAGGGCAAGTGGGGCATAGCCCCGCTGCCGACCTGGGACGGCACACCGAGCACCGGCATGTACGGCGGCACCTCCTACATCGTCCCCAAGGGCAGCAAGCACACCGGAGCGGCCGCCGAGTTCATCAAGTGGGTCACCACCGACCCCCAGGCCATGACCGCCCGCCTCTCCTCCCTCAAGACCCCCAGCAGCGCCCTGCCCGCCAACGAGGGAATGCGGGCCGCGGCCGCCAAGGAGTTCGACAACTCCTACTTCGGCGACCAGGACGTCTACAAGCTCTCCGGTGAGGCGGCAGGCACCATCGTGCCCGGCTGGACCTGGGGCCCGGTCCAGCAGCAGGTCACCTCGGCGCAGATGGCCGCGGGCGGCGACCACACCAAGATGCTGAGCGCCGGACAGACGAAGGGCGAGAGCGCGGTCACGGACCGCGGCCTGAAGCTCGCCCAGTAGCCCGGCCCCCGACCGGCGGGGCGCGCAACGGGGCCGCAAGGCCCCCACCGCCCCGCCCCGGGCTCCCCTTCTCCCCTCCCGCCCATCCTGCCGAAGGAGCACCAGGTGGCAGCCCCACTCACCCGGCCGGCCAAGACCCCACCACCCCGGGCCGCATCGCCCTCGGACGGCCCCGCCGCACCGAAGAGCCCCAGCGGCCCGGGCGCGCGGCGCGGACAGCGCCGGGCCGTGACCCTGTTCATGGTGCCGTTCTTCGCCCTCTTCACCGCCGTCACCGTCCTGCCGATGTTCTACGCGGCCTGGATGAGCCTCTTCCGCGAGGAGTCCTCCGGCCTCGGCTTCGGCGGCACCGAACGCGTCTTCGCCGGATTCGGCAACTTCACCGAGGCCCTCACCAACGAGGCGTTCCTCCGCTCGTTCGGGCACATCGCGTTCTACTGCGTGCTCTACATCCCCGCCATGGTCGGCGGCGCGCTCGTCCTCGCCCTGCTCGTCGACTCGGCCATGGCCCGGGCCCGCCGCTTCTTCCAGATCGCGTACTTCCTGCCGCACGCGGTGCCGGGCCTGATCGCCTCGCTCATCTGGCTCTACCTGTACACACCGGGCCTCAGCCCGATCACCGACGTACTCGACGCGCTCGGCGCGAACTGGAACTTCTTCGGCCACGACGAGGCGATCTACTCGGTCGTCAACATCTCCGCCTGGCAGTGGACCGGCTACAACATGATCATCTTCTACGCGGGGCTCCAGGCGGTCCCGCGCGAGGTCCTGGAAGCTGCGACCGTCGACGGATCGGGTGCCCTGCGCACGGCTCTCCAGGTCAAGGTCCCCATGATCCGGCCGACCGTCGTCCTGACCCTCCTCTTCACCTGCGTCGGCGCCATCCAGCTCTTCGACGCCCCCAAGCTCGTCCAGCTCCGCGCCAACACCATGGGCGAGGACTGGTCGCCGACCATGTTCATCTACACCGCGGCCTTCAAGGGCCACGACTACGGCCTGGCCGCCGCGAGCTCCCTGCTGCTCGCCCTCGTCGCCGGCCTGCTGTCCTTCGTCGTCACCAAGCTCGGCAACCGGTGGAAGGCCTCATGAGCACCCAGACAGCCACCCCCGACGCACCGCCCGCCCCCGAGACCCGCACCAAGGCCGGACGCCGACCGTCACCGCGCCCGCGCCCCCGGCGTACCCAGGGGCTCACCTCGAAGGTCGCGGTCAACGCCGTACTCGCCGTCGTCGCCGTCTACACCCTCATGCCACTGACCTGGCTGCTCATCGCCGCCACCAAGAACTACCGCGACCTGTTCGCCACCAACCCGTTCAGCCTGGGCGACTTCCACCTCCTGTCCAACCTGGACGCCCTGTTCGCCTACAACGACGGGCTGTACGGCCGCTGGCTGTTCAACAGCCTCCTGTACACCCTGGTCGCGGCCGTCCTCTCCACCCTGGTCTCCGTCGCCTGCGGCTACGCCTTCGACAAGTACGCCTTCCGGGGCAAGGAGAAGCTGTTCGGCGTCGTCCTCGTCGGCGTCCTGATCCCCTCCACCGTCGTCCAGCTCCCGCTGTACCTGATGGCCTCGGAGCTCGGCCTCGTCGACACCTACTGGGCTGTGCTGATCCCCAGCCTCGTCAACCCGTTCGGCGTCTACCTGGCCCGCGTCTTCTCCGAGGGGTACGTACCGGGCGAGGTCCTGGAGGCGGCCCGGGTCGACGGGGCGGGGGAGCTCAAGACCTTCACCAAGGTGGCCCTGCCGATGCTGGCCCCCGGCTTCGTGACCATCTTCCTGTTCTCGTTCACCGCCAACTGGAACAATTTCTACGGCGCGCTGATGATGCTGAACGACGAGCGGCTCTACCCCGTCAACCTGGGTCTGTTCATGTGGAACCAGAACGTCTACCAGCAGCCCGAGCTGTACCCCCTGGTCATCATCGGCTCCCTGGTGGCCGTCGTCCCGCTGATCATCGCCTTCCTCTGCCTGCAGCGCTTCTGGCGCTCGGGCCTCACCGCAGGAGCCGTCAAGTGAGCCGCCCCGCCACGTCGTCCAGCCGGCCCCGCACCCGACCCCGTACCGTTCTGGCGATGAGCGGGGAGACCCGCGACGCGATCCTCCTCCCGACGGCCCTGGAGCGCCTCGCCCGGGTCGCGGACGTACAACCCGCCCTGCTCGTCACCGACTTCGGCGCCGACGACCCCGCCCAGCGCGCCGCACTGCGGGACACCGAGGCCCTCTTCACGGGCTGGGGCTGCCCGCCCCTGGACGCGGCCGCCCTGACCGCCATGCCCCGGCTGCGGGCCGTCGTGCACGCGGCGGGCTCCGTCAAGCACCACATCACCCAGGAGGTCTGGGACCGGGGCATCACCGTCTCCACGGCCGCCACGGCCAATGCCCTTCCGGTCGCCGAGTACACGGTCGCGGCGATCCTCTTCACCAACAAGCACGTCCTGGGGAGCGCCCGCGTCTACCGGGAGTCACGGACCCGGGTCAACCTGCTCGCGGAGTTCCCGGGCATCGGCAACTACCGCCGCACGGTCGGCCTCGTCGGCGCCTCCCGCATCGGCCGCCGCGTCGCCGAACTGCTGCGCCCCTTCGACCTGCGCGTCCTCGTGCACGACCCGTACCTGGACGAGAAGAGCGCACAGGCCCTCGGCGCGGAGCTGACCCCACTGGACGCGCTCGTCGCGCAGAGTGACGTGGTCTCCATCCACGCCCCCGAACTCCCGCAGACCCGGCACCTGTTCGATGCGGGACGCCTTGCGCTCATGCGGGACGGCGCGACGCTCGTCAACACGGCACGCGGTTCGTTGGTCGACACCGACGCGCTGGTCAAGGAGCTGGTCAGCGGCCGCCTCAACGCCGTACTCGACCACACCGAGCCGGAAGTGCTGCCCGCCGACTCGCCGTTGTACGACCTGCCGAACGTCCTGCTCACCCCGCACATCGCCGGCTCCCAGGGCGGCGAGCTCCACCGGCTGGCCGACGCCGCGGTCGACGAGCTCGAACGGTACGCCCACGGGCTGCCGTTCGCCCACGCCGTGGACCCCCGTACCCTCCACCAGCAGGCCTGACCCCGCACCCCTGCCACCACTCCAGCACCGCCCCGGGAGACCACCATGCCCCGCGCCCGCCGCGTGCTCGTCGTCGGCATCGACGGAGTACGCCTCGACACGCTCGCCCGTGTCCCCACCCCGCACCTCGATACGGTCGCCGACGCCGGATTCCTGGCCCCCGTGACGGTCGCGGATTCCACCCCCACGATGTCCGGCCCGTGCTGGGCGACGATCGTCACCGGCGTGCGCGTCACCAAGCACGCCGTGTGGTCCAACGACTTCAGCGGCCACCGCCTCGGCGTCTTCCCGGACTTCACCACCCGGCTGGCCCGCCAGGACGGCCGCCGCACCTATGCCGCGGCGGCTTGGGAACCCCTGGTCACCGTGGCCGACGGCGGACCGATGTTCCGCCGCCCCACCCGCCTCACCCACCACGCACCGGCCGCCGACACCCCGCAGGCCTGGGAGGACGCCGACGAGGCGACCGTCCGCGACGCCGTCACCGTCCTGACCCACGAGGACCCCGAGGCCTCCTTCGTCTACCTCGGCGCCCCCGACGAGACAGCCCACCACCTCGGCTGCGGCTCCACGTACGAGCAGTCCATCGCCTCGGCCGACCGCCGCCTGGGCAGCCTCCTCACCGCCCTGCGCACCCGTCCGTCGTACGAGGAGGAGGCCTGGACCGTCCTCGTCGTCACGGACCACGGGCACCGGGACGAGGGCGGCCACGGAGGGAACAGCGAGACCGAACGCACGGCGTGGCTGGCCTGTGCGGGCCCGGACATCACGGCGGGCGCCCGGCCGCTGCGCCCGGTCCGGCACGAGGACGTCGCGGCCCAGGTGTACGCCGCGCTCGACCGGACCCCCGACTCGCACTGGACCCTCGACGGCACCGCCGTACCGACCCTGCCGCGGGCCGTCCTGCTCGACATGGACGGCACCCTGGTGGACACCGAACCCCTGTGGCTCGACGCGGCCCGTGAGGTCGCCGCCGCCCACGGCCACACCCTCACCGACGAGGAGGGCGCCGGAGTCCTCGGCCGCACCTGCGCCGACACGGCCGTCCACCTCGCAGCCTTGTGCCCCCGGGCCGTCGACGACCGGATCCTGGAATCCGCCCTGGAGGACACGTTCCTCGCGGCGGTCGAGGCGGGCATCGAGCTACGCCCCGGCGCCCGCGACCTGCTCGACCTGCTGGCGGACGGGAACATACCCGCGGCCCTGGTGTCGGCCTCCCCGCGCCGGGTCGTGGACGCGGTGCTGAAGACGCTGGGCGCCGAGGCGTTCCGTACGACGGTGGCGGACGGCGAGACGGACCGCTCCAAGCCCCACCCGGACCCCTACCTCGAAGCCGCAGCACGCCTCCGACTCCCGCCCGGAGCATGCCTGGTGGTCGAGGACAGCCCCACCGGCACCGCGGCGGCCGAGGAGGCCGGCTGCCGGGTGGTGGCCGTCCCCTCCGCGACACCGATCCCGGCGGCGCCGGGCCGCCGGGTCCTGGAGAGCCTCACATCGCTCGTCGCGCAATGGCGGACACCCGCGCAGGGGTGACAGCACGGGGAGGGGGCACGACGCCCCCTCCCCGTGCCCTACGCCGCCTTCACGGCGGGCGCGGGCAGAACCCCTATCAGGCGGGTCACCGTCCGGGCCATCGCGTCCCGGCCCTGCGCGAGGTAGGCACGGGGATCGACGCCCCGCTCGTCCCGCGCCAGGTGCTCCCGTACCGCGCCGGTCATCGCGATGTTCAGCGCGGTGCCGATGTTGACCTTGGCGATCCCCCCGGCCACGGCCCGGGCCAGCTCCTCGTCCGAGGCGCCGGACGAACCGTGCAGCACCAGGGGCACCGGCACGGCCTTACGGAGCCGGGCCAGGAGGTCGTGGTCGATCCGGGCGTCCCGCGAGGTCATGGCGTGCGCGGTGCCGACGGCCACGGCCAGCGCGTCGACCCCGGTGGCGGCGACGAAGGCGAGGGCCTCCTCCGGGTCCGTACGGGCACCGGGCGCATGGGCGTCCAGCGGCGTCTGACCGTTCTTGCCGCCGACCTGGCCGAGCTCGGCCTCCAGCCAGAGACCGTTCTCGTGCGCCCATACGACGGCGGCGCGGGTGGCCGCCACGTTCTCCGCGTACGGCAGCCGGGCGGCGTCGAACATCGCCGAGCCGAAGCCGCACTCCGCCGCCTGGTGCAGGAGCTCGGGGGAGTGGACGTGGTCGAGATGGAGGGCGACCGGAACGGTGGCCGCCCGGGCCGTCTCGTGTGCGGCGCGGGCCAGGGGCCGCAGCCGGCCGCCGTGGTACTTGACCGCGTTCTCGCTGATCTGGAGGATCACCGGCGCCCGCGCGGCCTCCGCTCCCTCCACGATCGCTTCCGCGTGCTCCAGGGTGATGACGTTGAACGCGGCGACCGCACCGCGCCGGGCTGCGGCTTCGGCGATCAGCTCGCCGGTGGCGGCGATGGGCATGGCAACTCCGGGATGAGGGACTGTCGGGCGGTGGTGAGGAGCCGTCAGGCCGTGCTGAGGATGACCGAGCGCGTCAGGTGGCGCGGCCGGTCCGGGTCGAGGCCGCGGGCGTCCGCGATCGCCAGGGCGAGACGCTGCACCCGGACGAGCTCCGCCAGCGGGTCGAGCCCTCCGGCCACCCAGCGGGCCCCGGTCGCGTGGACCTCGTCGGACAGCCCCGAGGGAGCGTCACCGAGCATCCAGGTGGCGGTGGAGCGCGTCGAGATGCTGATCGGGCCGTGCCGGTACTCCATCGCCGGATACGCCTCCGTCCAGGCCAGCGCCGCCTCCCGCATCTTCAGCGCCGCCTCGTTGGCGAGCCCCACGCTCCAGCCCTGCCCGAGGAAGGTGAACTGGCCGCACTCGACCAGACCGGCCGGCAACGGCTCGGCGAGAGCCACCTGCGCGTCCTCGACGACCGCGTCGGTGTGCAGGCCCAGGTGCGCGCGGAGCAGGGTCAGCGCCGAGGTCGCGAACCGCGTCTGCACCACGGACTTCTCGTCGGCGAAGTCCAGGACCACCGTGTCGTCGGCCAGCGCCGCCATGGGGGTGTCGGGGTCCCCGATGACCACGGTCCGCCGCGTGGTGCCACGGGCCTGGGCGAGCAGGCCGAGCACCTCGGTCGTGGTGCCGGAGCGGCTCAGCGCCACGATCCGGTCGTAGCGGCGCCCGGCGGGGAACTCCGAAGCGGCGAAGGCGTCGGTCTCGCCCTGGCCACTGCCCTCGCGGAGGGCCGCGTAGGCCTGGGCCATGAAGTAGGAGGTGCCGCAGCCGACGACGGCGATGCGCTCACCGGCCGCCGGAAGCTGTTCCGCGAGCCCGTCCGCCATCCCCGCTGCCCGCTGCCAGCAGTCGGGCTGACTGGCCAGCTCCCGTGCCACATGCGTCATCTGATCTCCCCTGCTCCGCGCGTGATGCTCGAAGCTGCATATTAGGCCCGAGTTTCGAGCATTATCAAGCAGCAGGAGTGTGGTTGGTCGCTGCAGGGAGACGGAAACGCCCCCCGGTGCGGTACCGGGGGGCGTGACGGACGGAAGGAAGGCGGCTGTGGTCAGCGCAGCGCCGGGGGCAGCTCCTCGCGGTGGACGATGCCCAGCCGCTGGGTGGCACGGGTCAGCGCCACATAGAGGTCGCTCGTCCCGTACCGGGCGGGCTCCACGACCAGCACATGGTCGAACTCCAGCCCCTTGGCCTGCCGCGGGTCGAGCAGCACCACCGACCGCGTGAGGTCGGGCTCGGCCCCCGCCGTGACCCCGTCCAGCGGCGCGGCGATCTCCTCGTGCAGCTCACGCGGCGCGATCACCGCGAGACGCCCCTCCTCGGGCGTCAGCTCCACGACGGCCTTCGCCACCGCGCCCGCCAGGTCCGCACCCGCGTCCCGCACCCACGGCTCCTCACCGGTGGACCGCACCGAACCGGGCGCCACGAAGGAAGGATTCCGCTCCCGTACGACGCGGGCGGCCAGCTCCATGATCTCGGCGGGCGTACGGTAGTTGACCCCGAGCGTCACATGCTCGAAGCGGTCACCGACGTACGGGTCGAGGATCTTCTCCCACGAACCCACGCCGGCCTCCTCCGACGTCTGGGCCGGATCGCCGACCAGGGTCAGCGAACGCGTCGGTGAGCGGCGCATCAGCAGCCGCCACGCCATGGGCGACAGCTCCTGCGCCTCGTCGACGATGATGTGCCCGAACGCCCAGGTGCGGTCGGCGGCGGCCCGCTCGGCCGCGCTGCGGTGGTCGGTCTCCTCGTGCCGCTCCGCCATCCGCTCGGCGTCGATGATGTCGTGGGCGGCGAGGATCTCGGACTCCTCGTCCTCGAACTCGAACGTCTCCGAACCCCGCGACAGCTCCAACAGCCCCTGCGCGTAAGAGATCCGCTCCTGCCGCTCGGCCTCCGCCGCGGCCCGCGCTGCACTGTCGTCGGCCCCGAGCAGCTCGGCCGCCTCGTCCAGCAGGGGCACGTCGGCAGGGGTCCACTCCCCGCCCCCGGGAGCCCGCCGCAGGGCCTCGGCGTCCTCGTCCGCCAGATACACCGGTTCGGCCAGATATCCGGCGAGGAAATCCTGCGGGGTGAGCTCGGGCCACAGCGTCTCGATGGCGTCGTGCACCTCCCCGCTCATCGCGACGGCCTTGCCGAGCTGCGCGATGTCGTCCGGCCCGAGGAAGTTGGGCCCGCCGTACGGGTCGGCGCCGATGCGCTCGGTGAGCTGCGCGGTCAGCGCGTCGATGATCCGGAAGGCGAAGTGCGGGCGGGCCAGGTTGTGCGGCAGCAGGGTGTCCCGGGCCGCCTGCCGGGCCTCGTAAGCGATCTCCCAGTCCAGGACGAGATCCCCGTCGTCGTGCGGGATGACCAACGGGGCTCCGGGCTCGGGAAGTTGCTGCCGGTCGCGTACGGCGAGGGCGAGCGCCTCGGCCATCGGCGCACCGCCCTTGACCGCGGCGGCGCGGGGCGTGTCGGTGCCGGTGGCGTGGACGCCGGGGAAGAGCTCGGCCTGCGTGGCGAGCAGGACGCCGGTCTCGCCCAGAGCGGGCAGCACCTCCGCGATGTACCGCAGGAAGGCCGGGTTGGGGCCCACGATCAGCACGGCACGCTTGGCCAGCAGCTCCCGGTGCTCGTACAGCAGGAAGGCGGCCCGGTGCAGCGCGACGGCCGTCTTGCCGGTGCCGGGACCGCCCTCGACGACGAGGACACCGCGGTGCGGGGCGCGGATGATGCGGTCCTGCTCCGCCTGGATGGTCCGCACGATGTCACCCATCCGGCCGGTCCGGGCGGAATTCAGCGCGGCCAGCAGCACGGCGTCGCCGTTGCGGTCCTCGAAACCGGTGCGGTCGTCGTCCCCGAGGTCCAGGATCTCGTCATGGAGCTCGGTGACCGTACGCCCCTGGGACGTGATGTGCCGACGCCGCCGGAGCCCCATCGGCACATGCCCGGTGGCGAGATAGAAGGGCCGGGCGACCGGCGCGCGCCAGTCGATCAGAAGAGGCGTGTGCTCGGTGTCGTCCGCACGGATCCCGATGCGGCCGATATGGTGCGCGGCGCCGTCGGAGAGATCGATGCGCCCGAAACAGAGCGAGCCGTCCACCGCGTTCAGCGCGGCGAGCAGACCCGACCGCTCCGCGACGAGCACATCGCGTTCGAGCCTGGCCTGCAGCCCGTTCCCGACCGGCGTCAGCGCCTCCTCGACATGCTGGGCCGTGACCCCGCGCAGCTCGTCGACCCGCGCGTGGACACGGTCGATGAATTCCTGCTCTTCCCGCAATTCGACGGCTTCCCGGTTTGACAAAACGGCTCCCTGCCGGATATGGTTCTTCTTATAAGGCCTCCGCGTGGGGCCTTTCTTCATGAACACAGAAGAATCAAATATACGGCGGATAATCCCTGGTACGCAATTGCGGACCGGGGATTTCTTGTCTCACGGGGCCGCAGGAGGCCGCACGGTGCCGGAGGGACGGGGTGCACCCGTCCAGGTGTATTGCCTCTGGCATGTGCGTGTCCGCCCTGCCGACGCGGCCCTCCCGCGTAATGGTTAGGGCTCCGCACCATCCGTTACGCAGTTGCTGAGAAGGAGCACCCATGCTTCGTCGTATCGCCATCACTCTTGCGACCGTCGCCGCGGCAGGCCTCGTGGCGGCCACCCCCGCCGTCGCCGACGGCGGCTGGGAGGGCGGCAAGGCCGGCGCCGGCTACCAGGCGATCGAAGGGCACCGCGGCCACGCCGAGTACACCAACCTCGGCGGCCCGTACGGGATCACCTACGCCGAGGAGAGCCGCCAGCACTTCGGCGCCGAGCGCGGCTACCTCTACGCCGAGTACCTCCAGGGCCACTGATCCTCCAGTCGTGAACAGGGCCCGTCCCCTCGGGGGCGGGCCCTGTCCGTGCTGTCCGGCCCGGTCCCGGTGGCTCAGGACCCGCCGAGGTCCGAACTCAGCCAGCGCTGGGGCCGCATATGGATGACCACCTGCTCGCCGTGCTCCTTCCAGGCGAAGTCCACATAGGCGTCGACCTTCTCCGCGGGCAGATAGCGGGACGACACCTCGACCAGCTGCTCACGGGTGGCGGGGCGCGTCGCGACGACCGGGCCCTCGACGGACACATAGCGCACGGTCGGCTCGACCCGGTCGACCATCAGGGAGAACCGCCCTGCCGCGGCGATCAGCCGCCCCTTGCGGGAGTCACGCCCCGTCATGATCCAGATGTCGCCACCGGGTTCGTACTGGTACCAGATCGGCACGGTGAGTGGGGCGCGCCCCTCCTCCGCCGAGTCCACGGCCAGCGCGGCGATATGCGGTTCGGCCAGGAACTGTTCACGCTCGTCACGGGTCAGAGCCACGGGTACTCCTCCATCGACCGGTTGTCCTGCGCCCAGGATGCCGCAGAGCGCGCCGCGTGGCCCGGTCACGCCTCCGGCGCCGCGAGCCGGACGTCCCGGGTTCCGGCAGGCTCAGACGTCCTGGCTCCTGCGGAGCTCCTCCACCGCGACCCTGGCGACCGCGCCGATCACGGCGTCCGCACGCGGGAGCTTCTTGTCGGCACGGGCGGCCTGGGTGAAGACCACGGCCGTGTACGCGCTGCCGTCCGCGAGCTCCACCACCCCCGCTTCGTGGCGCATGGAGCCGAACGTGCCCGTCTTTCCGTACACGGTCACGTCGTCGTACGGGAATCCGGAGGCGAGACGGTGGGCCCACGCCTGGGTGCCCATCGCCGCCCGCATGAAGGAGCAGCTTGCGGGGGACGCCGCCTCGTCCGTCCAGATCGCCCGCAGCAGCCGGGCGATGTCGGCCGGTGTGGAGGAGGCCTTGTACGCGGGGTCGTACACGTCCGGGGGGACGACGGTGTCGTTGTCCGCGACCCGGTCCATGGCGGCGTCCAGCGATCCGGCGCCCGTATCGGCGACCAGCCGGTCGAACGTGCCGACGACCCCGCCGTGGATCCGGGTGTGCGGCAGACCGAGGTCGGCGCACACCCGGTCGACGGCCTCGGGGCCGACCGCACGCAGAACGGCATGGGCCGCGGTGTTGTCGGAGACGCTCATCATCTGCACCACCAGGTCACGCAGCGACATGGTGACCGGGTCACGGAGGATCGAGAGACCGGTGGGCCCGGGAACCCGGTCGGCCGCTTCCAGCGTGAGCCGGTGGGACGGGTCGATCCTCCCGGCATCGGCCAGCCGGCAGAAGGCGGTCATGAGCGGCACCTTGTAGACGGAACCCATCGGCACCTGCTCGTCCGGGTCGAGCACCACGTGGGCGGACGGGCGGTCCAGTTCCGCCACGTGCAGCCAGCCCCGGACGCCCGCGTCGTCGAAGAGGGAGCGGATGGTCCGGTCCACCCCGCCACCGTGCCGGGAGCCGTTCACCTCGCCGCCTCACGGGCCAGGACGTCCTCCAGCAACCGTGCCGTCCCGGCCGGATCCCCGGAACCCGGACGCCGGGGGTTCCAGACCACCCGCAGCCGCAGGGGGAGCGGCGGGTCGGTCGCCCGCCGCCGCTCGACCCGCGAGGCCGTCAGCCCCTCGTCCGCGGTGACCAGTACGGCCTGGCCCGCCGCCACCAACGCCAGCCCGGCCCGCTCGTCGGCGACCACCACCGTCTCCACACGGCGGCCCCGGCTCGCCAGCGTGTCGACGAACAGGTCATGGGCGGCGGGCGCCTCACCCCGGGGGCGCACGGCCACCGGCAGTCGCCGCGGCGCGCTACCAACGTCGTCCGCCGGGCGGGCGGGGGCGAGGATCCAGGTCGGCAGGAGGATCACCTGCCCGGCGGCGAGGCCGTGCAGCACCGAGGGGTGGCGGACCACGGCGAGGTCGAGGCGGCCCGACGCGACATCGGAGAGCAGGGCCGCGGTGGGAGCCGTCACCGTGCTGATGCGGGTCCGGTCACCCGCCCGGACCGGGGCCGCCGCCACATCGGCCGCGAGGGGCGCCGGCACCTCGGGGGCCAGCCCCAGCCGCAGACGGCGACCGTCGGCGTGCTCGCGGGCACCGGTCTCCCGCAGCTCCGCCAGGGCGGCCAGCGCCCTGCGGGCGTGCGGGAGCAGCAGGGCACCTTCCTCGGTGAGGAACACCCCCCGCTCCCGCTCGAACAGGCGGACACCGAGGAGCGCCTCCAGTCGGCGCAGCCCCTGGGAGAGAGGCGGCTGGGTGATCCCCACCCGTTGGGCGGCGGCGCCGAAATGCTCCTCCTCCGCCAACGCGATGAAGATTTCCAGGTGCCGTTCCGTCAGCACTCCATCTCCCTGGCATGCGGTGATACGGCCGGTGAATCACTCCGATGCCGAGATCGTATTCGACTTGCGGGCCGACGGCAGGTTTGACTCCGCAGAGGCCGACGACGCGGCCGCACCCCGCGTCGGAGCCGGGCCGCGACCGGGCCCGTGCGCTCCACCACCACCGACGAGCCGCCATCACCGTCGAGCCACCACCACCGTCGAGAGAGAGGTCCGCCGCCGTGCCCACCCGTACCGCCGCGTCCACCCGCACTCCCGCCCATGTCTCCCGCCGGTCCGCACTCGCCGCACTGGCCGGTGCCGCCCTGCTCCCGCTCACCGGCTGTTCGACGGCCGGACCGGATACCGCCACCGACGGGAGGAGCGGGCCGAGCCGTTCCGGCCCCGGGCCCTCGCCGTCGGCCTCGGCCCTGCCCCGTACGGACCGCGCCTTCGCCGGACTGGAGCGGAAGTTCGACGCCCGGCTGGGCGTGTACGCGGTCGACACCGGCGACGGACGGATCGTCGCCCACCGCCCCGACGAACGGTTCGCCTACGCCTCCACCTGCAAGGCCCTCCTCGCCGGGGCCGTACTGGCCAAGAAGAGCCTCCCGCAGATGGAGCGCCTCGTCCGCTACGGCGAGGAGGAGATCATCAGCAACTCGCCCATCACCGAGAAGCATGTCGCCACCGGCATGACCCTGCGCGAACTGTGCGACGCCGCCATCCGCTACAGCGACAACGCCGCCGCCAACCTGCTCTTCCGCGAACTGGGCGGCCCCCGAGGCCTCCAGGACGCCCTGCGCGGACTCGGGGACCGCGTCACCCGCTGCGACCGCTACGAAGTCGCCCTCAGCGATGCGACCCCCGGCGACCTCCGTGACACCAGCACACCCCGCGCCCTGGCCACGGACCTGCGTGCGTACGTCCTCGGGGCGGCCCTCCCCGCCGAGAAGCAGGCCGTGCTCGCCGACTGGCTGAAGCGCAACACCACCGGCGACCACACCATCCGCGCGGGCACACCCCGCGGCTGGGAGGTCGGAGACAAGACCGGCACCGGCGGCTACGGGACCCGTAACGACATCGCCATCGTCCGGCCCCCGGGCGGCGCCGCCCCGATCGCGCTCGCCGTTCTCTCCCGGCGCGACACCAAGGACGCCGAACCCCAGGACGCCCTGATCGCCGGAGCCGCGAAGGTCGCCCTCGAAGCGTTCGCCTAACCGCCCGGACGCGGGTCCTCAGGCACCGGCGTATCCGTCACCGGCAGCTCCGGGTGCCGGCCGACCGGCAGGACGTACTGGAGCGGCTGGTCCAGGTCGTCGAGACCGAAGATCTCGTGCGCCAGATCGTCCCGGAACCCGCCGAGCGTCGTGGTGCCCAGCCGCAGCGCGGTGGCCGTCAGGAGGAGCGACTGCGCCAGATGGCCCGCCTCCAGGAGCCCCAGCCGCAGCGCCCGCAGACCGTAACGCTCCCTGAGCCGCCCCAGGTCGACGTAGAGGCCGAGGACCACCGGGAGCGAGTCCGGCACGATTCCGTCGGGGTCGTCGTCGGAGCGAGAGAGGTACGAGGACAGCGACCTGATGTCCTCCAGGGCGGGTGCCGGGCCGACGTACCGCAGCGAGCGCCGGTCCGGCACACACTGGTAGGTGCCCGGCGCGAGCCCCTGGACGTCCAGCGCGATCAGCCGGAGACCCGCGGTGTAGAGGGCGCCCGCGCTCGGGTACGGCCGGTGGCGCATGAGCCGTTCACCGCCGCCGGCGAACCGGTGGACCGACTCGTGCCCGGACGCGTGCGAGCCCCACAGCAGGGTGCCGAGCGAGGCCGCGTCCAGCGGACCCGTCAGCGCGCCCCGCCGCGAGACACGGCTGTTCATCACCGTCCGCAGATCCGTGTCCGGGAACGGGCCTGCGGGAAGCGGCAGTTCGGAGCCGCCCCGCAGCGCGTGCTCTCCGGCCGGGCGGGCCGGTATGTCGAGCGGCGCCGAGTCCTGCTCCCGCCCGAGGTGGAACTTGCTCCGCTCCAGGTACTGCCGGTCGGGGGAGGTGTGGTCGTCCGGGAAGTACGAGGCCGCGTCGCCCCGGTCCAGGAGCGTGCGCGCGGCCAGCCGGCACACCGCCCGCTCCTCGTCGGGCGCCAGGCCCAGCCGGTTGAAGAGCATGTGCAGCTGGGACGCCCAGATCTGCGGGCGCCCCACCTGCGGGGAAGCCGCGCGCAGGGCCCGGTCGGCGTCGCGGACACCGTCGTACCAGTCGGTCAGCGGGCCGGGGGCCGTGCCGTCCTCCAGCGCCTGCCGCACCGCCCGCGCACGGCTCGCGAGAGCCTCGCGCTGGAGTGCGTAGACGCTGTTGACCCGCGCGTGGACGTGCTGGGGGCCGAGCAGCGGCACGTCCTCGGCCCACCGCCAGCTCGCGGCGTGCCGACGCAACCACTGCGCCGCCGACAGCCGGTCCATGCCGCAGGCGAGAGCGGTGGCGTGCGCCAGATCGATGCCCAGGGACAGCCGGGCGCTCCCTCGCGGGGCGTCACCGACGGCCCGCACGGCCACCCGGCTGGAGAGGACGAACACCTCTTCCGCCACCGGCAGGGCCGCGGGACCTCCGTAGCGCCCGGTCTCCGGAACGTACGGCTCGACGCGGACCTCGGCGTGGAGCCCCCGGCCGTCCCCGTCGTGCCCGGGTACGGGACCGGCGACCGGCAGCCGCTCGGCCCGTCGCGCGAGAGCGGTCGGCAGGGACGCGGCCCGCGCCTGCGACACCCCGCGTATCCGGAGGCGCAGATGGTGCCCGCCCTCGTCGTAGCGGATGAAGAACCAGCCGGTGGCCTCGCCCTCGGCGACGAGCCCGTCGAGGAGCGGGGCCACGTCCCCGGTGAGGAAGGCGTCGACGTCCTCGGGCGCGGACCGCAGGAAGCAGTGGAGGCTGAGCCAGGTATCCGGCCCGGTCCGGCCCGTACCGGCAGGCGGCTCCTGGAGTCGGTTCGTCACGTGATGAGTTCCTGTCCTGGTGTCCTGA
Source organism: Streptomyces microflavus (assembly GCF_014650075.1). Lineage (GTDB taxonomy): Bacteria > Actinomycetota > Actinomycetes > Streptomycetales > Streptomycetaceae > Streptomyces > Streptomyces microflavus. The sequence continues at coordinate 48,215 of NZ_BMUG01000014.1, read as the reverse complement.
TTGCGGGGCATATGGGGGGAAGGGCCCCGCCTCAGGGGAACGGATGCGGGTGCAGGGCGAGTTCGTCGTGGCGTGCTCTCCGTTGCGTACGCCCCAGCCGGAACGGCACCTCCAGGAGCCGGTCGAGCCCGATCGTGCGCCGGTTGACGTGCCCGAACGTCATCGGCAGCGAGCCCGGGACCACGACCTTCGCCGTGTGCAGCCCGAGCCGGTCGCGTACGGCGGACTCGCTCAGCGGTACGGCGACGACTTCCAGGCCGAGACCGGCCAGCCGGTTCACGGTCTCCTCCAACAGGCTGGTCACATCCGGCACGGGGGCCGGCTCCGACGCCTCGGGCCAGATGTCCTGCCACTCCGTCTCCGGGCCGTCCGGGTCGAGGAAGTCCAGCCGGGAGCGGGCCTCGGGCAGCGTGTTGACGGCCACATGGTCCGCGAGCGTCGTGACCAGCTCCGGCCGCTCCAGCATCGGGAGCAGCCGCCGCCGGTCGAACATCTCCGGCTCGGCCCGGTGCCGGTGCACGGCGTTCACCACATTGGTCACCACCTCGGCGACGGCGGAGCGGATCGCGGCACGCGGATGGTGATGGCTCCCGGCGGCGACGAACGCGCCCGGAGCCGTGGTGGGTTCGCCCCGGTGCAGGGCGACGGCGATGACGGCGGGCACCTGGAAGTCGTTCGTCGCGTCGAACAGCGCCACCCGGTACCCGGCGAGCGCCGCACGGTCCACCAGGTGCGCCACCTCCAGGTCCCCGGCCGGAACGGCGACCCGGTGCAACGGCGTGCGCGCGTACCACGCCATCAGGAACGCGTCCCGCTCGGCGACCTCGAACAGCCCGTACAACGCGGCCTCCGCCGCGCTGTTGCCCAGCCCGCAGCCGCTGGAGCACTCGTACACCACCCGGGGCCGGCCCGGGCTCGCGTCCCAGTAGGCCACGTGCTCGGGCACCACCGTCGTACGGTCACGGGTCAGGGACCAGCCGTGCACCCAGTCCAGTTCGAGGTCCGGTGTGTACGGCACGGTCGCGGAGGCGGGATGACCGTGGTGGACGGGATCGGGCAGCCCGAGCCGCACCGGGTCCACCGCGCGTTCGGGGCCGAGTTCCGCGTACGGGGCGCGCAGGACGGTCCGGTGGCCGGTGGGGCTCATCGACGCCAGGCGCTCCGCCGCCTCGAACAGGGCGACACGTTCGCTGCTCTCGAAGTCGATGCTCCGCCCGTAGCCGCCGTCGCGCGTATGACGGCCGTACGTCACGTACGCGCTCGTCAGACTGTGCACGGACTCCTCGGTGCGCAGGATCTGGTGGACCGGCCCGAACCGCTCGTCGAACAGCACCTCCCGCAGACCCGCCACGCCGGTACGCGGGTTGGGCTCACGCAGCGACTCCGGGCCGCCGGCCGGCCTCGGGGCGCGGCGCGCGTCCGGGCCGAAGGCGGCCTCGGCGACCTCGGTACCGTCCGGCGGCAGCGGCAGGCAGACCGCGCATCCGCCCACGGGCTCGAAGCGGTGGGTCGACCAGGTGCCCCGGCCGTTGTGGACGACATGGACGACCGCCTCACCGCTCTCCTGGAGAGAGGTGGCCAGCACAGCGACGGCGTCGACGAAGGCGGGCGAGGGCCGTCCCTCCAGCCGCAGTCCGGGGCTGTGCCACGGCACCCGGCCGCCGATCGTCGCCAGCCGCCGGTACTCGCTGCACGACAGACACCCCCGCGCGCCGGGGCGCAGCACGGGCCCCACCACCGTCAGCGCACCGTCGCCCCGGACGGGGACGAGCGTCACCGGATGGACCAGCGCGTGCCGCGACAGCTCCTCCGCCACCCCCAGGGTCCAGGTGTCCAGGACCACGACGGCGCTGCCCTCGGTGAGGCGCAGGGCGCCCGCCGCGTCCAGGACGGTGGGGATCTCCTCGGCCAAAGCCTGGCGGAGCGGGGCTGCTGCGGTCACCGGAGTCCTTCCAGGGGGGTGTGCGTGGGGTGCGCGCCGCTCGCGGGGCGGGTGGACAGAACCGAGAAGCCGCACTGACGCAGCGCCGACCAGAGCGCGCGTACGTCGTCGAGCGCACCGGACGGCGGCTCCCACGGCTGCGGGGACCACCCGGTGAGGCCGGTCAGGGCCTCCTGGAGGTCCGGTTCCCGGCCGGCCACCTCCGCCAGCCACTCCGTCGTCCACCCCGTGTCCTCCCAGGGCGCCGGCTCGGCCGACCGGGCGAGCGCGGCCGACGCGCCACTGGGTGTCACCAGGTGCCGGGCGCCCGGGACGTCGGCGGCCATCTGGAACCCGACCACGGCACAGAGCGCGGCGAAGGCGACAGCGTCGTCCACCGACGCCTCCACGGCCGTGCCGAGCAGGACGGGCGCGTCACCCGCCGTCGTACGTCCCCGAACCCGGGCATGGAACACGGCTCCGCCGCCCGTGTCCAGGCGCGACACCGCCACCTCCGCGTCGACGCCGAGCCGCCGGACCAGGACGGACCACCAGTGGAGCGCCTGCGGATGGCGTGCGGTCTCCGGGGACCAGGGCACGGTCGTGATGTGGTGCGCGTATCTGATGTCCGGTCCTGCGGTCTCCCCGGCGCGTCCGTCGGCCGTCGCATCCTTGCGGACGGACGTCATGGCGTCCTGCCCGATCGCCGCACGCCGCAGCGCCCGACCGCGCGCGTGCTCCGCGCCCGCCCCGACCGTCAGGCCCGTCTCGCCCTCACCCAGGCGGAGTTCGGCCGCACGGCACACCGCCTCAAGCCGCGCCAGGTCCGCCCGGGCGGCACCTGACACCAGATCGCCGTCCGCCATCGCGCAGCGGACCAGCGCCGCGGGCAGCTGGGGGAGCGACCCGGGTTCCGGTTCGTCCAGCACCCCGGTCCTGCTGTCGGTGAGCACCGGAATGCGGGCCAGCGCCTCGGCCAGCGTACGTACGGCAGCAGGGGGCCGGACCCGGTCGGCGTCCACGAGCACGGGCCCCGGCCAGCTCCGGTACTCGCCCCGCAACGGCTCCTGCTCCGCGACGAGTGCCGTCGGCAGCCCGGGAAGCAGCCGGGCGTCGCCCGCCTCGGCCGACGGGTCCCGGAGCCCGGCCACCGCGCACACCAGCCGCTGCGCCGCCGAGGAGGCCAGGAGCGCCGGCAGCCCCGGGTGCCCGGCCCCGCCCGGAACCTCCCACCGGCGCAACCTGCCCGCCAGCCCGTCGGCGTCGCCACGCGCCTGCGCCACGCTGCCCACGGGGGTGACGAACCCGACGCCCGCCCGCACGCCGACCGCCACCGCCAACTCCTCCGCCCCTTGTTCCCGCACGCTGTCCGAGGGCTCGCCGCCCCTGTCGGCGACGAGCAAGACCTGCCCGTCCGGGAGATCCGCCGCCTCCACGGCCTCCGTGCGGATACCCGCACGGTCCAGCGCCCGCGCGGCGGTGCGGGCGAGCGGGCCGTCCGGACGCGCGCCGAGGACCCGCGCCCGGCTGCGGGTGAGCGCGGCCGCAGCTGCTGCGGGCCGGTCGGCCACCGACCCGAGCCACTGCCCGGCCCTGCCCTCCGGCTCCTCGCCGGAACGCTCGACCAGCAGGTCGTGGTCGTGCAACTGGCCGATCACCGTGAGCAGGGCCGCCCGGAGCGGCGAACCCGCCGGAGCCGCCCGCACCAACTCGGCGTATCCGTCCCGGTCCCCGTCCGCCGAGAGGACCTGGGCCAGACCGGCCCAGAGCACCGGCATCCCGGGGCCGCCCTCCAGCGTGACGCTGGTGATCCAGCCCCGGAGGTGTACGCCGTTGTGGAGCACGGTCACCGAGACCCCCGGACGTAAAGTCCACCGCCCCGGAGAATCCAGGGAGTCGAGCGACTCGAGCGAGTCCATAGAGGTCGGAGAGCTCAGAGAGCCCGGAGAATCCTGCGCCTGGTCGACGGTCATCGGCCTTCCTCTCGGTTCGCCCGCCCGGCGCGGTAGGTCTCCACCACCAGCTCCACCGCTGCGTACGTCTCGCCCCGGACGGGGGCGGGCAGCGCCTCCTCCAGGACCACTCCGTCCGGGTGGCGGGTCAGCCACTTGCCCAGGCAGCGCAGATGGAGCGCGTCGCCGAGGTCGACGTACTGCGGCTTGGGACGGTCGAGAGCGCGCAGGAGGTCCTCGTCCACCCGCCCGCCCCGGGCCGGTGGCGCTCCGTGCAGATAGAGCTGATCGGGCACGCCGAGCAGGGCCCGCCAGCGCGCCACCGTCCCCACCGGCACCTCGCCCTCGGCCGCCAGCTCCGAAAGGAGCGCCGCCACCGTGGAGCCGGTCAGCTCCCACCGGCGGCGGCGCAGCACGAGATGGCGGTGGCGCAGGCGGGGAGTGCGCACCAGGTCTCCGCCCGGTACGGGGGTGATGTGACGGGGCACCAGGGCACCGAAGTCGGTGATGCCGTGCGGGTGGTCCATCAACAGGGGCGCGAGCCTGGGCTGCAGCAGGAGCGGGGCGAACACCCCCGCGTAGAGCACGTCGGCCCACTCGCCGGTGGCCTTGACCCGGACGCGTACCTCGTCGCCGCTCAGGTCATGGACGAGTTCGACGTCGTCCGCGCCGAGGGAGGCGTACGTGCGGTCCGCCCCGATCTCGTCCGGCACGAACAGCGGATGAAGGTTGGCGTTGAAGCCGCTCACCGGGCGCACCTGGGCCACTTGGGTGCCGGGGCCGAGCGCGTCGAGCACCGCAGCGGTCGTCTCCCGCGCGGCCCCCGGGTCCAGGGAATCCAGGAACCTGCTGCTGAAGCGCCCCCACCCCCCGTACACGTGGTTCACACACAGCGCTCCACCGGGCGCCCGCTGGAGGAACCCGGTGTACGAGACCGGGCGCCGGGTCGCCCACGAGGGCAGCCGGGAGCCGAGCCCGGCCACCGCACCGGCCGGCAGGACGACGTCGTCATCGGGCCCGCCGCCGCTGTCGGCGTGTGCCCGGTGCGCGGCGTCCACCAGCTCGGCCCGGAGCGCGGTGAGCTGCCGGAGACCGCCGACGGCGGTGGAACCGTCACCGTCCGCGCCAGGAGCACGGCCGACGGCCCGCGCGGCCCGCTGCCACGCCTCGTTGGCGTCCGCGCCGAAGTCCCACACGTGCGGGCAGACCCCGCCGGGCCCGTACCGTGCGACGAAGCTGTCCCGTACCTGCCGACGCACCTCGGGGCCGAGGTCGAACACCTCCGCCAGGGAGGACAGTTCGCCGAGCGCACGGTGGTCCGCGTCGCCGAGGAAGCCGTCCAGCCGCACCGGCTGCCGCACGACGACGTCCTCGCTGAGGACGGTGAGGCGGGCGGAGGCGGCGCCCACCGGGCGGCCCACCTCGTCGAGGAGCGTCACCCAGCGGTCCCTGAGGGTGGCGAGTACGGCGGCGCGGCGGGCCGGTTCGGCTGTGCCGAACTCGCCGGTGAGCACGGAGAGATCCTCGACACGGAGGGCCAGTTCGGGGTCGCGCGGTAGGCCGGTCTCCCGCAGCCAGCGGGCCAGCCGGGGCAAGGGGTTCGGGTCCTGCGGGTCGAAGGGCTCGGCCGGGACGAGGAGCCCGGCGTCGCAGACCTGCCGGACGAAGGCGAAGGCCGCTGCCACCTGTTCCGGCTCCGGTCCTGCTCCCGTTGCCGCCCCCGCCTCCCGTCCTACTGCTGCTCCCGCTCCTGCGAGCATTCCGGCCAGGGTGTCGAGGGTGGCCGGGGGGTCGCACAGTGCGGCGAGCCCCCGCAGTGGTTCCGCCGCGCCGAGGGTGACCACATCGTCCTCCACCGCGAGGAAGCGGGCGGCGGTGAAGGCCGTACGGGAGCGGGCGAAGGCGGCACGCCCGTCGGAGGCCCGCAGGCTGCTGCACATGCGGTGCGGCAGGGTGGCGCGACGGTCCGGGTCCGCTGCCAGTGCTGCGAACAGGGTGTCCACCAGCGTCCGGTTGGGGCGGACGACGGACCGGGACGAACCGAGCGGCAGGTCCGCCGCGTTCCAGGAACGGGCTCCGAGGTCCGCACCGTTCAAGGAACCGGTACCCGGCTCCGGGCCGTTACCCGCCTTCGCGGCCCTCGGCAGCACCCCCCAGCCGACGGCCGCGAAGGCGGACAACGGTGTCGTGCGGGCCACCGCCCGCGTCACGTGCCGCAGCACACCCGCCTCCTCCTTCCGGGCCCTGCGGTCCTCAAGCCCTTCCCCGGCCCGCATCACCGCCCGCAACAGATCGGCGCTGGTGAACGACGCGGCACGCAGGAACGAGGGCTCCCGGCACAACCCGGCGAGCACCGACCGCCCGGCGGCGAGAGCGGGAGCCGTCCCGGCCCGGAGCGCGGTGAGCAACTCCTCCCTGCGGCTCCGTGCGCCGAGCCAGTCGCGGAGTTCGGGCAGCCGGTCGGGAAGGCTGCCCAGCCGTCGCAGAAGGGCGGGCCGGGGGTCGCGCCCGTTGTGCACGGCCCGGCGGAGCGGAAGCACCACGTCGCGGTGGAAGTCCTCCGTGTGGTCCGCCCGGCTCGCGTACAGCGCGTCACCGAGCGCGGGGGCCAGAGCCGTGAGCCGGCCCTCCAGCACCACCAGTTCGGCCAGCGCGGCGCGGAACAGGGCGGCGGGGCCGGGCTCGGCGGGCAGGCTCAGCAGGGTTGTGCGGATCAGCGCGCCGGGGGCGGTCCGGGGGAGCGGGACGGTGGCCCCGCCGTGAGCTGGGGCAGCGGGTATCTGGAGTTCGGGTACGGGCGGATTCACATCGATCCAGTCGGCCGAGCGGTGGACAGGGCCCCGGCACGGGGTTCGGACGCGCCGGGTTCGCACACGAACGGGCCTCCGCGGCACCGAGCCCCTGAACGGGCAGACGGTGCCGCGGAAGCCCTTACGGTGCCTGTGTCACACGGTGTCGAGCGGCAACGGCGGCTGGACGCTGCATGCGCCGCAACCGCTGCAACCCTGACAGGACGTCGAGGAGGAAGAGGACAGCGAATAGGTGGACTCGCCTATTCCTGCCGTGTCACGCATTGCGGTGACGGTGATCTCGCCGAGATCCAGCGCGCTGAGGTCGAACGAAGTGGCCATCTCTGGAAGTGACATGTCTTCTCCAGGAGTCGTGAGAGCAGTAACGGTGCCCTTGTGCACCGGTTCGGCAGCGTAGGTCGGCGCACGACGCCCGGAGCAGCGCACTATTCAGCCAACGGGACGGTGCAGGAATGTCTCAAAGGCGTGATTACCGGCTGATTACCCTGCAGAGGCCGCAGTGGGTGTGATGTCGCGTATTTGCTTCCGGGAAATATCGGCGGTGGAGGGTGCGCCTCTGTCGCCTTTTCTCCGGAGGGAGTGGTGTCGAAAAGTGAATCGGCTTTCCGGAGGGGTTTCATCCGGATGTTTCCCGTCGTGCGGAAGGTGCGGAGAGACAATTCTTACGTTTCATTCCCGGAATTCCCGGAATGCCCGGTGCGGGATCTGCCGGGCCGTATCCATGTCGATGGCGTGGGTGAGCAGATGGAGTGGTGCGGCGCGCGTTCCGGTGGCTTCCGCCGCAGCCCAGTAGGCCAGGCCGGTGTTCGCACCGACCGGACCGCGAACGAGCGGTACGTCCGTTCCGGAGGCATGGAGGAGGGACTCCAGCCGGCAGGACGCGATGGTGTCCGGCAGCGAGGGCTGCGCGAGATAACCGGCCACGGCGGCCGCCGGAAGCCCGTCCGCCACCTGCCGTTCGACGGTCCCGATGCTCAGCAGCCCGCCGCCGACCACCAGGACGTCCTTCGCCCGGCGCATCCGGCTGAGGGCGCGCCCGGTGTCGAAGCAGTGTGGGAACGAGTCGTCGACCACCGTCGTACCGGGTGCGAGGCGGTCGACGTCGAGGAGCGTGCCGCCGCCGCTGACGGCCGCGACGATGAGGCGGGCCCCGTACACCGCGTCGGGAAGCCCCCGGTCCGACTCGTATACGTCGACGGCATCGGCGAGACGGCGTTCGCGGAGGCGGTCGGCGAGCTCCTTGAGCCGTGGGCCGCTGCCCGGTGCGTCGCAGAGCAGAAGCCGGGCGGGCGGACTCTGGGCCTGGCCGAGCAGCAGCTCCAGGGAGGAGGAGCCGATGGAGCCGAGCCCCACGAACGCGACGGTGAGAGCGCCCAGTTCCTGCCCGCTGGCATCGAGCGCGGCGTGGACGGTCTTGACGACGGAGACGACGGTCGCCGCGTGGCCGGTGGTCACGGCCGTGGTGGTTCCGGCGGTTCCGGTGCTGCCGATCGCGCGCAGGACGTCGAATCCGTAACCGGTGTGCGAGGGGATCATCCCGGCGAGCGAGACGGACCGGGCACCGAGGGACGAGGCGAGGTCCACGCCGCGTGCGGTGTGCCCGAGCAGGGTGTCGCCGGGAGCCAGTTCGTCCGCGAAGAGCGGGACACACACGAAGCCCGAACGCCCCAACGGGGTGCTCAGCGTTTCCAGGAGCCGTGGCCGCCCGTCCGGGAAGAGCAGGGTGCGCAACTCCTCGCGCGGCAGAGCCGCCTCCGGGAGCCGCGCCAGCCGGGCGAGGTGGCCGGGGGAGGGCAGATAGCCGATGAGCGCGGCATCCATCCGCTGCTCCTGCTCCTGCCCCTGCCCCTGCTCCTGCTCCTGCCCCTGCTCCTGCTCCTGCCCCTGCCCCTGCCCCTGCCCCTGCCCCTGCCTCTGCCCCTGCCTCTGCTCCCGCCCGGCCCCGCCCGGGCTCGGCGCGGTCAGGCTCCCGGCGCGCCGCTGACCCGGTGCCGGCGCGGCCACCGCGTGCGTCAGCCCGTCCCGTACCCCGTCCGCGAGCACGGCCAGGGCCTCCGGAGTGAAGGCCGCCGCCGACGCGCGCACGGTGAGGCGCAGACACCCGGCGTCCAGGGCGGCCGCCAGGAACACATCCGTACCGACCGGAGGCGGCGCGTACTCGCTCCCGCCGTCCTGCCGGCCGACCGTCAGCGTCCGCCCGCTCTCCGGCCCCAGGGCCGAGAAGTCCAGGTAGGTGAAGAAGAACTGGGAGGCCAGGGGCAGCCCGTTGGGCAGCGCCGGTACGGGACCGTCGTGGACCTGCGCCGCGTTGGCCTCGGCGACGACCCGCCGCAGATCGTCCTCGAAGTCCGCGTCGGAGGACCGCCCGGAGCCCGGGCCGGCCGGCCGCAGGGGCACGGCCGTGGCGAAGGGGCCGAACACCCGGTGCGCGTCCGGGAGGGAGAGGTCCCTGCCGCTCACGGCGAGACCGAGCACCAAGTCCGCCTGGCCGGTCGCCGCCACGAGCGCCCGGTAGTAGGCGGTCAGCACGGGGGCGTAAAGGGTTGTGCCGGTGCGGGAGGCCAGGGCGCGCAATTCCTCCACCCGGTCGGCCTCGATCGTGAACCCGTGGGTGCGGAAGGGTATGTGGGGGCTCGCCGTGCCCTGGCCGCCGCCGAGTTCCGGCAGCCGGTAGGGGGCGCTCAGCCGCGCCCACCGGTCCTCGTCCGGCGTCGACAGGCTCTCGCCCCGCGCGGGCGCCGACGTGACGGCGGGTGTGCCGGGGGCGGTTGCGGCGTCCGCGCCCGCCCGTACGGCGAGCTGGGCGGCGTGGTCGCGGAAAGTGCTGCGCAGCGGGGCCAGACCCGGTTCCTCACCGTAGGACAGCGCGTCGTACACGGTAGTCAGCTCCCGGACCAGGAGCGCCGCGCTGTAGCCGTCGCCGATGATGTGGTGGGCGTGCACCACGAGGACATGGTCGTCGGGGGCGAGGGTGAGCACCCGCAGCCGCAGCAGGGGCCAGGCCCAGGGTTCGAAGCGGCGCGCCCGTTCGGCGGCGACCCTGTCCTCCAGCTGATCCGGGCCGGTGAGGACTTCGAAGTCGACCGGCAGGCGCAGAGATGGCGGAAGCTCCTGCTGCACGGCCGGACGTGCCCCGGCCGGGAAGACGGTGCGCAGCATGGGGTGCCGAGCGACGAGGGCGTCCACCGCCGCCTGGAACCGCGCGGTGTCGAGCGGGCCGCGCAGGCGCAGCCGCGTGAGCCAGGACGACGCCGAACCCGGCGCGATGGCCTCCGCCAGCAAAAACCCTCGCTGGGAGGGAGTGAGGGGGAAGGGCGCGGGCCCTGCGCTCTCCGTAACGCTCACGGCCGGCTCCGGGACCGACGTGTCCGCCGCGTCCGGTGCCTCAGCCGCGTCCACGGCGGTGGCGAGGGCGGCCAGGGTGCGGTGACGGTAGATCACGGTCGGCCGGGGGAGCGGCCCGCCGTGCTTCTCCAGCCGGGCGAACACTTCCAGTACGAGCAGGGAGTCGCCGCCCAGAGCGAAGAAGTCGTCCTCACGGCACACGTCGTCGGCCTGGAGCAGCACCGACCAGATACGGGCAAGCCGGACCTCGGTCGGTGTGATGGGCGCCGTACGCGGGACCGCGCCCGCTTCCACCGGCTCGCCGTCGCCCTCCGTCCGCTCACCCGCCCCGAGGGCGAGCAGCTGACGTCGGTCGATCTTGCCCGTGCCGGTGAGCGGCATCCTGCCGACGGCATTGATGCGGGACGGCAGCATGTACGGAGGCAGCGTCTCCGCCAGGTGCAGCCGAAGCGCCACGGGGTCCACGCCGGACGCTCCCGGCCTCGGGGTCACGAACGCGGCGAGGCGGCCGTCCTGGAGGAGGACGACGGCCTGGGTGATGTCCGGATGGGCCTGGAGCACGGCCTCGATCTCGCCCGGCTCGACCCGATTGCCACGGACCTTCACCTGGTCGTCCAGGCGCCCGAGGAATTCCAGGGTGCCGTCCTCGGCGGCCCGCACGCGGTCGCCGCTGCGGTACCAGCGCCGACCCCGCCGGATCGTGAACGCGGCCTCGGTCAGGGCCGGTTCGCCGAGGTATCCGGGCGTCAGCCCGATCCCGGCGATGAGGAGCTCACCGGCTTCGCCGGGCTGCCGCAGCTCCCCGTCGGGCCCGACGATCTCGACCTCCGTCCCGGCCACCGGACGGCCGATGGGCAGAGTCCGTACGTGGTCACCGGGCCGGGCGCGGATGATGTGGCAGGTCGTGTTGATGGTCGCTTCGGTCGGGCCGTAGAGGTTGGCGATGTGCTGGCCGCTGCCGAGCAGATCGAACCAGCGGCGCACATGGGCGGGCGACAGAGCCTCGCCGCCGACGTGGATCCACCGGAGCGAGGAGAGACCGGGCCGGGGCGCGCCGCGCCGAACCCGCTCCTCTGAGGCGCTGAGGAGCTGTTCCCAGAGGGTGGGTACGGAGCTCCACACGGTGATCCGGGCGCGTTCGACGTGGGTCAGCAGGAGATCGGGGTCGCGCAGCAGATCCCGGCCCACGGTCACCACGGTCGCGCCGACGAGCAGAGGCGCGAGGAGCTGGCGGACGGAGGCGTCGAAGCAGAGCGACGCCGTCTGGGCGAGGCGGTCGTGCTCGTCGTACCCGAAGGTGCTGATGGCCCAGGAGAGGTAGTTCTCCATCGAACGGTAGGTGATGGGCACGGCCTTGGGCCGCCCGGTGGACCCGGAGGTGAAGATCACATAGGCGGTCGAGTCCGCGTCGACGGGACCGACCGGGTCGTCGGACGCCCCCTGCGGCGCGTGCGTCGACGCGTCGACGGACACCAGAGTTACGTCACCGAGGGCTTCGCCCGCCGCCCGGGTGGGGGCGTGACAGAGCACCGTACGGGCGCCCGAGCGGGCGAGCTGGTCCGCCAGGCGCGCGGTCGGGTGGCCGGAGTCCAGCGGCACCCAGCCCGCGCCGGCGCGCAGGACGGCGACGACCGAGACGACGGCGTCGGCGCCGGGCTCGGTGAGGAGCCCGACCAGGCTTCCCGGAGTGACACCGTGGGCCAGGAGCCGGGCCGCGAGCGCGTGGGAGGCGCGGTCGAGTTCGGCGTACGTCAGGATGCCGGTGCCGGCACTGGTGCCTGTGCCTGTGCCTGTGCCCGCGCCTGTGTCGATGGCGACCGCGTCCGGGGTGGCCCGGAACTGCGCGAGCAGCCGCCCCGCGATCGTGGCGGAGCCGGCTTCCGCGCGTATGGCCGGGGCCCCGGCAAGGGCGGTCAGCTCGTCGTGGAAGTCGCGGTCCAGCCGGGCCACCGTCCCCGCGTCGAAGAGGTGGACGGGGTAGTTCCACGAGAAGCGCAGGACCGTCCCGTCCTGCCAGCACAGCAGGCTGAGGCGGGTCGCCGGGGTGCCGGTCCCGGCCGCCGTCGGCCGCACGGTCACCGGGCACCGCGCGTCCAGCGCCGCAGGGAAGCGGGCGAAGCTGAAGCCGGCCGGGCTCACCGTCCGCGGCCCGGCCCCGACCGGGCTCTCCGGCAGCAGCCGGGCCAGATCGAGGCTGGTGGGCGCCGCATGCCGCTCGCTCTCCGGCCAGATCTGCCCCAGCCGCTCGGCCAGATCAGCCACCGACTCGTCCGGATCGGTCGCGCACAGCAGCGGAAGGGTGTCGGCGAGCGGCCCCACGAGCCGGTCCAGACCCGGCAGCCGGGCATCCCGCCGGGCACGGGCCACGTTCACCGCGACCTCGCGCTGCCCGCTCCACCGGCCCAGACAGCGCACATGGGCGGCGAGCAGCAGGTGGAACAGACTGACGCCGTGGGCAGCGGCCCGCTTCTCCAGCGCGGCGGTCAGCGGTGCGTCGAGGGCGCTCTGACGGGAGGCCAGGGGAGCGGACGGGAGGGCGGCAGGATCACCGTCGTACGGCAGCCGCAGCACCTCGCCCCGGGCGGCCAGCCGGTCCGACCAGTAGCGCAGGTCGGCGGCGAGGCCCGCGGCACCGGCCGCGGAGGAACGCTCCTCGGCGGCAGCGGCGGCGTACCGCGCGAAGTCGGTGCCGAGAGCGGGCAGCGAGGGCTCGTGCGGGGCCTCCTGCCCGTGGGCGAGGGCGGTGTAGAGCGACCAGAGTTCCTCGGCGAGGACGTTGAGGCTGTAGCCGTCGCCGGCCACATGGTGGATCACCAGGACCAGATGGGCCAGGTCAGGGCTCTCCCGGGCGAGGACCGCGCGTACGGGAGGCTCGGCGGAGAGGTCGAACGGCCGGTTGCGCAGGGCGGTTTCGAGGTCCTCGACAGGGCCGGGGCGCTCCCGCACCTCGTACCAGGCGGACAGGTCGGTGGGCGGCGCGATGTACTGCCGAGGCACCGTCCGGCCGCTCCCGTCCTCGCCGCTCCCGCTTTCGTCCGTGTCGTTCTCGACGCGGACCCGCAGCATGGCGTGCCGGTCGGCGAGCGCGGTGAGCGCCCGGCCGAGGAGCTCGCTGTCCAGGGGCCCCTGGACGGTCTGGCGGACATAGCCGTGCGCCGGGATGTCCGGGTGGAGCCGGCCGCTGGTGTGGAGGGCCAGCTGCACGGGGGTGAGCGGGAACGGCACGCCGTCCGCGACGGGGGAGGGGGCCACCCGGTGGGCCGGAGGCGGGCCGGCCGGGGCGTCGAGGTGCGCGGCCAGCTCGCGGACGGTCCGGTACTCGAAGAAGAGCGTGGCGGGCAGGGCGGCGCCCAGCTCCCGTTCGAGCTGCCGGACGAGGTCGACGGCCGCGAGCGAGTCGAGGCCGAGGGAGAGGAACGGCGCGTCGTCGGGGACCTCGGCGGCGGGCAGCCGCAGTGCCGAGGCCAGGAGCCGGCGCAACAACGCGGCGGTACCTGTGCCCGGTTGCGTACGGGTACCCGCGCCCGGTGTCGGCTCTGCGGCCATCGGAGGGGACTCCGGCCGACGATCCCCTACGGACCCGGGCACCGCACCCGGCAGCGGCAGCATCGGCAGCGACGCCGCGCCTGATTCCTTCCCGGCCGCCGGGAGTTCCGTGCTCGCGGTCGGCGGCGTCAGATCGGCGAGCAGCACCTGCGCCGCATCGACCGCACACGCCGTGCGGAGCGCCGCCAGCGCGGGAGCGGTGGCCACCGGCCTGCTTCCGGGCCGCTGTACGGGGGCGGAGCCCGGCAACCCACCGGTGCCGAGGGCGGCGGCCATGCCCGTACCGGCGAACGCGGCGAGGTTCACGGACTGCCACGGCCTGCCCGACCGCCGCTCCGACGCGGCGAACGCGTCGAGGAAGGCGTTGGCCCCCGCGTAGTCGCCCAGCGCACCCGCCAGGCCGGGCAGGAGGGCGGAGACCGAGGAGAACGCCACACAGACCGCCGGGTCGAGCCCGTGCCGCCGCAGGGCCAGCGAGAGCAGCAGAGCCCCCCGGGTCTTCGCCGCCAGGACGTCGGCCGTCCCGTCCGCGCTTCTGTTCCGCAGCGTGCAGGGACGGACCACCCCCGCCGCGTGGAAGAGGGCGTCCAGGCGCGGCAGTCCCGCGAGGAGCGCGTCCACGTCCCGCTCCACCGTCACATCGGCCACCCGGTAGTGGGCGGTGGCGCCCAGCGCCCGGAGCTCCTCGACGAGTCCGGCGGGAGGACGGGGGGAGCGCCCGGCGAGTACGAGGGTGGGGCGGCCCCTTCCGGCCAGGTCCCGGGCGAGCGCACCCCCGATCCCGCCACCGCCGCCGGTGACGAGGAAGGTGCCGTCGACCGGCAACGGGGACACCACCGTGTCCCTCGACGCCAGGGGCGAGATGTTCCGGGTGAGCCTGCGGCCCGCGCGCCAGGCGACCGAGGTGGCCCGGCCCGGCGTGCCCTCCGCACGGAGTTCGGAGAGCACGGCCGCCAGCCGCTGGGCGGGGGTGTCCAGTGAACGGAGATCGACGCCGGTGGCCGAACCGCCCGGTGTCTCCTGCGGCAACGCAAGCAACGGTCCGCCCAGCACCGCATGGGCGGGTCGCGGCCGCTCGGGCGCGGCCCCCGTGGTGTGGACGTCCTCCGTCAGCACCAGCAGCCGCCTCGCTCGTGTCTCGTCGAGCCGGGCGAGGGCCTCATCGAAGGCGGCCAGCGCGGTCTCCTGAGCCCGTCCCAGGGCGTCGGCGTCCTCCTGGCCGGGCGCGGGACCGGCCACCAGGACCACGGCGTCCGGTGGCTCCTCGCCCCCGGTGTGCACCTTGATGCCCTGGGCGGCGAGCTGCCCGGCGAGCCGGCTGACGGACGAGGCGTCAGGACCCGTCAACAGGACGGAACGCACCGTCGCCGTCGCCGTCGCCGTCGCCGACGCCGACCCCGATGCCGAACCCGCTGCCGACGTCCCGGGCAGGACGGAGTCCTCCCACAGCACCCGGTGCAGCAGCGGGCTCACCGGCGGATCAGCCCAGTACCGCCTGCGCTGGAAGGGATAGGCGGGCAACGGAACCCGGTGGTGGCCGGCGTCGAGCGCGGTCCGGTCCAACGGCACACCACGCGACCACAGCCGCCCGATCGTCTCCAGGAGCGCCCCGCGCCCGTCACCGCGCTGCGTGCTGTCGCCGGAACCGCCCGGCTCACGGTCGCCGGAACCGCCTGGCTCGCGGTCGTGGGAACCGCCAGGCAGAGCCGGGAGCACCAGCACGTCACCGGAGACAGTTCCCCCCGATGCGGCCGCACACGGCCCACCACCAGGTCTGTCGTCCGGATCGGCCCCGTGACGTACCCCCGTGGCCGCCGCCGCGCGCGCCGCACCCGACAGGGTCGCGCCGTGCCCGACCTCGACGAACGTGTCGTACCCCTCCCCGGCCAGGCGCTCCACGGCGGCTCCGAACAGCACCGGCCGCAGGGCGTGGTCGCGCAGGTACTCCGGCCCGAGGACCGGCTGCCACTCGCCGGTGACCGTGCTCATCAGCGGGACGGACGGCTCATGGAGGGTCAGCGCACGCGCCGCGGCGGCGAGCTGGTCCGCGATGGGCCGCATGAGCGGTGAGTGGAACGCACGGGAGACCCGCAGCCGACGTACGGGAACGCCCTGGGCACCGAGAGCGTGGGCGGCGCGCTCGACCGCGGAAACGGAACCGGAGAGGACCTGGAGGCCCGGACCGTTGTACGCGGCCACGGCGAGGTCACCCTCCGCCCCGGCCACCGCCGCCGCGACGGCTTCCTCACCGCCGCGGATGGCGATCATGGCGCCGGGCTCGGTGAACGCGCCCATGAGACGGCCGCGTTCGGCCGCGAACCGTACGGCGTCCCGGAGGGTCAGCACCCCGCTGACGCAGGCGGCGGTGATCTCCCCGACGCTGTGCCCGGCGACCGCGTCGGGCTCCACGCCCCAGTCCCGCAGCTGGCGGGCGAGCGCGACCCCGGAAGCGACGAGCAGCGGCTGCGCCACCTCTGTCAGGGCCTGGGTGCCGGGGTCCGCGTCCGGATCCACTCCCCAGTCCACCAAAGGCCGCCCATGCACCGGCCCGAGGAGGGCGGACGCCTCGTCGAGGGTGTCCCGGAACACCGGCGCCGTACGGTACAGGGCCCGGTCGCGGCCGGGGAACTGCACGCCCTGCCCCGGGAACAGGAAGACGAGGCGCGGCCGCGAACGGGCCACTCCCTCTCCTCCCCGGGCGGACACGGTGAGGCGGGCGGAGAGGTCACCGTCCGCGACGACGGCGAGCCGGTGGGGACCGTCGTCCCGGGCCGTGCTCGCGGTCAGGCAGACATCGCCCTCGTCCAGCTCCGGGTGGCCGTCCAGATGGGCGGCGAGCTGCGCTGCCGCCTCCCGCAGCCCGGCCGCGCTGCGGGCCGACAGGGTCAGCAGATGCGGCCCGGCTTCCCCACCCTCGTACGAGGTGCGGGGCGGAACCTGTGTGGTGCGGGGCGGGGCCTGCTCAAGCACGGCGTGGGCGTTGGTACCGCCGAAACCGAAGGCGTTGACGCCCGCCACGAGCGGCCCGGTAGCGGTCCACTCCCGCGCCTCGGTCACCACGGAGAAACCGGCGGGCGCGAGACCCGGCGAGGGGGAGGTGTGGTGCAACGACGGGGGAAGCCTGCGGTGGTTCAGCGCCAGCACGACCTTCACCAGGGAAGGCAGAGCGGCCGCGTTGAGCAGATGCCCGATGTTCGTCTTCACCGAACCGAGCAGCCGCTCCACGCCGTCGGGCCGTACGGGAAACGCGTGGGCGAGCGAGCGCAGCTCGATCGGGTCCCCGACGGCCGTGCCCGTTCCGTGGGCCTCCACATAGGTCACCGAGGCGGGGTCGACACCGGCCGCCTCGTACGCCCGGGTGATGACCTCGCGCTGCCGCAGCGGGTTGGGCGCCATGAGGCTCATCGAACGGCCGTCGTTGTTGACGGCCGTGCCCCGGACCACCGCGAGCACGGCGTCGTCGGCCGCAAGGGCGGCATCCAGCCGCGTCAGGACGATCGCGGCACCGCCCTCACCGGGCACGAAGCCGTCGGCGTCGGCGCTGAAGGCGCGGCTGCGGCCGGTGGGGGAGAGGGCCTGCGCCTCCTCCAGCAGACGGTGACCGGTCGACGTCAGGTGGAGGTTGACCCCGCCGACGACGGCGAGGTCGCACTCGCCCTCCAGGAGGCTGCGCCGCGCCAGGTGCAGGGCCACCAGCCCCGACGAGCAGGCCGTGTCCACGGCGAGCGCGGGCCCGTCGAGGTCGAGGCACTGGGAGACGCGGGCGGCGACGAGGCCGGGCAGGTTCCCGGTGAGCGTGGCGGGCAGCGGGGCCCCCTCGGCGGAGGCCCGGTCCAGCACCTCCCGGTAGCCGCTCTCCCCGACTGCGGCGAAGACCCCGATCCGGCGGCCGCGCCGACGGGGACCCGCATAGCCGGCGCGTTCGAGGGCCTCATGGGCGAGTTCGAGGAAGAGCCGCCCCTGCGGATCGAGCGCACGGGCCTCGTCCTCGCCGATGCCGAAGTACTCGGCGTCGAACCCGGCGGGGTCGTCGACCAGAGCACCCCAGCGCTTCCGGGGAGCCGCCGGCGGGGCCCCGGTGTCGTCCCACCGCCCGTCCGGTACGGGGACGACGGCGTCGTGCCCGTCGATGAGCAGGTCCCAGAAGGCGTCGGGTGTGTCGGCCCCCGGGAACCGGCAGGCCATCCCGATGACGGCCGCAGCGGTGGTACCGGCCCCGGCCGCTCCTTCGGGCTGCTCGCCCTGCGAGGTGGCTGACGGGCGCGCCGGGACAGTGGCCAGAAGATGGCCGGCGAGCGCGGCGACGGTGCCGTGGTCACGGATCACCGCCGGTGGCAGCGGCACGCCGAAGGCGTCCTCCAGCGCCACGAGAGCCTCCATGGCCTTGAGCGATGTCCCCCCGAGGCTCCCGAAGAACTCGTGCCGCCCGATCGAGGTGGCAGGGAGCCCCAACACACGCGCCCACACGTCCCGTACGACCTGCTCGGCCTCGCCCCGCGACCGAGGCGCCGCCACCGGTACCGGATAGGCGGACCCGGCACCGTCCGGAAACGCGGGCCCGGCACCGTCCGGAAATGCGGACCCGGCACCATCCGGAGAATCAGCTTCCGCACCGGCCGAAGCCGCTTCCCCGCTACCTGCCGCAGCCGCTTCCCCGGCACCTCCTGCAGACGCACCCCCGCCACCGGCCGAGGAGGCACCAGCGCCCCCCGTCCCCCACTCACCCGCCTCGAACCGCTCCCGCAGTCGCTGCCGTTGCAGCTTCCCGCTCGTCGTACGGGGGAATGCCCCCGGAGGCAGGGCCAACACCCGTACATCGTCGTGGAGCAGTGCCTCGCGCACCCGGGCGGCGACCCGTTCGAGCACCTCCGCCGCCCCGCCCGGCGGCCGGGCCCACGGGACGAACACCACGACGCGTTCCCCACCGGTCACGGGATCGGTCGAGCCGATCACCGCAGGAGCACCGGGAGGCAGCCCGGGGGTGGCCGCCGCGACCCCCTCCATGTCCGGGGCGTGGAAGGTGCGGCCGTTGAGGAACAGCACGTCCTTGTGGCGCCCCGTCACGCACAGCCGTCCGTCCCTCAGGAAGCCGAGATCGCCGGTGCGCAGCCACCCGTCGGCGAACGTCTCGGCGCTCACGCCGGGAAGACCGTGGTAGCCACGGGCCAGCTGCGGACCGCGCACCATGATGTGCCCGACCCTCCGGTCACCGAGCTCCGCGCCCCCGTCGTCGACGATCCGCACGGCGCAGCCCGCCACCGGAGGCCCGACGTCCATCAGCTCGACGGCGCTCGCGCCCGCCACGGCCCCCTCGCCGGCCACGGCGTCCACCGCCACACCCCGGCTCAGCGAGGCACGGTCCAGGACCAGCGGCTCGGCCACTTCCCCCGGCGGCGGGAACGTCACCGCGAGCGTCGCCTCAGCCAGCCCGTAGACCGGCTGGGCCGCCGACGGATCCAGCCCCGCCGGGCGTGTCTTGCGGGCGAAGTCGCGCCACACGGCGGGCGCGATCGGCTCCGCGCCCACCAGCATGAGCCGCACCGCCGACAGATCCAGCCGGGCGACGACCTCGTCGGGAACCCGCCGTACGGCCAGGGCCAGGGCGAAGTTGGCCGCGGAGAGCACGGTGGCCCGGTGCCGGTCCGCCACCTCGAACCACACCCGGGGCCGCTTGGCGAACGACAGCGGACCGATCTTCACCTGCCTGGCCCCGGCGGCCAGCGGGGCGAGATGGGTACCGATGAGCCCCATGTCGTGGAAGTACGGCATCCAGCTGACCACGACGTCGTCCGCGCCGAGCGCCGAGGCCTTCCGGATCTGCTCCAGATTGGCCAGCACCGCACGATGGGTCACTTCCACACCCTTGGGCGCACCGGTGCTCCCCGAGGAGAACTGTACGAACGCGACCTCGTCCGGCCCGGCGACGACGGGCTCCCGCAGCACCGGCCCCCGCCGCAGCACATCGAGCGTCAGGGAGCGTACGTCGCCCGGGATTTCAGCCACCACGGAAGCGGTCGCCGCGTCCACGACGACGGGCGGCCGACCCAGGTGCTCCCACACCGGCAGGACGCGCCGGGCATCGGGAGCCAGCGGTACGGGGACGAGTCCCGCGGCGACCGCGCCCCAGAACATCGGCTGGAAGTCCTCGCTGCGATCGGCCAGCAACGGCACGCGGGTCCCCGGCGCGACACCGGCCTCCCGGAGGCCGCCGGCCACGCTCAGCGCGTCGTCCAGGAGTTCGCGCAGAGTGACGGTCAACTCGCTGCCGTCGCCGCACACATGGACGACGACCTGCTCCGGATCCTTACGGACCGCGCCCAGCAGTACATCCAGCAGTGTCATGTTGTCGTCCACCGGTCCCCGTCGGTCCGTTCTTCTCACGCGGCAAGGCGCGCACTGGTCATTCGTGGTTCTGCCGAGGGCTTCGCCCCCGCCCGCCGGTCGGCGGTCCCCGTGATGATCCTAAGAACGCCCTGGCCACCGGGGATCAACCGCCGGGACGAGACCGCGTGCGCCCTGAGGCTGACCCCGCCTGAAGGGATCGCCGGAGAGGGCCCGGGTATCTTTGGCCACCGCGACGCGCCCGCGCCCCTACCGCTCGGACTCACCATCGGCAGCAGGGGTTGCCGTGGCCGGGGCGTTCTGTGCGGCGACCTTCCTCAGTACGTACGTGCTTCCGTTGTCGGGATCGCCGATGAAGAAGAACAGCGCCAACGCGTCGCGCTCATCACGGTCGACATACATGCTCCACCTGTACGTCGCGGGGGCGGAGGCCGAGGCATCCACGACGGCGGCATCGCTCCGCGTCCCGGCTCCGGTCCGGGCGGTCATGGTGAGGCGGATGTCCTGCCCGTCGGCGTCGTCGCTCAGTTTCCACGTCCCGGTGCCGGAGACCCGCCAGCCGTCGTCGAAGTCGAAGTTCCGGCCGTCCAGGTGCTGGAAGGACGCGGTGCCGTCGCGGCGGAGCGTCAGCCGCGTGTTCTCGATGTTCTCCCAGGTCCCCGCGGCTTCAGCCACCGTGGCGTCGTGCACACCGGTCCCGGCGTAGTACTGGGCCGGACCGGCGCAAGCGCTCAACACCATCAATGCCGCCCCCACAACCCCGAGGACGCCCCGTCGCCACCGCAGCCCGCTCGCTCCCACCGTCAAGTCCCCCGACCGCATCCCGAAACGGACGCCCCGAGACGGCAGCGCCATGACGAGTACACCTTGACATGGTCTTTGAACGCGTTCAGCTCGGGGGTGGTCTCACCGGCCGGCAGCGCCGCTCGCCCGGTAGCACCACTCGTTCGCCCGTTCGCCCGTTCGCCCGTTCGCCCGTTCGTCCGGTGAGGGCGGCGCTGCCCTGCCCGGAGGCGCCGGAGAACCGGTCGGCCTGCCCGGCAGGGCAGTTCACGTCGTACCGCTACGCGCCGACGGCCGGCCCGGCCTGCTGCACGACCTCGAAGGACCACACGGTGGACCCGCTGGCCGCCGGCTTCGGCCGCTCGCCGCCACCCGTGCCGCCGCCCTGGTGGGCCGCCTTCATCGGACCCTCCATCCAGGCATGGAAGGACTCCTCGTCACGCCAGCGCGTGTAGACGAGATAGCTGTCCGTCCCTTCGACAGGCCGGAGAAGCTCGAACCACTCGAACCCGTCCGAGCCCTCGACGGCATGGGCCCGGGAGGCGAAGCGCTTCTCCAGCGTCTCGCGTTGTTCCTGGGGGACGGTCAGCACATTGATCTTGACTACGCTCATGGCCTCATCCTGCCGTACGGCGCTCGGCGGGAGGGGCGCCACCCCCCGCGCCAGGGAACCCTCTACTCGGGCTGTGTCACGGTCAGCGCCCACCGGATGTCGTCCTGCGAGGCGTCGACTCCCACGGAGAACGAACCCCACTGCACCACTCCCGGGTCCATCGCCACCGAGCCCACACCCGCACTGCCCACAGGACAGTCCACCGTGAACGCGGCAACCTGGACCCCCTGCGACTCCATCGTCACTCGCACATCGCCGCCGCCCTCACATGCCACCGTGAGCACGGTCGGCAATGTGTTCGATGCTCCCGCCGACACGACACCGCCGTCACCCTTACTCTCCTGCACCCACACCAGCCCGTCCGGGCCGGGATGGGGCAGAAGGCCCCCGGCCGTCGCCGCGACGGCAGGTACGACGCCTGCCCCCGCGAGCCCGAACACCGTCAGCAGCGCTACCGTCGCGATTTTCCGAACACCCGTCACGCTCACTCCTCAGCTACTCGGCAGAAAGCCACAGCATGGTGGCGCGGTGGACCGGCCGCACGAGTACACATACTCATGACACCCACGCACACATATGAAGCGAGCCCCGGCCGTCACCACTGCGGCCGGACACACCACAGGTGGCAGAACCCGGCGCAGCTATCCGTCGGCAGCATGAGGGAAGGCCGCCGACGACAGCTCGGCCTCCGTCTCCTCGAAGGAGAGGCAGATGCCGAGCTCGTCCTCCAGGAACCGCAGGAACGCCACGTCACCCGCCCCCGTACCGTGGTGGACGAAGCCGAGCGCCTCCTCCGCCGGGACACCGTTCGTCAGATGCGGCAGGCCCGGCTCGAACGACGTCACCCCCTCGCCGCGGACCCCGACCCGGGGGTCCGCGCCGACGTGGCCGGGAACCCCGCGATCGACGGCACCCTGATCCGCGCGCTGGCCGGCGACGACAGCCACGACGTGCGGCGCCGGCTCGCGCACCACCCGGACATCCCGCTCGACGTACTCACCCGCCTGGCCCGCGGCACCAGGATCGGTGGAGCCCTGCTGCCGCGGATCGCCGCCGCCTCCGGTGCCGAGGCCGAGGAGCTGGCCTGCTCCCCGGATCCGGCCGTGCGGATGCTCGTAGCGCAACGACGCGACCTACCGCCGGAGATACGCGATGCCCTGGCCACCGACGCCGACGCGAAGGTGGTCAAGTCCGTCGCCCCGCACCCCGGGCTCTCCGAAGCACAACTGCGTGCCATGGTCGGCCGGCATGGAGTCCGGGTCCTGGCCAAGGTGGCCACCAATCCCGACGCGACCCCGGCGCTGCTGGAGGAACTGGCCCGGCACGAACCACCTGTACCGAAGGCGCTCCGGGAAGTCGCCCGGCACCGTAACGTCACGGCCTCCGCGCTGCTCGCCTGCTTGGGCGCCGAACAGGTACGTCCCCTGGCCGCCGGCCATCCGGCACTCCCGCCGCAGACCATTGCCGATCTCCTCACCGGCACCGGCACCGACACCGACCTGCGGGTGGCGGAACAAGCTGCTGCCAATCCCTCGCTGCCGCACGCGGTGATGAGGGCTCTCCTGGCGCCGCCACCGCCCGCCGTCTGAGGCACGTGGTGCCGGTGATCCGGCGTTCCGCAGTCCATCACCGCACACCACCTGCCCGGACACCGCCCGCTCCTTACATGTCCCGCCCGCCGCCCACGCGATCACGACCGATGCGCGCGGGCGGTGACGGTGGCCCTCATCGACCGCCGGCCGTCAGCGCTTCGCGCGCGGCGGTGAGGATCTCCTCGGAGATCGGGGAGCCCTTGGTGCCCCGGGCCAGGACGAGCGCGCCGACCATGGTGCAGAGCCGGGCGATACCGTCCTCGTCCTCGGCCGCGAGCCACTCGGCGAAGTCGCCCACACCCTCGGCGTAGACGCGGCGTGCCTCGTCGGTCCCGGATTCGCGTGCCATGTCGGAGGCGAGGGCGGCGGCGGGGCATCCGTCCGCGGCGCTGTCGCGGTGCTCCACCGAGAGATAGGTGGCGATCAGTGCCCGCTGGGCGGCGTCGCGCTGCCCGGCGTGCTGTTCGAGCCCGTCGTCGCGCCGCCGGGTGAGCCCGTCGAAGGCGTGGGCGGTCGCCTCGTCGACGAGTGCCTCCTTGGAGGCGAACTGCTTGTAGAAGCCGCCGTGGGTCAGCCCGGACGCCTTCATCAGGTCGGCGACGCTGACGTGGGTGCCCCGCTCGCGGAAGAGCCGCGATGCAGTCTCCACCACCCGTCGGCGGTTCTCCTCCGCCTGCGCCTGCGATACGCGGCCCATGAGCCACCTCCCATGTGGATGTCGGTTGACATCTATTCTAGCCGGTGTTTAGATTATGGACATAATCTAAAGCGTGCGGGTCGTCAGGCATCCGCGCAACCCCCGAGGAGCGGACATGGAACTCAAGGACGCGGTCGTCGTGGTCACCGGTGCCAACCGAGGGCTCGGACGGCATCTGGCCGCCCAGCTCCTGGAGCGCGGAGCGAAGGTGTACGCGGCGGCCCGCCGCCCCGAGTCGGTGGACCTGCCGGGCGCTGTCCCGCTGCGGCTGGACGTGACGGACGAGGAGTCGATCCGGGCCGCCGCCCGCACCGCCTCCGACACCACACTGCTGGTGAACAACGCGGGCATCTCCACCGCCACATCGCTGCTCACGGGCGACCTGGACGCGGTGCGCCTGGAGATGGAGACGAACTTCTACGGCCCCCTCGCCGTCACGCGAGCCTTCACCCACGTCATCGAGGGCAACGGCGGGGGAGCCGTGCTCAACGTCCTGTCGGTCCTGTCCTGGCTGCACCCGGCCGGCCTCGGCTCCTACGCCGCGGCCAAGGCCGCCGCCTGGGCGCTGACCGACGCGGCCCGGGAGGAGCTGGCCCCCCGCGGCATCGCCGTATCGGCGCTGCACGTCGGATACATGGACACCGACATGGCCGCGGCCGTACCCGCCGATCAGAAGGCCGACCCCGCCGATGTCGCCGCGCAGGCCCTGCGCGGCATCGAGAAGGGCCTGCCGGAAATCCTCGCCGACGAGACGACCCGGTACATCAGGCAGGGCCTGGCCGCCCTGCCGGAAGCGGCCTGAACACGCGCGGCCGCACCCGGGCCTCTCCTCGGATCCCACCTGCCGGGGTGGCCGAGGAGACGCCCGACGCGTTGCGCAGGCGTCCGCTGCTACTTGAGGAAATCTCGCAGGACAGTGATCATTTCCTCCGGGACTTCGAACGGCCAGAAGTGGCCCGAGTCGAAGAGGTGCACGCCGCTCCCCCGCGGAAGTTGTGCCAGAACGTCGGGGTCGGTGTAGAACTCGCGGGGCTGGAGCGGGTCGTCCGCTCCCTGAAGGAGCAGGACCGGGCACTTCCACCGAGGTATGAGACGGGTGCGCCGCTCGATCCATTCCTGGCGGAACGACGAAGAGTTGAAGTAGCGGGGTACGGCCGTGCTGATTCCCTCGTAGCTGAACTCCTGCACGGTCCGCGCGAGGTCCGAGACCTTCACCCTGCGCTCGGTGAGCAGGAGGTAGGCGGTGGCCACGAACCGGCCGGCGTCGGCCAGCATCGAAGGCGCGTCGGGTGAGGTGAACATCGCCTGCTGAGGGTGGAGATCAGGGCTCAGGTGCCAGAGGTGCTGCTGTCCTCGGCCGTAGCGGAGGACGCGGTCCCCCATGAGAGCCACGAGGTGGTCTCCGACCGGGGTGCCTCTGTCGTGCGTGATCAGGCTGAACCGCTCGATCTGCAGCTGCTCCAGCAGGGCTTCGAGCTGGACGGCGACACCCTCCTGCCGGAAGTCGCCGGTGCCCTTCTCCGACTGGCCGTATCCCTTCAGGTCGATGGCCAGGCAGCGGTATTCGGAGCCGAAGGCCTCAAGCGCGTAGTGCCACTGCCACCAGGAGTCGGGTACGCCGTGGAGGAACACCACGACGGGCCCGTCCGAAGGGCCCGCTTCGACGTAGTGCCAGCGCACGGTCTCGCCGTCGCCGGGAGCGTCTGCGGGGCGATGGGTGACGGTGACATCGCCCAGGTGCTCCTCGTCCCCGTCGTTGTCGAGGGGGCGGGGAGAGGTCTGCGGCAGTTCGTCCATGAACTCATCGACCTCGGAGAGCTTGGCGAACCCTGCTTCCAGTCCCGCGCGGACCCTCTGTGGAAGCGGGGCGTACTCGTGCTGAATCGCGTTGTGCGGCACGGTCGGTCCTCTCTCGAATCATGAAATGATGATTTCATCATCATTGACACAAGCATCATCCTGTGAGGGCGTCAAGACCCTCGCTCGATACCCGGTGGGGAGCCCACGGCGCCGCCGGGCGGGGGAGTGGCGGCTCCGGCGCGTGCCGGCATGGCTCGCTGCGCTCTGCTCAGCACTGGAGGACCAGCAGGATGAGAGTGGTTCCCGAGAGCGCTGCGCACAGCAGTGCCGGAACGAGCTCCCCCAGCTTGTGCCCTCGGCGCAGATGGACAATGACCGCGCCGCCCAGCAGGAGAAGGAGCCCGCACAGGGCTGCGACGCCGAGGGGTGGCACGGTCAGTCCCGCGATCAGCCCCAGTGCGCCCGCGAGTTCCAGGGCCCCTATCAGGCGGAAGCCGGTCACGGAGAACCCGTCCTTCTCGGCGAGCTCTCGCATCTTGCCCAGGGCGAGAATCTTGGCCGTCCCCAGCGCCGCGAACAGCGCGGCGAGGAGAAGCGAGAGAGCTGTGACTGTGGTGGTCATGGATATCCGTTTCAGTGATGAGTGGGCGATCCCGGAGCGGAGCGCCGTGGCCTCGGGCCGGCCCCCGGTTCGTGCCGTGCCGGCGGCGATCCGGGCCAGTATTCTGATGTTTTCATCAATTGTGCTATGGACTAGAGTCGCCCCATGCAGCCGTCGCCCCCTCAGCCCGTGAACCGCTTCGAGCGCCGCCGGGCCCAGACCCGCCAAGCCCTCATCAGGGGAGCCCGCGCCATTCTTGCCGAGCGGGGCAACGCCGAGGTGAGCATCCAGGTCATCGCCGAACGCGCGGACGTGGGGTTCGGCACCTTCTACAACCACTTCGAGACCAAGGAAGCCCTCTTCGACGCGGCGGTCGCCGACGCCCTGGAGGAGTACGGGCAGCTGCTCGACGCCGCGACGGAATTGATCGACGATCCCGCCGAGACCGTCGCCACCAGCGTCCGGCTGGCACTGCGTCTGGCGGTGAGTCATCCGGAGATCACCGGGATCCTCCGCTTCCGCGGCCTGCAGCACGTGCACAGCGGAACCGGGCTCGGCCCCAGGGCCCTGCGCGACGTGGAGGTCGGCAGGGCTTCGGGGCGGTTCCGGGTCGCTGACGCGCAGGTGGCCCTGAGTGTCGTCGGCGGAGCGGTTCTCGGGCTGATCCAGCTCGGCGCCACCACCGAGCTCGACGAGGCGGCGGGCGAGCAGACCGCCGAGATGATCCTGCGCATGCTCGGCGTACCCGCCGAGGAGGCCCAGACGTTGGCGACCAAGCCCCTGCCGGCCTTGGGTCGGTAGGCCCGCACAAAGCCGACCGTCCGACGCCGACGCCCGGTGCCAGGCGGAGTGGGCGGGCGGACGGATCCCGCTCCGCCCGCCCACTCGTCGCGTCTCGGATCGGGGATTCCCCGACGCCGCCCCCGACCCCGGCCGCCCTCCGGCGCGCCGTCCGAGGCGTCCGCCGGAGTTCCATGGCGGCGATACCCGACCCCGCCACCCACCTGGCCCCGCCCTCCTTCTCGCCGCCCCGGACCGCAGGTGTGGCTCTGCCACTCAACCCAGCCTCCTGGCACCGGAGATCGCGCGGGTTCCCCCCCGTTCTGGGCGCCCGCGTCCCGCTGGTGGCTACGGGCCCCGCGTTCGGCCCAGGCGTCGGTCGCAACCGACGCACTCCGCCGCCGCTACCTGGCCGACGCCGACGCCGACGCCGACGATGACGGCCCCGGACCGGGCCGCCTCAGGCGGTCCGGTCCGGGGGGACGCGCGGCGGTTGGCTCAGCACCGGAGATTCGGCACGCATCGACCTCGGCGGATCATCCACCTCCCCAACCGTTGACAGATTGAGCACTCAAGACTGATGCTTTCATCAGATATGCGGAAGTCCGTCAGCGCCGCCGGAGGGCATCTCTTCCCCTGCCCGCGCGCGGATTTCCCGCCGGGTCCCGTCCGGGGCCCTGGGCCATGCCGAGCAGGAGATTCCCATGAGTACAGCCGTTGTCCGTACCAGTGAGGGCTGGTGGGTCCAGCGCGCCGACGGCCGCATCCATCCGGTCGAGACCGACGCCGGCACCACTGCCGAGCTCCTGGCCGACCGTCCGGCGGTCGAGAGGGCCGACCGGGCGGAGGGCGGCTGGGAGGAGCTCGGTTCACGTGAGCTGCTTTCCCCGGTCACCTCGCCGTGCCGCGTGGTCGCCCAGATGGTGAACTACCGCTCGCACGCGATCGATTCCGGATTCGACCCGGAACTGGTCCCCACCGCCTTCTTCCGCAAGGCCTCCGGTTCGGTGACGGGGCCGACGGCGGAGATCGTCAGGCCTGGCCACGTACGGCTGCTGGACTACGAGGTCGAGCTCGGCCTCGTCCTCGGGGCCCCGCTGCCGCTCGATACCGACGTCACCTCCGCCACGCTCGGCCGGTACGTGGCCGCCCTGGTCGTGGCCAACGACATCAGCGCCCGGGATCTCCAACTGCCCAAGACCCAGTTCTACGAGAGCAAGTCCTACCCGACGTTCACCCCGCTCGGCCCGCGCCTCCTCCTCGTCGACGAAGACGACCTCGCCTCCCTGGAGCGGTTGCGCCTGGTGTGCACGGTCAACGGCGAGGTCCGCCAGGACAGCCCCGCCACCGACATGATCACCAAGCCGGACCGGGCGCTCACCGCGCTCGCCCGCTTCCAGACCATGGCGCCCGGAGACGTCCTGCTGACCGGAACCCCCGGGGGCACCGCCCTGCGTTCCCCGGGCAAGGCCCTCGAACTGATCGGCTCCCTCCTGCCGCCCGCGAAGAAGTGGCAGGTCTTCTTCGCCCGCCAGGCCAAGAACCCTGCCTACCTCAAGCCCGGCGACATCGTGACGACCTCCATCGCCACCCCCGACCGGTCCCTGGACCTCGGCACTCAGCGGACCCCGGTCCGCGCGGCGACCCCCAAGGAACACTCATGACCACGCTCCCGAGCCCCCTCCTGTGGCCCGACTACTCCTCCCCGAGCTCGCTCGCCGAGATCGAACAGGTGGCGCTGTCCGACCGGAACCTGCCCGCCTCCACCTACGCCGTCCTGGAGCGGGCCGCCGAACTCTGGCCCGACCGCCCGGCCATGACGTTCCTGCCGCGAGCCGACGCCTGGGACGCGGGCGCGACCTGCACTTACGCCGAGCTGCGGGCCGAAGTGGACCGTATCGCCGCGCTCTTCCGCTCCCACACCGTCAGCCGAGGCGTGACCGTGGCCCTGCTGTCCCCGAACACCGCCCTTCTGCCCTCCGCGCTCCTGGCAGCCCAGGCCACCGGCATCGCGACCCCGGTCAACCCCCACCTCCCGGCCGAGCACATCACCCGGCTGCTGGAGACGGCCCGGGCCCGGGTCCTCGTCGCGGCCGGACCCGAACTCGATCCGGAGGTGTGGAGCACCGCCCGCGCGGTGGCGGCCGAACTCCACGTGACCGCTCTGTACGCACTGAGGCCCACCGGTTCCGAGGGGCCCGGCCCCGAGCTGGAACCCCTGCCGGGAACGGTCGTCGGCCACCTCCACACCGCCGCGGCCGGGTACCCGCAGGAGACGGACCCCCAGCCGCCCACACCGTCCGATCTCGCGGCCCTCTTCCATACCGGCGGCACCACCGGCGCCCCGAAACTCGCCGCGCACACCCACACCAACCAGGTCGTCAACGCCTGGAACGTCGCGGCGGACTCCCTCCTGGGCGAAGACTCCACCCTGTTCGCCGGCCTTCCCCTGTTCCATGTCAACGCCCTGATCGTCACCCTGCTGGCACCCATGCTCCGCGGCCGGCACGTGGTCTGGGCGGGCCCCCTCGGCTACCGGGAACCGGCCCTGTACACCCACATCTGGAAGATCATCGAGCGGTACCGGATCTCCGCGATGTCCGCGGTCCCCACCGTCTACTCCGTCCTGGCGCACGTGCCGGTGGACGCCGACATCAGTTCCATGCGGTTCGCCGCCGTCGGCGCCTCGGCCCTGCCCGACACCGTACGCACAGCCTTCACCGCGAACACCGGAGTCGAACTCTGCGAGGGGTACGGACTGACCGAGGCGACCTGCGCCACGGCCCGCAGCTTCACCGGTCACGACCACCGCCCCGGATCGGTCGGGCAACGCCTGCCCTACCAGCAGGTGCGGACCGCTCTGCTCGACACCCAGGGGAACTGGCTGAGCGTGCCCGACGGCGCACCCGGCGTGCTCCTGGTCAAGGGCCCCACCGTCTTCGCCGGCTACGTCACGGGCCACACCCTGACCGGTCCGATTCTGGAGACCACGTCCGCGATACGCGACGGCTGGCTGAACACCGGCGACCTCGCCCGCGTGGACAAGGACGGGTTCATCCATCTCCTCGGCCGCGCCAAGGACCTGATCATCAGAGGCGGACACAACATCGACCCCGCTGCCATCGAGGACGCCCTCCTGCAGCACCCCCACGTCACCGGTGCGAGCGCCGTGGGCCGCCCCGACCCCCACGCAGGCGAGATCCCCATCGCCTACGTCACCCTCGCCGCCGACGCACCCAAGGCCGAGACGGACCCCGACGCCCTCATCGCGCACGCCCGGGCCCTGCTCCACGACAGGGCGGCCGTACCCAAGGACGTCATCGTCCTCGACAGCCTGCCGGTCACCGCCGTGGGCAAGCCCACCAAGGTCCCGCTCCGGATGCGCACCCTCCAGCAGACCGTGCTCGACGAACTCGCCGCCATCGGGCTCCCCGGGCCGTCCGACAGCGTCCGCTGCAGCCTCGACGGACCCCGCCTGACGGTCACCGTCCGCAGGCCCGCCGAGCCCGCCGACGCGGACCGCCTCGCCGCGGCCCTCGGCCGGTACACCTTCGACTGGACCTTCACCGAGCGCTGAGCGCCACCCTCTGGAGCCACCCATGACCTCCACCACCCACACCACCCAAGACCCTCACCACGGCCTGCACAGCGAGGACGGGGCGCGGCGCGACGAACACTCCGGGCGTGACCCGCAGCCCGTCATCAAGGCCCTCGACCTGGCCTGGCTGGAGTTCGTCAAGCCCGACCTGGAGCGTGCGGAGACCTTCGCCCGGGACTTCGGCTTCACCGTTGCCGCCCGCACTCCCCACGCCCTCTACCTGCGCGCCACCCTGCCCGGACCTCACTGCCTCGTCATCCGCAGAGGCCCGGCCTCCCGCTTCCTGGGCCCCGCCTTCCTCGCGGCCGACCGCTCCGACCTCGACCGCCTCGCCGAAGCCACCGGCCGGCGCGTCCGCCCCCTGCACGAGTACGGCGGCGGCCACGTGGTGGACCTCCTGGACCCCTCCGGAACACCCGTCCGTGTCGTCCACGGCGTCACCGAACACCCCGCCCTCCCCGGGCAGCGGCCGCTCCCGCTCAATACGGGGGGCCATGCCACCCGGATCAACGCGACCCAGCGCGCGCCACGGGAACCGGCCCGGATCGAACGGCTCGGCCACGTCGTGCTCTCCACGCGCAGCTTCCGCCGCACCCTCGACTGGTACCTGCACCACCTGGGGATGATCGTCAGCGACTTCCTCCACCTCGACGGCCGGCGCCACCGAGGCCCCACGATGGCGTTCATCCGCTGCGACCGCGGCGGTGAACCGGCCGACCACCACACCCTGGCGATCCACCTGGGACCCGACACCGGATATGTGCACTCCGCCTACCAGGTCGCGGATCTCGACGCCCTCGCCGCCGGGGGCGCCTACCTCGCCGAACGCGGCTACCGCCGCTCCTGGGGCATCGGGCGGCACATCCAGGGCAGCCAGATCTTCGACTACTGGCGCGACCCCGACCGCTTCCTCGTCGAGCACTTCACCGACGGCGACCTCTTCGACAACACCCTCGAACCGGGCTGGGCCGCCATGTCCGCGTCCGGGCTCGCCCAGTGGGGACCGCCCGCGACCCGCGACTTCCTCGGAGCCACCCCCTCACCCGCCCTGCTGCGCAACGTCCTCACCGCACTCCGCGAGGACAACGAGATCGACCCGGCCCGCCTGAAAGCCCTGATGAAGGCCATGAGCTCATGACCGCCACACCCCCTCCCACGCCCACCGTCCCGGTCGCCGTCGTCGGAGCCGGCCCGGTCGGCCTGACCGCGGCGATCCTCCTCAGCCGCCGCGGTATCGCCTGCGAGGTCTTCGAGCGGCATCCGGGCCTCTACCCGCTGCCCCGGGCCGTCCACCTGGACGACGAGGTCATGCGCATCCTCCAGGCCGCCGGGGTGGAGAAGGAGTTCACCGCCCTCAGCCGGCCCTCGCTGGGCATGCAACTGGTCGACGCCCGGCACCGGGTCCTCGCCCGCTTTCCGCGCGGCCGGCACCTCTCGGCCCACGGATTCCCCCAGGCCAACATGTTCGACCAGCCGGACCTCGAACGCGTACTGCGGGACGAGCTCGCGCGCCACCCCACGGCCCGCCTGTACGCCTCCACCGAGGTCAGGGGCCTGGTGATGCCTCCTCCGGGGAGCGGCCTGCCCGTCCGGGCCGAGCTGGAGGACCTCACCACCGGAGACCGGCGCACCGTCCACGCGGCCGCCGTGCTCGGCTGCGACGGAGCGGGCAGCACGACACGCGAGGCCATCGGGGCGGGCACCGTCCGGCTGGGGGAGCCCCAGCGGTGGCTGGTCGTCGATGTGCGCTGCCGGGTGGAACTGCCGGCCTGGGACGGCGTCCACCAGGTCTGCGACCCCGTCGCCCCGGCCACGTACATGCGGATCGGGCAGGACCGGTACCGCTGGGAGTTCCGGCTGCCGGAGGAGCTCGCCGACGGAGCCCTGGCCGACCGCTCACGCCTTCTCGCCCTGCTGGCCCCGTGGACGGGCGATGTGCCCCAGGAGCACCTGGAGGTGGTGCGGACCGCCGCCTACGTCTTCCGGGCGCAGGTCACCGACCGCTGGCGGCGCGACCGTGTCCTGCTGCTCGGGGACGCCGCCCATCTCACCCCGCCGTTCATCGGCCAGGGGCTGGGAGCAGGCCTGCGGGACGCCCACAACCTCGTCTGGAAGCTCGCCCGGGTCCTGCGGGGCAGCAGTTCCGAGGAGCTGCTCGACAGTTACGAGGCCGAGCGCCGCCCCCACGCGACCCATCTGGTCCGTACCGCCGTCCTGATAGGGCGGGCGATGACGAGCCCGCATCCGGGCACCGCCCTGGCACGCAAGGCGGCACTGGCCGTCGGGCAGCGCACCGAGGCCCTCTCCCGGGCCGGCCTCGCCGGACTGAGCCCGCCCCTGTCCGGCGGCGGCCTGGTGCGCCGCGCGGCCGTTCCCGGCCGTGGCCCCCGCCCCGGGGACCTGTGCCCCCAGCCGCCGGTGCACACCGAGGACGGCGGGGCCGCCCTCCTGGACGATCTGCTGGGCCCGGAGTTCGCCCTCGTCACCTGCCGCCGTCTCACCCCGGCCCTGCGTCGCGTGGCGTCCGCGCTGGACGCGCGCGTGGTCTCGCTCGTACCGCAGCCGGACGCCATCCACGTGACCGACCCCACCGGGCGGCTCCGGGCATGGCTGCGGGGAGGCGCCGTCCTGCTCCGCCCCGACCGCGTCGTCCTGGCCGCGGAATGCGACGCGAGAGCTCGGCGCGCGGAGACCATCACCGCCTCGCTCCCCGCCTGGTCCCCGGCCGTGGCGTCCTCGGCGACCGCCTGACCCACCCCGTCGCCGGACGAGCGGCACGGCGAGCAGCTGAATGCGATGATCCTCGTGTCGACTCTGATGAATTCATCAATTACGATGGATTCATGGAACGAACCAAGGCTGTTTCCCCGCCCATCGGTCAGGGCCGAGGCGGGCACCAAGGCGTGCTGTTCGCGATGTGTCTGTCGCTGATCGTGGTCGTGGCTTCGGTGTCCGCCCTGAACCTGGCCCTGCCCGAACTCGCCGTCGACCTCGACGCCTCCAACGCGTCGCTCACCTGGATCGCCGACGGCTACACCGTGGCGCTCGCCGCGCTGGTGCTGCCCCTGGGCGCCCTGGGCGACCGGATCGGGCGCCGCAAGGTCCTCATCGCCGGGAACGTGCTGTTCGCCGTGGCGGCGGGGTTCGCGGCCTTCGCCTCGACGACCCAGGAGCTCATCGCGTGGCGCGTGGTCATGGGTATCGGTGCCGCCATGATCATGCCGGGCACCCTGTCGACCATCACCTCCGCCTTCCCGCCCGAGCGCAAGGCCAGGGGAGTGGCGATCTGGTCGGGCTTCGCGGCCGCCGGCGCGATCATCGGCATGCTGGTCGCCGGGGGACTGCTGGAGGCCTGGTCATGGAAGTCGATCTTCCTCGTCAGCGCGGCCACCGCCGTCCTCTGCGCCCTCGCGGCAGCCCTGCTCGCACCCGAGACGAAGAGCTCGACGCCCGAGCCGGTGGACTGGAGCGGCACCCTGTTCACCGCCCTGGCGGTGGGCACCCTCGTCTACGGCATCATCGAGGGCAGCGAGCAGGGGTGGACGCGCCCGGAGGTCCTCGCCTCGTTCGCCGTCTCCGCCTTCTCCCTCGTCGCCTACGCGGTGCTGGGGCTGCGCAACTCCCACCCGCTGCTGGACCCGCACCTGTTCGGCCTGCGGGGCTTCCGGGCGGGATCCATCGCCATCCTGACGCAGTTCATGGCCGTCTTCGGATTCTTCTTCGTGGGCCTGCAGTTCCTGCAGCTGATCCTCGGCTACAGCCCCCTCAAGAGCGCCGTGGCCCTCGTTCCCGTGGCCGCCGTCGTCCTGCCCGCCTCCACCCTCACCCCTCGCCTCGTCCAGCGCATCGGCCTCAAGTTCGTGATGTCGGCGGGTCTGTTCCTGCTCGCCGGCGGCATGTTCTGGCTCACCCGCCTCCACGAGGACAGCGGATACACAGCCTTCCTCGTGGGCCTCGTCCTCGCCGGCATCGGCATCGGGCTCACCAGCTCCACCGGCACCAGTGCCATCGTCGGGTCGCTCGGCCCCGACCGCCAGGGCGTGGCATCGGCCATGAACGACACCACCCGCGAGGTCGGAGCGGCCGTCGGCATCGCGGTCATGGGTTCGGTCTTCTCCGACCAGTACCGCTCCGGCCTCCCCGCGCTCACCGGACTGCCCGGCGACGCCGCCGAGGCCGTACGCCACTCGGCGGCCGGAGGACTTGAGGTCGCCTCCCAACTCGGCGCCCAGGGAGCCCCGTTGGCCCAAGCCGTGCGTGACGCCTTCATGTCCGGGTTCACCTCCGCCATGGGTGTCGTCGCGGTCATCCTGGCGCTGGCCGCACTCCTGTGCCTGCTGCGCGCGCCCCGGCACGCCGACGACGCCGCCGAGACCGACGCTACGGACACCGAAGCGACCGGCCCCGACTCCGATCCTGGCACCGAGCCTGACATCAGCCCCGCCCCCGACACCGCCCCGGCCCCCCGCCGGACCCGGACCCGCTGACCTGCCCCCCTTCCGCGCAGCCCGCCGCCCTGCCCGCAGGGCGGCGGCACCCTCGCAGCCACCGCCAGGAGAGACGCCCCGTGCCCATCACCCCGATACTCCGCCCCACGCGCCGCCGCACACTGGTCGCCGGGGGAGTGGCCGCTCTCCTGCTGACGGCACTGGCCGCGGACCGCGTGGCCGCCCACCAGGCCGAGCACCGCACGGCCCGCGCCTTCAGGAGCGCCACCGGTACGGCCGAACTGCCGGACGTCGACGTCCGGGGCTTTCCCGTGCTGCCACAACTGGCCCGGGGCACGATCGACACGGTCGATGTATCCGCCCACGACATCCCGGCCGACTCCGTGAACCGGCCCCTGCCCATCACCCGTCTCGACGTGCGCCTACGGGGCCTGAGCGCGCCGGACGACGGCGGCGCGGCCAGCTCCCGCACCGCCCGGGCCACGGCGTTCCTCTCCTACGGGGACCTTTCGCGGTCCTTGGGGTTCCCCATCACGCAGGGCCGGGAACCCGGATCCGTACAGGCAGACCTGGACCTGCCCTTCGGCGGGACCCCCTTGACCCTCGTCGCGACCCCGAGGCCCGGACCGGGGAACAGCATCACCTTCGCCGACGCCCACCTGGTCGGAGGCGACCACCCGGCGGCGGCCGATGCGCTGCTGGAGCGGGCCTTTCGCGACGCGATCCCGCTGAAGAACGTGCCGGGGGACCTGCATCTGCGCGGCCTCGGCGTCACCTCCACCGGGCTCTCCGCAGGATTCACCGGACAGGACGTCACCTTCCGCCGCGCATAGGCTCCATGGGCCGCCGCGCGGGACGCAGGCCGCGGCGGCCCATGGCTCTCCTCGCTCTCCTCAGAGGGCCGGGCCGAAACGGGGGAAGAGCCGCACGGCGTTCTCGTCCCGCAGCCTCCTCATCTGCGGCGGGGTCAGCACCTTGCTCGCGGCCAGGTCCGCGGCCAGCGCCTCGACCACCCAGTCGGGGGTGAACGGGAAGTCGCTCCCGTACAGCGTGTGTTCGTCGTCGGTGAGCCCGAGCAGCGCGGGCAGGGCCCGGGGCGAGGAGAACCCGGCGACATCGAAGTAGAGACGGCGCAGCGAACTGATCGCGTCGACGGCCGCCGCCCCCTGCTGCATCATCGCGAACGCGGCGATCCGGTCGGCCAGGACCGGCAGGGCCGCACCCGCGTGCGGGACGACGAAGGAGATGCGCGGGTAACGGTCCACGGTGCCGCCGAGGATCAGGTTGGTCACCGCTCGGGTGGTCTCGAAGGGGAACTCCAGCATCGGGCGCGGGTACCCCATCGCCGTCGCCTCCCAGCACACCGGAGAGGTCGGGTGCAGGCACACCACCGCCGCCCGCTCGTCCAGTACCGCCATCAGCGGCTCGTACACCGGGTCCCCGAGATGGCGGCCCGCGTACTGGGTCAGGAGGATGATGCCGTCCGCCCCCAGTTCCCCCAGGGCCCGCTCGGCCTCCGACACCGCCGCCACCACGTCGGGCAGGGGGAGGCTCGCCATCAGGCCGAACCGTCCGGGGTGCTCGGCGACCAGCGCCGCCCCCTCGTCGTTGACCGACCGGGCCAGGCGGACCGCAGCGCCGTCGTCCCCGAAGTGCACACCGGGCGAGGAGACGGAGAGCAGGGCCGCCCGGACACCCGTCCCGTCCATGAGCCGCAGCGCGCTCTGCGGACTCCACTCGGGGACGGTCGGCATGCCGTCGGGATGTTCCACCCCGGCGTCCCGCATGGCCATGCGCAGCGTGCTCGTGACGAAGTGGGCGTGTACGTCGATCGCGCCGCCGAGCGCCCCCGATGCAGCGTCGGTTGTGTGCATGGTTCCTGCCTCCACCTGGGCCACCGAGTGGCCGTTGAATGATGAAAGCATCACATTCGATTATGAGATCAGTCAATGTGCGGGGAGTGCCTCCTGCTCGTGGCTGCCCCGGCCCTTACGGACGGGCGTCGGCCCGGAGCCCTCGCAGACAGACGTCGGCCCGGCCACGGAGCCGTACTCCGTGGCCGGGCCGACGCGCCGTGGTCAGCCGTTGAACGTGTCCGGGTCGGGCCCGGTGCGCTCGTTACGGTTCAGGGCGGAGATCTCACCGATGTCACCTTCGGTGAGCTCGAAGTCGAAGAGCTCGAAGTTCTCCTCGATCCGCTTCCGCGTCACCGACTTGGGGAAGATGATGTCCCCGCGCTGCAGGTGCCAGCGCAGCGTCACCTGCGCGGTCGACTTGCCCACGCGCTCGGCGATGCGGGTGATCGCCGGGTCGGAAAGGACCTTGCCCTGGGCGATGGGCGACCACGCCTCCGTGGCGATGTCGTGCTCCGCGCCGAAGGCCCGTACCTCCTCCTGGGTGAGGTAGGGGTGCACCTCGACCTGATTGACGGCGGGCACCACCGTGCTGCCCGCCAGGAGCCGCCGCAGGTGGTTCGGCTGGAAGTTGGAGACCCCGATCGCCTTGGTCCGCCCGGACCGGTAGATCTCCTCCAGGGCCTTCCAGGTCTCCACGAAGTCCCCCGAACCCGGCAGGGGCCAGTGGATCAGGAAGAGGTCCAGGTACTCGAGACCGAGCTCCTCCATGGTGCGGTCGAACGCCCGGAGGGCATCGTCGTGCTGGTGCGCGTCATTGTTCAGCTTGCTGGTCACGAAGACGTCGGCGCGGTTGAGACCGGAGTCCCGGACCGCCTGGCCGACCTCCCGTTCGTTGCCGTACATCTCCGCCGTGTCGATGTGCCGGTATCCGGTCTCCAGGGCGGCCAGCGTGGTCTCGCGGGTCTCCTCCGGCGGGATCTGGAACGTCCCGAAGCCGAGCTGGGGGATCGTCACACCGTTGTTGAGGGTGATGTCGGGTACTGCGGGCACGGTTACTCCTCTTTGTTGTCGATGCCTCGGAAGGCGGCGAGAGATGTGTACGGGATGGCCGGTCGTACGGCTCCGTCTGCGGCCGGGTACGCCGGGCCGGTCGGAATCGCACTCCAGGGGCGGGCGCGGCAGAGCCAGGGGCTCCTCAGCCCGCGATGCCGCTCAGTTCGGCATCGGGAGGCAGCACACGAACGAGCTTGCGGTTGACGAACTCCTGCATGCCGAGCTTCGAGAGCTCCCGCCCGTAGCCGGAGCGCTTGATCCCGCCGAACGGCAGATCGGGCTGGGTCGAGGTCGGGTGGTTGACCCAGACCATGCCGGTCTCCACCCGCTCGGCCACCCTGCGGCCACGCTCCACGTCCGCGCAGAAGACGGACCCGCCCAGGCCGTACTGGCTGTCGTTGGCGAGAGCGATCGCCTCGTCCTCGTCCTGGACCCGGTAGATCACCGCGGCGGGGCCGAAGAGCTCCTCCGCGTACGCGCGCATGCCCGGCTTGACGCCGGTGAGGATCGTCGGCTGTACGAACGCACCGGGACGGTCTATCCGGCCGCCGCCGATGACCAGCTCGGCGCCCTGCTCCACCGTCTCGCGGATCTGCTCGGCGAGGCCGGAAGCCGCCTGCTCGGAGGAGAGCGGCCCCAGCGTCGTGGCCTCGTCGGACGGATCGCCGGGTTCCAGGCCCTCGAACGCGCGCCGCATCCCTTCGACGAAGTCGTCGTAGACGTCCGCCAGCACGATGAACCGCTTCGACGCCACACAGCTCTGCCCGGTGTTGGCCATCCGGCCTGCCACCGCGGCACCCACCGTACGTTCCAGACCCTCACCGTCCAGAACGATGAAGACATCGCTGCCGCCCAGCTCCAGCAGGCTGGGCTTCATGTTCCGGCCGGCCCGTTCGGCGACCTGGGCCCCCGCGCGTTCGCTGCCGGTCAGGGACGCCCCCTTCACCACGGGGCTGTCGATGATGCGGGAGATCTCGTCGTGGCTCACGAACAGGTTCGTGTAGACACCCTCCGGCGCGCCCGCGTCGCGGAACAGCACCTCCAGTGCGAGCGCCGACTGCGGGCAGATCCCGGCGTGCTTGACCAGAACGGTGTTGCCCAGCACCAGATTGGGCCCGGCGAAGCGCACCACCTGGTAGAGCGGGAAGTTCCACGGCATGACGCCGAGCAGGACCCCGAGCGGCTCGTTGACGAGGTACGCCTCACCCTCCTCGACGTCGAGCGGCTCGCGGGCCGTGAATCCGGGTCCGTGCTCCGCGTAGTACGCCAGGATCGACGCGGCGAGGTCCACCTCCCCGCGGGCTTCGGAGATCAGCTTGCCCATCTCCAGGGTGATCAGGCGGGCCAAGGTCTCCTTGCGCTCCCTCATCAGCCCGGCGACGCGCCCGACGAGCTCGGCACGCTCCTCGACGGTCCGCTTCCGCCACGTGTCGAAGGCGCCGCCCGCGGTCTCCAGGACGGCGTCGACCTCCGCGCCCTCGATGGCCGGGAACTCCGCGAGGGTCTCCCCGGTGTACGGATTGACGGTGGCGAACGGACTCTTGCGCTGCTCTGACATGAATTCTCCAGAACGACGGTTGATGCGGTGAGGCGGAACGCTGCGTTCCGCCTCACTGCGGGGTACCCGACTGAGCGCGCAGGAAACTACCTAAAACCATCTATATAGCCAGTAATCGCTTACGTGGCGTTACGGAGTGCTGCTCTCTTCGCTCCTGCCCTCGCGTTCGGCACTCAAGGGCCCGCCGGTGGGGGACCCCTCAGCCGAGGGCGCCGACCAGCAGGGCGAAGGCGGCGATGATGACGGCGACGCGGACGTAGTGGAAGCGGTCCCAGCGGTTCATCTGCTGCTTCCAGTCGGCGGGGAGGCCGTCGGCGGTCCACGTCTTGACCCGGTTGTTGATCGGGACGAGCAGCAGGACCGACATGATGACGCTGAGGATCAGCAGCGCGGCGGCGGTGACGACGAGGCCGGCGCCGTGGTGGTGCCGTCCGGCGACGGCCCAGACGGCGACGAGGACGAGCGAGCCGATGTACCAGAACGGCATCACGGCGCCGAGCAGCCGGGCCCCGTGGGTGCGGCCGCGCAGGCCGTTGTCGCCGGGGAGGCCGTCGAGGATCGGGTTGACGAAGAAGGCGACGGAGAACTCCACCCCCACCATGACGCCGACGACAACGGTGGTGAAGACCTCGAGTGCACTGAGCATGATGACCCCTCCTACTTTCTAGCGTTGCTAGGTGTTGGTTCAACGCTAGCCCTACTGCCGCTCGATTGTCTAGCGGTGCTAGGATTTCCTCATGTCGGTACAGGAACGCAAAGAGCGCGAACGGGCGGGCAGGCAGCGCCTCATCGTGGCGACGGCTCGCGAACTCGCCGAGGAGCAGGGCTGGGACGCGGTGACCACCCGCCGGCTGGCCGAGCGCATCGAGTACAGCCAGCCCGTCCTCTACAGCCACTTTCGCGGCAAGCGCGAAATCATCGGCGCCGTCGCCCTCGAGGGCGCCACCGAGATGGCCGCGGCGGTTCGGGCCGCCGCCTCCGCCGCGGCCACCCCGCGCGCCCGGGTCACCGCCCTCGCCCTCGCCTACCTCGACTTCGCCGAACGCCACCCGGCCGTCTACGACGCCATGTTCCAGCTCGACGGCGGCCTGGCCTTCGCCCAGGAGGACACCCCGGAGCCCCTGAAGGACGCCTTCGCCGCCCTGCTGGAGAGCCTGGGCGAGGTCGCCGGGGACGGCGTCCACCCGGCGCTGTTCACCGAGGTGTTCTGGGCCGCCCTGCACGGTCTGGCGACCCTGACCCGGGCGGGACGGCTGCCGCCCGGGGATGCGGAGCGGCGGGTGGAGCTGCTGGTGGACCGGCTCGCCGCCGTCTGACGCACGGACGGGGGCTCACGGACACGGCAATTTCCCGGGATCTTGGAAGTCCGTTCCGAACGCAGTGCCGAACAGGCCCTGCAGTGCCTCATGATGGGGCGGCCATGGTGACCGCCGCGACCCCTGCCGAATGCTCCGCCCGACAGCTCAGGGCCGGAGCGGCGGTGGCGGCTGCCCGGTCCCTGGTGTTCGTGGTGACCAGTACCGGACTCGCTGTCTGCGCTCACCATCTGGCGTCCGGACAAGCGGTCCCAGGGCACGCCGTGCTCCTTGCGGGCGGGATGCTGTTCCTCCTCGCGCTTCCTCTCGTCCTTCTCGCTCCTCATTTCGCCCGGCGTGCTGGAACTCTGCCCGCGGTGGTCGTGGTCACGGGCGTGGGACAGGCCGCACTGCACCGGTTCTTCGGGGCCGTACAGAGCGGCACGACCGCCATGCAGCCCGTGACGCACCAGCACGACACCGGGCTCGGCGCCGACCCCGCATGGCACGCGGGCCATCACCACGCCGTGGCGATGGCGGCCGGACACGCGATCGCGTCGCTCCTGGTGGGCTGGTGCCTCCAGCGTGCGGACAGCGCGTGCCAGTCGGTCGCGCACCACCTGGACCACACGCTGGACCGATGGTTCGGGCACCTGGTCCCAGGACGCCCGTTTCCGGGACGGCAGCTCGGTGCGGGCCCGCTACGGGCGTGGTCCTGGCCATCGCCGTACAACCGCACAGTGCTCAACCACACGGTGGTACGCCGGGGACCTCCCGCGACGATCTGACGCTCGCCGCTCTTCCCCCCCGGGGCCCGCTTCAGCGTGCCCCCACGCCGTCACACCCCCTGGGAGATCCCTGTGTCCACCCCTGCACGCGCCCGAACCGCCCGCCGGAGCGCCGGAGTCGCCGCCGCCGCGATTACGGCGTGCCTCGTTCTCGCCTCGCCGGCGTCCGCTCATGTGGAGGTCGAGTCCGATGGCGCCCGTGCGCTCGCCGAGAACGCCACGCTGAGCTTCAGCGCCGCGACCGAGTCCGCCTCCGCGGGCATCAACAAGCTGGAGGTGTTCCTCCCCAAGGGCATCACCCCGGCCGACGTCACCTACGAAGAAGGCCCCGAGGGCTGGAAGTTCACCGCGACCAAGGAGGGCTTCACCGTTTCGGGCCCGGCCATGGCCGTCGGCGAGGACGCCGCGTACTCCGTTGTCGTTCGGCAGTTGCCGGACGCGAAGTCGCTGGTGTTCAAGACCCTCCAGTCCTATGACGACGGCCGGGTCGACCGCTGGATCGAGGTGGAGAAGCCGACCGGCGGCGGACACGGACACTCCGCGCCCGTGCTCGAGCTCAAGGAAGCCGCCCCCGGCGCCGAGCTGCTCACCCCCAGCCCCAGTGCGAGTTCCGCCCCGGCGGCACCCTCGCCCTCCAGCCCGCCCGCCTCGGAGACCGCGGCCGCCGAGCCGGCGCCGTCGGGCAGCGCGACGGCCACGAAGGAAGAGGCCGGCTCGTCGCTCGCCCTGCCGATCGGTGTCGCCGTAGCCGTCGTGGCGCTGGCGGGCGGTCTGTGGTGGTTCCTCAAGCGCCGCGGCACCGGCACCGCCTGACCCACGCGCCCCACGGCCCCCGCCCCGGGGCCGTGGAGTGCCCACCCGCCCGCGCCTTCACCCCGTCCGGGCATCCCCGTCATCGACGGGGATGCCCAGCCGACCGGCCAGGGTGGTGAGGGCCGCCCCCAGCGGGAGCGCGATACGGGTGACGGCGTGGCGGTCGCCCCGGGTCGGATCCCTGTTGACGATCAGCACCGGATGTCCGGCCTGGGCTGCCTGGCGGACGAACCGGAGACCGGACATCACCGTCAGCGAGGAGCCGA
Source organism: Streptomyces microflavus (assembly GCF_014650075.1). Taxonomy (GTDB): domain Bacteria; phylum Actinomycetota; class Actinomycetes; order Streptomycetales; family Streptomycetaceae; genus Streptomyces; species Streptomyces microflavus. The sequence goes on along the minus strand of NZ_BMUG01000014.1, from coordinate 5,758 downwards.
GGACGAGCAGCGTGGACGCCTCGCGGACCAGCGCGCGGCAGTGCTCGACCCGCTCAGGGGGCACGGCCTCCCCGAAGAACACCACATCGGGTTTGAGGACGCCGCCGCAGACGGTGCACGGGACCACGCGGAAGTCCCCGACCTGCTCGTCGGTGAGGTCGGCGTCCCCGTCCGGGTTGATGGCTGCGGCCACCGGCGCGAAGCCCTCGTTGGCCTCCTCCAGCCGCCGGGCGAGCTCACGGCGCGGGCTGAGGGTGCCGCAGGAGAGGCAGACCACCCGGCCCAGATTTCCGTGAAGTTCCACGACGTCTTCGCTGCCGGCGGCCTGGTGCAGACCGTCGACGTTCTGGGTGATCACCCCCGAGAGCATGCCGTGCCGCTCGAACGCGGCGACGGCCCGGTGGCCGTCGTTGGGGCGGGCTCTGCCGAAAGTGCGCCAGCCGAGATGGCTGCGCGCCCAGTACCTGCGACGGGCCTGGGCGTCGGCGGTGAAGTCCTGGTACGTCATCGGGGTGTGCCGGCTCAGACTCCCGCCCTCCCCCCGGTAGTCGGGGATGCCCGACTCGGTGGAGATGCCCGCCCCGCTCAGCACCAGCACACCGCCACTGCTCAGCGCGTCGGCGACCGGCTCCAGATCGGTGGTGCCCGGTGAGAGCTCCTCGGTGGGGGTCCAGCTCAGAGTGGGGCGCATGCGCATGCCCCCAGGGTACGTAACAGGCCGCTGACACCCGGCTCCGCCACCGATAGCGCCACGGCCGCCCGAGAGCGATGCCCCTGTCCCGTGCCCAGGGGAGCAGGCGCTATCCAGCCACGGCTGCGGGTGCCTTGTACCGGCCGGTACGGGAGGGGGCTGCCGACCCGCGGTCGGGCACAGGTGCGTTTCCGGCCTACCTCGAATGACAGGAGCATGACGAATGCCTCTGGATGGGCATAGGTTCTGCGGCTCCGGAGGTTCGGCAACCGGCCCTTCGGCCGGGCCTGTTCGCAGCAACCGTCCTCCCGCACTGACGGTCCCGCCCGGGACCGAACCCCCCATGAGTGAAGGGACAGCAATGCTGGATTCGATATGGCTGAAGGCGGCCGGTATCGCCGCAGCAGTCACCCTGACCACGGTCACGGCGGCGAACGCCACGCCGGCGCCGACTCCGCGCGCCGCCGAGAGCACAGCAGCGGTGGTGACAATCCGTTACGACGACAGTCGTGCGGGCGGCTGGGAGGCGGCGATCGCGGCAGGGGTCGCCTCGTGGAACTCGAACGTCGACAACGTCAAGCTGGTCGAGGCCGCGCCCGGCACGCGCGCCGAGATCCAGATCGTGGCCACCAGCGGCTGGCCGCAGGCCACGCTCGGCCCGGTGCGCCCGGGCGGCCAGGTCCGGGTGGAACTGGGCAGCCAGGCGGTCACCCAGGGCCATGACAAGACCCGTATCGCCGCCCACGAGATCGGCCACAGCCTGGGCCTGCCGGACACCAAGCCCGGCCCGTGCTCCCAGCTGATGTCCGGCTCCAGCGCCGGTACCAGCTGCCGGAACGCGGTCCCGAACGCGACCGAGCAGTCCCGCGTCGAATCCTTCTACGCCAACGGCTTCGCCTCACGCATCCCCGCTGACGGACGGGTCCTGGTGGACGCGTCGTAACGCCTCGCACAGCGAGCGGTGGGTACCCGCCCCCTCCCGAACCGCTCCTCAGTCACTCCGGTCCCCGGACGGCTTCCCGCCGACCCCCGGGAACCGGAGTGCTGGGCGTACACGTTCCGGAGCGTGCTCCCGTACGGGAACGGCACGGGGTTCAGCTGTCCTGCGGGGTGCTCCGGAGCCGCTCCCGCCTGCCGAGTGCGGCCTTCGCGGGGAAGAGGGCGAGCCAGCACCACATGGCCGCTTGCGGGGCGAAGAAGGCGATGGGCACGGAGGCCCCGAATACGACGACCGTCGCACCCAGGTCCGCCGCGGTGTCGCGCCACTCACCCACGGCGCGTACCCCGTGCCGGCCCCTCAGCGTCGCGAACATGGCGAGCTGCAGCAGATCGATGAGGCAGATGGTCGCGGCGTACATCGCCACTGCCAACGGCTCGCGGGCCCCGTACTCGGCGAGGATGGACGTGGGGAACGGAACCAGGGCGATCATGCCGAGCACCGCGAGGGCCAGATGCTGGGGAAGACCGCCCGTCTTCGCGGACATCAGCAGGATCTGACGCTGGTCACGCCAGAAGATGCACAGGATGAGAAAGCTCAACGCGTAGGCGGCGAGCTGGGGAGCGGTCTCACGCAGCGCGTCGTGGAACTGCTCGGAGTCCAGATCGGGCGCGACCCTGACTTCGAGGGCGAGGAGCGTCATGGCGATCGCGAAGATGCCGTCGGACAACGTGATCAGACGGTCGGGGCGTGCTGATGAAGGGCTGCCGTTACTCACCCGGTTCACCCTGGCCCCTCGCCCGCAGGCGCACGCGAATTGCTCCGACTGCGGGCACGCCGCTCTCCACCACTGATGACGGCCGGGACCACGGCTCCGGAGCCACGACCGACAGCTCCGCCCTGGCCACGGGCCCCGCCGATGGACCGCAGCTGCCCGCCCGGAGCGTCAACTTCCCCAGCTGCCGATTCACCCTGTGCGGAGGTGGGGACGGCAGGGCGCGGTGAGCTTCAGGCCATGACAGGGGTGGAGGGAAGAGCGATGTGAGGCGAGTGGGGCGGGAGCGTTCCGACGGCGGTGGAGGGGCCGGGGGAACGACCGGGAACCGCGGCGCAAACGCGTGGCGCGGGGTTGGCCGACGACCACTCGAAGTCGCTTTACGTAACGAGTCGAATGCGTTGAGCTACTGCCTGTTCGGTCCCGCTACGGCGCATGGAGGTACGTGCCGACCGGCGGTGCACTCCAAGAGCATCGACTTGAGGGGAAGACCCATGTCCACACCTTCTGCTCCACTCCGCGTCGCCCTGGCCAACGGCAGTTTCGAAGAGCCCGTGGTGACCGGAGTGGAGATCCTGCCGGACTCCTCACAGACCCAGGCCGCCAAGCGCGTCCCGGGCTGGCTGACCACCGCTACCGATCACAGGATCGAGCTGTGGCGCTCGGGCTTCAACGGGGTGCCGTCGGCCCACGGCGCCCAGTTCGCCGAACTCAACGCGAATCAGGTGTCCACGCTCTACCAGGACCTGCCGAGCACTCCCGGTACGACGTTGTACTGGCGGCTCTACCACCGCGGCCGCCAGGGGAACGACACCATGGCGCTGGACATCGGTGCGCCCGGCTCCGCGGTGGAGCAGCGGCGATTCACCGACGGCACGACCGCCTGGGGCTACTACACGGGCACCTACACCGTTCCGGTGGGCCAGGTGCTGACTCGTTTCGCGTTCCGCTCCATCTCGGCCGCCGGTGGCAATCAGGGCATCGGGAACTTCCTGGACGGCATCTTCTTCGGCACGGCCCCCTACGTGGAACTCACCAAGACCGCGGTTCCCACGGGGCCACTGGAGGTGGGGGACACCGTCACCTACCGGGTCACCGCCAAGAACGAGGGCGGGGGAGCGGCCGAGAGCCTCGTCCTGACCGACGTCATCCCGCAGGGGACGACGTATCTGCCCGGTTCCCTGCGCGTCGTGGACGGTCCGAACGCCGGGACGAAGAGCGACGCGCAGGGCGACGACCAGGCGTACTACGACGCTGCTGACGAGAAGGTCGTCTTCCATCTCGGCAACGGCGCTTCGGGAGTCTCGGGCGGCAGCCTGCCCAACACCGAGACCCTGCCGGCAGGGACCACCGTGGAGTACCGGGTCGTCATCTCCCGGGAAAGCGGCGGCAGTCAGATCAGCAACACGGCGACCGCCTCCTACGAGAACCGGCTCGGGGACACACCGCAGCCACTGACGTCCACCTCCAACGAGCAGATCACCCAGGTCAAGCCGGCCGCCGACCTGACCGTGACGAAGGCGGCCGACGCCACGACGGTCACCGTCGGCCAGACGGTCACGTACCGCATCACGGTGAGCAACACCGGCCCGAACCCGGCCACCGGGGTCTCCGTCAACGACCCACTCCCCGGCGGCCTCACCTTCCTGTCCGCCTACGGAACCCAGGGCGGCTACGACCCAACGACCGGCCACTGGGCCGTGGGCGACCTGGCCGACGGCGCCACTGCCACGCTCGTGCTGCGGGCCAAGGCCACCAGGCCGGGCCCGATCGCCAACACCGCGACGGTCACCGGCCAGGAGAAGGATCCCGACGTCACGAACAACACCGACACCGTCACCGTCTGCGTGGAACGGGCGCCTTCCTGCTGCGACCCGTGCTCCAGTGGAACTTAGTACTGCAACGGCGTTTGGTGTGACTGGTGGTCGGGACAGTCGTTGATCCGAATATGGGTGGGGAACTCGGTGAGGTCAGGGCGTGGGCAGCGGGTCTGGGCGAGTTGCATGAGCGGTTCGTGCACCGATTCGCTCGGTCGGAGCCGCGGGAGTCGGCGCTGGCTTACATGCAGGGGCTGATCGCTCCGTTGGAGCGGAAGAACGGTTGGACGCTGGCGGAGGAGGCCGGCCACGCGGCTCCTGATCGGATGCACCGGCTGCTGAACCGGTGCGACTGGGACGCCGATGAGGTCCTGGACGACGTTCGCGACTACGTCGTGGAGCATCTCGGTGACCCGGACGCCGTGCTGATCGTGGACGACACGGGCTTCCTGAAGAAGGGGGTCCGCTCTGCCGGGGTGCAACGGCAGTACTCCGGGACGGCGGGTCGGACGGAGAACTGCCAGGTCGGGGTCTTCCTCGCCTATGCCGGCGCTCGTGGCCGCACACTGATCGACCGCCGCCTGTATCTGCCCACGTCATGGACCGATGACCGGGAACGATGCCGAGCCGCCGGCATTGACGACGCGGTCGCCTTCGAGACGAAAGTAGTCACCGCCAAAGCGATGGTCCGCCGGGCCATCACCGACAAGATCCCGTTCCGGTGGGTGACAGCGGACGCCGCCTACGGCTTCTCCAAAGGCTGGCGGACCGAGCTCGAGCGGGCCGATGTCTTCCACGTCATGGCCACCACCCGGCACGACACGGTCGTCACCCGCTGGGCCATGGACCACCCGGTGCACGATCTGTTTCCCGGCCTGTCCCGGCAGAAGTGGAAGCGCCGTTCCTGCGGCAACGGCGCCCACGGGCCACGCGTCTACGACTGGGCCAGGGTCGAAGTCCGGCCCTGGCACCGCGAAGACCGCCGGCACTGGGTCATCGCCCGTCGCAGCGTCAGCCGGCCGAAGGAGATCTCCTACTACATCGCCTACTGCCCCGCCGAGAGCACACTCGATGAGCTGATCCGCGTCGCCGGCAGTCGGTGGGCCGTTGAGGAATGCTTCCAGACCGCCAAACAGGAGTGCGGCCTGGACGACTACCAGGTCCGCCGCTATCCCGGCTGGCACCGCCACATCACCCTGGCCATGGCCGCCCACGCCTGCCTCACCGTCCTGCGGGCCCGCGCGCTCGACACGGAGAAAGCAGAAACGGATCCTCCCAGCTCATCGCCCTGACCCTCCCCGAAATCCGGCGACTGACCACCCGCCTGCCCCGGCCCCGCACCCACCTCATCGCCCATGTCCTGCACTGGTCACACTGGCGCCGCCGACGACAGTTCCAGGCCCAGATCAGCCACTACAAACGACGCGGACACACACCACCAGAAACTGCCCACACGTCACAACAAAGACCGTTGCAGTATTAGAGGTCATCTCATTTGGCGAGTCTGCGGTAGCAGATGAGGGTGCAGGCGATGCTGG
>NZ_BMUG01000013.1 GCF_014650075.1 Streptomyces microflavus | reverse complement strand
ATCAGAGAAACGAAACGATCGAACAAGTACGCGGCGTCATGCGGACCCGCCGCCGCCTCAGGGTGGTACTGAACACTGAACGCAGGCCGGTCCAGGAGCTGGAGCCCCTCCACGACCTGGTCGTTCAGGCACACGTGGGAGACCTCCGCGCGCCCGAACCCGGTGTCGGACACCCTGTCCAAAGGCGCATCGACGGCGAAACCGTGATTGTGCGCGGTGACCTCGACCTTGCCGGTCGTACGGTCCTGCACCGGCTGATTGATCCCCCGATGCCCATACTTCAACTTGTACGTACCGAAGCCGAGCGCCCGGCCCAGAATCTGGTTACCGAAACAGATCCCGAAAAGCGGCGTCGACCGCTCCAGAACACCCTGCATCAGGGCGACCGGGTGATCGGCCGTCGAGGGGTCGCCAGGGCCGTTGGAGAAGAACACACCGTCGGGCTGAACCGCGTACACCTCCTCCAGCGTCGCGGTCGCCGGCAGGACGTGCACCTCGATGCCACGCTCCGCCATCCGGTGCGGCGTCATCCCCTTGATACCGAGGTCGACCGCGGCGACCGTGAACCTCTTCGTCCCGATCGCAGGAACGACATACGCCTCCTTCGTCGCCACCTCGGCGGAGAGGTCGGCGCCGGTCATCTCGGGGGCCTGACGCACCCTGGCCAGCAGCGTCCCCTCATCCGCGATCGCGTTCCCGGAGAAGATCCCGACCCGCATCGCACCCCGCTCCCGCAGATGCCGGGTGAGGGCGCGGGTGTCGACACCACTGATGCCCACCACGCCCTGCGCCACCAGCTCCTCGTCCAACGACCGCCGCGAGCGCCAGTTGGACGGCTTACGCGCAGGATCACGGACCACATAACCCGACACCCAGATACGCGCCGACTCCGGATCCTCGTCATTCACCCCGGTGTTCCCGACATGCGGAGCCGTCATCACCACCACCTGCCGGTGGTACGACGGATCGGTCAGCGTCTCCTGATAACCGGTCATGCCGGTGGAGAACACCGCCTCACCGAAGGTCTCCCCCACAGCCCCGTAAGCACGGCCACGAAACGCACGGCCGTCCTCCAGGACGAGTACGGCGGGCTGGACGAGTACGGCGGGCGGTCCTCCGCTGCTCCCGCGCGTCATCGATCCAGTCCGCAGGCCACACGTGCTCCGCGTTCCGGGACGCACTCCAGGCGGAACTGGGCTGCCGTCCTGAGGATGGCCTTCTCCACGTCGCCGCTCGATCCGCCCCGGAACCGGAACCGGGCACCCACGTGCTCGTACCCGCCCACGCGCGGGACCACCTGGCCCACGGCCGGGACCACCAGGGTGTAGGGACCCTCGTCGGGGGTCGGCGGTTCGGGGAGTTCCCAGGCCGTCACGCGGCAGGGGGCCGGTACGGGTGAGGGGACCAGCAGCCAGCCTCCCGTACGCCATGCCTCCGGTACGGGCAGCTCCGGGCGCCGGCCCAGCTGGACGTCGGCGGCGGCCCTGGCGAGGTCGATGCCGTGCACCTCCCGCCAGACGAACGGGATCTCCGCGCCACCGACCCGGTAGCCCGCCTCCAGGAACTGGATCGAGGGTGAGCCGTCGGCCGACGTGCCGACGAACGCCTCCAGGTGGAAGACCCACGGTTCCGGGCCGAGCGCCCTCGCGACCCGGGAAGTGAACTCGCCCAGAGGAATGAGGAGTTCGGGGTCGTCCACCTCCACCGAGCCGAGCGCCTCGCCCTGGGTGAAGTCCACGCAGGTGTTGACGTAACGGGAGGCTCGCCAGGGGCCCAGCTCCTCGCCGGTCCAGAGGCCGTCGATGTGGAAGATCGGGTCGGCGCAGAACTGCTGCACCAGACGCGGTTCCGGGGGCGAGGTGCGCAGCAGCGGCAGGTCGGCCTCGGAGTCGAGGCGTACGACGCCCCGGCTGGCGGTGCCCCGGCGCGGCTTGACCACGACCGGCCAGCCGTGGTCCTCGGCGAAGGCCAGGACGGCGGCCTCGTCGGGGGCGTCCGCGAAGGCGGGGGCCGGTATCCCGGCCGCGGCGGTGACCTGGTTCATGGTGAGCTTGTCGCGGAAGCGGGCCAGGGGGCCGGAGGTCTGGCCGGCGCAGCCCAGCCGCTCGCGGACGAGTGCGGCGGTGTCGAGGTCGCCCTCGTTGAGGGCCACCACCCGCTCGGGCACACCGAAATGGGTTCGCAGTTCGGTCACCGCGCGCCAGACGGCGTCGAGGTCGTCGGTGGCCGGGACGGTACGGGCGGCCGCCGCGGCGCCGGGCACGGAATCGAGCGCCAGCTCCGTGGTGACGTAGGTGACCCGGTGGGCGCGGTGGTCGACGTACTCCTCGTAGTGGGCGTGGCGGTCGCGCCAGCGGTGGATGACGACGATGTGTTTGCCGTGTTCGCTCATGCCTGATCGGCTCCGGCGGCCGACATGTCCCGGACCCGGCCGACCGCGAAGGTCGCGGAGACCACGGCGGCCCGGGCCGAGCCGAGTGCGCCGCGCGCCGCGTCCAGGTCGCCGTCGGGGAGCTGGCCCACGATGTCGGTGGCGCAGTCGATCAGGTGCAGTGCGGCGCGGGCGAGGGGCTGCTCGCTGCTGTACCGCTCCTCGACCAGCCGGCGGACGGTGTGCAACTGGGCGACGGGGTCCGGCCTGGACCCCTCCGCCACGACGGGGCAAATGATCGTGTTCATGGGTGAGTCCATCCCAGGAGACAGGGGGCGTGAGACAGGGGGCGGGGGCAGGGGCAGGGGGCACGAGCGGACGGAAGGGAAAGGGGCCGTACCCAGGCCGGGTGGCCGGGACCGTGGTTCGGGGTCCCGGCCACCCGGGCAGGCGGCGTACTGGGTGGAGCGGGCTGGAAAGGCCGCGTCGCCGTCAGCTGGTCTTGAAGCCGTCAGCTCGTCTTGAAGCGGATGCGGTCGTTGGTCGCGTCGCACTTGGCGACGGCGTCGTCCGCGTCGCGCCCGGAGGCGATGACGTACCCGGAGACGCAGTCGGCGACGGTCAGCAGCGGGGGCACGGTCTCCCCGACGCTCTTGCCGATCACCGCCGCCACCTCCGTATCCGTGAACTCTTCCAGGTACGGCAGGAAGACGTACTGCTTCTCGTCCCTGGGGACCCGGCGGATCGCGTGGGCCGCGTCGTCGTCCACCTCGACCGCGTCGATGGTGCCCGGCTCCGGGGTGAAGAACCGGACCGCGGCGCCGCCCAGCGGCTCGGGCGAGGTCTGCGGCAGCTCGTCGATGCCGAGCGGGACCGTGAGGAACATCCGGTTGAGGTTGAGCCCGAAGGCGCGGCGGACCAGTTCGGGTGCACCGCTGCCGGCCAGGCGGGCGTGCGATTCGAGGACGCGCGGGCCCTTCGGGGTGAGGACGAACTCGCTGTGCGAGGGGCCTTCGGTGAGGCCCACCGCGTCGAGCAACTTCGGTGTGAGTTCGCGGAGTTCGGTGAGCCACGGGGTGGCGTACCGGCTGGGGGTGCTGACCTCCCACTCGACGTACCGGTCGTTCATGCGGTACTCGGAGTAGCCGATGGTGAGGTGGCGGCCCGCGTGCGAGAAGGAGTCGACGCTGACGACGGGGCCGTCCAGGTGCTCCTCGGCGATGACGGCCGAGGTGTCCGCCTCCTGAAGCGCCTGCCAGGCCTTCTCGGCGTCCTCCGGTCCGTCCACGGGGTGGATGTGCAGGCTGGCGACGCCGTCCACCGGCTTGACGATGATCCGGTCACCGACCTCCGCCCGGAACGCGGCGATCTCCTCGGCGCTGTTCACCAGCCGGTAGCGGACCGGGCTGATGCCGTGCTCGTCCAGCAGCTGCCGGGTGAGCGCCTTGTCCTTGAGGGCGCGGGCGGTGAACTCGGTGACGCCGGGCAGGCCGAGGGCGTCCACGACGAAGCCGGTGGACTCGGCGGCCGGTTCGGTGGTGGTGAGGACGCGGTCGAAGGGGCGCTCGGCGTGCAGCGGCTTCAGGAGTTCGAGGATGGCCGGGCCGTCGTCCAGGGGGCCGTGGATGATGCGCTCGCAGTGCTGGGCGACGGCCACGTCGTAGGCGCCCTCCTCGTGGACGAGGACGACGTCGATGCCGAGTTCCTTGGCTCCTGCGACCGGTGCCGGCCGGCCGCCGATGACTGCCACGCGGTACTTGCCCATGGGGTTCCCTTCGGAAGTGGTATGTGCGGTGGGGACAGGGGGAGTTGTCGTGCCGGTCAGGCGGCGTAGCAGCGGCGGAGCCAGCGGGCCGTCGTGTTCGGGTGCGGGGTGAACGCCTTGCGGCGGTGCAGCACGCGGAGGTTGTCGAAGATCATGAAGTCGCCCGGCTGGAGAATGAGGTCGGCCGACGGGATGTTCAGGAGGACCGCCCGCCAACGTTCCAGCGCCTGCTGGGCGGCGGGGGTGAGACCGGTCGTGGTCCCCCGGTCGTAGCGGGCGCGGTGCCGGCCGTCCGGTCCGGACTCCAGGACCGGGGTCTTCACCAGCGGGCCGATCGTCCCGCCGTCGTTGGAGTCGGGTGCGCCGACCTCGAACTCCGGTGCGGTGAGCGCGGACCGGGTCTCCTCGTCGAGCCGTACGACGACGTCATCGAGGGCCGCGATCTCGGTGGGGATGCGCTCCTCGTTGCGTATGGCGAAGAACGTGAGGTAGGGCGGTGTGTAGAGCCGGGGGTCCGATCCGGGCGGGCCGAACGGCTGGTGCGGGTTGTCGGAGTGCCAGAAGAACTCCGAGTCGGCTCCCCAGGAGCTGGTGGTTCCGGAGGCCGCCGGGTTGGGCACCACATTGCGGATGAGCCGGCCGTCGTTCTCGTAACTCACCGCGAACGGGGTGCATCCGAGCAGCCGGATCAGGCCCAGGTGGATCGCGTTGGTCACGGCGAGTTCGCTCTCGTCGGCGAATCCGGTGACCGGGGTGGCGGGGAAGTCCTGGGTGGGCAGGTTGGACAGGAGCAACGCGTGGGAGCCCGCCGCCGTGAACACCTGGCTGCCCTGGAGGATGTCACCGGGCAGATGGCGCCGCAGCGCGTACGCGCCGATGGAGCCGAGGATGGCGTCGTCGAGGTCGGAATCGAGGCTGGTCTCCGATACCCGGGCCGAGATCTCCTTGCGCAACAGGTCCCGGGCGCTGTCCTCGACTCGGTACCGGGCGAACTGGAGCAAGCTGGTCATCGTCTGTCTCCGTTAGGTCGGTTGCACGCCCTCGTTGCATCGCTCAGCGAGCCGGTGACGGGGTTGGCGCGTTCCAGTACGTGTCGGCGCGCCGGTTCCAGCGGCGTGCCAGGGGGTCGTCGACCCGTCGGCTCAGCAGGCCGATCGGGGTCACGACCAGGTAGTAAGCGATGAGGAGCAGGAAGGTACGCATGGGTGTTCGTTCCGTTTCTCGTGGCGGCGACACGGAGGGCTCTCGGCCTCGGGGGAACCGGGAACCGTCCGGGAGGGCTCGGTCGACGTCCCGGAGGGCTCGGTCGGCATCCGGGGCGAGGGCTCAGTCGAGAGGGATCTCGTCGCGCCAGTCGGACGCTTCCTGCCAGGCGGGCTGTTCGGTCTTCTCCAGCAGGAAGTTGCCGAGCGCCAGCATGTCGATGTCGGTCCGCATGAAGCAGGTGTAGGCCTCCTGCGGGGAGTTGACGATCGGCTCGCCGCGTACGTTGAACGAGGTGTTGACCAGCACCGGGCAGCCGGTGAGGGACTTGAAGGCGGTCAGCAGCCGGTGGTAGGCGGGGTTGCTGTGGCCGGTCACCGTCTGCACGCGGGCCGAGTGGTCGACGTGGGTGACGGCGGGGATGGTGGAGCGCCGCACCTTGAGCAGGTCGAGCCCCGAGGCACCGGCGTCCTGGGCCTCCAGCCGCTGGGCGGCGGCGACTTGGGAGACCACGAGCATGTACGGGCTCTCCTGCGGCAGGTCGAAGTAGTCCTTGGCGTCCTCGGCCAGGACGGCCGGTGCGAACGGGCGGAAGGACTCCCGGAACTTGATCTTGAGGTTCATCGCGGACTGCATGTCCGGGTTGCGCGGGTCCCCGATGATGGACCGGGCGCCGAGGGCGCGGGGGCCGAACTCCATGCGCCCCTGGAACCAGCCGGCGATCTTCCCCTGGGCCAGCCCGTCCGCGACCTGTGCGGCCAGGGTGTCGCTGTCGAGCCGCCGGTACGGGATGGAGTGCGCGTCCAGGTAGGCGGCGATCTCCTCGTCACCGTAGGCGGGGCCGAGCAGGGAACCGCTCATCGCGTCGTGTCCCGTCGCCACGTGGTCGCGCCGGGCCCCGCGTTCCATCGCGACGGCCTGGGCCGCGCCCAGGGCTCCCCCGGCGTCGCCGGCGGCGGGCTGGACCCACACCTCGTCGAAGATCCCGGCGTCGATCACCTTGCCGTTGGCCACACAGTTGAGCGCGACACCGCCGGCCATGCAGAGCCGGGACTCCCCCGTGCGCTCGCGCGCTGTCCGGGCGAGCCGGAGCACCGCTTCCTCGGTCACGGCCTGTACCGAGGCCGCGAGGTCGAACTCCCGCTCCGTGAGCGGGGTTTCGGAGGTGCGGCGCGGTCCGCCGAAGAGCTTCTCGAAGCCGCGTCCGGTCATGACCTGGCCACGCAGATACTCGAAGTAGCGCATGTCCAGGCGGAAGGAGCCGTCGGGCTTGAGGTCGATGAGCTTCTCGCGGATGAGGTCGGCGTAGCGCGGTTTGCCGTAGGGCGCGAGGCCCATGAGCTTGTACTCGCCGGAGTCGACCTTGAAGCCGCAGAAGTAGGTGAAGGCGGAGTAGAGCAGGCCGAGCGAGTGGGGGAAGCGGATTTCGGAGACGGGCCGGAGGTCGGTGCCCCGGCCGTGCCACAGGGTGGTCGTGGCCCATTCGCCGACGCCGTCGATGCAGAGCACGGCGGCGGACTCGTAGGGGCTCGGGAAGAAGGCGGAGACCGCGTGCGACTCGTGGTGGCGGCGTACGGAGAGCTCGGGCACCCGGCCCCGGCCCAGTGCGGCGAGTTCGGCGCGCACGGTGTCGTCCGTGTGCAGCTTGCCGTCGCGGCCGAGCCAGGCGGGCAGGGTGTCGCGGAAGGAGGCGAAGCCCGTGGGCGCGGCGCCGGCGAAGGTCGCCAGCACCCGGCGGAACTTCAGCCGGGGGTCCTCGTAGTAGGCGACGGCGGAGACGCCGTCCAGGCTCACGCCCTGCTCGTCGAGGCAGTACTCGACCGCGCGGGAGGGGAACGAGGGGTCGTGCCGCCGCCTGGTGAAACGTTCCTCTTGGGCGGCGGCCACGGGAACGCCGTCGGCGATCAGGGCGGCGGCGCTGTCGTGGTAGAAGGCGGAGACTCCGAGAATGAGGTCAGACACCGCTGGATTCCTCCGGCTGGATTCGGATACGGGGGCGGGGCAGGGACAGATACCGGGCGGGCCTCTCGGGACCCACCGGCCTCCGGGGCCTCACCTGCGGCGGCCGGTGAAGCGGGTGCGGCGGGCGGCGAGCCGGGCCCCGACGCTCCTCGGCGGGTTGAGCGAGCGGTAGCCCACGCGCACCCGGCCCCACACATCGGCCCGGGCACCGGGTCCCGGTGCGTCGGGCAGCGAGGCGAGCAGGGTGTCCACGGCGTCGGCCGCCCAGGCGGAGTGCCCGGTGGCGACGTTGTCGATGGTGTTGTGGATGTCCACGAAGCGGGTGCTGAAGCCGTACGCCTTCAGGGCGAGGCGCGCCCGGCGGTAGGTGCCGCCGACACCCGACAGCTCCATGGCCAGGTTCAGCCCCAGGACCTCCGGCAGGAAGGTCTGCGGGAATCGCCCCACGCACAGCCAGTACACCGGCAGTTCGAGGGACTCCTCGCGGAAGCCGGGCCACTGCGCGAACGCGGCAGAGGCCGTCGGCGGCAGTTCCACCCCCATCTCCTTGAGTACGTCGCGGTAGATGAGGGGGTGGTTCAAGTGCGGTTCGCCGTTGCCGAGTTCGTCCCAGTAGGTCTCGAAGAGGGAGTGCCCGATCGCGGACGAGGCCTGCTCGTAGTCGGTGAACCCCTGGAGCCAGCTGCCGTCGATCAGGGTCAGCGGGGCCGTCTGTACGGTGTCGTCGACGACCGCCTCCTTCGAGGGCAGGGGTATCGCCGCGTTCTCCTCGAACTCCGCTCCGTGCTGGTCGTGTTGGGCCTGGAGCCAGGGCCGCAGTCCCTCGTGGCTCCAGCGCTCGGGCAGCTGCATCGCCGTACGGTCCATGCCGTGGCCGGAGCGGGCGAGCCAGCCGGCGACGTACTCCATGGCCCAGGAGCGGAGGGCGGGTGTGTCGGTACGGTTCATGAGCAGGTGGTAGGCCTCGCGCAGCCCGGACGGGGTGCGGCCCTGGGGGCGGGCGCCCGTCCGCAGGGCTCCGGCGACGGCGGCGAGGGGGTCCCGGGTGGAGCCCGGGGAGGGCTTCTGCGGCGCGACCCCGACCCGTACGCCCTCCGGCCCCGGCCCGGGTTCCGGTTCCACCTGCGGTTCCGGCGCTTCTGCGGGCTTGGCCGGGAGCGAGTCGATCCAGCGGCGGATGACCGTCAGATCCTCCGGCGAGAAGACCCGGAACATCGGTCCGCGCTCGCCGACCAGCCCCCGTACCAGCGAACTGGCCCCGGAACGGCCGGGCTTGACCAGCTTGCTGCGCGCCAGGACGTCGAGCAGCGGCCCCGGGTCGGTCCGGCACTCCGCAAGCCAGCGGGCCAGGGGCTTGCCCTCAAGCAGGAACTGGTGGTGGTAGACGGCGCCTTCACGCGACCGGACCCGCATCAGCTCGGCCATGTCGAACGCGGGATCACCGGCCGCCACGAGCTCCGCGTGGAGCGCATCGGACCAGTCGCGGAGACCGGCCAGCATCCAGCGGAAGCCGGAGCGCACCGCGTCGGCGCCCCGCGCGCCCTCCTCCTCGACCAGCGCGTCCACCGCTCCACGGCACCGCTCGACGGGCAGGGGGCCTTCGGCCTCACGCCTGGCGGCCGGGTCGAGGGTCGCCCAGTCGGTCTCCGTCGGCAGCACTTCCCGGACCAGCTCCAGTGCGGGCAGCAGCCCGACCGCGCGCAGGCACAGGTCGGCGCCGAGGATCTCGCCCCGGAAGTCGTCGGGGCGCCGGCTCATCGCCAGGAGCAGCGCCGGGAGGCGGTACGCCCCGTCCGGGATGCGCTGGTCGCCGGTGAGCCGGGCGGCCGGTGCCGCGTTCTCGGCGAGCCGCAGCCTGCGTAAGAGTTCGAGGTAGGCGCTGCCCCGGGAGGCCGCCGGGTGGCCGGCGCCCACATCGGACGCGTACAGGGCGAGGATGCGCAGCACGAGGGGGTCGTCGGCGTTGCCGGGGGCGCTGAGCCACTGCAGCCAGGCCCCGGACATGAGGGCCAGCGGGGCACAGCCGAGGACGGCCCGGCGGACGAGCACCTGGTGGTGGCCGTCGGGGCGGTCGCGGTCGCCGTCGCCGTCGCCTTCGCCGCCCATGGCCAGGCCGAGGTAGCGCTCGCGCTCACCGGCCCCCCAGTCGGCGGCCTGCCGGACCAGGGCGTCGAGTGCGTCGGGTGAGCCGTCACCTGGGGCTGTGGCGTGGCGGCGCAGTACGGTCCGCACCTCCTCGACGAACCGGCCCTCGGGGAGGGACGCTTCCGGGTCCGTCGCGTACGCGTACACAGTCCGCGCGGAGCCGCCGCCGTCCCCCGGCAGCCCGTGCGGACGACCCGCCTGATGCTCTGCGGACAGCGTGGCCGTGGCGGCTGCCTGTTGGCTGTGCATCGTTCCCCTCTCTCCGTCTCGGGCGGTCAGAACATGGGGTAGATGGAGGCGTCGTTCTTGGGCTTCCGCTTGCGACGGAACACTTTCGCGATGAGGTTTTTGACGAACGACATGACTGAACAGCCCTCTCTTGCGTAAAGGGAATACGTGAAGACCGGAGACCGGACCGGTCAGGAGAGCCCGAGGGATTCGGCGAGCAGCCCGGAGATGATTTCCGTACCGTGGTCGGTGAAATGCGCCCGGTCCACATAGAGCCAGTCGTCGTCCTTGACGGACTCGGCGACGACGGGGCTCAGGTCCAGGAAGCGGATGTCCTGTTCCTTGCAGGCGACCTGGAGCGCGTCGGCGTACCGGCGGCCGGTCTCCAGCGTGGCGATGTCGCCGTACAGCTCCCAGAAGTTGGAGATCCCGTCGAGCTCGCCGAAGATCGCCCGCTCCTCAGACGGTCCGGACTCCCGCACCCAGGTCGCCAGCGGCTGCAGTACGTAGGTGATGCGGGCGCCGGTCGGCCCGGCCAGCAGGCGGAGTGCGGCGAGGTGGCGGGAGGTCAGGTCGACGGCGTACGCGATGCGGTCGGCGAGCGGGGGCACCACATGAGGCGCGTCCTCCGGTCCTCCGGGGCGCCGGCCGAAGCCCCGCTTGGGCTTGCGGTGGGAGGCGCGCAGCTCGTCCATGCTGTCGAAGTACTCACCGCAGTTGAAGAACCCGCCGTGGTCGCCGCGCTGGGCGTCGGGCAGCCGGCTGAGCGCGAGGTCGTTGAGGCCGGAGAAGACGACGATCTCGTCGACCTCGGGGACCTGTTCCCGGTGCATCAGGAACAGCAGCAGCTCCTGCATCGAGTTGTGGCTGCGTCCGGCGAAGTTGAGCCAGGGGACGGAGGGCGCGTACCGGGTCCAGAGGCGTGACGCCATGGTGGCGGTGTCGGCGGTCGCCCCGATCCCGAACGGGGTGGAGCTGCCGGCCAGCAGCCGGACCGGTCCTTTCGGCGGATTCGCGACCGATCCCTGTCCGGTGGCGCCGTGGGAGATCCTGAATCCCAGCCGGTCGGTGTTTATCGTCGCGGAGCGGTAGTCCGCCCGGTGGAAATACATCAGATAGGGCAGGTAACGGGTCTCCGCGCGGTCGTCGAAGTCGTCGTACCGCAGCATCTGGGGGGTCAGGAGTTCGCGCTGGGATTTCACGGGCAGGACGCTCCTCGATTCAGGGCTCGCTCTTCCGGTGG
The DNA here is from genome assembly GCF_014650075.1 of Streptomyces microflavus. GTDB lineage: Bacteria > Actinomycetota > Actinomycetes > Streptomycetales > Streptomycetaceae > Streptomyces > Streptomyces microflavus. Next base: position 190,334 of record NZ_BMUG01000013.1, on the reverse strand, counting down.
GCGTATCTCGGCGCCGTACGTGACGAGCTTTGCCGTTCGGCAGCCGTGACTGAAGAGAACCCTGGGGTCGGGAAGGCGCAATGCGGGATCCCGAGGGGTCGACGTATACGCCCAAAAAGGGCAAGCGCCCCTAAGGCTTGCTCGGAATCGTGGCGCCGGCGCCCAACTGCCGCTCGATCTCCGCGGCCGGGAACGCCGTCTGTTTGCTCTCGGTGAGCAGACGGCGGAAGAAGGATTCCACGACGACGGCGGTGCGTGCGTGCCGGTCGATGACGGCCGTGATCCCGGGCGGGATGCCGCCAGGTCGCCGACCTGCGATCCAGTCGTGCAGGAAGACTTCGCGTTCCGTGTCACCGCGCACGCCGTCGAGCACGTGGTGGTGGAGCAGGTGGCTCGCGGTGTAGCAGCGGTCGTACGCGAGGTGGTCCGCGAGGAAGTCGGACCCGTCCGCCGAAAGGTCGAAGCGAAGGTCGGCCGCTCTTCTGAACGACCGAGGCTAGGGGGCCGGGGCAGTGGTCGCCGCCGCCTCCCCCGCTTCCGCCAGCACCTCCGCGAGCCCTTCCGTCGTCAGCACCATGCTGACCGGGGCCGAACTGTTGAGGCAGAGGCTGTGCCCGGCGGGGATGCGGGCGAGCAGCTCCTTGAGCGGCAGCGTCACGGACGCCAGTTGCCCGAGGCCGCGGAGGTAGCGCGGGGAGGTGTAGACGGGGACGACCGCCGTGCCGTCGGGTGCCGACGCGCTCACCGGCTCACCGTCCGCGGTGACCGGCACCGCGACTTCGGCCCCGGCCAGTGCGGCGGTGACGTCCTCGGCGGGGCCGTATCCGGTGGTGGCGAGCTGGACGGCGCGGTCCACCTCGTCCGCGGGTTCGGGCCACCCCATCGCCTCCGGCGACGGGCGGTAGTCCGGGTTGTCCTCCCACTCGACGATCTCGCCGGCGTGGTCCGAGCGCCACTGGCCGATGACGGCCCATTCCGGCGGCGGGCCCTCCCCCTGCCAGGCGGGGTCGGTCAGGTAGAGCCAGTGGTCGGGCGCGAGCCGGGCGGCCTCGACGAACTCCTCCGGGGGCGCGGGGTCCAGGGGGGAGGTGGCGGGCTCACTCATCGTGTCCTCGTTCATTGGGGGGTGCGTGGCCGGGGGCGGGGATCGGGGGCGGGCATCAGGTAGTCGGGGCGGATGCCCCGGTGCGGTAGTCGTCGCTCCGCCCGGAGCGGGGCAGTGGCGCCGGGACCGGGCGCGGGGCGTCCTCGGCCGAGGCAGGGTGTGCCGGGCGGGTCCGCTGCCAGGGGGCGGCCCCCGGCACCGTGCCGTCGTCCGCCGGGTGCAGGGTGAGCACCGGGTCGCCGGCGTCATCGGTGCCGGAGAGGTCCACCGGGAAGTCGGTCCACCACACGGTGCGGCCGAGCCTGCGGGCGATGCGGTCCGCGAGGTCGGCGGCGTCGGCGGCCCGGTCCGGGAGGGCGAGGAGGACCGGCACGGTCAGCTCGGTCCGGGCCAACACGGGGTCGGCCGCGAGGAGTTCGGCGAACTCGTCGGCCGTCGTCCCGTACGTGTCGCCGCCCCAGGACACCTCGACGAGATCCGGGTCGTCCGCGTCGGCCACGACCCGCACCGGATAGGGGACGGGCCGGTCCTTCCCCTGGGCCCAGGGCGCGTCCACCAGGCCCGCCGGGGTACGGAACCGGGCCAGGTCCACGTCCTGCGACGCCCCGCCGGTGTAGTCGCGGCCGGTGCCGTCCGACGCGCCCTGCACCGTGTCGAGGGCGGTGTCGTCGTACGCACCGGCCTCCTTCAGGGCGTACGCCGCCGCGATGTCGGGGTCGGACGCCTCCCGGCCCACCGCGAAGGCCCGGGTGAGCACGTCGAGCGCCTCGGTGCGGCGGGCGTGGGCGGCGCTCGGGTCCGGTTCCAGGTGGAGGACCCGGGCGGCGAACTCCTGCGCGTCCGGGCCGGTCCCCGGCAGCGTTTCCTCGGCCTTGACCCGCGCCCAGAACATCCGGGACATCGCCGCCTCGCCCACCTCGTCGGTGCGGACGCGCAGGACGGCGGCGGCCTCGTCCTCCACATCCCCCTCCGCCAGCCACTGGGCGGCGGCCTCCACCGCGGGCAGGTCGACAAAGCTGGCGAGCCCGTCGCCGGGGTACCGGGCCCATTGCTCCGCGGCGGCGGCCAGCACCCGGCGGGTGGTCCGGCCGTCCACGCCGGCGGCGGCATCCGGGTGCGCGGCGACGACCCGGTGGAGCAGGTCCAGCGTGAACGGCCCGGCCTCCTCGAAGTCGGAGTCGCTGCGCCACATCTGGTCCACCGCCGCCGCGCCGCGCAGCAGGTCGCCGAAGCCGGGGTCGTCGTCGACGTCGTGGCCGAAGGTGATCCTCAGCGCCCGCACCAGGCGCAGCGTCGCCGTACGCATCTCGTCCGACACCTCGCCGTCGCCGGGGCTCACCCCGGCGGCCTCCGCCAGCCGGTCCAGCTCGTCCTCGTCCGGTTCGGGCCGGGCCAGGGCCCAGGCCCGGCGGCGCCCCTGGGCGTCGGCGAACAGGGTCCGCTGGTAGCGGCCGTTGCTCCGCCGGGTGCCCTGGGGGCCGTAGGCGAGGCGTACCGCGCGCCCGGTGGCGTTGGCCACGTGCTGGCCCATCGAGACGGTGGCCAGCGGATCGGCCACGAAGGGGCCGCCGTACGCGTCGGATGCGGTGCCCGGCTTCGGTACGGCGCTGTCGCGCGGCGCTCCGCTCCAGCAGACGACGAGGTCGACCCAGTGGTCCTCGGGCAGGGTCGTCAGGCTCTTGCGGCGGCGCAGCCACGGTCCGGCCTCCCGCTCGTCGATGTCGCGGGTGGTGCCGTCGCGCAGGGCCAGCGTCAGACTGCCGGGAGAGCCGTGCAGGTCCAGCCGGTAGGCCCGGTCCTCGGGGCCCGGCCGGGGCAGGTCCAGCTCACCGGAGGTGCGGCCGGTGGCCGGGTGGTCGTGGACGAAGGTCGCCATCCGGTCCAGGTGGCGGTCGTCGTCCTCGAAGTCCCGGGCGAACTCGGCGGGATGGTGGGAGGCCCGGCCGATCTGCCGGCCGCTGAGCGCGCTGACGAGGGCCCGGCTCACCACCTCGTGGTGCCAGCCGGGAGTGTCGTCGTCGTCCGGCCCGAGCCCCGGATCGCTCGCGATCCAGTCGCCCCGGGGGGCCTTCGGGGTGCGGACGACATCGATGGTGCTCGCCTCCCCGGGGGCGGACTCGACGGTGATCCGGCCGCTGTGTGCCCACACCGTCCGGCCCGTACGGTCGGCGAGCCTGCGGGGCAGGTCGAGGTAGCCGTCGGCGGCGAACGGTACGGCGAGCACGACGGGTGTGCCGGGCGGCAGCGCCTCGCGGGCCAGGTCGGCCGCGACCAGCTCAACGAACTCCTCGACGCCCAACTCCCGTACAGTGCCGTCCGGAAGCCGTGCCTCCACCCGGTCGGGCCCGCCTTCCGCGGCCACCACGTAGGGCGTCGTGGAGCTCGGCCAGGGGGTCGGTGAGGTGCTGAGGACGTCGTAGCCGCCGGCGGGGTCGGCCTCCAGCAGGTCGCCCTGGGTGGTGTCGAGTCCGATGACGTCGCTCGTGCCCCAGTTGAGGCCCGGCACCCGGCTGCCGCCCACGGTGAAGTGCTGGGCGCGGCCCGGCGCGGTCACCCCCAGCTCGGACAGGTGGTACGCGGCCAGCGCCGGGAAACCCGTCGCCCGGCCGGCCGCCGCGGCCCGGCCCACCAGACCGAACAGCTCCTGCCTGGTGTGCTGTTGGACGGTTGCCCCGGGGTCCAGGTGCAGGACGCGGCGGGCGATGGCGTCCACATCGAGCGGCCGGTCCCGCAGCGCACGGTCGCGGCGGCGCAGGGAGTCGAGCTTCTGCACCGCCACCGCGTCCGGCGGCTGGTGGAGGACGATGGTCGCCTGGCGGCCCAGCTCGGCGCGGGTCACCTGGGCGAGGGCACCGGTGCCCACCCAGTCGGCGGGCACGCGCGCCATGGCCTTGACGACGACGGCGAACTCCTGGGCGGTCAGGCGGGGTGCGTCGGCCGGCAGATCCCGTTGCAGCCGCTCCAGTTCGCTCGCCAGCAGCCGGGTGAAGCGGTGGCGCGCGGTGGTGGCCCGTCGCCTCGCGGGCGAACCGGTCGACGGCCGGTCGGGGCGGATGTCGGCACCGTAGCCGGTGACCTCCACACGGGGCAGGGACGCGCCGGCCCGCCGGTTGCGCAGACCGGTGGCCGCCACCTGGGCGGCGAGCAGCTCCAGGGTCCGGTCCCCCTGCGCGGAGGGGCTCGTCTCGTCCCGCCCGTACGCCACGAGGGTCCGGGGCGGCAGCGGTTGCAGGGCCCTCACCGAGGCGGGGGCGACGGGGACGGCGGGGAGCGCGGGGGCGGTGGGGGCCGTCGGTACGGAGGTGGACTCGACGCCCTCCATGGGGTCGCCGACGGAACTGCGCTGGTTCCGGGCCGAGTTCGGGGCGTTGTCGGCGGGGGCCGTGGTGATCGGCTCCGGTGCGGCCGGAGCCGGGGTGATGCCTTGCTCGGCGCCCTGCTCGATGGGCTCCGGTTCCGCCGGGGCGGTGCCCTGCGGGGTACGGGTCCCGGCGGTCGGGGCGCTGTTGGTGGCCGGTGTCGGTGCACCGGGGCCCGGCGCCGGTGTGGCCGGCACCGTCTGCGTACCCAGGTCGGGGACGGATGGAGCAGTGAACCGCCAGTCCGTGGCGCTGGGTCGGGCCGCAGAGAAGAGATCGGGGGCCAGCACGGGGAGTTCGCCCTCGGCGGCGTCCGGGGCGGACAGCTCGACCGGGGAGGTGCTCCACCACACGGGCCGGCCGAGCCTGCGGGCGACGGTCTCGGCGAGCTCCGGGGTGGGGCCGCTGAGCCCGTCGAGCAGCAGCAGGACCGGCGTGGCGGACTGGATACCCAGCAAGTCGGCGTCGGAGGAGAGCAGTTCGGCGAACTCCGCGGCCGACAGCCGGTGGGTGGCCGCGCCCACGGTCACCTGGACGCGGCTGCTGTCCTCCAGGTCCACCGAAGCCCGTACGGCGTAGGGCACCGGCCGGTCCTTGCCGTCCGCGTCCTGTCCGGCCCACGGCGCGTCCACCGTCGTGTCCGCGACCCGGAAGCCGTCCAGCCGGGGCAGCAGGGTGCCGAGGCCGCGCCAGTCCCTGCCGGAGCCGAACGCCGCGCCCACGGTGGTGAGCAGCGCGGGCGCAGCGAGGGCACCGGCCGCCTCGACCGCGTACGCGCCCACCACGTCCGGGTCGGCCATGTTCCGGCCCGCCGCGAAGCCCCGGGTGAGCAGCGCGCGGGCCCGGTCGCGCAGGGCGTCGTCCACTTGGGCGTCCTGGTCGAGGCGGAGGGCACGTACGGTCAGCAGGTCGGCGGCCGGTCCGGGGCCGGGCAGGGTCTCCTCGGCGCGGACCCTCGCCCAGAACATCCGGGTCCGGTGCGCGGGGGCGTCGGCGGGGTCGGTGAGCCGCAGCGCGTCGACGGCCGCCCGGTCCACCGCCGCCGAGTCGGAGAGCCAGGCCGCCGCCGTACGCAACTGCGGGAGGGGGACGAAGCCGCTCACCGGCAGCGAGCCGCCCGAGTTCCGCCACGCCTTCGCCGCCTCGGCCAGCACCTGGCGGGTGACGTCCCCGTCCACGCCGCCCGCCGCGAGGGGGTGCGCCGCGAGGGGGTGCGCCGCGAGGGGGTGCGCCGCGAGGGGGTGCGCCGCGATCACCTGGCTGAGCAGCTGCGGCCAGAACGGGCCGGTGGGCTGGAGTTCCGGGTCGGTGAACCACATGTTGACGACCGCGGCGGCCCCGGCGACCAGCGCCGGGAAGTCGTCGGCCACCTGCACGTCGGGGCCGACGACCAGCTTCAACGCACGGACCACTCGCAGCAGTTCGGAGCGCACGCGCGGGGACGGCCCGCCCTGGAATCCGGCCTGCTCCGCCAGCCGGTCGAGTTCCGCGTCGTCCGGTTCCGGACGGCTGGTCTCCCACCACCAGGGGCGGCCCTGGGCATCGGTGGCCAGCACCCGCACCGGGCCGTCGCCGAACCTGACCACGCCCTGGGAGGAGTACGACAGGCGGGTCGTGCGCCGGAGCCGGTTGGCCAGGTGCTGGCCGAGGGAGAGGGCGTCGTCGCTGAGCGGATCGGCGGTGAACGGCGCGGGCAGGACCCCGTCGAGCTGGGAGACGTCCTGCGCGGAGCCCTGCCCCGGGGCCCCGGAGTGGCAGATCACCAGGTCGACCCAGTGGTCCTGCGGCAGGCTCGACAGGCTCTTGCGCCGCCGCAGCCACCCGGCCGCCTCGTCCCGGTCCACGGTCCGGCTGGAGCCGTCGGCCAGCGGCAGGGACAGCCCGCCCGGCAGCCCGTGGCCCGCCAGCCGGTACGCCTTGTCCGCCGGGCCGGGGTCCCGCATCGGCAGCTTGCCGGAGTACGTGTTGGTCGCGGCGTCCCAGTGGACGTAGAAGGACATGTGGTCGAGGTCGCGGTAACTCTCGCGCTCCCCGACGAGTTCGGCGGGCCGGTGGAAGCTGCGCCCGGTCTGCTCCCCGGTCCGGGAGCTGACGATGGGCTGGGTCAGCACCTCGCGGTGCCAGGCCGGGGCGTCGTCGTCGGGGTCCGGCGCCAGGCCGGGGCGGACCGGGAGCCAGGTGCCGTCCGGCAGGCCGTCCCGGTGGAGCACGGCGACGGTGCTCGTCGCGGTCGGGTCGGGGTTGCGCTGCGCCAGGCCGCTGTGGACCCAGACAGTGCGGCCGGTGCGCTCGGCGAGCTTGCGGGGCAGCTCCAGGTAGCGGTCGCCCGCCGACGGCACGGCCAGCACGATCGGGGCGTGCTCGGGCAGCGGGTGGCGGGTCAGGTCGGCGGCGACCAGCTCGGCGAACTCGTCGGCGTCCAGCTCCCAGGTGGTGCCGTCCGGCAGTTGGGCCGTCACCCGGTCGTGGCTGCCGTCCGCCAGCACCGGGTACGGGGCCGGGTCCCACGGCCACGGCGCCACGTCCGCGTTCCCGGTGGGGGCGGGTGCGCCCGTGGGGCCGGTGGTGAGCCGGTCCACGAAGAGGGTGTCGAGCTCGGCGGTCGCGGTGCCGGTCCAGTTCAGGCCCGGCACCCGGTTGCCGCCGGCCGTCACGTGCCGGGCGCGGTCGTCCGCGAGCAGGCCATGCTCCTCCAGGTGGAAGGCGGTGAGCGCGGCCAGACCGGTGGCCCGGCCGGCGGCGACGGCCCGGCCGGTCAGCGTGTACAGGTCGCGCCGCATCTCCGGGTCGACGAGCACGGACGGCGCCAGGTGCCAGATCCGGCGGGCGACGGCGTCCACGTCCAGGGGCCCGGAGCGCAGGGCCGGGTCGGTGCGCCGCAGCGCGTCCAAGGCGTCCAGGGCGGCGGCGTGACGCGGTGACGTGACACCGATGGTGGCCTGGCGGCCCAGCTCCTCCCGGCCGATCTGCCCGGTCGGGGCCACGGAGGCGCCCTGTCCCGGCACCCGGCTCCGGCCCCGCGCGGTGATGGTGAAGTCCTGCGGCCGCAGGGGCGTGGCCCCGGCGGGCAGGCCCGCCTGAAGGGTGCGCAGGGCGTGGTCGAGATGGCGTACGAACAGGTCGCGGGCGGCCCGCGCCCTCAGGTCGCCCTGGGCCTGGGCGGCCTGGTCCCGGTCGCGCGCGGTCCCGGCGCCCCGCGCGTCGGCGCCGTATCCGGCGATGTCGATCCTGGGCAGCGGCACCCGGTTGCGCCGGTTGCGCAGCGCGGTCCGCGCGACCTGGTGGGCCAGCCGCTCCACCCCGCGCTCGGCGCTGTCGGCGGTTCCGGTGGTCTGCGGCGCGAACGGTACGAGGGTCAGCGCGGGCAGCGTGGTGAGCGGCCGGGCGGGCGGGGCGGCGGGCACGGCGTACACCGGCTGCCCGCCGCCCACGCCCGGACCGATGGGTACGGGCGCGGGCAGGCCGAAGCTGAAGTCGAAGTCGGGGAGGTCACCCGGATCACCCAGATCACCCAGGGCGTCGATGCCTGCCAGGGCGTCCAAAGCATCCAGGTCGAGGCTGTCCAGGGCGGAGGGGAAGGCGTCGGGCAAATCGAGACCGCTCAGGTCCAGATCCATGTCCATGTCCACGCCCATGTCCGGGAGCGGGCCTTGAGCGGGATCCTGGCCGAGGTCCAGGTCGGGCATGTCCAGATCCGGCATGTCGCCCCCCGGCCGGGACTGGAGCGCGGGCCGTCCCGGCGCGGCTTCCCCGGCCGTGGGCCCGCCCACGGGCACCGTCCAGCGCGGTGCCAGGCCCAGTCCGGTACGCAGGGTGTCGGCCAGCTCCGCGGCGGAAGCCCGTACGCCCTCGGCACCGGCCTCCGCCGCCAGCAGATGACCGGCGACCCGGCGCACCGCGTCGCGGAAGGCCCCACCGGCGTACCGGGAATCGGCGAGTACCGGGTGCGGTTCGGGCGGCAGCACCAGGGCTACGGCGGCCGACCAGGCGCGGGCGGTCTCCGTGGCGTCCCGGCCCTCGGGGGCTGCGTCCCGGACGTCGGCGTACGTCCCGGCCCACAGCCGACGGGCCACGCTCGCCGCCACCGCGTCGAGGGCCTGCGTTCCGTCGTCGGCCCGGACCAGGCGTACCCGGGCCAGGTCCAGCGGGGAGAGTGCGCCGGCGGGCAGCCGGCCGTCACCACGCAGCATCATCTCGGCGCGCAGCCCCGGGGAGTGCGTGGCGCCCGCCTCGCGCAGCTCGTCCGATCCGACGGTCTCCTCCGCGCCCGGGGGCGCGGGGGCAGGAGGCAGGTCGTCGGCGGTGAGCTGTTCCGCGATGTAGCGCCGCTGTTCGGTGTCCCGGGACACGGCCGGGGCCGGCGTGAGAGGTCCGGTGGCGTCGCCCTGGTCGTCATCGGCGGTCCGGGCGGCGCCCAGCGCGTCCGGAGCGACCCCCAGGGCCCACAGCCGCTGCTCGGCCTGCTCCAACAGCCCTCGCGCGCGGTCGACTTCAGCAAGGGCCTCGGGGGAACCACCGACCGCCGCCGCACCGAACGCGCTCCGCGCCCGACGGTGCTCCTCCCAGGCCGTGTCGAGATCCGCGTCCGGCCCGGTCGGGACCGCCCGGCCCCCGGACGGGGCGGAGTTGAGCGCGGGGGCGGGGGTATCGGCGTCCAGCACCTCCTGGGCGTGCTCGTCGGGGAAGCGGCCGTCGCGGGCGACGTGCTCGCGCAGCTCCTGCTCGGTGAGCGGGTGGACGTTCCAGTAACGGCCCCAGTTGTCCTGGTAGTCCAGTGCCGGATCGTGGCCGGGGAGGGAGTCCAGCGCCAACTGGGCACCGCGCATCACCTCGTGGAAGGAGTGGTGGCCCGCCGACAGCGACATGGCGATCATCCCGGCCCGGATCAGCCCGAGGTCCAGGTCGAGGCCCCACTGGTCCCGCATCCGGGCGGCGTGCACCAGGAAGCGGTAGGTCGAACCCGCGGTGCCGGTCAGGACCAGGCCCCCCGAGTCCTCGGACGCCCCTTGGAGGCCGGAGCTCATCGCGAGGTCGTACACGGAGGACGCGGGCATCCAGGTGAGCCCGAGCTCGTTCACCGCGAAGGGGCGCTCGGCGCGGCTCAGCGGCGGGCGTACGTCGTCGGGGTCGGCCTGGACGGTGTGCTCCCGGGTGGCGCGGGTGAGCGCCGCCTGCTTCTCCGCTACGGAGAGGGTGTCGTCCAGGTTCAACTGTGCGGCCAGCAGCTCCAGTTCGGTGCGTCCTTCCGCCTGGCGGCGGCTGGGCCGTTCCCCCTCGATCTCCGGGTTCGGGTCCTCCCGGCCACCCAGCATCTCCGGCACCAGGTCGCTGGAGATGCCCTGGAACAGGAAGGTCACCAGCTCCCTCAGGTTGCCGGTCCGCAGCACCTGCTGGAGGGCGGGCCTGCTGGTGCCGACCGTCCCGGGCATGCTCGGGTTCTCGCTGCCGAACGTGGCGAGGGCGCGCGGGTACTGCTGCCGTGCCCGGTCCCACGCGGCGCGCGCCATCTTCCGGAACTCCTCCGTCACCGCCTCGTTCTCGGCGAGGTGTTCGGCCAGTCGGCGCTCGAAGGCGACGGACTCCTCGGCGTACCGGATGCGTGCCCGGACCCACGCGGGCACCGGCACGCCACGGTCGGGGCTGGGCGTCGCGGACCGGCGGCCCGGACGGGACGGGCCCCGGTCGAAGGAGGTACGGGACCCCGTGGTGGCCGGGTCCGTACCGACGAGCGGCGACGCCTCCGGGGCGGGCCCGCCGGTCGGGCGGGGCAGGGCGGGCGGCTCGGTGCGGAGCGGCTCCCCGGCGGGCGCGGGGCGGCCGGACTCCGGAGGGGACGTGTGCCGGTGGTCGTCGATGTCGACGGTCACCACCCGTCCCCGGTCCGGGTCGGTGGCGCGGCGGACCCGCTGGGCGTCCAGGGTGAGCGTGAAGTCGGAGAGCCTGACGTGCGGGCCGGGGGCGCCCTTCTGGAACGTCCTCAGCAGCCGGGCCAGCCGATCTCCGAGCGCCCTGCCGACCGCATCGGCCCGCTTCCGGCCGCTGGTCCTGGAGCGGTTGCCGTGTCCGGTGACGGTGACCGTGGGCAGGGGCAGGCCGTTGGCGCTGTTCCACAGGCCGGTGCGGGCCAGGTACAGGGCCAGGGCGTCCAGGTTCTCGTCCGCGTCGGGCGACAGGGTGTGCTGCTGCTCGGCGAAGCGTACGGTCCGCCGGTCCGGGCGCAGCGCGTGGCCGTGCAGGGCGACGGTGGTGAGCGGGTTGGACACGGCGGGCGAACGGTCCGACAGCAGCGCCGCGTTGACAGCGTGAGCCGACTCCCCCGGGCGCTTGCTGTAGGCCCGGAAGTACCACTGGTCCTTGTCGTGCGGGACCGGTGCGGCGGATCGTACGGCGTCCCGGGCGCGGGCACGGGCCTGGTCGACCTCCCTCTGGGCCAAGGCGTGTTCGGGGCGGTCCTCGGTGAAGTACCACCGGACGTGCTCGGCCTCGTGGACGGCGGCCAGGGCCCGGGCCGCGCGCACGAACCCGTCCAGCCGGGCGATCTCCGCCGGGTCCGCTCCGTCGCGCCGGGCCGCCTCGGCCCGATGGTCCGTCTCCTGTGCCAGCAGAGCGAGTTGAGCCTCGTCGTAGCGGTCGAGGTTCTCGTCCACGACCGCGTCGAGCTGGTCCGCCGGGATCTCCGTACGGGAGTGGGTCTCGTTCTCCAGGGTGATCTGGTGGGTGCCGTCCTCACTGGCCAATACCACCTGCGCGAAGTGGTACGGGGCGTGCGGGCCGACCGGGTCGCCGGGCTTGGCGTGGTTGTGGGTGAAGAGCTGGGCGCCGCCGTCGTTGGTGGTGGAGACCGACTGGATCAGATAGCCCTCACCGACCTCCGCCCAGGCGAACTCGTTGACCCCGGCACGCGCGGCGGCCCGGGTCAGCGGCCCGCGCAGCGCGTTGTCCTGGGTGTGGCTGAGGGCCTGGCCGTACGCCTCGCCCGGGGTCGGCGCGCCGACGACCCCGCCGGTGAAGCGCGGGTCCCGGCCCGCCTGCCGGACGGCCCAGTCGAGGGTGACGGCGGTGGCGGGGCGGGTGCCGCGGGCGACCTCCGTCAGCGCCTGGGCCAGGTGGTGGGTACCGGTGACCTCCCGGCCGTGCAGTCCGTTGACCGGGGCCGTGGCCACTGTGCCGTCGGGACCGCGGAAGGCGAGATGGGAGAGCGGGGCGGCATCCGTTCCGGCGACCATCCGGGCGAAGTCGCGGGTGAAGGCGTGCTCGGAGGCGCCGGATGCGGTGAGGAACCGGGGCTCCACCCGGAACAGCGGTTCGCCGGGCGTGCCGTCCTCCTGGTCGGGCACCACCCGTACCGAAGGGTCGGCTTCCAGCCGTACCCCGGCTCCGGCGGCGGCCAGCCGGGCCGAGGAACGCTCGATCGCCGCACGGGTGGCGTACACCTGGCGGCCCCGGCCGGTGGTGTCGTCCCCGGCCGAGAGCAGCGCGACCGTCCGGTCCGCGGAGATGTGCAGCGGCGGCCGGTCGGCGGCGGGGACGGTTCCCGGAGTCTGCTGGGGCAGGACCAGCGCGGGCCCCTCGGCCCCCTCCTCCGTACGGACTTCGCCGACCGTACGGGGGCCGGGCTCGGTGAACAGCACTCCGGTGCCGCTGTCGTCGATGACCTGGTAGTCGCGGGTGACCAGGGGGCGGGGACGCAGGGCGTCGACACGGTGTTCCCACTGCAGTTGGTCGGCCAGCCGGTCGAACTCCGCGTCACCGTCACTGGTGGAGCCGGAGCTGCTGTCGCTCCCGTCGTCGCTGTCGGTGTCGCCGCTGTGGTCGCGGGCGCCGGGCAGGCCGGGCTCCTGCGGTGGTGGGGGCGTGGTCCAGTCCGGCCCGGTCTGCCCGGCTCCCCGGTGCACCACGAGGTGGGCGGCTCCGGTGGTGGGGTGGGTGGCGACCTCGGCCGGTCCCAGCGGGTACCAGACCGGGCGGGCCGTCGTGCCGGCAACGAGATCGGCGACCTGTGCGGCGAAGGCCGGGGGCAGGGCGAGGACGATGTCCGCGCCGCCCGGCCGCCGGGAGTCGTACGAGATGATCCGGGCCATCTCCACGGCGTCGCGGACCACGAAGGTGCGCCACGGCGTGACGATCTCCACACCGCCGCCCTCCGCCGCCCCGGCCACGAACAGATACGGGTTCCGCCACGGCGCGCTCTGCTCGGCCGCCCGCCCGGACCGCTCGGCGAGGTAGGCGTCCGGGGCGGGAAGACCCGGGCCCTTCTCCGTGAAGTTCCGTCCTGCCGGGGTCCGGTCCGCCGTGCGCAGCAGGGTCTCCTCGGCGAGGGCGTCCCGTCGGCTCTCGATCTGCCGGTCGACGAAGTACACGGCGAGGTCCTCGACGCTCGCCAGGTCGTCCGAGGACGCCTCCAGCGCCAGCGCTCCCAGGTCCAGGACGTCCTGGTTGCTCACCCGGGCCCGGGTCGGCAGATGCAGGACGTGCCGCACGAGGTCGGCCAGCCCGTCGCGGGTCGGCCGGCCGGCCGCTGCCTCCTCGACCAACTCGTAGAGGGCTTCGGAGGTTTCCTGGAGCCGGGCGCGGGGAGCCCTGCTCCACTGCGGGCCGAACACCGCCGTCAGCCACTCGGGGTCGGCCCAGATCGGGGTGTTCTCCTCGCCCTCGGAGTCGGAGTCACTGTCGGTGCCCGGGTCGGTGTTGTCGTGCGGCTGCGGCTGGGGCTCCGCACCCGACAGCGTGCTGAGCTCGTACGCCTCTTCCTCGCCCGGCAGCCCGGGACCCTCGCCGGTGAGGGACGGCTCCGGTGTCTCCGGCTTCGGCGCCGGGGCCGGGGCCTTCGGCGTAGGAGCCGGGGTCCGGAGGAGCAGCGGTACGAAGTCCCCGCCCCGGCGCCGGAGCCGGAGGACGGGTGCGTCGGCGGAGGGGCCCGCGTAGGTGTGGGCGGTGCCGTTCTCCTCGATCAGGGTGACCGTGGCGCCGGTCGCCTTCGCGGCCCACTCGGCCACCGCACGGTCGGCGTCCGGGCCCCACGGAGCGTGGGCGAGGTGGCGGCGCAGGTGGCCGTCACGGGCGTCCCGGCTCGGCGCGGGCGCGCCAGGTCGTTCCCGGAGGGGCGGCGGCGAGAACAGTGCGTCGCGTTCCGCCCGGTCGCCGGGGAGCCCGTTCAGGCGCATCAGCTGGGCGGGCGACGCCCCGGCGCGGATGCGGAGCCGGGCCGCCGCCTGCGGGTCGCGGCCGGGCTGCTCGGCGGCCTGGCGCAGGGCCGTGGAGAGCGCGGCGAAGAAGCCGTTGCCCCGGCCCGCCGGGGTGCCCTGGGTGTAGGTGGCGCCGTCGGGTGCGGTGAGGAGGCCGTCGCGGTCCAGGCGGTAGCGCGGGCCGCTGGTGTCGGCGGGCGGCAGCCAGGGCGGGGTGGGGTGGCTGCGGTGGGCGGGCGGCTTCGGGGCGCTCTCCGTACTGCCCGAGGGTGCGCTGGTGGTCGGCGGGGCGGGCAGCGCGGTGGTGGGAGGCGGCACCGTGCCGGGCGCCAGCGCGGCGGAGAAGAAGCCGTCCGCGGCGAAGAGCACCGGACCCGAGGCCGGGTCGGCCGTCGCCGGGTCGGCGCCGTGCGGGAGGAACATCTGCGGCCGCCCCTCCCCCGTCACCACCGTCACCGGCGTGCCCAGGACCCGGGCCGCGAGTGCGGGCAGTACGTCGGCGCCGCCGTGGTCGCCCGCCCTGCGCTCGGGCGGGGCCGGGTCCCCGGCGTCCGGGTTCGCCGCGGGCTCGGCCGTGAACGGGCGGTACAGGGCCGCCGTGGCCAGCGCCACCCGTTGCTCCGGGCTCGGCCAGACGGTCTGCGGGAGCCGGCCGAACGCGTCGAACTCCGCCTGCTGACCAGCCGTCAGGTCGATTTCCGCGTAGTCCAGTTCGGCCTGGGTGAAGGTGTCCGCCGCGTCCAGGGCCAGGCCGTCGAGCAGATCCTCGTTGCCGTCGTCGGCCAGCGCCCAGGCGAGCCGGTCGCGCACGGAGTCGACGGCCCGGGCGGTGAGCGCCGGGTCGCCGGGGGCGGCCGCGAACCGGTCGGCGAGGTCCGCGTCGAGCAGGAAGGGCAGCTTGCCCCGGTCCCGGGCCGTCGCGAGCAGCGCGTGGAAGAACGAGGCCCCGTCGTGCGGCACTTCGTGGACCTCGTGCACCGTTCGCCCGTCCGGCGAGGTGAGGGTGCCCGGGGCGGAGTCGGTGGCGGCGGTCACCTTGTACGGCTCCGGGGCCTCGGAGCGCCAGTCGGGCGCGGTGTACTCCTGCGGCACGCCCTTCACGGGCACCGAGCCCGAACCCTGGTGGTGGGCGGTGAGGCGGGCGGCGGCCAGGTGGAGGCGGTGGTGGTCCTTGGCGGCGGCGTCGAGGCGCTGCTGCCAGCGGCGTACCTCTTCGCGGGCCGTCTGCCAGGCGGTGACGGCCGGGGAGTGGGCGACGGCCTGGGGCAGGACCGTGGCCCGGTCGTCGTCCCCGAGCGCGGTCTGCTCGTCGGCGCTCAGGTCGAGCCAGGTCTCCCGGGTCTTGGCGCGGGCGTCGTAGTAGTTCTTCTCGGCGGTGGCGAGGTCGGCCGCCGCCTTGGCCTGGTCGTCCCAGGCCGTGCGGGCCTCGTCGGGGAAGGTGGTGTCGTCGAGGAGGCCGTAGTCGCGGGCGATGTCCTCGCGGAGCCAGACCAGGGCGGTGGTCTCGGCCTCGACGGCTCGCGGGCCGCGCTTGGGCTTGCCGAGGGCCTGCATCGGGCGGGAGTCGGTGACCCGGTGGTCGACCTCGGCCACCGACAGCCAGCTGACGGGGACCGCGAAGAGCATGCTGCGGTCGGTCAGCACCTTGACGTGCGTGCCGAGGGTGGTGTCGGTGGCGCTCTTGAGGGCGGTGGAGTCGTTGGTGCCGCCGATCGGAACCGTGGCGCCGGGGTTGGTCACGCCCGCGTTGCTGTTGCCCGCCAGCGGCGACGTGCTGACCGCGCCCTCGACGTTGTCGGTGATGCCCGCTTCCAGCGCGTCGCCGGTCTTGCGCCGCTGCATGGCCTCCATACGGGGCTTGTTCTCCACGGCGAGCAGCCGGGCGCCGGTGCGGTGCATCTTGGCGTAGAGGCGGGAGTCGGCGGTGTGGGACTGGCCGAGGAGGCGGGCGGAGGACTGGGTGGGCAGCGGCGAGCCGTCGGCCCCGAGCGCCTCGCGGAAGCCAGCGGTCAGACCGACCTGGGAGGTGGCCTCCTGCTGGGCCTGGGCGGGGGCGGTGCCGAGGGCGGTGAGCGGGGTGTGACGGGCCATCCGTACGCGTTCGGTGAGCGTGGTGCCCGTATGCCGCTTGCCCAGGTCCGTGTCACCGGGGAAGCCGTCGGCGCGGGCGGTGGCGAGGGTCAGGGCGTCCTGCACGTTGGCCGAGCCGAGGACGTCGACGGCGAGGATGCCGGAGCCGATCACATCGTCGAAGGGCAGGATGTCCGGGTCGGCCTCGCCGCTCTCCCCGTCCGTGGTCCGCCACCGTGCGATGCCTTCGGGTCGTGCCTGATCAGCCGTCAGAATCCGTACGGCATGGTCGGGTTCCGGCAGATCCTGCTCGGTGAGCGCACCGTCCGTACCCTCACCGTCCGGGGTGAGCAGACTCGCCGGGAGGATCTCGTTGAGGGAGCCGACGGGGGCGGTGGCGGTGGGGCCGAGGGGCTTGCCCGAAGCGTCCACCAGCGTGGCCGTCAGGGTGTACGTGGTCACGATCTCGGCGTGCGCCTGGGTGGTGGCGATGTTGGGCATCGTGGTGCTGCCGACCGCCTCGGTCACATTGCTCGACCGCTGCTTGGCGGCCGTGCCCTGGAGCGCCGGGTTGGCGACCAGCACCCCGCTGCCGGCCGCGCGTTCGCTCGCGCTGAGCGTCACATCGGCGCCGCGGTCCTGGGACCGGCCCTCGACGTCGTCGCGGGCGGTGGTGCGGTAGTCCTCCAGCTCATAGCCGGTACGCAGCCGCTCCACGGTGGTGGTGACCGGCGTCAGGGTCAGCTTCAGCTGGCCGGGGCTGCCGCCGACCGGCAGGTGGTGCGGGCTCGTCCAGGTGCGGTAGCGGACCGGCAGGGCCATCCCGTCGGTGGTCAGCTCGTGCACATGGGAGCGGAGGAAGTCCGGGGAGAGGCGCTGGAGCACCTGTTCCCGGTCGTGCGAGGGCACGCCCATCCGCTCCAGCTGCCCCATCAGCTGCTGCGCCGCCCGGCTCGCGTCGAGTTGGCCGCTGGGGTGGGAGGGGAAGTGGCGGCGGCGGAGGAAGGGGGGCAGCTTGTAGCCGCCGCCGAGGTTGGCCGGTGTGGTGGTCCCCAGGCCGTCGGGGGCGAGCCCGGCCTCGATCGCGTCCTGCATCGGCAGGTGGAACATCACCGCGTCGCGGACGCGCTGGAGCGCGGCGGCTGCCCGGCGCGGGGCGAGGCCGCGCCCGAGCCGCTCGGAGATCCGCCCGGCGGCGGAGCTGATCCCGCCCCCGGCACGGGTGCCGACCGCCCCCATCGCGGCCGTCCAGCGGTCCCGTACGGCCACGGTCTCGGTGGCGTCGGCGACCACCAGGTACATCCGCCCGGCGTAGCTGAGGGTGGTGTTGCGGCCCCGGGTGAGGGTCTGGGAGATGCTGCGGCCCTTGCCCCAGGCGTACTGGAGAGCGGTCGAGTACGCACCTACCACGGCCGGTTGGCCGGGGGTCTGCTGCAACGGCGTCACCGCGCCCTGGAGCCCGAGAGTGGTCCGGGTCCCGGTGCTGGAGGTCCCGGCGACGCGGTGCTCGTTGCCGATCGTGGCTTCGAGGCTGCCCGGCTTCGGGTCGCTCTTGACGCGTACGTTGTCGAGTTCGCCCCGGACCGCCGCCTTGAGGTAATGGGTCGAGAAAGGGCCCGCGCCGGTGAGCCCGGTGATGCGGGAGCCGAACGGACCGAGGTACTGGCCGAGTTGACCGGCGACGCCGAGGTTGGCCATGGCCCGGCGCAGGGCGGTGCGGATCGGGGTGCCGGGGGCGCTGACGTGCCAGGAGGCGCCGGTGGCACGGTCGGCGGTGTCCTGGACGAGCCGCTGCCGCTGCTCGCCGCCCTCGGTGCTGAGGACCACGTGCGGGGCGCTCAGGAGCTTGTTCACGAGCTGCCGGTCGGACGCGGCGGTCCGGGGCAACGGCCGTGTTCCGTCGAGGAGCTGGTCCGCCTCGGTGGAGGCGAGGGGACGCGGTACGGGGGTGGGCGCGGGCGCCGGTGCGGGACCGGTGGCCGGAGGGTCGGCGGGGGTGTGGCGGTCGGAGCCGTGGGCGGCGGGGACAGCGAGCTCCACCCGGCCCACCGTCTCGGTCCCCCGGGTGAACAGCGGCCGCTCCGTGACCTTGCTGACGAAGACGCCCGCGCCGAGCAGCCCCACCGTGACCAGCCGGGTCCAGCCGCGCGGCCTGCGGTGTCCCTCGAAGGTGGCGCCCAACTCCACCTGGTAGCTGTAGAGATCGGCGCCGTTCTGGAAGGTCAGCTGGTCGTGGGCGACCGCGACGGTGTTCTTGGTGGCCCGCGCCCGCGTCTGTGCGTAGCGGGCGCCCAGGGAGACGTTGCCCGCCTGGCGGGGCACCCCGGCTGCGGGGTCCTTGTCGTGGTCGCGCGGCGAGATGCCCAGCTCGACACCGGCGGAGAGGGTGGTGGACTCCTGCTGCCCCTGGCCGGAGACCTCGGTGCCGACGACCGCGTTGCGCAGGGAGCGTTCGCTCAGGGTGGTCTCGAACTGCCGGTCGGTGAGACGGGCGCGCAGGATGAGCGTGTGGTGGCCCCGGCGGACCTTGCCGTCCTCGGTGAGGGTGACGGGCACTCCGGTGGTGGTCAGGTCGTCCAGGCTCTGCGCGAGGCTCGGCCGGTTCAGCGCCTCGCGCACCTGGCGCTCGTTGTGCAGGGCGGTCCGCATGCGCCCGTCCCCGTACCAGAGCTTGGCCAGGTGGGGGTGGCGCAGCATCAACGGCGGGACGAAGAGCGACGGGTACGCGCGGTGGAGCGTGTCCAGGACCGTGTCGGTGAAGGCCTTCAGGGGGTCCTGAGGGGCGGGCGCGGGGGCAGGGGCGGGGGCCGTCGTCGTGGTGGCCGGGGCGGGCTGGGCGGCGGGCCGCCGGTCCGGCACGAAGCCCTCGGCTCGGACCTGACCGCCCAGGTGCACCGGGTCCTGACGGGTGAGGTACCACGGCACCGGCGGCTCGGCGTCCGGGTTCGGGCCGGTCGCTCCGGGCGTACGGCTGTCCCAGCCCGCGAGGCGGCGGGCGTCCTGGGTGGAGTACCAGTCGAGGCTGACCACCCGGACCGGCTGCGCGGCGGAGGCGGGCTGACCGGCCTTCCGCACCATCAGGGTGCGCTCCACCCGGTACAGCGCCATCGGGTGGTTGCGGACGCGGCCGGTCACCTTGCGGGCGGCGTCGGCGCCGAGGTAGTGGCCCCGGCCGGTGCTGAGGTCGGTGCGGACCAGGGGGCCGCCCTGGAGGCGTACGTCGGTCTCGGGGCCGATGAGGGTGTAGTTCGGCCCGGCGGTGACCTGGACGCCGAGGCGGGTGTCACGGACGTGGGCGCGCTGGTTCTGGTACGTGGTCTGGGCGAGGTCGCGGACCTCCGCCTTGACCGACTCCGTGACCAGGGTGGCCCGGTGCGGGATCGACCGCTCGACGATCAGATGGCCCAGCGGGTGCTGCCCGCTGCCCCGGGTCAGCTCGGGTCCGCTGACGGGTCCGGCGAACCGCCCGAAGAGGCCGAGCAGCCGTCCCGGCCGGACGTAGGAGACCAGGGTGCGGTGGGCCGAACTCCCGGGGCGCGCACCGGAGATGGCGAGCGCCACGTCCTCCGGCGGGTCCGTCAGGTGCAGCGCGGTCGTGTCGGTGATCCGCGGTTCGGCCCCGTCCGGGAAGGTGAGCGTCTCCGGCGCCCGCTTCGGCCCCTTGAAGGGCACGGTGAGGTCGTCCGGCAGCCGCCAGCTCAGCCCGTCCCGCATGGCGAAGGCGGCGGAGTGCACCTCGCTGCGCTGCCAGCGGGGGGTGGCGGCGGGCGCGGTGCCCGGCCCGGGGGGCGTCGGCGCGGGGGTCTTCGGGGCCTCGGTGACCCGCTCGACGCGCACCCGGTAGTGGACATCGTCCAGATGCAGGTGGGACCCCTCCCAGGCCCGGTACTCGCTCTGGTGGTACGCCTGGGTGCCCTGGGTGTAGTCCGTCCTACGGGTCCAGCCCAGCGAGACGCCGATCTTCAGCATCCAGTTGAGCGGCGGTCCCATGCCCAGCGCGGCGGCGACCCGGCGGCCGACACCGACGCTGCGCCCGCCGCCCGTACCGGACTGGCCGCGCCGCATGGTGTCCAGCCGGACGGTGGCGCCGCCGACCTCGCCGAAACGCTCCCAGCGGTGGTACGGGACGGCCTCGACGACCATCTCGTGGCCGACGCCGGACTTCTCCCGGCCCACGAAACGGGCGCCGCGCGGGGCGGTGAACGCGCCGGGCTGGTCCTTCAGCAGCCGCAGCAGTTCCGCCTCGTCGAACTGGGCCCGGAGCTTCTTGGGCAGCTGGTCGAAGACCTCATTGGCCACCTGCTCGGGCGAGCGCAGGGTGAGGACACCGAGGCCGTTGAGGAGCCCGGCCTTGGGGGTTCCGTCGGTCCGGGCGCCCGGACCGGTGGAGCCGTCGTCCGGATCGGCGTCCGGGCTGATCAGGACGGTGGGCAGCCGGCTGCCGTCGTCGAAGGTGACGGTGCGGGGGGCGGGGCCCGGCGGCCGGGCGTCCTCACCGGTCAGCAGCCGTGCCGGGCGGTGCCGCTCCAGCTGGGTCTCCAGCGGTACGGGGTCGCCCCGGTCCGGGGTCTCCTCGGCCGGTGCGTCCAGGTCGGTGACTCCGCCCATGCTCCGCAGCCACTCCCCGAAGACGTCGGTGCCGGCCGGGTCCTGGGTGGCCGGGGCGGGGGTGGGAGTCGGAGTCGGGGTGGGGGCGGGCACGGCTGCGGCCGGGACCAGGGCGTCGAAGTGGTCGGAGCCGTTGTAGGCGAGGTGCAGGGCGCCGCCGTGGCCGCCCGGGTTGAGCGGGGTGACGGAGGTGCCCGCCGGGGCCGACGCGTCGGGCCCGACGAGCCGCAGCTCGATGTCGAGGGTGTGCGCCAGCGCGAGCGGGAGCGCGTCGGCGAAGGGCGAGGACCACAGGGCCGGGAGCTCGGCCGCCGCGAGGATCAGCCCGTCGGTGCCGAGGCGCCGGGCGTCGGCGGGGGTGGGCGCCACGTCGGCGAGGTGGGGGTAGCCGCTGTCCCGGAGGATGCGCCGCCACCGGCGTCCGTCGCCGCCGCTGACGACCGCCTGTTCGATCCGGTCCCAGCGCTGCCCGATCCGCTCCCGCGCCTCCGGGTTCCGTACCCCCGCCAGGGCGGTCATCCGCAGGTCGTCGACGACGGCGAGCACCGGGTCCGGGGTGGCCTCGACGTCCGGGGCCAGCAGTTCGGAGCCGGTGAGCCGGTCGCGGAGCAGGCTGCGGAGGCCGGCGACGTTCCGCGCGGCCCAGGCGGGCGGAACGTCGTGGCTGCGCGCGGTGTCGAGGAGCGACCGGAAGAGGCAGTCCCCGTCGGCCCGGGTGCGCAGCCTGCGGAGGGCCTGCCCGTCCACGTGGACGGTCTCCGCGAGGCCCGGCGTCCCGGTGCCCTTGCTGAACAGGTCCACGTCCTCGGCGATGCTCTCCGGGCGGCCGGACGGGGAGGGGGAGGGCACGGAGGACGGGCGGGGCTCGGGGTGGACGAGCACGGCGTGGTCATTGCCGGGGCTGAAGCGGAGCAGCGGTTCGCCGGACGAGCCCTCGTGGGAGCTGACGATCTTGTCGAAGACCGACTTGTCGAAAGCCGTCGGCGGATTCCAGAACATGTGCGCGCCGTGCGCCACGGCCATGTCCTTGGCCCGCATCTCCTCGATCAGCGCGTCATGTTCGGGAAGCGAAACGCGGGAACCGTCCGGGGCCGACACATCGAACAGGTCATGGTCTCCGGTGATCGGCCGACGACCGCCCTCACCATCGAAACCGAACACGATTCCGTCGTGAACGGTGAACTTCCCGTCCGCCTCGTACTGGGCCATCTTCCCGGCCAGCTCATGGAATTCCGTGGACCGCTGGTTGAACCGGGAGAGCACCCGGTCCCACGCATCCACCGGAACGGAACCCTGATCCGGCAACACCGGCTTGAAGTAACCGACCAGCCCGACGTTCCCCGCATCGGCGCCCAGCAGAACATCGACATCGGAGACCGTCTTCGCCTTGATGTCCTGCGGCTTCGGCATCGCCCCCGCATCCAGCCACTTCGGCGCCGACGGATTCGTCGGCCGCACATCCACGACCACATTCCGGTCCCGCGCCACATCACGGAACTTGTTGAAGTTCTTCTCCGGAATGCCGTACGTGTGCCGGGCCGTGTACGCGTTGACGACGAGGGAGTTCACCGGGGGCGGCACCGGAGACGGCGTTCCCTCGGACACGGGCGCATCCGGGTCGACGGCCGGGGTGGGCGGGGCCGCGGGCTCCGGGCGGTGCAGGCGGCGGGCCAGCTCGGCGGTGTCGTCGGGGCCGAGGCCCAGTTCGGAGAGCGGCAGCGGGGCGTCCGACAGCGACCAGGTGATCTGAGCGGACCGCGCGTAGGAGAGGCCCAGCACGTCGGCCCGCGAGACCAGGGTGTCCGGTGCCGGTGCGGGCGGCGGGGGCGGCAGCAGCCGGTCGAGCGTGGTCGTGGGGGTCGCACCGGACCGCAGCCCGGCGGCCGCTTCCAGGAACGCGGTGTACTGCCCCTCGGTGGGACCGGTGGCCGGGTCGACGTTCCCGGCGTTGGTGGCGGTGTGCCAGTCGGTGACCATCCGGTCCAGCAGGTCCGGGGTCATCCGGCCGTCGCCGTACCGGGCCGCGGTGCCCGGATCGCGCCAGCGCAGCCCGTCCACGTAGGCGAGCGCCGCCAGCAACTCCCGGTTGCCCGGCTGCTGTTCGGCGTCCGGGCCGAGGACCTCGCGCAGGGTGCGGAGCTGCTGGAGGGTACGGGCGCGGGCGAAGGCGTCGGCCGGGTCCGGGCCCGTGTGCAGTCCGGCGTCGCGGGCCAGGTCGTCCAGTTCGGTTCCGGCGGGCTCCGGGGTGAACAGCCGCCACCGGCCCGGCCCGTCCGGACCTTCGCCGAGCACCGCGGTGACGTTGCCGTCCCGGTCCTTGGCGGTGCCCGCCTCGGTGGTCGGCGCGTACACCGGGCGCCCGGTCCGGTTCGCCACGTGCTGGGCGACCGGCAGCCCCGCGATCCTCGGCTGCTGCCCGGTCTCGCAGGAGAACAGCACCAGCGGCCGGTCCCGGTCCCCTTCCTGAGCCCAGGACTTGAGCACCTCGCCGAGCTGGACACCGCTCACCTTGACGGTGGGGTACGCGGGATTGTCCGTCCCGAGGGTGACCGTACGGGGCGTGCCGTGGCCCACGAAGTAGTCGGCGCCCCGCTCGGTGCCCGAGCCGGGGAGTGCGGTGGGCGGGCCGGTGAAGACCGTACGGGGAGCGGGCGGGGCTTCGGAGGTTCCGGAGGGCGGGGGCTCGGCCGAGGTGGTGCGCACCCCGCGGAAGGTGTCCTGGCCGAGCAGCGCCTCACGGCCCGCGCTCTGCCCCGTACCGTCCTCGGCCGGGCCCTGCGAGATGGTCACCGTCTGCACGGCGACGCCGGGTTGCGGAGTGAGCGCCGTCTGCGGCACGAAGCGCCGGAGCTCACTGAAGGGCACCTTCTTCCGGTCGAGCGTGGTGACGGACGGCCCGGTCGTGGGGGCCGGCGTGGTTCCGTCGCCGTCGCCGTCAGTGGTGCTCGTGGTGATCGGGGCGACCGGGGTGTCGCTCGTGTCCATGTCGCCGTCCCGCCCCGACTCCAGGTGCGGGTCGGCGGCGGTCTCGCCCTGCGGCGGGCGCGGTCCCCCGGTGTCCAGGGCACCGTTGCGGATCAGGGAGTCGACCATCTGCGGTACCGAGCGGCCGCCCTGGAACAGGCTGTACATGTTGTCGGGCACGACGGGGCGCAGGCCCTGCTCCAGCAGGAGTTTCGGCAGCAGGATCTGCACGTTGGACCGGAGGTTGCCGTCCTGGAACGGGTGGACCACGTGCAGCGCCCGGATGGTGCGGACGATGGAGGCGAGCTTGGCCGCGTCGTCGGCGTCGGGGTCGGAGACGCGGGCGTAGTGCTGCTGGAAGAGCGTGTCGACGCGGCCGGGCGCGGCGCTCTTGCCGTAATTGGTCGCCAGGGACGGGTTGTTGTGCAGGAACCGGGTCAGGATGGTGATGGGCCGGGGCGTGGGCAGCGGCTTGGACCAGTCGCGGCTGGTCGTGTCGTAGACCAGCAGGTGATCGCCGACGCGCTCGTCGAAGATGTCGTCGGCGAGCGTCTCACCACGCAGCGGGAACTGCGTGGCACCGCCGCCGGACCAGCCGATCGTCCGGCCGAGGTGGCCGGTGGCCAGCCCGTGCATGGTCCGGTACGAGGTCGAGTCCATGGGCGTCGCGACGGTGTCGGGGTCGCCGAGGAACTGCGTGTACGCCGACACCATGCCCTGCTGGAACCCCGGTGAGCGGTCGTGGTCGTAGTAGGAGCCGGGGTCGTCCGGGAAGGCGTCGAGCGCGGCCTGGTGGTTCTTGGGGTCGATGTAGAAGGTCCACCACTGGTCCTCCGGCAGGAAGTCCCGGAGCGTCTGCGGGGGTTGGTCCTGTGCGGGGTCCGCGGGCCGCACGGTGATCTGCCCGGACGGGGGCGGGGCGGCCGAGGGTGTGGCAGTGGTGTTCCCGTCGCCACGGCCCGACTCCAGGTGCAGGTCGGTGGCCGTCTCGGCCCAGGGGCGGGTGTCCGCGGCCAGCTTGGAGGCGGCGGACACGTCGATGGGGGTGGCCGAGGGGGCCGAGGATGTCGGGATGGCCGTCGGCTTGATGTCCGGGGCGGCCTCGGGGGCTGTGGTGGTGAGCGGCGGCTTGACGTCAGGGGCGGGCTCGGAGCCGGTGGTGGTGATCACCGTCGGCTTGGGGTCCGGGCCCGGCAGATCGGCGGTGGCGGGAGCCGGTTCGCCGGAGACCACCTTCACGGAGGACAGGTCGGTGTCGTACTGCCCGGACTCGGTGCGGCGGGGTGCGGTCCCGGGGTCAGCCGGACCGGACTCGGTGTCGGCCGGACCGGACTCGGTGTCGGCGGACGCGTCCGGCGTCTCCTGCGTCTCCTGCGTCTCCTGCGTCTGCGCCGCCTGCTCGCCCGGCGCAGGCTGTGCCGCGCCGGTGTCGCCCGACGGACCGCCCTGCGCGACGGAACGCGGCGGCGAGGCCGCCGACGCGGGGGCAGGGTTGCCCGACGCGGTGGTCGAGGCGGCGGGCGGTGGAGCGGCCGGCATGACGGGCGGCACGCCCAGGGCGTCGGCGAGCGGCAGGAGCACGTTCGAGCCCGGGAACGCCGTGTCCGCCCCGCTGTCGGGCGTCGCGGTGAACCCGGGTCCGGTGAGCGGGCGGACCTCCACCGGCGCACCGGGCCCTTCGCGGGTCAGCTCGACCGCCTCGCGCACC
The DNA here is from genome assembly GCF_014650075.1 of Streptomyces microflavus. Taxonomy (GTDB): domain Bacteria; phylum Actinomycetota; class Actinomycetes; order Streptomycetales; family Streptomycetaceae; genus Streptomyces; species Streptomyces microflavus. Next base: position 165,335 of record NZ_BMUG01000013.1, on the reverse strand, counting down.
GGCTGCCCCGTCGCGTCGGAGCCGGTCGGCGGACCGAGCACCACGGCCCGGTCCACCCCGGCGCCGTCCAGCAGCTCGGCCGCCTCCGGCGATCCGGCGACCGGCGGCGGCCCCTCGGAGACGACGACGGTCAACGGGGGCGCACCGGTGCCGGGGCCGTCGGCGGTGGTCGAGGTGTCGCCCTCGACTCCGCGCGTCTCGGGGCCGCCGCCCGCCTCTCCGGGAGCGCGCTCATCGCCGTACGAACCGCTGGTGTTCACCTCGGGAGGGGCGGTGGTGCGGCCGTCCGGGCCAGGCTGGTTCCGCTGGCCGGACTGCTCGGCGGGGCCGGAGGAGGTCTCCGTACCAGGCGAGTTCACGTTGCCCGCCCCGCCGGTCGTACCGGACCCGGGCGATGCCCCCGGCCTCTCCCCCAGGATCGGCGTATCCACCGTCACCGGCGTGCCGAAGCCCTCCAGGGCCCGGCGCACCTCGTCGGTGTCGACCTGACCGGCCGGGCTGTTGCCGGAGGGCACCACCCGCACCTCGGGCAGCTGCGAGAGCCGGTCGTGCACCCCGTCGCGTACGCCGATCTCGGCGGGGCCCGGCGGCTGGGAGCCCCGGAGAGCGGCAAGGTCCCGCAGCGCCTGCTCGCGTACCTCGGCGGGGCCCTGGTGGACCTGCTGCCACAGCGCGTTCTCGGCCGCGGTCACCGGCAGCGGGCCCGGCGTGTACGGGGGCGGGTCTGCGGAGAAGTAGGGCGGCGGGTCCTGCGACACATAGGGCGGCGGCGACTGGCTGCCGGTGAAGTCGCCCTGGCTCGACGTCTGTTGGACGACCGGCGGCGGTGAGGAGAGACCGGGTCCGGGGCTGCCCCCGCCGGTGGTGTCCGTGCGGGAGGGGCCCTCGGTACGGTCGGAGCCGCCCGCCTCCGAGCCGTTGCCGTTGCCGTTGCCGTTTCCGCCGGAAACGGTGGGCGGCGGCTGGTTGCGCAACTTGTCGATCGCGTGGCGGAGTTCGGCGCCGCTGTTCAGTGCGGCACCCATGAGGGAGGACTCGACCCGGCTGCTGATGCCCGCGCCGAAGAAGGTGGTCCAGCTGGAGGACCAGTCCCCCTCGAAGGCCCCCTTGATCAGGATCTCCGCGACCACCTCGCCGGCTCCGGCGGCGATGAAGTCCGCCGTCCCCTTGAGGGCGTAGTGCCCGGCCAGCGCGCCCGGCCGGTCGAGGTTGAGGCGCAGGATCTGGCTGTTGCGCCACAGCTCGGGGTTGTTGCGGAAGGAGAGCGGGCCGTCCCGGAAGGTGACGGGCACCGGGCCGGGCGAGGGGGTGGGGCCGGGGGTGTTGCCGTACGGGTTCGGGTCGGGTCGGTCCTTCGGGGGGTCGGGAAGGTCGGGGCCCGGCTTGGGGTTGGGGGTGGGGCCGTTGGTCTTGATGTCGACGTTCGGCGTCTCCCGCCAGCTGGGGTTCTTGAAGTCGAGATCCGGGCCCCCCTTGAGGAAGTTGCCGTCGAAGCTGCGGACGATGTCCTTGGCGAACTTCTCGAAGACGCTGGTGAAGAACCCCGCCGCCGCGCCGAACGCGGCGGCCTTGCCGATGTCGCTCCAGTCGATGCCGTCCGGGCGGCGGCCGTCCGGGGCGAAGTTCATCATCGCCAGCCGCACGGCGAAGGTGGTGAACGCCTCGGCGAACGCCTCGGTCAGCGAGGGCGCCAGGTGCAGCCGCTGGAGCAGATGGCTGAGCGTGGTGAGGATGAAGAAGCGGCTGCGCAGCTTGGCCATCATGATCTGGCTGGCCGAGGCGCCGCCGGTGAAGAAGGACATCGCCAGGTAGATGGCGATCTCGATGAGCAGCCGGATGATCTCGGCGATCACCTGCCACTTGGACTCCATGATGTCCATGGAGGTCTTGCGGCGGCCTTCGGCGATCTTGTCGAGCTGGTCGGAGAAGTCGCGGAGGTAGTTCTTGCCGCCGTCGTCGATGAGCATGCCCATCGCCTTGGCGTACGACGACGCGAGGTCGTCCGGCATGGACTCGCCGATGTCGTGGATCGACTTGTCGATCAGCGAGGAGAGCCGGTCCAGTTTGCGCCCGAGGCCGGAGTAGGGCCGGCGGCTCTCGAAGGCGAGGTCCTCGTCGGCGTCCATGAGCCTCTCCCCGGTGAGGATGAAGATCATGGCGTTGACCTCGGGCGATACCTGGATGCTCACCGACGGCCGCCGCGGAGGCCGTGCGGGCAGGACTCGGCGGCCGCTCCCGAATCCGTACGGGAGCGGCCTGCGGTGCGGAGGTCAGCGCCGGCCATGCCCGCCCGGGCCGCCGAGTCCATCGGTCTCCAGGCGGCTGTTGCCGTGCTCGATCTCGTCGATGTTGCGGTCGCGGGTGTCCTTCATCATCCGGACGTTGCCGATCGTGGCGTCGGTGATGCCCACCAGCGCGTCCCGGATGGAGAGCATGGTGTCCTTGGTGGTCTGCCGCTCCTTCTGCTCCTGCGGCTTGGCCTTCTCCGAGAACTCGCTGTTGGTGCCGGGCCAGCTCACCGTGGGCGCCAGCTCGTCGAGGAACTCCTCGGTCATGGACCGGGTGAGCGTGCCGATCTCCTCCAACTGCCGCGCCAGGGCCTCGATGCGCTCCGGGTCGACGTAGTACCGCTGTCCCATCGTCAGTCCTCTCCCTCGTCGCCGAGCGCGTCCCGCCAGGCGGGGGCGGCCGGGCCGCGCGCGGTGTCCTCGTCGTCCTCGCGCAGGACCTCGGGGCCGAAGATGCGCTCCCAGTCCAGCTCGAAGCCCTTCAGCTCCGGCAGGTCGCTGCTGGGTTCGGTGAAGGGGGCCATCGCCTTCATGACATGGCGGTTCATCTTCAGCCGGGCCGCGCTCGCCGCCTCCAGCACGCTGGCGGCCAGCTCCTGCGGGGACATGTCGCGGTACTTGTTCTCCAGGAACTCGATCCCGGTCAGCTCACCCTGCGGGCCCGCGGTGGCGCGGACCGCACGGTCGGAGGAGAGCGCAGCGAAGGACGCCGACCGCAGCTCGCGCTCGGTGCGCGCCACCGCCTCCTGGGCCGCCTGCAGTTCGGCCATGGCCTTCTCCAGGCGCTTCTCCAGCGGTTCCGTCACGCCCGCTCCCCTCCTTCTGCCTCGGTCTTCACGTACGTACGGATGTCGGTACGGGCGTGGCGCCCGGCCCGCTCATCCTGCCTGGTGACAGGCGCCTGAGCGAACGTCACCTGCCGATGACGGCCGGGGTGCCGCCCTCCTCGGTGCCCCAGACGTCCGCGTCCTCCTCCAGGTAGTCGGCGGAGGTCACGGGCCTGCGCCCCTGCTCCTGCTCCTCCGCCGGGGAGTCGCCGCCGCCGGTGGTCGCCACCCGGGAGGCCGGGGTGAGGAAGGTGTCGCTGTCCTCCTGGCGGTTCCACGGGCTGCGCCTGCGGCGGTTGCGGCGCTCGCTCTCCTCGGCCGCGTCGACCAGGACGGCCCGCACGCGTTCGCCGTTGCCCTTCTCGCCGCCCGCGCCCATGCCGCCCATGCCGCCGCCCATCGGCATGCCGGGGGAGCCGGGCGTGCCCGGGGCTCCGGGGGCTCCCGGGCCGCCGCCGGAGCCGCCTCCGGGCACCGTCGCGTTGTTCGTGGTGCTGTCGGAGAGCGGGGAGACCTGGCCGAGGGTCTCCGAGGACGGGAGGTTCGCACCGGGCAGGCCGCCGCCGGAGCCGCCCGCGCCGACCTGGGCGCCCAGCCCCAGCTCCGAGAGGGAGACGTCCCGGGTGGTCCCGTCGCCTCCCCCACCGCCACCGCCGCTGCTCCCGTTGGCGAGGTCCTTGAGCCCGTCGAGATCGAGGTCCCGGTTCCCGTTCAGGCCGTCCAGGTCCCGGTTCCCGTTGAGGTCACCGAGGTTGCCGAGGTCACGGTTCTGGCCGAGGTCCCTCAAGTCGTCGAGGAAGTCCGGCCTGTTGTTGTCACTCCCCCGCGAGTTGAGCTCGTCGAGGGTGACCGTCTCGGTCCTGCCCTGGGGATCGGTGACGGTGGCGATGCCGGTGTCCGGGTCGATGGAGTGGCTGGAGCCGTCCGGGAAGGAGTTGACGAACCGGCCGTTGTCCAGCGAGGAGACGGAGCCGTCCGGGTTGGTCACGTCGGCCCCGTGGGTGAGGTCGGTGGTGACCTTGGAACCGTCCGGAGCGATGCTGGTGAGCTGCCCCGTGTCCGGGTCGAAGACGCTCTTGCCGCCGTCCGGGAACGTGGTGGCGAAGTCCCCGTTCTCCAGACCGGTGAGACTGCCGGTCGAGGACTTCAGGCCCGCGTCGCCGGAGTTGAGGTTCCCCAGGTCGCCCAGGTCGTTGATGGTCTCCCGGTCGCCGAGGTCGCCGGGAGACTCGGTCGGCAGGTCGGTGTTGATGTTGCCCAGGTCGCCGAGGTCGCCCAGGTCCCCGATCCCGTTCCGGCCGTTCAGACCCCCGAGGCTGCCGAGATTCTCCGTGGTGACGGTGCCGTCGGGGGCGGTGGAGGTGGCCTGGCCGGTCTTCGGGTCGACGACCTGCGTCGTACCGTCGGGGAAGGTCGTCGTCAGCTTGCCGTCGTCGCCGAGGGAGGTGACGGACCCGTCCGGGTTGGTCACCCTGAGGCCGTCGCCCAGGTCCTGCGTGGTGACGCTGCCGTCCGGGTGCGTGGTGGTGAGGAGCCCGCTGTCCGGGTCGAAGGAGGTGCTGCTGCCGTCCGGGAAGCCGGTGGTGAGCTGGTTCCCGTCGAGCTGCGTCTTGCCGCCGGTCGGGGTGTCGAGGGAGCCGCCCGCACCGCTGTTCAGGTCGCCGAGGTTGCCCAGGTTCTGGTTGATCGCGTCGTTGGCCGCGTCCGTGGGGCTCTTCGTCCCGCCCGGGCCGCCGTTGAGCTGGCCGAGGTTGCCCAGGTTCTGGCCGACCGGGAGCGGGCCGCCCGCGGGCCCCTGCTGGTTCTCGCCGCCGGGGTTGTTCACATCGCCCAGGTTGCCGAGGTTCTCCGAGATCGCGTTGTTCACGTCGTCGAGGCTCGGGCTGTTCCCGCCGCCGGAGCCGGGGCCGTTGAGGTCTCCGAGGTCACCGAGGCTCTCGGTCACCGGGATGTCCTGTTTGAGGTTCAGCAGGTCGTCCAGGTTGCCGAGGTTCTCCCCGCCACCCGGACCGTTGATGTTGCCGAGGCTCTCCTCCATCTGCTTGGCCTGCTCCTCGGCCTCGCGCTTGGCCTCCTCCTGCTCCCGCCGCTGCTCCTCGCGCAACTCGTCCTGGTACTTCTTGTCCTCGTCGCGCTGCTTGTTCTGCTCGTCGCGCAGCTCGTCCTGGAGCCTCTTGTCCTCCTCGCGCTGGAGGCGCTGCTCCTCGCGCAACTCGTCCTGGTACTTCTTGTCCTCCTCGCGCTGCTCCTCCTGCTCCTTGCGGAGCTCCTCCTGGAGCCTCTTGTCCTCCTCTCGCTGGAGGCGCTGCTCCTCACGGAGTTCGTCCTGGTAGCGGCGGTTCTCCTCGTTCTCCTCGTTGATCTTCTCCTTCTCCTCCTCCAGCTTCTTCTTCTCGTACTCCTCGCCGGCCGTGCTGGTCGACTTGGGCTCGGGTACGTTCTCGGAGAAGTCCTTGGAGAGCGTGAGGAACTGGTTGTTGAGCCTCGACTGCACCTCGCGGGCGGGCTCCACGAGCATGTCGTCCACGGCCCGGCTCCAGATGTCCACCGCCTTGTCGCCGACCTTCGCCCAGTTGGCGATGTCGGTGAGGTCTCCGTACTCCGGGTGCACCTGGGAGAAGCCGGCCTGCGGGCTGTGGCTGACGGTCGTGGAGTAGCGGGTGGTGTACGACTTGATGTCCGTCCTGGCCACGTTCTCCGTGTCCACCCACTGGGCGAGGTCGTCCAGGACGTAGCGCAGCACCCGGTGCGGGTCGTAGTAGTCGGACTGGGCCCAGGTCAGCCAGTTGTTCAGCAGGTCGCGGGCGGCCTGCTCCAGGTGGGAGCGGCCCAGCGAGAGCGCGCGGGAGTAGACGGTGCTGCCGGTGCCGGTGGCGTCACCGCTGCCCGCAGTCTCGTTGAAGGTCTCCACGTAGTTGTCGTAGTTCTCGCGGATCTTCTTGATGAGGCTGCGGAAGACCTCCGCGGCTTCGCCCTTCCAGCTCGCGTCGTCCCGGCTGAAGCGGTCCTCCCAGTCCTTCAGCACCGGCGCGTGGTACTTGAAGAACTGGGCCGCGTAGTCGAAGGAGTGGCCGGCCCTGGTGAAGGACTCCAGGTCGACGACGTCGGACTCCTTGGCGACCAGGCCGCTGAACCGGCCGTCGCCGCTGTTTCCCTTCAGCAGGGCCATGAGCGCTGCCCGGGGTCCGTTCATGTACCGGGCCAGCGGGATGGTGCTGAACTTGTCCTTGTTGTAGTCCGTGAACTCGTTGCCCTCGCGGACGGACACGTTGTTGACGTCGGTGGAGTCGGTGCCGGCGAAGATGATCTCGTCGCCGGACTTCACGCGGCCTTCGAAGACGATCCGGGCCTGCATGATGGAGCGCTTCTTGCCGCTGTCGAAGAACCAGATGTCGTAGTCCTGGCCCTTGTCCCGCAGGAAGCCGGAGTCCTTGACGAGGAGGCCGAGGCTGCGCTCCTTGATGTCCATCCGGAAGAGCTTGCCGCCGTGGTCGGAGCGGAGCGTGTCGAAGATCTCGCTGCGCTTGGGCACGGGATAGCCGGTGATGTGCGTGACAAGGTCGGCCCAGTTGTCCGTGGATGCCGCGTCCCTGGTCTCGTACTTGTCGACGTTCTCCACGGATGATTCGTCGTACCGGTCGGCCACCGCGTGCCCTTTCTCGTCTCTCGCCCCGCACCCCGGAGTGCGGGGGGTCGGCTACTACTCTTCCGGGTCGGAGGATCCGCTGGTGAGCGTGTCGACCTCTTCGAAGGTCTGGAGCAGCGTCTGTGCGTCGATCGCGTCCAGGTTCTTGTTCTTGGTCTTGTTGGCCTCTTCGATGGTCTCCGTGAGGGCTTCCTTGAGCTCCTTGAAGAGTTCCATCTGGTCGCCGAGCAGCTTGTCGAGGGAGGTCGCGACGGACTTCACGCTCTCGACCAGCGTCGGACCGGAGATCAGCTTCTCCCGGTTGATCAGTCCGAGGCGCAGGAGCTGCGACTCCTGGTCGAGGTTGTCGGCCGTGGTGTAGCCGCCGATCAGCTCGCTGAGGGGGCGGATGCGGCTGTCGCCCTCGCCCTCGCCCTCCTCCTTGTGCTTCTTGGCCTTGGTGTAGACCGGGTGCACCTCGTTGTCGCGGAAGTTCTCCATCTGCTTGAGGTCGAAATGCTTGACGTCGGCCTGCTCACCGGCCATGGGACGTCCTCCTGCGATCGGGTCCGGACAGGGTCACTGGAACGGGGCTGCGGGAAGCCGGGGTCCGCCTCCGCCGCGCACGGCAGGGAGGCGGACCCCGGCCGGAAGGCTAACGGGCCCGCACGCCACCCCAGTTGTCGGCGCTCCTGCGCTCGTCGCGGGAGTGGTTGTCGTGGATGCTCTGGACCAGCTCGCCGCTGTCGCCGAGGAGCAGGGCCATGTTCTTGGTCGCCTGGTCCCACTCGGCCTGGACACCGCGGTACATCTGCTGGTCGTCACCCTCCCATGAGGTCACGAGCGGCTTGAGCTCGTCCTCCAGGTTGTTGAGGGTGGTGATGATCTGCTGGGTCTGCTGCTTCAGTTCCTCGATCGCGTTGCGGACCGTGGAGTACTGCACATCGATGATGCCGTCGGCCATGACATCTCCTCTCGGGTGGGGGGCGGATCAGCGCAGTGCTTCGAAGACGCCTTGGCTGGTCTTGCTGTTGAGCACCTCGGTCAGGTCCTGGTTCTCCTTCGCCAGCCGGTCGGCCGACGTCACGTTCTCCTGGAGAGCGTCGACCATCTTGCTGATCTGGACGACGACCTTCTGCGCCTCGCCGTTCCAGCTGCGGAACAGCTTCAGCAGGGCCTGGCCCTCGTCACCGCCGACACCCGAACGAGCGGCGATCTCGGCGACGTTGTTCTGGATCTTCTCGACCGCGGCCCGGGCCGACTCCAGAGAGGAGACACCTCCCAAGCCCTTGGCATAGTCCGCCCGCCTCTGGCCACTGTCAGCCATGTCGCGCTCCCTTCGTTGAGTGACTCTCATCGCACCGTTGCCCGCTGAGGCTAAAGAGAACTCACCGTTCGGCGCAACGCATGTTGGGAAGATTTGAGCATAGGTCAGTTCGCCGGAATCCTTACATGCCAACGGAGTTGTCCGAAGGTTTCGGCTAAATGAACGTGCCCCGCCGCCGGTCGGCCGGGGCGGGACGATACGGACGGGAAACGGGCAGCCGGGGAATCCGAACGGTCATCGGGGCAGCCCATTCTCTGAGCTTTATCTGAGGTTTCCCTCCTTGCCCGGGACGGGCCGAATGACCCCCCGTCGGCCCCGAGTTATGTTCGAAGCTTTACTTGCCTGCCTCCCATTTCCCTTTCTTCGGCACCGTATGGGCTGTTTGCCAGGATCATGGCCGGGAGTCGACGGCTCCGGCCGCGGTGGCCGTACCGGGGGCGTCGGGAGCACCGCACTTCGGGGCGGTGACCCTGGGCTCAGCAGCGCCGGAGGCCGCGGCGGGGTCCAGGTCCGCGCCGGTCGGCAGGGCCGCGAGCAGCGGTGCGGGCACCGAGCCGATGTCCCCCTCCCCGTAGCCGAGCGCCCCCAGGGAGTCCTTGGCCGGGACCCGGTACTTCACCCCGTTCTCCGCGACCAGATAGGTGGTCCCGGCGTGCGCAGCGCCGCTCGCGTGCAGGGCACGGACCAGGGCGCCGCGCCCCGGCCGTACCACCGTGGCGTCCGTCCGGGCACAGGCCGCGACCAGCGGCCGGTCGGTTCCCTGCGACACCGCGACAGGGGCCAGGCCGGTCAGCGGGACCAGCACCGACCTGATCCGGGCGCCGCCGTTGCCGCCGTCGACCTGGGCGCAGAGGGCGGTGCCGCGCGGTGCGGACTCCGGGATCGGGGGCGTACGGGGCAGCTCCCCGGCCGAGGAGCCCGCGGCGGCCGTCTCCTTCGCCCGGTGCGTACGCAGCGCGTCGGCGCCGACCTCGCGGGCCTCGGGCGAGCGCCCCTGGTAGGCGTCCTTCTGGGTGGCGGGGTCGCCCAGCACCAGGGCGGCCTCCAGCCGGGACAGCGGCACCAGGCCGTCCTTGCGGAGCAGGTGGTACGTGGAGCCGCCCCCGACCACGCTGACCTGGAACAGCTCGCCGATCCTGCTCGGTTCGCCGCCCAGCACCGGGCCCTTCTCCCCGCGCCCCGGGACCGCAGGCGGCTTCAGGGCGGGGCCGGGGGCCAGGGCGTCGAGGAAGGCCGCCGAGACGGGCATCGCCCGCTCGGAGCCGTAACCGAGGGCGTTACGGGCGTCGGACTCGGGGTCCAGCGCGAGCCGGCTGCCCCGCCACACCAGGTACTCGGTGCGGTCCGGGCCGCGTACGAGCACGCCCCGGTCGGCGCCGATGCCCTGGGATTCCAGCGGCGAACCGGCGACCACGGTGGTGGCCCCGGGGCTGTCCACACCGAAGTCCGCGACGGCCCCGGAGGTGCTGGGCAGCGCGCCGTCCGGTCCGGTGACGCACATGTGCCAGGCACCGGAGTCCAGTTGGCCGGGGCCCGGCAGGGTGTCCGGGGCGCCGGGGATGCCGGCCGGGGCGCCGACGGGGACGTCCCGCAGCGAGGCGGTGGAGACGTCCACGGCCTTGAGCTGCGCGCCTCCGATCAGCCGGGCCGAGGCGAAGTTGCGCACCGGGTGGAGTACGCCGTCGGTGCCGGTCCACAGGTAGCGGGCGCCGGTCTCGCGGTTGACCACCAGGTGCTCGCCCTTGCGCCAGGTGTCGTTCCCGCCGGGGCGCAGCAGCCCGTAGACAGTGGCTCCCGCGCCGATCAGGACGGTCACCAGGAGGCCGAAGACCACGCCCCGGGTGGTCCGGCCCAGCGGGCTCTCCGGGGCGTCCGGGTCGGCCGTCAGCAGGCCCGAGCTGAGCCTGCCCATCATGAAACCGTGGGCCTGCACCTGGTCGCGCTTGGACTGCACAGCCTCTCCTCAACTCTTCTTCGATGGAACGGCGTACGGAGGCGTTCCGGCCTGGTGGACCGTACGGGGAGAACTCAGCCGAACAGGCCGCGCAGCCAGCCGAAGAGGCCCGCCACCCAGAGGGTGAGCGGCAGCAGCGCGACGGCGAGGCCGGTGTGCGCCAGCTCCGCCGCCCGGCCCCAGTACGGCAGCACCCGGCGGCCGGGCACGATCCAGGACGCGGTCACCAGGGCGGCCGCGACGGCGAGCAGCACCGCGAAGACGACCACGCGGCCGTCGGCGTCGCTGTCCACCGCCCAGGCGCGGGCGAGCAGCAGCAGCCCCCAGATCCCGGGCACCGCCAGGGTGAGGCGCTGGCCGATGTGGACCAGGCCCCGGGAGTGCAGGAGCAGCAGCAGGGCCAGCGAGAGCGCGGTGAGCGTCTCGGGGAGGTCCGGGGTGTGGGCGAGGACGGCCAGGGCGGCGGCGGCGATGGTGCCGGTGGCGGCGAAGAGCGCGGTGACCCAGCGCCCGGCGAGTTCGGTGCGCTCGGCGACCTCGTCGCCCGCGTACGGGTCGATGCCTTCCTGGAGCTGTCCGGCGGAGGACGGCAGGGAGGGCATACGCATTCCGGCCAGTTTGAAGGCGAACGGTGCCACCGCCCCGGCGGCCAGCGCGACGATCGTCGCGACCAGCGCCACGGCGGCCGGCACGTCCAGGCCGGTGTAGCCCATCAGGGCCCCGGAGACGGCGGTGGCCACCGCGACCACGGCGGTGGCCAGCAGGGCGGGGGCGCCGACCGCGGTGGCGGCGAGTGCGAGGACCGCGCCGCCCGCGGCCGCGGCGCCCGCGGCGAGCAGCCGTGCGCCCGCGACCTCCGCCGCGTCGGGGCCGGTGAGGTCGCCGCCGGGCAGCACCCAGCCGACCAGGGCGAAGCACGGGGCGACCAGCAGGCCGAGCGCGGTCGCGGAGAGCCGGTCGCCGACCGCGCGGCTGGCGGAGCCCGCACCGGCGAGCAGCAGCACTCCGGCGATGGCCGCGCAGGCGGCCCGGACGGCGGTGGAATCGGCCACCCCGGGCCGGAACACCAGCACCAGGGCGGCCACCACGGTCGCCACGGCGGTCCCCACCAGCAGGCCCCGGGCCGCCGCGGCGCTCCAGGTGTGCAGCCGGCGGCCCACCGTCTCGGCGATCCCGTCGACCAGGTCGTCGAGCCGGGCCTCGGGCAGCGCCTCGGTGTGCGGGCGCAGATGGAGCACCGCGCCGTCGGAGAGACCTGCCTGGGCCAGGGTGGTCTCCTCGTCGAGCGGGGCGTCGCCGAGCCGCTGGAGCACCCAGCCGGCGTGGTCGAGCCCGGCCTCCTCGGCTTCCTCACCGACGTACCGCAGGAGGGTGGGCAGGAGATCGGCGACCGGTACGTCGGCGGGCACGGCCAGATCGATGGTGACGCTCGGCGCACGTACGGTCAGGCGGCACGATTCGGCCACCGCACTGTCGGTCATCAGCAGAACTCTCGTCTTCCGTGCAGGCTTTGACAGGAGACTTCCCCGGGAGAGGGAATGTGCGAACAGTACGGATAAGTCCGCGCGACCGTGAACCCGGGGGCCGGGCAGGGAAATTGCGCCCGCACACCCGGCGACCACCACTCCCGCGTGGACAGGTCGCGTTCCGTGAATGCAGACTACTGCCTGCGGCCACCGGTCGTGCTGCGGACCGGACCTCGAATCCGGTAGGCGCTTGCCCATCACCGAAGTTGGCTCTCCCCCGCTATCCGCTCGAAACATTCACCCGGCGTTCATCGGTGCACGTGCGGCCCGGAGAATCCGCCTGGTGCGGTCTTTCCCCCTGACGGGTGCCGGCCGGTATTCGTACGGGCCGGAAAGTCAGTGAACCGGAGGTTCTGTTCCTTGAGTGTCGTGCTGTTCCGCCGCCCGGCCCGCAGGCGCGGGCCGGAGATGCCCGAGGGGCAATTGACCCTCCAGGAGCCTCCGGTCCTCGCCGAGACGGTGCCCGACACCTCGGCGGTGTGGACCTACCTGCCGATGGCCCTGATGTCGGTGTCGATGATGCTGATGTTCCTGCGCCCCGGCGGCGGGAACGGCGTCTTCATGTATCTGGCGATGGGTGTCATGGCGCTCTCCGCCGGTGCCATGCTGCTGGGGCAGCTGATGCGCCGCTCCAGCGAGCGCAAGCAGCGGCTCAAGGGCGAACGCCGCGACTACCTCCGCTATCTGGCGCAGACCCGCAAGCGGGTGCGGACCACCATCGCGGAGCAGCAGCGGGCGCTGGCCTGGCGCCACCCGGAGCCCGCCTCGCTCCGCTCGCTGGCCCGCACCTCCCGGCTGTGGGAGCGCCGCCCGGCCGACGAGGACTTCGGTGAGGTCCGTCTCGCGGTCGGCGAACAGCAGCTCGCCCTCACCCTGAACCCGGTCTCCACCCGCCCGGTCGAGGACCTCGAACCCCTCTGCGCGCACGCCCTGCGCCGCTTCATCCGCGCCTACTCCACCATCCCGGAACAGCCCCTGGGCCTCTATCTGCGCTCCTCGGCCCGGATCCTGCTGCGCCCGGAGGAGACGCCCGGTGAGGAGAGCGCGGCGGCAGGCGAGGACGGCAGCGACGCCGTACGCGCCCTGGTGCGGGCCATGCTCGGGCAGCTCGCGGTCTTCCACGCGCCGGAGGAGCTGTGGATCGCGCTCTGCGTCAGCGACGAGCGGCGGTCCGACTGGGAGTGGGTCAAGTGGCTGCCGCATGTGCTGGATCCGCACGAGGAGGACGGGGCGGGGCAGGCCCGCCGGATCACCGCCGACCTCACCGAGCTGGACGATCTGCTCGGCGCGGACTTCGCCGAGCGCCCCGGCTTCGACCCGGACGCCCGCCCCGGCCGTGACGAGCCGTACACGGTCGTCGTGCTGGACGGCGTCACCGTCCCGGAGGGCCACCGCTGGGAGGGGCACGGCTACCGCAACGCCCTGATCCTCGACGTGTCCGGGGCGTTGCGCTGGCGGCCCGGCCGCAACACGCTGCGGCTGACCGTCGGGGCCGACCAGGTGAGCCTGGTGCGGACCGACCGCAGCCGCAAGGAGCGCTCGGTGCCGCTGGGCCGCCCCGACCGGCTCGGCCCGCTCGGCGCCGAGTCGCTGGCCCGGCTGCTCACCCCGCGCCGGATGAGCCTGGGCACCGACATCGCACAGCCCCTGGACACCGACGTCGAGCTGACCACCCTGCTCGGCATCCCCGATCTGCACCGGCACGACCCGCAGACCCTCTTCGACCGGCACTCCGGCTCCGGCCGGTTGCGGGTGCCGATCGCGGTCGGGGTGGACGGCCGCGCGGTCGAGCTGGACATCAAGGAGTCCGCGCAGGGCGGTATGGGCCCGCACGGCATGCTCATCGGCGCCACCGGCTCCGGCAAGAGCGAGCTCCTGCGCACCCTCGTCCTGGGCCTCGCCCTCACCAACTCCTCCGAGACCCTCAACTTCGTCCTGGTCGACTTCAAGGGCGGCGCCACCTTCCTCGGCCTGGAGGAACTCCCCCACACCTCCGCGGTGATCACCAACCTGGCCGACGAAGTCGCCCTGGTGGAACGCATGCAGGACGCCCTGCACGGCGAACTCATCCGCCGCCAGGAGCTCCTGCGGTCGGCGGGCAACTACACCTCGGCCCTGGAGTACGAGCGGGCCCGCGCCGGCGGGGCGGACCTCACACCGCTGCCCAGCCTCTTCGTGGTGGTCGACGAGTTCAGCGAACTGCTCTCCACGCACCGGGAGTTCATGGAGCTGTTCGTGATGATCGGCCGCCTCGGCCGCTCGCTGGGCGTGCACCTGCTGCTCGCCTCGCAGCGCCTGGACGAGGGGCGCATGCACCAGCTGGAGAGCCACCTCTCGTACCGCATAGGGCTGCGCACGTTCTCCGCGATGGAGAGCCGCGGTGTCCTCGGTGTGCCCGACGCCTACGAGCTGCCCGCCGCGCCCGGCAGCGGCTATCTGAAGTCCGGCGTGGAGGCCCTGACCCGGTTCCGCGCCGCGTACTCCTCGGGGACGTACCGACGTCGTACGGGGGCCGTCGTGCAGGCCCGGGTGGCCAGCCAGGTGGTGCCGTGGACCAGCGGGTGGGTGGTGCCCCGCACCCTGGAGACCCCGCCCGAGCCGGAGCCGGAGACGGAGGAGGCCGAGGACGAGGAGGCGCTGCTGGACGTGGCGCTGGAGCGGCTGCAGGGCTCCGGGCCCGCCGCGCACCAGGTGTGGCTGCCGCCGCTGGACGAGCCGTCGCCGCTGGACGCCCTGCTGCCCGGCATCGCCCCCGATCCGGAGCGCGGCCTCATCGCCACGGGCTGGCCCGGCGCGGGGCGGCTGCGGGTCCCGGTCGGTCTCGTGGACAAGCCCTTCGACCAGCGCCGCGACCCGTTGATCGTGGACCTGTCCGGGGCGGGCGGCCATGTGGCCGTGGCGGGCGGTTCGCAGAGCGGCAAGTCGACGCTCGCCCGTACGCTCATCGCCGCCCTCGCCCTCACCCACACCCCGGCCGAGATCCAGTTCTACTGCCTGGACTTCGGCGGCGGCGGCCTCTCCCAGCTCGCCGCGCTGCCGCACGTCGGCGGGGTCGCGGCGCGGCTCAACCCGGAGCGGGTGCACCGGGCGGTCGCCGAGGTGATGACGCTGCTGGCCCGCCGCGAGCAGTTCTTCGTGGACCACACGCTCGACTCCATGCAGTCCTACCGCCGCCGCCGGGCGGCCGGGGAGTTCCCCGACGAGCCGTTCGGCGATGTGTTCATGGTGGTGGACGGCTGGTCCACGGTCCGTCAGGACTACGACGACCTGATCCCGAAGTTCAACGAACTCGCCGCCCGGGGCCTCAACTACGGCATCCACCTGATCATCACGACCACCCGCTGGGTGGAGCTGTCCGCCCAGGTCCGCGACCAGGCCGCGACCCGTCTTGAGCTGCGGATGGGTGACCCGATGGACTCCGAGATCGACACCCGTAAGGCCCGTTCGGTGCCGCGCACCGGCGGCCGGGGCATCACCGCCGACAGCAAGATGCACTTCCTCGCCGGTCTGCCCCGCCTGGACGGCAGCGGTTCCCTGGAGGACCTCGGTGAGGGCGTCGCCCATCTGGTCGCCGAAGTCGCCCGGCACTGGTCGGGCCCGTCCGCCCCGCAGGTGCGGATGCTCCCGCACCGCCTCCCGGTCTCCGAACTCCCGGCGCCCGAGGCCACCGAGGGCGGCGGCATGCGCCTGGCGCTCGGTCTCGACCAGGACGCGCTGGAGCCGGTCTGGCACGACTTCAGCCGGACCCCGCACCTGATCGCGGTCGGTGACACCGAGAGCGGCAAGACCAATCTGCTGCGCCTGATCACCAAGGGCATCACCACCCGGTACACCCCCGCGGAGGCGAAGATCATCGCGGTGGACTACCGCCGCACCCTGGTCGACGCCATCCCCGAGGAGTACCGCATCGGCCATGTGATCTCGCTGGACAACCTCAACGAGACCATCGAGGGCGCGGCCCGCGCGATGAAGACCCGGGTGCCGGGGGCCGACATCTCGCCCGGCCGGATGCGCAGTTGCGACTGGTGGACCGGTCCGCGCCTGTTCGTCCTGGTCGATGACTACGACATGGTCTCCGGCAACTCCTTCCAGAGCCCGTTCGAGCCGGTCTTCGAGCACCTGACCCTCGGCTTCGAGATGGGCCTGCACCTGGTCGTCGCCCGTAGCGCGATGGGCGCGGGCCGGGGCCTGAGCGACGGTCTCATCCGCCGCCTCGACGAGGCCAACAACCCCGCGGTCCTGCTCTCCTGCCCGCCCACGGAGGGCCGCCTCTTCGGCAACGCGAAGCCGCTCAACCTGCCGCCGGGCCGGGCCCTGCACATCCAGCGCCGCAAGCCGCGACTGGTGCAGACGGCGCTGGTGGAGTAAGCCGGAGAGTTACGCCGATGAGGCGCCCTCCCCCGACGGGAGGGCGCCTCACGCGTTCAGCCCTCGGTCGTACCGGCCCCGGCCGGGCGCCAGCCCCGGGCGCGCGCCCGCGAGAGGGCGAAACCGGCCCAGAGGAGGGAGAGGACGCCGGCCGACCCGAGGAGCACGAAGAGGGTGGCCCGCCCGGTGGCGCGGTCGGTGGCGGAGGTGTCGCGTACGGCCACGGGTTCAGCGGCCCGCTCCGCACCGGCGGCGGACGCGGCCGAGTCACCCAGGACCGTGGTGACGGCGGCGTAGGCGTCCAGCTGGGGGATGTCCGCCGGGTACGCGGTGGCCGTGAGCCGACGGGTCACCGCGTCGGCCGGGTCGTCGGGGTGGGTGGCGCGGACCGCCGCGACGGCCCCGGCCGCGTAAGCGGTGGCCACGGCGGTGCCGCCCCCGAGGTAGTGGCCCTTCCCGCGCGGCCCGCCGGAGACCACCCCGGCGCCGGGCGCGGCCAGGTCGACGGTGCCGGTGGGCAGCGCGCCGTCCGGGCGGGTGCCGCCGGGCAGCATGTCGGCGACGGCGAGGACTCCGGGCTCACCGGCGGGCCAGTAGGTACGGGAGGGGATCTCGTCGCCCGAACCCCGGGACGGCGGGTCCGGGGTGGCGGCGGCGACCACCACCGCCCCGGCCTTGCGGGCCTCGGCGACGGCCCGGGTGAGGGCGGCGTCCTTGCGCGGGAGGGCCACCGCGACCGCGATGACGTCGGCCTTCGCGGCGGTCGCGGCCCGTACCGCCGCCGTGACGAGCACGGGGTCGGGCTGCCCGCGCCGGTCGGTGCCGCGCAGGGCCAGGATCTTCGCGCCCGGGGCGACCCCGGCCAGACGGGGGGTGGTGGAGCCGGTCCCGGCGATCAGCCCGGCCAGGAACGTACCCTGCCCGACGCAGTCGTCGGCGGCCTCGCCCCGGGCGGTGACCCGGCCCTCCAGCCCGGCGGCCCCGGGGTCGACCCCGGTGGAGACCAGTGCGACGGTCACGCCCGCCCCGGTGGTGTGCCGGTGCAGCCGGTCCAGGTCGAGGCGCTGGCGGGACCAGTCCTGCTTCTTGGCCTTCTCCTTGGAGGCGGGCGTGCAGGCGACGGTCTCGGCCCGGGGGTCGAGTGCGGTGGGCATGCCGGGCAGCTCCTGGCCCTTCTTCCCGTCGGCGGCGGGGAGAGCCGCCGGGGCACGGGAGGGGGGCTCGGCCTGGGCGGGGGCGGCGGGCAGCAGCAGGGCGGCGGCGAACCCGGCCCCGTACAGCAGACGTGTCGTCCCATGCGCGGGCGGCCTCATCGGGGGACCGCCTTCGGGGCCACGGCCGTGACGTCCGACGGGAGGAGGATCCGCAGGTCGTCCAGGGTGGGCGCGGCCAGTGAACTGAGCCTGCCCGCCTGGCGGGTGACCATCGACTCGACCACCTGGCGGGCCAGGCGGGCGTTGCCGAAGGAGCGGTCCCGGGGCAGCGCGTCGAAGTACTCCTTGAGCAGCGGGCCGGTGCCGGGCCCGCACTCGTACCCCATGTTCGCGGCCTGGGCGCGGACGATGGTGACCAGCTCCTCGGAGGAGTAGTCGGCGAAGGAGATCCGGCGCGGGAAGCGGGAGGAGAGGCCGGGGTTGGAGGCGAGGAAGCGTTCCATCTCGTCGGTGTAGCCGGCGACGATGACGACGACCTCGTCGCGGTGGTCCTCCATCAGCTTCAGCAGGGTGTCCACCGCCTCCTGGCCGAAGTCGGCGCCGCCGCCGCGCGGGGTGAGGGTGTACGCCTCGTCGATGAACAGCACGCCGCCACGGGCCTTTTCGAAGACCTCGCGGGTCAACTGGGCGGTGTGGCCGATGTAACGGCCGACGAGGTCGGCGCGGGCCGCCTCGATCAGCTGGCCGCGCTGCAGGACGCCGAGCTGGGTGAGCACCTCGCCGTAGAGGCGGGCGACGGTGGTCTTGCCGGTGCCGGGCGGGCCGGTGAAGACCAGATGGTTACTGAGCGAGGGGACGGGGAGCCCGGCGGCGGCCCGGTGGCGGGCGGTGGTGATGAGGTTGACCAGGTCGGCGACCTCGCGCTTCACCTCGGCCAGGCCGATCATGTCGCCGAGGCGGGTGAGCGGGTCGTCGGCCGGTGCGGCGGTCCCGGCGGCCGACGCGACGGCGGTGGCGGAGACGTCGTCGGGGAGCAGCAGCCGCAGATCGCGCTCGCTGACCTGGGGCTGCGCGGAGAGCCGGACCGCCTGCCGGTCCACCATCTCCTCGAACACCCCGCGTGCGGCCCGGCCGTTGCCGAATCCGGCGTCCCGGTCCATCGCCCCGAAGTGGGCGGCCAGCGCCTCGGCGGTCCCCTCACCAAGCTCGTACTGGTGCTGGGCGCACATGCTCTCCATGATCGCGACCAGGTCGTCCACGGAGTAGTTCTCGAACTCGACGGTCCGCGAGAAGCGGGACGCCAGGCCCGGGTTGGAGCTGAGGAAGGAGTCCATCTCGCGGGAGTATCCGGCCGCGACCACCACCACGTCGTCGCGGTGGTCCTCCATGAGCTTCAGCAGGGTGTCCACGGCCTCGCGGCCGAAGTCGGCGCCGCCGTTGCCGCTGTCGGCGGTGAGCGTGTACGCCTCGTCGATGAACAGCACTCCGCCGAGGGCCCGTTGGAAGGTCTCGGAGGTCTTGATCGCGGTTCCGCCGACGACCTGGGCAACGAGGTCGGCGCGGGAGACCTCCACGAGGTGGCCGCTGCGCAGCGAACCCAGCTCGGCCAGGATCGCCCCGAAGAGGCGGGCGACGGTGGTCTTGCCGGTGCCGGGCGGCCCGGCGAAGACCAGGTGTCTGCTCATCGGCGGTGCGGGCATGCCGAGCTGCTCGCGGCGCTGGGCGAGCTGGGTGAGGTTGACCAGGGTGCGGACCTGCTGCTTGACGTTCTCCAGGCCGATGAGCGCGTTGAGGGCGCCGAGGGGTCCGTCCGCGCGGTCGGGGGCGGGTCCGTCGGCGGCGCCGGAGCCCGCCGGGTCGGTGTTCTCGGCGCTGCCGCTGCCCCAGGCGTCCCGCTTGCCGTTGGAGACGCTGTTCAGGCCCTCCACCGCGAGACGTTCGCCGGGGGCGGTCTGCACCAGGCCGCCGCCCTCGTTCTCCCGGGCGGTGCAGTTGACGAGCGATACGGGTGCGGTGGACTCCACCCGGAAGCCGTCCTGGGCGCCGCCGTTGGCCTCGCAGCCGCTGAGCGAGGCGAGCGCGCCCTCGTGGAGCAGGAAGCCGTGGCCCTTGGGGGCGTGCACGGTGGTGCGGTTGGCGGTCAGCTCGCCGCCGGCGGCGACGACCACGCCCTCCTCGCCGGAGATCTCGACGCGGAAGTCGCGGACGGTGACGTTGCCGCCGTCCTCCACGATCAGGCCGCTGGTGGCGGTGTCGGAGACCCCGCCGCCGGCCAGGTAGAGGGTGGAGCCGGAGGCCACCCGTACACCGGCGCCCTTCGGCCGGACGATCTCGCAGTCCTCGACGCGGCCCCGGGCGTCCCGGGTGGCCACGATGCCGTCGCCGGCGGGCTCGACCAGCCGGGCCCGGCGCAGCAGCGGGTTGGCGCCGCCGAGCAGCGCGACGGCGGGCGAGGAGCCGATCACCTCCAGGCGGTCCAGCTCCGGCGCGGAGTCCTCCTCCAGGAGCAGCCCGGCCCCTTCGCAGTCGCGGACGGTCAGCCCGGTCAGCGCCGGGGAGGAAGCCCCGGCGACCCGGAGCGCGGCGCCCTGCGCGCCGTCGACCCAGCAGTCCTCGAAGGTGCCGCGGGCCCGGTCGGTGACGACCATGCCGTGGCCGCGCACGCGTGAGACTCGGCAGCGGCGCAGTACGGGGTCGGTGCCCCCGGCCAGGGCGATCCCGTTGCCGGAGGCGCCGGTGACACGGACGTCCTCCAGCGTGGTGCGGCCCGCGCTGCTCAGGTGGACGCCGGTGCTGGTGTCGTGCACGACGGTCCGGACGACCGAGACGGCGGAGTTCTCCTCCAGGGCGATGGAGGGCTTGTCGGTGGAGGAGATGTCGCAGTCCTCGACGGTGCCCCGGGTCTCGCCGTTGGCGAGGAGTCCGTTGCCGCGGGCGCCGCGTACCGTGCAGTCGCGGATGCGTGCCTCGCCCTGCTCGGCGAGGACGATGCCGCTGGTGCCGAGGTGTTCGAGCGTGCAGGACTCCACGGTGGTGGGCGTGGTGGAGGTCACCACGATGCCCGCGCCCTGCGGGTTGCTCACCCGGCAGTCCCGCAGCGCGAGGGAGCCGGTCCCGCCGGCCAGCATCGCGGTCCAGGCGGCGCCGACGATCTCGCAGCCGTCGAACGCGGCCTGCCCGCGCCGCACATCCACGGCGGGCAGCTCGGCGTCGCCGCCGCGCAGGGTGAGTTCGGAGAGCATGACCGCGTCGGCGCGCAGCGCGATGACGCTGCCCGAACGCGGCCGGATCTCCACCGTGCCCCGGCCCTCGGCGGCGGTGAGGGTGACCCGGGTGTGGATCACCAGGTTCTCCGCGTACGTTCCGGGCCGGACGCTGATGAGCGCACCGGTGCGGGCAGCGGCGAGCGCCTCACCGATCGTCGAGAAGCGGTCCCCGGGGCCGACCGACAGTACCTGGCGCGACACGCACCAACCTCCTTGCTACGGCGGCGTCTTCGACGAACGCCCCTTGTCTGCGCCGGGGGCGGGCAGCAGTCCGACGCTGCCATCATGCCCCGTCCCGGCGCGTACGGTATCCGGGGGCGGCGCCCGCGGTCCCCGGGAGCTCCGGTCAGACGCTCCACTTCTGGTTGTCGAGGCCCGTGCACTCCCACAGGATCAGATAGGTCTCCGGGCCCCTGCCCCGGCTGTGGTTCGGGATGTCGACGCACTTGCCGACGACGGTGTTGACCAGGTCGTGGGCACCGTTCAGGGCGAACTTCTGGGCGGCGGAGCCGTTGCACCAGGCGAGCTGGATACGGGAGCCGTTGTTGAAGTTCGCGTTGGCGACGTCCAGGCACTTGTCCTTGGCCCGGATGGTGCCGTCGGAGGCGAAGCGCCACTTCTGGGCGTCGGCGCCGTTGCAGTCCCACATGAACAGCGGCTGGCCGTCGTTGAAGTTGTGGCCGGGTACGTCGAGGCAGCGGCCGGAGAGATGGCTGCGGAAGGAGACGGGCCCGCTGAGCGTCACGGCGGGCCCTGCCTTGGCGGGCTGGTTCTTCGCCCCGCCGGTGGCCTTCTTGGGCTGGGCCTTCGGGCTGTCGGCCTTCTTCGGCGGGGTCTTGGGGGCGGCTTCCTTCTTCGGCGCGTCCTTGCCGCCACCGGAAGGCGCGGCGGCCGGGGGAATGACGGGCACGGGGTTGCCGGCCGTCTCCGGCTCCCCGTCCTTGCTCTTCTCCCCCTTCTTCCCGTTCTCGTCCTCGGCGGACGCGCTGGTCTCGGGCGCGGTGACGGCGAACTCGCCCGGCGCCTCCTGCCCGCTCCCGTCGAGGACGGTCCCGGCTGCCGCCGCGTTCGTCTGCTTGGGCCCGTCGTCGTTGTTCCCGGCGAGTACGAGGAAGGGCACCGACACGAGCAGCGCGCCCACGACCGCCGCACCCGCGAGTGCGGCCTTGCCCGGCCGCCCCACCGGACCGGCCTCCTGCTGCGGCTGGCCGATGGCGGTGGCGCTCATGGTCCGTACGAGGGCGGGGAGCCGGCTCTGGGCGGCGGCGGAGGCACTGGGGTCGGGGTCGGAGTCGGGGGTTCCGGTCTGAGACTCGGGGGTTCCGGCCTGGGCCCTGGGGGTTCCGGCCTGGGCCCCGGGGGATCCGGCCTGGGCCCCGGAGGTCGCGGACCCGGGCTCGGCGGCTGCGGTACTGGCGGCGGCCTCAGGGGACTTGGACGCTCCGGACTTCTCACCCTCCGGGGCCTTCGGAGTCTCCGGGGCTTCCGGAGTCTCCGGGGCGGCGGCCGCTTCGGTCTTCGCCTCTGCCGGCTCGGAGTCGGGCGCGGCTGCCGTATCAGGTACGGCGGAAGCACCGGAGGCGACGGGAGCGGCGCCGGCGGCGGAGTTCACGGCCGTGCCCTCGCCCTCGGCACCGGACTCCGTACGAGCCTCAGGAGAAACGGGGGTCTGCTGGGACGACGACGAACTCGTCACGGGGTCCTCCCTGTGGTGTGGGGCCGGGGTTCGGTCGAATGGGGGCCGCTCGTCCCGGCCACGGGGGCGTGGTCCAGGGGCCCGAGAAGGCTGTCGGCCGGGATGAGCAGGGGTGCCGCGGCACCGGGGTTGACCGACAGCAGGGCGCCGGCGGCCGTCACCGACCTGGCCAGCTCCCGTGCGGACAGCGTGTCATGGTGAAGTACCGCAGACATGAATTCATGTGTGGACGAGGTGAACAGGAGCAGCACCGGCGCCCCGTCCCGCCCGGCGGCCACGAGCGGCCCACCGTCCGGCCCGCGCACGACGGTGACATCCGCCTCCGCGAGAGCGGCCAGCGCCTCGTCGACCGTGCCGTATCCGGTCGCGGCCCGCTGAGCCGCCGCGTCGACCGGATCAGTGGGCTCCGGCCACCCGAGGACGCGGGCCGAGGGCCGGTACGCCGGGTTGGCGCGGTACTCGCCCACGTCCCCGCTCGCGTCCGACTGCCACTCCCCCAGCACGGCCCACTCCGGCGGCGTACGCTCCTCGGTCCACTCCGGATCGACGATCCCGATCCAGTGCCCCGGAGCCCGACGGGCTGCGTCCTTCACGGCATCCGGCACCAGGGAGGCATCGGGGAAGGCCAACGGAGCGCCCTGCGGCCCCTCTTGCGGCTCTCCGGTCGGATTCTCCACCTGAACTCTTGGCTCCGTACGAATTCTTGAGCGCCGAGCGGTCTACGCGTAGCGCCGACAGTGATCGGATCGGGAAGCCAACAGGATGTCATACGAGCCTCGATGACGGCGTGCGGCAGGAGATCCGAATAGCCTGACCACGTGCCCGTTTGCTGCCCGAACGAAGAACTTTCCGGGACCAGTGAGGCGCAGGTGGACAAAGCGTCGGGAGCGTAAGGGCCGAGACACCGCCCGCCCTCCCCGCGACGGGCTACGTTGGGCGCGCCACCGAGGAGGAGTCAGCGCATGCCCCACGAGCCCGCCACCCCCGGCGCCAGCACCGCGGCAGCCACCACCCGCGCGGAGGAGTCCAGCCCTGCGCCCCCACCGCCCACCGCACCGGCGGAGGAGACCCCGGCCGCTCCACCGAAGGCCGAGACGGCGCCCACCCCCTCCGCCACGGAGGAGCCGAAGCCCGCCGCCTCTGCCGCGGAGGAGGCGGAAGCAAAGGCACCCGCCACACCCGACCCCGCCGCGCCGGCCGAGCCCGCCACCCCGTCGGAGCCCTCGCCCACGGCCGGGACGGCCAAGGAGCCCGAGGAGGCCCACGCGGAGGGCGCCGCCCTGGCAGCGGCCGTCGGAACCGCGCCGGAGACCAAGACACTCACGGCGGTCGACAGGGGCCGCCCCCGCACCCCGGTCCTGGCGGGGGCCGTGTTCGTCGGCGCGGCCCTGGTCGCGATCCCCGTGCTCCTGATGGGCAGCGCGAACGACGAGGAGCCCCGTAACACCGGGACGGCACCGGTTGCCGGGAGCGCCGACACGGTCCTCAACCCCGAGACGGCTCCGGCGGCCCTGGAGGACTACGTGGCGGTGAAACCCACACCGTCCGCGACCGAACAGAAGAAGATCACCCCACCGAAGGCCGCCCCCGCCCCGGCCGTCCCCGCCCCGCAGCCCAGCACGAGCGCCCCCACCGAGAAGCCGAAGCCGAAGGCCTCCCCGAAACCGAAGCCCAAGGCGGCCCCGAAGCCGAACTGGGGCACCCAGACGGTCTCCGCGACCAGCTCCATCGGGGTGGGCCAGTCCTGGGCCACGAACCGCATCCGTATGACGATGCAGCAGGACGGCAACCTCGTCGTCTACAACGAGCAGAACAAGCCCATCTGGGCCGCCATGACCTTCGGTCAGAACCACCGGGCGATCTTCCAGCCCGACGGCAACCTGGTCATCCACAACGGCGACGACCGCGCGATCTGGGCCTCCAAGACCCACAATTTCGGCGGCGCCCAGATGGTTCTCCGCCCGGACGCCAAGGTGGTCATCGTGCACAACGGCAGGGTGGTCTGGTCGACCTGACCCGTCGGCGGACGGGGGCCCGGATCGCGCGGTCGCCCTGGCCGCCGGGTGCGGCAAAATGTCTCGCACACCGGCCGCATCCCACATCGCACTGGAGCTCCATAGATGGTCGCCAAGGACGAAGTAGTGACGAGGGCGGCCGAGTTCCTCAAGGAAGTCGCCTACCCGGACAGGCCTGAATCCGTGATCCGCCGCGCGCTTCGCTCCCACCTTCCCGCCGACGGCGGAATACATGGCCCTCCGAGCATCGGGCAACTGGCCGCCCCGGAAAGGCTGAACAACGTGCTCCGCCCAGAGGAACAGGCGGCGGCCGGAGCTCGCCGGGACCTGCCGCGGGCTCGCGGAACCTGACGTCGTCCCTGGCTCAGCGAACACGTACGGAGGTGGGGCCGGCCGACACGCTCCCGGGAGTGACACGCGGGCCCCGTATGTCACTCCGGATCGTTCCGGATGCCTTGCCCGGCTCTCCCCCGAATACCTTGTCGACGGCGCCCGCGAGACCGACCCCTCCGGAGCCCGGGGAGCAGCGATGCCGACGGCCCTCACCACCGACCGACCACGCGCCACCACGCTCTTCCGCCCCGCCGCGACCGAGCTCGGTCATCAGGAGCGCCAGGTGCTCTCCGCGATCGGCTGCGGCCTGCGGGACGACGAGATCGCCGCCGAGCTCGCCGTCCCCGAGGACACCGTGGCCGAGCACCTCGCGCGGATCCTGGTGAAGCTCGGTCTGCGTGACCGGGCCGCCGCGATCGTCCACGCCTTCGACTGCGGTCTGGTCGTCCCGGGCCGTGGCCCCCGCACCCGGTCGGCGGGACCGGCCGCCCTCACTGTCACCGTGCGAGCGCCGGAACCGGCGCCGAAGGTGCGGATCTCCCTGCTCGGGCCGGTGCGGGCGTGGCGGGACGGGCGCCTCCTCGACCTGGGGCATCTGCGCCAGCAGGCCGTCCTGGCGGCCCTGGCGCTCGGCGCGGGACGGTCCCTCAGTCAGCAGCAACTGCTGGACGACGTATGGGGGATGGAGCCGCCGGTCACGAACGTGGTGCCGGTGTACGTCTACCGGCTGCGCAAGGCCCTGCACGACGAGGGTGGTCCGCACCCGGTCATCGAGCGCGGGCTCCGTGGCTACCAGCTGGTCCCCGGCGCGGTCGACGTGGACGTGGCACACATGCGGGAGCTGGTCACCGGCATCGGGAAGGCCGGGCGGGCGGGCGAGCCGCTCGAAGCGGTCCGCCTCTGCGCCCAGGCGCTGAAGCTGTTCCACGGGGAGCCCCTGGCCGGTCTGCCGGGGCCGCTCGCCGAGCTGGAGCGGCTGCGGCTCACCGAGCGCCGGATCGCCATCGTACGGCGGAAGGTCGAATGGCAGCTGCGCCTCGGGCAGGACGCGGAGGCGATCGACGAACTGTTCGCCCTGACTGCGGCGCACCCCCTCAACGAGCCGCTGGCCGCGATGCTGATGCGGGCGCTGTACCGGGACGGACGCCAGGCCGAAGCCCTGACGGTGTTCGAGCGCGCCCGCCGCCGCCTCGCCGACGACCTCGGGGTTCCCCCGAGCAGGATGCTGCGGCGGGCGCACCAGATGATTCTGCGCGGTGACGAAGCCGGGCTCGGCCTCATGCCCCCGGCCGGGGCCGGCACCGGCCTCTGATCACCAGGAGGCGGGGTGCCAGGCGCCGTTGTACCACTGCTCGTTGGCGCTGTTGTTGTGGTGATCCATGTTGAAATCGTTCGGGTAGTTGTTGATGTGGTTGTGCGGGTACGTCCAGATGCCGGCGGACTCGTCGCAGACGTAGTCCCAGTGGCAGATCGTCTTGACCGGTACGTTGCCGAAGAACCGGTCGGCACCGGCGAGCGGGGCGCCGACGATACCGCCGAACGGCACCGCTCCCCCGTTGGCGCCGGGGCCGCCCTGGCGCTTGGGGTCCGAGATGAGGATGGCGTTGACCTTGTCGAAGGTCTGCCAGTTCTCGGTGACCCAGGTGTGCACGACCGCGGCGCCCAGGGAGTAACCCCCCATCTTGACGTGCTGGTTCGGACACGCGGCACGCTGGTCGCGCACCAGCCGGTTCAGCTCGTTGACCCCTGCCCGGGCGCTCGCGCCGTTGGGAATCTGCGTGGGGTACCCGACGTGCTGCTGGATGTTGCCGGTGAAGCCGTCGTTGTTCCACGAGCTACCCGTGCCGCCGACGACGATCGTGTAGGTGCCCTGGCACGGAGCAGCCGCCTCCGCCGCCTGCGCCGCGGACGTCTGTGTCACCGAAAGCCCTGCCGTCAGCAGAAGTCCGGCCGACGTGGCCGCCATCCTCTTCGCTCGCATGTGTTCCTCCCCATGTGGTCTGCCTACGGCTCACAACCTTGGCAGGGGCCGATGACATCGCGATGAAACGCGCGGCGAGGGCGATTCCATCGGTATTTCATCGGTGCTTTCTACCGTCGGCCGCCAACGACCGGATTCACAACCGGAGTTCACAGCCAGAGTTCACAGCTGGACCTCACAGCCGGAGTTCGCATCCCGAGTTCACGACGGAAAGGCACACCATGGCAAGAAGCGGCTTATACCGCGTATTCATGAGACTGGCGCTGGTCGTCGGCGTCTGGGCGTCGGTCATCGGGCTGACCGCCTCGGCCGCCGTCGCCCGGCCCGAACCCGTTCCGGTGCCGGGCGACGACCGGTCCGGTGTCTCCCGGTATTTCAGTGGGCCTCAGGGCCTGGCCATTCCGACCGCCCCGTGCGATCCGGCGGGTCCGTCCGCCACCGACGGCATCATGGCCGGTCAGCTCAATCCGCAGCTCGACGCGAAGATGGCCGGCTATCTGACCGCGTACAAGATGTCCTGCGCCCGGATGGTCACACAGGCGGTGAAGGACCGGGGGCTCAACCCGAGGGCCGCGGCGATCGCCATCGCCACGATCATCGTGGAAACGAGCATGAACAACTACTCCCAGGCCGTCGACCACACCAGCATCGGGCTGTTCCAGCAGCAGGACTGGTGGGGCTCCCGGGAGCAGCGTCTGAACCCGGCCTACGCCACCAACGCGTTCCTCGACGACATGGAGCGGCGGTATCCGGGTGGCTCGTGGAACAACGCGCCGATCGGTGAGGTCTGCTGGCGGGTGCAGCAGCCGAGGGAGGATCTGCGCCACCTGTACGGGATCGAGGCGGGCGACGCGACCCTGATCGCCAACGCGTTGTGGTCCGGTACGAGCACCGGCCCCAAGCACCCGTACGCCTCCGGCAAGGTCGTGTCCGGGCGGTCCGCGGACGGGCGTCTTGAGGCCTTCGCCGCCGGTGCCGACGGGGTGTACCACGCGTGGCAGACCGCGGCGAACGGCGCCTGGTCGCCGTGGCGGTCGGCGGGCGGTCCGCGCAACGCCCAGCTGGCGGTGGCGTCCAACGCGGACGGACGGCTGGAGCTGTTCGCGCTCTCGGACAGTACGTTCGACCACATGTGGCAGACCGGGCCCAGTGGCGGCTGGTCCGCCTGGGAGAACTTCGGTACCGGGGGCCACCGGCTGGCGGCGGGCCACAACGCCGACGGCCGGATCGAGGTGTTCGCCTCCAACCCGGACGGGGTGTTCCACCGCTGGCAGACCGCGCCCAGCGGCGGCTGGTCCGGCTGGGAGGGCACCCAGGGCGGACCGGCCAACGCACGGCTCGCCATGGAGAACGCGCCCGACGGGCGGCTGGAGGTCTTCGCGCTGTCCGACTCCACGTTCGAGCACCTCTACCAGACCCGCGTCAACGGGGGCTGGTCCGCCTGGGAGAACTTCGGCACCGGAGGACGTACCGTCGCCGCCAGTCACAACCAGGACGGCCGGCTGGAGGTGTTCGCCTCCAACGCCGACGGGGTGTTCCACCGCTGGCAGACCGGCCCGGCCTCGTGGTCGGCCTGGACCGGCACCGGCGGGATCCCCGACGCAGAGCTGGCCACGTCACGGTCGGTCGACGGGCGGGTCGAGGTGTTCGCCATCAACGCCACCACCGCGAGCCACGCCTGGCAGATCCGCCCCAACGCGGAGTTCTCGCAGTGGGAGACCTTCGGGGGCGGCGGCACGTCGATCGGTACGGGCCGCAACGCCGACGGCCGCGTCGAGGTGTTCGGTACGAGTCATGCCGGCGTCTACCACCGATGGCAGACCGGCTTCGCCACCTGGTCGGAGTGGGCCTGGCTGAACGATTCCGGCCCCTCGATGCCTCAGGGCGTCGTGGCCGGCCCCTCCACCCCCAAGGGCCTCGTGGGCGGCTCCGCCCGGAGGTGAGAGCTCCGAGACGCGCGCGCCCGCCGTCGTCCCCCGCAGACCGCGTCAGCGGCAGGGCGGGACGGCGGCGGGCGCTTGCCGTCAGGCGGCGAACTCCCTCTCCAGCCTGGGGATCAGGTCCCGCAGGTCCTGTTCCCAGCAGCCCGCGTTGTGGCCGCCGTTGCACTGGGTTCCCCAGCCGGCGCCGTCGCCGTAGTTGACGTAGTAGTAGGACATGCCCAGAGCGTCCATGGCGGCCTTGACGTTCTTGGCCGCGCCCGCGACCCAGAACTCCGCCTCGCCGATGGCGCCGCCTCCGTCACCCGTATAGATGGAGACCCCGACTCCGGCCTGCGCCAGCCGGTCCATGTGCTGCGACGGGTCGACCTCGTTCCACCGCCGGTCGGCGTTGAACACCGGGTAGGGCGAACCGAAGGCGGCGTCGCTGTCCACACCGGGCCGGTAGGGAGAGTTGTTCGGGTCGCAGCTCCCTGAAGCCAGGGCGCAGATCACGCCCGGCCCGTCGATGAGGGAGGCGACGACCGCCAGCCGGAGGCCCATGGACCGGACCGACAGATCGATGTCCCCCGACAGGGACGCGGTGTGGCTGAACAGGTCGGGACGGGCCTGGGCGTAGTGGAAGGCGCCGAACCCGCCCATGGAGACGCCCGCGATGGCCCTGGCCTTCTTGGTGGCGATGGTCCGCAGGTTGGCGTCGATGAACGGAACCACCTGCTTGAGGTGGAAGTTCTCCCAGTTCTGGGCACCGGCCGCGGTCTTCTGGTTGAGCCAGTTGGCGTACCAGCCCCGGGCGCCGCCGTCCGGGATGACGGTGATCATCTCGTCCGACATCGACAGCGCCGGATACGTCTGCTGGACGGGGTCGTCGGGCGAACCGTGCAGGAAGTACAGCACCGGATAGCGCCGGTCCGGGGCGTCGTAGTAGCCGCTCGGAAGAATGATCTTGATGTGCTGCTCGCCCGCGACCTCGGGTGTGGTCACGGTGAGATAGAAGTCGGTGGCGTCCCCGACCGACGAGCCGACCTGGGTCAGACCGAACCCGTCCGCCATGGGCGGCGGCACGGTGCCCGTGTCGGCGGCCCGTACGGAACCCGCCGGCGCGACCACGGCCACGGCCACCGCCGCGACCATCCAGGCCACCGCGAGCCGCCACCAATGCGCTGTTCTTGTCACTGTGTTCCCCCTTGTCAGGTTGTCCTCTGCGAGGTTGTGCCTTGCGGTTGTCCCTCGTGACGCTGTCCCTTGCGACGTTGTGCCTTGTGACGTTGTGCCTTGTGACGTTGTCGGGATGCTCAGTTCAGAACCTTGATCCGCAGTTCCGGTGAGGCCGCGATCTGCTCCTCCGTGAACCGCTCGGTCACCCACCCGCCGGCCGAGAAGAGCCTGGTCTGGTCGGCGTGGTGCGGTGAACTCGGGTCTGCCGACTGGGAGTAGGCCAGGACGGAGAGCGCCTGCGGCGGACCGGCGGCCGTGAACCGCACCTGCTGGACGAAGCTGGAGCCGAAGACGATGTCCGGCTTCCCGTCGACCTGGCCGGGGGTGATCACGTTCAGCACGCCGAGCTGGCCGAGGGAGCCGTGGATCGGGATCTGCTCACCCCCGCGGCTGACCTTCTGGGCGTCCGACAGCGGGGCGTTCAGCGGTATGCCCGCCGTACGCAGGGCGAGCACGGCACGAGCGAGCGCGTCACGGACCGCGGAGCTCCCGGTGTCCAGCGAATTGGGTGTGTGCACCGGGTCCTTGGGGTCGAAGGGCACCCGCCACGGCAGCTTCTCGACCCCCTGCCCGTTGCTCAGGAAGGACCAGTAGTTCGCGAAGAGCCAGGAGCCCCGGCTGTCCGTCGTGTAGTCGTGGCTGGTCCAGGCGGCCAGGACCGGGCACGCCTCACTCACGTTGACCAGGTTGCCGTCCACCAGGACGAGTCCGAAGGGGACGTTCCGGCACATGGTCACCGTGGCGTTGAGGGCCAGGTCGGCCGCCCTGCTGTTGTCGGCGAACAGCAACTTCCCCATGGTCTGCGGGGTGAACCCCTTGCCGGGCAGGCCGTCGGTGCCGTTGATCCGGTTCTGCGCGGTGAGGATGAGCTCCTGCGTACGCAGCGACCGGGGCGCCGCCGTGTCCCCCATCACCCGGGGGAAGGCCAGCGGCTGCGCGGGGTTGGCCAGCCAGGCGCTGTCGTTGGCGTTGCCCACGAAGTCGGAGCGGATCAGGCGGGGTTGCTTGTGCGGGTCCAGCAGGCCCGGCGCGACCGCGTTCGGGTCGTCGGGCCAGTCGCACGCGCTGCGTTTGCCGTCGAGGATGGAGATCGGCGGCACGTTCGGCAGCCGCGGCGACTGGTTGAACAGCAGCTGACCGGTCAGGGTGAGGCACGATCGCGCGTGCTCGTCCGTGACGTTCGGGACGGCCTGGATGTCCGCGTACAGCGCGTTGCCCTTGCGGTCGGAGGCCACGGTGTTGAAGAAGGGGACGCCCTGCGTGGTCTCCAGGATGTCCACCACGTCATGGACGTCCTCGGCCTGGTCGAGGCGGAACCAGCTGTTCAGCGCCCGCAGGTTGTGCATGTTCACGTCGCGTACCGCGTGCGCGCTGACCACCCAGGGCAGCGGGACACCCTGCATGGAGGTGGTGACCGGGCCGTAGCGGGTGGACCAGAGCGTCCTGGCGACCTGGGTGAGCGAGCCGTCCGGCTTCAGCACGTCGACGGCAACCCGCTGCGAGGTCATCCGCTCCCAGGCGCCGTCCACCAGGTACGTGGTGGGGTTCAGCGGATCCACCTGTACGTCGAACAGCCCGAACGGGGCCACCGTGGCGACGGTGTGGCTCCAGGCCACGTTCTCGTTGTAGCCGATGTTCACCGCGGGGAACCCCAGCAGGCTGGCCCCGGATACGTTGACCTTTCCCGGGATCGTCAGCTGGCTCTGCCACATCCGGTTCTTGCCCTGCCAGGGGAAGTGCGGGTTGGCCAGCAGCATGCTGGTGCCACCGGACACGCCCTGCGAACCGACGGCCAGGGCGTTGCTGCCCATGCCCTGCTCGCGGCTCACGGCCATCGCCTCGCGGATCCTCTCCGCGGTCCTCGCGGCGGACTTCGCGTCGGTCCTCGATGCGGACTTCGCGTCGGTCTTCGCCGGCGAGGAAGCCTGACGCGCGGACGGGGGCGCCGACGGTACGGCGGCGGCCGAGGCCCCCGGGGGTGCCGCGTTCACCTGGCCGTCCAGGAGCGCGTCGGCGCTGCCCATGATGATCTCGGCGTGCGCGTGCCGGTAGACGTCCATCTCGGTGATCAGCCGGACCCAGTCCGCACCGCGGCAGGCCGGGTCGGTGATGCCGTTCACGCCGGTCTCGGCCAGGTACCTATTGTATCCCTGGACATAGCCGCGAATGGCTTCGCGGACCTCCGGCTCCGGCCCGTCGGGGGCGGGCTTGTCGAGGAGCCGCTCCACCACCCGGTCGTCCTTGATCCGCTGGAAGTACAGGTCGCTGTTGAGGTTGGTGGTGGTGTTCTGGTTCTGGCCGGGGCTTGCCCGGCCGTCGGGGCCCAGGTGGCGGGACCTCTGGGCGTTGACCATCAGATAGGTGTCGGCCAGGGTGCAGATGTTGTCCTTGGCCGCCGCGTATCCGTAGCCCGTCCCCAGCCCCTCCCAGTCCGAGGCGATGATGTGCGGGATTCCGTACTCGGTGTAGCGGATCGTCGGCCTGTCCGGCCCCGGACCGGCGGCGGCCGCCACCGTGGCCGTCGACCCGGTGGCCGCCAGTGTGCTCATCACCGCCACCGCGGCGACGACCGCCGCCGGCAGCCTCGTTCTGTGTCTCCTCCGTGCCATCGCCGTCCTCCCCTGTCGTGCGGGCCGTCGCCCGGACGCGGCCAGGCTAGGGAGGACCGATGAAATACCGCTGAAATCCGGCAACAGGCCCTGGGCGTCCGGCGGATCAGGGCCGGACGGGGCTTAGCCGACAGTCTCCCGCCTGTCAGTCCGTAACCTTCCGGGGTCTTCCCGGCCCGCGCGGTTGCTAGCTTCCGTACGGCCCGTCCCCGCACGGCCCCCGGCCGTCCATCCCACTCACCCCGAGATCGCCAGGGGCAGGAGGACTCGTGTTTCCACGGATTTCCCGACGCGCGCTGACCTGGGTCCTCGCGCCGGCAGCCGCCCTGCTGCTGCCGGCGCTGCTGCCCGCGGCTCCGGCCGGGGCGGCCCGGACCGCCGCCGTGACCCCCGCCGCCGTAACCCCTGCCGCTATGGCTCCCGCGGCTGTCACCGCCGCCACCGCGGCCTGCCCGGCCGCCGGTTTCGTGTCCCAGCACTTCCACAGCGGACACAACGGCGTCGACATCGCCAACGCCGTCGGCACCCCGATCCACGCCGTGGGCGACGGCGAGGTGACCATCTCCGGGTACGACAACACCGGCTACGGCCAGTGGATCCGGGTCCTGCACCCCGACGGACGGATCTCCGAGTACGGGCACATGTCCCGGCGGGACGTCTCCGTCGGCGACCGCGTCGTGGCCGGCCAGCAGATCGCCCTGATGGGATCCGAGGGGCAGTCCACCGGCCCCCATCTCCATCTGCGGATCTGGTCGGACAGGTCCACCTCGTACGGTATCGACCCCGAGGTCCACCTCGCGGAGCGCGGCGTGGTGCTGCCCTGCACCCCGGGCGCGGTCCAGCAGCCCCGGCCGCCGGTGTATCCCGCCGAGTCGGGCCGGGTGGTGTCGGCGCGGTCGGCGGACGGGCGCCTTGAGCTGTTCGCCGCCGGAGCCCAGGGCATCCACCATGCCTGGCAGCAGCGGGCCAACGGCGACTGGTCGGAGTGGGAACGGCTCGGCGGGCCCGGCAACGCCGAACTCGCCATCGCGCCGAACGCCGACGGCCGCCTGGAGCTGTTCGCGCTCAACGGGAACACCTTCGAGCACCGCTGGCAGCTGAGCCCGTCCGGTGGCTGGTCGGGATGGGAGAACTTCGGCGGCGGGGGCCGGGACACCGCGGCCGGTGTCAACGCCGACGGCCGTATCGAGGTCTACGCATCGGGCCCGGCCGGCCTCTTCCACCGGTACCAGGTCGCCCCGAACGGCGGCTGGTCGGGGTGGGAGTCCACGGGCGGCGGCCCCGCCGACAGCCGGGTGGAGCTGGGGAAGGCGCCCGACGGACGTCTGGAGGCCTTCGCTCTCAACGGCACCACCTTCCAGCACCGGTACCAGACCGCGCCCAACGGCGGCTGGTCCGCGTGGGCCGGATTCGGTGAGGGCGGGCACGACCTGACGGTCGACCACAACGCGGACGGCCGCCTGGAGGTCTTCGCCTCCGGCCCGGTCGGCGTCTTCCACAAGTACCAGACCGGTGCGTCGAGTTGGTCCGGCTGGGAGCCCATGGGCGGCCCGGCAGGATCGCAGCTCACCAGCGAACGCACCCCCGACGGCCGGGTCGAGGTCTTCGCCATGAACGGCACCACCGCCCTGCACATCTGGCAGACCGCGGTGAACGCCCCCTACAGCGAATGGGCCCCCTTCGGAACCGGCGGCACCGAGGTCGTCGCCGCCACCAACGCCGACGGCCGTATCGAGGTCTTCGGCACCAGCCACGCCGGTACGTTCCACAAGTGGCAGACCGGCTTCGCCACCTGGTCCGAGTGGCTCTGGCTCAACAACTCCGCCGGCCCCGCCGTCGACTGACCCCTCCGAAGGAACCCATGCCTCCGATCAGCAGACGGAGCCTGCTGCGCGGTGCGGCCGGCGTCGGCGCCCTCCCCCTCCTGGGCGCCGGCCCGGCCACCGCCACCGCCTCCGCACCGGTCCCGCCCCCGCGCAGGATCGGCGCGGGCCCCTTCCGTTACGTCTACGACCCGTCCACCCCCACTGGCCCGCGCTACCTCAACGACCACACCCTCATCAAGGCTCACGGCCGCTGGCACCTGTTCGGCATCGTCGGGCACAGCGCGCCGCGCGGCGAATCCCCGGACAGCGCGGCGGAGATCTCCTTCGCCCACGCCTCCGCGCCGAGCCCGCACGGCCCGTGGACCAGCCACCCCGACGCGCTCACCGTCGACCCGTCCTACTTCGGCGAGGAGCACCTGTGGGCGCCGCACGTCATCGAGGCGGACGGCAGGTTCTGGATGTTCTACGCGGCGGGCGGCACGGCCGGTGCAGGCGGCGCGGCCGGTGCAGGCGGCTCGGGCGGTGCAGGCGGCTCGGGCGGTGCAGGCGGCTCGGGCGGCAGAGGCGTCGCGGCGATCAACCTGGCGACGTCGACCGACCTGTTCACCTGGACCCGCGAACCGTCCGGCCCGCTGTTCCGGGGGCTCGCGGCCCGCGACCCGATGGTGCTGCGGGTCGGCGGCGAGTGGGTCATGTACTACACGGAACTCTCCGAAACCGGCGCCGACGACGGCAGCGGGGGCGGGGGCAACCACGCCGTGTCGTACCGCCGTTCCACCGACCTGCGGCACTGGAGCGAGCCGGCCGTCGCGTTCACCGACACGAGCACGGAGGCGACGGTCTCGGTCACCGAGTCGCCGTACGTCGTCGAACGGGACGGCTGGTACTACCTGTTCATCGGTCCGCGCAACGGCTACGAAGGCACCGACGTCCTCGCGTCCCGCGACCCGTTCCGTTTCGAACTCGCCGGGTACGCCGGGCATGTGCCGGGTCACGCTGTGGAGGTGATCCGCGACGGGGAGAGCTGGTACGCCAGTGCTGCGGGCTGGTTCCGGAACGGGCTGTACGTGGCTCCGCTGTCCTGGCAGGACACACCACCGCCGTGGCAGAGCCCCGACAACCCGGTGGCCGGCCTCGACGTGGACGGCCGGCTGACGGTGTTCGCCCTCGATGCCGGAGACCGCGCGATGCTGCGGCGCGTCCAGCTCGACCCGTACAAGGACAGCTGGTCCCCCTGGGAGACCTTCGGAGGGCCGGCCGGTGCGGTTCCCACGCTCGGGCGCACCCCCGACGGCCGGCTGGAGGTGTTCTCGCTCGCCCCGGGCGGCGCCCGCCTGCACCACCGGGTGCAGCGGCCGGACGGCGGCTGGCACGACTGGGAGGAGTTCGGCGGCCCGGCAGGCTCGGCGCCCGCCGTGGCCCTCGATGCCTCGGGCCGGCTGGAGGTCTTCGCCCTCGCCCCCGGCGGCTCCTCCCTCGCCCGGCGGCGGCAGCGGTCGGCCGGGTCCCTCACCTGGGACCCGTGGGAGCCCGGCTTCGGCGGGGCGGCGGGCGCGCCCCCGGTGGTCGCGTCGAACGCCGACGGCCGGCTGGAGGTGTTCGCCCTGGCACCCGGCGGTGCGGCCATCGACCACCGTTGGCAGGAGGCACCGGGCGGGCCCTGGACCGGGTCCTGGCACCGGTTCGGCACCGCGGCCGGGGCAGCGCCCCGGGTGGCGGGGGACGGCAGCGGCCGGCTCACCGTCGCCGCGATCGGGCCGTCGGGCGTGGGCACGTTCGTCCGGCGGCAGGCCGTGCCGAGCGGCGGCTGGGAGGCGTGGCAGCCGCTGTTCGGCTGGAGCGCCGCCGCCCCGGCGCTCGCCGTGAACGCGGACGGCCGGCTGGAGGCGTTCTCCCTCACGCCCGGCGGAGCGCGTCTCGGCCACCGCTGGCAGGTCGCTCCCGGCGGGGACACGCATCCCGGCGGGGAGTTCGGCGAGCCCGGCATCCGGCTCGCCGCCACACCCACGGCGGTGCTCGACGCCACCGGTCGGCTGCACGTCTTCGCCGTCACCGCCGCAGGCCGGATACGGACCCGCGTCCAGGCGGTGCCGAGCGGCGGATGGCAGCCGTGGACGGCGTTCGGGGACCGTACGGTCGCGCCCCTGGTGTCGGGCAGCCCCGCTCTCTGACGCTCCCTCACCGAGTCCGGCCCGGCACGGGGCGTTCACGGCACGGGGCAGCCGGTTTTGGCCATGAGGCCGAAGAGCACCGGTGAATTCCCCCGACAGATGAGTATCGTTCCGCTCGTCCGACAAGCGACGCGGGGAACGGGGGGCGCGGTGAGCGGCGTTATCGTCCATCTGCCGCAGGGGAGCGGTGGCGCCGTCGGCGGCCGGCCGCACGGTGACACGGTGACGTTACGGCTGGGCCCCGGTGAGGTGGCCCGCTTCGGACGGGGCTCCACGACGGTCCCTGTGGAGCTGCGCCTCGACGACCCGGCGATCTCCCGGCTCGCCGGGGAGATCCGGGTGAGCGACGACCACTGGCAGCTGACGAACCACAGCACCACCCACAGCTATCTCGTGGAGAACCCGGAGGGGGCGGGGGAATACCTGCGGGTGCCGCCGCGGCGGGTCGGGGCGCCGATCCCGTTCGAGTTCTCGCGCGTCGTGCTGCCGACGCGCGGTGATGTCGCGATCTCCTTCCAGGTGTTCGCGCCCGACCACGTCTATCTGGACCCGGACGCGATGGGCGGCCCCTGGGGGAACAGCACGGTCACCGCGTACTCCCTGAACGAGACGGCCACGTACTTCCTCGTCCTGGTCGCGCTCTGCGAACCGCGCCTGCGCGACCAGTCGCGTGTGGCGGTCCCCACCACGCCCCAGATCGTCGAGCGGATCGGCGGTCACCTCACGGGTGGTGAGCTGACCGCGCGGGCGGTCAGCTCGCACATCGACTACCTCGCGGACGAGAAGCTCCGCATCGGCGCCCCGGGCGCCCACGAGCCGGGCAAGGGAGAGCGCCGCAACGGCAAGCGGGAGGAGATCGTGGGGCTGGCGCTGCGGTTCGGGCTCGTACGGGAGGAGCATCTCGCGCTGCTGCCGCCCCTGACGGGGGCCGGCGGGCGGGAGCGGCAGGCCGCGCGATGAGACCGCCGCACGGCCCGTCGGACACCACGGACGGCGACCGGGCGGACCCGCTCCCGCCCGGCCACCGGGTCGGGGACTGGGTGGTCACCCGGCTCATCGGCTCCGGGGGCTGGTCCACGGTGTACGCGGCGCGACCGGCCGGCCGGCAGCCGGACCGTACCGGCGGGCATCCGGACCGTACCGGCGGGACCGCCGCGCCTCCGGGCCACGCCGACGTCGCGCTCAAGATCATGCCGACCGCCGGACTCGCGCCGCGCCAGGCGCGCAGGATCGTGGAGTCCGCCCGCCGCGAGGTCGAGCTCGGGAGCAGGGCCGGGCATACCCGGTTGATCGGCCTCCTGGAGTCGTTCGTCCTCACCGCACCCGGCCACCCCTCCTTGGAGGGTGCGAACGTGCTGGTCATGGAGCGGGCCGCGGGCAGTCTGCGGGACCTGATCGACGCCGGCGTGCCCGAGGACGATCGCGGCGGACTGATCGCGGGCATCTGCGAGGGGCTGGCACATCTCCACCGCTCGGGCTGGGTCCACGCCGACCTCAAGCCGGAGAACGTCCTGCTGGGCAGGGACCGTTCCGTGAAGCTCTCGGACTTCGGCCTCGCCACCGAGCTGACGGGGACACACGGTTACGTTCCTCCCCTGGGCACCCTGGACTACTTCCCGCCCGAGCGCTGGCGGGCGCCGCTGGGCGAACTCGGCGTACGGGTCCGGCCGACGGCGGACATCTGGGCGCTGGGCATCGTCATCCACGAGGTGTTCGCGTCCGGCGCCTCGCCCTTCCCCGGGGCCACGCCCATGGCGCGGGGCGCCGCGGTCCAGGAGTACGGCCAGGGGCGCGCGCCGCTGCGCATGGACCACGCAGTACCGCCGTTCTGGCGTGCGCTGGCGGCCGACTGCCTCGCCCCGACCCACGAGGCCCGGGCCCGCCACACCGCCGAGAGCCTGCTGGCCCGCATCGCCGCCCACCGGGAGGCCCCCGGGTCGAGGGCGGGGCGGCGCGGCCCCCGGGCCCGTACGGCCGTCCTGGCCACCGCGCTGTGCGGGATCGCCGGCGCGGCCTTGTGCTCGGACGCGGTACGGGCGGCCTCGGCCACGGCGCCCGCCGGCACGGTCCAGGTGTACAACGCGGAGCGGGACTGCCGGGGACAGTCCGTCCGGGACCCGCGGTGCAGCCTGGGTCTGGCGATCGATCCCGTGCGGCCGTACACGGCGGAGAACGTCGTGGCGACCAGGGTGTGGCACGGGGACATCCTCACCGCCGACTGCCAGGTGGCCGACGGGGAGACCATCATCGACGAGGAGGACCGCCGGTCCACCCACTGGTTCCGGGTCCATCTCCCGCCCGGCTCCGAACCACCCACGGCCTGGCTCCCCGCCGTACGCGCCAAGGACGGTACGGCGCTGCCGGAGTGCTTCTAGCGCTGCCGGGTCCGGCGGGGGTGCGGGCCGCCGTCTCCCCCGCGTGGCCGCACGGCAGACGGGAGGTGCGGGCCGTCGGCCGAGCTCACCCCCGTGAAGCTCGACCCCGGCCCGGCCACCCGCCTCCCCCTCGACACTTCAGTGGCGAAGAAGCGTTGGTAACGTACACCAGAGTGACTGCCCGGCGTCAACCAAAGTGTTGCCGGGGCCGGCCCGACGGGCTTCGAGAAACACTGTGGTGGGCAAAGGCTCGGCATCACGCCAAGGAGGTCGTGTTACGTGGAGGATGACCGTTCACCCACCTTCGCCCAGCTCCTGGACCACCTCTTCCGCGAGGTGCACCCCCCTTCCCGGGGGCCCTACACCTACGCGGAGGTCGCCGAGGGCATCCGTAAGGCCGCGACCGGGGAGGGGCGCGGGGTCACGGCGAGCGCCATCCAGCAACTGCGCACCGGCGCCAAGCGGAACCCGACGCGGCACACCATCAAGGCCCTGGCCGACTTCTTCGGCGTACCGGCGGGCTACTTCGTCGACAGCGAGGCGGCCGAACGCACGAAGGCGGAGATCGGCCTCCTCGCCGCCATGCGTGACCAGGACGTCCGCAAGGTGGCCCTGCGCGCCAACGGGCTGAGCGTGGACAGCCTGAAGATGCTGTCCACCGTGATCGAACAGGCCCGGAGACTCGAAGGGCTCACCACCGACGACAGCCCGCAGGACCTGAACCTGGACGACTGAACCGCGCACCGGGCGACGGTCGCACGATCCCCGCCCCGGGACGAAACCCCCCTGTGGCCGCTCATCGCCAGGGGGGCATCAGTCGTTTCCCGGGACAAGCCCGGCATCCCGGTCCGCGCAGCGCCTCGCAGCCTCACCCCGCCCTCGAAGCAGAGTCGCGAACATGTCAGCATTGGTGCGCTCACACAGAGCTACCCAGGAGGGATCCGCCCCGGTCGGCCACCCCCGACCGGCGTCACCGAAGTGAGGACATGGACTTCGAGCAGCTTCGCGCCGCGTGTGAGGCGCGCGTCGAGGCGCTTCGACTCCCGCACCGCTTCAGCACCCGCGACCTCCGCGACGCCGTGGCCGAACAACGCGGACGCCCCATCATCCTGCGCCCCCTGAGCACGCTGGGCGCCCTGGACGCCCCGTGCGGCATCCGTCTGGAGACCCCGGACGCCGACCTGTTGTTCTACGAGGAGGCCACCTCCCCCCTCCACCAGAACCACATCCTCGCCCACGAGATCAGCCACATCGTCTGCGACCATCCCGGCAGCCTGGAACTGGACCGGGACACGCTGCGCGCGATCGGGTTCGACCCCACCCTCGTACAGCGCATGTCCGGCCGGACCAGCTACACGAGCGAGGACGAGCGCGAGGCCGAGGTGATGGCCAGCGTGATTCGCCAACTCATGTACCGGGGACGCGAAGGCCCGCCGAGCCGGCCCGCCAGGGGCGCCGAGAGCTGGGACGCGCTGTTCGCCGAGCCACACAGGAAGAAACGCCACCGGAAATGATCAACATCCTGTTCACGGGCACGGCCGTCGTGCTGCTGTGCTTCGCCGCGTACTGGGTACGAGGACGCGGCGGACACCGCCCCACGGGCACCTGGGCGATGGCGGCGCTGCTGACCTCGTTCGCCCTCGCCTTCGCCTCCTACGCCCCCGCCGTGGAGCGCGCGGTCGAATCGGTGGTCCCCCACGTCGCCCGGCTGCTCAGCAACACCTTCACCCTGACGGCGGCCACCGCGGTCCTCGCCTTCCTCTTCCAGCTCAATCTGGACCGGGAACGGGCCGACCGGCAGATCCGACTGCGCGTCATCGCCCTCGCGATCTCCGTCACCGGCATGACCGCCTTCTTCGTCGCCGAACAACTCACCGGACGGAACCCGGTGTTGTACGCGTGCTACGTGCTCATCTACATCTCCTACCTGGGGTACACGGCCAAGGACTTCCTGCTGCAGACCTGGGCCCACTCCAAGCGCTCGACCCGGCGCAGTCAGCGCTGGGGCCTGCGCACGACCTCGGTCGGCTGCGGCTTCGCCCTCCTCTACGCCGCGTACAAGCTCTTCGCCCTGATCTCCATCGGCCTCGGTCTGGGGCTCATTCCCGACCACGCCCGGTGCTCAAGCCCGTTGACCCCCTTCCGCTGCGCGTTCAGCGTGACCGCGCCCGCCGTCGCCGTACTCCTCATCACCGTCGGGCTCACCCTGCCCGCCCTGCTGTGGCCGCTCAGCCAACTGCGCCGCCGCCGCTGGGAACGGAACTCGTTCACCGCGCTGGAACCCCTGTGGCGGGAGGTCACATCGGCGGTCCCCGAGGTCGTGCTCGACCCGGGCAACACCGAAGTCGACTCCCACGACCTCGACTTCCACCTGCACCGCCGGGTCATCGAGATCAACGACTGCGTACTGGCCCTGCGCCCGTACCGCCGGACATCGGTACGGGACGCCGCCGCAGCCGAGGCCGCCCGCCGGGGCACGGCCGAAACCCCCCGGGGCGAGGCCGAGGTGGAGGCGGCGGTCATCGCCGCGGCCGTGGCCGCGAAGCGCACCGGACTCCCCCTCGACGGCGACGAGGCCCCGCCCGCCGCCGGCACCCGCTCCCGCAAGGGCGACCTCCCGGCGGAGACGGCGTGGCTGCTGCTCGTGGCGAAGGCCTACGCGCGCCACCCGGCACCGGAGAACGCGGAAGCAGCCTCACCGAACCACCCAGCACCCAAGAACGCGGGAGCGGCCTCATGACCGCCCCGCGCCCTCGGCAGGACCCCCTGCGTGACCCGCGCTTCTTCGCCGACCCCTACCCCACCTACGACCAACTGCGCGAACGCTGCCCGGTCCAACGGATCCCCACCGGCTCCGGCGGACACCACGCGTACCTGATCACCGGCCACGCCGAAGCGCGCGAGGCGTTCACCGACCCCCGCCTCTCCAAGGACACGGCCCGCTTCTTCGCCGACCGCCCCTCGAACCGCGACCTGCACCCGGCGATCTCCCGCAACATGCTGGCGAGCGACCCGCCCACGCACACCCGCCACCGACGGGTGGCGACGCCCCTGTTCACCACCGGACGCGTCCGGGCACTGCGCCCGTACATCACCCGGGTGGTCGACGACCTCACGACGGCCTGGCAACCGGGCAAGGAGGTCGACCTGGTGGCCGAGCTGGCGCTCCCCCTCCCCATCACCATGATCTGCGAACTGCTGGGTGTCCCGGAACCGGACCGCGCCGAACTCGCGACCTGGTCCCACGCCCTCTTCGACGCCACCGACACCAACATCGTCGACGCGGCATCGCACCGAATCGGCGACTACCTCACCGACCTCGTCGCCACGGCCCGCGCCACCCCCGGCGAAGGCCCGCTCCACTCCCTCGTACGCGACTGCGAGGAGGGCGACCTGGACCGGGACGAGACCGTCTCCCTGGCCGCGCTCCTCATCGTCGCCGGGCACGAGACCACCACCCACTTCATCGGCAACGCCGTCCTGGCCCTGCTCCGGCACCCGGAGGCGTTCGACCGACTGCGCCGGGACCCGGACCTGATCCCCGGAGCCCTGGACGAACTGCTCCGCTACGACTCCCCGGTGAGCGTGGCGACCTTCCGCCACAGCACGGAGAACCTGAACATCGGCGGAACCGACATCCCGGCAGGCTTCCCGGTCCTCATCGCCCCCGGCGCCGCCAACCGCGACCCGGCGCAGTTCCCCCACCCGGACCACCTGGACCTCGACCGCGACGCCACCGGCCACCTCTCCTTCGGCCACGGCATCCACCGCTGCCCGGGCGCCCCCCTGGCCCGGGCCGAGGCAGAAACCGCCCTCCGCACCCTGGTGACCCGCTTCCCGAACACCCGCCTGGCCGTCCCCGCAGAATCCCTCACCTGGCGCCGAACCCGCCTCACGCGGGGGCTGGCAACTCTGCCGCTGATCCTCGGCTGAGACAGCTCAGCTCGCACAGCCGTCAGCCGTTCCCCAGCGGAGGAACTCCGTACCTCCAGCACCGTCGAGGACCGCCACCGCGTACTGGGCGTAGCCCCATTCATTCCCCGCGCGCGATTCCGCGAGAACCGTCCGGCAGGCCACGCCGGCGGCGGCCTCCGCCCATTCCTCCCGTGTGTTCCGGTCCCACTCGGGCTTCGTTGCCCACAAATACATCACACCTTCGTGCGGAGCGAAGCCGATGCTGGTGTTCTCGTCGCTGATGTAGCGGGGGTCGTCGACCAGCCGGGAGTTGGCGTTCCAGTCGACGAAGAGCTGGCGGACCGCCTCGGTTGCCACTCTGATTTCACGCTTGTCGACGCTGGGAATCCGCGCCGCGGCCAGACCTTGTTCCGTGGGTTGCCCGATCAAGGGTGGCCCGGGGTCGGGGGCGCTGCGGTCGATGGCCTGTGTGATGCAGCCGGTGTTGGTACGGAAATCGTCCTCCCACACGATCACCGGTGCCGTGGGCCTGGTGTTGTCGACCACCACGTACTCGTCGTAAGGGAGGTCCTTGTAGATGTCCGCCATCATGCGCAGGGTGAGGCAGGCGC
This sequence comes from Streptomyces microflavus, assembly GCF_014650075.1. Lineage (GTDB taxonomy): Bacteria > Actinomycetota > Actinomycetes > Streptomycetales > Streptomycetaceae > Streptomyces > Streptomyces microflavus. The sequence goes on along the minus strand of NZ_BMUG01000013.1, from coordinate 122,310 downwards.
TCTTGGCCACTCCCTGCACGACGCGTGGCTCCACGGCCGGGCCGCTGACGGCTATGTACAGCTCTCTGCGGGACGGGGAGTAGCCCACGCCGTACCGGCCGGGGTAGTTGTACTCCTCGCCCACACCGAGGCTGACATCGTGCCCGAGTGCGGCCTCGGTCTCGATCTCCACTTCCCCCTTGGCGCGACGCGCATCGCGCCATGTGGCAATCGTTGCCTCGTCCGTGTTCCCGGAAGAGGGAACCGACTCCGCGCCCACCGGAGTCCGGGAGCTTGCCGCGGGTGGAGCGGAAGACGCCACGACAGCGGCATTGGTGGGGGGAGCACCGGCAGGAGAACGGGCATCCGACGAGGTCGTCTCCGCCTTGTCGGGCAGTAGGGCCGGCACCCCGGCCGCCAGGCCACCGATGACCGTGGCCACAGCCACCGCGATGCCGATGAGGCGTCTGCCGGAACGGGCAGGGCGTCTCCAGTTCGGATCGTCCAGAGCGGGGACGTCCCACTGAGCTGCGACGAGATCGCCCACCAGTGTCGGTTCCGCACCGACCGGGGTGACCTGTGTGGCCTGAGCTGCAAGGAGGACGGCACATGCCTCGGCGGCGTCCCTCGCGGCGGCTCGGTCACCCGGTTCCTTGGCAAGAGCGCTGCTCACGATTGCGCGGAGCTCATCAGGAAGATCGCGCAGATCAGGCTCTTCGGACATGACCCGGTAGGCAACCGCGTCGGGAGCTCCCACGCCGAAGGGCGTACGGCCGGTGGCCGCGAAGGCTATGAGGGCGCCCCAGACGAACATGTCGCCCTCAGGGCCTGTCGTACCGGTGCGGTAGTGCTCAGGGCTGATCCAGCCCGGAGTGCCGGTCAGGATGCCGGTACGCGTCACGGATGTGCCGTCGGCGGCATGGGCGATGCCGAAGTCCAGAACCCGGGGGCCGCCCGCAGTCAGGATGACGTTCTGCGGCTTGACGTCCCTGTGGACGACGCCGGCGGCATGAATGGCCGCGAGAGCCTGGGCCGTACCGGCGGCAAAGGCGTACAGGGTTCCACCGGCGAGCGGACCGTACGTGGCAATGTGCCGATCGAGGGTGAGCCCCGGGGCATAGGCGGTGGCCAGCCACGGCGACGCGGCTTCGACGTCGGCCGCGACCAGGGGTATGAGGCACGGGCCCTGGACACGGGCGGAGAGTTGCACTTCCCGACGGAAACGAGCCCGGAACTCCGCGTCGTCCGCCTGAGCGGAGTGAACGACCTTGACCGCGACCCGGAGACCGGCGTCGTCGAGGCCGGCGTACACCGTGCCCATGCCCCCTGAGCCGAGGCGCCCGATGATCCGATAAGGGCCGACGCGCTTGGGGTCACCGGGGCGGGCGGCCAGCACCCGCCCATCGGAACGAGCACTGCTCACCGGGCTTCCGATCTCATTCAGACGTGCAGCAGGCCGAAGGCCGGACGAATGCCGGTGCCTGAGAGCTGGATACTAGCCGCGCGTCGAAGCGATGGACACTGCCTTCTCGAGCAACGGTCGGCGCGGCCTCCCCATCCGACACACAAGAGCGAGCCCGAGCCAATCAGGCTCGCTCTCCGGGGCGCACCCGAGTTCAAGGCCGGTGGGGTCAAGTCGTTCTACGACACAGTGCCGAGCGGCGAGACCAGCGGCCGCAGCGTGAGCAGGCAGCCATTGGACCCCGACCACGCGCTGTCCGAGTACAAGCAGGGCGGCCCGAAAGCCCAGGCGTACGACGTGAGAGGCGTCGGCACGCGTATCCGCTACTGCAGCAGCCGCAACCCTCCGTTCGCTGTCATGACGTCATTGCCCTCCAAGCCCTAACGAAAGCCGAGAAAGGCCGGCACCACATGTCCGTCGACCAGACATCCTGGGAAGCCGCGGTACGCCACTTGTACGAGGACGCGTACCCGTACGACGCCACGGGCCCGCGTCGCCACGAGAACTGGGTTGTCGACGTCCTCGCTCTGATGGCACGGGCCCCGGACCCCCGCGGCTGGGCCCGTCTCGATGACGCGGCTCAGAACCCGGAGCGCGAGGCGTCCCCCACCTACCCCTTCGTCGCTCACCCACCGGAGTACATCTCGAGCCGCCTCCAGGAGATCGATCGGGACAGCGCAGAGAACCTGCTCCTCGCCCTTACAGACGACGGCTGCACCCTGTCCAACCTGAGTCGGTTCACCGAAAGCGAGGGCGAGCTCCGGGCGATGGCGCGCACAATCCTCACGCGCTACGGGGACACCGCCAGTTTTCACACCAACGTCAACAAGCCCGGTCACGTGAGCGGCACACTCGACTTCACATCGTCGAGCTGGGCGTACAGCCCTCTGAGCATGTACGCGGAGGACTACGGCCTGATCGTCGTCTCGGACACCGAGGTGGGCATGTTTTGGAACTTCGCCGACTACTGAACCGCCTGCCACCCGTAGGAGCCCGGCTCCTGACGAGGTGATTTGAGAGGATGCACTCCGTGCTGACCCGTTCCGCCTCCTGTCCCCCGACAGGGAGACCACCCAGTGGGCCACCCAGCAGGTGGTGACCGCCGACGAACAAGCCATCCACCGCTGGCTGGCCAGGAACACCCGGGTCCGCCTCACCCTTGAGGCAGCCTGACCGTCCCGTGAGGAGCCCGTGGGCCGGGTCCAGCTGGAGGAGGGCGACCTGCTGGCCGGGCGCGGCCCCGTCGACGTACACGCGGCGCGCGTAGTGCTGCGCCGCGAGGCGACGAGTCCGCGGGGTTCCTCGTCCACACGACCGTCCCGGTCTACCTGTAGGGGTCACACGCACATGTCCATGAAGCCCCTCGAACACGACCGGCGGTATGGCGAGCTGGACCAGGTGATGCGCGCGTATCCGGGTCAGTCGGCCGATGACACCCCGCAGCGGCGCAGTCGCGCCCTGGAAGCGTGTCTCCGTCACAACGCCCGCCGGGACCGTTCTCCCACGGCGCATGGTCCCAGTCGCTGGCCGCGACGCTCTCCGGCGTCTGATCCGGCCGGTCGGACGCCGGAACTCCGTGCGTCGGTGCTGCTCAGTGAGTGCGCGTCAGGTGCCGGGGGCAGCCGACGAGGGCTGCGATGTCGCGTTCGCCTTGTTCCGGAGCCGCCGTGTCGTGTCGGGTGATTCCCGCTGGGGGTGCGCAGTGCGACAGGAGCGACATAGGCCGTCCGGGAGCGCTTCGGTCCGGCCTGGACGACCGCATCTTCGGTGGGCTCATAGGCCCAATGGACTATCGAACTCCTCGGCCAGCTGCTGGTGGTGGCCGCGCCGGTCGCCGGGGAGGCCCCCTCGCGGAGATTCGGCCTCAGCCGACGTCCCGGCGCGCGAACCGCCACCAGGCCGCCGCCACGACGGGGAGCAGGTGAACAGACAGGGCGAGGAAGGCGGTGGTCGCGGTGGTGCCCTCCCTCATGGCCAGGCAGGCGCCCTCGCCGACACAGGTGGTCCTGTCCGTCTCCATCAGCAGACGCTCGTTGAGGACGGCGAACGTGATCCCGGAGAGCTGGTACTCGGCCAGTGCCGGGACGTACTCCTGGACGATGCGGCCGGAGGCGACCAGATAGGCGAGGGCGATACCGAGGGCCGTGGTCGTGCGGCGGGTCAGCATGGCGAGGGAGTAGCCCAGCAGCGCCACCAGACCGACGAGGACCGCGCCACGCGCCACGATGACGGCGAGCACCATCCAGTACCGCCCGTCCGCGTCGGCCAGGGACCCCTTGAAGACGGCCACACCCAGCAGGAGGGGCAGGAGGAAGACCGAGGTCAGGACGGCGGTGGCGGTGGCGACCGCGGTGACGAGCAGGCCCCTGACAAGGAAGAGACGGGTGCGCCGGGGCTCGGCCGCGGTGAGGGTGAGCATCACGCGGGACGACCAGTCGGCACCCCCGCTGAGGACACCGAGAACCAGGGCGGCCAGCGACAGCCCCGACAGCACGGCGCGCAGGTCGACGAAGGATGCCTTCGTCATGAGGTAGCGGGGGTCGTCGAAGAACTCGCGAGGGGACAGGGTCTCGACCGAGCCCGCGGGCCGGGTCGCCGCTTCCTCCGCGTACGTACGGTAGGCCGCTTCGGCCGCCCGCCACGCCGCCGCCACATCGGTGTGATGACTGAGGAAGGTGGATACGGCAAGGGCCAGAAGGATCGCGGGGAGCGCGAGGAGGCCGTACCTAACGGGCTTCGGACTCAGTAACCGGTGCAGCTCGGCCCGGACGAAGCGGCTCAGGGGCGGCGACGAGGGTTTCGCGAGGAGGGTCATCAGCCGACGTCCGTTCGGGTGGAGCGCCAAAGGGCCAGAACGAGGACCGGGAGGAGGTACAGGAGGATCCCGGTGAAGCCGTCGAAGGCGGTCAGGTCGACGTGGGTGGCCGCACAGCCGGGGCCCGAGATGCAGTCGGACTCCGCCATGGGGACGACGGGCTTCTCGTTGAGGACGGCGAAGGTGAGGCCGTCCATGTCGTACTCGGCCAGTCGCGGCCCCCGCCCCCCGAAGACCCGGCCCGCGCCGGCGAGATAGAGGAAGGCGATGGCGAGGGCGGCGGGGACGTGGCGCGTCAGCACGGCCAGGCTGTAGCCGAGGAGGGCCAGGAGACCCACGAGCACGATGCCCCGCAGGAACTGGCTGACCAGCACCGCCCAGTACGCGGAGTCCAGGCCCCCCGTACTCCCCCGTAGATGAGCCGCGAGCAGCAGACACGGCACGAGCAACAGCCCGCACAGAGCGGTCGCCGCCATGGAGAGGCCGCCGACCAGTACGCCGCGGGTGAGGAAGAGCCGCGCACGCCCGGGTTCGGCGGCGGTGAGGGTGAGCATCACGCGCGAAGCCCAGTCGGCCCCGCCGCTGACGATCCCGAAGACCGTGGCCGCCGCACCGAGACCGAGCAGGACGGTGCGCAGGTCGCCGAAGGAGAGCGACTCCATCAGGTAGCGCGGGTCGTCGAAGAAGGAGTCCGGCCCGATGCTGCCGGTCGGCATGCCCGTACGGGCGGCCTGTTCGATGAACTCCTGGTAGCGCGCGTCCGCTTCGCGCAGCGCCGGTCCGGTGTCGGGGCTGTGGGTGAACAGCTTCGACAGGCCGAAGGCCAGGACCAGCAGCGGCAGACCGGCCGCGACACGGCGTACGGCCGGCGGGGCGGTCAGCCGGTGCCGCTCGGCCCGCACGAGGCGGCGCCAGGGCGGGGCGCCGAAGCCGCGCACCTGGTCAACGGCGTTCATCAAAGGGGCCGTCCTCCGCTGCGGCGTCGGCGGCCCGGACCGCCGCGACGTAGATGTCCTCCAGGGAGACGGACTCCACCAGCAGCTCGCGCGGATACACGTTCTGGGCGGTCAGCAGCCTCAGCACTTCGGGCGCGTGCGGGTGCGGCCGGGGAGCGGGCATCCGTAGCTCGTCCGTGCCGCGCGGGCCTGCGGCCCGGGTGAGGGTGTGGCCGTGCCGTTCCAGTACGGCGACGGCCTGCTCGGTGACCGTGTCGTGCACCCGCACCACCAGGTGCTCGGTCCCCCGGGAGATCAGCTCGGAGACCCCGGCGTCGCAGATGACACGGCCGTTCCTGACGATGGTGACCCAGTCGCAGACCAGCTCGACCTCGGCCAGGATGTGGGAGGAGACGACCACGGTCATACCGCGCTCGTCGCGCAGTCTCTTCAGTAACTCCCGCATGTCCCGCACGGCTTCAGGATCGAGCCCGTTCATGGGCTCGTCGAGGACGAGGAGTTCGGGTCCGGAGATCAGGGCCCCGGCCACGCCGAGCCGCTGCTTCATGCCGAGGGAGTAGCCGGAGTAGGCGCGCCGGGCGGCCTGCGCGATCCCGACCAGTTCCAGCGCCTCGGCCACCTCGGTGGGTCCCGCGCCGTGCAGCTCGCCGATCAGCCGGAGGTTGTGCTCGCCGGTCAACGAGGCGTTGAACGCGGGCCCTTCGATGAGCGCGCCCATGCGACCGGCGACGTGCCGCTGGTCCTTGGGAAGCGCGTGGCCGAAGGCGTGAACACTGCCGCTGTCGGGCCGGACAAGGCCGAGGAGAGTCTTGAGGGCAGTGGTTTTGCCTGAGCCGTTCGGCCCCAGAAGCCCCACGATCGAACCCCGGGGAATGGACATGGAGAATCCGTCCAGGGCCTGCTGCCGACGTCCGCGCGCGGTGCGGAAGGACTTTCGGACGTCGTCGAAGCGGACGAGCGCGTCGGAGGGCCCGGTGTGCTCGGGCTCCTGCGTCACGCGGCTTTGCCAATCTTTCCGGTTCTGGGCTCGGGGAAAGTTATGGAGCAGTAGCCGGTCCTGTTCCCGGCTTCCCAGGAATCCTTGTTGAGCGGCACGAAGAGCAGTCCGATCATGGATCCCTTGTTCTTCGAAACGAGGGGGTCCAGCACGGGAGCGCAGAGGGTGCGCATGGCATCCATGACACCGCGATCACCGGGGAACGGACTTTCCCCGCTTTCGGAAATCTCGGCCTCGGACAGAATCTCGAATCGATGCGGCGTCGCGCAGTCCACCGTGCCGACTTCCTGGTCCGAGCGGACATCTCCCTGGAAGTTGGAACACATGCCGACCTTGAGATCGGAATACGGGGTGGGAGTTCCGACCGGCAGATCACTCATCGCATCACGGGAGTCCGCAGACCGCTCCGCCCCGGGAGCGGGGCCCTCCGCTTCCCTCTCGGTCGTGGCGCAACCCGACAGCATCAGCGCCGTCAGGGCGACTGTGGCCAGCGGTAACGTGAGGTGATGGCGCATTCCTGGTTCGCCTTCTGGTGTGGGGGACGCGTGGTGCGGGGTGAACTTCCCCCCGCACCACGGTAATTGATTCAAGCGGTGGGCGAGGCTAGCACTTGCGCGTACCGTAGTACGAGTCCCAGGTGTCGCCGTCACTTCCGCCGTTGTTGTCCGCCCACCAGTCGACCAGGTCGCCGGCGATGTAGCGGACGTAGTGGTTTCCGGTGTCGTGCTTGTGGCCGGACGCCGTGCTCGGAGCCTCGGCACCCCTGCCGCTGTTGATGGTAATGGTGCCCCAGCTGCAGCGAGTGTCCGCCTGTGCCGTGGCACCTCCCCCGAGCACGATGACGCCGGCGAGCGCTGCCACGGCCGTACCGATCGCGCAAGTTCGGCGAGCGTTCTTCTTCATTTCCCTGCCCCCTCGAATGGATGAACCGGTGAAGCGGGGACCACCCTTCATGGCGGTTATAGGGATGGTCAACGGGAATTAAAGTCGATGGCTGGTTCAAGGCAGTGCCGTGCCGGGTGATTTCGCCGGAGGGGCGACCTCCGTATTCCCTCTACGTAATTGAGGGCCGGTCGAGATGGGACAATGCAGGCGGAGGTCGCAGCTCCGCCCCCACGGCGAGTGATCACCCCACTGCGGGCCCGTCGTCCGTGGCGGGTCAGGCTGTCTCGATCTCGACCCCCGGCACCGTCGGCGGGAGGCCCTGCCCGGGGGGCAGGAACCGACTGCCAGGCCTGTGAGGGAGCCTCTTCGAGTTGGCTCGTGGGGTGGGTCACCATGCTCATCGTCACCCGTGAGGGCGACCGCCGGTACAAGCTCCGCCCGTCTCGGCGCGCGATGGTGGCACTGGTGCACCTGCGTGAACACGTCACCTCGGCGAAGATCGCTGCCAGGTTCGGGATCGGCGAATCCACCGCCCTGGCCTACACCACTGCCTGGCGACTCATCAGAACGAGCGTCAAAAACCTGCTCAGAAACGCACACCATGTCCGCTCGACAAAACAGCAGGTCAGCGGGCCTTGTCGACCGGCTCAAGGATCGCCACGCACTCCACATGATGCGTCATCGGAAACAGATCGAACGCCCGCAGCGTCCGCACCCTGTACCCGCCCTCCGCGAAGTACGCCAGGTCCCGGGCCAGTGCCGCCGGGTCGCACGCCACGTAGGCGATCTTGCGCGCGCCCAGCCCCGACAGGTGCTTGACCACCTGCTTGCCCGCGCCCGCGCGCGGCGGGTCCAGGACGATCAGGTCGCACTCCGTGATGCCTGTGCGGGGCAGGACCTGGTCGACCTTGCCCTGTTCGATGCGGACGCGGTCCAGGTCCTTGAGGTTGTGGCGGGCGTCCTCGACCGCGCGCTTGCCGGACTCGATGCCGAGCACCGCGCCCTTCTCGCCGATGCGCTGGCCGATGGCTCCGGCGAAGAGGCCGACGCCGCAGTAGAGGTCGAGGGCCGTGTCGTTCTTGCGGGGCAGCAGGCCCTGCATGACCGCGCGGACCAGGGTGTTGGCCGCCTGCGGGTGGACCTGCCAGAAGCCGCCGGAGGCGACGCGGTACGTGCGGTCGTCGGCGCGTTCGCGGACGAAGGCGCGGCCGTGGACGCGGTGGACGCCGCCGTCGTGCTCCTCGACGCGGAGTACGGAGACCGGCTTGTCCAGCTCGACCAGCGGGAGCCGGCCGCCGGGCTTCGGGGTGAGGATGACCTGGCGGTCGTTCGAGCCGGTGGCGGTGATCGCCTCCACGGCGGCCAGCTGCGGCCATTCGCGCTTCTCGACGCCGAGTTCCGAGACGCCGGGTGCGGCGATCAGGCAGTGGTCGATCGGCTGGACGTCGTGCGAGCGGTGCTTGCGCAGGCCCGCCCGGCCGTCCGCGTCGACGGTGTACTGGACGCGGGTGCGCCAGGCGGGGACCTCGCCCGGCGGGAGCTTGTCGCCCTCGGCGGGCATGACCGTGCCGTCCCAGCCGGCCTCCTCGGGGGTCAGGCCCGCCAGGCGCAGGAGCTGCTCGGCGATCACCTCGCCCTTGAGGCGGCGCTGCGCGCCGGGCTTGGCGTGCTGCCAGTCGCAGCCGCCGCACATGCCGGGGCCGGCGTACGGGCACGGGGCCTCGACGCGGTCCTTGGACGGCTCCAGGATCCGTACCGCATCCGCCCGCAGGAAGCGGGAGTCCGTGTCGCCGTCGGTGACCTTGGCGATGATCTTCTCGCCGGGGAGCGTGTGGCGGACGAAGAGGACCTGGTTCTCGGCGGTACGGGCGATGCAGTGACCGCCGTGTGCGACGGGACCGACCTCGACCTCGTACTCCTCCCCGACCAGCGACGACGTGGGTTCGTTCTGCATGAGGGGAGGCTCCAGGGAGGAAGGGGAAAGGCGGGTGCCCGCGGCCGGACAACAGCCCACCAGTCTACGTGGGTGCTGCCGGCGCGCTTACCAGAAGACACCCGTCACGCCCCTCACCCCTTCCGGTTCGGCTCCTTGTGCCGGCGTTCCACCGGGCCCCGGCGCACCGCCCCCGGAGGGTTCCAGTCCGCCCGCTTCCTCGCCCGCTTCCTCGCGGCCTCGGACGACTGGAGCTGGTAGGGGACGGAGGTGACCATGACGCCCGGGGTGAAGAGCAGGCGGCCCTTGAGGCGCAGGGCGCTCTGGTTGTGGAGCAGGTGCTCGTACCAGTGGCCGACCACGTACTCCGGGATGTAGACGCTGATCACGTCGCGCGGGCTCTGGCGGCGCAGGCCCTTGACGTACTCGATGACCGGGCGGGTCACCTCGCGGTAGGGCGAGTCGAGGATCTTGAGCGGCACGTTGACGCCTCGCCGCTCCCAGTCCTCGCGCAGGGCCTTCGTCTCGTCCGGGTCGACGCTGATGGAGAGCGCCTCCAGGTGGTCGGCGCGGATCAGCTTGGCGTAGGCGAGGGCGCGCAGGGTCGGCCGGTGCAGCTTGGAGACCAGGACGATCGCGTGGACGCGGGAGGGGCGGGCGCTCTCGTCCGCGGTGGTCTCGTCGGCCGCGATCTCGGCGGCGACCCGGTCGTAGTGCTTCCGGATCGCGGTCATCGTGCCGTAGAAGATCACCATGCCGAGCAGGGCGACCCAGGCGCCGTGGGTGAACTTGGTGGCGAGGACGATCACCAGGACCACACCGCAGAAGAAGGCGCCGAAGGCGTTGATGGCGCGGGACCGGACCATGTGGCGGCGCTTGGACTGATCGCCTTCGTCGGCCAGCAGGCGGTTCCAGTGCCGCACCATGCCGGTCTGGCTGAGGGTGAAGGAGACGAAGACGCCGACGATGTACAGCTGGATCAGGCGCGTGGAGTCGGCTCCGTAGATCCCGACCAGCAGGATGGCGGCGCCGGCCAGCAGCACGATGCCGTTGGAGAAGGCGAGCCGGTCACCGCGGGTGTGGAGCTGGCGCGGCAGGTAGCGGTCCTGGGCGAGGATCGAGCCGAGCAGGGGGAAGCCGTTGTACGCGGTGTTGGCGGCCAGGAAGAGGACCAGTGCGGTGGCTGCGGCGAGGATCATGAAGAGGAACGAGCCATGGCCGAAGACCGCCTCGGCGACCTGGGCGATCACCGGGTCCTGGGTGTAGCTCTCGCCGACCGGGACGCCGTCGCGGAGCAGGTCGACCGCCGGGTTCTCGGCCATCTTGACGTCGGTGGTCATGGCCAGGGCGATGATTCCGCAGAACATGGTGACGGCGAGCAGGCCCATCATGGCGAGCGTGGTCGCGGCGTTCTTGCTCTTCGGCTTGCGGAAGGCGGGCACCCCGTTGCTGATCGCCTCCACCCCGGTGAGGGCGGCGCAGCCGGAGGAGAAGGCGCGCAGGAGGAGGAAGAGCAGCGCGAAGCCTGCGAGTCCCTGGTGTTCGGGCTTGATCTCCAGCTCGGAGGTCGGGGCGTGCATCGCGTCGCCGAGGACCAGTCCCCGGAACGCGCCCCACAGCAGCATGAGGAAGACGCCGGCCACGAAGAGGTACGTCGGGGCCGCGAACAGCTTCCCGGACTCCTTGACCCCGCGCAGGTTCATCAGGGTGAGCAGGACGATCGCGCCGACGGCGCAGAGGGTCTTGTGCTCGATGACGAAGGGGATCGCGGAGCCCAGGTTCTCCACCCCGGCGGAGATCGACACGGCCACGGTCAGGACGTAGTCGACCAGCAGGGCGCTGGCCACGGTCAGTCCGGCCTTGGGCCCGAGATTGGTGGTGGCGACCTCGTAGTCGCCGCCGCCGCTCGGGTACGCGCGGACGTTCTGCCGGTAGGAGGCGACGACCGTGAACATGAGGACCACGACGGCCAGCGCGATCCACGGGCTGAAGTGGTACGCCGACACACCCGCGATGGACAGCACGAGGAGGACTTCTCCGGGTGCGTACGCCACCGAGGACAGCGGGTCGGATGCGAAGACGGGGAGGGCGATGCGCTTGGGGAGGAGCGTCTCCCCCAGCTTGTCGCTGCGCAGCGCCCGGCCGATCAGAATCCTTTTGGGCAGGTCGGTCAGTTTGGACACGCTGAGGATCGTAAGCGGAGCCCGGACCGCTCCCGGCCGCCTGATCGCCGTGCCCCCGCTCTCTCCTGCGGTAGGAGCAGAAACCGGCCGCAATCCTTAACGGAATCCTTGCGATCGGCGCAGCGCTTTTACTCACCCTTTGCCCACGTGTCGAAGGGAACGCGGACGCGGATGAGGCAATGCCGTCAGCGCGGCATAAGCTCATATCCGGGCAACGCCGAAGGTGGTTGCCCCGTTGTTTGCCCGGCAAGCTGAGAGAGAAGTGTGAGCAGCGTGTTTTCGCAGGTCAGCCGGATGACCAGGACGGCGAGGTAGGCGCACAGTGCACATCGTCATCATGGGCTGCGGGCGCGTCGGAGCCGCTCTCGCACAGACCCTGGAGCAGCAGGGGCACACGGTCGCGGTGATCGACCAGGACCCCACCGCGTTCCGCCGCCTCGGGTCCGGATTCGGCGGCCGCCGGGTCACCGGGGTCGGCTTCGACCAGGACACCCTCCGTGAGGCGGGGATCGAGGAGGCCGGGGCGTTCGCCGCGGTCAGCAGCGGCGACAACTCCAACATCATCGCGGCCCGGGTGGCCCGCGAGATGTTCTCCATCGAGAATGTCGCGGCCCGGATCTACGACCCGAAGCGGGCCGAGGTCTACCAGCGGCTCGGCATCCCGACCGTGGCGACGGTCCGCTGGACGGCGGACCAGATGCTGCGGCGGCTGCTGCCGTCGGGCGCGGAGCCGCTGTGGCGCGATCCGAGCGGGGGTGTGCAGCTCGCCGAGGTGCACACGACGCCGTCCTGGATCGGCCACCGGATCAGCACCCTCCAGGAGGAGACCGGTGTCCGCGTCGCCTTCCTCACCCGGTTGGGCGAGGCCATCCTGCCGACCTCGCAGACCGTCCTGCAGGAGGGCGACCTGGTCCACGTGATGATGCGTACGGACGAGATCGCCAAGGTCGAAGAGGCCTTCGCCGAGGGTCCCGAGGAGGGCGGTCACTGATGCGTGTGTCGATTGCCGGGGCGGGCGCGGTGGGCCGTTCCATCGCCGCCGAGCTGCTGGAGAACGGGCACGAGGTGCTGCTCATCGACAAGGCGCCCAGCGCCATCTCGGTGGAGCGGGTCCCGTCGGCCGAGTGGCTGCTCGCGGACGCCTGCGAGATCACGTCGCTGGACGAGGCGGCCCTGCAGCGGTGCAACGTGGTGATCGCGGCGACGGGCGACGACAAGGTGAACCTGGTCGTCTCGCTGCTCGCGAAGACCGAGTACGGCGTGCCGCGGGTGGTGGCGCGGGTCAACCACCCGAAGAACGAGTGGCTGTTCAACGAGTCCTGGGGCGTCGATGTCGCGGTCTCGACGCCGCGGCTGATGTCGGCCCTGGTGGAGGAGGCGGTGAGCGTCGGTGATCTGGTCCGGCTGCTGCGCTTCAGCCACGGCGACGCCAACCTGGTGGAGCTGACGCTGCCGCCCGAGTCGGCGCTGGCCGGCACCCGGGTCGGTGACGTGGCATGGCCCGAGGACACCTCGCTGGTGACCATCATCCGTGGGACGCGTGTGCTGACGCCGAGCGCCGAGGAGACCCTGGAGGCCGGTGACGAGCTGCTGTTCGTGGCCGCCCAGGCGCGCGAGGAGCAGCTGGAGGACCTGTTGTCGGTCCGCCGCGATCTGTCGTCCGACGACTGACACGTAGCCGTAGAGCTGACGCGTGAGCATAAGAAGGGCCCGTAGCCGCACAACAGCGGTTACGGGCCCTTCCTTTAGGTCTTTACGCCTCCGGGTTGCGGAGAGCTGCTGCGGCCTGCGCCTTGCGGTCCTTCTCGGCCTGCTCCTCGGCCTCCATCTCGGCGAAGACGTCGATGGGCGGCGGCGCCTTGGCCAGGAAGACCCAGGTGAGATAGACCGCGAGCAGGAACGGCGGGATCTTCAGCGCGATCAGCACCCAGCCGAACTGGGTGGTGTCGGCCCACCAGTAGAGCGGGAAGAGGATCGCGCACTTGGCGAGCAGGATGAGGCCCCAGGCGTAACTGGCCTTGGTGTACGCCTTCTTCCGGCCCGGGTTACGGGTCCGCCAGGAGAGGTTCTCCTTGAAGACCGGTCCGAGGATCAGACCGATCAGCGGCACCCCGGCGACGGCGGTGCCGAGGTAGGCGACGGCCAGCCCCAGGGTGTAGAGCATGCCGGGCAGGTAGAAGTCCTTGGCGTTGCCCGTCATCATCGCGAAGACGACACCGAAGGCCACCCCGAAGACGCCGCTGAAGGCGTGCTTCACGGTGTCGCGGCGGATCAGCCGTACGGCGACCAGGGCCAGGGACACGGCCAGGGCCGCGATGGCCGAGATGTGCAGGTCCTTGTTGATGGTGAAGATCGTGACGAAGAGCAGCCCGGGGAGGACTGTCTCCACCATGCCGCGCACACCGCCGAACGCTTCGAAGAGGGCGGCTTCGGTGACCGCCTTCGACGCGGTGTCCTGCTGGGCGGCGTGCTTCCCGCCGGCGTGCTGCGGGCCCGTGAGGTGGGTCTGGTCCGTTTCGGACGTCGGCTTGTCGAGAGACGTCACCGGCTACTCCTTGCCGAGCGGTCGGAGTTCGTATGTGGGGTTGAACAGCACCCGGCGCCCGTGGCTCATGGCGACCCGGCCCGAGGCGATGATCCTGCGGCCGGGCTCTATGCCGACGATGGAGCGCCGGCCGAGCCAGACCACGTCCAGCGGCTCGGTGCCGTCGAAGAGCTCCGCCTCCAGGGCGGGCACTCCGGCCCGGGGACGGAGGGTGACGGTCCGCAACGTACCAGCCACCTTCACGATCTGGCGGTCGGAGCACTCGGAGATACGGGTGCATCCGGTGGCCTGGGTGTCCTCCCGCAGCTCCTGGGACTCCAGGTCCTCCTGGGAGCTGGAGAGCCGGTCGAGCATACGGCGGAAGCGCCCGGAAGGCCTCTCCGCCCTGTCGGCCTTCTCGTGTCGGGGAACAGCACTCATACCCGAAGGGTACCGGTCCTGCGGGGCGTGTACGGAGGCCCGGGTGGACCACTCGAAAGGGTGAGCCGGTGAGCGTCAGCCGCGCTCGAAGCGGTAGCCCATGCCCGGCTCGGTGACGAAGTGGCGGGGGTGCGAGGGGTCCGCCTCCAGCTTGCGGCGCAGCTGGGCCATGTAGACCCGCAGATAGTTCGTCTCGGTGCCGTAGGAGGGCCCCCAGACCTCCTGGAGGAGCTGTTTCTGGCCGACCAGGCGGCCGCCGTTGCGGACGAGGACCTCCAGCAGGTGCCACTCCGTGGGGGTGAGCCGTACGTCACGGCCCCCGCGGTGCACCTTCTTCGCCGCCAGGTCGACGGTGAAGCCGGCCGTCTCCACGATCGCGATGTCCTCGGTGACGTCCTGCCCGACCGGTTCCGAGCGGCGTACGGAGGCGCGCAGCCGGGCCAGCAGCTCGTCCATGCCGAACGGCTTGGTGACGTAGTCGTCGGCGCCCGCGTCCAGGGCCTCCACCTTCTCGTCGGAGGTGTGGCGCGCGGAGAGGACGAGGATCGGGACCCTGGTCCAGCCGCGCAGACCCTTGATCACCTCGACCCCGTCCATGTCGGGCAGCCCGAGGTCGAGCACCACGACATCGGGGTGGAGGGCGGCGGCGAGCTGGAGGGCGGTCGCCCCGTCGGGCGCCGCGTCGACCTCGTAGTGGCGGGCCTTCAGGTTGATCACGAGGGCGCGTACGATCTGCGGCTCGTCGTCGACCACAAGCACCCGGGTCATCGCGGACCTGCCTTTCTGCAGTACGGGCTGTGCGGGCTGTGCGGGCTGTATGGGATGTACGGGATGTGAGCGGGGGTGTACGGGGCGGGGGCGCGGGTGTACGGGGGCGGTGCGGGGCGTACGCGGGGGCGGGGCCGGGCGTACGCCGGTGCGCGGCGGGTCCGTCATGAGGTGGCCCCCGCGGGGAGGGCGGCCCCGGCCTGGGCCCGGCCGGGCGCCGCGGTGAGCGTCAGGACCATGGTCAGCCCGCCGCCGGGGGTGTCCTCGGCGTCCAGCGTGCCGCCCATGGCCTCGGCGAAGCCCCGGGAGACCGCGAGGCCGAGGCCCACTCCGGCACCGCGCGGGGCGTCACCGTACCGCTGGAAGGGCTCGAAGATCCGCTCCTTGGCCTCGTCGGGGACACCGCGCCCCCGGTCGACGACCCGGAGCTCGACGCGTTCGCCGTGCGCGCTGGCGGCCACCGCGATGGGCTCGCCGCCGGGGCTGTACTTGACGGCGTTCTCGACGACGTTGGCGACGACCCGCTCCAGCAGCCCCGGGTCGACGGCGACCATGGGCAGCGTCTCGGGGATGTCCAGGTCGACGCTGCCCTCGGGGACCCCGCCGAGCGCCATCGGCACGACCTCGTCGAGGTCGATCTCCCGGATCAGCGGGGTCACGGTGCCGGTCTGGAGGCGGGACATGTCCAGCAGGTTGCCCACCAGGTGGTCGAGCCGGTCGGCGCCGTCCTCGATGCCTTCGAGGAGCTCCGCCTCGTCCTCCGGCGACCAGGCGACGTCGTCGGAGCGCAGCGAGCTGACGGCGGCCTTGATCCCGGCGAGCGGGGTGCGCAGGTCATGGCTGACGGCGGCGAGCAGCGCGGTCCTGATCCGGTTGCCCTCGGCGAGCCTGCGGGCCCGGTCGGCCTCCGAGACCAGGCGCTGGCGGTCCAGGACGACGGCCGCCTGGGCGGCGAAGGCGCCGAGCACCCGGCGGTCCTCGGCGGGCAGCACCCGGCCGGAGAGCGCGAGCGCCATGTTGTCCCCGACCGGCATGTCCACGTCCGCGTCGTCGGGCCGGGCGACCGGTGCGGGCCCGACGGATCCGGCGCAGGTCCACGGGTCGACGTCGCTGGTCCGCTCCAGCAGGGCGACGGACTCCATCGCGAAGGTCTCGCGGACCCGCTCCAGCAGGGCGTCCAGGGCGGTCTCGCCGCGCAGCACGCTGCCCGCCAGGAAGGAGAGGATCTCCGACTCGGCGCGCAGCCGGGCGGCCTGGTGGGTACGCCGGGCCGCCAGGTCCACCACCGAGGAGACCGCCACCGCCACCGCGAAGAAGATGACGATGGCGACGAAGTTCTCCGGGTCCTGCACGGTGAGGGTCTGGGTCGGCGGGGTGAACCAGTAGTTCAGGAGCATCACGCCGACGGCTGCCGAGGCGAGGGCGGGCCGCAATCCGCCGAGCAGGGCCGCGGCGACGGTCAGGAAGAGGAAGAGCAGGACGTCGTTGGCCAGGCCGGGGCCGTTCTCCAGGCTCCGTAGCAGCAGCGAGAGCAGGACGGGGCCGGCGACGCCGACCAGCCAGCCCGAGACGATCCTGGCCCGCCCGAGCCGGGCGCCGCGCGCGATGGGCAGGCCGCGTCCCTTGGCGACCTCTTCGTGGGTGACGATGTGGACGTCCAGGTCGGGCCCGGACTCCCGGGCGACGGTGGCGCCGACCCCGGGGCCGTAGATGTACTGCCAGGTCTTGCGGCGGCTGGAGCCGAGCACGATCTGGGTGGCGTTGACCCCCCGGGCGAACTCCAGGAGGGCCGCGGGTATGTCGTCACCGATGACGTGGTGGAACGTTCCGCCGACGTCCTCGACCAGGGTCCGCTGGACGGCGAGCTCCTTGGGCGACGCGGAGGTCAGCCCGTCGCTGCGGGCGATGTAGACGGCGAGGATCTCGCTGCCGGAGCCCTTGGCGGCCATCCGGGAGGCGCGGCGGATGAGCGTGCGGCCCTCGGGGCCGCCTGTGAGGCCGACGACGATGCGTTCGCGGGCCTGCCAGGTGGTGCGGATGTTGTGTTCGCCCCGGTACTGCTGGAGGTACTCGTCGACCCGGTCCGCGGTCCAGAGGAGGGCCAGCTCGCGCAGGGCGGTCAGGTTGCCGGGGCGGAAGTAGTTCGAGAGGGCGGCGTCCAGCTTGTCGGGCTGGTAGATGTTGCCGTGCGCCATCCGGCGGCGCAGCGCCTGGGGCGACATGTCGACCAGCTCGATCTGGTCGGCCCGGCGCACCACCTCGTCCGGGACGGTCTCCTGCTGGCGTACACCGGTGATCGACTCCACGACGTCGCCCAGCGACTCCAGGTGCTGGATGTTGACCGTGGATATGACGTCGATCCCGGCCTTGAGGAGCTCCTCGACGTCCTGCCAGCGCTTGGCGTTGCGGGAGCCGGGCACATTGGTGTGGGCCAGTTCGTCCACCAGGGCCACGGCGGGGGCGCGCTCCAGGACGGCGTCGACGTCCATCTCGGTGAAGACGGCGGAGCGGTAGGTGATCTCGGTGCGCGGGACCTGTTCCAGACCGTGCAGCATCACCTCGGTACGCGGCCGGTCGTGGTGCTCCACGAGGGCGACCACGCAGTCGGTGCCGCGCTCGACCCTGCGGTGGGCCTCGGAGAGCATCGCGTACGTCTTGCCGACGCCCGGTGCCGCGCCCAGGTAGATCCGGAGTGTGCCGCGTCCCATGGCCCCATTGTCTTCTTCCGTGCGGCCGTCTCTGCCGGCGGCCGGTGGCGCCGGGTGCGGCTGCCGCTCTTGACGCTACTCCGCGAATCCGTGGCCCCGGCACCTGGGAGCGCAGGTGAGGGGCGTATTGACGCAACCCTGATGCGGACCCGCCCGCTCCGGCCGGGTCCGCGCCGGGGCCGCTCAGCCCGCGTCCACCAGCTCCTTCAGGGCGATGTTGAGCTTCAGGACATTGACCCGGGGCTCCCCGGCGAAGCCGAGGGTCCGGCCCTCTGTGTGATCCGCCACCAGCCCCGCCACCCGCTCGGCGTCCAGGTGGTTGCGCTGCGCCACCCGGTGGACCTGGAGCTCGGCGTAGGCCGGGGAGATGTGCGGGTCGAGGCCGGAGCCGGAGGAGGTGACGGCGTCCGGCGGGACGTCCTGGGGGCGGATGCGGTGGCCCGGTACGGAGTTGTCGGCGACGACGGCCGCCTTCGCCTCCGTCACCCACCTGATCAGCTCCTCGTTGTCGCCGGACCGGTTGGTGGCGCCGGAGACAAGGAGGTCGTACCGCGTGTTGACGCTGTTGGCGGCGAGCCCGTTGGAGGGGCGCGGCTGGAACCACCGGAGGTCGGGCCCGGGCGCCCCCTGCCCCTTCCCGGCCGGCAGGTCGTAGCCCTGGCCGATGAGTTCGGAGCCGACGGTCCGCCCGCCGGAGGTGACCGCGGAGCCGTTCGCCCGGCCGGGGAGGAGCGCCTGGGCCGCTCCGGTGACGGCGAGGGGGTAGATGACCCCGCACACGAGGGTGAGGACGAGCAGGGCGCGCAGCCCGGCGCCGAGGAGCCGGGTGGTGGTGCCGGGGAAGGTGTTGGTCATGGCGGATCAGCCGATTCCGGGGATGTGGGAGATGAGCAGGTCGATGAGCTTGATGCCGATGAAGGGGGCGATCAGGCCGCCGATTCCGTAGCGGCCGAGGTTGCGCCGGAGCATCGCGTCGGCACCGGCGGGCCGGTAGCGGACGCCCTTCAGGGCCAGCGGGACCAGCACCACGATGATCAGCGCGTTGAAGACGACCGCGGAGAGGATCGCGGACTCGGGGGAGGCGAGCCGCATGATGTTGAGCCGGTCCAGCGACGGGTAGGCCACGGCGAACATGGCCGGGATGATCGCGAAGTACTTCGCGACGTCGTTGGCGATGGAGAAGGTGGTCAGGGCGCCCCGGGTGATCAGGAGCTGCTTGCCGATCCGGACGATCTCGATGAGCTTGGTGGGGTCGGAGTCCAGGTCGACCATGTTCCCGGCCTCCTTGGCGGCCGAGGTCCCGGTGTTCATCGCCACTCCGACGTCGGCCTGGGCGAGCGCGGGCGCGTCGTTGGTGCCGTCGCCGGTCATCGCGACGAGCTTGCCGCCGGCCTGCTCCCGCTTGATGAGGGCCATCTTGTCCTCGGGCGTGGCCTCGGCCAGGAAGTCGTCGACCCCCGCCTCCTCGGCGACGGCCTTGGCGGTCAGCGGGTTGTCGCCGGTGATCATGACCGTACGGATGCCCATCCGGCGCAGTTCGCCGAACCGTTCCCGCATGCCCTCCTTCACCACGTCCTTGAGGTGGACGACGCCCAGGACACGGGCCCCGTGGACGTCCTCCAGGGCCACCAGCAGCGGTGTGCCGCCCGCTTCAGCGATACGGTCCGCGAGCGCGTCCGCGTCCTGGGCGACGCTGCCGCCCCGGTCCTTCACCCAGGCGGTCACGGACCGGGCCGCTCCCTTGCGCACCCGGCGGCCGTCCAGGTCCACGCCGGACATCCGGGTCTGCGCGGTGAAGGGGACCCACTCGGCGCCCGCCGGCGCTCCCCCGGCCCCGGCCCCTCCCCCGGGCCCGTACAGCTCGTCGGCCAGGGCGACGACCGAACGGCCCTCGGGGGTCTCGTCGGCGAGCGAGGAGAGGCGTGCGGCCCCGGCGAGCTCCTCCTCCGTGACGCCCGCGACCGGTACGAACGCGGCGGCCTGCCGGTTGCCGACGGTGATGGTGCCGGTCTTGTCGAGCAGCAGCGTCGACACGTCGCCCGCCGCCTCGACCGCACGCCCCGACATGGCCAGCACATTGCGCTGGACCAGGCGGTCCATGCCCGCGATGCCGATGGCGGAGAGCAGGGCGCCGATGGTGGTGGGGATCAGGCAGACCAGCAGGGCGGTCAGCACGATCATCGACTGCTCGGCCCCGGCGTACACGGCGAAGGGCTGGAGCGTGACGACGGCCAGGAGGAAGACGATCGTGAGGGAGGCCAGCAGGATGTTGAGAGCGATCTCGTTGGGGGTCCGCTGCCGTGCCGCACCCTCCACCAGGCCGATCATCCGGTCGATGAACGTCTCTCCCGGCTTCGTGGTGATCCTGATGACGACGCGGTCGGAGAGCACCTTCGTACCCCCGGTGACGGCCGAGCGGTCGCCGCCGGACTCCCGGATGACCGGTGCCGACTCGCCGGTGATGGCGGACTCGTCGACGGAGGCGACGCCTTCCACCACATCGCCGTCCCCGGGGACGGTGTCACCGGCCTCGCAGACCACGAGGTCCCCGACGCGCAGCTCCGTTCCGGCGACCCGTTCCTCGCCGCTGCCGAGGACCCGGCGGGCGACGGTGTCGGTCCTGGCCCGGCGCAGGGTCTCGGCCTGCGCCCGGCCCCGCCCCTCCGCCACCGCCTCGGCGAGGTTGGCGAAGAGGGTGGTGAGCCAGAGCCAGCCGGTGATCGCCCAGCCGAACCCGTCGCCCGGGTCCAGCGCCGCGAGCACGGTGGTGAGCACCGAGCCGGTCAGGACGACGAACATCACCGGGGACTTCACCATCACCCGGGGGTCCAGTTTGCGCACCGCGTCGGGCAGGGACCGGACCAGCAGCCCCGGGTCGAAGACCCCGGCGCCGACGCGCTCCTCGGCGGGCCGGTGAGCGGTCCGCGGCGCCTGTGGCGGCGTACGGGGGTCGGTGAGCGTGCTCATGACGCGAGCCCTTCAGCCAGCGGGCCCAGTGCCAGGGCCGGGAAGTAGGTGAGACCGGTGACGATGAGGATGGTGGCGACGAGCACCCCGCTGAACAGGGGTTTCTGCGTGCTGAGGGTGCCGGTGGTGGCGGGCACCGATCGCTGTTCGGCCAGTGACCCGGCCAGGGCCAGGACGAGGACGATCGGGAGGAAGCGGCCGAGCAGCATCGCGATGCCGAGGGTGGTGTTGAACCAGGGGGTGTCGGCGGCCAGCCCGGCGAAGGCGGAGCCGTTGTTGTTGGCGGCCGAGGTGTAGGCGTAGAGGATCTCGGAGAAGCCGTGCGGCCCCGCGTTCGTCATCGAGTCGCCGGGGGTGGGCAGGGCCATGGCCGCGGCGGTGAGGCCGAGCACGAGCGCCGGGGTGACGAGGAGGTAGCAGGCGGCGAGCTTGATCTGCCGGACGCCGATCTTCTTGCCCAGGTACTCCGGGGTCCGGCCGACCATCAGTCCGGCGATGAAGACCGCGATGACCGCCATGACCAGCATGCCGTAGAGACCGGAGCCGACCCCGCCGGGCGCGATCTCGCCGAGTTGCATGCCCAGCATCGTGATGCCGCCGCCGAAGCCGGTGTACGAGGAGTGGAAGGAGTTCACCGCGCCGGTCGAGGTCAGCGTGGTGGCGACCGCGAAGATCGACGAGCCGGCCACCCCGAAGCGGGTCTCCTTGCCCTCCATCGCGCCGCCCGCGATCTCGAAGGCCGGTCCGCGGTGGGCGAACTCGGTCCACATCATCAGCGCGGTGAAGCCGAGCCAGATGGCCGCCATCGTGGCGAGGATCGCGTACCCCTGCTTCACCGAGCCCGTCATCCGGCCGAAGGTGCGGGTCAGCGCGGTCGGGATGAGCAGGATGAGGAAGACCTCGAAGAGGTTGGAGAGCGGCGTGGGGTTCTCGAAGGGGTGGGCGGAGTTGGCGTTGAAGTAGCCGCCGCCGTTGGTGCCCAGCTCCTTGATGGCCTCCTGCGAGGCGACCGCGCCGCCGCTCCACTGCTGCGCACCGCCCATGAACTGGCCGACGGCGTGGACGCCCGCGAAGTTCTGGATCGCTCCGCAGGCCACCAGGACCAGGGCGCCGACCACGGATATCGGGAGCAGGACGCGTACGGTGCCGCGCACCAGGTCGGTCCAGAAGTTGCCGAGCTCCCCGGTGCGGCTCCGGGCGAAGCCGCGTACGAGGGCGATCGCGACGGCCATGCCGACGGCGGCGGAGACGAAGTTCTGCACCGCGAGCCCGCCGGTCTGGACGAGCGGGCCCATGGCCTGTTCACCGGCGTACGACTGCCAGTTGGTGTTGGTGACGAAGGAGGCGGCGGTGTTGAACGCCTGGTCGGGGTCGATCGAATGGAAGCCCAGGGAGCCGGGAAGGGCTCCCTGCGCACGCTGGAGCGCGTAGAGGAGGAGAACGCCGACGAGGGAGAGGGCGAGGACCGCGCGCAGATAGGCGGGCCACCGCATCTCGGCGGACGGGTCGGCGCCGATGGCCCGGTAGATCCACCGCTCGGCCCGCAGGTGGCGGGTGGAGGTGTAGACGCGTGCCATGTGGTCGCCGAGGGGGCGGTACGCCAGGGCCAGTGCCGCGACGAGCGCGAGCAGCTGGAGCAGGCCGGCGAGGAGGGGGCTCATGTCGGGCTCAGAACCTCTCCGGGTGGAGGAGGGCGAGGACGAGGTAGCCCAGCAGGGCGACGGCCACGATCAGGCCGACGGTGTTCTCGGCGGTCACAGCTTGGCCACCGTCCGTGCGACGAGGGCCACCAGCGCGAAGACCGCGATCGTGGTGGCGACGAAGGCCGTGTCGGCCATCGTGTGCTCCTAGGGGGGTTCGGTTTCTCGGACCCCCTGAGCAAACAGCCGGAAATGGCCCCCACCAGCCGCGTTGACAGACTCCTTACGGGAGCGGCCCGGCTCTTGATGTCACCCGTACGTGCCCGATACGCGCCCCATACGCGCCCCCTGGGGAGGCGGGCCGGGCGGACGCGGAAAGGCCGGTGGGCCGCACCCCTGGAAGGGTGCGGCCCACCGGCCGATGCTGTGGTGACGTACTGCTAGCGGATCTCGGTGATCTCGGGTCCGCGCTGGAGCTGGCCCATGCCGCCGGAGAACTTCGAGCCCTCCTGCTCCTCCTGCTGGACGCCCTCGGGCACCATCTGGGCGTCGTTGGGGAGCTTGAGGACGATCGGGTCGCGCGGGGCCATCGGGCTGTCCCCGCGGACCACCACGGTGTCCCGGAAGACCGTCTCCAGCAGCCCTGCGGCCTCCGGCTGGACAGCGCCCTGGCCGGAGATGACACCGCGCAGGAACCAGCGGGGGCCGTCGACGCCGACGAAGCGCACCAGCTGGACACCGTTGGTGCCGTCCGGGAGCTGTACGGGGACCTGCGCGCGCAGCTCCCAGCCCAGCGGGCCCTCGACCTCGTCGATGATGCCGCCCTGCTGGGTGATGCCGGAGGCGATCTCCTCGCGGACCTCGCCCCAGATGCCCTGCCGCTTGGGGGCCGCGAAGGCCTGCAGCTGGACCGCGCTGTCGCGGAGCACGACGGTGGCGGCGACGATCGCGTCCCCTGCCACCTCCACCCTCAGCTCCATGCCCTCGACACCGGGCACGAAGATGCCGCCCAGGTCGACCCGGCCCTCGCCGGGCTGGGAGACCTCGGAGAGGTCCCAGGGTCCGTCGGGCCGGGGGGCCGGCGGAAGATTCGTCCGGCGGGCGCCTGCGGCGGTCCCGTCGGTACCCTCGTCGGCGACCTGCTCGGCCTCGCGCACCTCGTCCGCCTCGTCCTCGGCGGAACCACTCTTCTTGCGACGTCCGAACACGTCACTGTCCTTCCCGGTCGGATACGACCGATGCGTAGCTGTTCCCACCGTGGGTGATCCCGCCCTCGGCGACGTCCACCGCCGCGTGACCGCCGGTGGACCCGAAGCCCCCTTCGGCCCGCGCCGAGCCGGGAAGTTCCGCCACCTCGTGGAAGCGCACCTTCTCGACCTGCTGGACGACCAATTGGGCAATCCGGTCGAACCGTTCGAACCGCACGCTCTCACGCGGGTCGAGGTTGACCACGATCACCTTGATCTCCCCACGGTACCCGGCATCCACCGTCCCTGGGGCATTCACGAGGGCCACTCCGCAGCGGGCCGCGAGGCCGGAGCGGGGGTGCACGAAGGCGGCGTACCCGTCGGGCAGGGCGATCGAGACCCCGGTGGGCAGCACCACGCGCTCGCCGGGGGCGAGTTCGGCGGCCTCGGTGGTCACCAGGTCGGCCCCGGCGTCCCCCGGGTGTCCGTACGCCGGAATCGGCACGTCCGGGTCGAGCAGGCGGATCAGTACGTCGACGGGGCTGCGCATCAGGGGTTCACCTCGAAGGCTCGGGCACGCTTGACCTGGTCCGGGTCGGCCATGGCCGCCTGGATCTCGGCGGGCCGCCCGTTCTCGATGAAGTGGTCCACCTTGACCTCGATGAACAGGGCGTCGGCCCGGACGGCGACGGGTCCCTCGGGGCCGCCGATCCGGCCGGTGGCCGTGGAGTAGATCTTCCGGCCGTGCACGGCGGTGATCCGGGCGTCGAGGTGCAGCACGGTGTCCACCGGGACAGGGCGCACGAAGTCGGTCTCCAGCCGTCCGGTCACCGCGATCGTGCGCAGCAGCCAGTTCAGCGAGCCGAGGGTCTCGTCCAGCGCCGTGGCGAGCACCCCGCCGTGGGCGAGGCCGGGGGCGCCCTGGTGGGCGGGCTTGACGGTGAACTCGGCGGTCACACTCACGCCTTCGCCGGCCCGGGCCTGGAGGTGCAGGCCGTGCGGCTGTCCCTCACCGCAGCCGAAACAGTGCTCGTAGTGCGCACCGAGGAGCTCCCCGGGGGCGGGGGCGTCAGGGTGCCGGACCGGCGCGACGGCGTCGGCAGGGGGTGTCAGAGCTGCTGATGTTCCACTCACAGGCGCAGACCTTACCCGCGCGGCGGTGTGCCGGTCGCGCCGTGCCAAGCTTGGTTCCATGCAGCCTTCCGCACCGCCCTACGACGAACGTCTCACCGCACCGCGTTCCTGGTGGTTCATCGCCTTCGGGGTCGGTGTCGCCTGTGCGCTGATGCTTCTGCCGCTCGGCTCCCTGCCGCTGCTCGCCGGGCTGGTCGGCGGTACGGCCGCGGCTGCGGCAGCGGTGAGCAGTTACGGCTCCGCCCGGATCCGGGTGGTGGCCGGGGCGCTGGTGGCGGGCGATGCCCGCATCCCGCTCTCGGCGCTCGGGGCGCCCGAGGTGCTGGACGCCGAGGAGGCGCGCGCCTGGCGCACGCACAAGGCGGACGCGCGCGCGTTCATGCTGCTGCGCAGTTATGTGGGGACGGCGGTGCGGGTGGAGATCACGGATCCGGACGACCCGACTCCGTACGTCTTCCTCTCCACCCGGGACCCGCGGGGCCTGGCGGCGGCGCTGAGCGCCGTTCCGGCGGCCTGAGCTCCCTTGCGGACGCTCGTGGGCGGGCTCAGCCGCCCTCGATCTCCTTGGGCAGCACGGCGGGCAGCACGGGCTGCTCCAGCGGGGGCAGCTCGGCGAGCCGGTCCCAGGGGATCTGCTGCTTGCGCAGGTCGTTCCTGATCCGGTCGGCGAGCTTGCGGGTGTCGCGGCGGTTCATCGTGGCGCCGACCGCGGCGCCGATCATGAACGGGATCAGGTTGGGCAGGTTGCGCGCCATGCGCTTCATGATCTGCTGGCGCAGCTCGCGCTTCATCTGGCCGCCCACGGCCGCGTTGAGCGTGGTGGGCCGGGTGACATCGATGCCGCGCTCCTCCGTCCACGACGTCAGATACGCGGTGGAGCGCTGGCCGAGATTTCCCGGCGGGCGGCGGCCGTAGACCTCGTGGAGTTCGGCGACGAGCTTCATCTCGATCGCGGCGACGCCGGTGACCTCCGCCGCCAGCTCGGCGAGCATGGCGGGTGGCACGGGCAGCATGGCGGCCGCGCCGATACCCGCGCCGACGGTCGCGCTGGCCCGGCTCGCGCCCGCCACCAGCTTGTCGGCGAGCTCCTCGGGCCCCAGCCCGGGGAAGTGCTTGCGCAGGGTGGCGAGATCGCGCACCGGGACGCGGGGAGCCGTTTCGATGATCCGGTCGGCCAGCTGGCCGGCCAGCGCACGGGCGCTCTCCCCGCCTCTGCGCACCCCCCGTTTCACTGCTTGCAGGCGGCCTGCCCCGG
Source organism: Streptomyces microflavus (assembly GCF_014650075.1). Taxonomy (GTDB): domain Bacteria; phylum Actinomycetota; class Actinomycetes; order Streptomycetales; family Streptomycetaceae; genus Streptomyces; species Streptomyces microflavus. The sequence continues at coordinate 96,476 of NZ_BMUG01000013.1, read as the reverse complement.
TCGTGGGCTCCGCCTGGTCCGTCTCTCCGCCCAGCTCCGGCAGGTCTGCCGCCCCCGCCACTTCGAGCGAGGCCGAACGGCCCCGCTCGTCGTCGGACGTACCGGAATCACCGGGACGGGAGATACCGGAGGTCTCCGGCAGGGCGGCGGACCGCTCGGCAGCCGGGCTGACGCCTGGTGCCGGGCCTGTGCCGCCCTGTTCCGCCTCCGGTCCGTGCCGGCGCCAGGGGCGCCGCTTCCGGAACGGTGTGTCGCCTGCCACGGCCGACCCGACCTCAGTCGCAGTCGCGGCAGATGGGCTGACCGTTCTTCTCGCGGGCCAGCTGGCTGCGGTGGTGCACCAGGAAGCAGCTCATGCAGGTGAACTCATCGGCCTGCTTGGGCAGCACCCGGACGGCCAGCTCCTCGTTGGAGAGGTCCGCGCCGGGCAGCTCGAGTCCTTCGGCCGCGTCGAACTCGTCGACGTCGACGGCGGATGCCGTCTTGTCGCTCCGACGAGCCTTGAGCTCTTCGAGGCTGTCCTGGTCCACGTCGTCGTCGGTCTTGCGTGGGGTGTCGTAATCCGTTGCCATGTCGCTCTCCCCCTCTTGGGTTTCTGCGGGTGTCTCAGCGCACGTAACGCGTGAGAGGCCGGACTTGTGCCCGACCTGAGGCGGAGATTTTGCCTCACATCAAGGTCTGTTACTCAATCGACACCCAACCGGTCGCCTCGGCGAGGCTCGGCTTGGGTGGCGATGGGGACCGTACACGGTCCCGACTGTGCAGTTCACAGGCGCCACCCCGTGTACTTCCCGTGATAACACCCTCCGAAAACCCGGACGATTACCGGCTTTCCGAACGGGATGCGATCACGGAGAGTAGATGGCCCAAAAACGGCCTCTGTGATCGATCACACACGACTCACCCGGGAACGGGTCCTGAAAATTCCGCCCAAAGCGAACATGAAGATTCGGTGCAGAGTCACACCGTGCAGCCTCTCAGACCGGCAGGGTGACGCGCATCACGAGACCGCCGCCTTCGCGGGGCTCCGCGATGATACGGCCTCCGTGGGCCCGCGCGACGGACCGCGCGATCGACAGGCCGAGTCCGACCCCCTTGTCACTGCCCGTGCGCTCCGTACGCAGCCGCCGGAAGGGCTCGAAGAGGTTGTCGATCTCGTACGCCGGGACCACAGGACCTGTGTTCGAGACGACCAGCAGGGCCTGGCCGGTCTGCAGGGAGGTGGTGACCTCCACCCAGCCGTCCTCGGCCACGTTGTAGCGCACGGCGTTCTGTACGAGGTTCAGGGCGATCCGCTCCAGCAGGACCCCGTTGCCCTGGACTACGGCGGCGGCCCGCTCGCCGCGGATCTCGACGTTCTTCGCCACCGCCTCCGACCGGGCCTGGTCGATCGCGCGGTCGGCGACCTCGGCGAGGTCGACCGGTTTGCGCTCGATGATCTGGTTGTCGCTGCGGGCCAGCAGCAGCAGCCCCTCGACCAGCTGCTCACTGCGCTCGTTGGTGGCCAGCAGGGTCTTCCCGAGCTGCTGGAGCTCGGGCGGTGCCTCCGGGTCGGAGAGGTGGACCTCCAGCAGCGTGCGGTTGATCGCCAGCGGGGTGCGCAGCTCGTGCGAGGCGTTGCCGACGAACCGCTGCTGCGCGGTGAACGCCCGCTCCAGCCGGTCCAGCATGTCGTCGAAGGTGTCAGCGAGCTCCTTGAGCTCGTCGTCCGGGCCGTCCAGCTCGATCCGCCGGGTGAGGTCCGTACCCGCCACCCTGCGCGCGGTCCGGGTGATCCGGCCGAGCGGGGACAGGACGCGTCCGGCCATGGCGTAGCCGAAGGCGAAGGCGATGATGCTGAGACCGACCAGGGCGAGGAGCGAACGGTTGAGCAGGGTGTCCAGGGCCTGCTGGCGCTGCTCCCCGTTGCACGCCTTGAGCGCGGCGTTCGCCTCGTCCGCCGAGAGGCCCGGGGTGAGGGCGGGACAGGCGTTGCTGGTGAGCTGGATCTTGCTGTCGGGCAGCAGCTTGAACGGCAGCTCGTTGCCCACGTGCAGCCCCTGCGCGGCCAGCATGTAGATGATCGAGAGCAGCATGATGCCCGCGATCAGGAACATCCCGCCGTAGAGCAGCGTGAGCCGTATCCGGATGGTCGGGCGCAGCCACGGGTACAGCGGCTCCTGCTGCTTGGGCTCCCAGGTGGGCTTCGGAGGCGCCACAGGGGGGTCGGGGGTGGTGGTCATGATCCTCAGATCCGGTATCCGGAGCCCGGCACGGTGACGATGACGGGCGGCTCGCCGAGCTTGCGGCGGAGCGTCATGACCGTGACGCGCACCACGTTGGTGAAGGGGTCGGTGTTCTCGTCCCAGGCCTTCTCCAGGAGCTGCTCCGCGGAGACGACGGCACCCTCGCTCCGCATCAGGACCTCCAGCACCGCGAACTCCTTGGGGGCGAGCTGGATCTCCACCTCGTCCCGGAAGACCTCGCGCCGGTTCGGGTCGAGCTTGATGCCGGCCCGCTCCAGGACGGGGGGCAGCGCCACCGTCGTACGGCGGCCCAGTGCGCGGACCCGGGCGGTCAGCTCGCTGAAGGCGAAGGGCTTGGGCAGATAGTCGTCGGCGCCCAGCTCCAGGCCCTCCACCCGGTCGCTGACGTCACCGGAGGCGGTGAGCATGAGCACCCGGGTGGGCATGCCGAGCTCCACGATCTTGCGGCAGACGTCGTCGCCGTGCACCACCGGGAGGTCCCGGTCCAGCACGACGACGTCGTAGTCGTTGACCCCGATGCGCTCCAGGGCCGCGGCACCGTCGTAGACGACGTCGACGGCCATGGCCTCCCGGCGCAGTCCGGTGGCCACCGCATCGGCGAGCAGCTGCTCGTCCTCGACGACGAGTACGCGCACAGCGCAGTCCTTCCTTAGGTCCTTCTACGGGTTCACACAGCGAACGGCCCCCGGGGGAGGCCGACTGTGTACATCCATCCTGCCCGCAACGCGTATAAACCGGCGGTAAGGCGGCGCTCGGGCCGGCCGGGCCCGGGGAATGGGGCGGAATTACCGGTCAGTTGAGGTTTCTCTGAGACTGCGTGTGGGGATGAGGGGTTCACACCCGCGATCACGTCCGGCCCGTGGCATGCCACGGCCCCGCTCCGTTTCCCCGGAGAAGCGGCGAGATCACCCGCCCCTCCGGCTCCCCTGCCGGAGGAATCCCGGGCACACCCCCGTGCCACCGACCCACGATGAGGGGGCGCATCATGGACGCTTTCACCGCAGGTCTGCTGCAACGCATCAAGAGCACCGAGTCCGACCTCACGCGGGCTCGCGAGGACGGCGACGACTTCCTGGCGGATGTCGAGCAGGGCGAGCTGGACGACCTGCACCGCCTCGCGGCCGAGCACGGCGTGGAAATCGGCGCCACAAGCGTCTGAGCCGTACGACAGAGGGCCCCGGATGCCGACACGGCACCCGGGGCCCTCTGCTGCGCCGTACGGCCCTCACAGCTCCCACCAGGGCGTTCGGGCCGGGCAGGGGTGTCAGTCGTGCCAGGCGCCCAGCTCGTCGAGGGCGGCCTGCAGCGGCTCGAAGACCCCGGGGGTGGCGGCCACCGTCAGGTCGCCGTCGGCCGGCAGTCCGGGGCGGCCGCCGGTCAGCGCGCCCGCCTCCCGGGCGATCAGGTCGCCGGCGGCCAGGTCCCAGGGGTGCAGCCCGCGCTCGTAGTAGCCGTCCAGCCGCCCCGCCGCCACATCGCAGAGGTCGACGGCGGCCGAGCCGCTGCGCCGGATGTCCCGGAGCCGCGGGATCAGCTGCTGGGCGACGTCCGCCTGGTGGCTGCGGACCTTGCTGACGTAGTTGAAGCCGGTCGAGACGAGGGCCTGGTCCAGCGGCGGGGCGGGGCGGCAGCGCAGGGCGTTGCCGTTCGCGTACGCACCGCTGCCCAGGACCGCCTGGTACGTCTCCCGGCGCATCGGGGCCTCGACGACGCCCACGACCCGCTCTCCGTCGCGCTCGGCGGCGATGGAGACCGCCCAGGTGGGCAGGCCGTACAGGTAGTTCACGGTGCCGTCCAGCGGGTCGATGACCCAGCGGATGCCGGTGCTGCCCGGGGAGCTGGCCCCTTCCTCGCCGAGGAAGCCGTCGTCGGGGCGGAAGTCGGAGAGGTAGCCGGTGATCAGCTTCTCGGCGGCGATGTCCATCTCGGTGACCACATCGATGGGGCTGGATTTGGTGGCGGCCACCCCCAGGTCGGCGAGGCGGCCGTCGCGCAGCAGGGCTCCGGCGCGGCGCGCGGCCTCCAGGGCGAGGTCGAGCAGTTCGGTCAGGGCGGGGTCGGTCACGGTGCTCCCAGAGGTGGTCGGTGCGTACGGGCTACGCGTACGGGCTGTCCGCGCCCGCCGCGGCCGGCTTGGGTGCCCTGGCCGGGCAGCAGCCGACCGGGCAGAGGTCGTGGGAGGGGCCGAGGGAACCCAGCGCGCAGGGCTTCACCTCACGCCCCCGCTCGCTCGCCGCGCGCTCCAGGAGCAGATCCCGTACGGCGGCGGCGAAACGCGGGTCGTCGCCCACCGTCGCGGACCGCCGGACCGGCAGACCGAGCTCGGCGGCCTTCGCGGTGGCCTCGGTGTCGAGGTCGTACAGGACCTCCATGTGGTCCGAGACGAAGCCGATGGGCGCCATCACGACCGCGGGGACGCCCTCGCCGTGCAGGGCCTCCAGGTGGTCGCAGATGTCGGGCTCCAGCCACGGGATGTGGGGGGCGCCGCTGCGGGACTGGTAGACGAGCTGCCAGGGGTGCTCGATGCCGGTCTCCGCGCGCACCGCCTCCACGATCAGCCGGGCCACGTCCAGGTGCTCCGCGACGTACGCCCCGCCCTCGCCGTGCGCCTCCACCGGGCCCGAGGCGTCGGCGGCGGAGGTCGGGATGGAGTGCGTGGTGAAGGCGAGGTGGGCGCCCGCGCGGACGTCCTCGGGGAGATCGGCGAGCGAGGCGAGCACCCCGTCGACCATGGGCTCCACGAAGCCGGGGTGGTTGAAGTAGTGGCGCAGCTTGTCCACGCGCGGGACGTCGAGGCCCTCCGCCGCCAGGGCGGCCAGCGACTCCGCGAGGTTCTCGCGGTACTGGCGGCAGCCCGAGTACGAGGCGTAGGCGCTGGTGGCGAGGACGGCGATCCGGCGGTGCCCGTCGGCAGTCATCCCCCGCAGGGTGTCGGTCAGGTACGGCGCCCAGTTGCGGTTGCCCCAGTAGACCGGGAGGTCCAGGCCGTGGTCGGCGAAGTCCTTGCGCAGGGCGTCCAGCAGCGCGCGGTTCTGGGCGTTGATCGGGCTGACCCCGCCGAAGAGGAAGTAGTGCTTGCCGACCTCCTTGAGCCGTTCCTCGGGGATGCCCCGGCCGCGGGTCACGTTCGCCAGGAACGGGACCACGTCGTCCGGGCCCTCGGGACCGCCGAAGGAGAGCAGCAGCAGGGCGTCATAGGGAGCGGGATCGCGCAGATCGGACATGACACCGATCCTGCCACCCGCCGCCGACAGGGCGGCAACCGACATCCGACGCCCTGTCGGGAAGGCTCGGAGACCGGTGCCCGCCCGTCCTCGCCACCCCCGGGCCGTCCGGAAATCCGGTGTCCGGAACATCCACCCGCCCGTAAGCTGTAACAGCCCGCCATACGCCTGACAGGCACGACCGGAGTACCCCCTTGCCGAGCCCCTACCGCGCCATCTTCGCCGCCCCCGGATCCAAGGGGTTCTCCGCCGCCGGGCTCCTCGGGCGGATGCCGCTGTCCATGATGGGCATCGGGGTCGTGACCATGATTTCGCAGCTCACCGGCCGCTACGGGCTGGCCGGTGCGCTCACCGCGACGCTGGCCATGGCGGCCGCGGTCTTCGGTCCGCAGGTCTCGCGCCTGGTCGACCGGCACGGCCAGCGGCGGGTGCTGCGTCCCTTCACGCTGGTCTCGGTGGCGGCGGTGGCGGGGCTGCTGATCTGTGCCCAGCAGGGGGCGCCGGACTGGACGCTGTTCGTCTTCGCGGCGGGCGCCGGCTGTGTGCCGAGTGTGGGGTCGATGATCCGGGCCCGCTGGGCGGCGATCTACCGGGGTTCGAGCCGCGAGCTGCACACGGCGTACTCCTGGGAGTCGATCGTCGACGAGGTGTGCTTCATCTTCGGCCCGATCATCTCGATCGGCCTCTCCACCGCCTGGTTCCCGGAGGCCGGCCCGCTGATCGCCGCCGGGTTCCTGCTGGTCGGGGTCTTCTGGCTGACCTCCCAGCGCACCACCGAGCCGATTCCGCACCCCAAGTCGCAGCACACCGGCGGCTCGGCGCTGCGCTCGCCGGGGCTCCAGGTCCTGGTGGTCACCTTCGTGGCGACGGGCGCGATCTTCGGCGCCGTCGACGTGGTGACGGTGGCGTTCGCCGAGGAGAGCGGCCACAAGGCCGCCGCCTCCCTCGTGCTGGCCGTCTACGCGCTCGGTTCCTGTCTCGCGGGGGCCGTCTTCGGGCTGCTGCACCTGAAGGGGAAGCCCGCGGCCAGGTGGCTGGTGGGTGTCTGCGCGATGGCCGTGAGTATGATCCCCCTCCAACTGGCCGGGAACCTTCCGTTGCTGGCCGTGGCGCTCTTTGTCGCGGGCCTCGCCATCGCACCGACGATGGTCACCACCATGGCCCTCGTCGAAGCGCACGTACCGCGCACCAAGCTGACCGAGGGCATGACCTGGACCAGTACCGGGCTCGCCGTCGGGGTGGCGCTCGGCTCCTCGGCCGCCGGCTGGGTGGTCGACGCCGCCGGGGCCAAGGCGGGGTACGCGGTGCCCGCCGTGGCGGGAGCGCTCGCGGCGGCGGTGGCGTTCCTGGGGTATCGCCGGCTGGCCAAGCCGGTTCCTACGGGAGGGCGCGGGGAAGATGACCGACACCTACGCACGGACGACGACGAGCGCGTGGCGTAACTGGGCGGGCAATGTGACCGCCCGGCCGGCCCGGGCCGAGTCCCCCGCGTCCGTGGAAGAGCTGGTCGACGTGGTGCGCCGGGCGGGTGCGGACGGCCTCAAGGTGAAGCCGGTCGGCACCGGCCACTCCTTCACGGCGACCGCCGCCACCGACGGGGTGCTGATACGCCCGGACCTGCTCACCGGTATCCGGGACATCGACCGCAGGGCGATGACCGTCACCGTGGAGGCCGGCACTCCGCTCAAGCGCCTCAACACCGCGCTCGCCCGTGAGGGGCTCTCGCTCACGAACATGGGCGACATCATGGAGCAGACGGTCGCCGGGGCGACCTCCACCGGAACGCACGGCACCGGCCGTGAGTCGGCGTCGATATCCGCCCAGATCCGCGCCCTGGAACTGGTCACCGCCGACGGCACCGTGCTGGTCTGCTCGGAGCAGGAGAACCCGGAGGTGTTCGCCGTCGCCCGGATCGGGCTCGGCGCCCTCGGCGTGATCACCGCGGTCACCCTCGCCGTGGAGCCGGTCTTCCTGCTGACCGCCCGCGAGGAGCCGATGGCCTTCGACCGGGTCACCGCGGAGTTCGACCAACTGGTCGCCGAGAACGAGCACTTCGAGTTCTACTGGTTCCCGCACACCGGCAACTGCAACACCAAGCGCAACAACCGCAGCGCGGGCCCGGCCGCCCCGCCCGGGAAGGTGAGCAGCTGGATCGATGACGAGCTGCTCTCCAACGGGGTCTTCCAGGTGGCCTGTTCGCTCGGCCGGGCGGTCCCCGCGACGATCCCCTCGATCGCCGGGCTCGCCAGCCGCGCCCTCTCGGCCCGGACCTACACCGACATCCCGTACAAGGTGTTCACCAGCCCGCGCCGGGTGAAGTTCGTGGAGATGGAGTACGCCGTTCCGCGCGAGCAGGCCGTGGCGGCGCTGCGGGAGCTGAAGGCGATGGTCGAGCGCTCACCGCTGAAGATCAGCTTCCCGGTCGAGGTGCGCACCGCGCCCGCCGACGACATGGCCCTCTCGACGGCCTCGGGCCGGGAGAGCGCGTACATCGCCGTGCACCTCTACAAGGGCACGCCCCACCGCTCGTACTTCACCGCGGTGGAGCGGATCATGACCGCGCACTCCGGGCGGCCGCACTGGGGCAAGATCCACACCCGGGACGCGGCGTACCTGGCGGGGGTCTACCCGCGCTTCGGCGAGTTCACCGCCGTACGCGACCGGCTCGACCCGGACCGGATGTTCGGCAACGACTACCTGCGGCGCGTCCTCGGGGAGTGAGCTCCCGGTACGCCATCGGCCCCCTCGACGTCTTCCGTCGAGGGGGCCGATGCGCGTCCGGCGGTACGTCGGTCACTCGGCGCCGGTGCCGTCGGCGGGCGGGGCCTGTTCCCCCTGGCCGGGGGCGCCGCCGGTGCCGGTCGGGTCGGGTGCGCCTGTGCCGCCGTCGCCGGGGGTCGAGGGGGTCGGCGTCGGGGCGGGCGTGGTCCCGCCGCCGGAGTGGGAGGGCGTCGGCGTGGGGGTGGTCCCGGTGGACGGGTTCTCACCGCCCGTGCCCGTACCGGGGTCCGGGCTCGCGGTGGAGCCGTCGCCCGGGTCGGTCGCGGGAGCCGAGCCGTTGCCGTCGCCCGGGTCCTGCTGCCCGTCGCCGCCGTCCCGGCCGGTGTCCCCGGAGGGCGTGGGATCGGCCGGACCCTGGTCGCGGTCGCCTCCGCCGCGTACGACGGAGCTGAGGGTGGTCCCCTGGCCACCGCTGAGATCGTTGCCCGAGATCATCTCGAAGGCGGTGATCCCGGCCATGGACACGGCGAAGACCGCGGCGGCCGCGAGCGCGGGACGCTTCCAGCCGCGCAGCCGGGTGCCCTGGGTGGTGCCTTCGGTGAACCCGGCACCGGTGGACGGGGCACCGGTGCCCGCCAGGCCTGACGGGGCCTGGGGCAGCAACTGCGTACGGTCCGGGTCGGATCCGGCCCCCGCGCCCGGCTGCGCCCTCAGCATCCGGGTCCGCGCGTCGCCGAGGTCCAGCAGCTGGGTCCGGTCCGGGTCGGCGGGCCTCAGCTGCCGCGTGCTCTCCGCGTCCGGGACCACCTCCGGGACCCCGCCCGGGTCGACCGTGGGCAGCACCGTGGTGGCGTCGTCCACCGGTGCCGGCTCCGGGTCCGTCCGCCGCTCGGCGCCTCTGCGGCCCGCGGGCGTCGTCTCCTTGGTGTGCACCGTCACCTGGCGGCCCTCGGGGTGGGTCACCTGGACCGTCACCTCGCGGATCTGCTCGCCGGTGCGGCGGAAGAAGTGCTGGAAGACGGAGCCCCCGCAGGTGGCGACGACGCTCATCACGCCGGCCCCGGCGATGGTGCCGTACACGCCCAGTTGCGAGGCCGCCACGGCTGCGGCGACGGCCGCCACCGCACTCCCGGCGACCTGCGGCAGACTCAGATCTATGCGCCTTTCCTTGGGTTCTGTGTCACTTTCCGGCTTCTGAACCATTACCAGCCCCTGCTTGACATCTCTCCCACCATGCAACAGGAAGGGACAAATGAGCGAAGTGGATAGTTCCGTTTCGGGTGATTGTGTGAAGCACAACACGCATCAGGGGCATTTCGCGGAGAACCGGGTATCCCAACTCCCGCACCTCCCGAGAAGTTCGGCGGCGCGCCGGTCCACACCAGGTGGCCCGAATGGAGTACTGTGACGAGCCCTGGGGCGGACTCCCACATGGGAATCCGCAGCTACGGGAGAGGGGCCGGCGGCTCCACTCGGACCGGCGGCGCCAAGGCATGGCACGGGTGCTTGTTACGCAGAGCGGCCAAATCGGTCACTTTGGGACGCAAGAGACAACCGTGCCATGGCGGCGTTCCAGGGCGGGCGCCCGACACGCCGGGCAACTTGGCAAGGTTGTGGCAGGCTGCACCCGGGCAGGTCACACTCGACTAGCGGAAGCAGCGACGCACGTGACGTCGGCAGGCACCACCCGGGAGGTCCCCATGCCCGAACTGCGTGTCGTGGCCGTCTCCAACGACGGCACACGACTGGTGCTCAAGGCTGCGGACAGCACGGAATACACGCTTCCGATCGATGAGCGGCTGCGCGCCGCCGTGCGCAACGACCGCGCCCGGCTCGGCCAGATCGAGATCGAGGTGGAGAGCCACCTCCGCCCCCGCGACATCCAGGCCCGCATACGGGCCGGTGCCTCCGCGGAGGAGGTCGCCCAGTTCGCCGGCATCCCGGTCGACCGTGTGCGCCGCTTCGAGGGCCCTGTGCTCGCGGAGCGTGCCTTCATGGCCGAGCGGGCCCGGAAGACTCCCGTGCGCCGTCCCGGCGAGAACACCGGCCCCCAGCTCGGCGAGGCGGTGCAGGAGCGTCTCCTGCTGCGCGGCGCCGACAAGGAAACCGTCCAGTGGGACTCCTGGCGCCGCGACGACGGCACCTGGGAGGTCCTGCTCGTCTACCGGGTCGCGGGCGAACCGCACTCGGCGAGCTGGACGTACGACCCGCCCAGGCGCCTGGTCCAGGCCGTCGACGACGAGGCGCGTTCGCTGATCGGTGAGACCGACGGCGCGGCGCCCGAGCCGAGCTTCCCGTTCGTGCCCCGGATCGCCCGGCTGCCGCGCGACCGGCCGCTGGACCGCGCGCTCGACCGGCAGATCGAGCGGCCCGCACCGGCTTCCGAGCCGGAGGAGTACGTGAGCAGTGCCTCGGCCGGTGAGCGCGACTCGCTGACCAGCCTGCTGGAGGCGGTGCCGAGCTTCCGCGGGGACATGGTCGTCCCCGAGCGGCCGACGCAGCCCGAGCCGCCCGCGCTCGAACCCGCCGTCGAGGAGAGCGAGGCGGACGAGCCGCCCGCCGCCGCGGCCTCCGCCGGTGCCGGTTCGGCGTACGCGGATGTGCTGATGCCCCGGGCGGTGGCCGGTCACCGCGACCGGCTGACCGGGACGACGGACCGTCAGGCCGAGGCGGACGGGGTCCGGCCGGGACGCCGTGCCGCCGTGCCGAGCTGGGACGAGATCGTCTTCGGCACCCGCCGCAAGAAGCAGGACTGACCGGGAGTGCCGGTCGGCAGGAGAGGGGCCCGTACGCGATGGCGTACGGGCCCCTCTCCGTCGCGGCGCTTACCGGACCGGGCCCTACTGCGGCTCGGGACCGGTGGCGACCGGGCGGGCGGGGTCGGCGGACCATTCGGACCAGGAGCCGGGGTAGAGCGCGGCGGGGATTCCGGCGACCTCCAGGGCCAGCACCTCATGGGCGCCGGAGACCCCCGATCCGCAGTAGACGCCGACCGGCTCGCCGCTCTTCCCCGCCCCCAGTGCGGTGAACCGCTCGGCGAGCTCTCCGGCCGGAAGGTAGCGGCCGTCCTCGGTGACGTTCGCCGTGGTCGGTGCGGAGACCGCGCCCGGGATGTGGCCGCCGACGCGGTCGATCGGCTCGACATCGCCCCGGTAGCGCTCGGCCGCCCGCGCGTCCAGGAGCAGCCCCGTGCGGGCGAGGGCGGCGGCCCCGTCCGCGTCCAGGGTGGGCAGGGCGCCGGGCTTCGGCCGGAAATCGCCCTCGGCGGGGTCCGGGATCCCGGTGGAGAGGTCACCGGTCCACCCGGCGAGCCCGCCGTCCAGGACCCGTACGTCCGGGTGCCCCGTCCAGCGCAGCAGCCACCAGGCGCGCGCGGCGGCCCAGCCCTGCCCGCCGTCGTACACCACGACCGGGGTGTCCTGCCCGACCCCGGCGCGGCGCATCGCGGCGCCGAAGGCCTCCGGGTCCGGGAGGGGGTGGCGGCCGCCGCTGCCCGCCGGTCCGGCCAGTTCCGTATCGAGGTCGACGAAGACGGCGCCGGGCAGATGGCCGGCCTCGTAGTCGGGGCGGCCGTGCGGACCACCCAACTGCCAGCGGACGTCCAGGAGCACCGGGGGCCGCGGTCCCGTCGACTCGCTCGCGTATTCGGATGCGGTAATGATGGGCTTCATGGGTGCCATCCTCGCGCAGAGGCAGCGGCACCCGTACCAGCAACCGAACGGACATACCACACCAAATCGGTCTCCCTTGGGCGAGAACCCGGAGCACGCGGCGCGGCCGTTGCCGCGCCGGCGCCGGGTGGTGCGAGCATCTGCACGGGGTATGCGGACCGCGTCCTGACCCGGGACGGCGTACCTGCCCCGTTCCCCTGTACGGCCACCACAACGGTCCGAGGAGAGACAACACGATGACCGAGGCTGCTGCCCGGCGCACGCCCGGAACACCTTGCTGGGTGAGTCTGATCGTGCACGGCCTGAGCGCGACCCAGGAGTTCTACGGAGCTCTGTTCGGCTGGGAGTTCCGGCCGGGGCCCGACCAGTTGGGCCCCTACGTCCGCGCTCTGCTCGACGGGAAGGAGGTCGCGGGCATCGGCCAGCTGCCGCCCGACCGGCACCTCCCGATCGCCTGGACCACCTATCTGGCGACGGACGACGCGGACCTGACGGCCGAGGCGATCCGCTCCTGCGGCGGCACGGTCGCGGTCGGGCCGATCGACGCGGGTGAGGCGGGCCGGCTCGCCATCGCCTCGGACCCGGGAGGGGCGGTCTTCGGCGTCTGGCAGGGCTCGGAGCACATCGGCACCATGACGGCGGGCGTCCCCGGCACCCCCGTCTGGAACGAGCTGGTGACCCGGGAGACCTCGATGGTCGCGAAGTTCTACCAGACGGTCTTCGGTTACGAGACGGAGGCGGTGGTCTCCGCCGACTTCGACTACCAGACCCTGCACCTGGACGGCGGCCCGGTGGCCGCCCTGCACGGGGTCGGCCAGTCGCTGCCGCGCGACCGGGGCCCGCACTGGATGACGTACTTCGAGGTCGCCGACGTCGACGAGTCGGCCGCCCGGGTGGTGGAGCTGGGCGGGCACATCCTCCAGCCGCCGCGCGAGGGGGCGAGCGGCCGGCTGGCGACGGTGGTCGATCCCGAGGGCGCGGCCTTCACGATCGTCCGGACGTACGAGGGCTGACCGGATCAGCCTTCGGCGGCGACCGGCAGGACGTCCGGGGAGAGCGTGCCCGCGCGGGCCGTCTCCGCGGTCAGCCGGCGCCGGTGGTGGCGGCGGCACAGCACCTCGTAACCGACCTCGCCCGCCTGCCGGTTGACGTCGCCGACGACGACCTGGGCGCCCTCGACCACCATTTCACCGTCCACCGTACGGGCGTTGTGCGTGGCGCGGGCGCCGCACCAGCAGAGCGCCTCGACCTGGAGGGCCTCTATCCGGTCGGCCAGCTCGATCAGCCGCTGGGAGCCGGGGAACAGCTTCGTACGGAAGTCCGTGGTGATGCCGAACGCGAAGACGTCCAGGCCCAGATCGTCGACGACCCGGGCCAACTGGTCGATCTGGACCGGGGCGAGGAACTGCGCCTCGTCCACGATCACGTAGTCGACCCGGCCGCCCCGGCTGACCCGGTCGACGATGTGCCCGTAGACGTCCATGCCCTCGTCCGCCTCGACGGCGTCCGTCACCAGGCCGAGCCGGGAGGAGAGCTTCCCCTGGCCGGCGCGGTCGTCGCGGGTGAAGATCACGCCCTGGAGCCCGCGGGCGGAACGGTTGTGACCGATCTGCAGGGCCAGCGTGCTCTTTCCGCAGTCCATGGTTCCGGAGAAGAACACCAGCTCGGGCATGAGGGGTCGAGCACCTTTCAGAACAGCGGAGGGGGAGAAACGCGGTTACGAGCGTACTTCGAGCAGCGGGACGAGCTGTTCGACGGGGGTCAGTGAGCCGTGCATGCCGACCATCGCCGACTCGTGCGGCTCGTTGACCGACGCGGTGATGACCACGTCGTCGTGGGCGGCGGCGACCACATCGCCGATCCGGCCGTACACCCGCTCGTCGATGACGGGCCCGAACCAGCCCGCCGCGATCGCCTCGTCCCGGCTCGCCACCCAGAACTGCTCGCCCAGCACCTCGCGCCAGACGGCCAGGACGTCTCCCTGTGCGCCGGGCACCGCGTAGACATGGCGGGCACGGCCCTCGCCGCCGAGCAGGGCGACGCCCGCGCGCAGCTCCCAGTCCTCGTCGAAGTCGATCCGGGACTGCTCGTCGAACGGGATGTCGATCATGCCGTGGTCGGCGGTGATGTAGAGCGCGGAGCGCGGCGGGAGCTGCTCGGCGAGGCGTTGCGCTAGCCCGTCGACGTACATCAACTGGCCGCGCCAGGCGTCGGAGTCGACGCCGAAGCGGTGGCCCTTGCCGTCGACCTCGCTGTAGTACGTATAGACGAGCGAGCGGTCACCGGCGGCGAGCCGCTGGGCGGAGACGTCCATCCGGTCCTCGCCGGAGAGCCGGCCGAGGAAGGAACCGCCGCTGAGCGCGACCTTGGTGAGCGGGGTCTGCTCGAAGTCCGGGGACGAGACCTGGGCGGTCCGCACGCCCGCCGCGTCGGCGAGCTGGAAGACCGTGGGGTAGGGCTGCCAGACCTTCGGCGCGGTGAACGGCTTCCAGCGGAGCTGGTTCATCAGCGCGCCGGACTCCGGGTTGCGCACGGTGTAGCCGGGCAGGCCGTGCTCGCCGGGCGGCAGCCCCGTACCCACCGAGGCGAGGGAGGTCGCGGTGGTGGAGGGGAAGCCCGCGGTGATCGGCTGCCCCGTACCTCCGCGTGAGGTGGGGAGCAGGGAGTGCAGGAAGGGCGCCTCGTCGGGGTGCGCCGTGATCTGCTCCCAGCCGAGGCCGTCGATCAGGAAGACGCAGTTGCGGTCGGCGGGCGTCAGCTCGGGGATGGCGGCGGTGAAGCCCTCCACCCCCTGCCCGGCCGCGAGCGTCGGCAGCAGGTCGGCCAGCGAGCCGCTGCCGTACGCGGGGACGGGCGCGGTGTCGAGGGCGAGCGGGACCGGGTCCTGCCAGGCGGGCTGGGCCATCACCGGCCGGACGCCGCGGTGGCGGCCGTGGCCTCGGAGAGGGACTGGGCGAAGGCGAGGGTCTGCCGGACGGCGTCCGGGCCGTCCCCGGCCTCGCTGACGCGCAGGCTCAGGTCGTCCGCGGTGGAGCTGCCCGTGTAGCCGTGGTCGGCCTCGCAGTTGGCGTCGCCGCAGGCGGCGGGCTCCAGGTCGATCCGGGAGACCGCGCCCCAGCCGATGGTGAGGACGACCTCGCGGGGCAGCGTGCCCGGGACGTACTTCTCCGGGTTGGCCACCACCCGGCTGACCACGACGGAGGAGATCCGGTCGAGCTTGACCGACTCGGTGGAGGTGGTGGCGTACGGCGTCGGGGAGCTGGTGTCGGCGGCCTGCTCGTCGGTGTGGCTGACGATGAAGCGGTGCTCGGTGAGGACAAGGACCGTGGCATGGCGGCGGACCTCGTTGGAGTCGAACGTGGTCTCCTGGTGCACCAGGTACGAAGCCACCGGCTCCCCGCCGACGGCGGCCTCGACCGCCTCGGCCACGAGGGCCGGGTAGTAGCCGCTGCGCTCGATCGCCGCGCGCAGCCCCTGGGTCGTCGTACCGGTCTTTGCCATGTGCACCATCCTACGGGGGGCCGGTGACTGCCGGGGACGCCCTGGGGCGGGTCAGTAGTTCGGGAGGCGGCGGGGGCCGAGGTCGCCGCGCGGGGGCGGTGGAGCGAGGCGGACGGTCGCGCCGAGCACGGTGAGGCCCTGGGGGGCCACGACCACCGGTTCGAGCGCCACGGAGACCACTTCGGGATGGTCGTCGACCAGCCGGGAGAGTCTCAGCAGCAGCTCTTCCAGGGCCGGGGTGTCGACGGGCGCCGAGCCGCGCCAGCCGAAGAGGACCGGGGCCGCCTTGATCGACCTGATCAGTTCGGCGGCGTCGCGGTCGGTGGCCGGAACCAGCCGGTGCGCGGTGTCACCGAGCAGCTCGGAGGGGGCGCCCGCCAGGCCGAAGGAGAGGACGGCCCCGGCGGCGGCGTCGATGGACGCCCGTACGACCGTGTCCACACCGCGCGGGGCCATGGACTGGACGACCGGGAGGAGTTCGGCGGGCTTGCCGAGGAGCTCGGTGACCTCCGCGTACGCGCGGCGCAGCGCGTCCTCGTCCGTGAGGTCCAGCCGT
Source organism: Streptomyces microflavus (assembly GCF_014650075.1). Lineage (GTDB taxonomy): Bacteria > Actinomycetota > Actinomycetes > Streptomycetales > Streptomycetaceae > Streptomyces > Streptomyces microflavus. The sequence continues at coordinate 80,557 of NZ_BMUG01000013.1, read as the reverse complement.
ACGCCGCCGAGGTCGGCGCGGTGGCGCAGATGGGGTGCGGTGGTCTTCAGCGCCACCGGGTAGCCGAGGCGGGCGGCCGCGGCGACGGCCGCCTCGGGGTCCGGGGCGGGGAGCGTGGGGCGTACGGGGATGCCGTAGCGGCCCAGCAGCTCGCGGGCCTCGTCGTGGGTGAGGGGGCGGCCGCGCGGGTCGGGGGCGGTGCCGAGCAGGGTGTCGATCAGGGCGGCGGCGCCGGGTTCGTCGGTGGTCTCGTCCAGGAACTCGGGCACCTTGCCGGGCGTGGCCGCCTGGCGCCGCCACTGGGCGTACTTCACGGCTTCGGCCATCGCCCGTACGGCACGTTCGGCGGCGGGGTAGGCGGGGATGCGGCCGGGGCGGGCGGGGGGGTCGGCGGCTTCGGTTGCTGCGGTCTCTGCGGTCTCTGCGGTCTCTGCGGTCTCTGCGGTTCCTGCGGCGCCTGCGGTCTCTGCGGGCGCTTCGGTGCCGGGCCCCGTGGGGGCGGTCGCGGTCGCCGGGGCGGCTCCGGTGGGGGCGCCCGGCGCGGCGGCGGGCCGGCCGGCGAGCGTGGTGGGACGGGTGCGGGGTGCGGCCGTGCTGCTCGCGGCGGCGAGGGCCTCCGCGAGGCCGCCGATCTCCACGTGGACGACGGCCACGGGCTTGGCAGGTCCGCCGGCCGCGGCTCCGCGCAGGGCGGCGGCCAGCACCTCGCCGTCACCGGTCTCGGCCTCGCCGTTCTCCCCCACCCACGGGATGGCGGTGACGATCACGGCGTCGCAGGTCCCGTCGGCGAGCGCCTCGGCCAGCGCGTCCCGGAAGTCCTGCGGCGATGCGGCCGTGGTGAGGTCGCGCGGCGGGCGCGGGCGGAGCCCCTCGGCCAGGCAGGCGTCGTACGTGAGGAGGCCGAGGGACTCGGAGTTGCCGAGGATCGCGACCCGGGGCCCGGCCGGGAGCGGCTGGCCGGCCAGGAGCAGTCCGGCGTCGACCATCTCGGTCACCGTGTCGACCCGGATGACGCCCGCCTGCCGCATCAGGGCGGAGACGGTGGCGTCGGGGATGCGGCTGACCGGGACGGCGTGGCCCGGCGGGTTGGTGCCGCTGTGCCGGGCGCCCTTCACCACGACGACGGGCTTCACGGCGGCGGTGCGGCGGGCGAGGCGGGTGAACTTGCGGGGGTTGCCGAGGGATTCGAGGTAGAGGAGGGCGACGTCGGTGTCCTGGTCCTCGAACGAGTACTGGAGGAAGTCGTTGCCGGAGACGTCGGCCCGGTTGCCCGCAGAGATGAACGAGGAGAGGCCCGCGCCGCGCCGGTGGAGGCCGGAGAGGAGGGCGATGCCGATCGCGCCGGACTGGGTGAACAGGCCGATCCGGCCACGGGCGGGCGACTCGGGGGCGAGGGAGGCGTTCAGCCGGACGGACTCGGCGGTGTTGATGATGCCGAAGGCGTTCGGGCCGATGATCCGCATGCCGTACGAGCGGGCCTGGCGGACCAGTTCGCGCTGGAGCTCACGGCCGGCGGAGCCCCTCTCGGCATAGCCGGCGGAGAGGACGACGAGGCCCTGGACGCCGTGCTCGCCGCAGTCCGCGACGGCTTCGGGGACCCGGTGGGCGGGGACCGCGATGACGGCGAGGTCGACCTGCTCGTCGATCTCGCCGAGCGAGCGGTGGGCGGGGACGCCGTCGAGGGTGGCGAGGCCCTCGTCGAAGGCGCGGTTCACCGCGTAGGTGCGGCCGGTGAAGCCGGCGGCGAGGAGGTTGCGCAGGACCGTGCGGCCCACTCCCCCGGGCGTGCGGCCGGTGCCGATCACCGCGACGGAGCCGGGGGCGAGCAGGCGCTGCACCGAGCGGGCCTCGGCACGCTGCTCGCGGCCGCGCTGGACGGCGAGCGACTTCTCGGTGGGTTCGAGGTCGAGGGTGAGGTGGACGGAGCCGTCCTCGAAGCTGCGCTGCTGGGTGTAGCCGGCGTCCCGGAACACCTTGATCATCTTGTTGTTGGCGGGGAGCACCTCGGCGGCGAAGCGCCGGATCCCCCGCTCGCGGGCGACGGCTGCGATGTGTTCGAGCAGCGCCGAGGCGACGCCGCGGCCCTGGTGGGCGTCCTGGACGAGGAAGGCGACCTCGGCCTCGTCGGCGGGGGCGGAGGCTGGCCTGCCCTGCTCGTTGATGCGGTCGAAGCGGACGGTACCGATGAACTCGCCGCCGATCGTGACGGCCAGTCCCACCCGGTCGACGTAGTCGTGATGGGTGAAGCGGTGCACGTCCCGGTCGGAAAGGCGGGGGTACGGTGCGAAGAACCGGTAGTACTTCGACTCGTCGGACACCTGCTCGTAGAAGCTGACCAGCCGCTCGGCATCGTCCGTGGTGATCGGCCTGATGCGTGCGGTGCCGCCGTCACGGAGCACCACGTCCGCTTCCCAGTGGTCGGGGTACGCGTGATGCGGACTTAGCTCCGGCGTGGGCTCCATGGGCAAAGCCTACGGCTGACTTCCCGGTCGCGGAGGGATCGGTACCGAGGCAGTCTGAGGACGACCCGGACGAGGCCCAGTCGTGTGGATCAGGGCGGAGGGGAGGCCGGGCACAGCATTGCGCACCGCGTGAGAGACTGGTCTAGACAACCGTTGATATGTGAAGGGCAGAACCATGGCTGAGCGCCGCGTAAACGTCGGTTGGACCGAGGGCCTGCACGCCCGCCCCGCTTCCATCTTCGTCCGTGCCGCCACGGCTTCCGGCGTCCCGGTGACGATCGCCAAGGCCGACGGCAACCCGGTGAACGCCGCCTCCATGCTCGCGGTGCTCGGTCTGGGTGCGCAGGGCGGCGAGGAGATCGTGCTCGCGTCCGAGGCGGACAACGCCGAGGCCGCTCTGGACCGTCTGGCGAAGCTGGTCGCCGAGGGGCTCGAAGAGCTTCCCGAGACCGTCTGACCGCTCGGCGGGCCGTCCGGGCCGCCCGACCCGTTCCGGGTCCGATTCCGGTGCACCGGTCCTTTCGACCGGTTCGGCCGGAATCCCTTCTTCGCGAGAGTCGTGGAACCCTTTGGGGGACCACGGCTCTTTCGTTATTCCTGACGTCGACGCATTGCCAGGCATTGCCCATTCGGGCAGCACGAATAAAGCCCTCGGCGATTACCCCTCTTTGTATACGGCGTCATTGTTAATGCCGGACACCCGCGATGTTTACGCCGTGTTGCGAAGAACTCACCCGGGGCAGCGGCGCCGCGCGCCGGCCGGTGCGGTCCGGGCGGCGCAGCCGGTGGGCGCCGGCCGCCCGTTCCGCGTGCTGGGCGGTCAGCGCTCTGGCCCGCTCCGCGTCGCCGCGCGCCACCGCGTCCACGATCGCCCCGTGCTCGACCCAGGAGTCGACCGGGCGGGCCGGCTGCTCGACGGCGTACATCCAGGCGATCTTGTGCCGGAGCTGGGTGAGCAGCGCGATCAGGCCGGGGCTGCCGGAGGCCTGGGCGAGGGTCTCGTGGAACCAGCCGCCCAGCGACCGCAGATCCTCCCCCTCCCCCCGGCGGGCCCGTTCCTGGCCCAGTCTGACCAGCCCGCGGAGCACCTTGAGGTGGGCTTCCGTGCGGCGCTGGGCGGCCCGCGCCGCGCCGAGCGGCTCCAGGAGCATCCGCACCTCCAGCAGGTCGGCGGCCTCCTGCTCGGTGGGCTCGGCGACACAGGCCCCGGCGTGCCTGCGGGTGACGACGAAGCCCTCGGACTCCAGGGTGCGCAGCGCCTCGCGCACCGGGACGCGGGACACCCCGTACCGCCGTGCCAGCAGCTCCTCGGTGAGGCGGCTGCCGCGCTCGTAGACACCGGAGACGATGTCGTCACGGATTGCCGTGCATACCGAATGCGCGGGAATGCGCATGTCCGAACCTCCGCCTTAATCCCCGCGAAACGCGGCCGGCCGACGCCTGTTCCGTGACTCTATTGCAATCTGCCGCAATTTCCGATGGCAGGCCGGAATCCATGGATATCTTCTGGCCAAAGGTCGGGCCACGGGATGCCCGGTACGGGGGTTTCCCGGCGCATTGCCGAAGGCCCCGGCGGGAAACCGGGGCCTTCGGGTGGGGAGGTCGCGCGAGGTGGGGTCAGACGTTCAGGCCGTGCGAGCGCAGGTAGCCGACCGGGTCCATGTCCGAGCCGTACTCCGGGGTGGTCCGGGCCTCGAAGTGGAGGTGCGGGCCGGTGGAGTTGCCGGTGGAGCCGGAGAGGCCGATCTGCTGGCCGGAGGTGACGCTCTGGCCGACGGAGACGCCGATGGAGGAGAGGTGGCCGTACTGGGTGTACGTGCCGTCCGTCATCCGGAGCACGATGTTGTTGCCGTACGCGCCGCCCCAGCCGGCCTCGACGACCGTGCCGGCGCCGACCGCGACGACGGAGCTGCCGGAGGCGGCCATGAAGTCCACGCCGGAGTGGCTGCCGGAGGACCAGAGGGAGCCGCCGGTCTTGTAGCCGGTGGTGACGTGCGAGCCGGCGACCGGGAGGTGGAAGGCGTTCAGGCGGGCGCGCTCGGCGGCGCGGGCGGCGCGGGCCTTCTCCTCGCGGATCTCCTCGGCGCGGGCCTCGGCCTTGCGCTGGGCCTCCGCCTTCGCCTTGGCCTTCGCGGCCTTGACCTTGGCTTCGGCGGCGGCCTTGGCCTTCGCCTTCGCGAGGGCCTCGGCCTGCTGGTGCTGCGCCTGGGCCTGGGCTTCGATCTGCTGGGCGAGCGTGGCGTCGAGGGCGATGGCCTGGGTGAGTCCGCTCTCGGCGGCCTTGGGGGCCTCGGAGTCCGCTGCGGCGGCCGGGGAGGCCAGGGAGCCGAGGACGCCGGTGGTGGCCAGGGCCGCGATGCCGGCGGCCTGGGCGCCGCGGCGCGTCAGGCGGCTCGGGGCACGGTGCTTCCCGGTGGCACGGGTGAACGCCATGGAGGGGCTGATCCTTTCCTTCCTTCTCGCCTACCGGGTTAGCTGACGGGTTCGGAGCAGGAAGGTCTCCTACGGATCCCCGCGCCGGGTCACGGCACGGACCTCCGATTCACCCCAGGGACTGCGTGGGTCCCCGGCTCCCCAGGCTCGCGCCTGACGGGGACTCGGCGATGGCTGCCCGGCGCCGCGGGTGCGGCATACGGGTGACGGACAGCCGAGCCGACGCTAGGCGGGCCGACTTCCCATCACCAAACGGACAGGGGGATTTGTCGCGCATCCCACAGGGCAGAAAGTCACTCTCTCCAACAAAGAGAATTAATAGGCTTTAACGGACAAAGAAGGAGGACCCCGGCGAATCGCTGCCCGCCGGGGTCCTCTTCGTCCTGGTGTGTGCCGACAGGGCGTCAGCCGCTGACGACGGTCACCTCTCCGATGCCGAGCGCCTTCACCGGCTCCGCGATCTGCGCCGCGTCGCCCACGAGGACCGTGACCAGCCGGTCCACCGGGAAGGCGCTGACCACGGCCGCGGTCGCCTCCACGGTGCCCGTCTCGGCGAGGCGGGCGTACAGCTGGGCCTGGTAGTCGTCGGGCAGGTGCTGCTCGACCTGGTCGGCCAGCGTGCTCGCCACCGAGGCGGCCGTCTCGAACTTCAGCGGGGCGACGCCCACCAGGTTCTGCACGGCCGTCTCGCGCTCGGCGTCGGTCAGCCCTTCGGCCGCCAGCGTCCGCAGGACCTTCCAGAGATCGTCCAGCGCCGGGCCGGTGGACTCGGTGTCCACCGAACCGCTGATGGCGAGCATGGCCGCGCCGCCCGAGTCGGGGCCGGTCGAGCGCAGGACCTGGGCGAAGGCCCGTACGCCGTAGGTGTAGCCCTTCTCCTCACGCAGCACCCGGTCCAGCCGGGAGGTGAGGGTGCCGCCCAGGCAGTACGTGCCGAGCACCTGCGCGGGCCATACGCGCTCGTGCCGGTCGGCGCCGATACGGCCGATCAGCAGCTGGGTCTGGACCGCGCCGGGGCGGTCCACGATGACCACACGGCCGGTGTCGTCGGCGGTGATCGGCGGGACCGGGCGGGCCTGGCCCGCGTCGCCCGACCAGTCGCCGAGGGTGTCGGCGAGCAGGGCGTCCAGGTCGATGCCCGTGAGGTCACCGACGATCACGGCCGTCGCGGTGGCCGGGCGGATGTGGGCGTCGAAGAAGGCGCGCACGGCGGCGGCGTCGATCCGCCGCACCGTCTCCTCGGTGCCCAGGCGCGGACGGGACATCCGGGCGGTGGCCGGAAAGAGCTCCTTGGAGAGCTGCTTGGCGGCGCGCCGGGACGGGTTGGCCTGCTCGTGCGGGATCTCGTCGAGGCGGTTGCCGACGAGGCGCTCGATCTCGCTCTCGGCGAAGGCCGGGGCGCGCAGGGCCTCGGCGACCAGGCCGAGCGCCTTGGCCAGCCGGGAGGCCGGGACCTCCAGGGAGACCCGGACGCCGGGGTGGTCGGCGTGCGCGTCGAGGGTGGCGCCGCAGCGCTCCAGCTCGGCGGCGAACTCCTCGGCGCTGCGCTTGTCGGTGCCCTCGGAGAGCGCGCGCGACATGATCGTGGCCACACCGTCCAGGCCCTCGGGCTCGGCGTCCAGCGGCGCGTCGAGGAAGATCTCCACGGCGACGACCTGCTGGCCGGGGCGGTGGCAGCGCAGCACGGTCAGCCCGTTGGGCAGGGCGCCGCGCTCGGGCGCGGGGAACGCCCAGGGCCGGGCGGTGCCCGGGGTCGGCTGCGGGTGGTACTCCATGGCTACTCCAGTCACGGCGGCGTCGCTCACTTGTCCGCCCCCTCGGGCTCGTCGGTGCCTTCGGCCTCGTCGGCCGGCTCGATGGGCTCGTAGACCAGCACCGCCCGGTTGTCGGGACGCAGGGCCGCCTCCGCCGCCTCGCGCACCTCCTCCGCGGTGATGTCCAGGACACGTCCCACGGCACTCAGGGCGAGCTGCGGGTCACCGAACAGGACCGCGTAGCGGCACAGTTCGTCGGCCCGGCCCGCGACCGTCCCCAGGCGGTCCAGCCACTCGCGCTCCAACTGGGCCTGCGCCCGCTCCATCTCCTCCGGAGTGGGGCCGTCGGCGGCGAACCGGGCCAGCTCCTCGTCGACCGCGGCCTCGATCGTCTCCACCTCGACACCGCCGGAGGTCTTCACGTCCAGCCAGCCCAGCGAGGGCGCCCCGGCGAGCCGCAGCAGCCCGAAGCCCGCCGCCACCGCCGTACGGTCGCGCCGGACCAGGCGGTTGTGCAGCCGCGAGGACTCGCCGCCGCCCAGCACGGTGAGCGCCAGGTCGGCCGCGTCACAGGCGCGGGTGCCGTCGTGCGGGAGGCGGTAGGCGGCCATCAGCGCACGCGCCGGGACCTCCTCGTGGACCACTTCGCGCAGCTGCTCGCCGATGGTCTCGGGCAGCGTGCCGTCGCGCGGCGGCTGCTTGCCGTCGTGGGACGGGATGGAGCCGAAGTACTTCTCGACCCAGGCGAGGGTCTGCTCGGGGTCGATGTCCCCGACGATCGAGAGCACCGCGTTGTTGGGCGCGTAGTACGTACGGAAGAACGCGCGGGCGTCCTCCAGGGTTGCCGCGTCCAGGTCGGCCATGGAGCCGATCGGGGTGTGGTGGTACGGGTGGCCCTCGGGGTAGGCGAGGGCGGTGAGCTTCTCGAACGCGGTGCCGTAGGGCACGTTGTCGTAACGCTGGCGCCGCTCGTTCTTGACGACGTCGCGCTGGTTCTCCATGGACTCCTCGTCGAGCGCGGCGAGGAGGGATCCCATACGGTCGGCTTCCAGCCAGAGAGCCAGCTCCACCTGGTGGGTGGGCATGGTCTCGAAGTAGTTGGTCCGCTCGAAGCTGGTCGTCCCGTTGAGCGAGCCGCCGGCCCCCTGGACGAGCTCGAAGTGCCCGTTCCCCTTGACCTGTCCCGAGCCCTGGAACATCAGGTGCTCGAAGAGGTGAGCCAGACCGGTGCGTCCCTTGACCTCGTGGCGCGAACCGACGTCGTACCAGAGGCAGACCGCGGCGACCGGGGTCAGATGGTCCTCGGAGAGCACCACACGCAGGCCGTTGGCCAGGCGGTGCTCGGTCGCTGTCAAGCCGCCGGAGCCGGCCTGTGCTGTGGCCGTGTGACCCATGGGCATGTACGTCCCTTCGATCGCGATACTGGACTTCCTGCCAGACCTGCCACTCTAAGCAAGCGCACCGGCACCTGGCGAAGTTCCCGTTCCGTGGATGTTTCCGTCGATGGTGCCCCAGGTGGCACCGCGCGGGACCGCTTCGGACGGGTCGAGGTCCGCGTTGTCAGTGCGGCGGTCCACAATGGTCCGCGTCAGTAGCTCGACTTGTCAGCTCGTGTCGCCCCGAACAAGCTCAGGTTGTCCGAACAGAATCCGTGAAGGAGTCGCAGCCGCGATGGCCCGCCGTAGCACGAAGACCCCGCCGCCGGACGACTTCGAGGAGAAGATCCTCGACATCGACGTCGTCGACGAAATGCAGGGCTCCTTCCTCGAGTACGCGTACTCGGTGATCTACTCCAGGGCCCTGCCCGACGCCCGCGACGGCATGAAGCCGGTGCACCGGCGCATCGTGTCCCAGATGAACGAGATGGGACTGCGCCCCGACCGCGGCTATGTGAAGTGCGCGCGCGTCGTCGGCGAGGTCATGGGCAAGCTGCACCCCCACGGTGACGCGTCGATCTACGACGCCCTGGTGCGGATGGCACAGCCCTTCTCGATGCGGCTGCCCCTCGTCGACGGCCACGGCAACTTCGGCTCCCTCGGCAACGACGACCCGCCGGCCGCGATGCGGTACACCGAGTGCCGGATGGCCGACGCCACGTCGTTGATGACCGAGGCGATCGACGAGGACACCGTCGATTTCCAGTCGAACTACGACGGCCAGGAGCGCGAGCCGGTCGTCCTCCCGGCGGCCTATCCCAACCTCCTGGTCAACGGGGTCTCGGGGATCGCCGTCGGCATGGCGACCAACATGCCGCCGCACAACCTGGGCGAGGTCATCGCCGCCGCCCGCCACCTGATCAAGCACCCGGGCGCCGACATCGAGACGCTGATGCGTTTCGTCCCCGGCCCCGACCTGCCCACCGGCGGCCGCATCGTCGGGCTGAACGGCATCAAGGACGCGTACACGGCGGGCCGCGGCACGTTCAAGATCCGCGCCACCGTCGCCGTGGAGGACGTGACGGCGCGCCGCAAGGGCCTCGTCGTCACCGAACTGCCGTTCACCGTCGGCCCGGAGAAGGTGATCGCCAAGATCAAGGACCTGGTCTCGGCGAAGAAGCTCCAGGGCATCGCCGACGTCAAGGACCTCACCGACCGTGCGCACGGCCTGCGTCTGGTCATCGAGGTGAAGAACGGCTTCGTGCCGGAAGCCGTGCTGGAGCAGCTCTACAAGCTGACGCCGATGGAGGAGTCCTTCGGCATCAACAACGTGGCCCTGGTCGACGGCCAGCCGCTCACCCTGGGCCTCAAGGAGCTGCTGGAGGTCTATCTCGACCACCGCTTCGAGGTGGTGCGCCGGCGCAGCGAGTTCCGCCGCACCAAGCGCCGCGACCGGCTGCACCTGGTCGAGGGGCTGATCGTCGCCCTCCTCGACATCGACGAGGTCATCCGGATCATCCGGGACAGCGACAACTCGGCGCAGGCGAAGGAGCGCCTGATGGCGCACTTCTCGCTGAGCGAGATCCAGACGCAGTACATCCTGGACACCCCGCTCCGTCGGCTCACCCGCTTCGACCGGATCGAGCTGGAGAGCGAGCGCGACCGGCTCAACGGCGAGATCGAGGCGCTGACCGCGATCCTGGAGTCGGACGCGGAGCTGCGCAAGCTGGTCTCCACGGAACTGGCCGCGGTGGCGAAGAAGTTCGGCACGGACCGGCGCACGGTGCTGCTGGAGTCGGCCGGTTCGCAGATCGCGTCCGTACCGCTGGAGGTCGCCGACGACCCGTGCCGGGTGCTCCTGTCCTCGACGGGGCTGCTGGCCCGGACGGCCAACGCGGACCCGGTCGAGATCTCCGAGGACGCCCGGCGGACGAAGCACGACGTGATCGTCTCGGCGGTCGCGGCGACGGCCCGCGGCGATGTCGGGGCGGTGACCTCCACGGGGCGGCTGCTGCGGCTCTCGGTGATCGACCTGCCGCAGCTGCCGGACACCCACGCGGAGCCCAACCTCTCGGGCGGGGCGATGATCTCGGAGTTCCTCAGCCTGGAGGCGGACGAGGAGCTCATCTGCCTCACCACGCTGGACGAGGCCTCGCCGGGGCTGGCGATCGGCACCCTCCAGGGCGTGGTGAAGCGCGTGGTGCCGGACTATCCGGCCAACAAGGACGAGCTGGAGGTCATCACCCTCAAGGACGGTGACCGCATCGTGGGCGCGACCGAGCTGCGTACGGGCGAGGAGGATCTGGTCTTCATCACCTCCGACGCCCAGCTCCTGCGCTACCCGGCGGGTTCGGTGCGTCCGCAGGGGCGGGCCGCCGGAGGGATGGCGGGCGTCAAGCTGACGGCCGGGGCCGAGGTGCTGTCGTTCACGGCGGTCGATCCGGCGGCGGACGCGATCGTGTTCACGGTGGCCGGTTCGCACGGGACGCTGGACGACTCGGTGCTGACGTCGAAGCTCACCCCGTTCGACCAGTATCCGCGCAAGGGCCGGGCGACCGGCGGGGTGCGCTGCCAGCGGTTCCTGAAGGGTGAGGACGTCCTGGTCTTCGCCTGGGCGGGCGCCACGCCGGCCCGGGCCGCCCAGAAGAACGGCACCCCGGCGAAGCTGCCGGAGCCGGACCCGCGCCGCGACGGTTCGGGCACGCCGCTGCTGGAGCCGGTGGCCGTGATCGCCGGGGCGCCGCTGTAGGCGGGCTCGGGACGTGCCGGGGAGCGGCCCGGGGGCGTTACGCCTCTGCGGCCGTTTCCTGCACGTCCGCTCCTTCTCGTACGTCCTCGGGTTCCTGTTGTACGTACCGGAGCACGCCCCACATGGCGCGTTCGGCGTCAGGGGTGGCGGGACCGGGCTCGGCCCGGCAGGCCGCCAGCCCGGCCCGCAGCGCCTCGGCGTCGATCCCGGCCCCGATCATGACGAGCTGGGTGAGCCGCTGTTCACCCCGCGCCCAGGGCTGCGGCACGAAGCGCAGGAACCGGCCGACCGCGTGGAGCGCGTACTTGTTGTCACGGTCCCCCGTTCCGAAGTCCGCGAACCCCTTGATCCGGTAGAGGCCTTCGGGCCGGGAGTCGAGGAACGCGATGAAGCGGCGCGGGTCCATCGGGATGTCCGAGGTGAAGTCGACGCTCTCGTAGGCCGCATGGAGGTGGTCCTCGTGCGCGTGGCCCGCCTCCTCCCGCAGCAGGTCCTCGAAGGTGAGCTGACGGATCTTCTCCTCGCCGTCCGGCCGCAGCGCGGGATCGAAGAGCAGCTCGGGGTCGATCCGGCCGTGCACGGCCGGGATGACGGCGGCGGGCCCGCTCAGCTCCACGACACGTTCGCGCAGCCGCTCCTGCTCGGCCTCCCCCACCCGGTCGGTCTTGTTCAGGACCACCAGGTCGGCGACGGCCAGATGGCGGTCGATCTCGGGGTGGCGCTCCCGGGTCGCGTCGAACTCGGCGGCGTCGACGACCTCGACCAGACCGCCGTACAGGATGTGCGGGTTCTCGCTGGCCAGCAGCATCCGTACGAGCTCCTGGGGTTCGGCGAGACCGCTCGCCTCGATGACGATCACGTCCAGCCGGGCGGAGGGGCGGGTGAGCGTCTCCAGGAAGGTGTCGAGTTCGCTCGCGTCGACCGCGCAGCACAGGCAGCCGTTGCCCAGGGAGACCGTCGAGCCGACCTGCCCCGCGACGGTCATGGCGTCGATCTCGATGGACCCGAAGTCGTTGACGATCACGCCGATCCGGGTGCCCGCGCGGTTGCGGAGCAGGTGGTTCAGGAGGGTGGTCTTGCCTGATCCGAGAAAGCCCGCCAGGACGACGACCGGGATCTGCTGGGTGCGGGGCGGGGTCAACGGGGGCCTTCCTCGGATGGGCGGTCAGGGCGCGGGGACCGGCTGCGGCGGGGGTGTGCCGATGTAGCGGGCCGCCGGGCGGATGATCTTCGAGTCCTCCGCCTGCTCCAGGATATTGGCGCTCCACCCGATCACCCGCGCCGCGCAGAAGGTGGGCGTGAACATCGCGCGCGGCAGCCCGCAGAGCTCCATGACGACCCCGGCGTAGAACTCCACGTTGGTGTGCAGCTCCCGCCCCGGCTTGAGCTCGGCGAGGATGGCCTCCACCTGCTGCTCGACCTCCACGGCGAAGTCGACGAGCGGCCCGCCGAAGCTCTGCGCGATCGATTTGAGCATCCGGGAGCGCGGGTCCTCGGTGCGGTAGACGGGGTGGCCGAAGCCCATGATGCGGCGGCCGGAGAGGACCTGTTCGCGGATCCAGCCGTCGATGCGGTCCGGGGTGCCGATGGCGTCCAGGGTGTCCAGGGCGCGGCTGGGCGCTCCGCCGTGCAGCGGTCCGGAGAGCGCTCCGACGGCGGCGACCAGGCAGGCGGCCAGGTCGGCGCCGGTGGAGGCGACGACGCGGGCGGTGAACGTGGAGGCGTTGAAGCCGTGGTCGACGGTGGAGATCAGGTACTGCTCGACGGCCCGGACCCGGTCGGGCTCCGGCTCGCTGCCGGTGAGCATGTACAGGTAGTTGGCCGCGTAGGGCAGGTCCTCGCGGGGCTCGACGGGTTCGAGGCCCTGGCCGAGGCGCTGGAGCGCGGTCAGGATCGTGGGTACGGCGGCGCAGGCGGCCAGTGCGTCCGCGCGGCGGCGGTCGGCGTCGAGGTCGTAGACCGGGCGGTATCCGGTGGAGGCGCCGAGCAGCGACAGGGCCGTACGGAGTCCGGCGAGCGGGCCGGAGACGGCGCCCGCGCGGGCGATGGCGGGCAGCGCCTCGCGCACCTCGGCGGGGAGCGTCCGCAACCTCGCCGTACGGGCCGCGAAGTCGGCGGCCGCCGCCCGGCCGGGCAGCTCGCCGTGGAACATCAGGTACCAGACGTCCTCGAAGCTGCGGGTCCGCGCGAGCTCGATCGCCGAGTACTGGCGGTAGTGGTAGAAGCCCTCACGGCCGCGTACGTCGCCGAGGGCGGTGTCGGTGACGACGACGCCGGCGAGACCGCGGGGGACGGCAGAGGTGGTGGTCATGGCTGTTCTCTCCTCCATGCATGCAGCATTGATTCGACTGTCCATGCTTGACTGTAAGTCTGTCAATGTTGACTGAATCAATGTGAACGCGGAGTGGATACGGTGGTTCCCATGACGGATCAACCAGAGCCCGGCCGACCGGACGCACCCCGGCTCACCACCCGGGAGGCGGCCGAGCTGCTCGGGGTGAAGCCCGAGACGGTGTACGCGTACGTCAGCCGGGGTCAGCTCAGCAGTGAGCGGGCGGCCGGAGGCAGGGGCTCCACGTTCGACGCCGACGAGGTGCGGGCGCTGGCCCGGCGCTCGGGGCGGCGCGAGCCGTCACCGGCCGGGGGCGACCTCGTCTTCCGTACCGGCATCACCCTCATCGAGCAGGACCGGTACTACTTCCGCGGGGTCGATGCGACGGAGCTGGCCCGGAACCACAGCTTCGAGGAGGTCGCGGAGTGGCTCTGGACCGGTGAGCTCCGGCCCGGGGTGCGCTTCACCGCGCCCTCCGAGACCCTGGCGGCGGCCCGCCGGACGGTCGGTGCGCTGCCCGCGCACAGCGGTTCGACGGACCGGCTGCGGGTGGCGGTGACCGCTGCGGCCGCCACGGATCCGATGCGCTTCGACCTCTCGCCGGGGGCGGTCCTGAGCAGTGCGCGGAGCCTGATCCCGACGCTGGTGGGGGCGTTGCCGGTGCTCGGCTCGACGGAAGCGGACGGGGGTTCCCTGGCGCGCGAGCTGTGGCCCCGGCTGACCGCGCGGCCGGCGGACGCCCCGGCCCTCGCCGTCCTGAACGCGGCCCTGGCCCTCCTGATCGACCACGACCTGGCGGCCTCCACCCTGGCCGCCCGGGTCGCGGCCTCGGCGCGCGCCCATCCGTACGCCGTGGTCTCCGCCGGCCTCGGCGTCCTGGAGGGGCCGCTGCACGGAGCCGCGAGCGGACTGGCCCACCGCATGCTCCAGGAGGCGGTGGACCGGGGCAGCGCGGTCCCCGTGGTCGCCGACCATCTGCGGACCGGGCGCCCGGTGCCGGGACTGGGCCACCGGCTGTACCAGGGCGAGGACCCGCGGGCCCGAACCCTGTTCGCCCTGCTGGAGGACGTACCGCAGGCGGCCGGAGCGCTGGCGGCGGCCCGGGAGGTCGTCGCCACGACGGCCCGTCACGCGCCGCTGCACGCCAACATCGACCTGGCGCTCGCCGTCCTCTCCGTCTCCTGCGGGATGGCGGCGGAGGCGGGCGAGACGGTGTTCGCGGTCTCCCGCACGGCGGGCTGGGTCGCGCACGCGCTGGAGGAGTACGGGGAGCGTCCGCTGCGGATCAGGCCGAGCGGGCATTACACCGGCCCCCGGCCACCCCGGCCCGCCCCTTGAGACCCGGCCCGCCCCCTGAGCCCTCAGGTCCGGACCAGCGCAAATTAGCTACGGATCAGAGGGAATTCTCGCGCGGCGGCTGGGCGGTGGATCCGCGCACCACCAGTTCGGGCTCGAAGAGCAGCTCGTCCGAGGGCACGGTCCGGCCGCCGATCTGCACCGAGAGCAGCTCCACGGCCGCGCGCCCCATGGCCTCGATGGGCTGACGGACGGTGGTCAGCGGCGGCTCGGTGCAGTTCATGAACGCCGAGTCGTCGTAGCCCACGACCGATACGTCGTCGGGCACCGAGAGTCCCCGGCGGCGGGCGGCCCTAACCGCGCCCAGGGCGAGCGGGTCGCTGGCGCAGATGATGCCGGTGACACCCCGCTCCAGCAGCCTCATGGCGGCGGCCTGCCCGCCCTCCAGCGAGAACATCGCCCGCGCCACCCACTCGTCGGGGATGCTCGTGCCGGTCTCCTCGGCGAGCACCCGAGCGGCGGCCAGCTTGCGCTGCGAGGGCACATGGTCGGACGGGCCGAGGACGAGGCCGATGCGCTCGTGGCCCAGCGAGACGAGGTGGCGCCAGGCCTGCTCGACGGCGACGGAGTCGTCGCAGGAGACGCCCGGGAAGCCGAGCCGGTCGATGGCCGCGTTGATCAGGACGACGGGGATCTTGCGGTCGGCGAGCACCTTGTAGTGGTCGTGCGGGGCGTCCTCCTGGTGGTACAGGCCGCCCGCGAAGACCACGCCGGAGACCTGCTGCTGGAGGAGGAGCTCGACGTAGTCGGCCTCCGAGACCCCGCCCTTGGTCTGGGTGCAGAGCACCGGGGTGAGCCCCTGCTGGGCGAGGGCGCCGCCGACCACCTCGGCGAAGGCCGGGAAGATCGGGTTCTGCAGCTCGGGCAGGACGAGCCCGACCAGCCGGGCCCGCTCCCCCCGCAACTGCGTGGGCCGCTCGTAGCCGAGGACGTCCAGCGCGGAGAGAACAGCCTGCCTGGTGGCGTCGGAGACGCCCGGCTTACCGTTCAGCACCCGGCTGACCGTCGCCTCGCTGACTCCCACCTTCTGGGCCACTTGAGCAAGTCGTCGCGTCATGAGCGCAAGATTAGCGCAAGAAGTGCAAGTAGATTGCGCTACTGCCGAACTCCCCGCAACGTTCTCAGAACGCCCGTACGAGAACGCTCACAGAAGGTGCGCCGTCAGGCAAGGGGTGTACGCGGATCCCCTGCCCCCTCCACCCCGCACCCGTCCATGGATTTCCACCGGCCCTCGACGCCGTCTACCGTCTCTACGATGAACGCCCCATCGATCTCCGACCGGGGACCGCGCCGGTTCGGCTGGCCGCAGCGGGTCTTCTCCCAGGTCCTGCTGATGCAGCTGGCCATCATCACGGGCGTCACCGTGCTGGTCACCGGCCTGTTCCTGGCCCCCCTCAGCGCCCAGCTGGACGACGAGGCGATGCGCCGCGCCCTGGCCATCGCGCAGAGCACGGCCGCCCAGCCCGGGATCGCGGAGGACCTGCGCACCACGGAGGCGTCCGCGTCGGGCCCCGTACAGTCCGCCGCCGAGCGGATCAGGCGGGCCACCGGCGCGGAGTACGTCGTCGTCATGGACCGCCGGGGCGTGCGCTGGTCGCACCCGGAGACGGACCGGATAGGCGAAGTGGTCTCCACCGACCCCGGGGACGCGCTCCGCGGCCGGGAGGTCATGGAGATCGACAGCGGGACCCTCGGCCGCTCGGCCCGGGGCAAGGTGCCGTTGCGCGACCCCGGGGACGAGGT
The DNA here is from genome assembly GCF_014650075.1 of Streptomyces microflavus. Classification (GTDB taxonomy): domain Bacteria; phylum Actinomycetota; class Actinomycetes; order Streptomycetales; family Streptomycetaceae; genus Streptomyces; species Streptomyces microflavus. The sequence continues at coordinate 64,352 of NZ_BMUG01000013.1, read as the reverse complement.
GGTCGGTGCGGTCTCCGTCGGGATCGAGTACGACAGCGTCCGCGCCCGCCTCCTCGGGGCGATCCCGGGCCTCCTCGCGTACGCGGGCGGGGCCCTGGCCGTCGGCGCGCTCGCCGCGTACCTGATCTCCCGCCGGCTGCAGCGGCAGACCCATGACCTGGCGTTCTCCGATATCTCCGCGCTGCTGACCGAGCGCGAGGCGATGCTGCACTCGATCCGTGAAGGGGTCGTCGCGCTCGACGGCACGGGCCGCATCCGGCTGCTGAACGACGAGGCGCAGCGGCTGCTCGGGCTCGGCCCCGAGGCGGCGGGCCGGCCGCTGGCGGAGGTGCTGGACGGCGGCAGGACAGCGGACGTGCTGGCGGGCCGGGTCGTGGGCGACGACCTGCTGGCCGTCCAGGGCGGCCGGGTCCTGCTGGCCAACCGGATGGAGACGGACGACGGCGGGGCCGTAGTGACCCTGCGCGACCGGACCGAGCTCGAACGCCTCGGCCGCGAGCTCGACTCCACCACCGGGCTGATCGACGCGCTGCGCGCCCAGGACCACGAGCACGCCAACCGGCTGCACACGCTGCTGGGTCTGCTGGAGCTGGAGATGCACGAGGACGCCATGGAGTTCGTCACGGAAGTGGTGGGCGTCCACCGGGCGACGGCGGAACAGGTCACCGAGAAGGTGCAGGACCCGCTGCTGGCAGCCCTGCTCGTCGGCAAGGCGACGGTCGCCGCCGAGCGTGGCGTCTCGCTGCGGCTGGCCCCCGGCACGCTGCTGCCCGACCGGGTGGTCGACCCGCGCGGCCTGGTCACGGTGGTCGGCAACCTCGTCGACAACGCCACGGACGCGGCGGCCGGATCGGGCGACGCCCGGATCGAGGTCGGGCTGCGGGCCGAGGGCCGTACGGTGGTCCTGCGTGTGCGGGACAGCGGCCCCGGGGTCGCCCCGGAGCAGTACGCGTCGATCTTCACCGAGGGCTGGTCCACCAAGGACCTCCCGGCGCACGGCAAGCGCGGCCTCGGGCTCGCCCTGGTCCGCAGGCTCGCGGAGCGCCAGGGCGGCAGCGTGACCGTCGCCGGGGCCGACGGCGGCGGGGCGGTGTTCACCGTCGTCCTCCCGGAGGCGCTGGCCGGGCCGGAAACGGCGGATCCGGCCACGGCACCCCATCCCGCCACGACAGGAGGCAGCCGGTGATCCAGGTCCTGATCGTGGACGACGACGTCCGGGTGGCGCGGATCAACGCGGCGTACGTCGCCAAGGTCGCCGGATTCCGGGTGACCGCACAGGCCCACTCGGCGGCCCAGGCGCTGGCCGCGGTCGAGGACGTACCGGTGGACCTGATCCTGCTGGACCACTACCTCCCGGACCGCAACGGCCTCGCCGTCGTACGGGAGTTGCGCCGGCTGGGCCGTCAGGTCGACGTGATCATGGTGACCGCCGCCCGCGATGTGGGCACCGTGCAGGACGCGATGCGGCACGGCGCGCTCCAGTACCTGGTGAAGCCGTTCACGTACGCCGGTCTGCGCTCGAAGCTGGAGGCGTACGCGGCGCTGCGCCACACGCTCGACGGCGGCGGGCAGGCCGAACAGGCAGAGGTGGACCGGCTCTTCGGCGCCCTGTGGGCGGCGGGCGAGCCGGACCTTCCCAAGGGCCACTCCCCCACCACGGCCGAGCTCGTCCGGCAGGCGCTGCGCGATGCGGACGGGCCGCTCTCCGCCCAGGAGATCGCGGAGAGCGCGGGGATGAGCCGGCAGACGGCCCAGCGCTATCTGAAGCTGCTGGAGCGGACCGGCAAGGTCCGGCTGACGCTGCGGTACGGCGAGACGGGCCGCCCGGAGCACCGGTACACCTGGGCGTAGGAGCCTTTCAGGCGGCCCCCGCCCCCGTGAGCGCCCGGACCTCGCTCTCCGCGTGCTTGGCCTCGTCCGGCTTCTCGCGCGAGGTGACCGTACCGAGCCAGCCCGCCAGGAAGCCGAGCGGGATCGAGACGAGACCCGGGTTCTCCAGCGGGAAGAGCTGGAAGTCGACGCCGGGGAAGAGGGACGCGGGGCTGCCCGACACGACGGGTGAGACCAGGACCAGGACGACGGCGGGGACGAGGCCGCCGTACACGGCCCAGACCGCGCCCCGGGTGGTGAAGTTCCGCCAGAACAGCGAGTAGAGCAGGGCCGGGAGGTTCGCCGACGCGGCCACGGCGAAGGCGAGGCCGACGAGGAAGGCCACGTTGAGGTTCTGGGCGAGCAGGCCGAGCGCGATGGCGACCGCACCGATCCCGGCGGCGACCCGGGCGACGGCCACTTCGCCGTACTGCTTGCGGCCCGGGCGGCGGAGCGAGGCGTAGAGGTCGTGGGCGACGGAGGCCGAGGAGGCCAGCGTGATGCCCGCGACGACGGCCAGGATGGTGGCGAAGGCGATGGCGGCGACGACGGCGAAGAGAACCGTTCCGCCGGTGGAACCCTCACCGCCGCCCAGCACCAGGGCCAGCAGCGGTACTGCGGTGTTGCCTGCGGCGTTCGAAGAGCGGACCTCGGCGGAGCCGACCAGGGCCGCGGCGCCGAAGCCCAGCACGATCGTCATCAGGTAGAAGCTGCCGATGAGGCCGATGGACCAGACGACGGACCGGCGTGCGGCGCGGGCGGTGGGCACGGTGTAGAAGCGGGACAGGATGTGCGGCAGCCCCGCCGTGCCGAGGACGAGGGCGATGCCCAGGCTGATGAAGTCGAAGCGCGCGGTCCAGTCGCCGCCGTAGCGCAGGCCGGGGGCGAGGAAGTCCTTGCCGTGGCCGCTGCGTTCGGCCGCAGTGGTCAGCAGGCTGTTGACGTCGCCGCGGAAGTGGACCAGGACGAGCACGGTGAGCGCGACGGCTCCGCCCATCAGCAGCACGGCCTTGACGATCTGGATCCAGGTGGTGGCGCGCATCCCGCCGAACGACACGTAGACGACCATCAGCGCGCCGACGCCGACCACGGTCCAGGACCGGGCCGCGTCGCTCGTACCGCCGAGCAGCAGGGCCACCAGAGAGCCCGCGCCGACCATCTGGGCCACCAGGTAGAGCACGGAGACGGTGACGGACGAGGTGCCGAGCGCGGTGCGCACCGGGCGCTCGGCCATCCGTGCGGCGACCACGTCGGCGAGGGTGAACCGGCCGCAGTTGCGGACGAGTTCGGCGACGAGCAGCAGGACGACCAGCCAGGCGACCAGGAAGCCGACCGAGTAGAGCATGCCGTCGTAGCCGAACAGGGCGATCAGCCCGGAGATGCCGAGGAAGGAGGCGGCCGACATGTAGTCGCCGGCGATGGCGAATCCGTTCTCCATGGGCGAGAACAGGCGTCCCCCGGCGTAGAACTCCTCGGCGGAGCCCTGCCGGTTGCGGCTGACCCAGGTGGTGATGAAGAGCGTCACCGCGATGAACGCGCAGAACAGCAGCAGGGCGAGTGTCTGGTGGTCGCCTCTCAACGTCCCGGCCCTCTCGTCGTCCGCGGGCCCGGCCCGTTCGCCAGGTCCGGTCCCAGTCCACGCGTCATCTCCTGGGTGTCCCACCGCAGATCGAGCGCGGCCCGGTCCCTGCGCAGCCGTGCGTGGCGTGCGTACGCCCAGGTGAGGAGGAAGGTGGTGAGGAACTGGCCGAGACCCGCCACCATCGCCACGTTGACCGCTCCGGCAACCGGGCGGGCCATCAGTCCGGGCGCCGTGGTGGCCGCGACGACATAGGCGAGGTACCAGAGGAGGAAGGCCAGGGCGGCGGGCGCCACGAAGCGGCGGTAGCGGCGGCGCACCTCGCGGAAGGCCGCGCTGCGGTGCACCTCCAGGTAGATCTCGGCCGCGCTGGGGGCCGGCCGCGGCTCCCCGGGGCCGGGTGTGCCGTCGCTCGCCGCGTCTCCCTCGCCGTCCGCCTCGCCCCAGCCGGCAGCCGATGCCTCGTACCACGGGTCGTCGAGCCGCACTCCCGCGGCCGTCGCCCCTGCTTCCTTCTCCACCGAGCAACTCCCTTGTCCACGGACCTTTTCGGCCGCGTGGCCCACCATGGGCGGTGGGGGAAGATCCCGGACGCGTCATTCGCCCGAATTCACCTGTTCAGGTGACAGAAGTGCCGGACGGCTGCGCCGCGAGCCCTGAACGTACGAGGCCCCTGCCCTCCGGCGGACCGGAGGGCAGGGGCCTCGGATGGGTTCGGTACGGGATCCCTACGCGTCGATGCGCGAGCGGTCCAGGGTCGCCGCCGAGCTGGTGATGAACTCCTTGCGGGGCGCGACCTCGTTGCCCATCAGGAGGTCGAAGACCTGCTCGGAGGATTCCAGGTCCCCGATGTTGATCCGGCGCAGCGTGCGGTGGCGCGGGTCCATCGTGGTCTCGGCCAGCTGGTCGGCGTCCATCTCGCCCAGGCCCTTGTAGCGCTGGATGGACTCCTTGATCCGGACGTTCTTGCGCTGGAACTCCAGCAGGGTCTGGCGCAGCTCGTTGTCCGAGTACGTGTACACGTACTTGTCCTGGCCCTTCTTGGGCTGGACCAGCTCGATCCGGTGCAGCGGAGGCACCGCGGCGAAGACCCGTCCGGCCTCGACCATCGGGCGCATGTAGCGCTGGAAGAGGGTCAGCAGCAGGGTGCGGATGTGGGAGCCGTCCACATCGGCGTCGGTCATCATGATGACCTTGCCGTAGCGGGCGGCGTCGATGTCGAAGGTCCGGCCGGACCCGGCTCCTATGACCTGGATGATGGCGCCGCACTCGGCGTTCTTCAGCATGTCCGAGACGGACGACTTCTGGACGTTGAGGATCTTGCCGCGGATCGGCAGCAGCGCCTGGAACTCACTGTTCCGGGCCAGCTTGGCGGTGCCGAGCGCCGAGTCGCCCTCGACGATGAAGAGCTCGCTGCGCTCGACGTCGTCGCTGCGGCAGTCGGCGAGCTTGGCGGGCAGCGAGGAGGACTCCAGCGCGGTCTTGCGGCGCTGGGCGTCCTTGTGCTGGCGGGCCGCGATCCGCGTACGGGCAGCCGCGACGGCCTTCTCCAGCACCGACCGGGCCTGCGCCTTGGCATCCCGCTTGGTGGAGGTCAGGAACGCCTTGAGCTCCTTGGCGACCACGGCCGCGACGATCCGGTTGGCCGCCGAGGTGCCGAGCACCTCCTTGGTCTGCCCCTCGAACTGCGGCTCCGCCAGCCGTACGGTGACGACGGCGGTGAGCCCTTCGAGGGCGTCGTCCTTGACCACGTCGTCCTCGGCGACCCGCAGCATCTTCGCGGAGCGGAGCGCTTCGTTCACCGTCTTGGTGAGGGAGCGCTCGAACCCGCTGACGTGGGTGCCGCCCTTGGGGGTGGCGATGATGTTGACGAACGACCTGACGGTGGTGTCGTAGCCGGTGCCCCAGCGCAGCGCGATGTCGACGCCGAGCTCCCGGGTGACCTCGGTCGCGGTCATGTGGCCCCGGTCGTCGAGGACCGGGACGGTCTCCTTGAACGTACCCGTGCCGGTCAGCCGCTGGACGTCGCAGACCGCCTTGTCCTGCGCCAGGTACTCGCAGAACTCGCTGATGCCGCCGTCGAAGCGGAACGTCTCCTCGGTCTTGCCCTCGCCGTCGACGCCCCGCTCGTCACGGACGACGATCGTGAGCCCGGGGACGAGGAAGGCCGTCTGGCGGGCGCGCTGGTAGAGCGTCTCCAGGTTGAGCTTGGCGTCCTTGAGGAAGATCTGCCGGTCCGCCCAGTACCTGACCCTGGTACCGGTACGGGCCTTGGGGACCCGCTTCCCCTTGCGCAGGCCGTTGGCCGGGTCGAAGGGGCTGTCGGGGCCCTGCTCGGTGAACATGCCCGGGACCCCGCGCCGGAAGCTGATGGAGTGGGTCGCGCTGTTGCGGTCGACCTCGACGTCCAGACGGGCGGAGAGGGCGTTGACCACTGAGGCGCCGACGCCGTGGAGGCCGCCGGAGGCCGCGTAGGAGCCGCCGCCGAACTTGCCTCCGGCGTGCAGCTTGGTCATGACGACCTCGATGCCGGAGAGCCCGGTCTTGGGCTCCACGTCCACGGGGATGCCGCGGCCGTTGTCCCGGACCTCGACGGAGGAGTCGTCGTGGAGGATGACCTCGATGAGGTCGCAGTGGCCTCCGAGGGCCTCGTCGACGGAGTTGTCGATGATCTCCCAGAGGCAGTGCATGAGGCCGCGGCTGTCGGTCGACCCGATGTACATCCCGGGGCGCTTGCGGACCGCCTCGAGCCCTTCGAGGACGAGAAGGTGCCGCGCGGTGTAGTTGGAGCTGTCCCGGTCGCCGCCTGCTGCGGTCAGCATCGCGGTGGACGGCACGGACGTATCGGCGGTCACGCGGTTCGCTCCTCGCTGAATTTCATCTGGGCCCCATGTGGGTATCACGGTCGGCTTCGGTTGCCGCTGAGAGCCTACAGAGGCCTGGTAGAGCGGTTGTAACGCCACCCTCGGGGAATCCTCATGCTAGTCGAGCTTCATCCGGGCTCGCATGGATGTTCGATCATTCGTCGGAGTGACGTGCACATCACGTTCCCTTCGAGGCATGAACCATTTAGGCTCCGGGCACGTCCTCATGAACAAACCGGCAAGCCGGCCGGCGGGACCCACCCCCAAGACAAGCAATGCGAAACCGTAGCGCTCCGCATACGGCACATTCGCCGCCAACCGGCAACTGACAGCCATCCCGAGAAGAAGTTTCGAAGAAAAGCCACGAGCGGGAACGTTTTCGGCCTGGTTGGATGTTGACCCTGGTACGACAGCTCGTCGAGCTAGAGAAGAGGCGACGTGACTACTGTTCTGACCCCCGCGAGCCCGCTGACCGCAGCAGACCGCTGTGACCGTTGCGGCGCCCAGGCCTATCTGCGCGTCGTCCTGATCAGCGGCGGTGAACTGCTCTTCTGCGCCCACCACGGGCGCAAGTTCGAGCCGGAACTCAAGAAGATCGCCGCGGAAATACAGGATGAGACGGATCGGCTCAACGCCGTGCAGGCGACTGCTGCCGACGAGGAACAACACTGACACCTCGCATCCACGACGAGCCAGGGGCCGGTCCAGGACCGGCCGACGGGCGGCACCCCCACCGGGGGCGCCGCCCGTTCTCGTTGCCGCGGGAGGGCCGGACCCCGCTCAGACGCGGCCCTCGGCCCACTTCACGGCGGCGGAGACCCGGGTGTACACCCCGGGGCTGCCGACGCGCCCGCAGCCGCTCCCCCAGGACACCAGGCCGATGAGCCGCCCACGGGCCACCAGCGGCCCGCCGCTGTCGCCCTGGCACGCGTCCCGCCCGCCCGCCGGATCGCCCGCACAGAGCATCCCTGAGGCGTCGTACGTGCCCTCCCGGCCGCCCGGGTAGGCACGGGCGCACTCGCTGTCCGGCAGGACCTGGACCCGGGCGGAGCGCAGCACGGGGGCGTACGTACCGCTTCCGGTCGTGTCCCCCCACCCGTAGACGTCCGCGGCCGTCCCGGCCCGGTACGCCTCGTCCCCGGCCCGGGCCATCGGGATCACGCTGCTCTCCGGCAGGGCCCGGGACAGGGTCAGCACCGCGAGGTCACCGGCGTTGGTGGCGGGGTCGTAGGCCGGATTGACCCAGACCCCCCGGACGGGGATCTCCTGGCCCGTCGTGTCACTCAGCCGGTCCCTCCCGGCGATGACGCGCAGATCCCGCACCCGGCTCACGGGGCCGCCGAGCGCCTCTTCACCCAGACAGTGGGCGACCGTCAGGATCTTCGTGGGGGCCACGGCGACACCGCCGCAGAACTGGCCCGAGCGCGCTCCCCCGAACCGGTCACGGCTCGACAGGGCCACCGCCCAGGGGCTGTCCGCCACCGGGGCGGGCTGCCCGCCGACGACGATGCTGTCCGCGGCCGCCGGGAGCGGCGAGGCGAGCGGCAGCACGGCGGCCGCGGCGGTCAGGGCGAGGACCCCGGTCAGGGCACGGACGACGGGACGGGGCATGAAGGCTCCTGACACTGAGGTGGCAATGTTCCACCCAGCGTGATCCAGCCCCTCCCCCTCCGCACCCGCGGACACGCCGGAGGGCCCGGTTCCCTGGGGGATCCGGGCCCTCGGCCGGTGAAACTCCCGCTCTAGTCGAGGTAGTCGCGCAGGACCTGCGAACGCGACGGGTGACGGAGCTTCGACATCGTCTTCGACTCGATCTGACGGATGCGCTCACGCGTCACGCCGTAGACCTTGCCGATCTCGTCCAGCGTCTTCGGCTGGCCGTCGGTGAGACCGAAGCGCATCGAGACCACGCCGGCCTCACGCTCGGAGAGCGTGTCCAGCACCGAGTGCAGCTGCTCCTGGAGGAGCGTGAAGCTGACCGCGTCCGCCGGGACGACCGCCTCGGAGTCCTCGATCAGGTCACCGAACTCGCTGTCGCCGTCCTCACCGAGCGGGGTGTGGAGGGAGATCGGCTCACGACCGTACTTCTGGACCTCGATGACCTTCTCAGGGGTCATGTCGAGCTCCTTGGCCAGCTCCTCCGGGGTGGGCTCACGGCCCAGGTCCTGGAGCATCTGGCGCTGCACGCGCGCGAGCTTGTTGATGACCTCGACCATGTGCACCGGGATACGGATGGTGCGGGCCTGGTCGGCCATGGCGCGGGTGATCGCCTGACGGATCCACCAGGTGGCGTACGTGGAGAACTTGTAGCCCTTGGTGTAGTCGAACTTCTCGACCGCGCGGATCAGACCGAGGTTGCCCTCCTGGATCAGGTCCAGGAAGAGCATGCCGCGGCCGGTGTAGCGCTTGGCCAGGGAGACCACCAGGCGGAGGTTGGCCTCCAGGAGGTGGTTCTTGGCCCGCCGGCCGTCCTCGGCGATGATCTCCAGCTCGCGCTTGAGCTTCGGTGCGAGCTTGTCGGCGTTGGCCAGCTTGTCCTCGGCGAAGAGACCCGCCTCGATGCGCTTGGCGAGCTCGACCTCCTGCTCGGCGTTGAGGAGGGGAACCTTGCCGATCTGCTTGAGGTAGTCCTTGACCGGGTCGGCGGTGGCGCCGGCGACGGCGACCTGCTGGGCAGGCGCGTCGTCCTCGTCGTCGTCGGAGAGGACGAAGCCCTTGTTCTCGCCCTCGCCCTCCTCTTCCTCGCCCTTGCCGGCCTTGACCTCTTCGACGGCCTCGTCACCGTCGAGCAGCTCGTCGTCCTGCTTGCCGGACTTCTTCGCCGCTGTCTTCTTGGCCGCCGTCTTCTTCACGGCGGTCTTCTTGGCAGCCGTCTTCTTGGCTGCCGCCTTCTTCGCGGGGGCGGCCGCGACGGCGTCGCCCGCCACCGCGTCCGCGCTCTCGGCCGCCGGGGCGGCGGTGGCCGCGACGGTCCTCGTCACGGTGGTCTTCGCCGCGACAGTCTTGGTGGCGGTGCGCTTGACCGGGCTCTTCGCTGCGACGCTCTTGCGGGCGCGCTTCGGCGACTCCGCGGCACTGACCATCAGCGTCACACCCTCTTCCTCGAGGATCTGGTTGAGGCTGCGCAGAACATTCTTCCACTGGGTTGGCGGAATCTGGTCAGCCTCGAAGGCCCGACGCACGTCATCGCCGGCGATCTGCCCATCAGCCTTTCCCCGCTCGATGAGCGCCATCACAGACTCGGACTCGGCGATCTCCGGCGGGAGCGTACGGGATGTGCTGGCCGACACGAACAACCTCTCGGAACGATGGAAACGGCTTCCGGCCCTGCCCTGGAGAGGGCGGGAACCGACGACCGTCGACTGGGGATGTCGTCGACGGCGCGGGTTTGGCCTCAGAACTGAACAGCGCGCCCAAGGGCTGCTGTATTCCTTCCGCGGCGGTCACCTCTTAAGTCATCGCGCTGCTTCGAGGAGTGTTACGCCCAATCCGCGTGGCCCGAGTCACACCCCATTCGCGACGAACCGTGCCAGGGCAGGCATCCCCTCACAATTGTGCCGCCGGACCCGTGCGGTCCGGCGGCACAGGGCCTGCGCACCCCGGCGGTGGACCGGTCAGTGCTCGCGCGGCGCGGGAACCACACGCTCCACGTCGGGGTGGACGACGAGCAGTTGGCGCATGGCCGACTCGGCGGCCGCGGAGTCGCCGGAAGCCAGGGCGTCGACGATCCGCGCGTGGTGGCCGAGCGAGGCCTCGCCCGGGCGGTCACAGCCGGTGACCGGTCCGCCGGAGACATGCAGGGCGGCCGAGACGATGCCGGAAAGGTGTTCGAGCATCCGGTTGCCCGCGGCCTGGATGAGCAGGGCGTGGAACTCCGCGTCGGCGCGGGAGAAGGTGATCGCGTCCCCCTGCCCCATCGCGTGCCCCATGATCTCCACCATGTCGCCGAGGCGCTGCTGAAGATCTTCCCGGCCGTGACCGGCGGCGAGACGGGCGGCGAGCGGCTCGATGGTCCAGCGCAGCTCGGCCAGCTCACGGCGCTGGTCGTCACGCTGCGGACCGAAGGCGCGCCATTCGATGATGTCGGGATCCAGCAGGTTCCAGTCGCTGACCGGGCGGACCCGCGTACCCACATTAGGACGCGCGCTGACGAGTCCCTTGGCTTCGAGGACGCGCAGGGACTCGCGTACGACGGTGCGGGAGACCTCGAAGCGCTGGCCGATCTCCTCGGGAACGAGAGGGCGGTCCGCGCCGAGGTCGCCGGAGACGATCATCTGGCCCAGCTGCTGGACGAGTTGGCCGTGGAGGCCGCGCCCGCGGCTGGCCGCTCCCCGTCGGCTCGCCCGCCCCAACTCCGAATCGGAACCGCCCCAGGGCCGGGCCGCGGCGCGATCGCCGGCCAGCGCCTCCGAATACGGATAGCGATCGAGTTCGCCCGAGCCGGCCAGGCCGGAATCGGCGGAGCGGGCGGCGGTCATCATGGTGTGCGCAAGGGTACTCACGCATCCTTTGTCGGCGCGGCTCGCCCGCCCCTTGAGGTCTTTGGTGAAAAGCACACGAAAGGGTGATCGGCGCCCACGCCGCAATTGACGCTATATATGCATGAAGCAGGCATTTCCTAGGGAGTTACGGGCTCCTCTTCCCGGCGCCGGTCCGCAGCGATCACCAACGCACCTTTCCGCGAAGGCTGGTGAACAGATACGCGCAGATCAGGGCCGACAACGACAGGGCGAGCGCGGCGCCCACGGGCTGCGCCACCACCCGCGCGACGGCCAGGACCCAGCGGTCCGCCTCCTGCGGCAGCTGCCACCAAGCCAGTTCACGCAGTCGGCCGGGAAGCCCGGTGACCGAACGCGCGGACGGGGCGGCGAACACCTTCTGCACCAGCGGAACCACCAGCACCGGGACGGCCAGTACGGCGGCGATCCCGGCCCCGGCCACCCGGAAGACCCCCGCCGCCAGCAGCCCCGCCCAGGCGCAGCCCACCGTCAGGCACGCCCAACTCGCGCCCAGCACGACGGCATTGTCCGGGACGGTGATCAACTCGGGCCCGTAGAAGAGCCGGAGGCCCTGTGCGCCGCAGACCACAGCGAGGAGGGCCAGCAGGAGCGCGAACCCCGCGGTCACCGTCAGCTTGGCCACCAGCAGGCCGATCCGCCGGGGCACGGTCCCGCGCCCTGCGGCGAGCGCCGGGTAGCGGAACTCGTCCCCGAAGGACAGGGCGCCCAGGATGCCCGCGCCCAGGGCAGCGGGAGGCAGCGGCAGCAGCTCGGGCCAGGCGGCGAGCGCGCGGGGCAGGGGCGTGCCGCCGGTGCGGGCCAGCAGGACGGAGAGCGCGGCGGAGACCAGCAGGACGGAGGCCATGATCAGGGTCGTCGTCCGGACGCCGAGGGAGCGCCGCAGCTCGTACCGCAGCGGGCGCAGCGGCCCCCGCGCGGGTCGGGCCCGGATCGGCGGCGGCAGTTCGGAGAGGGCGACGGCGGAGGGCTGCCGCACCCCGCCCTCGTCCTCCGGTGGGGCGGCGGGGCCGGTGTCGCCGATCTCGTCGGCGAGTTGGTGCACGGGGACGCCGTGCCGGAACGCGGTGTCCCCGACCTCGGCGCAGGTGGAGCCGTACACCGTCAGCAGGCCGCCGGCTTCGGGGACCACCTCGACCGATCGCTGCGCGGCCCGCGCCTCTCTGCTGACGACCGCGGCGAGCCGGGCCGCGTGCGGGGTCCGGACGGCGACCCGGGGGCGGAGCCGGGTGCGGGCGAAGTCGGCGACATCCTGGTCCGCGAGGAGGCGGCCGCCGTCGACGGTGACGACGTGATCGGCTGTGCGGGCGGCCTCCTTGGGGTCGGCGGTGGCGTACAGGACCGTGCCGCCCTGCGCCGCGTGGGCGCGCAGCAGCCCGTACAACCAGCTGTTCTCGCGCGGGGAGAGCCCCTCGGCGGGTTCGTCCAGGACGAGGGTGTGCGGGTCCCCGAGCAGGGCGGAGGCGAGGCCGAGCCGACGGTCCATCCCCACCGAGAGCGTGCCGAGGCGCTGGTCCCCGAGCCCGGCGAGGCCCACGACTTCGAGCATCTCGTCGGCTCGGGCCGCAGGCGCCCCGGCGGCCGCGCAGAGCATCCGGAGCTGGCCCCGGGCCGTGCGGGAGGGGTGCCCCGGTACGTCGCCGAGCAGCACGCCCACTTCGCGCGCCGGGTGGGCGATGCGGTGCAGCGGCCTGCCGCGGAAGTAGGCGACGCCCCGCCCGGAATCGAGTTCGAGCATCAGACGCAGGGCCGCGGTCTTGCCCGAGCCGGGGGCGCCCAGCAGGGCGGTGACGCGGCCGGGCGGGGCCTCGAAGGTGAGGTCGTCCACGGCGGGCGGAGCGTCGCGACGGGGGGTGCTGGTGAGTCCGATGGCCTGGAGCATCGCTTCTCTCGCGTTCTCTCACGGAAGGTGAGACCGCTCGGCGGCAGAGGGGTACCGCAGCAACATAACGCTACATTTCAGACTTTTGGTGCAGCAGTGTGCCCGCGGGTGTTCCGCTCCTCAGGGTTCGGGGCCGCCCCGGACTTCCGGCAGGGGCCTCAGACTTCCGGCCGCAGCATCGGCGGATTGAGCACCGTGGCGGCGCCGGCCCGGAACAACTGCGCGGGCCTGCCGCCCTGTCGCGTGGTGGTTCCGCCGGAGGGCACCAGGAATCCGGGGGTGCCGGTGACCTTGCGGTGGAAGTTACGGGGGTCGAGGACGACACCCCACACCGCCTCGTACACCCGGCGCAGCTCCCCGACCGTGAACTCCGGCGGGCAGAACGCGGTGGCCAGCGAGGAGTACTCGATCTTGGAGCGAGCGCGCTCCACTCCGTCGGCGAGGATCCGCGCGTGGTCGAACGCGAGCGGCGTCGCCGGCTCGCCCTCCCGCCCGGTGCCGGGGCGCAGGAGGTCCTCGACGGGAGCCCAGCGCGCACTGTTGGCGTCGCCGCCCGCGCGGGGTGCGGGCAGATCCGGCGCGAGGGCGAGGTGGGCGACGCTGACGACCCGCATCCGGGGATCCCGCGCCGGGTCCCCGTAGGTGGCCAGCTGTTCGAGGTGCGCCCCGTTGCCCACGGCGGGCTTCGCCGGATCGTGGGCGCACAGCCCCGTCTCCTCGGCCAGCTCGCGCGCCGCCGCGGATCCGAGGTCCTCGTCGGTCCTGACGAAGCCGCCGGGCAGCGCCCACCGGCCCTGGAAGGGGGTCTCCCCGCGGCGGACCACCAGCGCGCAGAGCGCGTGGCGGCGCACCGTGAGCACGACCAGGTCCACGGTGACGGCGAAGGGCGGGAAGGTCGACGGGTCGTAGGGCGGCATGCCGCGATCATAGTCGTCTGCCTGACGATAAACACTCCCTTCGGTGCTCCGGTGATCAGGGAAATCCCCGGTACGGCCGGATCCGGCCGTACGCGTGGAGCAGCTCCGCCCCGGGCAGTGCCATCCACGGGCGTGCACCCCCGAACGGCCCGGACCCTCCTCCGGGAGAAACCTGCTTCCCGCCGTACGGCCGGGCCCGTCGCTCTCAGCGGCGCGTCCCGGTGCCCCGTCGGCCGTACCGCCGGACGTCCCGCATCCGGCGCCCGGCCGTCGGCGTCCCCGGCCGGGCGGCTGCGGTCCGGGCAGGGCCGGACCGGGTGGCGGCAGGTCGCCCTGTTGTCGGCGTCGGCGTCGCTCCTGCCGCGTCCGTGGCCCGGCGCCCCCTTACACTGCCGCGCCTGCGCTCCCGGTTCGCCGACGGCCTGACCCTGCGGACATGGAGGCCGGGCCCTCTGATCGCCCCGGCCTCCGCCGACGGCCCGCCCTCCTCGGTGTCCGTGGTCGCCTCCTCCGGCCCTCCGTCGCCACCGTCGTCACCTCGCAGACAGCGGCGCAGCATCTCCGGATCCAGCCCCTCGTTGCAGGCCCGGTGCAGTAACTGCGCGAAGGTGTACTCCGGGTCGGCGCGGAGCGCCATGGCCAGAGCGACCCGCGCGCCGGGCTCGTCGCCGGTGGACCAGGAGACCCAGCCGGCCAGGGTGAGCGGGGCGGCCGCGTGTTCGCCGTACGGTCCGACGCAGCGGCGGGCGAGCGTTCGCCAGAGCCTGAGGGCGGACAGGCCGTCGGGGCCCTCCATCCAGGCCGCGGCCTTGTCACGGGTCTCCCGGTCCTGGAGTCCGAGAATGACAGCGGCGGCTTCGTCGTCGCTGATCAGCTGGTCGTCCCCGAAGTCGGAGACGGCTTCCGGAGCGGGCCGCGTCCGCCCGAGACGGCCGATGAGTGTGCGGGCGAGTGACAGGGTCTCCTTCGCCACCTCGGCCTTCGCCCGCTCGTCGAGGATCCGGGGCACCAGCGACGGCAGGGCCCGGTCCAGCGCCTGCTGCTGCTCGGACGCCGCGTCCGGTGTCTGCCAGGGAGCGAGCCGCGCCTCCATGTCGCGCAGCGTCCCCCGTACCTGGATCCCCGCGTAGGCGGCGGCCGCGGCCATCACCGTCGTACCCGGCATGGCCAGGGGATTTCCCTGGTCCGGGCAGCACCGGCCATCGGGGCAGCAGTACGACCAGTAGCGGCCGTCCGAGATGCAGAGCGCTTCGAGCACGGGCACGTCGAGCGCCCCGCACGCCGTGCGCAGGCTCTGCGCGAACGGCCGCAGCCGCTCCATGGTCAGGCGGCCGCTCTCGCCGTCGGGCGAGTCCTGGCAGAGGAAGATCACGATCCCGTCGGGCCGCCCCTCACGGCGCTCGCTACCCGAGATCAGACTCTCCGCCAGCTGATCAGCGACCGGCCCCCATTCGCCGGGCGCCCGCGGAATGCCGAGCCGGAGCCGGCCGCCGAACCGGCCTCGGCCGCCGTGCAGGGCGACCATGACGACGCTGTCGTCGGGATGGAATCCCATCAGATACGGGAGGGCATCGGCCAGTTCGGCTGGGCCTCGCAGGGTGATCTGCTGACTGTCGGCCGGGCCGGTGGATTCGTGGTGCTTGTTCATGGCTCGACGGTCCCGCGCCCCGCCGAATCCCGCGACCCCTGTGGATAACGTTATCCACAGGCCCGCCCCGCCGTTCGCGGTTTGTGGTCGCCATCGGGTTGCATGGGGGGATGACCAACGCAGATCGTGCAGCACTCAGGGCTTCGGCCGACTCCGTTCTCACCCGCCTCGTCGGGGATGCCACGGGCAAGGCCCGGCTGCGCGAGGACCAGTGGCTGGCGATCGAAGCACTCGTCGCCGACAAGCGCCGGGCTCTGGTCGTCCAGCGCACCGGGTGGGGCAAGTCCGCCGTCTACTTCGTGGCGACCTCGCTGCTGCGCGCGCAGGGCAGCGGCCCGACCGTGATCGTCTCGCCGCTGCTGGCGCTGATGCGCAACCAGGTCGCGGCGGCCGCGCGGGCAGGCATCAGCGCCCGGACGATCAATTCGTCCAACACGGAGGAGTGGGAGAGCGTCCAGGCCGAGGTGGCCGCCGGTGAGGTCGATGTCCTGCTGGTCAGCCCCGAGCGGCTGAACAATCCCGATTTCCGGGACCAGGTGCTGCCCCGGCTCGCCGCCGCGACCGGGCTGCTGGTGGTCGACGAGGCGCACTGCATCTCCGACTGGGGGCACGACTTCCGGCCGGACTACCGGCGGCTGCGGACCATGCTCGCCGATCTCCCCGCCGGCGTTCCGGTCCTGGCCACCACCGCCACGGCGAACGCCCGCGTGACGGCGGACGTGGCGGAACAGCTGGGTACGGGCGCGGGCACGGACGCCCTGGTCCTGCGCGGTCCGCTGGACCGGGAGAGCCTGAGCCTCAGCGTGCTCCGGCTGCCGAACGCGGCGCACCGGCTGGCCTGGCTGGGCGACCACCTCGGGGAGCTCCCCGGTTCCGGGATCATCTATACGCTGACGGTCGCGGCGGCCGAGGAGGTCACCGCCTACCTGCGCCAGAACGGTCATCCGGTCGCGTCCTACACCGGCCGGACCGAGAACGCGGAGCGGCAGCAGGCGGAGGACGACCTGCTGGCCAACCGCGTCAAGGCGCTGGTCGCCACCTCTGCGCTGGGCATGGGGTTCGACAAGCCGGACCTGGGCTTCGTCGTGCACCTGGGCTCGCCCTCCTCCCCCATCGCCTACTACCAGCAGGTCGGGCGCGCGGGGCGCGGGGTCGAGCACGCCGAGGTGCTGCTGCTCCCCGGCAAGGAGGACGAGGCGATCTGGCAGTACTTCGCCTCGGTCGCCTTCCCTCCCGAGGAGCAGGTGCGCCGCACCCTGGACGTCCTGGCCGGCTCGGAGCGGCCGCTCTCCCTGCCCGCGCTGGAACCCCTGGTCGATCTCCGGCGGACCCGCCTGGAGACGATGCTCAAGGTGCTGGACGTCGACGGTGCGGTGAAGCGGGTCAAGGGCGGCTGGATCTCCACCGGCGAGCCATGGGTCTACGACTCCGAGCGCTATGCCTGGGTCGCCCGGCAGCGGGCCGCCGAGCAGCAGGCCATGCGGGACTACGCCACCACGACGGCGTGCCGGATGGAGTTCCTGCGGCTGCGGCTCGACGACGAGGAGGCGACCGCCTGCGGGCGCTGTGACAACTGCGCGGGCGTCCGCTTCGACGACAAGGTCTCCACCGCGGCCCTGGACGGCGCCCGCAGCGAACTGGGCCGCCCGGGAGTGGAGGTCGTCCCCCGCAAGATGTGGCCCACCGGTCTCTCCGCGGTGGGCGTCGACCTCAAGGGGCGCATCCCCGCCGGTGAACTCTCCTCCACCGGCCGGGCGCTCGGCCGCCTCTCCGACATCGGCTGGGGCAACCGGCTGCGCCCCATGCTGGCGGCACAGGCACCGGACGCGCCGGTGCCGGACGATGTCACCGACGCCGTGGTCACCGTGCTCACGGACTGGGCGAAGGGCCCCGGCGGCTGGGCCTCCGGCGCACCGGACGCCGCGCCCCGGCCGGTCGGTGTGGTCACCGTCGCCTCGCGCCGCCGGCCGCAGCTGGTCGAGTCCCTCGGCCGACGCATCGCCGAGATCGGCCGGATGCCCCTGCTCGGGACGGTGACGTACGCCCCGGGCACCGAGGATCTGACGATGTCACAGACCAACAGCGCGCAGCGGGTCCGGGCGCTGCACGAGGCCCTGACCGTCGAGCCGGAGCTGGCCCAGGCACTGAAGTCCGCCGGTGGTCCTGTCCTGCTCGTGGACGACCTTTCCGACACCGGCTGGACGCTGGCCGTCGCCGCGCGGCTGCTGCGGCGGGCCGGAGCTCAGGGGGTGTGTCCGCTGGTCCTCGCGGTCCAGGCGTGACGGTAGGCGTCATCCGGACCGGGGCTGGGCAGGGATATCAGTGTCATTCCGGCTGATTCCCGTCAGCCGCACCAATTGCTCGTTGCCGCCTGCCGATACGCCAGGAAGAATTGGGACTGCTCCCGCACAGTTCCTCGTCGGGCCCGGAAGGGCTGTGCCGCGGCGCGCCCTCACTCGACCCTGCCCGCACCATGGGCGCGTAGCGAAGGGAGGACCATGACCTTCGGATTCGCCCCGTCCGCAGCCACTTCCACAGCGGCGTTCTCGGCATCTCCGGGTTCCGCGGACTCCGTCAACCGCCTTGCCCGGATGCTCGAACCCGCCGAGTGGGCCTCGGCGGGCATACCGCTGCTGCGCAGCCCGCGGGAGGTCGTCAGCGGGCTGCACTCCCGGCACCGGCCGACACCTGCCACCGCAGTGGTCGCGGTCCTCGATCATGAGGAACGGCTCACGGCGAGCGCCTCGTTCGTGCGCCGGGACACGGTGGCGGCCGACGGCTGGGATTTCCGCAATGCCCTGCTGGCGCATCTGCGGCGCGTCATCCCGCACGATCTGCGGCGCCGCACTCCGGTGCGTACCGCCGTGCTCCTCTACTGCCGTGACGGCGACGAACGGTGGACCGAGGAGGACGGGGCGTGGATGTGGGGGCTGCGGGACGCCTGCACCCTGCACGGTCTCCGGTGCGGTGCGTACATCACCCTGACCGGCGGGGGCTGGCAGGTCCTCGGCGAAGGGCGGGGCGGACGGCGGCCCAGTTCGCTGTCGGAGCCGGCCTCGCTGGCGGACGCCGTCGCCGGACAGCCGCCCGCTCCGACGCGGACCGGTGGCGGGGCGGCGGAGGCGCTGCGCCGCTCGGCCGCCCGGTGACCGGGCGGCGCCGAGCATCCGTCCGGCCGGAGTGCCGGGCGCCCGAGCGGGCAGCCGGCGCTCCGGCCGGACGGTTCAGACGCCTGCGCCGAGTGCGGAGTTGATCGTCTGCGGGTCTCCGCAGACGATCAACAGCGCGTCGGCACGGTCACGCGCGACGGGCAGCGCACGGGCGACGGTGCCATCGGCATCCCCGTTGACGGCCACGACGACCACGGGCCGGGGCTTCGCCCGGTCGACCGCGGAGCCGTCCGCGAAGAAGACGTCGTCGCCCGCGTCCTGCTGGGCCCAGTAGGCGGCTTCGCCGAAGGACAGCTCGTGGGCGGCCCACGGGTGCTGCTGGCCGGTGGTG
This sequence comes from Streptomyces microflavus, assembly GCF_014650075.1. GTDB lineage: Bacteria > Actinomycetota > Actinomycetes > Streptomycetales > Streptomycetaceae > Streptomyces > Streptomyces microflavus. Next base: position 45,575 of record NZ_BMUG01000013.1, on the reverse strand, counting down.
AGCACCAGGATGTCGCCCGGTGCGCGGCCGGACTCCAGCAGCAGATCGACTGCCTCCTCCGCCGCGTCGAGGGCGCCGTCGGCCGGGGCCGGGATCAGCTGGAGCTGCGGTGCGGAACGATTCTCCGGCCCACTCGGAGCCCTCTTGGGCGCTGCGGGCACGGGTGCGGGCTGTGCGCGCTGCGCCGGAGGCGTGGGGCGCGCGGGGCCGGGGCCCGGACGTCCGGGGCGCGGCGTGGCCGCGGAACGCGGACCTGGTACGGGACGGGGGGTCGGCGCGGTACGGCCGGCGGCCGGAGCGACGCGGGGACCCTGGGCACTCTCGTGAATCTGAGGCTCCTGGGGGAGAAAGGGAAGAAGAGCAGGAAGGTGGTCTGTCGTGGGCCGACATGGTCCGTCGGCCTCGCTGGAGGGCGCCTGCGCGCGATCAGAATTCGAAGCCGAGCTGGCCCCCGCTTTCGAGTGCGGCCGCCTCGGCGGAAAAACGGACCTTCTTCAGGTGCTGCCACCGGGGCAGCGCGTCCAGGTACGCCCAGGAGAGGCGGTGATGGGGTGTGGGCCCCCGCTCCTCCAGTGCGGCCCGGTGCACCGGCGAGGGGTACCCCGCGTTGGCACCGAAGGCGAAGTCTGTGTACTCCTCGGACTCCCCGCCCAGTTCGGCCATCATCCGGTCGCGGTACACCTTGGCGATGACCGAGGCGGCCGCCACCGCGATGCAGGACTGGTCGCCCTTGATGACCGTACGGACCTTCCAGGGGGCTCCCAGGTAGTCGTGCTTGCCGTCGAGTATCACGGCGTCGGGCCGCACCGGCAGCCCTTCCAGGGCCCGTACGGCGGCGAGCCGGAGTGCCGCGGTCATGCCGAGGTCGTCGATCTCCTGCGGAGAGGCGTGACCCAGGGCGTGGGCGGTGACCCAGCTCTCCAGCAGGGGGGCGAGTTCGGCGCGCCGCCGGGGCGTCAACAGCTTGGAATCGGTGAGGCCTTCGGGCGGTCGGCGCAGGCCGGTGACCGCGGCACACACGGTGACGGGTCCGGCCCACGCCCCGCGTCCGACCTCGTCGACACCGGCAACGGTCCTGGCACCGGTGGTAGCGCGAAGCGAGCGCTCGACGGTGTGCGTGGGTGGTTCGTACGGCATGGCGCCAGCCAGCGTACGCCGAGAGCTACGGCAGCAACACCCCGGGGCACCGTGCACACCGAGTTTCGGCCGACAGGCGCCGGAGCGGGTGGGATCAGTAGGGGTCGTAGTCGTCGTGGTCCTGCTCGTAGCCGTCCCGTTCGCCCTCTCGTACGCCCTCCCGTACCCCGTCCGTGCCCAGCCCGTAGCAGGTGCGGCGGTCGGTGTTCGCGGGGCGCTTCCGGAGGATCTCCTCGGCCCGGGCCTCGCTCCAGCTGGTGGCGTACCAGGGGGAGCCGGAGCCGCGCAGTTCGCCCTGGATGACCCGGAGCGCACAGGAGCGCTGCGGTTCCGGCAGCTTGTCCAGGGCCGGGACGGCGTCGGCGGAGAGGTCCTTGAGGTAGTCGATGTCGATCGAGGTGCGGTCGTCCTCGAAGCGCTGCACGTTCTGCTGGGCGACCACCGCGTCCGGCGAGATCAGCCCGAAGGCCAGTACGGCGGCCGCGGCGCTGACCGCGATCGCGCGGGGCAGGAACCTGGCGCCGAAGACCCCGGCGGCGAGGATCAGGACGAGCACCACGCCGAGCCAGAGTTCCATCGCGGCCACGGAGATCCGGAGCCTGGTCAGCCCGTACTCGTCGACGTACAGGTCCATGCGGCGCAGCGCCGAGGCGACGACGACCAGGGTGAGCACGCAGAGGGTGCCGAGCACGGCGCGCACCAGCGTCCGGTCCCGGCTGCCGCCGCGCGGCGCCCAGCGCAGGGCCAGGGCGATCACGAGGAGGGTGAGCAGGGTGGCCCAGAGCAGCTGCCAGAAGCCCTGGCGGGCGTAGTCGGCGTGGGTGAGCCCGGTCTTCTCGTGCACCTTGTCGTAGCCCCCGAGGAGCACCACGAGCTGGAGGGCGATGAACGCGGCGAAGAGCAGGTCGAGGACGATGAGCGGAAGGGCCCACTCCGTACGTCCCCGGGGCTTGCCCGGCTTGACGCTGAGCCCGTCCCAGCGCACGGGTGCGGCGGCGGTGCGGGCGGCGGCCAGCGCGCCCACCAGTCCCACGAGGAAGAGGAACGTGCGCAAGGGGCCGTCGACGATCGACACGTCGGGGGTGAGCCGGCCCAGCAGGTCGGCGAAGTTGGCGTCGGCGCTGGCGAAGAGCGTCCCGAACACCACGAGGAGCCCGACGGCCACGGCCGAGGTGCGTACGACGGTGCCCCAGCGCCCCCGGGAGTCGTCGGCCCGCTCCCGTACCCCGCGCCAGCCCCAGCGGATCCCGGGTACGACCGAGTCCAGGGTGCCCACGGAACCCATCAGCACGCCGAGCCAGCTCCGGCTGCCGTGCAGCGCGAGCGAGCCCAGGGCGAAGGCCGACACGACGGCCAGGAAGGTCGGCCAGCCCGCGTCCAGGAGCGCCGGCACCGCGAGCAGGGCGAGGCCGCCGACGGCCCAGGTGGCGGTCCAGGGCCGCAGCCGACGGCCGGCGGCCCGCGCGGCGAAGGCGGCGGCCAGGGCGGCGGGCACGGCGACGATCAGGAGGTTCACGCCGAGGCCGTCGCCGAGCAGGAGCGCGCTGAGGACGGCGGTCGCCAGGACCGCCCAGAGGACGGCGAGCGGGATCAGGGGCGGTGCGGCCGGACGCAGCTTGGCCGTCGCGCCGGGGCGCTTGACCGGGGGCTGCCAGGGCCGGCCGGGCTGCCAGGTCTGCTGCGCCCCCTGGGCCCGCTGCCGCTGGGCGTGGAGGTACGCGGGGGTGGCCGGGGGCTCGGCGCCCTGGGCCGCGTAGGGGCCCGGCTGCGGGGCCGGTGGCCGGGGCGCGGCCGTCTCCTTGACCGGTGACGCCTGCCCCGGGGACGCCTGCCCCGGCGACGGTGACGGCGACGGCGATTGCGGGTTCGGCGGGGCGTCGGCCGGCGGGCCTGATGCCTCGGCCGACTCCGGCGACCCGGGCTTCTGTTCGGACATGGGACCCCTCCCCCACCGGGCTCCCGCGCGCGGCCTCGGGCGGCACACGGTCCCGGCATCTCATTCGGCGCGCGCCCGTGGAGATCGACCCGTGAAGATCAAACAGAGGCGGCGTGGCCGAAAGAGTATTCCCGAACCGGTGTTCGCGAACACTCAGAGTGAGGCTGTGGCAGGACCGTGACAGTCGTCCCGGCGGCCGTCCGCCCGCCGGAGCGGACGGACGGCCGTGCGGTCAGTGGTGCGCCGGGACCAGCCAGCCGGGAGGTTCCTCGGTCTGTGCCAGCCATGCGGCGGGCGGCGCCCCGGCCGCCCCCGCGGCGACGACGCCCCCGACGATGGCGCAGGTCGTGTCGACGTCGCCGCCCGCCTGGGCGGTCACCCAGAAGGCCTCCTCGAAGTCGCCGAGGCTCCTGGCCGCCGACCAGAGGGCGAACGGGACGGTGTCGTGGGCGCTCGTGCGGCGGCCGTTGCCGAGGACCGCGGCGACCGTGCCGGCGTCCTTGTAGTCCAGCATGTCGCGGGCCCTGCGCAGCCCGGCGCCGACCGCGCTGCGGGGCACGAGGGCGATCACGCCGTCCAGGAGCTCCTCGGGCTTCGGCGGGCCGCCCGGGGCCGCGGCGAGCGAGGCGGCCGCCGCGACGGCCATCGCGCCGACGACGGCCTCACGGTGCTGGTGCGTGGTGTACGAGGAGATCTCGGCCTGGTGGGTGGCCTGCTCCGGGTCGTCCGCGTACCAGGCGCCGAGCGGGGCGATCCTCATGGCCGAGCCGTTGCCCCACGAGCCCTGCCCGTTGAAGAGCGCCGAGGCCAGCTCGCGCCAGTCCCCGCCCTCCCGCACGAGCCGGAGCAGCCGGTTCACGGCAGGCCCGTAGCCCCGGTCGAAGTCGTGGTTCTCGGCGAAGGAGTGGGCTAGCGCGTCCTGGTCGATACGGCCGTGGTCGGCGAGTACGGCCAGGACCGAGGAGGCCATCTCGGTGTCGTCGGTCCACTGCCAGGGGCCAGGGGGCAGGACGCGCTGTTTGAGCAGCGGGTAGTTGACCGGGACGAAGAACTGGGAGCCCAGGGCGTCTCCCACGGACAGGCCACGCAGGCTGGCCAGGGCGCGTTCGAAGCGCCGCTCGGAAGCAGAATCAACGGTCATCGCCCTGCCACTCTATCCGGTACGGCCGTACGGCTCAGGGGTGCGCCAGCGCTGAAACGGCCGGTCGAGGGTGTAGCGGCCGTTCTCGCCGAGGAGCAGGGTCCTCGTCTCGGCGTTGCCCGGGTTGGAGAGCGATTCGAACTCGGCCACCGACCAGTGGAACCAGCGCATGCAGAACAGCCGCATCGTCAGCCCGTGGGTGACCAGCAGGACGTTCTCGGGATGGTCCGGGTCCTCGAAGCTGCGGTGCAGGCTCTCCAGGAACGCGCCCACCCGGTCGTACACGTCCGCGCCGGACTCCCCCTGGGCGAAGCGGTAGAAGAAGTGCCCGTAGGCGTCCCGGTAGGCCTTCTGGAGCCGTACGTCGTCCCGGTCCTGCCAGTTGCCCCAGTCCTGCTCGCGCAGCCGGGGCTCCTCGCGGACCCGGACCCGGGCGGGGTCGAGGGCGAAGGCCCGGAACGTCTCGTGGGTGCGCCGGTAGGGCGAGATGTAGACGCTGACCTGTTCCTGGCCGAACTGCTCGCGCAGGAGTGCTCCGGTCTCCCCCGCCTGCCGCAGGCCCGTCGCGGTGAGCCGGAGCGCGTGGTCGGGCTCCCGCTCGTACACCGTGTCGTCGGCGTTGCCCTCGGACTCGCCGTGCCGGACGAGGACAATGCGCTGCGGTCGTGCCATGAACCGACCCTAGGTGGTGGACGGCGATTCCGCGTGGTCCGAAGAGACCACGCGTCATCCGAAGAAGACCGGTGTCAGACCGTCCAGGAGGGTTCCAGCTCGACGACGTCCCCCGACAGGGCGGCCACGTCCGTCTCGGTCTGCGCGCGGGCCGCCAGGCGCTCCGCCCCGTCGGCGCGGTACTTGCCCCGCTCGGCGCTCGACTTCCACATGGAGAGCACCAGGAACTCGTTGCCGGGGGCCTCGCCGAAGACGCCGCGCACTATCCCGGGGGAACCGGCCATCGCCGGGTTCCACACCTGCTTCTGCATCAGCGTGAAGTGCTCGGCCCGGTCCTCGTGAACGCTGCTGTGCGCGACCCTGACGACGTCCACGTCCGTGAACTCGGGCTCAAAACCCGTCTTCACATCGAACCGCCGCTCGAAGAGCATGACCTGCATGTCGCGGAACGTGCCCGCCTGTCCGGTCGCCGGGCGGTCGTGGCCGCGGGCCATGAAGGAGTCGTAGAAGACGCGGTTGTCCCAGAACGCGAAGACATGGGCGACATCGGGGCGTGTTCGGCTCCACCCGCCGCCCTGCCCCCTGAACCCCGGCTCGCCGAGCAGCCCCGCCCACTTCCGCTGCCCCCGCTCGAAACCATGACGGTCCACCACGGAACAGCGAATCCACTTCACCAGCACCGCGCCATCGTACGGCGCGGAACGTGGCCTGGGTCACGCTCGCCCGCGGACCACCCGAACCGGATCCCCTCACGCAACACACGCGGCACACCGGGCCCATGGCCCGAATCCGCCGTCCACCACAGGGGCAGTTGGCGGTGCGGCCCGTTCCGTACATGATCGGATGACGAGAACGGTCCATGGACCGTCGGCCAGGAGGGGAAGTCCGGTGAGCACTCCGAACAAGGACATCGAGAAGGTCGAAGTACGGATCAAATGGGACCCCAGCCCGCATGGTGAACCGGCCAACGACCTCGACATCATCGCGGCCACCTATCCGGCGGACGCACCGCACGGCAGCCCCTCGTACCTGGTGCATTTCGACAGCCGTTCGCCGGACGGCACCATCACGCTGAACCGGGACAGCAGGACCGGCCAGGGGTTCGGATTCGACGAGGTCATGACGATCGAGCTGGACCGGCTCGCGGACACCTACAGCCGGGTGGTCGTCGGCGTCGCCATCCAGCAGCGCGAGGGCCGCAAGACCTTCGGGGAGGTCGGCAGCACCGCGGTGCAGATACTGGAGGGCTACACCAGTCTGCTGGAGGACGACTTCGCGAGCGTCGCCCGGTCGACGGCGGCGGTCGTCGCGGAGTTCTCCCGTACCGGTTCGGGACAGTGGGCGTTCCGCTCGGACGTACGGGGCTTCGACGCCGACCCCGACGCGTTCGCCGCGGTGATGGGCGACCGCGTCTGACCGGCATCGGTCAGTTCCGGCCAATGCCGGTGGGCTCGGGAGGGGGGCCGCCCCCTCCCGAGCCGACGCGAACGGCCATGAAGTGGATCACTTTCCGGCTGCTCGGGGGCGGGCCTGCGCGATCATGAGCCGGATGGAGACTCGTTTCGTCGGAATCGCCGAGCTGGCCGAAATCCCGTCCGTGGCGGTCGTCGTCGACGTCATGCGCGCGTTCACCGTGGCCGCCTGGGCCTTTGCCCGGGGTGCGGAGAAGATCGTTCTCGCCGAGTCGCTGGACGACGCCCTGGCGCTCACGGCCCGCCACCCGGAGTGGGTGGCGCTCAAGGACGGGCCGCCCGCGCCCGGGTTCGCCCTGGTCAACTCGCCGGGCCTGCTGCGCTCGGCCGACCTCGGCGGACGGACCGTCGTGCAGAAGACCACGGCGGGGACGGTCGGCGCTCTCGCGGTCAAGGACGCCTCGCTGGTGCTGTGCGCCGGCTTCGTGGTGGCGGAGGCGACGGCCCAGGTCCTGCGGGCACGCGGGAGTGGCAGTGTCACGTTCGTGGTCACCGGCGAGGGCGGCCGGGCCGATGAGGATCTGGCCTGCGCCCAGTACATCGCCGGGCGGGCCACCGGAGCCGGGACGGACGCCGCCGGTTTCCTCCGTCGCGCCGCCGCGTCACGCGCCGCCACCGAGCTGGCGGAGGGGGTGCGTCAAGGCGTCCACCCCGACGACATCGCGCTCTGTCTTGAGCTCGACCGGTTCCCGTTCGCCATGGTGGCCGCCCTGGAGGACTCGCTCATGGTCCTGCGTCCGTACGTCACACCCTGATCGTCGCCGATCCGGGAACTGGAGAGGGCGCCGACCTGTGGTCGGCGCCCTCTCTCATGTACTGATCAGCCCGGTGTCAGCTGCAGCCGCTGGTCGAGCCGCAGCCCTCGCAGATGTAGCAGGAGCCGGCGCGCTGCATCTTCGTACCGCAGGAGAAGCAGAGCGGGGCGTCCGCGCTGATGCCCAGCTGCATCTCCACCAGCTCGGCCGAGGTGTGCGCCGTCGCCGGAGCCGGCTTCTCGGCGGACTCGCGGGGAGCCGCCACCGCCCTCAGGGGTTCGGGCTGCACCGGGGCCGACTGGGCCAGGCTCTCGGAGTCCACACCGTCCGCCTCGAAGGACGGCTCGTACGAACCGGTGTCGAGGTGGCGCTGACGCTCGTCGGCGGAGTGGATGCCGAGGGCGGAGCGGGTCTCGAAGGGCAGGAAGTCGAGCGCCAGGCGGCGGAAGATGTAGTCGACGATCGACTGGGCCATCCGCACGTCCGGGTCGTCCGTCATACCGGCCGGCTCGAAGCGCATGTTCGTGAACTTCGAGACGTACGTCTCCAGCGGGACGCCGTACTGCAGACCGACCGAGACGGCGATGGAGAAGGCGTCCATCATGCCCGCGAGGGTCGAGCCCTGCTTGGACATCTTCAGGAAGACCTCACCGAGACCGTCGTCCGGGTAGGAGTTGGCGGTCATGTAGCCCTCGGCGCCGCCCACCGTGAAGGAGGTGGTGATGCCGGGACGTCCCTTGGGCAGACGCTTGCGGACCGGGCGGTACTCGACGACCTTCTCGACCGCCGTACGGATGGTCTCCTCGGCCTTCGCGGTGACCGCTTCCTTCTCCTTGTCCTTGGTCTTGGCGGAGAGGGGCTGGCCGACCTTGCAGTTGTCGCGGTAGATCGCGAGCGCCTTGACGCCCAGCTTCCACGCCTCGAAGTAGACCTCTTCGACGTCCTCGACGGTCGCCGTCTCGGGCAGGTTGACCGTCTTGGAGAGCGCACCGGAGATCCACGGCTGGATGGCCGCCATCATCCGGACGTGGCCCATCGCGGAGATGGAACGCTCGCCCATCGCGCAGTCGAAGACCTCGTAGTGCTCGGCCTTCAGGCCCGGCGCGTCGATCACATTGCCGTTGTCGGCGATGTGGGCGACGATCGCCTCGATCTGCTCCGGCTGGTAGCCCATGCGGCGCAGGGCCTGCGGCACCGTGCCGTTGACGATCTGCATCGAGCCGCCGCCGACCAGCTTCTTGAACTTGACCAGGGCGAGGTCGGGCTCCAGGCCGGTGGTGTCGCAGGACATCGCGAGACCGATGGTGCCGGTGGGCGCGATGACCGAGGCCTGCGCGTTGCGGAAACCGTTCTTCGCTCCGAGCCGGATCACGTCCTGCCAGGCTTCCGTCGCCGCCGCCCAGACGGGGGCGTCCAGGTCGTCGGTGCGGATGGCCTTGGCGTTGGCGTCGGAGTGCTGCTTCATCACGCGCTGGTGCGGCTCGGCGTTACGGGCGTAGCCGTCGTACGGGCCCACGACCGCGGCGAGCTCGGCGGACCGCTTGTACGAGGTGCTGGTCATCAGCGAGGTGATGGCACCGGCCAGGGCGCGGCCGCCGTCGCTGTCGTACGCGTGACCGGTCGCCATCAGGAGGGCGCCGAGGTTGGCGTATCCGATGCCCAGCTGGCGGTAGGCGCGGGTGTTCTCGCCGATCTTCTGCGTCGGGAAGTCCGCGAAGCAGATCGAGATGTCCATCGCGGTGATGACCAGCTCGACGACCTTGGAGAAGCGCTCGGACTCGAAGGACTGGTTGCCCAGGCCGTCGTCCTTGAGGAACTTCATCAGGTTGAGCGAGGCGAGGTTGCACGAGGTGTTGTCCAGGTGCATGTACTCGCTGCACGGGTTCGAGCCGTTGATCCGGCCGGACTCCGGGCAGGTGTGCCAGGCGTTGATGGTGTCGTCGTACTGGATGCCGGGGTCGGCGCAGGCCCAGGCGGCCTCGGCCATCTTGCGGAAGAGGGACTTGGCCTCGACCTCTTCGATGACGTCGCCGGTCATCCGGGCGCGCAGCCCGAACTTGGAGCCCGCCTCGACGGCCTTCATGAACTCGTCGTTCACTCGGACCGAGTTGTTGGCGTTCTGGTACTGGACGGACGTGATGTCGTCGCCGCCCAGGTCCATGTCGAAGCCCGCGTCACGCAGGGCGCGGATCTTCTCCTCCTCCTTCACCTTGGTCTCGATGAAGGCCTCGATGTCGGGGTGGTCGACGTCGAGGATGACCATCTTGGCCGCACGGCGGGTGGCGCCACCGGACTTGATGGTTCCGGCGGAGGCGTCGGCACCGCGCATGAAGGAGACCGGTCCCGAGGCGTTGCCGCCGGAGGAGAGGAGCTCCTTGGAGGAGCGGATACGGGAGAGGTTCAGGCCGGCGCCGGAGCCGCCCTTGAAGATCATGCCCTCTTCCTTGTACCAGTCGAGGATCGACTCCATGGAGTCGTCGACGGCCAGGATGAAGCAGGCGGAGACCTGCTGCGGCTGGGGCGTTCCGACGTTGAACCAGACCGGGGAGTTGAAGCTGAAGATCTGGTGCAGGAGGGCGTGGGCCAGCTCGTGCTCGAAGATCTCGGCGTCCGCGGGAGAGGCGAAGTAGCTGTTCTCCTCGCCGGCCTTCCGGTACGTCTTCACGATCCGGTCGATCAGCTGCTTGAGACCGGTCTCGCGCTGCGGCGTACCGACAGCGCCGCGGAAGTACTTGCTGGTGACGATGTTGACCGCGTTCACCGACCAGAAGTCGGGGAACTCGACGCCACGCTGCTCGAAGTTGATCGAGCCGTCGCGCCAATTGGTCATGACGACGTCACGGCGCTCCCACGTCACCTCGTCGTACGGATGCACGCCGGGGGTGGTGTGGATGCGCTCGATACGCAGACCCTTGCTCGCCTTGGTCCCCTTGGTGCGGGAACCTCGCGCCGGGCCGCTCGCCGTCTCTGTCATGCCGCCTCCCATATGTGGGCAAAAACGCCCTGAAGTGCCCAGTTCTTCCCAGGCACAGTGTGTGTCCGTCGTCCCGCGGGCCGCACTGGGCCACGGGGACAGGTTCTGAATCGCCCGGTCACCGACCGGCGGAGTTACTGCCGGACGGTGACGGGCCGGTACCGCTCAGTCGGCGGCAATGGCAGGCGCGGGGACCTCAAGGGTCTCTCCGCTCCCGCAGTCCTCCACGGAGGGCCGCTGCGCGCGCAGCTCCACGATGGCGGCCTCGAAGTCTTCCAAAGAATTGAACGCCCGGTAGACGGACGCGAAGCGCAGGTACGCGACGAGGTCGAGCTCCTGCAGGGGGCCGAGTATGGCCAGACCCACGTCGTGGGTGGTCAGCTCGGCACTGCCGGTGGCACGCACCGCCTCCTCGACCCGCTGGCCGAGCTTGGCGAGAGCGTCCTCCGTGACGGGCCTGCCCTGGCATGCCTTGCGGACGCCGGAGATGACCTTGGTGCGGCTGAAGGGTTCGGTCACACCGCTGCGTTTGACGACCATCAGCGAGCAGGTCTCCACCGTGGTGAAGCGGCGGGAGCAGTCGGGGCACTGGCGGCGGCGACGGATCGACGTCCCGTCGTCGGTGGTGCGACTGTCGACGACCCTGCTGTCGGGGTGCCTGCAGAAGGGGCAGTGCATGGCTCCCAACCCTCCTTCACAGCACGACTGAATAGCCCCGTCGGCAACCCTCGCGGGCCCCTGGGAGGCAGTCCCCAGCATAGGCGATGGCCCTGGACTGGATGAACCCAGGACCACAACTTCTGGGTGGCCGGGACGATCCAACCACTAGATCTAGGGTTGAGTAGCAATTTCGACCCCACCGCGTGTCGCGCCCCGGGTACCGGCCGGGGGGAGCGCGGGCCAGGCAAGAGGGTACGGGAATCGCGCGGGCCGCGAGCCGCCGGGGCCCCGGGGCGCGGAACCGGATGAAAGACTGGACACAGCCTCGGCGAGGGCCCGCAGAACCCCGAACGCACCTTCCATCTCCGTGCTCATACACCTGCGGGAAGCATCGCGGCGGCCCTTTATTCGTTTTTCACTCGAACGTGTGTTTGGCGCAACCTTTCGAAAGCTACTACCGTTGTCCAGCTAGGGAGAACATTCGAGAGGGGCCGACGTGACCACGACCGCAGACAGTGCCACCATCACCGCCCGGGACCACCGCTCCCAGAGCCGACTTGAGCCGGTGCATGCCATGAATGACTCAGTCACGAACACGGACGGGCCCGAGCCCGCGCGACCCGGGCGCTCCTTGCCCGGGAGGCCGCCAGGGATCAGGGCGGACAGCTCGGGACTCACGGACCGGCAGCGGCGGGTCATCGAGGTCATCCGCGACTCCGTGCAGCGCCGCGGCTACCCGCCGTCCATGCGGGAGATCGGTCAGGCGGTGGGCCTGTCCAGTACGTCGTCCGTCGCCCATCAGCTGATGGCCCTGGAGCGCAAGGGCTTCCTCCGACGGGACCCGCACCGGCCCCGCGCCTACGAGGTGCGCGGATCGGACCAGCCCAGCACCCAGGCGACCGACACGACGGGGAAGCCCGCCGCCTCCTACGTTCCGCTGGTGGGCCGGATCGCCGCCGGTGGGCCGATCCTCGCCGAGGAGTCGGTCGAGGACGTCTTCCCGCTGCCGCGCCAGCTCGTCGGTGACGGCGAGCTGTTCGTCCTGAAGGTCGTCGGTGACTCGATGATCGAAGCGGCGATCTGTGACGGCGACTGGGTCACCGTGCGCCGCCAGCCCGTCGCGGAGAACGGTGACATCGTCGCCGCGATGCTGGACGGCGAGGCGACGGTCAAGCGCTTCCGCCGCGAGGACGGGCATGTGTGGCTGCTGCCGCACAACGCCGCGTACCAGCCGATCCCCGGTGACGAGGCGACCATCCTCGGCAAGGTGGTGGCGGTGCTGCGGCGGGTGTGAAGAGCGCCGGTCGCTGACCGCACGGATACGACGGAGCCCCGGGACGCTTTACGGCGATCCCGGGGCTCCGTCGTTGCCTATGACCCTCCCCCGCCTACTTGCCGTCCGCCTTGGCCAGGGCGTCGATCGCTGCGAGTGAACGGCGTGCCTGATGGGGATCCGTCGTGTACCAGAAGTCCGGCAGCGAGGCCCGCAGATAGCTGCCGTACCGCGCGCTGGCGAGCCGCGGGTCCAGCACGGCGACGACGCCCTTGTCCCCCGTGGCCCGGACGAGACGGCCCGCGCCCTGCGCCATCAGCAGCGCGGAGTGCGTCGCGGCCACCGCCATGAAGCCGTTGCCGCCGGCCTCCTCGACCGCCTTCTGGCGTGCGCTCATCAGCGGGTCGTCGGGCCGGGGGAAGGGGATCCGGTCCATGACCACCAGCTGACAGCTCGGCCCCGGCACATCGACGCCCTGCCAGAGCGAGAGCGTGCCGAAGAGGCAGGTCTCCGGATCGGCCGCGAAGTTCTTGATCAGCTCGCCGAGGGTCTCCTCGCCCTGGAGCAGGATCGGCTTGTCCAGCCGTCCCCGCAGCTCCTCGGCGGCCGCCTTGGCCCCCCGCATGGAGGAGAACAGCCCCAGTGTGCGGCCGCCCGCCGCCTCCACCAGCTCGGCGAGCTCGTCCAGCATGTCCGTGCGGGACCCCTCGCGCCCCGGGGTGTTCAGATGCCGGGCGACATAGAGGATGCCCTGCTTCGGATAGTCGAACGGGGAGCCGACGTCCAGCCCCTTCCACTGCGGGACGTCGTCGCCCGCGGTCCCTTCGGGGGCGAGCCCGAGGGACGCCCCCACCCCGTTGAAGTCGCCGCCGAGCTTCAGTGTGGCCGAGGTCAGGACCACGGAGCGCTCGGCGAAGAGCTTCTCGCGCAGCAGCCCGGAGACGGAGAGCGGGGCCACCCGCACGGAGGCGCCGAACCGGTCGTGCTGCTCGTACCAGACGACGTCGTACTCCGAGCCCTGGGTGATGCGCTCGGCCACGCCGTGGATCGACTCGACCGAGGCCAGGGCCTGCTTGCGGACCGCGTTCTCGTCCTCGACCGACTTGTCCCGGGTGGCACCGATCGCGGAGATCACCGTGCGGGCCGCGTCGCGCAGCGCCATCAGCGCGTACCCGAGGTCTTCGGGCACCTCCTCAAGACGCCCCGGCAGCGCCAGCTCCATCACGCGCTCGAACCCCTCGGCGGCGGTCTGGAGCGCGTCGGCGGCCTTCTCGTTGACCAGCTTCGCCGACCGGCGGACCGCCCGGTTGACCTGCGCCGGGGTCAGCTCGCCGGTGGCGACCCCGGTCACCCGGGAGACCAGCTCATGGGCCTCGTCCACGATCAGCACCTCATGCGACGGCAGCACCGGGGCGCCCTCGATGGCGTCGATCGCGAGCAGTGCGTGGTTGGTGACGACCACATCGGCGAGCTTGGCGCGCTCGCGGGCCGCCTCCGCGAAGCACTCGGCACCGTACGCACATTTTGTCGCGCCGAGGCACTCCCGCGAGGAGACCGAGATCTGCGCCCACGCCCGGTCCGAGACGCCGGGGGTGAGGTCGTCCCGGTCCCCGGTCTCCGTCTCGCTCGACCAGTCCCGCATCCGCAGCAGGTCCTGGCCCAGCTTGCTGGAGGGCGCCGCCGCCTCGAACTGGTCGAAGAGCCCGTCCTCCTCGTCCTGCGGGACCCCTTCGTGGAGCCGGTGGAGGCAGAGGTAGTTCGAGCGGCCCTTGAGCATCGCGTACTGCGGGCGCCGGCGCAGCAGCGGATGGAGGGCGTCCACCGTGCGCGGAAGGTCCCGCTCCACCAGCTGGCGCTGGAGGGCGAGGGTGGCCGTGGCCACGACGACCCGCTCCCCGTGCGCCAGCGCGGGCACCAGATAGCCGAGGGACTTGCCGGTGCCGGTACCGGCCTGGACCAGCAGGTGGGATTGGTCGTCGACCGCCTCGGCGACGGCCTCGGCCATGGCGGCCTGGCCGGGCCGTTCCGTACCGCCGACAGCGGTGACGGCGGCGTGCAGGAGCTCGGGGAGGGATGGCTTCGTCATAGCCCGACCACCCTACGGCGCACCACTGACAACGGCGATCACTCCTGGATCCGGGCGGAGGGGTGCAGCGGGTTGGGGACCGTGCCGTGGATCGCCGCGTGCGGGCGGCTGGAGCGGTCGCGGTAGCCGTCGACGTGCAGCCGGTTGCGGTTGAGACAGAGCCGTTCGATCTCGGGGGTGAGCATGTCGAACAGCTCGAACCGCTCCTTGAGCTCCGGGAAGCGGGCGTGGTGGCGGACGATCTCCGCCCGGACGAGTGACCAGAACTCGTCCTCGCTCACTCCCAGCTGCTCCTCGCAGAGCGGGGACAGGTAGCGGAAGACGCCGACGAAGAGTCCGGAGTGGATGAACTGGGTGAGGAAGGACGGCTCCTCGGTCAGGAGCACCGTGCGCACCTCGTCGGGCATGGTGTCGTGCTCCGGCAGCCGGTGGGCGCTGACGTTGACGTCGTCGACGAAGTCCTTGATCGCGAGGCGTACGGGCACGTCGTTCTCGTCGAAGACCACGATGGCGTTCTCGCCGTGCGGGGAGAACACCGTGCCGTAGCGGTAGAGGAAGTGCAGGAGAGGCGGCAGCAGGGCGGCGAAGAGGCGGGTGAGCCAGGCGGCCGGGGCGAGACCGGAGCGCTCGACGAGTTCGGCGGTGAACGCGCGGCCCGCCGGATCCGTATGGAGGAGGGAGGCGAGCGTGCGGGCGCGTTCACCCGGTGCCAGGCGGGGCGGCAGGGGCTCCCGCCAGATCGCGCCGAGGATCTCCTTGTACTGGTAGGGCGCTTCGGGGAGGTGGTCGTACAGCGGATGTTCCACGGCGACGGAGGCGACCTCGCCGAGGAGGATGACCCGGCAGGTGTCGCGCAGGAACGGATCGGCCTCGGCCAGGCCCTGGACCCAGGCGGTGACGGCGGGGGCGGCGAGGGTCCGCTCGGTCGGCAGGCCGCGCCAGACCAGGGTGTTGAGGATCGAGAGCGGCAGCTTCACCGTGTGCCGGTCGGGGCGTCCCACATTGGCGAACGTGCGGACGGACTGCTGCGGAAGGCGGGTGTCACCGTCGCTGTGCAGCGCCACGATGTCCCCGTCGGCGATGGCGGGGGCGAAGAGCGGAACGATCCATTCGTCCCACTGCCAGGGGTGTACGGGGAGGTAGAGATAGCTCGCGGGGTCGAGCCCCCGGGTGTGCAGTTCGGCGGCGAACGAGGCGCGGACGGAGGGGTCGAGCTCCTCGTCGTAGAGCTGCTCGGGGGTGGTGAGGCGGCCCACGCCCCGGTACTGCGCGATACGGGTGCTCACGGCGATCCACGGCAGCTGGAGGGGGCTGCGGGTCTCGGGGGTGAAGCGGGCCGTGTCGGCGGCGGAGAAGCCGAGCCGCCCCTTGCTCGCGACCAGCCAGGGGTGACCGGTCTGGTGTCCTTCGAGCTCCGCGTAGCCGACGTCGGCGAGCCGGGCGGCGGTGAGGGCGGTGTGGTCGAGCCGGGCGTCGGCGGAGAGCGTGTGGGTCAGCTCGCGGATGAGGTGGCCGAGGGTGGCGCCGTCGAGTCCGAGGAGGCCGCCGGCGCGGGCGAGGAACCGCAGCGGGTCGCGGAACGGCCGGGTCCCCTCGGACGAACCGTTGGAGGACGCGTTGTACGAGGGTGAACCGCCGGGCGAGGGCGAGCCGTTGGAGAGCGCGCTCACGGGCCGGTGGACCGTCACGACGGAGTCGGGGTCGACGCGCCAGCTGCCGTAGACGCCCCGGCGGGCCGAGAAGCGGAGCTCGGTCCCGTCGTCGAGCGGGAGCGCGTAGAGGCGGCCGTCGCCGGGCTGCCGTTCGGGCTCGATGATCTCCTCGTACGCGAACTCGCCGAGCATCTTGGCGAGCAGCCGCGCCGCGGCCCGGTCCCAGACCTGCCGGTTCAGCTCCGGGGGGTTGAGCAGAGGGTGGGGCTCGACTGAATCATGGCTCGCGGGATATGTCGGCACGGGGACTCCTCCGGGTGGAACCGATGGGGTTCGAGCGGTGTGGACGGTGCGGAGCGATGTTCACAGGTGATCACGGTACGTTCGGTCGCGGATCATGAGGGCGGCACGTTTGTCGGGGAGGTCCACTTCTGCGGAGAAGCGGAATCCGGCGCTCAGGAATGCCGATACGGACGGGGTGTTACGCAGATCCGGCTCGGCGACAACCCGGCCGCACCGCGGCAGGTTGTCCAGGACGAGGTCGGCGACGGCGCGCAGCAGGGTGGTGCCCACGCCCCTCCCCCGGTTGTTCACGCCCCCGATGAGGAGGTGGATCCCGGTGTCGTGGAGGCGGGCGGGATAGTGGCGGGCCAGCGGGTCCAGGTCGGCGCGGTAGATCTCCCAGTAGCTCATGGGGGTTCCGTCGAGCACGCCGAGACAGGGGATGGAGCGTCCGTCCCCGTCGAGCTGGGGCTTCAGGTGGTCCGCGGTGACGGATTCGGGTCCGGCGAGCTCCCAGAAGGCGGCGACCGCCGGGTCGTTCATCCAGCGGCTGAGGACGGCGAGGTCGCGCTCCGGGACCACCGGAACCAGCTGGAACACCCCGGCCTCGGTGGTAGCAGCGGGCCAGGTGGCCGGGTCACCGAGCAGTTCACCGGCAGGGCCGCGCCCTGTCGCCGCGGCCCTTTCGCGGTCCTCGCCGATGAGGGCCAGGAGCTCCTCGGTGAGCTTCAGGTCGAGGGTGTCCTCGGTGCCGGTGGCGGAGGGCGCGGCGGTGGCTCCCTGGTCGCCGGGCACATGGGCCGGTTCCGGAGGCGCCGCGTCGGATTCCGCGGGCGCGTCGGCGGGAGGCACGGTGACACTCTCCTCTCTGGAGCGGGTGGCCGGCGCGGTGGCGGCCGGGTCCCTCAGGCGTGCAGCGGGTTGGCGATGGAGACGTAGACGGACTGGGTGTCGACCGGGCCGACCAGCTCGTCGAGTCCGTGCAGCCGGGTCAGCAGGTTCGCCTTGCAGCGCAGTTGGCGGTGTTCCAGGAGATACGCGGGCAGGGGCGAGCCCAGTTCCGCGGTCTCGGTGAGGAAGTGACGGAGGACGGTGAGGAGGTCCTGTTCGTCGGCGAGGCGCTGGGCGCCGAACGCGCCGATGAGGCCGAGGACGTTGTTGATGCCCAGGTAGTAGGCGAACCGCTCGTCGGTGACCGGGTCGGAGACGAACGTGTCGCTGATAGCGCCGATGCCCGGAAGCCGCTGTTCCAGTTCGTCGCGGCGGGAGTCGCGGAAGTAGTAGCCCTGATTGTCCCGGTAGCGTCCGCCGACCGGCCAGCCGTCCGGGTCGAGGAGGACCAGGGTGTTCTGCTGGTGGGCTTCGAGGGCGACCCCGGCGTGGGCGTCGAGCCAGAGGACGGGGCGTACGACGCGGTCCAGGTAGCGGCGGAACCACTCGGCGGAGATGTCCGCGGCCGGGCGGCCGGTCCGTGCGGCCAGGGCGGCGACGGCCTCGGCGAGCCGGGAGCGCATCAGGGGCTGCCCGGGCCGGGGGCGTTGTGCGGTGAGTCCGGCGATGCAGACGGCGTCGTCGCCCGGGCCGAAGGGGTTCTGGCGGAGCATCACGTCGAGGCCGGTGACGGGGGTGCCCTCGGGGTCGTCGACGGCGAGCCAGGCGGGGTCGCGGACGATGTCGAACCCGGGGTGCTCCCGTTGCCAGCGCTCGGCCAGTCCGGTGGAGAGGAGGCGGTGGACCTCGACGCCGCGGTGCAGCTCCTTGCGGAGGTTCTCGCGGCGGGAGTTGGTGATGCGTACGCCGAGGGAGAGCTTGAGCATCACCCGGGCGCCCGGGCGGTGCACGGTGCGGATGGAAGAGGTGGGGTGCCAGTGCTCGCCGTGCGGGCCGAGGTCGTGCAGCAGGCCGGTCTCCTGGAGGGCCGCGACCTGCGGACGGCTCAGCAGGTCGGCGGCCTGCCAGGGGTGCAGCGGAAGGGCGGCGGTGCCGGGCGGCAGGCGCAGTCCCTCGCGGTGCGGGGCGATGAGCTCCTCGGCGGACGCCGTGCCGCCGTCGCTCCAGGCGGAGTCGGTGGCGGTCAGCGAACGGTCCACCGCGAACCAGTGGAGCGGGAAGGAGCCGTGGAGCTCCGGGGAGTAGCGCCGGGACTCCGCCTCGGAGAGCCCTTCGCGGCTCTTGGGGGTGGGGTGGAGCGGGTGGCCGAGGAGGAGGGACTGTTCGGCGGTGAGGAAGAGGTCGGCGTCGGCCGGGTCGGCGGGGCTGCGCCGCCGCTGTTCGACGAAGCCCGCGGTGTGGCGTACGGAGTCGGCGACCCTGGCGACCAGGTCGGCGGAGCCGTTGCGGTCGGCTTCCCGGCCGATGAGGACGGCGACGGTGACGGCGTCGGCGGGCGGGGCCTTCTCGGGGGCGCCTTCGAGGACCGGGGCGCCGAAGCGGTGGGCTCCGGTGGCGGACCAGTAGTGCACGGGGACGAGGAGGGCGGTGCCGGTGGCGGGGAAGTCGACGCGCAGGGTGTCGCCTTCGGGGCGGGGCAGGTCGTTCTCCCGGGTCCAGCACCGCAGGAGGCTCTCCGTGCCCGCGGCGTCGGCGGCCCGCAGCGGGTCCGGGTGGTCCAAGGGGTCCTGGCGGTCCGGAGAGTCCTGTCGGCTCAACAGGTCCTGCCCGTAGGAAGTGTCCAAGTCGCCCTCGTACGGAGCTTTCTGACGGGGCACGGTCGTCGTCGCCTCGACCGTGCCGGGGGCGGCCGGTCCGTCCTGCCCTCGGTGCTGGGGGGTGCCGGGGCCGTCGGCCTCGGACGCGGGGGTGGGGTTCACGGCGGTCTTCCTTGTGTGGTTCCGGGGATCAGGTGGTCAGCCCGACGGCGGCCCTGCGGTGCGGCGAACGCTCCGCGGCTGCCAGCGCGTCGGCCAGCCGGTCGACGACGGCGCTCGCCTGTTCGTCGGTGAGGGTGAGAGGGGGCAGGAGGCGGACCACGGCGCTCTGCCGGCCGCCCAGTTCGACGATGAGGCCGCGGTCCAGGCACTCCTGCTGGACGGCGCGGGCGAGGGCCGGGTCCGGTGGCGGGGCCGGGGCGTGGTCGTCGGCCTCGGCCGGCAGGGGCGCGGCTTCGGGGTCCACCAGCTCCAGGCCGATCATCAGTCCGCGCCCCCGTACGTCGCCGATCCCCGGATGGTCCGCCCGCAACTTCCGCAGGCTGTCGAGCATTCGGGCGCCCAACGCCGCCGCACGCTCCGCCAGCCCGTTCTCCCGGACGTACGCGAGGGTGGCCGCGCCCGCCGCCATGGCGAGCTGGTTGCCACGAAACGTACCCGCGTGGGCGCCAGGCTGCCAGAGGTCCAGCTCAGAGCGGTAGACGATCACCGCGAGGGGGAGGGAACCGCCGATCGCCTTGGAGAGGACCATGACGTCCGGCACGATTCCGCTGTGCTCGACCGCCCAGAAGGCACCGGTCCTGCCGACGCCGGTCTGCACCTCGTCGGCGATCAGCGGGATACCGCGGGCCCGGGTGATCTCGCGCATCCTGCGCAGCCAGGCGTCCGGGGCGGGGTTGACCCCGCCCTCGCCCTGGACCGGCTCCACGATCATGCCCGCCGGAGCCGGGACCCCGCCCTTCTCGTCGTCCAGCAGGTGTTCCGTCCACCGCGCGCCGAGGGCGGCGCCGCGCTCGCCGCCGACCCCGAACGGGCAGCGGTAGTCCTGCGGGAAGGGCAGCCGGGTCACCCGCACGTCCCGGGCGCCGCCGGAGGCCTCCAGCGCCCCGGCGGTCATGCCGTGGTACGCACCGGTGAAGGTCAGCAGGCCCTCGCGCCCGGTCGCGGCGCGGACCAGCTTGAACGCGGCCTCGACTGCGTCCGTACCGGCGGGGCCGCAGAACTGGATGCGGGCGTTGTCGGCGAACTCGCGCGGCAGGGTGGCGAACAGCTCGGTGGTGAAGGCGTCCTTGACCGGGGTCGCGAGGTCGAGGACGTGCAGGGGTGCTCCGGAGTCGATGACCTTGCGGATGGCTTCGAGGACGACGGGGTGGTTGTGGCCGAGCGCCAGGGTGCCCGCGCCCGACAGACAGTCCAGATAGCGCCGTCCGTCCGCGCCCTCGATGGTGAGCCCGCGCGCCCTGACCGGGACGATCGGCAGGGACCGCGCGTAGGTACGGGCGGCCGACTCGCGCAGCGACTGGCGGCGGAGGATGCCCTCGTGCGCGGGGGGCGGTACCACCGGAGCGGGTTCGGTCACGGACACGGCTCTTGATCCTCCTGCGGTAACAGTTGCGTTGCACGTCGATACGTTTTCGCGCGGACGGAGTGCGGGGGTGAACGCTGTCCCGGTGTCCCCCGTACGTACCAACGACGCCGGCCGCAAGGGATCACGGGTAAATCGGAACATCCTTGCGGAGACGGAACCGTGGACCTGCCGCGTGCCGTCCCCATCGGCACCGGCATAGTGGGGGCCGCACAGAGGGCCGGAAACAGCTGTCCTACGGCCCCGAAGTGTCCGAAAGCTGCACGGAGTACCGAGTGACGAAGTCCCAGGGGGATCACCAGATGCGACCCATTCGCCCGACCGACACCGCGCGCCGCGGCAGGCGCGTACGGCGCATGCCCTCCGGCGTGCTCGCCGCGACGGCGGCCGTCGCCGTCCTGGCGCTCACCGCCACCGCCTGCGGTCCGGAGGAGGACAACGCGGGCGGTACGACGCCCAGCGCCTCGGCCGACCCGTCGTCCGACGGCAAGGTCGTCATCCCGGACGATCTCAAGAACCGGCTCAAGGAGCACGGGATCGATCCGGACAAGTGGCGGGACGGCGAGTGGAAGAACTGGGACAAGGACAAGTGGCTGCGTGAGGCCAAGGACTTCGTCAACCCGGTCATCGAAGGCCTCTGGGACCCGGAGCGGATGCGGGAGGCCGACAAGCCCCCGGAGAACCCGGTCGACAACGACATCTCCGGTGACGACGGCGTGACGGACCCGACGCCCGCGCCCGTCCGGGCGGCCGGGGTGGCGACGCCGTACCACGACAGGGCCCCGGAGGCCGGGAAGCTGGTCTTCGACGGCCCCAAGGGCTCGATGGTCTGTTCCGCGACCGTGGTGAAGGACCCGGCGAACCCCGGCAAGTCCAACATGGTGTGGACCGCCGGGCACTGTGTGCACGCGGGCAAGGAGGGCGGCTGGTACCGCAACATCGCCTTCGTCCCGTCGTACAACAACGACGGCCTCTCGCCGGCGGAGCTGGACACCGCGCCCAAGGAGAAGGTCGCTCCTTACGGGGTGTGGTGGGGCCGGTGGGCCCAGACCTCCGAGCAGTGGATCGCCGAGGGTGCGTCGACCGGCGGGCAGGGCGCCCCGTACGACTTCGCGGTGCTGCACGTGGCGCCGGAGAAGGGCTCGACGGGCAAGTCGCTGGAGGAGACGGTCGGTTCGGCACTGCCGGTCGAGTTCAACGCTCCCGCCGTACCGCAGATCGCGTCCATGACGGCCGTCGGCTACCCGGCCGCGCCGCCGTTCGACGGCCAGAAGCTGTTCCGGTGCCAGGACAGGCCGGGCCGTCTTTCGGTCCGCCAGGACGAGCCGACGATGTACCGCATCGGCTGCACGATGACCGGTGGTTCGTCCGGCGGCGGCTGGGTCGCGGCCGGCCAGGACGGCAAGCCCGCCCTGGTCTCGAACACCTCGATCGGCCCGATCTCGGCGGGCTGGCTGGCCGGCCCCCGGCTCGGCAAGGAGGCCGAGGGCGTCTACCGTGCGGTCAGCGAGAAGTACGCGGGTCAGTAGGGCCACCAGCGCTCCGCGCCCGGCCGAGAGCTCCGGAACACCGTCCCGCCCTCCGGCGGGACGGTGTTCCGCGTTCCGGCGGGTACACGGAAGGCAACCGGGCGCCGGATCCCGTACGGCCACGACCGAGAGGCATGGCGATGACCGATTCCACGATGAGGGCGGTGGGCTGGGCGCAGTCCTTCCCCATCTCCCAAGGAGTGCGGGCGGGGCGGCACTGGGCGCGGGAGCACCTCGAATCACTGGAGTGGGCCGAGAAGGCGCCCGACACCGTGGATTCGGTGCTCATCGCCGTCTCCGAGCTCATCACCAACGCGCACAGGCACGCCCACAGCGACGCCCAGCTCGTTCTGACCTGGGACAGCGCGTGCCTGCATGTGAGTGTCCACGACTCCAGCCCGCAGCCGCCCGCTCCGCGCGACGCCGGCCCCGGCGCACTCGGCGGCCGGGGTATGGCCATCGTCGACGCGCTGGCCGACAGCTGGCAGCACCATGCGCAGCGGGACGGCAAGACCGTGACCGCGTGTTTCGTGCCCCCGGGGTACGGGAACGCCGGGGGCGGCTCCGGCACGGCGGGCGACGGTGCGTAGTGACCCCGTGAACGAGGCACCGTGAACGACGATGCCCGACCGGGGGTCCCGGTCGGGCATCGTCGTTCACGGCCTGCGCCGTGCGGTGATCAGTGCGCGGCGGGGACGAACGTCCCCAGCTCCGCTGCCAGTTCCTCGTGGACCTGGGCCTTGAGCAGGGTGCCGTCGGCGGTGTGCTCCTCGGAGAGGACCTCACCCTCGGCGTGCACCCGGGAGACCAGGGCCCCCTGGATGTACGGCACGAGCACCTCGATCTCGACGGACGGGCGCGGCAGCTCGTCGTCGATGAGCGCGAGCAGCTCGTCGATTCCGGCACCGGTCCGGGCCGAGACCGCGATCGCGTACTTCTCGTTGCGCAGGAGCCGCTGGAGGACCAGCGGGTCCGCCGCGTCCGCCTTGTTGATCACGACGATCTCGCGCACATTGACCGCGCCGACGTCCCGGATGACCTCGCGCACCGCGGCGAGCTGCTCCTCCGGCACCGGGTGGGAGCCGTCCACCACGTGCAGGATGAGATCGGACTCGCCGACCTCCTCCATCGTGGAGCGGAACGCCTCGACGAGGTGGTGCGGCAGGTGCCGTACGAACCCGACGGTGTCGGCGAGGGTGTAGATGCGGCCGCTCGGTGTCTCGGCCCGGCGCACGGTCGGGTCCAGGGTGGCGAACAGGGCGTTCTCCACCAGGACACCGGCTCCGGTGAGGCGGTTGAGCAGCGAGGACTTGCCCGCGTTGGTGTATCCGGCGATGGCGACGGAGGGCACCTTGTTGCGCTTGCGCTCCTGCCGCTTGATCTCGCGGCCGGTCTTCATCTCCGCGATCTCCCGGCGCATCTTCGCCATCTTCTCGCGGATCCGCCGCCGGTCCGTCTCGATCTTGGTCTCACCGGGACCACGCGTGGCCATGCCGCCACCGCCGCCGGAACCGGCGCCACCCATCTGACGGGAGAGCGACTGACCCCAGCCGCGCAGCCTCGGCAGCATGTACTGCATCTGTGCCAGCGAGACCTGCGCCTTGCCCTCCCGGGACTTGGCGTGCTGGGCGAAGATGTCGAGGATGAGGGCGGTCCGGTCGACCACCTTCACCTTGACGACGTCTTCCAGGTGGATCAGCTGGCCCGGGCTGAGCTCACCGTCGCAGACGACGGTGTCGGCCCCGGATTCGAGGACGATGTCCCGCAGCTGCAGCGCCTTGCCGGACCCGATGTAGGTCGCCGGGTCGGGCTTGTCGCGCCGCTGGTACACCGCGTCGAGCACTTGTGCGCCCGCCGTCTCGGCGAGTGCGGCGAGCTCCGCGAGGGAGATCTCCGCGTCGCGCACCGTCCCCGAGGTCCAGACACCGACCAGCACGACGCGCTCCAGGCGCAGCTGTCGGTACTCGACCTCGGTGACGTCCTCGAGCTCCGTGGAGAGACCGGCGACGCGCCGCAGGGCGGCACGCTCGGAGCGGTCCAGCTGGTCGCCGTCGCGCGCTCCGTCGATCTCCTGGCTCCAGGCGACGTCCTCTTCCATCAGGGCGTCGGCCCGAAGGCTCTCGGTGAGGCTCTCGGGGGTGTTCTCCGTGGCGCTCTGCGCGTCCTGCGCGTCCTGGGGAAGGGAAGAAGAGGAGGTCATTGGATCCTTACGTCGATAGAAGTCTTTACGCCAGTCACAACGTGTGATGTGTCCGGATGATTCCCGGCCGTGCCCGCCAGGGGTTTCCGGTGCTCTCCGCCGTGCCGACGTGTCGATAGTGGCACGGCCCCGCCGGGCCCGTCACTGGGGTTTTCCCCAGGCTTCAGGGGGTGACAGCGGGCTCGGCCGCACTCCAGTCGGGGTGTCCGGGCATCGGCGGTGTCTTCTTCCCGTACAGCCAGCCGTCGAAGAAGGCCGTCAGGTCGCGTCCCCCGATGCCGGACGCCAGCCGGACGAAGTCCGCGGTGGTCGCCGTACCGTCCCGGTGGATCCGGACCCAGGCGCGCTGCAGCCGGTCGAAGGCGGCCGCGCCGATCTCCTGGCGGAGGGCGTAGAGCACCAGGGCGCTGCCGTCGTAGACGACGGGCCGGAACAGGGAGAGCTTCTCCCCCTCGGCCGGGCCGTCCGGGTGCGCGGGCGGGCCGCCGTTCGCCCGCCAGCCGTCGGAGAGCTTGTACGCCTCGCGCATCCGGCGCTCCAGCGTCCCTCCGCCGTTCTCCTCGGCGTACAGGGCCTCGTACCAGCTGGCGTGACCTTCGTTGAGCCAGAGGTCGGACCAGGAGGCGGGCGTGACGCTGTTGCCGAACCACTGGTGGGCCAGTTCGTGGACCATGACGGAGTCGACGTACCACTCGGGGTAGGCGGGCTCGGTGAAGAGGGACCTGCCGAAGAGCGAGATGGTCTGGGTCTCCAGTGCGAAGCCGATGCGGCTGTCGGCGACGAGGACTCCGTACGTCTCGAAGGGGTAGCGGCCGACCCGCCGCTCCATCCACTCCAGCTGGGCGGGCGTCTTCTTCAGCCAGGGCTCCAGCTTCTCGCGGTCGGCGGCCGGGACGACGTCGCGCAGCGGGAGTCCGTGCGGTCCTGTGTGGTGGTGGACGGCGGACCGGCCGATGGAGACCTGGGCGAGCTCGGTGGCCATGGGGTGCTGGGTGCGGTAGGTCCAGGTGGTCGTGGCGCCGTTACGGGTCCGGCCGGCGGGCAGTCCGTTGGCGACGGCCGTGAGGTCCTTGGGCGCGGTGATGCGGAAGGTGAAGTGCGCCTTGTCCGAGGGGTGGTCGTTGCTGGGGAAGACCCGGTGGGCGGCGTCGGCCTGGTTGGCCATGGCGAGGCCGTCGGCGGTTCGGATCCAGCCGCCGTTGCCCGCGGTTCCGGCCGGGTCGCTGGTGTGGTGGACCGTGATGTTCAGGGGCGCGCCTTCGGGGAGGCGGCGGGGGGCCTGGACGACCAGGTCCTCGTTCTTGCTCCCGAAGTCGGCGGCCAGCCCGTTGACCTCGACGCCCTGGACGGTGCCCCGGGCGAAGTCGAGGTTGATGCGGTCCAGCGGTGCGGTGGTTCGGGCCCTGATCTTGGTGACGGCGTCCAGGGGCTTGGTGTTGCTGCCGTGGTAGGTGAAAGCGATGTCGTACGTGAGGACGTCGTAGCCGGGGTTGCCCAGCTCGGGGAAGAGCCGGTCACCGATGCCGAGGGGCTCGGGTGCGGGCAGGGCGGCGGCGACGAGGGTGAGCGACGCGGTGGCCAGGAGGGCGGCCCGCAGGCGGCGGGAGAGGTGCGGCATGGACTACCGCTATCAGCGCCGGGCGCTCTCCCGGTGGTGCCGCGCGCCGCACCACCCGAACGAGGCGGCCTCCCCGGGGCGGTGCTCAGCCGGTGGCCGCCGGGTGCTGGGCGCGGCTGACGTCGTAGACCCCGGCGACCTCGCGCATGGCGCGCATCAGGGCGGGCAGCCCGGCGGCGTCGGGGAGCTGAAGGGTGTAGGTGTGCCGGACGCGCTGTTCGCTGGGCGGTTCGACGGTGGCGGAGACGATCGCCGCGTCGGCCGTGGCGATCGCTTCGGTGAGGTCGGCGAGGAGCCGGGGGCGCCCGAAGGACTCGGCGACGAGCGTGACCCGGCAGGCAGCGGGGTCGCTCCAGCCGTCCTCGTCGCGCCAGCGGGCGGCGACGGGGGCGCGGCCGATCTCCCGCATCCGGGCGACGGCGGGACACTCCTGGCGGTGCACGGTGACGGCGCCGCCCCGGACCACGATGCCGACCACCTCGTCCGGGGGCACCGGCGTACAGCAGCCGGCCAGGCGGACGGGGCTCTCGGGGCCGTCCACGACGACGTTGGCGGCGCGCACGCCGGACCGGGTGCGGGCGGGTGCGGCGGACTGCGGGTTGTCGGCCGCAGGCTCCGTACGGCCGTCGGCTCCCCCGGCCTCCGGGCCCGGGGCGTCGGGGTGGGCGGAGAGCCAGCCGGTGATCGCGATGCGGGCCGCGGGGGTACGGGCGTGGTCGAGCCACTCGGGGGACGGGCCGGAGGCGGTGTCCTGGGCGAGCAGCAGCTGCACGGTGTCCCCGTCGCTGAGCTGGGTGGAGAGGGTGGCGAGGCGGCCGTTGACGCGTGCTCCGATGCAGGCGTGCGCCCGCTCCCCGTGCTGGGCGTAGGCGGCGTCGATACAGCTGGCCCCGGCGGGCAGGCCGAGGGTGCCGCCGTCGGTGCGGAACACGGTGATCTCGCGGTCCTGGGCGAGGTCGGCGCGGAGCGTGGTCCAGAAGGTGTCGGGGTCGGTGGCGGACTCCTGCCAGTCCAGCAGCCGGGAGAGCCAGCCCGGCCGGGTCGGGTCGGCGCGCTCGTCGGACGGTTCGGTCTGCTGGGCGGCGCCGTCGTGGGCGGTGGTCGCGTCAGGGGCGTACGGGTTGCCCAGGGCGACGACGCCCGCCTCGGCGACCTTGTGCATCCGGTGCGTACGGATGAGGACTTCGGCGACGGCGCCCTCGGGGCCGACGACGGCGGTGTGCAGCGACTGGTACAGGTTGAACTTGGGGGCGGCGATGAAGTCCTTGAACTCGGAGATCACCGGGGTGAAGCAGGTGTGCAGCTCACCGAGGACGGCGTAGCAGTCGGCGTCCTCGCCGACCAGGACGAGCAGTCGGCCGAAGTCGGTGGGGCGCAGTTCGCCGCGTTTCCTGCGGACCCGGTGCACGGAGACGAAGTGGCGGGGCCTGATGAGGACTTCGGCGCTGATGCCCGCTTCCCGCAGGGTGGCCCGGACGCAGTCGGCGATGGCGCCCAGAGGGTCCTCCTCGCCGGCGGCGGACGCGATGAGGGCGCGGGTGTCCGCGTACTCCTCGGGGTCCAGGATCGCGAAGACCAGGTCTTCGAGCTCGGTCTTGAGCGCCTGTACGCCGAGCCGTTCGGCCAGCGGGATGAGGACGTCCCGGGTGACCTTGGCGATCCTGGCCTGCTTCTCGGGGCGCATCACGGTGAGGGTGCGCATGTTGTGCAGCCGGTCGGCCAGTTTGATCGACATGACCCGGACGTCGTTGCCGGTGGCGACGAGCATCTTGCGGAAGGTCTCCGGCTCGGCGGCGGCGCCGTAGTCGACCTTCTCCAGTTTGGTGACGCCGTCGACGAGATAGCAGACCTCCTCGCCGAACTGGTCCCGCACCTGATCGAGGGTCACCTCGGTGTCCTCGACGGTGTCGTGGAGAAGGGAGGCGGTCAGGGTGGTGGTCTCGGCTCCGAGCTCGGCCAGGATCAGGGTGACGGCCAGCGGGTGCGTGATGTACGGCTCGCCGCTCTTGCGCATCTGGCCCCGGTGCGAGGACTCCGCGAGGACGTAGGCGCGGTGGAGGATGCCCAGGTCGGCGTCGGGATGGTGGGCCCGGTGCGCGTCGGCGACATGGCCGATGGCGTCGGGCAGCCGGTCGCGGGAAACCGGGCCGAGCAGCGCCACCCGGCCCAGTCTGCGCAGATCGATCCTGGGCAGGCTCCGCCTGCGGGGCACAGCGGCGGGATCGGCGGCCTCTGCACTCATGGGCACCTCCGGCGGAGTCGACCGGCGGTGGGGAGAGGCGGACGCTTCTCCGGGCCGGTGCTTGATGCTATCGACCCCACCACGTGGCGCAGTCCGGCTCTCGCCCAGCGTGAAACGGATCACCCATTCGAGCGAAGCTCCGACCGACCACGGTTTCGAACCGGGAGCCGCCCGGCCCTCGGCGCTCGGCCGATGAGCCGCCCGGCGCTCAGCCGCCCGCCGCTTCGAGCCAGGCCGGGTCGATGGTGCCCTCGGCGACGATCACCGCGGCGCCGGTCATGTCCACCGCGCCGTCCGGGTGCTCGGTGATGGTCAGGGTGCCGCCGGGGAGGTCCACCGTGTACGTCGCGGGGAGCCCGGTCACCGCCGGGTCCGTGCCGTCCCGGCGGGCGGTGGCGACGGCCACCGCGCAGGCGCCGGTGCCGCAGGAGCGGGTCTCGCCGGAGCCGCGCTCGTGGACGCGCATGGCGACATGGCGCGGGCCCCGGTCCACGACGAACTCGACGTTGACGCCGTCGGGGTAGACCGCGGCGGGGCTGACCGGAGGGGCGGAGAGGAGATCGCCGGCGTGGGCGAGGTCGTCGACGAAGGCGACGGCGTGCGGGTTGCCCATGTTGACGTTGCGGGAGGGCCAGCTGCGCTCCCCGACGGCGACCGTGGCGCTCTCCTCGGGCAGCACGGCACGCCCCATGGAGACGGTGATGTCGCCGTCCTTGGCGAGGTGCACCTGCTTGATGCCGCCCCGGGTGGCGACGGCGAGGCCGCCCTGCTCGACGAGCCCCTCGCGCTGGAGGTAGTGGGCGAAGACGCGCACCCCGTTGCCGCACATCTCGGCGATCGAGCCGTCCGCGTTGCGGTAGTCCATGAACCACTCGGCCTCGGCGGCCATGTCCTGGGCCTCGGGGTGGGCCGCGGAGCGGACGACGTGCAGCAGGCCGTCCCCGCCGATACCGGCCCTGCGGTCGCAGATCCGGGCGACGACGGAGGCGGGCAGCGCGAGGGCGTTGTCCGGGTCGGGGACGATCACGAAGTCGTTCTCGGTGCCGTGACCCTTGAGGAAGGTGATCTGCGAAGTGCTCACACGGCAACTGTACGAGCCATCACCGACAGTCCGCGATGCCGGACACCCCCGGGCACCCCTGGAACGGCTCAGCGCAGGCGGGCCACGCGCCACACGGCGAGGGCGACCAGACCACCGCCCAGTGCGACGTACAGCGCGATCACCCGCCAGTCGAGACGGTCGCCCGAGCCCCTGGCCGGCAGGCCGGGCCAGGTGTGGCCGACGCGGCGGGCCGCCATCATGCCCCAGCCGGCCGCGCAGCAGCTGATCAGAAGGCCCAGCATGGCGACGACGGCACCGCCGTCACCGAACTCGAAGGCAAGCGGGAAGGCGAACATCAGTGAGCCGACGGCGGCCAGCATGATGATGGGCGCGAGCTGCCAGATCCGCAGTCTGCGGGCGGGCCTGAGCTCGACCTCGACCTCCGGGGCCACGTCCTGCTCGTCGGGCCCGTCGGGACTCAGCCGCCCCGCGGTCTCCTGCGGTGGCGGTACGTCGTGCTGCTCCGTGTCGCGAGGGCCGGCCTCCATCGCCACGCGCCCTCCCAACTAGGACTCCACTGGTGGATCGATGCTCGATGATGGCACGATCACGGGCGCCGAATTGACGGGCGGAGCGTCCCGATGCCATCACGTGATCAGGCTGTGACCGCTCGTTCGATCAACGTCAGCGCCCGGTGCGGGAGTTCCTCCCGGTCACGCTGTCCGCCGCCGAGCCACCGGACGCGCGGGTCGCGGCGGAACCAGGAGTCCTGACGGCGCGCGAAGCGTTTGGTGGCGCGCACGGTCTCGGCCCGCGCCTCCTCCTCGGTGCACTCCCCCGCGAGCGCCGCGAGGATCTGCTGGTAGCCCAGCGCCCGTGAGGCGGTGAGGCCCTCGCGCAGCCCGCACGCCTCCAGGGCGCGCACCTCGTCCACCAGGCCGGCCTCCCACATCCGGTCGACGCGCAGGGCGATGCGCTCGTCCAGCTCGGGGCGGTCGACGTCGACGCCGATCTGCAGGGCGTCGTAGACCGGCTCGTCGCCGGGGAGGTTGGCGGTGAAGGGCTTGCCGGTGATCTCGATGACTTCGAGGGCGCGGACGATACGGCGGCCGTTGCTCGCGAGGATGGAGCGGGCGGCGCCGGGGTCGGCGGCGGCGAGCCGCTGGTGCAGGAAGCCGGAGCCCCGCTCGGCCAGCTCCTGTTCGAGGCGGGCGCGCACCTCGGGGTCCGTACCGGGGAACTCCAGGGCGTCGATGGCGCCCTTCACGTACAGCCCGGAGCCGCCGACCAGGACGGGCGTGCGGTTCTCGGCGAGCAGCCGGTCGATCTCCAGCCGGGCGAGGCGCTGGTACTCGGCGACGCTGGCGGCCTCGGTGACGTCCCAGATGTCGAGCAGACGGTGGGGGACGCCCGCGCGCTCGGCGGGCGTCATCTTCGCCGTACCGATGTCCATCCCGCGGTAGAGCTGCATGGAGTCGGCGTTGACCACCTCACCGCCGAGCTGCTGGGCGAGGAAGACCCCCAGATCGGATTTTCCGGCCGCGGTGGGGCCGACGACGGTGATGACGCGGGGGGCTGAAACGGGACGGTTCACCGGGACAGTCTCCCAAATATCCGTGCCCTTCCCGCCCACGCCCGGGGGAACCGGATGGGCGCTAAGAGAACGCTAAAGGGCGAGTAAAGTCGGCAGGAAGGGACAGGTGACGGACAATGGGGGCGGGAGAACGCTCCCGCAGACAGTCCTCACTGCACGGAAGGTGACCCAATGGGGTTCCTGGACAACCTGAAGGCCAAGCTGGGACCGGCCAAGGAAAAGGTCGGCGACCTCGCGCAGCAGCACGGGGGCAAGATCGAGCAGGGCCTCGACAAGGCCGCGCGCACGGTCGACCAGAAGACCAAGGGCAAGTACAGCGACAAGATCGACACGGGTACGCGCAAGGCCAAGGAAGCCGTGGACAAGCTGGGCCAGAAGGACGGCGGCACCCCCGGCACCACCCCGCCCCCTCCGCCGCCCGCTTCCTGATCTGACAGCGGCCTGCCCCTGACAGGGGCAGGCCCCGACGGCGGCACCGGATCTCTCCGGTGCCGCCGTCGGCCTGTCCAGGACCAGGCGGTGTCCGTTCAGGACCAGGTGGCGACGGTGTAGCCGACTCCGTAGGGCGCGTCCTCGTACAGCAGCCGCCCGCCGAGGCCCGCTCCTCGTGCGGCGCCGCTGAGCACCTGCCAGGGGGCCCGGCCGGCCGCCTTGAGGTCGTACGCGAGTGTCGCGTCCAGCGCGTCCAGTGCGGCGAGGTCCGCGGAGCCCAGCGCCGCGGTGGCCAGGGCGTCGAAGGCCTCGGCCCGTTCGTCCAGGTAGCCGGGCGCCTTGAGCGTGCGGCAGGCGCTGCCGTCGCCCATCACCAGGAGCGCGACGCGGTCGACGCGGGCGGCCAGCCCCTCTCCGGCCCGTGCGCACTCGCCGGCGGGGTGGCGCGCGTCCACCGCGAGCCCCTCGACCGGTGCGCCCGCCCAGCGGGCCCGGTCCAGCAGCCACGCGCCCACGGCGAGGGAGTCCGGCAGCGGGGGTTCCTGCGCGGCCGGGCCCGGCTCGCCCAGGGTGACGTCGAGGGCGACGCCGAACCCGCGGAAGGAGCCGTGCCCGCCGGACGGGTAGGACCGGCCGGCCCCCGGCCCCACGACCACGAGCAGGTCGGGGCGGGAGGCGGCGAGCACCCCCACGGCGTCCAGGCACGCGGCGCGCGCGGTGTCGAGTTCGGGCGCGGCCCCGGCGGCGACCTCGGGCACCAGGAGCGGCGGGCAGGGGCACACGGCGGCGGCGACAAGCATGCCGGTCAGGGTACTTGCCGGGGGCCGGGTCCCCGCTCCCCGTCGCCTCCCGTGCGGATCAGCCGATGCCGCAGGCCGGTGCCGCGGCGGCCGGCAGCGGGGCCGGGGCGCCGATGGTGGGGAGGCCGAGCATCACTCCGGCCGGCTTGGCGGCGGCGGCCGTGGTGCGCTTCTCCCAGGCGTCGCCCGCGCGGGTGGTCCGTACGGCGAGCGGGGTGCCCTCGGCGAGCAGGTGGTGCGGGGCGGCGTAGGTGACCTCGACGGTCACCACGTCGCCGGGGCGCACGTCCTGGCCGGGCTTGGTGAAGTGGACCAGGCGGTTGTCGGGGGCGCGGCCGGAGAGGCGGTGGGTGGCGCCGTCCTTGCGGCCCTCCCCCTCGGCGACCATGACGTCCAGGGTGCGGCCGACCTGTTTCTTGTTCTCGTCCCAGGAGATCTGCTCCTGGAGGGCGGACAGGCGCATGTACCGCTCCTGCACGACCTCCTTGGGAATCTGGCCGTCCATGTCGGCGGCCGGCGTCCCGGGGCGCTTGGAGTACTGGAAGGTGAACGCGTTGGCGAAACGGGCCTCGCGGACGGCGTGCATCGTCTGGTCGAAGTCCTCCTCGGTCTCGCCGGGGAAGCCCACGATGATGTCGGTGGAGATGGCGGCGTCCGGCATCGCGGCGCGCACCTTCTCGATGATCCCGAGGAAGCGCTCCTGACGGTAGGAGCGACGCATCGCCTTCAGTACGCGGTCGGAGCCGGACTGCATCGGCATGTGGAGCTGGGGCATCACGTTCGGCGTCTCGGCCATGGCGGCGATGACGTCGTCGGTGAAGTCGCGGGGGTGCGGGGAGGTGAAGCGGACCCGCTCCAGGCCCTCGATCCTCCCGCAGGCCCGCAGCAGCTTGGAGAAGGCCTCGCGGTCGCCGATGTCGGAGCCGTACGCGTTGACGTTCTGGCCGAGCAGGGTGATCTCGGACACGCCCTCGGCGACCAGGGCCTCGATCTCGGCCAGGATGTCGCCGGTACGGCGGTCCTTCTCCTTGCCGCGCAGCGCCGGGACGATGCAGAAGGTGCAGGTGTTGTTGCAGCCGACGGAGATGGAGACCCACGCGGCGTACGCGGACTCTCGGCGGGTGGGGAGCGTGGAGGGGAAGGCCTCCAGGGATTCGGCGATCTCGATCTGCGCCTCCTCCTGGATACGGGCGCGCTCCAGGAGGACCGGCAGCTTGCCGATGTTGTGCGTGCCGAAGACGACGTCCACCCAGGGGGCCCGCTTGACGATGGTGTCGCGGTCCTTCTGGGCGAGGCAGCCGCCGACGGCGATCTGCATCCCGGGGCGCTTGGTCTTCATCGGGGCGAGCCGGCCGAGGTTGCCGTAGAGCTTGTTGTCGGCGTTCTCGCGTACCGCGCAGGTGTTGAAGACGACGACGTCGGCGTCGCCGTCGGAGCCCTCGGGGGCGCGGACGTATCCGGCGCCCTCCAGGAGACCCGACAGCCGTTCGGAGTCGTGGACGTTCATCTGGCACCCGTAGGTGCGCACCTCGTAGCTCTTCTGGACGTCCACTGCTTCGCTCCGGTTGCCGCTGCTCATGTGACCAGGGTAGGCGGTTGCCGGGCGCGCCCCTCCCGTACCGGGTCCGCCTCGGCGGCCGGGCCTGGTCAGAGGGGCGGTGAGCTGGCAGGATCGCGCGCATGCTCCACGCTCTGTCCCGATTCGGCCGACGTCGCACCCTTCAGACGGGCGCCGCGCTCGCGGTCGTGCTCGGGCTGCTCGCGTGGTGGCTCCTTCCCCTGGGCGAACGGGCCCCGAGCGGGACGCTGACCTTCTCCACGGGGGTGCCGAGCGGCGTCTACCAGCGGTACGGGGAACGGCTGGAAGGCGCCCTTGCCAAGGACATGCCCGAGGTGTCGATAAAGCTCCTCACCAGCGAGGGCTCCCAGCAGAACCTCGCGCGGGTGGCGACGGGAGAGGCCGACTTCACCATCGCCACCGCCGACGCCGTGGCGACCTATGTGCGCGACGGCAGGCCCGGCGCCCATCTGCTGCGGGGCTGTGTGCGGCTCTACGACGACTATGTGCAGCTGGTCGTCCCGCGCGACTCCGACATCGCCGGCGTCGCCGATCTGCGGGGCAAGCGGGTCGGCGTCGGCCAGGAGGGCTCCGGGGTCCGGCTGGTCGCGGACCGGCTGCTGAACGCGGCGGGACTCCACCCGACGCAGGACGTGACCGCGGTGTCGGCGGGCATCAACACCATGCCGGACCGGCTGGTCTCCGGGGACCTGGACGCCTTCTTCTGGTCCGGCGGGCTGCCGACCGGGGCGGTGCAGGAGCTGACGGAGCGGTTCGCCGTGAAGCTGGTCCCGCTGGACGAGGACCTGGTCAAGGAGCTGCAGTCGGTCGGCGGCTCCGCCCGCTACTACCGTTCGGCGACGATGCCCGCCGACGCCTACCGCTTCGCCCAGCGGGGCCAGTCGGTCGCCACGGTCGCCGTCGCCAATCTGCTCATCACCACGGACCGTACGGATCCGGCCATGACCGAGGCCTTCACCCGGACGGTGATCAACAGCCGGGACCGGATCGGCCGCGAGGTGCACGCGGCGCAGCTGGTGGACCTGCGGACTGCGATCTACACGGACCCGCTGGAAGTGCACGAGGGCGCCAAGCGCTACTACCGCTCGGTCAAGCCCTGAGCCGCTGAACCCCTGAGCCGGAAACCCTCCGGGCCCCGGGCCTCAGGGGGTCTGCGGCAGCTCGCGCGGCACCGAGACAGTGACCCGCAGGCCGTGCGGCTCATGGCGTTCGTACGTGATCGAGCCGCCGCCCGCCGCGAGGAGCACGCGGGAGATGGAGAGGCCGAGCCCCGACCCGCTGACGTTCTGGTGGCGGGTGCTGCGCCAGAAGCGGTCCCCGACGCGTTCCAGCTCCTGCTCGGTGAGGCCGGGCCCCCGGTCGGCGACCACGACGGTCGTGGCGGTGGCTCCCGGGACGACCGTGACCCGTACGTCCTGTCCGGCCGGGGTGAACTTCAGGGCGTTGTCGATGACCGCGTCCAGGGCGCTCGAGAGCGCTGTGGGGTCGGCCCAGGCGGTGGCGGCCGGGGCCCCGTCCTGGATCAGGTGCACGCCCTTCTCGTCCGCCATCGGACGCCAGGAGGCGACGCGTTCGGCAGTGAGCGGGACGATGTCGGTCAGCTGGAGGTCCGCCTCGGTGTGTTCGGCCAGCGCCAGGTCGAGGAGGTCGTCCAGGACCCGGGCCAGCCGCTTGCCCTCGGTGCGTACGGCGGCGATCTCCTCGTTGCCCTCGGGCAGTTCCAGGGCGAGGAGTTCGATGCGCAGGAGCAGCGCGGCGAGCGGGTTGCGCAGCTGGTGCGAGGCGTCGGCGACGAAGGCGCGCTGCTGTTCCAGGACGTCCTCGACGTTGTCGGCCATCTCGTTGAAGGACCGGGCCAGGCGCCTCAGCTCCGGCGGCCCGCCGGAGGCGGCGACCCGGGAGCGCATCCGGCCGACGGCGATGTCGTGGGTGGCCGCGTCCAGGACCCGCACCGGCAGCAGCACCCAGCCGGTGAGCCGGACGGCGGCGCCGACCGCGACCAGCATGGCCAGCGCCTCGCCGACCGCGATCAGCAGCCAGGTCCGCAGGATGCGGGAGCGCATCTCGTCGGTGGGCGAATCGATGACGACCACGGCGACGACGTCACCGTCGCGCACGACGGGCGAGGCGACGACGACCCGGCCGTCCTGCCAGGGCCAGACCTGCGGGGGGTCGTGCGAACGGCGGCCGAGGAGCGCTTCGCTGAAGGCGGTGCGCCCCTCCCCCTCGGCCGGCAGCAGCCAGCCGTCCGGGGCCTTCGCCAGGGCCAGGTCGTTGCGGTAGAAGATGCCGGCCCGGATGCCGTACACCGAGGCGTAGACCTCCAGGTCGGTGGCGAGCGTCAGACGGCGCTCGTCGGTGGCCGGGACCGTGTCGGTGATGGACTGGGCGAGGGCCGCGAAGCGGGCGGTGTCGTCGATCCGGTCGATGACCAGACGCTGCTGCTCGGCGGCGGCCACACTCACCGCGAGCGGGAAGCCGAGGGTGAGCAGGACGGCGGCCATCAGCGTGATGAGCAGGGGGAGGAGACGGGTGCGCACCGGGGGAGAAGCCGTCCGTCACGCGGCCGGGGCGACGAGCCGGTAGCCGACGCCTCGCACGGTCTCGATGAGGGCGGGCAGCCCGAGCTTGGAGCGCAGCGAGGCCACGTGCACCTCCAGGGTGCGCCCGGTCCCCTCCCAGCTGGTGCGCCAGACCTCGCTGATGATCTGTTCGCGGCGGAAGACCACGCCGGGCCGCTGGGCGAGGAGGGCCAGCAGGTCGAACTCCTTGCGGGTCAGCTGGACCTCTGCGTCGTCGACGCTGACGCGCCGGGTCGGCAGCTCTATCCGGACGGACCCCAGACGCAGTGCCGCGACGGGGGTCGACGCGGTGTCCTCGCCACTGGTGGTGCGCCGGGCGACCGCGTGGATACGGGCGAGCAGCTCACCGGTGTCGTAGGGCTTGGTGACGTAGTCGTCGGCGCCGAGGTTGAGTCCGTGGATGCGCGAGCGGACGTCGGCACGGGCGGTAACCATGATCACCGGGGTCGCGGTGCGCTTGCGGATCTTGCCGCAGACCTCGTAGCCGTCCTGGTCGGGCAGGCCGAGGTCGAGCAGGATGACGCCGAAGGGCTCCTTCTCCGCGGGCAGCAGCGCGCGCAGGGCCTCCTCGCCGTTGCGGGCGTGCACGACCTGGAACCCGTGCCGGGCGAGCACGGCGGACAGGGCCGCCGCGACATGGTCGTCGTCCTCGACGAGCAGCAGTCTCATGGCCCTCCTCTCCGTCTCCCCGGGCCGTGGGGACGTCCCGTACTCGTTCGCGTAACCGGTCCTGTGCACGCCACCGTTGCACGGCGCCACACGGCGATATCTCAAGTTTCGCCCTGCTTCACCCGGAAGATCCCTGGCGAAACTCTCCGTTCAGCGGCGCTTCACATTCTTTTGCCGCACAGGGCATCCACTCCGATGACCGGCATGCCAGTCAAGAGGCTGCCGGTTACAGCAGGGTTTCCGTTATGCACCCGGTACGCCCGGGCACCGCTCGTGACGTCCCCTTCACGCGGAGTGTCCGGTTGCCGCCGGATCGTTATGCTCAATTTCCGCTCAGATGTAATGACGCTGGTCGCACCGCGTCATTAGTGTCCTTGGCACCCGAGGAGGACGGAGCAAGAAGCCGATGAGCGGAGTTTCAGTGACCAAGGCCGCCGAGGATGCCGCGCCCGCGGGCGACGACCTTGTCGTACTGAGCGACGTCAACAAGCACTTCGGCGCGCTGCATGTGCTCCAGGACATCGACCTGACCATCGCCCGTGGCGAGGTCGTGGTCGTCATCGGGCCCTCCGGGTCCGGGAAGTCCACGCTGTGCCGCACGATCAACCGCTTGGAGACGATCGATTCGGGTGCGATCTCGATCGACGGCAAGCCCCTGCCCCAGGAGGGCAAGGAGCTGGCGCGGTTGCGCGCCGACGTGGGCATGGTCTTCCAGTCGTTCAATCTCTTCGCACACAAGACGGTGCTGGAGAACGTCATGCTGGGCCAGACCAAGGTCCGCAGGACCGACAAGAAGGCCGCGGAGGAGAAGGCCCGGACCCTTCTCGACCGGGTGGGCGTCGGCGTACAGGCCGACAAGTACCCGGCACAGCTCTCCGGCGGCCAGCAGCAACGCGTGGCGATCGCACGGGCGTTGGCGATGGACCCGAAGGTCATGCTCTTCGACGAGCCGACGTCGGCTCTCGACCCGGAGATGATCAACGAGGTCCTCGAAGTCATGCAGCAGCTGGCCCGGGACGGAATGACGATGATCGTCGTCACCCATGAGATGGGCTTTGCCCGTTCGGCCGCCAATCGTGTGGTGTTCATGGCGGACGGAAAGATCGTCGAAGAAGCGACGCCCGAGCAGTTCTTCAGCAATCCGCGCAGCGACCGGGCCAAGGACTTCCTGTCGAAGATCCTTCACCACTGACGACCGACGACTGACGACAACGACCCACGGCATAAGGAAAACTCACATGAAGCTCCGCAAGTCGGCCGCCGTCGCGGCCATCGCCGTCCTCGCCCTGACCGCGACCGCGTGTGGTGGCAAGGAGGGTTCCGCCGGTGACAAACCGAGCGGCACCAAGCCCGGCTCCTCCGAGGCTCCCGCGCTGCCCACGTACACCGTCGCCAAGGACGTCTCCCTGGACTCGCCGGTCTTCAAGAAGGCGAAGGAGCGCGGCAAGCTGATCATCGGCGCCAAGGCCGACCAGCCCTACCTCGGCTTCGAGGACCAGTCGACCAAGGAGCGCTCCGGCTTCGACATCGAGATCGCCAAGATGATCGCGGCGGACCTCGGCTTCACGGAGAAGCAGATCGAGTGGAAGACCGTCGACTCCGGCATCCGTGAGACGGCGATCTCCAAGGGCCAGGTCGACTACTTCGTCGGTACGTACACGATCAACGACGAGCGCAAGAAGCAGGTCGGCTTCGCCGGTCCGTACTACAAGGCGGGCGCCGACCTCCTGGTCCGCAAGGACGACAACTCCATCACCGGCAAGGACTCGGTGAAGGGCAAGAAGGTCTGCTCGATCGTCGGCTCCACCCCGCTCCAGGAGATCAAGAAGCCGGAGTACGGCGCGGACGTCGTCGAGCTGGCCAAGTACTCCGACTGCGTGCAGCAGGTGCTGACCAAGCAGGTCGACGCCCTCACCACGGACGACTCGATCCTCAAGGGTTATGCGGCCGCCAACTCCGGCAAGCTCAGGGTCGTCGGCAAGCCGTTCACCAGCGAGCCCTACGGCGTCGGCCTGAACAAGGACGACAAGGTCCTGCGCGACGCGATCAACGACTCGCTCGAGAAGCACGTCACGGACGGCACGTACAAGAAGATCTACGAGGCCACGCTGGGCCTGTCCGGTTCGGACTACATCGAGCCGCCGGCGCTCGAGCGCTACTGACGCCGTCCGCCGTCCCACGGCCGACGCCCCGTCACTGACGTACCGCGTGTGACTCAGGAGGCGTCCCGTACGCCGCCGCTGCCCCTCAGGGGCACGGGGCGGGCGCACGGGGCGCCCCTTCCCCTGCCCTGATGCCGCTGACCGCCGACGCGGAGACCTCATGAACGTACTGCTCGACAATTTCCCAGAGTTCCGCGACGGCTTCATAGGAACCGTGTCGATCACCGCCGTCAGCTCGGTTATCGCCCTGGTGCTCGGTGTCGCCATCGCCGGATTCCGGGTCTCGCCGGTGCCGCCGCTGCGGTACTTCGGCACCGCCTGGGTGACGCTGATGCGCAACACCCCGCTGACGCTGCTCTTCCTGATCTTCTTCTTCGTCGTCCCGGAGATCCTCTTCCCGGGGATGAGCCCGTTCGTGCTCGGCTCGCTGGCGCTCGGCTTCTACACCTCCTCGTTCGTCTGCGAGGCGGTCCGCTCCGGCATCAACACCGTGCCGCTGGGCCAGGCCGAAGCCGCCCGCTCGATCGGCATGACGTTCGCCCAGACCCTGCGCATCGTGGTGCTCCCCCAGGCGACGCGGACCGTCATCCCGCCGCTGAGCAGCATCTTCATCGCGCTCACCAAGAACTCCGCGATCGCCGGAGCCTTCAGCGTCGCCGAACTCTTCGGCTGGCAGAAGCTGATGAGCGACAAGGGCTACGACATCGTCCCCGTCTTCATCTGGGTGGCCCTCGGCTACCTGGTCGTCACGTTTACCATCAGCGGCCTCTTCCGGCTGCTGGAGCGTCGCATGGAGGTCGCCCGATGAGCGCCAGCGTTCTCTACGACGCCCCGGGCCCCAAGGCCGTCGTCCGTAACCGCATCTACGCCGTCGTCGGCACCCTCGCCATCGCGGCGCTGATCGCGGTCAGTCTGCTGCGGCTGGCCGACAAGGGCCACCTGGCCCCCGAGATGTGGGACATCTTCAACTACTCGGGCATCCGGCAGAACATCGCCGACGCCCTCGTCGCCACGCTCAAGGCGTTCGGCCTGGCCGCGGTCGGCTCGGTCGTCCTCGGTGTGGTGCTGGCGGTGGGACGCCTCTCCGACCACAAACCGGTCCGCTGGGCGGCGACCACCTTCATCGAGCTGTTCCGCTCGCTCCCGCTGCTGATCACGATCTACGCCATCTGGGTCGGCTTCCTCACCGACTACTCGATGTGGGCGCTGGCCGCGGGCCTGTCC
The DNA here is from genome assembly GCF_014650075.1 of Streptomyces microflavus. Classification (GTDB taxonomy): domain Bacteria; phylum Actinomycetota; class Actinomycetes; order Streptomycetales; family Streptomycetaceae; genus Streptomyces; species Streptomyces microflavus. The sequence continues at coordinate 5,629 of NZ_BMUG01000013.1, read as the reverse complement.
GTCTACAACGGCTGTGTGCAGGCCGAGGTGCTGCGCGCCGGCATCAACGCCGTCCCCCGGGGCCAGAGCGAGGCCGCGTACGCGCTCGGCATGAGCAAGACCCAGGTGATGGTCACCGTCCTGATGCCGCAGGCGGTCCGGTCGATGCTGCCGACGATCATCAGCCAGCTCGTGGTGACCCTCAAGGACACCTCGCTCGGCTTCATCATCCTGTACCCGGAGCTGCTCCAGACCGCGCGTCTGATCGCCTCCAACACCCTGGTCAACGGCCAGTACCCGTACGTCTCGACGATCACGGTCATCGGCACGATCTACATCGCGCTCTGTCTGCTGCTCTCGTCGCTGGCGACCTGGATCGAGAAGCGCGGCCGCCGCGCCAAGACCGGCATCGCGGTGGCGCCGGCCGTCCAGGCCCCCGGAACCATCGACGCGACGGCCGGCACGTTCGGCCCGAACGCCGACACCACAGGGGGCGCAGGGGGCGCAGGCACCGGGGCCGACGGTGCAGGTGGGGCCGGAGTGTCACAGAACTGACCGTGGTCGGTCCTTCCCGGCAGAAGCATTCGAGGCAGCGGCGCACGCGTCGCTGCCTCGGTCACTTGACGCAAGCACCCCCAGTGGGTTGCATACGTTCTGTGATCACGCACCCGGCTTCCACTGCCACGTTCCGCATGACCGTACGGGCCGGAGGACACGCGCCGTGGACCCGGTGATCGTCGTCGGCGCCGGGCCCGTCGGCCTGACGCTGTCGCTGGCCCTCGCCGCCCAGGGTGTCCCCTGCGTGCTCCTCGACGAGGGGCCGGGCACCGAGGAAGTACGTCTCGCCCGCACGGTCGTGCTGCGTGAGGACACCGCCGATCTGGTGGAGCGGCTCGGCGCCGCCCGCCTGGAGAAGGACGGGCTGCGGTGGAGCGGGTGGCGCTCGATGCGCCGGAAGCAGCTGGTCCGTGATGTGCCGCTGGGTCCGGGTTCCGGGGACTCCGTCGACGAGGACGCGCCGCCCCTCCCGGCCCCCCTCCACATTCCGCAGCACGCGCTGGCGTCGGCCCTGCGCGCCGCCGTCGCGGCGGCGCCGCTGGTGAAGCTGGTGGAGCTGAGCCGGGTCGACACCCTGGAGCAGGACCGCGACGGCGTCACGGTGCACACCAAGGGGCCCGGTGCGACCTGGTGGCGCGGCAGCTATCTGGTCGGCTGCGACGGCGCACGCTCGACCGTGCGCAAGCTGCTGGACATCAGGTTTCCCGGTCGTACGGCGGTGGAACGGCACGCCGTCGCCGCGCTGCGGGCCGACCTGCCCTGGCCGGGCGAGGCCGTGCTGCACCGGCAGCCGCCGTGGCGCACCGGGGGTGCCGAGGTCGGCGCGCGGCCGCTGCCGGACGGGGTCTGGCGGCTGGACTGGCTGCTCCCGCCGCGCGGCGAGCTGGTCACCCCGGACGCCCTGATCACCCGCATCCGGGACAGTCTGGCCGGCTGGTGCGGCGAGACCCCGCCGTACGAGCTGCTCGACACCGGGGTGCACACGCTCCACCACCGCCTCGCCCGGCGCTGGCGGGTGCAGCGGGCCTTCCTGGCGGGCGACGCCGCGCATCTGCTGGGAGCGCTCGGCACCCAGGGCCTGGACGAGGGCATCCGGGACGCCGAGAACCTGGCGTGGAAGCTCGCCCACGCCTGGCATCACGGCGGCACCGATCTGCTGCTCGACAGCTACCAGGCCGAACGCCGGGCCGCGGTGGCCGCCCGGCTGCGCGCCGCCGACCAGTCCCTGCCGATACTGCGGGGCGGCGGGGGACTGCGGACGCTGGTACCGGGCGCGGCCCGGAGTCACGACACGCTGCTCGCCGACGGCCACCTGGGCTGCGGAGCCCTCGGTGCGCCCCCTTCGTACACGCACTCCCCCCTTGCACCACCGCACGCCGAGGCGCACACCACGGTGGGTACGCCCCCCGGTGCGCCGGTCGCCGATGTACGGGTGACGGCGCCGGACGGAACGTCGGTACGGCTGCGCGAGCGGCTCGGGCAGGGGCACCCGCTGGTGATCCTGGTCGCCCCCGGAACCGGTGTGTGGGACCGGCGGCACTGGCTGACCGCCGGCATCATGCCGCGCCTCGTGGAAGCCGTGGAGGCACTGCCGTCCACGGCGGAGCTGCTGGTCACGGAGAGCTACCCGGGTGCGTCGGCCCACACCGTCCTGCTGGTGCGGCCCGACGGACACCTGGTGGCCGCCTTCGCCGGCGTACGGCCCGCGGAGCTGTTCGCCGCGGCGCGGGCGGCGCTGGGCGGGCTGACCGGGGCCGGGGCCGGGTCCGACGCCGGATCCGCGGAGAGCGGGGACGGGGAGAGCGGGGACAGGAAGAGCGACGGGGACGAGCGGGGGGCGGCGCGCGCGCCGGGGCCCCGCGAGCGGGTTCACGCCGACCGGACCGCCAGGATCAATTGACCGTCACGGGCGCACATGGTGTACTCCAGATCATGACCGACACCGATGTGCGCCTGTGGCGGAGGGTCCATATGGACCTCCTCCGTTACGCGGGCTGCGTGTGTCGCCCGTCCTGCTGAATCGCCCTCCTCTGCCGGTCCGTGCCGCTTTCCCGCACGGCCGGGATCTCGCGCGAACTCTCAGGACGGTCCCTGTGTCTTCCCCCTCTCCTGCCGTACCCACGGCTGCTTCCGTACCCTCCCCCGCCTCCCCCGCCACCGGACCGGTGGCCTCCGCTCCCGCTGTTTCCGCGCGGGTCGGCTCGGCCCGTTCCGTTTCCTCCGGTCCGACGGTCGCGGAGCTGCTTGACTTCGTGCGCCGCGCCGCCGAGGACACCGCGCTCATCGCCTCTCTCCCGCTCGATCCGGAGGGCCGCACCTGGGTCCGGCTCGACGGGCCGGGTGGCAGCGAGGCCTGGCTGATCGGCTGGCCGCCGGGGACCGGGACCGGCTGGCACGACCACGCCGACTCGGTCGGCGCCTTCACCACCGCGGCCGGCGCCCTCAAGGAGCACTCACTGGCCGTACGGCTGCCCACCGACGGCTGGAAGACCCTGGAGCTGAACGAGGGGGTGGACCGGTCACGGGAGCTGGCGGCCGGTCAGGGGCGGGCCTTCGGGCAGAACCATGTGCACGAGGTCCTCAACGAGTCCGACAGCGTGCATGCCGTCTCCGTCCACGCGTACTACCCGCCGCTGCCGCGGATCCGCCGGTTCAGCCGCACCGGCGCGGTGCTCCGGCTGGAGCAGACCGAGCGCCCGGAGGACTGGCAGTGAGCGGCGACGACCGGGGTGGCGCCGAGGGCGTGGGCACCCCGGAGCCGGTGGGCATCGACGAGCTGCTGGAGCGGGTCCGGGCCGGTTACGACCGGATCGGCCCGCACGAGGCTTCCGCCGCGGCGGCGGACGGGGCGCTGCTGGTGGACATCCGGTACGCGGCACTCCGGGACCGGGACGGGCTCATTCCCGGCGCGCTGGTCGTGGAGCGCAACGAGCTGGAGTGGCGGCTCGACCCGCAGGGCAGCCACCGCGCCGCCGAGGCGGTGAGCCACGACCTCCCGGTGGTCGTCATCTGCAACGAGGGGTACGCGTCGAGCCTCGCGGTGACATCGCTGCGCCAACTCGGGCTGCACCGGTCCACCGACCTGATCGGCGGCTTCCAGGCCTGGCGCGCGGCAGGGCTCCCGGTGACCCTGGCCGCCGACGCCGAGACCGCTGCCGACGCCGACGCCGAGGGCAGGACCGGCACCGGCACCGGCGGCTGACGCCGGACATCGATCCGAGGGAGGGGGCGGCCACGGGCGTGACGTGGCCGCCCCCTCCCTCACGTCCGGCTCACTTCCGACTCACTGCTTCTGGCTCACTTCTTCTGAACCTCGCTCCTGCGCGTGACACACCCGAACGCCGCATTCCAGTAGAGCCATCGCCGTGCGCGACCGACATTCGCCTCATACAGAGGTCGAAATGTACGGAGATGACGCACTCATGGCGATCCCAGTCCTCACCCCCGACCAGCTCGACGCCCAGGCTTCCCGGCTGCACGACACACAAGCGTGGCAGCGCATCGTCTCGGGGTGGGAGAGCACCGCCCCCCAGCCCGTGCTCTCCCCGGCCGAGCGCCCGGAGCCGGTAGTCCCCGGCCGGTGCCCGTCACCCGCACAGGACCGCCCTGCCGACTGGCGGAGTCTGTTGTCCGTCCCCGTCGACCGGCTCATCGACGACTCCCTGCAGGCGCTGCCGGCAGCGCCTCCGCCCGAGCGCCCGCTCCCCGGTCGGCTGGGTGCGGTACTGCCCGACCGTGTACACGCCTGGCGGCGGGTCGGCCAGAGAGATCTGAGACCCTCCGTCCACCTCGGCTACGCCCGGCAGGTCCTGACCGAATGGGGCTGGCAGAACACCCCGTACCGGCTGCGCAACGCCCGTGGCGCCCGCTGCATCTGCGGCGCGATGCTCACCGCCCACCGGCTCGGCTACGGCTCCCCCACCACCGTGAACCGGGCCGGCGCCTGGCTGATCACCGAGCTCCGCTCCCAGGGGTGGCCCGGGCTGATCGGCCCCTGGAACCGCGCGCCGGGCCGCACCGCGGCGGACGCGTTGGCCCTCCTCGACTCAGCCGCCCGCCGCGCGTCCCTGGCCGGACACTGACCGGCGGGCCCCCGACCGCCGCTCCGCTCCCCGCTGCTGACCGGCCACCACTGCTGACCGGCCACTACTGCACAGCGCCCCCGCTGCCCGCGCCCGCTCCCCCGTCCGGCCCGCGCCCGCTCCCCTCAGAAAGGCTCGTCCAGGCCTTCCGTGTCCTCGCCTTCCTCCTCCAGCGCCTGGCGCACCACCCGCAGGGCCATGCCCTCCCCGTATCCCTTGCGGGCGAGCATGCCCGCGAGGCGGCGCAGCCGCTTGTCGCGGTCCAGGCCGCGGGTGGAGCGGAGCTTGCGGGCCACCAGCTCCCGGGCCGTCTCCTCCTCCTGATCGGCGTCGAGCCGCCCGACCGCGTCATCGATCACGGACGGGGCGACGCCCTTCGTGCGCAGCTCGCGGACGAGGGCCCGGCGGGCGAGCCCCCGGCCGTGGTGCCGGGACTCCACCCATGCCCCGGCGAAGGCCGCGTCGTCGATCAGCCCGACGTCCTCGAAGCGCGAGAGGACCTCCTCGGCGGCCTCGTCCGGGATCTCCCGCTTGCGCAGGGCGTCCGCGAGCTGCTTGCGCGTCCTCGGCGTCCCGGTGAGCAGGCGCAGGCAGATATTGCGCGCCTGCTCGACCGGATCGCGGGGCTCGCCCCTGTCCCGCTGATCACGCGGCTCCCCCTTCTCGGCCCTCGACGAGGAAGGGGAGCCGCTGCTCCTGGTGCCGGAGCGGCCACGGCGGCCCGCCCCTTCGCCGAACCCGGCGCCGGGCTCCGCAGGGCCTCCCGGCCACTCCGTACGACGTGCCACGGCCTAGCTCTTGGCCGCCGCGGTCTTGGCCGGCTTCGCCTTGGTGGCCGCAGCGGTCACCGGCTTCGCCGCCCCGTCCGCCGCCGCTCCCGCAGCCGCCGTTCCTTCCGCGGCCGGCTCGGCGGTCTCGGTCTCCGGCCGGACACCGACACCCAGCTTCTCCAGGATCTTCTTCTCGATCTCGTCGGCGAGGTCGGGGTTGTCCTTGAGGAAGTTGCGGGC
>NZ_BMUG01000012.1 GCF_014650075.1 Streptomyces microflavus | reverse complement strand
CATGTCGCCGGCGCGGTGCGGCTGCTCTCCGTACCGCCCTTCGGCCCGGCGTACGGGGGCATCCTCTCCGAGCTCCACCATGACGACGTCCTCGCGCAGGCGCTGAAGGACCAGCTGGTGGACCCGCGGGTGGAGGAGGCGGTGGCCCGGCTGCGCAGCGCCCAGGACCAGGGCCAGATCCCGCCGGGTGCGAACCTCCCGCTGGCGGTGGAGATGCTGTACGGCCCCGTCTACTACCGCCACGTCCTGCGCAAACCGGTCCAGGACGAGGAGACGATCGCCGACCTCGTGGCCCATGTGCTGCGGGCGCTGGGGGCGCCGGGGTACTGACGCGCTGACCGCCCGGGCGGTCAGGAGTCCGAGTCGAACTCGATACGGACATCGGACAGCGCGTCCACATCCGCCTCCTCGTCGTCCTCGTCCTCGGCGTCGTCCCAGCCGGTCCCCGGGTCGCCGGGCTGCTGTACCCGCAGTGCGCGATAGGAGTAGCCGTCCTGTTCGGCCTCCTCCCAGGTGAAGAGGACGGTCTCGCCGGGGTCCAGGGAGGCGAACGCATCCGGGTCCGGTGTACGGACGGCCGAGAAGTGGGCCCAGACCTCGCCCGGGACCTCGGGCGAGACCAGGACGCCCCAGCCGGATTCGTCGTCCCAGGAACGGACGGTGCCGTGCACCGGATGATTGCTGATGATTCCCCCTGCGGGCGGGACCTGGTGATTGCCGAGGATACGGCCCGACCTTTTTATCGCCCATGATCGAAAAGATCAAATCTCTTTAAAATCACTGGCGTTGTACGCGATTCGGATGATGGGCTCAAGGTGACCGAGCGGCACCTGTTGCTGCTCACATCCGAAACGGGGAAGCCTTGCAGAAAGAACGGAACGAACTGATCCAGCCCCTGGACGTGGCACCGACTTCGGCGCGAAGCGTGAACGTGGGGAGGCGGGCAGGGCGCATGGCCGTCGTGGCCGGTGTGGCCGGAGCGCTGGTGCTCGGCACACTTGGTGTCGCACAGGCGGCGCCGTCACCGGCGGCCCAGGAGACGACCGTCTTCACGCCGAAGAAGCAGAGCTACAAGACGCCCAAGAAGAAGCAGAAGGCCGGAATTCTCAACGCCCAGGTCAAATTGACGGGCAAGTACCCGACCTACTACCCGATGGCCTGGTCCTTCAAGGTCACCAACAAGAAGCTGAAGGCCATCGCGCGTTCCAAGATGAACTGCACGGCCACCGGTCTCAACGGTAAGTACCACGACAACCACCCTGCCATCCCGGTCGGTTACGAGTGGCACTCCAAGGTCGGCAGCAAGAAGCGCCCGCACAAGAAGAAGAAGGTCTACACCCTCTCCGGAACCTGTGTGTTCAAGGTGGAAGTGGCCGGCAAGCCCGGCAAGGCCACCGTCGGATTCTCCTTCAAGTACGCGATCGACCCGAGCAAGGGCAAGAAGACCGCGTCGCGGAGCGCCGCTCCGGCCGTCACGACCAAGGTCGTCCTCGACGGCTGACCGTCACACCCCCGCCGCCCCCGGTGGCCGCTCCAGCCGTGCCGGGTGATGCTGGACCGGCACGTGCCGGTGCTCCGGTGCATCGGTGCATCGGAGCCTGAGGGTGGGTGGAGCCGTGTCGTACGCCGAGACCCCGGCCGGACCCGGAACCCCTCCGGGCGGCCTGGACGACGCCCTGCTGAAGGTGCTGTTCGCCCAGTCCGCAGTGGGCCTCCTCGTGCTCGACCCGCAGCTCAGGCTCGTCCGCGCCAACTCCCTCGTCGAGGGCGTCGGGACCGAGGAGTACATCGGGCTCCGCTTCACCGAGGCCTTCCGGCTCGACGACCCGGACGGGTCCGAGCAGCTCCTCAAACAGGTTCTCGCAGGCGAGGGGCCCGTACGCGACCATCTCGTACGCGGCAGGCTCCGCCACATCCCCGGGGACCGGATCTTCCTGGTCTCCGCCTACCGCCTGGACGGCCCTGACGGCCCTGACGGCCCTGACGGCCCTGACGGCCCTGACGGCCCTGACGGCCCCGTCCTCGGGCTGCTGAGCGCGGTGGTCGACGTCACCGAGCGGGAGCGGGCCCGGGACCGGGAGACCGCGCTGGCCGCCGTACGTGACGCGGTCGGCGGCTCCCTGGACGTGGCCGCCACCTGCCGGGCCTTCATCGACGCGCTGGTGCCCGGGTTCGCCGACCTCGCCGTCATCGAGGTGGTGGACGAGGTCCTGCGCGGCGCCGACCCGCCGGTGGGGCCGCTGCCGCCCGACACCCCGCTGCGCCGCGCGGCGAGCGGCCGGTGCGAGGCCGTCGAGAGGGACGAGGTGATCCGCGGCCACCCGGTCGGCGGAACCCGCCGCCTCCCGCCCCGTACGCCGTACGCGCTCGCCGCCGCCGACCTGCGGCCCCGGCTCGTCCCGCTCACCGCCGAGACCCCGTGGCTGGACGCCGACCCGGACGGTTCCCGCGCCCTCGCGGAGACCGGCGCGCACACGCTCATCGTCGTGCCCCTCACCCTGCGGGGAGCCGTCCTCGGGCTGGTCAGCCTCTACCGCTGCGGGGCGGCCGAGCCCTTCGACGAGGAGGACGTCTCCCTCGCCGGTACGGCGGCCACCCGCGCGGCCCTCGCCATCGACAACGCCCGCCGCTACGAGCGCGAGCACGTCATCGCCTCCACCGTCCAGCGCCGCCTCCTCCCGCAGGCCGAGCGCCACCAGGCCGCCGTGGAGACCGCCCACGTGCTCCTGCCCGGCCGGGACAGCGGCTGCTGGTTCGACACGATCGCCCTCTCCGGGGCCCGTACGGCACTCGTCGTCGGTGGCGTCGCGGGGGAGGGGCTCCAGTCGGCGATCGCGATGGGCCAGCTCCGTACGGTCATCCAGGCGCTGGCCGGCCTCGACCTGGAGCCGGAGGAGGTACTGGCCCGCCTCAAGGAGACCGCCGACCGCCTCGCCCACGAACGCGCGGCCCTGCCCCCGAGCGACTCCCTCCAGGGCGAGGAGCTGCGGGCGGGATGCGTGTACGGGGTCTACGACCCGTTCACCCGGACCTGCACGGTCGCCCGGGCCGGGCACCCCGCGCCCCTGATCGTCGGCCCCGACGGCCGGGCCGTCCCCCTCGACGTCCCCGAGGGCGCGGGCCTCTTCGACACCGACGGCGCCCTCTTCGCCCCCGCCACCGTCACCCTGGAGGAGGGCAGCGTCCTCGCGTTCTGCTCGGCCGAGCTGCTCGCCGACGAGCGCGCCGAGGAACGCATCACCCGGACCCTGGCGCACCCCGGCCGCAGCCTTCAGCAACTGGGCGACGACATCGTGTACGTCCTCCCCGACGACACCCGCTCCGCCGGGGCGGCCCTGCTCCTGGCCCGTACCGGTACGGTCTCCGAGCACCGGGTCGCCACCTGGGACCTGGCCCAGGACCGTACGACCCCCGCCACCGCCCGCCTGCTCGTACGCGACCGGCTCCAGGGCTGGGGGCTCGACGAGGACACCGTCGACTCGACCGAGCTGATCGTCAGCGAACTGGTCACCAACGCGGTCCGCTACGGCACCCCGCCGCTACGGCTGCGCCTCCTCCTCGACACCACCCTCACCTGCGAGGTCCACGACGGCTCCACGGCCTCCCCACACCTGCGCCACGCCCGCACGGTCGACGAGGGCGGCCGGGGCCTGTTCATCGTCTCCAGCCTCGCCGCCCACTGGGGAGCCCGCCACGGCCCGGACGGCAAGGTGCTCTGGACGGAACAGGACCTTCCGCACGGCGGCACGCAGTAGGCGAGCCGGCCGCTCAGCCGAACAGCCGCTCCAGCACCTCCGCCACCCCGTCCTCCGCGTTCGTCGACGTCACCTCGTCCGCCGCCGCCCGCAGCTCACGATGCGCGTTGCCCATCGCCACCCGGTGGCCGGAGCGGCGGAACATCGGCAGGTCGTTGGGCATGTCCCCGAAGGCGACCGTCCGTTCGGGCCCGATGCCCAGCAGCTCGGCGGCCACAGCGATCCCGGTGCCCTTGTCGACGCCGTACGGAGCCAGCTCGACGGTGCCGGGCCCGGCCATGGTGACGCTCGCCAGATCACCCACCGCCCCGCGTGCGGCGGCGGCCAGCGCGTCGTCGTCCAGCTCCGGGTGGCGGACCAGCACCTTGATGACCGGCCGCTCCCACAGGGCGTCCCGGGAGTCCACGCGGAGCGCGGGGAGCGTCGGGTTCGGCATCCGGTAGCCGGTTTCTATGAGGGTGACGCCGTCCACCCCGTCCTGGTCCACAGCTGCGTACACCGCCCCGACCTCCGCCTCGATCTTCCCGAGCGCGGTGTCGGCGGCCTCCCGGTCCAGGGTGGCCGAGCGCAGCAGCCGCGCGCTGTCGGCGTCGTACAGCTGCGTGCCCTGCCCGCACACGACGAGCCCGGTGTACGCCAGCTCCGCGAGCAGCGCCCGTATCCCGGGGACCGGCCGCCCGGTCACGATGAGGTGCCGGGCCCCGGCGGAGGCGGCGAGGGCGAGTGCGGCGCGGGAGCGGGCGCTGACGGTGTCGTCCGGGCGCAGCAGGGTGCCGTCCAGGTCGGTGGCGACGAGGGCATATGCGGGTGGCGTGGGCATGGGCCACAGCCTAGAAGGGCCCGGACGGCCGCTTGCGCGTGAGGGGAGGATCCGGTAGGTGGTGCGGGCGGCCCCTGGTGACTCAACCTGAGGACGACTCGCTCGCCCGGCGAATCGCCGCCAGCAGCCGCCGCATCCCGACCGCGTGACCACCCGACCCGAACACGAGCCGCCGGTAGGCGCCCCCGGCCGTACCGGGGAAGGCGGCGCGGCTCTCGGCGCGCAGGCGGGTGCGGACGGGACCCTGGGGTTCGATCCGGAAGATCAGCAGGTACGAGGAGAAGCGATGGCGGCCCTGAAGGGTCAGCTGCTCCCCCGGCGAAGCGACGAGGACCCGGAAGCCGGGGAACGCCGACCCCTCGGCGAGCGGACGCGGCCCGGCCGCGCGGGTGTCGCTCGCGCCGACCAGCCGCGCGTAGGCGGCCGCGGGGGCCCGCGAGAAGGACCGTTCCAGCTCGGCGCAGAGACCACGCCAGACGTCATCGGCCGAGGCGGCGACGAGCGTGGTGTGCTCGTCCAGGTGGGGCAGCTGGTCGGCCTGCATCGGAGCCTCCGTCGATTCCGGTCCGGCACGTGGCCGTTGCCCTGAGGGATGCCTCACCGCACACGTGCGGCGAGGCATCCCGGCGGGACTTTCGCGGGCCCCGTCGTTCAGACGGCGCCGAACTCCCCGGCGCGGACGCCCGCGACGAACGTGGTGAAAGCGGCGGCGGGGACGGTGAGGACCGGGCCGGTGGTGTCGTTCTTGGAGTCGCGGACGGGGACGATCCCGTGTGGGGCGGCCAGGTTGGTGGCGACCTCGACGCACTGGCCGCCGTTGTTGCTGTACGAGGACGTGAACCAGCGGGGGGTTGCGGTCTCGTTCGTCACGGGGTTCCCCTTCGTGGACGGTGCGTGGCGCCGGTCCGCGAACCGACGTTGGGTGAGAAGCGAGCCTCTGGCTTCCGGAACGGGGAACCAGAGACTCGGTCGGCCGGCCACTTCTCCGGCCTGTCGGCTTGGTTGCGCGTCAGAGGGCGCCGAGCTCCCCGGCGCGGACGCCCGCGACGAATGCGGTGAACGCGGCGGCGGGGACGGTGAGGACCGGGCCGGTGGTGTCGTGCTTGGAGTCGCGGACGGGGACGATCCCGTGCGGGGCGGCCAGGTTGGTGGCGACCTCCACGCACGCGCCGCCGTTTTCGCTGTACGAGGACGTGAACCAGCGGGGGGTCTCGGTTGTCACGTGATGCCCTTTCGCAACTGCTTGACGATGTCGACGGAGGCCGCCTGCGAGGGCGCTACCGCCTGCATCCGATGGTAGTCCGTGTGCAGGGGGAGCACAGCGGTCATTTCCCGTTCGACGTAGCCCTGTTGTGCGGATTCGGCGTACGACACGATCGAGCGGTCGACCATGGTCAGGATGTAGACCGGCAGGCTGAACGGGCGACGCTCTCCGAGGGAGAACGGGACCACCTGAAGGATGGTGTTGGGCAGGTCGGCGAAGTCGATGAGGTGGTCGAACTGCGCCTTCATGACCTCGGGGCCGCCGACCGGGCGGAGCAGGCAGCTCTCGTCCAGCATCGCGAAGACCATCGTCTCCCGGCCCGCGAACACTGCCTCCTGCCGCTGTGCGGTGACCGCGACCCGCTCCTGGGCCTGCTCGGGGGTGATGCTCCCGCGCCGGACGACACTCTCCGCGAGGACCGTCGCGTACTCCGGGGTCTGGAGCAGGCCCGGGACGACACCGACCTCGTACAGTCGGATCTCCGCCGCCCGGCGCTCCAGGCCGAGGAATTCCGGGAAGCCCGCCAGCAGGCTGCCGTGCTTGATCTCCCGCCATTCGCGCTCGAAGGACTCGGGGTTGCCGACCAGGCCGAAGATCTGATCGGCTCTCCGCGAGAAGGGCAGGGTTGCGGATTTACGACCAGTTTCCATCGCCGAGATATGCCTGCCGCTGCATCCGGCCTTGTCGCCCAGCTCGTCCTGCGTCCAGCCCCGGGCGTCCCGTAACTTGCGCAGACGCGCGCCGTACGCCGCCTGAGGGCTGGCCTCGGAATTCAGTTCCTTGCGATACACGAACGTGCCCTCCCGTACGGCCATGTTGAAGACCATTCGACGGTAGGCCACGCTGAGCCTCCCCGGTAGTCATATGGCTACAGAGAGGAGCGATAGGTGTACGGCGAGAACGTATGCCCGAATCACGAGCGGTGCCCGCGCGTCCCCGACCCCGGAACTCTCCTTGTGGACACCAGCCGTGGGGACCGCGTGGGGGAGTTCCGAGGGGTCGCCGGCTTCTACTGGTCGCTCCGCCCCGTGGGCGGCGGCATCGAGTGGGAGGTCGAGCCCCGCTACGTACGCCCGGCGCTCCTCATGGAGCAGCTCCGCGCCCGTACCGCCCGCCTCAACGCCCGCAGCCGGGGAGAAGTGCTGTGAACCCCGCCCGGGGGGCCGCCCGTTGGTACGTCGCGGAGAGCAGCGCGGGAGATGCGGCGAGGTCCGTCCGGCTCGGCCGCATCACCGCTCCGACCCGGCGGCTCGCGCTCCGGTGGCTGCGGCGGCAGGCCCGGCGGTTCGCGGACGCGCTGGATCCCGACCCGTACGCGCCCTGGGTGCCGGGCCGCGCGCTGCACCCGGTCAGCGGCGGTCCGGGCCTGGTGGGCGGCGCGCGGCACCCCTTGACCGGTGCGCGGCCCGACGCACCGGCCGAACTCCGGGCGTGGGCCGACAGTTTCCGGGAGCACGACTACGCGCTGCTGCGGCTCGCGGACGGTCTCCCGTACGAGTTCGTCGCCCGTGACGCCCTGGCCTGGTACGGGCTCGTGGTCCGCCCGCTGGGCCGCTAGGGCCTCTCGTTTGGATCATGCCGGGCTCGCGGGCCCCGGCACGCGCATCTGCGGCGTTGTCGTCGGTCGCCAATGCTCCGCAGTGACTCCCTCCTCCGCCTTGCAGCTGCACGCACCGGACCCCGCTCCCTGATCCGCCCTGATCCAAACGAAAGACCCTAGCCGGAGAACCCTTCCCCGAGGGCGGCTGCCCGCCGCCCCCAACCACCGAGGATCGATCGACGTGTTGCAGTGCACCGCCTTCGCGACAGTCCCCGAGATGGGCGCGCTCGTCGTGCTCACCGCCATGAACACCGAACCCGGCCCGACGCCGCACGTGCCCGGCGTTCCCCAGGTGCCCGAGCTGGACGACGTGCTGTTGTGCGAACTGGGCGAGCACGACGACGGGACCGAACACGCCGCACAGCTCTGGGCGGGCGAGATGGACGCCGCGCGGGACCTGTGGATGTTCTGGACCGACGTCACCACCGACACCGGTATGCGCCGCAAGTTCCGGTTCGCCGAACTGCCCCCGTGCCCCGCCGTCATGCGCACCCTGGCCACCGGGGAGAGGGAGGTGTGCGTCCTCTTCGACCGGCACTCCGCCGCGCACTCCTGGGACGTGACCGACCCCCTCGCGGACCTGATGGCCGAACGGATGCGGGAGGAGGTGCAGCGGGACCGGGACGGAGAAACGCCTGCGTAACGCCCTTCGGTTAGCGTCGTCCGATGATCGTTCAGGGCCCCAGGGGTAACACAGCGGTACGCGTCCGGCCCGGCGGCGAGGAGGACCTCGCGGAGCTGGTGCGGATCTACAACCACTACGTCACCGAGACGCCGATCACGTTCGACGTCGAGCCGATGACGGTCGAGCAGCGCCGCCCCTGGCTGGCCGCCCACCCCGGACACGGGCCGCACCGGCTGCTCGTGGCCGAGGCCGGGACGGGTCTCGCGGGCGGGGCGGGCGGGGAGATCCTCGGGTACGCGACCAGCAGCCCCTTCCGCCCCAAGCCGGCGTACGCGACCTCCGTCGAGACCAGCGTCTACCTGTCGCCCCGGCACGCCGGCCGAGGCGTGGGCAGCCTCCTGTACGCCTCTCTGTTCGAGGCGCTGGCGCAGGAGGACGTGCACCAGGCCCTGGCCGGGGTGGCGTTGCCCAACGAGGCGTCGGAGCGTCTGCACCTGCGCTTCGGCTTCCAGCCCGTCGGGGTGCACCGGGAGGTGGGGCGGAAGTTCGGCCGCTTCTGGGACGTGGCCTGGTTCCAGAAGTCGCTGTCCGCTCCCTGATGTCGGCTATCCGCTCTGCGCGATCTGGATCAGGTTGCCGCACGTGTCGTCCAGGACCGCCGTCGTCACCGGTCCCATCTCCACCGGCTCCTGCGTGAACCGCACCCCGAGCCCGCGCAGCCGGTCGAACTCCGCCCGTACGTCGTCCACGGCGAAGGCGGCGGCGGGGATGCCGTCCTCGACCAGGGCCGTCTTGTACGGGCCGACCGCGCGGTGGCGGTCGGGCTCCAGCAGGAGTTCGGTGCCGCCGGGGTCCTCCGGCGAGACCACCGTCAGCCAGCGGTCCTCGCCGCCCATCGGTACGTCGTACTTCTTCACGAAGCCCAGCACGTCTGTGTAGAAGCGCAGGGCCTTTTCCTGGTCGTCGACGAAGACGCTGGTCAGATGGATCTTCATGGGAGCTCTCTTCTTACGCTTACGCGGGACCTATTAGTTGGCTCGTTGGCTCGTTGGCTCGTCGGCTCGTCGGCTAGTTGACGCAGAACTCGTTGCCCTCAGGATCTGCGAGTACGAGCCAGCTCCCGCCCGGTTCGTCGACCGCGTGCAAGATGCGCGCGCCCAGCGCCACCAGCCGTTCCGCCTCCGTGTCGCGCTCCCCTGGACCGGTGTGGACGTCGATGTGGAGGCGGTTCTTCACCGTCTTCGGCTCCGGTACACGCTGGAACAGCAGCCGACGCCCCAGCCCCGTACCGCTCGTCTCGTCGTACGGGTCGTCCGGGTGCCGTGCCGCCGCGAGGTCGCGCCAGGCGCGGCGGCCGTGGGCGTGGGTGGTGATGGCCTCGGGGACGGCTCCGGCGGCGAGCAACTGCTCGACCAGGGCGCTGTTGTCCTCGATCAGGTAGCCGAGGGTGTCGGCCCAGAAGCCGGCCTGGGCGTGCGGGTCGGCGCTGTCGATGACGAGCTTCCAGGACAGGGTGCGTGTCATGGAAACCGTTTATAGTGGTTACATGAGTGTGAGCGCAATGGACACGCCGGAAGCGGGTCCGCCGCGGCGGTCCGAGCCTTCGGGGATGCTGCTGGTCCACCCGGACGGCAGCTCGTTCCGGTTCGACCCGGGGGCGCTCTGCCTGGAGCTCCTGCCGACGGGTGGGCCCGGGGCCCTCGCGTACTTCGAGGTGCTGCACGGGCCCGAGGATCTGGTGCGCTGGGCGGGGGAGAGCCGGCTGCCCGGCGGGCTCGAACTCGCCGTGTGCCCGGCCGAGGTGGCCGCTGCCCGTGCGCTGCGGGATGCGCTCTGGCGGCTGGCGGAGGCCCATGTGTCCGCGTTGCCGCCCGGGCCGGACGACCTCGCCACCGTGAACGACGCGGCGGCGCACCCGTCCCTGACCGCCCGGCTGACCGCCGAGGGGGAGCGGGAGTGGGGGGCCGGGGCGACCGGGACCGGGCTGCTCTCCACCGTCGCCCGCGACGCCGTCGAGCTGTTCACCGGGGTGTACGCCCACCGGATCCGTACCTGCGGCGCGGACGACTGCCGCCTGCTGTTCGTCGACACCTCACGGCCCGGGAAGCGGCGCTGGTGCTCGATGGAGCGGTGCGGCAACCGTCACAAGGTCCGGGCCCACCGCGCCCGGCTGACCACTGCCCATGCCCATCCCGACGCTGACGCCGATGTCGACGTCGGCTGAAACCGAAGGGGTCTTCGCCATGCCGACCGGACTCACCCAGGACGCGGGCTGGGAGATCGGTGTCTCCCGGACGATCCACCGGCCTCCGCAGGCCGTGTGGGAGTTCATCACCGGACCGGAGGGCGTCGCGCTCTGGCTCGGCGTCGAGGGTCCGCTCCCGACGGAGAAGGGCGCTCCCTACCGTACGGCGGCCGGCACCGGGGGCGAGATCCGCAGCTTCCGCCCCGGCGACCGCGTCCGCCTCACCCACGGCACATCCACGGTCCAGGTCACTGTGACGCCCGGCAGCTCCGAGGACCGGGCGGTGCTCCGCTTCCACCAGGAGCGGCTGGCGAGCGCGGAGGAGCGGGAGGAGCGGCGTACGCACTGGAAGGGCGTGCTGGACCGGGTGGTGGCGGAGCTGGCCTGAGCGGCCGGCCGGCTAAACCGCCCGTGGCGGGCAGGCCGCGCAGGTGTGTCCGTCGATCGCGGCGAGCAAGCGCACGGCGGCATCCCGTACGGCCTGCTTCTGGGCCTGTACCTGGGCGTGTGTCTGCGCCTCCGGCGAAGAGGCGTCGGCGGCCAGCCGGGCTGCCGTGGGGCGGCCGGCCACCACCGCGTCGTGCGCGGCGCGCGTCCACTCGGGGTGCAGGTCATGGCCGGAGGCGAGGATCGCGGCGAGCAGCTCCAGCACGCCCGCCCGGTCCTTGACCGTCTCCGTCGCCGCCAGCTCCCACAGGAACGGCACCGCGGCCACGGTCGCGTCGAACACGGCAGGGGCCGCGATCCACTGGCCCAGGTCACTCAGGGCGTCCTCGGCGGTCGGGCCGTCACCCCAGGCGATCCGCGACAGCATGCCGGGAACCTGCGAGGCGGAGCCGTACGCGTGCTGCAGCTCGTGCCACGGCACGTTTCTCATCTCGCCCAGGACAGTCCCCATCCGCGCACTCAATCAGCCTTACCGCACGGCGTCCACCATGCAGGTCGTCCCGGAGGGAACGCCGGCCGCGCTACGGGGTCGCGCCGGAACTGATCTCGGTCCCGTCGGCGTCGGCCTCTGCCTCGGCGGGCGCGGAGGACACGGCGGTGGCGGCAGCGGTGGCGGTGGCGGTGCTGGCGGTGGTTGTCGTCGCCGCTCCGGCCGCCGCTGTCGCCAGCAGCTTCGCCGCCAGGGTCCGGTTGCGCCGGGCATTGCGCAGGGCGTCCCAGGTCAGGAGGGAGAGGGCCAGCCAGACCAGGGCGAACCCGGCCCACCGCTCGGGCGGCATCTCCTCGTGGAAGTAGACGATGCCGAGCGCGAACTGGAAGACCGGCGCCAGGTACTGGAGCAGTCCCAGCGTGGAGAGCGGTACCCGGATCGCCGCCGCGCCGAAGCAGATCAGCGGCACCGCCGTGACGATGCCCGTCGTGGCGAGCAGCACGCCGTGGCCCGCGCCCCCGGCGGTGAACGTCGAACCGCCGGTCGCCGCCAGCCAGAGCAGGAAGCCGAGCGCGGGCAGGAACAGGACGGCGGTCTCGGCGGCCAGCGACTCCAGGCCGCCCATGTTGACCTTCTTCTTCACCAGCCCGTACGTGGCGAAGGAGAACGCCAGGATCAGCGAGATCCACGGCGGCCGCCCGTACCCGATCGCCAGGACGAGCACGGCGGTCAGGCCGGTGGCGACCGCGATCCACTGGACCGGTCGCAGCCGCTCGCCCAGCAGGAGGACGCCCATGGCGATGGTGACCAGCGGGTTGATGAAGTAGCCGAGCGAGGCCTCGACGACCTGGCCGTTGTTGACGGCCCAGATGTAGAGGCCCCAGTTGACGGTGATGGTCGCCGCGGCGACCGCTATGAGGCCCAGCTTGCGCGGGTCGCGGACCAGCTCGCCGATCCAGGCCCAGCGCCGGACCACGAGCAGGGCGACCCCGACGACGGCCAGTGACCAGACCATCCGGTGGGCGAGGATCTCGATCGCCCCGGACGGCTTCAGCAGCGGCCAGAAGAGGGGGACGATGCCCCACATCCCGTACGCGCCGACTCCGTACAGCAGGCCGGCCCGCTGTTCGTTCTTCCCCTTCACGGGCCCCTCCCGGACTACCTGCGCCGGCGCGGCTGCCGACGGGATGACGGTAGCGCCGGAAGGGCCTCGTGTCATAGCCGTCTCATGGAAACACTCATGACAGGGGTGGCGGGGCCGGGGGTGAGGGTCAGGCGGCCGTTTCGAGGGCGGCGCGTACCGTCGTGGCCAGCGGGGTGGTCGGGCGGCCGGTCAGCCGGGCCAGGTCACCGCTCGTGCCCGCCAGCCGCCCGCGCGCGATGGCCTCGTCCACGTCGGTGAGGATCGCCGCGAACCCCTCGGGCAGGCCCGCGCCGACCAGGATCTCCTGGTGCACGGCGGCCGGGACGTTCTTGTACGCGATCTCCTTGCCGGTCACCTCGGACAGCAGGGCCGCGTACTCGGCGAACGACCAGGCGGTGTCGCCGCTCAGCTCGTAGACCTTGCCGAGGTGGCCCTCGCCGGTCACCGCGACGGCCGCGGCGGCCGCGTAGTCGGCCCGGGAGGCGGAGGCGACCCTGCCCTCACCCGCGTTGGCGACGACTGCGCCGTGCTCCAGGACGGGGGCGAGGTTGGCGGTGTAGTTCTCCGTGTACCAGCCGTTGCGGAGGAAGGTGTGCGGCAGCCCGGAGTCGAGGATCAGCTGCTCGGTGACCTTGTGCTCGTCGGCCAGCAGGAAGTCCGCGTCCGGTCCGCCGAGAACACCCGTGTACGCGAGCTGCGCCACGCCCGCCGCCTTGGCCGCGTCGATGAGCGCGGTGTGCTGCGCGACCCGCTTGCCCACCTCGCTGCCGGAGATCAGCAGCACCCGGTCCCCGGCGCGGAACGCCCCGGCGAGGGTCTCGGGGCGGTCGTAGTCGGCGATACGGAGCTCGACGCCCCGTGCCGCGAGCGCGGCGGCCTTCTCCTTGTTGCGGACGACCGCGGCGATCTCGCCGGCCGGGACCGTGGCCAGCAGTTCGTCGATGACGAGGCGGCCGAGTTCTCCGGTGGCTCCGGTGACGACGATGCTCATGGGGGGCTCCTGTTTCGGTGGGGTGCTTTCCCGTCGAGCGTAGGCCGAGCGCTAACTAAGAGAAAGTACCCACTTTGAAGTAAGGTACTGGCATGGGAGTTAGTGCAAAGGATGTGGCGACGGGCGCGAGCCCCCTCCGACCGGCCCCGGGCCCCCTCGGCCCTGCGCCGGACGTCAACCAGCCGATGTGCCCGTCACGACTGGTGCTGGAGCATGTGACGAGCCGCTGGGGCGTCCTCGTCCTGGCGGCCCTGCTGGAGCGCTCCTACCGCTTCAGCGAGCTGCGCCGCACGATCGGCGGGGTCAGCGAGAAGATGCTGGCCCAGACCCTCCAGACGCTGGAGCGCGACGGCTTCGTCCACCGGGACGCCAAGCCGGTGATCCCGCCGCGGGTGGACTACTCGTTGACGCCGCTCGGCGCCGAGGCCGCCGAACAGGTGTGGGCGCTCGCCCGCTGGACCGAACGCCAGGTGGACGCGGTGCAGTCGGCGCGCGAGGCGTACGACGAGGCCCGGGCCTGACCCTCCTGGCGGAGGGATCGGGCCCGGGCCCCGGGTGCTGCTGTGACTCCGTGACGCCGGCCGGTCCGTGACGTGGTGCTTCCCCGGTTCCGCGACTCCGTGGCCTGTCAGCCGACGACGGTCCAGGTGTCGGCCCCGGCGAGGAGTGCGCCGAGGTCGCCCTTGCCGTCGCGCTCCACGGCGGCGTCCACCTGGTCGGACATCAGGGTGTCGTAGACGGGCCGCTCGACGCTGCGCAGCACCCCGATGGGGGTGTGGTGCAGGGTGTCGGCGTCGGCCAGCCGGGACAGCGCGAACGCCGTGGTGGGGGAGTCGGCGTGGGCGTCGTGGACGAGGACCTGTGAGCGGTTCTCGTCGGTGACGGCGACGACCTCCAGGTCACCCGTGGCCTGGTTGCGGACGACGCCCTTGTTGCCCTCGGCGCCGAAGAGGATCGGCTGCCCGTGTTCGAGACGGATGACGGCCTCGGCGGCCTGTTCCTTGTCCTTGAGGACCTCGAAGGCGCCGTCGTTGAAGATGTTGCAGTTCTGGTAGATCTCCACCAGTGCCGTGCCCGGGTGCTCGGCCGCCGCGCGCAGCACGCTGGTGAGGTGCTTGCGGTCGGAGTCGACCGTCCGCGCCACGAACGAGGCCTCCGCTCCGATCGCCAGCGACACCGGGTTGAAGGGCGCGTCGAGCGAACCCATCGGCGTCGACTTGGTGATCTTGCCGATCTCGGAGGTGGGGCTGTACTGGCCCTTCGTGAGCCCGTAGATCCGGTTGTTGAAGAGCAGGATCTTCAGGTTGACGTTGCGGCGCAGGGCGTGGATGAGGTGGTTGCCGCCGATGGAGAGCGCGTCGCCGTCACCCGTGACCACCCAGACCGACAGGTCGCGGCGGGAGGTGGCGAGCCCGGTGGCGATGGAGGGGGCGCGGCCGTGGATGGAGTGCATCCCGTACGTGTTCATGTAGTACGGGAAGCGGGAGGAGCAGCCGATGCCGGAGACGAAGGCGATGTTCTCCTTCGCCAGACCCAGCTCCGGCATGAAGCCCTGCACTGCGGCGAGGACGGCGTAGTCGCCGCAGCCGGGGCACCAGCGCACTTCCTGGTCGGATTTGAAGTCCTTCATGGACTGTTTAGCCTCGGCCTTGGGCACCAGCTGCAGCAGTTCGTTGTGCTGCAGTTCCTCGGTGTCAGGCATCGATGGCCTCCTTGAGGGCGGTGGCGAGCTGCTCGGCCTTGAAGGGCATTCCGTTGACCTGGTTGAAGCTGTGGGCGTCCACCAGATACTTCGCCCGCAGCAGCATCGCGAGCTGGCCCAGGTTCATCTCCGGGACGACGACCTTGTCGTAACTCTTCAGCACCTCGCCGAGGTTTCTCGGGAAGGGGTTGAGGTGTCTGAGGTGGGCCTGGGCGATGGGCTGCCCGGCGGCGCGGAGCCGGCGTACGGCGGCGGTGATCGGCCCGTACGTCGAACCCCAGCCGAGCACCAGCGTGCGGGCCCCGGCGGGATCGTCGACGACGAGGTCGGGGACCTCGATGTTGTCGATCTTCGCCTGGCGGGTGCGGACCATCAGGTCGTGGTTGGCGGGGTCGTAGGAGATGTTCCCGGTGCCGTCCTGCTTCTCGATGCCGCCGATGCGGTGTTCGAGGCCGGGTGTGCCGGGGACGGCCCAGGGGCGGGCCAGGGTCTGCGGGTCGCGCTTGTAGGGCCAGAAGACCTCGGTGCCGTCGGCCAGGGTGTGGTTCGGGCCGGTGGCGAAGGGGGTGGTGAGGTCGGGCAGGCTGTCGGTCTCCGGGATGCGCCACGGCTCGGAGCCGTTGGCGAGGTAGCCGTCGGAGAGCAGGAACACCGGGGTGCGGTACGTCAGGGCGATGCGGGCCGCGTCGATCGCGGCGTCGAAGCAGTCGGCCGGGGTCTGCGGGGCCACGATCGGCACCGGGGCCTCCCCGTTCCTGCCGTACATCGCCTGTAGCAGGTCGGCCTGCTCGGTCTTGGTCGGCAGGCCGGTGGAGGGCCCGCCGCGCTGGATGTCGATGATCAGCAGCGGCAGCTCCAGGGAGACCGCGAGCCCGATCGTCTCCGACTTCAGCGCCACCCCCGGACCCGACGTCGTGGTCACGCCCAGCGCCCCGCCGAACGCCGCACCCAGCGCCGCCCCGATCCCGGCGATCTCGTCCTCCGCCTGGAACGTGCGCACGCCGAAGTTCTTGTGGCGGGACAGCTCGTGCAGGATGTCGGAGGCCGGGGTGATCGGGTAGGAGCCCAGGTAGAGCGGCAGGTCCGCCAGCCGGCCGGCGGCGATCAGGCCGTAGGACAGGGCGAGGTTCCCGGAGATGTTGCGGTAGGTGCCGGTGGGGAAGGCCTGCGAGGCCGGGGCGACCTCGTAACTGACGGCGAAGTCCTCGGTCGTCTCGCCGAAATTCCACCCGGCCCGGAAGGCGGCCACGTTCGCCTCGGCGATCTGCGGCTTCTTCGCGAACTTCTGCCGCAGGAACGTCTCCGTCCCCTCGGTCGGCCGGTGGTACATCCAGGACAGCAGCCCGAGCGCGAACATGTTCTTGGACCGCTCGGCCTCCTTGCGGGAGAGCCCGAACTCCTTCAGTGCCTCGATCGTCAGCGTCGTCAGCGGCACCGGGTGGACGTTGTACGCCTCCAGCGACCCGTCCTCCAGCGGATTGGTCGCATATCCCACCTTCGCCATCGGACGCTTGGTGAACTCATCGGTGTTCACAATGATCTCGGCGCCGCGCGGCACGTCGTCGATGTTCGCCTTCAGGGCGGCGGGGTTCATCGCGACCAGGACGTTGGGTGCGTCGCCGGGGGTGAGGATGTCATGATCGGCAAAGTGGAGCTGGAAGGAAGAAACCCCTGGCAGGGTGCCTGCGGGGGCCCGGATCTCGGCAGGGAAGTTCGGCAGGGTCGAAAGATCGTTCCCGAACGATGCCGTCTCCGAGGTGAACCGGTCACCCGTGAGCTGCATCCCGTCGCCCGAGTCACCCGCGAAGCGAATGATCACCCGGTCCAGGCGGCGGACCTCTTTCCCATTGCCGCCGTCGGTTCCCGTGGTTCCTGACAGGGGGGCGCGCTGACCCCCGAGGACGGCGTCGTTGGCCTCGTCGGCCATCTCTGCCGCGCTACTCACCTGGCTCGTCACTGAACTGGACCTCCCTTGGGGCGGCGGTTCGGAACCGTCCGGCCAGCCGGCGGTCCCAGAGGCAACCCTACGTCCGTGCGGTTCGCCCTCCAGGGGCCGATCATATGGTGGACGCTGTTTTGAGACACCCTTTTAGCCCGTTTTGACATCTTTCTCAAGCCCCCCGATCGTCGGATGGACGTGCTCTGCTCGTAGGTCTTTGGTTCTAGGTCCTTCCGCCCAGGACTGCCCGGCGGAAGCTCGCCGGACACCCCCGGCGGTGATCCACCGGGCGCACGCCGGGTGCTTGTCGGGCGCCCATGGGCGCCCGGGGTGGCTATCTGACAGGGTGTCAGATAGCTAGGAGTTGAGGTAGGTCAGTACGGCGAGGACGCGCCGGTGGTCCCCGTCGCTGGGCGAGAGCCCCAGCTTCTGGAAGATGTTGCTGACGTGCTTCTCCACCGCCCCGTCGCTCACCACGAGCTGCCGGGCGATCGCCGAGTTCGTCCGGCCCTCGGCCATCAGACCCAGGACCTCCCGCTCGCGCGGCGTCAGCCCCGCCACCACGTCCTGCTTGCGGCTGCGGCCCAGCAACTGCGCCACCACCTCCGGGTCCAGCGCCGTCCCGCCCCGCGCCACCCGCACGACCGCGTCGACGAACTCGCGGACATCGGCGACCCGGTCCTTGAGCAAGTACCCCACGCCCTGGCTGCTGCCCGCCAGCAGCTCGGTGGCGTACTGCTCCTCCACGTACTGCGAGAGGACCAGCACCCCTATCCCCGGGTACTCCTTCCGCAGCCGCACCGCCGCCCGTACGCCCTCGTCGGTATGGGTCGGCGGCATCCGCACATCGGCCACCACCACATCGGGCAACGCCTGCTCCGCCCCGAGGTCCGCCACCGTCTTCAGCAGGGCCTCGGCGTCACCCACCCCCGCGACCACGTCATGCCCGAGGTCGGTGAGCAGACGGGTGAGCCCTTCCCGCAGCAGGACCGAATCCTCGGCGATGACTACCCGCACTCTGTTCTCCACGTGCTCCACGACGCTGCGTCCCCCGCTGTTCCGAGTATCTGACTTGCTGTGCTCGCGGTGCGCGCCGCTCCCGACCACTGCGCACCGCGCCCGACACCCCCAGCATCCCAGGCCCGGGGCGCGGATGGGGGCCCTGTGGATAACGTGCCCGATCCGGCCACTCAGCCCGAAACCCCGTCACCGGCACGGGACCGGTGGCGGGGCGCGAGGGCTCCTGGGCGGGACGAGGGGCGGTGGCACGGCGAGAGGCGAGCGTCCGGCAGGGCGAGGGCGAGGGTGAGCGAGCGGGCGGGGTGCGAGAGGCGGGGTACGCCGGAGCGGCCCGGCAGGCGCCCGGCAGGCGCCCGGCGGGCGCCCGACAGGTGCCGGGCGGGTGCCGTCGGGCGCCGGGCAGGCGCCGGGCAGGCGCCGGGCGGGTGCCGGGCGGCTGCGGTCAGCCGCGCCAGGGGAGCTCGGCGGTGACCGTCGTGGGGCCGCCGGCCGGTGACGTCACCACCAGGACCCCGTCCACCGCGTCCAGCCGCTCCGTCAGCCCGGCCAGACCGCTGCCGGACGAGACGGCGGCCCCGCCCCGCCCGTTGTCCGTGACCTGGAGCATCAGCCGGTCGGACGTCCGCCACACATCGACCGACGCGCGGGTCGCCCGAGCGTGCTTGCTGACGTTCTGCAGCAGCTCCGACACTGTGAAGTAGGCGATGCCCTCGATGGCCTGCGCGGGCCGCGCGTCCAGGTCCACCTCGACCGTGACGGGGACGGTGCAGCGGGAGGCGATGGCCGAGAGGGCGGCGTCCAGGCCGCGGTCGGTGAGGACGGCGGGATGGATGCCCCGGGCGAGGTCACGGAGCTCCTGAAGGGCGACCTTCACCTCGCCGTGGGCCTCGTCCACCATCCGCGCGGCCGCCTCGGGGTCGTCCGTCAGCTTCTCCTTCGCCAGACCGAGGTCCATGGCGAGGGCGACGAGCCGGGCCTGTGCCCCGTCGTGGAGGTCCCTCTCTATACGGCGCAGGTCGGCGGCGGCGGTGTCCACGACCACGCCCCGGTCCGACTCCAGCTCGGTCACCCGGGCGGACAGCGCGGACGGGCCCAGCAGACCGGACACCATCAGCCGGTCCACCGAGACCAGCCCCCGCACGATCCACGGCGACACCAGAACCAGCACCAGGCCCACCGCGCTGGTCGCCGCCAGCTCGGCGGGGGAGTCCAGGTAGTACGCGTGGGTGCGGTCCCCGTACAGCTGGATGCCGTCAGCCCCCACGAACAGCGGGAAGACCCACTGCCACAGCGGGTACGTCAGCGCCATCAGCCCGTACGTCCAGAACGTCACCGACACGCAGAACGTGAACACGGCCCAGGGAAAGTGCAGCAGTGCGTAAAGAAGGTGACGCCAGGAGACCCCACTCTTGAGGACAGCCCCTATCCACGCCATCGGGCTGCCGCTCTTCCCCCGCACCCGCACGGGCTCCGCCACGTCCAGCTTCAGCAGCCCCCGTGCGCGGGCCCGCTCCATCACGCCGAACCCCCGGCAGACCGACAGGCCGACCGCCAGCAGCGGAACCCCGATGAAGGTGATGAGCAGGCCGGCGCTGACCGATGTCATGGCGGTCGCGAAGACGAACATCGCCGTGCTCAGCGGCAGGCTCAGCAGGACATAGAGGAGCTCGCGCCAGCTGCGCGCCTCCAGGGGTGCGCGCAGTGCCGCCGGGAGGAAGTGCTTCACCGGGGCCTGCTCCCGGGGCCCGGGGCCCTGGCCCGTGTGACCCCGCGCGCCCGATCCCTTGTGGTCCCGGGTGTCCGGTCCGTATGCCGTGGCCATGAGTGCCGTCCGTTCCGTCTCTTCTGTCGATCGGCGAAGTGTTCCGCGTCCCTGCTCCGTGCCCGTGCTCGTCCGCCGCGGACCGTGCTCCTTCAAGGGTGCTGGGCCGCCCTCTCCGGCACCATGCGGCCGGTCTCCGTATCCGTACGGGGGTTTTCCCCACCCCCGGTACGCCCGGGGAGTTCCCCGCCCCCGTACGCCCGGGAAGCTCAGGACGCCCGGCTGCCGGCCGGAGCGCGGTCGCGCCAGGGCAGCTCGGCGGTGACGGCGGTCGGCCCGCCCACCGGAGAGTCCAGGACGAACAGCCCGTCCACCGCACCCAGCCGCTCGGCCAGCCCCGCCATCCCCGAACCGCCGCCCATCCGGGCCCCGCCCGACCCGTCGTCCGTGACCTTGATCAGCAACCGGTCCGCCGCACGCCACACCTCGACGGAGGCGGACCGGGCACCGCTGTGCTTGCTCACGTTCTGGAGGAGCTCCGAGACGGTGAAATACGCGATGCCCTCGATCGCCTCCGCCGGACGCCCCGGCAGATCCACCGACACCTTGACGGGCACGGTGCAGCGGGAGGCGATGGCGGAGAGAGCCGCGTCGAGACCGCGGTCGGTGAGGACAGCGGGATGAATACCCCGGGCGAGGTCGCGCAACTCCTGGAGGGCGACCTTGATCTCGCCGTGGGCCTCGTCCACCATCCGCGCGGCCGCTTCCGGATCGTCCGTCAGCTTCTCCTTCGCCAGCCCCAACCCCATGGCGAGGGCGACGAGTCGGGCCTGCGCCCCGTCGTGGAGATCGCGCTCGATGCGGCGCAGGTCGGCGGCGGCGGTGTCCACGACCACGCCCCGGTCCGACTCCAGCTCCGCGATCCGCCGCTCCAGCTCGTCCGATGGCGGCAACAGCCCCCGCACCATCGCCCGGTCGGCCGCCGTCAGCCCACGGGCGATGAACGGGAGCACCGGCCACAGGACGATCAGGCTCACCAGCGTCACCGCGAAGGTCAGCACCCCCCACGGCAGGCGGATGAACGCGTACAGCAGAGAGCGCCAGCCCACCGGATCCTTCAGCCCCGACCAGAGCCAGGGGAAGACCCCTCCCTCCTGGCGGCCGCGCGGCAACGGACTCGGCTCCTCGATCCGCACCCCGAGCAGCGACCGCGCCCGGCCCCGCTCCACCCGGCCCAGCACCCGTGCGCCCCGCAGCCCGGCGACGAGCACCGGCAGGCCGATCACCGTGACGGAGAGTCCGACACCGACGGCGATCACAAGAAGCGCGTAGACGAACCCGGCGATCGCCATCGGCAGATTGACGAGCAGGTGTGCGATCTCCCGCCAGGTCCACCGGTCGAGGGCGAGGCGGGCGGGCGGCGGCCGGTCGGGGTCCGGTACGGAAGGGCTCATGGTCATGGCACCAGCCTGCCGGGCCGTGTCCCCGCACGCCATGGGGCTCGTGGGTGGCGTGAAGTAGGGATAACCCCACCTCTGTGCGACGCGGCTGCTTACTGTGCGTTTATCAGGGCCTAGACTCCCGTGCGTACAGAGGGGCCTCGGATATCTACGGGGCGACAACCGGATGACGAGGAACAAGGGGTGGACGTGAGGGACGTGCCGTACGTGCCGGAAGTGCCGCACGTGACGTACGTGCCGGTCCACCAACAGACCACCCTCGCATCGGAGTACTTCCAGAGCTACTCGGTGGTCGGCCTGCTCGCGCTGGTCGGTGTCCTGTTCGTCGCCGCCGCGTTCGGCGCGGGACGGCTGCTGCGGCCCGTGGTCCCGACCCCGGAGAAGCTTCTGACGTACGAGTGCGGCGTCGACCCGGTCGGTGAGGGCTGGGCCCACACCCAGGTCCGCTACTACGTCTACGCCTTCCTCTACGTCATCTTCGCCGTCGACTCCATCTTCCTGTTCCCGTGGGCCACGGTCTTCGCGGCACCCGGATACGGCGCGACCACGCTGGTGGAAATGTTCATCTTCCTCGGCTTCCTCGCCGTGGGACTGCTCTACGCATGGAAGAAGGGCGTCCTCGCATGGGCCTGACGAGCCGGCCGACCCCGGCAGGACAGCAGCCCGAGCCCTCGGCCGACCCCCAGACGGCGGCCGCGGCGGAACCGGTGCTCCTCCCGGAACCCCAGCGCCTCGGCATCCTCTCGCGGCTCGCACCCGAACCGATGAAGGTGGTCCTCAACTGGGGCCGCCGCTACAGCCTCTGGGTCTTCAACTTCGGACTGGCCTGCTGCGCCATCGAGTTCATCGCCGCTTCCATGGCGCGCCACGACTTCATCCGGCTCGGTGTGATCCCCTTCGCCCCGGGCCCCCGCCAGGCGGACCTGATGATCGTCTCCGGCACGGTGACGGACAAGATGGCCCCGGCGGTGAAGCGCCTCTACGAGCAGATGCCCGAACCGAAGTACGTCATCTCCTTCGGCGCCTGCTCCAACTGCGGCGGCCCCTACTGGGACTCGTACTCCGTCACCAAGGGCGTCGACCAGATCATCCCCGTCGATGTGTACGTACCCGGCTGCCCGCCCCGGCCCGAGGCGCTGCTCCAGGGCATTCTCAAGCTTCAGGAGAAGATCGCGCGCGAGTCCCTGGCGGATCGGTACGCGACCGGCTCCGCCGGCGGAGCCCCGTCCACGGCGGCGCTGCGCAGCGGCCTGGTCACCGCGCCGACGCCACCGGCGAAGGCTCCGGGAACGGAAGTGGGGGAGGAGCAGCGGTGAGCGAGCGTCAACACCGGGCCCACCATCCGTACGACCGGCTGCCGGACGCCGTCACCGAGGTCTTCGGCGAGGAGGCTACGGCGGAGTCGGCCTACGACCTGCTCACCGTCGACGTCCCCGCCACGGAGTGGATCACCGCGCTGCGGACCGCCCGCGACGAACTCGGCTGCAGCTACTTCGACTGGCTCAGCGCCGTGGACGAACCGGGCACCGGCTTCCGCGTTTGCGCCCACGTCGCGGCTCTCGGCGGCGGCACGGTCCGCCGGCTCATGCTGCGCACCACGGTCCCGCACGACGCGGCCGTCCTGCCCAGCGCGATCGACGTCTACGCGGGCGCGGCCTGGCACGAGCGCGAGACGCACGAGATGTTCGGCGTCACTTTCGAGGGCCACCCCGACCTCGCCCCGCTCCTGCTGCCCGAGGGCTTCGAGGGTCACCCGCTCCGCAAGGACTTCGTCCTGGCCGCCCGGGTCGCCAAGGCCTGGCCCGGGGCGAAGGAGCCCGGGGAGTCCGAACACGGCGGCCCCAAGCGCCGCACGATGCTTCCCCCCGGCGTCCCGGACCCGAACGAATGGGGCCCCCTCAAGGGCCAGCTCCCCGCAGCCACGGCCCGCCCGGGCCGCGCCGCCCGCCCGGCAGCGGGAACCGCCGACCGCCCGCCCCGCCGCACCCGCTCGGCGAGCGAGGGCTCGGCTGCGCAACGCCCGCAGACGGGGCCGCCTGGGGCGTCTGCGCCGGAGACTTCTGCGCCTGGGACCCCTGTGCCTGGGGCTTCCGCGCCGGAGGCCCTTGCGCCTGACGCTTCTGCGCCAGGGACGCCTGCGTCCGGGGCTTCTGCGCCCGGGACACCTGCGCCCGGGGCTTCTGCGCCTGGGACCTCCGCGCCCGAGGCCTCCGCGCCCGAGGCCCCCGCGCCCGAGGCTTCCGTGCCCGGAGCTCCCCAGCCCGCGTCGCCGGACGCGGCATCGCCCGAGGCCGTGTCGCCGTCGCCCGCGACCGCACCTCCGGGGGACGCATCGGCCGGTGACGTACCGCCCGAGGCGCCTACGGCCGCCGCCGCGCGCCCACGCCGATCCCGCTCCGCGTCGGACGGTTCGGCGAGCCAGCAGCAGAACGGTCCGGAGGCCTCCGCACCGCGCCCGCCGCGCCGCTCCCGCTCGGCCTCCCAGGGCTCGGCGAGCCAGCGTGCCCGTGCCACGGACGCCCCCTGGCACGATGCCCAACCGGCATTCGACGACCCTTCCTCCCAGCCCCTCCGGCGTTCGAGGAGCGGGGGTCCGGAGGCAGAGCCCCCGGTTCGGGAAGGGGCGGGTAGGGGAGAAGCCCCGCGCAGCGGCCCCACCCCCGACCCCGATTCCGACGCGGCGACGGACGAAGCAACCCCCACCGAGCCCAAGCCCCAGCCGAAGCCCGAGCCGGACCCCGACCACCCCCACCCCGCCGGAGGCGATACCGAGTGAACGACGTGTCCGACGTCGCCCTCCGCCTGGCCATCGTCTTCGTCGTGTTCCTGGTTGCCCCCCTCCTCGTGGGCCAGACCGAGCACAAGGTGATGGCCCACATGCAGGGCCGCCTCGGCCCCATGTACGCAGGTGGCTTCCACGGCTGGGCCCAGCTCGTCGCGGACGGCGTGAAGTTCGCGCAGAAGGAGGACGTGGTCCCGGCCGCCGCCGACCGCCGCGTCTTCCAGCTCGCCCCCGCCGTCGCCCTCCTCCCGTACCTCCTCGTCCTCGTGGCCATCCCCGTCGGCCCCGGCGACGGCGCGGTGGGCCAGGTCATCGACGCGGGCATCTTCTTCGTACTGGCCGTGATGGGCATCGGCGTCCTCGGCTCGCTCATGGCGGGCTGGGCCTCGGCCAACAAGTTCTCCCTCCTCGGCGGCCTCCGCACCGCCGCCCAGCTCCTCTCCTACGAACTCCCGATGCTCCTCGCCGCCGCCTCCGTGGCCATGGCGGCCGGCACGGTCTCGCTCACCGGCATCCTCGACGCCTTCGAGTGGTGGTGGCTGCCCTGGCAGATCGCCGGAGCCCTGGTCTTCTTCGTCGCCGGTCTCGCCGAACTCCAGCGCCCGCCCTTCGACATGCCGGTCGCCGACTCCGAGATCATCTTCGGCGCGTACACCGAGTACACGGGGCTGCGTTTCGCCCTGTTCCTCCTCGCCGAGTACGCGGGCATCGTCATCCTCTGCGCCCTGACCACCGTCCTCTTCCTCGGCGGCTGGCACGGCCCGTTCGGCGCCGACGGACTCGGCTGGCTCTGGACCCTCCTCAAGACCGCCCTCCTCGCGTTCGTCGTCATCTGGCTGCGCGTCAGCTACCCGCGCCTGCGTGAGGACCAGTTGCAGAAGCTCGCCTGGACCACCCTCGTCCCCCTCGCCCTCGCGCAGATCGCGCTCACCGGCATCGTGAAGGTGGCGATCAACTGATGCCCCCGATCCCCGGATCAGGCCTGGCCAAAGGCCTCGCCGTCACCCTGCGCACGATGACGAAGAAGACCGTCACCGCGCAGTACCCCGACACCCAGCCCGAACTCCCGCCCCGCTCCCGCGGTGTCATCGGGTTGTTCGAGGAGAACTGCACGGTCTGCATGCTCTGCGCCCGTGAGTGCCCCGACTGGTGCATCTACATCGACTCCCACAAGGAGACGGTGCCGCCCGCCGCCCCCGGCGGACGCGAGCGCAGCCGCAACGTCCTCGACCGTTTCGCCATCGACTTCTCCCTCTGTATGTACTGCGGTATCTGCATCGAGGTCTGCCCCTTCGACGCCCTCTTCTGGTCGCCCGAGTTCGAGTACGCGGAGACGGACATCCACGAGCTCACCCACGAGCGGGACAAGCTGCGCGAGTGGATGTGGACCGTGCCGGAGCCGCCCGCGCTCGACCCGGGTGCGGAGGAACCGAAGGAGATCGCCGCCGCCCGCAAGACGGCCGACAAACTCGCCGCGCAGCAGGCTCAGCAGAGTGAGGAGGGAGGAACCCCGTGATGCACTCCGTCGCACCCTCCGTGCTCGCCGCAGCCGTCGCCGACCACCCCGGTTTCCTCTCCCCGACCGGCGTCGAGATCGCGTTCGTCCTCGTCGGCCTCACCACCCTCGGCGCGGCCGTCATCACCGTCACGACCCGGCAGCTGGTGCACGCCGCCCTCTGGCTCGTCGTGGCACTCGGTGGACTGGCCGTCGAATACCTCCTGCTCACCGCGGAGTTCATCGCCTGGGTGCAGGTACTGATCTACGTCGGTTCCATCGTCGTCCTCCTCCTCTTCGGCCTGATGCTCACCCGGGCCCCCATCGGCCGCTCCCCGGACGCCGACTCCGGCAACCGGTGGATCGCCCTCGGCGTGGCCCTCGCCTCGGCGGCCGCGCTCGTCTGGGTCGTCGTGGACGCCTTCCGCACCACCTGGATCGACCTCGAAGGACCGGCCCAGGGCTCCACCGCCGTCACCGGAGCCTTCCTGTTCCGGAACTGGGTCCTCCCCTTCGAGGCGCTCTCCGTCCTGCTGCTCGCCGCCCTCGTCGGCGCCATCGTCCTGTCCCGCAAGCACGACACGGACACCGCAGTCCGACGGGACACCGCAGTCCGGCCGGACACCGCAGTTCGACCCGACCCCGCCGTCCGACCCGCCCCGGACCCGGCCGACCGACGCGGCAAGGAGGAGCAGAGCTGATGCACCTGGCCTATCCCGCCGTACTCGCCGTCCTCCTCTTCTGCACCGGCCTCTACGGCGTCCTCGCCCGCCGCAACGCGATCCTGGTCCTGATGTCCGTCGAGCTAATGCTCAACGCCGTCAACCTCAACCTCGTCGCCTTCGACGTCTGGCTCCGCGACACCCTCCACTCCGGCCAGGCCCTCACCCTCTTCACCATCGCCATCGCCGCCGCCGAGATCGGCATCGGCCTCGCGATCGTCCTCGCCGTCTACCGCAACCGCGGCTCCTCCGACATCGACCGGCTCCGCGACACCGCCGAGACCGACGACGCCGAAACAGCAGGGAGCACCACGAACGCAGAGGCCACCTCGTGACCACGACGACCCTCGCCGCCCTCGTCCCGCTCCTCCCCTTCCTCGGTGCCGTCGCCGGACTCGCGCTCGGCCGCACCGCCCCAGGCTTCGTCCGCCCCCTGGCGATCCTGCCGACGCTCACCGCAGCCGTCATCGCCGTGATCGTCGCCGTCCGCCAGGGCGGCGGCCGCGCCATCGACGCCGCGACCCAGCTCACCCCCACCGGGGCCGTCCCCATCGACCTGGCCCTGCACCTGGACGGCTTCGCGGTCCTGGTCGCCGTCCTCGTCGGGCTCGTCGCCACCTGCGTACAGCTCTACTCCACGGCCTACCTCCGCGACGACGCCCGCTACCCCTCCTACGCGGCCCTGGTCTCCCTCTTCACCTCCGCGATGCTGCTCGTCGTCTACTCCGGCGACCTCATGGTGCTCCTGGTCGGCTGGGAGATCATGGGCATCTGCTCGTACTTCCTGGTGGGCCACTACTGGGAGACCCCCGAGGCCCGCGCGGCCTCCCTCAAGGCCTTCCTCGTCACCAAGCTCGGCGATGTCCCCTTCCTGATCGGCCTGTTCGCCCTGGCCGCCGACACCGGCAGCTTCCGGATCACCAAGATCCTGGCGGCCGTCACCAACGGCGGCCTGGACCACCCCACCCTCATCGCCCTGCTGCTCCTCGCGGGCGTCGCCGGGAAGTCCGCGCAGTTCCCCCTGCACACCTGGCTGCCCGACGCGATGGCCGGGCCCACCCCCGTCTCCGCGCTCATCCACGCCGCGACGATGGTCGCCGCCGGGATCTACTTCGTGGCCCGGATGCTGCCCGTCTTCGCCGCCTCCGGCGCGGCCCTCACCGTCCTTGCCGTGATGGCGGCCGTCACGATGATCGGCTCCGGACTCGCCGCCCTCGCCCAGGACGACATCAAGCGCGTCCTCGCCTACTCGACCATCGGCCAGCTCGGCTACATGTCCGGCGCCCTGGCCGTCGCCGACCGCGGTGCCGCCGTTTTCCACCTGATCTCGCACGGTGCGTTCAAAGCCGTCCTCTTCCTCGCCGCCGGCGTCGTCATCCACGCAGCCGGCACCAACTCACTCGCCGCCATGTCCCGCATGGGCGGCCTCGCACGCCGGATCCCCGACGCCTACTGGACGATGACCGTCGCCCTCCTCGCGCTCGCCGCCATCCCGCCGTTCGCCGGCTTCTTCTCCAAGGAAGCCGTCCTCGTCGCCGCCGAGCACACCGCGCTGGGGGACCGGACCGTCGCCCCCGCCGCCGCAGGCTGGACGATCCTGATCGCCGGGCTGCTCGCCGCCGTCCTCACCGCCGCCTACGCCACCCGCCTCTGGCTCCTCGCCTTCCGCGGCCGCGGCGCCGAACTCCCCGACCACGGCAAGCAACCCCTCGCCATGACCTCCGTCCTGTGGATCCTGGCCGTCCCCACCATCGCCTTCGGGCTCACCGCCGGCGCGATCGGCGACTGGTTCGACGGGCACACCCTCACCCCGTCCCTCACCACGGCCGTCCTCTCCACCGGCGTCGGCCTCGTCGGCGGGCTCGTCACCTACGGGGCCTGGCGCCACACCACGGCGCTCGCCGCCCGCACCCCCATCGGCGCCGTCGCCGCCCACCCCGGCGCCGAACCCGCCCTCGTCGAAGCCGAGGCCATGACGTCCCACACCGCCGCCTACGGCACCATCGCGGACGCCCCCGACCCGGCCGACCCCGGACGCCTTCTCCTGGGGCCGCTCCACCGCCACGCGGTCACCGGCTTCCACCTGGACGCCCTGTACACGGCGGTGTTCGTCCGGCCCGTCCAAGGAGCCGCCCGCCTCGTGCGCTTCCTGGACCGCACGGTCGTCGACACCTACGTCAACGGATCGGGTGCCGTCACCCGCCTCCTCGGCACCGCCGTACGCCGCGCCCAGACCGGAAACGTGCAGACCTACCTCAGTGCCCTGCTCGCCGGTTCCCTCGTCCTGGCGATCGCCGCCGTCGTCTTCGCCAACGTCAACGCGGGGTCGTGACCGTGATCGATATCAGCCCGTCCGTGATGCAGTTCCTTCTCGCGTTCATCGTCGTCGTCCCGCTCCTCGGCGCCGTCGCGGCCCTGCTCCCCGCCCCGCCCGGGCTCAGGGGAAAGAACCCCGACCAGGCCGTGCTCCGCCACGGCGTGACCGTGACCGGCGCCGTCCTCATCGCCGCGATCGTCCTGACCGCCGGCTTCGACCACGACCACCCCGCCACGATGCAGGCGACCACCGACATCAGCTGGATCCCGGCACTCGACGTCCGCATCCACCTCGGCATCGACGGCATCTCGCTCCCCCTCCTCCTGCTGACCGCGCTGCTGACCTTCCTCTGCGCGCTGTACAGCTACTTCAAGCTGCCCGCGGGCCCCTCACCGAAGGCGTTCGTCGCCCTCGTCCTCGTCCTGGAATCCGGCACCCTCGCCACCTTCGCCGTCCTCGACCTGCTGCTCTTCTTCCTGGCCTTCGAGATGGTCCTCATCCCGATGTACTTCCTCATCGCCCGCTGGGGCGGTGACCAACGGCGCGCCGCCGCCTGGAAGTTCATCCTCTACACGCTGCTCGGCTCGGTCGTCATGCTGCTGGGCCTGCTCCTCATCGGGCTGAAGAGCGGCACCTTCGACATGGTGGCACTCGCCACTGACAACGGCCGCGGCCTCACCACATCCGTGCAGGTCACCGCCGTTCTCGCGATCGGCATCGGCCTCGCCGTGAAGACCCCGATGTGGCCCCTGCACAGCTGGCTCCCCGACGCCCACACCGCCGCCCCGACCGTCGGCTCCGTGCTCCTGGCGGGCGTCCTGCTGAAGATGGGAACGTACGGATTCGTCCGGATCCTGCTCCCCATCACCCCGGACGGCATGCGGACCTTCGCGCCCTACCTCGCCGCGTTCGCCGTCGTCGGCATCGTCTACGGATCGCTCGCCTGCCTGGCTCTCGCCCGTAACGGCGCCAAGGGCGACCTCAAGCGGCTCATCGCGTACTCCTCCGTCGGCCACATGGGCTTCGTGCTCCTCGGCATCGCCACCATGACCCCCACCGGAGTCAACGGCGCGCTCTTCGCCAACATCGCCCACGGACTCATCACCGGCCTGCTGTTCTTCCTGGTCGGCGCCATCAAGGACCGCTACGGCACCGCCGACCTGGACACCCTCGCCGGCGCCACCGGAGCGGCCCTCTACGGCCGGGCCCCCCGCCTCGGCGCCCTGCTCGCCTTCGCCGCCGTCGCCTCGCTCGGCCTGCCCGGACTCGCCGGATTCTGGGGCGAGATGCTCACCCTGTTCGGCGCCTACAGCCCCGCCGAAGGGCTCAGCCGCCCCGCGTTCCGCACCTTCATGGCCATCGGCGCGTTCGGCACCCTGC
This sequence comes from Streptomyces microflavus, assembly GCF_014650075.1. GTDB lineage: Bacteria > Actinomycetota > Actinomycetes > Streptomycetales > Streptomycetaceae > Streptomyces > Streptomyces microflavus. The sequence goes on along the minus strand of NZ_BMUG01000012.1, from coordinate 228,099 downwards.
TCACCGCCGCGTACATGCTGATCGTGGTCCGCCGCGTCTGCATGGGCGAGCACACGCCCCACTCCCAGCTCTCGCCCGGCGCCCCGCCCACGCAGCCGGCCGACGCGCCCCGGACGCCCGGTCCCGCCGGAGCCCCGACGGCCACCACCCCGCAGCTCGCCGACATCCAGAGCTACGAAGCCGCCGCCTGGACCCCGCTCGCCGCCCTCACCGTCCTCGCCGGACTCTGGCCCGCGGTCCTCCTCGGCCTCACCGACCCCGCCGTGCAGAAGCTCCTCGCAGGAGGCAAGTCGTGACCGCGGACCTCAGCAGCCCGGGCGCCCTCACCACAGCGGCCGACACGGCCCCCAGCGTCGTCCAGACCATCGACTGGCTCGCCGTCGCGCCCCCCACCCTCACCGCGCTGGCCGCCCTCCTCGTCCTCGTCGCCGACCTCTTCCTCCCCGAGCACCGGAAGAAGCTCCTCGGCTACGGAACCCTCACCGCCCTCGCCGCGGCCCTCGCCCTCCTCATCCCGCTGCGCGCCGGAGACCGCTCCACCTTCTGCGTCACCACCGGCGCCCAGGCGTGCAGCTACACCGCCGACCACTTCGCCCTGGTCATCCAGGCCCTCGTCCTCGGCGGCGCCTTCCTCACCGCCCTGCTCTCCCTCGACGACACGCGCAAGCTCCCGGCGGGCGAGTACTGGTTCCTGCTCCTCGCCTCCGCGGCTGGCGCCGCCCTCCTGCCCGCCTCCCGCGACCTCGCCACCCTCGTCGTCGCCCTGGAAGTGGCCTCGCTGCCCGCCTTCGCCCTCGTGGGCATCAAGCGCGGCGACCGGCGCTCCTCCGAGGCCGCGCTCAAGTTCTTCCTCTCCTCCGTCGTCGCCACCGCCGTCATGCTCCTCGGCGTCAGCTTCGTGTACGCGACCACAGGGACCCTGCACCTCACCGAGATCGCCGCCCACCTGGACGACGTACCTCCGGTGCTCGACACCCTCGCCGCCACCGGCGTCGTCCTCACCCTCGTCGGCTTCGCCTTCAAGACCGCCGCGGCCCCCTTCCACTTCTGGGTCCCCGACACCTACGTGGGCGCACCTCTCCCGATCGCCGCCTACCTCTCCGTGGTCGGCAAGACCGTCGGTTTCTCGGGCCTCATCCTCGTCACGGTCGTCGCGTTCCCTTCTTATGCCGACGTCTGGGGGCCGGCCGTCGCCGTCCTGGCCGCCCTCACCATGACCGTCGGCAACGTCGCGGCACTCCGCCAGAACACCGGCCGCGCCCGCAGCGCCGTGCGGCTCCTCGCCTGGTCCTCCGTGGCCCAGGCCGGCTATCTGCTCGTCCCGATCGCCGCCGCCGCGTACGCCGGCGACGAACGGATCGGCTCCACCGTGGCGTACGCCCTCATGTACGCCGTCGTGAACCTCGGCGCCTTCGCCGTCGCGGCCCTGGTGGCCCGTACGAAGCCCGGCAACCGCATCGCCGACTACCGGGGGCTGTACGCCACCCGGCCCCTCGCCGCCCTCACGCTCGGCTTCTTCCTGCTCTGCCTGGCCGGACTGCCGCCCGGCATCATCGGGCTCTTCGCGAAGGTCACCGTCTTCTCGGCGGCCGTCGACGCGGGTCTCGGCTGGCTCGCCGTCGTCATGGCCGTCAACGTCGTGATCGCCCTCTACTACTACCTTCAGTGGACCGCGATCCTCTTCAGGAGCCCGGAAAACCCGGAGACGGCAAGCGGAACAGCGGCATCCGAACCGCCGCACCGATTCCGCCCCCCCGCCCCGCTCACCACGGCAATCGCCCTCACCGCCCTCGCCGGAATCCTCCTCTCCGGCGCCCCGCAGCTCGTCCTGAGGTTCGCCGCCGTCAACCTCTTCTGACGCGAAAGATCGGTTTGCCCGTGGGCGCTGCCACAGGGCAAGGTCATGGCTGCATACGTCCCCGTACACGACGAAGACGTACGAAATCCATAGAGGAGAGAGCAGTGCTGAACGGGTTCAAGGACTTCATCCTGCGCGGAAACGTCATCTCGATGGCGATCGGTCTCGCCGTCGGAGCAGCCTTCACCGCCGTGGTCACCGGCTTCAGCAACGCCTTCATCACCCCGCTGATCGGCGTCGCCACCCGCGGCACCGGAGACTTCAGCAAGGCCTTCTACGAGGTCGACGGAGTGAAGTTCCCCTACGGCCTCTTCGTCAGCGCCGCGATCGCCTTCCTCATCACCGCCGCGGTTCTCTACTTCTGCGTCGTGGTGCCCATGGCCAAGGTGCAGAACCGCTTCGCCAAGGAGGAGGAAGTCGACATCAAGGCCGCCCTCCGCGACTGCCCGCGCTGCTTCAGCGCGATCCCCGCCGTCGCCTCCCGCTGCGGCCACTGCACCAGCGAGGTCGAGCCCGACCCCGAGGCGCTCTCCCTCGCCAAGCTCCCCGTCCAGCGCTGACGCACGCACGCCCCCCGCCACCCGTACGGCCCAGTGCCGCGCCGTACGGGCCAGGGGCCCGATCCGGCCGGATCACGCCGGAGCGGCCCCGCCCTCCGGGCCCACGCACAAGGGAACTAGCTCCCCTCGCCTGGCGTTGACCAGTACGGGAGGCTCCACTGGGGGAGTGGAGCACCACCATGCAAAGGGTTCCCCTGCTGCACCATTTGGAGGGCGTACCGTGCACCGCCGGCACAACGGGCTGAAAACCGCCGTACTCCTCGGGGGCCTGTCCGCACTCATCATCATCATCGGCAGCTTCTTCGGACGTACGGGCCTCGTCATCGCCCTCGTCGTGGCCGTCGGCACCAACGCCTACGCCTACTGGAACAGCGACAAACTGGCCCTGCGGGCCATGCGGGCCCGCCCCGTCAGCGAATTCGAGGCGCCACAGCTCTACCGGATCGTCCGCGAGCTCTCCACAGCCGCCCGCCAGCCGATGCCCCGTCTCTACATCTCGCCGACCCAGGCGCCCAACGCCTTCGCCACCGGCCGCAATCCGCGCAACGCGGCCGTCTGCTGCACCGAAGGCATCCTCCAGATCCTCGACGAACGGGAGCTGCGCGGGGTCCTGGGCCATGAGCTCAGCCACGTCTACAACCGGGACATCCTCATCTCCTCCGTCGCCGGAGCCCTCGCCTCCGTCGTCATGTTCCTGGTCAACTTCGCCTGGCTCATCCCCATCGGCCGCTCCAACGACGACGAAGGCCCCGGCATCCTGGGCATGCTCCTGATCATGATCCTGGGCCCGCTCGCCGCCTCCGTCATCCAGCTCGCCGTCAGCCGCTCCCGCGAGTACGAGGCCGACGCCTCCGGAGCGCAGCTCACCGGGGACCCGCTCGCCCTCGCCAGCGCCCTGCGGAAACTCGACGCAGGAACGAAACAGCTCCCGCTGCCCCCGGAGCCCCGGATCGAGACCGCGAGCCACATGATGATCGCGAATCCCTTCCGCCCCGGACAGGGGATGTCCAAGATGTTCTCCACCCATCCGCCGATGGCGGAGCGCATCGCCCGACTGGAACAGATGGCAGGTCGCCGCCCATGAAAACCATCCTGAACATCATCTGGCTCGTCCTGTGCGGTTTCTGGATGTTCCTCGGCTATCTCCTCGCAGGCGTCCTGCTCTGCATCACCATCATCGGCATCCCCTTCGGCCTGGCCGCCTTCAGGATCGGGGTGTACGCGCTCTGGCCCTTCGGCTACACCGTCGTCGACCGCAGGGACGCCGGATCGCCCTCCTGCGTCGGCAACGTCCTCTGGCTGATCCTCGCCGGATGGTGGCTCGCCCTCGGCCACATCACCACCGGCATCGCCCTCTGCATCACGATCATCGGCATCCCCCTGGGCATCGCCAACTTCAAGCTCATCCCCGTCTCGCTCATGCCCTTCGGCAAGGAGATCGTCCGCACGGACCAGCCGTTCACCTCTTACTAGGACCTGGGAAACGCGGCTGACGAGACCGGAGCGACCGCGTACGCTCCCCAGCCGTGGACAGGCAACGCACGGACCGACAGCTCCGGCTGATCGCCGAGACGACCCGGATCGCCGACGCGCTCGGCGTGGACCTCTGGCTCCGCGGCGGCTGGGCCGTGGACTTCTTCCTCGGCTCACCCACCCGCGACCACACGGACATCGACTGGTTCGCCCGGATACGGGACGCCGAACCGCTCACCGATGAGCTGCTGCGGTCGGGTTGGGCGGCGCTCCCCGGTCCACCCGCCGACCAGCAGCGCGACTTCGGGAAAGAGGGCGAGGAGAGCAGCTTCGCCCTGCTGAGCGAGGACGACCGCGGCCACACGCTGGTCGCGGGCGGCCCCTGGGCCGGTGAACGGTGGCCGGACGGCATGCTCGAAGGCCCGCTCGGCCGTATCGGTCCGACGGCCTGTCCGGTCATCAGCCCGGCCGCCCAGACCGAGATCAAGCGGATGACGCCGGTCTGGATCCCCGGCCGCCCGCGCCGGGCCAAGGATGCCGAGGACATCCGCGTACTGGAGACGGCCCTACGCGACGGTGCTGGGCCGAACCGGTAGCAGCCCGGCGGCGCACCGCGACGGGTGCGTGCCCTGCCCGCTGACCTGGCCCTCGGCCACTCCCTCCTCGTCCACCGACGGCACCCACGCAACCGAACACACGCTCGCTGCGTCTTGTGTTCCAAGACCGAGCAAGGGGTAGGAGCAGCGACATGAGCATTGTCGGTTGGATCATTCTTGGGCTGCTCGCCGGAGTCATAGCCAAAATCCTGCTCCCGGGCCGCGACCCGGGCGGCATCATCGGGACCACCATCATCGGCGTCGCCGGTGCCTTCGTCGGAGGCTGGCTCTCCAGCCAGTTCCTCGACCGTCCCATCAGCAACGACTTCTACGACACCGCGACCTGGATCGCCGCCATCGCCGGATCCCTGGTCCTGCTGATCCTCTACCGGCTGCTCTTCGGCAACTCCCGCGAACGCCGCTGACCGCACCGCTCCCGGGGCTCAACTCAGCCCGGTCTCCCGCAACGTCACATTCAGCCGGCCCGCCCGCATCCCCGCGGCCGGGTCGGCCGAACCGGCGTACACCTTCGGCACCCCGTGGAACGCGAAGCGCGACGGGCCGCCGAAGACGAAGAGATCCCCGGACACCAACTCCACGTCCTTATAAGGCTGCCCGCGACCTTCCGGGTTCCCGAAGCGGAACACGCACGTCGCCCCGATGCTCAACGACACCACAGGAGCGCCCGACCGCTCCTCCCTGTCCTGGTGCATCCCCATCCGCGCCGCGTCGTCATAGAAGTTGATGAGCGCGGTGTCCGGAGTGAACGCCTCCGCCGCGCCCTCGACCCCGTACGCCTCCGCCACCGCCGCACGCCCCAGCGCGACCAGCCACTGAGGCACCGCCGCCACCGGGGCGCCGTTCACATCGTCGGCGGTACGCGTGTACCGATAGGGCTGCCAGTGCCATCCCAGGCACACCGTCCGCACCGACATCACACCGCCGCCCGGCAGCACCGTGTGCCGCAACGGAACCGGCCCCCGCGCCCACTCCCGGCACGCCGTCACCAACTCCCGCCGCCGCTCCACCGAGAGCCACTCGGGGACGTGCACGGCACCCGGAGCGACCACCTGCCGGGGCCGCGGAAACAGCCCGCCCGAAGCCGCCGGAACCCCACGCGAGGCCATCCGTCACACCACCCTCAGCCGCCGGTCCCCGCAACGCGCTCCACACACGCGGCCCCTTCGAGCCCCAGCAGCAACTGCTTGCGCTCCAGGCCGCCCGCGTACCCCCGCAACGCCCCGTCCGCGCCGATCACCCGATGGCACGGCCGCACGACCAGCAACGGGTTGCGCCCGATCGCCGTCCCCACCGCCCGCACCCCCGCACCCGAGGCCCCGACCTGCGCGGCGACCTCCCCGTACGACAGGGTCTGCCCGTACGGGATCGACTCCAGCACCTTCCAGACGCGCCGCTGGAACTCCGTACCGACGCCCTCGGCGAACGGCACATCGAACCGCGTCGACCGCCCCGCGAAATACGCCTCCGTCTGCGCGACGACCCCCGCGAACAGCTCGGGCGCCGGCAGCCAGCCGTCCTGGACGACCGTGCCGCCCTTCTGCCCGGGCACGGACAACGACACCAGCCGCAGCCCCTCGGCCGTACCGTCCGACTCGCCCACCAGCAGCAACTCGCCCAGCGGACTCGCCACCCGCGTGTACACCGTCGTCACGACCGCTCACTTCCCTCACTGCCGAAACCGCCGAATCACACGGCCAGTCTGCGCCCCGCCCCGCACGCCGGGCTGGCGGATTCCGGACACCGCGCCCGGCGTACGGCCACGTCCCCGGAACGCGAAGAGGCACGCCGTCCGGGCCGGCCCCGACGATGTGCCCCTGTTCGCTCACGAACTGCCCTACTGGTTCACGAACCGCCCTACCGGTAGTTCACGTACTGGATGGCGAAGTCGAGGTCCTTGTCCTTCAGCAGCGCCTGCACCGCCTGCAGGTCGTCGCGGCTCTTCGAGCTGACGCGCAGCTCGTCACCCTGGACCTGCGCCTTGACGCCCTTGGGACCCTCGTCGCGGATGATCTTCGCCACCTTCTTGGCGTTCTCCTGGGAGATGCCTTCCTCGATGGTCGCGAAGATCTTGTACTCCTTGCCGGAGAGCTGCGGCTCACCGGCGTCCAGCGACTTCAGCGAGATGCCCCGCTTGACCAGCTTGGACTGGAAGATGTCGAGGATCGCCTTGACCCGCTCCTCGCCGTTCGCCTCCATCAGGATCTTCTCGCCGGACCACGAGATCGAGGCGCCCGTGCCCTTGAAGTCGTAACGCTGGGAGATCTCCTTGGCGGCCTGGTTGAGGGCGTTGTCGACCTCCTGCCGCTCGACCTTCGAGACGATGTCGAAACTGGAGTCGGCCATGACGTGTGGCTCCTTGCGTCGAATGTGCGTGGGATACAGCGCAAAGCCTAGCCACCGCCGCACCCTCCGGCTGCTGATCAATGAGGTGGCGGAGCACCCCTGGCCATCAGGTATTGTTTACGTCGTCGCCAAGGAGCTCACCAGTGGAGATCCGACGCGTCGTTCGAGGCGGTGTGGCTCAGCCTACCCAGGTTCGAACCCTGGCGCCGCCACGCGAACGAAGCCCCCGACCGGTCCATCCGGTCGGGGGCTTCGTCGTTGTCCGCCACTGCGTCAGTTGCCCGCGACGTCCTTCACGGCCACCGTGACCGGCACATTGCCGGAGATGACTTCGAGGGTCAGGCCCGCCGTCGCCGGAGTGTCCAGCAGCTCCAGGATCGTGGCGGCCACATCGTCGCGCGAGATCGGCCCGCGGCCCGCCGAGGCGGCGAGGAGGATCTGTCCGTTGCCCGCGTCGTTGGTGAGCATTCCGGGGCGCAGGATCGTCCAGTCGAGCGCGGACCGGGAGCGTACGTCGGCGTCCGCCGCGCCCTTCGCCCTCAGGTAGACGTCGAACACCTCGTCGCCCGGGTGGTCGGGGTCGGCGCCCATGGAGGAGACGACGATGTACCGGCGTACGCCCGCGGCTTGGGCCGCGTCGGCGAACAGGACGGCGGCGCCCCGGTCGACGGAGTCCTTGCGGGCGGTGCCGCTGTTCGGTCCGGCGCCCGCCGCGAAGACGGCCGCGTCGGCGCCGCGCAGCACCTCCGCGGTCTCCTCGACGGAGGCCGATTCGAGGTCCAGCACGGCGGGTTCGGCGCCGATATCGGTGAGTTCCTGGCTCTGTTGGGGGTTGCGGATGATCCCTACGGCTTCATCCCCGCGTGCGGCGAGCAGCCGCTCCAGCCGCAGTGCGATCTGTCCGTGTCCACCTGCGATGACAATGCGCATACCTCCGACCGTACGCCCGGCGGCCGCCCCGCGCTCAGCTCTTGGGCCCGGCACCGGAGTCGGGTCGTCCCTGACGGGGGAGATCGGGGCCGGTGTCGGTGTCGGAGTCGCAGTACTCGCGTACGGCGCTGGTGCGCGCCACGACCCGGCCGCGGTGGATGACGATCCGGCTGTAGGCCAGGGAGAGCACGGCGGAGAGCCGTTCGCCGCGTACGGCGAGGAGTTCGGCGGGGAAACCCGCCTCCACGCGGACATCGGGCAGGCCGAGGGCGGCGCGGGCGGTCGTGGAGACCATGGCGTAGGCGTGTTCGGCGCGCAGGCCGTGTTGCGAGGCGAGGAGGTACGCGGCTTCGAGGGGGTCGCCGCGGCCCACAAGGTTGGCCGTGTCGCGGAGTGCGCCGCTTCCCGCCGCCACGCGTACGCCCGCGGAGCGCAGGAGGCGCACGGGGGCGGTCGTGCGGCGTTCGGAGCCGGCGCAGCCGCCCTGGGGGAGGCAGACGACGGTGATACCGGCGGCGGCCAGCTGGTCGGCGGCGCGGGTCGCGGTCTCCAGGGGGAGGTGGGCGAGGCCGGCGCACGGGCCGAGGGTGACACCGGGGCGCAGACCGCCGGCCATGGCGGCGAGACGGGCGAGACGGGTCGGGTCGTCGCCGTCGGTGTGCAGGTCGACGGGGCAGCCGTGTTCGGCGGCGACCTCCAGGACGGCCGCCGTGTAGCCGGTGGGGTCGGGGTCCAGGTCGGGGCAGCCGCCGACGACTGCGGCGCCCATCTTCAGCGCGTCGCGGAGCATGGCGAGGTTGTCGGCTCCGGCGACGCCGGTGAGGAGGCGGGGGACGGCGACGGCGGTCAGGTCGGCGAGGCCGCGCAGGGCCCGCCGGGTCTGCAGGACGGCCTCCAGGGCGGCGAGCCCCTGTACGTCGCCGATGCGGACGTGGGCGCGCAGGGAGGTGGCCCCGTGGCCGAGCTGGAGGAGGGCGGCCTCGGTGGCGCGGCGCTGGATGTCCTCGGCGCGGTGGGAGGCGGGCCCCGGGCCGTCGGGCCCGGTGCTGTCGGCGGTCAGGGCGGTGTCGCTGTGGGCGTGGGGTTCGGCCGGGGCGGGGAGCAGGAGGTAGCCGCGCAGGTCGATGCGGGGGCCCCGGGAGGCGAGGCTGCCCGCGGTGCCGACGGCCTCGATACGGCTGCCGCTGAGGCGTACGTCGACGGCGCGGCCGTCGGTGAGACGGGCGCCGGTCAGGACGAGGGCGGGGGCGGGATCGGTGGTGGCCGCGTCGGCGCTGTCGGGCGCGTTGTCGTCGGGCCGCCGCGGCTGGCTGTCAGGCATCGCGCTCCTGGGAGGGGTGCAAGATCACACGGAGTGGGTCGAGCCTAGGGGCGTGCGCGGGCGGCTTCCGGGAGGAGCGCAATAGTCGTACCGGTGCGCCTGTGCCGACCCGGGGAGGGGCTCCGTCCGGAAGAGGGCGCGGGGTGGATCAAGGCCTGATCAGGGGGTGTGGGCGGACCCGGACCGACGGCCCGAGCGGGGTGCCGAAACGGATTTGGGCGATCGGCCGGGGACCGTGTAATGTCTTCCTCGCTCGCCCCAATAGCTCAGTCGGTAGAGCGTCTCCATGGTAAGGAGAAGGTCTGCGGTTCGATTCCGCATTGGGGCTCTGGTGATCGGGAAACCCCGCTTCGGCGGGGGGACTCATCATCAAAGCGGTGTAGCTCAGTCGGTAGAGCAAGCGGCTCATAATCGCTGTGTCACCGGTTCAAGTCCGGTCACCGCTACTAACGGTAGCCGATTGTTGGGTCGGTCCTTCGATCGGCTACTCTTTTATGCGTTCATCCGTCCATCGTCCGTCCAAGGAGCACTCACGTGGCTGCCACCGACGTCCGCCCGAAGATCACGCTGGCCTGCGTGGAGTGCAAGGAGCGGAACTACATCACCAAGAAGAACCGGCGTAACAACCCGGACCGTCTTGAGATGAAGAAGCACTGCCCGCGCTGCAACTCGCACACCGCGCACCGCGAAACGCGCTGAATCAGGCTCGTACACGAGGCCGTCCCCTCTGGGGGCGGCCTCGTGTCGTTGTACGGGGCGCGTCCCCGCACAGGGGCGTGCCCTTATTCGTCTTTCCATCAGGAGGTAGCGAGCTCATGGCGCTCGACCAGTCCTTCGTGGGGCGGACGTATCCGCCCACCCCGGCGTACGAGGTCGGCCGGGAGAAGATCCGCGAGTTCGCCGAGGCGGTGGGTGACAGCCATCCGGCGTACGTCGATGTGGAGGCGGCCCGCGCGCTCGGCCATCCCGATGTGATCGCGCCGCCCACTTTTGTCTTCTCGATCACCTACCGGGCCGCCGGCGAGGTGGTGCAGGACCCGCAGCTGGGCCTGGACTACAGCCGGGTCGTCCACGGCGACCAGAAGTTCTCGTACGTGCGTCCGGTGCGGGCGGGGGACCGGCTGACGGTCACGTCCACGATCGAGGCCATCAAGTCCCTCGCGGGCAACGACATCGTGGACATCCGCGGGGATGTGCACGACGAGGCCGGCGAGCTGGTGGTCACGGCCCTCACGAAGCTGGTGGCACGCGCCGCCGAGGAGGCGTGATGACGGCGAAGGTGTCTTACGGGTCGGTCGAGGTCGGCACGGAGCTGCCCGCACAGTCGTTCCCGGTGACGCGGGCCACGCTCGTGCAGTACGCGGGAGCGTCCGGCGACTTCAACCCGATCCACTGGAACGAGAAGTTCGCGCTCGAGGTCGGGCTGCCGGACGTGATCGCGCACGGCATGTTCACTATGGCCGAGGCGATCCGCGTGGTCACCGACTGGGCCGGGGATCCGGGCGCGGTCATCGACTACGGGGTGCGGTTCACCAAGCCGGTCGTCGTGCCCAACGACGACAAGGGCGCGTTGATCGAGGTCAGCGGCAAGGTCGCGGCCAAACTGGAGGACAACCTGGTCCGGGTGGACCTGGTGGCCATGTGTGACGGCAAGAAGGTGCTGGGCATGTCCCGCGCCGTCGTCCGGCTCGCCTGAGGTTCACGCAGCAGCCGTACGGCCATTCCGGCTCGCCTGAGGCCCACGCGGAAGCTGTACGGCCCTCCGGGCCGCCCGGAGTCCACGCGCAACCTGTACGGTCCGTGGCCCCGCCCGAGCGGCGGGGGCACGGACCGTACTCTTGTCCCCGTGCAGGAACTCCACGATGCCCCCCTCGCCCCCCTGACCACCTTCCGGCTCGGCGGCCCCGCCACCCGCCTCCTGACGGCCACCACCGACGCCGAGGTGGTCGCAGCCGTCCGCGAGGCCGACGCGAGCGGCACCCCGCTGCTGGTCATCGGCGGCGGGTCCAATCTGGTCATCGGCGACAAGGGCTTCGACGGCACCGCACTGCGGATCGCCACGAAGGGGTTCACGCTCTCCGGTACGTCGCTGGAGCTGGCGGCCGGTGAGGTCTGGACCGACGCCGTGGCCCGGACCGTGGAGGCGGGTCTCGCGGGCATCGAGTGCCTGGCAGGGATCCCGGGCTCCGCGGGCGCGACGCCCATCCAGAACGTCGGGGCGTACGGCCAGGAGGTGTCCTCCACCATCACGGAGGTCGTCGCCTACGACCGGCACACCCGGGAGACGGTGACCATTCCGAACGCGGAGTGCTCCTTCTCGTACCGGCACAGTCGCTTCAAGGCCGAACCTGACCGCTTCGTGGTGCTCCGTGTCCGATTCGGGCTGGAAGAGGCGGCCGGTCTCTCCGCGCCCCTCAGGTACCCGGAGACCGCCAGGGCCATGGGCGTCGAGCAGGGCGAGCGCGTTCCCGCCTCCGCCGCCCGGGAAACCGTGCTGAAGCTGCGCGCCGGCAAGGGCATGGTCCTGGACCCGGACGACCACGACACCTGGTCCGCGGGGTCCTTCTTCACCAACCCGATCCTCGAAGCGGCCGCGTTCCAGGACTTCGTGGCCCGGGTCCACGAGCGCCTCGGCCCGGATGTGACGCCCCCGGCGTTCCCCGCCGAGGACGGCCGCACCAAGACCTCGGCGGCCTGGCTGATCGACCGGGCCGGCTTCACCAAGGGGTACGGCAACGGCCCGGCCCGGATCTCCACCAAGCACACCCTCGCCCTCACCAATCGCGGCGAGGCCACCACGGAGGACCTCCTCGCGCTGGCCCGTGAGGTCGTCGCCGGGGTCCACGCGGCGTTCGGCGTCACCCTGGTCAACGAGCCGGTGACGGTAGGCGTCTCCCTATAGGCGTGCGCGTGACCCTATGAGGCAGCTCAGTAGGCGACGCCCACGCCCTGCTTCACGGCCGCCGGGTCGTCGATCAGCCCCAGCATCGCGTGCGCCACATCGGCCCGGGAGATGGCCCGGCTGCTGACGGGCGCGCCGCCCACCGCCTTGCGGTAGGTGCCCGTGCACGGCCCGTCCGTCAGCTTCGGAGGCCGTACGGAGGTCCAGTCCGTGGCGCTGCGCTCCAGCGCCGCCTCCATTCGCGCGAGGTCCGCGTACACCTCCGCCAGAACCGCCCCGACCGCCTTGCGCGCCACCCGGTCCACCAAGGGCTCACCGGCCGGTACCGGACCGACCGGCACCGCGCTCACCACCAGCAGCCGGCGCGTCCCCTCGGCCTCCATCGCATCGATGATCCGCCCGGTCAGCCGCTCGGCGATCCCGTCGGCCTTCCGGCCGCGCGAACCCAGCCCCGAGAGCACCGCGTCCCGCCCCGCCACCGCCGCCCGCACCGCCGCCGGATCGTCCAGCCGGGCGACTGCGTGCAACGCCGCGCGATCCAGCGGCTCCGGGAGCCGGTCCGGGTCGCGGACCACGGCCGTCACCTCGTGGCCCGCCGCCAGCGCCTGCCCCACGACCTCCTGACCGATGCCGCCGGTCGCTCCGAACACGGTGATTCTCATAGCGCGCCCCCTGGTGGGTGAGTGTTCACTAACCTCTAGGATGAGTGGCCTCCCACCCGAGCGTCAAGATTTCCGGGTCACGGCCTGTTGGAGCACACATGGATCAGAAGCCCGCCCGCGTCCGGATCGTCGACGCGGCGCACGAGCTGATGCTCTCCATCGGCCTCGCCAGGACCACCACCAAAGAGATCGCCAAGGCGGCCGGCTGCTCGGAGGCAGCGCTCTACAAATACTTCTCCGGCAAGGAGGAGCTGTTCGTCACCGTTCTCGCGGAGCGGCTGCCCCGGCTCGGGAACCTCCTCGGAGACCTGCGCGCAGGCGAGGGCAGCGTCGAGGGCAACCTCACCGACATCGCCCGGGTGGCCGCCCTGTTCTACGAGCAGACCTTCCCCATGGCCGCGTCCCTGTACGCCGAACCTCAGCTCAAGCGCCGCCACGAGGAGGGCGTAGGAGGACTGGAAGCCGGGCCCCACCTGCCGATCCGGCAACTCGACGCCTATCTGCGCGCCGAACAGGGCGCGGGCCGGGTCCGGGCCGACGCGGACACCTACGCCGCCGCCTCCCTGCTGCTGGGCGCCTGTGCCCAGCGGGCCTTCGCCTACGCCGCGCTCCCGGGCGGCGAGCCCCCGCAGCCCCTGGACGACTTCGCCGCCTCCCTCGCCCGCACCCTGCTGGGCGGGATCAGCTAGCCAGCCAGTCGTCGATCCCCGACAGCAGCTTGTCCCGTACGTCGACGGGCGCCGCCGATCCGCGCACCGACTGGCGGGCCAGCTCGGCCAGCTCCGCGTCGGTGAAGCCGTGGTGGCGGCGGACGAGCTCGTACTGCGCGGCGAGACGTGAACCGAACAGCAGCGGGTCGTCCGCGCCCAGCGCCATCGGCACTCCCGCGTCGAACAAGGTGCGCAGGGGTACGTCCGCGGCCTTCTCGTAGACGCCGAGCGCCACATTGGAGGACGGGCAGACCTCACAGGTCACCTGGCGCTCGGCCAGCTGTGCCAGCAGCCGGGGGTCCTCGGCGGCCCGGACCCCGTGGCCGATGCGCGAGGCGTCCAGGTCGTCCAGGCAGTCGCGCACGCTGGAGGGGCCCGCGAGCTCCCCACCGTGCGGGGCCGCCAGCAGACCCCCCTCACGGGCGATGGCGAAGGCCCGGTCGAAGTCCCGGGCCATGCCGCGCCGCTCGTCGTTGGAGAGCCCGAAGCCGACGACGCCCCGGTCCGCGTACCGCACGGCAAGCCGCGCCAGGGTCCGGGCGTCCAGCGGGTGCTTCATCCGGTTGGCGGCGATCACCACGCGCATCCCCAGTCCGGTGTCCCGGGCGGCGCTGTCCACCGCGTCGAGAATGATCTCGATCGCCGGGATCAGTCCGCCGAGCAGCGGGGCGTACGAGGTGGGGTCGACCTGGATCTCCAGCCAGCCGGAGCCGTCCGCGACGTCCTCCTGGGCGCTCTCGCGGACCAGGCGGTGGATGTCCTCGGGGGACCGCAGGCAGGACCGGGCGATGTCGTAGAGCCGCTGGAAACGGAACCAGCCGCGCTCGTCGGTCGCCCGCAGTTTCGGTGGCTCACCGCCGGTCAGCGCGTCGGGGAGGTGGACCCCGTACTTGTCGGCGAGTTCGAGCAGGGTGGTGGGCCGCATCGACCCGGTGAAGTGCAGGTGCAGGTGGGCCTTGGGCAACAGACGTACATCACGCTCCATCGGAAGATCCTGCCGCACGGGCGGGCCGCAGCGGAAGCCGCTTTCCTCTTTGGAGTGGGACCGGGACGAAAAGAGCCCCCGGCCGAGGCGGCCGGGGGCACAATTCCGCGGGCTGTCAGGCCTTGGCCTCGCCCAGCAGCTTCTGGAGCCGGGAGACGCCCTCGATGAGGTCGTCGTCGCCCAGTGCGTAGGAGAGGCGGAGGTAGCCGGGGGTGCCGAAGGCCTCGCCCGGTACGACGGCGACCTCGGCCTCGTCCAGGATCAGGGCGGCGAGCTCGACCGAGTCGGCCGGGCGCTTGCCGCGGATCTCCTTGCCGAGCAGGCCCTTCACCGACGGGTAGGCGTAGAACGCGCCCTCGGGCTCCGGGCAGAGCACGCCGTCGATCTCGTTGAGCATCCGCACGATCAGGTTGCGGCGGCGGTCGAAGGCGGTGCGCATCTCCGCGACGGCGTCCAGCGGGCCGGAGACCGCGGCGAGCGCGGCGACCTGGGCGACGTTGGAGACGTTGGAGGTGGCGTGCGACTGGAGGTTGGTCGCGGCCTTGACGACGTCCTTCGGGCCGATGATCCACCCCACCCGCCAGCCGGTCATCGCGTACGTCTTGGCGACGCCGTTGACGACGATGCACTTGTCGCGCAGCTCGGGCACGATCGCGGGGAGCGAGGTGAACTTCGCGTCGCCGTAGACGAGGTGCTCGTAGATCTCGTCGGTCATGACCCAGAGGCCGTGCTCGACGGCCCAGCGGCCGATCGCCTCGGCGTCGGCCTCGCTGTAGACCGCGCCGGTCGGGTTGGACGGCGAGACGAAGAGGACGACCTTGGTCCGCTCGGTGCGCGCGGCCTCCAGCTGCTCGACGGAGACCCGGTAGCCGGTGGTCTCGTCGGCGACGACCTCGACGGGGACACCGCCGGCGAGCCGGATCGACTCGGGGTAGGTGGTCCAGTACGGGGCGGGGACGATGACCTCGTCGCCCGGGTCGAGGATCGCGGCGAAGGCCTCGTAGATGGCCTGCTTGCCGCCGTTGGTCACCAGGATCTGGCTGGCGTCGACCTCGTAGCCGGAGTCCCGCAGGGTCTTCTCTGCGATGGCGGCCTTGAGCTCGGGGAGCCCGCCGGCCGGGGTGTAGCGGTGGTACTTCGGGTTGCGGCAGGCCTCGACCGCGGCGTCGACGATGTAGCCGGGGGTGGGGAAGTCGGGCTCGCCGGCACCGAAGCCGATCACCGGGCGCCCGGCGGCCTTGAGGGCCTTGGCCTTGGCGTCGACGGCGAGGGTCGCGGACTCGGAGATCGCACCGATGCGGGCGGAAACCCGGCGCTCGGACGGAGAAGTTGCAGCGCTCATGGGCCCCATGCTCCCAGACCGGAAAACCCGTCGGCACACGGGTTTCAGGGACCGGACAGGACTTGTACGGGAACCGGACAGGACCGGTCGGTAGTTGTCTGTTCGACGCAGAGCCGCTGAGCACGTACACTCACCTGTCGTTGGCCTTCACCAGCCGCACCGTTCCTGCACCCGGGCACCGGGAAAGATGCGGTAGGTTGGTGGAAACCACCAAAGGGTCGTAGCTCAATTGGTAGAGCACTGGTCTCCAAAACCAGCGGTTGGGGGTTCAAGTCCCTCCGGCCCTGCTACACACTCCTTCGCCAGGATGTGTGCGCATGTACGTACTTCATTGCACAGCCGTGCGGCTCCACCGGGCGCGGCACGGCCACGACCCGGAATCAGGTGAGTAGCGTGACGGACGCCGTGGGCTCCATCGACATGCCTGATGCTGAGGATGAATCCCCCGAGTCGCAGAAGAAGACTCGGAAGGGCGGCAAGCGCGGCAAGAAGGGTCCTCTGGGCCGGCTCGCGCTGTTCTACCGCCAGATCGTCGCCGAACTCCGTAAGGTTGTTTGGCCGACTCGCAGCCAGCTGACGACATACACCAGTGTGGTGATTGTGTTCGTCGTTGTCATGATTGGTCTTGTTACCGTTCTTGACACGGGATTCGCGCGGGTCATCAAGTACGTCTTCGGCTGAGCCGGCGGAAGGCGTCCGACCGGCGCCCCCACCGCACGTTCCACCCCTTTGTATCCAGGAAGAAGCAGCCATCGTGTCTGACCCGAACCTGAACGACGCCGTCGAGCCCGAGGCTGGCGCCTTCGAGTCCGCCAAGGACGAGCTCGGCATCGTTGAGGCTGCTGATTCCGAGAAGCCCGATCAGGCCGAGGCCGCTGTGGACGCCGTCGCGGACGAAACGGTCGAGGCCGATGAAGACGCCGCGGTCGCCGAGGACGCGGAAGCCGTCGAGGCCGACGTCGAGGCCGAGGCCGACGACGAGAGCACGGACGACGACGAGAGCGCCGACGAGGAAGAGGCCGAGCCGGCCGCCCCCGTCGACCCCGTCACCGCCCTGCGCGAAGAGCTCCGCACCCTCCCCGGCGAGTGGTACGTCATCCACACGTACGCCGGTTACGAGAAGCGCGTGAAGGCCAACCTGGAGCAGCGCGCCGTCTCCCTCAACGTGGAGGAGTTCGTCTATCAGGCCGAGGTGCCTGAAGAGGAAATCGTCCAGATCAAGAACGGCGAGCGCAAGAACGTCCGGCAGAACAAGCTCCCCGGCTACGTGCTGGTGCGCATGGACCTGACGAACGAGTCCTGGGGCGTCGTGCGGAACACGCCGGGCGTCACCGGCTTCGTGGGCAACGCCTACGACCCGTACCCGCTGACCCTGGACGAGATCGTCAAGATGCTCGCCCCGGAGGCCGAGGAGAAGGCCGCCCGCGAGGCCGCCGAGGCCGAGGGCAAGCCGGCTCCGTCCCGCAAGGTCGAGGTCCAGGTGCTGGACTTCGAGGTGGGCGACTCGGTCACCGTCACCGACGGCCCGTTCGCGACGCTGCAGGCCACGATCAACGAGATCAACGCCGACTCGAAGAAGGTCAAGGGCCTCGTCGAGATCTTCGGCCGCGAGACCCCGGTCGAGCTCAGCTTCGACCAGATCCAGAAGAACTAGCGCTTCCGCCGGTTTCTGGACACATGCCTACCCAGCAGGTCAGAGGGGCTTCGCAGCCCGTCTGACCTGCTTGGTTTTTGGTCGCACAGCTATACCCGTTATCGTTGTGCGGTATGCCTCCATCCGGATGACCGGAATCGGCGGCGAAACACTCTCATAGGACCCGGAGAGAGCAATGCCTCCCAAGAAGAAGAAGGTCACGGGGCTTATCAAGCTCCAGATCAACGCCGGTGCGGCGAACCCGGCCCCGCCGGTCGGCCCCGCGCTCGGTCAGCACGGCGTCAACATCATGGAGTTCTGCAAGGCCTACAACGCAGCGACCGAGTCGCAGCGTGGCATGGTCGTGCCGGTGGAGATCACGGTCTACGACGACCGCTCCTTCACCTTCGTCACGAAGACTCCGCCGGCCGCCAAGCTGATCCTCAAGGCCGCGGGTGTGGACAAGGGCTCCGGCGAGCCGCACAAGACCAAGGTCGCCAAGCTGACGGCTGCCCAGGTCCGCGAGATCGCCACGACGAAGCTCCCCGACCTGAACGCCAATGACCTCGACGCCGCGTCGAAGATCATTGCCGGCACCGCCCGCTCCATGGGCATCACGGTCGAAGGCTGATTCAGCCCCGTAACCCCCAGTGGTAGGACCAAGCGCTGGTCCGCACCACGACTCCACACTCTGAAAACACAGGAGTAGAAGTGAAGCGCAGCAAGAACCTCCGCGCTGCGGACGCCAAGATCGACCGGGAGCGCAACTATGCCCCGCTCGAGGCCGTCCGTATCGCCAAGGACACCGCCTCCACGAAGTTCGACAGCACCGTCGAGGTCGCCTTTGCCCTGGGTGTCGACCCGCGCAAGGCCGACCAGATGGTCCGTGGCACCGTGAACCTCCCGCACGGCACCGGCAAGACCGCCCGGGTCCTGGTCTTCGCGACCGGTGACCGTGCTGCGGCCGCGGAAGCCGCTGGAGCCGACATCGTCGGCGCCGACGAGCTCATCGACGAGGTGGCGAAGGGCCGTCTGGACTTCGACGCCGTCGTCGCGACCCCGGACCTCATGGGCAAGGTCGGCCGCCTGGGCCGCGTGCTCGGTCCGCGTGGTCTGATGCCGAACCCGAAGACCGGCACCGTCACCCCCGATGTCGTGAAGGCTGTCAACGACATCAAGGGCGGCAAGATCGAGTTCCGCGTCGACAAGCACTCGAACCTGCACTTCATCATCGGCAAGACCTCGTTCGACGAGACCAAGCTGGTGGAGAACTACGCAGCGGCGCTGGACGAGATCCTCCGTCTGAAGCCGTCCGCCGCCAAGGGCCGCTACATCAAGAAGGCCACGCTGGCCACCACGATGGGCCCCGGCATCCCGCTGGACGCCAACCGCACCCGCAACCTCCTCGTCGAGGAGGACCCGGCCGCCGTCTGAGCCACCGCGCTCACCCGGTAGCCGCGTCGTACGCGTGCACTGTGTGAACGGGCCCCGCACCTTTCGAGGTGCGGGGCCCGTCCTCGTATCCGGAGGAAGAAACCGGGAGCACCGGTGACTGTCGGTGGCCTGTGCCAGTGTGGGACGGGACGGCAGGACGATACGAGGGGTGGACCGGTCGGATGAGGACGAGCACGTTACGGCGCGTGGGTACGGGGGCCGCAGCGGCGGCCCTGATGTCGGTGGCGGCCTGCAGCGGCGGAGGCGGTGACTCCGGTACGGCGGGGAAGCCGGCCGGCACCGGAGGAGCGGCCGAGGCGGGTTCCGTCGCGGCGCTCCAGCAGATCCGGGAGAAGACCGGCACCGTGCGGTCGGCCCGGATCGAGGGCACCACCGAGATGGGCGACACCGTCTCCATGCAGCAGACGGGAACCATCGGCTGGGCGGACGGCCTCTCGGGCTCGCTGACCATCACCTACACCGGCGGCACCATGGCCGAGGCCCTCAAGCAGGGCGGCGGCGACGGAACGGTCCGGGCGCGCTATCTCAAGGACGAGTACTACGCCAACATGGGCGACGCCTTCGCGGCGAACGTCGGCGGCAAGCACTGGGTCCGGTACGCCTACAAGGACCTCGCGGAGCTCGGCGGGCCCGCCGGTGACGTCCTGGAGGAGCAGGTGCAGAACAGCACCCCCGAGCAGGGCGTGAAGGCTCTGCTGGCCGCGGGGGACGTCAGGAAGGCCGGCCAGGAGGACGTCCGGGGCGTGTCCGCGACGCGCTACTCCGGCACGGTCGACGTGGCGGAGCTGACCGGGCGGAACAGCGCTCTGGACGCCGAGCAGCTCGCCGCCCTCAAGGAGCAGCTCTCCGCCGCAGGTGTCACCACCCAGACCGTCGACATCTGGGTCGACAGGAACGATCTGCTCGTGAAGAAGACCGAGCGCGGCGAGACGGCGGGCGGGGCGTTCAGCTCGACGGTCTTCTACAGCGACTACGGCACCAAGGTCTCCGTGGAGAAGCCGCCGGCCGCCGACACCGTCGACTTCAAGGAGATCCTGAAACAGCGGGGCGCCGGTCCCTCCTGACCTCCGGCTAAACCTCCCGCACCGGGGTGGGCGGCGCCGGATTTGCCCGGCGCGCCCCCGGTCGCGTACTCTCCACAAGAAGCCAAAGACCGCTGGTCGTCGCTGCGCTCTCGTCAGAGGGACAGTGACCGAAGGTTCCGCTAGATCGGACGACCTGCGCAGGTGACTGTGGAACTGCTCCCGGACTCTGTCCGGTCGAGCCGCGCCCTGGCACTTGTGCTGGGGCGTTTCGTCTTTCCCGGCCCCTTCTGAGCGGTCCTCATCACCCGGAAGGAGGCCGACGCTCATGGCAAGGCCCGACAAGGCTGCCGCGGTAGCCGAGCTGACGGACCAGTTCCGCAGCTCGAACGCCGCCGTGCTGACCGAGTACCGGGGTCTCACCGTGGCACAGCTCAAGGAGCTGCGCCGTTCGCTCGGTGAGAACGCCCAGTACGCCGTGGTGAAGAACACGCTGACCAAGATTGCGGCCAACGAGGCCGGGATCGACACGCTGGACGACCTGTTCTCGGGTCCGACGGCGGTTGCCTTCGTCACCGGTGACCCGGTGGAGTCGGCGAAGGGTCTTCGTGACTTCGCCAAGGACAACCCCAACCTCATCATCAAGGGCGGTGTCCTTGACGGTAAGGCGCTGTCCGCCGATGAGATCAAGAAGCTCGCGGACCTCGAGTCCCGCGAGGTTCTGCTCTCCAAGCTGGCCGGTGCTTTCAAGGGCAAGCAGACTCAGGCTGCACAGCTCTTCCAGGCACTGCCGTCGAAGTTCGTCCGCACCGCGGAAGCGCTTCGCGCCAAGAAGGAAGAGCAGGGCGGTGCCGGTACTCCGGCTCCCGCCGAGGCCGCCGAGTAATTTCGCTCAGCGGTCCAGCGGGCTCCACGTACGCCCGCCGACATATACATCCGGCACCTGCCGAATAGTGGAAGGACGCCTATCATGGCGAAGCTGTCCCAGGACGACCTGCTCGCGCAGTTCGAGGGCATGACCCTCATCGAGCTCTCCGAGTTCGTCAAGGCCTTCGAGGAGAAGTTCGACGTCACCGCCGCCGCGGCCGTCGCCGTCGCCGGTCCGGCCGGCCCGGGCGCCGTTGCCGACGCCCCGGAGGAGCAGGACGAGTTCGACGTCATCCTCACCGGTGCCGGCGAGAAGAAGATCCAGGTCATCAAGGTCGTGCGTGAGCTGACCTCGCTGGGTCTCAAGGAGGCCAAGGACCTCGTCGACGGCACCCCGAAGCCGGTCCTCGAGAAGGTCGCCAAGGAGGCCGCCGACAAGGCTGCCGAGTCCCTCAAGGCCGCCGGCGCTTCCGTCGAGGTCAAGTAACACCTCGGGAGTCCACGGACTCCCCTCGGGCGCGTCACGCGCCCGTACCGAAGGGCGATCACCCATCCGGGTGGTCGCCCTTCGGCGTACCCGTGGCGGCTGCCTTGAACTTCCGCCGGTGACGAGTAGGGTGATCTTCGCCGTGCGCCTCTCGCGGGGCGCTCAGGGGCCCCCTGCGGGCCTTGCGGGGGCGGCCGGGGAAAGCTCCTGGGGCCCCGTCCCGACCCGGTGGGTCTTGACGAACGGCACGCGGCGCGCAATTCTCAGGACGCGTCATCACTTCGATCCGTATCCGAGGCATGGATCGAGAGTGAAGAGGGCAGTAAAGAAGAGCGCACCCCGCGCGAGGGCCAGACACATAGGTAGTTGAGAACAGCTGTTGAGAGCAACGTGGGTCTCTGAGAACCCCGACTGGACATCAGTGTGCCGCTTGGCTACACTGACCCTTTGCGCTGCCTGTTAGCTGCCTCCTGCCCGTCACCAGGGGCATACCCACGCTTGAGCATCGATGACTGATTCCTCTCCGAGGTGGCCCTTTCGGGTCGACTCGGGATGATGTGTCTCTTTGTCCAATGTGGGACCGGTACGCGCGTAGTGAGTCCGAGCCCTCGGAAGGACCCCCTCTTGGCCGCCTCGCGCAACGCCTCGACCGCGAATACGAACAACGGTGCCAGCACCGCCCCGCTGCGCATCTCTTTTGCAAAGATCAAGGAGCCCCTCGAGGTTCCGAACCTCCTCGCGCTGCAGACCGAGAGCTTTGACTGGCTCCTCGGTAACGCCGCCTGGAAGGCTCGCGTCGAGGCTGCTCTGGACAGTGGACAGGACGTCCCCACCAAGTCCGGCCTGGAGGAGATCTTCGAGGAGATCTCACCGATCGAGGACTTCTCCGGGTCGATGTCGCTTACGTTCCGCGACCACCGCTTCGAGCCCCCGAAGAACTCGATCGACGAGTGCAAGGAGCGCGACTTCACGTTCGCCGCGCCGCTCTTCGTCACGGCCGAGTTCACCAACAACGAGACCGGCGAGATCAAGTCCCAGACGGTCTTCATGGGCGATTTCCCGCTCATGACCAACAAGGGCACCTTCGTCATCAACGGCACCGAGCGTGTCGTCGTGTCGCAGCTGGTCCGCTCGCCGGGTGTCTACTTCGACTCCTCCATCGACAAGACGTCCGACAAGGACATCTTCTCCGCCAAGATCATCCCTTCCCGGGGTGCCTGGCTGGAGATGGAGATCGACAAGCGCGACATGGTCGGTGTCCGTATCGACCGCAAGCGCAAGCAGTCCGTCACCGTCCTCCTCAAGGCTCTCGGCTGGACGACCGAGCAGATCCTCGAAGAGTTCGGCGAGTACGAGTCCATGCGCGCCACCCTGGAGAAGGACCACACCCAGGGCCAGGACGACGCGCTGCTCGACATCTACCGCAAGCTGCGCCCCGGCGAGCCGCCCACCCGCGAAGCCGCTCAGACGCTGCTCGAGAACCTCTACTTCAACCCGAAGCGCTACGACCTCGCGAAGGTCGGCCGCTACAAGGTGAACAAGAAGCTCGGCGCCGATGAGCCGCTGGACGCCGGAGTCCTCACCAGCGACGACGTCATCGCGACCATCAAGTACCTGGTCAAGCTGCACGCCGGTGAGACCGAGACGACCGGGGAGTCGGGCCGGGAGATCGTCGTCGAGACCGACGACATCGACCACTTCGGCAACCGTCGTCTGCGCAACGTCGGCGAGCTCATCCAGAACCAGGTCCGTACGGGCCTGGCGCGGATGGAGCGCGTCGTGCGTGAGCGCATGACGACCCAGGACGTCGAGGCGATCACGCCGCAGACCCTGATCAACATCCGGCCGGTCGTCGCCTCCATCAAGGAGTTCTTCGGCACCAGCCAGCTGTCGCAGTTCATGGACCAGAACAACCCGCTGTCGGGTCTCACCCACAAGCGCCGCCTGTCGGCTCTTGGCCCGGGTGGTCTCTCCCGTGAGCGGGCCGGCTTCGAGGTCCGTGACGTGCACCCGTCCCACTACGGGCGCATGTGTCCGATCGAGACCCCTGAAGGCCCGAACATCGGCCTGATCGGTTCGCTCGCCTCGTACGGCCGCGTCAACGCGTTCGGCTTCATCGAGACGCCGTACCGCAAGGTCGTCGACGGTCAGGTCACCGACGAGGTCGACTACATCACGGCCGACGAGGAGGACCGCTTCGTCATCGCCCAGGCGAACGCGATCCTCTCCGACGAGCTGCGCTTCACCGAGCCCCGCGTCCTGGTCCGCCGTCGTGGCGGAGAGGTCGACTACGTGCCCGGCACGGACGTCGACTACATGGACGTCTCGCCGCGCCAGATGGTGTCCGTCGCCACCGCGATGATCCCGTTCCTGGAGCACGACGACGCCAACCGTGCCCTCATGGGCGCGAACATGATGCGCCAGGCGGTGCCGCTCATCAAGTCCGAGGCCCCGCTCGTGGGCACCGGCATGGAGTACCGCTGCGCCACCGACGCCGGTGACGTGCTCAAGGCCGAGAAGGACGGTGTGGTCCAGGAGGTCTCCGCGGACTACATCACCGTCACGAACGACGACGGCACGTACACCACGTACCGCATCGCCAAGTTCATGCGCTCCAACCAGGGCACCTCGGTGAACCAGAAGGTCGTCGTCTCCGAGGGCGACCGGGTCATCGCGGAGCAGGTCCTCGCCGACGGTCCGGCCACCGAGAACGGTGAGATGGCCCTCGGCAAGAACCTCCTCGTGGCGTTCATGCCGTGGGAGGGTCACAACTACGAGGACGCGATCATCCTGTCGCAGCGCCTCGTGCAGGACGACGTCCTCTCCTCGATCCACATCGAGGAGCACGAGGTCGACGCCCGTGACACCAAGCTCGGCCCGGAGGAGATCACCCGGGACATCCCGAACGTCTCCGAAGAGGTCCTCGCCGACCTCGACGAGCGCGGCATCATCCGTATCGGTGCCGAGGTCGTCGCCGGTGACATCCTCGTCGGCAAGGTCACGCCCAAGGGTGAGACCGAGCTGACCCCCGAGGAGCGCCTGCTCCGCGCGATCTTCGGTGAGAAGGCGCGCGAGGTGCGCGACACCTCGCTGAAGGTGCCGCACGGTGAGATCGGCAAGGTCATCGGCGTCCGCGTCTTCGACCGCGAAGAGGGCGACGAACTGCCGCCGGGCGTGAACCAGCTGGTCCGCGTCTACGTCGCGCAGAAGCGCAAGATCACCGATGGTGACAAGCTCGCCGGCCGTCACGGCAACAAGGGCGTCATCTCGAAGATCCTGCCGATCGAGGACATGCCGTTCCTGGAGGACGGCACCCCGGTCGACATCATCCTCAACCCGCTGGGTGTCCCGTCCCGAATGAACCCGGGACAGGTCCTGGAGATCCACCTCGGCTGGCTCGCCAGCCGCGGCTGGGACGTCTCCGGCCTCGGTGACGAGTGGGCCAAGCGCCTGCAGTCCATCGGTGCCGACCAGGTCCCCCCGGGCACCAACGTCGCCACGCCCGTCTTCGACGGTGCGCGCGAGGACGAGATCTCCGGCCTCTTCCAGGCCACGATCCCCAACCGCGACGGCGACCGCCTGGTGCAGCCCTCCGGCAAGGCCCAGCTCTACGACGGCCGCTCCGGCGAGCCGTTCCCGGAGCCGGTCTCGGTCGGGTTCATGTACATCCTCAAGCTCCACCACCTGGTCGACGACAAGCTGCACGCGCGTTCGACCGGTCCGTACTCCATGATCACCCAGCAGCCGCTGGGTGGTAAGGCTCAGTTCGGTGGACAGCGCTTCGGTGAGATGGAGGTGTGGGCGCTGGAGGCATACGGCGCCGCGTACGCACTCCAGGAGCTGCTGACGATCAAGTCCGACGACGTGACCGGCCGCGTGAAGGTCTACGAGGCCATCGTCAAGGGCGAGAACATCCCCGAGCCGGGCATCCCCGAGTCCTTCAAGGTGCTCATCAAGGAAATGCAGTCGCTCTGCCTCAACGTGGAGGTGCTGTCCTCGGACGGCATGTCCATCGAGATGCGCGACACGGACGAGGACGTCTTCCGCGCAGCGGAGGAGCTCGGTATCGACCTGTCCCGGCGAGAGCCGAGCAGCGTCGAAGAGGTCTGACGGGTTCGCCGGCCGGATCCCTGTGATCCGGCCGGCTCTCCCCGGACCCGTTCAGACCATTGCTGAAGTGCCCCGATTTCTCGCTTCCGAGCGAGGGGGCTCGAACCCCCGAAAGAGGGATTGACGACAAGTGCTCGACGTCAACTTCTTCGACGAGCTGCGGATCGGCCTTGCCACCGCGGACGACATCCGGACCTGGTCCCACGGCGAAGTGAAGAAGCCGGAGACCATCAACTACCGCACGCTCAAGCCCGAAAAGGACGGACTCTTCTGCGAGAAGATCTTCGGTCCGACCCGGGACTGGGAGTGCTACTGCGGCAAGTACAAGCGTGTCCGCTTCAAGGGCATCATCTGTGAGCGCTGCGGCGTCGAGGTCACTCGCGCCAAGGTGCGTCGTGAGCGGATGGGCCACATCGAGCTTGCCGCTCCCGTCACCCACATCTGGTACTTCAAGGGCGTCCCGTCGCGCCTCGGATACCTGCTGGACCTCGCGCCGAAGGACCTCGAAAAGGTCATCTACTTCGCCGCGTACATGATCACGTTCGTGGACGAGGAGCGTCGTACCCGCGACCTGCCGTCCCTGGAGGCGCACGTCTCCGTCGAGCGTCAGCAGACCGAGAACCGCCGCGACTCCGACCTGGAGGCCCGCGCCAAGAAGCTCGAGACCGACCTGGCCGAGCTGGAGGCCGAGGGCGCCAAGGCCGACGTGCGCCGCAAGGTGCGCGAAGGTGCCGAGCGTGAGATGAAGCAGCTGCGCGACCGTGCGCAGCGCGAGATCGACCGCCTCGACGAGGTGTGGAGCCGCTTCAAGAACCTCAAGGTCCAGGACCTGGAGGGCGACGAGCTGCTCTACCGCGAGCTGCGTGACCGCTTCGGCACGTACTTCGACGGCTGCATGGGCGCCGCCGCGCTGCAGAAGCGCCTGGAGTCCTTCGACCTCGACGAGGAGGCCGAGCGCCTCCGCGAGATCATCCGTACCGGCAAGGGCCAGAAGAAGACCCGTGCGCTCAAGCGCCTCAAGGTCGTCTCCGCGTTCCTGCAGACCAGCAACAAGCCCAAGGGCATGGTGCTCGACTGCGTGCCGGTCATCCCGCCGGACCTGCGTCCGATGGTGCAGCTGGACGGTGGCCGCTTCGCGACCTCCGACCTGAACGACCTGTACCGCCGTGTGATCAACCGCAACAACCGCCTCAAGCGTCTCCTTGACCTCGGTGCCCCCGAGATCATCGTGAACAACGAGAAGCGGATGCTGCAGGAGGCCGTCGACGCGCTGTTCGACAACGGCCGCCGCGGTCGCCCGGTCACCGGTCCCGGTAACCGCCCGCTGAAGTCCCTGAGCGACATGCTCAAGGGCAAGCAGGGCCGTTTCCGTCAGAACCTGCTCGGTAAGCGTGTGGACTACTCCGCGCGTTCCGTCATCGTCGTCGGCCCGCAGCTCAAGCTGCACCAGTGCGGTCTGCCGAAGGCCATGGCGCTGGAGCTCTTCAAGCCGTTCGTGATGAAGCGCCTGGTGGACCTGAACCACGCGCAGAACATCAAGTCGGCCAAGCGCATGGTCGAGCGCGGCCGCACCGTCGTGTACGACGTCCTCGAAGAGGTCATCGCCGAGCACCCGGTGCTGCTGAACCGTGCGCCCACCCTGCACCGCCTCGGCATCCAGGCCTTCGAGCCGCAGCTGGTCGAGGGCAAGGCCATCCAGATCCACCCGCTCGTCTGCACCGCGTTCAACGCGGACTTCGACGGTGACCAGATGGCCGTGCACCTGCCGCTCTCCGCGGAGGCGCAGGCCGAGGC
This sequence comes from Streptomyces microflavus, assembly GCF_014650075.1. Taxonomy (GTDB): domain Bacteria; phylum Actinomycetota; class Actinomycetes; order Streptomycetales; family Streptomycetaceae; genus Streptomyces; species Streptomyces microflavus. Next base: position 201,028 of record NZ_BMUG01000012.1, on the reverse strand, counting down.
CCGCATCCTGATGCTGTCCTCGAACAACATCCTGAAGCCGGCCGACGGCCGCCCCGTCACCATGCCGACCCAGGACATGGTGCTGGGGCTGTTCTTCCTCACCACCGACGGCGAGCTCCGTGACACCAAGGGCGAGGGCCGCGCGTTCGGCTCCACGGCCGAGGCGATCATGGCGTTCGACGCCGGCGAGCTGGCTCTCCAGTCCACCGTCGACATCCGCTTCCCGGTGGGCACCATCCCGCCGCGTGGCTGGGTGCCGCCGGTCGCCGAGGAGGGCGAGCCCGAGTACCAGCCGGGTGACACCTTCCGGCTGCGGACCAGCCTGGGCCGTGCGCTCTTCAACGAGCTGCTGCCCGAGGACTACCCGTTCGTCGACTACTCGGTGGGCAAGAAGCAGCTCTCCGAGATCGTCAACGACCTGGCCGAGCGCTACCCCAAGGTCATCGTGGCGGCGACGCTCGACAACCTGAAGGCGGCGGGCTTCCACTGGGCGACCCGTTCGGGCGTCACCGTGGCCATCTCCGACATCGTCGTGCCCGAGGCCAAGAAGGCCATCGTCAAGGGCTACGAGGACCAGGACGAGAAGGTCCAGAAGCAGTACGAGCGCGGTCTGATCACCAAGGACGAGCGCACGCAGGAGCTCATCGCGATCTGGACCAAGGCGACCAACGAGGTTGCCGAGGCGATGAACGCGAACTTCCCCAAGACCAACCCCATCTTCATGATGGTTGACTCGGGTGCCCGAGGAAACATGATGCAGATGCGGCAGATCGCCGGTATGCGTGGTCTGGTGTCGAACGCGAAGAACGAGACCATCCCGCGTCCGATCAAGGCGTCCTTCCGTGAGGGCCTCACCGTTCTGGAGTACTTCATCTCCACGCACGGTGCCCGTAAGGGTCTGGCGGACACCGCCCTGCGTACCGCCGACTCGGGTTACCTGACCCGTCGTCTGGTGGACGTCTCGCAGGACGTGATCATCCGCGAGGAGGACTGCGGCACCGACCGCGGCCTCAAGCTGAAGATCGCCGTCAAGGGCGCCGACGGCGTGCTCCGCAAGACGGAGGACGTCGAGACCTCGGTCTACGCCCGCATGCTCGCCGAGGACGTCGTGGTGGACGGCAAGGTCATCGCGCCTGCCAACGTCGACCTCGGTGACGTCCTCATCGACGCCCTGGTGGGCGCCGGCGTCGAGGAGGTCAAGACCCGCTCGGTCCTGACCTGTGAGTCCGCGGTCGGCACCTGTGCCTTCTGCTACGGACGCTCGCTCGCCACCGGCAAGCTGGTCGACATCGGTGAGGCGGTCGGCATCATCGCCGCCCAGTCCATCGGTGAGCCCGGTACCCAGCTGACGATGCGTACCTTCCACACCGGTGGTGTGGCCGGTGACGACATCACCCAGGGTCTGCCCCGAGTCGTCGAGCTCTTCGAAGCCCGTACGCCGAAGGGTGTCGCCCCGATCTCCGAGGCCAAGGGCCGCGTGCGGATCGAGGAGACCGAGAAGACCAAGAAGCTCGTCGTCACCCCGGACGACGGCAGCGACGAGACGGCGTTCCCGATCTCGAAGCGTGCCCGTCTGCTCGTGGGCGAGGGCGACCCGGTCGAGGTGGGCCAGAAGCTCACCGTCGGTGCGACCAACCCGCACGACGTGCTGCGCATCCTCGGCCAGCGTGCGGTCCAGGTCCACCTGGTCGGCGAAGTCCAGAAGGTCTACAACTCGCAGGGCGTGTCGATCCACGACAAGCACATCGAGATCATCATCCGGCAGATGCTCCGCCGGGTGACGATCATCGAGTCCGGCGACGCGGAGCTGCTTCCGGGCGAGCTGGTCGAGCGGTCGAAGTTCGAGACCGAGAACCGTCGTGTGGTCACCGAGGGCGGTCACCCCGCCTCCGGCCGTCCGCAGCTGATGGGTATCACCAAGGCCTCGCTCGCCACCGAGTCGTGGCTGTCGGCGGCGTCCTTCCAGGAGACGACCAGGGTTCTGACCGACGCGGCGATCAACGCCAAGTCGGACTCCCTGATCGGCCTCAAGGAGAACGTCATCATCGGTAAGCTCATCCCGGCCGGTACGGGTCTGTCCCGCTACCGCAACATCCGGGTCGAGCCGACCGAGGAAGCCAAGGCCGCGATGTACTCGGCCGTCGGCTACGACGACATCGACTACTCGCCGTTCGGCACCGGCTCCGGCCAGGCCGTCCCGCTGGAGGACTACGACTACGGTCCGTACAACCAGTAGGCGAGTGCTCGTCGCTTGAACGCCTGAGGGCGGTCACCCCTTTCACATCAGGGGGTGGCCGCCCTTCGGCGTGTGCGGGGCCGGTCCGGGTTCAGCGGAGCGTCTCCCATACGGCGATGGCGACGCCGGCCGTCGCGGTGAGCGCGGCGATGCTCGCCAGCGGCCAGCGGGAACGTTCCAGCAGGTCCAGGCGGGTCTCATGGTCGGCGAGCTGCTTGTCGGTCTGGTCGCTCCGCTGCACGAGCAGGGCCAGCTGCCCGTCGGCGCGGGCGAAGCCGGCCTCCAGGCTGCCGCGCATCCGCTCCAGCTCCAGGGCGACGGCCACCGGGTTGTTCGGGTCGGTATCGGTCATGGGCGGCCCTCCGGCGGTTCGGTGCGCAGCCAGCGCGGGAGCAGGGCCTGGACGCCCGGCAGGGCCATCACCCGGGTCACCGCGCCCGCGACGGCCAGGGCCCCGGCGACCCGGGGCAGGGTCGCGGGGACGCCGGACGCGTCCACGAGTGCGGGCAGGAGCACGGCAAGGGCGAGGGCCGTCTGCAGGACGGTACGGGCGGTACGCCGGGCGGCGTCGGACATGGCAGGTTCCTCACTCGGTTTACGGCACCTTCGCGGTGTACGGGACCTTCAGCGCGTTCCAGGACGTGCGGCCCGGCCAGCCGTCGGCCTCCGAGCCACGGAACCCGAGCTTGCGCTGCCAGGCGGCGTACGAGCGGCGGTCGGCCTCGGTCCAGCGGGGGCCGGGGCCGACGGCGTACGTTCCACATCCCTCGGCGGCCAGCCGGCGGCCCATCGCGGTGATGACGGGGGAGCTGGGGCGGGCGGTGAAGAAGGAGGCGCCGGGGAAGGGCTGATAGCGGGGGGTGGTGGGGCTGGTGGGGGCGGTGGGGTTGCTGGGCTTCGCGGGCTGGGTGGGCTTGGACGGCTGGGTGGGCTTCGTGGGCTTGGTGGGTGGCTTGGCCGGGGCGGCCAGGCGGGTCGTGACGCGGGTGCGCATCGACGGCATGGTGAAGCCGCGCGGGTCGATCTTCGCGGCCGACCACTCGGAGTGGCCGATGACGGAGCGGGCGCTCCAGCCGTGGGCCCGGCAGATCGCCGCCGACGCGCGTTCGATCGCGTCGAGCTGGGCGGTGGGCCAGGGGTCGCGGCCGTTGCCGAGGTTGACGCACTCGAAGCCGTAGAAGCGGGCGTTGCCGTCGACGGCGCCGGTGCTGCCGTCGTGGGCGCGGGGGGCGGGCGGCCGGTCGCCGTAGTCCTCGGCGGTGACGCGCCGGAGCACGGCCGGGTCGCCGCCGCCCGCGTGGTTGGCGCGGCCCGCCGAGACCAGGTGGACGGTGCCCGCCTTGTCGATCACGCCGTGGCAGAGCGGGCCGGGCAGGGCGGCGTAGCCGTCGCGGCAGAGGGCGACGGAGGCCGCGCTTCCGCTGCTGACGGTGTGGTGGATCATCACCCCGTTCACGGGGCCCCAGGCGCCCTTGTGGTTGCGGTGGTGGGTGCGCCAGCCCGGGTGCTCGACGACGGTGACGCCTTCGGCGTGCAGCGCGGCGAGCAGCCGGTCGGCGGTGAGTGGTGTGGCCACGGGTGGCGGTCCTTCCGGTGTACGGGAACGGGTACGGGGGCGGGCATGGCGGAGCCCCGTACCGGAGGGGGTGTGTCCGGTACGGGGCTCAGGGGCCTCGGGGTGCGGCGGGTCAGGAGGCGAGCGCGGCCCAGATCGCGTTGGAGTCGGCGGTGATGTTGGCCGTGTTGAAGGAAGCGGGCAGGGAGGTCTGGCCGGTGGCGTTGAGGCGGCCGTGCCGGATGAAGGCGTTCGGCATCCGGGCGCTGCCGCCCGGGGCCTGGCCGACGCTGGAGCCGCGCAGGAAGGCGGGGCCGCTGTTGCTGGGGTTCGGGCCGTTGACCACCAGGGCCACCCAGTAGTTGCCCGGGGCCGCGGTGTACGCGGTGGTGAGCGGGCAGACCACGGTCCTGCCCTCGGTGGCGGAGAGCAGGGTGTTCAGCGGGGCGGTCAGTCCGACGCGGGCTCCGGCGCTCGTGTAGAGGCCGGCGAAGGAGGCCGGGCCCAGGGTGTTGCCGACGTAGCCAGGGACGTAGAAGGCGATGTTCCGTACGGTCGTCTGCGCGTGCAGAGGGACGCCGATCAGGTAGACCCAGCCGTTGATGCAGTACTGCGGGGTGGTGGCGGAGCCGCACGCCGGGTCGAAGGCCCATCCGGCGAACCCCACGGCGGACGGGGACCAGCTGCCCGCCGATGAGACCGCGTCCACGTAGCCGCGGCGGGTGAGCTGGTCGGCGGTGGTGGGGGTGACGGTGGTGAGCGGCGGGGCGGCGAAGGTCTTCGTGCCCTGGACGGTCTGGTCGCCGGTGAGCAGTACGGCGTCGCCGCTCGCCACGGCCGAGACATCGGCGGCGGTCAGGACGACGGGGCCGGTGCGGCCGTTGACCGAGGTGACGGGGGAGCCGTCGACGGCCAGGTAGCGGGCGTCTCCGGCGGCCTGGGAGAGGGCGCCGACGTCGGTGGCGGCGAGGGTCACGTTGCCGGTCCTGCCGTTGACGGAGGCCACGGCGCCGCCGCCGGCCGGGAGCTGGGTGGCCGGGACCAGGCCGTCGGCGCCGAGGGTGGCGACGCCGCCGGGGGCGCCGGCCCGGGCGGCGTCCAGGGCGGAGACGTCGGCGGCGGTCAGGAGGATGTCCGGGTCGGTCTTCCCGTTGACGGAGTGCACGGCTCCGGCGGGACCGGCCGGGCCCTGCGGGCCGAGCTCGCCCGGGCGGCCCGCGGGGCCCGGTACGGCGACGTACTGGGGGTTGGCCGGGTCGGCCGGGGCGATGTCGGCCAGGTCGACGGTGGGGTGGTCGGCGCTCAGCACGATCTGGTAGCTGCGGCTGTTGCGGCCGAGGCCGGAGAGCCTCTCGGTGACGGTGTACGTCCACACCGCCGGGTTCCAGCCCGGGCCGTCGGTGGCGGGCAGCACGATGCGGAGCCGGCCCTCCGGGTCGAGGGTGGCGCGGGTGGGGCCGCCCAGGAAGAGGTCCTCCTCGGCGTGGGTGAGGAGGGCGGGCGGCCGGAAGTCGACGGTGCCGCTCATGGGGCGGCCGTCGGGGGTGAGGTAGCGGGCGGTGAGGGTGACTGTGGGGATGGTTTCTGGCAGCACGGGTGGCTCCTTGGGGTGTGTGTGGGTGGGCGGCCCACCACCAGCCCGTCCGGCGTTTGAGGACGGAACCCTGGGGGTGGGGAGGGGTGCCCGTGGGGGCGGGGTAGGAAGGTGCGGATTCGTCCCTCGCGACGGGTCCGTCCTCAAGCGCCGGACGGGCTGGATATGGGTGCGGGTTCGTCCTCCGCGAGGGTTCCGTCCTCAAGCGCCGGACGGGCCGGCTGGGCGCCGGGCCGGCTGGGGTGAGCCCCGGTGGGGTCAGGACTCCAGGCCGTACAGGGTCAGGGGGCGGCAGCGGATCGTTGTGCCGGGGGTCGTGACCCTGGCCTGGATCTCGAACGTCACCGTCGCCCCGTACTCCGCCGCCATCCGCTCCGTGAGCACCAGCCCCGCCCCCGGCCCGCCCACCGGCCCCACCTGGTCGCCGTCCACGAGGAGCCGTACCTCGCCGCCCGCCCCGCCCTCCGCCGCGATGCGGCAGTGCAGGCGGGGGTGCTGGACGAGGCCGGGGCCCCGGTGGAGCGTGGTCCAGGTGGTGGCGGTGGTGGACTCCCAGCGGGTGGGGTCGGCGGGGGCGGGCAGGGAGTACGGGATGTAGGGGCGGGCGAGACCGCCCCGTACGGTGTCGTCGGCGACGATCACGTTGCCCCGGCGGTCCAGGATCCGTACCGGCTGCACCGCCGTCGGGTCCGGCGCCCCCGTCCACACCGTCAGTGCCAGCGAGCCGTCGTCGCGGCGGACGACCAGACCCTGCTGCGGGGTCTCCTCGTCGCGGTCGGGCGCGACCCGGCCCAGGTAGACGAGGTCCTGGTCGCCCGCGGTGCGCACCCGCAGCCGGCCGCGCTCGCCGATGACCACCTCGCCGCCCACGATGCTGTTCTGCGCCGGGGTGGTGTTGGCGCTGCCCATCAACTCCCTGACCTGGCGTTCCAGGGCGCGGATGCGGTCGAGTAGATCGGTGGGGATGATCGCCACGGGTCAGACTCCTTCCAGGTAGAGAACGGCGGTCTCCTGCTTGGCGCGCTGCGGCGGGGTGACGGCCATGCCGACGATCCGGTACTGGGCGTCGAGCCCCTCGTGGTGCCACAGGTCGTGGACGCGCAGCCGGATACGGGCGCCGATCAGCGCCGGGGTGATCCGGCCGTCCAGCCGTACGGTCAGCTCCGGGATGACCTCCGGCCGGCGCTGCCGGGCCAGTTCGGCGCGGGCCAGCGAGCGCAGGGTCGCCGCGTCGCTCACCCCGCCGTGGTCGGAGGTGAGCTCCAGCCGGGGCCAGCCCTGGGCCAGTTCGGCGGGGAGCTCCTCGGATACCGTCAGCGGTTCGGATTCCTGGGACTGGTCGGTGTTGGCCGATTCGCCGCGGGCCACCCAGACGTTCGCCTGCACGGTCGAGTCGGTGGGCAGGCTGTAGGTGAGGACGGGACCGGGGTGGTCCAGCACGATGTCGTTGTGGCCGGTGCGGATCTGCGGGTGGCCGAGCTGGAGGCGCTTGACCCGTATCCCCTCGGCGTCCCGGTAGCAGTGGATGCGCCACTCGAAGCCGTCGTTCAACTGGCCGAGCTTGTCGAGCAGTTCGCGGATCCGGGCGAGCGCCGAGTAGGCGTGGGAGTGGTCCCGTACGATCCCCGACCGCTCGTGGCCGAGGCTGATCCCGATGTCGCCGCCCGGCTGTTCCTGGGCGTGGGCGACGAGGGTGCGGGCGATGTCGAACTGGTCGAGGCCCGTGACGGTCAGGTCCTGGCTCAGGATGCGGTGGTCCAGGTACGAGTCGAAGGTCCCGGCCTGGAACTGCACCGTGAGCCGGCCCTGTTCGTCGGAGACCGGGGTGCAGGTCCACAGCACCCCGCCCCACCAGATGTCCCCGTCCCGCTCCAGCCAGACCGCGGTGCGGCCCGGCTGGAGCGCCGCCCGGGCCCGGGCCGCGAGCGCGCCCTGGGGGAGGGGGACGGTGGCGGTGAGGGACCCCGGCTTGCCGATGAAGTCGTCGAACTTGGTCTCCGTCAGGGGCAGGACGTCCATCAGGCGGTCGGTGCGCAGGTCGCAGAAGAGGGCCCGGTAGACGGGTTCGGGGGCGGTACGGCCCATGGGCTGCCTCACAGGACTCATCGTTGCCTCGCAGAGGCAGTCGGCTGTCTCATGGGACTCATCGGGCGCCTCACAGGACCGGGTCGACGCGGATGAAGCGGTTGTCGAACCAGCCCCGGCTGCTCGTCGCGGAGGTGACGTAGGCGGAGACGGCCGTGTAGGCCGCGCCCGGCTGGAGCCCCGTGACGCGGTGCGTCGCTGACACCGACGTCATCGCCTTGGAGCCGACCGTCGCCGAGCGGATCTCGTCGGCGGCGACGACGAGCACCCCGTCCTTGCGGATGTTGACGCCCATGCGGGACCACTGGCCCTCCACCGCGGTGTGCCCCATGAAGCCCACGGAGACGAAGACCGCGCCGGAGACCGGGGCGGTGAACGCGGCGGTGATGGTGGGGCCGACGGTGTCGGTGACGGCCTCCACCCAGGTGGTGCTGGCGCAGTAGCCGCCGTCGGTGTTGGTGGCCCAGGCGGAGGCGGTGACGGCGGGCCGCCAGACGGTGCCGTCCCAGCGCTGGAGCCGCCCGCCCTCGTCGCGGTACTGCCCGGTGTACTCGCCCCTGGCGAGCGCGCCCTGCGGGGCGATGCCGCCGATCTGGCGCGGGTAGCCGCTCCAGCGGACGCCGTCCCAGCGCTGGAACTCCGTGGTGGTGTCCCGGTACTGGCCGACGTACCCGCCGAGGACATCGCGGTTCCAGGACTCCGGGAGGATGCCGCCGACGGCCACGGTGGGGACGCGCAGGTCGTAGACGGCGTTGGCCCAGTCGATGCCGCCGGTACCGACGGAGGCACCCGCCGGGACCAGGACCCGGGCCAGCGGGAGGGAGGCGTCCGGGAGGGCAGGCGGCTCGGGGGAGGCCTCCGGCTTGCCCTTGACGACCTCCAGAGCGGCTTCCGTACGGCCGTCCTCGCTGTTGAACTGGGCGTCGTGGACGCGCAGGACCACCACGTCGATGCGGGGGTTGGCGGCGTCCCCGTCGTCGAAGCCGACGTCGGTGTAGTCGGTGAGGACGACCGGGTAGGCCCCGGCCGGCCCCCGGCCCTGGATCACGGCGCGGCCCGGGGCCACGGTGGCCCGCATGCCCGCGGTCTCCCCGTACACGTACAGCGCGGACATCAGGTACGCGCCGTTCTCGGAGCCGGGGATCACCCCGCCGGCACTGGTCAGGGGGCCGGTCGGGGACATGGTCCCGACCGGGGAGAGGCGGGTGTCGGCCCGGGACTGGCCGGATTCGGTCTCGGTGCGGTTGATCAGCCAGGCGCTGCGTACGGGCATGGAAGTCCTCCTGGGGACAAGACGGGTGGGGTGTCGCGGTGGGGCGAGGGGGTCACCAGTGGGCGTCGCGCCACCGGACGGTGACGGAGGCCCGCGGGTCGGGGGTGGTGTCGTCGGAGCGGAACGCCAGCTCGGTCACGCCCGGGACCAGCCCGAACAGCTGCTCGGGGGCGGAGGCCGTGGTCGCGGTGTAGAGGCGGGAGGCGTTCGCGTTGAGCAGGACGGTGCCGGCCTCGGTGTCGACGCTCAGGACGTCCTGGGGGCCGAGCACGATGTCGTACTGGAGCTGCCTGCCGTCGGTGAGCCGGGTCAGCGTCGGGCGCCGGACCGGCCCCCGGAACTCGATCAGCGGGTGGGCCGTCGCCGAACCCCCGTTGGCGGCGGCGCAGGTGCCCGTGGCGCCCGTGGCGCCGTCGGCCGGGTCGGGGACGCCCCAGTCCAGCGGCCACTGCAGGCCGAGCCCGGTCTCCCCGGCCTCCTCCGGCCAGAGCAGGCCCGGTTCGGCGACCGGCAGATGGGTGCGGGCCTCCCGGAGCGCGGAGCCGAAGCGGCGGGGGTCGGTGGCGGTCCACTGGAGGCTGGCCTTGGAGGCGCCGTGCACCACGAAGGTGCGGTCCTGCGGTACGACCCGCCGGCTGATCCGGGCCCGTACGGCGAGGGTCTCCCCGTGCAGCCGTACGGCCAGCCAGTCCTCGCCGCCGTCGGCCCCGGTCGCGTCCCGGAAGCCGGCGGCCACGCCCCGCGCGTCCCGGACGGTGCGGGGCAGCAGCCAGACGGTCGCCCCGACGAGCCGGGGCTGCGCCCACTGCGCGCCGGGCCAGGCGCCATGCCGGTCGGGGCGGGAGACGTCACCGGTGTCGAGGGTCGGCAGGTCGTCCCAGCCGGTGATGCCGGTGCGGTCGATCTCGTAGGGGGTACCGGGTCCCATCAGCAGTCCGGCCCACTGGATCTGCCCGTCGCGGGTGATCAGTGAGCCGGGTGCGGTCTCGTACGCGGATGCGTATGCGGTTGTGGTCTCGGCCATGAGGGGCCGTCACCTCGCTTCGTTCATGGGGCGGACGGATGGGTGCTCATGCCGCCGCCCCGTGCAGGAACAGCAGGTCGGAGGCGACGGCGAGCGGGCCGCCGCGTCCGGCCGCGTGGTACGTACGCAGCCGGGCCCGCTCCGGAGGCCCGGCGGAGCGGCCGGAAGCCCGGCCCGCCTCGGCCGGACGCAGCCGGCTCAGTGCCGACAGCGGCAGTACGGAGGAGGCGCCGCCGGGCCCGCCGGGCTGGACGACGCCGCCCTCGGCGAGCTGCGGGATCTTGGACAGGTTCACGCCGAACTTCTTGCCGAGGACGGAGAAGCTCAGCTTGTTGAGGCCGTCGATGACCCAGTTGGCGAAGGAGATCAGGGCCTTGACCGGCCCGGTGACGGCGGCCATGACGCCCTGCATGCCGGTGGAGACGAAGTCCCCCATGCCGTGCAGGGTGCGGGAGGTGGCGTCCCTGACCCGGGTGAACATCTCCGGGATCCGCTTGGTGATCCAGTCCAGGGTGGGCTGGATCGCCTTCCGGAAGCCGCTCCAGGTCCCGCTGATCAGCCCGGTCACCGCACGGGTCGCCGAGGTGACGGCGGTACGGGTGCCGTTGAAGCCGGTGGACAGGGCGGAGCCGACGCCCCTGACGACCGCCGTGATGACCGTGCGTACGGCGGTGAACTGGGCCCTGACCACGGTGGCGTACGCCTGGACGACCGGCCCGAGGAACTTGCCGATGGCCCGGAAGAACGCCAGCACCTGGTCGAAGACCTGCTTCATGATCTTCTGGCCGGTCTGCGAGCTGAGCGCGTACTCGATCAGGAGGCCCGCGAGCGGCACGATCAGACCGAGGACGAACCCGAACGGATTGGCCCGCATCGCCACGTTGACGGCCGTCATCGCGCCGGCGCCGACGGTGAGGGCCCCGCCGAAGAAGCCCATCAGCCCGGAGACCGTTCCGGTGCCCTTGCCCAGGATCCCGGCCACGCCCCCGAAGGCGGAGGAGCCGGAGGCGAGGGCGCCCAGCGGGGCGGCGGCGCCACGGGCCTTGCCACTGCCGGTACGGAGCCGGGTCGCCGTGAGCCCGGCGGTGCGGCCGGTCCTGGTCAGCGACTTCCCGGCCGCGTCCGCCCCGGTCCTGAGCTGCCGCACGGCCGGGTCGGCGGAGGCCGCGCCGCCCCTGATGCCGTCGGCGGCGGCCTGGGCCCGGCCGATGTCGCGCAGGGCGGTCCGGAGGGAGCTGCCGGCCGCGCCGAGACCGGAGCGGAAGGCGGAGAGCGGGCCGGCCGTGCCCGCGAGGGGGTCGGTACCGGTCCTGATCGCCGCGGTACTCATCCGCGCGCCTTGGACAGGAACAGCAGGGCGGCGGCGGTCTCCTGGAGATCGGCGGAGGACGCCTCGTAATAGTTCTCGATCTGGAAGCCGGAGACCGCTCCGGCCGTGGCGTTGAACGAGTCCGCCCGGGAGCGCCGCGCGGTGTGGCGCAGCAGCCGGTCCAGCTTGGAGAGCGGCAGTACGGCTTCGGCCTCACCGGCCTCCGCGACGATGGTGTGCACCCCTCCGTTGCGCGGCTGCACGATGCCGCCCGCCGCCAGCTGCGGGATCTTCGGCAGGCTGATGCCGAAGCTCTTGCCGCCGACGCCGGGGACCCAGCCGGGGATGGAGACCTTGATGCGGTTGAGCTTGTCGATCGCGGAGTTGATGAGGCGGATGACCGAGTTGACCGGCCCCTTCACCGCGCCGGTGATCCGGCCGAAGGCCCGGCCCGCGATGTCCTTGAGCCCGCCCCAGACGGCGGAGAGCCGCTCCTTGACCCGGCTGAACGCCTGCGGAACGGTGTTGCGAATCCAGTTGACGACCGGGGTGATGACCTTCCGGATCCCGTTCCAGACACTGGAGATGACGCTGCGGATGGCGTTCATGACCGTCGTGATGAGCTTGCGCCAGGCGTTGAAGTAGGTCGTGATGACGGTGGCGACGGCCAGGATGACCACGGTGACGGCCTTCTTGATGCCGTTCCAGACCGTCTTCATCAGGGCGCCGGCCTTGGACATGATCGGCCCGACGGCCTTCATGACCGTGCTGATGACCTTCCTGATCGCGTCGAAGGCGACCTTGAGCACCTTCTGCATGGTCTTGGAGCGGGCCGCCATCTCGACGACCTTCTCGATGAGCGGGGCGAGCAGCGAGAGCAGCTGCCCGACGATGTTGCCCTTCATCGACTTGTTGAGGCCGTTCATGCCCTTGGACGCCTTGTCGGCGCCGGACTTGAACGTGCCGATCTGCGTACCGCTCTTCTGCCCGGTGGTGCCGGCCTTGGCGAGTGACCGCTCGGCCTTGTCGGCGGCGCGCTGGATGGCGGTCAGCTCGCGGGCGGAGGACTGGGCGGAGGAGCGGATCTTCTTGAGCTCGCGGTCGCCGGTCTGAGCGGAACGCCCGAGGCCTTGGGCGGATCGGGCGGCGCTCTCCGTCTGGGTCTTGAAGCCTTTGAGGGAGGCGCCGGCCCGCCCCAGGGACTGCACAAGAGACACGGTGGGCTTCTCCTTTCTCGCATTTCTCGCTGATGGTGGAAGACGTGGACAGCACCCGGCCGTGCGGCCGGCAGGTATCAGCCGAGCCTGCGCTCCAGGCGTGCGGCCTCCTCCTCCACGCGGCGCAGCCCCTGCGCCGTCTCGCGCAGCTGGTTCGCGTTGAACGTGTGGACCCTGACGTTGGCCCCCTGATTGCGTTGCCCGGAGAGCTGATTCGCCTGGCGGGTCTCGGCGCCGCTGCGCCGGATGGTGTCGGTCGCGCCGGACGCGGCCATGTGCCGCTGGTTCCGGGTCAGCCCCCGCAGGACCGTGTCGTGGCGCCCCACAGTCGCCGGAATTCGACGCAGGGCGCCGACTCGTTGTTCCAGGCCGTTGACGCGAATGTTCGTGTTCTTCAGTCCTCTTTCGACATCCGCACCGGCACCTGAGGTCTGATCGGGTGCCTGGATGTTCCACGGTGTCAGCCAGTCGATGAGACGCTCGAATTTCGCTTCCCAGCCCGGAGTGACGTTCACCCCGAAAATCTCTATGCCTTTCGGGGTTATCTGGACGGCATCAGGGGCGAAGGTGACGAGAGTGGGGTCGAATTTGAAGCTCTGCGTGCTCCAGTAGAGAGTCTGGCTCGACGCGTTGATGCTGTCGGCCGCAGGATCGGCCCCGAGCGCTACAGCGATCTTCTCCAGCGCTTCGCCCGTCACGGTGTCGAGCACCAGATTCTTGACGGTCCTGGTGAAGTCGCCACCCGAGCTCAGCAGGCCCGCCACGACATCTTTGACAATTCCTTCGTACGTGTGACCCTCTGGCCATCCAGGCGGATATGGGCTGGTCATTTACTTTCCTCCTTCTTCCCGGTGCGAACCCGTGCGAACCCGCTTCTCCCTTGACGTGAAGCCTGGCCGTGGATACCCTGCGCGAATGATTCTGTTGGTGGCTCTTTTCTCTGCTTCGGCCCTTGCTGCAGCCGCATACGGCGCCTACCTGGCGCATCTTCGATGGCGACAGGAAATGTTTATCCGGAGTGGTCGGGCGGAATTCGCCAAAGGGGTATGCGTCAACCTGAGGTGGACATCCGGCAGATTGGTGGCCAGTGGAATCCGTTACACCGACAAGCAGGGGCGCAAGCATGTTGCGTGGACGCGGAGCGAGAGGACGATACCCGTCGCAGTAGGGAGAACCGCGGAAGTCCAGTACGACCCCGAAGGAAAAGCGTCCGCGCTGATAAACGGCGTCGCCGACGGGACCGGATCATATGGATTCGCTGCCGGGTGTTTCGCGCTCTCGGCGATCCTGCTCTTCAACGGCATCCGGCTCATCTGACCCGCTTCACACGAAGAAACGCATGAGTTCGGCGCGGTCGGGGCCGCCGTGTGCGGCCGGCCGCTGCTCCCGTGCGCTCACCGTGTCCGTGTCCGGGGCCTCGTCGCCCGGCCTCGGCACCGGCACCGGCGTCTCCGGCGGATCGGAGTCCTCGTCGGTGTTGACCGAGGCGAACATCCAGTTGGCGGCGGCGAGATGGTCCACGGCCGCGGCGAGCAGATAGTCGGTGACCGTCCACTCCGCGCCGTCCCCGTCGAGTTCCCGGGAGACGGCGCTGTCGCGCGGCATGTGCTTGACCAGCACCGCGAGCCGGCGTGAGGTCAGCCGGCCGCGGTGCCAGTCCAGCAGGTCGATGCCGTAGTGCCGCAGCAGGTCGGCTTCGAGGGCCTCGGCGTGTTCGGTGACGAACGCGTCGAGGCTCAGCCTTCCCCCAGGCCGAGCCCGGTCTCCTTGCCGTACGCCTCCAGGAGCGCGGCGATGTCCTGCATGGTGATCTCGTGCTGCGCGAAGCGGCCGAACTGCTCCTCGCCGAGCAGCAGCCGCAGCAGCCCGTCCACGTCGTTGTCGTCCAGCGAGCGCAGCGCGGTGGCGGTGGCGCGGGTCAGCTCGGTGGGCAGTTCGAAGGTGTCGTCGTCCAGGTCGAAGGACCAGGTGCGGCCGAGCACCTCCAGGCGCTGGGCGCGCGCCGCGTTCACGTCGAAGGAAGCCATGCGGGTGTCTCCGTTTCAGGTTGCGGGGGCGGGAAGGGGCCGGGGCTGGGCCGGTCCGGGCCGAATCGGCCCCGACCCGGCAGGTGTTACGGGTGTTACGGGGCCGGGATCGTCGGCACCGTGTAAGCCGCGTCCTTCATGACGAAGGTGGCCAGCGCCTGGCCGTCGCCCGGCGACAGGGCGGTGAAGGTGACGCCGAGCTGCGCGGCCGCCTTCCGGGCGAGCTTGATGTCGTCGGTGGCGGTCACCTGGCCACGCGGGATGACGAAGCGGTACGTGACCTCCGAGCCGTCGGTGAACTCCAGGCCGAGGGCCCGCTCGTCGAAGGTCGGCCCGTCCGGCACGTCGAACTGGAAGACGTTCGAGGCGTCCCCGTCCTTGCGGATGTCCGTGGACTTGCCGCCGAGGAAGAACGGCAGCGTGTCCTCGTTGAACTGGAGCATCGCGAACTTCAGCGTCAGGTCGCGGTCCGCGTAGACGAACCGGGCCGGGCTGATGGACTGCCACGTCTCGACCGGGTCCAGCTTGTCCTTCTTGGCGAAGGTCACGCCCTCGGTGGAGGTGTAGCCGAGGTCGGTCCAGGCCGGCCCCCAGTCGGCCGCCGGGTTGTCGGAGAAGGCGTCCGGCAGCGGGGCGTCGATCTCGGCGACGAGGATGCGGCCGGTTCCGGCCACGCGGATCTCGGAGGCGTTGTTGCCTGCCATGGATGGCTCCTTGGGGTGGTTGGTCCCTGAGTGGGTGACTGGATGGATGACTGGGTGGTGCGTGCCGTCACGGGTACGGCAAAGGCCCCGCCGGACGGCAGGGCCTGGTCTGTGGGGCGTACGGGGTGGGCCCGTACGGCGATGGGTGCGTACGGCTTCAGAGGCGTACGGCGTTGGATGCGCGCGGCCTCAGAGGCGTACGGCTTCGGAGGCGTACGGCGTCAGGTTCCGGCGTCAGCCGATGCGCAGGGAGACGCGCAGGACGCAGAGGTAGCGGTTGGCCGCGGGGTGGAGGTACTCGGGCAGCCAGCGCGGGCCGTCCGCCTCGACGACATCGCTGATCACGATGTTCGTCCCGTACCGCCGGCCGACCGCGGCGAGCAGTTCGGCCCGGGCGGAGTTGGCCAGGCGGTGTGCCGTCGCCTTGTCCGGCCCGTAGGCCTCCAGCTCGATGAGCGGCTGGTCGAGGTGGAGGTCGTCGATCCAGGCACCACCGCGCCGGGAGACGATCACCGCCTTCTGCGTGCCGTCGAAGCCCGGCGGCGGAGTCTCGTCCACGACCGCGTCCGCGAGATCGGCGCGCTCGGAGAGGAGCTCCACGACGATGGCCTCCACGTCGGGGAAGGTGCTCGGAGGTGAAGTCATGACAGGGCGATCACTCCTGTTCGCGGATGGGTGAAGGGGTGGCGACGCGGACGGCGGAGCCGCGCCCGGAGGGTGGGCGCAGCTCCGCCGCTGCACTTATTGTGACCGGGATCGTGCGAGCGCGCAACCTGTTGGCGCGAACGCGCAATTTTGCGGGGTGCGCTTCCCGGGCTGTTCGTGCCTCGCCGGCACGCAGGTGGGCCTGTTCTCGCCTCCCGCAGTCCCGCCCCCGGTGCGTTAGTCTGCGGTTATCGAACAGACATTCGAGAGGCGGCGGTTCTGCGGAGGGAAGCGCCCTGACGAGCGTGTGGAGCGAGGGAACGGGGGAGCGGGTGGACGGGAGTGAGCCGGTGATCAGTGCCCAGGAGCGGCTGGCCGATGTCATGGCTGCCGCGGTCGAGGTGGCCGCGGAGTCGGGGGAGTCGGGTACGTACACCGCGGAGGTCGCCCGCACACTCACCGCCGTCGTCGGCAAGGTCGGCGCGAGAATCGCCGTCGATGCGGAGACGCGGGGGTTCCGCAGCGGCTGGGGCGAGGCGGTCGCGCTGGCTTCCGGGGGTGCGGAGGGCGGAGCCCAGGTGTTCCGCATGGCGGCCGCCCCCGAGAAGTAGCCCGAGGAGCAGAGGCCGCACCCGAGAAGTGGCCCGGGGAGCAGAGGCCGCGCCCGAGAAGTAGCCCGGGGAACGGAGAAGGAGGGGCGGCCCGCAACGGGCCGCCCCTCCTTCTCCGTTCCTCTCCCTCAGCGCGCCCCCGGAGCCTTCCGCCGGGCCGCCCGTTCCGCCGCGAACACGTCCTCCAGCCGGAACACGTGCGCCCGGCCCTGCCTCCCGGCCGGGCTGAGGTGGCCCAGCTGGACCCACTTGCGGATCGTCGCCGGGGTCACGCCCGCCTCGTGGGCGGCCAGGGCGCCCGTCACCAGGGTCGCGCCCGTCATCGGCCGCCCTCCCGCCGCGCGGTGTCCGCCGCCGAGGCGGCCAGCTCGGCGAGATCGGCGCCGGACTCCGCCGCGAGCCGCACCCACGCACCCTCGCTCCACGCGTGCCGGTGCGCCGGATCCGTACGGCAGTCGCAGGCGCGGTCCGTGCAGCGGCAGGCCGGGTTGACGCAGAGCACCGCCCGGCGAGCGGGGAAGGCCCGCAGCGAGACCGAGTCGCACCAGGGGCAGCGCCCGCTCACCCGCACCACCGGTTCGGCGCCGCCCAGGGCCCGGGTGCAGCGGCGGGCCATCCGGCGGACCTCGTCCCTGATGTGTTCGAGGAGTACGTCGTCGGCGGCGGCCCGGTCGAGCAGCCCCGCGACGCGCAGCAGCCGCCCGGCGACCTGTTCGCGGCGGGGGCGGGGCAGCCGGAGCCGGTCGTGCACGGCCTCGTCCAGCTCGATCACGCCATCGGTGATGTCGCGTACAGCGTCGGAGATGTGGAGCCGTACGGGGGAGGTGCGGGAGCCGGACGGGGTGAGCCCGTGCGCCTGCTCGGCGCGCAGGGCCTCCTCCCGCTCGGCGCGGGTCGGGCCGGCCGGGGCCGAGGGGGCGCCGGACGGGTTCGCCCGCGGGGCGGAGGGGGAGCGGTAGGAGGGGGCGAGCTCGACGAGCAGCTCCGGGAACTGGCGCAGCAGCAGCTCGATCCAGAGCGTGGCGTCCGCGATCGCGGCGGCTGCGGCGCCGGCTGTGTCCGCGGCGGCGGAGCGGGCGCCGGCTGTGTCTGTATCTGCCGCTGAGGGTGTGCCGCTGTCGCGGCCGGGCTTCGGGGCGGTGGCGCGCGCCCCGGCGGCGGGCTCCCGCGTGGTCGGTGTGGATGCGTTCGGTGTGGTCATGGCGATCCCTTCTCCCCGCACAAGGTGTTGCGAGTCCGCACACTGGCATGTTGCGCGCTCGCACGCAAGGAAGTTCCGGACGCTTCGATCCCTTTATCTCCACAGAATTTGCCCAAACGGTATCCATGCGCGGGGTAATTCCTTGCGCGCAAGCGCGATAGTCTGGTCACCGCTTCGGAGGGAGGCGAGTGCCCCATGACCACGGGCGAACTCGACAGCTTCGCGACCTGGATCGAGGAACTGATCCGTCGGCGCGGCTTCGACATCGACAGTCCACGCGGCGGCGGCAAGTCCCGCCTCGCCGACGAGGCCGGGGTCCACCGGGCCGCCATCACCCGCCTCCTCCAGCGCCAGAGCATGCCGGACCTGGAGACCACCCGGCGTCTCGCCCAGGTGCTCCAGGTCCCGGTGCGCGACATGCTCATCCGCTCCGGCCGGCTCACCGAGGAGGACCTGCCGCTGCCGTCCGTGCCTGCGGGTGCGCCCTCGGCCGGAGGCCGTCCGCTCACCCTCGAAGAGGCCGCCGTCGCGCTGGGCGTACCGGCGGACCAGCGCGAGATGTTCATCCGGGTCGCCGGCCAGTTCCTCCCCGGCCCGGCGGTCGCCGCCGCGGAGCGCCGGGCGCCGCTCGCCTCCGACTGACGCCCGCCGTCCGCCCTGCTCGGGGCGGTCGGGCGCGGCCGGCGTTGTCGATCTTGTGGCAGCCCGGGAAGTCCGCTTCCGGACCCGGCCCGTAAGCTGTCGTGGCCTGTCCCCCCGCCCCAGCGCAGGTTCATGAACAGCAGTGCACGGACGCGCCCCGCCAGGTGCGTGCCGAGCGGAGTGAGAAGCGCGCGGTCGTCGCGGACGCAAGCGCGTCCACCCGGTGCGGAGCGTTTCGCGCGGGCGGCAGGGAGGGGCACATGGTCGAGCGGGAAGAACGCCCCCGATCCACGGCCGGCCACCCCGTCCCGCGCTCAGGGCCGGGCGACGCCGTCCCGCCCACCGGACCCGGTGGTTCCGGCACCCCGCCGGCCGGTGCTCCGGCGCCCGAGACGTACGCGGCGCTCCTCGCCGAACTGGGCGCCCTCCTCGATGCCCACGAGCCCCATGAGGTCGTCGTGCTCCTCCGCGCGGAGCTGGAGCGGCGGGAGCTGCGCGCGTACTCCCACGGCTGGCGCGATGCCGCCGCCCACTTCGAGCCCGCGGTCGAGGCGGCGAGGACCGCGAACCTGCGTACGTTACGGCTGGTGGGGCGTACGCCGGGCCGGGCCGCGGTGATCCCGTTCCGGCAGGAGGACCGGGCAGGCGAGCCCCGCGACGCGGAGCACGGGGACGGCCTCCCCGATGACGCCGACCGACCGCACGCCGACCGCCACGCCGAAGGGCCCCGGGGTGAGAGCCGCCCCGAAAAGGCGGAGCCCCGCCGCGAGCGTCCCCACACCGACCGGCGCCCAGGACCCCCCACCGGGCCGCCCCGTCCGGCGCGCACCGGGACCGGGCCCGAACCCGCCCTCGTACCCAAGAGCCGTAACTCCCGGGTCCCGACCATCCCCACCCTCCCGGCCCCCCGGCTGCGCCTGCCCCCCAGACGGCCGACGGAGGACGGCAGGGCCGCCACCCCGGACGACAGGACCAGCTGAGGGGCGTGTGCGGGTGCGGCGGCAGCCGGTATCCGCGCTCTTTCCACCGCGCCGCCGCCGGCCGCCGGCCCCGGCGTGTCGGGGTGGACGGCATTTGTTTTGACCCAGGTCCGTGAGGTAGGTACGCTCAAGCCTTGTGCCTGGGGTGTGCCTGGGCTCCGGTGCGTGTCCTCAACCGCATCGCGAGCTCGTCAGTAGCCACCGCAATCTGCGCCCCTTCTGCCCCTAGGGCAGGAGCCTGCAGTATTCGACACACCCGACCGCGTGGGTCGGTGATGTTCCAGGTTAGTTTCACGAACGGCACACAGAAACCGGAGAAGTAGTGCCTACGATCCAGCAGCTGGTCCGGAAGGGCCGGCAGGACAAGGTCGAGAAGAACAAGACGCCCGCGCTCGAGGGTTCGCCCCAGCGTCGCGGTGTCTGCACGCGTGTGTTCACGACCACCCCGAAGAAGCCGAACTCGGCGCTCCGTAAGGTCGCGCGTGTGCGTCTGACCTCCGGCATCGAGGTCACGGCTTACATCCCGGGTGAGGGACACAACCTGCAGGAGCACTCCATCGTGCTCGTGCGTGGTGGCCGTGTGAAGGACCTGCCGGGTGTTCGTTACAAGATCATCCGCGGCTCCCTTGACACCCAGGGTGTCAAGAACCGCAAGCAGGCCCGCAGCCGCTACGGCGCCAAGAAGGAGAAGTAAGAATGCCTCGTAAGGGCCCCGCCCCGAAGCGCCCGGTCATCATCGACCCGGTCTACAGCTCTCCTCTTGTCACCTCGCTGATCAACAAGATCCTCCTCGACGGCAAGCGTTCCACCGCCGAGCGGATCGTGTACGGCGCCATGGAAGGCCTCCGCGAGAAGACCGGCAACGACCCGGTCATCACGCTGAAGCGCGCGCTTGAGAACGTCAAGCCCTCGCTCGAGGTCAAGTCCCGCCGTGTCGGTGGCGCCACCTACCAGGTGCCGATCGAGGTCAAGCCCGGTCGCGCCTCCACCCTCGCTCTGCGCTGGCTCGTCGGTTACTCCCGCGCCCGCCGCGAGAAGACCATGACCGAGCGCCTCATGAACGAACTGCTCGACGCCTCCAACGGCCTCGGCGCTTCGGTCAAGAAGCGTGAGGACACCCACAAGATGGCCGAGTCCAACAAGGCCTTCGCGCACTACCGCTGGTAGTCGCTACCCCCATCGAGACCGAGAGAAGATTGAGCCTTATGGCCACCACTTCGCTTGACCTGGCCAAGGTCCGCAACATTGGGATCATGGCCCACATCGACGCGGGGAAGACGACCACCACTGAGCGGATCCTCTTCTACACCGGTGTGAGCTACAAGATCGGTGAAGTCCACGACGGCGCTGCCACGATGGACTGGATGGAGCAGGAGCAGGAGCGCGGCATCACGATCACGTCCGCCGCGACGACCTGTCACTGGCCGCTCAATGATGTTGACCACACCATCAACATCATCGACACCCCCGGTCACGTCGACTTCACCGTCGAGGTGGAGCGTTCGCTCCGCGTCCTCGACGGCGCTGTCACCGTGTTCGACGGTGTGGCCGGCGTCGAGCCGCAGTCCGAGACCGTCTGGCGACAGGCGGACCGGTACGGCGTGCCGCGTATCTGCTTCGTCAACAAGCTCGACCGCACGGGTGCCGAGTTCCACCGCTGTGTCGACATGATCGTCGAGCGCCTGGGCGCGGTTCCGCTCGTCATGCAGCTCCCCATCGGCGCCGAGGCCGACTTCAAGGGCGTCGTCGACCTCGTGTCGATGAAGGCCTTCGTGTGGCCCGAAGAGGCCGCCAAGGGCGAGATGTACGACACCGTCGAGATCCCGGACACGCACAAGGAAGCCGCCGAGGAATGGCGTGGCAAGCTCCTTGAGGCCGTCTCCGAGAACGACGACCAGATGATGGAGCTGTACCTGGAGGGCGTCGAGCCCACCGAGGACCAGCTGCACGAGGCGATCCGCCGCATCACCCTGGCGTCGAAGGGCACTGCTGACTCCGTCACGGTCACCCCGGTGTTCTGTGGCACCGCGTTCAAGAACAAGGGCGTCCAGCCCCTGCTCGACGCGGTCGTCCGCTACCTGCCTTCCCCCCTGGACGTCGAGGCCATCGAGGGCCACGACGTCAAGGACCCGGAGAAGGTCATCAAGCGCCGCCCCTCGGACGACGAGCCGTTCTCCGGCCTGGCGTTCAAGATCGCGAGCGACCCGCACCTGGGCAAGCTCACCTTCGTCCGGATCTACTCCGGTCGCCTGGAGGCCGGCACCGCGGTGCTGAACTCCGTCAAGGGCAAGAAGGAGCGCATCGGCAAGATCTACCGCATGCACGCGAACAAGCGTGAGGAGATCGCGTCGGTGGGCGCCGGCGACATCATCGCCGTCATGGGCCTGAAGCAGACCACCACCGGTGAGACGCTGTGTGACGACAAGAACCCGGTCATCCTGGAGTCCATGGACTTCCCGGCGCCGGTCATTCAGGTCGCCATCGAGCCCAAGTCCAAGGGTGACCAGGAGAAGCTGGGTGTCGCCATCCAGCGCCTCTCGGAGGAGGACCCCTCCTTCCAGGTGCACTCCGACGAGGAGACCGGCCAGACCATCATCGGTGGTATGGGTGAGCTCCACCTCGAGGTGCTCGTCGACCGCATGAAGCGCGAGTTCCGCGTCGAGGCGAACGTCGGCAAGCCCCAGGTCGCGTACCGCGAGACGATCCGCAAGGCCGTCGAGCGCATCGACTACACGCACAAGAAGCAGACTGGTGGTACCGGCCAGTTCGCGAAGGTGCAGATCGCCCTTGAGCCCATCGAGGGTGGCGACGCCTCCTACGAGTTCGTCAACAAGGTCACCGGTGGCCGCATCCCCCGTGAGTACATTCCCTCGGTGGACGCGGGTGCCCAGGAAGCCATGCAGTTCGGCATCCTGGCCGGTTACGAGATGGTCGGCGTCCGCGTCACCCTTCTCGACGGTGGTTACCACGAGGTCGACTCCTCGGAGCTCGCCTTCAAGATCGCCGGTTCGCAGGCGTTCAAGGAGGGTGCCCGCAAGGCCTCTCCCGTGCTCCTTGAGCCGATGATGGCCGTCGAGGTCACCACGCCCGAGGACTACATGGGCGATGTCATCGGCGACCTCAACTCCCGCCGTGGCCAGATCCAGGCCATGGAGGAGCGCAGCGGCGCTCGCGTCGTGAAGGGCCTCGTGCCCCTCTCGGAGATGTTCGGCTACGTCGGAGACCTCCGCAGCAAGACCTCGGGTCGCGCAAGCTACTCGATGCAGTTCGACTCCTACGCCGAGGTTCCGCGGAACGTCGCCGAGGAGATCATCGCGAAGGCCAAGGGCGAGTAACTCTCCCGAGCTCACGCTTTAGGCTTGTCACCGGAGCCGGGCGGGCATGCGGCACAGCGCGCGAGCACTGTGCCGCATGCCCCCGGCGCCGGCACCCCAGCAAAGATCACCTGGCGCCGATGAAGCAAGGCGTACAGAACCACTCAGGAGGACCCCAGTGGCGAAGGCAAAGTTCGAGCGGACTAAGCCGCACGTCAACATCGGCACCATCGGTCACATCGACCACGGTAAGACGACCCTCACGGCCGCCATTACCAAGGTGCTGCACGACGCGTACCCGGACCTGAACGAGGCCTCGGCCTTCGACCAGATCGACAAGGCTCCCGAAGAGCGCCAGCGCGGTATCACCATCTCCATCGCGCACGTCGAGTACCAGACGGAGTCGCGTCACTACGCGCACGTCGACTGCCCGGGTCACGCCGACTACATCAAGAACATGATCACGGGTGCGGCGCAGATGGACGGCGCCATCCTCGTCGTCGCCGCCACCGACGGCCCGATGCCGCAGACCAAGGAGCACGTGCTCCTGGCCCGCCAGGTCGGCGTTCCGTACATCGTCGTCGCCCTGAACAAGGCCGACATGGTGGACGACGAGGAGATCATGGAGCTCGTCGAGCTCGAGGTCCGTGAGCTCCTCTCCGAGTACGAGTTCCCGGGCGACGACCTCCCGGTCGTGCGCGTCTCGGCGCTCAAGGCTCTTGAGGGCGACAAGGAGTGGGGCCAGTCGGTCCTGAACCTGATGGCCGCCGTCGACGAGTCCATCCCGCAGCCCGAGCGTGACGTCGAGAAGCCGTTCCTCATGCCCATCGAGGACGTCTTCACGATCACCGGTCGCGGTACGGTCGTCACCGGCCGCATCGAGCGTGGTGTCCTGAAGGTCAACGAGACCGTCGACATCGTCGGTATCAAGACCGAGAAGACCACCACCACGGTCACCGGCATCGAGATGTTCCGCAAGCTGCTCGACGAGGGCCAGGCCGGTGAGAACGTCGGTCTGCTCCTCCGTGGCATCAAGCGCGAGGACGTCGAGCGCGGCCAGGTCATCATCAAGCCGGGTTCGGTCACGCCGCACACCGAGTTCCAGGCGCAGTCCTACATCCTGTCGAAGGACGAGGGTGGCCGCCACACCCCGTTCTTCAACAACTACCGCCCGCAGTTCTACTTCCGTACCACGGACGTGACGGGCGTTGTGACCCTTCCCGAGGGCACCGAGATGGTCATGCCGGGTGACAACACCCTCATGGACGTCGCGCTGATCCAGCCGGTCGCCATGGAAGAGGGCCTGAAGTTCGCCATCCGTGAGGGTGGCCGGACCGTCGGCGCCGGCCAGGTCACCAAGATCATCAAGTAGTTCTCTGCTTGGTCGTCTTCGACCTGGTGGCTCACTGAGCCATACGAAGGGCCCCGCACCTCGCAAGAGGTGCGGGGCCCTTCGCCTTGCCCGGAGCACTCAGGGTTACGCCCCCACATGGATGTAGGGCCCCGGTACCTCAGGGCGGAGAGGTAAGGGGGCCCTACGTTCTGGAGGGACGGCGGGTCGGTCAGGTGCCCGCCGTCCCCGGGGGGGTGGCGGCTCGGTCAGACGCCCGCGATGGACTGGATCCAGGAGCGGTACGCGGTGACGTTCGTGTACGCCGTCGTGGTCTGCCGGTCGCTGGTGGAGGCAACGCCGACCTGGATGCCGTTGGCCGTCATCGGGCCGCCGGAGTCGCCGCCGGCGGTGATGCCGTTGCCGCGGCGGGCGCAGATGGCCGAGCCGCCGTACGCGTCACCGCAGCCGCCGGTCACCGTCACGTTGGCGACCTTCAGGTAGCGGGACTGGCAGTTGGCCTCCGAGCCGCACTGCGAGGTGGCGCCCCAGCCCCAGACCTGGACGCTCTGCCCGACGCTCACCGAACCGGGGTTGCCGAGGCGGGAGTAGGTCGTCTGCACGGAGCGGTCCAGGCGGACCAGGGAGATGTCCGCGCTGTGGGTGTACGTCTGGACGCCGTTGGCCACCACGCCGCCGCTGTGCTGGTCGAGGCTGCCGATGCGGAACGACAGGCCGCCGCCGGTGACGCAGTGCTTGGCGGTGAGGATCCAGGTCGGCGCGATGATCGTCGCCGAACAGGTCTCTCTGCCCTGGGAGAAGAGCCGCGCGGCCCACGGGGCGTTGGACGCCTGGCCGCCGCCGATGATCTGCGTGGTCGGGGGCGGGGCGTCCTGGAGCGGCGGTGCCGGGGCGGCGCTGGCGGTGGGGGTGAGAAGAGCGAGGACGGTGACCGCCGCGGCGAGGGCAGCGGGAACTAGCCTTGCTATTCGCATGGTTCCTCATTTCGGGGAGCACGCTGAGGGGCGTGTTTGTGGGGGTTGACGGCCCCAGAGTGTCGAAGAACCATTCGGCCGGGTACTAACGCTTTCCCATAACGCCGCGTTATGCCCTGGCTAACGCTAGGTAGCCCCACCCATACGATAGGCCCACGGGGCAAGACCCTCGGTGACCGGTCAGCGAGCGGGGCCGCGTACCAGGAACACGTCGACGGGGTCCTCCCGCTCCAGCGCGAACCCGTGCCGCTCGTAGAGCCGCCGGGCGGCGCTCCCCCGCAGCACGTTCAGCCGTACGGGCACCCGCTCGGCGTCCGCACGGGCCAGCAGCCCGTGCAGGACGGCCGAGCCGATGCCGCGCCCTTGGAGGTCGGGGGAGAGGAGGAAGTTCTCCAGCCACCAGCCGTCCTCGGCCGGCCGCAGCGTGACGCACCCCGCGAAGGCGCCGTCGGCCTCCACGACCGAGGTGTGTTCGGGCGCGTAGGCGTCCCGCAGCCGCTGCCGCACCCGGTGCTCGTCGTAGCGCCCCAGCCGCTCCAGGTCGGGGCGCATGACGACGGCCCGCAGCTCGGCGATGGCCTCGACGTCATCGGGGAGGGCGGGGCGCAGGGCCCACTCCGTCACGGTGCTCACCTCGGCTTCCCCGCTCGTCAGGTACGGGAGACCGGAGCGCACTCGTCCGGCTCGGGCGCGATCCCTGCCGTGGAGCGGTCGTACGGGTCCTGGCTCGGGCCGGAGGCGTCGGACTCGGGGGCGTCGCCGGGGAACGCCGGGTGCAGATAGCCGTCGAACACCGTGCACGAGGAGTTGTAGATGTGCGCCCGGTACTCGGCGATCCAGATCTTCCCGGGTGTGACCTCGTACGTCGCCGGATCGCTCACCTCGACGGTCAGGACGCGCCGCACGATGGTCCGCGCCACCTGGTCCGCGTCGACCCGGGCCCGGGTCACCGGGAGGACGAAGGTGTAGTCGGCATGGATCTCGACCGAGCCGGGCCGCTCGCCCGCCTCGAAGGTCGTCCGGCCCCGCGTCTTGACCACCGGCCCGGCCGGGACCACCTCGGCGGGGTCGAAGCGGCTGAACATCATCAGAGGGTCGTGCTTCTCCGAGGGCTTCGCCAGCGAGGTTTCCAGCCGGTCGAGCAGTGTCCGGTCGGCCGGG
Organism: Streptomyces microflavus; assembly: GCF_014650075.1. Classification (GTDB taxonomy): domain Bacteria; phylum Actinomycetota; class Actinomycetes; order Streptomycetales; family Streptomycetaceae; genus Streptomyces; species Streptomyces microflavus. The sequence continues at coordinate 175,125 of NZ_BMUG01000012.1, read as the reverse complement.
TCGATCAGGTCCAGGGCCGCCTGCGGGCGCTCCCCGCGCAGGGTCGCCGGGTCGAGGTTGGCCGCGATCAGGAAGTCCCGGGTGTCCCGCAGGGCCCACTCCACCCTGGCCTTGCTCAGCCCGCCCGTCGCCCGGGCCTCGGGGAGCACGATGCCCGCCGCGCCGTCCGCCCAGCGCAGGGCCGGGGAGCCCCGGAACGGGGCGGCCGGGGACGGGCCCCGCTCGGACCCGGCGGGGAGCGGGAGGGTGTCGACGGCCTGCGTACCGAAGAAGGGGAGGCCGTCCGGCAGCCGGTCGGTGAGGAGGCTCGGTCTCAGTGCGACCGTGGCGGCAGCCGCCGCGAGGAGGGCGCAGACGGTGTTGACCGCCACGCGGCGCGATCGGGTGCGGGGCATTCGGGGAGTTCCTCGGCGTCATGGGGGCGTCATGACGTGCCGTCAGTCACCCGTTCGAACGAAAGATGGGGTGAGCGTAATCGGCGCGGGCGCCCGGAATGATCACGGGGAGGGCTCGATCCCGGGGCCGGTGGGGCGGTGCGGTGCCGCCGGATGCGCGCCCGCGTTTGAGCACTCGCTCGCTCGGGGTAGGATCCCTGGCCCGATTGGCCAGGCCCGTGCCCCGTATGGCACACTGACCAGGTTGCTCGGTTGAGCGTCAATGCTGCGCGCCTCCCGCCGGGAGGACCGGAAGCGAGTCCCACAGTACTCGTCGGCCCTGAATGGGCCGGACGTACGGGAATCTTCCGGGAAGCAATGCAGGATGCCGGCCAGGCACCCGGTGGGTGTTCCGCCCCCGGTTCCGCGGTCTCAGGGTCCGCACCCCCTTGGTTGGGATTTCCTTCGGGAGATTTTCGTAGAGGGGATGCGACACGCCCGACCGCGTGGGTCGGAGGAGGAGTCCAGAGAACCCCCGGGTTCCAGAGCGTTACGAGAGACAGGACTACTAGTAGCCATGGCGGGACAGAAGATCCGCATCCGGCTCAAGGCCTACGACCACGAGGTCATCGACTCCTCGGCGAAGAAGATCGTCGAGACGGTGACCCGCACTGGTGCGTCGGTCGCGGGCCCGGTGCCGCTGCCCACTGAGAAGAACGTGTACTGCGTCATCAAGTCGCCGCACAAGTACAAGGACTCTCGCGAGCACTTCGAGATGCGCACGCACAAGCGCCTCATCGACATTCTCGACCCCACGCCGAAGACGGTCGACTCGCTCATGCGTCTCGACCTGCCGGCGGGCGTCGACATCGAGATCAAGCTCTGAGGGGACGGGCCGAGATGAGCAAGAACATCAAGGGCGTCCTGGGCGAGAAGCTCGGCATGACCCAGGTCTGGGACGAGAACAACCGGGTTGTCCCGGTGACCGTCGTCAAGGCCGGGCCGTGCGTCGTGACGCAGGTTCGTACGAACGACAGCGACGGCTACGAAGCGGTCCAGATCGCCTTCGGCGAGATCGACCCGCGCAAGGTGAACAAGCCCCTCAAGGGTCACTTCGCCAAGGCCGACGTCACCCCGCGCCGCCACCTGGTGGAGCTCCGCACCCCTGACGCCAGCGAGTACACGCTGGGCCAGGAGGTCACTGCCGAGGTGTTCGAGTCCGGCGTCAAGGTTGACGTCACGGGCAAGAGCAAGGGCAAGGGCTTCGCCGGTGTCATGAAGCGTCACAACTTCAAGGGCCTCGGCGCCGGCCACGGCGTCCAGCGCAAGCACCGTTCCCCCGGTTCGATCGGTGGCTGCGCCACCCCTGGGCGTGTCTTCAAGGGCATGCGCATGGCGGGCCGTATGGGTAACGAGCGCGTCACCACCCAGAACCTGACCATCCACGCGGTTGACGCGGAGAAGGGTCTGCTCCTCATCAAGGGCGCGGTCCCCGGTCCGAACGGCGGCCTCGTCCTGGTCCGTACCGCGGCCAAGGGGGCTTGAGGTAATGAGCACCATTGACATCCTTTCGCCGGCAGGCGACAAGGCCGGTACCGTCGACCTCCCTGCGGAGATCTTCGACGCCAAGACCAGCGTTCCGCTGATCCACCAGGTCGTTGTCGCTCAGCTGGCAGCTGCCCGTCAGGGCACGCACAAGACCAAGCGTCGCGGTGAAGTCCGTGGCGGTGGCCGCAAGCCGTACCGCCAGAAGGGCACCGGCCGCGCCCGTCAGGGTTCGACCCGCGCCCCGCAGTTCGCCGGTGGTGGCGTCGTCCACGGCCCGCAGCCGCGTGACTACTCGCAGCGGACCCCGAAGAAGATGAAGGCCGCCGCTCTGCGCGGTGCCCTCTCGGACCGGGCGCGTCACTCCCGTATCCACGTCGTCACCGGCGTGGTCGAGGGTGGAATCTCCACGAAGGCCGCCAAGACGCTGCTCGGCAAGATCTCGGAGCGCCAGAACCTGCTCCTGGTCGTCGACCGCGCCGACGAGGCCGCGTGGCTGTCCGCACGCAACCTGCCCCAGGTGCACATCCTGGAGCCGGGCCAGCTGAACACGTACGACGTGATCGTCTCTGACGACGTGGTCTTCACCCAGGCCGCTTTCGAGTCCTTCGTGTCTGGCCCCCAGACCGCTGAGACCGAAGGGAGCGACGCCTGATGAGCGAGGCGACCGTTACCAGCAAGACGTACTCGGACCCGCGTGACGTTCTCGTCAAGCCCGTGGTCTCCGAGAAGAGCTACGCGTTGCTCGACGAGAACAAGTACACGTTCATCGTCGCGCCCGGCTCCAACAAGACCCAGATCAAGCAGGCTGTGGAAGCGGTCTTCTCGGTCAAGGTCACCGGGGTCAACACGATCAACCGGCAGGGTAAGCGCAAGCGCACCAAGACCGGTTTCGGCAAGCGCTCCGACACGAAGCGCGCCATCGTGACCCTCGCTGAGGGCGACCGAATCGACATCTTCGGCGGCCCGACCTCCTAGCGGAGGTCGAGTCGTCCGGAATCGGACGAGGACTGAGAAATGGGTATCCGCAAGTACAAGCCGACGACCCCGGGCCGTCGTGGCTCCAGCGTCGCCGACTTTGTCGAGATCACGCGGTCCACGCCGGAGAAGTCGCTGGTCCGCCCCCTGCACAGCAAGGGCGGCCGTAACAACACCGGCCGGATCACCGTTCGCCACCAGGGTGGCGGACACAAGCGCGCCTACCGCGTGATCGACTTCCGTCGTCACGACAAGGACGGCGTGCCGGCCAAGGTCGCGCACATCGAGTACGACCCGAACCGCACCGCGCGCATCGCGCTGCTCCACTACGCGGACGGCGAGAAGCGTTACATCGTCGCCCCGCGTGGCCTGGCGCAGGGTGACCGCGTCGAGAACGGTCCGGCCGCAGACATCAAGCCGGGCAACAACCTGGCGCTGCGCAACATCCCGGTCGGTACGACCATCCACGCCATCGAGCTGCGGCCCGGCGGCGGCGCGAAGTTCGCCCGTTCCGCGGGTGCCTCCGTGCAGCTGCTGGCGAAGGAGGGCACCATGGCCCACCTTCGTATGCCGTCCGGTGAGATCCGGCTGGTCGACGCCCGCTGCCGCGCCACGATCGGTGAGGTCGGCAACGCCGAGCAGTCGAACATCAACTGGGGCAAGGCCGGCCGTATGCGCTGGAAGGGCGTTCGTCCTTCCGTCCGCGGTGTCGCGATGAACCCGGTTGACCACCCGCACGGTGGTGGTGAAGGCAAGACCTCCGGTGGACGTCACCCGGTCTCGCCGTGGGGTCAGAAGGAAGGTCGTACGCGCTCGCCGAAGAAGGCATCGAGCAAGTACATCGTCCGCCGCCGCAAGACGAACAAGAAGCGCTAGGAGCGGGTTTAGATGCCGCGCAGTCTCAAGAAGGGGCCCTTCGTCGACGGCCACCTCGTCAAGAAGGTGGACGTCCAGAACGAAGCTGGCACCAAGAACGTCATCAAGACCTGGTCCCGTCGCTCGATGATCATCCCGGCCATGCTGGGTCACACCATCGCGGTGCACAACGGCAAGATCCACGTCCCGGTGTTCGTCACCGAGTCGATGGTCGGCCACAAGCTCGGCGAGTTCTCGCCGACTCGCACCTTCCGCGGCCACGTCAAGGACGACCGGAAGTCGAAGCGCCGCTAGCGCGGGGTGGAAACGACTATGACTCACACCGAAGGGACAACCATGGAAGCCAGGGCCCAGGCGCGGTACATCCGCGTCACGCCCATGAAGGCCCGCCGAGTGGTGGACCTCATCCGTGGCATGGATGCCACGGAGGCTCAGGCGGTCCTGCGTTTCGCCCCGCAGGCCGCGAGCGTGCCGGTTGGCAAGGTGCTGGACAGCGCCATTGCCAACGCTGCACACAACTACGACCACCCTGACGCCTCTTCGCTGGTCATCAGCGAGGCGTACGTGGACGAGGGCCCGACCCTGAAGCGGTTCCGACCGCGTGCTCAGGGCCGTGCCTACCGGATCCGTAAGCGGACCAGCCACATCACCGTGGTCGTCAGCAGCAAGGAAGGAACCCGGTAATGGGCCAGAAGGTTAACCCGCATGGGTTCCGGCTCGGCATTACCACGGACTTCAAGTCCCGTTGGTACGCCGACAAGCTGTACTCGGACTACGTCAAGGAAGACGTCGCCATTCGTCGCATGATGACGAAGGGCATGGAGCGCGCCGGCATCTCGAAGGTTGAGATCGAGCGCACCCGCGACCGCGTCCGGGTCGACATCCACACCGCCCGTCCGGGCATCGTCATCGGTCGCCGTGGCGCCGAGGCCGATCGCATCCGCGGCGAGCTGGAGAAGCTGACCGGCAAGCAGGTCCAGCTGAACATCCTCGAGGTCAAGAACCCCGAGGTGGACGCTCAGCTGGTGGCCCAGGCCGTCGCCGAGCAGCTCTCCTCCCGCGTCTCCTTCCGTCGTGCGATGCGTAAGAGCATGCAGAGCTCGATGAAGGCCGGCGCCAAGGGCATCAAGATCCAGTGCGGCGGTCGCCTCGGCGGCGCCGAGATGTCCCGCTCGGAGTTCTACCGCGAGGGCCGCGTGCCCCTGCACACGCTCCGTGCGAACGTCGACTACGGCTTCTTCGAGGCCAAGACGACCTTCGGCCGCATCGGCGTGAAGGTCTGGATCTACAAGGGCGACGTCAAGAACATCGCCGAGGTTCGCGCCGAGAACGCAGCGGCCCGCGCCGGCAACCGTCCGGCTCGTGGCGGCACCGACCGCCCGGCCGGCCGTGGTGGCGGCCGTGGTGGCGAGCGTGGCGGTCGCGGCCGTAAGCCGCAGCAGTCGCCGGCAGCCGAGGCCCCCAAGGCCGACGCTCCCGCCGCCGCTGCTCCGGCTGCCGAGAGCACCGGAACGGAGGCCTGACCGAAATGCTGATCCCCCGTAGGGTCAAGCACCGCAAGCAGCACCACCCGAAGCGCAGCGGTATGTCCAAGGGTGGCACGCAGGTTGCGTTCGGCGAGTACGGCATCCAGGCGCTGACCCCGGCGTACGTGACGAACCGTCAGATCGAGTCCGCTCGTATCGCGATGACCCGTCACATCAAGCGTGGCGGCAAGGTCTGGATCAACATCTACCCGGACCGTCCCCTGACGAAGAAGCCTGCCGAGACCCGCATGGGTTCCGGTAAGGGTTCTCCCGAGTGGTGGATCGCGAACGTCAAGCCGGGTCGGGTGATGTTCGAGCTGTCCTACCCGAACGAGAAGATTGCTCGTGAGGCGCTCACCCGCGCTGCTCACAAGCTTCCGATGAAGTGCCGGATCGTTCGGCGCGAGGCAGGTGAGTCGTGATGTCGGCCGGTACCAAGGCGTCCGAGCTGCGCGAGCTGGGCGACGAGGAGCTCCTCAACAAGCTCCGCGAAGCCAAGGAAGAGCTGTTCAATCTCCGCTTCCAGGCGGCGACGGGTCAGCTCGAGAACCACGGCCGGCTCAAGTCCGTCCGTAAGGACATCGCCCGGATCTACACCCTGATGCGCGAGCGCGAGCTCGGCATCGAGACGGTGGAGAGCGTCTGATGAGCGAGAAGACTGTGACTGAGACCAGCAAGACCGAGCGCGGCTTCCGCAAGACCCGTGAGGGTCTCGTCGTCAGCGACAAGATGGACAAGACCGTCGTCGTCGCTGTCGAGGACCGCGTGAAGCACGCCCTGTACGGCAAGGTCATCCGCCGTACGAACAAGCTCAAGGCCCACGACGAGCAGAACTCGGCGGGCGTCGGCGACCGCGTCATCATCATGGAGACGCGTCCGCTGTCGGCCTCGAAGCGCTGGCGCATCGTCGAGATCCTCGAGAAGGCCAAGTAATTCCTGAGGGGCATTCCCCATCAGGTCAGTTCCGCCAGGCTCGGTGAGGTGCCTCTCCGGTAACGGAGAGGCACCCGCCGGGAACCGGCAGACGATCAGGAGATAGACGTGATCCAGCAGGAGTCGCGACTGCGCGTCGCCGACAACACGGGTGCGAAGGAAATTCTCACCATTCGTGTTCTCGGTGGCTCGGGTCGCCGCTACGCGGGTATCGGTGACGTCATCGTCGCCACCGTCAAGGACGCGATCCCCGGTGGCAACGTGAAGAAGGGTGACGTCGTCAAGGCCGTCATCGTTCGCACCGTCAAGGAGCGTCGTCGTCAGGATGGCTCGTACATCCGCTTCGACGAGAACGCTGCCGTCATTCTGAAGAACGACGGCGACCCCCGCGGCACCCGCATCTTCGGCCCGGTGGGCCGGGAGCTGCGCGAGAAGAAGTTCATGAAGATCATCTCGCTCGCGCCGGAGGTGCTGTAAGCATGAAGATCAAGAAGGGCGACCTGGTCCAGGTCATCACCGGTAAGGACAAGGGCAAGCAGGGCAAGGTCATCGTGGCCTACCCCGCTCAGGACCGCGTCCTCGTCGAGGGTGTCAACCGGGTCAAGAAGCACACCAAGGCCGGTCAGACGGCTCGCGGTTCGCAGACGGGTGGCATTGTCACCACCGAGGCCCCGATCCACATCAGCAACGTTCAGCTGGTCGTGGAGAAGGACGGCAACAAGGTTGTCACCCGCGTCGGCTACCGCTTTGACGACGAGGGCAACAAGATCCGCGTTGCCAAGCGGACCGGTGAGGACATCTGATGACTGCCACCACTGCGCCGCGTCTCAAGACGCGCTACCGCGAGGAAATCGCCGGCAAGCTGCGTGAGGAGTTCTCGTACGAGAACGTCATGCAGGTTCCCGGTCTGGTCAAGATCGTGGTCAACATGGGTGTGGGCGACGCCGCCCGCGACTCCAAGCTGATCGACGGGGCCGTCAAGGACCTCACCACGATCACCGGCCAGAAGCCGGCCGTCACCAAGGCCCGCAAGTCCATCGCGCAGTTCAAGCTGCGCGAGGGCCAGCCGATCGGCTGCCACGTCACCCTCCGTGGTGACCGGATGTGGGAGTTCCTGGACCGTACGCTGTCGCTCGCGCTGCCGCGTATCCGTGACTTCCGTGGCCTGTCGCCGAAGCAGTTCGACGGCCGTGGCAACTACACCTTCGGTCTCACGGAGCAGGTCATGTTCCACGAGATCGACCAGGACAAGATCGACCGGGTCCGGGGCATGGACATCACCGTGGTCACCACGGCGACCAACGACGACGAGGGTCGTGCCCTCCTTCGTCACCTCGGCTTCCCGTTCAAGGAGAACTGACCGTGGCGAAGAAGGCTCTGATCGCTAAGGCCGCCCGTAAGCCGAAGTTCGGCGTTCGCGGGTACACCCGCTGCCAGCGCTGCGGCCGGCCCCACTCCGTCTACCGCAAGTTCGGCCTGTGCCGCGTGTGCCTTCGTGAGATGGCTCACCGTGGCGAGCTGCCGGGCGTGACCAAGAGCTCCTGGTAACTCCCCTCTGCCCTCGGGCAAAGGGAAGTTCCGGAGACTCTCGGTAAGTATCTGGTCGGCAGGAGCCCCTCCTTTCATGCCGTAGGCTTGAAGGGTTGGGCGCCTGCCGCCCAAGACCGACTTACTACGCCGTAGGTCCCCGCACCGCACCCGTCCCGCCACTGAGTGGGGAGAGGGATGGCGCATACAGGAAACCCCGGCGAGAGAGGCCGAAGGCCAACTCATGACCATGACTGATCCCATCGCAGACATGCTCACGCGTCTGCGTAACGCGAACTCGGCATATCACGACGATGTCTCGATGCCGCACAGCAAGATCAAGTCGCACATCGCGGAGATCCTCCAGCAGGAGGGCTTCATCACCGGCTGGAAGGTCGAGGACGCCGAGGTCGGCAAGAACCTCGTCCTCGAGCTGAAGTTCGGCCCGAACCGCGAGCGCTCGATCGCCGGCATCAAGCGGATTTCGAAGCCGGGTCTGCGTGTATACGCAAAGTCCACCAACCTGCCGAAGGTCCTCGGCGGTCTGGGCGTGGCGATCATCTCCACGTCCCACGGCCTCCTGACCGGCCAGCAGGCAGGCAAGAAGGGCGTAGGTGGGGAAGTCCTCGCCTACGTCTGGTAGTCGGGAAAGGAAGGAAAGCTCATGTCGCGAATCGGCAAGCTCCCCATCCAGGTTCCCGCCGGTGTGGACGTCACCATCGATGGCCGTACGGTCGCCGTGAAGGGCCCCAAGGGTTCCCTCACGCACACCGTTGCCGCGCCGATCGAGGTCTCCAAGGGTGAGGACGGCGTGCTCAACGTCTCCCGCCCGAACGACGAGCGTCAGAACAAGGCCCTCCACGGCCTGTCCCGCACGCTGGTGGCGAACATGATCACCGGTGTGACCACGGGTTACAGCAAGGCGCTCGAGATCAGCGGTGTCGGTTACCGCGTCCAGGCGAAGGGCTCCAACCTGGAGTTCGCCCTGGGCTACAGCCACCCGATCCTCATCGAGGCTCCGGATGGCATCACCTTCAAGGTCGAGTCGCCCACGAAGCTCAGCGTCGAGGGCATCGACAAGCAGAAGGTCGGCGAGGTAGCCGCCAACATCCGCAAGCTGCGGAAGCCCGACCCGTACAAGGCCAAGGGCGTCAAGTACGCGGGCGAGGTCATCCGCCGCAAGGTCGGAAAGGCTGGTAAGTAGCCATGGCATACGGTGTGAAGATCGCCAAGGGCGACGCGTACAAGCGTGCCGCTCTCAAGCGCCGCCACATCCGCGTCCGCAAGCACATCTCCGGTTCGCCGGAGCGTCCCCGCTTGGTCGTGACGCGTTCCAACCGCCACATCGTGGCCCAGGTCATCGACGACATCGCGGGCCACACGCTCGCGTCGGCGTCGACCCTGGACACCTCGATCCGTGGTGGCGAGGGTGACAAGAGCGCTCAGGCCCAGCAGGTCGGCGCCCTGGTCGCCGAGCGTGCCAAGGCCGCAGGCGTCGAGGCCGTCGTGTTTGACCGCGGTGGTAACCAGTACGCCGGGCGGATTGCCGCTCTGGCTGACGCCGCCCGTGAAGCCGGGCTGAAGTTCTAAGCCCCGGTTCCTACGCACAGCGGACGTAACAGAGAGAGGTAAATCCAATGGCTGGACCCCAGCGCCGCGGAAGCGGTGCCGGTGGCGGCGAGCGGCGGGACCGGAAGGGCCGTGACGGTGGCGCCAGCGCCGCCGAGAAGACCGCGTACGTCGAGCGCGTCGTCGCGATCAACCGCGTCGCCAAGGTTGTGAAGGGTGGTCGTCGCTTCAGCTTCACCGCGCTGGTCGTGGTGGGCGATGGTGACGGCACCGTCGGTGTCGGATACGGCAAGGCCAAGGAAGTTCCCGCGGCCATCGCCAAGGGCGTCGAAGAGGCCAAGAAGAGCTTCTTCAAGGTTCCGCGTATCCAGGGCACCATCCCTCACCCGATCACGGGCGAGAAGGCTGCGGGCGTCGTCCTGCTCAAGCCGGCTTCCCCCGGTACCGGCGTTATCGCCGGTGGCCCGGTGCGCGCCGTTCTGGAGTGCGCCGGCGTTCACGACATCCTGTCGAAGTCGCTTGGCTCGTCCAACGCGATCAACATCGTGCACGCGACCGTGGCGGCCCTTCAGGGCCTGCAGCGTCCCGAGGAGATCGCGGCCCGCCGCGGTCTGCCCCTCGAGGACGTCGCCCCCGCGGCTCTGCTCCGTGCTCGCGCGGCAGGTGTGTGATGGCTCGCCTCAAGATCACGCAGACGAAGTCGTACATCGGCAGCAAGCAGAACCACCGCGACACCCTGCGTTCGCTCGGGCTCAAGCGCCTGAACGACTCGGTTGTCAAGGAGGACCGCCCCGAGTTCCGCGGAATGGCCAACACCGTCCGCCACCTCGTGACGGTTGAGGAGGTTGACTGACATGGCGGAGAACAGCCCGCTGAAGGCCCACAACCTCCGGCCTGCCCCGGGCGCCAAGACCGCCAAGACCCGTGTGGGTCGTGGTGAGGCGTCCAAGGGTAAGACCGCAGGCCGTGGTACCAAGGGTACGAAGGCTCGTTACCAGGTTCCGGAGCGCTTCGAGGGTGGCCAGATGCCCCTCCACATGCGTCTCCCGAAGCTCAAGGGCTTCAAGAACCCGTTCCGCACGGAGTACCAGGTCGTGAACCTGGACAAGCTCTCGACGCTCTACCCCGAGGGTGGAGAGGTCACGGTGGCCGACCTGGTCGCCAAGGGCGCTGTGCGCAACAACCACCTCGTCAAGGTCCTCGGACAGGGCGAGATCTCCGTAGCGCTGCAGGTTTCGGTTGACGCCGTCTCCGGCTCCGCCAAGGAGAAGATCACCGCCGCCGGCGGTACGGTCACCGAGCTCGTCTGAGCCGCGGGACAGAACTGAGCCTGGCCGGCTGCCTCTTCGGAGGTGGCCGGCCAGGCTTTTTCGTGTTTGTGGCGCTGTACGGGAACCGTAAAGGCTCGGGAAAGGTTGAACGGGTGTCCACCGCACCGGCGGTGGGGGAGCCGAGGGGCTTTCACGTCCTAAATGGTGTGGCTTGGCCGGTCTTTCACGGCGTGGGGCGGGGAGTGGGCGTTGCACCGGTGTGCAGTGCGTGTTTCCTGCTCAGTCCCGGGCCGGGTAGGGTGGCGCCGTTAATCTTTTGTGGCCTCCTTACGATGTAGGGCTGCCTTGTATCCGATCCCATCCAGTCCCATCCAGACCCGTCGCCTCTGACGCATAGCGCGGGGGTCGCAGGAGGCACCGTGTTCACCGCGTTCGCCCGAGCGTTCAAGACGCCCGACCTGCGCAAGAAGCTGCTCTTCACGCTCGGCATCATCGTGCTCTACCGGCTCGGGGCTCACATCCCGGCGCCCGGAGTCGACTACGCGAAGGTCCAGCAGTGCATCGACCAGGCCGATTCGGGTGGCCTGCTCGGTCTGATGCAGATGTTCAGCGGTGGCGCCCTGTTGCAGATCACCATCTTCGCGCTCGGCATCATGCCGTACATCACGGCCAGCATCATTCTTCAGCTGCTGACCGTGGTGATCCCCCGACTGGAAGCCCTCAAGAAGGAGGGACAGTCCGGCACGGCCAAGATCACGCAGTACACGCGTTATCTGACCGTCGCGCTGGCCATCCTCCAGGGCACCGGCCTCGTCGCGACCGCCCGGAGCGGGGCGCTGTTCCAGAACTGCTCCGTCGGCGACCAGATCGTGGCCGACAAGTCCATCTTCACGACCCTGGTCATGGTCATCACCATGACCGCCGGTACCGCCGCCGTCATGTGGCTCGGTGAGCTCATCACCGACCGAGGCATCGGCAACGGCATGTCGATCCTCATGTTCATCTCGATCGCCGCCACGTTCCCCGGTGCCCTGTGGGCCATCAAGGAGAGCGGCAAGCTGGCCGACGGCTGGATCGAGTTCGGCACGGTCATCCTCATCGGCTTCGTCATGGTCGCCCTCGTCGTCTTCGTCGAGCAGGCCCAGCGCCGGATCCCGGTCCAGTACGCGAAGCGCATGATCGGTCGCCGGTCCTACGGCGGTACGTCCACGTACATCCCGCTGAAGGTGAACCAGGCGGGTGTGATTCCCGTCATCTTCGCCTCGTCGCTGCTCTTCATCCCGTCACTGATCGTCCAGTTCTCCGGCTCCACCGCGGGCTGGGCCACCTGGATCCAGGACCACTTCGTGACGGGTGACCACCCGTATTACATCGCGGTGTACTTCGTACTCATCGTGTTCTTCGCCTTCTTCTACGTGGCCATTTCGTTCAACCCCGACGAAGTCGCCGACAACATGAAGAAGTATGGTGGCTTCATCCCGGGCATCCGGGCAGGTCGACCTACTGCCGAGTACCTGAGCTACGTGCTCAACAGGATCACTTGGCCGGGCTCGCTGTACCTGGGCCTGATCGCTCTTGTGCCGACGATGGCGTTGGCAGGCTTCGGCGGTGCGAACCAGAACTTCCCGTTCGGCGGGACGAGCATCCTCATCATCGTGGGTGTCGGTCTGGAAACCGTGAAGCAGATCGAGAGTCAGCTCCAGCAGCGCAATTACGAAGGGTTCCTCCGCTGATGCGAATCGTCCTCGTCGGGCCTCCGGGTGCCGGCAAGGGAACGCAGGCTGCGTACCTTGCCAAGAACCTGTCGATTCCGCACATCTCCACGGGCGACCTCTTCCGCGCCAACATCAGCCAGGGCACCGACCTTGGCAAGCAGGCCCGCGCCTACATGGACGCAGGCCAGCTGGTGCCGGACGAAGTCACCATCGGGATGGCCAAGGACCGCATGGCCCAGTCGGACGCCGTGAACGGCTTCCTGCTGGACGGCTTCCCGCGGAATGTGGGCCAGGCCGAAGCCCTTGACGTGATGCTCAAGGACGAGGGCGTGAAGCTCGACGCGGTCCTCGATCTCGAGGTCCCCGAGGAAGAGGTCGTGAAGCGGATCGCGGGTCGCCGCATCTGCCGCAGCGACAGCGCGCACGTCTTCCACGTGACGTACAACCCGCCGAAGACCGAGGGCGTCTGCGACGCCTGCGGCGGCGAGCTGTACCAGCGGGACGACGACAGCGAGGAGACGGTCCGGACCCGGCTGGAGGTCTACCACACGCAGACCGAGCCGATCATCGACTACTACCGGGCCCAGGGCCTGGTGGTGACCATCTCCGCGCTCGGCAAGGTCACCGAGGTGACCGCCCGCGCCATGGAGGCGCTGAAGTCCGACGAGGGCTGAGCCCCACCCCGTACCACCGCTGTGCAGTCGGCCGCGGCGCCCCAGGGCGCCGCGGCCGACTGCTTGCGCCCGTATCGTTGAGTGGGCCCGCAGCGGACCCGTAACCCGTCACCGTCACCCGTCGATGCAGAGAGGCGCCGAGCAATGGTGCAGATCAAGACCCCCGAGCAGATCGCGAAGATGCGCGAGGCCGGGCTGGTGGTCGCTGCCATTCACGCGGCCACCCGTGAGGCGGCCGTGCCCGGCGCCACCACGAAGGACCTGGACCAGGTCGCCCGCAAGGTGATCGCCGACCACGGAGCGAAGTCGAACTTCCTCGGTTACGGCGGGTTCCCCGCGACCATCTGCACCTCGGTCAACGAGGTGGTCGTCCACGGCATCCCGGACGACAAGACGGTCCTCAAGGACGGCGACATCATCTCGATCGACGCCGGCGCGATCGTGGACGGCTGGCACGGCGACGCCGCGTACACCGCCTTCGTGGGCACCGGTCACGCTCCGGAGCTGGTCGAGCTCTCCCGGGTGACGGAGGAGTCGATGTGGGCCGGGATCGCCGCGATGAAGGTGAACAACCGCCTCGTCGACATCTCCAAGGCGATCGAGTCCTACATCCGCCGCCAGCCCCGCCCGGCCACCGGTAAGTACGGGATCATCGAGGACTACGGCGGCCACGGCATCGGTACCGAGATGCACATGGACCCGCACCTGCTGAACTACGTCTCCCGCAAGCGCGGCAAGGGCATCAAGCTGGTCCCGGGCGTCTGCCTGGCGATCGAGCCCATGGTCTCGCTGGGTACGGCGCAGACGGAGGTCCTGAGCGACGACTGGACGGTCCTGACGACGGACGGCACCTGGTCCTCGCACTGGGAGCACTCCATCGCGCTCACCGAGCAGGGCCCGCTGGTCCTGACCGCCCCGGACTGCGGCCGGGCGAAGCTCGCGGAGTACGGCATCGAGGCGGCGCCCGACCCGCTGGCCTGAGCCCGGATGGCCTGATGCAACCCTTCCGGTAGGTCTAAGGATCACCGGTAGTGGGCAAACTTGACGGATTCGTCTTTTGGAGTCCGCTGACGTAGACTGACTCGTCGGCTCTGGTGCATCCGTGTGTCTGCATGCAATCACATGTACGGCACAAGATCGCAAGAGCCGATCAAGGTAGCCGATTCGAAAGGCGAAGCGTGGCCAAGAAGCAAGGTGCCATCGAGATTGAGGGCACCGTGATCGAGTCCCTCCCGAACGCAATGTTCAAGGTGGAGCTCCAGAACGGTCACAAGGTCCTGGCGCACATCAGCGGCAAGATGCGGATGCACTACATCCGTATTCTCCCGGATGACCGGGTCGTGGTGGAGCTCTCTCCGTACGACCTGACGCGTGGCCGGATCGTCTACCGATACAAGTAGATCTTGCCGGCACCCCGTTTCGGCGGGTGATGGCACTGACCCGGAGAACCTGACATCCCATGAAGGTCAAGCCGAGCGTCAAGAAGATCTGCGACAAGTGCAAGGTGATCCGCCGTCACGGTCGGGTCATGGTCATCTGCGACAACCTGCGCCACAAGCAGCGCCAGGGCTGACGCACGACCGCCTGCATCTCGCAGTTCTTCGCGCGACGCACGTAATACGTACATACGCAGTGCCCGTCCAAGCCACGGCTGACGACACCTCCGGCGGGGGCCGGAGACCCGGGCGTACCACCTCTCCCAGTGAGCGGTCGGCGGTCGGGAGTGGCATTGCGGAAGACCCCCGAAATAACAACTGGAGCCATTGAATGGCACGCGTTTCAGGTGTTGACATCCCGCGCGAAAAGCGCGTGGAGGTTGCCCTCACCTACGTCTTCGGTATCGGGCGCACCCGGTCCAAGGAGATCCTCGCCAGCACCGGCGTGAACCCGGACGCCCGCGTTCGCGACCTTGCCGAGGAAGACCTCGTCAAGATCCGCGAGTACGTGGACGCCAACCTCCGCACCGAGGGTGACCTCCGCCGCGAGGTCCAGGGCGACATTCGCCGCAAGATCGAGATCGGCTGCTACCAGGGCATTCGTCACCGCCGTGGTCTGCCGGTCCACGGTCAGCGCACCAGCACGAACGCGCGTACCCGCAAGGGCCCGCGTCGCGCCATCGCCGGTAAGAAGAAGCCGGGCAAGAAGTAGTCCTCAGCGGACGCACTGCGCAATCCGGGTTTCCGGACCACCGCAGCATCCAGCGGTCTTCGCTGTAGGACCGATCACCTCCCCTCTCCATCTGGAGTCAAGACATGCCCCCCAAGGGTCGTCAGGGCGCAGCCAAGAAGGTGCGTCGCAAGGAAAAGAAGAACGTCGCTCACGGGCACGCGCACATCAAGAGCACGTTCAACAACACCATCGTCTCGATCACGGACCCCTCGGGCAACGTGATCTCCTGGGCCTCCGCCGGCCACGTCGGCTTCAAGGGCTCGCGCAAGTCCACCCCCTTCGCCGCGCAGATGGCCGCCGAGTCGGCCGCCCGCCGCGCGCAGGAGCACGGCATGCGCAAGGTCGACGTCTTCGTCAAGGGTCCCGGCTCCGGCCGTGAGACCGCGATCCGCTCCCTCCAGGCCACGGGCCTCGAGGTCGGTTCGATCCAGGACGTCACCCCGACGCCGCACAACGGCTGCCGTCCGCCGAAGCGTCGCCGCGTCTGATGCGCCGCGGCCGGTGACGGCCGTGCGTCAGTAGCGCCGGGTCCGGGCGGTACGCCTCATATGGGGCGTACCGCCCGTACCCTTGTTACATCTGTCGGGCATCAAATAGTGGGTGCCCCTGACTGAAGGATCACCACATGCTTATCGCTCAGCGTCCGTCGCTGACCGAAGAGGTCGTCGACGAATTCCGCTCCCGGTTCGTGATCGAGCCGCTGGAGCCGGGCTTCGGTTACACCCTCGGCAACTCCCTCCGCCGTACCCTCCTCTCCTCGATCCCCGGTGCCGCTGTCACCAGCATCCGGATCGACGGGGTCCTGCACGAGTTCACCACCGTGCCGGGCGTCAAGGAGGACGTCACCGACCTCATCCTCAACATCAAGCAGCTGGTCGTCTCCTCGGAGCACGACGAGCCCGTCGTGATGTACCTGCGCAAGCAGGGCCCGGGTCTGGTCACCGCCGCCGACATCGCGCCCCCGGCCGGTGTCGAGGTGCACAACCCCGACCTCGTTCTCGCCACGCTCAACGGCAAGGGCAAGCTGGAGATGGAGCTGACCGTCGAGCGCGGTCGCGGCTACGTCTCCGCCGTCCAGAACAAGCAGGTCGGCCAGGAGATCGGCCGGATCCCGGTCGACTCGATCTACTCGCCGGTGCTCAAGGTCACGTACAAGGTCGAGGCGACCCGTGTCGAGCAGCGCACCGACTTCGACAAGCTGATCGTCGACGTCGAGACCAAGCAGGCCATGCGTCCCCGTGACGCCATGGCGTCGGCCGGTAAGACCCTGGTCGAGCTGTTCGGTCTGGCGCGCGAGCTCAACATCGACGCCGAGGGCATCGACATGGGCCCGTCCCCGACGGACGCCGCTCTCGCCGCCGATCTGGCTCTGCCGATCGAGGAGCTGGAGCTCACGGTCCGCTCGTACAACTGCCTCAAGCGCGAGGGCATCCACTCCGTGGGTGAGCTCGTGGCCCGTTCCGAGGCGGACCTGCTCGACATCCGCAACTTCGGTGCGAAGTCGATCGACGAGGTCAAGGCGAAGCTGGCCGGTATGGGCCTCGCGCTGAAGGACTCGCCTCCCGGCTTCGACCCGACCGCCGCGGCGGACGCCTTCGGCGCCGATGACGATGCGGATGCGGGTTTCGTGGAGACCGAGCAGTACTGATCGCCTCCGGCGGGGGGTGCCCGGTTTTGAGGGTGCCCCCGTGCCGGGATGAGGCTTTGTCCTCAATCGCCGGACGGGCTTGAATTTGGCTGATGTCCGGCAGCTATGACTTCCGTGAGGCGTCCGCTTCACGGGAACTGACACCGGTACCTGATACGGCCGGTGCAGCACACAAGGAGAATCACCATGCCGCGTCCCGCAAAGGGTGCCCGTCTGGGCGGCAGCGCCGCGCACGAGCGTCTGCTCCTCGCCAACCTGGCGAAGTCGCTGTTCGAGCACGGCCGCATCACGACGACCGAGGCCAAGGCCCGCCGCCTGCGTCCGGTCGCCGAGCGCCTCGTCACCAAGGCGAAGAAGGGCGACATCCACAACCGTCGCCTGGTGCTGCAGACGATCACGGACAAGAGCATCGTGCACACGCTCTTCACCGAGATCGCCCCCCGCTACGAGAACCGCCCCGGTGGTTACACGCGTATCACCAAGATCGGCAACCGTCGTGGCGACAACGCCCCGATGGCGGTCATCGAGCTGGTCGAGGCGCTGACCGTGGCCCAGCAGGCCACCGGTGAGGCCGAGGCAGCGACGAAGCGCGCGGTCAAGGAAGACACCCTCAAGAAGGACGAGGCCCCCGCGGCCGAGTCCGAGGTCGTCGAGGACGCCAAGCCGGTCGAGAAGGCCGACGAGGAGTCCAAGGACGCCTGAGCGTCTTAAGGACCACGGGACGGGCCCGCATCACCCTTCGGGGCGGTGCGGGCCCGTTCTGCTGACCGGACGGGATAAGGAGATACGGGTGAGTGACGAGGCGGAGCCCGGGTTCGTACGGGTGCGGCTGGACCTGGCCTACGACGGCAAGGACTTCTCCGGCTGGGCGAAGCAGACCAGCCGGCGCACGGTGCAGGGCGAGATCGAGGACGCGCTGCGGACCGTGACCCGGTCGGCCGTGACGTACGACCTGACGGTGGCGGGGCGCACGGACGCCGGGGTGCACGCGCGGGGTCAGGTGGCGCATGTGGACCTGCCGGAGGCGGTGTGGGCGGAGCACGAGGAGAAGCTGCTGCGGCGGCTGGCGGGGCGGCTTCCGCTGGATGTACGGATCTGGCGAGCGGCCCCCGCCCCGGCCGGGTTCAACGCCCGCTTCTCCGCGCTCTGGAGGCGCTACGCCTACCGAGTCGGTGACCGGCCGGGCGGGGTGGACCCGCTGACGCGCGGTCATGTGCTGTGGCACGACCGGCCGTTGGACGTGGACGCGATGAACGAGGCGGCCGCGCTGATGGTGGGGGAGCACGACTTCGCCGCGTACTGCAAGAAGCGCGAGGGCGCGACCACCATCCGCACGCTCCAGAAGCTGAGTTGGGTACGGGATCCGGCTTCGGGTGTCCTCACCGCGACCGTGCAGGCCGACGCGTTCTGCCACAACATGGTGCGGGCGCTGATCGGGGCGGCGTTGTTCGTGGGGGACGGGCGCCGGCCGGCCGCCTGGCCCGCCGAGGTGCTCGCGGCGAAGGTGCGCGACCCCGGGGTGCACGTGGTGCGGCCGCACGGGCTGACGCTGGAGGAAGTGGCGTACCCGGCCGACGAGTTGCTCGCCGCGCGTGCCGCGGAGGCCCGTAACGTCAGGACGCTGCCGGGGGCCGGGTGCTGCTGAGGCCGGGGGTGTTCAACTGCTCCGGCTGCGGCGGCACTCGGCCCTGAAGTGGCGGGCGAAGGCGATGACGCCCCACACGATCAGGACGTTGAGCAGCGCCCCGGCGCCGTGGAACAGGGGGGCGAGGAGGCTGAACCCGGCCTCCTCGGTGCCCGGCCCGTCGCCGGTCAGCGGCGCCGACAGGTACAGCAGGACGAGCAGCGCGATCCCGCCCGGGAAGGTGGCCAGGGTCAGCGGTATCCGGCCGCCCTCCGGCTGTCCGGCGATCTCTTGGGCCAGGGCGGCGGCCGTGACCAGGCCGATGTAGCCGGCGGCGAGGAGGCGGGCCCTGCGGGGGCCGGGGGTGCTCATGGAGTCGTCCTTCGGGCGGTGAGGACGTGCGCCCACGGCTCGTCGACGTCGGCCAGGCCCAGCACGGCGACCACGTTGTCGAGCATCCCGGCACCGAACCAGCGCCGTACGGCCTCGTCGTCGCCGAGCAGTCGGCGCACGGTGTCGACCTGCTTGGCGTAGCACCGGCGTACGGCCTCCGCCACCAGCGGCTCGCCCGTGGCGCAGTTCGCGTGCATGAGGAAACGCAGGATGTTCCGGTCCTCGACGAGCGCGGCGTAGGCGTCGCGCGCCGCGTCCAGTGCCGGGCCCGTCCCGCCCGCCGTCGGCGCGTGCGCGAGGAGGGTCTCGGTCATCACGACGGACACATGGTCGACGGTCGCCGCGAACAGGGCTTCCTTGTTCGGGTACAGCCGGTAGAGATACGGCTGGGAGATGCCGACCCATTGGGCCATCTCGTGCGTCGTCGTGCCGTAGAAACCCTTTTGCGCGAAGCAGTCGACCGCCGCGGCCACCAGGGCCCGACGGCGTTCGTCGCTCTTTGTGCTGGTACCGGCGGCGGGCATGGGCGTCAGTTAAACACGGCCTCCCTCAGCCTCCAAAAGGGCCCTCAGCCTCCGAAAGGAACGCTGAGGCCCTGCTCGGAGGGCGCGTCGTGGGGGGTGAGCGCCTCGATGGCCACGAGCGGGTTCCAGTAGTCCAGGTAGTGGGTGATGCGTGCGTCGTCGTCGGTCCGGACGACGGAGATGCAGGTCTGCTCGTACGGCTTGCCGGTCGGCCGTGCGGTGCCCGTGGAGCGGAACTCGGCGATCACGAGACTCGGGTCGACCGTCTCGTGGAAGACCAGGTCGCCGAACTCGACGTCGAAGGTCTCGGGGAAGTGCCTCATGTGCGCGACCAGCGCGTCCCGTCCCGCCACCCGTCGCTCCACGCCGTCCGGCGCGAACGGGAACTCGAGCACCGCGTCCGGGGCGAACAGCGTCACCCATTCGTCGACGCGTCCCGCGGCGGTGAGGCGCAGGTGTTCGGCCACGGCGTGCTGGGCGGCGGCGCGGCGGTCGGCGTCGGTGTCGTTCTGCTCGGCTGTCATGGCGACTCCTTGGTTAGTGGTCGACCTATAACTTAGCAGCTCACAGAGACCGCGTCGATCGTCGGACGCTGATCGAAGAAGGCCCGGCGGGCGGTGTCCGGCTACTGGGCGGGTTCCGCCGCCGCCTGCGAAGCCTGGACCCGGCCGCGCTGGTGGATCTGGCGGAAGACGAAGTTCGCCAGGTCGTCACCGACCGCGAAGACGTCTCTGTCCTTGGCGGTGACGCGGGTGCCGTCGGTGAAGCCGCCGACGGTGAAGTAGGCGTACCGGCCGTAGGAGTTGGTGGTGCGACGGCAGACCGTGCCGCCGCGGCAGAAGGTGGGCACGCCCGCGCCGCTGAGGGAGGCGAGGCCGCCCGCCGCCTGGTCGACCGTCTTCCGTGCGCGGGCCTCGGTGTCGAAGACCGCGATGCCGACGGTGACGGCCACCCCGTCCTTGCTGTACGTCGCGCGGATGAGCTGCTTGCAGCCGTTCTTCGTGAGGACCGCGCCGAGGGCGCCCTGGGTGCCGGTCGCGCAGTCGGTGGTGCGGCCGGTGGCGCCCTTGGTGTGGACGCGGTCGCCCATGGCGAGCTTCCTGCCGGGGAAGAAGCCGTCGACGGTGATCGGCGCCTTGTCCTTGTCGGCGCTCGTTATGTATTCCTTCGGGTCCGGCGGGGGCGGCGGAGCCACCGACGAGAAGGACGGCGCGGGCGCCGAGGTGTCCTCGGGCAGTTCGGCCGGCGCCGGCAGTTTGCTCGCGCTGCCCGCCGGATCGCTCTTGCCGCCGCCCGTGGTGACCACGGCGGTCGCCACGATCGCGCCGACCACGGCGGTGGCCAGCACCCCGCCGCCGATCATCAGCCACCGTTTGCGGCGGGCTCGTGCTGCGGACTCCTCGGCGAGCGCGGCCCAGTCCGGAGTCCCGTTGTCCCCTGGCCCCCAGGAGGGCCCCCCTTGCCATGAACTCATGCGCGAATCCTAGGGCCTGCCGTTCGACCGGAAGCGCCGCCTTCGTAAACCGGTTGGGCCATCGCTTCGCGGACCGTGACAATGCTCTGTATGGGACATCTTGAAGCGGGCCACCTGGAGTACTACCTACCGGACGGGCGGGTGCTGCTCGGCGACGCCTCGTTCCGGGTGGCCGACGGAGCCGTTGTCGCCCTCGTCGGGGCGAACGGAGCGGGCAAGACGACCCTGCTGCGGCTGCTCGCCGGGGAGCTCCAGCCCCACGGCGGCACGGTCTCGGTGAGCGGCGGGCTCGGTGTGATGCCGCAGTTCGTGGGCTCGGTACGGGACGAGCGGACCGTACGGGACCTGCTGGTGTCGGTGTCGCAGCCCCGGATCAGGGAGGCCGCGAAGGCCGTCGACGCCGCCGAGGAACGCATTCTCACCGTCGACGACGAGGCCGCGCAGATGGCGTACGCGCAGGCGCTGAGCGACTGGGCCGAGGCGCGCGGGTACGAGGCCGAGACGGTCTGGGACATGTGCACCATGGCCGCGCTGGGCGTCCCGTACGAGAAGGCGCAGTGGCGTGAGGTGCGCACCCTCAGTGGCGGTGAGCAGAAGCGGCTGGTCCTGGAGGCGCTGCTGCGCGGCCCCGACGAGGTGCTCCTCCTGGACGAGCCGGACAACTATCTGGACGTCCCCGGCAAGCGCTGGCTGGAGGAGAAGCTCAAGGAGACCCGTAAGACGGTCCTGTTCGTCTCGCACGACCGCGAGCTGCTGTCCCGGGCCGCCGAGAAGATCGTCAGCGTCGAGCCGAGCGCGGCGGGCAGCGACGTATGGGTGCACGGTGGCGGCTTCGCCACCTACCACGACGCCCGCAAGGAGCGGTTCGCCCGCTTCGAGGAGCTGCTGCGGCGCTGGCAGGAGGAGCACGCCCGGCTGAAGGCGCTCGTCCTGCGGATGCGGCAGCAGGCGGCGAACAGCCCCGACATGGCCAACCGCTACCACGCGATGCAGACCCGCTTCAAGAAGTTCGAGGAGGCAGGCCCGCCGCCGGAGCCGCCGCGCGAGCAGGACATCAGGATGCGGCTGCGCGGCGGGCGGACCGGGGTGCGGGCGGTCACCTGCAAGAACCTGGAGCTGACCGGGCTGATGAAACCGTTCGACCTGGAGATCTATTACGGGGAGCGGGTCGCCGTCCTCGGTTCCAACGGGTCGGGCAAGTCGCACTTCCTGCGGCTGCTGGCGGGGGAGCCGGTGGCGCACACGGGGGAGTGGAAGCTCGGGGCGCGGGTCGTGCCGGGGCACTTCGCCCAGACCCACGCGCATCCGGAGCTGCTCGGCAAGACGCTGGTGGAGATCCTCTGGTCCGAGCACGCCAAGGACCGGGGCGGCGCGATGTCGGTGCTGCGGCGGTACGAGCTGGAGCGCCAGGGCGACCAGGCCTTCGAGCGGCTCTCCGGCGGGCAGCAGGCGCGGTTCCAGATCCTGCTCCTGGAGCTGGCGGGCACCACCGCGCTGCTCCTGGACGAGCCGACGGACAACCTGGACCTGGAGTCGGCGGAGGCGCTGCAGGACGGCCTGGAGGTGTACGACGGCACGGTGATGGCCGTCACGCACGACCGGTGGTTCGCGAAGTCCTTCGACCGGTACCTGGTCTTCGGTTCGGACGGGGTCGTACGGGAGACGTCGGAGCCGGTGTGGGACGAGCGGCGGGTCCAGCGGGCGCGGTGACCTCGGCGGTCGGCGGGGTGGTGGGGGTGCGGGGTGCCGTGCGGGGCCGTTGCGGGGGCGCTGCCCCCGGACCCCCGCGCCTCAAACGCCGGCGAGGCTGTAAAGGCGATCCCGAGCGCCAGCGGGGCTGGAAAGGCGGTCCCGAGCGCCGGTGGGGCTGGAGAGGCGGGGCCGGCAGGGGCCGGGCCGTTTTGACCCGTCCGGGGCACGGCGGGTACTGTCGAGGTTTGTTATACGTATCGGGTCGTCGTTCTCACGAGGCGGACCCCTGCGTAGGTTCTCTGGAGCAGTTACCAGTGGCTCGCATACGGGCAGCGTCCCGGCAGTGTGAGCCCCAGCTGCATGATCGCTTCAGGGGTGCCATGTGTTGTCTGGACCTCATCCACTAAGAAGCGAAGGCTACGAAGTGCGTACGTACAGCCCCAAGCCCGGCGATGTCACTCGCCAGTGGCACATCATTGACGCTCAGGACATCGTCCTGGGCCGTCTGGCCACCACGGCCGCGAACCTCCTCCGAGGCAAGCACAAGGCGATCTACGCCCCCCACATGGACATGGGCGACTTCGTCATCATCATCAACGCCGACAAGGTTCACCTGTCCGGCAACAAGAAGACCCAGAAGATGGCGTACCGCCACTCGGGCTTCCCGGGCGGTCTCCGTTCGGTGCGCTACGACGAGCTTCTCGCGAAGAACCCCGAGAAGGCCGTCGAGAAGGCCATCAAGGGCATGATCCCCAAGAACACCCTGGGCCGTCAGATGATCTCGAAGCTCAAGGTCTACGCGGGCGACCAGCACCCGCACGCTGCTCAGCAGCCGGTCCCGTTCGAGATCACCCAGGTCGCGCAGTAGTTCCGGCCACCCCCTAAGACATACAGAAAGATCTGAGGAGCATCGTGGCCGAGACCACTGTTGAGACGACCACCGACGACACGGTGGGCACCGAGGGCGAGGAGACGTTCGCCGAGGTGACCACCTTCGAGTCCGAGGTCCCCGTCGAGGGTGAGTACACCTCCGAGTCGCTCGCGGGCCGCTTCGGCGACCCGCAGCCCGCCGCCGGCCTTGGCCGTCGCAAGAACGCCATTGCCCGCGTCCGGATCATCCCGGGCACCGGCAAGTGGAAGATCAACGGTCGCACCCTTGAGGACTACTTCCCCAACAAGGTGCACCAGCAGGAAGTCAACGAGCCCTTCAAGGTGCTCGAGCTCGACGGTCGCTACGACGTCGTGGCCCGCATCTCGGGTGGTGGCGTGTCCGGTCAGGCCGGCGCCCTGCGCCTCGGTGTGGCCCGCTCGCTGAACGAGGCGGACGTGGACAACAACCGCGCCACGCTGAAGAAGGCCGGCTTCCTCTCCCGCGACGACCGTGCGGTCGAGCGCAAGAAGGCCGGTCTCAAGAAGGCCCGTAAGGCCCCGCAGTACAGCAAGCGCTAAATCGCCTGCTCGTCCGCGTTACACGTTCGCCCCGGCGGCACACTCCGTGCTGCTGGGGCGTTCGTTTATCGGGCCCCGCAGGCGTATAACGGCATAAGACGTTCATCGGCCCGCACTCTCGTACTCCGCGCACACCTCGCGCGCGTGAGCCGCGCCATGCCGCCCGCCCGGCCGTTTTGCTGTTTTCGTAGTTGTGGTTGTTTAGTTTCGCTTTGCTTTGGTTTTTGTGGTTTCGGAGCACCTCGGAGGACACCAGTGGGACGACTCTTCGGTACGGACGGAGTGCGCGGTGTCGCCAATGCGGATCTGACGGCCGAGCTCGCGCTCGGTCTTTCGGTCGCGGCGGCGCACGTACTCGCCGAGGCGGGCACCTTCGCCGGCCATCGCGCGACCGCCGTGGTCGGCCGCGACCCCCGGGCATCCGGAGAGTTCCTGGAAGCCGCCGTCGTGGCCGGTCTGGCCAGCGCGGGCGTGGACGTCCTGCGCGTCGGCGTGCTGCCGACGCCGGCCGTCGCGTACCTCACCGGCTCGCTCGGCGCGGACATCGGCGTGATGCTCTCCGCGAGCCACAACGCGATGCCCGACAACGGCGTCAAGTTCTTCGCCCGCGGCGGCCACAAGCTCGCCGACGAGCTGGAGGACCGGATCGAGACGGTCTACGAGCAGCACCGCACCGGTGAGCCGTGGACCCGCCCGACCGGCGCGGGCGTCGGCCGGGTCACCGACTACACGGAGGGCTTCGACCGTTACGTCGCCCACCTCATCGGCGTCCTCCCCAACCGGCTCGACGGGCTGAAGGTCGTCCTGGACGAGGCGCACGGCGCTGCCGCCCGGGTCTCGCCCGAGGCGTTCGCCCGGGCCGGGGCCGAGGTCGTCACCATCGGCGCCGAGCCGGACGGCCTGAACATCAACGACGGCTGCGGCTCCACCCACCTGGAGCTGCTGCGCGCCGCCGTCGTCGAGCACGGCGCCGACCTCGGCATCGCCCACGACGGCGACGCCGACCGCTGCCTGGCCGTGGACGCGGCGGGCGAGGAGGTCGACGGCGACCAGATCCTCGCCGTACTGGCCCTCGCCATGCGGGAGGCCGGGCAGCTCCGCAAGGACACCGTCGTCGGCACCGTGATGTCGAACCTCGGCTTCAAGATCGCCATGGAGCGCGAGGGTATCCACCTCGTCCAGACGGCGGTCGGCGACCGTTACGTCCTGGAGTCGATGAAGGCCGAGGGCTTCGCGCTCGGCGGCGAGCAGTCCGGCCACGTCATCGTCCTGGACCACGCCACGACCGGCGACGGCACGCTGACCGGCCTGATGCTGGCGGCCCGGATCGCCGCCACCGGCCGCGGCCTCGCCGAGCTGGCCGGGGTCATGCAGCGCCTGCCCCAGGTGCTCATCAACGTCCCCGACGTCGACAAGTCCCGGGTCACCACCTCGCCCGAGCTGGCCACCGCGGTGACCGAGGCCGAGCGCGAGCTCGGCTCGACCGGGCGGGTGCTGCTGCGCCAGTCGGGTACGGAGCCGCTGGTACGGGTCATGGTCGAGGCCGCCGACATCGAGCAGGCGCGCGCGGTCGCGGGCCGGCTGGCCGATGTGGTGAAGTCCGCGCTGGGCTGAGCCGCCGCCTCATCGACGTACGGAAGCCCCGTAGGCGTACGGAAGTTTCATGGACGTACGGAAGCCCCCGGCGTGCTCGCCGGGGGCTTCTGCGCGCGCCGGGCCCGCCACAGCGCCTTCTCCAGCAGCAGCGTCAGCGTGCCGGCGAGGACGATCCCGCCGAGGTTGGCGAGCAGCTGCTGCCCGGAGCCGATCGTTTGCTGGTAGTCGGAGTAGCTGAACGCGACGGCCGCGTTGGCGGCGGCCGGGACCGTCGTCACGGAGATCGCCACGCCGATCAGGGCCCCGGACTTCGCCGACGTCAGGGAGAGCGTCCCGGCGATGCCCGCCAGGAACGCCACGATGAACGACATCCAGTCCGGCTGCCAGATGAACCCGGTGATGGGCCGCTCCGCCTCGATCATCGACTTCTCGAACAGCCCGAAAACGTCCAGCAGCCAGGAGAACCCCGCGGTGACGATCATCGCCAGCGCGAAGCCGCCGATCAGCGCCCACAGTGAGCGCACCACCAGCCGGGGCGCGCGCTGCACGATGGCCGTGGAGATCCCGGCCAGCGGGCCGAACTCCGGGCCGACCGCCATCGCGCCCACGATCAGCACCGCGTTGTCGAGCATCACCCCGCAGGCGGCGAGCATGGTGGCGAGGGCGAGGAAGGAGACGTAGGTGATGGAGAACGTCGACTCCTCGTGCGTCGCCTCCGTCAGCTCCTCCCACAGCACCGCGTCGGCGCCGTCGCCCGGCGCCTCGTGCTCGGCCTTGTCGGCGTGCGAGGAGAGCGTCAGGTCGAGGTGCTCGACGCTGATCGCCCCGGACTCGGCGATTCCCAGGCGGCGCAGCGCACCGATCAGCTCGTCACCGGCCTCGCGCGCCACATCGCACATCACCACGTCCCCGGCGGGGGAGCGGGCCGCGCCGGGCAGGACCACGAGGTGGGCGGTGCCGACGGTGGACTCCAGGAGCGTGACGACCTCGTCGGTGGTCGTGTCGGGCACGATGAGACGCAGATGCAGCACGCGGCCGGCCCTCCCGGGGCTGAGCGGTCAGAGCTTGCGCAGGGACAGCTTCTGGACCTTGTGGTCCGGGCCCTTGCGGAGCACCAGGGTGGCACGGCCGCGCGTCGGAGCCACGTTCTCCAGCAGATTCGGCTTGTTGATGGTCCGCCACATGGTGCGCGCGTAGTCCAGCGCCTCCTCCTCGGAGACCTGGGTGTACTTGCGGAAGTACGAGGACGGGTCCTGGAACGCCGTGTCGCGCAGCTTGCGGAAACGATTCAGGTACCAGGTCTCGATGTCGTCGGCGCGCGCGTCCACGTACACGCTGAAGTCGAAGTAGTCGGCGAGCCCGACCCTCGTACGGCCGTCCCGGCCCGGCAGGGCGGGCTGGAGGACGTTGAGCCCCTCCACGATGAGGATGTCCGGGCGGCGCACGGTGAGCCGCTCGCCGGGGACGATGTCGTAGATCAGGTGCGAGTAGACGGGCGCGGTCACCTCGTCCTTGCCCGCCTTGATGTCCGCGACGAACCGGGTCAGCGCCCGCCGGTCGTAGGACTCCGGGAACCCCTTGCGCGAGGTCAGCCCGCGCGAGCGGAGCTCCTTCATCGGCAGCAGGAACCCGTCCGTGGTCACCAGCTCGACGCGCGGGTGCTCCGGCCAGCGGGCGAGCAGGGCCTGGAGGATACGGGCGCTGGTGGACTTGCCGACGGCGACACTGCCCGCGACCCCTATGACGAACGGGGTGCCGCGCTGCGCCCCGTGCCCGTTCCCGGCGTCCCCGAGGAAGGTGTTCAGCGCCCCGCGCAGCCCGGAGGTGGCCTGGACGTACAGGTTGAGGAGCCGGGAGAGCGGCAGGTAGACGTCCCGCACCTCGTCCAGGTCGATGACGTCGCCGAGCCCCCGCAGCCGCTCCACCTCGTCGGCGGTCAGCGGCAGCGGGGTCTTGTCCCGCAGGGCGCTCCATTCGTCGCGTGAGAGGTCGACGTAGGGGGTCGGCGCATGCTCGGTGCGGCGCTGCGGGCTCCGTGCGGGCGAAGTGATCACGTCTTCATTGTTGCGGGAGTTTTAACGGAGTGGGGGGTGGGGTCGGTCACGTGGGTGCCTGGCCGGTGGCCCGGGGACGGCACGCGGGTCCGGTGTCCGCTCCCCTGTGCCGGACACCGGACCCGTGTGCTTCCGCCGGGACGGCCGTACGGTCAGGGCTTCTGCCCCTTGCGGTCGACGACAGCGGCGTGGGTGCGGGCGACGTCGATGAGCACGTCGCCGCGCTTCTGGACCGTGTCCGGGGCGCCGCTGTCCCCGGGGATCGTGTGCGTCCTGGTGACGACGTCACGGTTTCCCGCGTAGCTGTAGTCCACCGGGTCGATGAGGATCTCGCGTCGGCTGTCGCCCTCGTCGTACTTACGGGTCACGGCGATGACCTCGCGGCCGGAGGCGTCCCGGATCAGGTGGCCGGTCACCTTCACGCCCCCCACCGTGGCCATCGCCCGGTAGATCCGGGCCAGCGCGTCCGGCGGGATCGGGTACGACTCCAGCAGGACGGACAGGGCGCGGAAGGTGTGCTCGTCCTCGGCCTCGGGAGGCCCGTCGGGCCCGCTGCCGGTGGGGAAGACCTCGCGCAGCCGCGCGAGGAGCGCCTCCGGGTCCTCCGGCAGGGCGGCGGCGATCCGGTAGGACTCGCGGGCGGTCCGGTAGTCCGTGTCGGACTCGTCGTTCTCGGCGGCCTTGTCGTCGTAGGGGACCCACCGCTCGGGGCTGTACGCCATGGGGATCTTCTTCCGGATCTCTTCCGGCAGCTCCTCCCACTGCTGCGCCTGCTGGGCGTCCACCTCCCGGAGGTAGATCCACTGGTCGGGGCGCGGCTCCGACGGCACCTCCTGCCGCTCCAGGTAGTCGGCGGCCCGGTTCAGCGCGGCGGCCGGGCTGGACAGGTCGAGGTCGCCCGCGACGGTTGCCGGGGCCGAGGGTTCGGGGGCGGAGGTGCCGACGACCTGGGTGAGGACCAGGGCCGCCGCGGTGACCGCCACCACCGCGCCGAGCGAGGCGATCCGCCAGTCCCGCAGCATCGGCCTCAGCCTCAGCGCGAGGGTGCGGCGCTCGCCGTTGCCCGCGATGGCGTCGGTCAGGCGCTCGCGGCCGGGGGCGAGGCCGGCCCGGTCGGGTACGGGGGCGTCGGCGCGCAGCTCGCGCAGCCGGGTCATTTCGTCCATGACGGGTTCAGCTCCTGTCCGGCCGGGGCGGGCGACGGGTCGAGTGCCGAGGTGAAGGCGGGGTCGGTGCTCAGCGCCTCACGGACCTTGCGGCGGGCCCGGTTCAGCCGGGACCTGACCGTGCCGAGCGGTATCCGCAGCGCGTCGGCCACTTCCTGGTAGCCGAGGTCGGCCCAGGCGACGAGCAGCAGGACGTGCCGGTCACCGGGCGACAGCGCGGCGAGCGCCCCCGCCAGTGGCGCCTGCACGGCGATCCGGTCATCCGCCCGGTCGCTCCAGGACGCGGCGACGGGGTCGTGTCCGGTACGGGCCAGGGCCTTCAACGCCCGTACCTCGGTACGCCGGTGCTTGCCGATCAGGTTGGCGGCGATGCCGTACAGCCAGGGCCGGGCCAGCCGGTGCGCGGTGTCGTAGCGGTCCCGGGTGCGGAACGCGATGAGGAACGTCTCCGCCGTGATGTCGTCCGCCGGGCCCTCCCCGAGCCGGCGGGCCGCGTAGCGGTGGATGTCCGGGGCGTGCCGGTCGTAGAGCCCGGCGAAGAGCTCGGGCTCGGCGAGGGACCGGGCGATGACGTCCGCGTCGTCGGCGGGGCGGGTGACGCCGGTGTCGTCCCCGCCGTCGCTTCCGGCGTCGGTGCCGGGGCGTGCCGGAGGTGGTCCGGTCACTGCGCCTCCAGGGGTGAGTCGGTCGGTGTGTCGGGTCACCCCTGTTGCCCGCAGCGGCCGGAAAGGTTCACGGGCGCGTGGCACCCGCCGCCACGCGCCCGTGAACCCTCCTGCCTCAGGTGGTCTGCCTCAGGCGTCCTGCGGATACCAGCGCAGCTCGACGGTGTTGCCGTCCGGGTCGTACACGTACAGGGAGGTGGCCGAGCCCCGGGCTCCGGAGCGGCGGCCAGGTCCCTCCTTCACGTCGAAGACGCCGGAGTCGATGACCTCCTGCCAGTCGAGCGGCTCGACGGCGAGGCAGATGTGGTCCACGTTCGACTCACCGCGCGGGCGGCTGAAGAAGTCGATGATCGTGTTCGGGTTGATGCGGACCGAGGGGAACGAGACCTTGCCGGCCCGCCACTCCTCGACCCGTACGGGCGCGAGGCCGAGCAGCCCGCAGTAGAACGTGAGGGACCGCTCGACGTCCTGCACGTTGAGGACGATGTGGTCGAGGTCCTTGACCCGCACGGCGGGGGATACGGACACGGCTCAGCCCTCCGAGGCGTACGTGACGAAGTCCGCCCAGGCGGCCGGGGTGAAGCCGAGGTGGGGGCCGCCGGTGGGGAGTTGCTTGGAGTCGCGTACGTGGACGGCGGCGGGGGCGGTGGCGACCTCGACGCAGTCGGGGCCGTCGTTGGTGCTGTAGCTGCTCTTGAACCACGTCAGCTCGGTGGCGCTCATGTCTCTCCCAGCAGTTTCTCGATGAATTCCCGCGACAGCCGGGGCGTGAGGGCCTGTGACCGGATGAGGTTGTAGCGCATCTCCAGGATCTGCACCTGCCTCGGATCGGTGATCAGCCCGCTGATGAGCTGAACCTCGTTGTGCCCGACGGTCTTTCCGTCCTTGAGCTTAAGGATGCGGTGCGAGCCACCGAGGCCCGCGTGCTCCTCCGCCTCCGTCGGCATGACCTGGATCTCGACATGCCGCAACTGGCTCAGATCAAGCAGATGTTCGAGCTGTCGTCGCAGGACCATTCTGCCTCCGGTCCGCCGCCGGAGTGTCGCCTCTTCCTGGACAAAGGTCAGCAGCGGAGCGGGGCGGCGGTCGAACACCACCTGCCGGGCCATCCGAGCGGTCACCAAGCGTTCGATGTCGTCCTCGGCGTACGCGGGCCGACGCTGTGCGTACAGCGCGCGGGCGTACTCCTCGGTCTGGAGCAGCCCGTGGATCACCACCCCTGCATACGCGCCGAGTTCGATCGCCTCCGCCTCCAGCTTCGCCAGGTCGCGGACCTTCCTCGGATACCGCGCCTCCTCCACGTCCTTCTTCATCGCCGAGACCTTGCCGTTCGCCCCGACGGCCGCGTCCGTCTTGTCCAGGAACTCCGGCTTGGGGATACGCCTCCCGCCCTCGACCTTGAAGACGAGGTTCTCGCTGTAGCCGATGATCGAGCCCAGCTCGGCTGCGCGTAATCCGGCTCCTTCGCGCCACAGCTTGATCTGCCGTCCCACGGCTGCGATGACCGCGCCGGAGTCGTCCTCCAGGCCGAACTCCCGGTCCTCTTCGGTTCCGTCGATCATCTGCCGTACCCGCCTTCATTCCGTGCGCCCGCGCGGCGGACGCCGTACCTACGGGGACAGCCCTGTACACACCAGGGACAGTGACGGTCCGTACCCGTGTCAGCACTTCTCAGCGTAGATACGCGCGGCCACGCTGAGTGACGTGAACCGAAAAATCACCCAACCGCGTGCACGCACCGGACAGTTCGCCGTCCAGCTCTCCGCCACCCGCCGGGGCGCCCGCCTCGCCCGGCTGCTCGCCACCGAGCAACTGCGCTCCTGGGGGCTGCCGCTGGAGGACGCGAGCCTCGTCATCGGTGAGCTGGCGACCAACGCGGCGCTGCATGGCTACGTCCCGGGGCGGGACTTCCGGATCCTGCTGAGCGTGTACGACGACGTGCTGCGCATCGAGGTGGCCGACACCCGGGGCGACAGCCTCCCGCAGAAGCAGGAGCCGGCCGCCGACTCCGAGAGCGGGCGCGGGCTGCTGCTCGTGGAGGCGCTGTCGGTGCGGTGGGGCACGGAGCACGGCCCGTTCCCGCGCAAGACGGTCTGGGCGGAGGTGGCCCTCACCGGATCGTGACTGCCGCGACCCGGTGGACCGGGATCCGGTGAGCCGGGACGTGGGTGACCGCGACGTGGTGGACCGCGTCGTGGTCGGCCACGACGTAAAAGCTTTTAAGTACTTGCTTTAAGTACTGGAGAAATAACCCAACCCAACCCAACCCGGGGCGCCGTCACCCACACGGGTGAAGTGTGCCAACCGGGCTGGATTTTGGCCCGGTTGGCGGGCATATGCTCACGCTGACCACCACCACAGACATGAGACGGCCCCCGGCCGGGACTGGCATCCCGACCGAAGGCCTGACCACCGAGGAAGTAGGAGCTTCCCGATGGATACCCAGCAGATTAGCGCGCCCTCGCGCGCCCCGTCCTCCGGCGTCGTGCACATCAACATCCGCCTCACCGACGGCTACACGATCATCTCCAACCGCCTCTCCCAGCACCGGGGCATGTCCCTGCTGGCGATCGGCCTCGGCACCCACATCCAGTCGCTGCCCGCCGGAAGGCGCATCGGCATCAAGGTGCTGGCCGCGACCTTCCCGGAGAGCGAGGCGGCCATCGCGGCCGGGCTGCGGGAGCTGGAGCACCACGGCTTCCTGCGCCGCACCCGGGAGCGGGTGGGAGGCGGCCGGGTGGCCACGCGCACGGAGTCGTACAACCACCCGGAGGCGGCGGCCCGGCGCGCGGGCCCGACTCCCGTACGGGACCGTGGGCCCGTTCCCGTACGGGAGCCTGGGCCCGTTCCCGTACGGGACCGTGGGCCCGTTCTCGCACCGGAGCCTGAGCCCGAACCCGTACGGGAGCCTGAGCCCGAACCCGTACGGGAGCCTGAGCCCGAACCTGTACGGGAGTCGGAGGCCGAACCCGTACAGGAGAAGCCCGCCCCCGCCCCCCGGCTCGTCCCGCCGCCCACCGCGCCCAAGCCACCGCCCCCGGCGCTGCCCGGTCCGTGCCGTCCCAGCGAGGCGCTGTACGCGGCGGCGGCCGACCTGCTGGCCGGGCTGCGACGTACGGCGCCCGTCTTCGTCCTCTCCGAGGACGACGTGCGGCGGCTCGTTCCCGGTGTCGCCGCCTGGCTGGAGCGGGGGATGCGGCCCGATGCCGTACGGGAGGTGCTCACCGACGACCCGCCCGTACCGCTCCGGCACCCGGCGAAGCTGCTCCGCCACCGCCTGACCGCGCTTCTCCCGCCGCCGTTGCCCGTCGCCGCGCCGGTTGTCCCCCTCCAGACCTGTGAGGACTGCGACCGGGCGTTCCGGTCATCGGTTCCCGGGGTGTGCCGGGGGTGCGGTGACGCTCGTGCGGACGGTGCCGAGCCACTTCGCCTGAGCGCGTGAAAGAGAAGAAGAGGAAGCCAGTGATGTCCGTACGTGTGAACCGGGTGGATGCCCGGCGAGGGCCTGCTGATGCCGCCCAGCTCTATCATGGGCTCCGACGGGGCGTGACCGTCACCAGTGGAGAGGTGCATGCCATGAGTTCTGCGGATTCCGAGCAGCCGATCCACCCGCCGACCCGCCCGCGACAGACGGTCGAGGAGCTGCTGGCTGCGAAGGGGACGCGACCGATCGCTTCCCTGGATGACCTCACAGCCGACACTTTCGGGACGGACGAGGAGGTCGAGGAGTTTGTGGCCTTCACCTACTCCGAGCGCCGACGCGACGTCGCCTGAGCCGCCGGAGACCCCTCATCACCTTCGTCACCCTCGGCGAGCTGACGCAGTGGGCGGAGATCCGGAACTGGGGCGGCCCGCGCCGCCAAGAGCTTGCCGACTGGGTTTCCGCGATTCCCGTCCTGCCCGCTGACGAGGCGGTGGCCGCGACCTGGGGCAGGCTCTCCGCCGCAGGGCGGAAGGCCGGGCTGCCCCAGCCGGTCAACGACATGTGGATCGCAGCCTGCTGTCTCACCTACGACCTGCCTCTTGCGACGCTGAACCTGAAGGACTACGCGTATTTCAGGGAGCACCACCGGCTGCGCATTCTCGGCGAGCAGTAAAACTTCGGGCGGCGTGTCGATCGGGGGCCGGCCCGTTCGTCGTCATCGTGTAAGGCGACCCGCACCCGGCGGGCGCTCCACACAGGTGACAGGAGTCGGACCATGAAGTACATGCTGCTGATCCACAGCGGGGCCGTCGACGAGCAGGGCGGGGCGCCGCAGTGCACCGTCGAGGACTGGATGGCCTACGACAAGGACGTACGCGACGCGGGGATCCTCGTCTCCGGGGAGTCCCTGGCCGATCTGGTGACCGCGACCACCGTGCGGGTCTCGCCGGCCGGGGAGCGGACCGTGACGGACGGGCCGTTCGCGGAGACGCGGGAGCTGCTGGGCGGGTTCCTCGTCATCGACGTGCCGGATCTCGACACCGCCCTCGACTGGGCCGCCCGCTGTCCCGGCGCGCGGGACGGCGGCTCGGTCGTCGTCCGGCCGGTCGCGGACTTCGGGGGCTGAGAGCGGTGGCGGACGAGGGAGTGCCCTCGGGGGAGGACGCGTTCTCCGGACAGGCCGGTGCGGCCGTCGAGGCCGTGTTCCGGGAGGAGCGCGGGCTGCTGCTCGCCTCCCTCGTACGCCGGTTCGGGGATCTCGACCTGGCCGAGGAGGTGACGTCCGAGGCCATCGAGGCGGCCCTGCGCCACTGGCCCGCCGAGGGCGTCCCCGCCCAGCCCGGGGCCTGGCTGCTGACGACCGCGCGGCGCAAGGCCGTGGACCGGCTGCGGCGGGACCAGGCGTACGCGGCGCGGCTCGCCGTCCTCCAGGCCGACGCGGAACGGGACGAGGCCGTCGCCGCACCGGCCGGGACGGGTGAACTGCCGGACGAGCGGCTCCAGCTGTTCTTCACCTGCGCCCACCCCGCGCTCGCCGCCGAGGACCGCACCGCCCTCACCCTGCGCTGCCTCGCCGGGCTCACCACGCCCGAGGTGGCGCGGGCCTTCCTCGTGCCGACGGCGACCATGGCCCAGCGGATCGTGCGGGCGAAGAAGAAGATCCGTGAGGCCCGGATCCCGTTCCGGGTGCCCGGCGCCGACGAGCTGCCCGAGCGGCTCCCCGGGGTGCTGCAGGTCGTCTACTCGGTCTTCACGGAGGGGTACGCGGCCAGCTCCGGCCCCCGTCTCCAGCGGCCGGCCCTGGCCGAGGAGGCGATCCGGCTGGCCCGGATACTGCACCGCCTGCTCCCCGCCGAACGGGAGAGCGCCGGGCTCCTCGCACTGCTGCTCCTCGTCCACGCCCGGCGCGCGGCGCGGACCGGTCCGGAGGGGGAGCCGGTGCTCCTGGAGGACCAGGACCGGGGGCTCTGGGACCGGGCGATGATCGAGGAGGGGCGTGCGCTGGTGGTACGGGCGCTGACCGGGGGGCCCGCCGGGCCGTACGGGGTGCAGGCCGCCATCGCCGCCCTGCACGACGAGGCGGCGGAGGTGGAGTCGACGGACTGGCCGCAGATCGTGGCCCTGTACGACGTGCTGCTCACCCTCACGCCGTCCCCCGTGGTCGCGGTGAACCGCGCCGTGGCGGTGGCGATGAGGGACGGGCCGGGGGCGGGTCTGGCGCTGCTCGACGCGCTGGGCGGGGAGCCCCGGCTGCGGGCGTACCAGCCGTACGCGGTGGCGCGGGGGGACCTGCTGAGCCGCCTGGGGCGGGGCGGGGAGGCGGCTGCGGCGTACCGGGAGGCGCTGGAGCTGGCGGGCACCGAGCCGGAGCGGGCTGTGCTGCTGCGGAAGCTGGGGGAGGGGCCGGAGGGGCGGTGAGGGAGCGGGGCGGGGCGGGGCGGCGGGCTCGCGCGCAGCTGATGCCGGGCGACCCTCAGCCCTTGACCGTGAACCCCGCCGCCTTCGGCACGAACGTCCTGCCGCCGTCCTCCGCGGAGGCCAGGACCGCCACGTGCCAGGGGCCCTTCGGCGATTCGGCCGCCTCCGCGGCGGTGACCTTGACGGTGTACGTGCAGAGCGTGGCCTTGTCCCCGGAGGGCCCGGACGGCTCGCAGGTGGCGGACTCCACGTGGGCCATCTCCTTCGCGTCCGGGGCGGGCGCCATGCTCCCGGGCCAGGCCAGCACCTTCAGGTTCCGGACGCCGGAATCGTCGGAGACCCGGGCGGTGAAGGTGAGCGAGCCGTCCTTGCCCTGACCCGGTGCGACGTACGCGACGGAGCCCTTCGTGACCGCGGGCCCGTCGCTCCCGGTCTCCCCGGCGAACGCGTAGGCGCCCGCCCCTCCCAGCAGGGCGACACCGGCGAGTGCGGAGATGGTGACGACACGCTTGGACATGGGGGCTCCTCGGTGGTGGTGCGGGCAGGGGCGCCGGGTTCGTGGCGCTGGGTCCATGGTGGTGCGGCTGAGGGGCCCGGGGCGTGAGTACACGTGCTCATTCGTCGTACTCAGCAGTCCATATGACTCATGTGACGGTGTGTCCGGACCGGGGCGGGCGGGGCGTGGCCGGAATCCGATTCTTGACCCGGTCATGACATGGCTCCATCCTGTGCCCGTCGCACAGCTCCACCCCCCACCCCGACGGACTCAGGAGACTGCCAGCATGCGACCAGCCAACGCACGGAATTCCCGGCCCAGATCCCGGTCGGCGAAGGCCAGACGGAACGCCACCCTCGCGATCCTGCTCGCGCTCGGCCTCGCCGCCCCAGCGGGCGCCGTCGCCACCGCCGAGACCTCCGCCCCGAACGCGGTCGTCGCCGCGGACGAGCGGACGCTCCAGTACGAGATCACCGGGCGCACCACCCCTGCCGCCCGCACCGAGATCGCCCGCGCGGGCGTCTCCATCGACGAGGTGCACGACCACGGCATCGTCATCACCGCGGACGCCGCCCAGGCCAGGAAGCTCCGGGCCAAGGGGCACGTCCTGGAGGCGCTGCCCGCGCCCGAGGCCCAGGCGAAGGGGGCCGACGGCGTCAGCGCGCTCGACTTCCCGCCGGCCGACTCCCGCTACCACAACTACGCCGAGATGACCGCGGCGATCGACGCGCGCATCGCGGCCAACCCCTCGATCATGAGCAAGCGCGTCATCGGGAAGACCTACCAGGGCCGGGACATCATCGCGGTCAAGGTCAGCGACAACGTCGCCACCGACGAGGCCGAGCCCGAGGTCCTCTTCACCGCCCACCAGCACGCCCGCGAGCACCTGACCGTCGAGATGGCGCTCTACCTGCTCCGCGAGTTCGCCACGGGGTACGGGAGCGACTCCCGGATCACCCAGGCGGTCAACGGCCGCGAGCTGTGGATCGTGCCGGACATGAACCCCGACGGCGGCGAGTACGACATCGCCTCCGGCTCGTACCGCAGCTGGCGCAAGAACCGGCAGCCCAACTCCGGCTCCAGCGCCGTGGGCACCGACCTCAACCGCAACTGGGCCTTCAAGTGGGGCTGCTGCGGCGGCTCCTCCTCCAGCCCGTCCTCGGAGACGTACCGCGGCAGCGCCGCCGAGTCCGCGCCCGAGACGAAGGTCGTGGCGGACTTCGTCCGTACCCGGGTGGTCGGCGGGAAGCAGCAGATCACCGCTGCCATCGACTTCCACACCTACAGCGAGCTGGTGCTCTGGCCGTTCGGCTACACGTACAACGACACCGCCCCAGGCCTGACCGCCGACGACCGCAACGCGTTCGCCACGGTGGGCCGCAAGATGGCGGCGAGCAACGGGTACACCGCCGAGCAGTCCAGCGACCTCTACATCACGGACGGGTCGATCGACGACTGGCTGTGGGGCTCGCAGAAGATCTTCGGCTACACCTTCGAGATGTACCCGCGCTCGTCCTCCGGCGGCGGCTTCTACCCGCCCGACGAGGTCATCGAACGCGAGACCTCCCGCAACCGGGACGCGGTGCTCCAGCTGATCGAGAACGCGGACTGCATGTACCGGTCGATCGGCAAGGAGGCGCAGTACTGCTAGTGGTGGGCTGAACCTGCTCCGGTGCGGAACTCCGCGTGGGCCCGCACCGGAGATTCAGGCCACGTCGTGAACGCTGTGCTCGCCGAGATCCGGGGCGTGCCGGGCGACCGTGCGGTAGTCGAGGTCGTCATGAAGGACCGTCAGCCCGTGATGGGCAGCCGTGGCGGCAATGATGAGGTCCACGGCGGAGGCGCTGCGGTGCTGCCCGGCGCGTGCCATGCGGTGCTGGACCGAGGTGATCCAGCGTCCCGCACTCTTCGGTACGGAGACGTCCGGGTAGAGGTCGGTGAACACCTCCACGATCTCGTCGTACTCGCGCGCGTTCCGGGCGCCGTACAGGAACTCGGCACGCTGCGGGTAGCAGGAGGCGATCGTTCCGGCTTCGATCGCATCGGACCACGCCGACTGCAGGGTGATGTCGGAGAGCAGTCGCACGAGGCCCGAGGTGTCGAGCAGGTAGATCACTGGCCGTCCTTCTCCGCCCGGTGCCGCCGCTCGGCGTCCTCGACCGCGCCCCAGTTGCGGGCCCGCTCGAAGTGGCGGCTGATCCGCGCCGCGCGCTCCTGCTGCTCCGCGTAGAAGCGGAGGGCGAGGTTCACGGTCTCCTTCTTCGTCCGGGCCTTGGAGAGAGCCATCGCCCGCTCCAGGGCTTCATCGTCTATGTCGATCTGGGTCACCGACATGTGCGGCCGCCCTTCATGTTGGTCATGTACAGAGAATTGTACGTCACCAACATTCCTCGCGCGAGCCGCTTCCGGCCTTAGGGTGCCGCTATGTGCGGAATCGTGGGTTATGTCGGTGGGCAGTCGGCGCAGGACGTCGTCGTCGCAGGACTCAAGCGCCTCGAATACCGGGGCTACGACTCGGCGGGTGTCGCCGTTCTCGCGGACGGCGGGCTGGCCGCCGCGAAGAAGGCGGGCAAGCTCGTCAATCTGGAGAAGGAGCTGGGGGACCGGCCGCTGCCGGCCGGGCGGACCGGGATCGGGCACACGCGTTGGGCGACGCACGGGGCGCCCAACGATGTGAACGCCCACCCCCACCTGGACAACGCGGGCCGGGTCGCCGTCGTGCACAACGGGATCATCGAGAACTTCGCGGCCCTGCGGCGCGAGCTGACCGGGCGCGGGCACGCCCTGGAGTCGGAGACGGACACCGAGGTCGTCGCGCATCTGCTGGCCGAGGCGTTCTCGGCGGGCGGGGACCTGGCGGACGCCATGCGGCAGGTGTGCCGGCGGCTGGAGGGGGCGTTCACCCTCGTCGCCGTCCACGCCGACCAGCCGGACGTGGTGGTCGGCGCCCGGCGCAACTCGCCGCTCGTCGTGGGCGTGGGACAGGACGAGTGGTTCCTCGCCTCCGATGTCGCCGCCTTCATCGCGCACACCCGCTCCGCCATCGAGCTCGGCCAGGACCAGGTCGTCGAGCTGAGCCGCGAGGGCGTCACCGTCACCGGGTTCGACGGGGACCTCGCCGAGGTGCGCGAGTACCACGTCGACTGGGACGCCTCCGCCGCCGAGAAGGGCGGCTACGCCTCCTTCATGCTCAAGGAGATCGCCGACCAGCCCCAGGCCGTCGCCGACACCCTCCTCGGCCGGATCGACGGCGAGGGATCGCTGACACTGGACGAGGTGCGTATCCCCGACGCCGAACTCCGCGAGGTCGACAAGGTCGTCATCGTCGCCTGCGGGACCGCCTTCCACGCCGGGATGATCGCCAAGTACGCCATCGAGCACTGGACCCGGCTGCCCTGCGAGACCGAGCTCGCCAGCGAGTTCCGCTACCGCGACCCGATCCTCGACCAGCGCACCCTCGTCATCGCCATCTCCCAGTCCGGCGAGACCATGGACACCCTGATGGCCCTGCGGCACGCCCGCGAACAGGGCGCCAAGGTGCTCGCCATCTGCAACACCAACGGGTCGACGATCCCGCGCGAATCCGACGCCGTGCTCTACACGCACGCCGGGCCCGAGGTCGCCGTCGCCTCCACCAAGGCCTTCCTCACCCAGCTCGTCGCCTGCTACCTCGTCGCCCTGTACCTGGGCCAGTTGCGCGGCACCAAGTGGGGCGACGAGATCCGCACGGTGGTGCGCCAGCTCTCCGCGATCTCCGGCGAGGTCGAACGCGTACTGGAGACCATGGAGCCCGTCCGCGAGCTGGCCCGCTCCCTCGCCCACCACGACACCGTGCTCTTCCTCGGGCGCCACGTCGGCTACCCGGTCGCCCTCGAAGGCGCGCTCAAGCTCAAGGAGCTCGCCTACATGCACGCCGAAGGGTTCGCGGCCGGGGAGCTCAAGCACGGGCCCATCGCCCTCATCGAGGAGGGCCTTCCGGTCGTCGTCATCGTGCCGTCCCCGCGCGGGCGTTCCGTCCTCCACGACAAGATCGTCTCCAACATCCAGGAGATCCGGGCCCGGGGCGCCCGCACCATCGTCGTCGCCGAGGAGGGCGACGAGGCCGTCGTCCCGTACGCCGACCACCTCATCACCGTCCCCGCAACGCCTACGCTGCTTCAGCCGCTGGTCGCCACCGTGCCGCTCCAGGTCTTCGCCTGCGAGCTGGCGACGGCCCGCGGCAACGAAGTGGACCAGCCGCGCAACCTGGCGAAGTCCGTGACCGTGGAGTGAGCCGGGGCGCGCGCCCCGCGTGATGGGGATGGCGAGGGTAGGTTCGTGATCATCGGAGTCGGGATCGACGTGGCCGAGATCGAGCGGTTCGGCGCCGCGCTGGAGCGTACGCCCCAGCTGGCCGACCGGCTCTTCGTGGCGAGTGAGCTGACACTGCCCAGCGGCGAGCGGCGCGGAATCGCCTCGCTCGCCGCCCGGTTCGCCGCGAAGGAGGCCCTGGCCAAGGCGCTCGGCGCGCCGGGCGGGCTGCTGTGGAGCGACGCCGAGGTCTGGGTCGAGGAGAGCGGGCAGCCCCGGCTGCGGGTGAGCGGCACGGTGGCCGCCCGCGCGGCCGAACTGGGCGTGCGCGGCTGGCACGTCTCGCTCAGCCATGACGCGGGGGTGGCGTCGGCGGTGGTGATCGCGGAGGGGTGAGGCCCGTGCCGCGTGCGGCCGGGCGGGGGTCACCGTGGAGCCTGTGTGCCCCGGTGGGGGTGGCGTTCGGTCCCGTGATCGCACAGGGTTGGTCCCATGCGACGTGCCTACAGCGTGGAGACCGTACGGGCCGCCGAGGCCGCCCTCATGAAGCGGGTGCCGGAAGGCGCCCTGATGCAGCGCGCCGCCGCCGGCCTCGCCGTGGCCTGCGGTGATCTGCTGCGGCGCACCGGCCGGGTGTACGGGTCCCGGGTCCTGCTCCTGGTCGGCAGCGGCGACAACGGCGGCGACGCCCTGTACGCCGGCGCGCGCCTCGCCCGCCGGGGCGCCGCGGTGCGCGCTCTCCTCCTCTCGCCCGACCGGGCGCACGCGGGCGGCCTCGCCGCGTTCCTGGCCGCCGGGGGACAGGTGGCCGAAGGGGCGGACGGGCTCGGTGCGCTCGATCTCGTCGTGGACGGCATCACCGGGATCGGCGGGCGCGGCGGGCTCCGCGAGGACGCCGTCGCGCTGCTGCGGGCGGTGACCCGGGACCGGGACCGTACGCCCGTCATCGCCGTCGACCTGCCCAGCGGGGTGGAGGCCGACAGCGGGGAGGTGCACGGCGAAGCCGTGACGGCCGACGCGACCGTCACCTTCGGCACGTACAAGCCTGGCCACCTGATCGACCCGGCCGCCGAACACGCGGGCGCCCTGCGGCTGGTGGACATCGGGCTCGGGCCGGAGCTGCCGGAGCCGCCGGACCTGGAGGCGCTCCAGTACGCGGACGTGGCGGCGCTGCTGCCGGTGCCGGGCGGCGAGAGCGACAAGTACAGCCGGGGCGTCGTCGGCGTCGTCGCCGGGTCCGAGCGCTACCCGGGCGCGGCGGTCCTCGCGGTCGCGGGCGCGCTGCGCGGCGGGGCGGGGGCCGTGCGGTACGTCGGCCCCGGCGCGGACGCGGTGATCGCCCGCTTCCCGGAGGCGCTGGTGCACGCCGGGCCGCCGTCGAAGGCCGGACGCGTCCAGGCCTGGGTGGTCGGGCCCGGCCTCGGGGACGGCCGGTGGGCGGAGGAGGCCGTCGCCGACGTGCTCGGCGCCGACGTCCCCGTACTGGTCGACGCGGACGGGCTGCGGCTGCTGGACGCCGAGACCGTACGGACCCGGACCGCCGCCACCGTCCTTACCCCGCACGCCGGGGAGGCCGCCGCCCTGCTCGGCGTGGCGCGCGAGGAGGTGGAGGCCGGGCGGCTCGCCGCCGTACGGGAGCTGGCCGCCCGCTACCGCGCCACCGTGCTCCTGAAGGGGTCCACGACCCTCGTCGCGGAGGCCCGGGACACCCCCGTACGGGTCAACCCGACCGGGACCGCCTGGCTCGCCACGGCGGGCAGCGGCGATGTGCTGTCCGGGCTGACCGGGTCCCTGCTGGCGGCCGGGCTCGCCCCGCGCGACGCCGCGTCCGTCGGCGCCTACCTGCACGGACTCGCCGCCCGGCACGGCTCCGGCGGGGCACCGGTCTCCGCGCAGGACGTGGCGGACGGCATCCCGGCGGCCTGGCGCGACGTGCGGGCGGGGTGAGCGGGGGCCATCGTGGAGGCCCCGGC
This sequence comes from Streptomyces microflavus, assembly GCF_014650075.1. Taxonomy (GTDB): domain Bacteria; phylum Actinomycetota; class Actinomycetes; order Streptomycetales; family Streptomycetaceae; genus Streptomyces; species Streptomyces microflavus. Next base: position 133,082 of record NZ_BMUG01000012.1, on the reverse strand, counting down.
AGAAGGGCGGTCCAGGCCGTGAGCGGCAGCGAACCCGTACGCGTACGCAGGGTCTACGACCCGCCCGAGGACGGCGACGGCACTCGCGTCCTCGTCGACCGGCTCTGGCCCCGGGGCGTCTCCAAGGAGCGGGCCGCGATCGACGTGTGGCTGAAGGACGTCACCCCCTCGGACGAGCTGCGCTCCTGGTACCACCAGGACCGCTCCGGCGCGCGCCGCGACACCTTCGTGGACCGCTACCGCACCGAGCTGGGCGACCCGGCGCACACCGAGGCCGTCGACCGGCTGGTGGGGATCGTGCGCGAGGGCGGTCCCGTCACGCTGATCACCGCCGTGAAGGATGTCGCGGACAGCCATGTGCCCGTCCTGGTCGACCACCTCCGGCATGTGATGAAACGTACATAGGTGTGGATACCGGCGTGCACTGCCCGGGAGGCGGCAGGCGCCTCTGAGACACTGAACGCGATGAACGAGACAGCGTCCCTGAGAGCCCGTGCCGAGATCGACCTCGCCGCGCTGCGCGCCAATGTGCGCGCCCTGCGCGAGCGCGCGGCCGGGGCACAGCTCATGGCCGTGGTGAAGTCCGACGGGTACGGGCACGGGGCCGTGCCCTGCGCCCTGGCCGCGCGCGAGGCCGGGGCGACCTGGCTGGGCACCGCGACCCCGCACGAGGCCCTCGCCCTGCGGGCCGCCGGTCTCGACGGCCGGATCATGTGCTGGCTCTGGACGCCCGGCGGCCCCTGGCGCGAGGCGATCGAGGCCGACATCGACGTGTCGGTCAGCGGTCTGTGGGCCCTGCGCGAGATCGTCGCGGCCGGGGCCGACCGCCCGGCCCGCGTCCAGCTCAAGGCCGACACCGGCCTCGGCCGCAACGGCTGCCAGCCCGCCGACTGGCCGGAACTCGTCGCCGAGGCCCGCGCCGCCGAGCGGGCGGGCACCATCCGGATCACCGGCCTCTGGTCCCACTTCGCCTGCGCCGACGAGCCCGGCCACCCCTCGATCGCCGCCCAGCTTTCCGCGTTCCGGGACATGGTCGCCTACGCCGAGAAGGAGGGCGTCGAGCCGGAGGTGCGCCACCTGGCCAACTCCCCGGCCACGCTCACCCTCCCCGAGGCCCACTTCGACCTCGTACGGACCGGCATCGCGATCTACGGCATCTCGCCCGCCCCCGAGCTGGGCACCCCCGCCGAGCTGGGCCTGCGCCCGGTGATGACGCTCACCGCCGCCGTCGCCCTGGTCAAGGACGTCCCGGCCGGACACGGCGTCAGCTACGGCCACCACTACGCCACGCCCGCCGAGACCACGCTCGGCCTGATCCCCGTCGGCTACGCGGACGGCATCCCGCGCCACGCCTCGGGCAGGGGCCCCGTCCTGGTCGGCGGCAAGGTCCGTACGGCGGCGGGCCGCGTCGCCATGGACCAGTTCGTCGTCGACCTCGGCGGCGACCGGCCCGAACCGGGCGCGGAGGCGGTGCTGTTCGGACCGGGCGACCGGGGCGAGCCGAGCGTCGAGGACTGGGCGGTGGCCGCCGACACGATCGGGTACGAGATCGTCACCCGGATCGGGGCCCGGGTACCGAGGGTGTACGTCAACGGCACAGCCGATCCGACGGGGAGCGCTTCACAGTGAGCGAGAGCAGTGCGGGCGCGGGGGACATCGTGGCGGCCGCCGCCACGACGGCGGCCGGCTGGCGCCGGGCGGGCGTGGCCGGGGCCGCGATAGGAGTGCTCGCCGCCGGTGCGGCGGCCGGGGTCGCCGTCGAGCGGCTCACCGTCGGGCGCGGGATGCGCAAGAAGGCCCGCCTCGCGCTGGACGCGACCGGGCCCTACGGCTCGCTGCGCGGGACGCCGGGCCGGGCCCTCGCCGACGACGGGACCGAGCTGTACTACGAGGTCGACGAGGTGGAGCCCGCGGAGCCGGCCGACGGCGCCGGATCCGACCGGAGCGCCCCGGGCCGTACGACCGCTTCCGGCACCCGCCGCCGCCGGCTCTTCGGGCGCAAGGCCCCGGCCCCCGTCACCGTCGTCTTCAGCCACGGCTACTGCCTCGGCCAGGACTCCTGGCACTTCCAGCGCGCCGCCCTGCGCGGCCTCGTCCGCGCCGTCTACTGGGACCAGCGCAGCCACGGCCGCTCCGAGCGCGGCCGGGCCCAGGCGGACGGGGTGCCGGTCGGCATCGACCAGCTGGGCCGCGACCTGAAGGCCGTCATCGACGCGGCGGCCCCCGAGGGGCGGATCGTGCTCGTCGGCCACTCCATGGGCGGCATGACGATGATGGCGCTGGCCGACCAGTACCCGGCCCTGATCCGCGACCGCGTCGCCGCCGTCGCCTTCGTCGGCACCTCCAGCGGCAAGCTCGGCGAGGTGAACTTCGGGCTGCCGGTGGCGGGCGTGAACGCGGTGCGCCGGGTGCTGCCGGGGGTGCTGCGGGCGCTGGGTTCGCAGGCGGAGCTGGTGGAGAAGGGGCGCCGGGCCACGGCCGACCTCTTCGCCGGGCTGATCAAGCGGTACTCCTTCAGTTCGAAGGACGTGGACCCGGCCGTCGCCCGGTTCGCGGAGCGGCTGATCGAGTCGACCCCGATCGACGTGGTCGCCGAGTTCTACCCGGCCTTCACCGAGCACGACAAGAGCGGCGCGCTGCCCGCGTTCCGGGACGTGCCCGTGCTGATCCTGGCCGGGGAGAAGGACCTGGTCACCCCCAGCTCGCACAGCGAGGCCATCGCCGACGTACTGCCGGACGCCGAGCTGATCCTGGTGCCGGACGCCGGACACCTGGTGATGCTGGAGCACCCGGAGACGGTCACCGACCGGCTGGCCGACCTGCTCGTACGCGGCGGAGCGGTGGCTGCCGCTAACGTTGGCGAGCATGGAAGCACCGCACAGCAGCCCGGCCGCCGATAGCCGGGAGACGGCCGTTCCCGAAGTCGTCACCGAGGCCGTTCCCGGGGCCGTCACCGTGACGATCACCGTCGAGTCCCCCGAACAGATGCAGGACCTGGGCCGCCGCCTCGCCCGGGTCCTGGCCCCCGGCGACCTGGTCATGCTCACGGGCGAGCTGGGCGCCGGGAAGACGACGCTGACCCGGGGCCTCGGCGAGGGCCTCGGCGTGCGCGGCGCGGTCACCTCGCCCACCTTCGTCATCGCCCGGGTCCACCCCTCGCTGGTCGAAGGTCCGGCCCTGGTCCACGTCGACGCGTACCGCCTGGGCGGCGGCCTCGACGAGATGGAGGACCTCGACCTCGATGTGTCGCTGCCGGAGTCGGTGGTGGTCGTCGAGTGGGGCGACGGCAAGGTGGAGGAGCTCTCCGACGACCGGCTGCGGGTCCTCATCGACCGGGCGACCGGCGACACGGACGACGAGCGGCGCGAAGTCACCCTGGTGGGCATCGGGGAGCGCTGGAAGGGGCTGCGCGAGGACCTGGTGTAGCCGGGGCGTGACGCGGAGGTCGCCTTCCCGACGGGCTGTCGGTAAATTGTTGCGCACGGGACCGTGGTCGTGGTCACATGGGTACGAGACCTGGTTAGGTCTACCTAACCACGACCTCCACCGGAGCCCCCAGGAGGCATCCATGCCGACGCCCGAGCGTGCGGAGCAGCCGCGGCAGCAGCCGACGCCGTCCGCCCTGTCCATGAAGGACCTGCTGGCCGCGGGCGCGGCGGCCACCGCGGTCTCCACCCCACCGAGCGAGCCGGAACCTGCCGACGGGGACGAAGAGGCCGGTGCCGAGCGCGCTGTGCGGCGCCGGGCGGCGTAAGAACGCATGACGGGCCCGAGGCCGTGATGCGCCGTGCCCTACGGGACGACGACCACCTTGGCGCCGACCGTCGCGAAGGTCCACATCGCGTTGCCGTCCGCCCGCTTCATCCGTACGCCGCCGGTCTTCGACTCCGGGTCGGGGGCCTCCATCGAGCCGTCCTGCGCCGCGCTGAAGCCCACCGCGACCTCGCCGACGTTGGCGAAGCGCACCACGTGCTCGATCGGGACGCCGTCCGAGCCCTGGACCGTGCCCGAGCGCGAGGTGACCTGGTGGACGCCGGGCGGCGGGCTCACCGGGCTCGGCATCACGGTGAACGTGCGGAGCGCCTTGTCGTTCCCGTCCACCAGCCACACCCGCCGGTCCTGCAGCGCGTAGACGACGCGCTCACCGGTGCCCGAGTCCGCCGGGACGGCCAGAGCGTCCTTCGTGGGCTTCGGCTTCGCCGTCGGCTGCGCGGAGGCGGAGGCCGAGGCCTTCGGGGTGGCGGAGGAGGACGACGCCACCGAATCGGGCGCGTTCGCCGATGCCTGGTAGGCGAGAACGGCGACCACGACGACCGCCGCCGCAGTGAGCCCGGCCACCATTCCCGAGCTTCCCCTTGCCACCGTGAACTCCCCTTTCGTCTGCCGTCTGCCGCCTGGCGTACCAACGTTGTCGTACAAGCGCCGTAAGGGCGTTGTCGTACAAGCGTTTACGTCGTACCCGCGGATATCCGGTGACGGTAGCAGCAGGGGGCGGGCAGGCCGGGACGCCGTACGGACGCCGTACCGCCGTCGGCGGAGCCGTAGGCTGTTTGCGTGCTCTTGCTCGCCATGGATACCGCCACGCCCGCCGTCACCGTCGCCCTGCACGACGGTGCGTCCGTCATCGCCTCCTCCGGCCAGGTCGACGCCCGCAGGCACGGTGAACTGCTGCTGCCCGCCGTCGACCGGGTCCTCGCCGAGGCCCGGGTGAAGCTCGACGCCGTGACGGGCGTGGTCGTGGGCGTGGGCCCCGGCCCCTACACCGGGCTGCGGGTCGGCCTGGTCACCGCCGCCACCTTCGGCTCCGCCCTCTCCGTACCCGTGCACGGCCTCTGCACCCTGGACGGCCTCGCGTACGCCGCCGGGCAGGGCGGCCTGGAAGGGCCCTTCGCCGTGGCGACGGACGCGCGCCGCAAGGAGGTCTACTGGGCGCGGTACGAGGACGCCCGCACCCGTACGGGCGACCCCGCCGTCGACCGGCCCGCGGACATCGCCGCCGAACTGGCGGGGCTGCCGGTGGTCGGCGCGGGCGCGGTGCTCTACCCGGAGGCCTTCCCGGACGCGCGCGGCCCCGAGCACGTCGCCGCCGGGGCGCTCGCCGCACTCGCCGCCGAACGGCTCGCCGCCGGGCAGGAGCTGCTGGAGCCCCAGCCGCTCTATCTGCGCCGGCCCGACGCGCAGGTCCCCAAGAACTACAAGGTGGTCACCCCGAAGTGAGCGCCGCGACCACGGCCGGTACGGCCGGCACGGCCGTACTGCGCGAGATGCGCTGGTGGGACATCGAGCCCGTCCTGGAGCTGGAGCGCGCCCTGTTCCCGGACGACGCCTGGTCGACCGGCATGTTCTGGTCCGAGCTGGCCCACGCCCGCGGCCCCGGCGCCACCCGCCACTACGTCGTCGCCGAGGACCCGGCCACCGGCCGGATCACCGGGTACGCAGGGCTCGCCGCCCTCGGTGACCTCTCCGACGTCCAGACCATCGCGGTCAGCCGCGAGGCCTGGGGCACCGGCCTCGGCTCCGAACTCCTCACCGACCTCCTGAAGGCCGCGACCGCCTTCGAGTGCGCCACCGTGCTCCTTGAGGTCCGGGTCGACAACGCCCGCGCACAGAAGCTGTACGAGCGGTTCGGCTTCGAGCCCATCGGCTTCCGGCGCGGCTACTACCAGCCGGGGAACATCGACGCCCTGGTCATGCGCCTCACCATGCAAGAAGAAGCAGTGCACGAGCACGCACCAGAGACCGGGACTGAATGATGGCTGCCGACGAACCCCTCGTACTCGGCATCGAGACCTCCTGCGACGAGACCGGCGTCGGCATCGTGCGCGGGACGACCCTGCTCGCGGACGCCGTCGCCTCCAGCGTCGACACCCACGCCCGCTTCGGCGGCGTCGTCCCGGAGATCGCCTCCCGCGCCCACCTGGAGGCGATGGTCCCCACCATCGAACGCGCCCTGAAGGAGGCCGGGGTCAGCGCCCGCGACCTCGACGGGATCGCGGTCACCTCCGGCCCCGGGCTCGCGGGCGCCCTGCTCGTCGGCGTCTCGGCGGCGAAGGCGTACGCGTACGCCCTGAACAAGCCGCTCTACGGGGTCAACCACCTCGCCTCGCACATCTGCGTCGACCAGCTGGAGCACGGCCCGCTGCCCGAGCCGACCATGGCGCTCCTGGTCAGCGGCGGCCACTCCTCCCTCCTGCTGGCCCCCGACATCACCAGTGACGTCCGGCCGCTCGGCGCGACCATCGACGACGCGGCGGGCGAGGCGTTCGACAAGATCGCCCGGGTGTTGAACCTCGGCTTCCCCGGCGGCCCGGTCATCGACCGCCTCGCGAAGGAGGGCGACCCGAAGTCCATCGCCTTCCCCCGCGGCCTGACCGGCCCGCGCGACGCCCCGTACGACTTCTCCTTCTCCGGCCTGAAGACCTCGGTCGCCCGCTGGATCGAGGCGAAGCGCGCGGCGGGCGAGGAGGTGCCGGTACGGGATGTGGCGGCGTCCTTCCAGGAGGCCGTGGTGGACGTGCTCACCCGGAAGGCGGTCCGGGCCTGCAAGGACGAGGGCGTCGACCATCTGATGATCGGCGGTGGGGTGGCCGCCAACTCCCGGCTGCGCGCCCTGGCCCAGGAGCGCTGCGAGCGGGCCGGTATCCGGCTGCGGGTGCCGCGTCCCGGCCTCTGCACGGACAACGGCGCGATGGTCGCGGCGCTCGGCGCGGAGATGGTCGCCCGCAACCGGCGCCCCTCCGACCTGGAGCTGTCGGCGGACTCGTCGCTGCCGGTGACGGAGCCGCACGTTCCGGGGGCCCACCCTGAGCACTCCCACGACCACGTGCACGAGATCAGCAAGGACAACCTCTACTCATGAGCGCCGCGACCATCGTCCTGATGTGGGAGGCCCGAGCGGTGGAGGGCCGCGGCGCCGAACTCCTGGAGTGGGCCCGCGCCCGGTCCGCCGAGCTGTCGCGCGAACCGGCCCGCCGCGAGCTGCTCCGCGCCCCGCAGGACCGGGTGCTGGTCATGACGTGGTGGGAGGGAGCGTCGTACGCCGACGACCTCCCCGAACTCCCCGAGCCCGACGCGGCCCTGATCACCCGGCCGGTGCACCGGTGGCGGTTCGAAGCGGTGGACTGAGCGGCGCCCTTCAGCCCCGCGTACCCCGGCTGATCAGCCCCTCCACGATCGCGTCCAGCTCGGCGGCGGTCTCGTAGTCGGCGGCGTACTCCCGCCAGTGCTCCTTCACCTCGGTGAGCCGGGGCAGCTCCGCCGTGTCCTTCTCCGTAATCATCTCCGGGAAGAACTCCCGGCGGGAGGGCTGCTCCGCCCGGCGGGCCGCCGCCCTGCGGAAGACCAGGTCGCCGTAGACGTAACTCCAGATCGTCCGGTACGCGCGCACCGAGCGCGCGGGGGAGAGGCCGCAGGCCAGGGCGCAGTCGATGATCTCCTCCACCATCCACAGCGCGTTCCGGTCGGTCAGCTCGCCCAGCGCCAGGATGTCCAGCACCCAGGGGATCTGGCCGATGATGTCGTGCATGTGCACGGCCACCGCCACCAGCCGCTCGCGCGGGTCCTCGGGCAGCTCCGGGCGCGGGAAGGCGGCCGCGGTGCCGGAGAGGGTGAGCATCAGCAGCTCGTCCTTGTCCTGCACGTAGTGGTAGAGCGCCATCGGCGTACTGCCCAGCTCCTTCGCCACCCGCCGCATGGACAGGGCCGCCACGCCCTCCTCCTCGACGATGCGGCGCGCGGTGGCGACCATCACGTCCGGGTCCAGCCGGCGGGGGCGGCCCACCGGTTTCTTCTTCGTGGCCTTCGCGGTCTTTTCGGTCTTCTCGCTGCCTGACACCTGGGCATTCTCCCCTTCCGGGTCATGTTCCGTACCGGCGGGTTTATTTTCTATACGTGTATGGTAATTATTCGATCGAGGGTGGCCAAGGGGAGGGCGCGTCATGGACGGCAAGGTGGCAAGCGGGTCGGGGACGGACGGGGCGGACGGGACGGCGGGGCATGCGCGGTGGCTGCTGGTGGTGGCGCTCACCGTGCAGTTCCTGGTGTCGCTGGACATGTCCGTGGTGAACGTCGCGCTGCCCGACATCCGCAGCGACCTCGGTTTCGGGCGGGACGGGCTGCTCTGGGTCGTGAACGCGTACGCCCTCGCCTTCGGCGGGCTCCTCATGCTCGGCGGCCGGCTCGCCGACCTGGCCGGTCCGCGCCGGGTCCTCACGGCGGGGCTGGTCCTCTTCGGGCTCGCCAGCCTGGCCGGCGGCCTCGCCTGGTCACCCGGGTCGCTGGTGGCGGCGCGGGCCGTCCAGGGCGTCGGCGCTGCGGCCCTCGCCCCGGTGGCGTTCGCCCTGATCACCCTGGCCTTCCCGGCCGGGCCCGCCCGCTCCCGCGCGCTCGGGCTCTGGGGCATGGCGGGCGCGGCGGGCGGCGCGGTCGGGGTGCTGGCGGGCGGCGTGCTCACCGACGTGGCGGGCTGGCGGTCCGTGATGCTGGTCAACGTGCCGATCGTGGCCTTCGCCCTGGCCGCCGCCGCGCGCACCGGACCCGTCGGCGGCCAACGGCGGGCCGGTGCGCGGCTGGACATCGCCGGGGCGCTCCTGGCGACGGGCGGGACCACGCTGCTGGTCCTCGGACTGGTGCGGGCCTCGGACGACGGCTGGACCTCGGCCACCACAGCGGCCACCCTGGGCGCGGCGGTGATCCTGCTGGCCGCCTTCGTCGCCGTCGAACTCCGTACGGCATCGCCCCTGCTGCGCCCCGGGCTGCTGAGGCAGCGGCCGGTGCTCACCGCCAACCTGTTCTGTCTGCTGCTGGCCTCGGCCCAGTTCGGCGCGTTCTACTTCGTCTCGCTCTACATGCAGCTGGTCCTGGGGTACGGGCCGACCGCCGCCGGTTTCGCGTTCCTGCCGTTCTGCGTGGGCGTCGTCGCGGGCTCGATCCTCGCCACCCGCGCGGTCGCCGTCCTCGGGATCCGGCGGCTGATGGCGGTGGGCGGCACGCTCGCGGCGCTCGGGATGGCCTGGTTCGCGGCGACCGCCACGGTCGAGGGCTCCTTCCTCACCTCGATCCTCGGCCCGTCGCTGCTCTGCTCCCTGGGCATCGGCCTCTGCTTCGTCCCGCTCGGCACGGCGGCCACCGCCGACGTGGTGCCCGGCGAGACCGGCATGGCGTCCGGGCTGCTCAACAGCTCCCGCCAGGTCGGCGGTTCGCTGGGCCTCGCGGTCCTGGTCACCGTCGCCGCCCAGGTCACGGGCGGTGCCACGGGGGTCGACGGCCTGTCCTCGGGGTACGCGGCCGCGTTCTGGGTCGCCGCCGGGCTCCTGGCGGCCGCCGCACTGGCTGCGTACGTCCTGCTGCCGGGGGAGCGGGGTGCCCCCGGCGGTCCGGGTCCGGTGGCTGCCCGGGCGGACGCGGCGGAGCATGAGGAGGACGCCGCCGGCCGATGAGTCCGGGCGCCCGGGCCGGTCTACCTTCCACCGGGCCCGCGAGGCCCACGACGGCCACGAAGCCCATGACGTCCGGACCGGCCGGTCCGGACGCGGGGCGGCCCGAAGAGGAGACGACGACCATGCAGAAGATCACCCCCTGTCTCTGGTACGACGGCACGGCGAAGGAGGCCGCCGAGCACTACGTCGCGATCTTCGGCGGCGACTCCCGGATCCTGGACGTCAGCTACTACGGCGAAGCCGCCCCCGGTGAGACGGGCTCGGTCCTCACCGTCACCTTCAGCCTGGCGGGCCAGGAGTACATGGGGCTCAACGGCGGCCCCCAGTTCCCCTTCACCGAGGCCATCTCCCTCTCCGTGGACTGCGCCGACCAGGCCGAGGTGGACCGGCTCTGGGCCGCGCTCTCGGAGGGCGGCGAGGAGAGTCAGTGCGGCTGGCTCAAGGACAAGTACGGCGTCTCCTGGCAGATCGTCCCGAACGAGCTGCCCCGGCTGCTGGCCGACCCGGACCCGGCGAAGGCGGAGCGGACGATGAAGGCGATGCTCGCCATGGGCAAGCTGGACATCCAGGCGCTCCGGGACGCCTGAGGTCACCGCTCCTCGGCCCGTCCGAGGTGCCGGGCTACGACTCCTCGACCGCGATCGCGTTGCGCCACACGGTCACGTCCAGCGTCATGTAGTTGCTCGCCGCGTTCTCCGTCGGCAGGGCGCGTACGACGATCAGGCCCAGGTGCCCGTTCTCCGTACGCACACAGATCTGGGTGCCCCGCACCAGCCGGTCCAGCTCCAGCTCCGTGGAGAACCGGGTCTCGGACCGGCAGGTCCGGAGGTCGCCCTGCTGCCCGGGGTTCAGCAGCACCATCGACCCGTCCGTGCGCACCACATCGCTGACCGAGCTGTACGAGAAGTCACCGCTGCCGCTGCCGTTGAGCGGGCTGTCCGTGCTGTCCGCGAACGACAGGTGGTAGCCGCCGGTCAGATCGATGGACTTGTACGGGACCGGCTCGGGGTCCGGCAGCGGTGCGGCGCCGCTTCCCTCGTCGTCGTCCGGCAGCTCGGCACCGGCCGACGGAGTGCTCGCGGCGGGCTCCTTCTCCTGCGGCTTCGCCGTGTCGCCCGCCTGGCTCTGCTCCTGCTTCCGGTCGTTGCCGCTGTCCGTGTCGCCCTTGGGGCCGAACAGCGCGTACCCGCCGCCGGCGCCGACGAGGAGGGCGGTGACGACGGCGATCGTGACGAAGAGGCCGGTGCGCTTCTTCTTCGGCTTCTCCGGCGCGGGCGTCTGGTGGGTCTGGTGCGGCTGCGGAGGCTGGTGAGGCTGCTGGCCGGTGGGCGGGTACGCGGTCGGGTAGCCGCCGGTGGCGTAACCCCCGGCGGGCGAGCCCGTCTGCGGGTAGCCGTACGGGCCGGGCTGTTGCTGCGCGGGCCCCGCGTGGGCCGGGTAGCCGTACGCGCCCTGCGGCTGCGTCGGGTACCCGTACGCGCCGGGCGCCGGGTTCGCCGGCACGGTCGGCTGCTGGTGGGCCCCGGGCGGGGCGGCGGGCGCGGCCGGTGCGGGTCCGGCAGTCGGCTGCTGGGCCACCGTCACCGGTGCGGTCGCCGGGGGCGTCCCGGGCGCGGTGGGCGGGGCCGCCGGAGTCGTGGGCGGGGTGGCCGGAGGCGGCGGGGTGCGGTCGGGGGCGGGCGCGGCCGCCCGTACGGTGATGTCGGCGGCCACCGCACCCGGCAGCCAGTCCTCCGGGCGGCGCAACTGCGTCTCGCTGTTGGCGTTGCGGCACAGGTCGATGACCTCGGCCACCGACGGCCGGTCCTCGGGGGACTTGGCCAGACAGCGGGTGACCAGCTCCCGCAGCTCCTCCGGAACCCCCGTCAGATCCGGCTCCTCGTGCACGATCCGGTACAGCACCCCGTGCGAGGTGCCCTCGCCGAAGGCGGGCGCGCCGGTCGAGGCGTAGGAGGCGACCTGCCCGAGGGCGAAGATGTCGGTCGCCGCCGTCACCGCCCTGCCCGCCGCCTGCTCCGGGGCCATGAACGCCGGGGTCCCGACGGTGACCCCGCTGCCGGTGAGCGAGGTCGCGTCGGCGGCCCGCGCGATGCCGAAGTCGATCACCCTCGGCCCGTCGGCCGCCAGCAGCACGTTGGACGGCTTGAGGTCGCGGTGGACGATGCCCGCCCCGTGGATCACGTGGAGCGCCTCGGCCATGCCCGCGATGAGCAGCAGGATCGCGGGGACCGGCAGCGGTCCGTGCTCGGCGACCGCCGCGGCGAGGGACGGGCCCGGCACATAGGCGGTGGCGAGCCACTGCTGCGCGCTCTCGGTGTCACTGTCGATGACCGGCGCCGTGTACAGGCCCTGGACCCGCTGGGCGGCCTGGACCTCCTGCTGGAAGCGGCGGCGGAACTCGGCGTCCTCGCTGAAGTCCGGCCGGATCACCTTGATGGCGACGGGCCGCCCGCCGGGCGTGTACGAGAGGTAGACCTTGCCCATCCCGCCGGAGCCGAGCTTCGCGGTCAGCCGGTAACCGGCCACCGTCCGTGGATCGCTCTCCTCCAACGGCTGGAAAACCCCGTCGCGGCCCTGCTGTTGACTGGTCATCGTGCTGCTTCCCCCGACGGCGCGTGTTGTCCTGAAACGAGCCGTACTGTATCCGCAACAGGGCTGCTCCGGGGGAGCGTTCCGGCGGTCGGTAGTGTCCGGTACATGCAAAACCGCCCCTCGCTGCCGCCGCGCCCGCCGCCCGTGGAGATCAGGTCCTGGCCCGACCGTGAGGCGATGCTCTCCGACCGGGCGCTGATCCTGGGCGCACTGGTGCGGATGCATGTGGGGCCGGGGCGGCTCGGCGTGCTGGTGATGTGGGCCGGGCTGGCCGCGTTCGGCTGGCTGCTGGTGGGGTCGGCGTTCGTCCTGTTCGAGCAGGCGCAGGACGTCTTCGGCGGGCTGGCCGGACTCCTGTCCCTGCTCCTCGGGGTGGGGGCGATGGTGCCGGGCACCGCCTTCGTCTGCCTCTACGTCGCCCGCGACCGGAAGGTCCGCGCGCTGCTCGTGGAGTGGGGTGCGCTGGACCGCGACCCGGAGCGTGACCGGGAACTGCGGCTGCCCGGGGTGAGCCTGGTGTGGCTGCTGCTGTCGTTCGCCCTGGGCGCGACGGGGCTGGCGCTCTGCGTGATCGGCCCGGCGAGCGCCCGGCCCGGCGACGACACGTACGGCACGGTCGCCCTGACCATGGGTCTGGGCATGGTCGCCTGGCTCACCGGACTCATCGGCGCCGTCAAGGCGTTGGCGCACCGCCGCTGGGTGCTGCGCGTCCTGACCGCGCCCGCCCCGGACCGGCTCACCCCAGCGGGTGGCCGATCAGCATCGTCGGAGCCCCGGCCACCCGGGTCAGGAACACCGTCGCCGAGTTCGGACCGCTGAGCTTCATCCGGCGGCGCAGCTCCTCCGGTTCGACCGCCGAGCCGCGCTTCTTGACGGTCAGTACACCCACCCCGCGCTCCCGCAGCAGCGCCTTCAGCTTCTTCAGGCCGAACGGCAGCCGGTCGGTGATCTCGTACCCGGCGACGTACGGGGAGGAGTACGGCTCGTCGCTCGTGATGTACGCGATCGTCTCGTCCACCAGCCGCCCGCCGCACCGCTCCACGACGTCGGCGACCAGATGGGCCCGGATCACCGCGCCGTCCGGCTCGTACAGATAGCGCCCGACCGGGCCCACCGGCGGGGCGGGCAGCGGGGCCGGGGCGGTGAGGGTGGCCCCGGACGGCAGCAGGGTGGCCCGGAACGAACCGGGTGCGAAGCCGTCGCCGTACCAGAGCACCGCCTCCTTCACATCGCCCCCGTCGGAGATCCACTCCGCCTCGGCCTCCGGCCCGATCGCCTCGTGGGGGACGCCCGGGGCGATCTTCAGCGCGGCCCGGGGCGCCTTGAGCGCGGCGGCCGTCGCCCAGGACAGCGGCGGTGAGTAGGCCTCCGGGTCGAAGATCCTGCCCCGGCCGCCGCGCCGGGCGGGGTCCACGAAGACGGCGTCGTACGGGGAGGTGTCGATCTCCGTGACGTCGGCGCACCGCACCTCGATCAGCGCGGCGAGCCCGAGCGCCTCGGCGTTGGCGCGGGCCACCTCGGCGGTGAGCGGGTCGCGGTCCACGGCGAGGACGGCGATCCCGGCGCGGGCCAGCGCGATGGCGTCGCCGCCGATGCCGCAGCACAGGTCCGCCACGCTCCGCACGCCGAGCCCGGCGAACCGGGCGGCGCGGTGGGTGGCGACCGAGGTCCGGGTGGCCTGCTCGACGCCGTTGGGCGTGAAGTACATGCGGTACGCGTCCTCGGCCCCGAACTTGGCCACCGCCCGCTGCCGCAGCCGGGCCTGGCCCAGGGCGGCCGACACCAGCTCCGCCGGGTGCGTGCGGCGCAGCCGGGTCGCGGTGGCCAGCTCCTCGGCGGGGTCGTGGTCCCGCAGCTCGGCCAGCAGGTGCTCGCCCTCGGGGGTGCGCAGGGCGGCGAAGGCGGCGCGGGCGGGGTCGTCGGCCGGGGCGGCGGGGGTCGATGCGTTCACCCGGCCCATTGTCGCCGGTGCGCGGACGGGGGCCCCTATGGGGCGACGCGCGTCCCTGTAGGCCGACGCGGGCGCCCATGGGCCGGTCGGGGGACGGGTCCGGTCCCCTCGCGGTGTCGGGGCTGGAGGCGGGCTGGTGGCTGGCAGGATGCGGCGCCATGCAGCTAGTACGACAAAAAGGAAAATCACCCATGAAGCGGCACCGGCCGGTCTCCGTCGTGCTGGCGGCCCTCCTGGCCGCCACCGTCACCTCGGCCTGCGCGTCGGAGACGGCCGGCGGCGGTACGGGAGCCCCTGGCGGACCGGCGAAGCCCGCCGCCGGACAGCAGGGCGAGGCCGCCCAGCAGGCCGGGCCCGCCCGCGCCCTGGACACGTACGCCGAGCAACTCAAGAAGAAGCAGGCCGCACGGGCCGTCGCCGCGAAGAAGTGGGGCCTGGCAAAGGTGCCGCTCGCTGCCCCCGAACCGCCGAAGGTGAAGCCGCGCATCACCACCCGCAAGGGGTTCGAGGTCCGGGACGACGAGGGGCTGCCGCCCGTCTTCACCACCGTCCCCACCAAGGAGAAGATCGTCTTCCTCACCATGGACGACGGGGCGGAGAAGGACCCCGCGCTGCTGCGGATGATGACCGAACTCGACATCCCGTACAGCGCGTTCCTCAGTGACTACGTCACCAACGACGACTACGGCTACTTCAAGAAGATGCAGCAGCGCGGGGTGGTCATCAGCAACCACACGCTCAACCACCGCTATCTGCCCGGCCTCTCCTACGCCGAGCAGAAGCGGGAGATCTGCGGCCAGCAGGAGAAGATCCTCAAGAACTACGGGAAGCGGCCCACCCTCTTCCGCCCGCCCTACGGGAACTACAACCGCGACACCCTCGTCGTCGCCAAGTCCTGCGGCATCACCGCCGTACCCCTGTGGTCCGCCGAGGCCTTCGCCGACCACATGGAGTGGCGCGAGTGGGACCGGGACCTGCACCCCGGCGACATCGTCCTCACCCACTTCCGGGGCAAGGGCGACTGGAAGGGCACCATGCCCGACATGATCCGCCTGGTCATGAAGACCATCACGGACAAGGGGTACGCGGTGGCGAAGCTGGAGGACTACGTCTGATCCCCGCCCGCCCGACGTCCTGATCCCCGACCGGCGTACGGCCCCGAATGCGCGCTCAGCCCCCGCTGCGCGCGCATTCCTCGCTGTCGCCCCCGCTGCGGCAGGGCGGGGGGTTCCAGGCGGGGGCCGGGGGCGCGTCGACGTCGGCCCGGGACACGGACGTCAAGGTCAACGTGCACAGGGCCACGGCCACGAGCACCTGGATGCCGCCCGCCCAGTACCACCGGTCACGCAGCAGCATGGCGGCGAGGACGACGACCACGAGGGCCAGGACGCCGAACGCGATGGTGGGGACCCAGTCGGTCTCCGCTCCGGAGTCGGAGGCCGAGGGCGCGCCGCTGTCGACGGGCGCATGGGACCGCCCCAGGCCGCGCAGCCCCAGCCATACCAGCAGCACGGCGAGGACGACCGCCTCGGAGATCGTGAGCAGCAGGCCCACGGCGGGATCGGCGCAGCCGCCGGGCCGCTCGTCCGGGGCCCGCTCCGCCGGTCTTCCGGGCAGGTCGCTCTCGGGATGCGTCATCTCCGTACCGTCGTACGGAACACCCGGCTCCGCCCCCGCGTTGTCCGGACGGTGATCCGACGGAGCCCCGATCGAGACGGCGCGAGGGTGGTGAATTGGCACTCCGCTTGACCGAGTGCTAATCGCGGTCATAGTCTCGGGTCTGGCACTCCCCCCTGGAGAGTGCCAGCACCACACTGTGCGACAGGGCAGGTCCGGCACCCGCGACGACGGATCGGTCTGGTCGCCGCCCAATGACTGCTAAACCCCGTGAGATCTCCGAAGGGGGAGACCGGATCGTGTCGACCACCAGCTCCAAGGTTGCGATCAAGCCGCTTGAGGACCGCATTGTGGTCCAGCCGCTCGACGCCGAGCAGACCACGGCTTCCGGCCTGGTCATTCCGGACACCGCGAAGGAGAAGCCCCAGGAGGGCGTCGTCCTCGCCGTGGGCCCGGGCCGCTTCGAGAACGGCGAGCGTCTTCCGCTCGACGTCAAGACCGGCGACGTCGTCCTGTACAGCAAGTACGGCGGCACCGAGGTGAAGTACAACGGCGAGGAGTACCTCGTCCTCTCGGCCCGCGACGTTCTCGCGATCGTCGAGAAGTAATTCACCCACGTTTGCTTGTGTTCTGCGCCCCTGGCCCCCTGCGAAATAACTAGCCGGGCGGCGAGGGGCGCAGTTCGTCCGAGAGGGAAGTACAGCCCATGGCGAAGATTCTGAAGTTCGACGAGGACGCCCGTCGCGCCCTTGAGCGCGGCGTCAACAAGCTTGCCGACACGGTCAAGGTGACGATCGGCCCCAAGGGCCGCAACGTCGTCATCGACAAGAAGTTCGGCGCACCCACCATCACCAACGACGGCGTCACCATCGCGCGCGAGGTCGAGCTCGACGACCCGTACGAGAACCTCGGTGCCCAGCTCGTCAAGGAGGTGGCGACCAAGACCAACGACGTAGCGGGTGACGGCACCACCACCGCGACCGTCCTGGCCCAGGCGCTCGTCCGCGAGGGCCTGCGCAACGTCGCCGCGGGCGCCTCCCCGGCCGCCCTGAAGAAGGGCATCGACGCCGCGGTCAAGGCCGTGTCCGAGGAGCTCCTCGCGACCGCCCGCCCGATCGACGACAAGTCCGACATCGCCGCCGTGGCCGCGCTCTCCGCGCAGGACACCCAGGTCGGCGAGCTCATCGCGGACGCGATGGACAAGGTCGGCAAGGACGGTGTCATCACCGTCGAGGAGTCCAACACCTTCGGTCTGGACCTGGAGTTCACCGAGGGCATGGCCTTCGACAAGGGCTACCTGTCCCCGTACATGGTGTCCGACCAGGAGCGTATGGAGGCCGTCCTCGACGACCCGTACATCCTGATCCACCAGGGCAAGATCGGCTCCATCCAGGAGCTGCTCCCGCTCCTGGAGAAGGTCATCCAGGCCGGCGCCTCCAAGCCGCTCCTGATCATCGCCGAGGACGTCGAGGGCGAGGCGCTCTCCACCCTCGTCGTCAACAAGATCCGTGGCACCTTCAACGCCGTCGCGGTGAAGGCCCCGGGCTTCGGTGACCGCCGCAAGGCCATGCTCGGCGACATCGCCACCCTCACCGGTGCGACCGTCATCGCCGAAGAGGTCGGCCTCAAGCTCGACGGCGCCGGTCTCGATGTGCTGGGCACCGCCCGCCGCGTCACCGTCTCCAAGGACGACACGACCATCGTCGACGGCGGGGGCAACTCCGACGACGTCAAGGGCCGCGTCAACCAGATCAAGGCCGAGATCGAGTCCACGGACTCCGACTGGGACCGCGAGAAGCTCCAGGAGCGCCTCGCGAAGCTGGCCGGCGGCGTGTGCGTCATCCGCGTCGGTGCCGCCACCGAGGTGGAGCTCAAGGAGAAGAAGCACCGCCTTGAGGACGCCATCTCCGCCACCCGCGCCGCGGTCGAGGAGGGCATCGTCTCCGGCGGTGGCTCCGCTCTCGTCCACGCCGTGAAGGTCCTGGAGGGCAACCTCGGCAAGACCGGCGACGAGGCCACCGGTGTCGCGGTCGTCCGCCGCGCCGCCGTCGAGCCGCTGCGCTGGATCGCCGAGAACGCCGGCCTGGAGGGTTACGTCATCACCTCCAAGGTCTCCGAGCTCGACAAGGGCCAGGGCTTCAACGCCGCCACCGGCGAGTACGGCGACCTGGTCAAGGCCGGCGTCATCGACCCGGTCAAGGTCACCCGCTCCGCCCTGGAGAACGCCGCGTCCATCGCGTCGCTGCTGCTCACGACCGAGACCCTGGTCGTCGAGAAGCCGGCCGAGGATGAGGGCGACGCCGGTCACGGCGGCCACGGCCACTCCCACTAGTACGCGCAGTACCTTTCGGTACGCATGAGGCCCGGTACCCCCGTCGCGGGGGCACCGGGCCTCGGTGCGTTCCGGGCCTCCGCCCCGCCGCCTACGCCATGCGGGCCAGCCCGTCCGGGGTGACCGGGTCCGCGAACGGCAGCCCCTGGACGTAACGCGCCACCTCGTCCAGCGCGAAATCCCCCATGCGGTGGATCTCGTCCCCCAGGGAGCCCGCCACATGCGGGGTCAGCAGGACGTTCTCCAGGTCGTACAGCGGGGATCCGGCCGGCGGAACCTCCGGCTCCGTCACATCGAGGACCGCGTTCAGCCGCCCCGACACCAGCTCGGGCAGCAGCGCGTCCCCATCGATCAGCGAACCCCGCGAGGTGTTGACCAGCGTGGTGCCGTCCGCCATCGCCGCGAGCTGCGCGGCGCCGATCATGTGCCGGGTGGCGGGCAGCTCCGGCGCGTGGACCGAGACGACCCGGCTGCGGGCGCAGAGCTCGTCGAGCCCCACCTTCACCGCGCCGAGGCGGGCCGCCGCCCCCGTGTCCACGTACGGATCGAAGAGCAGGACGTCCAGGTCGAACGGGCGCAGCAGCTCGATCACCCGGCGGCCGATCCGCGAGGCGCCCACGATCCCCACGCACCGCCGGTAGTTGCCGTGCCCCTCCAGCTCCGCCCGCCAGTCGTGCGGGGCGCGGAGCTGCCGGTAGCGGTGGGCGGTGCCCAGGACGTTCTTCCCGGCGAACAGGATCGCGGCCAGCGTGTACTCGGCGACCGGCAGCGCGTTCGCCGAGGCCGCCGAGGTGACCTGGATACCCCGATCCCAGCAGGCCGGAGTGATGTGGTGCTTGACGCTCCCGGCCGCGTGCACGACGGCCCGCAGCCGGGGGGCGGCGGCGAGGACACCGGCGGTGAGCGGGGGCGCGCCCCAGCAGGTGATGAGCAGCTCCGCCCCGGCGAGCGCGGCCGCGACCCCGGGCTCCGGATCGGTCAGCCGGTGGGCGACCAGCGCCGGGTCGGTGTCCACGAGCGCGGTGAGCCGCTCCCGCTGTACGGGGGTGAAGAGGCGTTCCGCGATGCCGGGGCCCATGGAGAGAAGGGCCTTGGGAGTGGTCATTTGACGCTCCCCGCGGTCAGACCGGCCTTCCAGTGCCGCTGGAGCACGACGAAGGCGACGATCAGCGGGGTGACGGCGAGCAGGGAGCCGGTGACGACCATCGGGTAGAAGGCGGGGTCGGCGTTGGCGTTGCTGTGCCAGTTGTAGAGGCCCAGGCTCAGCGGGTAGAGGTCCTTGTCCGAGAGCATCACCAGCGGGAGGAAGAAGTTGTTCCAGATCGCGGTGAACTGGAAGAGGAAGACCGTCACGAAGCCCGGCATGACCATGCGCAGACCGACCGACCAGAAGGTCCGCAGCTCACCGGCCCCGTCGATCCGGGCGGCCTCCAGGACCTCGTCGGGGATGTAGCCCGCGCTGAAGATCCGCGACAGGTACACGCCGAACGGGTTGACCAGCGCCGGGATCAGCACCGCCCAGTAGGTGTTGACGGTGCCGGTCTCGACGGCCAGCAGGTACAGCGGCAGGGACAGGGCGGTGGAGGGCAGCAGCACGCCCAGCAGCACCAGGGCGAACAGCTTCTCCTTGCCCCGGAAGCGGTACTTGTCGAAGGCGTACCCGGCGGCGACGCTCACCAGCGAACAGCCCAGCGCCCCGACGCCCGCGTACAGCAGGGAGTTGCCGTACCAGCGGAAGTAGATCCCGTCCTGGTAGGACGTCAGCTCCGACAGGTTGTGCGCGAGGTCGAAGCCCTCGAAGGAGAAGACGTCACCGCCCAGCAGGTTCCCGGCGTCCTTGGTGGCGGCGGTGAGCAGCCAGATCAGCGGGAAGAGCGTGTAGAGGGCGGCGATCAGGAGCACGCCGTTGACCGCGGTCTTCGACAGCCACCGGTTCTTGGTGCCGGAGGTCATGGCCGTGCCTCCTTCCGGTTGGTGAAGCGGGTGACGGCGAAGGAGAGCACGGCGGCGACGAGGGCGATGAGGACGGAGGCCGCTGCCGCGAGGCCGTAGTCGTTGCGCTCGAACGCGGCGCTGTAGGCGTACATGTTCGGGGTCCAGGTGCTCGTCACCGCGGAGCCCGAGCCGCGGCTGAGGATCAGGGGTTCGGTGAACAGCTGGAGCGAGCCGATGATCGTGAAGAGCAGCACCATCACCAGGGAGGAGCGGATCAGGGGGAGCTTGATGGAGAAGGCGATCCGCCAGTTGCCCGCGCCGTCCACGGTCGCGGCCTCCAGCAGCGAGCGGTCCACGGCCTGGAGCGCGGCGTAGAAGATCACCACGTTGTAGCCGAGCCACTCCCACAGCGCGATGTTCACGATGGAGGGGAGCGTGCCCTCGGAGGAGAAGAAGTCGAAGCCGATCCCGCCCGCCTCCATCGCGGCGACGACGGGGGAGAGCTGCGGTGTGTAGAGGTAGATCCAGATCAGCGCGGCGATCAGGCCGGGGATGGCGTGCGGCAGGAACAGCGCCAGCTGGAAGAAGCGGCGGGCGCGGGCCAGGGCGGTGTCCAGGAGCAGGGCCAGGACGATCGCGCCGCCGCCCATCAGCGGGATGTAGAAGGCGCAGTAGCCGAGCAGCACCCAGAAGCCCTCGCGGAACGCCTGGTCGCCCAGGGCCGCCGCGTAGTTGCCGAGCCCGTCGAAGACGGTACGCGGACCGTCGAAGCCGAGGCCGGACTGCTTCTCGGTGAAGAGGCTGAGCCAGAGCGCGTAGGCGACCGGGACGATCATCGCCACGGTGAAGAGGGCGAAGAAGGGGGCGAGGAGGGTGCCCGCCGCCAGCCGGGTCCGGGCCCGTGAGCTGAGGGCCTTCGAGGGGTGGCCCTGTGAACTGGGCGCTTTCGCCGGGCGCTCCTGTGAGCTGGGCGCTTCGGGCGGGCGCCCCTGTGAGCTCGGCGCCTCCGGTGGACGTCCTCCGTCGTTGCCGCTTGCGGGACGGGGTGCGCCGCTCATGACGGGTCCTCCACCTTCAGGCCGCGCTTCCTCAGGTCGGCGACCGTGGCGTCATGGGCCCGCCTGATCGCGTCCGGGAGCGTCGCGCCGCCGCCGGCCACCTCGCCGAGCGCGTCGCCCAGCGCCGAGTTGGTGGCCCCGGGGCTCGGGCCCCACACCCAGTCGGGCCCGATGGAGGCGCCCGCCTCCTCGAAGAGCCCGTACAGGTCCTGGCCTCCGTAGAAGCTCGTGTCGAAGGCCTTCTTCGCGATCGGCACCATGGCGGGGGAGGCGGGCAGGGCGCTCGACGTGCTCGCCCCGATCCGGGCGTTGATCGCGTCCTCGTGAGTCGACATCCACAGCGCGAACTCGACGGCGGCCTCGGTCTTGGAGCTGCCCTTGCTGACGGCGAACGTGGAGCCGCCGATCATCCCGCTGGCCGGCCGGTCCGCCTCCCAGGACGGCAGCCGCACCGCCGCCCACTTGCCCTTCTGCTCGGGCACGATGCCCGCGAGCACGCCCGCGCCCCAGGAGGCCCCGAGGTAGCCGACGGTGGTGCCCTGCTTGAGGGAGCCGGTCCACTCGGGGCTGAACGAGGAGGCGGTGGAGACGAGCCGGTCGTCGATCATGCCCTGCCAGTACGCGGCGGTGCGGGCGGAGGCGGGGTCGGTGGTGTGGACCCGCCAGGCGTCGGTGTCGGCCCGGAACCACTGCGCGCCCGCCTGCCACGCCATGGCCTGGAAGAACGTCGGGTCGTCGGGGAAGAAGGTGGCGATCCGGGTCCTCGGCCCGGCCTTCCGCACCTGCTTGGCCGCCTCGCGGAACCCGTCCCAGGTGGTGGGCGGGGTGATGCCGTGCTCGGTGAAGAAGTCCTTGCGGTAGTAGAAGACCTGGGGCGCCGCGTCGAACGGGACCGCCCAGTTCCTGCCGCCGAGCGTGGTCATCTCGATGGTCTGCGGCAGGAACTTCTTCTTGATGTCCTCGGTCAGATAGCCGCTGATGTCCTGGAGCGAGCCCTGGCTGACGAACGCGGACAGCTGCGGATACTCGATGGAGAGCAGGTCGGGGGCGATGCCCGCCTTCACCGCGTTGGCGATCTTCGGATAGCCGCCGAGACCGCCGGACGGTATCTCCTCGAACTCCACCTTTATCGTGTCGTGGGTCGCGTTGAACGCGTCCACCACCTCCTGCGACCCCCTGGTCCATGCCCAGAAGGACACGGTCACCGGGTCGTCGGCGGTACCTCGGGCGCGGGAGTCGTCGGCGCCGCCGCACGCCGTGACAACGGCGAGGGCGGTGGCGGCGCCGACCAGCGCATGGACGGAACGGGACCAACTGCGGCTCACGGCATGGCTCCTGTACGGACGTGACGACGGTACGAGCGGGTAGCCGCGATATTTCGATCCCTCCTGAGCGAAGTCAAGAGCGAAAGATTGAATGATCGAATAATGATCGATTCAAGAAGGTGTGAAGGGGGTCATACCGTCGCCAGACGGTCGGCTTCCTCCGCCCCCGGCCGACCGCAGGACCCCCGCACCCGCAAGGCCGGCAGCAGCGCCACATGACGCCGGGGCGCGGCCCCCTCGCCGCCCGGGTACCGGTGCCCGGACAGCCGCTCCACCAGCAGCTCCGCCGCGCACCGCCCGACCTCCCGCTTGGGCGGGGCCACCGCGCTGAGCGGGGTGTCGGCGAGCGCGGCCACCTCGTCGTCGTACGTGACCAGCGCCAGGTCACCGGGGACCCGCACCCCCAGCTCGGCCAGGCGGCGCACCATGCGGATGGCGTCCTCGTCGTTGTGCATCAGCACCGAACTCGCCCGCCCCTCGCGCACCGCGTCCCGCACGGCCAGCGCCGACCGCTCGAAGAGGGCGGGGTCGCGGTCGTCGGAGACGGCGGCGACCAGCGGTTCGGTCCCGGCCAGGCCCAGGGTCTCCAGCGCCCGCCCGTAACCGGCGCGTACCGCCCGGGCGGTGGGGCTGTCCGTCCGCGCGACCAGCATCGGCGTCCCGTGCCCCAGCCGCACCAGATGCCGTACGGCGAGGAGGACCCCGTGAGCGTGGTCGGAGCCGACCCGGTCAAGACCCTCCAGCGGACCGCCGGGCTCCCCTTCCCGCTCCACCAGCACCTTCTCGACCGGCAGCCGCGCGATCCAGTCGCTGTAGCGCGCGGGGTGCTCGGGCTCCGTCCAGCTCGGCGCCAGCAGCAGCCCCTGGGCCCCGGCCGCCAGCAGCCCGGCGGCGTGCGCGGCGTCGTCCTCGGGGCGGTAGTCGGTGACCCGCAGGATCAGCCGGGCGCCGAGCCGGGCGGCCGCCTCGTGGGCGCCCCGGATGACCTCGGCGAAGTAGTACGCGGCCGCCGGGGCGAGCATCCCGATCACCGGGCCGCCGCCCACCGGCGTACCGGCCGGACCCCGGTCGGCGGGCCAGGACACCGAACCGTGCGTCCGCTCCAGGAGCCCTCTGGAGGCCAGCGCCTCGACATCGCGCCGGGCCGTGACCACCGAGACACCGAGGCGCCCCGCCAGGTCCGACACCCGTACGGTCCCGCGCTCGCGGACCAGGTTCAGCAGCCGGTCATGTCGTTCGGCTCCACCTTCGCGCACGGTGACAGCCCCCCTTGAGCAGAATGATCGAACCATGAGTGATGGCCGATCATTCGATCACAACGCGGCGGCACGGGGGAGGGGGTGCGCCGACCTGCACGGCCCGACCCGCTTACTGGGGCCCGTACTTGCGCCCCGTACGCGAGGTGACCCCGCCCAGCAGACCGCGCGGGGTCACCTTCACCAGCCCCATCAGCGCCTTGTAGCGCGGGTCCGGGACCGACACCGACTTGCCCCGGGCCAGATCCGCCAGGGCCGTCGCCACCAGCTTGTCGGCGTCCAGCCACATCCACCCCGGGATGTTGCCGGTGCCCATCCCGGCCCGCTCGTGGAACTCCGTACGGACGAAGCCGGGGCACAGCGCCATCAGCCGCACCCCCGACCCGGCCAGGTCCTTCGCCGCTCCCTGGGTGAACTGCACGACCCACGCCTTGGACGCCCCGTACGTGCCGCGCGGTACGAACGCCGCCACCGACGCCACGTTGATCACCCCGCCCCGGCCGCGCTCCTTCATGCCCGTGGTGGCGGCCGAGGTCAGTCGCAGCACCGCCTCGCAGTGCACCTTCAGCATCGTCAGCTCATCGGCCATGGGCACTTCCAGGTAGCGCCCCTTGTTGCCGAACCCCGCGTTGTTGACCAGCAGGTCGACCGGGTGGGTGCGGTCCGCGAGCCGCTTCGCGACCGCCTCGATCCCGGCGTCCGTGGACAGGTCCGCGCTCAGCACCTCGGCCTCGATGCCGTGCCGGTCGTGGAGTTCGGTGGCCTGCTCGCGCAGCCGGGCGGTGTCCCGGGCCACCAGCACCAGGTTGTGCCCCTGGCTCGCGAGCCGGCGCGCGAAGGCCGCCCCGATGCCCGCCGTCGCGCCCGTAATCAGTGCTGTCGTCATACGCGGCACGTTAGTGCCCCGCGCGCGCCCCGGAACCACCGCCTCGGGCCACGTACTCCCGGGCCTTGTGCAGCGCCTCCGGGTGCAGTGCCGACGCTGCGACCAGCAGGGAGGGCAGCAGGGTGCGCTCGGTCGTCACGGCCCGGAACTGCAGGGCCGCGGTGATCCCGTGGTCCGGGCGGTGCACGATCTCGACGGGGTCCCCGGCCCGGATCGTGCCCGGCTCGACGACCCGCAGATACGCGCCGGTGACCGCCTCCTGGGTGAACCGCCGCACCCACTTCTCCTCCCCGATGTGGTCGGCGAAGGTCCGGCACGGGATGCGTCCGGAGGTCACCTCCAGGAGCAGCTCCGCCCCCACCCGCCAGCGCTCACCGATCAGCGCGCCGCTCACATCGACGCCGAGGGTGGTGAGGTTCTCGCCGAAGGACCCGTTCGCCAGCTCCCGGCCGCCGAGCTGCCGCTCCCAGGCGTCCAGCTCCTCCCGGGCGAAGGCGTACACGGCCTGGTCGCTGCCGCCGTGGTTGCGCAGGTCGCAGACCGCGTCCCCGGCGAGCCCGCTGCCGCCCGTCCCCTTGGGGCCGGGATCGGAGACCCGCACGGCCCCCTCGAACGGCCGCTTGTCGATCCCGGACAGACCGCCGGGGCCACCCGCGGACGGGAGGGGAGCGGGGCGGCCTACATTCACACTCAGCAATCTCATGCGGTCACGCTAATGGCTCAGCCCTCAAAGGGGTACGTCATTAGTTCGCCTCCTATCCAAGAACCTCTTATGGTGGACGGGTGATCGAAGCACGCCACCTCCGCGTCCTGCGCGCCGTCTCCACCACCGGCTCGTTCTCCGCCGCCGCCCGCGAACTCGGCTGCACCCAGCCCGCGGTGAGCCAGCAGATGAAGGCCCTGGAGTCCTCCGCCGGCACCACCCTGCTGATCCGCACCGGGCGCGAGATGCGCCTCACCCAGGCGGGCGAGGCGCTGGTGCGGCACGCCTCCGGCATC
This sequence comes from Streptomyces microflavus, assembly GCF_014650075.1. Taxonomy (GTDB): domain Bacteria; phylum Actinomycetota; class Actinomycetes; order Streptomycetales; family Streptomycetaceae; genus Streptomyces; species Streptomyces microflavus. The sequence continues at coordinate 107,694 of NZ_BMUG01000012.1, read as the reverse complement.
CTCGCCGGGCTGACCGCCGCGGAGGAGGAGGTCGCCGCCATCGCCGGACTGCGGGCCGGCCGGGTCCGGCTGGTCTCCTTCCCGAGCGGCAGCTCCACCCTGGTCCCCGGCGCCCTGGCGGCCCTGCGGGCCGAGCACCCCGGGACCCGGGTCTCGCTGGTGGAGGCGGAGCCGCCGCGCTCGGTCGACCTGCTGCGCGACGGCGACTGCGACATCGCCCTGGCCTTCCGGTACGGAACGTCCGGCGGCGAATGGGACGACCTGGTGGTCCGGCCGCTGCTCACCGACCGGCTGATCGGCCTGGTCCCGGAGGGGCACCGGCTGGCGGGCGCGTCGAGCGTGGGTATCGACGAGCTGGCGGACGAGCCGTGGATCGCGGGCTGCCCGCGCTGCCGCCGTCAGCTGGTGGAGGTCTGCGAGGAGGCCGGCTTCACCCCCCGGATCGACTTCGCGACCGACGACTACCCGGCGGTGATGGGCCTGGTGGGGGCCGGACTCGGCGTGGCGGTCCTGCCGGAGCTCGCCGTCGAGTCGGTGCGGCCCAAGGGGGCGAGGACCGTCTCGGTGGAGCCCGCGATCGAGCGGGAGATCGTGGCGCTCACCCTGCCGGACCTGGCCCGGGTCCCGGCGGTGGCGGCCACCCTGGACCAGCTGGCCCGGGCAGCCGCCCGCTGAGACCCGCACGGCCGGGGGCCAGGGCGGCGGTGGCGGCGTCGGGACCGTATGGGGAAACGTTTCTGCGTTCGATGGGGACCGTTGGGTGTCAGGTCGGGCGGGAGCCCGTGGTGGCCGTGGTGACGCCCGAGGGCGCCGCGGTGATCAGCCGGGTCCTGGCCCGGCCCATGAGCTCTTCGCGCTCGTCCTCGGTCAGGCCGCCCCACACCCCGTAGGGCTCCCGTACGGCCAGGGCGTGGGCCGCGCACTCGGCGCGTACCGGGCACCGCATGCACACCTCCTTGGCGGAGGTCTCACGAGCGCTGCGGGCGGCGCCGCGCTCGCCTTCGGGATGGAAGAACAGGGAGCTGTCGACGCCTCGGCAGGCGGCCAGCAGCTGCCAGTCCCACAGGTCTGCGTTGGGTCCGGGAAGGCGGGAGAAATCTGCCATTGCTTGTCCCCTCGAAGCCATGCCGTGTCGGAAGCGGCATCCTCGACCGCCGGTGAACCGGCGGTCCGTGATCGGCGATCGTCTCTTCGGTGACCTGAGTCTCGACCGTACATCTGCGGTGCTAGTAGATGTAAATATGACTGTTTGCGAATCTAGCCACAGACACCCTTAAAAGGGAAGAAATCTCGCCAAATAGGGCAAGTCGGGGAGTGAAGATTCGGTTGACGGGTGAATCACCCGCGTCGCTCTCCTCCGTGCACGGGCCCTCACGTAGAGTGCCGAACCCGAAGGTCCGACCCGTAACTCTTTCGAGTGACCATCGTTAAGAGGGCGGATGCGGTTGACGGAGAACGAGCTCGGGCACATGTCCGAAGGGGTCAACCGCACAGGTGACGACTTGTATCAGCCTGGAGGCTCAAGGTGACGCGCATCAGCTGCGGAGGACGGTCATGACATCCGTCCTCGTCTGCGACGACTCCCCGCTTGCCCGAGAAGCGCTCCGTCGCGCGGTGGCCACCGTGCCCGGTGTCGAGCGCGTGACCACGGCGGCCAACGGCGAGGAAGTCCTCCGCCGCTGGGGGGCCGACCGTTCGGATCTGATTCTGATGGACGTACGCATGCCCGGTCTGGGGGGTGTGGAGACGGTCCGGCGGCTGCTCTCCGCCGACCCCGGGGCCCGGATCATCATGCTGACCGTCGCCGAGGACCTGGACGGGGTCGCGCTCGCGGTCGCCGCCGGTGCCCGCGGCTATCTGCACAAGGACGCCTCGCGCGCCGAACTGCGGGCCACCGTCACCCAGGCGCTGGCCGACCCGACGTGGCGGCTCGCCCCGCGCCGGCTGCGGTCCGCCGAGATGGGGGCGGCCCCGACGCTCACCGCGCGGGAGATCCAGGTGCTCGAAGGGATGAGCCACGGCCGCTCCAACGCGGAGATCGGCCGTGAGCTGTTCCTCTCCGAGGACACGGTCAAGACCCACGCCAGGCGGCTGTTCAAGAAGCTCGGAGCCTCGGACCGCGCCCATGCGGTGGCCCTGGGATTCCGCTGGGGGCTGGTCCGCTGACGCCCGGCCCGGACCGCCCCCGTCCGCAGACCGGCGGACGGGGAGACGGGACGGGTCACCAGCGGTACGACCCCGGATCCGGGCGCCCGCCGACGGCGCCATGTGACGCTTCCCGGCCGATGACGCATCCTTGAGTCGTGGAGTTCCTCAGGAACGATTCGGTCGAGCGGAAGGGGAGGGCGCAGGACATGACATCCGGCGCACCCGCTCATAACGCTTCGGTGCACAACTCGGGACGCGATGGAGCGGACCCTGCGGCATCAGGGCACCATGGTCCGATGCGCGACGACGAAACCACGGTGATCGGTGCTCTGGTGCACCGCGCCGTCGACGGCGACGCGCAGGCCACTCACGATCTGCTGGCCCATGTCCATCCCCTGGCCCTGCGCTACTGCCGCTCCCGGCTCAACCGTCTGCCCGGTGATGCTCGCCACTTCGTGGAGGACCTCGCACAGGAGGTCTGCGTCGCCGTGCTGATGGCGCTGCCGCGCTACAAGGACACCGGCAGGCCCTTCGAAGCCTTCGTCTTCGCCATCGCCGGCCACAAGGTCGCCGACCTCCAGCGCGCCGCGATGCGCCACCCGGGATCGACCGCCGTCCCCTCCGACGAGATGCCGGAGCGCCCCGACGACTCCCTCGGCCCGGAGGAGCGCGCCCTGCTCAGCAGCGACGCCGCCTGGGCCAAGAAGCTCCTCGCCAACCTCCCGGAGAGCCAGCGCGAGCTGCTGGTGCTGCGGGTCGCGGTCGGACTGACCGCCGAGGAGACCGGGCGGATGCTCGGCATGTCCCCGGGCGCGGTCCGGGTCGCCCAGCACCGGGCGCTCAGCCGCCTGCGGGCGCTCGCCGAGCAGTAGGGACACCCGCGCGGGGTGTCCCGCAGAAAGCTTGCGGCGTCCCGTAGAAAGCTACAGAACGCCCAACTGATCTTGATCGTGGAATGAGACACCCGTGGAGCCCGTTAGCATGGACATCCGCACCGATCAAGACCATTTGGGGAAGGTGTCATGACTGCAAACGTCGACGGAGTGCCTGAGAAATTCGCAACGCTCGGGCTGACATACGACGACGTGCTGCTGCTGCCGGGCGCGTCCGAGGTCCTGCCCAACGCGGTCGACACCTCGTCCCTCATCTCGCGGAACGTACGGGTGAACATTCCCCTGCTGTCGGCGGCCATGGACAAGGTGACCGAGTCCCGGATGGCCATCGCGATGGCCCGTCAGGGCGGCGTCGGCGTACTGCACCGCAACCTCTCGATCGAGGACCAGGTCAACCAGGTCGACCTGGTCAAGCGGTCCGAGTCCGGCATGGTCACCGACCCGATCACCGTGCACCCCGACGCCACGCTCGGCGAGGCGGACGCGCTCTGCGCGAAGTTCCGCATCAGCGGCGTGCCGGTCACCGACCCCGCGGGCAAGCTCCTCGGCATCGTGACCAACCGTGACATGGCCTTCGAGTCGGACCGCTCGCGCCAGGTGCGCGAGGTCATGACGCCGATGCCGCTCGTCACCGGCCGGGTCGGGATCTCCGGCGTGGAGGCCATGGAGCTGCTGCGCCGCCACAAGATCGAGAAGCTGCCGCTGGTCGACGAGGCCGGGATCCTCAAGGGCCTCATCACGGTCAAGGACTTCAAGAAGGCCGAGCAGTACCCCAACGCCGCCAAGGACGCCGAAGGCCGTCTGCTGGTCGGTGCGGCCGTCGGTGCCAGCCCCGAGGCGCTGGACCGCGCCCAGGCGCTCGCCTCCGCCGGGGTCGACTTCCTGATCGTCGACACCTCGCACGGCCACAACAGCAACGCCCTCGACTGGATGGCGAAGATCAAGTCGAGCGTCGCCATCGACGTCATCGGCGGCAACGTCGCCACCCGCGACGGCGCCCAGGCGCTGATCGACGCCGGTGTCGACGGGGTGAAGGTCGGCGTCGGACCCGGCTCGATCTGTACCACCCGCGTGGTCGCCGGTATCGGCGTCCCGCAGGTCACCGCGATCTACGAGGCCGCGCTCGCCGCCCGTGCCGCGGGCGTCCCGGTCATCGGCGACGGCGGCCTCCAGTACTCCGGCGACATCGGCAAGGCGCTCGCCGCCGGCGCGGACAGCGTGATGCTGGGCAGCCTCCTCGCCGGCTGCGAGGAGTCCCCGGGCGAGCTGATGTTCATCAACGGCAAGCAGTTCAAGTCGTACCGGGGCATGGGTTCGCTGGGCGCCATGCAGTCCCGCGGCCAGGGCCGTTCGTACTCCAAGGACCGCTACTTCCAGGCCGAGGTCTCCTCGGACGACAAGCTCGTCCCCGAGGGCATCGAGGGCCAGGTGCCCTACCGAGGCCCGCTCGCCAACGTCCTGCACCAGCTGGTCGGCGGCCTCCGCCAGACCATGGGCTACGTCGGCGCGGAGTCCGTGGACCAGATGGAGAGCAAGGGCCGCTTCGTCCGGATCACCTCGGCGGGTCTCAAGGAGAGCCACCCGCACGACATCCAGATGACGGTGGAAGCACCGAACTACAGCCGGAAGTAACGCAGGAAGTAACGCGTCACCGCAGGTGAGGGGCGGACCGGAGTTCCCGGTACCGCCCCTCAGGCGCGTGTCGGGGATACTGGTCAGCGCAGACGTAGAGGGAAAGGCCACACATCGTGACTGAGATCGAGATCGGGCGCGGCAAGCGCGGCCGCCGGGCTTACGCATTCGACGACATCGCTGTCGTACCGAGCCGCCGTACCCGGGACCCGAAGGAGGTCTCGATCGCCTGGCAGATCGACGCCTACCGTTTCGAGCTGCCGTTCCTGGCCGCTCCCATGGACTCCGTGGTCTCCCCGCAGCACGCCATCCGCATCGGTGAGCTCGGCGGACTGGGCGTCCTCAACCTGGAAGGGCTGTGGACCCGGCACGCCGACCCGCAGCCGCTGCTGGACGAGATCGCCGAGATGCCGGTCGAGGCCGCGACCCGCCGGCTCCAGGAGATCTACTCCGCCCCCATCCAGGAGGAGCTGATCGGGCAGCGCATCAAGGAGGTGCGCGACTCCGGTGTCGTCACCGCCGCCGCGCTCTCCCCGCAGCGCACCGCCCAGTTCTCCAAGGCCGTCGTCGACGCCGGGGTGGACATCTTCGTCATCCGCGGTACGACGGTCTCCGCCGAGCACGTCTCGGGTGCGGCCGAGCCGCTCAACCTGAAGCAGTTCATCTACGAGCTGGACGTCCCGGTCATCGTCGGCGGCTGCGCCACGTACACCGCCGCCCTGCACCTCATGCGCACCGGCGCGGCCGGTGTCCTCGTCGGCTTCGGCGGCGGCGCCGCGCACACCACGCGCAACGTCTTCGGCATCCAGGTCCCGATGGCCACCGCCGTCGCGGACGTGGCCGGCGCCCGCCGCGACTACATGGACGAGTCCGGCGGCCGGTACGTGCACGTCATCGCCGACGGCGGCGTCGGCTGGTCCGGCGACCTGCCGAAGGCCATCGCCTGCGGTGCGGACGCCGTGATGATGGGCTCCCCGCTGGCCCGTGCGACGGACGCGCCGGGCCGCGGCCGCCACTGGGGCATGGAGGCCGTCCACGAGGACGTGCCGCGCGGCAAGCTGGTCGACCTCGGTTCGGTCGGGACGACGGAGGAGGTCCTCACCGGCCCCTCGCACACCCCGGACGGCTCGATGAACATCTTCGGCGCCCTGCGCCGCGCGATGGCCACCACCGGCTACAGCGACCTGAAGGAGTTCCAGCGCGTCGAGGTGACGGTGGCGGACTCGCAGCACCGCCGCTGACCCGCCCGTACGCGTCCCGTACATACGGAAGGGCCCGGACCGACGAACGGTCCGGGCCCTTCCGTATGGACCGACAGGGTGTCAGCCCGCCTTCTTGGCGCCACCGATCGCGGCCACGGCACCGAGGGCGAGGAAGAGGTACCGCATGAAGTCGGCATCTTCCTTCCAGACCTGCGTCACGGCGTCGAAGTGGTCGAGGAACACCTCGGAGAACGAGACCCTGGCGACGTCCGACATCACCATGGCGTAGCCGATGAGCTGGCCGAGGTAGACCGCGCCGATCGAGAAGACGGCGGCCGCCGCGATGGTCACCGGGTTGGCGCCGCCGAGCTTGGCGGCCGCGAAGCCGACGAGGAAGCCGACGCCGACCGCCGCGTAACCGATCTCGCGCTCGATCGAACCGAGGATCACGCCGTACAGGATGGCAGCGACGACCGCCGCGCCGAGGGCGACCAGTACACCGAGGGCCAGGTTGTTGCGGGCCGGGGGAGCCGGGGCGAACGGCGCTCCGCCGAACGGGCCGGGCTGCTGGCCCCCGAAGGGGTTGCCGGTGGGCGCCGGGGGCTGCTGGCCGTAGGGGTTGCCGGTCGGGGCGGGGGGCTGGTCGCCGTAGGGGTTGCCCGTGGGGGCGGCGGGGGCGCCGGCGTACGGGTTGCCGTCGGCGGGCTGGCCGCCGTACGGCTGCTGGGGCTGGTTAGGCGGCTGTACGGGCTGGCTCACGCTGGGTCTCCCCCTGGGGCGAAATGCGCAGGTGCGGTTCTTGACGCGAACACGTGTGCGCTCTGTGACGCCGCACGGTAGCAGTACGCACCGGAATCGGTCACTAGCAATCTCGGTGGCCGGTACGCGGCATCAGAGCCGGTGTGCCGCCCCCGCCGGAGTGGCCCCCCGGGTGTCCAGAAGAAGCTGCGCCTTCACCGCGAGGCCCTGGAGGTCGTAGGTGCGGTGCTGCTGGAGCAGTACGGTCAGGTCGGCCGCCGCTGCCGCCTCGTACAGCGAGTCGGCGCGCGGGACGGGGAGTTCGCGCACCCGCCAGTCCAGGACGTGCGGGTCGTGATAGCCGATCTGGGCGCCCATGTCCATCAGCCGGGTGGCGATCTCGCGGGCGGGCGCGGCCTCCTGGTCGGCGCTGTCCGGCTTGTAGGTGACGCCGAGCAGCAGCACCCGCGCGCCCCGCACGGACTTGCCGTGCTCGTTCAGCAGGGTGGCGCAGCGCTGGATGACGTAGCTGGGCATCCGGTCGTTGATCTCCTGCGCCAGCGAGACCATCCGCAGGGGGTGGCCGGGGGTGCGGCTGCTGTACGGGAGGCAGCCCGGGTCCACCGGGACACCGTGGCCGCCGACGCCGGGGCCCGGCCGGAAGGGCTGGAAGCCGAAGGGCTTGGTCTCCGCGCACCGGATGACGTCCCACAGGTCGATACCGAGGTCGTGGCAGGCCACCGCCATCTCGTTGACCAGCGCGATGTTGACGTGCCGGAAGTTGGTCTCCAGCACCTTCGTCATCTCCGCCTCACGCGGCCCCCGGGCCCGTACGACCTTGTCGGTGAGGCGTCCGTAGAAGGCGGCGGCCGACTCGGTGCAGGCGGAGGTGAGGCCGCCGATGACCTTGGGGGTGGAGGCGTAGGTGTGGGTGCGGTTGCCGGGGTCGAGCCGGCTGGGGGAGCAGGCGAGGTGGAAGTCCCGTCCGGCGACGAGCCCGGAGCCCTCTTCGAGCAGCGGGCGCAGGAAGTTCTCGGTGGTGCCGGGCGGTACGGCGGATTCCAGCAGCACGGTGGTGTGCGGGCGCAGCCGGGCGGCCAGGGCGCGGGCGGCGTCGCCGAGGGCGGTGAGGTCGACCGTGCGGTCGGGGCCGAGGGGGGTGGGGGCGCAGATCACGGCGGTACGGACCCGGCCCAGCTCGGCGGCGCTGGTGGTGGGGCGGAAGCCGCCGGAGAGCATGCGGCGGATCTCGGACGCGGTGAGGGAGCCCTCGACAGGGGTGCGGCCCGCCCGCAGTTCCGCGCAGGGGCGTGGGTCGGTGTCGTAGCCGACGGTGTCGATCCCGGCGGCCACGGCGGCCTGGACGAGGGGCAGGCCGAGATGGCCGAGTCCGATGACGGCGAGGTCTGCGGGCATGTCGAAGGCCGCCTTCCCTAAGACCGGAGTGCGAAAAGCGCAACCGCTGTGGACAGTGCAATGTCAGACTAGGCGTAAATATGACCTATATGTCGCATTGCGTGACGCCTGTCGTCCGGGTGTTGTCCACAGGCGGTGGCTGAAGTCGGGGAGCGCGGACAGAATCGAGGAGTGGACACGGGCGGCCGGCCCCTCGGCCGGGTGGCACTCCCGTGTCCGACCACCCCGATCCACCGGGAGGCAGCAGTGAGGACAGCGACACTGGGACCCGCCGAGCGCACCGCCGCGCTCGCCGCCATGGCCGAGCGCGAACTGGACGTGCTGGTCGTGGGGGCGGGGGTCGTCGGCGCCGGGACGGTGCTGGACGCCGCCACCAGAGGACTCTCGACCGGTCTGGTCGAGGCGCGCGACTGGGCGTCGGGCACTTCGAGCAGGTCGAGCAAGCTGATCCACGGGGGGCTGCGCTATCTGGAGATGCTCGACTTCGCCCTGGTGCGCGAGGCGCTGAAGGAGCGCGGGCTGCTCCTGGAGCGGCTCGCCCCGCACCTCGTGAAGCCGGTGCCCTTCCTCTACCCGTTGCAGCACAAGGGGTGGGAGCGGCTCTACGCGGGCTCAGGCGTCGCGCTGTACGACGCGATGTCGGTCTCCTCGGGCCACGGCCGGGGCCTCCCCGTGCACCGCCACCTCTCCCGCCGCCATGCCCTGCGGGTCGCCCCGGCGCTCAAGAAGGACGCCCTGGTCGGCGCCCTGCAGTACTACGACGCCCAGATGGACGACGCCCGTTTCGTCACCGAGCTGGTCCGCACCGCCGCCTCCTACGGGGCCCAGGTGGCGAACCGCGCCCGGGTGATCGGCTTCCTCCGCGAGGGCGAGCGGGTCGTGGGCGCACTGGTGCAGGACGTCGAGGGCGGCAAGGAGTACGAGGTCCGGGCCAAGCAGGTGGTCAACGCGACCGGTGTGTGGACGGACGACACCCAGGGGCTCATCGGCGAGCGCGGACAGTTCCACGTCCGGGCCTCCAAGGGCATCCACCTGGTCGTCCCCAAGGACCGCATCCACTCCGCCACCGGCCTCATCCTGCGCACCGAGAAGTCCGTCCTCTTCGTGATCCCCTGGGGCAGGCACTGGATCATCGGCACCACGGACACCGACTGGGACCTGGACAAGGCCCACCCGGCCGCCTCCAGCGCCGATATCGACTACCTGCTCGAACACGTCAACTCCGTCCTCAACACCCCGCTGACCAGGGACGACGTCCAGGGGGTCTACGCCGGACTGCGCCCGCTGCTGGCCGGTGAGTCGGACGCCACCAGCAAGCTGTCGCGCGAGCACACCGTGGCCCACCCCGCCCCCGGCCTGGTGGTCGTGGCGGGTGGCAAGTACACGACGTACCGGGTCATGGCCAAGGACGCGGTGGACGAGGCGGTGCACGGGCTCGACCAGCGGGTCGCCGCCTGCGTCACCGAGGACACCCCGCTGCTGGGCGCCGAGGGGTACAAGGCCCTGTGGAACGCGCGGGCCAGGATCGCGGCCCGGACCGGGCTCCATGTCGTCCGGGTGGAGCACCTGCTCAACCGGTACGGCTCAATGACGGAAGAAATTCTGGAACTGATCCTGGCCGACCCCACCCTGGGCGAACCCCTGCCCGCCGCCGACGACTACCTCCGCGCCGAGATCGTCTACGCCGCATCCCACGAGGGCGCCCGGCACCTGGACGACGTGCTGACCCGGCGCACCCGCATCTCCATCGAGACCTTCGACCGGGGCACCCGCAGCGCCCGCCTCTGCGCGGAGCTGATGGCACCGGTGCTGGGCTGGGACGAGGGGCAGATCGACCGGGAGGTCGAGCACTACGAGAAGCGGGTGGAGGCCGAGCGCGAGTCGCAGCGGCAGCCCGACGACCTCACGGCGGATGCGGCCCGGCTCGGCGCTCCGGACATCGTGCCGATCTAGGAGGGGCCCCGGGTGCCCACCCGGGCGGTCACCGCTGGGGCGGGCACCGGCGGGGCAGGCACCGCTGGGGCGGGGACCGCCGGTCACCGCCCTTCAGGTCCGGGCCAGTTGGGCGGGAAGGGCCCGGTCCCGCGGCGGTGGCCGTTCGGACGGCGCTGGACGGGGAGGCCGGGTTGGTAGGAGGCTGTGGGGGATTCCCTCTTCGGGCCCCATCGTGGCGGACCCCGGACCCGGCACCAGGACCGGTCCCGGGGTGAGGGACAATGAACGCTCTGCCAGGGCGGGTTGATCGCAGAGGGGACGCATGTCGGAGGCGGAGCAGGCACGGGAGCCCCAACGGGACAAGAACGGTCGTCTCCTCGCGGGGCGGTACCGGCTCGGGGAGGTGCTCGGCCGGGGCGGCATGGGCACGGTCTGGCGCGCTGCCGACGAGACGCTCGGCCGTACGGTGGCGGTCAAGGAACTGCGGTTCCCCGGAGCCATCGACGAGGACGAGAAGCGCCGGCTGATCACGCGCACCCTGCGTGAGGCAAAGGCCATCGCGCGGATCCGCAACAACGGCGCGGTGACCGTCTACGACGTGGTCGACGAGGACGACCGCCCGTGGATCGTGATGGAGCTGATCGAGGGCAAGTCGCTGGCCGAAGCGATCCGTGAGGACGGCACGCTGACGCCCCGGCGGGCCGCGGAGGTCGGGCTCGCCATCCTCGACGTACTGCGCTCGGCGCACCGCGAGGGCATCCTGCACCGCGATGTGAAGCCGTCCAACGTGCTGATCGCCGAGGACGGCCGTGTCGTACTCACCGACTTCGGCATCGCCCAGGTGGAGGGCGACCCTTCGGTCACCTCCACCGGCATGCTCGTCGGCGCCCCCTCGTACATCTCGCCGGAGCGGGCCCGCGGCCACAAGCCCGGACCGCCCGCCGACCTGTGGTCGCTCGGCGGACTGCTGTACGCGAGCGTCGAGGGCTGCCCGCCGTACGACAAGGGCTCGGCCATCGCCACCCTGACGGCCGTGATGACCGAGCCGCTCGACCCGCCGAAGAACGCGGGCCCGCTGACCGAGGTCATCTACGGGCTGCTCGCCCGGGACCCCGACCAGCGGCTCGACGACGCCGGGGCACGGGCGCTGCTCAACAAGGTGATCAACGCCCCCGACGCCCCCGTGGTCCCGCCCGCCGACTCCACCCAGGTCATGGCCCTGCCGGCGGACCCCGACGCCGAGGCCGGCGCGGGCATGGCCGCGAAGCTGACGAAGGCTCCCAAGCCGCCGAAGCAGACCGGTGCGTCGGGCGAGCCCGGCGAGGGGGCGCGCGACCGGCTGCGCGGAGCGCTGCGTTCCGTGCGCGGCGCGAAGGCGGCCACCGGGGTCGCCGCAGGCGCGGCGGCGGCAGCCTCCGCCTCCCCGGCCGCCGCGGCCACCGGAACGCCCGCCACCCCGCCCAGGCCCGCCACGCCCCCCGGCACACCGGGCGGTAAGGCCGCGACGGCCTCGGCATCCGCCCCCGCGGCGACCACTGCCACGGCCACCGGCACGAAGTCCGCCGCGAGGCCGACGAGTTCCGCGGCCGCCGCCGTACCCCCGCAGCGCCCCCCGACCTCACCGGCCACCGTCCGCGCCTCGATCACCGATGTCGTGCCGCGCCGCACGCTCGCGATCATCGCGGGCGTCGTGGTGCTGGCGATCCTCGGCACCGTCCTCGCGCTCACCCTGGGCGACGGTGACGACAAGGCCAACGCCAGTAACGGCAAGGGCGACACCGCGGCCTCCGCCGGAGCGGCGGCAGGCGGGTCCGAGGGCGAGGGCGACACCGAGGGCGGCTCCGAAGGCGGCCGGAAGGACGGTCAGGGCACCGAGGACGGCAAGGCGTCCGGTGACCCGTCCGGCGACCCCGCGGACGATCCGAAGACCGATGGTCCCACCGGTGACCCGTCAGGCGATCCGAAGACCGGTGGTCCGGGCGACGCACTGCCCGCCGGGTACAAGGCGGTCAGCGACGACCGCTTCCACTTCGACATGGCGATGCCGGGCACCTTCAAGCGCACGGCCATAGCGGGCTCCAACTCCGGCGGTATCTACAACGCCGAGCGTGGCGGCTTCCCCCGGGTCCAGGTCGACTTCAACGGCTCGCCCAAGGACGACGCGGCCGCCGCCTGGCGCGGGGCCGTCGCCAGCGCCAGGGGTCTCAGCGACGGCTACAAGCACGTCAGCATAAAGAAGGTCGAGTACAACGGGTATCCGACCGTCGCGGACTGGACGTTCGAGCGCAGCCACAGCGGCGTCCGGGTCCGGGTGCTCAACCGGGGCTTCAAGGTCGACGCCGGGCGCGGCTACTCGATCATGATCAGCTGCAAGGTGGAGGAGTGGGACGGCGACGAGTGCCGCACGCTGCGCGAGACGGCGTTCGCCACGTTCAAGCCCACGAAGTAGCCGTCGGGCGGCGCGGGCGAGAGGTATTGGGTGGGCCGGGTTGCCACGACCCGGCCCAATGGCCCGCGTTGCCACGTATCGTAAGACGACGGAGACCGTACGCAGCCGGAACAGTGGGTCAATTGCCCGCCGAATGACCACAACTGACTGATTCGTACGGTACAGATGGCCGGGGGAACAGCGCGCTCTGGGGAGGCGTCGTGGACGACTACGCGGGTCGGGTGCTTGCCGACCGCTACCGCCTGCCGCTGCCCCCGTCCGATGGGTACGAACTGGTCGAGACCCGGGCGTTCGACACGTACAGCGGCCAGGAGGTCCTGGTCCGCCAGGTGCCGCTGCCGGAGATCGTGGACGCCGAGGTGCTCGACGCCGACGGCCGTTCGGCGGCGGGCGGGCGCACCACCGGGCGAGCGGTGCGCCGCAGTACGGACCCCGCGGTCCGGCGGGCGATCGAGGCCGCGCAGGCCGCCGCCCAGGTGCCCGACCACCCCCGGCTCGACCAGGTCTTCGACGTGTTCGCCGAGGCCGGTTCGCTCTGGATAGTCAGCGAGCTCGTCGCGGCCCGCCCGCTCGCCGCCCTCCTCGCCGAACGCCCCCTCAACCCCTACCGGGCCGCCGAGATCGGCTCCGACGTGCTCACCGCCCTGCGGGTGCTCCACGCGCACGGCTGGACCCACCGCAACATCACCGTCCGCACGGTCCTGGTCTGCGACGACGGCCGCGTCATGCTCACCGGCCTCGCGGCGGGCGCCGCCGAGGAGGCGCTCTGCGGGTACGCCCCCGAGCCGCTGCCCGACGACGAGCCGGTGGCGGAGACGTACGGAGAGCGGCCGGAGACCTACCGGGACCCGGCGGAGACGTACGGGGACCCGCCGGAGGCGTACGGGGATCCGGCCGAGGCGTACGGCGAGGGGCCGGGGGTCTACGAGGTGCCCGAGGCCGACGACACGCTGGGGATACCGGTCGTCGGGGCGGCCGGCTCCGACGCGCCCGGTGAGCTGCCGGAGGGCCGCGGTGCCTACTCCCTGCCGCCGGCCGGGAGCCACGACAGCCAGGAGCTCCCGCTCGTCCCGCCGTACGTGCGGGCGCAGCTGCCGCAGGACCACGCGTTCCGGCCGGAGCGGGCCGAGGGGCAGAACGCCTTCCGGCCCGAGCGGGCCGAGGAGCAGGTGCCCGAGGCGCGGGCGGCCCACGACGAGCCCGGTGGCCAGGAGCTCGTTCCGCGTCCCGCCACGCCCGCCGTGCCCTACACCGCCGCCCCCAGGCCCCCCGCCGAGCCGGGTGCCGCGAGCGCCGCCCAGCTGCGGGCAGCCAGGGCCGGGGCGATCGCCGCCTACCGCGCCGGTGCCCGCGCCGCCGCCCGGGACACCGAGGACCGTCGCCAGGCGCCCGGGAGCGCCCCCGCGAACCTCTCGAAGGAGCCCCAGGGCACGGAGGGAGACGCCACCGGCACCCTCCCCGCACAGCGCCCCGACCCGGGCACGGACCCCGGTCCGCACACCGGCACGGGAACAGGCACAGGCACCGGCTTCGGCGCCCTCCCCGGCACCCGCGACACCGACACCCCCGAGCCGGGCCCCGCCGCCCCCGGCCCCGCCTCCGCCGGCCTCCCCGGCCCGCGGCTGACCGCCCCCTGGGGCAGCCCGCCCGAGGACCCCTACGACGATGACGACGAGGACGACGACGAGGAGGGCCCCCGCCCGCCCCGCCGCGTCCACCTCGCGGGCACCTGGGACGACGGCCCCGGCGCCGGGCGCTCCGTCCCCGCGGGCGGCTCCGGCCAGGACGCGCTGCGCGCCGACTCCCGCCGCCCCGGACAGGCTTCGCTCGCCCCCGCCACCCGGCTCCCGGCGGAACGCGCACCCTCCAGCACCTGGGAGGAGGCCGTCGCGGGCAGCCGCAAGGTCGGCGTCTACCGTGGCCCCGCGACCCCGCTCGCCGCCGAGCGCGCCCGGCAGGCGCGGATCGCCGTCGTCGGCCCCGTCACCGAGCGCTGGGCACCGGAGCAGGCCGGTCCCGTCCACGACAACTGGCAGCTCGCGCCCCCCATCGGCCCCTCCACCGACCTGTGGGCGCTCGGCGCGCTGCTCTACCGCGCGGTCCAGGGCCACGCCCCCTACCCCGAGGAGAGCGCGGCCGAGCTCGTCCAGATGGTGTGCGCCGAGCCGCCCGCCTTCGCCGAGGAGTGCGGCGCGCTGCGGCCCGTCGTCGAGTCGCTGCTGCGCCAGGACCCCACCGAGCGGCCGGACTTCGAGGAGCTGCGCGGCTGGCTGCGCTCGCTGGTGCGGTCCGCCCCCGAGCCGGAGGCGGGCGCCGACGTCGTCCCGCTGCCCGCGCCCGACGCCACCCGGCTCCCCGTCGTACGCCGCCGGGGCGAGCTGGTCCGCAGGCGCCGGGGCAGGTTCGGCGGCGGATCCGCGCACGGCCGTCACCGGCAGGGCAGGCGGCAGCAGCTGGAGAAGCAGCGCGCCGCCGAACACCCGGACCTGCGCGGGCCGGCGCCCCGGCACGAGTCGATGCTGCCTCCCGAGCGCTCCGGCCACCCCGCCGACGCCTGGGAACAGCCCCGCCCCTCCCGCGCACCGCGCGAGCCCAAGGGGCCCAGGGTGCTGCGCGAGCCCGCCCGGCCGCGCGATGGACGCTCGCCGCGCCACCTCGGCCGGCTGCTGCTGATCCTGGTCCTGCTGCTGATGGCCGCGGCCATCACGTACGCCTTCATGTTCATGCCGAAGCAGGAGCCGGGGGCGCAGCAGGGCGCGCCCGGTCAGCCCACGGGCTCCGCCGCCCCCGCCCCGCCGGGCACCGAGTCCGGGGCGCCCACCCCCTCCGAGGGGGCGAGCACCGACCCCGGCTCGCAGCAGCCGCAGACCAGCCGCTCCGCCGTCGCGCTCGCCCCCGGCTATGTGCTCCGCAAGGACGCGGAGGGCTTCGAGGTCGGCGTACCGAAGGACTGGCAGCGCAGCCCCGCCAACGCGGACCGTCAGATCCGTTACGGCAGCGACGGTTTCACGCTCCTCGTGGTGCCCGGCCGGGACACCGTCAAGGCGGCGGGCAGCGACCCGCTGGACTACCAGCGCGACAAGCAGCCCGAGCTCCAGCCGTTCCGCGACTCCAGTTGGTCCACCTCGTCCGGGCTGCGCCGGGTCGACGTCGGCCGGCAGGCCATGGCCGAGGGGCAGTTCACCTGGCAGGACAGCTCGGGCCGCGAGGTGTACGTCCGCAACCTGGCCATGATCGTCGACGGCCGCTACCACATCGTCCAGGTCATCGGCCCGGAGGACGAGCGGGACAAGGTCACCGAGATCTACCGGCAGGCCATCGCCTCGTACCGGGTGAACGCCTGACCGCACGTCATCGGCCGCTCACAGAGAGGGCGGTTGTGGGGTGGCGACAACCATCACAGTGCGGTCTCGTGGGCGATCCCCGGTTCCGTCCCACCGCACGTGCTCCGTAATCTGGCAAGCCGAGGAACGGGGCGGGGACACACGTGGATCGATCACAGGGCACGGCTGCGGGACTGGTGCTGGCGGGGCGTTACCGGCTGGGCGAGGTGCTCGGCCGCGGTGGCATGGGCAAGGTCTGGCGCGCCCATGACGAGGTGCTGCACCGCACGGTCGCCGTCAAGGAGTTGACCGCCGGGCTGTACGTCGCCGAGGCCGACCGCCTGGTGCTGCACGCCCGCACCCAGAAGGAGGCGCGCGCGGCGGCCCGGATCACGCACCCCGGCGTCGTCACCGTCCACGATGTGATCGAGTACGACAAGCGGCCCTGGATCGTCATGCAGTACGTCGACGGGCCCTCGCTCGCCGACCAGGCCAAGGAGAGCGGGGAGATCGCCCCGCGCGAGGCGGCCCGTATCGGCCTCCACGTCCTGAGCGCCCTGCGCGCCGCGCACGGGGCGGGGGTGCTGCACCGTGACGTCAAGCCCGGCAACGTCCTGCTGGCCCGCGACGGCCAGGTGCTCCTCACCGACTTCGGGATCGCCGCGATCGAGGGCGACTCCACCATCACCCGGACCGGCGAACTCGTCGGCTCCATCGACTATCTGGCGCCCGAACGGGTACGCGGCGGCGACCCGGGGCCCGCCTCCGACCTCTGGTCGCTGGGCGCGACCCTGTACACGGCGGTGGAGGGGCGCTCGCCCTTCCGGCGTACGTCCCCGATCTCCACCATGCAGGCCGTCGTCACCGAGGAACCGCCCGCGCCCGTCAACGCCGGTCCCCTCGGCCCCGTCATCACCGCGCTGCTCCGCAAGGACCCGGCCGACCGCCCCACGGCCGCCGAGACCGAGCAGATGCTGCTGGACGCCATGGAGGGCCGCGAGCCGCGCTCGGCCCAGGCGCATGTGCCGACCCAACGGGTGGAGGAGCAGCCCGGGTTCGCGTACGCGGGCTCGGACGGCTCCACGGCCCGGCTCCCCGGACCGGCCCCCTCCACGACGGTGCCGACCGCCCCCGTCGCCGGTCCCTCCTCCGCCCCCGTCACCCGGCGCGGCGGCTCCCGGCGGTGGCGCACGGCGCTCGTCGTGGTCGTCGCCGCCGCGGTCCTCGGGGGAGCGGCCGGTCTTGCCGCGATGAAGTACGGGGAAGGCGCGTCGGCCGACGACCGCACGACCCCCACCACGCCCTCCGCCCCGCAGACCACCCCCGCCCCCTCCGGCACCCCGCCCGCCCAAGGGACCCCGGAGATACTCGACGGCTGGCACCGGGTCGACGACCCGGCGGGCTTCAGCCTGGTCGTCCCCAAGAGCTGGACCCGCGAGGTGAACGACGGGCAGATCGACTACACCCCCGACGGCGGGGCCCACCGCATACGGATCAGTGTCGACCCGGCCCCGGACTTCGACCATCCGTATCTGCACATGGAGAACATGGAGCAGCAGCTCTCCGAGCGGCTGCCGGGCTATCAGCGGATCGGCCTGGAGAAGAACACCTTCCGCGACCGGCCGGGCTCGCTCTGGGAGTTCACCTGGATCGAGACCAAGGACCACGCGGGCCCCCGGCACGGCATCGACCAGATGTACTACGGCGGCCCCGGCGGCCCCGAGTACGCGCTCTACCTCACGGCCCCGCAGGAGGGGTGGGCGGCGAGCCGCGAGAAGTTCGACATCATGCTGCGCAGCTGGCGGGCGCCGGGCCCGCAGAACTGAGCGAGCCGGGCCCATAGCCACTGATCAGCGGTTATGTCGCCAGCGATCACTGGCTCGGTCGCGGCGGTGCTGCCGGGAGGGCGGCGGGTCCTGTGAAAAACTGTTACCCACGGGTACCCAAAGTGTTCGGCTCGGCATACTCTCGGCCTCATGACGGACTCGCAGGCCCCTGACGCCCCCCTCGGTACGAACCCCGTCGCGGTCGCCCCCGCCGGCGTGCGCACGGCCGCCGACGTGGTCACCCCCGAGGTGGTCGCCCAGCTGATCCGCGGTGTCGTCGGATCGGGCCGTACCGCCAACCACTCGCCGTTCACCGGCGAGAAGCTGGCCGACCTGCCCGAGTCGACCCCCGAGGACGTCGCCACCGCCTTCGACCGGGCCCGCGCCGCCCAGCCCGCCTGGGCCGCCACCCCCGTACGGCAGCGCGCCGCGATCCTGCTGCGCTTCCACGACCTGGTCCTCAGCCGCCAGTCCGAGGTGCTCGACCTCATCCAGCTGGAGACCGGGAAGGCCCGGCTGCACGCCCACGAAGAGGTGCAGTCCGTCGCCGTCGCCGCCCGCCACTACGGGCGCCGGGCGGCCGCCTACCTCAAGCCCCGGCGCCACACCGGTGTCGTCCCGACCCTCACCAAGGTCACCGAACTGCGCCAGCCGCGCGGGGTCGTCGGCCAGATCGCCCCGTGGAACTACCCCTTCGAGCTGTCGGTGGGCGACGCCCTGCCCGCCTTCGTCTCCGGCAACGCCGTCGTGATGAAGCCCGACACGGAGACCGCCCTGACCGCCCTGTGGGCCCGTGACCTGCTCATCGAGGCCGGACTGCCCGCCGAGGTCTTCCAGATCGTGCTCGGCGAGGGACCCGTCGTCGGCCCCGAGGTCGTCGGCCGCGCCGACTACGTCTCCTTCACCGGCTCCACCCGCACCGGCCGTGAGGTCGCGGTCGGCGCCGCATCCCGGCTGGTCGGGGTGTCCCTGGAGCTCGGCGGCAAGAACGCCATGCTCGTCCTCAAGGACGCCGACGTGGAGAAGGCCGCCGCGGGAGCCGTCCGCGCCTGCTTCTCCTCCGCCGGACAGCTCTGCATCTCCATCGAGCGGCTGTACGTCCACGAGTCGATCGCCGACGACTTCGTGGCCCGGTTCGCCACCCGGACCAGGGCCATGCGGCTCGGCAACTCCCTCGCGTACGGCGCCGACATGGGCTCCCTCGTCGGGGAACGCCAGCTGGAGACGGTGAGCCGGCATGTCGCCGAAGCCGTCGAGAAGGGCGCGACGCTCGTCGCGGGCGGCGTCGCACGCCCCGACATCGGGCCGCTCTTCTACGAGCCGACCATCCTGGACGGGGTGGAGGCGCCGATGGCCGTCTGCACCGAGGAGACCTTCGGCCCTGTCGTCTCCATCTACCGGTTCAGCGACGAGGACGAGGTGATCGCGCTGGCCAACGCCACCCCGTACGGCCTCAACTCCAGCGTCTGGACCACCGACTCCCGGCGCGGCCACCAGGTCGCCGCCCGACTGCGGACCGGCACCGTCAACATCAACGAGGGGTACGCCCCCGCCTACGGCAGCGTCCAGTCCCCGATGGGCGGCATGAAGGACTCCGGTCTCGGCCGGCGGCACGGCTCCGAGGGCATCCTCAAGTACACCGAGGCCCAGACCGTCGCCCAGCAGCGGCTGATCCCGCTCGCCCCGTCCTTCGGCATGAACGACGAGAAGTACGCCGCGTTCATGACCCGCAGCCTCAAGGCGATGAAGGCGTTCCGGCTGCGCTGAGCGCCCCTCCGGAAGCCGCCGCAGTACGCCCTTTTCGTTCCGATTCCGTAGTGAGGAGCGCCATGTCCCAGGACAGCCCTGCCCAGAAACAGGCCGTGAGCCATGTCCCGGCCGAGGACGACGCCGCGTACGACTACGACGTCCTGGTCGTCGGCTCCGGCTTCGGGGGCGCGGTGTCGGCGCTCCGGCTGACGGAGAAGGGGTACCGCGTCGGCATCCTGGAGGCGGGCCGCCGCTTCACCCCCGGCACCCTCCCCAAGACCTCCTGGGACCTGAAGAACTACCTCTGGGCCCCTGCGCTGGGCCTCTTCGGCATCCAGCGCGTCCACCTCCTCGGCAACGTCATGGTGCTCGCGGGCGCCGGGGTCGGCGGCGGCTCGCTCAACTACGCCAACACGCTGTACGTGCCGCCCGCCCCGTTCTTCGAGGACCGCCAGTGGGCCTCGATCACCGACTGGCAGGACGAGCTGAAGCCGTACTACGACCAGGCCCGCCGGATGCTCGGGGTCCGCCTCAACCCGACCATGACCCCCTCCGACATCCACCTCAAGGCCGCCGCCGAGGCGATGGGCGTCGGCGACACCTTCCACCTGGCCCCGGTCGGCGTCTTCTTCGGCGACGGCAAGGACGCCGACGGCACCGCGAAGGCCAGGCCCGGCGGTACGGTCCCCGACCCGTACTTCGGCGGCGCCGGACCCGCCCGCAAGGCCTGCACCGAGTGCGGCGAGTGCATGACGGGGTGCCGCCACGGCGCGAAGAACACCCTCAACGAGAACTACCTCCACCTCGCGGAGAAGGCCGGAGCGGTCATCCACCCGATGACCTCCGTCGTCGCCGTCACCGAGGACCCTGAGGGCGGCTACCGCGTCCTCACCGTCCCCACCGACCGCCGCCGCAAGGCGAAGCCCACGAAGCTGCGCGCCCGCAAGGTCGTCGTCGCGGCGGGCACGTACGGCACCCAGACCCTGCTGCACGCGATGAAGGACCGCGGCCTGCTGCCCCGGCTCTCCACCAGGCTCGGGGAGCTGACCCGGACCAACTCCGAGGCGCTGGTGGGCTCCCAGACCAGCGACCGCCGCTACCGCAGGAAGCACGGCATCGCGAAGGCCGACTTCTCCCAGGGCGTCGCGATCACCTCCTCGATCCACCCGGACGACAACACCCACATCGAGCCCGTCCGCTACGGCAAGGGCTCCAACGCCATGGGCGCGATGTCGATCCTCCAGGTCCCCTACGGGGCCCACCGGGTGCGCGGCTGGCTCGCGAACATGATCAAGCACCCCACCCTCGCCGTCCGTTCGCTCTCCAACCACCACTGGTCCGAGCGCACGATCATCGGGCTCGTCATGCAGTCGCTGGACAACTCGCTGACGACGTACCGCAAACCGGGCGGCATCGGCAAAGGCCTGCTCACCGCCCGCCAGGGCCACGGCGCGCCCAACCCGACGCAGATCCCCGAGGCCACCCGCAGCGCCTCCCTCCTCGCCGAGGAGATCAACGGCTTCGCCGGGTCCAACGTCGGTGAGCTGATGGGCACTCCGCTCACCGCCCACTTCCTCGGCGGCTGCCCGATCGGCGCGAGCACGGAGGAGGGCGTCATCGACCCCTACCACCGGCTCTACGGCCACCCCGGCATCAGCGTCGTCGACGGCTCCGCGGTCTCCGCCAACCTCGGCGTCAACCCCTCGCTGACCATCACCGCCCAGGCCGAGCGCGCGATGTCCTTCTGGCCCAACAAGGGCGAGAGCGACCCGCGACCGGAGCAGGGCGCGGCCTACCAACGCCTCGCCCCCGTCGAGCCGCTGGCCCCGACCGTCCCCAAGGACGCGTTCGCGGCGCTCAAGCTGCCGTTCCTCGGGATCCCCGTCGTACCGCCGAAGGGGACCGTGGAGGCCGGGGCGGAGGTGAAGGGCGTCGGGAACACCCCCGTACCCAATCCGTGACCGGATCTTGGGCCGCTCTTCGGAGAGCTGTGCGGCCGACCCCGTACGCTGCGGGGTCGAAAGCCTGACCGCGGCACAGTGATGTGACCGCGGTCGCACGCTCCTGCCGAACCCCAGAGGTCCGCGATGACACGCTTCTCCCCGCGAACCGCGCCGCTCCGCAGGGCGGGTGGCCTCGCCGCCACCGCCCTGCTGCTCGCCGCCGGTCCGCTCACCGTGGCCGCCGCCGCCCCGGCCCGGGCCGCCGACCCGGTGTTCACGCTGGGCGGCCCGGCCGAGACCGCCCTGCACCCGTATGCGGAAGGCGGCGGCGCACCGAAGCGGTCCACGGCCGGGATCACGGTCACCAACCCGGCCGACGAGGGGTACGAGGGCGGGTTCACCCTCACCTTCGACCTGACCGGGGTGGCGGGCATCGCCGACGTCACCTTCGACCCCGGGCCCGGGGTGGAGTGCGCGACGAAGGGGACCCGGAGCGCCGTCTGCACGGGCGACACCCTCGCACCCGGCCTCTCCACCGTCACCGGCCTCCTCCTCGGCGCCGCGAAGGGCAGCGAGCAGGGAGCGTCCGGCACGATCAGGGTCACGGGTGAGGCCAGGGGCGCGACTACCACGCCCCACGCCGCCCCCCTCACCCCCTTCACCCCCTTCACCACCCGGGTCACCGTCGGCGGCCCCGACCTCGTGATGCGGAAGCTCCCCTTCGACCACGAGCCCACCCCCGGGCAGAAGCAGCAGGCGCCGATCACCTTCGCCAACCGGGGCAGCCGCGACGCCGACGGCGTCGTCCTCACCCTGCGGTACTCGCGCGGCCTCGACATCCCGCAGCGCTACTCCAACTGCGCGTACACCACGGACGAGACCTGGACCACGGCCCGCTGCTCCGTCGAGGGCGCCTTCGAGGCGGGCGCGACGTACACCCTGGCCGCCCCGCTGACCCTGGAGGCCACGACCCGGGCCTACCGCGACCTCTTCGTCTACGGCATCCAGGAGGCGGGGACCGTCCCGCGTGCGTTCTCCGCCGCCCGCTCCGAGCGCGGGTCGGGCGCGGTGCTCAGGGCCGTACCGCTGACGAAGGCCCTGGCCGCCCGGGGCGTGGACCTCGAACCGGGCGACAACGAGCAGGAGGCCGAGTTCCGTACGGCGAACACGGCCGACTTCGTGGCGTACGGCGACGAGGCGTCCGGGGCCGCGGGTGCCACGGTCGCGGTGCGCCTCGGCTTCCACAACGACGGCCCGGCCTGGATCGGCCGTATCCGGTCCGGCGGGAGCGTGGCCGCCGTCGACTTCACCGTCCCGCAGGGCGCGACGGTCACCTCGGCACCGAAGGGGTGCCGGGGGGTGACCGCCGAAGGCGCGTACCGGGAGGACCGGAAGACCCCCGCCCCGCGTTACGTCTGCCCGGCCCCGACGACCGTCCGCGACGGCGGCGGCCTGGACCTCTCCTTCGGGCTGCGGATCGACAAGGCGCTGATCGGCGCGGCAGGCAGGGTCACGGTGCGGGGGCCGGGGCTCCGGGAGGCGGGGCTGCCGTTCGACCCGAAGCCGGGGAACAACACGGCGCGGGTGGTGCTGAACGGGCAGAGCGGTGGCGGCCCGTCGCCGTCTCCCGCTCCTCCGGCGAAGGGAGGCCCGGGTGCGGGTTCCGGAAAGACTCCTTCCGCTGCCCCGGGAACGAGCGGCACGGGCGCGCCCAGTACCACCGGGAGGGGCGGCGGCAGCCTGGCCTCCACCGGATCGCCGGCCGCCCTGACCGCTTCGGTCACGGCGATCGCGGCGCTGACGACGGGCCTGGCGCTGTTCGCGGCGGCCCGGCGACGGCGGAAGGCCTGAAGCGGACCGAGGCCGGGCGACGGAGGTCCTGAAGCGGACCAGGTGGTGAGTGGGGGAGGGGGGAACATCCTCGGCCCCGTCCTGCATCCCGATGCGACCGACCCGGGCGTCCCCGGGTACGGCCGCACATGGGGTGACCGGGCTGCTGTCCCCTGCGGACCGGTCACTGACGCCAGGATGTGGTCCCACGACGTACCTGCAGTACGTCACACATCCCGGCGGAGCCACGCGTGGTTTTCTACCGATGCCGCCCCTGGTTGGCACGGACACCGGGACCAACGAAGGCACGCCGGTCCCGGTCACGCGCCGTACGGGTGAGACGGGCACCGAACGCAGATACGGTCCTGCCGGTGCTGTCCCGTGGGTCACACCCGGCCGCGGCACAGCTCCAGCAGGGTCATCGCCAGCGCGGTGCCCGGCTTGCCCAGAGCGTCCCTGTAGTGGCTGAGCACGGCCGTCTCGCGGGAGAGGTTGACCCGGCGGCCGCCGGAGGTGATCCGGGCCTCCTGGATGACCGCCGAGACGGCCATCCGTTCCTGGACGAGGCCGATGATCCGGTCGTCGAGGGTGTCGATGCGCTCGCGGGCGCCACCGATCAGGGCGGCGGCCTCGTCGGTGTGGGCGCCGGTCCGCTCGGCGGGGGTGGTGCTGGTGGCGGTGCTGCTCATGGTGGTGACTCCTGGTGGGGTGGAGGCCACCCGGCGCCATCGGGCCCGGATACGCAGAACGCCCCGGGCCTGATGGCCCGGGGCGCCTGGAACGTTGCTTGTCAGTAGCTCAAGCAACACGACCATGGCAGCCGGCGGGCCGGATGCCATAGGTAAAGACGAAGGTCGTGTGCTGACGCATGGGGGACAGTATGGCCCCGGCCCGGCGGCCCCGACAAAACGGGGCCCGGATCGTGAGACGGCGGGCGTCGGCCCCTGGCATCACCGGCCCGGCGGAGGGTTCGCGCACGGCCGGTAGAATCGGAAGAACCGACCCCCTTCACCACCGCCGGAAGGCCGCCCCGTGCCAGCAGCACCCCCCGCCGCCCCCGACACCACGGCCGACGTGGTCCTCGTTGTGGACTTCGGCGCGCAGTACGCCCAGCTCATCGCCCGCCGTGTCCGTGAGGCCCGGGTCTACAGCGAGATCGTCCCGTCCACCATGCCGGTGGCCGAGATGCTGGCCAAGAACCCCCGCGCGATCATCCTGTCCGGCGGTCCGTCGTCGGTCTACGCGGAGGGCGCGCCCTCCCTGGACCGCTCGCTCTTCGAGGCCGGGGTCCCCGTCTTCGGCATGTGCTACGGCTTCCAGCTGATGGCGACCACCCTCGGCGGCACGGTCGACGACAACGGGGCCCGTGAGTACGGCCGCACCCCGCTGCACGTCACCAAGGCGGGCTCGACGCTCTTCGAGGGCACGCCCACCGAGCAGCCGGTGTGGATGTCGCACGGCGACGCCTGCTCGGCGGCGCCCGAGGGCTTCACCGTCACCGCGTCCACCGACGTCGTGCCGGTCGCCGCCTTCGAGAACGACGAGAAGAAGCTCTACGGCGTCCAGTACCACCCGGAGGTCCTGCACTCCACCCACGGCCAGCAGGTCCTGGAGCACTTCCTCTACCGCGGTGCGGGCATCGAGCCGAACTGGACCACCACCAATGTGGTCGAGGAGCAGATCGCCGCGATCCGCGAGCAGGTCGGCGACAAGCGCGCCATCTGCGGCCTCTCCGGCGGCGTGGACTCGGCGGTCGCGGCGGCGCTCGTCCAGAAGGCCATCGGCTCCCAGCTGACCTGTGTGTACGTCGACCACGGGCTGATGCGCAAGGGCGAGACCGAGCAGGTCGAGAAGGACTTCGTCGCCGCCACGGGCGCGAAGCTGAAGGTGGTCGACGCGGAGAAGCGCTTCCTCGACGCCCTGGCCGGGGTCTCCGACCCGGAGCAGAAGCGGAAGATCATCGGCCGCGAGTTCATCCGCGTCTTCGAGCAGGCCCAGCTGGAGATCCTCCAGGAGGACGGCCCCGAGGTCGCCTTCCTGGTCCAGGGCACGCTCTACCCGGACGTCGTGGAGTCCGGCGGCGGCACCGGCACCGCCAACATCAAGTCCCACCACAACGTGGGCGGCCTCCCCGACGACATCGAGTTCCAGCTCGTCGAGCCGCTGCGCCAGCTGTTCAAGGACGAGGTCCGGATGGTCGGCCAGGAGCTCGGCCTGCCGGAGGAGATCGTCCAGCGCCAGCCGTTCCCCGGCCCCGGCCTCGGCATCCGCATCGTCGGCGAGGTCACCAAGGACCGCCTGGACCTGCTCCGCGAGGCCGACGCCATCGCCCGCGAGGAGCTGACGGCGGCCGGTCTGGACCGCGACATCTGGCAGTGCCCGGTGGTCCTCCTCGCCGACGTCCGCTCGGTCGGCGTCCAGGGCGACGGCCGCACCTACGGCCACCCGATCGTGCTGCGCCCGGTCTCCTCCGAGGACGCCATGACGGCCGACTGGTCGCGCCTGCCGTACGAGACTCTGGCGAAGATCTCCACCCGCATCACCAACGAGGTCGCCGACGTCAACCGCGTCGTCCTCGACGTGACGAGCAAGCCGCCGGGGACGATCGAGTGGGAGTGACCTCCCGCCGGGGCTCCTGAGCCCCCTGGTCAACGCCGATGCCGTCGCTCATTCGTCTGGGCGGCGGCATCGTCGTATCCGGCGGCGAACGCCTGCGGAGACCGATCATGTCCCCATGGCGACCTCGTACGAGGCGGCCGATCCCGGCCGCCGCCTGGTTCCCCCGCCTGACGGGTGGGCCGCCGAGGACCTCGACCGGCTTCGCGGACTTCCTCGGCACACCGAGCTGATCGACGGCGTGCTGGTCTTCCGCAGCCCGCAGCGGAAGTTCCACGCGCGCACCCTGTGGCTGCTGGAGAACTCACTCCTGAAGCATGCACCGGACGACCTCGACGTGTTCCGTGAGTTCAGCGTCATCCTGGACCGCCGCAACCGGCCCGAGCCGGATGTCGTGGTCGTCCCGCTCGCAGCGGATCCCGGGCCCGACGGTACTTTCCTGAGGGCCGAGGACGTCGTTCTGGCCGTGGAAGTCGTCTCCCCCGACTCCGAGGCCCGTGACCGCGAGACCAAGCCCAAGAAGTACGCCGCCGCTGGAATCGTGCACTTCTGGCGCGTCGAGCAGGGCCCCGACGGACTCCCCGTCGTGTGCGTCTACGAACTGGACCCCGCACTGAAGGCGTACACGCCCACGGGCATCCACCACAACGCCCTGAAGCTCGACGTCCCCTTCCCCCTCTCCATCGACCTGACTGCGATCAATCAGCGTCGTCCCTAGTCGCACCCCTTCCCCTCACCCCCACTCGCCGGTAACTTCCGATCCCGTACGTCCCCGGGAAAGTGAGGAGCCGCCATGTCCGAGCCGCCCGCCGTGCCCGCCCCCGCGCCCATCCCCGTGGAGCAGCTGCACTTCTCCATGCCGCCCGTGCACGCGTCGCCGGACGAGGAGCGGGCGTACCGCAGGCAGCGGCTCGCCGGGGCGTTGCGGCTGTTCGGGGAGTACGGGTACGAGGACGGGGTCTCCGGGCACATCACCGTCCGCGATCCCGAGCTGGCCGACTGCTACTGGGTCAATCCGTTCGGGGCGCCCTTCGCCGGCATCGCTCCGCAGGACCTGATCCTCGTCAACGGCGACGGCCAGGTGGTCCAGGGGCGCTTCCACGTCAACCAGGCCGCCTTTGCCGTGCACGCGGCCGTGCACCGGGCCCGGCCGGGGGCTGTCGCCGTCGCGCACACCCACTCCGTGCACGGGCGGGCGCTCGCCGCGCTGGGGGAGCTGATCGAGCCGATCACCCAGGAGGCCTGCGCGTTCTACGAGGACCATGCGCTGTACGACGCGTACACGGGGGTGGTCGTGGACGAGGAGGAGGGGCGCCGGATCGCCGAGGTGCTCGGGGAGCGCAAGGCGGTCATCCTGCGCAATCACGGGCTGCTGACCGTGGGGGGCTCGGTGGATGCGGCGGCCTGGTGGTTCCTCACGATGGAGCGCGCCTGCCAGGTGCAGCTGCTGGCGCGGGGAGCCGGGAAGCCCGTCCTGATCGACCACCGGGACGCCGTCACCACCCGTGACCAGCTCGGCAGCGACCTGGTGGCGTGGATCAACTACCAGCCCCTCTGGCAGCGGATCAGTCGAACGTTCTGACGGTATGCGTTCGTGTCCGCCCCGATGCGGGGGACGCCCGTCCTGTACGGCACAATTCGCTGGTATCACAGGTGAGTTGGCTGTACCGGGGTGGGAAAGGGTGTAAATCTCCGTGGCGTTGGACGAGGCAAGGGCGAGCGGTACGCACGGCGGGGGCTGTACGTGCGGCGACTGCCCGCACGGAGCACGCGAGGGACACCGGCGCGCGGTCGCCGCATTCCTCGCCAAGCGGGACGAACTGGCCGCAGGCAACGGCCTGCCCGCCGGGGTCGCCCAGTCCGCGTCCGCGTCCCGGCAGTGGGTCTCCGACGAGCTGACCGAGTCCGCCCGCACCGTCGCCGAACGGGGCCGGGCCGCCGGTGACGTCTGGCTCCACCATGTGTGGCGGGGCACCCTGTTCGCCGTCTGGGGTGCGGTGATCGCCCTGCTCGTCGGCGCGAGCCTCACCGCGATCGGGCCCGGCTGGACCACCGCCCGCACCGCCGGCCTCCTCGCCGCTCTCGTCACCGCCGTCCTGCTGACCGTCGCCGCCCGCTTCCACCGCGCCCGCGGCGGCCTCCTCGCCCCGCTGATCGGCGAGGACAACCGGCTCTCCACCTCCAGGACCGTCGCCGCCGCCTGGGTCCTGCTCGCCGTCTTCGCCGTCCTCGTCCTCGCCCTCCAGCTGGCTGGCGCCTCGGACCACGAGGACCGCGACGCGCTGATCCAGGGGCTCGACCTCGTGCGGTCCGCCGGGGTGCTGACCGTGCTGGCGCTGGTGTGCGCGGTCGCCGTCGTCGTACGCCGCGTGGTGACCGTACGGGTGCTGGGCCGGCGGCTCCAGAAGCTGCGCGCGGACCGGCCGCGCGCCGCCGATCTGCTGACCGACGACTCGGGGCGCGGCTCGTTCACCGATGTGCAGTACGTGCTGGTCAGCGCAGTCGCCGTACTGTTCGCCGGGGTCCGGCTGGCCCGCCGCCCCGAGCAGCTGCCCGACCTGCCGTGGGGCCTCGCCCTGCTGGTGGCCGTCTCGGCGGCCACCTACTTCGCCGGGAAGTACGCGGAGGGCGGCCGCCCCGTCGTGCTGTCCGTGGTGCGGGCCCGGGAGGCCGGGGACCTGGACGCGCCGATCCGGACCGGCGACGACATCGAGATCCGGGGCGCGGGCTTCGTACCGCCCGGCGCGGGCAGCCCCGACCGGCTGGCCCGGCTCGTCGTACGGATCGGCACGGTCCACGTCCACGTACCGCTGATCCCGGTCGCCGGAGGCTTCGCCAACCCGACCGACACCGTGCTCACCGTGCCGGTACCGGTCGAGGTCGAGCCCGGCACGGTGGACGTCCAGGTCGTCACCGCCGCCGGGGTGGAGACCGACCGCTGTTCCATCGATGTGACGGACTGACGGCCCTCGTCCCTTTCCTTCTCGCCTTTTCTTCCTCCGATTGGTTCGCAGGCCTGGTGAGCGCCGCCTGAGAGGCGTACGTATGGTCATGTGACGGGTCTTCGGGAAGCGGGGCAGTGGTGATGAACGGTTACGGCGGCGGTTCGTACGGTCTGAGCGAGCCGAGAGGGCTGCGCGAACGGGCGCGGGAGTACGCCCTGCTGCCGCTGCGGATCTTCCTCGGCGTCACCTTCGTCTACGCGGGGCTCGACAAGCTGACGGACAGCGGATTCCTCTCCGCCACCGGACCCGGCTCCATCGGCGAGATGATGCGCGGGGTCCGCGACTCCTCCGCGATCCCCGCCCTCGTCGACCTGGCGCTCAAGAACCCCGAAGGGTTCGGCTACGCCATCGCCATCGGTGAACTCCTCGTCGGCCTCGGCACCCTCGTAGGGCTCTGGGCACGCCTCGCCGCGCTCGGCGGGGCGCTCATCTCCCTGAGCCTCTGGCTGACCGTGAGCTGGCAGGCGACCCCGTACTACTACGGCAACGACCTGCCCTACTTGATGGCGTGGCTGCCACTGGTACTCGCGGGCGCTGCCGTCTTCTCCGCCGACGCCTTCCTCGCGTCGCGGCGACGCCGGAGCATGTAGGCGGCCCAGGTCGCCGTGGCGGCCAGCCACAGGCCGCCGAGGAACACCGGGAGGAAGAAGGTCCACGGGACCTCCCACGCCCCCGCCGCATCCGCCGCGTACCCACCGGCCAGGCCCAGCATCGCCAGACCCGCCACCGCCCGCCCGGGCCGGAACTCATGACGCAGCACGGCTGACCTCCACCTGTCCGACTCCGACTTCCACTTCCAGCTCGATCGTCCCGGCCGGCTTGGCGCCCTCGGGCGGCGGAAGCGTACGTTCCGAGCTCTGGTCGCTGTTGATCCTGACCTGGACCCGCTGCCCCTCCTCCAGCCGGATCTCCCCGAGACCGGCCTCGGCCCGCACCTTCACCGTCACCCCCTTCGGGACGACGACGGCCGCCCGCCCCGCCCCGACCTCCAGCCGGGTGCGCACGCTCTCGCCCGGGGGGACCGTCACCCCGGACAGGTCCAGCCGGGCGTCACCGGTGCCCAGCTCGTACCGCTGCTGGACGGCGGAGACCTCGGCCGGACGCCACTCCTGACGGGCCCACTCCGTGCCGATCTCCTTCGGCAGCATCGTCGCGCCCGCCAGCAGCACCGCCGTGACCATCGCCATCAGCACCGTGCCGAAACCGGTCCGCCCCAGCAGCGAGGAGACCAGCAGGCCGAGCCCGAACACCGCCAGCGCGGCGACGAGCCCGATCTGCAACGCGGTGCCCAGCGGCTGCTGCTCCCAGCTCAGCCCGGTGCCCAGACCGCCCGCCACCAGCGCGGTCAGGAAGACGAGCCCGCCGATCGAGCGCGGTCCCGGCGCGGCGGCCGCTGGAGCAGGCGGCCGGAACGGGGCGTCCGGGCTGGGTCGCCCGGCCCGCGCCTTCGCCTGGGCCGCGTCCACATCGGTGTCCGGGGGCCCCCACAGATAGCCGGAGCCGACCGGCCCCGTCGTGCCGTCCTTGACGATCGGGTCCCGCCACCACGACGGGCCGCCCGGCGTCGGGGGCGCCTTCACCTCCGGCGGCGGCGTACCGAGGCCCCCGGTGTGCGGGTGGGCGGGGGCGGCGGCGGGCGCGCCCCCTGGGGCCGCCGGGTCCTCCTCCGCCGCCGTCCTGCGGGACTGCGTCCACACCGAGCAGCCGACGACGGCCACCGACAGCAGTGCGGCGAACGCCAGCATCCCCCGGTTGCCCAGCATCGAAAGGAAGAGCCCGCAGCCGATCAGCGCCAGCAGCAGCGCCACCAGCGACGCCCCGTCGACCCGGCCCGACAGCAGCCGGCGCGCCTCGTTCTCCTCCTCGCCCTCCAGGGGCAGCAGGAGCCAGGCGAAGCCGTAGAAGATCAGGCCGATCCCGCCGGTCACCGAGAGGACGCCGAGCACGATCCGGAAGATCACCGGGTCCACGTCGCAGTACCGGCCGAGTCCGCCGCAGACCCCGGCCACCACCTTCTGCCGCGGGCTGCGCCGCAGCTGCGGTTTGGGTGCGTCGGGGGGTGCGACGCCGGGGGCGGCGTCCGAAGGAGCGGTCATGCCTCCATGGTGACGGCCCGCACCGCCCGGCGGGACCCGCGCCGACCCTGGCCGGTCCCTGATTTTGCGCCGGGCTTCCCGCAGGGGGTTCCGTGGACGAGTGGCTTCGGGGTGGGGCCGTCATCAGGGTCGGGCTGCGGACGCGAGGGGTAGGGCTGGCCTCAGGGTCGATCAGGGGGACTACCCTGATGCCTCCCGCCCTCGCCGCGTGTGACGATCGGGGTATGCCAGCCGCCACCGCCCGAGCCGCCAGCTCTCTCGCCTCCGACCCGGAGGAGCCGCAGCCGCGCAAGCTGTACCGCAGCGCCGACGGGCGGATGCTGGGCGGCGTCGCGCGCGGGCTCGCCGGACACCTCGGACTGCCGGTCGCCTGGGTCCGGTTCGTCTTCCTCGGGCTCTTCCTCAGCGACGGCCTGGGCGCCCTGCTGTACGCGGTGTTCTGGATCGTCGTCCCCCTCGGGGTCGGCGGGGTGGGCGGCGCGCACGCCCCCCGCTCGGTGTTCGAGACCGCGGCGGACGGGCGGCGCAGGCTCCGCAAGCCGGACCCGGGCCAGGTCTTCGCCCTCGTCGCCCTGCTCGTCGGGGCCGGCGTCTTCGTCGCCAACGTCGACATGGGCAGTGAGGCCGACCGCTACATCTGGCCGACGCTCCTCATCGGCGCGGGCTCCGTCCTCGTCTGGCGCCAGGCGGACAACGCCCGGCGCGCCCGCTGGATGGAGGTCGGCCGCCGCCGCCGGCTGCTGCAACTGGCACGCGCCCTCGCCGGGGTCGCCCTGGTGGGCCTCGGGCTCGCCGTCTTCATGGTGGTGCGGGGTTCGGCCGCCCAGCTCGGCAACGTCCTGACCGCCGCCATCGCCGTCCTCACCGGCATCGCCCTGCTCGCCGGCCCCTACCTGGTCCGGATGACCCAGGACCTCTCCGAGGAGCGCCTGATGCGCATCCGCGCCCAGGAGCGCGCCGAGGTCGCCGCCCACGTCCATGACTCCGTGCTGCACACCCTCACCCTGATCCAGCGCAACGCGGACGACGGCGGCGAGGTCAGACGCCTGGCCCGCGCCCAGGAGCGCGAGCTGCGGAACTGGCTCTACAACCCCGAGGGCACCGGCAAGGACGAGGACGACGAGCCGCAGACCCTGGCCGAGGCCGTGAAGCGGGCCGCCGCCGAGGTGGAGGACAAGCACGGCGTCCCCCTGGAGGTCGTCGTCGTCGGCGACTGCCCCCTCGACGACAAGCTGGGCGCACAGATGCAGGCAGCACGCGAGGCGATGGTCAACGCCGCCAAGTACGGTGGCGAGGGCGGTGCCGTGCAGGTCTTCGCGGAGGTCGAGGGCCGTACGGTCTTCGTCTCCGTACGCGACCGGGGTCCGGGGTTCGACCTGGACGAGGTTCCCGCCGACCGGATGGGCGTACGAGAATCAATCATCGGCCGGATGCAGCGCAACGGCGGCACTGCCCGGCTGCGTTCGGTGCCCGGCGGGGGCACCGAGGTCGAGCTGGAGATGGAAAGGGCGAGCGAATGACCGAGAACACCGAAGCCACCGGGGGCCCGGAGCGGCGGGTACGGGTCGTGCTCGTCGACGACCACCGGATGTTCCGCACCGGGGTGCAGGCCGAGATCGGCCGCACCGAGGAGACCGGCGTCGAAGTGGTCGGCGAGGCCGCCGACGTCGACCAGGCGGTCACCGTCATCACGGCGACCCGCCCCGAGGTCGTCCTCCTCGACGTCCACCTCCCGGGCGGCGGCGGCGTCGAGGTGCTGCGCCGCTGCGCCCCGTTGATGGGCGCGGCGGACAACCCGGTCCGCTTCCTCGCGCTCTCCGTCTCGGACGCCGCCGAGGACGTCATCGGCGTCATCCGGGGCGGCGCGCGCGGCTATGTCACCAAGACGATCACCGGCACCGACCTGGTCGACTCGGTCTTCCGCGTCCAGGAGGGCGACGCGGTCTTCTCCCCCCGTCTGGCTGGCTTCGTCCTGGACGCCTTCGCCTCCACGGACGCCCCGCCGGTCGACGAGGACATGGACCGCCTCACCCAGCGCGAGCGCGAGGTGCTGCGGCTGATCGCCCGGGGGTACGCGTACAAGGAGATCGCCAAGCAGCTCTTCATCTCGGTGAAGACGGTCGAGTCCCACGTCTCGGCGGTGCTGCGCAAGCTCCAGCTCTCCAACCGGCACGAGCTGACCCGGTGGGCGACGGCACGGCGGCTGGTCTGAGCGGCGAGAGCCGGATGAGCCGCGCGGGCTCCGGACCGGGCTGCGAGGGCTTCGGGTCGAGCTGCGCGGGCTCCGGACCCGGCGGCGCGGGGGATCGCGTTATGCGGGCTCCAGCGAGATGTTGAGCTTCTCGCCGATCCGGCGGTAGCCGACGCCCGCGTAGATCCGCTCGACATCGGGGTCGCCGGGCTCCAGCCAGACGGTCCGGCAGCCCTGGTCGAGGGCCCGTTCCGTCAGCCATGCGGTGAGCGCGGCGCCGACACCCCGGCGGCGGAAGGGCGCGGCGACGGCGAGTCCGGCCAGTTCGCTGAGGCCGTCGACCGCGACCGAGCAGCCGCCCGCCCCGGCCGGGGCGCCGTCGAGGACCGCCAGGGCGGCCACCCCGTCACCGGCGGCCGCCGCGCGCAGCCAGTCGGTCGTTCCCGGCTCGGGTTCGCCCTCGCCGCCGAACCCCTGGTGCTGGACGCGGGCTGTGTCGGTGAATTCCGCTTCGGTGCTCGGCACGGTGATGCGCAGGCCCTCGACCGGCTTCGGCGTACGGAGGTCCTCGCGGCCGCAGGCGAGCAGCGGGGCCCGGTTCTCCACGGTGAAACCGGCGGCCAGCAGGGCCGGTTCGACGGCCGGGGCCCAGTCGGGCAGGAACTCCAGGCGCGGCAGCCGCTCCCGCGCCCGGAACGCCTCGACCAGGGCGGCCACCTCGTCCGCCGTCGGTTCCGCACCCCGGTCGGGGATGGCGTAGTTGGCGTACTTCAGCTCCCAGCCCGGGTTGTGCCGGACGGTGAACGGGCCCACCCGGTAGTGGGCGGGGGACCGCAGGGTGAGCGTGCGGGCGTAGTCCTGGACGGCGTTCGCCATCGTCATACGGGAGTTCCTTCGACGGGAGGGGACCGGCGACGGGGACTATGCCACCCGGGTCGCCCCGGCGAAAGGCATTTGATCGATGGGCGCGATGCGGACCGGGGCCCCCGGGCGCGGGGCGTGGATCATCTGGCCGCCGCCGATGTAGAGGCCGACGTGGCTGATCCCGGAGTAGAAGAACACCAGGTCGCCGGGGGCCAGTTCGGAGCGGGAGACCCGTTGGCCCGCGTTGATCTGGGTGTAGGTGGTGCGGGGCAGGCTGACGCCCGCCGCCTGCCAGGCCGCCTGGGTCAGGCCGGAGCAGTCGAAGGCGTTGGGGCCGGTGGCGCCCCAGACGTACGGCTTGCCGATGGCCCCGTGGGCGAAGGCGACGGCCCGCCCCGCCCGGGAGTTGGGGGCGGCGACCGAGGCGCGGGCGGTGGAGCGGTCGGCGTGGGTGGCGGACCGGTCGGCCTGAGCGGGGCCGCCGCCGTGGGCGGCGTCGGCGGCGCGTTCGTACGCGGCGCGCTCGTCGGCGGTGAGGGTGGCCAGGAGCTTGCGGGCGTCGGCCAGCTTGGTGGTGATCGCGGTGCGGTGCTCCTGCAGTTCGGCGCGGCGGGCGGCGAGCGCCTCGGTCTCCCGGTCGGCGCGGGCCTTGACCCGGGCGATGCCGGAGAGCTGGCGCCGGATGCCGGTGAGCAGGCTGGTCTGCCGGTCGCCCGCCCGGTCCAGCTGGGCGGCCCGCTCCAGGTAGGTGTCGGGGTCCGAGGAGAGCGCCAGCTGTACGGCGGGGTCCAGGGCGCCGGTGCGGTACTGGGCGGTGGCCATCGAGCCGAGCGTGTGGCGGGCGGTGTTGAGGCGGTCGGTGCGGCGGGCGGCCTCGTCGGCCAGGGTGTCGACGGCCTTGGTGGCGGCGGCTTCCTTCTCCTTCGCCCCGTTGTACTTCTCCGTGGCGACCTCGGCGTCGTGGTAGAGCCGGTCGACCTTCGCCCGGACCTGGGCGGCGGTGGGAGCGGGCTCGGCGGGTGCGGCGCCGGCCCCGGTGGCCGAGGTGGCGGTGGCGGCCCCGGCGAGCGCCAGGGTGGCGGCGGTGCGGGCAGCAGGGCCGGTGAACGGGCGCTGCTTGGGTTTCCGGTGAGCGGATTTCCGGTGCGCGGCCACGGGGGCGGCATCCTTCCTGTCGGCTGCCTGCCGGGGGATACCGACAGGCCCGCCAGGGACGCTAATCCGGGCGCACGGAAAAGGTTCGCCATGACAGCTATTGCCCGGATGTGACGTTTCGCCGCCGCCGGATGACCGGAGACGCAGAGTCGGAATTGATCATTCCGGCAGGTTCGGGCGCGCGGTGCACAGTTCCGGCGAACGGCCCGGGGAAGGTGTGTCTCACTGCTCGGCGATGCTTTGGCCATGGCTGGGCTCCGGGGCCCAGCCATGGCCGTACTCATCACGGTCCGGGGCTCGGCCAGGCCGACGGCCGGACCGCGGACACCATCAGGATCCCCGTACTACGCCGGGCGCACGCTGCCGTAGATCGGCATGTAGTAGATCGACTCCTCGCGGACGTTCGCCCCAGGCTTCGGGGCGTGGATCATCATCCCGTCGCCCTTGTAGATGCCGACGTGGCTGATGTCGTCGTAGAAGAAGACCAGGTCCCCCGGCTGAAGGTCGGAGGTGGCGACCCGGGTGCCGACCTCGACCTGGTCCCAGGTGGTCCGGGGCAGGGTCACGCCCGCCTCCCGCCACGCCGCCTGCGTCAGCCCGGAGCAGTCGTACGAGGACGGGCCCGCGGCCCCCCACACGTACGGCTTCCCGATCTGGGCGCGGGCGAAGGCCAGCACCTTCTCGGCCTTGGCGGCGTAGCTGCCGCCCGCCCCGGTCCCCGTACCCGTGCCGGTTCCCGGGCTCGTCCCCGTACCGCTGCCGGAACCGGAGCCGCTGTCCCCGCCGGACTCCTTCGCGGCCTCCTCGCGTGCCTTCTTCTCCGCCGCCTCGCGCTCCTTGGCCTCGGCGGCCTGGCGGGCGGCCAGCTTCTCCGCCTTCTCCTTGGCCTCGGCCTCCTTCTTGCGCTCCAGCTCCGCCAGGCGTGCCTTCTCCTCGGCGGTCAGCTTGGAGAGCAGGGACCGGGCCTCGGTGAGCTTGGTCTGCACGTTCTGCTTGCTGGAGCGGAGCGCGGTCTGCGTCTCGGTGAGCTTCTCCAGGCTCTGCACGGCCTCCGCGCGCTTCTTCGACGCCGCGGCCTGCTGCGTACGGAAGTCGTCGACGGCCTTCTGCTGCCGTTCGGTCGACCGGCTCATCAGCCGGCTCTGGTCGAAGTACGCCTGCGGGTCGTCCGCCAGGAAGAAGGTCGCGGTGGGCGCGATGCCGCCGGTGCGGTACTGCTCGGCCGCGTAGGCCCCCAGCTCCCGGCGCGCCTCGTTGATCTTCTCGGTCCGCTTCGCCACGTCGGAGAGCAGCGTGTCGACCTTGGTGCGCTGGGCCGTGGAGGCGGACTTCGCGCGGTTGTACTGCTGGGTCGCGCTGCCTGCCTGCCGGTAGAGCTCGTCCACCTTCTTCTGGACGTCCTCGATGGCCGGCTTCGGCTCCGCGGGAGCGGCCGTCGCGCTCTGCGTGGAGAGCAGGGTCACCGAGGCCAGTGCGGCCGTCGTGAACCCGACGGCGGGGGTGGTGGTGCGCACCTTCGTGCGCGGCTTGCGATGCGATGCCAAGACCGGCATCTCCTTCCGTGGACCGCCTACCGGGTTAGCTGTCGGGTTCGGACGGAACGGAAGGCTGTCCTACGGTCCGGATGCGAGGGTACGGACCGATTCACCCCGGTTCTGCGTGTGGGTCCCCGGTTCCGAACTGCTGGTAGGGCAGCACGGATTCGGCAGAGGTGACCGTGAGACGCGGTTCGCCTCAGGGAGATACGGATCACCTGACCGAGCACGCTAGCCAACCCTTGGTGCCGCTGGGAAGGAGGATGAGCGATATGCCCGATACATTTTCGTGACCTTTTGGGATCAGGGGTCCCGCACCCCCTCCGACCGGGCACTCCCTCACGGAACGTGGGCGTCCGTTCTCCGTGCGTACGGCTGTGAACGGCTGGGAACGGTCGCTTCCGGGCTTCGGCCGAACGTTGTCGGTGCGGCCCCCTAGACTCGGGAGGCGATGAGCAGCCTCTTTGACGACAGTTTCCTGGCCGGCCTCCAGTCCACCGAGGACGGGCCGCCGCCGCCCCCCGAGGACCACGCACCCGAAGCGGTGCCGGAGGGACTCTTCGAGGGCGTCTACGACGCGCCCCCGCCGCCCCGGGACGGGTACTACCGGGACGGCCACCCGCGCCCGGTCATCGACGCCGCGGCGCTGCTCGACGGGCTGAACACCGAGCAGCGCGCCGCCGTCGTGCACGCCGGGTCCCCGCTGCTCATCGTCGCCGGGGCCGGCTCGGGCAAGACCCGGGTGCTGACCCACCGCATCGCCCACCTGCTGGCCGAGCGCGGGGTGCACCCGGGGCAGATCCTCGCGATCACCTTCACCAACAAGGCCGCGGGCGAGATGAAGGAGCGCGTCGAGGAGCTCGTCGGCCCGCGCGCCAACGCCATGTGGGTCATGACCTTCCACAGCGCGTGCGTCCGCATCCTGCGCCGCGAGTCGAAGAAGCTCGGCTTCACCTCGTCGTTCTCGATCTACGACGCCGCCGACTCCAAGCGCCTGATGGCCCTGGTCTGCCGCGACCTCGACCTGGACCCCAAGCGCTTCCCGCCGAAGTCCTTCACCGCCAAGGTCTCCAACCTCAAGAACGAGCTCATCGACGAGGAGACCTTCGCCGGTCAGGCGGCCGACGGCTTCGAGAAGACCCTGGCCCAGGCGTACGCGCTCTACCAGGCACGCCTGCGCGAGGCCAACGCGCTGGACTTCGACGACATCATCATGACGACGGTCCACCTCCTCCAGGCCTTCCCGGACGTCGCCGAGCACTACCGCCGCCGCTTCCGCCACGTCCTGGTCGACGAGTACCAGGACACCAACCACGCCCAGTACACCCTGGTACGTGAGCTGGTCGGCCCGGCCGGAGAGGCCGACGCCCCCGCCGAGCTGTGCGTCGTGGGCGACGCGGACCAGTCCATCTACGCCTTCCGGGGCGCGACCATCCGCAACATCCTCCAGTTCGAGGAGGACTACCCGGACGCGAAGACGATCCTCCTGGAGCAGAACTACCGCTCCACGCAGACGATCCTCTCCGCCGCCAACGCGGTCATCGAGCGCAACGAGAGCCGCCGCCCCAAGAACCTCTGGACCAACGCCGGCTCCGGCGCCCGCATCATCGGTTACGTCGCGGACACCGAGCACGACGAGGCGCAGTTCGTCGCCGAGGAGATCGACCGGCTCACCGACAAGGGCGACGCCAAGGCGGGCGATGTCGCCGTCTTCTACCGGACCAACGCCCAGTCCCGTGTCTTCGAAGAGATCTTCATCCGCGTCGGCCTGCCCTACAAGGTCGTCGGCGGCGTGCGCTTCTACGAGCGCAAGGAGGTCCGGGACGTCCTGGCCTACCTCCGCGTCCTCGCCAACCCCGAGGACACCGTCCCGCTGCGCCGCATCCTCAACGTGCCCAAGCGCGGCATCGGCGACCGCGCCGAGGCCATGATCGACGCCCTGTCGATGCGCGAGAAGATCTCCTTCCCGCAGGCGCTGCGCCGCGTCGACGAGGCGTACGGCATGGCGGCCCGCTCGTCCAACGCCGTCAAGCGCTTCAACACGCTGATGGAGGAGCTGCGCACCATCGTCGAGTCCGGTGCCGGGCCCGCCGTCGTACTGGAAGCCGTGCTGGAGCGGACGGGGTATCTCGCCGAGCTCCAGGCCTCCACCGACCCGCAGGACGAGACCCGCGTCGAGAACCTCCAGGAACTCGCCGCCGTCGCCCTCGAATTCGAGCAGGAGCGCGCCGAGGCGGAGGGCACCGGCACGCTCGCGGAGTTCCTGGAGAAGGTCGCGCTGGTCGCCGACTCCGACCAGATCCCCGACGAGGACGAGGACGGCTCCGGCGTCATCACCCTGATGACCCTGCACACCGCCAAGGGCCTGGAGTTCCCGGTCGTCTTCCTCACCGGCATGGAGGACGGCGTCTTCCCGCACATGCGGGCCCTCGGCCAGACCAAGGAGCTGGAGGAGGAGCGGCGCCTGGCGTACGTCGGCATCACCCGCGCCCGCGAGCGGCTCTATCTGACCCGGGCCGCGATGCGCAGCGCCTGGGGGCAGCCCTCGTACAACCCGCCCTCGCGGTTCCTGGAGGAGATCCCGGAGGCGCACCTGGAGTGGAAGCGCAAGGGCCCGATGGCCGCCCCGGCCGGACCCACCTCCGGCATCACGTCCTCGCTCTCCTCCTCCCGCGCCCGCTCCGGACCCTCGGGCTTCGCGACCCGGCGCTCCACG
The DNA here is from genome assembly GCF_014650075.1 of Streptomyces microflavus. Lineage (GTDB taxonomy): Bacteria > Actinomycetota > Actinomycetes > Streptomycetales > Streptomycetaceae > Streptomyces > Streptomyces microflavus. The sequence continues at coordinate 68,432 of NZ_BMUG01000012.1, read as the reverse complement.
GAGAAGCCCACGGTCACGCTGGTGGTCGGGGACCGGGTCACGCACGATCAGTTCGGGCTCGGCACGGTGGTGGCCGTCGAGGGGATCGGCGACCAGGCCAAGGCGACGGTCGACTTCGGCGACGAGCGCCCGAAGAAGCTGCTCCTGCGGTACGCGCCGGTCGAGAAGCTGTAGCAGGACGTACGGGAGAGAGGCGGGACGGCTGTTGTTGCAGCCGTCCCGCCCCTCTCGTCGTTTCGCTGCCAGGCCAGGCCAGGCCAGGTCAGGTCGGGTCGACACCGTGGCTGCGCAGCCACGCCAGCGGGTCCACCGACGCACCGCCGCCGGGCCGGACCTCGAAGTGCAGGTGCGGGCCGGTGGAGTTGCCGGAGCTTCCCGCGTACGCGATGACGTCACCGGCCTTCACCGGGCCGGAGCGGATCTTGGTGCTGCTGAGGTGGCAGTACCAGGTCTCCGTGCCGTCGGCCATGGTCACGATCGCCATGTTGCCGTAGGCGCTGTTGTACTGGGTGCGTACGGTGCCGTCGGTCGCGGCCATCACCGGAGCGCCGTACCCGACGGGGAAGTCGATGCCCGTGTGCACGGACATCCAGTTGACGCCCGCCTGGCCGTAGTAGGCGCTGAGCCCGTGCTGCTTGACCGGCAGGACGAACTTGGGGCGCAGCGCCTCGCGGCGTGCGGCCTCCTCCTCGCGCTTCTTCTTCTCCTCGACCTGCCGCTGCTTGAGGTCGATGCGCTCCTGGGTGCGGCTCGCGCGCTCGCGGAAGTCGTCGCTCCCCTCGGAGAGCTGCTCAAGCTGGCTGTCGAGCTTGTTGTTCGCGGCGACCGGCTTGACCGTGCTCGGGTCGGCGACGGCCAGGGAGGTGGTCTTCTCCGGCTTGTCCTCGTCGCTGATGCCGCTGACGGAGGCGGCGGCGATGCCGGCCACGCTCATCACACAGGCGGAGGGGACCGCGACGGTCAGGAGGGCGGACCGCTTGGCGGGGCTGCGGCGGCGGGCCCGGCTGCGCGGGGCGGGGGTCCGGACCACGGTGCGGTCCAGGGAGAGCGGGGCGGGCGCGTCACTGTCGTCCGGCGCGGGAGCGGCGTCCGGTTCGAGGACGGCGAACTCGGCGGTGGTGGAGGCTGCGGCCGCCGGCTCGTGGTCCGGGTGGTCCGCGCCTTCCGCCGGGTCCGCGGGGGACTGCTCGGCCGCTTCGGGTCCGGCGGTTTCGGGTGCCTGCTGTTCGTACAGCTGATGCGATGTCTGTTCGGGTTCGTACGCGGCGTCCCCGGGCGTGGCGCCGGAGTTCCAGGCGGTCGCGTCGTAGGCGCCGGTGTCGTACGTCGCGGTGTTGTACGTCCCCGTGTCGTACGCGCCGGTGTCATGGACCCCGGTGGTGAAGGCCGTGGCGTTGTACGTGCCGGTCCCGTCGGCGCCGATCGTCCCGTACGCGCCGGTGTCGTAGGCGGCGCTGTCGTACGTGCCCGTGTCGTGTGCGCCGGTCTCGTGCGTACCGGTCCCGTAGGCGTCCGTCCCGTACGAGCCGTCGGTCACGTACGCGGTGCCCGTGCCGTAGGTGCCGGTGGGGTACGCGCCGGTGTCGTAGGCGTCCGTCCCGTACGTGACCGTCCCGTAGGAGCCGGTGTCGTAGGTCCCCGTGTCGTACGTGCCTGTCTCGTACGTTTCGGTGCCGTACGGGGCTGTGCCGTACGCGGCCGCGGTGAATCCGGCGGTGGGGAACGCGCCCGTGTCGGTGGTGGCCCACTGGGCTGCCGGGTCCTGGTCGGAGGGCGGCTGCCAGGTCGGCGTCGCACCGGTGTCGTCCCACTGCTGCTGCTGCTGCTGGGCGGCGGGGGGCTGGGTCTGGGCGGCGTACGCGTCGTACGTGACGGTCTGCTGCGCGCCCGTGTCCCAGGCGGAGGAGTCGTACTGGCCGCTCTGGTCACCGTAGGAGCTCTGGTAACCGGGAGCCGCGTAATCCGTGGCGTCGGAACCGCCGGGGAGCGAACCGAAGAGCGGATCGGTGTCGAAGCTGCCGGTCGATCGGGTGTCGTACCCGACGGGCCCGGCGTGGGGGTGCTGGTCGTTCACCAACTTCTCTCTCGCCTCGGCAGCAGGACTGTTCTGGGTCCCGGTCAGGGAGTCCCAGGGGGAAGCAGTGGCCGCGACTGTACCCGGCAGTATGTGAGGACGACAATCTTCGGCAGGTTTTGCGCCCTCAGGAAACGGGCAATCGGCCGTCTTTCGGTGGACGGCAGGCAGAGGCTTGGCCCTATGTTCGAGAAGCGTTCTATTTTAAGCGACAGAGGTCGTTCCGGTTGAGGGCACTGTGCCCTCCCGCGTCTCCTGTGTCTCCAGAGCCTCACGGACCGCGGCGGCGACCGCCGGGTGCACCGGCAGCGCGAGATGCCCGATTCCGGTGACGCGTACGTTCACGGCGTCGAGGTCGGGGTGGTCGACGCAGGCCGTCCCGACCGGGACCATCACCTGGTCGAGCTCGCTCCAGAAGCTGACGAACCGGGTCCGGCAGCCCGGGGCGGGGAGGCGCAGTTCCTCGATCAGCGCGGAGCCGCCGCGCATCTGGCGCACGATGGGGTGAATACCGGCTCCGGGGGCGACGGCGGTGCCGCCGTGCGGGGTGCCGAGCGTGACGAGGGTGCGCACCCGCCGGTCGCCGCCCAGCCGTTGTACGTAGTAGCGGGCGATCAGGCCGCCGAGGCTGTGCCCGACGATGTCTACCTCGCGCTGCCCGGTGCGGGCACAAATCTCCTCCACGTGCCGGCCGAGCAGCTCGGCGGCGGTGCGCAGGTCGCGGGTGAGCGGCGAGTAGTTGAGGGATGCCAGGTGGCGACGGCCGTGCCGGGCCAGGGCGCGGCGCAGCAGGACGAAGACGGAACGGTTGTCGATGAACCCGTGGAGGAGGACGACGGGGCGTTCGGCGGCGGGGGAGCCGGGCAGGGGGCTGGGGCGGGTCCCTGGTGGTGTGCCGGGCGGCGGGCCCGGGGTGCGGCGCTCCTGGGTGAGGCCGAAGGGGTAGGCGACCAGGTGGCCGGTGAGGACGACGAGCTCCAGCACGGTGGCGCCGAGCAGGGCGGCCGGGAACCGGGGGCCCGGCAGGCGTGGCAGTAGGGAGAGAAAGGGGAGGGCCTTCACGCCGACCTCCTGCACTGGCGCACGGGGGAGGCGGCCGAGGGGGCCGTACCACCGTGCCGTGCGGCTGGCGGCGCGGTGGTACGGCGACCTCGTAACGGCTCCCCCTGCGCCGGTCCCCGCGCGGCCGGAATGCCGTGTGGCTCGGGGGACGGCGCCTGGCGAACATGTCCCACGTGTGATTTCCCCCTCCCGGCCTGCCGCGAAACGGCGGCTTGCGGGATGCTGTGGATAACGTTCGTTCACATCCCCGGCCCTTCAGGCGCGGGAGACCATGTGGAGGCAGTGATGGGTGTGACCGGTCCGATCCGTGTGGTGGTGGCCAAGCCGGGACTCGACGGCCATGACCGCGGGGCCAAGGTGATCGCGCGGGCGCTGCGGGACGCCGGTATGGAAGTCATCTATACGGGGCTCCACCAGACACCCGAGCAGATCGTCGACACGGCGATCCAGGAGGACGCCGACGCGATCGGCCTCTCGATCCTCTCCGGGGCGCACAACACGCTGTTCGCGAAGGTGATCGAGCTGCTGAAGGAGCGGGAGGCGGAGGACATCAAGGTGTTCGGCGGCGGGATCATCCCGGAGGACGACATCGCCCCGCTGAAGAAGCTGGGCGTGGCGGAGCTCTTCACCCCGGGTGCGACGACGACCGAGATCGTCACCTGGGTGAACGCGAACGTCCGTCAGCCCGCGCAGACCTGACGCGCGGGCCACGGGCGCGTGGGCCGATGACGTGTGGGCCGATGACGCGTGGGCCGTGGGCCACAGGCGCGCGGACCGCGGACCGCGGTCGGGTGAGCGGCCCGGGCCGGGGTCCGTGCGGCCGGGTGAGCCGTCCGAGGCCGGGCCCGCGCGGTCGGGGGCGGGTGTCAGGTCAGCTCCGCCTCCATCGCGGCGCGCAGGCGCAGTGTGGAGACCAGGCGCTGGAACGCCTCCGACCAGTAGCCACCCGCCCCCGGCGACGCGTCCTCCTGCTCGTCCGGAGTGGCCGTGAGAACCTCCAGCCGGTCGGCCTCGGCCGGGTCCAGGCAGCGCTCGGCCAGCCCCATCACCCCGCTGAAGCTCCAGGGGTAACTCCCGCCGTCCCGCGCTATGTCGAGCGCGTCGACCACGGCCCGCCCGAGCGGACCCGCCCACGGCACCGTGCAGACCCCGAGCAGCTGGAACGCCTCGGACAGCCCGTGCGCGGCGATGAACGCGGCCACCCAGCTGGCGCGTTCGGCCTCGGACAGGACCGCCAGGAGCTTCGACCGCTCGGCGATCGACGCGGGCCCGGGGGAGCCGGCCGGGGGCGCCGACGCCGCACCGAGCAGGGCCCGCGCCCACTCCGGGTGGCGCTGGCGCACCGCGGCCCGGCACCAGGCGGCGTGCAGCTCGCCCGCCCAGTCGTCGGCGACCGGCAGCGCCACGATCTCTTCCGCCGGGCGCCCGCCGAACTGCTCCTGCCAGACCCCGAGCGGCGTGGCCTCCACCAACTGCACCAGCCACCACGACCGCTCGCCCCGGCCCGTCGGCGGGACGGCCGCCACTCCGTCGCGCTGCATTCCGGCGTCGCACTCGTGCGGCGCCTCCACGGCGATGGAGGCGCCGGCCCCGGCGCCGGCCCCCGTACGGTCGGGATTGACGCAGGACGTGGCACGGGCCGCCATCCGCCCGGCGAAGGCCGACGAGGGCAGGGCGGAGAGCAGCTCGGCGGCCGTGGCGCGGACGTTGCGGCTGCGGTCGGCGAGCGCCTGCTCCAGGAACTCCTCGTCACCTGCGCCGAGCCCGGTCCGCAGGGAGTCCAGGAACATCAGCCGGTCCTCGGCCCGTTCGGTGGACCAGACCGTGGTGAGCAGGGCGAGCGCGGCACCGGGCTCCCGCGCCCGTACGGCGTCGAGCAGCGCGATCCGCTCCGCGAACAGCCCCTCCTCCCACAGCCGGCGCACCGCTTCCGGGTCGCTGGTGTCGGGGACGAGCGAGCCGCCCGCCGAACCGCGCAGGGCGAACTTCCACTCGGGGTTCAGCGCGGCCAGCCACAGACCGAGCGGCCCGGCGAAAGCGAGCGCCTGCGGGCGCAGGTCGGTGCGGGCCCGCGCGGCGTCCAGCAGGGGCGGCACCAGGGCGGCCGGGGCCCGGAACCCCAGCCGGTTGGCGGTGGCCAGCCACTGCGGGATGAGCTCGGTGAGGTCGGGGGCCGCCCCGCGCCGCCCGGAGGCGGTCGGCGCGGCCCGGTCGGCGAGCAGCTGGGCGAGCCGGTGCCGGGCGGCCTCGGGGAGCTGCGGGCGCGGGTCGTGGGGCGTGGGCTCGGGCCTGGCCCCCGGCACGGCGGGCAGCAGCCCGGCCCGCCGCCGCACGGTGTGCAGGGCGACGGCGTCCAGCAGGGCGGCCGGGCCGTCGGCCGGTACCCGGCCCCCGGGCGCCACCGGCGGGCGGCGGTCGGTGCCCAGCAGCGCCGAGGTGACCAGCTCCTCCCAGGGGAGGGAGACGAGGGAGCGGTCGGCGGTCGGGCCGGTGGTGGTGCGAGGCATCGGGTCCCCTTCAGTGTCGGTGAGGGCGGTGAGGGCGGTGAGGGCGGTGAGGGCGGTGGGGTGACCAGGGTGGTCGGCCGGCGCGGGTCAGATCAGCCGTACGGTCCCGTTCGTGGCACCCCCGGACCCGCCCCCGCGCCCGGCCCCCGTGTCCCACGCGGCGAACGGGTCGAAGCCGCGGTGGCCCAGCTCGCCGAAGACGGTGACCGGGCCGCCGCCGGAGAGCGCGACGAGCTTCCACAGCCCCGGGCGGGACAGCGCCGCCGGGGTGAGGGGCAGCGCGGACTCGCTCTCCGCGTCGGCCAGTTGCCAGCCGCCCCCGGACGGCACGGGTATGACGTCGCGAAGGGTGACCGGCCAGGCGTCCAGCCACGGATCGCCCCGCAGGGCATCCGCGTGGACGGCGAGCGCGGTCGCGGTGGAGCCCCCCGGCGGCGGTGTGCCCGGCACCGGGCCGGGCGTGGCGAACTGCCGGCCCAGGTCGGCCCGGAGGCCACCGCCCGGGTACGGCGTGAGCTCGGCGTCGATCGTGACGCCCACGGGCAGCGCGAGCTCCGGGGCGCGGCCCATCGGGCCGAAGGAGAGCAGCAGGGCCGTGCGGCCCGACTCCCGTCCGTACAGCCAGATCCGCCGGGTGACGAGCCGGCCGTCCGGGGTGTCGTACTGCGCGAGGACCAGCCAGTGATCGCGGACCGGCGGGCCTTCGGCGGACATGGGCAGCCCCACCCGCGTACGCACCGTCGCGGCCAGCTGGTCCGGCAGAGCCTCCCGGCCCAGCCAGGCCGTGTCCAGCAGATGGAGCAGGCCGCACTCCTCCAGCAGCCGCACCGGCCAGCCCGGTCCGGAGCCGGGAATGGCCCCCAACTCACGCACGCGGGAAGCCAGTCCGGGCGCCTGGGCGTCGACCATGCGGGCGGCGGTCTCCTCCCAGAGCGTGTAGCCCGCCCGGTCCGCGGTGGCGAGCCCGCCCCGCAGCAGGTCGGTCAGGCGCTGCTCCAGCTCCTGCGCGCCCGAGGTGACGCGCTCCGCACGGCGCTCCGCCCGCTTCCTGGCGGCGCCGCTGTCGGCAGGGCCCGGCGCGGACTCCCCGCTCGCGACGGCCTCCTGCTTCGCCTGCTTGGCCTCCACCCGTCCGCGGCGCGCTTCGAGCCACTGTGCGGCCCAGTCGGCAGGCTCACCCTGCTGGATCTCTCCATCGCCGGAGGCCCGGAGCAGCAGCAGCCCCAACGCGTGCTTGCAGGGGAACTTGCGACTCGGGCAACTGCACCGGTACGCGGGGCCCGTGGTGTCGACCACCGTCTGATACGGCTTGCTCCCGCTCCCCTTGCACAGCCCCCACACCGCCCCCGATCCGTCGAAGCCGGTGCCCGACCAGAGTCCGGCCGATGCCAGCTTGTTCCCCGCCTTGCGTGATGCGTCGTCAGGAGCCAGGGACAGCACCTGCTCCACCGTCCAGCGCGCCACCGATTCCGTGGCGGGCAAGGGTTCTCCCCCGTGAGATAGCAGCATGGGAACGACGGTAGGCGGCACCACTGACAATCGCCGTGACCTGCGCACAAGGCGCGTGCGGGGCCGGTGCGGGGCCCGTGCGGACCTGCGCTCGGGGCCCGTTGTCAGTGGCATGGTGCACGGTGGGAACCACATCAGGTCGACGATCTGTCGACGATCTGGAGGGGGATCCATGACCGTGCCCGAAACCACCGCCGCCGTCGACGGGGCGACCGGCCCCGAGGCCCTGCGCCCGCACGCCGAGGACGCGTTCGCCGACGAGCTGAAGGCGCTGGCCGCCGCCGACGACCGCCCCAGGCCCGCCCGTTGGCGCCTCTCGCCCTGGGCCGTCGCCACCTATCTGCAGGGCGGGACACTGCCCGACGGAACGGTGATCACACCGAAGTACGTGGGCCCGCGCCGCCTGATCGAAGTGGCCGTGACCACCCTGGCCACCGACCGCGCGCTGCTTCTGCTCGGCGTCCCCGGGACCGCCAAGACGTGGGTGTCCGAACACCTCGCCGCCGCCGTCAGCGGCGACTCGACCCTGCTCGTCCAGGGCACCGCGGGCACCCCGGAGGAAGCCGTCCGCTACGGGTGGAACTACGCCAGGCTCCTCGCCCAGGGCCCCAGTCGCGAGGCGCTGGTGCCCAGTCCGCTGATGCGGGCCATGTCGGAGGGGATGACCGCCCGGGTCGAGGAGCTGACCCGCATCCCCGCCGATGTGCAGGACTCGCTCATCACGATCCTGTCGGAGAAGACCCTCCCCATTCCCGAGCTGGGGCAGGAGGTCCAGGCCGTCCGGGGCTTCAACGTCATCGCCACGGCCAACGACCGCGACCGGGGTGTCAACGAGCTCTCCAGCGCGCTGCGCCGCCGGTTCAACACCGTCGTCCTGCCGCTGCCCGCGACCCCCGACGCCGAGGTCGACATCGTCTCCCGGCGCGTCGACCAGATCGGCCGCTCGCTGGACCTGCCCGCCGCACCGGAGGGACTCTCCGAGATCCGGCGCGTGGTGACGGTCTTCCGGGAACTGCGCGACGGCGTCACCGCCGACGGGCGCACCAAGCTCAAGTCGCCCTCGGGCACGCTCTCCACGGCCGAAGCGATCTCCGTCGTCACCAACGGCCTCGCTCTCGCCGCCCACTTCGGCGACGGCATCCTGCGCCCGGCCGATGTCGCGGCCGGCATCCTCGGCGCGGTCGTCCGGGACCCGGCCGCGGACCGCGTGGTCTGGCAGGAGTATCTGGAGACCGTGGTCCGCGAGCGGGACGGCTGGAAGGACTTCTACCGCGCCTGCCGCGAGGCCTCGGTATGAGCGCCCAGGCCACTGCCGGCCCCTCCACTGTTGGGCAGGCAACCACGGGTCCCGCGTCTGCCGGTCCCGCGACCACGGGCCCCGCGACTGCCGGTCCCGCCGCCACCGCCCCTGCCGATGTCGGCTCGTCCACCACCGGCCCCGCCACCACCGTGGCCTTCGCCGGGCCGCTGCTGCTGGGGGTGCGGCACCACGGCCCCGGTTCCGCCCGGGCGGTGCTGGCCGCGCTCGACGCCGCCCGGCCGGCCGCCGTACTCATCGAGGGGCCGCCGGAGGGCGACGCGCTGCTGCCGCTCGCCGCCGACCCGCAGATGCGCCCGCCCGTCGCCCTGCTCGCCCATGCCGTGGACGATCCGGGACGGGCCGCCTTCTGGCCGCTGGCCGAGTTCTCGCCGGAGTGGGTGGCGATCCGCTGGGCCCTCGCCCACGACATCCCCGTGCGCTTCATCGACCTCCCCGCCACCCACTCCCTGGCACTCAAGGAACCTCACAGGGAGGCTCCCGCCGAAGAGTCCGGACCCGCCCCCGTTTCCGCTGAGGACGGGGACGGGGACAGGGACAGGGACAGGGACGAGGTCACACCCGTCGTCGACCCGATCCGGGTGCTCGCCGAGACCGCCGGATACGACGACCCCGAGCGCTGGTGGGAGGACGTCGTCGAGCACCGCTCACCGGACGGGTCCGCCACCACCGGGGCGGCTGCCGACGCGCTCGCGCCGTTCACCGCGCTCGCGGAGGCCATGACCGCCCTGCGCGAGGCGTACGGGGACGGTGGACAGCCCCGGGACGCGGTGCGCGAGGCGTACATGCGCATCCAGCTGCGCACCGCGCGCAAGGAGTTCGGGGACGGCGTCGCCGTCGTCTGCGGCGCCTGGCACGTCCCGGCGCTCGCCGCGCGGACCACCCTCGCCGCCGACCGCGCCCTCCTCAAGGGGCTCCCGAAGGTCAAGACCGAGATGACCTGGGTGCCATGGACCCACCGCAGGCTCGCCCGGCACAGCGGTTACGGCGCCGGGATCGACTCACCCGGCTGGTACGGGCACCTCTTCGGTGCCGCCGACCGGCCGATCGAGCGGTGGATGACCAAGGTCGCCGGGCTGCTGCGCGAGGAGGACCGGTTCGTCTCCACCGCCCATGTCATCGAGGCCGTCCGGCTCGCCGAGACGCTCGCGGCGATGCGGGGCCGCCCGCTGGCGGGACTGAGCGAGACCACCGACGCGGTGCGCGCGGTGATGTGCGAGGGCTCCGACGTACCGCTCGCCCTCATCCAGGACCGGCTCGTCGTCGGCGAGACCCTCGGCGAGGTGCCCGACAGCGCCCCCGCCGTCCCGCTCCAGCGCGACCTGACCCGCAGCCAGCGCACCCTCCGGCTCAAACCGGAAGCGCTGGAGCGGGAGCTCGACCTCGACCTGCGCAAGGAGACCGACGCCGCGAAGAGCCGGCTCCTGCACCGGCTGCGCCTCCTCTCCATCGGCTGGGGCGAACCGGCCGAGAGCCAGAGCCGCAGCACCGGCACCTTCCGGGAGAGCTGGCGGCTGCGCTGGGAGCCCGAGCTGCACGTCCGGGTCGCCGAGGCCGGGGTGTGGGGCACCACGGTGGAGACCGCCGCCACGGCGAAGGCCGAGTCCGGCGCCCTCGCGGCGACCGCGCTCTCCGAGGTCACCGCACTCGCCGAGCACTGCCTCCTGGCCGGGCTGCCCGACGCGCTGCCCGTCGTGATGAAGGCGCTCGCGGACCGCGCCGCACTCGACGCGGACGTCGGCCACCTCGCCGACGCCCTCCCCGCCCTCGCCCGCTCCCTGCGCTACGGGGACGTGCGCTCGACGGACACGGCCGCGCTGGCCGAGGTCGCCGCCGGACTCGCCGAGCGGATCTGCGTCGGGCTGCCTCCGGCCTGCACCGGCCTCGACACGGACGGGGCGGAGGCGCTCCGCCGCCAGGTGGACGGCGTGCACAGCGCGATCGGGCTGGTCGTCGCCGGTGCCGCGACCGCCGAGGGGCTGCGGGACCGCTGGGGAGCCGTCCTGCGCAAGCTGGCCGGCCGGGACACGGTCGCCGGGATCATCCGGGGCCGGGCCACCCGGCTGCTGCTCGACGAGGGGCGGCTCACCGAGGACGAGGCCGCCCGGCTCATGGGCCTGGCCCTCTCGCCCGGCACCCCGCCCACCGACGCCGCGGCCTGGATCGAGGGGTTCGTCGGCGGGGCGTCCGGCGGCGGCATGCTGCTGGTCCACGACGACCGGCTGCTCTCCCTGGTCGACACCTGGCTGACCGGCGTCCCCGCCGACACGTTCACCGACGTGCTGCCGCTCCTGCGCCGTACGTTCTCCGCCTACGAGCCGGGCGTACGCCGCACCCTGGGCGAGCTGGTCCGGCGCGGCCCCGCCCCGGAGGGCGCCGGAAACGACGGCACGGACCACACGTACCCCGGCTTCGGACCCGGCCTCGACCCGGGCCGGGCCGACGCCGTGGAGCCGGTGCTGCACCTGCTCCTGGGCCGGACGCCCGAGCCGGCGGAGGCGACCGCATGACCGCACACGTCCCACAGCACGCCACCCAGGACGACGACGAGACGGGGGAGACGGTGGACACGGAGACAACGAGGGCGCGCCCCACCGACGGCGAACGGATGCGGCGCTGGCGCATGGTGCTCGGCGCGGACAGCGCGGAGAGCACCGGATGCACCCTCACCGGCCAGGACGCCGCGATGGACGGCGCGCTCGACGCGCTCTACGGGGGCGGCGGGAAGAAGCCCGGCGGCAGGGGCGGCGGTGGACGTTCGGCCGGCCTCGGCGCGTCGGCCCCCTCGGTCGCCCGCTGGCTCGGCGACATCCGTACGTACTTCCCCAGCTCCGTCGTCCAGGTCATGCAGCGCGACGCGATCGACCGGCTCGGCCTGTCGGCGCTGCTCCTGGAACCGGAGATGCTGGAGGCCGTGGAGGCGGACGTCCATCTCGTCGGCACCCTGCTCTCCCTCAACAAGGCCATGCCCGAGACGACGAAGGAGACCGCGCGGGCCGTCGTCCGCAAGGTCGTCGACGACCTGGAGAAGCGTCTGGAGAGCCGCACCCGGGGCACGCTCACCGGGGCCCTGGACCGTTCGGCGCGGATCAGCCGGCCGCGCCACCGGGACATCGACTGGGACCGCACCATCCGGGCCAACCTGAAGAACTACCTGACCATCCCCGGAGCGGACGGCGAGGAGGCCACGGGCACGGTCGTGCCGGAGCGCCTCATCGGCTACGGCCGCGCGTCGCAGTCGGTGAAGAAGGACGTCATCCTCTGCATCGACCAGTCGGGCTCGATGGCCGCCTCCGTCGTCTACGCCTCGGTCTTCGGCGCGGTGCTCGCCTCCATGCGCACCCTCGCGACCCGTCTCGTCGTCTTCGACACGGCGGTCGTCGACCTCACCGACCAGCTCGACGACCCGGTCGACGTCCTCTTCGGCACCCAGCTCGGCGGCGGCACCGACATCAACCGGGCGCTCGCCTACTGCCAGTCGAAGATCACCCGTCCTGCGGACACGGTCGTCGTCCTCATCAGCGATCTCTACGAGGGCGGCATCCGCGACGAGATGCTCAAGCGGGTCGCGGCGATGAAGGCGTCCGGTGTGCAGTTCGTGACCCTGCTCGCCCTCTCCGACGAGGGGGCACCCGCGTACGACCACGAGCACGCGGCGGCGCTCGGCGCGCTGGGCGCACCCGCGTTCGCCTGTACGCCGGACCTCTTCCCGGACATCATGGCCGCCGCGATCGAGAAGCGGCCCCTGCCCATACCGGACAAGGAGGCCCAGCCCTGACACCGGAGACCCGGTCGCGGACGCGCCGCGGCACGGGCCGCACAGGCCCCCGTCCGGCACCCTCTGTGACCGTTATCACCGCTCAGGTGTGATCTGCGATTTAGGGTCACACGGAGTGCGGGGATAACCTGCCGGATGGACATGCCGCGTACTCGGACACCGTGTACGCCTCCCTTGTGACAGCGCAGTCACGTTGCCCATCGCGGCACGCCCACGCAGAAGAACGAACCGCGATACCACTTAAAAGGGACGGACGCGCGTGGACCTGTTCGAGTACCAGGCGAGGGACCTCTTCGCCAAGCACGGTGTACCGGTGCTGGCCGGTGAAGTCATCGACACGCCTGAGGCAGCCCGCGAGGCGACCGAGAAGCTGGGCGGCAAGTCTGTCGTCAAGGCACAGGTGAAGGTCGGCGGCCGCGGCAAGGCCGGCGGCGTCAAGCTGGCGGCCGACCCCGACGAGGCGGTCGCCCGGGCGACCGACATTCTCGGCATGGACATCAAGGGCCACACGGTCCACAAGGTGATGATCGCCGAGCTGTCCCCGGAGATCGAGGCGGAGTACTACGTCTCGTACCTCCTCGACCGCACCAACCGCACCTTCCTGGCCATGGCCTCGGTGCAGGGCGGCATGGACATCGAGGAGGTCGCGGAGAAGACCCCCGAGGCCCTCGCGAAGGTCCCGGTCAACGCCGTGGACGGCGTCGACATCGTCAAGGCCCGCGAGATCGTGGCCCAGGCGAAGTTCCCGGCCGACGTGGCCGAGGGTGTCGCCGAGGCCCTGGTGACCCTGTGGGACACCTTCGTCGCCGAGGACGCCCTCCTCGTCGAGGTCAACCCGCTGGTCAAGACCAAGGACGGCCGGATCCTGGCCCTGGACGGCAAGGTCTCGCTCGACGAGAACGCCGACTTCCGCCAGCCGGGCCACGAGGCTCTTGAGGACAAGGCCGCAGCCAACCCGCTCGAGGCTGCCGCCAAGGCCAAGAACCTCAACTACGTCAAGCTCGACGGCGAGGTCGGCATCATCGGTAACGGTGCCGGTCTGGTCATGTCGACCCTGGACGTCGTCGCGTACGCCGGTGAGAACCACGGCAACGTGAAGCCCGCCAACTTCCTCGACATCGGTGGCGGCGCCTCCGCAGAGGTCATGGCGAACGGCCTGGAGATCATCCTCGGCGACCCGGACGTCAAGTCCGTCTTCGTCAACGTCTTCGGTGGCATCACCGCCTGTGACGAGGTCGCCAACGGCATCGTGCAGGCGCTGGCGCTCCTGGAGTCCAAGGGCGAGAAGGTCGAGAAGCCGCTGGTCGTGCGTCTCGACGGCAACAACGCGGAGCTGGGTCGCAAGATCCTCTCCGACGCCAACCACCCGCTCGTGCAGCGCGTGGACACCATGGACGGCGCGGCCGACAAGGCCGCCGAGCTCGCCGCGGCTGCGAAGTAAGGAAGAGGGACTCAGACCACCATGGCTATCTTCCTCACCAAGGACAGCAAGGTCATCGTCCAGGGGATGACCGGCGCGACGGGCATGAAGCACACCAAGCTCATGCTCGCCGACGGCACCAACATCGTCGGCGGCGTGAACCCGCGCAAGGCCGGCACGTCCGTCGACTTCGACGGCACCGAGGTACCGGTCTTCGGCTCCGTCGCCGAGGCGATCGAGAAGACCGGCGCGAACGTGTCCGTCCTCTTCGTGCCGCCGGCCTTCTCGAAGGCCGCCGTCGTCGAGGCGATCGACGCCGAGATCCCGCTCGCCGTCGTGATCACCGAGGGCATCGCCGTTCACGACTCGGCCGCCTTCTGGGCGTACGCCGGCGCGAAGGGCAACAAGACCCGGATCATCGGCCCGAACTGCCCGGGTCTCATCACCCCCGGCCAGTCCAACGCCGGCATCATCCCGGGCGACATCACCAAGCCCGGCCGCATCGGTCTCGTGTCCAAGTCCGGCACGCTGACCTACCAGATGATGTACGAGCTCCGTGACATCGGCTTCTCCTCCGCCGTCGGCATCGGTGGCGACCCGGTCATCGGTACGACGCACATCGACGCCCTCGCGGCGTTCGAGGCGGACCCCGACACCGACCTCATCGTGATGATCGGCGAGATCGGCGGCGACGCCGAGGAGCGTGCCGCCGACTTCATCGCGAAGAACGTCACGAAGCCGGTCGTCGGTTACGTCGCGGGCTTCACCGCCCCCGAGGGCAAGACCATGGGCCACGCGGGCGCCATCGTCTCCGGCTCCTCCGGCACCGCCCAGGCGAAGAAGGAGGCCCTCGAGGCCGCCGGCGTGAAGGTCGGCAAGACGCCGACCGAGACCGCCAAGCTGGCGCGCGAGATCCTCGGCGCCTGACTCGGTCAGCCCGAGCACGCTTGAACGGCGCGGGCCCGCACCCCTGAACAGGGGGTGCGGGCCCGCGCCGTTTCCTGTTCCCGGCCGACCGGCGAGCTGACCAGCGGGCCGACCGGGCCGACCGGGCTCAGGGGATGCGTGGCACCAGCCGTTCCGGGCCGTGCGCCAACTGCTCCTTCAGGACCTTCTGGAGCTTCAGGTCCTGCGGGGTCAGCTTCTGCGGCCCACCGCGCGGCGGTACGCCCCCCACCCGTTCGGGGGGCGAGACCGGCTGCTCGTAGTGGGTGGGCGCCGTGTGCAGGGTGAGGGCGGTCGCGCCGATGAGCAGGGCGACGAAGGCGATGGCGGCCCGGGTCCAGAGCCTCGCCTTGTCCTCGCTGCCGGTGCGCACGGTGCGGGCGGGTGACGGGGCCGGAACGTGCTCGGCGCGGGCGAGGCCGCCGAGCCGGTCCTGCAGCAGCTCCGACTGCTCGGCGGGCGAGGCGGCGGCCGCCAGCTCGGGCAGCCGCTCGGCGACGGCGGCCCGGGCCACCTCCAGCCGTCCCGCCGCCGCCGGAGTGGACGCCTCCGTCTCGGCCGCGGTCTCCGGCAGGTCCAGGCCGACCCCGTCGTAGAGGAGCAGGGTGCGCCGGTAGGCCGGGGGCAGATCGAGCAGCGCCTCGAACAGGGCCCGCCGGGCCGGTTCGGAGGGCGGGGCGTCGGGATGCCGGTGGACGCGGCGCAGCCGGTGCCAGGGGGACATCGCGTACTCGTACGCCGCCGCGCGCACCCAGCCGACCGGGTCACGGTCCACGGCCACCTCGGGCCAGCGGTGCCAGGCCAGTTGGAACGCCCGCTCGACGGACTCCCGGGCCAGACTGCGACGGCCGGTCAGCAGATACGTCTGCCGTACGAGGCCGGGGGCGGAGTGGGCGTACAGCGCGTCGAACGCCTCGTCGGGGGAGAGCCGGGGGACAGCGGGTTCCGCCTCGGGGGGCGGGGGAGCGCTTGCCGGTACGGGGGGCGCCGACGCGCTCGCGGGCACGGGCGAGCGCGTCGGTGCGGGCTCGGGCGTGGGCGAACCCGTCGGCACGGGCTCGCGCGCGGACGTGGGCGCCACCGCCGCCGGTGCCACTGCCGTCGGTGCCGGTGCCGGTGCCGGTGCTGGTGCTGGTGCCACTGACACTGGTTCCGCCGCCGGTGCCGGCCGCTCCGGGCGCTCCTTCCGCCGTACGGCCTTGGGCCTGGTGGCGGGGACCGGCTCCGGATCGGGCGCGATGAGCTTGGCGTACAGCGCGCGCTTGCGTCCGCGCGGGCTCGTGCGCCCCGTCTCCCAGGAGCGCACGGTGGCGCGCGTGACGCCCACGGCCTCCGCGACCTGCTCCTCGCTCAGCGACTTCGCCTCGCGCAGTCTGCGGCGCTCCTTGGGGGAGGGCAGCGGCGGCGCAGCGGCCTCATCGGTGGTGCTCCGGGTCATGGGTGACCCCCGGCAGCGCTGCGCTGGGAGAAAAAGTACATAAACGTATATTGAGCGACACAGCGGCTGTTCGCGCGTTACGCGAAATAAGCGCGTGTCGTTGGGAGCATGGGCGGCGTGACCCAAATGACCGAACGCAGCCCGATGTTGCCGGCCGAGCGGGCCAGGACCCTCGCCCTGGCCTCCGCCTTCCTGCGGGGTGGAGTCGCCGCCGGTCTGGGTCTCGGCTCGCTGGCCGTGCTGGTGACCGTGCTCTGGATCAGCTCCCCGTACCCCGACAGCGGACCCGGCGGTGCGCTGCGCACGGCGGCCGCGGTCTGGCTGCTCGCGCACGGCGCCGAACTCGTGCGGCCCGACACCCTCAGCGGCGTGCCGGCCCCGGTCGGCGTGGTTCCGCTGCTCCTGGTGGCGGGTCCCGTCTGGCTGGTCCACCGGGCGGCGCGTGATGCGGCGGAGCCGGAGGAGGGGCGGCCGAGGCCCTCGCAGGCCGGCGCCTTCTGTGCGGTGACCGCGGGATACCTGCTGGTCGCGGCGGGGGCGGCCGCCTACGCCCGGGACGGGTCGCTGCGCGTGGTCCCGGACACGCTGGCGTTTCCGGTGGCGCTGGTGGTGGCCGGTGCGGCGGCGGCCGGGGTGTGGACGGCGGCCGGCCGGCCGCTCGGGCCGCTGCCGTCCTGGTCGCCCCTGGTGCTCCAGGAGGCCCTCGCGCGGACCCTCTTCCGCAACCGGGCCGAGGCCGCGTGCCGGGCGGCGGCGGTGGGGGCGGCGGTGCTGTCCGGCGGGGGCGCGCTCCTGGTGGCGGTGGCCCTGGGGCGGAACGCGGCGGCGGCGCAGGAGTCCTTCCTGATGCTCTCCGGTGACTGGTCGGGGCGGTTCGCGGTGCTCCTGCTCGGTGCGGCGCTGGTGCCGAACGCCGCGCTGTGGGGTGCCGCGTACGGGCTCGGCCCCGGTTTCGCGCTCGGTACGGGGGCCACGGCCACCCCGCTCGGCCTCACCGGGACCCCGGCCGTGCCGGACTTCCCGCTGCTGGCGGCGGTACCGGCCGAGGGCCCGGCCGCCCCGCTGAACTGGGCGGCCCTCGCGGTGCCGGTCGTGGCCGCGCTGGCGGTCGCCTGGTGCACCGTACGCAGGGCGGCCCCCGCCGACGCCCCGCGCGCGCAGGCCTGGAGCCCGCGCGAGACGGTGCTGGTGACGGGGCTCGCCGCACTGGGGTGTGGAGCCGGTACGGCGCTGCTCACGGCGGTGGCGGGCGGCCCGCTGGGGTCGGGGGCGCTCAGCGCGTTCGGGCCCGTGTGGTGGCTGACGGGGCCGGCGGCTCTGGTGTGGACGGCGGCCGTCGGCGTACCGGCGGCCCTGCTCCTGCGCGTGTGGCGGCTGCGCGAACCGGGCTGGGCCTGGCGCAGGGACCTGCCGGCGGAGGAGGCCGGGGAGAAGGCGGCGGAGCCCGCCGGACGGAAGCACGTCCCCGCGCCCGAGAAGACGGCGAACGCGGCAGAGGAAGAGGCGGAGGAAGAGACCACCGATCGGCCGCCGCGTCGCTGGTGGGCGCCGTGGCGCAAGGGCGGGCCCGGTGAGGGCGCCGCTCAGGCGGGCCCGGCCCCGGCGGCTTCGGCCGAGGAGGCGGCCCCGGCGGGCGGTGCGGCCACGGACGACGCGGGCTTCGAGCCGTACGACTTCCTGCCGACCGACCCCTGGCACGAGAAAGAGGTGAGGGAGGCCCGGTGGGCCTCCCTCAAGCAGAGCTCGGGCGGACTGATGGCCGACTTCCCCGCCCGTGTCCCGGCCGCCCCGCGCGCCGAGGAACCGCCCGCTGAGGCCGCCGACCGGAAGGGCCGGGAGGACGGGGGTCCTACTCCTTGACGCCGAAGAGCGGTTCCAGCGGCTTCGGCAGCTGGTCGTTGCAGGCCACCGCGCCGGTCTTGGTCAGGGCGTCGTTCACGCAGGTGTAGTAGTCGCGGTAGACGAGCTGCACCGTGTACGTCGTGATCACGATGATCAGGGCCAGCAGGGCGGTCACCAGACCGCTGATCGCCGCCGTGGTCTGGGGGCGGCGGTCGGTGGACTGGGGCGTGGTGGCCACGGGCGGTCCGCCCCCGTCACCCGGGGGCGGAGCTTCGGCGCCGGTGACGGCGCCGACGGTCGTACGGTCCGTCGCGGCCGGGCTCTTGGGCTGGGCGCGCAGCGAGCTGACGGCCCAGTACACGGAGAGCGCGCCCAGCAGCAGGGCGATCTCCGTGAAGTCGAAGAGCGCGAAGAAGACGGACCAGATTCCGCCGAGCAGCGCATAACGGGCGCGCCGCTGGACGGGGTCGGTCGGGTCCCAGCGCATCCCGCCGGGGCCGCCGTCGGGTCCGCCCTTGCCGCCCGGGCCGTTCTGGCCGGAGCGGCCGCCGAAGCCGCCGCCACCCCGGCCGGGCTGCTTGTTGCTCCACTGGCTGCCCCAGGACGGGCGGCCACCGGAACCCTCGTCCCCGTCCCCGTCCCCACCGGATCCGGAACCGGAGGCGGACGAGCCCGAGGGGTGGCGCGGCTGCCACGGCTGGTCGGGCCGGTCGGCCGGCGGCGGGGCGAACGGATTGTCGTCGGCCGGCTTCGCGGGAGCCTCCGGCGACGAGGGGGAACCGGTGGCACCCGAAGAACCGGAGGAACCGGAGGGGCCGGTGGCGGGCGAGGAACCCGAGGAGGAGTCCGGCGAAGAGGACTGGCGTTCCCGCGTCAGCAGAGCGGCCCGCGCGGGCAACGGGAGGCGGAAGGCGGTGCGACGGCGTCGGTCCGGCATGTGGTGAACGTCTTCCCCATCTCGTCATGTCCGTCCGAAGGACGGTTCGTCCGCCCGGTGGACGGTTCGCTGTCCCCTGACGCTACCTCCCGGTCCCGCCCCCGTCCCGTGGGGGCCGCCGGGTGTGCCGGTATCGTTGCTGACGGTCGGCCCGTTCGTAGGGTTCCCCGTATCGGGCGAAGCGATTCTTTCGTACGACCCTACAAAGAGCTTCCCCGCACCTGTGTCACCACGCGAGAAAGGGCCCAGACGTGGCCTCCCCGCCCCCCTCCGCCCCTCCCGCCCGGCTGGTCGTGCTGGTCTCCGGATCCGGTACGAACCTCCAGGCCCTGCTCGACGCCATCGGCGACGACCCGGCGGCCTACGGGGCGCAGATCGTCGCCGTCGGCGCGGATCGCGAAGGCACCGGCGGGGCGGAGCGCGCCGAGCGGGCCTCGATCCCCACGTTCGTGTGCAGGCTCAAGGACCACGCGACGCGTGCGGAGTGGGACGCGGCGCTCACCGCGGCCGTGGCCGAGCACCGCCCCGACCTCGTCGTCTCCGCCGGTTTCATGAAGATCGTGGGCCCCGCGTTCCTCGCCGCCTTCGGTGGCCGGACCGTCAACACCCATCCCGCCCTGCTGCCCAGCTTCCCCGGCGCCCACGGAGTGCGTGACGCACTCGCGTACGGCGTCAAGGTCACGGGCTGCACCGTCCACTTCGTCGACGACGGTGTCGACACCGGTCCGATCATCGCGCAGGGCGTGGTCGAGGTGACCGAGGAGGACACCCCGGAGGGCGAAGCCGCCCTTCATGAACGCATCAAGGAAGTCGAGCGCACACTGCTCGTCGAGGCCGTGGGGCGGATCGCCCGTGACGGTCATCGCATTGAGGGACGAAAGGTTCATCTCGGTCATGTCGGTGAATAAGCCCATCCGCCGCGCCCTGGTCAGTGTCTACGACAAGACGGGGCTCGAAGACCTCGCCCGCGGTCTGCACGAGGCGGGCGTCGAGCTCGTCTCCACCGGCTCCACCGCCGGGAGGATCGCCGCCGCCGGAGTACCGGTCACCAAGGTCGAGGAGCTCACCGGCTTCCCCGAGTGCCTGGACGGCCGCGTCAAGACGCTGCACCCCCGCGTCCACGCCGGCATCCTCGCCGACCTCCGCCTGGACGCCCACCGCGAGCAGCTCGCCGAGCTCGGGGTCGAGCCCTTCGACCTGGTGGTCGTGAACCTCTACCCGTTCAAGGAGACCGTCGCATCCGGCGCCTCCGACGACGAGTGCGTCGAGCAGATCGACATCGGCGGCCCCTCCATGGTCCGCGCCGCCGCCAAGAACCACCCCTCGGTCGCCGTGGTGACCAGCCCAGAGCGGTACGGGGACGTCCTCGCGGCAGTGAAGGCGGGCGGCTTCGACCTCACCGCCCGCAAGCGGCTGGCCGCCGAGGCGTTCCAGCACACCGCCGCCTACGACGTGGCCGTGGCCTCCTGGTTCGTGGACGGCTACGCGCCCGCCGACGACTCGGGCCTCCCGGAGTTCGTGGGCGACGCCCTCACCCGTAAGAACGTCCTGCGCTACGGCGAGAACCCGCACCAGCCCGCCGCCCTCTACACCTCGGGCACCGGCGGTCTGGCCGAGGCGGAGCAGCTGCACGGCAAGGAGATGTCGTACAACAACTACACGGACACCGACGCCGCGCGCCGGGCCGCGTACGACCACGCCGAGCCGTGCGTCGCGATCATCAAGCACGCCAACCCGTGCGGCATCGCGATCGCCGACGATGTCGCCGAGGCGCACCGCAAGGCCCACGCCTGCGACCCGCTCTCGGCGTTCGGCGGGGTCATCGCCGTCAACCGCCCGGTGACGGTCGAGCTGGCCGAGCAGGTCGCGGAGATCTTCACCGAGGTCATCGTCGCCCCGGCCTACGAGGACGGCGCGGTCGAGGTGCTCGCCCGCAAGAAGAACATCCGCGTGCTGCGCGCCCCCGGCGCCCCGGCCACCACGGTCGAGGTCAAGGCCATCGACGGCGGGGCGCTGCTCCAGGTCACCGACCGCCTCCAGGCCGAGGGCGACGACCCGGCCAACTGGACGCTCGCCACCGGCGACGCGCTCTCCGAGGCGGAGCTGAAGGAGCTGGCCTTCGCCTGGAAGGCGTCCCGCGCGGTCAAGTCCAACGCGATCCTGCTCGCCAAGGACGGCGCATCGGTCGGCGTCGGCATGGGCCAGGTCAACCGGGTCGACTCCGCGAAGCTCGCCGTCGAGCGGGCGGGCGAGGAGCGTGCGGCCGGTTCGTACGCCGCGTCCGACGCCTTCTTCCCGTTCCCCGACGGCCTGGAGATCCTCACCGCCGCCGGCATCAAGGCGGTCGCCCAGCCCGGCGGCTCGGTCCGCGACGAGCTGGTCATCGAGGCCGCGAAGAAGGCGGGCGTCACCATGTACTTCACCGGGACGCGCCACTTCTTCCACTGACCGGCACCCGTACGACCCGTGGCCGCACCCGGTGAAGGGGTGCGGCCACGGCCGTGTCCGTCGTACGGAATCTCCTCGCCGCTCTGTTCTAATGAACGGCCGTATCCGATGAGCGGCCGTATCCGAAGAACAGCAGGAATCCCTAGCGGGGGCAGTCACCGTGCTTGAGCTGAACAAGAGTGGAACGGACCGGCCGGGACCGGGGCGGCTGCCCGCCCAGGGCGCCGGGCCCGACGCCCGCCCGGCGGACGGTTCCCCGGCCCCGGACGCCGCCACCGCCGCCGAACGCGTGCCCCTGCGCCCGTACGTGATCGTCGCCGCGATCCTCTGCGGGCTCTACTTCCTCTACTCCTACCTCCAGTACAGCCGGTTCGGCTCGCCCTCCTGGGACCTCGGGATCTTCGAGCAGGAGGTACGGGCGTACGCGGACCTCAGGGCCCCGGTCGTCGACATCAAGGGCCCCGGCTATCTGATCCTCGGCGACCACTTCTCCCCGATCGTCGCGCTGCTGGCCCCGCTGTACTGGCTCTGGCCCTCGGCCGAGGCCCTGCTCTTCGCCCAGGCCGCGCTCTTCGCGCTGGGCGCGGTCGTCGTCGGCCGGACCACCCAGCAGCTCCTCGGCGGCCGCTCAGGGCTCTGCGTCACCGTCGCGTACGGGCTCTCCTGGGGCATCCAGGAGGCGGTGAAGGCCGACTTCCACGAGATCGCCTTCGCCGTCCCGCTGCTCGCCCTCGTCTGCCGGGCGCTGCTCCTGAAGCGGTGGACGGCCGCGCTCCTCTGGTCGCTGCCGCTGGTCCTGGTCAAGGAGGACCTCGGCGCCACCGTCGCGGTCGTCGGCTTCCTGCTTTTTGTCTACGGGCGCCGCCTCCAGGGCGCGCTGCTCGCCGCGTTCGGAGTGGCCGCCTTCGTGGTCACCCTCATGGTCCTCATCCCGGCGGCCAGCAGCGCGGGCACGTACGACTACTGGCAGAAGATCGACAAGAAGGGCGAGCAGGACGTCTCGATGGTGGACTCCCTCCTCGGCGTCCTGAACTCCTCCGTCAAGATCGAGATGCTGGTCTTCCTGGTCGGCATCACCGCGTTCATGGCGCTGCGTTCGCCGCTGACGCTGCTGATCGTCCCCACGCTCGGCTGGCGGCTGCTCTCGCAGGACAGCAACCACTGGGGCATGGTCTGGCACTACAGCGCGATCCTGATGCCCGTGCTCTTCCTGGCGATGGCCGACGGCGTCCGCCGCAGCCGCGGATCGCACCGACCCTGGCTCGCCTCGTACGCGAAGGTCGCCGTCCCCGTCTCCGTCGCGATCGCCGTGGCGATGACCCAGCACCTGCCGCTGCGCGACCTGCTGCGCCCGGACACGTACAGCACCGACGCGCGCACCGACATGGCCCGCGCGGCGCTGAAGGCGATCCCGGCCGGGGCGCGGGTCGAGACGGACATCACCCTCATGGCCCACCTCACCTCCGACCGGACCGTCTACTGGATCGGGGGCGCGCCGGGCACCGCCCCGGACATCGTCGCCATCAACCTGGACTTCGGCTGGTCACGCCCGATCCAGGACCCGGTGGCGTACGCCGAGCAGCTCCACCCCGAGGCGCGCTACCAGCTCAAGCACCGGGGCGGCAGCTTCGTGGTGATGGAGCGTACGACGCCGGAGCCGGCCGGGATCCCGGGCGTACGGGGGGAGTGAGCCCGGCCCCGGGCCCGTACGCGCGAAGGCCGCACCCGGTGGACGGGTGCGGCCTTCGAAGCGAGCGCCGAGCGGCTCGGGTCACTTGGAGCGGATGACCACCGACGAGCAGACCTTGTCCGCGAACGTCTGCTTCTTCTCGTCCCACAGCGGCCACAGCCACCCGATGTAGCAGGCGATGCTGTCCAGGAAGTGGGCCAGGCGGCGCACGAAGGCCATGCCGAAGCCCAGCGGGCGGCCGTCGGCCTCGCGCAGCACGCGGATGCCCACGGCCTTCTTGCCGATCGTCTGGCCGGTGGTGCCCTCCTGGTACAGCTGCCAGAGGGAGAGGCCGATCAACAGGAGAAGGCCGATCAGGACGATGAAGCCACCCGCCGCGTCCCCCATGGCGCCGCCGATACCGGCGAAGAGGAGGTACGGGGCGCCGATGATCAGGCCGTCGATGATCAGCCCGCCCGCCCGAAGGCCCCAGTGCGCCAGCTCCGGCATACCTCCGCCGTAACCGGGCTGCCCCTGCGGGTAGCCGCCGCCGTAGGGCTGGCCGGGCTGCTGCGGATAGCCCGGAGTCTGCTGCGGGTACCCCGGCTGCTGCTGCGGATAGCCGTACCCCTGCTGCGGGACGCCCTGCGGAGCCTGCTGCGGATACCCGTAACCGGGCTGTCCCTGCGGCGGTCCCTGGGGAGGCTGGCCGGGCTGCTGCCCGTACGGGTTGTTGGGGTCGCCGAAGCTCATATGGGGTGTTCCTTCAACTGGCGTGTGGGGACGGATGGCCACACGGAGGAAGGACGACGTTCAGCGGCCCGCCCCCCGTACAACCGCGGCCTTCATCGTTATAAGCGCGACCCGCGTTTGTCCAGTCCGGGGCGGAGGACGTTGTGCAAGTGCAATCTCGGCCACAGGCCAGGCACAGGCAATTGGTATGCGGGCGGGGTCATCCGCGAGGATGGGTCCATGACTGCCCAGATTCTCGATGGCAAGGCCACCGCTGCCGCGATCAAATCCGATCTGACCGTCCGTGTGGCGGCCCTCAAGGCGCAGGGGATCACTCCCGGCCTCGGAACCCTGCTCGTCGGGGACGACCCGGGCAGCCGCTGGTACGTGAACGGCAAGCACCGCGACTGTGCCGAGGTCGGCATCGGCTCCATCCAGCGCGAACTCCCCGACACCGCCACCCAGGAGGAGATCGAGGAGGTTGTACGGGAGCTCAACGCCGACCCGGAGTGCACGGGGTACATCGTGCAGCTGCCGCTGCCCAAGGGCATCGACACCAACCGGGTCCTGGAGCTGATGGACCCGGAGAAGGACGCCGACGGGCTGCACCCGATGAGCCTCGGCCGCCTCGTCCTCAACGAGACCGGCCCGCTGCCCTGCACCCCGCAGGGCGTCGTCCAGCTGCTCCGCGCGCACGGTGTGGAGATCGACGGGGCGCACGTCGTGGTCGTCGGACGCGGTGTCACCATCGGCCGGTCGATCCCGCTGCTGCTGACCCGCAAGTCGGAGAACGCCACGGTGACCCAGTGCCACACCGGCACCCGGGACCTCTCTTCGCACCTGCGCCAGGCCGACATCATCGTCGCCGCCGCCGGGGTGCAGCACCTGATCAAGCCCGAGGACGTCAAGCCGGGCGCGGCCGTGCTCGACGTCGGCGTCAGCCGGGACGAGAACGGCAAGATCGTCGGCGATGTGCACCCGGGGGTCCGCGAGGTGGCGGCCTGGGTCGCCCCGAACCCCGGCGGCGTCGGCCCGATGACCCGCGCCCAGCTGCTGGTCAACGTGGTCGAGGCGGCCGAGCGGACCGCGGCCGAGGCCGCCGACGCGGCTGCCGCGGGCTGACGGCCGGATCCGGAGGGAACGCCATGGGTGCTGGTACGAGTCCGGCCGACCCCGCCTCGGCGGGCCGGGAAGCCGACGGGCCGGATTCCGCCGCGGAGGGCGGCTCCACGGCGACCGGGAACACGGAGGCGGACGGCGGGGCCGAGGCCGGACGGCCGGTGAGCGGGTCCGAGGCCGGAGAGCCGGCCAGCGGTGCCACCTCCGCCGAGCCGGGCGGTGAGGCGGCGGCGCCCCGCAGGTCCCGGCGGTTCCCGCTCTTCACGCGGGACACCGCCCGCCCCGAGGGCGGCGGCCGGGCCGCCCCGGGCGACGCGCCCGCCCCGGCCCGGCAGTGGCCCCTGCTCACCGTGCTCTGCACGGCGGGCGCCGGCCTGCTGATCGTGGCCCTGGACCCGTTCGCCGAGGCGTTCCGCATCGGCACCATCCTGATCGGCGCGGCGCTGATCGCCGGAGCGGTGCTGCGCTGGGTGGTGCCGTCGGTGGGCATGCTCGCGGTGCGGTCCCGCTTCACCGACCTGGTGACGTACGGGCTGATGGGCACCCTCATCGTGCTGCTCGCGCTGGTCGCGCAGCCGAAGCCGTGGCTGGACGTCCCGATCCTGGAGGACGCGGTCCGCTTCACGATCCGTTAGAGCGGCCCAGGCCCTGCCGGTCCGTGAGAGCGGTCAGGTTCGGCCGGTCCGTGGGAACGGCAGGCCCCGGGGCCCGGGCGGGCACTCGTCAGGAGGTGCCCGCCCGGGGCGCCCGTCCCCACCCCCGAGGAGGGACGGACGGCACGGTTCGGGGCCTGCGGGGTGCCAGCCCCGAGATGCGGCGGAGTGAGCGGCCTTGCCCCGTCCCGGCTCAAGCGTCATGGACACGGAAGGCCGCTACAAGGTTCCCCCGGGGCCTGTGGCACGGAAGTGACCATTCCGGCACGGTGTGATCGCCGCGCAACGATGGCAGACTGGCACGGCGCAACGGACGAACAGCTGACCGGTCCGGGGGACGCACCGGCCGGCGGGACCGGCCGCAGCGGGGGCACAGGAAGCACGTCCGGGGATGCACCGGGGGATGACAAGGGGGGAACGACGCCATGCCTCGTTGGAAGGCACTGCCCGAAGAACTCGACCCGCAGATCAGGGAGTTCGCGAGCCAGCTGCGCAGGCTCGTGGACCGCAGCGGGCTGAACATCAACGCGGTGGCCGACCGCACGGGGTTCAGCAAGACGTCCTGGGAGCGGTATCTCAACGGCCGGCTGCTCCCCCCGCGCCGCGCCGTCGTGGCCCTCGCCGATGTGACGAGCACCCCGCAGCACCACCTCACGACCATGTGGGAGCTGGCCGAGCGGGCCTGGAGCCGGGCCGAGATGCGCCACGACATGACGATCGAGGCCATCCGCATCACCCAGGCGCGCGAGGCGCTCGGCGCGAGCGACCCGGCGGCGGGCGGCAGGAGCGGCGGCCCCGGCCGGGCCGCCGGCGGCCGGCACAGCGCGGCCGGTTCCGCCCCGCGCGGCTCCACCGCGACCGGACCGGACGGCTACGGACCCGACGGCCACGGGCTGGACGGTTACGGCTCCGACGGCTACGGGGCCGACCGGCAGGGACCGGACGGCGAACGCCGCGGCGGCCAAGGGGCCGACGCCCACGACGCGTACGGCACCGATGCCCACCGCACCGACGGACGCGCCCCCTTCGTCCCCGCACAGCGCGGCACCGTCCCCCCGGTCCCGCAGCAGCGGCAGGGCGGGCGGCGGGCCGACGCGAAGCGGAGCGGCGGCGCCGAGGGGCGGCCATCCGGCGGCCGCAGCAAGGCGATCATGCTCGCCGTCGGCGCGGCCGGAGCCCTGGTCGTCATCGTCGGCGCCGTGATGCTCGCGCCCAGCGGCGACGAGCCCGCCAAGGCCACCCCGCCCCCGGCGGCCACCCCCACACCCGCCCCCTCGACCGAGGCGCCCGCCCCCGAACTGCCCGTCGGCGTCGAGTGCCAGGGCGCCGACTGCGCCGGCCAGAACCCCGACGAGATGGGATGCGGCGGCGACTACGCCCGTACGGTCTCCACCGCCCAGGTCGGCGGTGCCCGGGTCGAGGTCCGGTACAGCGAGGTCTGCTCCGCCGCCTGGGCCCGGCTCACCGAGGCGGGGGTCGGCGACACCGTGACGATCACCGGCGGCGCGGCGGCGGACGACCAGAACGGCGCGGTCGCGGTCACGGAGGCGTACACGCCGATGGTCGCGGTGAAGAAGGCTGCCGACGCCAAGGCCTGCGCGACGCTCACCTCGGGCACGGAGGGGTGCACCGCATAAGGGCTCTCCCGCGCGGCACCAGGTAGGGCTGTCCCGTGTGACCCGCAGGTAGCGGGCGCCCCGCGTGCGGTGTGTGACCGGCTGTGTGCGGTGCCACAGGGGGCCGGGCGGCCCGCCCCCTCCGGGTCCGATAGCCTGGCCGCCGGATATCTCTTCACGTCAAGATTGCTCGGGCGCGAAGGGATCTCCCGCACCAGGGTCCGGCACCAGGGGCCGGGACCCCCACCGCCAGCTGTCTACGGAGACCGCCATGACCCGCACTCCCGTGAATGTCACCGTGACCGGCGCTGCCGGCCAGATCGGCTACGCGCTGCTCTTCCGCATCGCCTCCGGCCACCTGCTCGGCCCGGACGTGCCGGTCAACCTGCGCCTCCTGGAGATCCCGCAGGGCCTCAAGGCCGCCGAGGGCACCGCGATGGAGCTCGACGACTGCGCCTTCCCGCTGCTGCGGGGCATCGAGATCACCGACGACCCGAACGTCGGCTTCGCCGGAGCGAACGTGGCCCTGCTCGTCGGCGCCCGCCCGCGTACCAAGGGCATGGAGCGCGGCGACCTGCTCGCCGCCAACGGCGGCATCTTCAAGCCGCAGGGCAAGGCCATCAACGACAACGCCGCGGACGACATCAAGGTCCTCGTCGTCGGCAACCCGGCCAACACCAACGCGCTCATCGCGCAGGCAGCCGCCCCGGACGTACCGGCCGAGCGCTTCACCGCGATGACCCGTCTGGACCACAACCGCGCGATCTCGCAGCTGGCCGCCAAGACCGGTGCCGCCGTCTCCGACATCAAGAAGCTGACGATCTGGGGCAACCACTCGGCCACCCAGTACCCGGACATCTTCCACGCGGAGATCGCCGGCAAGAACGCCGCCGAGGTCGTCAACGACGAGGTATGGCTGGGCGACACCTTCATCCCGACCGTCGCCAAGCGCGGCGCCGCGATCATCGAGGCCCGTGGCGCGTCCTCGGCCGCCTCGGCCGCCAACGCCGCCATCGACCACGTGTACACCTGGGTCAACGGCACCGCCGAGGGCGACTGGACCTCGATGGGTATCCCGTCGGACGGCTCCTACGGCGTTCCCGAGGGCATCATCTCCTCCTTCCCGGTCACCACGAAGGACGGGAAGTACGAGATCGTCCAGGGCCTGGACATCAACGAGTTCTCCCGTACGCGCATCGACGCGTCGGTCAAGGAGCTCACCGAGGAGCGCGACGCGGTCCGCGAGCTCGGCCTCATCTGATCCGCACCCGCGGCAGACGAAGCGCCCCCACCGGCCACGCCGACGGGGGCGCTTCGGCGTTTTTCCGCCCGGTTTCCGCCAGGCCTCCCGCCCGGATCGAGATGGCCGACAATCGACTCCCGGGGCAGCCCCCGCCTCGCTTACATTGGCCCCTTTCGATCTTCGGCCCCGCAGGACCGTGGCCGGCGCGACGCATCAGGGGAAAGAGGAGCCGGTGACCGGGAGTGCCGTGCCGCGGCCGTCGCAGGGCCAGGACGATCTGCTCGGGAAACCGCCCGTGCACCCCTCCGTCAGCGAGGCGAGCAGGCTGCTGTGCGCCGGGGTCCATCTGCACGACGGCTACCGGGACGCGGTCATCGACCAGCTGTACGTCCAGGAGCAGTGCGTCGTCGCCCCGTCGACGGGCTTCGACGCCGCCCGGGTCCTCGCCCACGCCCTGCGCGCCCGCCGCACCGAACTGGCGTGGGCGGCGGGCATCCTGGCGGCCTGGCTGCTCGGCGCCGTCCTGACCGGGGGCGTCATCGGGGCGCTGTTCTTCCCGTGCGTCCTGCTCGCCCTCGCGCCCTGGATCCGGGGCTCCGCGCCCAACCCCCCGGTGTACCGGCGGGCCGCCGCGTTCCTCATGCGCTGGTACGGGCGGCTCTTCCTGCTCCTCGTCGGGCTCTGGGTGCTGGCCTCGGCCTTCGGCCTGTTCGGCGGTGAATCCGACCCGGACGAGTTCTCCGGCTCGTACGGCCCGGGGGCCTCCGGGTCCGACGGCTTCTCCGACACCCTGCCGGACGCCTCCGACCTGGGCTTCGCCCTGATCACCGGCAGTCTCTCCGGAGGGTCCGCCACGGGGGCCGCCTGGGCGGTCCTCTTCTTCCTCGCCGTCATCGCGGGCCTGGTCGGCCTCCAGCGCGGCCAGTTCGCCCGGGTGATGACCGACGAGCTGTCCCGGAAGAACTTCCCCGACCTCGCGGCCGACCAGGCCGAGCACGCGGCGGGCGACCGCTTCCGGCGGCTCCAGCAGCGCATCCGGCTGGAGCAGCACGCCCCCGTCATCCTGTACGGCGAGCGGAACCCGTTCTGCGGAATGGGCACGCCCTACGGCACGTGGAACCTCACCGTCGAGCTCCGGCCCAGCAAGGAGGGCCCCGCCGAGCCACTCGACAACGCCCGGATCCTGCGCCGGATCGTGCCG
This sequence comes from Streptomyces microflavus, assembly GCF_014650075.1. Taxonomy (GTDB): domain Bacteria; phylum Actinomycetota; class Actinomycetes; order Streptomycetales; family Streptomycetaceae; genus Streptomyces; species Streptomyces microflavus. The sequence goes on along the minus strand of NZ_BMUG01000012.1, from coordinate 38,921 downwards.
CTGCTGGAGGGCCTGCGGGTGCCCTCCTCGCACGGTTCCGCCGAGGGCGCGGCCGCCGTCCGGGACCGGCTGCGCGAACTGGTGGTCGACGAGTGCGTCTTCCTGCCGGTGGCCGGCCTGCCCCGGCGCGAGAGCGCCCCGTACGGTCCCGGGGCGTTCGAGGAACACCGCGGCCGCGCCGTCGAGGAGGGCGGCGAGGGTCGGCGGCACTTCCTGCGCATCCGGGTCGGCGGCTGGAACGAGGAGGTCGTCGTCACGGTCTTCGTCCGGGTCCACACCCAGGGCGGGATGCTGATGCTGGAGGTGGCCCCGCACGTCCTGATGCCGGTGCACCCGCTGTTCCGCGACGCCGACCGGGCCGCCCACCGGCACCGCAACAACAACTGGTTCGGCAAGGCGGTCTGGGCGCTGACCCGCACCCCGGCCTCGCTGGCGCGCTCCGTCGTCACCCTGGGCCGAGGCGTGGCGAGCGGCTGGAAGCTGCTCACCGCCGGGAACAGCGGTGCGCTGGCCGAGGGGCCCGCGTTCTCCGTCCGGGAGCTGGGCGCCGACGAAGAGGCCTCGCTCTTCCAGGACATGGACATCAACCGGTATCTGAAGAGCATCGAGGACCGGGTGAACGCCGGAGTCCGGCTCGCCCTGCGCGAAGCCGGCTACGAGACCGACGAGTTCGAGCAGAAGATCGTCAACATCGGTGCGGGCGGTGTGTTCATCGAGTCCGCGAAGGACAGCGCGATCGGCATCGGCGACCACAACGACATCAGGCGCTCCGGCCCGACGGCCCCGGCCGGCCCGGCCGCCCCCGGCGCGAAGAAGGGCCCGGCCGGCGGGAAGGCCCCCGGCGCCACGAAGAGCCCCGGCCCCGGGAGCGGCCCCGCCGCGGCCCCGGGCCCCCAGCGGAAAGCAGGAGAGAAATGACCTCCGGACCGACCTCCGGACCGACCTCCGGCCCGACCCCCGACGGCCGGCAGCCGCAGCGCACCGTGCACATCGGTTCGGTGACCGGCAGCGCCTTCGCCGTCGGCGACCACAACACCGTCACCCAGCACCAGCACGCCGGACCCGCCGACGAGTCCCAGGCCGAACTGCTGCGGGCTGTGCAGGAACTCCGCGCCGACCTCGCCCGGTTCGTCGCCTCCGACACCACGGAGGTGCTGGACGCCGAACTGGTCTCGGTGGCGGACGAGATCGAGACGGCGGGCGGAGCCGCGCCGGGCCGCCTGGCCCGCCTCCAGGAGGCCCTGACCGCCGCCGGGGCGCTCACCGGAACCCTGGCGTCCGGTGTCGCGGTGGCCGAGGCGCTGCGCGCCCTGCTGGGAGGCTGACCGATGACCGGGGGCGGCGGGGTGCGCTGGAACGACGAGACCCAGAGCTGGGAGACCGGGCCGCGGCGCGCCTACACCCCGCCGCCGCCCCCGCCGCCCTCCGCCGCCCCGGTGGTGCCGCCCATGCCGCAGGGGTCCCCGGCCGCGTCGCCGGAGGACACCGCCGCGTCGCCGGTGGTCCCCACGGTCCCCGACCCGTACGTGGAGACCGGGCCCTATGTCGTGCAGGGGCCGCCGGGCCCGTACAACAACATCACCGGGACCCACGGGCCGGCGACCGCTTCCCGGACGGTGCGGGAGCGGATCACCCCGCTGACCGCCGGGCTCGCCGTGGCCGTGCTCGCGGCCGGTGCGGCGGCGCTCTGGTTCACGGTCGGCGGAGGTGGTGATGACGGCGGCCGGGACGACGCCCGGGGCCGTACGGCGAGCGCCCCGGCCGAGGAGGCCACCGACCCGGCCGCCCCGGACGGCGACCCGGACACCGGCTTTCCCGACGGCACCGGGGACGACGCGTCCGAACCCTCCGGCGCCACCGGCACCGGGTCCCCGGACGCCGGGGATCCGCCGCCCGGCTTCGTCACCCAGGACGACGAGGAGGGTTTCCGGATCGCGGTGCCCGAGGAGTGGGGCGTCCGCACGCGGGACACCGGCGGGGTGTTCTACAAGCCCTTCGGCTCCAGCGAACTGCTCCAGGTCTTCCGGGTGTCCGAGCCCGGCATCACCGCCCTGGAGGCGGTGCGCGCGGCCTCGGAGGACCGCAGTGTGAGCCCCGGCTTCGAGGAGGTCCGCATCGGCGCCGTCGACAACCCGCTCGGTGGCGAGGCCGCCGAGCTGGTGTACGCGTACGACAGCGAGGACTCCGGCGGCCGCCGCCAGGTCGCCGAGCGGGTCTTCACCGCGTCGGACGGCCGCCTCTACGCGGTGCTGGTGGCCGCCCCCGACGAGCAGTGGCCGCGCCACGAGGAGATCCTCTCCACCGCCGTGACGCACTTCGACCCGTACGACAGCCCCTTCTGACCGAGCGGCCGGAGCCCTTCCGGCCGGAGCCCTTCCGGCCGGAGCGGTCGGTGCTCCGGAGCGGTCAGTGCTTGAGGTCGCCGGGAGTGTAGTGGCCGGGGACCTGGCGGGTGGCGACCCCGAAGCGGTTCCAGGCGTTGATCACCGTGATCGCGGCGATCAGCTGGGCCAGTTCGGCGCCCTCGAAGTGTTCGGCGGCCCGCGCGTACACCTCGTCCGGGACGAACCCGTCGGTCAGGACGGTGATGGCCTCGGTCAGCTCGATCGCCGCGATCTCCTTCTCCGTGTAGAAGTGCCGCGACTCGTCCCAGGCGCTCAGCTGGATGATCCGCTCGACGCTCTCGCCCGCGGCGATGGCGTCCTTGGAGTGCATGTCCAGGCAGAGCGCGCACCGGTTGAGCTGCGAGGCCCGGACCTTCACCAGCTCCAGCAGCAGCGGGTCGAGCCCCTTCCGGGAGGCGGCGTCGAGCCGGACCATCGCCTTGTAGACCTCGGGGGCCAGCTGCGCCCAGGGCATCCGGGCGGGGTGCTCGGGGGCGTACGGGGCATCGGTGCCGGTGGCTGCGTGGGTGTGGGTGTGTGCGGGTGTCGTCGTCATGCCATCGACGTTACGGGCCCGGTGGCACCCCGGTATGGTCCATTCCCATGACGGATTCCTGGGCCACTTTCGGCGCCGACCTGCATCTGGAGCCGGTCGGTACGGGGCTGCGCAGCGGGCTGATGGAGGCCCTGCGGGAGGCGGTGCGCAGCGGGCGGCTGACCCCCGGCACCCGGCTGCCGTCCTCCCGGGCGCTCGCCGCCGACCTGGGCATCGCCCGCAACACGGTGGCCGACGCCTACGCCGAACTGGTCGCCGAGGGCTGGCTCACCGCCCGCCAGGGTTCGGGGACCCGGGTCGCGCAGCGGTCGGCGCCGCGCCGGGCGGACCCGGTGGCGGCCCGCACCCGGCCGGCCCGCCCGCGCACCGGCCACAGCCTGAAGCCGGGCTCCCCGGACGTGTCGTCCTTCCCGCGCACCGCCTGGCTCCGGGCCGCCCGCAAGGCGCTCACCGCGGCGCCCGACGAGGCGCTCGACTACGGCGACCCGCGCGGGCGCGTCGAGCTGCGCACGGTGCTGGCCGAGTACCTGGCCCGCTCGCGCGGGGTCCACGCCGACCCGGAACGCATCGTGATCTGTTCCGGCTTCGTCCACGGGCTGATGCTGCTGGGCACGGTCCTGCGCCGCCGCCGGGTGCGGGACCTCGCCGTCGAGTCGTACGGTCTCGACCTGCACCGCGACCTCCTCACCGGCACCGGTCTGAACACCCCCCGCCTGGCGCTGGACCACCTCGGCTCGCGGACCGGGGAGCTGGCCGCGATGCGCGGTACGGGGGCGGTCCTGCTGACCCCGGCGCACCAGTTCCCCACCGGCGTACCCCTCCACCCGGACCGGCGGGCCGCCGCCGTCGACTGGGCCCGCTCCACCGGCGGGCTGATCCTGGAGGACGACTACGACGGGGAGTTCCGGTACGACCGCCAGCCCGTGGGCGCCCTCCAAGGCCTGGACCCCGAACGGGTGGTCTACCTCGGCACCGCCTCCAAGTCGCTCGCCCCCGGCCTGCGCCTCGGCTGGATGGTGCTGCCCCGGGGGCTGGTGGGGGAGGTCGTGGCGGCGAAGGGCGCGTCCGACTGGATGTCCGGCGCCTTCGACCAGCTGACGCTCGCGGAGTTCATCGCCTCGGGGGCGTACGACCGGCATGTGCGCTCCATGCGGCTGCGCTACCGGCGCCGCCGCGACCAGCTCGTGGCGGCGCTCGCCGAACGCGCGCCGGGCATCGAGGTCAGCGGTATCGCGGCCGGGCTGCACGCGGTCCTCGAACTCCCGGCGGGCACCGAGCGTTCGGTGGTCCAGGCGGCGGCCTTCCAGGGCCTGCGGCTGGACGGCCTCGCCACCTACCGGCACCCCGATGCCCCGGCCGGGCGCGACGCGCTGGTCATCGGCTACGGCTCCCCGTCGGAGAGCGCCTGGGCGGGGGCGCTGGACGCGTTGTGCCGGGTGCTGCCGTAACAGGGCGCAAGGGTGATCCGGGGGCAGGGCCCGCAGGGCATCCGGACAGGGCCTAAGGGCGATCCGCCTGCGGCTCCGGCTCCGCCTCCGCCTCCGGCGCCTCGCCGAAACGGGCCAGAGCCAGCGACCCCGCCACCGCCACCGCGAAACCGGTCACCGCCAGCCACCCCAGCCCCGCCCGGGTCCCGTCGCCCAGCCACACCACCCCCACCAGCGCCGGGCCCACCGTCTCGCCGAGCACCATCCCCGCCGTCGCCGTGGTCACCGACCCCTTCTGCAGCGCCGACGTCAGCAGCAGGAACGCCGCCGCCCCGCCCAGCAGCAGCCCGTACACCGCCGGGTTCCGCACCAGCGCCCCCGGCGACACGTCGTCGACCAGCCGCACCGCCACCTCCACCACCCCGAAGCCGAACCCGGCCCCCAGGCCCAGCGCCAGCGCCCGCCCCCGCATCGGCAGCCGCCCGCCCACCGCGCCGAGCACCAGCACCCCCAGCGCGGCGGCGATCGTCGCCCACGGCAGCCACGCCGGGCCCGGCAGGTCGCCCTCCGCGCCCGATGCCAGTCCCAGCATCCCGAGCCCGGCGCAGACCACCGCCACCGCCGCCCACTCAGTGGAGCTCAGCCGGACCGCCAGCAGCCGGGCCGCGACCACCGCCGTGACCGCGAGGGACGCGGCGAGCGCCGCACCCACGGCGTAGATCGGCAGCGAGCGCAGCGCCACGATCTGGAGCACGAAACCCAGGCCGTCCAGGGCGAGTCCGGCCACGTAACGCCACTGCCGCACCGCCCGCAGCAGCAGCGCGGGATCCACACCCGCACCGGAATCCGGCCGGGCGGCGGCCCGCGCGGCGATCGCCTGGAGGACGGAGGCCGTCCCGTAGCAGAGGGCGGCACCGAGCGCACAGATCATCCCGAGAAGCACAAAAGGAATGTACCGGGCGGCGGTTCGCCTCGTGGGTTCCGATCCGGCCGACCGTCGAACTAGTCTGACAAGAGGTCCGGTGATGAACGGGGTGCCGGGCCGGATCAGGTACCACGGGGGAGAACCGGACATGGCCAAGCGGAGGTTGAGGTCGAGCACGGTCGTGCTCGGCGGGATGGGGCTGCTCGCCCTGACGATCACGTCCTGCGGATCGGAACCCGACCGGCGGTGCGCCGACCGGACGACCCAGAGGACCCTGCCGAGCTCCGAGTGCCGCAGCGGCGGCAGCGGTTCGTACTACTACGGCGGCGGCAAGAGCGGCGACGGCAAGGTCCAGGGCGGCAGCTTCGACAAGTCGGCGGTCGACCGGGGCGGCTTCGGCTGCACCAAGTCCGGCGGAGGCTGAGCCCGGTGGAGCGCCGCACCATCGCGCCGCGCCCCGGCTGGCAGGAGACCGTCGAGTCCCAGGGGCTCGTCTACCCGCTCACCCGCTACCCGGACGGGTCGCTGCGCCCCTACTGGGACGAGAGCGCCTACTACGTCTTCTCGCTGCCCGAGGTGGAGGCGCTGGAGGAGACCGTGGAGGAGCTGCACACGATGTGCCTGGCCGCCGCCGCGCACATCGTCGAGCACGACCGCTTCGCCGACCTCTCCATCACCGATCCGCGCCTGGTCTCCCTGGTCGCCGAGTCCTGGCGTCGCCGCGACGAACTGCCCTCCCTGTACGGGCGGTTCGACCTGCGGTACGACGGGAGCGGCCCGGCGAAGATGCTGGAGTACAACGCCGACACCCCGACCTCTCTGGTGGAGGCCGCCAGTCCGCAGTGGTTCTGGATGGAGGAGCGGTTCCCCGGCGCCGACCAGTGGAACTCCCTGCACGAGCGGCTGGTCGACGCCTGGAAGCGCCAGGCACCCCTGCTGCCGCCCGGCCCGCTGCACTTCGTCCACTCGGAGGGCGACGAGGCCGGCGAGGACCTGATGACGGTCGCGTACCTGCGCGAGACCGCCGCCCAGGCCGGACTGGAGACCGAGGCGCTCTCGGTGGAGGAGATCGGCTGGGACCGGCTGAGCGGCCGGTTCGTCGACGACCGGCTCCGCTTCATCCGCAGCTGCTTCAAGCTCTACCCGTGGGAGTGGCTGACCACGGACCGCTTCGGGCCGCAGGTGCTGGACACCCTCGACAACGGCGGCGGCTCCGGCACCACCTGCTGGATCGAGCCCGCCTGGAAGATGCTGCTCTCCAACAAGGCGCTCCTGGCGGTCCTGTGGGAGCTCTACCCGGGCCACCCCAACCTGCTCCCCGCCTACCTCGACGGCCCCCGGGAGCTGGCCGGACCCGGCGGGGCGGGGTACGTCTCCAAGCCGCTGCTCGGCCGCGAGGGCGCCGGGGTCGACCTGCACGGCCCCGGCTCCCCGGCGGTCCCGCGCGACGAGCCGTGCTGCTACCAGGAGCTGGCGCCGCTGCCCGACTTCGACGGCAACCGGGTGGTGCTCGGGGCCTGGGTCGTGGAGGACGAGGCGGCCGGGCTCGGCATCCGGGAATCGGCGGGGCCGGTCACGGACGAGTACGCCCGCTTCCTGCCCCACGTCATCCTCTGACCCCCTTTCCCTGAAGGGCTCAGGCGCTGAGCACCGCCCGCAGCCGGTCAAGACCCCAGTCCAGGTCCTCCTTGGAAATCACCAGCGGCGGCGCGATCCGGATCGTGGAGCCATGGGTGTCCTTCACCAGCACCCGCTCCTCCATCAGCCGCTCGGAGATCTCCCGGCCGGTGCCCAGGGCGGGCGCGATGTCGACACCCGCCCACAGCCCCCGGCCGCGTACCGCCTCCACCGCGCCGCCCCCGGCCAGCAGCCCCAGCTCCCGGTGCAGATGGTCGCCCAGCTCGGCGGCGCGCTCCTGGTACTCGCCGGTCCGCAGCATCGCGATCACCTCCAGCGCCACCGCGCACGCCAGCGGGTTCCCGCCGAAGGTGGAGCCGTGCTCGCCCGGCTTGAACACGCCGAGGATGTCCGCCGACGACACGACGGCCGACACGGGCACCACCCCGCCGCCGAGCGCCTTGCCCAGCACGTACATGTCCGGCACCACGCCCTCGTGCTCGCACGCGAACGTCTTCCCGGTACGCCCGAGACCCGACTGGATCTCGTCCGCGATGAAGAGCACGTTCCGCTCCCGGGTCAGCTCCCGCACCCCGGGCAGATAGCCGGCCGGCGGCACCAGCACCCCGGCCTCGCCCTGGATCGGCTCGATCAGCACCGCCACGGTGTTCTCCGTCATCGCCTCCCGGAGCGCGGTGAGGTCCCCGTACGGCACGATCTCGAACCCCGGGGTGTACGGGCCGTAGTCGGCCCGCGCCTCCGGGTCCGTGGAGAAGCTGATGATCGTCGTCGTGCGGCCGTGGAAGTTGTCCGAGGCCACGATGATCTTCGCCATCCCGTCCGGGACGCCCTTGACCCGGTAGCCCCACTTACGGGCGGTCTTCACCGCCGTCTCCACGGCCTCCGCCCCGGTGTTCATGGGCAGCACCATCTCCATGGAGCAGAGCTCGGCGAGCCGCGTACAGAAATCGGCGAACCGATCGTGGTGGAAGGCCCGGGAGGTCAGCGTCACCCGCTCCAGCTGGGCCTTGGCCGCGTCGATCAGCCGGCGGTTGCCGTGGCCGAAGTTGAGCGCCGAGTACCCGGCGAGCAGATCGAGGTAGCGGCGCCCCTCGACATCGGTCATCCAGGCACCCTCCGCCGAGGCCACGACGACCGGCAACGGGTGGTAGTTGTGCGCGCTGTGCGCCTCGGCGGAGGCGATGGCGGTTTCCGTGGCGGACACGGGATCTCCGTTCGTCGTACGGCGTGGGCGGGGGTGGTGCCCACTTTGTATCGTCGGTCGCATCCGGCGCAGGGAAACCTTCACTCTCCGGCGCGCCCGCCCGCGTGCGCTTCCCCGTGCCGATCCCGCGCCCGCCCGCGCGCTCCGGCGGCCGGAATGTGGTCTTCGTCTCAGGCGCGCGCTCCCGGGGCGTCCCCGGACCCCGCACCCGAGCGGGTGCGCCCCCGCTGCGCCCCGCACCGGCTGCCGGAGATCGCCCCCGCACCTGAGACAATGGGCCCATGGCCTCTGATCGCCCCGCGCTCTCCACCGACCAGCCGCAGACGGGCCGCACCGGCGTGCCCGCCCGTCCGCGTGTGCTCTCCGGGATCCAGCCCACCGCCGGCTCGTTCCACCTCGGCAACTACCTGGGCGCGGTGCGCCAGTGGGTGGCGCTGCAGGAGACCCACGACGCCTTCTACATGGTCGTGGACCTGCACGCGATCACGGTGCCGCAGGACCCCGCCGAGCTGCGGGCCAACACCCGGCTCGCCGTGGCGCAGCTGCTCGCGGCCGGCCTGGACCCGGAGCGGTGCACGCTCTTCGTCCAGAGCCATGTGCCCGAGCATGCCCAGCTCGGCTGGGTGATGAACTGCCTCACCGGCTTCGGCGAGGCCTCCCGGATGACGCAGTTCAAGGACAAGTCCGCCAAGCAGGGCGCCGACCGCGCCACCGTCGGCCTCTTCACCTACCCGGTCCTCCAGGTCGCCGACATCCTGCTCTACCAGGCCAACCGGGTCCCGGTGGGCGAGGACCAGCGCCAGCACATCGAGCTGACCCGCGACCTCGCGGAGCGGTTCAACGGCCGGTTCGGGCAGACGTTCACCATCCCGGCGCCGTACATCCTCAAGGAGACGGCGAAGATCTACGACCTCCAGGACCCGGCGGTCAAGATGAGCAAGTCGGCCTCCACGCCGAAGGGGCTCATCAACCTCCTCGACGACCCGAAGGCCACGGCGAAGAAGGTGAAGAGCGCGGTCACCGACACCGACACGGTGGTCCGCTTCGACGAGGAGAAGAAGCCGGGCGTCAGCAACCTGCTCACGATCCTCTCCACCCTCTCCGGCAGCACGATCGAGGATCTGGAACGGAAGTACGAGGGCAAGGGCTACGGTGCGCTGAAGACCGACCTGGCCGAGGCCATGGTGGAATTCGTCACCCCCTTCCAGCTCCGCACCCAGGAATATCTGGACGACCCGGAGACGCTGGACTCCATCCTGGCCAAGGGAGCGGAGAAGGCCAGGGCCGTCGCCGCCGAGACCCTGGCGCAGACGTACGACCGGATGGGCTTCCTGCCCGCGAAGCACTGAGTCCAAGGACTCTGGCGAGATCACGGCCGAAGGGGCCACACTTGCGGCGGCAGGTCGCGGCGCAAGGCCGGAAACCGACCATCGACGATTGAGGAGAACGACGTGGGGACCGTAACGCTCGGCGTTTCGATCGCGGTCCCGGAGCCCTACGGCAGCCTGCTCCAGGAGCGGCGCGCGAGCTTCGGGGATCCCGCCGCGTACGGCATTCCCACCCACGTCACCCTCATGCCGCCGACCGAGGCGGAGGCGGCCGACCTGCCGGCGATCGAGGCGCACCTCGACAGGATCGCCACGGCCGGCCGCCCCTTCCCGATGCGGCTCTCCGGGACCGGCACGTTCCGGCCGCTCTCCCCGGTGGTCTTCGTCCAGGTCGTCGAGGGGGCCTCGGCCTGCTCCTGGCTGCAGAAGCGGGTCAGGGACGCCTCCGGGCCGCTGGTGCGCGAGCTCCAGTTCCCGTACCACCCGCACGTCACCGTGGCGCACGGCATCTCCGAAGAGGCGATGGACCGGGCGTACGCGGAGCTCGCCGACTACGAGGCGGCCTGGACCTGCGGCTCCTTCGCCCTGTACGAACAGGGCGCGGACGCCGTCTGGCGCAAGATCAGGGACTTCCCGTTCGGGGCCGGGGGCTCCACGCCCGCCGTCCCGGCCCAGGGCGGCTACTCGATCGACGCGCCTTCGCTGCGGCCCTGAAGACCCCGCCGCGCCCTCAGACCGGCAGCCGCCGGTACAGCGGGCGCGGCACGTGCCGCAGCGCCGACATCACCACCCGCAGCGAACCGGGCACCCACACCGTCTCCGAGCGCCGCCGCAGCCCCGTCACGATCGCCCCGGCCACCTCCTCCGGGGTGGTGGTGAGCGGCTGCTCCGGCTGCCCGGCCGCACCCCGGGTCCGTACGGCGCCGGGGCGCACGACCATCACCTGTACGCCGGTGCCCTGGAGGGCGTCCCCGAGCCCCTGGGCGAAGGCGTCGAGCCCGGCCTTGCTGGAGCCGTAGATGAAGTCCGCCCGCCGGGCGCGCTCCCCGGCCACCGAGGACAGCACCACCAGCGAACCGTGCCCCTGCGCCTGGAGTGCTCCGGCGCACACCAGCCCCGCGGAGACCGCCCCCGTGTAGTTGGTCTGGGCGACCCGGACCGCCGCCGCCGGCTCCTCCTCGTCGCGCGCCTGGTCCCCGGCGATCCCGAACGCCATCAGCACCACATCGATGTCGCCCTCGGCGAAGACCTTGCCCAGCACCTCCTCGTGCGCGGCGGAATCCAGCGCGTCGAAGGCGACCGTCCGCACATCGGCGCCCCGGTCGCGCAGCTCGACGGCGGCCGCCTCCAGGGCCGGGGAGGGGCGGCCCGCCAGCCAGACCCGGCGGGTGCGCAGGGCGATCAGGCGGCGCGCGGTGGCGAGGGCGATCTCGGAGGTGCCGCCGAGGACGAGCAGGGACTGCGGGGCACCGAAGGCGTCCTTCACGGAACACTCCTTTTCAGGGGGCGGAACGGCAGTACAAAGGCGTACGTCGATGGGGACCGTTCACAGGCCGAGCCGGCGGGCCAGGTCCGAGCGGAACGCGTCCGTCGGGTCCAGCTCCGCCCGCAGCTCCCGGAACTCGCCGAGCCGGGGGTACATCGCGGCCGCCGTCTCCGGGCGCGTCCGGGAGTCCTGCGCCAGGCAGACCCGGCCCCCGGCCGCCGCCACCTCCGCGTCGAGCCCGTCCAGGAAGCGGGCCAGGCCGGGCAGGGCGGCGGGCAGGTCGAGGGCGAGCGTCCAGCCGGGTGCGGGGAACGACAGCCACCCCGGCGAAGGGGCGCCGAACCGCTGGAGCGTGGCCCCGGACGCGGGACACCGCCGCGCCGAGATCCGCCGCACCACGCGGTGCAGGGCCTCCTCCTGCCCGTACCCGACCGTGAACCGGTAGCGCACGAGCCCGGCGCGGCCGTGCAGCCGGTTCGCGTCGGGCAGGGCGTCCAGGGGGTGGAAGAAGGCGGCGGCGGTCCGCAGCTCACCGGTCCGGGAGCGGGGCGCGCCGCGGTAGCGGATCTCGTTGAGGAGGGCGGCGGAGGTCCGGCCCAGCAGGCCGCCGGGGAGGGCCGGCAGGGCGGGCCACGGGTCCCTCCGGCCGTACTCCGCCGTGCGCGGGGCGCGCATTGTGCGCCGGGCGTGCGCCGGTAGCACGGAGAGGGGCGCGTGCTCCCCCTGGGTGAGGACCCCGCGCCCGGTCGCCCGGCCCCGCGCCAGCAGGTCGATCCAGGCGGAGGCGTACGACTGGGGGCCGCCGGGCCGGTCGCCGACGGCCGTGAAGCGGGCCAGCAGGTCGTCCAGGTCCGTGGCCCGCTCGGTGGAGACGGAGATCAACGGGGTGGCCACGCGCTTCAGGCGGAGGGTGGCGGCGAGGATCACCCCGGTCAGCCCCAGGCCGCCGGTGGTCGCGTCGAAGAGAGCGGTGCCGGGCGTCACCGTACGCACCTCGCCGTCGGCGGTGAGGAGCTCCAGCGCGTCGACGTGCCGGGCGAGGGAACCGGCGCCCGGGTGGTCGCGGCCGTGCACGTCGGAGGCGATCGCACCGCCCACGGTGATCCTGCCGGTCCCGGGCGCGACCGGCAGGAACCAGCCGCGCGGCAGCAGGATCCGCAGCAGCCGCTCCAGGCTCACCCCGGCGTCGCAGCGGACCGTTCCCGCCCCCTCGTCCAGGGCGCGGACGCGGTCCAGGCCCGTCATGTCGAGCACCGAGCCGCCCGCGTTCTGCGCCGCGTCACCGGGCGCGCGCCCGAGCCCCCGGGCGATGGCGCCCCGGGGCCCGCGGCCCCGGACCACGGCAGCCGCTTCCTCGTACGTACGGGGGCGAAACCGTACGGCGGTGGTCGGGGCGGTGCGGCCCCAGCCGGTCAAGGACACCGTGTCGACGGACATGCCCGTGACCGTAGCCCCGGGCGTATCGTCCGGGAAAACCTATTCGTCCCCTTTGTTACACCGCTCACCGGAATGGGTGACGGAGTGTGGGGCACCGGGGCGCCGCGTACTCCGTCCGGACGCGGCCGGAAGAGTCCTCGGTGCGGTCCGCCGGTTTTCCGGGCCCGGGAGGGTACGCGTAGGTCCATGGACTGGCTCAAGAAACTCCCCGTCGTCGGGCCGCTCGTCTCCCGGCTGATGGCGACGCACGCCTGGCGCTCCTACGAGCGGCTGGACCGGGTCCACTGGGCCAGGCTCGCCGCCGCGATCACCTTCATCAGCTTCCTGGCGCTCTTCCCGCTGATCGCGGTCGGCGCGGCGGTCGCGGCCGCGCTACTGAGCGACAAGCAGCTCGACACCATCAAGGACAAGATCGCCGATCAGGTGCCGGGCATCTCCGACCAGCTCGGCATCGACGGTCTGGTGGCCAACGCGGGCACGGTCGGTCTGGTGGCCGGTGCGCTGCTGCTGTTCACCGGCATCGGCTGGGTCGGCTCGATGCGGGAGTGCCTGCGCGCGGTCTGGGAGCTGGACGACGTCCAGGAGGCCAACCCGGTCGTCGCCAAGCTCAAGGACGCCGTGCTGCTGGTCGGCCTCGGGGGAGCGGCGCTCGCCACCCTGGCGGTCTCCACGGCCGGTTCGACCGCCGTCGGCTGGACCGCCGACCTCATCGGCATCCCCGAGGGCGGCGCGGGCGGTGTCCTGCTCCGGGTGGCCGCGCTGGCGGTGGCGGTCCTCGCCGACTTCCTGCTGCTGCTCTATCTGCTGTCGTTGCTGCCCGGGGTCGAGCCGCCCCGGCGCCGACTGGTGGTCGCAGCCCTGATCGGCGCGGTCGGCTTCGAACTGCTCAAGCTGCTGCTCGGCAGCTATATGAGGGACGTCGCGGGCAAGAGCATGTACGGCGCGTTCGGTGTGCCGATCGCGCTGCTGCTGTGGATCAACTTCACCGCGAAGCTGCTGCTGTTCTGCGCCGCCTGGACCGCGACCGGCAGCAAGGCGGAGGAAGGCGTGGGCCGGGCGGAGGACGCGCCGGAGACGGGGGCGGGGGATGGAGCCGGAGCCGTGGCGCCCGGCGGCTCCACCCGCGCCTAGGACTTCTCGGTCGGGGCGGTCGGGCCGGCTGAGGCCGAGGCGGCCGGGCCTGCCGATTCGGTCGACTCGGCAGTTTCGGTCGCACCGACCGAAGCCTTCGGCTCGGCCTTCTCGGCCGGGTCGGCGGGCTTGACGGGCTCGGTCGCATCGGCCGTGGCCGGGGTGCGGCGGGTCAGGCCCGGCACCGGCCAGCGCCGGTTCACCAGGAACACCCCGGCCGCCAGGACCACCAGCATGCCGCCGACGACCGCCAGCGCGATCCCGACCCCGCCGGAGCCCTGCCCGGCCGTCGCCGCGTGCGCGGCCTTCGCCTGGCCCCCGGAGCCCTGGTCCGCCCCGGCGGCCGGCTGGGCGCCCTTCCCGCCGTTCGCGCTCCCGGTGTCCACGGACTTCGGGGGCACCAGCTGACCGACCGGGGTCACCTTGCCGCTCGCGGCGAAGCCCCAGTCCAGGAGGTGGGCGGCCTCCTTGTAGACGGCGTGGCTCTCCTCCGCCGACGGGTTCATGACGGTGACCAGCAGCACCCGGCCGTCGCGCTCGGCGACGCCGGTGAAGGTGTTGCCTGCATGGGTGGTGTAGCCGTTCTTGACGCCCGCGATGCCCTTGTACGGGTCGACGCCGTTGTCCCCGGTGATCAGCCGGTTGGTGTTCTGGATCTCGAAGCTCTCGCGCTTCTTCCCCTTCTTCTCCTCACCGGGGAAGTCGGCGGACGCGGTCGCCGCGTACTCGCGGAAGTCCTTCTTCTGCATGCCGCTGCGGGCGATCAGCGTCAGGTCGTAGGCGCTGGAGACCTGCCCCGGGGCGTCGTAGCCGTCCGGCGAAACCACCGTCGTGTCCAGCGCCTGGAGCTCCTCGGCGTGCTTCTGCATCGCCGTCACCGTCTTGGGGACGCCCCCGTACATCTCCGAGAGCACGTGTACCGCGTCGTTGCCCGACCGCAGGAAGACGCCGAGCCACAGATCGTGGACCGTGTACGTGTGGTCCTCCTTGATGCCCACCAGGCTGCTGCCCTCGCCGACCCCCGCCAGGTCGCTGTCCTTCACCGTGTGGGTCAGGGTGGTGGGCTGGAGCGCGGGCAGGACCGTGTCCGCGAACAGCATCTTCAGGGTGGAGGCGGGGGGCAGCCGCCAGTGCGCGTTGTGCGCGGCCAGGATGTCGCCGCTCTCCGCGTCCGCGACGACCCATGAGCGGCCGGACAGCTTCTTGGGCAGCACGGGTGCTCCCGGTCCCAGGTTGACCTGGGGGCCCGTCTTGGCGAGCTGCTCCCCGCCGAGGCTCGACATCGTGCTCGGTGGCTTGGGCTGCTTGTCGTCCTGCTTGTCCTTGTCGGCCGCGAATGCGGGGGTGAGGGCAAGACCGGACAGCAGGGCGGCGGAGATGACCGTCGAAGCGATCTTTTTCAGAGCAGGCACGGTCGAAAAAGTACAGGGCAAAGATGTGGATGCGGACCCCGACCGGCTGACCCGCCGGAGGGATGGCCGGGACTGCCCCTTTCGGACGCCACCCCGGGCGAAGGGCCCGGAGGGTGGCGGCGATACTGGATCCATGAAGCTCAGCCGCCCCGTCTCCTGGTTCCTGCTCGTCTTCGGGGTGTGGAGCTGGTTCATCTGGATCACTTTCGTCAAGAACCTGTGGCAGGACGGCAGCGGGCTCGCGTTCGACGACGCGGGAGAGCCGACCGGGTACTTCTGGGTACACCTGCTGCTCGCCATCACGTCCTTTCTTCTGGGGACGGTGGTCGGCGCGATCGGGTTGCGTGGCGTCAGAGCTTTGCGCGACGAGCGCGCATGACGACAGGAACGTGGGTAAGCGCGGATGGCAGCAGTGGTCTTCGTCCTGGTGGCGCTCGTGGTATTGGCGCTGCTCGCGAGTGTGCACCGCTATGTGTGGCGCCGGTTCGTCGGTGACACGACGGCACCGGGCAGCACACTGCGCAGGGTGGGCACCGTCGCCGCCTTCGTACTGCCCCTGCTGAGCCTGGGAGCCATGACCTCCGGCCGGATCGGCGCGCCCTTCTGGCTCCAGCAGGTGCTCGCCTGGCCGGGTTTCCTGTGGCTGGCCGCCCTGCTGTACCTGACGCTGGCCCTGCTGGTGGGCGAGGCCGTCCGCCCGCTCCTGGGCCGGGTGCTCGCCCGGCGCGATGCGGCCGCCGCCGCCCGGACCACGGCCGGAACCGGAACCTCCGTCCCGGCGGCGGAAGGAACCGTGGCCGCGACGGCGAACGGAACCCGTCCCCGTACGGAAGAACTCGTCCCGGCGGGCCCGCCCCGCCCCGCCACCCCGGTCGACCGGACCCCGGCGACCGCACCGCCCGCCGAACCGGAAGCGGAAGCGGAAGCGGAAGCGGTGCGGGATGCGGAAGCAGCCGCGCGGGCGGAAACGGAAGCGAAAACGGCGGCCGCCGCCCCGGGAATCGCGCACCCCTCCCGGCGGCTCTTCGTCTCCCGGGTCGTCGGCGGCGCCGCAGCCGCCGCCGGGCTCGCCACCGTCGGGTACGGCACCCACAACGTGCTGAGCGGGCCGAGCGTCAAGCGCATCACCGTGCCCCTCGCCAAACTGCCCCGCGCCGCCCACGGCTTCCGGATCGCCGTGGTCAGCGACATCCACATCGGCCCGATCCTCGGCCGCGCCCACACCCGGCGCATCGTCGACACGATCAACTCCACCTCGCCCGACCTGGTCGCCGTCGTCGGTGACCTGGTCGACGGGTCCGTGGCCGACCTCGGCTCCGCCGCCGAACCGCTGGCCGGGCTGCGGTCACGGCACGGCAGCTTCTTCGTCACCGGCAACCACGAGTACTTCTCCGGCGCGGAGCAGTGGGTGAACCACGTCCGCGAACTGGGGCTGATCCCGCTGGAGAACGCCCGGGTGGAACTGGGCGGGTTCGACCTCGCCGGGGTCAACGACATCGCGGGTGAGACCGAGGGCCAGGGCCCCGACTTCGTCCGCGCGCTCGGCGACCGGGACCGCTCCCGGGCCGCCGTCCTCCTCGCGCACCAGCCGGTCGTCATCCACGACGCCGTCGAGCACGGCGTCGACCTCCAGCTCTCCGGCCACACCCACGGCGGACAGCTCTGGCCGGGGAACTACCTCGCCGAGCTGGCCAACCCGACCGTCGCCGGCCTCGAACGGTACGGCGACACGCAGCTGTTCGTCTCCCGCGGAGCGGGCGCCTGGGGGCCGCCGGTACGGGTCGGCGCCCCGGCCGACATCACCGTCGTCGAACTCGCCTCGCGCCAGGCCTAGAAACCGCCCTCCCGCCTCCGGATGCGTTGCGGTTGCGATCATGCGATCTTCAACAAAACTGCACCGTAAGGTCACGCTCCGCTACGGAAAACCGCAGGTCGGAGGCGGGAAACGGCCTTTTCGGACACGCTGCGTCGAACGTGTCCAACAAAAGGCTGTGAGCGCCCCATTTACTCTTCCAGATGTGAAAATCGTGTGATTGGGTAAGCGCGAACGTGCGGCGGTATGCGTGTCTGAGCGCAACTGCCGTAGTGGGGCTGGTAAGGGAGAGCACGGCAATGCGGTCGGTCCGGGTACGGATTCTCGCGATTTTCGCGGTTTTGGTCATCGCAGGCGTCGGCGCCTGGCAACTGCTCCCGACGGGGGAGGCGAAGACCGACGCGATCACTGTCGGGACATCGGACATCGTCACCTCCCTGGACCCGGCCGGTGCGTACGACGCGGGCTCCTGGGCGATCTACAGCAACATCTACCAGTCGCTGATGACCTTCAAGCCCGGGGCGATCGTGCCGGAGCCGGACGCCGCGGAGAGCTGCGCGTTCGTCGGGCAGAAGCTCCAGACGTACCAGTGCAAGCTCCGTGACGACCTGACCTTCTCCAACGGCCGGAAGATCACCGCCAAGGACGTCAAGTACTCCTTCGACCGGATCTTCGCGATCAAGTCGGACGTCGGCCCCGCGGGTCTCTTCCCCACGCTCGACACGGTCTCCACCGAGGGCCGCACGATCACGTTCAACCTCTCCGGCAAGGACGCGACCTTCCCGCAGAAGCTCGCCACCGGCGCCGCGGCGATCGTCGACTCGACCAAGTACCCCAAGGACGAGCTCCGCAAGGGCAACCAGGTCGACGGCTCCGGCCCGTACGTCCTCAAGTCCTACGAGCCGGACGCCCGCGCCGAGCTGGTGCCGAACCTCAAGTACAAGGGCGCGCTCAAGAAGATCGGTGAAGCGGTCGACATCCGCTACTTCAAGGCGTCCGAGGACCTGCTGACCGCCTGGAACAGCGGCGAGGTCGACATCGCCCACCGCCAGCTGCCCGCCTCCAAGCTCGCCGAGCTGGACGAGGGCGACCCGGAGCTGCGGGTGACCGAGGCGGCCAGCGCCGAGATCCGCAACATCATCTTCAACACCCGCGAGAACTCGCCGTTCGGCAAGAAGAAGGTCCGCCAGGCCGTCGCCGCGCTCCTGGACCGGGGCCCGCTGGTCAGCAAGGTCTACCAGGGCACGGTCGAGCCGCTGTACTCGCTGATCCCCACCGGTTACATCGGGCACAGCACCTCCTTCTTCGACGCCTACCCCACGTCCGACCCCAAGCGCGCCAAGCAGCTGCTCCAGCAGGCCGGCGTGGAGACTCCGGTCGCCGTCAACTTCGCCTACCGCGAGGGCGACATGTACACCAAGGAGACCGCCGAGCTGCGGCGCCAGCTGGAGAAGGACGGGCTGTTCAAGGTCTCGGTCAAGGCCGTGGAGTGGACGCGGTACCAGAAGGGCTACGCGGCCGGTGAGTACGACATGTACACCGTCGGCTGGTTCCCCGACTTCCCGGACCCCGACACCTTCAGCCAGCCGCTCGTCGGCACCGGCAACGTCCTGCACAGCGGCTACTCCAGCAAGAAGATGGACCAGCTGATCGCCGCCACGCAGCAGTTCAGCGACCGCGGCCGGACCTCCAACGACTTCAAGGAGATGCAGAAGCTGGTCGGCGAGGACGTACCGCTGCTGCCGCTCTGGCAGAAGAAGGACTACGTCGTCGCCAAGACGGACGTCGCCGGGTCCCAGTACCTCTCCGACGGCACCGGCTTCTGGCGCCTGTGGGAACTCAGCTGGATCTGACGGGCCGACGTCCCGGCCTCCCGGGCCGGGACACGGCCGGTCAGCCGGCCGCCCGGGGCCCGCTCCCGGCCGCCGGGCCCGGCATGAACTCCACCAGCAGCGCGTGAACCTGCCGTACGAGCGGGCGCAGCACCCGGAACCGGGAGAGCGCGATCGCCCGTGCGGCGATCGGCGCGGTGCGCTCGACGAGCCGCCGGCTGCGCTCCGCGCCCGGTGAGCGGTCGTACACCCAGAACAGCACCAGACCCATCTGCATCAGCCAGAGCAACTCGGGCAGCAGCGGTGCCAGTTCGGGATCGCTCTTGGTGTCCGAACCGGCGAGGGTCTCCCGGTGGATGGAGATCGCCGCCTCGCGGGCCGCCACCGACTCGTCGGAGAACGGGGAGAGCGGACTCTCCGGGTCGGCCGCGTTCTTGAAGAACTGGGCGGCGAACCGGTGGTACGGCTCCGCCACGTCCAGCCAGATCAGCAGCACCCCCCGGATCCGGTCGGCCAGCTCCGGCCGGTCCGCCAGGACGGGCCGTACCGCCGCCGCGTGCTCGCCGGCGATACGGTCGTAGAACCCCTGGACCAGGTGTTCCTTGGAGGAGAAGTAGTAGTAGGCGTTCCCGACGGAGACGCCCGCCTCCTGCGCGATCGCCCGCATCGTCGTCCGGTCGTACCCCCGCTCGGCGAAGAGCCGGAGCGCCGTTTCGAGAATCAGCGTGCGGGTCTGCTCGCTCTTCGCTGCCTTGCCGGCCTTGGCGGGCTTCGCAGCCCCGTTCTCCTGCACGTTCTTCTCTTCCTTCACCACGGCCCCAGGTTAGCGGGGAGCCCACTGTCCTCCCGGCGGCACGGTGCACGCCTGCCCCGGCCCGCACCGCGCCGCCGTCACCGAGCGGTACTTCGCCGCCGCGAGCACGGTCCCCCGGGCGAAGGGCGCCCCCGCCGGAGTGGTCAGCCAGTGGGCCTTCGAGCGGTACTTCGCCAGCGCCCACAGGCAGACGATCCACGCGGACGTCCCCCGGTAGACCTGCCCCAGGTCGCCGACCACGGTGATCTCCTCGTACGTGGAGGCGGGGTCCAGCTCCGGGAACCGCCGCCGCGCCTCCGCCGATCCGGCCGGTACGAGGTCCAGCGGGACGAGCTGGCGCTGCCGCTGGAGCCAGTGCCTCAGGTGGGTGCAGAGCGGGCACTGCGCGTCGTAGAGCACGGTGAGCCGGCGGACGGGGGCGTTCGCGGTCACCGGACTCACTGCCCGGGCGCGGGCGCGGGGGCCGACCACGGGCCCTGGGTCCCCGGCGGCGTCCAGCCCTGCGGCGGTACGGGCGGGGTCTGCTCGCGCTCCAGTGCGCTGCGGCGGCGGATGCGGCTGAGCACATAGACGTTGACCAGGTGCATGACGCCGAGCACCAGCAGGACCACGCCCACCTTCACCGAGAGCGCCTCGAAGAGCTCCCGGGCGTTGGCCACCCCGTCGGAGTTCTTGAGGTAGAGCGTGACGAACCCGAGGTTGACCAGGTAGAAGCCCACCACCAGCAGGTGGTTGACGGCTTCGGCGAGCTTCTCGTTCCCGTGCAGTACGTCGGCGAGGAAGACCCGCCCGTTACGGCTGAGCGTGCGGGCGACCCAGACGGTGAGCGCCACGCTGATCAGCAGGTAGACGACGTACGCGACAACAGTGAGGTCCATGCCCCACCCTCCTTTGAACGCGTTCAAAACTGCTCTTGGGCATGACTGTAGACCCCTTCTTGAACATGTTCAAGAAGGGGTCTACAGGTAGGTGATCAGGGAGCGGTCAGCTCGTCCGCGATCTGTGCGCGCAGCGCCTCACCGTGCAGCGACGGCAGCTCCGCCAGCATCTCGGCCCACTCCTCGGCCGCGCTGTCCACGCCCTCCCGGAACCCTCGCTCGACGGGCTTCCGGACGAAGACCAGCGCCAACGCCGCGACCGGCCGCAGCAGCCACCGCCCGCGCACGCTCAGCACGACGGAGACCTGCCAGGAGCCGTCATCGGCCGGGCGCGGAGTCACCGTGAGACGGGCCTTGGCCAGCCGGTGCACCGCCCTGCCGACGACGGGGGCCCGGGCGGCCGGTGGCGCCGAGGAGGGCCGGTCCAGCGCCGCCCACCAGGCGTGCAGGTCGGCTCTGGCGCGGCCCGAGAAGCGGTACAGCGAACCGCCCTTCGGGTTGTGCCCGTCGAGGGACACCTCCAGCGCCCTGGGGGTCCGGGGCTCGCGCAGCCGCACCCCCACCCGTACGGACAGGGACTCCTCCGCCATGAGGCTCTCCACCTCGACGGTGCGGGAGGGCCGCCACTCCCGCAGGACGGTGGCCTCCTGCACCACCGGGGCGCCCGTCGGGCCGGACGCCACCGGGGCGCCCGGAGCCCCGGGCTTCCCGTTCTCCTCGGGGGCATCCCCGTACTGCGCCCCCGGCTGCAGGTGACGCCCCTTCAGCAGCCGGAGGCCGTGTATCGGGCGCCCGTCGGGCAGCAGGATCGCGCCGCCCTGCTCCCGGGATCCCTCGAAGAGGTCCACCACGGCCCCGGCGGCCTCCTCGAACCAGTGACGGTCCAGGGCGGCGACGGTGACCGTGTGCTCGAAACGTGCCATGGCCGCGGCCCGGAGCTCAGGCGCTCATCGAGCGGGCCTGGTTGAGCTGGCCCATGACGCCGGGGAAGGTGTGCGGGCCCATCGCCGGGATCATGGTGGCATGGTGCCGGCCGCCGCTGGTGACCGTGACCTGGACGAACCCGACGGTCCGCTTCTCCTTCATCAGCAGGAACAGCAGGCCGATCAGGCAGAACAGCGCGAAGATGATCGCCAGCACGATCGCGTGCGCCGGGATCTTCTCCTCGGTGCGCGACATGTCCGTCGCCGTCCAGACCGCGCCCCGCAGCGGCATCGTCCCGGACGGGGTGACGATCGCGTCGCTCATGACGGTGATGTCACCGATCGACAGCACCGGGACCCCGCCCTGACCGGGCACGCCCTGCGGTACGGGGAGGTACTGGCCGGGCATCGTCGGCTGCGCCGGGTTCGGGTAGCCGTAACCGGGGCCGGGCTGCGTCGCCGACTCGGGCAGCGGCTGCGGATAGCCGTACGCGGGCGTGGCACCCGGCGCCGGGTACCCGTAAGCCTGTCCGTAGCCCTGCCCGTCGGCCATCGTCGGCGGGTGGCCGGGCTGCTGGGGAGGACCCCACTTGTAGGCGTCGCCCGGTGACGGATTCGGCTCGCTCATGGGGATCCCCGTTCTCTGTGCGTCTTCAGCTCCGCACGACCGTACCGCCCGCACCGGCCGGGCGCAGCAACAGGCCCCGCCCGCCCCGGTCGTGATGACCGGGGCGGGCGGGGCCTGCGAAGGTGCCGGGCGGACCCGGGAGGGGTCAGAAGCGACGCGTGATGAGCGCGCGCTTCACCTCCTGGATCGCCTTGGTGACCTCGATGCCACGGGGGCAGGCGTCCGTGCAGTTGAACGTGGTGCGGCAACGCCACACGCCGTCACGGTCGTTGAGGATCTCAAGGCGCTGCTCGCCGCCCTCGTCGCGCGAGTCGAAGATGAAGCGGTGCGCGTTGACGATCGCCGCCGGGCCGAAGTACTGGCCGTCGTTCCAGAACACCGGGCACGAGGACGTGCACGCGGCGCACAGGATGCACTTGGTGGTGTCGTCGAACCGCTCGCGCTCCTCGGCGGACTGCAGACGCTCGCGGGTCGGCTCGTTCCCCTTGGTGATGAGGAAGGGCATGACGTCGTGGTACGCCTGGAAGAACGGGTCCATGTCGACCACGAGGTCCTTGAGGACCGTGAGGCCCTTGATGGCCTCGACCATGATCGGCTTGTCCGGGTTGATGTCCTTGATCAGCGTCTTGCAGGCGAGCCTGTTCTTGCCGTTGATCCGCATCGCGTCGGAGCCGCAGATGCCGTGCGCGCAGGAACGGCGGAACGTCAGCGTTCCGTCGATCTCCCACTTGATCTTGTGAAGGGCGTCGAGGACACGCTCCTTCGGGTCGATCTCGATCTGGAAGTCCTGCCACTGAACCTCGTCGGAGACCTCCGGGTTGAAGCGGCGGATCCGGAACGTGGCCGTGATGAACGGAGAGTCGGCGAAGCCGGCCTCGGCCTTGTCGGTCTTGTCCAGGGTCGGGGTAGCCATCAGTACTTACGCTCCATCGGCTGGTAGCGGGTCGTCACGACCGGCTTGTAGTCGAGCCGGATCGACTCGGCGCCGTCGGCGGCCACCTCGCGGTACGCCATGGTGTGGCGCATGAAGTTGACGTCGTCGCGGTTGGGGTAGTCCTCACGGTAGTGACCGCCGCGGGACTCCTTGCGGGCGAGCGCGGAGACCGCCATGACCTCGGCCAGGTCGAGCAGGTTGCCCAGCTCGATGGCCTCCAGCAGGTCGGTGTTGAACCGCTTGCCCTTGTCCTGGATGGACACGTTCAGGTAGCGCTCGCGCAGCTCGGCGATCTTGGCGACCGCCGTCTTGATCGTCTGCTCGGTGCGGAACACCATCACATTGGCGTCCATGCACTCCTGGAGCTCCGTGCGCAGGGTGGCGACGCGCTCGGTGCCGGTGGAGTTGCGCAGCCGCTCCACCTGGTCGGCGACGAGCTGCGCCGGGTTCTCGGGAAGCTCGACGAAGTCGTTCTTCACCGCGTACTCGGCGGCGGCGATGCCGGAGCGCTTGCCGAAGACGTTGATGTCGAGCAGCGAGTTGGTGCCCAGGCGGTTGGCGCCGTGCACGGAGACACAGGCGACCTCGCCGGCGGCGTACAGGCCCGGGACGACGGTGGTGTTGTCGGCCAGCACCTCGCCCTCGACGTTGGTCGGGATGCCGCCCATGGCGTAGTGCGCGGTCGGCTGGATCGGGATCGGGTCCGTGTAGGGCTCGATGCCGAGGTACGTCCGCGCGAACTCGGTGATGTCCGGGAGCTTGGCGTCCAGCTGCTCCGGCGGCAGGTGGGTGAGGTCCAGGTAGACGTGGTCACCGGCGGGACCGCAGCCGCGGCCCTCACGGATCTCCGTGTAGATGGAGCGGGAGACGACGTCACGGGACGCGAGGTCCTTCATGACGGGCGCGTACTTCTCCATGAAGCGCTCGCCGTCCTTGTTGCGGAGGATGCCGCCCTCACCGCGGGCGCCCTCCGTCAGCAGGATGCCCATGCGCCAGATGCCCGTCGGGTGGAACTGGAAGAACTCCATGTCCTCCAGCGGCAGGCCGCGCCGGTAGCAGGCGGCCTGGCCGTCACCGGTCAGGGTGTGCGCGTTGGACGTCACCTTGAAGAACTTGCCGGTGCCGCCGGAGGCGTAGATGACCGACTTCGCCTGGAAGACGTGGATCTCGCCGGTCGCCAGCTCGAACGCGACGACGCCGGCGGACTTCTTGACCCCGTCGACCTCGGTGATCAGCTGGTCCAGGACGTAGAACTCGTTGAAGAACTCCACGCCCTCCTTGACGCAGTTCTGGTACAGCGTCTGGAGGATCATGTGGCCGGTGCGGTCGCCCGAGTAGCAGGCGCGACGGACCGGGGCCTCACCATGGCTACGGGTGTGACCGCCGAAGCGGCGCTGGTCGATCTTGCCCTCGGGAGTGCGGCCGAACGGCAGGCCCATCTTCTCCAGGTCGAGGACGGCGTCGATGGCCTCCTTCGCGAGGATCTCGGCGGCGTCCTGGTCGACCAGGTAGTCGCCGCCCTTGATCGTGTCGAAGGTGTGCCACTCCCAGTTGTCCTCCTCCACGTTGGCCAGCGCGGCGGCCATGCCGCCCTGCGCGGCGCCCGTGTGGGAGCGGGTGGGGTAGAGCTTCGTCAGCACGGCGGTACGGCTGCGCTTGGTCGACTCGATGGCCGCGCGCATGCCGGCGCCGCCGGCGCCGACGATGACGGTGTCGTACTTGTGGATCTGCATGGTTTCCTCTGGTCCCTCTGTCCCGGCGCCTAGCGGATGTTCGGGTCGAAGGTGAAGATCACCAGCGTGCCCAGCAGGACGGTGAACACCGTGGCGGTGTACAGGAGCATCTTCAGCCAGAAGCGGGTGTTGTCCCGCTCGGCGTAGTCGTTGATGACCGTACGCAGGCCGTTGCCGCCGTGGAGCATGGCGAGCCACAGCATGATGAGGTCCCAGGCCTGCCAGAACGGCGAGGCCCAGCGGCCCGCAACGAAGGCGAAGCCGATCTTGGAGACGCCGCCGTCGAGCACCAGCTGGATCAGCAGGTGGCCGATGACGAGGACGACCAGGACGACGCCCGAGAGGCGCATGAAGAGCCACGCGTACATCTCGAAGTTGCCGCGCGAAGCCTTGGGCGTCTTGCTGGTCCGCTTGCGCGGGGGCTCGATCACCGGGGCCGGGTGGTCGACGTCGTAGAGGCTCACGCCTTCGA
Source organism: Streptomyces microflavus (assembly GCF_014650075.1). GTDB lineage: Bacteria > Actinomycetota > Actinomycetes > Streptomycetales > Streptomycetaceae > Streptomyces > Streptomyces microflavus. The sequence continues at coordinate 13,966 of NZ_BMUG01000012.1, read as the reverse complement.
CATCGCCGATCGCGGCTGCGGAAGAGGTCTCGCTGGACATGGGCCTCAGCTCCCGAAGATGTCGCGTACGGCGTGACCGAGGACGGGGTACAGGGCCCCGACCATCAGCACGATCCAGATGCCCACGACGGTCCAGAGCATCTGCTTCTGCAGTCGCGGGCCCTTGGCCCAGAAGTCCACGGCGATGATCCGCAGACCGTTGAGCGCGTGGAAGAGAATCGCGGCCACGAGGCCGTATTCGAGGAACGCGACGGGCCACGTCTTGTAGGTGGCCACGACTTCGTCGTAGGCCTCCGGGGAGACGCGGACGAGAGCGGTGTCCAGGACATGTACGAACAGGAAGAAGAAAATGAGGACACCGGTGACTCGATGAGCCACCCAGGACCACATGCCTTCCCGGCCGCGGTACAGCGTTCCAGCCGGCACGGAAGAACCCTCCGGGAGCGGGGATTGGGGTCGGCCGGCTTGACTGTCGGTCTGACCCGGCCGGGTACGGTCCACCGGCCCCGGCCATCGTAGCGACGCTTTGTCGGTTCGTTCGCGCCGGGGCCTCTGGTGTGATCAAAGTGGCAATCAAACAGGCACGTACGGGCTAGAGCGGCCCTTTCCCGGCCGCCGCCCCCCGGGGCCGGGCCGACCGGCCCGCCGCCCGGGTCACCAGCCCCCGGTCACCAGTCCTCGGTCACCAGCTCGACCAGCCGGCTCCGGGCGAGTCGCCGCAGCTCGTCGGCGGTCACGGCCCGCTCCTCGTCCACCTCGTGCGCCAGCCGGACCCGGATCCCGGCCAGGACCTGGTCCACGTGCTGCGAGGGCGGGAGGGCGTCCAGGCAGATCACGAAGGAATGGCCGAATCTGCTCTCGTACGCCGCGTGCGCGGCCTGCAGCGCCAGGTGGGCGGCGCGGGGCGCGTCGTGGTGCAGACAGGGAGCCGGCTCGGCGGCGAGCGCCTCCGCGATGTCCCGGGGGGCCAGGTCGTACCCCGCCTCGTCGGAGGCGGCCAGCAGGGACGCCAGATCCGGGAAGGGGCGGTGCGCGGCCATCCGGTGGGCCCAGCGGAGGCTGCCGCAGCACTCCAGGAGCGCGGCCTCGGCGGTGGCGAAGGGGGCCTCGTTGAACCGGGCGAGACCGGCCGCCACATCAGCCGGCGGTACGCCGGGGGCGCCGCCCACCTGCGGTGGACGGCGGTGCTGCACGGGTATGGCGGAGCGCCCGGCCGGGGGCGTGGACTGCTTCGGCAGGCCGGCGGGGGACTCGCTGGACCTGGACAGCGTGGACTCCTCGAATCAACGACATCTGTGACCCTGAAGAGGGGCAGGAGGGCAACAAGGTTGCCCGACGGGGGCGTACGCGGGGTGAAAGCGGGGCGCACGCAGGGTGGAAGGAGAAGGAGAGCACGGGGTGGAAGGGGAGCGGGAGACGAATGTGCCGCAACGCTAGCGAGATCGGTCGGCGGCCGTCCGGGGGATCGGCCGAAAATCACCCGAACGGGAGAGTTACGGAACGTTTGACGACCGCCTGACCTGCGGTGTCCGGCCTTTCGCTCGCCCGTCACGGGTTTTCGGTGGGCAGATCGTCAGCAAAAATGTCAACCTTTCAGCCTATTCACCCATCCCTGCCCCCTACCTGTCCCCTGGCCCCTATCCCGGAGGAATCTGACCGATGTCGCCCACGCGTGGTGCCCTCGTCACCGGCGCGGCTGTCACGGCCGCAGCCGCCGTCGTCCTCACCGTCGTCGTCTGGCCGGAAGGCTCCGGCAGCCACCCCTCCCGCGACGCGGCGTCACCGTCCGGGACCTCCGCCACGGCGGCCGCCCCGTCGCCCTCCCGCAGCTACCCGCTGTCCAGCGCCCCGAGCACGATCCCCGCGGTCCGCGAGCACACCGCGGCACGCGGGCCCGGCTGGCAGCCGGGCAAGGACAGCACGGTCGTCATAGCCGGGGGCAGCCAGGTGCTCGCCGACGAGGCCCAGCTGCTCGCCAAGGAGCTGAAGATCCGCTACCGGGGCGCCGAGGCACCCCGCGCGGGCGACGTCGAGCTGGCCCTCGGCGCCAAGGACAAGGGACCCGCCGAGTCGTACACGCTCACCGTCCGCGACCGGAAGGTGCGGATCACCGGCCCCGACGAGTCGGGCGTCTTCTACGGCACCCGCACGCTCAAGCAGTCGCTCAAGGCGGACGGCACCGTGCCGGAGGGCGTCGTCAACGACCGGCCCGACCGGCCGCAGCGCGGGCTCAACCTCGACATCGCGCGCAAGCACTACAGCGCGGAGTGGATAGAGGACCGCATACGCGAGATGGGCGACCTCAAGCTCAACCAGCTCGGCCTGCACTTCTCCGACGACCAGGCCTTCCGGATCGAGTCGAAGACCCACCCCGAGGTGGTCTCGGACGAGGCCCTCACCCAGGCCGAGGTCCGCCGTATCGTCGGGCTCGCCAACAGCCTGCACATCGAGGTCGTCCCCGAGATCGACTCGCCCGGACACCTCGGCGCCGTGCTCCGCGCCCACCCCGACCTCCAGCTCCGCAACACCCAGGGCCGGGAGTCGCGCGGGTCCATCGACATCTCCAAGCCGGGCGCCGCGAAGCTGATCGACGAGCTGCTCGACGAGTACACCGACCTGTTCCCCGGGAAGTACTGGCACCTGGGCGCCGACGAGTACCAGGCGCTGATGGTCAGCAACCCGGCCGCCTCCTACCCGCAGCTCCAGCGGGCCGCCGAGCAGAAGCACGGCTCCGGCGCCACCATCGAGGACCTCGCCACCGGCTGGCTCAACGACCGGGCGGAGGTGGTCGAGCCCAAGGGCCGCACCGCCAAGGCCTGGAACGACGGCCTCTTCCGCGACTCGAAGGTCAAGGCGGCCAAGAACATCGAGATCGAGTACTGGACCGGCAAGGAGATCGGCGCCCGGCCCCCGCAGGAGTACCTCGCCGCGGGCTACAAGATGCTCAACCTCAACGACGAGTTCCTGTACTACGTGCTCGGCGAGCCGAACGACTTCGTCTACCCGACCGGCAAGCGGATCTACGAGCAGTGGACCCCGATGGTGCTGCGCGGCACCGAGCCGGTGGCGGAGCGCTACTCGCCGCAGATCCTCGGTGGCCGGTTCGCCGTCTGGGGCGACCTGCCGAACGCCCAGACCACCCAGCAGGTCGCCGACGGCATCAGGATGCCGCTCGTCGCGACCTCGCAGAAGCTCTGGGACCCGCGGAAGCCTGCCCTGACCTGGGCACAGTTCCAGGAGCTGGCGGCCCGGACGGGCAGCGCGGGCTGACGGCACCCCGGAGGTCCGGCGGGCCGCAAGCCTTTGGACAGCGGGACCGTCCACGGGCTACGGTCCGCCGACCGCGCGCTTCCTGGGGAGGGACGTGAGAGGTCACCGACCACGACCACGCCCTGGGGGGAACGCCTCATGCTCTGCACCCGCTGCCGCATCAGAACGGCCGTCACCGACGACGGCCTCTGCACCTTCTGCTCGGGAACCCGGCCCCCGTTGCCGGACCATCTCGCTCCGGCCGAGGTCGGCCCAGGCGGCTGGGGTGTCGGGGACTGGCCCCGCTCGCCCATCGGCCTCTCCTGGGCGGTCACCGCCCTGCTGGGCGCCGTCATCGCGACCGACCTGGCCGCCATCGGTACCGGACTGCACCTGCGGAACATGTGGCAGGGGGTCGCCGACGCCGCGGACACTGCCGCCCAGGGCAGCCGGCTCCGGTGGGCCGACCGGCTCCACGACGTCACCACCGACGTCCAGGCGAGCGTCTTCCTGGTCACCGGGGTCCTCTTCATCCTCTGGTTCCACCGGACCCGCCGGAACGCCGAGGTCTTCGACCCGAGCGTGCAGAGGATGGGCCCCGGGTGGGCGGTGGGCGGCTGGTTCGTCCCCGTGGCCAACTTCTGGTTCCCCTACCGGGTGGCCGACGGGATCTGGACGGGCAGCGCCCCCGTGAGCCCGGAGGGCGGCCGGGTCGCGGTGTCCCGGGCCCTGCTCAACTTCTGGTGGGGCCTGTGGGTGGCGTCGGTCCTCGCCGACCAGATCACCGATCGGAGGACCGGCAGCCTGGCGGGTCCGGACGGTCTCGGGCTGGTGGCGGCCGCCGACGCGCTGGAGATCGTCGCCGCGGTGGTGGCCCTCCTCTTCGTCCGCGCCCTGACCCGGATGCAGGTGGAGCGCGCGGCGCAGCCCCCCGTTCCCGCCCCGGATGTCCCGGGCGCTCACCGGTGACAGCCGCTCAGAAGTGACGCTTTTCGGCCATTCGGCGCAGTACGCGATAGACCGAGGGAGACGTCGATGAGTCTGCTGGAACTGATCGAACGCGCCGACGAGCGAGCGCTCGCCGCCAGCGCCGTGGCCTGCCTGGACCGTTGCCTGCCGTTGCTGGCGGGGCCGGAGGGGGCCGAGCCGCTGCGACCGCTGTGGGCGAGTTGTGAGGACGGGCGGGAATGGGCCATCCGCCTCACGGCCGTGCGTACGGCGATGGACCACGAGTCCGTCACCGACGGGCAGGCCGCACGGGTGCGCGCGATGCTGGGGGCCGCCCCGTCCGACTTCGCCCCCGCGCCGCTGCGGGAGTGGGCGGACGCCTGCTCGCTGGTCGCGCTGGAGATCCACGGGCGGTTCGACGCCCCGGACGGGGACGCCCCGCACGACGCCGACCTGCTGAAGGCGGCGCGCGGCGGGGCGGCGGCCGAGGTCGGGCCGCTGGTGGCGGGGGAGCTGGAGCGGCAGGTCCGGATCCTGGAGATCCTCGCGGAGACCGCCGGCACGGCGGGCAGCGGGGCCGGGGTGCGCAAGGCCCTGGACCTGTCCACGGAGGGGCGCCGGGTGCTGCGCGCGGTGATGTCACGCCGGGCCCGCATCCGGGGCTGACGGCGAGGGCCTCCTCCCGTACGCCACCGAGGGCCCCTCCCGTACGCAAGTGGCGTGAGGGAGCCGTCGCTGTGGCTGCTCCCCTCCCGGCGCCCATGCGACGGGAGGGGAGCGGTGACGGCGGCGGCCGTCAGTGTGCCAGGGTCACGGCCTGGTCGGCGGCGCGCAGGCCGGACTCGATCGCGCCCTCGACGAACGCCCCGTACCAGCCGCTCGCTATGTCGGAGCCGGCGAAGACGAGCTGTCCGTGCGGCTCCTGGATGGCGGGCAGCTGGCGCAGCAGCTGGCCCGGGCGGCGCAGCCCCCAGCCGCCGCGCGCGTACGTGTCCTTGCTCCACTCCATCGCCCGGTGGCCGACGAGCGTGGCCTTGGGGATGAATCGGCGTACGGCCGCCTGGACCGCCGCCCGGTCGGACACGTCGAGCGAGGGGCCGGTGAAGCCGACGTACAGCCGTCCGCCGGGGAGTTCCTGCTGCGGAAGCAGCAGCTGGATCGGGCCGGTCTCGTCGGACTGCGCGTAGACCGCCTCCGAGCTGCCGCGCACATGCAGCCACACCTTGGTGGCGTGCGGTACGCCGACGCCCTCGCGGACCGCGTCGGTGTGCACCTTCGGCAGGCCCGGGGTGAAGGCGATGGTGTTCCAGGTGTTGACGGGGGTGGCGACGACCACCACCCGCGAGCGGTACGCCTGCCCGCCGCTGAGGCGCACCTGCGTCCAGGCGCCGGCCCTGCTGACGGACGTGACCCGCGAGTTGAGCCGTACCACTGCGGTGGACTCGGCGAACATCGCCGACAGCACCGAGGTCATGCCCCCGTCGGGCCGCAGGCTCATGGTCGAGTGGAACCCGTCGTACGTCCCGCCGGCCAGCTGGTACCACTGCGCCAGGCCGGTCAGCCCGCCCCAGTCGTTGCTGCCCGCGAAGGGCGCGGTGGAGCCCGCCACCCACTGGTGGTCCACGGGGGACAGGTCGAGCTGCCCGATGCGGTCCGCCAGCGACAGGCGGTCCACGCTCTGCAGCAGGTCCTTGCGGTGGAGCGGCTCCAGGGGGCGTGAGAAGTACTCGGCGGAGCCCGCGTAGAACTCGTCGAACAGGGTTCCGAGTCTGCCGAAGGTCTCCTCGGGCGGTGCGCTCCGGTAGCCGTTCCCGTCCGGCATGACGGCGACGGTCGGGGCGACGTCCAGGGTGGTGCCGATGGAGTAGCGCTCGAGCTCGCGCTCGACGAGCTGCTGGCCGGGGCCGAACCAGCCGCCGCCCAGCTCGACGCGCTCCCCGGCGAACGTGCTGGTCCACACGCGGCCGCCGATCCGGTCGCGGGCCTCCAGGACCAGGGTGGACAGACCGCGTGCCGTCAGCTCACGGGCCACGGTGCCGCCCGCGTACCCGGCACCGATGACGATCACGTCCCAGGGGGCGTCCTCGGACGCGTGGGCCGCCCCCGAACCGGCCGCGGCGACCGCCGAGGCGATGGCCGTGGCCCCGGCCGCCTTGAGCAGGGACCTGCGGCCGACTCCGGGGGAGGTGCCGTTCGCGGGGGTATCGACGTGCGGACGCATGGAACTCCTTCTGGACGGGGCTGATCGGGGCTGATCGGGCTTCGAGGTGGCCGGGCGGGGCGTGCGGAAGGGGGCCCAGGCATGAGGAAGGGGCCGGGCGTGCGGAAGGGGCCGGTGCGGCTGTCGACGCCTCCGGCCCCTTCCGGGACGGACCTGGCGGCCGGGTGGCCGCTCAGCTCACTCCGACGGCTTGCGGAACGCCTTCAGCACGGCCGCGTAGCTGTTCTTGGCGTGACCCTGGCTGATGACGCGCTCCATCAACGCCTCCGAGTACTTGGGCAGTTCGGCGTCGATGCCCAGCGCCTCGCTCTCGTGCACCAGGTGCTTGAGCGCCGCCAGGTGCGTCTCCAGCGTGGCGTCGTTGGCGGGGAACTTGCCGTCACCGGCGTCGATCTGGGCCGCGTAGTCGGCGGTGAACATCTTGATCGCCTCCAGCCACATGTGCGCCCACGGCAGGAACTGCTGGGCGCCGACGCCCGCGGTCTCCACCACGGCGACACCGTGCAGGAAGCTGTTGAGCGTGCCCCACATGAGGCCGAGCAGCGACACGTCGTACAGCGCGGGCATGCCGTGGTCGGTACCGAGGTACGTGGTGCCGCCGCCGAGCAGCTTGAGCGCGGGCTCGTACTTCTCGAACACGCTCTGCGTACCGGCGTAGAAGAGGACGGCGGTCTCGGTGCCGATGCCGGGCGGCGTGATCATGATCGCGCCGTCGAGGTACTCCACGCCCTGCTTCTCGGCCCAAGCGGCCGTCTCGCGGCCCTGGTCCGACGAGCCGGACGTCAGGTTCACGATGACCTTGCCCCGGAGGGACTCTCCGAGCGAACCGATCACGTCGTGCATGTTGTCGTACGTCGACAGGCAGACCACGACCAGCTCACTGGCGGCCACCGCGTCGGCGGGCGTGGCGGCCTGCACCGCGCCCTGCGAGACGAGCTGCTCGGCCTTGCCCGCCGAACGGTTCCACACGGTCGTGGTGTGGCCGGCCTCGAGGAACGCGGCGGCGAGCGCCTGTCCCATGAGGCCGAGGCCGATGACCGTCACCGGGGTGCGGTTGTCGCCCATGAATGATCCTCCAGTGCAATTGTTCTACGGGGGAAATGCGGGATGAGGGATGAGAGGTGAGAAATGAGGGTTGGGTAAAGCCGCACAGTGTGTTGCGAAATAGCGCTGCGGGTGTCCGGCCCGGAGAAGGCCGTGGGGGTGAGGCTCAGAGGAAGACGGTGCCCGGTTCCAGACCGAGGAGCACCCTGCCCTGGAGCTCCAGATTCACATCGGCCTGCGCCAGCGCGTGCAGGGAGAATCCCTGGATGTCGCGGTGGAAGCGCTGGAGATGAACGCTGCGCTGGATCACCGAACCACCGCTGGCGTTGAAAAGGATCTCGACGGCTTCCTTCGCCAGCTGCGCCGCGAAACCGGTCTGGCCACGCACAATGGCCTTCTCGGCGTCCGTCGGCTGCACACCGGCGTCGGCGCGCTCCTGGAGCAGCGACAGCCAGCGCTCGGAGAGCGCCTCGGCCGCGTCGATCTTGTTGGCCGCGGTCGCCACCTGGATCTGGGTGAGCGGGTGCAGCTTCTGGTCGGTCCAGTCCGTGTAGGTGATGCCACGGCCCGGCACCCGCTCCAGGAACAGTTCGTACGCGCCCCGGGCGATGCCTATGAAGACGGCCGCGCACTCGGCCATCACAAAGCTGAGCAGACCGTAATTTCGGCCCGTCGCGCCGGTGTTGGAGCGGTTGCCCGTGGCGCTGACCATCACCTCTTCGAAGCGGGTGACGTGGTGCGCCGGGACGAAGACGTCCTTGGCGGTGGAGGTGGCGCTGCCGGTGGCCGAGCCCGCCGAGACGTGCCAGTCGTCGGCCACGGTCAGCTGGTCCATCGGGACGATGGCCATGACCTCTTCGTGGCTGCCGTCCGGGCGCTCCAGCATCGCCGCGGTGAAGTTCCAGTGGGCCCCGGGGGAACCGGTGTTGAAGCGCCAGCTGCCGTTGAGGATGTAGCCGCCCTCGGTCTCCACCACCGTGCCGGTCGGCGCGAAGGCGCTGGAGATCCGGACCGAACCGGGGGCGAAGATCTCCTTCTGCGCCTGGTCCGGGTAGAGGGTGGCGGTCCAGGTGCTGCTCACCCAGACCATCGTGACCCAGGCGGTGGCGGGACAGCCGCGCCCGATCTCGGCGATGACCTTGGCCTGGTCGGCGAGCGGCAGGTCCATGCCGCCGAACCGGGCCGGCACGGCCATGCGGAACACACCGGCCTTCTCCAGCAGGTCCAGGTTCTCCTCCGGGAGCCACCGCTGGTCCTCGCCCGCGAGCCCGTTCTCGCGGAGCGTGGGAATGCTGCTTCGCACTGCTTCCAGTACGGACGCCAGGTCGTCGTTCGTAGCCAATGCGGCTCCTCGGTCTTGTGGTTGGTTCTGCCGAACAAGAGGTGCACGCGGCCGACACTCTCAGGCACGGGGAACACTACTGAAAGCGGGCGGGAAAGGAGTAAGCGTTTGCCCATTGCGCGGTCATGGGCAAACCAGGGCCCGGCCGGACCCAATTACCCGTTAATTACCGGACAATGACCGGGGAGCGAGCCCGATTTCCTTGTGGCACCATCCATTCCATGACTCTTTCCTGGCCCGACCTCGTACGCACCGCCGCCGACGAAAGCACCGCAGTTCTGGAGAAGGGCGCCGACAAGAACTGGTCCCGCAGGGCGGGGGATCTCGACTGGAGCGGTCGCGAGACCCTGTCGCACATCGCCCTCGGCGTCGTGGGGTACGCCGGGCTGCTCATCGCCCGGCCGACCGACCGCTACATCACGCTCTTCTCGTCGATCGACTCCCACGCCCCGGCGCCCGCCGCCCTGGAGGGCATCCGGATCGCGGGCACCCTGCTCGCCTCCACGGTCCGCGACACCGAGCCCGAGGCGCGCGCCTGGCACCCGTACGGGCACTCCGACGCGGCCGGCTTCGCCGCCATGGGCGTGCTCGAACTCGTCGTGCACGGGCGGGACATCGCGCGGGGACTCGACATCGACTGGACGCCCCCGGCGGAGCTCTGCGCCCCCGTCGTGGAGCGGCTGTTCCCGGACGCGCCCACCGGCCACGACCCGGTCGACACGCTGCTGTGGTGCACCGGCCGCGCCGAACTGCCCGGCCTGCCCCGGCAGTCGGGCTGGCGCTGGGACGGCAACGTCCGCTGACCGTGAGGAAACGCGAGGAGGGGCTGTCGGCCGACAGCCCCTCCTCGCGTTCCCGGTGCCTACGCGGCCTCCACCGGTGCCGGCGGGAAGTGCCCGACCTGGACGAAGAACTCGACGTACCTGTCGAAGAGCTCACCGGTCAGCGGCGGGCAGCTGATGCCCGTGCCCCGCAGCGCGAGCTCCGTGTCGGAGGTGTCGATCGGCGGGTAGAAGCCGTCCGTGTCCGACGTCATCATCTCGAAGGCGTGCAGCAGCGGCAGCAGTGCGTTGGACCGGTCGGAACGCACCGCCCCGGCCCACGAGTCGTGGTCGAGATCCCGCAGCCCGTAGCCGAGGTCACGCAGCCGCCGCACGCAGTCCGCCAGGCTCAGCGAGCTCTGGTTGAACAGGTGGAACGTTCCGCCGTCCGACGCGGGCAGAGCCGACAGTGCGGTGATCGCCCCGCTGACGTAGTCGACCGGCAGCAGATGGAACCGGCCACCGGAACCGGACGGCACCGCCCCGGACTGCACCAGCCCCTTCAGCGTCAGCCATACGAAGTCCCTTGTCTGGCATGCCCCGTTGACCTGATCGCCGGAGATGACGTCGACCCGGTACACCGACACCGGCAGGCCCCGCTCCCGGGCCAGTCCGAGCACCTGCTCGGCCACCCACTTGCTCTGGAGGTACCCGCTGGGCAGCGCCTCGGCGGGCCCGGTCGCATCCGTCGTCCGCAGGGGCACCCCCGGCGTCACCGGGCCGTCGAACACCCCGACGGTCGACACGTAGTGGACCGGCACCGTGCGGTGGCGCGCCGCGAGCCGCAGGATCTCCTCGGTGCCCCGGACGTTGGCGTCCCGGAGCGCCGCGTACGGGTGCAGCCAGTGGACCGTGGCGCCCGCGTGGTGCACGACGTCCACCGTACGGGCCAGGCCGTCGAAGACCTCCTCGGTCAGGCCGAGCCGCGGTTCGGCCAGATCACCGGAGACCACCGACAGCCGGTCCGGGTCGATGTCGTCCCAGACCCGGTACCACTCCAGGCCCGTCCGCAGCCGCTCGTACGCCGCAGCGTCGTCCGCACCGCGCACCAGGCAGTGGATCCGCGCCCGGGTACCGCGCATCAGATCGCGCAGCAGGAACGCCCCGAGGAAGCCGCTGGCCCCCGTGAGCAGCACCTCGCGCGGGTCCTCGACGGTCCGCACCACCACGTCGGCGGGCCGGATCTCGTCGTCCAGCCGGATGTCCGCCGCGTAGTCGACCTCGGCCGCCGCCCCGGGGCCCTCGCCGCCGGGGCGCAGCTCCGTCAGCAGGTGCGCGGCCAGCGCGTCGGGTGTCGGGTGGTCGAAGACCAGGGTCGCGGGCAGCCGAAGCCCGGTGCGCACCGCGAGCCGGTTGCGCAGCTCCACCGAGGTCAGGGAGTCGAGGCCCAACTGCGGGAAGGCCAGCGCACCGCTGATGCCCCGGCCGTCGGAGTGGCCGAGCGCCCCGGCGATCTCTTCGAGCACCGCGTCCCGCACCGCGTCGAGCCGCTGCCCCTCGTCCAGGCCGGCGAGCAGCTCACCGAGCGAGACGCCCCCCGCCTCCTCACCGCGCGCGGCCGGCCGCACCGTACGACGGACGAGCGAGGCGAACACCGGTGACACCCGGGCCTGTTCGCGCAGCGCGCCGAAGTCCAGCGGGGTGGCCACGGCGTCCGGGCGCCCTGTGCGCAGCGCCAGGTCCAGCAGCGCCGGTCCCTGGGCCGTGGCGACCGGGAGCAGCCCGCTGCGGGCGATGCGCCGGAGATCGGCGTCGCTGAGCCCGCCGGTGAGCCCGGTCGCCTCGGCCCACAGGCCCCAGGCGATCGAGGTGGCCGGGAGGCCCTCGGCGGCGCGGTGCTGGGCCAGGGCGTCCAGGGCCGCGTTGGCGGCCGCGTAGTTGGACTGGCCGGGGCCGCCGACGAGTGCGGCGACCGAGGAGAACAGCACGAACGCGGTCACACCGAGGTGCCGGGTGAGCTCGTGCAGATGCCAGGCCGCGTCCGCCTTCGGGGCCAGCACCGACGCCAGCCGCTCGGGCGTCATCGCCGGTACGAGCCCGTCGTCGAGGATGCCCGCCGTGTGGACGACCCCGGTGAGCGGGTGCGCCTCCGGGATCCCGCCGATGAGGCCGGCCAGCGCGGACCGGTCGGACACATCACACGCCCGTACGGTGACACTCGCCCCGAGACCGGTGAGCTCGGCCGTCAACTCCGCAGCCCCAGGGGCCTGTTCGCCCCGACGGCTGACCAGGAGCAGATGCCGTACGCCGTGCCGGACGATCAGGTGCCGGGCGAAGAGCGCACCCAGCGAGCCCGTACCACCGGTGATCAGGACCGTGCCCCCGGCGGTGAACGACGGGGCGGCGGCCGCGTCGGTCGTCACCGGTTCCGGGCGCCGGGCACGGGCCAGGCGCGGCACGAGGACCGTGCCGCCACGGATCGCTGCCTGGGGCTCGCCGGAGGCCACCGCGGCGGCCAGCGTCGCGGGGTCGGTGTCCCGGGGGGCGTCGATCAGGACGATCCGGCCGGGCGCCTCGGACTGGGCCGAGCGCAGCAGCCCCCAGGCGGCGGCCGCGCCCGGGTCGCTGACCCGGGCACCCTTCTCGGTCACCACGGCACCCGAGGTGACCACGACCAGCCGGGCGTCGGGATTCTCCTCGTCGGCCAGCCACCGCTGGGCGAGGCCGAGGGCCCGCCCGGTCGTCTCGCGCACGGAGGCGACGGGGTCGGCCGGGGCCGTGGACTCCAGGCGCTCGATCACCGTGCCGGGGGCCGGCTCGGCGGAGGCGGAAGCGGAGGCGGCGACGGGCCGGGGTGTCCAGTCGAGGTGGAACAGCGCCTCGTGGTCACGGGCCGCGCCCGCCGCGATACGCGCCGGGTCGACGGGGCGGACGGTCGCGGCGGCGATGTCCGCGACCGGGTGACCGGACAGGTCGGTCACCCGCACGGCAACGGCACGCTCGCCGTCACCTCCGCTCTCGTGGCTCCCGTGGCTTTTGTTCAGAGGGGTGAGGTGGACCCGTATCCCGTCGGCCCCCGAGGCGTGCAGCCGCACTCCCCGCCATGCGGTGGCGGCGACGGGCCCTCCCAGGGCGGCCAGCGGGTGCAGGGCCGCGTCGAGCAGCACCGGGTGCAGCCCGAACAGGTCGGCCCCGGAAGCGAGTTCATCGCTCAGCCGCAGCTCGGCGAAGAGCTCGTCGCCGCTGCTCCAGAGCCCGGTGAGCGCCCGGAGCACGGGCGCGTACGCCACCCCGGCCGCCGCGCACCGGTCGTACACCGCGTCGTGGGCCACCTCGGTCGCCCCGGCGGGCGGCCACTGCTGGGAAGCACCGGCGGACGGGCCGGCGTCGGCGGCGGCCGGCCCCGGCAGGGCGCTCAGCGTGCCGTGCGCGTGGCGGGTCCAGGGCAGCTCGGCACCCTCGGGCCGCCCGTGCACGGTGAGCGCGCGCCGCCCCTCGGCGTCGGGGGCGCCGAGCCTCACCTGAAGCTGGAGACCGCTGTCGGCGGGCAGCACGAGGGCCTCGCCGACGACCAGTTCGTCGAGCACTCCGCAGCCCGCCTCGTCCCCGGCCCGTACCGCGAGCTCCACCAGCACAGCCTCGGGCAGCACCGTCGTGTCGCCGACGGAGCGCCCGCCGAGCCAGGCGGCGGTGTGCCGGGACAGCCGCCCGGTGAACACCGTCTCCTCGCTGCCGCCGAGGTCGAGGGCGGCGCCGAGCAGCGGATGCCCGGCGGCGGCGAGACCGAGGCCGGCCGCGTCGGCGGGGGCGCCGGACGCCTCCAGCCAGTACCGCTCGTGCTGGAAGGCGTACGTCGGCAGCTCCACCCGGCGGGCCCCGGTGCCCGCGAAGTACGCGTCCCAGTCGATCCGTACGCCCGCCCCGTGCAGGGCACCGAGGGCGGTGGCCAGGGTGTCCGGCTCGGACCTGTCGCGGCGCAGTAGGGAGACCGTGGTCGCCCCGGCATCGAGTGATTCCCGGGCGAGTGCGCTGAGTACGGTGTCGGGGCCTATTTCCACGTAGGTGGTGACGCCTTCTGTTTCCAGGGTTCTGATGGCATCGGCGAATCGGACGGTGTGGCGGACTTGGTCGGCCCAGTAGTGGGGGTTTTGGAGTTCTTGGTGGGTGGTGGGTTTTCCGGTGAGGGTGGAGATGAGGGGGGTGGTGTGGGGGTGGTGGGTGATGTTTTTGGTGGTGGTGGTGAATTGGTTGAGCATGCCGTCCATGTGGGGGCTGTGGAAGGCGTGGGAGGTGTTGAGGGTGTGGGTTTTGTGGCCGGTGTTGCGGAGTGTGGTGGCGATGTTTTGGGCGGTGTGGGTGGTGCCGGATATGACGGTGGAGTTGGGGGTGTTGATGGCGGCG
>NZ_BMUG01000011.1 GCF_014650075.1 Streptomyces microflavus | reverse complement strand
ATCAGAGAAACGAAACGATCGAACAAGTACGCGGCGTCATGCGGACCCGCCGCCGCCTCGGGGTGGTACTGGACACTGAAGGCGGGACGGTCCAGGAGCTGCAGACCTTCAACGACCTGGTCGTTCAGGCACACGTGGGAGACCTCCGCGCGCCCGAACCTGGTGTCGGACACCCTGTCCAGGGGCGCATCGACGGCGAAACCGTGATTGTGCGCGGTGACCTCGACCTTGCCGGTCGTGCGGTCCTGCACCGGCTGATTGATCCCCCGATGCCCATACTTCAGCTTGTACGTACCGAAGCCGAGCGCCCGGCCCAGAATCTGGTTACCGAAACAGATACCGAAAAGCGGCGTCGACCGCTCCAGAACACCCTGCATCAGGGCGACCGGGTGATCGGCCGTCGAGGGGTCACCGGGACCGTTGGAGAAGAACACACCGTCCGGGTTCACCGCGTACACCTCCTCCAGCGTCGCCGTCGCCGGCAGGACGTGCACCTCGATGCCGCGCTCCGCCATCCGGTGCGGCGTCATCCCCTTGATACCGAGGTCGACCGCGGCAACCGTGAACCTCTTCGTCCCGATCGCGGGAACGACGTACGCCTCCTTCGTCGCCACCTCGGCGGAGAGGTCGGCGCCGGTCATCTCGGGGGCCTGACGCACCCTGGCCAGCAGCGTCCCCTCATCCGCGATCGCGTTCCCGGAGAAGATTCCGACCCGCATCGCCCCCCGCTCCCGCAGGTGGCGGGTAAGGGCGCGGGTGTCGACACCACTGATGCCCACCACGCCCTGCGCCACCAGCTCCTCGTCCAACGACCGCCGCGAGCGCCAGTTGGACGGCCTACGCGCAGGATCACGGACCACATAACCCGACACCCAGATACGCGCCGACTCCGGATCCTCGTCATTCACCCCGGTGTTCCCGACATGCGGAGCCGTCATCACCACCACCTGCCGGTGGTATGACGGGTCGGTCAGCGTCTCCTGATAGCCGGTCATGCCGGTGGAGAACACCGCCTCGCCGAAGGTCTCCCCCACGGCCCCGTAAGCACGGCCACGGAACGCACGGCCGTCCTCCAGGACGAGTACGGCGGGAGCCTGGGCTCCCCGGGTGGAGATCGTCATCGTGCGGTGCCTTCCGTAGTGGTGCTGGTGAGGTGGGTGACCGCGTCGACCCAGGCCTGGTGCTCGGCCGCGTGGTCGGAGCGGAAGCCGGAGTCGATCAGGGTCTCGCCATGTGCCCAGGTGATGATCAGCAGGCCGCCCTCGGGGAGGACCTTGCCCGCCAGTGCCTTGTCGAGACGGGCCTCTCGCAGGGCCTCGGCCGGGATGAAGAAGTCGCTCGCGCCGGGGCGTACGACGTCCAGGCCGCGCGCGGTGAGCGTGAGCTCGGCCCGGCTGCGGGTGCCGAGGCCGTGCGCCACGATCCGGTCGAGCCACTGCCCGGCGGTGGTGGAGGCGTGGTAGCGCCCGGTGAGCGTGAGGAGCACCTCATCGCCGTCGAAGCCCTCGGGGGTGGCCGTCAGCTCGGGCAGGTCGGACTGGAGCCTTCCGCGCCACTTCCAGCCCTCGCGCATCAGCCAGTAGACGAGGGCGACGAAGACCAGCAGGCCGATCACCCAGGCGATGCGGGCGGACCAGTCCGTCACTTCCGCCGACTTCTGCTCGGCGGCCAGGAGGTACAGGGGGGTCAGTGTTGTCACGCGAGCTTCCCGTCGACGACCGTGGCACGGCCCCGCAGGAAGGTATGGGTGACGCGGCCCGGCAGCTCACGCCCCTCGTAGGGGGTGTTTCGGCTGCGGGACGCGAAGCCCGCGGGGTCCACTGCTCCACGGTATGCCGGATCGACCAGGGTGAGGTTGGCGGGCTCACCCGCCGAGACGGGACGGCCGTGTCCTTCGAGGCGGCCGATGGCCGCGGGGCGGAACGACATGCGGTCGGCGACGCCCGCCCAGTCGATCAGGCCGGTGTCCACCATCGTCTGCTGGACGACGGAGAGCGCGGTCTCCAGGCCCACCATGCCCATGGCCGCCGCCGCCCACTCGCAGTCCTTGTCCTCGTGCGGGTGCGGGGCGTGGTCGGTGGCGACGCAGTCGATCGTGCCGTCGGCGAGCGCCTCGCGCAGGGCCATGACGTCGGCCTCGGTGCGCAGCGGCGGGTTCACCTTGTAGACGGGGTTGTAGGAGCGGACCAGCTCGTCGGTGAGGAGGAGGTGGTGCGGGGTGACCTCGGCGGTGACGTTCCAGCCCTTGGACTTGGCCCAGCGGACGATCTCCACGGACCCGGCGGTGGAGAGGTGGCAGATGTGGACGCGTGAGTCGACGTGGGCGGCGAGGAGGACGTCGCGGGCGATGATCGACTCCTCGGCGACGGCGGGCCAGCCGCCGAGGCCCAGTTCGGCGGAGACGATGCCCTCGTTCATCTGGGCGCCCTCGGTGAGGCGGGGCTCCTGGGCGTGCTGGGCGACGACGCCGTCGAAGGCTTTTACGTACTCCAGGGCGCGGCGCATGATCACCGCGTCGTCGACGCACTTGCCGTCGTCGGAGAAGACCTTCACCCCTGCGGCCGAGTCGTGCATCGCGCCGAGCTCGGCGAGCTTCTTGCCCTCCAGGCCGACGGTGACGGCGCCGATCGGCTGGACGTCGCAGTAGCCGGACTCCTTGCCGAGCCGCCAGACCTGCTCGACGACGCCGGCGGTGTCGGCGACGGGGAAGGTGTTGGCCATGGCGTGTACGGCGGTGAAGCCGCCCGCCGCCGCTGCCCGGGTGCCGGTGAGGACGGTCTCGGAGTCCTCGCGGCCCGGCTCGCGCAGGTGCGTGTGGAGGTCGACGAGGCCCGGCAGCAGGATCTGGCCGGCCGCCTCGATGACGGTGGTGGCGTCGGGGGCCTCGATGCCGGTGCCCACCTCGGCGACGGTCTCGCCGTCGATCAGCACGTCCTGCGGCTCGCCGCCGAGAATCCGCGCACCGCGGATAAGGATCTTGCTCATGGTTACTTGGTCTCCTCGGTACGGGCGGGGCTCTCGGCACGAGCAGGGCCCTCGGGACGGGCAGGGGCTGACAGGGCGGTGTCGGAGCCGCCGAGCAGCAGGTAGAGGACGGCCATCCGGATGGAGACGCCGTTGGCGACCTGCTCGACGACCGTGCAGCGGTCGGAGTCGGCGACCTCGGCGGTGATCTCCATGCCGCGGACCATGGGCCCGGGGTGCATCACGATGGCGTGCTCGGGCATCTTCGCCATGCGCTGGCCGTCCAGGCCGTAGCGGCGGGAGTACTCGCGCTCGGTCGGGAAGTACGCGGCGTTCATCCGTTCGCGCTGCACACGCAGCATCATCACCGCATCGGACTTCGCCAGCACGTCGTCGAGGCTGTAGCTGACGTCGCAGGGCCACTGTTCGACGCCCACGGGCACCAGGGTGGGCGGGGCCACCAGGGTGACGTGCGCCCCCAGGGTGGTCAGCAGGTGGACGTTGGAGCGGGCGACCCGGCTGTGCAGGATGTCGCCGACGATGGTGATCCGGCGGCCGTCCAGGTCGCGGCCGAGGCCGGTGTCGGCGCCGACGAGCCGGCGCCGCATGGTGAAGGCGTCGAGGAGTGCCTGGGTGGGGTGCTCGTGGGTGCCGTCGCCGGCGTTGACCACGGCCCCGTCGATCCAGCCGGAGGTGGCGAGCCGGTAGGGGGCGCCGGAGGCGCCGTGCCGGATGACGACGGCGTCGGCGCCCATCGCCTCCAGGGTGAGCGCGGTGTCCTTCAGGGACTCGCCCTTGGAGACGGATGAGCCCTTGGCGGAGAAGTTGATGACGTCGGCGGAGAGGCGCTTGGCGGCGGCCTCGAAGGAGATGCGGGTCCGGGTCGAGTCCTCGAAGAAGAGGTTGACGACGGTACGGCCGCGCAGGGTCGGAAGCTTCTTGATCGGCCGGTCCGCGACCCTGGCCATCTCCTCGGCGGTGTCGAGGATCAGGACGGCGTCGTCGCGGGTGAGGTCGGCGGCCGAGATGAGGTGGCGCTTCATCTGGGGTTCTCCGGTGGCTGGAGGGCGTGCGTTCAGGCGTGCGGGCGCGCAGGAGTCAGCCGTACGGTCCCCCGGAAGGGTGTACGGAGGGCTCGGGCTACTGCGCGTCCGCGGGAGCGGCCTGCTGGACGCCGAGCAGCACGGCGTCGCGGCCGTCCTCCTCGGCGAGCTGGACCTTGACCGTCTCCCGCAGCGACGTGGGGAGGTTCTTGCCGACGTAGTCGGCGCGGATCGGGAGTTCGCGGTGACCGCGGTCGACGAGGACCGCGAGCTGCACGGCGCGCGGGCGGCCGATGTCGCCGAGCGCGTCGAGTGCGGCGCGGATCGTGCGGCCGGAGAAGAGCACGTCGTCGACCAGGACGACCAGCTTGCCCTCGATCCCCTCGCCGGGGATGTCGGTACGGGCCAGGGCCCGTGCGGGGCGCAGCCTCAGGTCGTCGCGGTACATGGTGATGTCGAGGGAGCCGACCGGCATCTTCCGGCCGGTGATCTCTTCGAGTTTGTCGGCGAGCCGGCGGGCGAGGAAGACGCCCCGCGTCGGAATGCCGAGCAGCACCACGTCGTCGGCGCCCTTGGCGCGTTCGACGATCTCGTGGGCGATACGGGTCAGAACACGGGCGATGTCGGGGGCCTCGAGAACGGGGCGTGCCGCGTTGCCGGTGTCGTCGTGCTGTGCGTCCATAAGAAACGGACCTCCTTCTCCGCCTCACGGGACGGACCTTAAAGGACGTCGAAATTACGTCATCCACGTTACCAGGGCTTGTGTACGGCCCTGGCCCCGCCCCCTGGAGGTGCCGGTCCGGACCATTCGGCTTGACGCATCCAAGTAACGCTGCGTAACCTCACAGTGAGTTACCAGCCACGCGGCGGAGCCGCACACTGTTCCAGCGTCCGGGGAGCCATATGTCCAGCGAATACGCAAAACAGCTCGGGGCCAAACTCCGTGCCATCCGCACCCAGCAGGGCCTCTCCCTCCACGGCGTGGAGGAGAAGTCACAGGGTCGCTGGAAGGCCGTCGTGGTCGGTTCGTACGAGCGCGGCGACCGTGCCGTGACCGTACAGCGCCTCGCCGAGCTGGCGGATTTCTACGGGGTCCCGGTGCAGGAGCTGCTGCCCGGTACGACTCCGGGCGGGGCCGCCGAGCCGCCGCCGAAGCTCGTCCTGGACCTGGAGCGCCTCGCCCACGTCCCGCCGGAGAAGGCCGGTCCGCTGCAGCGCTACGCGGCGACCATCCAGAGCCAGCGCGGTGACTACAACGGCAAGGTGCTCTCGATCCGCCAGGACGACCTGCGCACGCTCGCCGTGATCTACGACCAGTCGCCGTCCGTGCTCACGGAGCAGCTGATCAGCTGGGGCGTGCTGGACGCGGACGCGCGTCGCGCGGTCTCCCACGACGAGAGCTGAGACCTGCCGGGGTCCGGGCAGCCCGCTGCCGCGGACCCCACAGCAGAAACGTGCCGCCGGGCCGGCGGGAGCCTTCGGGTTCCCGCCGGCCCGGCGTTTCTGTCCGTACCAGGGGGTCCGTACCGGGTGGTGCGTACGCCGAAGGGCCCACGGTCGGCTGACCGTGGGCCCTTCGTGGCGTGCGGGCCGAGCGGATCCGGCCAGGAGGTCACTGCTCCCGGCGGAGGTTCGGCTTGAGGTCCTTGAAACGGGCCAGCATGCCGTTCACGAACGACGGGGAGTCGTCGGTGGAGAACTCCTTGGCGAGCTGGACCGCCTCGTCGATCACCACGGCGTCCGGGGTCTCGTCCATCCAGATCAGCTCGTACGCGCCGAGCCGGATGATGCTGCGGTCGACGACCGGCATGCGGTCGATCTCCCAGTCCACGGCATAGGTGACGATGAGGTCGTCGATCCGGTCCGCGTACTGCGCGTACCCCTCGACGAGCTCCATCGTGAATTCGCCCACCGGCGGCTGACGGTCGTCGGTCCGCGAGTGCCGGACCCAGTCCGCGAGGACGCTCTGCACGGACTCACCGCGCTGGTCGGCCTCGAAGAGGATCTGGAAGGCGCGCTTGCGGGCCTTGTTCCGAGCAGCCACGGTTAGCTGTTCACCCGGCCGAGGTAGTCGCCCGTGCGGGTGTCGACCTTGATCTTCTCGCCGGTGGTGATGAAGAGCGGCACGCCGATCTCGTAACCGGTCTCCAGGGTGGCGGGCTTGGTGCCACCGGTGGAGCGGTCGCCCTGGACGCCCGGGTCGGTGTGCTGGATGTTCAGCTCGACCGCGGCGGGCAGCTCGACGTAGAGCACCTCGCCCTCGTGCTGGGCGACGGAGGCGGTGAAGCCCTCGATCAGGAAGTTGGCGGCGTTGCCGACGGCCTTGCGGTCGACCATGAGCTGGTCGTACGTGTCCATGTCCATGAAGACGAAGTACTCGCCGTCCATGTACGAGAACTGCATGTCGCGGCGGTCAATGGTGGCCGTCTCGACCTTCACGCCGGCGTTGAACGTCTTGTCGACGACCTTGCCGGAGAGCACGTTCTTGAGCTTGGTGCGCACGAAGGCGGGGCCCTTGCCGGGCTTGACGTGCTGGAACTCGACGACGGACCAGAGCTGGCCTCCGTCGAGCTTGAGCACCAGGCCGTTCTTGAGGTCGTTCGTGGAAGCCACGGTTGCGGAATCTCCTGGACTGAAGCTGGTGGAACGACCGGGAACGCGCGCTAGAGCGCGAGCAGCTCCTTGGTCGTCATGGTGAGTAGCTCGGGTCCGCCGTCCGCCTCGGGGCGCACGACGAGCGTGTCATCGATCCGGACACCGCCCCGGCCCGGGAGGTGGACCCCCGGTTCGACGGTGACCGGCACACAAGCGTCCAGTTTACCCATGGCTGTCGGTGCCAATTGCGGGTCCTCCTCGATTTCGAGGCCCACACCGTGCCCGGTCCTCTGCTGGAGGCCCTCGCCGTGTCCCGCGGACTCCAGCAGATGCCGGGCCGCACGGTCCACGTCACGGTAGGCGGCGCCCGGCGTCAATGCCTCCCTCCCTGCCCTCTGAGCGGCGAAAACGAGGTCGTAGAGCTCGATCTGCCACTGGGCGGGGGCCGTGCCGATGACGAAGGTCCGGCCGATCTCGCACCGGTAGCCGTGGTAGCTCGCGCCCAGGCGGACGGAGAGGAAATCCCCCTCCTCCACCCTGCGGTCGGAGGGCCGGTGGCGTCCCTGGCCGGAGTTGGGGCCGGTGGCCACGGAGGTGGCGAAGGCGGGGCCGTCCGCCCCGTGGTCGACCAGGCGGCGTTCCAGTTCCAGCGCCAGATGGCGCTCGGTGCGGCCGACCAGGATCGATTCGAGGAGTTCACCGAGGGCCTGGTCGGTGATCTCCGCGGCGATCCGCAGACAGCCGATCTCCTCCTCGTCCTTGACGATCCGCTGCTGCTCCACGGTGAAGCCCAGATCGGCCAGGCGCAGGCGCGGGGCTGCCTTCCCCATGGCACGGTGGCGGGCCACGGTCAGGTCGTGCTCCTCCACTGCGAGCGAATCGGCGCCCGAGGCGGCGGCGAGGCCGGCGGCGGCCACCACCGGATCCTCGTCCGGGACGGGCAGGACGTCGACCCGGAGGGCCTCGTCGGGCCGCCCGTGGCCGGACTCACCGGTCGGGGCGCGGGGGCAGAGCAGGACGTCCTCGCCGGGGCCGAGCAGCAGCACGGCGCCGGGAGGCGCTCCGCCCGCGAGATAGCGGACGTTGGCGGGGCGGGAGACCAGGGCGGCCGCGGACCCCGCGGCGGCGCACCGGTCGCGGAGCAGCCCGCGTCGGACGGCGTGCACCTCAGACATGCTCCGAGCGTACGAGCGGGGGCGGCTCCCCGCCCGGCCAGCGCAGCCGACCGGGGGGAGGGGCGCCGCGGCGCCCTTATATGCGGCCGCGGCACCCTGTAAGCGGTCGATTCCCTCGGAGAGGGCCTGGGCTACCAGGCGGGCGGGGAGGCGATGGAGCGGGCGAGCACGTCGTCCAGGACCCGGGCGGTGGTCTCCACGTCGTACGTCGAGTTGTCGATGATCGGCAGGCCGGAGCCGTACCAGCCGGCCATCCGGCCGTGGATGCGGGCGACCTCCTCGTCGGAGAGCCTGCGGTTGCCGCTGCGGGCGGCGTTGCGCTCCAGCACGATCTCCAGGCCGGGCAGCAGCACGACGGGCAGCAGCCCCGGGCCCACATGGCGCTTCCAGCCGCCGAGGCCGACGACCGGGCGGTCGGGGAAGACGGCGTCGTCGAGGATGCAGGAGATGCCGTTGGCGAGGAAGTTGCGGGCGGCGAAGCCGCAGGTGCGGCGGGCCAGCCGGTACTGGGCCTCGGAGTGGTCGTTCCAGCCGGCCTGCGGGTCCGCGAAGCCGGAGCAGACCCATTCGCGGACGTCGTCCAGGGAGACATGGGCGGTGGGCACCCGGCGGCGGGCCGCCCAGAGCCGGGCCACGGTGGTCTTGCCCGCGCCAGCCGGGCCGATCAGCAGCACGGCGAGCGTGGCGCTGCCGGTGCCGGGCTCGGCGGGGGGTGCGGGCAGCGGTACGGGGCCGCCGGGGGGCAGCTGGACGTACCCGGTGGCCTGGCCGCCGGCGGGCGGTGGCGTGGGTCCGGTGCCGCTCCAGCCGTGCTGGGGGGCCGGAGGCTGCGGGGCGTGCCCCTGGACCGGAGGCGGCGGGGCCTGGCCGGGGGCCGGGGGCGGCGGGGGTATCGGGGGCGGGCCCGGCGGACCGGGGTGGCCGGGGTGCTGGGCCTGGTGCGACCAGCCCGCAGGCCCGTTACCGGGTCCATGGGGCGGCGGCAGTGGGGCCCCCACTGCGTGCTGCATCCGGTGCCACTCCGTCTCGTAACCGCAACTGACGCTGATGGGACGGCCACCGTACCTTCCCGGGCCGTCTCGGGGTGAACGGCCCGGGAGGGTACGAAGTGCCCGCCGGCCGCGCGGGCCGGTACGGGTGTCAGTCCGTCAGTTCGTCGGACAGGGCCCGCAGGGCGAGCCGGTAGGAGCCGATGCCGAACCCGGCGACCGTGCCGGTGGCCACCGGGGCGACCACGGAGGTGTGCCGGAACTCCTCGCGGGCGTACGGGTTGGAGATGTGCACCTCGATCAGCGGGGCGGTGCGCTGGGCCGCCGCGTCCCGCATCCCGTACGAGTAGTGCGTGAAGGCGCCCGGGTTGAGGACGACCGGAATCGAACCGTCCGCCGCCTCGTGGAGCCAGCGGATCAGTTCGCCCTCGTCGTTGGTCTCGCGCACGTCGACGTCGAAGCCGAGCTCCTTGCCGAGCGTGGTGCAGGTCTCGACGAGTCCGGCGTAGGAGGTGGCCCCGTAGACGTCGGGCTCGCGTGAGCCGAGCCGGCCGAGGTTGGGGCCGTTCAGGACGAAGACCCTGCGGGTCACGCGGAGACCTCCCCGTAGGCGGCGAGCAGCACGGCCGGGTCGGGGCCCTCCAGGACGGTGGGCTTGCCGAGGGCGTCCAGGACGATGAAGCGCAGCAGGTTGCCGCGGGACTTCTTGTCGACCTTCATGTTCTCCAGCAGCTTGGGCCACTGGTCGGCCCGGTAGGCGAGCGGCAGGCCCACCGACTCCAGGACCGTGCGGTGCCGGTCGGCGGTGGCGTCGTCCAGGCGTCCGGCGAGCCGGCCCAGCTCGGCGGCGAAGACCATGCCGATGGAGACGGCGGCGCCGTGGCGCCACTTGTAGCGCTCGTTCTTCTCGATGGCGTGGGCCAGAGTGTGGCCGTAGTTGAGGATCTCGCGGAGCCCGGACTCCTTGAGGTCGCTGGAGACGACCTCGGCCTTGACCCGGATGGACCGCTCGATCAGCTCGGCGGTGTGCGGCCCGGCGGGTGTACGCGCGCCCTCGGGGTCGGCCTCGACCAGGTCGAGGATGACCGGGTCGGCGATGAAGCCGGCCTTGATGATCTCGGCCATGCCGGAGACGTAGTCGTGGACCGGCAGCGAGTCCAGCGCGGCGAGGTCGCAGAGCACCCCGGCGGGCGGGTGGAAGGCACCGACGAGGTTCTTGCCCTCGGCGGTGTTGATGCCGGTCTTGCCGCCGACGGCCGCGTCGACCATGCCGAGCACGGTGGTGGGGATCGCGATCCAGCGCACCCCGCGCAGCCAGCTGGCCGCGACGAACCCGGCGACGTCCGTGGTGGCGCCGCCGCCGATGCCGACGATGACGTCGGTGCGGGTGAAGCCGGTCTGGCCGAGCGCCTTCCAGCAGTAGGCGGCGACCTCGACGGTCTTGGCCTCCTCCGCGTTCGGCAGCTGGATCGCGATGGCCTCGTACCCCTGGTCGGCGAGGTCCTGGCGGACCGCCTCACCGGTGTCGGCGAGCGCCTCGGGGTGCAGGACGGCGACCCGCCGGGCGCGGTCGCCGATCAGCTGGGGCAGCTCGCCGAGGAGCTGGTGGCCGACGAGGACCTCGTACGGGTCGGAGCCCGCGGAGCCTGCGACCTGGATGCGGGTGGGGCCCTGCTGTGTCATGCCGGTGTTCTCCACGCCGGGGGCCGCTTGGCCCTCCGGCAGTTCCAGTGCGTCGATGATCGCCTGGGCGACCTCTTCGGGGGTGTTCTCGTCGGTGGCGACGACCGTGCGGGCGACCTCTTCGTAGAGGTGGCGGCGGGCGTCCATCAGCTCGCGCCACTGCCGGCGCGGGTTGACCGCGAGCAGCGGGCGGGCGGCGCCGAGACCGACGCGGCGGACGGCCTCGTCCACGTCCATGGAGAGGTAGACGACCGGCCGGTCCGCCAGCAGCTCCCTGGTCGCCCCGTCCAGGACGGCCCCGCCGCCGAGGGAGAGGACGCCCGCGTGCCCGGCGAGGGCCGCGGCGACGGCCCGGCGCTCCAGGGCGCGGAAGTGCTCCTCGCCCTCGTCGTAGAAGATCTCCGCGATCGGCTTGCCGGCCTCGGCGACGACGTCCGCGTCGGTGTCCCGGTAGGTGGTGCCGAGCCGGGCGGCGAGGAGCTCGCCGACGGTGGACTTGCCGACGCCCATCGGGCCGACGAGGACGACCAGGGGGCCGCTCATCGGATCTGGAGGTTGTCGAGGTACGACCGGACGTTGCGGGAGGTCTCGGGGACGCTGTCGCCGCCGAACTTCTCCGCGACCGCGTCGGCCAGGACCAGGGCGACCATCGCCTCCGCGACGATGCCCGCGGCCGGGACGGCACAGACGTCGGAGCGCTGGTGGTGGGCCTTGGTGGCCTCGCCGGTGACGACGTCCACGGTGGCCAGGGCGCGCGGCACGGTCGCGATGGGCTTCATCGCGGCGCGGACCCGCAGCAGCTCGCCGGTGGTGAGCCCGCCCTCGGTGCCGCCGGAGCGGCCGGAGGTGCGCCTGATGCCCTCGTCGGTGGCGACGATCTCGTCGTGGGCCTTCGAGCCGGGGACCCGGGCCAGCTCGAAGCCGTCGCCGACCTCGACGCCCTTGATGGCCTGGATGCCCATGAGCGCGGCGGCGAGACGGGCGTCGAGGCGGCGGTCCCAGTGGACGTGCGAGCCGAGCCCGACGGGCACGCCGTACGCCAGCACCTCGACGACTCCGCCGAGGGTGTCGCCGTCCTTGTGGGCCTGGTCGATCTCGGCCACCATCGCCTTGGAGGCGTCCGCGTCCAGGCAGCGGACCGGGTCGGCGTCCAGCTTGTCCACGTCGGCGGGGACCGGGTAGACGCCGTACGGCGCCTTCGCGGCGGCCAGTTCGACGACATGGCTGACGATCTCGATGCCCGCGGTCTCCTTGAGGTAGGAGCGGGCGACGGCTCCGAGGGCCACACGTGCGGCGGTCTCCCGGGCGCTGGCGCGCTCCAGGACTGGCCGGGCCTCGTCGAAGCCGTACTTCTGCATCCCCGCCAGGTCGGCGTGGCCGGGGCGGGGCCGGGTCAGCGGGGCGTTACGGGCCAGCTTGGCCAGCTCGTCGGGGTCGACCGGGTCGGCCGACATGACCTGCTCCCACTTGGGCCACTCGGTGTTGCCGACCATGACGGCGACCGGGGAGCCCATGGTGAGACCGTGCCGTACGCCGCCGAGGAAGGTGACCTCGTCCTGCTCGAACTTCATCCGCGCACCGCGGCCGTAGCCGAGCCGTCGCCGGGCGAGCGCCTCCGCCACCATCTCCGTGGTGACCGGGACGCCGGCGGGAAGACCCTCCAGCGTCGCCACCAGTGCGGGGCCGTGCGACTCCCCTGCGGTCAGCCAGCGCAACCTGCTCAACGGTGCTCCCTCATGCTCGCGCCTGAAAATCAAACGGCGCGACCGGGTGCGCGGCCCCGGCCCGCCGCCTTTGATCCTCCCACGACTGTGCGCGGTGTCCGGCCGCCGGTCCAGCAACCGGACGCCTCTTCATCAGGTCGAACGTGTCAGCGGGCCGCGATCGCGGCTTCCCCTGCCTGCCGCATGGCCGCCAGCGGGACCGGGCTCCGGCCTGTCATCTGCTCGACCTGGAGCAGCGCCTGGTGGACGAGGAGGTCGAGCCCCCCGACGACCGTGCCGCCGCGCGCCGACCAGGCCGAGGCGAGGGGCGTCGGCCAGGGCTCGTACAGCACGTCGAAGAGGATGCCGGGGCGCTGCGGTACGTCGGCGGCCACGGAGTCCGTCGTACCGGCCGGGGTGGTGGCGATGACGAGCGGTGCCTCCAGCGCGCGTGCGCCCTCGGCCCAGTCGGCGATCCGGACGTCCACGCCGAGACGCTGCCCCCAGCCCCGCATCTCGTCGCCGCGTTCCCGGCTGCGTACGTAGGCGGTGACCGGTCCGGCGCAGATCACCGCGAGCGCGGCGAGGGCGGAGGAGGCGGTGGCGCCGGCGCCGAGGACGGCGGCGGAGTCGACCTTCTCGACCCCGCGCTCGCGCAGGGCGGCGATCATGCCGGGGATGTCCGTGTTGTCGCCGACCCGTCGGCCGTCCTCGGTGAGAACGACCGTGTTGACGGCCTCCACCGAGGCGGCGGTCGGGCTGATCTCGTCCAGCAGCGGGATGATCGCCCGCTTCAGCGGCATGGTCAGGGACAGCCCCGCCCAGGAGCGGTCCAGCCCCCCGACGAAGCCGGGCAGCGCCGCCTCGTCGACCTCGAACCGGTCGTAGGACCAGTCGTCGAGGCCGAGCTCGGCGTAGGCGGCGCGGTGCAGGACCGGGGAGAGGGAGTGGGCGATGGGCGAGCCGAGGACGGCGGCCCGGCGGGGCCCGTTCACTGGCCGGACTTCCCTTCCTCGTACTCGCGCCGGTTCTTCTCGTGCTCCTCGTTGGTCTCCGCGAAGACGGTCTTGTCCTCGTTGATGGAGACGAAGTAGTACCAGGGACCCGGCGTCGGGTTCATGGCCGAGTGCAGAGCGTCCCCGCCCGGGTTGCTGATCGGGCCGGACGGCAGGCCGATGATCTTGTACGTGTTGTACGGATCGTCGAGCTTCCGGAGATCGTCGACGGCTCCGATGTCCAGGGTGCTCTGACCCTTTATGTAGTTGACCGTGGAGTCGAATTCCAGCCGCCCGACGGTCTCCATGTTGCCGGGCTTGAGCCGGTTGTAGACGACGCGCGCCACCTTGTCGAAGTCGTGCTTGTACTTGCCCTCGACCTGCACGAGGCTGGCGACGGTGATGAGCTCCCACGGGCTCTTCAGGCCGAGCTTCTGCGCGCTGGTGGCCAGGTCGAGCTTGTCGTACTCCTTGTTGGCCCGGGTGACCATCCGCTTCAGCGCGTCCTCGGGCTTCGATCCCTTGGCGACGGGGTAGGCCGCCGGGTACAGGAAGCCCTCCAGCGGATCCTTCACGTCCGGGTTGTCGTCCGCCCACTCGGGCAGGCCGAGCGACTCCGCCTTGGTCTTGGCGACCTTCGCCGTGGAGCCCTTGTCGAGCCCCAGGCGGAGGTCGATCTTCTCGTAGACCGTGGCGTTACGGGTGCCCTCAGGGATCACCAGGAGGTTCTGGCTCTTGGAATCGAGCATCAGCGCGACCGCACTGGCCCCCGACATCTCCTTTTTGAGGAGGTAGACGCCGGCCTGGATCGACCGGCCCTTGGGGTTGCCGTTCTGCGCGGCGACGAAGGCGTCGGAGGACTTGACGACACCCTGTTTGCGCAGGATGTTCGCGATGTCGTAGCCGAGCGCCCCCTCGGGGATCTCGACCTCGACCTGCTCCTCGGTGCCCTCCCCCGCGAAGTCCGCCGGGGCGCCGAACTGCTTCTTCCAGTAGGTGTAGCCGACGTACGACACTCCCCCGAGGCCGCCGACCAGGACGAGGGAGACGACCAGGCAGGCGCAGCCGTTGCGGCTCTTTTTCTTCTTGCCCTTGCCGCCCCGCCGGTCGCTGCCGCTGCGGTCGCGGCGCGCGGAGCGCGAGGAGTCGTCGTCCGGGTCATCGTCGTCGTCGCGGGGCTCGCGGCCGACGGGTTCGTCGGAGCCGGTGAAGAAAGGATGCGTCTCTTCCTGCGGCTCGTCCGGATCCCAGTCCGTCGACGGCTTCTGCTGCTGCTCGGGCTGCTGGTGCTCGGCCTCGCGGCGGCCCGGTGGCTGCGGCGGGGGGTAGGCATCGGGTGTGCCGTAGTAGTCGTGCGATTCGCCGTAGGCCGACTGCTGCTGGGCGTACGGGTCCTGGGGCTCGGCCCCGTACGGCATGGCGCCCTGCTGCCCGGTGTCCCAGCCGCCGTTGTACTGCGGCTGGGCGGGGGGCTGCTGGCCGTACGGGTCCTGCTGGGGCGTGCCGTACTGCTGGTGCTGCTGCGGCTGCTCGTACTGCTGGTGGTTCTGGTGCTGCTGGTTCTGGTCGTACGGCTGCTGCTGCGGGTACTGCTGGTGGCTCTGCTGCTGATGCTGCTGGTGGTTCTGCTGCTGGGCGTACGGGTCCTGCGGATAGGACTGCTGCTGGTCGCCGTACTGGCTCTGGCCGTGGGCGGCCTGCTGGCCTCCCCATCCCTGGTCCCCGTACAAGGGGTCCTCGGGATGCCACGGTTCGGAGCCGGGGCCCCGGCCATACTCAGTCATCGATCCCCTAGAGCCGCGAGACGACGTTCCGTCTCTTCGCTTCGCTGTGCGGTGTTTGTTCGAACCACCGACGCATCGCGCGGAACGTTACCGTATCGCGATCAGACAACCACTTCGACGCCCTCACCCGGGGGATTGCCTGACGCCCGTTCGGACTCCAGAGCGTTCTGAAGGATCACCACAGCGGCAGCCTGGTCGATGACAGACCGGCCCTTCTTGGACTTCACGCCCGAGGCGCGCAGCCCCTGAGTGGCCGTCACTGTGGTCATCCTCTCGTCCACCAGACGCACCGGAACGGGTGCGATCGAACGGGCGAACGTCTGGGCGAACTCGCGGACCTTGGCTGCCGCCGGGCCCTCGCCGCCGCCGAGGGAGCGCGGCAGGCCGAGGATGACCTCGATCGGCTCGTACTCCTCCACGATCTGGCGGAGCCGCCGGTGGGCGGCCGGGACATCGCGTCCCGGCACGGTCTCCACCGGCGTGGCCAGGATCCCGTCGGGGTCGCACGAGGCGACCCCGATCCGGGCGTCCCCGACGTCGACGGCGAGCCGTCGTCCGCGGCGCATCTGTGTCATGCCGCCCGTCACGCCGTCTCGGTGACGAGGCGTTCGACAGCGGCGACGGCGTCGCCGATGGCGGCCGGGTTCGTACCGCCGCCCTGGGCGACGTCCGGCTTGCCGCCGCCACCGCCGCCGAGCGTCTTGGCGGCCGTACGGACGAGGTCACCGGCCTTGAGACCCCGCTCGCGGGCGGCCTCGTTGGTGGCGATGACCGTGAGGGGGCGGCCGTTGGCCGTGGTGAACAGGGCCACGACGGCCGGGCGGCCGCCCTGGATACGGCCGCGGACGTCGAGGACCAGCTTGCGCAGGTCGTCGGCGGAGGTGCCGTCGGGGACCTGGCCGGTGACCAGGGCGGTACCCCGGACGTCCTTGGCGGACTCGACGAGTCCGGCGGCGGCCTGGAGGACCTTCTCCGCGCGGAACTTCTCGATCTCCTTCTCGGCGTCCTTCAGCTTGCCGAGCATGCCCGCGATCTTCTCCGGGAGCTCCTCGGGGCGGCCCTTGACCAGCTCCTGGAGCTGGGCGACGACCGTGTGCTCCCGGGCGAGGAAGTTGTACGCGTCCACGCCGACGAGGGCCTCGATACGGCGCACTCCGGAGCCGATGGAGGACTCGCCGAGCAGCTTGACCAGGCCGAGCTGGGCGGTGTTGTGGACGTGGGTGCCGCCGCACAGCTCCTTGGAGAAGTCGCCGATGGTGACGACCCGGACCCGCTCGCCGTACTTCTCGCCGAACTCGGCGATGGCGCCCTGCTTCTTGGCCTCGTCGATCGACATGACCTCGGCCTGGACGTCGAGTTCGCGCGAGAGGACCTCGTTGATCTTCTGCTCGACGTCGGTGAGGACCGTGCCGGGGACGGCGGCGGGCGAACCGAAGTCGAAGCGGAAGCGGCCCGGGGAGTTCTCCGAACCGGCCTGGGCGGCCGTCGGGCCGAGCGCGTCACGCAGCGCCTGGTGGGTGAGGTGGGTGGCGCTGTGGGCGCGGGCGATGGCCCGGCGGCGGGTGTTGTCGATGGAGGCGAAGACCGGGGCCCCGACCGTCACCTCGCCGACCTGCACGACACCCTTGTGGACGTGGACGCCGGGGACCGGCTTCTGGACGTCACGGATCTCGATCACGGCACCGGTGTCGAGCCGGATGCGGCCGGTGTCGGCGAGCTGGCCGCCGCCCTCGGCGTAGAAGGGGGTGCGGTCGAGGACGACCTCGACCTCGTCGCCCTCGGTGGCGGCGGGCGAGGGCACACCGTCGACCAGCAGGCCGACGATGGTGGACTCGCCGGCGGTGGAGGTGTAGCCGGTGAACTCGGTGGCGCCGGAGTTGTCGGCGACCTCGCGGTAGGCGGACAGGTCGGCGTGACCGGTCTTCTTGGCGCGGGCGTCGGCCTTGGCCTTGTCGCGCTGCTCCTGCATGAGGCGGCGGAAGCCGTCCTCGTCCACGGAGAGCCCCTGCTCTGCGGCCATCTCCAGGGTCAGGTCGATCGGGAAGCCCCAGGTGTCGTGGAGCAGGAACGCCTTGTCACCGGCGAGGACCTGGCCGCCGGCGGCCTTGGTCTCGGTGACGGCGGTCTCCAGGATGTTGGTGCCGCCCTTGAGGGCCTTGAGGAAGGCGGCCTCCTCGGCGAGCGCGACCGTCTCGATGCGCTTGCGGTCGGTGATCAGCTCGGGGTACTGGAGCCCCATCGTGTCGATCACGACGTCGACCAGGTCCTTGACGACCGAGCCGGTGGCGCCCATCAGGCGCATGTTGCGGATGGCGCGGCGCATGATGCGGCGCAGCACATAGCCGCGGCCCTCGTTGCCGGGGGTGACGCCGTCGCCGATGAGCATCACCGACGTACGGATGTGGTCGGCGACGACGCGGAGCGAGACGTCCGTGCCCTTTTCGGCGCCGTAGCGGACGCCGGTCAGCTCGGTGGCCTTGTCCATGACGACGCGCAGGGTGTCGGTCTCGTACATGTTCTGTACGCCCTGAAGGATCATGGCGAGGCGTTCGAGGCCGAGACCGGTGTCGATGTTCTGCGACGGCAGGTCCCCAAGGATCGGGAAGTCCTCCTTGCCGTCACCGGCACCGCGCTCGTACTGCATGAAGACCAGGTTCCAGATCTCCACGTAGCGCTCGTCGTTGACGGCCGGGCCGCCCTCGACGCCGAACTCGGGGCCGCGGTCGTAGTTGATCTCCGAACACGGGCCACAGGGTCCGGGGACGCCCATGGACCAGAAGTTGTCCTTCTTGCCGAGGCGCTGGATGCGCTCGGCGGGGACACCGATCTTGTCGCGCCAGATCTGCTCGGCCTCGTCGTCGTCGAGGTAGACGGTGATCCAGAGCTTCTCGGGCTCCAGGCCGAAGCCGCCGTCCTCGACGGAGTTGGTCAGGGCCTCCCAGGCGTACTGGATGGCGCCTTCCTTGAAGTAGTCCCCGAAGGAGAAGTTGCCGCACATCTGGAAGAAGGTGCCGTGCCGGGTGGTCTTGCCGACCTCTTCGATGTCCGGCGTACGCACGCACTTCTGCACGCTGGTGACGCGCGGGGCGGGCGGCTTGACCTCGCCGAGGAAGTACGGCTTGAAGGGGACCATGCCCGCGGGGACCAGCAGCAGAGTCGGGTCGTCCGCGATGAGCGACGCCGAAGGCACGACGGTGTGACCGCGCTCCTCGAAGAAGCTCAGCCAGCGGCGGCGGATTTCAGCCGACTCCATTAGTGGTCCTCATTCCGGTTGTTCGAGTTGTAGGGGAGCTTGCGGTACGTGTTCGGGTGCGCGGCGGGCCCGCCCGCCTCGACGGCGTAGTGCCGCTGGACGGGGAGGTCGGGGTCGACCGGTGCCTCCAGGCCCAGGGCGCCGCCCAGTTCGGCTTCGCGCCGGACCATGTTGTCGCGGACGTCGAGGGCGAAGTCCTTGAGCTTGTGGCCGGTCTCGATCGCCTTGTCCGCGGCCTGCGCGGCGAGGCTCTCGGGCGTCAGCTGCTTGATCTTGCGGTTGACCTTGGTGGTGGCCCAGACACCGGCGGCTGCGCCGGCGGTGAACCAGAACGTGCGGCGGAACATCGCTGGATCAGTCCTTCTGTCCGCGGGCGTTTCGGCGTTCGCGCTTGCGTCCGCGCGCCGAAGGTACGGTCCGGCCGACGATCACCGTACGGCGGGAGGAGCGGCCGCGCGCCGGTTCCGGTTCGGGCTCGGGGGCGGTGCGGCGGCCGAGGGCCTGCCGTACGCCGTAGCCGAACGCGGCGACCTTGACGAGCGGTCCGCCGAAGGTGGAGGCGACGGTGGAGGAGAGCGCGGAGGCGTTGGAGGTGACCTCCTGGACGTCGCTCGCGATGGCGTCCACCTTGTCCAGCTGGGTCTGCGCGGACCGTACCGTCGCCGAGGCGTCGGCCAGCAGCGGAACGGCCTGTTCGGTCACGTCCGCCACCAGCTTGGTGGTCGCCCTGAGCGTCTGGGCGAGCCTCACCAGCACCACGGCGAGGAACGAGACCAGGATCGCCCAGAAGACGGCCACGAGAATCCCGGCCACCTCTCCACCGGACACTGTGCACCGCTCTCTGCTCGTCGGTCGGCCCCCTCGGGGGCTTGCTCTCCGTCGGTGCGGCCGGCTCCTGCCCGCGCGCCCGATCGTCGTCCCACGAGCCTATCGCGCCGTACATCGCCTCCCCTACCGCATTCCCGGCGGGCCCTGCGGCATTCTCCGGGGGCGGGCCCGGAGTTCGACAACGAGATTGTACGGAGAGCATCCGTGACAGTACTCTGCGTGTTTCATGCGACGCCTGCAGCACCCCTGCCCGAACCCGGACGATCCGGACCCGCGCCCCACCCCTTCCACCGGCAACGTCCCGGCCGAGCTGAACCGGTTCATCGGCCGTGCGGACGAACTGGCCGCGCTGGGCGGGCTGCTGGAGGAGTCCCGGCTCGTCACCGTCGTCGGAGTGGCGGGTGTGGGCAAGAC
The DNA here is from genome assembly GCF_014650075.1 of Streptomyces microflavus. GTDB lineage: Bacteria > Actinomycetota > Actinomycetes > Streptomycetales > Streptomycetaceae > Streptomyces > Streptomyces microflavus. The sequence continues at coordinate 366,302 of NZ_BMUG01000011.1, read as the reverse complement.
CCGGTGTGTCAGCAGGGTCGCCGCACTGATGGAGAAACGGTACTGCGACGGGGTCTGGCTCGCCGAGCTGTCCCCCGTCCACGATCCCGGCCTGCTGGAACACGCCGTGGCCGAGGCGCTGGGGCTGACCGATCACACCGGCCGGCCGCCGCGCACCGCCCTCGTCGAGCACCTCCGTGACCGCCGGGCGCTGCTGGTGCTGGACGGTTTCGAGCACCTCGTCGACGGCTGCGCCGACCTGGTACGGGAGTTGCTGCGCCGGGCGCCGGGGCTCCAGGTGCTCGCGGCGGGGCGCCGCCCTCTCCTGGTGGACGGTGAAGTGACGTTCACCCTCGCCCCGATGTGCGACGAGGACGCCGTGGAGCTCTTCTGGGGGCGGGCCCGCTCGGTGCGGCCGGACCGGGAGCCGACGGCCGGGGACCGGGCGGCGGCCCGGGAGCTCTGTCACCGCCTCGACGGGATTCCGCTGGCGCTCGAACTGGCCGCCGGGCGGCTGCGCGCGCTCTCGGTCGACCAGGTGCTGCTGCGCCTGGACGACCGGTTCCGGCTGCTGACGGGCGGCAGTCGCGGCGCTCCGCCCCGCCACCGGGCGCTGCGTACGGCGATCGGCTGGAGCCATGAGCTGTGCACGCCCGCGCAGCGGCTGCTGTGGGCGCGGCTCTCGGTCTTTGCCGGGCAGTTCGACCTGGAGGCCGCCGAGTACATCTGCGGCGGCGACGGCCTGGCGGCGGACTCGGTGCTCGATGTGCTGGAGGAGCTGCTGGCCCAGTCGGTGGTGGAGCGCGAGGACAGCGCGGTCGGGACCCGCTACCGGCTGCTGGAGTCGGTCCGCGAGTACGGCGCCGAGTGGCTGGCGGCGACCGGGGACACCCGGCGGATGCGGCGCCGCCACCGGGACTGGTTCCTGGGGCTCGCGACCTGGTGCGAACTGGACTGGTTCTCCGCGCGCCAGGCGGAGGTGGCGGCCCGGATCGACAGTGAACTGCCCAACCTCCGCCGGGCGATGGAGTGCTCCATGGAGAGCCCCGACGAGGTGCATCTGGCGCAGCACCTGGCGGGCTCCCTGTGGTTCTACTGGGCGGGGTGCGGGCGGCTGTCGGAGGGCCGGTACTGGCTGGAGCACGTACTGGAGGAGCCGACCCCGTACGACGCCTCGCGGCTCAAGGTGCTCTGGGTGCTGGGGTATGTGGCGGTGCTCCAGGGCGACGCGGTCGCGGCGGTCTCGGCGCTCCAGGAGTGCCGGGAGGAGGCCGAGCGGGCCGGGGACGCCACGGCAATGGCGTACGCGGTGCACCGCACCGGCTGTCTGGCGATCGTCACGGACGACCCGCCGCGCGCCGAGGAGCTGCTGCGCGAGGCGCTCGGCCGCTATCGGGAGATCGGCGAGCTGAACAGCAATGTGGTGATGGCGCAGGTCGAACTGGCGATGGCGGTGGCGTTCCTGGGCGATCTGGATGCGGCGGCGGCCATCTGCGAGGAGGTCCGGGAAGTCTGCGAGGACCACGGTGAGCGGTGGGCGCTGGCGTACGCCCTTTACGTCCTGGCGTACGCGGCGTTGCGGCGGGGGCGGCCTGAGCAGGCGCGGCAGATGCTCGGGGAGTGCCTGTCGATCGGCCGGACCTTCGACGACCTGCTGTCCACGGCGCTCTCGCTGGAGCTGCTGGCGCTGGTGACGGCGGTGGAGGGGGACGCCCGGGAGGCCGCGGTGCTCCAGGGGGCGGCGGAGCGGATCTGGCCCTCGGTGGGGCTGCCGCTGTTCGGCTCGGTGTATTTCGGGCGGCCGCGGGTGGAGTGCGAGGAGCAGGTGCGGCGGGAGCTGGGGGACACGGCGTACGAGGCGGGGCTGCGGGCCGGGAAGCGGCTGGACCGGGCGGGCGCGGTCGAGCGGGCGCTGGGCGGGGGCGGTGGCGGGGCTCGGGTGCACCGCGACACGCCCGGGACGGACGGGGGTCCTGCTGCCGGGGGAACGCGAAGGCCCGCCGCCTCCCGGATGACAGGGAGGGGCGGGCCGGAGCGCTGGTGAGAGCGGCTACGCCTGGATCAGCGGGCGTAGTACTCGACGACGAGCTGCTCGTCGCAGATCACCGGGATCTCCTTGCGGTTCGGGTCCCGGTCCAGGCGGAAGGCCAGGGCCTTCAGGTTCACCTGGAGGTAGCGCGGGGTCTCACCGTCGGTGTCGTAGCCACCCTCGCGGGCCACCTGGAAGGGGACCTTGGTGCGGCTGCGCTCGCGGACCTGGACGACGTCGTCGGGGCGCACGCGGAAGGACGGCTTGTCGACCTTGCCACCGTTGACCTCGATGTGGCCGTGGACGACCATCTGACGGGCCTGGTAGATGGTGCGGGCGATGCCCGAACGCAGGACCAGGGCGTCGAGGCGGCGCTCGAGCTCGACGACCAGCGCCTCGCCCGTCTTGCCTTCGGCCTTCTTGGCGCGGTCGTAGGCGCGCGCCATCTGGCGCTCGCTGATGTCGTACTGCGCACGCAGGCGCTGCTTCTCCAGCAGACGGACCTTGTAGTCCGAGTTCTGCTTGCGGCCACGGCCGTGCTCGCCCGGCGGGTACGGACGAGCTTCGAAGTACTTGACAGCCTTGGGCGTCAGAGCGATGCCGAGGGCACGCGACTTCTTGACCTTGGGACGCGACTGGTTAGGCACGTTCTCCAGACCTCCGTTGTAGGTTAGGTTAGGCTTACCTTACTCAAGGAGATCGCATGTCTCGCCCTGGGAACACCACTCACGTCACGGACAGCACAGACAGCGGCAGCACATCAGAAGGTGCTGCTACGACGGAAGGCCGATCTGATCGTGGTCAGCCGCGTCCCAGCGGGCTTGAAAACACTCGGATGCCGTCAGCAGCCGAGCGCACACGAACTCTCGTACAGAGTACCTGCTCCGCGCTGCTCGTCGTACCGGGGCTCGATCTGGCCCGTGCGGAGCCCCTGGTCCCGGACAGCAGGAGCGTGGGGCCCGAGGGCGACCTGTTCCTCGAATTCCCCGCGGACTCCCCGGCCGTACGGGCCGCGACGCACGCGCAGGGCGACGAGCTGACCGCCGTGCTGGAGATCACGGACGTCGCCCCGGTCTCCGTACCGCACCGCATCCGCGGCCGGGCCTGGATCTCCGGCTGGCTCACCTCCGTACCCGGTATCGCGGAACCGGGCCGCATGATGCTGCGGCTGGAGTTCGGAGAGGCGTACGTGGACGACCTCTGGGGCGCCGAGGACATCGAGGCGGAGGACTTCCGGGACGCCGCCCCCGATCCGCTGGCCGGCCACGAGGCGGAGCTGCTCCAGCACCTGCACTCCGCCCACGACGACCAGATGCGCACCCTGTGCGGGCTGCTGGGCGAGCGCACGGCGCGGGCCTGCTCCTCCCACCGGCCCACCGCCGTGCCCGTGGCGCTGGACCGCTTCGGGCTGCGGGTCCGGTTCGTGGAGGACAAGGGGTCGTGCTTCGACGCCCGCTTCGAGTTCCCCGAGCCCGTGCGGGACGTCACCGGGCTGCGGCGGGCGATGCACACCCTCTTCGAGGCGGCCGCGTCCTGATACCGGGGGCCGGCTCCCGTCGCCCGGCTGTTCAGGACGGGTCCGCGCCGCCGCCCGTACGCCCCAGGCGCTCGCGGACCCGCTCGACCACGTCCGCGTACCTCGCCTCGGCGCCGTGCCGGGTGGGGGTGTAGTACTGCCGGTCGCGGACCGCGTCCGGCGCGTACTGCTGGGCGGCGATACCGCCCTGGACGTCGTGCGGATAGACATAGCCCTGGGCATGGCCGAGCTTGGCCGCGCCCTTGTAGTGGCCGTCACGCAGATGGGCCGGGACGGGCCCGGCGAGCCCCTTGCGCACGTCCTCCTGCGCGGCGGAGATCGCGAGCGTCGCCGCGTTGGACTTGGGCGCGAGCGCGAGGGCGATCGTGGCGTGGCTGAGGGTGAGCGCCGCCTCCGGGAAGCCGATCATCGCGACGGCCTGGGCGGCCGCCACCGCCGTCGGCAGTGCGGTGGGGTCGGCGAGGCCGATGTCCTCGCTGGCGGAGATCATCAGCCGCCGGGCGATGAACCGGGGGTCCTCCCCCGCCTCGATCATCCGGGCCAGATAGTGCAGGGCGGCGTCCACGTCGGAGCCGCGGATCGACTTGATGAGCGCGCTGGCCACGTCGTAGTGCTGGTCGCCGTCCCGGTCGTACTTCACGGCGGCCCGGTCGACGGTGGCCTCGACCGTCTCCAGGGTGATCTCCGCCTCGTGCGTGGCGAGCGCCGCACCGGCCGCCGCCTCCAGGGCCGTGAGCGCCCGGCGCGCGTCTCCGCCCGCGATGCGCAGCAGATGCGCCTCCGCGTCCTCGGGCAGGGTGAGGGCACCGCCGAGCCCGCGCTCGTCGGTCAGCGCCCGGCGCAGCAGATCACGCAGGTCGTCGTCGGTCAGCGATTCCAGGGTGAGCAGCAGGGACCGCGACAGCAGCGGGGAGATGATCGAGAAGTACGGATTCTCCGTGGTGGCGGCGATCAGGGTCACCCAGCGGTTCTCCACGGCGGGGAGCAGGGAGTCCTGCTGGGCCTTGGAGAAGCGGTGGATCTCGTCCAGGAAGAGGACGGTCTCCTTGCCGTACCCACCGGTGGCGCGGCGCGCGCTCTCGATGACGGCCCGGACCTCCTTGACCCCGGCGGTGATCGCGGAGAGCTCGACGAAGCGCTTGTTGGTGGCCTTGCTGACCACGTACGCCAGGGTCGTCTTCCCGGTGCCGGGCGGGCCCCACAGGATCACCGACGACGCACCGGCCGGACCGCCGCTCCCCTCGACGAGCCGGCGCAGCGGCGAGCCCGGCTTCAGCAGATGCTGCTGGCCGACGACCTCGTCGAGGATGCGCGGACGCATCCGGACAGCGAGGGGGCTGCTGGACGGGTCCTTCTCCTGGCGGTCTTCTGCGGCTGCGGTAAAGAGGTCGGGCTCCACGTCATGAAGCCTATGCGACCCCACTGACAGAGCCCCGGGCGGCGGGCGCCGGTCAGCTGGTCCAGAAGTCCCACCAGCGCGTCAGGATCAGCATCCCGATGACGCCGATCCACAGCACCGGAAGCACCCAGGGGAACTCGGTCAGGCCGTTCCGCAGCCACGCGGGCGCGGGAAGGATGCGGTGCTTGACGTTGTGCGTGGTCACGTAGCAGAACATGACGATGGTGGCGACCCAGGCCAGGCAGCACCACAGGCAGAGCGAGTTGATGTTGTAGAGCGACTGGTACTGGAGCCAGGTGCAGAAACCGACGCCGAACAGGGTGCCCGCGTTGAGGCCGAGCCAGAACCAGCTGCGGTACCGGGCGCCGGCGAGCAGGCCGATCCCGATGGCGATGACCATGCCGTACGTGACCAGGCCGAGCATCGGGTTGGGGAACCCGAACGCCGAGGCCTGCTCGCTCTTCATGATGTTGCCGCACGCCACGACCGGGTTGAGGCTGCAGCCGGGCGTGAAGGAGGGGTCCTCCAGCAGCTTGAACTTGTCGATCGTGATGACCCAGGAGGCCAGCAGTCCGGCCGCGCCGGTGATCACCAGGAGCAGGGCGAGACCCCGTCCGGCCCCGAAGGTGCGCTTGCCGCCGCCCTCGTCCTGGTCGGACGAGGGGTGGTGGTCTACCGCTGCAGTCGTCATATCGCCGTTCCATCACTGAGTGGTCAGCCGGGCACGGTCATTGTGCCGCACCCCCGGACGGGTCAGCCGTTCGATGGACATAAAGGTGTACGCCCGGGGGGTGGGGAATCCCGTCCACCGCGGGATGCTCGGGTCCATGACGGAACACGTGGTGGATGTGCGTGAGGATGAATCCGCACCCGCCGGGTTGACGGTGGGCGCATCGGTCGCCCGTGAGGCCCGCCGGTCCGATGCCTGGGCCCGGCCGTTGCGCCCCTGGGACGGGTACTTCGCCGTGGTCTGGGCGGTCACGGTCGTCCTCGTGCTCGGCGCGGCCGAGCCGTCCTGGCGGCTGCGGGTCGTGGCGGCCGCGCTCGTCGGGCTGACGCTGCCCTGGTACCTGTGGGCGGGGCGTCCGGCGCTGCGCGACGACACGGCGGCCGGCACGCCGGGCCGGCGCTATGTCCTCGGTGCCGTCCTGCTCTTCCTGCCCGCGGCGGTGCTGGTCGGTGAGACGCAGCTGGTGACCTTCGCGCTCGCCCCGCAGTGCTTCACCCTGCTGCGGCTGGGCACCGCGCTGCGGGTGCTGGGCGTCCTGGGCGCGGTGCCGTACGCGGGATGGGTGCTGGTGTGGCGGCCACCGGCCGGCGAGGCGGGGTTCCGTCTCCTGCTGGCGGCGGCGACCTTCGCCTTCGCCGCGTTCCTGGGCCGCTGGACGATCCGGATCATCGACCAGAGCAGGGAGAGGGCCGCGCTGATCGCCGAACTGGAGGCGGGCCGGGAGGAGATCGCCCGGCTCTCGGCGGCCCACGGTGCGCTGGCGGAGCGGGAGCGGATGTCGCGGGAGATCCACGACACGCTCGCGCAGGGGTTCACCAGCCTGCTGATGCTCGCCCAGGCCGTCGAATCGGAGCTGGACCACGATCCGCCGCGGGCCCGCCGCCATGTGGCGCTGATGGCGCGGACCGCCCGGGAGAACCTCGCCGAGGCCCGGTCGCTGGTCGCCGACGGCTCCCCCGCCGATCTGGCCGGCGCCTCGCTGGCCGACGCCCTGCGCCGGCTGACCGGGCGCCATACCGCGCAGACCGGCGCCCCGGTCCGGCTGCGGGTGTCCGGCACCGCCCGGCCGTTGCCCACCGCGCACGAGGTGGTGGCCCTGCGCGCCTGTCAGGAGGCCCTCGCCAACACCCGTAAGCACGCGGGGAACGCCGTGGCGGTGGCTGTCCTGCTGGAGTACGCCCCCGATGCCCTGACCCTGTCCGTACGGGACGAGGGCCAGGGCTTTGATCCCGGGGCACCGCACGAGGGCTACGGCCTCGCCGGGCTGCGGGCCAGGGCCGAGGAGGCGGGCGGAGTGGCGTCCGTCCGCAGCGCTCCCGGCTCGGGCACGTCGGTGACCGTACGCCTCCCCCTGAATCCGCTGTCCGGCGAACCTCCGAGGAGCCCCCGATGATCCGTGTCCTGCTGGCCGACGACCACCCCGTCGTACGGGAGGGGCTGCGCGGGATGCTCGACGCCGACCCCGGTCTCGAGGTCGTCGGCGAGGCGTCGAGCGGTCCGCGGGCCGAGGCGCTCTGTGCCGAGCTGCTGCCGGACATTGTGCTGATGGACCTGCGGATGCCGGGCGGCGGGGGCGTGGAGTCCATCCGGCGGATCCGGGCGGCGGGGCTGCCGTGCCGGGTGGTCGTGCTCACCACGTACGAGAGCGACAGCGACATCCTGCGGGCCGTGGAGGCCGGGGCGTCCGGTTATCTGCTCAAGGACCTGGGACGGGCGGAGCTGGCGGCCGCGGTGCGGGCGGCGGCCCGTGGGGAGACGGTGCTCGCCCCTTCGGTGGCGGCCCGGCTGGTGGACCGGTTGCGGTCGGTGCCGGAGCTGCCCCGGCTCTCGGAGCGGGAGACGCAGGTGCTGCGGCTGGTGGCGGAGGGGTGCACCAACGCGGAGATCGGGCGGCGGCTGTTCATCGGGGAGTCGACGGTGAAGACGCATCTGCTGCGGGCGTTCGGGAAGCTGGGCGTGAACGACCGGACGGCGGCGGTGACGGGGGCGATGCGTCAGGGGCTGATCTGAGGCCCTGCCACGCGAAACGGCGCGGGCGGGAGGGTATGGAGCCCTTCCCGCCCGCGCCCTGTTCCGCTGCGTCTCAGCCGAGCCGCGTCGTCAGCTCCGCCACGACCTCGGCCAGCGGCACCGCGCTCTGCTCGCCGGACTCCATGTCCTTGAGCTGGACGACGCCCTCGGCCAGATCGCGTTCGCCCGCGACCAGGGTGAAGCGGGCGCCCGAGCGGTTGGCGCTCTTCATCGCGCCCTTCAGGCCGCGGCCGCCGAACGCGAAGTCGGCGGCGATGCCTGCGCGGCGCAGTTCGGTGACGACGGCGAAGAGGGCCCGGCGGGCCTCCTCGCCGAGCGGGACCGCGTACACGCTGGTGGTGGCGGGGATGTCGAGCTCGACGCCCTCCGCCTCCAGTGCGAGGACCGTGCGGTCCACGCCGAGGGCCCAGCCGACCGACGGCAGCGCGGGGCCGCCGATCATCTCGGACAGGCCGTCGTAGCGGCCGCCGCCGCCCACCGCGGACTGGGAGCCCAGGCCGTCGTGGACGAACTCGAAGGTGGTGCGGGTGTAGTAGTCGAGGCCGCGGACGAGCTTCTCGTCGTCCTCGTACACCACTCCGGCCGCCGTCAGCAGCGCGCGGACCTCCTCGTGGTACGCCTTGCAGGCGTCGCAGAGGTAGTCGCGGAGCTTGGGGGCGTCGGTGAGCTGCTTCTGTACGTCGGGCCGCTTGTCGTCCAGGACGCGCAGCGGGTTGATCTCGATGCGGCGGCGGGTCTCCTCGTCGAGGTCGAGGTCGCGCAGGAAGGTCTGGAGCGCCTCGCGGTAGACGGGACGGCACTCCTTGTCGCCCAGCGAGTTCAGCAGGATGCGGAACTGGCGCAGGCCGAGCGAGCGGTACGCCTGGTCGGCCAGGATGATCAGTTCGGCGTCCAGGACCGGGTCCTCGGTGCCGATGGCCTCGGCGCCGACCTGCGAGAAGTGGCGGTAGCGGCCCTTCTGCGGGCGCTCGTAGCGGTAGTACGAGCCGGAGTACCAGAGCTTGACGGGGAGGTTGCCCGCCTTGTGGAGGTTGGCCTCCAGGGCCGCGCGCAGGACGGACGCGGTGCCCTCGGGGCGCAGCGCCAGCTCGGCGCCACCCTTGGTGGTGAGGGTGTACATCTCCTTGGTGACGATGTCGGTGGACTCACCGACACCGCGCGCGAAGAGCTCGACGTCCTCGAAGCCGGGCGTCTCGATGTAGCCGTAGCCGGAGTCGCGCAGGGGCGCGGAGATGGCCTCGCGCACCGCCAGGAACTTCGCGGAGTCCGGCGGGGTCAGGTCGTACGTGCCCTTGGGGGCCTGAAAGGTGCTCACGTGGATACGTCTCTCGTCTTCTACAGTCCTCGGCGCGGCGACGCGTCCAGACCGTTCATGAACGGGTTGGAGGCGCGCTCGCGGCCGATGGTCGTCTGGGGGCCGTGGCCGGACAGCACCACGGTCGAGTCGTCGAGCGGCAGGCACACGCGGGCCAGCGACTCCAGGAGCTCGGCGTGGTCGCCGCCGGGCAGGTCGGTGCGTCCGACGGAGCCGGCGAAGAGCAGGTCACCCGAGAAGAGGACCGGCGGAATGTCCGCGGCCTCGGGCATCCCGAACGTCACCGACCCCTTGGTATGGCCGGGCGCGTGCGAGACGCCGAACTCCAGGCCGGCCAGGGTCAGCTTCGCGCCGTCGGTCAGCTCCTTGACGTCGTCCGGCTCCCCCACGGTCAGCTCGCCCATGAGCGGCATCCCGATGGAGCGGCCCAGGGCCTTCTCCGGGTCGCTCATCATGTAGCGGTCCTCGGGGTGGATCCAGGCGGGGACATCATGGGCGCCGCAGACGGGGACGACCGAGGCGACATGGTCGATGTGGCCGTGGGTGAGCACGACGGCGACGGGCTTGAGCCGATGCTTCTTCAGCGCTTCCTCGACGCCCTGGGCGGCCTGGTGGCCCGGGTCGATGATCACGCACTCCTCACCGGCGGCGGGGGCGACCAGGTAGCAATTGGTCCCCCAGGCCCCGGCGGGGAACCCGGCAATGAGCACGATCGTCCTTAATGTTCGTCCGGAGGATGCGGCCGCAGCGGAGGATGCAGCAGATCAGAGCCTACCGGCGCTCCTCATGACACAGGTAACCCATATACGGTACGGGCAGCCCAGCCCTGATCTCACGACGTAACAAGGAGCCCAACCGGTGTCCAGCAGCGAACAGCGGCGGCGGCAGCTCGCCCGGGAAAAGTTCGAGCGCCAGCAGAAGCGCCGCGAGGAAGCCCGTCTCAGGACGAGGCGCATCACGGCGATCGTCGCAGCGTCGGTGGCCGTGGTCGCCGTCGTGGGCGTGAGCGCGTTCGTCGTGGCGGGCAAGGACGACGGCAAGGACGGCAAGAAGAACGACGCGGCCGCGAGCCAGAGCCCGGAGCCGACGCCCTCGGAGAGCGAGAGCAAGGCTCCCGCGCCGCCGATGACGATCGACAAGAAGGCGTCGTACACGATGTCGCTCGGTACGAGCCAGGGCGACATAGCGTTCACCATGGACGCGGCGAAGACCCCGCAGACGGCGAACTCCTTCAAGGCGCTCGCCGACAAGGGCTACTTCGACGGGACCAAGTGCCACCGGCTCACCACGCAGGGCATCTTCGTCCTGCAGTGCGGTGACCCGAAGGGCGACGGCACGGGCGGCCCCGGCTACAACATCCCGGACGAGAACCTCACGGCGCTCGGCAAGGCGGGTGCCGACGGCGCGGTGACGTTCCCCGCGGGGACAGTGGCGATGGCCAACACCGGCCAGCCGGGCACCGGCGGCAGCCAGTTCTTCCTGGTCTACAAGGACACGAAGCTGCCCCCCACCTACACCCCGTTCGGCAAGCTCGACAAGGCCTCCCTGAAGGCTGTGGAGAAGGTCGGCGCCGCGGGTGTCGAGGGCGGCGCGGGCGACGGTGCGCCGAAGCTGGCCGTGGAGATCAAGAAGGCGACCGTGAAGAAGGTCTGATCCGGCCGCACGGCCCGGGGCGGCTCTCGCGCCCCGGGCCGTCGTGCGCGAGCGGATAATTTCAGCCGCGCTGAGTGCGGACAGCCGGGTGGCCGGTCGCCTAGATTGGCGTTGTGCAGGGCGGGCGAGGCCCGCCCGAGGAAACTGTGGACGATGCCCGGGGGGCGAACCCCCTCGCAGGCATCAGGTGGAGGAGGCGCTGTGAGCAGCGACCCGTGGGGCCGCGTCGACGAGACGGGCACCGTGTACGTGCGTACAGCCGACGGCGAGCAGGTCGTCGGATCGTGGCAGGCCGGTTCCCCCGAGGAGGCTCTGGCCTATTTCGAGCGCAAGTACGACGGCATTGTGGTCGAGATCGGCCTCCTCGAACGGCGGGTGAAGACCACCGATCTGTCGGCGAAGGACGCGACGACCGCGATCGACCACCTGCGTCAGCAGGTCGACGAGCACCACGCGGTGGGCGACCTGGACGCACTGCGCAAGCGGCTGGACGCGCTCGTGGCGACGGTCGAGGCACGGCGCGAGGAGCGCAAGGTCCTCAAGGCCAAGCAGACCGACGAGGCCAAGCACGCCAAGGAGGCTCTGGTCACCGAGGCCGAGGAGCTGGCGCAGAGCGAGCAGTGGCGGTCGGCCGGTGAGCGACTGCGGGCGCTGGTGGACACCTGGAAGGGTCTCCCCCGTCTGGACCGCAAGTCGGACGACGAGCTGTGGCACCGCTTCTCGCACGCCCGCTCGGCGTTCTCCAAGCGGCGCAAGGCCCACTTCGCCGCGCTGGACGCCCAGCGTGAGGACGCCCGTAAGGCCAAGGAGAAGCTGGTCACGGAGGCCGAGGCGCTGTCCGGCTCCACGGACTGGGTGACCACGGCCGCGCGCTACCGCGACCTGATGACCGAGTGGAAGGCCGCGGGCCGCGCCCAGCGCGAGTCCGAGGACGACCTGTGGAACCGCTTCCGCGGCGCCCAGGACGTCTTCTTCGCCGCCCGCAGCGAGGTCTTCGCGGAGCGCGACGCCGAGCAGGGCGAGAACCTCAAGCTCAAGGAGGAGCTCGCCACCGAGGCCGAGAAGCTGGTGCCGGTGAAGGACCTGAAGGCGGCCCGTGCCGTCTTCCGGGGCATCAACGAGCGCTGGGAGGCCATCGGCCACGTACCGCGTGACGCCCGCCCGAAGGTCGAGGGCCGGATGCAGGCGGTGGAGCGGGCGCTCCAGGAGTCCGAGGAGTCGGAGTGGCGCCGGACGAACCCGGAGGCGCGGGCCCGCGCCGAGGGTCTGACCGGTCAGCTCCAGGCTGCCGTGGACAAGCTGCGCGGCCAGATCGACACCGCGCGCGCTTCGGGCAACAACGCCCGCGCGGACAAGCTGGCCAAGGAGCTGGAGGGCCGCCAGGCGCTGCTGGACCAGGCGCTGAAGGGCCTGGAGGAGTTCGGCGGCTGATCACGGCTGTCAGAAGGCCCCGGTACGCGATGCGTACCGGGGCCTTTCCGTTGCCGCTGTTACGGCCTGCGGGCAGAAGTGACCCGGTAGACGTCGTAGACGCCCTCCACACCGCGTACGGCCTTCAGGACGTGGCCCAGGTGCTTGGGGTCGCCCATCTCGAAGGTGAAGCGCGAGGTGGCCACTCGGTCGCGGGAGGTCTGGACGGCTGCCGACAGGATATTGACGTGCTGGTCGGAGAGGATCCGGGTGACGTCGGAGAGGAGCCGGGAGCGGTCCAGCGCCTCGACCTGGATGGCGACCAGGAAGACCGAGGACTGGGTGGGGGCCCATTCGACTTCGAGGATCCGCTCGGGCTGCTGCGAGAGGGACTCCACGTTGACGCAGTCGGCGCGGTGCACGGAGACGCCGCTGCCCCGGGTGACGAAGCCGATGATCGGGTCGCCGGGGACGGGCGTACAACAGCGGGCGAGCTTGACCCACACGTCCTCGACGCCCTTGACGACGACGCCGGGGTCCGCGTTGGCGCGGCGCTTGTTGCGGCCGTGGGAGGGCGGGGTGGACTCGGCGAGGTCCTCGTTGGCCTCGTCGTGGCCGCCGAGGGCCTGCACCAGCTTCTGTACGACGCCGGCCGCCGCAACATGGCCCTCGCCGATCGCCGCGTACAGCGAGGAGATGTCGGGGTAGCGCATCTCGTGGGCGAGGGTGACCAGGGAGTCGCCGGTCAGGATCCGCTGGATCGGCAGGTTCTGCTTGCGCATGGCCCGCGCGATGGAGTCCTTGCCCTGCTCGATGGCCTCGTCGCGGCGCTCCTTGGAGAACCAGGCGCGGATCTTGTTGCGGGCGCGCGGCGACTTGACGAAGCCGAGCCAGTCCCGGGAGGGTCCGGCGCCGGCGGCCTTGGAGGTGAAGACCTCCACCAGGTCGCCGTTGTCGAGGGTCGATTCGAGCGGGACGAGCCGCCCGTTGACGCGTGCTCCTATGGTCCGGTGGCCGACCTCGGTGTGGACGGCGTACGCGAAGTCGACGGGCGTCGCCCCGGCGGGCAGCGCTATCACGTCGCCCTTCGGCGTGAAGACGAAGACCTCGTTGCGCGAGAGGTCGAAGCGCAGGGACTCCAGGAACTCGCTGGGGTCCTCGGTCTCCTTCTGCCAGTCCAGGAGCTGGCGCAGCCACGCCATGTCGTTGACGGTGTCCTGGCCGCGGCCGGTGTTCTTGGGGATGTCGGTGCGCACCTTGGAGGCGCCGGCGACGGCCTCCTGCTTGTACTTCCAGTGCGCGGCGATGCCGTACTCGGCGCGGCGGTGCATGTCGAACGTACGGATCTGGAGCTCGACGGGCTTGCCGCTGGGGCCGATCACCGTGGTGTGCAGCGACTGGTACATGTTGAACTTGGGCATCGCGATGTAGTCCTTGAACCGCCCGGGCACCGGGTTCCACCGGGCGTGGACGGTGCCGAGCGCCGCGTAGCAGTCGCGGACTGTGTCGACCAGTACCCGGATTCCCACCAGGTCGTAGATCTCGGCGAAGTCGCGGCCTCGCACGATCATCTTCTGGTAGACGCTGTAGTAGTGCTTGGGGCGGCCGGTGACGGTGGCCTTGATGCGGGCGGCGCGCAGGTCGGACTGGACCTCGTCGGTCACTATGGCGAGGTATTCGTCGCGCTTGGGGGCCCGCTCGGCGACGAGGCGGACGATCTCGTCGTACATCTTGGGGTAGAGGATCGCGAAGGCGAGGTCCTCCAGCTCCCACTTGATGGTGTTCATGCCCAGCCGGTGCGCCAGGGGGGCGTAGATCTCCAGCGTCTCGCGGGCCTTCTTCTCCTGCTTCTCCCGCTTGAGGTAGCGCATGGTGCGCATGTTGTGCAGCCGGTCGGCGAGCTTGATGACCAGGACCCGGGGGTCCTTGGCCATGGCGACGACCATCTTGCGTACGGTCTCGGCCTGCGCGGCCTCGCCGAACTTGACCTTGTCCAGCTTGGTGACGCCGTCGACGAGGAGGGCGACCTGGTCGCCGAACTCGCGCTTGAGGGTGTCCAGGCCGTACTCGGTGTCCTCGACGGTGTCGTGCAGCAGGCCGGCCATCAGGGTGGCCGGATCCATACCCAGCTCGGCGAGGATCGTGGTGACGGCGAGCGGGTGCGTGATGTACGGGTCGCCGCTCTTGCGCTTCTGGCCGCGGTGCCAGCGCTCGGCCACCTGGTAGGCGCGCTCGATCTGGCGCAGCGTGGCCGTCTCGATCTTGGGGTCGTTGCCCCGGACCGTACGCAGCAGGGGTTCGAGAACCGGGTTGTACGGGCTGGAGCGCTGTACGCCCAGTCGGGCGAGGCGGGCCCGCACCCGGTTGGAGGAGCCGCCGGAACGGGGGGCGGCACCGGCCGGGACAGCGGGCTTCACGGGGGCCGGGGGCGTGGGGGCGGGGGGCTTCGGCGCAGGCGTGGCGGCCGGTTCCGCGGAGGGCTCGGACGCCTCAGGGGCCTTGGCGGGCGGGCTCGCGGGCGTGGCCGGTTTCGGCTGCCCGGCGGGGGGCGTGGCGGCCTGGGGGCGCTCGGAACCGGCTTCGGGCTCCGGGGGCGCGGGCTTCGGCGCGTTCGAGGGCGCGGCCTTCCCGGGCGTGGCGGGGGCCGCCACGGGCTTGTCGGGCTGCGGGGCGGCGGCTGACTGGGCCTCGTCTGGCAAGAGCGCTCCTCGTGCGGATCCGGGGTACCCGGAGAGCCCATGGTAACGATCCCCCGGCAGGTCCTCGCCCGGGGACGGTGAGAGCTTGGAGAACGAAGGGCGGGCACCCGGATGTTCCCGGGTGCCCGCCCTTCCTGCTCGGGTCGTTCTCAGACCGTGATCAGCGCTTCCAGCGGAGCGCCCCGCAGAGCGGGCTCCAGCCGGGCCCGGCCCGCCAGGAAGCCGAGCTCCATGAGGACCGAGACCCCCGCGACCTGGGCGCCGGCCCGCCGGATGAGCTCCAGCGAGGCCTCGGCGGTGCCGCCGGTGGCCAGGACGTCGTCGATGACCATGATCCGGTCCTCGGCTTCGAGGTCCTCGGCGTGGATCTCGATCTCCGCGCTGCCGTACTCCAGCTCGTAGGACTGGCTCAGCGTGGCTCCGGGCAGCTTCCCGGCCTTGCGGACCGGTACGAAGCCGATGCCCGCCCGGACCGCGACGGGCGCGGCCAGGATGAAGCCGCGCGCCTCCAGGCCGACGATCTTCGTGGCGCCGTGCCGTACGCACAGCTCCGCGAGAGCGTCGGTGAGCGCCGCGAAGGCCGCCGGGTCCGCCAGCAGCGGGGTGATGTCCTTGAACACCACGCCCGGCTTCGGGTAGTCCGCGACATCGCGGATCCGGCTGAGCAGCAGCTCCCTGGTGGATTCGGTGGTGCTGGTCATCGGCGCTTCCCCGGCGTGCGGCCGTGGCCGCGGGGCTGCTGACGCTGGCCCACGACGGCACCGGCGGTCTCGCCGTCCTCGTCGTCCTCGTCGGCCTGCCGGTACACCGGGCCGTCGTCCTCGGGGGACTCGCCCCGGGCGGCCGCGGCCGCCCGCTTGGCGAGAATCCGCTTCTTCAGCGCCTTCATCTGCGGCTCGCGCTCCTTGAGGTCGGCGACGAGCGGCGTGGCGATGAAGATCGAGGAGTACGCACCGGCGGCGAGACCGACGAACAGCGACAGCGAGATGTCGTTCAGCATGCCGGCGCCGAGGACACCGCCACCGATGAAGAGCAGGCCGGCCACCGGCAGCAGCGCCACCACGGTGGTGTTGATGGAGCGGACCAGCGTGCTGTTGATCGACCGGTTGGCGATCTCGCTGTACGTGTAGCGGGTCTGCTTGGTGATGTCCTTCTGGCCCTCCTTGAGGCTGTCGAAGACCACCACCGTGTCGTACAGGGAGTATCCGAGGATGGTCAGCAGACCGATCACCGTGCCCGGGGTGACCTCGAAGCCGACCAGGGCGTAGACACCGACCGTGATGGTGATGTCGTGGATCAGGGCGATGAGGGCGGCGACGGCCATCCGCCACTCGAAGGCGATCGCCAGATAGATCACCACCAGGACCATGAAGATCCCGAGACCCGTCCACGCCTTGTTGGCGATCTGCTCACCCCAGCTGGGGCCGACCAGGTCCGCGTTGATCTCCTCGGCCGGGATACCGAGCTCTTCGGAGAGGGTCTCCTTGATCTCGTTGGCCTTGGCCGTGTCGACCTCGGTGATCTGGATGCGCAGACCGCCGTTGCCGAGCTCCTGGACGATGGCCAGGTGGCCCGAGGCCTCGGTCGCCACGTCCGTCGCCTCGGAGGTGGAGATCTGGGCCCTGCTGTCGGTCGTGAAGACCGCGCCGCCCTTGAACTCGATCCCCATCCGGAGGCCGCCGACCGCCACGCCGATGATGGCCGTGATGGTGATCAGTATCGAGACGCCGTACCAGATCTTGCGGTTGCGGATGAAGTCGTAACCGACCTCGCCTCGGTAGAGCCGGGCGCCGAGATTGCCGAGTCGCGACATCTCACGCCTCCTTCGGGTCGGTGGAAACGCCGGCACGGCGCGAGCGGCGCAGCGGCGGCTGGGCGCCGAGCCGCTTCGGGTCCAGACCGGACCAGGAACCGCCACTGGAGAAGAACTTCGTCCGGCCCATCAGCGTCATCAGGGGCTTGGTGAAGAGGAACACGACGACGACGTCGAGCAGCGTGGTCAGGCCGAGCGTGAACGCGAAGCCCTGGACCTTGCCGACGGTGACGAGGAAGAGCACCGCGGCCGCCAGGAACGACACGAAGTCGGAGACCAGGATGGTGCGCCGGGCCCGGGGCCAGGCGCGCTCGATGGCCGGGCGCAGGGTGCGGCCCTCGCGGATCTCGTCCCTCACGCGTTCGAAGTACACGATGAAGGAGTCCGCTGTGATGCCGATCGCGACGATGGCGCCACAGACTGCCGGGAGGTTCAGCGCGAAGCCGATGGCCGGGCCCAGCAAGGCCATGATCGTGTACGTCAGGATGCCGGAGACCAGGAGGCTCAGCAGGGCGATGAAGGCCAGGCCGCGGTAGTAGGCGACCAGGTAGATCACGACCAGCGCCAGACCGATCGCACCGGCGATCAGGCCCGCCTTGAGCTGCTCACCGCCGAGGGCGGCGGTCACCGTGGTGACGCTCGACTCCTCGAAGGTCAGCGGAAGCGCACCGTAGGACAGGATGTTGCCGAGGTCCGCGGCGGACTCCTGGTCGAAGCTGCCGGAGATCTGGGCGTTCTTGCTGAGCGCCGTCCGCACGGAGGGGGCGGAGACGACCTCGCCGTCCAGGACGATCGCGAACTGGTTCATCGGCGGCTGCTGCTGCGAGAGCCGGCTGGTGATCGTCTGGAACTTCTTGGCGCCGGCGGAGGTGAACTCCATCGACACGATCCACTCACCGGTCTGCTGGTCGATGGCGCCCTCGGCGTCGTCGACGTCACCGCCGGAGACCTCGGCCGGGCCGAGCACGTACTTCTCGTAGCTGCCGGGGACGTTCGAGCCGCAGGCGACGATGGAGTCGGTGGGCAGGGCGTCCTTGCCGGCCGCCGTGCGCTGCTCGGGGTCGGTGCAGTCGAGCTTGGCGAACTCCTCCTGGAGCTTGGCCGTCGCCGGGTCCGCGGAGGGCGAGGCCTCGGGGGTGCCGGACGGCTTGGGCTCGCCGGAGCCGGTGGGGGTCGGCGTGGGGGCCTTCTTCAGGGCCCCGGTGACCGCACGGCCCTGGGTGGTGGAGCTCGGGGAGGGGGTGGCCTCCTCTCCGGTGGCCTCCTCGCCCTTGTCCTCGGGCTTCGCGGACTCACCGGCGCTCGGCGTGGCGCTTCCCGAAGGGGTCGCGGAGCCGGAGGGCGTGGGCTGCTCGGGGCCGCTCGCCGCCACCGTCAGAACGGGCCGGAAGTAGAGCTGGGCGGTGGTACCGACCTGCTCCCGGGCCTGCTCGGAGTTGGTCCCCTTGGGGATGTTGACGATGATGTTGTCGCTGCCCTGGGTCTGGACCTCGGCCTCCGAGACGCCCAGACCGTTGACGCGGCGCTCGATGATCCCGACCGCGGTGCCCATGTTGGTCGCGTTGATCGCGTTGGGCTTGCCGGGCTGGTTCTTCGCCTTGAGCGTGATCGACGTGCCGCCGGCGAGGTCGATGCCCAGCCTCGGCGTGGTGTGCCCGGACAGGAACATCCCGCCGGTGAGCGCGACCATGGCGATGAGGATCAGGACCAGGGAACGCCCCGGCCTGCCCTGACCGCCGGACGGCCCTCGGCCCTTCTTGGGTGCTGCCACCTTCTCGTTTCTCCCTGTCCAACCGCCCCGCGCCGGGTACGCGCCCGAGCGGCCACGAAGTGTTGTGGGGACCTGCCCCCGCAGACGACCTGCACGGTCCCGGGGACGCCGCGCGCCGGTGGGCGCGCGACGTCCCCGGGATCGTGAGAACTACTTGGCTTCGGGTTCGCCGTCGGCCTTGCCGTCGCCCTTGGAATCCTTGACGTCCTTGGCCGCCGCGTCCTCGGTCCCGGCGTCGTCGGCCGTCTCGTCCTTGCCCAGGTCGATCTTGGCGACGTCGGCCTTGTCCGCGCCGGACTCACCGGTCAGCGAGGAGGCGTCGTCGGGAACGACCGTGCCGTCCGCGTC
Source organism: Streptomyces microflavus (assembly GCF_014650075.1). Classification (GTDB taxonomy): domain Bacteria; phylum Actinomycetota; class Actinomycetes; order Streptomycetales; family Streptomycetaceae; genus Streptomyces; species Streptomyces microflavus. The sequence continues at coordinate 347,588 of NZ_BMUG01000011.1, read as the reverse complement.
CAGCTCCTCGTCGTCGCCGTGCACGATGCGGTTGTACTCCGCGTCGTCCAGAACGGCACCGATCGAGTTCTTCGCGTAGATGGCGTGCACGCCGGGAGCGACCTCAAGGAGAACGGTGTCGTCGTGGACTTCCTTGACGGTCGCGTACATGCCCCCGATCGTCCGGACGCCGGTACCGGGCTGCATGTCGCTGCGCATCTGCGCGGCCGCCGCCTGCTTCTTCTTGGCGGAGCGGGTCATCAGGAACATGGCCCCGATGAGCACGATGAAGGGGAGGAGAGTCAAGATATCCACGGGACGGGAATTCCTTCGCACGACCGCGCTGGCATGCGGCCTGTATATACGGGGGTGGGTACACCGACCTGTAAGGGCGGCATCGGCGGAGTCTAAGCGAGTCCGCATCGTTGGAACAACGCCCAGCATGGCACCGTGGTTCCTGTCCGCGCGAACCTGTGAATTATCACGCCCCGAACAGACCCTGTTGTCCCTTTGCTCCGTGCTGCGGCGGAACCAGTCCCAGGTGGGCCCAGGCCGCCGGGGTCGCGACACGGCCGCGCGGCGTCCTGGCCAGCAGTCCTTCCCTGACGAGGAAGGGTTCGGCGACCTCCTCGACGGTCTCGCGCTCCTCCCCCACGGCGACCGCGAGGGTGGACAGGCCGACGGGGCCGCCGCCGAAGAGTTTCAGCAGGGCGCCGAGGACCGCACGGTCCAGCCGATCGAGTCCCCTTTCGTCAACCTCGTACACCTTGAGGGCCGCCGCCGCGATGTGCCGGTCGATCGTGCCCTCGGCCTTGACCTGGGCGTAGTCCCGGACGCGGCGCAGCAGGCGGTTGGCGATACGGGGGGTGCCCCGGGAGCGTCCGGCGATCTCGGCGGCGCCCTCCACGTCGATGCCGACGTCCAGGAGGCGGGCGGAGCGGTGGATGACGCGCTCCAGCTCGACGGGGGCGTAGAACTCCATGTGGCCGGTGAAGCCGAAGCGGTCGCGCAGCGGGGGCGGCAGGAGTCCGGCCCGGGTGGTGGCGCCGACCAGGGTGAAGGGCGGCAGCTCCAGCGGGATCGCGGTGGCGCCGGGGCCCTTGCCGACGATGACGTCGACGCGGAAGTCCTCCATCGCCATGTAGAGCATCTCCTCGGCGGGCCGCGACATGCGGTGGATCTCGTCGAGGAAGAGGACCTCACCCTCCTGGAGGGAGGAGAGGATCGCCGCGAGGTCGCCGGCGTGCTGGATGGCGGGGCCCGAGGTGATCCGGATCGGGGCGTTCATCTCCGCCGCGATGATCATCGAGAGGGTGGTCTTGCCCAGGCCGGGGGCGCCGGAGAGCAGTACGTGGTCGGCGGTGGCGCCACGGGCGCGGGCCGCTTTGAGGACCAGGTCGAGCTGTTCGCGGACCTTCTCCTGGCCGACGAACTCGTCCAGGTCCTTGGGGCGCAGGGCCGCCTCGACCGCGGTGTCCTCGCCGTCAGCGTCCGCGTCGACCAGCCGGTCGTCGAAGGCCGGCCCGGTCGGCTCGTCGGTCTCGGGTCCGGTCTCGTCCCAGTTCATCAAGGGCCTCTTCGGTGGTTCGGTGCCGGTCAGCGGGCGCGGTTGAGAGTCTGCAGGGCGGCCCGCAGCAGCTGCGGTACGGGGGGTGCGACGCCCTCGGCGACGGCTGCCTCGGCCTGCGGGGCGACGGCGCTGACGGCTTCGTCGGCCTCGCGGCTCGCATAGCCGAGGCCGATGAGCGCGGCCTGCAGCTGGTCGCGCCAGCCGGAGGTGACGGGGGTGCCGATGCCCTGCTGCCCGATGTGCGCGCCGACCGGGGCGCCGAGCCGGTCCTTGAGCTCCAGCAGCAGCTTCTGGGCGCCCTTCTTCCCGATGCCGGAGACGGCCGTGAGGGCCTTCTCGTCTCCGGTGGACACGGCGAGGCGGAGCGCGTCGGGGCTGTGCGTCGCGAGCATGGCCTGGGCGAGCCGGGGGCCGACGCCGCTGGCGGTCTGGAGCAGCTCGAAGACCTGGCGCTCGTCGTCGTCGGCGAAGCCGTACAGGGTGAGGGAGTCCTCCCGGACGACGAGGGAGGTGGCGAGCTTGGCCTCCTGGCCGACGCGCAGGACGGCCAGGGTCTGCGGGGTGCACTGGATGGCCATGCCGATACCGCCGACCTCGATGACGGCCGTGGTCGGGGCGAGGGCGGCCACCGGGCCGGAGACGAAGGCGATCATGCGGCGGGGCCTTTCAGCGTGCGAGGCGTGCGGGGTGTGCGGGATGCACCGGGCGTACGGGAGATGCCGGGCGGGGGCTGAGTCCGGGACGCGCCGGAGGTGCGGTGGGCGGCGACTGCCTGCTGGAGCCGGTTCTGCGCGGGTGCCCGCCAGATGTGGCAGATGGCGAGCGCGAGGGCGTCGGCGGCGTCGGCGGGCTTGGGCGGCGCGTCCAGCCTCAGCAGCCGGGTCACCATGGCGCCGACCTGCGCCTTCTCGGCGCGGCCCGATCCGGTGACGGCCGCCTTGACCTCGCTGGGCGTGTGCAGGGCGACCGGGATGCCGCGGCGGGCGGCGCAGAGCATGGCCACCGCGCTGGCCTGGGCCGTGCCCATCACCGTACGGACGTTGTGCTGGGCGAAGACCCGCTCCACGGCCACGTAACCCGGGGAGTGCTCGTCCAGCCACTGCTCTATGCCGCGCTCGATGGCGACGAGCCGGTCGCCGAGCTCCGCGTCGGCGGGGGTGCGCACGACACCGACGCCGAGCATGGTCAACGGGCGGCCCGCGACGCCCTCTACCACGCCGACACCGCACCGGGTCAGCCCCGGGTCAACACCCAGAACCCGCATGGAGCCCCCCTGTCCTCGACGCTCACAACGCCCACTCGTTCATCTGTTCCCGCAGGCTATCGGCTCGCGCTGACAATCCGTCGCAACCGAACCGCCGCAACCGACAAGACGACGGGCCGACGGGGTGTGTCCCCGTCGGCCCGTCGCACCGAGCTGTGCCGGCCGCGCCTCAGGCGTCGACCTTCTCCATGACCTCGTCGGAGACGTCGAAGTTGGCGAAGACGTTCTGCACGTCGTCGCTGTCCTCCAGCGCGTCGATGAGCTTGAAGATCTTGCGCGCGCCCTCTTCGTCCAGCTCGACCTGCATGGTCGGCAGGAAGTTGGCCTCGGCGGAGTCGTAGTCGATGCCCGCCGCCTGGAGCGCGGTGCGCACCGCGACCATGTCGGTGGCCTCGCTGACCACCTCGAAGGACTCACCGAGGTCGTTGACCTCCTCGGCACCCGCGTCGAGCACCGCGCCGAGGACGTCGTCCTCGCCCAGCTCGCCCTTGGGGACGATCACGACGCCCTTGCGGTTGAAGAGGTACGAGACGGAGCCCGGGTCGGCCATCGAGCCGCCGTTGCGCGTCATGGCGACCCGGACGTCCGAGGCGGCACGGTTGCGGTTGTCGGTGAGGCACTCGATGAGCACCGCGACACCGTTGGGGCCGTAACCCTCGTACATGATCGTCTCGTAGTCGGCGCCGCCCGCTTCGAGACCGCCGCCGCGCTTGACCGCGGAGTCGATGTTCTTGTTCGGGACGGAGCTCTTCTTCGCCTTCTGGATGGCGTCGACGAGGGTCGGGTTGCCATCGGGGTCCACGCCGCCGGAACGCGCCGCGACCTCGATGTTCTTGATCAGCTTCGCGAAGAGCTTGCCGCGCTTGGCGTCAATCACGGCCTTCTTGTGCTTCGTCGTAGCCCATTTAGAGTGGCCGGACATCTGCCTTCTCCTTCGCGTCACCAAAATCGAGTCGAACCCGAGAGATCCTACCGGGGTCCGCTCAGTTCACTGCGCGCACCATCTCCACGAACAGAGCGTGCACGCGATGGTCGCCGGTCAGTTCGGGATGGAACGACGTGGCGAGGACATTCCGCTGCCGGACGGCCACGATGTGGCCGCCGTGCTCGGCGATGACCTCGGCCTCGGCCCCGACGGACTCCACCCAGGGGGCGCGGATGAAGACACCCTCCACCGGGCCGCCGTCGATGCCGTCGACCTCGACCGCGGCCTCGAACGACTCGTTCTGCCGGCCGAAGGCGTTGCGCCGCACGATCATGTCGATGCCGCCGACGGTCTCCTGGCCCGAGCGCGGGTCGAGGATCTTCTCGGCGAGCAGGATCATCCCGGCGCAGGTGCCGTAGACCGGCATCCCGGCCCGGACCCGCTCGCGGAGCGGCTCCATCATGCCGAAGAGGACCGCCAGCTTGGACATGGTGGTGGACTCGCCGCCCGGGATGACCAGGCCGTCGACCTCGGCGAGCTCCTCGGGGCGCCGGACCGGCCTGGCCAGGGCGTCAGCCGAGGCCAGGGCGATCAGGTGCTCCCGTACGTCGCCCTGCAGTGCGAGGACGCCGATCACAGGGGTGTCGCTCATCAGTGGTTACCAGCCGCGGTTGGCGTAGCGCTCGGACTCGGGCAGGGTGTCGCAGTTGATGCCGACCATGGCCTCGCCCAGGTTGCGGGAGGCGTCCGCGATGACCTTCGGGTCGTCGTAGAAGGTGGTGGCCTTCACGATGGCGGCGGCGCGCTTGGCCGGGTCGCCGGACTTGAAGATGCCGGAGCCGACGAAGACGCCCTCGGCGCCGAGCTGGCGCATCAGCGCGGCGTCGGCCGGGGTGGCGACGCCACCGGCGGAGAACAGCACGACGGGCAGCTTGCCGAGCTCCGCGACCTCCTTGACCAGCTCGTAGGGGGCGCGGAGGTCCTTGGCGGCGGCGTACAGCTCGTTGTTGTCGAAGCCGCGCAGACGGGCGATCTCGTTCTTGATCTGGCGCAGGTGGCGGACGGCCTCGACGACGTTGCCGGTGCCGGCCTCGCCCTTCGAGCGGATCATGGCCGCGCCCTCGGCGATGCGGCGCAGGGCCTCGCCCAGGTTGGTGGCGCCACAGACGAAGGGGGTGGTGAAGGCGAACTTGTCGCTGTGGTTGACCTCGTCGGCCGGGGTCAGGACCTCGGACTCGTCGATGTAGTCGACGCCGAGGGACTGGAGCACCTGGGCCTCGACGAAGTGGCCGATGCGGGACTTGGCCATGACGGGGATGGAGACGGCCCCGATGATCTCCTCGATCATGTTGGGGTCGGACATCCGGGCCACGCCGCCGTCCTTGCGGATGTCGGCGGGCACCCGCTCCAGGGCCATGACGGCCACGGCGCCCGCGTCCTCGGCGATCTTCGCCTGCTCGGCGTCGACGACGTCCATGATCACGCCGCCCTTGAGCTGCTCGGCCATGCCGCGCTTGACGCGGGCGGTGCCGATGGCGGTGGACTCGGCGGACTGCGGGGTGCTGGGAAGCGTGGACACGGGACCTCACTCGGTGAAAGACGCTGAAGACTGCACCGCCGAGCAAACGCTGTGGGACCAGTCCACAGCAAGGGCCAATAGGGAGGCCGTGGATCGTTTTGGCCCTGTATCCGCTGCCGGCTCAGGTCCCGGGGCGGTCCGCCAGGGCCACCGGCGGGGCGTCGTCCATCTCGAAGGCCAACGGGAACGGCGCGTGCCCGGCCAGCCGGAACAGCCGCACGGTACGGTGCCGGCGCAGTGCGCGGGCGGCGCGCACGGAGTCGTTGTGGAAGCGCCGGGCCATCGGTACGCGGCGTACGGCGGCGGCCAGTTCGGTGGCCGCGTCCTCGCCGCCGGGCACCTCCTTCACCGCCTCCACCTGGGCCGGTTCGCCGAACACGGCGCGCAGGGCGGTGCTCAGCTCGCTCTCGGCGACCTCGCGGTGGTCCTCCTCGGCCTGCCGGGCGGCGTGCGCGGCCTCGTACAGCACGATGGAGGCGGCCGGGTCCAGGACACCGGAGGTGGCCAGCTCCTGGGTGACCGAGGCGCGGCGCAGGAGCTGGGCGTCGAGTGCGGCGCGGGAGGCGTCGATGCGGGAGTGCAGTCGGTCCAGGCGGCCGGCGGTCCAGCTGAGGTACACGCCGATCACGACGAGGGCGACGGCGATCCAGATGATCAGGGTTACGGTCACGGTCGCACACGCTACCGTCGCCGGGGCCCTCCCTTCTCAACGGGAGGCCCCGGCTCTCGACGGGAGGCCCCGGCCCCGCTCTCAGTCCCGCGCCAGCCCGAACCGGGCCCGCAGCCCCGACCGCTCGTCCGCCGCCACCGAGGCGGCCCCGTCCGTCACCGTCTCGTACACCGAGAGGATGTCGGCCCCTACCGTCGCCCAGTCGAAGCGCCGCACATGGGCCTCGCCCCGCTCCCGCAGCCCGGCCCGGCGCTCGGGATCGCCCAGCAGCCGGATGGCGGCGGCGGCCAGCGCGTCGGCGTCCTCGTTGGCGAAGAGGTCGCCCGCCGCGCCCTGGTCCAGCACCTGCGCGAAGGCGTCCAGGTCGCTCGCGAGGACCGGCGCACCCGCCGACAGCGCCTCGACCAGGATGATGCCGAAGCTCTCGCCGCCGGTGTTCGGGGCCACGTACACATCGACGCTGCGCAGCAGCCGGGCCTTGTCCTCGTCGCTGACCATGCCGAGGAACTCGACGCGCCCGCGCAGCTCCTTCGGCAGGGATGCCACCGCCTCCTCCTCGTCGCCGCGCCCCGCGACCAGCAGCCGGGTCTCCGGGCGGGCGGCGAGGATCGCGGGCAGCGCCTTCATCAGGACGGGCAGCCCCTTGCGGGGTTCGTCGATGCGGCCGATGAAGCCGAGGGTCTGGCCCTGCCACTCGGCCTTCGGCTCGGCCTTGGCGAAGAAGCCGACGTCGACGCCGTTCGGGATGACCACGGCGTCCCCGCCGAGGTGCTCGACCAGGGTGCGCCGCGCGTACTCGCTGACCGCGATCCGCGCGCTGATCTTCTCCAGGGCGGGCTGGAGGATCGGATACGCGGCGATCATCGCCCGGGAGCGCGGGTTGGAGGTGTGGAACGTGGCCACGATCGGGCCCTGCGCCGACCAGCAGGCGAGCAGGCCGAGCGACGGGGAGGTCGGCTCGTGGATGTGGATCACGTCGAAGGTGCCGTCGTGCAGCCAGCGGCGTACCCGGGCGGCCGACAGGAAGCCGAAGTTCAGCCGGGCTACGGAGCCGTTGTACGGGACGGGGACGGCCCGGCCCGCCGAGACGACGTACGGGGGCAGCGGGGTCTCGTCGTCGGCCGGGGCCAGGACGGAGACGGTGTGGCCCAGTCCGATGAGGTGCTCGGCCAGGTCCCGGATGTGGAACTGCACGCCGCCGGGTACGTCCCAGGAGTACGGGCAGACGATGCCGATCTTCACGTGGGTTCCCCCCGGGGGTCCAGGTCGTCCAGCCAGAGCCTCTGGAGCATGTGCCAGTCCTCAGGGTGTTCGGCGATGCCGAGGGCGAAGGCGTCGGCCAGTCCCTGGGTCATGGCGGCCGTCTTCTCGGCTCGGGTGCCCTCCTCCGGCAGCTCGACCGCGGGGTGGATGATCCCCTTCATCACCGGCGTGCTGTCGTACGAGAGGGTCACCGGCAGCAGCATCGCGCCCGTCTGCTGGGCGAGCAGGGCGGGGCCGGCGGGCATCCGGGCGGTGGCGCCGAAGAACGAGACCTCCACCCCGGAGGCGGAGAGGTCCCGGTCGGCGACCAGGCAGATCAGGCCGCCCGCGCGCAGCCGCCGCGCCAGGGTCCCGAAGGCCGCCCCGCCGCTGTGCGGCAGGACCTCCATGCCCAGGCCCTCGCGGTAGGCGACGAACCGGTCGTAGAGCGTCGCGGGCTCCAGCCGTTCGGCGACGGTGGTGAAGGGGACCTTCAGGTCGGTGGTGACCCAGGCGCCGGCGAGGTCCCAGTTGGCCAGGTGCGGCAGGGCGACGATGACCCCGCGCCCGGCGTCCAGCCCCTCGGCCAGCCGGTCGGTGCCGGCGATGTCGATGCTGTTCCTGATCCGCTCCGGGCTCCAGGCCGGCAGCCGGAACGACTCCATCCAGTAGCGCATGTACGAGCGCATCCCGGCCCGCGACAGCTCGGCCAGCCGTTCCGGGCTCGCGTCCGGGACCACCCGGGCCAGGTTCGACTCCAGGCGCAGCACGCTCTTGCCGCGCCGCTTCCAGACCTGGTCGGCGATGGTGCGGAACAGGGCCGTGGCGGCGGGCTCGGGCAGCTTCTTGACCGCGCCCCAGCCGAGCCCGTACAGACTGTCGGTGATCTTGCCCTTGAGCGCGCTCATCGGTCGGCCGGACCGTTGGCCGCGGAGGCGGCGTCGGCGTCGGCGGACTCGCGGCGCACGGTCACCACGCGCTGGATCAGCGTCACCAGGGAGCCCACGGCGACGATCCACAGCGCGATCGGGAGCAGGATGTCGATGTGCGGGACGCCGAACGCGTGCAGTCCGGCGAGGCCTGCCGCGACCAGCGAGATGACCAGGCGTTCGGCGCGCTCCACCAGCCCGTTCACCGCGACCGGCAGGCCGATCGACTCGCCGCGCGCCTTGGTGTACGAGACCACCTGGCCGCTGGCCAGGCAGAAGATCGCGACGGCGCACAGGACGTTGTCGTCACCGCTGCCCGCGTACCAGAGGGCGAAGCCGGCGAAGATCGCCCCGTCGGCGACCCGGTCCAGCGTCGAGTCGAGGAACGCGCCCCACCGGCTGGAGATCCCGGCCTGCCGGGCCATGTTGCCGTCGACGAGGTCGGAGAAGACGAAGAGCGTGATGACGATGGTGCCCCAGAAGAACTCCCCCATCGGGAAAAAGACCAGCGCACCTGCCATCACTCCGGCCGTGCCGATGAGAGTGACCGCGTCGGGGCTGACCCCGAGACGGAGCAGCAGAGCGGCGAACGGTGTGAGGACACGCGTGAAAAATGCACGCGCGTACTTGTTCAGCATGGCTTTCCCGAGGGTTCGGTTGGCCGAGCGGCCCCTTCGGCCACCGGCTGGCCCATCGTAGTCACGACCGGTGCCCTCCACCGGACGGGCACCCGCCGCAGGGTGTCACGGGATGCTGCCGCCGCCCCCGACATATGGACGCGCCCCCTCCGCGGTGCCAAGCTCGAAGGACCGCGGGCGTCGCCGGGGCCGCCGCGACGGCCCTCCCCGTGCCCGTGACCACCGCTCCCCCATCGCGCGGTCGGCTCCTCTCCCGTACCCGCACCGCGCCACCCGCCGGGAGGCACACCATGGGCGAGAAGACGCACGCACACCCCGGGGCCGCCGGAGGAGTACCGGCGGCCGGCCACCCCTCCGACGTACGGAACGTGGTGCTGGTCGGCCACAGCGGATCGGGCAAGACCACCCTGGTCGAGGCCCTGGCCCTGACGGCGGGGGCCGTGAACCGGGCGGGCCGGGTCGAGGACGGGGCGACCGTCTCCGACCACGACGAGATCGAGCGGCGCCGGCGGCGTTCCGTCCACCTCTCCCTGGTCCCGGTGGCGTGGGACGGCCGCAAGGTCAATCTGCTGGACGCCCCCGGGTACGCCGACTTCGTCGGGGAGCTGCGGGCCGGTCTGCGGGCGGCGGACGCGGCCCTCTTCGTCGTCTCGGCGGCCCAGGCGGCCGAGTCCGTGGCCGCGACGACCCGGGCGGTGTGGGAGGAGTGCGCGCTCGTGGGGATGCCCCGGGCGATCGTCGTCACCCATCTCGACACCGCGCGCACCTCCTTCGAGGAGATGACCCGGATCTGTGCGGCGACGTTCGGCGGGGACGACCCCGATGCCGTACTCCCCCTCTATCTGCCGGTGCTCGGCCCCGAAAGCGCCGATGGGCACGCGCCGCTCACCGGGCTGACCGGGCTGCTGACCCAGCGGATCCTGGACTACTCCTCCGGGGAGCGGGCCGAGCTGCCGCCCGCGCCCGGCCAGGAGGCACCGTTGAAGGAGGCCCGCGACCGGCTGATCGAGGGGATCATCGCCGAGAGCGAGGACGAGTCGCTGATGGACCGGTACCTCGACGGCGGAGGTGGCAGCGACATCGACATAGCGACACTGATCGCGGATCTGGAGCGGGCCGTCGCCCGGGGCACCTTCTTTCCGGTGCTGGCCGCCGCCCCCGCGGCCGAGGGCGCCCGGCAGGGCATCGGCACGGTGGAGCTGCTGGAACTGATCACGCGCGGCTTCCCGACCCCGCTGGAGCGCACCCCGCCCGTGGTCACCACACCGTCCGGCGAACCCGAGGCCGCCCCGGTCTGCGATCCGGAGGGCCCGCTGCTCGCGGAGGTCGTCAAGACGTCGTCCGACCCGTACGCGGGCCGCGTCTCGCTGGTCCGGGTCTTCTCCGGCACCCTGCGGCCCGACGACACCGTGCATCTGTGCGGCCACGGCCTGGACGCGGCGGGGCAGGCCCCGCGCCCCTGTCACGAGGCGGAGATCCGGGTGACCGCGCTCTCCTCACCGTTCGGCCGGCAGCAGCATCCGGTGGACCGGTGCGTCGCGGGCGATCTGGTCTGCGTGGCCCGGCTGGGCGAGGCGGAGACCGGCGACACGCTCTCCGCCTCCGGCGCCCCGGTCCTCATCGAGCCCTGGTCGACCCCGGACCCGCTGCTTCCGACAGCGGTGAGGGCGCACGGGAAGGCGGACGAGGACAAGCTCTCCCACGGGCTGGCCCGGCTGGTCGCGGAGGACCCCACCCTGCGCCTGGAACAGAACCCGGACACCCACCAGGTGGTCCTGTGGTGCCTGGGCGAGGCCCACCAGGAAGTCGCCCTGGAGCGGCTGCGCAGCCGCTACGGCGTCCAGGTCGACGCCGAACCGCACCGGGTCGCGCTGCGCGAGACGTTCGGCGGGCGGGGGGCCGGGCGCGGGCGGCACGTCAAACAGTCCGGCGGGCACGGGCAGTTCGCGATCTGCGAGATCGAGGTGGAGCCGCTGCCCGCGGGCAGCGGCATCGAGTTCGTGGACAAGGTCGTCGGCGGTTCGGTGCCGCGCCAGTTCATCCCGTCGGTGGAGAAGGGCGTACGGGCCCAGGCCGCCCGGGGCCTGTCCGCCGGGCACCCGCTCGTCGACGTGCGCGTCACCCTCCTCGACGGCAGGGCGCACTCGGTGGACTCCTCCGACGCCGCGTTCCAGACCGCCGGGGCGCTCGCCCTGCGCGAGGCCGCGGCGGACGCCCGTATCCAGCTCCTGGAGCCGGTCTGCGAGGTCACCGTGCTGGTCCCCGACGACTATGTGGGCCCGGTGATGAGCGATCTGTCGGGGCGGCGGGGCCGGGTGGTGGGCACCGAGCAGAGTCCGGGCGGACGCACCCTCGTACGGGCGGAGGTGCCGGAGACGGAGATCGGCCGGTACCCGCTCGACCTGCGCTCCCTGACGCACGGCACCGGCCGTTTCGGCCGTACGCACGCCCGGTTCGAGGCGATGCCGCCGCAGCTCGCCGACCGGGTGCGCGCGGAGCGGGGCGCCGGATCACCCGGCGCGTGACCGGCGCACTGTCGCAAACACCACCCGCGTCGCTTGAGGTGACGGGTGGTGCGGGGATCCGGGCGATACGCTGTGGGCGCAGCTCAGAAGGTATGCCGCGTAGGGTAGTTGGGCACACCCGCAGGAGCAGACCGTGCGGCGAGTGGGGGCGGCAGTGGCCAACGACGTATTCGACTTCTCACCCGGGGCGCAGATCCCGATCCAGGGGTCCGGCGGCCAGTCCGTGGCGACCAACGCCCTGGCCTCGGCCGCGTACCGGGACAGCCCGGTGGACGTGATCCTCGATGCCAACAGCGAGTGGCACAAGTCCACCGTGAAGCCGGGGGCATCGAAGCTCTTCAAGTCCGACTATTTCAAGCCCAATCTCGGCGAGGCGTTCTCCCGGGCCGTCCAGGAACGCATGCTGGGCGGCTCCCGCGCGGCGCTCATCCAGTCCTTCGGCACCGATCCGCAGACGGTGGTCGAGCACTGCCTGTCGGCGACCAACCTCCGTAAGGCGCGCGACACCCGGCTCACGATGATCACCGCGGTGTTCGGCTTCCTGTTCCTGCCGGGGATGATCGCCTGGGTCATCGCGTTCCGCATCAAGGACGCCCTCGCGAAGTCGAAGGACGCCGCGTTCCGGGCGGTCGGCACGGTGCTGCTCGCCGTGTTCGGGATCGGCGCGCTGATCCTGGTGTGGAAGCTGCCCACGGACGGGGTCCTGCCCCTGTACGTCCGGGGGGCGATCGTCGCCCCGCTGATCGGCTGGTTCCTCGCCAAAAGGGTCGCGGAGACCTCGGCCAAGGACCTGCGGGCCCGCTGGGACGGGCTGCTGTCCGGCACCGGTGTCATCGCGAAGATCCCGGAGGCGGTGCCGAAGAACCCCAACGAGACCGCGCGCGAGGAACTGCGCCAGTCGCTGGAGAAGCTCTCCGCCGAGCAGCAGTCCAACGCGGTCTTCTACGCCGGTCCCAAGGGCATCCTCGGCATGGGCACCCGGTGGGGCAGCTGGCAGCTGGCCGAGGAGCTGACCCCGAAGGACCCGACGCGGGAGATCCACCAGTTCCGCAGCTGGGACCTGATCCGGATCATCCACGACCAGCTGAAGATGCTGGAGCGCGGCCCGCTCAACACCGGCGGCTTCCCCAAGCCGTCCGTGAAGCACTGGATCGTCTCCCCCATCGGTGAGAACGCCGACTCCGTCTCCCGCCCCGACGGCGAGGACGTCGCGACCTTCCAGGTGAAGCCGCACGAGATACAGCGGATCTGCAACCACCAGCAGTTCGGCAGCGGTGACCGGCACTACCTGGGTGTGCAGTTCACCCTCTGGGACGGTCAGCTCGTGATCACCATGATGATCACGGTCACCGTGCTCCACGAGACGCTGCGCATCGAGGTCACCGGGCATGCGCTGGGCCCGGTGCACGGGCTGTTCTTCGCGAAGCCCGCGGCCCGGACGAAGACGGTCAACAAGACCGTCAGGTTCTGGGAGACCCGGGACATCCAGCTGCCGGTGGTGGAGGCGCGGGAGGTCGTCCGGCTCGCCCTGCGGGCGCCCTTCACCTGGTATCCGCCGGTGCTGGACTACCTGGGCGGGAAGATAGTGCTTCCGGAGCCCTTCGGACTGCGGCACGCGTGGGCGGCCAAGCCGTGGAACCACCGCTTCATGGCGGACGACGCGATGCGCGCGGCCACCCCGGTGCTGCGCGTGGTCCACTCGGCGGCGATGCGGGTCCTCGCGGAGAACGGCGTGGACACCGAGCGCTTCGACAGCCGCTCGATGATACTGAGCGGCCTGGTCCAGGACCCGGCCCCGCGCAAGGCCGACGTCTACGACGCCTAGTCCGTACGTACAGGGAGAAGGGCCCCCAGGTGGGGGCCCTTCTCCCTGTACGGCTCGGTCCCGCTCAGGCGGCCGGCCAGGCGCCGGCCAGCATCGCCCGGGTGTCGCCCAGGAGCTGCGGCAGCACCTTGGTGTGGCCGATCACCGGCATGAAATTGGTGTCCCCGCCCCAGCGCGGCACCAGGTGCTGGTGCAGGTGGGCGGCGATCCCGGCCCCGGCGACCGAACCCTGGTTCATCCCGATGTTGAACCCGTGCGCCCCGGAGGCGGTGCGCAGGGCCGCCATCGCCCGCTTCGTGAAGTCCGCCAGCTCCGCCGTCTCCGGACCGTCCAGCTCCGTGTAGTCGGCGACGTGCCGGTAGGGGACGACCATGAGGTGCCCGCCGTTGTACGGGTAGAGGTTCAGCACCGCGTAGACGTGCTCGCCGCGCGCCACCACGAGCCCGTCCTCGTCGGATTTCGCCGGAATCGAACAGAACGGGCAGCCGTCCTCGGCGCCCGGGCCGCTCGGCTTGTCCTGGCCCTGGATGTACGCCATCCGATGGGGCGTCCACAGACGCTGAAACGCGTCGGGCGTCCCCACGCCGATCTGCTGCTCCGGCTCACTCGTCATGCCGATCAGCATATTGCGTCACCCGCGCGGAGCGTGTCGCCGGGGCCGCACCCGAGCCCGCCCGGCGATGCTGAGGCGATGAGCCAGCGACCCGCCCCGGAGGCCCCCGCCCGGCCGACCCGCTGGGAGCAGCGCACGGAGCTTCCGCTCTTCGCCGCCTCCCTGCTCTTCCTGGCGGGGTACGCGGCCCGGGTCCTGGCCCCGCGCGACGCCCAGCCGTGGCACGACATCTCCCTGATCCTGGTCTGGTCGACGTGGCTGCTCTTCCTCGCGGACTACGCGGTACGGCTGCACCTCAGCGGCCAGGGCGCACGCTTCGTCCGCACGCACTGGCTCGACACCCTGGTCCTGCTCCTGCCGCTGCTGCGCCCCCTGCGCATGGTCAAGGTCTACACGGCGGTGCAGCAGCGCCGTGACCGGCCGCGGCTGAACCTGTACGCCCGGGTGATGTCGTACGCGAGCCTGAGCGCCGTCCTGCTCGGCCTCTCCGCCGCGCTCGCGGTGTACCGCCTGGAACGCGCGGCGCCCGGCGCCTCCATCCGCACCTTCGGGGACGCGGTGTGGTGGGCGTGCGCGACGCTCTCGACGGTCGGTTACGGCGATGCCGCACCGGTCACCTTCTGGGGGCGGACGGTGGCGGCGGGGCTGATGGCGTGCGGTCTCGCGCTGCTGGGGGCGGTGACGGGCTCGTTCTCGTCGTGGCTGATCCAGGTGTTCACGCGGGAGGACGAGCAACGGCCCCCGGAGCGCGGGTAGCGCTCCGGGGGCCGTTGCCCACTGCCGGATCAGACCTGTACGCGGTCCTCGACGGCCTTCGCGATCTTGGCGATGGCCTCGTCGACCGGGATGCCGTTCTCCTGCGATCCGTCGCGGTAGCGGAAGGAGACGGCACCGTTGGCCATGTCCTCGTCACCGGCGATGATCATGAACGGAACCTTGTTCTTCTGCTGGTTCCTGATTTTCTTCTGCATCCGGTCCGAGGAGGCGTCCACGTCCACCCGCAGCCCCTGCTTGCGCGCCTTGGCGGCGAACTCCTGGAGGTAGGGGATGTGGGTGTCGCCGATCGGGATGCCGACGGCCTGGACCGGGGCGAGCCAGACCGGGAAGGCGCCCGCGTAGTGCTCCAGGAGCACCGCGAAGAACCGCTCGATGGAGCCGAACAGCGCGCGGTGGATCATCACCGGGCGCTGCTTGGAGCCGTCCGGGCCGGTGTACTCCAGGTCGAAGCGCTCGGGCAGGTTGAAGTCGAGCTGCACGGTCGACATCTGCCAGGTGCGGCCGATGGCGTCCTTGCACTGCACGGAGATCTTCGGGCCGTAGAACGCGGCGCCGCCCGGGTCCGGGACCAGCGGGAGGCCCTGCTTCTCGGCGACCTGGCGGAGGGTCTCGGTGGCCTCCTCCCAGGTCTCGTCGGAGCCGACGTACTTCTCCGGGTCCTTGGTGGAGAGCTCCAGGTAGAAGTCGGTGAGCCCGTAGTCGCGCAGGAGGTTCAGCACGAAGGTGAGCGTGCGGTCGAGCTCCTCCGCCATCTGCTCCTTGGTGCAGTAGATGTGCGCGTCGTCCTGGGTGAAGCCGCGCGAGCGGGTCAGACCGTGCACGACGCCCGACTTCTCGTACCGGTACACCGTGCCGAACTCGAAGAGACGCAGCGGCAGTTCACGGTAGGAGCGGCCGCGTGCATCGAAGATCAGGTTGTGCATCGGGCAGTTCATCGGCTTGAGGTAGTAGTCCACCCCGTCGTCGAGCTGCATGGGCGGGTACATGCCGTCGGCGTACCAGTCCAGGTGGCCGGACTTCTCGAAGAGCTTGCCCTTGGTGGCGTGCGGGCTGTAGACGAACTCGTAGCCCTCCTCCTCGTGACGGCGGCGCGAGTAGTCCTCCATGGCCCGGCGGATGACGCCGCCCTTGGGGTGGAAGACCGCGAGGCCGGGGCCGATCTCGTCGGGGAAGGAGAAGAGGTCCAGCTCGTTGCCGAGCTTGCGGTGGTCGCGCTTGGCGGCCTCCTCCAGGAACTCCAGGTGCGCCTTCAGCTCGTCCTTGGTGGGCCAGGCGGTGCCGTAGATGCGCTGGAGCATCGGGTTCTTCTCGCTGCCGCGCCAGTAGGCCGCGGCGTTGCGCATCAGCTTGAACGCCGGGATGAACCGGGTGGTGGGCAGGTGCGGACCCCGGCAGAGGTCCTTCCAGCACAGGTCGCCGGTCTTCGGGTCGAGGTTGTCGTAGATGGTCAGCTCGCCGCCGCCCACCTCGACGTCCGCGCCGTCGTCCGAGGAGGCGGAGCCCTTGATGCCGATGAGCTCCAGCTTGTACGGCTCGTTCGCGAGCTCCTCGCGGGCGTCCTCGTCGGAGACCACGCGGCGGGAGAACTTCTGGCCCCGCTTCTGGATCTCCTGCATCTTCTTCTCGATGGCCTTGAGGTCCTCGGGCGTGAACGGCTTCTCGACGTCGAAGTCGTAGTAGAAGCCGTCCTTGACCGGCGGGCCGATGCCGAGCTTGGCCTCGGGGAAGAGTTCCTGCACGGCCTGGGCCATCACGTGCGCGGTGGAGTGGCGCAGGATGTTCAGGCCGTCCTCGGAGGAGATCTCCACCGGCTCGACGGACTCGCCGTCCCGGAGCTCGTAGGAGAGGTCCTTCAGCTCGCCGCCGATGCGCGCGGCGACGACGGTGCGCTGACCGGGGAAGAGCTCGCCGGCCGTCGTGCCCGTCGTCACCACGTGCTCTTCCCGCTCGGAATCGCGTTGGATGATCACACGGACGTCTGACACCGGTCTCTCCTGACTGAGGGGGTCGCCTGCCTTCGTATGGCTAAGCAATGCGAATCGTACCGAGCCCCACGCCCCCGATGCCAACGCCTTCCCCCTCGCTACAAGGGCTCCTCCCCCGCGCACGCCTCCTCGAAGAAGTCCACGTTCTCCTGGAGCGACTTCATCAGCCGGTCCCGCTCGGCCTCGTCGACCTGGACGGGCGCGACCTGCGAGGCCCCGGTGAGCCGCCGGAAGCCGCCCCGCCGCTCAAGGCGTCCCTCCACCCGCAGCGGCAGCCCGACGAGGTGGGCGTGGCCCGCGATCCGGTACGCCTCCTCGTCCAGCTCCACCCGTACGTGCGCGACCTCCGCCCCCGCCAGCACCCGCAGCCGTACGATCCCGGCGCCACGCGGCCCCGAGCGGCGCAGCCGGACCACCGCGCCGGTGATCCGGACCGGGACGGCGGGCTCCTCCCGGAGGTAGCGGGCCCCGGCGGAGCGCAGGGCGGGCAGGTCGCCCGGGGAGAACTCGACCGGCGCGGGGCGGGCCGGGCAGCCGTCCGGGGTGCCTGCGGCGGGCGCCCACCGCAGGTCGATCCCGGCGCCCTCCGTACCGCGCACCAGGGTCACCAGGGCCTCGGTCAGCTCCCGGCTGACGCCCGCCGCCACCGCGCTGTCGAACGCCTCCATGCCGCCGGTGGCCCGCTGGTAGTCGACGGCCTCCCGGGTGGCGTGCAGCGCGTGGCAGAGCTGGACGGCGACGGCCCGTCCGGAGTCGACGGGGACGAACGCGGTGAGCCGGCGGCCGCCCGGCGCGGGCCCGATGAGCGTCCCGTCCAGCGCCGCCCGGGCCTTCCGCCGGTGCCGGGCCCCGTGGTAGCCGGCCCGGCCGCGCGCCGCGAGCGCCCCGGCGAGGAGGATCTGCCGGGCCGCCGAGCGCAGCTCCTCCGTCTCCGCCCATCCCGAGGCGCCCGCCGCCCCGGCCGCCGATTCGGGGATCTCGCGCCACCAGCGGACCTCGTCGCTGGGGACGGCGAGGGAGACCAGGATGTCCCGGGCCGAGGGGGCGGCGCTGCGGGAGAGCGCGGTGAGCGCCTCGGCCAGCAGGTCCTCGGTGTCGGGGAAGGCGGTGTTCTCGGGGACCAGCAGGCTGGCTCCGGCGGCCGTTCCGGGCGGGGACCAGCGGCTGTACCGCCCGGCCGCTCCCCCGCGCCGCTGCCAGCCGTACCGGTGCAGGAGCGCGGTGAGGACCGCCGGGTCGGGCAGCGGGGTGCCGTCCCCGCCCGGGTCGGCGTACTCCGTGCTCGCGGCGGGGTGCGACCGGGCGCCGGGCAGCTCCGCCGGTCCCGTGGGTTCGTCCATCGACCGGTGCATCAGGGTCTCCCTCCGGCCCCGACCCGGGCCATGATGTCGCAGAGTGCGCGGTCGTCGAAGATCCGTGAGGTCGGGATGCGCACGGTGGTCCGGTACCGGCCCGTCACCGCGTGGCCGGCCAGGTTGGTCCAGTAGCAGCAGTGCCGCAGATCGAGGCTGCCGGGCCCGGCGCTCAGCCATTCGTCCTGGCTGCGGGGCACGAGCATCACCACCAGGATCTTGTGCACCGAGACCGGGGTGCGGGCGAGCTTGACGAGATGGGCGTTGTCGAGCGTGAAGGAGAACGCCCCGCCCGCCGGGTGCGGCGGTATCTGGTAGGTGCACTTGAGCTGCACCTTGATGGTCACTTCGTCGTCGACGGTGTGGGCGGCGGCGCCGTGGCTGACGTGCCAGTCGATGCCGTTGTCGGGGAAGGGCTGGGAGAGCGAACATCCCGCCGCCGCGGCGACGGCGTGCAGGTAGCCCACCTGGAGGGTCTCCATGCAGGCGGTGGTGGCGAGGGAGCCGCGCAGCGGGGTGTTCGGCTGCTCCACCGTCCCGAACCCTTCGGCGCGGGCGGGCCCCCCGGGATCGGGCTGCGCGAGCGCCATGGCTCCGTATGCCTTCCGGACGTGCCATCAGATAGGACCGGGGACAGGACCGACGGGCAACTTCCCTCCCCCTCACCTGTGTTGTCACCGCAGGAGAACGCCCGCAAACGGCGTATCAGGCAAACAGCACGGGTATCACCGATATCGGGCAGAGGAATCACTCCATCTGCCGTGCAGGTGCGAGGAGTTCGGGGATGATGCACTGGTTCGAAGGGCCGCTGGCCGCTTTTGACACGGAGACGACAGGCGTGGACGTCGAGCAGGACCGGATCGTTTCGGCCGCTCTCGTCGCGCAGGACACGACGGGCGGACGCGTCCGCGTCACCCGCTGGCTGGTCAACCCGGGGATCCCGGTGCCCGCGGGGGCCACGGAGATCCACGGTCTGACCGACGATCACCTTCAGCGCAACGGCCGTTGGCCCGCTCCCGTGGTCGACGAGATCGCCCGTTCGCTGGCCGAGCAGTGCGCGACGGGCCGCCCGCTGGTCGTGATGAACGCGCCGTTCGACCTGACCCTGCTGGACCGCGAGCTGAAGCGGCACCGGGCCTCTTCCCTGGCCGGGTACATGGCGGACGTGCCGCTGCGGGTGGTGGACCCCCGGGTGCTGGACAAACATCTGGACCGCTACCGCAAGGGCCGCCGCACGCTCACGGATCTGTGCGAGCTGTACGAGGTGCCGCTCGACGGTGCCCACGACGCGGCGGCCGACGCCACGGCCTCACTGGAGCTGGTGCGCGCGATATGCCGCCGCTTCTCCTCCCGGCTGGAGCGGCTCTCCCCCGCCGAGCTGCACACCCTCCAGGCCACCTGGCACGCGGCGCAGGCCCGGGGCCTGGAGGCGTGGTTCGCCCGGAGCGGGACACCGGAAGTGGTGGATCAGGCCTGGCCGCTGCGCCCGGAGCTGCCCGCCGCTGCCGCCTGAACACAGAGAAGCCGGTCCGCCGTGATGCTGGCGGACCGGCTTTTCCCGGTGGGCGATACTGGGTTCGAACCAGTGACCTCTTCGGTGTGAACGAAGCGCTCTCCCACTGAGCTAATCGCCCGGGAACGGGTTGAACCATACAGGGCTCGGCGGGCTTCGTTCAAACCGCTTCCGGCGGGGCCGGCCCCGGGACTTACTCAGACGCGGAAACGCGGAAAGTGAGTATCCGAGCGCATGTACGAGGCAGCGGGCCGGGGCCACACTCCGGTACATGGAACATGTGCCGCCGCCCGCCGAGGAACTGGCGCTCCTCGACCGAGAACTGGCTCAGCTGGACGCCCGCAGGGCCCACCTGCTGACCCGCCGCGCCTGGCTGGTCAGCGCATTGCAGCCGCAGCCGCAGGCGCCGAACGCACCCCGCTGGGGTACGCCGCCCGTGGGCCACGGCTGGGCCCCGGGGCAGCCGTGGGGGTCCGGGCCGCGGACCGCGAAGCCGTCCGCGCCGCGCAGCGCGCAGAACGTGCTGCTGACGCTGGGCGGTCTGCTGCTGACGGTCGCGGCCGTCGCGTTCACCCTCGTCAGCTGGGGTTCGATGGGCATCGGCGGCCGGTCGGCCGTCCTGGCCCTGGTGACCCTGGCGGCGCTCGCCGCCCCCGCGGTCCTGCTGCGCCGCAAGCTCGCGGCGACGGCGGAGGCGCTGGCGGCGCTCGCCCTGGTGCTCACGCTGTTGGACGTCTACGCGATCCATGCGGTGGCGGCACCGGACGCCGACGGGCTCACGTTCACGGCGGTCGCGTCGGCGGTGCTGGCCGCGCTCTGGGCGGCCTACGGCCTGGCGCTGGGCAAGCTGCACCTGCCGCTGCCCGCGGCCGTGTTCTTCGTCCAGTGGCCGTTGCTTCTGGGGGCCTGGGCCGTCGGCGCCCCGGCGATCGTGGTCGGCTGGGCGCTGCTGGTGACGGCGGTCGTCGACGGGGCGATCGCACTGTGGGGCAAGGGCCTCGGTGTACGGGTCACGGCGGGGACCGGTCTGGCGGTGATGGGGTCCGCCGCACTGCTGGTCGGGCTCGGGGAGTCGCTGACGGCCGGCGGCCCGCTCGGCGCCCTGCTGCCGGGCACGCTGCTCCTGACGGCGGCCGTCGCGGCGCTGGCCGGTGCGTGGCGCACCCCTGACGGCTATGCGCAGGTGGGCGGCGCGGTGGCCGGCCTGGCGGCGGTGGCCGCGGTCGGAGGCGTGCTGCGGGCGGCGGTGCCGGGCACCTGGCAGGTGCCGGTGTATCTGCTCTGCGGCCTGGCCCTGCTGTTCGTCGTACGGGTGCGGCTGCCGCGGAGCGCGGGGCGCGGGGTGCTGCTAGCGGCGGGCGCGGTGGTGGCCGGTGCGCTGGTGTGGGCGCTGCCTCCGGTCGCGGCGGTGCTGCTGGGTCCGGTCCAGTTGGTCGCCGAGGTGTGGGCGGGGGCGCCGGACGGGTTCCGGGGCACGCTCGGGGCTTCGATGCCGTGGTCGGAGATGGTCGCGGCCCCGGTGGTGCTCGCGGTGGTGGCCGGGGGGCTGGGAGCCGCGTTCCGGTGGTGGCCGGCGCTGGTGCGGGTCGCCGCCCCGCTGATCACGCCGGGTGCGAAGGTGCGCGGCGCGGCGGGCGCGGGGGCGCTGGGCCTCGGCTGGGGGACGCTGCTCCTGGCGGCGGCGACGCTGGATGTGCCGTACCCGGTGGCGGTGGCCCTGGAGACGGTGCTGGTGGCGGGGCTGCTGGCGGTGGCGGTGGCGGTCCGGGGTGCCGACCGGGGTGCCGGTGGCGCGGGATCGGCCGAAGGCGCCGGACCGGGCGGTGGTATCGGGACCGCCGTGCGGGTGGGCGCGCTGGTGGGTGCGGTCGGCGGGGCGGTGAGCGCGGGGCTGCTGTCGCTGGCCTCGGAGGCGGCGACGTACGCGGTGTTCGGGGCGCTGGCCCTGCTGTTCACCGGGGCGGCGCTGCGGACGCGTGCGGTGGTGGAGCAGGCGGTGCTCGCGGTGGCCGCGGTGGTGTGGGGCACGGTCCTGACGGGATGCGCGGCCCGTTCCCTGGGGCTCGCGCCGCACGAGGCCGCGCCGCTACTGCTCGTGGTGCCCGCGGTGACGGTGGGGCTGGGGGCCCGGCTGCGGCGGCACCCGGTGGCGTTGCCGGTGGAGCTGACCGGGGCGCTGGGTGCGCTGGTCGCGGTGGGGCTGGCGGTGGGCCGGGCGCCGTTCCTGGCCCTGGTGCTCGCCCTGTGCGGGGTGCTGGCGGCGGGAGCGGCGGTGCGCCCGGAGCGGCGGCCCGTGGCGGGGTACCTGGCGGCGGTGCTCTTCGTGGCGGCGACCTGGGTCCGGCTGGCTGCTTCGGAGGTCTCGGTGCCGGAGGCGTACACCCTGCCGGTGACGGTGCCCGCGCTGGTCGTCGGCGTACTGCGGCGGCGCAAGGACCCCGGGGCGTCCTCCTGGACGGCGTACGGGCCGGGGCTCGCGGCGACGCTGCTGCCGAGCCTGGCCGTGGCCTGGACCGACCCCGACTGGCTGCGCCCGCTGCTGCTGGGCGTGGCGGCGCTGGTGATCACGCTGCTGGGGGCGAAGTACCGGCTGCAGGCGCTGCTGCTGCTCGGCGGTGCGGTGCTGGCCCTGGACACCCTGCACGAGCTGGCGCCGTACGTCGTCCAGGTGGCCGGTGCACTGCCGCGCTGGCTGCCGCCGGCGCTGGCCGGGCTGCTGCTGCTGGCCGTGGGCGCCACGTACGAGCAGCGGCTGCGCGAGGCACGCAGGCTGAAGGACGTGCTGGGCCGGATGCGGTGAGCGGTGCCCGGTCCGGGATCCCGCAGGGGGTTCCGGACCGGGAACGCAGAGGGCCCCGAGACTTCGGAAAGTCTCGGGGCCCTCTGTCCGGGTGGGCGATACTGGGTTCGAACCAGTGACCTCTTCGGTGTGAACGAAGCGCTCTCCCACTGAGCTAATCGCCCGGGCGCACCGCAAACATTACCCCATGTCAGCGGCGCTCCCGGACCGTCCCCGGCGCTACTCGCCGACCTTCCACGGCAGGGCGAGGCCGAACTTCCAGACGTAGATCCCGACCAGCACCGCCATGATCACCAGCCCCACCGTGGTGAGGATGATGTTGCGCCGCCGGACCTTGGGGTCGAGGGCCCGCTGGGCGGCCTCGGTGACCTTGCGCTTGGTCCAGCGCAGCACCAGCTGGGCCCACACGAACTCGGTCGCCCAGATCGCCATGCCACCGAAGATCACCAGCCAGCCGGGGCCGGGCAGCACCAGCATCAGCACTCCGGCCACCACCACACCCAGGCCGACGACGAAGACGCCGACCTGCCAGCTCACGTGCAGCGGCTTCGACGCCTTGATGAAGCCCGGCGCCCGCGATCCCAGCTCGCGTTCCGCCTTGGCCGTTCCCCCCGTAGCGGACTCCGGGGCCGCCTCTTCGGCGACCACGCTCCGCTCGTCACTCTCCGCGTTCATGAAGCTCAACCTACCCGACCCGTCGTCGTCACTTGAATGGGCGCATGACTCAAAGTTACACACCGCTGGGCGAGGGACCCGAAGCATCACAAATGGGTCAGAGGGGTTTACAACGCCACCGTAGGTGGCATGTCGATTTCGCCGACGTGCGAATCCCCGAGCGCACACTGAGCGAAAGGCCCTGGCGCTTATGAACACCACGGTCAGCTGCGAGCTGCACCTGCGCCTCGTTGTGTCGAGCGAGTCCTCACTGCCTGTACCCGCGGGCCTGCGGTATGACACGGCCGATCCCTATGCCGTGCACGCCACCTTCCACACCGGAGCGGAGGAGACGGTCGAGTGGGTTTTCGCCCGTGACCTCCTTGCCGAGGGGCTGCACCGGCCCACCGGCACCGGAGACGTCCGCGTCTGGCCATCACGTAGTCACGGTCAAGGCGTCGTCTGCATCGCACTGAGCTCCCCAGAGGGCGAAGCCCTGCTCGAAGCCCCGGCGCGAGCCCTGGAGTCGTTCCTGAAAAGGACCGACGCCGCGGTTCCGCCCGGCACCGAGCATCGTCACTTCGATCTCGATACGGAGCTCTCACACATCCTGGCCGAGAGCTGAGCCAGGCAGAGAGCTGCCCGGCGCCGTCCGACTCGGGGAGACGGCGTCGCGCGGACAACCTCATAGGGCAGACACAGGCGCCGTCGCCGCGGAATCCACCGCGGTGACGGCGCCTGTGCGTGCGCCACGGTCCCGGCGGCAGGTGGACGGCCCTGCGTGGTGCCCCGCTCCCCCGGAGGCCCGCACCGGGCCGGGGAGCGGCCGGGCGAGCCAGTAGAGTCAGCCGCCATCGGCAGGCGCCCGCCCGCCGGAAGGCCAGGGAGCGAAGCGTGCTGATCCCTCACGACACCCGGATCGCCCTCGACACGGTGGTCGATCTGGTGAACACCGCCCCGGAGGGCGAGCTGCCGCCGGACGGCCCGACGGACGGACTCGTGGACGGGCTGGAGGACGGGCTCGCCGACATCGCGGCGCTGTACGACTTCGCCGAGCGGCACCACATCAGCGGCGTCGGCACCCTCGGCGAGAAGGACCTCGGGGCCGTGCGGGACGTCAGGAGCCACTTCGCCGAGGTCTTCGCGGCGCCCGACGCCCGTACCGCGGTCGACCTCGTCAACCGGCTCGTGGCCGCGGCCGGGACCACGCCCCAGCTCACCGACCACGACGGCTACGACTGGCACGTGCACTACTTCGCGCCGGACGCCTCGCTCGCCGACCACCTCGCGGCCGACTGCGGCATGGCCCTGGCCTTCATCATCGTGGCCGGCGAGCAGGAGCGGCTGCGGCGCTGCGAGGCGCCCGGCTGCGGGCGCGCCTTCGTCGACCTCTCGCGCAACCGCTCCCGGCGCTACTGCTCCAGCCGCACCTGCGGCAACCGGCTCCACGTCGCCGCGTACCGGGCCCGGCGCCGGGAGGCCGGGGCGTGAACCGCGGGCAGGCCGGGTCGCAGGCCGGGTCATAACAGGAAGAGATCGTGCAGCGCCGCCATCAGCAGCAGACTCCCGATCACCGTCAGGAAGATCATCAGGGGTGGCTGGGAGAGCGCGAAGAGGCAGCCACGGGGCTCTTCGGCAGGGGGTGCGGGGGCTTCGCCCCGGGATGTGTCCACCATCTCGGAGTGATCATGACTCACCCATGACCCGGTTGGCGGTCAACCTGTCCTATTGACCCGGGAGTTCACCGTCCCGTGGCTCCCAGGATTCGCTCCGGCGTCCGAGTTGCCGTCAGGCATTCGGGCCCCGCCCCGGGGATGAAGGCCGGGCGGTCAGATGCCGTGCTTCTTGAGGATCGCCTCGATGTCGCTGAAGTCGTCGCCGGGCGCCGCCGCCTCCTGCTTCTTCTTCGGCTTCGGTGCTGCTGCCGCTGCGGCCGGCCGGGCCTGGCTCCCCGCACCGAGCGAGGGCGCGGAGGCGCCGGGGGCGACGGCCTCGTTGCGCTCGGCGGCCCGCGCGGCCCTGCGCTCCGCGCGGGTGGTGCCGCTGCGGCGCTCGACGGTCCGGGTGGTCATGAAGAGTAGCCAGGCAAGGCCGAGCACGCCGAAGCCGATCCAGACGCTCGGCTTGAACGCGATGCCCGAGACCCACTCGACGACGCCGGTCAGGACGAGCCCGATCGGTACGAGGGAGTAGGCGGCGATCCTGGTCGCGGCGAGGAACCGCTTGCGGTAGGCGGTGACCGCGGCGATGCCCAGGCCCGCCGCCGACGCCGCGGAACAGATGGTCTCGGCAAGCATCGGGGCCTCCAGGCGCAGGGGAAACGTCCCCTCCATCCTGCACCGACGACCGGCACAGGGGCCACGGCACCGGTCCACTTCAGGGACATTTCAGGGCCGGGCTCCTCCGCAGGTGCCGGTCACAGGCCTGCGGGTGCCCGGTCGCAAGCCCTGCCGGTGGCGGGCACAGGCCCTCCGCCACCTGCCGCCGGTGCCGATTGGGAGCTGTCCGCCCGGCCTGAAAGACTGGCCTCATGAGCGATTCCACCCCCGCAGCACCGGTCGTCCTCGACATCTGGTGCGATCTCGAATGCCCCGACTGCCACCAGGCCCTCAGCGATGTGCGCGCCGTGCGCGCCCGGTACGGCGACCGCGTCGAGATCCGGCTGCGGCACTTCCCGCTGGAGAAGCACAAGCACGCCTACGCCGCGGCGCAGGCCGCCGAGGAGGCCATCACCCAGGGCCAGGACTGGCCGTACATCGAGGCGCTCCTGGCGAGGACCGCGGACCTCGGCCGGACCGGGGAGCCGGTGCTGCTCGATGTCGCCCGTGAACTGGGCCTGGACGCCGAGGAGTTCGACACCGCGCTCATCGACGGCCGCCATCTGCTGATCGTCGACGCCGACCAGGCCGAGGGCAAGGCGATCGGTGTCACCGGTACGCCCACCTATGTGATCGGCGAAGAGCGGCTGGACGGCGGCAAGAGCCAGGAAGGGCTGCGCGAGCGGATCGAGGAGATCATCGACCGCCGCCTGGCCGCGCAGGGCTGACGCCCGCCTCCGGAGAGGCGGGGCCGGCTACAGCGCCTTGGCCAGGTTGTACCGGGTCGTCGCGTAGCCGAGGGACTCGTACAGCCGCAGCGCCGGGGTGTTGGCGGCGAAGACGTGCAGGCCGAGCCGGTCGTGGCCCCAGGAGCGGGTCTCGTTCTCGGCCAGGAGCATCAGGGCCCGCCCGAAGCCGCGCCCCCGGTGCTCCTCACGTACCTCGACGTCGAAGACGAACCCGGCGGTCCTGCCCGGCTCCAGCTCCCGCAGGGCCAGCCAGACATGGCCGACCACCGCGCCGCCGTGCACCAGGACCCGGAACCGCACGCCCTCGGTCGCCAGGCCGTCCGGGAGGTTCCCGGCGTGGTCGGCCTCCGACTTGAGCCGGGCCTGCTCCGGCGGTACGCCCCGGTCGGTCCACTCCTGCGCGTACGACCGCACCGCGTCGCTCAGCCAGTCCGCGTACTCCTGCTCGCTCATCGGACGCGCGGTGAGGCCCTCGGGCAGCGGGGCGGCGGCCGGGCCGAGGGCCTTGACCATGTTGCGGCTACGTTCGGTGTAGCCGAGCGCAGCCGCCAGCCGCCGGGCGGGCTCGTTCTCCGCCGGGACCTCGGTCCGCACATGGGTGCAGCCCCACCCCCGCAGCACTTCCTCGGCGGCGAGCGCGGCGATGGTGCCCCGGCCACGCCTGCGCCGCGCCTCGTCGACGCTCAGGGAGCGCACCACCCCGGCCGAGGCGCCGAACGCGTCGTCGGTACTGATCGATACGGCGCCGACGGGCCGCCCGTTGTCACAGACGTCGTAGCTGCGCGCCCGCGCCCCGTCGGCGTTCTGCTGAAGCGGCCCGGACGGCCGGAGTGTCGTGGTCATCAAGGGTTTTGTATCCCCTGGACGGCCATACGTCACGCGCTTTTCCGGCCCCGCGCGATCCGGACGGAAGGTCCTACGGGTCCAGGTCGTTCCCGGCCCGCTCGTCGAAGATCCGCATGGCCTTCGCCGTCACCGGTCCGGGCTCCGGCGCCAACTCCCGGTCATCGACCCGGTGCACGGCCTGGATGTCACGGAGCGTCGAGGTCAGGAAGATCTCGTCGGCCTCGGCGAGCACCTCCATCGGAAGGTCGCTCTCCTCGGCCCCGGTCCACTCCACGGCCAGCGCGCGGGTGATCCCCGCGAGGCACCCGGAGGCGACCGGCGGGGTGTGGATGCGGCCGTCCAGCACGACGAACACGTTGGACCCGGTCCCTTCGCAGAGCCGGCCGACCGTGTTCGGGAACAGCGCCTCGGAGGCGCCCCGTTCGCGGGCCCGGGCGAGGGCGACGACGTTCTCGGCGTACGAGGTCGTCTTGAGCCCGGTGAGCGCACCGCGCTCGTTACGGGTCCAGGGGACCGTGATCACCGCGGTGGTGTCCGGGCGGCGGCTCACTCCGTCGAGCGCGACGACGAGGCTGGGCCCGGCGGTGCCCCGGTCCGAGCCGAGCGGGGAGAGCCCGCCGGTGTAGGTGATCCGCAGCCGCCCCAGGGTGACGGGGTTGGCGTCGATGACCGCCGTCGCGGCGCGCCGGACCTCGTCGAGGTCCGGGTCGGGCAGGCCGAGGCCGCGGGCGGACCGGGCGAGACGGTCGAGGTGCCGGGTGAGGGCGAAGGGCCGGCCCTCGCCGGTGCGGACCGTCTCGAAGATGCCGTCACCCACGGTCAGCCCGTGGTCGAGCACCGACAGCCGGGCATCATCGGCGTCCCGCAGTCCGCCGTTGACCCAAATCCTCATGAAACGGTCCTTCCTGTCTGTTCGAACCCTGTCTGCTCGAACGTTCCAGACGCTACAGCGAGCAGCCGCGACGCCTTCAGTTCGGTCTCGTCCCATTCGCGCTCCGGGTCGGAGCCCCAGGTGATGCCGGCGCCGGTCCCGAACCGCAGGAGCGGCGCGGAGCCGGTCCGGTCGATCCAGAAGGTCCGTATGCCCACGGCCAGGGAGGCCGTTCCCCGGTCGGCGTCGACCCAGCCGATCGCGCCGCAGTAAGGCCCGCGCGGCGACCGCTCCAGCTCCTCGATGATCCGCAGCGCGCTGGACTTCGGCGCCCCGGTGACGGAGCCGGGCGGGAACGCCGCCGCGAGCAGCTCCGGCCAGCCGGCGCCCTCGGCCAGTTCGCCCCGGACGGTGGAGACGAGGTGGACCAGGCCCGGGTGCTTCTCGACCACGCAGAGGTCGGGGACGGTGACGCTGCCGGTCGCGCAGACGCGGCCCAGGTCGTTGCGGACCAGGTCCACGATCATGACGTTCTCCGCGTGGTCCTTCTCCAGCAGATCGTCCTCGGTGCGCCCGGTCCCCTTGATCGGCCCGGATTCGACGGTCCGCCCGTCCCTCCGGAGGAACAGCTCGGGGGACGCGGTCGCGACCTCCACCCCGTGCTCCGGCAGGCGGATCGTTCCTGCGTACGGCGCCGGGTTGCCGCGCGCGAGCAGGGCGGTCAGGGCATCGACGTCGGCCCGGCCGGGGTCGGGCAGCGGCGCGGAGAGGACCCGGCAGAGGTTGGCCTGGTAGACCTCGCCGGCCGCGATGTACGCCCGGATCCGCCGTACGCCCGCCGTGTAGGCCTCACGGTCCAGCGAGGTCGCCCACTGCCCGGCGGCGGGCCCGCGCCAGGCACCGGGCACGGGAGCGGGCACCTCCTCCCGGCGTACGGAGGAGAAGCGGGCACAGACCGTACGACCCTCGAAATCGGCACAGACCGCCCAGAAACCGGACGAGTCAAGAGCCGCGGGATCGTGGGTCACGTCCTGGAGACCGGAGGCGACGAGGCCGCCGAAGCGGGCCATGGGAGCGAGGGGGAACACCCTGCCGAGTCTAGAACCGCCCGCGATGACCTGCGTCGGGGCGACGGCACGGCGGCGCTACGGCGACCATCTGCGCAAACGCGTTTTTGTACTGGCCCGGGAATCCGCTAGAGTTCAACACGTCGCCGGGACGCGCAAGCGGTCCGGGAAAGACAAGCGGACGTAGCTCAGTTGGTAGAGCGCAACCTTGCCAAGGTTGAGGTCGCCAGTTCGAACCTGGTCGTCCGCTCGCAGAAGACGGGGGATCTTCCCGAACCCCCGTCCCTGGTGGAGTGGCCGAGAGGCGAGGCAACGGCCTGCAAAGCCGTCTACACGGGTTCAAATCCCGTCTCCACCTCCAAGGACGATTAGCTCAGCGGGAGAGCGCTTCCCTGACACGGAAGAGGTCACTGGTTCAATCCCAGTATCGTCCACTGATCCGCAAGGATCATCGGTCCGCAAGGATCCCCGCGCGATTAGCTCAGCGGGAGAGCGCTTCCCTGACACGGAAGAGGTCACTGGTTCAATCCCAGTATCGCGCACGCAGTGAACGGCAGTACACGCATGGTAATCCCGCGCGATTAGCTCAGCGGGAGAGCGCTTCCCTGACACGGAAGAGGTCACTGGTTCAATCCCAGTATCGCGCACCACCGAGAACCCCCGGTCGTTTCGACGACCGGGGGTTCTTCCGTCGTGCCGCCGACTGTCAGGAGGAGAAGAGCATCCGGCCGAAGCCCTTCTGGCGGTGGTGGCCGTAGTGCCCGCCGTGCTGCTGGCCGTACTGCGGGGCGCCCCAGGCGGGTGCGTGGGCCGGAGGGGCCGCCGCCGGGTAGGCCTGCGGGGCGGGCGGCGGGGGCGGGGCCTGCTGGGACCACTGCGACTCCAGGCGGGTCAGCGACTCCAGCTCGCCGTAGTCGAGGAATATCCCCCGGCAACCGCTGCACTGCTCGATCTGGACTCCGTTGCGGTTGTACGTCTGCATCTGCGCGTGACACTTGGGACACTGCATCATCGGCTCGGCTCCTCGCCCTCGTTGTGCCGCCGCCGGAATGCCTGCCCGGCCGCGGTCCGTTCAGCCTACGATGCCGACCCGGCCGCCAACTCGGGCGGGAACGTAGCGATTCGGGCACAGGAATCGATCATCAGCTGCTCCATCTCGTCCGGCACCCGGCCCTCCGCCGCGCACTTGGCGAGGGCGACGGCCGCCGTCTGGACCGTCAGCGCGCGGGCGGCAACGTCCAGTTGCGGCCAGGGGTCCCCCTCGGCCGGCACCGCGGGCCCCCCTGCGGACCGGTAGGCGTCCAGGAACAGCAGCCAGTCCTGCGGGGCCAGCACCCCGGCCGCGTACCAGGCGGCGGGGCGGGCGAGGTCCCAGGCCGGATCCCCCCGACCCGCGTCGTCCACATCGATGAGCAACCAGGGCCCGTCCGGGGCGGGATGGCGGACGAGCTGCCCCAGGTGCAGGTCCCCGTGACAGAGGAACCCCGACCGTGCGGCGGGGGGCGCGGCCTCGCCCCGCGCCCAGGCCGGCAGGGCGCGCCAGGCGGCCTGTACGGGGAGGACCGCGCCGTCACCGGGGAGAGCGGCGATCATCCGGGCGACCGCCCGGGCCGCCTTGACCGGACCGCGCATCGGCGGGAGCGGGGGCGGCGGGGCGGTGCGGTGGAGCCGGGCGAGCAGGACAGCGGCTGCGGCCCAGGGGGCCGCGTCGGGATCCCTGGGGTCGACGGGGACGCCGTACGGCCAGAAGGTGACGGGTCGGAGGGCGGTCCCCGCCGTACCGGGCGTGTCCGGGGTGCTGAGCGGCGGGAGAAGGATGCCGGTCAGCTCCGGCGCCGAGGCCAGGGCGAGGCGGGCCGCCAGGGCCTCACGGTCGGAGTCGGCGGCGTGGGCCTTGGCCACGACGGGGCCACTGCGGACCACGGTGCCGTCCGGCCGGTCGGCCAGGAGCTGGGGCGGCGGGCAGGCGCAGGGGGTTCCGGGCGGGTGGTGGAGGCGGTGCGCGAGGGTGCCGAGGTCATGGATGAGGGGCTTGTGGATGGCCGGGGCGTGGGCGGCTGGCTCGTGGGCGGCCGGCTCGTGGGCGGCCGGCTCGTGGGCGGCCGGCTCGTGGGCGGCCGGCTCGTGGGCGGCCGGCTCGTGGGCGGCCGGCTCGTGGGCGGCCGGCTCGTGGGCGGCCGGCTCATGGATGGCTGGCTCGCGGGTGGCCGGCTCACGGGCCGCTGGCTCGTGGGTGGCCGGCTCACGGGTGGCCGGCTCACGGGTGGCCGGCTTATGGATGACCAGCTCACGGTCGGCCGGCTCATGGTCGGCCGGCTCATGGTCGGCTGAATCGCGGTCGGCTGACGTGGTACGCAACGGCTCCCCCGGCGGCGGTCGGTCCCGGCCCTGCCACCGGTCCCTGCTGAGCGTACGCGGCGGGTGGGGCCGAGGGCGGTAGAGCCGCGGGGCGGTGGGTCCGATGGGGTGCCAGGGGGCGGGGTGCCCCGGGGGCGTGGTGCCCGGTGGGGGCGGGGCGTGGGGATCGGCGGGCCTGGGGGGCGTCGAACCGGGCGCTCCCGGTTCGTGCCGGCGGCTCCCGGCTCCTGGGGAGACCGGGTCCGGACAGCGCGATGCCCGGTCAGCTCCCCAGCTGACCGGACAAACGCTGCCGTCCGCCGCACCCCCGTCCCCACGGGGCTGTTGGCCCGATACCCGGGTCCGGACCGCTCTTCCGGACCCCGGGCGCAGCTCAGCGCCCCAGCATCACAGCCACGGACGACGCTTGTGTGACCACCGCGTCCCAGCCGCCGAAGGCGACTGCGAGCAGGGCCGCCAGGGGAAGAACCATGGCCGTCGCCACCAAGGGGTGACGGGTGCCGGACGGGCGGGCGCCGAACGAGGCGTAGGCCTTGCGTCCCTGCGTGCGGATCATGGTCCGCGTTGCCGTGTCCGACATGGTTCCTCTCCTGACCTGATGTGGAGCGGCGGGCGTGTGACCTCGGGGGACGAGTGCTGCGCCCGCCGCTTGATCTCAACATTAGGTAACCGGCGAGCACGGGGCGTCATGCCCGCGTACCGAATCCCGGGCCTCCCGGAGGATGAGCCGTCGGTAGTCGGCGTACTCCCCTGGGTGGAGACGGTCCACACGGCCTTGGGGTCATCCCGGAGGGGACACACGGGGGACACCACCCCCGGGAAGGGGCCCGTCGGGTGACTTCACTCACTCCCCGCACCCTCCGAAGGAGGGTGCGTTGCGCTCCGCGGCGGCCTCCTGAGGACGTCATCGCGTGCGTCCAGGTGGTACCCACACCCTCCTCGACCGGCTCGTCCCGGCCACCATGGCTCGAACCAACGCCCTTTGTTCGAAGGCCCTTTGTCGCCCCTCCCGGGCCGACGAGCCCGGAACCACCGCCCCCTGACCGCGCTTCACCTCTCCCGTCGGGCACGGACAATCGAATCCCCGGCGAGGGCGCGGCCTCTGAGCGCACCGGGCGCGGGGTACGTAAGCTGTGCCTCGTCAGGCGGACCAGGCAGCGGGGATGGGCAGACGATGGCGATGATGCGGCTCCGGCGCGAGGACCCGCGTCTCGTCGGCTCGTTCCGGCTGCACCGACGGCTCGGCGCGGGCGGCATGGGCGTGGTCTACCTCGGCTCCGACCGGCGCGGCCAGCGGGTGGCCCTCAAGGTGATCCGGCCCGACCTGGCGGAGGACCAGGAGTTCCGTTCCCGGTTCGCGCGCGAGGTGTCCGCCGCGCGGCGGATCCGGGGCGGCTGCACGGCCCGGCTGGTCGCCGCCGGCCTGGAGGCGGACCGCCCGTGGTTCGCGACGCAGTACGTTCCCGGGCCCTCCCTGCACGACAAGGTCGCCGAGGAAGGCCCCCTGGCCGCAGTAGAGGTGGCCTCGATCGGCGCGGCGCTCTCCGAGGGCCTGGTGGCGGTGCACGAGGCGGGCGTGGTCCACCGGGATCTGAAGCCGTCGAACATCCTCCTCTCCCCCAAGGGCCCCCGCATCATCGACTTCGGCATCGCCTGGGCGACCGGGGCCAGCACGCTCACCCATGTCGGTACGGCGGTGGGGTCGCCCGGCTTCCTCGCGCCCGAGCAGGTCCGGGGCGCGGCGGTCACCCCCGCCACGGACGTCTTCTCGCTCGGCGCGACCCTGGCGTACGCGGCGATGGCCGACTCCCCCTTCGGGCACGGCAGTTCCGAGGTGATGCTCTATCGCGTGGTGCACGAGGAGGCGCAGCTCCACGGGGTGCACGACGCACTGGCCCCCCTGATCAGCGCCTGTCTGGCCAAGGATCCGGAGGAGCGACCGAGCACGCTCCAACTGTCCATGCGGCTCAAGGAGATCGCGGCCCGCGAGGCGCAGGGCCTGCACGATGGCCGCCCGCCCGTCCAGCGCTCGGCCCAGGAGGCGGATCGGCCCACCGGCCGTCTCGACGGCCCGTACACCGAGCAGCACACCCGCCGCGCGGAAGGCCCTTCCTCGGCCGCCCGCCCGCAGCAGGGCCGGCGTCCCGCGCCCTCGCGTTCGGGTGCGCCGCGCACCGGTGGGTCCCGGCCGCAGCGCAGCACCACGGGTTCCGGGAAGCGGCCGGGTGCGACGAACGGCAGGCCGGGGACCCGTTCCGGGGCCCGGACGACCTCGGCGGGGCGGCGTCCGGCCAATCCGCGGCTGCTGCGCCAGCGGCTGGTGGTGTTCGTCGTGGTGACGCTGCTGGTGGCGCTGGGGATCGCGGCCGCACAGGGCTGCCAGGGTCCGGCGCGGGGGCTGGGCGGGAGCGAGCAGCCCAGCCGGGCGCCGCAGGCTCAGGAGCAGATCCAGGAGCAGGTGCGGGCCGAGCCGCGCTGAGTACGGCGGCGACGGCCCTGGCTTCAGTTTTCCGGGCGGCCCGTCGCCACCGCGTAGAAGGCGACCGCTGCCGCCGCGCCGACGTTCAGCGAGTCGACCCCGTGTGCCATCGGGATACGGACCCACTCGTCGGCCGCCATCAGCGCCTTCGTGGAGAGCCCCTCGCCCTCCGCGCCCAGCATCAGCGCGACCCGCTCCAGCCGGTGCGGGGCCGCCTCGTCGATGCTGGTCGCCTTGGGGTCGGGGGTGAGGGCGAGGAGCCGGAAGCCGGCTTCCCGTACGGTCTCCAGCGTCTTCGGCCAGGCTTCGAGCCGGGCGTAGGGGACGGAGAAGACCGCGCCCATGGAGACCTTGACCGAGCGCCGGTAGAGCGGGTCGGCGCAGTCCGGGGAGAGCAGGACGGCGTCCATGCCGAGCGCGGCCGCGCTGCGGAAGATCGCACCGATGTTGGTGTGGTCGTTGACCGACTCCATGACCACCACCCGGCGTGCGGTGGTGAGCAGTTCGTCGGAGGTGGGCAGGGGCTTGCGCTGCATGGAGGCGAGCGCGCCGCGGTGCACGTGGTAGCCGGTGACACGTTCGGCGAGCTCGGGGGCGACGGCGTACACCGGGGCCGGGACCTCGTCGATGACGTCGCGCATGACGTCGACCCACTTGGCGGAGAGCAGCATCGAGCGCATCTCGTACCCGGCGTGCCGGGCGCGTCTGATGACCTTCTCGCCCTCGGCGATGAAGAGGCCTTCGGCGGGCTCGCGCCGTCGCCGCAGCTCTACGTCGGTCAGTCCGATGTAGTCGCTCAGGCGCGGGTCGTCGGGGTCGTCGACGGTGATGAGATCTGCCACAGGGTGATACTGCCTTGTCCGGTGTGCGGTGCCAACGCCTGGGATCAGATGCGTAACCGCGGGTTACTTGGATGCTGGAGTGCTGAGGGTGATGCCAGTGCTGCGGGTGCTCAGGGTGATGCGGGTGATGCGGGTGATGCGAGTGCTTGGGACTGCGGTCATTCCGCCGGCGGGGCGTCCAGGCGCGGTGCGGAGTGCGGGCCAACCGCGACGACATCGCCGATGACGATCACGGCGGGCGGGCGCACGTCCTCGGCGACCGCCCGTTCGCCGACGTCCGCGAGGGTCGCGTCGACCCGGCGCTGAGCGGCGGTGGTGCCCTCCTGGACGAGCGCGACCGGGGTGGCTGGGTCCTTGCCGTGGGCGATCAGGGCGGCGGCAATGGCACCGATCTTGTCGACGGCCATCAGCAGGACGAGGGTGCCGCGCAGCCGGGCGATGGCCTCCCAGTCGACCAGCGAGCGCGGGTCCTCAGGGGCGACATGGCCGCTGACCACGGTGAACTCGTGGGCGACGCCCCGGTGGGTGACCGGGATACCGGCCGCTCCGGGGACGGAGATGGTGCTGGAGATCCCGGGGACCACCGTGCAGGGGATGCCCTCGGCGGCCAGCGCCTGGGCCTCCTCCATGCCCCGGCCGAAGACGAACGGGTCGCCGCCCTTGAGCCGGACCACGGCCTTGCCCGCCTTGGCGTGCTCGATCAGGGCCTGGTTGATCGCCTCCTGGGCCATGAACCGGCCGTACGGGATCTTCGCCGCGTCGATCACCTCGACGTGCGGCGGCAGTTCGTCGAGCAGGTCGCGGGGGCCGAGGCGGTCGGCGATGACCACATCGGCCTCGGCGAGGAGGCGGCGGCCGCGCACGGTGATCAGGTCCGGGTCGCCGGGGCCGCCGCCGACCAGGGCGACGCCGGGGGCGCGGGTGCGGTGGTGCGGGGCGGCGAGGGTGCCGTCGCGCAGGCCCTCGACGATGGCGTCGCGGATGGCGGCGGAGTGCCGGGGGTCGCGGCCCTGGGAGGTGGTGGTGAGGACGGCGACCGTGACGTTCTCGCTGCGGCCGGTGGCCGGGGTCCAGGCGGTAGCGGCTTCGGCGTCATCGGCCCGTACGCACCAGGTGCGGGTGCGTTCGGCCTCGGCGGAGGCGGCGTCGTTGGCGGGGGTGTCGGAGGAGGCGACCAGGGCGTACCAGGTGTCGGCGAGGTCGCCGTCCTGGTAGCGGCGGCGCTCCCAGCGGATCTCGCCCGCGTCCGCCATCGCCTCGACGGAGGCCGTCGCGGAGGGGGAGATCAGGGTGATGACGGCACCGGTGGCGATGAGCTGCGGCAGGCGGCGCTGGGCGACCTGGCCGCCGCCGATGACGACGACCCGGCGGCCGTGCAGGCGCAGTCCGACGGGGTACGCGGGGTGATCGGCGTGAGCTGCGTGCTCGGCGTGGTCTGCGTGCTCGGCCATGGCGGTGCGGGCTCCTCGTGCGGGGTGCTGCGTAGGGCCGCTGCGGCGGTGGAGCGGCTGTGACGTGCGGAAGTGGGGGGGCCTGGGTGGGGAACACGATACGGGGTGGTGGGGGGTGGGGCCTGGGGGCGGGGGGCCTTGGGTGGGCGGTGGGGTGGGGCGCCTGCGGCGGGCCTGTCCCCTCCCCGCCCCTTCCCGAAACCGGGGCTCCGCCCCGGACCCCGCTCCTCAAACGCCGGAGGGGCTGGAAGGGGGCGGAGCCCCGGAGGGGCCGGACTACTTCTCCGTCACTCCCGCCGCGTCGAACGTCGCCACCTCGTGCATCGCCCGCGCCGCGCTCTGCACGATCGGCAGCGCCAGCAGCGCGCCCGTGCCCTCGCCCAGGCGGAGGTCCAGGTCGACCAGCGGGCGCAGGCCCAGCTTGTTCAGGGCTGCCACGTGGCCGGGTTCCGCGCTGCGGTGGCCGGCGATGCAGGCGGCCAGTGCCTCGGGGGCGATGGCGCGGGCGACCAGGGCCGCCGCTCCCGCACTCACGCCGTCCAGGATCACCGGCGTACGCAGGGAGGCTCCACCGAGGAGGAAACCCGCCATCGCGGCGTGCTCCAGGCCGCCGACCGCCGCGAGCACGCCGATCGGGTCGGACGCGTCCGGCTGGTGGAGGTCGAGCGCACGCCGTACGACGTCGACCTTGCGGGCGTGCATCTCGTCGTTGATGCCGGTCCCCCGGCCGGTCACCTCGGAGGCATCGCTCCCGGTGTAGACGCAGATCAGCGCGGCCGACGCGGTGGTGTTGGCGATGCCCATCTCACCGGTGAGCAGCGCCTTGTTGCCCGCCGCCACCAGGTCGCGGGCGGTCTCGATGCCGACCTCGATCGCGGCCAGGACCTCTTCCCTCGTGAGGGCGGGGCCCGTGGTGAAGTCCGCCGTGCCCTTGCGCACCTTGCGAGGCAGCAGCCCGGGGGTGGCGGGCAGGTCGGATGCGACACCGACGTCGACTACGCAGACCTCCGCGCCGACCTGCGCGGCGAACGCGTTGCAGACGGCTCCGCCGCCGAGGAAGTTCGCCACCATCTGCGCCGTGACCTCCTGCGGCCACGCCGTGACGCCCTGGGCGTGCACCCCGTGGTCACCGGCGAAGATCGCGACGGCCGCGGGCTCCGGGATCGGCGGCGGGCACATCCGGGAGAGGCCGGACAGCTGCGCCGAGATGATCTCCAGCATGCCGAGCGCACCGGCCGGCTTGGTCATCCGCTTCTGCCGCTCCCACGCCTCCCCGAGCGCCTTCGCGTCCAGCGGGCGGATGGCGGAGATCGTCTCCTGGAGCAGGTCGTGCGGCTCCTCGCCGGGCAGCGCGCGTCGGCCGTACGTCTCCTCGTGGACGACCCAGGAGAGGGGGCGGCGCTTGGACCAGCCCGCCTGCAGCAGCTCGGGCTCCTCGGGGAACTCGTCGACGTAACCGACGCAGAGGTACGCCACGACTTCGAGGTGCTCGGGCAGTCCGAGCGCGCGGACCATCTCCCGCTCGTCGAAGAAGCTGACCCAGCCGACGCCGAGGCCCTCGGCACGGGCCGCCAGCCACAGGTTCTCCACGGCGAGCGCCGAGGAGTAGGGGGCCATCTGCGGCTGCGTGTGGCGGCCGAGGGTGTGCCGGCCACCGCGGGTGGGGTCGGCGGTGACGACGATGTTGACCGGGGTGTCGAGGATCGCCTCGATCTTCAGTTCCTTGAACTGCTTCGCCCGGCCCTTGGGGAGCGACTTGGCGTAGGCCTCCCGCTGGCGCTGGGCCAGTTCGTGCATGGAACGGCGCGTCTCGGCGGACCGGATGACGACGAAGTCCCAGGGCTGCGAGTGGCCGACGCTCGGCGCGGTGTGGGCGGCCTCCAGCACCCGGAGCAGGACCTCGTGCGGAATCGGGTCGCTGCGGAAGCCGTTGCGGATGTCCCGGCGCTCGCGCATGACCCGGAGCACCGCCTCGCGCTCGGCGTCGTCGTAGCCTGGCGCGGGCGGGGTGAACGGCTCAGCGGGGGCCGTCTCCGCTGCCTGCTCCTCGACCGGCCCGTCCACTCCCGGGGTCTCGATGACCTCGGGTCCGGTGCCGTCCTCGGCGTCGGCGTCAGCCGCGGCTGCGGGGGCAGCGGCGGGCTGTGCGGGCTCGGGCTCCGCCGGTGAGGGCTCGGCCGCCGCTGCCGGTTCGGGCTGGGGGGCGGGCTCCGCCTCGGCGGGCAGAGCGGTTGCGGCGGCGGGCTCCAGGGCCTGCTCGGGGGCCTCTGCCAACTCCGTGGTTTCGGCGGGGGCCTGGGCCTGGGCCGGTTCAACGGCCTCGACCGGCTGTACGGGAGCCGAGGGCTCCGGTACGGAGGCCTCCGCCGGGGCGGGCTGCCCCTCGGGCGACTCGGCCGGAAGGATGTCGGCGGGCACATCCGGTACCTCGGCGAGTGCCTCGGCCGGCTGCTCCGCCGGGGCCTTGGGCGCCTGCGCGGTCACCTGCTCCGTCGGGACCTCGGCCACCTGCTCGGTCGGCTGCTCCCCCCGGGCCCCGGCCACCTGAGCGGCCGGTTCCTCCGTCGGGGCCTCGGCCACCTGTGCGGCCGGCTCCTCGTCCGGAAGCTGGGCAGCCGCTTCCGCCGGGGCCTCCGGCTCCGTGGCAGTGGCCGGCTCGGGAACGACCGTTTCTGCCGGGGCCGCCTGCTGCACCGGCTCGGGCTGCGGGACGACCTGCTCGGGCTCGACCGCCGCCTCGGGCTGGACCGGCTGTTCCACGGGGGCCGGAACGACCGTCTCGGCCGGCACCGGCTGCTCCGGCACGGCGGGAGGAGCGATCTGCTCGGGCTCGACGGCCGCCTCGGGCTGGACCGGCTCCGGCTGGACCGGTTCGGCCGGAGCCTTCACCGCCGCCTCGGCCTCCACCGTCTGCTGCACGACCTGTTCGGGCTGCACGATCTGCTCGGGCTGGGGCGCAGCCTCCGGTGCGACCGGCGGCTGGGCCTCGGCCGCCGCCTCCGGCGCCACGGCCTCGGGCTGGACCGCCGCTTCGGGAGCCGCACCCTGCTCGGCCCCGGCCGCCACCTCGGCCACCGCGACCGGCTCGGCCTCGGTTGTCGGCACCCCCTCGGGCTGAACCTCAGGCCGGACCTCACCCTCAGCCTCAGGCTCGGCGACGGGCTCAGCCGGCGCTTCCGTCTGCGCCGCCTGCACCGGCTCGGGAGCCGTCACTTCCGGCTCGGGCTGCGGCGGCGGGCCCCACGGGGCCGCGCCCTGCGGCGGGATCTCGCCCAGCTGCGGGCCCGGCAGCACCGGGGCCTCGTCGGCCGGGGCGTCGAAGTACTCGGGGCCGGTCGCCGACGGGCTCGCGTGGCGGGCGGGGGGTGCGGTCCTCACCGCTCCGGCGGGGCCTCGGTCGGCCAGTGAGCGGACCACTCCGCCGCCCTGCGTACCGCCGCCGTACGACGGGGCCTCGGCCGAAGCCGGGCCCCGGTGCAGGGGGCGGCGCGCCGCCGCGCGGGCACCGACCGGGGTGGGCGTCTGCACGGGGGCGGGGGCGGGGATCCGTACGGCGTTGAGGTCGACGGAGCCGGAGTCGCGGCCTCCGGACTCATGGGTGCCGTGTGCCCCGGCCGGGATCCGGGCCTCCTGGCCCTGCGCGGGAACCTGCGGCTCCACCGCGTACTCCTGCTGGGGCTGCGGCGGCTGCTGGGCCGGGAACTGCTGTGCGGCCTGGTCGGGGGCGGGGGCCGCGGCGGGAGCCGGTGCGGTGTCCTGCGCGTCCGGGGCGGAGACGGCCTGCGGAGCCGGGGTGACCACGGCCTGAGGCGCGGGAGCGGAGGCAGCCTGCGGAGCGGGCGCGGAGACGGCCTGGGAGGTCGTCTGGGCCTGGGCCTGGGCCGTCTGCGGGTCGCT
This sequence comes from Streptomyces microflavus, assembly GCF_014650075.1. GTDB lineage: Bacteria > Actinomycetota > Actinomycetes > Streptomycetales > Streptomycetaceae > Streptomyces > Streptomyces microflavus. The sequence goes on along the minus strand of NZ_BMUG01000011.1, from coordinate 307,870 downwards.
CCACGCGCCCTGGGAGGTCGGCATCAGCAGAAGGTCGTCGTCCTCGGGTGCGTGCTCGGAGGGGTCGAGGAAGGTGTACGCGCCCGGGGCGGGGATGCCCGGCTGCTCCACCATGCCTGCGTTCTCCGGCTGTCCCTCGCCCGGGATCTGGCCGGTGTCAGTCATGCGTACCCCTCGCCCATCGTCAGTGCTCCTTCGGCCCATCGCCCGGGACGCCGAACCACGGCACGCCGGTGCTCGTCATCAAGAACGAGCGGGCTCGCCGCGCGGCACGAAACGCCCGCGGACCTCTTCTTATTCTCGCGGCCGTTCGCCGCCGCGGCAGGCAGTTCCGCCACGGCTCGCTGTGGACTGCGCCACGTCGCGCGTCCCCCGGTTGGTGCCGTACCACAGAGCGGAACAAAACAGTCCACTTTTCCGGACATTGACGAACGAAGCGACGAACGTCCGGGCGCGGTACAACAATCGGCCAGCCTACCTCCCGTACCGGACCGAAAGGTCAGGGGGCGAGGTCCGAACGTCGTGCGGAGAGAAGGAACACGACGGACCGTTCGCGCTCGGTCCACACCTCGGTGTCCAGGTCGACGGACTGGAGCAGCGAGCACTCGACGGTGTAGCCGTTGCCGGTGAGTGCCGCGCCGAGCGCCTCGGCCTCGTCCCGGTTGGAGGCGTGCGTGACGATGCGTTCGGGGCGCCGGTCCATGACCGCCCGGACCACCGGGACACCGCCGCCCCCGACCCGTACGACGTCGGGTTCGGGCAGCCGTTCCAGGACCTGCGGGGCGCGGGCGCAGATGATCTGGAGGGGTACGCCGAAGGCGCGGGCGGCGGCGTCCGTACGGGAGCAGGCGCCCGGGTCGGCGTCCACCGCGATGACCGCCGCGCCGAAGCGGGCCGCCTCCACGGCCAGGGCGCCGCTGCCGGAGCCGATGTCCCAGACCAGGTCGCCGGTGCGGGGGCCGAGGCGGGCGAGCTGGGCGGCGCGCAGGTTCGGGGACTCCCCCTCGCCGGACTCCCGCATGCGTTCCGCTCCGGCCTCCCGGTAGGCCTCGGCGGGCAGGGCCCAGCCCCGGATGCCCTGGGGGTAGGCGGGCTCGCGGCCGGCGAACCAGGCACCGGTGGCAGTGGTCTCGGGGCCGCCGCCGATGACGATGACGACGTTGGGGTCGCGCCAGGTGTGGTCGGCGGCCTTGTCGGAGGTGAGGACGGTGACGCGTTCGCGGTCGGTGCCGAGCTCCTCGCAGATCACGAAGGTGCGGTGGACGCCTTCGAGGAGGAGGGCCAGTTCGGCGGGGCCCGCGCCCGGCGAGGTGAGGACGGCGACCTTGTGGTGCGCCCGGCAGACGTTGACGGCGCGGCGCAGGGTGCGCGGGTGGGCGACGACGACCTGGGCGTCGTCCCAGGGCATTCCGGCCCGCGCGAAGGCGGTGGCCACGGCGGAGACGGCGGGGACGACTTCGACTTCGAGGCCGTGTTCGGGGGCGCGCAGGGTGCGGACGACGCCGAAGAAGCCGGGGTCGCCGTCGGCGAGGACGACGGCGCTGCCGCGGTGGCCGGCGATGCGGCGGGCGGCCAGGTCGACGCTGCCGAGCCGGATGCGCTCGGCGCTCGTGGGCACTTCGGGCAGGGCGAGGTGGTGTGCGGCGCCCGCGACGAGCGTGGCGGCCGAGAGCGCGGCCGTGGCCGCTCTGGTCAGTGGCGAGCCGTCCCAGCCGATCACCGTGACCCGGTCGGCCATCGTCGTCTGTCTCCTGGGGTGTCGGAGGGAGCGGGGCTTCGGTCCGCGCGGTGGCGGGCAGGGGTGAGAGTACCTGGTCCGGACCGGGGCCCGGCCGGTGGCCCGGTTCCGGGGGTCCGGGGCTACTTCCAGTCGTTGTACGTGCCGTAGCCGCCGGCGTCGGCCAGCTCCTCGGCGACGCCTTCGAGGTCCTCGGGGAGGAGTCCCCAGACGATGAGGTCGGTGCGGATGTCGGTCCAGCCGCCGTCGGTGCCGTTCTCGGTGCGGGTCCGGGCGATCCGGGCGTTGCGCAGGACGCCCTCGCTGATGCAGCCGAGCTTCTGCGCGACCTGCTGGGAGGCGGTGTTGTCGGCGGGGGTGCGCAGCTCGATGCGTTCGAAGCCCTGGTCGCGGAAGAGCCATTCGGCGACCGCCAGCACGGATTCGGTGGCGTACCCCTCGCCGCGGGCCCAGGGGGCGGTGATGTAGCGGACCTCGGTGGCCAGGGTGCGCCAGTCGGTGTTGATGAGCTGGACGCTGCCGACGAGCCGCTGGGTGAGGAACTCGGTGACGGCGAGGGCGATGCCGTGGCCCGAGGTGCGTTCCCCGGGGGCGATTCTGCGGACCCAGCGTTCGGCGTCGACCTGGGTGTACGGGTGCGGTCCGTCGGTCCACGCGGTGACCATCTCGTCGTTCATCATCTCGATGTACGCGGGGATGTCGGCCATGTCGAAGGGGCGCATCACCAACCTGTCCGTGCTGATGGAGATGGACGGAAAGGTGGTAGTCATGCGCAGCTCCATGCAGAAGACCGGGTAAAAGCACAGCATGCAGCATCGCATCCGCGTTGTGCATGGGCGGGTCCGCACGACGGAGCCCCGCGCCTTCCTGGCGGAAGGGGCGGGGCTCCGTCGGTCAAGTGCCTGATGGAGGTCAGGACTTGGCGGGGTCGGAAGGTGGCGGGGGTCAGGAGGTGGCGGGGGCGCCGAAGGCCGGGACGATCGAGCCCTTGTAGGTGTCCTCGATGAACTTCTTGACCTCGTCGGAGTTGAGGAGCTTGGCGAGCTTCTCGACGCGCGGGTCCTTCTCGTTGCCGGCCTTCACCGCCAGGAAGTTGGCGTACGGGTTGCCCTCGGCCTTCTCCAGGGCGAGGGAGTCCTGGGCCGGGGAGAGCTTGGCCTCAAGGGCGTAGTTGCCGTTGATGACGGCGGCGTCCACGTCGTTCAGGGCGCGGGGCACGGTGGCGGCCTCCAGCTCCTTGAACTCCAGGCCCTTCTTGTCGGTGATGTCGCTCAGCTTGGCGGTGGTGCCGACGCCGTCCTTGAGCGTGATGAGGCCGTTCTCGGCGAGCAGCTGGAGGGCGCGGCCGCCGTTGGTGGTGTCGTTGGGGACGGCTATGGTCTGGCCGGCCTTGATGTCCTTGAGGTCCTTGATCTTCTTGGAGTAGAGACCCAGGGGCTCCAGGTGCACGTTCACGACCGGGACGATGGTGGTGTTGTTCTTCTCGTTGAAGTCGTCCAGGTAGGGCTTGTGCTGGAAGAAGTTGGCGTCGACCTGGCCGGACTGGGTGGCGGTGTTCGGCAGGACGTAGTCCGTGAACTCCTTGACCTCCAGCTTGAGGCCCTCCTTCTCCGCCAGGTTCTTCTTGACGAAGTTCAGGATGTCGGCGTGCGGCGTCGGGGACGCGGCGACGACGAGGGCCTTGGAGGTGTCCGCCTTCGCCCCGCTCTCGCTCTTGGCGGCCGGGTCGGAGTCCGTACCGCAGGCGCTCAGGCCGAGGGCGAGGGCGGCGGCGGAAGCGACAGCTGCGGTGATCTTGATGTTCTTGCGCACGAAAAGTGCCTCTTTCTTATGGTGGTGCGCCCGGACAAGGAGTTCGGGCTCGGTGGGGACGGGAAAGTTCAGGGGGCGGCGGCCTAGGCGGTGCGGCCGCGGCGGGCCAGCAGCCGGACGGCGAGGTCGCCGATCAGCTGGATCACGCTGACGAGGACGACCAGGAGCGCGACGGTGATCAGCATGAACTGGTTGTCGAAGCGCTGGAATCCGTAGGTGACGGCCTTGGAGCCGAGCCCTTCGCCGCCGACCGCACCGGCCATCGCGGAGTAGCCGATGAGCACGATGAGGGTGGTGGTGACGCCCGAGACGAGCGAGGGCAGGGCCTGCGGCAGGAGCACCTTGCGGACGATGGTGGGGATGGACCCGCCCATCGACTGGACCGCTTCGACGAGCCCGTGGTCGACCTCCCGGATCGCCGTCTCGACGAGCCGGGCGAAGAACGGGATGGCGCCGACGGCGAGCGGGACGATCATCGCGGTGGGGCCGATGAAAGTACCGACGACCCAGGTGGTGAAGGGGATCAGGGCGATCAGCAGGATGATGAACGGCAGCGAGCGGCCGATGTTCACGATCACGCCGATGACCTTGTTCACCGCGGTGTTCTGGAGCAGTCCGCCCTTGTCGGTGAGGACCAGCAGGACACCGAGCGGCAGTCCGCCGACGACGGTGACCAGCGCCGACCAGAGCACCATGTAGAGGGTGTCGAAGGTGCCCTGGGTCAGCAGGGGCTGCATTTCGGACCAGGTCACTTGACGGCCTCCTTGGTGATCGCGGCGGGCGTCTGCTCCGGTACGACGGTTGCGGCGGGCGCGGCGGACCCGGTGGCCGCGGCGGGGGTCTTCGGGCCGGTCTCGTCCTCGACGACCTCGGCCTGGAGGCCCTGCTCGCGCAGGAAGCCGATGGGGACGACGTTCTCCTCGAACCGGCCGGGCAGCTCGATGCGCATCCGGCCGATCTGCTTGCCGCCGACGGTGTCCATCGCGGCGCCGAGGATCGAGATGTCGATGTTGTACGTACGCGAGAGCTGGGAGATCACCGGCTGGGTGGCGGCCTCCCCGTGGAAGGTGACGTCCACGACCGTGCGGTCGGGTCCGGAGGCGGTCCCGCCGACCGGGAACAGCTCGCTCGCCAGCTCGGAGCCGGGGGTGGCGAGCAGTCCGCCGACGGTGCCGGACTCCACGATCCGGCCGCGCTGCATGAGGGCGGCGGAGTCGCAGATCGTCTTGACGACGTCCATCTCGTGGGTGATCAGCAGGATGGTCAGGCCGAGCTGCTGGTTGAGGTCGCGCAGCAGCTGGAGGATGGAGCGGGTGGTCTCGGGGTCGAGGGCGGAGGTCGCCTCGTCCGAGAGCAGCACCTTGGGGTCGCCGGCCAGGGCGCGGGCGATGCCGACGCGCTGCTTCTGGCCGCCGGAGAGCTGCTTGGGGTAGGCCTTCGCCTTTTCGGCGAGGCCGACCAGGTCGAGGAGCTCCCTGGCCTTGCGGGTGCGTTCCTGGCCGGAGATTCCGAGGATCTCCAGCGGGAGCTCCACGTTGTCCAGGACGGTGCGGGAGTCCAGCAGGTTGAAGTGCTGGAAGACCATGCCGATCCGGGTGCGGGCCGCGCGCAGTTCCGCGCTCGCCCGCCGGCCCCGTCCGGCGAGGGCGGTGAGGTCCTGGCCGGCCACGGTCACCGTGCCGGAGGTGGGGCGCTCCAGCAGGTTGACGCAGCGGATCAGGGAGGACTTCCCGGCGCCGCTCTGTCCGATGACGCCGTATATCTCGCCCTCACGGACGTGGAGGTCGACTCCGTCGAGTGCGGTGACCTCACGGTCGCGCGACTGATAGACCTTCGTGAGGCCCGTAGTGGTGATCACAGGGGTTTCCGTCACTGTCGAGTGCGCGGCGCGGGTGTCCGCCGGGCACGGGGCAAACGTCTGAAGAGACTGGTTCGGGCTGGTCGGCCGGTTTACGTCTCAGCACGGCTGTGTACGGCGGTCGGCCGGGGAACAGCGCATGCTCGGGCGGCTCGTTCCACAGGGGGCGAACGGCGCAGGCTCGGTCTCGCTTCGGGGCGTGAGACTCAGGCGGGGGCCCTCAGAAGGCGCGCATTCGACACATACAACGAGCACCGGGCGTACTGATCGCCTCGGTCGCAAGGGTGCGGCTGCTCGTCGTGGTCATGGGCCCAAGTAAAACAGACGTCCACCTCGGCGCGAACCCGGCTGTCCGAATACCGGACAGCCGTGGATGGTCCGCCGCCTCGTTCCGGACCGCCCCGCCGACGTATGCCCGTAAGGCTCTGACCTGCGATGACTGGGGTGTACGAGGGGGTCGCGGGGTCCTGGGGGCAGGCATCGGGGGGTCCGGGCCGGGTCGTCGTTGTGGTCAAGGCCACGATCGCCGCCGCCGGGCCGGGGCTGGGCGGGGCCGCACGCGGGCGGGTGGTCCGGCCGTAATACCCTCGCTACATGCTTGACGCCCTGACGGTCGCGGTCGCCGTGACCGCGCTCGCCCTCGCCGCCTGGTGCGGACACGCCGCCTACAAGGACCAGCCGACGAAGGACTGGCACTTCATCGGGATGGCCGTCGTGACCGTCCTGGCGCTGGCCCAGTTGGTGGTGGGCATCGTCCAGCTGGCGCGCGGGGAGCGGCCGGAGCAGGGGATGGCGGTGTTCATCGCCTATCTGATCGGCTCGTTCGCGGCCGTACCGGCGGCCGGTGTCCTGTCGCTGTCCGAGCGGACCCGCTGGGGCTCGGTGACGGTGGCGGCGGGCGCCCTCGTGCTGGCGGTCCTCGAAGTACGGCTCTACGACATCTGGGGTAACTGACGTGAGTGACACCGACCGGCGCCCGGACCAGTCCCCCGCCACCCCCGGCACGAAGCCGTCCTTCGAGCTGGGCACAGGACCGGGCCGGGTGCTCGTCTGGTTCTACGGGGTGTTCACGGTCGCGGCGGCCTCGCGCTCGGTCGTCGAGGTGATCCGGGGCTTCGACCGGGCTCCGCTGGCCTACTCGCTCTCGGCCGTCGCCGCCGTGGTCTACGGGTTCATCACGTACTCGCTGGTGCGCGGCGGCGAGAAGGCCCGCCGGGCGGCGCTGGTGTGCTGCGCCGCCGAGCTGCTGGGCGTCCTTGTCGTCGGCGCCTGGACGCTGGCCGAGCCGTCCGCGTTCCCCGACTCCACCGTCTGGTCGGACTTCGGGATGGGGTACCTCTTCATCCCGGTGATCCTGCCGGTCACCGGGATGATCTGGCTGCGGCGCGCCAAGAGGGCCTGACGCGGAACCCGGGGCTGGCGCCGGCCTGTCAGGCGCCGGCGCGTCAGGCGTCGACCTGTCAGGCGCTGGCCACGAACTCCTGGGCCGCCGCTTCCTTCTCCAGCAGGATGAGCCGGACGCCGTCCGTGCCCGTGGCGTCTCCGACCTGGGCGTAGCCGGCCCGCCGGTAGAGCCTCAGGTTGCTCTCGCTGCGGTGGCCGGTGTGCAGCCGGAAGCGGGTGGCCGCGCGGTCGGCCGCCAGGGCCGCCTCCGCCGCGTTCAGCAGCCGGGTGCCGAGCCCGTGACCCTGGAGCCGGGGGTGCACACAGAGCTTGCCGATCTGTCCCGTACCGTCCGGGTCGGTGAATCCGCGTACCGAGCCCACGACTTCGTCGCCGAGGCGGGCCACGAACACCAGGTCGTCGGCGACTTCGCCGCGTACCGCGTCGAGGGTCTGGACGAGCGGGTCGATCCGGTAGTTGTCGTACAGCTCTGCCTCGCGCTGGAAACAGAGGTACTGGAGCCGGAAGATCTGCTCCACGTCCTGTGCCGTCGCCGCCGAGATGATCACGCTCATGCCCATGTGTGCACGCCTCCCGCTCACCTGTCCGCCCGGTTGCCTACCGCCCTCTTCCCCGCAGTTCAGGGGTGACAACCTCCGCCGCCAGCATTCTGCGCAGACATCCAAGGCAACGGGAACGGATCGGGCCCAAACTCCCCTGTGACATACCCAACTCCCCTGCGATTTCTCGGTAGGTCGGGTCGGTGGGCGCCAGCATCGCATTCAGCAGCCGGGCACAGCGTTCGGGCAGCCGGGCCATCGCGGCGCGCAGCGCACGGCGTTCGGCGGCGCCGAGGGCGACCCCTTCCGGGCTGCCGGCAGGAGGAGCGGCGGGTTCCGTTCCGGCGTACGGGCGTTCCCGCCGGGCCGTGCGGCGCCCTCTGCGGGCCTCCGCCCGTACGGTGTCGCGCACCCAGCGGGCCGGGTCGCGGGGCGGTCCGGCCGCGGCGGGGCGTTCCAGGAGCCGCAGCCATACGGTCTGTTCGAGGTCGGCGGGGTCGAGTCCGGCGGCGGGTGCCTCGGCCCTCGCCTCCGCGCGCACCAGGGGTTGTAAGGCGCGGACGGTGAGGGCGGTGCGGGTGGCCCGGTCGGGTTCATGATCGAGAAGCGTCATGCCCCGGCGGACGTGGTGGTGGAGCGGCCGGTTGCTCCGCGCGCCCGGCACCACCCGACCGGGGCATGTACGGGCCCGGTGGCTGACGCCGCGTACTCGCGGGAGCCGGCCGGACCCGTACGACCGCGAGGTCAGCGCCCCTTGAAGTCCGCCGCGGCGAGCAGCGCGGTGTCCGGGTGGTCGGCGAAGATGCCGTCGATGCCGGTGGCGAGGTACGCGGCGGCGGCGCCGAAGACGTCACCGTAGGCGTTGGGGTCGGTTCCGCGCCGGAAGTCGGCGGGCAGGAAGCTGTTCTCGTTGCGCAGTGTGTACGGGTGCAGGAGCAGGCCGCGGGCGTGCGCGTCCTTCACGAGCGTGGTCGGCCTGGTGAGCCGGCCTGCCGCGTCCTTGGGGATGACCAGGTCGAGGGTGGGGCCGATGCCCTGGGCGTAGGAGGCGATCCACTTCAGCCCGGCGGGCTTCACTAGGTCGGCCACCGTGCGCGGGTCGCCGGACTCCACGAAGTCCCAGGGGCGGGTCGTCGGGCCGGAGAGCAGCACGACGCGCGGGGTGGCGACCAGGCGGGCGAGGCGCTGGATGGAGGTGGGCTCGAAGGACTGGAGGATGAGCGGGGAGTTCTTGCGGTCCCGGCCGTAGCGGCGGAGCAGCCGGGCGAGCGGCTCCTCCAGGCCGAGGCCCAGGCTCCGGAAGTAGGTGGGGTGCTTGGTCTCCACGTACAGCCAGACGGGCTTTCCGCGCTTGCGGCCCTCCTTGTCGGCCCAGCGCAGGACCTCCTCGAAGGTGGGGATCGTCCAGCGGCCGTCGTAGAGGGTGTTGTCGGGGCGGTTGCCGGGGATGCGCTCCTCGGCCCGCAGGGTCTTGAGCTCGGCGAGGGTGAAGTCCTCGGTGAACCAGCCGGTGTAGGAGACGCCGTCGATGCTCTTGGTGGCCTTGCGGCCGGCGAACTCGGGGTGGTCGGCGACGTCCGTGGTGCCGGTGATGTCGTTCTCGTGCCGGCAGACGAGGTGGCCGTCCTTGGTCGGCACGAGGTCCTGCTCGACGATGTGCGCGCCCAGGTCCAGCGCCAGCTGGTAGGAGCCGAGGGTGTGCTCGGGGCGGTAGCCGCTGGCCCCGCGGTGGCCGATCACCGTCGGCACGGGGAGGTCCCGCAGCGGGCCGTGGCCGCCGCTGTGACCGCCGCGTCCCCGCTCGGCGGCGTGTGCCGTGCCGGTGAGGCCCAGGGCCGCCGTGGAGAGGACCGCGGCGCCCAGAAGGGCCCGCCGGCCGGGACTGCCGGTCACACGCTCCGTCATGAATGCTCCTCGCTCGGTGCTGTCCTGACCCTTTCGGGCGGGGCCCGATCGTAGGCAGGCGGGCGGGTCCGCGGGGCGGATCGGGGGCGAACACGGCGGAAACACACGTCAACATCGCGTATCCACTCCGTGAACCCGATGTGCGATCAGTGCATACCCGCGAGTATCGTCCTCACCTGCACAGTCCAACACTTCGCACCGACGGACACCACCCCGCATCACCCCCGCACCACCTCACCCGACCTGGCCGGCCCGGCCACGACACCGGAGGAACCGTTGTCCCGTCTCACGGTCATCAAGGCAGTGCTCGGACCGATTCTGCGCCTGATGTTCCGCCCACAGGTGGAAGGCGCGGAGAACATTCCCGGGTCCGGGCCGGTGATCCTCGCGGGCAACCACCTCACGTTCATCGACTCGATGATCATGCCGATCTGCTGCGACCGGCCGGTGTTCTACATCGGCAAGGACGAGTACGTGACGGGCAAGGGGCTCAAGGGCCGCCTGATGGCCTGGTTCTTCACCGGCTGCGGCATGATCCCGGTGGACCGGGACGGCGGCCGGGGCGGGGTCGCGGCGCTGATGACGGGGCGCCGGGTGCTGGAGGAGGGCCAGGCCTTCGCGATCTACCCGGAGGGCACCCGCTCCCCCGACGGCCGGCTCTACCGGGGCCGTACGGGGATCGCGCGGCTGACGCTGATGACGGGCGCCCCGGTGGTCCCGTTCGCCATGATCGGCACCGACAAGCTCCAGCCGGGCGGCGCGGGGCTGCCCCGGCCGGGCAAGGTCACGGTGCGCTTCGGCGAGCCGATGGAGTTCTCCCGCTACGAGGGCATGGACCGCGACCGCTATGTGCTGCGGGCGGTGACCGACTCGGTGATGTCCGAGGTGATGCGGCTCTCCGGCCAGGAGTACGTGGACATGTACGCCACGAAGGCCAAGGCCGCCTAGATCTCGTAGAGCCTTTTGCGTGTAAGGGCCCGCACCCCTGAGAGACCGGGGTGCGGGCCCTTCCGTATGCGGCAACTACGGATGTTCGATACCGTCCTCCAGCTTCTGGCCCCGCAGCAGGAACCAGGCGGCGACGGCCGCCGCGAGGAGCACCGCCGAACCGACGCCCGCGGCGGACCGCATACCGTCGACGAACGCCTCCTGGGCCGCCGAGACCAGCGGACCCGCCTGGGCGGCGGGCAGCGCGGTGGCCGCTTCGACGGCCCCGCCGAGCGACTCGTGGGCCGCCGCCTCGACGTCGGCGGGGATACCGGCGGGGGTCGGGAAGCCCCGGTAGATGCCGGTGACGATGGAGCCGAGCAGGGCGATACCGAGGGCCGCGCCGAGCTCGTACGCCGTCTCCGAGACGGCCGACGCGGAACCGGCCTGCTCCTTCGGGACGCTGGAGAGGATGACGTCGGCGGTGACGGTGAAGGAGAACCCGGCGCCGACGCCGACGACCAGCAGCATGGAACCGAGCAGCGGGTAGCCGGTGTGCTGGTCGAGGAGGGTCACTGTGCCCAGCGCGAGACCGACCGCGCCGAGGCCGCCCGCCACGACCGAGCGCACCGAGAACCGGCGGGCGGCGAAACCGGCCAGCAGACCGGCGGCCACCGCGCCGATGGCGGCGGGCAGTTCGGCGAGTCCGGCCTCCAGCGGTCCGCGGCCCTGCACCAGTTGGAGGAACTGGGAGAGGAAGAAGACCAGGCCCGACAGTCCGAGGATGGTCAGCAGGTCGGCGAGGACAGCGCCGGAGAAGCCCCGGTGGTGGAAGAGCCGCATGTCGAGCAGGGGGGCGGGCAGGTGGAGCTGCCTGCGGACGAACCAGGTGAGCGCACCGGCGCCGACGAGCGCCGCGACGCCGGGTCCCCAGCCCAACCCGTGCGAGGCCGTCTCCTTGATGGCGTACACGACGCCGATCATGCCGACCAGGGAGAGCCCGACGCTGGGCATGTCCCACGGGCCGGGCGCCGGGTTCTTCGACTCCGGGATCATCTTGATGCCGACGACGACGAGCACGGCCATCACGGGCAGGTTGATCAGGAAGACCGAACCCCACCAGAAGTGTTCGAGCAGGAATCCGCCGACGACGGGGCCGACGGCAGCGCCCGCCGACGCGGCCGCGCCCCAGATGCCGATGGCGAGACTGCGCTCGCGCGGGTCGTGGAAGAGGTTGCGGATCAGGGCGAGGGTGGACGGCATCAGGGTGGCCCCGCGACACCGAGGAGCGCCCGGGCCACGATCATCATCTCGGGCGTGGTCGCGTACGCGTTGAGCACGGAGACCGCGCCGAACGCCACGGCACCGACCAGCAGCAGCTTCTTGCGGCCGATGCGGTCGCCGAGGGAGCCCATCGAGACGAGCAGGCCGGCGATGACGAAGGAGTAGACGTCACCGATCCAGAGCAGCTGGTTGCCGGTGGGGGCGAGATCCTCGCTGAGGAACGGGGTGGCGAGGCCGAGGACTGTGGCGTCGACGGCCACCAGCAGCACGGCGAGGACGAGCACGGCGAGCGCGATCCACCGTCCTGGGCGGCGCACGTCGTCCGTGGCCTTCGGGTGCTGGTCGATGCTGGTCACTGCTCCACGCTCCGGCGGGCTCCGCCGAGCAGCAGCTCGACGATCATGTACTGGAAGTCCTGTGTGGCGACCCGTCCCACCTGCACGGCCCAGGCTCCGGTGCCGATGAGCCCGTAGAGGGCCTCGGTCAGCCAGGCGGGGGTGAGGTCGATACGGAATTCGCCGCGTTCCTGGCCGCGGCGGAAGAAGGCGGAGACCCGGGCGTCGGCCCGGTTCCAGCCCTCGTTGACCTGGTCGCCCTCGAAGAGCTGGTTCTCGGTGACGAGGAACGAGAGCAGACCGGCGCTGGGCTCGACGGCCGCGATGAGGCGGCGAAGCCCCTCCTCGGAGGTGCCTTCGTCGAGCCGGGCGGCGTCCAGGGCCGCCTCGAACTCCTGGATACCGAGGTCCTCCAGCGCCTTCACCAGCGCGTCGCGTCCGGCGAAGTGGCGGTGGAGGGTGGCGCGCCCGATACCCGCCGCTTTGGCGACCTCGTCCATGGTGGCGGTCGATTTGTGGGTCAGCAGGGCGGCGGCGCTGCGCAGCACCTGCTCACGGTCGAGAGTCATGAGACGACCATAACCCAAGTGAGACGCGATTGTCTCATCGAGAGGGCGCAGGTATGCCTATGCGGTACGTGAGCCGAGCTGTGCGGGGTGCTGTGCCACGAGGGACCGGGCACCTTGAGGGACCTGGTGCCTTCGAGTGGCGGGATCGACAGGAGGTGAACCCACTCCTTGCCACTCTCAACTTATAGCGCATGGGGGGTCTTGCCGCAAGGCCCCCCATATGCCGCAGAATCGACGGCCGAAGCCAGGTCCCGGCGGACCGGCTTCGGGAATTCGACGTCGACAAGGGCGGAACTGTGATGATCGACGTAATCGTCGCCGGTGGTGGACCGACCGGACTGATGCTGGCCTGCGAACTGCGGCTGGCCGGGGTGCGGACCGTCGTACTGGAGAAGCTGGCCGAGCCGACCCGGGAGACCCGGGGGCGCGGGCTGCATGTGCGGAGCGTCGAGGTGATGGACCAGCGCGGGCTGCTGGACCGGTTCCTCGCGGTGAGCGAGAAGTTCCAGGTCGGCGGGTTCTTCGGGGGCATCCAGAAGCCGTGGCCGGACCGGCTGGACACCGCGCACCCGTACGGCCTCTCCACCCTCCAGCCGGTCACCGAGCGGCTGCTCCGCGAGCGGGCCGTCGAGCTCGGCGCCGAGATCAGGCGCGGCTGCGAGGTGACCGGGGTGAGCCGGCAGGACGACGGGGTGACCGTCACTCTTGCCGACGGCACCCACCTGCGCTCGCGCTACCTCGTCGGGTGCGACGGCGGCCGCAGTGTGGTGCGCAAGGAACTGGGCATCGCCTTTCCCGGCGAGCCCGCCACGGTCGAGACGCTGCTCGGCGACATGGAGATGACCGAGGATCCGGAGGTGGTCGCCGCTGTCGTGGCGGAGGTCCGCAGGACCCAGCTGCGGTTCGGCACCATCCCCAACGGGGACGGGACCTTCCGCGTCATCGTGCCCGCCGACGGGGTCTCCGAGGACCGTGCGGCCGCGCCGACCCTGGAGGAGTTCAAGCAGCGGCTGCGGGATCTCGCGGGCACCGACTTCGGCGTCCACTCGCCCCGCTGGCTGTCCCGGTTCGGTGATGCCACCCGTCAGGCGGAGCGGTACCGGGCGGGCCGGGTGCTGCTGGCCGGCGACGCGGCGCACATCCACCCGCCGACCGGCGGTCAGGGGCTCAACCTCGGTGTGCAGGACGCGTTCAACCTCGGCTGGAAACTGGCCGCCGAGGTCAACGGCTGGGCGCCGGAAGGGCTGTTGGACAGCTACCACACCGAACGGCACCCGGTGGGCGCCCGCGTGCTGGACAACACCCGCGCGCAGATCACGCTTCTGGGGACCGGTCCCGGGGCGACCGCGCTGCGGGAGATGTTCGCGAAGCTGATGGACTTCGAGGAGGTGAACCGGTACGTGACCGGCATGATCACCGCCGTCGACGTCCGCTACGACCTCGGCGAGGGCCACGAACTGCTCGGCCGGCGGCTGCGGGACCTGCCGCTCGGGCAGGGCCGCCTCTACGAGCTGATGCACGGGGGCCGCGGCCTGCTGCTCGACCGGACCGGCGGACTCTCCGTGGCGGGCTGGGAGGACCGGGTCGACCATGTGGCCGACGCGGCGGAGGAACTGGACGTGCCCGCCGTCCTGCTCCGGCCGGACGGGCATGTGGCCTGGGCCGGCGAGGAGCAGAAGGAGCTGAACGGTGCGTTGCCGCGGTGGTTCGGGGCGCCGGTACCGGTGGGCTGAACCGGCCTCGCCCCGATCACCCACCTCACAGACACTCGACGGAACGGACGCCGTGAACACCCTCCCCACCAGCGCTTTCCTCCTCCCCGACCACCTCTCCCCCAAGGCCGACCCGGCGCTGATCGCCGCCGACGAGCAGCACTTCGCGGCCATCGCCCGGACCCTGGACGCGTCGATCGCCGAGCTGACCGCCCGCCTCGACGCCGAGCGCAGGGCCCCCGGCGGCACGGGACGCCAGGCGATGGACCGCGACGCGGAGATCCACCGGCTCACCGCCCGCCTGCGCACCCTGCGCCGCTTCGGGCTCGACCTCTGCCTCGGGCACATGGCCGGCGAGGACGGCTCCGCACCGGTGTACGTCGGCCGGCTCGGCCTCACCGACAGCGAGGGCCGCCGGCTGCTGGTCGACTGGCGCTCCCCCGCCGCCGAGCCGTTCTTCGGCGCCACCCACGCCAACCCGATGGGGCTGCGGAGCCGCCGCAGATACCGCTGGAGCAGTGGCCGGATCAGCGACTACTGGGACGAGGTGTTCGCCCCTGACGCCGTCGCCGGGCATGCCGCGCTCGACGACCAGTCGGCGTTCATCGCCAGCCTCGGCAGCAACCGGTCGGAGCGGATGCGGGACGTGCTCGGCACCATCCAGGCGGACCAGGACGCCATCATCCGCGCCGGTTCCCGCGGCGCGCTCGTGGTGGACGGCGGGCCGGGCACGGGAAAGACGGTCGTCGCCCTGCACCGCTCCGCGTACCTCCTGTACTCCGACCCCCGGCTCGCCCACCGGCGCGGCGGGGTCCTGTTCGTCGGCCCGTCCCGCCCCTACCTGGGGTACGTCGCCGATGTCCTCCCGAGCCTCGGGGAGGAGGGTGTCCGGACCTGCACCCTGCGGGACCTGGTGGAGGAGGGGGCCACCGCTGCGGCGGAGGCGGACCCGGAGGTGGCCCGGCTGAAGGCGTCCGCCGGGCTTGTGAAGGCGGTCGAGGCGGCCGTCCGGTTCTACGAGGAGCCGCCCACCGGGTCCCTGACGGTCACGACCCCCTGGTCCGAGGTCCGGCTGAGCGCCGCCGACTGGGCCGTGGCGTTCGAGGCTGCCGGACCCGGGGCCGTACACAACGAGGCGCGCGACCAGGTTCGGGAGGAGCTGCTCACGCTGCTGGTGGAGAAGCACGACGGCGAAAGCGTCCCGCTCGACCTGCTGCGCAAGGCGCTGGAGCAGGACCGGGAGCTGGCCGCGGCCTTCGACCGGGCGTGGCCGCTGCTGGACGCGGCCGAGCTCGTCGGTGACCTGTGGTCGGTCCCCGCGTATCTGCGCATGGCCGCTCCCTGGCTCACCCGGGACGAGGTGCGGCTGTTGCAGCGCTCGGACGCGCAGGCCTGGACGGTGGCCGATCTGCCGGTCCTGGACGCGGCGCGGCAGCGGGTGGGCGACCCGGAGGCGTGGCGTCGCAGGCGTCGGCAGGAGGCGGCCGTGGCCGCCGAACGCGCGGGCATGGCCCAGGTCATCGACTCGCTGCTCGCGGACGAGACCCTGGCCGACGCCGATGTCGACAGCGAAGGTGCGCTGGTGATGCTGCACGGCCAGGACATGAAGGACACCCTGGTCGACCCGGCCGCGTCCACCGGCGCCGAACCGGACCGGCTGGCGGGCCCGTTCGCGCACATCGTCGTGGACGAGGCGCAGGAGCTGACCGACGCGGAGTGGCAGATGCTGCTGCTGCGGTGCCCGTCCCGGAGCTTCACCATCGTCGGGGACCGCGCCCAGGCCCGGCACGGGTTCACCGAACCGTGGCAGGAGCGGCTGGAACGGGTCGGGCTCGACCGGGTGGCTCTGGCCTCCCTGACCGTCAACTACCGGACGCCGGAGGAGGTCATGGCGGAGGCCGAGCCGGTGATCCGGGCCGTGCTGCCGGACGCCAATGTGCCGACGTCGATCCGTACCGGCGGGCGCCCCGTCCGCCGTGGACCGGTCGCGGAACGGGATGCGGTCCTGGAGGCGTGGCTCGACGCGCATACGGACGGGATCGCGTGTGTCATCGGCGATCCGACGTTCCGGGCGACGCCCCGCGTGCGGTCGCTGACCCCGGAGCTGTCGAAGGGCCTCGAATTCGACCTGGTGGTGCTGGTCGCCCCGGAGGCGTTCGGCGAGGGGATCGAGGGGGCGGTCGACCGGTATGTGGCGATGACCCGGGCGACCCAGGAGCTCGTCGTCCTCACGAGCTCCTGAGGCCGGGCGGCTTTCTTCCTCAGTGCCAGGGAAGGGCCGCGCGGTGGCGCCAGTACGACTCCGGCTCCTCCACCAGGGCGTCCAGCCGGTCCCGCTGCTCCTCGTCGAGGCCGACGACGGGGGCGTGCAGATTTCCGGCGAGCTGGGTGACGGTGGCGGCGCCGGAGAGGACGACTCCGGCCCAGGGCTGGTGGAGAACGAGCGCCAGGGCCACCGCGTCGCCGCCCACCCCCGCGTCGGCGGCGATCTCGCGGAACACGGCGGGCGCCTCGTCCCCCGCCAGGCGGCCGTTGGCCATGCCCTCCTTGACGATCACTGTGAGCCCGGCCTCGTGGGCCTCGGCGAGGGCGGGCGCGGCCGAGGTCTCCAGGGCGTTGTAGGTGGCCTGGACGGTACGGAAGAGGGGGTGGCCGTCGACCGTGAGCGCGAGCGCGGCCCGGATGGCGTCGGCCTGGTTGGGGCCGCTGGTGGAGAAGCCGACGGCGACCCCCTCGGCGGCGAGGGCGGCGAGGCGCTCGTGGAGTTCCTTGTCGGCGAGGGCCGGGCTGTCGGGGGTGAGCGAGTGGATCTGGTAGAGGTCGAGCCGGTCGCCGAGGAGTTCGCGGGTCTCGGCGCGCTGGCGCTCGAAGGTGGCGAGGCTGTGGTCCTTGACCTCGTGGGCCTCGGCTTCGGTGCTCCAGTCGGCGGTGTAGGTGTACCCCCACTTGGAGCCGACGACGAGGTCGGTGAAGGAGGGCCGGGCGTCGAGCCATTCGCCGAGGAACTCCTCGGCGCGGCCGTAGGAGCGGGCCGCGTCGACGTACCGGACGCCCTGCGCGTACGCCGCGTCGAGCAGCTCGTGGGTGCGGGCGCGCAGATCCTCCACGTCCCGGCCTTCCGGGAAGTCCTGATCACGGTGGAGGTTGATGTATCCGGGCCTCCCGACGGCTGCGAGGCCCAGTCCGATGTGGGCGGTGGGGGTCGTCGCGGTGGCCAGGGCGGTGAAGGGCATCGCGGGCTCCTCGGGGTCGGTTGCGGATACTCCTACCCCGGTCAACGTAGCCCGCGACACCTTTCGTACACCTGCGACGACACCGTACGTACGCCGCCCGGGCGCGACGTCACGTACGCGAGGCCGTACGGCTTCCGTGGCGCGGTACGGCTACCGGCTCGCGGTCGCCCAGGCGTTCTGGGCCTCCAGGTCCTTCTTCACCTCGGCGAGCTGTACGGCGACGGCGGAGGGGGCCGTTCCGCCGCGGCCGTTGCGGGAGGCGAGGGCGCCGCGCACGTTGAGGACCGTGCGGACCTCCGGGGTGAGGTGCTCGGAGATCGCGGCGAACTGCTCGTCGGTCAGCTCGTCGAGCTCGATGGAGTGCCGCTCGCACTCCTTGACGCAGGCGCCCGCGACCTCGTGCGCGACCCGGAACGGCACGCCCTGCCTCACCAGCCACTCCGCGATGTCGGTGGCGAGCGAGAAGCCGGCCGGGGCCAGCTCCTCCATGCGCTCACGGTTGACGGTGAGCGTGGCCATCATGCCGGTGAAGGCGGGGAGCAGGACTTCGAGCTGGTCGCAGGAGTCGAAGACGGGCTCCTTGTCCTCCTGGAGGTCGCGGTTGTACGCGAGCGGGAGGGCCTTCAACGTGGCGAGCAGGCCGGTCAGGTTGCCGATGAGACGGCCGGACTTGCCCCGGGCCAGCTCCGCGATGTCCGGGTTCTTCTTCTGCGGCATGATCGAGGAGCCGGTGGAGAAGGCGTCGTGGAGGGTGACGAAGGAGAACTCCTTCGTGTTCCAGATGATGACCTCCTCCGCGATCCGGGAGAGGTTGACGCCGATCATCGCGGTGATGAAGGCGAACTCGGCGACGAAGTCCCGCGAGGCGGTGCCGTCGATGGAGTTGGCGACCGAGCCGTGCTCGAAGCCGAGGTCGGCGGCGACCGCCTCCGGGTCCAGGCCGAGCGAGGATCCGGCGAGCGCCCCGGAGCCGTACGGGGAGACGGCTGTGCGCTCGTCCCACTGGCGCAGCCGCTCGGCGTCCCGGGACAGCGACTGGACGTGGGCGAGCACGTGGTGGGCGAAGAGCACCGGCTGGGCGTGCTGGAGGTGGGTCCGGCCGGGCATCGCCACGTCCGGGTGGGCCTCCGCGAGGCCGACCAGGGCGCCCTGGAGGTCGGCGATCAGGCCGCCGATGATCCGGGCGTGGTCGCGCAGGTACATCCGGAAGAGGGTGGCGATCTGGTCGTTCCGCGACCGGCCGGCCCGCAGCTTGCCGCCGAGGTCGGGGCCGAGGCGCTCCAGCAGTCCGCGCTCCAGCGCGGTGTGGACGTCCTCGTCGGCGATGGTTCCGGTGAAGGAGCCGTCCGCGACATCGGCTTCGAGCTTGTCGAGGCCGTCCTGCATCCGGGTCAGCTCGTCCTCGGTGAGCAGGCCCGCCTTGTTGAGGACGCGGGCGTGGGCGCGGGAGCCGGCGATGTCGTACGGCGCGAGCCGCCAGTCGAAGTGGACGGAGGCCGACAGCTTGGCCAGCGCCTCGGCCGGTCCGTCGGCGAAACGCGCGCCCCAGAGCCGGACGTCACCGTTGTTGCTGCTCACTGCGTGCTCCTCAAAGCAAAGACAAGGGCCAAGGCGTAGGCCGAGGTGCGGATATGCGGCCGCCTCCCTGCCGCGTGACGACGGGGAGGCGGCTGTACAACGAGGGGAGGTCAGGCGAGGTCGCGCTTGGCCGCAATCTTGGACGAGAGGCCGAAGAGCTCGATGAAGCCCTGCGCCTTGGACTGGTCGAAGGTGTCGCCCGAGTCGTAGGTGGCGAGGTTGAAGTCGTACAGCGACTCGTCGGACTTCCGGCCGGTGACGACGGCGCGGCCCGCGTGCAGGGTCATCCGGATGTCGCCGGTGACGTGCTGGTTGGCCTCGTTGATGAAGCCGTCCAGCGCCCGCTTCAGCGGGGAGAACCACAGGCCGTCGTAGACCATCTCGCCCCAGCGCTGCTCGACCTGCCGCTTGTAGCGGGCCAGCTCGCGCTCGACGGTGACGTTCTCCAGCTCCTGGTGGGCGGTGATCAGCGCGATCGCGCCGGGCGCCTCGTACACCTCACGGGACTTGATGCCCACGAGCCGGTCCTCGACCATGTCGATCCGGCCGATGCCCTGGGCGCCGGCCCGCTCGTTGAGCTGCTGGATCGCCTGGAGGACGGTGACGGGGCGGCCGTCGATGGCGACCGGCACACCCTCCTTGAAGGAGATGACGACCTCGTCGGCCTCGCGGGGGGTGGCCGGGTTGGAGGTGTACTCGTAGATGTCCTCGATCGGCGCGTTCCAGATGTCCTCCAGGAAGCCCGTCTCGACGGCCCGTCCGAAGACGTTCTGGTCGATGGAGTACGGGGACTTCTTGGTGGTCGCGATCGGGAGGTTCTTCTCCTCGCAGAAGGCGATCGCCTTGTCCCGGGTCATCGCGTAGTCGCGGACCGGGGCGATGCACTTCAGGTCGGGGCCGAGCGCGGAGATACCGGCCTCGAAGCGGACCTGGTCGTTGCCCTTGCCGGTGCAGCCGTGGGCGACGATCCCGGCGTTGTGCTTCTTGGCGGCGGCGACGAGGTGCTTGACGATCGTCGGCCGGGAGAGGGCCGAGACCAGCGGGTAGCGGTCCATGTAGAGGGCGTTGGCCTTGATCGCCGGGAGGCAGTACTCCTCGGCGAACTCGTCCTTGGCGTCCGCGACCTCGGCTTCGACGGCACCGCAGGCGAGCGCGCGCTTGCGGATGACGTCCAGGTCCTCGCCGCCCTGGCCGACGTCCACGGCAACGGCGATGACCTCGGCGCCCGTCTCCTCGGCGATCCAGCCGATGGCGACGGAGGTGTCCAGGCCGCCCGAGTAGGCGAGTACGACGCGCTCGGTCACGGGTTTCTCCTTACGGTGCAATCACTGATGGGTATAACTATGCAGTGGTCCGTATGCTTTGTCAAAGTGGCAGGTCAGATGCGGCGGGAACGGCGCGGACGTGCCGGATTCACCGGCCCGGTTCACCGTCCGGCGATGCTCCACGCACCGCCGCCGGACGCGGCGGCACCACCAAGGTCGGCCCACGCGGTGCCGTCGAGCTTGAAGGCGTCGAGGAGGTAGGCCGAGACCGCGTCGGCGACGAGGGCGACGCGGGCGGGGTCCTCGTCGGTGGTCTCGGCGACCATCTCGCCGGCGATGCCGCCCAGGGTGTGCTCGCCCTCGGCGATGGTGAGCAGGCTCTTCGGGGACGGGCTGAGGCGGTAGGCGTCGGTGAACCACTCCGGGCCCCTGGTGGAGAGCTGCGACCGGTCCTTGCCGCCCGCGACGACCAGGGCCGGGGTGGTCATGGTGGAGTAGTCCGGCCTCATGAACGGAAGGTGCTCGACGGCGAACGGGGTGAGCGTGTCGCCGGTTCCGGTCGCGGCGATCAGCGCGCCGGCCGAGACCCCGGGGTGGGAGAAGTCCTCTCCGGGAACGCCGTCGGCGTCGAGCACCCGCGCACCGAGGATCGCGCCGGCGGTCTGGGCGCCCCAGGAGTGGCCGACGACCGCGATGCGCTCACGGTCGACTCGGGTCGCCAGGCCGCCGGCCTGGAGAAGGATGTCGCCGAGGCCGTCGAGGACCGCGTGGAGGTCGGCGATCCGGACGCGCCAGATGGTGGCGAAGCGCGGGTCGTCCCATCCGATGCCGTTGCGGCGGGAGTCCAGGTGGGTGGGCTGCACCACGATGAATCCGGCGGCTGCCCACCGGTCGACGAGGGGCTCGTATCCGTCCAGGGACCAGGCGTTGCCGTGGGAGAACACGATGACGGGCAGGTCGTGGCCCGACAGCGGGGCGGTGACCTTGACCTGCAGATCGACGCTGCGGCCGGGCGCGGCGACGGCGATGGGCTTGACCGCGACGATCCGCCGGCCGAGGGGGCTGGAAGACATGGGGGACCTGCGCTTTCTCCGTGGGGTCGCTCTGCCATACTTTGGCGGAGCGTCGTTCCGCCAATTTAGCGGAACATTGTTCCGCGAGCAATGGAGGTCCCGTGACGGAACCGGTCGGAGTACGCCGAGCACAGGCGCAGCGCACCCGCAGCGGTGTGCTGGCGGCCGCGTCGGCGGTCTTCGTGGACCAGGGCGTCCAAGCCCCCATCCGCGACATCGCCGAGCGCGCCGGCGTGGGCGTGGGCACGATCTACCGGAACTTCCCGACCCGGGCGGACCTCGTCACCGCCGTCTACCGCCACCAGATCGACGCCTGCACCGCACTCGCTCCCCGCCTCCTGGAGGAATCGGCCTCCCCGTTCACCGCGCTGACCCGCTGGGTGGACGCGTTCGTGGAGTTCCTGGTGACCAAGCACGGCCTCGGTGCCGCCCTGGGGTCCGGTGATCCGGGGCTGGAGAACCTCCACGCCCTCATGCTCGACACCTTGGTCCCGGCCTGCGCGACGTTGCTCGACGCCTGCGCCGCCGCCGACGAGGTCGATCCCGGCATCACCGCCTACACGCTCATGCGCGCCATCGGGAACCTCTGCATCACCGGCCCCGACTACGAGCAGGACGACGCCAAGCGGATGGTCGCGGCCCTCCTCGCCGGGTGCCGTCGCCCGGGTTAACGGCAGAGACCGGATCATCAGGCCGAGCAGGCCTCTCCGGTGGCCTTCGGGGGCTCGCGGGGGCTCTCCCGAGGTGGGCCGCTGGGCCGTACGGAGCAGGTCCGGTGGGCCGACGGCCCCGGCCGCCGTACGGTCCGGAACATGCGCCGACCTCTGCTGACCTTCGCCGTACTCCTCACCCTGGCCATCGGCTCCCTCGGGGCCGGGACCGCCGACACCCCGCCCCTCCCCGACCGGATGGCGGACACGGGCGGCGGCTCCCAGCTCATCACCGCCGAGGCCCCGGACACCGGCTCCACGACCGGCACGGTGACCTGGTGGGAGCGGCGCGGGGGCAGGTGGGCGGAGGCGGGGTCCGCGCCCGCGCGGTTCGGCGCGAACGGGCTGGCCGAGGGCGCCACCCGGGAGCAGGGCACCAGCACCACGCCGACCGGGCTGTACGACCTGCCGTACGCCTTCGGCATCGAGGAGGCCCCCGCCGGGACGCGGTACGCGTACCGCAAGGTGAACGAGGACTCCTGGTGGTGCCAGGACAACGCCTCGGCGTCGTACAACCGTTGGGTGGAACCACGACCGGCGGACTGCCGGGCGGACGAGGCCGAGCACCTGGTCTCCTACGGGACGCAGTACGCCCGCGCGCTGGTGATCGGCTTCAACTACGAGCGTCCGGTACGCAACCGGGGCGCCGGGATCTTCCTGCATGTCAACGGGCGCGGGGCGACGGCCGGGTGTGTCTCGGTCCCGGCGGACGCGATGGCGGAGATCCTGGCCTGGGCGGACCCGGAGCGCGAACCGCACATCGCGATCGGGACCACCTCGGGCCCGACCGCGATCACGCGTTACTGAACGGAACGGTTCAGCGGTCGTTCTGAGCGAGCCTCAGCAGGTGGTCGGCGAGCGCCTGGCCGCCGCCCGCGTCGCGGCTGATGAGCATCAGCGTGTCGTCGCCCGCGATAGTGCCGAGGATGTCGTGCAGTTCGGCCTGGTCGATGGCCGAGGCGAGGAACTGGGCGGCGCCCGGCGGCGTACGCAGGACCACGAGGTTGGCCGAGGCCTCCGCCGAGATGAGCAGTTCGGCCGAGAGCCTGCGCATCCGCTCCTCCTTGGCGGAGCCGCCCAGCGGTGCCTGCGGGGTGCGGAATCCGCCCTCGCTAGGCACCGCGTAGATCAGCTCGCCGCCGGTGTTGCGGATCTTGACCGCGCCCAGCTCGTCGAGGTCGCGGGAGAGCGTCGCCTGGGTGACGCTCAGCCCGTCGTCGGCGAGGAGCTTGGCCAGCTGGCTCTGCGAGCGGACCGGCTGCCGATTCAGGATGTCCACGATCCGGCGGTGGCGGGCGGTGCGCGTCTGCGGCACGGACGGTCCGCCGTGCTCGGTCTCCTGCGCCTCGGTCATCGTCGTCGCCTCATTCTCCGGAGGGTCATGCTCCGGATCGTCCGTCCCCGTGTGCCGCGTCGAGAGCGCTCGGCAGGATCTCCAGGAACGCGTCCACCTCCGCGTCACCGATGATCAGCGGCGGCATGAGCCGTACGACATCGGGGGCGGGCGCGTTCACCAGGAGGCCGGCTCCCTGGGCCGCCTGCTGCACCTGCGGTGCGAGGGGTCCGGTGAGCACGATACCCAGCAGCAGGCCACTGCCGCGGACATGGGAGACCAGCGGGTGTCCCAGCGCCTCCACGCCGTCGCGGATCCTCTCGCCGAGCCGCTTGACCTCGTCGAGGGCGCCGTCGGCCGCGAGGGTGTCCAGGACGGCGAGTCCGGCGGCGCAGGCGATCGGGTTGCCGCCGAACGTCGTGCCGTGGTGCCCCGGCTTCAGCAGGTCGGCCGCCGGGCCGAACGCGACGGCCGCGCCGATCGGGAGGCCACCGCCGAGGCCCTTGGCGAGGGTGACGATGTCGGGCTCGACGCCCTGGTGGGCCTGGTGCTCGAACCACTGGCCGCAGCGGCCGATCCCGGTCTGGACCTCGTCCAGGACGAGCAGGGTGCCGGTCGCGCGGGTGATCTCCCGGGCGGCCTCCAGATACCCCTTGGGCGGGACGACGACGCCGTTCTCGCCCTGGATCGGCTCGATGATCACCAGGGCGGTCTCCGTGGTCACCGCTGCCCGCAACGCGTCGACGTCCCCGTACGGCACATGCGTGACGTCACCGGGCAGCGGGACGAACGGCTCACGCTTCCCCGGCTGGCCGGTGAGCGCGAGGGCTCCCATCGTCCGGCCGTGGAAGCCGCCGTCGGTGGCGACCATGTGGGTGCGGCCGGTGAGCCGGCCGATCTTGAAGGCGGCTTCGTTGGCCTCCGCGCCGGAGTTGGCGAAGAAGACCCGGCCCGTGCGGCCGAAGAGCTGGAGCAGCCGCTCGGCGAGCGCGACCGGTGGTTCCGCGATGAAGAGGTTCGAGACATGCCCGAGGGAGGCGATCTGGGTGGAGACGGCCTCCACGACGGCGGGGTGGGCGTGGCCGAGGGCGTTGACCGCGATCCCGCCGACGAAGTCGAGGTAGCGGGTGCCGTCCTCGGCCCAGACGTGGGCGCCCTCACCGCGGACGAGCGGCAGCTGGGGCGTGCCGTAATTGTCCATCAGCGCGTTCTGCCACCGCGAGGTGAGTCCCGCGGCCTCTGTGCCGAGCGCCTCTGTGCCGGTCATGATTCCCCCTGTTCAGGCCCTGTGTGTACGTCGATGGGGGCGTCCGGCACGACCATCGTGCCGATGCCCTCGTCGGTGAAGATCTCCAGCAGGATCGAGTGCTGGACCCGGCCGTCGATGACGCGGGCGGTCTCCACGCCGTTGCGCACGGCGTGCAGGCAGCCCTGCATCTTGGGGACCATGCCGCTGGACAGCTCCGGCAGCAGCTTCTCCAGCTGGCTCGCGGTGAGCCGGCTGATGACGTCGTCGCTGTTGGGCCAGTCCTCGTACAGCCCCTCGACGTCGGTGAGGACCATCAGCGTCTCGGCGTTCAGGGCGGCGGCGAGCGCGGCGGCCGCGGTGTCGGCGTTGACGTTGTAGACGTGGTGGTCGTCGGCGGAGCGGGCGATGGAGGAGACGACCGGGATGCGGCCGTCGTCGAGGAGCGCCTGGATGGCCCCGGTGTCGATGGCGGTGATCTCGCCGACCCGGCCGATGTCGACGGACTCGCCGTCGATGGTGGGCCGGTGCTGGACGGCGGTGATGGTGTGGGCGTCCTCGCCGGTCATGCCGACGGCGAGCGGGCCGTGCTGGTTGAGGAGGCCGACGAGCTCGCGTTGGACCTGCCCGGCGAGCAC
This sequence comes from Streptomyces microflavus, assembly GCF_014650075.1. GTDB lineage: Bacteria > Actinomycetota > Actinomycetes > Streptomycetales > Streptomycetaceae > Streptomyces > Streptomyces microflavus. The sequence goes on along the minus strand of NZ_BMUG01000011.1, from coordinate 282,711 downwards.
CATCCGGACGACGTCCATCGCCTCGGGGGTGGTGACCCGCAGCCCGGCCTTGAACTCGCTGACCAGCCCCTGTTTGTCGAGCTGGGCGCTGATCTGCGGGCCGCCGCCGTGCACGACGACGGGCTTGAGGCCGGCGTGCCGCAGGAAGACGACGTCCTGGGCGAAGGCGGCCTTCAGCTCCTCGTCGATCATGGCGTTGCCGCCGAACTTGATGACGACGGTCTTGCCGTTGTGGCGGGTCAGCCAGGGCAGCGCCTCGATGAGGATCTGCGCCTTCGGGAGTGCGGTGTGCTTCCGCGCGGCGCTCATGAGCTGTACGCGCTGTTCTCGTGGACGTAGTCCGCGGTGAGGTCGTTGGCCCAGATGATCGCCGACTCGGTGCCCGCGGAGAGGTCGGCGGTGATCTTGACCTCCCGGTAGCGCATGTCGACGAGGTCGCGGTCCTCGCCCACTCCGCCGTTCTTGCAGACCCAGACGTCGTTGATGGCGACGTTGAGCCGGTCCGGCTCGAAGGCGGCCTTCGTGGTGCCGATCGCGGAGAGGACGCGGCCCCAGTTGGGGTCCTCGCCGTGGATGGCGCACTTGAGGAGGTTGTTGCGGGCGATGGACCGGCCGACCTCGACGGCGTCGTCCTCGGTGGCCGCGTTGATCACCTCGATCCGGATGTCCTTGGAGGCGCCTTCGGCATCCCCGATGAGCTGCCGGGCGAGGTCGGCGCAGACGGCCCGTACGGCCTCGGCGAACTCCCCCTGCTCCGGGGTGATTCCGCTGGCGCCGGAGGCGAGCAGCAGCACGGTGTCGTTGGTGGACATGCAGCCGTCGGAGTCGATCCGGTCGAAGGTGGTGCGGGTGGCGTCGCGGAGGGCGGCGTCCAGCACGGGGGCTTCGACATCGGCGTCGGTGGTGAGGACGACGAGCATGGTGGCGAGGCCCGGGGCGAGCATGCCCGCGCCCTTGGCCATGCCGCCGACGGTCCAGCCGTCGCCGCCCGCGACGGCCGTCTTGTGCACGGTGTCGGTGGTCTTGATGGCGATGGCGGCCTTCTCACCGCCGTGCTCGCTGAGCACGGCGGCGGCCTGCTCGATGCCCGGGAGCAGCTTGTCCATGGGGAGCAGGAGGCCGATGAGCCCGGTGGAGGCGACGGCGACCTCGCCGGCGCTGTGCCCGTCCAGCACCTCGGCCACCTTCTCGGCGGTGGCGTGGGTGTCCTGGAACCCCTGGGGACCCGTACAGGCGTTGGCACCGCCGGAGTTGAGGACGACGGCGGTGACCTCGCCGCCCTTGAGGACCTGCTCCGACCAGAGCACCGGGGCGGCCTTGACACGGTTGGAGGTGAAGACGCCCGCGGCGGCGCGACGCGGCCCGTTGTTGACCACGAGGGCCAGGTCCGGGTTACCGCTCTCCTTGATCCCCGCGGCGATGCCCGCCGCCGAGAATCCCTGTGCTGCCGTGACGCTCACGGTGCAACTCCGATCGTCGAAAGACCTGTGTCCTCGGGGAGCCCGAGGGCGATGTTCATGCTCTGCAGGGCGCCGCCGGCGGTGCCCTTGGCGAGATTGTCGATGGCGCAGATGACGACGATCCGTCCGGCGGCCTCGTCGTGGGCGACCTGTACCTGTACGGCGTTGGAGCCGTACACCGCGGCGGTGGCGGGCCACTGCCCCTCGGGCAGGAGGTCGACGAACGGCTCGTCCGCGAAGGCCTTCTCGTACACCGCGCGCAGGCTCTCGGCGCCCACGCCGGGCTTCGCCTTCGCGCTGCAGGTGGCGAGGATGCCGCGCGGCATGGGAGCGAGGGTCGGCGTGAAGGAGACGGTGACCGGCTCGCCGGCGGCGGCGCTGAGGTTCTGGATCATCTCGGGCGTGTGGCGGTGCCCGCCGCCGACGCCGTACGGGGTCATGTTGCCCATCACCTCGGAGCCCAGCAGATGCGGCTTGGCCGCCTTGCCCGCCCCGGAGGTGCCGGACGCGGCGACGATCACGGCCTCCGGCTCAGCGATTCCCGCTTCGTACGCCGGGAAGAGCGCGAGGGACACGGCGGTCGGGTAGCACCCCGGCACCGCGATCCGCTTGGACCCGGCGAGCACGGCCCGCCCACCCGGCAGCTCGGGCAGCCCGTAGGGCCAGGTCCCGGCGTGCGGGGACCCGTAGAACTTCTCCCAGTCACCGGCGTCCCGCAGCCGGAAGTCGGCCCCCATGTCGACCACGAGCACCTCGTCCCCGAGCTGCTCGGCGACGGCGGCGGACTGCCCGTGCGGCAGCGCCAGGAAGACGACGTCGTGCCCGGCCAGCACCTCGGCGGTGGTGGGCTCCAGCACCCGCCCGGCCAGCGGCCGCAGGTGCGGCTGGAGCGAACCGAGCGTCTGCCCGGCGTTGGAGTGTCCGGTGAGGGCACCGATCTCGACGCCGGGGTGCACCAGCAGGAGACGTAGCAGCTCACCGCCGGCGTATCCGCTCGCCCCTGCCACTGCTGCGCGTACCACCATCGGAACCCTCCTCGTTGATGGCATGACTATACGCAGGGCTGCACTTTTATGCAATCAATGTCGGCTGGGCGGCGTCCGGCGCATGAGACGTTGCGCTTCAAATGGCGGGCTTGCAGTTGATGTGGCGCGCTAAGCACGGACTGGACCGGCATGTCGCCTGCATCGACGAGCACGACACCCAGCGGGCCACGCCTCCGATAATCCGATAGGATGCCGCACCTCTCGGCGGTGCCATACCCATGGCCCTCCCACCCGCCGGTGATCTACAGGGAGACGATCTTGAGCCTACCGATACCTCAAGGCCACCAGCGCGACGTTGTCTACTTGACTGCGCAAGGCCATCAGGTTGTCCTGGGAACCGCTGGCACTGGCAAGACCGTGATGGCTATCCATCGCGCAGCACATCTCGCTGACGCCCGCACCCGAAACGCCGGGCCCACGCTGCTACTCACGTACAACAACTCTCTGGTGACCTACCTGCGGCATCTTGCCAGCAAGCTGCCGGGCGTCACGATCGAGACGTACGGGACATTCACCCGCGGATATCTGGCCGCGCAGGGGCGGATGGGCTACAACCAGATCGCCGGCCCAGACCAACGCAGGATATTCATCGAGCAGGCTGTCAAGGAAGCCGCAGCGTCATACAAGCCAAGCTCATTCTTCGATCGTGCGACAGACTTCTTCCTGGACGAGCTGGAGTGGATCGACGGTAACGGCCTCGCTACCGTCGAGGCGTACCTCGCCGTGAACCGGGTCGGCCGGATGGCTGCGCTGCAGCCAGGGCAACGCCGAGCGGTCTGGGATATTCGTAAGAACTATCTGATCGCCCGCTCATCTGGCGGATACCCCTATGACTGGGCCTCACTGCCGGCCGCGGTTCGCGCATCGTTGGCGGCCGATGCGACTGCCCGCCGGTACAAGCACATCGTCGTTGATGAGGCACAAGACCTCTCCCCCGAGTCGATCCGTTCGCTGGCTGAGGCGATCCCCTCAGAGGGCAGCCTGACGCTGTTCGCAGACTACGCCCAGCAGATCTACGGACAGCGGGTGTCATGGCGCTCCTGCGGCCTGAGAGTCGCCAAGACCGAGGTGTTCCTCGACAACTATCGCAACAGCCCTGAGATCGCTCGCCTTGCCATCGCCATGGCCCAGATGCCCCACTTCCGGGACTCTGCTGATCTTGTAGAGCCACGGGCGCCGCAACGCGCAGCTGGCGCCAGGCCCACTCTGGTTGGCTACCCGTCGATCGAGACCGAGGCGGCCGCAGTCGCCACAAGTGTTGCGAGCTTCGCCAAGGTTGCACGCGTCGGGGTGCTGGCCCGCACACGCGCAGAAGCGCGCCTAGCCGTCCACGGTGTGACGGGCGTCCGGATGCTGCACGACAGGATGCAGCGATGGGAAATCGAAGCAGGCGTGTACGCGGGTACGTATCACTCAGCCAAGGGCCTGGAGTTTGATGTTGTGTTCCTCCCCTTCTGCGGAGCCACCCGTTGCCCCGATGGCGATACGGTCGCTGCCTTCGGGTACGACGAAGCCGCTAGCCGGGAGAGTCGCTTGCTCTACGTCGGCGTGACTCGTGCTCGCGATGAACTCGTGATCACCCATACCGGCGAATTGACACCGCTACTCCCCACCTCCGAATCTGGTCTCTACCAGGTGACAACGTGACCGGCCGCGTCAACACCGAGGTGGCCGCTGCGCTGGCCACAATGCCGCTGGCCCGGCTGACGCACTTCAGCCCTGCGTTGAATTTGCCCAGCATCTTCGCCGACCAGCAGCTGCGCAGCGTCAAAGACCTGTCTGAGGACGTGCGTGCCTGCTACCGGGCCACTGATCTCCAGCGTCTTGATGGCTACCCGGACAGAGTCTGTTGCAGCATGCAATACCCGAACGGCTTCTACTTTGACATCGCCCGGCGTAAGGACCATGTCGTCAACTACCCCGACTGGGTCTGCCTTCTACTGGACAAGTCCGTCGCCGCATTGGAGGGCACCCTGTTCTGCCCGCGGAACGCTGCCGCAGCCCCTGGCCTCGCCGTCCCTGGTGTGACCGGCCTGAACGGGTGCTACGCAGCGGCAGTACGAGGCCAGGGTGGACAGACCCGCACCCGCAGCCCACGCCACGACCCTGGCAGTCCGACCGATGTCCAAGCCGAAGTGCTGGTGACGACGCCAGTGCCAGTGTCAGCAATCCAGGCGATCGTGTTCCCAACCGAAGCCGCAGCATCGGAAGAGTACGGTCGGCTGGAACGATTCGGCACGCTCCCACCGAACGGGATCCGTTGGGTGATTTCGCCGGGTATGTTTGACAAGGGGACCATCACAGCCGCCGTCCAGAACAGCCGCTACTTCCCCGAGGCCACCTGGTCATCGGTGGCCTCATCAAAGGCAACACCATGACCAATACCAGCGACGCCATGACACAGACCGCACGGGGTATTTTCTTGGGCGCAGCAGTCGGCGACGCGCTTGGATGGCCGCAAGAGCTCCGTGGTGGTCTCATTGGCGGGCAGAAAGAACGCGACCGCGCTACCACACGGCCGGAGTTTCGGAACTGGACTCGAAACGCTGGCCACTACTCCAAGCGCTATCACGACCCGGTTCACGCTGGCGAGTACAGCGATGATACTCAACTGTTGCTTGCCACAGCCCGATCGTGCCTAGCAGGTGAGCGTTGGTGGGAGCGACTCACCGAGGTTGAACTTCCTACGTGGCCGCTATATCAACGCGGCGGCGGCGGAGCAGTCCTAGCCTCAGCGTCGTGCTGGGCTGACGGGCGTCCACCCTGGCAGGGCAAAGGCTCAGCGCGTACCCAGGCTATCGCGAAGCGGTATCGCGACGCCGGAGCCAATGGCGTCGCGATGCGCATTGCCCCCCATGTACTTTGGGCCGAGAACTCCGACGACCTGATCCGGCGGATTGTGCGCGACGGCATCACGACCCACGGCCACCCCCGGGCACTGGTTGGTGCGCTGGTCTATGCCTTTGCGCTCCGCGGCGCCGCCTCCTCACGAACGACGCACGGATTCGGCGACAGCGTCGAGGCCGCCGCCGCTGGTCTTATTGACGTGGACCGAGTCCTCCCAGTATTGCCCCCCGAATGGGGCAGCGCCCACGACCTTGAACGGTTCGCGGCCACTTGGCAGGACACCAATAAGGAGACCTCGCAACTCCTCTCACTCATCTCGGATTCCTTGCATCGCGGCGCCATGAGCAACCCCGAAGAAACGCTAGAACGGCTCGGATGCGCAGACCCAAAGATCAATGGCGCTGGGACCGTAAGCGCAGCCGCAGCTATTTACCTCGCGAGCCGATTTGCCGCCCGCCCGCAAGGTGGTCTACTCACTGCAGCGTTCCTCCGCAAGGCCGACACGGACACTTTGGCCTCGCTCGCTACCGCAATTCTCGGCGCATTGCATGAAACAAATTGGCTTGGCAACCTGGCGATCGACGTGCAAGATGCCAACTACATCGCAAAGTTGGCTGATCTCAGCGCCACCCACATCGCCGATCCACCAAAGTCGCCGACTCGTCGCCCTAAAGCGTTGCGCAACGCACTAGTTGAGGCCATGCTCTCTCGCCGTGCTACCCATGGAGAATTTCCCGATGGGCGCCAGTGCCGCTTCGATGACCTTGTCGTTCTCAATGACGGTCGCGTACTGCGCGCACGGATTTCCCTTGAAGATGGCCAAACCGTGCTTGTCGACCTGCCTACAGATCCCGCTTCAAGGCTCGGTGGGGAAAACCAGAAGCAGTCACCCCTACAGCGGCCAACATCCGGGCAAACCAGCGATACGCGTGAACTAGCTTCCACAGAAATCCGAAGCACAACACATTCCTCTCCGCTTACGACATCAGCAGCAGCCAACTCCCAGCCCGAAGCCGATGCGGTCCTCTCCACCCGTAGCCTCGCCCGCTCAGCGGCTTTTTATGCTCAAGTTACCGGCCATGACATCCCAGTCCGCGCTGGTACTGCAGAAATCACCCCTGGCCTACTCCTCCGTCAATCCGTAGCTGGCAGGCTATTCGACGTTACGTCTGTCACCGTGCACATCACTGTTGAAAGCCTTTCCGGGACGACACGCCGCCTTGGCATCGAAAGTGCCACAAAAAGCAGTTCACCCGAAACAATTGAGGTCCGTGATCCCGACGGGCGCACTGTCCGTATCAGCGAGCGCTCTGCGACGTAAAACCGGAATGATGAGCGAGTCGGGATTCCGTTCCTGACGTACAACTACAGCCGCAAGCACCGTCGGATGCTCCACCAACCTCAGAAGCGTGCACCAGGCCGGAGAGAACCTCTACTCACCGCACTTGTACTTAACCTGTCCAGAGTCACGGTCACCGAACCCCGAATCGACTCAGCCGGTATCAGCGGCGATCGCTGCTGACCCAGCGCCGTCACCATGCCGTCGAGTGCGGTCTCCGCACTCGAAGCAAGCGCCTCGACCAGGCGATCACCGAGCCTCCGTAGGCGCCCTCGATTTAGTGCGTAACTGACGGCTTCCTCTTCCAATTCCTGCGAGAGCTGCTCCGCCACGATCTGCTGCTGCTCGTCCAGGCCCGAGCTGAACAGGCTCTGCCGAGCCTCCGCTGCGAAGTGAACCAGCTGAACAAGTTCTGCTGGATCACTGCCCGAAGCGTTGTTCTGCGTAAGAGGTGGGCCGCTTCGCCGCCGAACACCGCCCGCTCCTCTGTGCTGTCCTGCCGGACAGCGACGGCGTACTGCGCGCCCGGTGGTGAGCTGTTCACCCACCCGGCGAGCACTGGGACGGGGAGGCTTTCCCCCGCCGGGCGGGCGGCGCAGCCGAAGGCGTCCGGAGGGTCATCCGGTCGGTTGGCCGAGACTCTTCTCGGCGTCCGAGTGGCGTCGGGTGATCAGGTAGCCGAAGGCCGTCGCGAGGACGTACATGAGGACCGAGTAGACGGCGCTGGGGATGGCGACCTCGGTGCTTTCCAGAACGCTGAGCGCGATGGTGAGCGCCACGGTCGTGTTGTGGATGCCGACCTCCATGGAGCTCGCTATCGCCTGGCGCTTGTCCAGACGGAGCAGCCGGGCACCGGCGTAGCCGAGGGTGAGGCTCGCTAGGCAGAAGATGCCGGTCACCAGCCCGACCTGCTGCATGTAGTCGGCCAGATTCTCCCGCTCACCCAGCAGGGCACCGACCGAAACGATCACCAGCACGACGATGGAGAAGATCCGGACCGGGCGGTCGGCGCGTGCGGCGAAGTCGGCGGAGCGCCGACGGACCGCCATACCGACGGCGACCGGGATGAGCACGATGGCGATCACCTGCACCACCTTGCCGAGTTGCAGACCGAGGTCGCCCTCGGCGTCGAAATGGTCGATGGCGAGGTTGGTGATGATCGGGATGGTGATGGCGGCGAGGACCGAGTTGATCGCGGTCAGCGTGATGTTGAGGGCCACGTCTCCGCGGAAGAGGTGGCTGAACAGGTTGGCCGTGGTCCCGCCGGGGGAAGCGGCCAACAGCATCACGCCGACGGCGAGCAAGGGGTCGAGGTCGAATATCTTCACCAGCCCGAACGCCACGAGCGGGAGTACCAGCACCTGCAGCACCAGCGCGACGACCACCGCCTTCGGTGACCGGGTGACCCTCCTGAAGTCGTCGGTGGTCAGGGACAGCCCGAGGCCGAACATGATGATCGCCAGGGCGATCGGCAGACCGGTGGTGATGAGTGCTGAGTCGTTCATCGGTGTCCTTCAGGTCTGGAACTGGAAGGGGCGAGGGCGGCGAGCGCGTTCCGGTCCACGTGGGTGCGCGTGCGAGGGGCGGGGGTTGTGGCCGCACGGAGGTTTGTGGAGTGGGCTGTCACCGTGGGGATGCCGGGACGCGTAGGACTGACTGCACGCTCGTGGACCTTGTCGGCCGCTTCAGGGCGTAGGTGAGTCTGACCCACCGCTGAGCTGATGGGGAAGGGTGGCGCAGACAGCGAATCCCCTCTGTGGTGGAGAGGGCCGAACCCGCCTGCCACGCGGCTTCCACTCCCCCGCACGGGGGAGGTGGATTCGTCCTGCGGGGGATGTGGCGAGGTGCGGTGACGTCGGACGCTGGGATTCCTGCTGATGGAAGGGGAGTTCGGGTGGAACGGTGGGATCGGATCGGGCGGGGGGCCGCTTATGGGGCCGCCCTGGCGTTGCTGCCGTACCTGCTGATCAAGGTGGTGTGGGTGGTCGGCTCGCTTGTGGGGACGCTGCCCGTCGGCACCGGATTCGGCGTGGCGGAATGGGTGGTCCTCAACACCGTCACGGTCGGTATGGCCGGGATCGGGGTCGCGCTGGCGCTCGCCCTCGTACGGCCGTGGGGGATGCGGATTCCGGGGGCCCTGGTCGCCTTCTGTGCCTGGGTGGGGTCGGGGCTCCTCGTCTCGATACTGCCGTTCGGCGTGCTCAGTACGCTGCTGGGCGCCGGCGCCGACTCACAGGACGGCGGCGACGAGCCGGTGAGGCCGGTCTGGGAAGGCTTGCTGGTCCAGTTCAGCTTTCTGGGGATGGGGCTGGGGCTGGCCCTCGCGGTCCCCGCCCATCTGCGGCGCCGCTGGCCGCAGGCGTTCACCGGGCGGGTCGGCGACGCACCACGTGCCGCGCCGCCGTGGGCTGCCGTCGTCGGCGCGGCGGTCGGGCTGGTCTGGCTCTACTGGGCGGCCGGCGGCACCGTGGGTATCGCGCACCCGGCCGAGCGAACCACCCACGGGTACGCGCTCGGGGCTGTCTCCGGGTTCTGGGCCCTCGCCGGATCAGCCGCCGTCTGGATGATCGCGCGGGCACGTCCTGCCCGGCTGCCCCGCCGGCTGCCCCTGGTGTTCGGCTGGGTCGGGTCGGGCTCGCTGTTCGCATGGAGCGGCTGGAAGCTGCCCTTCACCCTGTATGCAGCGCTGGCGGAGCCGGCCGGCTTCACCCCTCCGGAAAGCCCCGGCGCCGCGGTGATCCTGCATCTTGGTGCTGTAGCGAGCGGCGCGGCGATGCTGCGAATACTCGTCCGCGAACGCGAACGCGACCGGCTCACCGAGTCCCGTCACCGGCCCACACCGCACTAGCCTGGGGTCCCATGATCGTATGGCTCAACGGCACCCACGGCGCAGGCAAGACGACGACCAGTGCGCTTGTGCAGCAACTGATCCCGGATTCGCGGGTGTTCGACGCCGAGAAGGTCGGCGAGACGCTCATGGACATCACTCCGGGACTGCCCGGTACGGACAACTTCCAGCACTGGCCGCCGTGGCGGCCGCTCGTGGTCGAGACCGCCCGCCACGTACTCGACTACACCGGCGGCACCCTGGTGATGCCCATGACCGTCCTGGTCGAGCAGTACTGGCGTGAGATCAGCGCGGGCCTCGCCCAACACTCCATTCCGGTCCGGCACTTCGTCCTCCACGCCGACCAGGAGACGCTCCGCGGGCGCATCGAGGGAGATACGGCCATGGGCCCCTCCGCCTTCCGCCTCAAGTACCTCGCCCCCTATGCCGAGGCGGCCCGCACGTGGCTGCACGACGAGGCCGAGGTCATCGACACCACGCACCTCACGCCCACCCTGGCCGCCCAGCGGATCGCGGAGGCCGTCACGAGCTGAGGTCCTGCCCCGCACGGTCCGGAACGGGGCGCCGCCCACCCCGGAGGGAACCGTCAGGGAACGTCGTAGCGCACGAGGGCCCTGGCAATCGGTTCGCCGCTGCGCCCGGCGTACGCCATCCGTTCGCGCACCTCGCGGAGCGTGCGAGGCCGGTACCCGGGTCCACCGCAGCAGCTCTTGTGGAAGCCGACACCGGCGTTCAGCAGCACGGAGAGGGTCCGCCATGCCGCCACGTCACGTCGGCGGGGCACGGCGAACGCCGACCCCGCGTGAATCAGCGGCTCCGCACAGCGCGGACAGATCCGTTGCCTGGTGGAGTCATAGGGCTGCTTGTACGAAGCCCGGCACGGGAGGCAGACGTACGAGGTCTTCGCGTTGGCCATGTGCGCAGCTTAGGGATCTCGCCGTCACCGCACCATCGAGTTCTGCCTCAGGCAGTCTCAGCATGTGGCGTCGGGCGCGGACGGGCGCTGCCCGGTGCGCCACGGTCGGCGCACCGGGCGGGTCCGGGCCCGGTCGAGGCGCCCGGCGTGGTCCGCTCCCCCGTCGGACCGCGGGCCCGCCGTGCGCCTCACCGTCGGTCGGCGCCCCCGGGCGCCTCTCAGCCGGGGATCAGCGGGCGTTGGCGAATCGCTTGAACGCCGCCTGGGTGCCCGACCCGGCGATACCGTCGATCGCGCCGGTGTAGCCGTAGTGCGCCTTCAGCCAACGCTGCAGCGCCTTCACCGTGTTGGGTCCGACGACTCCGTCGATGGCGTCGTTGTAGTTGGCGGCCGACCTCAGGAACCGCTGGAAGGCCTTCCAGCTGTTGGTCCCGAGCTGCCCGTCGATCGCGTCGTTGTAGTTCCAGGAACCCGCCAGCCAGCGCTGGACCTCCTTCGCCTGCGCGGTGCTCAGCCCGAGGTTGACGACCGCGAGCGGCGCGACCTGCTGGGCGCTGACCGCAGGCGCCTGCTGGGCCGGCGTGGCCGCGAAGCCGGTGCCCGCCGCCGCCAGCGTTCCGGCCGCGATACCCACGGCGGTGGCGACACTCACGAACGTCCTTGTCATGGCTCGCATGTACTTCCCCTCCCCTGCACGGAACCGACCGGACGGGCCGGCTGACGACAACCCTGCGGGACGGGGGCAGCGGGCACCACCGCTGCCGGGGAAGTGACGCAATCCCGGGAATTCCCATCCCCTGACCTGCTGGGACGCCGTCCACGGGATCTGTCCGACGGGACGTCGGGACGTCGGGACGTCGGGACGTCGGGACGTCGGGACGTCGGGATCGTGTGGGGCAGAGAGGGGACCGTACAGATGCGGGGCGAGGCGTCCGCTCTACCGGCCGCGCGGCTTTCCGCGCTTGCCGCCCGCCTGGCCGCCCTTGGGGGCGCCCCCGCGGCGGCCGCCGGCGCCGGTCTGCTTGCCGGGGGCGGGCTTGCGCCCGGTGGAGCCGCCCGTTCCGGCCCGCTTGGCCTTCGCCTTCGCCTTCTCCTTCGCCGATGGCTGCGGAGGGGTCACCGCGCGGCCTCTGGTGCTGTTGACCGTGCGCCCCCGGACGATGCCGATGAACTCCTCCACCAGATCGGGGGTGGGCTCCTCCTGCGGCCACGACAGGGCGACGCGGGACTCGGGAGCGTCCAGGACCGGCCGGTACGTGAGGTCCTTGCGGTGGTGCAGGCGGGCCAGGGACTGCGGGACGAGGAGTACTCCGACGCCCGCCGCGACCAGCTCGATGGCGTCCGCAGTGGTGGCCGGGCGCTCGATCGCGGGGCTGCCGGGGAGCTTCTCCCAGTCGAGGAGGTCGTCGAGCGGGTGCAGGACGATCTCGTCGGCCAGATCGGCGAGCGTCACGTCCTCCGCCGCCGTGGCGACGTGGTCCTTGGGGATCACGACGACGGTCGTCTCGGTGTAGAGGGGGATCGCGCTGAGGACGTCCCGGTCGACCGGCAGCCGTACGAGCCCGGCCTCCGCACCGCCGTCCGCCAGCAGCCGGGAGGCCTCGGCAGCCGGGACCTGGACCAGCTCCAGGGGGGTGCCGGGCAGCCGCTCGTTCCAGACCCTCACCCACTTGGTCGGCGTCACGCCGGGGACGTACGCGAGCCTGAAGGAAGAGGGCTTAGCAGAGGGGGTATCCGAGCCTGTCACGGAACAAGGCTACCGGCAGGTGGTCGGAGGTATGTCCCATGGTCGATACCCTGGACCCATGACGTCGCACAAGACCGCCCAGACCATGAAGCCCGCCACCGCGGCGAAGAAGCTGGGTGTGTACCTCCAGGCCACCCCCGCCGAGTTCCAGGAGGGTGCCGTCTCGCGCACCGAGCTCAACGCCCTCCAGACCGATCCGCCCGCGTGGCTGGTGGAGCTGCGCCGCACCGGTCCGCACCCCCGCCCGGTGATCGCGGCGAAGCTCGGCATCTCCATCGCGGGGCTCGCCCGCGGCGGGGTCGCCGATGCCCTCACCACCGAGCAGGTCGACGCCCTCAAGGACGAGATGCCCGAGTGGCTCAAGAAGGAGCGGGCCACCCAGGCGGAGGTCCGCAAGGAGGCCGCCCGGATCAAGGAGCGCAACGCGGAGCGCGCCGCCCGGTCGAACTGACCGCAGCCGACGAAGACCAGGAAGCCCGGCCGACGCAGTGCGTCGGCCGGGCTTCCTGGTCTGCCGGGCCCGAAGGCCCCGCTTCGCTCAGAGGGTGCCGGACTCGGCGATGGTGACCTTGGCGCTGGTGCGGCCGCTGGAGGAGCCGAGCGCCTCGATCTTGCGGACCAGGGCCAGGCTGTCCTCGTCGGCGACCTCGCCGAAGACCACGTGCTTGCCGTCCAGCCACGGGGTGAGCACCGTGGTGATGAAGAACTGCGAGCCGTTGGTGTTCGGGCCGGCGTTGGCCATCGAGAGCAGGCCCACGCGGTCGTGCTTCAGCTTGAAGTTCTCGTCGGCGAACTTCTCGCCGTAGATGCTCTTGCCGCCGGTGCCGTCGCCGCGGGTGAAGTCCCCGCCCTGGAGCATGAAGTCGGTGATCACGCGGTGGAAGGAGGAGCCGGCGTAGCCGAAGCCCTTCTCACCGGTGGCGAGCGCGCGGAAGTTCTCCGCCGTCTTGGGGACGACGTCGTCGAACAGGTTGAACGTGATCCGCCCTGCGGGCGCGTCGTTGATGGTGATGTCGAAGTAGACCTTGGTTGTCATGGTGACATCCTCACATTCCTGGCAACCGCAGGCGAAACCCGGGTTGGGTAGGCGCAGTGGAATGTCACGTTCCTCTCACCCCGGGTCATCCGCGGGCGGCGTTCCGGGTCACCCTCGGGCGGCGTCCCGGTGGGCCGCGTAGACCGCGTCGACCAGGGCCGTCTTCCGCGGGTCGTCGGCCACACCGGAGCCCATGCGGTTCATGACGTACCCGAGGGCTATTCCCGCTTCCGGGTCGGCCAGTCCGCAGGAGCCGCCCGCGCCGTCGTGGCCCATCGCCCGCGGGTTGGGTCCGTAGGAGCGGTTGCGGCCGCTCAGCCAGAGGCCGAGGGCGATCTCCGTCTCGTGGGCGAAGGCATCCCCGAGGACGAGGTCGCGGCAGGAGCCCTGGCTCTCACGGACCCGTTCGACGGCCTGCTCGGAGAGGATCCGATGGCCGCCGAGGCTACCGCGTCCGGCGAGGATCCCGTAGAGCGCGGCGACCGCGCGGGCGGTGCCGTGGCCGTTGGCGGCGGGGATCTCGGCGGCGCGCCACCCGGGTGTGTTGGCGGCGGCCCGGCCGGTGGGCGGGTTGAGCAGGGAGGCGACGGCCACCGGTTGCATCCGGGCCAGCAGCGCGGCCTGGGCAGCCCGGTCGGTGCGGTCCTGGACGAGTTCGGCGAGCCGGTGGGTCTCCTTCTCCGGGAGGCCGAAGGTGAAGTCGATGCCCAGCGGGCCGGTGATCTCCTGCCGGAGAAACTCCCCGGGCAGCACCCCGCTGACCCTGCGGACCACCTCGCCGACGAGGAATCCGTACGAGATCGCGTGGTAGCCGGACCGGGTCCCCGGCTCCCACATGGGCGCGGTCGCGGCGAGCCGGGCGCAGGTCAGTTCCCAGTCGTACAGCTCGTCCAGGGTGTGCGGCACGCCCACTCCGGCGACCCCGGAGCGGTGCGACAGGAGGTGGCGTACGAGAACGGATCCCTTGCCGTTCGCCGCGAACTCCGGCCAGTACGCGGCGACGGGCGCGTCGAGGTCGAGGAGGCCCCGGTCGGCCAGGACGTGGGCGCAGAGCGCGGTGGGGCCCTTCCCGGTGGACCAGACGTTGACCAGGGTGTCCCGCTCCCAGGGGCGGGTGCGGGCCTCGTCGGCCCAGCCGCCCCAGAGGTCCACCACGGGTATGCCGTCGGAGAGGACGGTGAGCGCCGCGCCCAGTTCGCCGCGGGCCGTGAAGTTCTCCTCGAAGGCGTCCCGGACCCCGGCGAACCGGTCGTCGCAGTGGCCGTGGATCTGCGGCACGTGGCCTCCTTGGATACGGTCCGGACCGATGCCCCAGCAACGTACCGACTGGTCGGACTGGAGGGAAGGGCGGGTGCCCGCCGAGGTCAGCGGATGCCGGACTCCAGGCTCAGGCTCCAGCGGCCGGGCGAGCCGGCGAGCGTGATGGTGGAAAGCGGGCGGACGTCGATGTTCCAGTACGCCGTCGGCGGCACGTTCAGCGCGTAGACGAGGGCCGCGCGGATCACGGCGGGTTCGGCGACCGCGACGATGAAGCCGTCGCAGGCCGGGCGGGTGTCCAGCCAGCCCCCTATCCGCCCGATGAAGCCGAGGAGGGACTCCCCGCCGTGCGGGGCGCTGCCCGGGTCGGCGAGCCAGGCGTCCACGGCGGCCGGTTCCCGGGCGGCGACCTCGGCCAGGGTCATACCGCGCCAGCGGCCCATGTCGCAGTCGCGCAGGGCGGGCTGGGCCATCGGGGCGTAGCCGAGCGCGTCGCCGGTGGCACGGCTGCGCGGGGTGGGCGAGCAGTAACGCAGTTCGGCCGCCCCGAGCGGGACCAGGGTGTGGGCGACGAGCTGCACCTCGTGCCAGCCGGCGTGGTCGAGCGGCCGGTCGTCGTCGAAGCGCTCGGCCAGGCGGGGGGAGGTGCGCGCCGCCGCGACCAGGGTGACCCGATGCGTCATGGCCGGATGGTGGTGCCGAACGCCTGTCCGGTCAAGAGGGCGCCGGTGCGCGCGGGCCCGCCAGGTCGCATTCCGGGCGCGGCCGGGGTGCACGCGTCGCCTTGTGAGTTTGCGGACTCGCTGAAGTGCACGGGCCCGCCCGGTCGCATTCCGCGCGCCCGGTGTGCGCAGGTCTGCCCGGGCGCACGAGCCCGCCCGGTCGGATTCCGGGCGCGCCCGGTGCGCGCCCGTGGTGCCCGGACTCCCCCGGTCAGCTCCCGGACGCCCCGGGAGGCCGAAGCCCGTCGTACGCGGTACGGAGCCGGCGGACGCCCTCCGCGATCTCGGCCGCCCCCGAAACCGCGGCGAAGCTCAGCCGTACGTGTCCCGCCGGGGGTTCGGCGCAGAAGTACGGGCTGCCCGGGGCGATGGCGACCGAGGCGCGCAGGGCCGCGGAGGCGACGGCGGACTCGTCGGGGCCCGTTCCCGCGCCGGTCGCCGGGATCCGGAGCCAGAGGCTGCCGCCGCCCGTCGGCACGTGGGGCAGGGCGAGGGCGGGCAGCTCGGAGCGGAGGGCGGCGGCCATCACCGTACGGCGGCTGCGCAGCTCAGCCGCCACCGCGGCCAGGTGGCGGCCCCAGGAGGGGGAGCCGACGAGTTCGAGCGCGGCCTCCTGGAGCGGCCTCGGTACGAAGAAGCTGTCGACGACCTGGATGGCGCGCAGGCGTTCGAGGACCGGGCCCCGGGCGGCCAGTGCGCCGACCCGGAGGCTGGGCGAGGTGACCTTGGTGAGGGAGCAGACGTGGACGACCACGCCGTCGGGGTCGTCGGCGGCCAGGGGAGCCGGGAGCGGTCCGGCGTCCTCGTGGACGAGCCGCCGGGCGAAGTCGTCCTCGATGACGAACGCCCCGGCCGCCCGTGCGATCGCCAGGATCTCGGGCCTGCGGGCGGGGGTGAGCGTGACCCCCGTGGGATTCTGGAAGAGGGGCTGGGTGACGAAGACCCGGGCCCCGGTGGCGCGGAACGCGTCGGCGAGCAGCTCGGGCCGGACCCCGTCCCCGTCCATCGGGACGGGGACCGGGCGCAGCCCCGTGGCACGGGCCACGGCGAGCATCCCGGGGTAGGTGGGCGACTCGACCAGGACCGGGGCGCCGGGCGGGGCGAGGGCGCGCAGCGCGGTGGCCAGGGCGCTCTGGCCGCCCGCTGTGATCAGGACGTCGGAGCCGGAGACGGCCGGGCCGATCTCGCGGGCGAACCAGGACCGCAGTTCGGGCAGCCCGTCCGTGGGCGGGCGGCCCCAGGCGCCCGGGCGGCGGCCGGCCCTGGCGAGGGCGGCGGCCAGGGCCCGCTCGGGCTGGAGGGAGGCGTGGAGGTAGCCGCCGTTGAACTCGACGGTGCCGGGCGGTGGTGCGGCGAGGGTGGCCAGGACCCCGGAGGCGTCGACCGTACGGGGCACGACCTCGGGTCCGCCGTCGCCGCTCAGCGACACTTCCTGCCAGGAGGTGTCCCCGGGGGCGGGGACCTCGGCGCGGGGCTCGGCCCGGAAGGCGCCGGAGCCGGGGCGGGTGGTGACGAGCCCTTCGGCGGCGAGCTGGGCGATGGCGCGGGAGACGGTGACGGGGCTGACCCGGAACCGCTCGACGAGCGCACGACTGGACGGCAGCTTCCCACCCGGCGAGTAGCGGTTCAGTTCGGACCGCAGGGAAGTGACCAGTTCCGCGACGCTGCTACGCTCTTGCATGAGAGCACAGGATAGCGCTACCGCAGCAGGAACGATAGCGGTCACCATCGGTACGGAGACCTCCCCGACGCCCGGTACCGGCGCGCCGCAGCACACCGTGAAGGCCCCCGCCCGCCGCGGCTCCCTGCTCGCCGCGCTCGGCGTCGTCGCGTTCTCGCTCACCTTCCCCTCCACCGCCTGGGGCCTGGAGAGCTTCGGCCCCTGGTCACTCGTCGCCCTGCGCTCCACGCTCGCCGCCGTGATCGCGGGCGGCTTCCTGCTGGCGGTCCGGGCGCCGGTGCCCGCGCGCCACCACTGGGGCGGGCTCGCGGTGGTGGCGGGCGGCGTGGTCGTGGGGTTCCCGCTGCTGACGACCCTGGCCCTGCAGACCTCCACCACCTCGCACGCCGCCGTGGTCGTGGGGCTGCTGCCGCTGACGACCGCGGTGCTGGGGTCGCTGCGTACCGGCGAACGCCCCTCCCGTACGTTCTGGGCCGCGGCCCTGGCCGGGGCGGCCGTCGTGATCGGCTTCACCGTGCAGCAGAGCGGTGGCGCCCTGGCCCCGGGTGACCTGTATCTGTTCGGCGCGCTGCTGGTGTGCGCGGCCGGGTACACCGAGGGCGGCCGGCTGGCCCGGGTGATGCCGGGGTGGCAGGTGGTCGGCTGGGCGCTGATCCTGTGCCTGCCGCTCGCGGTGGCGGGCAGCGCGGTGGCCCTGCCGCTGGAGCCGGTCCACCTCACCGCGCACGGCATCCTCGGCCTGGTCTGGGTGGCCGCCGGATCGACCTTCTTCGGGCTCTACGTCTGGTACAAGGGCATGGCCGAGATCGGCGTCCCCCGGGCCAGTCAGCTCCAGCTCGCGCAGCCGCTGCTGACGCTGGCATGGTCCTTCCTGCTGCTCGGCGAGGAGGTGTCGGCGGCGGCTCCGCTCGCGGCGGTGGCGGTGCTGGTCTGCATCGCCGCCACCCAGCGGACGGGCCGCCGGGACCGGGCGGCCCAGCGTGCGGCAGGGGAATCCGCGCCCGTACGGTCATAGACTTGGCCGTACGGACAGGCGGACCGCCACCCCTGAGGAGGTCACCCCCGATGGAGGCACACGCGGGCGACCGGCTGCTGATGCACGGCAGGACCGTGGGACAGCACGACCGGGTCGCAGAGATCATCGAAGTACTCGGGGACGGGGGCGCCCCTCCGTACCGGATCCGGCTCCCCGACGGCCACGAGCACCTGATGTCCCCCGGCCCCGACAGCGTCGTCCAGCACGTCGAGGCGCCCCGGGACCAGCACTAGCAGGGCCGGGGCCGGGGTCCGAGCGGCTCCGGCCCCACTGCTCTCAGCGCGGCGCGCGCACCCGGTCCTGGTAGTGGTCGGCGACCACCCGGGCCATCGCCCCGATCCGGTCGGCCGCCACGTGCTTGGCGGAGAAGAAGATGTGCCCGCCCACCTCCTCGTGGTCCCTGGCGAGGGTGAGGTGGCGGGAGAGCTCCGCCGGGTCCTGCCAGGGGGCCGGCTGGGCCGGGTCGCCCGCCTTGTACAGCGCCTCCCCCACGTACAGGCCCACGCCCGTGCCCCGTACGGTCGCGCTCCACCAGGCGAGGACCTTGGCGTAGTCGGCGGCGGCGAGGCCGATATGCCAGTAGATCTGCGGGGCGATGTAGTCGATCCATCCCTCCTTGACCCATTTACGGGTGTCGGCGTGCAGGTCGTCGTAAGTCTCCACGCCGGCCCGGGTGTCGGAGCCGAGCGGGTCGGTCGAGGCGTTGCGCCAGACGGCGAAGGGGCTGATGCCGAACCGGACGCCCTGCCGGGTCTCCCGGATCCGCTCGCCCATCTCGCGGACCAGCCGGTCGGTGTTGTCGCGGCGCCAGGCGGCCCGGTCCGGGAACCCGGCCCCGTACCGCTCGTAGGCGGCGTCGTCCTTGAACGCCTCACCCGCCACCGGGTACGGGTAGAAGTAGTCATCCCAGTGCACCGCGTCGATCGCGTACCGGCGGACGGCGTCCAGCATGGCGTCCTGGACGAAGCTGCGGACCTCCGGCAGCCCGGGGTTGTAGTAGAGCTTCCCGCCGTACGGCAGGACCCACTCCGGGTGGAGCCGGGCCGGGTGGGAGGCGGCGAGGCGGGTGGGGTCGGTGTGGTTCGCCACCCGGTACGGGTTGAACCAGGCGTGCAGTTCGAGCCCCCGGTCATGTGCCTCGCGGACGGCGGTGGCGAGCGGGTCCCAGCCGGGGTCCTTGCCCTGGACCCCGGTGAGACACGCGGCCCACGGCTCGTACGGGGAGGGCCACAGGGCGTCCGCGGTCGGCCGGACCTGGAGCACCACCGCGTTGAGCCGCAGCGCGACCGCCCGGTCCAGGTGGGCGATCAGCTCGGCCTCCTGGGCCGCCGCCGTGAGGCCGGCCCTGGAGGGCCAGTCCAGGTTGGCGACCGTGGCGATCCACACCCCGCGCAGCTCGCCCCGCGCGAACCGGTCCTCGCCGTCGCCCCCTCCCCGCAGGGCCCGATCCGGCTGGGAGGCCACCGCGTCACCGCCCGTCGTCATCGCCGCCACCAGCGCGGCCGCACTGGCCACGAGTGATCTCCGGGTCATCCCTGTCCGTCGCATGCGCCACCCTCGTCTCTCACGTCGACCACGACCCCCCTTGCTGTACGTAACAGAATGATGCCCGTCCGTAGCCGGATGACCCGCAGGTCACCGGGGTGGGCTCGCGGAGTAACGTCGTGGGGTCGAGGCGGGCACCGGAATCACACGGGACCCTGCAATGCGGAGAACATCGAAAGGCACGAGGTGACGGACTCTATGGCCGACATTGCACGCGTCGGGGTGGTGGGCTGTGGCCAGATGGGCGCAGGGATCGCGGAGGTGTGCGCGCGCAGCGGCCTCGAAGTGAAGGTCGCCGAGACCACCGGCGAGGCGCTGGAGATCGGCCGCACCCGGCTGCACAACTCCCTCTCGAAGGCCGCCGAGCGCGGCAAGATCAGCGCGGAGGAGCGGGACGAGACCCTCGGCCGGCTGAGCTTCACCACCGATCTCGGGGAGTTCGCCGACCGCGATCTCGTCATCGAGGCCGTCGTGGAGAACGAGCAGGTCAAGACCGAGATCTTCCAGGTGCTCGACCAGGTGGTGACCCGGCAGGACGCGATCCTGGCCTCCAACACCTCCTCCATCCCGCTGGTGAAGCTGGCCGTGGCGACCTCGCGCCCGGACCGGGTCATCGGCATCCACTTCTTCAACCCGGCCCCGGTCCAGAAGCTGGTCGAGCTGATCCCGGCGCTGACCACGTCGGACGAGACGATCAAGCGCGCCGAGGCCGTGGTGCAGGACGTGCTGGGCAAGCACCCGATCCGCGCCCAGGACAGGTCCGGCTTCGTCGTGAACGCGCTGCTGATCCCGTACCTGCTCTCCGCGATCCGGATGTTCGAGTCGGGCATCGCGAGCCGTGAGGACATCGACAACGGCATGGAGATGGGCTGCGCCCACCCGATGGGCCCGCTGAAGCTCGCGGACCTGATCGGCCTGGACACCGTGGCCTCCGTCGCCGACTCGATGTACGCCGAGTACAAGGAGCCGCTGTACGCCGCTCCCCCGCTGCTCCAGCGCATGGTCGACGCGGGCCGCCTCGGCCGCAAGACGGGGTCGGGCTTCTACCCGTACGCCTGACGCCCCCGTCACCTCGTGGAGCCGGTCCCGGACACCCCGGGGCCGGCTCCTCGTGCGTACGAGGCGCTCAGGTGCCGGAAGGGCCTCAGCCCAGCCTCAGGTGGTGCAGCATCAGCAGCGCGGCCGCCATGTTCGCCGCGGGCACCTCTCCCCGGGCGATCATGTCCGGGACCAGCTTCAGCGGTATCCACTCCCGGCGCGAGGACTCGAAGGCGTCCTGCGGAGGCCCCGTGTACTGCGCCTCTTCTGCCCAGTAGAGGTGGTGGCGGGCGTCGGTGAGGCCGTTGGCGGGCTCCACGGTGAGCAGCGGGCGCAGCGGGCCGGGGCGCCAGCCGGTCTCCTCCTCCATCTCACGGGCCGCCGCCGCCGCGATGTCCTCGCCGTCATCGACGACCCCCGCGGCCAGCTCCCACCCCCAGCTGTCGGTGATGAACCGGTGGCGCCAGAGCAGCAGCACCTCGTCCGCCTCGTTGACGACGGTGGCCGCGGCGACGGGCCGCAGCCGGATGACGAAGTGGTCGAGATGGCTGCCGTCGGGGAGCTGGACATCCGCCAGGTTCACCCGGAACCAACGGTTCTGATACACATTCTGTTCGCTCAAGTTCGTCCACTGCACAGTTCTGCCGCCTTTCGACATGTTGGTGGCAACATGCCAGCAGGGTCGGCCGCGAAGCGGAATGAACGGCGGGTGCGCGGCGGAGCTCACAGAGGCACGCGGAGCGCCCCGCCGATCAGATGGGCCGTCTGTACGGCATCGGCGCAGCCGCTCTCCGCGAGCTGCTGCCGGACCTCGCACAGCCGGTCGCGCAGCCGCCGGGACTCCATGCCCCGGGCCCGCTCGGCCATTTCGGCCGCCGTACCGGCCGCCCGGTCCGGCTCGCCCTGGAGCAGCTCGATATGGCTGAGCATGGCCAGGCGGTGCACGCGCCCCCGGTCGTGCGCCGGGGCGCGCACCGCGGAGGCCGCGTGCTCCCGTGCTGCGGGCAGATCCCCGAGGCTGAGCAGTGCCTCCGCCACCTGGACGTCGACCAGACCCGGCTGGACGTATCCGGTCTCGTCCGGCTCCCGTCCGGTGTGGATCCGGCCCGCCTGGGCCTCGGCCCGGCCGATGCAGGCCCGGGCGGCCGCCGCGTCGCCGAGGTGGGCGTACGCCTTGGCCTGCATGGCGTGCAGATCGGCGGCGAGCGCCGGGGTGATGTGGCCGCCCGAGGCCCGCAGCGCGGCCTCGGCGAAGGCGATGGAACGGCGGTGGTCGCCGAGGAAGAGCGACTGGGTGACGAGCAGGGCGATCACATAGCCGCCGAGCGCGCGGTCGCCGCTGGACTTGGCGAGCCGCAGGGCCTGGTGGAAGTAGCGCTGGGCGAGGCCGTGGGCGTCGGAGTCGTACGCGCAGATACCGGCGACCGCCACCAGTGCCGCCGTCGCCCGGTGCAGCCTGCGGCCGAGTGCGTCGCTGTGGCCGCCACGCAGCAGGGGCGCGGCCTCGGCGTTGAGGAAGCGGACGATCCGGGGTCTGGTCGCGATGCCGCCCGCCTTGCGGTACATCTGCTCGTAGTGGTCGCGCGCGGACCGGAGGGTCTCTATGTCGGCCGAGCTGACCAGGGCGGGGCCCGGGCGGGAGACGTCGGTGTCCTCCGGCGGGTTCTCCCACTCCCAGACCGGCATCACCGCCGTCGTGCCGGTGACGGCGGGCACGGTGGCCAGGTGGGGGCGCTGCTGTTCGTCGGAGCGCCAGAGCGCGGTGGCCCGCTCGACGAAGCCGGAGAGGGAGGCGCTGCGCGGTGCGGTCCCGGTGTCGTGGCCGCCGGAGATGCCCATGCCCACGTCGTCCAGTGCGACCGGGCGCCCCAGCCGGCCGCCCAGCACCTCGCAGATGAGGTCCGGCACCTGACCGCGCGGACGCTGCCCCTTGAGCCAGCGGGAGACCGCGGTGTGTTCGTACCGCAGGCTCAGGCCGCGGGCCCGGCCCGCCCGGTTGATGTGACCGGCGAGCCCCGCCCGGGACATCCCGGCCTCGTCGATCAGGGATTCGAGCAGGACATTCGGCTCCATCGTCCCCCCAGTGCGTGTCGCAATGAGCCTAGTGGAGCACGATTCACACGGGGTGTGAACGGAATGCCCGAACCCTCCTGCTGTGCACTCTGCCGCGCACCACCGGGGCTCGGTTGAATGAGCTCCTCGCAAGAGGCGGCCGGGTCGTCGGCTCCCCCTCGTAACGGTTGACGACCCGCACCCGCGTCCGTCCGCACCGCCGGCCTGCCCGACACTCCGTGGCCGTGCGGACGGGCGCAGGATCGCACGACCCACTGCCCAACGACGAAGGAGGGTGGCTGCGGGTCGGGGCCGGAACCGCGCTTCCTCCCGGTTCCGTGTCCGGTCCGCGTGCGGTCCCTCCGCCGCCCGGCGGGACAAGAAGAAGGGGCGTATCCGGTGGCCGGATACGCCCCTTCTCCACGCTCCGGGGGTGCTACGCCCCGCGCAGCACCGCGCCCGTGCGCTCGGCGGCCAGGGCCACCGCGCTGTCCCGGGCGGCCGAGGCCTCCTCGACGGTCAGCGTGCGGTCGGCGGCGCGGAAGCGCAGCGCGTACGCCAGGGACTTGTTGCCCCCGCCGATCTGCTCGCCGGTGAAGACGTCGAACAGCCGCAGCGATTCGAGGAGTTCACCCGCGCCCTCGCGCAGCGCCCGCTCCACGTCGGCGGCCGGGACGTCCCCGGCGACGACGAGCGCGACGTCCTGGGTCGCCACCGGGAAGGTGGAGATCCGGGGTGCCTGGAGCGCTCCGTCGACGGCCTTCTCCAGGACGTCCAGCTCGACCTCGGCGGCGCAGGTCCGCTCGGGCAGGTGGAGCGCCTTGATGACGCGCGGGTGGAGTTCGCCCGCGTGTCCGAAGAGGGTCTCCTCGCCGTTCACGGTGACGTACAGCGCGGCGCAGCGGCCCGGGTGCCACGGGGCGTGCTGATCGGCGCGGACGATGACCTCCACACCGGCCTCGGCGGCGATGGACCGGGCCGCCTCGACGGCGTCCGCCCAGGTCGCCGGGGTGCCCTTGCCCCACCAGCCGGCCTGCTCACGGGCGCCCGCGAGGACGACGGCGGCGCGGCGCGGCTGACGCGGCAGGGCCGCGTCGAGACCGGCGATCTCCTCGTCGGTGGGCCGGCGGTCGACCGGGAGGCGGACGGCGGGCGTCTCCTCGCCGGTGGGCCGGAAGACCAGACCGGTCTCGAAGAGCGCCAGGTCGTGGCTGCCGCGGCCGTCGTTGCGCCGCAGTGCGCCGAGGAGGCCCGGCAGCAGCGTGGTGCGAAGCGCCGGCTCCTCGTCGGAGATCGGGTTGACGAGCTTCACCGTACGGCGGCGCTCGTCGTCCTTGTCCAGGCCGAGCTGGTCCAGGACCGCGTCACCGATGAACGGGTAGCTCAGCGCCTCGACGTAACCGGCTCCGGCCAGCACCCGGCCGATGCGGCGGTGCAGCCGCTGGCGGTCGGTGAGACCGCGGCCGGAGGGGGGCGTCGGCAGGGTGGAGGGCAGGTTCTCGTAGCCCTCAAGCCGGATGACCTCTTCGGCCAGGTCGTTCGGCTCGCCCAGGTCGGGCCGCCAGGACGGGACGGTGACGATCAGCTCGTCCTGCCCGTAGACGTCGCAGCCGACCTCCTGGAGGCGGCGGACGACGGTCTCGCGGCCGTACTCCACACCGGCCACCCGGTCGGGGTGGTTCGCCGGCATGGCGATGGTCCGGGGCGCGTGGGGCGAGGTGATCTCGGTGACCCCGGCCTCGGCGGTGCCGCCCGCGAGGAGGACCAGCAGGTCCACCGTGCGCTGCGCGGCAGCGGCGGCGGCCTGCGGGTCGACGCCCCGCTCGAAGCGCTTGGACGCCTCGGAGGACAGCTTGTGGCGGCGCGCGGTGCGGGCGATCGAGATCGCGTCGAAGTGCGCGGCCTCGATGACGACCTCGGTGGTGAGCGCGTGCTCGCCGTCCGCGTCGGCGATCTCGGTGTTGGCACCGCCCATGACGCCCGCGAGTCCGATCGGCCCGCGGTTGTCGGTGATGACGAGGTCCTCGGCGTCCAGCACGCGCACGGTGCCGTCCAGCGTGGTGAGCTTCTCGCCCTGCGTGGCGCGGCGCACACCGATCGGCCCGTCGACCCGGGTGCGGTCGTAGGCGTGCAGCGGCTGGCCGAGCTCCAGCATCACGTAGTTCGTGATGTCGACGGCCAGCGAGATCGGCCGCATCCCGGCCTTCTGCAGACGGCGCTGCATCCAGATCGGGGAGCGGGCCTCGGGCTGGAGACCGGTGACGGTGCGCGCGGTGAAGCGGTCGCAGCCGATCGGGTCCGAGATCTTGACCGGGTAGCCGTACGCGTTGGGCGCGGGCACGTCCAGGAGCGCCGGGTCGCGCAGCGGCAGCCCGTACGCGGTGGCGGTCTCGCGGGCGACACCGCGCATCGACAGGCAGTAGCCGCGGTCCGGGGTGACGGCGATGTCGAGGACCTCGTCGACGAGCTGGAGCAGCTCGATCGCGTCGGTGCCGACCTCGTGCTCCGGCGGCAGCACGATGATGCCGTGCGTTCCGTCGTCGCCCATGCCGAGCTCGTCGGTGGAACAGATCATGCCGTGCGAGGTCTTGCCGTACGTCTTGCGGGCGGCGATCGCGAAGTCGCCGGGCAGGACCGCGCCCGGGAGGACCACGACGACCTTGTCGCCGACCGAGAAGTTACGGGCGCCGCAGACGATCTCCTGCGGTTCGCCGGTGCCGTTGGCGGTGCCGACGTCGACCGTGCAGAAGCGGATGGGCTTCTTGAACCCCTCCAGCTCCTCGATGGTCAGGACCTTGCCGACGACCAGGGGGCCCTTGAGGCCCGCACCGATCTGCTCGACGGTCTCGACCTCGAGGCCGACGGAGACGAGCTTGGCCTGTACGTCACGGCCGGTCTCCGTCGCCGGCAGGTCGACGTACTCCCGCAGCCAGGAAAGCGGGACGCGCATCAGATCTCCATCCCGAACGGCCGGGTGAACCGGACGTCACCCTCGACCATGTCTCTCATGTCTTCGACGTTGTGGCGGAACATCAGCATCCGTTCGATGCCGAACCCGAAGGCGAATCCGCTGTACTTCTTGGGGTCGACACCGCAGGCGGTGAGCACCTTGGGGTTGACCATGCCGCAGCCGCCGAGCTCGATCCAGCCCTCGCTGCCGCAGGTGCGGCAGGGGCGGTCCGGGTTGCCGACGGACTCGCCGCGGCAGACGTAGCAGACCATGTCCATCTCGGCGGACGGCTCGGTGAACGGGAAGAAGTTCGGCCGCAGCCGGGTCTTCATGTCCGGTCCGAAGAGCGCCTGGACCATGTGGTCGAGGGTGCCCTTGAGGTCGGCCATGGTGAGGCCCTCGTCGACGGCGAGCAGCTCGATCTGGTGGAAGACCGGGGTGTGCGTGGCGTCCAGCTCGTCGGTGCGGTAGACCCGGCCGGGGCAGACCACGTAGACGGGGGGCTTGCGCTCCAGGAGCGAGCGGGCCTGGACCGGGGAGGTGTGCGTACGCAGCACGACGCCGGACTCGTCGCCCTCGGTCGCCTTCCCGTCGGGCGTGGTGCCCTGGACGAAGAAGGTGTCCTGCATCTGGCGGGCCGGGTGGTCGGGCACGAAGTTCAGGGCGTCGAAGTTGAACCACTCCGCCTCGACCTCGGGGCCCTCGGCGATCTCGTAGCCCATGGCCACGAAGACGTCCGCGACGCGCTCCATGATGGTCGTCAGCGGGTGGCGGGCGCCGGCCGGGATGCGGTCGTAGGGCAGCGTGACATCCACGGCCTCCTCGACGAGCACCCGGGCGTCGCGCTCGGCCTCCAGCTCGGCCTGGCGGGCGGCCAGTGCCTTGGAGACGGCGCCGCGGGCCTGGCCCACGCGCTTGCCCGCCTCGGCCTTGGCCTGCGGGGGCAGGGCGCCGATCTCGCGGTTGGCGAGCGACAGGGGCGAGGTGCCTCCGGTGTGCGCGGTCTTCGCCTGGGCGAGCGCGTCGAGGTCGCCGGCGGCGGCGAAGGCGGCGAGCGCCTCGTCCCGCATGCGCTCGATCTCTTCCGGTTTCAGTGCCTCGACCTCGACTGGGTCGTACGACTTGTTCGGTGCCGACATCTCTTCCCGTGCTTCCGATTGGCTGATACTGCGCTGAACCGGGGAGAACCCCGGACCCCGTGACCCCGCTCGACGGCTGGAGGACGCAAAGGTGCCAAAGGTCGAGTCTAAAGGCCGCGGGACGGTCGGGCGCCCGTGGGCCGCTCACACCAGGTAGGCGGGCATGCTCACGGGCAGAATAAATCGGAACTCGGCCCCGCCGCCGGGCCCCCGGCCGACGGTGATGGTGCCGCCGTGCGCCTCGACGATGCCCTTGACGATGTACAGGCCCAGCCCGGTGCCGCCGCGCTTGCTCCCCCGCCAGAAGCGGGTGAAGACACGGCCCATCGACTCCTCGGGGATGCCGGGGCCTTCGTCGCTCACGGTGACAGCCGTTCCCATCTCGTCGCTCGTCCCCGGCGCGGGTGCGGGGGCGATCTCCATGGTGACGGTTCCCTCGCCGTGACGCACCGCGTTTTCCAGGAGGTTCCCGAGGATCTGGTCGATCTTGTCGGGATCGGCCCACAGGTCGGGCAGCGGCCCCCGGGCGCGGACCCGGAAGCGGTCGGGGTCCTGGCCGCCCGCGATGAGGGCCTGGATGTGGCGGGCGACGGCGGCGGAGATGTCGACGGGCTGGCGGCGCAGCTCCAGCCGGCCGGAGTCGATCCGGGAGATGTCGAGCAGCTCGGCGATGAGCCGGGTGACCCGGCCGGCGTCGGCGTCGACGGTCTCCAGCATCAGCCGCTTCTGGTCGTCGGTGAACCGTTCCCACTTGGCGAGCAGGGTGGCGGTGAACCCTTTGACGGAGGTCAGCGGGGAGCGCAGCTCGTGGGCGACGGTGGCGATCAGCTCGGCGTGGCTGCGTTCGGTACGCCGGCGGGCCTCGGTGCCGCGCAGCGAGACGACCACCCGGCGCACCGGGCCGAGCGGGTGCTCGCGTACGTAACGGGCGGAGACCAGCACCTCACGGCCGCCGGGCAGCAGCAGGTTCCGCTCGGGCTGGCCGTTACGGGTGGCGAGGCCGCCGTACGGGTCGGTCAGCGTCCACCAGCGCTTCCCCTTGAGGTCCTCCAGCGGGAGGGCCACGTCGAGGGGGCGGCCGATCGCCTCGGCGCCGGGGGTGGCGGTGATGCGGGCGGCGGCGGCGTTGAAGCAGATGACCCGGCCGCTCCCGTCGGCGACGACGAGCCCGTCGGGAAGGTCGTCGGGGTCGATCCCGGTGGAGAGGGCGTCCAGGTGTCCGGTGCCGGTGGTGTCCGGAGCGGCCGTTTCCCCTCCCCGGTCCTCGCCCGCGGCGCGCGCGGCGGTGTGCGCCGGTCCCGGCGAGCTCATGCCGACAGCCATTCTCCCGTATCCCCACCTCTCGAACCGGTGCAGTGGGCCCCCGAGTTCGTCACCCTACTAGCCGTCGGCGAACCCGCGACACCCTGTGGGGGCGCGCGGTGGGAGTGCGCCGGTGGGCGGGAAAGCGGAATGGCCGGGACCGATCGGTGACGGGCCGTCGGAAGGCCCGGAGTTACGCCCCGGAGGCGCGGCGCGGGCGCTGGGCGCGGGCGGAGGCGTAGAGGCAGACGGCGGCGGCGGTGGCCAGGTTGAGGCTCTCCGCCCTGCCGTGGATCGGGACCCGGACGACGGCGTCGGCGAGGGCGCGGGTCTCCTCGGGCAGGCCCCAGGCCTCGTTGCCGAAGACCCAGGCGGTGGGCCCGCCCATGGTGCCCGCGTCCAGCTCGTCGTCCAGGTCGTCGGACCCGGCCCCGTCGGCGGCGAGAATGCGCACCCCGGCGTCCCGGAGCCCCTGCACGGCCTGCTCGACGGGGACGCCGACGGCGACGGGCAGGTGGAAGAGCGAACCCACGGACGCCCGTACGGACTTGGGGTTGTACAGGTCCACCGAGGCGTCGGTCAGCACCACGGCGTCCGCGCCGGCGGCGTCGGCGCAGCGCAGTACCGTACCGGCGTTCCCGGGGTCGCGGACGTTGGCCAGAACGGCCACCAGGGTGGGCTTCGCGTCCAGGATCTCCTGGAACGGGGAGTCCAGGAACCGGCAGACGCCGATGAGGCCCTGCGGGGTGACGGTCTGCGAGACGTCGGCGAGGACGTCGTCGCCGGCCAGGTGGACCCGGGCGCCCGCCGTGTGGGCGGCGTCGATGATGTCGGCGTACCGGTCGGCGGCCTCGGGGGTGGCGAACAGCTCGATGAGCGTCGGCTCGCCGTCACCGCCCCGGTGGGCGGCGGCCTCGCGTACGGCCTGGGGCCCCTCGGCGATGAACCTGCGCTCCTTGCCGCGGAAGTTGCGGCGGGCCAGCCGGCGGGCGGCGGCGACGCGCGGGGAGCGCGGGGAGATCAGTTCGGGGATGCCCATGGTCGGCGGCGAGCCTCTCTGCGTACGGCGGTGGGATTCAGCGGCAACGCACCGGACCCGCAGACGGCGTGCGCCTGCGGGTCCGGTTCACGTACCTGGAAGGTGGTGCCTGGATCAGGCGGCCTTCGGGGCGTTGACGTCGCTCGGGAGGGCCTTCTGAGCGACCTCGACGAGAGCGGCGAACGCGTTGGCGTCGTTGACCGCGAGCTCGGCCAGGATCTTGCGGTCCACCTCGATGTTGGCGGCCTTCAGACCCTGGATGAGGCGGTTGTACGTCATGCCGTTCTGGCGGGCAGCGGCGTTGATGCGCTGGATCCACAGCTGACGGAAGTCGCCCTTGCGCTTCTTGCGGTCGTTGTAGTTGTAGACCAGGGAGTGGGTGACCTGCTCCTTGGCCTTGCGGTACAGGCGCGAACGCTGCCCGCGGTAGCCCTTGGCCGCCTCGAGGATTGCCCGGCGCTTCTTGTGGGCGTTGACTGCCCGCTTGACGCGTGCCACTTGTTAACTCCTTGTAGCGGGGCCGTGGGTGTCTTCACACGGCCCGGAAACGAATTGGTCCCGGTGTGATCGAGGTCGTGCCCCCGGAACGGACCGGGGGCCGAGCCTCACTTGCCGAGAAGCTTCTTGATCTTCTTGGCGTCGGCCGGAGCCACGACGACCGTGCCGGTCAGCGAGCGGGTCTTCTTGGACGACTTGTGCTCGAGCAGGTGGCGCTTGCCGGCCCTCTCGCGGAGCACCTTGCCGGAGCCGGTGATCTTGAAGCGCTTGCTGGCACCGCTGTGCGTCTTGTTCTTCGGCATCGCGCCGTTCTCTCCTCGTCAGTGGCGCCCCTCGCGGTGCTGGGCACCGGACTGCAGGGGCGTCAGATCTCTATGGGATTCCGGGGGGACCCGGGGGCGCCTGGATGGCAGCCCCCGAAGGTCACGCCTCGGAAGGTGTCTCGGCCGGAGCCTCGACCGCTTCGGCCGGAGCCTCGGCGGTGTCATCCTCGGACGGTGCGTCGGTCGTGCCCTGACGCTCCGCCTTGCGGGCGGCCTGGGCCTCGCGGGCCTCGGCCATGGCTTCGGTCTTCTTCTTGTGCGGGCCCAGAACCATGATCATGTTCCGGCCGTCCTGCTTCGGGTTGGACTCGATGAAGCCCAGGTCCTCCACGTCCGAAGCGAGACGCTGGAGCAGTCGGAAGCCCAGCTCGGGGCGGGACTGCTCACGACCACGGAACATGATCGTGATCTTGACCTTGTCGCCCTGCTTGAGGAACCGGACGACGTGACCCTTCTTGGTGTCATAGTCGTGCGGGTCGATCTTCGGCCGGAGCTTCATCTCCTTGATGACCGTGTGCGCCTGGTTCTTGCGCGCTTCACGGGCCTTCATGGCCGACTCGTACTTGAACTTCCCGTAGTCCATGAGCTTGCACACGGGCGGACGGGCTGTCGCCGCCACCTCGACCAGGTCGAGGTCATACTCCTGTGCGAGTTCCAGGGCCTTGGCAAGCGGAACAATCCCGACCTGCTCACCGCTGGGACCGACAAGTCGGACCTCGGGAACGCGAATCCGGTCGTTGATGCGGGGCTCGGCGCTGATGGATCCTCCTCGGTAGCACCACGCGACCGCCTGGCGGACAGCCGCGTTACGTGTGTGACGTCAAGACCAACCGAGCCGGAACGGCAAAAATGCCCCGGACGGGACACAGGCGGGGCTCCTGGAAATACCGGAGCACCGCCGCGGTCAACCGCGGGGCGCATCGAGCGGCTCCATCGTCCGTACGGAACGATGGGGACCGCCTGACCGGTGACCCGCCGTCCGTGAGGACAGTCGGGTGGGAGATCGGAGCCTCCACTTGTGGGCCGAGCACATAGGTGTCCGGCCGGTCGTTACACAAGGTTAGCAGCCCGCTCGCGGAGGCGCTAATCCGCGGCCCGCGCGACTCCCGCGGACAGGACGGCCGCTCCCTGGCCTTATCGTGTGGGCATGAGTGACGCGACCCCCAGCACTGAGAATCCCGGCTTCGACGCCATGGCCCGCGACATCGCGGAGGTCCCGGCCGTCGAGGTGATCGTGACGGTCGCCGTCAACCTGATGAGCGCCGCCGCTGTGAAGCTCGGCCTCACCGAGGAGGGCGAGGAGCACAAGGACCTCGACGAGGCCCGCAAGCTGGTCCAGGCGCTGGCCGGACTGCTGGACGCGAGCACCACGGAGATCAGCACCTTCCACGCGTCCCCGCTGCGCGACGGCCTCAAGTCCCTCCAGCTCGCCTTCCGCGAGGCCTCGCTGGTGCCGGACGAGCCCGGCCAGGGTCCCGGCGAGAAGTACACGGGCCCGGTCTACGGCTAGACACCTTCCTCGTACGTACGAGAGCCCGCCTCCCCCTCGTCGGGGCGGCGGGCTCTCGCATGTCCGGGCTCAGCGGCTGAACAGCGGCTCCCCCGGTGCGGCCGCCCCGGCCGGCAGCAGCGCCAGGTCCAGTCCGCCGACCAGCCGGGCCCTCAGGGCCTCGCTGCCGGAGAGCGCCTCGGCGACCCGGCGGGCCGCCTCGGCGGGAGCGGCGTCCGGGGCGAGGACGAGGGCGAGGGTGCCGTCCGCCGGGCCCGGCCCGAGGTGGGCGCGGAGCACGGCGGGCTCGGCGGCGACGACCTCCCGTACCGCGTCGATCACCGCGGGGTCCTGGAGCGGGTCGGTGCTGGTGCGGTTCTCCGCCAGGGCCAGGAGCGTCTGGCCGGTCAGCTCGAAGGCGACGGGCCCGGCGAGGTCCAGCACCACGGTGTCGGCCTTCTCGTGCGCGGCGGCCTGGAGGGCCTGGTGCAGCGGTACGGCGACGGGGCGCGCCTCGGGGTCCCAGCGGGCCAGCGACTCGGTCGAGGTGAAGGCGGGCAGCGCACGCCGGTCGCCCGCCTGGAGGGTGGGGACGGCCATGTCGCTGGTCTTTTCGCGCCGCAAGCCCTTCTCGTCCTCCTCGACCTCGCCGAGGACGGCGACGACGGGGACCAGGAGCCGGGCCTCCCTGAGGGCCGCGAGGACCGGGCCGACGGCGGTGCGGTCCCGCGACCAGGCGTCGAGTGCACCGGTCAGGGCGGGAGAGGCCGAGCCGTCGTCGTCGGAGAAACCGGAGTCCGGGATGTTCTTGAGCGCCACGGGACGAGCGTAGTGCCTGGGCGTGGGGCCCTCGGCCGCCGGGTGGGGCGGGGGCCGGCCCGGTGCGGTGGAGTCTCAGCGGCGGCCGGGGGCGTTGCGGCCGCGCCACAGGACGACGGCCGCTGCCAGCAGGGCCGCGCCGAGGCCGCCCGCGAGCGGGGCCGCCCAGTTGACCGGGTCGTCGTCGGCGGGCGGCGGGGTGGGGCCGGGGCCGAAGTACTTCTTGCGGTGGCCGGCCGTGGCGGCCTGGGCGCTGAGGTCCCCGGGGCGGAGCCGGGAGCCCCCTTCGATGGCCTCCGCCGGGTCGACGATGCCGTACCCCCTGGCGTCGTCGCGCCCCTCGGTGGGGGCGTCGCGGGCGGTGTCCGCGAGCAGCTTCTTGATCTGGGCGGGGTCGAGGCCGGGGTGGGCCGCCCGGACCAGGGCGACGGCACCGGAGACGAAGGCGGCGGCGGCAGAGGTGCCCCACTCGATGTAGTAGTGGCCGTCCGGGTTGGCGACGACGATGTCCACGCCGGGGGCACTGACGGTGGCGTACCAGCGGCGGGTGGAGAAGGAGGCGTGTGTGCCGTACTCGTCGACGGCGGCGACCGCGATCACGCCCGGGTAGGCGGCCGGGTAGGAGATCCGGTCCCCCTTCTCGCCGCCGTTGCCCGCCGAGGCGACCACGGAGATGCCCTTGGACAGGGCGTACTGGATGGCGGAGTCCTCGCCGGGGTCCGGGTGGGCGGACTCGCTGTCGTCGCCCAGGGAGAGGTTGATGACGTCGGCGCCGTTGTCGGCGGCCCAGCGGATGCCCTGGGCGAGCGCGGTGCCCCGGGTCTTGCGGGCCTTGGCGCGGGCCGGGTCCTTGGATTCCAGGATCACCCGGACGGGGAGGATCCTGGCCTCGGGCGCGATGCCGAGGATGCCGTCGGCGCGGTCCGGTCCGCTGCCGCGTCCGGCGATGATCCCGGCCATCGCGGTGCCGTGCAGGGCCCAGGAGGAGTCGCCCCGGGTGGCGCCGAAGCCGACGAGGTCCTTGCCGGGGAGCACCTGGCCCACGAGGTCGGGGTGGGAGCCGTCGACCCCGGTGTCCAGCACCGCGACGGTGATGCCCCGGCCCTGGGTGGTCTGCCAGGCACGGTCGGTGTGCATCGCCGCCAGGGCCCACTGCTGGTCGCGGATGGCGTCCGCGTGGGCGGGGACGGGGGTGAGCGCGAGGACGGCGGCGGCGCAGACCGCGGCGAGGGCGCGGTGGGGTCGTCGTCGGGTCATTCGGGCGGCTCCACGAGATCGGTGACGGTCGTGCGCACCCCTCGCTCCACGCGGTCCGCGATGCCCTTCGCCTCGTGGCCGAGCCCGGCCTGGGCGATGTCCGTGGTGGCGGGTGTCTCCAGCGCCGCCTCGGCGGGCTGCGGCTCGTCGACGGTGCGCGCGTCGGCGAAGCCGGAGACGGCGAAGACGACGACGGGGATCTCGGTGAGCGGCCGCACGGTCCAGCTGGCGCGCTGACGGTCGCCGAACCCGGCGGCGAGGGTGCCCTCGGGGGCGTACGTACGTGGCATCAGGTCCTTGCGCGCGGCGAGCTTCTGCTCGGCGAACCGGGTGCTGAGGGCCTGCATCCCCGCGGCGTCCGTCTCGGTGACGACCATGCCGACGGTGGTGACGGCGGAGCGGGTCGCGTCGGTGTAGGTGGCCCGCACCATCCGCTCGCAGCCGACGGACCGGAGGGTGGTGCGCAGCAGCGGGTCGAGCCCCTTGGAGCAGTCGCTGTCGGCGGCGACGGCGAGCCGGGTCCAGTTGCGGTTCGTACCGCCGGGTCCGGCCCCGGTGCCCTTGAGCGTGCGCGGGAAGAGCGTGTCGACGGGGACGCTGTGCCAGACGGTACGGCCGGCGGTGTACGGGGTCCGGGTGGGTTCGGCGGAGGAGTCGCCGGTCAGCCAGGCCCCGGTGGCCGCACCGCCGATCAGCCCGAGGCCGAGGACGACACAGGCGGCGGCAGCGGCGCCCCGCCACCGCTGCCGGGGCGGGACCGGGCGGAGCCGGGTGGTGGTCTCCGCGGGGGTCTCGGGGTAGCCGTAGCGGGCCGGTACCCGGTACGCGCCCGGGGGCGGCGGGACGGCCCCCGGCGCGGGCGTCAGGTCGACGGCCCCCACGGGCCTGCGCCGGGTGGTGAAGGCGGCGGGCGGCCCGGAACCGGGGTGCGTGGGGTACGGGGCGGTGGCGGGCGCGGCCGCCGGCGGTACGGGGCCGGGCGGTGCGGGCGCCGACGGGGCCGCGGGGGCCGCCGTGTTCGGTGGTACGGGTGGGGCGGGGGGCGCCTGGGAGGTGCGCGGGGCCGCCGGGGCGGACCGTGCCTGTGGGGCAGCCTGTGCGGATGCGGCGCCGGATGCCTGCGGGGCTCTCGGTGCCTGCGGGGCGACCGATGTCTGTGGGGCGCTCGATGTCTGTGGGGCGCTCGAAGCGTGCGGGGCGGCCGCGGCGCGAGGCGTCGACGCAGATGGCGGGGGTGTCTGTGACGGTGGTGTCGTCGGGCGGGGCGGCACAGGAGCGCGCTGCGCTTCGGTACTCATCCGGCCCCCTGGTTCACGTCCCCGTACCGACCACGGATCACCGCCACCGTCAGGCGCGTTGGTGCTCGCGTGCCCGTCACTCTACGGGCTGCGGACGCACGGCGGGGAACGGGACGCCCGGCCTCGGCGGATCTGCCCCGAACGTCCCCTACCCAGCCGTAGCGCCTCTCTGGCAAGCTGCGGCCATGACTGCCCGCACCGCTGACCGGACCCGGTACGACCGGGCCACCGCCCATCTCGACGGACCGATCGCGATCGTCGATCTGGACGCCTTCGATGCCAACGCCGACGCCCTGGTGGCCCGGGCGGGCGGGAAGCCGATCCGGGTCGCGAGCAAGTCCGTGCGGTGCCGGACCCTGCTGGAGCGGGTCCTCCAGCGGCCCGGGTTCGCCGGGATCATGTCGTACACGCTGGCGGAGTCGCTCTGGCTGGCGCGGGCCGGGGCCAGGGACGTCCTGCTCGCCTACCCGTCGGCCGACCGGGGCGGCTTCGCCGAGCTGGCCGCCGAACCGAAGCTGGCCGCCGCGGTGACGGTGATGGTGGACGACCACTCCCAGCTGGAGCTGATCGACGCCTCCCGGGCCGGCGGGCAGGAGGAGATCCGGGTCTGCCTGGAGCTCGACACCTCGCTCCGGCTGCTGGGCGGCCGGGTCCGTATCGGGGCGCTGCGTTCACCGCTGCGCTCCCCCGCCCAGCTCGCCGAGCTGGCCCGCTCGGTGGCTCGCAGGCCGGGCTTCAAGCTGGTGGGGCTGATGGCGTACGAGGGGCACATCGCCGGGGTCGGCGACTCACTGGTGGGACGGCCGCTGCGGTCCCGGGCGATCCGGCTGATGCAGGCCACCGCCCGCAAGGAGCTGGCGGCCCGGCGGGCCGAGGTGGTGCGGGCGGTCCGCGCGGTCGCCCCGGACCTGGAGTTCGTGAACGGCGGCGGCACCGGCAGCGTGCAGCACACGGCGGCCGAGGCCGCGGTGACGGAGATCGCGGCGGGATCGGGGCTGTACGTGCCCCGCCTCTTCGACAACTACACGTCGTTCACCGCCCGCCCGGCGGCCCTGTTCGCGCAGCCCGTGGTGCGCCGGCCCGGCGTGGGCGTGGTGACGGTGCTCGGCGGCGGCTACCCGGCATCCGGCGCGGCCGGAGCGGACCGCTCACCGGTTCCGTACCTCCCGGAAGGGCTGCGCTACGACCCGCAGGAAGGCGCGGGCGAGGTCCAGACGCCGCTGCTGGGTTCCCCCGCCGACGATCTGCTGATCGGTGACAAGGTCTGGTTCCGGCACGCCAAGGCCGGGGAGCTGTGCGAGCGCTTCGACGCGCTGCAGCTGATCGAGGGCGACCGGATCACGGCGACCGTTCCGACGTACCGGGGCGAGGGGAAGACCTTCCTCTGACACCCGGCGTGACGTGGCTCAGGGGCCGATCGACGCGCCCACGCCGCCGCTGGTGGCGCTGTCCCCGATCGGGCGGATCGACCGGGTGATCGTGTCCATCAGCGAGACCGGCAGCTCCGGCCGGTCCGCGTCGAAGGCGAGCCGGACGATCACCGGCGTGCCGCTGCCCGTCTCCGAGGGGAAGGCCACGGACTGCACCACCCCGCCGGGGCCCTTCGCGGTGACGACCTGCCAGCGCACCAGGTGGCCGGTGCGTCCGGCCACGGTCACCGGCCCCGCCTTGAGCACCTTGTGGGACGTGATGCCGCCGTGGGTGCGCTGCCCGAGGATGTCCTCCTCGTAGGCCCGGTCGGCGGCGGCGGTGATGTCGGCCTCCGCGACGGCCTTGGGGTCGCTCCGGCCGGCCCTGGCGGTACGGGTGGAGACGGTGCCCCGGTAGCAGAAGGACGCGGCGGTGCCGGGGCAGTCGTAGGAGACGGCGGTACGGATGGTGGGGGCGTCGTCGGGGGTGTTCTTCGCCTTCTCCCAGCCGTCGGGCACCGCCAGCGTGATGCCGTTGAGCTGGTCGACGAGGACGGCGGGGTCGCCGTCCGGGCCGCCTTCGCCGGAGGGCGTGGCGGAGGCCGAGGCGGTGGCGGGTGCGGTGGGGGCCGGGTCGGAGGTGCTCGGTGCCGGGGCCGTTCGCGTACCGCTGTCGTCGGGGCCCAGCAGGAGGAAGGCGGCGGTGGCCGCGCCCAGGACCAGCAGGCCCGAGAGCGCGATGGCCAGGACTCGCGTACGGCCGCCGCCCCGGGCGGGCGGGGGTGGCACCGGGGGCCCGAACGACTGGGGCGCGTACGGCTGTCGCACCGGCTCGTGCTGTACGACGGCGGGCGGGCGGGTGTGCGCGGTCCAGGCCGTGCCGTCCCACCAGCGCTCGGTGCCGGGTGTCCCCGCGTCCGGGTACCAGCCGGGCGGTGTCGCGAAGCTCATGGAGCCACTCTAGGCGGCGTCCACAGCGTGTCCGAAGCGGTTACCCGGCGCGGTTACGGGGCGGAGGTCACCGGGTCCCGGCCGGTGCGGGAGAGCAGGTCGCGGGCCGGTCCGGTGGGGCGGTGGCCCGCCGGCCAGACGGCCCGGAGCTGGCGGCGCAGCCGTACACCGGCGACCGGGATCTTGACCAGGCGGCGGGACGACAGCTCCTCGCCGAGGGCCAGTTCGCTCAGGACGCAGGGTCCGGCGCCGCTCTCGGCCGCACCCTTCACGGCGGTCGTGGAGGAGAGTTCCAGCAGGGGCTGGGCGAGGCCGCCGTGGACGGCGAGGGCCGCGTCCAGGACCTGCCGGGTGCCGGAACCGCGCTCGCGCAGGATCAGCGGGGTGGCGGCCAGTTCACCGGGGAGCAGCGGGGTGCGGCGACGGGCCCACGGGTGGCTGGGGGCGACCACGACGACGAGGCGGTCGTGGGCGATGACGGTGCCGTCCAGGCCCTCCGGTATCGACAGGCCCTCGACGAAGCCCAGATCGGCCTCGCCGGTGACCAGGCGGCGGGCGACGTCCGCCGAGTTGCCGACGAGCAGCGAGACGGCCGTGTCCGGGCGCTCCGCGCGCAGGGCGATCAGCCAGCCGGGCAGCAGGTACTCGGCGATCGTCATGCTGGCCGCGACCCGCAGCCGGGAGTCCCGCCGGTCGCGCAGCGCCTGGGCCCCCGCGTCGAACGACTCGGCGGCCTCCACCACCCGGCGCGCCCAGTCGGTGACGAGCGCGCCCGCGTCGGTCAGCCGGGAGCCGCGCGGGGAGCGGTCGAGCAGGGCGACGCCGAGCTGCCGTTCCATGGAGCGGATGCGGCTGGAGGCGGCGGGCTGGGTGATGCCGACGTCCTTGGCGGCCCGTCCGAGGCTGCCGTGCCGGGCGACGGCGAGCAGCAGCTCCAGCGCTCCGAGGTCGGGGACCCGGTGGGAGAGGGGGGCGCGGGGGGCTCGGTCGTCGTTGGGCATAAAGCCAGCTTATGACCTCATAGGAACGGGGTCCCTGGTGGGCGGCGGCGGGCGCGCGAAGAATCGTGGCATGGCCATCTTTCCGCAGACCCGGACCGCCGCTCTCCTCCCCCGCCCCGCAGCCGGGTGGACGGACACGCGGCCGGTCGTGCGGCGGCTGCCGTCCCTGCGGCACATCGGCCCGAACTGGTACGCGAGCGTCATGGGCACCGCGATCGTCGCGAGCGCCGGGGTGGCGCTCCCGGTGGACGTGCCCGGGCTGCGTGCCGCGTGCACGGTGGTGTGGGCGCTGTCGGCCGTGCTGCTCGCCGCCGTCCTCGCCGCCCGCGCCGGCCACTGGCTCCACCACCGCGACCAGGCCCGCGCCCACCTCCTGGATCCGGCCGTCGCCCCCTTCTACGGGTGCCTGGCCATGGCGCTGCTCGCGGTCGGCGGGGCCACGCTGACCGTGGGCGTGGACGTCGTCGGCGTACGGGCCGCTCTCGCCGTGGATGTGGTGCTGTTCGTCGCGGGGACGGCGATCGGTCTGGTGGCCGCCGTCGTGGTCCCGTACCTGATGGTCGTACGCCACCGTCCCGCGCCCGGGACCGCTTCGCCGGTCTGGCTGCTGCCGCTGGTCGCCCCGATGGTCTCGGCCTCTCAGGGCGCGCTGCTGGTGCCCCACGTGGCGGCCGGGCAGGGGCGGGAGGCGCTGCTGCTGGCCTGCTACGCGATGTTCGGGCTCTCCCTGCTGGCCACGCTGGTGGTGCTGCCGCTCGTCTTCGCCCGGCTGGTCCACCAGGGGCCGCTGCCGCTCGCGCTGACCCCGACGCTGTTCCTGGTGCTGGGGCCGCTGGGCCAGTCGACGACCGCCGTCAATCAGCTGGCCGACGCGGCTCCGGGAGCGGTCGCGGGGCCCTATGCCTCGGCGTTCGGTGCGTTCGCGGTGCTCTATGGGGTGCCTGTGATGGGCTTCGCGCTGCTGTGGCTGGCGCTGGCCGGGGCGATGGTCATAAGGGCGACGCGTGACGGTATGGGTTTCGCGATGACGTGGTGGGCGTTCACGTTCCCTGTGGGTACGTGTGTGACGGGGGCGGCCGGGCTGGCCCGGCACACCGGGCTGGACGCCCTGACCTGGCTGGCCGTGGCCCTGTACGCGTTCCTGGTGGTGGCGTGGGCGGTGGCCGGGGCGCGGACCGTGCGCGGGGTGGTCAGCGGAGCGCTGACGGCAGCTCCCGTGCCGCCTGCAGCAGCGACGGCCCGTACCAGGTGAGCAGGCGGCCGTCGACGAGGGCCGCGGGCAGTCCGGGGAAGGCCTCGGGCCCGTCGTCGGTGGTGAAGCGGTAGGGCTCGTCGGGCAGCACGACCAGCTCGGCGCCGGACCCGTTCAGCTCGGCGAGCGGGATGCGCGGGTAGCGCTCGGCATGGTCCGCGTAGACGTTGCACACCCCGAGGCGGGCCAGCAGATCACCGGCGAAGGTGTCGCTGCCGAGCACCATCCAGGGCCTGCGCCAGATCGGCACGATCGCGGGGCGCGGGCTCCCGGACGGGGCGGGCAGCGCGGCCCAGGCGGCCTCGGCCTCGTCCAGCCAGCGGGGGCGGGGCAGACCGCAGCCGGTGGTGAGGACCCGGTCCAGTTCGGTGAAGGCCTGGTCCAGGGTGCGGATCTCGGTGACCAGGACGTCGATCCCGGCCTGGCGGAGGGCGGCGAGGTCGGGGGCGCGGTTCTCCTCCTCGTTGGCGATCACCAGATCCGGGGCGAGGGCGGTGATCGCGGCCACGTCCGGGTTCTTGGTGCCGCCGATCCGGGCGGCGGTGAGGCCGGCGGGGTGCGTGCACCAGTCGGTGACCCCGGTGAGCAGCCCGGGGGCGGTGGCGGCGACGGCCTCGGTGAGGGAGGGGACCAGGGAGACGACGCGCATGGGCCCGGCTCTCAGCGGCGGGAGTCGTACGTGGCGTCGATGTGCTCGGCGACCGCGACGAGCAGCAGCCGGGTGCCGGGCAGGGTGGCCCGCCAGCGGTGCCGTACGCCGCCGGAGAGAAACAGGGTGTCGCCGCGCTCCAGCCGGTACGCCTGGCCCTCGGCCTCGACCTCGGCGGCGCCCTCGACAACGTACATCAGTTCGTCGTTGCGGTGCTGGAACTCGCGCCCGAGGTCCTGCTCGCCGGTGAACTCCAGGGCGCTGAGCTGGTGGCGCCCTCGCACCACCCGGCGTACGCCGTCGCCGTCCTCACCCCGTACGACATCGACCGCGCGCGCCGAGTCGGCGGCGGCCCGCAGCCGTGAGGTGGTGGTCTCCAGGGCCTCGGCGACCCGGTCGAGGGAGCGGGCGCTGGGGCGGGCGCGCTCGTTCTCGATCTGGCTGAGGAAGGGCACGGAGAGCCCGCTGCGCTCGGCGACCACGGCCAGCGTGAGGCCCAGGGTGCGGCGCCGACGGCGGACCGCGGCACCCACGCGCGGTGTGTCCTTGTCGTCCATGTCCGGGCTCCCTCCCGCCTCAGCCATCCTCCCGGCTGCCAGCACCTTACGCACATGGTTGCGCGAGACGTCCGGTAATCGGCCCCCGGACAGCCGGAAGGGGTGGGCCCCGCCCGACGGCGGCACCCACCCCTCACCTGCGCTTTTCCGGTCCTGGATGCCCTACTGGGGTGCCAGGGTGTCCGCGATGCCGGGATTTTCGTCCATCCAGGCCTTCACGGCTTCCTCCTCGTGACCCGCGCCGTGCTTCTGGATCTCGTTCTCCAGACCGCCGAGCTGCTTCTCGGTCAGCTCGAAGTCCTTGAACCACTTCGTCAGCTGCGGGTACTGCTCGGGGAACGCCTTGGAGGCGATGGTGTGCAGCCGGTCGCCGTCACCGAACGCCTTCTTCGGGTCCTTCAGCTTGGTCATGCCGTACTCGTTGTACGCCCAGTGCGGGGTCCAGAGCAGGACGGCGACGGGCTCCTTCTTGGCGTACGCCCGCTTCAGCTCGGCGAGCATGCCGGGTGTGGAGGAGTCCAGGACCTTGTACTCCTTGTCCAGGCCGTACTGCGGCAGGACGTTCTTCTTGAGGTTCTCCATGGTCGCGGTGCCGGGCTCGATGCCGACGATCCGGCCCTTGAAGTCGGAGCCCTTGCCCTTGAGGTCGTCGAGGGTCTTGACGTCCTTGACGTAGTCGGGGACCGCGACCTCGATGGAGGTCGGCCCGTACCAGGAGCCGATGTCCGTCAGCTTGTCGCCGTACTTGTCCCAGTAGTTCTTCTGGGTGTACGGCAGCCAGCCGTCGAACTGCACGTCGATCTGGCCGCGTGACATGGCGGCGTACATCGGACCGACCTCGAACTGCTTGAGATTGATCTTGTAGCCGCGCTCCTCCAGGACCGCCTTCCACAGGTACGTGGCGGCGATGTCCTCCTCCCAGGGGAACCAGGCGACCTCCAGGGCACGGTCACGCTCGTCCTTGCCCCCGGGGGCGGCCTCGGCGCCCTTCGGGGCGGGGGACCACTTCTCGGCGACGCCCGGGTTGGCCTTCAGCCAGGTGCGGACGGCCTCCTGCTCCTTGCCGGAGCCGGCCTTCTGGATCTCGGCCTCAAGGCTGGTGAGCTGCTTCTCGCTCATCTTGAAGTCCTGGAGCCACTTGGCGACCACGGGGTTCTCGGCGGAGAAGCCCTTGCGCGCCAGGGTGTGGACGCCGTCGCCCTCGCCCCAGAGTTTCTTGGGGTCCTTGAGCTTGGTGAGGTCGTACTCGTTGTACGCCCAGTGCGGCGACCAGAGCGGAACGACGATCGGTTCCTTCTTGGCGTACGCGCGCTTCAGCTCGGCCAGCATGGACGGCGTGGAGCCGTCGATGAGCTTGTACTCCTTGTCCAGGCCGTAGCCCGGCAGGAGCTTGTCCTTGAGCAGGCCCATCTCACCGGCGCTCGGCTCGATGCCGACGATCCGGCCCTTGAACTCGGAGGCCCGGCCCTTCAGGTCGTCCATCGACTGGACGTCCTTCATGTACGCGGGGACGGCGAGCTCCAGCGAGGTGGGCTCGTACCAGGCGCCGAGGTCCTCAAGGCGGTCCTGGTACTTCTCCCAGTAGCTGGCGTGGGTGGTCGGGAGCCAGGAGTCGGTCTGGAAGTCGATCTGCCCGTTGGCCATGCCGGTGTAGAGCGAGCCGGCCTCGTACTGCTTGACGTCGACCTCGTAGCCGCGCTGTTCCAGCATCTCCTTCCAGAGGAAGGTGGAGGCGATGCCCTCGTCCCACGGGATGTAGCCGATGGAGACCTTCTTGCCGTCGCCGACCTGCGCGTCCGCGCCGGACGCGGTGTCCTTGGCGGAGCCGCCGAAGATGCCCATGCCGCCCGCGACGAGCGCGAGGGCCACGATGCCGGCGACCGCGACGACGGGCTGCGGACGGTAGGTCCAGATCTTCCAGCCCTCGGCCGAGGCCTGGACCTTGGCGGCCGCGCGGCGGGCCAGCGGGGAGACCTCGCGGCCGAGCGCGCCGGTCATCCGGTCCAGGTACATGGCGAGGATGACGATGGAGATGCCCGCCTCGAAGCCGAGACCGACGTCGATGTTGCCGATGGCGCGGTAGACGGAGCCACCGAGGCCGCCGCCGCCGACCATGCCCGCGATGACGACCATGGACAGGCCCAGCATGATGACCTGGTTGATGCCCGCCATGATCGTGGGCAGCGCGAGCGGCAGCTGGACGCGGAGGAGGGTGTTGCGCGAGGTGGTGCCGAAGGCCTCGGCCGCCTCGACGAGTTCGCCGTCGACCTGGCGGATGCCGAGTTCGGTCATCCGGACGCCCGGGGGCAGCGCGAAGATGATGGTGGCGATGATGCCGGGGACCACGCCGACGCCGAAGAAGATGACGCCGGGGATCAGGTAGACCATGGCGGGCATGGTCTGCATGAAGTCGAGGACCGGCCGGACCACCGCGCTGACGGTCTTGGACCGGGAGGCCCAGATGCCGAGCGGGACGGCGATGACCAGCGTGACGAGGGTCGCGACGAGCACCAGGGTGAGGGTGTCCATCGCCTCGGCCCACAGCTCGACGGAGTCGATGAGGGCGAAGCCGACGAAGGCCAGCAGCCCGGCCGGAAGCCCGCGCAGCCACCAGGCGATGACCGCGACGATGCCCGCGAAGAGGAGCGGGTGGGGGGCGGAGAGTACGGCGGCTATGCCGTCGAACATGCCACTGACGACGGAGCTGATCGCGTCGAAGAGCCAGGCGAGGTGGGTCTGGAGCCAGTCGACGGCGGAGTCGACCCAGTCACCGAGAGGGAGCCTAAACACTGGCCACCTTCTTCACGGCATCGTTGTCGGAGAGCGTCCTGGACGGCGCCTCGGAGTCCTTCATGGTCTCCGTGGGCGTCATCGGGTCGCCGAGCACGGCAAGGAGCCGGGAGCTCGGGACGACGCCGACGAGCTTGCCCTTGGAGTCGGTGACGGCCACCGGGTCCCCGCTCTGCGAGCAGGGGGTGAACAGCTCGATGATCGGCGTGGACTCCGAGACCGTGGCGGGGGCCGCCGCGATGACGTCCTGCGGGGTGCGCAGTTCCTTGCCGTCCTTCGTGGTGGAGCCCATGACGGTGTGCGGTTCGGCCATGATGGCGCCCGCGGTGAGCACCCGGGAGCGGTCGACGTCCTGGGTGAAGGAGGCGACGTAGTCGTTGGCCGGGGTGACGAGGATGTCCTCGGCGGTGCCGAGCTGGACGATCTTCCCGTCGCGCATCACGGCGATCCGGTCGCCCAGGCGCATGGCCTCGTTGAGGTCGTGGGTGATGAAGACGATGGTCTTCTTCAGCCGCTTCTGGAGCTCCAGGAGCTGGTCCTGCATGTCGCGCCGGATCAGCGGGTCGAGCGCGCTGAAGGACTCGTCCATGAGGAGCAGGTCGGCGTCGGTGGCGAGCGCGCGGGCGAGGCCGACGCGCTGCTGCATACCGCCGGACAGCTCGTCGGGCCAGGAATTCTCCCAGCCGGCGAGGCCGGTGAGCTCCAGCGCCTCGGTGGCACGCCTGATCCGCTCGGAACGGGGTACACCCTGGACCTCAAGGCCGTACGCGGCGTTGTCCAGGACGCTTCGGTGAGGGAAGAGCGCGAAGTGCTGGAAGACCATACTGATCTTGGAGGAGCGCACATGGCGCAGCTCGCGGGGGCTCAGGGCCGTCAGGTCCTGGTCGTCGAAGAGCACGCGTCCGGCGGTGGGTTCGAGCAGCCCGTTGAGCATCCGCAGCAGCGTGGACTTGCCCGAACCGGACAGTCCCATGACGACGAAGATCTGGCCCGGTTCCACCGTGAAGGAGGCGTCGATCACCGCTGCGGTCGTTCCTTCGGCGCGGAGTTCGTCGCGGTCGGTGCCGCTCTCCAGCTTTCGGACGGCTTGATCGGGTCGTCGGCCGAACACTTTGTACAAGTTCTCGGCTTGCAGCCTGGACACATACACCTCACGGGTTGAACCGAAAAACGGTCTGCCACCCCCGCCAGCAGACCGTGGAGCGGTGCGGGTTCGGTCCGCATGGCACGTGCACTAGTTGAAAAAGCGACGTGGTCCGCTCCGGTGGCGCGCCTGCCCGTACTTACACAGCCCAAACACAACAGTGATCCAGGTCACGGGCAGGGCTGTTTCCGGTCACCGGGAGCCATCGACGGCGACTGTCAGTGGTGTGGGGCATCATCGGTTCCGTGACGCGACGCCTGATGCTCCTCGACACCGCCTCCCTCTACTTCCGCGCCTATTTCGGCGTCCCCGACTCGGTGCGCGCGCCGGACGGGACCCCGGTCAACGCCGCGCGCGGACTCCTCGACTTCATCGCCCGCCTGGTGCAGGACCACCGGCCGGACGATCTGGTGGCCTGCTGGGACAACGACTGGCGCCCGCAGTGGCGGGTGGACCTGATCCCTACGTACAAGGCGCACCGGGTGGCCGTGGAGACGCCCGCGGGGCAGACCGACGAGGAGGAGATCCCCGACACGCTCTCCCCGCA
Source organism: Streptomyces microflavus (assembly GCF_014650075.1). Classification (GTDB taxonomy): domain Bacteria; phylum Actinomycetota; class Actinomycetes; order Streptomycetales; family Streptomycetaceae; genus Streptomyces; species Streptomyces microflavus. Next base: position 237,727 of record NZ_BMUG01000011.1, on the reverse strand, counting down.
GGTCCCGATCATCGAGGACGTGCTGGCCGCGCTCGGGATCGCCCGGATCGGCGTCACGCCGTACGAGGCGGACGACGTGATCGGCACGCTCACCGCCCGCGCGACCGGGCCGGTGGACATTGTGACCGGCGACCGCGACCTCTATCAGCTGGTCGACGACGCCCGTCAGGTGCGGGTGCTCTATCCGCTCAAGGGCGTCGGCACGCTCCAGATGACGGACGAGGCGTGGCTCCGCGAGAAGTACGGGGTGGACGGCGCGGGCTATGTCGACCTGGCCCTGCTCCGCGGCGACCCGAGCGACGGCCTCCCGGGCGTGCCCGGCATCGGCGAGAAGACGGCCGCGAAGCTGCTGGACGCCTACGGGGACGTGGCCGGGATCATGGCGGCGGTGGACGACCCGGCCGCGAAGCTGACCCCTTCGCAGCGCAAGCGGCTGGACGAGGCGCGGGACTACGTGGCGGTCGCACCGAAGGTCGTGCGGGTGGCCCAGGACGTGCCGCTGCCCGACTTCGACCCGGCGCTGCCGCGTGAGCCGCGCGATCCGGCCGCGCTGGAAGCGCTTGCGGACCAGTGGGGGCTGGGCGGGGCGCTTCAGCGGCTCCTCACCACTCTTCAGGCCTGAGGTGTTAACTTAGGCATACCTAAGTCATCGGGGCCGGAGGTGTACCGGGCCCGGTGCGCCGATATGTACGCCGCACCGGCACGTCCACCCGACGTGCGTGCCCGTACGTCGAACCCAGGGAGTACCTCGTGGCAGAGCGGCCGGCCCGGCAAGGACCCAAGGCCCAGGGGGCGCAGGTCGTGCGCACCGAGCAGATCACCCCGCACATGGTGCGGGTGGTCCTCGGCGGCGAAGGGCTCGCCGACTTCTCCCTCTCCGGCTTCACCGACCACTACATCAAGCTGTGCTTCGCGCCCGAGGGCGCGGACTACGCGCACCCGTTCGATATCGCCGCCATCCGCGAGAGCCACCCGCGCGAGCTGTGGCCCACCACCCGCACGTACACGGTGCGCTCGTGGGACCCGGCCGCCCGGGAGATGGCCGTGGACTTCGTCGTCCACGGCGACGAGGGCCTCGCGGGACCATGGGCGCAGCGTGCCCAGGTGGGCGAGCAGGTGACCTTCCTCGGCCCCGGCGGCGGCTACGGGCCGCAGGCCTCGGCCGACTGGCACCTCCTGGCCGGTGACGAGAGCGCCCTGCCGGCGATCGCCGCATCGCTGGAGCAGATGCCCGCGGGCTCCTTGGTGCACGCCTTCGTCGAGGTGCCGGACGCCTCCGAGGAGCAGAAGATCGTGACGCCCGACGGGGTGGCCGTGACCTGGCTGCACCGCGGCGGCCGGCCGGTCGGCGAGCTGCTGACCGCCGCCGTGAAGGAGCTGGACTTCCCCGAGGGCGAGGTCCAGGCGTTCGTGCACGGGGAGGCGGCCTTCGTGAAGGAGATCCGCCGCCACCTGCGCGTGGAGCGGCAGATCCCCCTCCAGCAGCTGTCGATCTCCGGCTACTGGCGCCTCGGCCAGAACGACGACGCCTGGCGCGAGGTCAAGCGCGAGTGGAACGAGCAGGTGGAGCGCGAGCAGGAGGGGCCGGGGGCGGCCGCGTAGGCGCGCCTCGCACCCGGAAGCACCCGGACCCCGCCCGCCGTCCTCGGCGGGCGGGGTCCGTGCACGTCCGCGGGGAATGTCAGGCCCCCGCAGCACCCCCGCCGGCCAACGGCCCACCGGCCGCCCGCGACTCGTACCGCCGGACCGAGACGTCCTCGTGGGCGAGCCTGCGCAGCGCGCCGAACATCGCCTCGCCCAGGACCGTACCGACGACGACGCCCTCGACCAGCTCCTCGCGCGCCACCCGGCTCATGACGTAGTCGAGGTCGGCGCCGGCGACCTTCTCGGCCGCGTCCGCGTAGACGTCCATCAGGTCGACGAGCCCGCCGTGCCCGACCCCGCGCAGTGCGGCGACCACTCCGGCCAGTGACTCGGCGGCCGAGGCCCCCTCGTCGACCTGCCAGCCGCGCCGCCGCAGCAGCTCGGCCACATCCTCCCGGGCCTGTTCCAGCTCCGGCCCGGCCTCGCCCTCACCGAGCGGGGGGACACCTTCCGCCGCCCGGCCCAGCACCCGTATCACCGGCTGTTCGGGGTCGTCCGCGGCCTCCAGGACCTCGGCGATGGCCGCGAGCGAGAGACCGCCCACCTCCAGCAGGACCCGGATCAGGCGCAGCCGCCTCTCGTGGTCCGGGCCGTAGTCCGCCTGGTTGGGGCTCGTCAGCTCCCCTGCGGGCAGGAGCCGTTCCCGTACGTAGAACTTGATCGTCGGGACCGGGACCCCGGACCTGCGACTCAACTCACCGATGCGCACCGCGTGTTCATCCTTCCGCCCTTGCCAGATCAGACCCCCATCATAGATAGTGCCACTAACCGATAGCAGTAAGTGCCACTATCCATACATCTCACGGGGGTCCCTCATGTCGTCCTGGCGTTCCTGGCATCGCCCCTTAGTCGTCTTCTCCGCCGTGATGGCCCTCTGGGCCCTCGTCTCCGCCGTGGGCCTCGTGGTCGACGACCGGGTGCTGGCGGGAGCTCCGATCTGGGCGAAGCCGTTCAAGTTCACCGTCTCCCTCGCCGCCTACGGTCTGACGCTGGCCTGGATGCTGACGCATCTCACCCGGGGGCACCGGACCGGCTGGTGGGCGGGGAACGTGGTCGTCCTCACGAGCCTCGTCGAGATGACGGTCATCACCGTGCAGGTGGTCCGCGGGAAGCGCAGCCATTTCAACGCCGCGACCCCGCTCGACACGGCCCTGTTCAGCGTGATGGGGATCACGATCATCGTGCTGTGGGCGGCGACCCTGGCGATCGGGATCCTGCTGCTGCGCGCCTCGATCGCGGACCGGGCGGCGGCCTGGGCGATCCGGGGTGGCGTGCTGATCGCCCTGGTGGGCGCGGGGCTCGGCTTCCTGATGACGCTGCCGAGCGCGGAGCAGCAGGCGGCCGGGAACCTGGACACCGCCGAGGTGATCGGCGCCCACTCGGTCGGCGTGCCGGACGGCGGCCCCGCGATGCCGCTGACCGGCTGGTCCACGACCGGCGGCGATCTGCGGGCCCCGCACTTCGTGGGCATGCACGCGCTCCAGCTGATCCCGCTGTTCCTGATCGCCCTGGTGCTGCTCGCGCCCCGGCTCGCCCGGCTGCGCGATGCGGGGGTGCGGCTGCGTCTCGTACGGGTGGCGACGGCCGGGTACGCGGGCCTCGTCGCGCTGACCACCTGGCAGGCGCTGCGGGGGCAGTCCCTGATCCACCCGGACGCGGCGACCCTCATGGCGGCCGGGGTGCTGCTTGCTGCGGTGGCGGCCGGGGTGTGGGCGGCGCTGCGCACCGCGCCCGGACCCGCATCCGTACGCGCAGAGACCGAACCGGCTTCCGACAGCAAGGAGTTCACCGCATGACCGGCACCCTCTTCGAGGTCACGTTCTATCTGGCCGCCCCGTTCTGGCTGCTGATGATCTTCGCTCCCGGGTGGTCCGTCACCACCCGCGTCGTCTCGTCACCGCTGACGGTCCTGCCGCTCCTCGCCGTCTACACCGTCCTGGCCGTCCAGGTCTTCCCGGAGCTCTGGACGGCGGTGAGCAGCCCGGACATCGATACCTTCCGGGAGCTGACAGCGCTGGCCGAGGGCGCCGGGGCCCTGTGGGCGCAGGTGATCGCCTGGGATCTGCTGATCGGCCAGTGGATGTTCCTCCAGGCCCGGAAGCTGGGGTTCTCCCCGTGGCTGATGGGCCCCCTGCTCGTCCTGACGATCCTGCTCTCGCCGTTCGGGCTGCTGGTCTTCCTCGCCCTGCGCGCCACCCGGCGGGGCCAGGAGAGGCCGGTGGAGCCACGGACCGGGCCGGTGGGAACGCGGGGCTGAATCTCACCGCTGCGTCGCACGGCCGGGCGGGGCCGGGTCTGGAAAGATCGCGGGCATCCGACCAATCCGCACGGCCGCCGGCTCCGAATCACTCCCGGAACCGATGACGTCCCGGGAGGAAACCCGCGTGAACGAAGCCGTACAGATCCGCGGGGTGCCCTCGCCAGGACCCGACCTCCAGGAACTCCTGGTCCGGGTCGCGCGGGGGGACCAGGACGCGTTCGCCAAGGTGTACGACGCCGTCTCCGGGCCCGTGTTCGGCCTCGTACGCAGTGTGCTCCGCGATCCGGCCCAGTCGGAGGAGGTCGCCCAGGAGGTCCTGGTGGAGGTGTGGCGTACCGCGCCGCGCTTCCAGGCCTCCCGGGGCAGCGCGATGAACTGGGTGCTGACCCTCGCCCACCACCGGGCCGTCGACCGGGTCCGCTCGGCCGAGGCGTCGGCGGCGCGGGAGCACAAGGCGGCGCTGCTGGACCGGACGCCCGCCTTCGACGAGGTCTCCGAACAGGTGGAGACCCGGCTGGAGAGAGAGCAGGTGCGCCGCTGTCTGCGGACGCTCTCCGAACTCCAGCGGCAGTCCGTGACCCTGGCCTACTACCGGGGCCTGACCTACCGTGAGGTGGCGGAACTCCTCACCGTGCCGCTGGGCACCATCAAGACACGACTCCGCGACGGCCTCATCCGGCTGCGCGACTGCCTGGGGGTGAGCGCATGACCACGGCCGATCTGCACACGCTGACCGGGGCCTATGCCCTGCATGCGCTGCCGGAGGACGAGCGCCGCGAGTTCGAGCGGCATCTGGGCGACTGCGAGGCCTGCACCCAGGAGGTGCGGGAGCTGTCGGCCACGGCCGCCCGGCTCGGGCTCGCCGTCGCCGAGACCCCGCCGCGCGAGCTGCGCGAGAGGGTGCTGCGGGAGATCACGACCGTACGCCAGGAGCCTCCGGCGCACGGCAGACGAGGACGTACGGTCGGCAATGGCCGCACCGGCCGCTGGTCCACCTACGCACTGGCCGCCTGCATCGCGGCGGCGGCCGCCTTCGGCGGGGTGGCGGTGTGGCAGAACCAGGTGGCGCAGGACGCCCGCCAGGAGGCGAACCAAGCCACGCGGCAGAACGAGCAGCTGGCCCAGGTGCTCTCCGCGCCCGACGCGAAGACCACGTCGGGCGAGCTGACCGGCGGGGCCCGCGGCACCGTCGTCGTCTCGCAGGGCCAAAACCGGGCCGTGTTCCTCGCCTCGGGGATGGAGCGGCCGCCGAGCGGCAAGGTGTACCAGCTCTGGTTCAACGACGAGGGCACCATGCGTTCGGCCGGCCTGATGAACCCGGCGGCGAGCGATGACGCGGTGCTGCTGGACGGGCCCGTGGACCGGGCGACGGGCATGGGCATCACGGTCGAACCGGCGGGCGGATCGGCCGAACCGACGTCCGACCCGGTGGCCCTGATGGACTTCCCAACGGCCTGACCGATCGACCCCAGCCCCCTCTGCAAGGAGCATCCGTTCCATGAACGTCGCGGTGGTGCTGTTCACCTCCGATCTGCGTCTGCACGACAACCCGGTGCTGCGTTCCGCCCTGCGGGACGCGGACCGGGTCGTCCCGCTCTTCGTCCGGGACGACGCCGTCCACCGGGCCGGGTTCGACGCCCCCAACCGGCTCGCCTTCCTCGCCGACTGCCTGGCGGACCTGGACGCCGGGCTACGGAAACGGGGCGGCCGGCTCATCGTCCGTACCGGTCCGGTGGCGAAGGAGGTGCGCCGGGTGGTCGAAGAGACCGGGGCGGGGGCGGTGCACCTGGCCGCCGGGGTGAGCGTGTACGCCGAACGGCGCGAGGAGCAGCTGCGTACCGCCCTGGCGGACAGCGGCTGCGAGCTGCGCCTCCACGACGCGGTGGTCACCGCGCTCGCTCCGGGCCGGGTGGTCCCGACGGGCAAGGACCACTTCGCGGTGTTCACCCCGTACTTCCGCCGTTGGGAGGCGGCGGGGGTACGGGGCACACTGACCGCACCCCGCGCGGTCCGGCTCCCGGAGGGGGAGCTCTCCTCCGATCCCCTCCCCTCCCGGGACGGTGTCGGGGACGTCTCCCCCGCTCTCGCCGACGGGGGCGAGCAGGCGGGCCGCAAGCTGGTGACGTCGTGGCTGAGCGGAGACCTGGCCGACTACGCCGACGGCCATGACGATCTCGCCGGGGACGCCACCTCCCGGCTCTCCCCCCACCTCCACTTCGGTACGGTCTCCGCCGCCGAACTGGTCGGCCGGGCGCGGGAGAAGGGCGGGCCGGGCGGCGAGGCGTTCGTCCGGCAGCTGGCCTGGCGCGACTTCCACCACCAGGTGCTGGCCGCCCGCCACGACGCCTCCTGGTCCGACTACCGGCCGCGCCAGGACCGCTGGCGCTCGGACGAGGACGAGATCACCGCCTGGAAGACCGGGCGGACCGGCTATCCCGTGGTGGACGCGGCGATGCGGCAGCTGGCCCACGAGGGGTGGATGCACAACCGGGGCCGGCTGCTCGCCGCGAGCTTCCTCACCAAGACGCTGTACGTGGACTGGCGGGTTGGCGCCCGGCACTTCCTGGAGCTGCTGGTCGACGGCGACATCGCCAACAACCAGCTCAACTGGCAGTGGGCCGCGGGCACCGGCACGGACACCCGCCCCAACCGGGTGCTCAACCCGGTGACCCAGGGCAAGCGCTACGACCCGCACGGCGACTACGTACGCCGGTGGGTGCCGGAGCTGGCGGAGGTGAAGGGGTCCGCGGTCCACGAGCCGTGGAAGGTGAAGGACTCGCTGGACTACCCGGACCCGGTGGTGGACCTGGGCGAGGCGCGGGCGCGGTTCGAGAAGGCGCGCGGGCTGGACTGAGGGCCTGTACGCGTGAGCGCGTACAGGCCCCCCACAGAGGTCAGCCGCGCCGCGGCGGCCGGGGGAAGAACCCGCTGGTCCGGGCCACGTACTCGGCGAACCCCGGGCGGTCGGCCATGTGCCGCTCCAGCAGGGCCGCCCCGCTCCCCTTCGTCAGCAGCAAGCTCATCACCAGCGGGGCCACGACGGTAGCGGCGGCGGCTCCGGGCGCCTGGCAGACGAAGAGGAACAGGCCCCACCAGACAAGGAAGTCGCCGAAGTAGTTCGGGTGCCGGGTCCAGGACCACAGGCCCCGGTCCATGATCTTCCCCTTGTTGGCGGGGTCGGCCTTGAACCGGGCGAGCTGGTGGTCCCCGATCCCCTCGAAGGCCAGCCCGACCGCCCACAGGACCGCACCCGCCCAGGCCCACCACACCAGGGGCCCGGTCAGGTACTGCGCGGCCTGCACCGGCAGCGAGACCAGCCAGACCAGTGCGCCCTGGAGCAGGTAGACCTTGCGCAGGGCGTAGAGCTGGGGGTTGCCGGGGGCCTTGGCGAGCATCTTCTCGTAGCGTGGGTCCTCCCCGTGGCCGCGCCCGCGCCGCCCGATGTGGACGGCGAGCCGCAGGCCCCAGACCACCGTCAGCACGGTCACCACCAGGCGCCGCGTGCCGTCACCCTCACCGGCCGAGAGGCCGTACGAGACGAGGGCGACGGCGGCGAAGCCGATGCCCCAGGCGACGTCGACGATGCGGTGGACGCCCTTCCTGAGGGCGATGGCGAAGGTGATCAGCATGACGGCGAGTGCGGCGCCGGCCGCGCCCGCGAGTCCGCTCGCGAACGCGGCCCAGGCGAAGCCACTCACCGCTGCGCCTCGTACCAGTCGCGCCGGGTGGGCTCCATCGCGGCCCTGCCGGTCCTGTCGGGGCGTACGCACAGGATCTGGTCGACGCCCATGCGCCGCTCCTCGAACGCGAGGGCGCCGCCGACGAGGTAGAGCCGCCAGACCCGCGCGGTCTCCTCCCCCACCAGGTCCACGAAGTCCGACCAGCGCTCCTCCAGCGTCCGCCGCCAGGCGTCCACGGTCAGCACGTAGTGCTCGCGCAGGGCTTCGACGTCCCGCACTTCGAGCCCGGAGCCCTCCAGCAGTCCGACGGTCTCCCCCACCGGCCGCATGTGCATGTCCGGGGCGATGTACGACTCGATGAACGCGCCGCCGCCCGGGGCGTCGGCACCCCGCGACATCTGCTGGACCAGCACCCGGCCCTGCGGCCGCAGGGAGTCGTGCAGGATCCGGGTGAAGGCGGGGTACTCGGCGTCCCCGACGTGCTCGCCCATCTCGATCGTGGAGACGGCGTCGTACGCGCCCCGGGTCTCCGGCCGCGCGGCGATGTCCCGGTAGTCGATGTTGAGGACCTCGACCAGTTCCTCCAGGCCGCGTTTCGCCACCTGCCCCCGTACGTACGCGGCCTGTTCGGCGGCGAGGGTGACGGCGGTGACCCGGACGCCGTGGTGCTGGGCCGCGTGGAGGGTCAGCGAGCCCCAGCCACAGCCGATGTCCAACAGGCGTGCGCCGGGCCGCAGTCCGAGCTTGCGGCAGATCAGCTCCAGCTTGTCGCGCTGCGCGTCGGCCGGGCCGTAGCCGGCCGCGTCGCTGGTCCAGTAGCCGCAGGAGTACGCCATGGTCTCGTCGAGGAGCAGCGCGTAGAAGGCGTTGGACAGGTCGTAGTGGTGGCTGATCGCCGCCCGGTCCCGGGCCTTGCTGTGCAGCGCTCCGCGCAGCCCGGCCCGCGCTGCGGGGACCGGCGGGCGGGGCCCCACGGCACCGAGCCGCAGGGCCGTGCCCGCCGCTCTGAGCCGGTCGGCGAGCGAGGGCGCGGGCGGGGCGAGACCCCGTTCGCTCACCGCCCGGCGCATGGCGCGCAGCCCGTCGCCCAGGTCCTCGGCGAGGTCGATGTCCCCGGTGATGTAGGCCTCGGCGAGGCCGAGTTCCCCCGGCTCCCAGAGCAGCCGGCGCAGCGCCCGGCGGGAGCGTACATGGACCGTGGGGGCGTCCTCGGGTCCGGCCTCGCTGCCGTCCCACATCCGTACCCGGACCGGCAGTTGGCCGCCGAGCAGCCGCTCTGCCAGGGGTTGGAGCCGCTGGGCGGCGCCGGTGGGGGTGCGGCGGGCGGCCGGCTTCGCGGGGGGCCTGTCGGCGGTGGTGGTCACCGGTTCTCCTGGTGGGTCGGTTCACGGGTCAGGAGCAGTTGCTGCACATCGAGGTAGCCGGAGCGGAAGCCCGCCTCGGAGTAGGCCAGGTAGAAGGTCCACATCCGGCGGAAGACGGCGTCGAAGCCGAGGGCGTCGACCTCGGCGGACCGCTCGGTGAACCGTTCGCGCCACAGGCGCAGCGTCTCGGCGTAGTGCGCGCCGTAGCCGATGCGCTGGACCGTCCGCAGCCGGGTGTGCTCGGTGGTGACCCGCTCGATCGCCTCGGTGGACGGCAGCAGTCCGCCGGGGAAGATGTACTTGTGGATCCAGGTGTACGTGGAGCGGCTGGCGCGCAGCCGGTCGTCCGGCATGGTGATGGCCTGGAGGGCGACCCGGCCGCCGGGGGCGAGGAGCCGGTCCAGGGTCCGGAAGTAGACGGGCCAGAACTCCTCGCCGACCGCCTCGATCATCTCGACGCTGACGATGGCGTCGTACTCGCCGGTGACCTGGCGGTAGTCGCAGAGCCGGACCTCCGCCCGGTCCTCGAAACCGGCCTCGCGGATGCGCGTACGGGCCAGTTGGCGCTGCTCGGCGGAGAGGGTGACGCTGACGACCCGGGCGCCGCGGGCCGCCGCGCGGACGGCGAGTTCGCCCCAGCCTGTGCCGATCTCCAGGAGCCGGGTGCCTTCGCCGACGCCGGCCGCGTCCAGCAGCAGGTCGATCTTGCGGTGCTGGGCGGCGGGCAGCAGGGACTGCTCGGCGGGGAAGCCCCGGAAGACGGCGGAGGAGTAGGAGAGCGTCTCGTCCAGGAAGAGGGCGAAGAGCTCGTTGGAGAGGTCGTAGTGGTGGCTGATGTTCTCCCGGGAGCCCTCGGGGGTGTTGAGCTGGGTCTCGGGCTTGCGCAACGCCCAGAGGGAACGCAGCCGTTGCAGCGGGGCGGGGATCAGTTCCGCCGCGTTGTCGGCGAGGACGGTGAGCACGCCCACCAGGTCGGGGGCGTCCCACTCGCCGGCCATGTAGGACTCGCCGAAGCCGATGAGCCCGCTCGCGCCGATCCGCCGGAAGAAGGCGTCGGGGTCCCGGATGTCCATGAGCGGCCCGCCGAGGCCGATGTCCTCCCCGCCCGCGAGCCGGGCGCGCAGCGGGAGTCCGGCGAGGGCGTGGCGGACGATGCGGGTGGCGAGTGCCGTACGGGCGCGGGAGACGCGGGGCCGGGTGACGATGTCGGGCCAGCGCCCGGGGTCGGCCGCGGGGGTCTGCTGCCGGGCCGGAGCGGAGGCGTGGCCCCTCGGCGCGGGGACGTGTCCCGCCGGGTCGGGGGTCCGGTCGGCGGGGTCGGAAGTCCGGTCTGCCGGGTCGGGGGTCCGGTCTGCCGGCAGCTGGTGGGTGGGCGCGGTCACTGCATGCCTTCCTGTGGGCGGTGCTGGGGACGGGGCTGCACGGGGAGGCCGCGCAGGTAGAGCCGGATGCCGTGCAGCCGGATGGCCAGGGAGACGGCGACGGTGGAGAAGGGGTGGCGCAGGGCGAGCCGGGCCAGAGCCCGGGGGGTGGCCCGGCGGCGGGTGCCCCGTACGGTCGCGGTGAACGGGCGGCCGCCCTCGCGCTCCAGATGGACGCTCAGGTCGAGCCGGTCGCCGGGTTCGGGCAGCCGCATCCGGTACCCGCCGTCGACGGGGAAGAACGGCGAGACGTAGAACTCCTTGCCGGTCGTGGCGCGGTCGTTGCCGTCCGGGTGGAGCAGATAACCGTGCCGTTCCCCGTACGTGTTGTGCACCTCGGCCACGACACAGAGCGGGGAGCCGTCGGTACGGCGGCACCAGTAGACGGTGAGCGGGTTGAAGACATGGCCGAGGACCCGGGCCTGGGTGAGCATGGTGACGGTCCCGTCGGCGAGGTCGACGCCCCGGGCTTCCAGGAACCGGCTCAGCCCGGCCCGGATGGTGGGTGCGGTGCCACCGAAGTGGTCCCGCGCCTCGAACCGGGCCAGGGGCCGCAGGGCGCGCGGCAGCCGGGGCGGGGCGTCCGGGTCTATGAGCCACAGGTAGGTCCGGTGCCGCAGCGCGTACTTGCTCGGCCTGGTCCGTACGTGCGTGATGGTGCACGGGTACAGGGATCCGCTGGGGCCGCTCACCAGGTCACCCCCAGAGCCGCGGCGGCCTCGGCCCCCGACCGGCAGCCGTCCTCGTGGAAGCCCCAGCCGTGGTACGCCCCCGCGTAGGCGGTGACAGGGCCGGAGAGCGCGGGCAGCCGGGCCTGGGCGGACACCGACTCCGGGGTGTAGACGGGGTGCTCGTAGACCATGCGGGCGCGTACGGAACCGGGGTCGACCCGGTCGGAGCCGTTCAGCGTGACGACGAAGGTCTCGGGCGCGTCGAGCCGCTGGAGCCGGTTCATGTCGTAGCTGACGGTGACCCGGTCGGCGTCGGCGGCGCAGGAGGGCATCAGGTAGTTCCAGGAGGCCCTGGCGCCCCTGCTGCGGGGCAGCAGCGTGGTGTCGGTGTGCAGGAGCGTCGGGTTGCGGGAGTACGTGAAGGCGCCGAGGGTGGTGCGTTCGGCGTCGGTCGGGTCGGCCAGCAGCCGGAGCGCCTGGTCGGGGTGGGTGGCGATGACGACGGCGTCGTACGGCGTGGTCGTGCCGTCCTCGGTCGTAAGCTCGACGCCGTCCGCGTGGCGGGTGATGGCGCGGACCGAGGTGGCCGTGTGGACGGCGGTGAGCTGTTTGACGACCCGCTCGACGTACGCGTGCGAGCCGCCGGTGACGGTCCGCCAGACCGGGGAGTCGCCGATGGTGAGCATGCCGTGGTGGGACAGGAACGCGAACAGGTAGCGGGCCGGGTAGCGCAGGGCGGTGACCGGGTCGCAGGACCAGACGGCGGAGACCATGGGGGTGAGGAAGTGGGCGTGGAAGTACGGGGAGAAGCGGCCGCGCCGGGCGAACTCCCCGAGGGTCATGTCGGTGGCCGGGCCCTCCGGCAGCTCCAGCAGCGCACGGGCGGCCCGGTGGAAGCGGGGCACCTCGGCGAGCATCCGCAGATACGGGCCGCGCAGGAGCGAGCGCGGCTGGGCGAGGAGTCCGGCGGGGCCGCGGGCGCCCGCGTACTCGAGGCCGCACCCCTCGCACCGTACGGACATCGACATCTCGGACTCCTGGGTGGCGATACCCAGTTCGTCGAAGAGCCGCAGGAGGTGGGGGTAGGTCCGCCGGTTGTGCACGATGAAGCCCGAGTCGACGCGGTGCACCCGGCCGTCGGACGCGCCCAGCTCATGCGTGTGGGCGTGGCCTCCGACCCGGTCGTCCGCCTCGTACAGCGTGACGTCGTGCGCCTTGCGCAGGACGTGGGCGGCGGTCAGTCCCGCCACTCCGCTCCCCACCACGGCTGTCCGCCGCCGCTCCCCTGCCATTCCGGCTCCCTCCGGTTCTACTGCGCTGTTCGGAGCAGTACGGAGACGCTCCTCGCACTCCATTCGTCGCAGGTGGCCGGAAGGATTGGTCGATGATCGGAACTACCTCGATCGAGTGAATGACCCGGCCGGACCAATCCGCCGGGCGCCCCGCGCCGAATCCCTTGCGTGAGAGCAGATCGGAACACTTCGCGGACGGACGGCGCCATCGGGCCCCGGCGGTCCCGCCCGGCGCGTGCCTTCTTCGCCGCGTCCGGCGGACGGGCCACCGGGCCCGGCGCCCGGTGTACCGCCCCCTCGCCCTCCGCGCCCCACGTGCACCGGCCGGCGCCGGTCACCGCGGTGGGCGGGGCGGGCCGGCGGTCCACCTCGTCGGCGGATCCGGTCTGCGATGCGGTCGGCGGCGGCAGCGCCGCCCGGACGGCCGGGGAGCCGTCCGTGCGGTGCGCCGCCTCCGGTCGGGAGAGCCGGGCCGGCCGCAGGAGCGAGGCGGCTCCTGGTCGGACGACCGGCTCCGGCACCGGGTCCGTCTCCCGCGGCTGGGAGACGGACCGCGGAACACCGGAATCCGCCCCCGCAGGCCCCCTGCACGAACTCTCCCTCCCACCCTCCCCACTCCCCCTCCCCTGAGCACCGTTCATTTCCCCCGCTCAGCACCTTCGATCCAGGAGAAACACCATGAACACCCTCCACTTCCGCCGCACCGCCGTCGCCGTGGCCGCCGCAGCCGTGCTGCCGCTGGCCCTGACCGCCTGCTCCTCGGGTGACTCCTCCAAGGACTCGGCGGCGGGCTCGACCCCCAGCGCGGCCGCCTCCACGAGCGCCTCGGCCGACGACTCCACGACCACGGACAAGCCGTTCGGTCCGGGCTGTGCGTCGGTGCCGCAGGACGGCGCGGGCTCGTTCGACGGCATGGCCCAGGACCCGGTCGCGACGGCCGCCTCGAACAACCCGGAGCTGTCGACGCTGGTCGCCGCCGTGAAGCAGGCCGGTCTGGTCGACACGCTGAACAACGCCGAGAACATCACGGTGTTCGCGCCGACCAACGACGCGTTCGCGAAGATCCCGAAGGCCGACCTGGACGCCCTGCTGGCGAACAAGGCCGAGCTCACCAAGGTCCTCACCTACCACGTGGTGGGCCAGAAGCTGACGCCGCAGCAGCTGGAGAAGGGCTCCTTCGACACGCTGGAGAAGAGCAAGCTGACGACGGCCGGCTCGGGCACGGAGTACACCGTGAACGACGCCTCGAAGGTCGTCTGCGGCAACGTCCCGACCGCCAACGCGACGGTCTACATCGTCGACTCGGTCCTGATGCCCCCGAAGTAGCCGACCGGGTGCGAGGGGCGGTGTGCCGCAGGGGATCGCGGCACACCGCCCTTTTGTCCGCCCGGGCACGGGGACCGGGTGCTGCGGACCCTGGATCTTCTGATCCTCGCCGAACAACTGGACGACAAGGGTGCACATAAGGGGCAGATAAGAGCAGAATAGACATGTGGGCACCTGACGCACACTCCGTCCGGCGCCGGGGCCCACAGGATCGAAGGAGACGAAATCTCATGAGCAACGTCTCAGACACCAGGAGTGACATATCGGGTCACCCCGATGCCTCCGAAATGCGTGCGCGGTACGACAGGGTGATGGGCGGCCGCGATGTGGCGCTGGTGGACGCGCCGGTGTTCCTCGTCGGCCTCTACTGCGCCGTCTCCCCCTGGGTGCTCCACTTCACGGCCAGCCAGCCCGCCCTGGTGACGCACAACCTCGTGATGGGTATCGCGATCGCGGTACTGGCCCTGGGCTTCACGATGATGCCCGAGCGGATGTACGGCCTGAGCTGGGCGATGTGCGCCATCGGTGCGTGGATCATCGTGTCGACCTGGGTGGTCGGGAACAGCCCCGACGCCGGAGTCGTCCTCAACAACATCATCGTCGGCGGACTCACGGTACTGCTGGGCCTGGTCTGCGCCGGAGCAGCGACAAGAAGCCGCAGCACCTGAAGGGCCCACTGCCCCGCCCTCCACTCAGCCCCTCCGGCGTTTGAGGAGCGGGGTCCTGGGCGGAGCCCCGGTTTCGGGAAGGGGTGGGTAGGGGAACAAGCCCGCCGCAGGCGCCCCACACCCCGCCCCACCCCCCGTCGGCGTCAGCCGACAGAGCTGTAGGCCACAACCCCCCGAAGCACCGCATCAACGGCCTTCCGAGCATTCCGAGCCACGGAACTCGCCCCCGCACTCCCCTCCCGAGGAGCCGCCGCAGCCACCTGCCCCAGCACGTCGATCACCTGCTTGCACCACCGTACGAAGTCCCCCGCCGGCATCTCCGCCTCGCGCAGCACCTCGTCCAGCGTGCGCCCGGAGGCCCACATGTAGACCGCCCAGGCAAAGCCGAGATCGGGCTCACGCTGCCCGACCCCCTCCGTCTGGTTGATCTTGAAGTCCTCCTCCAGCGCGTCCAGCCGCCCCCAGATCCGCACCATCTCGCCCATGGCGAGCTTCGCGGGCCCGGACGGCAGCTTGGGCGCGACCGCGTCATCGGCCTGCCGCGCCTCGTAGACCAGCGCCGAGACACACGCGGCGAGTTCGGCGGGGTTGAGCCCTTCCCAGACCCCGTCCCGCAGACACTCGCTGGCGAGCAGATCCAGCTCCCCGTACAACCGGGCCAGCCGTCGCCCGTTCTCCGTGACCTCGTTGCCCCGGAGGTAGTCCAACTCGGTCAGGAGCGCGACGATCCGGTCGAAGGTCCGGGCGATCGTGTTCGTCCGCCCCTCGATCCGGTTCTCCAGCTGCCGCGTGTCCCGCTGCAGCCGGTGGTAGCGCTCGGCCCACCGCGCATGGTCCTCGCGCTCGTCGCACCCGTGGCAGGGGTGGGCGCGCAGCTCGGTCCGCAGCCGGCTGATCTCGCGGTCGTCGGCCGCCGCCGCCCGCTCCTTGCGGTGCCGGTCGGGCACGATGTGCCCGGACTTCGTCCGCAGCGCGGAGGCCAGATCGCGCCGGGACTGCGGCGAGCGCGGGTTGAACGACTTCGGGACACGCATCCGGTCCAGCGCCTCCACCGGCACCGGGAAGTCCATCGAGGCCAGCCGCTTGACCTGCCGCTCGGCGGTCAGCACCAGCGGCCGGGGCCCGTCGTGGTGGTCGAATCCGCGGTGCCCGTTGGCCCGTCCGGCGGGCAGCCCCGGGTCCAGCACGAGCGCCAGCCCCGCGAACTTCCCCGTCGGCACATGGATGACATCGCCCGGCTTCAGCTTCTCCAGCGAGGAGGCCGCAGCCGCCCGCCGCTGCGCCGCGCCCTGCTTGGCGAGCTCCGTCTCCCGGTCCTTGAGGTCGCGGCGCAGCCGCGCGTACTCCTCGAAGTCACCGAGGTGGCAGGTCATGCCCTCCTTGTAGCCCTCCAGGCCCTCCTCGTTGCGCTGCACCTGCCGTGAGATCCCGACGACGGACTTGTCCGCCTGGAACTGGGCGAACGAGGTCTCCAGCAGCTCCCGCGAGCGGTGCCGCCCGAACTGCTGCACCAGGTTGACGGCCATGTTGTACGAGGGGCGGAAGCTGGAACGCAGCGGATACGTACGCGTCCCCGCGAGGCCGGCCAGCGCCGTCGGGTCCATGCCGCGCTGCCACAGGACCACCGCGTGGCCCTCGACGTCGATGCCGCGGCGCCCGGCCCGGCCGGTGAGCTGCGTGTACTCGCCGGGGGTGATGTCGGCGTGCTGCTCGCCGTTCCACTTGACGAGCTTCTCCAGCACCACGGACCGCGCGGGCATGTTGATGCCGAGCGCCAGGGTCTCGGTCGCGAAGACCGCCTTCACCAGGCCCCGTACGAACAGCTCCTCGACGACCTCCTTGAACGTCGGCAGCATGCCCGCGTGGTGCGCGGCGATGCCCCGCTCCAGGCCTTCGAGCCACTCGTAGTAGCCCAGGACGTGCAGGTCCTCGCCGGGGATGGAGGCGGTCCGCTCCTCGACGATCTCGCGCACCAGCCGGCGCTTGTCCTCGTCGTTGAGCCGGAGTCCGGCGTGCAGGCACTGCTGCACGGCGGCCTCGCAGCCGGCCCGGCTGAAGATGAACGTGATCGCGGGCAGCAGCCCCTCGTTGTCCAGCCGGTCGATGACCTCGGGCCGGCCGGGCGTCCAGATCCGGCTGCGCTGGCGCCGCTCGCGCTCGCGGTCGGCCTCGCGCACCATCTTGCCCCGGCGGCGGTCCCGGGGGTTGTAGACGTTCTGGTTCTCCTGCCGGGCGAGCCGGACCAGGTCCGGGTTGACCTCACGGCGTCCTGCGCCGCGGCCCCCGTGGTCGGTCGCCTCCTCGAAGAGGTCGTACATCTTGCGTCCGGCCATGACGTGCTGCCAGAGCGGCACCGGCCGGTGCTCGGAGACGATCACCTCGGTGTCGCCGCGCACGGTGTCCAGCCAGTCGCCGAACTCCTCCGCGTTGGACACGGTGGCCGAGAGGGACACCAGGGTCACCGACTCGGGGAGGTGGATGATCACTTCCTCCCACACCGCGCCCCGGAAGCGGTCGGAGAGGTAGTGCACCTCGTCCATGACCACGTAGCCGAGGCCGGACAGCGACTGGGAGCCCGCGTACAGCATGTTCCGCAGGACCTCGGTGGTCATCACGACGACCGGCGCCTCGGAGTTGACGCTGTTGTCGCCGGTCAGCAGGCCGACCTTGTCCGCGCCGTACCGCTTGACCAGGTCGGCGAACTTCTGGTTGGAGAGCGCCTTGATCGGCGTGGTGTAGAAGCACTTGCGGCCCTGCTCCAGGGCCAGGTGCACGGCGAACTCGCCGACGATCGTCTTGCCCGACCCCGTCGGGGCCGCGACCAGCACCCCCTTGCCCGCCTCAAGGGCCTGGCAGGCCTCGATCTGGAACGGGTCCAGTCCGAACTCGTACATCTCCCGGAAGGGCCCGAGGGCCGTCGCCATCTCGGCCGCACGGGCGCGGGATGCCTGGTATCGCTCAGCTGGTGAAAGGTCCTCTGTCATCTTGGATACGAGCCTACCCGTCACCTCCGACACTCAGCCCGATCTTTAAATCCCCTTGGCCCGTCACCCCGCCAGCACCTGTACGGCACCCGGTACGCAGGTCGCGGTGAGCGGCAGCGGACCCAGGGGTTCACCGTCCGCGTACGCCGTGACACCGGCCGCCGCCAGCTCGATCGAGGAGACCCGGTGGACGGTGACGGCGGGGTGGCCCAGGTGCGTGCCCTTGTAGACCTTCGGGAACACCTTGAGGAGGGTGGCGCGGGAGCACTCCCCCACCACGGTCACGTCGAAGAGGCCGTCGTCCATCTCGGCCTCGGCGCAGATCCGCATGCCGCCGCCGTAGGTGGTGCCGTTGCCCACGGCGATGAGCGTGGCCTCGATCTCGCGGGTCTCTCCCCCATCGAGCCGGATCCGGTACGGGATCGGGGCGAAGGCGGCCAGCTCCGCGAGGATGGCGAGGTCGTACTTGAACCGGCCGCCGACGAAGCGCATCCGGTTGCCCCGGTCGTTGACCCGGGAGTCGAAGCCGGAGGCGAGCACCGAGCCGAACCAGCGCTCCCCGACCCGTCCGAGGTCGATCGCGCGGTGGTCCCCCTCCTTGAGCGCCCGCGCGGCCAGCCGTCCGGCGGCGGCCGGGTCGCGGATCGGCAGGCCCAGCGCGCGGGCGAAGTCGTTGCCGGTGCCCACGGCGACGACGCCGAGCGGGGTGGCCGTCCCGGCGACGGCCTGGAGGGCGAGGGACATGAGCCCGTCCCCGCCCACGGCTATCAGCGCCCCGGTTCCCGCCGCCACGGCCTCGCGGGCCCGGCGCAGCGCGTCGTCGGCGTCCTCGCCCAGGACCGTACGGACGGAGAATCCGGCGTCCCGCAACGCGGAAGCGGCCGGCTGCGCGGCGTGCGCGCCCCGGCCGCGTCCTGCGGTGGGATTGACGAAGAGGGTGATCTCGCTGGTCACCCTTCCGGACCCTACAAGGTCAGGTGATGTCGTCGTAACCGTTGAGCCGGTGCGAACGGGAACCGTCGCTCTCGCCGGACGCCTGCTCCGGCAGCGCCCTGCGCGGGGCCGCCACGGGCTCGATCCCGCCGACCGGCTCGGGGGTCAGATCCAGCTCGGAGGCCTCGTCGTCGCTGAGCTCGGCGTCGGGGTTGTTGCGGTTGCGGCGCTTGTCGTTCAGCAGGGAGAAGCCGACGGCGACGAAGTAGAGCACCGCGAGCGGACCGGCCAGCAGCAGCATGGAGATGGGTTCGCCGCCGGGGGTGGCGATGGCCGCGAAGGCGGTGAGGCCGACGATCATCCCGCGCCACCAGCCGAGCATCCGCTTTCCGGTTACGACGCCCGTCATGTTCAGCGCGATGAGCAGCAGGGGCAACTCGAAGGCGAGCCCGAAGACGATCACCATACGGACGAGCAGGTCCAGATAGCTGTCGAGCTCGATCTGGTTCTGCACGTTCGCGGGGCTGAACCCGAGCATGATCTCCGCGGTCTGCGGGAGGATCGCGTACGCGAGGTAGCCACCGGAGAGGAACAGAGGAGCGCCCACGACGGCGAAGGCGTAGGCGTAGCGCTTCTCGCCCTTGTGCAGGCCGGGAGCCACGAAGGCCCACAGCTGGTAGAGCCAGACCGGGGTCGCCAGCAGGACGCCGGACATCAGGGCGACCTTGAGGGCGTTGGTGAACGGCGCCAGGAGCGTGTTGGTCTTCAGCAGCGCGCACGGCTTGCCGTTGACCGCGTAGACCACGCCGTCCTTGCATCCGACGGAGTCGAGAAGGGGGCGCAGAAGGAAGTCGTAGATCTCCTTCTGGAAAAACGCTGCCACGATCGTCACGACGACGATCGCCAGCACGGCCTTCAGCAGCCGGTTACGCAGCTCACGCAGGTGATCGAGGAGAGGCATCCGCCCCTCTTCGTCCTTCTCCTGCTTGCGGGCAGACTTGAGCAACCCACTTCCCTCGTCTCGTGCGGCGGCTGTCGGCGGAGCGCGTCAGCTGTCAGCTCTGGGTGGTGGGCTTGGGCTCGTTGACCGGGCGGGAGCTGGTGACGTCACCCGGAGCGGCCTGGATGGTGCGCGCGGTGGTGGACTGCGGAGGGGCCGGGTCCGCGACGGTCTCCGTCGTGGGCGTGGCGGTCGCCGCGTCGTCCTTCTTCATCGCCTTGGCCTCGCTCTTGAGGATGCGGGCCGACTTGCCGAGCGAACGCGCCATGTCGGGAAGCTTCTTGGCACCGAAGAGCAGCAGGATGACAGCGATGATCAGAACGATCTCGAGGGGCTTCAGATTGCCGATCATGTGCGACTTCCTTCTCACTGAGGCGGCTGGAGGGTGGGCTCGCTACCCGTTCGACCGGGCATACGTCCGATCGTTGCGCTTGGCAGCGATCGTAACCCGCAGGGGTAAACGCGGGGCAATGCCCGTGCGTACTGCGGCTTGCGGCCCGCGCCTCCCTGCCTGGGCCGTCCCCTGCAGCGTACCCCTCGGTGCTGTCGAACATCAGGCCGCGGGCCCGTTATCGCAGGCTGTCCCCGGTGGCCGCGAGGCGTGTCGCCGCCCGTTCGAGCTCTTCCGACGCCTGGTTGATCCGCTCGGTGGTGGTCGTGACCTGACGCCCGAGACGCTGGGCCTCGACGAAGACCTTGATGGCCAGTACGCCGAGGACGGCGACCCCCAGGAATCCCAGGGCGATGGCGAGCATGGGCCAGAACATGCGGCGGTGCCTCTTCCTCAGGGGGTTACGGGGTGGCGTGCAGGCGCAGGGTCCGTACGCCGCCGCCGGTGAGCAGTTCGATGATGCGCTCCCCGGCGGGCTTGCGGACCGGGGCGGCGCACTCCGGGCAGGTGAAGGTGTAGAAGGTGGTGCGGCTGCTGGCTCCGATCGCCAGGCGCAGCGCGCCCGCCGCGAGCTCGAAGCGCCCGCGGCAGTCGGGGCAGGCGGCCCGGAACCGTACGGCGGCGGGTACGGGTACCGGGACCGGGCCGGTGCGGACGGCCGGGCCGGTGGCGACCGGTACGAGGTGGGTCGGGTTCATCTCGTCTCCGCTCCGGGCCCGCTCAGGCCGTTTCGTAGGCGGTGAGCGCCTCGCGGGCCGCCGTCCGGGCGCTGTCGGCGAGCTCCGGCGGGGCGACGATGCGGCCCTCGCCGCCGAGGCGCAGGGCGAGGCGGCGCAGGGAGGCCGGGTCGGGGGTGCGCAGGGTGATCCGCAGTCCGCCGTCGGGCAGTTCCTCGGCGGAGTCGTGCGGGTAGTACTCGGCGACCCAGCGGCCTCCGGTGCCGACCTCGATGACGACCTCGGGGTCTTCGGCGGCAGGCTGGACCAGCCCTTCGGAGAGGTCGCGCAGTTCCAGCTCCGGCGGGGCGGAGGGGGCGTCGAGGATGCGGATCTCGGCGACGCGGTCGAGGCGGAAGGTCCGGCGGGCCTCGGAGAGCCGGCACCAGCCCTCCATGTAGGTGTGGCCGACGGCGAAGAGCCGGATCGGGTCGACCTCGCGCTCGGTGAGCTCGTCGCGGGCGGGCGAGTAGTAGCGCAGCCAGAGGCGGCGGCGCTCGGAGATGGCCCGGTCGACGTCGGCGAAGACGCCGCCCTCCGCCTCGAAGGTCACCGAGAGCCGGGAGCTGGCCGCACCGGACTCCCCGGCCGCGGTCTCCAGCTTGGCGGTGGCGCGGACCAGGGCGAGCCGGTCGCTCTCGCGGAGTCCGGGCAGGGTCGCGACGGCGCGGGCGGCGACCAGTAGCGCGGTGGCCTCGTCGGCGGCGAGCCGGAGGGGCTCGGCGACGTCGTCCGGGTTGTGCCACCAGATCCGGTCGCCGTCGGTGTCGATGTCGAGGAGGTCGCCGCCGCGGAAGCTGGTCCCGCACATGGGCAGCACGTCGAGGTCCGAGATCAGCTCGTCCTCGGTGATCCCGAAGGCCCGAGCCACGTCCTGGACGTGGGCGCCGGGGCGCTCACGGAGGTACGTCACCAGGGAGAGCATCCGGCGGGTCTGGTCGATCGCGTTCGTGGCCATCGTCTCGGTCCCCTAGTCCTTGGCCACGGCTCGGAGCCGGTCCACCACATCGGCCCGCAGATCGGCGGGTTCCTCCACGACGACGTCCGGCCCGAACTCGACGAGCCAGGCGTCGAGGCCGTGTCCGTACGGGATCTCCAGCTCGTCCCAGCCGTCGCCGCGCTCGTGGACGGATATGGCCCGCGACCGCAGCGGGTAGCCGGACCCGGCGCGGAGCCTGATCCGGGCGGTCCGGGTGGCGGTCTCGCCGGCCCAGCTCTCGACGGTCTCGCGGACCGTGACGACGTCGGGCACCTCGGCGGTGAAGGCGCCGACGCGGGAGCGGACCTTGCCGGTGATGCGGGAGAGCCGGAAGACGCGTTCGGCGCCGCGGCCCCGGTCCCAGCCCGCGAGGTACCAGTGGCCGCGCCAGCATTCGAGGGTCCAGGGTTCGACCTGTCGCTGCACGGGGGCGGCGGAGTTGGCCTTGCGGTAGTCGAAGGTGACCGGGCGGCGGTCACGGCAGGCGAGCATCAGGGGCTCGAAGGCGGCCTCGTGGACGGGGATGCGGGGTTCGAGGGCGCTGTGCACCTCGTAGGCGTCCTCGGCCTCGGGCATTCCGGCGGCGCGCAGCTTCTGCAGGGCGCCGCTGGCGGCACCGGCGAGGCGGGCCTGCTGCCAGACCTTGGCGGCGAGGCCGAGGGCCGCGGCCTCCTCGGCGTCCAAGGTGATGGGGGGCAGCCGGTTGCTGTCGCGGCGGGCCAGGTATCCGGTGTCGCCGTCGAGGTTCTCGACGGTCTCGATGACGAGGCCGAGCTCGCGCAGATCGTCCTTGTCGCGCTCGAACATCCGGTTGAAGGAGTCGTCGGAGCCCGCTTCGAGGTAGGCCTCGATGGAGCCGCGGAGTTCGCGCTTGCTGAGCGGGCGCCGGGTCCCCAGCAGGCACAGCGCGAGGTTCATCAACCGCTCGGCCTTGGCAATCGCCATCGACGCCCTTTCTCTTGTGCTCTACGACCGTCGACCGTACCGCCCCGTGGTGTGGGGACCAAAGCGGGCCCGTGGGCCGGACAGCGGTGAGGGCCCCCGCCAGGTGGCGGGGGCCCTCACTCGGCTGACCGGAACGGAGCGTACGGGACCGGAACAGACCGGATCGCACTGCTCACGCGACCGGAACTGATCAGACCGAGACCAGGTCGCAGACGAAGATCAGCGTCTCGCCCGGGGCGATCGCGCTGCCGGCGCCGCGGTCGCCGTAGGCGAGCTTCGCGGGGATGGTCAGCTGGCGGCGGCCGCCGACCTTCATGCCCTGCACGCCCTGGTCCCAGCCGGCGATGACCTGGCCGGCGCCGAGGTTGAAGGCCAGCGGCGTACCGCGGTTCCAGGAGGCGTCGAACTCCTCGCCGGTGGAGAAGGCCACGCCCACGTAGTGGACCCTGACCTGGTCGCCGGCCTTGGCGACGGGGCCGTCGCCCTCCCAGATGTCCTTGATCTCCAGGTCGGCCGGCGGCTCGCCACCCGGGAAGTCGATCTCGGGCTTCTCGATGCTCACTGAACTGCTCCTCTAAATGATGAACTGGGCAACCGGGACAGTCTTACATCTTGGCCAGGACGTCCACGGCGAAGACCAGCGTGGAGTTCTTCGGGATGGCCTGCTGCTGCTGGTCGCCGAAGGCCTGGTCCGGCGGGATCACGAGGAGCACCCGGCTGCCGACCTTCTTGCCGATCAGGCCGTCCTTGAGTCCCTTGAGGGTGACCTGGGCCAGCGGGAAGGTCTGCGTCTTGCCCTGGGTGTAGGTGCTGTCGAACTCCTTGGCACCCTTCCACACCAGACCGACGTAGTTCACGACGACGCTGTCGCTCTCCTTGATGACCTCACCGTCGGACTCCAGGATGTAGTTGGAGGCCAGCTTCTTCGGCGGGTCGCTCTTGGGGATGGTGACCTTCGGCGCCTTGCCGTCGTCGTTGGTGCCGACCTTGGGCAGGTCGATGTTGTCCTGGGCGACCTCGGTGCCCTTGGCGGAGGCCGGGATCTGGGTGGCCTTCAGGATGTCGACGACGAACACGAGGGTGGCGTTCGGCTTGATGTCGCCCTGGCCCTGCTCGCCGTAGCCGAGCTCCGGCGGGATGACCAGCTGGACGCGGCTGCCGACCTTCTGGCCGACCAGGCCCTTGTCCCAGCCCTGGATGACCATGCCCGCGCCGAGCGTCAGGTCGAAGGGCTGCTTGCGGTCGAAGCTGTTGTCGAACGGCTTGTCGGAGTCCCACGACTGACCGAGGTAGTTGACCTGGATCGCGTCGCCGTTCTTGAGCTTCGCACCGTCGCCCTCACTGATGACCTCGGTCTTCAGCTCCTTGGGCGGTTCTCCCTTGCCCTTGGAGAGGGTGGGCTTCTCGCCGAACTTCGCACCTGCGGTGATCGCGGGCACGCCGTTCTTGGACGAGGCGGAGTCGGAGGCCTTGTCGTCGCTGCCGCAGGCCACTGCCGACAGCAGCAGGAGGGGGGCGACGAGAAGGCCGGCAATTCGGCGCACTGGTTCCTCAGATCTCAGGGGGCACTGTGGTTGAGTCCGACCACTCTAGGCCGTGGACAGGGCCCCGTACGAGGAACGTACGGGGCCCTGTCACGCTACGGCCGGCCGAGAGGTACCCCCGGAGCGGCTCACATGCCCGCGATCAGCTTCTCCACTCGCTCGTCCACGGAACGGAACGGGTCCTTGCAGAGCACCGTGCGCTGCGCCTGGTCGTTGAGCTTGAGGTGGACCCAGTCGACGGTGAAGTCCCGCCGCTGCTCCTGGGCCCTGCGGATGAAGTCGCCGCGCAGCCTCGCCCGGGTGGTCTGCGGGGGCACCGACTTGCCCTCGAAGATCTTCAGGTCGTTGCAGATGCGGGCGGTCTGGCCCTTCCTCTCCAGGAGGTAGAACAGACCGCGGCGACGGTGGATGTCGTGGTAGGCGAGGTCTATCTGGGCGACCCGCGGGTTCGACATGGTCATGTTGTGCTTGGCCCGGTACCGCTCGATGAGCTTGTACTTCATGACCCAGTCGATCTCGGTGTCGATCCGGTCGAGGTCCTCGGCCTCGATGGCGTCGAGCGTGCGGCCCCACAGCTCCAGGACCTGGTCGACGGTGCCGGTGCGGATGCCCCGGCGCTCTACGAAGTCCACAGCCTTCTCGTAGTACTCCCGCTGGACCTCGATGGCCGAGGCCTCGCGGCCGCTGGCCAGGCGCACCTTGCGCCGGCCGGTGAGGTCGTGGCTGACCTCGCGGATGGCCCGGATCGGGTTCTCCAGGGTCAGGTCGCGCATCACCGTGCCCGCCTCGATCATGCGGAGCACCAGGTCGGTGGCGCCGACCTTGAGCAGCATGGTCGTCTCGGACATGTTCGAGTCACCGACGATGACGTGGAGGCGGCGGTACCGCTCCGCGTCGGCGTGTGGTTCGTCCCGGGTGTTGATGATCGGCCGGGAGCGGGTGGTCGCGGAGCTGACGCCCTCCCAGATGTGCTCGGCACGCTGGCTGACGCAGTAGACGGCTCCGCGCGGCGTCTGGAGCACCTTGCCCGCGCCGCAGATGAGCTGCCGGGTGACGAGGAAGGGGATGAGGATGTCCGCGAGCCGGGAGAATTCTCCGTGCCGGGCCACGAGATAGTTCTCGTGGCATCCGTAGGAGTTTCCCGCCGAGTCGGTGTTGTTCTTGAAGAGATAGACGTCGCCCGCGATTCCCTCCTCGTGCAGGCGGCGTTCGGCGTCGACGAGCAGGCCTTCGAGAATGCGCTCGCCCGCCTTGTCGTGCGTGACCAGTTCGGTCAGGTCGTCGCATTCCGGGGTTGCATATTCCGGATGCGATCCCACGTCGAGGTAGAGGCGGGCGCCGTTCCGCAGAAAGACATTGCTGCTGCGGCCCCATGACACAACACGGCGGAAGAGGTAGCGCGCCACTTCGTCAGGTGACAGTCGGCGCTGTCCCCTGAACGTGCACGTGACGCCGTACTCGTTCTCCAGCCCGAAAATGCGGCGGTCCATGACTGAACATTACGCCTTACGGCCGGTGCTGAAACCGGGTTCGACAGCACCGTTTCGATCATTTTCCGATCCCGTCACGACGGCGGGGTCATGTACGGGAGCTGCGAGGACGTTCCCGGTGGCCAGCAGGACCACCAGGGCGAGCACTCCGCCGACGCCCGCCACGCCGAAGCTCCAGGCGGTCGAGCCGAGCTCGACGGCCGGTCCGGCGACGGCCGTTCCGGCTGCCGCGCCGACGCCGAAGGTGGTGACGAGCCAGGAGAACGCCTCGGTCACCGTGCCCCGCGGGGCGTGCCGGTCCACCACGATGAACGAGCACGCGATGGCCGGGGCGAGGAAGACTCCGGCCAGGGCGGCGAGAGCGGTCATGGCGGGGACCGAAGGGGTGAGCATCAACGGCAGGTAGCCGAGCGCGAGGAGGCCGACGATGACGCGCAGCCGCCGCTCGGGCGCCCCGGCCCACTGCCGCGCCCCGTAGCCCAGGCCCCCGATCAGGGCGCCGAGGCCGAGCGCGGCCATCAGCCAGCCGTACACCGACTCGCGGCCGTGGTCGTCCGCGTAGGCCACGCCGGCCACCGTGATGGAGCCGAGCGCGAGCCCGACGAAGAAGAACGCGCCGAGCAGGGCGAGGAGTCCGGGCGAGCGCAGGGCGCCGAGCCAGTGCGCCTCGCGGGGTGCGGAGCGCCAGGTGCGCGAGGGCTCGGAGAGGACGACCGACAACGCGCCGAGGACGCCGATGGCGTTGATGACGAGCAGGGCGGCGGCCGGGGACCAGAGCGATACGAGGACCGTCACCAGGAGCGGCCCGACCGTGAACATGATCTCCTGCGCCACGGCGTCCATGGCGTACGCCCGGTGCACCTGGTCCTCGCGCTTCAGCACGCTGGGCCACAGGGCCCGCAGCCCGCCCTCCAGAGGCGGTGTGGCGACTCCGGCGACGACGACGGCCGCGTAGGCCAGCGGGAGCGAGCCGAGGCCCGCCAGAGCCAGCAGGGCCATGCCGAGCGCGGAGAGCACGGCGGCGGGGAGCTGGACGCGCGGCTGCCCGTAGAGGTCGACCGCCCGGCCCAGCAGCGGCTGTCCGACGGCGGTGGCCAGCCCGTACGCGGCGGCCAGGGCGCCGGCCAGGGTGTAGCTGCCGCCCTCGGCACGGGTGAACAGCACGATCGCGATGTGGGCGGTGCCGTTGGGCAGCCGCCCCACCAGGGTGCCCGTCAGCAGCCGGGCGGCGTGCCGCGCCCGGAGGATGTCCAGATATCCCGCGGCCATTCCCGCCCCTTTCCGCCGGACGACTGCCGCCACCCGAGGTTTTACGTATAACTTCGAGGCTCATACGTACCATGTGCGCAGCCCGCGGGTCCACCTCGCGGCATCACGGAACATCCCGCACGGAGGCCCGAGTGACCGACTCGCACCAGCCCGCCCCGCCCCGGCCCACCAGCCGCGACGTGGCCCGAGCGGCGGGTGTCTCGCAGGCGACGGTCTCGCTCGTGCTCGGCGGGAAGTGGCCGGGCCGGGTGTCCGAGGCCACGGCGCAGCGGGTCCGGGAGTGCGCGGCGGAGCTCGGCTACCGGCCCAATCTGGCCGCCCGCAGTCTGCGGCTCGGCCGCACCAGGACCGCGCTGCTGGTGGTCCCGGCGCTCACCAACGAGTTCTTCGCCCGCGTCTACACCGGGGCCGCCGCCGTCGCCGCCGAGCACGATTTCGGCGTGGTGCTCTACCCCTCGCCGGACGGCACCGGACCGGCCCGGGACCCGTTCGCATCGGCCCGTGCCGCCCTGGACGGGGTGATCGCCTCCTCCATGGCCTCCGACGCCCTGAGCGCCCTGCACGGGGCCGAGCTGCCGCTGGTGATGCTGGACAGCGACCCGGCCGGGACGGACGCGGCGGCCCATGTGAACCTGGACATCGCCGACGGCATGCGCCAGGTGACGGACCATCTGCTGGGCCTCGGCCACCGCCGCTTCGTCCATCTGGCATCCGCCGTGGACACCTGGACGTTCGCGGTCCGGGCGCAGGCACTGCGGGAGGCGGTGGGCGCGGTGCCGGATGCCGAGATGCGTACGGTACGGGCCCCGCTCAACGTACGGGCCGGGCGGGAGGCCACCGAGCAGGCGCTCGCCGTCGCCGGGGAGCGGCCCACCGCGATCGTCTGCGACGACGACATCCTGGCGGCCGGTGCCTGCAAGGCGGCCCGCCGGCTCGGGCTGCGGGTGCCGGACGACCTCTCGGTCACCGGCTTCGACGACCTCGCCCTGGCCACCGCCGTCGAACCGGAGCTCACCACCGTGCAGCTGCCCGCCGAGCAGGTCGGGGAGCGGGGCATGGCGGCGCTGCTCGCCGTGCTGGAGGGCCGCCCCGCCGAGCCGGGCGGTCTGCCGGTCCGGCTGGTCGTACGCGGCTCCACCGGGCCGCCCGCCGCCCGGGCATGACCGTGCCCCCGGGCCGGGACCCGGGGGCACGTCGAGGCGCGGGCGCCTACTCCTCCGTGGAACCGGGCGCGGTGCCGGTGCCGTTGTCGGTTTCGGTGGTGGTGGAGTCGGTCTCCTCGATGTCGGACGGGGCGTCCGTCGGGGTGGTGCCCGCCGCGTCCGCGTCGAGCAGCCGGGTCAGCTGGCGGCCGACGATCCGCTTGAACTTGCGCTGCTGGGGCCGCGTACGGTCCAGCACCGCGACTTCGAGACGCTCGGCGGGAATCTCCCGCTCCCCGCCGCCCGGCTCCCGGGAGAGCGCCTGGACGGCCAGCTTGAGCGCCTCGGCGAGCGTCATGCCGTCCCGGTGGCGCTGGTCCAGGAAGCTGCTGATCTGCTCGGCGTTGCCGCCGACCGCGACCGAGCCGTGCTCGTCCACGATCGAACCGTCGTGCGGCAGCCGGTAGATCTGGTCACCCTCGGCCGCGGAGCCGACCTCGGCGACGACCAGCTCCACCTCGTACGGCTTCTCGGCCGCGCTGGAGAAGATGGTGCCGAGCGTCTGCGCGTAGACGTTGGCCAGCCCACGGGCCGTCACATCGTCCCGGTCGTAGGTGTATCCGCGCAGATCTGCGTAGCGGACTCCGCCGATGCGGAGGTTCTCGTACTCGTTGTACTTGCCGGCGGCCGCGAAGCCGATCCGGTCATAGATCTCGCTGAACTTGTGCAGCGCGCGGGACGGGTTCTCGCCGACGAACACAATGCCGTCGGCATACTGCAGCACAACGAGGCTGCGACCACGGGCGATGCCCTTCCGGGCGTATTCCGCCCGGTCGGCCATGGCCTGCTGGGGTGAGACATAGAACGGCGTCGACACCGGCTATCCGTCCCTTTCTGTCAGTGACGAGTGCGTCGGGGGAGGCTGGAGTCCTGGTCAGAGCAGCGCGGCGCGCGGGCCGTCGGGCTGCTCCAGCCGGCGTTCCAGGATGGAGCGCGCGATGTCGGCGGACTCCTGGTCGCCCAGCCTCCGGAAGCCTTCGTCGGTGATCACGGTGACGATCGGGTAGATCCGGCGGGCCACGTCCGGGCCGCCGGTCGCCGAGTCGTCGTCCGCGGCGTCGTACAGCGCCTGCACGACCAGGGTGAGGGCCTGCTCCTCCGTCAGATCCTCGCGGTAGAGCTTCTTCATCGCGTTGCGGGCGAAGATCGACCCGGAGCCGGTGGAGGCGTAGCCGGTCTCCTCGGAGCGGCCGCCGGTGACGTCGTAGGAGAAGATGCGGCCCTTCTCGCGGTCGACGTCGTAACCCGCGAAGAGGGGCACCACGGCGAGGCCCTGCATGGCCATGGCCAGGTTGCTGCGGATCATGGTGGAGAGCCGGTTGGCCTTGCCCTCCAGGGAGAGCTGGGCGCCCTCGACCTTTTCGAAGTGCTCCAGCTCCAGCTGGAAGAGCTTGACCATCTCCACGGCCAGTCCGGCGGTGCCGGCGATGCCCACCGCCGAGTACTCGTCGGCCGGGAAGACCTTCTCGATGTCGCGCTGCGCGATCATGTTGCCCATGGTGGCGCGCCGGTCACCGGCCAGGACGACGCCACCGGGGAAGGACGCCGCGACGATGGTCGTCCCGTGCGGTGCCTCGATGGCCCCCTGGAGCGGCGGCAGGCTCCGGTTGCCCGGGAGCATCTCGGGCGACTGGTCGGACAGGAAGTCCATGAACGAGGACGAACCCGGCGTCAGGAAGGCAGCTGGTAGACGCCCGGTGCTACGAGTGTTGGCTTCCACGCGTTTCCCTCCAGGTATGCGATGGCCCTGCGCAAGAGAGTCAGGATCATCCCCCAACTTGCCGATGGCCGAATTGCAGTTGAAGCAACGTACGCCACGGACCCTACCCGCCCTGGGGCGGTGATCCACATGTTCGGCGGAGGGATCTGCGACGATCCCGCGCTCGCGAACCGGAGGGGCTCCACCGGTTGGCGGGCGGGGTGACGGCGCACGCCGTGGCGGTCGCCGTCACCCCGTCTCCCCCGAGTACCGCGGTCGCCCGGAACGCTACCGGGCGTTCACACTCGTGAACTACTGTCCACCCTTTTGAACGAAGGACCGGACGAAGTCCTCGGCGTTCTCTTCGAGGACGTCGTCGATCTCGTCCAGAACCGAGTCGACATCGTCGCTCAGCTTCTCCTGGCGCTCCGCAAGGTCCTCGGAAGCCTGCGCGTCCTGCGTCTGCTCCTCGGTCTCCTCGGTGGAACGCGTCGCCTTCTGCTGTCCGCCGCCGGTGTCCTTGGTCGCCATGTAGCTCACCCCGCTCGGTTCGAAGCAATCGAAGCTCTTGATCAGACCCTACCCACGAGGTCCGACATTTGGCCCGGTAGTTGTTCAACGTCCGGGCCTCGGTTGATTGATTCCCAGCCCGGACACCTTTCAGCCGCCCGAGAGCACCCGGACCAGCTCCTCCGCCGTACGACAGCGGTCGAGCAGGTCCTTGACGTGCTCCTTGGTGCCGCGCAGCGGCTCCAGCGTGGGTACCCGCTGGAGCGAGTCGCGGTCCGGCAGGTCGAAGATGACCGAGTCCCAGGAGGCGGCCGCCACGTCGTCGGCGTACTGCTCCAGGCAGCGGCCCCGGAAATAGGCCCTGGTGTCCTCCGGAGGCTTCGTACGGGCCCTGGTGACGTCGTCCTCGTCCAGCAGCCGCTTCATCTTCCCGCGGGCCGCCAGACGGTTGTAGAGGCCCTTGTCGGGGCGTACGTCCGCGTACTGGAGGTCGACGAGGTGGAGCCGGGGGGCGTCCCAGTCCAGCGAGTCGCGGCGGCGGTAGCCCTCCATGAGCTCCCGCTTGGCGATCCAGTCCAGCTCCCCGGACAGGCTCATCGGATCGGTCTCCAGCCGGTTGAGCGTGTCCTCCCAGCGGATCAGGATGTCCTTGGTCTGCTCGTCGGCGTCGGTGCCGTACCGCTCGTCGACATACTTGCGGGCCAGCTCGAAGTACTCCATCTGGAGCTGTACGGCGGTGAGTGTCCGGCCGTTACGGAGCGTGATGAGCTGCCTGAGGTCGGGGTCGTGCGAGACCTGGTGCAACGTGCGTACGGGCTGGTCGACGGCGAGGTCGACGTTGATGAAGGCGTCCTCGATCATGGACAGCACCAGGGATGTGGTGCCGAGCTTCAGGTAGGTCGAGATCTCCGAGAGGTTCGCGTCGCCGATGATCACATGGAGCCGGCGGTACTTCTCCGCGTCGGAGTGCGGCTCGTCCCGGGTGTTGATGATGGGGCGCTTGAGGGTCGTCTCCAGGCCGACCTCGACCTCGAAGTAGTCGGCGCGCTGGCTGATCTGGAAGCCGTGCTCGTGGCCGTCCTGGCCGATGCCGACCCGCCCCGCGCCGGTGACGACCTGGCGGGAGACGAAGAACGGCGTCAGATGGCGCACGATGTCCGAGAACGGGGTCTCCCGCTGCATCAGATAGTTCTCGTGCGTGCCGTAGGAGGCGCCCTTGTTGTCGGTGTTGTTCTTGTAGAGGTGGATCGGCTGGGCGCCGGGGATGGCGGCCGCCCGTTCGGCGGCCTCGGCCATGATCCGTTCGCCGGCCTTGTCCCAGAGCACCGCGTCGAGCGGGTTGGTGATCTCCGGTGAGCTGTATTCGGGGTGCGCGTGGTCGACGTAGAGCCGGGCACCGTTGGTGAGGATGACATTGGCCAGGCCGATGTCCTCGTCGGTGAGCTGGCTGGAGTCGGCGGTCTCACGGGCGAGGTCGAAGCCTCGCGCGTCGCGCAGCGGATTCTCCTCCTCGAAGTCCCAGCGGGCGCGTCGGGCCCGGTGCATCGCCGCCGCGTAGGCGTTGACGATCTGGGACGAGGTGAGCATGGCATTGGCGTTGGGGTGGCCGGGGACGGAGATCCCGTACTCCGTCTCGATGCCCATTACTCGCCGTACGGTCATGCGGCCCTCCTTGCCCGGCGTCGGTCCCGTCCGGGAGCGACGCTCAAGTACCGCTGTTTGTCCGGTGCGTATGCGGTGCCCGTCACCGCACTGCGCGACTCGGCGGTACCGCAGAGCCTAGAGCGCCTCTGCGCCGGTGGGGAGATCAATTACGACATTGTTCCGGCATGGCCGGAACGGGGGAAAACGACCGGCTGCGGATGCCCCTCCAGGCATCCGCAGCCGGTCGGCGTATTACAGGTACTGGCCGGTATTGGCCACCGTATCGATGGAGCGACCGGTGTCCGCGCCCTGCTTTCCGGTGACGAGTGTGCGGATGAAGACGATCCGCTCACCCTTCTTACCGGAAATCCTGGCCCAGTCGTCCGGGTTGGTGGTGTTGGGCAGGTCCTCGTTCTCCTTGAACTCATCCACGCATGCCTGGAGGAGATGGGAGACGCGCAGACCCTTCTGGCCCTGTTCCAGAAATGCCTTGATGGCCATTTTCTTTGCCCGGTCGACGATGTTCTGAATCATCGCGCCGGAGTTGAAGTCCTTGAAGTAAAGGACTTCCTTGTCGCCGTTGGCGTACGTGACCTCGAGGAAGCGGTTCTCCTCGGACTCCGTGTACATCCGCTCCACGACGGACTGGATCATGGCGTGGGCGGCGGCCGGCCGGGAGCCGGTGTGCTCGGCCAGATCGTCCGCGTGCAGCGGGAGCGACGGGGTCAGGTACTTCGCGAAGATGTCCTTCGCCGCCTCGGCGTCCGGACGCTCGATCTTGATCTTCACATCGAGTCGGCCGGGTCGCAGGATGGCGGGGTCGATCATGTCCTCGCGGTTGGAGGCGCCGATGACGATGACGTTCTCCAGGCCCTCCACACCGTCGATCTCGGCGAGCAGCTGCGGGACGATGGTGTTCTCCACGTCCGAGCTGACGCCGCTGCCGCGGGTGCGGAAGAGGGATTCCATCTCGTCGAAGAAGACGATGACGGGGGTACCCTCGCTCGCCTTCTCCCGGGCACGCTGGAAGACCAGGCGGATGTGCCGCTCGGTCTCGCCGACGTACTTGTTGAGGAGCTCGGGGCCCTTGATATTGAGGAAGTAGCTCTTCCCCGTGGGCTGCCCGGTCACCTCGGCGACCTTCTTGGCGAGCGAATTGGCGACGGCCTTGGCGATGAGCGTCTTGCCGCAGCCGGGCGGACCGTAGAGCAGGATGCCCTTCGGCGGTCGCAGTTCGTGTTCCTTGAAGAGGTCGGGGTGGAGGTAGGGGAGCTCGACCGCGTCGCGGATCAGCTCGATCTGGTCGCCCAGACCGCCGATCTTGTCGTAGTCGATGTCCGGAACCTCTTCGAGGACGAGCTCCTCGACCTCGCTCTTGGGGACCACCTCGTAGACGTATCCGGACCTGGAGTCGAGCAGCAGGGCGTCACCGGAGCGGATGGTGATGTCCAGCAGGGGCTCGGCGAGCCGTACCACCCTCTCCTCGTCGGTGTGCCCGACCACCAGGGCGCGCTCGCCGTCCTCAAGGATCTCCTTGAGGGTGACGATGTCCCCGGCCCGTTCGAACTCCATGGCCTCGACCACGTTGAGCGCTTCGTTGAGCATGACCTCCTGGCCTCGCCGGAGGTCTTCGAGCTCGACGCTGGGGCTGACGTTCACCCGGAGCTTGCGGCCCCCGGTGAAGATGTCGCAGGTGCCGTCCTCGTTGGCCTGCAGGAAAACACCGAAGCCGGCCGGCGGCTGTGCGAGCCGGTCGACCTCCTCCTTGAGGGCCACGATCTGGTCACGCGCCTCGCGGAGCGTGTTGGCGAGCCGCTCGTTCTGTGCGGACACGCCTGCCAGACTCGTCTGCAACTCGACGATCCGCTCTTCGAGAATCCTCGTATGACGCGGAGAGTCGGCGAGCTTACGTCGCAGGACGGCGATTTCCTGCTCGAGATAGGCAACCTGGCCGGCCGGGTCTTCTGACCCTCGCGCGGGCCGGATGCCGCGGTTGATGTCGTCGTCGTGGGCTGCCACGGTCCTCACCTCCTCCATGGGGAGCTGGACGCTTCCTGACCCTACCTGGGTGGGTGGTGATTGAAACCCCTAGATCACAAAGACTGCGGGGTGTGTCCGATCTTCACCCTTGCGCTCTCCCTCACGTCAAGGGAATACCCACCCTTCGGCATCGGAAAGCCGCCGGTTGTATCGTCGAAGCGTTCAACACCCGTCAGGGCTGGCTCCAATGGGTTCGATACGCAGGGAACGGCAGGACCACATGACCGTGCAGCAGGACGCGCCGGGCGACAGTGACACGCAGGACCTGGAGGTCTGGATCGACCAGGACCTCTGTACGGGGGACGGCATCTGCGTGCAGTACGCGCCGGAGGTCTTCGAGCTGGACATCGACGGTCTGGCGTACGTGAAGAGCGGCGACGACGAGCTCCTCCAGAACCCGGGGGCCACCACTCCGGTGCCGCTGCCGCTCCTCCAGGACGTGGTCGATTCGGCCAAGGAGTGCCCCGGGGACTGCATCCACGTGCGGCGCGTGAAGGACAGCGTCGAGGTGTACGGGCCGGACGCGGCCTGATCGCGGGGGCGGCGCCCTCTCAGACGGCGCGCGCCAGGTCTCCCGAGGTGCGGACGAAGGCGTTGCCCTTCCACCGCCAGGAGGCCTGTTCCTCCTGGTCGGGGCAGCAGCGGGGCACTTCCAGGGAGGAGTAGCCCAGCAGGGTCGCCGAGACGCGCCCCTCGCGTACGGCGAAGTCACCGACCGTCTTCTTGTCGGCGGGGTCCACCAGGGTCGCCACGACCCTGGGTGCGGCCCCGCTTCCCTGTGTCAGGACGTAGATGCCGCTCGGCGGGGTCCCCGAGCCCGCGTCGCAGTGCACCACGGCGACGGTTTCCGGCCGCCCGTCGCCGTCGAGGTCTCCGGGCGCCTGCTTGGCCACCGTGGTCCCGGCCCCGCCGCACTCCAGGGGGAACTCCACCCGGGCCGGGTCCGGAGCGGCCGGGGGTGCGCCCTGCTGGGTCGTGGGCCGCTGCTCGGGGGCCGTGGCGGTGGCGGTGGCCGTACCGGGCTGGAGCAGCCCGGCCGCGGCGACGACGCCCGCCATGGCCGCGGCCGTGGCGAGCCAGTGCACCGGCTTCGTGGCGGTGTGCGCGAGGTCCGGGAGCGCGGAGGTCTGCACGCGGTGTGTCTCCATGTGGTTCGTGGGAGCCCGGGGAGGGGGTGGGGGCACCCCCGAGGGGTGGCCAGCATCGTGCCACACCTCACACGCCGGGGGAACGGCGGGGTGTGCGCCGGTTTCACCGCGGGGGCGCGTAGGGCGGCAACGAGAAGGCGCCGCCGCCGAGTTCCCCGGTCGGTCGGGGAACTCGGCGGCGGCGCCGGTTCGTTGGGCCGATCAGCCGCGGTCGGCGGCGGAGCCTCCGCGGCTCTGGCTGCCCGGACCGTCGTAGTCCTCGCCGTAGGCGCCCTTGGAGGGGCGGCGGCGGCGCAGCGGCGGCTCAACGCCGTCCGCGAGCCGGCGGGCGGTGACCAGGAAGCCGGTGTGGCCGATCATCCGGTGGTCGGGGCGCACGGCCAGGCCCTCGACGTGCCAGTTGCGGATCATCGACTCCCAGGGCTGCGGTTCGGCGAAGCAGCCGATCTCGCGGATGGACTCGACGGTCCGCGAGAGCTGGGTGGTGGTGGCGACGTAGGCGCAGAGGATGCCGCCGGGCACCAGGGCCTTGGAGACGGCCTCCAGGCACTCCCAGGGGGCGAGCATGTCCAGCACGACGCGGTCGACGTCGGTGTCGGAGAGGTTGTCCTGGAGGTCTCCGACGGTCAGCTGCCAGGCGGGGTGCGGCGAACCGAAGTAGCGCTCGACGTTCTGCTGGGCGATCTCGGCGAAGTCCTCGCGGCGCTCGTAGGAGTGCAGCATGCCCTGCTCACCGATGGCGCGCAGCAGGAAGGTGGAGAGCGAGCCGGATCCGACCCCGGCCTCCACGACTCGGGCGCCGGGGAAGATGTCGGCGAAGGCCAGGATCTGCCCCGCGTCCTTGGGGTAGACCACGGCGGCGCCGCGGGGCATGGACAGGACGTAGTCGGGGAGCAGGGGGCGCAGCGCGAGATAGGCGACGTTTCCCGTGGTTCGGACAACACTGCCCTCGGGAGCACCGATCAGCTCGTCGTGCGGGAAAGAACCCTTGTGGGTGTGGAAGTTCTTTCCGGCTTCGAGCGTGAAGGTGTAGTGGCGTCCCTTGGGGTCGGTGAGCTGGACCTGGTCCCCGACCTTGAAGGGCCCACGTCGGCGGGCGGCACCGGTCGGTTCAGACATGTGACCAGCGTACCGGTGTTTCGGGGGCCCTTTTCCGGGGCCTTCAGGACTCGGGGCGGGCCATGGCCTTGACGAAGGCGCGCTCGACGTCGGCGGTGGAGAGGACTCCGTAGATCTCGCCGGTCTCCTCGACGACCAGGTACTCGGTGGCCGGGGTGGCCTTGAGCCGGTCCAGGAGGGCTTCTCCGGCGAGCTCGGCGGGGACCTTCATGCCGTCGGTGAGGTCCTGGGCGAGGCCGCTGACGGCGACCCAGGGGCGGCGGTGTTCGGGGACGCCGACGATGGCGGCCTCGCGGACGACGCCCTTGGGGTTGCCCTGTCCGTCGACGACGACCAGGGCGCGGGCCCCTGCCTCGTTGGCCCGGCGCAGTGCCTCGGAGAGGGGGGTGGCGGACTCGACGGGGACGGCGCGCCGGGTGAGGGTGCGGGCCCGCAGGTCGGGGAGGTGTTCGCGGAGCCGGGCCATGCGCAGGCTGTTCCCGGCGCCGGTCCAGATGATGCCGGCGAGGATCGCGGCGAGCAGGGCGTCCATGACGGTCTCGACCCCGCCGATGCCCTCGTTGCCGCCGCCGAGCGCCCCGGTGTGGGTGAGCAGCGGGAGCCCGATGAGGACGATGACGGCGAGGCCCCGGCCGACCCAGGCGGCGGCGATGGTGCCGCTCATGGGCTTGCCGGTGATCTTCCACACGATGGCGCGGAGCATCCGGCCGCCGTCGAGGGGCAGACCGGGCAGCAGGTTGAAGGCGGCCACGATGAGGTTGGAGATCATCAGCCCGGCGAGCAGGACGCCGGGGACGGTGCCGGGCTCGACGAACTGCATCGCGCCGTAGAAGACACCGCCGAGGACGAGGGAGAGGAGGGGGCCGACGAAGGCGAGGACGAACTCGCGGCCGGGGGTCTCGGTCTCCTTCTCGATCTCGGAGACGCCCCCGAAGAACTGGAGCTGGATGCGGCGGACGGGCAGCTTGTACCGCAGGGCGGCGACCGTGTGGGCCAGTTCGTGGACGAGCACGGAGGCGTAGAAGGCGATCGCGAAGAAGAGGGCGACGAGATAGCGGGCGCCGCCGAGCTCGGGCAGCACCCGGTCGAGCTGGCCGCCGAAGACCCAGGTGATCAGTGCGGCGACGACGAACCAGCTGGGCGCGACGTACACGGGCACCCCGAAGGGGCGGCCCATGAGCAGGCCACCGCCCGGGTCGGCGGGGCGTTTCGGCTTGCCGCCGTCGGGGGCGGCGGCGGGGTCCGTTCCCCCTGCGCCGGGCTGCGGCCGCCCGCTGTCGCCGCTCTCGTCCACGTGGTCCCTTCGGTTCGGTGCGTGGCCTGCGCCACGATCATGCAGTCTGCGAGGGTCTGCGGTCGATGGTATGCCGCTGACTGTCAGTGGCGGGCCGTAGGGTCTGGAGACATGACTTCCGTGCCCCGGCCGCCGCAGCCGCCTTCGTCCCTGTCGCCGTCGCGGGCGAGCGATTTCATGCAGTGCCCTCTGCTCTACCGCTTCCGGGTCATCGACAAACTGCCGGAGAAGCCCAGCGAGGCGGCTACCCGGGGCACGCTGGTCCATGCGGTGCTGGAGCGGCTCTTCGACGCCCCGGCGGCGGACCGTACGGCACCGCGGGCGCGGGCGTTGATTCCCGGCCAGTGGGACCGGCTGCTGGAGTCGAAGCCGGAGCTGACCGAGCTGTTCGCCGGGGACACCGAGGGCGAGCGGCTGTCGCGCTGGCTGGGCGAGGCGGAGCGGCTGGTGGAGCGGTGGTTCTCGCTGGAGGACCCGACGCGGCTCGAGCCGGCCGAGCGTGAGCTGTTCGTCGAGACGGAGCTGGAGTCGGGGCTGCGGCTGCGCGGGGTGATCGACCGGATCGATGTGGCGCCGACCGGTGACGTCCGGATCGTCGACTACAAGACGGGGAAGGCGCCGCGGCCGGAGTATGCCGAGGGTCCGCTGTTCCAGATGAAGTTCTACGCGCTGGTGATCTGGCGGCTGAAGGGGATCGTGCCGCGCCGGCTCCAGCTGGTCTATCTGGGCAGCGGCGATGTGCTGACGTACGACCCGGTGGTGGCGGACCTGGAGCGGGTGGAGCGCAAGCTCCTCGCGTTGTGGGAGGCGATCGCGCTGGCGACGGAGACCGGTGACTGGCGGCCGCGTCCGACGAAGCTGTGCGGGTGGTGCGACCACCAGGCGGTGTGTCCGGAATTCGGCGGGACTCCCCCGGTATACCCGCTGTCGGTACGCCCGGCGGGGCCGGGCGAGGATGGCCAGGGCACAATGGGCCCCGACCGGGCCGAGGCCGGCCGACCCGTGGCTCTTGAGGGCCTGTGAGGAGTTTCCGTGGCGATCCGCGTCCTACTGGTCGATGACCAGCCGCTGCTGCGCACCGGTTTCCGGATGATTCTGGAGGCCGAGGGCGATCTGGCGGTGGTCGGTGAGGCCGGTGACGGTCTGCAGGCCATCGACCAGGTGCGGGCGCTGCAGCCCGATGTGGTGCTGATGGACATCCGGATGCCGCGGATGGACGGGGTGGAGGCGACCCGCCAGATCTCCGGCCCCGGGAAGGACGGCCCGGCGAAGGTGCTGGTGCTGACCACGTTCGATCTCGACGAGTACGTGGTGGAGGCGCTGCGGGCGGGGGCGAGCGGCTTCCTGCTGAAGGACGCTCCGGCCAACGAGCTGGTCCAGGCGATCCGGGTGGTGGCGGCGGGCGAGGCGATGCTCGCGCCGAGCATCACGCGCCGGCTGCTCGACAAGTACGCGAACCATCTGCCGTCCGGCGAGGACCCGGTCCCGGACGCCCTGCACACGCTGACGGACCGTGAGGTGGAGGTCCTGAAGCTGGTGGCGCGCGGCCTGTCCAACGCGGAGATCGCGGCGGATCTGTTCGTCAGCGAGACGACGGTCAAGACGCATGTGGGCCATGTGCTCACAAAGCTGGGCCTGCGCGACCGGGTGCAGGCCGCGGTGTACGCGTACGAGAGCGGCCTGGTGCGCCCCGGCGCGCAGTAGGTGCCGCGAACACGAAGCCGTCCGGCCCGCTCCGGTCCTGTGCGCAGGACGGGGCGGGCTGGACGGCTTTCGTGGTTCCGGGCCGGCTGTCAGGTGGTCTTGTTGAGCTCCCAGAGCTGGAGCTCGGAGGTGGCGCTGACGGACCGCTCGACCCCGGCGACCCCGCTGCGGGAGGCCACGTACTGCTTGCCCTGCCAGATCGGCAGGACGGGCACGTCGTCGGCGACGATCTCCTGGAGCTTCTCGTAGGTCGTGGCGGCGGCGCTGCGGTCGGCCACCCGGCGCGACGCCGGGATGAGGACGTTCTGCGCTTCGCGCGACCGGTAGGGGGAGTTGAGGAAGTTGTTCTTGTCCAGGAACGGTGCGGTGTAGTTGTCCGGGTCCGGGAAGTCGGGGAACCAGCCCATGCCGTAGGCCGCGTAGTCGCCGCGCTTCTGCTCCGGCCGGTACTTCGACCACTCCTTGCCCTGCACGTCGACGTCGAAGAGGCCCGAGCCGTTCAGCTGTGCCTGGAGCGCCTTGAACTCCTTGGCGGTGGCGGAGCCGTAGTGGTCGTTGGTGTAGTGCAGGGTGAACTTGACCGGTGTCTTGATCCCGGCGTCCTTGAGGGTCTTCGCGGCCTTGGCGGTGCTGGGCTCGCCGTACTTGTTGAAGAAGGCGTTGGTGTGCCCGGTGATGCTGGAGGGGATCAGCGAGTAGAGCGGCTCGGCGGTGGTGCCGTACACCTTGCCCGCGATCTCGCCCCGGTCGATGAGCTGCGCCATGGCCTGCCGTACGGCCTTGCTGACCACGGGGTCCTTGGTGTTGAAGCCGAGGTAGCTGATGGCGAGGCCGGGCATCTCGGTGAGCTCGATGCCCTCCTTGGGCTTCACGAGCATGTCGCGGGCCTGCTCGGGCGACATGGCCCGGGTCATCATGTGGATCTTCTTCTCCTCCAGCGCCTTGCCCATGGCCTCGGCGTCGGGGAAGAGGTCCATGTCGACCTTGTCGTTGAGGACCTTCAGCTCGCCCTTGTAGGAGGGGTTCTTGGTGAAGGTGATCCGGGTGACCCGGCCGTCCTCGGTCTGCGGCTTCATGGTGTACGGCCCCGAGCCGTCGACCTGGAAGCCGTCGCGCGCCTCCTTCGCCGGGTACTTCCCCTTGGGGACGATGCCGGCGGCGGGCGTGGCGAGCTTGTACGGGAAGGTGGCGTCGGGCGTGTTCAGGTGGAAGACCACCTGGTTGTCGCCCTTGGTCTCGATCGTGTCGATGTTGGCGAGGAGCCCGACCGGACCGCTGTCGGAGTTGATGTCGATGACGCGCTGGATGGAGAACTTCACATCCTCGGCGGTGACGGGGGTGCCGTCGGCGAACTTCAGGCCCGCGCGCAGGGTGCAGCGGTAGCTCTCGTTCGCGTTGTCCGTGAAGGTGCAGCTCCGGGCGGCCTCGGGCACCGGCTCGCCTCCGCCGCCGGGCACGGTGGTCAGGGTCTGCACGGTCTGCCGCAGGACGTTCCAGACGCCTGCCTCGTACCCGATGGCCGGGTCGAGAGGAGCGGGGTTCTCCTCGGAGGCCACGAGCTGGTCCGTGGTGCCGACGACGATGGCGCCTTCGCCACCGGCGCCGCTGTCCGTGCTGCCGCAGGCGGCGAGCACGGGGGCGAGCAGGCCGACGACGGCCGGCAGCACCAGGATCTTGCGGTTCATACGGGCGTTCTCCCTCATCACGGTGGGTGAGGAATCAAAGTTAGTAGCCGCCGGTGGCCGCTCCGACCGCGCTCGGAGCGGCTTGCTCTCCTCCGGGGTTCGGAGGGGGCGATATTTGATCACCATTCCGGACAGATCAACTGATCACTGCAGGTCAGAGGCAGCTTTCGGGTGAGGAAGGTCACCCGTCCGACCTCTTCACATATGTGGGCTGTGGCTGATTCACGTCCACGAAAAGTTGCCGGAACGCACACGGATCCTTCAGCTCGTGGCGGTGATGAGCTTCCGCAGGAAGGCGAGGTCGACCTCTTCGAGGGAGCCGACGACGACCCGCCCCGAGGCGGGTGCGATGGGCGCCACGGACGGTACGGCGACGACCCGGCACCCCGCCGCCTCGGCCGCGGCCACCCCGGTCGCGGTGTCCTCGATGACCGCGCAGCGCCACGGGTCGGCGCCGAAGCCCGCGGCGGCGGTGAGATAGGGCTCGGGGTGCGGCTTGGTACGGGTGACCTCGTCGCCGGCGACCGTGAGCGCGAAGTGGTGGTGGCCGACCGAGTCCAGCACCCGGTCGATGATCCGACGGTGCGAGGCCGAGACGAGCGCGGTGGGAATCCGTGACGCGGACAGCTCGGCGAGCAGCCGCTCGGCGCCCGGCATCAGGGGCACGCCGTGCCGGATGCGCTTCTCGAAGCGGTCGTTGAGCAGCACGGTCAGCTCGTCCAGGGCGATGTCCGCCCCGGTGACGTCGATGAGGTAGCCGGCGCTGCGGGTCATCGGCCCGCCGACGACCACGTCCCGCCAGGACTCCTCCAGCCCGTGGCCCAGGTCGGCGAAGACCTCCTTCTCGACGTCCCACCAGAAGCCCTCGGTATCGACCAGGGTTCCGTCCATGTCGAGAAGGACCGCCTGCAGGGCGGCGCCTTCGGCCGTGCGGGTCAAGGACGCGGGGACCGTACTGGTCATCCGGCACACCTTCCGTAAGGGACGAGAAGGCCGGCCGCCACTCCCGGATGGGGAGGGCGACCGGCCTGCACTGGACCGACCAGTGTACGACCTGTCCGGCGACGGTGCGCGAACGACGCGAGGCGGCAGGGGGAAGAGCCGACTACCGTGCGTTGAAGTACTTCGCCTCGGGGTGATGGATGACGATGGCGTCGGTGGACTGCTCCGGGTGGAGCTGGAACTCCTCGGAGAGCTCCACGCCGATGCGCTCCGGCCCGAGGAGGTCGGCAATCTTCGCCCGGTCCTCCAGGTCCGGGCACGCCCCGTAACCGAGCGAGAACCGTGCGCCCCGGTACTTCAGCGCGAACATGTCCTCGACGTCGGCGGGGTCCTCCCCCGCGAAGCCGAGCTCGCTGCGGACCCGGGCGTGCCAGTACTCGGCGAGGGCCTCGGCGAGCTGGACGGAGAGGCCGTGCAGCTCCAGGTAGTCGCGGTAGGAGTTGGCGGCGAACAGTTCGGCGGTGGCCCCGCCGATCCGGGAACCGACGGTGACGATCTGGAGGCCGATCACATCGGTCTCCCCGGACTCCTCGGGGCGGAAGAAGTCGGCGAGGCAGAGGCGGCGGCCTCGGCGCTGGCGCGGGAAGGTGAAGCGGGTGCGCTCGGAGCCGTCGTCGTGGAGGAGGATGAGGTCCTCGCCCTTGGAGACGCAGGGGAAGTAGCCGTAGACGACGGCCGCCTCCAGCAGGTTGTTGGACTGGAGGTGGTCGAGCCAGCCGCGCAGGTGCGGGCGTCCCTCGGTCTCCACCAGCTCCTCGTACGTCGGTCCGTCGCCGGTCCGGGCCTGCTTGAGGCCCCACTGACCCTTGAACAGGGCGCCCTCGTCGAGCCAGGAGGCGTAATCCTTGAGCGGGATGCCCTTGATGACCCGGGTGCCCCAGAACGGCGGCTCGGGGACGGGGTTGGTGGTGGAGACGTCCGAGCGCACCGAGCCCTCGGGCTCCTCGACCTCCAGTACGGCGGTGTCGGTGGTCTTCTTGGGGACCCGGCGCTGCTTGAGCTCGGGCAGGGCGGCACCCGGCACACCGCGCTTGACGCCGATGAGCGCGTCCATGAGGCGCAGGCCCTCGAAGGCGTCACGGGCGTAGCGGACCTCGCCCTCGTAGATCTCGTGCAGGTCCTGCTCCACATAGGCCCTGGTCAGCGCGGCGCCACCGAGGATCACCGGGAAGTCGGCGGCCATCTTGCGCTGGTTCAGCTCCTGGAGGTTCTCCTTCATGATCACGGTGGACTTCACCAGGAGGCCGGACATGCCGATGACGTCGGCGCGGTGCTCCTCGGCAGCCTCCAGGATCGCGGAGACGGGCTGCTTGATACCGAGGTTGACGACGTTGTAGCCGTTGTTGGAGAGGATGATGTCGACGAGGTTCTTGCCGATGTCGTGGACGTCGCCGCGGACGGTGGCCAGCACGATCGTGCCCTTGCCGTCGGCGTCGGACTTCTCCATGTGCGGCTCCAGATGGGCCACCGCGATCTTCATGACCTCGGCGGACTGGAGGACGAACGGCAGCTGCATCTGGCCGGAGCCGAACAGCTCGCCGACCACCTTCATGCCTTCGAGCAGCGTGTTGTTGACGATGTCCAGGGCCGGGGTGTCCTGGAGCGCCTCGTCCAGGTCGGCCTCCAGGCCGTTCTTCTCGCCGTCGATGATGCGGCGCTGGAGCCGCTCGTCGAGCGGAAGGGCCATCAGCTCCTCGGCCCGGCCCGCCTTCATCGACTTCATGTTGACGCCCTCGAAGAGGCCCATGAGCTTCTGGAGGGGGTCGTAGCCCTCGCTGCGGCGGTCGTAGATCAGGTCGAGGGCGACCTTGACCTGC
The DNA here is from genome assembly GCF_014650075.1 of Streptomyces microflavus. Classification (GTDB taxonomy): domain Bacteria; phylum Actinomycetota; class Actinomycetes; order Streptomycetales; family Streptomycetaceae; genus Streptomyces; species Streptomyces microflavus. The sequence continues at coordinate 194,286 of NZ_BMUG01000011.1, read as the reverse complement.
TCCTCCTCCAGCCGTGCGATGGGCAGGATCTTGGAGGCGTGCACGATCGCGGAGTCCAGGCCCGCCTTGACGCACTCGTCGAGGAAGACGGAGTTGAGCACGACCCGGGCGGCCGGGTTCAGGCCGAAGGAGATGTTGGAGAGGCCCAGCGTGGTCTGGACGTCCGGGTGGCGCTTCTTCAGCTCGCGGATCGCACCGATCGTCGCGATGCCGTCGCCGCGGGACTCCTCCTGGCCGGTGCAGATGGTGAAGGTCAGGGTGTCGATGAGGATGTCGGACTCGTGGATGCCCCAGTTGGTGGTGAGGTCCTCGATCAGCCGCTCGGCGATGGCGACCTTGTGCTCGACCGTGCGGGCCTGGCCCTCCTCGTCGATCGTCAGGGCGATCAGGGCGGCGCCGTGCTCCGAGGCCAGGGCGCTGACCTGTGCGAAGCGGGACTCGGGGCCGTCGCCGTCCTCGTAGTTCACCGAGTTCAGCACCGCACGGCCGCCGAGCTTCTCCAGGCCGGCGCGCAGGACGGGCAGCTCGGTGGAGTCCAGCACGATCGGGAGGGTGGAGGCGGTCGCGAAGCGGCCCGCCAGCTCCGCCATGTCGGCGGCGCCGTCGCGGCCCACGTAGTCGACGCAGAGGTCGAGCATGTGCGCGCCCTCGCGGATCTGGTCGCGGGCCATCTCCACGCAGTCGTCCCAGCGGGCCTCCAGCATGGCCTCGCGGAACTTCTTGGAGCCGTTGGCGTTGGTGCGCTCACCGATGGCCAGGTACGCGGTGTCCTGGCGGAAGGGGATCGTCTGGTAGAGGGAGGCCGCGCCGGGCTCGGGGCGCGGGTTCCGCTCGCCCGGGGTGAGCCCGCGGGCCCGCTCCACGACGGCCTTCATGTGCGCCGGGGTCGTACCGCAGCAGCCGCCGATGAGGGAGAGGCCGTAGTCCCGGACGAACGTCTCCTGGGAGTCGGCGAGGCCGTCGGGGCCGAGCGGGAAGTGCGCGCCGTCCTTGGTGAGGACGGGCAGGCCCGCGTTGGGCATGCACATCAGGGGCGTACGGGAGTGGCGGGCGAGGTAGCGCAGGTGCTCGCTCATCTCGTCCGGGCCGGTCGAGCAGTTCAGACCGATCAGGTCGATGCCGAGCGGCTCCAGGGCGGTGAGGGCGGCGCCGATCTCGGAGCCGAGCAGCATGACGCCGGTCGTCTCGAAGGCGAGGGAGCAGATCAGGGGCACGTCGATGCCGAGGGCGTCCATCGCCCGGCGCGCGCCGATGATGCTGGACTTGGTCTGCAGCAGGTCCTGGGTGGTCTCGACGATCAGAGCGTCCGAGCCGCCCGCGAGGAGGCCCTCGGCGTTCTTCTGGTAGCCGTCGCGCAGGACGTCGTACGTGATGTGGCCGAGCGAGGGCAGCTTGGTGCCGGGGCCGATCGAGCCGAGGACCCAGCGCTGGCGGCCGTCCTTGCCGGAGAACTCGTCCGCGACCTCACGGGCGATGCGGGCGCCCGACTCGGAGAGCTCGAAGATCCGGTCGGCGACCTCGTACTCGTTGGCCGCGGAGTGGTTCGCGCCGAAGGTGTTGGTCTCGACGCAGTCGACGCCGACCGCGAAATACTCCTCGTGGACGGAGCGCACGATGTCGGGGCGGGTGATGTTGAGGATCTCGTTGCAGCCTTCGAGGTTCTCGAAGTCCTCAAGGGTCGGGTCCTGTGCCTGGAGCATGGTGCCCATCGCACCGTCTGCTACCACCACCCGGGTGGCGAGTGCCTCGCGCAGGGCTGCTGCGCGGGTCCGGCTGTCGGGGGCGGGTGTCGGCAACGAGGCCATGGATGATCTCCCAGGGATGCGACGGCTGTCGGCTTTGCGTCCTTCTTGGGGAAGGCGCACCCCGTCAGCGTAGCCGGACACCCCTGCCCGTGGTCGGTCCGTCCAGGAGACGGACTGCATGCTGTGCGGGTGCGGCACCGTCGGCCGGCCGGGGGCGACTTTCCCCCGGAGTCAGACAGAGGTCGGCATCGACCGATAGTGTTCAGCATTGTCGAACCGAGGTGGAGGAGTACGGCGCGATGGCCAAGAACATCCAGTCGCTGGAGCGGGCGGCCGCGATGCTGCGTCTGCTGGCGGGCGGCGAGCGGCGGCTCGGGCTGTCCGACATCGCCTCCTCCCTGGGGCTGGCCAAGGGCACCGCCCACGGAATCCTGCGCACCCTCCAGCTGGAGGGGTTCGTCGAGCAGGACGCGACGTCGGGGCGCTACCAGCTCGGCGCCGAGCTGCTGCGGCTGGGCAACAGCTATCTGGACGTCCACGAGCTGCGGGCCCGGGCCCTGGTCTGGACGGACGACCTGGCCCGCTCCAGCGGCGAGAGCGTCCACCTCGGCGTGCTGCACCAGCACGGTGTGCTCATCGTCCACCACGTCTTCCGGCCCGACGACAGCCGCCAGGTGCTGGAGGTCGGGGCGATGCAGCCGCTGCACTCCACGGCGCTCGGCAAGGTGCTGTCCGCGTTCGACCCGGTGGCGCACAGCGAGGTCATGGAGGCGGAGCGCCGCTCCTTCACCGGGCGCACGGTCACGGCCGCCGACGAGTTCGAGGCGATGCTCGACCTGATCCGCGCGCAGGGCTGGGCCGCCGACGCCGAGGAGACCTGGGAGGGCGTGGCCGCCGTGTCGGCCCCCGTCCACGACCGGCGCAGGATGCCGGTGGGCGCGGTGGCCGTGACGGGCGCGGTGGAGCGGGTGGCGCCTGGCGGCGTCCTGCGCCCCGAGCTGATCGCCGCCGTACGGGACTGCGCCCGCGCGGTCTCCCGGGACCTGGGCGCCGGGCGCTTCTGAGCCGGGCCGTGGATACCGGCCTCTTCTGAGGGCCGGGCGACCGCCCCCGTAACACCTTCCGTATGCGCCCGCTCGCGCCCGCGCACGTCCGGGCGCATCGTGGGGTAACGATCGCGTCGCGCACCGAGTCCTGCACCACAGAACCCTTGACGCTTCCTTCACTCGGGGGAAACACTGCCGTTCAACGGTCGGCATTGTCGAACGCCTAACGGCAATACGCGTTAGGGTGTGACAGTGCCAAGGGCCGGTCAAGCCCTTACAGGTGGGCTGCCCACGCTTCGTGGATACCCATCTGGGGCGCGGACCATCGGAGGGACCCGATGTGTTCCGCTCTCCCCTGGACGAAGGACAAAGGAGTCGCGGGTGTCCAGCTCCGACATTTTCATCGGCGAGACCATCGGTACCGCCATACTCATCCTGCTCGGCGGCGGTGTCTGTGCCGCCGTCACGCTGAAGCGCTCGAAGGCCCAGAACGCGGGCTGGCTGGCCATCACCTTCGGGTGGGGTTTCGCCGTGCTGACCGGCGCCTACCTGGCCGGCGGCGTCTCGGGTGCCCACCTCAACCCCGCGGTCACCCTCGGCCTCGCCATTCAGGGCGGCACCGCGTGGGGCGACGTGCCCCTCTACCTCGCCTCCCAGCTGCTCGGCGCGATGATCGGCGCCGTACTGGTCTACGCGGTGTACTACGGGCAGTTCCACGCCCACCTCAACGACCCGGAGATCATCAAGGCGCAGCCCGCCGACGAGGCCATGGTCGACCAGACCGCCGCCCCCAAGGCCGGCCCGGTGCTCGGGATCTTCTCCACCGGCCCCGAGATCCGCAACGGCGTCCAGAACGTGCTCACCGAGGTCATCGCCACGGTCGTGCTGGTCCTGGCGATCCTGACCCAGGGCCTCAACAACGAGGGCAACGGCCTCGGCACGCTCGGCGCGCTGATCACGGCCCTGGTCGTCGTCGGTATCGGCCTCTCGCTCGGCGGGCCCACGGGCTACGCCATCAACCCGGTCCGCGACCTGGGACCGCGCATCGTGCACGCGGTGCTCCCGCTGCCGAACAAGGGTGGTTCGGACTGGGGCTACGCGTGGGTACCCATCGTGGGTCCGCTCATCGGCGGCGCCCTCGCCGGTGGGCTCTACAACCTGGCCTTCGCCTAGCCCACGCGGGTATCAGCGCCGTAACCCTTCCACTCACAGACTTCCGGGAGCACACCGTGACCGAAGCACACACCACCGGCACCCACGGCACCGGCCCGTTCATCGCGGCCATCGACCAGGGCACCACCTCCAGCCGCTGCATCGTCTTCGACAAGGACGGCCGGATCGTCTCGGTCGACCAGAAGGAGCACGAGCAGATCTTCCCGAAGCCGGGATGGGTCGAGCACGACGCGACCGAGATCTGGGAGAACGTGCAGGAGGTCGTCGCCGGGGCCATCGTCAAGGCCGGCATCACCTCCGCCGACGTCAAGGCGATCGGCATCACCAACCAGCGCGAGACCACCCTGCTGTGGGACAAGAACACCGGTGAGCCGGTGCACAACGCCCTGGTCTGGCAGGACACCCGCACCGACGCGCTCTGCCGGGAGCTCGGCCGCAACGTGGGCCAGGACCGCTTCCGCCGCGAGACCGGGCTGCCGCTCGCCTCGTACTTCGCCGGACCCAAGGTCCGCTGGCTGCTCGACAACGTCGAGGGGCTGCGCGAGCGCGCCGAGGCCGGCGACATCCTCTTCGGCACGATGGACTCCTGGGTCATCTGGAACCTGACCGGCGGCACCGACGGCGGCGTGCACGTCACCGACGTCACCAACGCCTCGCGCACCCTCCTGATGAACCTGCACCGGATGGAGTGGGACGAGAAGATCCTCTCCTCCATCGGCATCCCGGCCGCGGTCCTCCCCGAGATCCGCTCCTCCGCCGAGGTGTACGGCCACGCCAAGGGCGGCATCCTCGACGGCGTGCCCGTCGCCTCCGCGCTCGGCGACCAGCAGGCGGCCCTCTTCGGCCAGACCTGTTTCGCCGAGGGCGAGGCCAAGTCCACGTACGGCACCGGCACCTTCATGCTGATGAACACCGGCGGTACCCCGGTCAACTCGTACAACGGTCTGCTCACCACCGTCGGCTACCAGATCGGCGACAAGCCCCCGGTGTACGCCCTGGAGGGCTCCATCGCGGTCACCGGTTCGCTGGTGCAGTGGATGCGCGACCAGATGGGCCTGATCAAGTCGGCCGCCGAGATCGAGACGCTGGCCTCCTCGGTCGAGGACAACGGCGGCGCCTACTTCGTGCCCGCCTTCTCCGGCCTGTTCGCCCCCTACTGGCGTCCCGACGCCCGCGGGGTGATCACCGGCCTCACCCGTTACGTCACCAAGGCGCACATCGCCCGTGCCGTCCTGGAGGCCACCGCCTGGCAGACCCGCGAGATCAGCGATGCCATGACGAAGGACTCCGGCGTCGAACTGACCGCGCTCAAGGTCGACGGCGGCATGACGTCCAACAACCTGCTGATGCAGACGCTCGCCGACTTCCTGGACGCACCCGTGGTGCGCCCCATGGTCGCCGAGACCACCTGCCTCGGCGCCGCCTACGCCGCCGGCCTGGCCGTCGGCTTCTGGCCGGACACCGACGCGCTGCGCGCCAACTGGCGCCGGGCCGCCGAGTGGACCCCCCGCATGGACGCGGACACCCGTGCCCGCGAGTACAAGAGCTGGCTCAAGGCCGTCGAACGGACCATGGGCTGGGTCGAGGACGAAGAAAGCTGACGAGGAGCATTCACCATGACCACCCTGCAGAGCGTTCCCGCCCTCGGAACGCACCCGGCCTCCGGCTCCCTGCCGAGCCGCGCCGAGACCCGGGAGCAGCTGTCCCGGGCGACCTACGACCTCCTGGTCATCGGCGGCGGCATCCTGGGCATCTCCACCGCCTGGCATGCCGCGCAGTCCGGGCTGCGGGTGGCACTGGTGGACGCCGGTGACTTCGCCGGCGCCACCTCCTCCGCCTCCTCCAAGCTGCTCCACGGCGGTCTGCGCTACCTCCAGACCGGCGCGGTCAAGCTGGTCGCGGAGAACCACTTCGAGCGCCGCGCGATCTCCCGCGAGGTGGCCCCGCACCTGGCCAACCCGCTCACCTTCTACCTGCCCGTCTACAAGGGCGGCCCGCACGGCGCGGCCAAGCTCGGCGCGGGCGTCTTCGCCTACTCCGCGCTCTCCGCGTTCGGCGACGGCGTCGGCCATGTCATCTCCCCGGCCAAGGCGCAGCGCGACGTGCCCGAGCTGCGCACCGACAACCTGAAGGCCGTCGCGGTCTACGGCGACGACCAGATGAACGACGCCCGCATGGCGCTGATGACGGTCCGCGCGGCCGTCGACGCGGGCGCGGCCGTCCTCAACCACGCGGCCGTCACCGGTCTCCGCTTCACCCGGGGCCGGGTCACGGGCGCCGATCTGAAGGACAGCGTCGACGGTACGGAGTTCGGCGTCACCGCCCGGCTCGTGCTGAACGCGACCGGCCCCTGGGTCGACCACCTGCGGAAGATGGAGGACCCGAACGCGGCCCCCTCCATCCGCCTCTCCAAGGGCGCCCACCTGGTCCTCAAGCGGACCCGTCCGTGGCGGGCGGCGCTGGCCACCCCGATAGACAAGTACCGCATCACGTTCGCCCTGCCGTGGGAGGACATGCTGCTCCTCGGCACGACGGACGAGGAGTACGAGGGCGACCCGGCGGACGTGTCGGTGACCGAGGCGGACACCGCGCAGATCCTCGACGAGGCGGCGTTCTCGATCAAGGACCAGCAGCTCTCCCGCGACCTGATCACCTACTCCTTCGCCGGTCTGCGGGTGCTGCCCGGCGGTCCGGGCGACACCTCCAAGGCCAAGCGCGAGACGGTCGTCACGGAGGGCCGCGGCGGAATGCTGTCGGTCGCGGGCGGCAAGTGGACGACGTTCCGCCACATCGGCCGCACGGTCATGAACAAGCTGGCCGCCCTGCCGGGGCACCCGCTGGCGGAGGACATGGAGCCGATGAACCGGCTGCCGAGGAAGCTGCCGCTGCCCGGGATCGCCAACCCGAACGCGGTCGCGCACCGGCTGCTGATCGACGGCGGCACCCCCGGCCCCCGGATGGCGCCGGACACCGCCCGGCACCTGGCCACGCACTACGGCTCGCTCGCCTTCGACATCGCGCGGCTGGCCAACGAGAGCCCGGAGCTGGCCGAGCGCGTCCACCCGGACGCCCCGGAGATCTGGGCCCAGGTCGCCTACGCCCGCGACCACGAGTGGGCCGAGACGGCGGACGACGTGCTGCGCCGCCGGACGACGCTGACGATCCGGGGCCTGGCGACGGACGACGTCCGCGACGGCGTCGAGAAGCTGCTGGCCGACCGGGACTGATCTCCCCGCGGGTACGGCGGACGGGGGCGGCTTCCACGCGGGAGCCGCCCCCGTTCACGTACGCGCGCGTCCCCGGCACGCGCCACACTCCCGCCATACCCGTGCAATGTGCCGCGAGGAAAGTGGAGGGCATGAGATTCTCGGTGCTTTCCCTGATCGGCCATGACCCGCACCCTCTGACCGGCGAACTCCCCTCCCCCGCCGACCGGTTCGAGGAGGTGATCGCCACCGCGTCCGTCGCGGAGGAGCTCGGCTTCGACTCCTACTCGGTCGGTGAGCGGCACGCCGGAGCCTTCCTCTCCTCCAGCCCGAGCGTCGTGCTCGGCGCGATCGCGGCCCGTACCACCACGATCCGGCTGCTCACCGGGGTGACCGTCGTCGCGATCCTCGACCCGGTCCGGGTGGCGGAGGACTTCGCGACGCTCGACCAGATCTCCCGGGGCCGGATCGAACTGGTCGTCGGGAAGGGCGCCGAGGCGGGCCACTTCGACCTCTTCGGGCTCGACGAGGAACGGCAGTGGGACCTCCAGAAGGAGAAGTACGAGCTGCTGCGCCGGCTGTGGAGCGAGGAGGGCGTCGACTGGGAGGGCGAGTTCCGCCCGCCGCTGAAGAACGTGACGACCGTGCCACGTCCGTACGACGGGCTCCCGCGCATCTGGCACGGCTCGGCGACCAGCCTCAACTCCCCCGAGCTGGCGGCCAAGCACGGCGACCCTCTGTTCACCGCCAACGCCATCCAGCCGCGTGAGGCGTACGCGAAGCTCATCGCGCACTACCGGGAGCGGTTCGAGGCGTACGGCCACGATCCGGCGGACGCCCGGGTGGCGGCGGGCTCCGGCGGGCTGCTCATCGCGGACAGCTCGCAGGCGGCCGTCCGGCAGTACAAGGAGCTGTACGAGGCGCGGGTGCGGCAGACGTTCAAGCCGCACCTGGCGGGCAAGGCCGGCTACAACACCCCGTTCCGGACCATCGAGGACGCGATCGAGGGCGGCCCCCAGCTGATCGGCTCCCCGCAGCAGATCATCGACAAGATCCTCGGCTGGCACACGGTCTACCGCCACGACCTCCAGTCGATCACCGTGGACGGCTTCGGGCTGAGCCGGCCGGAACAGCTGGAGACGCTCCAGCGGTTCGCCGAGGAGATCGCCCCGGTGGTGCGGCGGGAGGCTCCTTCCACGCTCTGGCAGTGAGAGCGGATCCAGGCTGATGCACTGTTCGTCCCGATGATCCACTCCTGCTGGCAAGGTTCACCCGGCCGTGCAAACGGGCTGCGGTCCAAGGGTCCCGAAGCCGTAAGGTTGCTCCGTACGTACGGAGACATCGGAAGGGGGCCCGGGTGATCGAGCTCGAGTCAGTGCCCGAGCTGATCGACCCGGTCATGGTGGCCGCGTTCGAAGGCTGGAACGACGCCGGTGACGCCGCCTCCACAGCGGTCGGCCATCTGGACCGGGAGTGGAAGGGCGAGGTGTTCGCGGCGCTGGACGCCGAGGACTACTACGACTTCCAGGTCAACCGGCCCACGGTGTGGCTGGACAACGGAGTGCGCAAGGTCACCTGGCCGACGACCAGGCTGTCGGTGGTGCGCGTCGGCGGGGAGAAGCCGCGGGACCTCGTCCTGGTGCGCGGCATCGAACCGTCGATGCGCTGGCGCTCGTTCTGCAACGAGATCCTCGGCTTCGCCCATGAGCTGGGCGTCGAAATGGTCGTCATCCTGGGCGCGTTGCTCGGTGACACCCCGCACACCCGGCCGGTGCCGGTGAGCGGGGTCACCTCCGACGCGGACCTGGCGCGCACGATGGACCTGGAGGAGACCCGCTACGAGGGCCCGACGGGGATCGTCGGCATCCTCCAGGAGGCGTGCACCCATGCCGGGGTGCCGGCGGTGAGCCTGTGGGCGGCGGTGCCGCACTACGTGTCGCAGCCGCCGAACCCGAAGGCGACGCTGGCCCTGCTGAACCGGCTGGAGGATCTGATCGGGCTGCGCATCCCGCTGGGCGAGCTGCCCGAGGACGCGCGGGCCTGGCAGCTCGGGGTGGACCAGCTGGCGGCGGAGGACAGCGAGGTCGCGGAGTACGTCCAGACGCTGGAGGAGGCGCGGGACACCGCGGAGCTGCCCGAGGCGTCCGGAGAGGCCATCGCCCGGGAGTTCGAGCGGTATCTGCGGCGCCGGGACGGCGGCCCCGGGCCGGGACCCGGTGGCCATGCGACGGAGAGCGGGGACTCGACGTACCTGCGGGACCCGTCGACCGGCCGCACCCGGCCTCCGAAGCCGCCGCGGCCGGAGTCCGGTCAGGGTCCGGGGCCCGGTCAGGGTCCGGGGAAGAAGCCCGAGGACAAGGGCCCTGACGAGGCGTCCGGGGAGAGCCCCGACGAGGAGTGACGAGGCGCGCGGGCGGGGGTGCTGTACGGGAGATGTCGTCCCGTACAGCACCCCTTTCCTCATGCGCGGGACTCAGGCGCAGTGGAACTTCGCCGCGGCCCAGTCGCCGTGGTCCCCGGTCTTGGACCCGTTGCTGTCGGTGACCTTCAGACGCACCTGCCGTACGCCGTCGAGCTTCACGTCCACCGGTACGGTCGCCGAGGCTCCGGTGAGCTTCGGCGAGGTCCACAGCGTCTTGCCGTCACCCTCTACTGAGAACGCGACCTCTCCATAGCCGTTGATCTCGTCGTCGATCCCGACGTCGGCGGTGAGGGCGGTGCAGCGGCCGCCGAGGTGGATCGCGATGTCGGAGTCGGCGTGGGTGCCGATGCCCTTCTCGTACGTGGTGCCCGCGAGCGTCAGTGTCCTGCCGTCGGCCGCCCCCGACTCCCCGTTGGAGCGGTCGCGTTCGGCGGGCCCGTAGCCGTTGGTCTCGGAGAGCCAGACCAGGTCGCTCGCCCAGGCCTGTCCGGTGGGCGGCGGTGGCAGTACGGAGAGCGCGAGCCGCTGTTCGGTGGTGCGGGCGTCCCCGGCGGCCCGGTAGCGGGCAAGGGCGGTGAGCCGGGTCTCCCGTACCTCCGCGTCCTTCACCGGGGTCACCTCCACCGCGACCCGGCGGGTGGCGCCCGCCGGTATCCGGCCCGGGACCTTCGCCGGGGTGCTCTTCCAGCCCGCCGGCACCTGGAGGGTGACCGAGGCGTCGGTGAGGTCGGCGCTGCCCGCGGTGATGTCGACCTGGACCTGGCCGGGCGTTCCCGCGCCGGCCTCCTGGCCCGTGGGGGCGGAGAGCACGGCTGCCGCGGAGGCCTTCTTGCCGCCGACCGCGCTGGTGCCGCTCAGCTTCACGGTGAACTTCTTGTCCGTGCGCAGGGGCGCGGTCTTGACGTGCACCACCCCGCCGCGGTCGTCCCGGTCGTACCACCAGCCCTGCTGGGCGGCCTCGTACGCGGCCTCCGAGGTCAGCCGGGGCAGGGTGCGGTCCAGCCGCACCGAGCGGGGTTCGGAGCCGGTGTGCACGGTGAACTCGTAGGGGCGCTTGCTCTGTTTGCCGGTGAAGCTCCCCCGGCTCTCGTTGACGGTGACCTTGACGTCGCCCGCCCCGCGCACGGGGGCGCGGACGTCGGCGCGCTGGGTGGCGTACTTGCCGTCCCGGTGCTGCCGGGTGACGCCGTCGTCCTCGTACAGGGTGAAGGAGGTGTTGCCCTGCGGGTAGATGTCCCAGGCGAGCGGGGAGGAGGCGGTGCGGTCGCGGTAGGAACGGATGCCCGGCCACATGGGGACGGCGGCGCCCGCCTTCACGAAGAGGGGCAGGGTGTCGAGCGGGGCGCTGTAGGAGTCGATGGTGGTGGGGCCTTCGTAGGTGCGGCCGCTCCAGTAGTCGATCCAGGTGCCCTTGGGGAGGTAGATGTCCCGGCGCTCGGTGGTGTCCTGGTAGACGGGCGCGACGAGGAAGTGCTCGCCGGAGAGGAACTCGTACTTCGCCGCCTCCGTGGACGCCTTGGGGTCGTCCGGGTATTCGAGGACCAGCGGACGGACCATGCCGACACCGCTCTTGGTCGCCTCGTGGGCGTAGGAGTACTGGTAGGGCAGCAGCGACTCCTTGAGCTTCAGGTAGTCGCGGTTGATGGAGGTGTACGGCTCCCCGTGACGGAACGGCTGCTTGTCCATGGGGGCCCAGCCGTCCATGGTCATCGTCGTGCCGAGGAACATCTTCCACTGGAGGTCACGCGTGTACGTCTTGGCGCTGCCGCCGAAGATGCCGTCGATGTCACCCGTGGTGTAGGCGAGTCCGGACATCGTGGCGCCCGCGTAGGTGGGGATCTGCCAGCGGATGTACTCCCAGGTGCCGTACTGGTCGCCGGACCACTGGACTCCGCAGCGCTGCGCGCCCGCCCAGCTCTCGGGGGCCCAGGTGAAGCCGCGGGCGTCGCTGTTGTCCTCGATGCCCTTGTAGGCGTCCTTGCAGCCGTCGAGGGCGAACTTGTAGCCCTCGCCGACCCAGGCGACGTCCAGTTTGGCGACCCGCTGACCGGCCTTCACCTGGGCGGCGAGGTCCTCGATGCCGTCCTCGGTCCACAGGCCGAGCTCCATCTTGCGGTCCTTCAGGCCCTGGGCGGTCTCCTCCAGGTCCTCGTAGCCGCAGCCGTAGCCGTCGTTGACCAGCATCCAGCCGTTGGGCATGTCGTTCTCGACGTACCCGTCCGCGACCTTCAGCGCGTCCAGGGTGCGGCGCTCGCCCCGGTTGGCGTTGTGGAGGTAGCAGTCGGCGTCGCCCACCTCCATGCCGTAGACGGGCGGCAGGAAGGGTTTGCCGGTGAGGTCAGTGTACTGCCCGATGACGTCCTTGGCCCCGTCACCGGCGAAGTAGTAGGCGTCGAAGCGCTGTTCCTTCGCGCTGGTCGTCACCGGGTCGGTGAACGCGTAGGTGCCCGGGGCGTAGGTGTTGCGGAAGACGCCGTAGCCGGCCGACGAGAGGTAGAAGGGTACGGAGTTGGGGTGGCCGCCGTCGTTCCAGTTGTAGTCGACGGCGACCTGGACGGTCTTGTCACGGTGGGAGGTGTTGCCGCGGCCGTTCTGCATCCCGGCGCCGTAGAACTGCTCCCCGGCGCCCCGGGCCAGGGTCTGGACGGTGGTGTCGCCGGTCCAGCTCAGCCCCTTCGCCTCGGACCAGACGCGGCTGCCGTCGGCCCGGTGCAGGGCGAAGCGCAGCGGCTTCTTGTAGGCCCGCAGGGTGACCTCGTCGGTCGACAGCTCGTAGCGGTCGCCGCGGTCCTTCCAGCGGGTGCGGGGCGCCTTGCCCTGCGGCAGGACGATGTCCTCGCCCGTGGGGTCGGTGAACCGGCCGTCGGGGGCGAGTTCGATGCGGAAGGTCTCCTCGGAGACGAAGCTGACGCGGGCCTCGGCCGGGCCGGCGCTCAGCCGGTACACGGGCCCCTCGGCACGGAACCCGGTCACGTCGCCGACCGTGGTGGACTCCGGCGGGGCGTCTTCGGCGCGGGCGTTGCCGGGCCCGGCCAGGGCGGCGAACAACCCGAGCGCCACAGCAACAGCTGCCGCTCTGATGCGCGTTGTTGATTGCATAGGAAGCTTTTAGCGCAACTTCGAGCATGTGACTACGGACAAAAGGGGACCGGCCCCGAACTTCGTAGAGAAGTCCGAGGCCGGTCCGGAGAATCTGATCGGGCGGCGGTGGGCCGCCCTCCGTACTACAGCGCGACCCCCAGAAGGGCGTCGACGGTACGGGAGACGAGGCCGGGTGCCCCCTCGTCCGCACCGCCCTCGGCACTCTGCAGCTCGGCCCAGCGGTCCACCGCGGCGAGCGCCGTGGGCGTGTCCAGGTCGTCGGAGAGGGCCTCGCGGACCTCCTCGACCAGCGCGTCGGCCGGCCGCCCGTCGGGGCGCGAGACCGCGGCCCGCCAGCGGGCGAGGCGCTCGACGGCGTCGGCGAGCACCTGGTCGGTCCACTCCCAGTCGGAGCGGTAGTGGTGGGAGAGCAGCGCGAGGCGCAGGGCCGCCGGGTCCACGCCCTCGCGGCGCAGGGCCGAGACGAAGACGAGGTTGCCGCGGGATTTGGACATCTTCTCGCCGTCGAGACCGACCATGCCGGCGTGGACGTACGCCTTGGCGAACGGGTGCTCGCCGGTCAGCGCCTGGGCGTGCGAGGCGCCCATCTCGTGGTGCGGGAAGGCGAGGTCGGAGCCGCCGCCCTGGATGTCGAAGCCCATGCCGAGGTGGTCGAGCGCGATGGCGACGCACTCGATGTGCCAGCCCGGGCGGCCCTCGCCCAGGGAGGCCCCGTCCCAGCTCGGCTCGCCCGGACGGGCGGCCATCCAGAGCATCGGGTCGAGGGGGTTCTTCTTGCCGGGGCGCTCGGGGTCGCCGCCGCGCTCGGCGGAGAGCAGCCGCATCGCCGCCGCGTCGAGCCCGGAGACCTCGCCGAAGTGCGGGTCGGCGTCGACGGAGAAGTACACATCGCCTTCGAGGTCGTAGGCGGCGCCCGACTCCCTCAGCCGTTCGACGAGCGGCACGATGCCCGGTATGGCCTCGACCGCTCCGATGTAGTGCTGCGGGGGCAGCATCCGCAGGGCGGTCATGTCCTCGCGGAAGAGTGCCGTCTCGCGCTCCGCGAGCTCGGTCCAGTCCTGACCGTCGCGCACGGCCCGCTCCAGGAGCGGATCGTCCACGTCGGTCACGTTCTGGACGTAGTGAACCTGCCGCTTGGTGTCGAGCCACACGCGTTGAACGAGGTCGAACGCGTTGTAGGTCGCCGCATGACCCATGTGGGTCGCGTCGTACGGCGTGATGCCGCAGACGTAGATGCGGGCGACGGGACCGGGGTCAAGGGTGATCCGTCCGCCGGTCGCGGTGTCGTGGATCCGAAGGTCGCGGCCCTTGCCAGGCAGGGCGGGGACCTCAGAAGCGGGCCAGGCATGCATGTCATGAGCGTAACCGGACGACGCTTCCGGATACGAACCGGATCCGGAATCCTGTCCGAAGAGGCACTCTTGCGATAAACCCCCGAAAGGCTGTACGAGCGTGGCGCCCGCAGGTGACCCGGGGCCGGCCGCTACACGGGCGGCCAGGGGATCGGCGGCCACTGGCCGCCCGGCTTCGGGTGCACCCCGTCGGCGAGCAGCCCCGCCACCCGCTCCCGCAGGGCTTCCAGCTCGGCCGCCGTGATGAGTTGCGCCATCCGGGTGGCCAGGGGCTCCCCCGCCGCCAGCTCCCCGGCGAGCAGACCGAGCACCCGCAGCGCCTCCTCGGTGAGCGGCTCGCCGGCCCAGCCCCACAGGAGGGTGCGCAGCTTGTCGTCCGCGTTGAAGGTGACCCCGTGGTCGATGCCGTACAGCAGTCCGCCGGGGGCGCGCAGCAGATGGCCGCCCTTGCGGTCACCGTTGTTGATCACCGCGTCCAGCACCGCGAGCCGCCGCAGCCGGGGGTCGTCCGCGTGCACCAGCAGCGCGGTCTTCCCCTCCCCGACGTCGGCGAAGCCCACGGCCTTCCAGCCCTCGCCCGGCTCGTCGTCCTCGACGAGGGCCAGCAGCGCCTGTTCACCCTCCGTGGGGTCGGGCCCGTCGATCCAGAGCTGGCACATGCCCTCGCCGTACGGCCCGTCCCGCAGCACGGTGGGCGGTACGAGGTCCCACCCGGTCGCCCGGGAGATCTCGTACGCGGCCACCTCCCGCTGCGCGAGCGTCCCGTCCGGGAAGTCCCACAGCGGCTGCTCCCCCGCGACCGGCTTGTAGGCACAGGTGCGCTCCTCGCCCTCGTGGGCGACGGTGCAGTGCAGCACCGCGTTGGACGCTCCGCCGACCTGCCCGAGCACGGTGAGCGTGCCCTCGGTGAGCAGGGTGAGCAGCTCGGTGTCCGTCAGGCTCCGCGACGGTATCCGTTCTGGCGCGGGCATACGTGTCCTTCCGGATCGAGCGGGAGGCTGCACAACGGGCACGGCGGGCGACCGGCGTTGACGACGTCCAGGGCGCGCTTGGCGAACGCGCGGGCCTGGGCGCCGCTGAGCCGGACGCGGAGCATCGGCGGGCCGTTCTCCTCGTCCTGGAGGAGCTTCTCCTCGGCCTCCGCGAGGTCGTCCTCGGAGTCCGCGTCGAGCTCGACGAGGGCCTGCGCCTCGACGATCATGCGCTGTTCGTCACCGTCCCAGGCCAGGGCCATGGTGCCGACCCTGAACTCCTCCTCGACGGGGACGTCCAGCGGGGCGGTGTCGGTGACGGCGGCGGGAGCCACGGCGGGCACCGGCGAGTTGCCCCCGGTACGCCGGACCACCTCGTCGAGCAGTTCGTCGATCCGCTCGGCCAGGGCGGCCACCTGGGTCTTCTCCAGGGCGACGCTGGTGACCCGCCCCTTGGAGGAGGCCTGCAGGAAAAACGTACGACGGCCAGGCAACCCGACCGTACCGGCCACGAATCGGTCCGGTGGGTCGTAGAGGAACACCTGACGGGACACGTCCTGTCTCCCTTGAGAATCGATGGGCGGATAGCGGCGCTACGGCGCGTCCACCCTACTGCCCGCAGAGATCACGGCGCGCCCCCGCCGCCGCCCACCGCCGCATCGGACGTGCCGTCACCCCCGCCGGAGGGCACGGCGTCAGCCCCGACGGGCTGTTCGCGCGGTGCCAGCGGGGTGAGATCGCCGGTGTCGCCGACCCGCAGGAGGAAGGGGCGCAGCCGCGTGTAGCGGATCGCGGTGACCGAGCAGGGGTCCACGTGGATGCGCTGGAAGAGGTCCAGATGCATGCCGAGGGCGTCGGCGACGAGCGACTTGATGATGTCGCCGTGCGAGCACATCACGTACGTGGCGTCCTCGCCGTGCTCCGCCTCGACGCGGTCGTTCCAGTCGCGTACGGCGTCGACGGCGCGGGCCTGCATGGCGCGCATCGACTCGCCGCCGGGGAAGGCCGCGGCGGAGGGGTGCTGCTGGACGACGGACATCAGCGGTTCGTCGGAGAGCTCGGCGAGCTTGCGGCCCGACCAGTCGCCGTAGTCGCACTCGCTGATGCGTTCCTCGGTGTGGACGGGCAGCCCGGGGCGGGCGTCGAGCAGCGGCTGGAGCGTCTGCCGGCAGCGCTCCAGGGGGCTGGTGACGGCGGCGGCGATGGCGAGGGCGGACAGCCGTGCGGGCAGGGCGGCGGCCTGTTCGGTGCCGCGCTCGTCGAGGAGGACCCCGGGGGTGCGGCCCGCGAGCACTCCGGCGGTGTTGGCGGTGGAGCGTCCGTGGCGTACGAGGATCAGCGTGGGCATACCGGCAGCCTAGATGTCCCGGGGATCCGGGTGCGAGGACGGGCCTGCCGGGGAAGGAGGGGGCGGTGGGCCGCCCCCGCCCACCTTGTACGTTGTGGTCCTTAACCTCCCGAGGATGCCGAAATGATCGTGGACTGTGCCATCTACCAGGACGGACGCCGGACCGAAGGGCCCGCCGACTTCTCCGACGCCCTCGACGCGGCGCGGAAGTCCGACGACGCCTTTCTCTGGATCGGCCTGCACGAGCCGACCGAGCGGGAATTCGACCTGGTGCGCCATGAGTTCGGGCTGCACCCGCTCGCGGTCGAGGACGCGCTGCGCGCGCACCAGCGCCCCAAGCTGGAGGTGTACGACGACTCCCTGTTCGCGGTGCTGAAGCCGGTCGTCTACGAGTCGAGCAGCGACACGGTGAGCACCGACGAGCTGATGATCTTCATCGGGGACTCGTTCGTGGTGACGGTCCGGCACGGCGACAGCGCGCCGCTGGCGGATGTGCGCAGCCGGCTGGAGGCGGACCCGCAGATACTGGCGCACGGGCCGACCGCGGTGCTGTACGCGATCAGCGACGCGGTGGTGGACCACTACATCGACGTGGCCGGGGAGCTCCAGGTGGACCTGGAGGAGCTGGAGACCGAGGTCTTCGCCCCGAGCGGCGGCGACTCCTCGAACACGGCCGCGAGCATCTACACGTTCAAGCGGCAGGTGCTGGAGTTCCGCCGGGCCACGGGTCCGCTGACGGCGCCGATGACCCGGCTCGCGGGGGCCGGGGTGCCGTTCGTCCACCAGGAGGCGCAGCCGTTCTTCCGTGATGTCGCCGACCACCTGGCGCGGGTCAACGAGCAGGTGGAGGGGTTGGACCGGCTGCTGTCGGACATCCTCTCGGCCCATCTCGCGCAGATGGGGGTGCGGCAGAACGACGACATGCGCAAGATCTCGGCGTGGGCGGCCATGGCCGCCGTCCCGACGATGGTGGCGGGCATCTACGGCATGAACTTCGACCACATGCCGGAGCTGCACTGGACGTGGACGTATCCGGCCGTCGTCCTGTTCATGGCCCTGGCGGTGTTCGGCCTCCACCGCCAGTTCAAGCGGCGCGGGTGGCTCTGAGGATCACGCGTGTACGTAGGAGGAGCTCGCGTGCTCGTAGAGGGAGCTCACGCGTACTCGGGTTCCGGCACGGCCCGGCCGCCGAGCGCGTCGCGCCGCTCGGGCATCTCCAGGCTCACCATGCGCCGCCAGCCGACGAGGCGCTCGTACGCGTACACCGCGCGGATTCCGGCCGCCAGGGCCGCGGCCCTGGGGCGCGACCAGCCCAGCAGCCGGCCCATGTGGTCCATCACCGCGAGGCTGACGTCACGGTAGACCCGGATCTCCGCCAGCGCGCACTCCCGCATGATCCGCTGGATGGTCCGGCCGTGGCCCTGGCGGGCGAGCCGCAGCAGTTCCTCGTGGCAGTACGCGAGGTGGTTGTCCTCGTCGTCGGAGATCATCCGTACCGCGCGGCCGATGTCGGGGTGGTCGGCGAAGTACCGCCGCAGCAGCCGCATCTGCTCGGAGGCGCGCTGCTCGGTGATCCTGCTGTGAGCCAGATAGGTGATGATGTCGCGCTCGGTGAGCCGCTCCTCGCCGCGCAGCCGGGAGTGGGCGAGGCCGATGCCCTGCTGCTCCAGCAGCATCGTGTAGTCGGTCTCCGGCGGAACGTCGGCCGGGCGCAGCCCGCGCCTCTTCAGGAGGGCGTTGAAGATCCGGCCGTGCTTGTCCTCGTCGGCGCCGTGCCGGACGATCCTGGGCGCCAGGCCCCGGTGGCTCTCGGGGACCAAGGCGGCGATGCGGGCGTTCTCCCAGCCGCCCTGGGACTCCCCGCTGGCGGCGATGGAGCAGAAGAGCCGATAGGCCTCGTCGTCGTCCAGGATCTCCTGGAACAGGCTTCGGGCTGAGAGCATGAAGGCCACCTCCGTACCGGTCTCCGCGGCATCACGCCGCGGAGCAGTAGTGCGCAGAGCAGCAGTCAAATGCGCCGGGGAGCAGTCGGCAACCGGAGCAGTTGGGGACGGCGGCGCGGGGCCGGGCCGCGCGGCCCGGCGTAACCCCGGGGCGCGCGGCGCGTTGTTCCCGGTGACGGCCGTGGCGGGGAAGACCCCCGAGCCCCCACCACGGCCGTAGTGCTGCCCCTGGGGCTCCTGGAGGCTCAGGCGAGACCGGAGCGCTCCAGGGCGTCCGTACCGGCGCGCAGGGCGGTGAGCCGCTCCTCCAGGGTGAAGCCGGCGGGGGCGAGGTTGAGCGTGGTGACCCCGGCGGCGGCGTATGCCTGCATCCGCTCGGCGATGCGCTCGATCGGACCGAGCAGCGTGGTCTGGTCGATCAGCTGGTGCGGTACGGCGGCGGCGGCCCCGGCCTTGTCCCCGTCCAGGTACTTGTCCTGGATCTCGGCGGCCTCCTTCTCGTACCCCATGCGCTGCGCGAGCTGGTTGTAGAAGTTCTGCTTCCGGCTGCCCATCCCGCCGACGTACAGGGCGGTGTACGGGCGGAACATGTCGGCGAGGCCCTTGACGTCGTCACCGACGGCGAGCGGCAGCGTCGGGGAGACGTCGAAGCCCTCCATGGTCTTCCCTGCCTTCTCCCGGCCCGCGCGCAGATAGGTGAGCGCGGTCTCCTCCAGGTGCTCGGCGGAGGGGAAGATCAGCAGGGCGCCGTCGGCGATCTCGCCGGTCTGCTCCAGGTTCTTCGGGCCGATCGCGGCGATGTAGAGCGGGATGTGCTCGCGCTCCGGGTGGACCGTGAGCTTGATCGGCTTGCCGGGGCCGCCGGGCAGCGGGAGCGTCCAGTGCTGCCCCTCGTACGAGAGGCGCTCGCGGGTCATCGCCTTGCGGACGATCTCGACGTACTCGCGGGTGCGGGCCAGCGGCTTGTCGAACTTGACACCGTACCAGCCCTCGGAGACCTGCGGGCCCGAGACGCCGAGGCCGAGCCGGAAGCGGCCGCCGGAGAGCGAGTCCAGGGTGGCGGCGGTCATCGCGGTCATGGCGGGCTGGCGGGCCGGGATCTGCATGATCGCGGAGCCGACGTCGATGGATTCGGTCTGTGCCGCGACCCAGGTCAGCACGGTCGGCGCGTCCGAGCCGTAGGCCTCGGCCGCCCAGCAGACGTCGTAGCCGAGGCGGTCGGCCTCCTGGGCGACGGCGAGGTTGTCGCCGTCCATCCCCGCGCCCCAGTAACCGAGATTGATGCCGAGCCGCATAGCCGCTCCCCTTACTGATCAGTAACGTCCCTTTCTCCGGACTCTAGCGCGGGTGGCGGCGATCCGGCAGGCCCGCGCGACCTCCCGTTGTCCACAGGCCTCCACCCGGTGGGGCCATGGCCAGTAATCTCAGCGCCCATGGAGCAGAGGCATCTCGGCCGCACCGGCCTACGCGTGTCCCGGATCGGGCTCGGCACCCTGACCTGGGGCCGGGACACGGACGAGCACGACGCCGCCGAACAGCTCAAGACCTTCTGGGACGCGGGCGGCACCCTGGTGGACACCGCCGATGTGTACGGGGGCGGGGAGGCCGAGTACCTGCTCGGGCGGCTCGTCGGCAGCCTGGTGCCGCGCGAGGATCTGGTCATCGCCACGAAGGCGGGCAACGTCCCGGACCCCTACCGCCGCTTCAACGGCTCGCGCGGGCACCTGCTGGCCGCCCTGGACGCCTCCCTGGAGCGGCTCGGCACGGACTACGTGGACCTGTGGCAGATCCACGCCTTCGACCCGGAGACCCCGCTGGAGGAGACGCTCCAGGCGGTGGACCTGGCCGTCTCGTCCGGCCGGGTCCGGTATGCGGGCGTGTCGAACTTCTGCGGCTGGCAGCTGGCCAAGGCCGCCACCTGGCAGCTCACCGCGCCCGGGGTGCGCACCAGGCTGGCCAGTACGCAGATGGAGTACTCGCTGCTCCAGCGCGGCATCGAGCGGGAGGTGCTGCCCGCCGCGCTGGACCTGGGGATCGGGCTGCTGCCGTCCTCGCCGCTGGGCCGGGGCGTGCTGACGGGCAAGTACCGGCAGGGCACCCCGTCCGGCTCCCGGGGCGCGTCCGAGCGGCTCGCCCCGTTCGTCGAGCCGTATCTGGACGACGCCGCGGCCCGGATCACCGACGCGGTCGCGACGGCGGCGGACGGCCTTGCGACGAGCCCCCTCCATGTGGCACTGGCATGGGTGCGGGACCGGCCGGGGGTGGCCGCGCCGATCGTCGGCGCGCGCAACGCCGGGCAGCTCGCGGAGGCTTTGTCAGTGGAGGCGCTTAGTCTTCCCTACGAGATCTGCCAGGCGCTCGACGATGTGTCGGCGCCCGTGCACCGCTATCCCGACCAGGACTGGAGCACGCTGTGACTGCGCTTCCCGGGGAGACCCCCGGCACCGTCGGCACGGACACACCGCAGGGCGCCGAGCCCCCGGCGGCCACCGACGCCGAAGGCCCCGCGCACGCCGAAGCGCCCGACACCGAGGAGTCCGGGGGCTCGGAGGAGTCCGAGGGCGCCCGGGAGCCCGGGGAGCCCGCAGCGGACGGCTCCGAGGTGGACACCCCTGGGGCCGACGCGCCCACCGGTGACGCACCGGACGGTACGGAGGCCGGTGAAGCATCGGCCGGTGACGCATCTGCCGGTGCGGAGGGCGACGCGGCGGCCGCCGCCGTGCTGTCGGAAGCACAGGCCGAGCTGGCCGCCCAGCGCGAACTGCGCGAGCGGATCGCGAAGCGCAAGGCGGAGAAGGACGGCCCGGTGGCCGCCGGTGCGAAGCTGAGCGGCACCGCCGCCGACCTCCTCGCAGCCGTACGGGCCGTGGAGAGCGGCGAGAAGGCGGGCACGGAGTTCTTCGACTCCCCCGCCGCCGCCCCCGCACCCCGCCGCCCCGCCCCGGCCCTCACCGGACAGCCTCAGCGCCCCGTGCCCGCCACGGCCGCACCCGCCGACTTGGCAGCCTCCCCCGAGGCCATGGACGCGGTGCGGGCGGTCCTCACCGAGGGCGGGGCCCCCGAGGCCCTGGCCCGCCCGGCCACCGGGACCCTGGGCGAGCAGGCCGCCGAGCTGCTGCGCGCCGACCCCTGGCAGCTGCTGGCGGTGCCGGGCGTCCGGCCCGAGCAGGCGGACGGCTTCGCCCGGGCCCTGCTGGGAGCCGCGTGCGGCCCGGACGACGGGCGCCGCACCTCGGCGCTGGTCGGCTGGCTGCTGGAGCGCGCCGCCCTCCAGGGCCACACCGCGCTGGACGCCGAGGCCGTACGGGCGGCGCTCGCCGAGCGTTCGGTGAGCGACCCGGAGGAGGCCGTGCGCAACGCCGTGGAGGAGGGGGTCGTCCTGGTCTTCCAGGAGGGCGCCGACCCCACGGAGCTGGACGCCTCCGACGAGGACCAGGAGAGCGAGGACACCACCGGAGAGACCGCCGAGGCCCCGGAGCCGGTCCAGGTGCTGCTGGGCCTGGACCGCTACGCGCTGGCCGAGGAGAGCCTCGCCGACGGCCTGGCCCGCCTGATGAACGCCTGCGAGAAGGGGGCCGACTGGGCCGAGGCTGCAGCCGCCGCCCCGTCCCCCTCGGCCGCCGAGCTGATCCGTACGGCGGCCGCCGCCGGACTGGTCGCGCACAGCGGCGGCGAGGCGGCCCGGGCCGAGCCCGCCGCCCTGATCGCGGCGGCGCGGGGCCTGGGGCTGCGGGCCCTGGGCGCCACCCACAGCGAGGACGGCCGCCGCCGGCTGGCCGACGCGGCCGGCGCCCCGGACGCGGCCGTCACCCTGGCCGGGCTGCTCTCCGGCACCGAGGGCCCCGGCCGGGACGAGGACGGGGCGCTCGCGCTGGACCTGCTCGTGGTGCTGGACGCCCCCCAGCTGGACGTGGAGGGCGCCGCCGTCCTCGTCGAGGCGCTGGCGGACGGCGCCCGGCTGGTGCTGAGCGGTGACCCCGGCGTGCTGGGCTCGGCGGGTGCCGGGCGGGTCTTCGCCGATGTGCTGGCCGCGCGGGCGTGCCCGCAGGTCGTCTCCCGTACGCCGGACCCCGGGCCGATCGGCGAGCTGGTCTCCGGTATCGGCATCGGTGAGCTGCTCCAGGTCGAGGCCCCCGGCAAGGAGGTCGTGATCGTCCCGGTCCGCGATGCGGGCGAGGCGGTCCACCGCACGGTGCAGCTGGTCGCGGACTCGGTGCCCCGGGCCTTCTCCATCCCCGCCACCGACACCCAGGTCATCACCGTCGGCCATGGCGGGGCGGCCGGGACCCGGGTGCTCAACGAGGCCCTGAAGCAGCGGCTCAACCCCGGCCCCGGCCGGTTCGGCGGGTTCGACCCGGGCGACCGCGTGATCCATGTCCCCGCTCCCGGCCGTGCGGTGCCCGGGGTGGTGCGCTCGGCCGATGCCGAGGGACTGCACCTGGAGTGCGCGGGCGTCGCCGTCGTCGTACCGCAGGAGCGGGTGGAGTCGGCGGTGCGGCACGGCTGGGCGCTCAGTGCCCACCAGGCGGCCGGGATGCGCTGGCCCGCCGCGGTGGTGGTGCTGCCGGGCGACGCCGCGGCGGGGCTGAGCCGGCCGTGGGTCTACACCGCCTTCGGCCGGGGTGAGCTCCATCTCTCCGTGGTGCACGGGGTGGACCAGGCGCTCCCGCACGCGGTGGCGCAGGTCCCGGCACAGGAGCGGACCACCAGGCTGCGCCCGCTGCTGGAGGCGCTCCCGACGCCCGACGCGGCTTCCTGAGCCACGCATGACGGCGGACCCCGGCGCAGTGCGCCGGGGCCCGCTGTCATCTCACGCGCGGCCGGCCGCCGGTTCGTCGAGCTCCTCGTCCAGCTCCTCCTCGTCGAAGACGGCGCTGACGTCGAAGCGGCACACCACCAGCTCGGGGTCGGCGTCCTCGAACGGGGCGCCGAGCCACTCCCCCGGCTCGGGGAGCGCCTCCGCCGCCGAGACCCAGAGGGTGGAGTCGCCCTCCTCCAGGCCGAACTCCTTGTGCCGGGAGGCGATCTCGTCCGGTTCGTACTCCCCGAAGAGCACGCCGAGCGCGGAGTGGACGCTGGTGCCGACGACGGCGCCCGTGTAACCGTCCGCGCCGGGCCCCGCGTCGATGTCGGCGAGGCGCTGGGCCTGGGCCAGCAGCCGCGGGGGTTCCACGACCGCGTAGTCGCGCCGGATCAGCACGCTGAGCGCGCTGGGCTCGGCGGGGCCGGCATAGGGCGGCAGGGAGTCGTCCACGCCGGGGATCTCGAAGGGGGTGACCTCGTCGTAGCGGTCGTAGAGGAGCTCGTCGTAGACCTCGGCCGCAGCGGCCAGTGAGTTGAACGCTTCGTAGACGGCGGGGTCGTCGTCCCCGGTACGGCGTTCGACCGCGTCGAGGTGACGGTCGATCGCGGCTTTGACCGCCTCGGCGGCGGCACGTACCTCGGCAGCGGTGGGCTGCGCAGCATCAGACATAGTGCAGACGCTATCCGTACCGGGGCTCTGCCCGCACAATAGATGCGATGCCGGAATACGAATTTGTCGACGTGTACGTGCCGCGCGGGGTCTCCCGCAAGGAAGCGGCCCGACTGCTGACCGACCACGCCGAGTACGGACACTGGGAGCTGGACCGCCTGACGCTGCGCCGCGACGGCAGCCGCAGAGTGCGGCTGCGCAGACGGATCATCCGTCAGCTACGAGCCACCTGGTGACAGGGAACGACCTGGTGACAGGGGACGGGCCCCGCGGTTGCGGGGCCCGTCCGTTTTCGTCCTGCTGTGCCCGGTGTGCGCGCCCGGATCAGGCGGCGCTGCGGGAGCGGCGGTAGAGCACCGATCCCAGTCCGGCCAGCAGCAGTCCGGCGCTGGCCGGGATGAGCATCTCCATACCGCCCGCACCGGTCTGCGCGAGCTGCTCCTCCGGTTCGAGCTGGGGCCCGGGGACGTTCGGCTCGGGCGGCTGGTTGGCCGGCGGGTCGACCGGCGTCTCCGGCGTGACCGGGGGCTTCACCGGCGGCGGCGGGGGCGGCGGCGGCTCGGCGTCGTTGGAGCAGCTGTTGCCGAAGGTCGGGTTCAGCAGCCCGATCACGGAGACGCTGTTGCCGCAGACGTTCACGGGAATGTCGATCGGAGCCTGGACCGAGTTGCCGGAGAGGATGCCGGGCGAACCCTGCGCGACCCCTTCCGCACCCGCGCCGCCGGCCCGGTGACGGCCCGTTCCGGGCTGCTCGCCGTGCCGGTCCGACGCGGTGGTGCTCCCGGCCCGGGCGCCGTTACCGGCCTGTGCCCCGTCGCCGGAGACTCCGCCGATACGGTTCTGCGGTCCGGCGTCCTGGCTCGATTCCGCCGACCCGTTCTCGCAGTCGTTCCCGAAGGTCGGGTTGATGAGACCGCCGACGGTGACCGAGTTGCCGCAGACGTTGACCGGGATGTCGATCGGGACCGAGACCGAGTTGCCGGACAGCACGCCCGGCGAGCCGGTGGCCGCCGAGGCCGCCCCGGCGTCGGCGTGGGCGTAACCGCCGCTGAGCGCGAGTACACCGCCCGCCGCCGCCATGGTGATCAGGCCTTTACGAGTGACCTGTCGCATAGGTTCGTTTCCTGCCTTCTGCCTTCCGAAAAACCCCCGGACATGACCGTGCGGGAGCCGAATGCCGAACGGTCCCGGAGTGCATGGCACGCACTCCGGGACCGACCGAGCTCAAGCCCTTACGGGCTGACGTACAACGTCACGCGTTGACGCAGGTGTTGCCGAAGGCGGGGTTCAGCAGCCCGATCACGGAGACCGTGTTGCCGCACAGGTTGATCGGCACGTGGACCGGGACCTGGACGACGTTGCCGGAGAGCACACCGGGGCTGCCGATGGCCGCACCCTGGGCGCCCGCGTCGGCGGAAGCCATGCCCGCACCCGCGAGAACGAGGCCACCGGTAGCAGCCGCAACTGCGACGACCTTCTTGATCATGATTCCTCCTAGTTGGAAAGTGCGGTCCCAGCCGCGGACCGCAAACCTTGTAACGAGGAGGGTGGGGCGGAGCTACGCATGAACGGCGCGTTTCACCCTTTCGGTCACGTACGCACAGGCAGGCGAATTACGTACGGGCCCGGTCGGCAGTTCGTGCGGGCCGGTCAGCAGTGGTCGATGAACCGGTCGAGCACCCGCACGCCGAACTGCAGACCGTCGACCGGGACGCGCTCGTCGACGCCGTGGAACATCCCGGCGAAGTCCAGCTCCGGGGGCAGCTTCAGCGGGGCGAAGCCGAAGCCCCGGATCCCCAGGTCGTCGAAGGACTTGGCGTCGGTACCGGCCGAGAGCATGTACGGCACGGCCCGGGCGATCGGGTCCTCGGCGACCAGCGCGGTCTGCATGGCGTCGACCAGGGCGCCGTCGAACGTGGTCTCCAGCGCCTTGTCCGCGTGCACGTCCTCGCGCCTCACGTTGGGGCCGAGGATCCGGTCGAGGTCGGCGAGGAACTCCTCCTCGTACCCCGGCAGGTACCGGCCGTCGACATGGGCGGTGGCCTGGCCCGGGATCACGTTGACCTTGTAGCCGGCGCCGAGCTGGGTGGGGTTGGCGGTGTTCTGCAGGGAGGCCCCGATCAGCTTGGAGATGCCGCCCAGCTTGGCGAGCGTCTCGTCCATGTTCTCCGGGTCCAGCTCGGTGCCGAGCGCGTCCGAGAGCTCGTCCAGGAAGTGCCGCAGCGTCTTGGTGACGCGCACCGGGAACTTGTGCCGCCCCAGCCGCCCGACCGCCTCGGACAGCTCCGTGATGGCGTTGTCCTTGTGGATCATCGAACCGTGCCCGGCGGTGCCGTCCACGGTGAGCTTCATCCAGTGCATGCCCTTCTGGGCCGTCTCCACCAGATAGAGGCGCAGCTTCTCGTTGACGGTGAACGAGAACCCGCCGACCTCGCTGATCGCCTCGTTGACGCCCTCGAAGAGCCCCGGGTGCTTGTCGACGAGATAGCGGGCCCCGTACGTCCCGCCCGCCTCCTCGTCGGCTACGAAGGCCAGCACGATGTCGCGCGGGGGCTTGCGGCCGGTGCGCATCCGCTCGCGTACGACCGCGAGGGTCATCGCGTCCATGTCCTTCATGTCGACGGCGCCCCGGCCCCAGACGCAGCCGTCCGCGATCTCGCCGGAGAACGGGTCGTGCGTCCAGTCCGCCGCGTTGGCCGGGACGACGTCGGTGTGCCCGTGGATGAGCAGGGCGGGCCGGGAGGGGTCCTCGCCCTCGATCCGGGCGACGGTGGAAGCGCGGCCCTTGTGCGACTCGAAGATCTGCGGCTCCAGACCCACCTCGGCGAGCTTCTCCGCCACGTACTCGGCGGCGAGCCGCTCACCGGGGCCGGAGTGGTCGCCGTAGTTGCTGGTGTCGATCCGGATCAGGTCGCGACAGAGGTCCACGACCTCCCTCTCGGCGTTGCCGCCGCTGACGGTGCTGCCCGTGCTGCTCTCGCTCACGCTGCTTCCTTCCGCTGTCGCTGTGGTGCTCTCCTTCATCCTCCCGCGCCCGGGGCTCACACCCAAGGCCGTGCACCCCCCGTCACGTACCGTTCACAGCCATCGGGCGTGATCGAGCACCCTCGAATGTTTGCTATGGTTTTCCACGTCGGAACGGGCACGGCCCGCGAGACAGACACCTTGTCCGGGTGGCGGAATGGCAGACGCGCTAGCTTGAGGTGCTAGTGCCCTTTATCGGGCGTGGGGGTTCAAGTCCCCCCTCGGACACCAGCAGGAGCCCCACTTCGGTGGGGCTCTTTTGCGTCACCGGGCCATCGAGGAAAACGGAAGAGGGGCGAGGATGAGGGGTCGCAGGAAGGCGCCCGCCGCGCCTCTCCCCCAGCGGGACGGGATCGATGCCGTACGGGTGCGGCTGCCGGAGGATCCGGACGGGGCGCCGGACACGGTCGGGGAGTATCTGGTCGCGCGGTTCGGTGGGGCGATCGGGGGCGACCGGGTGGCGGCGATGCTCGACGAGGGGCGGTTCGTGGGGGCCGACGGCGGGGCTGTGCGGGGCGATGAGCCGTATACCGCCGGGCGGAGCCTCTGGTTCCACCGGGACTTCGCGGCCGAGGAGCCGGTGCCGTTCCCGGTCGGGGTCGTGTACCGGGACGCGCATCTCGTGATCGCCGACAAGCCGCACTTCCTCGCCACCACGCCCCGGGGGCGGCACATCACGGAGACCGCGGTGGCGCGGCTGCGGCGGGAGCTGGGGCTGCCCGCACTCCAGCCCGCGCACCGGCTGGACCGGCTGACCGCGGGGCTCGTGCTCTTCGTGGTGCGGCCCGAGGAGCGGGGCGCGTACCAGACGCTGTTCCGGGACCGGCTGGTGAGGAAGGAGTACGAGGCGGTGGCCCCGTACGACCCGGAGCTGGTCCTCCCCCGGACCGTACGGAGCCGGATCGTGAAGGAGCGCGGGGTGCTCGCCGCCCGGGAGGAGCCCGGTGAGGCGAACAGCGAGAGCCGGGTGGAGCTGGTGGAGCGGCGGGGCGGGCTGGGCCGCTACCGGCTGCTTCCCGCGACCGGGCGGACGCATCAGCTGCGGGTCCATATGAACGCGCTGGGGGTGCCGATCCTCCACGATCCGCTGTATCCGGTGGTGGAGGCGGAGGGAGTGGTGGAGGACTGCTCCCGGCCCTTGCAGCTGCTGGCGCGGCGGCTGGAGTTCACCGATCCGGTCAGCGGGGAGCCGCGCCGCTTCGAGAGCGGGCTGCGGCTCTCCGCCTGGCCGGAGGGGTGACGTACGTGGTCCTCAGTGGCCGCGCTTGATCCAGTCGTCGAGCTGCGGGGCTTCCGCGCCGATGGTGGTGGGGTCGCCGTGGCCCGTGCGGACCGTGGTGTCGCCGGGGAGGGTGAGCAGGCGGTCCCGGATCGAGTCGATGATCGTGGGGAACGACGAGAAGGAGCGGCCGGTGGCGCCGGGGCCGCCCTGGAAGAGCGTGTCGCCGGTGAAGACCGTGGCCAGCTCGGGGGCGTAGAGGCAGATACCGCCGGGGGCGTGGCCCGGGGTGTGGAGGACCTTGAGGGTGGTGCCCGCCACCTCCAGCTCCTGACCGTCGGTCAGTTCGGCGTCGGGGGCTCGGTCCGGGTGGGTCTGCCCCCACAGCTCCAGGTCGTCCGGGTGGAGCAGGATCGGGGCGCCGGTGGCCTCGGCGAGGGCGGGGGCGGCGTCGATGTGGTCGTTGTGCGCGTGGGTGCAGACGATGGCACGCAGCGTACGCCCGCCGAGCGCGGCCTCGATGGCGGCGGCGTCGTGGGCTGCGTCGATGACGATCGCCTCGGTGTCGTCGCCGACGATCCAGACGTTGTTGTCGACGTCCCACTCGCCGCCGTCGAGGGCGAAGGTGCCGGAGGTGACCAGGTGGTCGATGCGGGCGGTCATCAGAAGACCACCACCGAGCGGAGGACGTCGCCGTCGTGCATCCGGGCGAAGGCCTGCTCGATGTCGCCCAGGCCGATCGTCTCGGTGACGAAGGCGGCGAGGTCGAGCCGGCCCTGCTGGTGGAGGTCGACGAGCATCGGGAAGTCGCGGGAGGGCAGGCAGTCGCCGTACCAGGAGGACTTGAGCGAGCCGCCGCGGCCGAAGACGTCCAGGAGCGGCAGTTCGAGCTTCATGTCCGGGGTGGGGACGCCGACGAGGACGACCGTTCCGGCGAGGTCGCGGGCGTAGAAGGCCTGCTGGTACGTCTCCGGGCGGCCGACGGCCTCGATGACGACGTCGGCGCCGTTGCCGTCGGTGAGGGCGCGGATCGCCTCGACCGGGTCGTCGGAGCGGGAGTTGACGGTGTGGGTGGCGCCCATCTTCTTCGCCGTCTCCAGCTTGCGGTCGTCGATGTCGACCGCGATGATCTTCGCCGCGCCGGCCAGCCGGGCTCCGGCGATCGCCGCGTCACCGACACCGCCGCAGCCGATGACGGCGACCGAGTCGCCGCGGCCGACCTGGCCGGTGTTGATGGCGGCGCCGATGCCCGCCATGACTCCGCAGCCCAGCAGCCCGGCGACGGCCGGGGAGACCTCGGGGTCGACCTTGGTGCACTGCCCGGAGGCGACCAGGGTCTTCTCCGCGAAGGCGCCGATGCCGAGGGCGGGCGACAGCTCCGTACCGTCGAGCAGGGTCATCTTCTGCTTGGCGTTGTGGGTGTCGAAGCAGTACCAGGGGCGGCCGCGGAGACAGGCGCGACACTGCCCGCACACCGCACGCCAGTTGAGGATGACGAAGTCGCCGGGGGCGACGTCCGTGACGCCCTCGCCGACCGACTCCACGACACCCGCCGCCTCGTGGCCGAGGAGGAAGGGGAACTCGTCGTTGATCCCGCCCTGCTTGTAGTGCAGGTCGGTGTGGCAGACGCCGCACGCCTGGATCTTCACGACGGCCTCTCCGGGGCCGGGGTCGGGGATGACGATCGTCTCGACCCGCACCGGCTCGTTCTTCCCCGGTGCGATGACCCCTTGCACCTGCTGTGGCATACCTTGCTCTCCCTGCTCCCGCGCTTCGCGAAGATCGAACGCGGACCACCGTACGCCTTGGGATGCCTGCTACGGAGCGAGGACGTCCAGTTCGTGCAGGGCACCCACCGCGATCTCCTTGGTGATGCGCTCGGCCGCTTCCGGGTCACCCTCGCGGACCGCCTCGGCGAGGCGTACGTGGAGGGTGACGGCGGCCGGGTCGGGGTCCTCGAACATCACCTGGTGGTGGGTGCGGCCCGCGAGGACCTCGGCGACGACGTCCCCGAGCCGGGCGAACATCTCGTTGCCGGAGGCGTTGAGGACGATCCGGTGGAAGGCGATGTCGTGTTCGAGGTAGCCCTCCAGCTGCTGGCCGCGCGAGGTGGCGACCATGCCGAGGGCGCGTTCGGTGAGCTCGGCGCACTGCGCGGCGGTGGCGTGCCGGGCGGCGAGGGACGCCGCGACCGGTTCGATCGCGGAGCGCAGCACGGTGAGGGAGCGCAGCTGGCGGGGGCGGTCGGAGCCGGCCAGGCGCCAGCGGATGACCTGGGGGTCGTAGACGTTCCAGGTCTCGGTGGGGCGGACGGTCACCCCGACCCGGCGGCGGGACTCGACCAGGTGCATGGACTCCAGGACCCGGACCACTTCGCGGACGACCGTACGGGAGACGTCGAAGCGCTGGGCGAGCTCGTCGGTGCGTAGGACGCTGCCGGGCGGGCACTGGCCGGAGGAGATCTCCAGACCCAGGGTGTCCAGCACATGTGTATGCAGCCCCTGGCTCTGTGTGGTCATGGGTCAAGCCTACGGGGCGACCCTCGGGAACAAAAAGTACGACGTATGTGTCACAGACTCTTGAATAAGTCGTACCTAATAGGTTTCAGTAGCGCGACGGACCGATGTCGAAGAAGACAGCGAGGCACCCCATGAGCACCCCCCACGTCGTCGTGGTGATGGGCGTAGCAGGAACCGGCAAGACCACGATCGGTCCCCTGCTCGCCGCCGAACTCGGCGTTCCGTACGCCGAGGGCGACGACTTCCATCCGCCGGCGAACATCGAGAAGATGTCGGCCGGCACCCCCCTGGACGACGACGACCGGTGGCCCTGGCTGGATGCCATCGGTGAGTGGGCGCACGGGCGGGCGGGGCTCGGCGGGGTCGTCTCCAGCTCGGCCCTCAAGCGGTCCTACCGGGACCGGCTGCGGGCCGGGGCGCCCGACGCCCTCTTCCTGCATCTGACCGGCGACCGGGCACTGATCGAGGAGCGGATGGCGGACCGCAAGGGCCACTTCATGCCCACCGCGCTGCTCGACTCCCAGTTCGCGACGTTGCAGCCGCTCCAGGCCGACGAGGCCGGGGTGGACGTCGACGTGTCCGGCACACCTACGGAAATCACCCAGCGAGCCGTCGCCGCGCTGCGCCGGCTCGACACCTAAGGATCATCACCGTGACCAGTCTCAGCGTCGAGATGCTGGCAGCGGGCGCCGCCGAACCGATCACCTCGGCAGGCAACGCTCAGTTGGGCATCGCCGTACTGGCGGGCATCGCCGTCATCGTTCTCCTGATCACCAAGCTCAAGATGCACGCGTTCCTGGCGCTGACCATCGGGTCCCTGGCGCTCGGCTCCTTCGCGGGAGCGGCACCGGCCGACACGATCGCCAGCTTCACCGCGGGCCTCGGCTCCACCGTCGCGAGCGTGGGCGTGCTCATCGCGCTCGGCGCCATCCTGGGCAAGCTGCTCGCCGACTCGGGCGGGGCCGACCAGATCGTCGACACCATCCTGGCGAAGGCGAGCCGGGGGGCCATGCCGTGGGCGATGGTCCTCATCGCCTCGATCATCGGACTGCCGCTCTTCTTCGAGGTCGGGATCGTGCTGATGATCCCGGTGGTGCTGCTCGTCGCCAAGCGCGGCAACTTCTCCCTGATGCGGATCGGTATCCCGGCGCTGGCCGGACTCTCCGTGATGCACGGGCTCATCCCGCCGCACCCCGGCCCGCTGGTCGCGATCGACGCCCTGGACGCCAACCTCGGTGTGACGCTGGCACTCGGTGTGCTGGTCGCCATCCCGACCGTGATCATCGCCGGACCGGTCTTCGCCCGCTACGCCGCGCGCTGGGTGGACATCGAGCCGCCGGAGAAGATGATCCCGCAGCGCCCGTCCGAGGACCTGGACCGCCGCCCCAGTTTCGCCGCCACCCTGGTGACGATCCTGCTGCCGGTCGTGCTGATGCTGCTCAAGGCGCTCGTCGAGATCGTGGTGGACGACCCGGAGAACAGCGTCCAGCGGGTGACGGACGTGGTCGGCTCGCCGCTGATCGCCCTGCTCGCGGCCGTACTGCTCGGCATGTTCACCCTCGGCCGGGCCGCCGGGTTCACCAAGGGCCGGCTCGCCGGGACCGTGGAGAAGTCGCTCGCCCCGATCGCCGGGATCCTGCTGATCGTCGGCGCCGGCGGTGGCTTCAAGCAGACGCTGATCGACGCCGGGGTCGGCCAGATGATCCTGGAGTTCTCCGAGAACTGGTCGATCCCGGCCCTGCTGCTCGGCTGGCTGATCGCCGTCGCGATCCGCCTCGCCACCGGTTCGGCCACCGTCGCCACCATCTCCGCGGCCGGTCTGGTCGCCCCGCTCGCCGCCGACATGTCGACCGCCCACGCGGCCCTGCTGGTCCTGGCCGTCGGTGCCGGTTCGCTCTTCTTCAGCCATGTGAACGACGCCGGGTTCTGGCTGGTGAAGGAGTACTTCGGGATGGACGTCGGCCAGACCGTGAAGACCTGGTCGGTGATGGAGACGATCATCTCCGTGGTCGCGATGGCCTTCATCATGCTGCTGTCGCTGTTGTTGTAGCGGCCCCCGCACATGAGAAGCGCCCGCCCCGGTGGATTTCCCCGGGGCGGGCGCTTCTCCGCGTACGTACGGGCTGTTCAGCGGCGGGTGGACTCGCTCTCCGCCGCCTTCTCCAGCTGGAACGCCTCGTTGCCGAGGCCGATCCGGGCGTGCACCTCGGGCTTGACCTTGCGCAGCACCACGCCGTAGACCAGGCCGCCGACGAGGGCGAGGACGATCACGCCGGGCAGCAGCCAGTTGAGGACCGAGCCGGGGCCGGAGCCCACGAGGACGTCGAAGTCGCGGACGGTGAAGACGGCGATCGCCAGGAGCGCGATCCCGGCGAGGGCGGAGGCGACCAGGCGCGGGGCCTGGGCGCGGCCCGCGCCGCGCTTGACGAAGAAGGCGATGACGGCGAAGGAGGCGGCGGCCATCAGCAGGATGACGCCCAGCGCGCCGACGTTGCCCATCCAGGTGAACAGGCGCAGGACGGGGACGGTGGGGTCGCCGATGTGGTTGTCGTCGGTGAAGGCGAAGGCCAGCACGATCACGACGGAGATGACGGACTGGAGCAGCGAGCCGGTGCCGGGGGCGCCGCTGGCCCGGTTGGTGCGGCCGAAGCGGGCGGGCAGCAGGCCCTCGCGGCCCATCGCGAACGCGTAGCGGGCGACCACGTTGTGGAAGCTGAGGAGCGCGGCGAACATGCCGGTGACGAAGAGGATGTGCAGGACGTCGGTGAAGGTGGAGCCGAGCCGCTCCTCGGTGAGGCCGAACAGCATGCCGGGGCCCTCCTTCAGGGAGGTGTCGGCGATGAAGCCGGGTCCGGCGGCGACGGTCAGGGCCCAGGAGCTGATCGCGAGGAACAGCGCGGCATAGCCCACGGCGAGGAACATCACCCGGGAGACCACGATCTGCGGGCGGCTGGTCTCCTCGGCGTAGACCGGTGCCTGCTCGAAGCCGACGAACGCGGCGATGCAGAAGCAGAGCGCGGTGGAGAGCCCGGCGCCGGTGAGGGTCTCGGGGTTGAACGCCTGGAACGAGAGCCCCTCGGGGCCGGGATCGGAGACGGCGGCGATGTCGAAGATCACGACGAGGAGGCACTCGATGACCAGCAGGACGCCGAGCACCTTGGCGTTGAGGTCGATCTTCAGCCAGCCGAGGACGCCGACGACGACCACCGATATCAGCGCGGGTATCCACCACTCGACATCGATGCCGGCGTAGGTCGAGAGAATGCCGGAGACCTCGAAGCCGAGGATCCCGTAGATGCCGACCTGCATCGCGCTGTACGCCACCAGCGCCACGAGCGAGGCGCCCGCGCCGGCCGTCGGGCCGAGGCCCCGGGCGATGTACGCGTAGAAGGCCCCGGCGTTGTGGACGTGCCGGCTCATCTCCGCGTAGCCGACGCTGAACAGCATCAGGACGGCACCGAGGATGACGTAGAGCAGGGGCTGGCCGACGACGCCCATCACACCGAAGACCGTGGGCATCACCCCGGCGACCACCATCAGGGGGGCGCTGGCGGCGAGCACGGAGAGCAGCAGGCCGGGGGTGCCGAGGCGGTTCGCCCGCAGGGCACGTTCCTCACCCTTGTACGTGTTGATCCCGCCGGTATCGCCCGTCAGCCTGGTGGTGCCGGGCTGCCGGGTCTTGCCTGGAAATGAACTGCCCGTCGACATGGCGGGGGTGGTCCCTTCTTCGGTCTTCGGTCCTCGGTGGGGCCTTGATCACGGGGTGCCGAGTGCGTGGTCCCGGGCGGCGGTGAACGCGGCGTACGGGTCGCGGCCCGCGTACGACCAGGGGGCGGCCGTGGCGTGCGGGCCGATGCGGTGGAAGAGGGCGGCGGCCTCGGCGGTCCGGCCCTCGCAGACCTTGGCGTGGGCCAGGAAGTTGAGGTCGACGCGGTGGCGGGGGTGGTCCTCGCGCTCCCACTCCAGCCACCAGTCGAAGGCGGCCTTCATCACCTGCCGGGCCCGCCGCCCCGACCAGTGCCCGGACGCCACGGGGTCGTCCGGCTCACTGCCCGCCGCCACGAGTACGCGGTAGCGCTCGGCGTGGGCGATGACGGGGAGCACGGCGAGCGGGGAGTCGGCGGGGGCCTGTTCGGCGGCCCAGGCGGCGAAGTCGTACACCTCGTGGAGCGGGTCCTGGCCGCTGTCGGGGTGGCTCTCGGCCAGTTGCGCGGTCATCACGTGGTGGGCGTGGTGGTGCTCGGGGTGGCGGGAGCGGACCTCCTCGAAGAGCCTGCCGGTCTCGTCACCGCCGTCCTCGCGGCCCCGGTCCAGAAGGAGCAGGGCGAGCCAGGGGGTGGGGTCCTCGGGGGTGATCCGGGCGGCGGCGAGACAGGCCTGGCGGGCCCGGGCGGCTTCGTCGGCCTTGGCCTTGGGGCGCAGGGCCCGTACGACACAGGCGCAGCCGAGGAGGGTGGTGGCGTCCGCGCTCTCGGGTTCGGCGAGCAGCCAGTCGCCGGCCCAGTCGACGGCGGACGGGATCTCGGCAAGGCCCAGGAGGCGGTGTCCCCTGCGGTCCCAGTCGTTCCCGGTGGTCACCAGCAGGGCGCGGGCGTCGCTCCAGCGGCCCTGGGTGAACTGGTTCCGGGCGTCGATGAGTTCGTGGTCGTCCAGGGCCGGGTCGAAGGCGTGGTCCGAGCGACCGCCCCGGCGGCGGGAGCGGCCCAGGGGCGGCGGAGGCGGGGACATGCCGCAGACTTCTTTCGACGCGGTGTGCGAGCAGATGATCGCGCACAGCAAAGCGGTAGGGAATGCTCCGAGTCAAGAGGTGGTCTCTACCAACTCCTCTCGCATTCCGGATAGTTGGCTGGAAGTCGTCGGGCCGGGAGTGGTGTTTTCCCAGCGTGCGGGCGGGGTGGGCGGGTGCGGAGTGACGCCTGACACACTGAGGGCATGGAACCTCGCGAACCTCTCGGCCCCTTCCTCCTCGCCTTTCCCGGGCCCTTGCGCGACCGGCTGGTGGCGGCGGTCCTGTCCGGTGAAAAGGTCTCCACCTCCGGGCTGTTGGCCGAGTACGAGCTGGAGGGCGAGGAGCTTCCGCCCGTGGGCGAACGGTCCGCACTGATCGACTCGGAGGGGCGGGAGGTGGCGGTGCTGGAGATGACCGAGGTACGGGTGCTGCCGCTCGGGGAGGTGGATCTGCAGCATGCGCTCGACGAGGGCGAGGGGTATCGGTCGGTGGCCGAATGGCGTGCGGGGCACGAGGCGTTCTGGCACGGGGAGGAGATGCGGGAGGCGATGGGGGATCCGTCGTTCACGGTGGATGACGGGACGATGATTGTGGCTGAGCGGTTTCGGGTGGTGCGGGTGTTGGGGGCGGGTGGGGGCTCCTCCGGGTGAGGGGCCCCTCGGGGTGCGCGGCGGGCCTTCGGCCGGGTGGACGCCGGGGCGCTGCCCCGGGCCCCGCTCCTCAATCGCCGGAGGGGCCTATTTTGTGACCCGGTCCGCATGCTCGGGAGGGGCTCTCTTTGTGCCCGGTCCGCATGCTCGGGAGGGGCTCTTTTTGTGCCCGGTCCGCTGTATTCCGGAGGGGCTTGGACAGTGCCCCGGTCCGCCCTGCGCGGGAGCGGTTACGGGGCCGGAGGGGGGCTCAGTCAGCCAGTGCCTCTGCCGCTGCCCTGCCCGCTGCTCGGCCCGAGAAGATGCAGCCGCCGAGGAACGTGCCCTCCAGGGAGCGGTAGCCGTGGACTCCGCCGCCGCCGAAGCCGGCCGCCTCGCCCGCCGCGTACAGGCCGGGGAGCGGGGTGCCGTCGGAGGTGAGGACCTGGGAGGACAGGTCCGTCTCCAGGCCGCCCAGGGACTTGCGGGTGAGGATGTTGAGGCGTACGGCGATGAGCGGGCCCGCCGCGGGGTCCAGGACGCGGTGCGGCTTGGCGGTGCGGATGAGGCGGTCGCCGAGGTAGGCGCGGGCGCCGTGGATCGCGGTGACCTGGAGGTCCTTGGTGAAGGGGTTGGCGATCTCGCGGTCGCGGGCGGTGATCTCGCGGCGCAGCTCCTCCGCGTCGATCAGGCCGTCACCGGTGATCGCATTCATGCCCCGGACCAGGGCGTCGAGGTCCTTCTCCACGACGAAGTCCGCGCCGTGGTCCATGAACGCCTTGACCGGTGCGGGCACGTCCGCGCGGGCCCTGCCGATCACATCGCGTACCGACTTGCCGGTGAGGTCCGGGTTCTGCTCGGAGCCGGAGAGGGCGAACTCCTTGCCGATGATCCGCTGGTTGAGCACGAACCAGGTGTAGCCGTATCCCGACTTCATGATGTGTTCGAGGGTGCCGAGCGTGTCGAAGCCGGGGAAGAGCGGGACCGGCAGGCGCTTGCCCCGGGCGTCGAACCAGAGGGAGGAGGGGCCCGGCAGGATACGGATGCCGTGCTTCGCCCAGATCGGGTTCCAGTTCTCGATGCCTTCGGTGTAGTGCCACATCCGGTCCCGGTTGATGTGGTGGGCGCCCGCCTCCTCCGCGATGCCCAGCATCAGGCCGTCGACGTGGGCGGGGACGCCGGAGAGCATCTTCTCGGGCGGGGTACCGAGCCGTTCGGGCCACTGGGAGCGGACGAGGTCGTGATTGCCGCCGATGCCTCCGGAGGTGACGATCACCGCCTGGGCCCTGAGCTCGAAGGCGCCGGTCGCCTCCCGGCCGCTGGCGGTGCCCCGCTCGGCCGCGCTCGGCTCCAGGATCTCGCCGGTGACCGTGTCCAGCGCCCCGGCCGTGCGGGCGAGGCCGGTGACGCGGTGGCGGAACCTCAGCTGGACGAGCCCCTTGGCGACGCCCTCACGGACCCGCCGCTCGAAGGGGGCGACGACGCCGGGGCCGGTGCCCCAGGTGATGTGGAAGCGGGGTACGGAGTTGCCGTGGCCGGTCGCGTCGTAGCCGCCGCGCTCCGCCCAGCCGACCACCGGGAAGATCCGCAGGCCCTGCTGGTGCAGCCAGGAGCGCTTCTCCCCGGCCGCGAAGTCGACGTACGCCTCGGCCCACTTCTTCGGCCAGTGGTCCTCCTTGCGGTCGAACCCGGCGGTGCCGTACCAGTCCTGGAGGGCCAGCTCCCGGCTGTCCTTGATCCGCAGCCGGCGCTGCTCGGGCGAGTCGACGAGGAAGAGGCCGCCGAAGGACCAGTGGGCCTGTCCGCCGATGGACTGCTCGGGCTCCTGGTCGAGGAGGATCACGGAACGGCCGGCGTCGGCCAGTTCGGCGGTGGCCACGAGTCCGGCGAGCCCCGCCCCGATCACGATCACATCAGCGTCGTACGCCATGGGTTCCATCCTGTCGTGAAGGCTCGGGAGGGCTCGGCGGGCGTGCAAGTTACCCGTGCGTCAGATCTTGGGTACCGGCCGCTGCCACGTCAACCACCCGGGTGCTGTTGGATGAAACGCATGACGCCTTCTGACGAGATCCTGGACATCGTCGACGAGAACGACGAGGTCATCGGGCAGGCCCCGCGCGGCGAGGCGACCGCGCGTGGGCTGCGCCACCGCTGTGTCTTCATCGAGGCGCGCGATGCGGAGGGGCGTCTCTTCGTCCATCGCCGGACGGCCACCAAGCTGGTCTTCCCCTCGCACTACGACATGTTCGTGGGCGGGGTGGTGGGCGCGGGCGAGTCCTACGACGAGGCGGCGCTGCGCGAGGCGGAGGAGGAGCTGGGGGTCTCGGGGCTTCCGGCCCCCGAGCCGCTGTTCCGGTTCCTCTACACCGGTGACGAGCACACCTGGTGGTCTGCGGTGTACCAGGTGCGGTGCGAGCTGCCGGTGGCCCCGCAGGCCGAGGAGGTCGCCTGGCACACCTTCCTGGACGAGAAGGAGCTGGAGGAGCGTCTCGGGGAGTGGCCGTGGGTGCCGGACGGGGTGGAGGCGTACCGGCGGCTGCAGGAGTTCCGGTCCGCCTGATCTGCGAGGGCACCGCCTAGGGTGCCCCTGTGAACAAGATCGCGCAGAGCGTACGTCTGTGGTTCGCGCCGCAGCGGATCCGGGACGAGGGGGACACCCCCGACTACCGGTTCTCCCTGGCCAACGAGCGGACGTTTCTCGCCTGGATCCGGACGGCGCTGGCCCTGATCGGCGGGGGCTTCGCCGTGGACCAGTTCCTGCCGGAGCTGGCCTGGGGGGTCCGGGCGGGGCTCGCCCTGGGGCTCCTCGCCGCGGGGGTGCTGTGCGCGCTGCGGGCGGTCAACCACTGGGTGCGGTGCGAGCGGGCGATGCGGCGCGGGGAGGATCTGCCGGTCTCCCGGTTCCCGGCACTGCTGGGAATCGTGGTGGCGGTCGTGGCCGTCGCGATGGTGGTGGTGGTCCTCTTCGGCTGGGAGGGCCGGTGACTGCGGCGGCAGACCGGGACCCCGGGCTCCAGCCGGAGCGGACCCGGCTCGCGTGGCGGCGTACCACCCTGTCGGCCACGGTGGTGGCACTGCTCGCGGGGCGGCAGGCGCTGCACAGCGGTGCGACCCCGGCCGCGCTGGTGGCGGTGGCGCTGAGCGCGGTGGCCTGGCTGGGGTTCCTGCTGGTGGCCCACCGCAGGGTGGGGCGCATGGGGGTGGCGCGGCCGGAGCCGCTCGCGCCGCGCGGGGCGCTGACGGCGGCGCTGTGCACGGTGGCGCTCGCGGTGTTCGCGGCGGCCATGCTGTTCTGAGAGCACCCTCCCGGGGTCCGAGAGCGCCCGCCCGGGGCTGCTCAGGCCTCCCAGTCCACCGTGACCACGATCTTGCCGCGGGTGCGTCCCTCCTGGTTGAGGCGGTACGCGTCGGCCGCCTGTTCCAGCGGGAAGACCCGGTCCACATGGACGGTGACGATGCCCTGTTCGGCCAGTTCCGCGAGCTGGGCCAGGTCGGCGGCGTCGGGCCGGACGAAGGCGTAGCGGCCGCCGTAGGAGAAGACCTCGCTGTCCGCGATCGAGGCGAGCCGGCCGCCCTCGGCGAGGGCCTCGGCCGAGACCCGCAGCGCTTCGCCGCCCACCGTGTCGAAGGCGGCGTCGAAGCCCTCGGGGGCCAGCTCCCGCAGCCGGTCGGCGAGCCCGTCCCCGTACTCCACGGGTTCGGCGCCGAGGCTTCGCACATGCTCGTGGTTGCGGGCGCTCGCGGTGCCGACGACCCGGCAGCCGCTGTGGCGGGCGATCTGCACGGCGAGCGAGCCGACCCCGCCCGCCGCCGCGTGGACGAGGACGGTGTCGCCCTCGCGGACCTTGAGGGTGCGGTGCAGCACCTGGTACGCGGTCAGCCCGGCCAGCGGCAGGCCCGCGGCCTCCTCGAAGCTCAGGCTGAGGGGCTTGCGGGCGAGGGTGCGCACGGGGGCGGCGACGTACTCGGCGAACGTACCCCGGGAGAGGAAGTCCTCGCGGACGTAGCCGATCACCTCGTCCCCGACGGCGAACTCGTCGACGGCGATGCCCGGTTGCACGACCACACCGGAGACGTCCCAGCCCGGGATCACCGGGAAGACGGCTTCGAGGCCGCCCTGGAGGTAGCCCTCGCGGGCCTTCCAGTCGACCGGGTTGACGGCCGCGGCCCGCACCTTCACCAGGACCGCGTCGGGGCCGACCTTGGGGTCGGGCCGCTCGCCGTACTCCAGGACATCGGCCGAGCCGTACGCGCTGTAGCTGATCGCCTTCATCCCTCGACCTTCGGTGCAGGTCAGGGTGGACGCAACTCAGGTGGTACGCCCGTGGGCCCGGCCCCCTACGCCGTGGGCCCGCGCCTCCCTCACCAGCGCGGGATCTCCGGGACCGTCCACTCGGGGTCGGCCCGGCGCATCGCCGCCGCGTCGTCGCGCTCGCGGTGGGTGCCGTCGTCCTGGAGCCAGCGGCGGTGCAGGGCGGCCAGCCGGTCACGGTCCAGTTCGACGCCGAGGCCGGGGGCGTCGGAGACGGTCAGCCGGCCGTCGGTGAAGGTGTGGCGTTCGGTGATGACGTCCTCGGTCTGCCAGGGGTAGTGGCTGTCGCAGGCGTACGCGAGGCCGGGCACGGTGGCGGCGACGTGGGTCATCGCGGCGAGGCTGATGCCGAGGTGGGTGTTGGAGTGCATGGACAGCCCGACACCGAACGTGCGGCAGAGGGCGGCGAGTTCGCGGGTGCGGTGCAGGCCGCCCCAGTAGTGGTGGTCGCTGAGGACGATCTGTACGGCGTCGGTGGCGAAGGCCTCGGGGACCTCGGCCAGGGTGGTGACGCACATGTTGGTGGCCAGCGGGACATCGGTGGACGCGGCGACGGCGGCCATGGATTCCGTGGAGCCGGTGGGGTCCTCCAGGTACTCCAGGACGCCCTTGAGCCGGTCGGCGACGTACAGCGCGGTGGGCACGGACCAGGCGCCGTTGGGGTCCAGGCGGAGGGGGCGGCCGGGGAACGCCTCGGCCAGGGCGCGGATCGCGGCGATCTCGTCGTCGGGTGGGAAGACACCGCCCTTGAGCTTGAAGGAGGCGAAGCCGTACGTGTCGGCGAAGCGCCGGGCCTGGGCGACGATGCCCGCCGGGTCGAGCGCCGCGCCCCAGTCGTCGCGCTCCCCGTCCTGCGGGTGGGCGGCCCAGCGGTAGAAGAGGTACGCGCTGTACTCGACGGTGGAGCGGACCTTCCCGCCGAGCAGCGCGTGCACGGGCAGGCCGAGCGCCTTGCCGAGGGCGTCCAGGCAGGCGACCTCGAAGGCGGAGACGACGGAGAGGCGGATCTTGTCGGCGCTCTGGACGCCGCGCAGCCCGCCGGCGTCCACCCGGTGGTCGGCCGCCCGGTCGCCGGCGGGCCGTGAGTCGCCGCACACCTCGTCGGCCAGGGCGAACAGTCCGTTCAGATCGGTGACCGCGCGGCCGGGGAGCGCCCGGGCGAGCGCGCCCGCGGGGTCCAGGTACTTGCCGTCCCCGTACGTCTCCCCCACCCCCGTCACCCCGCCCCGCGTGACCA
This sequence comes from Streptomyces microflavus, assembly GCF_014650075.1. Classification (GTDB taxonomy): domain Bacteria; phylum Actinomycetota; class Actinomycetes; order Streptomycetales; family Streptomycetaceae; genus Streptomyces; species Streptomyces microflavus. Next base: position 152,836 of record NZ_BMUG01000011.1, on the reverse strand, counting down.
CTTCCACGATGAGCCGGGGCGTGTACGGCTGGTGGACCCCCTGGGTGTTCAGCAGGGGCGGATCGGCCACGAGGATCGGGGTGAGCCGGACGTCTTCGATCACCAGGTCGGTATGCATACGTGAACTGTATTCAGGGATGGGATCGACCACCAGGGTCGGGACGCACTTCCCGCGCCTGATTACGGGAGTTCACTGGACGACATACCGACTGGTCGGCATCATGGTCAGCGATCGTCCCGTCGCCCCGGAGGTACGCACCATGAGCTCACTCCCCCCACCAGGTCTCGACCCCGGGCTGCTGCGCGTACACCTGGACCGCGAGCGTCCCGGGCTGGTGCGCGGGCCGCTGGAGGCGCGGCTGATCGAGGGCGGCCGCTCGAACCTCACGTACACCGTCACCGACGGGACCGGCCGGTGGGTGGTGCGCAGACCGCCGCTGGGCCATGTGCTGGCCACCGCGCACGACATGAAGCGCGAGCACCGGGTGATCAGCGCCCTGCACCCCACCGCCGTCCCGGTTCCGGAGCCGGTGCTGCTCTGCGAGGACGACTCGGTGCTCGGTGCGCCGTTCTACGTCATGGAGCACGTCGAGGGCGTCCCGTACCGCACCGCCGAACAGCTCGCCCCGCTGGGCCCCGAGCGCACCCGGGCCGCCGTCCTCGCCCTCGTCGACACCCTGGTCGACCTGCACGCGGTGGACCCCGGGGCCGTCGGGCTCGGGGACTTCGGGCGCCCGGAGGGGTTCCTGGACCGGCAGCTGCGGCGCTGGGGCAAGCAGCTGGACGCCTCCCGCAACCGCGAGCTGGCCGGAATCGACGAACTGCACGCCTCGCTCGGCCGCGAGCTGCCCTCCTCCCCCGCGCCCACCGTCGTACACGGCGACTACCGCCTGGACAACGTGCTGCTCGGCCCGGACGACCGCATCAACGCCGTCCTGGACTGGGAGATGTCCACCCTCGGCGATCCGCTCACCGACCTCGGGCTCCTCGTGATGTACAGCTCCGACCTCGATCTGCCGCACTCCCCCGTCTCCACCACCAGCGGCGCGGCGGGGCACCCCTCGCCCGCCGAGCTGATCGAGCGGTACGCCGCCGGGTCGGGCCGGGACACCTCCGCCATCTCCTGGTACACCGCGTTCGCCTGGTTCAAGCTCGCCGTGATCCTGGAGGGCATCCACTACCGCTACACCCTCGGCCAGACCGTCGGCGCGGGCTTCGATCAGATCGGCGATCTGGTCCCGGTCTTCATCGAGCACGGCCTCACCACTCTCCAGGAAGGCTGAACCCCATGGACTTCGCATTCGACGCCCGTACCGAGGAGCTGCGGAGCAGGCTGCTCGCCTTCATGGACGCGTACGTGTACCCGGCCGAGCAGGTCGCGGAGGAGCAGCGGGCGCTCCTCGCCTCGCCGTGGGACACCCCGGCGGTCGTGGACGAGCTGAAGGCCGAGGCGCGGCGGCAGGGGCTGTGGAACCTCTTCCTGCCGGACGCGGAGTACGGGGCGGGGCTGACGAACCTCCAGTACGCGCCGCTCGCGGAGATCACCGGCCGATCCCCGCACCTCGCGCCGACCGCGCTGAACTGCGCGGCCCCGGACACCGGGAACATGGAGGTGCTCTTCCAGTTCGCCACCGAGGAGCAGAAGAAGCAGTGGCTGGAGCCGCTGCTGGACGGGGAGATCCGCTCGGCGTTCGCGATGACGGAGCCGGAGGTGGCGTCGTCGGACGCGACGAACATCGAGACCCGGATCGTCAGGGACGGCGACTCGTACGTCATCAACGGCCGGAAGTGGTACATCTCCGGGGCGATGAACCCGGACTGCGCGGTCTTCATCGTGATGGGCAAGACCGACCCGGACGGCGCCGACCTCCGCCGTCAGCAGTCGATGATCCTGGTGCCGCGCGACACCCCGGGCCTCGAAGTGCGGCGCGCCATGCAGGTGTACGGGTACGAGGACCACTCCCACGGCGGCCACGCCGAGGTGGTCTTCCACGACGTACGGGTGCCGGCGGCGAACCTGATCGGTGAGGAGGGCGGCGGTTTCGCCATCGCGCAGGCGCGGCTGGGTCCGGGGCGGATCCACCACTGCATGCGGCTGATCGGGATGGCGGAGCGGGCCATCGAGCTGATGTGCCGCCGGGCGGTGGCACGTACGGCGTTCGGCAAGCCGCTCGCCCAGCAGGGCGTCGTGCAGAACTGGATCGCGGACGCCCGGGTGACGGTGGAGCAGTTGCGGCTGCTGGTGCTGAAGACGGCCTGGCTGATGGACACGGTGGGCAACAAGGGGGCGCACACCGAGATCCAGTCCATCAAGATCGCCACGCCGCGCGCGGTGGTGGACATCCTGGACTCGGCGGTGCAGCTGCACGGCGCGGGCGGGGTGAGCCAGGACTTCCCGCTGGCGGAGCTGTGGGCGGCGGCGCGGACGCTGCGGCTGGCGGACGGGCCGGACGAGGTGCACCAGCGGTCGCTGGCCCGGCGGGAGATCAAGCGGTACCTGTGAACCGCGTGTGGCCCCCTCCGGGGGAGGGGGCCACAGCGGGAGCGCCGGGAGATCAGAAGGTGAGCTTCCAGCTGTCGATGTAGCCGGTGTCCTGCCGGGCGATGTCCTGCACCCGGAGCTTCCAGACGCCGTTGGCCACCTCGGAGGAGGCGTTGACCGTGTAGGTGGCGATCACGTTGTCCGCGGAGTCGCCGCTGCTGGAGTTCTTCAGCCGGTAGGCGGTGCCGTCCGGTGCCAGCAGGTCGACCACGAGGTCACCGCGGTAGGTGTGCTTGATGTCCACGCCCACCTGGAGTGCGGCGGGGGCGTTGCCGGTCCGGCCGGAGACGGTGACCGAGGAGGTCACGGCCGCCCCGGCGTCCGGGATGGCGACGTCGGCGTCGTTGGAGAAGACGGTGCCCGTGGGCGGCTCGCCCGTGGAGCCCGCGGAGAGGGTCCAGACGGCGTGGGCGGCGGCATCGCTGTTGCGGTCCAGGGCGGTGTCGTTGATGTTCGCCGTGGTGTCGCAGGAGGAGTGGTAGCAGCGGTCGAAGGCCTGGCCCTGCGTTCCGCCCCACTTCTGCACCTGGGCCGCGGTCTTGGTGCGGCTGGCGCCGGTGAAGAGGCCACCGACGGGGACGCCCGCCGACTTGAACGGGGCGTGGTCGGAGCGGCCGTCGCCCTCGGTCTCGATCTCGGTGGGCACGCCGAGGCCCGCGAAGTAGTCCTTGAAGGTCTTCTCGATGACCGGGTCGTCGTCGTAGACGAAGTAGCCCGCGTTCGGCGAGCCGATCATGTCGAAGTTGAGGTAGCCGGAGATCTTCGAACGCTCGGCGGCCGGCAGGTTGTTGACGTAGTACTTGGAGCCGATCAGGCCCAGCTCCTCCGCACCCCACCAGGCGAACCGCAGGTGCTTGTCGGGCTGGTAGCCGGCGCGGGAGACGGCGAGGGCGGTCTCCAGGACGGCGGCCGAGCCGGAGGCGTTGTCGTTGATCCCGGCGCCGGAGGAGACGGAGTCCAGGTGGGCTCCGGCGAAGACGACCTTGTTCGGGTCGCCGCCGGGCCAGTCGGCTATCAGGTTGTAGCCGGTGGCGCCGCTGGAGGTGAACTGCTGGATGGACGTGGTGTATCCGGCCGCGTCGAGCTTGGCCTTCACGTAGTCGACGGACGCCTTGTAGCCGGGGCGGCCGTGGGCGCGGTTGCCGCCGTTGTTCGCGGCGATCGTCGAGAACTGCGTGAGGTGGCCCTTGACGTTGGCCAGGGGTATGTCGGGCGCTGCGACGGCGGCTGTCGCCGCGGTCGTCGCCGGGGCGGCCTGCGCGGTGGGCGCGGCGGTCCCGAGGAGGGCTGCGAGGGCGACGGCGGCGACGGCCGCCGGGGATCTGCGCAGGGTGATTCGGTTCGGTCTCATCGATGGGGCTCCGGATTCCGTTCGGGGACTGACGGAACGTGCGGGGGGCACCCGGCCGCGTGGAACGTACGGCCGGGTCCTGGAGCTGGTGGTGCGCACCGCAGGACCGGTGGTCCGTGCGATGCGTGACCGATGGTCAATGAGGTGACAGTGTTCCGTCAAGAGCGGAAAACGGACATGTCAGTTCTATTAACGAACACCGAACCGTGTTTGAAAGCGCTCAACCGGCCCTGAACAGTGGCGAATCGCGTGTCCCCCGGCGCCTGTTACGGGCGCAGGGCCCGCAGCAGCAGGTCCGCGAGGTGGTCGGCGACCTGCTGGCGGCTGAGCGGGCCGTCCGGGCGGTACCAGGTGGAGAGGTGGTGGACCGATCCGAAGTGGTAGTCGACCACCAGGTCGGCGGGGGTGGCGGTGGAGAACACCCCACTGCGCTGGCCCTCCTCGATCAGCGCCCGGAACCGCTCGTGGTAGCGGCGGCGCTCCACCCGTACCTGCTTGTTCTTCTCCGGGCTCAGGTGGTGCATGGAGCGGAAGAAGATCGCGGCGTCGTCCAGGTTGTCGATGGTCGTGACGACCACGTCGGCCGCCGCGTCCCGCAGCCGCTGCTCGACGGGGGCCTCGGCGCCCGCGAAGGCGTCGAGCCGCTCCTGCTGGAGCCGCAGCACCCGGGCGTAGACCTCCTGGAGCAGGTCCTCCTTGGAGCCGAAGTAGTGGTAGAGCGCCCCCTTGGTGACGCCCGCCGCCTCGACGATCTCCTGGACCGAGGTGCGGTCGTACCCGCGCTCGGCGAAGAGACGGGTGGCGGCGGCCAGCAGCCTCTGAGGGACGGGAGTGCCGTTCTGCTCCGTCGCCTTGGCCATGAGCCGCCACCTGCCTTTCATACTGTGCGTTCGCTGTTCCGACGAGGTTCTAACGGGGGGAACGCAGTTCCCGCCTCAGGATCTTCCCACTCGCCGTCTTCGGCAGCTCGGTCAGGATCTCCACCTCGCGCGGATACTTGTAGGCGGCGAGCCTTTCCTTGCAGTACGTCCCGAGCTCGCCCGGTTCGACCCGAACGCCCGGACGCAGACTGACATACGCCCGTACGGTCTCCCCCCGGTAGGCGTCGGGCACGCCCACGACGGCGGCCTCGCGCACCGCCGGGTGGGTGTACAGGACGTCCTCCACCTCGCGGGGCCACACCTTGAAGCCGGAGGCGTTGATCATGTCCTTCTTGCGGTCGACGACGTAGAGCCAGCCCGCCGCGTCCATGAAGCCGATGTCACCGGTGCGCAGCTCGCCGTCCGGGAAGGCGGCCTCGGTGGCCTCGGGGAGGTTCCAGTAGCCGGAGACGACCTGCGGGCCGCGCACCGCGATCTCGCCCTGCTCCCCGAAGGGCACCTCCTGCCCCGTCTCGTCGAGGATCCGTACGACGGTGTCGGGGCCGGGTACGCCGACGGAGAGGGTGCCGGAGACCGGGTCCACCGGGGCCTCGCGCTCGGGCGGGACCGAGGCGCAGGGGGCGGTGCACTCGGTGAGGCCGTAGCCGTTGCGGATGTACGGGCCGAAGCCGGCGCGGAACCTCTCCACCAGCGCGGGCGGCAGCGGGGCGCCGCCGGAGGAGATCACCTGGAAGGAGGCGAAGTGGTCCGGGGTGACGTCCGGGTGGGCGGCCAGGGCCATGAAGGCGGTGGACGGCCCGACCGTGTACGCGGGGCGGTGGGCGGCGAAGGCTTCGAGGACGACGCCCGCCTCGAAGCGGTAGGCCAGGACCAGGGTGCCCGCGTTGGCGATACAGGCGGCGAGCTGGCAGACCATGCCGGTGATGTGGAAGAGCGGGGCGAGCGCGAAGTAGACGGAGCCCTCGGCGAGGGGATGCCCGGCGCGCTGCCGTTCGGCGTTGACCATGATGTTGGCGTGGGAGTTCATGGCGCCCTTGGGGGTGCCGCTGGTCCCGGAGGTGTAGCTGATCAGCGCCGTGTCGGCGGCGGTGAGCTCCCGGCCGTCCGGGGCCCGGTGACCGGCGCGGGCGACGGTCAGCAGGTCGTCGGCGAGGTCGTCGGGGCCGGGGGCGGGGAGCCGCTCGAAGCCGAGCACGCGGGCGTCGTCCACGCTCTGGAGGTCCAGCTCGCAGGCGGTCAGCGCGATCGTGAGGTCCGGGGCGCCCTCCGCGGTCTCCCGCAGATACGCCGCCCAGGCCCTCTCCCCGCAGATCAGCGCGGTGACCCCGGCGTCCTTCAGTACGTGGCCGACCTCGCCGGACTTGTACATCGGGTTGAGCGGTACGACGGTGGCCCCCGCCTTCCACGCGCCGAGGAGCGCGAGGACGAAGTGCGGGCTGTTCTGGAGCATGATCGCGACCCGGTCGCCGCGCCGCAGGCCCCGGGAGGCGAGGTGTCCGGCCACCGAGTCGGAGAGCTCGTCGGTCTCGCGGTAAGTGAGGCGCCCGTCGAAGTAGGCGAGGGCCGGGTGGCCGTCGGGGGCCCGCCCTACGGCGTCCCGGAAGGCGTGCAGCACGGTCTCCGCGGGGTGCAGTTCGGCGCGCTGGGCGTCGCTGAGGAGGGCGAGCCACGGCTTGGCCGCGTAGACGGAGCCGCCGGGGGGCGTGTCGTCGTGAGCCGGGGCGGGGCCGGCCGGGTCGCTCATGCGCCGCTCGCCTCCCACTTCTGCTGGAGGCGGTTCATGTTGCCCATCCATCGGTCGGGGTCCTCGGCGCGGGCCCGGTAGTAACCGGCGACCTCGGGGTGCGGCAGGACCAGGAAGCGGTCGGCCGCCATCGCGTCGAACAGCGCGTCGGCGACGGCGTCCGGCTCGATGGCTCCGGGGGCGAGGACCAGCTCGCCGGCCGAACCCGCGGCGGTGAGCATATCCGTACGCACGCCCTGCGGGCAGATCGCGTGAACCTTGACGCCGCGGTGGCGGTAGGTGAGCGAGAGCCACTCGGCGAAGGCGACCGCCCCGTGCTTGGTGACGCTGTAGGGGGCCGCGCCGATCATCGTCAGCAGCCCGGCGGCGGACGCGGTGGTGACGAAGCGCCCGCTGCCGCGCTCCAGCCACTGCGGCAGCAGGGCCCTGGCCGCGCGGACGTGGGCCATCACATTGACGTCCCAGGCGGCGGCCCAGACCTCCTCGTCGGCGAACGCGTCACCGGGTGAGGCGAGTCCGGCGTTGGCGCAGTAGACGTCGACCGTGCCGCCCAGCGCGTCCCGGGCGGCGGCCACGGTGTCCGAGGCGTCGCCGGCGACGGCGGTCCCGCCGATCTCCTTGGCGAGCGGCTCGATGCGCGCGAGGTCGAGGTCGTTGACGACGACCCGCGCGCCCTCCGCGGCGAACCTGCGGGCCAGAGCGGCGCCGATGCCGCCTCCGGCCCCTGTGACCACCACACCGGCGCCCCGCACCGTATCCGCCGTATCTCCCGTGCCCATCGTCGTCCCGCCTTCCGTACGCCTGTTCCGCGGCCCCTCCGCATCGGCAGACTAACCGGTCGGTATGTGATCGGGGAAGGGTCGGGAAGGGCCCCGGGGCAGGTCGGCGGGGGCGGCTGCCCGGCCGGGGGAATCGGCGCGGCCGGGGTCGTTCCGTGCGGCCCCCAGCCGCGCTAGCGTGCGTGGCCATGACAGTCGGCGCGATCATGGAGGTAGCGGAATGAGCCTTTCCCGACGTGGTGTGCTGGCCGCGGGAGGCGCCGTGGGAGCGCTCGCGGCGACGGCCGCCGGCACCGGTGGAGCCGCCGCTTCCGGACGCGGCCACGGACCGGGGCGCGCCCGGGTCCGTACCGGATTCGACCGGCTGGCGGCCGACGGCTACCGGCTGCTGCGGGGCCAGAAGGTCGGCGTCGTCACCAACCCGACCGGCATCACCGCCGATGTCCGGCACATCGTCGACGTGATGCACCCCGACTCCCGGGTGAACCTGACCGCCGTCTTCGGCCCCGAGCACGGCTTCCGGGGCACCGCGCAGGCGGGCGGCTCGGAGGGGCGCTACGACGACCCGGCGACCGGGCTGCCGGTCTACGACACGTACCTCAAGAGCGGGCAGCCGCTCGCGGACATCTTCACCGCGTCCGGCGTGGACACGGTCCTCTTCGACATCCAGGACGCGGGCGCGCGCTTCTACACGTACATCTGGACGCTGTACGACTGCATGGAGGCCGCCGCGCTCGCGGGCAAGCGCCTGGTGGTGCTGGACCGGCCGAACCCGGTGACCGGGCGGGCGGCGCTGGGGCCGGTGCTGGACCCGGCGTTCGCCACGTTCGTCGGCCGCCGGGAGATCGCCCAGGCGCACGGGATGACGGTGGCGGAGCTGGCGCTGTTCTTCAAGGCGGAGTTCCTGCACGAGAACCCGGTGCGGCTGGACGTGGTGACCATGTCGGGGTGGCGGCGCTCGGACTTCTTCGACGACACCGGGCTGCCGTGGGTGCCGCCGAGCCCGAACATGCCGACGCCGGAGACGGCCCTGGTCTACTCCGGGACCTGCCTCTTCGAAGGCACGAACCTCTCCGAGGGCCGGGGCACCACCCGCCCCTTCGAGCTGCTGGGCGCGGAGGGCATCGACCACCGCTGGGCGGCCGCCGTGAACGCGCTGGGGCTGCCGGGGGTCGCCTTCCGGGAGGCGTACTTCGCGCCGACGTTCTCCAAGTTCCAGGGGAAGACGGTGGGCGGGGTGCAGGTGCACGTCCAGGACCGGGAGGTGTTCGACCCGGTCCGCACCGGCATCGCCCTGCTGGTGACGGCGAAGCGGACGTGGAGCGGATTCGCCTGGCGCCCGGACAACTGGATCGACAAGCTCACCGGGAACACCCGGGTCCGCACCATGATCGACGCGGGGGCGGACACGGACGCGGTGGTGGACGCGTGGCGGTCGGACCTGACGGCGTTCCGGGCGAAGCGGCGGAGGTATCTGCGGTACGGGGGGTAGTGCGGGCGGGGCGGGGGGCGCACGCGGGACGAGGGGCCGGGCGCACCCGGAACGCCAGAGGGGGGCGCGCACAGAACGGCGGGCGCCCTCGCCGGAGGGCCGCCGCCCGTCGTTCCGGGCGCCGGCCCTCCGCCCGTCTCAGCCCGTGAGGTCCAGGTCGCCGAGGTACTCGTCGTCGTCGGTCAGGCCCCGCTTGCGGTAGCCGAGCCGGAGGTAGAACTCCTCCGGACCGCCCTCGCCTCCGTGCCAGGTCACGGTCGAGACCGTCCCGCCCCGGCGGCGGATCTCCTCGTTCACCGCGCCCACCGCGAACCGCCCGTACCCCCGGCCCTGCTCACCGGCGGCTATGGCCAGCCGCCAGAGGCCGGAGCGCAGCGGGGCGTCCGGCACATCGGCGTCGTAGTCGAACCGGACGTCGAAGAAGGCCATCACGAAGCCCACGATGCGGTCGCCGTCACAGATCAGCCGGGGCCAGGCGGTGTCGGGGTGCACATAGGCCTCGGCCAACGACTGTGCGACCGGCGAGACGAACTTCCGCTGCTCGGGAGCGACTTCCAGCCGACAGGCGTCGAGCACGGTGTCGGGCGTGACCTTTTCCAGGCGGGGAGAGACTGCTGTCATACGGGCACCCAACCGCACCCGCGCGGGGCCCTGCCACTGATTTTCCCTGGTCAGCGGGCGGGTGCGAGCGGCTCCGGGGTGCCGGGGCGCCGAAGACCCCCCGCACGGCCGCGCGCCCTCTCACCACCCGTCCGCGCGCCGTTCCGCTTCTGCCCGTGGCGCCCGTCCCACATGGGGAGTCTCAGCCAATGGACGGTTTCCATCTTTCGATGGAGCCGAAACGGGCAGGCGTACGTCCACTCCCTGACGCCGAAGGACGAACGACGGAGGTGGCAGACATGGCCGGTTTCCGGAGTCTTGCGAGACAGGTCCGCGATCCGCTGGGCGATCTGGCCCTGCGGCGGTACTCGCTGCGCAAGTGCCTGGAGAGGTTCGCCCCCTATGGTCACCGGGCGACCTGGGACCATCTGTGCGCCCGGCACGGGATCGATCCCGAGGACCGGGCACCCGATCCGGCGCGCCTGCTGGGCGCCCTGGAGGAGCTGGAGGAGGCGCGGGCCATCTGGCTCGCCTACGAGGCGGGGTTCGCCGAGCGGCGGCGGCGCGAGAAGCACGAGGGCCTGCGGCGGCCCGGCGCGTTCGACGACTGGCACCGCCGGACGTGGGGCGGTCACGGAGTGGCCCGCTGCGCGGATCCGGAGGTCCACCCCAGTGAGCCGCTCGCCGAGGTGCTGCGCCGGCTGATCGCGGCGCTCGGTTCCGGCCCCGGCTCGGCCTGCCCGGTCTGTGCGGACACCGGGATCGAGTGGCGACAGGAGCGGGAGCGCGGGCATGAGCCGTGGTCGGGTCCGGTGTGCACGGCGTGCGGGATCGCGGTGCCGCAGCCGGTGCTGACGGACCGCACGCTGGCCAGGGCCCGGTTGGTACGGCACCGGAGGCTCGCCGCGGCGGCAGCGGCGTAGGGACTTCCGGGGTACGTCGCCGGGGGCGAGGGCGTTCCCGGCCCGTTGTCAGTGGCGGATGTCACCATCGGGCACATGATCCAGGTCTGCCTGAACGGCCGGCGCGGTGCGGATGCTTCGGCGGCCGTGCCCCTGTCCCCCGAAGCGCTGGCCCGGTCGGCGGCCGAGGCCGTCGCCGCCGGTGCCACCGACATCCATGTGCATCCGCGGACCCCCTGCGGGCAGGACACGCTCTCGCCCCGGGTGGTGGCCGCGACGCTGACGGCGATACGGGCGGCGGTGCGCGTCCCGGTCGGGGTGACGACGGGCGCCTGGGCGGAGCCGGATCCACGGCGCCGGGTGGAGCGCGTGCGGGAGTGGACGGTGCTGCCCGACCACGCATCGGTCAACTGGCACGAGCCGGGCGCCGAGGAGCTGGCCGCCGCGCTGCTGGAGCGTGGCGTGGGCGTGGAGGCCGGGCTCTGGTCGGACACGGAGGGGCACCGCCTCTTCCGCCGCTCCCCGGTGGCGCCCCGCGTCCTGCGGGTGCTGGCCGAGGTCACCGACACCGACCCGGCGACGGCGACCGGCTCGGCCCGGCTGCTCCTCGCCGAGGTGGGCGCCGCGCACGGCCGCCCGGTGCTGCTGCACGGCGAGGAGGGCGGAGCGTGGCCGGTGGCGGCGCTGGCCTTCCGACTGGGCCTGGGGACGCGGATCGGCGCGGAGGATGTGACGGTGCTGCCGGACGGGAGCCCCGCGCGCTCGAACGCGGAACTGGTCGCCGCGGCGGTGCGGTTGCGGCAGACGTCGTGCGGGGGCGGGCCTGCCGTGTCGTGAGTCGGCCCCGTCCGGGGCGGCCGCCGGGACGCGCCCCAGGTCAGCCGGTCCCGTCCTCCTCCGCCGCCGGGTCCCGCCGGCGCTCGGGCATCAGGCGCGAGCCAGTGATCCGTTCGCCGGAGATGTCGTCGGGGTTGGACAGCACACAGTTCTCCAGCGACAGACAGCCGCAGCCGATGCAGTCGGTCAGATGGTCGCGCAGCCGGTGCAACTGCTTGATCCGCTCGTCCAGTTCCTGGCGCCAGGCCTCGGAGAGGCGGGCCCAGTCGTCCCGGTTCGGCGTGCGCTCCTCGGGCAGCGAGGCGAGTGCGTCCCGGATCGTGGCCAGTGGGATGCCGACGCGCTGGGCCGCGCGTACGAAGGCGACGCGGCGCAGGGCGTCGCGCGAGTAGCGGCGCTGGTTGCCGCTGGTGCGGCGGCTGCTGATCAGGCCCTTGGACTCGTAGAAGTGCAGAGCGGAGACCGCGGCGCCGCTGCGCGCCGAGAGCTGGCCGACCGAGAGTTCGTGGAGTGTCTGTGGGATCTGTGGCACTCCTCAGACCCTACTGCCATGTCGTTGACAGGAACGCGGCACACAACGATGCTGAGCAAGCGCTTAGACATCGCACCTGAAGGTGCGGAGAGCCGGAAGGCAGGGACCGGGAACATGGCAGAGCCGAAGATCTTCACGTCCGCACAGGAGCTGCTCGACGGGGTGGGCGAGCAACTGGGACACAGCGACTGGCTGGAGGTCGACCAGAAGCGGATCGACCTGTTCGCCGAGGCGACCGGCGACCACCAGTGGATCCATGTGGACCCGGAGCGCGCGGCGGCCGGGCCGTTCGGCACGACCATCGCGCACGGCTATCTGACGCTCTCGCTGCTGCCCGCCCTGGTGCCGCAGGTGATGCGGGTCGAGAACATGAAGATGGGCATCAACTACGGGACCAACAAGGTCCGCTTCCCCTCCACCGTCCCGGTCGGTTCACGGCTGCGGGCCACCGCGGTGCTCAGCAGCGTGGAGGAGGCCGGGGGCGGCGTGCAGGTCACCGCGGTCGTCACGGTCGAGCGCGAGGGCAGCGAGAAGCCCGCGTGCGTGGCCGAGTCGGTGTCGCGCTACTACTTCTGATTCTGACGGCCCGCGCCTCTCGGGGGACGGGCCGGGCCGCTCACACGCTCAGCGCCTCCCGGACCGTCTTCTCCGCACCCGTACCCCCCTCACCCGACGACGTGACCCTGCCCGCCTCCAGGACGTAGTAGCGCTCCGCCGCCCGCATGGCGAAGCCGACGTGCTGTTCGACGAGGAGGACGCTGAGGCCGCCGCGCTCGGCCAGGGAGAGGATCGTGGCCTCGATCTCGGCGACGACGGAGGGCTGGATGCCCTCCGTCGGTTCGTCGAGGAGAAGGAGCCGGGGGCGGGTGACGAGGGCGCGGGCGATGGCGAGTTGCTGGCGCTGTCCGCCCGAGAGGAGGCCGGCGCGGCGGTGGGCGAGTTCGCGGAGGACGGGGAAGAGGTCGAGGGCCTCGGCGATGGCCTCACGGCCGCCGCCGCGCGGGGAGCCGTCGGCGACGAGCTGGAGGTTCTCGGCGGTGGTCAGGTGGGGGAAGGACTGCTGGCCCTGGGGGACGTACGCCATGCCTCGGGCGACGCGCCGGTGGGGCGCCAGGTGGGTGATGTCCTCGCCGTCGAGGCGGACAGTCCCGCCGGACGGCTTGATGAGGCCCATGGCGGTGCGCAGGAGGGTGCTTTTCCCGGCGCCGTTGTGGCCGAGGACGGCGGCGACGCCGTCGTCCGGCACGGCCACGGTCACGTCGTGCAGGACGGTGGTGCGGTCGTAGCCGGCGCGGACTTCGTCGATCTCCAGCACGGCGGTCACACCTCTTCGCGGACGGGGACGGGAACGGCGGCCGAGGGCTCGGGTTCCGAGGCGCGGCCGAGGTAGACCTCCTGGACCTTGGCGTCGGCCTGGACCTGGGCGACCGTGCCCTCGCTGAGCACCTTGCCGGCGTGCAGGACGCTGACGCTGCGGGCGAAGGAGCGCATGAAGTCCATGTCGTGCTCGATGACGACGACGGTGTGGTCCTCGCTGATCCGCTGGAGCAGCTCACCGGCGGACTCACGCTCGTCGTGGCTCATCCCGGCGACGGGCTCGTCGAGCAGCAGCAGCTTCACGTCCTGGACGAGGAGCATGCCGATCTCCAGGCTCTGCTTCTGGCCGTGGGCCAGCACCCCGGCGGGGCGGTGGCGCAGCGCGGCCAGGCCGGTGATCTCCAGCGCCTTCCCCACCGAGTCGGGGAGGTGTCTGCGCCGCCGCAGCAGTGTCAGCGCGCTGCGGCCGGCCCCCGCGGCGATGTCGAGGTTCTGCTCGACGGTCAGCTGCTCGAAGACCGTCGCTGTCTGGAAGGTGCGGCCGATGCCCCGGCGGGCGATGCGGTGCACGGGCTCGCCGATGATCTCCTCACCGCCGAAGCGGATCGATCCGCTCGCCCGGACCAGGCCGGTGACGGCGTCGACCAGCGTCGTCTTGCCCGCGCCGTTCGGTCCGATCAGGAAGCGCAGGTCTCCCGGGTGGATGTCCAGGTCGACGCCGTCGACGGCGGTGACGCCCCCGTCGAACGTCACCCGGAGGTCGCGGACGGTCAGTCCCTCGCCGCTCATGCGGTCACTCCCTTCGTCGCCCTGACTCCATCCGTGCTCCGCCGCCTGCGCAGCACCGTCGTCAGCGAGGCCAGCCCGCCGGGCAGGAAGCCGACCGCGACGACGAACAGCAGGCCCTGGAGATACGTCCACCCGGCCGGCCACGCGTCCGAGAGCGTGCTCTGTGCCCAGGCCACCGCGATCGCCCCGAGCACCGCGCCCACCAGGGACGCCCGCCCGCCGACGGCCGCGCCGATGACGAAGCCGATGGACGGCACGATCCCGATCAGCGCCGGGGAGATGATCCCCACCGCCGGCACGAACAGCGCGCCGGCCAGACCCGCCATGCCGGCCGCGACCACGTACGCCACCAGCTTGACGTTGGCCGGGTTGTAGCCGAGGAAGCGCACCCGCTCCTCGGAGTCCCGTACCGCGATGAGGAGTTCGCCGTAACGGCTGACGAACAACTGCCGGGCGAGGGCCATGAGCAGCAGCAGGACGATCGCGATGATGACGTAGACCATCCGCTGGTTGACCGGGTCGTTCAGGTCGTAGCCGAAGAAGCCCTGGAAGTCGGTCAGGCCGTTGGTGCCGCCCGTGGTGGCCTGCTGGCCGACCAGCCAGATCGCCAGGGCCGCCGCCAACGCCTGGCTGAGGATCGCGAAGTACGCGCCCTTCACCCGGCGGCGGAAGACGAGCACGCCGAGCAGGGCCGCGACGGCCATCGGCAGCAGCACCGTCATGGCGAGCGCGAACGCCGGGTTGGCGAAGGGCTGCCACCACCAGGGCAGCCCGCCCTCGGTGCCGTACAGCTGCATGAAGTCGGGCAGCGGCTGTCCCGTTGCCGCTGCGTCGGCGAGCTTGAGGTGCATCGCCATGGCGTAGCCGCCGAGGCCGAAGAAGACGCCCTGCCCGAGGACCAGCAGCCCGCCCCGGCCCCAGGCGAGGCTCACGCCGACCGCGACGATCCCGTAACAGAGGTACTTGGCCAGCAGCCCGAGCCGGAAGTCCGACAGGACCAGGGGGGCGACGCCCACCAGCAGCACCGCGCCGAGCAGGAAGGCGGCGGGTATCCGGAAGCGGTTCTGGAACGGTCGGTCCGGCGGTCCGGCCGGGGGGCCGGCGGCCGGGACGGTGGCCGGGGGTGTGCTCGTCGTCGTCATACCAGGCTCCTGGTGCGCACGGTGTACAGGCCCTGCGGCCGCCACTGGAGGAAGGCGACGATCCCCACGAGGACCACCACCTTCGCCACGCTCACGGTCGTGGAGTATTCGAGGACCGACTGCAGCAGGCCGAGCACGAACGCGGTGATGACCGCGCCCCTGAGCCGTCCGATGCCGCCGACGACCACGACCAGGAAGGCGTCCACGATGTAGTTGGTCCCCGTCGTCGGACCGATCGGGCCGATCAGCGTCAGCGCTACCCCCGCCATCCCCGCCAGACCCGAGCCGATGAAGAACGTCGTCCGGTCCACCCGCCCCGTCGCGATCCCGGACACCTCCGCGAGGTCCCGGTTCTGCACCACCGCCCGGATCCGGCGGCCCAGCGGTGTGACCCGCAGAATCGCCGCCAGGCCGCACACGCAGAGCAGCGCGAACCCGAGGATGAACAGCCGGCTGTTGGCCAGGGTCACCCCCGCGACCGACACGCTCCCCGTCAGCAGGTCGGGCGCGGTCGTCTGGACGTTCGGCGCGCCGAAGACGTCCCGCGCCAGCTGCTGCAGCATCAGCGAGACACCCCAGGTCACCAGCAGTGTGTCCAGCGGGCGTGCGTAGAGCCGCCGGATGAGCAGCCACTCCAGGAGTGCGCCCATCGACCCGGCCACGAGGAACGCGACCGGCAGGGCGAGGAGGAGCGATATGCCGGCGTTCTCGATCGGCTTCTGCAGCACGTACGTCGTGTAGGCGCCGGCCATGATGAACTCGCCGTGCGCCATGTTGATGACGCCCATCTGACCGAAGGTGAGGGTCAGGCCGAGGGCGATGAGAAGGAGGACCGCGCCGATGCTGACGCCGGTGAAGGACTGGTTGAGGATGACCGTCACAGGTCCGCCGCCCAGTCGTAGCCCTTCAGGTACGGGTCGGGCTTGATGGGCCCGCCCGAGTTCCAGACCTCCTCGATGAGCCCGCTCGCGGTGACCTTGCCGATGCGGGCGGTCTTGTGGACGTGCTGCGTCGCACCGTCGACCGTCACCTTGCCCTCCGGTGCGTCGAACTCGATCCCGTCCGAGGCCGCCTTCACCTTCTCGACGTCGAAGGACCCCGCCTTCTCGACCATCGCCTTCCACAGGTGGACGGAGATGTACGCCGCCTCCATCGGGTCGCTGGTGGGCTTGTCCTTGCCGTACGCCGCCCGGTACGCGGCGACGAACTTCTCGTTCGCCGCTCCGGGCGTGGTCTGGTAGTAGTTCCAGGCCGTCAACTGACCTTCCAGGTACTGCGTTCCGATGCTCTTGACCTCCTCCTCCGCGATGGAGACGGAGAGCACCGGCAGCTTCTTCGCGGTCAGCCCGGCGGACTTGTACTCCTTGAAGAAGGCCACGTTGCTGTCGCCGTTCAGGGTGTTGAAGACCGCGTCGGCCCCCGCGCCCTTGACCTTGTTGACGATGGTGGCGAACTCCGTGGAGCCCAGCGGCGCGTAGTCCTCGCCGAGCACCTCCATGCCGTTCGCCTTCGCGTACGTCTTGATGATCTTGTTGGCAGTGCGCGGGAAGACGTAGTCGCTGCCGACGAGGTAGAGCTTGGTGAGGCCCTGCTTCTTGAGGTAGTCGAGCGCGGGCACGATCTGCTGGTTGGTGGTGGCGCCCGAGTAGAAGATGTACGGGGACTGCTCCAGGCCCTCGTACTGCACGGGGTAGAACAGCAGCGACTTGTTCCGCTCGAAGACCGGTTTCACCGCCTTGCGGCTGGCCGACGTCCAGCAGCCGAAGGTCGCGACGACCTTGGAGTCCGTGATGAGCGCCTGCGCCTTCTCGGCGAAGGTCGGCCAGTCGGAGGCCCCGTCCTGACTGACCGGTTCGAGCTTCTTGCCGAGGACGCCGCCGGCGGCGTTGATCTCCTTGACCGCGAGCAGCAGCGCGTTGTGGACGGTGACCTCGCTGATCGCCATCGTGCCGGAGAGCGAGTTCAGCAGGCCGACCTTGACGGTGTCGCCGGAGGTGTCGGCCTTGGCGCCCGCGGCCTTCGACGTGTCGCTGCCGGTCTTCGCGCCGCAGGCGCTGAGCACGGCGCCGGCGCCGAGAGCGGAAATGCCGGTCAGAAGACCGCGCCTGGTGATGAGCCCGGACATGGCAGTACCTCCTTGCCCCGAAGGGCGGTGCGAGCGGATTCCTCCGGGCGAGGGGAGGAAGGGGAGGGAAAGGGGGAGGGCCCAGCCGTTCCGGGGTGGCCTCCGGGCTGGTCTCTGAAGTGGTCCACAGCCTGCGGCGGAACTGTTTCGGGTGTGTTGCGGCGCAGTTGAAGAACAGTTTCCGGCGGAAGTAATCGCGTTTCGCACTCATGTGAGTCGGCGTCAACCGGCCGATCGGTGAACGAATTCGCGATGCAGGTATTCATTACTTCCACTGGAAAGGATCAGAATCGGCATACGGCCTGCCGGGAGAGCGGTGATCGGTTGTAGGCTCCATCGCACCCCCGCCGCGGGGGCCGTGCCGACGTGAGCCCCGAGGAGTGCGATGGCGAGGCAGCCCCAGGACCTGCTCCACCTGCTGACCCGGGCCGAGCGCCTCGCGGCGCGTCGTATCCAGTCCGTGCTCGACGCGTTCGGCTGCTCCGTCGACGCGTGGCGGGTCCTCGACCTGCTCTCGGGCGACGAGGGCCGGAACATGACGTCCCTCGCCGAGGACGCCGCCCTGCCCGCGCCGACCCTCACCAAGATCGTCGACCAACTCGTCGACCAGAACCTGGTGTTCCGCCGCGTCGACCCCGCCGACCGCCGCCGGGTCCTCGCCCAGCTCACCCCCCGGGGCCTGCGGCGGCGCCGGGAGCTCTCGCGCGCGGTACGGGCGGAGTGGGGACCGTCGGTCCCCGGGCTCACGGAGGACGAAGAGGATCAGCTGCTGCCGCTGCTCGGCCGGCTGTCCGGCGCGCTGGCCGACGGCAGCGACAGGGAAGGGGCTACGCCAGCCCCTGCGGGGAATCCAGTTGGGCGAGCACGGTGAAGTCGAGGCCGTCGGCCTCGGCCAGATAGATGCGCTGGCGCACATGCCGCCCGTCCAGGCCGAGCAGACCGCAGGGCCCCTCGTACCGGACGTGGTCGGCGGCCGCGCCGATGGCGGAGACGTCCAGACTGCGGGCGCGCTCGATGAGCGCCGCGAGCAGCAGCACGCCTTCGTAGCAGGACTCGCCGAGGCTGCCGGGGACCGGCGCGTCCGCGCCGAAGCGGGCGGCGTAACGGCCGTGGAAGTCCATGCTGTGCCCGTCCGCGAGCGAGGCGAAGAACCCGGCCGTGCTGTAGAGGTCGACGGTCGCCCCGGGGCCGCTGCCCAGGAGCATGCTCTCGTCCATCAGTGTGCTCAGCCGCAGACAGCGGGCGTCCAGCCCGGCCGCGGCGAACGCCCGGTTGAACCGGACCGCGTCGCTGCCCACGAGCAGCACCAGCACGGCGTCGGCGTCCGCGCGCTCGATACGGCGCAGGACGTCGGCGAAGTCGTCCGTGCCGAGCGGCAGATACGCCTCTCCGCAGACCCGCCCCCGGGACTCCCGCGCGTACCGGCGGGCGGCACGGGCGGTGCAGCGCGGCCAGATGTAGTCGTTCCCGACGACGAACCAGCGGCGCACGTCCCGCATCCGTGCCAGCATCCGCATCGCCGGGAGCAGTTGTCCCGCGGGGGTCTCGCTCGTCATGAAGACGCCCTCGGTCCGCTCACCGCCCTCGTACAGCGCGGTGTACACATACGGCACCCGGTGCGCGACCCGCGGTGCCACCGCCTGCCGCACCGAGCTGATGTGCCATCCGGTGACTCCCTGCACCGCCCCGGCCGCGACCAGCGCCTCGACCTCGGCGGCCACCCTGGACGGCTCGGCCCCGCCGTCCACCTCAAGGAGCCGCAGCTCCCGCCCCAGGACTCCGCCCGCCGCGTTGACCTCCTCCACGGCCAGCCGCGCACACGCTTCGCACCCCGGCCCGAAGATCCCCGCCGGCCCCTGCATCGGATACACCAGCGCCACGTTCAGGACCGACGCGTCCACCGTGAACCACTCGGGGGTACGGAGACGCGTCGGAGGCAGTGACATGCAGCCATGATTGCCCCACCACGTGGCCGGATCCGGACGAGCGCCACGATCGAGACCGATTCGTAGACGTACGCGCCCGTGGGGCCCGGGTCCGGCGGACCCTACGGCTGCGGCGGGGCGCCGACCATCCGCAGGACGAGGTCGGCGTAGAGCGCGCCGACCTCGTCGGGCGTGCGGCTGCCCTGGGCGTTGAACCAGCGGGCCACGTCGATGCAGAGGGAGAGCACGGCGAGGGTGGTGCCGGGGATGTCGGGGACGTCGAACTCCCCCGCCCGCACCCCTTCGCTGATGATCCCGCGCACCACCGCGTCGCTCCTGCGGCGCAGTTCGACGATCTCGGTGCGGTGCTCGGGGCCGAGGGCGTCGAGCTCGTACTGGACGACGCGCGCGGTGGTGTGGCGCTCCGCGTGCCAGCGGACGAAGGACCGTACGGCTCCGGCGAGCCGCTCGGCGGCCGTGCCGTCCCCGTCGGCCTCGGCCTGGAGGAGGTGGAGCGCCCGGTCGTGACCGATCTTGCTGATCCGGTGGAGCAGCTCTTCCTTCGTCTTGTAGTGGATGTAGAGCGCGGCCGGGCTCATCCCGGCGCGGCCGGCGATGTCACGGGTGGTGGTCGCGTGGTACCCGCGCTCGGCGAAGGCGTCGACCGCGGCGACGAGGAGCCGCCGGGCCGCCTCGGGCGTGACCTCGCCCCAGGGAGCGTCGTCGCCGCTCGTCTCCTCCGCCGTGCTCATCACCCGGTGCCCCTCTCCGTCAACAGGACGAACACCATACCCCGAACCTGAGCAAGCGCTTAGGGCCGTCTCATGGGGCGGCGCGGGTTCAGGGCTTCCGGAAGCGTCAGAGCTTCTGGAAGGGGTCGTGCTCGGCGAGGATCTTCTCCAGCCGGGCCTGGTCGACCCGACTGACGATCTGCCCGGCCTCCTGCCGGTCCCGGATCACCTTGGCCAGCGTGAAGCAGGACGTGACGAGGTAGAGCACCCCGATGGCGAGGAAGCCGCGCACCCAGGCATCGGCGTCGAGGAAGAAGATACCGAGGGCCACCGCGCCCATCGCCACCAGGAAGGAGGCGACGGCCTGGCCGTAGAAGGCGGCGGTGCTCTGCTGCTTGACCGATGTCGTGTCACTCATGGGTTCAGCATCCGCCGGCGTGGCGCACGCCACATCCGTGCCCGTACTCAGGCGGGTACTCAGACACACGTACGAGCCGGGGTGGCGGCGGCCGCTCTCAGAACGCGGAGACGCCTGTCAGCGCCCGGCCGATGATGAGCTTCTGGATCTGGCTGGTGCCTTCGTAGAGCGTCATCACGCGGGCGTCCCGGAGCAGCTTCCCGACCGGGTACTCGTCGATGTAGCCGTAGCCGCCGAAGACCTGGATGGCGTTGTTGGCGCAGCGGACGGCGGCCTCGGAGGCGTACAGCTTGGCCTGGGAGGCGGCGGTGGCGAACTCCTGGCCCCGGTCGACGAGGTCGGCGACCCGCCAGGTGAGCAGCCGGGCCGCCTCGACGTCGACGGAGATGTCGCTGAGCAGCTCCTGGACGAGCTGGTGTCCGGCGATGCCCTTTCCGAACTGCTCGCGCTCACCGGCGTACCGCACGGACGCGTCCAGGGCGGCCTGCGCGATACCCACGCACCCCGCCGCGACCGACATCCGGCCCTTGGCGAGGGCCGACATGGCGACGGTGAAGCCCTTGCCCTCGGGGCCGAGGAGGGTGGTGGCCGGTACGCGGACGTCCTGGAGGACCAGTTCGGCGGTGGCCTGGCCGCGCAGGCCGAGCTTGCCGTGGATGGTGCGGCGGGTGAGGCCGGGGGTGTCGGCGGGGACCAGGAAGGCGGAGACGCCGCGGTGGCCGGGGGCGTCGTTCGTGCGGGCGAAGAGCAGGACGACGTCGGCCCAGGTGCCGTTGGTGATGAACATCTTGGTGCCGTTGATGACGTAGTCGCCACCGTCGCGTACGGCCCTGGTGGCGAGGTTTCCGGCGTCCGATCCGGTGCCGGGCTCGGTGAGGCCGAAGCAGCCGATCGCCTCACCGGAGGTGAGCCGGGGCAGCCACTGCCGCTTCTGCTTCTCGTCGCCCCAGGAGGCGATGGTCTTGGCGACCAGGCCGAGCGAGACGGAGACGATCCCGCGCACGGAGGAGTCGCCCCGGCCCAGCTCCTCGGTGACCAGGCAGTACGTGAGGTGGTCACCGCCCGAGCCGCCGTACTCCTCGGGGACGGTGAGACCGAGGAAGCCGAGCGCGCCGAGCTTCTTCACGATCGACCTGTCGACATTCTCGGCCCGGTCCCACGCGACGACGTGCGGAGTGACCTCACGGGCCACGAACTCCTCGGCCAGCCGCCGGACGGCCTCCTGCTCCTCGCTGAGCTCCAGGTTCATTGCGCGCCACCCACTCCTCGTACGGCTTCTCGCGCAGCGCTTTAATTAGCACTGCTAGTTTCTGGTTCGCAGCGCCTACTATGAGCCGCATGGCCCGACCGCGCAAGCCCCTTCTCAGCAGAGACCGCATCGTCGAGGCGGCGAGCTCCCTCGTGGACTCCGAAGGGCTCGACGCCGTCTCCACGCGTCGGCTGGCGGCCGTCCTGGGGGTCAGCGGGCCCTCTCTCTACAACCACTTCCGGAACAAGGACGAGATCCTCGACGCGGTCGCCGACGCCGTCTCCGTACAGGTCGATCTGTCGATGTTCGAGGAGTCCGACGCCCGGGACTGGCGCGAGGCGCTGCACGACTGGGCGCTCTCCTACCGGGCGGCCCTCGCCGCGCACCCGCACATCGTCCCGGTCCTCGCCCGGGGCCCGGGGCGCCGGCCGGCGGGGCTGCGGGTCGCCGACGCGGTGTTCGGGGCGATGGTGGGCGCGGGGTGGCCGCCGGCGCAGGCGACCCGGATCGGGGCGCTGATGCGGTACTTCATCACCGGCTCGGCGCTGGGCTCCTTCGCCGGGGGCTTCGTGGACGACGAGAGCGCGTACGACCCGGCCGACTACCCGCACCTGGGCCAGGCGCACCTGCTGGCCGACCACCGGCGGCAGGTGGACGAGGGGGCGTTCGAGACGGGGCTGCGGGCGTTGCTGGACGGGTTGGCGCTGCAGTACGAGGAGTACGCGCGGCCCACGGAAACGGTTCGGCGTGCGCCGAAGCGTCCTTGACGCGGTCTGCCCACTGCAGCCCGTCCGGCGTTTGAGGACGGAACCCTTGCCCGGGATGGGCGGCGCCCGGGCTTCCCGGACACGGAAGGGGTTGCCCGGTGCCACCGCCACGGTTCCGTCCTCAAACGCCGGACGGGCTGAGGGTGACGGCCTCCGTCCTCAAACGCCGGACGGGCTGGAACTTGCCGGCCGTCGATTGACGGTTGCCGACAATTCGGTGGGGGGCGAACCGTTTCGGCCCTACGGTCGTGGCCATGACGACGACCCCGGCCGACTCCGCCCCCGCCCGATCCTGGCGCGCCACCGCCGCCGCCTGCACCACCGTCGTGCTGTGGGCCTCCGCCTTCGTCTCCATCCGCAGTGCGGGCGAGGCCTACTCCCCCGGCGCCCTGGCCCTCGGGCGGCTCCTCGCGGGCGTGCTGGTGCTCGGGGCGATCCTCCTCCTACGCCGGGAGGGGCTGCCCGGACGCGGCGCCTGGCGCGGGATCATCACGTCCGGGGTGCTGTGGTTCGGGCTCTACATGGTGGCGCTCAACTGGGGCGAGCAGGAGGTCGACGCCGGTACGGCGGCGATGCTGGTGAACATCGGGCCGATCCTGATGGCGCTGCTGGGCGCCCGGATGCTCGGCGAGGGGCTGCCCCGCCGCCTGCTCCTGGGGATGGGCATCTCGTTCTCGGGTGCGGTCGTCGTCGGCCTCGCGATGTCCGGGCACGGCACCTCGTCCGTGCTGGGCGTGGCCCTCTGCCTGCTGGCGGCAGTGGTGTACGCGCTGGGCGTGGTGAGCCAGAAGCCGGCGCTCGCGTACGGCTCCTCGCTCCAGATCAACACCTTCGGCTGCCTGATCGGCGCCGTCGCCTGCCTGCCGTTCACCGGGGTGCTGATCTCCGAGGCGGCCGACGCGCCGATGTCCGCGACCCTGAACATGATCTACCTGGGCGTGTTCCCGACCGCACTGGCCTTCACCACCTGGGGCTACGCGCTGGCCCGGACCACCGCGGGCCGGATGGGCGCCACCACGTACGCGGTCCCGGCGATCGTGGTGCTCATGGCGTGGGTGCTGCTGGACGAGGTGCCGACCCTGCTCGGGGTCCTCGGGGGGCTGCTCTGCCTGGCCGGGGTGGCGGTCTCCCGGAGCCGTCAGCAGACTGGGCCCACACGCGGAAATCCGGACCGGCCGGTGGAGGGAAACCGTCATGACGCGGAGTACCGGAGCGCACGGCGACCGTAATGGCCGTAGTGGCAGTAATGGCCGCAACGGGGCGAAGAAGAAGGCCGCCCGCGAGGAGGCCGCGCGGGCGGCCCGCTTCGGCGGGCCGTACCTCGACGGCTTCCGCGTGGCCGACAGCGGTGACGACGACCCGGTCCTGGTCGAGCCGGACGGCCATGCCCGGGACGCGTGGCGGGAGGACTACCCGTACGAGAACAAGCTCCGGCGCCGCGACTACGAGAAGGCCAAGCGCGCCCTCCAGATAGAGCTGCTGAAGCTCCAGCACTGGGTGAAGGAGCGCGACGAGCGGCTGGTGATCCTCTTCGAGGGGCGGGACGCGGCGGGCAAGGGCGGCACCATCAAGCGGTTCACCGAGCATCTGAATCCGCGTGGTGCCCGCATCGTGGCCCTGGAGAAGCCCACCGAACGTGAGCGCACCCAGTGGTACTTCCAGCGGTACGCGGCGCATCTGCCGAGCGCCGGGGAGATCGTGCTCTTCGACCGCTCCTGGTACAACCGGGCCGGGGTCGAGCGGGTGATGGGGTTCTGCACGACCCGCGAGTACCTGGAGTTCATGCACCAGGCGCCCGGCTTCGAGCGGATGCTCGCCCGGGACGGCATCCACCTGGTGAAGTTCTGGTTCTCCGTCTCCCGCAACGAGCAGCGCAACCGGTTCATGATCCGGCAGATCGACCCCGTACGACGGTGGAAACTGAGCCCCGTCGACCTCGCCTCGCTGGACAAGTGGGACGAGTACACCGAGGCCAAGGAGCTGATGCTCTTCCACACCGACACGGCCGACGCGCCCTGGACGGTGGTGAAGAGCAACGACAAGAAGCGGGCCCGGCTGGAGGCGATGCGGCATGTGCTGGACCGCTTCGACTACCCGGGCAAGGACCCGGAGGTCGTCGGGGCGCCGGACCCGCTGATCGTGGGCCCGGCCTCCCGGCTCTTCGAGGAGGGCGAGATGGACGCCCGGCTGCTGGGTCCGGTGACGTCCACCTCCCGGACCACGGACTACTAGAAGACGACGAGGGCCCGGCCGCCCTTGCCCGCGATCATGTTGTCGAACGCGGCGGGGATACCGTCCAGGGCGATGCGTTCGGTGACCATCATCGACAGGTCGAAACGGCCCGCGCGGATGTGGTCGGCCAGGGCCGGCAGATCGCGGGCCGGGTCGCTGTTGCCGTAGACGCAGCCCGTCAGGGACCGGCCCCAGTGGAAGATCTCCAGGGCGTTGAAGGTGACCTCCTGGTCCTTGCCGCCGATCCCGACGACCGTGGTGCGCCCGCCGCGCCGGGTGGACTCCCAGGCGGCCCGGATGGTCGCGGGCCGGCCGACGCACTCCACGGCCACGTCCGTGCCCTGGCCGCCGGTGAGCTTGCGGATCTCGCGCGGGGTGGTGGCGGAGGCGATGACGTAGTCGGTCGCGCCGGCCTGCCGGGCCAGCTCCTCCTTGGCCGGGGAGACGTCGACCGCGATGATCCGGGAGGCGCCCGCGATCCGGGCGGCCTGGAGCACGGCGAGGCCGACGCCGCCGATCCCGAAGACCACGACGCTCTCGCCCTCGCGGACCCTGGCGCTGTGGTGGATCGCCCCGTAGCCGGTGAGGACCGCGCAGCCGAGGAGGGCGGCGTCGGTGAGCGGAATGCCGTCGGGGGCCGGGAGCACGCAGTTCGCGGCGACGACGGTCTCCTCCGCGAAGGCCGCCACGTTGAGGCCGGGGTGGAGGTCGGTGCCGTCCGCCGTACGGGCGTGGAGGTTGGCGGTCCCCTTCAGGGCGTCGGCGCAGAGCCAGACCTCGCCGATCCCGCAGTGGAAGCAGACCCCGCAGGAGGGGGCCCAGTTGAGGACCACGCCGTCACCGGGCGCGACATGCGTGACGCCCTCGCCGACCGCCAGGACCGTACCGGCTCCCTCATGGCCGAGGACGGCGGGCACCGGGACCCGCATGGTGCCGTTGGTCAGGGACAGGTCGGAGTGGCAGACGCCCGCCGCGGCGAGCGCGATGCGCACCTGACCGGGGCCGGGCTCCGGCAGGACGATGTCGGTGATCTCCAGGGGAGCTCCGACGGCGGGCAGTACGGCGGCGCGGACCACGAACAGGCTCCTTCAGCAGCAGGGTTACGGGGATCAGAACTGGAGCGACTTGGTCTGGAGGTACTCCGCCAGACCGTGCGGGCCCAGCTCGCGGCCGACCCCCGACTGCTTGTAACCGCCGAAGGGGGCCAGCGGGTTGAACCGGCCGCCGTTGATGTCGACCTGCCCGGTGTCCATCCGGCGGGCGAAGGCGACCGCCTCCTCGTCGTCGGCCGCCCACACGGCTCCCGCGAGGCCGTACACGGTGTCGTTGGCGATACGGAGGGCGTCGTCCACGTCCTCGTACCGCAGGATCGAGACCACCGGGCCGAAGATCTCCTCCTGGGCGATGGTCATGTCCGGGGTGACATCGGCGAAGACGGTGGGGCTGACGTAGTAGCCGGTCTCCAGGGGCGCGTCGGGGCCGCCCGCGATCAGCCGGGCGCCCTCGTCCATCCCCTTCCGGATGTAACCCAGCACCCGGGCCTGCTGCTTGGCGTTGACGAGCGGGCCGACCCGCTCGCCGGGCGCGTACTTGAGCACGGCCTGCGCCGCGAGCTCCACGGCCTCCTCGTACCGTTCGGCGTCGACCAGCATCCGGGTCCAGGCGCTGCACGTCTGGCCGGAGTTGGTCATCACGTTGGCGATGCCGACGTTGACCGCCTTGGCGAGGTCGGCGCCGGGGAGGATCACGTTGGCGGACTTGCCGCCGAGTTCGAGGGCGACGCGCTTGACCGCGCCTCCGGCGGTGGCACCGATCTGCCTGCCCACGGCGGTCGAGCCGGTGAACGAGACCAGGTCGACGCCATCGTGCTCGGCGAGCGCCTGACCGGCGACCGGGCCGAGGCCGGTGACCAGGTTGAAGACCCCGGCGGGCAGCCCGGCGGCCTCGGTGGCCTCGGCGAAGAGCTGGGCGGTGAGCGGGGTGTCCTCGGCCGGCTTGAGGACGACCGTGCAGCCGGCGGCGAGCGCGGGGGCGACCTTGGCGACGATCTGGTGGAGCGGGTAGTTCCAGGGGGTGATCGCGCCGACGACCCCGACCGGCTCCAGCAGGACGGTGGAGTTGCCGATCCTCTCCTCGAAGGCGTACGACGCGGCCAGTTCGGCGTACGAGGCGGCGACCAGGACCGGGACGCCCGCGTGGACCATCTGCGAGAGCGGCAGCGGCGAGCCCAGCTCGGCCGTGATCGTCTCGGCCAGCTCGTCCTTGCGGGCGACCAGCGCGTCGCTCAGGGCGGAGAGCCGGGCGGCGCGCTCGGCGGGCGGGGTGGCGGCCCAGCCGGGGAACGCGGCGCAGGCGGCCTTTACCGCCGCGTCGACGTCCTCGGCCGTGCCCGCCGGTACATGGCCGATGAGCTGCTCGTCGGCCGGGTTCACGACCGCGATCGTGTCCTGGCCGACGGCGGGCCGCCACGCGCCGCCGATGTACATCTGGTCATGGGCCTTCATGGCTGTTTCCTCCCGGACGGGCTGTGCGGAGCGCCGACGTGATGTCCCCCACCGCACAAACTAGCGCCGTTAGTTTTCCGACGCCAGGGAGCTCCCGGAGACGCCGGTCACGCCGGGAGGCGTGCGCCCGGTCCGAAGAGGAGGCCTCAGCCGTCCAGGCCGGGCACATCCTGCGGCAGCGGGCAGATGCGGCGGCCGTAGTGGTCGAAGACGTACAGATGCGCCAGGTCCACCAGCAGCGGCACCTGGCCGCCGGTCCGCAGCCGCATGTCGGGGCCGGTGCGCACCACCAGGTCGCCGGAGATGACGGAGGGCCGGTCCGGGGTGCGGACCGCCGCCGGGTCCGGGGCGGGTTCGTCGAGGGCGACGACGGGCCCGCTGATCCGGCCCGCGGCCCGCCCCTTCAGCCGGTCCAGGACGCGGAGGCCGCCCTGACCGCCGAGCACCCCGCCCGGACGGCCCGCGGCGGCCCTGCGGCGCCGGGGCATGGCCCGGGGCTGGGCCGATTCGAGGTCCGGGACGATGGCGGCCTGCGAACCGGTGTTGAGGTGGACCAGCGCCTCGTGGCCCTGGTACTCGACGTGCTCGACGATCCCGCTGAGCGCCACCTCGCCGGGGCGGGCCTGGCTGGGCGGGGCGATCCGGACCGCCTCCGAGCGCAGCCCCACGATGATCCGGCGGCCCTGCTGGATGCGGAGCAACTGGTGGTCGGGGCTGAGGGGTTCGGGCAGGGCGAGCCGCTGACGGCCGAGGTCGATCGACATCCGCCCCTCCAGCGGGGCGTGGACGACGGCCTGGAGGAGGTTGATGCGCGGGGTGCCGATGAACGCGGCCACGAAGACGTTGTCGGGCAGCGCGTAGACGTCCCGGGGCGGGCTGACCTGCTGCAGGACACCGCCGCGCATCACCGCCACACGGTCCCCGAGGGACATCGCCTCTGCCTGATCGTGCGTCACATATACGGTGGTGACGCCGAGTTCCCTGGTGAGCAGGGCGATCTCGGCGCGCAGATGGTTGCGGAGCTTGGCGTCCAGGTTGGAGAGCGGCTCGTCCATCAGGAAGACGGAGGGCCTGCGGGAGATGGCCCGGCCCATCGCCACCCGCTGGCGCTCGCCGCCGGAGAGCTGCGCCGGGTAGCGGTCGAGTACGTGCTCGATGCCGAGCATCCGGGCGGTGGCCTCGATCCGGGCGGTGTTGTCCTCGCGCGGGTTCTCCAGCTTCAGCGGGAAGCCGATGTTGGCCCGGTTGGTCATGCTCGGGTACAGCGCGAAGTTCTGGAACACCATGGCCATCCCGCGTTCGCGCGGCGGGATGTGGTTGGCGAACTCGCCGTCCAGCAGCAGCTCGCCCTCGCTGATCTCCTCCAGACCCGCGATCATGCGCAGCACGGTCGACTTGCCGCAGCCGGAGGGGCCGAGCAGTACGACGAACTCGCCGGGGTCGATGGAGAGCGTGAACCGGTCGACGGCACGCCGGTCCCGGCCGTAGCTCTTGCTGACGTGGTGCAGGGAGATGGCGCGCGTCATGAAGGGTCCCCGGGATGAAGGTGTGGCGTCGCGGTGGGGAGCGGCTGTGGAGGGAAGTTAGCCCACCGGGCGGGGTGTGGGAATGACTCGCGCGAAGGTTGGGACGCGTGGGGCGTACGGGGTTGGGTGGGGCGGGTGCGTCAGGAACGGTTGCGGGTGGCCGGGGGCGTGTTGTCGCTCTGTTCCCGTTCGCGTATCGGGTCTGCGGCAGGCGTTACGGGGGCGGGCTCCGGCTGTACGGAAGCGGGCTGCGGGGGTACGGGTGCCGGGGCCGTTCGTCCGCTGCGCAGGCCCAGGCCCGCCGCGGCCAGCAGCAGGGCGCCGAGCAGCGCGAACGGGGCCGCCGCCCCCGCCGTACCCGCGATCAGCCCCGCGGCGGCGGGAGCGGCGGCCTGGCCCAGCCGGTTGCCGGTGAGGCGCAGGGCCAGTGCGGTGGACCGGGCCTCGGCGGGGGCCGCCTGGACCACCGTGGTCATGGACAGCGGCTGCCCGGCGCCGAGGCAGAACCCGAGGGCGGCCAGCATGACGGCGAGCGCCGGGACGGGGACCGGGAGGACCATGCCCGCGCAGAGCAGGCCGGCCAGCAGGCAGCTGGTGGTCAGCAGGGCGTTCCGGCCGAGGAGCCGCAGCATCGGGGTCATCGCCAGGCGGCAGGCGATCGAGGCGGCGGCCCGGAGGCTGAGCAGCAGCCCGACGGTGGCGGGGGTGATCCCCCGGTGCTCGCCGACGACCGGCAGGTAGGCGGTGAGGATGTCGGTGGAGGACAGGACGGCCATGCTGATGAAGATCCCGGCCGGGACGCCTCGCGCCCCCAGGATCGTGGTGACCGGAACCTTGGCGGGCTGCTTCGTGGCACGGGAGCCGGGCGTACGCCGGTGCTCGATGTGCCAGAGCGAGGTGAGGGCGACCGCGCAGACCGCCGCCGAGACGAGGAGCGCGAGGGCGCTCGTACGCCCCAGAGCACCGCTCTCGCCGGAGATCAGTGCACCCGCCGCGATCGGGCCGATCAGCTGGCCGACCGAGGCGCCGATGGTGAAGTGGCCGAAGTTGCGGTCCTGTTCGGCCGGGGCGGACTGCCGGGCCACGATCGACTGCGCGCCGATCACGAAGCAGAGGTGGCCGAGGCCCATCACCCCGCTCCAGGCGGCCATCGCGGGCAGGGAGGAGACGGCACCGCTGAGCGCGCAGCCGCCGGAGATCAGCACCACGCCGATCGGCAGCAGGGGCGCGCACCGGCCGTGGTCGGTGCGGCGGCCGAGCGGGACGGCGGCGAACAGCGGCAGCAGGGCGTAGACCCCGGCGATGACGCCGACGGCCATCTCGTCCGCACCGAGCGCGAGGGCCCGGTAGGAGACGGCGGGCCGCGCCATCGACACCGCCCCCTGCGCGAAGGCGAAGGCGATGACGAGGCGCAGCAGCCAGCCCCTGCCGGGCCCGGGTCGCGGTGCGGGTGTCATCGGAGCCCACCCATCAGAAGCCACCCATCAGATCGTGCCGAAGAGGATGCCCGCCCCGAGCACCACGAGCGAGGTGAGCACGGCCCACTTGACGGTGAACCGGGTGTGGTCACCGAACTCGACCTTGGCCATGCCGACCAGGACGTAGACGGCGGGGACCAGCGGCGAGGACATGTGCAGGGCCTGGCCGGCCAGGGAGGCGCGGGCGATCTCCAGCGGGGAGACGCCGTGGGCAGCGCCGGCTTCGGCGAGGACGGGGACGACGCCGAAGTAGAAGCCGTCGTTGGACATGAAGTAGGTGAGCGGCAGGCTGAGCAGCCCGGTGACGATGGCCATGTGCGGGCCCATCGCGTCGGGGACGGCGCTGACGACCGAGTCGGCCATGTTCTCGACCATACCGGTGCCGGTGAGGACGCCGGTGAAGACGGCGGCGGCGAAGACCATGCCGGAGACGTTGAGGACGTTGTCGGCGTGGGCGGCGATCCGGGCCCGCTGGTCGGGCATGTGGGGGAAGTTGACGGTGAGGGCCAGGGCGGCGCCGAGGAGGAAGAGCACCGGGATCGGCATCAGCTGCATGATCATCGCGGTCAGCAGGGCGACGGTGAGACCGGCGTTGAACCAGTAGAGCCTGGGCCGCAGGGTGGAGCGGTCGGGGTCGAGGCCCTTGAAGTCCTCGTCGTCCTCGTCACCGTCACCGTCCTGCGTGATTTCCGCCGAACCCGAGCCGCCGGAGCCCTTCCGCAGACGGTCCTCCCCGCCCCCGCCCGCCCCGGCCAGGACGGTCTCCTGCTCCGGCTCCCGTACCAGCGCCTCGTCCAGCGTGAGCATGCCCAGGCGCTTGCGCTCGCGGAGGCCCAGTACGTACGAGAGCAGGAAGACGGCGAGCAGTCCGACGGCGAGCGCCGGGATCATGGGGATGAAGATCTCGGAGGCGTCCAGCTTGAGCGCGGTCGCGGCACGCGCGGTGGGGCCGCCCCAGGGAAGGGTGTTCATGACACCGTTCGCCGTGGCCGCCACACCGGTCATGACGACCAGGCTCATCTTGAGGCGTTTGTAGAGCGGATACATCGCCGAGACGGTGATCATGAAGGTGGTGGAGCCGTCGCCGTCCAGGGAGACGATCGCGGCGAGCACCGCCGTACCGACGACGATCCGCATCGGGTCCGCCTTGCAGAACCGCAGAATGCCTCGGACGATCGGGTCGAAGAGGCCGACGTCGATCATCACGCCGAAGTAGACGATGGCGAACATCAGCATGGCGGCGGTCGGCGCCAGGTTGCCGACGCCGTCGATGACGTAGTCGCCGAGCTTCGCCCCCTGTCCGACGGCGACGCAGAAGAGTGCGGGGATCAGTACCAGCGCCGCGATCGGCGACATCTTCTTCGTCATGATCAGGACCAGGAAGGTCGCGATCATGGCGAAGCCGAGGATTGTCAGCATGGGGGATACCTAACGTTCATCCTTGAACTCCCACCGGTCTCGGCGGTCGGTCCGGACGACGTTAGGGGCCCCCTCGAAGAGTTAACAAGACGTTGACACGTGAGCAATACGAGCAAAACCCCAGGTCAACGCGGTGGCGTTACGGAGAGGGTTACGGGGACGGGGTCACCGTAACCGGAATGGCGTTCAGTACGGCGGTGCCGGAGAGCGGGTCCAGGAGGGTGCCGTCGAGCAGCTGGTTCACGTTCACCCCGGGGTGGGCGGCGGCCACCGACATGCGGGTGCCGGGGCGGCTGTGGCCCCAGCCGTGCGGGAGGCTCACCACTCCGCTGCGTACGGTGTCCGTGATCTCGGCGGGGGCCTCGACCCCACCGCCCGCCGACTCGATCCGGACCGTGGCGCCGTCCACGAGCCCGAGCCGGGCCGCGTCGTCGGGGTGGATCTGGAGGGTGCAGACGTTGGAGCCGCCGCTGAGCGAACCGACGTTGTGCATCCAGCTGTTGTTGGAGCGCAGATGGCGGCGGCCGACGAGCACGAGCGGGGCGGGGCTCTCGCCCAGCGCCCGGCGCAGGCGGGGCAGGTCGGCGGCGATCGCGGCGGGGAGCAGTTCGATGCGACCGGAGCGGGTGCGCAGGATCTCCGGGACGCGCGGCTTCAGCGGGCCGAGGTCGATGCCGTGCGGGTGGGCGAGGAGTTCCTCCAGCGTCAGGCCGTACGGGCCGAGCCGCAGCATGAGGTCGAGGCGGCGTTCGGGTCCGCTCTCCCCGGTGAGTTCGCCGGCCAGCTCCTTCGGGGCCCCGGCCCGGGTGATCGCGGTGGTGATGGCGAGGTCGTCGACGGCGGAGGGCGGGGCGCCGTGCATCCCGCTCACCGCGAGGATCAGCCGGGCGTGGATCTCGCTCTCGTCCATCCGGCCGTCCTCCAGCGGTACGGGGGCCGGGGTATAGCGGACCTGGTTGTGCACGGCGAAGGAGTTGAACGCGAAGTCGAAGTGGGCGCTCTGCGAGGGCGGCGGCGGGGGCAGGACGACATCCGCGTGGCGGGAGGTCTCGTTGAGGTACGGGTCGACGCTGACCATGAAGTCGAGCCGGCCGGCGAGGGCCGCGTCGAGCCGGTCGCCGTCGGGCGCGGAGAGGACGGGGTTGGCGGCGAGGACGACCAGGGCGCGGATGCGGCCCTCGCCCGGGGTCTCGATCTCCTCGGCCAGAGCGGCGGTGGGGAGTTCACCCTTGGCCTCGGGGTGACCGGAGACCCGGCTCGCCCAGCGGCCCAGGGCGAAGCCCTTGCCGGGGGCGGCGGCGCGTGGGGCGCGGGCCGTGGCGGAGAGCGGGAACAGCGCGCCGCCGGGGCGGTCGAGGTTGCCGGTGAGGATGTTGAGGACGTCCACCAGCCAGCTGGCGAGGGTGCCGTGCTCGACGGTGCAGCTGCCGATCCGCGCGTAGACGGCGGCGGTGGGGGCGGCGGCCAGTTCCCGGGCGAGGGCGGTGATGGTGGCCGCGTCCACATCACAGGCGGCGGCGACCGCGTCCGGGGTGAAGCCGGCGAGGGCGGCGGCGAGTTCGTCCGCGCCCTCCAGGTGTTCGGCGAGCGGGCCGGGGTCGGCGAGCTTCTCCTGAAGGAGGACGTGGGCCATCGCGGCGAGCAGCAGGGCATCGGCTCCCGGCCGGATCGCCACATGCCGGTCGGCGAGGCGGGCGGTACGGGTGCGGCGCGGGTCGATGACGGTGAGGGTGCCACCGCGCCGGCGCAGCGCCTTGAGCCGGCCGGGGAAGTCGGGCGCGGTGCAGAGGCTGCCGTTGGACTCCAGGGGGTTGGCGCCGATCAGCAGGAGGTGGTCGGTGCGGTCGAGATCCGGTACGGGGATGGCGTGCGCGTCGCCGAAGAGCAGCCCGCTGGAGACGTGCTTGGGCATCTGGTCCAGGGTGCTCGCCGTGAACACGTTGCGGGTGCGCAGGGCGGCGAGCAGCAGGGGCGGGTAGAGGGAGCCCGCCATGGTGTGGACGTTGGGGTTGCCGAGCACCACCCCGACGGCCTGCGGGCCGTGGGCCTCGGCCAGGGCCGGTATGCGGTCGGCGATCCGGTCGAACGCCTCGTCCCAGGTCGCCTCGCGCAGCTCCCCGTCCTCTCCTCGTACGAGGGGGACGCGCAGCCGGTCGGGGTCGCCGTCCAGGCCCCCGAAGGACGCCCCCTTGGGGCAGATGAAGCCCCGGCTGAAGATGTCGTCGCGGTCGCCGCGCGCACCCGTGACGGTGGTCCCCTCGATGGTCAGGGTGAGGCCGCAGGTGGCTTCGCAGAGGGGGCAGATACGCGGTGCGGTACGGGAGTCGTGGGACATGGGCCCTCCCCGGGGCGACGGCGGTGGCAACGCTGACGACACGGCGAGCATACCGACCGGTAGGCATGTCGGGGAGGCGCTGGAGGGCGGCACTTGGCGAGCACTCCACGCACCCGGCCCCGCCCCCTTCCCTCCCCGGCGCCCTCAGTCCAGGATCTGCGCGAGGTACGCCCGTACCAGCGTCCGGGTCTCGGCGACGATCGCCGGGTCCCCCGCCGGGTCCGTACGGAAGGCGAGCTGGAGCAGGGCGTCCGCCGCCTCGACGCTGACCAGGACGGCCCGCAGCAGCTCCGGGCCGGGGTGGCGGCCGAGGTGTCCGGCGAGGA
Source organism: Streptomyces microflavus (assembly GCF_014650075.1). Classification (GTDB taxonomy): domain Bacteria; phylum Actinomycetota; class Actinomycetes; order Streptomycetales; family Streptomycetaceae; genus Streptomyces; species Streptomyces microflavus. The sequence continues at coordinate 118,893 of NZ_BMUG01000011.1, read as the reverse complement.
GTTCGCCGAGCCGGCCCGCGAGGCGCCGGTTGGCGTCGTCCGCCGCCTCCTCGGCGGGCGACGGGGGCCCGAAGTCGACCAGGGTGAAGCCGGGCACGGTCCGCTTCATCGCCAGGTACTCGTCCAGCACCGCGTCGATGGCCCCGCGCCAGTCGTCGGCGGGGAGGGAGCCGAGCCGGGCGGTGATGCGCTCGGCGTAGAGGTCCAGGTTGCGCAGCGCGAGGGCTTCGACCAGGGCCCGCTTGTTGGAGAAGAAGCGGTAGACGGAGCCGATGGGCACCTCGGCGCGCAGGGCGACGTCACGGGTGGAGAGCTGCTCGTAACCGGTCTCGTCGAGCAGTCCGGCGCAGGCGTCGAGTATCCGGGCGAGCCGGTCGGCGCTGCGCTGCTGCACGGGGGCGCGGCGGAGGTTCGGGTTCGGGTGGGGCACGGACCCATGATGCCGTGGACCTTCCGGGCGCCGTCCGCAAGCCCCTCGGAAGCCACCCCGCGCCCCGGATCGGCGTCCGGAACCCCCCGAATGGCGCGATCCATGCCGTTGACGCGCCCGCCTCCTATTCCTACGGTGTCCCATAGGATTCGTTGTCCGGCGGATTCGAGGGCTTCATGGGCACCGGGAGTGCGGGATGAGCGGCATCGAGCAGGCGAGGAAGACGGCGGAGGGGCTGACGTACTCCTCCGGTTTCGGCAACGAGCACAGCTCGGAGGCGGTTCCGGGGGCGCTGCCGCACGGCCGCAACTCACCCCAGCGCGCCCCCCTCGGGCTCTACGCGGAGCAGCTGAGCGGCTCCGCCTTCACCGAGCCCCGCGCGGACAACCGCCGCTCCTGGCTCTACCGGATCCGCCCCTCCGCCGCCCACCCGGCCTTCACCCGGGCCGACAACGGCGGCCTGCGCACGGCACCCTTCACCGAGACCGTGCCGGACCCGAACCGGCTCCGCTGGAACCCGCTCCCCGACCCCACGCCCGGCACGGACTTCGTCAGCGGGCTGTGGACCCTGGGCGGCAACGGGGACGCCACCCAGCGCACGGGCATGGCGGTTCACCTCTACCACGCCAACTCCTCCATGACCGACCGGGTGTTCAGCGACTCCGACGGCGAGCTGCTGATCGTCCCGGAGCGCGGCGGGCTGCTGCTCCGCACCGAACTGGGCCTGCTCCGCGCCGAACCGGGCCATGTCGCGCTGATCCCGCGTGGCGTCCGCTTCCGGGTGGAGCTGCTGGACGAGACCGCACGCGGGTACGTCTGCGAGAACTACGGCCGCCCGTTCGCGCTCCCGGACCTCGGGCCGATCGGCGCCAACGGCCTGGCGCACGCCCGGGACTTCCTGGCCCCCGTCGCCGCGTACGAGACCGAGGACCGGCCGGTGGAGGTGATCAACAAGTACTGCGGCAACCTCTGGACGGCCACGTACGACCACTCCCCGCTCGACGTCGTCGCCTGGTACGGCACGCACACCCCGTACGTCTACGACCTGCGCCGGTTCAACGTCATCGGCACGATCAGCTACGACCACCCCGACCCCTCGATCTTCACGGTGCTGACCTCGCCGTCCGACACCCCGGGCCTCGCCGGTGTCGACTTCGTCGTCTTCGCGCCGCGCTGGCTGGTCGGCGAGGACACGTTCCGGCCTCCCTACTTCCACCGGAACGTGATGAGCGAGTACATGGGGCTGATCGACGGCGCGTACGACGCGAAGGCGGAGGGCTTCGTCCCCGGCGGCGGCTCGCTGCACAACATGATGTCGGCCCACGGACCGGACCGCGAGACCTTCGACCGGGCGAGCGCGGCGGAGCTGAAGCCGCAGAAGATCGAGGACGGTCTGGCCTTCATGTTCGAGACCCGCTGGCCGATCATCGCGACCCCGCAGGCGGCCGGCGCCGGCCATCTGCAGCGCGGCTACGACGACGTGTGGCAGGGTCTGAGCCGCAACTTCCGGCCGTAGAGGGACAAGGCGGGCGGAGGGGCCCGGAGGACGGGACGGGGACGACGTGACAGAGAGCCATGAGACGACGACGGCCGAGGCGGGGACTGCCGAAGCGGGGACTGCCGAGACGGGGCGGGGCAGGGCGGCGGAGACCGACGGGGACGCGGGGGCCGGGGTGAACCCGGTGGGCCGGCCGCACCCGCCCGCCTTCGCCCCCGACTCGCTCGTCCTCAACCGGAAGCTGCCGCTCTGGTACCAGGTCTCCCAGTCCCTGCGGGCCTCCATACTCGGCCGTCCGCAGGACGCCTCCCCCCGGCTGCCCACCGAGGAGCAGCTCGCCGCGCACTACGGGGTCAGCGTGCTCACGATGCGCCAGGCGCTCAAGGAGCTGGAGACGGAGGGGCTGATCAGCAGGCACCGGCGACGCGGCACGTTCATCGAGCCGCGCGCCCGGCGGGTCTCCCCGGTCCGGCTGCTGGGCTCGGTCGACGCGATCGTCGCCCAGCAGTCCGGGGAGGCGACGACGGTTCTCGGCCACGGGTCGGTGCCGGTGCCCGGCGATCTCGCGGAGTTCTTCCCGGACTGCGGCGAGGTGGTCACCTACCGGCGGCTGCGCCGCGACGGCGAGAGCGACGAGCCGACCAACTGGGCGGAGAACGCGGTACGCCCCGACATCGCTGCCCGGATCGACGTGGCCGACCTCGAACGGTGGCCGATGACCAAGGTGCTGCGGGATGTCGTCGGGGTCAGGATCTCCCGGATCACCGACACGGTGGAGGCCCGGCTCGCCGACCCGGCCACCGCCGAACTCCTCCAGGTCCCGCTGCTCAGCCCGATCCTGCACTACACGGGCGTGACGTACGACGAGGAGGGGCGCGTGGTGGATGTGGCCCGGATCCGCTACCGGGGCGACCGGTTCTCGTTCTCGGTGACGGTGGAGGCCCACTAGGACGCCCGCCGGGACACCCACTACGGGGCGCCTGCCCCCGCCGTTACGATGCGAACGGGTCATGGCGGACAGGGCCGGCGGAGAGCGGACTGGGGAGGACGGCTCGGTGGCAGCGCGCAGGACGGCGGCGGCCGGATCCGGCGAGGACGGGAAGTCCTTGCCGCTGGACGAGCTGATGCCGTGGTCGGTGCGGCCGCTGAGAACCGGCCGCTCCTGGGTGATGGGCCCCGATCCCACCGCGCTCCGCGCCCGCTGGGAGCGGCTGGCCGCCGCCGAGGGCGCCGAGCAGGAGCGGCTGTTCCGCCCGAGCCGCTCCCGTACGCCCGACACCCCGGTCGCCGCGCTGCCCGGCCGGTCCACCGGCACCGGCCGCTTCGCCCGCGAACCGGGCGCCTGCCCCGACCCCGTACGGATCCTGCACGGCCCCTTCGACGAGCAGTGGCTGCTCCCCGACCACCGGCTGATCGACGCGGCCCGCCCGGAGCTGTGGCGGGTCGGCGACGAGCGGCAGCTCTTCACGGTCGAACACGGTTACGTGCCCCAGGCCACCGGGCCCACGCTGTCGGTGACCCACCTGCTCCCCGACGGGCACTCCCCCGCCGGGCGCGCGGGCCGGATCCGGCCGCTGTACCGGCGGCCCGACGCCACCGACCCCAACCTGGCACCCGGTCTGCTCGACGTACTGCGTGCGCGGCTGGGGCCGGAGGTGGCGCCCGGGTCCGTACTGGCCTGGATCACGGCCGCCGCCCTGCCCTCCCCGTCCGGCTGCCGGGTCCCGCTGCCTGCCGACGCCGAGGTGTGGGCGGCCGGGGTGGAGCTCGGCCGGGAGCTGGTACGGGTGCAGCTGCGCGGGGCCCGGGGCGGCGAGCGGCCCCGGCTGCCGGGCGGGCGCAGGCCCTACGTGCGGGCGGCGCTCCCGGCCCGGCCCGCCGGGATCGTGTACGACGCGCAGGCCGAGGCCCTGGTCATCGGCGATGGCCGGATCTCGCCGGTGCCCGCGGGGGCCTGGGAGTTCACGGTGAGCGGCGTACGGGTGCTGGAGCTCTGGTTCGAACGCCGGGCGGCGGCAGCGGTGGGCGCGGTCCCCGAGGGGGCGGACGCAGACGGGCTCGACGCGGTCGGGGCGCGCGGGTGGACCCCGGAGTGGACCTCGGAGCTGCTGGAGCTCATCTCCGTACTGGCACTCCTGGACGGGCTGCGGCCCCGGCAGGAGGCGCTGCGGGCCCGGCTGGAGCGGGCCGAGGTGCCCCTGATCTCCCGGGACGAGCTGCGGGCGGCCGGGGTGCTGCCGGTTCCGGGCTCCGTACGGCTTCCCGCCTCGGTCCTCGGCCACCAGGAGGAGGGACCGGAGGGGCAATTCGCGTTGCTGTGAGAGTGGGCGGACAGCCTTCCTGTGGGGGTGGGAGGTGGCGAAGGGCCCGGTCGGCAGGGTAAGCACGGGCCATGAGCACTCAGCCACTCCCCCTCGACGGCATCACCGTGGTGGCCGTCGAACAGGCGGTCGCCGCCCCCTTCGCCACCCGGCAGCTCGCCGACCTCGGGGCCAGGGTCATCAAGGTGGAGCGCCCGGACGGCGGCGACTTCGCGCGCGGGTACGACACGGCGGCCCGCGGTCTCGCCTCGCACTTCGTCTGGTGCAACCGGGGCAAGGAGTCCCTCGCCGTCGATCTGAAGGACCCGCGCGGCCTGGCGGTGGTGCGTGAACTCGTCGCCGGGGCGGATGTGTTCGTGCAGAACCTGGCCCAGGGCGCCGCGGCCCGGCTCGGGCTGGACGCCGCCACGCTCTGCGCGGCGCACCCGCGGCTGGTGGCCGTGGACATCTCCGGCTACGGGGAGAGCGGACCGTACGCGCACAAGCGGGCCTACGACATGCTCGTGCAGTGCGAAGCGGGCCTGGTCTCCGTCACCGGGACCGCCGAGCAGCCGGTGAAGGCGGGCATCCCGGCGGCGGACATCGCGGCGGCCATGTACGCGTTCTCCGGGGTGCTGGCGGCGCTGCTGCGGCGGGGTACGACCGGCCGGGGCGGGCCGGTGGAGGTCTCCATGCTGGACGCGCTGGCCGAGTGGATGGGGCATCCGCTGCACCAGGGGATGCACGGGGCCGCTCCCCCGCCGCGTACCGGGCTCGCGCACTCGGTGATCGCGCCGTACGACGCCTACGGCACGGCCGACGGCGAACAGGTCCTGCTCTCGGTGCAGAACGACCGGGAGTGGCGGCGGCTGGCCGAACAGGTTCTCGTACGACCCGAGTTGGCCGACGATCCGGACTTCGCGACGAACACCGCGCGCACCGCGAACCGGGAGCGGACCGACGAGGTGGTGGGGCGGGCGCTGGCGCGGCTGACGGGCCGGGAGGCGCTCGACGCGCTGGACGCGGCGGGGATCGCCTGCGCCCGGCTGAACACGGTCGCCGATGTGGCGGCGCACCCGCAGCTCGCGGCGCGGGACCGGTGGCGGGAAGTGGAGTCACCGGTCGGGCCGTTGCGGGCGCTGCTGCCGCCGATCACACTGCCGGGCGGGGCGGAGCCTTCGATGGGTGCCGTACCGGCGCTGGGTGAACACACCGATGAGCTGCTGCGAGCCCTGGGGATGACGGACGAGCAGACATCGGTGCTGCGCCGGGACGGGGTGATCGCCTGAGCCGTCCCTCTCCCGAGCGGTGGGCCGGCCCAGTGGTCGATGTGGCGTCGGTCAGCGGCGGCTGCCGAAGAGCGAGCGCCGCAGTCGCCGCAGCGGGGCGAAGAGCGACACACGGGCGCTCCTGCTCCGGCGGGTGTGCGCGGCATCACGCGAGGTCAGCTCGCGCATCAGCAGCGTCGCTTCCGCCGACTCGCGCTGCGGGACGACAGGGCCGCCGAGCACCGCGAGATGGCGGTCGAGGCGCGTACTGGTCGCACCGCTCCCGCATGTGATGGCAGGCACCCGCGGCCTGCTCCGCATCGTTATCTGTTCCATGTCACTCCCCACCCGTACGAGGGCACCCGGTCCGGGCAGGTTAACCCTATCGCCCCACGGTGACACACGGGTATCCCGCCCGCGGGATCGAGCACACACATACGGAGGTTGACGACCTGTTACCGAATCCGCCCGATTCCAGGGCGAGTTCGGACAGTTCGGATGGTTTGTTCGACGGAACGGGAGGCCCCGGGGCCGGGGCCTCCCGCACAGGCGGACGGTTCGCCGCTCAACTCACCTGTCAGGCAGCGGAATTGAAGACGGGCAGATAGCCGCCCGACTGTCCGGCGGCGGTGGGGTGGTAGGACTCGCCGATGTTGAGCCAGTTCACGCTGTGCAACCAGGAGTTGCCCGAGCAGATCTCGTGACCGGTGAAGGTCGTCCTGACGTCACCGAAGGCGAAGCCGTGGTCGGCGGCGCGCTTGGCGGTGGCCGCGTTCAGGTAGTCGGAGGCGCCGTTGATGGCGGTGCGCTCCCGCTCGCTGAGGCCGGCCACGCAGCTGCCGCCCAGCTGGTAGAAGCGGGGGTAGCCGAGGACGACGACCCGGGCGGAGGGGGCCTTGGCCTTGATGGCGTTGTACACGGAGTCGAGCCGGCCGGGCAGGGTCGAGTCGACGTAGGCGCGGGCGGTGGCGATGCGGCTGAGGCAGGTGGACTCGGACTGCAGGACACAGGTCGTCATGACGTCGGCGAAGCCCGCGTCATTGCCGCCGATGGAGATCGAGACGAGTTCGGTGGAGGCGTTGAGCGGTCCGAGCTGACCGCTGGTGACGTCGTTGGTCCGGGCGCCGGAGCAGGCGGTGAAGGCGAAGCTGGAGGGGGAGTTGGCGTTGGCCCAGAGCCTGGGGAAGGCGCGGGTGCTGCGCTTGCAGTCGCCGCTGGCACTGTCGTAGCTGCCGGCTCCGACGCCGGAGGAGTACGAGTCGCCGAGCGCGACGTAGTCGACGGCCTTGACGGACGAGTCGGCGTTCGCGATCCCCGCACCGGTCAGGGCGAGGGCGGCACCGAGCAGGAGCGAGGACGAGAACGCCACGAGTCTGGACATTTTCATGGGGGGACTCCTTGAGCAGGGGTAACTGCGTTACTCCGTAGTAGCAGCGCACCCGGCTCACTGGAAGTGTTCATGCCAAAAATAGGTCCTGAGTGCTTCCGCCCGCCCTCCGGAGTTCAACGCGCGCGCCTTGACGCGCCGGTGTCGTAGCGTCACCTCCGGCGCGTACGGAGACGGCCTGCCGAGCCGCCGCACGTCCCGCCGGACCGGTGAAACCTGGGTGCGCGGGGTGTCCCCGTGCCGGATCATGGGCGCCATGTCTGCCAACCCCGAGTCCGCTCTGCCGATCCGGCTCACCGTCGACGACAGCGACTCCCCGTCCGACGTCGTCGACGCGCTCTTCCTCGGCCGCTTCGCGACGGGCGAGCAGCCGTACTCCCACAGCTCCTCCCTCGACCGGGTCAAGGCCGGGGCGACCCTGCTGCCCCCGCACGCCGCGGTGCTGCGGGCCGCCCGCGACGACGACCGCAGCGCCACGCTGGCCGAGGGCGACGGCTGGACCCTGCTGGTCTCCCGGTGGAACCGGGGCGCGGACGTCACGGTCACCGCGACCAGCCCCGAGCTGGCGGAGAAGGTCCTCGGGGAGGCGACCGACGGCGCCCAGGACGAGCCGGAGCCGCAGCCCGACAACGTGACCATGGGCTTCTGGTACGTCTCCCCGCGCCGCGGCCCCTACCGCACCACCCGGCGGATCACCGCCGGCAGCTGGGACGAGGTCCGCCCCAACTACACCGCCCCGGTGGCCGACGCCATGGACCGGCTGATGAAGGTCACCCCGGACGACATCGCGGGCCGGCTGCTCCTGCTGCACGGCCCGCCCGGCACCGGGAAGACGTCCGCACTCCGCACCCTGGCCCGGTCCTGGCGCGACTGGTGCCAGGTCGACTGCGTGCTGGATCCGGAGCGGCTCTTCAACGACGTCGGCTATCTGATGGACATCGCGATCGGTGAGGACGACGGCACGGCGAAGGGCCGGTGGCGGCTGCTGCTCCTGGAGGACTGCGACGAGCTGATCCGCGGCGAGGCCAAGCACACCGCGGGGCAGGCCCTGTCCCGGCTGCTGAACCTGACGGACGGTCTGCTCGGCCAGGGCCGGAATGTGCTGGTGGGGGTCACCACCAACGAGGACCTGGAGCGACTGCATCCGGCGGTGGTCCGGCCGGGGCGCTGCCTGGCCCGGATCGAGGTGGGCCCGCTGACCCGCCAGGAGTCGGTGGCCTGGCTGGGTACGGAGGAGGGCGTGAGCCGGGAGGGCAGCTCGCTCGCGGAGCTGTACGCGCTGCGCCGGGGGATCGGCCCCGCGTCGGTGCCGAAGCAGGACGCGGGGGCGGACGCGGGGCTGTATCTGTAGGGCGGTGGGGGCCTCATGCGGACGGGTGGGGGCCGTAGCCCGTGGGGCCTGTTGGGTCAGCGCGCGTACGCGGCCCGGACCGCGTCCTGGGCGAGCGACAGCGCCCGGTCCCGGGGCAGCCCGAGCCGCTGGGCGGCCTCCGCGTAGCTCTGCGCGGCGGCGGCGGCCTTCTGCTCGGCCGCTCCCCCGGCGGCCGCGACGAAGGTCCCGTTCCGCCCCCGGGTCTCGATCACACCGTCGGCCTCCAGCGCGCGGTAGGCCTTGGCCACGGTGTTGGCGGCGAGGCCCAGCTCCTCGGCGAAGCCCCGTACGGTCGGGAGCCGGTGCCCGACCGGGAGCACGCCGGAGCGGGCCAGTTCGGAGAGCTGGGTGCGCAGTTGCTCGTACGGGGCGATGCCGGAGTCCGGGTCCAGGACGATCTTCTCAGTCACGGACCGATTCTCCCCCCGCGGGCGGAAAAAGGGGAGGCGATCGCGGCAGGGCCGCGCGTAACCTCCGCCGCATGACAGTGATTGTGCGGGATTTCCGGCCATCCGACGCCCAGGCGTGGACCCGCGTCCGGCGAGCCGCGGTCCCCTATCTGGTGTCCACCCCCGAGCAGGTCACCCACGATCTGGCCCATGCCCATCCGGACCGGCACTACCGGCTGCTGGTGGCCGAGCGGGACGGCGAGGTCATCGGAACCGCGCAGGCCCAGATCGCCCACGAGAGCACGGAGCCGGGGCAGGGATCCTGCACCCCGCACGTCCTGCCCGGCCACACCGGTCGCGGGGCGGGCTCCCTGCTGCTGAGCACGGCGGAGGAGCACCTCGCGCAGGCGGGGGCCGCGGTCGTGCACGCCTGGGTGCTGGACACGCCTCAGAGCCTGGAGTTCGCCCGGGGCCGGGGCTACCGGCCGGGCCGCTCCGCCCACTTCCAGCACCTGGATCTGGCGGGCGCGTCCCTGCCGCCGCTCCAGGAGGCCCCGGCGGGCGTGGAGCTGAGATCGGGGGCCGACTTCGCCGACGATCCCCGGCCGCTCTTCGAGGCCGACGCCGAGGTGACGCCGGACGAGCCGACCGACGTACCCACCGAGCTGGACGACTACGAGGACTGGCTGACGAACACCTGGCGCCACCCCACCTTCGACGCAGCTCTCACCACGGTGGTCCTGGTGGACGGCCGGGTGGCCGCGTTCAGCGCGGCGGGCACCGACGGGAGCCGGACGTACTCCAGCAACATGACCGGCACCCTCCGGGCGTTCCGGGGGCGGGGTCTGGCGAAGCTGGCGAAGAACGACTCGCTGCACCGGGCTCGGGCGGCCGGATACACGGACGCCTACACCGCCAACGACACCGGCAACGGCCCGATGCTGGCCATCAACAAGGCGTTCGGCTACACGGTCTGCGCCACGGAGGTCCGCCATGCCCGCACCCTCGGCTGAGCCCCGTGCTCCCCGGTCCAAGGGCTTGGTCGTCGCCCTGACCAAGGCGGGCCGCACCAAGATCAGGTATCCGGCGGAGCTGGTCCGCGACGACGGCACCCGCGTCACCGTCCGGGCGCCGTGGGCCGCGCCCGGGGTGCGGGACTTCGGCTTCGTCCGGTTCGAGCCGGGTGATGTCCTCACCGAGCACTACTGGCGGGACCGGTGGTTCGCGGTGAAGGAGGTCCGTACCGGTGACGGCGAGCTGAAGGGCTGGTACTGCGACATCACCCGGCCCGCGGTCCTGGCCGACGGGGTACTGGCGGTCGAGGATCTCGACCTGGACCTGTGGGTGTCGGCGGACGGCTCCTCCGTACTGCGGCTCGACGAGGACGAGTTCGAGGCGAGCGGCCTGGCCGGACGCGATCCCGGGGCGGCCGGGGCGGCGGCCCGCGCCCTGGACGAGCTGGAGGCGCTGGCCCGGGCGGAGGGGCTGGCGGGCCTGCTGACCTGACCGGCGCGGACCGGGTGCCCGACGGCCTGGTGGAGCCGGCGGGACCGCTGGACCGGCCGCCGGGGACACGCTCCGGCGGGGAGCTTCAGGGGCGGGGCGTGGACGCGGCCACCAGCTCCACCTCGTAACCCGCCTCGTCCTCCAGATAGGCGGCGACATGGCCCTCGCCGCCCGCGTGGGGATGGCGGTCGGGGTGGAGCAGGCGCCAGCCGTGTGCGGGGGCCTCGGCCGTGAGGGAGTCGAGGGCGGCCCGGTCCGCGACATGGAACGCCAGGTGGTTGAGGCCGGGGCGGCGCCGGTCGTGGTGGTCGGCGGAGAGGTCGGGCGACTGCTCGACGACCACGTAACTCTCGCCGCGCCGCCAGCTGAGGCCGTCCGCCCAGCGCTGGTACGGGAGGTGGCCGAGCCGCTCCAGCAGCCAGCCCCAGCGCCGCTCCGCACCCGCGAGGTCGGGGACCCACAGCTCGATGTGGTGCACCCGGCCGGTCCGCTCGGCGGCGGGCTCCAGCGCCACGGCCCGGCGCGGGCCGCCCGGCCGGTGGGCGATCGGGTCGCCGTCCTCGTGCCAGTGGAGCATGAAGTGCTCGCCCGCCCGGTAACCGTCCAGGCCCGCACGGCAGTACGCGACCATGTCGTCCGGCAGGGCGTCCAGCGGGAACCAGTCCAGCTCGGAGCACTTCTCCGGCTCCGCGTTGCGCGGCGGGCGCTCCGGGTCGTACTCCGCGAGGAAGAACCAGCCCATCCGCGCCCCGCCGCCGGGGCCCCGGTGCTGCATCACGAGGGCGACCCGCAGCTCGTCGGGGTCCAGCACGACACCGATCTCCTCGGCGGCCTCCCGGATCATCGCCTCACGGACGTCCTCACCGTCCTCCGCGTGGCCGGAGGGCATGTGCAGCAGGCCGTCCGCGTAACCCGTGTTGGCCCGGCGGGCGAGCAGGACGTCCGGGCCGCGGCGCAGGATCAGGTGGACGTCGACCACCTCGGTGTGCCGGTGGGGCGGCTCCGCGCGGGCCACCAGGGCGTACCGCTCGTCGTCGACCTCCTTGCCCCAGAGCCGCGGGTCGGCGGCCAGGTCCTCGTGGTGGACGCGCTCGGTGTGCTGGGCGAGCAGGGAGGTGACCCGGGCGGCGGAGAGCCCGACACCACCCCACACCCCTTCGATCAGCACCAGCCGGCCGCCGGGCTTCAGCAGGCCGAACCAGTGGGCCAGGGCGGCTGCCGGGTCGGGCAGCAGCCAGACCACGTGCCGGGCCACGATCACGTCGAACGCCCGCTCCCCCACCGGGGGCCGGGCCGCGTCCCCGACCAGGACCTCGGCGCCGGTCCCGGCGAGCTTGGCGCGGGCCTGCTCGGCCATCCTGGGCGACCGGTCGACGGCGGTGACCCGGTGGCCCTGACCGGCGGCGAGCAGCGAGAGGCTCCCCGTACCGCAGCCCAGGTCCAGCAGGTCACCGCGGGTGGCGGGCAGCCAGCTCTCCAGCCGCCCGGCCCACGCGTCGCGCACGGCGGGGTCGAGGAGTCCGTGGTCGGGCTCCTCGTCGAAGGATTCGGCCGCCGCGTCCCAGTCGATCGTCGTCATACGTCGATGGTCTCAGCCGCCACTGACAGTGCCGGATTCCCCTTTCTCCTTGCGGCCGTTCCGCCCTCGCACGACGACCAGCCGGTGCACCAGCGGCCAGGCCACGATCACCGCCACGATCGCGTAGACCGTGATGGAGAACGGGGTGTTGACCAGACCGGTCGCACTGCCGTCGCTGATCTGGAGCGCGCGCCGCAGCTGCTGTTCGGCGGCCGGGCCGAGGATCACCCCGATGACCGCGGGGAGCACCGGCAGTCCGTAGCGCCGCATGCCGAGCCCGATGAGGCCGATGACCAGGAGGATCACCAGGTCCAGGGCCTCGCCGCCGACCGCGTACGCGCCGACGGCGGCGAAGAAGAGGATGCCCGCGTACAGATAGGGGCGCGGGATCCGCAGGAGCTTCGCCCAGACGGGGGCGAGCGGCAGGTTGAGGGTGAGCAGCAGCACCATGCCGACGAAGAGCGAGGCGATGAGGCCCCAGACCAGCTCGGGTTCACGTTCGAACAGCAGGGGCCCCGGCTGGATCCCGTACTGCTGGAAGGCGGCGAGCATCACGGCGGCGACCGCGGTGGTGGGCAGGCCCAGGGTGAGCATCGAGACGAGGGTTCCGGCGGCGGAGGCGGAGGCCGCCGACTCCGGTCCCGCGACGCCTTCGATGGCGCCCTTGCCGAACTGGCCGCGGTGCTTGGAGAGCCGCTTCTCGGTGACGTAGCTGAGGAAGGTGGGGATCTCCGCGCCGCCCGCGGGTATCGCCCCGAACGGGAAGCCGATGAGCGGGCCGCGCAGCCAGGGCTTCCAGGTGCGGCGGAGGTCGTCCCGGCCGAGCCAGGGGCGGCCGACGGGGATCGGCTCGCCGGTGGAGCGGCGCAGGTGGGCGGCGACCCAGAGGGCCTCGCCGATCGCGAAGAGGCCGACCGCGACGATCACCACGTCGACCCCGTCGGCCAGTTGGAGCGAGCCGAAGGTGAGGCGCTGCTGCCCGGTCATCTGGTCGAGGCCCACCAGTCCGATGGTGAGGCCGATGAGCAGGGAGGCTAGTCCCCGGATGCGGGAGGCGCCGAGGACGGAGGTGACGGCGATGAAGGCCAGCACCATGATCGCGAAGTAGTCGGGCGCGCCGATGCCGATGGCGAGGGAGGCGACCGTGGGGGCGAGGACGACCAGCAGGATCGTGCCGATCATGCCTCCGGCGAAGTGGCCGATCGCGGCGGCGGCCAGCGCCTGGGCGCCCCGTCCGGCCTTCGCCATCGGGTTGCCCTCGATCGCGGCGACCACGGCGGCGCTCTCGCCGGGGGTGTTGAGGAGGATCGAGGTGGTGGAGCCGCCGAACATCGCGCCGTAGTAGATCCCGGCGAACATGATGAAGGCGCCGGTCGGGTCGAGTCCGTACGTCACCGGGAGCAGCAGCGCCACGGCCATGGCCGGTCCGATGCCGGGCAGCACGCCGATCGCGGTGCCGAGCAGGACGCCGAGGGCGGCCCAGAGCAGGTTGGCCGGCGTGAGCGCCGTACCGAAGCCGTCGAGGAGGGAGTGGAGGGAGTCCATCGGTCAGATCACTCCCATCAGCGGGCCACCCGGAAGGGGGACGCCGAGCAGGTTGTCGAAGAGGAAGTAGGTGGCGAGGGAGAGGACGGCGGCGATGAGCGGATCGCGGTCGTGGTGGCGGCTGCCGAGCGCGTAGGCGGAGCCCCAGAAGAGGAGCGCCCCGGCGATCGGGAAGCCGAGCGGGCCGATCAGGACGGCGGCCGCGAGGAAGACGCCGCTCAGCAGGAGGACGGTGCGCCAGTCGGCCGGTTCGTCGAGGTCGACGTCCTCGCCGCCCTCGGCCTCGCCGCGCCCGCCGCGCAGGACGTCCACGGCGAGGAGGACGGCGACCAGGAGGAGCGCCGAACCGACGACGAGGGGGACCGTGCGGGGGCCGATGGGGCCGCGCTGGGCGATGTCGACGTTCATGGTGAGGGCGTCGGTGAGGACGAGGGTGCCGATGGCCAGCAGGAGGACGCAGACGCCCAGTTCGGAGTGGTCGCGCAGCCAGGAGCGGGTGGTGGTGTCCTGCTTCGGGGCGGGCTCACGAGTGGGACCTTCGGATCCGGCAGGCCCTGTGGGTTCGGTGGTCACAGCCCCAGCTCCTTCAGCACGGTGGCGACGCGCCGGTCCTGCTCGGCGAGGAAGTCACCGAAGGGCTCACCGGCGAGGAAGGCGTCGTCCCAGCCGTTCTTCTTCATCGACTCCTTCCACTCCTTCGAGGCGTGCAGCTTGGTGATCAGCCCGGTGAGCTTGGTGCGTTCGGCGTCGGAGAGGCCGGGCGGGGCGACGATGCCGCGCCAGTTGGTGAACTCGGTGTCGAGGCCCGCCTCGCGCAGGGTGGGCGCGTCCATGCCCGGCACCCGCTTCGGGCCGGTGACGGCGAGCAGCCGCAGCTCGCCCGCCTCGATCTGGTCGCGGTACTCGCCGAGACCGGAGACGCCGAAGCCGACCTTGTTGCCGAGGACGGAGGCGAGCAGCTCACCACCACCGTCGAACGGAACGTAGTTGACCGCCTTCGGGGCGATCCCGGCGGCCTGCGCCATGAGCATGGGGGCGAGGTGGTCGGGCCCACCGGGCGACGATCCCCCACCGACCGGCACGGCGGCCGGGTTCTTCTTCCAGGCGGTGAGCAGCTCACCGATGGTGCGGTACGGGGAGTTCTTGGCGACGACGACGATGTCCGGCTCCTCGGTGAGCCGGGCGATCGGGGTGGTGTCGGCGAGGGTGCTCGGGGACTTGTTGGTGTGGACGGCGCCGACGACGCCGAGGCCCATGGAGAGGGCGAGCTTGCCGTTGCCGTGCTCGCCGACCAGCCGGGTGAGGCCGACCGTGCCGCCGGCCCCGGGGAGGTTGAACACCTCGATGTTGTGGGTGAGTCCGGCGTCCTCGGCGTTCTTGGCCATGGTGCGGGCGGTGATGTCGTAGCCGCCGCCGGGGGTGTTGGGGACCATGAAGCGGAGCCCGGGAATCTGGGTGCCGGTGTCGGAGCCGTCGCCGGTGGCGAGCAGGGGTGGCCCCACCAGCACCAGCAACGCGGCCCCGGCCAGGGCGAGGGGAGTGCGTAGTCGCACGGGTTCCGCCTTTCGCTGTGAAGTGGCCCACATGTTGCCCGCGCGTTAAGAACCTGTCTCTCTTCCGGAATCAACGGACGTTGTGGTCGTTGCGGTCGCGGCTTAGCGTGTGCGGCGTGACAACGGTGCTGGTGGTGGACGACGACTTCATGGTCGCGAAACTGCACAGCCGCTATGTGTCCGTAATGGACGGCTTTACGGTCGTCGGGGTGGCGCACAACGGCGCCGATGCCTTGCGGGCGGCCGAGCGGCTGCGCCCCGACCTGGTGCTGCTCGACATCTACCTGCCCGATATGGACGGGATCGACGTACTGCGGGCACTGCGCACGGCGGAGGAACAGGACACCTCACGCCCCAGCACGGACGCCCTGTTCATCACGGCGGCGAGGGACGCCGGAGTGATCAGGGCCGCGCTGCGGGCGGGGGCCCTGCACTACCTCATCAAGCCGTTCAGCCGGTCCGCCCTCCAGGAGCAGCTGCGCCATGTGGCCGCGCTCCGCACCCGCCTGGACGAGCTGGGCGAGGCGCGCCAGGAGGACGTGGACCAGATCTTCGGCACGCGTCCGCCCGGCTCCCGCGAACTCCCCAAGGGCCTGGCGGCTCCCACGGCGGACCTGGTGGAACGCACCCTGCGTGCCCGCCCCGAAGGCCTGTCCGCCTCGGAGTGCGCCGAGGCGGGCACGCTGTCCCGGGTGAGCGCGCGCCGCTACCTGGAGTACTTCGCCGGAACGGGCCGGGCCGAGGTGACCCTGCGCTACGGCGGCACGGGCCGCCCAGAACGCCGCTACCGCTGGATCGGCTGAGGCCCCGCGCCCGCCCCTGCCGCCGCGCCACCGGCGTACGCCCGTCCGATCCCGCACACCTGGCCTCACGGCGTGCCGCCGGCGCACCGCTCCTCCCAGGTGGACCGCACGACCGCGTGGGCGCGCCGGAAACGGTGGTCCGGGTTCTCGGCGAGGTCGACGGGGGCCTGGAGCGTCACGGCACGGCTGTCCTGGCGTATGAGCTGGATGAAGGTGCGGGCGCTGGGTCCGCTGCCGGTCCGCACGGTGGTGACGGCCCGTATCTCCTCCCACCGGCAGAGCCGCCGGTAGGGCCAGACCCCGGTGGTGACTCCGTCCTCGTCGATGCGCGTCCCTCCGGCGGCCTTGCGCCACGAGTGCACGGCACCCGCCGTCACCGGCAGACAGACGAGAGCGGCCACCCACATCGGCAGCGCGGCATCACTGCCCGCGCCCATGTACAGAGCGGCCAGGGCATAGGTCACCGCCCACCCCCCGGCGATCCACCGCCACAACCGGCGCTGCCCTGGCAGCACGGCGTACTCCAACGGCAGGCTCTCGTCCTCCTCCGCCGCCGCCTCGTACTCACCCCAACGGTTCGTCATCTCCCGGCCCCCGCCCCCGTAACGCCCTCGGCGTTCATCCTCTGCTGCCGAGTATCACGCACAGCACTGACAACGCCGGGAAACCGGCTTGAGCCCTCTGCCGATCGGCGGGGATGCTGACTGACCGGAGGTACTGAAGATGAAGAACGTCGTGCTGAAACTGTCGGCCCGCGATCTGGTGCACGCAGACCTGGCCTCGTGCGGGTGGGCAGGCTCTGACCACCATCTGGCCGGTGTTGCCGGGCAGTTGGAACGTGCGCGAACCGGCGAGGTCGACTACCTGGCGATCTGCCCTGCGACGGACATCCCTGTGGCGAAGGGCGGCATCGACTACCAGATCAAGGAGGGCGTCGGCACTCTGTGGCAGCTGGCGGTCCACCCCGCATTGCAGTCGTGCGGGATCGGTACGTTCCTGGTCGAAGCCGCAGAACGCCGGATCAGAAGCCGCGGTCTGCGCCAGGCGGAGCTTTCCGTGGAGGAGAGCAACCCCCGGGCGCGTGCGCTGTACGAACGGCTCGGCTATGCCGCGTACGACCGTCGGCCGGACTCGTGGGACGAACAAGCCCCGGATGGATCATTGCGCCGCTACGAAACGATGTGCACGTTGCTGCGGAAGGAACTCTCATAGCGCCCGGTGACGGCCCAGGGCCCCGCCTTCGTGACCGGCGAAGCAAGGCTCGCCGTCGCGAGGTGACTTCAGCCGAGCTGCCTGGCCCCATCCCTCGTCGAGGTAAACCGTCCAGCTGTCCCCCACCGCCCGGCGCAGTTCGACCTTCGCCTACTCGAGTCCACCGATACGGAGGGCGTTCTCGATCTCGCTGAGTTTCGCGGAGGACAGGGCGCCCGCCCGCTCGATCAGGTCGTCCCGGGACACGGTGGTCAGCCACGTGCAAGGGGTAAGGCCCGGACGCGGCAACGCGAACCGCAGCACGCCTTCAAAGGGCAGCCCTTCCGCGGCGCCTACAGCCACTTCGACGCCCAGACCGGTGATGTCGACGCCCGCACCAGCGACGACCTGCATCACCCGGATCCCGGACGCATCGTCTCCCGACAGCAGCACGACCGGCCGCCGCTCGTCGAACTCCACCCACCAGACTTCGCCACGTTGCACACGTCCTCCAGACACAGGAACGGCGGGCGGACGCCGGGCGACCCCGACGCGCTGTGGAGACGGGTGCGGCAACCTGTTGATCATCGGTGTGTGAAGACAAGCGATCACGCGGTGGCCACAGGTCGCAGCGTAGACCCTGCCCGCCGGCAGCCGCCCCCGATGCCCTCATCACGATCTACGGCTGGAGTACTGACCCTGCGGCGATAGACCCGGCGCGGGAAGGTCGAGAACGCGAGCGAGGGCCGCTGTGACGGGCGCGGAGCGGCCGGGCAGCTGCCAGGAGGCCCAGTCGGCCGCCAACGCCAGGAAGTCGCCCAGGTCGCGCTCGACACCCGTCAGCAGGTTGCGGAGCTCAGCGGTGGGAAGCTCGATCACCGGACTGGCGCTCTGCTCCGAGTCGACCGTGAGCCGGACGGTGTCGCCGAAGCGCTCCGCAACCGGTGACATCGGCTCGTGGCCGAAACCGAGCAGCCTGCCGTCGTCGGCGAACCGGTGCCAGTCGCGCCAGTCCTCCAGCCCATCGCAGCAGCCTGGCAGGAAGGCGACACCTGTGGAGGTGTTGGTGACCCGGAGGCCGCCGGCAGCGAAAAGGCTGTCGAAGGTGAGCAGCCCGTGAAGGAACGAGTCGAGTGCGGCGGCGGGGCGAGGCGGGCGGTCACCGTCGGGGTCGATGTCATTGCAACCGGCGATGCGCGCCACCGCTGTCCCGACCTCATCAGGCGAAAGCTCACCGCCGAGAGGCAAGAAGTCGAACGGCTCGACCTCGGCGACGGGCCAGAGGTCGAAGCCGTCAGGTACGTATATCTCCAGGACGGGCTGCATCACGATCACCCGGCGAAGTGTTCCGCATCCCCCGCCGGCATCGAGCCCACCAGCAGAAAGACCCGGTCGACAGCGAGGCGGCGAGGGGGTTGGTGTGCGAGGCCGACGGAACCGGGTAACGTCTTTGTCATATTCTTCCAGACGCCGATTTACGAGTGAGAGCGTGATGGGCCTCTGCTGACGTCCTACGGCGTCGCCGCCCGTCCCCCACCGATGAATCCGTAGATCACTTCACATCATTACCGGGAGAACCCGTGACCGTGAGCAAGAACATCAACAACCCCGTGGGCATGGGCGGCGGCCAGCGCAAGAAGCTGTCCCGCGCCGAACGCCAGAACAACGGCCCCCACCGCAACCTCGACCGCCAGGGTGCGGCCGACCAGAAGGCGGAGCTGGTGCGCAAGATGCGCGAGAAGGCAAACGCGGCCAAGGGCACCGGGCAGACGGGCGACGACACCGCCCAGAGCTAACGCGCCGCCGCCGCAGGGCGGCACCGCCCGCACGGGGCAGGGCCCGGACCGCGACACGCGGGTCCGGGCCCTGCTGCCGTACCGGGCACGGCCGGTCCTGCTCGGCTCCCGGCCGTAACTGATCTTCGAACCGAGCAACGAGAGGGAGGGTCTGGCAAACAGCTGGGTTCGCTCGGCGCGTACCCCTGCTAGACCCAGGCGCGCAGTGACAGGCCTCCCACCTCAGCGCCTTCTTAAGCCTCTACCGGTGCGGCCGACCTGGCAGCCTGCTCGATCTTCGCGCAGTGGGCCGCACGGGCTTCCCCGTCGATCTGCTTCTCGTGTTCGGCGCGCAACCCGGTCCGACCGTCGAGGCCCTCGCGCAGGATGTCGGCGTGCCCGGCATGCCGGATGGACTCGCCCAGGACATGGACCATGATGGCGAACAGGTTGGTGTTGAGATAAGGCTCCGGCCACCACGGCACGTGGCCGGGGGCGTCGAGGGGAAGCTCGTTGATCGTCGCGTCCGAGTGTTCCCATGTGCGCCGGTAGAACCCGATGATCTGATCGCGGGTCTCGTCCTCGGCCGCCCACAGATCGCTGCCGTCGGAGTCCTGCCACCGGGGCAGCGGTTCCGGGAAAGGGCGGTCGAAGGCCTCGCCGAAGTACCTGGCCTCGACGGTGGCCACGTGTTTGACCAGGCCGAGGAGGTTGGTCCCGGTCGCTGTCAACGGCCGGCGGGCGTCGTAATCGGACAAGCCGTCGAGTTTCCAGAGCAGCGCCTTGCGGTCCCGCCGCAGTCTCCCGTGCAGGTTGTCCTTCGCGAATTCATCGATCATGCGGCATGAGCCTGGCATGGGCTCCTCGTGGTCTCAAGATCGGGTATGTGGTCCGCAACGACCGACAGAGTCGAGGCCTGGCCATGGCCGCCGCCTTGGCCTGCCACAAGAAGCTCGCGAAACTTGCCACGTGAGACACCCTCTACGAGGCGCCCCATGGCGGTGTCCCGTAACTGCGGGAGCGTGAGACCTACCCTCGCTGCGCGGCATCAGAGGAAGAGAAGTTCGACGTCTTTCGCGATACAGAGACGCATAACAACCGCCAGCTGTCGAGCCGCATCGATGTGTGTCCGAGGGACGCCTGCCTCACTTCGCCACCGGTCGGCGATCGCCTCGATCCGGGGCAGGAGCACGGCGCATTCGGTGGGGGAAAGCTCGCCCCCACCGTCATCGGGGCGATCGAGGAGTCGCTCCAGGGAGGTTGAGACATCACTCCAGGGCCGGTCTCCGCCGAAGCCCCACATCTCGCCGAGATCGACCCCCTCGGCGCGCGCCAGCTCCCGTCGGAACTCGGCGAAGCCGCTGTAGGACCAGCCGACATCCGGACTGCTCGTGTCTCCGTCTCCCGCGAACAGAATAAGCCCCACGTCGCTCTCCCCCAGATCGTCGAATACGCAAGGATCAGCCGGAACCAACAACGACTGCAACCGAGATGATTCAGCGGTGGCCGGCTGTGATCACGCCGTCGGAGCCGTCCCGGACACTCCTGCTGCTGTCCGATGATGGTCGCGTGAACAGAGCTGATGAGCGCGAAGCCCTCGTGTCCCACTTGTGGCAGGAACACATGCGCGCACCGTTTCCCGCCGGACTGGCCGGCGCGGAGCGAGCAGGCATCGACCTCGTCCTCCTCGACGCCGACATCGCCGGGTGTGTATCCAGTTGGCGAAACAACGGCGGTTCTCTCGACGGAGAGCGTCACAGAATCCTGCACCGCCGCGTCACCGACCTGGACCGGATCCTGCCGTTGCTCGGCGCAGCAGAAGATCCCCCTTACTGGCGTCGGCTGCACCAGCTGGCGCGCCTCGCATCCGAAGCCGGTCCACGACCCGCCAAATGAAACGACGGCTTAGCCGCACCTTAAAGCGACCATAAGGATCCCCTCCCCTGCGTCCCAGCAGGCGTTTTCGTCCTTTCGAGCGGCTAGCTTGCTGATCGCCGGGACGGATTCGGTCCCGGCGTCCCACCGTTGTGCCGCTCCGAAGGAGAACCCTCCATGACCGCTCGTCGCAAGGCCGCCGGGATCGTCGCCCTCGGCTTCGCACCGTTCGCGCTGGCCGGACTCGCCGCCACTCCGGCGCTCGCCCACGGTTCGCTGACCGACCCGGTGAGCCGGGTGTCCGCGTGCTTCGCGGAGGGGCCGGAGAGCCCGGTGTCGGCGGCGTGCAAGGCGGCGGTGGCGGCGGGTGGGACGCAGGCGCTGTACGACTGGAACGGGGTCAATATCGCCAACGCGGCCGGCAAGCACCGTGAGTTGATTCCGGACGGCAAGCTGTGCAGCGCGGCCAACGACAAGTTCAAGGGGCTCGACCTGCCGCGCGCCGACTGGCCGGCCTCCCCCGTGAAGGCGGGCAAGCACACCTTCAAGTTCCGTGCCACGGCCCCGCACAAGGGCTCCTTCGAGCTGTACCTGACCAAGCCGGGCTATGACCCGACCAAGCCGCTGGCCTGGTCGGACCTGGAGGCCAAGCCCTTCGCCCAGGCCACCGACCCGGCGCTGGTGGACGGTTCGTATGTCTTCGACGGGACCATCCCGGACGGTGCGGGGCGGCAGCTGATCTACACGGTGTGGCAGCGCTCTGACTCCCCCGAGGCGTTCTACGCGTGCTCCGATGTGGTCTTCGGCGGCGGGTCGGCGGGGACCGGTGGCGCGGGCGGCGGTGGTCAGGAGGAGAAGCCCGCGGGTGAGGCGCCGAAGAACGAGGAAAGTGCCCCCGCGCCTGCCCCCTCCGCCCCCTCCGAGGACGCGATCACCGAGGGCGCCGAGAAGTCCTCCGTCGAGCACAACGGGCACGGTGACGACGACGCCGGCACGGGGGCCAAGGTCAACGCCGCCGCTCCTGCCGCCCCGGCCGCCGAGCCCGAGGCCGACGCGGAGCAGGGCAACGCGCCGCAGGCCAACGCCGCCGGTCAGGAGGATGTGCTCGCCGAGACCGGTGGTTCGAGCAGCAGCACCTATCTCGCGATGGGCGGTGCCGCCGTGCTCGCCGTCGGTGCGGCCGTGCTGTTCTCCTCGCAGCGCCGCCGGGCCACCGCCTCCGGTGGCCGGCACAGCCGATGAACCACGCGTAAGTGACGAACACGGGCCGAGGTCACCGTCCGCCCCACCGGACAGTGGCCTCGGCCCCGTCGTGCGTTGCGCGTCAGCCGACCACTGAGGAGCACGTGGTCGGCGTGGCGCGTGCCGGGTCCAGCGCGTTCGCCACCTCGTGGAAGGCGATCCGGTCGATGGTCCCGATCGCCACGTGCTCGGACAGGTCGAGCGGGCACAGGTCCTGGAGCAGGACGTTGCGTACGTTCGGTCCGTCCAGGTACTGCGTGCGGTACGGGGTCACCACCTGGTCGTACTTGGTGGCGATGACCGTGTAGCGGACCCCGGGGACGGTGTCGCCGCCCGCGGTGAGCTTGGTGATGAAGGGGGACCCCGCGACCTGGTCGGCGAGGCCGGGGGTCTTGTCGCTGATGAACTTGTCGACGCCGGGGAAGTACGGCAGCAGCTTGGTGAGGCCGAGCAGCGTGGTGCCGTGGTTGTCCGGGGCGAGGCCGATGAGGGCGTTGACCTTGGGGGCGCCGCCCAGGAATTTCAGGTAGTAGTTCGGCATCATGCCGCCCTGGGAGTGGCCGACGATGTCGGCCTTCGGTGCCCCGGTGGAGGCGAGCACCTTGTCGACGAACACGTCGAGCTGTTCGGCGGACTTGTCGATGGGGCCGAGGCCGTGGAAGAACGGCACGCCGGGGAGCTGGCCGTAGTCGAGGGAGAAGACGCAGTAGCCCCGGTTGACCAGGTAGGGGGCGAGGAACAGCCAGTTGTCGACCGAGTTCCCGAAGGTTCCGTGGACCAGGACGACGGGGCGGGGATGGGCGGCGGAGGGCTTGCAGGAGTAGTCGTTCCAGCCACGGGAGGTGGCCGCCGCGGCGGAGGGGGCAGCTGCGGTCGCGGTCGCGGTGGGGGCGACCAGGAGGGTGACGGCCAGGAGGAAGGCGGCGAATACGCTGCGCGTGCGTGGGGTGCGCGCAGCACGGAACCAGGGCAGCATCGAGTGGTCTCCTTGCGGCTCAAGGGAGGTGCGATGGCGGTGCGCCCTGTGGCCCGGACCACAAGCTTTGTGTGCTCATGCCAAATTACGCATGAGTAAGGTTGGGTGGGAAGTTACGCGTCGGTAAAAAATGGCGCGGCCTCACCGTAGATCGGGTAGCCGCGTCAACCACGTGATTCAGGCCGCGAGTCCGGCCGGCTTCACCGCACCGGGTCCGAACCTCTCCCGCAGCCGGTCCGCCACCTCCTCGATCCGGCGCGACCGCTCGTCCGCCGGGTCGAAGGTGAGCTGGCGGGAGGCCCGGCCGGCGTCGGCCAGCCCCTCCGCGCGCAGCGCGATCCCCCGCACCCGGGCCCGCTGGAGCCCGAAGGACTCGTGGATCCGGTAGGCGAGCGCGGTGAGCGCGGCCGAGTGCGCGGTGGGCTCCCCCAGCGTCCGGCTCCGGGTCAGCGTCGCGTAACCGGTCCGGTCCGCGTACCGCACCGACACCGCGAGCGACCGGCACACCTGCCCCTCGCCCCGCAGCCGCGCCCCCAGCTCCTCGGTGAGCGAGAGGAGGGCACGGCGGTGCTGCTCGGGGGCCAGTTCGTCGCGCGGGAAGGAGCGTTCGGCGGCGAGCGAGCGGGCGGCGGCGTTCGGGACGACCCGCGTACGGTCGATGCCCCGCGCCCGTTCCCACAGCTCACGCCCGGTCCGTACGCCGGTGATCCGCTGGAGGGTGGCCAGGGGTGCGGCGGCGATCCGGCCGACGGAGTCGAGCCCGTATCCGCACAGGGTGCGGGCCGTGGCAGCCCCGACGCCGTCCAGGGCGGCGGCCGGGAGCGGCGCGAGGAAGGCCGCCTCCTCGCCCCGGCCCACCACGAAGGTGGTCCCGGGCGCCACCCGCCGGGCCGCCATCCGGGCCACCATGGGGTTGGCCCCCGCCCCGATCGCGCAGTCCACGCCGTGCAGGGCGAGCGCCCGGACCCGGATCACCGAGGCGAGGTCCCCCACGTCCCGGCCGAAGTAGCGCAGCGCGCCGCCCACATCGGCGAGCGCCCCGTCGGGCGGTGCGGCCTCGACGACCGGGGTGAACGCGCCGAGCAGGGCGAGCAGCCCGGTGTAGCCGGCGCTGTCGGGGGGCCCGCCCGCGGTCCTGCGGAACCGCAGGTACAGGACGCCTCCTGATGTCTCCGTCATCCCGCGCTCCCTGGTGACTGGTGCCACAACTTCCTTCCGGTGGGCGTCCCTTCGCCGGGTGGCTGAAGGTCGGCCCAGGGGTTCATCTCGTAACCGGTCTCCATCCGTATACGACGTCCGGGCCCGGGCGCCTCCTCAACCGCGTCCTTCTCCGGCTCCTCCTCCGCCAGGCGCGCCGCGACCGCGTCGAGCCCTCCGGTCCGCCGCAGTTCGGCCAGTTCGGCCAGGTTCCAGGCGGCCGCGCCCACCACGCTCAGGCTGCGCGCGCCGCGCCGCTGCACCACCCCGCGCACCAGCAGCAGCCAGGAGTGGAAGACGGTGTGCGCGCAGGCGGCGTGGCTGTCCTCGAAGAACGCCAGGTCGGCCAGGCCGCTGCCGTCGTCCAGGGTGGTGAAGACGACCCGGCGGCCGGAGCGGATCGGCGGCGTCTGGGTGGCCACCTTGGCCCCGGCGACCAGCACGGTCTCGCCGTGCCGGGCCTCGCGCAGCCGCTTGGCGGAGACCACGCCCAGCTCGTCCAGGAAGGCCTGGTGATCCCCCATCAGATGGCGGGAGACATCCATGCTCAGCACCCCGAGCTCGGCGCTCAGCCGCTCCGCCTCGTTGAGGTCGGGCAGCCCGACGGAGGCCGTGCGGTGTCCGTCGCCCAGCGGGAGCTGGGCTCCCCGGGCGCCGGAGCCGGAGCTCCGGTGGGCGCGGTGGAGTTCGGAGAGGTGCAGCAGCAGATCGCGGCGGTTGGCGCCGAAGGCGTCCAACGCGCCTACCTGCGCGAGCCGTTCGGCGACCGGGCGGCCTGGGCGGGCCCGCTGCCAGAAGTCCATCAGCGAGGTGTACGGCTGCCCGTCCTCGATCCGGGCGGCCTCGGCCTCGCTGATGCCGTGGACGTCGGAGAGTGCGAGCCGCAGCCCCCAGGAACCCTCCCCCTTCCCCTCATCAGACACCAGTTCGATTCGGTGAGCGACCGCCGACCGGTTCACATCCAGCGGCAGCACCGGCACCCCGCGCCGCCGGGCGTCCGCGAGCAGCAGCCGCTTCGGGTACATCCCGGGGTCGTGCGTGAGCAGACCGGCGTAGAAGGCGGCCGGGTGGTGCGCCTTGAGCCAGGCCGACTGGTACGTCGGTACGGCGAACGCGACGGCGTGCGCCTTGCAGAAGCCATAGCTGCCGAACGCCTCGATGATCTTCCAGGTACGGGCGATCACCTCGTCGTCGTACCCCCTGGCCGCCGCGCGCCGCGCGAACCAGACCTTGATCAGCCCCTGCGACTCGGGGTGGGAGAGCCCGCGCCGCACCCGGTCGGCCTCGCCCCGGCCGCAGCCGGTCATGATGGCGACCATCTCGATGATCTGCTCGTGGAAGACGACCACGCCGTAGGTGCCGCTCAGCGGTTCTTCCAGGTCGGGGTGAGGGTAGCGGACCGGCGCGCGGCCGTGCCGGGCCTCGATGAACGGCCGCACCATGTCGGCGGCGACCGGCCCCGGCCGGAACAGCGAGATGTCGACGACCAGGTCGTGGAAGGTGGCGGGCTGGAGCCTGCCGACCAGGTCGCGCTGGCCGGGCGACTCGATCTGGAAGCAGCCCAGCGTCTCGGCGGTCCTGATCAGGCGGTACGTCTCCGGGTCGTCCGGCGGTACGGCGTCGAGGTCGACGTCCGCGCCCGAGGCACGTTTCACCTCGGCGACGGCGTGCGCCATCGCCGACTGCATCCGTACGCCCAGCACATCGAGTTTGAGCAGCCCGAGGTCCTCCACGTCCTCCTTGTCGAACTGCGCCATCGGGAAGCCCTCGCCGCTGGTGGGCATCACCGGCGTACGGTCCATCAGCCCGGCGTCCGAGAGCAGCACCCCGCACGGGTGCATGGCGATACCGCGCGGCAGCGCGTCCAGCCCCTCCACCAGCTCCCAGAGCCGCCCGTACCTGTCCTGGTTCCGCGCGACCTCCTTCAGCTCGGGCAGCTCCTCCATCGCGGCGCGTGCGTCCCGGGCCCGGATGTGCGGGAACGCCTTGGCGAGCCGGTCGGTCTCGGCCGGGTCCATCGAGAGCGCGGCCCCGACGTCCCGGATGGCGTGGCGCACCCGGTAGGTCTCGGGCATGGCGACGGTGGCGACGCGTTCGGGTCCGAAGCGTTCGATGATCCGGCGGTAGACGTCGAGTCGGCGGGCCGATTCGACGTCGATGTCGATGTCGGGCAGCACGAAGCGGCGCTTGGACAGGAAGCGTTCCATGAGCAGCCCGTGCTCGACGGGGTCGGCGTGGGCGATACCGAGGAGGTGGTTGACCAGGGAGCCGGCCCCCGAGCCGCGCGCGGCGACCCGGATGCCCATCTCCCGTACGTCGTCCACCACTTGAGCCACCGTCAGGAAGTACGTGGCGAAGTTGTGGTGGGCGATGATGTCCAGCTCCCGGTGCATCCGTTCCCAGTAGGCGGGGTTACGGTCGTGGCCGCGCAGCACCATCCCGGCGGCGGCCCGGGAGGCGAGCACCCGCTGGGCGGTACGCCGGCCGGCGCCGACCAGGTGCGGCTCGGGGAAGTGGACGCCGCCCACGCCGATGTCGGCTGCGGGGTCGACCCGGCAGGCCTCGGCGGTGTGCCGGGTCTCCGCCAGCAGCCGGGCCGCGGCGCCCTGCCCGAGACCGGCGGCGGAGGCGATCCGTTCGGCGGTCTCCCGCATCGCGTCCTCGCCCTTGAGCCAGCGCTCACCGCTGTCCAGGGGCGAGCGGCGCGGGTCGACGGGGACGAGCCTGCGGGCGGAGTCGAGCACGTCGGCGATCGGGCCCTGGCCCGGGTCCGCGTACCGCACGGCGTTGGTCAGCACCGCCCGTACGCCCTGTCCGGCGGCGAAGCCGAGGGTACGGGCGGCCAGCCGCAGCGATCCGGGACCGGTGCCCGGGCGGCCGTGGTGGACGGCTTCGAGGCGCAGGCCGTCGCCGTACATCTCCCGCCAGGGCGCGAGCAGTGCGGCGGCCCGGTCGGGGCGGCCCGCGGCGAGCGCCCGGCCCACCTCGGATGCGGGCCCGAGCAGCACGGTCAGCCCGTCGGCGGGCAGCGCGGCCCGGCCGACCAGGGGCGGCCCGGTGACACCGGACGGCCCGAACCCACCGAGCGGCCCGGACCCGCCGAGCGGCCCGGACCCTTCGAGCGGGCCGACGGCGCCCCGGGCATGGGCGGCGGTGACGAGCCGGCACAGCTCGGCCCAGCCGCGTGCGCCGTCCCGGGCCAGGAAGGTGACCCGGGGCGCGGATTCATCGACAAAGGCGCCGCCCCGCGCAGGGGTGCGCGGGCGCACGACAGCCCGGCTCGCTCCCTCCGCGTACGAGGCCACCGCGAGGTCCACCCCGAAGAGCGGCCGGACCTCGGCCCCCTCCTCCTGGCAGGCCTTGGCGAAGCGGACCGCTCCCGCGAGGGTGTCGCGGTCGGTCAGCGCGAGGGCGTCCATCCCCCGCCCGGCGGCCCGCTCGGCGAGCCGCTCGGGGTGCGAGGCCCCGTACCGCAGGGAGAACCCCGAAGCGGTATGGAGATGCGTGAAACCGGACATCCGCACCTCCTGAACCGTTCCGACCGTTCCGTCACTCACCACCCCCGTTCTCCACCATAGACCAATCTTCGAACACTCGTACGATATGCAGTGTGGGGAGCACCACGCCCGCCGCGCCCATCGCCTACGCCGTTCGGCCCGCCCCGCCTGCGCGAACACCGCACTGCCCGGACGGTGGGGGCATGACTTTCGTCGATGAGCTGAAGAACGCCGTCACCCCACGGGCCGCCCTGCTCGTCATCGGCGTACTCGGACTGCAGCTGCTGTTCATCGCGTCCTACGTCGGGGCGCTGCACAAGCCGAAGCCGACGGATGTCGCCTTCGGGGTGGTGGCCCCGCAGCAGATGTCCCAGCAGCTCGTCACCCAGCTCGACGGGCTCCCCGGCGGACCGCTGGACCCCCGCGCGGTGAGCAGCGCGGCCGAGGCGCGTGAGCAGATCATGAACCGCGACATCGACGGAGCCCTGATCGTCTCGTCGGAAGGCCGCACCGACACCCTGCTGGTCGCCTCCGGCGGCGGGACCGTCCTGTCCAGCGCCCTGGAGCAGATCCTCACCCAGGTCGAGGGCTCCCAGCAGCGAGCGGTACGGACCGTGGACGTGGCACCGGCCTCCGCCGACGACTTCGACGGGCTCTCGTCCTTCTACCTGGTGGTCGGCTGGTGCGTGGGCGGCTACCTCTGCGCCTCGATCCTGGCGATCAGCGCCGGCACCAAGCCCGCCAACCGGCAGCGCGCGCTGATCCGGACCGCGGTGATGGCGGTGTACGCGATCGCGGGCGGCATCGGCGGCGCGATCATCATCGGCCCGATCCTCGGCGCCCTGCCGGGCAGCTTCTGGGGCCTGGCCGGTCTCGGGGCCCTGGTCGTCTTCTCGGTCGGCATGATCACGCTCGCCCTGGAGGCCCTCACCGGCATCGTCGGCATCGGCCTGGCCGTGCTGATCATCGTCATCGCGGGCAACCCGAGCGCGGGCGGCGCCTTCCCGCTGCCGATGCTCCCGGACTTCTGGCGGGCGATCGGCCCGGCCCTCCCGCCGGGGGCGGGCACCTGGGTGGCCCGCTCGATCGCCTACTTCCGGGGCAACGCGGTCACCGGCCCGCTGCTGGTGCTCTCCGCCTGGGCGGTCGTGGGTACGGCGCTGACCCTGCTGCTGTCGATGCGGCACCGGCCGGGAGCGGACCGGGCGGACACCTCGGGCACGGCCACGGCCACCACCGATGCTCCGGCACCGGGCACCGGCGGGTCGACGGCAGCCTGAAGGCCCCCGCCCCTCCCCCTCCTCCCCCTCCTCCGATTCCTCCGTGATGATCCGTCGGACGGGGCCGCCCTGATGGCGGCCCCGTCCGACGTTCACCCCAATTCCTGATGTCGGGTCGGCGAGACGGCTAGGCATGGCAGGTACATGACGACATTCTGGAGCGGCCTCGTACCACCCAGACGAGGAGCACGGCCAGGACAACTCCTTTCACCCCCACGGAGGTCACTCATGCGTCGTCGATCCATGGCTCCGCTCGCCGCAGCCGCAGTCGCCCTGTCGCTCCCGCTCACCCTGATCACCGCCGCTTCCGCCTCGGCGGCCCCGTCCGACAAGCCCCAGGTGCTCAGCTCCTGGACCCAGACGAGTGCCTCCAGCTACAACGCCTGGAACGCCGCCCGCAACAACCAGGGCGCCTGGTCCGCGTACGGCTTCGACTGGTCGACGGACTACTGCAGCAGCTCCCCCGACAACCCGTTCGGCTTCCCCTTCCAGACCGCCTGCGCCCGCCACGACTTCGGTTACCGGAACCACAAGGCCGCCGGCACGTTCTCCGCCAACAAGGCCCGCGTCGACTCCGCCTTCTACGAGGACCTCAAGCGCGTGTGCGCCGCCTACTCCGGCGCGAAGCGGACGTCGTGCAACAGCACGGCCTGGACCTACTACCACGCCGTGGACATCTTCGGCATCGCCCCGGCCGGGGCGGACTCCCGCCGCCTGGCCCAGGCAGCCTGACCGCCACCGCCCCTTCGGGCCCGGGCCGCACAGCGCGGTCCGGGCCCCCCTTGACGGCCCGCCCCGGGGGTCCGAGTGTGTTCGTTCACCGGGGAGTTGATCCGGGTCGTACGGACAGGGGGAGAGATGAACACGGGGACCGTGGCGTTACTGGTGGCCGTGGTGGGGGTGGCGGGCACCCTGCTGGCGCCGGTCACCACCGCATGGGTGAGCTCGCGCTCCCGCCGCCAGGAGTTCGAGCTCCAGCAGCGCTCCGAGCTCACCAAACGGCACATGGACGACGAGCAGGCGAACCTGGAACGCCTGCGCGACACCTACGTCGCCCTGAACTCCGGTGCCCGGCGGTATCGGTTCCGGATGATGGAAGACCTCTACGCCATCCGTTCCGGGACGGCCCCGGACCCCGCGACGGAGGTCGCCCGCGTCGAGTTCCAGGACACCTACGCCAAGGCCCAGATGCTCGTCCCCGACGACGTCCTGCGGCGGTGCCAAGCGGTACGGGTGGCACTGGCCGACGCCAGAAAGCTCCTGATTCCGCTGGCCGGGGACGCCGGGGACGATCAGCAGAAGTGGCAGGAGGCCCATACGTTCCTGATGGAGATGTGGGAGGCGATCCTGGCGATGCAGCGCGCCATGCGCCAGGACCTCGGCATCTCGACGACGGAGTCGTGAGGGACGGCGGCCGGGACGGGAAAGGCCCCCGGCGGACCGGGGGCCTTTCCTTGCTGCCGTGTGGCGCGGTGTTGTGTCAGCCGATCTCGGCCCCGTAGGCGGCGAGCGCCTCGGGAACCGGCTGGAAGAAGGTCGTGCCGCCCGAGGAGCAGTCGCCGCTGCCGCCCGAGGTCAGGCCGAGCGCGGTGTCGCCCGCGAAGAGGGCGCCGCCGCTGTCGCCCGGTTCGGCGCAGACCGTCGTCTGGATGAGGCCGTTGACGATGTCGCCGTTGCCGTAGTTGACGGTGGCGTTCAGCGCGGTGACCTCACCGTCGTGCACCTGGGTGGTGGAGCCGCTGCGGGTGACCGCCTGGCCGACCGTCGCGTCGCCCGCCTGGGTGATCGCCTGGGTGGAGCCGTTGTAGAGGTTGACCTCGCTCGGGTGCGCGATGTCCGAGGTGTACTTGACCAGGCCGTAGTCGTTCTCGGGGAAGCTGGAGCCCTCGTTCGCCCCGATCTCCGAGCCGCCCTGGGTGTCCGACCAGCTGGTGACCGACTCGGTGCAGTGGCCGGCGGTCAGGAAGTACGGCTCGCCGTCCTTGACCACGTTGAAGCCGAGCGAGCAGCGGGAGCCGGAGCCCCAGATCGCGTCGCCGCCCGCGATCAGCGGCTTGAACTCGCCCGCGGTCTTGTTCAGTTCGGCCTTGCCGCCGAGGCCCTCGACCACGGCCGAGAGCTTCTTCCAGGCCGCGCCGTCGACCGTGCTGTCGGCGGTGACGAGGACCTTGTTGGTCACCGGGTCGACGGCCCAGGAGGTGCCCGGGATCGTCGCCTTGTCGGTGAGGGTCTGCCGGGCCGACTTCAGCTCGGCGAGGGAGTGCTCCACGACTCTGGCCTTGCCGCCCGCCTGGCGGACCTGCTCGGCGGCGGTCTCGTCGACGACGTTCACGACGAGGGCCTTCGTCTTCGTGTCGTAGTACGAGCCGGCCGCGTCCGCGCCCAGGTTCCGGTCGAGCGTGGTGGCCAGCTTTCCGGCCGCGTCCGCGCTGAGCGTCTTGACCGTGAACTGCGGCACTTCATCGCTGGCGTTCGCAGTCTGGAACGTGAATCCCGCTACGACCAGGGCGACGACGGCCGATCCGGCCACCGTCGCGCGCTTCCTGGATATGCGTCGATGCTTCAACTTCAACCTCCTGTGGGGCCGCGCACGGAGCAAGTGGGCTGCCCGTACACGGAGGATGGGGCGCCCACTATTCCGAGGCGGTGAAACGCACACAAGGTCGACTTCCAGACGTGCACACGACACCGACGCTTCACCCGCGCCACGTTCACTTACCCACGGTCATGCCATGTCGGTTCCGTTCGCGAACACCCGGTGCAACCGGTGACGGCCCCTGGGTGAGGACTAGTCCTGTCCGGTATTCGCCCCTGCGGGTCCGGATGTTGTACGCACCCGTCCGGATGGAGACGGAAATCGTCCGCCGCGAACACCTCGGGACCTTCACAGTTCCTGCCGCCGGAAAGCCGCCGGAAAGCTGGCGGAGAGCCGCCGAAAGGCCGCCGAACAGTCGGCCAAGAGTCGACAAGGAGTCCCGGTAACTCACCTGATGGGTCATCATCGAGAAGGCAGCACACGCCGGGGGGACCGAGCTGAGGAGGCGCTGGTGCGCAATCGGGTGCGCGCGGCGGACGGACGGCATCTGACGGTGGAGCGGCTGGGGGACCCCCGGGGCAGACCGGTGTTCCTGCTCCACGGGACGCCGGGCAGCCGGCTCGGGCCCGCGCCCCGCGGCATGGTCCTCTATCAGCGCCGTACGCAGCTGATCACCTACGACCGCCCGGGGTACGGCGGCAGCGACCGGCAGGAGGGCCGCCGGGTCAGCGATGTCGTCGAGGACGTCCGGGCGATCGCCGACTCGCTGGGGCTGGAGCGGTTCGCCGTCGTGGGCCGCTCCGGCGGGGCCCCGCACGCGCTGGCGTGCGCGGCGCTGCTGCCCGAGCGGGTCACCCGTACCGCCGCCCTGGTCACGCTGGCCCCCTGGGGTGCGGCCGGTCTCGACTGGTTCGACGGGATGGCTGCGTCCAATGTGCTCGCGTACTCCACGGCCGCCGCCGATCCGGTCTCCCTCGCGGAGTCCTTCATCATCCGCTCGGCGCAGATCCGGCGGGACCCGGTCCGGCTCCTGGACGATCTGCGCCGGGAGCTGACCGACTCCGACCGGATGGTGGTCAACGACGCGGGGATCCGGTCCATGCTGCTGCGCAACTACAGCGAGGGGCTGCGCACTTCGGCGTACGGCTGGATCGACGACGCCATCGCGTTCTGCAGCCCCTGGGGGTTCGACCCGGCCGACATCACCGGCCGGGTGCTGCTCTGGCACGGGGTGAAGGACGTGTTCTCGCCCGTGGGCCACTCCCGCTGGCTCGCCGGGCAGATCCCGGGCGCCACCGCCGTACTGGAACCGGCGGCGGCGCACTTCGACGCGCTCTCCGTACTCCCCCGCATCCTCAACTGGCTGCTGGACGAGCGGGAGCCCCCGGGCGAACCGCTGCCCGCCACGGCACCGGGGTGACCGGGCGGCCGGGCCCACCGCGGTGGGCCCGGCCGCCCGCCCTCACACCGCCAGCGGTTCCAGCTCGCGCCGGAAGCGCCGCTCGTCGCGGGCGATCTGCGTCAGCGGGTGCTCGTCACCGAGCTGCCGGGACAGCTCGCCCAGCAGCTCGGCCCGCAGCTGCACCGCCTCCTCCTCGCGCCCCATCGCGTCCAGCGTGACCGCCATGTTCGAGATCATCGCCAGGGTCTCGGGGTGGTGGGCCCCCAGCGCCACCCTCAGCTGCGTCGCCAGCCGCTGCTCCGTCTCCAGCACCAGGGGCAGATCGCCGCGGTCCGCCGTGGCGTTGGCCAGGTTCATGACGCAGAAGAGCGTGTTCGGGTGTTCCCGGCCGAACCGCTCCCGCATCGAGGCCACCACCAGCGTCAGGATCTTCTCCGACCGCTCAGCCTCCCCGGTCCCCGAGAGGTAGACGCCCAGGTTGTTCTGGGCCGCCAGGGTGTACGGGTGCTTCTCCCCCGGCACCTTCATGTACTGGTCCACCACCTCCTGGGCGGTGTCCCTGGCCTGGACCGCCTCCCCCGCGGCGAACAGGTCGGCCGCCAGGTTGAGGTCGCAGGCCAGCGAATCGGGGTTGGCGGAGGTGTACTTCGCCCGGTACCGGGCGCGGGTGGCGACCGTCAGCCGGTGGGCGTCCTCGAACCGCCCGGCCCGCCGCAGCGACACCGCCAGGCTCTTGGCCGCGCTCAGCGTCGTCGGGTAGGTGCGGCCGAGCGTCTCCTTGAAGCTCTCGTAGGTGCGGCTCAGGAGGCCCACGGAGTCCTCGTACCGCCCCACCTCCCGCAGGTCGCGGGCGAGGTTCATGGCGGAGGAGAGGGAGTAGGGGTGCTTCGCGCCGAGCACCTCGGTGCGCCGGTCGTAGACGTCCTGGTCGATCTCGCGGGCCCGCGCGTACTGGCCGATGCTGCGGAGGTTCAGGGCCAGGTTGTTGGCGGCCGCCAGGGTCCTGGGGTGCGAGTCGTGGAAGATCTGGCTGAAGCCGTCGTGGGCCTCGGTGGCCAGCTCGATGGCCCGGCCGTAGTCCCCGAGCAGCCCCAGGTCGATCGCCAGGCTGCTGGTGGTCATGTACGTGTGCGGATGCTCGGCGCCGAGCACCTCCCGCTGCCGGCGCAGGGTGAACTCGTCGAGCTCCTTGGCCTCCACGTACCGCCCGCGGGTGCGCAGGATGTTGGAAAGGTGGAAGCAGAGGTAGAGGTACTGCAGGTCGCGCTCGCCCAGCATCTCCAGCCAGGTCTGCCGCAGCTCCTCCCCCAGCGACCCCGCGGTCCTGACGTCCCCGCGCTTCCACAGGTAGCGGACCCGGTCGATGAGGAGCCTGCGGGTCTCCGGCTCCTTGCAGTGGCGGGCGTCGGAGGGGCCCAGGTGCGGCCAGATCGTGGCGAAGCGCGGCCAGGTCTCCGGGTTGTCGATCGGCTCGTCGTCGTCGGGCCGGGCGCCGGCCAGGATGCGGTGGACGACGTGCCGCGCCTCGCGCTGCTCCTCCTCGGTGAGCTGGGCCTTGATCACCGCCTGGACGAGGCGGTGCACCTGGATGGAGTTGGAGACCTGGTCGACCTTGGCGAGGGCGAACCGGCCGATCTCCCGGATGACCCGGCCCAGCACCAGCTTCTCCTGGAGCGAGGAGTCGTACGGCTTCAGCGCCTCGATCATCTCCTTGCTGTAGAGGAGGTTGGCGGAGATCGGCTCGGGGGCGAAGAAGGCGCAGAGCTGGAGGAGGCGCACCGCGGCGGGCGAGCGTTCCTTGAGCCGGGCGATGGAGATGTTCCAGGTCGCTGCGACCGGTTGCGGGTAGCCGACGGGCTGGTTGAGGGCGAGGACCTGGGGCGCCTGCCGGCCGAGCTGTTCGAGGTAGGTGTCGATGGGGGTGGCGGTCTCCGCGATCCAGGCCGCCGCCTGCTCGACGGCGAGCGGCAGGTCGCCCACGGCTGTGGCCACCTGGTCGGCGTCCTCGTCGCTCAGCCCCGGGGCCCGGCGCTGGAGGTGCTCGATCGACTCCTCCCGGAGGAAGACGTCGACGGGGAGGGCGTCCCCGTGCTGGGACCAGCTCTGGTTGCGCGAGGTCACCAGGATGTGACCGGAGCCGCCCTGCGGGAAGTGGCGGCGCAGCGTCTCGGGGTCGTCGGCGTTGTCGAAGACCAGCAGCCAGCGGTCCGAGGGCACCCCGCGCCGCAGCAGGTCGACGGCCTCCTGGGACGCGGCGGCCATGTCCTCGCCGCCCTGGGCGCCGAGCCGGACGGCGAGTTCGGCGAGCGCGGCGACCACGTCGTCGCCCTGCTCGGACGATATCCACCAGACCAGGTCGTAGTCGGCCATGAAGCGGTGCACGTACTCCAGGGCGACCTGGGTCTTGCCGACGCCGCCGAGTCCGTACAGGGTCTGGGGCTGCGGCAGGACGACGGCCATGCCGCCGCCGAGCTGGTCGCGCATCCGCTCCAGGACGAGGGAGCGGCCGGTGAATCCCGGGTTGCGGGGCGGTACGTTCCAGATCCTGGGGACGGTGCCGGGGAAGCGCGGTCCGGGCGAGACCCCGTCGGCGGGCTGCACCGGCCGGTCCAGGGCGCGCATCAGGGCGGTGGTGGCGTGCACCTCGTCCAGCCGGAAGAGGTCGACCGGGTTGCGGTCGATGTAGGGGGCGGACAGGCGTACGTCCCCGACGCGCAGTGGCAGCAGCTGGCGTCGGCCGCCGCCCGGGTCCTCGGCGACCGCCCGTTCCCACAGTTCGACCGCGCGCTGGGACTTGAGGTAGGCGCTGGAGAGGAGCACCACGGTACGGGCGGCGGTCTCGGCGGTGAGTGCCGCCGGTTCCCGCTCGGTCCGCTCGGCGGAGACGTCGCGGGGGACGACGCGGAAGCCGGCCCGGGTGAGGACCGATTCGATCCAGTCGGCCCACATCCGGTTCTCCGCCACATAGCTGAGGAAGAGGTCGGCGGGCAGGGCGGGCCTGCGCCGGGTGAAGGCGTCACGGATCCGCAGGCGTACCTCTTCGCCGACGGGGGGCATCGAGGTGATCTCGCGGCCGGTGATGACCGCGGTGAGCCGTTCGAAGGCGGAGAGGAGGGAGTTGGTGAGGCCCGCCTCGTCGCCGAAGGTGGCGAGCGTCTCCTCGTAGGCGTAGTAGGGGCGGTAGGGGATCTCCACCGCGCCCCAGTAGGCGGTGAGTTCGTCGCCGGACAGGTCACGGGGCAGCCGGTCGAACTTGAGCCGGGCCAGCGCCCGTCCGGCGTCCGCCTTCTCCTTCTCGCCCTCGTCGATGCGCATCGGGACGGGGAAGATGGAGATGGGGCGGCCGGTGTAGCGCTCGGCGATCTGGCGGGCGACCGAGGCGGCGCCGTCGATGGACTGGTCGCTGAGGGTGAAGCAGTCGACGAGGATGTCGGGGAGGTGGACGGTGCAGATGTCGGCGATGTCGCTGAGGCCGGTCCGGCTGTCGATGAGGACGTAGTCGTAGTTGGCCTTCATGTCCTCGCGCAGCGCGTCGAAGAAGTGGCCGCCGCCGAGCCGGTCGTAGAAGTTGTCCCAGTCGAAGGTGGAGACGGTCGCGGAGTACTCGCGGTTCTGCCGTCCGGCGGAGACGAAGTCGAGGGTGCCGCCCTGCGGGAACTCCCAGCCGAGCGCCTCCGGGGTCAGCGAGACGGCGTGCGGCTGGATACGGGCGTAGTCCCGGTGCCAGTCCTCCGCGCGTTCGGCGGGGCTGGTCGCGGCCCAGGCGTACTCGGTGATCAGGTCGATCACGCCGGTGGTGGCGCCGAGGGTGGCGGGTTCGAGGAAGGGGTGGAAGAACCGGTGGAGTCCGGGTGCCTCCAGGTCCCAGTCGACGGCCAGCACCCGTTTGCCGTTGGCGGCGAGGATCCAGGCGGTGTTGGCCAGGGCCATGGTGCGCCCCGTGCCGCCCTTGTACGAGTAGAAGGTGACGATGCGCCCGTCACGACCGGCACTCATAGGTCCTCCGCTTCCGTCGCAGGGTCGTGCGGGTCCGGTGTGTAGCTGGTGCTGCCCATGGGGCCCGTGAGCCGGGTCCGTTCGCCGTGTCCGCCGCCGGTGACCGGCGGGTAGGCCGTCGCGTGCTTCAGATACTGCTGGGCGGCCACCTCGACGACCTGGGGCAGGATCTGGCCGAACGCCTCCATCGTCGGCACCCCTCGGGCGGCGGCGCGGCAGAAGGTCCGGCCGTGGCGCATCTTGGCCGGCATGGTCGCTTCGAGCTTCTCGGTCAGTTCGGCCTCGGCCGCCCGGCTCTGGTGGTCCTCGCGGCTCCACGGCACGACCATGGTCACCCAGGGCCGGTTCTCGGCGTCGAAGGCGGCCAGTCTGCGCCTGCGGTCCTCGTCCTGGAGGGCCCAGCGGTCGACGAGGAGGATCTCGGGGGTGCTGGGCGGCGCCTTGCCCTCGGGTCTGCCGGACTCCTCGTCGAACGAGGTGATGCGGGCCTGGTAGTTGAGCGAGCGCACCAGCTCCTCGGCGACATAGGCCAGGGGGCGGGCGGCGGCCGGGTGGTAGGGGTTCCAGTCCTGCGGGTGGTCGCCGTAGTAGTCGCTGTTGCGCCCGTCGGGCAGGTCGTGGCGGGTGGGTGCGGCGATGGTGATCTGCATCGGCCGGGGGGCGCCCACCCCGCTGCTCACGGAGCCGAAGGCGCTGGGTGCGAGGCGGTAGTCGACGGGCCTGCCGGTGTCGATACGGACGGTGTCGGCGACGCGGACGATGCGTTTGGCCAGTTCGTAGACGGCCCGTTCGTATTCCTGGGCGAAGAGTCTGAGCTTGATGAGGCCGTAGAGGCCGTCGGTGACGTACCGCTCCCCGAAGTCGCGGTGGTTGAACTGTAACCGCTCGGCGGATCCAGGGAGTTGGCTCGGCGGGACCGGTACCCACAGGGCCGGGACGATCGCCTCGGCGGGCTGGTTCGAGCGGGCCCGGTGGTGGATGGCGCGCTGCTCGAAGGCGTGCCACTCCTTGCCGCACATCTCGCTGGCGAAGTAGCGCGGCGAGAAGAGCGGGACGAAGACCCGGCAGGTGGCGAGGGTTTCGCCGA
This sequence comes from Streptomyces microflavus, assembly GCF_014650075.1. Classification (GTDB taxonomy): domain Bacteria; phylum Actinomycetota; class Actinomycetes; order Streptomycetales; family Streptomycetaceae; genus Streptomyces; species Streptomyces microflavus. The sequence continues at coordinate 81,209 of NZ_BMUG01000011.1, read as the reverse complement.
GCCGTTCCGACCAGCCCTCTCCGGAGCGTATCTCGCGGTCCATGAAGCCCGCGGACGCGCCTGCGGGGAGGTCGGTCATGGCCATCACATGACCGCACAGGTCACGGAAAAGCCGTTCGCCCCACATATCGGGGTCGGTTCCGCTGCCGTATCCCGGAGTGTGCGCGTAACTCAGAAAGAAGTACGGTCGATGGTCCGCCGCTCGCTGCTGCGTCGATGCGTGCACACGACCCCCGTCCTGTGTGAGCACTCGCATCCGAGGATTGGGAAAGGAATGCGAGCGAATTCATCATTCCGGAGCGGACTGCACTCCACCCCCCTGCCGTTCGGTCATTGAACGCTATTTTTCAGTCAACCGTGCCCGTGTTCACCGCACTGCGGTGCGCTCCGTATCGGTCTTGCAACCGTTCCTCCCGGATGTCCCGTGTGTACCGTTGATCTCTTTGCGCATCCCGGCGAGCAATTGTTTTCCGTCGACGGTCGTTTCGGCCGCTTCTTCGATCATGTCGAGCGCTTGCGGTACCCCGGCGAGGAACCGTGGTGCGAAGAGGCCGAGCCCGACCCGCTCATAGGTCTCCGACAGCAGCCGGGAGAACGGAACGGGCTCCTCCTGCCAGGGCATCCGATGATCCCAGGAACCGTCCGAGGCGTACAGGTCCGTGACCTCGGCCAGCGCCCGCAGTTTCGCCCGGCGGAACCCGCGCAGCAGCGCCGGGGCCAGGTCGTGGGCATCGCTCCCGGCCACGATGCCGAGCGCCCCGTACCCATGGCGCCCCACCTGGACCGCCTCGCCCGCCTCGCCCGCCTCGCCCCCGGTGAGCGGGGTGAGCGTGGTGAGCGTGGTGAGTACGGCGGCCGCCTCGGCCGCCTGGTCCGGGACGGTCTCCGCCAGCAGCTCCCAGGCCTGGGCGAGGGCGGCGGACCAGGCGTCGGCGGCCTGCGGTCCGAGCCGGTCGGCGGCGGGCGTGTCGAAGCAGGTGCGGTAGGGATCGAGATCGTCCCGTACGCATACGGGTTCGGGGCCCGGCCCTCCGGCCGCCCCGAGGACACGTACGGGCGACCAGTGCGGCCCATCCCCCGCGCCGCGCGCGATGTGCAGCACGCCCCCTTCGGTGTGGACGGCGAACCCCTCGCCGTCGGCGCGCACCAGAGCGGTGCCCTGCTCCCCCGGCCCGCCGACCCGGACCGCTCCGAGGGTGGGCAGGAAGAGGAGGCCGTCGCGGTGGACGACCGGGACGGCCGGGCCGAGCCCGGCGTGCACGGCTGCGGCGGCCACCGAGGCGGCGAGCCGCTCCACCGGGGGGCCCTGCACCGGCCGGCCGGCCCGTACCGCTTCGAGGGTGTCGAGCAGCCAGGTGCGGGTGTAGGGGTGGGCGAGGACCCGGTCGAGCCCCGCCTGCCCGGCCGGGTCGCTCTCGACCTCGGCGGCCAGCGCCCAGGCCGTCTCCCAGATCTCCCCGCCGCTGCCGTCGAGGCTGTCGTGGAGGACGGCGAGCAGGGTGCGGGTCAGATCCTGCTGGGCGGCGAGCAGTTCGTACGGGTCACGGACGGCGGGCGCTTCGGTGGCGGCGGCCGTCCTCTCCTCGATGCCCCGGATCAGCGCGGCCAGATCGGCGCAGTAGACGGAGGGGTTGTCGAAGCCGCCCGGTGAGCGGTAGCGGTGGGTGTAGAGCCCGCCGCCGCACGACCGTACGACGGGGCAGCGGCGGCAGGTCTCGCTGACGCCGGCCAGGCCGAGCTGGCGGGCCCGGACCCCGGGGTGCGCCGCGACCTCGTCGAAGCTGTGGGTGAAGACATCGAATCCGGTGGCCGCGGCACCCTCGTAGGCGCTCTTGAGGGAGTCCACCTGCTCCAGCTGACCATCGGTCTCCACGACGACCAGGTCGGTGGGGGCGAGTCCGAGGGACTCGGTGAGGCTGGGGCCGCCGCCCAGGGTGGAGAGCACCGAGGAGAAGAGGCGGACCGGAACCGGCCGCCCCTGTTCCTGCCAGCGGTCGAAGATGGTGAGGAGCCACTCGGCGTACGCGGTGGGGGATCCGTCCGGGCGTGGCGGCGGCTCGTCCCAGGTGGCGTGCGGGAGGAGGAAGTCGATGAGCGGCGGGTCGAGTTCGGTGAGCGCGTCGAGGACCGCGACCGGGTCGTTGGCGATGTCGATCGTGCACAGGAGGCCGAGATCGAGGTGGCGGTAGCGCTCCTGGCGGAGCAGTTCCACGGCCTTGAGGACCAGGGGGTGGCTGCTGCGCCCGTCGGCGTAGCGGCGGTGGCGGTCGTTGGCGGTGCGGTCGCCGTCGAGGGAGATGCCCACCTTGACGTCGAACTCGTCGAACAGGTCGAGGTAACGGGGGCTCAGCTGGAGGCCGTTGGTGTGGATGCGGAGATCCAGTTCGGCGATGCCCGCGAGGGCCGAGGAGAACTCCTCGCAGACGCGGCGCAGTCGGACCGGTCCTGCCAGCAGTGGCTCCCCTCCGTGCAGGATCACTGACACGGAGGGCAGGGCGTGGGTCCTGGCGTGCTCCGCCAGGCGTTGAGCCGTCCGGGAAATAACATGGTCAGAGATTGCTTTGGGCCGGGTTCGCCAGCTCTGATCAGCATGTTCGTAGACATAACAATGGTCGCAGGCCAGATCGCACCTGCTGTGAACCTTCAGAACGATTTCGCGGAATGGGACCGCGGGTCCTGTCATTCCACCAGTCTAGTGCAGCGTTCCGCACCGGAATCCGACGGTGCGGGCGCCTCAGAGAGCCGAGTTGAAGGTGGAAATCCGAGGGGGGCGACCGGCGGCCGTGGGGATCACTCGCGCAAGCTTCCGAGCAGCGGAGCCACCGGAAATGTCGATCTTGGCGAGCGGCACACGGCTCTTCTTCGCATCAGCGAAGAGAGGGGATGATTCGTAGGTCTTCACGGCCGTCCTAGGGGGGCTCGTTCCGGTCAGGGGGACAACACCGGCAGTTGCACCATTGCAGTGCCTGGCGGCACGACTTTACTCTCATGACCTAGGTGTGCAACTCGTGTCGCACCCTCGTAAGCCGAGTGACATACGGGACTGCTCCAAATGGTTCGGAATCTTTCATTCCGACAACGGAACCCCGACTACATGGGATACGGGAGTGAACATGACGGCGATTCCCGGACCTCTCCAGAGCATGGTCTTCAGGAACGCCGACCTGCCCGCGCTCTTCCACCGCACGGACGCCGTCGCGGTGGCCCGCCAGCGCGAGGCCGTGAACACCACCCGCGTCCAGTTGGCACTGCTCGTGGCGGGCACGGTGCCCGCGGCGCTCCCGTGGCACGCCGAGGAGACCCTCGCGGTGCAACTCCTCTACGGGGCGGCCGTGTTGGCGTACCTGGGTGTCCTGTTCACGACGTACCTCTCCTCCCGCCGCAAAGCAAAGTCGCACTGGCAACTCAACCGCTCCGCAGCGGAGTTCATCAAGTCCCTCTGCTGGCGGTACGCGGTCCACGGTTCGCCCTTCGAGACCGCGGCTCCGCACCCCGAGGCGCTCTTCGCCAACCGGCTGGAGGAAGGGCTCCAGGAACTGCGCAAGGTGGGCTGGGCCGATCCGCGCGAGGCGATGACGGACAACGGCGGCACGGTCATCACGGAATCCATGCGCGCGTTACGGGACAGGGCCTTCACCGTACGCAAGGAGACCTATGTACGGGACCGGCTCATCGAGCAGCGTCGGTGGTACCGCAGACGGCGGCTGGTCTCCCGGCGCGGCGCGCTCGTCTGGTCCGGGGCGATCGTCGCGCTGACCCTGCCGGCGCTGGCGCTGAGCGTGCTGCAGACCTTCGGAGTGGGGCGCTCGCTCGGGCTGACCGGGGTGCTGTCCGCGGCCGGCGCGGCCTGTCTCGCCTGGAACGAGCTGCGCCGCCACCACCCGCTGATCTCGGCGCACTCCCTGGTGGAGGACGATCTGGAGTCGATGCAGGCGGCGATGGAGACCACGCTCACCGAGCGGCAGTGGCCGGTGGCGGTCTTCGAGACCGAGCGGATCGTCTCGCCGGAGCACACCGACTGGCTGGTGCGGCACCGGACCTGACGCGCCCTTCCCTCGGGCTCAGCCCCGCTCCACCCCGTCCCGCCAGATGACGGTGACCGGGCGGCCCAGCGTCCGGGCGTACGTCACGATGTCGCCCGTGCCGCCGAGGCCCCGGGCCGGGCGGCCGTCCCAGACGGCCAGCAGCCGGTCGCAGTGGTCGGCGATGTAGGCGCCCGCCGCGTAGTAGGCCTCGTCGGTGGAGTGCGGGAAGTCCAGCCGGACCTCCCGGGCGGCGCGGGACTTGAGCAGCCGGTAGCGGGCCAGGTCGGCGGCGTTCTCGAAGCAGGCCTCGTAGTCGCCGCTGGGGATCACCACCGTCAGCTCGGCACCGCAGGTGAGGGCGAGGTCGGCGAAGAGCTGGTCCGCGCCGACCGCCAGGCTGGAGAGCGCCTGCGTGGCGCCGTCGAGTCCGCACAGGGCCGCGCGCAGCCCGGCGAGCACATGGGCCTGGGCCCCGTCGGGGATGGACCGGTGACCGGTGATTCCGATGCGATTCACGGACCTGGAACCCCCTGGTGTCGGCGCTACCCGTGCGACCGGTCGTGGCGACATCCTCTCAAGAGCCGGGGGGCGTACGGGAGCCCCCGTCCGGAATTCCGGACGGGGGCTCGTATGTACGGACAGCTCCGGGCGTGGCCGCTACGTCGGCCGGGGGGATCCGGTGCGCCGGAGGGTGCCCCGGTGCGCCGGCCGGACGACCCGGTGCGCCTGTCAGTAGACGCTGACGCCGTACGCGTTCAGGGCTTCGACGACCGGCTGGAAGAAGGTCGTGCCGCCGGAGGAGCAGTTGCCGCTGCCGCCGGAGGTGAGACCGATCGCCCGGGTGCCGGAGTAGAGCGGGCCGCCGGAGTCGCCGGGCTCGGCGCACACGTTGGTGCGGATCATGCCGTAGACGACGTCGCCGCCGCCGTAGTTGACGGTGGCGTTGAGGCCGGTGACCGATCCGCTGTGGGTGCCGGTGGTGGAGCCGCGGCGGGTGACGGCCATCCCGTTGGTGGCGTTGGCGGCACTGGTGATGTCCTGGCTGCCGACCGTGCCGTCCTTGGCGATGGTGGTGTTCGTGTAGCGCACGATGCCGTAGTCGTTGTTCGGGAAGCTGGAGCCGGACGTCGTGCCGAGCACCGTGGTGCGGGCGGAGTTCGCCCACCAGGTGGTCGCGCCGTCGGTGCAGTGACCGGCGGTCAGGAAGTAGTAGGTGGAGCCGCTGCGGACGTTGAAGCCCAGCGAGCAGCGTCCGGTGCTGGAGTAGATCGCGTCGCCGCCGGAGATCAGCTTGGTGAACTTCCCGGGCGTGCGCTCGATCTTGAGGGCGGAGGCGTTGGCGCCGGCCGCCTTCTTGATCTGTGCGATCTCCGCCTGCGTGACCGTGCTGTCCACGGTGACGAGGAGGCGGTTGGTCTTCGGGTCGATGTTCCAGGCGGTGCCCGCGATGTCGGCGCCGAGTACGGCGTCGCTCGCGGACGTCAGCTGGGTGGCGCTGAACGTACCGGTGGGTTCGGCACTGGCGGTGGGGACGGTGAACGCCGCGACGGCGGCGAGTCCGGCGAGAACGGCCGTGGTACGGACGCGTCTCGCCTGGTTGCGGCGGGGGTTGGTGCGCTTGATCCTCACTTCGGGTTCCTCCGAGGGGAATCGGGGGCCCTCCTGTGGGGTGGCGGGCCCGTGAGGCGCAGTCGGGGGCCTGTCCGGATTCCGGAGTTGCCGTGCCCCTGACAATCGCTGACGGGAGTATCGAGGGGTGCGTACAGGAGGCGCAAGCATGCCTTTCGGCCACGCGCGCCCCACGCACACCGGCCCCGGCAGCCGTCGGGCTGCCGGGGCCGGGAGGTTCGCGCGGTTCAGGCGTCCAGGCGGTTCCGCTCCCCCGCCGGGACCGGCACGGTGAGGGAGTTGCCCGGGGGCGGGAAGGGGCAGATGAAGTGATCGGCGAAGGCGCACGGCGGCAGCAGGGCGCGGTTGAAGTCGATGTGCACGCTGCCGTCGCCGCCGGGTGCGCCGGGGCGCAGGAAACGGAAGCGGTAGCTGCCGTTCCCGCTGGTGGCGTCGGCGAAGACGGCCCAGAGCGAGCCGTCCGGCTCGACCGCGACCTGGAGCGTGTGCTCGTCCCCGTCCACCGTGAAGGCGATCTCCCCGCCGAGCCCGAGACCCCGCTCGACCCCGTCCGCGTTGGGGACCCGCACGGCCCGCTCCTCGGCGTACGGGCGGTAGGTCCCGGCCAGCGACCAGCGCGGGTCGTAGGGGGTCGCGTCGATGGTCGAGAAGGCGTGCCGGGAGGGAGAATCCGGGTCGAAGTCCCGTACCGCCCAGAGCCCTTCGCGCCGGAGCACCACCAGCCGTCGCTCCCCCTGCGCCACCCGGGAGTCGTCGATGGGGCCGCGGTCCGCGGAGAGCCGGACCTCCCCGGTCAGCGGCTTGCCGTCGACAACGATGCCGTCCTCGGCGGTGGCGGTCAGCACCACCTCGTCGCCGTCCTCGCGCCACTGCCCCGGGACGGCCGGAATTCGCCCTTCCGGGTAGTCGGAGAGCCAGTGGGTTCCGGTCAGCGAAAGGAGGCCGTAGGGGGCCGCGACCGCGAGGACCCGCCCCTCGTGCCACCGCTGCCACTCCTGTGCGGCGTCCGGCCCACCGGCCTGCTGGTGCTGCTGTGCGTCCGTGCTCATGCGGTCAACCTTTCCACACCGGCTCCGCCAGGCCGAGGTGCGACCGCAGCGTGGAGCCGGAGTATTCGGAGCGGAATGCTCCGCTCTCCTGGAGGAGCGGGACGACCCGGTCGACGAAGTCGTCCAGGCCGCCGGGGGTGAGGTGCGGTACGAGGATGAACCCGTCTGCCGCCCGCTCGTCGACGAACGCGGTGAGCTCCGCCGCGACCGTCTGCGGGGAGCCGATGAACGACTGCCGGGTGGTCGTCTCGATGACCGTCTGCCGCAGCGAGAGCCCCTTGGCCGCGGCGATCTCGCGCCAGCGGGCGACGACGGCGAACGGGTCCCCGTGCAGGACCCTGCCCTTGACGAGCCCGGAGTCGATGACGGGGTCGATCTCGGGGAGCGGCCCGTCCGGGTCGTACGCGGAGAGGTCGGTGCCCCAGAGCTGCTCGGCGGCGAGGATCGCGTTCTGCGGGGAGACCTGCTGACGGCGGATCTCGTACGCCTGCTCCTGCGCCTCGGCGTCGGTGTCGCCGACCACCACGGTGACCCCGGGCATGATCTTGAGGTCGTCGGGCTGCCTCCCGTACGCCGCGAGCCGCGCCTTGACGTCGGCGTAGAAGATGCGGCCCGCGTCCAGGGTGCCGTGCCGGGTGAAGATGATGTCGGCGGCGGAGGCGGCGAACTCCCGGCCCTCGCTGGAGTCCCCGGCCTGGATCACCACCGGGTGGCCCTGCGGGGAGCGGGGCACGGTGAACTCGCCGGAGATCGTGAACTGCTCCCCGTCGTGCGCGAAGGGCCGCGACTCGCCGTCCGGCGTCCAGGAGTCCCACAGCTCGCGGGCGGTGGCGACGAACTCGGCGGCCCGGTTGTAGCGGTCGGCGCGGTCCAGGTAGCCGCCCCGGCGGAAGTTCTCCCCGGTGAAGGCGTCGGAGGAGGTCACCACGTTCCAGGCGGCGCGCCCCTCGCTGAGGTGGTCGAGGGTGGCGAGCCGGCGGGCCAGCTCGTAGGGCTCGTTGAAGGTGGCGTTCACGGTGGCGGCGAGGCCGAGCCGTTCGGTGACGGCGGCCAGCGCGTTCAGCACGGTCAGCGACTCGGGCCGGCCGACCACGTCGAGGTCGTGGACGCGGCCGTTGTGCTCACGCAGCCGCAGCCCCTCGGCGAGGAAGAAGAAGTCGAACTTGCCGCGCTCCGCCGTCCGGGCCAGATGCACGAAGGAGGAGAAGTCGATCTGGCTGCGGGAGCGGGGGTCGGCCCACACGGTGGTGGCGTTGACGCCCGGGAAGTGCGCGGCCAGATGCATGGTGCGGGGCACGGTCAGGCCTCCTTCGACGAGGCCGACGAGGCCGCCGCGGCCTTGGGGGCCGCGTAGCGGCTGGCGGGGCGGACGAGCCCCAGGTGTTCGCGCAGGGTTCCGCCGGGATGGAAGGTGCGGAAGAGACTGCGGTGCTGGAGGAGGGCCACGGTGCCGTTGACGATCCTTTCGAGGTCGCGCTCCGGGGTGATGGGCGTGAGGTGGAAGCCGTCGGCCGCACCCGCCCGGTGCCACTGGGCGATGAGGTCGGCCAGGTCGACCGGGCCGCCCCGGAAGTAGGTGCCCCGCCCGGCGAGTTGCGGTCCGCTCTCCAGGCCGGGTTCCGGTGCCGTCTCGACGTCCCCGAGGTCGACCGTCAGCGCGACCAGGACCCGCAGCGCGTCGGGGTCGCGCCCGTGGGCGGCCGCCCCGGCGCGCAGTTCTTCCCGGACCGCGGCGGCCTGCTCGGGGGTGGTGGCCCGGATGTGGACGACGTCGGCGTGCCGGGCCGCCGCCGCCCTGGCCGGGGCGCTGGTCGCGTCGATGACGGTGACGGGCCTGCCCTGGGGCGGGCGCGGCACGATCGCGGGGCCCCGCACCGAGAAGGTGGAGCCCTCGAAGTCGACGTAGTGCAGCTTGTCCCGGTCGATGAAGCGTCCGGTCGCGGTGTCCCGGATCTCCGCGTCGTCCTCCCAGCTGTCCCAGAGCCGCGCGGAGACGTCGGCCACCTCTCCGGCCTCCTGCCACAGGGCGGCGGGCGGGGCGGCGGAACGTCTGCCGAAGAGCCGGGCCTCCGCCTCGGTGGTGGAGACGTCGGCGTGCCAGCCGGCCCGGCCGTTGCTGACCCAGTCCAGGGAGGCGACGGCCGAGGAGACGTGGAAGGGCTCGGTGTGGGTGGTGGTGACGGTCGGGACCAGGCCGATCCGGTCGGTGGCGGGCGCGACCCTGGCGAGGACCGCGAGCGCGTCGAGCCCGGGGCGGGCGAAGGAGTCGCCGAGGGTGACGTAGTCGAGGGCGCCGCCTTCGGCGAGCCGGGCGAGGCGGAGGTAGTGCCCGGCGTCGTAGTGGGGCGGGCCGCCGATCTCGGCGGCCAGGTGGAGGGGGGTACGGGCGGACATTGCGGGACCTCTCGGGTCGACGGTCGGGCGGGGGCCTCGCGGGGCGGTCGTGAGTCATCGGTCGTGGTCATCGGCGTCGCGAGGCCCCGTAGAGGGAGACCTGCCGGGCCCCGCAGGACCGGCCGGCTGCCGGTCCTGCGAGGGGTGTCCGGTGGGTCAGCTCTTGGTCTTGGGCAGGCCGGGCGGGTTGATCTCCGACTTCTCCACGGCCTCGCCGGTCAGCCCCCAGCGCTTGAGGACCTTGCCGTACGAGCCGTCCTCGATGATGTGGTCGATCGCGGCGGCGTACGCCTTGACCAGGCCGCTGTCCTTCTTGGTGGTCGCGGCGATCTTGCCCTGGAGGTCGCCGCCGGCGCCGGAGATCTGTCCGGCGATCTCGCTCTGGCCGGCCGTCGCCACGTGGTACGCGGCGGACGGGCTCGGGCCGAGGTGGGCGTCGATGCGGCCCGACTGGAGCGGCAGGTAGTAGTCGTTCTCCTTCTGGAAGTACTTGATCTCCACCGGCTTCCGCCCGGCCTTGACGTTCTCCTCGCTCCACTCGACGAGGATCTTCTCCTGGTTGGTGCCGGAGGAGACCGAGATCGTCTTGCCGGCGACGTCGGCGGGACCGTTCACCTTCCAGCCGGAGCCCTTCTTGGCCTCGAAGGCGATGTTGTCGAGGCGGTAGGTGGCGAAGTCGTACTTCTCCTTGCGCTCCTCGGTCACGGTGACGTTGGAGAGGACCGCGTCGAACTTGGAGCTGTCCAGGCCGACGAAGAGGTTCTCCCAGGAGACCTGCTCGAACTCCGGCTTCAGGCCGAGGGTGTCGGCGACGAGGGTGGCGATGTCGATCTCGGAGCCGATCCGGGTCTTGTCGTCGGTGGCGTAGAAGCCCAGCGGCGGCACGGCGTCCGCGCTCGCCCCGATCTTCAGCGTGCCGCGCTCGCGGATCGCCTCGGGGACGAGGCCGGCGACGGCGTCCACCTTCTTGCCTCTGAGGCGGTCCTGGTCGGGACTGGTGTTGAGACCGGTGTCCTTCTTGTCCTTGGACGCGGCCACATCGGTGGAGGCGTCGGGGTTGCCGCAGGCGGTGAGCAGTCCGGTGGCGGTGAGCGTGGCGATGGCGAGGGTGATGCTGCGGCGGACGGACACGTACGTACTCCTTGCGAGTGATGCGGATGAAAGGGACGGTGCGAATGAAGAGGACAGGAAAGGCGGTTCAGAGAACCTTGGAGAGGAACGCGCGGGTGCGTTCCTGGGTGGGGTGGTCCAGAACGTCGGCGGGCGGGCCCTGCTCGACGATCCGGCCCTCGTCCATGAAGACGACGGTGTCGGCGACCTCACGGGCGAAACCGATCTCATGGGTGACGACGATCATCGTGGTGCCGCCGTGCGCCAGGTCCTTGATGACGTCGAGGACCTCGCCGACGAGCTCCGGGTCGAGTGCGGAGGTCGGCTCGTCGAAGAGCAGGAGCTTGGGCTCCAGCGCCAGGGCACGGGCGATGGCGACGCGCTGCTGCTGACCGCCGGAGAGCTGGGCCGGGTAGGCGGTCGCCTTGTCGGCGAGGCCGACCCGGGCGAGCAGCTTCTCCGCCGCCTCGACGGCCTCCTTGCGGGGGCGGCGCAGCGCGGAGACGGGCGCCTCGATGATGTTCTCCACCACGGTGAGGTGCGGGAAGAGGTTGAAGTTCTGGAAGACGAAGCCGATCTTGGTCCGCTGGCGCAGCACCTCGCGCTCGCGGAGCTCGTAGAGCTTGTTGCCGTCCCTGCGGTAGCCGACCAGGGTGCCGTCGACGCTGATCCAGCCCTGGTCGACCTTCTCCAGGTGGTTGATGGTGCGCAGGAGGGTGGACTTGCCGGAGCCGGAGGGGCCGAGGATGACCGTCACCTCGCCGGGCCGCACCGACAGATCGATACCGCGCAGCACTTCGAGGGAGCCGAAGTTCTTGTGTACGGAGCGGATCTCGACCATGGCATCGCTGGGTGCGCTCATCGCACGGCCCCCTTGGAGTAGTGACGTTCGACGTAGTACTGGATGACCGAGAGGGCGGTGGTCAGGAGGATGTACCAGGCGGTGGCGACCATCAGCAGCGGAACGACCCGGCCGCTGCGGCCGTAGACGACCTGGACCTGGTAGAAGAGCTCGCCGATCGCCATGACGGAGACGATCGAGGTGCCCTTGAACAGCGAGATGATCTCGTTGGCCGCGTTGGGCAGGATGGAGCGCATCGCCTGCGGGAGCACGATCCGGCGCAGCTGCCGGAACTTGGGGATGCCGAGGGCGGCCGCAGCCTCCAACTGCTCGCCGCCGACGGCCAGTACGCCACCGCGCACGATCTCCGCCGCGTACGCCGCCTGGTGCAGCGCGAGGCCCAGGACGGCCGCGCTGACCGCGCCGACCAGGTTCATCGTGTCGAAGGTGAAGAAGCCCGGCCCGAACGGGATGCCGAACTGCAACTCCTTGTAGAGGTAGGCGAGGTTGAACCAGAACAGCAGCTGCACGATGAGCGGGATCGAGCGAAACGTCCAGATGTAGCCGTACGCGACCGTCCTCAGGAACGGGCTGGCCGACAGCCGCATGAACGCCAGCACGATGCCGAGCGCGAAGCCGAGGACCGTGCCGTAGAAGGTCAGCTGGAGGGTGAGCCAGACGGCCTTGAGGGTGACCGGCGCGGAGAAGAACTGCGCGAAGACGTCCCACTCCCAGCCGGGGTTGGTGACCAGCCCGTTGATGAACTGGGCGACCAGGACCGCGGTCACGGCGACGGCGACCCAGCGCCAGGGGTGGCGGGCCGGGACGACGGTCAGCTCTCCGTAGTCGGTGCCGGGGTCGGCGGCTCTTCCGGGGGGCGGGCCGTCGGGGGCCCCGGCGGGTTGATCGATGGGTGGATCGCTGGTCAGCGACATGGCGGGGTTCCTTGGACGCAGTGGTGGCGGTGGTACGGGAAGGATCTGCGGCGGGTTCAGGAGGCGAGGCGGCCGTGACAGGAGAGGTCGCGCAGGAAGCCCAGCGCGGCCCGGGCGGTGGCGTCGTTCTGCCGGAACGCGGGTCCGCCGGTACGGGGGCGGGTGAAGGCGCCGCTGTTGCGTGCCGTGGTGAACGGGCCCAGCGCGAAGCGGCGCGGGTGCGGCCGTCCCTCGCGGTCGACGATGCGGCTGTCGCCCGGGTCCACCGAGAGCAGGCCCGTGTCGGTGACGGCGGCCCCGCCCTCGTACAGGGTGCGCAGCAGCGGGCTGGCGGTGTGGCGGAGCGAGGGGTCCGGCAGGCGGGCCTCGACCAGGGCGCGGGCCTCGATGTGCTCGCCGGGGACGGTGGCGCCGCTCGCCCGGAAGACGCCGTGCTCCTCGTCGGCCTCCACGGCGATGGAGGCGCCGAGGAAGCGGACGACGCCGGCCCGGGAGAGGGCGAGGAGCTGCTCCAGGCGGGGGCCGGGCGGGCCCGATGCGAGGTAGCTGAAGAAGCCGTGCCACCAGTTGCCGATGTCGCCGAGCCGGATGAGCTGGGCGTAGGCCGAGAGCAGCCCGAGGAAGACTGCGAGATCCGTGCTGTGGTCCGGGTTGTGACGGCGTGTCAGGTCGGCGGTTATGTAGTCGCGCAGCCCTTCCTGGAGCGCCTCGGCGCTTTCGTACGTCACGCCGTCCAGCGGCCGGTCGAGCGCGTCCAGGTCGAGCCGGTCGGCGGGGTCGGGTACGGCACCGGCGACGAGGTCGGCCAGTTCGGGGCTGCCAGGATCGGCGGCTGCGTACTTCGCGTCGAAGACCTCGGGGTCCAGGGCGGTGCGCTCGGGGTGGGCGGTGAACAGCCGGTGGTAGTGGGCGTGGCCGAGCTCCTTGCCGACCAGCGGCCACACATCGCGCCGGAAGTCGAGCGGGCCGGGGCGGCTCAGCAGCTCGTCGGCCCACGCGGGGGTCAAGTAGCGCGGCAGGGGCGGGCGTTCACCGGTCCAGGTGTAGCCGATCTTCGAGTGGTACGGGACCCCGCGCCGGGATCCCACGTACAGCACGGGCTCCTGTCCCGAGGGCTGGTAGACGCCGTTCTCGTGGCGTCCGCCGCGCCCCTCGGTGAGCAGGACCATCAGGTCGATGAAGGCGAGGCCGAAGCCCCGGACGATGACCGGTTCACCGGCGGGCAGCGCGGTGAGGTCGGTGTCGGCGGTGAAGTCGGGCGGCAGGTGGATCAGCCCGTGCCGCGCCGCGAAGTCGCTCAACTCTGCCTGTTCTGGCTCCTGTTCGGCGTCGAGGTGGCCCACGGTCAGGACGACGAGGTCGGCGAGGAGAGGTTCGGTGCGGTCCCGCAGCCGTACACGCTGGCGGGAGCCGCGCGGTCCGGTGACGGCGACGGCGGTGGTGCGGTGCTCGTGCACGGTGATCCCGGGCGGCAGGGCCGCCAGGGCACGGTCGTAGGTCCAGCGCAGATAGGCGCTCTGGAGCCGCCGACTGGGGAAGTCCTGGCCGGTCAGGCCGCGTATCTCCGCCAGTACGGCGGGCTCGGCGTCGGGGGTGACGCGCCCGGCGCGGACGTCCTCGGCCCAGGCGTGCAGTGCGGGCCCCGCGACGACCGGTCCGGCCAGCTCCACCGTCTCGTCGGTGAACATGGTGACGTCCTCGGCCATGGAGTTCATCCAGAGCAGCGGCGACTGGTCCGGCCGCCAGATCCGCCCACCGCCCGCCGGGTAGGGGTCGACGAGGTGGATGTCCAGGGGCAGGTCCCCGTACAGCTCACGGGCGTTGGCGGCGATGCGCTCGATGACACCGGTGCCGCGCGGGCCGCCGCCGATCACCACGAGCGTGGGTGCGGCGCTCATCGCGCACCCGCCGTACCGCGGGCGTAGTAGCGCTCCACATAGCGCTGGCCGATGCTCAGCAGGGAGGTGACCCCGGCGTACCAGAGGGTGGCGACGAGCAGCAGCGGGATGACCTGGTAGGTGCGGTGGTAGACGAGCTGGACGGAGTAGAGCAGGTCCTGCACGGCGATGATGCTGACGATCGAGGTGCCCTTGAGGGTGCCGATCAGCATGTTCCCGGCCGGCGGGACGATGGAGCGCATCGCCTGCGGCAGCACGATCCGCCGGAACCGCCGCCAGGGCCCGAGCCCCAGGGACTGGGCGGCCTCCACCTGGCCGCGTTCGACGGAGAGGATGCCGCCGCGGACGACCTCGGCGGCGTACGCGGCCTCGTGCAGGGTCAGTCCGACGACGGCGATGGTGACCGGGCCCATGAGGGTGACCGTGGAGACACCGAGGATCTGCGGGTACAGGGCGCCGATGTTGAACCAGAACAGCAGCTGGACCAGGATCGGGGTGGACCTGAACAGCCAGACGTAACCCCAACTGACCGCCTGGAGAACGGGGTTGCCGGAGAGCCGCAGGACGGCGAGGAGCGCCCCGAGGGCGAAGCCGAGCACCATGACGACCGCGGTGAGCCACAGGGTGAGCCAGAGACCGCGCAGGACGGAGGCGGTGGCGAAGTAGGAGACGACCACGTCCCACTCGAAGGCCTCGTTGCGGATGACCGAGCTCAGCGCCAGCGCGAGGAGGACGAGGACGGCAACAGCCGCTGTCCAGCGGCCCGTTCGGCGTACGGGGACGATGCGGGGGACCGCACTGTCGCCGTCGTGCTTGACGGGTGGTGGCGCGGAGGACGAGGGAGGCAGCAGATCGGTCTGCGGGGGCATGCGAGGGCTCCGTGGATGCTGAGATCGAACACGGGGCGTACCTTCACACCATGAACCACACGGACCGGGCCCCTCAGCGCCGGTCCGCCTCCGAGATAAGCGGTGAACACGGCGCATTGTCAAGCCTGTCCACACTCTGAGCTCTATGTCTCACGTCAGTTGACGCGCACCCGGATGCCTGTTCCACTGGCCCCATGTATTCGCAGCAGTGGCTGGTCACCCGCTCCCACATCGACTTCGGTCGAGTGTGGTCCTCTTCCTGTTGAGCTGACCCTCTGCTGTCCGGTTTTCCCTGCTCACGCCTGCTCTGAAGGCGTTCGAGCACCGTTCCTCGCGTGACTTCACCTCCACCACACCGCGTCGCCCTCCCCTCGCTTCGCCGTACCTTCCCGCGCACCGCTGAACCTCCCGTCGCCGCTCCGCGCCCTTCCGGGCCCGGGGCCGGTCGGCATACCTTGACGAACCCGGAGAAAACAGAGCCATGTCCAGATCGCGCCACAGTGCCCTCTTCGCCTTGATCACCGCCGCCGCGCTGACCCTGACCGGCTGCGCGGACCCGGCGGAGCCCGGGGCGGGCACCGCCAAGGGCGAGGCCAAGGGGAAGACCCCGACCACCGACGTGGTGTCCTCGGTGAAGAAGGTCGA
Organism: Streptomyces microflavus; assembly: GCF_014650075.1. Taxonomy (GTDB): domain Bacteria; phylum Actinomycetota; class Actinomycetes; order Streptomycetales; family Streptomycetaceae; genus Streptomyces; species Streptomyces microflavus. Next base: position 65,814 of record NZ_BMUG01000011.1, on the reverse strand, counting down.
CGCCGTGGCGGAGCTGCTGCCCGAGGAGGTCCGCAAGGCCGGCACCCTGCGGATCGCGGCCGCCACCGGCTCCCCGCCGGGAGCCTTCTACGAGGCGGACGGCACCACGCTGTCCGGCGCGGACATCGACTTCGCGGACGCGGTGGCAAAGGTGCTGGGAGTGGAGCTGAAGCGTGAGGTGGCGTCCTTCGAGGCGATCCTGCCGGCGCTCGGAAGCGGGAAGTACGACCTGGGGACGGGGAACTTCGGCGTCACCGACGTACGCCGCAAGACGATCGACTTCGTGACGTACATCAACGACGGCCAGGGCTTCGCCGTCCGCGAGGACAGCAAGCTGAAGGAGGTCACCGACCTCACCGACCTGTGCGGCCTGAACGTGTCCACGGGTGCGGGCACCACCTTCGAGGTCGCGCTCCAGGAGAACCTGCCCCGGTGCGCGGAGAAGGGCGAGAAGCCCTACGAGGTGAAGACGTACGCCGACCCGGCGGCGGTCTGGCTCTCCCTCAAGCAGGGCCGCACCGACGTGAACATGTCCACCATCAACGGACTGCGCTACGCGGTGACCCAGCAGGAGGGGCTGCGCTTCCTCAACGAGTTCAAGCGGCTGGACGTGGGCTTCGCCTTCAAGAAGGGCAGCCCGCTGACCCCGGCCTTCCAGGCCGCGGTCAACCAGCTCAAGAAGGACGGGACCTACGACCGGATCCTGAAGAAGTGGGGCACCACCGAGTCCGCGATCGAGACGTCGCAGATCTCGCCGCCCGAGCTGAAGGGTCCCACGCCGAAGTAGCCCGACGCCGGTGACTCCTGCGGCCTCAGCAGTCGCACCCGCAGGAGTCGCCGCAACAGCAGCAGCCCTCGCCGCACTGGCCGCAGCAGTCGCAGGCCTCGCAGCAGTCGCCGCAGTCGTTGCACAGCCCTTCCCGCCGCTCCCGGCTCCAGGGGTCCTCGAAGGTGCCGCAGCACATCTGGCAGGTGCAGGCGAGCCCGGCCCACACCAGGCACCCGGCGATCAGCCCGCGCCGGTCGCGCGGCGGCCGGGGCGGGGGCGGGGCGGCCGGACCGCCGGGCGTCGGACCGTACGGGTTGCCCGGCGTCGGGCCGTACGGATTGCCGGGGGGCGGCCCGAAGGAGCCCTGCGGCACCTCCAGCCCCGTGTGCGAGCAGGACGACGTGCCGAAGGCCCGGTCGACCGAGCGCCGCAGCTCATGGGCGAGCAGCACATGGACGAGCTGGCCATCGGTGAACTCGGCCTCACGCAGCGCGAGCCGTATGCCGTGCAGCGCGTCGTCGCAGAGCCGGCGCGCCTCGGTCAGCGGGGTGCCGGTCACGGTGAGCGGGTTCCAGGCACCCGACGCGGCGTCAGCTTCCCGGTCCTCCACGGCGTCCAGCAGATGCGCGAGCCGCCCGAAGAGGCGTCCGGCCTCCGCGAGCGGGGCGGCGTTCTGCGGCTTCCCGGCGAGGACGGCGGTGTGGGCGAAGGCCGCCGCGGTGGCGGTCTCGGTGGGTTCGGTGACCGTCAGCAGCGGGGTACCGGGCCCCGCGAGGGTCTCGATGCCGGTCTGCCGGTCGACCGCGTCGACCAGGAGGGCGGTGTCGAAGCCGAGCGCCGCCCCCGTACGGGCACCCGCCCGGTCCCAGCCCGCCGCCACCCGCCGCGCGGCCGCCGCGACCGGCCGCCGGGCCAACAGCCCGTCCCGGTCGGCGACGTGGTCGCGGACCTTGGCGGAGGCGAGGACGAGCGAGACGGCGGCGGCGAGCCTGGCCCCCTCCCCCTTGGCGACCGGGGCGGTCCGCATGGCGCGCAGCGGGCACGGACCGGCGGTGCGCCGGCCGGCCGGGGTGGCCCCCGTCTGAGCCTCCGTCAGGACGGAGACGATCAGACCGTCATAGTTGGTGACAATTCGGGCGAACTGCCCGTGATCCGCCCTCAGGGCCAGGCAGAGACCGCAGAGATGGGCCATCCACTCGGTCCGCAGACCTTCGGAGAGCCGATGGGTACAGGGCCTCACGATTCCGAACACGACGATCCCCCGCGAGCCGTTCCAGCCGGTGCGCGCCGCTCGCACACCTGAGCGCCGTGCATCGTATCGGGCGATCCGTTCACCCGTACGTCCCCCATGTCACCCGTACGGACCGGCGCATCATATTTTCCCATCGGGACCGGCCTTATGCAGGAGGAACCTTGACGAACCGCCACATGTTCTGCACCAGTAACGTCACGAATCACCTGTGCGGCGACTATCCACTTGGCGCGGTATCCGCATCATGGACGACCATAGGGATACGAAAGAGATGCGGAACACCAAGGAACCGCGGTTGAGAGGAGGCGTCCATGGGATCGGTGCGCAAGGCGAGTGCGTGGCTGGGCCTCGTAGAGGACAACGACGAGCGGTACTACGACGACGAGTACGCCGAGGGTACGGAGACGGGCACGGGCAACCAGGCCTGGGTCACCGACCCCCGGGTGCAGGTGGCCGCCGAGACGGCCGAGCAGCAGGACCGCCGGATCGCCACGGTGACCCCGGACAGCTTCCGGGACGCACGGGCCATCGGTGAGCTCTTCCGGGACGGCGTCCCGGTCATCGTCAACCTCACGGCCATGGACCCCGCCGACGCCAAGCGTGTGGTGGACTTCGCCGCCGGGCTGATCTTCGGCCTGCGCGGTTCGATCGACCGGGTGGCCACCCGGGTCTTCCTGCTCTCCCCGGCCGACACCCAGGTGGTCGCCGGGGAATCCGCCGGCCGCAAGGCCGACGGATTCTTCAACCAGAGCTGAGCAGGGCGCTCGCCGGAAAGTTCCGGTCAGCGTCTCCGGTCGGCACGCCCCGTCGGACGTGTCGTGGTCACCGGAAGGCGTCGAGACCGGTGAGCGCCTTGCCCAGCACCAGCTGGTGCATCTCCACGGTGCCCTCGTACGTGAGCACCGACTCCAGATTCGTCGCGTGCCGCATCACCGGGTACTCCAGCGAGATCCCGTTGGCACCGAGGATCGTGCGCGAGGTACGGCAGATCTCGATCGCCTCCCGCACGTTGTTGAGCTTGCCGAAGCTGACCTGCTCGGGGCGGAGCCGCCCCGCGTCCATGCGGCTGCCCAGGTGGTGGGCGAGCAGGATGCCCTTGTGCAGTTCGAGCGCCATGTCCGCCAGCTTGGCCTGGGTGAGCTGGAAGCCGCCGATCGGCCGGCCGAACTGTTCCCGGGTCCTCGCGTAGTCGAGGGCCGACTCGAAGCTGGCCCGCGCCGCACCCATGGCGCCCCAGACGATCCCGTACCGCGCGTGGCTCAGACAGCTGAGCGGGCCGCGCAGCCCCTTCGCGTCCGGAAGCACCGCGTCGGCGGGGAGCCGGACGCCGTCCATGACCAGTTCGCTGGTGACCGAGGCCCGCAGCGACCACTTGTGGTGGATCTCCGGCGCGGAGAAGCCGGGGGTGCCGGTCGGTACGACGAAGCCGCGGATGCCCCGGCCCTCGTCGCCCTCGTCGGTCTGCGCCCAGACGATGGCGACCCCGGCGACCGAGCCGTTGGTGATCCACATCTTGCGGCCGGTGAGCACCCAGTCCGTGCCGTCGCGCTTGGCGTACGTCCGCATCCCGGCCGGGTCGGAGCCGTGGTCCGGCTCGGTCAGCCCGAAGCAGCCGATGATCTCGCCCGCCGCCATGCCGGGCAGCCACCGCTGCTTCTGCTCCTCGGAGCCGAAGCGGTGGATCGCGTACATGGCGAGCGAACCCTGTACGGAGACGAGCGAGCGGATCCCGGAGTCGGCGGCCTCCAGCTCCAGGCAGGCGAGCCCGTACTGGACGGCGCTCGCCCCGGCGCAGCCGTACCCGTCGAGGGACATGCCCAGTGCGCCCAGCGCGCCGAGCTCCCGGGCCAGCTCCCGGATGCCGGGCAGCTCCCCCTTCTCGTACCACTCGGCGATGTGCGGCAGGACCCGGTCGGTGGCCCAGGTGCGGACGGTGTCGCGGATCGCGAGGTCGTCGGGGCCGAGCAGATCGTCGATGCCGAGGGGGTCGGTGGCGTCGAACGGCGGGAGCTTCGACGGCTTCGCGGACTCGGTGCTGGACATGAGGGCGCCTCCGGCGGCTCGCACGGTGTGCGGAGGGGCGGGGGTCGGCCGCGGCCCTCCGAAAACTAGCAGTGGTAGTCGAAACGTCGTGGAGACGTTACGGCTCAGTGTGCCGCTCGTCCAGAGCCGGTGGCCTCGGCCGGTTCGCGCCGGGCGGGGAGCGTCAGGCGCGGGGCGGGGCGCTCGGGGACGGCGGGAGCCGGGAGGGCGCCGGAGGTCTGGGGCTCGGAAGTCCGGGACCCGGCGGTCCGAGGATCGGAGGTCCGGGACTCGGCGGCCTGGCGGCCGGGGACCTTCGGCTCGGCGGCCTGGTCGCCCAGGGCGCAGAGCTCCTTCTGCGTACAGTCCATCACCCTCGGCAGGCGCAGCGCCGCGAGCGCCCCGAGCAGCAGCAGACCGGCGCTGACGAAGAGCGTGATGTGCAGCCCGCCGACGAAGGCGTGCCGGGCCGTGGAGCGCAGCAGCTCCCCCGCCGGGCCGCCGAGCTGCGCGGCCACCTGGTAGGCCTCGCCCAGTGAGTGGGAGGCCTCCGCGCCCGCCCGGGCGGGCACACCCTTCTCGTGCAGGGAGGCGAGCCCGGGGGCGTACGCGGCGTTCATGACGCTGCCGAGGAGCGCGATGCCCAGGCCCGCGCCGAGCTGGTAGGAGGTCTCCCCTATCGCCGCGGCCCCGCCCGCCCGTTCCGCGGGGGCGTCGCTGAGCATCGACTCGTACGCCCCGAAGAGCGTCGACTGGAGGCCGAAGCCGAGGAGGACGAAGGCCGCCGTCAGCAGGGCGGGCCGGTCGTGCTGGCCCATCGAGGTGAGCAGCAGCACGGAGGAGGCCGTCAGGACGAAGCCCCAGCCGACCATCCTGCGGGGGCCGACGCGGCGCAGGGTGTACGAGCCGGTGGCGCCCGCGGCCATCGCGGCGAAGGTCAGCGGCAGCAGCCGCAGCCCGGTCTCCAGCGGGCTGAGGCCCAGCACCAGCTGGAGGTACTGGACGGCGATCAGCTGGAGGCCGACCAGGGCCAGCATGGCGAGCACGATGCAGCCGACGGCGGTGGAGAAGGCCGGGCGGGCGAACATCGAGATGTCGATCAACGGGTGTGTACGGCGCTTCTGGCGGCGTACGAAGAGGATCAGGAGCGCCAGCCCGAGGGCCAGCGGGCCCAGCGAGACCGGGTCCAGGAGGGCCCCGCCGCTGCCCAGGCGCTTGACGCCGAGGACGACTCCGAGCACCCCGGCGGCGGCGGTCAGCGCGCCCAGCACGTCCCACGGGCCGTCCTCGGCGCCGCGCGACTCCGGCAGCAGCCAGCGGCCGAGCGGCAGGATGACCGCCATCAGCGGGATGTTGATCAGGAAGACCGAGCCCCACCAGAAGTGCTCGACCAGGAAGCCGCCGACGACCGGCCCGACGGCGGCGCCGACCGCGGCGACGGCGGTCCACACCCCGATGGCGAGGGCCCGCTCCCGCCGGTCCGGGAAGACCTGGCGCAGGATCGACAGGGTCGCCGGCATGATCATCGCGCCGCCGACGCCGAGGAGGGCCCGGGCCGCTATCAGAACGGCCGGGGTGTCGGCGGTCGCGGCGAGCAGGGAGGCCACGCCGAAGAGCGCGTAGCCGAAGAGCAGCACGCGGCGTCTGCCGATCCGGTCACCCAGCGTGCCGAAGAGGATGAGCAGCGAGGCGCAGACCAGGGGGTAGGCGTCGACGATCCACAGGAGTCCGGTGGCGCTCGGGCGGAGATCCTCGGTGACCGAGGGGACCGCGACATGGAGCACGGTCGCGTCCAGCGCGACCACCAGCAGGCTGAGGCAGAGGACGACGAGGACGACCCAGCGGTTGGCGCCGTCGGCGGCTCGGCGCAGCCGGACTCCGGCCGTGGTCGTCCCGGACATCTACCTACCTCCCGATGGGTTCCTCGCGCTCGGTGGACCGGCGGGGACGTGGTGTGCGTGTCTCCGGGGGCCCGGCATCGACGGGCGAGTGAGCCGTCAGCGTACGCGAGTTCGGCCTGGTGACACGTGGCCCACCTCATACGCCGGTCCGCCACACAGTGTGGCGTACGCCACTCCGGCCCCTCCGGCGACCCCCGCGCCGGGCCCGCCGGAGGCGGGGCGGGACGGGGCGCGCCTCCCCCGAATGGCCCGATCAATTCCCGCGGATTCCTGTGTGCGAAATTACCCGGAAGATCAAACATGCTTCCGAACGGAACCCCGGGGAAATTGGCCGCAAGATCACGGAGATTCTTCTCCGCACCCGGAAAAAGTCACCGTTCTGAGACGAAGTCCACATCACATCGTCATCACAAAGCGGCCGGATTGGCCTGCTCACACACTCACTCGCTGTAACGTCGATTGGGTGCGTACCGACATCTTTGCCCGCCTGGACCGGGAGCCGGAACCGCCGAAGATAGTGGCACCGCGGATGAGCCGTCACCGCATCGCCCTCTTCGGCGGGACGTTGGCGTTCTATCTCGCCATCGTCTTCGCCGTGCTCGTGACGTCCTGGCTGGTGACCCTGGACTGGAAGGTCATGCTGTTCCGGCCCTACCAGCAGTGGCCCGAACTGCACGCCTTCCTCGACTACTACGTCGTGCTCGGCCAGCGCGGCCCGACGGCGGTGATGGTCGCCTGCTGGCTGGGCTGGCGCTCCTGGCGTCAGCACACGCTGCGGCCGCTGCTGGTCCTCGGCACCTCCCTGCTGCTGCTCAATGTGACGGTGGGCGCGGTCAAGCTGGGACTGGGGCGGCTCGGCCCGCACTACGCGACGCAGATCGGCTCGGCCGAGATGTTCGCCGGCGGCGATATATTTCCCTCCGGACACACCGCGAACGCCGTCGTGACCTGGGGAATCCTCGCCTATCTGGCCACCACGCCCCGGGCCAGGCGCTATCTGTCGGCGGTCTCCGCCACGGTCTCGCTGGGCGTCGGCCTCACCACCGTCTACATCGGCACGCACTGGCTCAGCGATGTGGTGCTGGGCTGGGCGGCGGGGCTGCTCATCCTGCTGGCGCTGCCCTGGTTCGAGCCGCTGATCGCCCGCACGGAGAGCTGGATCTTCGACGTGCGCGAGCGGTGGCGCGAGCGCCGCAGGGCGGGCCGCCCGGTGCGGGCCCCCGAGGGCGCGCCTCAGCCGGTGCTGCTCCCCCAGTCGATCGCCGCCGAGGGCGCCGCCCTCGCGGCCGGTGCGGGCGCTCCCGGCGCGCATCTGGCGGCCGGAGCCCGGGTGCGGGCGCACACGGTGCCCGCCGTCTGCCCGGAGCGGCCGGCGGCGGCTCCCGCGGGCACGCGCTGCGCGCAGCCCGAACACGGCTCCCGGGGCGCCACGAGCCCGGCGCGCCCGATGACGGGCGGCTAGGACACGGCGTACCGCTGCTACGACGAGGGCCCCGACCATGTGGTCGGGGCCCTCGTCGTGTCGGGGTGCGTGCGGGGGTCAGCCCACCCAGCAGCGGGTCACCGTGGCGTCCTCGACCTGGAAGTTGATCCGGCCGGAACGGAACTCCATCGTCAGGAACGTGCCCGGCGGAACCGCCCGGACCGTGTCCCAGCCACGGCTTCTCGCCAGCTGCTCGGCGGTGTCGGCAGCGAGGCCGACGTACGGCTCGGGGGCGTCGTCCGGCTGTGCGGGAGGGGTCGGTAGAGAGGCCATACCCCTCACCGTAGGCGGCCGCGGGTGAGGACGGAAGGCCGGGCCCCGAGGGCGCCCCCCGCATCCCCGGGTGCCGCCGCGGTCACGCTTGTGTCACAGAATCCCCACACACGTATAGCCCGGCCTATTCACTCGAACGGCCCGCCCGGAAGTGGGGGTACGAAATGGCGGGACACCCTTGCGCGGTCTCGCGGCGGGGCCGGTGGCGACACTCCGTAAACACCCGGGGTGACCTGCTGATTTTACCGTCCGGTGGTCCGTCAACCGAATGGGCGGGACACCTGAATTTCATGCTCCCTTATACCCGTCTTATATTTCCTCACGTTTCTCCCACGGGGCTCCGTCTCCCGGACAACGGGCGGAATCTCACGATCCGGCCAGCGCCCGGGTCAGCCGGTCCCGGGCCCGGGTCATCACCTCGACGAGTTCGGGCGGCTCGACCACCTCGAAATCGATCCCCATGAGCAGCACGTGGATCACCAGGACCTCCAGGTTCGGCGCCCCCGCCGTGAGCCGGCACGTCTGCGCGTCGACGGGCTCCAGCACCCCGGCGGAGGGCGAGATGTGCTGGGCGGCCTCCGCCAGCGGGGCCTTCACCAGGAGCACCGCCCGCGCCGCGTAGGCGGAGACCGCGACGCCCTCGGAGACGTAGGCGGCCAGGTCGTCGGCGGGCGGGGGCCGGGGTGTGAACCGGGGGCCGTGCGGCGGGGTCGGGGTGATCCGGTCCACCCGGAAGGTCCGCCAGTCCGCCCGGTCCAGGTCCCAGGCGACCAGGTACCAGCGGTGCTCGGTGCAGACGAGCCGGTGCGGCTCCACGGTCCGGCGGGAGTCGGAGCCGCCGTGGGAGCGGTAGGAGAAGCGGAGCCGCTCGCTGTCCCGGCAGGCTGCGGCCAGCTCGGTGAGGAGGGCCGGGTCGACGGTGGAGGTGTCGGCTCCGCGCAGCATCGGCACGGTGAAGGCGCCGAGCGCGCTCACCCGGCGGCGCAGCCGGTTCGGCAGCACCTGTTCGAGCTTGGCCAGCGCGCGTACGGAGGTCTCGCCGATGCCCTCGATGCCGTGGCCCGCCGCCGTGCGCAGCCCCACGGCGACCGCGACGGCCTCCTCGTCGTCCAGCAGGAGCGGCGGCAGCTCGGCCCCGGCCCCGAGCTGGTAGCCGCCGCCGGTGCCGGGGCTGGCGTTCACCGGGTAGCCGAGCTCCCGCAGCTTGTCGACGTCCCGGCGCACGGTGCGCGGGGTGACACCGAGCCGCTCGGCCAGGTCCGCGCCGGACCAGTCCCGGTGGGCCTGGAGCAGTGAGAGCAGGCGCAGCAGTCGTGCCGAGGTCTCCAACATGGGGAGGAGTCTGCCAGGCCTTGCGGACAGCTCCCGTCCGCAAGCCCTCGGGCGGTGGCGGTCAGGCGGCCTTGCCCTTACGGAGGACGTCGGCGGCCTTGTAGCGGAGCGCGTACGCCCCGTCGAGCACGGTGCCCCGGGTGCGGTGCAGCGCGGTGCGCAGCGGGCTGTGGCCCCGGCCCCGGGCGCCACGGGCGACGAGTTCGGCGAACAGGCTCTCGTGGCTCTCCGCGATCCGCGCCGGGTCGAAGCGTTCCGACGCCGAGAGCGCGGCGCGGCCCATCCGGTGGCGCAGACCGTCGTCCTCGATCAGTTGGAGCAGCGCCGCGGCGATCGCGTCGGTGTCACCCACCGGCACGAGACGGCCGTCGACGCCGTCCTCGATGATCTCCGCCGGTCCGTGCGGGCAGGCGGTGGCCACGACCGGCAGTCCGCCGCGCATCGCCTCCACGATGGTCATGCCGAAGGACTCGCGGTCCGAAGTGACGGCGGCGATCGACCCCTTGGGCCACTCGGCCTCCATGGGGTTGGCCGAGCCCATCAGGAACACCTGGTCGCGCAGGTCCAGTTGGCCGATGAGCGCGCGCAGCGCGGCCTGCTCGTCGCCGGACGCGTCCCCGCCGCCGTAGATCCGCAGCCGCCAGTCCGGGCGGGCCGCGGAGACCTGGGCGAAGGCCCGTACGAGCAGGTCGTACCGTTTGACCCGGTGCAGCCGGCCCGCCGCCACCACCCACTTCAGGTCGCCGTCGGCGGGCGGGAAGGCGGACTCGGGAACGGCGTTGGGGATGGCCTCGATCCGCACGCCCGGCAGCTTCATCCGCCTGCGGTAGTCCTCGGCGTCGGCGCGGGTGACGGTGGTGAGGGCGTCGAGCAGGGTGTACCGGTGGGCGATCTCGCGCCGCAGCCGGTAGCCGTGGTTGTCCAGCGTGAGGTGCTCCTGACCGACGCGCACCGGGCCCCGGCGGGTCTGCCGGCTGATGTGCACGTTCAGTCCGGGGCGGGTGCCGACGACGACATCGGCTTCGAGCGCCTGGAGATGGGCGGCGATCCGGGCGTCGGTGAGCCTGCTGTACTGCTTGTGCCGGCTGTCGCCGTGCGGGAACACCGTGGCGGGCCGGGCGTGTTGGGCGGCGTCGCCGTCGAACGTCGCGCTCTTCTTCCGCAGATCGACGAGGTGGCGCATCGTCACGCCCTCGGGCGCGCCGAGCACGGGCGCGTCGCGGTGCCGGAAGACGGAGACGATCTCGACGTCGTGCTGTTCGGCGAGAGTGCGGGCGAGTGTGAAGGTCGTGCGAATCGTTCCCCCGATGCCGTACGCATTGTGCAGAAGAAATGAAATATGCATGGTGCCGTTTCCCCCTGGTCTGGCCGGTCTGTTGCGACTCTACGTCCAGCCGGTTTACCACCCGAAATCCGTCCGGAATATGCCCGGAATCCGGCTGGATTTCGCAGCTGAATGCAGGGCCCTATCCGGCTCCCCGCCGCCGGAGCCGGAACCGTCGCTGACCAGCAGGTTCCCGGAATCCCTGAATCCGGATCGCCGTCGACACCCGGCGCCGTCGCACGATTCGACGGCGCCCGGTTCGCTCTTCGGCCGCCTGCCCGCCGCCCGTTCCGGCAGCGTATTCCTCACGTGTTCGACGGAGAACTCCACGGAAAGGTTGCCTGCGGCCGGGTAAAAACTCCGGAGACTCTCCGCACCGCGGCACAACCGCTCCCGGGGCCCATGGATCGACTCCTCGACGTAGCGATGTGTCGACCCGGTCCTCACTTCCGTCGCCGTCGGTGCGTGACCCCGGCCACGGATCCCGCGTTGTCTCTTCATGAGCCGGGAACCCCTCGGCCCACGCACCGAGTTCGAGGAGCCACCCGTGCCGCGCATGCTCGACGTCAGCCAGGACGTACGCGCCGAGATCGGCGACGACGAAGCCGACCGGCTGCTCGTCGGCGACGACACCCCCGGCAGTTACGACTGCACCTCCTGCCGCACCCCCGGCGACTCCGACCAGGAACGCACCAGCACGGTGCTGTTCATCGGGGACGAGACCGCCGTGCTCGCGTTCGCCCACGCGACGTGCATCCCCTCGCAGGTCGTCAAGGTCGCGGAGGACCAGCTCCAGGGCGCGGTGCGCAGCATCACCGGCAGCGAGCAGAAGAATACGGAGGGGCGCATGCCCGAACAGGCCGTCCTCGGCATCACCAGCGGTCTCGTTCTCATCGAGGACGATGTCCGACCGGCCCTGGTCGTCGAACCGACGGGGCCGGTCGCCCGGCCCGGCACAGACGGCAGCGGGGGCGACGAGTTCCTCCAGCTGCTCCTGGAGCAGGGCTTCCACCCGGCCCCCGACCTGAACCGGCTGCCGGCGGTGCTGCCCGGCTGGTCGGTGCTGCTCGCCGTGGGCCAGCTGCACGCCGTGCTGCAGCCCGGTTCCGGCGGAGGCAACCCGGTCGCCTGGTGGCAGGCCCACCAGCCGCTCCAGGTGACCGACGGCTGGCGGGCCGCGGTCAACAAGTCGCAGACGGTCCTCGTCTTCGCCGCACCGGCCGGCACCATCGGCCAGCAGCCGCGCGAGGACCTGCTCCGGGACGCCCTGGAGAAGGCCGCGGTCAACGGGGCTCTGGTCGCCGCCTCGATGCCGCTCGCCGGGACCTGATCATGTCCGCCCCGCTCGGGCACCCCCGCCGAACAGCGTTTTCTCCGGCGGGACCGCATCCGACGGGCGGTGAGGTCGTTGGCACCTACGTGCACTCATACGACCCCTCCCGCCAGCACCAGAGCCAGATTCCTGCCATGCGTCCCTCGCAGGAACCATCGGTGGGCATGTCCGCCACCCCGATCTACGACGCGCTGTACTCCGAGTACCGGCGCTCGTTCCGGGCGTTGCCGGGTGACCGGAGCGGTGAGGAGAACCTCCGCTTCCCGGCCTTCGGCGCCGGGCTCTTCGCCTCCCGGGCCCCGCTCGGCCACTCGGCCCCGGCCGGACAGGACCGGCACTCCGGGACCGGCAGCGGCAGCGGCAGCGGCAGCGGCCAGAGCCAGCACACCGGGACGCTCGGCTCCTGGCAGCGGGTGGGACGCCACGCCGGGCGTCCCCGGCCCGCGGCGCTTCCGCCGGGGTCCCGGGAGTCCTGAGTCCGCGTACGGGAGAGCCCCGGCGGTCCCCCACATGGGGACCGCCGGGGCTCTCCCGTACGCGTGGGTGCTACTTGTTGCGGCCGCGCTTCTCGCGGACCCGGACCGAGATGTGGATCGGGGTGCCCTCGAAGCCGAACTCCTCGCGCAGCCGGCGCTCGACGAAGCGGCGGTAGCCGTGCTCCAGGAAGCCCGAGGCGAAGAGCACGAACCGCGGCGGCTTGGTGCCCGCCTGGGTGCCGAACAGGATGCGCGGCTGCTTGCCACCGCGGATGGGGTGCGGGTGGGAGGCGACGATCTCACCGAGGAAGGCGTTGAGCCGGCCGGTCGGGATGCGGGTCTCCCAGCCCTCGATCGCGGTCTCGATCGCCGGGACGAGCTTCTCCATGTGCCGGCCGGTGAGGGCCGAGACGTTGACACGGGGGGCCCAGGCGATCTGCGCGAGCTCCGTCTCGATCTCGCGCTCCAGGTAGTAGCGGCGCTCCTCGTCGAGGGTGTCCCACTTGTTGAAGGCGACGACGATGGCGCGCCCGGCGTCCACGGCCATGGTGATGATCCGCTGGTCCTGGACGCTGACGGACTCGCTGGAGTCGATCAGGATGACGGCGACCTCGGCCTTCTCCACGGCGGCGGCCGTACGGAGCGAGGCGTAGTAGTCCGCGCCCTCCTGGAGGTGGACGCGGCGGCGGATGCCTGCCGTGTCGATGAACTTCCAGGTGATGCCGCCGAGCTTGATCAGCTCGTCGACCGGGTCGCGAGTGGTGCCGGCCTGCTCGTTGACGACGACCCGGTCCTCGCCCGCGACCTTGTTCAGCAGGGAGGACTTGCCGACGTTCGGACGGCCGATCAGCGCGATGCGGCGGGGGCCGCCGAGCGCGGTGCCGAACTTCTGCTCCGGGGCGTCCGGGAGGGCTTCGAGGACGGCGTCCAGCATGTCGCCGGTGCCGCGGCCGTGCAGCGAGGAGACCGGGTAGGGCTCGCCGAGGCCGAGCGACCACAGGGCGGTGGCGTCGGCCTCGCCGCTCTGGCCGTCGACCTTGTTGGCGCAGAGCACGACGGGCTTGCCGGCCCGGCGCAGCAGCTTGACGACGGCCTCGTCGGTGTCGGTGGCGCCGACGGTCGCGTCGACCACGAAGACGACGGCGTCGGCCGTCTGGATGGCGTACTCGGCCTGGGCGGCGACGGAGGCGTCGAGGCCCAGCACGTCCTGCTCCCAGCCGCCGGTGTCCATGACCTTGAAGCGGCGGCCCGCCCACTCGGCCTCGTAGCTGACGCGGTCGCGGGTGACGCCGGGCTTGTCCTGCACGACGGCCTCACGGCGGCCGATGATCCGGTTCACCAGGGTCGACTTGCCGACATTGGGGCGGCCGACGACGGCGAGCACGGGGAGCGGGCCGTGACCGGCCTCACCGAGGGCGCCCTCGACCTCTTCGGGGTCGAAGCCTTCCTGCGCGGCGAGCTCCATGAACTCCGCGTACTCGGCATCGCCAAGTTCTCCGTGCTCGTGGTCCGAGCCGTCGGAGTGAATCTGGTCGTTCATGAAGTCCGTTCCTCTTTGCATCATCATCGATGGACCGCGATCAGCGCCGTCCACTACTCAAGTCCGGTCAAGTCTGGCCTATCGCCCGGTGAGGCGCTTGGCACTTTCCAGGTGGGCGGTGAGCTTCCCCTGGATCCGCAGGGTCGCCTCGTCCAGCGCCTTGCGCGTACGCCGCCCGTCGCCGGCGCTCGCGTCGAACGCGTCACCGAAGACGACGTCGACCCGGCTGCGCAGCGGGGGCAGCCCCCGTATCAACCGTCCGCGGCGCTCCGTGCTTCCCAGAACGGCGACGGGGACGATCGGCGCCCCGCCGCGTACCGCGAAGTACGCGAGTCCGGCCCGCAGTGAGGCGAAGTCGCCCTCGCCCCGGGTGCCCTCCGGGAAGATCCCGAGCGCCCCGCCGTCCGCCAGGACGCCCAGCGCGTGGCCGATGGCGGTGCGGTCGACGGTCGTACGGTCCACCTCGATCTGTCCGATCCCGTGCAGGAACGGGTCGAGGGGGCCGACGAACGCCTCTTTCTTGATCAGGAAGTGCACCGGCCGGGGTGCGGTCCCCATCAGCATCGGTCCGTCGATGTTGTGGGAGTGGTTCACCGCGAGTATGACGGGTCCGGCGGCGGGCACGCGCCACGCGCCGAGCACCCGGGGCTTCCAGAGCCCGTACATCAGGCCGATGCCGATCCTTCGCCCGACCGCGGCTCCGCGCAGTGTGGGCGCCCCCGTGGCGTCGCTCACGCGGCGGTCCGCTTCTCCTCGACGAGGGTGACGACGCACTCGATGACCTGCTGGAGGGTCAGCTCGGTGGTGTCCACCTCGACCGCGTCGTCCGCCTTGGCGAGGGGGGAGGTCTTGCGGCCGGAGTCGGCGGCGTCCCGCTTGATCAGGGCCTCACGGGTGGCGGCGAGGTCGGAGCCCTTGACCTCACCGCTGCGGCGGGCGGCGCGGGCCTCCGGGGAGGCGGTGAGGAAGATCTTGAGGTCCGCGTCGGGCAGCACGGTGGTGCCGATGTCCCGGCCCTCCACGACGATGCCGCCCTCGGCGCCGGCGGCGATGGAGCGCTGGAGCTCGGTGATGATCGTGCGCACCTCGGGGACCGCGCTGACGGCGCTGACCTTGGAGGTGACCTCCTGGGTGCGGATCGGGCCCGAGGCGTCCTCGCCGTCGACGGTGATCGTCGGGCCGGTCGGGTCGGTGCCGGAGATGATCACGGGCTTGGCGGCCGCCGTCGCGATCTCCGCCGGGCTGGTCACGTCGATGCCGTTGTTCAGCATCCACCAGGTGATGGCCCGGTACTGCGCGCCCGTGTCCAGGTAGCTCAGGCCGAGCTTGGCGGCGACGGCCTTGGAGGTGCTCGACTTGCCGGTGCCGGAGGGCCCGTCGATGGCGACGATCACTGCGGAGCTTGCGGTTTCCACGGCGGTGGACACCTTCCTGGTACACGGGGTGGGGACGGACGGGCCTGCGGGCGGCCTCGTACCAGGTTACCGAGTGCCGGGCGCGCCCTTGTACCCCGTACGGGGGAGCCTCCGTCCCCGTACGGGGGTGGCGCCGGGGGCCCGCCCCCGTACCGGTCTCAGCTGCGGATCGACCAGCCGCGCTCGGTGAGGGCCGCGCCGAGCGCGGGGGCGGCGCTCGGTTCGACCATGAGCTGGACCAGGCCCGCCTGCTGTCCGGTGGCGTGCTCGATGCGGACGTCCTCGATGTTGACCCCGGCCCGGCCCGCGTCGGCGAAGATCGCGGCCAGCTCGCCCGGCTTGTCGCCGATGAGGACGGCCACGGTCTCGTAGGCGGCGGGGGCGGCGCCGTGCTTGCCGGGGACCCGGACGCGGCCGGCGTTGCCGCGGCGCAGGACGTCCTCGATGGCCTCGGTGCCCGCGCGCCGCTTCTCCTCGTCGGCGGAGTGCAGGCCACGCAGCGCGGTCACGGTCTCCTCCAGGTCGGCGGCGACCCCGGCGAGCACGTCGGCGACCGGTCCGGGGTTGGCGGAGAGGATCTCCACCCACATCCGGGGGTCGGACGCGGCGATCCGGGTCACGTCGCGGATGCCCTGGCCGCACAGGCGTACGGCGGTCTCGTCGGCCTCCTCCAGGCGCGCCGCGACCATGGAGGAGATCAGCTGCGGGGTGTGGGAGACGAGGGCGACGGCCCGGTCGTGGGCGTCGGCGTCCATGACCACGGGGACGGCCCGGCAGAGCGCGACGAGTTCCAGGGCGAGGTTGAGAACCTCGGTGTCGGTGTCCCGGGTGGGGGTGAGGACCCAGGGGCGGCCCTCGAAGAGGTCGGCGGTGGCGGCGAGCGGTCCCGAGCGCTCCTTGCCCGCCATCGGGTGCGTACCGATGTACGGGGTCAGGTCGACGCCGAGCGCCTCCAGCTCGCGGCGCGGGCCGCCCTTGACGCTGGCGACGTCCAGGTAGCCGCGGGCCGCTCCGGCGCGCATGGCCGCGGCCAGGACGGTGGCGGTGTGGGCGGGCGGTACGGCGACGACGGCCAGGTCGACCCGGCCCTCCGGCGGCTCGTCGGTGCCGGCGCCGAGGGCGGCCGCGGTGCGGGCCGACTCGGGGTCGTGGTCGACGAGGTGGACGTGGATGCCACGGCCGGCCAGGGCCAGGGCGGCGGAGGTGCCGACGAGCCCGGTTCCGATGACGAGGGCGGTTCTCACTGGGCGATGTCCTTGCGCAGGGCGGCGGTGGCGCCGAGGTAGACGTGCTGGATCTCCGCGCGCGACAGGTAGGTCTCGACGTGGGCGAGGAGGCGGACGACGCGGGGCATGGCCCCCTCGATGTCCAGCTCCTGGGCGCAGATCAGGGGTACGTCGACGATCCCGAGGCCGCGCGCGGCGGCGGCCGGGAAGTCGCTGTGCAGGTCCGGGGTTGCGGTGAACCAGATGCTGATCAGGTCGTCGGCGACCAGCTCGTTGCGTTCCAGGACGGCCGTGAGCAGCTCACCGACCCGCTCGTCCATGTGCCCGGCCTCGTCCCGCTCCAGCTGGACGGCTCCTCGGACCGCTCGTACCGCCACGTCGTACTCCTTGTTCGTTCACTTCGGCGCTGCTCCCGATCACCCTAGAGGGGTGGTGGAGAGCCCGGTCACCGCGCTCTCTCCGTGAGACGGGCGGTGGCGTGGACCGCGAGGAGCATGCGCCAGATCCGGCCGGCGAGCTCCCCGGGCGTCGCGGTGATCCGCCCGTGCACCCAGTCGGCGAGCATCCCGGTGAAGATCCCGGCCACCGCGCTCGCGGTGAGGTCGTGTCCGGTGTCCGCCGGGCGGCGGGCGCGCAGCTCGTCGAGGCTGCGCTGCCGCAGCTCCCGGTGGAGCAGTTCGCCGAGCGGGCCGCCGCCGCCCTCGCGCAGCAGGCTGCGGTAGACAGGTGCCCTGTTGTGGATGGAGGCGAGGAGGGTGGCGAGCGGGGCCGGGGGCGCGTCCGGGCCGGGCGGCGCGCCGTCCCAGGCGTGCAGGGCGTCGACCGCCTCGGTGACGACCTCGGCGCAGGCGTCCACCGCGAGGGCGTGCAGGTCGTCGTAGTGGAGGTAGAAGGTGGCGCGGCCGACCCCGGCCCCTCGGACCACCTGCGCGACGCTGACCTGTTCGAGTGGCCGGTGCTCGCAGGCGGCGAGCAGGGCCGCGCGGAGCTTGGCCCTGGTGCGTGCGGTGCGCGGGTCGGCGCTGCCGACCGTGACTGCGGGTGTCATCGGCCCAGGATCTCAGCCCGCGAGCAGGACGGCTCCGAGGGCGAGTGCGGACGGCACCGCCTGGACGAAGAGGATCTTCCGGCTCACGGTGACGGCCCCGTAGACCCCGGCGACGACCAGGCAGCCCAGGAAGAAGATCTGCGCCTGGTAGGAGACCGGGTCGGAGGCGAGGAGGCTCCAGACCAGTCCGGCGGCCATGAAGCCGTTGTAGAGGCCCTGGTTGGCGGCGAGGGTGGCGCTCTCTCGGGAGAACTCGGGGGTCGTGCCGAAGGCCTTGCGGCCCCGGTCGGTGTCCCAGAGGAACATCTCCAGGACCAGGAAGTAGACGTGGATCAGCGCGACGAGCGCGACCAGGACCTGAGCTGCGGAGTGCATGACGGTGGGCCTCCCATGGGCGATTTCCTGGACGACTGTACAGGAAGTGTCTTCGGTCCGCCCGGTTGCTTCACCTGTGCGCTCCCCGGCACCACCATGGCCAGCACAGATCGCCCCTTTCACGTCTCGACAACTGGAGAGCCCATGAACGCACGGCGAAGGACGGTCCTGACCGCGGGCGCGGCGGGCGCCGCCGCCCTGGTGACCGGCTGTGGATCGTCCGGCGACGAGGGCGGCGGAGGGGACGCGAGCGGTACGCCGACGGCGTCGGACACGGCATCGCCCGGGACCTTCCCCGACGCCTCGCCCGGCGGTGAGGAGCTGGCCGCGACGAGCGACATCCCGGTCGGCGGGGGCACGATCTTCAAGGAGCGGAAGGTGGTGGTGACCCAGCCGGAGGAGGGCGAGTTCAAGGCCTTCTCCGCCGTCTGCACCCACGCCCAGTGCCTCGTCTCGACGGTCAGCGACGGCACCATCAACTGCCCCTGCCACGGCTCCAAGTTCTCCATCACGGACGCGGCGGTCGAGGCCGGCCCGGCGACCCGTCCGCTGCCGGCCGAGCAGATCACCGTCTCGGGCGGGGCGATCCTGCTGGGCTGAGGGCCGGGACTCCCAGCAGCGGGCGGCCGGAATCCAGAAGCGCGGCGGCCCGCCGTCCACGTACCCTCGCCGCCATGATTACTCCTGCCGACGAGACGCTCGTACGCGACCACACGGTCTACGCGTGCGTCATGGGTTCGCGCGCGTTCGGCCTGGCGACGGAGGGCAGCGACACCGACCGGCGGGGCGTGTACGTCGCCCCCACCCCGCTGTTCTGGCGCTTCGACAAGCCCCCGGCGCATATCGAGGGCCCAGGACCCGAGCAGTTCTCGTGGGAGCTGGAGCGCTTCTGCGAGCTGGCGCTGCGGGCCAATCCGAACGTGCTGGAGTGCCTGCACTCACCGCTGGTGGAGTACGTCGACGACACCGGCCGCGAACTGATCGCGCTGCGGGCCGCCTTCCTCTCCCGCCTGGCCCACGGCACGTTCGTCCGCTACGCGCTGGGCCAGCGGAAGAAGCTGGAGGCGGATGTGCGGCAGTACGGGGAGCCCCGCTGGAAGCACGCGATGCACCTGCTGCGGCTGCTGGCGAGCGGCCGGGACCTGCTGCGCACCGGCGAGCTGCGGATCGACGTCGGCGAGGCGCGTGAGGAGCTGCTGACGGTGAAGCGGGGCGAGGTGCCCTGGCCGGAGGTGGAGCGCCGGATGAACCGCCTCGCCGAGGAGAACGACGAGGCTGCGGACACCTCCCCGCTGCCGCCCGGGCCGGACCGGGCGGCGGTGGAGGACTTCCTGGTCCGGACCCGGCGGGCGTCGGCCTAGGAACCGGGCGTCAGGGCGCGAGCCTCGCCCGTACGACGAGGTCGTGCAGGTCCTGGAGGGCGGTCGCGGCCTCCGGCAGCCGGGAGCGCTCCTGCGCCTCGTCCAGGACGCGGTGCAGCTCCTCAATGCCCCGGGCCACCGATCCCCCGTCCAGGTCCGTCTCGACCCCGTCCCGCTCCCACATCCGGGTCCGGGTCTCCTGGGGCTCGTACAGCCCCCACCAGGTCCTCGGCTGACAGGCCGGCCCGCGCCAGGGTGAGGGGCGGGGTGCTCATGGATCAAGCGTCCCAGAGCGCCGCCAGCGACAGCAGGTCGCTCCGGTACTCGATGCGCTCCGACCACTCCTTGGGCCAGGCCCCCGCGCCCAGGTGGGCCCCGGCGAAGGCTCCCGCCAGGCAGGCGATCGAGTCGGAGTCGCCCCGGGTGCAGGCGGCCCGGCGCAGGGCGGTGAGCGGGTCCTCGGGGAAGAGCAGGAAGCAGTGCAGGGCGGTGGCGAGGGCCTCCTCGGCGATCCAGCCGTCCCCGGTCCGCTCGCACGGGTCCGTCTCGGGCGAGGGGTCGCGCAGGGCCTCCTGGACGGCGGCCAGCGCGCTCTGGCACTCGTCCCAGCCGCGGGTGATGAACGCCTCGGGCGAGGCGTCCCCGGCGTGGCGCCACAGGTCGCCGAGCCAGCGGGTCAGGTAGCGGCCGCTGTTCTCGTAGGCGTAGCTGCGCAACTGGCCGATCAGGCCGAGGGGTTCGGCGCCCTGGGCGAGCAGGAAGACGGCGCGGGCGGTCAGGTCGGAGGCGGCCAGGGCGGTGGGGTGGCCGTGGGTGAGGGCGGCCTGGAGCTGGGCGGCGCCGGCGCGCTGCTCGTCGCTGAGGCCGGGGACGAGGCCGACGGGCGCGACCCGCATGTTGGCGCCGCACCCCTTGGAACCCGTCTGGCTCGCCTGCTGCCAGACCGGGCTGGATTCGAGCATGCGGCAGGCGGTGAGGCAGGTGTTGCCGGGGGCGCGGTTGTTCTCCGGCGAGTGGTACCAGGCGATGAACTCCCTGCGTACCGGGTCCACCAGGCGCTCCGGGGTGAGCAGTCCGCTGTCCATGGCCGTGCGGATGCCGCGGCCCAGCGCGATCGTCATCTGGGTGTCGTCGGTGACGATCGCGGGGGTCGGCAGGGCCATCTGCCGCCAGGGGCCGCTTTTGGTGAGGATGGCGGGGACGTCGTTGAACTCGGTGGGGAAGCCCAGCGCGTCGCCGAGCGCGAGCCCGGTGAGCGATCCGGTGGCCGCCTGCTTGGTGATTCTTCGGGTGGCTGTGGTCATGGCGTTCGTCCTTCCGGGCGCGAGAGGGAGGGTTCGGTGGGCGGCGGGCGCAGCAGCGGCGGGTGCAGGGCCGTGGCTCCGCCCGCCCGGTACAGCGCGGCCGGTTTGCCCCGGCCGCCGGTGCGGCGCGGCGGACCCTCGACCGGCTGGACGAAGCCCGGCGCGTTGAGGACCTTGCGCCGGAAGTTGGGGCGGTCCAGCTCGACGCCCCAGACGGTCTCGTAGACCTGCTGGAGCTCGCCGAGGGTGAACTCGGCGGGGCAGAACTCGGTGGCCAGGCAGGTGTATTCGAGCTTGGCGCCGATCCGGTCGCGGGCGTCGGCCAGGATCCGGTCGTGGTCGAAGGCCAGCGGCCCGGCGGAGCCCGCACCCCACCACCGGGCGCTCGCCGCGTCCCCGCCGCCGCGCGGTTCGGGCAGGTCCGGCAGGAGTGCGGCGTACGCGACGGAGACGACCCGCATCCTCGGGTCCCGGTCCGGGTCGGTGTAGGTGCGCAGCTGCTCCAGGTGGAAGGCGCCCACCGCGTCCGGGCCGAGCCCGGTCTCCTCGGCCAGCTCGCGGCGGGCCGCCTCGTCGGCGGACTCGCGGGGCAGGACGAAGCCGCCCGGCAGCGCCCAGCGCCCCCGGAAGGGGTCCTGGCCGCGTTCGACCAGCAGCACGTGGAGCGCCGCGTCCCGGACGGTGAAGACCGCGAGGTCGACGGTGACCGCGAACGGCCAGAAGGCGTGCGGGTCGTACCCCTCGGGTACGCCGGTGCTCATCGTGTCTCCGGGAGCGGGGCGGCGAAGTCCCAGCCGGTGGCGAGGAGTTCGTCCACGGCGGCGACGGCGGCGGTGAGGCGGGCCTCGGGCGGGCCGGTGATCTCGATGAACCGGCGGCCCGTGCGGGTGAGTTCGGCGCGGAAGCGGTCGGTCATCCAGGGGCGCAGCTCCTCGCCGTCCCGCAGCCCGTCGTCCTCGAAGGCGACGCCCTCGTGGTCGGTGAGCAGCCACAGGTGGTGGGCGGTCCGGTCCGCGATCTCCTCGACGAGCGGGTTGCGGCCGCCGACGTACCGCTCGTGCCAGACAGTGGTGGCGAAGGAGTCCGTGTCGCAGAAGAGCGCCGGGGACCCGATGCGGGCGGCGGCCTCCTCCCGGCCGTTCTGGGCCTCAGCGATGAGCGGGAAGTCCTCGGTGGTGAAGGCGACGTCCTCCCAGGCGGCTCCGGGCCACTGCGCGCGCAGGGCGGCGAGCTTCTGTTCGCTGTACTCGCGCCCGTACTCCGCGACGTACGCCGTCCGGGCCCAGACCCCGCCGCGGTCCCGGTAGTGGCCGGTGAGGGCCCGCGCCAGGGTGGTGGTGCCGGTGGACTCGGCGCCGAGGACAACGACCCGGCGGGCGAGGGCGGCCCGGACCGGCGGGCGGAGGAAGTCCCAGCAGCCCACGGGGTCCTTGCGTACGGCGGTGCCGGAGACCGGGAAGAGGGTGCGGTCGGGGTCGACGAGGACGGACGCGGCGCCGAAGCGGCGGCCGAGCTCCTCCCCGTACGCCTCCGAGGTGAAGACCGCGTCGACCCGCTCGGGCACGGCGGCGGTGAAGACCGCCATGTGCGCGTCCCAGACCGCCGGGTCGTGCACGTCCATGTGCGTGTCGTCGACCGCGCCGACCACCGTGACGTCCGGGTGGATCTCCCGCATCCAGGCGACCCGGTCGGCGAGCGGTACGGACTCCACGGAGGCGGCGCAGACCAGCACGGTCAGCCGCTCGCACTGGTCCCGGGCGGCCTCGACGAGGTGGTGGTGACCGGCGTGCGGCGGGTAGAACTTGCCGAGGACCAGGCCGTGTTCGTAGCGCTTCATACGGCGGCCACCTCCAGGGGCCGGGCGTTACGGGCGGTCAGGTCGCGGTGCCAGTTGCGCAGGCCGACGAGGCAGAGGGCGAGGAACCCGGCGTACAGCAGCGAGGTCAGGTACAGCCCCTTGTGCGCGTAGAGCGGGATGTAGACCACGTCGGCCGCGATCCACAGCCACCAGGACTCCAGCCGCTTCCGGCACTGCCCGTACGTGGCCATCAGCGACAGCGAGGTCGTAGCTGCGTCCCAGAACGGGACGGTGGAGTCGGTGGCCCGGGACAGCAGCAGGGTGATCCCGAGGGTCCCCACCACCCCCGCCGCGAGCAGCCAGGTCCATTCGGTGCGGGTCGTTCTGCGCACCGGCAGGACCGAGGTCCCTGGTCCACCCCCGTGGGTCCAGGTCCACCAGCCGTACGCGGCGAGGGTGATGAAGACGATCTGGAGGCCGGCGTCGGCGTACAGGCCGGACTGGGCGAACAGCAGGATGAAGAAGACGTTGTTGGCGATGCCGATCGGCCAGTTGGCGAGGTGCTGGCGGGCCACGAGCCAGACGCAGAGCGCCCCGCTGCCGAAGCCCAGAACCTCGGTCCAGCTGACCGGGGTGTCCAGGACCGTCACCAGGGGCTGTTGCAGGGGATCGAGTATGTCCGCGAGACTCACCGGTCCGCCTCCTTCTTTATAGTCACTCTGACTATAAAGGGTGGACGGGGGCAGCAAAAGGCCCGCGGCCGGTTCTGTTCGAACTTTCCGAACGGATACCGGCCGCGGGCCTCGGGGCAGAGCTGTTAGAGGCCGACCTCGCGCATCAGCATGCCGACCTCGGTGTTGGTGAGGCGGCGCAGCCAGCCGGACTTCTGGTCGCCGAGCGGGATCGGCCCGAAGGACGTCCGCACGAGGCGCTCGACCGGGAAGCCGGCCTCGGCCAGCATCCGGCGCACGATGTGCTTGCGGCCCTCGTGGAGGGTCACCTCGACCAGGTAGTTCTTGCCGGTGTTCTCGACCACGCGGAAGTGGTCGGCGCGGGCGTAGCCGTCCTCCAGCTGGATGCCGTCCTTGAGCCGCTTGCCGAGGTCGCGCGGCAGGGGGCCCTGGATGGCGGCCAGGTAGGTCTTCTTCACGCCGTACTTGGGGTGCGTGAGGCGGTGGGCCAGCTCACCGTGGTTGGTGAGCATGATGATGCCCTCCGTCTCGGTGTCCAGCCGGCCGACGTGGAACAGCCGCGTCTCGCGGTTGGTCACGTAGTCGCCGAGGCACTGACGGCCGTCCGGGTCCTCCATCGAGGAGACGACGCCCGCAGGCTTGTTCAGCGCGAAGAACAGGTAGGACTGGGCGGCGACGGTCAGACCGTCGACCTTGATCTCGTCCTTGTGCACATCGACGCGCTTGCCCTGCTCGACGACGATCTCGCCGTTGACCTCGACGCGGGACTGCTCGATCAGCTCCTCGCACGCGCGGCGCGAGCCCATGCCGGCCCGGGCGAGGACCTTCTGCAGCCGCTCGCCCTCCTCCTCGGCACCCGGGTGGGTCTTGGGGAGGTTGATCACGGGCTTGTTCGCGTACCGGTCGCGGTTGCGCTGCTCGATCTTGGCGTCCAGCTCACGCGGGCGCGAGGGGGCCGCGCGGCGGAAACCGCCGGTGCGGCCGCTGCCGCCCTGTGCGGGCTTCGGGCCGCCCTTGGCACCGCCGCGGGCCGCCGAGCCGCGGCCCTTGCGGGGGCCTTCCTGCTCGCGGGCCTCGCGGGCGCCGGGGGCGTCGTTGCCCACGTCGTAGCGGCGCTCCTCCGGGCGGGGCCGGCGGGGGCGCTGCTCCTCGTCACGGCCGCCCTGGTAGCTCGGGCGTCCGTCCTGGTAGCTCGAACGCCCGTCCTGGGAACCCGGGCGTCCGCCCTGGGAGCCCGAACGCCCGCCCTGACCGGTGGGACGACCGCCCTGACCGCCGGGACGGCCACCCTGGCTGCCGCCGCGCCCGCCCTGAGCGGAGGGACGGCCGCCCGGGGCTCCGGGCCGCCCGCCCTGGCTGCTGCCGCCGCGTCCGCCGCCCTGGCCGCCGCCGCCCTGCCCCTGGCGGGAGGAGCCGCCGCCACTGCGGCCGCCGCTGCCCGCGCCTCCGCCACTCCGGCCGCTGCCGCCGCTTCCGCTGTTCCTGCCACTGCTTCGCATCAAAATTCCGTCTTGTCGTCTGCGTGAGTATCCGGGGTGTCCGGTGCGTCCGGATCGAACGACGGCACACCCTCTAGCGTCTCAGCCTCGATCGCGTCCGCCTCGGGGAGGAAGGGCGCGAGTTCCGGGAGCTCGTCCAGGCCTCGCAGGCCCATTCGCTCCAGAAAGTAGTTCGTCGTCCTGTACAGGATCGCACCTGTTTCGGGTTCCGCGCCCGCCTCGGCCACCAGGCCCCTCTGGAGGAGGGTCCGCATGACGCCGTCGCAGTTGACTCCGCGCACCGCCGAGACCCTCGACCGGCTCACCGGCTGCCGGTAGGCGACCACCGCCAGGGTCTCCAGAGCGGCCTGGGTCAGCCGGGCGTGCTGGCCGTCCAGGACGAAGCCCTCGACGGCCGCCGCGTACTCGGGGCGGGTGGAGAAACGCCAGCCACCCGCGACGAACCGCAGGTCGAAGCCCCGGCGCTGGACGGTGTACTCGTCGGCCAGCTCCCGCAGGGCGGCCGCCACGGCTCTGCGGGGCCGCTGGAGGACCTTGGCCAGCTGGTCGACGGTTGCGGGCTCGTCGACGACCATGAGGACCGCCTCCAGGGCGGGCTTCAGATCGAGCGAGGCGACCGCGTCCTCGTCCGGGCTCCCGTCCGGGCCGCCGGCCTGTGCGGTGGGCTGTGGGGTGGGCTGTGGGCTCATTCCCGTACGTCCTCCTGTTCCTGCGCCGATACGGCTGCCTCCTGGTCGAACTCGTCCGTCACCACGGGTTCCGTCTCCGTCCCGCCGCACCAGGAGACCAGCAGGTCGCCCAGCGCCTCGTCCTGGTCCAGGGTGACGGCCTTCTCCCGGTACAGCTCCAGCAGGGCCAGGAAGCGGGCGACCACGGTGAGGGTGTCCGGGGCGTCCTCGGTGAGCACCCGGAAGCTCACCGCCGTTCCGGCCTCGCGCAGCCGCTCCACCACGATGCCCGCCTGCTCCCGCACGCTGACCAGCGGGGCGTGGATGTGGTCGACGTACACCTGTGGCCTGGGCCTGGGCTGCATCGCCTTCACCGCGAGCTTCGCGAACCCCTCGGGCCCGATGCTGATGACGACCTCGGGCAGCAGCGCGGCGTGGTGGTCCTCCAGGCCGACGGTACGGGGGTGGCGGCGGGCCTCGGACTCCAGGCGGCTGCTGAAGATCTCGGCGATCCTCTTGTACGCCCGGTACTGGAGCAGCCGGGCGAAGAGCAGGTCCCGTGCCTCCAGGAGCGCCAGGTCCGCCTCGTCCTCCACCTCGGCGGCGGGAAGCAGCCGGGCGGCCTTCAGGTCCAGCAGGGTGGCGGCGACGACGAGGAACTCGGTGGTCTGGTCGAGGTCCCAGTCCGGGCCCATGGCGCGGATGTAGGCCATGAACTCGTCGGTGACCTTCGAGAGCGCGACCTCGGTCACGTCCAGCTTGTGCTGGGTGATCAGCTGGAGGAGGAGGTCGAAGGGCCCCTCGAAGTTCACCAGCCGGACGGTGAAGCGTGTGCCGTCGGCTTCCGGCTCCTCTACGGGCTCCGGGGCCGCCGCCTCCGCCTCCGCCGGCGGCACCACCGCCCCCGGTCCCCGCCCCAGGGCACGGCGGCGCGGGATGGCGGGGTCGTCGGGCAGGGGCATGGCGGTCCAGGGGTGGGGCGGCGGCGCGGACGGGCCCCGCAGGTCGGCGGGGTCCATCCGGCAGGCTACCGGCGCGGCGCCGGTCAGCGGCCGCGCAGCCGCCGTACGAGGATGCTCGCGTCGCCCCGGGACTCCAGGTCGGCGAGGACCACCGCCACCGCCTCACGGACGATGCGGCCGCGGTCGACGGCGAGGCCGTGTTCGCCGCGTAGGACGAGCCGGGCGTGTTCCAGGTCCATCAGCTCCTCGGCGGAGACGTAGACCGTGATCTTCTCGTCGTGGCGTTCGCGGCCGCTGGGGCGCCGGTTCGCGCCGCGTCCGCCGCCTCGCCTGCGCTGCTGCTGGACGGCCTGGGGCTCCCCCTGGGCGGCGGTCGCGGAGCGGTCGCCGGACGGGGCGGGAGCGGTGGCCCGGCGGTCGCCCTCGCCGGAGCGGGCGCGCGAGTCGTCGGTGTCGGCGGAGGCGTGCTCCTCACGGCTCTCGGCCCGGTCGGCGGGGGCTGCGCCCTGGCCGCCCGCGCCGGGCGCCTGGCCGGAGGGGTCGCTCTCCCCGGCGGGTGCGGGCACCCGTGGTTCGCCGTTCGCCTTGCGTCGCCGGTCCGCCGGGGAGGAGGACTGGAGGCCCATCCCTCCCCCGGTGGTGCGGAACAGTTCGTCGGCCCCCGGCAGACTCACTCGGCGGGACACCGGGCGAGCACCTCCCTGGCGAGCTGGCGATAGGCGGCGGCGCCGACCGAGTTGGAGGCGTAGGTGGTGATGGGCTCACCGGCGACCGTGGTCTCCGGGAAGCGGACCGTGCGCCCGATGACCGTGTGGTAGACGTGCTCGTCGAAGGCCTCGACGACACGCGCCAGGACCTCGCGGCTGTGCACCGTACGGGAGTCGTACATGGTGGCGAGGATGCCGTCGAGCTCCAGCTCCGGGTTGAGCCGCTCCTGGACCTTCTCGATGGTCTCGGTGAGCAGTGCCACCCCGCGCAGCGCGAAGAACTCGCACTCCAGCGGCACTATGACCTTGTGAGCGGCCGTCAGGGCGTTCACGGTGAGCAGGCCGAGCGAGGGCTGACAGTCGATCACGATGTAGTCGTAGTCGGCCATCAGCGGCTTCAGGGCGCGCTGGAGCGTGGACTCGCGGGCCACCTCGCTGACGAGCTGCACCTCGGCGGCCGAGAGGTCGATGTTGCTCGGCAGCAGGTCCATGTTGGGGACGGCGGTCTTCAGCAGGACCTCGTCGGCCGCCATGCCCCGCTCCATGAGCAGGTTGTAGACGGTGAGGTCGAGCTCCATCGGGTTGACCCCGAGGCCGACCGAGAGGGCGCCCTGCGGGTCGAAGTCGACGAGCAGGACGCGGCGTCCGTACTCGGCGAGCGCGGCACCCAGGTTGATGGTCGACGTGGTCTTGCCGACGCCGCCCTTCTGGTTGCACATCGCGATGATCTTCGCGGGGCCGTGGTCGGTCAGGGGGCCCGGGATCGGGAAGTACGGCAGGGGCCGTCCGGTGGGGCCGATGCGCTCGCGGCGCTGGCGCGCGGCGTCGGGCGCGAGCGTGGCCGCGTACTCCGGATCGGGCTCGTACTCGGCGTCGGGGTCGTAGAAGTGCCCCTCGGGCACCTCGGCGAAGTCGGCGAAGCGGTCGGTGTTCCGGCCACTCTCGTTGCCGGCCGTGGCGTTCACGTGTAGGCCGTCCATCATCTGGGGGGCTGTCGTCATGTGCTGTTTGGTGGCGAAGGTGCGGACAGCGACGGAGCCGACAGCTTCGAGCCCGATCGGGCTCAGACCCCGTGCAGGCATCCCTGGTTGACCACCCCCGGGAGTAATTGTCGACTCATTCACAAGTCGTCTTACCTCCTTGGACGTGACCAGGAAACTTATCGATAGGTCAGCGTGGCACCATGCCGACGATTGGCGACTCTATGGCGTGTCACCGGTCCGCAGCAACACAATCCGCCGGACCCGGCCCGATGTGTCGGCAATCGAACGCCTTGCTGTCAAGGGTGCACAGCGACCAAGCCGCACATTTCGCCGCTGCACGAATCGGGTAAAGGGTTACGTTCGAGGCGAGTTGCACAAGGGCCCCACGGGGCCCGATACACCTCCGGCCGGACCTTGCTCGGCAAGGTCCGGCCGGAGTCCCGATGTTGACGGGAGGTGTTGACCCGTCAGCCGAGGAGGGTGCTCAGCTCGACGTGCGGGAGGCCGTGCGCCTCGGCCACCTCACGGTAAACGACCTGGCCCTCATGGGTGTTGAGGCCCTTGGCCAGTGCGGCGTCGCGGCGCAGGGCGTCGGCCCAGCCGCGGTTCGCCAGCTCCACGATGTACGGCAGCGTGGCGTTGGTGAGCGCGTAGGTGGAGGTGTTCGGCACCGCGCCGGGCATGTTGGCGACGCAGTAGAAGACCGACTCGTGGACCTGGAAGGTCGGCTCGGCGTGGGTGGTCGGGTGCGAGTCCTCGAAGCAACCGCCCTGATCGATTGCAATGTCGACAAGTACACTTCCGGGCTTCATCTTGGCGACGAGCTCGTTGGTGACCAGCTTCGGAGCCTTGGCTCCGGGGATCAGGACGGCACCGATGACGAGGTCGGCCTCGACGACGGCCTTCTCCAGCTCGAAGGCGTTGGAGACGACGGTCTGCACCTTGGTGCCGAAGATCTTGTCGGCCTCGCGCAGCTTGTTGATGTCGCGGTCGAGCAGCGTGACGTGGAAGCCGAGACCCACGGCGATCTGCGTGGCGTTCCAGCCGGAGACACCGCCGCCGATGACGACGGCACGGCCGGCGTGGGTGCCGGGGACGCCGCCGGGGAGCACGCCGCGGCCGCCGACCGAGCGCATCAGGTGGTACGCGCCGACCTGCGGGGCGAGGCGGCCCGCGACCTCGGACATCGGGGCGAGCAGCGGGAGCGCGCGGTTGGCGGTCTCGACCGTCTCGTAGGCGATGGCGGTGGTGCCGGAGGCCAGCAGCGCGTCGGTGCACTCGCGGGAGGCGGCGAGGTGCAGGTACGTGAAGAGGGTCTGGTCCTTGCGGAGGCGGTGGTACTCCTCGGCGACCGGCTCCTTGACCTTGAGCAGCAGGTCGGCGGCGGCCCAGACCTCGTCGGCGGTGTCCAGGATCTGCGCGCCGGCGGCGACGTACTCCTGGTCCGGGATGGACGAGCCGACGCCGGCGTCCTTCTCGATGACGACCTGGTGGCCGTGGCGGACGAGCTCATGCACTCCGGCGGGGGTGATCGCCACCCGGAACTCGTTGTTCTTGACTTCGCGGGGGATGCCGACCTTCACGTCGATCACGGTCCTTGGCTCGGAGGGTAATCCGGGCACGGCAGTACACACCCGGACATACACATCATAAATGGAGACGCCACGAACGAGCGCGGCAGAGCCAGTCTAATGAAGGACTTCGCGCTGTCTAGCCTTACAAAGCATTAACTTTCTGTCGAAGCACTGCGGATTTCGTAGGCAGAACCCTCCTCACCCAGCAATCTGTCGGCAGCGGACCTGTGCAGCCTGGCCGCCGCCGGATCGCCGAGCCGGTCCAGGGTGTCGGCCAGCCGGAGCTGCAGCGCCGCCTGAAGCCGCACGTCATCGGCGCGACGGGCCAGCTCGGCCGCCTCCCGGCAGGTGTGCAGCGAGTCGTGCGGCCGCCCCGCGTACTCCTGCACCCGGGCGGCCTCGCTGAGCGCCCGCGCCTGGGCCGCCAGGTCGCCGAGCCTGCGGTGGCCCGCCGCGGCGGCCCGCCAGTTCCGCAGCGCCTCGCCGTACCGCCCGGCGTAGCTGTGCACCGCGCCGAGCCGCCCGTAGAGGCGTGCCTCGTCCGCGCGCTCCCCCTGGGTGAGGCGCTGGGCGAGCGCCCGGCCGTACCAGTCGGAGGCCCGGTGGTAGTCGCCGAGCTCGGCGTACGTACTGCCTACGGATTCCATCGCGCGGCCCGTCGCGTACAGGTCCCCGGCGGCCCGTCCGGCATCCAGCGCGGCCCGGTAGCGGGTCAGGGCGTCCCGGGGGCGGCCGGTGCGGGCGTCCAGGTCGGCCAGGTTCAGCAGCGCCGCCGCCTGTTCGCGGGGCAGATCGCGGCGGACGGCCACGTCCAGGACCAGGCCGTGCAGCCCGTACAGCTCCGGGGCGGCTGCCTCGGTGCCCCGGTGCACGGCCAGCGCCCGCACCAGGGCGGCGACCAGCCGCCGGGCCAGGGTGTCGAGCTCGCCGTCGGCCACCGCGAGCCGGGCCGAGGCGAGCAGGGCGGGCTGGCGCAGCAGCAGCCAGACACCCGCCTCCTCCGCGCTGGGGAAGCGCAGGGAGCGTGGCAGCCCGGCGAGCTTGCGGTGGGCGGTGGAGCCGTCGGCCTCGGTGACCGCCCGGCAGGCCTGGAGCCGGCGCACGGTCCGCTCCAGCATCCGGGCGCGGGCCAGCTGGATCTCGGCGGGCCGGTCCCGGTCCTCCAGGAGGGCCCGCAGCATCGGGGCGAGGCAGCCGGGGATCCCGTACTGGGGGTGGGCGGCGCCGTCCGTCCGCAGGAGCCCGAGCCGCACGAAGTCGTCCAGCGTCGACTGGGCGGCCGAGACCGAGCAGCCGGCCAGCGCGGAGGCGGTGTGGGCGTCGGCGAGCCCGGCGGGCGCGAGGGCGAGGAGGCGCAGTATCCGGGCGGCGGCCTGCGGCAGGGAGTCGTGGACGAGCCGGAGGGCGCGGGCCAGCGGGCGGGCCCCGGTGGGCTGCTGCTCGCCGGAGTCGGGGAGTTCGTGGAGCTGCTTGGTGACGTCGGCGACGGAGGCCATGGGGTGGGCGGCGAGCCAGCCGCCGATCAGGGCCAGCGCGGCGGGCTGTCCCCCGCACTCCTCGGAGAGGCTCTCGGCGGTGCGCGGGTCGACGGTGATGCGGACCTGGCCGATGGCGCGGGCGAGCAGCTGGACGGCGGCGCCCGCCTCGAGTCCGCCGATGGTGCAGGGCCGCACGTCCGGGATTCCGGTCAGCGGGCCGGTGGCGACGGCGACGACCAGGCAGTCCGGGTTCTCCGGGAGCAGCGGGTCGACCTGTTCGGCGTCGGCCGCGTCGTCGAGGAGCAGCACCAGCCGGCGTACGGCGAGGGCCTCGCGGACCATCTCGGAGAGTTCGTCCTGGTCGGCGCCGGGCGGGACGGCGAGCCCCAGCAACCCCAGGATCTCCCCGGCGGTGCGTTCGGTGGGGACGGGTTCGCCGCCGGGTTCGGTGAGGCCGACCCGGAGCACCCCGTCGGGGTAGTCGCCGGAGCCCGTACCGGGAACGGCCCAGGGCAGCGCGCCCGTTCCGGATTCCGGTCCCGAGGCGTCGGCCGGGGCCGTACCCGTACCGGTGAGGGCGCCCGCGAGTTCGGCGGCGAGTGCGCTGCGGCCGGAGCCGGGGCGGCCGGCGATGAGCAGGACCCGGGCGCGGGGGGTCTTGCGGCCGGCCAGGGTGTCCAGGCCGGCCCGTTCGATGTCCGCCCGCAGGGCCTTCAACTCGCGTTCCCTGCCGAAGAATCGGGGCGGGGCGGCGCCGGGCGGCTCCTCGGTCCCCGCAGCTTCGGCCGGGCCGCTGGTGTCCACCGCCTGATCGGTCACGGGCCACGCTCCACTTCGCTGCACGCGGTGCCCGCCGGAACTCCGGTCGGGGCCTTTCGAGCGTAGTTCAGCGGTGGTGTGGATCACTGCGGAGCGGGGCGGAGCACGGGAGAACATCCCCCGATCGGATCAGCATTTCTTACGATCGTCCGACCGGAGGATGGATGGAGGGGGTTGGGGGGAGCGGACGGGCCGTCAGGCCTCGAACGGCCGGGCCGGCCAGGGCGCCTCGGCCGGGCGGAGCGAGTCGACGCCGTCGCCCGCGAGGACGGCGGTGAGCGCGAGGGCGCCGACGACCAGGCAGTTGTTGTGCAGGTCCCCCGCCAGCACCGAACGCACCAGCTCGGGCAGCGGAATGCGCGCCTGCTCCATGTCGGCCTCCTCCTCGGAGACCGCGAACCGCTCGCCCTCCACGTCGGAGAGGCCGCGGGCGAGGAAGATCCGTACGGCCTCGTCGCAGCCGCCGGGCGTGGTGTAGACGTCGGTCAGCACTCGCCACTCCTCGGCCTTGACGTGCGCCTCCTCGTACAGCTCGCGCTGGGCGGCGTGCAGGGGGTTCTCACCGGGGACGTCGAGCAGTCCGGCGGGGATCTCCCAGAGCCGCTGGCGGACCGGGTGGCGGTACTGGCGTACGACGAGGACCTGATCGTCCTCGTCGACCGCGAGGATCGCGACGGAACCGGGGTGGACCTGGTAGTCACGGCCGTGGACGGAGCCGTCGGGCATGACCACCTGGTCGGTGCGGACGCTGGTCTTGTTGCCGGTGAAGGGGGTGACGGTCGCGGTGACCTGCCACTCCTCGGGCGTGTCCTGGATACCCATGTGCGTCCTCCCACGTACCACGTACAAAACGAGAAACCGGGGCACGTATCCGTCAGGATCCGTACCCCGGTCAACCGTAATGCCTCGGAACTACTCGGCCGCGCCGACCTTGCGCGCGACGGCCGCCTTCACCAGACCCGCGAAGAGCGGGTGCGGGCGGGTCGGGCGGGAGCGGAGCTCGGGGTGGGCCTGGGTGGCGACCAGGTAGGGGTGGACCTCGCGCGGGTACTCCACGTACTCGACGAGCTTGTTGTCCGGGGAGGTGCCGGAGAAGACCAGTCCGGCCTTCTTCTCCAGCTCACTGCGGTAGGCGTTGTTGACCTCGTAGCGGTGGCGGTGGCGCTCCTCGACGTAGGGCTCACCGGCGTACGCCTCGCGCACGAGGGAGCCCTCGGCGAGCTTGGCCGGGTAGAGGCCGAGCCGCATGGTGCCGCCGAGGTCGCCCGCGCCCTCGACGTAGGCGAGCTGCTCCTCCATGGTCGAGATGACCGGGTGGGAGGTGGCGGCGTCGAACTCGGTGGAGTTGGCGTCGGGGATCTCGGCCAGCGAGCGGGCCGCCTCGATCACGATGCACTGGAGGCCGAGGCAGAGGCCAAGCAGCGGGACCTTGTTCTCGCGGGCGTAGCGGATGGCGCCGACCTTGCCGTCGACACCGCGCTCGCCGAAGCCGCCCGGGATGCAGATCGCGTCGACGTCGCCCAGCTGCTCGGCGGCACCGGCCGCGGTGCGGCAGTCGTCGGACGTGACCCACTTGATCGTGACCCGGGCCTTGTTGGCGAAGCCGCCGGCGCGGATGGCCTCGATGACCGAGAGGTAGGCGTCGGGCAGGTCGATGTACTTGCCGACCAGGGCGACGGTGACCTCGTGGTCGGGGTTGTGGACGCGGTCCAGGAGGTCGTCCCAGGTGGTCCAGTCGACGTCCCGGAAGGGCAGGTCGAGCTTGCGGACGACATAGGCGTCCAGGCCCTCGGTGTGGAGCACCTTGGGGATGTCGTAGATCGACTTGGCGTCGATCGCGGCGACGACCGCGGCTTCGTCGACATCGCACATCAGCGAGATCTTGCGCTTGATGGAGGTCGGGACCTCACGGTCGGCGCGGAGCACGATCGCATCCGGCTGAATACCGATGTTGCGCAGAGCGGCGACCGAGTGCTGGGTCGGCTTGGTCTTCAGCTCGCCGGAGGGGCCGATGTAGGGCAGCAGCGAGATGTGCACTACGAAGACGTTGTCGCGGCCGACCTCGTGGCGGACCTGGCGGACGGTCTCCAGGAACGGCAGCGACTCGATGTCGCCGACCGTGCCGCCGACCTCGGTGATGACGACGTCCACGTCGTCGGTGGCCATGCGGCGGATGCGGTGCTTGATCTCGTTGGTGATGTGCGGGATGACCTGGACGGTGTCGCCCAGGTACTCGCCGCGCCGCTCCTTGGCGATGACCTGCGAGTAGACCTGGCCGGTCGTCACGTTGGCGGAGCCGTCGAGGTCGACGTCGAGGAAGCGCTCGTAGTGGCCGATGTCCAGGTCGGTCTCGGCGCCGTCGTTGGTGACGAACACCTCACCGTGCTGGAAGGGGTTCATCGTGCCGGGGTCGACGTTGAGGTAGGGGTCGAGCTTCTGCATGGTGACCCGCAGGCCCCGTGCCTTCAACAGGGCACCCAGGCTGGAGGCAGTCAGACCCTTGCCGAGGGAGGAGGCGACACCCCCGGTGACGAAGATGTGCTTGGTCGTCGTGGATGTGGGCTGCATAGCCAAAGGGGGCTCCCGTGGTCGCGGTTGTGAGGTGCGTACCGGCTGCCGAACCGGAGACTCCGGGGCGCCGTCGCTGCGGTTCGGGGGCCTCGTCCGCTGTCGGATACGACCACCGGTCCACGGGCTACCAGGGTAACAGCGACGAGGGGAGGCTGCTTCCGGCCACACCCTGCACAGGGGCGTCACACCATCACCCCAGTCGTTTCACGTCCCACCCGATCAGCTCAGAGATGTTGCGGGGACCGTCGCGCGGATCTTCGTACCGCGTCGTATCCTGCTCGGACACTCGCTGCCGAGACGGCCGGGCAGCGGCACCACTTGGGCCCGCTACCGGTACAGGAACTCGTCGGTTCCTCCAGGGTGAAAACCCTACGACCCAACGACCCCATACCCCAGTAAGCGCCCCGGTCGGGGCGACATGGCCGTTCGACTGGAGACGCACGTGGCCGGGCGCATCGAGGATTACGCACTCATCGGAGACATGCAGACCGCTGCCCTGGTCTGCCGGGACGGCACGGCGGACTGGCTGTGCCTTCCCCGCTTCGATTCGCACGCCGTCTTCGCGGGACTGCTGGGCACCGAGGAACACGGCTTCTGGCGGCTGGCTCCCGCGCGGGCGGAGGGAACCGAGCCGCTCCACGCGGACCGGCGCCGCTACCGGGGTGACTCCCTCATCCTGGAATCGGAGTGGGACACGCCGCGCGGCACCGTACGGGTGACCGATTTCATGCCGCCGCGAGACGGGGCACCGCAGCTCATCCGGATCGTGGAGGGCGTCAGCGGCCGGGTGCCGATGCGCTCGGAGCTGCGTATGCGGTTCAGCTACGGCCGGGTCACGCCGTGGGTGCACAAGGTCGACAACCGCACGGTCGCCGTCGCCGGGCCGGACTCCGTCTGGCTGGACACCGAGGCGGACACCTACGGCAAGAACCTGACGACCTACTCCGACTTCACCGTCGGCCCCGGCGACCGGGTGGCCTTCACCATCAGCTGGCAGCCCTCGCACCACGAGCCGCCCGCCCTCCCCGACCCGGAGGGGTCCCTGGAGGCGACCGAGCTGTTCTGGCGCGAATGGGTCGATCAGTGTACGTACCACGGTCCCTACCGGGAGGCCGTCGTCCGCTCGCTGATCACCCTGAAGGCGCTGACGTACGCGCCGACCGGTGGCATCGTCGCCGCGCCGACCACCTCGCTCCCCGAGGAGATCGGGGGCGTACGGAACTGGGACTACCGCTACACCTGGCTGCGGGACGCCGCGATCACCCTCTCCTCGCTGCTGCGCACCGGCTACCGCGAAGAGGCCCGGGCGTGGCGCGAGTGGCTGCTGCGGGCGGTGGCGGGTGACCCGGAGAACCTCCAGATCATGTACGGCATCGCCGGCGAGCGCGAGCTCGGCGAGGCGGAGCTGGACTGGCTGCCGGGTTACGAGAACTCCGGCCCGGTCCGGGTCGGCAACGGCGCCGCCAACCAGCTCCAGCTCGACGTCTACGGCGAGGTCACCGAGGCGCTGCACCTGGCGCACATGACCGGGCTGACCCGCAACGACTACGCGATGGGCCTCCAGCTCAAGCTGATCGAGTACCTGGAGAAGCACTGGGAGGAGCCGGACGAGGGCATCTGGGAGGTGCGCGGGCCGCGCCGGCACTTCGTGCACTCGAAGGTGATGGCGTGGGTCGCGGTCGACCGGACGATCAAGCTGGTCGAGTCCGGGGACGTCGAAGGCCCGCTGGAGCGGTGGTACGAGCTCCGCGACGACATCCACCGGGACGTCTGCGAGCGCGGCTACGACAAGGAGCGCAACACCTTCACCCAGTCCTACGGGTCGAAGGAGCTGGACGCCTCCCTGCTGCTCATCCCGCAGATGGGCTTCCTGCCGCCGGACGACAAGCGGGTCATCGGCACGATCGAGGCGATCCAGCGGGAGCTGTCCACGGAGGACGGCTTCATCCTCCGCTACCCCACCGAGGGTGAGGAGGCGGGCGTCGACGGTCTGGCAGGCGACGAGGGCGCGTTCCTGGCCTGCTCGTTCTGGATGGCCGACGACCTCGCGATGATCGGCCGGGTCGACGAGGCGCGCCAGCTGTTCGAGAAGCTGCTGGCGCTCCGCAACGACCTGGGCCTGCTGGCCGAGGAGTGGGACTCCAACCTGCAGCGCCAGGTGGGGAACTTCCCGCAGGCGTTCAGCCACGTTCCGCTGATCGACACGGCGCTGCGGCTGACGGCGAGCGGTGCGTACGTGGGCTGAGGCCCGGTTCGTCGTGTCGGTGGCTGCCCCTGGTTCCTCAGGGGCGGCCACCGTGCGTTTCAGGGTGCGGTGGGCGGCTCGGCCTCGTACGCGCGGTGGAGCAGCTCCAGGAAGCGTGGGGCGGCGGGCAGTCCGGTGGTGCCGATGCGGTGGACGGGTACGCCCGGGGTCCAGGAGTTCATGACGGCCGCGCCGGCGAGGGCGGGGAGACCGCCGGGGGTGACGGGCGCGACCCGTTGCCCGATTCCGAGCCGGTCCAGCTGCCGGCGGACGATGCCCAGGGTCGTTCCGGTCAGGATCCGGGCCTCGGGCCACACCACCGAATCGCCGTCCCAGAACACCAGGTTCCAGATAGTCGCCTCGCTGAACCGGCCCTCCCGGTCCAGGAAGGCGGCGTCGTCGTAGCCCTCGGCCACGGCCCGGCGGAGGAGGTGCGTCTTGGCCACCTCGCCGACGTGCTTGACGTGCGGCAGGAACCGTTCGTGTTCCGTCGCCGCCAGCGCCAGCGGGCCGCCGGGGCCGGAGGACGGCGGTCCGGTGCGTACGAGGAGTGCGGGTTCCGCGTCGGCCGCGGTGAACTCTCCGGCCGGTGAGTACACCGTGGCCGTCAGCGAGAGGTCGGCCGGTCCTTCGCGGGGTGCGGTACGGACATGGGCCAGGAGCGCGGTACGCAGGTGGGAGCGGACCAGGTCCTCGGGCAGGGCCCGGCCGAACAGCTCCACCGACGCGGCCCGCAGCCGCTCCAGGTGGAGGTCCAGGCCGCGGATCCGGCCGCCGCGGATCTGCATCGCGGTGAAGTGGGCGTGGCCCGTGAAGGCGAGGGGCGCGAGATCGTCGGTGGTCGCGGTCCGGCCGTTCAGGTGGACGAGGGTCGGGGAATCTTCGCTCATGGGCGGGACGTTAGGGCTTGACACCGGTGACAAGGTCAAGCGCGGACGGGCGGGGGAAACATGCTGATCGGGGAGTTGTCCCGGCGGACGGGCGTCAGTGCGCGGTCGTTGCGGTACTACGAGGCGCAGGGGCTGCTGGCGGCCGGGCGCGGGGCGAACGGCTACCGCGCCTACGACGAGGGGGCGGTCCTCTCCGTGGCGAAGATCCGGGCGCTGCTGCGGGCCGGTCTGTCCACCGAGGTGATCCGGGAGGTGCTGCCGTGCGCCCGGGGTGAGCAGCCGGGGTTGGACTGGTGTGCGGAGCTGCGGGAGATCCTCGACGGGGAACTGGCGGCGATGGACGAGCGGATGGAGGCGCTGCGGCGCAGCCGGGGGGCGTTGGCGGGGTTGTTGACGGAGGGGTGACGGGACCGGCCCCCGGCTGTTGTGCCGGGGGCCGGGATGCGTCACTCGAAGGCCGCTGCCGCCTGCTTGAGCGCGGCGGCCACCGCCTCCGGTGAGTCGGGGCCGGGCTCCCCGGGGGTGTAGGTGACCGAGCGCAGGACGCCTCCGTAGCGGAACGAGCGGTGGCGTTCGAACAGCGGCCAGGAGACCGGGGACTTGCGGTCGATGCCGACGCTGATGCCCTGGAACGGGGCCATGCCGATGAGCTGGTGGACGCTGGGCGGGGTGGCCCGCACCTCGCCGTCGACGCTGACGGTGAACGACCAGCGCAGCCCCTTCTCCGCCGTGGCGGTGAGGGCGACGACGTGTTCTCCCGGCGCGAGCGGTCCGGCGTCGGT
Organism: Streptomyces microflavus; assembly: GCF_014650075.1. Taxonomy (GTDB): domain Bacteria; phylum Actinomycetota; class Actinomycetes; order Streptomycetales; family Streptomycetaceae; genus Streptomyces; species Streptomyces microflavus. Next base: position 27,712 of record NZ_BMUG01000011.1, on the reverse strand, counting down.
CTCGTGCAGGACGCCGTACTCGTTGTACGCGAGGTGCAGCCGCCCCTCCTCGACGTACAGGCTGTAGCCGCCGCCCTGGTCGCCGTGGGAGACGAGCACCCCCTCCCCCGTCCCGTCGATGACGACGGTGATCTCGAAGGAGCGCAGGGAGACCAGTCGGGAGGAGCGGTAGCGCTCCAGCTCCGGGGTGCCGGGCAGCAGGGTCAGCGGGCGGGTCAGCCGTTGCTCGGCGGGGTTGCGGCGAGCGAGGGCGCCGCTGCCGTCGGGGAGCGGGAAGACCCCGTTGCGCCAGGCGGCCGCCTCCCATGCCTCCGACAACTCCTTGACCAGGCCGGGGTGTTCGGCGGCGAGGTCGTGGATCTCGGTGGGGTCGGTGCGGATGTCGTAGAGCGCCCACTCGGAGTCGTCGTAGGGGGTGCCGGGGCGGTGCAGGGTGACGAGCTTGTGGCCGCCCCGGTAGTAGCTGCGGTTTCCCGTCATCTCGCAGTACTGCTCGGGGTGGGTGGAGGCGTGGTCGGGGTCGGCGAGTACGGGGGTGAAGCTGATGCCGTCCGGTTCCTGGAGGGTGACCCCGCGCCGCTCGGCGGGGCGCTCCAGCCCGGCCAGCCTCAGGAGGGTGGGGGCGATGTCGGTGACGTACTGGTACTGCGTGCGCACCCCGGGGGCGAGCAGCCCTTCGCGGGCGCCCCTGGGCCAGGACAGGACGAACGGGACGCGGACCCCGCCGGCGTACGTGTGCCCCTTGTAGAGCCGGAAGGGGGTGTTGGAGGCCATGCCCCAGCCGCGGGGGTAGTGGACCAGGCTGCGCGGGCCGCCGATGAGTTCCGGGTCGCGGTCGACGTCGGGGGTCCAGTCGCCGGGGAGGGCGGGGTGGTGGACGAAGCGGCTGAAGTAGGAGCGGGTGCCCTCGGCGCCGCCCTCGCCGGTGCCGCCGTTGTCGGAGGTGAAGACGATGATGGTGTTGTCGAGTTCGCCGAGCGCTTCGAGGGTGTCGGTGAGCCGGGCCAGGTTCTGGTCGATGTTGTCGACGAGCGCCGCGTACACCTCCATGTACCGGGCGTAGAGCTTCTGTTGCTCCTCGGTGAGGCTGCCCCAGGCGGGGACGTCGAGCCCGGCCTCGCTGTTGCGGTCGGGCAGTTCGGTGCCGGCCGGGAGGAGGCCGGCGGCGAGCTGGGCGGCGAAGCGCTTCTCGCGCAGGACGTCCCAGCCCTCGTCGTAGCGGCCCTTGTGGCGGGCGATGTCCTCGGCCTTGGCCTGGAGCGGGCCGTGGACGGCGTTGTGGGCCAGGTAGAGGAAGAACGGCTTGTCGGGGTCGTGGGCGCGGAGCGACTTCACCATGGAGATCGCCTGGTCGGTGATGTCGTCGGTGTAGTAGTAGTCGTCCGCGAACTCGTCGATGTCCAGGGGGCTGTTGTCGCGGACCAGTTGGTGCGGGTGGAAGAGGCTGGTGAGCCCTTCCAGGACGCCGTAGTACTGGTCGAATCCCTTGTTCAGCGGCCAGTTGTCCCGGTCGTCGGCCGCGTTGGAGGCGGAGTCGCGGACCAGGTGCCATTTGCCGACGGCGTAGGTGGCGTAGCCGGTGTCGTGGAGCAGCTCGGCGAGGGTGGGGATGTCGTCGGCGATCTCCATGCCGTAACCGGGGAAGCCGGGGTCGGAGTTGGCGACCATGGAGTAGCCGACGCGGTGCGGGTTGAGGCCGGTGAGCAGGGCCGCGCGCGCCGGGGAGCAGAGCGGCATGGTGTGGTAGTTGGTGAGCCGGACGCCCTCGTCGGCCAGGGTGTCGAGCGTCGGCGTGGCGATTTCGGAGCCGAACGGGCCGATGTCGCTGTAGCCCATGTCGTCGACGAGGACGACCACGATGTTGGGGGCCTTCTCACCGGGGGCCGTGCGCGGCGGCCAGGACGGCTCCGACTCGGCGAAGGTGCGGCCGATCCGTCCGGGGAAGCCGTCGTAGGGGTCGCGGCGGGTGGGGGTGGCGGTGGGGTCGGCGGTGGGGTCGGTGGTCATCGGCTGGGCTCTCCGTCGTGGCTGGGGTGGTGGTCCGATGCGGGGAACAGACGGGCCAGTTCGTCGGCGATCGCAGCCAGTTGGGGCCGGGCCGGGTGGCCGGTGAAGGCGGCGATCTGGAGCAGGGTGGAGCCGCCCCGGACGGTCAGCAGCTCGGTGTCGAGCAGGCCGGGGACGATCCGGCGGACCGCGTCGGCCGCTGCGGGCTCGGCGAGCAGTTCGGCCAGGGGCGTACGGAGGTTGAGCGCGCCCTCGGTGAACTCGTTCGAGCGGGCGGCCGGTTGGCGCCCGGCCTCGGCCCGCTCGCGCTGGGCGTCGACCAGCAGGTGGGCCTCGGTGACGTCCTCGGGGGCGTACGGGAGTCCGAGGCGGGTGTACTGGTCGGCAGGGGCGTCGTTGGCGCGCAGCCGTTCCACCAGCAGCCGGGCCATCCGCAGCTCGACGGCGGTATCGCTGACCGGCTTCTCCTGGAGCGGGTCGGCCTCCAGGTCGAAGAGGAGCGTGCCGAAGCGCTGCGGCCCCAGGGGCGGGGAGGGGTGGGCGGGGACACGGAGGGTGGGTACGCCCTTGGTGAAGGGGAACGGTTCGGCCAGGGTCAGCCCGGTCAGCTCCTCGGGGGTGAAGCGGCCCCGGATACGGGTGGGCATCAGCGTGTGCTCGTACAGCGGCTGGTTGGTGTCGTCGTGGCAGGCCCGCATGTAGACGTACCGGCCGTCGGTGATGTTGACGTGCCCGCCGAACATCCCGAACAGGGCTGATTCCCTGGGGTGTTGTGCGTCAGCCGTTTCGCTCAGCGGGCGGCCCTGCATGTCCGGCGGGAGTTCCGCGCCGAAGAAGTCCAGCAGGGTCGGGGCCAGGTCGATGGTCTGCACGAGGGCCGCGTCACGGGTTCCGGCGCGGTCGGGGCGGCGTGGGTCGTGGACGAAGAGCGGGGTGTGGACCAGCTCGTTGTACCAGGGGGTGACGACCTTGGCCCACCATCCTTTCTCGCCCAGCAGATAGCCGTGGTCGGTGCAGACGACGAGCAGCGTGTCGTCCCAGAGCCCGTGCTCGTCCATCGCGTCGAGGACCCGGCCGAGCGAGTGGTCGCACATGGAGAGCAGTGCCGCGTACTCGTAACGGGCGTGCCGTTCCTGCTCCTTGGTCTCGGTGACCCGGTTGTAGTCGGGCCAGTCGAAGTGCGGGCCCTCGTAGTCGTGCGGGTAGAGGTCCTTGTAGTGGTCCTGGGTGAAGAAGGGCTCGTGCGGGTCGAACGTCTCGATCTGGACGAACCAGTCGTCCTCGGCGCGGTTCGTCCGCAGGAACTCCAGGCCGGCGTCGAAGGTGAGGGTCTGCGGCTGCTTGGCCTCGGTGTCCAGGTACTGCCGGTTGACCCAGTCCTGGCGCCAGAGGTCGTTGCGGGTGGCGCGCGGGGAGTCGGGGATCTCGGGGTCGGCGACCTGCCCCTTCCAGGCGTCGCCCTCCTGGCCCCGGAAGAACTCCCAGGAGTTGTAGCGCCCGTGGTAGGTCGCCCCGCCGTCCTCCCAGTAGTGCTGGTGGTCGCTGACGAGGTGGGTGTAGACGCCGTGCCGCTTCAGGATCTCGGGCATCGAGTCGTCGAAGGGTTCCAGCGGCCCCCAGCCGCGGTGAAGGAAGTTGTGCCGCCCGGTGTGGAGTTCGCGGCGGGCCGGCATGCAGGGCATGGAGCCCGCGTAGCAGGTGTCGTAGGTGACCGTACGTTCCGCGAGGCGGCGGAAGTTGGGGGCGTGGGTCCAGTCGGCGCCGTACGGGGGCAGCAGGTGCCGGTTGAGGCTGTCGAACATCACCATGACGGCCTTCACGCGGTGGCCCTTTCTTTTGTGGCGCCGGCCGGTGCGAGGTCGCGGGCGCGGCGGAAGCCGCCGTGGCCGGTCGAGGAGTCGGGGGTGTTGTGGGAGCGGGCGGCGACCCGGTAGCGGTTGCAGTACGAGGTGTGGCAGAGGTAGGAGCCGCCCCGGATGACGCGCTCACCGGGCCCGAAGGCGTCGGCGCACCACTCCCAGACGTTGCCGGAGGTGTTGTGGAGGCCGTAGCCGTTCGGTTCGTACGCGGTGACGGGTACGGTGCCCGTGCGCCCGCCGGGCCGGTCCGAGCGGTGCGGGAAGCGGCCGAGCCAGGTGTTGCACATCTCCCGGCCGCCCGGGGTGAAGTCGTCGCCCCACGGATAGCGGGCGCCGTCCAGGCCGCCGCGTGCCGCGTACTCCCACTCCGCCTCGGTGGGCAGCCGGGTCCCGGTCCAGTCGCAGTAGGCGAGGGCGTCGTGGTACGAGATGTGGACGACCGGGTGGTCCGCGCGGTCCGCCAGGTCGGAGCCCGGCCCTTCCGGAGCGGCCCAGGACGCGCCGGTGACGCCGAGCCACCAGGGGGCGCCGGGCACCCGGCCGAGGACGTGGCGCTCGGCGGCCTTCGGGTGGAGCAGCAGGTGGAAGACGTAGCTGCTGCCGTAGCGCTCGGCGTCGGTGCGGTAGCCGGTGGCGTCCGCGAAGGCCGCCCAGTCGGCGTTGGTGACGGCGGTGGTGTCGATGGCGAAGGGCGCCACGGTCACCTCGCGCACCGGCCCCTCCCGGTCGGCGAGGTAGCCCTCGCCGAAGGCGTCGCCCATCGTGAAGGTGGAGCCGGGGAGTTCGGCCATCCGTCCGGTCTCGACGGTGGCCGGTCGGCGTACGGCCGGAAGCGGCAGGACCGCCGTGGACGCTCCCGTACAGGCGCGTCCCGGGGTGCAGCACGCGCTCATGCGAGCACCTCGGTCTTCCGGAGTGCCGGCTTTACGGGTACGGGCTCGGGCGCGGCGGCCAGCAGGGCCCGGGTGTACGGGTCCTGCGGGTTCTCGCAGATGTCGTCGGCGCTGCCGCTCTCCACGATCCGGCCCTGGTGCATGACCGCGATGCGGTGGCTGACCTGCCGGACCACGGCGAGGTCGTGGGCGATGAAGACCAGGGCGAGGCCCAGGTCGCGCTGGAGGTCGGTGAGCAGGCCGACGATCTGGGCCTGGACGGAGACGTCGAGTGCCGAGACGGGTTCGTCGCAGATCAGGACGGAGGGCTCGGGGGCGAGCGCGCGGGCGATGCCGATGCGCTGGCGCTGCCCGCCGGAGAACGAGCGCGGGTGCCGGTCGGCGACGGCCGGGTCGAGCCCGGCCAGGGTGAGGAGTTCCGCGACCCGGGCCTCCCGCTCGCGCCGGTCGCCGAGCCCGAAGGCGATCAGCGGTTCGGCGACGATCTGGCCGACCGTCATCCGGGGGTTGAGCGAGGCGTAGGGGTCCTGGAACACCATCTGGATCTGTCGGCGCACCGCGTGCAGCTCGCGGCGTGAGGGCCGGGTGATGTCCTGGCCGCGCAGCCTGACCGTGCCGCCGTCGGAGGGGTGGGCGTGTGCCAGGACCCGGGCCAGGGTGGACTTCCCCGAGCCGGACTCCCCCACGATGCCCAGGGTCTCCCCCTCGGCCAGCGTCAGGGACACCCCGTCCAGGGCGGTGAACCCGCGCCCGCGCACCCCGCGCCGCTTGTACGTCTTGCGCAGGCCGTCCGCCTCCAGGACCGGGGCCCCGGGTGCGGGGCGGTCGATCCGGGTGGGCGGGGCGGGCGCGGGCAGCGGTTCGGTGCGCCCGGCGGCGGGCAGGCAGGCCGCCCGTACGCCGTCGGTCAGCTCGACCAGCGGGGGCACCCCCGTACGGCAGCGGTCCTCCACCAGCGTGCAGCGCTCCGCGAAGGCGCAGCCGTCGCCGAGGAGGGTGAGGTCGGGCGGGGAGCCGGGGATGCCGGTGAGCCGGGTGCCGGAGGGGGCGGAGAGGCGGGGGACGGCGGCCAGAAGGCCGGCGGTGTAGGGGTGGCGGGGGCGGGTGAGGACCTCGGCGGTCGGGCCGTCCTCGACCACGGTGCCGCCGTACATGACGAGGACCCGTTCGCAGGAGCGGGCGACGACGCCCATGTTGTGGGTGATGAGGACGAGTGCGGTGCCGGTCTCCCGGTTGAGGTCGGCGAGGAGGGTGAGGATCTGCTCCTGGACGGTGGCGTCGAGCGCGGTCGTCGGTTCGTCGGCGAGCAGGATGTCGGGCTCACCGGCGAGGGCCATCGCGATCAGGATGCGCTGGCGCTGGCCGCCCGAGAACTGGTGCGGGTGGTCGTCGATGCGGCGGTGCGGTTCGGGGATGCCGACCCGTTCGAGGAGTTCGACCGCGCGGGCCCGGCGTGCGGCCTTGTCCTGTCTGCCATGGGCTCTCAGCACCTCGTCCAGGTGACGGCCCACGGTCAGCACCGGGTTCAGGGCCGTCATCGGGTCCTGGAAGATCATGCCGATGCGGGCACCGCGCACGGCGCGCAGCTCCTCGGCGCCGGCGGCGGCGAGGTCCTGGCCGTCCAGCAGGACCGAGCCGGTGGAGACGCGCCCGGTGCCGGGCAGCATCCGGGTCAGCGCGAGGGCGGTGGTGGACTTGCCGGAGCCGGACTCGCCGACGACGGCCAGCGTCTCGCCCCGGCGCAGGGTGAAGGAGACCCCGCGCACGGCCCGCAGGGCGGAGCCGTCGGGGGCGGTGAACTCCACGCCGAGGTTACGGACTTCGAGCAGTTCGGGGGCGGCCTCCCCCGGTGTGACGACCTGGGGCCGGGCGGTCATCGGCGTACCTCCCGGTGTCATCGGCGTACCTCCCGGTTGAGCGCCTCGGCGATGAGCGAGAGCCCGAGGACGAGCGCGGTCACGGTGATCAGCGGCCCGGCCGCGAAGTGCGGGGCCTGGGCGAGATAGGGCATGGACTGGCTCAGGACCGAGCCGAGCGTGGGCTCCGGCGGCCGGACGCCCACGCCGAGGAAGCTCATCGCGCCCTCGATGAAGACGGCGACGGTCAGCGAGACGGCGACCTGCACGATGAGCGGGTCGGCCGCGTTGGGCAGGATGTGCCGGACCAGCACCCGGGGGCCCGAACTGCCCCCGACCCGGGCGGCGGTGACGTACTCCCGCTCCCGCTGGACGAGGATCCCGCCGCGCAGCAGCCGCCCGAACGCCGGGATCTCGGCGAGCGCGATGACCAGGACGACGGGGAGCCGGCCGGGGCCGAGGATGGCGGTCACGGCGAGCGCCAGGATCAGGCCCGGGAAGGCCAGGATCAGGTCGAAGATCCGCTGGACGAGGGTGTCGAGCACCGGGTGTGCTGCCGCCGCCAGGGCGAAGAGGCAGCCGAGGGCCGCGCCGATGGGGACGGCGATCGCGATGATCCCGAGGTCGGCGCGGATGCCGTACAGCACCCGGCTGAGCAGGTCGCGCCCGAGGTCGTCGGTGCCGAGCGGATGCCCGGGGGTGCCGACGGCCGCGAGGCTCAGGCCGCTCTGGTCGGTGGGGCCGTGCCCGGCGACGACCGGGGCGAGCAGTCCGGCGAGGACGACCGCGCCGACGAGGACGAGACCGGTGCGGGCGCGGGCCGTGGAGAGCGCGGCGCGGTAGGGGTGGCGGGGGCTCCTGCGGGGGGCGCGGCCCGGTTTCCGCAGGGCCTCCACAGGGGCGAGGTCGGGGGTCGAGGTCATGGCGGTCACTCCCACCTGATCCGGGGGTCGAGCCAGGCGTACACGAGGTCGGTGAGCAGTTGGACGACGACGAAGACGGCGACCAGGAGGAGCAGCAGGTCCTGGACGACGGGGTAGTCGCGGCGGCTGAGGCCCTGTTCGGCGAGCTGGCCGAGGCCCGGCCAGGCGAAGATCGCCTCGACGAGCACGGCTCCGCCGAGCAGGTGTCCGGTCTGCATGCCGAGCAGGGTGACGACGGGCGGGAGGGCATTGGGCAGGGCGTGGCGCCACAGCAGCCTGCGCGGGGCGACCCCGGCGGCGGTGGCGGTGCGGATGTAGTCCTCGGCCAGTGCGCGTTCGATGCCGTCCTTGAGGTAGCGGCCGAGGACGGCGGCGCTCGGGAGGGCGAGGCAGAGGGCGGGGAGCAGCAGGTACTGCGCGGCGAGGTCGGGGGCGCCGAGGAACGACACCCGTCCGCCCGGCGGCAGCACTCCGAGGACGACCGCGAACAGCAGCACCAGCAGGACGCCGCTGACGAAGGGCGGTACGGCGAGGGCGGCGGTCGTCGTCACCCGGATCGCGCTGCGGATCCAGCCGCTGCGGGAGGTGGCGCCGAGGATGCCGAAGGCCGTACCGAGCACGATGACGAACAGCAGGGCGGCCACGGTGAGTTCGGCGGTGGCACCGAGGCCGTCGCCGATCAGGTCGGAGACCTGGCCGCCGATCGCGTACGAGGGTCCGAGGTCGCCGGTGACCAGGGAGCCGATCCAGTGCGTGTACTGGGTGAGCAGGGGCGCGTCCAGGCCGAGCCGTTCGCGGATCGCGGCGACGGTCGCCGCGTCCGCGTCGGGCCCGGCCAGCGAGGTCGCCGGGTCACCGGGGACGAGCCGCAGGATGGTGAAGATCAGGAACGAGGCCCCGAGCAAGACGAGGAGGGCGGAGGGCAGCCGCCTCAGTAGGTAGCCGCGCATGTCACACCAGGTAGGCGTCGTCGAGGTTGAGATACGAGAACTTGTTCAGGGCCACGCCGTGCAGCCGGTCGGCGTTGACCTGGACCTGGCCGCGTACGACGAGGTCGATGATGAACGCCTCGTCGAGCAGGATCCCGGAGATCCTCTCGTGCAGGGCGTTGGCCTCGGCGGCGCTCGTCTCCGGCTTCGTCCACGCCTCCTGGACGACCTTGGTGTACGCGGCGGAGCGGTACTTGGAGGTGTTCTTGGCCTCGTTGAACGGGTACGCGCTCACCGCGAGGGTGGAGGGCTGGACCTGGGCGAAGCCGTGGCCCATGGACCACAGGGCCGGCATCTGCTGCGAGATCAGCTTCTTCTGGGCGGTGGCCCCGTCGGTGGGCTCCAGGGTGGTGTGGACGCCGATCTGCTTGAGGTCGTACTGGATGGATTCGGCGATGGCGGTCTCGCCGGGCAACGCGATGTGCAGCAGGGGCAGTTCGAGCTTGCTGTGTCCGGCTGACCTGAGCAGCTCGCGGGCCTTGCCGGGGTTGTGGGTGTAGTGGGTGCGGTGGGCCTCGCTGAAGGCGGGCGAGGACCTGGGCCACGGAGCGGCGGAGGCGAGACCGTAACCGCCGAGGGTCTGGGCGAGGAGCCGGTCGCGGTCGATGGCCCAGGCGAGGGCCTGGCGGACGGTCCTGTCGTTCAGCGGGGCGACGGTGGTGTTGACGCCGAGGTAGATGGCGCCTGCCCCGGTGTCGTAGTCCGTGATCTTGAGCTTGGGTTCGCTCTTGACGACGCCCAGGCTCTTGCCGGGTACGTGGAAGGAGAGCTGGGACTGGCCGGAGCGCAGGGACGAGATCAGCGCGTCGGCCTGGGGTATCACCCGCAGTTCGACTCCGTCGAGGTAGGGGCGGTCCGGCAGCCAGTACGTGTCGTTGCGGGTCAGGCTCAGCCCGGAGCCGGGGCTCCACTTCTTCAGCCGGAACGGGCCGGTGCCGATGAGCTTCTTGCCGGTGACGGCGTCCTCGACCGTCTTCTCATCGGTGATGATCATGAATTCGAAGAGGTCGAAGAGGTTGTTGACCGGATGCGCGAGCTTCAGCACCAGCTCGTGGTCGCCGCGCTTCTCGAACCCGTTGACGGTGGCCGCAGTACTGCGCAACTGGGCGGCGCGCACGGGGTTCTGGAGGTTCTTCACGGCGAAGATCACGTCGTCCGCGGTGAAGGGGCGCCCGTCGTGGAAGGTGACGTCGTCGCGCAGCTTCAGCGTGATGCTGCGCCCGTCCTTCGCGTACGTCCACGAGGTGGCGAGCTCCGGCTTCGGGGTGAGGTCGTCGTCGTACCGGGTCAGGGTGTTGTAGATCAGCCGCTGCTGGAGGGACTGGCCGCTCTGCGCGAAGAGCAGGCCCGGGACGAAGTCGGCGTTGATCGCGAGGTTGAGGATGCCGCCGCGCTTGGGCTTGCCATCGGTCTCCTGCGGAGCGGACGAGCTCTCGGAGACCGCCGAGCGGCAGCCCGTCAGGCCCAGTCCGAGCAGCAGGGCGCTGCCGCCGCCGGCGAGCAGGGTGGAGCGCCGGGAGAGTCCGGTGGACGGGGACGGGGAGGGGTACAGCTCGGTCATCGAAGCCTGCCTGTGACAGTGAGGGACGGTGGGGTGGGGCGGAGCCGGTGCGGGCGTCGCCCATCGATTCCGTAAGGGATCCCGCAATTTATTCCGCTGCGGGAGCAATTGAACGGAGACGTAGGCGTCACCGGCGCTCAGAGCATGAGCACGGGCGTACCGGCGTACGGGCCTGCGGAGTCGGTTGTACGGGTCAGGAGCGGGTCAACCGCGAAGAAGTGGCACCTGAAGGCGCGGGAACAGCGCTGCTCACAGTGGTGCCGGGCACCGGGCCGGGTCCGTGGAACTGCTCCGCGGAACGGGTCCGTGGAGCGCGGGAGGGGTCCGGGTCAGCCGTGGACGGCACAGACCGCGCTGGCCTGTCGACAGAGGTCGACGTGCCTGCGGGAGATGAGGCGCATGTCCGGGTTCACGGGAGCAATATGACAGTGGCTTCGCCGGACGGTCAACCTGGTCTGTCCGGATCTTGGTACGAAATCACCTCCTGCCCCATACGTACGGCTAGCGCTGGGAGGCCGCCAAAGGGCTCCTGAACAGGGGATTCAGCGCGATCGTGCCCCCGGCGACGGGCAGGACGGTCATTCCGGCATGCGGACTGACGATCCGTTCGGGGTCCCCGCAGACATGGGAGAGATCGACCGCGGCGCCCCTGATCTCCTCCAGGTACTCCGGGTTGAGCAGGCTGGAGTGCTCGGTGACCACGACCAGATCGGGGTTGAGGACGTCCAGCAGCAGGGCGGTCGCCCGGCCGACCGCGCGGGCCCGCTCGCGCAGCAGCCGGTCCGCCCGCCGGTCCCCGGCCGCCGCCGCGTCCACCAGCAGGAACACATCGGCCTCGGGCACGATCCCGCGCCGCACGGCGGTCCTGGCCACCGCGATGTTGGAGGCCGTCGCCTCCAGGCAGCCGGTCCGGCCGCAGGGGCAGGTGACCGTGGAGTCCGGTACGGGCAGGTGGGCGACGTCCCCCGCACCGGAACCCGGCCCCTGGTGGACGACCCCGGCGATGCCGAGGGCCGCGTCGACCACGTTGCCGATGAAGAGGTGGACCAGGCTGCGGCGGGCGGCGGGCCGGCCGAAGAGGATCTCGGACTGGGCGATGGCGCGGGCGTGGTTGTCGATGCGTACGTCGATCCCGCCCAGGCCCCGGGAGAGTTCGGCGGCGAGCGGCCGCTGGTGCCAGCCGAGCCTGTCGTGCCGCACCGCCGTCCCGAGCGCGGGATCCACCCACCCGCCGAGCGCGGCGCCGACCCCCAGCAAATGGTGGTCGCCGGTGGTGTCGGCGAGGAAGGCGCGCAGCCCGGCGACGACTTCGCGCGAGAGGTCCCCGGGGGCGATGCCCTCGTGGGGGAAGGTTCGGCGGGCCAGCAGCCGGCCGCGCAGGTCCAGCAGACCGAACGTCGACCCGGGCACCCCGATGTGGACCCCGCCGGCCACCGGCCCGTCGCTCTCCCCGGTGTACAGGTCGACCGGGATCTGCGGTCTGCCGACACCGCTGCTCTCCACCCGTTCGGGCAGCTCACGGACGAGGCCGAGGCGGACGAGGTCGACGCACTGGCGGGATACGGCGGCGGGGCTGAGGCCGGAGAGTTCGGCGATCGACCTGCGGGCGACGGGCCCGTGGTCGAGCACCGCGCGCAGCACCGTCGCGGCGTTGGCCTCGCGGCGGCCGTCGCCGGTGGTCCGGGGGAACGGGGCGGTGACCCGCTCGGTCTGTCCGGTCGTCCGAGGGAGCTGGGGGGCGGCAGTCATGGGGCCTTCCTTCGGTCCTGCGCCACAGGGGCACTCGCAACGTTACGGCGGCGTGAAATCGCGCCGGGGCCCGCGTCCGGTTGCCGGGCGGGGTGGCCGAGCTGTCCGGGACCGCAGGGAAAACCGCTGCTCAGCGACGGTTTGACGGTGCGTTGCCGGACAGTGGCCGGGTCGTGTGCAAGCGCCGATTCAACCACCGCCGGACACCTCCCGGTCCACGGACGGGTGCTTGACGTACGCGGCGGGGCGCTGGAATTCTCCGGTCCATGTTCGCGACGGCCGTTTCCGACGCGCGGCCTGCCCACGCCGGCCGCACCGCAGTGGCGCCCCGGACGTCCACCGGGTGTCCGCGCCGCTGTACCGCCGCCTGACCGGTCGCCCTTCCGGCCGCTCGGGCCCCACGGCCCCACAGTTCCTCCTCTCCGTCGGCCCCCGCTTCACCCCTGGTTATCCAGCGGGGGCCGCCGCTCGCTCGAATTAATTTCGCTCCAAGATTAATCAATGACGGGCCTTGGCCCCCGAAAGGAACCCCACCATGTCCTCGGCAACCACCGCCCCCGCCGGCACCTCCACCCTCACCGTCCAGAAGGTCGGCGGCCGCATCGGCGCCGTCATCTCCGGCGTACGTCTCGGCGGGGACCTCTCCCCCGGGACCGTCGCCGGGATCCGGGCGGCGCTCCTCGCCAACAAGGTCGTCTTCTTCCGCGGCCAGGACCACCTGGACGAGGACAGCCACGAAGCGTTCGGCAAACTTCTCGGCACGCCGGTCGCCCACCCCACCGTGCCGTCCGCCGACGGCCGTTACTCCCTCGGCATCGACTCCGACCACGGCGGCCGGGCCAACCAGTGGCACACGGACGTCACCTTCGTCCCCGCTTACCCGGCCTTCTCCATCCTGCGCGCGGTCGTCATCCCGCCGTACGGCGGCAACACCCTGTGGGCCAACACCGCCACCGCGTACGACGGGCTCCCCGAACCGCTGCGGGTCCTGGCCGACTCCCTGCGCGCGGTCCACTCCAACGACTACGACTACGCGGCACTGCGCCCGCAGGCCCTGCCCGAGGCGCTGGAGCAGTACAAGAAGGTGTTCACCTCGACGAAGTTCCTCACCGAGCACCCGGTGGTGCGCGTCCACCCCGAGACCGGTGAGCGCACCCTGCTGCTGGGCAACTTCGTGCAGCGGATCGCCGGGCTGACCGGCAAGGACTCCCGTACGCTCCTGGATCTGTTCCAGTCGCACATCGAGCGCCCGGAGAACACCGTGCGCTGGCAGTGGCAGGCGGGCGACGTGGCGATCTGGGACAACCGGGCCACCCAGCACTACGGCGTCGACGACTCCGACGCCCACGAGCGCAAGCTGCGCCGCGTCACCATCGACGGGGACGTCCCGGTGGGCGTGGACGGCCGCTCCTCCACGCTGATCTCCCCCGAGGAGGTCCCAGACCCGTCCTTCGGCATCCCGTCCGGAGCCTCCACGGCCGCCTGAGCACGGTCTAAGGCTCGCTGGGCACGGTCCTCCCGCCTCCCCTGCCATGCGCACCCCGTGCCCCGGGCGGTAGCGTCCTGAACAGGACGACCGCCCGGTGGACGGGTGCGGAACAAGGGGAAAGCGGGCCGGGTACGTGGAGAGCCACAGCGGAATCACCGTGCAGCGGGCGCTGGAGCTGCCGGGGCTGCGGGCAGGGCTCCCGGAGGTGGTGGCCGGCGCGGACCGGCTGAGCCGCACCGTGCGCTGGGTGCACGCGGGCGAGGTGCCCAACATCGCCTCCCTCCTCAAGGGCGGCGAGCTGCTCCTCACCACCGGTCTCGGCCTCGGCACCCGCCCCGCCGAGCAGCGCGCGTTCGTCCGCCGCCTCGCCGACCGGGGGATCTCCGCCCTGGTGGTGGAGCTCGGCCCGCGCTTCAGCAGGCTGCCCGCCTCCATCGTGGACGCGGCCCGCGCGGCGGGTCTTCCGCTGGTGCAGCTCCACCGCGAGGTGCCGTTCGTCGCGGTGACCGAGGAGGTCCACACCGAGATCGTGAACGGGCACTACGCCCTGCTCCAGCAGGCGGAGGAGGTGCACCGGCGCGCCACCCGGGCCCTCCTCGACGGCGGCGGGGTGCCGCAGGTCCTCGGCATCCTCGCCGACTTCACCGCCAACCCGGTCTTCCTGGAGACGCCGGACGGACAGCTCCTGTACGCGGCATCCACGGGCACCGGCCCGGTGGGCGCGGACCCGCTCCAGGTCTGGGAGGGCATGCGCGGCGACCGGGCGGCCCGGGAGGTCCCGCCGGTGGGCGCGGTCCTGGTGGATGTGCCGGGCGGCGGTCCGGACACCGGTGCCGTACGGGCCCGGCTGGTGCTGCTCGCCGTCTCGGGCCCCCTCGCCACCGTGCACCGGATGGCGGCCGAGCGGGCGGCGGGCCTCCTCGCGGTCGTCCTGATGCAGGCCCGGCAGGAGGAGGAGCTGGCGGCCCGGGGCCGCGGCGACTTCCTCACCGACCTCGCGGAGGGCCGGATCACCCCGGAGGACGCCCCGGCCCAGGCCCGGGTGCTCGGCTTCCGGCCCGGGGACGCCCAGCTGCTCCCGGTCGTGATGCGGCTGGCCCCCGAGCTGTCGCCGTCGGGCAACTGGGCGCTGCTGGCCCGCGCGGTGCTGGAGGAGCTGGCCTCGGTCGGCGTACCGGTGCTGCTGGGCGTACGGCCCGTGGAGGGGCGGGTTCCGCTGCTGCTGGGGCTGCGCTCGGAGGGCGAGCGCACGGCGGTCGCGGACCGGGTGGCGGCGGCGCTGCGGGCGGGCGTGGGACGGGCCGGTCTCGACCGCGCCGGATCGCAGCCCCCGGTGGTCGTGGTCGGGGTCGCGGGCGGCTGGGCCGGGGCGGGCGCGGGGCTGCGGCACGCCTCGGAGACCGCCACGGCGGCGCAGGGCCTGGACGACCGGCCCTGGTACGACGCCCGGCGGCTCGACATCGATCTGCTGCTGTGGCGGCTGCGGGACCATCCGGACCTGGCGGCGTTCGTGAACCGGGCGATCGGTCCGCTGCGCGAACACGACCGCACCTCGCGCCCGCCGCTGCTGCCGACGCTCCAGGCGTATCTGGCGCACGCGGGCCGCAAGGCGGAGACCGCACGCGAGCTGCACCTCAACCGGCAGACGCTCTACAACCGGCTCGCCCGGATCGGTGAGCTGCTGGGCACGGACCTGGACGACCCGCAGACGGTCCTGGCCCTCAGCCTGGCGCTGCGGGCCCGCCGCCTCACAACCTGAGCACGGGCACTGCGGGCCCTCCGCCTCGCGCCGCAGGCCTCGTCAGCGCCCGCGCCCCGGGGCCGGCTGCGCCAACTCGTCGTACACGCTGAGCACATGGGCGATGGTGTCGTCCTCGGTGGGCCAGCCCGCCGCCTGCGCGCGTCCGGCCTCGGCCAGCCGCGCGCACCGCTCCGGGTCGCCCAGCAGCCGGGCGACCGTACGGGCGAGCGCCTCCGCGTTGCCGAACGGCACCAGTTCGGCGGCCTCACCGACCAGTTCGGGCACCCCGCCGACCTCGGTCGCCACCAGCGGCACCCCCAGCCGCAGCGCCTCCTGCGCCAGCAGCGAGCGGCCCTCCCACCGGCTGGGCAGCACGGCCAGATCGGCGGCGGCGAGCAACTCCCCCACATCGTCCCGGGATCCGATCAGCCGGACAGGCAACTCCTCGTCCCTGATGCGCTGTTGCAGAGCCGACCGGTCGCGCCCCTCACCCGCGATGACGAGCAGGGGTACGGGGTCGAGCCCGCGCCAGATGCGGGCGGCGTCCAGCAGGGTGTCGAAGCCGTGGTGCGGGACGAGGCTGCCGACGGCCATCAGCAACGGCCGCTCGACCGCGCCCAGTTCGGCCCGCGCCTTGCCGTCGTGCAGGGCGTCGGCCAGTCGCGGGACCGGGGCGGCGGCCGGGGCGAGCCGCGCGTCACGGGCCCCTCGGCCCCGCGCCCGGTCCACCAGGTCGGAGGAGGGGGCGAGGACAACGGCCGCCGCCCGCACGGCTCTCCGCTCCAGCAGGTGCAGGATCTGGCGGCGGGCGCCCTCGGCGTACCGGCGGGTGTGCCAGGTCATCACCAGCGGCACGGTCCGTCCGCTGAGGGCGAGGGCGGTGCGGGAGGCGGCGTGCAGCCCGTGGGCGTGGACCACGTCGGCCCCCGCGCAGGCGGAGCGCAGCGCGGCGACGGCGGCCGGGTCGCTGCGCCGGGGCACCGGCAGGAACCGGGCCCCGGTCGCCGTGAAGTCGTAGGCGTGGTCCACCGCGGGCGGGGCGCAGACGGTGACCTGCACCCCGCGCTCCACCAGCCCCGCGGCCAGCGAACCGACGTGCGCGCTGCTGCCCGCACTGCCGCCGCCCAGGACTTGGACCGTACGCAGCTGTGACACGTTGATTGGCTCCCGGGGTCCCCGAGTCGGCGGTAGGTACAGCGCCAAGGATGCCAGTCCGTACGCGCGTTCCGGCACTGGCGGAACGTTGCTGCCGGGCTCGCGGCGACAACCGACCGCACGGCACCACCCTCACGGGTGAATTCGAAGGCGCGAAGTTGCCGTCGTCGGCGCTCCCGCTCAGCGCCCCGAAGCCCCCGCCACCCCCGCCGCGCGCCTCAGCACCCCCGAGGCACGCCGGGCGACCGAGCTGATCCGCTCCCCGTTCGCTGCGGCCGCCACGAGCCCGGCGGCCAGGGCGACCCGTCCCGTACGGCCGGCGAGACTGCCAACGAAACGGCCACCGGGACGGCCACAGCGACGGGCCAGGGCGACCCCCAGCGCGGCCCCGAGCCCATGGGCCCCGGTGTCCCCGAGCATGGCGCGTTCCCCCAGATCGGCGGGGGCGAGCACCGCCGCGGCCGCCATCGGCCCGAAGGCCCCCGGCAGCCCGGAAGCCCCGAGCAGCACCACGGAACCCACGGCCACCCCCGGCCCCACGTCGACGAGGTTCACGAGATGGGCGGTACCGGCGATCACCACACCGGTCAGCACCCCGTCCACCACACGCTCCTCGATCAGCAGCCCGGCGAGCACCCCCGCCGCCCCGATCCCGAACAGCTTCACGGCCCCGCTGGTGACCTCACCCCCGCGCAGCGCCCCCAGATGGGCCCGGAACCCCCGGCGCGGGTCGTCGGCCCCCACGAGGTCGTCGTACGCCCCGCAGCCCGCGGCGGCCAGCACCGCGAGCACCCCGGCCGCACGGTCCCGGGCCGGTCCCGGGGCGGCGGCGATCCCGGCGGCCGCACCGAGCGCGGCCGCGGGTCCGGCGTACAGGGTGACGGTCCGGCCGGCGTGGTTGGTCCGCCGCCAGGAGGCGTCCGTACGGCGGCTCAGCACCGCGTACACCCCGGCGGCGACCCCTGCGCCCACGAGCCCTGCCACGGTCCTGCTCACGTTCTCACCCATGGGGAGAGCGTAGATACGCCTACGGGGCCGGACGGGAGACCCCCCGCCCGGCCCCGTACGCCGCGTCAGCCGTCCTTGCGGGCCGTGGCCAGCAGCTCCTCGGCGTGGGCGCGGGCCGTTTCGGAGTCCTCCTGGCCCGCCAGCATCCGGGACAGCTCCCGGACCCGGTCCTCGCCCTCCAGGACCGTGACCCCGCTCCGGGTGACCGAGCCGTCCACCGTCTTCTCGACCAGCAGCTGCCGGTCGGCGAAGGCCGCCACCTGCGGCAGGTGCGTCACGACGACCACCTGCGCGGACCGGGCGAGCTTGGCCAGCCGCCGCCCGACCTCGACCGCCGCCTTGCCACCGACGCCCGCGTCGACCTCGTCGAAGAGATACGTGGGCACCGGGTCGGAGCCCGCGAAGACGACCTCGACCGCCAGCATCACCCGGGACAGCTCACCGCCCGACGCGCCCTTGGCGATCGGCCGGGGCTGGGCCCCGGGGTGCGGGGCGAGCAGCAGTTCCACCTCGTCGGCGCCCGAAGGGCCGTAGACGACGCTCCGCCCGCCGATGTCGATGCCGGACGCCTCGTCGGACGCCTCGGTCTGCCGGATGGCGAAGGAGACCCGGGCGTGCGGCATGGCCAGCGAGGCCAGCTCCTCCGTCACCGCCTCCGCGAACCGGGCGGCGGCCTCCGTCCGGGCATCGGTCAACGCCTGGCCCAGCACGGAGAGTTCGGCGCGCAACGCGTCGCGCTCCGCCGTCAGCTCGCCGATCCGCTCGTCGTCGCCCTCCAGCTCGGTGAGCCGGCCCGCGCCCTCCTGCGCCCAGGCGAGCACGGCCGCGATGTCCTCGCCGTACTTGCGGGTCAGGGTGGTCAGCGCGGCCCGGCGCTCCTCCACGGCGGCCAGCCGCAGCGGATCGGCCTCCAGCTGGTCGGCGTACCCGGCCAGCTCGCCGGAGACATCGGCGATCAGGATGGAGATCTCGCCGATGCGGTCGGCCAGCGCGGCCAGCGCCGGGTCGTGGGCCCGGACCGACTCCAGGGCCTGCCCGGCGGCGGCGACCACGGTCGTCGCGTCGACGCCCTCCGGGTCCTCGGGGTTCCCCGCCAGCGCGGTGTGCGCGAGGGAGGCGGCGGAGGCGAGGGCCTCCGCGTGCCCGAGCCGCTCCGCCTCGGCGGCCAGCTCGGTGTCCTCCCCCGGCAACGGCTCGACGGCGGCGACCTCGTTCAGCCCGAAGCGCAGCAGATCCGCCTCCTGGGCCCGCTCCCGGGCCCGGGTGGTCAGCTCGTCCAAGGTGGCGGCGACGGTCCGCAGCCGCCGGTAGGCCGCCGCGTACTTCGCGTGCGGGACCTCCACGCCGTCCCCGGCGTACCGGTCCAGCGCCTGCCGCTGCCGCGCGGGCTTGAGCAGGCCCTGCTGGTCCGTCTGCCCGTGCACGGCGACCAGCTCGTCCGCCAGCTCGGTGAGGACCCCCACCGGCACGGATCTGCCGCCGAGATGGGCCCGTGAGCGTCCTTCCGCCGAAACGGTACGGCTGATGAGCAGCGCACCGTCGTCGAGTTCCGCCCCGGCCTCCTCGGCCCGCAGCGCCGCCGCGTCGCCCTCGGACACCGTGATCCTGCCCTCGACGACCGCGGCCTTGGCCCCGACCCGTACGAGGGCGGGGTCGGCGCGCCCGCCGAGCAGCAGCCCGAGGCTCGTGACGACCATGGTCTTGCCCGCGCCGGTCTCACCCGTCACCGCGGTGAAACCGGGTGACAGCTCCACCACCGCGTCGTCGATGACTCCGAGCGACCGTATCCGCATCTCCTCCAGCACGGACATGACCTTACGAGGTCCCGGGCCGGACGCGCGACGGCCCCCACTCCCGGATTCACTCTCCCGGGTAGGACGGGGGCCACCGGCGCTCCCGGGGACCGTCAGTGCGGCGCGCCCCGCCACCCCGAGACAGGCAGCGCGAACTTCGCCACCAGACGGTCCGTGAACGAGGCCTGGTGCAGCCGCGCCAGCCGTACGGGCACCGCTCCGCGCCGAACTTCGACCCGCGCGCCGGCGGGCAGCTCCACGGTCCGCCGCCCGTCGCACCAGAGCACCCCGTGCGGGGTGTGCGGCTGGACCTCGACGGCGAGCACCGAGGTCGGAGAGGTCACCAGCGGCTTGGCGAACAGGGCGTGGGCGCTGATCGGGACCATCAGCAGCGCCTCCACCTCGGGCCAGACGACCGGCCCGCCCGCCGAGAAGGCGTACGCCGTCGAACCGGTCGGGGTCGCACAGACGATCCCGTCGCAGCCGAACCCGGTGACCGGACGGCCGTCGATCTCCAGCACGACCTCCAGCATCCGCTCGGGCGACACCTTCTGCACGGCCGCCTCGTTGAGCGCCCAGTCGGTGTGCACGATGTCACCGTTGCTGTGCACGATGACGTCGATCGTCATGCGCTCCTCGACGTCGTAGTCGCGGGTGACGACCCGGGAGACCACCTTGTCGAGGTCGTCGCGCTCGGCCTCGGCGAGGAAGCCGACGCGGCCCAGGTTGACGCCGAGCATCGGCACCCCCGAGGCGCGGGAGAACTCCGCGCCGCGCAGCAGGGTGCCGTCACCGCCCAGGACGATCAGCAGCTCGCAGCCGTCCACGGCGGAGGGTGAGGTGTCAGTGACCGTCTCCACGGTGTCCGGGAGCGGCAGATCCGCCGCCTCGGTCGCCAGGACCCGCACGCCGAGCCCGTTGCGCAGCAGCCCCTGCACCACGAGCTCCGCGCTGCGGATCGCGGCCGGACGGCCGGTGTGCGCCAAAAGAAAGACTGTTCGTGCCGCATTCGTCGTCAACGAGGCCCCTCCGCCACTGCACGGTCGACATCCGCGGGATCCAGCTCAGGTGCACCGGCCCGCAGCCACAGAAAGTACTCGACGTTCCCGGACGGACCGGGCAACGGACTTGCCGTCACCCCGCGTACGCCGAGGCCGAGTCCCCAGGCCCGGCGCGCCACTTCGCGTACCGCTTCGGCGCGCAGCTCGGGACTGCGCACCACCCCTCCGCTGCCGAGCCGCTCCTTGCCCACCTCGAACTGCGGCTTGACCATGAGGACCAGGTCCGCGTCGGGCGCGGCGCACCGGGCGAGAGCGGGCAGCACGAGCCCGAGCGGAATGAAGGACAGATCCCCCACCACCAGGTCGACCGCCTCCCCGTCGATGGCCTCCAACGTCAACTCCCGCACATTGGTACGGTCCTTGACGACGACGCGTTCATCGGACTGGAGCGACCAGGCGAGCTGCCCGTAGCCGACGTCGACGGCGACGACCTGCCGGGCCCCGGCCCGCAGCAGGACATCGGTGAACCCGCCGGTCGAGGCCCCGGCGTCCAGCGCCCGGCGCCCCTCCACGGCCAGCCCGAGCGGGACGAAGGCGGCGAGCGCCCCGGCCAGCTTGTGCCCGCCGCGCGAGACGTAGTCGGGGTCGCCGTCGTCCTGGGTGACGACGATCGCGGCGGCCGTCTCGACCTGGGTGGCGGGTTTGGTCGCGGTGGTCCGGCCGACGGTGACCCGCCCCGCGGCGATCAGCTGACTCGCGTGCTCGCGCGATCGGGCGAGCTTGCGGCGTACCAGCTCGGCGTCGAGGCGGCGACGTGCCACTCCTGCCACGTTCGGTTCAGCTCCTGTTGTTGTGCGTGTCGTACGAAGGCGCCGGTACGGGACCGGGCCCGGGTGCGGCCGGACGGGCGTCCAGCGAGGTCAGCGCGGACTTGAGCCCACGGTGTACATCCTCGTACACCTCGGCGTGCCCGTCCGCCGGGAGGTGGTCCGCATCCGCCAGCCGCCCCAGCAGCCCGTCGACCTCGGCCCGGCCGGTGGGGGTGCGCCCGACGCCCAGGGGCGTGGGCTCCTCGGGCATGCTCATGGGCGGCGTTCCCGCCTCCGGCATCAAGTCGCTCATGCCGAAACGCTACCGCGACGGGCCGGTGTACCGTCGAGCACGATGGCGACCATGGCGGAGTGCCGCAGCGCACTGAGAAGACTTTCGGACAACCTCGCGACGGCCGACGGCGACGTACGCGGCGCCGCCGCGCTCGACCGCTCGCTGAGCTGTCACATCAAGGACCTCGACATCACGTTCACCGGCCGCCTGGCCGACGGCCGGATCCAGGTCGAGGACACGGTCGAGGGCCCGCCCCGCGAGAAGGCGGAGATCAGGCTGGCGATGACGGGCGACGACCTGGTGGCCCTGATCGACGGCGACCTGAACTTCGCGAAGGCGTGGGCATCGGGCCGCGTACGCCTGGAGGCCGGCTTCAGGGACCTGCTGAAACTGAGATCGCTGCTGTAGCAAGCAGCTCTCCCAGGACGTGCGGCGGCACAATCAAGCCCGTCCGGCAATTGAGGACAAAGCGCCCACCAGGGTGCCACCCGCACCCGTTCACCGATCCTCAGGCGGCAACCTTGCGCGCCTTGCGGGCGGCCGGCACGACGAGCGGCGTCCCGGTCTCGGGATCGTCGATCACCTGGCACCGCATCCCGAACACCCGCTCCACCAGCTCCGCGTCGACCACGTCCGAAGGCGCACCCTCCGCGACGATCGCCCCGTCCCGCATCGCGATGAGGTGCGTGGCGTACCGCGCGGCATGGTTCAGATCGTGGAGCACGGCGACCAGCGTGCGCCCCTGCGTCTCGTGCAGCTCCGCACACAGGTCGAGGACATCGATCTGGTGCTGGATGTCGAGGAACGTCGTCGGCTCGTCGAGCAGCAGCAGCGGCGTCTGCTGGGCCAGTGCCATGGCGATCCAGACCCGCTGCCGCTGCCCGCCGGACAGTTCGTCGACATAGCGGTCGGCCAGCTCGGCGACCCCGGTCGAGTCCATGGACTCCTGGACCACCCGCTCGTCCTCCGGCGACCACTGCCGCAGCAGCCCCTGGTGGGGGTAGCGGCCCCGGGCGACGAGGTCGGCGACGGTGATGCCGTCGGGGGCGATGGAGGACTGCGGCAGCAGCCCGAGCGTGCGCGCGACCTTCTTCGCGGGCAGCTGGTGGATGATCTGCCCGTCCAGCAGCACCTGCCCCCGGCTCGGCTTCAGCATCCGGGCGAGCGAGCGCAACAGGGTCGACTTGCCGCAGGCGTTGGGCCCGACGATCACCGTGAAGGAGTTGTCGGGTATCTCGACCGAGAGATCCTCGGCGATGACCCGCTGGTCGTAGCCGAGGGTCACCGATTCTGCGGTGAGGCGCTGCATGGTCGTACTCCCGGAGGCAGGGGGTGTCCGGCGGATCAGGGCCGGACAGGCCACCGATCAACACCAAGTTAGGTTAGCCTATCTTCCTCTTGGCGCCCCTCGTCCCGGACCACCGGTCAGACCCCCGGACGGCCCCCCGGCCACCGCTGCCTCTACTGCTACAACCCCAGCTCGGTGACGGCCTTCTCGCTGTCCAGCCCGCACACCCCGTCCCCGGCGAAGGTCCACGCGGCGCCGCAGAGCGCCCGCAGTCCGTCGAGCGGATCTCCCTCGCCCTCCAGGACCAGGGTCTCCCCGTCGCGTACGACCGCGGCCCACCCCCCGCAACGGAACACGGGGGCCGGATCGCCCTCCGCCCCCTCCGACGTGACCTCGGGCTGCCCGGTCAGCAGCCCCCGCAGGTCCCGGTCCACGTACGTCGGGCGGTGCTGCGGGGGCGCGGCGAGCAGCTGGGCCGCGTCCGTCACCCCGGTCAGGACGAGCAGCGAGTCCACGCCCCCGTTGAACGCGCCCTCGATGTCCGTGTCCAGCCGGTCCCCGACGACGAGCGGCCGCTTCGCCCCGGTCCGCAGCACGGTCTCCCGGTGCATCGGCGGCAGCGGCTTCCCCGCGACCTGCGGTTCGGCCCCGGTGGCGATCCGTACGACCTCCACGGCGGCGCCGTTGCCCGGCGCGATGCCCCGGGCACCCGGAATGGTCAGGTCCGTGTTGGACGCGTACCACGGCAGCCCGCGCGCGACGGCGTAGCTCGCCTCGGCGAACCGCCCCCACGCCAGGTCCGGCCCCCCGTACCCCTGGACCACGGCCACCGGGTCGTCGTCCGCCGACTCCACCGGCACCAGGCCGCGCTCCCGCAGGGCGACCAGCAGCCCTTCGCCCCCGATGACCAGCACCCGGGACCCGGCGGGCAGCTGATCGGCCATCAGCCGGGCGACCGCCTGGGCCGAGGTGATCACGTCGGCGGCCTCGGCGGGCACGCCCAGCTCCGTCAGGTGCTCCGCCACCGCGTCCGGCGGGCGCAGCGCGTTGTTGGTGACGTACGCGAGGTGCATCCCGTCGTCCCGCGCGGTGGACAGCGAGGCGACGGCGTGGACGATCGCCTCACCGCCCGCGTACACCACCCCGTCCAGGTCGAGGAGAGCCGTGTCGTACGCCTCGCTCAGCGCCGTACTGCTCCCCGACGGCCGGTACCTGTCGTGCTGCTGGCTCATATGACTCTGCTCCTCATTCGTGCCTCTCCCCCGATCATCGCGCATGCCCCATGCACACATACGATGCTCAAATGAACACTTCAGGTCCCGACGAGCAGGGGCTGCGGCTGATCCCGTTCCGCGGACTGCGTTACGTCCCCGAGCGGGTCGGCAGCCTTGCCGCGGTGACCTCGCCGCCGTACGACGTGGTCGTCAGGCCGGACGGTCTGCACCACCTGGAATCGGCGGACCCGCACAACATCGTGCGCCTCATCCTCCCCCAGGCGGACACCGCCGAGGACCGGCACCGGCAGGCGGCGAGGACACTGGAGCGCTGGCTGGCCGAAGGCGTCATCGCCCCGGACCCGGCACCCACGCTGTACGTCTACGAGCAGCGCAACGACGAGATCCTCCAGCGCGGCCTGATCGGCGCCCTGGCACTGTCCCCCGCCGCCGACGGGATCGTGCTGCCGCACGAGGACGTCATGGACGACATCGTCGCGGACCGCGCGGAGCTGATGCGCACGATGCAGGCCCACCTGGAACCGCTGCTGCTGACCTACCGCAGCGACGGCGCCGAGGAAGGCACCGCGGCAGTAATCGAGCGCACGGCCGAGCGCCCCCCGCTGCTCTCCACCACGACGGAGGACGGGTTCCACCACCGCCTCTGGGCCGTCACGGACCCCGCCGAGCGCACCGAGATCGAGACGGACCTGGCCCGGCACCAGGCGCTGATCGCCGACGGCCACCACCGCTGGGCCACCTACCTCCGGCTCCAGCGGGAACAGACCGCGCCGGGCCCCTGGGACTTCGGCCTCGTCCTCCTCGTCGACACGACCCGCCACCCGCTCCAGGTCCGCGCGATCCACCGGCTGTTGCGCGGCCTGCCGGTCGCCCGGGCGCTCGAAGGACTCGCGGGCCTCTTCCGGGTCCGTACGGTCGAGGGCCCGCTCCCCCGCGCGCTCGACGCCCTGGCCGGCGCGGCGGCGGAGGGCAACGCGTTCCTCCTCGCCGGCGACGGCGGCTTCCACCTGGTGGACCGCCCGGACCCGGCCCTGCTGGCCCGTACGATCCGGACGGACCGCCCCGAGGCGTGGCGCACCCTGGACGCGACGGTCCTCCACTCCGCGCTGCTGGACGACGTGTGGCAGATCCCCGACGCCCCCGAGCACATCGGCTACATCCACGACACCGAGGCAGCCGTCGAGCAGGCCGAACGCCTCGGCGCCACGGCGGTGCTGATGCACCCGGTACGCGAAGAGGTCGTCCGGGACCTGGCCAGGCAGGGCGTCACCATGCCCCGTAAGTCGACATCCTTCGGCCCGAAGCCGGCGACGGGCCTGGTCATGCGCAGCCTGACCGTCGACTGACGAGGCCGAGGGCAAACAGAAAGGGGCGGCACTCCCGAGGGAGTACCGCCCCTTTCCGATTCAGCGACTAGGCCTTGGCAGCCTCGTCGCCACGCTCGTCCTCGTCCTCGTCGTCCTCGTCGTCGCCCTCGGGCGCGTCGTCGACGGACGGAACAGTACCGACGGCCTCAGCGGCATCGGCGGACTCCACGACCTCGTCGTCACCCAGGGCGTCGACGAACTCCACACCGTCCAGCTCGGCCAGCCGGTCCGACGCGTCGGTCGAGCCGTCCTTGTCGGCCTCCAGGGCCTTGCCGAACCACTCACGGGCCTCGTCCTCGCGCCCCGCCTCGAGCAGCGCGTCCGCGTAGGCGTAGCGAAGACGCGGCGTCCACGGCTGGACGGAGCTGGAGGCGAGCTCGGGGCCCTGCAGCGTGACGATGGCGGCGTCGATCTGCCCCATGTCACGACGGGCTCCGGCGGCCACCAGCCGCATCTCGACCTGGCCGGCCTTGTCCAGCTTCTGCACCTCGGGCTCGCCCGCCATGGCCATCGCCCGCTCGGGCCGGCCGAGACCACGCTCACAGTCCGCCATGACGGGCCACAGGTCCACGGACCCGGTCATCCGCCGGGACGCCCGGAACTCGGCGAGCGCCTCCGCGTACCTCTGCGTCGCGTAGGCCGCGAACCCGGCCGCTTCCCGGACGGCGGCGACGCGCGAGGCCAGCCGCAGAGCGATACGGGCGTACGCGTACGCCTCCTCCGGGTCCTCGTCGAGCAGCCGGGCCACCATGACGAGGTTGCGCGCGACATCCTCGGCAAGGGTCTTCGGCAGGCTCATGAGCTCCTGGCGTACGTCCTTGTCGATCTCCTGACCGGTGACGTCGTCGGGGATGGGCAGCCGCTTGATCGACTCACGGTCCCGGTCCCGGTCGTCACGGCCACGGAATCCGCCACGGTCACGGTCGTCACGCTGGCCACCAGCGGGCCGACCACCACGATCGTCACGGCGGAAACCGCCGCCGGAGCCGCCACCGCGGTTGTCATCACGGCGGAAGCCACCGCCGCTGGGCCGGTCGTCGTCGCGACGCGGCCCACGCGGCCGGTCGTCACGACGCTCGAACCCACCACCACTGGGACGGCCGTCACGGCTGTCGTCACGCTGCTGACCACCGCGGTAACCACCACGGTCGTCATCGCGACGAGGCCCACGAGCCTGATCGCGGTCCCGGTCGTCACGGCGGGGCCCGCCACCACCGGTGCTACTGCCACGGTTGTCATCACGCCGGAAGCCACCGCCGGTGTTGCCACCGCGGTTGTCGTCCCGGCGGAACCCACCGCCGGTGTTACCACCGCGGGTGTCGTCACGGCGGAAACCGCCGCCGCTGGGCCGGTCGTCGTCGCGACGCGGCCCACGCGGCCGATCGTCACGACGCTCGAACCCACCACCACTGGGACGGCCACCACGATCATCATCGCGACGGAAACCGCCACCGGTGTTGCCACCGCGGTTGTCGTCCCGACGGAAGCCACCGCCGGTGTTGCCACCACGATCATCATCGCGACGGAAACCGCCACCGGTGTTGCCACCGCGGTTGTCGTCCCGACGGAAGCCACCGCCGGTGTTGCCACCACGATCATCATCGCGACGGAACCCACCGCCGGCGTTGCCACCACGGTTGTCGTCACGGCGGAAACCGCCACCGCTGGGCCGGTCGTCGTCACGACGAGGCCCACGCGGCCGGTCATCACGACGCTCGAACCCACCACCGGCGGGTCGACCACCACGATCGTCACGGCGGTAACCGCCACCGGTGCTACCGCCACGGTTGTCATCGCGACGGAAGCCGCCACCGGCCTTGCCACCACGGTCGTCACGGGGGAAGCCGCCGCCGCTGGGCCGGTCGTCATCGCGACGAGGCCCACGCGGCCGGTCGTCACGACGCTCGAACCCACCACCACTGGGACGGCCACCACGATCAGCATCGCGACGGAAGCCACCGCCGGTGTTGCCACCACGGTTGTCGTCCCGACGGAACCCACCACCGGTGCTACCGCCACGGTTGTCGTCCCGACGGAACCCACCACCGGTGCTACCGCCACGGTTGTCATCACGACGCGGCCCACGGTCCCGGTCACGATCCCGGTCATCGCGGCGGAAGCCGCCACCGGCGCCACCACCGGTCGGCCGGCTGTCATCACGGCGAGGGCCGCGGTCGTTGTCACGGCGAGGAGCTGCGGAACCGGACCGGTCGTCACGACCACCGCGGAAACCGCCCCGGTCACCACCGTCCCGGCGACGCGGCTCGCGCTCCGGACGATCGTCGGGAGAGTTGGTGGACATGGGTGTGACTCCTGTCTTCGGGTACCACAGACATTCTCGCGCAGCCGACCGTCCGACGCGCTTCGACAAAAACAAAAGGACCCCTGGTCCCAGCGTGAACGCTGGGACCAGGGGTCCTTGAAAGATTGTTCGGCGGCGTCCTACTCTCCCACAGGGTCCCCCCTGCAGTACCATCGGCGCTGAAAGGCTTAGCTTCCGGGTTCGGAATGTAACCGGGCGTTTCCCTAACGCAATGACCACCGAAACCCTATCGGGTTCTAGCGAACAAGCACACTCTTCAATTAAGTAGTGAAACTGTTCAACCGGTGCGATAACTGTTCGCAACCCGGGAACAACACAGTGGACGCGAGCAACTGAGGACAAGCCCTCGGCCTATTAGTACCAGTCAGCTC
>NZ_BMUG01000010.1 GCF_014650075.1 Streptomyces microflavus | reverse complement strand
GAGGTTCTTCGCTTTCGCGTTTTCCCTTTCCGGCGGTTCCAACTTTACCAGACTCTTTTTCGTTCCGTTTCCGGTCCGAATTCGATTTCCGGTGGCCTGTGGAGTGGCCTTGCCTTTCGGCGGATCCGACTTTATCAGAAGCGTGTCGGCCGAATGAACGGTCTGCATCTTCGAAATAAAGGGAATCATTTGGCTCTGCGGGATATACGAACTTCCCGGTACGAGCGAGATAGATACTACGCGCTTCACTCGAACCTGTCTAGTTCGAGGCAACCGTTTAAATCTACCTCCCCGCATCGACCGTGTCAACGGTTTTTTGCGGGCGAAGAGGAGACTAGCAGCTCAGCGGGGGCCGACGCACACCGGTGGTCAGGCGGCGGAGGGAAGCTCGGCGCTGCGTTCGACCGCTGTGAGGTCGCCGATGTCGCCGGCTCGTACCGCGCGGCGGCCCAGGATGTAGACGTAAGCGAGGAAGGCCAGTTCAGCGGCGATGCCGATGGTGATCCGGGCCCAGGTCGGAAGGCCTGAGGGGGTCACGAAGCCTTCAATGACGCCGGAGACGAACAGCACCAGGGCCAGGCCTATGGCCATGCCCAGTGCGGCGCGGCCCTGCTGGGCGAGGGCGGTCCGGCGAGAGAGGGGGCCGGGGTCGATCACCGTCCAGCCGAGGCGGAGCCCCGTACCGGCTGCCACGAACACCGCGGTCAGTTCGAGCAGGCCGTGCGGAAGGACCAGACCGAGGAAGACGTCCAGGCGGCCTGCGGAGGACATCAGGCCTATGCCGACACCGAGGTTGAGCATGTTGAGGAAGAGGATCCAGATCACCGGCAGGCAGAGGAACGCGCCCAGCACCAGGCACATCGCGGCCGCCTGCGCGTTGTTCGTCCATACCTGCGCGGCGAACGATGCGGCCGGGTGGCTGGAGTAGTAGGTCTCGTACTCCCCGCCGGGCCGGGTCATGGCCCGGAGGTCTTCCGGGGCGGCTATCGCCGCCTGGACCTCGGGGTGGGTGCCGATCCACCAGCCCAGGAGTGCGGCCACCACTGTGGACAGCACCGCCGTGGGGACCCACCAGTGACGCGAGCGGTAGACCGCCGCGGGGAATCCCGCCGTGAGAAAGCGGGCCGCGTCCCGCCAGGAGGCCTTGCGGGTGCCCGTGACCGTGGCCCTGGCGCGGGCCACGAGCTGGGTGAGGCGGGCGGTGAGCAGCGGGTCGGGGGTGGTCGACTGGATCAGCGAGAGGTGGGTGGCCGTGCGCTGATAGAGGACGACGAGTTCGTCCGCCTCCGCGCCCGTCAGGCTGCGCCCTCGGCGCAGGAGGTGGTCGAGGCGGTCCCACTCCGTGCGGTGGGCGGTGACGAAGACGTCGAGGTCCATGGGCGGCTGTTGCTCCAGGCATGGGTGCGTACGGGCCGTACTACTGCGGCGCGCTGCGGGTCAGCTTGGCAGACTGGGTGCGGCCGGGGGCAGAGAAGGTCGGGGAAGAGTGGGGGCGCGATGAGCGAGTTGGTGACCGGGGACGCGGTTGTCCTGGGGCTGAGGCCGGCGAGGCTGCCGAGCCGGGCTCTGGCGGCGGCTATCGATCTGGCGGTGGTCTTCTGCGTCTTCATGCTGGTCTCGGTCATGGTGGCGATCGCCTCCGTCACGTTGGACGAAGCAGCCGTCGCGGCCATCACGGTCGCCTTGTTCCTGCTCGTGCTGATAGGTGGGCCGATCGCGGTGGAGACGCTGAGCCATGGCCGTTCCCTCGGGAAGCTGGCCTGCGGGCTGCGTGTGGTGCGGGACGACGGCGGGCCGATCCGGTTCCGGCACGCGCTCGTGCGGGGGGCGATGGGGGCCGTGGAGATCCTGATGACGTTCGGGGTCGTGGCCTCCATCGCGTCGCTGGTGTCGGCACGCGGGCGTCGGCTCGGTGATGTCTTCGCGGGGACGCTGGTCATCCGGGAGCGGGTGGCGGCCAAGCGGTCGGTTGCCGTGCCGCCTCCCCCGCCGTGGCTGGTCGGCCGGTTCTCGCAACTGGATCTGTCCGCCGTGCCGGACGAGCTCTGGCTCGCGATACGGCAGTACCTGACGCGGATGCACCAGCTGGATCCCGGTGTCGGCGGTTCGATCGCCGGGCGGCTGGCCGACGAGCTCGTGACGCGGACGGGGATCGCCCCGCCGCAGGGGGTCCCGGCGGCGGCGTTCCTGGCCGCGGTGGTTCATGAACGGCAGGCGCGCGATGCCCGGCGGGTGTTCGCCGGGGCGCGGAACGCGTCCTCCGCTCCACCCGCTCCACCCGCTCCGACTGTGTTTCCCGGGTCCGCGGGGTTTGCCGCGCCTGCCGGTCCTGTCGCCGATGGAAGCGGTGCTGCCGGCGGGCCGCGTCCTGGTCACGGGACGGGGCAGGAGGGGGCGGGAGCGTCCTCTGCGGGGTTCGCTCCGCCCGGTTAGCCGGAGTGCTCGGAGGTGCGGGGGGACGGCGGCGTCTCCAGGTGCTCCAGCTCGATGCCCGGGGCCGCGAGGACGACGTCCCCGGCGATGTGAACGGTGTGCTGATCCCCCGTGTCCAGGGCGCTGACCTGGTATGTGTCCACAATCAGGGGGCCGTTGTCAGTGGCGTGCGCTTCACTGTTCACCAGAGCCCAGGACTGGTCGTTGGTACGGGGTGCGAGGACCGGGTCCGTGAAGGTGACCACGCGGACGCGGGTCTCGGGGGAATCGGGGGTGAGACGCAGGAGCCGGGTCAGGGCGACGAGGAACGCGGGGGATGTTCCGGAGAAGGCGTGGGCGCGGACGTTGCCTTCGGTGGCGTGAGTGCCGGTGGGGTCGGTGCGGACCCAGGTGACGCCTTCCAGGGCGGCTCCCCGTACCTGCCAGCTCGCGGAGTGGAGTTCGAGGCGGATCGGCCGGCCCAGTTCGTCCAGGGCCAGGTCGACGGAGCCCAGGTGGTCGCCCGATGGGGACGTGGTCTGGGAGACGTAGCGCCAGCCCGAGGGGCCGGGGGCGCAGTGGAAGTGTTCTTCACCGAGGGGGGTGTGGTCGTGGAGATCGTGGAGCGAATACCTGCCGCGGGGCATGGGGTCCTTCGGGTTCCTCTGGCTGTGCGGGGGCGGTAACGGGACAGGCCCCCGACACGGGGGTGCGGGGGCCTGTCTCGTAGCTGCTGCTCGCTACGCGCTGCTGACGTGCGCTACCGGTCCTGGAGCCGGCGCTGGGGCTGGAGAGGTAGCGGCGTCAGCGGCGGGATCAGTAGCGGTAGTGGTCGGGCTTGTACGGGCCCTCTACCTCGACACCGATGTACGACGCCTGCTCGGGGCGGAGTGTCGTGAGCCTGACGCCGAGGGCGTCGAGGTGGAGACGGGCGACCTTCTCGTCCAGGTGCTTGGGCAGCACGTAGACGTCGGTCGGGTACTCCTCGGGCTTCGTGAACAGCTCGATCTGCGCGAGGGTCTGGTCGGCGAAGCTGTTGGACATCACGAACGAGGGGTGGCCGGTGGCGTTGCCCAGGTTCAGCAGACGGCCCTCGGAGAGCACGATGAGGACCTTGCCGTCGGGGAACTTCCAGGTGTGGACCTGGGGCTTGACCTCGTCCTTGACGATCCCGTCGATGGCGGCCAGGCCGGCCATGTCGATCTCGTTGTCGAAGTGGCCGATGTTCCCGACGATCGCCTGGTGCTTCATCCTGGCCATGTCCGAGGCCATGATGATGTCCTTGTTGCCCGTCGTGGTGATGAAGATGTCGGCCTGCTCCACCACGTCGTCGAGGGTGGCGACCTGGTAGCCGTCCATCGCCGCCTGGAGGGCGCAGATCGGGTCGATCTCCGTGATGATCACTCGGGCGCCCTGGCCACGGAGGGATTCCGCGCAGCCCTTGCCGACGTCGCCGTAGCCGCAGACGACGGCGGTCTTGCCGCCGATCAGGACGTCGGTGGCGCGGTTGATGCCGTCGATCAGGGAGTGGCGGCAGCCGTACTTGTTGTCGAACTTCGACTTGGTGACCGCGTCGTTCACGTTGATCGCGGGGAACAGGAGGGTGCCGTCGCGGTGCATCTCGTAGAGACGGTGGACGCCGGTGGTGGTCTCCTCCGTCACGCCACGGATCTCGGACGCCAGCTGGGTCCACTTCTGCGGGGACTCGCCGAGGGTGCGGTTCAGCAGGGTGAGGATGTAGGCGTACTCCTCGCTGTCCGCCGTCGACGGGTCCGGGGCCGCGCCGGCCTTCTCGAACTCGACGCCCTTGTGGACGAGGAGGGTGGCGTCGCCACCGTCGTCCAGGATCATGTTCGGACCACCGGTGGGGGTGTTCGGCCAGGTCAGCGCCTGCTCCGTGCACCACCAGTACTCCTCCAGCGTCTCGCCCTTCCAGGCGAAGACCGGGACGCCCGCGGGGGCCTCCGGGGTGCCGTTCGGACCGACGGCGATGGCCGCGGCGGCGTGGTCCTGGGTGGAGAAGATGTTGCAGGAGGCCCAGCGGACCTCGGCACCGAGGGCCACGAGGGTCTCGATGAGCACGGCCGTCTGCACGGTCATGTGCAGCGAGCCGGTGACCCGTGCACCGGCCAGCGGCTGGGCGGCGGCGAACTCCTTGCGGATGGACATCAGGCCGGGCATCTCGTGCTCGGCGAGGGTGATCTCCTTGCGGCCGAAGGCGGCGAGGGAGAGGTCGGCGACCTTGAAGTCCTGGCGATTGGCGACCGTCGTCATAACGGGCTGCTCCTCGTGATGGGTCGAGGTGGGCTGTCTGGGCTGACTCTGCGGCGACGGGCACACGAATGCCCGAGCGTTCGCAGTGCAGTCCGTCGGAGGCCCTCTGTCCCTCGCCCGGCTCGCGTCTGCGGGCCGGTCGACCGCCATCAGCAGCGACGTCTGTTCCGTATCCGAATCTACACCGAACGGCCCAGTGAGCCCCATCCCGTTCGTGGAGCCGGGCGTGTGTGAGGGGTCACCGGGCCGATCGGGGCCGGTGTGCGATGGGTCAGTGGCCGAGATCCTTCGGAGCCGGGGCCGGGTCCGGGGCCGGAGCTGGAGCCGGGGCACCGGACGGGTCGCCCGGGGTGGTGCCGGCCGCGGCGGCTTCCGCGTTGAAGATGTCCGGCTCCAGGTAGATGACCCGGGCGATCGGGACGGCCTCGCGGATCCGGTTCTCGGCGGCGTTGATCGCGTTGGCGATCTCGGTCGCGGTCTCGTCGTGCCGGACCGCGATCTTGGCGGCGACCAGCAGTTCCTCGGGGCCGAGGTGGAGGGTGCGCATGTGGATAATGCCGGTGACGGTGTCACCGTCGACCACGGCCGCCTTGATCTTCTCGACCTCTTCGAGGCCGGCCGACTCCCCGAGCAGGAGGGACTTCGTCTCGACGGCGAGGATGATCGCGATGACGATCAGCAGGATGCCGATGCAGAGGGTCCCGATGCCGTCCCAGACGCCGTTGCCGGTGGCCAGTGCGAGGCCGACGCCTCCGAGGGCGAGCACAAGGCCGACGAGGGCGCCGAGGTCCTCAAGGAGGACGACCGGGAGCTCGGGGGCCTTGGAGCGGCGGACGAACTCGGTCCAGGAGCGGTTGCCGCGCGTCTGGTTGGACTCCTTGATCGCCGTACGGAAGGAGAAGATCTCGGCGATGATCGCGAAGATCAGGACGCCGACCGGCCAGTACCAGGCCGTGATCTCGTGCGGGTGCTTGATCTTCTCGTAGCCCTCGTAGACCGCGAACATGCCACCGACCGAGAAGAGCACGATGGAGACGAGGAACGCGTAGATGTAGCGCTCGCGCCCGTAGCCGAACGGGTGCTCCGGGGTGGCTTCTCGCTTGGCCTTCTTGCCGCCGAGCAGCAGGAGGCCCTGGTTGCCCGAGTCGGCGAGCGAGTGGACGCTCTCCGCGAGCATCGACGAGGAACCACTGAAGAGGAACGCTACGAATTTGGCCACGGCGATCGAGAGGTTGGCGACGAGTGCCGCCACGATCGCCTTGGTTCCGCCTGACGCGCTCATGTGTGCGTGGTGTCCCTTCCTCGGTGTACGGCAGGTGCTGCCGCGCTGCGGCGGCACATTGTTGCAGCCACGGAGAGGGACGGTGTGTCAGGCCGCCACAGTGGCACGGAAGAGTGTGCCCGATCCGGCGGCTTCCACCGCTTCGCCGACCGGTACGTAGACGGACTGCCCCGGGGTCAGGCCGAGTTCGCCGACCCGGACGGCGCCTGCGGTGCAGAGGAGGATCTGGGGGGTGGGGGCGGTCAGTTCGGCGGGCGCGGCGCCGGACGCGAGCGTGTAGCGGGACAGGACGAACTCGTCGACGGGCGTCTCATAACGCTCTTCGCCGGAGGGTGACGCCTCGGGGCGCAGTACGCCGGGTTCGGTGGCTTCGAAGCGGACGATGCGCAGGAGTTCGGGGACGTCGATGTGCTTGGGGGTGAGGCCGCAGCGCAGGACGTTGTCCGAGTTGGCCATGATCTCGACGCCGAGGCCGTCGAGGTAGGCGTGCGGGACGCCGGCGCCGAGGAACAGGGCCTCTCCGGGCTGGAGTCGTACGTAGTTCAGGAGCATCGCCGCGAGGACGCCGGGGTCGCCGGGGTAGTTGTGGGCGATGCGGGCGTACGGGGCGTGGGCGCCGCCGAGGCGTTCCGCGGCGACCGCCGCCTCGGCAACGGTGTCGGCCATCTCCGCCGGGTCGGCGCTGAGGATCGCCGTGAGCACCTCGCGGAGGGCGGCCTCCTCGGGGTGGGCGCGCAGCAGGTCCACGTACGGCTTCAGTGAGTCGACGCCGAGGGCCTCCATCGCGTCCGCCGCCTCGGTGGGCCTGCGGAAGCCGCAGAGGCCGTCGAAGGGGGTGAGGGCGCAGATCAGCTCGGGCTTGTGGTTCGCGTCCTTGTACGTGCGGTGGGGGGCGTCGATCGGGACGCCCCGGGCCTCCTCGTCCTCGTACCCCTTGCGCGCCTGGTCCAGGTCGGGGTGGACCTGGAGGGAGAGGGGGGCTCCGGCCGCGAGCAGCTTGAGGAGGAAGGGGAGGCGGGGGCCGAAGCGGGCGACGGTGGCGGCGCCGAGCTCGCCTTCCGGATCTGCGTCGATGGCCTCGGTGAGCGCGAGTTCCGTCTCGCCCGCCGGGGCGGTGCGGCTGATGCGCGATGGCGCTCCGGGGTGGGCGCCCATCCACATCTCGGCCTGCGGTTCGCCGGTGGGAGCGATGCCGAGCAGGGCGGGAATGGCCGTGGTGGAGCCCCAGGCGTAGGGGCGCACGGTGTTGGACAGGCGGTCCATGGAGTCGTCCTCGGGTGGGGCTGGTGGGGCGGGATGAGGTGGGGCGGGAGGGGTGCGTGTGCCACCAGGGGGATCAGTGGTGCGTGAGGTCCTGGCGTCCGTGGGGTGGCCGGAGGGTGAGGGGCGGGTGGCCTCGCGCCGGGGGATGCGTCTGGCGTGGGTGTCAGGGCTGGGGGGCCGAGGCCAACGACAGGTAGACCGCCGCGAAGTCCGTGATCGCGAGCAGTTCGGCGAGGGTCTCCAGCGCGCTGCCCTCCTCCGGTTCCAGTTCGCTGACCGGTGTGTCGTGGCCGAGTGCCAGCTCGCGGGCCGCCGGGTAGGCGCTGAGGCCGCCCGTGGGGCGGTCCCGGAGCAGGACGACCCTGGCTCTCAGCGTTTCTCCTTCGTCGACCCGGTCGCGGAAGAAGTCGTCGGGGTCGGCTCCGGCCGCGAAATCCCCGGCGAGGAGGGTGCCGTGCGAGGGCAGCGCCTCGGGCAGTTCCGCGGCCAGGGCGGGGCGGCCGGCGAGCTCGGACAGTACGGCGGCGAAGCGGCGGCCGACCGGGCCTGCGGCAGCGCCCTCCGTCCACAGCAGCGGCAGGCTGTCCGCGAGTTCGGCGGCGAGCGTCTTGGCCGGGTTGCTGTACGTGGCGATGGCCGGGCCGCAGCGTTCCGCGGTGCGGTCCAGGCGGTCGGCCACCTTCTGCAGCTCCTCGGCGGGCGCCGTCACCAGGCCCACCCGGTCGAGCAGCGCCAGCAGCGGGGTGAGCAGGGCCCACAGGGTGCCGGGGCCGGCGGCGGAGGTCTCCGCGTCGTACTCGCCGTGCGGGGCGGCCGCCATCGGGACGACCAGGCCGTGCACCCCGTCGACCGCCTCGCGCAGCGGGGAGCGGGTGGGGGCGACGGCGACCACGGTGCAGCCGCGGCGGTACGCCTGCTCGGCGAGGAGGGCCAGGCCGGGCTCCGAGCCGTCGGCGGTCACGATGAGGAGGAGGTCCACGGAGCCGGCCCAGCCGGGCAGCGTCCAGCGCAGGGCGCCCGGGGCGGGGGCGACGCCCGTGGGGTGGATCCGGGTCACGGGGGCTGCCGCGCCCGCCAGCGCGCCGATCAGGTCGGCGACGCCGGATGCGGCGGTGCCGGGGCCGGCGACGAGGACGGCGCGGGGGCGGCCCTCCGGGTTCAGGCCGCCGATGCCGGCCTCGGCGGCGTGCCGGGTGGCGGTACGGACCCGGGCACCTGCCTCGGCGGCGCCGCGGAGCAGGTCGCGGCGGTCGGCCCTGGCCAGGGCTTCCGGGGCGTCGAGCAAGGACTCGTCGAGCATGGCGGTGGGCCTCCGATCACCGGGCGGGGGTGCGGGGTGCGGGTGCGGGGGTCGGTGGCGGGGGTGCCGGGGCGGGTACGGGGGTGGGGTGCGGGGGCCCTGTGCCGGGGTGCGCCCTGTCCGGTCCGGTCCGGCGGTGCCGCGCGGGGACGTGCCCGTACGCGCTTCGCTCGCGGTCAGGCGGGGCGGCGGGCCTCGTCGACGAGCAGGACCGGGATGCCGTCGCGGACCGGGTAGGCCAGGCCGCAGTCGGCGCCGGTGCAGACCAGCTCCGGGCTGTCGGCCGCGGTGCGGTCGTCGAGCGGGGAGTGACAGGCCGGGCAGGCCAGGATCTCCAGGAGGCCGGCTTCGAGCGGCATGGGGTGGGTCCCTTCGAGCGGTGCGATTTCTGATTCACGTGGATCAGGCGTCGTCAGCCTACCGCTGGGGGGACGGGGGCGCGGCCCGGCCGGGGGTGGGGATCGGGGGATGGGGCGGTGGGGGGGTGGGGGTGGCCGTTGGGTGGGTGGCGCGCGGCGGGGGCAGGGGGCCGGGGCCAGGTGGCGGTGGTGGCAGGGGGGTGGGGGCGCCTGCGGCGGGCCTTTCCCCTACCCGCCCCTTCCCGAAACCGGGGCTCCGCCCCGGACCCCGCTCCTCAAACGCCGGAGGGGCTGGAATGGCGGGGCCCGGGAGTGAGGGGAACGGGGTGGGGTGGAGGCGGAGCCTAGAGGGGGCAGGCAGGGTCCGGTGGCCCGGCCCCAGGCTGAAATCTCGGAGCAGCCCCGCCCTCAGCTCCTGATCAGGCCCAGCACCTCGTCCCGTACCGCCTCCATCGTCGCCCCGTCCCTCGCCTCCACGTTCAGGCGCAGCAGCGGTTCCGTGTTCGAGGCCCGGAGGTTGAACCACCAGTCCGTGGACGTGACCGTCAGGCCGTCCAGGTCGTCGAAGGTGATGTCGTCGCGGTTGCCGTAGGCCGCCCTGATCGTGGCCAGGCTGGCGGTCTGGTCGGCGACCGTGGAGTTGATCTCGCCGGAGCCGGCGTAGCGGTCGTAGGCGGCGACGAGTTCCGACAGGGGGCCGGGCTGGCCGCCGAGTGCGGCGAGGACGTGGAGGGCGGCGAGCATGCCCGTGTCGGCGTTCCAGAAGTCGCGGAAGTAGTAGTGCGCCGAGTGCTCTCCGCCGAAGATCGCGCCGTGCTCCGCCATCTCCGTCTTGATGAAGGAGTGGCCGACCCGGGTGCGGACCGGCGTGCCGCCGTTCTCGCGGACCACCTCGGGGACCGACCAGGAGGTGATCAGGTTGTGGATGACGATGCCCTTGCCGCCGTTGCGGGCCAGTTCGCGGGCGGCGACGAGGGCGGTGATCGCGGAGGGGGAGACTCCCGCACCCCGTTCGTCGACGACGAAGCAGCGGTCCGCGTCGCCGTCGAAGGCGAGGCCGAGGTCGGCGCCCTCGGCGAGGACGCGGGCCTGGAGGTCGACGATGTTCTTCGGGTCGAGGGGGTTGGCCTCGTGGTTGGGGAACGTGCCGTCCAGGTCGAAGTAGAGGGGGACCACGTCGAGCGGGAGGCCCTCGAAGACCGTGGGGACCGTGTGGCCGCCCATGCCGTTGCCCGCGTCGACCACGACCTTCAGGGGGCGGATGGATGTGAGGTCGACCAGGGCCAGGAGGTGGGACGCGTAATCGGTGAGGGTGTCCCGTTCCGTGATCGTGCCGGGGGTGGCGGACGCGGGGGGCTGCGGGGCGCCTTCCGACCACTGTTCCACCAGCGTGCGGATCTCCCTCAGGCCCGTGTCCTGGCCCACCGGCGCCGCCCCCGCCCGGCACATCTTGATGCCGTTGTACTGCGCGGGGTTGTGCGAGGCCGTGAACATCGCGCCCGGCAGGTCCAGCGCCCCGGACGCGTAGTACAGCTGGTCCGTCGAGCAGAGGCCGATGAGCGTGACGTCCGCGCCCCGGGCCGCCGCGCCCCGGGCGAAGGCACCGGACAACCCCGGCGACGTGGGGCGCATGTCGTGGCCGATCACGATCGCGTCGGCTGCCGTGACCTGGACGAACGCGGCTCCGAACAGTTCGGCCAGCGACTCGTCCCACTGGTCGGGCACCACGCCACGCACGTCGTACGCCTTCACGAGCTGCGACAGATCAGCAACCACGGCCGGTCCTCCTGGTGTTTACGGAGGGCCCAACGTAATGCCTTAAGAGTCGGTCTCAGGAGTCGGGGGAGCGCAGCACCCTCAGGTGGCCCCGGCGGGCGACTTCCACCGGGTCCGCGGAGCGCGGGCCCCTGCCCCCGCCGTCCGGGCCCCGGTCGTGCGGACGGGCCGCTTCCCGTACCGCGTTGGCCAGCGCTTCGAGATCGTCACCGCTCGGGTGCGCCGGTGCGGAGCCGTCGGAGAGGCGCACGACCTCCCAGCCGCGTGGCGCGGTCAGCCGCTCACTGTGCTCGGCACAGAGGTCGTAGCAGTGGGGCTCGGCGTAGGTGGCGAGCGGGCCGAGGACCGCAGTCGAGTCGGCATAGACGTACGTCAGTGTCGCGACGGCAGGGCGGCCGCACGCGGTGCGCGAACAGCGACGTACAGGGCTCACGATGTTGGACGGTACCGCACTCTTGAGCGGGCTGCGACGACTCTCCCCCGGCTCCCCCCACCGTGTCGCCCTGTGCTTCTGGCCCCACCCCCGCCACCGGCAACCGTCCTGACCTGCGTCTCGACGGGAGGGCGCTGTGCGCCGTGGGGCTCCGGCGGTTGTGCGCCGGGGCGGATACCCGCGTCCCGCACCCCGTCGATGATCGGATCAGGGGCCTGAAACGGGCTCAACCTTGGCCTGAATGTTCAACTACGGACAGGGGGGTGGACGGCCTGGTGGGCGGCCTGGTGGACAGCCCTTGTGTTCCGGGCGGGGGAACCCTTCACCGGCCGTGTCCTCGGCACGATCAGGCCGTCCCGGGGAGCGTTACGCTGCGTCGGTGATGGACAGCTCCGTACCTCCCCCCCACCCGTTCGAGCCGCGGCCCCGGCGCCGCGACCGTCATGGCCGCGGTATGCGGGGGCCGGTCGCGCCACCTCAGGTGCCGCTGTCGGCCAGCCGGGGCGAGGTCTTCCGTGATCTGGTCCAGGACTCGGTGGAGCGGCTGGAGCGGCGCTGGCCCCAGCTGGCCGAGGTCGACTTCGTCGTCCTGGACGTGCCCGGCGACCTGGAGGAGAGCGTTCCGCTCGGCACCGCCGTACCGGCGGCCAAGGGGCGGCCCGCACAGATCGTCGTCTACCGGCGGCCCGTCGAGATCCGCAGCAAGAACCGCGACGAACGGGCCCTCCTGGTCCACGAGGTCGTCGTCGAGCAGGTAGCCGAGCTGCTGGGGCTGGCCCCGGAGTCCGTCGACCCGCGGTACGGGCAGGACTAGGCCGCCGGCCCCGTGCCGGTGACGCCGCCCGTAGCCCCGTGATGCCGGCCGTAGCGGTGTGCCGGCAGTGGCCCGACGGGCCCGTTCAGTCGTCCAGTACCGACAGGTCCTGTCGCGCCGACGGCACCACGACCGTGCCCCCGTCGTCCGGCAGCGTCTGGATCGTGAACATCTGGACGCCGCCCTCCGGCAGGACCAGCGCCCGTGACGCGTGCACCGGGCCGCCCGACACCGTCTCGACGGTCAGCGCGTACGCGCCCTTCAGGCCGGCCGGGGGCTTCGGGGTGATCGCCGTCGTCGTACCGGCCTTGACGGTGTACGTCTCCACGGCCGGTTCGCCGCCGCCGCTCCCCGCCGACGTGGTGACCTTCACCTTCGCCGTGGCGGCCGGGGCCGCCAGGGAGAGCGTGGAGCCCTTGGCCCGGTTGTCGGTGACGCTCGCCCGGGCGCCCACCGGTCCGGTGGCCGGGATGTAGGCGATCTCCTGCTTGGCGCCGGTGCCCCGGACCACGCGCAGGGCGGCCACGATCGGGGTCGCCCGGTTCTTCTCCACGGGGGTCAGGCGCAGCGAGCCCGGTTCGCCCCGGGTGATGTCCTTCAGATCGATCGTCGCGGTCATCCCGGACTTGATGTGGAGGGTGTCGTTCCCCGCCGGGGCGAACGTCGTGTTCTTCCCCATCAGCTGGACCTTCACGTCCGCGTCGTTCTCGCCGGGCGCGAACGCCACCAGCTGTACGGAGGTGGCGTCGGCCGGGATGCCGGGCATCACCAGGGTTCCGGAGGGGTCCGCCGCGGCCGTGAGCCAGTCGGCGCCCGAGCCGTCGTCGGCGGTCAGGACGACCCCGCCGACCCGGCCGGAGCGGGTGGTGACGTGGGCCGTCAGGTCGTTGACGGCCTCGTCGGTGAGGGTGGAGAGCAGGAGGGCGACGCTGGAGCGGGCGGGCACGGTGATGCCGTCGCCGACCTCGGACGTGACCGCTCCCTTGGCGCCGAACAGCTCGATGTCGGCCACGGCCGCGCTGTCGTCGGGGTTGGTCAGGTGGACGTAGTCCTGGCGCGAGCGCGCGGTGCTGACGCCCGGGAACCAGAAGTCCGTGTCGGGGGCGGTGCAGCTGACCCCGAGGAGGCCCCGGGCGCCGCCCGCGGTGACCGTGGTGGTCTGCTGGGCGGCCCAGCCGGGGGCGAGTCTGCCGGTGGCCGTGCCGACGAGGGCCGGGGCGGCGGAGCCGTCCGCCTCGGCGAGGACCGGCGTTCCGGGCTCCTTCACGGCGAGGACCGGCTTGTCCGCCTGGGCCTTCGCCTTCTTCGCGGCCTCCTCGGCCTTCTTGATCTTCTTCGGGTCGGTCTCGACCTCGTCGTCGTCGAGGACCGGCAGGGCCGGCTTCAGCTCGGCGGTGCCTTCCGCGCCCTCGCCCTTCGCGCCCCCGCCCTTCGCGGTCTCGCTTCCGGGCGGGGTGTACGAGGTGTACTGCGTCTCCGCGAGGTCGGAGGTGCTGGGCGCCGGGCAGACCAGGCTGGAGCGTTCGACCGGCAGAGAGGAGGCGGATCCGGCCTCCGCGGCGGCCGGTCCTCCGGGGGCGTTCAGCGTGGCGAAGCCGGTGATGGCGGCCAGGGCGACGGTGCCCGCGATGAGGGACAGGTGGGTGGACTTCACTCGGACTCGCCTCGCGATGCGTTACGGGTCTGCCACGGGGTCTCGCCCGGGGCGGGGATGTCGGGCTGCTCGCCGTTCTCGCCGTTCCCGGCGTTCTCGGCGGGGTGCCGGTCGGGGGCGGCGTACGGGGGCTGCTCGCCGGTGTACCGGCCGTACTGGTCGTACTGGCTCTGCCGGCCCTGTTGCTCGTACTGGCCCTGCTGGTCGTACTGGCCGGGGCTGTACTGGCCGTCGCCCTCGCCGCCGTACTGCTGCTGTTGCTGTTGCTGCTGTCCGTACGGGTCCTGGGGGCCGTAGCCGCCCTGGTCCGGGTAGGCGGAGGAGTAGCCGGTGTTCTGCTGGGTGTACGGGTCCTGCTGGTACGCGGCGTAGTCGCCCTGCTGGTACGGGGCTGCGGCCTGCTGGTCGGCGGCCTGGTACTGCCGGCCGTCCCACTCCCCGTAACCCTGCTGCTGCGGGAGCGCCGCGTAGCCGCCCGTGGTGTCCTGCGGGTCGTAGCCGGGCTGCGGGGCGTAGCCGCCGTTCTCGGCGTACGGGTCGGTGCTCTGCTGGTCGGGGATGTACTCCCCCGAGCCCGGAACCGAACCCGGAACCGGACCCGGAACCGGAACCGGACCGGCCTCTTCCGCCTGGGCTGTCGCCGGGGCGGACGGCGGTGCCGCCGGAGGTGCGGCGGGCGGCGGTGGCGGGAAGTCGCCGGGGGCGTCGGCCGGGTAGCCGTCCTCGGTCGTCCCGGCCGCCTCGGCGGCCATCGCCTCCGCCTCGGCCGCGGCGCGGAGCCTGCGGGCGCGGCGGCCGTCGCCGTCGGCCGCGTCCGCCGCGACGGCGAGCGCCTCCTCGGGCAGGTCGTCGTCGATCTCCCGGCGGCGGCCGGGCAGGGCCATGACCACCAGGACCAGGGCGAGCGCGCCCTGCGCCCAGAGCCAGACGGTGTGGGTGAACGGGGCGTCGTAGGTGAGGTCCAGGCGGCCGCCGCCCGCGGGCAGTTCGAAGCCCTGGGCCCAGCCGTCGACGGTCACGCGGGTCAGCGGCTTTCCGTCGATCGTGGCCTGCCAGCCCGGTGCGGCCTCGTCGGCGATCCGCAGGATGCGGCCCTCGTCGCCCGCCGGGATCTTGGAGTGGGCCTCGACGGGCCCGGAGCCGACCGGAACGCGCTCGCCCTCACCGCCGGCCGGGACCACCATCACGCGGGCCACCTGCCGGTCCACCCGCCACAGGGCGCTGCCGTCCAGCTGGCTGAGGCGGCTGATGCCGGGGGTCGTGTCGAGGACCCGGCTCATCTGGCGCGGTGCCCCGTCGCGTACGAGGACGTAACGGATGGCGAAGTTGCCGAGCTGGCCGCCCTGGTCGGCGCCGGAGCCCGCGACCAGGTTGGCGACGACCTTGTCGAGCTGGCTGTTGCTGCCCGCCGCCTCGGTCAGTTCGCCGTCGCCGAGGCGCGCGCCGGAGCCGCGGACCAGGCTGTACGAGACGGACTCGGGCGAGGTGCCGCCGAGGACCAGGGTGCGTGCCTGGTCGCGGGTCGAGCTCTCCTCGGCCACGAACGCGGGCACCTGTACGGGGTCGCGGCGCTCCAGGGGGCCGTCCGCCCCGCCGACCATCCAGCCGAAGGCGGCGAGGACGGGGGCGAGGCCGGCGGCCAGGGCGATCAGGGCGGCGACGGGCTGGCGCCAGCCGAAGCTCTGCTCGGCGACCCGGATCCGGGCTCCGTCGGCGCCGACGAGTGCGGCGGCGATCAGGGCGGCGCCGTAGACGAGGGTGGCGGGTCCGGCCCAGGTCGAGCCGTTGGCGAGTGCCGCGAAGAGCAGGCCGACGAGGGCGGTGGCCCAGGCCGTGCGGACGGCGAACTGGCGCTCGCCGCGCAGCAGGGCCGCGAGGGCCGCCAGCACGATGCCGAGCAGCAGGAGGCCGCCCGCCGCGTTGGGGCCTCCGGGGCTGATCCCGAGCAGGTCGAGCGCCGAAGCCGTCCCCGTACCGATGTCCAGGCCGGCTTCCCGCAGGAACGCGGACGGGTCGGTGAGGAGCGTGAGCGACCACGGGGCCAGAGCCAGCATCGGGGTGCCGACGGCGGCGAGGAAGCGGAGCCCGTACGCCGTGATGTCGTGGCGGCGCAGCGCGAGCACGCCGAGGCCGAGCACCACGGCGAGCGGCCAGACGATGGGGGTGAACGCGGTGGTGACGGTGAGGAGCAGGGCGTACGCCCAGGTCGCGCGCCAGCTGCCGCGCGCCGCGTCCGCGCCGGGGCCGTTGCGGAGACCGTGGGCGGCGACGGCGGCGCGGGCGATCAGCGGGAGCAGGACGAGCAGGACGGCGGTGCCGAGGCGGCCGGTGGCCAGGGCGCCGGTCGCGGCGGGCAGGAAGGCGTACGCGATGCTCGCCCAGGCCCGCAGCAGCCGCGAGGGGAGCAGCGGCCGGGAGGCGAAGTACGCGGTGAGCCCG
Organism: Streptomyces microflavus; assembly: GCF_014650075.1. Taxonomy (GTDB): domain Bacteria; phylum Actinomycetota; class Actinomycetes; order Streptomycetales; family Streptomycetaceae; genus Streptomyces; species Streptomyces microflavus. The sequence continues at coordinate 379,680 of NZ_BMUG01000010.1, read as the reverse complement.
GCCAGCGGGACCGAGCAGACCAGGATCGCGGCGACGGCGAAGCCGGTGGAGCCCAGGAAGAGGGCCGCCAGGGCGGCGAGCAGCGCCAGGTAGGGCGGGGCGGTCTCGGTGGAGCCGGTGGAGATGGTGTGCCAGGCGTCCGCGTACCGGCCCCAGAGCTCTCCGGCCTCCGCGGGGGCGGGCAGCAGGGCGCCGCCCGCCAGGGAGCCGCCGGTGAGCAGGTTGCGGCAGGCGATGAGGGAGACCACGAGCAGCAGGACGAAGAGGACGGGGCCGGGCTTGCGGCCGATCCGCTTGAGCCGCGCGAACTGGTCGACTTCGAGGAAGTCCGCGTCGTCGCCGCCGGGGCCGGACTCGACGGCGCCGTGCCGTGAACCGCCCGATTCGGCCTCGCCCCGGCCGCCGAAGTTGCCCGCGACCTGGTCGACGGTGGCCCGGACGGTGGCGCCCGGCGGCGGGAAGAGCGCGCGCAGTTCGGCCGCGTCGACCACGCCCTTTCCGCGGGCGCGGCGGGCGGCGAGGATGCGGCCGGGCCGCAGCAGGGTGCCCAGGAGGCCGGTGACCTCGTCGAGCGCCTGTCCCGGGACCTTGCCGACGAGGTAGGCGAGCGTACGGAGCAGGGTGCCGACGACGAGCCGGAGCAGGACCCAGGGCAGGGCTTTGGCGCGTGCGTTGACGAGCATCGTGTAGACCGCGCCCGCCTTGTCGACGCGGTGCGGGCCGACGACCGAGCGGCCGGCGCAGTCGATGGGGCGGCGCTCGCGGGCGGATGCCTCGGCGTGGCGCAGGACGGCGTCCGGGGCGACGAGGACCCGGTGCCCGGCGAGGTGGGCGCGCCAGCACAGGTCGACGTCGTCACGCATCAGGGGGAGGCTGCGGTCGAAGCCGCCGAGCTCCTCGTAGACGTCGCGGCGGATGAGCATGCCGGCGGAGGAGACGGAGAGGACGGTGCGGACCTGGTCGTGCTGGCCCTGGTCCTGCTCGCGGCGGTCCAGGCCGGTCCAGCGGCGGCCGCTGTTGGCGATGGAGACGCCGACTTCGAGGAGCTGCTTGCGGTCGTACCAGCCGCGCAGCTTGGGCCCGACGATCGTGGCGTGCTTGTCGGTGTCCACGACGCGCAGCATCTCGGCGAGCGCGTCCGGTTCGGGCGCGCAGTCGTCGTGGAGCAGCCAGAGCCACTGGACCGGTTCGCCGTGCGGCAGTTCCGGCAGGTCGTAGTTCTCGTCGACCCAGGCCCGGGTGACGGGGTCCCAGCCGCCGGGGCGCTTGAGGTAGGGCAGGTCGTCGGGGGTCAGTGGCCCGGCGGTGCGGACCGCCTCGTCGACGGCGGTGCCGAAGCTCGTACGGCGGGCGAGGTGCAGGACGCGGTCGCCGCCGAGCGCCTCGGTGACCAGCCGGGCGGAGTCGTCGGCGCTGCCGGTGTCGGCGGCGACGACGTTCTGTACGGGGCGTTCCTGCCCGAGCAGCCCGGCCAGCACGTCGGGCAGCCAGCGCGCTCCGTCGTGGGAGACGAGCACGGCGGTGACGACGTGCCGGGGGAACTCTGGGGCGGCGGCGGCCGCGTTCGGCGCCGCCGAGTGGCTGTGCACGGACATCGAGGTACGGGCCCTCCGGCCGGGTCCGGGGGCGTATCCCCGGGGGCTGCATCGGTGTACACGCGCGCCCCGGCGGGGCGTTGGCGCATCTCGGACGGGGCCCCACACTAACGGTACGGATACCTGGCGGTGGCCCCGAGCGGGTGAAGGGGCGGGGAAGGCCGGGGTGGGAGGGTGCGGGGCCCGACGCGCAGAGGGTGCGGGGCCGGGCGCACGACGGTCGTGGACATGCCGACGGCCCGGCGTCCGCTCCCCCCGGGAGGGGGCGATGGACGACGGGCCGTCGGTGCGTGCGCCTGGTCCTTGAGGAGCCCTGCTCGGGAAAGGGCTGCCGGGGACGCGCGGGGAGGTAGTCGGGTGGGGGAAGTGCGGGGGGTGTCCCTGCGGTCGGCAGGGCACCTGTGGATCGCCTAGATCGCTGCCTTCTTGAGGCGCCGTCGTTCTCTCTCGGAGAGCCCGCCCCAGATGCCGAAGCGTTCGTCATTGGCCAGGGCGTACTCAAGGCATTCCGAACGCACCTCACAGGCGAGACAGACCTTCTTGGCCTCGCGGGTGGATCCGCCCTTCTCAGGAAAGAAGGACTCGGGATCGGTCTGGGCGCACAGTGCGCGCTCCTGCCAGCCGAGTTCCTCGTCCGCGTCCTCGACCAGCAGTTGCTGGAACAGCTCGGTCATGTGCGCCCCTCGTCTGTCTCTTGCGTCCCGTGATGCGGCCGTTACTGATTGCGGCCGAACGACACGAGTGAAATTACAAGTGTGTATCTCCAAGCCAGTCAAGCGAGGATCTGCTATTGGCCCAGGGATTCACTCTGCGGAACCAAGCGTATGCGGAAAGTGTTGAAATCACCAAAAACCTGACATATGCCACCGGCGCCGCCCCTGATGCGTCTTCTCCTGATCAAGACGATCAGGCGCGCCCTTACGTTGCGATTCGATCACTGTAGCGACCAAGATCACAGTCAGGTCACGGACCCTCAGCCGCGTTTAAGGGTGCGGATGATGCGCCATGTCTCCGCGCTTACAGGTGAACAAACCTTTCTCCTCGCGCGACAACCGGAAGGGGTGAAACATTGCCCCCATATCGGTCATCGGGTTGACAGGGAGCGATTCAGCCGGTCTCCTTGATCTCATGTCAGCGATCGCAGCGATGCACGTCACCCACGTCCGTGGGTTCCGCAGCGCTGTCCAGGCCCGCTGTTGCTGTTCCAGCTGTCACAGCTGTTGATGCCGTAGTGCTCCAGCTCTGAGTCCAGCTTCTTGCTCTTTCCTCCTGCTTTTCCGGCTTCCCCGTAGCTCTGCCGCGGCTGCCGATGCTTCAAGCGACTCCCCCGCACGTGCACCCCCCATGCCGAGGAACCACCGCACCCCATGAACAGCGACAGCGACCTTCAGATCGCCGGCGACATCCTTGAGGTCCAGCACCTCCTGCAGCCCGCCCGCGAGCATCCCTCCACCGTCTCCGAGTTCGTCGGCCTCGCCCGCTCCATCGCGGCCGACCGTGCGCGCTGGGCCGGACTCGTCCGGTACGACACCACCACCCGCTGGTACCACCGGCTCCAGACGGGGCCCGGCTACGAGGTGTGGCTCCTCAGCTGGGTGCCCGGACAGGGCAGCGGGCGCCACGACCACGGCCGCTCCGCCGGGGTACTGACGGTCCTGGAGGGCGAGTTGACCGAGCACACCGAGCGCGGGAGCCAGTCGCTCGGTGCCGGGACGCAGCGCGCCTTCGCCCCCGGTTACGTCCACGAAGTGGTCAACGACTCGCTCGAACCGGCCGTCAGTCTGCACATCTACTACCCGGGTCTGACCGAGATGCCGATGCACGCCGCGCAATGCGCCCCGACGGCCGTGGATGTCGTACCCGCCTGACAAACTGCTGTGCATGCGCATTGTTGTTCTGGCCGGCGGTATCGGTGGTGCTCGTTTTCTGCGTGGCCTCAAGCAGGCCGCGCCCGAGGCGGACATCACGGTCATCGGCAACACGGGTGATGACATCCATCTGTTCGGGCTGAAGGTCTGCCCCGACCTCGACACCGTGATGTACACCCTCGGCGGTGGCATCAACGAGGAGCAGGGCTGGGGGCGGACCGACGAGACCTTCCAGGTCAAGGACGAGCTCGCGGCGTACGGGGTGGGGCCCGGGTGGTTCGGTCTCGGCGACCGCGACTTCGCGACCCACATCGTCCGTACGCAGATGCTCGGCGCGGGCTATCCGCTCAGCGCGGTCACCGAGGCGCTCTGCGCCCGCTGGCAGCCGGGGGTGCGGCTGCTGCCGATGTCCGACGACCGGGTCGAGACACACGTCGCCGTCGAGATGGACGGCGAGAGCAAGGCCATCCACTTCCAGGAGTACTGGGTGAAGCTGCGCGCCTCCGTCGAGGCGCAGGCGATCGTGCCGGTCGGGGCGGAGCAGGCGAAGCCGGCGCCGGGTGTGCTGGAGGCCATCGGCGCCGCCGATGTCATCGTCTTCCCGCCGTCGAACCCGGTGGTCTCCATCGGCACCATCCTCGCCGTGCCCGGTATCCGGGAGGCGATCGCCGAGGCCGGAGTGCCGGTCGTCGGCCTCTCCCCCATCGTCGGGGACGCGCCCGTGCGGGGTATGGCGGACAAGGTGCTCGCCGCGGTGGGCGTCGAGTCGACGGCCGCGGCCGTGGCCCAGCACTACGGGTCGGGGCTGCTCGACGGGTGGCTGGTCGACACGGTGGACGCCGGTACGGTCGGCGAGGTCGAGGCCGCGGGGATCCGCTGCCTGGCGGTGCCCCTGATGATGACGGACGTGGACGCCACCGCCGAGATGGCCCGCCAGGCGCTGGATCTGGCCGAGGAGGTGCGGGCGTGAGCGGTGTCGGCAGTGCTGATGTCGAGGGGGGCGGCTCCGCGCCTTCCTTCCGGGTGTGGGCCCTGGGCGGGATCCCCGAGGTGCGCGCCGGTGACGATCTCGCCAAGCTGATCGCCGGGGCCGAGCCGGGGCTGGTCGACGGTGACGTCCTGCTCGTCACCTCGAAGATCGTTTCCAAGGCCGAGGGCCGGATCGTCGAGGCCGCCGACCGCGAGGCCGCCATCGACGCGGAGACCGTACGGGTCGTGGCGCGGCGCGGCACGCTGCGGATCGTGGAGAACCGGCAGGGGCTGGTGATGGCCGCCGCCGGGGTCGACGCGTCGAACACCCCGGCCGGGACCGTGCTCCTGCTGCCCGAGGACCCCGACGCCTCCGCCCGGGCGATCCGGGACGGGCTGCGGGACACCCTCGGCGTGGAGATCGGCGTCGTCGTCACGGACACCTTCGGGCGGCCCTGGCGCAACGGGCTGACCGATGTCGCGATCGGGGCGGCCGGGGTGCGGGCGCTGGACGATCTGCGCGGCGGGACGGACGCGTACGGCAATCCGCTCAGCGCCACGGTCGTGGCGACGGCGGACGAGCTGGCCGCCGCCGGGGACCTGGTCAAGGGCAAGGCCGCGGGGTTGCCGGTCGCCGTGGTGCGGGGGTTGCCGCATGTGGTCTCCCCCGGTGCTGAGGACGAGGACGACCCGGGTGCCCGTGCGCTGGTGCGGGGCGCGGCCGATGACATGTTCCGGCTGGGGACGTCCGAGGCCGTGCGGGAAGCGGTGACCCTGCGGCGGACGGTGCGCGAGTTCAGTGACGAGCCGGTGGATCCGGGGGCGGTGCGGCGGGCGGTGGCGGCCGCCGTCACCGCTCCGGCGCCGCACCACACGACGCCCTGGCGGTTCGTGCTGCTGGAGTCCGCCGAGTCGCGGACCCGGCTGCTCGACGCGATGCGGGACGCCTGGATCGAGGATCTGCGGCGTGACGGCAAGAGCGAGGAGTCGATCGCGAAGCGGGTGCGGCGCGGGGATGTGCTGCGCAACGCGCCGTATCTGGCGGTGCCGTGCCTGGTGATGGACGGCTCCCATACGTACGGGGACGTGCGGCGGGACACGGCGGAGCGGGAGATGTTCGTGGTCGCGGCGGGGGCCGGCGTGCAGAACTTCCTGGTGGCGCTGGCGGGTGAGCGGTTGGGGTCGGCGTGGGTGTCCTCGACGATGTTCTGCCGGTCGGTGGTGCGGGAGGTGTTGGCGCTGCCGGAGTCGTGGGATCCGTTGGGGGCGGTGGCTGTGGGGCATGCGGTGGGGGTGGCTCGGGAGCGGGCTGTTCGGGATGCGGAGGACTTTCTCACCGTGCGGTGAGGTGGGGGCGTGCGGGGGGGGTGGGGCCGCTGCGCGGGGCCTCTCCCCTACCCGCCCCTTCCCGAAACCGGGGCTCTGCCCCGGACCCCTTCTGTCCTCAAGCGCCGGACGGGCTGAGGTTTCGGGGCTCTGCCCCGGACCCCGCTCCTCAAACGCCGGAGGGGCTGGGTGAGCGAACCCCGCAGGGGCTGGAATGGGGGGTGTTTTACAGCGCTGCGATGTTTCCCGGTGTCATCCTCGGGCCCCTGCGCTCCGGGATTCGGCCCGAGAGCAGGATCAAGCGCGTTGCCCTGTGACGCTGGCCCTCGTACGGGGTCAGCAGGGTCAGCATCTCCTCGTCGTCCGCGTGGCGGTTGTCCGCCAGGGCGTGGCCCACGATGCCCGGCAGGTGGTAGTCGCCCACCGTGACCGCGTCGGGGGCGCCGTTGGAGCGCTGGAGGGTTTCGGCGGAGGTCCAGGGGCCGATGCCGGGGATCAGTTCCAGGCGGGCCGTCGCCCGGGGAAGCTCCATCGCCGACGCCTCCTCCAGCCTGGGCGCCACCCGTACCGCCCGCATGATCGTCGACGAGCGCTTGGTGTCGACGCCCGCCTTGTGCCACTCCCAGGACGGGATCATCGCCCAGGTCCGCGCGTCCGGCATCACATGGAGGCCCAGTGCGGCCGTCGGGCCGGGGGCCGGGGTGCCGTAGCGGCGGACCAGGAGGCGCCAGGCGCGGTACGCCTCGTCCGTGGTGACCTTCTGTTCCAGGATCGACGGGATCAGCGACTCCATGACCAGGCCCGTGCGCAGCAGCCGCAGCCCGGGGCGGCGGTGCCGGGCCACGGCGAGCAGGCGGTGGTGCGGGGTGAACGCGTCCGGGTCGTCGTCGGCCCCCAGGAGGGCGGGCAGGCAGGCCAGCAGCCACTCCGCCCCGGGGCCCCATGCCTGTGCCCCGACGCGGTCGCCGCGCGCCGCCACCCTCAGGGTGCCGGGGCCCTCCGGCGTGCGGGTGGCCCGCCAGAACGTGCCGTCCGGCGCCATCCGGAACGTGGGGTCGGCCGGGCCCCGGCGCAGCGGGCCGAGGACCAGACGCAGGTCCAACGGGCCGGGCGGGGTCCACTCCCGGGTCAGCGGGCGCTCATCGCCCCGCACGGGAGCCCCGTCGCCGCGCGCGAGCCCCTCGCCACCGCGTGCGAGCCCCTCTTCGCCGCGCGCAGGCCCCTCTTCGCCGCGCGCGAACCCCTTCTCGCGCCGCACAACCTGAGCTGCCTGGTGCGGCAGCGTCGGGCGCGCGGTGCGGGGGGCGAATCGTCCTGCCACGGGTGGGGCCTCAGGGGGTTCTGGTGCTGGAAGTGTCCTCTTGAGGGTACGGGCCGAGCCGCCCTACTGGTCCGAGGAGAAGCGGATCGAGGCGTCCGGGAGGACCGCGCCGCACCAGATCCGCACCCCGTCCCGCAGCTCGTTGTCCGCGCCCACCTGGGCGCCGTCCCCGATCACCGCGCCGTTCAGCACCGTACGGCTGCCGATCCTCGCGCCCGCCCCGATGAGCGAGTCCGTGATGACCGCGCCCGCCTCGACGACCGCGCCGGCCAGGACCGTCGAGCCGTCGATCCGTGCGCCCGCTCCGATCACCGCACCGGCCCCGACCACCGTGCCACCGGTGAGCTTGGCGTCGGCGGCCACCGTGGCCGTCTCCAGGACCAGGCGGTCGCCGCAGCGGCCCGGGACGGCCGGGGAGGGGGCGCGGCCCATGACCAGGTCGGCGGAGCCGCGTACGAAGGCCTGCGGGGTGCCCAGGTCCAGCCAGTAGGTGGAGTCGACCATGCCCTGGAGGTGGGCTCCGGAGGCGAGCAGTCCGGGGAAGGTCTCGCGCTCGACGGAGACCGGGCGGCCCTCGGGGATGGTGTCGATGACCGAGCGCCGGAAGATGTACGCCCCGGCGTTGATCTGGTCGGTGACGATCTCCTCGGGCGTCTGCGGCTTCTCCAGGAAGGCCGTGACCCGGCCCGTCGCGTCCGTCGGTACGAGACCGAAGGCGCGCGGATCCTCCACCCGGGTCAGGTGGAGCGAGACGTCCGCCCCGGAGTCGTTGTGCGAGGTGACCAGGGCCCGGATGTCCAGCCCGGTCAGGATGTCACCGTTGAAGATCAGGACGGGCTCGTCCGGGCCCGACGACAGCTTGGCCGCCACATTGCGTATCGCGCCGCCGGTGCCGAGCGGTTCCTGCTCGGTGACGTACTCGATGTGCAGGCCGAGCGAGGAACCGTCGCCGAAGTGCGGCTCGAAGACCTCGGCCAGGTACGACGTGGCGAGCACGATGTGCTCGACCCCGGCCGCCCTGGCCCGCGCCAGCTGGTGGGTCAGGAAGGGGACCCCCGCCGCCGGGACCATCGGCTTCGGGGTGTGCACCGTGAGCGGGCGCAGCCGGGTGCCTTTGCCACCGACCAGGAGGATCGCTTCTTTTGCCTCTGTCACAGCACCGTCTCTGCTTCCTGCTGGGGCCTGGCCTGGGTATATGGCTGGCCAGTCTAAGCAGACCGGTCCGACATGAACCGGTCAGCGGCCCTGCAGTTTGGCGGAGCTTGTCCGGGCCGTGCCGAGCTTCTTGTAGAGACGCGCTCCGGGGCATTCGGTTGCGAACCCGTCCCGATGGCCCGAGATCACGTTCATCTTGACCTTCACGCCCTTCCTGTACTTGTTGCTGCCGCCCGAGACGAGCGTCACCTTCCCCTTGGGGTTGGCGCCGAACAGACCGAGCTTCCAGGCCGTGAGTTTGGAGACGGCGGTCACGGCGGCGGCGGGCGGGTTGGTGGACCCGTAGGAGCCGAGCACCGCGATGCCCATCGTGTTGGTGTTGAAGCCCAGGGTGTGCGCTCCGAGGACCGCCTTGGTGACGCCTCCGGCCCGGCCCTCGTAGATGTTTCCGCACTTGTCGACGGCGAAGTTGTAGCCGAAGTCGCGCCAGCCGCTGCTCTTGACGTGGTAGCGGTAGATGCTGCGCAGCACCGAAGGGGCCTGCTTGCAGGTGTAGTTGTTGCCGGTCGCGCTGTGGTGCACGAAGGCCGCCTTGACGGACTTCGTGTACCCGAAGTTCCGCTCCCGGAGCTTCTCGTCGGCGCCCCAGCCCTTGCGCGTGACGATCTTCGGCCGCGGACCGATGTACGGCTTCGCCCCGGGTGCCAGGTTCACCGACTCCACCGTCTCGGCCTGGGTGAGGGCGGGGATGACGGTCGCGCCGAGCTCCGCGACTTCCGCGTTGACCGCCGAGGCCGCAGCGATCTCGGCCGTCAGGACCTCCGGCAGTGCGGCGGTCGGCGGGGTGTCCGCGAAGACCGCGGGGACGGCCGCCCGGTTGGCGGGGGCGCCCCGGGCGGGCTCCGGCGCCGGGTCCTCGCCGGGGTCGACGAGCTCCAGGCGCATCCCCTCCGGCAGCGGTACGGGGGTGGCCGCGCGGTCCTGGGAGCCCGGGGACTCCGGGGTGGCCGGGGACTCCGGACGTACGCGTACCTCCACGCCGTCCGAGTCGCCGACCCAGAGCGGGGCCGTCGCGCCCCGCACCGTACGGCCCTCGCGCTCCGCGCTGCCGAGGTCGGCGGCGTGGTCCGCGTTGTGCGTCTCGACGTCCTGCCAGTCGGACCAGCGCGTGGTGCCGGTGGCCCGGGTCCGGACCTGGACCGTGCCGTGCAGCTCGGCCTCGGCGTCGTCCCAGACCACGCCCACCAGGGAGAAGGGGCGGGCGTCGCGCTGGGGCAGGCCATGGACCGTCGGTGCTCCCGCGACCCGGTTCGAGGGGACGGCGAGGGGCGCCAGGGGCAGCGACTGCGTGGAGCCGGCCGGTTCGGCGGCGGACTTCGCGGCGCGGGGCTCGGCTCCATCGGGGGCGGTGGTGCCGGAGGTGTCGGTGGTGCCGGAGGTGTCCGTACGTGGCTCGGTGGTGAGGGAAGGTGGCCGGGCCGAGGCGGAGGAGAGGGCAGGGGCGGACGACGCGGGGGCGGCGAGCGGCAGGGTGAGTGCCGCCGCGCAGGTGACGCCGACTGAGGTGACCAGTAGTGCACGCATACGCATGATCCTGGCCATAGCAGGGCAAGTCCGGCTACCCGGGCAGAGGCCCGTACCTGACGCCGGGTCTGCCGAACCGGTGTACGTGACACCCGTTCAGCCCGCCCCGCACAGCGTCCCCGCGTACTCTTGCGCGGATGAACTCCAGCGACCGAACCGCCGCCGACCTGCTGCGATCCGCCCTCGCCGCGGACCCGGCCCGCCCCCTGGTCACCTTCTACGACGACGCCACCGGAGAACGCGTCGAACTGTCGGTGGCCACCTTCGCCAATTGGGTGGCCAAGACCGCCAATCTGCTCCAGAGCGACCTCGCCGCCGAGCCCGGCGACCGGCTCGCCCTGCTCCTCCCCGCGCACTGGCAGTCCGCGGTCTGGCTGCTCGCCTGCTCCTCGGTCGGCGTCGTCGCCGACATCCAGGGTGACCCGGCCGCCGCCGACCTCGTGGTGAGCGGGCCGGACACGCTGGAGCGGGCCCGGACCTGCCGGGGCGAGCGGGTCGCGCTGGCCCTGCGTCCGCTGGGCGGCCGGTTCCCACAGCCGCCCGAGGGCTTCTCCGACTACGCGGTGGAGGTGCCGAGCCAGGGCGACCGCTTCGCCCCGTTCGCCCCGGTGGACCCCGGGGCTCCCGCGCTGGCGGTGGGCGGGGTCGAGCTGACCGGTACGCAACTCGTCGCCAAGGCCCGTGAGGACGCCGACGCGCTCGGGCTCGTACCGGGGTCCCGGCTGCTGACCGGGCACTCGTACGACACCTGGGAGGGGCTGAGCGCCGGGCTCTTCGCGCCGCTGGCCGCCGGAGGTTCCGTGGTCCTCTGCCGCCACCTCGGGCAGCTCGACGCGGAGGGCCTGGCGAAGCGGGTCGAGAGCGAGCGGGTCACCGGCACGGCGGTGTGAGTCACCCGCACTGCCGGGGAAGCGGCCAACAGTGCGGTATGACAAGCGCCCTGAGGTGCACTCGTCCGGCCCACAGCGGGCCGAGCCCCCGATAGCGATCGTCAACGGGGGTAGATGATCGGCGGTACAGACCACTCTCTGGCAGTGCACAACCAAGCGTGAGGTTCAGCCGTCTACTCCTGCGACCGGCGGCCCATCGCGCCGCCGACCGTGAAGGATGGACGCAGACGTGACCGACAGTGCTGGCACGCCGGCCGACCCGGACCACCCGGCCGGGGACTCGCCGCAGGGCAGGTCGCAGGAAGAGCCCGCACCCGAGGGCGGAGCGCCTGAGGACAGAGCGTCTGAGGGCGGAGCATCTGAGGGCGGAGCGCCTGAGGACGGAGCGCCTCGGGGCGGGGCCCCGGACGCCGACACCCCGGACAGCGAGGCCCCGGATGCCGACGCCCCTCAGGACTCCGGCACCCCACAGGGCGCAGGCGCCGCCGGTGTGCAGACCTGGGCCGATCATCCCAAGGACGGTTCCGCGTCCCGGCGGAAGCGCCCCTGGCTGCGCTGGGCCGCCCTCGCCGCGTCGTTCCTCGTGCTGGTCTCCGCGGGGGCGGGCTGGTGGCTGTACAAGAAGCTCGACGGCAACATCACCACCGACACCAGCGCCGCCGCCGAGCTGAAGGTGTACGAGAAGGAGCGGCCCACCCCGGTCGTCATGGATGCCCAGAACATCCTGCTCATCGGGTCGGACAGCCGGGCCGGGGAGAACAGTGAGTACGGCCGTGACGACGGCGGCAGCCAGCGCTCCGACACCACGATCCTGCTGCACCTCGCGGCGGACCGGAAGAGCGCGACCGCGGTGTCCCTGCCGCGCGATCTGATGGTGGAGATCCCCAGCTGCCGCACCGGGGACGACAAGGAGACCCGCAAGCGGTTCGCCCAGTTCAACTCCGCGTTCGAGCTCGGCGGCACCGCCTGCACGATCCGCACGGTGGAGCGGATGACCGGCATCCGTATCGACCACCACATGGTCGTCGACTTCAACGGGTTCAAGGAGATGGTCGACGCCGTGGACGGGGTCGAGATCTGCCTGCCTAAGCCGATCGACGACAAGGACGCGCACCTCGACCTCCCCGCCGGGCGGCAGACGCTGAACGGCGAGGAGGCGCTCGGTTACGTACGGGCGCGCAAGACCCTCGGCGACGGCAGCGACACCGAACGGATGGAGCGCCAGCAGCAGTTCCTCGGCGCCCTGGTGAACAAGATGCAGAGCAACGGCGTCCTGCTCAACCCGACGCGGCTCTACCCGGTCCTGGACGCGGCGACCAAGTCGCTGACGACCGACCCGGGGCTCGACTCGCTGCGGGACCTGTACGACCTGGTGCGGAGCATGCGGGACGTGCCGACCGAGCAGGTGCAGTTCCTGACCGTGCCGAGGCAGCCGTACCGCCTGGACCGGAACCGGGACGAACTCGTCGAACCGGACGCGGGCGAGCTGTTCAAGCAACTGCGCGAGGACAAGCCCGTGGCCGTGGTTCCGGCGGACGAACTCAAGGACGCCGAGAAGGACGGCGGGGGGAACGGCGGGGGGAACGGCGAGGGTGACGGCGGCGGTGACGACGGAAAGCCGGACGGTACCGGCTCCGAAAGTCCGACCCCGACACCCACCTATTCGGGGTCGAGCGCTGCGGACGACCTGTGTGAGCAGTAAAGCAATTGCCAAGACAGAGAAGGCAATCGACGCATAATGGGAAGAATGCCCGGTTGTAAGGAGCGTGGTGTAGGTCACGCACGTCGCTCCTTTTCTGACCGGGCGGATAGTGTGACGCGATCCGGTGCTTCCGGCCGTCAGGTCGTGCACTGCTGGAGCGAAGAAACGAGCGCCTTGCCGGGGGAGGGCGCCTCGCGTGGCACCGACGGAGGACTCAAGCAACCGTGGATGCGCAAAGCCGTGGGCGGGCGGACGATATCGACCCCGCAGACCAGTGGGTACTCAACCCGCACACCGGCAATTACGAACTGCGACTGGACCAATCCGCAGGGGAGTCGCCGGTCGCCGCGCGTACCACCACCGCGGAGGATTCCGGCCGCCGGCGAACCGGCTCCCCCGACGGCCCGCGCCGCGAGGTGCCCGGCCAGCGCAGCCGCCGGGCCTCCCAGAGCGGCGGGCGCGGCGCGGAGGCCACGGCCACCGCGGGACGCCGTAAGCGCAAGTCCCCCAAGGCCCGCCGGAAGAAGGCGCTGATGTGGACGGGCGGGGTGACGGCGTTCCTCGTCGTCTCCGCCTCGCTCGGCGCGTACCTCCTCTACGAGCGGTTCAACGGCAACATCGACACCGTCGACATCGGCGACGCGGGCAACAAGGACGTCCTCAGCGACGGCCCGATGAACATCCTGATCATCGGCACCGACAAGCGCACCGGCAAGGGCAACGAGGGGTACGGCGACAAGGGCAGCGAGGGCCACGCCGACACGAACATCCTGTTCCATGTCTCCGAGGACCGCACCAACGCGACGGCGATGAGCATCCCGCGCGACCTGATGACGGACATCCCGGACTGCGAGACGAAGCAGCCGGACGGGTCGGAGAAGGTCATCCCGGGCACCCCGAACGTCCGCTTCAACGTCAGCCTCGGCCAGGAGGGCCGCGACCCCGGCTGCACGATGAGGACGGTCGAGGCGATCACCGGCGTCAAGCCCGACCACTTCATGATGGTCGACTTCAACGCGGTCAAGGAGCTGACGACGGCGGTCGGCGGCGTGAAGGTCTGCATGGCCAAGCCGATCGACGACCCGAAGTCCCATCTGAAGCTCCCCAAGGGAGAGTCCCGCGTCGAGGGCGAGGAAGCCCTCGCCCTGCTGCGCACCCGGCACAGCTTCGGCAACGAGAGCGACCTCGACCGGATCAAGGTGCAGCAGCAGTTCCTCGGCTCGATGATCCGGGAGATGAAGTCGAGCGACACCCTGACCAACCCCACGAAGCTGTTCAAGCTGGCGGACGCGGCGACCAACGCCCTCACGGTCGACCAGGGCATCGGCAGCGCGAAGAAGCTGATGACGCTTGCCCAGGAGATCGGCAAGGTCGACACCAAGAACATCACCTTCGTCACGATGCCGGTCATAGACAATCCGGCCGAGCCGACCCCCATCACCGTGGTCGTGGCCCCGCAGAAGGGTGAACAGCTCTTCGCGATGATGCGCTCCGACACCTCGCTGACCGAGGTGAAGCAGAAGGAGAAGGCCGCCAAGAGCAAGCAGGCGGCCCTGCTCAAGGGCCCGAAGGCCGCGCCCGCCGACGTACGTGTGGATGTCCTCAACGGCGGTGAGATCCCGGGCGCCGCGGGTGCGACCGTCACCTGGCTCCAGAACGAACAGGGGGTGCTGAAGTCCACCAACAAGGCCAACGCCCCCGAGAAGATCAAGAAGACGACGCTGGCCTACGCGCCCAACCAGGCCGACCAGGCCCGCGCGCTCGCCGAGATGATGGGCCTGCCCGCCACGGCCATGAAGCCGGGCACCGCCGACGCCGAAGGGCTGCAGGCGATGGTGCTGACGCTGGGGGCGGACTTCAAGGGCGCGGGCATACCCATCACCGGACCGGCGAAGGCGCCGGAGGACATCCAGCGGGCAAGCGCCGACAAGGCGGTATGCGCACAGTGACACCGGGTCACCGCGTCGCAGCGGAAATCTGAACAGCATGGGGGGTCCGGTGGGACGGAGCAGTACGTCTGGGGAGGGGACACGGTCACGCGTCCAGCACGCGGACCGGGACGGCGGGGACGAAGGCAGGTACGGGGACGGGGACACCCGCGAGAGCGGTGACGGCAGCGGCAGCGGTACGGAGGGGAAGGCGGCCGCCCAAGGACCGGGGCGGCGGTCCGGGCCGCGGGGCAGAAGCAGCCGGGGCCGGAGCGGCCGGAGCAGTCGCCGCGCCCCGAAGAACGGCAAACGGCGCGTACTCCGCTGGGTCTCCTCCGTACTCGCCCTGCTCATACTCGGCGCCGGTGGGGCCGGCTACCTCTACTACGAGCACCTCAACGGCAACATCAAGAAGGAGGATCTGACCCTCGGCGACAAGCAGATGGCCGACCACAAGGCCAACGCCGCCGGTCAGACCCCGCTCAACATCCTGCTCATCGGCTCCGACGCCCGGGACTCCAAGGCGAACCAGAAGCTGGGCGGAGCGAAGGAGACCTTCGGCTCCCCGCCGCTCGCCGATGTGCAGATGCTGCTCCACCTCTCCGCGGACCGCTCCAACCTCTCCGTGGTCAGCATGCCGCGCGACACCATGCTCAAGATGCCCAAGTGCACGGCCCCGGACGGCGAGGTCTTCCCTGCCAGCACCCAGGACGTGCAGACCAACCAGAGCCTGCGCCGCGGTGGTCCGGGCTGCACGGTGGCCGCCTGGTACGAGCTGACCGGCATCCGGATCGACCACTTCATGATGATCGACTTCGCCGGTGTGGTCTCGATGGCCGACGCGATCGGCGGCGTCCCGGTCTGCGTGGACGCCAACATCCTCTCGCGCGGCGCCAACGGCCGCGGCGGCTCCGGGCTGAAGCTGGAGGAGGGCACCACGTACGTCAAGGGCGAGCAGGCCCTCCAGTGGCTGCGCACCCGCTACGGCTTCGAGGACGGCAGCGACCTCGCGCGGGCCAAGGCCCAGCACCAGTACATGAACTCGATGGTGCGGGAGTTGCGCAAGGGCACCAAGCTCACCGACCCGGGCAAGCTGATGAACCTGGCCGAGGCCGCGACCACCGCGCTGACGGTCGACAAGGGCCTCGACACGGTCAAGAAGCTCTACGACCTGGCCGAGGAGCTGAAGAAGGTCCCGACGAAGCGCATCACGATGTCGACCATGCCGAACGTGTACGGCACCGGGACGAACGACGGCCGGGTCTACCCGAAGGCGGGCGACGCGGAGCAGCTGTTCCGGATGGTCCGCGAGGACGTGCCGCTCGACGGCAAGGCGTCCAAGCGGAAGCCGGTGGAGCCGAAGGACCCGTCCGCTCCGATCGGCGAGATCGCCGTCGCCGTACGGAACGCGACCGCCACCGACGCGCTCGGCCCGGTCTCGGGGCGGGCGGGTGACGTGGAGAAGCTGCTCAAGGAGGCGGGCTTCGCGAAGGCCACCGTCGACGCCGGGAACGTGGCGGGGGCGGCGCGGACCGGGGTCCTGTATCCGAGCGCGGAGCTGGAGGGCGACGCGCAGGCGGTCGCCAAGGCGCTCGGCATCCCGGTCTCGCAGGTGAAGAGGTCGACCGACGTCTCGGGCATCTCGCTCGCCGTGGGCGCCGACTGGCGCGACGAGGGGGTCTACCCCGTCTCCAAGGGCACGGAGAAGACCCCGGATTCGGCGGGGGCCCAGAACGGCGAGGAGAAGGGCTGTATGAAGGTCAACCCGCAGTACACGTGGTGACGTGTGCCGTGACCCCGTAACAGGTCGTACGAAGGACGAAGGGCCCCACCGGTCAGCGGTGGGGCCCTCTTCTACGACTACGACCGGGTCCGAATGGGTCAGACGGTCTCGCTGCTGCTCGCCAGCGACGGGCGGCGGCTCGCGATGACCCGCTTCGCCAGGGAGCGCGGGCTGGTGAGGAAGCCGAAGCCCCAGCACATGTGCATGGTCGCCAGCGCCACCGGGATCTGCGCGCGGGCCTTCAGCGGGAGCCCCTTGCCGGCGGGCAGCGACCCGGCGACGATCGCTGCCAGGTACCCGCCGGGGACGAGAAGCGCCCAGGGGGTGACGGCGGCGCCCACCACCAGGCCCGCCGCGATGGCGACGACGGCGGTCGGCGGGGCGAGGTAGCGCAGGTTGATGGAGCCGGAGTGGTAGCGGGCGACGACGTGACGCCAGCGGCCGTAGTCCTTGTACTGCTTGGCGAGCGCCTTCACCGAGGGGCGCGGGCGGTACTGGACCTTCAGCTCGGGCGAGAACCAGATCAGCCCGCCGGCCTCGCGGATCCGGAAGTTCAGCTCCCAGTCCTGGGCGCGGATGAACTCCACGTTGTAGCCCTCGGCCCGCTCCAGCGCCTCACGCCGGAAGACGCCCAGGTACACGGTCTCGGCCGGGCCCGCCTGGCCGCCGGTGTGGAAGGCCGCGTTGCCGACGCCGATCTTCGAGGTCATCGCGGCGGCGACGGCGTCCTCCCAGGCGTTCTCGCCCTCGGCGTGCATGATGCCGCCGACGTTCTGCGCGCCGGTCTCCTCCAGGAGGCGGACGGCGGTCGCGATGTAGTTCGGGGAGAGCATGCCGTGGCCGTCGACGCGTACGACGACGGGGTGGCGGGAGGCCTTGATCGCCGCGTTGAGGGCGGCGGGGGTGCGGCCGGTGGGGTTCGGGACCGTGTGGACCCGGGGGTCCTCGGCGACCAGCTCGGCCGCGATCTCGTCCGTGCGGTCGGCGGAGGGGCCGAGCGCGATCACGACCTCCATCTCACCGGCGTACTCCTGCTCCAGGATGTGCCGGACCGAGTTCCTGAGATGGCGTTCCTCGTTGAGCACCGGCATGATCACGGAGACGGCGGGGTACTGCGCGGCAGACATGTGGTCCTCAGGGGGTCCTCGGGGGCGCCAGGGGTTCCGCGCCCAGGGGGCGGGCACCCCGGGAGGCGGCGTGATTCGGCCGCCACGTTACCGCGAATGGGGGACACCGGTGCGCGCGCCGCCGGGTGGCGGGCCGGGGCGGAGATCGTATGGGCCTACCGTGCGATGGTCCCCTTGCACCGCAGAGGTGTCTCCGTCCCCCGTGCACCGCGGAGGTGTCTCCCCCCGTGACCGCCCCCCGTCCACCGCAGCGCCAGCCCCGCCCCCGCACCACTCCTCCGCGCCGCCGCCCTCCGCAAGGTGGACGGCCGGTCCGCTCCCGGAAGCAGGACGAGCGGCCGCGCTGGGGCATGCGGGTGGCCACCGGGCTCTCGGTGCTGGTGCTGGGCGCGGGTGGCATCGGTCACGCCCTGGTGAGCAACCTGGAGGGCGGGATCGGCCGGGTCGACCCGTTCAGGGACATGAAGAACCGCCCCCAGTCCGGGCACGGCACGAATCTGCTGCTCGTGGGCACCGACGGCCGGGACACCATCACCAAGGCGGAGAAGCAGAAGTACAAGCTGGGCGGCGCGCCCTGCCACTGCACCGACACGATCATGCTGGTCCACCTCTCGGCCGACAAGCAGCGGGCGAGCGTCGTGAGTCTGCCCCGGGACAGTTACGCCGAGATCCCCGCCCACACGGACCGCACGACCGGCAAGAAGCACAACAGCCACCCGGTGAAGCTGAACGCCGCCTACGCGGAGGGCGGGCCGACGCTGACCGTGCGGACGGTCGAGCACATGACGGGCGTCAAGGTCGACCACTATCTGGAGGTCG
This sequence comes from Streptomyces microflavus, assembly GCF_014650075.1. Classification (GTDB taxonomy): domain Bacteria; phylum Actinomycetota; class Actinomycetes; order Streptomycetales; family Streptomycetaceae; genus Streptomyces; species Streptomyces microflavus. The sequence goes on along the minus strand of NZ_BMUG01000010.1, from coordinate 361,613 downwards.
ACTTCACCAGCTTCATGAAGACGGTCGACGCGGTGGGCGGGGTGCAGATCTGTACGGCCCGGCCGATGAAGGACTCGTACACCGGTCTGGACCTGCCCGCCGGCACCCACAGGCTCGACGGTGGCCGGGCGCTTCAGTACGTACGCTCCCGCCACGTCGACGTGGGCTCCGACCTGGGCCGGATGCAGCGCCAGCAGAAGTTCATGGCGGCGCTGATCAAGGAGGCGACCAGCAACGGCGTGCTGCTGAACCCGGTGCGGTTCCAGCAGGTCGCCGCCTCGGTGCTGAGCTCGGTCCGGGCCGACGAGGGGTTCGGTACGGAGCAGATGCTGGCGCTCGGCAAGGCGATGAAGGACTTCAGCCCGGCCTCGTCGGAGTTCACCTCCGTGCCGGTGGGGAATCCGAGCTTCCCGGTGAAGGGCATCGGCTCCACGGTCCAGTGGGACGCGGCGAAGTCGAAGAAGCTGTTCCAGGCGCTGCGCGAGGACAAGCCGCTGGCCCCGGCGAAGCCGAAGCCCGCGGCGGGTGCGCCGAAGCAGGCGCAGGGAACCCTGGTGGACGTGGCGCCGGAGGAGATCCGGGTGCAGGTCTACAACGGGACCCCGAAGGACGGCCTCGGCAAGGACGTGGACGCGGGCCTGCGCGCGACCGGCTTCAACACCACCGACGCTCCGCTCAACGGCAAGCTGCGTGACCTGGCGCGGACGCTCGTGACGTACGACCCGCGCTGGGACCGTTCGGCGAAGTCGCTGGCCGCCGCGTTGCCCGGGAGCGAGCTGAGGGCGGTGAAGGGGCAGGGCGCCACGATGGAGGTGACGGCCGGCTCGGACTTCACGAAGGTGCGGCCGGTGCGGGCGGAGAGCAACCAGACGGGCGAGTTCGCCACGGTGACGGGCGACGAGGTGGTCTGCCCGTAAGACGCCTGCGGGGCCTCAGTCGTCGATGCCGTCGGCCACGCGCTTCTCCCGCAGCTCCTTGATCGCCCGGCGGCGGGCGAGGCGGTGGGTGCGCCGGATCTGCGCCTCCTGGTAGCGCCGCTTGTCGCGCTCGGTCTCGGGGATCACCGGCGGTACGCGGCGCGGCTTGCCGTCCCCGTCGACGGCGGCGAAGACCAGATAGGCGCTGCCGACCTGCTGGGCCGGGGTCGACTCGTTCCAGCGCTCGGCCATCACGCGGACGCCGACCTCCATCGAGGAGCGGCCGGTCCAGTTCACCTGGGCGCGTACGTGGACGAGGTCACCGACCCTGACCGGCTCCAGGAAGACCATCTCGTCCATCGACGCGGTGACCGCGGGCCCGCCGGAGTGCCTTCCGGCCACAGCGCCCGCCGCGTCGTCGACCAGTTTCATGATCACGCCACCGTGCACCGTACCCAGGAGGTTGGTGTCGCTGCCGGTCATGATGTGGCTGAGGGTCGTCCGGGACGCGGCGGTGGGCTTGCCCGGAATCTCTTCTTCCGAGCGCTCCGAGCGGGTGGCCTGATCTGTCATACAGTCCACCTTATGCGCGGGGCCGGATCCCGCAGAATGCATCAGCTTCGCAACAGCCCTGGTGCGATTTCCCTTACACCCTGTAATAGCTGTGGGTCGGCGCGGCACACTGTTCGGATGAACGATTGGCCCGATCGACGGACCGGCGACCGCAGCGAGCGCTACGGGCAGGGCAGTGCCAGCCCTCAGCCCGAGAGCGCCCGGGCGATGCCCCACATCCAGCGCCGCCCGGCCCCGCCGCAGAGGCCGCAGGTGCCCCCGCAGAGCCAGGGGTACGACGACCGCTACCAGGGCGGCCAGCCCGGTTACGGCAACAGCCCCGAGCCCGGCTACAACACCGGCCAGGTCTACGGCGGCGGTGCGGGCGGCGGCCGTGGTGGCGGCGGTCGCAGTGGCGGTGGCGGTGACGCGGGTTACGTCCAGGGGCGCCCGGCCCCGGACTGGCGCCGCCGGATCAAGCTCGGCGCGCTGACCCTGGTCGTCGTCCTCCTCGTGGTCTCCGTCTCCACGTACTTCTGGGCCGACGGCAAGCTGAAGCGCGAGGTCGACCTGGCCAAGGTCATCGAGCGGCCGGAAGCGGGCGACGGCACGAACTACCTGATCGTCGGCTCCGACAGCCGCGAGGGCATGTCGGCCGAGGAGAAGAAGCGGCTGCGCACCGGTTCCGCCGAGGGCAAGCGCACCGACTCGATGATGATCCTGCACGACGGCTCCAGCGGCCCGACGCTGGTCTCCCTGCCGCGCGACTCCCAGGTGGAGATCCCCTCCTTCAAGGGGTCCGAGTCCGGCAAGATGTTCCAGGGCACCGGCCGCCAGGTGAAGCTGAACGCCGCGTACGCCGAGGACGGCCCCGAACTCCTGGTGCGCACGGTCGAGTTCAACACCGGGCTGCGCATCGACCACTACGTCGAGATCGGCTTCGGCGGCTTCGCGCAGATCGTGGACGCGATCGGCGGGGTCGAGCTGGACATCCCGAAGGCGTTCAAGGACAAGAAGTCCGGGGCCGACTTCCAGGCGGGCAAGCAGACGCTGAACGGCGAGCAGTCCCTGGCCTTCGTCCGCACCCGGTACGCGTTCGCGGGCAGCGACCTGGACCGTACGAAGAACCAGCAGAAGTTCCTCGCGGCGCTGGCCGGCCAGACGGCGACCCCGTCCACCATCCTCAACCCGTTCAAGCTCTACCCGACGATGGGCGCCGGCCTGGACACCCTGATCGTGGACAAGGACATGTCGCTCTGGTCGCTGGCCAACATGTTCTTCGCGATGAAGGGCGTCACGGGCGGCGACGGTACGTCGATGAACATGCCGATCTCCGGCAGCGCCAACGGCAACCTGGTCTGGGACAAGGCGAAGGTGAAGCAGCTCGTGGAGCAGCTGAAGAACGACGAGAAGGTTACGGTCAAGGGCAACTGAGGCCCTCCGCGCCGCTGTTGAGGGGAACATCACCTACGTGCCGTAGGTGATGTTCCCCTCCTCGTCCATCAAGGGATGGATCTGGGAGGGGCCGTAGTCGTCCGTGTCGGACGGGCGCGGCCCCTCCGGTCCGTCGGGCCCGATGCGCATCACACGCTCGGCCCGCACGACCTCGAACCGACGCCCCCGCACCAGGAGTTCGTTGGGCCTGCGGCGCGCCATGAACTTCTTCGCGGCCCGGTCGTGGATCGCCTGCTCCTTCTCGTCCACCTTCATCCACGCGGGCAGCTCCGGCATGTCCGGCAGGTCCGGGAGCTGCGGCATGGGCCGGGTGAGGTGGTCGACCAGGGCGCGCCGGGCGGCCTGCGGGGTCGCGTGCTGCCCGGTCACCATCGACCAGGACAGCTCCTTCCGCTCCACCACCCGGAACGTCGTCGGGAGGAGGACGACGCCCGGGTGGGTGGTCAACGCCCGCTGGGAATCGGCCCGTACGTCATAGGGGAAGCGGTCGGCGGTGTAGGAGAGCTGCAGCAGCCCGGCCCGGTCGATCCCTTCGGCCAGCCCGACGGCGGCCGCGTGGTCGACCACGAAGTCCTTGGTGCGGGAGGACTCAGGCGCGTCCAGGTCCCAGCTGTCGTCGTCCGGGTCGGTGGCCCGGGGCGGCTCCAGGCGCCCGCCACCGATCCGCGCGAACTCGTCGGCCCGCACGATGCGGTAGCGCACCCCGTCCGCCGTCACCTCGTTGACCGGCTCGGTCTCCAGCCGGGCCACGGCCGCCAGCAGCGACCGCCGCTCGGCCCGGTCCTCGGTTTCGTCCTTGGCCTTGAACCAGAGGTGCGAGTTCAGCTCGTCGCGGGCCATCTGCGGGAACCCGGTGTCGAGTTCGCCCATCAGCCGCCAGCGCGGCCGCTCCCCGCGCCGCTGCGCGGCAAGCCCGAACAGCGGCCCCCGGACCACGATGTTCGGATACTTGCGGGCCGAGGCGAACGCGTCCGCCTCGGTGACCTCGAAGACCGGGTCGTCCCGGTGGGTGACGTTGATCGTGAGATGGTCCGGCGACTTCCCCGGGTGATCGTCCATGCACTCAGTGTGCCGAAGGGGGATGCCGGTGTCAGGGTTTCCGCCACAAAGGGCTTCCGGCTGAGAAGCTGCCGCACACGCGAGCGCGCCCGGCCGTCCGTCCGTGGAGGCCGAGCGCGCTCGGAGCGTACGAGGGTGGCGTGCTCAGCCGCCGGAGGCGTACGGGACGAAGTCCGCCCAGGCGGCGGAGGTGAAGCCGAGCGGTGACCTGGCGAGGTCCTTGGAGTCACGGACGTGCACGGTGCTGCGGGCGGCGGCAACCTCGACGCATTCGGGGCCGTCGTTGCTGCTGTAGCTGCTCTTGAACCACTCCAGAGCGGAGGCGTCGCCGCTCGGGGTCATGCGCGTCATGTCTCTCCCAGTACTTTCTCGATGAAGGCCAGCGATTCCCGGGGAGTGAGACCCTGAGCCCGGACGAGGCCGAGCCGCTGCTCCAGGATCCGAACCTCCTTGGGGTCGAAAGTCAGGCGGTTGAACAACTGCCCTTCCCAGTGTCCCACCGCCGTTCCGTCCTTGAACTTGAGAAGCTGGAGCTGACCGCCCATCCCGGCGTGGTCCTCCCGGTCGGTCGGCATCACCTGGATCTCGACGTTCCGCAACTGCCCGATCTCCAGAAGGTGTTCGAGCTGGCGCCGCAGCACCGCGCGCCCGCCGAGCGGCCGCCGGATCGTCACCTCCTCCTGGACGAAGGTGAGCATGGTCAACGGCTTCCGCCGGAAGATATCCTGCCGCGCCATCCGTGCGGCGACATACCGCTCGACCTCGTCCGGCCCGAACGCCGGCCGCCGCATCTCGTAAAGCACACGGGCGTATTCAGCGGTCTGGAGAAGCCCGTGGACGTTGTGATTGCCGTACGCGCCGAGCTCCACCGCTTCCCGTTCGAGCTTGGCGAGGTCCTTCACCTTCTTCGGATACCGGGCCTCCGCCACGTCCTTCTTCATCGCGGAGATCTTGCCGCCCGCGCCCACAGCTCTGTCCGTCCCGTCCAGGAACTCCGGTTTGGGGATGCGTCGTCCGCCCTCGACCTTGTAGACGAGATCCTCGCTGTAGCCGATCGCCGTTCCCAGTTCGGCGGCGCGCAGCCCGGCCGCCTCCCGCCAGAGTTTGATCTGCCGCCCCACGGCGGCCATCACCGCGCTCGAATCGTCCGCCGGGTCGATGTCCAGGTCGAGATCGGGCTCGGATACGTCTTCGTCAGCCATGGTGCGCAGCGTAGGGACGGCGGGCCGCACCGAGTGGCGGATCCCCGGAAATCCACCCGAACTCGCTGCTCAGGCCGGGTCGTGACGCGTCACGACCCGGTGAGGGGCCACCGGATCGTGGCTCACCGCGACCTGGCGGGCCACGACATCAAGTACTTAAAAGAACCAAGAGAAAGTACCCAACCCCACCCCACCCGATCCCGGTGGTCAGCTGCGGGACGGGCGCGTCACTCACACGGGTGAGATTCGCCAACTGGGCTGGATTTTGCACGGGTTGGCAGGCATATGCTCACGCTGACCAGCACACCCCAGACATGAGACGGCCCCCGCCGGGACGGCAATCCCGAACGAGGGCCTGACCACCAAGGAAGAGAAAGCTTCCCCATGGCTACCCAGCACGATATCGCCCTCACCCGCGCCCTGGCAGAACTCCCCGGGCCCCTCCCGCCCTCCGGCGTGATCCACCTCGCGATCCCGCACACGAGCCGGTTCACAATCGTCGGCAACCACCTCGCGCAGCACGCCGAGCTCTCCCTCGTCGCGATCGGCATCGGCGTCCACATCCAATCGATGCCCACCGGGTCCGAGGTCGGCATCAAGGCGCTCGCCTCCCGCTTCACCGAGGGCGAGACGAGGATCGCCGCCGCCCTGCGTGAGCTGGAGGCCCACGGATACCTGTCCCGGACCCGCGTGAGGCTGGCGAACGGCCGGCTGGTCACCCGCACGGTGTTCTGCAACCAGCCGGGGGCGGCGCTGCGGGGCGGGATGGTGGCGGCGCCCGTGCCGTTGGTGACGTCTGTGCCCGCGCCCTTGGTGACACCTGCACCCGTGCCGGTGGTGGTGGCACCCGCCCCCGCGCCCCCGCCTTCACCTTCGCCCGAACCCACCCCCGTACCGGAGGAATCGCACCCACCGGTCCGCGTACCGTCGCGCACCGCGCCCAAGGCGGCGCGCCGGCCACTCCCCCGGCCCCGCGAGCTCACCCCCGAGCTGCGGCAGACCGCCTCCGCGATCCTCGCCGGGCTGCGGAGTCACGCGAAGGAGCTGGTGCTGTCCGAGGATGACGTCGAGGCGCTGGTCCCCGGTGTGGCCGCCTGGCTGGAGCGGGACGCGCACCCCGACACCATCCGCCACGCTCTGACGACCGAGCTCCCGCAGCCTCCCAAGCACCCGGCGAAGATCGTCAAGCACCGCCTCACCGTGCTGCTGCCACCGCCGCTCCCCGGCGCCCAGGAGCTCGCCCCGGTCCGCCGCACGCTGGTCATCCCCCTCCAGAACTGCGATGGCTGCGACCGTGCGTTCCGCGCCACGGCGCCGGGCCACTGCCGTGGCTGCCGGAACGAGCCGACGGCGACGGCGGCCTAGGGTCTTTCCTTCGGATCAGGCCGGACCCCGCGAGTCAGGCACGATCCGAACGAGAGGTCCCGCCACGTACGTACCGGAGGGGTCAGAGTCCGGCCGTGTACAGGAGCTGGTTCGGTGAGCTCTTGCTGACCTTGGTCAGGACGTCCTTGGTGGACTGGTCGTCGATGAACTCGACGATCGCCTCCGGCAGGTCGTCCGGGTGGGCCTGCTTGTACAGGGCGGCGACCCCGGCCACATGCGGTGCGGCCATGGACGTACCGTCCAGGTCCACGCTGCCCCCGCCGAGCTTCGCGGAGCTGATGCCCTCACCAGGTGCGTAGAGGGCGACGCAGGTGCCGAAGTTCGAGAAGTCCGTCTCCTCGTCATAGCGGTTGCTCGCGGCGACCGCCAGCACACGGGAGGCGGAGGCGGGCGAGACGTCGCAGGCGTCCCTCGCGTCGTTGCCGGCCGCGATGACCGGCAGGACGCCCGCGTCGGTGAGCGCGTCGGCCGCGCTGTTGAGCGCTTCCGACTTCGGGCCGCCGAGCGAGCCGTTCAGTACGGCGGGCTGCTGGGCGTTCTTGGCCACCCAGTCGAGACCGGCGATCATCCCCGAGTAGCTGCCCTTGCCGTCGCACCCGAGGACGCGGACGCTGACGAGGTTCACCCCGCTCGCCACACCGTAGGTCTTGCCGCCGACCGTTCCCGCGACGTGCGTGCCGTGGCCGTTGCAGTCCAGGCCCTGCTGGGTGTCGGCGTCCGGCATGGCGTCGAAGCCGAGGACGGCTCGGCCGCCGAACTCCTCGTGGGTGTAGTCGATGCCGGTGTCGAGGATGTACGCGGTCACGCCGGAACCGTTGTTCTGGGTGGTGAAGTCGTTGTCCAGCGGCAGTGCCTGCTGGTCGATGCGGTCCAGGCCCCAGGAGGAGGACGGCGCGGCCCGGGTTCCCACCGCGCCGGGGCCTTCCGCCGAGGGGGTCGAGACCTTCGAGTCCTCCTCGACCGTCTTCACCCCGAGGGCGCTGCGTACGAGCGTGAGCTGGGTCGGGGTCAGGGGGACGGCGAATCCGTTCAGGGCCTTGCTGTAGGTGAACGTCGGCTCCACCTTCAGCTGCCCCGCCAGCGTCGCGGGGTCGATGCCCGCGTCGAGGGTCACGATGTAGTGGCCCGGGACCGCGTCCTTGGAGGCGATCAGCGGTGCCGGGTCCTGGGCAGGTGCTGCGGAGGACGGGGTTCCGGCCAGCACGGGGGCGAGGGCGATGAGTGCGGCGGTCGTCACTCGGGCGAGCAGACGCATGGAGGGAGCTCCCTGGGGGGTGGCTGACGGGGAAACCGCCACTCCCTGGGGGGTGGCGAAAGGGGGAAACCGCCGCTCCCACGGGTGCGGGCGGCGGCCCCCTTTCCATCGGGCGTCCGTCGGTGCGCCTTGAGCAGTACGGGACCGGACGGGGCAACGCACGCCCTACGCCGTCCCCGCCGCCAGCAGTGCGGCATGAGGGATGAGGCAGTGCCAGCGTGCCGCCCGCCGTCCGGAATTCGGCGCTGAGGTCGTCGTACGCGCCTCCGGCCGCCCCCATCCCCTCCGCGCCCCGGCTGTTGAGGACCTGGCCGGTCACACCGATACGTCACTCACGGCACGATGCCCTTCGGTTCGAGTCCGGCGAAGTCCTCGTGCAGGGCGTCCAGATGACGGCCCGTCGGTTCACCGGCCGGGTTCAGCTCCGCCAGCCGCCAGCTCGGCAGTTGCTCCTCGATCTCGGCGGGCAGCGACCCGTCCGCCGGGTCGGCCAGGGTGTACAGCACCCCGAACGCGGTCTCCCGGGCCACCTCGCGGGCCAGCTCGCCGAGGTCCTCGGGGGTGAGCCCGGCCGCGAGGGCGCGGTCGACGGCCCCGGCGGCCACGCCGTCGGTGCGGTAGGCGGCCACCCACCGGGGTGCCTGCGCGGCCCAGGCGTCGACGTCCTGCCAGACCGTCCGCAGGAGCCGGTACCGGGCGAGCTGCGGGAGCCCCTCCTCCGCCTCGGACTCGGCCCAGTCGGGTGCGTCACCGTCCGCCCCCAGGGCCTCGAAGAGGGCGGTGAGCCTGTCGAGTTCGGTCATGGGGTGGGAGGGTACCGGCCGTGGTCCGAGGCCGAGCCGGACGGGGAGCCGGACGGGGAGCCGGACGGATGGGCCCGGCCTGACCGATGAGTTTCGGCGGGGTGCGCGGTCAGTACGTCCGTAAGAGTGGACACCCGGCACGAAGTGCCCGTACCGGACCGTACGAGATACCCAGGAGACCCCGATGCGCACCCTGCTCAGCACCGCCTTCGTTTCGCTGGACGGCGTCATGGAGGCCCCGGGCGGTGAGCCCGGCTACCGGAACTCGGGGTGGACCTTCAAGGACGTGGAGTTCCTCCCCGAGGCGTACGAGATCAAGGGCCGGGAGCAGGGGGAGGCCGCCGCCCTGATGCTGGGCCGGACCAGCTACGAGGCGTTCAGCCCGGTGTGGCCGGCGATGGAGGAGTTCGCCGAGTACAAGGTGATGCCGAAGTACGTCGTCTCCACCACGCTCAAGGAGGACGACCTGGTCTCCGACTGGGGCGACACCGGCATCCTGCGCTCGCTCGACGAGGTCGCCGCGCTGAAGGAGACCGAGGGCGGCCCGATCATCGTCCACGGCAGCGCCGCCCTGAACCACAGCCTGTCGGACGCCGGTCTGATCGACCGCTACCACCTGCTCGTCTTCCCGCTCCTGCTGGGCGCGGGCAAGCGTCTGTTCAGCGCGACGGACAAGGACACCCAGAAGCTGAAGCTGGTCGAGTACGAGGCGTATGCCAACGGCATCCAGAAGAACGTGTTCGACGTGATCCGCGTGGCCCGCTGATGTAACGGCTGAAATACCTCCACACACCTGACAAAGGATCGGCCGCGGACTCCCGTCTTCCGCTGTGCGCCCGAAGGCTGGGTGGTGCAGCAGACGGAACGAGCTCGCAAGAGGGCACGGCTCACGATCAGCGGGAGTGTGGAACACGTGAATGGACGAGGGATTCCGGCAGGGCGAAATGCGGTCATTCCCACCGTGACACCCGAGGACGCACGCTACCCGGACATGATCAGAGGCCACGGCAACAACCGCCATGTGGCCTCCCCCGAGGCCATCCGGATCCCGTCCACCACCGAGCAGGTCGTCGAGATCGTGAAGGAGGCGGTCCGCGACGGCAAGCGGATCGCGCTGCGCAGCGGCGGGCACTGCTTCGCGAACCTCGTCTTCAACGACGAGAGCGAGATCATCGTCGATCTGCGGCTGATGGACCACGTGGGCTTCGACGACGAGCGCGAGGCGTTCGTCGTGGAGCCGGGCGCGACCCTGCTCCAGATATACGAGCTCCTGCACATCGGCTGGGGCGTGACCCTGCCCGGCGGCGGCTGTTACGCCACGGGGGCCGGGGGGCACTTCTCCGGGGGCGGGTACGGCATCCTCTCCCGCCCGCACGGCATCGTCAGCGATCACATCCACGCCGTCGAGGTCGTCACCGTGGACGAGCGGGGTGAGGTGCGGGCGGTCGTCGCCACCCGCGACCCGGACGACCCCAACCACGACCTGGCCTGGGCCGTGGCGGGAGGCGGCGGGGGCAGCTTCGGTGTCGTCACCCGCTTCTGGATGCGGAGCCGGGGGGCCGAGGGCGGTCCGGGCGACCTGCTGCCGAAGGCGCCGTCCACCGTCCTGTGCACCTTCGCGGCCTGGTCCTGGGGGGACATCACCCAGGAGGGGTTCGCGTCGTTCATGTCCGCGTACGCCGACTGGTCCAAGGAGCACGGAAGCCTGGACTCCCCCTATCTCTCCCTCGGGCACTGGCTCTTCCTCCAGCACGCGGAGACGGGCATGTTCAACGTGATCGCGCAGATGGACGCGGCGGCCCCGGACGCCCGCAGGCTGGTGGACGAGTTCATCGCGTTCGTGGGTGGGGCGCTGGGCGCCGAGCCGGTCGTGAACGTCACCGAGGAGCGGCCGTTCCTGAAGGCGACCGCGCAGACCATGACCGCGGGCGAGACGCTCACCAGCCCCAGCATGCGTACCTCGCACAAGTCGGCCTTCATGAAGGACGCCTTCCCGGAGAACCAGGTGGAGGTGATCTACCGGCACCTGACGCAGACCGTCAACCCGAACGAGCACACCTTCCTGGTGGTCAACTCCGTGCGGGGCCGGATCGGTGCGCTGGCCGACGGCGACACGGCGGCCGGTCACCGGGACGCCCTGTGGCTGGTGTACTTCGAGTCGTACTGGCCCGACGCGGCGTTCGACAAGCGGAACGTCGAGTGGCTGCGGGCGCTGTACCAGGAGCTGTACGCCGACACGGGCGGCGTCCCGGTGCCGAACGGCGTCACCGACGGCTGCTACGTCAACTACCCGGACACCGACCTGGGCGACCCCGCGTACAACAGCTCCGGAGTCTCCTTCCACGAGCTGTACCACAAGGACAACTACCCCCGGCTGCAGCGGGTGAAGGCCGCGTGGGATCCGCGGAACTTCTTCCGCCATCCCCAGTCGGTCGAGCTGCCGGCCGGCTGACGCCCCGGCGCCCGGCGCACGGACGGCGGCCCCCGGCGTGATGCCGGGGGCCGCCGTCGTGTGCGGAACCGTTGCCGTCGTGTGCGGAGCCGTTACGGCAGGTTGCGCGCCATGACGATGCGCTGGACCTGGTTCGTGCCCTCGTAGATCTGGGTGATCTTGGCGTCGCGCATCATGCGCTCCACCGGGTAGTCCCGCGTGTAGCCGTAGCCGCCGAGGAGCTGGACCGCGTCCGTGGTGACCTCCATGGCCACATCGGAGGCGAAGCACTTGGCCGCGGCGCCGAAGAAGGTGAGGTCGCCGTCGACGCGCTGGGACTTGGCGGCGGCCGAGTAGGTGAGCTGGCGGGCCGCCTCCAGCTTCATCGCCATGTCGGCGAGCATGAACTGGATGCCCTGGAAGTCGGCGATCGGCTTGCCGAACTGCTTGCGCTCCTGGACGTACCCCTTGGCGTAGTCCAGCGCGCCCTGGGCGATGCCGAGGGCCTGGGCCGCGATCGTGATGCGGGTGTGGTCCAGGGTCTTCATCGCGGTGGCGAAGCCCGTGCCCTCCTCGCCGATCATGCGGTCCGCGGGGATGCGGACGTTGTCGAGGTAGACCTCACGGGTCGGGGAGCCCTTGATGCCGAGCTTCTTCTCCGGGGCGCCGAAGGAGACGCCCTCGTCGGACTTCTCGACGACGAACGCGGAGATGCCCTTGGAGCGCTTGGTGGGGTCGGTGACCGCCATGACCGTGTAGTACTCGGAGACGCCCGCGTTGGTGATCCAGCGCTTCACACCGTTGAGGACCCAGAAGTCGCCGTCGCGCACGGCTTTGGTCTTCATGCCCGCCGCGTCGGAGCCGGCGTCCGGCTCGGAGAGCGCGTACGAGAACATCGCGTCGCCCTTGGCCAGCGGGCCCAGGTACTTGCGCTTCAGCTCCTCGGAGCCGGAGAGGATCACCGGGAGCGAGCCGAGCTTGTTGACGGCCGGGATGAGGGAGGAGGAGGCACAGGCGCGGGCCACCTCCTCGATCACGATGACCGTGGCGAGCGCGTCGGCGCCGGCGCCGCCGTACTCCTCCGGGACGTGGACGGCGTGCAGGTCCGAGGCGACCAGGGCGTCCAGCGCCTCCTGCGGGAAGCGGCTCTCCTCGTCGACCGCGGCGGCGAAGGGGGCGATCTTCGTCTCGGCGAGCGCGCGGATGGTCTCGCGGAGCATGTCGTGCTCCTCGGCCGGACGGTACAGGTCGAAATCGGTCGAACCCGCCAAGACGCTCACTCCCCAGATGCTAACTACCGTTAAGTAACTCAATTTTAGTGCGGAAGCCGTCCGAGGGCATACGAGAGTCGCACGTGAGCTTGGTGACAGGGGTCGGGCAAAGAGGGAGGTAAGCGGCGGACCGGGTGGGGAAAGGCGGGGCCGCCCTCCGCGACTATGCTCGGTTCGCACGTCTATCCGTACCTCCCAGGAGCACCCATGGCCCTCAGGATCACTGTGATCGGCACCGGCTATCTCGGCGCCACCCATGCCGCCGCCATGGCCGAGCTGGGATTCGAGGTCCTCGGGCTCGACGTCGTACCGGAGAAGATCGAGCTGCTCTCCACCGGGCGCGTGCCGATGTACGAGCCGGGGCTCGAAGACCTGCTGCGCAAGCATGTCGACGGTATCGAGGGCTCCACCGGGCGGCTGCGCTTCACCACCTCCTGGGAGGAGGTCGGGGACTTCGGCGACGTGCACTTCGTCTGTGTGAACACTCCGCAGAAGCACGGCGAGTACGCCTGTGACATGAGCTTCGTCGACAGCGCCTTCGAGTCGCTCGCCCCGCACCTCACCCGGCCCGCCCTGGTCGTCGGCAAGTCGACCGTCCCCGTCGGCTCCGCCGCCCGCCTCGCCACCCGCCTCGCGGAGCTGGCCCCGGTGGGCGCGGACGCCGAGCTGGCCTGGAACCCGGAGTTCCTCCGCGAGGGCTTCGCCGTCAGCGACACCCTGCACCCCGACCGGATCGTCGTCGGCGTGGAGAGCGAGCGGGCCGAGAAGCTGCTGCGCGAGGTGTACGCCGGGCCGCTCGCGGAGGGGTCGCCGTTCGTCGTCACCGACTTCCCCACCGCCGAGCTGGTGAAGACCTCCGCCAACTCCTTCCTCGCCACCAAGATCTCCTTCATCAACGCCATGGCCGAGGTCTGCGAGGCCGCCGACGGGGATGTCGTGAAGCTCGCCGAGGCCATCGGGCACGACGACCGCATCGGGAAGAAGTTCCTGCGGGCCGGGATCGGCTTCGGCGGCGGCTGCCTGCCCAAGGACATCCGGGCCTTCATGGCGCGCGCCGGTGAGCTGGGCGCGGACCAGGCCCTCACCTTCCTCCGCGAGGTCGACTCCATCAACATGCGTCGCCGCGGCCACATGGTCGAGCTGGCCCGCGAGGCCGTGGGCGGCGACTCGTTCCTCGGCAAGCGGGTGGGTGTGCTGGGGGCCGCGTTCAAGCCGGACTCCGACGACGTGCGCGACTCCCCCGCGCTCAATGTCGCCGGGCAGATCCACCTTCAGGGCGGCCAGGTGACCGTCTTCGACCCGAAGGGGATGGACAACGCCCGGCGGCTGTTCCCGACCCTCGGTTACGCCGATTCCGCGCTGGAGGCCGTGCGCGGCGCGGACGTGGTGCTGCACCTGACGGAGTGGCGCGAGTTCCGCGAGCTGGACCCGGCGGAGCTGGGTGAGGCGGTCTCCCGCCGGATCATCCTGGACGGGCGCAACGCCCTGGACAGCGCGGTGTGGCGCGAGGCCGGGTGGACGTACCGGGCGATGGGGCGGCCGAAGGCCTGAGTCACCCGCACTCCCGCGCCGGTACGGGGTAGGCGTCTCCCCGTACCGCAACAGGGCGGTATCCATCGGGAGGTATGCGTCATGCCCATCGCCACACTCGGCGCCGTCGTACTGGAATGCCCCGACCCCCTCGCGCTCGCCCGCTTCTACGCCGCCGTCATCGGCGGCACCGTCACGAGCGACGAGGACAGCCGCTGGGTCGACCTCACCGGCGCCCCGGGCACACCCCTCGCGTTCCAGGCCGCGCCCGGTTTCGTACCGCCGCAGTGGCCCCGGCCCGACAGCTCCATGCAGTTCCACCTGGACCTGACCGTGGAGGATCTGGACGCGGCGGAGCGGGAGGTGCTGGCGCTGGGGGCCCGGCCGCTCGACACGGAGGACCGGAAGCGGTCCTTCCGGGTCTATGCCGATCCGGCCGGGCATCCGTTCTGTCTCTGCGCCTGCTAGATCGTGGCTTTGGTGGACAGGCTGGTTGCATGGACGACTCCCCCGGCTTGATCACCACCCCCCTCACCGACGCCCTCGTGCGCGGTGCGCTCGACCTGGAGCGCACCGCGCGCGGCGGTCTCCTTCCGCACCGGCTGCCCGCCCGCGCCCGGGCGCAGTTCGGCGGTGACGAACAGGTGGCCCAGGCGGAGTCCCAGCCCTCCGGCGTGCGGCTGGTGTTCCGCAGCCGGGCCACCGCCATTGAGGTGGACGTGGTGCGCACGGTCGTGGGCTACCGGGGTGTCCCGCGCCGTCCGGACGGGGCCTACGACCTGCACATCGACGGGGAGCCGGCCGGGCGGGCCACGGCGAGCGGGGGTGATCTGGTGACGGTGGACCTGAGCGACGGGTCGCAGGAGACGGTCCCCGGCCCCGTCGGCACCGTCCGGTTCGACGGGCTGCCCGGGCGGGAGAAGACCGTCGAGATCTGGTTGCCGTACACCGAGACCACCGAGCTGATCGCGCTGCGCACCGACGCCCCCGTCACGCCGGCGGAGCCGAGTGGGCGGCGGGTGTGGCTGCACCACGGCAGTTCGATCAGCCAGGGGTCCGCCGCCGAAAGCTCCGCCACCGCCTGGCCCGCCCTGGCCGCCGCCGCGGGGGGTGTGGAGCTGGTCAACCTGGGGCTGGGCGGCAGCGCCCTGCTCGATCCGTTCACCGCGCGCGCCCTGCGGGACACCCCGGCCGACCTGATCAGCGTCAAGATCGGCATCAATGTCGTGAACCTGGACCTGATGCGGCTGCGCGCCTTCGGGCCGGCCGTGCACGGGTTCCTCGACACCATCCGCGAGGGGCACCCCGCCACGCCCCTACTGGTGGTCTCGCCCATCCTCTGCCCCGCGCAGGAGGACACCCCGGGACCGGCCGCCCCGGACATCGAGGACGGGCAGGTGGAGTTCACCGCCCTGGGGGACCCGTCGGAGGCGGCGCTGGGGAAGCTGACCCTGCGCGTCGTACGGGAGGAACTCGCCCGGATCGTGGAGCAGCGGGCGGGCGAGGATCCGGAGCTGTATTACCTGGACGGCCTCGCCCTGTACGGCGAGGCCGACTCCGCCGAGCTGCCGCTGCCCGACCGGCTCCACCCGGGCCCCGCCGCCCACCGCCGCATGGGCGAGCGGTTCGCGGCGCTCGCCTTCGGTCCTGGGGGACCGTTCGCGGCCACCCGCTAGCGGATCCGCCGTCCGTCCAGCTCCGTGATCGTCGCGTGGGACGGGCCGCGCCCGCTCTGCTCGTCGCGGGCGACGGCTTCTGCGTCGCGCAGGACCCGTACCGCGTTCTGCCAGGTCAGCTTGGCGAGGTCGCCCTCCGACCAGTTGCGGCGCAGGAGCTCGGCGATCAGGTTCGGGTAGCCGGAGACGTCCTCCAGGCCGTTCGGGGTGAACGCCGTGCCGTCGTAGTCGCCGCCGATGCCGATGTGGTCGACGCCCGCGACCGCGCGCATGTGGTCGAGGTGGTCGGCGATGGTCGCGACGGTGGCCTGGGGGCGGGGGTTGGCCGCCTCGAAGTCCTCGTGGATGCGCATCGCCTGCGGGGTGGTGTCCAGGTGGTGGAGACCGTGGTCCCGCATGTTCCGGTCGGCGGCCTGGGTCCAGGCGACGGCGGCGGGCAGCACGAACTTCGGGACGAACGTCGCCATCGCGACCCCGCCGTTGGCCGGGAGCGCAGCCAGCACGTCGTCGGGGATGTTGCGCGGGTGGTCGCAGACGGCCCGGGCCGAGGAGTGCGAGAAGATCACCGGCGCGGTGCTGGTGGCGATCGCGTCGCGCATGACACCGTCCGCCACGTGGCTGAGGTCGACCAGCATGCCGATGCGGTTCATCTCGCGGACGACCTCGTGGCCGAAGGCGGAGAGGCCGCCGAGGCGGGGCAGGTCGGTCGCGCTGTCGGCCCAGTCGATGTTGTCGTTGTGGGTGAGCGTCATGTAGCGGACGCCCAGCTCGTGCAGGGCGCGCAGGGTGCCCAGCGAGTTGTTGATGGAGTGGCCGCCCTCGGCGCCCATCAGGGAGGCGATACGCCTCTCGGCGCGGGCCTTCTCCAGGTCGTCGGCGGTGAGCGCGCGCCTCAGGTGGGTCGGGTAGCGGGCGATCAGTTCGGCGACGATGTCGATCTGTTCGAGCGTGGCGCTGACCGCCGCGTCGCCGGTCAGGTCGGTGCGCACGTAGACGGACCAGAATTGGCCGCCTACCCCGCCGGCCCGCAGCCGGGCCAGGTCGGTGTGGAGCAGGCCGCGCTGGTCGGCGGCGATGTCCCTGGCGTCCAGGTCGTAGCCGACCTGCTCGCGCAGGGCCCAGGGGAGGTCGTTGTGGCCGTCGACGACCGGGTGGGCGGCGAGCAGCTCGTGCGCGCGGGCGAGGTGGTCCACGGGACCCTACTTTCCGAAGCCGAAGGAGTCAGAGCCCTGGACCTTGGACCGCAGGCGCTTGCCCTTCTCCGTGGCCTGGGCGTTCAGCTCCTGCAGGAACTCGCCCATCCGCTCCTGGAGCGCGGGGTCGCTCGCGGCGAGGATCCGGGCGGCCAGCAGGCCGGCGTTGCGCGCGCCGCCGACCGAGACCGTGGCGACGGGGACTCCGGCGGGCATCTGGACGATGGAGAGCAGGCTGTCCATGCCGTCCAGGTACTTCAGCGGCACCGGAACCCCGATGACCGGCAGCGGGGTGACCGAGGCCAGCATCCCGGGCAGGTGGGCGGCCCCGCCCGCACCCGCGATGATCGCCTTCAGGCCGCGGCCCGCCGCGTCCTCGCCGTACGCGATCATCTCGCGCGGCATGCGGTGGGCGGAGACGACGTCGACCTCGTACGGGATCTCGAACTCGTCGAGCGCCTTGGCGGCCGCCTCCATGACGGGCCAGTCGGAGTCGGAGCCCATCACGATGCCGATCACGGGTGCGGAGGGGGAAGTCATTCGGTGATCGTTCCTCGCAGGTAGTCGGCCGCGTGCCGGGCGCGCTCCCGCACGTCCGCCAGGTCGTCGCCGTAGGTGTTGACGTGGCCGACCTTGCGGCCGGGCTTCACGTCCTTGCCGTACATGTGGATCTTGAGCTGCGGGTCGCGGGCCATGCAGTGCAGGTACGCCTGGTACATGTCCGGGTAGTCGCCGCCCAGGACGTTGCACATGACCGTCCAGGGGGCGCGCGGGCGCGGGTCGCCGAGGGGGAGGTCGAGGACCGCCCGCACGTGGTTGGCGAACTGGGAGGTGATCGCGCCGTCCTGGGTCCAGTGGCCCGAGTTGTGCGGGCGCATCGCCAGTTCGTTGACCAGGATGCGTCCGTCGCGCGTCTCGAACAGCTCGACCGCCAGGTGGCCGACGACACCGAGCTCGGCGGCGATGCGCAGCGCGAGCTGCTGGGCCTCGCCGGCCAGGTGCTCGGACAGGTCGGGGGCCGGGGCGATCACCGTGTCGCAGACCCCGTCGACCTGGATGGACTCCACGACCGGGTAGGCGACGGCCTGGCCGTGCGGCGAGCGGACGATGTTGGCCGCCAGCTCCCGTACGAAGTCGACCTTCTCCTCCGCGAGGACCGGGACCCCGGCGCGGAACGGGTCGGCCGCGTCCGCCTCGGAGCGGACCACCCACACGCCCTTGCCGTCGTACCCGCCGCGCACGGTCTTGAGGATGACGGGGAAGCCCCCGACCTCCTCGGCGAACGCGGCGGCGTCGGCCGGGTCGCTCACGATGCGGTTACGGGGGCAGGGCGCGCCGATCTCCAGCAGCTTGGCGCGCATCACCCCCTTGTCCTGCGCGTGCACCAGGGCATCGGGGCCGGGGCGCACGGGGATGCCGTCCGCCTCCAGGGCCCTCAGGTGCTCGGTCGGCACGTGCTCGTGGTCGAAGGTGATCACGTCGCAGCCGCGCGCGAAGGCGCGCAGCGTCTCCAGGTCGCGATAGTCGCCGATGACGACCTCGCTGACCACCTGGGCCGCCGAGTCCTGGGGCGTGTCACTGAGAAGCTTGAATTTCAGGCCGAGGGGGATACCCGCCTCGTGGGTCATACGGGCGAGCTGACCGCCGCCGACCATGCCGACTACCGGGAACGTCACGCCTCCAGGGTATCGGGCGCGCCGGGGCGCCCGGGACGCCGTCCGGGGCCCTCCCCCGGCGGGGCACCCGGGCATCACCGGGGCGTCACACGGGAGGGCTGGTTAGCATGGCGGAGTTGACGGAACCGTCGACGCCATCGGACGGACGGACTGAGCGATCACCATGAGCGAACGGGGCGCACTGCGGACCCGGCTTGATCTGCTGGCCCGGGAGGTCGCCAAGTTCGGCGCGGTCGGCGCGATGGGCCTGCTGGTCAACATGGGGGCCTTCAACCTGATCCGGCACACCACGGAGCTCCCCGTGGTCCGGGCGAGCCTCCTGGCGACGTTCGTCGCGGTCCTCTTCAACTACGTGGGCTACCGCTACTGGACCTACCGGGACCGCGACAAGACGGGCCGGACCCGTGAGCTGACCCTGTTCCTGCTGTTCAGCGCGGTGGGCGCGGTGATCGAGACCGGGGTGCTGTACCTGGCGACGTACGGCTTCGACTGGAACACCCCGGTCCAGAGCAACGTCTTCAAGATCGTCGGCATCGGGATCGCGACCCTCTTCCGCTTCTGGTCCTACCGGACCTGGGTCTTCAAGACCCTCCCCGACAAGGCCCTCCCCACCGAGGAGGCCGCACTCCCTGCGGAACGGTTTCTGGAGCAGCGGCGGCCGACGGAGACCGTAGAGCCCGATCCCGTACGGAACTGATCCCTCCGGCTCCTGACGTGCTCAGCGCACGGGGCGTTCCGGGTCCTTGCGGTCGAGCGGGATGCGGCTGAGGAAGAGTGCGAAGACCGCCGGGTGCTGCTGGAGCAGTTCCAGCCGGCCGCCGTCCGCCTCCGCGAGGTCCCGGGCGACGGCCAGGCCGATCCCGGTGGAGTTGCGGCCGCTGATCGTCCGCTCGAAGATCCGCGCCCCCAGCTCGGCCGGGACGCCGGGGCCCTCGTCGGTGACCTCGATGACCACCTGGTTGCCGGTGACCCGGGTGCGCAGGGCGACCGTGCCGCCGCCGTGCATCAGGGAGTTCTCGATCAGCGCGGCCAGCACTTGGGCGACCGCGCCCGGGGTGCCGACCGCCCGCAGACCGTGCTTGCCCGAGCAGACCAGCGCGCGGCCCGTGGAGCGGTAGGCGGGGCGCCACTCCTCGATCTGCTGCTTGATGACCTCGTCCAGGTCGAAGACGACGGCGGAGCCGGTCCGCGGGTCCCGGGAGTTGGTGAGCAGCCGCTCGACGACGTCGGTGAGGCGCTCGACCTGGGTGAGGGCGATGTTCGCCTCCTCCTTCACCGTCTCCGGGTCGTCGGTCACCGAGATCTCCTCGATCCGCATGGAGAGCGCGGTGAGCGGCGTACGCAGCTGGTGCGAGGCGTCCGCGGCGAGGCGCCGCTCGGCGGTCAGCATCCGGGCGATCCGCTCGGCGGAAGAGTCCAGGACGTCGGCGACCCGGTCCAGCTCGGGCACCCCGTACCGCTTGTGGCGCGGGCGGGGGTCGCCGGAGCCGAGGCGTTCGGCGGTCTCGGCGAGGTCGGTGAGGGGGGAGGCGAGCCGGTTGGCCTGGCGTACGGCGAGGAGCACCGCCGAGATGATCGCGAGCAGCGCCACCGCGCCGATGATCAGGAGCGTGCGCCCGACCTCGCGGGTGACGGCCGAGCGGGACTCCTCGACGGTGACCTTCTCGCCCTGCTCACCGGTCTCGGAGGCGCGCAGGACGCTGCCGGTGGGGCGTTCCCCGACGGCGATGGGGGCCCGGCCGGGGATCTCGATCAGCGCGAACCGGTTGGGGTCGATCTGCTCGGACAGCACCCCGGAGTTGATCACCTCGTCGCCCAGCAGCCGGCTGTCGACCACGCTGATCAGCCGCAGCGCCTCGGACTCGACGCTCTCCTGGGCGCTGGCGCTGATGGTGCGCGTCTCCACGATGACCAGGGAGACACCGAAGACGGCGATCACCACGAGGACCACGGCGAGCGTGGAGTTGATCAGGCGGCGGCGCATGTCCGCCGGTTCTTCCGCTGTCCCGCGTCATCGAGAGGTTGTTCGTCGTCGAGGTGCATGGGTGCTTCGTACGTCAGCTCTTCTCGAACCGGAAGCCGACGCCCCGGACCGTGGCGATGTAGCGCGGATTGGCCGCGTCGTCGCCGAGCTTCTTGCGGAGCCAGGAGATGTGCATGTCCAGCGTCTTGGTGGAGGACCACCAGGTGGTGTCCCAGACCTCGCGCATCAACTGGTCGCGGGTGACGACCCGGCCCGCGTCCCGGACCAGGACCCGCAGCAGGTCGAACTCCTTGGCGGTGAGCTGGAGCTCCTCCTCGCCCATCCAGGCCCGGTGCGACTCGACGTCGATCCGGACGCCGTGGGTGGCGGGCTGCGCGGCGGGCTCGGAGGCGCCGCGGCGGAGCAGGGCGCGGACCCGGGCGAGGAGTTCGGCGAGGCGGAAGGGCTTGGTGACGTAGTCGTCGGCGCCGGCGTCCAGGCCGACCACCGTGTCCACCTCGTCGGCGCGGGCCGTCAGCACCAGGATCGGCACGGTGTGGCCCTCGGCGCGGAGGCGGCGGGCGACTTCGAGGCCGTCCATCCCGGGCAGCCCCAGATCGAGGACCACGAGGTCGATGCCGCCCTGCAGTCCGGCGTCGAGTGCCGTCGGGCCGTCCTGGCGGACCTCGACCTCGTAGCCCTCCCGACGCAGTGCGCGGGCCAGCGGCTCCGAGATGGACGCGTCGTCCTCGGCGAGCAGTACACGGGTCATGGACTGATGGTAGTCCGGCCGGGACGTACGGAGTGAGGCCCTCGCCAGCGCCTGCGGGTCAGCGTCGAAATCCAGACATGGACCTTTGAATATGGGAGCCTGGTTCCACTATCACCTGTGATCCATGTCTCAAGTCCTTCCATATGCCGCTGTGTCGTGTCGTATGGTGTCCCGACGCCTGTTGCACTACAGAAGGACCTTTGGGCCGCCATGAGCGCCAAGGGTCTCTTCTGTGTGTTGGGCCGGTTCATCCCGGCCCGCTTTGAGTGAATGACCTGTGAGCCGGGCCCGGAGCGTGCGAACGCGCGCCGGGTGTGGATCCCGACGCGGTACTTCCCCGCCCCGCCGCCGACCGCTCCGCCCGGAGCCCGGCCCCGGGGCGAGTCCCCCTCAGGCGTGGGGATGGGGTGCGGCCGCGCCGGTGCCGGCTACCCCCCACCGGGCGCGCACCGCTCACGAGGCGAGCGCGTCCCGACCAGCAAGGATCGACCATGGCGTCCAGCCTGACGAAGGACTCGGCCAGTTCCGGCGAGAAGACCTTCTTCGGCCACCCCCGCGGCCTGGCCACACTCTTCATGACGGAGATGTGGGAGCGCTTCAGCTACTACGGCATGAGGGCACTGCTCCCGCTCTACCTGATCGCGCCCGGCGGGCTCGACATGAAACCCGCCACGGCGACCGCGATCTACTCGGTCTACCTGTCGCTGGTGTACCTGCTCGCCATGCCCGGCGGCTGGTTCGGCGACCGGGTCTGGGGCCCGCGCAAGACCGTCGCCATCGCCGGCGGGGTCATCATGCTCGGCCACCTGACCCTGGCACTGCCCTCCGAGGGCACGTTCTTCGCCGGTCTGGGCCTCGTGGCCATCGGCTCGGGCCTGCTGAAGTCCAACATCTCGACGATGGTCGGCCACCTCTACGACGGCCCGGAGGACCCGCGCCGCGACGGTGGCTTCACGATCTTCTACATGGGCATCAACATGGGCGCCTTCGCTGCGCCCCTGGTGATCGGCACCATCGGTGAGAACGTCAACTGGCACCTCGGCTTCGCCCTCGCGGCGGTCGGCATGGGCCTCGGCGTGGTCCAGTTCCTGGTCGGCACCAAGCACCTGGACGAGAAGAGCCTGATCGTCCCGAAGCCGCTCTCCAAGGACGAGCGCGCCTCGACCCTGCGCAAGTCGATGATCTGGCTGGGCATCGCGGCCGTCTTCTACATCGGTACGGTCGTCACCGGCGTCTACACGCTGAACTGGCTGCTGGTCCCGATCACCATCGCCGGTCTCGTCATTCCGGTGATGGTCCTGACGCGCATCAAGCGCGACAAGGAGCTCAGCGAGGCCGAGCAGTCGAAGATGTCCGGCTACATCTGGTTCTTCGTGGCCGCCGCCATCTTCTGGATGATCTACGACCAGGGCGGCTCGACGCTGGCGATCTTCGCCGAGTCCTCGGCCGAGAACAGCGTCTTCGGCTGGGACTTCCCGGTCTCCTGGTACCAGTCGGTCAACCCGGTCCTGATCATGGCGCTCGCCCCGGTCTTCGCCGCCTTCTGGCTGGCGCTGAACCGGCGCGGCAAGGAGCCGAGCACGATCGTCAAGTTCAGCTCCGGTCTCGTGCTGGTCGGTGCCTCGTTCTTCGTCTTCCTGATGCCGCTGACCATCGCGGGTGACGGCCACAAGGCCGCCGCGATGTGGCTGGTCGCGATCTACTTCATCCAGACCGTCGCCGAGCTGACGCTCTCGCCGGTCGGCCTGTCGGTCACGACGAAGATGGCTCCGGCGAAGTACGCGAGCCAGATGATGGGTGTCTGGTTCCTCGCCGTCACCGCCGGTGACTGCACGACCGGTCTGCTCTCCCTGGCCGGTGTGGAGCTCAACGGCACCGGGGTGGTCGCCGCGGAGGCGACACTCGCCGTGGTCGCCGGTATCGCGATCTTCATGTACCGCGGCAAGGTCAAGAAGCTCATGGGCGAGGTCCGCTGACACCGCCTGCCCGGCAGTAGACATACGGCGAAGGGCCGCCGCACCGGAACTCTCCGGTGCGGCGGCCCTTCGCCGTACGGTGGCCACGGCTCGGCGCGTGAAACGCCGAGCCCTGTCGTGGCCATGGCTCAGCGCGTGGAGCGCAGCCTCCGCCACGGGGTGAAGGTGAACACCGCGCCGCCCAGCAGGATCGCCGTGCCCGCGACCAGGCCGAGCGCGCGCAGGGCGCCGTCGCTCTCCGCGCCGGTGGCCGCCAGGCCGCCGCCCGAGTCCGTACCGCCGCCGGACGCGGCCGCTCCGCCCGAGCCCGCGCTGCCGCCGGAGCCCGAGCCACCGGACGCACCGCCCGGCTGCGCGGAGGTGTCCAGCTCCAGGGAGACCGCGACACCGGCGGGCGGGGTGCAGGTCGTCGTCGTACCGGCGGCCATCACCGTCAGGACACCGGGGCTGAGCGTGGACTTCCCGCTCGCGCCGGGCTTGTACGTGCCGGTGAGGTCCGGGATCTCGATCGGGGCGCCGGTCTTGATGACCTCCTTGTTCAGCGGGCCCTCGACCTTGACCGTGCCCTTGTCCGCCCCGCCGAGCTTGACGTCCATGGACGGCTTGACCTGCTCGGCCGGGATGTCGATCGGGCTGTCCATCACGGACGCGCTGAACGTGACGGTGAGGTCGTACGCGCCACCGTTCTTCTTGGCGCTGATACGGACCGGGGAGGTGGCGTTCTTGTCGCCGATGGGGGTCTTGCAGGCGTAGGCGACGGACACCTCCTTGCCGGGGAAGTCGGTCTCACCGCCGCTGCCGCCGGTGCTGCCGCCGGAGTCGCTGCCTCCGGATGTGGTGCCGCCGGTGGTCGTGCCACCCGTGGTCGTGGCGCCTCCATCGGTTGCGCCACCGTCGGTCGTACCTCCGGTGGTCGCGCCCCCGTCGGTCGTGCCCCCGTCGGTCGTGCCTCCGTCAGTCGTGCCTCCCGAGTCGGTGCCACCCGTCGTCGTACCGCCGGAGTCGGTCCCTCCGGACGTGGTGCCGCCGGTGCTGGAGCCCTCCGCCGTCACCTTGATCGTGGCGCCCGGCTGGACCGCCTCCTTCGGGGCGCACTTGGTGTCCGTGGAGATCGGCTTGGAGACGTTGATGTTGTACGCGCCCGGGGTCAGCGTGATCTCCCCCGCCGTCTCCAGCTTCAGCTTGGCCGTCATGTCGGGCAGCAGCATGGGGCTGTTCTTGGGGATGGGCGGGTTCTGCCGGGGGCCCTCCAGCTTCAGCTCGCCGCTCGCCGCGCCGCCCAGCGTGATCGTGCCGGTCGGCTTCACCGTGTCCTTGCCCAGGTCCAGCACGTCCGGGTTCTTGGACGCGGCCTCGACCGTCTTCCAGACGACCTCGATCTCATCGCCGACCTTCGCCTCGGCCGGCGCGGTCAGCTGCACCTTCGTGGTGCCCTGGACCGGGGGCAGTCCCGAAATGGGCGGCGGAACGCACTCCGTCGCGTAACTGACCTCGGCGGCCTGGGCCGGGCTCGCGGCCAGCACGATGCCCGCGCCGCCGAGCATCAGGGCGATTCCGGCCGCACTCATCCTCCGTTGCGTTCTCACACGTGTCCCTTCGTCGTGGGTGGGGGTCGGTTCTCCGACGGTGCGGAACGCCGGTTCTTCGACGGTGCGGAGTCCTGGGTGAACCACGGCAGCGTGGCCGGGTCGGTGTCCGCGCCCGTGTGCGCGGGCGCGTTCGTGGCGGGCGCCCGCGTGCGGTGCGCGTGGCGTGCCACCGTTCCGGCGGGGCGGGGGCGGACCCTGTCCACGACGGCCATGCCGATACGGAAGACGGCGGCCGGGACGACCAGGCAGAGCAGCACCCAGAAGAGCGTCACGCCCCACGGGCGGCCCACCCCCCACGGCTGTTCGGCCAGCACCTTCGTCCCGTACCGCAGGGAGACCTGGTAGTCGCCGTGGGCTCCGGCGGAGAGTTCGACCGGCAGCTCGATCCGCGCCTTGCCCCCGGGCGCGACCGTGCCGCGCCACTGGCGTTCCTCCCACTGCGGGGCGTAGACGCCGTGCGCGGTGCCGATCTCGAAGACGGGATCCTCCACCGGCTCCGTACCGAGGTTGCCGACGGTGAAGACCAGTTGCCGGGCGGGCGGCGCGCCGAACCAGGTGAGCAGTGAACTCCCGCCCTCCAGACGGGTGGTGGCCAGCACCGCGAGCCGCCCCTCTTCGCTGCGGGGCGGCAGCGGGGCGGTGGCGTGGCCCGCCACCATGAACACCGTGTCGGCCAGGGCCTGTTCACCGGTCACCGTGGCCACGTGCACCACACACGGGCAGGGCTCCGGCGGCTCGGCCACCGGCAGCTTCTTACTGAAGGCGCCCTTCTTGTCGGTGGTGACGGCCCTGCCGTCGGCGTTGGCACAGGAGTTGGTGGAGCCGATCACGCCCCGCTCCGGGGTGGACCGGCCGCAGATCAGCAGCATCAGCAGTGCCTCGGAGCGCCAGCCGGTGCCCTTGACGGTGATCTCGCCGCCCTTGCCCGCCTCCTTCTTGGAGAGGGTGACGGAGGGATCCCCCTCGGCCGCCGACGCGGGTGTGGCGGCGCCCGGGGCGGCCAGGGAGGACAGGGCCAGGAGAACGGAGAGGAGGAGCAGGAGAGTTGCCGGCGTCGTGCGCCGAGCGGGTCGGCCTCCGGGGTGCTGCGTCACGATTCCGCTCCCGCCGTCTCCAGGTGCCGCTCTTCCTCGGCCGGTTGCTCGTCCGGCCCGGGGGCCGGTGCGGTAGCCGCTGCCGCGCCCGTCCCGGTCTCCCCACGCCCGCGCCGGATGCGCCGCCGGTACGCCCGCGCGCCGAGCAGCGCCAGGACGCCCAGGGCCAGCAGCCCGCCTCCGGTGACCGGGGCCGGCGGGACGTACGCCGCCGAGGCCGCCGCCTCGTCCCGCGCCCCGCCCCCGGCCGTGACCCGCAGCCGTACGGTCACCGAATCCAGGGCCGGGGCGTCCGGCCAGGGTTCGGTGAGCTCCACCCGGCGGCCGGGGGCAAGTTCCAGGGGCAGCGGCCGGGCCGGCCGGTCCAGCAGCGTGCCGAACACCCCCTCCGCGCGCACGGCCAGCCGCGGCCGCAGGGGTGCGTTGCCCCGGTTGACCAGGGCGTACCGGATGGTCCGCCCGGACACCTCGACGTCCTCCACGGTGAGCGCCGCCAGCGTGGGGCCGCCGACCCGGACCCGTACAGGTACGCGTCTCTCCTCGCCCCCGCCGACGGTCAGGATCTCCCCCGCGACGCCGCCCGGCACCGCGTAACGCGGCACGGCGAGGGCGAACGGCACGTCGGCGCGGGTCCGGGCGGGCACGGTGACCGTGTCCGCGGCGAACCGGAACCACGGCCCGGCCGGGCCGTCGCCCCGCAGCCGTACGGTGAGCGGGGTGCGGGCGGGATTGGTCACCGAGAGCCGGTCCTGGAGCACCGTCCCGGGGGTGCCCTCCAGGTAGACGTACGGCCGGGCATCCTGCCCGGCGCTCCCGCCCCCCGCGGGCCGGGCGGTCCAGCCCGCCGGGGGCCCGGGGCCGTCGTCGGCCGCCGCCGGGGGTGCGACGAGCAGCGACAGCAGCAGGGCGCCGAACAGCACCGCAAGGACGAACGGCCTCCGGTGTACGTACGGGGTCGACTGCGGCATGGGCTGCTCCCTCACGCGGTCCCTCACGCGGTCCCTCACCCGGTCCTTTACGGCGTTCAGGCCGTGGGCCGCTGGCCCCGCCGGGTCAGCCAGAGGACTCCGGCCGCTCCGGTCAGCAGCACGGTCCCGCCGAGGGTGCCGAGCGCCACCGCCGAGTCGAGCGGGCCGGTCTTCGGCAGTTCACCGCCGCCGGACGAGCCGCCGGTGGAACCTCCCGTGGAACCGCCGGTCGAACCGCCCGTGGAGCCCCCCGAACCTCCCGAACCGCCGGCGCCTTCGACATCGAGTTCCAGGGAGGGGCCTGGGCTGTTCTTGGGCGTACAGGTCGTGGTCGTACCGAGCGCCTTGATCGTGAGCACCCCAGCGGTGAAGGTGACCTTGCCGCTCTTCTTCGGGGTGTACGTCCCCGACAAGTCACTGATCTTGATGGGGGTGTTGGCCGGGATCGCCTCGGCGTTCGCCGGCCCCGAGACCTGGACCTTCCCCGTCTCCGCGCCGCCCACCTCGATCACGGCGCTCGGGTTCATGGCCCCCTTGCCCAGCTCGACCGGGCTGGAGGAGACGCCCTTCTGGAAGGACATGGTGAGCTTGTAGCCGTTGCCGCTCCTGACGCTCTTGATATCGATGGGCGAGACGGCTCCCTTGGGCCCGATGGGCGTCTCGCACTGGTAGTTGACGTCCACGACCTCGGCGTGGGCGGCGGGCGCGGCCATCAGTACCATCGAGCCCGCCAGCACGGCCGTCAGCGCGAGAGCTGTCCGCTTCTGGTTCGACACCTTGTGTTCCCCTCATGCCGGACGTCGCCGCGCGCCACGATCCGTACGGGCGCAAGTTACTGACGACACATCAGATTTGGCGCTCAAGGTACGCCCGGGGCCTGATGGAGGGAAGACAAAGAGCGCGCCGGATCGGCGCGCTCTTCGATGTGTGGTGGGAAGCGGTTATGCGGGTGCGGCGAGCTCCGCCCAGACGGTCTTGCCCGGCGTCTCCGGCGTACGCTGCACGCCCCAGTCCAGGCAGAGGCGCTGCACGATGAACATGCCGTGCCCGCCGGGGCGGCCGGCGCGGTGCGGCGTGCGGGGGGCGGGCTGGCCGGCCCCCCGGTCGACGACCTCGACGCGCAGCGCCTTGGGCGTGCGGCCGATCCGGAGCTCCTCGGGGCCTTCCGCGTGCAGACAGGCGTTGGTCACGAGCTCGGAGACGACCAGCAGGACGTCCTCGGCCGCGGCCCGGCGGTCCGCACTGGACGCGGGGAGCCATCCCCAGTCGTGCAGGGCCTGCCGGGCGAAATCACGGGCCATCGGAACGATTCCGCTGGCCTGCCCGAGTGAGAGCGTGCGCCACTGCCGCTCGGCCGGAACGGGCGAGGCTGCGCCCGCTCCTTCCGGCTCGCGGCCGAGGTCGCCCGGCGGATGCTGCCGGGTGGTGCTCATCAGCGCTTCACCTCACCGATTCGCCATGTCGCCATGTCGCGATTGAACAGAAATGATCAGTTACCGAGTGTGCCGGATCTTTACGGGATACCGACGGAGTGTCTCCTGCCCGGCCGCACCGCTCCGACACCCCCTTCGGGCCGTCGATCGCATAACACGGTCCCATCAGGGACGACGCGCTCGCACGGTGCACCAGATCTAGGTTTCCAGGGCCTCTTCGAGCGTGGCGTGGACGGTGAAGACCGCATCCGCGCCGGTGATCTCGAAGACCCTCGCCACGACCGGCAGCATTCCGGCCAGATGGACCCCTCCTCCGACCGCCTCCGCCTTGAGGCGGGCACCGAGCAGCACGTTCAGCCCGGTGGAGTCGCAGAAGTCCAGCCGTGAGCAGTCGACCACCAGGCGTGACCGCCCCTGCTCGACCGCGCTCTCCAGAGGTTCCCGCAGCAGATCGGCGGTGTGGTGATCGAGCTCACCCACCGGCGTCACGACCTCGCTGCGCCCCTCGGTCCGGACCTCGACCTGAAGTCGACCCCGGTTCGCACTGCCGACCGTCCCGCGGTCCATGCCCATGTACCTCTTCGCCGTCCGTCACTGTGCGCGTCACTGCCTGTACGGCGATGCAAAGCTGCCGCCGACGTGCCTAAAACAGTACGCGTTTCATTCGCCACGCGGTAGTCGAAGACCTGAACAAACCAGACATATGGCGTCAATTGGCGCTTGTAACTGCTGGCCGGAACCGGGTAAGGGTAGAGGGACACCCGAAACACGACCGGCTTTGGAGGCGCCGCTTCACCGCAGGAACACGTATGGGCATCGGCAGCCATATGCCGAGAACGATGGAGGAGAACCATGTCACCCCGGCTCGACGAAGCGCGTACCCCCAACGCGTCGTCGGCATGTCCTCAGGGACCGACCAATTCCGACTCCCCCGCCGCGAGCGCCGTTCCGGGCCCGCGCGCCAGCTCCGCCAGCACCACCAGCACCACCCCCGACTCTTCCGGCGATGGGCTTGAGGGCCTTGAGGGACTCCCCGAGATCCCGCCCTACGCCGAAATCGGGGCTCTGGACGCCAGGGCCCTGTCGAAGACGCTCTTCGAGCGCCTCGAATCCCTCGAAGAGGGCACGCACGAGTACGCGTACGTCCGCAACACCCTCGTCGAGCTCAACCTCGCGCTCGTCAAGTTCGCCGCCTCCCGGTTCCGCTCGCGCAGTGAGCCGATGGAGGACATCGTCCAGGTCGGCACCATCGGCCTGATCAAGGCGATCGACCGGTTCGAGCTGAGCCGCGGTGTCGAGTTCCCGACGTTCGCGATGCCGACCATCGTGGGCGAGATCAAGAGGTTCTTCCGCGACACCAGCTGGTCCGTGCGCGTCCCGCGCCGGCTCCAGGAGCTGCGGCTCGAACTGGCCAAGGCGGGGGACGAGCTCTCCCAGCAGCTGGACCGCGCGCCCACCGTGGCGGAGCTGTCGGAGCGCCTCGGCATCACGACGGACGAGGTCGTCGAGGGCATGTCCGCGAGCAACGCGTACACCGCGAGCTCGCTGGACGCCAAGCCCGAGGAGGACGACAGCGAGGGCGCCCTCGCGGACCGCCTCGGCTACGAGGACCACGGGCTCGAAGGCATCGAGTACGTCGAGTCGTTGAAGCCGCTGATCGCCTCGCTGCCCTCGCGGGACCGCATGATCCTCTCGCTCCGCTTCGTCAGCAACATGACGCAGTCGGAGATCGGCGAGGAACTGGGCATCTCGCAGATGCACGTGTCCCGGCTGCTCTCCCGGACGCTGGTCAAGCTCCGCAAGGGGCTGACCCTGGAGGAGTAGCCGGACCCGGTCCGCCGCCCCTCCGCGGGGCCGCGCAGGCCGGTGCCGAGCGCATACGGAAGGACCCGCCCCGGATATCGGAGCGGGTCCTTCCGTAGGTCGGGCTCCGGGCGGCTGCTCCGGGCGGCTGCTCCGGGCGGCTGCTCCCGGCGGCTACTCCACCCGCTCCCCGCCCCGCCAGACCGCGCTGACCAGCGGGACGCCCGGGCGGTAGGCGAGGTGGACATGGCTCGGGGCGTCGAGGAGGACCAGGTCGGCGCGGGCGCCGGGGGTGATCCGGCCGATGTCGGTGCGGCGCAGGGCCGCGGCGCCGCCCGCGGTGGCGGACCAGAGGGCCTCGTCGGGGGTCATCCCCATGTCCCGTACGGCAAGGGCGACACAGAACGGCATGGACGAGGTGAACGACGAGCCGGGGTTGCAGTCCGTGGAGAGCGCGACGGTGGCCCCCGCGTCCAGCAGGCGGCGGGCGTCGGGCCAGGTGGCGCGGGTGGAGAACTCGGCGCCGGGGAGCAGCGTGGCGACCGTGTTGCCCTGGCCGAGCGCGTCCACGTCCGCGTCGGTGAGGTGGGTGCAGTGGTCGGCGGAGGCCGCATCGAGCTCCACGGCGAGCTGG
This sequence comes from Streptomyces microflavus, assembly GCF_014650075.1. Lineage (GTDB taxonomy): Bacteria > Actinomycetota > Actinomycetes > Streptomycetales > Streptomycetaceae > Streptomyces > Streptomyces microflavus. The sequence continues at coordinate 330,975 of NZ_BMUG01000010.1, read as the reverse complement.
ACGCCGGGGCCGTACGTCAACTGGTTGGCGTGGATGCGGGGGTGCAGCCCCTTGGCTCGGCCCGCCGTGAGGATGGCGCGGGCCTGGTCGCCGTCGAAGGCGCCCCGCTCGCAGAAGACGTCGATCCAGCGGGCGTGCGGGGCGCAGGCCTCCAGCATCGGGCCGGTGACCAGGTCGACGTATCCGGCCGGGTCGTCGGCGTAGTCCGGGGAGACGATGTGGGCGCCGAGGTAGGTGACCTCGTCGGTGTGGCGGGAGGCGACGCGCAGGGCGCGGGCCTCGTCCTCGACGGTGAGGCCGTAGCCGGACTTGGTCTCCAGGGTGGTGGTGCCCTGGCGCAGGGCCTCGGCGAGGTAGCGGGCGACGTTGTCGGAGAGCTCCTCGTCGGAGGCCTGGCGGGTGGCGGCGACCGTGGTGCGGATGCCGCCAGCGGTGTAGGGCTGCCCGGACATGCGGGCGTTGAACTCCTGGGTGCGGTCGCCCGCGAAGACCAGGTGCGAGTGGGAGTCGACGAAGCCCGGGATCATGGCCCGGCCGGCCGCGTCGAGGACGTTGTCAGTGGCGGGTGCTTTGCTTGATTCACCGGTCCAGACGATGCGGTCGCCCTCGATGACGACGGCCGCGTCCAGGATCAGGCCCAGGGGGGTCCCGTTGCCGAGGGAGGGGTCATTGGTGACCAGGCTGGCGATGTGGGTGACGGCGGTGGTCGTCATCTGGAGAGTGTTCTCCTTGCGTTCCGGGGTTTCGGTCGGGTTCCGGTCCGGGGTCAGTGGTGCAGGGCTGCCACGGCCGCCGCGAGCGCTCCGGGCACGTCCTCGATCAGTGCGTGGCGGCCGTCCCGCACGATGTGACGGCCTGCCACGACCGTGTGCCGCACATCAGCGGCGGAGGCGGCGAATACGGCGGTCTCCGCTGCCAGTCGGGGCACCGGCCCCGCTGTTCTGACGGAGTCCAGGGCGACGGTCGTCAGGTCGGCGGGCGCGCCCGGTTCCAGGACGCCCGCGTCGGGGCGGCCGAGTGCGGCGTGCCCGTCGGCGGAGGCGGCCCTCAGCAGGGCGGCGGCCGTCCAGTGGCCCCGGATGTGGGTGCGCAGCCGCTCGTTGAGCTCCATCGCCCGCGCCTCTTCGAAGAGGTCGATGACGGCGTGGCTGTCGCTGCCCAGCGAGAGCGGCGAGCCCGCCTTCTGGAGGGCGGCGGCGGGGCCGATGCCGTCGGCGAGGTCGCGTTCGGTGGTGGGGCACATGCAGGTGCCGGTGGTGGAGGCGCCGAGCAGGGCGATGTCCTCCTCCGTCAAATGCGTGTTGTGAATGCCGGTGGTGCGCGGGCCGAGGACCCCGTGGTCGGCCAGCAGCCGGGTCGGGGTGCGGCCGTGGGCGGCCTTGCAGGCGTCGTTCTCCGCCGTCTGTTCGGAGAGGTGGACGTGGAGCGGGGCGCTCCGCTCCTCGGCCCAGGCGGCGACGGTGGCCAGCTGGTCGGCCGGGACCGCGCGGACGGAGTGGATGGCCGCGCCGATCAGGGTGTGGTCGTCGCCCTTGAGGAGGGAGGCGCGCTCGGCCCAGGCGTCGGCGGTGGTGTCGGAGAAGCGCAGCTGGTGCCGGTTGGGCTTCTCGCCGAAGCCGGCGGCCAGGTAGGCGGTGTCCAGCAGGGTGATCCGGATGCCGGCCTCGGCGGCCGCCGCGATCAGCGCCTCGCCCATGGCGTTCGGGTTGTCGTAGGGCGTGCCGCCGGGCGCGTGGTGCAGATAGTGGAACTCGCCCACGGAGGTGATGCCGGCCAGGGCCATCTCCGCGTACGTGGCGCGGGCCAGGTCGAAGTAGCTGTCCGGGGTGAGCCGGGAGGCCGCGCGGTACATCAGCTCGCGCCAGGTCCAGAAGGTGCCCGAGCCCACCTGGACGGTGGCGCGCAGGGCCCGGTGGAAGGCGTGGGAGTGGGTGTTGGCGAGGCCGGGGAGGGTCAGGCCGCGCAGTACGGTGGCGCCGGGCGGGGGTGTCTCCACCCCGGTCCTGACTCCGGCGATGCGGCCGTCGGCGACCTCCACGGTGACATCGGGCTCGACATGGGTCCCGAGCCAGGCGTGGTCCATCCAGTACGTCGCGGTGACGGGCCCGCCCGCCGTCCTTGTCGTCACCGCCGTCCTTGTCGTCACCGCGGTCCGGTTTGTCAGCTGCACGCGAGACCTTCCAGTACGTCGGCGAGTGCCCGCACCCCGGCCGTGCAGTCGTCCTCCGCGGCGTGTTCGGCCGGTGAGTGCGAGATGCCGGTGGGGTTCCGTACGAAGAGCATGGCGGTGGGCACCGAAGCGGACAAAATACCCGCATCGTGGCCCGCGCCGGTGCCCAGGACGGGGACCGGGCGCCCCGTGTCGCCCGTCCCCTCCAGGATCTTGGCGAGCTCGCCGCGCAGGGCGTGCTCGAACTCGACCACGGGCGTGAACGACTCCCGTACGACGTCGAGGTCGATCCCGGCCCGCTCGGCGTACGCGCGGGCAGCGCGCTCGATCCCGGTGACGACGGCATCCAGGGTGGCCTGGTCGGCGGCGCGGGAGTCGAGCCAGCCACGGACGAGGGAGGGAATGGCGTTGACGCCGTTGGGCTCGACCGCGATCTTGCCGAAGGTGGCGAGCGCGCCGGTGAGTTCGGCCTCGCGGCGGGCGGCGAGCACGGTCTCGGCGTACGTCAGCATCGGGTCGCGGCGGTCGGCCAGGCGGGTGGTGCCCGCGTGGTTGGCCTCGCCCCGGAAGTCGAACCGCCAGCGGCCGTGGGGCCAGATGGCGGAGGCGATGCCGACGGGGTCGCCGGTCAGGTCGAGGGCGCGGCCCTGCTCGACGTGGAGTTCGACGAACGCGCCGATACGGGCGAGCCGTTCGGGGTCGGGGCCGATGGCCCCGGGGTCGTATCCGGCGCTCTCCATGGCGGCGGGCAGGGTGGTCCCGTCCGCGTCCCGGAGCCGGTGGGCGTCGGCCACGGTGAGCTGCCCGGCGGCGAGCCGGGACCCGACGCAGGCAAGACCGAAGCGGGCGCCCTCCTCGTCACCGAAGTTGGTGATCGCCAAGGGGCGGGTGAACACCGCTCCCCTGCTGTGGAGTTCGTCGAGCGCGGCGAAGGAGGAGACCACGCCCAGCGGCCCGTCGAAGGCGCCGCCGTCCGGGACGGAGTCCAGGTGCGACCCGGTGACCACGGCGTCGCCGGCCAGGGGGTCGCCGAGCCAGGCCCACTGGTTGCCGTTGCGGTCCCTCTCGTAGGTGAGGCCGCGCGCCTCGGCCTGCGTACGGAACCAGGCCCGGCAGTCGAGGTCCGCCGCCGACCAGGCGTAACGCCGGTAGCCGCCGCTTTCGGGGTGGCGCCCGACAGGGGCCAGCTCGCGCCACATGGAGAGGAAGGAGTCACCCGCACGCCACTGCCGGGCGCCGGACGTGCCTTCCGTCGTGCCGTTCGGCGTGGTGCCCGTGGGCATCAGTTGCCCTCCGCCATCGGCACGCGTACGCCCTTGTCCGTGGCGACCGACTCCGCGATGTCGTAGCCCGCGTCGACGTGGCGGATGACGCCCATGCCGGGGTCGTTGGTCAGGACGCGGCGGATCTTCTCGCCCGCGAGCTTCGTGCCGTCCGCGACGGTGACCTGGCCCGCGTGGATGGAGCGGCCCATGCCGACGCCGCCGCCGTGGTGGATGGAGACCCAGGAGGCGCCGGAGGCGACGTTGACCATGGCGTTCAGGAGCGGCCAGTCGGCGATGGCGTCGGAGCCGTCGAGCATGGCCTCGGTCTCGCGGTACGGGGAGGCGACCGAGCCGCAGTCCAGGTGGTCGCGGCCGATGGCCAGCGGGGCGGCCAGTTCACCGCTCGCGACCATGTCGTTGAAGCGCTCGCCCGCCTTGTCGCGCTCGCCGTAGCCGAGCCAGCAGATGCGGGCGGGCAGGCCCTGGAAGTGGACGCGTTCGCCGGCCATCTTGATCCAGCGGTGCAGCGACTCGTTCTCCGGGAAGAGCTCCAGCATCGCCTTGTCGGTCTTGTGGATGTCGGACGCCTCGCCGGACAGGGCGGCCCAGCGGAAGGGGCCCTTGCCCTCGCAGAAGAGGGGCCGGATGTAGGCGGGGACGAAGCCGGGGAAGTCGAAGGCGCGGTCGTACCCGGCGAGCTGGGCCTCGCCGCGGATGGAGTTGCCGTAGTCGAAGACCTCGGCCCCGGCGTCCATGAAGCCGACCATGGCCTCGACGTGGCGGGCCATCGACTCGCGGGCGCGCTGGGTGAAGTCGGCGGGCTTCTCGGCGGCGAGGGTGGCCATGTCGTCGAAGTCGACACCGAGCGGGAGGTAGGCCAGCGGGTCGTGGGCGCTGGTCTGGTCGGTGACGATGTCGACCGGCGCGCCCTCGGCGAGCATCCGGGGCAGCAGCTCCGCCGCGTTGCCGAGGAGGCCGATGGAGAGGGGGCGGCGGGCGTCACGGGCCTCGACGGCGAGCTGGAGGGCGTGCTCCAGGTTGTCGGCCTTGACGTCCAGGAAGCGGTGCTCGATCCGGCGCTCGATGGCGCGCGGGTCGACGTCGATACAGATGGCGACGCCGTCGTTCATGGTGACGGCGAGCGGCTGGGCGCCGCCCATGCCGCCGAGCCCGGCCGTCAGGGTGATCGTCCCGGCCAGGGTCCCGCCGAACTTCTTCGCGGCGACGGCGGCGAAGGTCTCGTAGGTGCCCTGGAGGATGCCCTGGGTGCCGATGTAGATCCAGGACCCGGCGGTCATCTGGCCGTACATGGTGAGGCCGAGCGCCTCCAGGCGGCGGAACTCCTCCCAGTTGGCCCAGTCGCCGACCAGGTTGGAGTTGGCGATCAGGACGCGCGGCGCCCACTCGTGGGTCTGCATGACACCGACCGGCCGCCCCGACTGGACGAGCATCGTCTCGTCCTGCTTGAGCGTCTGCAGCGTACGGACCATCGCGTCGAACGAGCGCCAGTCGCGGGCCGCCTTGCCCGTGCCGCCGTAGACGACGAGCTTGTCGGGGTGCTCGGCGACCTCGGGGTCCAGGTTGTTCTGGAGCATGCGCAGGGCGGCTTCCTGCTGCCATCCCAGGGTGGTGAGGGCGCTGCCGCGCGGCGCTCGTACGGGGCGGGGTCCTGACATGGCGGTGCCTCCTCGCGACGGTGAATATCTATTCACATCCTGAGGCGCTGAATAGTCGTAGTCAACAGGTGCGGTTCGCGCCGCGCCCCCGAACGCCGGACGCAAGCCCGTCGACGGTCGGTTTTCCGCCGAAACCCCGCACGTCGGCCACCCCGCCCACGCTCACAGGACCGGCGCCGGCCACCCCCCTGACCACCCCGCGGCTCTGCTCCGGCACGGCCGGGGAACACACCCTCCCGACCACGACGGCCGACGCGATCCGGCCGCTCCTTTACACCCCGCGGCGCATGTACCAAAGGAAAATGCCAGAACCTCCACCTGCCGTGAGCACGTTGCGTAGCCTCAGGGTCACAGCCGTACGCCGCGTCGGGAGGGGAATCCGCGTGCCCGGAATCGACGAGTGCCTGCTCGAAGTCATGAGGCTGCCCGGCGCCCGTGGCGCCTCGGTGGTCGACTGGACGAGCGGCCTCGCGCTCGGGACCATCGGCGAATCCCCCAACGGCGACCACGAGGCCACGGCGGCCGAGACGGCGGAGGTCGCCCGGATGACCGCCGAACAGCCCGCCTTCGCCCACCTCGCGGCGGGAAGCGCGGCCGCACCGGCGGAAGCGGCGGCGGGGGCGCCGAGCACCGCCGTCGAGGACGTCATCGTCACCACCCACGACGGATACCACATGCTCCGCTTCGTCGAGACGGCTTTCGACAGCAGCGTCTTCCTCCACCTCTGGCTGAGCCGCTCCGAGGGCAACCTCGCGCTGGCCCGGTTACGTCTCGGCGAGCTGGCCGAGCGGCTGGTGCTGGCATGAGCGCGATAGCCGCCGACCCCGGCGCCCCCGGGACGGACCGGCTCCCGGTCCTCTCCCCGATGCTCCAGCGGCTCGCCGCCGAGCGGGCCACCGGCGCACTGATGCGCGACCGCGGCACGCTCTACCTCGCCGACGGCCAGGTGGTGCACGCCGAGAGCCCCGCCACCCCCGGCATCGACGTACTCCTCACCACCGGCGGCACGCTCCGCCACGAAGGCTGGTGGGACGCGGTGGCACAGGCCGGGGCCGGGCAACGGGTCGGCCGCTACCTCGTGGACAGCGGTCATGTACCGGGCGGGGCGCTGGAGTTGTGCCACCTGGGCGCGCTGTATGACGCCGCGTTCTTCGCCCTCGCCCCGACCGGGACGCCCGCCCGCTTCCGTTACGGGGTGTCCCACTGGATCGGCCCGGTGCGGCCGGTCCCGGTGGCCGCCGTACAGCGCGAGACGCTGCGCAGACGGGAGCTGCTGGACCGGATCTGGCCCGACCCGGCCTGCGACAGCGCCCCCGTGGTCCGGTCGTCGGCACACCCGGGCGACAGCCCCGTACCCGCCCGCCAGCGCGCCGTCCTGGAGCTGGCCGACGGCGTGCGTACGGCCTCCGACATCGCCCAGGCACTGGGCCGTTCGGCGTTCCACATCCTGGTCGACCTGCGGCGGCTCGCCGCGGCCGGCCTGGTGGCGGCGGTCCGCGCGCAGCCGCTGCCCGCCGCCGCCTCGGCACCCGGCCGGATCACGCTCCCCGAGGTGACGGCCGACCCCGATATCGCCCTGCTGCGCCGGCTCCGAGACGCATTGGAGGCCCTGTGATACGCGCGCTCAGACAGCGTGCCGGGAGGAGACAGCTGATGGTTCCCGAGGCTGAGACACGCGGTGTCCTCGACGAGCTCCAGCGGTTACGGGCCCGGGTCCCCCTGCTCGCCGGGGCGCTGGCCGCCTCCACCGACGGACTGGTCCTGGCCCACGACACCCCGGGCATCGAGGCCGAGGGCGTCGCCGCCCTCACCGCCGCCGCGCTCGGCGTCTCGATCCGCATGACGGAGGCCACCGGCCGCGGCGGCTTCCGGGAGCTCCTGGTCCGCGGCGAGAGCGGCTACATCGCCACCTACGCCGCCGGCTCCTCCGCCGTCCTGACCCTGCTGGCCGAGGACCGCATCAACGTCGGCCGGCTCCACCTGGAGGGCCGCCGTGCGGGCGCCCGGATCGGCGAACTCGTCGACACCGCCCTGGAACGCGCCGAGCGCACGCCCCCCATGCCCCGCACCGCCCCAGCGCGCGGCGCTCCCAACCGCACGCTCCCGCAGCGCCCCACGTAGCGGCCCTGCTCCCCCCACCTGCTCCACCAAGACCACCGGGACTCACGCCATCACGCGGAAACCCACGTCACTCATACAGAAACGGACCCGGTCACCACGGCCGGCCACGGAAAGGAAACGAGCCTCCATGGCGAACACCGAAGCGTCACTGAAGGAAGCGATGAGCTCGATCGAGGGCACCACGGGTGTCGCCCTCGTCGACTACACGAGCGGGATGGCCCTGGGCACGCTCGGCGGCAGCAAGGACTTCAACCTGGAGGTCGCCGCCGCGGGCAACACCGACGTGATCCGCGCCAAGCTCCGCACGATGGAGCACCTGGGCCTCAAGGAGGAGATCGAGGACATCCTCATCACCCTCGGGAGCCAGTACCACCTGATCCGGCTGCTCAAGACCCGTGGCAGCAACGGCCTCTTCCTCTACCTGGTGCTGGACGCGAGCCGCGCCAACCTGGCGATGGCCCGCCACCAGCTGAAGAAGATCGAGGCCGATCTGGAGGTCTGAGCACCTTCTGGATCACCGGCGGCGACGCCGCGCCCCGCCCGGCGCGGCGTCCCCCGCCACCGGCCCCGTCGTGCGGTGCCCCTGCACCCGCTTCGCGACCGGGGAGCCGTGCCCGGCCCAGTCGGTGCGCACCCAGTACAGGGCGTCGTCGCGGCGCTCCCGCTGACCGATCCGTACGGCCTTCGCCCAGAGACCGGCCCCCGCACCCGCGAGCACCAGCCCGCCCGCGCCCGGCAGGGCGAACGACGAGGCCACCGCCGCCACGAACGCCCCCAGCAGCCACCACCGGTGCCCGCGCCGCCACACCCGTACGGTCACGGCCCGGTCCTGGAGGAAGTCGCCGCGCCCCGCACGGGAGGCGCCCCGGGCCAGCTCCGCGTACCGCCCGCCGCGCGCCAGGGCCACGACGGCCGCGGTGACGATGAAGAGCGCCGCCCCGGCCAGCAGCCCGATCCGGCGTCCGGTCAGCCCCGGTACGAACGCTCCCGCGGCGGCGGCCACCAGCCCGGCCCACCACAGCGGTGCCGCACCGGCCCGTACGATCACGGCCACTCTCGCCAGCGACTGCCCTCCGCGCCCCACGTCCGTACCCCATCTCTCCGCGATGTCCCGCTCTGCGATGTCCCGCTCCGCGACGGAGCGGTGCTTCTGGGCGCGGAGATTAGCGGCCGCAGATGAGCGATGCGTGAGAATCCGGGAAAACGGCGGGCACGGACGCCCGCGAGAACGGCGGGCGCGAGCCCCTCACTCCACGAACAGACCCCGCGCCGACGCCCGTGCGTCGAACTCCTCCAGCCGCGCCTGGGCGTCGGGGAGTTCGTCGCACATCGCCTCCAGCAGCACCCGCCCCAGCAGCATCGGCGCGCAGACGGTGTCGAAGGAGAGCCCGGAGCCGATGGCCGCCGGAAGCAGCAGATCGCTGTGTTTGGCGACCGGCGCGAAGGCGGAGTCGGCGACCGTCACGACGGTGAACCCCTGCTCCCCGGCGTACGCCAGCGCCTCCACGCACTCCTTGGGGTGGCGCGGCAGCGCGAAGCACATCAGGGCGGTGGCCCCGGCCCGGCGGGCGGAGTCGATCCGGTCCAGGAGCATGGAGCCGCCCTCGTCGAGGACGCGGACGTCGGGGTGGACCTTGGCGGCGAAGTAGCCGAACCCGCGCGCCTGCGAGGAGGCCGCGCGCAGCCCCAGCACGGGCAGCGGCCGGGACCCGGCGAGCAGACGGCCCGCCCGCTCGACGGGTCCGGGGTCGGCGAGCAGGTCCGAGAGGTGCTGGAGGTTCTCGATCTCGGCGCGCACGGCCTGCTGGTACTCGTTGTACGTCTCCCCCGCGTCCTCCTGCTCCGCGTCGGCGGGCGCGACCTCGCGCAGGTGGCGGCGGAGCGCCGGGTAGCCGTCGAAGCCGAGCGCGACGGCGAAGCGGGTGACGGAGGGCTGGCTGACCCCGGCGAGTTCGGCCAGTTCGACGCTGGAGAGGAACGGCGCGTCGGCCGCCCGGCGGACCATGCAGTGCGCGATGCGCCGCTGGGTGGGCGTGAGCCGGTGCCCCTCGAAGAGCCGCTGCAACCGCGCGGCGGGGCTGCTCCCACTCATGCTGTCCCCTTGCTGGATCCGTCGCGCCACGATCGGCGCCGACAGATCCATTCAGCCAGGAAGGACCCTGCATGTCCATATGCAGCGGGTGGACGGGCGGCCCTCGATCGGGAAACCATCAGGCACGTCATTTCTGCCGGCCCGATCGGAACAGGGATCAACGATGACCGAACCATGGAACGCCGATACCCCCAAGGTCATTCAGCTGCCCTCCGGGCGGCGGATCCGGGGGCGCGGCCTCAGATATGACCTGCCGGAGGGGCAGACCCCGACATTCGCCGTGCACCTGACGGACCACCGGCCGGCCGACCCGCCGTGGGAATCGGTGTGGGTGCCCTGGCGGGACTTCTGGCTGCCCACCGACCCGGCGGAGGCGATGAGCAGGCTCCGCCTCGCTTACGAGCGGTCCGTGAGCGAGCGGGTGGAGATCTGCTGCGGAGGTGGCATCGGCCGGACGGGGACGGCGTTGTCCGCGATCTGCGTCTTCGAGGGGATGAACCCGAAGGAAGCGGTCACGTGGGTGCGGCGGAACTATCACCCGCGTGCGGTCGAGGTGCCCTGGCAGCGGCGCTTCATCCGCCAGACCTTCGCCGCCGGCACGTCCGGCGCGTCCGGCGGCGGGCGGGCCGGCCGGCCGTGACGGGCCGGGCCGGGAAATACGGGGGTTAGCCCCCGTGTTCCGGCCTGCCCGCGCTCGTAACGTAAAGGCATGGAAGCCCGAGACCACGAGCTCAAGAGGGATCTCGCCGCCACGCTCCACGCACGCGGTGAGCTGGGGCCGGAGTACGAGTCCGCGCTCATCGAATCGTTCCTGGAGAAGGTCGAGCAGCGCCTCGACACCACCATGGACCGGCGGGTCCGGCGCCACCTGGCCGAGCAGCAGGTGACGGCTGCCCGGGATCCCCGGTCCGCTCGTTCGCCGTCCGCGGCGGGCACGGCGTCCGGCTTCGGGGAGCGGTTCGGGTTCGGGATCGTCTCGCTCGTCCTGGCCGTCCCGCTCTCCGCGATCGGGGTCGCCAACGCGGGCATCGAGGGGCTGGTGGTGGCCTGGATGGGGATCGTCGGGGTGAACGCGGTCCACGCGGCGCGCAACGGGGGCCTGTTCCGGCAGCGGGAGCGGCGCGAGGCCCGCGAGGCCTCCGACTGGCAGGACTGAGGTACGTAACCGGACAGTTTTCCCGGGGCGGGGCGTGGCGTGGCATGACGTGCGCGGAGGTGGGCCGGGGCGGGGCGGGCCCGGAGGCTGCCCGGGCGGGGCGGGGCGTACGCAGCAGCTCCCCGGGGCACAGCGGGAACGCCTGCGCGGCCGGGCCCGCAGGGGGTCCGGCCGCGCAGTCACCGCAAGTATGTCGCGGGGGCCGCCGCACCCCCGGTGGCCCGGGGGGCGGGACGACGGCGGTCCCCGCGAAGGACGCGGTCCGGGTCAGGGCCGGATACCCGCGTCCGGGCGACGGTGGAGGTCCGGGAGCCGCTCCGTAGTCCGGTGTCGCCGTTCTGGGTGCCGGCGGGTTTCCCTGCCGACACCCACCAATGTGCCGGAGCCGTGTTAAGCGGGTGCTGCGCGGACGTGACGCGCTCGTACCGTTTTCGCGAAGCCCCGAAGCCGGTCCGTCAGACCTTCGCGGAGCCGGCGTCCTTCGCGAGGAACGCCAGCACGTCCTGCCTGCTCACGACGCCCTTCGGCTTGCCCTCGACCAGCACGATCGCCGCGTCCGCACCATTGGCACCACTGAGCGCGGCCATCAGGTCCTCGACCGGCTCGCCCGAGCCGACCTGCGGCAGCGGGGCCGACATGTGCTTCTCCAGCGGGTCGCTGAGCGAGGCGCGCTGGGTGAACAGGGCGTCCAGCAGCTGCCGCTCCACGACGGAGCCGATGACCTCGGCGGCCATCACGTCGGGGTGTCCGGCGCCCGGCTTCACGATCGGCATCTGGGAGACGCCGTACTCGCGCAGCACGTCGATCGCCTGGCCGACCGTCTCGTCCGGGTGCATGTGGACGAGGGAGGGCAGCGGGCCCTCCTTGAAGTTCAGCACCGCGCTGACCTGCGGCGAGGAGCTGGTGTCCTCCAGGAAGCCGTAGTCGGCCATCCACTCGTCGTTGAAGATCTTGCTCAGGTAGCCGCGGCCGCTGTCGGGCAGCAGCACCACGACGACGTCGTCCGGGCCGAGCCGCTTGGCGACCTCCAGGGCCCCGACGACCGCCATGCCGCAGGAGCCACCGACGAGCAGGCCCTCCTCCTTGGCGAGACGGCGGGTCATCTGGAAGGTGTCCTTGTCGGAGACCGCGACGATCTCGTCGGTGACGCTGGCGTCGTAGGCGGAGGGCCAGAAGTCCTCACCGACGCCCTCGACCAGGTACGGCCGGCCGGAGCCGCCGGAGTAGACCGAGCCCTCCGGGTCGGTGCCGATGACCTGGACGGCGCCGTTGCTGATCTCCTTGAGGTAGCGCCCGGTGCCGGTGATCGTGCCGCCGGTGCCGACGCCCGCGACGAAGTGGGTGATCTTCCCCTCCGTCTGCTCCCACAGCTCGGGACCGGTGGTCTCGTAGTGCGAGCGCGGGTTGTTCGGGTTGGAGTACTGGTCCGGCTTCCAGGAGCCCGGCGTCTCGGCGACCAGCCGGTCGGAGACGTTGTAGTACGAGTCCGGGTGCTCCGGGTCAACCGCGCTGGGGCAGACGACGACCTCGGCGCCGTACGCGCGCAGCACGTTGATCTTGTCCGTGGACACCTTGTCCGGGCAGACGAAGATGCACTTGTAGCCCTTCTGCTGGGCGACGATCGCGAGGCCGACGCCCGTGTTGCCGCTGGTCGGCTCGATGATCGTGCCGCCCGGCTTGAGCTCGCCGCTCTGCTCGGCGGCCTCGATCATGCGCAGGGCGATGCGGTCCTTCACCGACCCGCCGGGGTTGAAGTACTCGACCTTGGCCAGGACGGTCGCCTGGATACCTGCCGTGACGTTGCGCAGCCTCACCAGCGGGGTGTTGCCGACAAGAGTGATCAGCGAATCGTGGAATTGCACCGTGTACTCCGGGATCTCCGAGATGGTCCGGCCCAGAGTATGCGTACGAGCCGGACGATGCGTACGTACGGGCTCCGCCCCGGGAAGGGGAGGCCGGAAAGCGAGGTCGGATACGGAGCGTACGGGCCCGGAAACGCGCGGTGCGATTGGGCGGCGCCCTTCGCGGGGCAGGTAGGTACATGTAGGGCGGTACGGCGAGAAGGAGGTGGACCGGACTGTGTCGAGAGCAAGGGTGGCACGGCGGATCGCGGCGGGCGCGGCTTACGGCGGCGGCAGCATCGGACTGATCGGTGCGGCGGCCGTCGGCGTGTTCCTGGCGGAGGTCCAGCTCGCGAAGAGGCAGGTGGGCGGCGGTACGGCACCGGTTCCACCGAGCGCGGACGGGCGGTACGGGGTGGCGTTCGCCGGTCCGAACGATCCGCTGCGGCTCGGGATGCTCGGGGATTCGACGGCAGCGGGCCAGGGGGTGCGGCGGGCCGGGCAGACCCCGGGGGCGCTGCTCGCCTCGGGGCTCGCGGCGGTGGCCGAGCGGCCGGTGGACCTGCGGAACGTGGCGCTGCCGGGGGCCCGGTCGGACGATCTGGAGCGGCAGGTCTCGCTGCTGCTCGCGGACCCGGCCCGTACCCCGGACGTCTGCGTGATCATGATCGGGGCGAACGACGTCACCCACCGGATGCCCGCGACCCAGTCGGTGCGCTGTCTGACGACGGCGGTGCGCAGGCTGCGGACGGCGGGGGCGGAGGTGGTCGTGGGGACCTGCCCGGACCTGGGCACGATCGAGCCCGTCTACCAGCCGCTGCGCTGGCTGGCCCGGCGGGTGAGCCGGCAGCTGGCGGCGGCGCAGACCATCGGTTCGGTGGAGCAGGGCGGGCGCACGGTGTCGCTGGGCGACCTGCTGGGCCCGGAGTTCGCGGCGAACCCGCGCGAGCTGTTCGGGCCGGACAACTACCACCCCTCCGCCGAGGGGTACGCGACGGCGGCCATGGCGATGCTGCCCACGCTCTGCGCGGTGCTGGGCCTGTGGCCGGAGTCGGACCGGCTGGACGGCTCGCGCCGCGAGGACATCCTCCCGGTGGCCAAGGCAGCCTCCCAGGCGGCCCGCGAGGCCGGTACGGAGGTGACGGGGGCCCGTGCGCCCTGGGCCCTCCTCAAGCACCGCAGGCGGCGGCGTCTGCCCGCACCGACGGAGACGGAACCGGCGCCCCACCCGCACCCGGACGCGGCGCACGGCCACCCGTAGGGGCTTCCGGGCCGGGAGCACCCGGCAGGCCACGGGGCTGAGCAAGCGCTTAGAAAAGAGTCCCGCATCACACGGCCTGCCGGGTGACCCCGGCGATACGCCCGGGTAGCTTCCAGAGGAGTTCCCTCCGTCCACCCAGCCTTCCAGCCCTCATGGAGCCGCGTGATGCCCGAAGCCGTGATCGTCTCTGCCGCCCGTTCGCCGATCGGCCGCGCCTTCAAGGGGTCCCTCAAGGACCTGCGCGCGGACGACCTGACCGCCACGATCATCCAGACCGCGCTGGCCAAGGTCCCGGAGCTGGACCCGAAGGACATCGACGACCTGATGCTGGGCTGCGGCCTGCCCGGGGGCGAGCAGGGCAACAACCTGGGCCGCATCATCGCCGTACAGATGGGGATGGACCACCTTCCCGGCTGTACGGTCACCCGCTACTGCTCCTCCTCGCTGCAGACCAGCCGGATGGCGCTGCACGCGATCAAGGCGGGCGAGGGCGACGTCTTCATCTCGGCGGGCGTCGAGATGGTGTCCCGCTTCACCAAGGGCAACTCCGACAGCCTGCCGGACACGCACAACCCGCTCTTCGCCGAGGCCGAGGCCCGCACCGCCGCCCGCGCCGAGGAGTCCGGTGCGAGCTGGCACGACCCGCGCGAGGACGGCATCGTCCCGGACGCGTACATCTCCATGGGGCAGACCGCGGAGAACCTGGCCCGGTCCAAGGGCGTCACCCGCCAGGAGATGGACGAGTTCGGCGTACGGTCGCAGAACCTCGCCGAGGAAGCCCTGAAGAACGGCTTCTGGGAGCGGGAGATCACCCCGGTCACCACCCCCGACGGCACGGTCGTCTCCAAGGACGACGGCCCGCGCGCGGGCGTCACGCTGGAGGGCGTGGAGGGCCTGAAGCCGGTCTTCCGCCCCGACGGCCTGGTCACCGCGGGCAACTGCTGCCCGCTCAACGACGGCGCCGCCGCCCTGGTGATCATGTCCGACACCAAGGCGCGCGAGCTGGGTCTGACCCCGCTGGCCCGGATCGTCTCCACCGGCGTCTCCGGCCTCTCCCCCGAGATCATGGGTTACGGCCCGGTCGAGGCCAGCAAGCAGGCGCTGAAGCGGGCCGGCCTGACCATCGACGACATCGACCTCGCCGAGCTCAACGAGGCGTTCGCCGCCCAGGTCATCCCCTCCTACCGGGACCTCGGCCTGCCGCTGGACAAGGTCAACGTCAACGGCGGCGCGATCGCGGTCGGCCACCCCTTCGGCATGACGGGCGCCCGCATCACCGGCACCCTGATCAACAGCCTCCAGTTCCACGACAAGCAGTGGGGCCTGGAGACGATGTGCGTGGGCGGCGGCCAGGGCATGGCGATGGTGATCGAGCGGCTGAGCTGAGCCCTCGCCCCCTCCCGCGGAACAGGCTGTCCGAATCCGGCCGAGCCCCGACCGTGACCGAATCTCCCCCAGGATGTGATCTGCGTCCCGGGGGAGAGGTGTTTTCCCAGGTCACAGCAGATATGGGGGTAAACCTAGGACCGAAAGACCTGTCCATTTCGTGACGTAATGCACTGACAGGCGGTACGGGTACAGGCCAAGCTGATGTAGGAAGTCGGGGGTATCGATTGAAACCGGGAGTTGTCAGTGAGCGCCATGTCATTTGCCCTGTTGCTGACCACCGCCGCTGCCACGGCCGTAGGCGCCGCCGCGCTGCATGCCGCTCACGGGCTGCGCAAGCAGGTCGCGGCCCTGCGCACGGAGCTGGCCGAAGGCCGCGCTCTCGGTGCGTCGGTGCCACCACAGAGCCGTAGTACCGCCACCCCCGCCGAGGAGATACGCGCGGCCGTGGCCGAGGCCCTGGCCGAGGAGCGCGAGCGCGAGCTGGCCGAGGCGCGCGCCTTCTGGGCCGCCCAGGAGGCCCGCGACGCGGCCGATGCCCCTTCCCTGCTGGGCGGGCTGCCCATGCTCGGTGAGGACGCCCCGTTCTACCTGCCGCGCCAGGCCGACTTCGCCGGTCTGGAGTCGCTGGACCTCGAAGCGGCCGAGGCGATGGAGGAGCTGGCGGAGCTGAGCGAGCGGACGTTCGCGGAGCACGAGGCCGCCGACTTCGCCGGTGAGTTCATGGACCTTCCGGAGATCGCGGACCACCCCGAGGACTCCCCCGAGCTGGCCGCGGCCCGCCGCCGCCACCCCTCGCACCCGGACTTCGTCCCCGTACAGACACCGGTGGTCACCGACCACGAGCGCACCGTGAGCCGCCTGGAAGAGCTGGCCGACCTGGCCACCGAGCTCACCGATGTGCGGCCGGGCCCGCTGGGCACGCTCGATGTGTACGTCTTCGCCGACGGCACCACGCTCTGCATGACCCCCGGCCACCGCGAGACGGCCGAGCGGCTCGCGGACGCGCTGCGGGCGGGCCGGCAGCCGGTGCTGCTGGGCGGTTCGGGCGTCTCCGGCGCCTACGCGCTGACCTTCTCCTGCGGCGAGGACAACGTCTACATCCTGGCGGACCGCGTCATCGCCTCGTTCTGAGCCTCCCGCACCACAGAAACCCCCGGGCGCGGGCCCGGCTACGCGAAAGCCCGCGCCGACGCCTCCTCGACGTACCGCACGGCCTCGTCCAGCTCTCCGGACGGGGCCGTTACCAGTGCCACGGCCAGGTCCCGCCCGGCGACGGCGAGTTGGTCGCCCACGGCGAACATCCCGGCGTCCGGCAGCACCCGGGGCTCCGCGCCGGGGCTCTCGAAGCGCTGGGCCCGTACGGCGAGTTCGCGGGCGGCGGCCAGGGCCTCGGCGGCCGCGCCGCGCTGGAGGCGGCTCTGCGGGGCGGAGCGCAGCCGGTCGGCGAATCGGTCCACGGCCAGGATCAGAGGCGTCGTATCGAGCACGGGCCCGACCCTACGCGCCCGTCCCGCCCGACTGCCACGCCCCCTTCACCCGCGCCCGCCCCGCGCCCCGAGCGCCCCTCCCCGCATGGTTGCCAACGGGCGAACGCTCAGGCACGGTGTCGGGAAGGAACAGCAACGCGCACTGCGTCGGAGGCGCCGATGTCGCATGTCTTCTCCGAAGAAACCCACCGCAACCTGCTCTCCCGGATCCCTCAATGCACCGGTCGTGAGATCTCCGACTGGCTCAGGACCGTCGACGAAGGACCCTCACTCGTCCGCTTCGAGGAGAAGGTGAGCTGGCTGCGCGGCGAGCACGAACTCGCCTACGGCCACGCCAAGGCGATCATCCACGAGTACGACCTCAGGCGGGCCGCACGCAAGCTGTTGTGACCGCGCAGGGCCACAACACGGGACGGCCCGCAGGCGTGATGCCTGCGGGC
Organism: Streptomyces microflavus; assembly: GCF_014650075.1. Lineage (GTDB taxonomy): Bacteria > Actinomycetota > Actinomycetes > Streptomycetales > Streptomycetaceae > Streptomyces > Streptomyces microflavus. The sequence goes on along the minus strand of NZ_BMUG01000010.1, from coordinate 314,077 downwards.
CGTCCCGACGTACTCACCGATTCGGCGCCGGTCAGTCGTCACCACTGAGGATGGCGACCAGGCGCAGCATCTCGATGTAGATCCACACCAGGGTCACGGTGAGGCCGAAGGCGGCCAGCCATGCCTCCTCGCGCGGGGCGCCGTACGCGATGCCGTCCTCGACCTGCTTGAAGTTGAGGGCGAGGATGCACGCGCCGATCACGATGGCCACGATGCCGAAGACGATGCCGAGGGCGCCGCTGCGGAAGCCGAGGCCGTCACCGCCGCCGAAGACGGCGAACAGCAGGTTCACCATCATCAGCAGCATGAAGCCGATGGCGGCGGCCATCACGAAGCCGTAGAAACGGCGCGTGACCCGGATCAGACCGGTGCGGTAGGCGATCAGCACACCGGCGAAGACCGCCATCGTGCCGAGCACCGCCTGCATCGCGGCGCCAGGGGCGACGTAGACACTGACGATGTTGCTGACGACGCCGAGGAAGACACCCTCGAACGCCGCGTAGGTCAGGATCAGCGGCGGCGAGGGCCGGCGCTTGAACGAGTTCACCAGCGACAGCACGAAGCCGATGATCGCGGCACCGATGGCGACGCCGTAGGCGGTGCCCAGGTTCGCCTGGTCGACCGGCAGGACCCACCAGGCGATCGCGGCGGCCACGACCACGGTGCCGAGCGTCATCGCCGTACGCGTCACCACGTCGTCGATGGTCATCGCGTCGGTGCGCGCGGGCGCCGGGGCGCCGGGCTGGGTGCCCTGCTGTGCGTAAGGGTTGGTGGCGTACGGGTTTGCGGCGGTGCCCTGCGCGAACGGGTTGGCCCCCGTCGCGGCGGCCCCGGCCTGCGGCGCCGCGTTGAAGCCCGCGTGGCCGTTGTCGCGGCTGAACCCCCGTCGCGAGAAGACCGGGTTGCTGCTCCTCATCTCACTCCTCCATGGCCACACTGCGCGGCCTTGCGACAAGAGTAATGGGTAGGCAAAAGAACCACCCTAGTGCCAGGGGAGGATCTTTCTCACCGCCGCCGGGACGGGCCGGTGGAACCCTGCCGGTGGCCGGGCCCGGGGGCCTGTCGGCGCGAGACTGCGGCGGGGGCTACAGGGAGGGCTGTACGGGTCACGCTCCGTGTGCTGCGTGGTGCCCGGAGCCGGACTCGAACCGGCACGCCCCCGAGGGGCAGCGAGGTTTAAGCTCGCCGTGTCTACGTTCCACCATCCGGGCGTGCCGCGCGGCTCCGCGTTGGCAACTGACCCTATCCGGGGGCGTCCCCCGATCAGCGGAACAGTGGCGCGATGTTGTCCTATTTTATAGACCGCTTGAGGGACCGTCAGCACATACGCGCGGCCTCACCACGCGCCCGCACCGGATACCGGCAGACCGGATGCCCTGCGGGATTGACGGAAAGTCGCCGCACCCGTACGGCCCAATGCGCCAGGTGCGCGCCAGGCTTCGCCATGGGGTGCGCCACCCTCAGGGTCCGGGGCGTCGGAGGAGGCTCGCATTCCGCCTCGGCGGGCGCCTTCGCGGGCCGGAGAACGGTGATCACCCTGTGTCACCCGGCCGCCCCTCGGATGAAGCATCAGGGTCGGTGTCATACCCGAGGAGGACGTCTCCACCCCTGTGGTGCGACTCAAGAGGGCCAGGGGAACGGGGCCAGGGAGTGACGACTCAGCGCCATCGGGACGTGACGATGGAGTAGTCCCCAAGGCACCGCCGTCAGCGCGGGCCGTGTCACCCCCGTATGCATCCGCATCACCCGAACCAGGAGCGTCCCTGTGACCACCACTCCCACCGTTCACCGCGCCACCGCGGTGGCCGCCCGCGCCACGGAGCTGTCGAAGGTCTACGGCGAGGGTGAGACGCAGGTCGTCGCCCTGGACCGGGTGACCGTGGACTTCCCGCAGGGTGAGTTCACCGCGATCATGGGCCCCTCGGGCTCGGGCAAGTCGACGCTGATGCACTGCGTGGCCGGTCTCGACAGCTTCAGCAGCGGTTCGGTGCGCATCGGCGACACCGAGCTGTCCACGCTGAAGGACAAGCAGCTCACGCAGTTGCGCCGGGACAAGATCGGCTTCATCTTCCAGGCCTTCAACCTGCTGCCGACGCTCACCGCGCTGGAGAACATCACCCTGCCGATGGACATCGCGGGTCGTAAGCCCGACGCCGCGTGGCTCCAGAAGGTCATCTCCATGGTGGGGCTCGCGGACCGGCTGAAGCACCGCCCCACCGAGCTCTCCGGCGGCCAGCAGCAGCGGGTCGCCGTGGCCCGCGCCCTGGCCTCGCAGCCCGAGATCATCTTCGGTGACGAGCCGACCGGGAACCTGGACTCCCGCTCCGGCGCCGAGGTCCTCGGCTTCCTGCGGAACTCGGTGCGCGAGCTGGGCCAGACCGTGGTGATGGTGACGCACGACCCGGTGGCCGCCTCCTACGCGGACCGGGTGATCTTCCTCGCGGACGGTGCGGTCGTCGACCAGATGATGCACCCGACCGCCGACGGGGTCCTCGACCGGATGAAGGCGTTCGACGCGAAGGGCCGCACCAGCTGACGCCCGCGGCGGCCCCGTACGCCTGGCGCACCCCGGCCGCCGCGCCCTGCGCGTCCCCGTCCCCCTTCCGGAACCCATCCCAGGACACACAGACATGTTCCGTACCGCCCTGCGCAATGTGCTCGCGCACAAGGCCAGGCTGCTGATGACCGTGCTCGCCGTCATGCTCGGCGTAGCGTTCGTCTCCGGCACCCTCGTCTTCACCGACACCCTCGGCAACGCCTTCCGCAACCAGTCCGCCAAGAGCTACGACGACGTCGCCGTCGCCGTGCAGACCCACGCCGGCGGGCGCGACGAGAAGACCCCCGGCCTCGACGAGGCCACCCTGGAGAAGATCCGCGGCCTGGACGGCGTGGCCTCCGCCACCGGCCGGGTCAACGGCTTCGCCGGGGTCGCCGACCCCGACGGCAAGCTGATCGGCAACGGCTGGTCCAACACCGGCGCCAACTTCGCCCCCGGCAAGGACGGCAAGGACACCGCGTACGACTTCACCCAGGGCGGCGGCCCGGTGAAGAACGGGCAGATCGCGCTCGACAAGGACACCGCGTCCAAGGGCAAGTACCGCGTCGGAGACCCGGTGCGGGTCGCCACCAACGGCCCGGTGAAGGAGTACACCCTCTCCGGTGTCTTCACCACCGAGGACGGCGCGGTCAACGCGGGCGGCAGCCTGGTGCTCTTCGACACCGCGACCGCCCAGAAGCTCTACCTGAAGCCCGGTGTCTTCCAGGACGCCACCGTGACCGCGGCCGCGGGCGCCTCCGACCGCAAGCTGCTGGACGAGATCGTTCCGCTGCTGCCGGAGGAGGCCACCGCACAGACCGGCAAGGCTCTCGCGGACGAGCAGGCGAAGCAGATCGAGAGCGGTCTCACCGGCCTCAACACCATCCTGCTGGTCTTCGCGGGCATCGCCCTGTTCGTCGGCATCTTCCTCATCGCCAACACCTTCACGATGCTGGTCGCCCAGCGCACCCGCGAACTGGCCCTGATGCGGGCCATCGGCGCCTCCCGCCGCCAGGTCAAGCGCTCCGTGCTGATCGAGGCCGGCGTCGTCGGTACGCTCGCCTCCGTCATCGGCTTCGCCGTCGGCCTCGGCCTCGCCACCGGCCTGCGCTCCGGGATGAGCCTCCTGGGCGGCAAGATCCCGGCCGGACCGCTGATCGTCTCGCCCACCGCGGTCGGCTCCGCCTTCGCCGTCGGCATCCTGATCACCGTGCTGGCCGCCTGGCTGCCCTCCCGCCGGGCCGCGAAGATCGCCCCGGTCGCGGCGATGAGCAGCGTGCACGCCACCGCCTCCGTCAAGTCCCTCGTCGTACGGAACTCGATCGGCGGCTTCATCGCCCTGCTGGGTGCCGTGGGCATCGTCGGCGGCGCGGCGACCGGCGGGGTGAACGGCCGGTACCTGGTCGCGGCCGGCGCCTTCTTCGCCCTGATCGGCATCATCATCCTGATCCCGCTGCTCTCCCGCCCGGTCATCGCCCTGGTGCGGCCGTCGCTGAGCAAGCTCTTCGGCGTCTCCGGGAAGCTGGCCTCGCAGAACGCGGTCCGCAACCCCCGGCGTACCGGAGCCACCGCCTCCGCCCTGGCGATCGGGCTGACCCTGGTCACCGGCATCTCGGTGCTCGGCGTCACCCTCGGCCAGGCCATCGACAAGATGACCACGGACAACATCAAGGCCGACTACATGGTCTCGATGGCCAGTGGCGACTCGCTCGACGAGTCGGCGCTCACCGCCCTGTCGAAGGCGGACGGCGTCTCCGCGCTCTCCCCGCAGCAGGCGGCCTGGTTCGAGGTCGACGGGGAGTACCACTCCGCCTCCGGCGTCACCCCGGGCGATGTGGAGAAGGTCTTCGCCCTGAAGACGGTCTCCGGCTCCCTGGGCACGCTGAACGACGGCCAGGTGGCCGTCGGCTCCAAGACCGCGAAGTCCAACGGCTGGAAGACCGGCGACACCCTCCCGGTGAAGTTCGACGACGACAAGAAGGGCGAGCTGACCATCGGCGCCCTCTACGAGGAGAACGAGTTCCTCTCGCCCTTCGTGGTGCCGAAGGCCCTCGCCGACCAGCACAGCTCCACCACCCGCCCCGAGATCCGCGAGATCTGGATCAAGACGGACGGCGGCGCGAGCAAGGCCAACGAGCAGGCCATCGTGGACGCGCTCGGCGACAACCCGGCGATGAGCGTCATGGACCGGCAGGACATCCGTGACATGTTCGGCGGCTTCATCAACACCGCGCTGAACATCATGTACGGGCTGCTCGCCATGGCCCTGCTGATCGCCGTCCTCGGGGTCGTCAACACCCTCGCGATGTCGGTGTTCGAGCGCCAGCAGGAGATCGGCATGCTGCGGGCGATCGGCCTCGACCGGGGCCGCGTCAAGCGGATGATCCGCCTGGAGGCCGTCGTCATCTCGGTCTTCGGCGCGGTGATCGGGGTCTGCCTCGGCGTCTTCCTCGGCTGGGCGATCGGCCGGACCCTGTCCGCCGACATCCCCGGCTACGCCCTGGTCATCCCGTGGGACCGCCTCGCGCTCTTCCTGGCCCTCGCCGGACTGGTGGGCGTCCTCGCCTCGCTGTGGCCCGCCCGCAGCGCCGCGAAGCTCAACATGCTGACGGCGATCAAGACCGAGTAACCGGGGCCCGGGAGACCGGGACGGGACAAGGGACGACGAGGGGCCGGTGCACCGCTGAAGAGCGGAGCACCGGCCCCTCGCCCGTTGCGGTACGGATACGGCTCCCGTTCCCGCACGGATACGACTCGCGTACGGGTCAGCCGCCCGCCTTCTCCGTCCAGGCGCGGCTGCGCAGCGGCAGCCGGGAGGAGCCGCCCTCCAGCGGGCGCACCGCGAGGATCTGGTTGACGCCGATCTTGTTGTGCTCGAAGGAGAGCGCGGAGGCGGCCATGTACAGCCGCCAGACCCTGGCCCGGCCCGGGGAGGTGGCGCGTACCACCTGATCCCAGTGGCGCTCCAGGTTGGCCACCCAGCGGCGCAGGGTCAGCGCGTAGTGCTCGCGGATCGCCTCGACGTCCCGGGCCTCGAACCCGGCCTCCTCCAGGGTGGCCAGGGTGCGGCCGAGGGGGGCGAGTTCGCCGTCGGGGAAGACGTAGGAGTCGATGAACGCGTCGATGCGGTAGGCGTCCTCGTCCTTCTCCGGGCGGCGGGCGATCTGGTGGTTCAGCAGGCGTCCGCCGGGCTTCAGGAGGGCGTAGAGATCGTCGGCGTACTCGCGGTAGCGGACCGAGCCGACGTGTTCGGCCATCCCGATCGAGGAGATCGCGTCGTACGGTCCGTCGCGGACGTCCCGGTAGTCCTGGACCCTGATCTCGATCCGGTCGGTCAGCCCCTCCTCGGCGATGCGCTTGCGGGCGTGGGCGGCCTGCTCCTGGGAGAGGGTGATGCCGGTGACCTGCGCCCCGTACTCACGGGCCGCGTGGATGGCCATCGATCCCCAGCCGCAGCCGACGTCCAGGAGGCGGTCGCCCTCCTTCAGGGCGAGCTTGCGGCAGACCAGGTCGAGCTTGTCGCGCTGGGCGTCCTCCAGGGTGGAGCCGTCCTCCCAGTAGGCGCAGGAGTAGACCATGGACGGCCCGAGGACCAGGGCGTAGAAGTCGTTGCCCACGTCGTAGTGGTGGCTGATGGCCTCCTTGTCGCGCCGCTTGGTGTGCAGCGGACCGGTGCGGCGGCGGACCTCCTCGGCGGGCGGGGCGGGCGGCGGCCAGGGACCGGCCAGCTGGAGGAGGCCGCGGGCGAAGGCGCGGACGGCGGGGTCGCGGACCGGGTGGACGGCGTCCTTGGCGTCGGCACCCCGGTCCCACAGCAGCCCGGCGATCCGGTCGAGCGCTTCGTACAGGTCGCCTTCGACGTCGATCTCACCGGACACCCAGGCGCGGGCCAGGCCCAGTTCGCCGGGCTTCCACAGGAGTCTGCGCAGGGCGCGGCGGTGGCGGATCACGAGGACGGGGGCGCCGGGCGGACCCGATTCGCTGCCGTCCCAGGCCCGGATGCGGACCGGTAGGGGTTCCGAGAGCAATTCTTCCGCGAGAGCGGTGAGCCGCGATGCGGCGCGTGCCATGGCGCACACCTCCGTGGTGGTGTTTCCCCGACAAACACAACAAGCCCAATACACATGTACGTGCTCATGATCCCGCCGTGGCACGTCTCGGTGCCACGACGCGGTACTTCTCCGTCAACTCTCTCCGCACGCTCAGTCATCCCGCCACCGGGCAACGAAAGGGCAAAAGGCGTGCCCGGGGGGCTGTGATCCACTCCTGCGGCGGATACGCCGAAGGGGCCGTCCGCACCACGGATGGCGGACGGCCCCTTCGGGCGTCGTACAGGTCGCTCGGGTGGAGCGTCCCTCATGCGGGCGTCAGGAGGCCTTGGCCTTCTCGCCCTCGGACTTGGCGGCGACGGCCGGAGCCGGGGCCGGCTTGGCGGCCTCGTAGAACTCCTCGCGCGGCGTCTCCATGGCGCCGAGCGAGACGACCTCGCGCTTGAGGAAGACCGCGAGGGTCCAGTCGGCGAAGATCCGGATCTTACGGTTCCAGGTCGGCATCGCCATGCCGTGGTAGCCGCGGTGCATGTACCAGGCGAGACGGCCCTTGAGCTTGATCTTCACCTTGCCCATGACGATCATCGCGACGCCCTTGTGCAGGCCGAGACCGGCGACCGCACCCTTGTTGGCGTGGCTGTACTCCTTCTGCGGGAAGCCCCGCATGCCGGAGATCACGTTGTCGCCGAGGACCTTCGCCTGACGCAGCGCGTGCTGGGCGTTGGGCGGGCACCAGGCGTTCGGGTTGCCGGCGCGGCGGCCGACCATGTCCGGGACCTGGGCGTTGTCGCCCGCGGCCCAGATGTAGTCGGTGCCCTGCACCTGGAGCTTCTCGGATGTGTCCACGTGGCCGCGGGGGCCGAGCGGCAGACCGAAGCGGGCGAGCGCCGGGTTCGGCTTCACACCGGCGGTCCACACGATGGTGCTGGAGTCGACCTCCAGGCCGTTCTTGAGCACCACGTGACCGTCGACGCAGGAGTCCATGGAGGTGGAGAGGTAGATCTCCACCCCGCGGCTCTCCAGGTGCTCCTTGCCGTAGGCGCCCAGCTTCGGGCCGACCTCGGGAAGGATCTTGTCGGCGGCGTCGACCAGGATGAAGCGCATGTCCTCGCGCTTCACGTTGGTGTAGTACTTCGCCGCGTCGCGGGCCATGTCCTCGACCTCGCCGATGGTCTCCGCACCGGCGAAGCCGCCGCCCACGAAGACGAACGTCAGCGCCTTGCGGCGGACGTCCTCATCGGTCGTGGAGTCAGCCTTGTCCAGCTGCTCCAGGACGTGGTTGCGCAGGCCGATGGCCTCCTCGATGCCCTTCATGCCGATGCCCTGCTCGGCGAGGCCGGGGATCGGGAAGGTACGGGAGACCGCGCCCATCGCGATGACCAGGTAGTCGAAGGGCAGCTCGTAGGCCTCGCCGACGAGCGGCGCGACCGTGGCGACCTTGCGGTCCTGGTCGATGGTCGTGACACGACCGGTGAGAACCTCAGCCTTGGGCAGCACGCGTCGCAGCGGGACGACGACATGCCGAGGCGAGATGCTGCCTGCGGCAGCTTCGGGGAGGAAGGGCTGGTACGTCATGTACGACCGCGGGTCGACGACCGTGACGGTCGCCTCTCCGTATCGCATCTTCTTCAGAATGCGACGAGCTGCGTACAGGCCTACGTACCCACCGCCTACAACGAGGATCCTGGGACGCTCCGTGGTGCTCATGCCATCGAGTATCCACCTCGCCCCAGGGGGGTGCTCGTGAGCCCCTTCACAAGGATTCACCCACCCTCTGCTACACTTCGCCGCCCACGTGACCCAGGTCATGACCCCGCAGGGGAACCGCAACACCCCGGGAAACGTTCCTGACCGCCTGTGAGCTGGCCCTTGGCCCTCCAGGAGCGCCGCATCGGCACCCCGCTTCATACGTACGCAACGCCCCCGGAACGCCCCCGTACGCCTTCCGTGATGCCCCGCATATGGCCCGGACGGCCCTTGCGGGCCCGAACTTCGCCCAACAGGGCCGAATTCCTTGTGAAGAAGTTCACGAACTTCGTGGCGGCGTGTCCCCGCGAGGGTCCCCCGAGCGGCCCACCAGGGCGGTGAGGCGGCTCAAAGGTGCAGGTGACACTGCGGTTGAGCGGGCGGCGCGGGGCCGCCCGCCCGCTCCCTACGCGGCGCTCCAGGCGACGACGTCAGCCGTTGAACGGTCCGCCTTCTGCCGCTTTGAAGGCGATGCCGTCCAGGATGTCGTGCTCGCTCACGACGACCTCGTGCGCGCCCGTCCGCTCCATCACGGCGAGCAGCACGAGGGCGCCCGCCGCGATCACGTCGACCCGGCCCGGGTGCATCACGGGGATCGCGGCGCGTTCCTCGTGGGTCGACTGGAGGAGGTGCTCGGTGATCGCGCGGACCTGGCCTCGGGAGACCCGGGAGTGGTGGATGGCCCCGGAGTCGTACTCCTCCAGCTCCAGCGCGATCCCGGCGATCGTGGTGACCGTGCCCGCCAGGCCGACGAGCGTGCCGGCCCCGGTGAGCTCCACGCTCCCGGCGGCGAGGTCGAGCGCGGCGTCGATGTCCGCGCGGATCGCGGCGACCCGCTCGTGGGTGGGCGGGTCCACGACGGCCCCGTCCGCCACCAGGTGACGCTCGGTCATCCGTACGCAGCCGATGTCCACGGACCGGGCCGCTTCGACCCGGTCCGAGCCGAGCACGAACTCGGTGGAGCCGCCGCCGATGTCGACGACCAGATACGGCTCGGCCAGGTGGTCGCTGCCGGTCAGCTCCTTGGTGGCCCCGTCGAAGGAGAGCTGCGCCTCCTGGTCGCCGGTGATCACCTCGGGCTCGACGCCCAGGATGTCCCGGACGCCGGAGACGAACTCCGCGCTGTTCTCGGCGTCGCGGGAGGCGGAGGTGGCGACGAAGCGGACGCGTTCGGCGCCCAGCTCCTCGATCACCGCGGCGTACTCGCGGCAGGCCGCGAACGTCCGCTCCAGCGCCTCGGGGGCGAGCCGGCCGGTCCGGTCGACGCCCTGGCCGAGGCGGACGATCGTCATCCGCCGGTCCAGCTCGGTGAAGGAGCCGGTGGCGGGGTCCGCGTCGGCGACGAGGAGCCGGATCGAGTTCGTACCGCAGTCGACCGCGGCGACCCTGGTCATGCGCTCCTCCCGTCGGCGGGGCCGTCGACCGGGCGGAAGGCGAAGTGGCCGCCGTCGCCCTCGTCCACCGTCCAGCCGTCGTCCTCGCCCGGCGGCGTGCACGGCGTGACGCACGCGCCCTTGGCCCACCACTCCGGCAGCATCGCGATGGCCTCGTCGCCCAGCGGGTTCACCCCGGGCCCGGCGGCCAGCGAGTGGCCGACCAGGACGTGCAGGCACTTCACCCGGTCCGGCATGCCGCCGGCGCTCGGGAAGCCCTCCAGGACCTCGATGGCGTCGCGGCGGGTGATGTAGTCCTCGTGCGCGGCCCGGTAGGCGGCGGCCAGCTCCGGATCGGTCTCCAGACGGGCCGTCATCTCCTTCATGACCCCGTTGGCCTCCAGCGTGCCGATCGCCGAGGCCGCCCGGGGGCAGGTCAGGTAGTACGTCGTCGGGAACGGCGTGCCGTCCTCCAGACGGGGCTGGGTCTCCACCACGTCCGGGTTGCCGCACGGGCAGCGGTGCGCGATGGCACGCAGCCCGCGCGGCGGGCGGCCGAGCTGCTGCTCGAACGCGGCGATGTCCGCGTCGGTGGGCTTGGTGGACTCGGTCTGCGGAGGGGGCGTTTCCATGCCTGCCTTGGTTCTGCTCGGAAGCTCGTCGGGGGGGGGAAGTCTCGGAGGGGGGTAGGGACGTCAGTCGCGGTCGGTGCGGTCGGCGCTGTCCACGCCGTCCCAGACGTTCGCGTGCCAGGGACGGTCGCCGGCACCCGGCTCCCCGCGGCGGTCCTGCGCCGCGTCGGGGTCGGCCACCGTGTAGCCGGTCTCGCCGGGGAGTACGTAATGGAGGTGCTGGCGGGCCAGACGCATGATGTACGCGTCGTCCTGGAGCCGCGCCTTCTCGTCCCGCAGCTCCTCGGTGCGCTGCTCCGCCCGGCGCGAGAGCCGCTCCTGCTCGGCGATCTCGTCGCGCTGGGAGACGTACTGCCGCATCGGGTAGGCGAGCGCCACCACCAGGGAGCAGACCACCAGCGCCAGGAAGGCGGCCCGGCCGGTGAGCCGGGAGCGGCGGGCCTGGCGGCGGTTCTGGGAGCGGTACACGCGGGCCGCGGTCTGCTCGCCGAGCAGTCGCAGCCTGGTCGCGGTGGAGAACCGGTCGCGGTCCTTCCCGGCCATGTCTCCCGCCTCCCCGTTACGCACGTCCGTCCCCGCACACGGTACGGGACCGGGTGCGGGGACGGGCGGAGGCTACCGTCTCGGGGCTACGGGTCAGCCCCTGAAGGCGTCAGCCCGTGAAGGCGTCAGCCCTTGAAGGCTCAGCCCTTGAAGCGCGGGAAGGCGGAGCGGCCTGCGTACACCGCGGCGTCGTCGAGGATCTCCTCGATGCGCAGCAGCTGGTTGTACTTGGCGACGCGGTCCGAACGGGCCGGGGCGCCGGTCTTGATCTGGCCGCAGTTCACGGCGACGGCGAGGTCGGCGATGGTGACGTCCTCGGTCTCGCCGGAGCGGTGCGACATCATGCACTTGAAGCCGTTGCGCTGGGCCAGCTCGACGGCGTCCAGGGTCTCGGTCAGCGAACCGATCTGGTTGACCTTGACGAGCAGGGCGTTGGCGGAGCCCTCCTCGATGCCGCGGGCCAGCCGCTCCGGGTTGGTGACGAAGAGGTCGTCGCCGACGATCTGCACCTTGGCGCCGATGCGGTCGGTGATGACCTTCCAGCCGGCCCAGTCGTCCTCGTACAGCGGGTCCTCGATGGAGACCAGCGGGTACGCGGAGACGAGCTCCTCGTAGTACTCGGTCATCTCGGCGGCCGAGCGGGACTTGCCCTCGAACTCGTAGACGCCGTCCTTGTAGAACTCGGACGCGGCGACGTCGAGCGCGAGCGCGATGTCGCGGCCGGGGACGTAACCGGCCTCCTTGATGGCCTCGACGATGAGGTCCAGGGCGGCGCGGTTGGAGTCCAGGTTCGGGGCGAAGCCGCCCTCGTCGCCGAGGCCGGTGGACAGGCCCTTGGTCTTGAGGACCTTCTTCAGCGTGTGGTAGACCTCCGCGCCCCAGCGCAGGGCCTCGGAGAAGGACTCCGCGCCGATCGGGGCGATCATGAACTCCTGGATGTCCACGTTGGAGTCGGCGTGCGAGCCGCCGTTCAGGATGTTCATCATCGGAACGGGCAGCAGGTGCGCGTTCGGGCCGCCGAGGTAGCGGAAGAGCGGCAGGTCGGACGCCTCGGAGGCGGCGTGGGCGACGGCGAGCGAGACACCGAGGATGGCGTTCGCGCCGAGCGAGGCCTTGTTCTCGGTGGCGTCGAGGTCGAACATCGCCTGGTCGATGAGGCGCTGCTCGGTGGCGTCGTACCCGACGAGCTCCGGGCCGATCTGCTCGATGACGGCGAGGACGGCCTTTTCGACGCCCTTGCCGTGGTAGCGGTTGGGGTCACCGTCGCGAAGCTCGACGGCCTCGAACGCACCGGTGGAGGCGCCGGACGGTACTGCAGCACGGCCCGTGCTGCCGTCGTCGAGGCCAACCTCGACCTCGACCGTGGGGTTGCCCCGGGAGTCGAGGATTTCCCTGGCTACGACGACGTCGATGGACGGCACGAGGCATCTCCTTCTGGGATATGACGCTGGTTGTGCAGGGTCACTGTGGCCTTGCGACACGAGCCTAACCGGCCCGGCCGTGTCAGTCGGCCGACCGCCCGTCTCCTGGGACGAAAAAGGACCCAAGGGCCTGCATGACGGGACAAATCTCTAGAAATCTACTGGGCAGTAACAAGCGGTGCGGGCCCGATGACGACAAGAGGTGAACGAAAGACCCCGGCCCGGCGCGCACGGGGGGAGAGCGCGCCGGGCCGGGGAGCCGTGCGAGGGAGGGTGGAGCCGGACCCCCTCCCTCCGGGGAGGAGAGCCCGCTGTTACTTCAGGTGGAGCTGCTGACCCGGGAAGATCAGGTCCGCGTCCTTGACGATGTCGTCATTGAGCTTGAAGAGCTTGCTCCAGCCACCCTTGACGTCTTCCTTCTCAGCGATCTTGCTCAGGGTGTCGCCGGCCTTGACCTTGTACTCGCCGTCGCCCTTCTGGACCTTCTCACCGGTCGGGGTGGTGACGGTCTTCTTGGACTCGGCCTTGGGGGCGGCCGGGGCGGTGCGCTGCTCGCTGCGCGTGGTGGGCTGCTCGGCCTTGCGCTCGGGCTGCGCCTGCTCGGGCTTGCTCTCGGACTGGCCGGAGCCGGTGTTCACACCCGGGTCCACGCCGTCGTTGGTGAGGCCGCCGGCACCGGCGCAGGCCCAGGCACCCGGGCCCTGGAGGTCGAGAAGCTTCTCGGCGGTGGCGATCTGCTGGTCCTTGGAGGCCAGGTCGGCACGGGAGGCGTACTGCGTACCGCCGGCGGCGGCCCAGCTCGACTGCGAGAACTGCAGCCCGCCGTAGTAGCCGTTGCCGGTGTTGATGGACCAGTTGCCGCCGGACTCGCACTGGGCGACGGCGTCCCAGGTCTCGACGGAGGCGGCGGAAGCGTTGGTCGCGCCCATCAGCGGGACGGCGACGGCGGCACCGGTGATGCCCGCGAGGGTGGCGAAACGGACGGCCTTCGAGGGGCGGCGGTGCTTGCCCTTGCTGTTAAGCAGCATGGAACGAATCTCCTCACCGACGCCTACGAGGTGAGCTGTCGGGTTCGGGCCAATGAGTTGCCCGGTCGCGCGACCTTGCACGCGACTTCACCCCAAGCCGTTCCCGTACGTCCCCGACTTCGAAGGAACTGCCCTTCGAAGGGGCTGTACGGACCCGGCGGCTTACCTGGGTCCCCCGCTCCTGCCTACGGCGCTTTACGCGTCTGTTCCCTTCGACCGACGGCAGGATTCGGCGTGACGGTCGACGGGGCCCGCGGTGCGAGCGGTTCCGACCGTAAACACAGGCAACCCCCACATTCAAAGATGGACATACTAGGCCAATCGGCGCTTACTTGCCTTCTGTGATGGATCGTTTCCGCAGGTCGGAGGGGATCTGCGGCGAGCGGGCGGACGCGACACGCCAGTTGAAGCAAAGAGACCCATGTCTCACTTACGCATAAGTGGACATAGGCCTCTGAACTACCCGCAATTTTGGGGTGTTTTCCCGCTTTTGATCAGTTGGCGGCGGGCACCTCGGCACCCTCCGGGGCGCCTTCCTGGCCGACCTGCTCCAGCCCCAGATCCAGGCTCTGTCCGGGCAGGATCAGATCCGGGTCGGAGCCCAGAAGGTCCTTGTTGGCCTCGTACAGGCCGGTCCAGCCCTGGGGAAGTTTCTGTGCGTCAGCAATCGCCCAGAGGTTGTCGCCGGGCTGCACGGTGTACCCGCCGTCGACGACCGCACCGCCGTCCCGCACGTCACCCTCGCCCCGCGAGGCGTGCCGGCCGGACTCACGGGGGTCGCCGTCCTGGCCCACCGCGCCGGCCTCCTCGGGCGCGGGAGCGCCCCGGTGCTTGCCGCCGGTGCCGTCGGCGCCCTGCGAGGCGTCGGGGGCGGAGGTGGAGGGCTGCGAGGCGTCAGGAGACCCGGGGGTTCCGGCCTTTCCGGCGACCGGGGGCGTGGAAGGCTTCCCCGAGGGGTCGAGCGTGTCGCTCCCGCCCTCCTTCTCACCCTTGCCGCTCTTGCCGGTCTTACCGGCCTTGCCGGACGAGTCCGTATTGCCGGAACTCCCCGCTTCACCCTTTTCATCCGCTTCGTCCGCCGGGGCGGTCGTCGCGTCATCGGTGGGCTCGGCGGCGGGCGCGGTTCCGGGGTCGACACCGGGCAGGCTGCCGTCCACCGCGAGGCCGGAGATCACCGCGCAGCTCGGCCACGCCTGCGGCCCCTTGTCGTCCAGGACCTTCTCGGCGACGGATATCTGCTGGGAACGGCTGGCGAGGTCGGCCCGCTCGGCGAAGGCGGTGCCGCCGTACGCGGACCAGGTCTCCTGCGAGAACTGGAGCCCGCCGTAGTAGCCGTTGCCGAGGTCGGCACTCCACATGCCGCCGCTCTCGCACTCCGCGACCCGGTCCCAGGTGGTGGCGTCGGCTGCGTGTGCGCCCGCCGCGCCGAGGAACGGAATGGCGATGGCCGATCCGGTCACGCCTGCGGCGACGACGATGGCGGGTGCCTGACGAGGGCGGCGGTGTCTGCCGTTCGCGGAGCCCATGGGGTTTGCCTTCCGTGCGACTGACAAGCAGGAACTGAGAAGCATGAAACTGTTGAGCGCAAATCTGCTGAACGTAAATCTGCTGAGCGTGAAGCTGTTGAGCAAGTGACGGGCGGGCCAAGGTTTAACCGCGGCCGACGCGTCGAACCGTGAACCTAGCGGGACTCGAACGTATGTCACAAGTCGATGCAGCGCAGATCACGTGAAAGTCACAGAGGTGACAGCGTGTCACTTTCTTCGAGGCGGCGTCCCGGCTCGAACTCCACCGGCAGAGTGCGCAGTCCACGCATGATGAGTCCGCCCCGCCAGCGCAAATCGGCGGATTCTCCGGCAAGTCGCAGGCCAGGGAGGCGCCTCAGCAGCGTCGCCACCGCAGCCTGGCCCTCCAGCCGGGCCAGCGGCGCTCCCAGGCAGTAGTGGATTCCGTGACCGTATCCGAGGTGCTGATTGTCACTCCGTGACAGGTCGAACGTCAGCGCCTCGGTGACGTACTGCCCGGTCGAGAGCTCCACCAGGCCGTCGAAACGGAGCAGTTCCTCGGTCCCGGTGGCCGGCAGCGCACTCTCCCCGTCTACAGCGAGGCCTCCAGCAGGGCGCACGTACCGTTGCCGATGAGGCCGATCGTCGTCTCGAACCTGATCTGACCAGCAGAGGAAAGAAGGAGATAGCCAGGCCTGTCCGCCTTGACCGCGTTGCGATCGATGAACGTGTTCTCCACCTTGTGCTCGGGTGCCTCGCTCCGCGCCTCCGCCGACAGCCCCAGACGGAGTCGGCCGGTGACCGTGAGCTGAGGAAGAGTCGGCCGACGGTACGCCTCCACTCCCCTCTTGTCCGCGCAGAGCACCTGCATGACCTCGGGCCAGGCACCCTTCTGCCACCACTTGAGCTGGCGCGTCCGCATGGGGTCGATCGGCCCCCAGGTGAGGGGCATGTCGTTCCACGCAAGGCCGCGCCGAAGTCGGTGCAGCATGCCGCAGAACTGCGCACGGATGTCGTACTTCGTAGCGAAGTGCTGCTTCGCCTTCCCATGGAAGAAGGTGCGCAGTGCAGCGAGAACCGACTCCCATTCCTCATCCGTCGGGTCCGACGGGACGAGAGTTCCGGTCTCCCAGTGCCACTGGCTCACCGCGCACTTGACGCCGGGCTTGGACGTGTTCTCCATCGCGCCGGGGGCGACCCTGACGTCGAACATGTCGAAGACTTCCCTGCGCTCCTTCAGAGTCATGGTGCCGAGACGCTCGCGGGCGTTGTCAGCGATGTCTACGAGGTTGCGTGCCTGGCGCTCGTGCTCGGCGTACTCCTCCAGCCACTCCTCCGCGAACTTCTTCTGCTTCCGGAACTTCTCCAGCTCCTGTTTCATCTCCTTGACAGACGACTCAAGGACGACGGGGTCGACCCCAGCCCTGACGTACTCGGGCACCTTCCGGTCAAGGAGGTTTTCCTGGGCCGCGATTCTCGTGGCGAACTCGGCGACTCGCCGCTCGTACTTCTCCTTGTCGCCGGGCAGGTTGCTGACCCACTCGGCCGCCATCGTCCGAAGGGTGCGTTCGTCCTTCATGAGCCTGGTCAGTTCCGCCCAGACGACATCCTCGATCCCCTTGGCGTTGAAGTGCGGCTCGCCGCAGGACCCCGCCTTACGGGTCATGCCCTTGCAGCGGTAGGCACGTGCTTCACCGCTTCGGCCTGCACCGGTGTAGACCTCGCCGCAATGCCCGTCGATGCGTCCGCTGAGGGGATAGACCTGATCCGTGATGCGGCCGTTCTGGAAGCCGATCTTCTTGAGCGCTTCCATGAGGAGCCGGGCGCGCTCCTCACTGAAAATGGGCGGGACGCCGATCTTGACCGGGTCGCCGTGAACGGGGGTGCCGTCCTCGCAGCGCAGGGTCGTGTTCTTGCCGTTGCCCCGGTTCGTCTTCCGGTAGACCACGTAACCGTCGTGGATGGTCTCGCTCCAGAGGCGGTTACGCAGGTTCCCGACGGTCCAGGGCACGCCGCTGCGGGTGAAGAGCGCGCGCTCGTTGAGTTCGTCGCACGCCTCGGTGTAGTTCATGCCCTGGTCGACGATGAGCCCGACGGCCACGGAGAGCACCATGGACTCCTGACCGGCGGTGACGAGAACGCTGAACCTCTTGCGGCGCCGGCCTACCCGGGAGGCGTCCTGGGCAATCATGTAGCCGTAAGGAGCGGGGCCACCTGGCCAGCCGCCGTAGCTGATCTTCAGTTCGCGGCCGGCAGCGGTCCGCTCCTGGATGCGCCGCCACTCCATCTCGGAGTAGGTGACGTACTGCATGAACCGGGACCAGCCGACGTCGGTGCTGGTGTCGATGCCCTCGGTGACCGAGATGAAGTGGATGCCGAGGTCCGCCATGTTCCAGGCCCACTGGTAGGCGGCGCGGGCCGTCCGGCCGATGCGGTCGACGTTGGGGACGAGAATGCGGTTGAAGTGCTGCTGGTGCGCGTCGAGGACCAGGCGGTCCATCTCGGGACGCCTTTCCAGCGCGCCGGAGACCGCTTCGTCCACGTACTCGTCGTAAACGGTGGCTTCGGGACCGGGCGGGGGCGGAGGACACAGTTCCAGCCACCGTCTGCCGTCCTCGCCCCGCCGTGCTGCGACAGCACTACGCTTTGCTGTCCTCGTGATTGCCCTGGAGCGTCACAAGCCTCCGGGTCGAGATCTCAACGCCATGCCAGTGGGCTCTCGCCGCACAAGCGCCCGATACCGTCGCCGGATGAACGACACCCCGACTCCGGAACTCTTCTCCTGGGAGTTCGCGACCGATCCGTATCCCGCATACGCCTGGCTGCGGGAGCACGCACCCGTGCATCGGACAGAGTTGCCGTCCGGAGTGGAAGCGTGGCTCGTGACACGTTACGCCGACGCGCGGCAGGCGCTGGCCGACGCACGGCTCTCCAAGAACCCCGAGCATCACGCTGATGACGCCCAGGGCCGCGCCAAGACCGGTATCCCGGGGGAGCGCGGCGCGGGCCTCATGACGCACCTGCTCAACATCGACCCGCCGGACCACACCAGGCTGCGCCGACTCGTATCCAAGGCGTTCACGCCACGTCGGGCCGCGCTCTTCGCGCCACGGGTCCAAGAGCTGACGAACAGCCTTATCGACGGTTTCGCGGAGAAGGGGGAAGCCGACCTCATCCATGAATTCGCCTTCCCGCTCCCCATCTACGCCATCTGCGACCTGCTCGGCGTACCCCGCGAGGACCAGGACGACTTCCGTGACTGGGCCGGGATGATGATCCGGCACGGCGGAGGCCCCCGCGGCGGCGTCGCCCGCTCCGTGAAAAAGATTCGTGCTTACCTCTCCGAGCTGATTCACAAGAAGCGCGCCGACCCCGGCGACGACCTGATTTCGGATCTGATCCGGGCGAGTGACCATGGCGAGCACCTCACCGAGAACGAGGCCGCCGCAATGGCGTTCGTGATCCTTTTCGCGGGTTTCGAAACGACCATCAACTTGATCGGCAACAGCGCCCATGCGTTCTTCCGGAACCCTGCTCAGCGATCCGTTTTCCAGGGTGCGGTAGAGCAAGGCAACGGTCCCCTCATCGATAGCGCCGTGGAGGAGCTGCTGCGTTTCGACGGCCCGGTGGAGCTGGCAACCTGGCGGTACGCCACCGAGGGGCTCGAAATCGGAGGGCAGCCGATTCGAAAAGGTGACCCGGTCCTCGTGGTGCTCGCGGCGGCGGACCGCGACCCCGAGAGGTTCAAGAACCCCGACACCCTCGATCTCGCCCGCCGGGACAACCAGCACCTGGGATATGGGCACGGCATCCACTACTGCCTCGGTGCACCCCTCGCCCGGCTGGAGGGGCGCACTGCTCTGGAGACGTTGTTCCGCCGTCTGCCGGACCTGCGGCTCGCGGTGGATCCGGCCGATCTGCGGTGGCGTGGCGGCCTGATCATGCGAGGCCTGCGCACCCTTCCGGTGGAGTTCACACCGGAAGCATCGACTAGTTGACCATGGTGCCGGTCCCGTGCCGCAGAGGCTTCGAGGGCGGAGAGCACCCGCACACCTACCGGGCCCCCGGCTCCCCGCCCTCCGCCGCCACGATCGCGTCCCTGTACGCACGGGCCGCCGCGCGGAGGGCGGCCTCCGGGTCGGTGCCGTTCGCCTCGGCGGTCACGGCGAGGGCCAGGAGCTCGTAGCCGATGGTGTCGCCGGTGGGGAGGGGGACGTCGAGTCCGGCCGTACGGGCGCGGCTGCCGAGCTTTGCCGCGAGGGCCAGGCCCGGTTGGCCGAGGGGGACGCCCTCGGTGACCGAGGTGCGCTGCTTCTCGATCGCCTTGGTGCGCAGCCAGTGCGCGTGGACGTCCTCCGGGGTCTCGGCGCTCTCGTCGCCGAAGACGTGCGGATGGCGGTGGATCAGCTTCTCGACCAGGCCGCCCGCCACGTCGTCGATGGCGAACGGCTCCGCCCCATCCTCCGGGCGGCCTTCCTCCGCGATGCGCGCGTGGAAGACGACCTGGAGGAGTACGTCGCCCAGTTCCTCGCGCAGTTCGGTCCGGTCGCCGTCCTCGATCGCCTCGACCAGTTCGTACGCCTCCTCGATGGCGTACTTGGCGAGGCCCTTGTGCGTCTTCTGCGAGGTCCAGGGGCACTCGCGGCGGATCCGGTCCATCACCTGGACCAGGTCCAGGAGGCGGGCGCCGGGCAGGTCGTACGAGCCGGGGAGCAGCTCCAGGTCCGGCATGGACACCCGGCCGGAGCCGCCGAGCCGGGCCAGGCCGTCGGTCAGGCGGCTGTCGCCCTCGCCGCCGACGAGGACCACGACCGTGCGGCCGCCCGCGCAGGCGGCCACCAGTTCGTCGGCGGAGGGCGCCGCGTGCTCGACGCGGACGCCCGCCTCGCGGAGGTAGGGCAGTTGGGGGTGGTCCGGGTCGGCGGTGAGGACCTGGTCGGCGGCGTGCAGCGTCTGCCAGGCCGGCCAGGACAGCAGGCCGGGCGCGACCCGGTGGCTGGCGGTGAGCAGGACGATGCGGCCGGGGTCGCCGGGGGTGGCAGTGGGCGTGCCGGGGGCTTCAGCGTTCACCCGGCGAACCTACCCGCCGCGGCCCCAGGTCAGGCGCCCGGCGGGTACCCGAAGGGCGCCCGGCTCAAGCGCCCGGCGGGTGCCCGGACGGCATCCAGATCAGGCGCCCGCTTCCGGCTCCTGCGGGGCGAACTCGGTGACCTGGGTGATCCAGGGCGCCTTGTAGTTGCCGAGCTGCATCTTCTGGTCGTCCCAGGCCCCGAAGCGCGGGTTGACGTCGATCTTCAGCTGCTTCGACGCCTTGGTCAGCGCCTCGCCGACGACCTGCTGTCCGGCCGGGGTGCCGAGGTCCGCGCCGAGCGCCTTGGCGAGCTTCGGCAGCAGCACCTCTTGGCGCATGTCGCCGTCGATCTGGTCGGGGGCGACCCAGCGCTGCTGGAGCATCATCGCCCGCAGCTGCTCCTCACCGCCGGCCTGGGCACGGCTGGCGGTCCGGGCCTCCTGGATCTCCTTGCGGTTCACGGTGACCCCGGCGTCCTCGGCGGCCTTGTCCAGGATCCGGCCGAAGATCAGCCCGTGCAGCTTGGCGCGGTTGAGCTGGCCCGACTTGTTGACCAGCTGGGCCGCCTCGGGCGAGCTCTCCTGGGCGGTGCGGACGTCGGCAGCCTGGGCCTGGACCGCCGAGACCTCGATCCGCTCGCCGCCCACGACGGCCGCGGCACCGGGGTGGGCCTCGTTGCCGCAGGCGGCGAGGAGTGGTGCCGCGAGCAGGGTTGCGGCGGTGACGGCGAGCGCGGTGCGACGACGGCGGTGCAAAGGAGCCTCCCGTGGAGAGTTTGTGCATCGGTGCACAAGCCTTGCGGTGATCGATGGTAGGCAGTGGATGTGATCGGTGCCACTGATTCGACCAACGATTCGGGAGGAGTTGGGGATGTGGGGCGGCCGGACCCCCGGAATCAGCCGCCCCGGACGTCCTGCTGGTGGCTGAGGCGGCGGCGCAGGTCGGCGGAGAGCGGGTGGTGCGGCCCGTAGGTGCGCTCCGCGTCGTACAGCAGGGCCTGGAACTGGGCCCGGCCCGCCGTGTGGTCCCCGACCGCCAGCAGGAGCTGCCCGATGCGGTGGCGGATGTCGAGGGCCCGGCCCGGATCGGTGGTGACGGCCCCGTAGGCGTTCTCGTAGTACGGGAGGACCGCGCGGTACTCGCCGAGCGCGGCCGTGGCCTCGCCGAGCTGTTCCAGGCACTGGGCGGCGTCGTAACGGAACTGGAGGACCTGGATGTCGGCCGGGCCGGTCCCGGCGGTGCGGTCCTCCGCGAGGCGGCGCAGCTCCGGGAGGGCGCGGCGGTACTGCCCGTCGTCCATCAGTGTCGCCGCGTACTGCTTGCGCAGGATGCGGACGACGGGTGAGTGCTCGCCGTGCTCGGCGGCGGCCGCCGGGAGGATCGAGCCGAGGATGTCCACGGCCTGGGTGATCCGGCCCTCGCCGAGCAACTTCTTCACCTCGTCCACGGCCTGCGCGACGTCCGGGCGGGCGGGCGGCGGGGTGAAGTTGGTCGGCGCCGTGAGCGGCGGGGGCGGGGAGAGGAGGGAGGCGACGGCGGGCCACGGAGTGGTGCCCGCCTGGGCCTGCGACGGTACGGAGACGGACGCGGGTACGGGCGCGGAGGCCGGGGTGGCGGCCCGGTCCGGCCAGGGGGCGTGCGGGCGCAGGAACGGGCGCGTCGGGTCGAGGGGCCCGGCGGGGGTGCCGTGCTTGGGCAGCAGCGGGGCCAGCTCCTCGTACACCTCCTGCGCGGAGGCGGGCCGGTCCTGCGGGTCCTTGGCGAGCAGCCGCAGCACGAGGGCCTCCAGCGCGGCGGGGACCTCCGGCCTGCCCTGCCGGACCGGGACCGGCGGCTCGTAGAGGTGGCGGTGCAGGACGCCGAGTGCGGTGGACCCGGCGAACGGCACGTCCCCGCTGAGCAGTTCGTGCAGGAGCACCCCGAGGGCGTACAGGTCGGTGTACGGGCCGACTGCGCCGCCCATCGCCTGTTCGGGGGCCATGTAGGCCGGGGAGCCGATCGGTGAACCGGTGTGCGTGAGGCGGGTGGTGTCCGTGTCGAGGACGGAGGCGACGCCCAGGTCGAGCACGGTGACGGAGCCGTCGGGCCGGACCATCACGTTCCGGGGCTTCAGGTCGCGGTGCACGATCGGCACCGCGTGCACCGCGCTCAGGACCGCGCAGAGCTGGGCGGCGACCGCGACGGCCCAGGGCCAGGGGTACGGGTCCTGCTCGGCGAGGTGGTCGGCGAGGTCGGCGCCCTCCACGTACTGCATGACGAGATAGAGGTCGTCGCCGTCGCTGCCCGCGTCGTGGACGGTGACCAGGCCGGGGTGGTCGACCTGTGCGGTGACCCGGCACTCGCGGACGAACCGGCGGCGCAGCTCGTCGGCGGCGTCGCTGCCGGTGGGCCCGGCGACCCGGTCCGGACGCAGCAGCTTCACGGCGACGCGGCGGTCCAGGCGCTGGTCGTACGCCGTCCACACCTGGCCCATGCCGCCCTGGCCGAGGATGGTGGCCAGCTCGTACCGTCCCGCGATGACCCGGCCGCTCACCGGCCTTCGCCCTCCTTGTTCTCCTTGCGGAGGTAGTCGCTGAGCTCGTCCAGCTCGGCCCGGACCTGGTCGAGGCGCTGGGGCGCGGGCTTGGGGGGCGTGGTCTCGACGGTGTACGGGTTCGGGGTGGGCGGCGGCGTCGGGTGCTGCGCCCGGGGCTGGACGGGCGCCTGGTTCTGGACCTGGACGGGCGGGTGCTGGTGGACGGACGGCCGGTACGGGTCCGTCGCGGGGCCGGGCACCGGCGTCCGGGTGCCGTACGGTCCGGGCGCCGCGAAGTGCCGTGTCTCCATGATCAGGTAGTACGTGATGACGCCGACCAGGATCGCTATGAGCCACCCGACCCCGACCAGTGCCTGGGTGTCCGTCATCTCGTCCTCCTCGGGCAGGGCCGCGAAGAACGCGAACAGGCCGATGGTGAGGACGACCGTGACCGCGAGCAGCCACCAGTCACGGGGCTTGCGGGTCACGACCGCGAGCCTCAGCATCGCCACCCACCCCAGGAACCCGCAGCTCAGCACGGTCAGCACAACAAAGATGGCGCGCAGCGTGGTGAGCGTCCCCGAGGACGGCCGGGGCGTCGGCGGCTGCTGCGGCGGATAGCCGTAGCCGTGCATGTGCTGCTCCTGGGAGACGTACGTGAGTCGGGCGTGTGCAGTGAGCGTATACACCGCCGCCGACAGACCGTCCCCCCTTGTGCCCAACCGTTGCCCATGAGGTCACCGGGGCGTGACCGTACCGTCCGTCAGGCGGTCGCGACCCCTGCGGGCCGGACGGTCGCCGTGGCCGCCGGGGCCGCCGTGAAATCCACCTCGGCGGTGCGCAGTACGCGGATGGTCCGCCCGGGGAAACGCAGGTTCCGGTAGATCTCGTTGTGGTGCGCGATCGACGCCTCCGGCGCGGCGTACGGGCCGGGGCCGGTCCGGAGTGACGTGGTGTGGGCGTCGGCGACGAGCACCACGTCGTAACGGAGGCTCAGCGCCCGCCGCGTGGTGGACTCCACGCAGATCTCGGTGGCGAACCCGGTGACGACGAGCTCGGTGACGCCCATACCCCGCAGCGCCGCGTCGAGGCCGGTGTCCAGGAAGCTGTCCGGGCTGGACTTGGGGACGACCGCCTCGCCCGGTGCGGGCGCGAGTGCGGGGGCGATGTGCCACCCCTCGGTACCCGGCTCCAGCTCGTCGTCCTGGTGCTGGACCGTCACCACCGGTACGCCGGCCGCCCGGGCCCGCTCCCGGAGCCCGGCGATCCGCGCGACGGTCGCGGCGCCCTGGTGGGCGATGGCCACCAGGGCGTTCTGCATGTCGATGACGAGGAGGGCGGGGGTGTGCGGCACGGGCACACGCTAACGGCGACGGGGCGGCGCCGCACCGGAGTTACGTGCCGCCCCGGCTGCCGTCACACCCGGTGCCGCACCCACACGTTCGGCTCGGCGTAGACGGCGTACCCGTGCGCGGGCGAACAGTGGACCGGCACCAGTGCGCCCGGCACCTCCACCGGACCCTCCGTGTCGAACGGCAGCCCGGTCCACTTCCGCCACTGCTCCAGCGTCCCGCTCACCGTCATCGACACCGGGGCCACCGAGTCCACGACCCC
The DNA here is from genome assembly GCF_014650075.1 of Streptomyces microflavus. Lineage (GTDB taxonomy): Bacteria > Actinomycetota > Actinomycetes > Streptomycetales > Streptomycetaceae > Streptomyces > Streptomyces microflavus. The sequence goes on along the minus strand of NZ_BMUG01000010.1, from coordinate 290,044 downwards.
GCCCGCCCTGACGTGGACCCGCAGCCACGGGTCCTCGGGCAGCCCGTCCTCGGGGCGGGTGATCCGGGCGTACTCCTCCATCGGCAGTGCGGCCCGCAGGTGCTTGCCGCTCGGCCGTACCGGGGCGACGAGCTCGCCGAAGCCGTGCCGCCCGGCGTTCTCCCGCATCGCCGCCAGCATGCGGCCCGAGATCCCCTTGCCCTGGTGACCGGTGGCCACGGTGATCTCCAGCGCGCCGACGGTGTCGGGGGTCCGCCCGCGCCGCAGGTCCGAGAAGGCCCACAGCAGCATCCGGTCCCAGCCGCCGGCGGGGAGCTGCCCGCGCCCGGGGGCGTTCAGCTCGAAGGGGGCGCTGTAGGCGCGGGCGACCACGGCGCCGTCCGGGCCGGTGGCGACCAGTACGTACTGCGGGAACTCGACGGCGATCCGCCCGAAGTTCGCCCAGCCGACGATGTCCTCCAGGACGAACTCCGGCCAGTTGTCCGGCATCCGGTCCAGGGCGTCGGCGAGTTCGGGGCGCTCGGCGAGCGTGGTGATGTGCAGTTCCATGGGCCGACCCTAGCCAGACCGCACCCCCTGGGACCAGGGGTTTTCGACGCGCCGGGCCCTCGCGACGGCCGGCCCCGGAGGCCGTTCCCCGGAAGCCCGGATCGGGGAACCGTGAGGTGTCCATGCCGCGTCCCCACCCGTGACTTCGTACCTGTGCACGACACCATGAGGAGCAGCACCATGACCCAGCCAGGCAGTACGCCGTCCCGCCCCCGGAGAGGCGCCGGGTGTCTGCAGAGCCTGCTGGTGCTGGCGGTGATTCTCGGCCTGGGCTATGGCGCGTCCAAGGTCTTCGGCGACAAGGACTCCTCGTCGTCGGCGTCCTCGTCGCCCTCCTCCGCCTCGGACGGCAAGGGCGGTTCGTGGGAGGTGGGTGACTGCGGAGGGCCGGACCCGGAGAACAAGCCGGACGGCTACCGCGCGTTCGACTGCGACGACTCCGGGGCCACCTTCGAGGCGCTGGAAATCAAGAGCGCGAGCATCCTGCCGAACGCGATCCAGTGCCCGGCCGGAACGGACCTGATCATCCAGGTCTCCCGGGTCTTCGGCTCCGGCGACAACAAGAAGGGCGGCGGCATCCCCACCAACACCGTCTGCGGCCGCAACCTGACGGGTGACCACCCCGGGGACGCGGGCGCCGGGGGCGGGCAGCTGGTGAAGGGCGACTGCATCACGTCCACCGCCAAGGAGGTCGCCTGCGCCTCGGCCGGCTCCGACGCCTTCAAGGTGCTCGACCTCGTCAAGGAGAAGGAGCAGTGCCCGGCGGCGACCACCGAGCCGATGGAGCTGATGATGGCGATGGGCAGGCCGTACGACGTGATCTGCGGCGGCAAGGTCTAGGCGTCATCCGGGGGGACCACGGACCGTGGTCCCCCCGGGCGGCCGGCTCACCCCCCGCACTGCGCGAGCATCGCCTGCTTGTCCGGTGCGGTGACGGGGAGTTCGTACTTCAGCGAGACCTGGGCGAACCGCACCGCGTAGGAGCAGCGGACCGGCTTGTACGGCGGCAGCCAGGAGGCCGGGCCGGAGTCGCGCTTGGCGTTGTTGGCCGGGCCGTCCACCGGCAGGAGGTTGAGCGGGTCGTTGGCGATCTGCTGCCGCTTGGTCTCGTTCCAGCGGGCGGCGCCCATCTGCCAGTTGTAGGACAGCGGCATCACATGGTCGATCTGCACCTCGGTCGCCTGCTGCTTGCGCCAGTCGATGCTCTTGCCGGTGTAGGGGTCCTTGAGCTTCAGCGAGACGACGACGCAGTTGGAGCCCGAGCGGTGTTCGATGTCCTTGCCGTCGCGGGCGAGGAGGTCGTTGCGGGTGTCGCAGCCGTTCCGGGCGAGCGGGATGCCGTCGATCCCGTCCTTCCACGCGGAGCCGAACTTGCTCCGCTCGTAGCCGGTCTTCGGGCCGCGCCCCTTGGTGGCGACCTTCTCGATGATCTTCCGCGCGGCGGCCCGGTCCGCGTCGCTGGTGAGGGGCGCCAGGCCCGGCTTCGTACCGTCGGGGTTGTCCAGCGGGCTGACGCCGAAGCCCTCGGCGGACTGCGCGCCACCGTTCGCCCCGCCACTCGTGCCGCCGCCGCTCTCCGCCGCGAGGTCGTCGGGGTCGCAGCCGGCCAGGGCGAGCACGACGAGGGCGCTGAGGGCGGGGAGGGTCGCGGCTCGGTACGTACGGGCAGATATCACGTGAAGCCATCCTGACGGGGAGAAAGCCGAACGCCCAGAATCTTATGGGCGTCTTCCCCGTCGGGGGCGCTTTCATGACTCGGCTTCAGCCCGTTCCGGCTCAGGGCGCCCGGTCCTCGCCTTCAGCCCGTTCCGGCACCGCGCGCACAGTTCTGGCCCTCGCAAAGCCCGTCTCAGGCCTTGCCGATGCCGAGGGTGTTCTCCCCGGGCAGCGTCCCCGAGCCGATGACCTCCAGCCAGGGCTCCCCCAGCAGCTCCACGAGCCGCTCGCGCCCCTCCTCCCCCAGGGCCCGCCATGGTGCGGCGGCCTCCTCGTCGGTGCGCAGCTCCACCTTCGCGCGCAGCTCGCGTCCGGCCTCCGTGGCCGTGCCGTCCGCCGCCAGCAGCCCACGCTGCTGGAGCCGCCGCCGGGCCGCGCCCCACTCCTCCTCGCCCCAGCCACGGCTCGCGAACACCTCGGGGCGGGCCGCACCGACCGCCGCGAAGGAGACCAGCGACTCGACCGGGTCGAGGCCGGCCCCGGCCAGGGCGGCGATGTGCCCGTCGCCGCGGTGTTCGCGCAGGAGGGTCGCCGCGTGCCAGAGCGTCAGGTGCGGGGCGTCCGGCCAGGGCAGGGCTGAGTTGGCGTGGCCCATGCCATGGGGCACCTGACCGCCCCCGGCCGCCTCCGCCGCGCGGCGCGCCAGTGCGGCGGCCTCCGCGAACTGCGGCCCCTCCACCCGGTCCCCGAACAGCGCCCGGTAGGACCGGTCGACCGCCCGCAGCCGGGCCACGAGCACGGCGTCCGGGCCGGCGGCCGCCCAGACGGCCGGAACATACCGGTCCACCATCGCCGGGGCGAAGCTGTGGAACGTCCGCACCACCTCCGGCGCATCGACCGCCCCCAGCGGGGCCGCCCGCCAGGCGAAGTAGCTCGTCCAGCGCTCCTCGGTGCCGTACCCCAGCGCGGCGGCCTCCTCGAAGGCTTCCGGGGCGTAGTACAGAACGGCGTGCAGGGGCTCCAGGAGGTGCCACATCTGCCGCACACGGGCCGGTTCTCCGGTCATGATCTCCACCCTCCCGAACGGGAGTCAGGCATCTTTCCAGTGACTAGATCGGATCTCCATCATGCGCACCCCGAGAGAACTTGTCAATGACTAGATGCCCGGTAGGGTGCTGTCCATGAGCAACGAGCGCGAGCGCACCTACCACCACGGCGATCTGCGGCGCGCCATCCTGTCCGCCGCCCTCGACGCCATCGCCGCCGAGGGCCCCGCCGCCCTGAGCCTGCGCGACCTGGCCCGCCGGGCCGGCGTCTCGCACGCCGCTCCCGCGCACCACTTCAAGGACCGCACGGGCCTGCTGACCGCTGTGGCCGCCGAGGGGTACGCACTGTTCGCCGACGCCCTGGCCGGGGCGCCGGACCTGCGGGAGCGGGGCGTGGCGTACGTACGGTTCGCGGCGACGCACCCCGCGCACTTCCAGGTGATGTTCCAGCCGGACCTGTACCGGGCCGACGACCCGGACCTGCTCTCCGCACAGGCGCGTGCGACCGACGCCCTGCGCGCGGGCGTGGCGGACCTCCCACCGGGCGGCCGGGGCGAGGACGACCGGCTCGCGGGGGTGGCCGCCTGGTCACTGGCGCACGGCTTCGCGACGCTGCTGCTCAGCGGCAACCTGTCCGACGCGCTGGAGGGACGGGACCCGGAGGCGGCCTTCCGGTCCCTCACGGGCCTGATCTTCACCCCGGAAAACCGCGGCGACGGCTGAAGGGGCGCTCGGCCTGCACTAGGGCCTCGCTGTCCCCGGGCCGGTGACTTCGGTCTGCTTCGGGGATGGACTCGAACACCGCGCGCTCCTTCAGCCGTGCGGTGGAGGGCAGGCCGCCCGCCCGGCGCGAGATCCCCGGACATGATGTCGCCATGCAGGTCGGCCGCGATCCGCTCGTGCAGGGGCGGCCGTCGGCCTCGCCCGTCTCCGGTCCCTGCGCCGTCATCCGATCCTGATCTCGTACCGCAGCTTCTGGCCCCGGGGAGGCATGATCATGACGTCGACCTGGACCGGCCGGCCCTCCGCGTCCAGAGTGAGCCGGGTCAGCTCCAGGACCGGCTCCGCGTCCTTCAGCGACAGGGCCGCCCGCTCGCTCCCGGACGGCATGCGGGCCACCACGTCCTCCTGCGCCCGGACACCGACATGCCCGAGTTCGGCGAGCAGCCGGACGGCTCCTCCCCGGATCCTCGCCGTAGCGGCCAGCCCGGTGCCCCGGGCGATCTCCACGGGGTAGTAGGTGTCGGTCAACTCACAGGGCTCACCGTCGAGATACATGATCCGACGCCGCTCGACGACCTGCCCGCCCCGCTCCACAGCGAGCAGGTCGGCCACCCGGCCGGGGGCGACCACTTCACCGGCTCGGACGATCTTCTGCGTGCCTCGTCGCCCTGCCGCCGCCGTCTCGGCTCCCCAGGCGTCACCGCCGCCCTGGACGGAGGGCGCCAGGTAACGAGCGGACTCGCTGATCATCTCGCCTTCGCCCATGGCCTCCTCCTCCTTCAGTACGGACACGTCGGCCCCGCCGGAAGCCCGGCGGGGCCGACGTACAGCGAACCCGGGGCTACGAACCCAGGATCGTCGTGAGGAACTCCCCAGTCCACGACAGCAGTTCGCGTCCCACCACCGGCTTGCCGCCGATCCTGCCCGTCGTCGGGCGCGGCACCAGGATCTGGTGGGCGGTCGGCTTGATGACCGTCTTGGGGTGCAGGCGCTTCAGGCGGAGTTCCTGGGACTCGCGGAGCTCCACCGGGGCGAAGCGGATGTTGGAGCCCTGGAGGACGATCTCGCCGACTCCGCAGGCGCGGGCCAGCATGCGCAGGCCGGCCACCAGGAGGAGGTTCTCGACCGGTTCGGGCAGGGGGCCGTAGCGGTCGGTCAGCTCCTCGCGGACCGCGCGGATGTCGTCCTCCGAGTTGGCCTGGGCGATCGCGCGGTACGCCTGGAGGCGCAGCCGCTCGCCGGGGGCGTAGTCGTGCGGGACGTGCGCGTCGACGGGGAGCTCGATCTTGACCTCCAGCGGGGGCTCCTCCTCCACGCTGCCGTCCATCTGGGCCCGGTAGTCGGCGACCGCCTCGCCGACCATGCGGATGTACAGGTCGAAGCCGACGCCCGCGATGTGGCCGGACTGCTCGCCGCCCAGCAGGTTGCCCGCGCCACGGATCTCCAGGTCCTTCATCGCCACGTACATGCCCGCGCCCATCTCCGTGTGCTGGGCGATCGTGGCCAGGCGCTCGTGGGCCGTTTCCGTCAGGGGCTTCTCCGGGGGGTAGAGGAAGTAGGCGTAGCCCCGGTCGCGGCCTCGGCCCACCCGGCCTCGCAGCTGGTGCAGTTGGGAGAGGCCGAAGTTGTCGCCGCGCTCCACGATCAGGGTGTTGGCGTTGGAGATGTCGATGCCGGACTCGACGATCGTCGTGGAGACCAGGACGTCGAACTTCTTCTCCCAGAAGTCCACCACCACCTGCTCCAGGGCCTGTTCGGACATCTGGCCGTGGGCCGTGGCGATCCGGGCCTCGGGGATGATCTCGCGGAGGCGGGCGGCGGCCCGGTCGATGGACTCGACCCGGTTGTGGATGTAGAAGACCTGGCCCTCGCGCAGGAGTTCACGCCGTACGGCCGCGCCGATCTGCTTCTCCTCGTACGGGCCGACGAAGGTGAGCACCGGGTGGCGCTCCTCCGGCGGGGTGGTGATCGTGGACATCTCGCGGATGCCGGTGACCGCCATTTCGAGCGTACGGGGGATGGGGGTCGCGGACATCGTCAGGACGTCCACGTTGGCGCGGAGCTTCTTGAGCTGCTCCTTGTGCTCGACGCCGAACCGCTGCTCCTCGTCCACGATGACCAGGCCCAGGTCCTTGAACTTCGTGTCGGCCGAGAAGAGGCGGTGGGTGCCGATGACCAGGTCGACCGAGCCGTCCTTCAGGCCCGCGAGGGTTGCCTTGGATTCGGATTCCGACTGGAAGCGGCTCAACGCCCTTACGTTGACCGGGAATTGGGAGTAGCGCTCGGTGAACGTGCCGTAGTGCTGCTGGACCAGGAGCGTCGTGGGGACCAGGACCGCCACCTGCTTGCCGTCCTGCACCGCCTTGAACGCCGCACGGACCGCGATCTCCGTCTTGCCGTAGCCGACGTCGCCGCAGACCAGCCGGTCCATCGGGACCGTCTTCTCCATGTCCTCCTTGACCTCGGCGATCGTGGAGAGCTGGTCGGGCGTCTCCGCGTACGGGAACGCGTCCTCCAGCTCCCGCTGCCAGGGGGTGTCGGGGCCGAAGGAGTGGCCGGGGGCCGCCATCCGGGCCGAGTACAGCTTGATGAGGTCGGCGGCGATCTCCTTGACCGCCTTCTTCGCCCGCTGCTTCGTCTTCGTCCAGTCGGCGCCGCCGAGCCGGTGCAGGGTCGGGGCCTCGCCGCCGACGTACTTGGTGACCTGCTCCAGCTGGTCGGTCGGGATGTAGAGGCGGTCCCCGGGCTGGCCGCGCTTGGCGGGGGCGTACTCCACGAGCAGGTACTCACGGGTCGCGCCCTGGACCGTGCGCTGCACCATCTCCACGTACCGGCCGACACCGTGCTGCTCGTGGACGATGTAGTCGCCCGCCTCCAGCGTCAGCGGGTCGATCGTCTTCCTGCGGCGGGCCGGCATCCGGCCCAGGTCCTTGGTGGCGCTGCGCTGGCCCGTCAGGTCGGTCTCGGTGAGCACCGCCAGCTTCAGCGCCGGGTCGACGAAGCCCTGGTCGATGGCCCCGCAGGAGACGTGGACGACGGAAGGCGCGATCTCGGCGAGGTCCGGCACGAAGCGGGCCGCGATGCCCTCGCCGCCCAGCACCTCGACCGTACGGGTGGCGAGCCCCTGGCCCTCCGTCACGTACACCGTGCGCCATCCGTCGGCCAGCCACCCCTTGGTGTCGGCGAGCGCGCGGGCGGTGTCACCCCGGTACGCCTCCGGGGCGTGCATCGAGAGCTTGAGGGTGTCCTCGTCCAGGTCGGCGTCGTCGGCCGCGAACGGGGAGGTCGACCACCACATCATCCCCAGCTCACGGGCCCGGTCCCGGACGTCCGCGATGCTCCGCAGCGAGGCCGCGCCCACGTCGATCGGGGCCTCGCCGCCGCCCGCCGTCGCCGCCCACGAGGCCTGGAGGAACTCCTGGCTGGTGGCGACCAGGTCGGACGCCCGGGTACGGACCCGCTCCGGGTCGCAGACCAGCGCCATCGACCCCTCGGGCAGGACGTCGATCAGCAGCTCCATGTCGTCGACCAGGACCGGGGCCAGCGACTCCATGCCCTCGACCGCGATGCCCTCCGCGATCTTGCCGAGCAGCTCGCCCAGCTCCGGGTGCGCCTCGGCGAGGGCGGCGGCCCGTCCCCGTACCTCGTCGGTCAGCAGCAGCTCACGGCAGGGCGGCGCCCACAGCCCGTGGTCCGCGACCTCCAGGGACCGCTGGTCGGCGATCTTGAAGTACCGGATCTCCTCCACGTCGTCGCCCCAGAACTCCACCCGAAGGGGGTGCTCCTCGGTCGGCGGGAAGACGTCCAGGATCCCTCCGCGTACGGCGAACTCGCCGCGCTTCTCGACCAGCTCCACCCGGGAGTACGCGGCGGCGGCCAGCGCCTCCACCACCTCCCCCAGGTCCGCGTTCTGCCCGCTCGTCAGCGCCACGGGCTCCAGCTCGCCGAGCCCCTTGACCTGCGGCTGGAGCACGGAACGGACCGGCGCGACGACCACCGAGACCGGGCCCGTCTCCGGGTCGTCCTCGCGCGGGTGGGCGAGGCGCCGCAGCACGGCGAGGCGGCGGCCCACGGTGTCCGAGCGGGGCGAGAGGCGCTCGTGCGGCAGGGTCTCCCAGGACGGGAACTCCGCCACCGTGTCCGGCGGCAGCAGGGTGCGCAGCGCGGCGGCCAGGTCCTCGGCCTCCCGGCCGGTCGCGGTGACGGCCAGCACGGTCCTGCCGGTCTGCCGGGCCAGCGCGGCCACGGCGAACGGCCGGGCGCCGGGCGGACCCACCAGGTCGACATGCATACGGTGGCCGTCGGCGGCGGCTTTCACCGCCTCGGCGATCGCCGGGTCCGTTACGACGACATCCAGCAGACCGTGCAGGCTCATAGGGGCATCCGTCCGGGTCATGAGGTGTTCAGGTGTTGCCGGCAGCCGGCTGCTACCAGGGGCAACGCGAAAGGCCCGACACGTGGGACGAGCCGGGGGTTCCCAGACTACGACCCGGCAGTGACAGCCGCTCCCGCAACCGGGGCGGCGGCGGTGTACCGGGCGGGCCGTGTGGGGAGTCTCTACGTGGACGGCGCCGGGGTCTCCACGGGGTGCCCGTTCGGGCACCCTCGCGGGTACCGGCGGTACCCGTCCGGGGCCGTCCGTCGCGCCGCCACCACCGCTCGTCGCCGGTCGCCCACCGTTCATCTCCGTAGGGCACACAGTTCTGTCCGGGGTCCTCACAGGAGTGATCCCACCGTCTAGTCTGTGGCCGACCATGGCACGAACGGTTTCCGACGGATCACCGGCGCAGACACGGTTCCACCAGTTCCACCGGCCACGACAGCGGGCGGCGAACGGCACCGCAGGGCGATCCCCCGCGGGGCACGGACTCAAGCGGACACCAGGTATCGGGTATCGGGGGCGTACGTGGGCGAGAACGAGATGGCGGTTTTCGGGGTCTCCGAGGCCGAGGAAGAGATCTACCGCCACTTCCTGCGCAACCCCGGCACCGCCGCCGACGACCTCCACCTCCTGCTCCACAACGAACCCGGGCAGGCCCGTGCCCGGATAGGCCGGCTCGAAGAGCTGGGCCTCCTGCGTGCGGACGGCGACGGCCGCCGTATCGTGCCCGTCGACCCGGAGACCGCCCTCTCCCGCCTGGTCGATCTGCGGCTCCACACGCTCCACCAGGAGCTGCAGCGCGTCACCCGGTCGCGGCACGTCATTGATGGTCTACGCGCGGAGCAGGGGGCCCGTACGCCCCCTCCGCAGGGCATCGAGCAGCTGGAGGGGCTCGCCCAGATCCGCAACCGGATCGACGACCTCGCCTTCTTCGCCCGGGACGAGATCCTCTCCGTGGAGCCGTACACCCGGCTCTCCCCGGAGAACATCGCCCGCTCCAGACCGCTGGACCTGCGCTGCCTCAGACGCGGGGTACGGATCCGCAACGTCGTCTCCAGCGTCGCCCTCCAGGACCCGCCGACCGCCGCCTATCTGCGGGAGCTGTCCGAGCACGGGGCGTCGATCCGGGTCACGACGGACACCACCGAACGGCTCCTGGTCTACGACCGCCGGGCCGCCCTCGTACCGCTGGACCCCCGTGACACCTCCCGGGGCGCGCTGCTCGCCCACCGCAGCGGTCTGGTCTCCAACATCATCGCGCTGTTCGAGAGGATCTGGGACCAGGCCGAGGAGCTGCCCCCGGCCGACGGCGGGAACGGCACCTCCCGCGGCGACCTCTCCGCCATGGAGCGGCGGGTGCTGGTGGCGATGTGCACGGTCGGCAAGGACGAGGCCGGGGCCAGGGAGCTGGGGGTTTCGGTACGGACCTACCGGCGGCACGTCGCCGAGCTGATGCAGACCCTGGGCGCCGCCAGCCGCGCCCAGGCCGCGCTGCTGGCCCGCGAGCGGGGCTGGATCTGACCCACGGGCGTACGGGGCCGGGTCAGCCCCCTCCGTCCGTCCACCCCCGCAGGGTCAGGCCTCCTCCGTCCACCCCCGCAGGGTCAGCTCTCCTCCGTCCACCCCCGCAGCGCCGTGTCCGCCAGGACGCAGGAGACCGCCCGCCGCACCGCCGGGGCGTCCGTCGACCCGGCCAGCTCGACCCGCAGCACCACCCGGTCCTGGTCCACCTCCGGGTGGCAGGACCAATGGCCGGGGAGCAGTCCCAGGAGCCGTACGACGGTGGTCCACCCGGTCGGGGCGGCGCGGTCGCGGCGTACGAGGACGACATCGGCGACCCCGCACCGCCCGGGCGTCATGACCCCGCCTCCCCGCCGCCGCCGGGTCCGGTGTCCCGTCTCACCGACCCGCCGCCACCCGGTCCGGGGTCCAGCACCTGGCGGGCCGCCGCGGCCATCGCCGTGACGCCGGCCGGCAGGGCCGTACGGACGTCGGGCGCGAAGCCGGGTGCGTGGTTCGGCGGTACGGGCCCTCCCCCGGCCCGTGCCGCCCGCCACTGCCGTACGCCGGTGGTGCCGAGCAGCCAGTACGCCGTCGCCACCCCGCCCGCCCCGAAGTGCGGGAAGTCCTCGGTGGCCGTCGCGGGGGCGGCGTCCAGCACCCGGCCCGCGCCGAGCGAGGCCTCGTGGGCCCGGCGGACCGCCGCCGTCAGCGCCGGACCGGGGAGCAGGGCGGGCGAACGGGCGGTCACCGTGAGCTCCGGTTCGCGCGGGGCGCCCGAGGCGGCGGCCTGGGCCCGTACGACACGTGCCGCGGCGGCCAGCAGGCGGTCGAGCACGGAGTCGGTGAACGCCCTTGCGGTGAGGGAGAGTTCGGCGGTGTCAGGGGTGATGTTGCCGCGCTCGCCCGCCCGCACCGAGCCCACGGTGAGCACGGCCTGTTCGGCGGGGGCGGTCTCCCTCGCGACCACCGACTGGAGCCCGAGCACGGTGGCGGCCGCCATCAGGACCGGGTCGACGGTCAGGTGCGGGGTGGCCGCGTGGCCGCCCCGGCCGTACAGGGTGACGTCGGCCGCGATGCTCCCCGCCATCAGGGGCGCCCCGCCCGGCGCGTGGGCGACGGTCCCCGCGGGGAGCGGGGCGGCGTGCTGGGCGAGGGCCGCGTCCGGGGTGCCGAACCGCTCGTACAGGCGGCCGTCCTCCAGCATCGACCGGGCTCCGCTCAGCGTCTCCTCGGCCGGCTGGCCCACGACGAGCACGGTGCCGCGCCAGCTGTCCCGGTCCGCTGCCAGGAGGGCCACCGCCCCGGCCGCCGCCGCGATGTGGAGGTCGTGGCCGCAGGCGTGCATGACGCCGGGGGTGGTGCTCGCGTACGGCAGGCCGGTCGCCTCGGTGACGGGCAGCGCGTCGAGTTCGGTGCGCAGGAGCACGGTGGGGCCCGGGCCGTTGCGCAGGACGCCGACGAGTCCGTGGCCGCCGCCGACCGCGCGGGTGACCGTACAGCCGTGCTCCGTCAGCCAGGCGGCGAGGAGGCCCGCGGTGCGGTGCTCGTGGCCGGAGAGTTCGGGGTGGGCGTGCAGGTCGAGGTAGAGCGCGAGGGCGGCGCGCAGCAGCGGGCGCGGCAGGGGCGCGCCTGCCACTGCGTCTCCGCCCGGGGCCCCGGGGGGCCCCGGGGCCCTCTCGCCACCCGCCCCCGCGCGCCCGTCGCCGTCCGCGCTGTGCTCGCCGTCCGAGCCGTGCTCGCCCTTCGTGCGGTCCGCGCGGTCCGCGCCGTCCGCGTCGTCCGAGTCCCTCGCCGTTCTCGCCGCTGTGACCACTTCGCACCTCATCTCTCTCAACGAGCCTGATCCGTACGGCTGTCAGGGGCCCTGCCGCCGCGCTGTCATCGGGTGCCAGCGAAGTGACAGCGAAAGCGCGGCCGATCTGACAGCGGCCACCCCTCCAATGGATCCAGGACCGGGGACAGCGGGCCGGAGCAGCCGGCCGGTCCCCACGAGACCAGGGAGAACACCATGGCCCCCAAGACCGAGCTCGCCACCCTCGCCGACGAGATCCTGGAGCTGGAGTCGGAGACCTTCGAGATCTCGGACTACTCCGACGCGGTGGAGGTCGTCCTCGCCGGTTGCACGTCCTCCTCCTCGACCTCCACCTGCTCCAGCACCACCAGCACCACCTCCTGCAGCGCCTGACACCGTTCTCGCGCCGCTCGTACGCCAGCCCCCTCCGTCGGTCGGAGGGGGCTGACGTACGTCGTGCGCGGGGCCGGTCACGGGAACGGGTGCGGGACGGCCTTGATCTCCGCCTCCGGCAGGTCGTCCGCCCGCCGCCCGGCCGCCCGCAGCGCGGTCCGCAGCCGGGGCATGTGCAGCGCCCGCTGCCGGGTCCAGCCGAAGTCCAGCGGCAGCAGACCCGGGACGGTGGTCGAGACGGTGTGCAGGCCCATCCGGTGCTGCTCGGGGGTCGTCTGGTCGACGGCGATGACGTCGTACCCGGCGGCCGTCAACTGGTCGCGCAGGCACCGCAGATCGTCGAGCAGGTCGCCCGTGCGCGGGCGCAGCGGCTGCCAGTCGGCGAACGCCTCCTCCAGCGGCAGGACGGCGACCGGTTCCAGGTACTCGGCCGCGTGCCGGGTCATGGACGGCAGCCCGTAGAGCTGGGCGTGGTCCTTGAGGTGCAGGACCTTGGTGAAGTCCCGCTCCATCGCCTCCAGTTCGGTGCGCCGCTCGGCCACCTGGTAGGGCAGGTGCGGGATGTAGGTGAGGACCTCCGACAGGGCGGCCTCCACCGTGTCCGCCGGGTCGAAGCCGGCCGCCGCGCTGAAGGAGAGCGTGCCGTGGCCGCCGTCGCGCCGGACCGCGAGGGCGGTGACGACGGGGACGGCCAGATCCATCCGCGTATCGAAGGCGTGGACGTCGTAGCCGTGCAGGGCGGCCCGGTCGAGCATGGAGCGGACGGCGGGGGTGGTCGCGGTGGTGAGGTCGATCGCGGTGAGGCGGGCGCGGCCGTACCAGGCGAGCAGGAAGGCGTCCCGCTCGACCAGTTCGAGGAGGCCGAAGAGGATCGCCTCCTCCAGACTTCCCCCCGTCGCACAGCCGTTGGAGCATTCGAAGACGAAGTTGTCGGCGTCGACCCCGGCGCTGTAGTGGGCGAGCCGGGCCGGAACGAGGACCGGGCGGTCGTCGCGGAGCGAGTGGCCCCAGACCCAGGGGATCGCGCGGTCCGGGTCGAAGGGGCTGACCAGGGGGTCGGAGGCGTACGTCTCGGGGGCGTAGAAGCCGCAGTCCGCGGGGTTCAGGGCCTGGCCCGCCAGGTTGGCGTAGCTGTCGACGACCGGCGATGTGCCGCGTCGGCGGTGGGTGCCCGCGTACCGCTCCAGGCCTTCCAGGTAGGCGAGGGTGCGGCTGGTGGCGTACCGGTTGGCCTGGCCGCTCCAGGTGACGTCGTTGAGGCCGGCGTAGCCGCGGACGAAGTGGGTCCCGGCGACCGGGGCGGTGGTGGTGGAGGCGGGGTTGATCCAGGTGTCCGAACCGAGCGCCCCGCACACGGGGTTGGCGAGGGCGGCGGTCGGCAGGGGGTAGGAGTCGAGGGTACGGAGGCGGTAGCCGTCGGGGTCCGGTTTGGGGGCGGGGGCCAGGTCCATACGGGCGGCTTCCGCCGTGTCGGGGACCTCGGACACGCAGGCGGGGCAGAGGGGTTCGGGGAGGACCGGGAAGGTGGCCGTGGCGAGGGTGGCCAGGTCGATGCGGGTGACCTGGGGCAGCGCGCGGTCGGCGGGGGTGGCGTCGGGGTTGGCGGGCCTCCCCCGGTCGGCCGGAGTCGCGTCGGGGCCGGCACCGTGACCGGCCAGGACCGCGCTGTACGCGGCCCACACCGCGTCCACCACGTACGCGGTGAGCACCGGCCAGTGCACCGCCCCCCGCGGCTCGTGGCCCAGCTCCAGCGCCTCCCGCTCGGACCGGCTGCGCAGCCGCTGCCACCGCATCGCGAGGCACTGGCCGCAGGCGGTGGCGTCGGGACCGCCGCCCCAGGGGCCGATCAGGACGGCCCGGGCGGTGAGCTGGACGTTGGCGGCGGGGCGGGCGTCGGCGTACGGGTCCCGGTGGCCGAAACCGAGGGTGTCGGCGGCCCCGAGCGGGACGACGTAGGGGGCCGGCAGGCCGCCGCCGGGAGTGGCGGCGTGGCGGGCGGTCAGTGCCGACTGGAGCCCGGCGCGCGCCGCGTCGAGGGGGGCGTCCCGGGAGGCGTCGAGGGAGGTGGCTGCCGTCGCCGTCGTCATGACTTGTCGCTCCAGCGGAAGGTCTTCAGCGCCACCGCGCCGAGGACGAGGGCGAATCCGGCGAGCACCGCGCAGGCGACGCCGATGTCCGTCAGGGAGCCGCCGCCGGTCAGCGCGCCGGAGACCCCGTCGTTGAGATAGCGCAGCGGCAGGACGCGGGAGAGGCTCTGCATCCACGCGGGCATCGCGTCCAGCGGGAAGAACGACCCGGACAGGAACGCCATGGGGATCATCAGGCAGTTGGCGACGGCGGCGACCGCCTCCGGGGTCCTCGCGTAGCTCCCGACGATGACGCCCAGCGCGAGGAACGCGGTGATGCCGAGCACCAGCACCGGCAGCGCCAGCGGCCAGCGCCCGTCCAACTGGAGCCCGAACGAGGGCAGGAGGGCCACGGCGACGAACAGGACCGCCTGTACGGCGCCGATGCCGAGCGCCAGCACATAGCGGGAGGCGAGGACGGCGGAGACGGGCGTGGGAGTCATCCGGATCAGCCGGAGGATGTCGTCGCGCCGCCACTGCATGAGGACGAACCCGACGCCGAAGACGGCGGCGTTGCCGACGCCCCAGGAGAGCACGCCGGGCGCGATGTAGTTGATGTAGGGCTTGCCGCTCTCCTCGACCGTCTGGCCGTGGAAGATCAGCCCGAAGACCACCAGGAAGATCAGCGGGAAGGCGAAGGTGAAGAAGAGGGTCGTGCGGTCGCGGGTGTAGGCCCGGTACCCGGCCTGGCTCAGCGCGGTGTAGGCGCTCATGGGGGTGTCTCCGTATCGCTGGTTCGAGGTGGAAGGGCGCGTCGCACCGGGAGTTACGGCTGGGGGGCTCCGGTCCCGGTCAGCGCCAGGTAGACGTCCTCCAGGCTCGCCGTCCTGGTCTGTACGCCCTGGAGCCCCGCGATCTCGTCGACGGCGGCCAGGACCCGGCCCGAGGCGAGGGTCTCCAGCACGATCGAGCCGCCCTCCTCGGTGACCCGGTCCACGCCCGGGATGGCGCGGGCCTGGTCGGGCGTGAGGCGGTCGGCCGGGACCAGCAGGCGGGTGGTCGGGCTGGAGGCGGCGATGAGCCGGCCGGGGCTGTCGAGCGCGGCGACCCTGCCCTCGACCATGATCGCGACCCGGTCGCAGAGCGCCTCGGCCTCGTCCAGGTGGTGCGTGGTGTACACGATGGTGCGGCCCGCGCCCTTGAGGTCGCGCAGGACCTTCCACAGGGAGCGGCGGGCCTGCGGGTCGAGGGCGGCGGTCGGCTCGTCCAGGAAGATCAGCTCGGGGTCGTGGACCAGGGCGGAGGCGATGGCGAGCCGCTGCCGCTGCCCGCCGGAGAGGTCGTCGACCCGGGTGTCGCCCTGCTCGGTGAGGCCGACGGAGGCCAGGGCCCGTTCGGCGGCGGCCGCGTCGCACCGGTAGAGGGCGGCCATGGTGACCAGGTGCTCGCGGGCGGTCAGCCGGACGAAGAACGCCGAGCTCTGGGTCTGCACGCCGAGCCGGGGCAGCAGGGCGGTGTTGCGCGGCCAGGGGCTCTCCCCCAGGACCGCCACCGTCCCGGAGTCGGCGCGGCGCTGGCCCTCCATGATCTCGACGAGCGTGGTCTTGCCCGCCCCGTTGGGCCCGAGCAGGCCGAAGAACTCCCCGCGTGCGACGGTCAGCGACACCCCGTCGACGGCCCGGGTGGCGCCGTACGTCTTGTGGACGCCGGTCAGGGCGACGGCGGGCCCGGCGGCCGGTTCCGCCGGGGGGTCCTGCGGGGTGCGGGGGGCGGTGGACGTCATGGAACTCTCCTTGGGGTGGAACACGGGGCTTCGGGGCCCGGAGGGGGATCAGGCCGTCAGCAGATGATGGACGCCCGCGACGGCCGCCGCGACCAGGGCGGCGAGAACCAGCACCGTGCCCAACGCATAGGCGGGGTAGGCGATTCGGGCACGGCGGGGGTAGGCGGCCGCCTCCGGGGAGCGGCGCAGGGCGAGCCGCAGGTAGGGGCCGGTGGAGGCGGCGAGTCCGGTGGCCCCGGCGAGCTGGCTCGCGATCTTGTAGCCGTCGAGCGGCGGCAGCGGGACGAGCATCGCGAACGCCTGGAAGCTGCCGAGGAGCAGCAGCGCGGAGATCGCCTCGTGCGTGGCGTCGTCGAGCGGGGCGAAGATCCACAGCGCGCAGAAGGGGAGCAGGAAGAGGAGGTTCATCACGGCGCCCGCCACGGCAGTCGCGATGCGGGGCCGACGACCGCCCAGATAAAGGTAGTTGTCGACCGTGCAGTACATGATGACGGCCGGCAGCCGCCATCGCAGCCCGATCTCCGCGACCCGGCCGCCGTAGTGCCGGGCCACCACTCCGTGGGCCAGTTCGTGGAGGGCGGTGCTCACCCAGAGCAGGATCGCGGCGCCGGTCAGCAGGACGGGGTTGGTGAACAACTCCCTTACGGCGATGAGCATGTCGCCGGAATGGGCGATGACGAGCGCCTCCATGGCCACCATCAGCACCAGCAGCGGCCCCATCGCCCAGGGGGTGAGCAGGAAGCCGAAGATCCGGTGGAGGCGGGCGGTGGTGGCATCGGCGTCGGCGACCAGGGGGAGCGTGCCGCGCAGGAGGGTGGGGCGTTCGGCCGTGGGAGCGGGGGGCGGCTGCGCGGGCACTCCGGCCAGCAGCCCCTTCGTCCCCAGCATGGTCAGGATCTGCTGCCAGTGGGCGTCCGCCAGCCGCCGCCCGTACTCCCCCGCGTACTCCTCGCCGATCTCCGCGAGGCTCCGCCCGCCGTCCATGCGGGCGATGAGGAAGTGCTCCTTGGGACCGACCTTGAAGGAGTTGCCGCTGCCGGTGTCCTTGATCAGGTGTACGGTCGCGGCTCCGTCGAGCAGCGGGTCGCTGAGCAGGACGCGGGGGCGCAGCTCGGGGCGGTAGTCGGCGAGCGCCCCGGATGCCCCGGACGCACTCATACGGACTCCTCGGCGGACTCCTTGAGCACCCGGCCCAGAACATGGCTGAGATACGCCTCGTCCCGGATGGTGACGTGCAGCCGGTTGTTGGTCATATGCATGTACGGGGAGAGCAGCAGCGGCAGCGCCACCGCCGGGTCGGTGACCCGCTCGTCCCGCTCACCGTCCCAGGACCGGAAGACCAGGTCCCCGTCGACGGCCAGCTTCCGTGCGCGGTCCCGGAGTTCGGCGCAGTGCTCGGCCCAGCCGGCCAGGGACCCGGGGAGCGAACGCGCGCTCCCGGGCGGGGCGGTGGCGGCCCGGATACGGGTGAAGCGGTCCCGCAGCCCGTCCGCCGTACGGGCGTAGTTCCGGTCGTACTCATCCGTACCGATGAAGCCGGTGCCGGGGAATGCGCGGTGCCAGAACTCGTAGTAGCTGGCCAGGTATTCGGTCAGCTCCGCCCGCTCCGGCAGGAACGTCGACGACATCACCATCATCAGCTGGGCCGAGGTCCCGAGGAGGACCGTGCGCAGGTGGAGGTTCTTGGTGGCGAGCGCGTCGATGACGAGGTCGCTGGAGTGCCGGAAGTGCCACTCGGCCAGCTCGATCCCGGCCGGGCCGCCGTACTTCCCGAACTCCGGGTCGTACGCCTCCCGGTGGCGGGAGTTGTTGGGGCGCAGGTTCATCCGGCCCTGCTCGTCCATGTAGTGGCCGCGCTCGCTGCCGGGGAACTCGATCTCGAAGAGCGTGTTGTAGAAGTCGTTGAGGAACCCGGAGTCGACCTCGTAGAGCGCGGGCCGCTCCGCCAGGAACGCGTCCACGGCCTGCTCGGTGCGGCGGG
Source organism: Streptomyces microflavus (assembly GCF_014650075.1). GTDB lineage: Bacteria > Actinomycetota > Actinomycetes > Streptomycetales > Streptomycetaceae > Streptomyces > Streptomyces microflavus. The sequence continues at coordinate 272,171 of NZ_BMUG01000010.1, read as the reverse complement.
CCACCTCGGGTTCGGCGGCGGGGGACGACGGCTTCAGGCGGAGCCGTACGTGGGGTCCTTCCAGCCAGTAGTTGATGAAGAAGTACCCGGCGAGCAGCCCGTCCGCCTCCAGCTCCGCGACCAGCGGCCGCACGCAGTGCAGGAGGAAGGGGCGGGGGTTGGCGGCGTAGAAGACGTGGGTGGCCTGCCAGGCGCCGGTCGTCTCTGTCGCGAGCGGTGTCATACGGTCCTCCTGCGGACGGGTACGGCCGTCTCCACGGCCAGCTCGGCGACATGGCGGCCGTGGCCGGAGACGGTGTGCAGGGCGTCCTCGTCCGGCAGCGCCTCCCGGATCACCACGCGGGCCTGCGGGGTCTTGATCAGGGCCTCGAAGGCCGACAGGGAGAGCGGGCTGTCGAAGTCCAGGTACTGCGGCTTGGCCCCGGTCGCGCCGCGCGCCCCGGAGTCCGACACGGTCACGAAGACCCGGTCGGGCAAACCGTGGTGACGCCGGAACGCGTGCCAGCCCAGGAACCAGCCGTCCTCCGGCGCCCCGGCCCTGTGCAGCGGCAGGGCGGCGGCCGGGGCGCTCCAGCTGCGCCGGCTCAGGACGAGCGAACCGTGCCGCACCCGGGGCCGGGAGGTGACCCCGCCCTCGTCCGGGGCGCCTTCGGGGACCCCGGCCCAGACGTTGAGCGGGGCCATCGAGGTCGGGGAGAGGAGGAGCAGGGTGCGGGGCAGTTCGGGGAGGGCGAGGGGGACGAGGTAGCCGAGGTAGACGGGGATCACCTCGCGGTCGAGGCGGTCCGAGCGCAGGACCAGCCGACCGGCCTCCGGGTCGTGGACGAGGTGGAGGTCGTCCAGGGAGATCCTGAACTCCTCGTCCAGCGTGCCGCGTTCACCCGGGCAGACGATCTCGTACGGGGTCAGCCGGCCGTGCAGGTTGAGGTTGCTGGTGACCGGCCCGCCGGTGACCTCGGCCAGGACCGCCCCCTCGGGCACGATGGCCTCCGTCCCCGCGAAGAGCCGCTCGTCGAGCCCGTCGAAGAGCTCGGTGAACCGGCTGAAGGGGAACGAGACCCCGCCGTAGGACCGGTTGAGGACGACGAGCGGGTCGCCGGGGCGGTCGGCGATCTGGAGGTGGTGGCTCATCGGGGCGAAGTCCGCCGCGAGCCCGTCCAGTTCGTCGGCCACCTCGGCCAGGAACGCGTCGTCCACCCGCACCTCGGCCGCCCCGGGCCCCGCCGCCTCCCGGAGCGCGGCCATCCTGGCGGTGAAGGTGCGGCGGGCGGTGTCGAGGGCGCGGAGGCGGTCCAGGCCGAGCCAGTTCACCTCCGGTACGTAGGTGCCGTCGGCGTCGTACGCGGTGCGGGTGGCGGTGAACGTCATGTACTGGTCGAAGAAGTCCTCGTGGAAGTCGTGGACCAGCTTCAGGAGGTCGTCGCACCGGCCCCCGCGCCCGTACCGCGCAAGGAAGAAGCCCTCGAAGGTGATCCGCTGCGGGAGCGTGAGATCGAAGGCGGGCAGCACCCGCTCGACGGCGGCCAGCGGCCGGGCGGCCAGCTCCTGCCAGGCGTCGGGGTCGAACTCCGTGTGCGCACCCGCCGCCGCGTCCTCGTACAGCAGCGTCTGCGGCACCTTCGCCCGGTCCGCCCCCAGCTCCTCCTCCTGGACCGCCCGCAGCCCCGCCCGCAACGCGTCCAGCAGCGCGCGCCGCTCGTCCGCAGACGCATCCGCGAACCGCTCGACGCACCGGGCGGGCTCCTCCAGCCGGTCCGCCAGCCGGTCGGCCCACGGGCGCTCCAGGCCCCGCAGCGCTCCCTGGAACGCGCGCAGCGGGTCCGTGTCGTGGACCTCGGTCCGCAGACACGGCACCTGGACCATGCCGACGTCCAGCAGCGCGCCGAGGTACTGCTCGCACTCCTCGCGCGCGGCCCCCTGGTCCCCGGCCAGCCACTCCACCAGGTCCCCGTACCGCAGCACGGTCCCGCTCCGCTCCTCGAAGAGGGTGAGCAGCCGGTCCAGGGTGCCGCTGCGGCGCAGGAAGAACAGCCGGTCCTTCACCGCGTCGAACGTGACGGCGGTGTCGTCGTCGCCCGCCGTGACCCACCGCCGGACGTACCGCACCCGGTCGTCGTCGCGGCCCCACCCGGAGGCGGGGGCGACCGGCAGGTCCGCGCGGCGGGCCGGGTCGGCGATGACGGCGTCGGCGAGACGGCCGAGCGCGACGACGTTGAGCCGGGCCTGCGTCCGCCACTCCTCCTCGACCCGCAGCCGCAGCCCGCCGGAGCCGCCGAGCGAACCCAGCGCGACCCCGGTGAAGGTGGAGAACGGGCTCGTCTTGCACGCCGTCCGGTACACGTAACTCAGCAGCGACCGTTCGATCTTGCGCTGCTTCTTGTCGGGCCGGGCGCCTGCCGCCGGGGTCTGCTTCCGGTACGCGTCGAGCTGGGCGTCCAGGGCCGGTGAGGCGAGCAACAGGCCCCGGCGGAGCCGTTCGTGGCCGGCGAGCGCGCGCAGGGCCTCGCGGCTGCGCCCGGTCTCGGCGGCCAGCAGACCGGCCCCCGCACCGAGCCGCCCGTCCAGCGCCCGGCGGCCGGTCAGCCAGTCGGCGAGGGTCGAGGCGGCGGCCGGGTCGAGGGAGTGCACCCGGTCGAGGGTCCGGTCGGCGGACTCCGTCGCGGGCAGACGGTTGTTGAAGATGTCCCGGCGCAGTTTCAGCAGGGCCCGGCGCAGCGGTTCGTCGTCGCTGCCGCCGATCAGGTCGTGGAGCTGGTCCCCGGCCTTCTCCGCGAGCAGTCGCAACTGGGCGGACTCGTCAAGGACTTCGTCGGCCCATCGGCGGCTCTGCGGGCAGCGCAGCTCCTGCACGCTCTCGACCGGCAGCCCGGCGACCCGGACCATGAACGCGGGCCGGATCCCGGCGGTATTGAGGTCATGGTTGTCATGGTTCATCGTCGGCTCCCCCGCTCAGGCGATCTCGTAGCGGAAGTCGGCCGGGGCGGGCCGTTCATTGCCGATCATCATGATCAGCAGCGGCGCCTCGCCCGTCCCTTCGAGACCCAGCTCCTCGATGTAGGAGATGTTGTCGAAGCCGAGCGCCACTCCGCAGCCGAGGTCGACGGCGGAGGCGGCGGTGTAGACGGATTGGGCGACGGCCCCGATCGTGGCGTTGACCAGGCGGTATCCCCGGTCTCCGACCGCGTCCAGGACGGCGGTGGTCCTGACGGTCGGCACCAGGACGGCCCCGGCCTGCTCCAGGTTGTAGTTGGCCAGGAAGTAGTTCTTCTGGAGGAACTCACCCGGCCGCCCCTCCTTCACCCGCCGCAGGCTCCGCCGCTCGGGGTCGTACGCGTAACTGCCCGGCTCCAGCCCCTCCACATGGCTGACGAACGCGTACAGCTTCGCGAGCGGGACCTCGCCGGCGTCCCCGCCTAGGCGCGATCCGGCCACCGCCGCACCGAGGCAGGCCGCCAACTGCGGTCGGGTGACGGGCTGCTGGCCCTCGAAGCGGCCGAAGCTGGAGCGGCGGTCGCGCAGGGCAGTGCGGACGTCGGTCTCCAGCGGCCGGGCGGGCGGCAGCTCGACCTCCGCCGCCGCCGGGTCGACGGGGTGCGCGGCGGCCGGGGCCAGCGCGCCGGGGGCGGGGCGGGCGGTGGCACCGGCGGAGGTGGCCTCCTGCATGCGCAGCAGGGCGTCGAAGGTGAGGACCGTACGGGAGCGCTCGACGTCCTTGCGGCGGACGGAGACGTCCTTGGGGCGTTCGGAGACGTCCTCGCTGCTTACCGAGACGGGAGCGGCCGCCGACACCTCGTCATCCGAACTCGGCTTGTATCCACCCCACTTCAGCGGGACGACCGCGAAGATCCCCTCCTCCCGCGGGTCGGCCCCGAGCAGGGCGGCGAGCCGCTCCTCGTCGAACCAGAGCGCGGGCTCGACCGCAAGACCCCGGGCCGCGGCCCACATCCGCCAGGTCTGGACACAGGCACCGAGGTCCATGGAGACGGCGTGGAAGGAGAAGCTGTTGTACTTGAAGGAGTTCTGCCAGTACTTGATGGAGAGCACCAGGTACTGATCGGTCGCGGGGCCCGGCGCACCCTCCCCGAGCGCGGCGCGCACCTGGCCGGAGACATCGCCGGTGAGCAGTCGCTGCATGGCGTGGTGGCGGGTGGAGTAGTAGTGCACACCGGGCGGTACGGGGCCGCTCGGCCCGGAGACCCAGTGGACGCCGACCGGGTAGAGGCCGCCCCCGGAGGCCGAGCCGCGCGACCAGTTCGCCAGCGGGTAGAAGGGCAGGGCGCTCAGGTCGGTGTTGGCCTGCACGCCCAGCCGGCGGCCGGTCAGCCCGTAGGAGTCCCGCAGCATGCCGGAGAGGGTGGCGAGGTCGAACTCACCGTCCCCGGGCGCCCCTTCGGGGCACAGGCCCCGGTCGAGCGTGGCGTCGGAGGGGTACGCGGCGTCGGGCAGCGGGAAGCTGTCGGCACCCGGGTAGAACTTGGCCTTGCGGGGGCCGTCCTGCCAGTTCGGCACGTAGTCGGCGGGGTCCATCGGGACCCGGCCGCGGTGCATGATCGCGGCGGCGTATTCATGGGCGTATCCCATGGCGAGCTCCTTGGTCACGGCAGAGGAGAAGGGAGCGGGGGTGGGGGGCGCGGTCATGGGAACGGGTGCGGGGCCGGGTTGAGATCGGCGTCGGTGAGATCGGCCGTGCGGAGCCCCGCCTCGCGCAGCGCGGTCCGCAGCCGGGGCATGTGCAGGGCGCGCTGTCTGCTCCACCCGAAGTCGATCGGCAGCAGGCCGGGCACGAGGACGCTCACCGTGGTCAGCCCCAGGGCCCGCTGCTCGGGCATGGTCTGGTCGACCACGACCACGTCGAACCCGGCGGCCGTGACGGTGTCCACGCACCGCCGCAGGTCCTCGCGCAGATCGTCGGAGGCGGGGAGGGCCGGCCGGCCGCCGGGCCCGTCCCCGTACAGCTCGTCGAAGGAACGCGGCGGGCGGCGCACCTCCCCCGGTGCGCCGAGCAGGAAGTCCGCGTGGTCGCCCATCTCCGGGATCCCGTACGCCAGCGGGTGGTCGTGGAGCGCCGCCACCTTGTCGAAGTCGTACGCCATCGCCCGCAGCCGCTCCTCGTCCCGCTCGGTGCGGCCCTGGAGGTTGACGGCGTCCGTGGCGATCTCGCAGAGCGCCCCGGCGAGTGCTGCCTCCGGGTCGAGCCCGGCGCCCGCGCCGAAGCACATCCGGCCCCTGCCGCCGTCGGGGCGGACGGCGACGCCGGTGACGACGGGGATCGGGAAGGAGATCCGGGTGTCGAAGAACCGGGCCTCGTAGCCGTACATCTCCAGCCGGTCCACCATCTGGCGGGTGGCCGGGCGGCGGCTGGTGCGCGGGTCGATCTCGGGCAGCGCGGCCTGCCCGTACCAGGAGAGAAGGAACGCGTCCCGCTCCACGACCTCCATCAGCCCGAAGTAGACGGCCTCCTCCAACGCACCGCCCGAGGCACAGCCGTTGGAGCTCTCCTGCACGAACCGGTTCTCCAGGCCGGGTGCGTGGTAGTAGGTGAGCACCTCCGGCACGAGAACCGTCTGCTGGTCCCGCAGCGACCAGCCCCGCACCCAGGGGATCTCCCGGTCCGAAGTGAACGGCAGTACACGGGGGTTGGCGCGGTGGAAGGCGTCCGAGTAGAGGCCGACGACCCGGGGGTCGACGGCTGCCCGGCCGTCCGCCCGCAGCGCGTCCAGGCTCGCGTGCACCTGGGCGCGCTTGGCCCGCGACCGCATGCCCGCGTACCGCTCAAGCCCTTCCAGCACCCCGATCCGCACGCTCTCGGCGAAGGTGTCGGCGTGCCCGCCCCAGAACGTCTCGCGCAAATACGGCCCCGAGCGCATCGAGAAGCAGCCGATGGTGGCCGAGGTCGAGGTGGACGAGATGTCCTGGACGACGGACGGGCCCAGCGAGCCGCAGACCGGGTTGGCGTACGGCTCGACGGGGAGCTCGTACGAGCCGATGTCCCGGACCCGGAAGCTGCCGGGCCGCAGCTTGGGCGCGGACTTCAGGGTGATCGTGGCGGTCTCGTCGGTGTCGGGCTCGGGGGTGGAGCAGACCGGGCACTCGGGGTCCGGGACGAGCGGGTAGTGGCGGACGGCCAGGGTCTGGAGGTCGACGAGGTGGACGGCCGGGAAGGCCCCGGTCTCCGGCCCGCCGCCGTCCAGCCTGGCGGCGACGACCCCGGCGAGCGCTTCGGCGGCGAACGGCGTGATGTACGGGGACGGGCCCGCCGCCCGGGTCCCCGAACCCAGCTCCAGCGCCTCGCGCAGCGCGACCGAGCGCACGGCCTGCCAGCGGCGCTCCAGGCAGCGGGCGCAGGGGAGCTGCCGGGTGCCGGGGGAGGCCGGGAAGGGGCCGACGACGGCGTGGCGCCCGTAGTAGCGGACGGGGACTGCGGAGGCGGCCGGCCGCCGCTCCTCCCGGAACGCGTCCCGTACGCCGAGGGGCTGGACGTCGAGAGGTGCGGCCGCCGCCGCCCCGCCGTTCCGGGTGAGCCCCGCCGTCACCAGCTCCGTGAGCAGCCGGGTGGACTCCTCCAGTACGGGCAGCAGTGCGGGCAGTTCGCGCTGCGGGGTCTCAACGGGCATCGGGGCCGCCCTCGCCGTCCACCGTCAGCAGCACCCGGGCCGTGGCGACGGAGCCCGACGGGAGGTCCGCCGGGGTCGTCGCCGCGTACAGCGCGTCGCGCCCGGCGGACCGCAGCCGGTCCAGCACGGCATCGAACGTGGTCTCCGCCCCCTCCACCGCGACGGACTCCCCGCCCACAGCGATCGCCGCCGCAGCCAGGTCCCCCAGCAGCGGGTCGCCGAGGTCGACCGCCGCGCCCGGGTCCTCGGCGGCGAGCTGCGCCCGGCCGAGGAGGTCGCGCAGGGCGGAGGCGGTCGCCGTGCGGCGGGAGAGCCCGGCCCCGACGGCCCAACGGCCCTGCCCGGAAAGCCCTTCGGCCTCGCGGGCCAGCACCACATGGGCGGAGGTGCGGTCCGCCTCGCCCAGGTCGAGCAGCTCCACGGCGATGTCCAGGTTGGCGGCGGACTTCAGCAGGAACACCAGCTCCGGGTCGCTCCCGTCGGCCGCGACCGGGCTCACCCGCGTGGTGCCCCGCACCGCCCGTACCAGCGCGTCGTGCGCCAGCGCCGAGAGCAGCCCGAGCCCGGCTGCCTCCGCCGCACTGCCGCCCGCCCCGGAACCGGCCCGGCTCGCGAGGTGCGCCCGGTCGCGGTTGTGGGGGCCGAAGGGGCGCAGGGCCGCTGCGGGGACCCGTACGGGCTCCTTGGTGATCAGCGAGGTCGCGGTGGCCCAGGCGGTGGGCTCGGCTCCGGTGCCGCCGCCGGTGGTGAGGGCGGCGGGGCCGAGGGTGCGCAGGGCCTGCTGCGGAACGTCCCGCACCGGGAGGGGCACCACGTGCTCGACGTACACCTCCGCCGCCGCGTACAGCGCCCGCATCCGTGCCCCCGCCAGGTGGTGCACGTCGAACGCGGCGATCCGGCGGCGCACCCCGCCCCCGAGCGCCACCTCGACCCGGCTGAGCTTCAGCGGGGTCTGGGTCAGCTCCTCGTCGTCGTACCGGCGGAAGGTCCCGGTGTACGGGCGCACCAGCGCCGTGCTGACCCGGTTCAACTCCTCGACCAGCGCCTCCGCGTCCCGGGCGGTCTCCACGGTCGGGGCGACGGGGAGCGCGAGGCTGTCGGGCAGCGCGGCGGCGGGCTCGCGCGCGTCCAGGGAGGCGCAGCGGGCGCACCGGGGGTGGGGCTGGACCGGCTCGGCCATCACGTCGAGCGATTCGAGGTCCTGGACGAGGACCTGGCCGTCCGTCTCGGCGGGCAGCGCCCCGGTGGTGAGGCGGAAGATCTCGTAGCCGACGAGGTTGCCGACCATCGCCGCGACCGGCCCGGAGAGGGCGTCGCCGGAGGGCGGTACGGCTCCCGCCGCCTCGCTCCACAGTTCGGCGGCGGTGCCGGGGTCGACGTTGGCGCCGAGGCGCAGCAGGGCGCAGGACCAGCAGCCGGTGGAGGCGGCGGTGGAGAGCGGGCCGACGACGAGCCGGCGGCCGAACAGCCAGGCGGGGATGAGCGTCACGCCCTCGGGGACCCCGGCAGCCAGCAGCCGGTGGGTACGGGCCCCAGCCCCGGGACCGGTGACCACGACGACGTCGTACCCGTCCAGATCGGCCCAGCTCGCACCCGGCCCGGCGGGGAGGGTCCCGGCCTGGGCGGTGACCGTGCCGGCCTGGGCGGTGACCGTATCAACCTGGGCGCCGACCCCGGCGGCCTCGGCGGTGACGTCGTCGTGGGGGGTGGTGGTCCCGATCCGGGCGCAGCCGTTGCGCAGCAGGCTCAGCGCGCACCAGCGGGCGGTCTCGTCGTCGCCGAGGATCGCGACGCTGGTGGTGCGGTAGCGGGCGAAGCGGGCGGGGGCGTCGTCGGTGTAGTGGTCGACGTAGGCGATCTGGGCGGCGAAGCGCTCGGCGATCTCCTCGGGGAGGCCCCCGTCCCCGGTGGTGTCCGTGCCGCTCCCGGTGGCCGGGATGTCGCGGGCGAAGCCGCGCGCGTACAGCGTCTTGACCAGCTCGGCGGCCATCGCCCGCTGGGCCGGTCCGAATCCGGCGCACAGCTCGTCCAGCCGGTGCTGTCCCGTCAGATGGGGGACGACGAGGGAGGCGAAGCGGTAGGCGGTGCGGCCGGTGAGGTGGAAACCGCCGTCGGCATTGTGGAAGAGCACCCCGCCGGGGGTCTCGGTGAACAGGACGTCCCGGCGGATGCGCGGCCGGGTCCCGGCGAGCGCGTCGAACGCCCCGGTGGGGGCGGGCGCGGCGGGTGCGGGTGCGGAGGGTGCGGCGCTCTCGGCCATGGGGATCACACCTTCTCTGTGCGGCGGTTGCGGATCCGGACGGTTCTTCGCAGATGGGCGCGGAGCAGGTCGTGGATGCGGTACGGGCCGGGCGGCCCGTCCTCCAGAAGCCCGGCGTCGGCGAGCTGTTCCAGTACGTCTTCGGGGACGGGCGGGTGGCTTCCCGTACGTCCCGCGCCTTCCGGGCCTCCGGTGCTCCCGGTCCCGCCCAGCAGCTCCGGTGGGCCGGAACCGATGCGGAGGAAGGCCTCGGACAGCCGGGGGTCGAGGCGGCCCAGCGCGCGGTCGAAGAGGCCGCTCACCGAGTGGTCCGGGGAGTCGGTCAGGGTGAGGCGGGCGAGCGGGTCGTCGCCCAGCCAGTCGACGGCGTCACCGAGCCGGAGGCCGGGGCGGGTCAGCAGGCGGGCGGTGAGGATGCGCAGGGCGGCCGGGAAGTGGCCGCAGAGCGCGGCGAGTTGACGGGCGGCGCGGGGTTCGGCCTCCACCCGTTCCGTACCGAGGGCGGCGAGCAGCAGCGCGTACGACTCGGCCTCCGTGAAGGCGGTGAGCCGGTGCACCCAGCCGCCGTGGGTGGCGATGAGGCCGCCGAGCCCCATCCGGCTGGTGACGACGACGGCCAGGTCCGGCGACGTGAGCAGCGGGCGGACCTGGCCGGCGTCGACCACGTCGTCCAGGACCAGCAGGGCCCGCTCACCCGGGGGTCCGGAACCCAGCGCGGCGGCCACCTCGGCGGCGACCTCGTCCGCCGTACGGGGGTGGCCGTCCGCCCGGGTCATCCGGACGAGCAGCCGGCCGGCCGGGAAGCTGTCCCGTACGAGGTGGGCGACGTGCTGGGCGAGGGCGGACTTGCCGATGCCGGGGGCGCCGGAGACCAGGACGGTGAGGGGCCGCTGTCCGCCGGCGTCCGGGGGCGGTGGTGCGGTGAGCCGGGCGGCCATGGCGGCGGCCTCCGCCTCGCGGCCGGTGAAGTGGGGGACGGCGGGGACGGGGCCGACACCGGGGGCCGGGGCCGGGAGGGGGACGGCCTCGCCCCTGACGACCCGAGGCGTGGAGCCCGGGTCCAGGGCGGCGGGCGCGGGTTCAAGGGCGCCCACAGCCCCTCTGATCCCCACAGCCCCTCTGATCCCACCGGCCCCACTGCCCCCGCCGGCCCCCAGATCCTCGCCGCGCAGGATGGACAGCTCCAACTGCCGTAAGGACGGCGAAGGATCCACCCCCAGCTCGTCCAGGAGGAAGCCCTTCACCCTGCGGTACTCGGCGAGTGCCTGGGACTGGCGTCCGGTGCGGTAGAGGGCCTCGATGAGCTGCTCGTGGAACCTTTCGTGCCCCGGGTATACGCGCGTAGCGGTCCACAGGTCGACCAGTGCCTCGCCGCAGCGCCCGAGCCCCAGCAGCAGGTCGCAGACCCGCTCGACCGCACGGAGCCGCTCCTCCGAGAGCCGGGGCACCTCGTCCCGGTGCAGAACGTCGGACCGTACGTTGGCGAGCAGCGAGCCCTGCCAGAGCGAGAGGGCATCCTTGAGCGTGTAGAGCTCCGCCTCCGGGTCACCTGCGAGGGCCGTGGCCCGGCGCACCTGGTCGCGGAAGCCGAGGAGGTCCAGGGTGGGAGGCCCGGCGGTGATCCGGTAGCCGCCGGGGACCGCCTCGATGGACGTACCGGTGACCCCGTGCTTGGTGAAGAGCCGGCGCAGCCGCAGGACGCAGGTCTGGAGGGCGGCCTTGGCGGTGGCGGGCTGGTCCTCGCCCCACACCGCACGCTGCAAGTACTCGGCGGAGACCGTGGAGTTGGCGTGCAGGAGGAGCGCGGCGAGCAGGATGACGGGCTTGGAGGGCTGGAGCACGACGACATCGGGGCCGTCCGCGAGGGCCAGCGGACCCAGAAGCTGAAACCGCATCACGATCGGCCGGCCCTAGTCCCAGCCGTTGACCAGCTTGCACACCCGGACGGGCGGGGAGTCCGGGGGCAGTTGGCCGATGACCTCTGCCAGCTCCGTACAGATCAGCCGGGTGACGTGGTCGTGGGCACCGGCCGACGCGGAATGCGTCGCGGGTGCCGGGGAGGTGCGCTGGGGGGCGGCGGCCGCCGCGGGGCCGGCGAGGAGGGTGACGGCGGCGAGGGCGATTCCGGTGGCGAGGGCGGCGGCGGTGCGGGGCGAGCGGCGCGGCTTCGGGTGGGGCGAAGTCCTGTACACGTTGTCCCCTTTCGGCGGTGACGTCCGTGCCGGGGAGTCCCGGTACGGACGACGATGCCAGCGCCGGAGGAAGACGCAGAGGCGTAGCCGTGTCAGCTTGCTGCACGCGGCTACGCCCGCCCGTGCAACAAGCTGACAGCGCCCGCCGTGACCGGCGGGCGCTGTCAGGGAAGCGGATCGGCCCCGGGGCATTTGGAGGAACGCCCCGGGACCTACCGGTCATCCTACGGTGAACACCGTCTGTTCAACGGTCGGTTCAGAGTCCGGTTCAGAGGTGGTCGCGACCTCTGCTGCGCGGAGGACCCGGCCCCCGCCCCGAGGGCCCGAGGGGGCTCGGCCTCTGTCCCCCGGCGCCTCAGCCGTCCGTCGCGATGGCGTTGAGGACGTTCATCCGGCCCGCCCGGAAGGCCGGGACGAGTGCGGCGAAGAGTCCGACCAGCGCCGAGCAGGCGAAGACCGTGAGGATCGTCGGCCAGGGGATCTCCAGGACCTCCAGGCCCTCCAGAGCCAGCAGCTTCTGCGCCGCCGTTCCCCAGCCCATGCCCAAACCCAGTCCGAGGAGCGCTCCGAAGAGGGCGATGACCACGGACTCCAGCCGGATCATGCGGCGGAGCTGGCGGCGGGAGAGTCCGATGGCCCGCATCAGGCCGATCTCACGGGTCCGCTCGACCACGGAGAGGGCGAGGGTGTTCACCACGCCGAGCACCGCGACGATGATCGCGAGGGCGAGCAGACCGTAGACGATGTTCAGCAACTGACCGATCTGGTCCTTCAGGTCCTCCTTGAAGTCGGCCTGGTTCTGCACCTTGTAGACCGGGTACTCGGCGAGCGCGCTCTTGAGGGCCGCGTACGCCTCCTTCTCCTTGCCCTCCTCGGCCTTGCCGAACATCGCCACGTTCTGCGGCATCTTGTCGGCGGCTATGTACGCGGTGGCCGTGGTGAGGTTGGTGTACATCGCGCCGCGGTCGATGTTGGTGTCGTCGGAGGTGATGGCGGCGACCTTCAGCTTCGCGCTCTCCCCCGTCTTGAACGCGATGCTGAGGGTGTCCCCGACCTTGACCCCGTGCTTCTCCGCGTAGTCCTCGCCGACGGACATGGCGTTCTTGTCGTAGGCCTTCGCCAGGTCGCCGGAGAGGGCGGTGCGGCGGACGTCCTGCTGGTACGTCGGGTCGGTGGCGGTGATGCCCTCGTCGACCGTCCTGCCGTCGGGGGCGGTGATCTTCGCCTTGATGTACGTGTAGTCGGTCAGGTGCTCCAGGCCGGGCACGGCGTGCAGGGCCTCGGCGGCCTGGGGCACGATCGGCCGTCCCGCACCGCTGTCCTGGACGATGAAGTCCGCGCCGACCGACTTGTCGAGCTCCTCGGTGGCCGAGGCCACCATGGAGGACCCGACGACGGAGAGGCAGGCCACCAGGGCGAGCCCGATCATCAGGGCCGCGCCGGTCGCTCCCGTACGCCGGGGGTTGCGCAGCGCGTTGCGCTCGGCCAGCCGGCCGACCGGGCCGAAGAGCCGCAGGACGACCACGCTGAGGGCCCGGACGACGACACCGGCCAGCAGTGGGCCGATCACGATGAAGCCGATCAGGGTCAGCAGCACACCGACAGCGAGGAACCCCGAGCCCTCGGTGGCCTTGTCGGCCTGCGTCGTCGCCCACAGGGCGGCGCCGCCGGCCCCCGTGAGGACCAGACCGATACCGGCCCTGACCCAGCCGGACTTGGCGTCGGCCGGGGTCCCCGCGTCGCGGAGCGCGGCCATCGGGGAGACCTTGCCGGCCCGGCGGGCCGGGATGTACGCGGCGAGGACGGTGACGACGACACCGAGCACCAGGCCGATCACGGGCGTCGTCCAGGCGACGGTGAGGTCCCTGGTGGACAGCTCCATGCCCACGGCGCCCATCAGCTTCATCAGCCCGACGGCGAGTCCGATGCCGGCGGCGACACCGAGGACGGAGCCGACGATGCCGAGGAGGACCGCCTCCAGCAGCACGGACCGGTTGACCTGCTTGCGGCTGGAGCCGATGGCCCGCATCAGGCCGATCTCACGGGTCCGCTGGGCGACCAGCATCGAGAAGGTGTTGACGATGAGGAAGATGCCGACGAGGAAGGCGATCCCGGCGAAGCCGAGCATCGCGTACTTCATGACGTCCAGGAAAGCGCCCATGGAGTCCTTGTTGGCGTCGGCGGCCTCCTGCTGGGTCTGCAGCCTGTACGCGGCGGAGCCGTCGAGGGCCGCGGCCACGTTCTTCTTGAGCTGGGTGTCGCTGACGCCGCTCTCGGCGGTCACCAGGACCTGGGTGAAGACGTCGGGGGCGCCCAGCAGGTGCTTCTGGGCGGTGGCGGTGTCGAGGTAGACGACGGCCGCGCCCGGGTTGGTGACGGTGAAGGACGCGATGCCGCTGATCTTCGCCCTGATGTCACCGGTGACGGCTATGGTGCGCAGCTCGTCGCCGATCTTCAGCTTGTGCTTCTTCGCGGTGTCGCCGTCGACCATCACCTCGGTGGGGCCGCGGGGTGCGTGTCCGGAGGTGATCTCCATCGAACGCAGGTCGTTGTCGGTCCAGTTGCTCGCGATGGTGGGGGCGCCGGTCTCGGAGCCCATGTTCTTGTTCTCGCTGTTGACGACGGTGACCGCCATGGAGAAGGCGGCGCCCTCCGCCTTCTTCACGCCCTCGGCCTTCTCGACCTGCTGGACGAGCGAGGCGGGCAGGGACGCGGGCTTACCGTTGTCGGGCTGCTCGTCGTTCTCCTCGGCACCCTTCGGGCTGACCGTGACGTCCGGGGAGGACACGGCGAAGAGCTTGTCGAAGGTGGTGTTCATCGTGTCGGTGAAGACGAGCGTGCCGCAGACGAACGCCACGGAGAGCAGCACCGCCACCGCGGAGAGAGCCATCCGGCCCTTGTGCGCGAAGAAGTTGCGCATCGAGGTCTTCCAGACAGTCATGACGTCCGCCCACGTGCGTCGAAGTGCTTCATGCGGTCGAGGACCTGGTCCGCGGTCGGGTTGTACATCTCGTCGACGATGGAGCCGTCGGCGAGGTAGAGCACCCGGTCCGCGTAGGAGGCGGCGACGGGGTCGTGGGTGACCATGACGATGGTCTGGCCCAGCTCGTCGACCGACCTGCGGAGGAAGGAGAGGACTTCGGCCCCGGCCCGGGAGTCCAGGTTCCCCGTCGGCTCGTCACCGAAGATGATCTCCGGCCGGGCGGCGAGCGCCCGGGCGACGGCGACGCGCTGCTGCTGGCCGCCGGAGAGCTGGGTGGGGCGGTGCTTGAGGCGCTCGGCGAGTCCGACGGTCTCCACGACCTGGCGGAGCCAGTCGGCGTCGGGCTTGCGGCCCGCGATGTCCATCGGCAGCGTGATGTTCTCCAGCGCGTTGAGCGTGGGGAGCAGGTTGAACGCCTGGAAGATGAAGCCGATCCGGTCGCGCCGGAGCTGGGTGAGCTTCTTGTCCTTGAGCTTGGTGATCTCGGTCTCGTCGAGGAAGATCTCGCCCGACGTCACCGTGTCGAGACCGGCCAGGCAGTGCATCAGCGTCGACTTGCCGGAGCCGGACGGGCCCATGATCGCCGTGAACTGCCCGCGGGCGATGTCCACGTCGACATGGTCGAGCGCGACGACCCGGGTCTCCCCGCTGCCGTAGGCCTTGACGACCTGCCGCGCTCGCGCCGCGACGGCCGTACGCCCTCCAGTGCCCCCGTGCCTGGGAATGGTTACAGCCGTTGTCACGGTATGTCTCCTATATCGCTTGATGACGTGCCGGTCGACGAGGACCCGGCTGTTGGCCGGGCCATGTCGATGAATGACGGACGCCGTTGAGTACGGTCCAAGTCTGGGTTGAGCAAGCTGTCCGGCGCGATGGTGCCCAGCGCAGTCTTGAGGTGGGGTTTTCCCCACCCTCCCCCCTGCTGCCGGCCCCAGGCGCGACGTAGGAACAGGTTAAGGAAACGCCCTCGCTCTCCACGTCCTCCGCCGGGAGGAAGGGGCCCTGGCCACTATGAGGGGGTGCCCCCTAGGGGGAGTCGTCCTCCGGGGGGAGACGGGGTCAGGGTCCCCCTGGCCACGGGGTCGGGGTCGCCCCCGGGGAACCGGGGAACGGAAGCGTGGCGTCCACCGATGGACATGATCACCAACGGCCCGAAGGGGTTGGGAATGCCCGCCACAGCCACCCGCTACCTCCACCTCGTCCGGCACGGCGAGGCGACACCGGACGAGAGCGGCCTGACGGAGAACGGCCGCCGCCAGGCCACCCTGCTCGGCCGGCGCCTCCGGGACATCCCCTTCGCAGCGGTCCACCACGGCCCGCTCCCCCGGGCGGAGGAGACCGCGCGCCTGATCGCCGACGAGCTGGAGGACGTACCCCTGCACCGCTCGCCACTCGCCGGCGACTACGTCCCCCACCTCCCGCGCAGGGATGAACTCCCGCCGGACTCCGCCGACTTCTTCCTCCGCTTCCTCGAAGGGGCCTCCGACGAGGAACGGGCGCACGGCCCCGCACTGGCCCGCCGGGCGCTGGACCGGTTCACCGGCCCGGTCGACGGCGAGGAAGACCGCCACGAACTGGTCGTCACCCACAACTTCCTGGTCGCCTGGCTCGTCCGGGACGCCATGTTCGCGCCCAAGTGGCGCTGGCTCGGCCTCAATCACGCCAACGCGGCCCTGACCGTCATCCGTTACCCGCCCGACCGCCCCGCCTCCATCCTCCTGGCCAACGACATGCGCCACCTCCCCGCGGACCTGCGCTGGACCGGCTTCCCGCCCGAACAGCACCTCTGACCCCGCCGCTTCGGCAGGCACGCCCCCGCCCCTCCCGAAAGCACGCCCCCGCCGCTGCCCCAGGACCGACCTCACCCGAACGCCCCCACGCCGCCGCCCGGGATGAGACAGTGCCCCGGGAGATACGTGCATAGGGAAGGAAAACCGGTGGGCGGCACGGAAGCCAGGGACGGCAAGGGGGCTGCGGCAAGCGCGGGCGGCGCAGGTGACGCGGACGGCCCCGGCGGCCCGCCCGCCCCGGGCGGCACAGCGGACGGCACGAAAATCCCCGCCGCCCTCACCACCCCCCGCGGCCGCCGCCCCGTCGTCGCGGCCCTCATGCTCGGCATGGCGCTGGCCGCCATCGACGGCACCATCGTCTCCACCGCCGTACCCCAGATCGTCGGCGACCTCGGCGGCTTCACCGTCTTCTCCTGGCTCTTCTCCGGCTACCTCCTCGCCGTCACCGTCACGCTCCCGGTGTACGGGAAGCTCTCCGACACCTTCGGCCGCAAGCCGGTCCTGATCGCCGGGATCATCCTCTTCCTGGCCGGCTCGCTGCTCTGCGCCGCCGCCTGGAACATGGCCGCGCTCATCGCCTTCCGCGTCATCCAGGGGCTCGGCGGCGGCGCCCTCCAGGGCACCGTCCAGACCATCGCCGCCGACCTCTACCCCCTGAAGGAACGACCCCGCATCCAGGCGAAGTTGTCCACCGTCTGGGCCACCTCTGCGGTCGCGGGACCCGTGGTCGGCGGGCTGCTCGCCGGGTACGCCGACTGGCGGTGGATCTTCCTCATCAACCTTCCGGTCGGCGCGGTCGCCCTCTGGCTGGTCGTCCGCCACCTCCACGAACCCGCGCGTCCCCGCCCGAAGACCCGTCCCCGTATCGACTGGGCGGGCGCCCTGGCCGTCTTCGCCACGGGCACCCTGCTGCTCACCGCGCTCGTCCAGGGCGGGGTCGCCTGGCCCTGGCTCTCGGCGCCCTCGCTCGGCCTGTTCGCGGCGAGCGCGGCGCTGGCCGCCCTGACCGTCGCCATCGAACGGCGGGCGGCGGAGCCGATCATCCCGGGCTGGGTCTGGCGCCGCCGCACCATCGCCTCGGTCAACCTGGCGCTGGGCGCGATGGGCCTGCTGATGGTCGCGCCGACCGTCTTCCTGCCCACGTACGCGCAGTCGGTCCTGGGCCTCGGCCCGATCGCCGCCGGTTTCGTGCTCTCGGTCATGACCCTGAGCTGGCCGGTCTCGGCGGCCCTCTCCGACCGGGTCTACAACCGCATCGGCTTCCGGCTCACGGCCATCATCGGCATGAGCGCCGCCCTGCTGATCCTGCTGGCCTTCCCGCTGCTCCCCTACCCCGGCGAACCCTGGCAGCCCGCCCTGATCATGCTGCTGCTCGGAGCGGCCCTCGGCCTCTTCCAACTCCCCCTGATCGTGGGCGTGCAGTCGACTGTGGGGTGGGCGGAGCGCGGTACGACGACGGCGTCCGTGCTCTTCTGCCGCCAGGTCGGCCAGAGCATCGGCGCGGCAGTCTTCGGCGCCGTCGCCAACAGCGTGCTGGCCGCCCGCCTCCTCGACGCCCCCGCCCCCGGCCTCCCCGACGACCTGGACGCGGTCGCCCGCGCCCTGGAGGACCCGGGCGCGCTCTCGGCGGCGGCCACGGACCACCTGCGGCGGGCGGTCGACGCGGCGGTGGACTACGTCTACATCGGCGCGGCCGGGGCAGCGGCCCTGGCGCTGCTCGCCCTCGTCGTCCTCGCCCCGCGCCGCTTCCCGGTCATCAGCGAGGCGGTCATCACCGAGGCGGCCATCACCGAGACGGGCGACTCGCCCGACGCGAGGTAGGAGCCGGACCCCCGGCCCGGCGACGCCGCCTCAGGCGCGGCGGACCCTCCAGAGCCACGCCGCCGTACCGGCCATCAGCGCGGACGCCGCCAGGTTGGCGACGAGAGCGGGGCCGGAACCCTCCGGGGCACCGTCGGACAGGTTCCAGACACCCATGGCGACACCCGGCAGGACGACGGCGAGCAGGACGCCGATGATCTTCCTGCGGGCGGTCCAGTGCACCGAGGTGCAGAGAAGGACCGCGCCGGTGATCCGGACCAGGCCGCCGATCAACGAGCCGCCCTCGTCGGGGAAGACCATCCCGACGGGCTGCGCGAGCGCGAGCAGCAGGACGGGGACCAGGGGGTGGACCTTCCCGCGCCGGGCGGGTGCGCCCGATCCGCCCCAGGCCGGGGACGCGGCGGGCCCGGTCCCCGACTCGGCCAGCGCCGTCGCCGCGATGGCCCGGGGGTCGCCCAGCTCCGCGAGGATCTCGCCGATCACGGCGTCGGGACGCTCGGCGCGCGCCACCTCGATGTGCTCGGCGAGGTCGGCGACGAGTTCTTGGCGGCGGTCGGCGGGAAGGGCGGAGGCCTCGCGCTCCACGGCGGAGAGATAGTCGCGTACGGGGTCCTGAGAGGTCTTCATGCGAGGTCTCCGGTGGAAGGGTGCGGGGTGGCCAGGAAGGTGTCGACGGCATCGCGGAAGCCGGGCCAGACACGGGTGAACTCGTCGAGCGCGGCCCGGCCGCTGTCGGTGAGCGCGTAGTAGCGACGGGGCGGCCCGGAGGCGGACTCCTGCCAGGTGGTGGTGACCAGGTCGTCACGGCGGAGCCGGGAGAGCAGCGGGTAGACCGTGCCCTGGCTGGTGGCCAGGGCACCGGATTCCTCCAGCGCCTGGAGGAGCTCAACGCCGTAGCGGGGCCGGTCCCGCATCAGAGCGAGTACGCAGTACTCCAGGACGCCCTTGCGCAGCTGGGCGGCCGCCCGGGCCTGCTTGGTCGAATCACCTGGTTCCATGCGATGCAAGATACCTGGTCGAACAAGCAGGGAGGAAGGGGGCCCCTCAATCCACCGAAGCCTCCCGGGTTCGCACGGAAGCCTCCTGGGGCCGCCCGGCCGCCACCTCCGCCCACACCGTCTTCCCGATCGGATGGCGGGGCTCCCATCCCCACCGCGTCGCCAGGCACTCCACCAGGAACAGCCCGCGCCCCGACTCCCGGTCATCCGGCGGCAGCACCGGCTCCTCGGGCGTCCGGCCCAGCCGGGCGTCCGAGACCTCGATACGGAACCGGCTCGCGGCCCCCTCGTGGTCCACCCGCACCGCGAACTCCGTCCCCGGCAGACTCCCGTGCCGCACCGCGTTGGCAGCCAGCTCCGCCACCACCAGCGCTACGGCGCACGACACGTCCGCCATCGGCCCGAACCCCCACTGCCCCAACTGCCGCACCACGGCATGCCGCGCCTCCTGCGCGCCCTGCGGCGTGGAGGGGAACTGCCGGGACAGCGAGCCGTACCCGTTGCCGCTCAGCCCGAAGCCGCGCCGGACGGAAGGAGCCTCCTCCAGCCCGTCGGCCTGCTCCGCTGCGCTCATCCTCTTGCCGGTCATGGGGACCATCCACTCGCTCGACTCCTCTCACGTCACCCACACGTGCGGGCTCCGTAACGTTCCGTACTCAAGAGTCGGCCGTCCGCCCTAGCCTCGGAAGGTGACAGCGCCTTACCTCGCAGGCCGTAAGGAACGGAAGTAACGCCGTGGCCAAAGCAATTGACCCGCAGGCCTCCATGGCCGCCCTCTTCGGCACCCGGGTGCGCAAGCTCCGCGAGGCGGCCGGGCTCACCCAGACCGAAGTGGGTGCCCGCACCCACGTGGTCGGCAGCCGCATCACCCAGATCGAACGCGCGACCGGAGCGAAACCGACGCTGGAGCTGACCCGGGCCCTCGACCGGGAGCTGGTCGCGGACGACCTGCTGATCGACCTGTGGCCGTACGTGTACCGGGAGGCGTACCCGGACTGGTCGCAGGCGTTCATCGCGTACTCCGCCCGCGCGGCGGTGATCCGCGAGTACTCCTCGCACGCCGTGCCGGGCCTGCTGCAGACCCCCGAGTACGCGCGGGCCCTGCTGAGCATGGGCCACTCACTGCGGGACGCCGAACACCTGGAGGAGCGTGTCGCGGCCCGGCTCGACCGCCAGGTGCGGCTCACCGGCCCGGACCGGCCGGAGCTGTGGATCATCCTCGATGAAGCCGTGCTACGCCGACCGGTCGGCGGATCCGCCGTGATGCGCGGCCAGTTGAAGAAGCTGCTGAGGATGGCGGAGGAGCCCAACATCACCGTTCAGGTGCTGCCGTTCGACCAGGGCGCGCACGGTGCGCTGGCCGGCTCCCTCACCGTGCTGGTGCTGCCGGACGGCATCCAGGTCGCCTACACGGAAGGCGCGCACCACGGCCAGTTGACCGAGGAACCGGAGGAGGTCGAACGGTTCGTTCTGACCTACGATCACCTCAGGGCGATGGCACTGCCACCCCTGATGTCGCTCGAACTGATCCGATCCGTGCTGGAGGTTGATTACCGTGGAAGCCGCGTCCCGTCCCGATCTGACCGCCGCCGCCTGGCGCAGCAGCAGCTACAGCAACGAGGAGGGCGGCAACTGCGTGCAGGTGGCGGACGGATTCCCCGGCGTCGTCCCGGTCCGTGACAGCAAGAACCCGGGCGGCCCCGCACTCGTCCTCCCGGCCACGGCCTGGACCGCGTTCATCGACGCCGTAACAGCCGCCGAATAGACCTCGCGCGCCCCTCCCAACGCGGCGATCGACCATGATCGCCGCGTTGGTACGCTGACGCACCGCCGGCTGCCCGTGAGGTCCGGGCAGCCGGCCCGTCACCGCCCGTACAGCCAAGAGGTGCGCAGTGAACGCAGGTCGCAGCAGAAATCCCAGGAGCCGAAGATCCGGCGTCGTCGCCGCCGTCGCGGGAGCCGTGGTCCTCACCACGCTGACCGCCCCTCCGGCGCAGGCCGCTCCCACAGGGCTCGTCGTCTCGAACGTCGTCGTCAACAACGGCAAACCCATCGTGGTGGGCACCAAGGAGGAGAAGGAGCCGCCGGTCACCTTCCAGGTCTCCCTGCCGCCGGGGCTCTCCACCTCCAAGCCGTCCGCGTACACGGCCAAACCGTTCCTCTACCGGGGCGCCAAGCTTCCGAAGATTCCGGACAACGACAGCCTGCGCATGGGCATGTACACCTGTTACCCGGTCAACGACTGGAACGAGCGCTGCGAGGGCACGCTCTTCATCGACCCGCCCTACGACCTCGACTCGAACGGTGACGCCACCACCTGGAAGGTGGGCCTCACCCTGCGCCTCTGGAAGCCCGACGGGCGGCTCAAGGCCGAGGAGTACAAGAAGGCCCCCGGCTCCGTACAGCTCAAGCGCTGGGGCAAGGCCACCGTCAACGCCTCCCCCGAGCCGGTGAAGAAGGGCAAGAAGCTCACCGTCACCGGGAAGCTGACCCGGGCCGACTGGGTGAAGCACACGTACACCGGCGTCGCGGGCAGCGCCAAGCTCCAGTTCCGCAAGAAGGGCAGCTCGGCCTACACCACCGTGAAGACGGTGAAGTCGAACTCCGCGGGTGCTCTGAAGACCACCGTCACCGCGTCGGTGGACGGCTACTGGCGCTGGACGCACAACGGCTCCTCCACCACGGGCCCCGCCACGTCCACCGCCGACTTCGTCGACGTGCGCTGATCCGGAGAACCCGGAACTGGCTCGGCCACCCGCGTACGGGCCCGCCCCGGCGGCTCCGTACGCGGTGGTGCGCGGGAGGGCGGGGACCGCTGGACGCCCCGGTACGACCTGCTGCCGGGCGTCCCCGACCTCCGCGCGTTCCCGCGCAAGCGCTGGGCCGACATGGCGCGCGCGGCGACCACCGAGCTGACCTGGGACGAGCTGGGCTACCCCGACGCGGCGGGGCTGCCACGGCTGCGCCGGCAGCTCGCCGCCTACCTCGCGCGCGGGCGCGGCGCCCAGGTGGAGCCCGGACAACTCGTCGTCTGCGCAGGCACGTTGGACGCGGTCATGCGGCTGCGCCGGGGCCTACGGACCGCCGGGCACACCCACGTGGCGGTCGAGGACCCCGGCTGGACGCAGCTCCACCTCACCGTGGCCGCCGCAGGGCTGACCCCCGTCGCGATACCCGTGGACGAGGACGGCCTGCGCGTCGACCTCCTGCATCAGGCCACTGCCGCCCGGGCCGTGATCGTGGCCCCGGCCCACCAGTTCCCCACCGGCGTCGTCCTCGCCCCCGCCCGCCGCGCCGAACTCGCCGACTGGGCACGGGAGGTGGACGGCCTGGTCATGGAGGACGACTACGACGCCGAGTTCCGCTACGACCGCCATCCCGTGGGCGACTTGCAGGGGGCCGCGCCGGACCATGTCGCCCTGCTCGGTTCGCTGAGCAAGACCCTCTCCCCGGCCGTACGGCTGGGCTGGATCGCCGCTCCCGAACGGTGGACCGACGCCCTCACCGCGAGGGACACCGGAGGCACCCCGCCGCCCGTCATCGACCAGGACGCCTTCACCCGCTTCGTCGCCTCCGGCTCGTACGACCGCCATCTGCGGGCCTCCCGCCTGCGCTACAAACGCGGCCGCGACCACCTCCTGCGCGAACTCGCGGCCAGGCTGCCCGGACAGGCCGTCGGCGGGGCGACCGCCGGATTCCACCTGCTCCTGCCCCTGACGGACTGCCCGGCGGGCGCGGTGGTGGAGGAGGCGGCGCGGGCGGACGTACGCCTGGCGAGCCTGGACGACTACCGCCTGACCCCGACCGAGGCAGATGCCTCCACCCTCGTCTTCGGCTACGGGAACCTCACCGACCAGGCCGTGCCGGGCGCCGTCCAGCGCCTGACCCACGCCATCGAACGCGTACGGGCCGGAGAACACGGCGCGCAGGTCAGACCGCTCGCCCTGGGTGGGGCCCGCAGCGGCCCTCAGTCCTCCGCCGGCCCCGCCGTCACCCGACCCGTCAGCGCCGCCAGCGAGCTGCGGACGTGCGCCATGTGCGCCTGGGCCTCCTCGCGGCCCTCCTCGTGCTCCCGCAGCACCCGCTCCGTCTCCCGGACGATCCGCTCCTCGCGCACCCGGGCCTCCGAGAGCACCTCGGCCGCCCGCGCCTCCGCGTCCTCCTGGCCGTGGCGGGCCGCCTCCTGGGCCTCCGCCAGGCCGCGCGCCGCCTCCGCGAGCAGGGCCTCCGCCCGCTCGGTCAGCTCCGCGTGGCGCGCCTCCAACTCCGCTTCCGCAGCGGCGATCTCGGCCTCCGCCGCCTTGTGGCGATCGGCGTGCTCCTGCTCCTGGTGGGCCAGCACACTCGCCGTACGGCTCCGGGTCTGCGCCATCGCGGCCTCGGCCGCCCCGCGCACCTCCTCGGCCTCCTTGCGGGCCGCGGCGAGCACACCCTCGGCCTCCCGGACCGCCTCGGCGACCCGCTCCTCCGCCGCGGCCACAGCGGCGGCCCGCACCGCGTCCGACGCCTCCCGTGCCGCGTCCCCGGCCGCCCGGCCCGCCGCCTCGGCCTCGTCCCGCAGCTCCTGGCCCGCCGCCTCCGCGTCCGCCCGCAGCGACTCGGCCTGCTCCCGCGCCAGCCCCAGAATCCGCTGGGCCCGCTCCCCCAGCTCCGCGTAGTCCTGCTCGGGCAGCCCCGCCACGGTCTCCGCCAGCCGGGCCGCCTCCGCCGCCAGCTCCTGCGCCAGCCGCTCCAGCCGCTCGGCCTCCGCGAGCGCCGTGGCCCGCTCGGCCGTCCGGGCCGCCACCGCACGGTCCACCTGGTCCGGTCGGTAACCACGCCCCCGCACGCCGACCACGTCGAACGCAGACACCGGTCCAGCACTCATCGCCTGAAGCCCTTCTACGACATGCCGCCATACGGACACACGGACATATGGACACGCGGACACACACGGGTCCCCCCGCGATACGTCAAGGATGCGGCAATTGGGGCCGGAAGTCGGAATCGATCAGGCGCTTTCAGGACGGAAAGCGACCGGCGTCACACGCCCGGTACGCCACGAGGCACCCGATCCGTCCCCGGACCGGGTGCCTCGTACAACGCTTCTCAGCCCTGGCAGACCGTGGTCAGCCAGGGGTACGGATCAGAGCAGACCGTCCCACATCTGCTCCAGCAGCACCGACCACCAGCTCTCCGGCGACGCCAGCGCCGCCGGATCCAGCGCCACCAGCTGTGCCTGGAAATCGACGGTCCAACGCCCCGCCTGCTCCGGAGTCAGCCCGAACCGGAGCCGCCACATCCGGCCCAGCAGCGCCATCGACCGCACGAACTCCGGCAGCCCCGTGTTCACGAACTGCGGCGCCACCGACTGACCGCCAGGACCCGCCTCCACCGGCACGGCCACGATGTTCGCCGTCCCGTACTGAACACAGATCGCCCGCCCGAAGTCCGTACCCATCACCAGGTACGCCCCCGCGTCCGGCGCCGCCTGCACCTGCCGCTGCGCCGCCACCTCACCCAGCGTAGGCACCACCGGCTGCCCCGGCTGCGCCCAGAAGAACGGCCCGAAATCGGCGGGCAGCCCCGCCCACACCAACGTACGGGCGACGATCTCCGGCACCCCCTGACGGGACACCGCACGCTGGTCGAACCGGAGGATCCCCTGCGGACCGAACGCCTGCAGCAACTCCTCGGCCACCGCCTCCGGCGGCAGCACCGGAGCGGGCGGCATCTGCGGCAGCGGCGCCCGCACCGGGGCCGGCCGCGCCGGGCCGTCCGCCACCTGGTGCAGCTCACCCTGGTGCGTCAGCAGATGCTGCATGCCCTGCTGACGGCTCGCGTGATCGGTGCCGTACGGCGCCACGCTCGTGATCCGCACCTGCGGCCAGGTCTCCCGGATCATCCGCGCGCAGTACCCGCCCGGCAGCTCGCAGGACTCCAGCTCGGTGTGCAGCTCGATCACCTGCTGCGGCGGCACGTTCATCGCCCGCAGCTCGTGCAGCATCTGCCACTCGGGGTGCGGGGTGCCCGGCGCCGAACGGCGGATCAGCTGCTGCTCGCTGCCGTCCGGCGCCCGGAACCGCAGCACGGCCTGGTAGCCCGGGCCCACGGTCGGCAGACCGGTGGGCTGCTGCGGATAGCCGTACGCCGGGGGCGGCGGGGTGTGCGGGCCGCCGGCCTGAGGCGCCTGCGGTACGGGGGCGGGGGCACCGCTCAGCGGAGCCCCGGGCGGGCCCGGAGGGCCGGGGGGACCCGGAGGGTTGGGCGGACCGGGGACCGGGATCGGGCCGGAGTTCGCGAACATCGTCTCGGCGTGGTGCATCCCGCCACCGGGAGGCGGCGTGGCGCCCGGCGGAGGACCGGGCGGGCCGGGAGGCTGCGGCGCCCCGGGCACACCGGGAGGGCCCGGGGGCAGCGGAGCACCCGGGGCACCGGGAGGGCCCGGCGGGCGGGGCGCGCCCGGGACACCCGCGCCGATGCTGCTCCCGTCGGCGAGCATCGTCGCCGCGTGGTGCACCCCGCCGCCCGGAGGCGGCGTCGAACCCGGCGGCGGGCCGGGAGGAGCGGGCGGCGGCGTCGCACCGGGCGGGCCGGGCGGGCCGAGCTGGGAGACGAGCTGCGTCGGGATGTACCCGCCCGCCGGAGCACCGGGCGCACCCGGGCCCGAAGGCGGCGGCGTCGCGCCGGGGCGTACGCCGGGGATCCCCGGCGCACCGGGCGGCGGCGGGGTTGTCGAACCGCCCCCGCGCGCACCACGCGGCGGCACCACGGCCTTGCTGGTGGCCGCGTCCGCGATGTCCCCGGTACCGCCCTGCGAGGGCGGGGAGTCCTGCGAGCCCTGGACGGGCCTGAGCGCGGGTGACACCTGCGTACGCGGCAACTGGCTGCCCCCCGACATCAGCGCCGTGGGCGCCTCGGCCGAGACCACCGGCGGCGGGGCCTCCTCGTCGTCCGTCCCCGACAGCGGCGGCGCGAACACCGTCGCGGGCAGCGGAACCGCCGCGTCGTCGGAGTCGAAGGAGTTCGTGTCCGTACCCGCCCACGGGGTCGACCCGGCGGGCACGCCGTCGTTGGCGGTGGGCTCGTAGGCCCCGCCCGCACTGCTACCGGCGGCGGGCCACGAGGCCGAGGAACCGCCGGAAGAGGGGGCGGCCGGGGAAGCGGACGGAGGCGGGGTGGCGTCTGAGGGTGTGGCGCCTGAGGGTGTGGCGTGTGCGGGGGTGGCGTGTGCGGGAGTGGCGTCCGCAGGCGCGGGCGTGGGCACAGGCTCATCGGCGGGGGCGGGAACAGGCGTCCCACCCGGCACCGAGCCCGCTGCGGACCCAGCGGGAACGGACCCCGCCGGCACGGACCCGGCCGATGCCGCGTCCGCCGCCTCCTCCGCCGCCCGGCGCTCCGCGCGGTGATCCGGAATGCCCAGCTTGTCCGCCGCCTCCTGGAGCCACTCCGGAGGCGTCAACAGGAACGACGTCTGATTCAGGTCCACCCGCTGCGGCGGCTCCGGGGCGGCGGCCGGCGCACCCGCCGGAACCCCGTACTCCTCCTCGTACCGCCGGATCACCTCACCCACCGGCAGCCCCGGCCACAACGTCGCCTCACCGCTGTCCCGGGCGATCACCAGCCGCTGACGGCCGCCGTCCGACACCGGACCCTCGGCCCGGTCCTCGGCCCACACCACGAACCCCAGCTCGAACTCACGGACCCGGACCTCACGGTGCTGGTACGCGGGCACGTCACCGTTGACCCACTCGTCCGCCCGCTCCTGCGCCTGCGCGAAAGTCACCACCGCGCTCACCCCTCCACCGGGACGGCGCGCGCGAAGCCGCCGTCCACCATCAGGTTCGCCACCGTCTCCAGCTCCGGCGGGTTGCCCGCCAGCCGCTGGAGGAAGGCGTCGAAGTCCGCACCGCACGGCAGCAACAGCCGCTCCACGCGCTCCTGCACGCTCCAGCCGTCCTGGTCCCGGGCATCGTCGTACGGGCAGAACCACACCGAACCGACGTCCTGCCCGCGCACCTTCACGGCCAGAATCCCGCCCTGGACGAATGCGACGCCCAGATAGTCCTTGGTGAAATGGTCCCGCAGACACTTGTTCACGTACACCAGGTCGTTCACCGCGGCCTCATCACGCACCGTGAAGAACGGCTGGTCCACCAGCAGCCCCAACTCGGCGTCGAGCGCCGCGTCCACGGGGGCCGAACCGCCCGCCGCCTTCAGGAAGGAACGGTAGGCACCGGGCAGCCGGTAACCGAGGTCCTCCTCGACCCCCTGGATCTGCTGCTCGCTCACCGCGACAGCACCCTTGGGAAGCCGGAAGTGCGCCGGACGCGTCTCCTGCAAAGGGCGCGTACCGCGCCGGTCCTGGTCCACATCCGTGGTCGCCAGACCGCCGTGATGACGCAGCAGCGCCTTCACCTCGACCGGCACCAGCTCCATCCGCCGACCGCCCGACACGTGGTGCCAGGTCCAGCCGTGCGGCGTCGCCACCGCGGGAATCGTGTCCCACAGCTCATGACCTGCCGCCGCCATCGCCGCGTTCGCCGACACGTAGTCGGTCAGCCGCAGCTCGTCGACGCCGAAGCCCTGCGGCGGATCGGCGATCTCGGCGGCGGCCCGCGCGTACGGCGAGAAATCCGGGTGGCCGCTCTCGCCCACGCGCACACCTCTGGGGTGGCGGGACGCCCGGACCGGGTCCGGGAAGTGCACGACCTGCCCGGCGTAGGCCGCGTTCGGTGGCGCGGCTTGCTGCCCGAGCCGACCTGTCGTCATGGCGGTTGCCCCCTGCTGCGTCTGGTGGTTCCGCACAGCCTAAGCGGTGGGGCAACAGGGGGTCCCGCCCCGCCGGTTCCGTCACGAACGGTCACATTCACGTGACGGTGAGGCGACAGTCCAGCACCTTCGGGCGACACGCAGACACGTTTCCCCGCCCCAGCTTCCCCACCACCCTGCACATTTGGCAGGCTGTCCCCGCAACTCGGGGGATTGCAGGGAGGGACGACCGCACCATGCATTCGGCACAAACAGTTACAACCAGCGCATCCAGCACGTCTGGTACATCCAGTACGCCAGGAACATCGGGGGACCCGCGACTCAACTGGAGCAGCACCGAGACCAGCCGCACGCCTCACCTGCTCCACCGCCGCGACGGGATCCTCCCCGCCGTGGCCGCCGCGCTGTCCGTACGCGGAGAGACGCTCACCTGCACCGCCGGCAAGGGGGACCAGCCGCCGGCACTCCACCCGCTCGTCCAGGACTTCCTGGACACCCTCACCAGCGGCCAGCGCGAACGGTTCACCGGCCGCTGCCCCGAAGCCATACTGCTCTCCCGGCAACTCACCGCCGCCGAGAACGGCCGCTCCAAACGCGCCCAGCGAAAACCCCTGACCAACGGGGAGGCCCGCCGCGCGCTCAAGCACTCCCGCATCACCGCCCGCCGCATCCGCGAGGACGGCGACCCGCTCCACGGCAGCTACGCACCACCGTGCCGATCCTGTTCGGCGCTCCTCGCCCACTTCGGCGTACGCCCCGTCGACCTCACCACCACCGGCGCCGCGACCACCGCCGAGAAGGGCTGAGCGCCCACCGATGCACGACCACCAGCACAGCTCCACCCGCTTCCCCGTCGGCGTCGACGCGGCCCTGCGCGAAGCGGGCTGGCAGCCCGGGCGCTGGGACATCCGCCAGGCCGAGGAGTGGGCCGACGCCCTGCGCGCCCACACCTCGCCCGCCGGACACCGGCACGCGGTCTTCCCGGCCGCGGTCGAGGCCTGGGCGGAGTTCGGGGCCCTCCACATCACCGCGTCCGCACCGGGCCGGCACATCGCGCCCGCGGCCGTCCGCATCGACCCGCTCCACGGCCTGCACCTCGCCCGCACCCTGGGCGACCTCGGCCGGGCCCTGGAGACGGAGGTGGCCCCGCTGGGGGCGGAGGGCGACGAACAGGCGGTCCTCGCGATCGACACCGAGGGGCGGGTGTACAGCATCGACCACACGGGGGACTGGTTCCTCGGCCAGGACATCGACGAGGCGCTGGCAACGATGGTCACCGGGACGCAGCCGACACGCCTGACGGGAGCCTGAGCCTTTCAGCCCGCAGGCGCGCCCACTCCGGCCTCCCGGCCCTTGAGCCCGTCCGGCGTTCGAGGACGGAAGCCTTGCCCACCCCAGCCCGTCCGGCGTTTGAGGACGGAACCCTTGCCTTGGGGAGCGGCGCCCCCTACGCATCCGGGGATGTGATGGTGTCGGTTCGTCCCGGGCGACGGTTCCGTCCTCAAACGCCGGACGGGCTGGGGTGGCGCGGCTGGAATTCGGGGCCCGCCTCAGACGCCGGACGCGCCGGGGATGGCAACGCTGGAGGCGTCCGGCAGGACCGCCGACACCCGGAACCCGCCCGCGTCCGTAGGACCGGACACGAACACACCCCCCAGCGCCAGCACCCGCTCCCGCATCCCCACCAACCCGTTCCCCCCGCTCGGCAGCCCCGCATCCGCCACCGCCGCGTCCGAAGGACCGTTCTCCACCTGCATCGCGACCTCGACCCCCCGGTGCGCCAGCCGCACCCACGTCTTCGCCCCCGCCGCATGCTTGTGCACGTTCGTCAGCGCCTCCTGAACCACCCGGAACGCCGTCTGCTCGACCTCGGGCGCGTACGGACGCAGCTCACCGTCCACCGACAGCTCGACCACCATCCCCGCCTGCCGCGACTGGGCCACCAACGCCTCCAGCTCACTCAGCCGGGGACCGTCCTCCGACGCCGCCGCGGCGGCAGCCGCCGCGGCCGCCTGCCCGACCGCCGCCAGCGGAACCGCACCGCCGCCCGCCGCCGCGGGCGCGATCAACGCGTCACCGCTCCGCAGCACCCCGAGCATCTCCCGCAGCTCCGTCAGCGCCTGCCGCCCCATGTCCCCCACCAGCGCCGCGTTCCGCACCGCCTTCGCCGGGTCCTTCGGGGCGACGGCCTGAAGGGCAGCGGCGTGCACCACCATCAGGCTCACCCGGTGGGCCACCACGTCATGCATCTCCCGCGCGATCCGGGTCCGCTCCTCCGTACGCGCCCACTCGGCCCGCTCCTCCGCCCGGTCCGCCAGCAGCGACAGCTCCCGCTCCAGCGAGTCCGCCCGCTCCCGCAGGCTCTCCATCAACCGGCGACGCGCCCCTATGTAGAGGCCGAACAGCACGGAAGGGGCCGTCAGCCCCACCGACATGAACACGGACACCACGGGCACATACCAGTCCCCCGGCCCGAAGTCGGCCTGCTCGGCGACGCTCTGGCGCAGCCGTACATAGGTGACGATGAACGTCCCCACCAACGACATCCCCGCCAGTACGACGGTGATCCGGCGCGGCACCTCGGACGCCGCCAGCGTGTACAGGCCCACCAGGGCCATCAGGAAGCCCATCTCGGCGGGCGTCGTCGCGATCGACACCAGCACCACGGCGATCGGCCAACGCCGGCGCACCAGCAGCACGGAGCCCGCGAGCAGCCCGAACACCACACCCACCGGTGCCGGCAACCCGGCGTCCCCGGCGAAATCAACCCCCTCCAGGCCACACTCCAGCGCCGATACCAGCGCCAGTCCCACGTCCAGGGCGACACTGCGCCGCCGTTCCCACCACCAGTAGCCGCGGGTGGTCGATCCCGCCGCCTCCCGGTCTGCCCCCGTTGCGGTCATGGCATCCAGCCTACGGGCGGACGCATCCCATTTTCCGGTGACCGGCAACAGCACGTTCCGCGTTCGAACGAGCACGAAACACACGCCGATCGCCTGAAATGGCGAATCGACCGTGTTTTCGACCCAGGCGTCCGCATACCGGACGACGCTCTCCGTATGACAGAAACCACAAGCAAGTACGCCGACTTCGAGGGCCTGCGCGCCCAGGCGGTGGCGCTGCGCCGGGAAGGGCTCAGCCGCCGCCAGATCCGCGACCGCCTCCACGTCGACAACAACGACCTCCTCAACCGCCTCCTCCAGGGCGAGCCCGCCCCGGAGTGGACGAAGCGGCCCCGCGCCAAGGACGACCTGCGGGAGAAGGCCCGCGAGCTCCGGCTCCAGGGCATGACCTACGACCAGATCCAGGTGGAGCTGGGGTGCTCGAAGAGTTCGATCTCGCTCTGGGTACGGGACCTGCCGAAGCCCGCCCCTCGGACGAGGGAGGAAGCATCGGCGATCGCCAAGCGAGGCTGGGAGGTCATCCTTCAGCGACGGGAGCAGGAACGCCGGGAAGTGAAGCGCTCCGCTCAGGACGAGATCGGGTCCTTGAGTGAGCGCGAACTGTTTCTGCTGGGCGTAGGGCTGTACTGGGCCGAGGGGACCAAGGACAAGCCCCACGCCCGCCGCGAGCGCGTTGCTTTCGTGAACAGCGATCCCAGCATGATCCAGATCTTTCTGGCCTGGCTCAGCCTGCTGGACATCGCTCCCGCACGGCTGCGCTTCCACGTGATGATCCACGAATCGGCGGACGTCGGCTCGGCCGAGCGCTACTGGGCCGGTCTCACCGGTACGGACTTCTCGACGTTCGGGAAGACGACCCTCAAGAAGCACAATCCCAGGACGAACCGGAAGAACGTCGGGGAGAGCTACCGCGGCTGCCTCGTGATCCATGTGCAGCAGAGTGCCGACCTCTACCGTCGCATCGAAGGCTGGTGGTGCGGCATAGTAGGGGGCAGCGTTTTCGGGCATGGCCAATCTCTGCCCGGCTGACGCGTGTTCCGCCGTAGTGTAATTGGCAGCACGGCACCCTTTGGAGGTGTTCGGTCTAGGTTCGAGTCCTAGCGGCGGAGCAACTTCGCGGGCCCCGACCACACCGGTCGGGGCCCGCCCCCATTCCCCGCCGAAACACCCCCGGTATCCTGCGGATGACCACCACCCGAAGCCGAAGGGCACATCCGTGAGCGCAACCAGCCCGGCAGCCGTCGTCGTCCTCGCAGCGGGTGAGGGCACCCGCATGAAGTCGAAGACCCCCAAGGTCCTGCACGAGATCTCCGGGCGCTCGCTCGTCGGACATGTCGTCGCCGCCGCCCGTGAGCTGGACCCCCAGCACCTCGTCGTGGTCGTCGGCCACGCCAGTGAGCAGGTCACCGCGCACCTGAACGCCGGCGACGCCCCCGTGCGCACCGCCTTCCAGGCCGAGCAGAACGGGACCGGGCACGCCGTCCGCATGGGGCTCGAAGAGCTCGGCGGGGCTGTCGACGGCACCGTGATCGTCGTCTGCGGCGACACCCCGCTGCTCTCCGGCGAGACGCTCGGCGCGCTCGCCGCCACCCACGCCGCCGACGCCAACGCGGTCACCGTCCTGACCGCCGAGGTCCCGGACTCCACCGGTTACGGGCGCATCGTGCGCGACCCCGCCTCCGGTGCGGTCACCGAGATCGTCGAGCACAAGGACGCCACCGACGAGCAGCGGGCGATCCTGGAGATCAACTCCGGGGTGTTCGCGTTCGACGGGTCGCTCCTGGCCGACGCGCTGGGCAAGGTGCGCACCGACAACAGCCAGGGCGAGGAGTACCTCACCGATGTGCTCTCCATCCTGCGCGAGGCGGGGCACCGGGTCGGGGCGTCCGTCGCGGGCGACCACCGGGAGATCCTCGGCATCAACAACCGGCTCCAGTTGGCGCAGGCGCGCCGGCTGCTGAACGAGCGGCTGCTGGAGCGGGCGATGCTCGCGGGCGTGACGGTGGTGGACCCGGCGTCCACGCTGATCGACGCGACGGTGACGTACGAGCGTGACGCGGTCGTGCACCCGGGGACGCAGCTGCTGGGGACGACGCATCTCGCGGAGGACAGCGAGGTGGGGCCGAACTCGCGGATCGCGGACACCTCCGTCGGGGCCGGTGCCCGTGTCGACAACTCCGTGACGGACTCGGCCGAGGTCGGGCCGGGGGCGCTGGTCGGCCCGTACGCGTATCTGCGGCCGGGGACGCGGCTGGGGACGAAGTCCAAGGCCGGTACGTACGTGGAGATGAAGAACGCGACGATCGGGGAGGGGACGAAGGTCCCGCACCTGAGTTACGTGGGCGACGCGACGATCGGTGATCACACCAACATCGGTGCGGCGAGCGTCTTCGTGAACTACGACGGTGTGGCCAAGCACCACACGACGATCGGTTCCCATTGCCGTACCGGTTCGGACAATATGTTTGTGGCACCCGTCACGGTCGGGGACGGGGTCTACACGGCGGCCGGGTCGGTCATCACGAAGGATGTTCCCTCCGGTTCGCTCGCCGTGGCGCGGGGCCAGCAGCGGAATATCGAGGGTTGGGTGGCCCGGAAGCGTCCGGGCAGCGCAGCCGCTCAGGCCGCTCAGGCGTCGTCGCAGGAGCATGACGGGCAAAGCTGACCGGAAACGGGTGCGCCGGTGACGGCGTACCGTGATAGATGCTCACCCATTTCGGCTGGCTCGTTGCACATCGGGACCTATGCGTGCAGCGCCAGATACACGTCTGAGGAGACTGTGCTGTGACCGGGATCAAGACGACCGGCGAGAAGAAACTGATGCTCTTCTCCGGCCGCGCCCACCCCGAGCTGGCCGAGGAGGTCGCACATCAACTGGGTGTCGGTCTCGTGCCGACGAAGGCCTTCGATTTCGCCAACGGTGAGATCTACGTGCGGTTCCAGGAGTCGGCACGTGGCGCGGACTGCTTCCTGATCCAGAGCCACACGGCTCCGATCAACAAGTGGATCATGGAGCAGCTGATCATGCTGGACGCGCTGAAGCGCGCGTCGGCCCGCTCGATCACGGTGATCGTGCCGTTCTACGGGTACGCCCGTCAGGACAAGAAGCACCGTGGCCGTGAGCCGATCTCGGCGCGCATGGTGGCGGACCTGATGGCGACGGCGGGTGCGGACCGGATCCTCACGGTCGATCTGCACACGGACCAGATCCAGGGCTTCTTCGACGGCCCGGTGGACCACCTGTTCGCGCTGCCGATCCTGGCGGACTACGTGGGTGCCAAGGTCGACCGCTCCAAGCTGACGATCGTGTCGCCGGACGCGGGCCGGGTGCGGGTCGCCGACCGCTGGTGCGACCGGCTGGACGCGCCGCTGGCGATCGTGCACAAGCGCCGTGACAAGGACGTGCCGAACCAGGTCTCGGTCCACGAGGTCGTGGGTAATGTCGAGGGCCGGGTCTGTGTGCTGGTCGACGACATGATCGACACGGGCGGCACGATCTGTGCGGCTGCGGACGCGCTGTTCGCGCACGGTGCGGAGGACGTCATCGTGACGGCGACGCACGGTGTGCTGTCGGGTCCGGCGGCGGACCGGCTGAAGAACTCGAAGGTGAGTGAGTTCGTGTTCACGGACACGCTGCCGACCCCGGGTGAGCTGGAGCTGGACAAGATCACGGTGCTGTCGATCGCGCCGACGATCGCGCGTGCGGTGCGTGAGGTGTTCGAGGACGGTTCGGTGACGAGCCTCTTCGAGGAGCAGGGCTGACAGCAGGGCCCCTGGCCCTGTTGGTGATCCACTTTGGGGTGCGGCCTCCCCGCCGGGTAGACTCAGCGAGTTGCTCGGCGAGGGAGGCCGTACCTGTGTGTACGGCGGTCCGTTATCGACGCGCTCTTCGTAGCAGGCCTGTCGTGGGCCGGGTGACCGTTCGTGTTCCGTATTTCGACGGTTCCGTCACCTGACGAGGAGTGCAACCATGGCTGAGATCAAGCTCGCCGCTGAGGTCCGTACCGAGTTCGGCAAGGGCGCTGCCCGCCGTACCCGTCGTGCCAACCAGGTCCCCGCGGTCATCTACGGCCACGGTGCCGAGTCGGTCCACATCACGCTGCCGGGTCACGAGCTGCAGCTGGCGCTCCGTACGGCGAACGTGCTGATCGGTCTGGAGATCGACGGCAAGGACGCGCTGGTCATCCCGAAGGCCGTGCAGCGTCACCCCCTCAAGGGCACCATCGAGCACGTCGACCTGCTGACCGTGAAGCGCGGCGAGAAGGTCAACGTCGAGATCGCGGTGCACGCCGAGGGCGACCTGGCGCCGGGCGCCAACCTGCTGGAGTTCGTGCTGAACACGCTGCTCGTCGAGGCCGAGGCCACCCACATCCCCGAGTCCGTGACGGTCTCCGTCGCGGGTCTGGACGCCGGTGACTCGATCGTCGCGAAGGACATCCCGCTGCCGAAGGGCTCCGTGCTCGCCGGTGACGAGGACGCCATCGTGATCCAGGTCGTCGCCGCGCAGGCCGAGGAGCCGTCCGCGGACGCCGAGACCGAGACCGTCGAGGCCTGATCCTCGCCGCTCCCGTTCCACCTGCTTGACTGCTTGCCTGCTTGACTGACGGGGTGGTGGTTCCCTTCCGGGGGAGCCGCCGCCCCGTTTCCTGTGACCCCTGCCCCCGCGTACGACCCGTGACCCCGCATACGAGGAGACCGAGCGCTGATGTCCGACGCCACCGACCCCTGGCTCATCGTGGGCCTCGGCAACCCCGGCCCCGAGTACGCGGCGAACCGGCACAACGTCGGGTTCATGGTGGCCGATCTGCTGGCGACACGGATCGGCGGGAAGTTCAAGCGGGCGCAGAAGGCGCAGGCGCAGGTGGTGGAGGGGCGGATCGGTCCGCCGGGTCCGGGGAGCCGGCGGGTGGTGCTGGCGAAGCCGATGTCGTACATGAATCTGTCGGGCGGTCCGGTGACGGCGCTGCGGGACTTCTACAAGGTGCCGCTGGACCACGTCGTGGCGGTCCATGACGAGTTGGACATCGATTACGGGATGCTGCGGCTGAAGCTGGGCGGCGGGGACAACGGGCACAACGGGCTGAAGTCGATGACGAAGTCGATGGGTCCGGATTATCACCGGGTGCGGTTCGGGATCGGGCGGCCGCCGGGGCGGATGCAGGTCGCGGATTTCGTGCTGAAGGATTTCGGTTCGGTGGAGCGCAAGGAGCTGGCGTTCCTGGTGGACCGGGCGGCGGATGCGGTGGAGTGTCTGCTGGCGGAGGGGCTGGAGCGGGCGCAGAGCGCGTACAACTCCTGAGGCCCTTCGCGCGGTGACGGAGCGCTGCGTACAACTCCTGACATTCCTGCCGCTGCTGGGGCGTTTTCCGGCCGCAGGTTGACCGGGGGCTGTGCTCTGGCCAAGGATCTGCCCCCATGAAGCGGAGCTCTTCCCAGCGTGCGGCGCTCGTGGGCCGTCGGACCGCCATGGGGCTGGTCGCCCTGGTGCTGCTGGTCGCGGGGGTGTGGTCGTCGTGGGATGCCGCGCACCATGTGGTCCTGGCGCAGGGGCGTGAGCACGGCACGCTGACGGTGACGGAGTGCGGTGAGGAGACCTGCACGGGCCGGTACGAGCCGGACGCGACGTCGTCGGCACGGCCGCGGGTGGTGGTGGAGAGGTCGGTCGCCGCGGAGAAGGGAGACCGTTTCCCGGTGGTGGTGAAGCCCGGTTCCGATGTGGTGGTCCGCACGGGGATGCCGGGCTTTCTGCATGCCTGGACGCCGTTGGGCGGGGCGATGGTGCTGGCCGGGTTCGTGATCGGCGGCGGGCTGCGGATGACGCGTACGGCGTGGGGTGTGGGAACGGCGGGGGCGGTCCTGCTGGTGGCGACGTTCGTCGCGCTGTAGCAGGACCGCCCCTTTTCCGTGCGGTGTACGTACGGGCGTCAGCCGGTGTTGCGCAGGCCCGCCGCGACACCGTTGACGGTGAGCAGCAGGGCGCGGGCGAGCAGCGGGTCGGCTTCCTCGCCGCGCTCGACGGCCTGGCGCTGGCGGGCCAGCAGCGAGACCTGGAGGTAGGAGATCGGGTCCAGGTAGGCGTCACGGATGGCGAAGGTCTGCTGGAGCACCGGGCTGGTGCCGAGCAGTTGGGTGGAGCCGGTGACCTTGAGGACTTCCTGGACGGTCAGCGCGTGCTCGGCCTCGATGGCGTCGAAGACGTGCTTCAGCTCGTCGGGGACGAGTGTGTCGACGTAGTGCCGGGCGATGCGCAGGTCGGTCTTGGCGAGCGTCATCTCCACGTTGGAGAGGAAGTTGCGGAAGAAGTGCCACTGCTCGTGCATCTCGTCGAGGACGGTGTCGAGTCCGGCTTCGCGCAGGGCCTTGAGGCCGGAGCCGACTCCGTACCAGCCGGGGACGATCTGGCGGGACTGGGTCCAGCCGAAGACCCACGGGATGGCGCGGAGGCCGTCGAGCGAGACTCCGGAGCCGGGGCGGCGGGAGGGCCGTGAGCCCAGGTGCAGGTCGGCGAGCTGGTCCACCGGGGTGGAGGCGAGGAAGTAGGCGGGCAGGTCGGGGTCCTCGACGAGCTTGCGGTAGGCGCCGTGGGCCGCGTCGGAGACGGTGTCCATGGCCGCGTCCCAGCGGGCGAGGGCCTCGTCGGACTGGCGGGGTGCGGTGTGCAGGGCGGAGGCCTGGAGGGTGGCCGCGACGGTCAGTTCCAGGTTCTCGCGGGCGAGCGCGGGGATGAGGTACTTGTCGGAGATGACCTCGCCCTGCTCGGTGACCTTGATCTCGCCCTCCAGCGTGCCCCAGGGCTGGGCGAGGATCGCGTCGTGGGAGGGGCCGCCGCCGCGGCCGACGGTGCCGCCGCGGCCGTGGAAGAGGCGCAGGCGTACGCCGTAGCGGTGGGCGACGTCGCGGAGGCGGCGCTGGGCGCGGTGGATCTCCCACTGGGAGGTGGTGATGCCGCCGAACTTGGAGGAGTCGCTGTAGCCGAGCATGACCTCCTGGACGTCGCCGCGGAGTGAGACGAGGCGTCGGTAGGAGGGGTCGGCGAGCATCTCGTCGAGGATGACGTCGGCGGCCTTGAGCTCGTCGGTGGTCTCCAGGAGCGGGACGATGCCGATCTTGGCCCAGCCGGCGTGGAGGTCGACGAGTCCGGCCTCGCGGGCGAGGACGGCGGCGGCGAAGACGTCGTCGGCGCCCTGGCACATCGAGATGATGTAGGACTCGATGACTTCGGGGCCGAAGCGCTCGAAGGCTTCCTTGATGGTGTGGAAGACGCCGAGGGTCTTCTCGCCGGCCGCGTCGAGCGGGGCGGGGGTGGGGGCGAGCGGCCGGCGGGAGCGGAGCTCCTTGGCGAGGAGCTTCTGCCGGTAGTCGCGGGGCATGTCGGCGTAGCGCCAGGACTCCTCGCCGAGGCGGTCGAAGAGCTGGCCGAGTGCGTGGTGGTGGGCGTCGGCGTGTTCGCGTACGTCCATGGTGGCGAGCTGGAGGCCGAACGCGGCGAGCGTGCGGATGGTGCGGTCCATGCGGCCGTCGGCGAAGAGGCCGCCCTTGTGCTCGCGCAGGGAGGTCTGGATGAGCTCCAGGTCGGCGATGAGCTGGGAGGTGCCGAGGTAGTCGCAGCCGGGGCGGTGCGGGGTGCCCTTGGCGAGGCGCTCGCGGGTGTTGACGAGCTTCTGCCGGATGCAGGTGGCCTTGAGGCGGTAGGGCTCCTCGGCGTTCAGCCGCTTGTAGCGGGGGCTGATCTCGGGGAGGCGTTCCAGGTCGGCCTGGAGGGAGGTGAGGAGCTCGTCGGTGGCTCCGGTGTAGCGGATGGAGTTGGAGAGCAGGCCGCGCAGGTAGTCGATGAGTTCGAGTGCGTCGGTGATGCCGTGCTCGTGCTGGAGGATCAGGACGTCCCAGGTGACGGCGGGGGTCACGTTGGGGTTGCCGTCGCGGTCGCCGCCGATCCAGGTGCCGAAGGTGAGGGGGCGGGTGCCGGCGGGGAGTTCGACGCCGACGCGCTCCAGCTCTGCGGCGAGGTCTTCGAGGACGTCGCCGACCGCGTTGGCGTGGAGTTCGTCCAGGTAGTAGATGGCGTTGCGGGCCTCGTCGGCGGGCTCCGGGCGGACGACGCGGAGTTCGTCGGTCTGCCAGATGAGGTCGATGTTCTCGGCGAGCCGGAGGTCGTGGCGGCGGCGGTCGGCCTCGATGACCGGGGTCTCCAGGAGCTCGGCGATGCGGCGGAGCTTGTTGAGGACCGAGCGGCGGGCGGCTTCGGTGGGGTGGGCGGTGAAGACGGGCCGGACGTTCAGGTTCTTGACGGTGGCGCGCAGGTGCTCGGGGTCGGCGTCCTTGAGCCGGTCGGCGGTGCGGGCCAGGAGGCCGCCCTCGGCGGCGCGGCGGTCGCGCATCTCGTGGGCGCGGTGGACCTGCTCGGTGACGTTGGCGAGGTGGAAGTAGGTGGAGAAGGCGCGCACGAGCTGTGCGGCGGTCTCCAGGTCCGTGTCGCCGAGGAGTGCGGCCGCCGCTTCGCCGTCGGTGCGGGTCAGGGCGCGTACCCGCTCGACGAGGTCGAGGAGTTCCTGGCCTTCCTGGCGTACGAGGGTCTCGCCGAGGAGGTCACCGAGGCGGCGGATGTCGGCGCGCAGCTCGGGGCTGGCGGCGGGGGTCTGGTCGGCACTGCTCACAGTGTGCGGCTCCTTGCAGTGAATGAGGAGGTGCGTCGCTTCGGCGTCTCCCGTTGACGGTGGTGGGAGGCGCGTGGGCGGGGTCCGGGGCCCTGCGGCATGCAGCGGTGCTGTTGCCACGCCCCGACGAGCGGGTGCGGACCGCGCTGTCCGACCCTTCCAGGATAGGTGTCGTCGCCTTCGGCGTGTCCGCAGCCCTGGTGGGGGGGGGCGGACGTTTGCCGTCGGCACTGGTGCCCTACCCCGCGGAGGGTGTGGGGTACCGCGGGTGACGGGCTGGACCGGGTTCTCGTGTTGTGGGGCCCGTCACTGCCATACTTACCAAGCCGTAGGTTACGGAACCGTAGCCAGGGCCGTCCGCGTACCGCTTCCTCACCCTCCGGGGGACTCCCCTATGCCGTCCACGCCCGACGTGATCGACGAGTCCGGCCCATCCGCCGCCGGCGCGACCCCTACCGCCACCGCCACTCTTCCGCCCGCGACGCTCGGCGGGGAAAAGAAGAGGTCGATCGAGCAGTTCGCGCTGCTGGCGTTCATCGTGGTGCCGTTCGTGGCCCTGCTGGCGGCGGTGCCGCTGGTGTGGGGGTGGGGGGTGAGCTGGCTGGACGTGGGGCTGATGGTGGCGATGTACTTCATCGGCTGCCACGGCATCACGATCGGCTTCCACCGGTACTTCACGCACGGTTCGTTCAAGGCGAAGCGTCCGCTGCGGATCGCGCTGGCCGTGATGGGTTCGCTGGCGGTGGAGGGGCCCCTGGTGCGGTGGGTGGCCGATCACCGCAAGCACCACAGGTTCTCGGACGCGGAGGGTGACCCGCATTCGCCGTGGCGGTTCGGGGAGACCCTGCCGGCGCTGATGAAGGGCCTGTGGTGGGCGCACATCGCGTGGATGTTCGACGAGGAGCAGACTCCGCAGCAGAAGTACGCCCCCGATCTGATCAGGGACCCGGCGATCCGGGGTATCTCGCGCCACTTCCTCTCCTTCACGATCGTCTCGCTGGCGATTCCGCCGCTGGTGGGCGGTCTGGTGACGATGTCGTGGTGGGGTGCGGCGACGGCCTTCTTCTGGGGTTCGCTGGTGCGGGTCGCGCTGCTGCACCACGTGACGTGGTCGATCAACTCGATCTGCCACGCGGTCGGCAAGCGTCCCTTCAAGTCCCGTGACCGTTCGGGGAACGTGTGGTGGCTGGCGGTGCTGTCGTGCGGCGAGTCGTGGCACAACCTGCACCACGCGGACCCGACGAGTGCGCGGCACGGGGTGATGCGGGGGCAGATCGACTCCAGTGCCCGGCTGATCCGCTGGTTCGAGCAGCTGGGGTGGGCGTCCGACGTGCGGTGGCCGGACGCTGCCCGTATCGATGCCCGGCGCACGCCCGTACCGGCCGACCCGGCATGATTGACGACGTGGCGACCGACGGCAGCAGCGAGAAGAGCAGACCCACCGCCTCCCGGCGGGCCCGGCGGGTCCGGATGACGGGCAAGGAGCGCCGCGAGCAGCTGCTGGACATCGGCCGGGCCCTCTTCGCCGACAAGGGGTTCGAGGGCACGTCGGTGGAGGAGATCGCGGCCCGCGCCGGGGTCTCGAAGCCGGTGGTGTACGAGCACTTCGGCGGCAAGGAGGGCCTGTACGCGGTGGTCGTCGACCGCGAGATGCGCCGGTTGCTGGACATGGTGCAGGGGGCGCTCACGGCGGGGCATCCGCGGGAGCTGCTGGAGCAGGCGGCGTTCGCGCTGCTGGACTACATCGAGTCGTACACGGACGGTTTCCGGATCCTGGTGCGGGACTCCCCGGTGGCGCAGTCGACGGGCACGTTCGCGTCGCTGATCAGCGATATCGCCACGCAGGTGGAGGACATCCTGGGCCTGGAGTTCAAGGCCCGCGGCTTCGACCCGAAGCTGGCCCCGCTGTACGCCCAGGCGCTGGTGGGGATGGTGGCGCTGACCGGCCAGTGG
Source organism: Streptomyces microflavus (assembly GCF_014650075.1). Taxonomy (GTDB): domain Bacteria; phylum Actinomycetota; class Actinomycetes; order Streptomycetales; family Streptomycetaceae; genus Streptomyces; species Streptomyces microflavus. The sequence continues at coordinate 231,252 of NZ_BMUG01000010.1, read as the reverse complement.
TGGCTGGACGTCCGCAAGCCGAAGAAGGCGGAGGTCGCGGCCCACCTGGTGAACCTGTGCTGGCACGGGCTGGAGAACCTGGAGTCGAAGCCGCGGCTGATAGGGCACCGGAAGAGCTGATCCCGTCACCCTTCCCCGGCGCGTGACCCGTTGTGATGACGGCTGCGGATTTCCCGCCGTGGTGTGGTCGGCAGGGCACAGAATCCCGTCCATGGGAGAAACCATGACCACCGCGCTCAGCTCACGCTGGCCGCGGCCCCCGCTGGACGGCTACACCGTGGACGATCTGTTCACGCTGCCCGATCTCCCGCCGCACACGCAGCTGCGCAGCTGATCGACGGGAGCCTGGTTTTCGTGAGTCCGCAGCGGCTGTTTCACAGCACGGTGATCGATCTGCTGGTGACGGGACTGCGCAGTACGGCACCGGCGGAGATGAAGGTCCGCCGCCAGATGACCGTGGTGCTGGACCGGCGGAACGGGTCGGAACCCGATGTCTCCGTCGTACGGGCCGAGGCGGTCACCGGGCCGGACGTGAACCGGTACCAGGCCGCAGACATCCTCCTCGCCGTGGAAGTCGTCTCCCCCGACTCGGAGGCCCGCGATCACGGGACCAAGCCGCACAGGTACGCGACCGCCGGCATCCCGCACTTCTGGCTGGTGGAAATGACCGGGACCGACCAGCACCCCGTCGTGCGGGTCTACGAGCTGGACCCGGTGACGAAGGCGTACGCGCTGACCGGGATCCACCACGACCGGCTGAAGACGGGAGTGCCGTTCCCCGTCGACATCGACATCTCGGCGGAGGCACTGAAGGCGCTGTAGGCGCTGTGGGGCCGGTCGGGCTTACGCGTCCGGCTCCAGGAACTCCAGTCGGTTGCCCGCCGGGTCGTGGGCGTAGAAGCGGCGGTGGCCGGGGAGGTCTCCGTCCCAGGTGATCTCCACGCCGTGGGCCTCCAGGCGGGCCGCGTACTCCACGATCCCGGTGACGCGCAGGCCCGGGTGGGCCTTCTTCGCGGGGCGGAAGTCCTGCTCGATGCCCAGGTGGAGCTGGACGGGGCCGGCGGCGAACCAGCAGCCGCCGCGGGCGGCCAGTACCGGGGGTTTCGGGATCTCCGTCATGCCCAGGGCACCGGTGTAGAAGGCGCGCAGGGCGTCCTCGGAGCCGGGTGGGGCGGCCAGCTGTACGTGGTCGACGGCGGCGAGGCCCACGGAAGCGGTCACTGCTCCCCCTTTCGGGCTACGGCGAAGATGCGGCGGAACGGGAAGACCGTGCCGTACGGGCCGGGCGGGTACGCCTCGCGGAGCAGGTCGCGGTATTCGGTGAGGAACGCGTCGCGGGCCTCGGGGTCGTCGGCCAGGGCGGTGAGGACGGGGCGCAGGGCGGTGCCCTTGACCCAGTCGAGGACGGCGTCCTCGCCCTGGAGGGTCTGGAGGTAGGTGGTCTCCCAGACGTCCGCGGTGCAGCCCAGGTCCCGCAGGCGGGTGAGGTAGTCGGTGGGGTCCAGGACGGCGGCGGTGCGATCGCCGGTGCCGTGGAGCCGGGGGCGCCAGCGGTCGGACTCGCGGAGCCGGGCGAGGAGGGTGTGGCTGGGGGCGGTGAAGTTGCCGGGGACCTGGAAGGCGAGGGTGCCGCCGGGGGCGAGGGCGTCGAGCCAGCGGGGGAAGTACGCGGTGTGGCCGGGGATCCACTGGAGCGCGGAGGTGGAGACGATCAGGCCGTACGTCTCGGTGGGCGTCCAGGTGGCGGCGTCGGCCTCCGCGAAGTCGAGGAGGGGCGGGCGGGCGTGGGCGGCGGCTTCGGCGAGCATCTGCGGGGAGGTGTCGTAGCCGGTGATGCGCGCCTGCGGCCAACGGTCGGCGAGGAGGGCGGTGACGTTTCCGGCGCCGCAGCCGAGGTCGGCGATGCGGGGCGCGGGGTGGCCGGGGAGGTCGCCGATCCGGGCCAGGAGGTCCTGGAAGGGGCGGGTGCGGTGGTCCGCGTGGCGCAGGTACTGCTGGGGATCCCAGGTGGGGTCGTTCGTGGACGGTGTCATGGGAAACAGGATCACGCCCGCAATATCTTGATGTCAAGACACTTGAATTCAAGAGACTTCATGTCGACAGACCCTCTACACTGATCCACATGGAGGACGAGGTCGACCGACTGGTCGCTGCATGGCGCCGAGAGCGCCCCGACCTCGACGTGGAACCACTCGAGGTGCTCAGTCGCGTCTCCCGCCTGGCACGCCACCTCGACCGGGCCCGCCGCATAGCGTTCGCCGAGCACCACCTGGAGCCGTGGGAGTTCGACGTGCTCACCTCGCTGCGCCGGGCAGGCCCCCCGTACCAGCTCTCCCCCGGGCAGCTGCTGACCCAGACCCTGGTCACCTCGGGCACGATGACCAACCGTATCGACCGGCTCACCAAGAAGAACTTGGTGGAGCGGCTCCCCGACCCCAGCGACCGGCGCGGTGTCCTCGTCCGGCTGACCGCTGAGGGCCGCGACAAGGCCGATCAGTCACTGGCCGGGCTGCTCGACCAGGAGCGGGCCATCCTCGGCGAGCTCTCCCGCCGCCAGCGCGGCGAACTGGCCGGGCTGCTACGCCAGTTGACTGCCCCGTTCGACAACGTCCCCGGCTAGCCGGACCGTTACGGGCTCCGCCGGGCCGACCCCCGCACGCCGGGCGAGCGCCACCGCCGCGAGCGTGGAGTGCACCCCGAGCTTGCCCAGCACGTTCTGCATGTGCGTGCGGACCGTGTGCGGGGAGAGGAAGAGCCGCTCCGCGACCGCCTTCCTCCCCAGCCCCGCCACCATGCAGCGCAGCACCTCGCGCTCGCGGGGCGTCAGGGACTCCACCAGCTGCTCGCTCTCCGTGCGGTGCTTACGGGTCGCCGTCAGCTCGCGCAGGACCCCGGTCAGCAGGGCGGGCGGCAGATGCGTCTCGTCGCGCAGCACCCCCCGGATCACCGTGAGCAGCCGCTGCAGCGAGCAGTCCTTCGCCACCCAGCCCGAGGCACCCGCCTGGAGCGCCCGGGCGGCACACCGCGGGTCGTCCTTCTCCGCCAGGACCACCGAGCGGACGGCGGGGCGGGTCGCGCGGACCCCGGCGACCAGCGAGATCCCGTCGACGAGGGCCGGGTCCTCCGGCCGGGGCGCGGGGAGCGCCGGGGCGCCGCCGGTGGCCAGGGCGCCGAGCTCGGCGTCGACCAGGATCACGTCGTACGGGCGTGCCTCGGCGGCCCCGCGCTCCAGTGCGCGCAGCGCGGCCGGGCCGCTGCCCGCCGCCGCCACGTCCACGTCCGGTTCGGCCGCGAGGGCCGCAGCGAGCGATTCGGCGAAGATGCGGTGGTCATCGACCACCAGAACCCGGATTCGAGCCACAGAGAGACCCCCATCAGCGGGGGCGGACAGCTGCGGGTACGGCGTCCGGAACCTCCGGCGGGCCCGTGGCCTGCCTTCCGGGTGGACCGTGGTGGACCGACCGCCGTCGTATGCACCGCCTGCCACCCCGCTCCGGGCGCCGTACCCGACTCTCTCGCCCCCTGATTCGGCACCGGCCCCCACCGGTGCTGGGATCAGCGTACGGGCGGGGGCCGGAGGGGGAAGGCGATTCGCGGAACTGATGGCCCGGGGTGGATCCCGGGGTGTTTAGGGTGTGGTTCATGTTCCGTCTTGAGACAGAAGTGGACAAAGAACGGCACCGCCTGCTGAGCAAGCGCCTCCAGGAGGACAACGTCGCGGCCTCGGCCGGACTGCGCGCCCTGCTCTCCACCTCCGCCGAGCACGAAGTCCCGCTGGAGGTGTGGGCGTTGGACGGCCAGGGTGCGGTCGCCGGCGGGCTGACCGGGCGGACCTGGGCGTACTGGCTCCATGTCGACCTGCTCTGGGTCGACGCCCGCCACCGCTCCGCCGGCCTCGGCTCCCGGCTGCTCGCCGAGGCCGAGCGGGTGGCCCGCACGGAGCGGGCCTGTACCCGCTCCCGGCTGGAGACCTGGGACTTCCAGGCCCCGGACTTCTACCGGAAGCAGGGGTACGAGGAGATCGGCCGGGTCGAGGACTACCCGCCCGGCGTCACCGAGTTCATCCTCACCAAGCGGCTCTGAACAGCCCTTGTCCGTAAGGCCGGTTCAGCCCTTGTCCGTAAGGCCGGTTCAGCTCAGCCGGCGCGCTCCGGCAGACGGAACCGCCCCGAAGATCCCCGGTGCCGCGTGCCCCGCCCCGGCGAACGCCTTCGTGACGGCCCCGGCCACCGCGTCGGCCTCCGCCGCCTCCACCAGGACGATCGCCGAGCCGCCGAAGCCGCCGCCGGTCATCCGCGCCCCGAGCGCCCCGGCCTCCTGGGCCGCCGAGACCGCCAGGTCCAACTCGGCGCAGGAGACCCGCAGATCGTCGCGGAGCGAGCGGTGGCCCTCGTTCAGGACCGGGCCCGCGGCCCGCACCTCCCCCGCGTCGAGCAGGGTGATGACCTGCTCGACCCGGCGGTTGTCGCCGACGACATGGCGTACATAGCGGATGACGGACTCGTCCGCCCCGGCGTCCGCGAGGGCGGTGAGGGCCGCGTCGAGACCGTCGTACGGGAGGTCGCGCAGGGTGGGTATCCCGAGGAGCCGGGCACCCTCCTCGCAGCCGGCCCGCCGCTCTGCGTAGGCCCCGTCGCCGAGCGCGTGCTTGACCCGGGTGTCGACGACCAGGAGCGTGAGGCCCTGGGCCGCCAGGTCGAAGGGGACCTGGCGCAGGGTGAGGTCGCGGGTGTCCAGGTGGAGTGCGTGGCCCTCGGTGCAGCAGGCCGAGGCCATCTGGTCCATGATCCCGCAGGGCACGCCGACGAAGTCGTTCTCGGCGCGGCGGCCGATGACGGCCAGTTCGGCTGCGTCCAGGCCGAGTTGGAACAGGTCGTTCAGGGCGAGCGCGGTGACGATCTCCAGGGCGGCGGAGGAGGAGAGCCCCGCGCCGGTGGGGACGGTGGAGGTCAGGGCGATGTCGGCGCCGGTGACGGGGTGACCGGCCTCGCGCAGCGCCCAGACGACTCCGGCCGGGTAGGCGGCCCAGCCATGGCCGGAGTGCGGGGCGAGCTCGTCGACGCGCAGGGAGACGACTCCGCCGGGCACGTCGGAGGAGTGCAGGCGCAGGACGCCGTCGATGCGGGGGGCGACGGCGGCGCGGGCGGTGTGCGGGAGGGCGAGCGGCATGACGAAGCCGTCGTTGAAGTCGGTGTACTCGCCGATGAGGTTCACTCGTCCGGGTGCCGCCCATACGCCGTGGGGTTCACCCCCGTACAGCTCGGTGAAGGTGGCGGCGGGGTCGGGGCCGGTCCGCTCGGTGGTCTCGGTCATGGGGTGGTGGACTCCTCTCGGCGGGCGAACTCCCAGGCGTCGGCGACGATTCCGGCCAGGTCGGCGCGGGAGGGTCGCCAGCCGAGGCGTTCGATGGCGGTGGCGGCGGAAGCGACGAGGACGGCCGGGTCGCCGCCGCGGCGCGGGGCGGGGGTCTCGGGGACCGGGTGGCCGGTGACCTTGCGGACGGTCTCGATGACCTCGCGGACCGAGAAACCGTTGCCGTTGCCGAGGTTGCAGATGAGGTGCTCGCCGGGTGCGGCGGCCTCCAGGGCGAGGAGGTGGGCCTCGGCGAGGTCGGCGACGTGGATGTAGTCGCGGACGCAGGTGCCGTCGGGGGTGGGGTAGTCGTCGCCGTAGACGGAGATCGACTCCCGCTTGCCCAGGGCCACTTGGAGGACCAGCGGGATGAGGTGGGACTCCGGGGTGTGACGTTCGCCGCAACTGCCGTAGGCGCCGGCCACGTTGAAGTAGCGCAGCGAGACGGCGGCCAGGCCGTGGGCGGTGGCCTCGCCGCTGATCATGTGGTCGACGGCGAGCTTGGAGGCGCCGTAGGGGCTGGTGGGGGCGGTGGGGTCGGTCTCGGTGATGGGGCTGGAGACCGGTTCGCCGTAGGTGGCGGCGGTGGAGGAGAAGACGAGGGTGCGCACGCCGTGCTCGCGCATGGCGGCGAGGAGGGCGGTGGTGCCGCCGACGTTGTTGACCCAGTACTTCTCCGGGTCCACGACGGACTCGCCGACCTGGGAGAACGCGGCGAAGTGGAGGACGCCGTCGTAGGAGGGGTCGAGGTGGCGGGCGGCGTCCTGGATGCGGCCCTCGACGAACGTGGCACCGTCGGGGACGCCCGCGCGGAAGCCGGTGGAGAGGTCGTCCAGGACGGTCACCGTGTGCCCGGCCTCCAGCAGGTGCTGGGCCACGACACTGCCGACGTATCCGGCACCGCCGGTGACCAGGTACTTCTTCGGCTCGCTCATTCGCTCGCTACCTCTCGCAGTCGCTGGGCCGCGGCTTCCGGCGGCACGTCGTTGATGAACACACTCATGCCGGATTCGGAACCCGCGAGGAACTTCAGCTTGCCGGAGGTACGGCGAATGGTGAAAAGCTCCAGATGCAGGGCGAAGTCCTCCCGTCCGGGAACCCCGAACGGTGCCTGGTGCCAGGCGGAGATGTACGGGGTCGGCGGCTCGCCGGGGCCGAAGATCCGGTCGAATCGCCTCAAGAGTTCCAGATAGACCTGTGGGAACTCTGTACGCGCCGCCTCGTCCAGTGCGGTCAGGTCGGGGACGCGGCGGCGGGGGTGCAGGTGGACCTCGTAGGGCCAGTGCGCCGCGTACGGGACGTAGGCGATCCAGTGGTCGGTGGTGAGGACGGTCCGGGTGCCGTCCTTCTCCTCGCGGGCGATCACGTCGTCGAAGAGGTTGCCCCCGGTCTCCTCGCGGTGACGGGCGGCCGAGCGGAGCATCAGCTCGGTGCGCGGGGTGACGAAGGGGTAGCCGTAGATCTGGCCGTGCGGGTGGCCGAGGGTGACGCCGATCTCGGCGCCCCGGTTCTCGAAGCAGAAGACCTGGGTGACCTGGTCGAGTGCGGAGAGTGCGGCGGTGCGGTCGGTCCAGGCGGCGAGGACGAGCGCGGCCTGTTCCTCGGTGAGGTCGGCGAAGGACGCGTCGTGGTCGGAGGTGAAGCAGACCACCTCGCAGCGACCGGAGTCCCCGGCGAGGGAGGGGAAGCGGTTCTCGAAGACGGCGACGTCGTAGTGGTCGTCGGGGATCTCGCTGAGGCACCCCTCCCGGGTGGGGCAGAGCGGGCAGGCGTCGGCCGGCGGGTGGTACGTGCGGGCCTGGCGGTGCGAGGCGATGGCGACTGCGTCGCCGAGCAGCGGGTCCCGACGGATCTCCGACGAGGTCGAGACGGGGTCCAGGGGCCGGTGGTCGACGGCATCGCGGACGGTGTCGTCCGCGGAGTCGTAATAGATCAGCTCACGGCCGTCGGCGAGGGTCGTAACCGTTTTCTTCACCAGGGTCCTCCACCAGATCCTCCCAACATAATCGCACATAACAAATCACAAGCGAACACCCCCGTCAATGACCCTGCCTCAGCCGGACCGCAGTGCACCCCAGGGGCCGCATACCCGGACATTCACCCACACCCGATCACGATCGAACAAAGAACCCCAACCAAACTGTTCATTTAACGAACACAGAGGCGTAAGTTCCGTCGGGTTCAGTTCGCGCAACGAAGCGGGTACCCCCCATGCAGACACTGGCCGAAGGGCTCCGTCTCCCCACGAACGGGCTCGACTACGCCATCCTGGCGATCTACTTCGTCGTCGTCCTCGGCATCGGCTTCGCGGCCCGTGCCAGTGTGAGGACGAGCCTCGACTTCTTCCTCTCCGGACGGTCACTGCCCGCCTGGGTGACCGGTCTCGCCTTCGTCGCGGCGAATCTCGGTGCCACCGAGATCCTCGGCATGGCGGCGACCGGCGCGCAGTACGGCGTGGCGGTGGTCCACTGGTACTGGATCGGCGCCATCCCGGCCATGGTCTTCCTCGGCCTGGTGATGATGCCGTTCTACTACCGCTCCAAGGTGCGCTCCGTACCGGAGTTCCTGCTCCAGCGGTTCGACAAATCCGCGCACCTGCTGAGCTCCATACTCTTCGCCTTCGCGGCGATCCTGATCGCGGGCGTCAACCTCTACGCCCTGTCGATCGTCGTGGAGGCGCTCCTCGGCTGGCCGCAATGGGTCGCGATCGTCGTCGCGGGCCTGTTCGTGCTGGTCTACATCACCATCGGCGGGCTCTCCTCGGCGATCTACAACGAGGTGCTCCAGTTCTTCGTCATCCTCGCCGCGCTGATCCCGATCACCGTGCTCGGCCTCAAGCGGGTCGGCGGCTGGGACGCCATGAGCGACTCGCTGACCGAGCAGCACGGCGGCGACTTCATGACGGCCTGGGGCGGCACCGGCATCGGTGACGCCAACCCGCTGGGCGCCAACTGGCTGACGATCATCCTCGGCCTCGGCTTCGTGCTCTCCTTCGGCTACTGGACGACGAACTTCGCCGAGGTGCAGCGCGCGCTCTCCGCGAAGAACCTGTCCGCCGCCAAGCGCACCCCGCTGATCGCCGCCTTCCCGAAGATCTTCATCGTCTTCGCCGTGATGATCCCGGGCCTGGTCGCCGCCGTGATCGTCCCGCAGATCGGCACCCCGGACTCGGACCTCACGTACAACGACGCGATCCCGCTGCTGATGCAGGAGCTGCTGCCCAACGGGGTGCTCGGCATCGCGGTGACCGGTCTGCTCGCCGCGTTCATGGCAGGCATGGCGGCCAACGTGTCCTCGTTCAACACGGTGTTCACGACGGACATCTGGCAGCGGTACGTGGTGAAGGGCAAGCCGGACACGTACTACCTGAAGTTCGGCCGGCTGATCACGGCGGTCGGTGTGCTGGCCTCGATCGGCACCGCGTTCATCGCCGCGAGCTTCTCGAACATCATGAGCTACCTGCAGACGCTGTTCTCGTTCTTCAACGTGCCGATGTTCGTCGTTTTCATACTCGGGATGTTCTGGAAGCGGGCTTCCGTGAAGTCCGGTGTCTGGGGGCTGATCGCGGGCACCGGCGCCGCGATGGTCAACTACTTCTGGATCTACAAGGGCGGGGTCATCGACATCCCGTCCGACCAGGGCGCCAACTTCGTCTCCGCGATCGTCGGCTTCGTCGCGGGTGCCGTCGTCATGGTCGTCGTCACGCTCTTCACCGCGCCGAAGCCCGAGGCGGAGCTGGCCGGTCTGGTCTACGGGACCGAGTCCCCGGACCCCGACGAGGCGCTGGAGGAGGCCGACAAGGCCTGGTACCGCAAGCCCGCGCTGCTCGGCTGGGGCGCGATCGTGCTCGCCGCCGCGTGCTACATCCCGTACTCGTTCTGATACTTCCGATCGGAGGAACCCACCATGTCCGACCTGCACAAGGAAGTCTCCGAACTGGAGCGCAAGTCCGCGACCGCGGCCCGTCTCTTCGACATCCGGCGGATCATCGGCGGCCTGTTCGTGGTCTACGGGGTGATCGTCACCATCGCCGGGATCAGCCCGTCCGACGCCGACCTGAAGAAGGCCGAGGGCGTCCACATCAATCTGTGGACCGGCCTCGCCATGCTGGCGCTCGGCCTGTTCTTCCTGGTCTGGATGAAGCTGCGCCCGGCCGAGGCCCCGGCAGCTCCGGAAGCGGAGCGGGAGCCGGGATCCGACACGGCCTGACCCGCCGCCCGCCCTGACGCCCTCGGGGGCCGTACGTCACCCGCGCTGTCCGGGAACGTACGGCCCCTGTCGCGTCCCGCCGTTCGCCGCCGCCCGGTCCAGCAGCCCCGTACGGGCCGCGAGGGCGGCCGCCTCCAGCCGGGAGCCGACGCCCAGCTTCATCAGGACCCGCTGGACGTGCGTACGGGCGGTGCTCGGCGCGATCCGCATGCCCGCCGCGATCAGCCGGGTGTCCTCGCCCTCGGCGACCCGGACCAGGACCTCGGCCTCGCGCGGGGTCAGCATCTGGAGCAGGCGGCGGCCCTCGTCGTCGGGCTGGGCCGCCGGGTTGAGCAGCTCCGCGAAGGCGCCGCGCAGGAGCTGCGGGGCGACGGCGCTCTCCCCCGCCCGCGCCTTCAGCATCGCCCGCTCGACGCCCTCGATGCGCTCGTCGTGGCGGACGTACCCCGCCGCCCCGGCCGCGAAGGCAGCGGCGATCCCGCGCGGGCTCGGCACCGGGCCCAGCACCACCACCGCCACCTGCGGGCGCTCCTGGCCGATGCGCACGATCGGGTCGAAGACCCCCGGGGCGGCGGGCGACGCCGTACCGAAGAGGCAGACCTCCGGGGCCCTGCTGACCACCAGCTCCGCCGACCCGGACGTCGGGGCGGCCGCCGCGAGCACCCGGTGCCCGCGCAGTTTCAGCGCCGAGGCGAGTGCCTCGGCGAGCAGGCGGTGGTCATCGACCACCATGAGCCGCACGCTCATCGAACAAGCCCCCAGTGCCCCTGTACGGCCCGGCTCCTGGCCCCCCGGACTCCTGCCCCGGCAAGGTACACGCTTGTTCGACGCCGTGTGCCCCTTCCAGGGAGAAGCCCCCCTGAATGCCGAATTCGGCGTCATTCAGGGGGGCTTGAGCGACAGAAAACGATCAGCTCTGATCAGTCGGTGCGAAAGCCCACCACGAGGTAGAGCTTCTCGTCCGCCTGGCTGTCGCGGCGCTCGCTGATCAGCTGCTTCGAGAGGTAGAAGCGGCCCTCGCCGTAGAGGAGTTCGGAGTGGTCGATGGAGAACAGGGTCTCCGCGTCCCGTACCGCCTCGTCGCCCGGGTTCTCCATCAGCAGCGTCTGCTTGAAGGTCTCGCCGTCGATGGAGACGATCTGGCCGCCCTTGTCGTACGGGGGCTTCTTGTACGCGATGACGTTGGTGCCGTCCATCCGGAGCGGGACCAGGCTGTAGCGGTCGCCCGCGTCCGCCCGGCCGCCCAGCAGCTTGCCGGTGGTGAGGTCGAAGGCGACGACCTCGTTGGTGTCGCCGTACTCGCTCGTACCGTCGTGGTCCTCGGTCGGCAGGTAGAGCCGGTTGTTGCCGACGACCGCCGCCCGGCAGTTCTCGACATCGGTGGAGCCGCAGCGCGCCGCGTACTTCTCCGCGTCGGCGGAGATCCGCACGGTCAGCTTGCCGGTCGCCGCGTCGATCGAGAAGAAGTCGGAGATGGCGCTGCCGTCACCGGCGGTGTCGCCGACGTTGGCCGCGACCACCAGCGGCTTGGTGGAGACGATGGACGCGTACTCGACACCCGCGGGCATCTGGTACGAGGAGAGCGGTGCTCCGGTCGCCGGGTTCAGCGCCTGGATCGTGAGCTGCGGGCTGTCGTACGAACCGCACTTGCGCACCACGGCGAGGGCCTCGCCACCGCCGTACCCCATGTCGTAGCAGCGGTCGGCGCCGACCTTCGGCTTCCAGAGCTCGGCGCCGCTCGTCAGGTTGAAGGCCGCGCCGCCCGAGGTGCCGCCCGCGGCGACGGTGGTCCCGCTGAGCGTGACCTCGTTGAACTGGACCGGCCGGTCGCCGCCGGTGGCGGCGGTGACGGACTTGCTCCAGAGCAGCTTCCCGACTGCCAGGTCGACGACGCCGACCTGGTTGCACGCGGGGTACTTCTTCTCCTTGGTCGGCTTGCCCTCCTTGAAGAGGATCGCCGACTTGTAGTCCTTGGTCATGTGGCGGGAGGCGCCGCAGACCTCGCCGGGGACCGGCACGGACCAGAGCTTGGTGCCCTTGTCCCGGTCGTGGGCGACGACCTCGTTGACGCCGGACTTCACGTAAGCCTTGTCGGTGAGCCAGGAGCCCTTGACCGAGGTGACCGATGCGACCTCCGGCTGCGGGAGCTGGAAGGCGACCTTGGACTTGGTGCTGCCGGGCGCCTTCTCGCTGCCGCCGGCCAGGCCGTCGCCCTCGCTGCCCTTGCCCTCGCCGTCCTTGCCCTCGCTGCCGCCGGTGGAACCGGAGGTGGAGGCCTGGTCGCCCTTGTCGTCGTCGCCCCGGGTGGAGGTGTAGACGACGGCCGCGCCGATGATCAGCACCACGGCGACGGCCGCGGCGACGATGATCTGCATCTGGGTGCTGAACTTCTTGCCGCCGCCGCCGCTGCCGGCCGGACCGGGCTGCGGAGCGCCGTACATCGGCTGGGTGGGGTAGCCGTAGCCCTGCTGCGGCATGCCGGGCTGACCCGGGTAGCCGGGCTGACCGGGCTGGCCGGGCTGGCCGGGCTGACCGGGGGCTCCCTGCGGGTAGCCGTAGCCGGGCTGGGGGGCCTGCGGGTAGCCGTACCCGTTGGGCTGCGGGGCCGGCGGGGTCGGGTAGCTGCCCGGCGGCGGGGGCGGCGGGGAGCCGTAACCACCGGCGGGCGGGGTGGGCGGGGAGCCGTATCCGCCCGTGGCCGGACCGGCGGGCGGGGGCTGCTTGGCGAAGGGGTCCGCGGGCGGCGGGGTCGGCTCACCGAAACCGCCGGGCGGCGGGTCCTGCGGGGCACCGAATCCCCCGGAAGGCGGACCGGCGGGCGGACCGGCCGGAGGCTGGTTCGGCGGCTCGTTGGGGGGCTGGTTCGGCGGCTGGGTCATCGCGTACGTACCTCGGGAGACGTGTGGGGGTGGAGTCGCGTCCGGCCGGGAGGGGCCGGCCGGCTTCGGATGCCGTCGTGGGCGGTCACTTGCTGAACACCAGCGCCGTCGCCTGCTCCATCTCGCCCTCGTCGCGGCCGCTGACGCGCGTGGTGAGGACGTAGGAGCGGCCGCCCTGGTACAGGGTCAGGTCCCCGAAGAAGCCGTTCTCGATCCGGTTGGTCCCCTCCGGGTGCTGGAGCAGGACGCTGGTGGCGCCGCCGGTCGGCGGGAGCGTGAGGATGGCGCCGGCCTTGTCGTACCGCGGCTCCAGGTAGAGCACCACCTTGCCGGCGTCCATCCCGATCGGGCGCACGGTGCGCTCGGCCGGGGCGGGCGCGGTCCACTTGGGCTTGCCGGTGTTCAGGTCGAAGGCGACGACCTTGTTCGTCCCGGTGGAGCCGGTGGTGTCGGGCTTGGTGGCCATGTAGAAGGTGTTGGCGTCGGCGGCGACACCGGTGCAGCCTTCGAGCTTCTGGCCGAAGATGGCGAACGTGCCGCCGCAGTCGGCGACGACCAGGTCACCCTTGGCGGGGCTCAGCTGGGAACGGAGCTTGCCGTTGTCGGTGAACGCGGCGACCGACCACTGCTTCTTCTTCTTGTTCTCCAGCGAGACCACGAGCGGGCTCACCGAGTAGGTCTTCTTGATCTCCCAGCCGCGCGGCGGCTGGTAGGTCCACTTGGCCTTGCCGGTGACCGGGTCCAGCTCCTGCAGCTGGTGCTGCGGGTTGTCGGCGTCGCCGTTGCGGCAGTTGGCGGCGGCGATCAGCTTCGGGCCGCCGGCGAAGGCGAAGGTCTTGCAGTTGCCCGTGGGGGTGCCGAACAGTTCCTTGCCGTCGCTGACCCGGTACGCGTTGGAGTAGCTGGTCCGGCCGGCGGTGACCGTGTCCCCGCTGATCGCGAGGCCGATGTCGGAGATCAGGTCGAAGGCGCCGCTCTTCTTGACCTCGGACTTCCAGCCGGCCTTGCCGGTGTTGAGGTCGACCATCTGCATCACGGAGCAGGTGGAGCGGTCCGTGGTGCCGTTCTCGATGCCGATGACGATCTTGCCGTCGGGGGAGACCGTGTTGGGGGTGGCGCAGATGTCGGCGGGGAGCGCGACGGTCCACTTCTTCTTGCCGTCGGCGACCGAGTAGCCGGAGATTCCCCGGTACATGGCCCGGACGATCGTGTCGCCGACGAACCAGGGGCCGCGGATCTCGGCGCCGTTGCGCGGAAGGTCGACGTCGTTCTTCTGGAGCCAGGCGACCTTGGCCTCGCCCGCCTTGCGTCCGGCGTTGAGGTCGTCGTTCCCCTCGCGGCCGCCGCCGGTGCCGTCGCCCTCATCGACGGACGGGGACTCGCTGGGCTCCTCGGGCGCCTTGGGGTCGTTGCTGGGGCCGGCGACCGGCTTCTTCGGGTCGTCGCCGCTGTCGCTGACCACGTACCAGGCGCCCGCGCCGACGAGCAGGACGACGGCGACGGCCGCCGCGGCGAGGATGCCGGTCCTGCCCTTGAAGGGGCCGCCGGTTCCGCCGTTCCCGTTCGGGGCGGGGGCGCCGGGGTACTGCTGCTGCGGATAGCCGTAACCGGGCTGCGTGGGCTGGCCGTAGGGCCCGGGAGCCGGCTGGCCGTAGCCGCCGGGGGCCTGCTGACCGTAGGGGCCGGGCTGCTGTCCGTACGGGCCCGAGGGCTGCTGGCCGTAGGGGCCGGGGGCCTGGCCGTACGGGTCGGGGGCCTGGCCGGGCGCCTGGCCCGGGGCCTGTCCCGGCGCCTGGGGGTAGCCGTAGCCGGGCTGGGCCGGGGGCGTCTGCGGGTAGCCGTACGCCGGGCCGCCCGGGGGCGGCGTCTGCGGCGCACCGGCGGGCGGCTGCGGCGGCTGCGCGGGCTGACCGGCAGGCGCCTGCGGCGGCTGGGCCGGGGCCTGCGGCGGCTGGGCCGGGGCCTGCGGCTGGTCCTGGGGCGGCTGAGGAGTTCCCGGCGGCGGCTCCTGCGGAGCCCCGAAGCCCCCCTGCGGCGGTTGCTGGCTGGGCGGCTGGCTCATCAGCACGTCCCCCTTCGTGCGGTCCGGTGCCCGATCCGGTCTCCCCCGCGATTCCGGGAGGGTTCAATTCCCCTCGGAAAGGAGCGAATCGGGCATGGCTTCCGCGGTGTTACGACAGTCGGGCGGGGCTTCTTTGTACCACCCGCGCACCACCTCTCCCCTGCTCGGTCCACCCCCTGTTCCCAAGGGAGAACCGCGTTGTGATGCCCTCGTTACGACCGCCGGAAGGTGATGGTCAGTCACCGAAGGCGAGCATCGCCACGATGGCCTTCTCCTGCTTGTCGTCGCCCCCGCTGATGTACGGCTGCGTGAGCACCGCGCGTCCGCCGGAGTAGGCGATGTGGGCGGTGGAGAAGGAGGCCTCCAACCCGGTCGCCGATTCCGGGTGGCGCAGGACGGGCTGCAGGGCGCCGCCGGTGGGCGGGAGTGCGTAGATGCCGCCGCCCTTGCTCCGGCCGTAACCCCGCATCGCGTCCAGATACATCAGCACCCTGCCGCCCTCGACCCGCAGCGGCATCAGGTTCTGCTCGGCGGGGGCGTCGGTCCGCCACCGGGACCTGCCGGTGGCGGCGTCGAAGGCGACGACGGCGTTGGTGGGCAGGGTCTTGCCCGCGCTGACGGGCTGGGTCGCCAGGTAGACCGTGCTCGTGTCGGCCACGACGCCCAGGCAGTTGTCGAGGTTCGGGTTCTGGGCGCGCAGATCCTTGCCGCAGCGGGGCGCGTAGTTCTCACCGTCGTTGGCGACCAGCTGGGAGCGGTAGGTGCCGTCGGCGTTGAGGATCACGATCGCCCACTTCTCCTGGCCCTGGCGCAGCGAGATGACCGGCGGGTCGGTCGAGTAGAACTGGTCGACCTTGAAGCCCTTCTTGACCGGGTAGGACCACACCTCCTTGCCGGTGGCCGGGTCGATGCGCCGTACGTGCTGGATCGCGTGGTCGTCGGCCGCGGTCTGGCAGCTGGTGGCGGCGAGGGGTACGGCGCCGCTGGCGAAGCCGTACGGCTGGCAGTTGCCCGGCACTCCGTCCCACAGGTGCTTGCCGTCGCTGATCCGGTAGGCGTCGGCGCGGCTGGTCCGGCCGACGGTCACCACGTCACCGTTGATGGCCATGGTGATGTCGGAGAGCCCGTCCCAGACGCCCACCCGCTTGAACGTGGCGTTCCATCCCTCCGCGCCGGTCCGCAGGTCGATCATCAGGAGCCGGTCGCACTGCGCCGAGTCCGCCGAGCCGCTCTCCAGTGCGACGACGATCTTCCCGTCCGTGCTGGGCAGGGTGGGTGCCGCGCAGACCCGCGCCCGGAGGTCGACGCTCCACTTCTGCGTCCCGTCGGCGGCCGAGTAGCCCGACACCGTGCGGTGCAGGGCCTTGGCCACGATGTCCCCGGCGAACCAGGGCCCGAACTGGGAGCCCCCTCGGCCGGGCAGGTCCACGGTGTTCTCCTGGACCCAGAGGACCTTGCTCTCGCCGTCCTTGCGTGCGGCGTTGAGGTCGGCGGGCTTCGGGGCGGGGGTGTAGGTCCGCCCGGGCGGGGTGTCGGGCTGCCCGGAGGCAGCGCTTCCGCTCCCCTCCGCGACGGGCCTCCTGGCATCGTCGCCGCCGTCCCCGGTGGCGTACCAGACCCCGGCGCCGACGACGAGGACCGCGGCGAGCACGGCGGCGACGACGACGGAGGTACGGCCCCGCTTCTTCCGGCCACCACCCGGGGCCGCCGGACCACCGGGCCCGGGGTGGCCGTAGCCGTACGCGGAGTCCGGCTGCCCGTGGAAGGCGGCGGGCGGCTGCCCGTACACGCCGGGCTGCGGCTCGAACGGGGCGCCGAAGACACCCGGGTCCGCCCGGCCCTCTCCCTGTGGTGGCTGACCGGGCGGGCCGGGCAACTGCGACATCGGTACGTCTCCCCCTCGTACGGTCCTACGTCCTCAAGCCGGCTCTCAGGCGTCCTCGGCCAGTTCCAGCCAGCGCATCTCCAGCTCGTCGCGCTCGGTGACGAGTTCGCGGAGCTCGGCGTCGAGCCCCGCGACCTTCTCGAAGTCGGTGGCGTTCTCCGCGATCTGCTTGTGCAGCGTGGTCTCCCGGGTCGAGAGCTTGTCGAGCTGCCGCTCCACCTTCTGGAGCTCCTTCTTCGCGGCGCGGGCCTCCTGGGCGGAGACGGCGGGTGCGGCGGCCGGGGCTCCGGACGAACGGGGCGCGGGGGCGGCGGAGGGGGTGGCCTCCTCCTCCATCCGCTGCCTGCGCTCCAGGTACTCGTCGATGCCGCGCGGCAGCATCCGCAGGGCGCGGTCGCCGAGGAGGGCCATGACCTTGTCCGTGGTCCGCTCGATGAAGAACCGGTCGTGGGAGATCACGATCATCGACCCGGGCCAGCTGTCGAGGAGGTCCTCCAGCTGGGTGAGGGTCTCGATGTCCAGGTCGTTGGTGGGCTCGTCGAGGAAGAGGACGTTGGGCTCGTCCATCAGCAGCCGCAGGATCTGGAGGCGGCGGCGCTCACCGCCGGAGAGGTCGCCGACGGGCGTCCACTGCTTCTCCTTGGTGAAGCCGAACTGCTCGCAGAGCTGGCCCGCCGTCATCTCGCGGCCCCTGCCGAGGTCGACCCGGTCGCGGACCTGCTGGACCGCCTCCAGGACCCGGAGGTTCGGGTTGAGCTCGGTGACCTCCTGGGAGAGGTAGGCGAGCTTGACGGTCTTGCCGACGACGACCTTCCCGGCGGCGGGCTGTACGTCGCCCTGCGTGCGGGCGGCCTCGGCGAGGGCGCGCAGCAGCGAGGTCTTGCCCGCGCCGTTGACACCGACCAGGCCGATCCGGTCGCCGGGGCCGAGCTGCCAGGTGAGGTGGGTGAGCAGGGTCTTCGGCCCGGCCTGGACGGTCACGTCCTCCAGGTCGAAGACGGTCTTGCCGAGGCGGGCGTTGGCGAACTTCATCAGCTCGCTGGTGTCGCGCGGGGGCGGCACATCGGCGATGAGCTCGTTGGCGGCCTCGATGCGGTAGCGCGGCTTGGAGGTACGGGCGGGGGCGCCGCGGCGCAGCCAGGCCAGCTCCTTGCGCATGAGGTTCTGCCGCTTGGACTCCTCGGTGGCGGCGATCCGCTCGCGCTCGGCGCGGGCGAAGACGTAGTCGCTGTAGCCGCCCTCGTACTCGTGGACCGTGCCGCGCTGGACGTCCCACATGCGGGTGCAGACCTGGTCCAGGAACCACCGGTCGTGGGTGACGCAGACGAGGGCCGAGCGCCGGGTCCGCAGATGACCGGCGAGCCAGGAGATGCCCTCGACGTCGAGGTGGTTGGTGGGCTCGTCCAGGACGATCAGGTCCTGCTCGTCGATGAGGAGCTTCGCCAGCGCGATACGGCGGCGCTCACCGCCGGAGAGCGGGGCGATGACGGTGTCGAGCCCGTGCTCGAAGCCGGGGAGGGCGAGACCGCCGAAGAGCCCGGTGAGCACGTCACGGATCTTGGCGCTGCCCGCCCACTCGTGGTCGGCGAGGTCGCCGATGACCTCCTGGCGGATGGTCTTCGCCGGGTCCAGGGAGTCGTGCTGGGTGAGGACGCCGAGCCGCAGCCCGCCGTTGTGGGTGACGCGGCCGGTGTCCGCGTCCTCCAGCTTGGCGAGCATCCGGATGAGGGTCGTCTTGCCGTCGCCGTTGCGGCCGACGACACCGATCCGGTCGCCCTCGGAGACCCCGAGGGATACACCGTCGAGCAGGGCACGGGTGCCGTACACCTTGCTGACCTGCTCGACATTGACCAGATTGACGGCCATTTCACTCCTGCCTAGGGGGTTGATCGACCTTCCCAGGGTACGGCGCGGCGGAGGGGGGTCGGTGGCGCGCCCTTGCCGCCGGGGCCGCGGCGCATCGTGCGGGAGGATGCCGGTGAACTGGGAGGTGGCCATGCGCACAGTGAGCTGCGAGGAATTCCTGGCGGATTGCGCCGGGACGTTGGACACGGTGGGTGAGGACGGGGAAGGGGTCGTCGTGACCCGTCCGGGACACGAGTCCGTGGTGATCGTGCCCCTGGCCGAGTACGCGTCTCTGAAGGAGACCGTTCACCTTCTGCGCAGTCCTCGGAACGCGCGCCGACTGTTGGCTTCGATCAACCGGCTGGAGAGTGACGGCGACGCCGCACGAGATGCCGACGGCAGGCGGCCGGCGGCCGGGTAGAGCCCGACGCGTACGCCGGTCACCGCGCGCCCCGTGCCCTCCCCGCCCGCTCCACCAGGAGCCAGCCGCACAGGGTCGTCGCGACGGCCGCCGGGGCGGTGACCGGGATGGCGATCAGCAGGGCCGTGCGGCCCTCCAGCAGGCCCGCGAAGCCGACCATGGAGAGGCCGAGCACGCCGAGCAGGCAGAGGGTCGCGCCGAGGGCGGCCAGCGGGGCGGAGCCCGTACCGGGGGCGGTTGCGGTTGCGGTTGCGGGAGGGGTGGCGGGAGCCGTCGGGCGTTCGAAGGTGCGGAAGGCAGCGACGAGTACGGCGGTGAGCGCGGCGGCGACCGCCAGCCGCAACGGGGTCTGGGCCCACCAGGCGGCGGTGGCGGGTTCGGGGAGCGGGACGTCCAGGGCGAGCATCGCCCCGTACACCCCGAGCATCGCCGTGAGGTGCCAGAGGAACGCGGTCATCGCCACCCCGTTGGCGGCGACCACCGTGCGCCAGGCGCGGGGGCGGGCCAGCAGGCGGGCGGCGGGGGCGCGGAGCAGCTCGACCGCGCCGACCAGCCAGAGGCCGTGGCAGAGCAGGGCCAGGGTGGGCGGGGCCATGTTGCTGACCTTCTCGCCGGGCATCCCGACCATGGACAGCGGGTAGGGGCCGAACGCCACCAGGGCCACGGCGCCGACCAGCCCGCCCCCGGCGAGCAGGGCGGGGCGACGGAGGGCCGGAAGGGCGGGCCCGACGCCGAGGCGGCCGTCGGCGCGGAGGAAGCCGAGCTGGTGGACCGCGAGCCAGACGAAGGCGAAGTTCAGGAACTCGACGTACGGGACTCCGGCCGCGAACCGCAGCACGTCCACGGCGGCCGCCGCACCCGCAAGACCGGCGAAGGCGCCCCAGCCGTACCGCTCGTGCAGCCTCAGCAGCGGCGGGGTGAAGGCCACCATCGCCAGGTAGATCCCGATGAACCAGAGCGGCTGGGTCACCAGCCGCAGGGTGACACCGGTCAGCCCGCCGCCCCCGCCGAGCAGCTGGATGAGGAGCGCCGCCGCGCCCCAGACCAGCACGAAGACCATCGTGGGGCGGAGCAGCCGCTGCAGCCGGGCCCGCAGGAAGGCGGCGTAGACGGAGTCCGTGGAGCCCTCGGGGCGTTTGCGGAGCAGGGAGCGGTAGGACAGCGCGTGCGCGAACCCGCCGACGAAGAAGAACACCGGCATGACCTGGAGCAGCCAGGTCAGCGGCTGGAGCGCCGGGACGACGGCGAGCAGGTTGCCGACCCCGTCCGGGGTGACGGCCGCCATCAGCCAGTGGCCGAGGACGACCGCGGCGAGCGAGGCGACGCGCAGCAGGTCGACGTAGCGGTCCCGGGTGGCGGGGGTGGCTTCGGCGAGTACGCGAACTGGTGATCCCATGTCCATACGTTCGCGTCGGGCATGGCCGGGGCGTCAGGGTACGGGTACTCAATTCGCCGCCTGAGTACCGGAGTCGGCGGCCGGCCCGGGGCGCGGGCGGGGCCGATTTGCCGTACTGCGGAGTAGACCTGGACAGGCCGGTGCGTGCCGAGTAAAACAAGCACAAAAGCTGCTCTTCGGGGGAGACGGCGCATGCCGGCAGGGGTGTCCGCACCTCCGCGCGGCCTGTCGTCGCGGCTCGCGGGGCAGGCCCCATCGGCCGGCCCACGGCGATCTGCCGCGGCGCCCGCCGTTTCCGAGAACCGGAGTACCAGCACCGTGCGGATCCCTCGCCACCTCGCCCCGTTCGCCCTCCTCGGCGTGCTCGCCCTGGCCGGATGCGGGGGTGGCACACAGACCGACGACAGCGCGCCTGCGGCCGCGTCCACCGCCTCGGCCTCGGCCACCGCTTCGGCCACCCCCACGGTCGCCCCCACCCCGTCCCCCACGCCCGATCCGGCCATGCCCGTCCTGCACAGCAAGACCTACGAGGAGGCGCGGGCGGAGTTCACCCGCCAGGACATATCCCCCGCACGCCTGACAGCCGCCGCCCAGCACAAGGACGTCGTCCTCCCCCGGGACCACGACGCCTGGTACATCTGCGACGCCAGCCCCGGGCACGGCACACGGCTCACGGCCGCCACCACGGTCACCGTGAAGCTCGCGGAGGACTTCAGCGACTGCACGACCAGCTTCAACGGCTATCTGCACCAGAAGAACGACCCGGCCTACACGCCGCCCGCCCCCAAGCCGAAGCCGAAGCCGACGGCCGCGCCGCGGACGGCCGAGCCCCAGGCTCCCGCCCCGGCCCCCAAGAAGACCGCGCCGAAGCCCGCCGGCGGGTCGATGATCACCTGCTCCGACGGCAAGCAGGGATACGCCTGCACGTCCAACGGCCACCCCGTCGTCGACGGCCAGTTCTGCGCGAAGGCCGACCGCGGACGCACCCTGAAGGCCACCAACCGGACGATGGTCACCTGCTCCTACGACCCCAGCATCACTCCGTACCGCTGGCAGTGACGGGTACGCGCGCCGGTCGGTGACCCGCGGCCGTCACGGCCGTCACAGGTCGGCGCGTACGTGCGCCCGCATCCCGTGCGGGCCGAACAGGATGAGGAGTTCGACCGCGCCGCCGTCGGCGCTGCCCAGCCAGTGCGGCAAGGACGTGTCGAACTCGGCGGCCTCACCGGGCGGCAGCGTCAGGTCCCGCTCCCCGATGACCAGCCGGAGGCGGCCGCTGAGCACGTACACCCACTCGTAGCCCTCGTGGGTCTGCGGGGTCGGTTCGAGCGGTTCCGGGCGGGCCGGGATGATCATCTTGAACGCGTGCGTTCCGCCCGGCCGCCGGGACAGCGGGACGAAGACCATGCCGAACCGCCGGATCGGCTTCAGATGGATCCGGGGGTCGCCCGTGCGCGGGGCGCCGACGAGATCGTCCAGCGGAACGTCGTACGTACGGGCCAGCGGCAGCAGCAGCTCCAGGGTCGCCCGGCGCCGGCCGCTCTCCAGCCGGGACAGGGTGCTCTCCGACACCCCGGTCGTCGCCGCGAGGCCGGCGAGGGTGATGCCACGCTCGCGGCGCAGCGCACGCAGCCGGGGGCCCACCGCGTCGAGCACGCCGTCCACTTCCCTGCCGCCGTCCACGTCTCCGCCCATGCGGTCATCTTGCCAGAACGGCAAGATCCCGTGCGGATCGCGGCGGCCCTGGCAAGACTGGACGCGTGCCACGGCAGCACACATCCCGACCGGAGGAGCCCCGATGAACACCCCCGACGCGATCGACGCCCGCACGTCCTGGGACGGCATCTACGCGGCCCGGACCGCCGCCACCGACCCCCGCCCGAACGTCCGGCTCACCGAGACGGTCTCCGACCTGCCGCCCGGCGACGCGCTGGAGCTGGGCTGCGGCGAGGGCGGCGACACGCTGTGGCTCGCGCGCCGGGGGTGGCGCGTCACCGCCGTCGACCTCTCGGCCGTGGCGGTCGAGCGGCTCACCACCCTGGCCCGCTCGCTCGGCCTGGGCGACCGGGTGACCGCCGAGCAGCACGACCTGGACGCGTCCTTCCCGAAGGGCCCCGACGGCGGGTTCGACCTGGTCACCGCCCACTATCTGCACACCCCGCACGAACTGGACCGGGCGGCCGTCCTGCGCCGGGCGGCACACGCTCTGCGCCCGGGCGGGCGGCTGCTGGTCGTCGACCACGGCTCGACCGCGCCCTGGTCGTGGAACCAGGACCCGGACGCCCACTACCCGGGGCCGCAGGAGGTCGCCGACGGGATCGCGCTGGACCCGGCCGTCTGGACGGTCGAGCGGGCCGCGTCACCGCGACGGACCGCGACCGGCCCGGACGGCACCACCGCCGAAGTCACCGACCACGTCCTCGTCGTCCGCCGCACCGCCTGACCGGTGGCGGTCACGCGGACATCCTCCGCGAACCGACTCAGCGGCTCGGCAGGCTCAGGCCGTCACCACGTGCGCGCCCCGCGCCGGAGCCGGTGCCACCCGTGCGTTGCGGCAGGTCCCCGACGCCAGCAGCGCGTCGGCGACCTTGAGGGCCGTCGGCCCGTCCTCCACCAGGAACGCCGTCGTCGGTCCGGATCCGGAGACCAGGGCGGCCAGGGCCCCCGCCTCCGTGCCCGCGGCCAGGGTGTCCGCGAGGGAGGGGCGCAGGGAGAGCGCGGCGGGCTGGAGGTCGTTGCTCAGGGCGGCCGCGAGTGCGCCGGAGTCGCCGGAGCGCAGGGCGGCCAGCAGCGCGGGTGACGCGGCCGGTTCGGGGACCTCCACCCCTGCCGTGAGCCGGTCGAACTCCCCGTACACCGCGGGCGTGGACAGCCCCCCGTCCGCCACCGCGAAGACCCAGTGGAAGGCCCCGCCGACCTCGATCGGGGTCAGCTTCTCGCCGCGTCCGGTGCCGAGCGCGGCCCCGCCGACCAGGCTGAACGGCACATCGCTGCCCAACTCGGCGCAGATGGCCAGGAGTTCGTCACGGCTCGCGCCGGTCCCCCACAGGGCGTCGCAGGCGACCAGGGCGGCGGCCCCGTCGGCGCTGCCGCCCGCCATGCCGCCCGCGACCGGGATGTCCTTGGCGATGTGGAGGTGGACGGCGGGCGTGATGCCGTACCGCTCGGCCAGGGCCACGGCGGCGCGGGCGGCGAGGTTGGTGGCGTCCAGGGGGACCTGGGCGGCGTCCGGTCCTGAGCAGGTGATGCGCAGCTCGTCGGCGGGGGCCGCGGTGACCTCGTCGTACAGGCCGACCGCGAGGAAGACGTTGGCCAGGTCGTGGAAGCCGTCGGGGCGGGCGGCGCCCACGGCGAGCTGGACGTTGACCTTGGCCGGGACGCGGACGGTGACGCCCGTACGGACAGCGCTCACAGGGACGACACCTCCGGCTTGTTCTCCGCGATCGCCGCGAACTCCTCCACCGTCAGCGCCTCCCCGCGCGCCTGCGGCGAGACCCCGGCGGCGACCAGCGCGGCCTCGGCGGCGGGCGCGGAGCCGGCCCAGCCGGCCAGGGCCGCGCGCAGCGTCTTGCGGCGCTGGGCGAAGGCCGCGTCCACGACCGCGAAGACCTCGGTGCGGGTCGCGGTGGTGGCGATGGGCTCGGTGCGCCGGACGAGCGAGACGAGCCCGGAGTCGACGTTCGGGGCGGGCCAGAAGACCGTACGGCCGATGGACCCGGCGCGCTTGACCTCCGCGTACCAGTTGGCCTTCACCGACGGCACGCCGTAGACCTTGTTGCCCGGCCGGGCGGCCAGCCGGTCGGCGACCTCGGCCTGGACCATGACGAGGGTCCGCTCGATGCTGGGGAAGCGCTCCAGCATGGTGAGCAGGACGGGCACGGCCACGTTGTACGGGAGGTTGGCGACGAGCGCGGTGGGCGCGGGGCCCGGCAGCTCGGTGACCAGCATCGCGTCGGAGTGGACGAGGGTGAAGCGGTCGGCCCGCTCCGGCATCCGCGCCTGGACCGTGGCGGGCAGGGCACCCGCGAGCACGTCGTCGATCTCGACCGCGACCACCCGGTCCGCCGCCTCCAGCAGCGCCAGGGTCAGCGAGCCGAGCCCGGGGCCGACCTCGACGACGGTGTCGTCCGGGCGGACCTCGGCCGTGCGCACGATCCTGCGGACGGTGTTGGCGTCGATGACGAAGTTCTGACCGCGCTGCTTGGTCGGGCGTACGCCCAGCTTCGCGGCCAGGTCGCGGATGTCTGCGGGGCCCAGGAGGGCGTCGGGCTCTGTGCTGCTCACCCGGTAAGCCTACGGCCGCAGTGCGGCCACGGACTCGCCCCCCGCTGTACGTAGAGCTTCTTCGCCCGGTACGTCTGCTCGGCGGCCGGGGCCTCCTGGGGCCGCCCGCTGCCGCCGAGGGACTGCCAGGTCCGGGTGTCGAACTGGTACAGCCCGCCGTACGTCCCGCTCGGGTCCACCGCCCCCGCCCGCCCGCCGGACTCGCAGGCGGCGAGCGCTCCCCAGTTCAGCCCGTCCGCCCCGGCCACCGATGCGGGCCGCTGCCGGGTGCCGGTGCGCACGATGCGGCTGACCGGCCGGTGGACCAGTTCCTCGGCGGTCCTGCGGGGCTTCTGCCGGACGCCGTTGACGGTCCGCACGGCGTACGTGACCCGGCGCACGCCGTTGCGGCCCGCCCGCTCCACGACCTCGGTGCCCCGGAACAGCTCGGGGTCCTCACTCCGTTCGACGGCGTACGGGACGCTCTCCTCACGCACCTCGCGGGTGTCGGTGATCCGCATGACGGAGATCGTCTGGCCGTCGCGCGGGAAGCTCGCGGGGTCGACGGAGGTGGTGTCGTGGCCGTGCAGGGTGATGCCCGCCTCGGCGAGGGCCTCGCCGACGGTGGCGCTGTTGGTGCGCAGGGTGCGTTCCTGGCCGTCGGCCATGAAGGTCACGGTGCGTTCCGTGCGGACGTCCAGGGTGAGGCCGGTGCGGGCGATCCGGGCGGAGCGGGAGACGGAGAGGTACGCCCCTTCGGCGCGGATCCCGAACGCGCGGAGGGCCCCGTCCACGGTGTCGGCGGTCGTCCACACCCGGCGGTGGTGACCGTCGAGCGTGAGGTCGAGGGGGCGGCCGTAGCGGACGACGACCTCGTCGCCGTGGTCGAGCCCGGCGCCGGGGGCCGGGGCGACGACGTCGTGGGGGCCGACGCTGACGCCCTCGTCCGCCAGGAGCTCGGTGACGTCGTCGGCGAAGGTGTGCAGGGTGCGGGGCGTGCCGTCGACGTCGAGCCGTACCGCCTTGTCGTCGGCGACGAACGCGGTGGTGCCGCCGGCCAGGAAGGCGACGACGAGAGCCTTGGGGACGAACCGCCGCAGGGTGTCGGGGTTCCCGGCGAACGTACGGCGGCGGCGCTTGGCGGCCCGCCGGGCGGCGGCGCGGGTGGGTCCCTGCCGGGGCACCGGGAGCGGGATGTCGACCACCGTCGGGGCGTGGGCTCCACCGCTCTCGACGAGGACCCCGTCGGCCACGGTCAGCTGCTGGTGGAACGCGCCGGGAGGGGCCATCGGCACCGGGGCTGGGGGCGGCGGCGCCAGTGCCGTACGCCGTCCGCCGCGCGCCGCCCGGTGACTGCCCTGCGAAGTACTCACGCCGCTCCCGAAGATCCGCCCGCCACCACCCCGTCGTGCGCGGGGACGATAGCGGAGCTCCGGTGACTCTCCAAAGCGACACGGCTACAGAGCGTTGCCGGGAAGGTGTGACCGGGGGTCAGAAGTCGAACGCGCGTGCCGTGTTGTCGTAGATCGCGGCGGCCAGCGTGTCCTCGTCCACGCCCTTCACCTCGGCCATCGCGCGGAGCGTGACCGGAATGAGGTAGGGGGCGTTGGGCCGTCCGCGGTACGGGGCGGGGGTGAGGAAAGGCGCGTCCGTCTCGACGAGGACCAGCTCCGTGGGGGCGACGGCGAGCGCGTCGCGCAGCGGCTGGGCGTTCTTGAAGGTCACGTTGCCCGCGAAGGACATGAAGTACCCGGCCCGTGCGCAGACCTCGGCCATCTCGGCGTCGCCGGAGTAGCAGTGGAACACGGTCCGCTCGGGCGCGCCCGCGTCGAGCAGGACCCGCAGGACGTCCGCGTGCGCGTCCCGGTCGTGGATCACCAGGGCCTTGCCGTGCCGCTTGGCGATCTCGATGTGGGCCCGGAACGACTCCTCCTGGGCGGCGATCCCCTCGGGGCCCGTACGGAAGAAGTCGAGGCCCGTCTCGCCGACCCCGCGTACGTGGTCGAGGGCGGCCAGCGCGTCGATCTCCGCCAGCGCCTCCTCCAGCGCGGCCTTGCCGCCGGGCTCCCGGGCCCCCTGCCGCGCGGTGCCGTCCGGATCGCCGTGGACGATGCGCGGGGCCTCGTTGGGGTGGAGGGCGACCGAGGCGTGGACGGCCGGGTGGGCGGCCGCGGTCTCGGCGGCCCAGCGGGAGCCGGCCACGTCGCAGCCCACCTGGACCACCGTCGTCACGTTCACCGCGGCGGCCCGGGCGAGGGCCTCCTCGACGGTGGCGTCCTGCATGTCCAGGTGGGTGTGGGAGTCGGCGACCGGGACCCGGAGGGGTTCGGGCAGCGGCGGGGCTTCGGTACGGCTCATGCGGACGACTCTACGAGGGCCCGGTCCACCGGCGTACGAGGACCCCGGGGCCCTCACGCGGGGAGGCGGTCACCGGTGGCGCCGGGCCCGGCTCACACGTGCGTCACCTGCGGTGGAGGCGCATCACCTGCGGTGGAAGGGGTGGAGCAGGTCCGACAGCCGCCAGTGGCGGTCGGAGGCGGCGGCGGCCGGGACCTTCCCGGCGTCCTTCTTCGCGCTCCGCGGGGCGTGCAGCAGCTGCTGGGCACCGGCCACCCGCCCGGCGCGCATGATCCGGACCACGTGCCCGCCGCAGTTGGTGCAGGTGGGCGTCGAGAGCGGGGACGGCACCCGCTCACCGTCCGCCGTGTAGACGACGAACTCGTGACCGTGGATGTCCATGTGGTGCTCTATCTCGTAGGACTGCTCCCAGCCGTACCCGCACCTCATGCAGGCGAAGGCGTACGCCTCGTGGACGGTGGTCGCTGCGATCTCGCTCATACCCGCTCCTCTTGTCCGCCGGTCAGGCACTCCGGGGACGGCCGGCCCGCCCGAGGGATTCGGGCAGGCGGCCCGTCCCTTCAAGTGGACACCCGGGCAGGGGCCGACGCACCAGCTCAGAGGCGATATTGATGCGTTCTTGGCCTCCTTTTGCCGCCCTTTGCCGCCGCATGGCCCGCGACAGGGCAGCCCGTGACCGGTGGAGCAGACAGCCGGTGACCGGAAGACCGACGAGCGCCCCGTGCGCGCCCACCCCCGGGGCGTGAATGCGCCCGCGCACCACCCCCGCGAGACCCCCCTGGATTCCCCGAAACCCCGGCCTTTCATCACCCGACCGTCCCATGAATTCACCATTCAATTGAAGGGAAAAATGCCACGGATGCCCGATCTCCATTTGCGGCACCCTCCTTCCTCCCTTTCACTCGGAACGTACGTCAAGCACGACTTGGTACGTACATCCACCCGATTTCCCACAGGATGGGGAGCACCCATGTACACCACGGACACCACTGCCACCGACATCGAGCTCGACCTCGACACCGCGCTCAACCCGGGCGAGATCGACGGCGTGTACCGCGACTCCCGCGAGTGCGCCTACCTCGCGCTTCTCGCCGGCGGCGGCGCCCTGCTGCTTTCGCCTCCGACCCCGCGGCCGAAGAAGGGCTGAACGTCGGAACATGGACCAGACACATGCTTCGTCCCCGCTGGCGGGTGCCGTGCATGACCTGGCAACAGAGGTGGTCCTCGCTCTTCGGAGCGGGGACCACCTCGCCACGGTTTGCGGCGCGGCAGGAATCGACGAGGAGAACCGGACCGGAATTGCGGCCGCGCGGGTCATCGGCGCCGACCTGCTGCTGCCGAGTGTTCTGTACGGCCGTCATCCGCACCCCGGGGATGTCGCCGTGCTCGACCGGGCGGTACGGGAATTCCCGCCCAAGCCCGACGCTCCGGCCGCGACGGCCTGGAGCCACTGGCACATGATCTCCACGCTCCAGCGGTTCGCGCCGCCGCCCCAGGGCGCGACCGGTCCCGGCACGGCCGTCGGCACTGGCACGACCGTCGGCACCGGCACGACCGTCGGCACCGGCACGACCGGAACGTACGCGGAGCCCGACGCCGCCTGGCTGGAGAACGCGCCCTGGCAGTCCTTCACCCACCAGCTCTCGGTCCTCGCCCCCCTCGCCGTACCGGCCGCCCCCTCGGCCGTGCAGCGGGCCGCGGCGGACCGGGCGGTCGACCTCGCACGCGGCTTCGTCCGCGCGGTGCGGCGGCGCGACTGGCTCCAGGCGGCGGGCGCGGGCCGCTGGCTCGCGGCGATCGGCGGTGAACCGGCGACCCTGGGCCTGGAGCGCGGCCTCGACTTCGTCGAGCTGATGGGCGGCCACGACCCCCGTGTCACCCTGCACGTGCGGGCGGCCCGGCTGATGGCCGAGGCGAGGGCACGATGACGACGACCGCGACGCAGGACCCCCGGGGGCGCCCGGCCCCCCGGGGCCCGGCCTCCCCCGGCGCCGCGCTCGCCGTCCTCCCGCACGTCCTGCGCGGGGCCCTCACCTGGACCGACGCTCACCGGGCGGAGTTCGCGCTCCCCGAAGACGTCCTGGAGCCCCACACCCAGGTCAACGCCACGCTCAAACCCCTCGGCGAACTGGCCCAGCTCTGCTCCACGGTCCGCGCCGCCACCGCCCCCGGCACCCCGGAACACGAGGTGGCCGGGGACCTCGTCACGTACGCCTGGGAGCAGGTGTCCCGGGGCGGGCTGCTCCTGGAGCTGCTCCGCGCGGAGCCCTTCGCGGCCTACCCGTACGAGATCTACGCCGCCTTCGCCGGGTACGGGCTGCGCCACGAGGGGTTCGAGGCGCTGGCCCGCCCGCTCACCGCGACCCGCGCGTGGGCCCACACCGAGCAGCACGCCAACCGCCAGCTCGGGCTGATCAACTCGGAGCGGCGGGTGGGGGTGGTGACCCACACGGACGCCGGCGGGGTGCTGTCCCGGACCTGGCTGGGCGGGCTCTCGGAGCCCTGGACGTTCGAGGGCCCCTCCGGCTACGCGCTGACCCACACCGTCTTCCACCTCACCGACTGGGGCCGGATGCCCGACCGGGTGCCGGAGAAGACGGACGCGTACCTGCGGACCTGGCTGCCCGCGTGGGCCGACGGCTGTCTGGAGAGCGGCCAGTGGGACCTCACGGGCGAGCTGCTCGCGGTGGCCGCCTCGCTGCCGGGTCCGGCGCCCCTGGAGCTGCTGGACGCGGTCTGGCCGGTGCTCGCCGACGTCCAGCACGCGACGGGCTGCGTCCCGGAGACCGGCGTACCGGTTCACGAGGACGCGCCGGACCCGTACCCCTTCATCGACTGCTACCACTCCACGCTCGTCACGGCCTTCGCGGCGGCCCTGTCCCTCAGGTCGCTGACGGACGGCTCCGGGCCCTCCCGGGAAAGGCACACCCCATGACCAGCGGAAACACCGGCATCCAGCAGATCCACGACGTCGGGGCGAAGGCCCTGGGCTGGCTGTACGAGCACCGCGAAGGGTTCCGGCTGGAGGCCGACCCGGCACCGGAGGCGGGGATGCTCGACCGGTTCAAGCCGCTGGGCGAGCTGGCGCTGATCGGGAAGGTCATCTTCCGCGAGGGCGTGGCCGGGTCTCAGCAGTCCGCGCTCGCGCACAAGCTGCTGGACCACGCCTGGCACGAGCTTCTGGGGTCCGGGGCGCGGCTGCTGGAGGGCCAGCGGCGCGAACCGCTCTCGCCGGTGCCGCTGGAGGTCTACGTACCGTTCCGGGAGCTGGGCTACCGGCAGCCGGACCTGGAGTCCGCGATCCGGCTCAACCACCGCCTGGCCAGCTGGGCGGCGCTGGAGGTGCTGCCGGTGCGGCGGCTGGGACTGAGCGCGATCGAGCGGCGGTTCGGCGTGGAGCCGAGCGTTCCGGAGACGGCTGCGCTGGCGCACACCTGGCTGGCGCGACGGCCCGAGCCGTGGACGGTCGAGGGCCACATCGGCTACGACATCACGCACACGGTCTTCCACCTCACCGACTGGGGCGAGAAGCCGGCCGGGCTCCCCGCCGACATCGCGGAATACCTGGAACTCTGGCTGCCCACCTGGCTGGACGACTGGCTCGACCTGAAGCGCTGGGACCTGCTGGGCGAACTGCTGGTCGTGGACGCGTGCCTCCCGGAACCGACGCTGGACGCGGCGGCCTGGCAGGGGTTCGCGCAGGCGCAGCAGCCGGACGGGGCGATGCCGGTGGTGGGGGACATGCCGGAGGGCGACGAGGAGTCGGTCTTCGACCTCGTCTACCACCCGACGCTGGTGGCCGCGTTCGCCTCGGCGCTGGCGATGAGCCGGGCGCTGTCCGACCTCAGCTCCGAACCGGCTCCGGCATGACGGACGTGACGGCGGCCCCGGTGACGGCCCCCGGTTCCTCGGCCACCACGGCCCGGCTCCTGGCCGAGGCGGCCGGGCGGATCGACGCCCCGGACGTGGTGCTCGCGATCAGCCGGGGCGGGGTGCGCACGGTCCACACGGGCGGCAGTGCGGAGCCGGGCCCGGTCGCGCGCGAGCACCTGCACTACGAGCTGGGTTCGGCGTCGAAGCCGTTCGCGGGGCTGCTGCTGGCCCGGCTGGTGGCGCAGGGGAGGTTGCGGTACGAGGACCGGGCGGCGGACCTGCTGGCCCCGGGCCTGCCGGTGCACCCTTCGGTCCGCCGGATCACCCTGCGCCATCTGCTCACCCACACCTCGGGGCTGCCGGGCCTGCCCGCCGACTTCTACCCGCAGGCGGTGCCGCGGTGGTCGACGGACCCGTACGGCAACTATCCGGCGGACCGGGTGGTGCGGGCCTTCCTGCGTGCCCGCCCGCGCCACCGCCCCGGGACCCGCTGGCACTACTCGAACTTCGCGGTCTCCGTCCTCGGCCACACTCTGGCGGCCGCCACCGGAACCCCGTGGGAGGTGCTGCTGCACCAGCAGATGCTGGCCCCGCTGGGCCTGGAGTCCACGCTCCTGCGCCCGGGCCCGGACTCCACCGACGCGACCGGCCACCGCCGCGACGGAACCCCGCTGCCCGCGCTGGACACGGGGGGCTTCACGGCAGCGGGGGCGGTGCGGTCGACGCCGCTGGACCTGCTGACGTTCCTGGAGGCGCATGTGGGCGGCGGGGCCGGGCCCCGGGAGCCGGCACTGGGCGCCGCGCTCACCGAGGTGACCCGCCCGGTGCTCCGGCGGGGCCTGCACCACACGCACACCCACACGCTGACGTGGTTCCAGCACCCGACCCCGTACGGTCCGGTGCTCTTCCACGCCGGGGCGACCCTCGGCCAGCAGGCGTTCCTGGGCTTCCGCCCCCAGACGGGTCTGGTGGTGGCGGCGACGGCGACGCGGCGGGTGCACCGGGGGGACACGTTCGTGGCGACGGCGTACGGACTGCTGACGGAGACGCCGTAACTACTAAGGCTTACTGAGACTTCTGCGGGGCCTTCTCCGCGTTCTTGGCGGCCACCACCGCGTCGAACACCTCGCGCTTCGGCACCCCAGCGGCGGCGGCGACCGCGGCGATCGCCTCCTTGCGCCGCTCCCCCGCCTCCTCGCGCACCCGCACGCGCCGTACGAGCTCCTCGGCGTCCAGCCCCTCGTCACCGGAGTCGGTGGCGCCCTCCACGACGACGGTGATCTCCCCCCGCACCCCGTCGGCGGCCCACACGGCCAGCTCACCGAGCGGACCGCGCTTGACCTCCTCGTACGTCTTGGTCAGCTCCCGGCACACGGCGGCGCGGCGGTCGGCGCCGAAGACCTCGGCCATGGCGGCGAGGGTGTCGTCGAGCCGGTGGGGGGCTTCGAAGAAGACCATGGTGCGCCGCTCGTCCCCGACCTCGCGGAGCTTGGAGAGCCGCTCACCGGCCTTGCGGGGCAGGAACCCCTCGAAGCAGAAGCGGTCCACGGGCAGTCCGGAGAGGGCGAGCGCGGTGAGGACGGCGCTGGGCCCCGGGACGGCGGTGACACGGATGTCCTTCTCGACGGCGGCGGCGACGAGCCGGTAGCCGGGGTCGGAGACGGACGGCATGCCCGCGTCCGTGACGAGCAGCACCCGGGCGCCACCGACCAGGGCTTCCACCAGCTCCGGCGTACGGGCGGACTCGTTCCCCTCGAAGTAGGAGACGACACGCCCCGAGGTGTGGATGCCGAGCGCCTGGGTGAGCCGGCGCAGCCGCCGGGTGTCCTCGGCGGCGACGACGTCGGCCCGCTCCAGTTCGGCGGCCAGGCGTGGCGGGGCGTCCGCCACGTCACCGATGGGGGTCCCTGCGAGCACGAGCGTTCCAGTCGTTCCAGTCACATCAGCCATCCTCGCAGCACGGGCAGCACCCTTCGCACAGATGCGTTCCCTACGATGGCGCGGTGACGAGTACCGCGCCCGAGACCCAGCGGGGCCAAGACGCCGGGGACCCGCTCGGCGAACAGCCGACCTCCTGGCAACGGCGGCTGCGCCGCTTCGGCCATGTTCCCCGCCCGGAGACCCCTCTCCGCGACCGGCTGGACCCGCCGTACACCCGGCCGGGGCGGCAGGTGTGGTCGGTGCTCGCGATCCCGCCGCACGTCGCCGACCGCTTGGTGCGGTGGTCCGGCTGGGGCGGCCCGCTCCTGATCACCCTGGTCGCGGGGCTGCTCCGCTTCTGGAAGCTGGACCGGCCGCACGCGGTGATATTCGACGAGACGTACTACGCGAAGGACGCGTGGGCGCTGGTCAACCAGGGGTACGAGGGTTCCTGGCCCAAGGACGTCGACAAGCTGATCCTGAAGGACCCGTCCTCCGTCCCGATCCCGACCGACCCGGGCTATGTGGTGCACCCGCCGGTCGGCAAGTGGATCATCGGGTTCGGCGAGCAGCTTTTCGGCTTCACGCCGTTCGGCTGGCGCTTCATGGTGGCGGTGCTCGGCACGGTCTCGGTCCTCCTGCTCTGCCGGATCGGCCGGCGGCTGTTCCGCTCGACGTTCCTGGGCTGTCTGGCGGGGCTGCTGCTCGCGGTGGACGGGCTGCACTTCGTGATGAGCCGGACCGCATTGCTCGACCTGATCGTGATGTTCTTCGTGCTGGCCGCGTTCGGCTGCCTGGTGGTGGACCGGGACCGCGCCCGCCGCAGGCTGGCCGACGCACTGCCGGTGGACGAGGAGGGGGTGCTGCGCCCGGACGCCCGGATCGCGGAGACCCTGCGGCTGGGGTGGCGGCCGTGGCGGCTGGCGGCGGGCGTGATGCTGGGCCTGGCCTTCGCCACGAAGTGGAACGGCCTTTACGTACTGGCCGCGTTCGGCCTGATGACGGTGTTGTGGGACGTGGGCGCGCGGCGCACGGCGGGCGCGGTGAAGCCGTACATGGCGGTGCTGCGCCGGGACTTGGTGCCCGCGTTCGTGTCCACGGTGCCGGTGGCGATCGTCACGTACGTCGTCTCGTGGACCGGCTGGATCGTCACGGACAAGGGCTACTACCGCAATTGGGCGGCCACCGAGGGCAAGAACTCCTCCTGGAACTGGCTCCCGGACTGGCTGCGGAGCCTGTGGCACTACGAGAACCAGGTGTACGACTTCCACGTGGGCCTGACCTCGGGCCACACCTACGAGTCGAACCCCTGGAGCTGGCTGGTGCTGGGCCGGCCCGTCTCGTACTTCTACGAGGAGCAGGCGGGCTGCAAGGAGTCGACCACCGGCAAGTGCGCCAGCGAGGTCCTCGCCATCGGCACCCCGCTGCTGTGGTGGCTGGCCTGCTTCGCCCTCGCGTACGTGGTGTGGCGCTGGCTCTTCCGCCGCGACTGGCGGGCCGGCGCGATCGCCTGCGGGGTGGCGGCGGGCTGGGTGCCCTGGTTCTTCTACCAGGAGCGCACGATCTTCCTCTTCTACGCGGTGGTGTTCGTCCCGTTCCTCTGCCTGGCCGTGACGATGCTGCTGGGCGCGATCGTGGGCCCGGCGGCGGGCCAGGGCGCCCGGGCCGAACTGGGCCTCACATCGGGCGACCCGACGGGCGAACGCCGCCGCACGCTGGGCGCGATCGCGGCGGGCGTGCTGGTGCTCCTGATCGTCTGGAACTTCATCTATTTCTGGCCCCTGTACACCGGGACGTCGATCCCGGAGGACTTGTGGCGGGACCGCATGTGGCTGGACACGTGGGTGTAGGGGTAAATGCAGCATCATGCGGAGGGGCCGCGACGAAGAATCGTCGCGGCCCCTCCGCATGGAAATCCGCATGTACAGGAGTCTGCTCGATCGGCAGAATTCCTGAACTCCGCAGGCTAGAAGAAGTGCTTGCGCCCACCGACCGCGCGGCCGGTCGCACCCAGGATCCACAGGATCGCACCCACCAGGATGAGGATGCCGCCGATCGTCGTCAGCAGCCCCATACCGACAAGCAGGCCGATAATCAGCAGAATAAGTCCAAGGACGATCATTTTCTTTTTCCCATCGTCAAGTCGGATTCAGACGCGGATGCGCCTGCGCTTCACAACGGCCCTCAATGCACCCCACCGGTAAGTCCCGGCTCCGAATGGTCGCCAGGACCTCGTTGCGTTGATTCATGTGCCCGGCAAAACCCGGTTCACTCACCACAACGAAAATTTGTTCCCAGGCCGCCCCGGGGGGCTGGAGGGGGCCTGCGCCCGTCCCGCCGCCCAGGCCCTCGGTGAGGGGGGCTCGCTCCACGGACACATCCGGAGAGCGCTTTCCAGCCAAGCATTCCGGTCCGGTAACAACGCCCTCACTGTTCACGACAACCCCTTAGGGTTCCTCACAGTTGCCCCTTGAACGTGTTCAGGGGGCACTCCTGGGGAGGGGGACTGCACAGATGCGCAGTGGAGCGAAGGTCGCCGTGGTCGGCGGAGTGTTCGTCCTGGTGGCCGGCGGCATCGGCTACGGGGCATACAGCGTGCTCGGGAGCGACGGGGGCGGGGACGCCAGCGTGGCGTCCCGGAACGCCACACCCGAGGTGAAGACGGGGCCGCCGAGCGCCGAGGAGATAGCCCAGGCGTCCAAGGGCTTCTTCGACGCCTGGGCGGCCGGGGACGCGGCGGGCGCGGCCCTGCTCACCAACAACGAGACCGGCGCGGAGCCCGTACTCGCCTCGTACGGCGAGGACGCCCACATCGGCAGGGTGAACATCACCCCGGGCCCGGCGGTCGGCACGAAGGTGCCGTACACGGTCAAGGCCACCGTCTCGTACGACGGGAAGTCGAAGCCCCTGTCGTACGCCTCGGAGCTGACCGTGGTGCGGGGGCTGACGACGGGCAAGGCCCTGGTCGACTGGGCCCCCAGCGTCGTGCACCCCCAGCTGACCGAGGGCGCGACGCTGAGGACCGGCGAGTCGTCGACACCGACGATCGAGGCCGTCGACCGCAACGGCGCGGTGCTGACGAAGGAGAAGTACCCCTCGCTCGGGCCGATCCTGGACACGCTGCGCGAAAAGTACGGGGAGAGCGCGGGCGGTTCGGCCGGCATCGAGACCTGGATCGAGCCCGCCGACGAGGCCCAGCCCGACATCAACCTGCTGACCCTCGCCAAGGGCAAGCCCGGCAAGGTCCAGACGACGCTCGACGCGGGCGCGCAGGCGGCGGCCGAGCGGGCGGTGAAGAAGTACGCGCAAGCCTCGGTGGTCGCGGTGAAGCCCTCCACCGGGGCGATCCGCGCGGTGGCCAACAACCCGGCGACCGGGTTCAACGCGGCGCTGCAGGGCAAGCAGGCGCCCGGCTCCACGCTGAAGATCATGACGGCGGCGATGCTGCTGGAGAAGGGGCTCGTCACAGCGAACGGGGCGGCGGAATGCCCCAAGGAGGCCAGGTACTACACCCGGACCATCCACAACCTGGACAAGTTCTCGCTGCCCGACGGCTCCACCTTCACCCAGAGCTTCGCCCGGTCCTGCAACACCGCCTTCATCAAGCTGATCGACGATGTCGATGACGACTCGGCGCTCGCCAAGGAGGCCCGGGACGTCTTCGGAATCGGCCTGGACTGGAAGACGGGCGTCGTCACGACCGACGGCAGCGTGCCGGAGGAAGTGGAGGGCGAGGCCGCGGCCCAGTACATCGGGCAGGGCACCGTCCAGATGAACGCCCTCAACATGGCGTCCATCACCGCCACCGCCATGACCGGCACCTTCCACCAGCCGATCATCGTCCCCAAGTCCCTGGACAACCGGCAGTTGGCCCAGGCCTCGCGCTCGCTGTCCCCCTCCGTCACGCAGCAGCTGAAGACGATGATGCGAGCCACTGCGGCCTGGGGCACCGGCGCCAAGGCCATGGCCACGGTGGGCGGCGACAAGGGCGCCAAGACCGGGTCGGCCGAGGTCGACGGGCAGGAGACCTCGAACAGCTGGTTCACCGGCTTCAGCAACGACCTCGCCGCGGCGGCGGTCGTCCAGACCGGCGGCCACGGCGGCGACGCGGCGGGCCCGGTGGTGGCGGAGGTGCTGCGCGCGGGCGGCTGAGGCCGGAGCGGACCCTCCGGGGACCTGTGCCCCGAGCCTGCGCGGCACGTCGCTCACCAGGTGACGGTCCTGGACACCGCGGGTCTGACGCCCCGCCGGGAGAGTTTCCGGTCGCCCCGCCCGAGTGCTACACAACTGTGCACGTAGTACCGGTCGTTCATCATGTTCGTCTCCGAGTGGCGGACCCCGTCGTCCCAGTACGCGTAACCGCTGCTGCGTCCGACGAAGCGGAACGGGATGATGTCGCGCAGCAGCGTCCGGCTGAACTCGTCGGCGGGCCCGGCGGCATGGTGGAGCCGGCGCCACTGGAGGGACAGGTAGACGCCCATCGTCGGGCTCGCCGCCCGGACGGCCTCTCCCCGCGTCCAGGTGCCGGTTGTGGAGTCCGGGGAGCGCCGCCAGCGCCCCTGCCGTGGCACGGAGGCGGGTCCCGCGGATCTCGGTCCGCGGGGCCAGGACGCCCGGCAGTGCGGGGGTGACCGAGTCGTTGACCACGGTGAGGCCCCACGCCCTGCGGGGGACGTCGGCCGCCGTCGCGCCAGGTTCGGCGTCCTGGAGCGGAACGACTCCGGCGGGCAGGTCGAAGGACATCCTGCGGGCCACCCCGACTCCGCCGAAGCCGGGGCCGGGACCGGACGCCTTGTACCGCAGCAGGAGGTTGCTCCACTCGCCCAGGGTGAGCGTCGGCGTCAGCACCACGGTGGGCTGCCAGCCGTACCCGTACATCGCCTCCAGCGTCTCGGCCAACTGGCCCGCCGCTTCGGTGAAACGGTCGAACGGAGGCAGGGCGGCCCCCGCCGGAAGACGGCCGTCCACGTCCGCGGCGGCCGTCAGCAGCCGGTACTCCTGGTGGGCCATGGCGAAGGCCGTGTCCGGCGTGCCGCCCTGCGGGTTCTGGCGGACCACGACGTCGGCCAGCCCCACGGCGGCCAGGGCGTCCTCGACGGGAACGGCGTACAGGACGTTGCTCGCGACCCGCCCGCCCGCCTCACGCCGGTCCAGGACTTCGGGCTGCTGCTCGATCAGGATCCCGACCACGGCGTCGCCCCGGCCGGGGACCATCACCCCGCTGCCGGAGTACCCGCCGAACCCCTTGAGCTCCTCGTCGACCCGCAGTTGGTGGACGCGGCCGGTGTTCCCGTAGGAGTCGGTGAAGTCGGTGCGGCCCACCGCGCTGATCCCGCCGGAGAGGTGGGCGCCCGCCGCCTGGTTGGGCACGGGCACCGACCACCGCTCCCCCTGGGTCGCGGTGGACAGAACCGCGACCGGTCCGCAGTCCTCGCCGAGGGTCAGCAGGGCGATGTCGTGGCCGGCGGCTTCCCGGACGGCCGTCACCGCCAGCTCCCGTCCGCCGGAGCGGAACCGGATGTGGTCGGGCGGCGCACCCTTGATCACGTGCAGGGCCGTGAGCACCGACCGGGGTGCGACCAGTACGGCGCCGCCCGTGCTCGCGGGCTGTCTCCCCCGCGTGACGAGGACGCGCCCGAGGGGGCTGTCAGGAGCCATCGGCGGCCGGTTCCGCGCGCTGGAAGGTGAGGGTCACCTCGAAGGTGCAGCCGGCTGTCGCCTTCGAGACGATCACCCCGGCCTCGGCCGTCAAGGTGATGCCGAACGTGGCGCTCAGCTCACTCAGCCGCCACTTCTCGTCCGGCGGAAGGGCGTCGGCCCCCGCGAGGACGGACTGTCCGCCGACGCGCATGGCCGCCCGGATGTCGTCCAGCCTGCTCGCGAGCGCTTCGGGCAGCGCCGCACCGGAACTGATCTGTCGATTGCCGTCCAAGGAAGCCACTTGGACCAGCACGTCGAACTCGTCACCGGTGCCCTGCTCATGGCCGGTATCGCTCATGACCCACCCCCTGAGTCGCGGGCCCGGGCCGTCTCCCCCTGGCCGGTTCCCGTCCTTGCGAGAGTAGGCCGGACAGGACCGCGTAAGGGGTCCGATCACCCAGCCGGTTATCAATCTGTCACTTTGCGCAACCGAATGATCACGCTGCTACGGTTCGGGGTTCCAGTCCCCCCGCCCCGCCACGTCCAGCGCCAGGGCGGCGATGTTCCACGCGTCGTCGTCGCCCCGGTGGTGGCGGCCCTCCAGCGGCAGACCGGCCAGCTCCAGCGCCTGGGCCATGCCGGGGCGGCGGCGGAGCCCGTACGACGTGGTGAAGACGGCCTTCGCGTTGGTGTGGCGGTGGCCGAACGGGTACTCCGCGCCCGACCGTTGGCACTGGAGCGTGAACTGCTTGCGGTCGTAGTCACCCCAACTGGCCCACGGGAGCAGGCCCGTACGGTGTTCGGCGGCCAGCACCCGGCAGGCCTCGGCGAAGGTCAGGCCGCCGTCCACCTCCGCCTGCGTCAGGCCGGTCAGCTCCGTGCAGAACGGGCTGACCTCCGAGCGGGCGGGGCGCACCAGCAGGCGGTGCTTCGCCACCCGCTCGCCCGCGCGCAGGTCGACGACGGTGAGGCCGATCTCGATGATCTCGTGCACCTGGCCGGGCGGGGGCTGCCCCTCCCAGCAGGTCGCTTCGACATCGACCACGTTCAGCAACCGCTCGCCCGAGCCCAAGCCCAAGCCCATGCCCAAGTCCGCGTCCATGGGGCGAGGGTAGAAGTACCCCCGCCCCAGGTCACCCGAGTAAAAGCCGCAGGACGGCTAGGGCGCGAGCTTGATCGAGTTGATCGGGGTCAGGTTCACGTCCCAGTACGTCCACGTGGGCATCTTCTCGCCGCAGCCCACCCCGTCGTACCCCGTGCACAGCTGCACGGTCGCCCCGCCGGTCTGGTTGTTGAACACCCGGTGGGTGCCGGTCTGGTTGTTGAGGTTGTAGACGCCGTAACGGAAGTACGTGGCCTCCGGCCGGTTGCCGTTCCAGGACGCGCCCGGGTAGATACAGACGTACCCGGACTGGCATC
This sequence comes from Streptomyces microflavus, assembly GCF_014650075.1. GTDB lineage: Bacteria > Actinomycetota > Actinomycetes > Streptomycetales > Streptomycetaceae > Streptomyces > Streptomyces microflavus. The sequence goes on along the minus strand of NZ_BMUG01000010.1, from coordinate 191,730 downwards.
CCGCGTAGGTGTCCTGGGCGTCCCGGGTGTCGGACGCGCCGGCCTGCGCCCCCGCTCCCGTCGCCAGCACGGCCCCCGCCGTGAACATGACCGTCACTGCCGCTCGTACGAAACTGCGCATGTCGTTCCTCCCTGCCCCGGGCCCCTGGACCCGGCGCTCCCCTGTGGGACGGGTGATTCCGGTCGGTCCGGGCGGCCGCCCTGCGGCGTTCCCTCCCGCAGGCCGGTCGCCCGGATGACAGAAGCGTGGCAGCGGACCGGCCACTCGCGCCGCACCCTTTCATCAGGGTGAAACCGTCGCGGGCCCTCATCAGGGGGAAACCGTCGCGGGCCGGGGCATCGGCAGCGGTCCCTCCGCCGGGCCGTCCCCGGCCGTCTCCAGCAGTCGGCACCCCAGCGGCGTGGGGTGGTGGAGCACGCACCGGCCCTCCTTGCGGCAGGCGGCGAGGCCCGCCTCGCGCAGGATCGCCAGTTGCTGGCAGGTGTTGGGGAGCGAGCAGCCCACCGCGAGGGCCAGTTCGGATGTCGTGGCGCAGCCGCGCAGGGCGACCTCGTACAGGAGCGCGGCGCGTGTCGGCCCCAGCAGCCGGGCGAGCGAGGCGTCCGAGGCGGCTGCGGGCGGCTGGACCGGCTTCTCGACCGGGTAGACCAGCACCGGCAGCAGCGCCCCGTCGAAGAGCGTGATGGGCTTGCGCCAGCAGAAGTACGACGGCACCAGGAGCAGGCCGCGCCCGGCCAGGTGCAGATCCCGCTCGACCGGGTACGTCACCTCCAGTACGGGCGGGCTCCACCGGGCCATGGGCCGGAACGTCTCCAGCAGCGCCCGGACCCCGCCCGCCGCGAGTTCGCGCGAGCGCCAGGCGACGTCCGAGGCCACAGCCGCGTCGATCCAGGGCCGGTACGGGGCGACGAACGCCGCGTCGTACGCCGTGAGCAGGCCCCCGAGCGCCCGGAGCGCCGCCGCGTCGCCCCGCGCGAGCTGCTCCGCCGCGAAGGGCCGAACCCGCGTCTCCGGTCCCGGCCCCCTGAGGGGCAGGGTCCGCGCCTCCGACTCCGCGAGCAGCGTGAACTCCCGGCGCAGCCGGCTCCGGGGCGTCGACAGCACCCGGTCCACGCCCTGCCGCAGGTCGGCGTTGCCGCCGTCCACGGCCGGCGTCAGGAAGTCGGGGATGTACGGGCCGCACGGCATCAGGCTGCGCAGCGCGAGCGCGACCGCGCGGTCAGCGCCGCCCGCACCTCCCCCGCCCCCACCTCCCCCGCCGCCTCGCAGTAGGGGTGTCACCGCGCGCCGCCACGGCCCGAACGCGATCCGGCCCTCATCGGTCTGGAGCCGGCAGACGCTGCACACGATCTCCCAGAGCGGGTCGGGGCCCCGGGCGATGCGGACGTGCTCCAGGTCTCTGGCGGTGAAGTGGATGCGCAACATTATTTCCCCCTTGTCGCACTTTCCTGCACATATCGCCCCATCACTGTCGCGCGAAGGGGGGAAGCCGCGATCAGCACTCACCTCTTCCAGCCAGGGACCGTCCCCGGATTGGCCGGATGACCTGGTGAAAGGGCGCGGGGGCGCACGGGAGGGGTCGCGGGACCACCACCCGGAACCCCCTCGCATGCACCATGCACCGACCGCTAGCGTGCAGCCATGAGCACTAGCGACACCCCCGAGCCGTCCTCGGCCACCGCCCCCGTCTCCCACGCCCACCCCCGGTTCGCCGAGGCGCTGGCCGGGCTGGGCCTCCAGGTCGAGGTGCGCCGCTTCCCCGACGCGACCCGTACGGCGGCCGAGGCCGCGGCGGCGGTCGGCTGTGCGCTGAGCGAGATCGTCAAGTCCCTGGTCTTCACAGCGGACGGCGTCCCGGTGCTGGTCCTGATGGACGGCGCCTCGCGGGTGGATGTCGAGCTGGTACGGCGTGAGCTGGGCGCACAGAAGGTGGCGCGGGCGAACGCGGATCTGGTCCGGGAGACGACCGGGTACGCGATCGGGGGCGTACCGCCCTTCGGCCACGCGACCCGGACCCGGGTCCTGGCGGACCGGCGCCTGCTGGACCACGCCGTGGTGTGGGCGGCGGCGGGCACCCCGCACACGGTGTTCCCGCTCGACCCGAAGACGCTGATCGCCCACGCGGGCGCGACGGTTGCGGATGTGCGCGAGCTTCCCAAGTGACCCCGCTGGTCGCACTCGCGGTCCTCATAGCGGCGATAACGCACGCCAGTTGGAACGCCATCGCCCACGCCATCAAGGACCAGCTCCTCTCCTTCACGCTGATCTCCGGCGGCGGCCTGCTGATCGGTGCCGTACTGGCCCTCTTCGCCCCGCTCCCGGCGGCCGGGGCCTGGCCCTACCTGCTGGTCTCGGCCGCGCTGCACGTGGCGTACATGATGCTGCTGATGCGGTCGTTCACCCTCGGCGACTTCGGCCAGATGTACCCGATCGCCCGGGGCACGGCCCCGCTGGTGGTGACGGTCCTCGCGGCGGTCTTCGTCGGCGAACGCCCGGACGCGTGGGCGACGGCGGGCGTCGCGGTCGCCTCGGCCGGACTGGTCGGGCTGGCGCTCTGGGGCATCCGGGGCTCCGGCAAACGCCCGCACTGGCCCGCGATCGTGGCGGCCCTGGGCACGGGCCTGGCCATCGCCGGTTACACGACGGTGGACGGCGTCGGGGTCCGGGCCTCCGGCACCCCCCTCGGTTACGTCGCCTGGCTGATGATCCTGGAGGGCATGGCGATCCCGGCGTACGCGTACTACCGCCGCCGCTCCGAACTGGCCGCCCAGCTCCGTCCGTTCGCGGTACGGGGCCTGCTCGGCGCGGCCCTCTCGGTGGTCGCGTACGGACTGGTCCTCTGGGCCCAGACCAGGGCCCCGCTCGCCCCGATCGCGGCGCTGCGGGAGTCGTCGATCATCGTGGGCGCGGCGATCGGCACGCTGTTCTTCAAGGAGCGCTTCGGGGCGCCGAGGATCGCGGCGGCGGGGCTGATGGTGGTGGGCATCGGGCTGATGCTGCACACGACGGGCTGATGCCCCCCGCCCCTCCGGACACGGCAGGGGCGAGGGGCATCGGAAGGCTTCGGGCTCAGACAGTCACCTTCGTCGGCTCGTCGTCCTTGTCCCCGTCGTTCCCGTCGTCCCCGTCCGTTCCGCCGGCCTTCCGGACCCGCACGTACTCAAGGAAGCTGTTGAGCTCGCGCTTGACCACGGGGGCGAGGAGGTACAGGCCGATGATGTTGACGACGGCGAGGGTGAAGAGCACCGCGTCGGCCAGGCTGATGAGGGTCTCCAGCGTCAGCAGGGACCCGGCGACGGCGAAGAGCGTGTAGAGGCTCTTGTAGACGGTCTCGCTGGTGCGGCTGCGGCCGAAGAGGTACGTCCAGGACTTGAGGCCGTAGTAACCCCAGGTGAGCACGGTGGAGATCGCGAAGAGCATGACCGCGACGGTCAGGATGTACGGGAACCAGGGCAGCACGGTCTCGAAGGCGTCCGAGGTGATCGTCACGCCGCCGATGGACTCTCCGTCCCGGGCCTCGCCCCAGCTGGCCGGGTTGGCGATGACGATGGTCAGCGCGGTCATGGTGCAGATGATGACGGTGTCGATGAACGGCTCCAGCAGCGCGACCAGGCCCTCACTCGCAGGGTGCTTGGTCTTGACCGCGGAGTGGGCGATCGGCGCGGAGCCGATGCCCGCCTCGTTGGAGAACGCGGCGCGCTGGAAGCCGATGATCAGTGCGCCGAGCACACCGCCCGCGACGCCCTCGGGGTTGAACGCGCCCTCGATGATCGCGCCGATCGCGGCGGGCACGGCGGTGACGTTGACGAGGATGACGACGAGGCAGGCGACGACGTAGATGCCGGCCATCGCGGGCACGAGCCGGCTGGTGACCGAGGCGATCGAGCGGATGCCGCCGAGCAGGACGATGCCGACGAGGGCGGCGACGAGGACGCCGAAGAAGAGCGCTCCGCCGGAGGAGCCCATCGCACCGCTCTCGCCGCCGGTGACGGAGACGAGCTGGGCGTAGGACTGGTTGACCTGGAAGAGGTTGCCGCCGAAGAGCCCGAAGAACAGGATCATGATCGAGGCGAGGACGGCGAGCACCTTGCCGAGGGTCTTGCCGTTCTTGCCGAAGCGTTCGGCCAGGCCCTTGGGCAGGTAGTGCATCGGCCCGCCGGAGACGGTTCCGTCGGCGTGGACCTCGCGGTACTTCACACCGAGGGTGACCTCGACGAACTTGGTGGCCATGCCGAGCAGACCGCAGACGATCATCCAGAACGTGGCTCCGGCGCCACCGATGGACACGGCGACGGCCACACCCGCGATGTTCCCGAGGCCGACGGTGCCGGAAACGGCGGCGGTCAGCGCCTGGAAGTGGTTGACCTCGCCGGCGGAGTTCTTGTCGTCGTACTTGCCACGGACCACGTCGAGGGCGAGCCGGAACTTGCGCACCTGGACGAAGCCGAACCAGCCGGTGAAGACGAGGCCGGCCACGGCAAGCCAGGTGACGATGAGCGGCACGTCCGCCCCGCCGATATTGACGGAGTAGAAGACGATGTCGCCCAGCCAGTCGGCTATGGGCTCGAAGAACCCGCTGACGGATTCGTCGATGTTCTGCGTGATGGAGTCGAGTGACACGTTGGCTACCTCGAAGACGCGGGAGCGGCGGGTTGAGTGGGGGGCTTCGCCGGTCGATGTGCGATGGGGGGATGAGCGAACGTCGTTGTCCGGTCGGCGACCCGGCATGTCCATGAGGCGGACTACGACGGCAATCGCTCTGGCCTGCTGCCGGGTGGGGCCCGGCACCTCGCCGCGGTGGTTCCGTCAACGAAGTTGGGCATTTGTACCACGGTGTTTACCGATTCTTTAGTGATGTGTTTCACATTCCGGGAGGGCTGAGGTGAAGATGCTGGAGGAGTGACGTCATCGTTATGCGGATCGCGAGATGCGTTTATCGGACACCTATCGAACGATCGACGCCGAGTTGCCATTGGTCTAAACCTTCTTCTCGGGCCAGTTGAGAATTCGGGCGCCGATGACAGCGGTCTGCAGGGAGTAGCGGTGCCGGGGGTCGGCCGGGTCGTATCCGGTGAGCTGATGGATGCGTTCGAGGCGGTACGTGAGCGCGCGGACGCTCAAGGAGAGGTGCCGGGCGGCCTGCGTGGTGACACAGCCGACGCCGAAGTAGGCGGCGAGGGTCTCCAGATACGGCCCCGGGCCGCCGCGGGCCTTGAGCAGCGGCCCCAGGGTGGCCCGGACTAGGTCCGCCATGGCTTGGCGGTCCCGGGTCAACACCGGATAGACGAGAAGATCCGCCGCGTGCAGCACCGGGTCCTCCAGATCGAGGCGACCCGCCAGTTCCAGGGCCCGGAGGGCTTCCTCGTACGAGTGGACGACGCCGCCCGCACCGGGGTGCGGCCGTCCGATCGCGGCTCGTCCGCCGTCCGTGGCGGCATAGGCCTGTTTGGCGAAGTACGTGAGGACATCCTGCTGGTCCCCGGGCGCGATGCAGATCAGTCGGCCGTTCTTCGTGGTGAGGAGGATGTTGCGTTCACCGAAACGACCGGTGACCGCTCGCTCCACACGGCGGGGCACCAGGTCCCCCTCGATGTAGGGACCGGGACCTTCGGCGACAGCCACGGCATGAGCGTGGGAGAACCGCAGCCCGAACTGTTCCGCGCGTTCGGCCAGGAACCCCGGTTCGCCGCGCCCGTACAGCAAGTCGTCGATGAACTCCCTCCGCGCCGCCTCCTGTTCCCGGACGGCGAGTTGCTGGGCCCGCTCGTACCCCTCGCAGAGCGCTTCGACGGCAAGTTGCACGGCGGCCAGTACCCCGCCGGCACCGGTGGCCCCGCCCGGCCAGGCGGCCCGGGCCGCGGCGAGGTGGCGTACGACCAGGCTCCGCAGTGTGGTGCCATCGGCCGCGGCCCGCTCTCCGAAGTCACGGAGGCTCTCCACCTCGGCTGCGTCCGGTTCCTGGCCCGTTGCCGCGACCGTGGTCAGCAGGGCTTCGTAGCCGGGGTAGGTCTGCGCGCAGGGCTGCGGCGTGCTTCCGGGTTCACCCGGTACGGGCGAGGCGGCCCGCCGCTCGTCCTGGGGCGGCTTCACCGGCGGCCGCAGGCCCGAGGTCTCTCAGAAGGAGGTGGCGGTGGATCCGGGCTCTTCGCGCGCTGGTGCAGGCATTGGTCCACGGCGGACAACCCTCCGGGGTCGCGGCAGGCGGAGAGACGGCTGTCCCCCCGACGCCGACCAGACTTCCCGGCACACCAGCGCGCATCGCGACGCGTTGCCCGCATCATAGTGGCGGGCGAAGGATCAGCGCCCTGCGGCGTACGGGACGAAGCCGGCCCATGCGGTGGGGGTGAGAGCGAGCCGGGGGCCCTGGGCGTTCTTGGAGTCGCGGACATGCACGGCACCCGGGGCGGTCGCGACCTCGACGCATTCGTTGCTGTTGCTGCTGTCGCTGTAGCTGCTCTTGAACCACGCCAGCTCGGAAGCATCCTCGGCAGAGGTCTCGCTGCTCATGTCTCTCCCAGCACTTGCTCGATGAAGGCCCGCGACTCCCCAGGGTTGAGAGCCTGCGCCCGGATGATGCCACACCGCAGCTCAATGATCCGAAGGTACTTCGGGTCGGAGACCGGCCGGCTGCCGAAGTCACCCTCGGAGCGTCCCACCGCCGAGCCGTCCTTGAACTTCAGCACCTGCATCTCACCGCCCATTCCGGCATGCTCGTCGCGACTGGTCGGCATCACCTGAATCTCGACATGGCGCAGCTCGCTCACCTCCAGGAGACGTTCGAGCTGTCGACGCCACACCATTCTGCCCCCGAGGTGGCGTCGCAGGGTCACCTCTTCCTGGACAAAGCTGAGCTCCGGAGCCGGCGAGCGGCTGAAGATGGACTGCCGGGCCATGCGAGCGGCCACCAGCCTCTCCACCTCGTCCTGCGAGTACGCGGGCCTCCGCATCCCGAACAGCGCCCGCGCGTACTCTTCGGTCTGCAAGAGCCCGTGGATGTTGTGACTGCCGTACGCCGAAAGCTCCACCGCCGCGGCCTCCATTTTGGCCAGCTCCCGGATCTTCTTCGGATACCGCACCTCCGCGATGTCCGCCTTCATCGCCGCGAGCTTCCCGCCCGCCCCCAGCACCCCGTCCGCACCGTCCATGAACTCCGGGCGAGGGATGCGCCGGCCGCCCTCCACCTTGTAGATGAGGTCCTCGCTGTACCCCATCGCCGTCCCGAACTCCGCCGCCCGCATCCCCGCCGCCTCGCGCCACGCCTTGATCTGGCGGCCCACGGCGGCAACCACCGCTGCACCCGGCTCGTCGTCCGGGTCGACCTCCCAGCCGGGCTCGTCCACCCCGCCGTCCCCGCGCTCCGTACCGTCGCCAACCACGCTCATGCGAGCCCCACTTCCGACGTGCGTGCCGTTCTTCCCTCAACAGCGACCGTTCCCGGCACGTCACGCCAGACAGCCAAGACAACACGGGACAAGCCTCAGACACTGACGGTACGCAAGGGCTCCGTCACTGTTCACGGTACGCAGAGATGGCCACGCTGAGTGACATGAACCAAGAAATCCTCCGCACCCAACCCCCCTCCACCGACCGGGCATTCACCGTCCTGCTCTCCCCCACCCGCCGAGGCGCCCGGCTCGCCCGGCTGCTCACCGTGGCCCATCTCGGCGCCTGGGGGCTCCCCTCGGAGTCGGCGGCGCACATCGTCGCCGAACTCGCGGCGAACGCCTCGGTCCACGGCCGCGTACAGGGCCGGGACTTCCAACTCACCCTCGCCGTCAGCGGGCGGACGCTGCGGATCGAGGTCACCGACACCCGGGGCGACAGCGCCCCGCCCGGACCGGGTGCCGTCAAAGCGCCCGAGGACGACTCCGAACACGGGCGCGGGCTGCTCATCGTGGAGGCCCTGGCGGACCACTGGGGCATCGCCCCCGGACCCGTACCGCGCAAGACCGTATGGGCAGAGATCGACCTCGTACGGTGACGGTCCCGCCACCGGGTCGTGCGCGGGTGCGACCCGGTACCCCGCGAAGAGCGCCCACCGGATCGCGCTCCACCGCGACGCGGTGACCCGGGACATCAACTACTTAAAGAACCAAGAGAAATAACCCAACCAAACCCAGCCCGGCCCTCACCTGACGCATCCCGGGGGCTCGTCACCCACACGGGTGAGATTTGCCAACTGAGCTGGATTTCGCACCGGTTGGCAGGCATATGCTCACGCCACCAGACCAGCACATACGTCGGCCCCCGGCCGGGACTGCAATCCCGATCGAGGGCCTGACCACCAAGGAAGTAGTCCCTTCCCGATGGATACCCCGCAGAATACTGCGCTCACGCGCGCCCTGACAGAGCTTCCCGGCCCCCTCCCGGCCCGTGGCGTGATCCACATCGCCATCCGGCACACCGACCGGTTCACCGTCGTCGGCAACGACCTCGCCCAGCACCCCGGCCTGAGCACGGCCGCCGTGGGCTTCGCCGTACGCATCCAGTCCCTGCCCCAGGGCACCGAGGTCGGCATCAAGGCACTCGCCGCCCGCTTCCCGGAGGGCGAGAAGCTCATCGCCGCCGCCCTGCGGGAGCTGGAGGCGCATGGCTACCTGCAACGGGCCCGTACACGGCTGCCGAACGGCCGGATCGTGACCCGTACGGTGTTCTGCAACCAGCCGACGGCGCTGCTACGGCCCCGAGCTGCGGCGGCCCCGCCCCAACTGCCGCCCGCCGCAAGGCCGATCACCACACACGCTCAGGCATCGGAGCCGACCGTCAAGCCTGAGGCATCACCCGAGCCCGATCCCCAGCCGGAGCCGACGCCCGACCCGCCCGCGCCCCTGGCCGCCCCACCGCAAGCCGCCGCCCTACCCTTCGTACGCCTCGTGCCGCCCCCGACCGCGCCCAAGCCTCCGCGCCCGCCCCTCCCCCGGCCCCGCGAGCTCACCCCCGAACTGGAGCGCATCTCCACCGCACTCCTCAGCGGCCTACGCCACCACGCGCCCCAATTCACCCTCTCCGAGGAACACGTCCGGGAGCTCGTCCCCGGAGTCGCGGCCTGGCTCGAACGTGACGCCCACCCCGACACCATCCGCCACACCCTCACCATCAACGCGCCGGAGCCCGTCAACTACCCCTACCAATTCGTCAAACACCGCCTCACCGTCCTCCTCCCACCACCCCTCCCCGGCGCCCACGACCTCACGCCACCACCGGCCCGCCGCAACCCCGTCACGCCCTTCCAGACCTGCGACGGCTGCGAACGCGCCTTCCGTGCCCCCACTCCAGGCCACTGCCGCGACTGCCGCAACGAGGTCGCGTACGCACAGGCCGCCGCCTGAGCCGGTCGTTCGTCGCCGGTCCGCGTTCGGACTCCAGGCCAGGCGCTCCCGTCCCCGACTACGCTCCCGAGCCATGACCATCACCCACGGCGGCGAAGACCGAAACAGGCACCAGGACGGCGCGAGCAGCGAGGCGTACGCGATCGACACCGATCCGGACCGTCTCGACATCGACCTCGTGCACCACTGGCTCTCCACGGACGCCTTCTGGGCGCTCGGCCGCAGCCGCGACACCGTCGAGCGGTCCATACGCGGGTCGCTCAACTTCGGCGTCTACGGCCCCGACGGGGCCCAGGTCGCCTACGCCCGCGTCGTCACGGACCGGGCGACCTTCGCCTGGCTCTGCGATGTCTACGTGGCGCCCGAACACCGCGGCCGGGGGCTCGGAGGCCGACTGGCGACCGCCGTCCGCGACCACCTCGCCCCGTACGAACTTAAGCGGACGATGCTCGCCACGCTGGACGCTCACGAGCTGTACGCGAAGGTCGGGTTCACCCCCGTACCGGATCCGGAGAGGCTAATGATCCTGAGCCACGAGCAGTAGGCCTCTGGTGGCGAGCATGCCGTCAGTGGGCGATGCCGTCGATCAGCTCCCTGGCCCCCTGGCGCAGCAGGGCGACCGCGACGGACGTGCCCAGGGTGGCCGGGTCGAGCGCGCCCGCCCATTCGTGGGCGTTGAGGACGGTCTTGCCGTCGGGGGTGAAGACCTTGGCCCGGAGCGACATGTCGCCGTTCCGCTCCACCTGGGCGTACCCGGCGATGGGGCTGTTGCAGTGCCCCTGCAGCACGTGCAGGAACATCCGCTCGGCGGTCGTCTCGCGGTGTGCCGCCGGGTCGCCGAGCCCGCTCACGGCGTCGATGAGGTCGCTGTCGCCCTCGCGGCACTGCAGGGCGAGGACCCCCGCACCGATCGGCGGGCACATCACCTCGGGCGACAGGATCTCGGTGATGACGTCGGGGCGGCCGATGCGCTCCAGCCCCGAGGCGGCCAGGAGCAGCGCGTCGGCCTCACCTGCGGCGAGCTTCTCCAGCCGCCGGTTGGCGTTGCCGCGCATCGGTACGCAGAGGAGGTGCGGGTGCGACGCGGCGAGCTGGGCGCTGCGGCGGACGGACGACGTCCCGATGCGCGTTCCGGGGGGAAGCTCATCGAGGCGAAGGCCTCCGGGGTGGATCAGCGCGTCACGGATGTCGTCGCGCCGGAGGAAGGCCGCGAAGACCGTGCCCGCGGGCAGGGGCCTGTCCGCGGGGATGTCCTTGACGCAGTGCACTGCCAGATCGGCCTCCCCGGCCAGCAGAGCGGCGTCCACCTCCTTGGTGAACGCCCCCTTGCCCTCCACCGCGCTGAGGTCACCCATCCACTTGTCGCCCGTCGTCTTGACGGGGACCACCTCTGTACGGGTGCCGGGGTGGAGCTCGGCCAGTTCGGCGCGGACACGCTCCACCTGGGCGAGTGCCATGGGCGAGTCACGGGAGACGATGCGGATCAGATCGACGGACATGGCGCCCACGATAGACCGTCGGACACAGGTTCCGACGGGACCCTCTGACGCCCATGTCGCGGTGTTTCCGCGCAAGTTGGATCACTCGCCCACCACGGCGCCACCCCACTCCGCCACCACCTCCCCGTCCTCCTCGACCTCCGTCGGGCGGAAGCCGAGGGACGTGTACAGGTGTGCGGCGGCCTCGTTGGACGGGGCGTAGGAGAGGCGGACCGCCGTGCAGCCGGGGCGGGCGGACAGCCACGTCGCCAGCGTGCGTACGGCGGCTGCGCCGATGCCCCGGGCCTGGTGGGCGGCGTCGATCAGCATGCCGCCGATCCAGTACGAACCGTCCTCGTCCCTCGCCCACATGATGTGACCGGTCACCTCCTCACCGGCCAGGACCGCCAGGGAGTTCCAGGTGTCCTCGCGGGCCGTCAGGACGAGGTAGCGGGCGGCCAGCGCCGGGACCCAGTCGCGCTGGTCGTCGCGCGGGGCGCAGTCGGCGACCGCCCGCCAGTTGTCCGCGTCGACCTCGTGGAGGGTGACGGGGCGGCCCGCCCTGTCGGTGTGTTCGTACGTGATGATCATGCGGGGAGGGTAGGGGCGGTCCGCGTCGCCCTGCCAGGGAATTACTCCCCGGTCGCCGCCATCGCCTGCCGGAAGCCCGTGTTCACCGCGAGGATCCCGCCGTCCACCCGCAGCGTCGTCCCCGTGATCCACGACGCGTCGGAGGAGGCCAGGAAGGCGACGGCCGACGCGATGTCCTCGGGGGTGCCGACCCGGCCGAGTGGGTAGAGCGCGGCTGCTCGTTCCAGTTCCGCGTCTCGGCCCGACCAGGCCGCCGTACGAATCGTGCCGGGGGCCACCAGGTTGACCCGTACGCCGCGCGGGCCCGCGTGGCCCGCCAGCGTACGGGTCAGGCTCGTCAGGCCCGCCTTCGCGGCGCTGTACGCGTGGCCGCCGAAGTCCTGCTCGCCGTTGACCGAGCCGATGGTGACGATCGCGCCCCGGCCCGAGGCCACCAGGTGCGGCAGCGCGGCGCGGGCGCAACGGAACGGGCCCGAGAGGGTGATGTTCAGGTCGCGTTCCCAGGTCGCGTCCGTCTCGTCCTCGAAGAGCGGCTCGTCCTGGCCCGCCGCGTACGCGTTGTTGACCAGGACGTCCAGGCCGCCGAAGGTCTCGACCGCGTACGCCACCGCCGCCTCCACCGCCGTCCGGTCGGCCACGTCGCAGGGCAGGGAGTCGGCCGTGCCGCCCGCCTCGCGTATCGCCGCCGCCGTGTCGGATGCGCGCTTGGCGTCCAGGTCGGTGACGAGGACCGAGGCGCCTTCCGCCGCCAGGCGGTGGGCCGTTGCCGCGCCGATTCCCTGGCCGGCGGCGGTGATCAGGATGCTGTAGCCGTCGAAGCGGGCACGTGTCACAGGTGTCATAGCGCCGACCGTACTGCTCTGACCAGCGCCTGGGCACGGGGGTCGGCGGTGACTCCCTTCTGGAGGCCGTTGGTGACATAGCCCAGCGCGATGCCCGACTCCGGGTCCGCGAAGCCGAGCGAGCCGCCCCTGCCCGGGTGGCCGAACGAGCCGGGGCCCAGCAGCGGCGCCGCCGGGCCGTGCAGCATGTAGCCCAGGCCGAAGCGGGTGTTGACGACCAGGACCCGGTCGGGGCCCGCCGACTCCTCGGTGCGGGCCAGGGTGAGGGTCGCGGGAGCGAAGAGGCGGCGGTGGCCGTCGACCGGGCCGATCATCGCGGCGTAGCAGTGGGCCAGGCCCCGGGCGGTCGCGATGCCGTTGGAGGCGGGGAGTTCCGCCGTACGGTAGGCGTCGTCGTTCTCGTCGGGGAACGGGTCGATCGCGCCGAACGCCCGCCGGGTGAGGGAGTCCGGGTCGCGGTAGGCCTCGACCACCGAGCGTTTGGGGCGGACCCGCAGGGCGCCGGAGGCAGCGGTGGGAGCCGGGGGCTCCACGGGGCCGATGCGGCCGATGCGGTGGGCCTCGTCCGCCGGGAGCCCGAACCAGAAGTCCAGGCCGAGCGGGCGCGCGATCTCCTCCGCGATCCAGCGGCCGATGGTGCGGCCGGTGGCACGGCGGACCAGTTCACCGATGAGCCAGCTGTAGGTCTGGGCGTGGTAGCCGTGGTCCGTGCCCGGCTCCCACTCCGGGCGCTGCGCGGCGACGGCCGCGGGCCCGGAGACCCCGTCCGCGGCCTCGGCGGGGGTGAGGGTGCGGTCCAGGGCGGGGATCCCGGCGCGGTGGGCCAGGAGGTCGCGGACCAGGACGCGTTCCTTGCCGTTCGCCTTGAACTCCGGCCAGTACGTGGAGACCGGCGCGTCCAGGTCGACCTGCCCGCGCTGGTGGAGCAGGAGGGGGACGGCGGCGGCGATGCCCTTGCCCGCCGAGCGCACGATCTGGACGGTGTCGACGGCCCACGGTTCGGTGCCGTCGACGTCCCTCGTACCGGCCCAGAGGTCGACGACCTTGCGGCCGTCCCGGTAGACGGCGACGGCCGCGCCGCGCTCGCCCCGCTGCTCGAAGTTACGGACGAAGGCGTCCCGGACCGGTTCGAACCCGGAGGTCACCGTGCCCCGTACGTCCACGTCCACGCTCACGTCCACGCCTGTTCCCGTACCCGCCGATGTGCCCGCGCCCGCGCTCCCACTCATCCCCCCATGGTGCACGGCCGGGTGGGGTGTGTGGTCGCCGGGGCGCCGACGCCTTCACGCTGTCACGATCTGTTTACGGCGACGGAACCGTGACCGAACGCGGGTCGAAGCCGAACGGCAGCTCCAGCCGGTGCGACCGCATCAACTCCTCGTCGCAGAGGAGGTCCTGCGTACGTCCGTCGGCGGCGATCACCCCGTCGCTGAGGATCACCGCGCGCGGGCAGAGCTCCAGGGCGTACGGGAGGTCATGGGTGACCATCAGCACCGTGACGTCCAAGGAGCGCAGGATGTCCGCCAGTTCGCGGCGGGAGGCCGGGTCCAGGTTGGAGGAGGGCTCGTCCAGGACGAGGATCTCCGGCTCCATCGCGAGGACGGTGGCCACCGCGACGCGGCGGCGCTGCCCGAAGGAGAGGTGGTGCGGCGGGCGGCCCACGTACTCCTCCATCCCGACCTGCTTCAGCGCCCGCAGGACGCGCTCCTCCAGCTCGGGGCCGCGCAGGCCCGCCGAGGCGGGGCCGAACGCGACGTCCTCGCGGACCGTGGGCATGAAGAGCTGGTCGTCCGGGTCCTGGAAGACGATGCCCACCCGGCGGCGGATCTCCGCGAGGTGCCGCTTGGCCACCGGGAGCCCGGCGACCCGGACCGTGCCGGAGCCCGCCTCCAGGATGCCGTTGAGGTGCAGGACGAGCGTGGTCTTGCCCGCGCCGTTGGGGCCGAGGACCGCGACGCGTTCGCCGCGCGCCACGGCCAGGTTCACCCCGAAGAGGGCCTGGTGGCCGTCGGGGTAGGCGTAGGCGAGGCCGCTGACTTCGAGCGACGGGGCAGGCCCGGCATCCTTCGGCCCGGCATCCTTCGGAGAGAGAGTCACAGGGTCCATCCCAGCAGACAGATCGCGAGCGCGAGTACGGGGAGCGTCGCCGCGTACGCCCATTGGGTCCGGTCCGCCGTCGCCTCGTCGATCACCGGCATCGTGCCCGCGTAGCCGCGGCTGACCATGGCGAGGTGGACGCGCTCGCCGCGCTCGTAGGAACGGATGAACAGGGCGCCCATCGAGGTGGCCAGCACGCCCCACTGCCGTACGCCGCGCGCCTCGAACCCCCGGGAGCGGCGGGCGATCGACATCCGCCGCATCTCGTCGGTGATGACGTCCCCGTACCGGATCATGAACGAGGCGATCTGGACGAGCAGCGGGGGCAGCTTCAGCCGCTGGAGGCCGAGCAGCACGGCCCGCAGCTCGGTGGTGGAGGCCAGGAGCACCGAGGCGGCGACCCCGAGGGTGGCCTTGGCCAGCACGTTCCAGGCGCCCCAGAGGCCGGGGACGCTGACGGAGACGCCGAGCAGGGTCGTCTGCTCGCCCGGCACCACGAACGGCATGAGCAGTGCGAACGCGACGAACGGCACCTCGATGACCAGCCGCTTCAGCAGGAAGCCGACGGGGATGCGGGCCGCGGCAGCGACGGCGGCGAGGAGGGCCGCGTACAGCCCGAAGGCCCAGACCGCCTCGCGCGGGGTGGAGACCACCACGAGTACGAAGCCGAAGACGGCGGCCAGTTTGCAGTGCGGCGGCAGCCGGTGCACCGGCGAGTGCCCGTGCCGGTAGAGCTTGTGGGCGTGGCCCGCTCCCATGTCGTCAGCCCGCTTCCATGTCGTCGGGCCGCTGCCCTGTCGTCGGTCCGCTGCCCTGTCGGCCCGCTCCCCCCGTCAGACGTTCTCGTGGTCGCGGGAGGCCTCGGTGGACTCCTCCTTGCGGCGGCGGACCGCCCAGAAGATGCCGGTGCCCACGACGACGGTGCCGCTGACGCCGATCACCCCGGCGAGGCCGCCGGAGAGCCGGGCGTTCGCGATGTCGCCGACACCGTAGTCGGCGAGCGGGGAGTCGGCGGCGCCGTGCTCCTCCACCTTCTCGTCGATGCCCTGGTCGGCGGCGACCCGCTCCAGGCCGTCGGGGTTGGCGGAGGCGTAGAAGGAGACGAACCCGGCCAGGAGGAAGGCCGAGACCAGGCCGGTGATCCAGAACCCGCGGGTGGACCGGGCGGGGGCGGCGGCGGGCTCCGGTTCGCGCGTCGCGGCCGGGGCGTCGACCAGTTCGCCGTCGACCCTGAGCTTGAGGGGGGCGGCCAGGCCCTGGACGCCGTGGACGAGGTCGGGGCGGACGGCGAGGACCGCGCCGACGGTCAGCGCGGTGATGACCGCCTCGCCGATACCGATCAGGACGTGGACGCCGACCATGGCCGTGAAGACCTTGCCGATCGGGATGTCGGTGGTGCCGCCGATCCAGTAGAGCAGCGTGAACACGGCGGCCGACGCGGGCACGGAGACCAGGGCGGCGACGAACGCCGACGCCGTCGCGGACCGGCGGGTGCGCGGCAGGAGGCCGGTGAGCAGGCGGAACAGTCCGTACGCGACGACGACGGTGACCACGCCCATGACGGTGATGTTCACGCCGAGCGCGGTGAGGCCGCCGTCCGCGAAGAAGATGCCCTGCATCAGCAGCACCACCGACAGACAGAGGACCGCGGTGTACGGCCCGACAAGGATCGCGGCCAGCGCCCCTCCCATCAGGTGGCCGCTGGTGCCGGCGGCCACCGGGAAGTTCAGCATCTGCACGGCGAAGATGAAGGCGGCCACCAGACCGGCGAGCGGGGCGGTGCGCTCGTCCAGTTCGCGGCGCGCGCCGCGCAGGCTGACGGCGACCGCGCCGGCCGCGAGGACGCCGGCGGCGACGGAGACAGGTGCATCGATGAAACCATCGGGTACATGCATGGAAAGGCTCCGCTTCCTGCGGTTCCGCACGGTGTCCGCGTCCGCGTGGACGCGGTTCTGCGGGCGGGGTCATGAACCCATCAATAATAGTGCTTTCCTGCGAACCATACGCAAGAGCAGGAGCTGGGCATCTGCCGCCGATGTGCCCGTCGATGCACCTGCGGGTCTCACCCGCTGTCACGTGAGCGGACGCTCACCGTGCCAGTCCTGTGAAATATGCGACATTAGAGGGCAGAGCGATACATATAGGAGGAGCCGGCCCATGTCCCCTGTGATCGAAGTACATGCTCGCGCCCGGCTCATCACCGATGGCCCTCTGACCCGCCCGGTCCCCGTCGACCTGCGCTACGACGCGGCCGACGATCCGCGCACCGTCCACATCACGCTGCCCGACGGTACCGACTGGGCCTTCGGCCGCGACCTCCTGGAACGCGGTCTGCGCACCCCGATCGAGCGCGGAGCCGTCCGCGTCTGGCCCTGCGGCCGTACGCAGCTGATCGTGGAACTGCACTCGACGGACGGCGTCGAGGTGTTCCAGTTCGAGATCAGGACGCTGATCCGCTTCCTCGCCCGCACCCGCGCGCAGGCCCCGGCCACGGCCGCACCGCCGGAGGGGACCGCGGAGAAGCCCCCGTCCCGCACCACCCCCCGCACGGACCGGGGCGCGCAGCCGGCCCACGGCTGAGGACGGCACCCGCACGCAGAGAAGGCCCCCGCGCTCATCGCACGGGGGCCTTCTCTGTGCCCCGGTCCCCCGTCCCCACAGGTAACCGGCGCTTCCGGGGCCGCGCTCCGCTCAGACACGGCCCCGGGGTTCAGGGAGGACTCGAACGGCTCGACGGAGTCCTCGTACAGCTGCGGCGGGCGAGTGGGCCCGTACAGCCGGCTCGGGCGGGGTCAGACGCGTACGAGCTCGCGCTCGCCGCCGTCACCGCCCTCGGGGACCGACGGCTCCTCGGTCAGCTGCTTCTGCAGCTTCTCGCCCTCCACGTCCACATTGGGCAGCGCCCGGTCCAGCCAGCGCGGCAGCCACCAGGCCTTCTTGCCCAGCAGGGCCAGGACGGCCGGCACGATCGCCATGCGGACCACGAACGCGTCGAAGAGGACGGCGATGGCGAGCGAGAAGCCGATCATCTTGATCATCTGCTCGCTGGAGCCGATGAAGCCCGCGAAGACGGCCATCATGATCACCGCCGCTGCCGTGACCACCCGTGCGCCGTGCTTGAAGCCGGTCACGATGGCCTGGCCGGGGCTCTCGCCGTGGACGTACGCCTCACGCATCCGGGTGACGAGGAAGACCTCGTAGTCCATCGCGAGACCGAAGACCACACCGACCATGAAGATCGGCATCATGCTCATGATCGGACCGGTCTGCTCGACCCCGAAGAGCGAGCCGAGCCAGCCCCACTGGAAGACCGCGACGACCGCACCGAGGGCCGCGACCACCGAGAGCAGGAAGCCGAGGGCCGCCTTCAGCGGGACGAGGACCGAGCGGAAGACCAGCATCAGCAGGAGGAACGCGAGGCCGACGACGAGCGCCAGGTAGGGCAGCAGCGCGTCGTTCATCTTCTGCGAGAAGTCGATGTTCATCGCGGTGGCGCCGGTGACCAGGACCTCGCCGCCGGTGTCCGCCTTGATGTCCTTGCCCGCGTCACGGATGCCGTGGACGACCTCCTCCGTGGCGTGGGAGGACGGCCGGTCCTTCGGGATGACCGTGATCATCGCGGTGTCGCCGGCCTTGTTGAACGTGGCCGGGGTGACGGTGACGACGCCGATCCCCTCGATCTCCTCACGAACCCGCTCGGCCGCGGCCTTCGGGTCGGAGCTGCCCTTGCCGTCCATGACGATCATCAGCGGACCGTTGAACCCGGGGCCGAAGCCCTCGGAGAGGGTGTCGTACGCCTGGCGCTGCGTGGTCGACTTCGGCTGGGCGCCGTCGTCGGGCAGACCCATCTCCAGGGACGCGGCGGGTACGGCGATGATGCCGAGGCCGAGGACGCCGACCAGCAGCACCCAGACCGGCCTGCGCAGCACGAACCGCGCCCAGCGGGTGCCCATGTTCGGCTTGGCCTCGGGGCGGTTCTCCGCCTCGGCGGCCTTGCGCGCCTTGCGGCCCATGACCCGCTTGCCCGCGAAGCCCAGGAGGGCCGGGACGAGGGTGAGGGCGATGACCACGGCGATCGCGACCGTACCGGCGGCGGCGAAGCCCATCTTGGTCAGCATCGGGATGTTGACGACGGCCAGGCCCACCAGGGCGATGACCACGGTCAGGCCCGCGAAGACGACTGCTGATCCGGCGGTGCCGACGGCCCGCCCGGCGGCCTCCTCGCGCTCCCGGCCCTCGGCCAGTTCGGCGCGGTAGCGGGAGACGATGAAGAGGGCGTAGTCGATGCCGACCGCGAGGCCGATCATCATGGCGAGCGTCGAGGTCGTGGAGCCGAGGTCCAGGACGTTGGCCAGCGCCGTGATCAGCGAGACCCCGATACCGACCCCGATCAGGGCGGTCAGCAGCGGCAGCCCGGCGGCGATCAGCGAGCCGAAGGTGATGACCAGGACGACGGCGGCGATGGCGACACCGATGATCTCGGCGGCCCCGGTGTGCGGCATGACCTGGAGCGCGTCACCGCCGATCTCCACCTTCATGCCGTTGTTCTGCGCGTCCTTGCCCGCGTCCTTCAGTGCGTCGGTGGTCTTGTCGGTCAGCTCCATGGAGTTGACCTTGTAGGAGACCGAGACGTACGCCGTCGAACCGTCCTGGCTCACGGCCTGGACCTCGAACGGGTCGTCGACCTTGGCGATCTGGTCCGAGCCGGAGGCCAGCTCCTTGACGATGCCCTGGATCTCGCCCTTGTTGGCCGAGTCGGTGACCTTCTCACCCTCGGGCGCCTTGAAGACGACCCGGGCGGTGGCCCCGTCGGCACTGGTGCCGGGGAAGCGCTGTTCCAGCAGGTCGAAGGCGCGCTGCGCCTCCGTACCGGGGATGGAGAAGGAACTGGAGGTGGCGGTGGACGCGGAGGCCGCGCCGAATCCGGCGAGCGCCAGCAGTGCCACCCAGACGAGGGCGACATAGCGGCGGCGCCGGAAGGCGAGCCGTCCGAGCTTGTAGAGGAAAGTGGCCACGGGGGCGTACTCCCGGTCAGGTCGTGTGAGTGGAATTGGGCGTGAGGAACCAGCCCGACGACGAGAGCGGCGTGTCAGGTGGAGCGTCGGGGAGAGGGCCGTGCGGGTGGGACGGGGGGACGTCGGGGTGGGGACGTCGGGGTGAAGTCGTCAGACGCCGAGAGCGGGGAGAATCACGGAGTCCAGGTAGTCGATGAGGAACGCCTGGTCGAGCGGGCGGTCCTCGATCAGCTGCCGGGCGGCCAGCGCGCCGACCAGCATGTGCGGGATGTACTTCAGCGCCGGATTGTCCGGACGCAGCTCACCCCGGTCCACCGCCCGTTGCAGCAGCTGGTCGAGGCCGGTCATCTCCGGCTCGATCAGCAGCTCGCGCAGGGCCTGGAGCAGCTCGGGGTACTCATGGACGGCATGGCTCAGACCCCGCATCAGCGCGGCGTCCTTCTCCATCTGGCAGTCGTCGGTCCGGCTCAGTGCGGCGTGGAAGTCCCCACGCAGCGAACCGGTGTCGATGTCGGCGAGGCTCCCCGGCTTGTTGTGCCGCAGCGCCTTGGCGACCAGCTCGGGCTTGGAGCCCCACTGGCGGTAGAGAGTGGCCTTGCTGGACCGGGTGCGGGCGGCGATGGCGTCCATGGTCAGGGCGTCGTAGCCGACCTCGCGGAGCAGGTCGAGGACGGAATCGTAGAGCTCGCCCTCACGCTCGGGGGTCAGCCTGGTGCGTGCCATGTGCCGACCTCCTTCGCGCTCGCTTCTACCTGCCGGTCCACCTGCTGGTGTTCCGTTCAGCGGTCCCGCTCAGCAGTTCCGCTCAGCAGTTCCGCTCAGCAGTTCCGCTCAGCATCGAACGAAACTGTTTCGTACACCTGAACCGTACCCCCGTCGCCCAGCGAAACGAAATCGTTTCGCTTGTGGGCTGCACCACAAGTTGCCCCGGGCCCTTCGCGCGGGAAGCATTGGGGGGTGAGTGACGACGTCGCGTATCTCCGGTTCCCGCACCTCCACCAGGACATGCTCTGCTTCGCGGCCGAGGACGACCTGTGGGTCGCCCCCCTCGTCCCGGCGGGCCACCGACCGGGCCGGGCCTGGCGGGTGACCGTCGACCGGACCCGGGTCAGCCATCCCCGCTTCTCGCCCGACGGCACCTCCATCGCCTACACGACCTGGCGCACCCTGGACCCCGAGATCCACCTCGCCCCGGTCGACGGCGGCCCGGCCCGCCGGCTCACCTACTGGGGCTCGACCGACGCCCGGGTCTGCGGCTGGACCCCCGACCCCGCCGACGCCTCCCAGATCCTCGCCGTCTCCTCCCACAACCAGCCGTTCTCGTACTTCTCCTGGGCCTACAGCCTCCCCACCGACGGCAGCCCCGGCGGGCGGCTCCCCTGGGGCCCGGTCTCCGACATCGCCGTCGCCGACCTCGACGGAGAGCGCCGCACCCTGCTGCTCACCGGCACGCCCCCGCACGAACCGGCCGCCTGGAAGCGCTACCGCGGCGGGGCCATGGGCCGCCTCTGGCTGCACGGCGAACGCCTGCTCCCGGACATCGACGGCCACCTCGCCTCACCGATGTTCGTCGGCCGCCGCATCGCGTTCCTCTCCGACCACGAGGGCGTCGGCAACCTCTACTCCTGCCGGACCGACGGCACCGATCTGCGCCGCCACACCGACCACGACGCCTTCTACGCCCGCAACGCCTCCAGCGACGGCCACCGCGTCGTCTACCAGTGCGCCGGTGACCTCTGGCTGGTCGAGGACCTGGAGTCGCCGGACGCCACCCCGCGCAAGCTCGAGGTACGCCTGGGAGGCCCGCGCACCGGCCGGCGGAGCTACCAGGTGCCCGCCGCCAGCAACGTCGACTCGCTCTCGGTCGACGAGACGGGCCGGGCCAGCGCCGTCACCGTACGCGGCAGCCTCTACTGGCTCACCCACCGCGACGGCCCCGCCCGCACCATCAGCGACACCCCGGGGGTGCGGGTGCGGCTGCCGGAGATGCTCGGCAGCGGGGGCCAGGTCGCGTACGTCACCGACGCGGACGGCGAGGACGCGGTGGAGATCGCCTACCTGCCGCGCGCCAGCGGCGACCGGGCCCCGCGCCGGCTCGCCTCGGGGCAGCTGGGCCGGGTGCAGGAGATGATCTCCGACCCGGACGGCGAGCGCCTCGCCATCGCGTCGAACGACGGGCGGCTGCTGCTCCTGGACACGGGGGAGCCGGAACCGGAGCCCCTGCCGGACGAGAGGGCTCCCAGCGGGTCGACCCGCGCCGACCTGTACGCGGCCACGGGTGCGGCGACCCTGGACAGTGCGGCGCCGGTCGACGAGCACCCCGGGCTCACCGAGCTGATCCGCTCGGTCAACGGGCCCGTCCGCGACCTGGCCTTCTCCCCCGACGGCGACTGGCTGACCTGGTCCCACCCGGGCATCGGCCGCTCGCTGCGACAGATCAAGCTGGCCCGGATCTCCGGACCGGGCGCCCCGGTGATCGTGGACGTCACCAACGGCCGCTTCGAGGACGAGAACCCGGTCTTCACGGAGGATGGCCGCTACCTCGCGTTCCTGTCCTGGCGGGGCTTCGACCCGGTGTACGACGTCCACACCGGCGACCTCTCCTTCCCGCTGGGCTGCCGCCCCTACCTGGTCCCGCTCTCCTCGGCGACCCCCTCCCCCTTCGCGCTCTCCCCGGACGGGCGCCCGGCGGCGGGCGGTCTCGACCCGATAGACGTTCCGGAAGGCGGGGGGACGGGCGAAGGGTCCACGGTCATGGTCGAGTTCGAGGGCCTGGAGAGCCGGGTGACGCCGTTCCCGGTCTCCGCCTCCAAGTACTCCGCGCTGGCCCCGGTCAGCGGCGGCGGTCTTGTCTGGCTGCGCTGGCCGATCTCCGGGGCGCTGGGCGAGACGTTCGCCAATCCGGCCGACATGTCGGGGCGGCCCACCCTGGAACACTTCAACATCGCGAAGGCGCGCAAGACCGAACTGGTCGACCACCTCGACTGGTTCGCGGTCAGCGGCGACGCGTCCCGGCTCGTCGTGATGGACGACGGCGAGCTGCGTGCCGTACCGGCGGCCGAGCCGGGCGACACCGACTCCACGGTCTATCTGGACCTGCGCCGCATCCTGCACGAGGTCGACCCGGGGGCGGAGTGGCGGCAGGCCTACGGGGAGGCGGGCCGGATCATCCGCTCCTACTTCTGGGAGCCCGACATGTGCGGCATCGACTGGGACGGGGTGCTCGACCAGTACCGCCCGCTGGTCGAACGGGTCGCCTCCCCCGACGAGTTCGCGGATCTGCTGCGCGAGGTCCTGGGCGAGCTGGGCACCTCGCACGCGTACGTCTCCCCCGCCCGCCGCAACGAGGGCCCGCCGCACTACCAGCGGGCGATCGGGCTGCTGGGCGCCAACCTGGTCTGCCGGGACGGGGCTTGGACCCTCCAGCGCGTCCTGCCGGGCGACTCCTCGGACTCCAAGGCCCGTTCACCGCTGGCCGGTACGGGGATCCGGGAAGGCGCGGTCCTCACCCACGTGGACGGCCGCCCGGTGGACCCGGTGACGGGCCCGTTCCCGCTGCTGACGGCGGCAGGCGGTACGACGGTGGAGCTGACGTTCTCCCCGGCGGGCGGCGGCCCCTCCCGCCGGGTGGCGATCATGCCCCTGGTGGACGAGCGCCCGCTGCGCTACCAGGACTGGGTGGCCAAACGGCGCGACGTCGTACGGGAGTTGAGCGGCGGCAAGTGCGGCTACCTGCACATCCCGGACATGGGCGGCTCCGGCTGGGCCCAGTTCAACCGGGACCTGCGCCTCGAAGTGTCCCGCCCGGCGCTGATCGTGGACGTACGGGGCAACGCGGGCGGCCACATCAGCGAGCTGGTCGTGGAGAAGCTCACCCGCAAGATCCTCGGCTGGGACCTGACGCGCAACGCGCAGGCGGTGAGCTACGCCTCCAACGCGCCGAGGGGCCCGGTGGTAGCCCTGGCCGACGAGGCGACCTCCTCCGACGGCGACATGATCACCGCCGCGTTCCGGCTGCTGAAGCTGGGGCCGGTGGTGGGGCAGCGGACGTGGGGCGGCGTGGTCGGCATGACCGGCCGCCACCGCCTGGGGGACGGCACGGTGATCACGGTCCCGATGAACGCCGCCTGGTTCGACACGTACGGCTGGTCGGTGGAGAACCACGGCGTGGAACCGGACCTGGAGGCCCTGCGCACCCCGCTGGACTGGGCGGAGGGCCGGCACGCGGTGCTGGACGACGCGGTCCGGGTGGCGCTGGACCTGCTGGCCGCCCACCCGGCGGCGACGCCACCCTCGTACGACACGGCCCCGAACCTGCGGCGGCCGCCGCTGCCGCCGAGGTAGGGGGGCGAGGCGCACCGCGGTCAGACCGTGCGGGCCCGCAGGCGGCGCAGCATGCGCGGGTCCTCGAAGCCGACCGAGCGGGCCGCGGCGTCGATCGTCGCGCCGTGGCTGATGAGGTGCTGGGCTCGTTCGAGGCGGAGGGTCTGCTGGTAGCGCAGCGGGGTGAGCCCGGTGGCGCGGCCGAAGAGGCGGGTGAGGGTGCGTTCACTGACGCCGACGGCGGCGGCCAGGGCGGGCAGCGGGAGCGGCCGGTCGAAGCGGGCGTCGATCAGGTTCTGGGCGCGGTGCACGGTGTCGTCGAGGTGGGAGCGGTGCCGGAGCATCGCGCTGGACTGCGGCTCGTGGCCGTTGCGCCGGGCGTAGACGACCATCTCCCGGGCCGCCTGCGCGGCGGCGGCCGGTCCGTGGTCCGTCGCGACCAGGTGCAGGGCCAGGTCGATGCCGCTGGCGATACCGGCCGAGGTGATCACCCGGTCGTCGGCGGTGAACAGGACGTCCCGGACGACCACCGCCCCGGGGTGGCGCAGGGCCAGTTCGTCCTGCACGTCGTGGTGGGTGGTGCAGCGGCGGCCGTCGAGCAGACCGGCCTGGCCGAGCGCCTCGGCCCCGGCGCAGACGCTGGCCACCGTCCCGCCCCCGGCGTGGTGGTCCCGGAGGACCTTCAGGGTGGCGCTGCCGAGGGCGGGGGCGTCGGCCAGGGTGACCGCCCGCCAGCCGGGCACCACGATGAGGTCCCCGGGTCCGAGCTCGGGCCAGTCGAGCCCGGCCACCAGCGGCAGCCCCTGGGCGGTGGTGACCTGGGGCTGCTCGGCGACGTAGGAGAGCGTGTAGGGGTGGCCGAAGCCGGCGGCGGTGGAGAAGACCTGCGCGGGGCCCGCCAGGTCCAGCAGGTGGACCCCGGGGACCAGGAGGAAGACGACGTGGCTCACGATCCGGTCATCATGCCTGAAGCTCCGCCGCGGCCTCCAGCCGGTCGACCGTCGCGATGGTGGCGAAGCGTCCGGCGAGGGCGTACTCGGTGCGCCTGATGACCTCTTCGGCGGACAGGGTGCGGGGGTCGGCCAGCAGCTCGGCGACGCTCAGGCCGGCGGGGGCGTCGGGGTGCGGGATGGGATTGGTCGCGGTCGCGTCGATGGCCACGGTGACCCGGTAGCCGAAGTCACCTGCCAGGCGCGCGGTGGTCTCCACGCACTGCTCGGTCCGGATACCGCAGACGGTGAGCTCGTGGATGCCTCGCTCGGTGAGGAGTTGCCGCAGGTTGGTGGTGGTGAAGGCGTTGTGCGAGGTCTTGTGGATCAGCGGCTCCCCGTCCGCCCGCTCCAGCTCCTCCATCAGCCGGACATGGCCGAGGGCCGGGTCGAAGACATCGCCGGAGCCGGGTTCGGAGTGCAGCACCCACACCACCAGGTCCCCGGACCGGCGGGCGAGCCGGACCAGCCGGTTCACCCGGTCGGCGATCTTCAGGTCGGAGGTGGTCTCCCACAGGGGACGGGCGCGGAAGGATTCCTGGACGTCGATGACGATCAGTGCTCGGGTCATGCCCCAAGCCTGGGCCGCGCGGGTGGGGCGGCGACAGGCCGCATCGGGTCCAGCAGCGGACCGATCCGGTCACCGGGTGGGACCGCACCGAAAAGGAGGCGCACCCGGTGTCCCGGGTACGCCTCCTGAAGCGACGCGCACGCACGCGCACAGCGCAGCGCGCACGCGTCACACCTCAGTGACCGTCAACGGTCAAAACGCTCGCGCGCCTGGTCCTTCGCGTCCTGGGCCCGGTCCCGCAGGCCCGTCGACGCGTCGGAGCCGTGCTCCTGGTCCCGGTTCCGGGCGTCCGACGCCCGGTCCTGAGCCTGGTCCTTGCCCTGGCCGGCCTTCTGCTTGGCCTGGTCGGCGAGCTCCTGCGCCTTGTCCTTGAACTGGTCTGCGATACCCATGCTGTTCACTCCTGTGGGATGCGTGAGGGTACGTGTGGGGTGGCCCCCAGCGGGGCCGTCCTCAGCGTTGCACGCCCCGACATCCCGCGCATTTCGGACTGCTACGGACCGTTACGCACGGTCAGCGCGCTCGGCGCGCGCGTCCTGGTCCGCCGCTCCCCCGGCCCCCACGAGCCCCTTGGACACCGTGTGGAGGCGCGGTTCGAAGCGCCTCATCTCGCGCTGTCCGCCGATCGCGATGACGGAGGGCAGATAGCCGCGGACCGACTGCATCCCGCGCAGCCACCACTGGGCGTACACATGGGGGGAGCGCCGCGCGATCCCGTCCACGATCCGCTCGACGGCCGGGCCGAGCGGATACGTACGGTTCATCGGCCACGGCAGCCGCTGGCGCAACTCCCGCATCACGTCGTCCTGGTCGGCACCGCGCACCATGTCGGTGTCGGTCCAGGAGAGGTAACCGACCCCGACCTTCACGCCCTTGTAGCCGACCTCGGCGCGCAGGCTGTGCGCGAACGCCTCCACACCCGACTTGGACGCGCAGTACGCCGTCATCATCGGGGCCGGGGTGATCGCGGCCAGCGACGCTATCTGGAGGAAGTAGCCGCGGCTCTCCATCAGCACCGGCAGGAACGCCCGCCCGGTGACCGCGCCGCCGATCAGGTTCACCTCGATGACCCGCCGCCACGCGTCCGGGTCGGAGTCGGCGAACGGGCCGCCCGAGGCGACGCCCGCGTTGGCGACGACCACGTCGACCTTGCCGAACCGCTCCTTGACCTCGCGGGCCACCTGGGCCATCGCCGTGTGGTCGGTGACATCGGCGAACCAGTGGTCGCTCTCGCCGTGCAGCCGCTCGGAGACCTTCTTCAGCTCGTCGGGCTCCAGGCCGACCAGCGCCAGCGTCGCCCCGCGCGCCGACAGCTTGCGGGCCAGCAGTTCGCCCACGCCACGGGCCGCGCCGGTGACGACGACGACCTGGCCCTCCAGACTCCGCCTGCTGCTCATGCGACATCCTCCTTCTCGGACGTGGCGGCCGTGGCGGCCGTCGGGGCCGCGACGTACCGGGTGGTGAGTTCCCTGAGCTTCGCCGTGACGGCCTCCGGGGCCTCCATCGGCGTCATGTGCCCCACGCCCGCCAGCTCGGTCAGCCCGAGGCCGACCGGCAGCGCCGCCGCGATGGCCCGCGCGTGGACCGGCGGGGTCAGCCGGTCGCCACTGCCGGCGATCACCGCCGTCGGCACCCGCAGCTCCCGCACGTCCGCCGTCACGTCCAGGTCGGCGAGCACCTGGCCCCATCCCACTCTCGCGCGGCGCGGGCACGCGTGCACGATGCGGGCGCAGGCGTCGACCCGCTCCGGGGCCGAACCGGCGCCCATGGTCGCGTACTTGAGGAGCTTCTTCGAGACCGGGTTGACCGGGCCGAGCGGCGCCTTCGCCCCCAGGACCCCGGCGGTGAGCCGGGTCCGGAAGGCGCTCGCGCGCAGCGGCAGGACGAGGGCCTCGGCGGTCAGCCGCCCGCTGCCGGTGGAGCAGAGCAGTACGGCGGCGGCGTGCTCGCGCAGGCCGGGGCGGCGGGCGGCGGCCATCAGCGTCATCCCGCCCATGGAGTGCCCGGCCAGCACCGCTTTCCGCCCGGGGGCGAGGGTGGCGGCGAGCACCGCTTCGAGGTCGTCGGCGAGCGCGTTGACGCTGTAGCCGCCGGGGCCGGGTTCGGGGGTGAGGCCGTGGCCGCGCTGGTCGTAGGCGATGACGCGGTGGTCGGCGGCGAGGTCCCGGATCTGCGCGGCCCAGAAGCGGGTGTTGCAGGTCCAGCCGTGGGCGAGGACCACCGCGGGGGCGTCCTCGGGGCCGTGCAGCTCGACGTGGATGCGGGAGCCGTCGGCGGACGTGACGAAGAGTTCGTTCGCGGGGACGGGAGGGGCGTCGTCGCGGTGCAGGAGCCGGCTCATCGTGAGGCCTCCTCGGCGACGGACTCCCCGGCGGTCACGGTCTCCCGGTCGGTGCGGCCCGGCTGCTCGGGTACGAACCCGCCCTCGCGTACGCCCCCGGCGCCCGGCTTCCCGGCCCGGATGACGTCGTACTCCGCGAGGTCCACCGACCGTGTCTGCCGCCGGAACTCGCCGGTGGTGCCGGGCCAGACCGTGGTGTTGCGGCCCGACTCGTCCAGGTACCAGCTGGTGCAGCCGCCGGTGTTCCACACCGTGCGCTTCATCCGTTCCTGGACCCGGTGGTTCCAGGCGGTGACGGCGGTGGAGCGGGCGCCGAGTGCGGCGCGGCCGCCGAGCACGTTCAACTGGCGCAGATAGTCGGCCATGTAGTTCAGCTGGGACTCGATCATCAGGATCATGGAGGAGTTGCCGAGCCCGGTGTTGGGGCCGATGATCGTCATCCAGTTGGGGAACCCGGCGGCGGTCGCGCCGCGCAGCGAGTTCATCCCGTCCTTCCAGGACTCGGCGAGCGTGATGCCCTCCTCGCCGACGACCCGTTCCGCGATCGGCATGTCCGTCACATGGAAGCCGGTGCCGAAGATGATCGCGTCGACCTCCGCCTCGCTGCCGTCGGCGGCGACGACGGTGGAGCCGCGTATCTCGCTGAGCCCGGAGGCCACGACGTCGACATTGGGCTGGGCGAGGGCCGGGTAGTAGGTGCTGGAGAGCAGGATCCGCTTGCAGCCGATGCGGTAGTCGGGGGTCAGCTTGGCCCGCAGGGCCGGGTCCTTGATGGCCCGCGCCATGTTGGACTTGGCTATCTTCTCCACCAGGCCCAGCTGGTCGGGGTGCTTGGTGAAGGCGCTGACCTGCAACTCCCGTATGCCCCACAGCAGTCCGCGGCGTGCGGTGCCGGTGACGGGGACGGCCCGGTGCAGTGCGCGCTCGGCCTTGCTGATGGTGCGGTCCACGCGGGGCATGACCCACGGCGGGGTGCGCTGGAAGAGCGTGAGCTTGGCGGTCTTCGGCTGGATCGCCGGGACTATCTGGATGGCGGAGGCGCCCGTTCCGACCATCGCGACCCGCTTGCCCGCGAGGTCGTAGTCGTGGTCCCAGCGCGCGGAGTGGAAGACCTTCCCGGGGAAGGAGTCGAGCCCGGGTATGTCCGGCATCTTGGGGTCGGAGAGCGGCCCGGTCGCGGAGATGACGACGTCCGCGCGGAGCGTGGTGCCGTTGGCGGACTCGATCACCCAGTACAGGTTCTCCCGGTCCCAGCTCATCAGCTTCACCTCGTGGTTCAGCCGGATGTGCGGGCGGAGCCCGAAGGTGTCCGCGACCCGCTCCAGGTAGGCCCGGATGTGCTCCTGGCCGGAGAAGGTGCGCGGCCAGTCGGGGTTGGGCGCGAAGGAGAAGGAGTAGAGGTGGGACGGTACGTCGCAGGCGCAGCCCGGATAGCTGTTGTCGCGCCAGGTGCCGCCCACCGAGTCGGCCCGCTCCAGGACGACGAAATCGGTTATGCCTTCGCGGCGCAGCCGGACGGCGGCCCCCAGGCCCCCGAATCCGGTTCCGATCACCGCCACACGTACGTGCTCGTGCTGGGCCATGCTGCCGCCTCCCCGCGGTACGTCACGCCACCCTGCCAGCAATCACTGGCATGGTTCGGAGAGTAGAGCAGGCCCGTACTGATGGGTAGGGGGCGGACCGAGGAAAGTTACTGGCGGTACAACATAGGGTGCCCCTGTGGCTGAAGGACGCGAGCACCGCGAATACCGCATGGAGGAGCTGGCCGAGGAGGCCGGCATCACCGTGCGGACCCTGCGCTTCTACCGGGAGCGCGGTCTGATCCCGCCACCCCGCCGCGAGGGCCGGATCGCCTGGTACGACGACCACCACCTGGCCCGGCTGCGCACGATCACGGGCCTGCTGGAGCGCGGCCACACCCTCAACGGCATCGCGGACCTGGCCGCCACCTTCGAGAGCGGCCGCGATGTCGCCGAGGTGCTGGGGCTCGGCGAGCCGACCGAGGAGACCCCGGTCCGGCTCACCCCGGAACAGCTCGCCGACTACTTCGAGGGCGAGGTCACCCCGGAGAACCTGGCCACCGCGCTGGACCTCGGCTATCTCGCCACCGACGGCGACGAGATCGTCCACATCAGCCGGCGCCTCCTGGAGGTCTCGGCGGAGCTCGTACGGGAAGGGGTGCCGCTGGCCACGGTGCTCTCCTCGGGCCGCCGCGTCCGCGAGCACGCGGACGCTCTCGCCGAAATCTTCGTACGCGTACTGCATGCCCACGCCTCGGAGACCGAACCGGCCCAACTGCGACCGCTGGCCCGCGCGGTGGTGGACGCGGAGCTGTCGATGGCCCTGGACCGGAGGCTGCGCCGCGAGGACGGCACGCAACCCCCGAAAGCCGGCTGACCGGACCTACCGCTCGTAGACGACCGTCACGGGCGCGTGGTCGCTCCACCGCTCCCCGTGCGTGGCGGCCCGCTCGACCCACGCCTTGACCGCGCGCCCGGCGAGACCCGGGGTGGCGATCTGGTAGTCGATGCGCCAGCCGGAGTCGTTGTCGAAGGCGCGCCCCCGGTAGGACCACCAGCTGTACGGCCCCGCGACGTCCGGGTGCAGCTGCCGCACCACATCCACGTACGCGGCCTCCTCGAAGACCCGTGTCAGCCAGGCCCGCTCCTCGGGGAGGAAGCCCGAACTCTTCTGGTTGGCCTTCCAGTTCTTCAGGTCGGCCTCCTGGTGGGCGATGTTCCAGTCACCGCAGACCACGACCTCACGCCCGTCCGCCGCCGCCCGCACCTTCAACCCCTGGAGGTAGGGCAGGAAGGCCGCCATGAAGCGCTCCTTCTCGTCCTGCCGCTCCGTGCCGACCTCGCCGGAGGGCAGGTACAGGCTCGCAACGGTCACCCCGGGCAGGTCGATCTCGACGTACCGGCCGCTCGCGTCGAACTCCTCGGCCCCCGGGACCCCGAACCCGCCGAAGCCGATCTGGACCCGCTCCGGCGCCTGCCGGGAGTAGAGGGAGACCCCGGCGCGCCCCTTGGCGGCGGCGGGGGCGTGCACGGTGTGCCAGCCCTCGGGAGTACGCACCCCCTCGGCCAGCTGGTCCGGCTCGGCACGGACCTCCTGGAGGCAGACGACATCGGCCTCGGTGCCCGCCAGCCATTCCACGAATCCCTTTTTCGCGGCGGCGCGGAGCCCATTAACATTCACGCTTGTAACGGTCAGCATCCAGAAACAGTACCTACCCCACCCCTACCCATAGATATACGATACTCAGCATGAATATCCGTCCGCGCCGCTTCGACCACCCCGACGCCGTCAAACTCAACGACCAGGTCCAGCTCGAATACGCCGAGCGCTACGGCGACGGGGGCGATCTCACGTACCTCGATCCGACGATGTTCGACCCGCCGCACGGTCTGTATCTGCTCGCCTACGACGAGCAGGAGCGCCCGGTGGCGACCGGCGGCTGGCGGACGCAGGACCGTAACCCCGAGGGGTACGCGGACGGCGACGCCGAGATCAAGCGGATGTTCGTGATCCCCGAGGGCCGCGGCCGGGGCCTGGCCCGCCGGATGCTCGCCGCCCTGGAGGACGACGCCCGGGCCGCGGGCCGGGTCCGGATGGTCCTGGAGACCGGCGACCAGCAGCCCGAGGCGATAGCGCTGTACACCTCCAGCGGCTACACGGTCTGCACGAAGTTCGGCCACTACCGGGAGTACGAGAGCAGCATCTGCATGGCCAAGCCGCTCCAGCAGCCCTGACGCCTCACTGGGGTGTGGCCAGCACCTGCGTCCAGTAGGGCCCGCTCGGCGAGTCGGCGATGCCCACCCCGACATGCGTGAAGTTGCAGTTGAGGATGTCGTCGTCGCGGCCGGGGCTGCGGCGCCACTCGTCGGCGACGGCGGCGGGGTCGGCGTTCCCGGTGGCGATGGTCTCGCCGACGGCGGACCAGAGGTAGCCGGAATCGGTCACCCGGTCACCCATCCCCCGGCCCGTCGAATCGGTGTGGCCGAAATAACCCTGGGCCGCCATGTCCTCGGAGTGGCTCTGGGCGACCTCGGTGAGCCGGGGATCGGTGGTCAGCTGCGGGCAGTCGTTGTGGGCGCGCAGCGTGTTGACCTCGGCGACGAGGCGGGTCTCCGGACGGGGCTGGGCCCGGGGCGCGGTCCGCGGGGACGGCGGCGGGGCCACGGTGGACGGCGTGGCGCTCGGGGCGGCCGGGCTCGGCGTGGGTGACGGCGTGGGGGTGGGCGTCGGGGACGCGGACGGGGTGGCCGAGGCGGTGACCGGTGCCGGCGCGGGCGCCGGGAGCTGCGTCGTACCCCCCTCGGCGCGCGGTGCGGGCGGGGCGGGCGCCGAGGGCCACAGGAGTACGGCGATCGAGGTCACGGCGGCCGCGGCGGCCACGAGCCCCGCCGCCTTCCCCGCCGAGAACGCGGCCGGAGCCACGGCCGGGGCGACAGCGGCGGCGGCGTGCTGCCCGCCTTCGTACAACGGCACCACCAGGGCGAGACCGGAGAGCAGCCCCTCCGGCGGCACGAGCCCCGAGCTGCCGGCGGAGCAGGAGGCGCAGCCGCGTATGTGGCGGGCTATGCGCTTGCGCCACAGGGGCGTGGGCACCCCGTCCCAGTCCGCCAGCAGCCCGTCCAGGTAGGGGCAGGGGGGTTCGGCGGCCAGCGCCCGGACGACCGCGCGCCCGATGTCGAGCTGGTTCTTGACCCGCTGGACGCGTACGGCGGCGTGCTGGGGCGAGAGCCCGAGGGCGTCCGCCAGCTCGGCCCTGGTGAGTTCCCCGGTCGTTTCCAGCCACCACAGGGAGAGCACATCGCGCTCCGCGTCGTCCAGCCAGCGGGTCGCCTCGGCGGTCTCGCGCCGCTGGCCGGAGAGTTCGAGGCGCAGGATCGTCAGGTCGACGAAGTCGGCCGCCGGGTCGGCGGGCTCGTCGGTCTCCTCCAGCGCGGCGGGGCGGTGGCCGAGGACGGACCAGCGGGTGCGGACCTGGTTCATGGCGATGGCCACCAGCCAGGACCGGAACCGGGTGGGATCGCGCAGCGAGGAGAGGCCGGAGAGCGCCCGGAGCATGGTCTCCTGCACCACGTCGTCCACGTCCGGGTGGCCGTTGAGGGCACGGCCCACGACGTTGTAGACCAGCGGCAGGTAGAGGGCGGCGAGCCGCTCCCCGGCCGCCTGGTCCCCGTCCCTGGCCGCGACGACCAGAGCGGTGACGTCCACACCGTTCACGCTGTTCACCACGTGCTCACTTCCTCGGGCCGTGCGGAGGACACCGGGCAGCGCGTCCCCGGAGTGTGGGACAGCTCACTCCTGGGGGTTTTGTTATCCGGTCCCTGTCCGGTGGTCAACCAGTATGCGGGGACCTTGACGATGCTCCGCGGCGGGAGTGCCGGGATGGGGGAGGGACATGTCGAGCAGAGCGGAAGCCGGCGTCGGGCTGCCGGACACCGGGGACACGAAAGGCGTCGGACTGCCGGACGGGGACACGAAACGGGCCGCAGGCTCTCGTACGGTGATGGAGATCGACGGGGGCGCCACGGAGGCCGACGCCTTCCCGACGGCCCTGCGGGATGCACTGGGGCGCCGCGGCCTCTCCCTGGAGCGGGTGAGCGAACGGCTCAGGGCGCGCGGCATCGGGGTCAGCCAGGCGACGTTGAGCAGCTGGCAGCGGGGCCGCAGCCAGCCGGAACGGGCCCGGTCGCTGCGGGCCGTGGAGGTGCTGGAGGAGATCCTGGACCTGCCGGGCGGGGCCCTGCGCTCGCTGCTCGGCCCGCGCCGCCCGCGCGGCCGGGTCGCACCGGCCCGGGGCGAGGGGGCGGCCCTCCAGGTGCTGGGCGAGGACTCGGTGGTGGAGAAGGCGCTGGGCGAGCGGTTCCGCCACTTCAACCAGGAGACCGGCTCGCTGCTGATCCACGACGTGGTGACGCTGGGCGGAACCGGGACGCTGAGCAACATCACCACGACCAATGTGCTGCGGGCCAGCCGCGCCGGAGCCGATCGCGCGCTGTTCGTGCTCAGCTTCGACGACGAACAGGCGGAGCCGGTCGACATCCGCGTCACCAGCGGACGGCTCGGCGAGGCGACCTACCTCAAGGGACTCAAATCCCTGGTGCTGGAAATCCATTTCGGCCGCGAACTCGCCAAACTCGATACGACGGTGGTGAGTTACTCGGTCGACGTGAGCCCGTCCCGGGAACCGGCCACGCACTACGAACGCTGGTCGAGAGCCAATCTGCACGAATATCTTCAGCAGGTCTTCTTCCATCCGGACGCGCTTCCCTCCGGCTGCCGGCGGTACTTCCGGGACCAGGTGGGCTCCCCGCCCCGCTCGCAGCGGCGCATTTCGATGAACGATTCCCACAGCACCCATGTGCTCGCCTCCCGCTGCAAACCCGGAGTGCACGGAGTGGCCTGGGATTTCGGCACGACGGAATGACACGGCAATTGGAGACGGGAGACCGCCCAGGGTCAGTGGACGGTCTCCCGCGTATGGGGCACCTTTCACCCGGTCGGGGCTACTTGGTGTTGAGCGTCAGCCCGTAGTACTTGAGGGCGTCGTCGAGCGGCTGGAAGTACGACGAACCGGGCGAGTTCACCTGGCCGTTGCACCGCTGGTTGGTCGGGCCGCCGGAGGTCATCCCCTGGGCCTGGTTGCCGGAGACGTAGGCGCCTCCGCTGTCGCCGCCCTGGGTGCAGACGGAGGAGCTGGCAAGACCGGTCACCACGGTGTCCGGCCCGCCGTTCTGGTCGGTGTAGGTGACGCTGACGTTGTACGAGCCCACCTTGCCGCAGGTCCAGCCGGTGGTCTGGCCGGCCTTGCAGAGCGCCGAGCCCTGCGGGGCCCGCTGGCTGCCCCGGACGGCGACGGTGCCCGCCTTGCCGTACGTGGTGATGTCCAGGCCGATGGAGTTGCCGGAGTCCACGGAGGCTATGCCCATGTCCACGCTGCGGGTGCCGAGCGCGAACCGGGTGTGGGTGCCCTTGGCGAACCGGGTCCCGTTGTAGGCGAGGGCGGGCAGGTCCTCGATGCAGTGCCCGGCGGTCACCAGCACCTGCTTGCCGTTGCGGTCCTTCGCCCCGTAACCGACGGAGCAGAGGTAGCCGTTGAACGTCATGCGGCTGCCGGGCGGCACGACGGCCTGGGTCTCCAGCTTCTCCTGGCCCGCGACGACCCGTACCGCGTCGCCGTTGCTCCTCGCCGCCTTGAGGAAGTCACGGGTGGCGCTGTCCGACGCCCCGTTCACCTCGACGGTCACGGTGTCGGATGCGAGGTCCACGGACCACGCCGACACCCCGGCCGGGGCGCTCTTGAGCGCCTTGGCGTCGAGCTTGGCCTTGATCAGGTTCAGCTCACCCTCACCGCGTTCCGGGACCCGTGCTGCGAGTCCCGCCTCCCTGACCTCCTTCGCCGCCTCGTCATCGGCGGCGTTGACGACGAGCCGCCCGTCACCGGCGAAGAAGGCCCCGAGGGTGGAGACCTTCTCGGCCCGCAGCCTCGCGAACCGGTCCTGCTGCTCTGCTTCCTTGTCGAGCCGCTCGACGGCCTCCTGCTCACTCACGCCCAGGGTGGTGGCGAGAGCCTGGACCATCTCCGGCTGGTACCGCAGCGGCGCGGATTCCGCCGTCCCGGCGTAAGCCCCTGTGGCGACTCCGGCCGACAGGAGGGCGCCGATGGAGGCCGCCACGATGTATCTGCGCGCGTTCTTCTTTCCGTGCTTCACGCGATTCCTTCCGCTACACGGGCGAGCGTCCAGACAATGGGGGGGGTGGCCACACCACGCTTGGGGACGCGCGATGTGTTCCGTGGACACTGCCCGGCGGCGATGACATGTTCCTGTCGCCGCGCCTCGAACTCTCGCGTAAGCGGAACTGCCGCGACAAGCACCGGAGATGGGGCTCTTTTCTACAGAACTGGCCGAGAACTGTAGAGAAACACGGCGGAAACAGAACGCGCGGGGCCACGGGCCGGCGCGGGGAGCCGCATGCGAGGTGGCGGCGGAGGAGGATCGGTACCGCCCGGGGAAACAGGACGGGAAGCAGACCGGGGAAGGGCCGGGAAGGGCCCAGAGGGCCCCGGGAAGCAGAAATCCCGCCCGATCGAAGTGATCGGACGGGATTCCGTCAACCGTCTGAGAACTGAATCCCTGACGGATTGTTGTTGTGGACCTGTGGGGATTTGAACCCCAGACCCCCTCGATGCGAACGAGGTGCGCTACCAGACTGCGCCACAGGCCCTTGCAACGAGTGAAACTCTAGCACCCTCACCGGGGTGCTTGGAAATCCGTTCCTCCGCTGGTCAGCGGTGCCGGGGTTCCGCAGCTCTCACTCGTTGGCCGCGCGCGGCCGGTCCTCGTCGTCGTACTGGTCGAAGAGGGGAGTACGGCCCCGGTCGCGGGTGCGGCGGGACTGGTTGGTGCGCTGGCGCGGCGCCGGGTCCACCGCGGGGGCGGTGGGGTGCGACGTGCCGGTCTGGGTGGGCTCGGCGGTGCTGGAGCGGGCCGCGCTCCAGGTCTCCGGGTCGCCCACCTCGACGCCGCCGGTGGCCCGGGGGGCGACGGGGGCGGTGACATAGGTGGGGAGCGGTACGGGGACCGGCTCCCAGCTGTCGCCCTGGACCCGGCCGCGTTCGCGCTGCTGGTCCACCCACTCCGCGTGGTCCGTCTGCTCGACGAGGGCGCGGCGGCCGGCCTCCTGCGGGGAGACCGTGGGGGTGGGTTCCGGCTCCGGGTGGTGGGCTTCGGAGTCGTCGTCCTGCTCGGCGGGGGCGGAGGCCGCGGGCTGGTGCCTGCGGGGCCGGTTCTCGCGCAGCCGCTGTGCCGCGACCTCGGCCCGCCGGCGGTCCATGGTGAACGCGAACCGGCGCCGCTCCTGGGCGCGCAGATGCACGATGTACGTGCTCAGCAGCACGGCGGGAACGGCCGGCGCCCAGAGGAAGCCGAGACCGCCGACCGCGGCCACGATCGCGCCGAGGGTGAAGGCCAGGAAGAGGACGACCGTCGTCCGTCTGCGCCGCGCCAGGACCTGAGAGCGCTGGGCGCGCCGGGCCCGCTCGGCATCGGCCGCGCCGGAGCGCGGGCGGCGCTGGGACGGAGGCCCCGGATGCGCGGGACGCTCACCGGACCGGCGGTCATGCGCCTGACGGTCGTGCGCCTGACGGTCCGACGGCTGGCGGTCCGGTTGCTGATGCGCCGGTGGTTGATGCGCCGGTCGCCGGTCGTGCGCCTGGCGTTCGGGGGCCTGGGGGGCCGGGGCGTGCGCCGGGTCCTGCACCCTGGCTTCGGTATGCGACGGAGGCGCGGCGAAGGCCCGGACGTCCACGGAATCCATACGGTCCGTTTCGGCGTCCGGGTCGACGTCGGGCCCCGCCTCCTCGGCGGTGCGCTCCTGCAGCTCCCTGGCGTACCGGCGCTCCATCGCCGCCCGTCCGGACAGCAGCCGGATGGCGGTGCTGAAGCGTTCCGTCGGACGGGCTTCGTTGAGCTCGTCCTGCCTGCGGAGCCACATCGGCACCAAGTAGGCGGCCCAGGCCCCGACGATGACTGCGTAGATGAGGCCGCTGCTGCTCACGCTCACACCGTAGAGGGGTTTACGCGGAGGCATCCGCCAATTGGCCCGGTGTGTCGCACGATCCGGCTGATATCACGGACTTTTTTTGTGATTGATCGGATCAACAGTCACCGATAGTGCGACCCATTGCTGTCATCTGTCGATCAAATTCGAACACTTATTTTATTTAGCCGGACAGCCCCGCCCCGCCCGGCGGCGTCACCGGTCGCGTACGGCGCCAGCGCCTGAGCATCCCCTCGGGCACCTCCTCGGCCGTGAGCGCGAAGATCAGGTGGTCCCGCCAGGCCCCGTCGATGTGGAGATAGCGCGGGCGCACGCCCTCGGAGCGGAAGCCGAGCTTCTCCACCACCCGGCGGCTCGGCGCGTTCTCCGGGCGGATGCAGACCTCGATGCGGTGCAGCCCCACCGAGCGGAAGCAGTGGTCGACGGCGAGCGCCACGGCCGTCGGCATCACTCCGCGCCCGGCGACGCCCTGGTCGACCCAGTAGCCGATATGGCCGGAGCACATCGAGCCCCAGGTGATCCCCGCGACGGTGAGCTGGCCGACGAGCCGGCCCTCGTACTCGATGGCGAACGGCAGCATCCGCCCGGCGTGCGCCTCGGCGCGCAGGTGGCGGACCATCTGCCGGTACGTGGGCCGCTGTGCGACCGGGCCGCCGGGCGCGGGCGGCGGGACGGTGGCCTCCCAGGGGCGCAGCCAGTCACGGTTGCGCCGGTTGACCTCGCGCCACACCCGCTGGTCGCGCATCTTTATCGGGCGCAGGACGATCTCGCCGTCGGTCAGCGTCACCGGCCAGGTCGCGATGTTCAGCTCGGGCTCCCCGGTCGGGGGTGGTCGCCGCCGCGGAGCTGGTCGACGGCGTGCACCAGGAGCCGGCCGAGGACCGCGAGGCCGTCACGGACCCCGCCGGTGGAGCCGGGCAGATTGACGATCAGGGTGCGGGAGGCGATGCCCGCGAGGCCCCGGGAGAGCGCGGCGGTCGGGACCTTGGCAAGGCCCTCGGCCCGGATCGCCTCGGGGATGCCGGGGATCTCGTGGTCCAGGACGCGGCGGGTGGCCTCGGGGGTGGCGTCGGTGGGCGAGATGCCCGTACCGCCGGTGGTGACGATCACGTCGTACCCGGCGGCCACTCCGGCGCGCAGGGCCGCCTCGACCGGGTCGCCGTCGGGGACGACCTGCGGTCCGTCGACCGTGAAGCCGAGGGCGGTGAGCCCTTCGGCGATCAGGGGGCCGCCCTTGTCCGCGTACACCCCGGCGGAGGCCCGGTTGGAGGCGGTGACGACGAGGGCGCGGTACGGCGGGAGGGGCGCGGCACCTGCGGGCTCCGGCGCCTGCGCGGGCTGTTCGTGGCCGGGGGCTCCGGGCCCGGGCGGCGTCACGCGTCCGGCCCCTCCGGCGCGGTGCGCCGGTAGTCGCCGGACTTGCCGCCCGACTTCGCCTCGACCCGTACGTCGGTGATGACCGCGCTCTTGTCGACGGCCTTGACCATGTCGATCACCGTCAGCGCGGCCACCGACACGGCGGTCAGGGCCTCCATCTCGACGCCCGTGCGGTCCGTCGTCTTCACCGTGGCCGTGATCTCCACCGCGTCGTCGGCCACGCTCAGGTCGACCTTCACCCCGGAGACGGCCAGCGGATGGCAGAGCGGGATGAGGTCCGGGGTGCGCTTGGCCCCCATGATCCCGGCGATCCTCGCGGTGGCGAGGGCGTCGCCCTTGGGGACTCCCTCGCCCCGGAGCAGCTCGATGACGCGCGGCGAGACGAGGACCCGGCCGCTGGCGCGGGCGACGCGCGTGGTGACGTCCTTCTCGGACACGTCGACCATGCGTGCCGCGCCCGCCTCGTCGATGTGCGTCAGCCTGTTCTGCGTACTCAACTCACTCCACCCAGCGGTAGGGGTGCCGATCGGCCCGGGCCCGGAGGGGTTCCTCCGGAAGGCACGGCGGCAGATACCGTACCGCCACCGGGCGGCGGTCAGCGGAGCAGGATCACGTCCGTCTCCGTGCCGGGCTCTGCGGAGGTGGTGTCCTCGGGCAGCACGATCAGCGCGTCCGCCTGGGCGAGCGCGGCGATCAGGTGCGATCCGGAGCCCCCGACCGGGGTGACGGTGCCCGTCTCCTCGTCGTACGTACCGCGCAGGAACTGGCGGCGGCCGGCGGGCGAGGTGAGCGCCTTGTCGACGCTCAGCACGGCACGGACCGTGGGGCGGTGGAGGTCCGGCAGGCCCATCAGGGCGCGGATGGCGGGGCGGACGAACAGCTCGAAGGAGACGTAACTGGAGACCGGGTTGCCCGGCAGGGCCAGCAGCGGGGTGTGATCGGGGCCGATCGAGCCGAAGCCCTGCGGCTTGCCCGGCTGCATGGCGAGCTTGCGGAAGTCGATCCCGCTGCCCGGCTCGTCCTCGTCGCCGACGGACGAGAGCGCCTCCTTGACCACGTCGTACGCGCCGACGCTGACGCCGCCCGTGGTGACGATGACGTCCGCGCGGATCAGCTGGTCCTCGATCGTGGCCCGCAGCGTCTCGGCGTCGTCGGTCACCGCGCCGACCCGGTAGGCGATGGCTCCGGCGTCCCGGGCGGCGGCCGTGAGCGCGAAGCTGTTGGAGTCGTAGATCTGCCCGCCCGTCAGCTCCTCGCCGGGCTGGACCAGTTCGCTGCCGGTGGAGAGGACGACGACGCGCGGGCGGGGCCGTACGACCACGGTCGCGCAGCCGATCGCGGCGAGCAGCCCGATCTGCGGCGGGCCGACGATCGACCCCGCGCGCAGGGCCAGATCGCCGGGCTTGACGTCGCTCCCGCGCTCGCGGACATGGGCGCCGGCCTCGACCGACCGGTGGACGCGGACCTCACCCGTGGCGCCCTCCGGGGCGTCGGAGTGGGCGCGCATCGTGGCGGCCGGGCCCTCTCCCGTACCGCCGTCCGTCCATTCGACCGGGACCACGGCTTCCGCACCGGCGGGCAGCGGGGCGCCCGTCATGATGCGGGCGGCCTGTCCCGGCCCCACGACCTGGCCGTCGGCGAGCCCGGCGCTGCCCGCGGCGACGTCACCGATGACCGTGAGGACGGCGGGGAACTCCTCGCTCGCCCCCTCGACATCGGCGATCCGCACCGCGTAGCCGTCCATCGAGCTGTTGTCGAAGGGCGGCAGGGCCACCTCCACGACGACGTCCTTCACCAGGACGCAGCCCTGTGCGTCGGGCAGCTGCAGCTCGATGGGTTCGAGCGGCCTCACCGTGGCGAGGATGTCGTCCAGGTGCTCGTCCACCGACCAGATCGTGCTGCTCACGGGGTTACATCTCCTCGGTGACGTACTTGCGGAGCCAGGTCCGGAAGTCCGGTCCCAGGTCTTCACGTTCGCACGCCAGTCTGACAATGGCACGCAGATAGTCGCTCCGGTCACCGGTGTCATAGCGGCGGCCCTTGAAGACGACGCCGTGCACGGGGCCGCCGATCTTCTCGTCCGCGGCGAGCAGCTGGAGGGCGTCGGTGAGCTGGATCTCGCCGCCGCGGCCCGGCTCGGTGTGTCGCAGTATGTCGAAGACGGCGGGGTCCAGGACGTACCGGCCGATGACGGCGAGATTGCTGGGCGCGTCGGCCGGCTCCGGCTTCTCGACCAGGCCGGTGACCCGGACGACGTCGCTGTCGACGGTGGCGTCCGCGGCCGCACAGCCGTAGAGGTGGACCTGGGAGGGGTCGACCTCCATCAGCGCGACGACGCTGCCGCCCTCACGCTCCTGGATCTCCACCATGCGGGCCAGCAGGGCGTCGCGCGGGTCGATCAGGTCGTCGCCCAGCAGCACCGCGAAGGGCTGGTCGCCCACGTGCGGGGCCGCGCACAGCACGGCGTGGCCGAGGCCGCGCGGGTCGCCCTGGCGCACGTAGTGCATGGTGGCCAGGTCGCTGGACTCCTGGACCTTGGCCAGCCGTTCGGCGTCTCCCTTACGGGTGAGCGCGGACTCCAGTTCGTAGTTGCGGTCGAAATGGTCCTCCAGGGGACGCTTGTTCCGACCGGTGATCATCAGGACGTCGGAGAGGCCCGCCGCGACGGCTTCCTCGACGACATACTGGATGGCCGGCTTGTCGACGACAGGCAGCATCTCTTTGGGAGTGGCCTTCGTGGCGGGCAGGAAACGGGTGCCGAGACCTGCTGCCGGGATGACGGCCTTGCTGATCCTGGAGGGCGACGACTGAGTCATGCGCAGAACCTTAACGGGTGCACACACCCGGAAGATGAGCTTCCGGTTAACTTTGCCCTTAAATATGCCCATACGAGAACCGTGCGAGTCTCTATTGAACACCGACAAGTCCGGAAAGGTATCTGTGAAGGTGCCGGCAAAAGCCTCGTTCAGGCGCGAACTCCTCGCCGCACGCGCCCTCCTGACCAAGGAGGACGCCGCAGGTGCCGCCGCGGTTCTCGCCACCGGCGCACTGGCACTACCCGAACTGGCCGACGCCCGAACGGTCGCCGCCTATGTCTCCGTCGGACGTGAACCGGGGACCCGGGCCCTCCTGGACGCGCTGCGCGAGCGGGGCGTACGGGTGCTGCTTCCGGTGCTCCTGGAGGACAACGACCTGGACTGGGCGGTGTACGCGGGCGCGGAGCACCTTCTGCCGGCCGGGCGCGGCCTCCTTGAGCCGGACGGCCCCCGGCTCGGCCCCGCCGCCGTCCTGGAGGCCGACGCGGTCCTGCTGCCCGGACTGGCCGTGGACGGCGCGGGGATGCGCCTCGGGCGCGGCGGCGGCAGCTACGACCGGGTGCTGGCCCGGCTCTCGGCGGCCGGGGCGGACCCGGCGCTCATCGTCCTGCTGTACGAGAACGAGGTGGTCGCGCGGGTCCCCTCGGAACCGCACGACCACCCCGTGGACGCCGTGGTCACCCCGGCCGGAGCGCGGCGCTTCACCGCCTGACGGCCGACAGACCGCTAGGGCTTCAGTGTCAGCGTGTCGACGGTGGACTCGCCGACCGCGTCCGTACCGAAGGACCAGTCGAGCAGTTCACCGTCGGCCCACTTGTCGGTCTGGTCGGTGTAGTGCGCGTTGAACGCGTGCCCGGAGGCGCCGGTGAGGTTGATCCAGCGGGACTTGTCCCAGTCCCCCACGTTGACGACCATCCGCATCGACGGCACCCAGACGACCTCGTAGCCGCTCGCCGCGTTCCAGCCGGTGGCGTTGACCGCCGCCTCGCCGCCGCCGAGGTTCCAGGGGCCGCGGTTGAGCGCCCGCTGGAGCAGATCGGGCCCTTCGGTACCGAGGGTCTGGTTCTTCAGCATCAGCCGGTGCAGTCGGCCCCAGCTCCAGGTGGAGATGTTCTTGCCGAGCTTGGCGGTCAGCTCCCAGCGCGCGTCCTCCATCGCCCGGGCGAAGAGGTCGTCCCGGCTCTCCAGGGCGGCCTCGCGGCCCCTGGCGGGCGCCTTCCACCACTCGTTGTCCTGGTCCTCGACGATGTCGCGGACCACCTGGAACCAGCGGTCCCCGCCGTCCGGCTGCGCGCTGTCGCCGTCCCGCTGGCCGCACTCGCGCACGAGCTTCTTCTGCTGGTCGGCCGGGCCGCTGTTCTTGGCCGGCGGCACGTTCAGGCAGTCGCCCTCGACCCGCAGCTCCTTGGGCAGCTTGTTGCCGAAGGCGAGCTTGAGGATGTTGCGCCAGACGCCGTTGAAGTACGCGGCGGCGGCCGAGTCGGGCTCCTGGGTGTAGTCCCAGCCCTCCAGCAGCTTCTGCGCCTCACGCACGCTCGGGTCGGAGATGTTGATCTTCAGCAGCTCGGGCACCAGCAGCGCGGCGATCTCGCTGGTGTTGTCCATCTGCATCTTCTGCATGTCGTCGGTCGAGACCTTCTCACCGCCCTTGATCTTCTGGGCGATGAGGTCGTTGATCCGCTGGCTGCGGGTGCCGTAACCCCAGTCCTTCGTCAGCAGGTGGGGATACTTGCTCTCGTCGATCACGGCCTGGTTGGCGGTGACGATGTAGCCGCGCTCGGGGTTGTACTCGAAGGGCAGCTCGTCGAAGGGGATCGGCTCCTTCGCCCAGCCGTACGCCGGGTCCCAGCCGGGGCTGGGCAGCGTGCCGTCGCCCTTGAGGCGGACCGGGATGGTGCCCGGCGCCTGGTAGCCGATGTTGCCCTCGGTGTCGGCGTAGATGAGGTTCTGCGAGGGGACCTCGAAGTTCTTGGCGGCCGCCCGGAAGGTGGTGAAGTCCTTGGCCCGGTTGATGGCGAAGACCGCGTCCATGGACTTGCCCGCCTTGAGGGCGGTCCACCTCAGGGCGACCGCGTAACCGTCGGCACGGTCGGGAGCGGCGTTGGGCACGGGGGCCTTCTGGCCGACCTTGTCCAGTTCCTTGCTGCGGTCGGAGACGAGAGGTCCGTTGTTCGTCTCACGGACGGTGATCTTCCGGTCCTTGCCGCCCGCGACCTTGATGGTCTCCTCGCGGGTGGTGAACGGCTTCACCTTGTCGCCGTACAGATAGCCGTCACCGGAGACCTTCTCCAGGAAGAGGTCGGTGACGTCCGCGCCCAGGTTGGTGAGGCCCCAGGCGATGTCCTGGTTGTGGCCGATGATCACACCGGGCATGCCGGAGAAGGTGTAGCCCGCAGTGTCGTACTGGCAGCTCTTGGAGAGCTCCCGGCAGTGCAGGCCCATCTGGTACCAGAGCGAGGGCAGCATCGGCGCCAGGTGCGGGTCGTTGGCGAGCAGCGCCTTGCCGGTCGTCGTGTGGTCGCCCCTGACGACCCAGGAGTTCGATCCGATGCCGTTGCCGTTCGGGCCGAGCAGGGCGGGGATCTCGTCCAGGGTGTCGGAGAGCGCGGAGAGCTGGGTGTTCAGGCCCTCGGTGGCGCCCTGCGCGGTTCCGGAGCCGATGTCGTCCGACGGCGTGGCGTCGAGGTCGTACTTCCCGGTGGCCGGGGAGACCGCGCCCCGGTCGACGATCGGCTTGTGGGTGTCGTACGGGTAGTCCGGGTACAGGTCGTCGATCTGGTCCTTGTCGAGCCGGCTGGTCAGCAGCGAGCGGTCGATCTCGTCCTGCATGTTGCCGCGCAGGTCCCAGGCCATGGCCTTGAGCCAGGCGACCGAGTCCACCGGGGTCCACTCGGTCGGCTTGTAGTCGTTGGTCAGCCCCAGCGCGGCGTACTCGACCGAGATGTCCCGGCCTTCCTTGCCCTTCAGGTACGCGTTGACGCCCTCCGCGTACGACTGGAGGTTCTTCTTGGTGTCCTCGTCCAGGACCTCGTCGTACTCCTGCTGCGCGACCTTCCGCCAGCCGAGCGTGCGCAGGAAGGAGTCGGTCTCGACCTGACCGGAACCGAACATCTCGGAGAGCCGGCCCGCCGTCATATGGCGCCGGACGTCCATCTCCCAGAAGCGGTCCTGGGCCTGGACGAAGCCCTGGGCGCGGAAGAGGTCGGCGTCGGAGTCCGCGTAGATCTGCGGAATGCCGTAGGAGTCCCGTTTGACCTCGACGTCACCGGTAAGGCCGTCGAGGGTGATCGTTCCGGTGGTCTGGGGGTACGAGGCCCGCACGGTGGAGACGGACCAGTAGGCGCCGAACCCGACACCCGCGACGAGCGCCAGCACCAGGACGAGCAGAAGGAGGCGGA
Source organism: Streptomyces microflavus (assembly GCF_014650075.1). GTDB lineage: Bacteria > Actinomycetota > Actinomycetes > Streptomycetales > Streptomycetaceae > Streptomyces > Streptomyces microflavus. Next base: position 146,986 of record NZ_BMUG01000010.1, on the reverse strand, counting down.
CGCGGCGCCCCTTCTTCTTCCTGCCGGGCTTCTTCGCGTCGTCGGAAGGGCCGGAAGAGTCGGTTGTATTGGCGGGCATCGCTGTCCTTCGAGGGGCAGGGTGGTCCTGGGAGTGCAGGAGCAACCATAGGCGCAGCCGAGAAGCCACTCGGACGCGGTATAGGGATGCATCCATTTGCGCGTATCCCTTGTACGGACACGGGAAGCCGTAATGCGATCGCCGAAGCCGTCAAGGAAACGTTAAAGATTAGGTAAGGTAACGAAGTAACTGGCTGCCGGAGGACGATCCGGCAGGCGCACGCAGGGAAGGAACGGACCCTGACTGTCCACGCGCTCAACGAACTCCTGCTCGTCTGCTCGCTCGTCCTGCTCGTCGCCGTGGCGGCGGTACGGATCTCCTCGCGCAGCGGGCTCCCCAGCCTGCTCCTGTATCTCGGCATCGGGATCGCCCTGGGGCAGGACGGCATCTTCGACGTCAAGTTCGACAACGCCGAGCTGACCCAGGTGATCGGCTACGCCGCCCTGGTGGTCATCCTGGCCGAGGGCGGACTCGGGGCGAAGTGGAAAGAGGTCCGTCCCGTCCTGCCCGCGGCCGCGGTGATCTCGACCGTCGGCGTCGGCATCAGCGTGGGCATCACGGCCGCGGCCGCGCACTACCTCGTCGGCCTGGACTGGCGCCAGGCCCTCATCATCGGCGCGGTCGTCTCCTCCACCGACGCCGCAGCCGTCTTCTCCGTACTGCGCAGAGTGCCCCTGCCGTCCCGGATCACCGGTGTGCTGGAGGCCGAGTCCGGCTTCAACGACGCCCCCGTGGTCATCCTCGTCGTCGCGTTCTCCGCCGTCGGCCCGGTCGAGCACTGGTATCTCCTGATCGGCGAGATCGCCCTGGAGCTGGCCATCGGCGCCGCCATCGGCATCACGGTGGGCTGGCTGGGCTCCCTGGGGCTGCGGCACGTGGCCCTGCCCGCCTCCGGCCTCTACCCGATCGCCGTGATGGCCATCGCCGTCATGGCGTACGCGGCGGGCGCGATGGCCCACGGCAGCGGGTTCCTCGCGGTCTATCTGGCCGCCATGATCCTCGGCAACTCCAAGCTGCCGCACTGGCCCGCCACTCGCGGGTTCGCCGACGGCCTGGGCTGGCTGGCCCAGATCGGCATGTTCGTGCTGCTCGGCCTGCTGGTCACCCCGCACGACCTGGTCGACGACTTCTGGCCCGCGATCGTGGTGGGCCTGGTGCTGACCATGGTGGCCCGGCCGCTCTCGGTCTTCCTGAGCCTGGCGCCGTTCCGGCTGCCGGCCCGCGAGAAGGTCCTGATGTCGTGGGCCGGGCTGCGCGGGGCGGTGCCCATCGTCCTGGCGACCATTCCGATGGTCTCCGGGGTGGAGGGCAGCACCAGGATCTTCAACATCGTCTTCGTCCTCGTGATCGTCTACACCCTGATCCAGGGCCCGACCCTGCCGTGGGTCGCGGACAAGCTGAAGATCGCCGAGGAGCCGGAGCCCGACGACCTGGGCATCGAGTCCGCACCGCTGGAGCGGCTGCGCGGCCACCTGCTGTCGGTCGGCATCCCCGCCAAGTCCAAGATGCACGGCGTCGAGGTCGGTGAGCTCCGGCTCCCGGCCGGGGCCGCGGTCACGCTGGTGGTCCGCGAGGAGGAGAGCTTCGTGCCCTCCCCCACCACGGTCCTGCGGCGCGGCGACGAGCTCCTGGTGGTGGCGACCGACCCGGTGCGCGACAAGGCGGAGGCCCGGCTGCGCGCGGTCGGCGAGGGCGGCAAGCTGGCCGGCTGGCTGGGCACGAGCGGCGGAAGCGGATCGTCCGGTACGCCGGGCAACCCCGGGCCTCCAGGGCTTCCGAAAGCCTCGGGAACGGGCGGATCCGCCGTCCGCCAGGCCGTGAAACCGGTCAGGCCCGTCAAGAAGCTCGGTCCGGCCGACGACGCCCCTACTACGAACGCGCGTCGCTCATAGGACACTGATCACAGGCCGTCCGGGAAGCCCTGTGCACATTCACAGGCGCACAGGACTTCCTGCCTGTACGATAAAGGCACACTGATCGACCAACTCTGTCTGATGCAGAGCTGGCGCGACCGTATGGCGGTCGTGGTGTCTCTTCGCCCGGCGTTTCTTCGCCGATGGCAGCGAGTCGCCCGGCATCTACCGCAGTTCCGCGCGAAGAGGACAGCTCTCGGCCGCTTCCGTCCGGCCCGCCCCACAAAGGCGTCGGGAAGCAGCGCCACCAGGCGGCAGAAAGGCAAGGACCGTGGCAACCACGGTCTCCGACCGCCCCGGTTACGGGCAACTCCTCCGCACCCCTGGTGCGTGGACCTTCCTCCTTCCGGGCTTCGCCGCCCGGCAGCCCTTCGCGATGCTGACCATCGGCATCGTGCTGCTCGTCCAGCACACCACCGGCTCCTACGGGACAGCCGGTGCCGTCGCTGCGGTCGCGGGCGTCTCGATGGCGCTGGTGGCCCCGCAGGGCGGCAAACTCGCCGACCGGTTCGGCCAGCGGGCCGTCCTGCTGCCCGGCGTACTCCTGCACACCGTCTCCGTCAGCGCCCTGACCGCGCTGGCCTTGGCGGACGCGCCCCTGTGGGCCCTGTTCGCCGCCGCGGTGCCCACCGGCGCCTCGGTCCCGCAGATCGGCCCGATGGTGCGCGCCCGCTGGGCCGCGATGCTGGGGGCCACCCCGGACCGGCCCGCCTCCCCGCTGATGTCCACCGCCGCCGCCTTCGAGTCGGTGACGGACGAGTTCACCTTCGTCCTCGGACCGGTGATCGCGACCGCGCTGTGCACCGGCGTGCACCCGGCGGCCGGGCTGATCACCGAGGCCGCGCTCACCCTGATCGGCGGTCTGCTCTTCGCCGCGCAGCGCGCCACCCAGCCCGCACCCCGCCCCGCCGCCACGGCGGACCGGCCGCACACCTCGGCGCTCTCCGTACCCGGCGTCCGGGTGCTGGTCGTCGCCTTCCTGGGCATCGGCGCGGTCTTCGGCGGGATGCAGGTCTCGCTGACGGCGTTCTCCCAGGAGATCGGCCACCCCGGCGTGAACGGTCTGCTGTACGGGATCTTCGCGGCGGGCAACATGCTGGCCGGCGTCGTCTGCGGTGCCATCGCCTGGAAGAGCAGCCCGCAGCGCCGCCTCGTCGTCGGCTATGTGGCCCTGACCCTCATGGCGTCCGGCCTCTGGGCCGTGCACTCCGTACCGTTGCTGGCCGGACTCGGCCTGCTGGTCGGCCTCTGCATCGCCCCGGCGCTGATCAGCGGCTACACGCTGGTCGAGTCGCTGGTCCCGGCCACCGCCCGCACCGAGGCCTTCACCTGGCTGACGGGCGCCGTGGCCCTGGGCCAGGCGGCCGCCGTGACGGTGGCGGGCCAACTCGCCGACGCCCACGGCGCGAGCACCGGATTCCTGGTCCCGCTGGCCGGTACCGTACTGGCGCTGGCGACCCTGCTGGCCCTGCGTTCACGGCTCGCGCCGAAGTCCGTGGGCCGGACCGTGGCACGTGGGATCGGTCACCGCGAGCCGGTCACGGTGGACTGATCCCGCGGAATACGTCAGTATGGACCGTCGTTAGCACTCATTGAGTGAGAGTGCCAGGAGGAGCAAGTGCCGACCTATCAGTACCAGTGCACCGAGTGTGGCGAGGGCCTCGAGGCGGTGCAGAAGTTCACCGATGACGCCCTGACCGTCTGCCCGAGCTGTGACGGACGCCTGAAGAAGGTGTTCTCTGCGGTCGGCATCGTCTTCAAGGGTTCCGGTTTCTACCGGAACGACAGCCGCGGCTCCTCGTCGAGCAGCACGCCGGCGACGTCGTCCTCGAAGTCGTCCGACTCCGGATCGTCCTCGTCGACGGGTTCGGACGCGAAGTCGAGTGCTTCGTCGTCGTCCTCGTCCTCCGCTTCCTCCTCGTCGTCGGCCTCCGCGCCGGCCTCGTCGTCGAGCGGTACGTCGGCCGCCTGAGCCCGCGTACACCCCACACGCTTCACCGGACCCCGCCGATATCCACTCGGCGGGGTCCGTGCGTTTCCGGGGCAAGGTCCGTGCGTTTCCCCGGGACGGAGTACGTGCGTTTCCCCGGCGCAACACGGAATGCTCCCCCGGATACGGTGACCGCATGGTGAACGCACATACGGACACGAGTTCCGGCACAGACATCGCGGGTACGGCGCCGGGGGCGGAGATCGGCGTCATCGGCGGCTCGGGCTTCTACTCCTTCCTGGAGGACGTCACCGAGGTCTCCGTGGACACCCCTTACGGGAAGCCCAGCGACTCGGTCTTCCTCGGCGAGATCGGCGGCCGCCGGGTGGCCTTCCTGCCCCGGCACGGCCGCGGTCACCATCTGCCGCCCCACCGCATCAACTACCGGGCCAACCTCTGGGCCCTGCGCTCCGTCGGCGTCCGCCAGGTGCTGGGCCCCTGTGCCGTCGGCGGGCTGCGCCCGGAGTTCGGCCCGGGCACCCTGCTCGTCCCGGACCAGCTGGTGGACCGCACCAAGGCACGTGTGCAGACCTATTACGACGGTGAGACGCGGGCCGACGGGACCGTACCCAACGTCGTGCATCTGGGCTTCGCCGATCCGTACTGCCCCGAGGGGCGGAAGGCGGCGCTCGCCGCCGCGCGCGGGCGCGGCTGGGAGTCGGTGGACGGCGGCACCCTGGTGGTGGTCGAGGGGCCCCGCTTCTCCACCCGCGCGGAATCCCGCTGGCACGCGGCGATGGGCTGGTCGGTGGTCGGGATGACCGGGCATCCGGAAGCCGTGCTCGCCCGGGAACTGGGGCTCTGCTACACAACGATGACCCTCGTGACCGACCTGGACGCGGGCGCCGAGGCCGGTGAGGGCGTCTCGCACGAGGAGGTGCTCCAGGTGTTCGCGGCCAACGTCGACCGGCTCCGGTCGGTGCTGTTCGACGCGGTGGGCGGGCTGCCTGCGACAGGGGCCCGCAACTGCGCCTGCGCCCACGCGCTGGACGGGATCGACACGGGGGTCGCGCTGCCGTAGCGGCCGGTCGCGGGACGGGAGCACGCTGCCGTAGGGCCGCCTCGCGGCGGCCGGGGCACCGGATCGGGTGACGGAGTTGTCCACAATCCCGGGGTTGTCCACAGGCCCCGGCGGGATCCGCGCGGACGGTGGATCGTGAGGGGAGTTCGGCCGGGACCTCCGGCCGGGCTCCCCTCGTCCGATTGCAGGTGGCGCCATGCCCAAGTCCCCCTTCCCCGCCCGGTCATCTCACTCCGTCCTGTCCGTCCCCTCCGTCCTCTCCGTCCCCTCCGCTCTCTCCGTCCCTTCCGCCCTCTCCGCACGTCACACCCCAGCCGCTCCCCCGCGCGCCGCCGACCAGGTGAAGGCGTTTCCCCGGCCCCCGGCGCCGCCTCCTGCCCCGTGCGGGGTGGGGCCGTTCGCGCCGCTGCGGGTGCGGGGCGGCGGGACGTACCGGCTGCGGCGGATGCTGCGCAGGCAGCGCCGCGCCATCGCCGCCGGGATCGCGCTGGTGGGTGCGGCTCTGGCCACGACGGGGCCGGGCAGCGCCGCAGACGGCAGCGCTGCTCCGGACACGGCGGCGAAGACCGGCCGGCCGTCGGTGCACCTCGTCTCCGCGCCGGTGCGGATCGCGGACGCGGCGACGGTGCGGCTGCTGCGCCCGGGAGACCGCGTCGATGTGATCGCGGTCGGCGAGGCGGGCGACGACGCCCGTCTGGTGGCGCGGGGCGTGCGCGTGGCTCAGGTGCCGAGCGCGGGCGCCGACGACGGTGGTCACCGGAGCGACGGTGTGGGCGTGGTCAGCGCGGGCGCGGCGGGGGAAGGGGCCCTGGTGATGCTCTCCGTGGAGCGGTCCACCGCCACGGCGCTGCTGGGCGCGGGTGCTTCGGGGCGGCTGGCGGTGGCGGTGTCCGATGGGAACTGACGCTCTCTCAAGTCACCCGTGGGCATTACCGGATTGGACAGTGCCGCCTTCTGCCGCCTTAGGTGGCGGAGCAGTTTGCTCCCGTCACCGCACATGCGAAAGAAGGCTCACCTGTGAGCGAGAAGAAGGTCAGTCTGCTGGAGGGCTTCAAGGCCTTCCTGACGCGCGGCAATGTGATCGACCTCGCGGTGGCTGTCGTCATCGGCGCCGCGTTCACGAACATCGTGAACGCCGTCGTCAAGGGCGTCATCAACCCCCTGGTCGGTGCGTTCGGGACGCAGGACCTGGACAACTACAGCTCCTGCCTCCAGGGCCCCTGCGCCAAGGACCCGGCCACCGGCGAGATGGACGGGATCGAGATCCTGTGGGGCTCGGTGCTCAGCGCCGCCCTCAGCTTCCTGATCACCGCCGCCGTCGTGTACTTCCTGATGGTGCTGCCGATGGCCAAGTACCTGGCCCGGCGGGCGGCGATGCAGGCCGCCAAGGAGGGCGTGCAGGAGACGCTGGAGGTGAGCGAACTGGAGGTGCTCAAGGAGATCCGCGACGCCCTGGTCGCGCAGCGCGATGGTGGCGCGAGCGGTGTCAGTGGGGCTGGGACCGGCGGGTTCGGCACCGTTGGGCCGGGCGAGGACGGCGGCGGGGCGCTGCCGGGCCGGGACGGGGAGCGGTAGCCGGCCGTTCAGCGGTTCAGATGTGGTGGGGCGGCTTCTCGTCGAGGAAGCGCGCGAGGTCGGCGGCGCCGGAGCCGGCGGAGGGCCGCTCACCCCATCCCCGGTCCGTGTCGTCCGCGGACTGCTGGTCCAGCGGATCGTCGAAGATCAGAACCGGCTTGGGCTTCGGTTCCTCGGGCGGCTGTGCCTGCGGCTGCTGCTGCTTCGCATCTCGCGGGCCGGGGGCGGGGGCGGCACTCATGTCTTCAGGGTACGGCGGCCGGCGGTGGGGTGCGGGCCGCCGCCGGACCGGGCGGATCCCCCGGCGGGCCGCGTCCCGCTTCCAGGCCCGGTGGCCGTCAGCGGTCCTTCGGGTCGATCAGCCACAGGCCGAGCACTACGAGGAACGACAGACAGAGGAAGCCGGCCCCCCACCAGGCCGTGCCGGTGTTGCCTTCCATCCACTCGTCGATCAGCACCGTCAGGCCCCAGAGCTGGCCGATGACCACGGTCATCGCCAGGGCGAGGCGGGCGGTCAGTTTCGAGGAGCGCTCGGGATCCTGGTCGGTGCCCGCGCCGGGGCCGGGCCCGGTGTGGTGGACGCGCGGGTCTCCGTAGCCGCTGGTGGGGCGGATCTGCGGATAGCGCTCGTGGACGGGCCGGTTCAGCGCGGGGTCGGCACTGCCGGGGCGGTACGTGGGGTAGTGGCTGCCCGGGGGCGGCAGCGGCTGCTCGGGGTGCGGGGCGTCGGTCATGCCCGCCTGCCGGGGGTCTCGGTGCGGCCGGAGACGGGGGAAGCCCCGGCTCGGCCCGGCGCCGCCGCACCGCCGCCCCGGGAGGCGGCTCCCGCGGCCCGGGGCGGGGATTCGGCGCCGCTGCCGATGTCGGGGCAGCCGATACGGGCCGCGAGGTCGGGGCGTTCGCCGCCGAGCTGGCGGCAGAGGCCCGCCTCGACGCTCTCGCCGGAGCGGGTGGTCCCGACGGCCCAGATACTGCCGTCGGCCTCCTCGATGACCACGACCTTCGGCAGTCCGCGCGGGGGCGGCCCGGCGGTCACCTCGCCGGAGCGGGCGTCGAAGACGCCCTCGTGGCAGGGGCAGTACAGCTCGCCCTCCCGGCCCCGGTCCTTGCGCCAGAGCACGGCGCAGGCGAGGTGGGTGCAGACGGCGGAGTAGCCGACGAGGGTGCCGTCGTCGAGCCGGACGGCGACGGCCCGGTCCTCCTCGCCCGGGTAGCGGAAGGCGATGGACTGGCCGGGCGGGAGCCGCTGGGCGATGCGTTTCGGCTCGGGTGCCTTGCCCTCCTCACCGTCGCCGTGGCGGTGCAGGATGCCCGCGGCCACGCCGATGCCGCCGACGGCGAGACCGCCGGAGACGGTGGTGACGATCCGGAGGTAGTCGCGCCGGGAGGTGAGGGAGTCGGCGGCGATCCGGTCCTGGAGCGCCTCGCGCGGGTCTCCACCGGAGGGGTGCTCGCCGCCCTGCTGCTGTTCGGTGACGCTCACCGGCGGACGTCCTTCCCGTTGATCTCGACGACGGGCAGACCGCCGGGGACCGGCCACTGCACCTTCTCGGCGGGGACGACCATGGCCACGCCGGTGCGGACCTCGGTCTCGCCGAAGACGAAGGTGTCGGCGACCTGGACACCGGGGCGCTCGGCCTGGAGCTCCTCGACGGTCCCGTAGAAGAGCGCTCCGGTCGGGCAGACGGTGGCGCACATGGGGGCGAGGCCGTAGGCGGTGCGGTCGTAGCAGAGGTTGCACTTCAGCTGGAGCTTCGCGCCGAGGTCGATCTTCGGGACGCCGAAGGGGCAGGCGTTGACGCAGTTGGCGCAGCCGATGCAGCGGGTGGTGTCGGCCTGCTGCACCACACCGTCGGCGGTCACCAGGATCGCGTCGGCGGGGCAGACCTCGGCGCAGGGGGCGACCGGGTCCTCGCAGTGCATGCAGACGGTGGGAAGGGAGGCGACGGAGTGGCCCTCGTCGGTGTAGTCGAGGTGGATCATCGATTTCCCGCGGTGCGAGTCGCATTCGCGGCAGGCGGAGACACAGGCCTGGCAGCCGATGCAGCGCCCCGGGTCGATGAAGATCGTTCTGCCCATCATGGGGGATCAGCTCCTCTCCGAGGTGCCACGGCCCTGGGGGGACGTGGGAGGCAGCGGGTCGGTTCGGGAGACCTGGGTTTCCGGGTAGGCGACATGGCCGGGGGCGACCGGGGGTGCGGGGACCTCGTCGATCCGGTCGGCGTGCTCGATACGGCAGGCGCACACCTTGTACTCGGGGATCTTGGAGCGGGGGTCGAGGGCGTCGATGGTGAGGGCGTTGGCGGCGGTGGGGACCGGCCAGTGGTAGGGGATGAAGACGGTGTCGGGGCGGATCGCCTCGGTGACCAGGGCGGGGAAGACCTCGCTGCCGCGCCGGGTGACGACCCGGACGGGCTCGCCGTTGCGGAAGCCGTGGGAGGGGTGGATCTCGGCCCAGGGGCGCGGGGTCTGCTCCACGAGGGCTCCGAGCCTGCGGGTCTGGTTGCCGGAGAGGAAGTGGGCCACGGTCCGGCCGGTGGTGAGCGACATGGGGTGCTCGTCGTCGTACGGGTCCATCGGCGGGTGCCACTCGACGGCCTGGAGGTGGATCTTGCCGTCGGGATGGTAGGTCTTCCCGTCCTCGAAGAGGCGCGGGGTGCCGGGGTGGTCGGTGGAGGGGCAGGGCCAGGCGATGCCGCCGGTCTCCTCCAGCCGTTCGTAGGTGATGCCGTAGTAGTCGTTGACGGTGCCGGCGGAGGCGATGCGCAGCTCGTCGAAGACCGCCCGGGAGTCGGGGAAGTCGAATTTGTCCCCGGCGCCGAGCCGACGGGCGAGTTCGCACATCACCCAGGTGTCGGTGCGGACGCCGGGCGGCGGGTCCTGGGCCTTGTTGTGCTTGACCACGCGGGCCTCGGCGTTGGCCATCACCCCTTCGTCCTCGGCCCAGGTGGTGACGGGGAAGACGACATGCGCGTTGGCGGCGGTCTCGGAGAGGAAGAAGTCGAATTGGGCGTGGAACTCGGTGGCGTCGTACCCCTCCTTGACCACCCGGTAGTTGGGCAGGGAGACGAACGGGTTGTTGCAGATGCCGATCAGGCCGCGGATCTCGTGGCGCTGCATCTGCCAGACCATCTCCATCATGGAGGTGCCTGCGGGCGGGAGTTCGGACTCCTCGATGCCCCAGATCTCGCAGATCTGACGGCGGTGCTCCGGATTGGTGATGGAGCGCCCGCCCGGCAGGAGGTCGGACTTCTGGCCGTGCTCGCGGCCGCCCTGCCCGTTGCCCTGGCCGGTGATGGTGCCGTAGCCGGCGCCGGGCTTGCCGATGTGGCCGGTGGCGGTGCAGAGGCTGATCACGGAGAGGCAGTTCTCGACGCCCTGCGAGTGGTGCTCGATGCCCCGGGCGTGCCAGGCCATGGCCTTGGGGGCGCGGGCGAAGGTGCGGGCGACCTGCACGATCTGTTCGGCGGGGATGCCGCAGATCGCGGCGGCACGGGACGGCGGGTACTCGGCCGCCTTGGCCTTGACCTCCTCCCAGCCGGTGGCGTGGGCGGCGAGGTAGTTCTCGTCGGTGAGCCCTTCCTCGATGACGACGTTCAGTACGGAGGTGAAGAAGGCCGAGTCGGTGCCGGGTTTGAGGGCGACGTGGATGTCGGCGGTCCGGGCGATGGCGGTCTCGCGCGGGTCGATGACGATGAGGCTCGCCCCGCGGTCCCGGGCTCCCCAGACGTACTGGGTCATCACGGGGAAGCACTCGCCGACGTTGGAGCCGGCGATGAGGAGGCAGTCGGTGAGGAGGATGTCGGAGAAGGGGTTGCCGGCCCGGTCGATGCCGAAGGCGAGCTTGTTGGCGCCCGCCGCGCTGACCATGCAGAGACGGCCGTTGTAGTCGACGTGCCGGGACTTGAGGGCGACCCGGGCGAACTTGCCCACCAGATACGTCTTCTCGGAGAAGAGGCTGGCGCCGCCGAGCAGCCCGAAGGCGTCGTTGCCGTAGGTCTGCTGGATGCGCTGGATCTCGGAGACGGTGAAGTCGAGCGCCTCCTCCCAGGAGGCCTCCCGGAACTCCTCGTCGCGGGACCGGCGCATCAGCGGGGCGGTGAGCCGGTCGGGGTGGTTGACCTGCTGGTAGGCGTTGATGCCCTTGGGGCAGAGCCGCATCCGGTTGATGTCGTGGTTGCGGGGTTCGACGCCGAAGACCTTGCCGCCGCGGTCCACCCGCAGATACATCCCGCACTGGACACCGCAGAAGCAGCAGTGGGTGGGCACCAGCGTCTCGCCGTTCTGATCGGCGTGCCACTTGTCGGCCGGGATGGAGCCCGCGTCCCGGAAGGCGCGGGTGCCGGGCGGTGCGAGGGAGGGGTCGAGCGGGATGAACGTGCGGCGGTCGGCGGCAGCTTGCGGATCCGCGGTCACTTGAAGCCCTTCTTCACCTGGGAGAGGTAGGCGCTGCCGCGCAGCACCCGCTTGCAGCGCGGGCAGTACTCGGCCCAGGCGTCGAAGCCGAGCCGGAGGTCACGCATGGTGCCCCGCAGGTTCTCGACGTAGGGGCCGGTGTCGATGGGTTCCTCGCAGCGGCGGCAGGCGAAGACCTTGTCGTCCTGGCGGCCGGTGTACTTGAACAGCTGCATGCCGACCGCGGCCGGGCGCTGGACGATGTGGAAGAACTTGCCGAACGGGATGTAGATGAGGGTGAAGACCACCGAGACCATGTGGAGGATCGCCAGGAACTGGTAGCCGCCGCCGTGCAGGAAGATCGAGGAGAAGGTGAGCAGCAGCCCGGTCACGGAGATGACGATCAGTGCGATCAGCGGTACCAGGTCGTAGGCGAAACGCTGGCCGGTCGAGGCGCCGCGGTCCTTCATCCGGCGCCACAGGAAGTACGAGGCGCCGGGGATGACGAGGACGGCTGCGATGTCGAGGCCGTGGAACATCAGCCAGCCGAGGACAGAGAGGGAGTCGAAGCCGAGGATCTTGATGCCCCAGATCCGCATCTCGTAGCCGGGCCCCGAGCCGCTGCCTGAGGTGAAGGTGAACCAGCCCCAGGTGAGCGGGAAGGTGATCAGCGCGGCGAGGATGCAGCCCCAGAAGATCAACTGGTGAGCGGCCCAGCGGGCGTGGGACCGGGCGCCGAGGAACTTCTGGAAGCCGAGGTAGGTGGCGATCATCTTCGGCAGCGCGGTGGGGGCCTGACGGAAGTTCTCGTACGAGAAGAGGCTGCGCCAGCCCTGTCGGAAGAGGCGTCGGGCGCCGGGGGCGGAGATCCAGACCGTGTAGCGGTAGGCGACGCCGAAGGCGAGGAAGACAGTGGCCACGGCGTAGGGAAGGAGCGCCGAGTCGAAGTTGCGCAGCATGCGGCTGCCGAGCACGATCGCGAGGATCAGCAGGGCGGAGACCACCACGCCGACCAGGGTTGCCCGGGTGGTGACCGACCGGGGGCCGGTGGTGGCGGGGGATGCGGCGGTGGAGTCGCCGGGGATCGCCCGCTCTGACCCGCCGGGGATCGGCCCCGCAGAACCGTCGGAAACCGCACCCGCAAAACCGTCGGGGAGAGCGCCCGCGGAACCGCTGGGTGGGTGAGGCTCGGCTGTGGCGGGGGCTGCGGGGTCTTCTGGCGGCTCGGTCACTCGGCCACCGTAGGACCGCCTACGGCATTTGGACCCGTTTTGGGCGGTATGGGGGTGAGCGGGTCGCCCGGACAGGCGCAGGGGACAGGCCCAGCGACCGCCGGTACGTTCGGAGCCTACGTACACGAGCCTGCGCCTGCTCGCGGGCGCCGACCCGAGGAGTGCCCGATGACCGCCGAGGACCCGCACTCGCCGCTGCCGGACGCCGTGTCGCTGCCGGACGCCGCATCACCGGAGGGCGTCCCGTCGCCGGAGGGCGCCCCACTGCTGGACGCGCTGACCGATGTGGCCGGGATCCGGGTCGGTCATGCCCGGGTGGCCGGGGCCGGGGCGTTGAGCGGTACGACGGTGGTGCTGGCGCCGGAGGGCGGGGCGGTGGCCGCCGTGGATGTACGGGGTGGCGGGCCGGGCACCCGGGAGACGGACGCCCTGGATCCGCGCAACCTGGTGCAGCGGGTCGACGCGGTCGTCCTCACGGGCGGCAGCGCGTACGGGCTCGACGCCGCGTCAGGCGTGATGGCCTGGCTGGAGGAGCAGGGCCGGGGCGTCCGGGTCGGCGCCGGACCCGCCCAGGTGGTCCCGGTCGTTCCGGCCGCGGCCCTGTTCGACCTCGGCCGGGGCGGCGACTGGCGGGCCCGCCCCGACGCGTCGACCGGCCGCGCCGCGGTGGAGGCGGCGGCCGCTTCCGGCCCGGGAGCCCCGGTAGCCGAGGGAAGCGTGGGCGCGGGTAGCGGCGCGGTGGCCGGGCAGCTCAAGGGCGGCATCGGCACGGCGAGCGTCCGGCTCACCTCCGGGGTCACCGTCGCCGCCCTGGTCGCGGTGAACGCGGCGGGCTCGGTGCTCGATCCCCGTACCGGGGTGCTGTTCGGGGAGTACGGGGTCGGGGAGCCGCCCGCCCACCCCTCGGCCGGGACGCACGCGGCGGCGGTGGGGCGGCTGGCGCGGGAGCGGGAGGCGGCGGAGGCGGCCGGGGGCGGGGTGCCGCCGTTCAACACCACGATCGCGGTCGTCGCGACGGACGCGGATCTCGTCAGGGCCCAGGCGCAGAAACTGGCGGGCACCGCGCACGACGGCATGGCCCGCGCGGTGCGCCCGGTCCATCTGCTGACCGACGGGGACACCGTGTTCGCGCTGGCCACGGGCCGGGTGCGGGTGCCCCCGGAGAACCCGGTCGCGGTCAACGAGATCCTCGCGGCGAGCGCCGATGTGCTGGCCCGCGCGATCGTGAAGGCGGTACGCGCGGCCCGGACCGTCCAGGGGCCGGGCGGCACGTTCCTCGCCTACACGGACCTGTACGGGGACGGCCCGGACGGCGGCGCCGAAGCGTAGGACCGCCGGGGCGCGCGGCGCCCGAGCGGGGGCGCGCGGGCTCCCGACTCGCAACCGAGGCAAGGGAGTTCACCCCCAACCGCCCGAAATGCGCCGGGAACAGACGGGGAACTTATCTCGTGCGCCTTACGTTTTTACGAACCCCGGTCACGATGTCAGACCCAGGGACTACGTTAAGCACGCACCAAGTAACACGCGGCGACGGCCTGGAGACAGCACCTTGAGCGATCCGTACGAGACAACCGAGCAACACCTCGACCGACTCCTGCGACGCGCCCTCAACTCTTTCGACCTTCCCGACAGCACGGTCGACCTGCTCGGTTCGGCGCTGGCGCACAGCAGTTCACTGCACTCCTCGCACCACAGCCCCGTCCTGCACCGGGAGACCTACCGCCACACCTACCTCCTCACCGACGGCTCCGACCTGACTCTGTGGGAGCTGGTGCACAGCGGCGGCCGGGACGAGCAGGTCCCCCGCCGCCACGAGCTCTACGCCGACGAGGGCGACGCCCACATCGCTGCGGCCCGGCTCGCCGGGAGCTTCTCGGACGCCCCGGCCTTCGGCGACGAGGGAGGCCGGGACCTGGAGATCCTGACGGTCCTGATGTCCGCTCCCCCGGCCCCGATGCCCCGGACCTACGCCCCCGACAACTCCGCGGACCACGCCCGGCGGGTCCTGCGCCGCGCGGAGAACAGCGACCGGCCGGACGCGGCGAAGGCACGGCTGCTCCGGTCCGCCTTCGCCCACCACATCACCCAGATCTTCGGGCGCCAGTGCCAGGTGGACGGCCAGGAGGCCGGGTTCACGCTCTACGAGCACGCCTTCCTGCTGCTGGACGGCAGCGAGACGAGCCTGTGGGAGGTCGAGCACACGGCGACCCCCGACGGCCGCCACATGTGCGAGGTGTACGAGGACGAGCACACCGCCCGCACCGCGATGGAGAGCCGCACCAGAATCTGCTGAACCCCCTTTGAGCGGATGCCCGTACGCGGATGCCCGCCCGCCCCTCACCGGGGCGGACGGGCATCCGTACGAGCTGAGAAACGGTGGTCCGGTCAGCCGTTCAGGGCCGGTTCCTTGGCGAGCGGGCCCTCGTCGTCGGCCGCCTCGCCCTCGACGTGCACCCGCGGCCGGGCCGGCAGCGCGAACATCAGCAGGAAGATCACCGCGAGCACTCCGGCCACCCACCACAGCGACTGCTGGAACGCGTCCACGAAGGCCGGGCCGAGCTGCTGCGGCGCCAGCCGGTCGCCGATCGCGCCGAAGAAGACCACCGAGACCAGCCCGAGGCCGAGCGCGGTGCCCATCTGCTGCACGGTGTTGATCAGCCCGGACGCCGAGCCCGCGTGCTCCTTGGGGACCTCGGAGAGGACCGCGTCGGTCAGCGGCGCCACTATCAGGCCCATCCCGACGCCCATGACGACCAGCGGCACCGCCATCTGCAGGGAGGTGATGGCCATGCCGTAGTGCTCGGCCTCCCAGAGGTAGGTCAGCAGCCCGGCGACCATCAGGAGCGCGCCCGCCTGGAGGACCTTGCGGCCGAAGCGGGGCACCAGCTTCTGTACGGAGATCCCGGCGGCCACCGAGACGGCGACGGAGAACGGGATGCCCGTCGTACCGGCCCGCAGGGCGCTCCAGCCGAGGCCCATCTGCATGTACAGGGTCCAGACCAGGAAGAAGATGCCGAGGGCGACACCGAAGGTGAGCTGCACGGCGATGCCCGCGGCGAAGCTCTTGACCCGGAACAGGGACAGCTCGATCAGCGGCGAGCCGTCGATGATCGCCTTCTGCCGCTGATGCAGGACCAGGAGCGCGAAGACGAAGAGGCTGCCCACCATCGAGACGTAGCCCCAGAGCGGCCAGTCCAGCTCGTGCCCGCGGGTGAGCGGGTAGATGAGCATCAGCATGGCGAGGGTGACCAGACCGACGCCCACCAGGTCCAGCCGCATGGCCTTGGGGGCCTTGGACTCGGTGATGAACTTGGCGCCGAGGATCAGGCCCGCGATACCGACGGGCAGGTTGATCAGGAAGATCGGCCGCCATTCGAGGCCGAAGAGGTTCCACTCGGTGAGCAGCGCACCCAGCAGCGGGCCGGAGACCGCGCCGAGGCCGACGATCGCGCCGAAGAGGCCGAAGACCTTGCCGCGCTCGTGCGCCGGGAAGGTGGCGTGCACGATCGAGAGCACCTGGGGCACCATCAGCGCCGCCGTCGCACCCTGGAGGATGCGGGCGGCGACGAGTATCTCGGGGCTGGGCGCGAGGCCGCAGAGGGCCGAGGCGACCGTGAACCCGGCGATGCCGATGAGGAAGAGCCGCTTGCGCCCGTAGATGTCGCCGAGCCGGCCACCCGTGATCAGTCCGGCCGCGAACGCGAGCGCGTACCCGGCGGTGATCCACTGGATCGCGGAGACGGAGGCGTCCAGGTCGTTGGAGATGCTCGGGATCGCGATGTTGACGATCGTGACGTCGACCAGGTCCATGAAGGCCGCGGTCATCACGATGGCAAGGGCGAACCAGCGGCGCCGGTCGGCGGGGTCGGGCGAGGGCGGTGCGGTGGGCGAGGCGGAGTTCGGCGCCGGGTCCGGCAGCGATGCGGAGGAAGACATGAGAAGAAGCTATGCCTTCATTAGGACTGGTCGTGACCTGATGGGCGCGCATCCTGGATTCCATGACCGACACCCCGGCACGACTGCTGAAGCTGCTGTCGCTCCTCCAGACCCCGCGCGAGTGGCCGGGCGGGGAGCTGGCCGAACGGCTCGATGTCAGCCCGCGCACGGTCCGCCGCGACATCGACCGGCTGCGGGAACTGGGCTACCCCGTCGAGGCCTCGCGCGGTTCGCTGGGCGGCTACCGCCTGGTCGCGGGGGCCGCCATGCCGCCTCTGGTGCTGGACGACGAGGAGGCGGTCGCCATCGCGGTGGGGCTGCGGGCCGGCGCCGGGCATGCCATCGAGGGCGTCGACGAGGCCTCCGTACGGGCGCTTGCGAAGCTGGAGCAGGTGCTGCCGTCACGGTTGCGGCACCGGGTCTCGGCGCTGCAGAACGCCACGGTGCCGCTGGTCCGGGGCGACGGGGCCACCATCGATCCGCAGACCCTGACGACGCTGGCCTCGGCGGCCACCGGGCAGGAGCGGCTGAGGTTCTCGTACCGCAGCGGCGACGGTACGGAGACGAAGCGGCAGGTCGAGCCGTACCGGCTGCTGAGCACGGGGCGGCGCTGGTATCTGGTGGCCTACGACCTGCTGCGGGCGGACTGGCGGACGTTCCGGGTGGACCGGGTCTCCGAGCCGTTCGCTACGGGCGCCCGGTTCACGCCCCGGCCGCTCCCGGTGGAAGGCGGGGAGGGCGGCGGGGAGGGCGGCCGGAACGGGCAGGTCGGGGATCCGGGGGACGCGGCGCGCTACTTCGCCCGTTCGATGGCGGGCATGCAGCCGGAGCTCCGGCTCGACGTGCGGTTCGCGGCGCCCGCCGAGTTCGTGGTGGCACGGCTGCCGCCGACGCTCGGGGTACCGGAGCCGGACGGGGAGAACGCCTGCCGGCTGCGGTCCTCGTCCATGGACTCGCTGGAGTGGGTGGCGCTGCGACTGGCGCTGGTGGACTGCGAGTTCACCGTGCAGGGGCCACCGCAGCTGGTGGCCCACCTGGAGACCCTGGGGGCCCGGCTGACCCGCGCGGCCGCACTCGGACACGGCCCCGGACATGGATGACCCGGAGATGGGCCTGGGCAAGGACGGGGCAAGGACCCGGACATGGATGAGCCCCGGCGCCGGGGGGGGTGGGCGCCGGGACTCAGTTCCGGGGACCGGTGGGAAAGAACCGGTCGGGTGACCGGCATGATCCGGTCGGTCAGCCGGTGCGAACCGGCTTGATGGGGAGGTTACGGGTTATTGGCTCACGCCGCAGCGTCAAAGCCCGTGTCGTGAGCCATTCGCTTCAATTCGAGCAGCGCGTGCTTCTCTATCTGGCGGATCCGCTCCCGCGTCAGGCCGTGCTGCTTGCCCACCTCGGTCAGCGTCCGCTCGCGCCCGTCCTCGATTCCGTACCTCATCTTGATGATGGAGGCGGTCCTGTTGTCGAGCTTGCCGATCAGGTCCTCCAGCTCCTCGCTGCGCAGGAGGGTCATCACCGACTGCTCGGGCGAGACGGCGGAGGTGTCCTCCAGCAGGTCGCCGAACTGGGTGTCGCCGTTGTCGTCCACCGACATGTTGAGGCTGACCGGATCGCGGGCCCAGTCCAGGACGTTGCCCACGCGCTCGGCGTTGGAGTCGAGCTCGGCGGCGATCTCCGCGTGCTCGGGATCGCGCCCGTTCTCCCGGTTGAACTCGCGCTGGACCCGGCGGATCCGGCCGAGCTCCTCCACCAGGTGGACGGGGAGCCGGATCGTGCGGGACTGGTCGGCTATGGACCGGGTGATGGCCTGCCGGATC
The DNA here is from genome assembly GCF_014650075.1 of Streptomyces microflavus. Classification (GTDB taxonomy): domain Bacteria; phylum Actinomycetota; class Actinomycetes; order Streptomycetales; family Streptomycetaceae; genus Streptomyces; species Streptomyces microflavus. The sequence goes on along the minus strand of NZ_BMUG01000010.1, from coordinate 129,025 downwards.
CACCACGTCGCGTACGTGGAGAACTTGAAGCCCTTCGCGTAGTCGAACTTCTCGACCGCGCGCACCAGGCCCGCGTTGCCCTCCTGGATCAGGTCGAGCAGGGGCAGCCCGGCGCGCGGGTAGCGGCGGGCCACGGCAACGACGAGGCGGAGGTTGGAACGGATGAATATGTCCTTGGCGCGCTCGCCCTCGGCGACCAGCGCCTCCAGCTCTTCACGCGTCGCACCGCGGGCGCCGCCCTCCACCTCGCCGTCGAGGATCTGCTGGGCGAAGACGCCCGCCTCGATGGACTGGGAGAGGTCGACTTCCTTGGCGGCGTCGAGCAGCGGTGTGCGAGCGATCTCGTCCAGGTACATGCCGACCAGGTCGCGATCGGCGATTTCCCCGCCCACGGCGCGAACACTGCGTGCCCGGTCGGTCCCACCGGAAGTGGTGGACGAACGACGGGCGACGGCACGGGTTGCCATGCGTGCTCCCTTGCTGAGTAGGTCGCGACACCTTTTTCGGGTGCCCTGCATCCGATGGAAACAACGACTGGAATCCGGACAGAATTCCCATGCCGCCCATTCATTTTCGCGATCATGCAGTACCCTGTCCGCCGCCGGCCGGGGGAAACCTGGTGCGGGTACCCACGTAAGCGCAGGTCAGGGCCGGTTCCGCAGGAATAACGGCAGCCCCGACGGGGAGCCACCGACACCGCTGCGGTGAGGCGGCACTCACAGGGGGCCACACCCATGGGCCACGCCGCCCACAGCTGCGAGCACCTCGGACACTTCGATCCCCTCGAACACTTCTCACCGCTGTGAACGTCTCCCGTGGCCCCGAACGTTCCGACCCCACGTCCAGCCCGCGGTCTACCCCGCGTCTACCCCGGAAGACGATCCGTATTGCCTCGGGGTTGCTCGCGATGTCCGCATTGTCGCCAGGAGAGCGGGCGCTGGGCCGCCGGGCCCTAGGTCCACAGGAGGAGGCCCCAACTCCGGCGGACCGGGACCTCAGCCCGATCCGCCGGAGCCGCCCGCGCCCCTACCGTGAGGTCCATGACGGACACTGCGCGCAACCGCACGGACACGACGGGCACCCTCGACGAGGCCTTGGAGCGCATCCACCTGTCGGGTCCGGAGCGCGACGGCTGGCTCAGCAACCACGCCCCGATGGCGGTCGAGGCCCTGGTGCGGCGCGGGCAGGCACGGACCGCGCACCGCTGGCTCGACAACTACCGCGACAGGCTGGAGGACATGCCCGCCTCCACCGCACCGGTGACCGGGCAGAACTGGCCCGAGGCCCTCGGCGACCTCAGCCGCGTCGCCGACTGGACGCTGTTCTTCGAGCGGGAGACCGCCGACCACCCCTGGCCCACCGTCCTCGCCGAGTGGTGGCCCCGGCTCCTGCCCGGCATCGCGGGCGGCGCCACGCACGGGGTGATCCGGGTCGGCCACTCCGTCCACACACTGCTGGAGGGCGAGGAGACCGCCCCGCGCGTACGGGAGCTGGCCCACGCCCTCGGCTACTGGGCCGCCAGGTACCAGCCTCTGCCCACCCTGGAGCGCCTCGCCCCGGCCCCCGACGCGGCGGCCGCCCTGGACCGGGTGCCCCGCATCGCCGACCAGGACGGCGGCATGCTGGAGCGGCTCGACCGGCTCACCGGATTCCCCGACTGGCCCGGGCAGGCCCCCGCGGGACCGGAGGCGGCCCGCGCCGCACTCGGGGAGCTCGTACGGGCCGCGACCCACCGTTACGCGACCCATGGCCACGGCTCACCGATCATGCTGGTCCACGCGGCGACCGCGCCCAACGCGGTGCTGCGCACCCTGCCCGCACTCCCCGACACCCTGTGGGTGCCGAGCCTCCACGCGGCCTGGGCGGCGAGCGCCGCGGTGACCTCCGCCTACGGGCCCCGCGAGGCACTGCCGGTCGCGGAACACCTCACGGCCCCACAGGAGGCGGAGGAGCTGTTCGTGCGGGCGGCAGCGCACGGTGACGACCACACGATCAAGTTCACCGACACCGCACTGGACGTGGGTGACGCGGCGGCGCTCACCGCCGCCGGGCGCGCGATCGAGCTGAACACGCCGGCCTGGTGAAACGCTCCCGGCCGGCCGGCGCGAGGCACGGCGGAACGCTTCGGACCGAAGGAACGCTTCGGTCCGAAGCGCGCAGGCCCGACGGACCCCCCTCACCCTCAGCCGAACTGCACCGACCGCTTGGCCAGCCCCATCCAGAAGCCGTCGATGACGCTCCGCCCCCGGTCCAGCTCCTCCTCGGCGGCCCCCAGCGTCACGAACAGCGGGGCGAAGTGCTCGGTGCGCGGGTGGGCCAGCTTTCCGGCGGGGGACGTGTGCTCGAAGTCGAGCAGGGCGTCGATGTCCTGGGCCCGCAGCGCGCGGTCGCCCCAGTCGTCGAACTCCGTCGACCAGCCGGGGACCCCGCCGCCCTGGTGCCGCAGGGCGGCCAGGTTATGAGTGAAGAAGCCGCTGCCGACGATCAGCACGCCCTCGTCGCGCAGCGGGGCGAGCTTGCGCCCGATGGCCATCAGCTTCTGCGGGTCGAGCGTCGGCATGGAGATCTGGAGTACGGGGATGTCGGCGTCCGGGAACATCTCCACCAGCGGCACGTAGGCCCCGTGGTCGAGCCCTCGGTCCGGGATGTCCTGGACCGGCGTACCGGCACCGCGCAGCAGCTTGCGGACACTGTCGGCGAGCTGCGGAGCGCCGGGGGCGCCGTACCGCACCTGGTAGTAGTGCTCGGGAAATCCCCAGAAGTCGTAGACAAGAGGGACCGGTTCGACGGCACCGAGCGCGAGCGGGGCCTCCTCCCAATGGGCGGAGACCATCAGGATCGCGCGGGGGCGGGGCAGCGTGGCGGACCAGGCGGCGAGCTGGCCGGGCCAGACGGGGTCGTCGGCGAGCGGCGGGGCGCCGTGCGAGAGATAGAGGGCGGGCATGCGCTCCGCGGTGACAGTCATGGCACTCCCCATCCACTGGACACTGATCAGACACCGATCATGGGTTCCCGGCCCCGGGGATGTTTCTCCAGGGAGCCTGCGGAATCCCACCGGCAAGGTTCTTGAATCTTCAAGTTCCTACCTCCGGAGACCTTAGCCCTATCTAGTTAAACTTTCAAGAAAAGGTCGTACAGTGGAGTACATGACCACGGCATCCACCAGCGCGACACGCTGGCTCACCGACGAGGAGCAGCACGTCTGGCGCGCCTATCTGCATGCCACCACGCTGCTGGAGGATCACCTCGACCGCCAGTTGCAGCGGGATGCGGGCATGCCCCACATCTATTACGGGCTGCTCGTCCAGCTCTCCCAGGCCCCCCGGCGCCGGATGCGGATGACCGAGCTCGCCAGGAACGTGAAGATCACCCGTTCCCGGCTCTCGCACGCCATCGCCCGGCTGGAGAAGAACGGCTGGGTGCGGCGCGAGGAGTGCCCCTCCGACAAGCGCGGCCAGAACGCGGTGCTCACCGACGACGGGTACGCGATGCTCAGCCGCTCGGCGCCGGGCCATGTCGACGCCGTACGGCAGGCGATGTTCGACCGGCTCACGCCCGAACAGGTGCGCAGCCTCGGCGACATCATGCGGGTGATCGCCGGCGGTCTCGAACCGGAGGGCACGGACGCGGACCTGCCCTGGCTCCGCTGAACGTAGGGACACCGGTCTGCTCTGGCTCCGCTGAACGTAGGGACACCGGTCTGCTCTGGCTCCGCTGAACATAGGAACACCGGTCTGCTCTGGCTCCGCTGAACACGGGGACACAGGTCTGCCCTGGCTTCGCTGTGATGCGGAGCCAGGGCAGACCTGTGAGGCGGTTGCGTCAGTGGGCGACGACCGGGATCCGGAACTCGTCCTCGGCGTCCGCTCCGGACCCGTCGGACGGCCCGCCCGTCGCGCCGGTGCCCGTCCCCGGACGGCCGGTGTTGATCAGCCCGACCGCGATGGCGGAGGCGACGACGAGAATGCCGACCGCCCACCAGATCGCGCTGGCGAAGCCGCTGACCATGGCCTGGAGCTCCAAGAGCTTGGGGTCCGTGGCGCGGGCCGCGTTGTCGGCGATGTACGCGGTGGTCGCACCGGCCGCGATGGTGTTCAGCAGGGCGGTGCCGATGGCGCCGCCGACCTGCTGCGAGGTGTTGACCATCGCGGAGGCGACTCCCGCGTCACGCGGCTCGATGCCGTGCGTGGCCAGGGACATGGCCGGCATGAACGCCGTACCCATACCGAGGCCGAGCAGCAGCATGCCGGGCAGGATGACGGCCGCGTAGCTGGTGTTCAGGTCCAGCTGGGTCAGGAACAGCATGCCGATGGCGGCGACCAGGAATCCGGGGCCCATCAGCAGCCGCGGCGGGACCCTGGTCATCAGCCGGGTGCCGATCTGGGTGGAGCCGGTGATCATGCCCACGATCATCGGCATGAAGGCGAAGCCGGTCTTGACCGGGGAGTAGCCCTTCACGACCTGGAGGTAGTAGGTCAGGAAGAGGAACAGCCCGAACATCGCGATGATGGCGAGACCCAGCGAGAGGTAGACCCCACCGCGGTTGCGCTCGGTGAGGACGCGCAGCGGCAGCAGCGGCGACTTCACGCGCGACTCGGTCACGACGAAGGCGAGCAGCAGTACGGCGGCGGCGACGAACATCGAGACGGTCAGCGCGTCCGACCAGCCGGCCGACTCGGCGCGGGTGAAGCCGTACACCAGGGCGACCAGGCCGAGCGTGGAGAGAACGACGCCGGGGATGTCCAGCGGTGCGCGGTTGCGGGCACCGGAGGGCTCACGGATCACGAAGTAGGCGCCCGCGGCGGCCACGATGGCGAACGGGATGTTGACGAAGAACGTCCAGCGCCAGTTCAGGTACTCGGTGAGGAAGCCGCCGAGGATCAACCCGACCGCGCCACCGCCACCGGCGATGGCCCCGTAGATACCGAAGGCCTTGGCGCGCTCCTTGGCGTCGGTGAACATCACGGCGAGCAGCGAGAGGGCAGCCGGCGCGAGCAGGGCGCCGAAGACACCTTGCAGGGCGCGGGAGCCGAACATCATCGCCTCGTTCTGGGCGGCTCCGCCGAGCGCGGAGGCCAGCGCGAAGCCGATCAGACCGACGACGAAGGTGCGCTTGCGTCCCCAGAGGTCGGCGATACGGCCTCCGAAGAGGAGGAGTCCACCGAAGGCGAGCGCGTAGGCGGTGATGACCCACTGCTTGTTGCCCTCGGAGATCCCGAGGTCGGTCTGGGCGGAGGGCAGGGCGATGTTCACGATGGTCGCGTCGAGGACGACCATCAGCTGGGCGAGCGCGATGAAGGCCAGCGCTTTCCAGCGACTGGGATCGGGAATCCGGGAGCCGGCCGTTTCGGACAGCCGGGTGTCAGCCGTTTTTGACATGGGAGTAGCCACCTAGGGACATGGGAGGGCGCCGAGGACGTCGCGAGGAGAGTCGCCGGTACGTCAGGGCGTACGTGTGATGGGAGTACGTGAGGGTGTGGGCGTATATATGAGGGTGTCGGGCTGCGTCACGAGGTCGCTGCGTTGCGAGATCGGCGCTTTACGAGGTCGGTGCTTTACGAGGTCGGGGCGGGCGCTGTCAGTCGCGGCGCCTCAGGTTCTCCAGGGTCGCCGCCGATCCGGGCAGCACGGAGCGGGCCGGGGCTTCCAGCCCGTCCAGGAACAGCTGGAGGTGGCGGTGGGTGAAGCGGTCGATGTCCAGGCAGGCGATGCCGGGCAGCGGCCGGGTGAGCTGGGAGAGGGCGACGAGTACGTCACCGACGGCGATGTCGGTACGCAGCCGCCCCGCGGACATGGCGCGCGACACGAGCCCCTCGACGGCCTCTTCGAGGCGTCCGCGCGCGGCGAGCAGGTCGGGGTGGTCCTTGTCGAAGACGCCGGAGAGCATCGGGCACAGGGCGCCGATCCGTTCGTCGGCGGCCGCGTGCACGAAGCGGCTGAGCGCGGCGAACGGGTCGGCCTCCGCGGCGACGGCCTCTTCGGCCCTCAGGGTGGTGCGGGAGGTGACCGCGAGGACGACCTCATGGGTGAGGGCGGCGCGGTCGGGGAAGTTCCGGTAGAGCGTGGCGTTGCCGACGCCCGCCCGCCGCGCGACGTCGTCGAGCGGCACGTCAGGCCCGAACTCGACGAACATCTCACGGGCGGCCGTGACGATCCGCTCGCGGTTGCGGAGCGCGTCGGCCCGCGGTCGGGGCGTACGGCGCTGAGCTGCCGGTGCGGTGGTGTCGGCGACGGTGTCCACGGCGGCGGACCTCCCTCTCCCTGATCGAACGATGTGTAGCTGGACGACCCCCACGCGTAACCGGGGAGCAACTCCCCGCTTCCTGGGGACACCGTTGCAAACGGGGAGAGGATCCCCGCTTATTTCCACTCCGCCATGTGACCTGAGTCACACATCCCGACGGCGAAAAACCTCCGATCGGCGCACCCAGCGAGCGCCCCCGGACCGCCCGGCACAGGCTGATCGCCAGAGCGCAGTCCGGGTCGGCCGACTGCCGCGGACCCCGAAGGCGCCTCTATGCAGCAGCCCCGCCACCGGATACGCAGTCACCGCCGCCCCATCGCTCTGGCCGGAGCGACGGCCCTGGTCATAGCCGCCATGGCGTCGGCGAGCACCACGCTTCCGGGGGCCGGAAGGGCCACGGCGGGCCCGGCGGCCACCGCCCAGGACTCGGCGCTCGCCCCCTGCCGGATCTCGGCTGCCATGGGCGTCCAGATGTCGGAGGGCATGCCGACCCCGCCCGGCTACGCCCGCTCCACCGGCGAGATCAGGGCCCTGAACCTGATGATCGACTTCCCGGACGCGGAGGCCACGGAACCGGCGGCGGACCGGTTCGCGGAGTTCTTCCCGCAGACCTCCGACTGGTTCGCGACCAGCTCCTACGGCCGGCTCGACTACCGCCCCGAGGCCCCCGTCGAGGAGTGGCTGCGGATGCCGATGCCGTTCACGGAGTACGGGATAGAGCGCGGCTCGCCGTTCGAACCGGGTTACCGGCAGCTGGTCGAGGACCTCGTGGCCGCAGCCGACCCGGAGGTGGACTTCTCGGCGTACGACCTGGTCAACGTCCTGGTCACCCCGAACGCGGGCCCCTCCGCCCTGGACACCGTGCTCTCGGTGACCTTCTCCGGCAACAGCGACGCCCCGCACGCGGACGGCGTCCCGCTCTCCAACACGTCCTTCGTCTACAGCCGCCAGGACGACGGCTCGGGGTCGTACGCGCAGACGGGCTACCGCGTCCTGCCGCACGAGAACGGCCATGTCTTCGGCCTGCCCGACCTCTACACGATGGAGGGCGGCGGCTCGGTGGGGCACTGGGACATCATGTCCGAGGACTGGGGCGCCAACAACGACGTCCTCGGCTGGCACAAGTGGAAGCTCGGCTGGCTCGACAACGAACAGATCAGCTGTGCCTCCCGGCCCGGCGTCAGCGAACACACGCTCGGCCCGCTGGCCACCGCGGGCGGCACCAAGCTCGCCTTCGTCCCGCTGAGCGCCCAGTCCGGCTACGCCGTGGAGGTCCGCACACCGGCGGGCAACGACGAGGCGGTCTGCCGTCCCGGCGTGCTGATCTACAAGGTCAGCTCCGACGTGGACACCGGCCAGGGTCCGGTCTCCGTCGCCGACGCCACCCAGGACAGCGGCGGCTGCACCCGGCGGCCCAACGTGCACGCGGAACTGTCGGACGCGCCGTTCCGGCCCGGCCAGACGTTCACGGACCGGGCCAACGGCGTACGGATATCCGTGCTCGACGAGGACGGATCGGGGAACTACCGGGTCCGGATCAGCCGCCCGTGACCCGGCCCGGCTGCCTCGGTCCGGCTACCTCGGCCCGGCACGGACGGCCGTGACCCGGCCCGCCGCATGGGGCCGGTCCGCCGCCTAGGGCCGGCCCGACGCCTGGGCCCGGCCGACGACGGTGACCCGCCCCTCGCGCCGCACGGCGAGGTCGCCCGTACGGAACCAGCCGCCGCTGAACGCCTCGGCGGTGGCGTCCGGGTCACGCCAGTAGCCGCGGAGGAGCGGCTGCCCGCGCAGCCAGAGCTCGCCGGTCGCCCCGTCGGGGAGGGGATCGCCGGAGCCGGAGAGAGCAACAATCCTGAGCTCGGTCACGGGGGTGGCGTCGATGCTGTACGCCATACCCTCGGCGCCCTCTGTGTCCCCGGCACCCTCCGTGTCCGTGCCCGTGCCCATACCCGCTTCCGTCAGGACGAGGGTGCCGCCCGCCGCCATCGCACCGTAGAAGTCGGCGAACGCGGCGAGGCGGGAGAACGGGAGCGTCACCGGAATGACCGGGGCGGCCCCCATCCCCGGGATGCCCCCTCGCTCCAGCGCGGAGGCGGCGGCCCGGTAACGGGCGTCGAGTGCGGCCCCGGCCTGAGCGAGGTGGGTGGCCACCGCCCCCCTGGGCCGGCCGGTGGTACCGGCGGTGTAGAGGATCGTGGCGTCGTCCTCGGGCCGGGGCTCCACGTCGGGGGGCGCGGCCAGCGGGTCGGGCGCGGGGAAGTCCTCGTACCTCTCGATGCTTACGCCGTCCGACAGTTGGCCCTCCCTCTGGAAGACGACCACGCGCGCCCCGGCCCGCCGGGCCCACCCCGCGACCCGGTTCATCCGCTCCCCGTCGACGAGCAGCACGCCGGGCTCGCAGTCGTCGAGGGCGTACGTGAACTCGTCCTCGGTCCACCAGGCGTTGAGCGGTACGGCGATGAGCCCGGCCAACTGGGCGGCCCAGAAGGCGATCTGCCACTCGGGGAGGTTCCGCATCGCGACGACGGCCCGGTCGCCGGGGCGCAGCCCGTACCGCTCGTTCAGCCGGACGGCCAGGGCGGAGGCGGCGGCGAAGAACTCCCCGTACGAATAACGGCGTTCACCGGCGATCAGGAACGGCGTGTCGCCGAAGGCCCAGGTGGTCTCCACGAACTCCCGCAGCGTACGCGGCCCGTCGGCGTACTCCAGCGTCCCCCGCTCGCCCCGGACCACGGCGAAGGGGGCACCGGGGGCCGTGAGCTGGGCGTGGATGCGCTCGGCGCGCTCGGGGTCCGGCTGCCCGCTCGGGGGCGGGTCGGTGTGCGGCACGGCGGCGGCCTCTCTTGCGCTGGCTGGGTGGGAGTGACGTTAACCGGTGACCGGCTGCCACGTTCCGGTGGGCAGTGCCGCTGGGCCTGCGGTGGATTGCGTAACCATTGGCGTCAGCGAAGACGAAAACGCGGTGCAATGTGCAGCGGACCCCTGCGAGATGTCTGGACCGGCTCCATCGGAACAGCCGCGAGCGCGGCACGTCGACACTTCAGCGGCCGGCCGGGCACCATGCTCGCCTACGGCACTGACACCGTCCTCCGACCCACCGGAAATACCCAGGTCAGAGGACCTTTCGTGCACACCCGGCGACTGCAGCACCTATGGGGGCGCCCCCAGCGAGTCCTATCCGCTAGGCTGTCAGCGGTCAGCTGGCCTTCGTAGCTCAGGGGATAGAGCACCGCTCTCCTAAAGCGGGTGTCGCAGGTTCGAATCCTGCCGGGGGCACAGAAAAGCAGCAGGTCAGGAGCCCTTCTGCCCGTAAGGGCGGGAGGGCTCCCTGCGTGCGGCACACATTCAGCACACGCCCTCGTGCGGATGAACCGGCCCAGCGTCTGCAGGGGAAACCGGTCGAGCGACGGGCGTTGCTGATGCGGGTCGCCATGAAGCCGGAGTACGAGGGCTACGGGCCGCTGATCCTTGGCGCGGGCACTCCGAAAATCGAGCGCAAGATGCCGCTCCCAAGGATCCCGGCCTTCTGCGTGTCCACAGCGACTACTGGATCGAGGAAGCGCCAACCAGCTGGATCCAAGAACAGCTCACACCGCCCGGCGGAACCACACCGTGATGGAAGAGGCGCGATCTTCTTGGACCGGCCCTTCGGCAGTCCTCCCGTGTTCTGGCGGAAGGCACCAGCACCTGTCAGGATCCGGCTGTGAACGAGACTTCGACCTCTTCGAAAATCAGCAGAGTACTCGACTGGGCAGGGCTCATCCCGTCCTCGATGCTCTTTGCGCTCGGCATCAGGGACTACCGCGAAGGCGCGTCCATAGCCTGGCCGATTGGCGGAGCCGTCCTGGTGCTCGTCAGTCTCTGGGTGGTCTATCGCGGCTTGCCCCACCGGAGAGAGGGGACCCTCGTGCAACCGCAGGAGTAGGGCGCTCCGTGCCGGTCCGCAAGGCACTCCCTCAGCGCTCGTCGCCGTGCACCCTGCCGTTCCGGTCGAACAGCAGCCACTCCAGCCACTCGGCCGTGACCCCGAGCTCCCTCGCCCAGCCGTGCATGGTGCTCACGTACACGGCGTATCCGGTCGGCCAATGGCCGACTCCCGCTGCCTCTCTGCTCGACCAGCCCAGCGCGTTCAGTGAGCGGAAGACCCGAACGTCGAGGATCAGGGCCCGGTCGGCATCGGGTCCCCGGTCGTCCACGGCCGCGAACCACTTGGTGAAGAAGGAACGCCCGACACCGTTGAGGGCGAACCGGGCATAGGCCGACTTCAGGTCCCCGCTCCGTATCGACGCGCGGGTGGTTAGCAGGACGTCCTTCAGGCGGGCGTCCGAGAGGGCAGCGGACGTGTGGCGCGGGCCGCGGCCGTTGGTCGTGCCCGAGCCCCAGATCATGACGGCCACGAACAGGTCGCGGAGCCCGTCGGGGTCGTCCCCGACGCGCGACCGCAGCGCCGTCACGTCGTCCCGGCTGATCCCGCGGTCTCCCCGCCGGCCGGTCGTGCATGCCGTACCCGTTTCGAGAACGTGCCCAGCTCCGAGCGGCTCCAGCCAGGGGCGCCAGGTGTCAGGGCGAAAGCGCACCGGGCCCTGGCTGCGCGGGGCGTGGGCGTCGACGAGCCTTCGTAGCTCTTCCAACGGGTTCCCTTCGAGGCAATGACAAGCAGGCTTCGCAGCCTATGAGTTGGCGATGCTCCCGGCGGCTCGCTTTCGCGAGAACGCGGCGACGTGGCACCGTGCGGCCCCACAACTCCCGTGCCGTACGGGCATATGCGGCAAGAGCATGGGCGTGCGGCAGGTTGCCGACTAGAGTCACTCCATCACTGCTGGTTATGGGGCCAGGGCTGGGTGGACACACGCCGAGCCGCTGGTGGGGAGGGCCTGTAGAGCATGAGCCGTCGCTCCAATGGGTTGGTCGGTGTCTGGGCTGAAGCGCAGCGCCAACAGCAACGTCAACAAGAGGCGCACGCCGGGTACCAGCGGGATCTGGACAGGCAGCAGCGCGCCCATCAGCGAGAGATCGCCTCCAGCTATCGCGAGCAGCGGAGGGCGTACCGGGAGCAGCGCGAGGCGGAGGCGCGTCGGCGTACGGAGGAACTCGGCGCGCAGGTCGAGTCGTTGCAGCGGCTGCTGGCGGAGGGGTGCCGGGCCCCTGCGTTCAGGGTGGGCGCCCTGGCGCGGGCCGAGCAGGTCGCGGCGTTCGCCCCGGGGCAGCTCGCGCAGCCCGTCCGCATGCCGGAACAGCATCAGTACCAGTCGCAGGGAGGCTGGACCGCCGCCCGGCGAGCCCAGGCACAGGCGGAAGCAGGCCTCCTTCGAGCGGGACCGGCAGGCCGCCCAAGCTGCGGAGACGCAGCGCCTGCAGCAGTTGGCCGCCTATCGGCAGCAGTACGAGCAGTGGGCCGAGGGGCAGTTGGGCGAGATCCGCCGGCACAACGCCGCTATCACGGCGATGACGACAGGCTTGCGCAACGGGGATCCCGAGGCCGCCGTGGAGTACTTCTCCGCCGCCCTCTACGCCTCGACCGGGTGGCCGGAGGGGCTGCCCCGTCAGGTATCGGCGGCGTACGACGCCGGGGCGCGGCAGTTGGTGCTGAACTGGGAGCTGCCCCGGTACGACGTCGTCCCCGAGGCGAAGTCGGCGCGCTACATGATCAACGCCGATCAGGTGAAGGACTCGCCCCGCCCCGTCACGCAGCGCCGCACCCTGTACCGGGACGTCCTCGCGCAGTGTCTCCTGCTGGTGTTGCGTGATCTCTTCGCCGCCGATGAGTTCGGGGCGCTGGAATCGGTCGCGCTGAACGGGTTCGTGGACGATCACGACCCGACGACCGGCCGGCGGGCACCCATGTTCCTCGGTACGGTCATGGCCTCGCGCTCGACCTTCGCCGCCCTGCACCTGGAGCAGGTGAACGCCGTGACCTGCCTGGTGGACGGGCTCAGGGGACAGCTGTCGACGCGGCCGGACCAGTACGCGGCCGTACGCCCCGGACGGGTTCCCGAAGACGTCGGGAACGGGGTCGTCACCCACGGAGGCGGCGAAGAGCCGGATCTGTACGAGATGGACCCCATCGCCTTCGAAGGGCTGGTCGCCGACCTGTTCCGGGCCATGGGCATGCAGGCCGTGACCACCCAGCGCTCGAACGACGGCGGGGTGGACGTCGACGCGCTGGACCCGACCCCGATCCGGGGCGGCAAGATCGTCGTTCAGGTCAAGCGTTACCGCAGCACCGTGCCGCCCACAGCCGTCCGCGACCTGTACGGCACGGTCCAGGACGCCGGGGCCAACAAGGGCGTGCTCGTCACGACGTCCCACTTCGGCCCCGGCGCCCACACCTTCGCCAACGGCAAACCCCTGGAGCTGGTCGCGGGCTCCGAGCTGGTCGACCTGCTGCACCGGCACGGGCTGCGCGGGCGGCTGGGCAGCGAGGGCGGCGGCCAGGCTCCGGTGCCCGCCCAGCGGACGGCTCCGGACAGCGTGCGCGAGGCGGATGACGACGACCACAACGTGCTGGGCATGTACTGGTCGGGCAACGTCGCCCTGGACGTCTGCGCCCTCGTCTGCCACGGCAACCGGGTCCTGGACGACGACCACTTCGTCTTCTACAACAACCCCCGGACGCCCGACGGCACGGTCCGCGCGCTCGTTCCCCTGGCGCCGGACAAGGCCGCCATCCAGGTCTCCTTCGACGCTCTGCCCGAGCGCGCGGACCGCCTGGTCGTCATCGCCGCGATCGATCCCGTCGCCAACCCCGCGGCCGACCTCTCCGGGTTCACCGACGCCGGTATCCGGCTGCTCGACGCCGAAGGGACACCGCTCGACCGGCTGGACGTCTCCGACGGCCGGGACGACGAGACCGCCCTCGTACTGGGGTCCTTCCGTCGCCGCGCCAACGGCGACTGGGAGTTCGTCACCGGCGGCCGGGGATACCGGGGCGGCCTGGAGGAGCTGGTCCAGGACTACGGCATCGAGGTGGAATAGGCTCCGCCGCCCCTACTTCACTTCACGCAGACCTCGTCCTTCCCGGGCAGCCTGCCCGTCGCCAGGTACCGGTTGACCTTGGTGTCCACGCACGCGTTCCCGTACTCCCCGTACACCGCATGGCGGTTGGCGCCCTTGAGGGTGAGGAGCCTGGAGCTGGGCAGCTGGTCGTGCAGGGTGACGCTGCTCCGGTAGGTGGTGCGCGGGTCGCCGGTGGCGGCGACGATCAGGGCCGGGGCGTCGTGGCGTACGCGCGTGGGGTTCTCGCGCGGGGCGTTCCAGAACGCGCACGGGCCGATGTTCTCGGTGAGGGGGCCGAACACGGGGTGGGCGGCGCGGATGCGTTCGATGTCGCGCCAGTAGAGCTCGGGGTCGCGCTGGGCCGGCACGTCTCCGCAGATGATCGCCATCTGGGCGCTACCGGAGGGTGAGTCCGCGCCGCTCAGCGCGAAGCGGAGCATCTCCTTGAACTCCGGTGACAGGGGCGCGGGTCGGCCCTTCGCGGCCTCGGCCAGTACGGAGACCTGCTCGGCCAGGGACGCCCGTGCCCGGTCGGTGTCGTCGGCTATGCCCATGAAGAGGAACATCGGTATGTGGGTGTCGTCGACCCGGAAGACCTCCGGTGCGGTGCCGATGGTCAGGGGCGCGCGCGCCGCCCTCGCCATCACGCGGTCGATGGTGGCGAGCACGGCCGCGCGGGTCCGGCCGAGGCCGTAGGCCGCGTGGTGGTCGGCCGCCCAGGCGGCCCAGGCGGCCAGCGCCCGGTCGTTCTCCCCTACCGTGCCCTTCAGCAGCCGGGGGCCGTAGTCGCCCGGGGCCACCGCCCCGTCCAGGACCATGCGGTCGTACCGTCCGGGGAACATCTGCGTGTAGACAGTGCCCAGGTAAGTGCCGTACGAGTAGCCCAGGTAGGAGATCTTCCGCTCGCCCAGCGCACCCCTGATCACGTCCATGTCGCGGGCGGTGTTGCGCGTGGTGACGTGCGGGAGGACCGAGGCATTGGTGGCGCGGCACTTCTCGGCCAGGCCCTTGCTCAGGGCCACCTGACGGTCGAAGCCCGCCCGGCCCGCGCCGGCCGAGAACCAGGTGAAGCTGACGGGCCAGCCGCAGTCCAGCGGGGTGCTGCGGCCGACGAAGCGCGGGTCGAAGCCGATGATGTCGTAGCGGGAGCCGACCTCCTTCATCGCCTCGCGGGCGTACGGCGGGGACTCCAGCGCCGTACCGCCGGGGCCGCCGTTGTTGAGGAGGATCGCGCCGATGCGGTGACGGGTGTCGGTGGCCTTGAGGCGGGATATCGCGACCGTGATCGTGCGGCCCCGGGGAGCCGCGTAGTCCAGCGGGACCGTGACGTCCGCGCACTGCACGCCCGCCTTGTCCAGGTCGCCGCCCATCGTGTCGTCGGGGGACTCCCTACAACTGCCCCAGGCGAGGCGTTGGTTGTAGTAGCGGTCCAGTGGCCCGCCGGCCTGCGTTCCGGCGGTGTTCGTTGCGGTGGGGTGCGTTGTGGTGGCGTTCGTAGCGGTGGGGTGCGTTCCGGGTGTTTTCGTCGCCACGCCCGTGGGCGGTGCCGCCAGGGCTGGTGACGCCGTGAGGCCCAAGGCGAGTGCGAGGAGTGCGGCTGCGGTGGTGCGGGCCGCCGGGCTGTGGGTGATCTTCTCTGCGTATCTCACCCATCAGACGCTAGAAGTCCGGGCGTTCGCACTCACTACGGCTGGCACCCCAGTTCACGAGGGGGTCAGCTCTCCCCCGTTCATGGGACTACCACCATCCCGGCCCGTCCCCCGAGCAAGGATCCCTTCGATCACCCACCATGCGTTCCGTGCCATCACCGGGTTCGACTCCCGGTAGGCGGCGAGCTCCATCACCGCGATCGACAGGGCCCAGCCGCGCCCCCGCTCCCAGGTCGCCTCGTCGGCCTCGACCGCCGTACGGAACGTCTCCCCGGCCCCGGCGGGCAGGAGGTACCAGGCGGCGATCAGGTCTACGGCGGGGTCCGCCAGGCCCATGCAGGCGAAGTCGATCACCCCCGTGAGTCGGCCGTCCTCGACCAGGACGTTGCCCGGCTGGAGGTCCCCGTGCACCCACACCGGTGCGCCCGTGAAGGCCGGGGCGGTCAGCGCCTCGTCCCAGGCGGCGGTGACCGCCTCCGCGTCGAGGACGCCGTCCAGCTCGGCTATCACCTTGCGCGTCACGGCGTCCCGGTCGGCCAGGGGCTCACTGCGGTACGCGGGCGGGCCGTCCGTGGGGTCGATGCGGCGCAGCGCGAGCACGAACTCCGCCAGGTCCACGGCGAAGAGCTCCGGTGCCCAAGTGCCCGTTCCAGGAACGGGGTTCGTGCCCTCCAGCCACGTGCACACCGACCATGGCCGGGGGAAGTCATCGGCCGGAACGCCCTGAGCCAGCGGTGCCGGGACGGGTACCGGCAGCTGCGGGGCCAGCCGGGGCAGCCAGCGGTGCTCCGTCGCCACGTCCGCCGCGCTGCCCTCCGTACGCGGCAGCCGTACCGCCTTGTCGTCGCCCAGGCGGTAGACCGCGTTCGCCGTCCCGCTCGCGTCGACCGCCCGCACCGGGAGGTCCGCCCAGTGCGGGAACTGGGCGGCGATCAGCGTACGTACAAGGGTCGGGGAAGCGAGGGCAGCCGCGGAAGCGGAGGTGGCGAGATCGGGAGCGGCGGATTCGAAGGGCATCCGGTGAGTGAACCAGGCGGGTCCGCGGCGGCACAATGTCATTCGGGTCCCGTGCCCCGTCTGCCGCCCCATACCCCGGACCTGCGAAAATCGGTGGGCCGTAGCCCTCCCGCAGCGGAGAATCGGCCTCCATGACCGACGTACCCGATGTTCCGCGCTCGCTCGTCCTGCCGCCCCGACTCACGGCATCAGCCCGCAAGTTGCGCGATGCGGCCGTTCGGCGCGGCCTTCACGTCGTCGAGTCGGCCGGATTCTCCGTGCCCGAGCTGTCGCGGACACCGCGAGGCAGGGCCGTACATCTGCACGACGGGGCCGTACATCTGCATGCCGGGCCGACCTTCGCGGATGCCGTTGCGCCCGCACTCGGGATCGCGCCGCTGGAGGCCCCCGCGGACTGGCTCGCTCGGCTCCCGTACGCGTTCACCCGGCGGGAGATACGGGCGCTGCCCATCGGCGAGGCGTACCTGCTGCGGCGGCCCGCCTTCATCAAGTCGCCCAACGACAAGAGCATTTCGGCCCTCGTCTACGCGGACGGGTCGCGGCTTCCCGGGCCGGATGCCGTGAATCCGCAGACCGTGGTGCTGGTGAGCGACGTGATGACGTTCGCGGCCGAGTACCGGCTCCATCTGCTCGACGGGACCGTCCACACCGGCAGTCAGTACGCCGCCGAAGGGCGGCTCCGGCTGGGGCCGCCCGCCCCCGGCGCCCTCGCGTTCGGCCGGGACCTGCTCGCGGCCGCGCGGCAGACCCTGCCGTCCGCGATCGTCGTCGATGTCGGGGTGGACGAGGAAGGGCGGTGGGCGGTCGTCGAGGCCAACGCGGCCTGGGGCAGCGGGTGTTACGAGGCCGATCCGGATCGGGCCCTGGACACCGTGCTGCGCGCCGCCGGGCCCGTCACCGAACTCTCCGCGTACGACCGTGACTTCGTCCGGAGACCGCTCCGGCACGACCGCCCTCAGCCGTGACAAGCGGGTCCCCAGCGGCTCACCGGATCCCCAGGCGCTCCTCAGGGGCTCCCCAGGTGCTCATCAGGGGCTCCTGATGAGCACGTCAGCGGCACTCCACCATCATCTGCGCCGCCGCATGGTGCGCTCCGACCCGGTCCGCCGCGCCCCAGTCCCGGCCCCGGTCGATGAGCAGCACCGCGAACGTGTCGCCCTTGACCGGGTAGTTGCCCACCTCCACCGGGCTCCCCCGGTGCTGTGTCTGGCGTACCGCGAACCCGGTGTACGCCGAGTCCGCGTCGGCCGGATTCGAGAGCACCCGGTACATGGTCGGGTCACCCGCCACATCGCGGGGACGCCCTTCCGGCACGAACACCGTCAGCGCGCACTCGCGGAAGCCCTCGCCGAGGTGCCAGGACCAGGTGGCGGTGGAGCCGCGGTCCTCGGTGGGGCTGCCCGACATCGGGACGGCGCTGAACCGGCCGTCGCAGCCGCCGCCGGTGAAGCCGCCGGAGGTGACCGCGTACCAGCCTGCCTCGCCCCTCTCGAAGCGGCCGTTCTCCCGGTACTCCCCTGCCATGCAGCCCGGGCCGGTCCATGCCGTGAAGCGGCGGCCCTCCCCCGAGGGGGCCGAGGGAGCCGAGGGAGCTGTGGGGTCCGGGAGATCCGGCAACTCCGGACTCGTGGGTTCCTCGGCCGGTGGCGCGCCCGGGGCGTCCTCGCCCGGGGCGATACGGGTGGGGGCTCCGCCCCCGATCCGGTCCGGCAGGGCGCCCGCCCGGCCCGCCGCGTCCGTACGGCTCGGTCCGCCGCCCACGCTCCCGCCGCCCGACAGAAGCAGTGCGGCCACCGTCGCCAGGCCTCCGGCCGCGACCACAACTCCCGTCGCGAGCAGGGCTTTACGTCGTCGGGGCAGGGTGGAGACGCGGCCCGTCAGGGTCTCTTGCGCGACCCAGGAGCCGTCGCCGGCCGCCGTCCGGGAACGGGCCGCTCCGCAGCCGGGGCAGACCATCCCCGGCAGCGCGCCGCGTTGACCGCCGCAGTGTTGGCACCTCATGCCAGGACACCTTGCCAGGGCGGCGGCCCCAGAGGGAGGGCCCACAAACGATGGCCCGTACAGCGATCGGTTTAAAACCCGGTACAGCGGCCCGTACAGCCGTCAGTTTCGCAACGTCCTTGCACAAAAGGACCGTTCGGCTCAGCTGAGCTCCTCCGGGCACGGCGTCCCCGGCTGCAGCTGGTAGGGAGCCGCGAGCCGGTAGACCCCCGGCTTCGGCGCGAGGAGTTCGACCCACTCGTCGCCGTACGGGCCCTCCTCGATCTTGTTCAGGCAGCCGTGGATGTTGTCGTAGGTCTTCGGAGCGGTCTCGTCCTCCTGCGTCCGCAGCTTGGACTCCTCGGTCTCCTGCGGCCGCTCCAGGCTCTTGCCCTGCTCGTCGACGAGCCCGAGCCAGCGCGAGTACGGGACCCGGATCAGCACCCGGCCCGCCGACTCGACCCGGATCGTCATCTCGTTCGCGCCCGCCTTCTCCACCGTCGCGGGCGGATCGGCGAGCGGGGTCGGCTCCAGGACCCGGTAGAGCTTCCAGTTCTCGTCGCCCCATATCTCACGGAGGTAGGAGAGCCCCTTCCCGACGAGTTCCGTCTCCCGCTCGGCCCCGCCGTCCGGCCTGCCGGTGGGCAGCACCACATAGTGGACCGCCCAGCGGTCCAGCCACTGGCGGTAGTTGACCGCGTTCAGGGTGTCGTCGTAGAAGAGCGGGTTGCGCTTCATGTCGGCCTGCCGGTTCCAGCCGCGGGCCAGGTTGTACGTGGCCAGCGCCGAAGCCTCCCGGTGACTGCTCGCGGGGATCACCTCGACCCTGCCCCTCTCCGCCCCCACCTGCTGGAGCTGGTTGACCAGGGGGGCCAGCGAACGGGCCCAGGAGGCGGTGGGGGTGGTGCGGACGATGTCGTCGACGCCCTTGAAGCCGATCCAGAAGTTGAGCCCGGCGAACGCGAGGACCAGCGCGTACCACCGGCGGCTGCGCGGCACCGTGTACGGCAGGGCGGCGAGCAGCACGATCCCTGCGAACAGCATCGCCATGCGGGTCACGTTCGACCCGATCTGCGAGTCGATGAAGTAGGTGAGCACGGTGCCGAAGCCGTAGACGGCGGCCGCGGTGCGGACCGTGCTCCAGTCGCGCGGTACGAGGACGAAGACGAGGACCGAGAAGATGAAGGGCAGCGACACCGTCCCCAGCGACATCGGCTGCGTACCGGAGAACGGGAAGAGCAGGGAGGACAGCGCCACCACGGCTACGGGCGCGAGCCCGATCGCGTACGCGCCGGGGCGCCGCTTGTGGAGGAAGAGCGCGGCGGCGACGACCCCGAGGAAGAGCCCGGCGACCGGGCTGGACGCGGTGGCCAGTGCGGCGAGCGGGGCGGCGACGGCCGCCTTGGCCCACCGCTTGTACCGCCAGCGGTGGGGCCAGCAGAAGACGGCGGCGACGGCTCCGACGGCGAACATCATGCCGAGCCCGAACGTCACCCGTCCCGACAGCGCGTTGCACAGGTAGGCGAAGACCCCGGCGAGCGAGCAGGCCAGCGGATTGCGCACGGCCCGGACCCGGACCAGGATCAGCGCGGTCAGCCCCGCCGAGACCGTACCGACGATCATCATCGTCGAGCGGACGCCGAGCAACGACATCAGATACGGGGAGACCACGCTGTACGAGACGGGGTGCATGCCCCCGTACCAGGCGAGGTTGTACGCGGTGCCCGGGTGCCGGCCCACGAACTCGGCCCAGGCGTCCTGCGCGGCGATGTCACCGCCGCTGTTGGCGAAGAAGAGGAACCACAGGACGTGGGTGACGGCCGCGGCCGCCGTGGCGATGGTGACGGGGTGGCGCAGCAGCCGCCGGGCCAGGGGCGTGGCCGGCTCGGGGGCGGCGGGGCGCGCGGGAGGTTTCGGTGAGGTGGATTCCTGCGCCTCGGACTCCGTCGTTCCGGACCCTGCCGTTCCGGACCCTGCCGTTTCGGATTCCGGTGTTTCGGATTCCGGCGTACGAGGGGAAGGCAGCAGGACGCGCGGGGCGGCGCTGTCGCTCTTCCCGGTGGTGCTGTCCGCCTCGCGGCCGGGTCTCGGCTCCGCGGTGGTCACTACGGCTCTCCCCGTCCTCCGGCGGCCCCGTACGCCTTTCAGGACGCGTCCCGGCGTCCTTCAGTTGTCCGGGGACGCTAACACGTACCTCCGACACATACCCCTGACATGGAGCGGGGTGAGCGATGCCGCTCACCCCGTCCCGCGCCCGTCCTCGTACCGCTGCCTGCTCAGCCGATCCTGGTCAGCTTGTCGCCGAAGGCCGGCTCGGTCAGGTCGTCCTGGAGCACCACCGGTGCCGTGACCTTTCCGGTGCCCGTGCCCACGGTGACCATGCCGACCTCGCTGCCGGCCTTCGCGGCGTGCGCGATGCCCTTGCCGCTGTCGGTGACCTTGAGCTCGACCTCCAGGCCGGCCCAGCCGACCGCCTTGAGGTTCTTCGTCGCTATCACCGGGGTCTGTGCGCCGAATCCGTTGTCCACGTACCCGACCACGTCACCCTTCTTCACCACCGTGGTGGAGGTGGGGGCCTCCTGCGCGCCCTTGATCAGCTTCAGGCTGTTGGTCAGCGACAGCGTCAGGCTGTCGTAGACCCTGCCGGTACCGGCCTGCTGCCCCATGACCGCTCCGTAGATCCACAGCGTCTTGCCGTCGACCACGGTGTTCGCGGACCAGAGCAGGTTGCCGCCCGCCGGGGTGGAGGACCCGGTCTTGATTCCGCTCACGCCCGGCTCCAGGAGCAGCGTGTTGTTGTTGTAGATCTTGCCGTCTATGCCCTTGATCTCGATCTCGGGCATGTCCACGATCTTCCGGAACACATCGTTCCGCATGACCGCCTGCGCCAGCTTCAGCTGGTCGGTCGCGGTGGAGACGGTGGTCTTCTTCAGGCCGCTCGGGTCCGTGTACGTCGAGTCGGTCATCCCGAGGTCCTTGGCCGCGTCGTTCATCTTGTCGATGAACTTGTCCTCGCTCCCCGCGTCCCAGCGGGCGAGCAGCCGCGCCGCGTTGTTCCCCGAGGGGATCATCAGCAGCTGGAGCATCTGGCGCTGGGTGAGCTGCTGGCCCTTGGTCAGGGGTGCCGTCGACTCGTCCGCGTTCTTGGACTCGTCCTCCGCCTTCTGGTCGGCGGTGATCGTCTCGCCCTCCTCGTCGCCCTTGAGGGGGTGCTCCTGGAGGATCACGTAGGCCGTCATGACCTTCGCGACGCTCGCGATGGGCGCCGGCTTCTGCGCTCCCTCGGAACCGAGCGACCCGACGCCGTCCACCATCACGGCGGACTGCCCCTGGCCCGGCCAGGACAGCTTCGTCCCGCCGCCCTCGAAGGTGTACGTCGGCTTCGCCGTGAGCTCCAGGACGGGCTCCGGAAGCGGGCGCATCACCTGCACGATCGCAAAGACGATCAGCAGGAGGAGGACCAGCGGGGTCCAGATCTTGACCCGTCGCACCGCCGTGCGGACCGGGGTCTCGGCCGGCGGCGGGGTGTTCGTCAGCTCGGCGAGCAGGTCGAGCGGGGGCTTGGGCGGCAGCGGCTGCTGCCGGGTCCGCTCGGCGGCCGCCCAGGAGGGGGCGGACGGGGTCGCGGAGGCGGTCTCCGGGGCGGCGGCCGGTGTGCCCGCGGGCGTGGGAGTCCCGGTCTCCGGGGTCTCCGGCGCGCGGGGCGCGGGGGTCGGCCGTGCGTCGTCGGAGCGCAGGGGCACGAAGGTGCTCGTACGCTCGACGGCACTCTCGGGCTTGCCCTGCTCGGGCGACTCCTGCTCGGGCTTCTTCTGCTCGGGCTTCCTCTGCTCGGGCTTCTTCTGTTCCGGCTCGGCCTGCTTCGTCGGCGAGGCGCTCCCGGACGCGCCCCGGGCCTTGTCGCCCGCGGCCTTGAGCTCCTGGAGTTCCTGCGGCGAGAGCTTCAGCGCGGTCGTCGGCTGGTCGACCCGCCCGGCGGGCACGACCGCCTTGAAGACGGCCGTGGGCTGATCGATTCCTCGCAGGTCGGAGCCGGTGTCGGCGTCGGGACCTGAGGTGTCGTCGTCCGGGTCGGAGTCCGAATCGGAGTCGGACGCGGCTTCCGCACCGTCGACTGCGGCTGCAGCTGCGCGCTCCGCCCCGGCCTCGGGCTCCTCGGCGGGCTCGGCCTCCTCAACAGGCTTGGGCGCGGCCTCGGCTTCAGCTTTGGACTCAGTGCCAGGCTCGACATCCGCGTCCTCGTCCACGTCCGCGTCCACGCCAGCGTCCGCATCCGCGTCAGCGGCCGCCTTGCCCTCCGGCTGCCCCTCGCCCTTGTCGTCGCCCTCGGCCGCCGCATCGACCCACGCCGCCACCGCGGCGCGCAGCCGTACGTCCCCGGGCTCCGGCTCACTCTCCGCCGCGTCGGCAGCGGCAGCCGTGTCCTCCACGTCACCCTCAGAAGGCTCTGCGGCCGCATCAGGGCCCTCGGAACCCTCGGAGTCCCCTACGGGCTTCTGGGGCGTTACAACGCCCTCAGCGGCCTCCGCAGGCTCCTCCTCGGCAGACTCGGCGGGCTCGGCAGACTCGGCGGGCTCGGCGGCCCGGTCGGAGTCGGCGGGCTCGGCAGACGCCTCCGGCGCACGCACGGCCTCGTCCTCCGGAAGGCGCGGCCGGAAGACGGCAGTGGCCGTGTCCGTCGTCGCCGCGTCCACAGCCTCATCCGCATCGGCACCCGCGCCCGCAGTCGCAGTCGCAGTCGCGTCCACGTCAGCCTCCGCACCGGGTTCGCGGAACACCGCAAAGCGCGGGTCGCGTTCCTCCGCAGCCGTCCCCGACGACTTCCGCTGCTCCGTTTTGTCGGGGGACTCGCCCGCCACCGATGCCTCCTCATGCGCTGCGGGGCAACCCCGCGCTGTCCGAACCATCTACCAGTGTCCTGTGTGAACCCCTGGCCGAGCTGCTAGACGAGAACGACATACCTACTGGTTCCCATACAAAGCAGTCAGGCGCTCTCGACAGATGAATGTGAGAGGGGTCACCCTGTCAGACATCCACGCGGGGAGGCATGGATGGGCAGGAGCCGCAGAACAATCCCGGAGGAGCTTCTGTTGCTCGCTCTGGACCCGACCACGGGTACCACAGCGCAGCCGCAGTCGCTCGACCTCGGCCTGGCCGGGGCACAGCTAGTGGAGCTGGCTCTGGCAGGACGGATAGCCCCTGACGGGGATCGTATCGCCGTGGTGATGCCACGGCCGACAGGAGATCCGACACTGGACTCCGCACTGGAGCTGCTGCGCCGTCGTGGCAGCCCGGTCCGGGCGGTCCACTGGATCGGCGGACCCCGGCTGGGGCTGCGCCAGATCTATCTCGCTCATCTGGAGCGGTGCGGCATGGTTCATGCCGTGGCGGGCCAGATGTGCGGAGTGCTGCCGACGACTCGCTACCAAGCGACGGAGACGGCCATCAGCCGGGACATCAGGGCCCGGCTGGACAGTGCGATCCGCACCGGCGTACCGCCGGACCCGCGGACCGCGGCGCTCGCCGCACTGGCCCACGCGGTCGGACTCGGCAAGCACCTGTACCCCGGGAACGAGGGGCGTTCATCGCGCTCCCGGCTCCGGGACCTGATCAGGCACGACCCCATGGGCGGCCTCGTGGCGCATGCCGTGATGGACGTCCAGAACGGAGTGGCCGTCCAGCCACGCCGTACGCAGCAGGCAGCGGGCGTTCCGTTGCAGCCGCAAGCACAGGCACGCCGCGACAGCATGGCGCACACCGCCGCGAGCTGACCCGGCAGGCCCGAGCAGGACCCGCGCAGAGCACCGCGCGGACAATCGCACACCGCCGTACCGTCGTCATCGGACCCGGTTCGGGAGCCGCACCACGCGCGGGGCAGCCGGTTTCGACCGGCTGCCCCGCGCGCTTGCGCGCCGTATCGCACGCCCTCTCGCGCGCCGGTACGTGCTCCGGTGCGCGGTCGGGGGCTTATACCGCACGCACCTGCGTGTGGCCGTTTCCCAGCGCGGCCGGGGCAAGGGGTGGCAATCTGCTGAGCAGTAGATACGCACAGCTACATAGCCGGAGGTGCACTTTCCGTGCCGTCCAACGTCAATCCCACAGTCAGGCGACGCAGGTTGGGCCAGGAACTGCGCCGCCTGCGCGAACTCAAAGGCATGACGGCCGAGGAGGTGGCGGAGCGCCTGCTGGTCTCGCAGTCGAAGATCAGCCGCCTGGAGAACGGCCGCCGCTCCATCAGCCAGCGCGACGTGCGGGACCTCTGCGGGGTGTACGAGGTCGAGGACGTCCGCATCGTCGACTCGCTCATGCAGATGGCCAAGGACTCGCGCCAGCAGGGCTGGTGGCACGCCTTCGGCGACATCCCGTACAGCGTCTACATCGGTCTGGAGACGGACGCGGAGTCCCTGCGGGTGTACGAGCCCCAGATGGTTCCGGGCCTGCTCCAGACCCGGGCGTACGCCGAGGCGCTGATCAGCGGCGCGCTGCCCGAGGCCCCGCCGTCGGACATCGAGAAGCGCGTCAACGTACGGTCCCGGCGCCAGGACCGGGTCAACGCGCCGGAGAACCCGCTGCGGCTGTGGGCCGTGATCGACGAGTCGGCGCTGCGCCGGCGGGTCGGTGACAACCAGGTGATGATCGACCAGTTGGAACACCTCGTCGAGCAGTCGCATCTGCCGCATGTGACCGTGCAGGTGCTGCCGTTCGAGATGGGAGCGCACCCCGGGATCAACGGGCAGTACGCGATCCTGGAGTTCCCGGACGCCGCGGACTCCAGCGTCGTCTACATCGAGGGCGTCACGAGCGATCTCTACCTGGAGAAGGCGCACGACGTGCAGCGCTACAGCGTGATGTACGAGCACCTGAGGGCGCAGGCTCTGAACGTGGAGCAGACGCGGGAGTTCATCAGCAAGATCGCCAAGTCGTACACCAGCTGAATGCCGTGCACCGGCTGAATCAGGACACCGCACCGTCCGGCGGGTGGACACCGACGGATGGAGGCGGGTACTGAGGGGCGCCGAAGAGCACCCAGCGAGTCGGCGGCGGCACAATACACCGCCGCCGACTCACAGCGTAAGAGTTCCCAACGAAATGACACCCGGTCGAGTGAACGGCCATCTCATGGACGGGGCTTGGCGAGTAGCGTCGATCACGCCAACCGGAATCTGGTTGGTGCGACTCACCCAACTCTCTGAACCGGAGTGAACATGGCTATTCTTCAGGGTGCTACGGAAATGTGGACGAAGTCGTCGTACTCCGGGGGCAACGGCGCGTGCGTCGAGGTCAAGTCCCCGGTCGCTCTCTCCATCGCCGTGCGTGACTCGAAGGCCCCCGAGGGCCCCTCGCTCACCTTCGTCCCCGGTGCGTGGAACGCGTTCGTGCGCGACGTCGCCACGGGCCCGGTCGACGCCTGACCGAAAACCGTCTGCCCGCACCGCAGGCCGCACCACAGCACCACCTGATGGAGCCCTCTCGACCGGTTTCGCCGTCCTGGCCGAGGGGGCTCGGCATGGCCACCGCACCCGGCAGCCGTCACCTCAGCCGGCGGCCGTCACCTCAGCCGGTCGACGTACCGATCGGTCCCCGGCACGGTCGGGATGAACGGGGCGACCAGCTCGACCCGCCCCAGCCCCGTCTCCGCGACCGCCGCGTCAAGCCCGGCGAAGTGCTTCGTCCAGCAGGTACGGGGGTCCTCCTGGAGGAACCACAGCAGCGTCAGCCGGGTATCCACCCCCTCGACCTGCTTCACGTACGTCATCCGGTCGCCGGGCAGGGGCGTCGGCCGGAAGACGGTCACCATGGCGGCGGGCGATCCGCTCAGCCGCTTCGGCAGGTGCCGGGAGCGCAGCCACTCCAGCAGCTCCGCCCGCTGCCCGGGCCCCTCGGCGTCGACGACCTGGAGGACGAGGCCGGCGTACGGGTGGTCGAGCGCGTGGAAGTCCCGCGGCCCGGCGGCCCCGTCGCGGTAGACGGTCGCTTCGTGGTCCTGGAAGGCCGTGAAGACATGGGTCCGGTCCTGGTAGACCCGGCCGTCCCGGTTGAGCCGCTTGTTGATGGCGACGGTCCACTTCATGTGCTCGTCGTAGCGCCCCTCGGTGACCCAGTACGTCGACAGGTAGCACCCCGCGCCGACGGGCTGGGCGACCGCCGACTTCTCCGGGTAGCGCAGCTCCTGGAGGTCCTTGGTGGCCACCCAGCGCCGCCCGGCGAACATCCACGGCATGGCCGTCGCGCCGGCGTAGTAGTGGTCGTCCTCGTACCAGCGGTTGTACGCGTGCTCATGGCCCGGATGCGGCTCGACCATGGTGATCAAGGCATGCCCGGGGCGCACCCCGTACGGCCCTGTCGCCGCCAGCTCGGCATAGCTCGCACTCCGCGTCCCGTGATCGTCGTCCACCATGTCTCCTCTCCCCTTTCCCTTCCGTTCCCTTCCATCGAGCCCCGCGGCCACCTACTCTGACGCTCCGTCAGACGAACTTCCAGGGCCGGGAGGCGCCGATGTTGCTCGCGGGGAAGACCGTCATCGTGTCGGGCGTCGGCGCGGGGCTGGGGCACCGGGTCGCGGAGACCGTCGTACGGGACGGAGGGCGCGCGGTGCTCGGCGCGCGCACGGCGGCGAACCTGGCGAAGAGTGCGGCGGAGATCGACCCCGAGGGCAGCCGCACCGCCCATCTGCCGACCGACATCACCGACGAGGCGCAGTGCGAGGCGCTGGCCGCGCTGGCGGTCGAGCGGTTCGGCGGGGTCGACGCGGTGGTGCATGTGGCCGCCTGGGACAGCTACTTCGGCGGACTGGAGGACGCGGACTTCACCACCTGGCAGTCGGTCATCGATGTGAACCTCCTGGGGACCCTGCGGATGACCCGGGCCTGCCTGCCCGCCCTCAAGGAGCGCGGCGGCTCGGTGGTGGTGATCGGCACGCAGTCCGCGGTGGCCGCGCCCTCCCAGGTGTGGCAGGCGGCGTACGCGGCGTCGAAGGGGGCGCTGACCTCCGCGATGTACTCCCTGGCACGGGAGTTGGGGCCGCACCGGATCCGGGTCAACACCGTGCTGCCGGGCTGGATGTGGGGGCCGCCGGTGCAGGCGTACGTCCAGTTCACCGCGGGCTCCGAGGGCGTACCGGAGTCCGAGGTGCTGGCCCGGCTCACCGAGCGGATGGCGCTGCCGGAGCTGGCCACGGACGGGGATGTGGCGGAGGCCGTCGCGTTCCTGGCCTCCGACCGGGCGCGAGCGATCACCGGCCAGTCGCTGCTGGTCAACGCCGGTGAGCTGATGCGCTGACGTGCTGACGCGCTGACGTACTGACGCACCCCCTCCTCTCGACTCTCGGCCGCACGGGACCCGCATCCCGTGCGGCCTTCGCACGTGTGGCCTGACGAAGTGCCCGCCCATCGTGTGGCCGCCGTCATGTGCGCGACAACGCCCCACAAGGTCAAGAACAAGCAAAATCGTTCGCCTTGGTGATTGGTGTTCATATATATGACCTCACGGCCTTCTTGACCGCGAGGCCGAACAGAGGGTTCAATCCCCGCAGTCCCCGCTCCCGCACGACTCCCGCACGGGGACGCCGCTGAACGGCCGTACCGACGAAGTGCGCACCCGTTCACAAGGCGGACCCCTGGAGGGGGACATGAACAGTCTCGACTGGGCTGTACTCATCGGCTACTTCGGCGTGATGGTCGCGATCGGACTCTGGTCGCACAAACGCGTGGACAACGTCAGCGACTTCTTCACGGCCGGCGGCAAGATGCCGTGGTGGCTGTCCGGGATCTCGCACCACATGTCCGGCTACAGCGCGGTGATGTTCACCGGCTACGCCGGGATCGCGTACCAGTACGGGGTCACGTCCTTCGTGACCTGGTCACTGCCGATCGCCATCGGCATCTTCATCGGGGCGAAGCTCTTCGCGCCGCGGCTGAACCGGCTGCGCTCGCGGCTCCATGTCGCCTCGCCGCTGGAGTACCTCAAGAACCGCTACAACATCCAGACCCAGCAGGCGCTCGCCTGGTCGGGGCTGCTGCTGAAGATCGTGGACGTCGGCGCCAAGTGGGCCGCGATCGCCACCCTGTTGTCGGTCTTCACCGGCCTGTCGATCTCCCAGGGCATCCTCATCACCGGTGTGGTCACGGGGATCTACTGCACGGTCGGCGGGCTGTGGGCGGACGCACTCACCGAACTGGGCCAGTTCATCATCCAGTTGTTCGCCGGGCTGGCGATGCTGCTCGCCGTGATGAGCAAGCTGGACGGCTTCTCCACCCTGTGGACGGTCTGGGACAAGCTGCCCGACGGGCACGCGGATCCGACCGCCGGGCCCTACACGGTGACGTTCCTGCTGGCGTTCCTCTTCATCAAGACCTTCGAGTACAACGGCGGCATGTGGAACCAGGCCCAGCGGTACATGGCGACCGACTCCGCCGCCTCCGCGACCCGTTCGGCGCGGCTGTCGGCGATCCTGTGGTTCGTCTGGCCGCTGGTGCTGTTCTTCCCGATGTGGTGCGCCCCGCTGCTCGTCGACGCCCAGAAGCCGGACGCCTCCGACAGCTACGCCCTGATGACCGAACAGCTCCTGCCGCACGGCCTGTTGGGGCTGGTCGTCGTGGGGTTCTTCTCCCACACGATGGCCATGTGCTCCTCGGACGCCAACGCCATCGCCGCCGTCTTCACCCGGGACATCGCCCCGACGCTCTCGAAGGCGGCGCGCGGCTGGGGCGACCGTGCCGGGCTGATCGCGGCGCGCTGGACCACGGTGACGTTCCTCGCGCTGTCGATGGCGATCGCGACGCAGGTCAACTCCCCCACGTTCAAGGACATCATCACCGTCGTGATCAAGTGGGTCGCCGGTCTGATGGGGCCGATCGCGATCCCGTTCATGCTGGGCCTGCTGCGCCCGTTCCGTAAGTCGGGACCGACGGCGGCGCTGGTCAGCTGGGGGATGGGCCTGCTGGCGTTCTGGCTGGTCAACTACCCGATCGACTGGGCCGTCGAGGGCGGGGTCCCGCTCCAGTACCAGGTCTCAGTGCCGCTCGCCGTCTCGCTCGTGCTGTACGTCCTGATCGGCTTCGTGAAGCCGGAGGACACCCCGGAGCGCGACGCGGTGCTGGCACAGATCAACGCGGGCGACGGGGACGGTGTCGGCGGCGGTGGTACGGCGGCGGCGGCCGCCACGATCCCCGCACAGGACGGAGGCGGGAGCCCAGCCACTCAGCCACGCCCGTAAGCAGCCGCCCGGGCGGGCGGCCCGGCCACTCAGCCGCGCGGGTAGCGGGCCAGCCAGCCCGGGGCGGCGGCGGTCGGGCTGTGCAGGGCCGGGCCCTGGGTCATCTCCATCGCGAAGTCGTCGGCCAGTTCGAGGAGCGTGGGGCGCCCCTCCAGCTCCGCGAGCCAGGCCGGCGGCAGCGCGGTCTCGCCGTGCAGCGCACCCAGCAGCGCCCCGCAGAGGGACCCGGTGGCACGGGACGGCCCGCCGTGGTTCACCGCGAGCCGTAGCCCGTGCCGTACGTCCTCGCTGACCAGGGCGCAGTACACGGCGACGGCGAGCACCTCCTCGGCGGCGTCGCTCGCACCCAGCGCCTCGATGAGCGCCGGGCCCGGGATGCCCTGCCGCACGGACCCGAGGGCCTGCTGGAGGGCCTCGGTCACCGGCTCGTGGCCGGGCCGCCCGGCCAGGAGGGCCAGGGCGTGCTGAACGGAACCGTCCAGGGTCTCCCCGCGCGCCAGCCCGTGCACGAGTACGGCGAAGGCTCCGGCGGCCAGCTGGGCGGCGGGATGGCCGTGGGACTGGGCCGCGCACTCGACGGCCAGCTGGAGCACGAGCTGCGGCTCCCACCCCACGAGCAGCCCGAACGGCGCGGACCGGGTGACCGCGCCCGCGTCCCGGGCGGAGGGGTTCTTCGGCCGCTCCAGCGTGCCCATGACCTTGTCGCCGAACCCGCCCAGGCACTCCCGGGTGGGCCCGCGGCGGGCGTAGAGCCACTCCTCGGCGGCCAGCCACCCGTTGTCCTTGCGCCGCTCGTCGGGCCCCCAGTCGTGCTGGGT
The DNA here is from genome assembly GCF_014650075.1 of Streptomyces microflavus. GTDB lineage: Bacteria > Actinomycetota > Actinomycetes > Streptomycetales > Streptomycetaceae > Streptomyces > Streptomyces microflavus. The sequence continues at coordinate 99,106 of NZ_BMUG01000010.1, read as the reverse complement.
GGCGGCCCAGCGCAGATGGGCCCGGTGCACATCGGTGGGCGGGTGCCAGGCACCGGTGTCGCGGCGGACCTGGGCGCGGATCAGCCCGTCCACGGTGAACAGGGTGAGCTGGGTGAGCGCGGTGACGGCCCCGCGTCTGCCGTGCGCGGGAACGTAGTCGGTGACCCCTTCGGCCCCATGGGCCTCACGGATCCCTTCCAGCGTGAGCCCGGTGACCCCGGCCCCGAGCGCGTCCCCGATGGCCCCGCCGAGCAGCGCCCCGCGGACCCGGCTGCGGAAGTCCTGCTGCTCGGCCCGTCCCCAGACCGCCGTGGTCCCTGTGCTCACCCCGCCCCCTTCCCGACACCGCGTGCGCCTGTGCGGGCCTTTGCGGGCGACCGCGCAAGCACTGTAATCGAACGGGAACGGGCGGTAGAGGGGGCGACCGGGGTACGTACGGGTATGTCGACGGACGTCCTTGAGGTCGTTTTTGGGCCGGTCGGAAGGGGCGTCGGCCCTACGACCCCTCCCCGGCCCTACGGTCCCCCGCCGCCCCCATCCGCTCCCGCTGCGTCCGTGCCCACCCGTACTCCGGGTCCAGCTCCAGCGCCCGGTCCAGGTCCGCGCGGGCCTCCGTGAGCCTCCCCAGGGCCTCCAGCGCCAGGGCCCTGCTGCCGTGGGCCCAGGCGTAGTCGGGGTCCAGGGCCAGGGCGCGCCCGTAGCAGGCGACGGCCTCCTCGTGGCGGGCCGTCGCGCGGTACACCTCGCCCCGCTCCCCCTCCGTGCCCGCAAGCCCGGGGGTCAGCTCATCGGCCCGGTCCAGGTCGGCGAGGGCGCCCACGGGGTCGCCCAGGGCGGTGCGGACCCGGGCCCGGCGGACCAGGGCCCAGGCGTACTCCGGCCACAGCGCGACCGCCCGGTCGAAGTCGTCCAGCGCCTCCTCGTGGCGGCCCAGGCGGTGGCGGACCAGGCCCCGGCTGCCCAGAGGTACGGCGGCGGACGGGTCCAGGGCGTGGGCCCGGTCCAGGACGGTCAGGGCCTCCTCCAGCCGGCCCATCCGCCGGTACGTCTCACCCCGCTCGTACACCGCCCAGGCCCAGGCGGGCGCGATCTCCTCCGCCCGGTCCAGGTCCGCTAGGGCCTCCTCGTGGCGGCCCAGCGACCGCAGCACCACCGCCCTGCCCTGGTGGGCGCGTTCGCTGCGCGGGTCCACCGCGATCGCCCGGCCGTGGTCGGACAGGGCTGCCTCGAACTCCCGGGCCCGGTAACGGTCCCAGGCCCGCGCCACCAGGGCGGCCACCCTGTCCGTGTCCGTCAACTCGGCGCGGGTCAGGAGGAGTCCGAGTACGGCCGTGGGGCGGGGGCCGTGGTCGGTGCAGGCGGTGAGGAGGTCGCGGCCCCAGTCGCGGAGTACGGCGCTGTCGGCGTCCTCGCCCGCCTCCACCAGGGTCCGGGCCCAGTGGCGGGCGGCGGACGGCTGTTGGCCGCACACCTCGATCCCGGCGCGCAGGGCGTCGGGCAGCGCGGTGCGGGGGCGGGCGCAGAGCCGGTGGTAGAGCACGTCCAGGGCCGCCCGGCGCCACGGCTCCTCGGCCCAGAGGCGTTCCGGGTCGACACCGGGGGCCGCCGCGTCCCTCCGCTCAGCGAAGGCGTCGGCCAGCCGGTCGTGCGTCTCCCTCCACCGCTGCGGGGAGCCGGTGCGCTGGAGCCGGAGCATCGGGGCCCGTACGACGCCGTGGTAGCGGGAGCGGCCCGAGTGCGGCTCCACCACGAACGGCAGCTCGTGCAGCCAGTCGTAGAGCCCGGGGAGCGAGGACGGTACGGCGACGGCCACCAGGTCCTCGTCGAACCGCCTCGGCAGCGCGCACGCCAGAGCCGCAGCCCGGCGGTCCGGGTCGCCCTCGCCGGCCAGGAAGCGTTCGACGGCGGTCGCGTTCGCCTCACCGGCCGCCCCGGGGTTCGCCGCGAGCGTCGACACCAGGACCGGCAGCCCGCCGGAGAGCCGCAGCACCTCCCGTACGACGGGTTCCTCCACCACCCCGCGTCCGGTGAGGAGTCGGCGCGCCTCCGCCTCGGTGAACGGCCCCAGCGGTACGTCGGCCACCAGGCGGCCCCGGTCGCCCCAGTGCGCCGGATCGAGGCGGCGCTGACCGGCCAGGGTCAGGACGAGGTTGGCGGGCAGCTCCCCGTACCGGCCGCGGATCAGCAGGTCCGCGAGCCACCGGTCCAGCAGGGGCGCGGTGCGTTCGTAGGTGTCCAGGAACAGGGCGACCCAGGGCACGGCGTCCGCGACCCGGTCGAGCTCGGCGACGAACACCGGCGTGAGGACCCGTACCGGCTCCGCCAGCAGCCGCGCCTCCTCCTGCTGCCGGGCCCGCCCCCCGAACACCGCCCGCAGCCCGCCCGCGCCGCGCGCCACGACCGCCGGGTCGATGCCCCCGGCCAGCGCCCCGACGACGGGTATCGCCCCGGCCGCGATCAGCCCGGCCTGCGCGGCGGCCAGCGCCCCGGGCGAAGGTTCGTCCTCCGTCGCGAGCCGGTCGGCCGTGTCATGGAGGGCGCGCCGGTACGTGGTCAGCAGCCGGTCCAGCGCCTTGAGCGGGTGCCCCTGCCCGGCGAACTGCGCGGCGACGGCGGCGAGTACCTCCGGTACGGAGTCGGCGCTCTCGTCGACCGATGCGGTGAGCGCCCCGAACTCCTCGGCTGTCTGCTGCCATTCCCGTACGAGCGAGGTCTTGCCGACCCCCGCGTTGCCCCGTACATGGAAGACGAACCGGTGGCCCGGGTCCTCGGGCGGAGTGGTGAAGTTCCCCCGGAAGAGGTCGAGTTCGGCTTCCCGGCCGACGAACGCGGCGCGCCGCTGCCCCTCGATGATCTGCTGGAGCGAGAGGCGGCGGGGCGGGGTCGCGGGCATGGCCCCAGTCTGTCAGTGGACCTCGGGATCCGGCAGCCGCTGCCCCCGGCTGTGCGCGATGAGCAGCACGTCCCGCAAGGACAGCACGGCCTGCGTCAACGCGAACCGCAGGGCGACCTCCCCGGCCACCTGGTCCGCCAGCACCTCCTGCGCTCCCTCCAGCACGACGTTCCCGCACTCGATCTGCTCCTCCTCCGTCTCGTCGGCGAGGCGGGAGATCCGGCTGTTGGGGTCGCTGGTGCTCAGATAGCAGGGCTTGCCTTCGGGGGACCTCCAGGGGAGGAGGCGGAGCTGCGAGGTGTCGATCATGTCGGTGTCCTTAGCGCGTGGGGGCTCGTGTGACCCTGACGGGTGGCGATTACCGTTCGTGCCCCCATCGTCACGGCCGCCGCCCTACGCTCGACAGAGGCACGCGATTGCCTGTGCACAGGACAACGGCAAGGGGTCGGGGAATCGGGGATGACCGAAGTCGCGGAAGTGGACGTGGAAGCGGAGTCGGGGCGCGCGGCGCTGGGGCGCGCCCTGAAGTTCCTACGGGAGAAGGCGGGTCTGTCACTCGGCCAGCTCGCGGTGAAGACCCGGTACGACAAGAGCTATCTGTACCGCCTGGAGACAGGCAAACGGCTCTCGAAGCTCGCGGTGATGGAGGACCTGGACCGGTTCTACGAGACGGGCGGGCTGCTGGTCGAGCTGTGGAAGGTGGCGCGGCGGGAGGTCTTCAAGGACAAGTACAAGGAGTTCATGCGGCTGGAGTTCGGGGCGCGCATCATGCACCTGTTCACGCTCGGCATTCCCGGACTGCTCCAGACCGAGGATGTGGCCCGCGCCCTGTTGTCGGGCGACCAGGAAACGGAGAGCGAAGCCGAGTCGGTCGAAGAACAGGTCATAGCGCGACTCGGCCGTCAACAACTGCTCTACCGCAACCCGGCCCCCACCGTCCGCATCATCATCGACGAGTACGGGCTACGGCGTCAGGTGGGCAGTGCGGAGGTGTGGGAAGCCCAGCTGGAGCACCTGATCGCGATCGCGGAGCTGCCGATGGTCACGCTTCAGGTGTTGCCACTCTCGGCCGGGGCCCACCATTTGATGGACGGCTCCCTCACGCTGATGTGGCAGGACGACGGGAGTGCCGTTGCCTATATGGAAGGCAACCAGTGCTCCGAATTGCTGGAGGATCCGGAAGACGTCACGCGCGCCCGGCTGTCCTACGATCGGGCACGGGATCGGGCGTTGCCCCCGCCCGACTCCATCGCGTTCATCAGGGGCGTCCTGAAGGAGTTCAGAGGATCATGAAGCGCACGCCCGACCTCTCAACCGCGACCTGGCGCAAGTCCAGCTACAGCGACGGGGGCGACAACAACTGCATCGAGGTGGCAGACGGCTACTCCGGCCTCGTCCCCGTGCGCGACAGCAAGGTCCCCGCAGGCCCCGCCCTCGTGATCGCCGCGCCCGCCTGGACCGCCTTCATCGGCGACGTACGGAAGGGGAACCTGTGACCGCATCCACCACCCCCGACCTCTCCACCGCAACCTGGCGCAAGTCCAGTTACAGCGACGGGGGCGCGAACAACTGCATCGAGGTCGCCGACGGCTACCCCGGCCTCATCCCCGTACGCGACAGCAAGACCCCCACCGGCCCCGCCCTCCTCGTCACCGCCCCCGCCTGGGCGGCCTTCGTGGAGTTCGCGGCCGGGGCCTGAACCCGGCGGCGTACGCCCCCAGGGCCCGCGTCTTCGTCCTCACCGGGCGAGGGCGCGGGCCCTCGTGCGCCCGTCCACGTGCGGCTTCCTGAGAAAATCGCGTACCGAGGTGGGCAGTGCGACCGTATGCTCGCGAGCGGGACGGGGCTCGTAGCGCAGCGGTTGTCGCGCCTTCACCTCATGTGGGAGGACGCCGGTTCGAATCCGGCCGGCCCCGTCCTGTCGGCTGCCGGGTTCACCGTTGCGGGCGGCGGTGGGCGGATGGCGTCGTGTTCGACCATCGGGAGCAGCATCCGGATAGCGCCCGGGGCGGCCTGCACGCAGGCGACGGCGAGGGTCGCGCGATCACGTGGGCCAGGGCGTAGGGCTCGTACGCCCTGGCCGCCGGCCGTCAGGCCCAGGGGTCGAAGGGGATGCCGCCGGGCTTGGAGTTGTTGAGGAGATTGCGGAAGCGGTTGTCCTTGTCGGTGACCTTGATGGTGGCGGCGCCGAAGTCCGCGTTCATCAGGCGGTCGCGCAACTCCGTGCTGGGGAAGCCGTTCCAGTCGACGATCGGGGGGTAGCGCCAGTTGCCGTAGTGGTTCTCGGGCGGCTCGTCGTTGCCGTTGGCGAGGCGGAAGAAGTGCGTGCTCGCGCCGTCCTTGTGGTAGACGATCTTGGGGTGCGAGCCGTCGAAGCGCACCTGGGAGCGGGGGTAGGTCTTGACCGTGCTGTGCTGGGTGGTGGAGACGTAATCCACCTGGTTGGAGCCCTGGTTGACCCAGGAGACGACGTGCTCGAAGTCGTGGCGGTGCCCGCCGAGGCCGCTGCCGTGGACGGCCTGGTCCTTCTCGAAGTAGCCCGCGTAGACGATGCCGCACCAGCCGTTGTTGCACAGGGAGCGGGCGTACGTCTGGGAGTTGTCCAGGTCCGACCGGTCCCGGCAGCTCCCGTTGATCGCGCCGGTCGTCTTCAGGCCGGGCGCGAGGGTTCCGTCCGGGCCGATGGCGGGGGTGGCGTAGCAGCCGTCACCGTCGTAGTCGAAGGCGGGCGAGAACGTCTGCTCGTAACCGCCCGCGTTCTGGGGGAGGTTGCGCGGCGGGTCGGCGTGGGCCGTGGACGCGGGGATCAGTACGAACAGGGCCGCGGCGGCGAGGACCGTGCCGACGCGCGAGGCCCGGCCCCTGACGGAGGCGGGCGGCCTGGGGCCGGTGGAGGCGGGGGACGGGGAGGGCGGTTTGCGCATACTGCTTCTCTCCTCGTGGAGGCGTGGCCGAAGCGACTACCGGCCGCCTCGGCGTGGGGGCACCTGTCGCAGTCTGCAGGACCCCGGGCGCGCTTGTCCGTACACGGACACAAGTTTCCATGACGGGGTGGCGACATCGCGGAGATATTCGGAGACATTCAGCATCCCGTCACCAGGGCGCACAGGACGCCGAGTTCGCAGCGGGACGCGGCTCGCCGCTGCGGACGATCATTGGCTTCGCACCGGAAAAGTAGCTGATACTACTGCAGAGGCCCTGGTCACGACGGGTGACCGCCCCCAGGGGGTGGGGCCGGGCAGCCGCGCGAGGCGGCTGCCCCGATGAATCGGAAAGGCGATCGCGTGAGCACCAAGCACCCCCGCCCGGCGCTGAAGACCGACGAACAGCTGCCGCGGTCCTCCCGGCATGCCGCGACTCCTCAGCAGTCGACGGCGGCACCGGCGGGGCTGATGGCGTTGCAGTCCACTCTGGGCAACGCCGCGGTCGTGCAGATGCTCCGCGAATCCGGTCACTCCCAGGAGCAGCACCGGCACACCGACGGATGCGGGCACCAGCCGGGCGGGCAGGCCTCGGTGCAGCGGTCCGGAGCGCAAGGGTCCGCGGTGCAGCGGTCCGCGGTCCACGACGTCCTGCGCGCCCCCGGACGCCCCCTGGACGACGCCACCCGCACCGACATGGAAGCCAGGCTCGGCGCTGACTTCTCCGACGTCCGCATCCACAGCGACAGCGCCGCCAAGGCCTCCGCCGCCGAAGTCGGCGCCCGCGCCTACACCTCCGGCAGCCACGTCGTCATCGGTGACGGCGGCAACGACAGGCACACCCTCGCCCACGAGCTCACCCACGTCATCCAGCAACGCCAGGGGCCCGTCGCCGGCACCGACAACGGAACGGGGCTCAGGGTCTCCGACCCGTCGGACCGGTTCGAGCGCGAAGCGGAGGCGAACGCCGGCCGGGCCATGGCGGCCCGCCCGCAGACCGCCGCCACGGACGTGCAGCGCCTGGCGGCGCCCTCCCCCGGCCACGGCCCCAGCCCCTCCGTGCAGCGCGTCGCGGGCCCCCAGGACCGGCTGACGGTCGACTACTGGGAGGAGCAGGCGGGCTTGAGCGGCGCCAGCAAGGGCGCCGCGAAGGCGAGGGCCACGCAGATGACGACGTCCAAGGCGAACGCGAAGAAGTTCAAGGCCAGCAAGCCTCCGCGCCGGATGGACGAGGTCATCGCGTCCGTCGGCCCGAACCTTCTGCGCGCCCTGGCGGACAAGGGGCCGGACGCGGGCAGGATGGAGCTGTACAGGTCCATGAGCTTCGAGGAGGCCCACAGCGCCCTGACCTACTGGGGCGACGGAGCCGCCCGGCAGGCCCTGACGGAGTACCTGACCACCGAGGGCCGTTCAGCGGCGGGGTTCAGGGAGAACCACAAGGGCCTGACGATCGGAGCCCACCTCGGCGACCAGGGCCAGGCCGACGGGTACTACAACACCGACAGTGCCTCCTACGCGGTCCAGCTGAAGTTCACGCTGAAGCCCGGCGCCCATGAACTCCTCTACAACCAGGACCACATGGCCCTCGGGCCTGGCTACAAGAACGACCTGATCCGCAAGGCGAACGCAGACGGCGGAGAGTTCCAGAACGCGACCCAGAACGAGGGCACGCTGGGCGGGTACATCGGCGTGAAGGCCGAGGACAAGGAGCCCTACAGCCTGGGCATCGCCCAGGGCGCCAACGGCAAGAACGGCCGGGAGGTCAGCGCGAGCCAGCTGCTCTTCCAGCTCTTCGTCGAGAACGTCGAGCTCGTGAAGAACCGGTCCGGGAACGACCTGCCCACCGCCGCCCCCGGCCCGGCCCCGCAGGAGGAAGCCGCGACCGTGTGACCCGGCGGCGACTCCCCCTGACCGGCACGGCAACCCCTGGCCGTTACGGCAACCCCTGACCGGCGCGGCGACCGCGCCCCTCCCCCTCAGCTCGGCAGCACCGGCAGCAGTTCCGGCAGGTGGCCGTCCGAGGCCGTGGCCGCCGCGACGCGTTCGGCCGGGACCTCCCCGTACAGCGTGGTGCGCGGGCGGGAGGGGCGGCCGGCAAGCTCGGCGATGGCCTTCAGGTCCTGGATCGAGCGGTACGAGCCGTAACTCGACCCCGCCATACGGGAGATGGTCTCCTCCATCAGCGTGCCGCCCAGGTCGTTCGCGCCCGAGCGGAGCATCTCCGCCGCACCCTCCGTGCCGAGCTTCACCCAGCTCGTCTGGATGTTGGTGATGTGCGGGTGGAGCAGGAGCCGCGCCATGGCGGTGACGGCCCTGTTGTCGCGGTCCGTCGGGCCCGGGCGGGCGATGCCGGCCAGATAGACCGGGGCGTTGGTGTGGATGAAGGGGAGGGTGACGAACTCCGTCAACCCGCCTGTCTCCTGCTGGAGTCGGGAGAGCGTACGGAAGTGGCCCAGCCAGTGGCGGGGCTGGTCCACGTGGCCGTACATCATCGTCGAGGACGAGCGCAGGCCCACCTCGTGTGCCGTCTTGATGACCTCCAGCCAGGTGGCCGTGGGCAGTTTGCCCTTGGTGAGGACCCAGCGGACCTCGTCGTCCAGGATCTCCGCCGCCGTACCGGGGATCGAGTCGAGCCCGGCCTCCTTGGCGGCCGTCAGCCAGTCGCGGATCGACATGCCGGTGCGGGTCGCCCCGTTGACGACCTCCATGGGCGAGAAGGCGTGCACGTGCATGCCGGGGACGCGTTCCTTCACCGCCCTCGCGATGTCGAAGTACGCCGTCCCGGGCAGGTCCGGGTGGATGCCGCCCTGCATGCAGACCTCGACCGCGCCGACGTCCCACGCCTGCGCCGCCCGGTCCGCGACCTGGTCCAGGGAGAGGGTGTACGCGTCGGCGTCCGTGCGGCGCTGGGCGAAGGCGCAGAAGCGGCAGCCGGTGTAGCAGACGTTGGTGAAGTTGATGTTCCGCGTGACGATGTACGTGACGTCGTCGCCGACCACGTCCCGGCGCAGGGTGTCCGCGATCCGGCACAGCTCGTCCAGCGCCGGGCCGTCCGCGTGGAGCAGGGCGAGGGCCTGGTCGTCGGTGAGCTTCGTCGGGTCGTCGGCGGCCTGGCTCAGGGCCTGGCGTACGTCGGCGTCGATGCGGGACGGGACCATGCCGGGGGCCGCCGCCTCACGGAGCGCCTCCCAGTCCCCGTACACCTCGTCGAAGTCGTCACGGCGGTCACCGGTGCGGCCCTCGGTGTCGATGGTGGTGTGGAGGTCGGTGCGGCCGGAGGAGGTGAACCCCTCGTCCGGCTCCTGCCAGGGCAGCCCGACAGGAAGCACGTCCTCGCGGGCGAGGCCCGTCTCCGGGTCGGCCAGGGCGCGGACGTGCGGGAGGAGGCGGGGGTCGAGCCACGGCTCCCCGCGCTGGATGAACTCCGGGTAGATGGTGAGGCGTTCGCGGAGCGTGAAGCCCGAGTCGGCGGTCTTTGCGGCCAGTTCGTCGATGTGCGGCCAGGGGCGTTCGGGGTTGACGTGGTCGGGGGTGAGCGGCGAGACCCCGCCCCAGTCGTCGATGCCCGCGCCGATGAGCAGCGCGTACTCGGCGTCCACCAGGTTCGGCGGGGCCTGGATGCGGGCGGACGGGCCGAGGATGTGCCGGGCCACCGCGATGGCGGCGGCCAGCTCCTCCAGCTCCGCGTCGGGCATCCCGCGCATCGCCGTGTCCGGCTTGGCGCGGAAGTTCTGCACGATGACTTCCTGGATGCCGTGGTAGGCGCGGGCCGTCTTGCGCAGCTCGAAGAGGGAGTCGGCGCGCTCCTCGTACGACTCGCCGATCCCGATCAGGATGCCGGTGGTGAAGGGGACATTGGAGCGCCCCGCGTCTTCGAGGACACGCAGCCGCACCGCCGGTTCCTTGTCCGGGGAGCCGTGGTGCGGGCCGCCCGGCTCGGACCACAGGCGGGTCGCCGTCGTCTCCAGCATCATCCCCATCGAGGGGGCCACGGGCTTCAGGCGCTGGAGATCGGTCCAGGTCATCACGCCCGGGTTGAGGTGGGGCAGCAGGCCCGTCTCCTCCAGGACCCGGATCGCCATCGCGCGTACGTACGCGAGGGTGTCGTCGTACCCCTCCGCCTCCAGCCACTCCCGCGCCTCGGGCCAGCGGTCCTCGGGGCGGTCGCCGAGGGTGAACAGCGCTTCCTTGCAGCCCATCGCCGCGCCCTCACGCGCGATGGCCAGCACCTCGTCGGGCGAGAGGAACATCCCGTGGCCCGCCCGGCGGAGCTTGCCGGGGACGGTGACGAAGGTGCAGTAGTGGCACTTGTCACGGCAGAGTCGGGTGAGCGGGATGAAGACCTTGCGCGAGTACGTGATCACGCCCGGCCGGCCCGCCGCCTCCAGGCCCGCGTCCCGGACGCGGGCGGCGGAGGCCGCCAGATCCGTCAGGTCGTCGCCGCGCGCCTGGAGCAGGACAGCGGCCTCGGTGACATCGAGGGCGACACCGTCACGGGCACGTTTGAGTGCGCGCCGCATGGCGTTGGAGGTGGGGCGTCCGCTCTGAGGATCGGTCATGAACCGAGCATACGAGCGAGGCGCGCGCGCCGGACCAGGGCCTCGGGGGTCGGATCGCGGGACCGGGGTGCCGGAACGGGTGCCGGACCGGTCGCCGGTGGGGCGGGTGCCCACGGCCCCCCTTCACTCGTGCGGGCCGACTCACCGAATGAGAGCCCTGCCACGGCATCCTCACGCCTAGTGTCGGCACGGTGATGGAAACGATCGTCCTCGGCATCGGCGAAACACTCGTACGCGACGACCGCCACTGGGCGTCCTGGGCCAACTGGCTCGGAGTGCCCGCGCACACGCTCAGCGCCCTGGTGGGCGCGGCCGTCGCCCAGGGCCGCGACGCCACGGACGCGCTGCGGGTGCTGCGGCCCGGCATGGACGTCGACGAGGCGTACCTGGCCCGGGCGGCCGCCGGGCGCGGGGAGCACCTCGACGAGTCGGACCTCTACCCGGACGTGCGGCCGGCGCTGGCGGAGCTGCGGGCGGCGGGGATCCGGGTCGTCGTGGCGGGGAACGGGACGGTACGGGCCGGGGAGCGGCTGCGGGCGCTGGACCTGCCCGCGGATCTGGTGGTGACCTCGGACGAGTGGGGCGTACGGAAGCCGGATCCGGCCTTCTTCGCTCGGGTGGTGGAGGCGTCGGGGGCGGAGCCGGGGGCGACGCTGTACGTGGGCGATCACCCGGCGGACGACCTGTTCCCCGCCGCGGCGGCGGGGCTGCGGACGGCGCATCTGCGGCGGGGGCCGTACGGGCACTGGTGGGCGGAGCATCCGGATGTGGTGGGGACGGCGGACTTCCGGGTCAACGCGTTGACGGAGCTTGTGGGGGTGGTGGGTGGATCCCCGGCCCGTCCGGCCTCGGAGCCGCACCCGGCCCGTCCGGGAGTCGAGCCGCATTCATCCCGTCCGGCGTTCGAGGACGGAACCGGGGCGGTGGGGGTCGCGCGCCCTGCGAAGGTCTCGTACCTGAGGGGCCTCTGAGCGCCGGGCCCACCCCAGCAAGGGTTCCGTCCTCAAACGCCGGACGGGCTGGGGTGGGCCCGCCCAGCAGAGAAGGTGCCCGGCGGACCGAGGACGAGCTGGGGTGGGCCCGGGCCCCTTACGCCGGGTCGATCCGCGAGACCGCGCCGCCTATCGCCAACACGTACAGCTCCCCGTCACCCGCCTCCACGAACGAGATCACCTCGCCGCCCTGGACGCCCAGGTCGCCCTCGCCCGTCACCTCGCCGTTCTCGATGTTCAGGGTGCGGAGCGTGCCGTCGCAGTAGTCGCTGTAGACGTAGCTCCCTGCCAGGTCCGCGATCGCCTCGCCCCGGTAGACGAAGCCGCCCGTCACCGAGCAGCCCAGGCCGCTGCGGTCGTACTCGTGGACCGGGGGCACATGGTTCGCCGGCTCCGTGCCGCCGCGGAAGGGGTGGTTGCCCTCCATCGAGGACCAGCCGTAGTTCTCGCCGCCCTTGCTGCTCGCGGGGGCCCAGTCGATCTCCTCCCACTCGCTCTGGCCGACGTCCCCGATGAGCAGGTCGCCCGTGCCCGCGTCGAACGAGAACCGCCACGGGTTGCGGAGTCCGTACGCCCAGATCTCGTCCTTCGCGCCTTCCTCGGCCACGAACGGGTTGTCGGACGGGATGGCGTACGGCTCCCCGCCGGTCGGGTCGATACGGAGGATCTTGCCGAGCAGCGTGTCGAGGTTCTGGCCGTTGCCGTGCGGGTCGCCGCCCGAGCCGCCGTCGCCGAACGCGATGTAGAGGTAGCCGTCGGGGCCGAACTTGATGTCGCCGCCGTTGTGGTTCGGGTACGGCTGCTCCTGGGTGAGGACCGTCCGCCGGGAGTCCGGCTGGAGTTCGCCGTCCTGGACCGCGAACTCGTCGATGGTGCTGGTGCCTTCGAGGTCCGTGTACGAGATGTAGAAGTGCGCGAACTCCGGGTCGAACGCCACGCCCAGCAGGCCGCGTTCGCCGTCGGTCGTGGTCTCGGCGGAGATGTCGAGGACCGGTTCACCGAGGCCGTAGTCGCCCAGGACCCTTACCGTTCCGGCCCGTTCGGCTATCCAGACCTTGCCGTCCGGTCCGGCCGCGCCCGCCGACGGGCCCTGTGCGCGGGCCACTTCCGTGAGCACGACCTGTGCCTGGGCCTCGTCCGCCGACGCCGTGGTCAGCGTCGCCGTCAGGGTCAGGGATGCTGCGAGGAAAAGAGCGCCGATGATCGCCGAGCTTCTGGTACGAACTTTCACCGTGGCCTCCTGGAGGCGGCGAGTGGGGGAGTTCACCCTGGCTGCTCGGGGCAGAGTTCGGTGGGGGTGCCCGCGCCAGCATGCAACCGGGGTGGGGGGGCGTGTGCCACTGGCTACGGATGAGGGTACGGGGACGGGAGTGCATTGGCCTAGGCCAATGCACCGATGAATCCCCGCTGCGCCGGCCCTCCTACTTCCCCAGCACCGCCTCCATCACCTTCTTGGCGATCGGGGCACCGAGGCGGCCGCCCGAGATGTCCGAGCGGGAGATGTCCATGTCCGTCGGGTCGATGAAGACGGCGACGGCGACCGAACGTCCGTCGTCCTTCTTGCCGTAGCTGACGAACCAGCCGTACGGGACCTCGTCGCGCACGTTCACACCGCGCTGGGCGGTACCCGTCTTGCCGCCGACCGTCACACCGTCGATCAGGGCGCGCTTCGCGCTGCCCTCCTTCGCGGTGTGCTCCATCATCTCCTGGACCTTCTTCGCCGTCTCGGGGGAGACGGCCTGGCTCATCTCCGCCGGTTCGTTCGTCTCCAGCGTCGACAGGTCCGGGCCGCGCAGCTCCTCGACGATGTGCGGCTGCATCAGCTTGCCGTCGTTGGCGAGAGCCGCCGTCACCATCGCCATCTGCATCGGGGTGCTCGTCAGGCTGCCCTGGCCCATGCCGGTGAGGGCCGTGCCGGGCTTGTCGAGCTTCGGCGGGTAGAGGCTCTTCGTGGCGAGCAGGTCGCCGAACTCCTCCGCGTACACGTCCTCGTTGAAGCCGAACTTCTCCGCCGTCTCCCGCATCCGGTCCTCGCCCAGCTCGGCGGCCGCGTCGAGGAAGACGTTGTTGCAGGAGTACTGCATGGCGGTCTTCATCGACGCCTTGTTGCAGACGGCGTCCCCCGCCTCGCTGCCGATCTTGTTCCTGGAGAGCGGCAGCGGATACGGCGACACCGCCTTCGTCGGGGCGTCCACGTCCGAGACCACGCCGTGCTCCAGCGCCGCCGCGGCCGTGAGGATCTTGAAGGTCGAGCCGGGCGGGAACGTCTCGCGCAGCGGGCGGTTGGCCAGCGGCTTGCTCTTGTCGTCGAGGAGGGCCTTGAAGCGGTCGCTCTCCTTGAACGAGATCCCGGCGAAGACCTCGGGGTCGTACGAGGGCGTCGAGACCAGGGCCAGCACCTTGCCGGTGCGCGGGTCCAGGGCGACGACCGCGCCCCGGGCGCCCAGGTCGGTCAGCCCCTTGTAGCCCGCCTTCTGCGCCTTCGGGTCGATCGTGGTGATCACGCTGCCGCCGCGCCTCGGCTGCCCGGTGAGGACGTCCTTGGCGTGCCGGAAGGCGAAGCGGTCGTCCTGGCCGCTGAGGACGCTGTCGTACGTCCGCTCCAGCAGCGAGGTGCCCTGGGCCTGGGAGGCGTAACCGGTGACGGGCGCGTACATCGGCCCGTCCTTGAAGGTCCGCCGGAACGTGTAGTCCCGGCTGTCGGTCTCCTTCGAGCCGGTGACCGCCTTGCCGCCGACGATGATGTCGCCGCGCGGGGTGGCGAACCGCTCGAACCGCACCCGGGCGTTCTTCTCGTGCTGGGACAGCTCCACGCGGTCGACCTGCTGCAGCCAGTTCGCCCGCAGCAGCAGCGCCAGCACCAGCAGCCCGCAGAAGATGGCTATGTGCCGCAACGGCCTGTTCATTCCACTCCCCACCCAGGCGGGCCCGCGGCCCGCACACCCGAAAAGGCGTGCGGGCCGTGCCCACGTATGCGATCCCCCGGTGGTAAGGATGCCTTGTCGGCGCCCCCGGTTGCACCGACCCCGCGCGGCCGGGCCTCAGAGGAACGCCGCGTACCCGTCCAGCACCCGCAGCACCTCCGGCTCACCGGCCGGGGGCAGCTGGAGCACGACCTCCTCGATGCCCAGGTCCGCGTAGTGGGCGAGCTTGCCGGGGTCCGGGAGGACGGCGTACGGGACCACCTGGAGGTCCTTCGGGTCGCGGCCGGCCTCCTCCCAGGCCGCCCGCAGCTTCGGCACGGACTCCGTGAGGCCCCGGCCGCCGATGGGCAGCCAGCCGTCCGCGTGCTCCGCGATCGCCGCGAACAGCTTCGGGCCCGCCCCGCCGCCGATCAGTGTGCGGGGGCCGACGACCGGTCCGCGCGGCGCCTGCACCGGCTTGGGGTACGCGAAGCTCGCCTGGACCGAACCGAACTCGCCCTCGTACGCCGTCGGTTCGGCCGACCACAGGGCCCGCATCAGCGCCATCCGGTCGCGCGACAGCTCCCGGCGCGTGGCCCACTCGACCCCGTGGTCGGCCGCCTCCTCCACGTTCCAGCCGTAGCCGATACCGAGCGTGAACCGGCCGCCGGAGAGGTGGTCGAGGGTCGCCACCTGCTTGGCCAGGTCGACCGGGTCGTGCTGGGTGACCAGCGTGATGCCGGTGCCGAGCGTGAGCCGTTCGGTGACGGCCGCCGCCTGGCCGAGGGCCACGAAGGGGTCCAGGGTGCGGCCGTACTCACGGGGCAGGTCGCCGCCCGCCGGGTACGGGGTGCGGCGGCTCACCGGGATGTGCGTGTGCTCGGGCAGGTAGAGCCCGGCGAATCCGCGCTGCTCCAGCTCGCGCGCCAGTCTCACGGGTGTCACCGTCTCATCGGTGAGGAAGATCGTTGTGGCGATCCGCATCGAGAGCACCTCCGTCGTGGTCGTGGTCGGTGGGTACGTGGTCAGTGGCAGTGCGTACGGAGTGGGAGCCGGAGCCGGCCCGCGCGTCGTCCTTCCGGACGTCGTCCGTACGAATCGCCAACGTAAGCCGTACGTCGGTGAAATCCGAGACCGTGGCAGCCATCAGCCGCACCCGATCGAGGGAGCCCTCACATGACGGAACCGATCGCCCGGCGCAGCCTGCCCGCCTCCACCGCCACCACCGGCCTGACGCTGGCCGGGGTGAGCTTCGCCCACCCGGCGACCGTGCCGGGGCTGCCCGGCGCCCTCGCCGCCCTCACCGATCCGGTCTTCCTCACCGGTCCTGCCCGGTAGGGCGGACGCGGAAGGGGGAAGGCATCGGGGCACGATGGGCCGGCGATCCGACAGTCCGGCGATCCGGCGATCCGGCAGGGCTGCGACCGAAAGGGACATGTGATGGGGATGGGGCTGGGGTTCTTCCTGTTGCCCGCAGGCGGTGCGCTGAGCCTGACCGGGGTGTTCCTGGGCAGCGGCACGCTGATCAGCCTGAGCTGGATCATGTGGCTGGCCGGCATCCTGCTGCTGATCGCCCAGCGCTACCGCCGCCCTCCGGACCCGCAGGTGCTGGCCGCCGCCGCTGCCGCCGGGGACGCCCGTGCGGTACGGGGGCTGCGCACGCTCGCCCTGGACGCGCGGAGCCAGGGGCGGCCGGAGGCGGCGGAGCGGATGCTGCGGCAGGCGGCGAAGGCCGGGGACGTGGAGTCGATGTGGGAGCTGGGGCGGCTGCTCCAGGAGCGGGAGGGCCTGGCGACGGCGGAGCCGTGGTTCCGGATGGCCGCCGGGCGCGGTCACACCGTCGCCAGGCGGCTGTTCCGGGCGGGCGGCGAGCTGAACCGGGACGGGTCCAGCCCGCTGTAGCCCGCCGCCGCACGCCTCGGCAGGCCTCCGCCGTACGCCTCAGCAGCCCGCCGCCGTACGTCTCAGGCCAGGCCCAGCGCCGCCCGGGGCAGGAACGCCAGCCGAGCCGTCTTCTCCGGCTTCTCGATCTCCGGGCCCAGCTCGAACCCGACCCGGACCATCCGGGCGAGCGCCTTCTCGTTGCGGGCATCCGGCTCGACGACGACCCGCAGGTGGGCCGGGTCGCTGAAGACATAGCCGATGAACGCGGTGAGGAGCGCGTCCGTGTACCCCTTCACCGGTCCCTCGGCGGGCGCGATCAGCAGGTGGATGCCGAGGTCCCCGGGCCGCACGTCGTAGTGCTCGCCCACCGGGTCGGCGTCCGGCTGGTACGTCTGGAAGAGCGCGGCCGGGACGCCGTCGCGGAGCGCCAGGTAGGCGTGGTGGGTGGGGAGCGAGTCGACGAACTCGTAGATCTCCTGGACCTGTTCGCGGGTGTGGTCGGCCATGCCCCAGAAGCGGGCGCGCTCCTCGGTGACCCAGGCGTGCAGCAGACCGGCGTCGGCCGCCGGGACGACCGGGACCAGGCGGACGACCCCGAAGCCCTCGACCTTCTGCTCGTGGACGGCCGGGCGCAGGGCGGGGACGGTGGAGGCGTCGGGGTCGGGGGGCGTGGCGGCGGTCATGGTCGTGCTCTCCTCGAATCGGTGCTCGGTGCGGTGTTCCGTGACGCGTTCCGTGACGCGTTCCGTGCGGTGCAGCAGGTTCCAGTCGGTGACCACCGGGGCTAGCCGGCCGCTCGCCCACAGCTCCGTCTGGTCGCGGTGGTGGGCGGAGCCCGGCACCCCGGAAGCGCCGAACGGCACCACCCAGAGGCTGTCGTCGCGGCGGGCCAGGTCCCAGACGTACCTGGCGGCGGGCCCCCGGGCGAAGAGGTCGGTGATCCCGGGGACGCTGGAGGTGGAGAGCACGCAGTCGTGGTCGCCCGCGAGCCCCGGCCGGACCTCCTCGGGGGTCGCGTCCGGCAGCGCCTGCCAGGGGGAGACCCGGTGGACCTCGCCCCAGGCGCTCGGGCCGGGGCCCTCCGCGTGCGTGGCGGCGACCGCTTCGGCCGAGGCCGCGACCATCGCCAGCCGGTCCTCGTACGGGAGGAGTCCGACGGTGAGCAGGGACTCCAGGGCGTAGCCGATCCGGGGTACGGCGGCGAGCCAGGGGCGGAAGAGCGGCGGGTACGCGGTCGAGCGCCAGGGGTCGGCGTCGCCCGTGACGGGGCGCAGGGCCGGGTGGCCGGCCAGCCGGTGGACGACGTCCGCGCGCAGCCGGGCGTAGAGGGTCGCGTCGGTGCTGTCCGCGTCCATGTGGCGGTCCCAGCTCAGCAGCCGGTCCCGCAGGCGTTCGGCGTCCGGGCCGAGGTCCGGTGCCCAGGCGAGCAGGGAGAGGAGCCGGCGGGAGGAGGCGAGGTGGGTGTCGGTGTGGACGGCGGCCATGTCCGCGGCCGACCAGGGCGGGCCGGTGACCTTCCGCACGCCGGTGGCGCTGGTCGCTGCCGCGCCCGGGGCCGTGCCGAGCAACTCCCGTATGCGGTCGGCGCGGTGCGGGGGCGCGAACTCGATGCCGAGGGGGGCGGCGAGGCCGCGCTCGTTGGCCATCACGGCGGTACCGGTGGCGGTGTCGACCTCGGTACGGGGCAGGGGCTCGCCGCCCTCGCGCCAGGCGTACGCGGGGTCGTGCGCGGGGACGACCCGCAGCCGGTTCTCGTAGGGGCGCACGGGGACGTGCCCGGCGACCCGGTGCAGGGTGGCCCCGGTGGTGTCGGCGGCCAGGACCACGTTGACGGGTTCGACCCAGCCGTCGAGGGCGGTGTCGAGGTCGGCGACCGTACGGGCCCTGAGCAGCGCGGGCAGCACGTCGAAGCCGAGGTCGCCGGTGACGCGGGGCGGGTAGCGGAGGCTGATGACGGGCGCGTCGGGGGCCGCGTCGGTGTCCGGGTCCCCGGGTACGTCCCCGATGATCACCGGCCCCCGGTCCGTCTCCACGATCTCGACCGTCTCCGGCTCTCCCCCGGCGACCTCGACGGTCTCGGTGTGGGCGTGGACCCGGTACCAGCCGTCCGGCCCGAGTGCCTCCGCCCCGCCGTCCGCCGTGCGGCGCACCTGCTCCCGGTAGAGGTCCTGGTAGTCGGCCATCGCGTTGGTGATCGCCCAGGCGACGCCTCCCGCGTGCCCGAAGTGGGCGATGCCCGGGACGCCGGGGACGGCGAGGCCCACCACGTCGAACTCGGGGCAGGCGAGCCGGATCTGCTGGTAGACGCCGGGGTCCTCGATGAAGCGGTGCGGGTCGCCCGCGACGACCGGGGCGCCGGTGGTGGTGCGGGCGCCGGTGAGGAGCCAGCCGTTGGAGCCGGAGGTGCCGGGGCCGTCGGTGGCGAAGAGGGCCGCGCGGTCGTCGCCGAGCCTGCGGGCGACCTCTTCGCGCCAGAGTTTGGTGGGGAACCCGGCGAAGAGGATGTGGGTGGAGAGCCAGACGCCGAGCGGGGTCCAGGGCTCCCAGCGGCCGGGGGCGAGCCCGGCGGCGGCGAACTCCGGTGCCTGGGCGGCCCCTTCGGCCAGGCCCTCGTTGACCCCGTCGACGTACGCGCCCACCCAGGCTGCGGTCTCCGGCGCGAGGCGGTCGAAACAGCGGCGGGCGGTGTCGGCGAGCCGGGCCCGACGGGCGAACCGGTCCCAGTCGACGGCCTCCGCACCGAGGTACGCGGCGGTCGTCCCGAGCACCCGGTGGCGCTCGGTCTCCAGCTGCCAGGCCCGATCCCGGGCGGCGTTGTGGCCCTGCGCGCGGGCCAGGCCGAGGGCGCTGCCCGCCCTCAGGTGGGGTATCCCCCGGTCGTCCCGGAAGACCTCGAAGCCGCCGGTGGCCCCCGTGTCCGGTCCTTCGCTGTTCGGTCTCTCGCTGTCGATGTCAGCGGTCATCGTTCTGCCATCCCCTGCTTCCGGTGGTTTTCAGCCACTCCCCTGCCCCCGGAATTTAGGTTAGCCTAACCTAAAGTGACCCTTTGGGCAGTGGGCCGGGGCACCAGGGGAAGGTGGGAGACACCGTGGGTCATGGCTGGGAAGGCGTCGTTCTCAAACTGTTCCGGGGGCGGGATTTCACGTTCACCGTGACCGGCGCCGAGCAAGTCACCGACCGGTTCCGCCGGGTGCATGTGACCGATGGCGGACTCCTCGCCGCGACCGGCGGCGCACACCCCACGATGTGGGTGCGGCTCTGGTTCGAGAAGGACGGCAAACCGCATCAGCGGGCCTACACGCTGGTCGACCCGGACCCCGAGGCCGGGACCTTCAGTCTGGAATTCGCCCTCCACGAGGGCCCCGCCTGCGACTGGGCGAAGGGAGCCGAGGCCGGTGACACGATCGACGCGACGCTCCAGGGCACCGGCTTCGACCTGCCCGACCCGGCGCCCTCGCGGCTCTTCGTGATCGGTGACCCGGCCGCGCTCCCCGCGATCAACTCGCTGCTGGACGCGATCCCGGAGACCCCGGCGACCATCTGGTTCGAGTCCTCGGACGAGGCCGACCGGAAACTGCCCTTCCGCCTCGACGAGGCCCACCACACCCTGCACCACGTGGAGCGCCGCGAGAGCGGTGCGCACCTGGTCGCCGAGGTGAAGGCGGCCCTGCCGGCGCTGCTGGGCGATGACCACTCGGACGCGTACGTCTGGGTCGCCTGCGACACGGCGACCACCCGGGCCCTGTCGGCGTACCTCCGCAAGGAGCTGGGCCTGCCCAAGGACCGGGTGAACGCACTGGGTTACTGGCGGCCGTAGCAGCCAGAGGTGCGCTACCGGAGACCTCAGTCCTCGACCACGAGGGCCGGGGTCTCCTTCGTCAGTACCTCGCCCCGGAAGAACGCCGGGCTGCGGCGCTCCATCGCGACCATCAGCACCACGCCGAGGAGCAGCAGCCCCACCCCGATGACGAAGACCGAGCCGACGCCGAGGACCGAGGAGCCGGAGCCGTACGCCGGGTCCCACATGTCGTAGAGGGTCTTGACGAAGACGGCGGCGAGCAGCAGACCGCCGACGACCGGGAAGAGCCCCTTGAAGACCAGGTCCCGGGCGGAGCGGGTCAGTTCGGCGCGGAAGTACCAGGCGCAGGCGAAGGCGGTCAGCGCGTAGTAGAAGCAGATCATGAGGCCGAGCGCGTAGATGGTGTCGACCAGGACGTGCTCGCTGACCAGGGTCATCACGGTGTAGAAGACGCCGGTCCCGATGCCCGCCGTGATCGTCGCCCGGCCGGGTGTCTTGAAGCGGGGGTGGACCTTGGCGTACGAGGCCGGCATCGCCTCGTACGCGGACATCGCCAGGACCGTTCGGGCCACCGGGATGAACGTGGTCTGGAGGCTGGCGGCGGCCGAGGCGAGGACGGCGACGAAGAGCAGCACGCCGAGGCCGGGGCCCATCACCGGTCCGGCGAGGGCGGCGAAGACGTTGTCGGAGGTCTCCGGGTTGGCGAGGCCGAGCCCGGAGGTGCCGGAGCCGACGGCCATCTGGGCGGCTATGCCGGTGGCCAGGTAGGAGCCGACCAGGACGACCATCGCGATGAGGGCGGCCCGGCCGGGGGTCTTCTCGCTGCCGGTGGTCTCCTCGTTGGCGGTCAGGCAGGCGTCCCAGCCCCAGAACATGAAGATGGAGAGGGAGAGGCCGGCCGTGAAGGCCGCGAAGGACTGGACGGCGAACGGGTTCAGCCAGGACCAGGAGAAGTCGAGCGAGGTGGCGAAGGACGCGTCACCGCTGCCCGCCTTGGACAGCGCCATCGTCACGAAGAGCGCGAGGACGGCGAGTTGGAGGCCGACCAGGGCGTACTGGATGCCCTTGGTGGCGGTCATCCCCCGGTAGCTGATCGCGGTGGCGGCGGCGATGAGGGCGAGGCAGGTGGTGATGTGGACGAGCTTGTTGTCGTCCAGGGCGGCGACCGAGGCGCTGTTGGTGACCTCGCCCGCCAGGAGCCAGAAGTACGAGGTGGCGACGCCCGCCAGGTTGGACAGGACGATGATCGTCGCGATGACGAGGCCCCAGCCGCACATCCAGCCGACGCGCGGGCCGAACGCCTTCACCGTCCAGGTGAAGGAGGTGCCGCAGTCCGGCATGACCTTGTTGAGCTCGCGGTAGGCGAAGGCGACCAGCAGCATCGGCAGGAACCCGGCCAGGAAGACGGCGGGCATCTGCACGCCGACCTCGCCGGCGGTGGAGCCGAGGGTGGAGGTCAGGCAGTAGACGGGGGCGACGGTGGAGACACCGATGACGGCGCTGCCCATCAGGCCGACGGAGTTCCCGCCGAGGCCCTTGCCGCGTACACCGCCGTCGGCCGGGGCGCTTCCCCGTACCGTGTCTCCGGCCCGTGGCCGCGCGTCCAGCTGAGTCATGAGGAGGACGCTATGCGCTGCGATATCCACATTCGGAGGGTGAGACTCCAACGTCTCACCCTTGCTTACATCGGCCGATCCTCCATGAACACCTCATCAATTCAAGGCCACATATGCGTGAAGCCTTGCAATGCATGCCGGTCGCACGACACCGACCACGTACGGTAATCGCAGCACTGTCCGTTTTGTGCCGATTCAAAATTTTCCCGCGCCCCGTGGGAGCGGTGTCAGCCGGGCCAGACGATCGCCTGCGTCTCGCTGTAGGCGTGCAGCGCGTACGAGCCCACGTCCCGTCCCACACCGCTCTTCTTGAACCCCCCGAACGGGGCCTCCATGTTCCTCCCGACCGTGTTGACGCCGACCCCGCCCGCGCGCAGTCGCCCGGCCAGGCGGAAGGCGCGGGCCACATCGCCGGACCAGACGTAGTCGATCAGGCCGTAGTCGCTGTCGTTGGCGAGCGCGACGCCCTCCTCCTCGTCGTCGAAGGGGACGACCACGACGACCGGGCCGAAGATCTCCTCGCGGACGACCCGCATGTCGGGGGTGCAGTCGGCGAGGAGGGTGGGGGCCACGTAGAACCCCCGGTCCAGGTGGGCGGGGCGGGCGCCGCCCGTGACCACCCGCGCGCCCTCCTTCCGGCCCAGCTCCACGTACGCCTCCACACGGTCGCGGTGGGCGGCGGAGATGACCGGGCCGACGACGGTGGCCCGGTCGGAGGGGTCCCCGACGGTGAGCGCTTCGGCGTACGCGGCCAGCATGGCGATCAACTCGCCCTGGCGGGACCGGTGGACCAGGACCCGGGTCGGAGCCGTACAGATCTGTCCGCTGTAGAAGGAGAACGTGGTGCCGATGCCCGCGACGGCGGAGTTCAGGTCCGCGTCCTCCATGACCAGCGCGGCGCCCTTCCCGCCCAGCTCCATCAGCTGCCGCTTCATCCCGCGCCCGCACACCTCCGCGATGCGCTGCCCGACGGCGGTGGAGCCGGTGAAGCTGACCATGTCGACGTCCGGGGAGTCCACGGCGGCCTCCCCCGCCTCCGCACCCGACCCGGTGACCACGTTCACCACACCCGGCGGAACGCCCGCCTCCGCGAGGGCGGCGGCCATCCGGTAGACGGAGAGCGGGTCCTGCGGGGCGGGCTTCACGAGGACCGTGTTGCCCATCGCGAGAGCGGGCGCGATCTTGCCGGCCGGGTTGGCCCAGGGGTTGTTGTACGAGGTGATGCAGGTGACCACGCCTACCGGCCGGCGCACGGCCAGCGCCCCGAACACCCCGGCCCGGCCCATCGGCCCGGCCTCGTTGATCTGCGGCGCGATGGCCTCCTCGACGGGCTCCAGCGCACCTTTCGCGTACCGCCGGAAGCGGGCGACGCCGACCCCCACCTGCATCCCCCGGGCGGTGGAGGCGGTGGCTCCGCTCTCCGCGCGGGCGACCTCGGCGTGGGCGAGGAAGTCGCGCTGGACGAGGTCGGCGGCCCGGTCCAGGATCGCGGCGCGCTCCTCGGACCGGGTGCGGGACCAGTTCGAGAACGCCTCCTTGGCCGCCGCCGCGGCCTCGTACACCTGGGCGCGGCTCGCCTCGGGGGCGAGGCCGACGACCTCCTCGGTGGCGGGGTCGACGACCTCGTAGTGGCCGTCGGCGGGCTCGGTCCACTCCCCGCCGATGAAGAGCTTCTGCGGTCCGGTGGGGTTCACGCCGTACTCACCGTCCGGGTGTCGCGGCCCGAGCGCAGCACCGTCCCCGGCACCGCCCCCGTCACCTTGTCGTCGCGCAGGGTCTCGACCCCGTTGACGCGTACGGAGACGATCCCGATGGCCTTGGAGTCCAGGCGCGGGCTGTCCCCGGGCAGGTCGTGGACGAGGGTGGCCGGTCCGGCGTCGATCCGCTCGGGGTCGAAGAGGACGAGGTCGGCGTGGAAGCCCTCCTCGATCCGGCCGCGTTCGCGCAGCCCGAAGAGGCGGGCCGGGTCGTCGGTGAGCATCTTGACGGCTGCGGTGAGGGGCACGAGTTTCCGCCCGCGCAGGCAGTCGCCGAGGAAGCGGGTGGTGTACGGGGCCCCGCACATCCGGTCCAGGTGCGCGCCCGCGTCGGAGCCGCCGAGCATGACGTCCTCGTGCTCCCAGGTGCGCTGCCGCAGGGCCCAGGAGTCCGGGTCGTTGTCGGTGGGCATCGGCCACAGGACCGTACGCAGGTCGTCGGCGGCGCAGATCTCGACCAGGCAGTGGAAGGGGTCCTGGCCGCGTTCGGCGGCGATGTCGTTGACGACGCGTCCGCCGAGCCCTTCGTTGGCGGCGCTGTACGTGTCCCCGATGACGTACCGGCCGAAGTCGGCGAGGCGCCGGAAGACCCCGGCCTCCTTGCTGTCGGCGCGGCTCAGCATCTCGGTGCGGGTGGCGGCGTCCCGGAGGCGTTCGATGCGCTCGGGGACGGGGAGCGCGAGGATCTCGCCCCAGCCGGGGATGAGGTTGAGGGCGCAGAAGGTGCCGAGCGACATGTTCATGGGCGTGAGGATCGGCATGGTGAGGGCGACGATCCGCCCGCCGGCGCGGCGGGCTCGCTCACTCGGTATCAACTGGCGCGGTACGCGTTCGGGGACGGCGGCGTCGATGGTGAGCACGTTCCAGTTGAGCGGGCGCCCGGCGGCGGCGGTCATGTCGACGAAGAGGTCGATCTCCTCGTCGGAGAACTGGTCCAGGCACCCGGCGACGATCGCTTCGAGCTGGGTCCCCTCGTGCTCGCCGACCGCGCGGGAGAGCGCGAGCAGCTCCTCGGGGAGGGCGTGCCGGGAGGCGACGGGCTCGCCGTCGCCGTCGGCGTGGGTGGAGGACTGGGTGGTGGAGAGGCCCCAGGCCCCGGCGTCCATGGCGTCGTGGAAGAGGGCGAGCATGGCGTCCATCTGCGCGGGGGTCGGCTGCCCGCCGACCGCATCGGCACCCATCACATGCCGCCGCAGGGCACAGTGCCCGACCATGAACCCGGCGTTGACGGCGATGCGGCCTTCGAGGGCGTCGAGGTACTCCCGGAAGGTGGACCAGGTCCAGTCGACGCCCTCCTCCAGGGCCGCGAGGGCCATGCCCTCGACCCGGGACATCATCCGGCGGGTGTAGTCGGCGTCCTCGGGCCGGTCGGGGTGGAGCGGGGCGAGGGTGAACCCGCAGTTGCCGCCGGCGACGGTGGTGACGCCGTGGTTCATGGAGGGGGTGGCGTAGGGGTCCCAGAAGAGCTGGGCGTCGTAGTGGGTGTGCGGGTCGACGAAGCCGGGGGCGAGGACGAGCCCGTCGGCGTCCTCACTGGTGACGGCTTCCTCGGCGATGGTCCCCGGCACGGCGATGACGGCGATCCTGCCGCCGCGGAGGCCGACGTCGGCGGTGTAGGCGGGGCCGCCGGTGCCGTCCACGACGGTCGCGCGGCGGATGAGGTGGTCGAGCATGACGGTTCCCTTCCGGTGGGTTCCTTCTTCGGCTCGGGTGCTCCGGCTCGGGTGCTCCGGCTGGGGTGCTCCGGCTCGGGTGCTCCGGCTCGGGTGGGACAGCCGGGGTACGCACGCTTGGCCGCGGTACGTACCCCGGCTCACAGGGCGACGGTCCGGGAAGACGCCGCCCGGTTCTCGGTGGGGGCTCCGCCCCCACACCCCCGCTCCTCAATCGCCGGAGGGGCTTGATCTGTCCGGCCCACTTCCAGACTGGGGCGGCCATTCCAGCCCCGCCGGCGTTTGAGGCGCGGGGTTCGGGGCGGAGCCCCGACGTGGGCCCGAGGGTTCAGTCCGTGGCGGCCCGGAACCGCGAGGTCCGGTGCACCGGATCCGTATCGATCTGCGGAATCACGTGCTCCCCGATCAACCGAATCGTGGTCATCGTGTCCTCCGGACTGATCCCGATCGGCAACCCGAAGCTCAGCTGATCCGCCCCGGCCCGATCCCACCGCCGGCACTGCTTCAGCACCTCGTCGGGATCCCCGCAGATCATCAGCTCCTCCGCGATGAGCAGCTCCACGATCTCCTCGGTGTACTCCGGAAGCAGCTGCGGCCACTCCGGAATCCCCGCAGGCCGCGGAAACGTGTCGTGGTAGCGGAACAGCAGCGACTGGAGGTAGTTGAGCCCGCCGCCCACCGCGATCTCCACCGCCTTGGCATGCGTCTCGGCACAGATCGCCGTCGACGTCACCATCACGTTGTCGTTGACGAACGCCCCCACCGGCTCGGCGTCCTTGACCGCGTTCTTGTAGGACTCGACGACCCACTCCATGTCGGAGACCTTCTGCACGCTGAAGCCCAGCACCCCGAGCCCCTTCTTCCCCGCCATGGCGTACGAGGACGGCGACCCGGCCGCGTACCACATGGCCGGGTGGGACTTCCCGTACGGCTTCGGCAGGATCTTGCGCGGCGGCAGCGACCAGTGCTTGCCCTGGAAGCCGACGTACTCGTCCTGGAGCCACATCTTGGGGAACTCGGCGATCGTCTCCTCCCACAGCTCCTTCGTGTGGTTCATGTCGGTGATGCCCGGCATGAACCCGAGGATCTCGTGGCTGCCCGCCCCCCGCCCGGTGCCGAACTCGAAGCGCCCCTCGGAGAGATGGTCGAGCATGGCGACCTTCTCCGCGACCTTCACCGGGTGGTTGACGGGCGCGAGCGGGTTGAAGATGCCCGAGCCGAGGTGGATGCGGTCGGTGGCGTGCGCGAGGTAGCCGAGGTACACGTCGTTGGCGGAGAGGTGCGAGTACTCCTCCAGGAAGTGGTGCTCGGAGGCCCAGGCGTACTTGAAGCCGGACTTGTCCGCCTGGATGACGTACTCGGTCTCCTCGATCAGTGCCTTGTGCTCTGCCTCGGGGTCCACCTTGGCGCGCGCGGCGGGCACGTACCCCTGAACAAAGAGCCCGAATTCCACGGAGGTTCACCGTCCTCAAGTTTTCCTGAGTCTTCCTGACGGCTCTTCTGACGCACCGTCAGATTGTGATGCGACCGACTGTTCCACCACCACCGCGACCCGTCAATAGCTGACGAGTCGTCAGATAGTGCGGTCAGAACAGGCTGACCCCCGCCAGCCACCCCCCGTCGATGACGAACGGCTGCCCGGTGATGTACGAGGAGTCCCCGGAGGTCAGGAAGAGGGCCAGCGCGGCCACCTCCTCGGGCCGCCCGATCCGCCCCATCGGCACGAGCTTGCGGTAGTACGCGTCGAGCGCGGCGTCCGACCGGCTCAGGTCGGCGTCCGGGTCCAGCAGGGCCGGGTTGCTCATCGCCGTGTCGATCGCCCCCGGGCAGATGGCGTTGACCCGGACCCCCTTGCCCGCCAACTCCACGGCGGCCACCTTCGTGAGCCCCAGCACCGCGTGCTTGGTCGCGGCGTACGCGCCCACCAGCGCCATGCCCGTCAGGCCGGTGTACGAGGACGTGTTGACGATCGTCCCGCCGCCCGCGGACTCGATCTCCGGCGCCACGGCGCGTATCCCGAGGAACGCACCCGTCATATTGACCCGCACCACCTGCTCGAACTCGGCCAGCGGGGTGTTGACCAGCTCGTTGAAGCGCAGGATGCCCGCGTTGTTGACGAGCCCGTCGATCTTCCCGAAGGCATCCTTGGCCACGGTGACGGCCTCGGCCCACCCCTCCTCGCTCCCCACGTCCAGCCGCACGAACCGGGCGACGCCCTCCCCCAACTCCTTCGCCAGCGCCTCCCCTTGCTCGACCAGCACATCGGCGATGACGACCCGCGCCCCCTCCGCCGCGAAGAGCCGCGCCTCCTGCTCGCCCTGCCCGCGTGCCGCCCCGGTGACCAGGACGACCCGCCCGTCCAGCTTGCCCATACCGCTCTCCCTAGCTGCCGAGATGAGGGGCCACGTCCGCACCGAACGCCGCCATCTGATCGGTCAGTTCGTCCACGCTCCGGCTCCGGAACCGCACCTGGATCTGGTGCACGCCGATCGCCGCGTACGCCCGCAACGACTCCGCGAGCGCCTCGGGCTTCCCGGCGAGGATCCGCCGCCCCACGGACCACCCGGGCTCACCCACGTACAGCGGTTCGGTGATCGCACCGATGACGATCGGCTCCTCGACCCCCGCCTCCTCCCGCAGGGCGTGCACCCGGGCGATCTGCGCGGGCAGCCGGTCCCGGGGGTCGCCCTGCGGGAGCCAGCCGTCGCCCTTCACCGCCGCCCGGCGCACGGCGGCGGGCGAGGAGCCGCCCACCCAGAGGGGCACCCGTTCCTGCGCGGGGCGCGGCAGCTGTCCGAGCCCGCCGAAGGAGAACCGCTCCCCCGCGAACTCCGGGTACTCCTGCGGCCCGAGCGCCGCCCGCAGCGCGTCGATCGTCTCGTCGAGCACGCCCCCGCGGCCGTCGAAGTCCGCCCCGACCGCCTCGAACTCCTCCCGTACGTGCCCGGCCCCGACGCCCAGGATCAGCCGGCCGCCGCTGAGGTGGTCGAGGGTGGCGTACTGCTTGGCGGTGACGAGCGGGTGGCGCAGCCCGACGACGGCGACATGGCTCATCAGACGCACGCGCTCGGTGACCCCGGCCAGGAACGCGAGCGTGGCGACGGGGTCGTACCAGACCGTGCTCATCCCTTCGGCGAGCCGGCGCGGGATGGCGATGTGGTCGCAGCTCGCGATGTAGGCGAAGCCGCTGCGGTCGGCGGCCCGGGCGATGCGGACGAGGTCGGCGGGGACCGCCACCGCCTCCCAGGGTTCGGCGTAGATGGCGCTCTGCGACTGGACCGGGAGCTGTATCCCGTACGACAGCGGCCCGTCGGGCGACGGGAGCGGTAGCGGCACGGCGGCCTCCTTCCCCTTCGGCCCCGGGGCGTTCCCCGCCCCGGGTGACGGCCGCCATCGTCATACCTGACGCCCCATCAGACAAGGGGCAGGGGGAGGGAAGAGGGGGTCCAGGAACTCACGCATACGGGAATGCGCGGCTCCGGATGAACGCGGAAAGAATGCGGGCGTAACGCCGCCGCCCGCGCCCCGCCCCATTCCCATGGCGTTGATCACAGGAAAAGCACAGCCCCGGAGAGCAACTGCCCCTTTTCGCTCTCTCTGTCTGCTCGCGACAAGGCGGGTCAGCCCGTCGCGGCCGGGAAATTCCCACCGTACGTTGGCATCTCCGCCATACCATCGCCACAGGCCACCCGCGTGATCCGTAACCGCCGGGACGGTCACACCCATTCTTTTTCCCGGACCAAAAGGGCCCATGTGAAGATTCGCCGCGTTCTCGCCACGGCCGTCGCCATTGCCGTGACGACGCCTGCCGTCATGCTCTCCGTCACCCCCGCGTTCGCCGACACCGAGCCCGCCGCGCAGCCGCAGGCCAAGCCGACCGTCAAGGAGCTCGAAAAGGCGGCGGCCGAGGCGCAGAAGGCGTACGACGAAGCCGTCGCGGCGGAGGAGGCCGCCTACCAGGCCGTGGAGGACGCGGTCTCCGAGACCGCGCCCCTCAACGTGGCGGCTGAGAAGGCCCGGAAGGCCGCGGACGAGGCCGCCACCGCGAAGACCACCGCCGACGAGGCGGTCACGGACGCGCTCGACGACCTGACCGAGGCGGCCACCGACGCGGAGAGGGAAGCCGCCGAGAAGGCGCTCGCCGAAGCCAAGGCGGCTGCCACGGCTGCGGCGACGACAGCGGAGACCGCCGAGGCCGACGCCAAGGCCGCCCTCAAGCTGTCGGACGACGCGAGGCGCGAGGCTTTCAAGGCTCTCGGCAAGGCCCAGGACGCCACGAAGCAGACCCTCGCCGCCAAGACGGCCGCCGACGCGGCCCTGGCCCGCGCCAAGGAGGAGGAGAACCAGGGTGGCGGGGAGTGCCTGGACGAGCCCGGCCTCACCACGGTCGTCACCGGCTTCCCCTCCAAGGTCACCGCCGGTACCGCCACCACCTTCTCGGTCCGGGTGACCAACGGCACCGACAAGGACATGGAGAAGGTCCTCACGTACGCGAGCGTCCACGCGACCGACAAGAGCGGCGCCAAGGACATCGCCAAGTACCTGAAGCTGAAGTGGTCTTCCGCTTCGTCCCCGAAGTGGAAGACCGTCGACGGCGACCTCTACATCGACACCATCGGCGCGCTGAAGCGCGGCGAGCACGGCGACATCAAGCTGCGCCTGGACGTCGACGCCAAGGCCCCGGCCGGGCAGGGCCTCACCTTCATCGCGGGTGACTACTTCAACAAGGACGGCTGCGGCCTGACGCCGGACGCCGCCGTGAACAAGTTCGACATCAAGGCGGCGGCCGGCAAGCCCACCCCCAAGCCGGACCCCAAGCCCACCAAGACCGCCGCGGCCGGCTCCGGGGTCACCCCGCAGGGCTCGGGTTCGAGCGTCCCGGTGAACACGACGAACGGCAGCCTCGCGGCGACCGGCTCGTCCGACGCCACCGCGCAGATCGCTCTGGCGGGCGGCGCGGCCGTGGTGCTCGGCGCCGGCGCGATGTTCCTCGTGCGCCGCCGCAGGACGGGTGCGGACGTCTGAGACGTGGCGAGCGTGACGACGCCTGGGCACGCCCGAGGCAGGGTGAGCGTGACGACGCCTGAAGCGTAGGCGCGTGACGAGGAGGGGCTCCGCCGCAGACCGCGGCGGGGCCCCTCCGTCGTACGGCCGACCGTACGGCCAACCGAACGGCCGACCGCCCGGCCCCTTGCCCTAGATCGCACTCCAACTCCTAAAGTGCCGCGAAACCCCGGCGGAACAGGCCGGGGGCCACGGAACAGGGGAGCGGACATGCGCTATCGCACACTCGGCGGCACCGGCATCAAGGTGAGCGCGCACTGCCTCGGGACCATGATGTTCGGCTCGGTCGGCAACCCCGACCACGAGGAGTCCGTACGGGTCATCCATGCCGCCCTCGACGCGGGCATCAACTTCGTCGACACGGCGGACATGTACTCCGCGGGCGAGTCCGAAGTCATCGTCGGAAAAGCGCTCAAGGGCCGCCGGGACGACGTGGTGCTCGCCACGAAGGTCCACTTCCCCATGGGTGACGGCCCCAACCGAGGTGGTAATTCCCGGCGTTGGATCGTCAAGGAGGTCGAGGAGAGCCTGCGCCGCCTCGGCACCGAGTGGATCGACCTCTACCAGGTCCACCGTCCCGACCATACGACGGACATCGAGGAGACCCTCTCCGCGTTGAGCGACCTCGTACGGCAGGGCAAGATCCGCGCGTTCGGCTGCTCGACGTTCCCGGCCGAGGAGATCGTCGAGTCGCACGTCGTGGCCGAGCGGCGGGGGCTGGACCGGTTCAGGACCGAGCAGCCGCCGTACTCGATCCTCGCCCGGGGCATCGAGAAGTCGGTCCTCCCGGTCTGCCGCCGCTACGGCATGGGCGTCCTCACCTGGAGCCCGCTGGCCTCCGGCTTCCTGACCGGCAAGTACCGCAAGGGCGGGGCCATCGACCTGTCGTCCGGCCGCGCGGCCCTGACCCCCCACCGCTTCGACCCGGAGGCCCCGCTGACCGCCGCGAAGCTGGAGGTCGTGGAGCGGCTCGTGGCCGTGGCGGACAGCATCGGCACCACACTGCCCGAGCTGGCCGTCGCGTTCCCGATCGCCCACCCCGCCGTCACTTCGGTGATCATCGGCCCGCGCACGATGGGCCAGTTGGAGGGCCTGCTGAAGGGTGCCTCGCTGACCTTGGACGACGAGACCCTGGACCGCATCGACGCGATCGTGGCCCCGGGGACGGACGTCTACCCGCCGGACGGTGTCTGGACCCCGCCGTCCCTGACCGAAGTCCCGCTGCGCAGGCGGCCGGTGGGGGACCGGGCGGGGGCGTAGGCGCCTGGGGGGGGCACTTCCGCCCGCCCCCCAACCCGGCCTTGCACAACCGGACTTCGGGCCGTAGGGCGCATCGGTGAACCCGAGGGATTCCGACCCTGCACGCACCTTGCCAGAGGCTCCCGCCCCCTTCTATCTTCGCCTGAGGGAAAGCGCTTTCTATCCTCGGCGATGCGGCGCGGACACAGAACTCCGGCATGCCGCACGCCTCACGACAACAGGAGCCACCACCCTCAGGAACAGGAACCACCTCCCGCACGCGACCGCGTACGGGAGCGCTCCCACATGTCATGAACGCGACAGATGAATGGGGAAACGAAGATGAGACGACCAGTCGTACGGCGGCTGCAGGCCGCCGTGGCCGCCCTGGCCCTCGCGGCCGCCACCGGAGTGGTGCTGACGTCGGCGCCCGCGGCCTCGGCGGCGACCGGCAGCGCCACCGGGTACGCCACCCAGAACGGCGGGACCACCGGCGGGGCCGGCGGCCAGACGGTACGGGCCACCACCGGGACCCAGATCCACGCGGCCCTGTGCGGGCGGGCCAGCAGCAGCACCCCGATCGTCATCGAGGTCGAGGGCACCATCAACCACGGCAACACCACCAAGGTCTCCGGCAGCAGCTGCAACACCGCCGCGGGCGTGATCGAGCTCAAGCAGATCAGCAACGTCACGATCGTCGGCGTCGGCAGCGGGGCCGTCTTCGACCAGCTGGGCATCCACCTGCGCGAAGCCGGCAACATCATCATCCAGAACGTCACCGTCCGGAACGTCAAGAAGTCCGGTTCGCCCACCTCCAACGGCGGTGACGCCATCGGTATGGAGTCCGGCGTCCGCAACGTCTGGGTCGATCACACGACCCTTGAGGCGTCGGGCGGCGAGTCGGAGGGGTACGACGGCCTCTTCGACATGAAGGACGACACCCAGTACGTGACCCTGTCGTACAGCATCCTGCGCAACTCCGGCCGCGGCGGCCTCGTGGGGTCCAGCGAGAGCGACCGCTCGAACGGCTTCGTCACCTACCACCACAACCTGTACCAGAACATCGACTCCCGTGCGCCCCTGCTGCGCGGCGGCATCGCCCACATCTACAACAACCACTACGTCAGGCTCAACGAATCCGGCATCAACTCCCGCGCCGGGGCCCGCGCCAAGGTGGAGAACAACTACTTCAAGGACTCCAAGGACGTCCTCGGCACCTTCTACACCGACCAGGCCGGCTACTGGCAGGTCAGTGGCAACACGCTCGACAACGTGACCTGGTCCAGCCCGGGCGGCACGACCCAGCCCGCCGGTCCCGACATGAAGTCCACCACCACGGTGAACATCCCCTACACCTACCGCGCCGACGCGGCCGGTTGCGTGCCGGACGTCGTGAACCGGACGGCCGGCGCCGGAACGGGGCTGAAGGTCTCGGACGGGAACTGCTCCCCGCAGACCCCCACGCCGGGGCCGACCGACCCCACCCCCGGACCGACCGACCCGACTCCGGGGCCGACCGACCCCACCCCACCCACCGGGACCAACCTCAGCCTCGGCGCCGGCTCCGACGGCTCCAGCAAGGCTGCCGGTACCAGCTACGGCGACCTCCGCGACGGCAACCTGACCACCTACTGGTCGCCCGCCGGCGCCACCGGCTCCGCCTCGGTCAAGTGGGCCTCCGCCACCGCCGTCTCCTCGGTCCACATCCGCGAGGCGGCCGGCGCGACGGGCAACATCAGGACGTGGCGGCTCCTGAACGGTGACACCGGCGCCGTTCTGACCTCCGGTACCGGGGCGGGGGCCGTCACCTTCCCCCGGACCACCCTGCGGAAGATCACCTTCGAGATCACCGGCTCGACCGGCACCCCGAAGATCGCCGAGTACGAGACCTACGCGGGCTAGCCGGGAGGACCCGCCCACCGCCCACGACCCGCATCCCCGCGTCCCCGGGAGGTGCGGGTCACGGGCGTCCGGTCAGCGGGCGTCGGACAGCCAGCGGGCCGGAGTGTGGGCGCGGGCCTCGGCGGCGGTGAGCTGCGGCCGGTCGGCGGGGACGGTGACACGGGCGCCGGGGCCGGTGTTGCGGTGCTCGGCGAAGCGCTGGTCCTGCCAGGGGAAGCCCGCGGACATGGTGGCGTACGGCGTCACCGCGTCGATCCCCGGCCCGAGCCGGCTGTCCCGGACGGTCAGCATCGGGCGCGCGGTGAGGTCCGACGAGGGCACCCAGGGGCGGGCGAGCTTGTAGTACGCGTCGGGGGCGGCGCTCGTGACCCGGGAGCGCAGGACCAGGAAGCCGTACGGGTTGGCCCCGGCCGTGCTCGGCGCGAAGACGTAGCCGTACGGGGCCGAGGCCAGGTCGGTGCGGGTGAGCGTACGGAAGTGGCAGCGGTCGAAGACGGCGGTGGCGCGACCGAAGACGAAGTCGACGTCCCCCTCCATGAAGCAGTCGCGGTAGTACTGGCGGGCAGCTGCGGTGACGGCGAGGGAGTCGGCGTACAGGGTGTCCTGGTGACCGAGGAACCGGCAGCCGTAGAACGCCGACCGGTCGCCCTGGACCTTGATGGCGACGGCCTGCGTGCCCGTGTACGCGGGGTTGTCCGAGCGCAACCAGTCGTTGGCGAAGGTCAGGTCGCGGGCCGTGAACCCGGCCGCCCGGACCGTGACGGAGGCCGATCCGCTGGTGCCCAGGGTCCCGGAGCCATCGGGCTTCGGCGTGCCCGCCGCGTTGTCGTACACGAGCACGGTGTCCCGGGCGTCGTTGCTCGCGCCGATCAGGGTGAGCCCCTCGTGGGCGGGGCCGATGAGCACGGTCGCCCGGTACACGCCGGGGGCGATCACGAGGGTGTGCCCGGTGCCGGTCACCGCGTCGACGGCGGACTGTACGTCGGTGTGGTCGCCCCGGCCGTGCCCGTCGACGTACAGCGTGCGGTGGTCCAGCCGTCGGGCGGGTGAGCCGTAACGGCCGAAGGGACGGAGGCGCGCGGGACCGGCGTGGGCGGCGGGCGCGCCGAGGGTGAGGGCGGCGGTGGTTCCGGCGAACAGGGCGAGAGCGGTGCGCCTGCTGGGCATGGGTCTCCTCGGAGTGAGCGCGAAAGGCCGGAGCGGCGCTCTCCGGGATGGTGGAAAGCATGCGGTGCCGCTCCGGCCGGTTCGGGGACGTGCAGGTTCGGGGACGTACAGGTTCAGGGACGTGCAGGTTCAGGGGGCGTACGGGTTCGGGGGCGTACGGGTTCGGGGGGCGTACGGGTTCGGGGGCGTACAAGCGCGAAAGGCGCTCTCTCAGTGGCCGGTCACGCTCGCCTTGCCCGCTCCCGCCTTGAGCGCCACAACTACGGGCACGACGAGCGGGTGGTGGACCGACGTCCGCAGGCCGGGCGTCCAGCCCGCGCCCTCGGTGAGGTGCTCGGCCGGCACACTCGCGTTGTGCACGGCGACCAGGTCGGTCTTCCGCCCGTTGACGTAGTTGTTCTCCGCCGTGAGCGAGGACTCCGACCACTTCTTCAGGATCGTCGCCCGGTCGACCTCCCGCGTGAGGGTGAACGCGTTGTGCTCCGCGACCAGTCGGGACTCCGCGCCGATGCCGTACGTGTATCCGTAGGCGCTGCCCCTGGTCGCCACGAAGTGGTTGTTGTACGAGTCGACCTGGCCGAACCGCACGCGCGGGGCCCGCTCCTTGACGTCCTTGAAGAGGTTGTGGTGGAGCGTGACGCGGAGCTTGCCCCGGTCGGTGGCCCCGGCGCCGTCGCTGTTGCCGATGAGCATGGTCTTGTCGTGGTCCTTGAGGACGTTCCACGAGACGGTGACCAGGTCGGCGCCGCGCACGATGTCGAAGAGGCCGTCGTGCTGCTGGTACACCTGGCCGAAGTAGTGGGGCTGGTCGGCGTCGGGGCGGTCGCCGTCGCTGAACGTGTTGTGGTCGACCCAGACATGGCGGGAGCCGTACACCACGAGGTTGTCGTACTCCGCGTTCCAGGCGCCCCCGGCCCCGTCCGTGGGGTCCCACTGGGGGAAGCAGTCGTAGGTGTCCTCGAAGCCGATGTTGCGGATGATGACGTTGGAGACGTCTCTCACCTGGAGCCCGGCGCCGATGATCTTCGGGTTCTTCCCGACGCCGACCAGGGTGGTGTTGGAGGGCACCTTGATGTTGACGGCGGCCGCCTGCAGCTTCGCGGAGGCGGCGCGGGCCTCCTCCAGCGGGCCCGAGGGGACCGTGTCCCGGCCCCAGACCTCGGGGTCGTAGGCGGCGAGGTACTTCTCCAGGGTGTAGCCGCCCGTCCGGTACTCCTCGCAGCCGATCGGCGTGCCGTCGGCGTCGGAGTTGCCGTGCACGGTCCCGGAGATCCTGATGATCTTCGGTGCGTCGCCCGCCTCCGCGAAGGCGGCGATGAGTTCGGCCCGGTCGGTCACCGTGTAGACGTGGTCGTGGGTGGCGTTCGCGCCCCCCGTGGTGGAGCCCTCGGCGGCGGCCCAGCCGTCCCCGGCGGGCAGTACGGCGCGCTCGACGCCCGGACCGGGGTGGCGCGGGTGGGCGGTGGCCCGGGCCGGGGTGCTGAGGGCGAGGGCCAGGGAGGCGCAGCCCAGGGTCACCGCGATGGCGCGGGTGTGGCGCTTGCGTGCGGGCATGGCGAATCCTTCTGTGTCGTCGGGAGAGGGGCCGGCGGCGGGGCGCGACCCGGACCGCCGCCGGCCCCCCGTCATCGGGGGCAGGACAGGAGGGGCGGCCGGATCAGCCGTTGCCGATCTCGTTCCACTCCTGGTTGGCGGCGTTCAGCTGCTCGGCCATGTCGTCCAGGAACGCCTTGGCCGTGATCTTGCCGAGCAGCAGCTTCTGGAACTCCGGCTCGTTGTCCGCCTTGCTGATGTTGTTCCAGTCGGGCAGGTAGTACGGCAGGTCGACGATCTTCGTGGAGCCGTCGGTCAGCGTCTTGGCAGCCAGCGCGGTCGACTCCGTCGCGTTGATCCACGGGTCCTTCGCCGCTTCGGTGTTGGCCGGCATCGCACCGGCCGACTCGTTCCACTTGCTGTTGGACTCGTGGGAGGCCGCGAACTCGATGAACTTCCAGGCCGCGGTCTTGTTCCGGCTCGACCGGAAGAGGCCGAGGCCGTCGACGGGGTTGGAGACCTGGACGCGGGTGCCGCCGTCCCCGACGGGGGCGGGTATGCCCGCGAACTTCTCCTCGCCGAGGGCCTTCAAGTGGTCCTGGTAGGAGCCCAGGTTGTGGCTCAGCATGCCGATCGTGCCGGTGTCCCACTGGGCCACCATCTTGGTGAAGTCGTTGTTGACGTCGGCCGCCGGCGTGGTCTTCTTGAAGAGCCCGGCGTACTTCTCCAGAGCGGCGACGTTCTTCGGATCGTTGAGCGTCGTCCTGTCGCCCTTCCAGAACTCGGTGATGCCGGACTGGCCGTAGACGGCGTCCAGTGCCTGCGCGATGGAGCCGGCGCCGCCGCGGATCGTGTAGCCGAACTTGTTGTTCTTGGCGTCGGTGAGCTTGTCGGCCGCCGTGTAGAACTTCGCCCAGGTGTCGGGCGCCTCCAGACCTGCCTGGTCGAACAGGTCGGTGCGGTACCAGAGCACGCCGTTGTTCGCGGAGGTCGGTACGGAGTAGATGTCGTCGCCCCGGCCGGCCGCCGCGCGGACGCTCTCGACCATGGACTCGACGAGCTTGCCCTTGAGCGCCGAGCCCTCCAGCCGCTCGTTGACCGGTTCCAGGGCTTCCTGCGACACGATGTTGGCCAGGTAGGCCGTGCCGACCCCGCCCACGTCGGGCAGCCCGCCGCCCGCGATCGCGGTGTCGTACTTGGACTGGACGTCGGCGATCGGGATCGGGACGTACTTGACCTTGATGTCCGGGTTCTGCTTCTCGAAGTCCTTGATGATCTCGGTCCAGACGGCGGTACGGGGACCGCCGTTGTTGTCCCAGAAGGTGATCTCGCCCTTTCCGCTGCCTTCCGTGCCGGAACCGCTGCCGTCGTCACCGCACGCGGTGGCCGTCAGCGCGAGCACGGCCGTGAGGGAGACCGCTGCCGCGGCACGCCCCCGCTGTGTCTTCGAGATGTTCATCGTCGGCTCTTCTCTGTCCGTGTGATGCGGGAGGGGATGGGTCGGTGGTGCGGAATGCGGTGAAGCGGGCCGTTCCGGCGGGGCCCGTCCCGGCCGGTGCGGTGGCGAAGAGACCGAGGAGGGCCCCGCGGTCGTGGCGGGGGGAGGCGAAGTCGGCGTTCAGGACCGGGTTGCGATAGGTGCCGTCGCCGAGGTCGGCGGTCCAGGGCCGGCCCACCGGGCCACCGCCCGGCGTGGGCCCGCTCACCGGGCCACCGCCCGGCGCGCGTACCCGGCCGCGGTCTCCCGGTCCAGCCTGCCGTCGGCGACGACGGTGATGATCCGGCGTACGACGGATCCCCCGGCGGGTACGGGCAGCCGCTCGTGCGCCGCGAGGGAGGAGCCGACGCCCGGGTACTCGGCGGTGCGCACGAACCACGGGTCGCGCCGGGTCTCCTCGGTCGCCCCCACGAAGACGAGGGTCCAGCCGTCCCCGGCGAGGGCCAGCCAGTCGGCGGCGCGGCCGTGGGCCTCGCTCTCGCCCTCACCCGTGGCGCTGAACACGGCGGGCGGCGCGGCCTCCTTGGGAGCGCGCCAGAAGAACCCGCCGTACCCGGCACCGGGACGCCCGTTGGTGGCGGGGCTGCCGATGGAGAGGTCCCTGTCCCCGTGGTTGGTGAGCACGAAGGAGAGGTCCAGCTCCCAGGCGGTGGAGGCGATCGGGGTGGCGGTCACCGTGCGGTGCTCGCGGAGGAGTTCGACGCCTGCCGCCTCCCACCCGAGCTCCTGGGTGAAGCCGTCCGGGCTGCGGTGCGGCCGGGCGAGGTGGCGCTGGACACCGAGGTTGTCGAGCGCGGTGGGGCCCCGGCCCCGTACGAAGGTGCGGCCGCCCCAGAAGTTGTACCCGGCCACATCGGGGACGGCGACCGAGACGCCCAGGTGGTGGAGGTGGTCGGCGGGGCGCTCCTCGGTGACGGTGATCCCGCCCAGGGTGGTGACGGGATGGAGGCGGGGGCGGTCGTCCGCCCCGGGCCCGTAGCCGTAGTGGGCGACGGTGGTGGTGCCGCAGGTCAGGGTGGCGGGGAGGTCGGGGAACGGGTCGGTGGGGTGGTGGGTCACGGGGTGGCCGCCTCACTCACCCGGGCCCAGGGGGCGCCCAGCTCGGAGAAGAGGGCGAGGGACTCGGCCCCGGAGGCGACCAGGGCGTCGATCCCGGGCACGACCCGCCGCGCGCCGCCGCCGGGCCCGTCGTACCGGGTCTCCCAGGCACCGGCGGGCAGCGGGGCGGGCTCGGGGGCCGTACGTACGGCCTCGACGACCCGCATGAACGCGCCGGTGCTCGCGGGTGGCGCCAGGAGCGGCGCCCCCCGCTCCAGGTGGTCGACGAGGTTCTCCAGGAGGTCGGTCCGCCCGTGGACGGTCTCCTCGGGGCCGTGCCCGGCGCGCTGGACCAGGACGCGGTCCTGCTTGTACCAGAAGGTGATCCGGCCCCGCTCGCCGTGCACGATGACGTACGGCTCCCCGGCCTGTTCGGCGCAGAGGGTGACGGCGACGGTGACGGGCAGGCCGCCGGTGGTGGTGATCCGGACGCTGCTGGTGTCGTCCGCCTCGATGTGGTGGGCCCGGAACAGCTCGGTCTCGATGGAGCGGAGGTCCTCGGCCCGGCCCCGGCAGGCGAGGTCGAGTGCGGTGGCCACGGCGTGCGCCAGCGGGTTGGTGAGGACGCCGTCGACCACGTCCGTCGAGCCGAGCCTGCGCCGCCCGGCCCAGGGCGCCCGCCGGAAGTAGGCGTCGTCGCGGACCCACGCCCCGGCGGCCCCGATGCCGGTGACGTTCCCGATGGCTCCGGTCCGTACGAGGTCGCGGATGGCGGGCAGGGCGTGCGACCCGAACGACTGGAACCCCACCTGGCAGGCGACACCCGCGCCTTCGACGCCGGCCGTCATCCGCGCGTGGTCGGCCCAGGTCGCGGCGGGCGGCTTCTCCAGCAGGAGGTGGACACCGCGCGCGGCGGCGGTGAGGGCCAGGCCGGTGTGGGTCTGGATGGGGGTGCAGATGACGGCGATCCGGGCTCCGGTGGAGTCGAGGAGCGCCCCGAAGTCGTCGGACTGCGCGGGCAGCTCCTCGTCGTGGAAGCCGGCGCCGGCGAGTTCCCCGGCGCTCAGCGGCTCCAGTTCGCAGACGCCGGCCAGCCTGACCCGGCCCCGGTCCTGGAGCCGGCGCAGGTTGGCGAGGTGCCACCGGCCGTGCCCACGGGCACCGGCCAGGACCACGGGAACGGGGCCGGGGGCCGTCATGTCCTGGGCCGGGGTGGCCATGTCCCTGGTCATCCCTTCACCGCCCCGGCGCTGAAGCCCGTGATGAGCCACTTCTGGATGAAGGCGAAGACGATCACCACGGGCACCGCCGCGATGACACCGCCCGCCGCCAGCGCGCCCAGGTCGACGCTGTCCGCGCCGATCAGGGTGTTGAGGCCGACCGGGATCGTCTGCTTGTCCTGCTCGCTCAGGAACATCAGGGCGAACAGGAAATGGTTCCAGCTGTGCACGAAGGCGAAGGAGCCGACCGCGATCAGCCCGGGGCGCAGCAGCGGCAGCACGACCGCGCGGAAGGCGGTGAAGCGCGAGCAGCCGTCGACCCAGGCGGCCTCCTCCAGGGAGACCGGGACGTTCTTGATGAACCCGCTGATCAGGATGATCGACAGGGGGAGCTGGAAGACCGTCTCCGCGATGACGACGCTGCCCAGCGAGTTGATCATCTGGAGGTTCCGGAAGATCTCGAAGAGCGGCACGAGCATGAGGGCGCCCGGGATGAACTGGGAGCAGAGCAGCGCCAGCATGAACGCGCCCTTGATCCTGAAGTCGAACCGGGCCAGGGCGTAGCCGCCCGCGAGGGCGACCACCGTCGTGGCGACGAGGGTGGCGACGCCGACGATCATGCTGTTCTGGAAGAAGACGGCGAAGCTCCGCTCGTTCCAGACCTTGGAGAAGTGCTGCCCGGTCATCGGCCAGGGCACCAGCGAGGTGGAACCGGCGGGCCGTACGGCGAAGAGCAGCATCCAGTAGAACGGGATGAGCGTGAACAGCAGGTAGAGGCCGAGCGGCAGATAGATCTGCCAGCGCGGTACGTCGTCGAAGGCGCGTTCACGTCCGGGGCGGCGGCGTGAGGAGGGCGGCGGAGTGCTGTGGCCGGCGGACCGCTGGGCGGTGCCGCTCTTCTCCGTGAGTAGAACGGTCACTTGTGATCGCCTCCGAACTTGCTCAGGCGCAGATACACGATCGAACAGAAGAGGAGGATCACGAACGCGACGGTGGTGAGCGCGGAGGCGTACCCGAAGTCGTGGCCCTCGATGCCGGTATTGGCGACGTAGAGCGGCAGGGTGGTGGTCTCCCCGGCGGGCCCGCCGCCGGTGAGGGTGTAGAGCAGGTCGACGTTGTTGAACTCCCAGACGCCGCGCAGCAGGGTGGCGAGGATGATCGCGTCCCGCAGGTGCGGCAGCGTGATGTGGAAGAACTGCCGCAGCCGGCCCGCCCCGTCGACCGACGCCGCCTCGTACAGCTCCTTGGAGACGGACTGGAGGTCGGCGAGGATGAGGATCGCGAAGAAGGGGACACCGCGCCAGAGTTCGGTGACGGTGGCCGCCCAGAAGACGGTCCCGGTGTCCGACAGCACCGAGGTGCCGTACTCGCCGATCCCGGCGTCCGCGAGGTAACGGCTGAAGCCGGTCGAGGAGTTGTAGAGCAGGATCCAGATCGTGCTGGTCAGCACACCGGAGACGGCCCACGGCGAGAAGACCATGGCCCGGGAGATGCCGCGCCCGATGAAGGTCTGGTTGACGATCAGGGCGAGCGCGAGGCCGAGGACGAGTTGCAGCGTGACCTGGGTGAAGACCCACTGGGCGCTGAAGCCGAGGGTCGGCCAGAACTGGTCGTCCTCGGTGAAGATCCGCCGGAAGTTGTCGAGCCCGGCGAAGCCGTTCCGCCACGGCTTGGTGACGTTGTAGTTCTGCAGGCTGTAGTAGAAGACACTGATCACCGGATAGGCGATGAAGCCCAGCATCAGCAGGCCCGCGGGCGCGATCAGCAGATACGGCAAGCGGCGAGGGCTCACCGGCCGGCGCCGGGGCGCCTCGGGCGGCGGTGTGGCCACGGCTGCGGATTGGGCCATGACGCGTCTCCGATCTCTGGGAAGTGCGGGGTGCTGGATGCTGGATGTGCGGTGCCTGCTGGGGGGTGCGAGGGGCCATTTGTGAAAGCGCTTGCTATACGGTCCTGGGCCGGCCTGGGGACTGCGGAGTACGGCATACGGGGTACGGGGTGGAGGCCGGAGCGGCTCCCTCCGGGCTCACCCCGCGTAAGGGATCGGGGCTCGGCTCACCCGGCCTGCGGACACGGGAGTCGGCTCACCCCCGCGTAAGGACACGGGCGTCGGCTCACCCCGCGTACGGGTCGGGCACTTCTCCCTCCCGGGCCAGGAACGCGAAGTCGCATCCGGTGTCGGCCTGGGTGATCTGCTCCTGGTACAGCGCCCCGTACCCGCGTCCGTAGCGGGCGGGCGGCCGGGCCCAGGAGGCCCTGCGCCGCTCCAGCTCCTCGTCGTCGACGTCGAGCCGCAGGAGCCGGGCCCCGACGTCCAGCGTGATCGGGTCGCCGGTGC
This sequence comes from Streptomyces microflavus, assembly GCF_014650075.1. Classification (GTDB taxonomy): domain Bacteria; phylum Actinomycetota; class Actinomycetes; order Streptomycetales; family Streptomycetaceae; genus Streptomyces; species Streptomyces microflavus. The sequence goes on along the minus strand of NZ_BMUG01000010.1, from coordinate 57,110 downwards.
GGACCAGGGCGAGCGGCCCGCCGACGAAGGACTCGGGTGCGATGTGCAGGACGCACGCCCCGTAACTGGTTCCGCTCATCCGGGCGTCGGAGATCCGCACCATGTCCCGTACACCCTGCTTCAGCAGGTAGTCCGGGATCGGCAGCATGCCGTACTCGGGCATGCCGGGGCCGCCCTGGGGCCCGGCGTTGCGGAGGACGAGCACATGGTCGGGGGTGATGGCCAGGGCCGGGTCGTTGATCGTGCGCTGGAGCTCCTGGTAGTCGTCGAAGACGACGGCGGGCCCGGTGTGGCGCAGCAGGTGCGGCGCGGCCGCGATGTGCTTGATGACCGCGCCGTCCGGGCAGAGGTTGCCGCGCAGGACCGCCACCCCGCCCTCCTCGGCCAGCGGGTCCGTGCGCTCCCGGATGACGTCGGCGTTGTGGACGGCCGCCCCGTCGAGCTGTTCGCGCAGGGTGGTGTGCGCGACCGTGGGCCGGTCCAGATGCAGTACGTCGGTGAGCCGGCCCAGGAAGCCGGGCAGCCCGCCCGCGAAGTGGAAGTCATCCATCAAGTACCGCCCGCCCGGGCGGAGATCGGCGAGGACGGGGACCGTACGGGCGATCCGGTCGAAGTCGTCGAGCGTGAGCTTGACGCCCGACCGGCCCGCCATGGCGATCAGGTGGATCACGGCGTTGGTGGAACCGCCGAGCGCGAGGACGGTGGCGACGGCGTCCTCGTACGCCTCGGCGGTGAGTATCTGCGACAACATCCGCTGCTGCCAGACGAGTTCGACGATACGCAGCCCCGAGGCGGCCGCCATCCGCTCGTGCCCGGAGTCGACGGCCGGGATGGAGGAGGCGCCCGGCAGCGTGACACCCAGCACCTCGGCGGCGGCCGTCAGGGTGGAGGCGGTGCCCATCGTCATGCAGTGACCGGCGGAGCGGGCGAGGCCGTTCTCCAGCTCACCCATCTCGCAGTCACCGATGAGCCCGGCGCGCCGCTCGTCCCAGTACTTCCACATGTCCGTGCCGGAGCCGAGGACCTCGTTGCGCCAGTGCCCCGGCAGCATCGGCCCGGCGGGCACGAAGACGGTGGGCAGGTCGGCGGAGGCCGCGCCCATCAGCAGCGCGGGCGTCGACTTGTCGCAGCCGCCCAGCAGCACGGCCCCGTCGACCGGGTAGGAGCGCAGCAGCTCCTCGGTCTCCATCGCCAGCAGGTTGCGGTAGAGCATCGGGGTCGGCTTCTGGAAGGTCTCCGAGAGCGTGGAGACCGGGAACTCCAGCGGGAACCCGCCCGCCTGCCAGACCCCTCGCTTGACCGCCTGTGCGCGGTCGCGCAGGTGGGAGTGGCAGGGGTTGATGTCGGACCAGGTGTTGAGGACCGCGACGACGGGCTTGCCGAGGTGCTCCTCGGGGAGGTAGCCGAGCTGGCGGGTGCGGGCCCGGTGGCTGAAGGAGCGCAGGCCGTCGGTGCCGTACCACTGGTGGCTGCGCAGCTCCTCGGGCGCGATGCGGGCCGCCTTCCGGTCGTCCGTCACAGGGACCACTCGGCTATCTGCCCGGCGACCTCCGCGCGCCGGGCCTCGGGCAGGACCCGGCTCGGTGCGCGTACGTCGCGGCGGCAGAGGCCCAGGGCGGCGAGGGCCTCCTTGATGACGGTGACGTTGTTGGCGGACTGCTCCTCGGCGCGGAGCTCCTCGAAGCGGCGGATGCGCTCCCAGACCTTCATCGCCGCCACGTAGTCGCCGGCGCGCAGCGCTTCCAGCATGTCGAGGGAGACGGCCGGGGCGACGTTGACGAGTCCGGAGGTGAAGCCGGTCGCACCGGTGGCGAAGTAGGAGGGGGCGTAGAGCTCGGCGAGGCCGGCGACCCAGACGAACCGCTCCAGTCCGGCGTCCCGGGCGAAGGCGCCGAAGCGGGCCGTGTCGGGGACGGCGTACTTCACGCCGATGACGTTGGGGCAGGCGTCGGCGAGTTCGGCGAGCCGCTCGCCGGCGAGCCGCGGGTTGCGGATGTACGGGACGACGCCCAGCTCCGGAACGGCCTCGGCGATCGCCCGGTGGTAGTCGACCCACCCCTCCTGCGCGATGTAGGGGTGGACCGGCTGGTGGACCATCACCATCGCCGCTCCGGCTCCGGCGGCGTGCTCGGCGTCGGCCACGGCGGTCGGCACGTCGTGGCCGACGCCCACCAGGACGGTGGCGCGCCCGGCGGCCTCCTCCACGGTCAGCTCGGTGACCAGGCGCCGCTCGTCGGGGGTGAGCGCGTAGAACTCCCCGGTGTTGCCGTTCGGGGTGACGATGCGGACACCGCCGTCGAGCAGCCTGCGCATCAGGACGCGGTGGGTCGCGGTGTCGATGGTGCCGTCCTCGGCGAACGGGGTCACCGGGATCGCCACGACGTCCGCGAGGGCCGCCTTCGGCTCGGAGAAGTCCATGCGGACCGGCCTTTCGTCGAGGTGCTGGTGGTGCGTTTCCAGCAGACGGTTCACGCGGTGCCACCCCCGTCTTCGTCGTCGGGGAAGGCACGGCGTACGAACGATGCGATGTGGTGGTGCAGAGCCCCCGCGGCGGCCTCCGCGTCGTCGGCCAGGGCGAGCCGCAGGATCTCGCGGTGCTCGGCCGCCTCGCGCTCCCAGGAGGGGACCGCCGACCAGGCCACGGTCGACACGAGGGCCGCCTGGTCGCGGACCTCGTCGAGCATCCGGGAGAGCAGGGGGTTGCCGCAGGGCAGGTACAGGGCCCGGTGGAAGTCCCGGTTGGCCAGCGAACGATCGGCGGTGTCCTCCGCCAAGTCGGCTCGCTCCAGCGCCTCCTGGGCCGCCTCCAGCGAGGCCTTCCGGTTGATGGAACGGCGCAGCGCCTCCGGTTCCAGCAGGAGGCGTACGTCGTACACCTCCCGGGCCATGGTCGCGTCGACGAGCCGCACGGTGACGCCCTTGTACTGGCTCATCACCACGAGCCCCGTACCTGCGAGGGTCTTGAGCGCCTCGCGCACGGGAGTCTTCGACACCCCGAACTGCGCGGCGAGTTCCGTCTCCACCAGCGCCTGTCCCGGTCTCAGCTGCGCGGTGAGGATGGCGTGCTTGATTGCCTCCAGCACGTACTGGGTCCGGGACGGGATCGGGGCAGGGGCGAAGGTCATGGGTGACGGGCTCTCACATCTCGCGTATCGCGTCTCATATATGACGTACGAAGTACGACGCGATGAAGCTAGAGCCGCTCGGAATGTTTCGTCAACGCTTCGGACCGAAGAACTTGCTGTGCGTGCAGGGCTCTTGACGTAGCCGCCCCGGCTCCTTAGCTTGTCCACGCATGTGAATGCGATCCACGAGTTTGAAGCGCGGGGTGCGGCGGGCAGCTCTCTCCCGTCCCGGGAGAGCCCCCTGACCGCCCGGCGGCACGCGTCCGCCGCCCCCGTACACGCCCCCGAACGCGCCCCGCCGGTGTCGGCGTCCACACCGACACCGACAGCCGCGCCGACGCCGGCGTCCGCACCGAGGAGATCCCCTATGCCCACGCCCCGCACCGTCCTGCTGACCGGCGCCGCAGGCGGCCTCGGCACCCTGATGCGGGCCCTGCTGCCCGCGTACGGATACGAGCTCCGCCTCCTCGACATGGCCCCGGTCGAGGGCGAACCGGACGCGATCACCGCCGACCTGTCCGACCGGAAGGCGCTGCGCGAGGCCGTACGCGGGGTGGACGCGGTGATCCACCTGGCAGGCATCTCGCTGGAGTCGACCTTCGACAAGATCGTGCGCGCGAACATCGAGGGCACGTACAACCTCTACGAGGCCGCGCGCGAGGAGGGCGTGGGCCGCATCGTGTTCGCCTCCTCGAACCACGCGATCGGCTACACCCCGCGCCCGGAACCCGGCGACCCGCTGATCCCCATCGACACCCCGCGCCGCCCGGACACCCTCTACGGCCTGTCGAAGTCCTTCGGTGAGGACCTGGCCCAGCTCTACTGGGACAAGCACTCCCTGAAGACGGTCTCGGTCCGGATCGGCTCCTGCTTCCCGGAGCCCACCTCCGTACGGATGCTGTCGGTCTGGATGAGCCCGGCCGACGGCGCGCGACTCTTCCACGCGGCGCTGACCGCCGAGGCCGTGGGCCACACGGTGGTCTACGGCTCGTCCGCCAACACCCGCCTGTGGTGGGACCTGACGACGGCACGCACGCTCGGCTACGACCCGCAGGACGACTCGGAGCCGTACGCGGCGAAGCTGGTGGCCGAACACGGCGAACTGGACCCGTCCGACCCGGCGCACGCGGGCGTGGGCGGCCACTTCGTCACCGACCCGCCGATCTGGCCGCACTGAGGCGCCACGAACCCTGCCTGCGCGGCTCGTTGACAGCCCCAGGGCCCACCAGGATGCTGTGACAGCGCTCTTCCATCGATATAAATCCCCACCGGGACGGGCGCACCGGGCAGGGTCACCCACCCCCACAGCCTCCCCGCGCACCCGACCCCGACCGGGCATCACCCACCGGAGGCACACCCGGGAGCGAGCCGCCCATGAGACTGTTCCGCCGCTCGTCCGGCCTCGGTGCCCTGGCACTGGCCGGCGCCCTCACCGCCACCCTGTTCCTGTCCTCCCCCGACACCGCGCAAGGCGCTCCTCCGCCCCGCGAGGTGGCACCGCAGGGCCAGACGAGCCTGCGCGCGGCCGACCCGAGCGTTTTGCGGGTGGGCAGCACGTACATCGCCGTCCAGTCGACCGGCGGAGGCATCGCCGTACGGCAGGCGTCGTCGACGGACGGCCTCGCCACGGCCCCCGCCCGCCAGGTCTGGTCGGACACCCGCGGCCGGGGCGAGGTCTGGGCCCCGGAGATCGTGATGGACGGCGGCCGGTACTACATCTACTTCACGGCCGGTGCCGGAGCGGCGCACCGGATGTTCGCGATCAGCTCCGCCACCTCCGACAGCGGCTACGGCACCGAGACGCAACTAGCCCTGCCGGACAACAAATGGGCGATCGACGGAACGCTGTTCACCTTCAACGGCCAGCGCTGGTTCGTCTGGTCGGGCTGGGCGGGCGACACGAACGTGGAGCAGAACCTCTACATCGCCCGCATGAGCAGCCCCACCCAGCCCACCGGCGCCCGGTACGTCATCTCGCAGCCGCGCGAGAGCTGGGAGCGGGTGGTGGGCAACCCGTTCATCAACGAGAGCCCGGAGGCCATCAAGGACCCGAACGGGCAGCTGCACATCGTCTACTCCGCCAACGGGAGCTGGAGCGAGCAGTACTGCCTGGCGGACCTGCGGCTGCGGGCGGGCGGCGACCCGACGCACGTCTGGGACTGGTACAAGTCGAACGGCTGCCTGTTCGGCTCCAACCAGGCGACCATGATGGCGGGTTGGGACCCGACGCTGTACGTGAACGGCCCCGGCCACCACACGTTCGTGCTGCTGCACGGGGACATCGGCACGAGCCCGCCGGCGGGCCCGAGGTTCCCGTCGATGTTCCACGCGGTCCCGAAGGGCACGCCGTACACCTGGGCGAACCGCCACTGGTACACGGGGACGTTCGCGTGGTGGGGGAACACGACGTACTCGCGGGCCAACGTGCCGGGGCCGAACACGGACACGGGGTGGAGCCTGAAGTTCTTCGAGTGAGCTGAGCCGCCCCGGAGTCGCCTCCCCATCGCACTACTACCCGTCGATGACCAACCGCTCCACCCCTGTGTCGGTGAGCGAGTCGAGGGAGTCGAGCAGTCGTGCGGCGTGGACGAGGTCCTCGTACTCCGATCGGACAACGGGGAACTGGAAGTGCTGGATCAGCAACCCGATGTCGTCCATAGCCAATTCGGTCTCGTCGTTCTCCACCATGTCAACGACCGATGTAAGAGCGCTGACCGCCTGGGGCCGGTCAGCCAGTCTGCGGACCAGGCGCAGGGCGACGGAGCGGATGACGGCGCCGGGCGGGTCCAGGGGCGGGTTCCCGGGCGGGTTCCTGCGGCACATGTACGGAGGCTCTCCCTCTGAGGAATGCGGGGGCGAGAATTCAGCGCCCCGACACCGGAAGGGCGAAAGCCCTTCCGGTGCCGAGGCGCATCACGTCGGCGGCGCGGGTCGATGCGGGCGCTGCCCTTACCTGACCACGATCAGCTCCCGATCGGCTCCCAGATCGGAGCGCATGGCATCCCGGAGCCCTCCGAGCGCCGCCTCGTACTCAGCTCGGCCCCCTGAATACGCCTCGTCTCCGGCGAGCGTGCCGGCTGCGGCAAGATCCCGCACGTCACGCAAGCTGCTCGAACAGGGCCTTCGCTGCCTCATGGGCGGTCACGGTGGTCATGACGGGTACAAGGCGGGTGCCTGATCGGTTATGCCCGTAGCCGGTGCCCTTGCGGCATGGGGGTTCTCCCGGCTCGCGCCGAGACCGGTGCCACCTGGAGGGGTGACACCGGTCGCGGGTACGTGCACATGTCCGGGCGCGCCGGACTCAAGCCGGAACTGCGGGACCGACGGCGGTCAGGCGGCCCCGGCGTGCCCCTTACGGCCGGGACACGAACCGTACGCGTCGTCTCCGCCTCCGTGGCCGTAGCCGTAGCCGTAGTCCGTGTCCTCACACGGCTTGTCGTCGCGGCTGTTGGCGAGTCGCGCGATCACGACCTCCTGGTCGCCGCTGACGACGTACGGTCCCGAGACCGGGTCGCCGGGCAGGACGTAGCCATCCGGTACGCCGGTCTCTCGCAGGTAGTACGTGCCGTGGTCCAGGTCACCGAAGGAGCACCGGCCCGCGCCGTTCGTGGTGCAGGAGGTCCCGACACGGGTATCGGGGTCGCTGCCGCCTGTCTGGAGGCCTTCACGCCCGTTGGTCTCTTCCCACAGCTCGAACGTCGCGCCGGGCAGCGGTCGACCGCTGTCGGCATCGGTCTTGAGCAGCTTGACGGTGCCGGTGTCCGGCGGAACCGGTGTACGGGTGTTGGCGGCGGTGACCGAGACACCGGCGCTCGCGTTCTCCTCGGTCAGCACGAGCGGCCCGAAAACAGCAGGGTCGGGCAGGTCGTACCCGTCCGGAGCCGCCGTCTCCTGCCAGTAGTACGTCCCCGTCTCCACCGTCCGGGAACACGCACCCTCCGCATCAGTCGTGCACGAAGCACCGACCGACGTGTCAGGGTCGCCACCACCGGTCTGCAGACCGGCAGTCCCATTGGTCTCCTCCCACAACTGGAACGACGCACCCGGCAGCGCCGCACCCGTCTCGGAATCCGTCTTCAACACCTTCACCACACCGGTCGTCGGGTCGATCGGTGTACGGGTGTTGGCGGCGGTGACCGAGACACCGGCGCTCGCGTTCTCGTCAGTCAGCACGAGCGGCCCGAAAACAGCAGGGTCAGGCAGGTCGTACCCGTCCGGAGCCGCCGTCTCCTGCCAGTAGTACGTCCCCGTCTCCACCGTCCGGGAACACGCACCCTCCGCATCAGTCGTGCACGAAGCACCGACCGACGTGTCAGGGTCGCCACCACCGGTCTGCAGACCCGGAGTCCCATTGGTCTCCTCCCACAACTGGAACGACGCACCCGGCAGCGCCGCACCCGTCCCGGAATCCGTCTTCAACACCTCCACCGCACCGGTGACGGGCGGCGGGGTGGTGCAGTCGGGCAGGTCGCCGTTGAAGGGGTAGGCGTGGAACTCCTGACCGCCGCCACCCGTGGCGGCGCTGGTGTGGGTGAGCGACCCGGTGGTGAAGAAGCGTCCGTTGACGCCCGGCAGGGTGACCGTGGTGGACGAGCTCTGCTCACCGACGAGGAAGCTGCCCTGGAACTGGCCGGTTCCGTTGAGGTTCACCGTGGTGGCGTCGGGGATGTTCCACAGGAGACGCTCACGGTAGGCGTTGAGCGGGTCGGTGGCGTCGTCGATCCCGCCGCTGTAGGTGTTGAGCGTCCGGTTCGCGCCCACGATGTTGACGAGAATCGTCGCGCCGTCGGGGATGCCGGCGAAGACGATGCCCTGCTGGGCACCCGAGGGCCCCGTCAGGTCGAAGTCGACGTTGAAGACCTGGAGCGCGGAGGTCCCGTCACCGGTGAACAGCGTCTGGGTGCCCTGGTTGACGGCCGTCCCCGTGGGCGTCCTCGGTGCGCCGTCAACGCGCGCGTAGCAGCGGCTCGCAGTGGTGAGCTCGTCCCTGAGGGCGGCATAGGGGGCGACGGCCGCGTCGTCCTGGATGAGGGTGGCCTCGACCGTGCCGGTCAGCGTGCCGGCGTACCGTACGACACCGGCCTCGGCCAGCACCCGCTGGCCCGTCGCCACGGTGATATCGCCACCGGTGGTCAGCCAGTCCGCTCCGACGGGCGGCGGAACACGCGATCCGACGCCCACCTCTCCGACGTTGTAGGCCTGGCCCGCCTGGGCGTCCTTGTTCATGTCGAAGTCGTCCAGGACGACGACGCGCCCCTCGGCCTCCGCCGCAGAACCGCGGACGAGGAAGTCATCCCCCACGAACAGGTTGATCGCGTTGTCCCGGCCCGCGATGGGGCCGTTGTTGATGCCCGGGAACGGGTCGGGGCAATCTCCGGGAACACAGGGCCCGAGCCCGCCGGGCAAGGGCGCGGCCGACGCCGGAACGGCGCCCGGACCGAGCACGAGGAGGGGCACGGCCGCGAAGGCCGTCACGCAGGCGAGTCCGGCGGAGCCGATACGCCCACGAGGACGCCCATGGCGCCGAGGGGAAGGATGTCTCATGGCCGTGAGTCTCGGCTCGGACCGCACGGCGCGCCCTCGCTCGCAGCCGGCGCTGGTCCGGCCGGGGAGCACGCTCACCACCACGTGTGAGAGAGCGCCGCCGGATGGCGCAGCCGCCGGCCCCTTCCCCAGCGGCGTCTGCGCCGGGTCATGGACCACTGGGCGCCGACGCTTGCGGGGCAGGGGCAGCAGCCCACGGCCGACGCACTCACGGGCGACGACCCGCTAGAGCGAGCCGTCCCGTACGGCGGTGACGAAGGTCTGCCACGGGGTGGGGGCGAAGGTGTGCGCTCCGAGGGCGCGGTCCTTGGTGTCGCGGACTGCGTGGCGGCCGGAGGTGAGGGCGGCGTGCTCGACGCAGTTGTTGTTCGACCCGCTGTATGTGCTCTTGTGCCAGCGCGCACATTCAAGCTCGGTCTTCGGAACGCGAGCCGATCCCTCGATCATGATCTGCTTTCCTCGATAAGGTCGCGAACGTACTGCCGGGATGCGGTGGGCGACAGCGCGGCGGCAGTCAGTTCGTCCCATGCCTTGCTGTACGCCTGCACATCGGGGCTCTGCTCCAGCAACGTACCACCGGTGATGTGCTCCAACCACACCACTTCCACCGGCGGATCGGCCTGTAGCCCGAGGATCGAGAACGACACGTACTGCTCGATCGGCAGGGCGGAGTTCAGCGGCAGCACCTGGATGGTGACGTTCGGCGACGAGCCCGCTTCCAGCAGGTGGGCCAACTGCCCGGCAACGAGGTCCGTTCCACCGCCGATGCGGTGCAGAGCGGGGGCGTCGATCACGGCTCGGAACCGGAAGCCGAGCTTGTTGTCGAGCAACACCTTGCGCTTCATGCGGGTATCGCCAAGCGCCTCCACCTGGTCGGCCGGTACCGCCTGCTCGTACAAGCGACGCATGTACGCCTCGGTTTGGAGCAGCCCAGGAATGACCATCGGTTCGAAGGCACGGATCGCCTGTGAATCCGCCTCCAGCGTCAGGTAGTCCTTCAGGAAGTCATGAAGGAACGGCCCCTGCCCGGTCCACCAGTCGACCTTGTGGATCTCCTTCGCCAGCCGCTTCAGGCTCGCTCGGTGCCGCTCGTCCTCAACTCCGTACAGGTTGAGCAGCGTCGTCAGGTCGAGTGGGCGAATCCCTCGCTTCCCGTTCTCGATCTGGCTGATCTTCGGCTGCCCGCACTCCAGGGCCTCCGCCGCGTCCTGGACCTTGAGGCCGGCGTTCAGTCGGAGCTGTCGCAGTTCGCCGCCGAGTCGGCGGCTCCGCATCGTGGGCATGTCGCTCTGGGCCATGGCGTCATGATGGCGCCCAAGTTCACCTACGAACAACACACTTCGGCAACTTGCACCCTCCCGAGTGAAGTCACGAAGGAATACTTGCCTAAGTGATGCTGTGCGCGGCACTATCCGTCCCGTGACCGTCAGCGTCCACACGTGCACACGCTGCCGCTCAGTCGACGCATCACTCACTTCGTTCTGGAGGAGCCATGCCCGTCACCGCCGAACCGGACCCGCCCGACTACCGCCAGGACCTGGTCGCCCACCCCGAATCCCTGGCGATCATGCGGCGCATCGTCAGCGCGCACGTCGACCTCTGGGGCTTCCGGGAGTTGAGCGACTCCGTCACGCTCTGCGCCCATGAGTTGCTGGCCAACGTGGACCGGCACACCGGGTCCCCGCACTGCACGATCGCCCTGCGCCGCCGACCCGACGGCGTACGGGTGACCGTCACGGACACCAACACCGATCCGCCCACGTCCCGCGAACCCGACGAGGACGCCGAGGGCGGGCGCGGGCTGGCGCTGATCTCCGGGATCGCGGAGCACTTCGGCACGGTCATCCGGCGGGACAGCAAGGACGTGTGGGCCGAGATCCTCACCTCACGCCCGGCCGCACTGGCATGAACGCCCCACTCCCCCGCGCCTATTGGTGTCACGCCGATGTGGACGGCACCACGCCCGACCCGATCCCGGCAGACCTCCTCACCACCGCGCCCGGGCCCGCCGTGACCTGGATCCGTGAATCCGTACGGTGGCTGACGCCACGCCTCGACCGTGACGCCTTTCACCGGGCGTGGGCCTGGCTGGGTGACCACCGGGGCGCGGACGTGGCCGTGCAGACCCTGCGCCGAGGGCAGCTGTACGCGTACGAGCTGGACACCTCCGCCGCCCGCTGGCACTGGACCGCCTACCCCGTCTCCGTACTCCTGCCGCCTCCGCACCACCACTTACCGATCGAGAACCCCGTCAGGAGCTACGAATGACCGCCTTGACCACGACCACTTCCTCGTCGGGGGCCGCCGCCGAGGTGCGTACCGCCCTCCGCGAGGCCGGGCTGAACGTGGGCGCGACCGGCGACGAGGACCACGTACAGCTCGGACCCCTGCAACCGGCCGACGCACGGCAGTTGGCGCGGCTCATCCGTACCGGGACCAAGCGCACCCTCAAGGCCGCACGCGCACTGCGGGAGATCTGCGAGGCGTACCGGATCGACCTCCCCGAGCTGTGCGTACGGCAGGGCCGCATCACGCTGGGGACCTGCCGGCTCGCCGACGCCGTACGACTGGCACGACTGCTGGGCGCGTCCTCGCCCGGGCCGGACACACCGGACGCGCACGCCGTGCGCGACCTGCTGGCTCAGGCATTCTCGGCTGCCACGGGCGGCGGGGCTGTCGACGTCTCCGTACGGCAGGACGCCCCGGATGCGGTCGAGTTGGGGGACATCGACGCTCGTACGGCACGGCGGCTGATCGGCGCGCTGCGGTTCTGAGCCCGCAAAGGCGCACCCGTGCGCCGCAGGCCGTGCACGGGAAGGAAGCCGCCGCGGCCCTCCCGTGCACGGGATCATGGGGGGTGCGGTCAGCAGTTCGGGATCACCGTGCCGTTGTTGTCGCGGGCCTCGTCGTTGCCCCAGCGGGAGAGGTAGTACGCGGAGACGTAGGCGTTGCGGCCGTTCTTGCCCGCGTAGACGCTGTCCAGGTCGGTGCGCAGCCACCAGTGGTTGAACTGGGTCGCCGTGCCGACGCGAGTGCCCCACACCTTGCAATAGACGTAGTTCGTACCGGCGTTGAGGATCCCCTGCGCGTCGCCGGTGTCGGGGGCGGCGTAGCCGGTGGCGTTGGCGAAGGTGTCGACCCAGTACTTGCCGGGACCGCCACCACAACCGTTGTCGCTGGTCAGGTACTTGGCGTAGTAGGAACCCGGGTAGGGGCTGAGCGACTGGCCGTTGATGACGATGTTCTGGCCGACTCCATTGAGCAGTTGCTCGTAGTGGATGTGCGCGCCGGAGCTGTTGCCGGTCGATCCGGTGGTGCCGATCTGCTGGCCCTGGCCGACCTGGGCCCCGTTGGCGACGGAGAACGCGTTGAGGTGGAAGTAGTAGGTCTGCCAGCCGCCGCCGTGGTCGATGGAGATGTAGTTGCCCGCGCCGCTGGGCTGGGAGTGGCGGTAGGCCGTGCCGGGGGCGGAGGCGAGGACCGGGGAGCCGGCGGTGGCGCCGCCGTCCGTGCGGACGAAGTCGAGAGCCCGTCTGACCTCGGCGGAGTGGTGGCTGTAGGTCCACTGCTGGCCGCAGGCGTAGGGCGCCTTGAAGTTGGGCGCGGCGGAGGCCGGGGGCGCGGTGACGGTGACGGCGAGCAGTCCGCCGAGGAGGGCGAGCAGGGCGAGGAGACTCGTACGCGTACGAGCGCGGGTACGTATTCGGGGAGCGCGGCGCATGGGTGGGGGAATCCTCCGGGTCGACAACCGGGCAGTGGGGTGCGGGGTGCGCGAAGTGCCTTGGAATCTACGCGAGTTGAACGGACTCCAGAGTGCCGTAATCCGAGCCGCGCGGACAGACCCCGCGCCCTGGATGCCTCAGCTTCGGAGTCGGCTCGGAGTCGGCTCGGAGTCGGCTTCAGAGACAGGCGAGCAGGTCGTCGAGCGGGGCGGGGGCCCGGTCGGGGCCGAGGGCTTGAACGAGGGCGCGACCGTAATGGATCTTGCGCCCCTTCTTCGTACCGAGGAAGCGCCGCAACTGCTGCTGCGGGGACCGGCCTTGCTGCGCGGGCTGGCGCAGAAAGATCTGGAGCGCGCGCAGGTCACCCTCCGCCTCGACCAGCGCCTCCACCCGTGTCACGCCCAGGGTGCGGATGAGCTCCTCCTCCAGGTCCGCCACGCAGACGAAGAACTTCTGCTCCGCCCCCGCACCGGCCCGCTCCCACCCCCGCTCGTAGAAGCCGCGCTCCCGCTCGTCGCAGAGGCCCGTGAGGCGGATGCCCAGTCCGGAGGGCCCGAGGAGACCGGCGAAGCGGGCGACGCTCATCGCACCGCCCATGGGGAGTACGCAGACACCCTCGGCGGCGAGGTCCCGGCCGCGGCTCCCGGCCAGCGCGTTGACCGCGGCGGCGTCGCTCGGGCCTTCGAGGAGGACGGCGGTCCGTACGGGGAGCTGTTCGGCCAGCTCGCGGGCGAGGTCGCCAGGCCCGCCGGCCGCCCATGCGGTGACCGCCTCGCGGAACGCCTCCATGTCAGCCATGGGGCGAGTCTCCGCCCTACGCGGCCGGTGCGGTATTCATTTTCGCCCGTCCGCCTCATGGGCGTGTGTCGGAGGCCAGGAACTCACCCCGGGCCCTCCCCTTAGGTATGCAAAAATTACGACTTCGCACATCAGATGATCTTGGAAGGGGGCTTGTACGCCGATGCCCGTTCGTTCCGCCCGCATACCGTGCCACGGCTCGTCGGAAGTGACGGTGGCGGCAGGAGTCGCCTCCGTGACGGCGTCGCAGCAGGTCAACGAGGTGCTCCGGCCATGTCGCTGACGCGCCGCACCGTCCTGACCGCAGCAGCCGCCGCAGCCGCCGTCCCGGTCATCGCCCCCGCCGGAACCGCCCAGGGAGCCGCCCACGCTGCCGCTCCGGCGACCGATCCGCCAACCGCCCCCGTCTCCGGGCAGCGGCTCACGAGCGGCATGCACGCGCGGCGCAGGTTCGACCTGCGGGCCGAACCCGTCGATCTGTTCGGCAGGGAGCTCCGGCTCACCCAGAGCAGAGTGCATCAGCAGGTCGCCTTCGACCCGGTGACCGGCCTGGCCTACGTCACCCAGATCATCAGTGACGGCCGCCAACTCGCCGACGAGAGCGCCCCCGTACCCGGTGCCGAGCGCGACCGCCGGGGCGATCTCTGCATCAGCGAGGTCGCTCCCGACGGCACCGTCCGTGCCGCCATGTACCTGAGGGGCGTCGGCCACGGCGGCGGACTCGGCGTCGAGCACACCGACGGCCGGCCCCACCTCTGGCTGGAGACCGACGCCACCCCCGTCACCAGCGGCTTCGCCTACGGCAAGCGCATCGGCCGTATCGCGTTCACCCCCAGCGCCATCGTGGACGCGGGGAGCCCGCAGATCGAGGTGTTCGACCCCGTCCCGGGTTCCTCCGGCGTCACCCCGTCCCTGGACATGGAGCACGGCCGGATCGGGGTACGCCACGGATCGGGCGGCACCGCTGAGTATCGCGTCTACGACCTTGCCGCCTTCAAGCGCCGCGACTTCACCCCGCTGCACCGCTTCCCGGCCCTGTACCGCACCCAGGCCTGGTGCCTGTACGGGGATCTCGTCCATCAGAACGAGGGCAGCGCCTACGGCCCGGCCAACCCGTCACCCGGCAATTCCTGGTGGAACGTCTACGACGTCACCACCGGCCTGATGATCGAGCGACGCTTCAACACCACGGCTCTCGGCCTGTCACACCGCGAGACCGAATCCATCACCGTCCGCCGGACGCCCGACGGGCCACAACTCGTCTTCGGCTTCGCCACTCAAGAACCAGGACCGCGCCGCATGGCCCTCTATGGCATCACCAGCACCACCGACGGCACGGGCGACCACGTCCCGTGGACCACGCTGGAGTACGACACCGCCGTCTACACCCCCAACTCCAACAACTACGTGCCTCAGTACCGCCAGGTCGGCAACCGCATCGACCTCCACCTCCGGCTGTCCCGTACCGACAAGGCCCCGTGGACCACCGGCGAGAAGATCCTTACCCTCCCGCCGCACATCCGCCCCAACCGCACCCAGGGCATGGTCGGCCAGACCACCGGCGCCGGGGTCACCGGCTCCCTCACCGTCCGCTGGGAGGTCCTCACCGACGGCTCGCTGCACATCTACGACCCGCGCGGCCTCACCGGCTGGATCGGGCTCGACGCCGGTTACTTCACCAGCTGAGCGTTCCCCCGACGGGGAGGGAGCGGCGGCGGCCCTCACCCGTCAGCCGCGCCAGAACTGCCAGCGGGCGTGGGGCGGGGCGCACTCGCCGGACCCGACAGCCTGCCAGTAGCCACGCTCCATGGCCTCCTCCTGCTCCGCCCCCGACCCCAGGGAGAACACGACGTAGCTGCAGCTCGGCCGGACGGACTGGGCGGCGAACGCGCCGAGAGCTCCGGCGGCGAGAGCTGTGACGGTGCAGGCGACGAGGAGAAGGCGACGGGTGTCGTCGGGTATCTGAGAGATCACGCCCGCATCGTACGGAGCGCGCTGAAGCTCCGCGTTCATGAAGGCCACATCGCTCAGGCGGGAACGCCGGCCCGGTTCAGGACAGCGGCCATCTCGTCCTCGGGGAGCGCCGGGTTGGCACCCGCGCTGGAGGCCAGTTCGGGGACATGTAGTGCCTCGCGGAGCCGGTGGAGGGGGAGGCGCGGGTCGCCGGCCGCCGCCTGGCGTGTCCAGACCGTGGGGTCATGGCTGAGCCGTTCGATCAGCGTGGGGGTGGCGGCCGGGTCCCGGACGGCCAGCCGTCGGTAGTTGCCGTCCGGGTGGTCCGCGTAGCGCGCGGCGAGGCCCTCGCGGGGAAAGCGGGGGTGGGTCTCCGCCATCCAGGCGGAGAAGGTGCCGCCGAGCCGTGCGTACACACGCATCAGGACCTCCTCCGGGGTGTCGGGGTGGTGGATGCCGAGGCGGTTCTCCACCACCGGGTCCTCGACGCGTGCGAGCAGGCGCAGCAGGTCGGGCGGCAGGTGGGGGCTCCGGGCGGCGCTGCGGCGAAGCAGCGGGTGGGCGGAGGTCGCGGCCCGTCGCAGCACCTCGGGGTCGGCGAGCCCCTCCCGTACCCAGTGCACGCCGTCGCCCCTGTCGAGGTCCCCGACCGTGAAGTCGATCGCCATGCGCCGCGTCTCGTCCAGCTCGGGCCTGAGGGAGACCGCGAGCCGTACGCCCTCGTCGGGGTCGACGGCGAGCCGCTCCACGAGGTCGGCGGGCAGCGACGGGTTCTCGGCGAGAGCGGCCAGGTGCGTCCGCTCGGCGGCATGCCGTTCGGCGTCGGCGCGGTGGAGAAGCCCGCGGCGCAACGCCTCGGCGACGGACTGCGGGTCGCGGAGGAGTTCGGCGGTGAGATGCGCGTCCCGTCGGCACTCCCCCAGTGCGGCGGCCCGCCGCACCTCGGGGTCGGGGTCGTCCAGCAGCGCCGACCGCTCGTCCGGCGCCAGCTTCTCCCATACGCGGGCGGCGACTTGGCGCGCTGCCGGATCGTGGTGCGTGGCCAAGGAGGCCACGAACGACGGCGCGAGATGGGGTGAGTCCAGCAGGGCCGTCCGTACGGAAGGGTCGGGGTCGTCGAGCAGGCGGGCGCACACGTCGTCCGGCAGCGGCACGACCGACGCACGCGGGTCGCCCCATTCGGATCCGTACGCGAGAGCGGCCCGCACCTTGGGAGAAGGGTCGTCCACGAGCCGGGCCCGCTGCGCAGGCTCGGCCAACTTGCTCATCGCGAAGTCGACCCGAGCGCCAGGGTTCGGGTGAGCCAGAATCACCGCGACGGCTGACTCGGGGAGTCCAGCCCGCTGCGGGGCGTAACGGGGCGGACCGTCACCGCCGCCGTCGAAGGCAAGCAGGCGCAGCAGCAACGGTGTCGGCAGCGCCGGGTTGCGAGCGACTCCGTCCAGCGCGGACGCGTGGAACGCGACCAAGATTCCCCCAACACTGTGCCTCCGGCGGCTGGTACGCAGCCATGATCCCCCGCGTGCGCGGAGACCGTTCTGTAGCCATCGGCCTCAGACGGATTTGAGGAGGCCGCGGAGGTTGGTCATGCGCGCCTTGATGTCGGCAGCTTCGGTGGGGTGGATTGGGGCGTCATCGGTGTCGGGTCGGTGGGTGGTGCGGCAGGGTCGGCAGAGGCCGTCGGGGAGGGCTTCTGGTTGGCCGGGGCGGCCGCAGTCGGTGCATTCCATGAGGATGCGGTGGGGTGGGGCGGGGGTGTCGGACGGGGCGCTTGGGGTGGTGGGGAGGTGGGGTGGCATTTTGAGGGTGAGACGGCGGCGGACGAAGCCAAGGGGGGTGTCGACCTGGGCGGGGAGTCCTGCGGTGAGGGCGGTGATCAGGTAGTCGACGCTGACGCCCCTTGCGAGCCATTCCGCTGCCTGTGCTTCGAGTTCTTGGCAGTCGTCGGCGGAGAGGGGGAGGCGGTGGTCCTCGTGGCCGAGGCGGGCCAGGGCGAGGTAGGCGGGGGAAGGGCCGGCTTCGGAAGGGTGAGGTGCTGGGGCGGGAGGCACGGGTTGTGTGTCCGGCGCCTGGTCCGGCGTGCGTTGATGCGGTACGGGGGTGGGCTCGGGGCCCTGTTGAGTACCGGGTTCCTCGGATACGGGCGGCGGAGGCTCCTCGTCCGGGACCCAAGGCGGCGGCGGAGCGATGTCGGGGGCCGGGGCATCCGGCGCGGAGCTGTCGGCCTGGGTGGTGTTCTCGGCGGTGAGGTGGGTGTTCCACCACTCGTTGTCGTGTGCGGTGCGGGACCAGAAGGTGCGGAAGACCCACCGGGTCTCGTCGCCCGCGCCGACGGCGCAGCGGACGCGCCGCAGGTGCCCGGCGACGGACAGGGCGGTCAGGGCGCTGCTGATGGCCTGTTGCCCGTAGAGCGGGAGCTGCTTGGCCAGCTGCTTCACACTCATCGCCGCACCCTCGGGGAGATGGTCGACGAACCCGGCAACGTACCGCTCACGCACAGGGAGAAGGCTGAAGTCGTGAGGTGTGCGCGGCCGTTGGTCGGGCGCGGAGCGTTTGCCGTACCCGGGCTTGGCCATCGGGTACGAGGTCGACCGTGCGGGGGCACGCAGGGCAGGGCTAGGGTGCTGGGTAGCCAAGGGATCGCCTTTCACGGCATCGATCTTGCGGTTAGACCCCGGCCTGGTGGTGACACACCGCGTCGGGGTCGTCTGGTTCTCGAACCGTAAGCAGTCGTGACGCTGCGCCGCAAGCTGTCACGATTAGTCATACTTCCCCAGCCGTGACGGGTCAGGGAGGGTGGGGAGGTTTTCCCAAACCCCTTCTCCTGCCTACCGGTTAAAGAAGGCGCTCGAACCCCGAACCTCGCATCCCGACCCCCGTATCCCGGGACCCGAGCTTCGGGCCGGGACCCCACCCCCGTACCCCCGGAAGAGTGAACCGACCGCCCCGAAGCTCGGCGGCCGAAGCTTGAGCCCCGAGCCTCGTTGCCGACCCAGACGGGGAGTCGACAGCTCTCCGACGTCATCGCGGCAGTCGTCCATACGGAAGTCGTCCGCGTTCCTTGCGGGGCGCTACGGGTGGTACAGGACTTGGGCACGCACCAGGTCGACCGGCCCTTCCTCCCCGAGGCTCAGGAAGTGGTTCACCTGCCACGCCTGGGTGCTGCCGGCCTGACGACTGGTCGTGGTCGCCCATGGGGGATAGACGCGGAACCCCCGCTTTCCGCCGGCCCCGCCCCGGGACACGACACCGCGCTCGCACAGCACCTCCCGCGGGAACACGAACTGCCCGAAGTGGCCGCTGTCCCGACTGCTGATGACGAAGAGGTCGACCCCGTCATCAGCGTCGAAGGGCCGGATCGGGCCCTCTGCGGATCGCTGCCACACGGTGACGAACTGGCCCACCTTGGTAGGGGTGGTCCTGGCCGCACGGAACGCGACCGACTGCCCGTCCATCGTGAACCGGTGAGCCGCGTACTCGGCACTCTCCGGTTCGGGCACCGGCTGTGAGCAGACGAAGCCCTTCGGGTCGTACACCAAGGTCTTCGCTGCCTGCAGGTCCCCATGCAGTCCTGCCCACGGCCGATTCGTCTCCACCCACCCATCCTGCCATCGCGCCCGCCATCTGACGCCCGAGCGCAGCCTCGGCACCGGAAGGGGCCTGAACAGGCACTATGAGTCGACCAGGCCCTTCTTCTGAAGCGCTCTCCTCGCTTCGCCCTCGCTACGCGCGCCTATGACCCGCCCCACGTAGCAACATGTAGTCCATGGAGACCACGGCGCGCGAGTTCAACAAGAAGTCCTCACAGATCCTTGCCGCGGCGGCACGCGGTGAGACCATCACCGTCACCAAGAACGGCACTGCCGTCGCCCGTGTCGTGCCCATCACCGACGACGACATCCCCCCGTACCCCACCGATCCCATGGGCGCCATAGCGCTCCCCGATCTCGGCCTGCCCGACCTCACCGACGACGAGATCGAGGACGCGCTCAAGGGGATGGGGTCCTGAGCCTGGTCGCCATTGCCGACACCAATGCCCTCTATCGGCTCCTCGACCCGAGACTCACGGGCCACGAGGCACACAAAGAGGGACTGGCGTCGATCAGTCACTTGATCATCTCACCCTTCGTCCTGGCCGAGTTGGACTACCTGATCACCACGAAGGCTGGGGCCCGTCAGTCCCTGGTGGCAGCACGGTTCATCGAAGGCAACGTAGCCACCCGCCGGTTCGAGGTCCCGCCCGTCGGTGTGCATCTCAGTACCGCGATCGCCGTCGCGGAGGGATACGTGGACGCGGACGGAGGCAAAGGCATCGGCATGGCTGACGCCATGAACGTCGCCCTGGCCGCCGCATACCGCACCGAGATCATCTTCACCTCGGACCGCCACTTCCGTACGGTCCGGCCCCTGACAGGGCACAAGGCGTTCAGGCTGCTGCCCGACGACCTGTGACGCGTGGTGACGCGCTACATCCGCGACGGCTCCGGCCTCGGAAACCGGAGCCACTGGACTCGTGCTCCATCCGCCCGGCCCAGGTCGTTGCTCACCGCCGGTACAGCCCCTCGATCTCCGCCGTGAAGTCCCGGGCGATCGCGTCCCGCTTCAGCTTCAGCGAGGGCGTCAGGTGCCCCTTCTCCTCCGTGAAGTCCACCGGCAGCACCACGAACTTCCGGATCGACTCCGCCCGCGAGACCAGGCGGTTCGCCTCGTCCACCGCCTTCTGCAAGGACGTGCGCAGCTCCTCGTCGTGGACCAGCTCCCTCAGCGGCACGTCCTGCTTCTTCACCATCTGGCGCCAGTGGTGCAGGCCGTCCGGCTCCAGGGTGATCAGGGCCGTGATGTACGAGCGGTTGTCGCCGACCACCATGCACTGGCTGACCAGGGGGTGCGCGCGGAGCCAGTCCTCCAGGGGGGCGGGGGTGACGTTCTTGCCGCCCGACGTGATGATGATGTCCTTCTTGCGGCCCGTGATCGTCAGGTAGCCGTCCTCGTCCAGCGCGCCCAGGTCGCCCGTGGGGAACCAGTCGCCGTCCAGGAGGTACGGGACCGGCTCCGCGCGTTCCGTGTCCCAGTAGCCCCGGAACACCTGGCCGCCCCGCAGCAGCACCTCGCCGTCGTCCGCGATGCGTACCGAGGTGCCGGGGAGCGGCCAACCCACCGTGCCCAGGCGGGGTTTGAGGGGTGGGGTCACCGTGTGGGCCGCCGTCGTCTCCGTCAGGCCGTACCCCTCGAAGATGCCGATGCCCGCGCCCTCGTAGAACGAGGCGAGCCGGCGGCCCAGCGGGGAGCCGCCGCAGATCACGTACCGGACCTTGCCGCCCAGCGCCGCCCGGATACGGCGGTAGACCAGGGGATCGTAGAGGGCTCGGGCCGCACGCAGGCCCAGGCCCGGCCCCGGGCCCGTGCCGTGTTCGGCGGCCTCAAGGGCCTTGCCGTAGCGCTGGGCGATGCGCGCCGCGCGGTCGAACGACGACGCCCGGCCCATCTTCTCCGCCGTCGCCCGGCCCGTGTTGTAGACCTTCTCCAGTACGTACGGGATGGCGAGGAGGAAGGTGGGGCGGAAGCCCGCCAGGTCGGCCAGCAGGTCCTCCGTCTGGATGGAGGGGGCGTGGCCGAGGCGGACCCTCGCCCGCATGCAGCCGATCGCCACCATCCGCCCGAACACGTGCGAGAGGGGGAGGAAGAGGAGCGTGGAGGCCGGGTCCTTCGACACCGACTTGAAGACCGGGTGGAGGAGTTCGATCGCGTTGTCCACCTCGGCGAAGAAGTTGCCGTGGGTGAGCACACAGCCCTTCGGGCGGCCCGTCGTGCCCGAGGTGTAGATGAGGGTGGCGGGGCTGTCGGGTTCCAACGTTGCGCGGCGCGCCGCCACGGCCGCGTCGGGGATGTCCTTGCCGAGCGATTTCAGGTGGCCGATCGCCCCCGTGTCGAACTGCCACAGGTGCGCCAGGTCACCGAGCTGCCTGCGCTCCTGGCTGATCAGGCGGCCCTGCTCCTTCGTCTCCACCGCGCACGCCACCGCACCCGAGTCCTGGAGGATCCAGCGGGCCTGGAAGGCGGAGGAGGTGGGGTAGATGGGGACCGTCACCAGCCCGGCCGCCCAGGCCGCGAAGTCCAGCAGCGTCCACTCGTACGTCGTACGGGCCATGATCGCGACCCGGTCGCCCGCCCGCAGCCCCTCCGCCATCAGGCCCTTCGCCACCGCCAGCACCTCGGCGGCGAACTCCTCGGCGCTCACGTCCCACCAGGCGCCCTCCACGTCCTTCCGGCTCAGCACCGCATCGGACGGGGCCTCCCGCGCGTTGTCGAACGGGATCTCCGCCAGCGAACCCCGCAGGACCGGGGGCGCGAACGCCGGTACGGAGACCTCCTGCACCCGGCCGTCCGGGCCTCTCTTCTTCGTCGGTTCCACAAGGGCGGGCGTGGGGGCGGATGAAGGCGTTGACACGTGCGGCTCCTCGGTAGCGGGGGTCGGGCGGGTCCGGTCGCCGGGTCGTCCGTCCGGCAGGGGTGGCAGAAAGAGCGGTCAGGGGCGTTCCAGGATTGCCGTCACGCCCTGGCCGCCCGCCGCGCAGATCGAGATCAGCCCCCGTCCCGGGGCCTCCCGTTCCGCCAGCAGCTTGGCCAACGTTGCGACGATCCGCGCGCCCGTGGCGGCGAAGGGGTGGCCGGTGGCCAGCGAGGAGCCGGCCACGTTCAGCCGGGTCCGGTCCAGCGGGGACAGGCCCTGCTTCTCCCAGGCGGCGAGGGTGGCCAGCACCTGGGAGGCGAACGCCTCATGGATCTCGTAGAGGTCGAAGTCCTCGATGCCCAGGCCCGCCCGCTCCAGCAGGCGCGGCACCGCGTACGCCGGGGCCATGAGGAGGCCGTCGTCGCCGTCCACGTAGTCCACGGCCGCCGTCTCGTAGAGGGTGAGGTAGGCCAGGGGCTCGAAGCCGCGCTCCCGCGCCCACTCCTCGCTCGCCAGCAGTACCGTCGCCGCGCCGTCCGTGAGGGGGGTGGAGTTGCCGGCTGTCATGGTGGGGTTGTCCCCGGATGTGCCGAACACCGGCTTCAGCTTGGCGAGTTGCTCGGGCGTGGAGGTGGGGCGGAGGTTCTGGTCGCGGGTCAGGCCCTGGTACGGGACGACGAGGTCGTCCAGGAAGCCGCGTTCGTACGCCGCCGCCAGGCGCTGGTGGCTCGTGGCGGCGAGCCGGTCCTGGTCCTCGCGGCTCACCGACCAGCGGCGGGCGGTACGGGCCGCGTGCTCGCCCATGGAGAGGCCCGTGCGGGGTTCGGCGTTGCGCGGGACGTCCGGAACCAGGTGACGGGGGCGTACGGCGGACAGCGCCTTGAGGCGGGCGCCCGTCGACTTCGCGCGGCGGGCGGCCAGCAGGATGCGGCGCAGCTCGTCGTTGACGCCGAGCGGGGCGTCGCTCGTGGTGTCGGAGCCGCCCGCGACGGCCGAGTCCACGGCACCCAGCGCGATCTTGTTGGCGGCGGCGATCACGGCCTGGAGGCCCGTACCGCAGGCCTGTTGGATGTCGTACGCCGGCGTGCGCGGGTCCAGCGCGGAGCCGAGGACGGTCTCGCGGGCCAGGTTGAAGTCGCGGCTGTGCTTGAGGACCGCGCCCGCCACGAACTCCCCCACCTGCTGCCCGGCCAGTCCGTACCGCTCCACCAGTCCGCCGAGCGCGGCCGTCAGCAGGTCCTGGTTGGAGGCGGTCGCGTACGGGCCGTCCGAGCGGGCAAAGGGAGTACGGCTGCCGCCGATGACCGCGACGCGGCGGGGGCGGGGCAGGGCGAGGGGGATCGACCGGGACCCAGGCTCCGTCGTCATGGTGACCATCTCGTCTCGGTCGGTCCGGGATTGTTCATCTCGACCAGCTCCTGACTCTTCAGTAACCTTACTCTGGAGTAAATCTACGACCGAGCAGGGAGCCAGGACAATGGCCGATCGCTATCTGCACCTCACCGGCACAGCACCCGGCCGCTTCCTCACCCGCCGGCTCGGCCTGCCGCAGCCCGCCCCACTGCGCCGCTGGACCCTGGAGACCCCGCACCTGGAGGGGCCGCTGCTGCACCTGACGGCGGGGGCGTCGGCGGTCACGGGGGTGGCGGAGGCGCTTTCCCGGTCCGGGCTCCCGGTCGTCGGCAACACCGACCGGCCCGCCGCGATCGTCCTCGACGCCACGGGGGTCACCACGGCCGCCGGGCTCGGGGACGTCCACGCCGCCCTGCACCCCGTCGTACGCTCCCTGGCCCCGGGCGGGCGGATCGTCGTCCTCGGTACGGTGCCGTCGCCCGACGACCACCATCAGGCCGCCGCCCAGCAGGCGTTGGAAGGGTTCGTCCGCTCGCTGGGCAAGGAGATCGGGCGCGGCTCCACCGTCCAGCTCGTACGGATCCCGGGCGGCGGAGCCGCTCAAGCGGCCGAGTCCACGCTCCGCTTCCTGCTCTCCCCCCGGTCCGCCTACGTCAGCGGCCAGGTCATCGAGCTCACCACCGCCACCGCCACCCCCGGCCCCGGCCCCGCCGCCGACCCGGCCGCCCCGCTCACCGGCCGCACCGCCCTGGTCACCGGGGCCGCCCGGGGCATCGGCGCGGCCGTCGCCTCGGTGCTCGCCCGCGACGGGGCCCGGGTCATCGCCCTGGACGTGCCGGGGTCGCGGGAAGAGCTGGAACGCACCGCCGACCGGCTCGGCGCCACCGCCCTCCCCCTGGACATCACCGCACCCGACGCCGCCGACCGCATCGCCGCAGCGGCGCCCGACGGGCTCGGCGTCCTCGTCCACAACGCGGGCATCACCCGCGACCGCCGCCTCGCCAACATGCCCGCCGACCGCTGGGCATCGGTGATCGAGGTCAACCTGGACAGCGTGCTCCGCACCACCGACGAGCTGCTCAAGGCGGGCGTCATCACGCGCGGCGGCCGGATCGTCGCCACGGCCTCCATCGCGGGCATCGCGGGCAACACCGGGCAGACCAACTACGCCGCCAGCAAGGCCGGGATCATCGGGCTCGTCCGCTCGCTCGGGCCGCGCGCCGCCGCCGACCACGGCGTCACCGTCAACGCGGTCGCGCCCGGCTTCATCGAGACGAAGATGACGGCCGCCGTACCGCTCTTCATCCGCGAGGCGGGCCGCCGCATGAACTCCCTCTCCCAGGGCGGCCTTCCGGTCGATGTGGCCGAAGCCGTCGCCTGGTTCGCCCAGCCCGACTCCACCGCCGTCAACGGCCAGGTGCTGCGGGTCTGCGGCCAGAGCCTGCTGGGGGCGTGAGCGCGGTGACCTCCCTCAGCGCCTCCCTCGTCCGCGGGGCCGTCACCTCGCCGTTCAAGCACCCCGGCCGGCCGGGCGCCACCCTGCCCACCGACCGCCTCACCCTCCCGGCGACCCCTGCCGCACCCGGCCCCCTGGCCGCGTACCGCAGGATCTGCGGCTTCCCGGCACCGGAATCCGGGCCGGGGTCCGGGTCCGCGTCCGCGTCCGGGCCGCTCCCGCTCACGTACCCCCATGTCCTGGCCTTTCCTCTCACCATGCGGCTGATGACCGCGCGGCGCTTCCCGCTCCCCGTCGTCGGGCTCGTCCACACCTGGATCGAGATCGTCGCCCGGCGGCCGGTGCAGTCCGACGAGTCGCTCGAACTAACGGTGTACGCAGAGAAGTTGACGCCCCACCGACGCGGCACCGAAGTCACGATGGTGACCGAGGCGCGGGTGGCCGGGGCGCTGGTGTGGGAGTCCCGCAGCGGCTATCTGTCACGGCACGCGACGAACGCCGCCGGGAGTACCCGCGAGGCCGACGGAAGCCCCGCGCTCCCCGCCGTCGCCGAGTGGCAGCTCCCCGGCGATCTCGGGCGGCGGTACGGAGCCGTCTCCGGCGACCGTAATCCGATCCACCTCCACCCACTCACCGCCCGCCTCTTCGGCTTCCCCCGGGCCATCGCGCACGGCGTGTGGACGGTGGCCCGCTGCCTGGCCGAGGCCGATGGGCAGCCCGGTGAAATCCGTTCCGTACGGGCCGACTTCAGGGCCCCGGTCCTGCTGCCCGCCACCGTGACGTACGCGGCCGACCCGGCCGGGAACGCCTTCGCTCTGCGCAGCGAAAGCAGCAGCGGGAGCGGGACCGGGAGTGGGCGGGTGCACCTCACCGGGTCGGTGACACGAACCTCCTGAGGCCCGCCACCGCACCCCGCGAGGCGCCCCCGCTCCCTACACTGCCGCCATGGCATGCCGCATCAGCGAACTGGTCATCGAAGCCGCCGACGCCGAGCGGCTCGCCGCGTTCTGGAGCGAGGTGCTCGGCT
Organism: Streptomyces microflavus; assembly: GCF_014650075.1. Lineage (GTDB taxonomy): Bacteria > Actinomycetota > Actinomycetes > Streptomycetales > Streptomycetaceae > Streptomyces > Streptomyces microflavus. Next base: position 31,681 of record NZ_BMUG01000010.1, on the reverse strand, counting down.
ATGCCGAACTCGGCCGGGAGAGCGACGGGTCCATCGAGATCGGGCCGCCCGGCGCCGGCTTCGGCGGCCCGCAGCCCACCATCGTCCTGAGCCCCAACAGCGAGCCCCGGACCGGGAAGCTCCGGCTGCACATCGACGTCAACGCCACCGACCGCGACCAGGACGCCGAGCTGGAACGGCTCCTCGCCCTCGGCGCCAGGCCCGCCGACGTCGGCCAGACCGGCAACGAGAGCTGGCACGTCCTGGCCGACCCGGAAGGCAACGAGTTCTGCCTCCTGCGCACCCGGCTCCAGCCGCTCTGACCCGGCGCCGTACGCGCTGGACGGCCCGGTACGCCGGACGGCCTCGTACGGCCCCCTACGACGCGTCCGCCGGCGGCTGCCACGGCCGGGCGTGCATCAGGTTCTCCAGGCCCGCCCAGGCGAAGTTCATCAGGGTCGCCGCGGCCTCCTTGGCCGAGACGCCCGGGGTGTCGTTGGCCCAGCCCGCCAGCGACTCCGCGGCGCCCACCAGGGCCTGGGCGAGGCCCGCCACGTCCCGGTCCACGAGGGCGGGGTCACGGTGCGCCTCGCGGGCGGCGGCGCCGATCAGGCCCGTCACGAACGCAACGATCTCGTCGCGCATCACCACGACCTCGCTGATGAACGGCTCCCCGTGCGACCGCGCCTGGCGGTGCAGCACCGCCCAGCCGTCCGGATTCTCGGCGGTGTGGGTGAAGAACGCCCGCAGCCCCGACCAGAGTTGGCCGTCGGCGGGCAGCTCCGGATCCACCCCGGCCCGCACCGCCGCCACCAGGGCTTCCGCCTCGCGCCGGATGCAGGCGGAGAAGAGGTCCTCCTTGGAGTGCAGGTAGAGGTAGACCAACGGCTTGGAGACGCCCGCCAGCTCCGCGATCTCGTCCATCGAGGCGGCCCGGTACCCGCGCTGCCCGAAGGTCTGCACCGCGGCGTCCATCATCTGCCGCTCACGCACGGCGCGTGGCATCCGTTTGCTCTTCACAGCACCCACGTCCGACTTCCTCCCCGCCCCGCGGTCCCGCCCCGCAGCCCAAGCCCGTAGCCCGGCCCGCAGCCCTGCTCCCGGCAAGGGTACGGCGGGGCGGGGCGGGCCGCCGACACAGCCGCCCGGCGGCCCGCCCGCTCCCGCCCCCGCGACGCGAAAGCGCCCCCGGCCCACCTCAGGAGGTGGACCAGGGGCGCTCGGGACGTACGGGCCGGGCTGCCGCTAGGCGGTGACCGGAACCGCGTCCTTCCGTTCCGGCGTACGGTCGCGGTTCTCGTCCCGGCCGTCGTCGTCGGACGGGCCGAACGCGTCGATCGGGGAGGCCGAGGCCGAGTCGTACTTGTCGTGGTCGAGGATCTTCTCGCGGGCCGAGACGATGACCGGGACCAGCGCCTGACCGGCCACGTTGGTGGCGGTGCGGATCATGTCCAGGATCGGGTCGATGGCCATCAGCAGGCCGACGCCCTCCAGCGGGAGGCCCAGCGTCGAGAGGGTCAGGGTCAGCATGACCGTCGCACCGGTGAGACCTGCGGTGGCCGCCGAGCCGATCACCGAGACGAAGGCGATGAGCACGTAGTCACCGATGCCCAGCTGGACGTCGAAGATCTGCGCGATGAAGATCGCCGCCAGCGCGGGGTAGATCGCGGCGCAGCCGTCCATCTTCGTGGTCGCCCCGAACGGGACGGCGAAGGAGGCGTACTCCTTTGGGACGCCGAGGCGCTCGGTGACCCGCTGGGTGACCGGCATGGTGCCGACCGAGGAGCGGGAGACGAAGGCCAGCTGGATCGCGGGCCAGGCGCCCTTGAAGAACTGGAGCGGGCTGACCTTGGCGACGGTGGCCAGGAGCAGCGGGTAGACGCCGAACATCACCAGGAGGCAGCCGATGTAGACGTCGGCGGTGAACGTCGCGTACTTGCCGATCAGGTCCCAGCCGTAGTCGGCGATGGCGTAGCCGATGAGGCCGACGGTGCCGATCGGGGCGAGGCGGATGACCCACCACAGGGCCTTCTGGAGCAGCTCCAGGATCGACTGGCTGAGCGTGAGGATCGGCTGGGCCTTGTCGCCGAGCTTGAGGGCCGCGATACCGGCGACGGCCGCCATGAAGACGATCTGGAGCACGTTGAGCTCGGTGAACGGCGTGATCACGTTGTCCGGGATGATGCCGGTCAGGAAGTCGATCCAGCTGCCGCGGTTCTCGGGGAGCTTGCCGTCCTTCGGCGTGAGGCCGGTGCCGGAGCCCGGGTTGGTGATCAGGCCGATCGCGAGACCGATCGCGACCGCGATCAGCGACGTGATCATGAACCAGAGCAGGGTGCGGGTCGCCAGCCGGGCGGCGTTGTTGACCTTGCGCAGGTTGGTGATCGACACCAGGATCGCGAAGAAGACCAGCGGGGCGACGGCCAGCTTCAGCAGCTGGACGAAGATCGAGCCGACCTTGTCGAGCGTGGTGACGAGCCAGGAGACGTCCTGGCTGCGGGCCAGCCAGCCGAGCAGGACACCGAGGACCAGACCGGCGACGATCTGGGCCCAGAACGGGACCTTGGGTATACGCGGACCGGGGCCGGAGCCGGTGGACGGCTGCTCGGCCTCGGGGGCGGCGGACGCGGAATTCGCGGACACGGACACACTCCAGTGGGGGACGCATCGGGACGTACGAGGACAGGCGTACGGACGTGCGGTGGAACGGGGACGGGGTCGCGGCGCCCGCGTCGAAGGGCGACGCCGCTGCATGATGCCGTAATCAGACCTCGCGGCAACAGACCGCGGACATACAGCGGCAGAGATCGACATGCAGGCGCGCCACGAGCGGAATGCTCGCGGCATGACGGAGGCGCACTGCTGTCTTCATGTCGAATACGTTAACACTTGAACTTTGGGAACCTCAAAGCCTTTCTTTGACCACGGAACAGGCCCCGGCGCCGGCCCTCCAGGCGCCCCGGAAACGCCAAGAGCCCCGGTACGGGAGCGATGTGCTCCGGTCCGGGGCTCTGCGGGAAGTTCACATGGCACGACCCTCGGGGGCGTGCGTGTGAGGAAGCTTACTGAACGGCGTCCTCGCGGGTGCGGTTGGCGTCGAGGCGGGCCTTGGTCCGGTCGACCGTGGTGATGATCTGCTCGGACATCTCGTCGCGCTGCTTGCGCAGCAGGACGTAGCTGAGCGGGGCGGAGAGGACGAGGCCGAGGAGGATCACCCAGACGACGTTGGAGCCGCCGAGTCCGGAGGGCACCAGTCCGAAGTGGACGGCGACACCGGCGGCGAAGAAGCAGCCGAAGAAGATCAACAGGCGCAATGCCGTGTACCGGATCATCGCGCTCGGCTTGGCAGCGGACACGGCAGGCCCTCTCTTCCCATGAACTCTCGACACACTCCTGCCCGTCCAGTGAAGCATGGCCCGAATTCTCAGGGTTAAGGGGGTTCCCGGGGGTCTCAGGGTTCAGGAGGCGGGGCCGAACCTTCAAGAGGCTTGGCGAACCTTCAGGAGGTGACCGGAGCTTCAGGAGGTGACCGGAGCTTCAGGGGATGGCCGGAGCTTCAGGCGGCCGCCTGGCCCAGCGGGAGCAGCATGACGATGTCGTCGCGGTCGTCGCCCGGGGCGACCCGGATGCCGCCCGGGACCCGGCCGACCTCCTTGTAGCCGCAGGCGGCGTAGAAGCGGTCGGCGCCGGTGCCGCCGCGGCAGGTGAGGCGGATCGCCTCGATGCCCTCGATGGAGCGGGCCGCGTCGGCGGCGGCGGCCATGAGGTCGCGGCCGTACCCCTTGCCCTGGTGGCGGGGGTGGACCATGACGGTGTAGAGCCAGAGCCAGTGCTTCATCAGCCGGTGGGTGTTGAGCGTGAGGAAGGCGGTGGCGGCGACCTCTCCGCCCTCGTCGCGGCCGACCAGCAGCCGGGTGCGGCCCTCCTCGATGGCGACGAGGTGCTTGAGCAGCTCGGGCCGGATCTCCTCGGCCGTGACCGGCGGGACGAAGCCGACGGCGCCGCCCGCGTTGCTGACGTCGGCCCACAGGGCGGTGACGCCGTCGCGCAAAGCGGGCGAGAACACGGGATCCAGCTCGAAGGTAAGTGGCATAGGGCTAGGTTAACCATTACCCGACCGGCGGCTCAACCCCGTCCGGAACGCGAGAAAGCCCCGGCCGGGGACGGCGGCCGGGGCTTCTTCACACGTACAGGAGGTCAGACCCGCATCGGCTGCGGCGACTCGCGCCGGTCCGCCTCGGGGCCCGGGTACTCGCGCAGGATCTCGTACCGGGTGTTCCGCTCGACCGGCCGGAAACCGGCGTCACGGATCAGGTCCAGCAGGTCCTCGCGGCCGAGCTTGTTCGGCGTACCGAAGTCGTCGGCGTCATGCGTGATCTTGTACTCGACGACCGAGCCGTCCATGTCGTCCGCGCCGTGCTGGAGCGCGAGCTGGGCGGTCTGCACACCGTGCATCACCCAGAAGACCTTGACGTGCGGCACGTTGTCGAACAGCAGCCGGGAGACGGCGAAGGTCTTCAGCGCCTCGGCGCCGGTCGCCATCGTGGTGCGCGCCTGGAGCTTGTTGCGGACCTTGCCGTCCTTCATGTCCACGAAGTCGTGCTGGTAGCGCAGCGGGATGAAGACCTGGAAACCGCCGGTCTCGTCCTGCATCTCACGCAGCCGCAGCACGTGGTCGACACGGTGACGGGGCTCCTCGATGTGCCCGTACAGCATCGTCGCCGGGGTCTTGAGCCCCTTCTCGTGCGCCAGGCGGTGGATGCGCGACCAGTCCTCCCAGTGGGTGCGGTGGTCGACGATGTGCTGGCGGACCTCCCAGTCGAAGATCTCCGCGCCGCCGCCGGTCAGCGACTCCAGACCGGCGTCGATCAGCTCGTCGAGGATCTCGGAGGCGCTCAGCCCCGAGATGGTCTCGAAGTGGTGGATCTCCGTCGCCGTGAACGCCTTCAGCGCCACGTCCGGCAGCGCTTCCTTCAGCGCGCTGAGCGAGCGCGGGTAGTAGCGCCACGGGAGGTTGGGGTGGAGGCCGTTGACGATGTGCAGCTCGGTGAGGTTCTCGCCCTCCATCGCCTTGGCCAGGCTGACGGCCTCCTCGATCCGCATCGTGTACGCGTCCTTCTCGCCCGGCTTGCGCTGGAACGAGCAGTACGCGCACGAGGCGGTGCACACGTTGGTCATGTTGAGGTGGCGGTTGACGTTGAAGTGCACGACGTCACCGTTCTTACGGGTGCGCACCTCGTGCGCCAGCCCGCCGAGCCACGCCAGGTCGTCGGACGCGTAGAGCGCGATCCCGTCCTCGCGGGTCAGCCGCTCACCGGCCCGGACCTTCTGCTCCAGCTCGCGCTTGAGTCCCGCGTCCACCTGGCCGCCTCCCATTTCCTCCGTACAACAGACCGCACCAACCGTACGCCTAGGACTCCTCGGGCAGTTCCCCGACCCGGTTCTCCCACTTGGTGGAGAGCACGATCGTGGTGCGGGTCCGCGAGACGCCCTTCGTGCCGCTCAGGCGCCGGATCGTCTTCTCCAGGCCGTCCACGTCACCGACCCGGACCTTGAGCATGTACGAGTCGTCGCCCGCGATGAACCAGCAGTCCTCGATCTCCGCGAGGTCCTTGAGCCGGCGCGCGACGTCCTCGTGGTCGGCGGCGTCCGAGAGCGAGATCCCGATCAGCGCGGTGACGCCGAGGCCGAGCGAGGCCGAGTCGACGGTGGCTCGGTAGCCGGTGATGACACCGGCGGTTTCCAGCCGGTTGATGCGGTCGGTGACGCTGGGCCCGGAGAGCCCCACGAGCCGTCCCAGCTCGGCGTACGAGGCCCTGCCGTTCTCTCTGAGGGCCTGGATGAGCTGCCTGTCCACCGCGTCCATATGACTGAAACCTTCCATTGTTCAGCAGTACCGCGAGTCTACGTGTAGAATCTAAGGCATGCAGGGCTCAGACCCTGCAAATCTTCTAGAACATCCAAGAAATGCTTTCGAATCTTCAGGAGTGAACTTCACCGTGTACACGATCGAGATGGCCTACGCCCGGATGCGCGAGCTGCAGGACCTGGCCAACCGCTCGCGTGCCCACCAGCCCGCCGCCGCGCACCGCGTCGACAGGACCCGCGCCCCGCGCACCACCAAGAAGCGCTGACCGGGACCCTTCGGTCCGCTCACACACCCGGGCTGCGGGAGCCGCCACCGAGCTCTCCCTCCCAGCGGCGGTACAGCCGGTGTTCCACCCCGGCCGCGTCCAGCACCCGCCCCGCGACGAAGTCCACCAGGTCCTGGATGTGCGTCGCGCCCGCGTAGAACGCCGGAGAGGCGGGCAGCACGACCGCGCCCGCCTCGTCCAGGGCCACCATCTGCTTCAGCGTCTGGCCGCTCAGCGGGGTCTCACGCACCGCGACGACGAGCGGGCGGCGCTCCTTGAGCGTCACGCTCGCGGCCCGCTGGAGCAGATCCTTCGACAGACCGAGCGCCACTCCGGCCACACAGGCCGTCGAGGCCGGCACGATGAGCATCCCCTTCGCCGGGTACGACCCGGAGGACGGCCCGGCGGCCAGATCACCGGCCGGCCAGTGGCGTACGCGCTCCAGCTCCGCATCGCCCACCGCGAAGGCGTCCGGCTTCCCGTCGGCGCCACGTTCCAGCCAACAGCGCAGGTCCTCGCGCCAGTGCCCGTCCCGGAACGCGATGCCGGTCTCGTCCAGCAGGGTGAGCCGCGAGGCCCGGCTCACCACCAGGTCCACACTCTCACCGCCCGCCAGCAGCCCGCGCAGGACGGCCGCCGCGAACGGGGTCCCCGAAGCACCGGATACCCCGACAATCCAAGGCCGCCGCTGCTGATGAGTCACTGAAGTCCCGGATTCCACATCAGCGAGCCTATCCGGCACACCCCGGCACCCCGCACCCGGAACCGGGCGGCGGCCCGGGACGTTCCACAGATGACGGCAACCCGGGGGCAGGGGCAGACCATGGGCGACTACTGGACAACCGACCGCAACACCGGCTCCACCACGACCGGCGGCGCACGGGCGCTCACGGCCGGCATCCTGATGGTGGGCTGGGTCGCTCTGCTGTGGATCCTCGAAGGGATCGACGTGGCGACCGGACACGCACTCGACACCTATGGCATCAGCCCGCGCGAGATGGCGGAGCTGCGTGACGTGGTGCCCGCCGCGTTCCTGCACAGCGGCTGGGAGCACGTCGCCTCCAACAGCGTCCCGCTGCTGGTCCTCGGCTTCATCGCCGCCCTCGGCGGGCTGCGCAGATTCGCCGCCGTCGTCGTGACGATCATCCTGGTCAGCGGCGTCGGTGTCTGGCTGACCGCCCCCGCGTTCACGGTGACGCTCGGCGCCTCCGGCGTGGTCTTCGGGCTGCTGGGCTATCTGCTGGTCCGCGGCTTCGTGGACCGGCGCCCCTGGGACGTCCTGATAGGCATCGGCGTCGCCGTGGTCTACGGCTCGCTGCTCTGGGGCGTCCTGCCCACCGACTCGGGCGTCAGCTGGCAGGGCCACCTCTTCGGGCTGATGGGCGGCGTGGCGGCGGCCTTCTTCTTCCGCCGCCCGCCCGCGCGCCGCGGCCCGGACAACCTGGTCACCGTCTGAGCCACCCGCCCGGCAGCGGCCCCGTTACGGGGTCAGGCCGCGCAGCAGCAGGTCGAGCAGGGCGCAGGCGAAGAGCGCCATGCCGATGAAGCCGTTGACGGAGAAGAAGGCGCGGTTCAGCCGGGACAGGTCGTGCGGCCGCACCACCCGGTGCTCGTAGACGAACGCCACCGCGACGATCACCATGCCGATCCAGTAGAAGACCTCGGCGTCCGTCGCCAGGCCGAACCAGACCAGCAGCCCCGTCGTGATCACGTGACAGACCCGCGCGCCCCAGAGCGCCGCCGGGATACCGAAGCGCGCCGGGAAGGAGAGCACCCCGTGGGCCCGGTCCGCCTGGACGTCCTGGCAGGCGAAGATCAGGTCGAAGCCACCGATCCAGATGCCGACGGCCAGCCCCAGGATCACCGCGTCCCACGACCAGCTGCCGGTCACCGCGAGCCACGCGCCGATCGGCCCGATGGCCTGCGCGAGCCCCAGGATCGCGTGCGGGAAGTTCGTGAACCGCTTGCCGTACGGATAGACCACCATCGGCACCACCGCGAGCGGCGCCAGCACCAGGCAGAGCGGGTTGAGCAGGGCGGCGGCTCCCAGGAAGACCGCGAGCGCGACGAGCGCCCCCGTCCACGCCGACCGCACCGACACCGCACCGGTGACCAGCTCGCGGCCCGCGGTGCGCGGGTTACGGGCGTCGATCTCCCGGTCGATGATCCGGTTGGCGGCCATGGCGAACGTCCGCAGCCCCACCATCGCGAGCGTGACGAGCAGCAGGACGCCCCAGTGGATCGTGCCGTCGAGCTGGAACATCGCGGTCAGCGCGGCGATGTAGGCGAAGGGCAGCGCGAAGACCGAGTGCTCGATCATCACCAGCCGCAGAAACGACTTCACCTTGCTGTTCGAGCTGTCCGAGCTGTCCGACGGCGCGGAACCGGGTACGGACGCCGCCGCCTCTGCCGCACTGCTCACAGTCCGTACTCCTTCCAGCGGCGGTCGACCTTCGCCGCCGTCTCCGGGTCGGACTCGACCATCTCCGGCCAGCCCCCGTCCCGGGTGTAGCCCTCCGTGGGCAGCTTCCGGGTGGCGTCGATGCCCGCCTTGCCGCCCCAGAACTGCTGGTAGGAGGCGTGGTCCAGGTGGTCGACCGGGCCCTCGGTGACCGTCAGGTCCCGGGCGTAGTCGGTGTTGCCGAGCGCCCGCCAGGCGACCTCGTGCAGATCGTGCACGTCGCAGTCGGAGTCGACGACCACGATCAGCTTGGTCAGCGACATCATGTGCGCGCCCCAGATCGCGCTCATCACCTTCTGCGCGTGCTTCGGGTACTTCTTGTCGATCGAGACGATCGCGCAGTTGTGGAAACCGCCCGCCTCGGGGAGGTGGTAGTCCACGATGTCCGGCACGATGATCTTCAGCAGCGGCAGGAAGAACCGCTCCGTGGCCCGGCCCAGCGGCCCGTCCTCGGTCGGCGGCCGGCCCACCACGATGGACTGGAGCAGCGGCCGCTTCCGCATGGTGACGCAGTCGATGGTCAGTGCGGGGAACGGTTCCTGCGGGGTGTAGAAGCCGGTGTGGTCCCCGAACGGGCCCTCCGGCAGCATCTCGCCCGGCTCCAGCCACCCCTCGATGACGACCTCGGCCTGGGCGGGGACCTGGAGCGGCACGGTCTTGCAGTCGACCATCTCGATCCGCTTGCCCTGGACGAACCCGGCGAAGAGGTACTCGTCGATGTCCCCGGGCAGCGGCGCGGTGGAGGCGTACGTCACGGCGGGCGGGCACCCGAAGGCGATGGCGACGGGCAGCCGCTCACCGCGCCGGGCGGCGACCTGGTAGTGGTTGGCGGAGTCCTTGTGGATCTGCCAGTGCATCCCGATCGTGCGCTTGTCGTGGCGCTGGAGCCGGTAGAGCCCCAGGTTCCGGATGCCGGTCTCGGGGTGCTTGGTGTGGGTGAGGCCCAGGTTGAAGAAGGAGCCTCCGTCGCCGGGCCAGGTGAAGAGCGCGGGCAGCTGGTCCAGGTCGACGTCGTCGCCCGTCAGCACGACCTCCTGGACCGGCGCGTCGTCCGACTTCACCTTCTTCGGCGGTACGTGGACCATCGAGCCGAGCTTGCCGAAGGCCTCCCGTACGCCGACGAAGCCCTGCGGCAGTTCCGGCTTGAGCAGCCCGCCGATCTTGTCGCTGATGTCGCTGTACGACTTCAGCCCGAGGGCCTTGAGCAGGCGCCGGTCGGTGCCGAAGACGTTCATGGCCAGGGGCATCGAGGACCCCTTGACGTTCTCGAACAGCAGGGCGGGGCCGCCCGCCTTGTTCACCCGGTCGACGATCTCACCGACCTCCAGGTAGGGATCGACCTCGGCCTTGACGCGCTTGAGATCACCATCGCGTTCAAGAGCCCGGAGCAGGGAGCGGAGATCGTCGTAAGCCATGCGGTCCAGTTTGTCATCCCCCTCCGCCCGGCCCCGCCGGGGCTCCCCGCCGCCGGGCCCCGGATCGGCGGCGGCCAGCCGGTACCCTGGCCGCGACACCGGGGAAACACCGAGCCCCGCCGCCGCTCACTGGGGGACGCACCATGAGAGCCCTGTTGTTCATCGTCCCGCTGGCTCTGACGATCTACGCGTTCATCGACTGCCTGAACACCTCGGAGGAGGACACCAAGCATCTTCCGAAGATCGCCTGGGTCTTCATCATCCTGCTGTTCTGGATCGTCGGCCCGGTTGTGTGGCTCGTCGCCGGCAAGGCCCGCCGCAACGCGGCCACCGGCACCGGCACCGGCCCCTCCTCGTGGCAGCGGGGCAGGCGGCAGCAGTGGGTGGCCCCGGACGACAACCCCGACTTCCTGAAGTCGCTCAAGGACGACAAGGACGCCAGGAAGGCCGAGGCGGAGGCGGAGTCCAGGAAGGCCGAGGCCGAGGAGGAGCTCAAGCGCCGCAACGGCGGTACGGGCCCCGACGACAAGACCCCGCCCACTTCCTGACGGGCTATTCCTCCGGGCAGGGGTGATCTTTCCGACCGGCGCGGTGGGCGCGTCCCGGGGGTGGCTTCGGCCATCCTCGAAGGGGTAACGCAGGCACCGCACGCGTCACCCTCCTGAGGAGCCCCCCACATGTCCGAAACGCCCGCCGAGTCCCCTGCCGAGCTCGTCGCCCGCCTCCGCGCCACCTTCCGCACCGGCCGCACCAAGGACCTCGCCTGGCGCACCGGGCAGCTGGAGCGGCTGCGCGCCCTGCTCACCGAGCACGGGGACGACCTCGCGGCGGCCCTCCGCGCCGACCTGGGCAAGAGCCGCAAGGAGGCGTACCGGACCGAGATCGACTTCACGGTCCGGGAGATCGACCACACGCTGGAGCACCTCGCCGACTGGCTGCGGCCCGAGCCCGCCCCCGTACCGCCGCACCTCGCCCCCACCGGTGCCACCGCGCACACCGTGCTGGACCCGCTGGGGGTCGTCCTGGTCATCGCGCCCTGGAACTACCCGGTGCAGCTGCTGCTCGCCCCCGTCGTGGGCGCCCTGGCGTCCGGGAACTGCGTGGTGGTCAAGCCCAGCGAGCTGGCGCCCGCGACCTCCGCCGCCGTGGCCGGGCTGCTGCCGCGGTATCTGGACACGGACGCCGTCGGGGTCGTGGAGGGCGCGGTCGAGGAGACCACCGCCCTGCTGGAGCAGCACTTCGACCACATCTTCTACACCGGCAACGGCACGGTCGGCCGGATCGTCATGACGGCCGCCGCCAAGCACCTCACCCCGGTCACCCTGGAGCTCGGCGGCAAGTCCCCGGTCTTCGTCGACCGGGGTACGGACCTGAAGGCCGTGGCCGGGCGGCTCGCCTCGGGGAAGTTCCTCAACGCCGGGCAGACCTGTGTGGCCCCCGACTACGTGCTGACCGACCCGGAGACCGCCCCGGCCCTCGCAGAGGCGCTGGCGGCCGCGGTGGAGGGGCTGTTCGGGGCGGACCCGGCCGAGCACCCGGAGTACGGGCGGATCGTGAACGAGCGCCACTTCGACCGGCTGACGGCCCTGCTCGGCTCCGGCACCGCGGTGACCGGCGGCGCCCACGACCGGGAGACGAAGTACATCGCGCCGACCGTCCTCGCCGATGTGGCGCCGGACGCGCCCGTGATGGGCGAGGAGATCTTCGGCCCGATCCTGCCGCTGGTCACGGTGGACGGCCTGGACGAGGCGATCGGCTTCATCAACGACCGGGACAAGCCGCTGGCGCTGTACGCGTTCACCGACTCCCCCGCCGTACGGGAGCGGCTGCTGGCCGAGACCTCGTCGGGCGGGGTCGGCATCGGGCTGCCGCTGGCCCATCTGACCGTCTCGGACCTGCCGTTCGGCGGGGTCGGCGAGAGCGGCATGGGCAGCTACCACGGCCGCTACTCCCTGGAGACGTTCAGCCACCGCAAGGCGGTCCTGGACACCCCGCTGCGCTGACGACGTACGAAGGCGCCCCGGACGGTTTCGGATGCCGTCCGGGGCGCCTTCGCACGTACGCGGTCTCAGACCCCGGCGTAGGAGTGCAGACCGGTGACGAAGATGTTCACGCCGTAGTAGTTGAACAGCCAGCAGGCGAAGGCGACGAGCGCAAGGTAGGCGGCCTTGCGGCCCTTCCAGCCGGCCGTGGCGCGGGCGTGCAGGTAGGCGGCGTAGGCGACCCAGGTGATGAAGGACCAGACCTCCTTGGGGTCCCAGCCCCAGTACCGGCCCCAGGCGTCGCCCGCCCAGATCGCGCCCGCGATGATCGTGAACGTCCAGAGCGGGAAGACGGCCGCGTTGATGCGGTACGCGAACTTGTCCAGCGACGACGCGGAGGGCAGCCGCTCCATGACGGAGGCGGCGAACTTCCCCGGCGTACCCCCGGAGGCGATCTTGTTCTCGTAGCTGTCGCGGAAGAGGTAGAGCACCGTGCCGACCGCACCGAGGTAGAAGACGGCGCCGCAGATGATCGCGGTCGAGACGTGGATCCACAGCCAGTACGAGTGCAGTGCGGGCACCAGCTGGTCGCTGTCGGTGTAGAGCGTCGTGACCGCGATGCCGAGGTCCAGCAGGACCGTGGTGACCAGCGGGAGGCCGATCCAGCGGACGTTCTTCTTCAGCGCGAGCAGCACCAGGTACGCGCCGACCGCCACGGTGGAGAAGGTGATCGAGAACTCGTACATGTTGGCCCAGGGGGCCCGCTGCACCGACAGGGCGCGGGTGATGACACCGCCCGCCTCCACGACGAAGGCCACCACGGTCAGCGAGACCGCGATCCGGCCCCACAGGTCACCCTTGAACGTGCCGCCCGCGGCGCCCGGCCCGTCGGGCACGTCACGGGTGCCGGCGGCGGCGCGGGTGACGACCTTCGGCCGCTCCAGCACGGCGGTGGAGCCGGCCTGGACGACCACCGGGGCGGCGGCGGAGCCTGCCGCGCCGGACAGCGCGGCGGCCGTGCGGCCGACCTTGCTGCGGCTGCCGAGGACCCACTCCGCGATGTGCGCGAAGAAGGCCAGGGTGTAGACGGCCATCGACGAATAGATCAGCACATTGCTGGTGTGCGCCAGGCTCTCGTTGGTTGCGGCGGCGAGATTCACTTCTCAGCCCCTTCGGCAGGTGCTTCAGCAGGGTGTACGGGCCGGCTCCCGGCCTCGTTCGTGTCAGGATTCTCCGGCGCGTCAGGTTTCTCCGGCGCGACCGGCGCCGTCGTGATCAGGGCGGCCGCGAGGTCGCCCAGCTCCTCGGGGAGCTTCGCGGACTCGCTGCGGCCGAGGCCCGCCATCTCCACGACGGTCACCCCGTCGGCGCCCCGGACCGCCCGGACCCAGACCCGGCGGCGCTGGATGAACAGCGAGGCGGCGAGTCCGGCGATGGCGGCGACGGCGCCGCCGAGCGCGAGGCCGTTGCCCGGCTGCTGCGAGATCTGGAAGCTCGCCCACTCCTCGATGCCGTCGAAGGTGATCGAGCCGCCGCCGTCGGGCAGGTCCAGCTTCTCACCGGGGCGCAGCATCTTCTTGAGCAGCTCGTCGTCCTCGTTCTTGAACTCATTCATCTTGGACGTGTCGAGCTGGTAGACGTTCTGCGGCAGGCCGGAGTCCACCCCGAGGGAGCCGCTGTAGGCGCTCAGCGCCAGCACCGGGTACTCCGCCCCGGGGAACTGCGAGAACATCTGGCCCTTGCCCTCGCCCGCGAAGGTGGGCACGAAGAAGGCCTTGAAGCCGAGCTGCGTCTTGACGCCGTTCTTGTCCCGGTAGCCGTCCATCACCTTGATGGCACCGGTGGAGGTGATGTTGTTGTCGATCGGCAGCAGCGGTACGGAGTTCCGCGAGACGACCTTGCCCTTGCCGTCCCGGACGGTGACGACCGGGGCGTAGCCGTGGGCGATGAGATAGACCTTGGTGCCGTCCACGACGAGCGGCTCGTTGACGCGGATGACGCCCTTGCGCTCGGGCCCCTCGACGCCCTCGGTGTACTTCACCCGGGCCTCGAAGGTGCGGGGCGTGCCGCGCTGCGGGCCGCTCTCCTCGTACGTGCCGACGAAGTCGTCCAGGACGAAGCTGAAGGGGGCCAGCGAGTCCGTGTCGTAGAGCGAGCCGGACTTGAAGTCGTCGTACTGGGTCAGCGTGTTGGCGAAGCCGTCGCCCTCCACGACCAGCTTGCCGCCCTCGGACTTGAAGAGCTGCCCGGCGGCGAAGGCCACCAGCATCACGATCAGTGCGACGTGGAAGACCAGGTTCCCGGCCTCACGGAGGTAGCCCTTCTCGGCGGCGACCGCGTCGCCCACCGTGTGGGTCCGGAAGCGCCGCTTGCCCAGCACGCCGAGGGCCGCCTCGCGGACCTCCTCGGGCCCGGCCTCCGTGCGCCAGGTGGTGTACGCGGGCAGCCGGGTCAGCCGCTTCGGGGCGCCCGGCGGGCGGCTGCGGAGCTGGCCGACGAACTGGCCGGTGCGCGGCACGATGCAGCCGATGAGGGAGACGAACAGCAGGATGTAGATCGCGGAGAACCACACCGAGCTGTAGACGTCGAAGAGCTGGAACTTCTCGTAGATCGGGGAGAGCGTGGTGTGCTGGTCCTTGAAGTTCTGGACCTTCAGGTCGTCCACGCTGGTCTGCGGGATCAGCGAGCCGGGGATGGCGCCGAGGGAGAGCAGGAACAGCAGGATCAGCGCGACCCGCATCGAGGTGAGCTGGCGCCAGAACCAGCGGATCCAGCCGACCACCCCCATGGCGGGGACGCCGGTACCCGTCTGGGGCCCGGTCTCGGGCCGCTCCTCGCGGGGCGCGGTGGAGAGCCGCTCGCCGGCCGCGCTGTCGACGCGCTCCTGCTCGCGCTCGGCCGCGGTGGCGCCCGCGCCGGTGTCCGTGGTGTTCGTCTTGCCCATGAACTCAGATCCCCACAGTGAAGCCGTTGGACCAGGTCTGCATCTGCTGCATGAGCGTCGCCCACACGCCGGTCAGCAGCAGGATCCCGGTCACGATCATCATGCCGCCGCCGATCCGCATCACCCACGCGTAGTGGCGCTTGACCCAGCCGAACGCTCCGAGTGCCCTGCGGAAGGCGACCGCGGCCAGGACGAACGGGACACCGAGTCCGAGACAGTACGCGACCGTCAGTATCGCGCCGCGTCCGGCCGTGCCCTCGTTGAACGCGAGCGTGCTCACCGCGGCGAACGTCGGGCCCATGCACGGCGTCCAGCCGATCCCGAAGAGGGCGCCGAGCAGCGGTGCCCCGGCCAGGCCGCTCACCGGCCGCTTGTGGATGCGGAACTCTCGCTGGGTGACGCCCGGCAGGAACCCCATGAAGAAGACGCCCATGAGGATCATCAGGACCCCGAGGACCTTGTTGATCACCTCGGCGTGCATCTGGAGCTCCCGGCCGAAGAAGCCGAAGAGCGCTCCGCCCGAGACGAAGACCACGGTGAAGCCGAGGACGAAGAGCGCCGCGCCCGTCACGACCCGGCCGCGCCGGGCCTCGGCCAGGTCGGTGCCGGTGACCCCGGTGACGTAACTCAGATAGCCGGGGACGAGCGGCAGCACACAGGGCGAGAAGAACGAGATGAGACCGGCCAGCAGGGCGATGGGCAGGGAGACCAGCAGGGTCCCGCTCAGGACGGTCTCGTTGGCCGAGGCGAGCGTGAGCGTGGACTCGTGCCCGGCGAGCAGGGCGGTGCCGTGGTGGGTGGCGAGCGGGATCACCGGATCACTTCTCCGCGATGATCGGGTCGATCATCTCGTGCAGCTGCTCGGCGTCCAGCGGCTGGAGCGTGCGGGCCGCGATCTTCCCGTCCCGGTCGACGACCACCGTCGAGGGGATGGCCTGCGGGTTCACGGTGCCCTTGGGGAAACGGAGGATGAGCTTGCCGATCGGGTCGAAGAAGCTCGGGTAGGTGATCCCGTAGTCCTTCTCGAAGTTCACCGCGGGGTCCCGCTGCGCGTCCCGGGTGTTTATCCCCAGGAACTGCACGCCCTGATCGGCGGTCTCCTCGGAGACCTTCGCGAAGTACTTCGCCTCCAGGCGGCAGGGGCCGCACCAGGAGCCCCAGACGTTGAGCACGACGACCTTGCCCTTGTAGTCGGCGAGGTCGAGCGGCTTGCCGTCCAGGCCCTTGCCCTGGAGCTTCGGAGCCTCGGGGCGCTCCCCCTTCGCGACGGTGGAGATGCCCCCGCTGCCGGTGACGAAGTTGGTGTTGCCGCCGCCCTGGGCCTTGTTGCCGTCACCGCACGCGGTCAGCGTCAGGGCACCGGCCACGGCGGTGGCGGCGAGCAGGGTGAAGCGGCGTCGGGATGCGCGGCCAAAGCTCATGTGAAAAGTTTCGCATGGCAGTTCCGGCGATCTCCCGCACCCCCCTCGGTGCCCGTAAAGCCCCTTGTCAAGCCTGTTTAAAGAAGGAGTTCCAGCCGCCTGCGGGCGACTGTCCGACCTCCAGGGTGCGGAGCTTGGCGAGGACGGCGGGATCCTGCACGTCCAGCCAGTCGACGAACTGCCGGAAGGAGACGAGCCGCACATCCTTCTTGCCGGCCGTCTTCTTGATCACTTCTTCCACGGCATCCATATAGATGCCGCCGTTCCACTCCTCGAAGTGATTGCCGATGAAGAAGGGCGCGCGGTTCGTCGTGTAGGCGCGCTCGAAACCGGCGAGATACGCGCCTGCGGCCTGCTTGCGCCAGCCGGGATAGCGCGAGGGCATGCCCTTGGTCGAATTCTTCGACTGATTGGCGAGGATGTTGTAGTCCATCGAGAGGACCTCGAAGGAGTGGCCGGGGAACGGCATCCCCTGCAGCGGCAGATCCCAGACACCACCGCGCTTCACGGGCCACATCTGGCGGCCGCCGGGCGAACTGGCGTCGTAACGCCACCCCAGTTTGCTCGCGGTCGGCAGAAGATTGTCCTGGCCGAGCAGACAGGGGGTGCGCCCGCCGATCAACTCCTTTCGGTAGTCGAACGGCAGCGGGTCCTCGTTCTCCCAGCCGGTGTTGGTCCGCCATTCCGTGACGAACGACATGGCCTGATCGATCTCGCTCCGCCATTGCGCGGAGGTCCAGCGTTCGACGGAACCGGAACCGCCGCAGAAGTGCCCGTTGAAGTGGGTGCCGATCTCATGGCCGTCCAGCCAGGCCTGGCGCACGTACTTCAGCGTGTCCTTGACATGGCCGTCGGTGAGATAGCCGATGTCGGAGGCGCCGCGGGGGTTGTTCGGGGGACGGTAGAGGGATTTCTTCGACTCGGGCAGCAGATACAGCCCGGAGAGGAAGAAGGTCATCGCGGCGTCGTGCTCTTTCGCGAGATCGAGAAAGCGCGGGAACAGCCCGTTGCCGACCTCGCCCGCGCCGTCCCAGGAAAAGATCACGAACTGCGGCGGCGTCTGACCGGGTTCGAGCGGGACGGGGGCGGCGGGCTGATGGGGCTGCTTTCCGGTGTCGGCGGTGGAGCCGTCGCCGATCAGCCGGGCCTTGTTCTTCGGCGAACCGTTTCCGCTGCCCTTGCCGGCGTTGCCGGTGTCACCCTTGCCACCGCCGCCGTCATCGGACCGGCCGCCCTCCGCCGAGCCGGAGGAAGTGGAGAAACCACAGCCCGCGAGTCCGATCGCGGCGGCGGTGCCGAGCCCCGCGCCGAGCAGTCCCCTTCGATTGATGTCGCGCATGTCGTCCCCATCTGCGGTCGTTTTATCTCAAGGCCATACAAACTGCTGATGGGTGAGAGGCCTTGGACAACACGACGGTTCCGTGCAATTGGGGACTTTCAATACGCTTTACCTTGTGGCGGGGCCTGCGGGCAGCCCTGAGGGGCGCCCGGCCGAGCGGTGGGCAGCGCCCGTCCCACCCTGGGACTCTGCCGCGTCCACGTCAAGGCTGCTCCCCATCAGCTCCACCAGGGCGTCCGCCAGGAACCCGCGCCAGCAGGCGTAGTCGTGGCCGCCGTTGTGGAGATTGCGGGTGACCCGGTGACCCCGGGCGCGCAGCACCGCCTGGAGGGCCTCGGTGTGTTCCGCCATGGCCCCCTCGTGCAGGCCGACATCGAAGTGGACGGCGGCCCCGCGCACCGGGCCCCGTCCGGCCGGGAGTCCGTCGCGGAGGCCGGCGGCGAGCGTGGCCAGCCAGGGGGTGCCGATCGCGTCCGGCGCCACGGCCCCGGGCTCCAGGCCCGGCCGCCACCACAGCGACGGGGACTGCGCGACGATCCCGCCGAACCGCTCGGGCCGGGTGAGGCCGGCGTACAGCGCGGTCATCCCGCCGAGCCCCTGACCGGCCACCACCGTCCGGTCCGCCCGCGCGGTCAGCGGCCACCGGGCGCTCGCCCAGGGCACCACCTCGTCGGCGAGGAAGGAGACATAGCTCTCCCGGCCGCCCAGCTCCAGCCTGCGCGTGGCGGTGCCGACGGCGTCCGGGGCGAGGACCGCCAGCGGCGGGAGGAGCCCGTCGGCGATCAGCGCGTCCAGGGTGTCCTGGAGGCCGAGCCGGTCGAACCACATGTCGCCGTCGCAGAGCACCAGCAGGGGCAGGCGGCCCTGCTCCCCGGGCCCGTGCGCCGGCCGGTACGGGACGGCGGCGGGCGGCAGGTAGACCCACACGTCCCGCTCGGCGCCGAGGACACCGGCCGCGACGGCGTGGCGCTCGACGCCGCCGCGCGGGACAGCGGGCCGCCGGGCGGTCCAGGGCTGGGGCGGGGCCTCGGGCAGGGCGAAGACCGAGTCCTGCGCGTCACGCCAACGGGTCGCTATCCGGGCCGGGTTGAGCGGGTCGGCCCCGCCGTGCGCCCGCAGCGCCAGCAGCCGCCGCTGCAGCAGGGCGGGATCGGCGGGGGCGGCCCCGGCGGAGATGTCGGCCACCATCCGGTAGGAGCCGCGGTGGTCGGCGCGCAGCCGGAGGCCGAGGTGCCAGATGTCGGTGCCGGGCAGGTGGCGCAGGAGGGAGTCGGCGAGCCGGTCGTGCCCGGTGAGGCCCGGGGCCATCAGCAGGACCCGGCGGGTGGCGCGGTGGCCGCGCCACAGGAAGGTGACGGCCCGGTGGCCGGGGGCGTCGTCGAGCTCCTCGACGAGGGGGGTGCCGGTGCGGGCGGCCTCGGCCCAGAAGGCCTCGGTCAGGGCGTCCCGGGCGGCGGGGTCCCGGGCGGCTTCGAGCTGCCGGGCGAGCCGGGTCAACCGGGGGCCGGTGACCGGCCGGGGGGTGGCGTCCACGTCCGTACAGTCACTCATCGGCGTGCCTCACCGGGCTGGACCGCGGCGCCCGTCTCGGGTCGGGGAGGGGGGTCGGGGCAGGGTGCGTCATCGCTCCACCGTTCTCGTCAGAGCCAACTTAGCTTAGGCTAACCTAATCTAACGCACCGGCACTTCCCGCCCCTCCGGCACCGGCACTTCCCGCCCCTCCCGCACCGCCACTTCCCGCACCTCCCGCGCCACACCGCATACGAGAACGGGACCGGCCGCGCGGTGGCGGTCGGTCCCGTATGTTCGCGGCGCGTGAGGGGCTTACGCGCCGAAGGCCTTCGACTTCCCCTTCACCGGCTTCGCCCCGGCCAGCAGATGCGCGGGCACCAGGTCCCGGGCCGGCTCCGAGTAGCCGACCGAGACGATGCGGTCGCCCTGGTACGTGAAGCTGGTGAGCGAGGCCAGCGTGCACTGCCGCTTGCGCGGGTCGTGCCAGAGCCGGCGGCGCTCCACGAACGAGCGGACGATCCAGATCGGCAGCTGGTGGCTGACGCAGACCGCCTCGTGCCCGCGCGCCGCGTCCTTGGCCGCGTCCAGCGCGCCCATCATGCGGACGACCTGCTCGATGTACGGCTCGCCCCAGGACGGCCGGAACGGGTTGGTGAGGTGCTTCCAGTTGTCCGGCTTGCGCAGCGCCCCGTCACCGACACCGAAGGTCTTGCCCTCGAAGACGTTGGCGGCCTCGATGAGCCGGGCGTCGGTGGCCAGGTCCAGGCCGTGCGACTTGGCGACGGGCTCGGCCGTCTCCTGGGCGCGCTCGAGCGGGGAGGCGACGACATGGGTGATGTCGCGCTTCTCCAGGTGGCCGGCGACCCGGTCGGCCATCTGCCGGCCCAGCTCGGAGAGGTGGTAGCCGGTGCGCCGCCCGTACAGCACACCGTCCGGGTTGTGCACCTCGCCGTGGCGCACCAGGTGCACCACGGTGATGTCCTTGCGGCTTCCGTTCCCGCTGCTCATGCGGTGGCCTCCGATGCGGCACGGGCGGCGGCGGGCAGGGCGGCGGCGATGCGCTCGACCGCCCGCTCGTCGTGGGCGGTGGAGACGAACCAGGACTCGAAGGCGGAGGGCGGCAGATAGACGCCCTGCTCCAGCATCGAGTGGAAGAAGGCGGTGAAGCGGAAGGCCTCCTGCTTCTTGGCGTCGTCGTAGTTACGGACCGGCTCGTCCGTGAAGAAGACCGAGAACATGTTGCTCGCCGAGGAGACGGTGTGCGCGACGCCTTCCTTGGTCAACGCGTCACCTACAAGGGAGCGCAGTTCGGCGGAGACCGCGTCGATCTTCGCGTACGCCGCGTCGTCGAGCAGCCGCAGCTGGGCGAGGCCGGCGGCGGTGGCGACCGGGTTCCCGGAGAGGGTGCCCGCCTGGTAGACGGGGCCGACCGGGGCGAGGTGCGCCATCACGTCGGCGCGGCCGCCGAAGGCCGCGGCGGGGAAGCCGCCGCCCATGACCTTGCCGAAGGTCATCAGGTCGGGGCTGACGCCGTCGACGCCGTACCAGCCGGCCTTCGACGTACGGAAGCCCGTCATGACCTCGTCGGAGATGTACAGGGCGCCGTCCGCCGCGCAGAGCTCCTTGAGCCCCGCGTTGAAGCCGTCGGCGGGCGGGACGACGCCCATGTTGCCGGGCGAGGCCTCGGTGATCACACAGGCGATCTCGCCGGGGTGCGCGGCGAAGGCGGCCCGCACGGCGTCCAGGTCGTTGTACGGCAGCACGACGGTGTCCCGGGCCGTGGCGCCCGTGACACCGGGCGTGTCGGGGAGGCCGAAGGTGGCGAGGCCGGAGCCCGCGGCGGCCAGCAGGGCGTCCACGTGCCCGTGGTAGCAGCCGGCGAACTTCACGACCTTGGACCGGCCGGTGAAACCGCGCGCCAGCCGGATCGCGGACATCGTCGCCTCGGTGCCGGAGGAGACCAGGCGGACCTGCTCCACCGGTTCGATCCGCGCCACGATCTCCTCGGCCAGCGCGACCTCGCCCTCACCCGGCGTACCGAAGGACGTGCCCCGGGAGACCGCTTCCTGGACGGCGGCGATGACCTCGGGGTGGGAGTGTCCGAGAATCATCGGCCCCCACGAGCAGACGAGGTCGACATACTCCCGGCCATCGGCGTCGGTGAGGTACGGACCGGTGCCGGACACCATGAACCGGGGCGTACCGCCCACGGCCCGGAAGGCACGCACGGGTGAGTTCACGCCGCCGGGCGTCACGACGGACGCCCGGTCGAACAGCGACTGCGAAACTGGGGCTTCGTATGAATACGCCACTTTGGTCCTGATCTGCGATTCGGGTATCGGGAGGCCGGGCCGGAAAGTCCAAGGTAATCCCGGCCACCGGTGAGCAGGGAGCGCGCTCCCCTCGTATCACGGAAGAGCGTCGGCCCCCTCACGTCTGCGAAACTGGGGCGACACAGGGAAAGCTCACACATGCCATGGTGTCAGAGGCACGGACGGTCTTGCGGACAGGTGTTTCACCGCACGCCCGTGGGGGAGGTCACTGACACGATGATCGGGTTGCGCGGCGGGGGCTGTGTCTCCTAAGAAGTAGTCGGGTGGATGAGATATGCATCGCGGTGGCGGAGTGGGCGAAGGGACCGACGACCTGGGGCCCGAGCCTGCCCGGCGAGGGCGGCACCGGCGAAGGGCCGAGCGCGCACAGGGCAGGGGCGCGGAGAGCACACCGCCCCCCGGGAGCAGGAGCAGTGGCGGGATGGGGGTGACCTACAAGTATTTCGGCGCCCCGGACGGAGCGACCGCCGCACGGGTGCCCATTTCGATGCGCCCCGAGGAGCTGGGCGGCGACGAGCTGGGCATGGGCGGCATGTTCACCAAGATCAAGCCGGAGACGGTGGCCGCCATGGTCCTGACCGGCATCCAGGGCATACCCCTGCACAAGGTCCCCCCGCTGGAACTGGTCGTCCTCCACCCCGACTACGCGGTGGTCAAGCTCCCCATGACCGTCGTCGACCCGCTGCGCGGCGTCGGCGAGGAAGCGGTCGGCGCGGCGGCCTTCATCTGGTCCACGGTCCCCGACCGCGGCGGCCCGCGCGACGCCTTCAACGTCTACCAGCTGCTCCACGAGTGGCAGGACTTCTCCCACCGGCTGCACGACGCCGGGCACCAGGCGTACTGCCTGGTCTGGCCCTGACCCACCGGAGCCCGGCTGACGGGCGGGCGCCGACAACCGGTTGACCTGTCGCGCTGCAGCCACACCCGCTCTGTCGACAGGGTCCCGTCCCGTTGCGCGCGGCCTCAGCATGGAGACGGGAAGGGCTTGTGAGGGCAACGGCTGGTATTGGGGGGCACAGTGGAGATCGCGGCGTTAGTGGTATCGCTGGTAGCACTGGCTGTGACCGGAGCCGTCTCATTTCGGCAATTGCGACTGACTGAGCATGCCAACACGCTGCCGGTCCTTGTAGACCTCTTCCGCGAACATCGGAGCGAACGGCTGGCGCAGGCGCGGCAAGTCGTGCACGAGCGGCTGCCTGCCCATGATCTTTCAGCCGGGCTGGCCGGGCTGCCGGAACGGGATCGGGATCTGGTCCGTGAACTGGCCTGGTTCTACGACAATCTCGGGGCTCTGGTCGCTCATGGGGTGGTCGACATCGAACCCGTCTCCGGATACCTCGGCGGATCGGTGATCTCCGTCTGGGAAAGCATGCGACCGCTGGTGCAAGCGGAGCGTGACAAGCGGGCACAGAACGCTATGCCGGATCCGAATCGCTGGCAGGAATACTTCGAGAACCTGTACCACCTCGTCCGCGAGACTCCGGCGGACCGAGCCCGGGCAGCAACGCACCTGTGGCGGCTTCCGCCCGCCGGGCATTGACGAAGGTGCTGGCGGTCCCTTCGCGTTCGCGGTCCCTTCACGCCAAATAAATGGCTGAAGTCCGGTCTTCAGCCCACCCGCCCGAAACGCCGATGGAGAGGACACCGACCCTCAAGGAGGTCCGCCGTGGGCGATGTGCTGCTGGCCCTCTCCATCCCCGTACTCGTCTTCGCCAGCGGTATCTACGCGGCCTGCGACTGCTGGTGGCGCCGCAGGCACCCCGCCCCGCCGTCCCCGTACACCCACCGCGCGGCCCGCCTCGCCGAGCAGGACATGCTGCTCCTGGCCGAGGAGATCGTCGACGACGCGTACGCCGCACTCGGCCCCCTCTACGACCGCCCGGCCGCCCAGGCCCCCGCCGCCGGCCGGCCCGCCGCCCTCAGCCCCCGGCCGGACGCCACCCCGGA
This sequence comes from Streptomyces microflavus, assembly GCF_014650075.1. Lineage (GTDB taxonomy): Bacteria > Actinomycetota > Actinomycetes > Streptomycetales > Streptomycetaceae > Streptomyces > Streptomyces microflavus. The sequence goes on along the minus strand of NZ_BMUG01000010.1, from coordinate 8,214 downwards.
TCGCGTCCCGTCACGGCCAGCACCCGCTCGAAAGCCGTAGCCCCGGCCCCCACCGGGAACGGCTCGCCGAACACCTTCATCTCCCGGGCCTGCGGCGCCAGGGCCGCCAGCCCCGGGCCCACCTCCTCGACCACACCCGGGTCCGGAGCGAACTCCGCGCCCGTCGCCCGCGCCAGGTCCCACGCGTGCACGGTCAGATCACCGAGCACCATCAGACCCACCGTCCGGGCCGGCAGCCCCATCTGCCCGGTCGTGCCCTCCTCCGCACCCGGCACGCCCCACGCCTGCACCAGCCGGGCGGTCTCCGCACCGAACCTGCCCCGCCAGTCACCCGTCACGAAGTCCGGCTCCTGGCCGAAATCCGCCTCCTCACGGGCCGCGAGGGCCTGGAAGTTCACGACCACCTGGAACAGGTGGTTCACCAGCGCCCGTACGTCGTACTCCCCGCACGGCGTACGGCGGTCCAGCTGCCCGTCGTCGATGCCCCGCACCACGGGCAGGGCCCGGTCCGCGGCGGCTTCCAGCAATGCACTGATCGTCTGTGTCATGGATCCCACGCTCCCCTTCCGGACCGCCCGCGTCTTGAAGAAACGCGACAGGCCCCCACGGGCTCCTTAGGATCGACGTCATGGCCGCCGGACCTCGCCGCGACACCCGGGGCATCGTGGACGCCCCGGACCTGTTCACCCGCGTCCGCTTCCGCCGCCGCGAGCCCGCCCCCGCACTGCGCCCGTACCTGGAGCACTACTGGCTCATCGACTGGGACCTCGACCAGCCGTACGCCGCCCACGTCGTCCCGCACCCGTCGGTCAACCTCGTCCTCCAGCGGTACGAGGCCGGGGAGAGCGCCCGCGAGAGAGCCGGGTACGCCGAGGTGGCGGGCATCGGCCTCGGGCTCTTCACCCAGAAGCTGACAGGGCGCGGGCGGGTCTGCGGGGTGCAGTTCCGGCCCGGCGGATTCCGCCCGTTCGCGCCGGAGCACGCCCTGAGCGACCTGACCGGGCGCCGGACCGACGCCGCTGAGGTGCTCCGTACGCCCCCGCCCGTCGGCGCGGTCCTGGACCCGGCCGACGAGGACGCCCGGGTCCGCGCACTCGACGCCTGCCTGCTCGCCCTGGAACCCCGGCCCGACCCGCAGGCCACGCTGGCGATGGAGCTGGTCGACCGGGTACGCACGGACCGCTCGGTGCGCCGGGTCGGGCAGCTCGCACGGAGCGCGGGGCTCTCCCCCCGTACGCTGCAGCGGCTCTTCTCCGCGTACGTCGGCGTCGGGCCCAAGTGGGTCATCCTCCGCTACCGCATCCACGAGGCGCTGGAGCGCGCCGAGTCCGAACCGACCGTGGACTGGGCACGGCTGGCGGCCGACCTCGGCTACAGCGACCAGGCCCACCTCGTACGGGACTTCACCGCGACGGTGGGCGTGCCACCGACGGTCTTCACGCCACCACCGCCGTAAGCCCGCCAACTCCTGGCGGCCCGACCCACCGTAAGCCCGCCAATTCCCTGGCAGCCCGCCCCTCCCCGGTGACATCCTGACCCGGTGAACGGACCCGAGATCACCCTCGAAGTAGCCCCTGAGCTGCGACTCTTCGTCCCCCACGAGCGCCGCGGAGGCCCCACCCGGCTCACCACCGACGGCGCCTCCACCCTCGGCCACGTCATCGAGTCCCTCGGCGTCCCGCTCACCGAGGCCGGCACCCTGCTGGTGAACGGCGAACCGGTGGCCCGCTCGCACGTCCCGGGACCGGGCGAACACATCGACGTACGGGGGATCGAGCGCCCCCAGCAGGTCCCCGGCGCGCCCCTGCGCTTCCTCCTCGACGTCCATCTCGGCACACTGGCACGCCGGTTGAGGCTCCTGGGCGTGGACGCGGCGTACGAGAGCGAGGACATCGGCGACCCCGCGCTCGCCGCCCTCTCCGCGCGGGAGCGGCGCGTCCTGCTCTCCCGGGACCGCGGGCTGCTGCGCCGCCGGGAGCTCTGGGCGGGGGCGTACGTCTACAGCGACCGCCCCCAGGAGCAGCTCCGCGACATCCTCGGCCGCTTCGCCCCGCACCTCGCCCCGTGGACCCGCTGCACCGCCTGCAACGGGACGCTGGCGGAGGCGGACAAGGACGCGGTGAGCGATCTGCTGGAGCACGGCACGCAACAGGCGTACGACGTGTTCGCCCAGTGCACGGCGTGCGCCCGGGTGTACTGGCGGGGCGCGCACCACGGCCATCTGGAGACGATCGTCGCCGACGCGGTACGGGAGTTCGGCGGCGCGGCGGCGTATCGAGCGGAGGCGCAGGGCGACGGCCTCAACCGGTGATGTGCCGCAGATACGCCCGCGGGTCGGCGAGGTAGCGCCGCCAGTGGTCGACGAGGGCCAGGTCCGCCCATCGCACCCGCTCCATGCCGTCCTCCCCCACCTGCACGATGTCGGCGCCCGGCAGCGCGGTGAGCAGCGGTGAGTGCGTGGCACACACCACCTGGCCGCCCGCCTTCACCAACTGGTCCATGTGCCCGAGGAGTTCGAGGCAGGAGCCGAAGGAGAGCGCGGCCTCCGGCTCATCCATGACGTACAGCCCCGGCACCACGAACTTCTCCCGGAAGGCCGCGAGGAACCCCTCCCCGTGGCTGAGGGAGTCCGGCCCGAGATTCTCCCGCTCCAACGCGTCCAGGGCGGTCTCCGCGCGCAGGAAGAACCCCTTGCGCGCGGACCGGCTGCCCACCATCCGCCGCCCCCGGGGCGCCGCGTCGAAGCGGACGCGCTCACCGAGCACGGACTTGCCCCGCGAGGTCGCGTACTTCCAGTCGAGCGACCCGCCGTACGAGTCCAGCCCGAACCCCTCGGCGAGGGCTTCCACCAGCGTGGACTTCCCCGACCCGTTCTCGCCCACCAGGAAGGTCACCGGGGCCCGGAACCGCAGCCCCTCGGCGAGGAACTGCCGCACGCACGGCACCGACCAGGGCCACTCCCCCGGATCGGGGGAGTCCACATGGGCATACGCGCGTTCGACGATCACCTCACCATGATCACCGGTTCAGAAGGCGTACGCATCCCCCGTGGCGGGTGCGAGCACCTGATGCACGTTGTTCTTGGGGTCCGTGTCCCGCACCCCGCCGTTCCAGACGGTGTCGAGCCGCACGATCACCTCGTCCGGGCCGCCCGCCGGCTCCAGGTCGAGCGCGGTCTGCCGGGCCCCGCCACCGGAACGCAGCCCGCCCGTCTCGCAGAGCACGGTGGCCTTTCCGGACCGGAGGCAGCCGTACGGCAGCTCCTGGGTCACTGCCAGCGGCGCGGAGAAGCGCAGCCGTACGGTCGAGGCGGTCACATCGGAGGGCCCCAGGTTCTCGCTGCGGATCCGGATCGCGATGTGGCCGCCCGAGAAGGAGACGTACCCGTGGTGGGAGAGGTCAGCCTCGGGCAGGGGAGCAGCCCCGACCACCTCACCAACAGGCGCCTCGGGCACAGGCGCCTCGGACGCCGGCACGCCGGATGTCGGCGCCCCGGAAGTCGGCGTCTCGGGGGAGGTCCCGGCCGAAGCGGCCGCCCCCGGCACCACGGCCGCCACCAGTACGGTCATCGCCGCCGCCATCGCCGCGGCGGCGGACAGTGGCATCAGCAGTCCTCTACGCGTCAGTCCCATGCCTGGAACATACCGATCACACCGAATAACCCTATTAAATGACGGATCCGACGCGCTCTTACCCACCCGCACAGCCCACGGGGAACCCCGAACGGCTCCCCGAGGCCCCCTGTCCGGTCCGTGGAGGCGGGGCAGACCGGGCGGGCAACGGCTGCATATTCTTGCCCCGTTACCGATCAACTGCCCGAGGAGATCGCCATGACCGCCACCCCCATCGCCGTCATCACCGGCGCGAGCAGCGGCATCGGCGCCGCGACCGCCCGCACGCTGGCAGCAGCCGGATACCGGGTCGTACTCACCGCGCGCCGCAAGGACCGGATCGAGGCGCTCGCCGCCGAGATCACCGAGGCGGGCCACGAGGCGACGGCCTACGCCCTGGACGTGACCGACCGCACGGCCGTGGACGAGTTCGCCACCGCGTTCCGCTCCCTGGCCCTGCTCGTCAACAACGCGGGCGGCGCCCTGGGCGCCGACCCGGTGGCGAGCGCCGACCCCGCCGACTGGCGTCAGATGTACGAGACGAACGTCATCGGCACCCTCAACCTCACCCAGGCCCTGCTCCCCGCCCTCACCGCGAGCGGCGACGGCACGATCGTGATCCTCTCCTCCACCGCCGCTCTCTCCTCCTACGAGGGCGGCGGCGGCTACGTGGCCGCCAAGCACGGCGAACACGTCCTGGCCGAGACCCTGCGCCTGGAGATCGTCGGCACCCCGGTCCGCGTCATCGAGGTGGCCCCCGGCATGGTCAAGACCGACGAGTTCGCCACCACCCGCTTCCGCGGCGACACCGAGAAGGCCGCCAAGGTCTACGCGGGCGTGGACGCCCCCCTGACCGCCGAGGACGTGGCCGACACGATCGGCTGGGCCGTCTCCCGCCCCAGCCACGTCAACATCGACCTCCTGGTGGTCCGCCCCCGCGCCCAGGCCTCCAACACGAAGGTCCACCGCACCCTGTAGCGGATGCGGTGGACCGGGCGGTGGTGAGGCGGCTGGGGCAATGGGGCCTCAGCCCTTCACACACACGACCTGCTTAAGCTTCGCGACGACCTCGACCAGGTCCCGCTGCTGGTCGATGACGCGCTCGATCGGCTTGTAGGCGCCGGGGATCTCGTCCACCACCCCGGAGTCCTTGCGGCACTCCACGCCCTGCGTCTGCTCTTCCAGATCCTTGGTCGAGAAGCGCTTCTTCGCGGCGTTCCGGCTCATCCGCCGGCCCGCTCCGTGGGACGCCGAGTTGAAGGACTTCTCGTTGCCGAGACCCTTGACGATGTACGAGCCCGTGCCCATGGAGCCCGGGATGATCCCGTAGTCCCCGGAGCCGGCCCGGATCGCCCCCTTGCGGGTGACCAGCAGGTCCATGCCCTCGTACCGCTCCTCCGCCACGTAGTTGTGGTGGCAGGAGATGACCGGTTCGAAGGTGACCCGCGCCTTCTTGAACTCCTTGCGGACGACGTCCTGGAAGAGCCCCATCATGATCGCGCGGTTGAACTTCGCGTACTCCTGCGCCCAGAAGAGGTCGTTGCGGTAGGCCGCCATCTGCGGGGTGTCCGCGACGAACACCGCCAGGTCCCGGTCGATCAGACCCTGATTGTGCGGCAGCTTCTGCGCCTGGCCGATGTGGAAGTCGGCCAGCTCCTTGCCGATGTTCCGCGAGCCGGAGTGCAGCATCAACCAGACAGAACCGGTCTCATCGAGACAGAACTCGATAAAATGATTACCTGATCCGAGCGTTCCCATCTGCTTCGTGGCACGTTCCTGACGGAACTTGACCGCTTCCGCGATCCCGTCGAACCGCCCCCAGAAGTCGTCCCACCCGGACGTCGGGAACCCGTGCAGCTTCCCCGGGTCGACGGCGCCGTCGTGCATCCCGCGGCCCACCGGAATGGCCTGTTCGATCTTGGAGCGCAGCCGTGACAGGTCGCCGGGAAGATCGTTTGCGGTCAGGGACGTCCTGACCGCGGACATCCCGCAGCCGATGTCGACCCCCACCGCGGCCGGGCAGACCGCACCCTGCATCGCGATCACCGAACCGACCGTGGCCCCCTTGCCGAAGTGGACGTCCGGCATGACGGCGAGACCCTTGATCCACGGCAGCGTGGACACGTTTCGCAGCTGCTGCATGGCGACGTCCTCGACCGACGCCGGATCGGTCCACATCCGGATGGGGACCTTCGCCCCCGGCACCTCTACGTACGACATAACTCCTCGATTCCCCCGAGATTCCCCCGAAAAGACTGAAAGCGCAAAACCGGGCCCAAGGTCGGCAAACAAGTCGGCCGACCGGCATTCACAGCGGCGCGTGCGATACACATTGTGTCCATCGGCCGCCTCCGAGCGGCAACATGTTTTCCGTACCGAAGGGAGCCTGGGACGGTGCGACACATGGCGTACGTACCCGGCGTCGCGCTCCTCGCAGCGCTCGCCGTGGGCTGCAGTGCCGGCTCCGACGGCAGCGCGAGCGACGCCGACAGCAAGCCGGGCGGCCCCACCGTCACCACCGCGCCCCCGGGCAAGTACCGGACCCTGCCCGCGCCCTGCCGTGCCGTACCCGGCTCCACGCTGAAGGACCTGCTGCCGGGCGTCGCGGAGCTTCCCCAGCAGCAGCAGGAGAAGGCGTTCCGGGGGTCGCCGACCGTCACGTACGACACCGACCGCAAGGTCGGCTGCAGCTGGAAGTCCGATGCGCCGGACTCCACCCGGAACCTCTCGATCGACTTCGAGCGCGTCGTGTCGTACGACCCCGCCGTGAGCGACGACGACCGCGCCCGCACGCTGTACGCGAAGAAGGAGACCGCCGCCGATCTGTCGGGGGTGACCACTCCCCCGGGGCCCCCGGAGAAGCCCGCGGGCAGCGCGGCAGGGGAAGAGACAGGGACCGGGAAGCCCGGCGGCGGCGAGGGCTCGGCCGGCCCCTCGCCCTCCGCGTCCGGCTCCACCTCCGGCACCGCGTCCGGCACCCCGGGCGCGCCCGGCGGCGGCAGCGAGGACCTCCGGCCGCGGGTCCTCGACGGGCTCGGAGATGCCGCATTTCTGGACGATCTCCTCACCCGGGCAGGTTCCACCGCACAGCACCGCACGGTGAGCGTGGTATTCCGCACATCGAACGTGATCGTGACCGTCCGGTACGGCGAGCAGCCGGCCCTCGTCACCAAGGTGCCCGACAGCAAGGAACTGCAGGACAAGGCCCAGGCACTGGCCCGGAAGCTGGCCGAGGTGATCAGCGAGTAGGGCCGCTCCCGGCCCCTCCGGACGGCCGGTCCACGGGCCGCCCGGGTCCGTGACCGGGGCGCCGCGGAGCCGCCACCCGTCGTAACGTGGCTCTCCGGAAGCCTCCGGAGATCCGCCGGACGGTGTCCGAAGACGCACCGCCCGCCCGCCAACGAGCCCGACCGCACACCGCACGACCGAGCCTCCACGAACGAGACCTCCGTGCCGTCCGAGTGAAGGAACCATGCACCGATCAGCTCCGCGACTGTCCCGCATACTCGCCTGCGCCGCCGTTCCGCTGATGCTCGTAGCCGTCGGCTGCTCGTCGGACTCCGGCTCCGGCTCCGGCGCCGAAGGCAAGAAGAACGCGGGCTCCTCGTCGTCCGGCACCGGCAGCACCAAGCCGACGAAGCCCGCGGTCGAGCCGGCGAAGTTCACCGACCTGCCCGACGCGTGCACCTCGATCGCGAAGAAGACCATCGCGGAACTGGTGCCCGAGGCCAAGAAGAAGGGCGGCACCGCAGGCCGCTCCAGCGACCTCTCGGTGCGGGGCAGCTGCTCGTGGAACGGCCTGGACGACAAGGGCGTCAAGGGCTCGCAGTACCGCTGGCTGGACGTCGCCTTCACCCGCTTCGGCTCGGACCAGTCGCTCGGCAGCGGCGCCGCGCGCGCCACCGAGGACTACACGAAGCAGATCACCAAGGAGAAGGCGAGCGAGGGCGCGCAGAAGGTCGCCGCGGTCGCCGCCCCCGGCATCGGCGACGAGGCCACGGCGATCACGTACAGCCTCAACAAGACGGACGAGGACTTCGAGAACGCCACGATCGTGGCCCGTACGGGCAATGTCGTCGTCACCCTGACCTACAACGGCGCGGGCTACGCGGGGGCGAAGACCCCGTCCGCGGCGGACATCCTCAAGGACGCCCAGAAGGCGGCCAAGGAGGCGGTCGCCGCGGTCGGCGCCACCGCCGGTTCGGGCAGCGCGGAGGCCACTCCGCCGGCCGGGGGCGCCAAGAAGACCCCGTCGGCCGGGAAGACCGAGGACGACGGGAAGAAGGACGACAAGAAGGCCTCCTCGAAGGCCACGGCCAAGTCGTGACCTGAGCGGGCCCGGAGAGCCGAACTCCCAGGCCGCGCACCGTTTTTCCGAAGCCCGGTCCTCCTCGGAGGGCCGGGCTTCCCCCCTCCCCGCGCAACGGCACTCGCACACATGTGCCAGGCTGTGCCAGCGCCGGACGTGGATGCCGGTCCGGGAGAGAAGAAGTCGGGGAGGGGAGCGCCGGTGGCCGCCATACCGCTGACACGCACGCACCGGATACTCATCGGAATCGTCGTCGCCGGTGCGGTGGTCATCGCCGCGATCGGTTTCGCGGGC
>NZ_BMUG01000009.1 GCF_014650075.1 Streptomyces microflavus | reverse complement strand
GGTGAGGGTGAGGATGCCTGCGCAGTGGGCGGCGGCTATTTCGCCGATGGAGTGTCCGGTGAGGTAGTCGGGGGTGATGCCGAAGGAGGTGATGAGGCGGTAGAGGGCGACTTCGATGGCGAAGAGTGCGGGTTGGGTGTATTGGGTGTCGTTGAGTTTGTCGCCGGTGGTGATGGTGTGGCGGAGGGGCTGTTCGAGGTGGGGGTCGAAGTGTGAGCAGATGTCGTTGAGGTGGCTGTCGAACTCGGGGTATATCGCCGCGAGTTCGTTGCCCATGTTGATGCGCTGGGCACCCTGGCCGGTGAAAAGGAAAGCGAGCTTTCCCTTTGCGGCTATCGTGGTCGCGGGGGGAGTTTCGGTGAATTCCGCGAGTTGCGCGAGGAGTTCGCCACGGCTGGTGGCGATAATGCCGGCGCGGTGGTCCAGTGCGGTACGGGTCAGGGCCGAGGAGTACGCCGTGTCCAGCGCGTTCTGGTCCGGGTGTGCTTCGAGGTGGGTGAGCAGCCGCTGCGCCTGCTCGGCGACGGCCTGGGGCGTCTTGCCCGACAGCAGCAACGGCACAGCACCCGCCGGACGGACGGTCTCCTCCGCCGGAGCGGCCTGCGCCTCGGCCGGGGGCTCCTCCACGATCACATGCGCATTCGTGCCGCCGAAGCCGAAGGACGACACCCCCGCCCGGCGCGGGCGTCCGGTCTCGGGCCAGGCGGTCTGCTCGGTGAGCAGCTCGACGGCCCCGGCCTCCCAGTCGACCATCGGCGTGGGGTCGTCGGCGTACAGGGACTTGGGGAGGACGCCGTGCCGGATCGCCTGGACCATCTTGATGACGCCGCCGACTCCGGCGGCGGCCTGGGCGTGGCCGATGTTGGACTTCAGCGAGCCCAGCAGGAGCGGCTGTTCGACCGGGCGGTTCTGTCCGTACGTGGCGAGGAGTGCCTGGGCCTCGATGGGGTCGCCCAGCCGGGTGCCGGTGCCGTGGGCCTCGACCGCGTCGACGTCGGCGGGGGTGAGGCGGGCGTTGGTGAGCGCCTGCCGGATGACGCGTTCCTGGGACGGGCCGTTCGGCGCGGTCAGACCGTTGCTGGCGCCGTCCTGGTTGACGGCGCTGCCGCGCAGCACGGCGAGCACCTGGTGGCCGTTCTTCTGCGCGTCGGAAAGCCGCTCCACGAGGAGCAGCCCGACGCCTTCCGACCAGCCGGTGCCGTCCGCGTCGGCGGCGAAGGACCGGCAGCGGCCGTCCGCCGCGAGGCCGCGCAGCCGGGAGAACTCCACGAAGGCGACGGGCGTCGACATCACCGTGGCGCCGCCCGCCAGCGCGAGATCGCATTCGCCGTTGCGCAGGGCGTTGGCCGCCAGGTGCAGGGCGACCAGGGACGACGAGCAGGCAGTGTCCACGGTGACCGCCGGGCCTTCGAAGCCGTACGTGTACGACAGCCGGCCCGAGGCGATGCTGCCCGCGCTGCCGCTGAACAGGTACCCCTCGAAACCGTCGGCCGGCAGATGCGGCCGCGAGCCGTAGTCGTTGTACATCACCCCGGTGAACACCCCGGTGCGTGAGCCGCGCAGCGCCGCCGGGTCGAGCCCCGCGCTCTCCAGCGTCTCCCACACCGTCTGCAGCAGGAGCCGCTGCTGCGGGTCGGCGGCCAGGGCCTCGCGCGGTGACATCCCGAAGAACTCGGCGTCGAAGCCGTCGGCGTCGTGCAGGAAGCCGCCCTCGCGGCCGTACGAGGTCCCCGCCCTGTCCGGGTCGGGGTCGTACAGGCTCTCCACGTCCCAGCCCCGGTTCTCGGGGAACGCGCTGATCGCGTCGGTGCCCTCGGCCACCAGGCGCCACAGCTCGTCGGGCGAGGTCACCCCGCCCGGGTAGCGGCACGCCATGCCCACGATCGCGATCGGCTCGTGCTGCCGGTCCTCGGCCTCGCGCAGCTGCCTGCGCGCGTCACGTGCGTCCGCGATCGCCTTCTTGAGGTAGTCGCGGAGTTTGTCCTCGCCCGCCATGGTTCTCTCAACTCCTGCTCGGTAAGGGCTGGTTGCCTCTGTTGCCTCTGATGTGCGCCGGGTCGAGCGGCGGGTCATTCCCGTTCGTCGAGCAGGGCGAAGAGCTCCTCGTCGGTGGCGGCGTCCAGGTCGTCGGTGGTGTCGTCCTCGGCGGGGGCCGGCCGGCCCGCCGCGTCGGCGGCGTCCAGCAGCTCCCGCAGCCGTGTGACGATCCGGCCGTGGGCGTCGGCGTCACCCGCCGCCGCCTCGACAGCGGGCCGCAGCCGGGCCAGTTCGGCCAGCAGCGGTTCGTCCGCCGTCATCTCGTCGACCGCCAGCCGCTCCCGCAGATACGTCGCCAGCGCCCCCGGGGTCGGCTGGTCGAAGGCGATCGTGGTGGGCAGCCGCAGCCCGGTCTCGGCGGCCAGCTGGTTGCGCAGCTCGACGGCGGTCAGCGAGTCGAAGCCCAGCTCCTGAAGGGCACGCCCGGGTGCGATCTCCGTCGGGTCCGGGTGACCCAGCACCGCGGCCACCCGGCCGCGCACCAGGTCCGTGAGCATCACGTCCCGGTCGGCGGGGCGTGCCGCGGCCAGCCGTTCGGCCAGGCCGGGGCCGGAACCGGCGCCCGCGGACACGCTCGCCGCGCGCTTCGGCGCCGTACGGACCAGGCCGCGCAGCAGGGCCGGCGGGGCTTCGCCCGAGGCCCGCAGGGCGGCGGTGTCCAGCCGGGTGACCGCGAGCAGCGCCTCACCGGTGCCGGGGGCCGCGTCGAACAGCGCCATCGCGTCGTCGGTCGACAGCGGGCGCAGCCCGGAGCGGGCCAGCCGGCGCAGGTCGGCGTCGGAGAGGTGCCCGCTGAGCGCACTGGCCTCCGCCCACAGGCCCCAGGCCAGCGAGGTGCCGGGCAGGCCGAGCGCACGGCGGTGCGCGGCCAGGGCGTCCAGGAAGGTGTTGCCCGCCGCGTAGTTCGCCTGACCGGCGGTGCCGAGCAGGCCGGCGACGGAGGAGTACAGCACGAACGCCGACAGGTCCAGGTCGCGGGTCAGCTCGTGCAGGTGCCAGGCCGCGTCGGTCTTCGGCCGCAGGACGGCATCCAGGCGCTCGGGGGTGAGCGAGGCGACCGTGGTGTCGTCCAGGACACCGGCCGTGTGGACGACGCCGGTCAGCGGATGCTCCGCCGGTACGGTGCCCAGCAGTGCGGCGACCTGGTCGCGGTCGGCCACATCGCACGCGGCGACCGTGACCTCGGCGCCCGACCCGGCCAGCTCCGCGCTCAGTTCGGCCGACCCCGGGGCGTTCGCGCCGCGCCTGCTCACCAGCAGCAGGTGGCGCACGCCGTGCTGCCGCACCAGGTGCCGGGCGAGCACAGCGCCGAGCGCACCGGTGGCGCCGGTCACCAGGACCGTGCCGTCGCCCCAGCCGGGGGCGGTGCCACCGTCCTGCGGCGGGGCGGTGCGGGCCAGCCTCGGGACGAGCAGTTCTCCTTCACGTAGGGCGAGCTGGGGCTCGACGCTGTCCAGGGCGCGGGCGAGGTGACGGGCCTCGTCCGCCTTGTTGCTGTCCTTGCCGTCCCGGTCGTCCCGGTCCAGGTCGATGAGGACGATCCGGTCCGGGCTCTCCGTCTGTGCGGACCGGAGCAGGCCCCAGACCGGTGCGTGCACCAGGTCCGTCTCCTGCCCGGCGGCCGTGGCGACGGCGCCCCGGGTGACCACGGCGAGCCGCGATCCGGCGAACCGGTCGTCGGCCAGCCACTCCTGGACGACCGCCAGGACCCGGTGCAGGGCGGCGCGGGCCGCCTCCGGCACCGCCGCCCCCTCGGCGGGGGCGCTCACCGCGTGCAGCGGCAGCACCACCACGGGCGGCAGCGCTCCGCCGGCGTCGAGCGCGGCGCCCAGGTCGCCGAGCGCGGGATACGCCGTGCCTCCGGCGCCCCGCAGGGAGTCCGCCGAGCCGATCACGGCCCAGGCCGAGGCGTCGGCCCCTGCGACCGGGGCCCCGGCCCCCGACAGCACGGACCACTCCACCCGGAGCAGCCCGTCCGCCGTCCCGCCGCCCGCCGCGCGCACCGCGTCCGCCGACAGCGGCCGCAGTGTGAGCGCGTCCACGGAGGCCACCGGCGCACCCGTGCCGTCCGCCACCGTCAAGGCGTACACCGGTGAGTCGGCGTCACCCTCGGGCGCCGGCGTCAGCCGCACCCGCAGGCTCGCCGGACCGGTCGCGTGCACCGTGACTCCCGACCAGGAGAACGGCAGCCAGGAGCGTCCGTCCTCGGCCGCGACCCCCGGCAGCAGCGGGTGCAGCGCCGCGTCCAGCAGGGCCGGGTGCACGGTGAACCGGGGTGCCTCGCCGCGCAGTTCGTCGCCCAGCGCTACCTCGGCGTACAGCTCGCCCGCCGGGCCCGTCCACAGCCGCCGCAGGTTCTGGAACGCCGTCCCGTAGTCGTAGTCCACCGCCGCGAGCCGGTCGTACGCCCCGCTCAGATCCCGCTCGGTGGCGCCGGGCGGGGGCCACGCCGTGAGGCCATCACCGGCACCGCTCCCGCCCCCGTGACCATCGCCCGCGGTGAGCCGCCCGTGCGCGTGCAGGGTCCACGGCTCGTCGTCCGTACCGCCGTCCGGGCGGGAGTGCACCCGGACCGCCCGGCCGCCGTCGGCGTCCGGTGCCGACACCGACACCTGGAGCTGTACGCCGCCGTGCTCGGCCAGCACCAGCGGTGCGGCCAGGGTCAGCTCCTCCACCCCGGAGGCGCCGGCCTGCTCCGCCGCCCGCAGGGCCAGTTCGAGCAGCCCGGTCGCCGGCACCAGCACGGTGCCCGCGACGGCGTGGGCGGTCAGCCACGGGTGGCTGTGCCGGGAGAGGCGGCCGGTCAGGACGTGCTCGTCCCGGTCCGCCAGCGCGACCGAGGCCCCGAGCAGCGGATGACCGGCCGCGGCCAGACCGAACCCGGCCGCGTCCCCCACGGTGGCCGGGGCGTCCAGCCAGTACCGCCGGTGCTGGAACGCGTAGCCCGGCAGCTCGACCCGCCGGGCCCCCGGGAACACCGTGTCCCAGCGCACCGGGGCGCCACGCAGCGCCAGCTGGGCCAGGGCGGAGGCGAACACCACGTCCTCGGGGCGGCCCCTGCGCAGGGCCGGAGCGAGCGCCCCGGTCCGCTCCTCGTCGAGGCACTCGCGTACCAGCGCGGTCAGCACACCGTCCGGGCCCAGCTCCAGCCACTCCGTGACACCCCGCTCCGCGAGATGCCGTACGCCGTCCATGAACCGGACGGCTTCACGGATGTGCCGCGCCCAGTACTCCGGCGACGCCAGGTCCTCGGCGGTGCCCAGCACCCCGGTGACGTTGGAGACCACGGGGATGCGCGGCGCGTGGAAGGTCAGCCCCTCGGCGACCTGGCGGAACTCGTCGAGGATCTCCTCCATGTGCGGGGAGTGGAACGCGTGGCTGACCGGCAGCCGCTTGACCCTGCTGCCCCGGGCGCGCCAGAGCGCCATCACCTCGTCCACGGCCGGGGCGTCACCGGAGATCACGGTGGAGCGGGGGCCGTTGACCCCGGCGACGGCGACCGCGTCACCGTACGGGGTGAGCGTGGCCCGCACCTCGTCCTCGGCGGCCTCGACGGCGGCCATCGCGCCGCCCTCCCGCGCGGCCTGCATGAGCCGGCCGCGCTCGGCGACCAGGACACACGCGTCCGGCAGGTCCAGGACGCCCGCCAGGTGGGCGGCGGTGACCTCGCCGATGGAGTGGCCGAGCAGGAAGTCCGGTGTCAGGCCGTGGTGTTCGGCCAGCCGGAACAGTGCGGTCTCCACCGCGAACAGCGCTGCCTGGGTGAACGCCGTCTGGTCGATCAGCGCCGAGTCCGCCGACCCCTCGGGGGCGAACAGCACCTGCTTGAGCGGGCGCACCAGCTCCCGGTCGAGGTGCTCGCAGACCGCGTCGAGCGCGGCCGCGAAGACCGGGGACGCCGCGTACAGCTCCCGGCCCATGCCGAGCCGCTGGGCACCCTGCCCGGTGAGGAGGAACGCCGTCCGGCCCCGGTGGACCCCGGAACCGTGGCCCCGTACCACGGCGGGCGACGGCTCACCACGGCTCAACGCGCCGAGCGCGTCCATCAGTTGGTCGCGGCCGGAGCCGACGACGGCAGCCGTGTGGCTGTGCACGGCACGGGTGGTGGCCAGCGAGAGCCCGATGTCCGCGACGCTCGGGCCGGGCTGCTCCGCCAGCCGGGCGTGCAGCCGCCCGGCCTGGGCGCGCAGGGCGTCCTCGCCACGCGCCGACACCAGCCACGGCACGGCTCCCGGCCCGTCAGTCCCGGAGGCAGCGGGTTCGGGGGCCGGCAGCGGGCTCTGCTCGATGATCACGTGGGCGTTGGTGCCGCTGATACCGAAGGACGACACCGCCGCCCGGCGCGGGCGGCCGGTCTCCGGCCACTCCGTGCGCTCGGTGAGGAGCTCCACCGCGCCGGACTCCCAGTCGACCATCGGGGTCGGCTCGTCCAGGTGCAGGGTGCGGGGCAGGGTGCCGTGCCGCATGGCCTGCACCATCTTGATGACGCCGCCGACTCCGGCGGCCGCCTGGGCGTGTCCGATGTTGGACTTCAACGAGCCCAGCAGGAGCGGCTGTTCGGCCGGGCGGTCCTGTCCGTACGTGGCGAGGAGTGCCTGGGCCTCGATGGGGTCGCCCAGCTTCGTACCGGTGCCGTGGGCCTCCACCGCGTCCACATCCGCCGGTGCCAGCCCCGCGTCCGCCAGCGCCTGGCGGATCACCCGCTCCTGGGACGGGCCGTTGGGGGCGGTGAGGCCGTTGCTCGCGCCGTCCTGGTTCACCGCGCTGCCGCGCAGCACGGCGAGCACCTGGTGGCCGTTCTTCTGCGCGTCGGAGAGCCGCTCCACGAGGAGCAGCCCGACGCCTTCCGACCAGCCGGTGCCGTCCGCGTCGGCGGCGAAGGAGCGGCAGCGGCCGTCCGCCGAGAGGCCGCGCTGACGTGAGAACTCCACGAAGACGCTCGGTCCCGCCATCACGGTGACCCCGCCCGCCAGGGCCAGGTCGCATTCGCCGTTGCGCAGGGCGTTGGCCGCCAGGTGCAGGGCGACCAGGGACGACGAGCAGGCCGTGTCCACAGTCACGGCCGGGCCCTCGAAGCCGTACGTGTACGACAGCCGGCCCGACACCACGCTGGAGAGGTTGCCCGCGAGCAGGAACCCCTCGTACTCCTCGGGGGAGCTCGTCAGCCGGGAGACGTAGTCGTCGTACATCGCTCCGGTGAACACCCCGGTGCGTGAGCCGCGCAGTGCCGCCGGGTCGAGTCCCGCGCTCTCCATCGTCTCCCACGCCGTCTCCAGCAGCAGCCGGTGCTGGGGGTCGGTCGCGGTGGCCTCGCGCGGCGAGATGCCGAAGAACTCCCGGTCGAACCGGTCGGCCTCGTGCAGGAATCCGCCGTGGCGGACGTACGAGGTGCCGGTGTGGTCCGGGTCCGGGTCGTACAGCTTCTCCAGGTCCCAGCCCCGGTTGACCGGGAACTCGCTGATCGCGTCCACCTCGTCGGCGACCAGCCGCCACAGGTCGTCGGGCGAGGCGACACCGCCGGGGTAGCGGCAGGCCATGCCGACGATCGCGATCGGCTCGTCCCGGTCGGCGGCGCGCACCACCGCGGCGGGTGCGGACACCTTCGGCGCGGGCCCGACGAGGGTGAGCAGGTGTTCCGCGAGCGCCTGCGGCGACGGGTGGTCGAAGACGACGGTGGCGGGCAGCCGGATGCCGGTCGCGGTGTTGAGCCGGTTGCGCAGCTCGACCCCGGCCAGCGAGTCGAACCCCGTCTCGTTGAAGGCGCGGCGCGGGTCGAGCGCCGTCGCGTCGGCGTGGCCGAGGACCCCGGCCACGGTGTCCCGCACCAGGGCCAGTACCGCGTCCGCGCGCTCGTCGACGGGGAGCGCGGCGGTGAGCTGCGCCCAGCCGCCGTCGCCGCCCGAGGCCTGGGCGGCGGCCCGGCGCGGAGCGGCCTTGACGAGGCCGCGCAGCAGGGCGGCTGGCGGCTCGGTGCGTGCGCGCAGCGCGGCCAGGTCGAACGCCACGGGGGCCCGCAGCGGCTGCCCGTCCAGGAGCGCGCGGTCGAAGAGCGCGAGCCCCTGCTCCGGGGTGAGCGGCCGGATCCCGGCCCGGCGCCACCGGGCGAGGTCGGCCTCACCGAGGGTGGAGCCCATGCCGTGGGTGGCGTCCCACAGGCCCCAGGCCAGCGAGGTGGCGGCCAGGCCGAGCGCGTGGCGGTGTGCGGCCAGGGCGTCCAGGAAGGTGTTGGCGGCCGCGTAGTTGGCCTGCCCGGCGGTGCCGGTGAGGCCGGAGACGGACGAGAACAGCACGAACGCGGCCAGGTTCAGCCCATGCGTCAGGTCGTGCAGGTGCCAGGCCGCGTCGGCCTTGGGGCGCAGGACGGCCGCCAGGCGCCCGGGGGTCAGCGCCTCGACGGTGGCGTCGTCGAGCAGCCCCGCCGTGTGGACGATGCCGGTCAGCGGATGCTCTGCCGGTACGGTGCCCAGCAGTGCGGCGACCTGGTCGCGGTCGGCCACGTCGCACGCGGCGACCGTGACCTCGGCGCCGAGCTCTTCGAGGGCGGAGCGGAGTGCGGGCACGCCGGCGGCCCGTTCACCGCTGCGACTGGCCAGCAGCAGGTGGCGTACGCCGTGGCGGGTGACGAGGTGGCGGGCGAAGAGCGCGCCGAGTCCGCCGGTGCCGCCGGTGATCAGTACCGTCCCGTCGGGGTCGAGTGCGGAAGGGGCTGTGAGGGGGCCGTCGGCCGGGGCGGGGGTGGAGACGGTTGCGCGGACCAGTCGTGGTGCCAGCAACCGGCCTTCCCGCACGGCGAACTGGGGCTCATCGGTGGTCAGCGCCGACAGGTCGTCGGACCCGTCCACATCGGCCAGGACCAGCCGGCCCGGGTGCTCGGCCTGCACGGCACGGACCAGGCCCCACACCGGGGCGTCGGCCAGTCCGGTGATCTCCTCGCCGTCGCGGACCGCCACCGCGCCCCGGGTGACCACGGCCAGCCGCACATCGGCGTACCGCTCGTCGGCCAGGAACCGCTGCACCACGTCCAGGACGTGTGCGGCGGTATGGTGCGCGGCGCGCACGGGGCCGTCGTCCGCCCCGCCGGGCGCCGGAGTGTGCAGGACGAGCGCGTCCACGCCGTCCAGCGCCCCCGGGTCGGGAAGCACCCCGTCCCGCACCTCCAGGACCGAGGCGGCCCCGGTCGGTGCGGAAGCGGGCAGCGCGGTCCATTCCACGGCGTACAGATGCTCACCGCCGCCCTGTGCCGCGCCCGCGAGGCCGGACCTCGGCACGGCCCGCAGCACCAGCGACTCCACCGCCGCCACGGCCGCGCCGGTGGCGTCGGCGAGGGTCAGCGCGAAGGTGTCGGGGCCCACGGGGGCGATGTGCACCCGCAGCTCCGTCGCCCCCGTCGCGTACAGCTGGGCGCCCGTCCAGGCGAACGGCAGCCGCACCGCTCCGTCGCCCGCCGCGTCGGCGGCGTGCAGGACCAGGGGGTGGAGCACGGCGTCGAGGAGCGCCGGGTGCACGCCGAACCGGTCGGCGTGCGCGTGCTGTTCGGCGGGCAGCCGCACCTCGGCGAACAGGTCGTCGCCGGAGCGCCACAGCTTCGTCAGGCCGCGGAAGGCGGGCCCGTACGCGTATCCGAGGTCCGCGAGCCGGTCGTACACGCCCTCAAGGGGCTCGGCCACCGCACCGGCGGGCGGCCACTGCCGCAGCTCCTCGCCGGGGCCGCCCGAGACGCCGGGGCCGCCGAGGACGCCGGAGACATGGCGCACCCACGGCTCGTCGTCGGCGGCCGCGTGGCCGGGCCTGGCGTGCACGCCGAACGGGCGGCTGCCGTCGGCGGCCGGGGGGCCTACCGCGACCTGGACGCGGACCGCCGCGTCGGCGGGCAGCAGCAGCGGCGCCTCCAGGGTCAGATCACCGACCCGGTCGATGCCGACGCGCTCGCCGGCGGCCAGGGCCAGCTCGACGAAGGCGGTCGCGGGCACCAGCACCCCGCCGCCGACGGCGTGGTCCGCGAGCCACGGGTGGGTGGCGGTGGAGAGCACACCGCTGAGCACCAGGTCCTCGCGGCCCGCGAGGTCCACGGCGGTGGACAGCAGCGGATGCTCCGCCGGGGCCAGACCGAACGACCGCGCGTCGCCCGGACTCCGGGGCGCCAGCCAGTAGTGCTCGCGCTGGAAGGGGTACGTCGGCAGGTCGGTGGGGCGGCCCCCGGGGAAGAACGAGGCCCCGTCGAGCGGCGCCCCGTGGACCCGGGCGGCGGCCAGCCCCAGGGCCAGCGTCGCCGCCTCGGGGCGCCCGGCGCGCAGCAGAGCCACGGTGGCCGCCGCCTCGCCGGTGACGCCGGAGCGGGTGAGCGGTGCGAGGACCGCGTCGGGGCCGAGCTCCACGAACACGGTGGCGCCGTGCGCCTCCAGCTCGCGGACCGCGTCGAGGAAGCGCACGGCCTGGCGGATCTGGCCCGTCCAGTAGTCGGGGGAGGTCAGTTCGGCGGCGGTGGCCAGGCGGCCGGTGACTGTAGAGACGAGGGGGACGGTGGGCTCGTGGAAGGTGAGCCCGGCCGCGACCGCGCGGAACTCCGCGAGTACGTCGTCCATGTGCGGCGAGTGGAAGGCGTGGCTGACCTGGAGGCGGCGGGTGCGCCGGCCCAGCGCCCGGATCCGCTCGGCGACCGCTTCGGCCGCGTCCTGGTCGCCGGAGACGACCACGGAGGCGGGCCCGTTGACGGCCGCCACGGAGAGCCGGCCCTCGAACTCCTGCATCAGATCGGTGAGTTCGGACTCCTGGGCCTCCAGGGCGATCATCGCGCCGCCCGCGCGCGCCGACTCCATGAGCCGGCCCCGGGCGGCCACCAGGCGCGCCGCGTCCGCCAGCGACAGGACGCCCGCGCAGTGCGCCGCGGCCAGCTCGCCGATGGAGTGCCCGGCGAGCAGGTCGGGGGTCAGCCCGTGGTGCCCGGCGAGGCGGAACAGCGCGACCTCGATCGCGAACAGCGCGGGCTGGGTGTACGCCGTGCGGTGCAGCGGCGAGAGGTCCGCGCCCGGCTCCGCGCTCTCCTCCTCGTCCGCGAACATCACCTCTCGCAGCGGGAGTTCGAGGTGCGCGTCCAGGGCGGCGCAGACCTCGTCGAGAGCCTGGGCGAACACCGGGTGCGCCGCGTACAGCTCGCGCCCCATGCCGGCCCGCTGGACGCCCTGCCCGGTGAACAGGAAGGCGGTCCGGCCCGCGTGGGCCGCGCTGCCGGTGACCACCGCGCCGTCCTCCCGGCCCTCGGCGAGTGCGCCGAGCCCGGCGAGCAGCTCCTCCCGGGTGGCGGCGACGACGGCCGCGCGGTGGGGGAGTGCGGTACGGGTGGTGGCCAGCGAGAATCCGATGTCGGCCGGGCGGGAGGTGCCCGCTCCGACGAACTCACTTATCTGGGAAGCCTGTTCGCGCAGTGCCGGGCCGTCATGGGCGGACAGCAGCCACGGGGCCGGGGCGGCCGGCGGCCAGGCGGCGGGAACATCCGCCGCCACCGGCGCGTCCTCCTCCGCCGCCTGCTCCAGCACGACGTGGGCGTTGGTGCCGCTGATGCCGAAGGACGACACGGCGGCGCGGCGCGGGCGGCCGGTCTCCGGCCAGTCGGTGCGCTCGGTGAGGAGCTCCACCGCCCCGGACTCCCAGTCGGCCATCGGCGTCGGCTCGTCCACGTGCAGGGTGCGGGGCAGCACGCCGTGCCGCATGGCCTGCACCATCTTGATGACGCCGCCGACTCCGGCGGCCGCCTGGGCGTGCCCGATGTTGGACTTCAGCGAGCCGAGGAGCACCGGGGCGCGCTCCCCGCGGTGCTGCCCGTAGGTCGCGAGCAGCGCCTCCGCCTCGATGGGGTCGCCGAGCTTCGTGCCGGTGCCGTGCGCCTCCACCGCGTCGACGTCCGCCGTCGCCAGGCCCGCGTCGGCCAGGGCCTGGCGGATGACCTGCTGCTGGGCGGGGCCGTTGGGGGCGGTCAGCCCGTTGCTGGCGCCGTCCTGGTTGATGGCGGTGCCCCGGACGACGGCCAGGACGCGGTGCCCGTTGCGGCGGGCGTCGGAGAGCCGCTCGACGACGAGGAGCCCCACGCCCTCGGCCCACGAGGTGCCGTCGGCCGAGGCGGCGAACGACTTCGACCGGCCGTCGCCGGCCAGCCCGCGCTGGCGGGAGAACTCCACGAACATGCCGGGCGACGACATGACCGTCGCTCCGCCCGCGATCGCGAACGACGACTCGCCGGAGCGCAGCGAGCGCACCGCCAGGTGCAGTGCGGTGAGCGACGACGAGCACGCCGTGTCGACGGTCACCGCCGGTCCCACCAGGCCCAGTTGGTAGGCGATCCGGCCGGACATGACGCTCGGGGTGGTGCCGGTCAGCAGGTGGCCCTCGACGCTGTCCGGGGCGTCCTGCATCCGGGGCCCGTAGTCCAGGGTGGTGGCGCCGACGAAGACGCCCGTACGGCTGCCGCGCAGTTCGTCCGCGTCCAGCCCGGCCCGCTCGACGGCCTCCCACGCGGTCTCCAGGAGCAGCCGCTGCTGGGGGTCCATCGCCAGGGCCTCGCGCGGCGAGATGCCGAAGAAGGCGTTGTCGAACCGGGCGGCGTCGGCGAGGAACCCGCCCTCGCGCACGGTGCTGTGGCCGCTGCGGCCCGGGTCGCTGTCGTACAGGTCGCTGTCCCAGCCCCGGTCGGTGGGGAACCCGGAGACGGCGTCGGTGCCGTCGGCGACCAGCCGCCACAGGTCCTCGGGCGAGGTGACCCCGCCGGGGTAGCGGCACGCCATGCCGATGATGGCGATCGGCTCGTCCGACCCGCCGGCGGCCGGCGCGGCCTCGGCCGCGGGGTCCGTACCGGTGAGGGCGGCCTTGAGGTGAGCGGTGAGGGCGGCGGGCGTCGGGTGGTCGAAGAGCAGCCCGGTGGGCAGCCGCAGCCCGGTGGCCTCGGAGAGCCTGCCCCGCAGCTCCACCGACATGAGCGAGTCGAAGCCCAGCTCCCTGAACGGGGTGTGCGGCGGCACCGGCCGCCCCGGCGCGTACTCCAGCACGGCCGCGGCCAACTGGCCCACCAGCG
The DNA here is from genome assembly GCF_014650075.1 of Streptomyces microflavus. GTDB lineage: Bacteria > Actinomycetota > Actinomycetes > Streptomycetales > Streptomycetaceae > Streptomyces > Streptomyces microflavus. Next base: position 399,286 of record NZ_BMUG01000009.1, on the reverse strand, counting down.
TGCCCACATCGGCGCCGGTTCCCACCCCTCCCGCCTGAGCGCCCGAGCGCTGCGGCGCGACCGGTTCCGGTGCGGATTCCGGCTCCGCCGTCCGCGCGGTGCCCGAGATCCAGTACCGCTCGCGCTGGAAGGCGTACGTCGGCAGCTCCACGCGGCGGCCACCGCGCCCCTCCTGCACGGCGGCCCAGTCCACCTCCGCGCCGCGCGTGAACACGGTGGCGAGCGCGGCGAGGAGGGTGCGCGGCTCCGGGCGCCCCCGGCGCAGCGCGGGCACAGCGACCACGGCGCCCGCGTCCCGTACGCAGTCGTCGGCCATCGCCGAGCAGACGCCGTCGGGGCCGAGCTCGAACAGGGTGGTGGCGCCCGCGTCCTCCAGGGCCCGCACGGTGTCCAGGAAGCGCACGGGGCGGCGGATCTGGTCCACCCAGTAGCCGGGCTCCGACCAGGCGCCGGTGACGGCCTCGCCGGTCACCGAGGACACCGCGTCGATGCCCGGCGCGCGCAGGGTGAGCCCGTCGACGACCGCCCGGAACGCGTCGAGCGCGGGCTCCATCAGCGGCGAGTGGAAGGCGTGCGAGACGGGGAGCCGCTTGGTCCTGCGGCCCTGCTCCCGCAGCCGGCCGGCGACGGCGAGCACCGCCTCCTCGGCGCCGGAGACCACCACGGAACGCGGTCCGTTGACGGCGCCGATGCCCACCAGGCCGTCGTGCGCGGGCAGCGAGGCGATGACCTCACGCAGCTCGGTCTCCACCTCGGCCTCGGTGGCCTCCACCGCCACCATCGCGCCACCCGGGGGCAGCTCCTGCATCAGCCGGCCGCGGGCCGCCACCAGCCGGGCCGCGTCACCCAGGTCGAGGACGCCCGCGACGTGCGCGGCGGCGATCTCCCCGATGGAGTGCCCGGCGACCAGCTCCGGCACCACGCCCCACGACTCCACGAGCCGGTACAGCGCCACCTCGACGGCGAACAGCGCGGGCTGGGTGAAGCCGGTCTCGTCCAGGCCGTCGCCGGAGGCGATCACCTCGCGCAGCGGCCGCTCGAGCAGCGGGTCCAGCTCGGCGCAGACCGCGTCGAACGCGGCGGCGAACGCCGGGTGGGCCTCGTACAGCTCCAGGCCCATGCCGGTCCGCTGGGCGCCCTGCCCGGTGAAGACGAACGCGAGCCGCCCCGGGGCCGGGGCCCCGGTCACCACATCCGCCGAAACGGTCCCCTCGGCGAGGGCGGCGAGAGCGGCCAGCGCGGCCACCGCACCCGCACCGTCCCCGGCGCCGGTCAGGACGACCGCCCGGTGCTCGAACACGGTACGGGTGGTGGCGAGCGACCGGCCGACGTCGGCCGGATCCGGCGCGTCCTCCCGGGCGAGCAGGCCGTGCAGCGCACCCGCCTGGGCGCGCAGCGCCTGCTCGGACCGGCCGGAGAGCACCAGCGGTACGGGACCGGCGACGCGGTCCGCAGCATCGCTCGACGCGTCGCCCGCCAGGGAGCCCGCCGCGTCGCTCGACGGGTCGTCCGCCACGCGCGCAGGCCCCTCCGTCAGCACGACGTGCGCGTTGGTGCCGCCCATCCCGAAGGAGGACACACCCGCGACGAGCTCACGCTCCGGCGCGGGCCACTCCGTCAGCTCGCGCTGCACGTCGAGACCAAGCTCCACCAGGGGGATCCGGGGGCCGGGCGAGGCGAAGTTGAGGCTCGCGGGCAGCCGGCGGTGGCGCAGCGCCAGCAGCGCCTTGAGCAGCCCGACGATGCCGGCCGCGCCCTCCAGGTGTCCCACGTTGGTCTTGGCCGAGCCGACCCGCAGCGGAGCCCGCGCCGGGCGCCCGGCGCCCAGGACCGCTCCCAGCGCGGCCGCCTCGACCGGGTCGCCCACCGGGGTGCCGGTGCCGTGCAGCTCGACGTACTGCACGGCCGCCGGGTCGACGCCCGCCTTGGCGTACGCCTCGCGCAGCACCCGCTCCTGGGAGCTCTGGCCGGGGACGGTGAGACCGGAGGTCGCCCCGTCGTTGTTGACCGCGCTGCCCCGCACGACACCGTAGATCCGGTCGCCGTCCGCCACGGCCCTCGCCAGCGGCTTGAGCACGACGACCGCGCCGCCCTCACCCCGGACGAAACCGTTGGCGCGGGCGTCGAAGGCGTACGTCGTACCGTCCGGCGAAAGGCCGCCGAAGCGCTCCTCGGTGACGGCGCCCTCGGCCAGGATGTTGAGGTTGACGCCCGCCGCGATCGCCGTGTCGCACTCACCGGCGCGCAGCGACTCGCAGGCCAGGTGCACGGCGACCAGGGACGAGGACTGGGCCGAGTCGACCGTCAGGCTCGGCCCGTGCAGCCCCAGGTGGTACGAGACCCGGTTGGCGATGACGCCCCGGTTGATGCCGGCCATGCTGTGCTGGGTGATGGCCCGGTCGCCGTACTGGTACAGCAGCGCCGCGTAGTCGTCGCGCAGGGTGCCCACGAACACGGCGGTACGGCTGCCGCGCAGCGCCGCCGGCCGGACGGCCGCGTCCTCCAGGGCCTCCCAGGCCAGCTCCAGCACCAGCCGCTGCTGCGGATCCATGGCGACGGCCTCACGCGGCGAGATGCCGAAGAACGCGGCGTCGAACGTGTCGACGGAGTCGAGGAACCCGCCCCGCCGCATGCCCGGCTCGGTGCCCTCGGGGGCCTCCGCTCCCGACGCGGCCCGCCAACGGCCCTCGGGCACACCGGTGATGGCGTCCGAGCCGGTGCTCAGCAGCTCCCAGAAGGCGGCGGGGCTGTCGGCCCCGGGAAGCCGGCAGGAGACTCCGACGACCGCGATGGGCCCCTCGTGCCCGCCGCGCTCCGTGGCCCTGGGGAAATGACTCTGATTCGTCATCGCGCTCGACTGCCCTTTCCAGCTGATGAAGACCTGACCGGCCGACCGCCAAAAGCATTTCGGTGAAACTGCCATGGATCGTAGGCAGGAAGCGCTCTCCGGCATCTCAGCGACCGCCCACCGAGCGGTAATTCCGCTCTCCTGAACGGGGAGATCAGCGCATTACCCGTCCATGGACGCCAAGTTGAATGGCCCCCAATAGTGTCGTGGCACCGAATGGTCACGACGCCGAAATCATGAGAAGGCAGGTCGACTCCCGTCATGTCACAGCTGACCGACAACGTGGAAAAGCACACCGCTCTGTATGTGGAGGCTTTCAACGCCGGCGACTTCGCAACGGTCGAGAGTTTCTACACGGAGGACGCCGTCGCCGTCTGGGAGCCCGGCAAGGCGCTGTCCGGCGACGCCCGCCGCGCGTACCAGCGTGAATTCCTCAAGAGCGGGCCGAAGATGACGGCCGTGCCCCGGCACACCTTCGTCACCGGCGACACCGCCCTGCTGATCGTCGACTGGACGATCGACACCGTCGACGCGGACGGCAAGCCCGAGCACCTGAAGGGCGTCGGCGTGGACGTGCTGCGTCTCGGCGAGGACAAGGTCTGGCGCTACGCCATCGACGACCCGTTCGGCGAGGGCTGAGCCGACCGGAAACCCGCGCCCGAACAAGCCAGAGACCACACGAAGATGAACGGTATGCCCGCTCCGCCGCGCGGACCGGCAGCCGGTGTACGGGGGAGCCGAGACACCATGCAGTCCAGCAGCAACAGACCGACGCGCCGCACCCTGCTCAAGGCGGCCGGTGCCACCGCGCTCACCGTCCCGGTGGCCGCGGCACTGGCCTCACCGGCCGCCGCGGCCACCACCCCCGCCTCGGTGGGGGCGGCCGAGGAGACGTCGTACGACGTCATCGTCATCGGCGCCGGCTTCGCGGGCATCACGGCGGCGCGGGAGCTGCGGGCCAAGGGCAAGCGCGTCCTGGTCCTGGAGGCCCGCGACCGGATCGGCGGCCGCACCTGGACGGGCAGCTTCGCCGGTCACCTGGTGGAGCGCGGCGGCACCTGGGTGGAGTCGACCCAGCCGCACCTCGGCGCCGAACTGACCCGGTACTCCCTCGCGCTGGAGGAGGACCTGCCGATCGACCGGGTGATGCTGCCGACGCCCACCGGGCCCAAGGCGTTCACCCCGGAGGACGGGTTCGGCCGGATCGGCACCATCATGGACCGGATGTTCGACGGCTCGCGGCAGTACTTCGAGAAGCCCTTCGAACCGCTGTACCGGGCCGATCTGCTCCAGAGCCTGGACAAGCTGTCGCTGCGCGACCGGCTCACCCAGCTCGCCCTCACCCCGGAGGAGGAGCTGCTGATCAACGGTCAGACGGCGATCTACTCCGGCGGGGCCAGCACCGACGGCGGCTTCACCATGTTCGCCCACTGGTGGGCGCTGGCGGGGCACACCAACGACGGCTGGGGCGAGACCCAGAAGTACCGGATCGCGAAGGGCACCGGTGCCCTGCTCAACGCCATGATCGCCGACGCCAAACCGAAGATCATGCTCAACTCCCCGGTCGCGTCGGTCGCCGACACCGGCAGCAAGGTGCATGTCACGCTCAAGTCCGGCGCGACGTTCAGCGCACCCAAGGCCGTCATCGCGGTGCCCGTCAACGTGTGGCCGACGATCAAGTTCACCCCGACCCTGCCCCCGGCGCTCACCACCGCGGGCTCCCAGGGCATCGCGGTGAAGAAGGCCGTCAAGCTCTGGATCCACGCCAAGAAGGGCGCGGGCCGGTTCTACGGCCAGGGCGTCGAGGGCACCAGCACCCCCATCCCGATGCTCCTGCCGTTCAAGGAGACCTCGCAGGGGATGCTGTACGTCGCCTTCAGCACCGACCCCACCCTGGACCCGAACAGCATCCCGCAGGTCAAGGCCGCGGTGAAGAAGCTCGGAGTGGACCTCGACATCATCGGGCTCCACACGCACGACTGGGGCAAGGACCCCTACGCGCTGGGCGGCTGGGCGTTCCGCAAACCGAAGCAGCTCACCACGCTCTACCCGGACGTGACCCAGCCCAAGGGCCGGCTCGCGTTCGCCAGCGGCGACATAGCCAACGGCTGGAGCGGCTACATCGACGGCGCGATCGAATCCGGGCTGCGGGCCGCCCAGCAGACCGTCGCCGCCATCTAAGGCCCTGCGCGGAGCCTGGCCACGGGCGGTCGGCCCCAGGCGCCCGGCTCCGCCACCACTCCATCACCCGAACCCGGAAGGGGCTCTCCCACCCATGTCCTACACCTTCACCGTCGACTTCGACCCCGAGCGTCCGGACCTCACCGACGACACCGACACCCAGAACGAGATCTTCCTCCAGGTCTTCAACTCCGGTGACGGCGAGCTGTTCAACCGCCTCTACCTGGACGACTCCATCTCCAACTTCTCCGGCGAGCCCCTGACGGGCGAGGCACGGCTCGCGTTCTTCAAGGAGTTCCTGGCCGTCAAGCCGCGCCTGAAGGCCACCGTCACCCACTCGTACGTCGCCGGTGACGTGGCCCTGATCGGCGTCGACTACAGCATCGACACCACCGGCCCGGACGGCTCCCCGGTGCACCTGGCCGGCCAGTGCACCGACGTCCTGCGGCGCGGCGCCGACGGCCGCTGGCTGATGGCCATCGACCGCCCGGTGGCCGCCACCGGCCTGGTCGCGGAGTAACCCAGCACCACCAGCACGGCTGTGGACCCGCGGAGTGAACGCCGGTCCACAGCCGTGCCGTACGCGCTTCCCGTGCCCGGCACGGCAGACCGAGGAGAGAGTGTGGCCACGCAGGAAGAACTGACGTCCGTACTGGACGCCGTGCGGGACGCCGTCCCCACCCTTCGCCGCAACGGCGTCGAGGCGGAGGACCGGCGGATGATCCCGGACGAGAACATCGCACTGCTGGAGAAGGCCGGGGTGTTCCGCGCGGCGGTTCCGCGCGCCCACGGCGGGCTCGACCTCGACGTGGCGCAGCAGGCCCGGATCATCGCCGAGGTGTCCCGGGGCTGCCCCTCCACCGGCTGGCTGACCATGGTCTGGCTGACCAGCACCTGGGCCGCGTCCCTCTACCCCGACCGGGCGCAGCAGGAGGTCTTCGAGGGCGGCTCCACCCGGGTCTCCATCGTCTTCGCCCCCACCGGCACCCTCACGCCGGCCGACGGCGGCTACCGGCTCGACGGCACCTGGCGCTTCAACTCCGGTGTCCGGGGCGCCGGCTGGGACATGCTCGCCGCGATGGTGGAGCACCCGGACGGGACGAGCGAGGAGCTCGTCGCCCTGGTCCCGACGAGTGAGCTGTCCCTCGCCGACGACTGGCACGTCTCGGCGGGCGCCGGCACCGGCTCCTCGACGGCGACCGCCACCGGTGTCCTCGTCCCCGCGCACCGGGTGGTGCCGCTGGAGGAGGCGATGGTGAGCGCCACCGGCGACCGCGCCAACACCGGTGCCACCGGCCGTAACTACGGGCTCCTCGGCTACATCATGTCGAGCGTCGCGGCCACCTTCCTGGGGATGGCGCAGGGCGCGTACGAGCTGTTCGTCGAGCGGCTGCCGGGGCGGGCCATCACCTACACCGACTGGACCGAGCAGAGCCTGCACCCGCTCACCCAGCAGAAGGTCGCCACCGCCGCCAACAAGATCGACGCCGCCCGGGCGCTCTCGGCCGGCTGGCAGCGGGTCCTCCAGGACGCCGCCGACGCGGGCGAGCAGCCGACCGACGAGCAGAAGGCCGTCATCCGGGGGCAGACGGCGTTCGCCGCGCAGCTGTCGAAGGAGGCCGTCGAGCTGCTCTTCGCGGCGAGCGGCGGCTCGGTCATCCGCCGGGACGTTCCCCTGCAGCGCTTCCACCGCGACATCCAGGGCTTCTCCCTGCACGCGCTGGTCCAGCTGGAGGCCAACCTGGAGGTGCAGGGCCGGGTGCTGCTCGGCATGGACCCCGGGACGTACTTCCTCTGATCCTGATCACCAGGCCGCCGCGCGCACTCCCGGCGCGGCGGCCGAGCCGGACATCGCGCACGAGGCCCGGGCCGTATCGGCGGCCCGGGCCTCGTGCTGTGTCCCCGGGGTCAGCCCGCGGCGGCGTCGGCCCGGCCGAAGCGGCCGTTGACGAAGAGCAGACCGTCCTCGTGGTCGCCCCGCCCGGCCGCCAGGACCGTGCCGATGAAGATCGTGTGGTCGCCGAAGACGTGCGAGTCGGTCAGCTCGCACTCCAGCCAGGCCACCGACCCGGCGAGCAGCGGTGCCCCCGTGTGCTCGCCCGACCGCCACGGCACGCCGTCGAACTGGGCGGCCCCCAGGGTGCGGCTCTTGTCGGCGAAATGCCGGGCCAGGCCCTCCTGCGGGACGCCGAGGATATTGACGGCGAAACGGCCGGCGGACGTCAGGGCGCCGTGCATCACGGCACTGTGGCCCACACTGCACAGCACCGACGGCGGGTCGAGGGAGACCGAGCTGAAGGCGTTCGCCGTCATGGCGTGCAGATGCTCACCGCCCACGGTGAGCACCGTGACGCCGGTCGCGAAACGGGACATCACTTCTCTCAGCCGGGCGGAATCGACCGGGCGGGACCCGGAATGCAAAGCCGCGGGATCGAGTTCAGTGGACGCGGAATTCATGCCACCCTCTCCGAATACATTGCGCACAGCGCGCTCAGAACCGTCCGCACTCAAGGCGGCAGCCGGTTTTCATCAACGTACCCGGGCCAATCCGGGCATCTCCCACCGTCGGGTAATCGGGACGCCACCCGCCGCCGGACGCGGCGAATGACCCCGCAATGACCGCCGGTTGACCCGGCACCCGCACCCTTTGAGCCATGGAACCCACCACTTCCGCACCCGAGGCCCCAGAGGTCCCCGAACTCGCCGAGCCCTATCTGCGCGAGGTCCTGGCCGGCGCGGGGCTCGCCGTCGAGTACGTACGCGCCGAGGGCAACACGCTGTATCTGCTGGACGACGAGGGCCGGGAAGTCCCCGTCACCGACTTCGCCGGCGGCTACGGATCGGTCCTCCTCGGGCACAACCACCCCGCGGTGGTGGCGCGCGCCCAGGAACTGCTGGCCCAGGGCACCCCGGTGCACGCCCAGTTCTCCCGACACCCGTACGCCAACCGGCTGGCCGCCGAGCTCAACCGGATCATCCACCGGGAACTCGGCACCGAAGAACCGTACTTCGCGATCTTCGGGAACAGCGGCGCCGAGGCCGTCGAGGCCGCCGTCAAGCACGCCGAACTCGACCGCGGCATGCGGATCGCCGCCCTCGCCCAGGAGATCGCGGCGCAGCGGGAGAGCGCCGTCGCCGCCGTGGCGAGCGGCACCGCCACCGTCGACCCGGCCGCCCTCACCCGCCTCGGCCTCACCGTCACCGGCGACGCCACGGCCGCCGTGCACCTGCTCGCGGCGGAGACCGAGCGGCGCAACGCCGTGACGACGGCCCGCCCGCCGCTGTTCCTGGCCCTGGAGGGCGGTTTCCACGGCAAGCTCGCCGCCAGCGTCCAGCTGACGCACAACGAGGGCTACCGGGCGCCCTTCAGGTCGCTCGCCGCCCAGGCCAGGTTCGTCCCGCACGACCGGCCCGACGTGCTCAAGGAGGTCTACGCCGAGGAGCGCGGGGTCCTGCTGGCGCTCACCGTCGCGGACGGCCGGGTGACCGTCACGGAACGGGAGTTCCCGGTCTTCTGCGCCTTCGTCGTCGAACCCATCCAGGGCGAGGGCGGCATCCGGGTGCTCTCGGAGGAATTCGCCCGGGAGATACAGGAGTTCAGCGCGGCGATAGGCTGTCCCGTCGTCGTCGACGAGATCCAGAGCGGTATGGGCCGCACCGGCACCCTCCTCGCCAGCTCCGCACTCGGACTGCGCGGCGACTACTACACGCTCGCCAAGACGCTGGGCGGCGGGATCGCCAAGACGTCCGTGATGCTGGTGCGGCAGGCGTACTACCGCAAGGAATTCGAGATCGTGCACAGCTCGACCTTCGCGAAGGACAGCTTCTCCTGCCACATCGCGCTCAAGGTGCTCGAACTCCTGGAAGCCGACGACCGGTTGGCCTACCGGCGCGCCGCCGAGCGCGGCGAGGCACTGCGTGCGATGCTCGAAAGCGTGCGTACGGACCACCCCGACGTGATCGAGGACGTACGCGGACGGGGCCTGATGCTCGGCATCGAGTTCCGGGACCAGTCCGCCTCCACGTCCCCGACCGTCCGGGGCGTCGCGCAGGGCGGCCTGTTCGGCTACGTCCTGGCCGGTCATCTGCTGCGGGCCCACCGCGTGCGGACGTTCCCGACCGCCAGCGCCCTGAACACGCTGCGCTTCGAGCCCTCCGTGGGGCTCTCGGACGCGGAGATCGCCCAGTTGGATACCGGGTTGCGCGATGTGTGCGCCCTGCTGCGGGACGGCAGGGGAGACGCGCTCACCGCCGCTTGAAGCGGACGCATTACCAGTTTTCCGCAGCGGCACGCAACCTCACGTACGCGGCAACCGTTCATAATGGCATATGCAGTTCGCCGGTGACTGGGGAGTCGCCGGCCCGGACCGCGGACGGGCATCGAGGGGGGACCATGCGTTTTCGCCTGTTGGGACCGCTGGAAGCGGAGAACGACGAGGGGCTGGTGGAGTTCGGGGGGATCCGGCAGCGGGCGGCACTCGCCTATCTGCTGATGCACTCCAACCAGGTCGTGTCGACCAATCAGCTGCTGGGTGCGCTCTGGGTGGGGGGCGACGCGCCCACCACGGCGCGGAAGATCCTGCAGAACGCGATCTGGCGGCTGCGCGGGGCGATCGCCGGCCCCACGTCCGACTCGCCCGCCCCCCGGCTGCTCACCCGCAGCCCCGGCTACACGGTGCAGGTCCAGGCGGAACAGCTGGACCTGCTCACCTTCCAGCAGCGGGTGGCTGCGGGCCGGGCGGCCCTGGCGGGCGGCGACCCGCAGACCGCCCGGGTCCTGCTGAACGGGGCGCTGTCGCTGTGGCGCGGCCCGGTCCTCGCCGACCTCGTGGAGGAGGGCATCTGCTGGCCGGAGGCGACAGCGCTGCAGAACAAGCGCGTCGACGTCATGGAGGACCGCTTCGACGCCGAGCTGGCCTGCGGCGGGCACCAGTCCATCCTGCACGACCTCAAGGCGCTGGTGGCGGCGGAGCCCCTGCGGGAGCGGGCCTCGCGCCAGCTGATGCTCGCCCTGTACCGCTGCGGGCGGCAGGCCGAGGCGCTCTCCGTGTACGGCCGGGTCCGCGAGGAGCTGGTCGGCGGCCTCGGCCTGGAGCCGAGCCTGGAGCTCCAGCGGCTCCAGCAGTCCGTGCTCAACCAGGACCCCGCGCTCGACCCGCCGCGCGCCCCGCAGTCCCTGGGGCTCCCGGCGTCGGTCACCGTGCTGCGACCCGCCCGGGAGTTCGGCGGCGACGGAGCCGACGGGGGCCCTGCCGGCGGCCCTGCCGGGCTCAACCCCGGCAGGGCCGCCGAGCAGACCTTCGGCGGCGCCTCCGGCTACACCCCGGGCGGCGCTTCCAAACACACCCCCCGCTACACCCCGGGCGGCGCGGGGCACACCTCCGGCGGTGCTCGGGGTCACACCCACGGCGGCCCTTCCGGCTCCATCGCCCGCAGCGCCTCCGGCGGCATCGCTGCCGGCCTCTCCCACGACTTCCCCGACGGCACCCCCGGCGTTGTATACGACAACGTTGGCACCGATGAGCCGACCGCCGGTGACGCGCCGCCGCCCCCGCACACCGGGAGCGCCGCCCCCGCGTTCACCGCAGGCCCCGGCCCCGCCCCGGCCCCGCCCCGGCCGGCCAGCGCGCTGCTGGTCCGCTTCGGCTTCGGGCCCGAGTTCGGCGGCCTGCCTCCGGAGGACATGGACCGGGCGCTCGACGCCCTGACCATGCTGGCCCGGGAGAAGGTCGAGGCCCACGGCGGAACCGTCGCCTCCTCCCTCGGCTCCCTCCTGCTCGGCCTCTTCGAGGACGACGGGCAGGAGGACCCCGCAGCCGTCCGGGCGGCCCGCGCGGCCGCCGCCGTACGCGACTGCCTCACCCTGCCCGCGCCCCCCGGCGGCCCCCGGCTCCCGGTCGCCGAGGGCCTGTCGGTGTACGGAGCGGTGTGCACCGGCCGCGCCGCCCCGCCCCGTAACACCGGCGGTACGACCACGGGGTGGTCCGGCGGCGGACTGGCCGACGACTGCCAGGCCATGCTGGCGTCCGTCGCGGCGGGCGAGATCCACGTCTGCGACACCACCCACCGGCTGACCGAGGCGCACGCGACCTACCGGCACGCCTGCGCCTCGGCCTCCGCGCCCTGGGAGCTGCTGTCCGTCGCCGACGGTCCCGGGGGCCCCGGCGAGGTGACGTACGGCGACCGCGAATGCGAACTCGACCTGATGCGCTCCATGCTGTCGCGCACCCGCCGCCGCTCGGCCCCCCACATGGTCACCGTGCTCGGCAGCCCCGGCCGGGGCAGGACACAGCTGCTCATGGAGTTCCAGCGCCGCGTCGAGGAGGGCGAGACCGAGAAGGTCCGCGTGCTCACCGCGACCGCCGCCCCGGCCGGGACCGGCACCGGCGGTGGTGGTGCGCGCATGCCGGCCGATGTGCTGGCGGCCTACTGCGGGATCCGCTCCGAGGAGGGCACGATGATGTCCTCGGTCCGTCTCGACGGGGCGATCGCCCGGCTGACCGACGACGAGGACACCCGGCGGCGCCTGCTGCCCCCGCTCCGGTCGCTGCTGCGCTCGGCCGAGCCGGTGGGCGAGGAATCCCTCGCCGCCTGGCGGGAGTTCCTGGCCCTCGCGGCCCGCGCCGAGCCCCTCGTGATGATCTGGGACGACCTGCACCACGCCGACGCCCCGCTGCTCGACGCCCTCGACCGTACGATCGCGGAGCTGGACGACGTACCGGTCCTGCACGTCGTCGCCGCCGACGACCGGCTGCTGGCGCGCCGGCCGCACTGGTCGGCCGGCCACCCGCACACGCTGGTCATCAGCCTCCTGCCGGTGGCCGACGACGCCCTGGACCGGCTGCTCGAATCCCTCCTCCTGCCGAAGCGGGAGACCGAACTCGCCCGGTAGGGCCCCTTCTCACGGGACCAGGGCGGCTCCCGCCGGGCCTCCGGAGCTGGTCAGGCGTACCACCCTGGCCAGCGTCCGGATCGCCTCCGGCACCGCGGGGGAGCCCGGCGGCAGCGTCAGCGAGGCCGCCTCGATGAGCAGTGACACGGCGACCGTCTGCTGGTGCGGGGCCGCTCCCGGCACGCCGGGCGTACCGCGTTCGCCCGCCGGGCCGGACCGCCGGGCGGGCGAGCACAGTTGCTGAGCCCAGCCCACCAGCGCGATGCGCAGCCCGCGCCGGGCGGGACCCGCGAGCGCGGGCACCGACGGCAGGGCGTTGGCGAAGCGGAGCACGATCGCGTCGGCGTGCTCCCGCAGCAGCGACTCGCCGGGGGTGAGCGGGGCGGCCGTACGCGTACGTAGAGGTGGCGGAACGCGGCGTACGGAGCCGGCGCCCGCCCCGGCCGGGATACGGGCCCGGCGCAGCCCGTCCCGCAGCGCCACGGCGAACTCCTGCCCCACGAAGGCGGCCAGGGCGCCGCCGTGCTCGAAGGGGCCGTCGCCGGTGGCGGGCTGCGAAGAGGGGCGGGGGGCCACGGGGCCGATCAGGTTGTCTTCCATGGTGGGAAGCAAACCAAGTCCGGTACACCCGGGGCCCATTCGCCGGTCCTCTCCCCGGTCACTGCCCGCTCAGCGGCGAACCCCGACCCTGGCCGGTCGGCGGCGATCCCCGGCTCTTGCCCGCTCGGCGGCGATCCCCAACCCTTGCCCGCTCAGCGGCGTACCTCGGTCTCCATCCGCTCAGCGGCGAACCCCGGCCCTGGCCGCTCAGCGGCAACCCCCGGGCCCTGGCCGCTCAGCGGCGAACCCCGGCCCTGGCCGCTCAGCGGCGAACCCCGGCCCTGGCCGCTCAGCGGCGAACCCCGGCTCTTGCCCGCTCGGCGGCGAGCCCCGCTCACTCTCCGCTCAGCGGGCGATCCTGCGCTCCACATGCGGCTCGTCGCCCGGTCCCGCGCCCCACCCCTGGCCGCGGGTCTGCCGGGGCACCTCGGCCACCCGCTGGTGGACCGCGGGCCGCCGGTGACCGGCCGCCGCCACCCGCAGCGGGGCGGCCGGGGCCTCGGGCAGCGGAGCCAGGCTCAGCATGCTGGTGCGGCCCCCGCCCACCCCCCACAGCGGCCGGCGCCCGAGCAGCTGCGGGCGGGCGCCCGCCACGACCAGCAGCGGAGCGTCCTCCACCGTCGCCACCAGCTCCTCCACCCAGTCGAGCACCGACTCGTCCGCCAGATGCAGACCGTCGAGACAGAGCACCAGCGGCAGCTGCCGCGCGCAGAGCACCAGCAGCTCCTTCCACACGTCCATGACGGCGCGCGGCCGGGCCGCGTGGAACGGCGGGGCCGCCACCAGCAGGGACCGCAGCAGCCGGTCCCCGGTCGGCCCGGTGCCCGCCGCACCACGGACGAGCTCGGTGAGCAGTTCGTCCACCGGGGCGTCCCGGCGGGCACCCGAGGAGGCCGCCCACGCGTCGAGCAGGGCGTCGGTCAGGCCGAGCAGCCCGTAGCCGCCCTGCTCGGGGGCGGCCGGCCGCAGCACCCGGGCCTCGTCCGGGAGCCGCCCGACGCGGTGCTGGAACTCGGTGAGGAAGCGGCTGCGGCTCTGGTCCTGGTCGCCGAGCACCGTCACCAGATAGGGCGCGTGGTGGTGGCGGGAGTGGTCGAGATGACTGCTGACGATGGCCAGTTCGTGCTCCCGGGCATGGGCCTCGCCGCCGCGCACCGGGACCTCCCGGGGGTGCAGCGCGCACGCCTCACGCACCTTGGCGGCCGCGTCGGGACCCCGGGCGACCTTGCGGTAGCGGACCCAGCCCTCGGTGCAGGCGGCCACCTCCGGGCCGACGTGCACCTTGCCCGGCGGCACGTCCGACAGCAGGTGCTGGGCGGTGTCCAGGAGCGTCCCCACCACGGAGACCGCCCCCGCCGAGTCCTCCCGCACCAGGGCGCGGCCCATGGTGACCACCGCCTCGATGCCCAGCCCCGGCAGCCCGCCGACCGAGTCGCGCATGGCGAACGCCGCCCGTACCGCCTCCAGCGGTGCCGCCGCCCAGTCGTCGCGCAGCCCGAACAGGGCAGCCGTCAGATACCCCAACGAACCGACGATGGTGCCCTCATGGGCCTCGACGATCTCCGCGAGGGAGGCGGCCGCCTCGTTCAGCGGCACATCCAGCTGCTCCGGCACCCCGGCCCCGCCACCGGTCCTGGCCCTGACGCGCACCAGCAGCACGCACACATCACGCCTGCGGCCGAGCACCGGTCCGCCGCGCGCCTGCGCGGGGGCCGGGTGCGGGGTGCGCGCTGCGGCGGGAGCCTCGGCGGCGGCCCGCTCCGGCTGCTGCCCGGCGACGGTGAGCAGGGGAGGCGCCGGGGGCGCGGCCACCGCCGGCCGCCCGGCGGACGAAGGACCGGTGGCCGCCGCGCCGTGGAGCAGCCGCACCGAGGCCGGTACCTCCTCCACCGGAGAGGTCAGCTCCTGGTCGTGGTGGAGGATGCGCCGCTGGAGCGCCTGGAGGTCCCGGGACGGCTCAAGTCCGTGCTCCTCGACCAGCGCCCGGCGTACGCGGCTGAACACGTCCAGGGCCTCGGCCTGCCGCCCGCAGCGGTACAGGGCCAGCATCAGCTGCCCGCTCAGCCGCTCGCGCAGCGGCTCCGCCTCCGCGAGCGAGTTGAGCTCCCCGAGCACCGTGTGGTGCCGCCCGCAGGCGAGTTCGGCCTCGAAGCGGTACTCCATCGCGTCCAGCCGCAGCTGCCGCAGGCCCGCCACCTCGGGCCAGTCGAGGCCCTGTTCCATCAGGTCCGACAGCGCGGGCCCGCGCCACTCCGCCAGCGCCTCGCGCAGCAGTTCGGCGGCGGCGGCGGGCTCCCCGGCCGCCAGCTTCGCCCGGCCCGCCGTGGCCTTGTCGTCGAAGCGCGTCATGTCGAGCCGGGCGGGATCGACCCGGAGTACGTACCCCGGTGCCCGGGTGATCAGTTCGGGCGCCCCCGCGCCCTGCGGCTCGTCCCGGGTGTGGTGCACCGACAGGGTCGTACGCAGTCCGGAGACCGCGTTCTGCACGATCTTCCTGGCCGTCATCGGACGGCTCTCGTCCGGCCAGAGAGCCCCCAGCAGCTCACTGGTGGCCACCACCTGGTTCGGACGCAGCAGCAGCAGGCCGAGCACGGCCCGCTGTTTGAACCCCCCTAAGGACAGCGCGCGGTCGCCGGACATCACTTCCAGCGGTCCGAGAATCCTGAATTGCATGTTCCCCCCTCAACATCGCACTTCCGGTCGTACGGTCGGCCGTGGCCGGAGACGGTCCCCTACCGTCCCGCTGCCTGCCGGACTCCGTCGGTCAGGACTCCGGCCACCTCCGCCGCCTGCTGGTCCAGGTAGAAGTGATTGCCGGGAAACTCCTTCACCTCGAACGTGGAGCTGGTGTGCTCCACCCAGCGGGCCGCGTCCTCGGCCGTCACCACCGGGTCGTCGCGGCCGTTCAGCACGGTGACCGGCACGTCGAGCGGGTCACCCCCGTGCCAGGAGTACGCGGCCAGCGCCCGGTAGTCCGCCCGCAGCGCGGGAAGGGCCATCTCCACCATCTCGGGGTCGTCCAGCACCGCGGCTCCCGTGCCGCCGAGCGACCGTACGGCGGCCAGGATCGCCGCGTCGTCCGGCAGCAGATCGCTGCGGGGCGGCACGGGCGAGGGCGCACCGCGCCCGGACAGGAACAGCCGTACGGGGGCCTGCACGTCCCAGCTCCGCAGGACGCGGGCCGTCTCGTAGGCGAGCAGGGCCCCCATGCTGTGGCCGAAAAGGGCGTACGGCCGTCCCTCCGGGTCCCGCAGCCGCTCGGCGATCCGCCCGGCGAGCTCGGTGATGTCACCCGCCGGCGTCTCGCGCCTGCGGTCCTGACGGCCCGGGTACTGCACGGCCCGCACCTCGACCCGCGGGGTCAGCAGCCGCGCCAGCGGCGCGTACGCACTGGCCGAGCCGCCCGCGTGCGGGAAACAGACGAGCCGGACCGCGTCGCTCTCCGCGGGCGGGCCGAAACATCGGAACCAAAGGTTGTCCACGGAATTCCTCACTGTGTGTGCAATTGCTTCGCCGTGAAAGGCTCCCGGGCCCGCGCCAGGCGCAAGGCCCTGGCCCACCAGGCGAGCCGGTCGAGCATCAGCCGGGCCGCCTCCTCATAGGCCGCCGCGTCCCCCGCCACCGGCCGGCCGTCCGCCCCGAAGCACTCCCGGTACTCGTGGAAGCTGACGGTCTCGCGGACGGTCACGGCGTGGAACTCGGCGAACACCTGGCGCAGATGGCCCACCGCGGCCAGCCCGCTGGAGGCTCCCCCGTAGGAGAGGAAGGCGACGGGCTTCGCGTGCCATTCCTCGTCGTACCAGTCGATCGCGTTCTTCAAAGAGGCCGGAAAGCTCTGGTTGTACTCCGGGGTGACCACGATGAAGGCGTCGGCGGCCGCCAGCCAGGGCGCCAGGTCCTGCACCGCCTGCGGCTTGAGCGCCGCCGGGTCGGCGGACATGACGTCGGGCAGCCAGGCCGTCGCGAGGTCGATCACATCCACGTCGAAGTCGGGACGCAACCGGGCCCGGGACGCCATCCATTCGGCGGCCACCGGACCGAACCTGCCTTTGCGGACACTGCCGATGACAACGACGAGCCGCAGCTGATCACTTTCGGACATTCCTGCCTCTCCGCATATTCCTTCCAGGCTGACTCGGCCCGCCGCTCCACTCTGTCCGACACCCCTTCGGGTTTGCTTCGGACCGGCTTCGGAACGCTTGTCAGCGTTGCGTCAAATGGCTGTGACCTGCACGACTTCGGCCATCGCCCGCTGACGCGACCGGGTTACTGTGCAGTTATGCAATTCGGGGTTCTGGGGCCACTGGAGGTGTGGACAGCGCAGGGACGGCAGGTCCGGGTCCCCGAGCTGAAGGTGCGTACCCTCCTCGCGGACCTCCTCGTCCACCACGGTCACGTGGTCTCCACCGGACAGCTGATCGAGGACCTCTGGGGCGGTTCCACCTTCACCGCCCAGCCCGTCTCCTCCCTCCAGGCGAAGGTCTCCCAACTGCGCAGGGCCCTGGAGAACGCGGAGCCCGGCGCCCGGTCGCTGATCGTCCACCGGCCGCCCGGCTATCTCCTCGACGTACCGGCCGAAGCACTCGACCTCGGCCGCTTCCGGGCCCTGGTCGCCGAGGCCAGGGCCTGCGACGTACCGCGCACCCGGGCGGACCTGCTGACCGACTCGCTCGCCCTCTGGCGCGGCCCCGCCTTCGCCGACTTCGCCGACCTGCCGTTCGCCGCCCCCGCCGCGGTGAGCCTGGAGGAGGAGCGGCTGAGAGTCGTGGAGGAGCACGCGGACGCCCGGCTCGCGCTGGGCGAGCACGGGGCGCTGCTGGGTGAACTGGCCGCCCTGGTCGGCCGGTTCCCGCTCCGCGAAGGGCTGCGGGCCGCACAGATGCGGGCCCTCTACCAGGCGGACCGGCCGGCCGAGGCCCTCGACAGCTTCGCGGAGTTCCGGCGCAGCCTCGACGAGGAACTGGGGCTGACCCCGGGCCCGGCCCTGGTCGAGCTGCAGCGCGCCATCCTCCGCCACGACCCGCAGCTCGCCCGCCGCGAACCCGACCCGGCCGCCGTCGTCACCGTCGCGCGGGCCCGCACCAATCTCTCCGCCCCCGCGGGCAATCTGATCGGGCGCGGTGACGCCCTCGCCGAGGTGCGCCGGCTTCTCTTCGACCGGCGGCTGGTCACCCTGACCGGGCCGGGCGGGGTCGGCAAGACCCGGATGGCGGTGGCGGCGGCCGAGGGCGTGGCGGCCGAATTCCCCGACGGGGCCTGGCTGGTGGAGCTGGCCAGGACCGACGCCGCCGACGGCTCGATGGACCCGCAGGACCTCGCCGAGCTGGTGCTGGGCGTCCTCGGCATCCGGGAGAGCGTGCCCGACGACCGCACGGACGATCCGGTACGGCGACTGGCCGGCGTCCTGGCACCGCAGCGGGTGCTCCTCGTACTGGACAACTGCGAGCACGTGCTCGACGCCGTGGTGCGCCTGGTCGGCCCGCTGCTCGACAGCGCCCCCGGCCTCCATGTCCTGACGACCAGCCAGGAGTCGTTACGTCTCACCCGGGAGGCCGTCTGGCCGGTGCTGCCGCTGGAGCTGCCGCCGCCCGGCCAGGACGGGGTGGAGGAGCTCCGCGCCTCCAGCGCCGTACAGCTGTTCGCCGAGCGGGCCGCCGCCGGAGACCCGGCGTTCGTCCTCGACGACACCACCGCGCCGATGATCGCCGAGATGTGCCGCAGACTCGACGGCCTGCCGCTCGCCCTGGAACTCGCCGCCACCCGTGTCCGGGCGCTGGGGGTAAGGGAGTTGCACGACCGGCTCGACGACCGCTTCCGGCTGCTGACCGGCGGCTACCGGGACGCGCCCCGGCGCCACCGCACCCTCCAGGCCACCATCGACTGGAGCTGGAGCCTGCTGGACCCCCGCGAGCAGTCCGTCCTGCGCCGGCTCGCGGTCTTCGCCGACGGCTGTTGCCTGGAGGCCGCCGAGGAGGTGTGCGCCGGAGGCGAGGTGGAGCGCACTGACGTGCTCGACATCCTCGCGGCGCTCGTCGACCGCTCGCTGGTGCTCCGGGCCGAAGGGCCCGGCTCCACCCGCTACCGCCTGCTGGAATCCGTCGCCGTGTACGCGCAGCAGAAGCTGCGGGACTCCGCGGAGGCCACCGCGATCGCCGCCCGCCAGCTGGGCCACTTCACCGAACTCGCCGAGCGGGCCCGCCCCCACCTGTACGGGCGGGACCAGTACCGGTGGCTGCGCCGGCTCGACGCGGAGTCGGCCAACTTCCACCGCGCGCTGGAGGAGGCCCGCAGGACCGGGGCCGCCGCCACCGCCGTACGCCTGGTCAACGCGCTCAGCTGGTACCGCTTCCTGCGCGGCCGGCTCGGCGAGGGCCGCAAGGCGCTGGCCGACGCCCTGAACACCCCGGGCGAAGTGGAGCCCGCCGCCCGGGCCGAGGCCAGGGCCTGGCACACCGGCTTCACCCTCCTCCTCGGTGAGCCCGGCAGGAGCGCAGGCCCCGAACTCGCGTGCCCACCGGCGCGGGCGGAGCAGACCGTGGAGCGGGCCCGCGCGGAGTGGTTCCTCGGATTCGCCCAGTGGAACGTGGGAGCGCTCTCGGCCGGGGAGCGCAGCGTGCAGCGGGCGCTGCGCGACTTCCGGGTCCTGCGCGACCCCTGGGGGACCGCGGCCGCGCTCAGCAGCCGCGCGGCACTGGCGCTCGGCCGGGGCGACCTGGCGGCGCTGCACGGCAACGCGCTGGAGGCGCACGACCACTTCGTCGAACTGGGCGAGAACTGGGGGAAGCTGAAGGCGACCGAGACACTCAGCGTCCTCGCCGAGATCAACGGGGACTACGAGCGCGCCACCCAGCTGCACCGCGAGGGCCTGCGCATAGCCGAGACCCTGGAACTCTGGTCGGAGGTCTCCCGCAAGATGTCCGGCCTCGGCCGGATCGCCCTCCTCATGAGCCGCTACCGGGAGGCGGAGAACTTCCACGCCCGCGCCCTGCGGCTCGCCGTCGAGCAGGGCAACCGCCCCGCGGAGCAGTTCGCGGCGGTCGGCCTGGCCCTGGGCAGCCGGCGCGAGGGCCGCCTCGACGAGGCGGAGAGCCTGCTGCGCCCCTGGCTGACCTGGAACCGCAACCGCCACGACGCCCCCGGCCTGGCCCTGGTCCTGGCCGAGCTCGGCTTCATCGCGGAGCAGCGAGAGGACGGCCCCGGCGCCCTCACCCTCCACCTGGACGGCCTCGCCGCCGCCCGCGCCGCCGGCGACCCCCGCTCGGTCGCCCTGGCCCTGGAAGGAGTGGCGGGCGCCTACTCCCTCACCGGCCGCCCGTACGAGGCGGCCCGCCTCCTGGGCACGGCCACCGCCACCCGCCTGCGCTCCGGCGCCCCGCAGCCCCACGCGGAGCGCGACGACGTGGACCGCATCGCGGCCCGCCTGCGCGAGGACCTGGGCGTCGCGGTGTACGCGACCCAGTTCACCGCGGGCGAGAGCCTGGACCACACGGAGACCCTGGTGGCGGGGGCGCCGTCCGCCGACCGGTAGAGGACGCGGCGCTTCGCCGTACAGCCCGCCGAGTACGTCACCCGATGCGCGTGGCTCCCCTCAGAATTCCCGTACGAACAGCGATAAAATCACCCATAACCGCCAGGTATGCGTGCCCGGCTTCCGTCGGCACAGCCATGCCCCCGTCGAAGAGGAGCCACGCAGATGTCCACCACCACGGAGCACCGCCCCCATACCGACCACGCCCACCGGCACGCTCCGGGATGCGGACACGTCGCGATCCCGCACGAGGACCACGTCGACTACGTCCACGACAGCCACCTGCACCGCGTGCACGGCGACCACGCGGACGAATGCACGAAGTCGACCCACGCGGTCCACGAGGGCCACGACCACCGGCACGGCCCGGACTGCGGCCACGTGGCGGTCCCGCACGGCGACCACGTCGACTACGTCCACGACGGCCACCGGCACTCGGAACACGACGGGCACTGGGACGACCACTGATCTGCTGATCTGCGGGGAGGCCGCCGCCCCCCGGCCGGACCGGACCGCCGGGAAAGTCACGTCGCTGCCGCGGCGGGCGGTACCCCTAGGCCCTGTCCTCCACTGCGGACAGGATCACGTCCACAAGCCGCTCCGCAGCATCCGGACGGCCATGCGCCCTGGCCGCAGCAGCCATCGCCTCCCGGCGTGCCGGATCGTCGAGGAGCGGCCCGACCGCCTCCCGCAGGTGCCCGCCGGTGACGTCGCCGAGGAGCGCGACCGCCGCCCCGGACTCCTCCAGATGACGGGCGTTGTGGGCCTGCTCGTTGCCCGCCGCCGAGGCGAGCGGGATGAACACCGCGGGCTTGCCCAGGGCGGTCAGCTCCGCCAGGGTGCCCGCGCCGCTGCGCGAGATCACCAGATCGGCCAGGGCCAGCACGTCCGGCAGCTCCGGTCCGACGAACGGGGTGAGGTGGTACCGGGCGGCGAGGTCGGCGGTCAGCCCGGCGGCGCGGGCGGACAGTGCCACGACATGGGCCGGACCGCACTGGTGCACCACGTTGGCCCGCTCCAGCAGCCACGGCAGTTCGCCGCCGACCACGTCGTTGATCTGCTGCGAGCCCTGCGCCCCGCCGGTGACGTACACCGTCGGCAGGCGCCGGTCGAAGGCGTGGAGGCCCAGCGCGGTCACGGCCTTGTCCGGGTGGCCGGCCAGGACCTCCGGCCGGACGGGGTTGCCGGTCACCACGGCCGCCGCCCGCGCGCTCTGCGGCAGGAGCGACAGCGTCGACTCCGAGGACACGGCGATCCGTGCGGCCGAGCCGGCCAGCTTCCGGTTGGCGAGGCCGAGGCGCACGGTCTGCTCGTGCAGGACCAGCGGTACCCGGCACATCCTCGCCGCGAGACCGGTCGGCACGGCGACGTAACCGCCCGTGGCGAGAACGACGTCCGGCCGGAAGCGGGAGACCGCACTGCGCGCCTGAAGGATCCCGGCCGGCACGCGCGCCATGTCCCGGATGTTGGCCGGCGAGATCATCTTCAGCGGATTCGCGTGACGCCGGATCTTGCCCGTGGCGACCGTGGTGAACGGGATGCCCTCCGCGCTCGTGACCCGGGCTTCCAGGCCCTCGGCCGTTCCGATCCACAGCACGTCGAGCGTGCGCCCGGAAGCGGCCAGGCGTGCCTGCAAGGTGCGGATCGCGGTGAGAGCGGGGTACGTGTGACCGCCGGTGCCACCGCCCGTCACGATCAGGCGGAGGACGGAGGGTGAGGGAGACGCGGTATTCACCCGGGGCAGTCTAGGGCCGACCGACCAGAGGTTCAGCGGCCAGGAGCGTGCCTGGTCCGAGCGCAGGCGAAGAGGAGCGACGACCGGGGCCGCCACCCCCCACAGGAGAGGCCCCGGCCGTCTTCCACGGGGTCGCAGCACGACCCCGTACTCATCTCAGCGCCGCGACTGCGTTTTCTGTCACACCGCACCGAGGGCCGCGAATTGTTGCGAGTTGTACAAGTCATGGACGTGACCCCTGCCGAGCACGTAGCGTGCTGAGTCGCGCAGAGTGGCGCAGCAGTGGTGACCAGCTGCGATTGAGGACAGCAGGGCGGGTTGAGGGAGTGCTGGGGGACGACGCGGAGCTGACCGCCGCGGTGCTCGCGGCACAGGACGGGGACGAGGACGCCTTCCGTGCTGTGTACCGCGCTGTACAGCCACGGCTGTTGGGCTACATACGGACGCTGGTGGGCGAGCCGGACGCCGAGGATGTCGCGTCCGAGGCCTGGCTCCAGATAGCGCGCGACCTCGACCGCTTCAGCGGGGACGCCGACCGCTTCCGCGGCTGGGCGGCCCGGATCGCCCGCAACCGCGCGCTCGACCATCTGCGGATGCGCAGCCGCCGCCCCGCGATCGGGGGCGATGAGACGGAGCTCACGGGCAGGCCCGCCGAGTCCGACACCGCGGGCGACGCCATGGAGGCGCTCGACACCGACCGCACGATGTCCCTGATAGCCCAGCTCCCGCAGGACCAGGCCGAGGCCGTCGTCCTGCGCGTGGTCGTCGGCCTGGACGCGAAGAGCGCTGCCCAGACCCTCGGCAAGCGCCCCGGCGCCGTACGGACCGCCGCCCACCGCGGCCTCAAGCGCCTCGCCGAACTCCTCGGTTCCGAGCACCCGGACTCGCCCCGCCCCGCCGGTGCGCCCGCGCCGGGCGGCGGCCCCGAGGGAGAGGACCGGGCGCCGGGGCCGGGTTCCGGGCGCGATGCAGGTCAGGGCGCGGGCGGCGGTGCGGAGCTCGGTGCCGTACCCTCTCAGCGCCCCGGTAGGGCCGGTCCGGCAGCGCCCGCGGGGGTCACTCCCGGTGTGACGCATTCGCGACCGTGGACGCAGAGGGACATGTGATGGCCGACGAGCAGGACGAGTGGCTCGACAAGGACGCGGCGGAGAAACTGCTCCGCGGCGAGCCGGTCGTACCCCTCGGCGACCGGGCGCGCGACGACGCCCTCCGGCTCGCCGAAGCACTCGGCGCGGCCCGTGCCGTCCGCCGCGCCCCGGCCGGTGAACTCCCCGGCGAGGACGCCGTGCTCACCGCGTTCCGGCAGGCCACCCGGGCCGGCGGCGACCGGCTCGCCGGACGGAGCGCGGGCGCCGCACTCCCCGGACAGCCCGGAACGCTGCACTCCGTCCACATCGGCGCCGCCCCCGCCGCCCCGCCCCGCCGCCCCCGCTGGAGCCGCCCGGTCCGTTTCGGCCTGGCCGTCTCGCTCGCGGGCTGCGCGCTCGGCGGAGTGGCCGTCGCCGCCGGTACGGGGGTCCTCCCGGGCCCCTTCGGCGGCAACGACTCACCCGCGCCCGCCTCCTCCGTATCTGCGGCGACCCCCGAACCGCTGGTGTCCGGCCTGCCCGCCGAGGATCCCTCCGCCGCGGCCGAACCGTCCCCGCCCGCCGACCCGGATCCGGTCGCCCCGCCCGAGAGCCGCCGGCCCGGCGCCTCCGAGGAGCCCGCCGACCCGGAGCCGGGCGGGCCCGGCACGGAGACGGACGACGACGGTACGGGGGAGAGCAACCGCCCCGGAGGCTCGGGACGCGAGGACGCCTCCAAGAGCCCCGGCGGCCAGGATGAGCACCCCGACGGCTCCGACGACGGCCGGGACCAGGGCGGCAAGTGGTACGAGAAGTCCGTCAAGGCCTGCAAGGCCTTCCGCGCCGGCACCCTCGACGAGCGGAGCCGACGCCAGCTGGTCCAGCTCGCCAAGGGCGAGGAGAACCTGGAGCGCTTCTGCGACCGGCTGCTGAACGGCGGCGGCTCCGGGGGCTCCGGCGGTTCCGGCGGAGGCGGGGACGACGACGGACCGGGTGACGGCGACGGCGGCTCCCTGCCGCCCGTCTCCTTCGAACCCGCCCCGCCCCTCGCCGAGAGCGACCGCCGGGGCGATGTCGGCATCCGGGCGGAGGCGGAGGCGGCGGCGCCGCTGAGGGCGGCGACCCCTGGGCCGACGGCCCTTCCTGCCCGCTGACCTGCGCTTTCCTCCCCGTACGGCGACCCGGCACCGAGTGGGTTTCGGTCAAGTGTGACGTTTTTCGGGGGCCGGGCGCAGTACAGAGTGAGCCGACTGGTCATCGGCAGCGCGACGAGCCGGGGTTCCCCCCGTACCTTCGGCTCAGCGCATCGGCGCGGGCGGGACACGTTCCCCCGGTCCCGCCCGCGCCCTCTCTCCCCGTACCGCGTTCACCAGTGGATTCCGTAACACGGTCACGAGCGGACCCGTACCGCTCTCACCAGTAGATGACGACCTTGTCGCCGTTCTTCACCTGGTCGAAGAGGGCCGCGACCTTCTTCCTGTCCCGCACGTTCACACAGCCGTGCGAGGCGCCGCCGTAGCCGTTGGCCGCGAAGTCGGCGGAGTAGTGCACGGCCTGGCCGCCGCTGAAGAACAGGGCGTACGGCATCGGGGTGTCGTACAGCGTCGACACGTGGTCCCTCGACTTCCAGTACACCGGGAACTCGCCCTCACGGGTCGGTGTGTACTCCGAGCCGAAGCGCACATCCATCGCCGAGACGACCCGGCCGTCGATCATCCACGCCAGCGTCCGGCTCTTCTTGCTGATGCAGAGCACCCGGCCGGTCAGACACCGCTTGTCCGGATCGGCCACCGGCCGCTCGGTCGGCGGGTCCAGCTCGTCGGCCGTCGGCGTACGGGTCATGGACTGCAGCTTCCGCCAGGTGTCCGCGTCGGTGGAGCCGGTCGCCTCCGTGCCGCGCTTGGCCTGGAAGGACCGTACGGAGTCGGCGGTGACCGTGCCGTAGTAGCCGGTGGGGTTGCGCCCGAAGTGTCCGATCTGCCGCAGCCGGGCCTGCAACTCCCGCACCTGGGCGCCCTCGGACCCGGTCCGCATCAGGACCTGGGGCGGTGGGGCGGTGCTCGGCCGGGGTGCGGGGGAGGAGGGCGCGGGCGGTGTGGTGGGCGGTTCGGTGGGCGGGGCCGACGGGCTCGCGGGCGGGGTGCTGGGGGACGGCTCGGCCGTGCCGGTCCCGCCCTTGCCGTCGTCGGTGGGCGCGGTGGCGGGAGAGGCGGGCGCGGTGGTGGCCCGGGCCGATGGCTGCCGCAGGGCGTCCGCCCCGGGGTCCTGCGGCCCGCACCCCGCCGCCAGGGCTGCTGTCACGAGCACCCCGGCGGTCACCCCGGCCGCCCGTCTGCCGCGCCGGTTCCTCCGTGTGTACGGGCCGCTGCCCTGGAGCCCCCGCGTGTAAGGGCCGTCGCCCCCGCCGGCGTACGCGTCGCTCTCCGCGCCCACGTTCCTGTCGGCCATCCCCGCCATCCCCGCTTCCCCCACTTCGTACGGCTCGACCGTCCGATCGATCCTCCGGTGCCTCACCGGTGCTTCCCCTGACGGATGCCCGTCCTGCCCGGTGGTCGAATCCTGCGCACGACGCTAGTGCCGCCAGGTCACGGCAGGACGGCCGAAAGGTCACGGCGAGACGGCTGCCTCCCAGCCGTCCGGACAGCTGGCCGGACGGCTGGCGAGACGGCTGGGCGAGGCGGCGTACAGATGTGCGAAACTCCGTCCATGCTGGGTGTTACCGACCTTCCGACCTACCTCGCCGGCCTGCTGCTGATCGTTCTGCTGCCGGGCCCGAACTCGCTGTACGTGCTCTCCGTCGCGGCGCGACGCGGCGTGCGCACCGGCTATAGGGCCGCCGCCGGAGTGTGGACCGGGGACGCCGTCCTGATGACGCTGTCCGCGCTCGGCGCGGCCTCGCTGCTGCAGACCACGCCCCTGCTGTTCGCCGTCGTCAAGTACGCGGGCGCCGGCTATCTGACCTGGCTGGCAATCGGCATGCTGCGCGCGGCGGCCTCCCTGTGGCGCGAACGGCACCGGCGCACCGCCGAGCTGGCGGAGGCCGCCGAGACGCCCGGGGCGGGGGCGACGACGGAGAACCCCTACCGCCGGGCGCTGGTGGTCAGCCTGATCAACCCGAAGGCGATCCTGTTCCTGATCTCGTTCTTCGTCCAGTTCGTCGACCCCGGCTACGCCTACCCGGCCCTGTCGTTCCTGCTGCTGGGGACGCTGCTCCAGCTCGCCAGCTTCCTGTACCTCTCGACGCTGATCTTCGGCGGCACCCGCCTGGCCGCCGCCTTCCGCCGCCGCAAGAGGCTCTCGGCGGGGGCGACTTCGGCGGCGGGCGTGCTGTTCCTCGGGTTCGCGGCGAAGCTCTCGCTCAGCAGCGTCTAAGCGTCCGGGGGCTCGGCCGGCTCTCTCACTCGTGCCAGGCCTTCCCCCCGACGTTCCGGATCATCCGCTGGAGCACCTTCAGCGCGGCGACGAACTCCTCGTCGGGGATGCCCTCGTGGATCTCCGCGCGGGCCCGCGCGACCCGTACGGACGCCCGGTCGCGCAGCGCCAGTCCCTCGGGGGTGATCCGCAGCCGGTCCTCGTCGTCCTGGGTGATCAGCTCGCGTCGGAGGAGTTCGTCGACGGCCTCCTCGATGCCGTCCGCCCCGGTGTCGAGGTACCCGCTGAGCAGGGTGACCACCTCGGCGCGGCCGCGGCCGTCCTCCCCCGCGCCGATGACCTGGTTCATCACCCACCAGGGCGGCTGCGTGAGCCCGTGTTCGGCCAGTGCCGACCGGATGTGGGTGACCGTCGCGTCGTGCGCGGCCCAGCTCCAGTAACCGATCGGCTGGCGGGCGAGTCCTGCGTCGTCGTGTGAGTAGTCCATGCCCCGAAGGTAGGACCTCAAGCCAACTTGAGGTCAAGTGGCTTGAGGTCCCCACGCGTTCGTGTCGGCCGGCTGCTACCAGATGCTGGAGAAGCCCAGCCGCACCCGCTCCTCCTCGTTGGCCACATCCAGCGCCCCGGCCTTGACCTGTGCCGCCTCCTGGGCGGTCAGGCCCCGGCCGTAGATGCGGATGTCGTCCAGGCCGCCCCGGAAGAGCTCGGTGACACCGGCCGGCTGGTTCGGGAAGTCCGGGCGGGCGCCGATGTGGACGGAGAACTCGGCGGGCGGGGAGATGCTGCCCGCCGGGGCCGCGGCACCGAACTCCTGGCCGCCGTCCACGGACAGCGTCAGCCGGCCCGACTGCCGCTTCACGACCGCGTGGTGCCACTGCCCGTCGTTGTACGAGGACGTGGTCTTCGCCTCCGCGTACGCCGTGCCCGTGTCGATCGCGGCCCGGATCCTGCCCTGGCCCGGCTCCGCCCGCAGCCAGAACTGCTGGACGCCGGAGCCCATCCCGTACCCCCAGACGATCGGCAGCGCGCCCGTCGTGGCGGTGTGGCGGAACCAGGCCGTGAGGGTGAAGTCGCCCGCGCCCAGGCGCAGCGAGTCCGAGCAGGAGACCAGGCGCAGGTAGTCGTCCTGGCCGTCGAAGGTCATGGCCTTGCCGGAGTTGCGGGTGCCCAGTTGGGCGCCGCCGTGGACCACAGCGTGGTTGCCGTACTGGCCCGGGCCGGTGTCGGAGGTGCGGGGCAGGCGCAGTTCGCGCTGGGCGGCGTCCATCTGGCCCTCGGTGAACGAGGTGAAGGCGATGTCGCTGTGCGGGATGTTCCCCGCCGTCTCGTAGAGCACGCCGATGGCGCCGCCGGGGACGAGCGCCAGGTCGGAGTAGCCGGACCGGCCCGGCGTGATCACCGTACCGACGGTCCGCCAGCTCCTGCCCTCGTCGTAGGAGGAGCGGATCGCCAGCTCGCGGCGGTCCTCCAGGGTGTGCGGGCCGAGGCGGGAGGGGGCGGAGAACAGGAGCCGGTCCCGCGCGGCGCCCAGCTCCTTCGCGTGGAGGCGCAGCAGCGATCCGGAGACGGGCGGGGTGTCGAGGCCGGGCACGGGGGAGAACGGTGCGGCGAAGGTGGTCCCGCCGTCCGCGCTGGTGGCGGCCGTCCGGTGGTCGTTCGTGCCGCACCGGGCCGAGCTGCGCGCGTTCACGTACACGCCCCCGCCGGTCGTCTCCGCGACGGACAGCTCGGCCGGGAACGCGGAGGTGGCCCGGTCGACGTCCGCGTGTGCGCCCAGGGCCCAGGTCAGTCCGCCGTCGTCGCTGACGTACAGCTGACCGCCCGCCCGGCCGCCCGTGGTCGTGTAGTCGCCCGGGACGACGAGCCTGCCCCGGTGCGGACCGCGGGCGAGCTGGATGCCGTGGCCGGGTCCGGTGGAGATCCAGGCCCGGTCGGCGGGCTTGAGGTGGGGGAGCGGGGCGCCCGCCGTCCAGCCGGCGCCGTCGTCCACGCTGTGCACGACCCGCAGGCTGCGCGGGCCCCGGACCGGGGCGCTCGGCGTGCCGCTCCAGCCGCCGGTCGCGTACAGGAGTGATACGCGCCCGGTCGCGGTGTCCACGACCGGTGCCGGATTGCCGTGCGCGTCCTCGTCGGCCGCTCCGGCCACCACCTTCAACGGGCCCCAACTACGGCCGCCGTCGGTGGACTTACGCATCACGATGTCGTTGTGCCCGATATCGCTGCAGGTGGCGACCCGCCCCTCGGCGAAGGCCAGCAGGGCGCCGGAGGGCGTGGTGACGAGCGCGGGGATACGGAAGCAGCGGTAGCCCTCGGTGCCCGCCTTGAACGGGGTGGTCACCGCCGCCGGTACGGCTGCGGCAGCAGGGGAAGCGGGGGTGGTGAGGGCCGTGGCCGCCAGCATCAGGGTGAGAGCGGCTGTCAGCGGCCGGGTTCTGCGGCGACGCGGGTGCGGCGGCCGTCCGGGAAAGCGCATGGTGTCGATCCTCGAATCCGTGCTCGTAGTCGATGGGCTCCGGCACTCACCGCTTGGACCGCACCCGCAGGCTCTGCTGTGTCATCGTCCGCTTCAGCCGCGGCCCGATCGGTTTCTCGACGAACCGGTGCAGCAGATGCGCCAGCACCAGGATCGCGACCACCGTGGCGACGAGGGTCAGCTGCGGCGGCAGGTGCAGGCCGCGGCTCATGACGCGGATCGCGAACCAGCCCAGGTGCTCGTGCAGCAGGTAGAAGGGGTACGTCAACGCCCCCGCGAACGTCAGCCAGCGCCAGTTCGCCCACCGCAGCCAGCCCAGCGCCACGGCGGCCACCGCCACGAAGGCGAGGGTCACGATCAGCTGGATCACATAGGGGGAGCGGTCGAACTCGCCGCCCCCGCCCGGGTGCCACAGCGCGGTGACGGAGTACCGCTGTCCCAGCAGCCAGCTGATCAGGACGATGCCCCAGAGCAGCAGGTCGCTGCCGTGCCGGTAGATCAGGTACAGGGCGAGGCCCGCGATGAAGTACGGCGCGTGGTCCCGCATCACCAGGGCGTCGGTCAGCGGATGGTCGGCGATCCGGGCGAAGGCGCCCGCCAGGGTCCAGCCGCAGCAGAAGATGACCACCCGGCGGTACGTCACCCCGCGCCAGACGACGAAGACGGCGAACAGGACGTAGAAGCGGAGCTCCACCCAGAGCGTCCAGCAGACCCCGAGCACCCGGTCCACACCCATCGGCTGCTGGAGCATGGTCAGGTTGACCAGCAGCTCGTCCAGGCGCAGCGGCCGTACGACGACGGGCAGCAGGACCGCCGCGGCCGTGACGACGACGATCGCCGCCCAGTACGCCGGGTAGAGCCGGGCGACCCGGGAGCGGAAGAAGTCACCGACCGTACGGCCCCAGCTGCTCATGCAGATGACGAAGCCGCTGATGATGAAGAAGAGCTGCACCCCCAGGCTGCCGTACGTCGCGAACGACGACAGCGTCGGGAAGAGGTGCGCGGGCGACTGGCCCCAGGACTCGGCGACCGTCCCTTCCTTGCCGGCGTAGTGGTAGAGGCAGACCATCAGGGCGGCCACGATGCGCAGCCCGTCCAGGGCCCGCATCCGGTCCCGTTTCCCGGGCGCCGCGGTGGCCGGACGCACCGGTTCCGCAGCCCGGACCTCCTGCACCGGCAGCGTCGGCGCACCCGTCCGCGTACTCGTCACGTCCATCCCCCCGCTCATCCCCCGCTCATCTCCCTGCTCGTCCCCCGTTCGTCCCCCGTTCGTCCCCGCCCCCTCAGCCGCGCGCGCTGCGGACACCGGGGAGCCGCCGGCCCGCGCCCCGCTTCCAGGCGACGGCCTGCCGGGCGATCCTGCGGACCGTCGCATTGCGCGGGATGAAGTCGAGCTGCCCCGGCAGTGCCCCCGGCAGCGCCAGCGAGGTGAGGCGGCGGCGCCGGAAGTACGGGGACGAGGCCGGGGCCGGATGCGCGGCGAGGTACTCCTCGGCGGCGCCGCGCAGCCCCGGGTAGATCTGCGGCTGCATGGCGAAGCCGACGGCCGTGACCAGACCCGACAGCTCCCCGCGCACCCGCTCCTCGCCCGGCAGCCGCCACGAGGTGACCGCCTCGCGGTCCTCCAGGGCGGGCAGCAGGGCGTCGACGATGGTGACCGGGACGCGGTTGCTGTTCTGGTACGGGGTCAGCGCGGCGAGCAGCTCCTCGGTGCCGACCCTCGCGACGGGGATGCCGTAGAACGTGGCGGCGGTGAGCAGCGCGGTGGAGAACGCCCCCACGACGAGCGCGGGGCGGGTCCGCTCGTACACCACCTCGGCGATCACCGGGGAGTCCAGGACGGTGAGTTCGGCGCCGAGCAGCTCGGCCTCCTGCTCCAGGGCGCGCGACCAGCTCACCGGGGCGGCGGGGTGCGGTTTGAAGACGACGCGGGTGTGGCCGAGCGCCACCGTGCCGCGCAGCATCCGCAGATGGAGCTCCTGCTCCTCGTCGGCGGTGAGGACGTCGATGGCGGAGAGGTACTGGCCGAGCAGCAGCGCCGGGGAGTCGGCCGGTGCGGTGAACTCCTCGGCGGAGTCGGCCAGTTCGCCCAGCACCTTCAGGAACTCGATCGTCGGCACGACCTCCGGCTCGACGTCGAACTCGGTCATCAGCAGCGGCCGCAGCCCCGGCACCAGGTCCAGGTGGAGCAGCCGCTGCACCCGGGTGCCGATCAGCGGATCGATCTTGCTGCGGGTGGGCCCGTAACTCATCAGCCCGTCGGCGTAGAGGTGGATGGGGCTCTCGCCGAAGATCTTGGCCACCGCGCTGGACGGGTTGGCCTGGATGGACTCGCAGGCGATCTCCACCGGCCCGTCGCCCAGCTCCCAGGCCAGCCGCAGGTACCGCTCCCAGAGCAGGGTGTCCTGCTCGCGCGGGAACCAGCCGGCCGGGTGGAAGGGCCTGATGAACGTGTTCCACGAGTGGACCTCGTCGAACTCCGGCCGCAGCGAGGCGAATCCGGCCATCCGGTCGAGCGGGGTGCCGACCTCGGGGGCGGGCGAGGTGTCGCTGACGATCAGCAGTCGGCGGTGTTCGGCGCGCGGGCCGAACTGCCCCGCCCGGATGGCCGCGGTCACCGTGGCGGCGGCGTACTGGGAGGCCGCGAAGAAGAGCTGGGTGGAACGGATGGCAGACATCAGGCACGGGCTCCGGTGGCGGCGGCAGGTGTGGCGGCGGGCGTGGGTTCGGCGCCGACGGGGCGGCGGCGTACCCGGCGCAGCAGGGCGGCGCGCCGGTCGCCCAGGGAGGTGAGGGTCTCGTCGAGCAGGTCGCCGGGAAGCCTGCGCAGGGCGGCGGCGCTCATGGAGCGCAGCGTCCGCGCCACGCCCGGTTCGAACCGCTCCATGGACCCGAGGTGGTGGGCCATGACGGCGCAGTAGGTGCGCATTGCCTTCGGCAGCAGAATATCCGCGTCGCGGTCCTGCGAAGTCTCCGCGATGACCTGGTCGAATGCCCGGATGAAATCGAGCTGGCGGACATCCCCGATCTGGGTGAGCGAGGAAGCGACTCCCCGCCGGTAGAAAACGCCGAGCAGTCCGACCGCCGCGAAACTCTCCGCCTCCCGGTGCAGCCGCCAGATCCACGGCCGGTCCTCCGCGGTGCGCAGTCCGTCGGTGAAATGCAGAAGGCCCTGGTCGAGAAGGCGGCGGTGGTAAATACCGGCCCAGGCGTACGGATAGTCCACCGAGGTCGTGCGGTCGGCCGGAAGGATCACCGAACGGGGGCTGAGCACCACGTTCCGCAGGCCGTGCGGCACCCGGTGCACCGTCCGCGTGCGGCCGGTGACCTGCACATGGTCGGCGCGTACGAAGTCGCACTCCAGCCGCTCGGCCGCGGCGACCAGCTCCGTGAAGTAGCCGGGGGCCAGCCAGTCGTCGCCGTCCAGGAAGGTCAGATACTCCCCGCTCGCCGCGTCGAGGCCGGTGTTCCTGGCCGTGGCCAGACCGCCGTTGCGCTCATGGACGATCACCTTCGCGCCGGGAATGTCCTTCCTCGCGCGCTGGAGCACGTCGGCCGTCCCGTCGGTCGAACGGTCGTCGACGAGGATGAACTCGAAGTCCTCCCGGGCGTTGGCCCGAAGGCTTCTGAGGGTGTCGGGCGCGTATGTCTGCACGTTGAAGAACGGCACGATGACGGAGAGCTTAACCACCCGCATCACGCTAGTTGGAGACCCGGCACTTTCCTTGTCCCGGAAAAGTACTGCGGGTGAACGGTGAATGTCCGAACGGTGAAGCGGACCGAATGGGCCGCCAGTTGACCCTTCCGATCGGCGGAATCCCCAAGCGTCGGCCGCCTGTTAACCATTTGTTGCCGTCACGTTGGGCTGCTCATCGAAATGCCTTCCTAACTTCTAGGACGTGCCCCCACGTACCAGCAATACGGCCGAACCGGCCCGAACCCCCGCCGAGCCCCGCCCGGCGCTGCGGGTCGCCGTCCTCGCCGACTCCGACACCCGGTGGAAATGGGGCGCGCTCACCGCGCGCCGCCTGACCGACGGGGCGGACGAGCGGGGCGCGCGCCCCGTAGAGGTCAGCGGGCTGCTGCTGCGCGGCCGGGCCACCCCGACGCCCCGCCAGCTCGCGGAGGTCGGCGAGGTCGGGATCGACGCCGAGCGGGTCCGTGAGGTCACCGCGGTCGAGTTCCTGCACACCGTGCGCGACGAGCGTTACGACGTCGTCGTACTCGCCCTCGTCGGCGGCGGCGTCCAGGCGATGCTGCACGGGCTGGCCGCGCTGAAGCCGGCGCGCCGCCCGGTCGTCGTCACCGGATACGTCGGCGTCGTCTACGAGAAGCTCGCCGACGGCCTCCTGCTCCGCCACGGCGCGGACGTCGTCCTCGCCAACTCGGCCCACGACGCGGAACGTTTCCGCGCGGTGTACGAGGGAGTGGGCGCCGACGCCTCGGCCGTCACGGAAGCGGCGCTGCCCTTCCTCGGCGGAGCCCCGTACCGCGCCGAAGAGGGCCGCGACACCGTGGTGTTCGCCGCCCAGCCCTCCGTACCGGCCTCCCGCGCCGACCGTACGTACCTGCTCCGCCGGCTCGTCGAGCACGCCCGGCTGCACCCCCGCCGCGAGGTGCTGCTGAAGCTGCGCTCCAAGCCCGGCGAGCACACCACGCACATCGAGGAACTGCCCTACCAGAAGCTCGCGCAGCGGCTGCCCGGCGGCCTGCCGCCCAACTTCCGCCTGGTGTACGGGCACATGGGCGAGGTCCTGGACCGCACCGACCTCCTGGTCACCGTCTCCTCGACCGCCGCCCTGGAGTCCCTGCACCGCCGCATCCCGACCGCGGTCCTTACCGACCTCGGCGTACGGGAGCCCCTCGGCAACCACCACTTCGTCGGCTCGGGGCTCCTCACCTCGTGGGACCGGCTCGACGGCGGGTTCCGCCCACGCCCCGACGGGGAGTGGCTGGCCGGCCAGGGCGTCGCCGCCGACGGCTCGTACGGCACCGCCTACGACACCGCCCGCGCCAAGGTCGCCGGACTCCTCGACACCGCCCAACTCCCTCCGCTCGCCCCCTACTACACGCCCGCCACCGCCTCCGGCTACCTCCCCGGCATCCTCGCCCGCCACCACCTGGCCCCCGACGGCACGCCGCTGCCCGGTGCCGTCGCGCCGCAGGAGCCCGGCCGGGTCCGGGGCGCGGTGCGGGAGACCGTCCGCAACGCGGCGCGCGGCGCCTACCGCCACGGCGTCCAGCGCGTCGCCCCGGTGATCCGCCGGATGGGGGAGCTGTGACCACTACTTCAGGAGCTTCGATGACCCCGACCGTGACTTCAGGGGCTTCGATGACCCCGACCGTGCTCGCCGTGATCCCCGCCCGCGGCGGATCCAAGGGCGTCCCCGCCAAGAACCTCGCCGAGGTCGGCGGCATCCCCCTGGTGGCCCGTGCCGTCCGCGCCGCGCTCGGCGCCCCCGAGGTCACCGACGTCGTCGTCACCACCGACGACGCCACCATCGCGGAGGCCGCCCGCACCGCCGCCGCCCACCTCGGCGCCGCCCACCGGCTGCACTGCGTGGAGCGCCCCGCCGCCATCGCGGGCGACACCGCCACCAGCGAGGCGGCCGTCCTGCACGCGCTGGACACGTACGAGGCCGAGCGCGCCCGCACCGTCGACGTGGTCCTCCTCGTCCAGTGCACCAGCCCGTTCGTCTCCCGCGAGGACATCGACGGGGTCGCCAGGGCGGTGGCCCACGAGGGCGCCGACACGGCCGTCACCGTCGCCCCGTTCCACGGGTTCGTCTGGCGCGACGGGGCCGCGGTCGAGGAGGGCACGTACGGCGTCAACCACGACAAGTCCGTACGCCCGCGCCGCCAGGACCGCCCCCAGGACTACCTGGAGACCGGCGCCGCGTACGCGATGGACGCGGCGGGCTTCCGTACCCACCGCCACCGCTTCTTCGGCCACACCGCCCTGGTCCCCACCGACCCGGCCCGGGTGCTGGAGATCGACGACCCGCACGACCTGGCCCGCGCCCGCGCGCTCGCCCCGCTCCTGGACCCCTCGCCGCTGCCCTCCCTCGCGGACGTGGACGCGGTCGTCCTGGACTTCGACGGCACCCAGACCGACGACCGGGTCATGGTCGACTCCGACGGGCGCGAGACGGTCGCCGTGCACCGGGGCGACGGACTCGGCATCGCCGCCCTGCGCAAGGCCGGGGTGCCCCTCCTGATCCTCTCCACCGAACAGAACCCGGTCGTCGCCGCCCGCGCCCGCAAGCTCCAGGTGCCCGTCCTGCACGGCATCGACCGCAAGGACGAGGCGCTCAAGCAGTGGTGCGACGAGCAGAACATCGCCCCCGACCGCGTTCTCTACGTCGGCAACGACGTCAACGACCTGGGCTGCTTCGCCCTCGCGGGCTGGCCCGTGGCGGTCGGCAGCGCCCACGACTCGGTACGCGCCGCGGCGCGCGCCGTCACGACCACCCCCGGCGGCTACGGCGCCATC
The DNA here is from genome assembly GCF_014650075.1 of Streptomyces microflavus. GTDB lineage: Bacteria > Actinomycetota > Actinomycetes > Streptomycetales > Streptomycetaceae > Streptomyces > Streptomyces microflavus. The sequence goes on along the minus strand of NZ_BMUG01000009.1, from coordinate 364,097 downwards.
CGCGAGATCGCGGCCTGGCTGCTGGGCCCCACCCTCACCACCTCTCCCTCTGTCCCCACAGTCCCCACCAAGTAAGGAAGCACCACCATGAGCACCTCCCGCCTGCGCACGTTCGGCACCCGTACCGCCGGACCCGGCAACCCCGTCTACATCACGGGTGAGATCGGCATCAACCACAACGGCGACCTCGGCAACGCCCTCGCCCTGATCGACGCGGCCGCCGAAGCCGGCTGCGACGCGGTCAAGTTCCAGAAGCGCACCCCGGAGATCTGCACCCCGCGCGACCAGTGGGACATCGAGCGCGACACCCCCTGGGGCCGGATGACGTACATCGACTACCGCCACCGCGTCGAGTTCGGCGAGGACGAGTACCGCGCCATCTCCGAGCACTGCGCCGAGCGTGGCATCGACTGGTTCGCCTCCCCGTGGGACACCGAGGCCGTCGCCTTCCTGGAGAAGTTCGACGTCCCCGCCCACAAGGTGGCCTCCGCCTCCCTCACCGACGACGAGCTGCTCCGCGCCCTGCGCGCCACCGGCCGCACGGTGATCCTCTCCACCGGCATGTCGACCCCGAAGCAGATCCGCCACGCGGTCGAGGTCCTGGGCAGCGACAACATCCTGCTCTGCCACGCCACCTCGACGTACCCGGCCAAGGCCGAGGAGCTCAACCTGCGGGTCATCAACACCCTCCAGCAGGAGTACCCCAACGTCCCGATCGGCTACTCCGGCCACGAGACGGGCCTGCAGACCACCCTCGCGGCCGTCGCGCTGGGCGCCACCTTCGTCGAGCGCCACATCACCCTGGACCGCGCCATGTGGGGCTCCGACCAGGCCGCCTCCGTCGAGCCGCAGGGCCTGACCCGCCTGGTCCGCGACATCCGCACCATCGAGGCCTCCCTCGGCGACGGAGTCAAGAAGGTGTACGAGTCCGAGCTCGGCCCGATGAAGAAGCTCCGCCGGGTCGCGGGCGTCGTCGCCGAGGCCGACAACGCGCCGGCCCCCGAGCCGGTCGCGGTCTGAGCGCCGACCGGTGAACCTCGCCTTCGTCGAGAGCCCGGTCCAGCTCCTGAACGTCCTGGAGTGGACCCACGCCATGGGGGGAGACGACCCGGCCGCCACCACGGTCGTCGTCCTCCCCCCGGTCGACCCGATGTCGCGCGGCCAGCTGCGCCGGATGGCGGAGCTGGCCCGCGACGAGGGCATCACCGTCCGCTGGCAGGAGGCGCGCGGGGAGTCCGGCGCGCCTCTCAAGGCCCTGCGAGCCCTGGCCGGACTGGTCAGGCGCGCCGACCACATAGTGATCGGCGACCCGTTCTCCCGCTATGTGCAGCTCCTGCTCACCCTGGTCCGCGCCGAGCGCCTCACGGTGGTCGACGACGGCACGGCGACCATGGAGTTCGTCACCCAGCTGGCCCGGGGCGAGCGACTGACCCGCTGGCACCGCAAGGGCCGCGGCGGCCCGCGCGAGCTGCTCCTCGCCCCGGTCACGGCCACCGCCCGGCGCCGCTTCACCCCGACGGCCCGGCACACGGTGGAGGTCTTCACCGCGATGCCGGTGGAGCCCCCCGAGGGCATCACCGTCACCGCCAACACCTTCGCCTGGACCCGCGCCCGCTTCGGCCCGCCGAGCATCGGCAAGGGGGCGGACCTCGTCGGCACGTCCCTGGTCGAGACGGGGGTCGTCGACCCGGTCCCGTACCAGGAGGCGGTCACGGCCCTGGCCCGCGCCCACGGCGCGACCCGCTACTTCGCCCACCGCCGGGAGTCCGCCGAGAAGCTCCACGCCCTGGAAGCCGCCACCGGCCTGGAGATCGTCCGCCCGGACCTCCCCCTGGAACTCATCGCCCGCCGCGGCCCCATCGGCCACACGGTGGTGAGCTTCCCCTCGACGGTGGTCCACACCCTCCCGCTGGCCCTGGCCGGCACGGGCGTGAACGTCGCGGTCTGCGACATCGCCCCGGAATGGCTCCGCACGACGGCCTCCCCGCGCGCGCAGGGGTTCCTCAGCGGGGTCACGGAGACGGCCCGGGGGGTGCAGCGGCTGACGTCGACGGCCCACGCGTAGGGGCGCTCACACCTGCCGGCGAGGTTCCAGCATCCTGTCCACGAGGTTCCTGGTGGCCCGCTGGACCAGCGGGTTGAGGTGAGCGGGTTCGTTCAGCGCGAGCGGCCAGTGGAAGGTGCCCGCCACGAAGACGAGCGTTCCCTCGGTGTTCTCGCACAGGCTGGCGTTGTGCTCACGGCGGCCGCGGCCCCAGCTGTCGGTGTACGGGGAAGCGGCCAGGAGCGTCTGCTTGCTGTCTGCGGGGCGGGGCATCGAGGGATCGAAACCGTCGGCCTCCACCCCCACCAGATCCGGAATGCTGTCGCCGTCCCGCAGTCCTGTCCCCTTCCAGAACCAGTGGCCGCTCTCCCTGACCACGAGCGGTGCGGGCTTCGCGAGGATGCCGTTGTACTGCACGCCCAGCAGGCCCTGTTCGGCCTTCCGCCGCTTCTTGGCCAGTTTGCGCCAGCGCACGGTGGGGCCCGCCGCACCCGGCTCGGGGTCCGGAGTCTCCTTGTAGCACGTCACCACCCGGCCTTCACGGCCGTCCGCGGAGGGCTCGACGCGGATGTGGAAGTAGATGTTGTTCGAGGCGAGGAAGGCGAGATGGGTCCCCGCCTCCACAGCTTCCTCGGCGCAGTCGCGCATCTCCTGCGACCAGTATTCGTCGTGTCCGGAGAAGACGACCGCCGTGTACCTGGCGGGGTCGATCCGTCCCTCGTGCAGGTCCACACTGCTCGCGTAGGTGATGTCGAACCCGGCCTCCTCCGCCCACCGGGCCGTGGCGGTGTCCATCTCGAACCAACGCGGCACCCCGGTGTCCACGTACGGCCTGTCGAAGGAGACCTGGAGGGCCCGCTCCTCGTTCCCGCCGATCTCGCCCGCGGGGGTGTAACCCTTGTACAGGTTCTTGCCGGTGCGCCCGTCGAAGGGCCAGAGGTTGTACGCCTGGTACGTGGTGAAGGGCAGCACCATCAGCAGGTCGGACCGGCGCTCGGTGTCGCGTACGACGAACGGTGTGGAGCTGCGGAAACCATCGGCCGAGGTGAATACGGCCAGGTAGATCCCCGACACCCACGCGCCCGGAACGTCCAGGGTCCAGGCGACCGGCCAGTCGCAGGCTATGAGCCCGGTGTCCGGATCGGGAACCGGCCGCTCACGGGGCTCCACCCGGACCGGGTCGCCGGTCAGCAGATGCCGGGCGCCGTCACCGCCGTAGTGGCCCACGCGGTAGACCGCCACGGTGCACTCCTGGGCGCGGTGAGCCGATATGTGGAAGTCGATCGACTCGCCACGGCTCACCGATGTGGCCGAGGCGTACCCCTGTATCTGGATCTTCTTGTCGTCGGCAGCCCGCGTGCCGCCCTGCCCGATCCGCCATTGCTGCGAGCCGGCGGAGCGGTTCTCCCGGGCCACGGGGTTCTTCCCCGTACTCGCCGCAGGACGTCTCGGCAGGGATTCGGCTTCACCGCGCAACTGGTAACCGGCCACCGCGACGGCTCCGGCCCCGAGGGCTCCTAGGGCAACACGACGGGACACCTTCGACACAGCACACACTCCGGGGGCCCGGACGCCGGGCCTCGTGCCTCACGCGTCGATACCTGTCAGCAATCGCTCATCGTACGAGTGGGATGAGCATGAGATATAGGTGCGGTGCCTGTGTGCCGGGACACACTGCAGACAGTGGATCGTCTCCGGCTGCCGGGAGTGGTCCGCACCACCCCCGGTGCGGACCACCTTCAGGCCTTCAGCTGTCGTAGCGCTCCACCACAAGCGCGCGGGCGAAGCTGAAGCCGCTGGTCACCCCCCAGCTGCTGACGGGTTTGGCGAAAGTGCGGTTGGTCTGGGCCGACCAGGTCCACGCCTTGACGCTGCCGTCGTCATATCCGTACAAGGCGCCGAAGTCGTCTAGGCCGTCTCCGTTGTAGTCACCGATGACGATCGACATGTGGTCCCGCCACATGCTTCCCGCAGGCGTCGTCCAGGCCTCTGTGGTCGAACTGAACGTACCTGCAGGGCTGCTGGGGAATGTGTAGATGCTGTCGTGGCCGTCGGCGTAGTCGTACCAGGCGGCTATGTCGTCCCGCCCGTCCCCGTCAAAGTCGCCGGCATGGATCGTTGTGCGGTCCCAACTGCCCCAGGAGCTGCTGGTCCAGGAGCCGACTGGGTAATTGAACCCACCGGTGGGGGCGGTGATGAAGGTGAAGATCTTGTTGCTTCCGTCGGAGTACCCGTGGAAGACGGCCAGATCGTCCCGCCCGTCACCGTTGAAGTCACCGGTCACCTGCTTGTCACGTGCTGCCGTCCAGCTCCCAGCGGGACTGGCCCACGACGTGAAAGGAGTGTTGAAGCCGCCGCGGACGTTCGCGGTGAACGTCCACAGGGCGTCGCGCCCGTCGGCGTAGTCGTACCAGACGGCCACGTCGTCACGGCCGTCACCGTTGAAGTCGCCGCTGTTCAGCCTCATCCGCTTGAAGCTCCAGTTGCCGGCCGGAACCTTCCACGACTCGAACGGTGCTGCGTACCTGCCCTGCGTGTTGCCCAGCCAGGTCCACAGGGAGACACGTCCATCCTGGTATCCGTAGACGGCCGCCACATCGCCGATACCGTCTCCGTTGAAGTCACCGGTGGTGCGCTTCATGAGTTCGGCGTTCCAGGAGTCCGCAGGTACGTTCCACCCCGCGAACGGGTTCTTGAACGTACCGTCCGAGTTCGTCAGGAAGTTGTGGATGGAGTCCGACTTGTCGGCATGGTCGTACCAGTCCGCCAGGTCGCTGCGCCCGTCACCGTTGTAGTCGTGCCGAATCACGGTGCCACTGCTCCACTGCGACTGACCCTTCGCATTGTGGATGACCAGGTTTCCGCGGTCCTGCAGTACGGCGTAGCCTTCCGCGCCGCTCGTCCTGGAATCCCAGAGCACGGTGGTGCCGTCGGCCTTGTAGACCACGAGGTTGCCCTGGGTCTGCATGACGGCTTTCGCCCCGACGTTCCCCGCGGTCTTCGTCGACCACAGGCGCTTGCCGGCGTTGGAGGTGATCTCCAGGTCGCCGTCGTCCTTCATGGTCAGCTTGGCTGACCGGGAGGTGTAGGACTGACCGCCGGTGAGCGTCGTCCCAGCGGGGATGCGGGCTCCGCCGACGGCTCCGTCGATGGCGAACGAGCTACCGAAGAGCGTGGACCCGGTGGTTCTGCCGGGCCAGCCGACCATGGTGTTGTCGGCCTTGCGCGCCCAGAGGTCGGCCACTCCGTCACCGGTGAAGTCACCGACCGAACCGACCTCCGGGAAGGCGGCAGCAGTCACGCCAGTGCCAATCTTCGAACGATCCGTGCTGCTGCCCCACGTGGTGGGGTCGAGCAGCCCGTTCGATCCCTTCTTTCCGTACGTTCTCAGAATGTCGCCCGAGCTCTTGTGGCGCAGCCAGAGATCGGCGAGACCGTCGTCGTTCAGATCGCCGGGTGCGAGCACGGTGAACTGGTCCCAGTCGGTGCCCCCTACCAGAACGGGTGTACTCAGCCGCTTCGTGAAGTCACCGAAATAGGCCCAGAGGAGCTTGCCCTGCCGGACCAGCAGATCGGGCTTGCCATCGGCATTGATGTCACCGGGGGCAATGATCTGGTCGGCATTGCTCCAATGGTCGTTCCCGGTCCACCCGGGCTCGCCGACGCAGCCGTAGTCCTCGTCGACCACGGGGCACTTGACAGTCAGGCGTTGCTTGCCTTCCTGGTGATCAGTGGTTGCGATGCCGAGGCCGTTGTTCGGGTACGTCCAAAGGTGCTTTCGCTTGCTGACGGTGTCGTACTCCAGCGTCACCAGGTCGGTGTAGCCGTCCTGACCCCAGTCGGTGCGATAGGAGATGTCGGCGTCACTGAAGGACTGCCCTCCGTTGGTGGCCGAGGAGAACGTGCTGTCCTGCTGCCCCGCGTAGGTCAGCAGGGTGCCGTTCGAATCGACGCTCCAGATGTCCTTGTTGCCGTCGCCGTTGAGATCACCCGGAGCGTCCCGCTCGGCGGACCGTGTGGCGTAGTACAGGTAGCTCGCGGCATCGGAGCGATTGCCGGCCTTGTCGACGCTGTAGGCGTGAACGAAGTGCGGACCGTAGCTGGGCGGACGCACTGACGCCGGTGCCCCTGGCTGCGCCTCGTTGAGTTCCGGGGCGTGGTCGGTCCACCAGACGTAGTGATCGATGTCCGTCACCCCGTTGGGCGCGAAGGTGAATTTGCCTTCCTCTCGTGCCATACCGGTCGGGTTGGGCCACCCGTTCTCGCCGGATGGGAACTTGTTGCCCTGAGACGAGATGATGGGGGGGTTGCTCGGGCGTGTGCGGTCGACCGAAAACGCGCACGTCGAGGTCCAGGCCGAGGTGGCACCGTCGGAATCCTTCGCGCGGACCTTCCAGGTGTAATCACCCGTCGGAAGCTTGGCATCGGTGACGGGGAGGGTGACGACGCGACCCTTCAGAGCCGAGAGACTCTGACTGACGACCGGGGTCGTGCTGCCCTTGGGAAAGACCTGGAATTGCGCCTCCAGATTGCCTGCTTCCGGGTCGTCGACGGTGGCATGCAGGCTCACTCTGGTGTTGCCGATGAGCCCACCTGCTGAGCACGACGTCCTGGGATTGGTTCCCAGGCGGTAGGGCGTCTTGGGCGGACTGTTGTACGTGGTCTCCAGGATCGCAGTCTTGGCGTCGAACTTCTTCCACCCGTATGTGTCTCCCTCGTCGGAAGCATAAAGTCCGAGGGTGATACTCGACCACTTGCCAGCAGCAGCCTGACTCGCCTTTGCCGTGACATCGAACTCGAGATTGCCGGCGGCGCAATCCTTGCTCCAGCCCTTCGAGTCTGTCACGGTTCTGAGTGGAACTCCGCCGACCTTGCTGGGCTGGTCCGCCCACGTTGTCTTCTTGGAGATCGGTGTCGTCTCCCAGAGCTCAACCGGGCGCGCCTGGCAGGACCAGGACCATACGTTCTTGATTCGGAAGGTTGAGGATTTTACCTGCACACCCTTGATGGTGTCCGTATCGATCTGGAAGAAGGAGCGGGAGAGGCCGTTGGTCTCGTTCTCGTACCCGACTCGGGCCACTTCGTTGGCATTCCAGAAGGACGCCTCGGGGAACTTCTTGTAGACGCGAGTCCAGTTCTCCTTCTTCCCCCAGGCCCAGGACGGGTCGATATATACGGGATAAGTGGTTCTTGGGCCGGTCAGCAGGTCCTGGTCCGGTTTGATCTGGATGCTGTCGCCGCTCACCGTGGTCGGCATCTTCGCGTCCGCGGCGCCGGGCGGCGGTTCGAACACATCGCCCGGACTCCCGGCTTCGGCCTCGCTGGCGAAGGCCGCCTTGGCCGCAGGGGCGGAGGTAATGGTCCGCGAATCCCACATGAGCGGTGTCGGACTGGTGAAAACGGTCTGCCCAGCCGGATCGACCGCCGCGAGACTGCCGGTCTCCGCGTCTGCGGACACGGCCAGCCCTATCGTCTTCACCTGGTAGGAGAGGGAGGTCAGAGCCGGGTTCTTCGCGGCTTCGGCGGTCTTCACGACGAGGAGCTGCGAGAAGCCCTCGACCTCTGCCTTGAGCTGAAGATCCACGCCGGGGAGCACTTCCCGGTAGGTGGCGACGTTCTCGGCGAGCACCGGCTTCGGCAGGGCGGTGGGCCACGAGAGGGCGAGCGTGCGCCCATCCTTGACGCCCGAGAGCAGAGGCCCTGTTCCGCCACCGGAGAACGTCACGTCCACCGTCGAGGCCTTGGGCTTCACCCCGCCGTCGGACGAGAAGGCCAGATCGGCATCGGTCGGTATCCACGTCCCGTCGCGGAACAGGCGCACGGGCGATCCGTATCGCTTGACGGAGAACAAGCCGTCCGGGTGTACCCAGGTATCAGAAATCTCCGTACGGGCGGACTCCAACTCGACCGGTGAGCCGGTCGACTTGGCAGTGGCCAGTGCCTGGTCCTCCTCGCTGACCGAACCGTCGTCGATCGGAGCCCCGGTGGTCGCCGCGACGTGCTGTGCGCTCGCGGGCTCTGCTGCGGCGACTGCCGGAACGAGGGCTCCGGTCACGCCGACGGCTGCCGCCAGAAGCACAGAAACGGACTGCCTTAGCGGTCTTTTTCTTCTTTGATCCCAGCTGTTTGTGCGATTCATTTCACTCCCCCCAGAAAGTTCACATTTTCCGCGCCGACGATAGGTCCATGTGCCTGGATCGGGAACGCCGAAGTCCGATAAGACCGCAATGTGATGCCGGAATGCCGGTGAGTGAGGTCAAATGTGTCGCGCCTTTGGGTGTTATGGGCGGTTAAGTACTTCTGGTCTCGATGGGGCATGGACCCGGGAGGGCGAATCAGTGGTACCCGAAATGCGCATAAGCGGTCTAGTTGGTCGATTCTTCGAGGGGCTAGTGACTTTCCTGTGGAGATCCTGCTACTTTCCGACGGTTGTTTACGGGGTCTGCAAGGGGTGAGGAATGGGTAGGTTCAGAAGGTCCTGGTTGGCTGTGCCATTGTCTGTTGCACTTTTGCTGGGCGTCGTTCCAGCGGCTACTTTCGCAGCCGACTCGGACCTCTTGGCCCAGGCGTCCTCGGCCGACATCGAACAGCCTGCAGCCGTGCCGGTCGAGCCGGTGAAGTTCGGTGGCGCGAAGCTGAAGGATGATGCGAAGAGCCACCCGTGGCGGTCGCCCCAGGTCACGTGGCCGGTCGCGGCCAGCACCGAGGTGGAGCTCGACGGCTCCACCGCACTGCTCAAGGCCGGCCGCGTACTGTCGGTCGGTCTCTCGGAGGCGGTCGGGCAACGGACCAGATCGGCAGCCACGAGTGATGCTCGGCCCACTACGGCGCGGGTGTCCGTCGTCGACCGGAAAGCTGCTGACAAGGCCGGCGTCGACGGCCTGCTGTTGGCCGTCGAACGGACGGATGGAGCGGTCAACGACCGCTCCGTGCGGGTGGAGGTGGACTACTCCACGTTCAGCGGCGCGTACGGCGGTGACTGGGCGGCGCGGCTCCGCATGGTCGAGATGCCTGCCTGCGCGCTGACCACCCCGCAGAAGGCCGAGTGCAGAACCAGCAAACCCCTCAAGAGCGTCAACGACACCGAGAAGCAGACCGTTTCGGCATCGACGGTGGCCGCCGTCGGATCGCGGACCGTACTCGCGGCCACCGCCGCCGAGTCGGGGTCGTCCGGATCGTTCACGGCGACATCGCTTCAGTCCTCGGGATCGTGGAGTGGTGGTGGATCCACCGGTTCCTTCAACTGGTCGCATCCCATTGAAGTTCCCTCCGTTCCGGGCGGACTCGAACCCACCGTTTCGCTCCAGTACTCATCCCAGAGTGTCGACGGCCGGACAGCCGCATCGAACAACCAGCCCAGCTGGATCGGTGACGGTTGGTCCTGGGAGCCGGGTTACATCGAGCGGCGGTACAAGGTCTGTGAGGACGACAAGGAAGGCGGGACCAACTCCACGAAGGTCGGGGATCAGTGCTGGTACAACGACAACGCCACGTTGTCGCTGGGCGGCAGAACGACCGAACTGGTGCGAGACAGCAAGAGCGGCTGGCACGCGGCTCAGGACGCCGGAGAGAAGATCGAAAAGCTCACCGGAGCGGCTAATGGTGACAAGGGAACTGCCGGTGTCGATGGCGTCGGTGAACACTGGAAGATCACCACGACGGACGGCACGCAGTACTTCTTCGGACTGAACAGACTTCCGGGGTGGAGCGACAACGGAACGGCCGCCGACGACCCGGCGACCAACTCGGCCCTCACCGTACCCGTCTTCGGCAATCAGTCCGGAGAACCCTGCTACAACGCTTCGTTCACGGCCGCCTGGTGCCAGCAGGCGTGGCGCTGGCAGCTCGACTACGTCGTCGATGTGCACGGCAATGCCATGTCCTACTACTGGAAGAACGAGACGAACAACTACGGGCGTAACGTCTCCGCAACCACTGGAAAGGCGACCGTCACCCCTTACGACCGAGGTAGTTACCTCGATCACATCGACTACGGACTCCGCGACGGTTCGGCGTACACCGGCAAGGCCATGGGGCGCATCGACTTCGGCGTCAAGGAGCGGTGCCTGACCACGTGCGGGACGTTCGACACCGCTCACGCGCAGAACTGGCCCGACGTGCCGTACGACCTCTACTGCAAGGAAGGCGCGACGGAGTGCAAGGACCAGCACTCGCCGACCTTCTGGTCACGTAAGAGGCTTTCGACCATCACCACGAAGGTGCTGACGGGCGGGGTCCACAAGGAAGTGGACTCCTGGACCTTGGAGCAGGGCTTCCCGGCCTCCGGGGACGGAATATCGACTCCGATGTGGCTTGAGTCCATCCAGCGCACCGGCAGGACCGGTGGCAGCACCGAGCTTCCCCCGGTCACTTTCGCGGGCGTGCAGATGGCGAACCGGGTCGACAGGACCGGGGATGGACTGGCCCCGTTCATCCGCCTGCGGATGTACCAGGTCACCAACGAGATGGGTGGCACCATCGGCGCGCTCTACTCGGCCCCTGACTGCACCGCCGGCACTCTTCCCGCCGCCGACGCGTCCAACAAGACGCGCTGCTATCCGGTGAAGTGGGCCTTCGAAGGCGAGACCGCCAAGACCGACTGGTTCAACTCCTATGTTGTCACTGAAGTGCTAGAGGGCGACAACCTCGCGAAGACGCCCGACACGACCACCAAGTACACGTACCTGGACGGCGCGGCCTGGACCAAGACCACCGACGAGTTCGTGAAGAAGGACGACCGGACCTACTCGGTGGCCCGTGGCTACGGCAGAGTGCAGACCCGGGTCGGTGGGATCGAGGAACCACCGACGTTCGCCGAGGTGCGGTACTTCCGCGGTATCGACGGAGCATCGGTCAAGGACTCCGTCGGCGTCGCGGTCACCGACCGCGAGCAGTTCGCCGGGTTCGTGCGTGAGAGCGCGACATACAACGGCGACGTCTCGAAGTTTGTCTCCGCCGTGTCGTACACACCGTGGCGTTCCGAGCTGACGGCGACCAGGGCACGGGCGGGGCTGCCTGATCTCGAGGCGTACTTCACCGGAACGCTGAAAGAGGAGACACGGACCGGGACGTCGACCGGGGACCGCAGAACCTCTCTCACCCGCACGTTCGACGCCTTCGGCCAGATCACCTCCGAATCCGACACGGGCGACGCTGCGAAGACCGGTGACGAGAAGTGCTCGACGATCACCTATGTCGCCAACATCCCGGCCCGTCTCGTCTCCACCGTCTCCCAGAAGAAGGCGGTTGCGGCGCTCTGCGGCCAGTCGGCCGGGCCGGGCGATGTGATCAGCGACGAGCGCGTGTACTACGACGGTGCGACGACACTGCTTCAGGCGCCGACCAAAGCCAATGTGACCAAGGTCGAAACGATCAATGGTGCCGGTACGGGATACGACACCGTGTCGACGACTCCGGTGGCCGATTTCGACATCTATGGCCGTGCGCTGTCGGTGAGCGACGCCTACGGGAAGACCACCAGGACCGTCTACACGCCGACGGTGGGCGAGGTACCGACCAAGACTGTGGTCACCAACCCTCTCGGCCATCAGGTGACCACCGATGTTGACCCTTTGCGCGGGCTGTCGAAGAAGGTGACCGATGCCAACGGCCGGGTCACCGTGGCAACGTACGACGCGCTCGGCCGCACTGCACAGGTCTGGATGCCGTCCCGCTCGGCGACGGCCTTTCCTGACTCGCCCACTCAGTCCTTCGCGTACCAGACCAGCAGGAACGGTCCGACCGTCGTCACGACGAAGACCCTCAACCATGTCGACGGGTACCAGACGTCCTACACGTTCTACGACGGGTTGATGAGACAGACGGGGACCCAGGCGCCTTCCCCGGACGACAAGGGGCGCCTGGTCACCGAGAGCCGCTACAACAGCCGAGGCCAGGCATGGCACGAATCGGGTGCGTACTACACCGATGGAGCGGCTGAGCCCGTCCCCGTGACAGGACAGGAGCTGAAGTACCCCTCCGCGACGGAGACCCTGTTCGACGGTGTGGGCCGCCAGGTAGCGGTGGTCTCCCGCAAGTTCGGCGACGAGACGAAGCGGACGGTTACGAGTTATACGGGTGATACCACCACGATCGTCCCTCCCCGCGGTGGGACGGCGGTCACGACGGTGACCGATGCGCTGGGCCGGACAACCGACCTCAAGCAGTACACGGACGCGGCGAGGACGAAGTCGCAGTCGACGGCCTACATGTACAACAAACTCGGACAGCTGACTCAACTGACCGACCCTTCAGGGGCGGTGTGGAAGTACGGCTACGACGCCGCAGGCCGGCAGAACCACATGGAGGACCCGGACAAGGGCATCTCCGACACGGCTTACGACCAGGGTGGGCGTCCCGTAACGGTGACGGACGGGCGCAAGGTCACCTTGACGACGAAGTACGACGAACTGGGCCGTCCGACCGAGCTGCTGCAGGGCACCACCAAGCGGGCGGACTGGGAGTACGACAAGGCATCCAAGGGGCTGGGACAGCTCTACAGCACGAGCCGGTACGAGGGCTCCGCCCGGTACATGAGCACCGTGGTCGGATACAACGCCTTCTACAAGCCCACCATCAGCCGCGTAACGATCCCGGCAGCCGAGGGAGCGCTGGCCGGCACGTACGAGTGGACGGACATCTACAACCCCAACACGGGGCACCTGATGGAGAGCTCCCACCCCGCGATGGGGGGTCTTCCCGCTGAGGATGTCATCAACGCCTACGGGCACGCCTCCGGCCTCCCGATGGTGGTCTCCGCCGGCGGAGACACGTTGCTGTCCTCCGTGACATACGACCACTACGGCCGCCCCGCGAAGAAGGAGCTCGGAGCCTTCGGCCGGCATCTGTGGCTGACCAGCGAGTACGACGAGCACACGGGCGACCTGACCCGGGCACTGGCGGATCGCGAGGCCGCTCCCGGGCGGATCGATGATGTCCGCTACTCCTACGATCCCGCGGGCAACGTCACCCGGATCGGTACGACCACCGGGCAGGACGCCACCGCTGTCGACGACACGCAGTGCTTCGCTCGCGATGCCCTGCGGCAGGTCACCGAAGCGTGGACCGCCACCGACAACTGCGCGGCAACCGCCCCTGTTCCTGCGGTGATCGGCGGCCCGGATCCGTACTGGACGACATACACCTACGACGTCGTGGGCAACCGCAAGACGGAAACACAGCACACTGCCGCCGCAGGGCCTGCCTCGGACATCGTGCGGACGTACGCCACGCCGAAAGCGGGAACGCACAATCTGCCGGGCGTCTCGCAGACGGGTGCCCAGGCCCGGACGGAGACGTACACCTACGACGACGCCGGCAATATGGAGACCCGCAAGATCGGCAACGCCGCTCCGCAGGCTCTCAAGTGGGATGCGGAAGGCCATCTGCAGTCGGTCACGCAAGCCACCCAGACCTCCAGCTATCTCTACGGCTCCGGAGGCGACCGCATCGTGCGGCGCGACTCCACCGGAACCACGCTCTACCTTCCCTTCGGCAACGAACTGCACCTGGACAAGGCCGGCAAGGTCTCAGGTACGCGCTACTACGCGGCCGGTGGCGAGACGGTCGCCATGCGAACGGGCGGCAAGCTGACCTTCCTGGTCGGCGACCACCACCGAACGACCACCACGCAGGTCTCCGCCGACGCGTCGCAGACCGTCACCCGCCGCAAGACCACGATCTTCGGCGCACCTCGCGGCATCGCGCCCTCGACGTGGTCGGGCGACAAGGGGTTCGTCGGCGGAACGATGGACAAGGACAGCGGGCTCACTCACCTCGGCGCACGGGAGTACGACCCGGACCTCGGCCGCTTCATTTCTGTTGATCCGCTCTTCGATCTCACCGACCCGCAGCAGATGAACGGGTACACGTACGCCAACAACGACCCCATCACAAAATGGGACCCCGACGGTCTGCGGCCCATGGCTACGGGCGGCAGTGCCCAGGATGAGGACGCCTACGACCGCCGGAACGGAACGGTCACGGTCAAGAAGCCCGGCCAGAAGTTCATGCCTACGACAGACCCGTATCGGAAAGCTAATCCCAATCCACAGCCGGGAGTGAATGAACAGAAATATCTGAGTCCTCAGGGCGGGAGACTGCCCGTCCCAGAAGTTAAGCGGCGTGAGTTCCTTCTTGCCTATGACAGGATCCTGAACACTTTCCACTATCAGCCCGGTACTCGTGACGACGAATCCAGCATCAAGGTATCCGCTTTCTGGGGGGCGTGCCAGGAAGTCGGTTCATGCGAGGACGACCTCTACGGTTCGCACCTGATGAGCGTCCTTCAGGAAGTCGGCTTGGAAGGCAACGGTCGCATTCGTCTGTCAGGCAGAGGTCGCGCCAAGGCGGGGCGCGGAAGCGGAAAATGTGACACCGGTAACAGCTTCCCCCCGGGTACCCAGGTGCTGATGGCCGACGGCACTGCTATGCCCATTGAGGAGGTAGAGGCTGGAGACAAGGTCCTGGCCACCGACCCCGAGACTGGGAAATCACGTGCTGAGACGGTCACTGCAGAAATAAGGGGCGATGGGAGCAAGGATCTTGTGTACATCACCCTTGCTGCATCGCCGGATTCGGATAGTAAGCCCACTGCCATCACAGCCACAGATGGGCACCCCTTCTGGGTGCCCGAGGCGGGAGAGTGGGTTGATGCCAAGGACCTGATCCCCGGCCAGCGTCTTCAGACCAGCGCGGGTGGGCGCACCCAGATCGCCGCTATTGATAGGTGGACCCAGGACGCAGCGGTCTACAACCTGACCATCAGTAACCTCCACACGTACTATGTGCTGGCGGGTGTGACTCCCGTGCTCGTGCATAACTCCGGAGGCTGCCCCGATCTGGATGCGCTTTCGCAGAGTGGAATGCGTCCAGCCAAGGGGAAGACGACTCATGCAGGGCGTGAATACCAGAAGCATATGAACCGCGGTGATCTCCCTGTGGTTCCCGGCAAGGAGTTGAAGACTGCCGGGCAGGATTTGTTGGACGACATTCTGACAAATCCGCAAACAGCTACGTCCGCTGTCAATTCCGGCAACTTCGCAGGCGGAACGCGGTATATCATGCCGGACTCTGCTGGTGGGCGCGGGATCGGTGCGACCTTCGACGCAAATGGACAGTTCCAATACTTCGGGCGGTACTAGGCATGTTGGTAATCGAGCCGTGGGATGCAAAGGCGTGCGGCGACGCCAGTCTCGCCGACCTTCGGGGTGTGATCGCGGGGGTGTCTGTGAGTGCGGTCCGCTACGTAGTTCCGCAGGGGGAAACCTGGCCCGAAGGGCACAGGGAGGATCGTGCTCATGAAGTCGACATGGCCGTTGACCTGGTCATGAGCACCGGGGCTGCACTGTCCCTGTCCTGGGCGATGGATGGCCTCAACGAAGGGATGGCAATCGAGCTTAGGGAACCTGGAGAGTCGGACGCCGACTTGCCTGGGGACACTATCGACGTGAGCGACCATGTCGATTGGGAGAGGTTCCTTGGGGTCGATATTGTGGAAATCAGTCCTGCCTGGCACGTTCCCAACGACGGGTGTTCTGAAATGCCGTGGGCGTATCGCCTTGGATTCTCCAATAAGTCAAGCCTAGTTATTGCTCTAGGTGCGGCTGAGGGAGAGGGATTCACGTATATGCCTGACGAGCTGATCGTGTTTTTTGACGAGAGTCTCGCGGCTTCCTATACGATCCCAGCGAGTGATACTTCTTCACGCGGATAGGCTGAACCGAATCAAGGGGTTCGGTAAGCGCCTGATGTGGGACGCCTAATGCCCGGGCGTTTACATTGCTCGGGAAAATAGATCAAACAGGCCCCGCCGGAATGATCTCCGGCGGGGCCTGACGTCTTGTGACGGCAACGTCAGCGGACGACGGCTGCGGTGGGCGGGTCATCCGAGTCATCGGTCGGGCTGAGGGTGCTACCGAGAGTGTCGATGGCCTGGCGCTGGAGGCGGAGTCGTACGTGGGCGTAGACGCCGGCGGTGACGCCGATGTGGGCGTGGCCGAGGAGTTCCTTGATGACGACGAGGTCGATGCCCTGTTCCAGGAGCAGGGTCGCGGTCGAGTGTCGAAGGTCGTGGAAGCGGATGGTCCGGAGCTGCGCGCGGTGGAGGAGACGGCGGAAGCGGCGGGTGAGGTTGGTGGGATCGAGAGGTCTACCGGTGGGGGTGGTAAGACGAGCCCATTGTCTGTCCAGCCTGTTCCGGCTGCCCCGCGTTCTTCCAACTGCGGTTCCTGGTGGGCCTTGAGGGAGTTGATGCATTCGGTGGGGAGGGCGATGCGGCGTTCGGAGGCGCGGGTCTTGGTGTGAAGGATGGTCAGGCCACCGGTAGGAGTGCGCTGGAGGGAGCGGTGGATGCTGGCGGTGCCACTGTCGAGGTCGAGGTCTTCCCAGTGCAGCCCGAGGAGTTCGCCCTTGCGGAGCCCGGTGCGCAGGGCGAGTTCGTACAGTGCGTGGAGCCGGTCGCTACTGGCTGCGTGGAGGAACTGCCGGGCCTCGCTTGCGGTGAAGGGTTTGAAGCGCCGGGGGCGGGGTGCGGGGGTCTTGATGTTGCGGGGCAGGTCGTCTTCGCGGACGGCGTGCTCTAGGGCGGACTTGAGGACCGAGTGGACGTAGGTCACGGTCAGCGGGGAGAGCTGCTTATCGCAGCACTGGCCGATGGCGCAGCACTGATGCCGGGCCGTGTCCCTTCCCTGGGCGCAGCACTGGCAGTTGGCGCGGAGGCGGTCGAGGAAGGTGAGGACGTCGCGGGCGGTGAGCCGGGCGAGCTTCTTGGCCCCGAGGCCGGGGTTGAGATGGAGGCGGACGCAGGCGGCGTAGCGGGTGTGGGTGTTCTCCCGCACCTGGTGGACGGCGACGCCGTTCAGCCAGTACTTCAGGTACGCGCTGACGGTGATGTCGGCTGCCGCGACGGGCAGGCCGAGGTTGCTGGCGGCGATCTTCTCGGTGAGCTTGGCCAGGGCCTCCTTGCGGGTGGTGCCGTAGACGCGGATGCGCTTGCGGGTGTTGCCGGGGGCGAGGATGTATCCGGCGGCTTCCCAGCGGCTGTCCTTGCGCTGGTAGACGGTTCCGTCGCTGTTGGCGCGGGAGCGGGTGCGGCGGGATGAGGTGGGGCGAGGGCTGGTCTACTCCCAGCTCGGCCGGGGCAGCTACGTCAGCACCTCCGCCGGCCAGAATGCCGAAGGAGCCAATGGCGATCACGAGGACTCTGTCACCGAAGGGCCGGACTGGCCGGTCGACGTCATCCGCAACGAAGACGCCCGACCGCCGTACGCCCAGGTCGCCGACATCCTCCGCCGGGAAATCCTGGATGGCACCTACCCTCCGGGCTCCCAGCTCCCTCCCGCCCGGGAGGTCCAAGAGCGGTTCAAAGTCGCCAACTCCACCGCCCAGAACGCCTATCGAAGCCTCAAGCAAGCGGGGCTCGTGTACGCGGTCAAGGGGCGTGGCGTCTTCGTGCGCCAGGAGCCTGAGCCGGGCAAGTACCACGGGCCCATCACGAACTACCTGCTGCGCGATGAGATCGACCGGGAGGCGCGTGCTGCCGCCACCGAGTTCGCCGACCTCAGCGACGAGGAGCTGCTGGCGCGGGAAGCGGAGCTAGACCGGCGATGGGACGTGGTCCGCGAAGAGCATCAACGACTCTTCAGCGAGCGCCGCAAGGTCAAGCGAGAGAAGAGCCGACGCGGCCTGTTCCTGCCACCCCTCCACGACGACGCCGAACCGGGCGTATCGCCGAGCGAGAAGCTGAATACCGCACTGGCCGAATCGAAGAAGCGCCGACAGCAGCGACCCTGACCATCGTCCGGACAGCCTGACCAGCAGGCGAGCTGTTCAGAGTTTCTTTACTTGATCAAGGGCGCCCCGCTGACGCGGGCCGCCGCGCCGGCGGTCGGCGACCGCCGCCCGCTCCTGTCTGCCGCACCGCTGGCGACGGCCGCCGACCACTCGGCGCGCAGAGCCCGGGAGCGTAGCCGGACCACCAATCGGAAGCCCCGGTCCGACCCCTCAGCAGCAGGCTGGCCGGGCACCTGAGAGGCCGCCCGGCGGGCTCGCGCCGTCCCGGACGCCCATGCTTGCTGCCTGGCTGGGGGCCGTGACGATGGAGATAACGGGGCTGATGCCGGTGCGGGGTTGAGCGAGACACACGTGGCGGGTGGTCGGTCGGCGAGCCCGTCGTCGTGGCTGACTTTCTGTGGCAGAGGCCAGAACCCCCACAGCCATGGGCACGGCACGTACGTGAGGCCCGTCCCTGCCGGGGCTGACGAGTGCGGGGGAGCCTCGATCGGCTGCGCCCGGCAGGGACGGGAGTCGGGTGGGTCAGCGCAGTGCGGCGCCTGGGCGAGCGAGGCGGGTCACGTCTGGCGCCAGGTCCGCCAGGGGCGGGTGATGATCTCCCGGTAGGTGTGGTGGGACGGGTTCTGGCCGCAGTGCCGGAGTACCCAGTCCTGCGGTTCGGCGAAGTCCTCGCTTGTCGGCGAGGTCTCTCCGTCCACGGCGCACTGCATCGCGTAATGGACCGGCTCCGCGTCCGGCTCGCGGTCGGGCTGGAGCGTCCAGGTCTCGTAGCGCAGGACCGAGCGAGGGGTCACCGTCCCCACCTCCGGTTGGCCACGGCCACCTTCGCGCTCAACTCCTCCGCCGGAGTCGGCGTACGTACGTCCTCTGGCGGCACGTCCCACTCCCGGCCACCGCACGGCGGCCGAAGCTGCACGCACGGCCCTACACGCCCCATCACCACGCCCACCTTGCCGCTCCGCCGGTCGACCACCACGGCGCCGGCATCGGGCGAGACGGTGTGCCCGTCGGCATCAGGGGTGGGGGCCGTCATCGTGACCGCCCCGGCGAGGCGGCCCGCGACCGGGCGTCCAGTCGCAGGGCGGGAACACACGGGGTGGCGCTCATTCGCACGGTGACGCTCCTCGGCGGCGTTGATGCGTGCCCTGGGCCTGTTGGTGCCGCAAGGTCGGCACCGATCCTCACGCCGGTCACCAGGACGAAGGAACCTCCACCAAACCCCATTACGGGACGTCCCGCACCGTGTAGAACGTCCCTAGTGCCGTCCTGGGACGAAGGGGAGACTCGTGCCGAACGAGAGACTACGAGCCGTCATGGCGGCGGGAGGCTGGACGTATGCCGCACTCGCTCAGCAGGTCGAGGTCGACCCCAAGTCGGTCGAGCGCTGGGTGAACCTCGGGCGTATCCCACGTCGTGCCACCGCCCTCCAGGCGGCCAAGGCCCTGGGAGAAGACGTGCACGCACTCTGGCCGGCGCTCCGCCAGGCCCGCCCCGCCCGCGCCATCAGCCCCGAACTGGTGGCGCTCTACGAACAGCGGGCCGACATCCCCGTCTCGGCGTTCACCGACCTGATGGCCCAGGCCCGGGAACGGATCGACATCCTCGTCTACGCGGCAGTCTTCCTCCACGAGGCCTACCCGCGGCTGAACGAACTCCTCACCGAACGCGCCGCCGAAGGCTGCACCGTCCGCATCGCGATCGGGGACCCCGACAGCGACAACGTCCAAGCCCGCGGCCAGGAAGAGCGGTTCGGACACGGCATCGAATCCCGCTGCCGCCTCGCGCTCATGCACTACAAGCCGCTCGCCGACACCCCCGGCATCGAAGTCCGCACCCACGAAACCACGCTCTACAACTCCCTCTACCGCGCCGACGACCAGCAACTCGTCAACGCACACGTCTGGGGCGTCAACGCGTACGCCGCCCCCGTGTGGCACCTTCGCCGACACCAGGAGAGCGGCATGTTCGACACCTACGCCGACAGCTTCGACGCCGTGTGGGCGACCGCAACCCCCGTACGAGAGGAAGACTGACCGTGGCACGCACCGAGTACTACGACGACCCCAACGCGCCCAAGCCGAACAGCATGGTCGTCGCTGCCTCCGCCGTCGTCACCGACGACCACGGGCGCATCCTCCTCCAGCGCCGCCGCGACAACGACCTATGGGCCCTGCCCGGAGGCGGAATGGACCTCACCGACTCCCTGCCAGGCACAGCCGTCCGCGAGGTCAAAGAGGAGACCGGCCTCGACGTCGAGATCACTGGCCTGGTCGGCACCTACACCGACCCGAAACACATCATCGCCTACACCGACGGCGAGGTCCGGCGACAGTTCAACGTCTGCTTCACCGCCCGCATCACCGGCGGCCAACTGGCAATCTCCGACGAGTCCACCGAACTCCGGTTCGTACTGCCTGAAGAGATCGAGCAGTTGCCGATGCACCACACCCAACGACTCAGGCTCCAACACTTCCGGGAACAGCGCGAGAAGCCGTACCTGGGCTGAACCATCTGACGGCAGTAGCGACGGCAACAACCCCGCACAACCACGGACACCCACGCACCTCACCGGACCAGCAGACCGCACTTGACCTGCGAAAAGGCAGGTCAAAGGCTTCGCGTAGCACACGTACTATGTGCTGGCTGGCGCTACGCCGGTACTCGTTCATAACAGCACATGCTCCAATTATGAGAACCCGGGGCACCATGATCCGACGGGTGGTCCAAACCCATATGTTCCGAAGAGGGCGGTACTGCCGGGTGACGCTGGGGAACAATTCGGGAATAGTGTCCTCGTCGACGGCACCAGATGGACCAAGGTCGGTTCCGGCAAGAGTGCCGAGTACTACCGCTACTTCGATGACGGCAACGGTAAGTGGCACTGGAGTGGCAGTACTGGCGGTGTGACGAAGTCGGGTACTCCGGTTCCGATTCCGATGAGTCGTGTTCCTATTCAGGTCAAGAGAGGCTAGATATGAGGTTCTTGACCGATGACGGTCGATTCGGATTTCTTGTCGCCCCTTCGGAGGGGCGCGGAATGTTCCGGTTCCAGCTCATCATCGACAGTCAATTGATCGGTGACGCCGAACCGTGCATTCTGGGCACAGCCATGGCCAGGCTGAGAGGCCTGGCGCATCTGGAAGACGATCGGCTTGGTCTCTTGTTCTCGAACAGAGATGCCGTACTTTCGGCGTTGCTGGCTGAGGAGGAGCTCCATGACCGCACAACCCTGTCTATCGCCGAGTCGCTGGACGACTGGTTGATCCACGGATACGTATACAAGGGGGACGTGGTTGTGGTGGCGCGAGGTGACGAGGATGGTTCATTGATGGGACCTACTCTGGTATCCGTTGTGGCATCCGTCGAGTATGATCCGATCATCGAGGCGGTTCGCGGCTACTGGTCGAGTGTCAATAGTTCCTCCATTTTGTGATTCGCTGATTGCGATGGAAGGACTCGCAGCCAGATTTCTGGGGCAGGCAGGCGTTATTTCTGAGTGATTCGGTAGCGTGGTTCTATCGAAAGCGGAATTTCCATCCAAGCCACATGAATTTCCAGGCATAAATCTGAAGCCCTGTCAGTTGCGACTGATGGGGCTTCAGCGATGTCTGACGGCAGTATCAGGGGACGGTGGCTGCGCAGCGCGGTGGGTCGTAACGGTCTCCGGGTTGGCCGGCGGAGCCGCGGAGGGTGTGGTCGAGCAGGTCATGGCGTCTTGCTGGAAACGGAGCCTTGTGCGGGCATGAACGGGGGCGGTGACGCCGATGCGAGCGTGTCCGAGGAGTTCCTCGATTACGACGGGCTCGACGCCCCTGTTTCAGGACCAGCGTGGCGGAGGGTGTGGACGCGGATGCGGCGGAGCCTTGCCTGGCGCTGCCGGTTGCGGTGATGTTCGAGGGAGCGCAGGCATGGCGTGGGCAGGAAGATGCGTCGTTCGGAACTCTGGAGTCTTGGTCGGGAAGGTGGCCAGGCCGCCGGAGTTGGTGCGTGAAGGGTGCGTCGGATGCTGGCGATTCCACTGGCCAGGTCGAGGTCCTCCCAGCGAAGATCGAGAAGTTCGGCCTTGCAGAGCCCAGTGTGCAGAGCGAGTTCGAACAATCGCTGCCACCGGTGACCGCTGGCGGCGGCCAGGAACGCGCGCGCTTCCGCGGTGGGGCCGTGGTGTGCCGGAGCGGACATTGCAGGCCACGTTGCACGGGATCTCCTCCTTGCGCACGGCGTGCTTTAGGGCAGACTTGAGTACGGAGTGGATGTGGGGCAGGGGCAGTGACGGCAGTAGTAACGGCAACACCCAGGGATTCCCTCGCATAACCACGGACACCAGCGGAGCCGGAAGGGTAGAAGCTTCCCCGCAGGGTTCGTAATGTCGTGGGATCGGGTTCGGGAGTTCGCGATGGGTACGCGACAGTTCTTCGATCTGCTCCTCGTGGCGGTGGGTGACCGCCACGTGCTTGCCCCGGAGCGGTTCTCTACTGGTGATCTTGTGGGCTGCCTCATGGCGCTGACCGGGAGTGACAGCACCTGATGGGCGGTGGAGATCGATACCGGCGTCGAAGGGGCATATCTGATATCGCGGGCCAGCTTCGAGCGCGCTGTGGGGTCGAACAGGGATAGAAGGTCGCAGCGTAGGTACGCTCTGAAGTGCACTTGAAGCCCCGCCAGGGCGCGGCTTCAGGGGGCAGTCGACAGCAACGTCAATGGACGAAGCCTGCGCAGGGGCGCGAGTGCATACGTGGGTCTGCGCGCTCCTTACGTGGTTCATTGGCGCCTTCCCGGTTGGCGAGGAAGCCGCAAGGTATACCCACTGTCACGGCCCGTCACACGCTCCCACCCGGCCTTTTGTTCCCCTGTGCGGCTGAAGTTTTGTTGATCTGTGGCCAGTTGAGGGGCGAAGGGGCCTACCCTTCACAAGGTGAACCAGTTGAAGTCCCGCGCCTCCCGCCCCGAAGACCTGGTCGACCAGCCGGGGGGAGGTGGGCTGCCCGGCAGGCTCGGTGACGAGCTGAGGGCCGAGCTGATCGCCTTCCGCCGGGATCTGCACATGCACCCCGAGCTGGGCAACCAGGAGTTCCGCACCACCGCCGCCATCAAGGACCGGCTGGAGAGGGCCGGGCTGAAGCCGCGGGTGCTCGACGTCGGGACAGGGCTCGTCTGTGACGTGGGGGAGTGGGACGGCGTGACGCCCATGCTGGCGCTGCGCGCCGACATCGACGCGCTGCCGATCCCGGACACCAAGGTGGACGCCCCCTACCGGTCCACCGTCCCCGACCGGGCCCACGCCTGCGGGCACGACGTCCACACCACCACCGTGCTCGGCGCCGGGCTGGTGCTCGCCGCGCTCGACCGGCAGGGGCTCCTGCCCAACGCGGTGCGGCTCGTCTTCCAGCCCGCCGAGGAGGTCCTCCCGGGCGGTGCGGTCGACGCGATCGCCTCCGGGGTGCTGGAGGGCGTCGGGCGGATCATCGCCGTGCACTGCGACCCCAAGGTCGACGCCGGGAAGATCGGGCTGCGCGTCGGGGCCATCACCTCCGCCTGCGACCGCCTGGAGATCTCCCTCGACGGGCCCGGCGGCCACACCGCCCGCCCGCACCTGACCACCGACCTGGTCACCGCCGCCGCCCGGGTCGCCGTGGACGTCCCCGCGCTGCTCTCCCGCCGCGTCGACGCCCGCTCGGGGCTCGTCCTCACCTGGGGCCGCCTCCACACCGGCCACGCCCCCAACGTCGTCCCGCAGCACGCCGAGCTCTCCGGCACGGTCCGCTGCCTCGACCTGGAGGCCTGGCGGGACGCGCCCGACCTGGTGCACGCCGCCGTGGACGAGGTGGCCGGAATGCACCGGGCCAAGTCCGTGATCAATTACGTACGGGGCGTGCCGCCCGTGGTGAACGACGCCGAGTCCATCGGCCTGCTGGACGCGGCGATGACCGAGCGCCGCGGGGCGTATGCGATCGAGGACACCGAGCAGAGCCTCGGCGGCGAGGACTTCTCCTGGTACCTGGAGCACGTCCCGGGCGCCATGGCCCGTCTCGGGGTCCGGCCGCCCGGCGACACGCGCGGTCTGGACCTGCACCGCGGCAACTTCGATGTGGACGAGGAGGCCATCACCGTGGGGGTCGAGCTGTTCACCGCCGCTGCCCTGCTGGCCGGACGGTCTTAGGCCCGCCTTTACCAACTGTTCGCGGGCCATCCATGGACGGACGCGACACCTCCTGTTCGCGACGATCCGATAACGGCTTCCGTACGTGCTCTTATCTGACATCTACGCGCGTTACGATCGCCGCGAAACCAGCGCCGGAAGAGGCGCTTCGGTCAGGTTTGAAGGAGCCTTCCCTTGCGCCGGATCACCAGGATTGCCACCGTGGGCGTCGCGTCAGCGGCCCTCGCGCTCTCCGCCACCGCGTGTGGCGGAAAAACGTCGTCGGACGCAGGTTCCGACGGCGCTGACAAGGCCGCCATCGCGTACGACATCGGTGGCCGCGGCGACCAGTCGTTCAACGACGCCGCCTACGCCGGTCTCGCCAAGGCCGAGAAGGACCTCGACATCGACGGCAACGAGGCCGAGCCGTCCGACGGCGAGAGCGACGCCGACAAGGTCCAGCGCCTCACCGAGCTGGCCCGCGCCGGCAACAACCCGGTGATCGGTGTCGGCTTCGCCTACGCGCCCGCCATCAAGAAGGTCGCGCCGAAGTTCCCGAAGACCACCTTCGGGATCATCGACGACGCCTCGGTGACCGGCAAGAACATCGCCAACATCGTCTTCAACGAGGAGCAGGGCTCCTACCTCGCCGGCGTCGCCGCCGCCAAGGTCACGAAGACGAAGACGGTCGGCTTCATCGGTGGCGTCGAGACCCCGCTGATCAAGAAGTTCGAGGCCGGCTACATCCAGGGCGTCAAGGACACCGACCCGTCGGTGAACGTGCTCCCGCAGTACCTGACGCAGCCCCCGAACTTCGACGGCTTCTCCAAGCCCGACCTCGGCAAGGCCGCCGCCCAGGGCCAGCTCGACAAGAAGGCCGACGTGATCTACTCGGCCGCCGGTCTGGCCGGCTCCGGTGCCATCGAGGCCGCCTCCAAGGCGGGCAAGTGGAACATCGGCGTCGACTCCGACCAGTACAACCAGGCGGGCCTCGCCAACTACAAGGAGTCCATCCTGACCTCGGTCACGAAGGACGTCGAGGACTCGGTCTTCAACCTGATCAAGTCGGTCCAGGACGGCAAGCCGCAGACCGGTGAGATTCGCTACGGCCTGGACAAGGACGGCGTCGGCCTGTCGATGTCCAACCCGGCCTTCACCGAGATGAAGGACGTCATCGCCGCGGTCGACAAGGCCAAGCAGGAGATCATCGACGGCAAGATCACCGTCAAGACCGCCCCGTAACAAGGCATGACCGCCCCCTGACAAGGGCGGTCGAGGTCGGCCCACCGGCTGGTTTCCCAGGCCCTGTCCGTCCGCCCCGCCGCACACCGGCGCGGCAGGGCGGGCAGGGCCGCCGGGCCCTCACCCGTACGCGGGCGGCGCCCGGATCCCGGCC
Source organism: Streptomyces microflavus (assembly GCF_014650075.1). Lineage (GTDB taxonomy): Bacteria > Actinomycetota > Actinomycetes > Streptomycetales > Streptomycetaceae > Streptomyces > Streptomyces microflavus. The sequence goes on along the minus strand of NZ_BMUG01000009.1, from coordinate 338,729 downwards.
GTGCCGGCCGAGCGTCCGAAGCGGCACCCGCAGCAAGAACAGCAAGCAACGAAGAAGATCCGCCTTTCGCAGTGCTCTCCCACCCGGTCCCGGACCCCGCGTCCGGACTGTGACGTGCGCCTGTGTTTTACGATTCGGCAGCTCTACGCGTGTAGACAGCCCTCCGGCGCGATAACTTCACCCCCTTCAGCCCCTCCGCCCCCGCTCCTGTCCGGCCAAGGAGAGTGCGTCATCAACGCGTCCAGCAGCCCCCCCGCCGTGGAACTTCACGGCATCACCAAGCGCTTCCCCGGCGTCGTCGCCAACCACGACATCGACATCACGATCGGCAAGGGCACGGTCCACGCCCTCGTCGGCGAGAACGGTGCCGGCAAGTCCACCCTGATGAAGATCCTCTACGGCATGCAGAAGCCGGACGAGGGCACCATCGCCATCAACGGTGAGCAGGTCTCGTTCTCCAACCCGGGCGACGCCATCGAGCGCGGCATCGGCATGGTGCACCAGCACTTCATGCTCGCCGACAACTTCACCGTCCTGGAGAACGTGGTCCTCGGCGGCGAGAAGCTGTACGGCATCGGTGCCGGCGCCCGCAGGAAGATCAAGGAGATCTCCGACGCGTACGGTCTCGGCATCCGCCCCGACGCGCTCGTCGAGGACCTCGGCGTCGCCGACCGGCAGCGCGTGGAGATCCTCAAGGTGCTCTACCGGGGCGCCCGCATCCTGATCCTGGACGAGCCGACCGCGGTCCTGGTGCCGCAGGAGGTCGACGCCCTCTTCGCCAACCTGCGCGAGCTCAAGGCCGAGGGCCTGACCGTCATCTTCATCTCGCACAAGCTGGGCGAGGTGCTGTCGGTCGCCGACGACATCACGGTGATCCGCCGCGGTACGACGGTGGGCACCGCCGACCCGGCCATCACCACGACCAAGCAGCTCGCCGAGCTGATGGTCGGCAGCGAGCTGCCCTCGCCGGAGACCCGTGAGTCCACCGTCACCGACGTGCCCATGCTGCGCGTGAAGGACCTGGCGCTCACGGTCACCGACCCCGACGGCACCGTCCGCGACGTCCTCGCGGGCGTCGGCTTCACCATCCACAAGGGCGAGGTCCTCGGGATCGCCGGCGTCGAGGGCAACGGGCAGACCGAGCTGATCGAAGCCCTGATCGGGATGCGCGACCCGGACGGCGGGGTGATCACCCTCGACACCGACGACATCTCGCACTCCCCGACCCGCAAGCGGCGCGAGGCCGGCATCGGCTACATCCCCGAGGACCGGCACCGCCACGGCGTCCTGCTGGACGCCCCGCTCTGGGAGAACCGCATCCTCGGCCACGTCACCGAGAAGCCCAACAGCCGCGGCTGGCTGCTGGACAACAAGGCGGCCCGCACCGACACCGAGCGGATCGTGCGCGAGTACGACGTGCGCACCCCCGGTATCGAGGTCACCGCGGCCTCCCTCTCCGGCGGCAACCAGCAGAAGCTGATCGTCGGCCGCGAGATGAGCCACGCCCCCAAGCTGCTGATCGCCGCCCACCCCACCCGCGGGGTGGACGTCGGCGCGCAGGCGCAGATCTGGGACCAGATCCGTGAGGCCCGCCGCGAAGGGCTCGCCGTCCTGCTGATCTCGGCGGACCTGGACGAGCTCATCGGGCTCTCCGACACCCTGCGCGTCATGTACCGCGGCCGACTGGTCGCCGACGCCGACCCGGCCACCATCACCCCCGAGGAGCTGGGCTCGGCCATGACCGGTGCAGCCACCGGTCACCTCGAAAGCCCGGAGGACGAGGCCCGATGAAGAAATTCGACAAGGACCGGCTGATCCTGGGCCTCGCCGGCCCGGTGCTCGCCCTGGTCGTGGCCCTCGCGCTGACGACCGTGGTGCTGCTGGCCTCCGGCCGCAACCCCTTCGAGCCGTACCGGATCATGTTCGAGTCGGCCAGCTACGCCGACGTACAGGTCCTGATCATCAACCAGGCCGGCACGTACTACCTCGCCGCACTCGCGGTGGCCGTCGGCTTCCGGATGAACCTCTTCAACATCGGCGTCGACGGGCAGTACCGCCTCGCCGCCATGATGGCCGCGCTGGTCGGCGCCAGCGTCACCCTGCCGGGCCCGCTGCACATCGCGCTGATCGTGGTCGTCGCGATGCTCGTCGGTGCCTTCTGGGCCGGTATCGCGGGCTTCCTCAAGACCACCCGCGGGGTGAGCGAGGTCGTCTCCACGATCATGCTCAACTCGATCGCCACCGCCCTGGTCGCCTGGCTGATCCTGCCGAAGAACTTCGGCGAGCAGCCCGCGGGCTCCAACAACCTGACCACCGGTGAGATCGCCGAGTCCGGCTGGTTCCCGGGGCTGCCGATGGGCGACGGGGCCGGCGAGATCTACGGCTTCACCTTCGTCGCCGCAGGCTGCGGCCTGCTCTACTGGTTCGTCCTCAACCGCACCCGGTTCGGCTTCGACCTGCGCGCCACCGGCGCCAGCGAGAGCGCCGCCCAGGCCTCCGGTGTGGACGCCAAGAAGATGATCCTCACCTCGATGCTGATCTCCGGTGCGGTGGCGGGCCTCGCGGGCCTGCCGACGCTGCTCGGCGACACCCACACCTACAGCCTCGACTTCCCCACCGGCATCGGCTTCACCGGTATCACCATCGCGCTGCTGGGCCGCAACAACCCGCTCGGCATCGCCTTCAGCGCCCTGCTGATCGCCTTCCTGGACAAGTCGTCGGCCTCGCTCGACCAGTACGGGTACGAGAAGGAGATCGCCACGATCATGCAGGGCCTGATCGTGATCTCGGTCGTCGTCTCCTACGAGCTGGTACGCCGCTACGGCGTCCGCCGCCAGCAGCAGAAGGTCGGCGAGGAGCTCGCCGCCGGCCATGCCATCAAGACCGAGAAGGAGGCGGCCCTGTGAGCACCAGCAAAGCCACCGCCGCACGCCACGCCCCCAAGAAGGGCGGGCGCCGCAAGCTCACTCTGCCCGTCGTCCTGCTCATCATCGCGGGCGGTCTCGCCCTCGTCTCGCTGGTCCGCCTCATCAGCGGCGCCGACGACATCACCTCGGTCGGCCAGGTCGCCGGCGCGCTGGAGCTCGCCGTCCCGATCGGCCTCGCCGGACTCGGCGGCCTGTGGGCCGAGCGCGCGGGCGTCGTCAACATCGGCCTCGAAGGCATGATGATCCTCGGCACCTGGTTCGGTGCCTGGGCCGGATTCCAGTGGGGTCCGTGGATGGGTGTCCTCTTCGGCATCCTCGGCGGCTGCATCGGCGGCCTGCTGCACGCGGTCATCACCGTCACCTTCGGCGTGAACCACATCGTCTCCGGTGTGGCGATCAACATCCTCGCCGTCGGCGTCACCCGCTACCTCTCCAACTTCGCCTTCGACGGCGTGCAGGGCGGCTCCTCCAAGCAGTCCCCGCGCATCGATCCGATCGACAAGATCACCATTCCGGGGCTCTCGGACTGGATGCAGGACCTCCAGCAACACCACTGGTTCCTGGTCTCCGACATCGCCGGCATCGTCGGCGGCCTGGTCACCGGCCTCTCGCTGCTGACCCTGCTGGCCCTGCTGCTGATCCCGGCCACCTGGTGGATCCTGTGGCGCACCTCGTTCGGGCTGCGGCTGCGCTCCTGCGGTGAGTCCCCGGTGGCCGCCGAGACGCTCGGCGTCAACGTGTACAAGTACAAGTACATCGCCGTCACCATCTCGGGCGGTCTCGCGGGTCTCGGCGGCGCGTTCCTCGCGATCGTCGCCACCGGCATCTACCAGGAGGGCCAGACCGGCGGCCGCGGCTACATCGGCCTCGCCGCCATGATCTTCGGCAACTGGATGCCGGGCGGCATGGCCCTGGGCGCCGGACTCTTCGGCTTCACCGACAGCCTCAAGTTGCGCGGCGGTGCGGAGAACGTCCACGCGATGCTGCTCCTGCTGGCGATCCTGCTGGTCATCGCGGTGTTCTGGCAGCTGTACAAGAAGAAGTACGTCTCCGCGGTGATCTCGGCGGCCGTCTCGGCGCTGCTGTTCACCTGGTACTTCCTGACCGACCAGGTGCCGAGCCAGTTCGTCGACGCGGCCCCGTACGTCACCACGCTGCTGGTCCTCTCGCTCTCCGCGCAACGGCTGCGGATGCCGAAGGCGGACGGCGTGCCCTACCGGAAGGGCGAGGGCAAGTGACCTCGCCCGCCCCGGAGCAGGCGGTTCCCTTCGGCGAGTCCGACTGGGGGGCCCTGCGGGCCGCGGCCCGGGACGCCATGTCCCGGGCGTACGCCCCCTACTCGCGCTTCCCGGTCGGGGTCGCCGCCCGGGTGGACGACGGCCGCACGATCACCGGCTGCAACGTCGAGAACGCCAGTTACGGCCTCTCGCTCTGCGCCGAGTGCGGCCTGGTCTCCACCCTCCAGGCGACCGGCGGCGGCCGGCTGACCCACTTCACCTGTGTGGACGGCACCGGGTCGATCCTGGTGCCGTGCGGCAGGTGCCGGCAGCTCCTGTACGAGTTCGGCGGCCCCGAGCTCCTCCTGGAGACGCCCGACGGGCGGCGCACGCTGGACGAGATGCTGCCGCAGTCGTTCGGCCCGCAGCACCTCGGCTGAATCTGCAACCCTGGTGGCCCTTCCCTTCGCGGAAGGGCCACCGCCATTCCCCCTCTCTATGCGCGTAGAGTCGACAGAACTCCTGCGTACGCACCGGCCGGAAGGACTCCCATGGACGCCATCTCCGTCATCCGCACCAAGCGGGACCGAGGCGAGCTGACCCCCGAGCAGATCGACTGGGTCATCGACGCGTACACCCGCGGCGAGGTCGCCGACGAGCAGATGTCCGCCCTCGCCATGGCGATCCTGCTCAACGGCATGAACCGCACCGAGATCGCCCGCTGGACCGCCGCGATGATCGCCTCCGGCGAGCGGATGAACTTCTCCGCGCTCTCCCGCCCCACCACCGACAAGCACTCCACCGGCGGCGTCGGCGACAAGATCACCCTGCCGCTCGCCCCGCTGGTCGCCGCGTGCGGCGCGGCCGTGCCGCAGCTCAGCGGCCGGGGCCTCGGCCACACCGGCGGGACCCTGGACAAGCTGGAGTCCATCCCCGGCTGGCGGGCCCACATCTCCAACGAGGAGATGCTGAACGTCCTGGACACCACCGGCGCGGTCATCTGCGCCGCCGGTGACGGCCTCGCCCCCGCCGACAAGAAGCTTTACGCGCTGCGCGATGTCACCGGCACCGTCGAGGCGATCCCGCTCATCGCCAGCTCGATCATGTCCAAGAAGATCGCCGAGGGCACCGGCGCGCTCGTCCTGGACGTCAAGGTCGGCTCCGGCGCCTTCATGAAGACCATCGAGGACGCCCGCGAACTGGCCTCCACCATGGTCGCGCTCGGCACCGACAGCGGAGTGCGGACGGTCGCCCTGCTCACCGACATGTCGACCCCGCTCGGCCTCACCGCGGGCAACGCCCTGGAGGTCCGCGAGTCGGTCGAGGTCCTCGCCGGTGGCGGCCCGCAGGACGTCATCGACCTGACCCTCGCCCTCGCCCGCGAGATGCTCGACGCGGCCGGCCTGAAGGACGCCGACCCCGAGAAGGCGCTCGCCGACGGCTCCGCCATGGACGTCTGGCGCCGGATGATCTCCGCCCAGGGCGGCGACCCGGACGCCACGCTCCCGGTCGCCCGCGAGCAGCACGTGGTCACCGCGCGCTCGTCCGGCGTCCTGACCCGCCTGGACGCCTACGACGTCGGCGTCGCCGCCTGGCGCCTCGGCGCGGGCCGCGCCCGCAAGGAGGACCCGGTGCAGGCGGGCGCGGGCGTCGAACTCCACGCCAAGCCCGGCGACACCGTCACCGAGGGCCAGCCCCTGATGACGCTGCACACGGACACCCCGGAGAAGTTCGACTACGCGCTGAAGGCCCTGCCGGACGCGTACGACGTCGCCCCGGCCGGCACGTCGTACGCGGCGCTCCCGGTGGTGCGGGAACGTATCGCTTAACACACAACGGCGGCCCGCCGCACGGAGATGATCCGTGCGGCGGGCCGCCGTCGTGCGAGGGTGAACTACCGCTCGTACCGTGTCACTTGCCCAGGTACGCGTTGTAGATCTTCACCGAGGACTTGTTGCCCTTCTTGTCGGTGATGTTGGCGGAGAAGGAGATGCCCTTGCCCTTGGCCGGGTTCTTCACCGTGATCTTGCCCTTCTTCACGGTGACCTTCTTCCAGGTCTTGCCGCCGTTGTAACTGACGTACGTCGTCAGCGACTTGAGGTTCTTCCCGGCGGCCGAGCCCTGCACCGTCACCGGCACGGAGATCGTCCTGCCCGCCTTCGCCCGGCCGTCGGAGCCGATGGCGGGGGTGAAGCGGACGGTGGAGGCGGGGAGCTTCGTGGTCGCCTTCTTGGAGCGGAACGAGAAGCTGACGTCCACCCGGGTGGAGAGGGCGCCGATCTTCGCGCTGTGCTTCACCGACGAGGTGAGCTTGTAGTCGGCGTTGCCCGCCGGGACCCGGAAGGTGCCCCAGCCCTGGAGCGGGTCGTTGTTCTGGGCGAACTTCTTCCCGTTGCGGTGGAGCACGGTGGTGACCGAGGAGAACTCCGGTGCGCCGTCGTTGCCCTTGCCGTCCGCCAGCAGCGGAAGGATGGCTCCGATCGTGCTGCCGTCGCGGTAGATGCCGTCGCCCGCGGCCAGCCGCGGGCCGAAGACCCCGGTGTTGACCGCCTTGGTGTAGGACTTGCCGCCCTTGTAGGTGGCGGGCCGTCCGAGCGAGTAGCCCGACTCGAAGACCGGGTAGCCCTCGTGGTCCTTGCCGCCGATCTGGGCGAACTCCAGGCCCCAGCGGGTCTTGTCGGTGGTGGCGACCCGGATCGTGCGGACGGCGGGCAGCGCCTGCGAGACGGGTGCGCCGTACATCGGGTATCCGCCCGGCAGTTCCGCCAGCGGGGCGAGCATGCCGGTCTTCTTCTTGACCGCGCCGACGCCCATGGTCAGCTTCACCGTGGCGAACTGGTTGGCCTTGTACTTACGGGTGAAGCCCGTGGCGAGCTGCTGGACCCGGCCGCCGGTCGCGATGTTGTAGTCGCCCGACGCCCCCTTGTTCCAGTTGCCGGCCCAGCGCTGGCTGAGCGAACCGTCGGTGATCTTCGGGCCGACGTGGGCGGTGCGGAGGGTCCCCTTGCCGTCGACCATCCAGCCGTACGTGACCTCGTCGTACTTGGTCGAGACCGAGAACTCGCTCTGCAGGCCGCGGAGCTTGGTCCCCTTCACCGGCAGGGTGATGGCGGCCGGCTTGGCCCTGCGGGCGTCCAGCGTGACCGTCGTGTTCTTCGTGACGCTCAGCTTCGGCTGGGCGAGCCAGTCGATCTCCCGGATCTTCTTGGGATCCGTCACGACGGTGCCGTTCAGCACGAAGGTGCCCCTGGGCACCCGCAGCGTGGCCACACCGTTCTTGAAGGCGGAGGTGAACGCGGAACCGTCCGAGGCGACGCCGAGGTCGTCCAGCGAGACCTCCGCGCCGACCGCGGCCTTGCCCGTACGGCCGATGGCCTTCACGACGACGTCGTACGCCTCACGCTCGCGCTCGACCGCCGCCCCCGTGCGGACGGTCTGGCCGCCGCCGGTGGCGACGACGTACGCGGAGTACGCGCCGGTCTCCGCCCCGCCGAGCCGGGTGTCGGCCGTCAGCGCCACATCGGCGGTGCCGCCCGCGGGCACGGTGACCTGCTGGGCGCCGAGGGTGAAGAAGCCGGCCGGAGCAGGCTTGCCCTTCGGTCCTGTGCCGGCGGCCGTCAGGTCGAGGGTGACGTCCGTGGTGCCCAGGTTGCGGTAGGTGATCTTCTCGGTGACCGGGGTGTCGTCGGTGTGCGGCCACTGCTGCACGCCGAAGCCGACCGAGACCTGCTCGCTCACGACGGACTGGGTCAGCGCCCGGTCCACCGCGATACGGCCCGTGCCCTGCTGGAACGGGGTGTACGCGCCCGGCTTGGTGGAGGACGCCAGCACGCTCTTCAGCTGCGTGTACGTCCACTCCGGGTGCTGCTGCTTCAACAGGGCCGCGGCGCCCGCGACATGCGGGGTGGCCATCGACGTGCCGGAGATGGTGGTGTAGCCCGGGGGCGCCTCACCGACCTCCAGCGCGATCTCCGACTTGGGTGCGGAGGCCGCCGTGATGTCCACGCCGGGGGCGGTGACATCGGGCTTGACCGCGCCGTCGCCCACGCGCGGGCCACGGCTGGAGAAGTCCGCCAGCTTGTCCTTGACGTCGACCGCTCCGACGGTCAGCGCGGCGTCCGCGCTGCCCGGGGAGCCGACGGTGCCCGCGCCGGACCCCTCGTTGCCCGCCGCGATGGCGAACAGGACGCCCTTCGTGGCCGAGAGCTTGTTGACCCCGGCCTCCAGCGCGTCCACCTCGGGGGTGTCCATGCCGCCGAGGCTCAGGTTGACGATGTCGGCGCCCTGGGCGACCGCCCACTCCATCCCGGCCAGGATGCCGGAGTCGTCGCCGAACCCGTCGTCGCCGAGCACCTTGCCCGCCAGCAGCGTGGCGTCCGGGGCCACGCCCTTGAACTTCCCGCCCGACTTGGCGCCCGAACCCGCGGCGATCGACGCGACATGGGTGCCGTGACCGATGCGGTCCCTGAGGTTGGGCGAGGAGGTGAAGTTCTTCGCCGCTGCGACCTTGCCCACGAGGTCCGGGTGGGTCCCGTCCACCCCGGTGTCCAGGACCGCGATCTTGACGCCCTTGCCGGTGTATCCGGCGCTCCAGGCGGCCTGCGTCCCGATCTGGGCGACGCTGCGGTCCAGGGTCGCCTTCCGCTTCCCGTCCAGCCAGACCCGGTCGACGCCCGCAGCGGTGGTGCGCTGCTCACTGCCGGCCTGCTCACTGGTGAGCGCCTGCCACAGGTCTGCGGCGTCCGCCTTCGGCGTGGCCACCGACTGCGCGTTCAGCGACGTCAGACTCCGGCCGATCCGGGTGGCGCCCGCGTCCCGGACCTCCGCCTTCGCCCGGGCGCTCTGCGCGCCCCGGTAGCTGACGATGAGCCGCAGGTCGTGCTGCTGGGCCCGGCGGTTCTCCGGCCGGTTCAGCTCCGTGATGTCGAACAGCCGCCGGTCGAGCTTGCCCGAGGCGATGAGCCGCTGGGCGTCGGCGGGTATGACGAGCGTGCGCCCGTCCCGTATCTCCTTGCGCACCGGTATCCCGGCGCGCCCCTTCGCGGGCCGGAAGCCCACGATCCGGCCCTTGGCGTCCACCGACACCCGGTCACCGGTGATCAGCGTCAGCTGGTGCGCGACCTCGGCCGAGGGGCCGGAGGCCGCAGGACCGGCGGCCGCGCTGCGGACCGGCTGGGCGGCGGCGGGCGTGGTCATGCCCGCCGCGAGTGCCACGGCCGCGGCCGCGGCGACAGCCGGGACCCCCACCCTGTTCACGTGTCTGTGCAACTCTCCCCCTGGAGAATGAGGCGGTTCCTCTGAACCGTTCACTCAATCTAGAGGGCGAAAATCGTGAAGAGGTTCGCAAGGGATGTGTACGAGTTGTGAGTTGACTCTCTCCGGCGGGGATCCTGCCCCCGGGCGGCGATGAGTTTCGGTCACCGGACCGGTCTCCCCGTTGTGGCTGCCATGAATCCGATCGTCCTCGTCGTCACCGGACACGTCACCCGTGACGTCGTACCGGCCCTCTGCACGGAACTGGAGACCTTGCTGAACGGCCCCCGGGGCGCCGCGCCGGACCAGGGCGCGCCGGTGGAGTGCGACGTGGGCGGTGTCGAGCGCGCGGACCTGGCCCTGGTCGAGGCGGTGGCCCGGCTGGCGCTCGTCGCCCGCCGGGCCGGGCGGCAGCTGCGGCTGCGCCGGGTGGGGCCGGAACTCCAGGGACTGCTGGACCTGGTGGGACTGGCGGACGTGGTCGCCCTGGAGGAGCCGGAGGGGCGGGTACCTCGCCCCTAGGGCCTTTCCGACCGCTCACTTCCGACCGGTCACTCCCCGGCCGGCACCGCCGGAAGCCGGTCGGCCAGGCCGAACAGCGGGAACCAGCGCTCCACGTCCAGGAAGCAGTGCATCCCCGAGATCGCCCCGTCCTGGACGTCGATGACCTGCACCGCCCACGGCACGAAGCCGGACCCCTCCGGGTCGGGCTTGTAGTGCGCGAAGCCCGGGGAGCCGTTGACCGCCACGGGCACCAGCCGGGAGCCCGCGCAGGCCGCGCCGATGGTGGTCATGAAGCCCGTGATGTCCGGCGTGCCCCGCAGCCACAGGTCGAACGGCGGCATCGTCATCACCGCGTCCTCGTGGAGCAGCGCGGTCAGGGCGGCCATGTCGTACCCCTCGAACGCCTTCACATAGCGCTCCAGGAGCTTCTGCTGCTCCTCGTCGAGCGGGTCCGCCGCGTCCGGGACCCGGCCCTCCGCCTCGGTGAGGGTGGCACGGGCCCGCTGGAGGGCGCTGTTGACCGAGGCGACGGAGGTCTCCAGCAGCTCGGCGACCTCGGCGGCCTTCCAGGCGAGCACCTCGCGCAGGATCAGCACGGCCCGCTGCTTGGGCGGCAGGTGCTGGAGCGCGGCCACGAACGCCAGGCGCACCGACTCCCGCGCCACTGCGGCCTCCGCCGGGTCCTGGACCGAGGGCAGGATCCGGCCGTCCGGCATCGGCTCCAGCCAGACGTTCTCCGGACGGGGGCTGAGCGCGGCCTGCGCGAGCGGGGTCGGGCCCGTCAGATCGACCGGGCGGGCCCGCTTGTTGCCCGCCTTCAGCATGTCCAGGCAGACGTTGGTGGCGATGCGGTAGAGCCAGGAGCGCAGCGAGGAGCGGCCCTCGAACTTGTCGAAGTTGCGCCAGGCCCGCACCAGGGTGTCCTGCACCGCGTCCTCGGCCTCGAACGCCGAGCCGAGCATCCGGTAGCAGAACCCGGTCAGCTCGGTCCTGTGGCCTTCGAGGCGGGCGTCGATACCGGCGTCACCGGCCGTCCCGGCCCCCGCCCCCGCAGCCGTCGTCGTCAGATCGCTCATCGCTCCACCCCTGTCGCGCAGCCCCGCCGCGGTATCCGTCACCCGGTACCTCGGAAGCTACCGCAGGCCACTGACAACGGGGGTGGAAAGGGGCCAAGCCCCCGGGGCTCCGGATCAGGTACCGGGCTTGCGCCCGTAGACGTACACGTCGTCGCCGTTCTTCAGCAGTTTCCAGTATGCCTTCGCGTCGGCGGGGCGCATGTTGACGCAGCCGCCGGAGCCCGGCGGGTTGTACATGGACTTGGTGACCGAGTGGAACGCCTGGCCGCCGTCGAAGAACTGCGAGTGCGGCATCCACACCTTGTAGATCGTCGACCAGTGCTTGATGTTGCGCCAGTAGATCTTCTTCGCGCCGGTCCGGGTCTCCGCGCCGTCGCGACCGGTCCGCACCGGCACCGGGCCGTACTTCAGCTTCTTGCCGTCCTGGATCCAGCTCAGCTGCCGGGTCAGGTCGACGCAGGCGATGCGGCCCTTGTTGGTGGGGCACTTCCCGGCCTTGTTGGGGTTCTTCCCGGCAGCCTTCTGGGCGAGCATCGTGTTCATCGTGCGCCAGGTCAGCGGCCCGGCGTACCCGATGGTCGGGGTGATCCCGTGGGTCTTCTGGAACTTCTGGATCGCCTTGCAGTCGGCGGCCGACTGCTTGCCGTCGACGGGCCGCTTCAGGAACTTCTCGACCTGCTTCTGGTGCGGCCCGGCGGAGGTCGAACAGGAGGCGGCCTGGGCCGCGGTCCCGGTGCCCAGGACCAGGGCGGGTGCCGCCACCAGCCCGGCCACGGAGAGCGCCGCCCCGCGCCGCAGCCGTCCTCCGGGTATTTTCGCCGTGACTCCCATGCGCCAACTCCCCTTCGCCCACAGTGGTTTTGTGGTTACGCCTGGTAGACGTCCGAAGGGGTGCGGTGGTTGCGCGGGCCAGGTCTCGGTTGCGTCGCGGTACGGCATAGCCGGAATTACGGCCTCCGGTTGGCCGGAGGCCGTAAGCCCCGATTACCGGCTCACAGGGTCACCAGTCCCCGACCACCGGCTCACCGGGTCGCCGGGATCAGCGCCCGCCGCTCGGCCCGCGCCACCCGGGTCCCGTACAGCGTGATGGAGACGACGCCGAGGACCGCGAGCAGCCCCAGGGCCACCGTCGCCGCCCAGCCGCCCGCGTGGAAGGCGACCGCACCCAGCGTGCCGCCCGCGCTGGAGCCCAGGTAGTACGCCGACTGGTAGAGCGCCGATGCCTGCGCCCGGCCCGTCGTCGCGGTCCGGCTCACCGAGGACGAGGCGACCGCGTGCCCGGCGAAGAAGCCGGCCGTGATCAGCACCAGGCCCAGCAGCACGGAGGCCAGCTGGTCGGCGAGCGAGAGCAGCAGCCCGGCCGTGGTCGTGGAGACCGCCAGGTAGAGCGCGCCCCGGCGGCCGAGGCGGGCCACCAGCCGTCCGGCCGCGGCGGAGGAGACCGTACCGACCAGGTAGACCAGGAAGATCGAGCCGACGATGCCCTGCGGCAGCGAGAACGGCTCATCGACCAGCCGGTAGCCGATCACCGTGTAGACCGCGCCGAACACCGTCATGAACAGTGCGCCGATCGCGTACAGCCGCACCAGCAGCGGGTTGCCGAGGTGGGTGGCGACGGTCTTCGCCAGCGCCTTCGGGTTCAGCGAACCGGGGGTGAAGTTACGGGCCTTGGGGATCAGGAAGTGGAAGGCGACCGCGCACGCCACCGCGAGCAGCCCGACCGCCGCGAGCGCCGCGCGCCAGCCCCAGGCCTGGGCGACCCAGCCGGTGAGGATCCGGCCGCTCATGCCGCCGATGCTGTTGCCCGCGACGAACAGCCCGATCGCGGCGATCAGCGCCTTGGGCCGGACCTCCTCCGCCAGATACGCCATCGCGGAGGCCGGAAGACCGGCGAGCGCCGCGCCCTGGATGGCCCGCAGCGCGATCAGCCAGCCGATCGAGGGCGCGAACGGCACCAGCATCCCGACCAGCACCGCGACCGTCAGCGAGGCCGTCATCATCTGCCGCCGCCCGAACCGCTCCGACAGCGCGCTCAGCGGCAGCACACACAGTGCCAGCGCGCCGGTCGCCGCGGAGACCGTCCAGCTCGCCTGCCCGGCGCTCACGCCGTACGAGGCGGAGATCGCGGGAAGCAGGGCCTGGGTGGAGTAGAGGAGGGCGAAGGCCGCGACTCCGGCGGCGAAGAGCGCGAAGCTCATCTTCCGGTAGCCGGGGCGGCCGGGCTCCAGGCGCTCATGGGCGCCCGCCGGAGCGGCGGTGGTGGTGACGGGGGACGACGGGGCAGAGGCATCCACGACGACGGTGGATGCCCCGGTATCGGCGGGAGGCATACGACGAACGTAGAGCGCCCGGTTTCATGCGTCCAATGCACGAAACCGCCATAATCAATCCCATGGCGCATCAACGCAGCTCACAGCCTCGGCTGTCACCGAGCAGTTACGAAGAAGACATCCGGGCCGTCCTCGCGCCACGCCTCGCGTACTTCGAGGCGGTCGCCCGCCACGAGCATGTGACCCGCGCCGCACACGAGCTCGGCGTCCCGCAGTCCACGCTCTCGCGGGCCATGGTCCGGCTCGAAGCGGACCTGGGCGTCGCCCTGTTCGCCCGCAAGGGCCGTACCGTCTCGCTCACCCCGGCCGGCCGCACCTTCCTCACCTCGGCCGAACGGGCCCTGGCCGAGGTGGAGAAGGCCGCCGACGCGGTCCGGGCGGACGCCGACCTCACGACGGGCCGGGTCTCCTTCGGCTTCCTGCACACCATGGGCTCGGAGACCGTGCCCGCCCTGATCCGCGGCTTCCGGGCCGACCATCCCAAGGTCCGCTTCCAGCTCGTCCAGAACTACGGCGAGGCGATGATCGAACGGCTGCGCGCCGGCGGCCTCGACCTCTGCCTCACCTCGCCCGTGCCCGACGCCCCCGACCTGGTCACCCGCCGGCTGGACGAACAGCGCCTGCGCCTGGTGGTCCCCGACGACCACCGCCTCGCCTCCCGCCGCCGCATCCGCCTCGCGGAGGCCGCCGACGAGACGTTCGTGACCCTGGAGCCGGGTTACGGGCTCCGCCGGATCACCGACGACCTCTGCACGGAGGCGGGCTTCACCCCGCGCGTCGCCTTCGAGGGCGAGGAGGCCGAGACCCTGCGCGGGCTGGTCGCCGCCGGGCTCGGCGTGGCCCTGCTCCCGCCGCCCGCGGTCGCCCGCCCGGGGGTGGTCGAGCTGACGGTGACGGCGCCGCGCGCGGTCCGCGAGATCGGGGTCGCCTGGCTGGACGGACACCCCGACACCCCGCCGGTCGCCGCCTTCAAGCGGTTCCTGCTCTCGCGGCGGGGGAACCTGCTGCCGGACTGAACTCCGTTGCGCGGGAACTCAGTGCCGCAGCGACCGCCCGAACCCGGCGGCCAGCGGCATCCGCAGCCCGAGCGGCGGCGGCGCGGCCAGCGCGTCCTTGACCGGCCGCGAGTAGGACCGGGCGAAGAGCGAGCCGCGGACGAAGTCGGCGGCCAGCGCCACCACTTCGGAGCGGTGCTGGCGCAGCGCGTGCCCGTCGGAGTGGACCTCGAAGCGGCAGGTGTCCCGGTTGGACTTCTTCGCCCGCTCCGCCAGCCGGTACGACAGCTCCGGGTCGGTGCGCTCGTCGTTGGTGCCGTGCACGATCAGCACCCGCCGCCCCACGAGCTGCTTCACCGGCTCCGGTTCGGCGGCGGCCCGCTCCGGCAGCCAGGGGGCCATCGCCAGCACCGACGTCACCGCCCCGTGCCCGGCCGCCCGCAACGCAGCCCGCCCGCCCATCCCGTGGCCGACCAGGCACACGGGCACGTCCCCGTACCGCCGCTGGACCTCGTCGGCCGCCCACGCGGCGTCCTCGGCCGGGTGCGCGTCGTCCGCGTTCCAGCCGCGGCAGCGGTAGCGCAGCACGTGCACCGCAAGACCGTCCCCCTCCCCGGCGCGCGCCAGCGCACGGGCGAACGGCAGCTGGATCGCGTACGACAGGGGGGAGGGGCGGCGCCGTGAGTCGGCCTCGCCGTCCGGGAGCAGCAGGACCACGCCGCTGACCTCGTATGGTGCTCCGGCCGTCGTGACGGCCCGTCCCAGCCTGGCTGCAGGCAGGGGGAGTGCGCGCTGTGCCATGACAGAACAGTCTCAGAAGAGCAGGTGTACTCCACCCGACTTTCCGGTCACTGTTGCGCATCGACAACAGGCGCTCTACGCGCGTAGGCGCTAGAGTGCCCAGATGACGAGCCAGACCCCGAATGTCCCTGATTCCGACCAGATCCGGCGCGCCCCCAAGGTGCTGCTCCACGACCACCTCGACGGCGGCCTGCGACCGGGCACGATCATCGAGCTGGCCCGCGCGCAGGGTTACGACTCCCTCCCCGAGACCGAGGCCGACAAGCTCGGCATCTGGTTCCGCGAGGCCGCCGACTCCGGTTCGCTGGAGCGCTATCTGGAGACCTTCGCCCACACCTGCGCCGTCATGCAGACCCGTGACGCGCTCTTCCGGGTGGCCGCAGAGTGCGCCGAGGACCTCGCCGAGGACGGCGTCGTCTACGCCGAGATCCGTTACGCCCCCGAGCAGCACCTGGAGGGCGGCCTGACCCTCGAAGAGGTCGTCGAGGCCGTCAACGAGGGCTTCCGCGAGGGCGAGCGCATCGCCCGCGCCAACGGCCACCGGATCCGCGTCGGCGCCCTGCTCACCGCGATGCGGCACGCGGCCCGCGCGCTGGAGATCGCCGAACTCGCCAACACCTACCGCGACCACGGTGTCGTCGGCTTCGACATCGCGGGCGCCGAGGCCGGCTTCCCTCCCACCCGCCACCTCGACGCGTTCGAGTACCTCAAGCGGGAGAACAACCACTTCACGATCCACGCGGGCGAGGCCTTCGGCCTGCCGTCGATCTGGCAGGCCCTGCAGTGGTGCGGCGCCGACCGGCTCGGCCACGGGGTGCGGATCATCGACGACATCGAGGTCGCGGAGGACGGCTCGGTCACCCTCGGCCGCCTCGCCTCCTACGTACGCGACAAGCGCATCCCGCTGGAGATGTGCCCGACGTCCAACCTCCAGACCGGTGCCGCCACCTCGTACGCGGAGCACCCGATCGGGCTGCTGCGGAAGCTGCATTTCCGCGTCACCGTGAACACGGACAACCGGCTGATGAGCGGGACGAGCATGAGCCGCGAATTCGAGCTGCTGACCGAGGCATTCGGATACACGCTCGACGACATGCAGTGGTTCACCGTCAATGCGATGAAATCAGCTTTCATTCCTTTCGATGAACGTCTCGCGATGATCAACGAGGTCGTCAAGCCCGGATATGCCGAGCTGAAGTCCGAGTGGCTTTTCCGGCAGACCGCTGTGACCAGTGGTTCTTCCGCCGCGGCGAGCTGACGTTCGAGGTTCGGAAGATGGCCGGGAATCGAAATCCCGGCCATTTTTCGCGTGTCGGGATGTTTGCGGTCGGGGCAGTGGGGTGGCTAACTTGCAGAGCCGCTCACATCCCCTTCCCCAAGGATGAATTCTTCATGAAGAAGTCTGCTGCCAAGTCTCTCGGTGTCGCCGTCCTCGGTGCCGCTTTCGCCGCTGCCGCCGCCGGCAGCGCCTCCGCCGCCCCCGCGCTGCCGCTCGACTCCGCGGCCGGCGCGCTCCCCGTCTCCACCATGGCGCTGGACACCGTCGCCAAGTCGGCCCAGAACGCGCCGGTCCAGGAGACCGTCGGCAAGATCCTCGGCGGCGACGCCACCGACGCCGCCGCCCCGGTCACCGGCCTGCTCGGCGGACTGCCCACCCAGGGCCTCACCGCCAACGGCATCCCGCTCGGCGGCTGACCGCACCACCCCGACGCGCCGCCCAGCGGCGCGCACCCGCACATGCCGGTGGGGCGCACACCCTGATCAGGGTGTGCGCCCCACTGTGCGTACGCCGAACCGCTCCCCGTGGGCCGGTCGCGTCACCAGGCCGACGCGGACGAGGCGGACTTCTCCGAGGGCAGCAGCGCCCACAGCGCCAGGTAGAGCAGGAACTGCGGGCCGGGCAGCAGGCAGGAGACGACGAATATGACGCGCATCGTGGCGGCCGAGGTGCCGAAGCGCCGTGCCAGCCCCGCACACACACCGCCGATCATGCGTCCTTCACTGGGGCGGACAAGTGCGGCCATGGTGAGCTCCTTCGCGAACCGTTGCGGTGGGGGCGGCTCTGTTCCGCTCCCGATGTCTCCATAGTGCGTCCGCGAAGGGGGACAAAGCATCGCTCTACGGGGCGATGCCGACCCTGGTAATCGTCGGGGTCGGCCCCCCAGGGGCCTCGTCCCTGAGACGGGTCTCCTGCCGGTACCGGGGCAGGTCCCGTACGCCCGGCACCCCACGGCGGCGCAGCCGCGCCCGGCACACCGGGACGACCAGCAGATGGGCCAGGACCACGCCGGTGGCGTTCAGCAGCACCGAGTCGATGTCGACCACCTGACCGGGCACCCCGGTCTGGCCCAGCTCGATGGCGAGCGAGATCAGCGCCCCGGCCGCCACCGTCCGCAGCAGCGACACCCAGGGCGAGACGAAGATCCGGCCCCCGGCCATCGGCAGCAGCACCCCGAGCGGGGCCAGCAGGAGCAGCGCCCCGCCGATCCGGCGCGTGGCCTCGACCGGCCCCAGCGCGAGGTCGGCTCTGATGGAGGCGAGCGGCTCGAAGTTGGCGGCCGTGATCCAGGGCACGTCCAGCGGGCGCAGCGTCAGCCACCCGACGAGCAGCAGATGCGCGAGGAGGAGAGTGACCCCCGCCGCGCGGAAGTGGATGACGGTCTGACCGTCCGAACCTTGACGCACGTCCACCAAGACGCCCCGACCGGCAGGATCGGTTCCGTGACTTCGCCGCAGGCCGTACGGAGACGCGCCCAGCCGTCCTCGTACGGCACCGGACCAGCCGTCCTCGTACGGCATCGCGCCCACGCCCCGTACGGCACCGGACCCGCCGTCCCCGTACGGCACCGCCGTCCGGCCGGTCAGTCCAGTTCGAGCGCGTCCGGGGTCGTCGCGTCCTGCGGCCGGGACTTCGTCTGCGAGGTGCACAGATAGCCGCGCGGCGGGTACTGCCCGGGGCCGCCCAGGACCACCGAGCCCGCCGTCACGAGCGCGTCGTTCTCCGCGTACGTGCACACCAGCTGCGCCAGCGCCTCCGCCGACAGGTCCTCGGGCTGGCTGCTCAGCCGCAGGGTGCCCGCCGGGTCATCGGGGCGGGAGGCCTCCACCCGCAGCCCCACCGGGACCGCCGTGGAGAACCCGGCCCTGCGCTCGTTCTCGGGCGGCGCCTGTTGCACCTGGTCCAGCAGGGCGCGCGCGGCCACCAGCGGGTCGGCACCGGCCCGCCCCGCGGGCACCGGCCGGTCCACGGGCACCAGCTGCGAGGCGCACACCAGGTACACCGGTGCCGCGACGCTGTCCGGGGACCGGGTCGTGACGTCCGCCGACGGCAGCTTGCACGGCACCCGCGACGGCGCGGCCCCGGCGTCCACGGGGACGGACGTCGTCCGGATCCCGCACCCCGACGCCAGCGCGGCGGCCACCAGGACGGCGCCGAGCGCGGCGACGGCGGCGCGCCGTCGAGGGGCACCCGGCAACGGCCGGAACACGCCGGTCATGACGCCCCACCGTCCTCACTGTCGTCGTCCCGCCCACTGCCGCCGTCCGTCCCGTCCTCGGTCGGCTCCGAGGCGCCGCGCGGCAGCCGCAATACGAAGACCGCCCCGCCGTCGGGAGAGTTGGCGGCCGTGATGTCACCGCCGTGGATGTGCGCGTTCTCCATGGCGATGGAGAGGCCGAGACCGCTGCCCTCCGAACGCGGCCGGGAGGCGCTGGCCTTGTAGAAGCGGTCGAAGACGTGCGGCAGCACCTCCTCGGGGATACCCGGACCGTGGTCCCGTACCTCGATGACCAGCTCCTCGCCCTCGGTCCGCACCCTGACCCCCACCGGTGAACCGCCGTGCTTGAGGGCGTTGCCGATCAGGTTGGCCAGGATCACGTCGAGCCGGCGCGGATCGAGCCGGACCATCATGCCGCGCTCCGCGTCCAGGTCCACCGCGTCCAGCCAGGCCCGCGCGTCGATGCACGCGGTGACCTGGTCGGCGACGTCGACGTCGTCCAGGACCAGACGTGCGGTGCCCGCGTCGAAGCGGGTCACCTCCATCAGGTTCTCCACCAGGTCGTTCAGCCGCCGGGTCTCGCTGACCACGAGGTGCACGGCGGGCGCGATCATCGGGTCGAGGCTGTCCGCCTCGTCCTCCAGCACCTCGGCCACCGCCGTGATCGCGGTCAGCGGGGTGCGCAGCTCGTGGGACATGTCGGCGACGAACCGCCGGCTCGACTCCTCCCGGGCGCTCATGTCCGCGACCTTCTTCTCCAGCGAGCTCGCGGTCCGGTTGAACGTACGGGAGAGGTCGGCGAGTTCGTCCGTACCGGAGACGGTGAGCCGGGTGTCGAGCTTGCCCTCGCCGAGCTTGCGGGCCGCGTCGCCGAGCCGCTGCACCGGGCGCAGCACCGTCGTCGCGGCGGCCTGGGCCAGCAGCGCCGAACCGATCAGCGCCAGGGTGGTGGCGATCCCCAGCGACCAGGCGAGCGAGTTGAGGTCCTGCCGCTCCTGGTCGAGGGACTTGAGCATGTACCCGGCCGGGCCGCCGCCGATGATCCGCGTACCGGCGACCAGGTACGGGGTGCCCGCGATGCTCGTACGCTGCCAGAACAGGTGGTACTCGTGCTCGTTGTTCGAGGTCAGCGGCTGCTTGCGGGCCACCTGCTTCTGCAGCGAGTCCGGTACGTCGGCCCGGGTGAAGGTGTCCAGGTCGGAGTAGCCGACGATCGGCTTGCCGCGCTCGCGCTCGTCCTCCAGCAGCACGCTGTAGCCGGGGCCGCCGGCCGCCATCTGCGCGGCGGCCCGCTGGAGGTCGTCCTTGGTGGGCCGCACCGGCAGCGTCGCCGCCGTGTCCTGCATCTGCCGCCGGAAGTCGTCGAGCGCGGTGTCCTGCGTACGGGTCAGCACGGCCTCGCGGTTGAGCCAGTACGCGATCCCCGAGGCGGAGACCGCGGCGGTCAGCGCCACCAGCGCGAACACCACGACGAGCCGCAGCCGCAGACTGGTCCAGCGCAGCCCCGCCCGGATCGACCGCTTGGCGCTCTCGGTCACTGAGGCGTGTCCAGCCGGTAGCCCACGCCCCGCACCGTACGGATCAGGGTCGGCGAGGACGGCACGTCCTCCACCTTGGCGCGCAGCCGCTGCACACAGGCGTCCACCAGACGTGAGTCGCCCAGGTAGTCGTGCTCCCACACCAGGCGCAGCAGCTGCTGGCGGGAGAGGGCCTGGCCGGGCCGGCGGCTCAGCTCCAGCAGGAGCCGCAGCTCGGTCGGCGTGAGCTGCAGATCCTCACCGCCCTTGGTCACGGTCATGGCGGAACGGTCGATGACCACGTTGCCGAAGGTCGCCGAGTCGGTCGACTCGCGCTCGCCGCGGCGCAGCACCGCCCGGATCCGGGCGTCCAGCACCCGGCCCTGGACGGGTTTGACCACATAGTCGTCCGCGCCGGACTCCAGTCCCACCACGACGTCGATGTCGTCGCTGCGCGCGGTCAGCAGAATGATCGGCAGCTGGTCGGTGCGCCGGATACGCCGGCACACCTCGAAACCGTCGATCCCGGGGAGCATCACATCCAGCACGACCAGGTCGGGGCGCTGCTCACGCAGCAGCTCCAGGCCGTCCTCTCCCGTCGCCGCGGTGGCCACACGGTGGCCCTGGCGTGACAACGAGAGTTCGAGGGCCGTGCGGATGGCGTCGTCGTCCTCGATCAGCAACAGGAAAGGCACGAGCGTCATTCTGGCCCATGGTGGCGCTTCAGTTCGACCTGCGGCCCCCTCCACCTGTCCGGGCACGGCCGCAACTGCCCCTGTGACAGGCCTGTGACAGTCGGAGGACAGCGCCATGAAACTGCCCCGGCAAGCTCTTGGTCAGCAGGAAACGAACGGACTCCACCGAACTCCACCGACAAGGGGGCGCGAGATGAACGCACTGCACAGCACCAGCTCAAGCGCAGTTGTGACGCGTCTCCACGATGTCGGCCGGAGCGCGGAGAAGTCCGGTGCGAGAGACGTGTCGGGCATGCGGGGGTGTGTCCGGGGCGTAGGGCGTCAGCACCCGTCGCCGGCTGCGGAGCAGATGCGCAAGCCGTACATGACGGTGGTCGACGCCACCACGGGGGAAAGCACGGGGGACAACGGGCGAGGCGTGTACGGGGAGGCCACGGGGGACCGCACCGGCCGGGCGGAGACCGAGGGCGCCGAAGCGGCGTTCACGGCCTACGTCCAGGAGCGGCGGGCCTCCCTGTACGCGACCGCCTACCACCTGACCGGCGACCGGTTCGAGGCCGAGGACCTGCTGCAGAGCGCCCTCTTCTCGACGTACCGGGCGTGGGACAGGATCAGCGACAAGGCGGCGGTCGGCGGCTATCTGCGCCGCACCATGACCAACCTGCACATCAGCGCCTGGCGCCGGCGCAAGCTGAACGAATACCCGACCGAGGAGCTCCCGGAGACGGTGGGCGACACGGACGCGATGCGCGGCACGGAGCTGCGGGCGGTGCTCTGGCAGGCGCTCGCCCGGCTGCCCGAACTCCAGCGCACGATGCTGGTCCTGCGGTACTACGAGGGCCGCACCGACCCGGAGATCGCGTCGATCCTCGACATCAGTGTCGGCACGGTGAAGTCGAGCATCTGGCGGTCCCTCCGCCGGCTGCGCGAGGACGAGGTCCTCAGCTTCGGACGTGACGAGCAGGAGTCCTTCGGCGAGCTGGTGGCCTGAGGCGACGGGGGGCCACTGCTTCGGGGGAGGCAGGGGCTGACGGGGGAGAAGCGGGGAACCCACGGGGGACATGTGGGGGAACCACGGGGGAGCAGTGAAAACGGGGTCCGAGGGGGCCCGGGGGAAACACGGGGGAAGGGCCCATCGCTTCGGGGGAGGCGCAGGCCACGGGGGAAACACAGCGGGGTCGTACGGGCCGGGGGGTCCTGTACGGCCCCGTTCGCCGTGCGGGCGTGGCGGAAAACGTACTTGTTAGTGTGAGCGGACCACGTCAAGCGTGGGCTACGAGGGAACTCATGGGGGCCAAGTGAGCAGGCAGGCAGGCGATCAGGCAGCAGGGTCCGCGGAGGGCGGGGCGTCGACCTCGATGCAGCTGAACGAGGTCCAGGGCGATCCTTCCCCGCCTCCCGTGTACGGCCCCTACGCGCCGGGACAGGGCCCGAACGGCCCCGTCCAGGGCCCCTTCGCCCCCGGATACAAGTCGCCCTTCGCGCCCGGCGGCGGCCCCTCCCTGGCCTCCACCCCCGCGCAGAAGAAGGCCGCGGCCGAGGCCATCCGCACGCGCATCAAGCCGCAGACCAAGACGGCCGGCGACCACACGGACGAGGAGACCTCGGCCGCGGTCAAGGCCCTCGGCGCCAAGGACGGCGACGGATGGATCACCTCACGCGCGCTGAAGAACGCGCACAAGACGTGGGGCGGCCAGGTGCAGGGCCTGCTGAACCGGCTCGAAGCGGACATCAACGGTCTGAGCGGCGCCCGGCTGAACCTCCAGGGGGCCGATGTGCTGAGCGGGCAGCAGTTCCGCCTGCCCTCCGCCATCGACGGCTACTGACCGTTGCGGAGCGGGAGGAGCCGCATCGGCGCGTTCATCAGGCATATCGGACAACGGGGGTAGGGGCATGCCTACATATCACGAGATCATGACCACGGACCTGGCCGTTCTGACCACCGCGGCGGACAAGTGGACAGCGATGGCGGGCGAGTTCAACAAGCGTGAGAAGGACTACGAGAAAGAGGTCCAGGGCATCACGCTGCAGCCGACCTGGATCGGCCAGAGCGCGAACGCCGCCAACGCGCAGTTCCGCGTCACGCTCAACGAGTACCGGGCGGCCCAGACCCAGGCCAAGGCGATCGCCTCGCTGCTCCGGGACGCGCACACCCAGTTCACGGAGTTCAAGACCAAGCTCCAGACGACGCGGACCGACGCGCTCAAGGCCGACATGCTGGTCTCGGACTCCGGCCGGGTCACCTTCGACATGTCGAGCCTGAGCGCGGGTTCGAAGAGCGCCTACCACCACGATCCGGACTACCAGAAGTCCGTACGCGACGCGGTCAGTTCGTGGCAGCGGGCGATCGACCGCCTGGTCGCGCAGACGACGGACGCGGACACCGGCGTCGAGATCGCGCTGAAGGCGGTCGTGAAGGACTCCGACCCCTTGGACGGAACGGTCAACGGCTTCAACGCCAAGGCCCTCGGCGACATCGAGCAGTACGAGCTGCGCAACACCGAGGAGATCGCGGAGCGGCTGCGCGACGGCAAGAAGGTCTCCGACGCCGACCTCGCCGAGATGGAACGGGCGATGCGCGACCAGGCCGGCGACAAGGCGTGGTCCCAGTCGCTGCTGAACAAGCTGGGCCCCGACGGCCTCGTCAAGCTGAGCGACGTCATGTCCGACCGTGAGCGGGACGGCGGGTCCTCCGCCGACCAGTACACGAAGCTCCTGGGCGGACTGGCCAACACGGTGGCGACAGCCACCGAGGTTCCCGGTTCGATGGCGGACGCGGGGCCCGGCTCCGCGAAGTACCAGGCCTGGCTGAACAGCCCCGACGGCGCGTTCTACAAGAAGTTCACCGAGGGCCTCAAGGAGGCCGGGGCCAAGAACTTCGACTCGAAGACCAACCCGATGTACGGCTACCGGCCGTTCGTCGAGATGATGACGCGCGCCGACGTGCCGTTCGACGACCAGTTCCTCAACCAGCTCGGCCACGACATGATCGCCGCCGAGAAGGACAACGGCACCATATTCGAGCAGTGGGGCGGCAACCACCGGGAGGGCCGGGCCGACGCGCTCGACAGCCTGCTCGGTGTGATGAGCAAGAACCCCGACGCGGCCACTTCCTTCTTCGACCCGAAGCTGGCGAACGGCCAGGGCCACCTCGACTACCTGGTGGGCCAGGGGGACGACGCGCGCGAGTGGCCGCAGCAGCACATCGTGGCCGGCAAAGCGCTCATCACCAACGACGACCCGCTCAGCCGCCACGGCCTCGGCCTCGCGCTGGAGGCCGGGGCGACCGGGCACGAGCCGGGCACGCCGCTGGGCAGCACCGGACCCCACAGCGAGGGCCAGGCCCGCGTGATGCAGGGCATCATCGCGACGCTGGACAAGGGCGCCGGGGGCGACACCGTACCGGAGGCGCTGAAGGCCCCGCTCGGCCGCGCACTGAACGACTACACGGCCGACACCCACGCCATTCTCGGCGGCTACGCCCCGAACAGCCCGGTCGGCCAGGACGACATCGCCGGCTCCGGCGACAACGCCTCCATCACCAACAGCAAGGAGAGCCTGCTGCGGGTGATGCGCGGAGTCTCCGACGGTGTGGCCGGCGAGAACGAGAAGGGTGAGCCCATACGCGTCTTCGACACCCTCTACGAGAGCCAGCGCGGGTACGCGGCCGAGTACCTGGAGACCGGCCGCCAGGTGCCCCAGTCCGCCCTGACCGAGAACGTCACCAGCTGGGACGTCAAGGCGCGTCACGTCGGTGAGGCCTTCGGCGGGATGAACGCCATCGGCACGGACATGGTGCTCGACGTCCGGGACGCCGAGGTCGGGAAGATCAACGACCAGGCCCGCTACGCGTACCACGGGTTCGGGGCCCTGGCCAACACGATCCCGCAGGTCGGCGACATCGCCCAACGCGCCGTGGACGCCGCCACCTACGAGTGGTCCAAGGACGTCATCACCGAGAAGGAGGACGTCGCACGCGCCGGCGTCAGCCGCGAGACGGCGGGCGGCATCGCGGGCACGAACAACCTCATCGACGGCTGGGCCGAGACCCGGGACGCCAAGGGCACCGACGCCGCCGAGAACGCCAAGGGCGAGGCGAAGCAGAGCTACATCACCGGCCGTGAAGAAGCGTATTCGGCGCTGCGAACCAGGAAGTGAGCACGTGAGCACAGCAGAGGCCCGTACGAGGCCGGCGTGGAAGGTCTGGGCTGTCGTGGCCGTCCTGGTCGTGGTGGTCGCAGGGCTGCTGCACGCCTGGCGCAACACCAATGTGCTGACGGCGGACCGGCTCTGCGGGGGACTTGTCTCGGCGGAGAAGGTGGACGCCATCCTTCCGGGGTCCGGGCGCCTGGACGCCGAAGGGGACGGTCTGGACGAGGACAACCTGACGGATACGGAGTGCAGGGTCGAGAAGTCGTCCGTCGTCCTCGGTTCCGGCGAGAGCGGGCTCAGTGTCCGGCTCTGGGGGGCACGGGGCTATGACCCACTGGCGTTCGATAGCGAGCCCTACCCACCGGGTGCCTCGTACTTCACCGGCGAGGTGACCGGCGGGGTCAATGCGTACAAGGCGTGGGTCATGCTGCCCGAGAAGTGCTGGACCGACCGGCCGGTGGTCGCCGAGTTCAACATCACCGAACCGGCTGCCGACCGCACCGCCTTCGCCGCCCTGGCCACCGACACCGCACGGACGATCGCGGCCCGGACCAAGTGCGGTGACCTTCCCGAGAAGCCCGGAACGCTCATCTCTCCCCGCTCCGATGCCGCGCGCCCGGTCTCCGAAGGACGGGTGTGCGGCCTGGACGGCCTGACCGTGGCGGGCCAGGTGCCGGCGGGGACCAAGGTGCTCGAAGAGGGGCAGCAGGCTCCCGCAGACCTGTGGTTCTGCAAGCTGACCCTGGACGACGAGACGACCGACTTCGTCCGTGGTGACGGCTTCATGAAGTACACCGCCACCCGGGACCCGCTGCTCATCGACGCCCTGCGGAAGTTCCCGGGTACGGAGAAGGGCCGAGCGCCGGACGGCCGGGAAGCCGAAATCGTCGACAAGGGTGTCGGGTTCATCCTGCCCTGCGCGGACGGCGGCCCTCTCTACCTGGCGGTGGAATCGGGGCAGCAGTACCTGGAGGCGAGCAAGCGCCACCCCGACCTGCCGAAGCGGGACGCGTACGGCGCCCCCTTCACGAAGGCCGCCGCCAAGACCTTCGGCTGCGCGGCCCCCACCGGCTGAGCGCGCGCGGGGCGCCCGTCCCTACTCCGGGACCGGCGCCCCCACGCTCGCCCGGCGGCACCGCCCCGCCGCCGCGGCGGCGAACCGCCCCAACGCCTCGTCCTTGCCGCACGGGTACGCCCCCAGCGCCGTCTGCCGGGCCACGATGCGCCGCTCGGCCCGCATCAGCCGCCAGCCGCGCCGCAGCAGGAACGGCACCGACTTGCGGCCCTCGCGCAGATCCCGCACCAGCCGCCGCCGGAACGTCGTGGAGGGGCGGCCGCGCAGGCACAGCGCGTCCGCCAGCAGACCCAGCTCCTGGCAGCGCCCCACGATGTCCGCCGCGAAGATGCCCTCGGCCACGAACAGCGGCGAGCGCCCGATGTGGAAGGTCTCGTGGTCCGTACGGGAGCTGGTGGCGATGTCGTACACCGGAACGTCCGTACGGCCGGACCGGCACAGCTCGGCGATGGCCGCCACCGCCGCGCCCGCGTCCCAGGACCCGGCGGAGTCCCAGTCGATGTCCGTGGAGCCGGGGACCTGGGGCAGCGTCGGGTCACCGGCCTCTTTGTAGAAGTCGTCCAGGCGCAGCACCGGCAGGCCGGTGCGGGCGGCAAGGACGGACTTGCCGGAGCCGGAGGGGCCCGCGAGCAGCACGACGCGGGTCGGGATCGGTTGGGAACTGGAACTCACAGAACAGAAGTGTGAGGCATCGACCCGCACGGGGGACCACTCGGGCCTCTTGTTGGTATCCAGCATCACACCTCAACTACTCTGCGTGTACAGACCATTACCCGACCAGGCTCGATCAGGTGGAAAACATGGCACGTCATGCACGCAAGCCCGAACGTCGCGCCCTGCTGCGCGCCGGTCTGACCGTGACCGCGCTGGGAGCGGCCCTGGGAGCCGGTGCGGGCTCCGCGCAGGCCGTCTCCCTGCCCCCGGTCGCCGAGATCCCCGAGCAGGGCGTCACGGCCGTCCAGGCGGTCACCGAGAGCGCCGGGCCCGCGGTGACCAGCGCGCTCGGGACCTCGCTCGCCAGCAGTGTCGCCCCGATCACCAACCTCCAGCTGCACCCGCTGGCCAACACGGGGGTGGATCCGCTGGACAACGCCGTGGGCACCCAGATCGCCGACTTCCAGCCGGTGACCACCGCGGTGCTCACCGACCCCCTCACCAGCGGCGGCGCGCTGGCCGACCTGCCGGTGGTGGGGCAGGTGACCCGGCTGGTCACGGGCTGACGCCTGCGGCACGCCGGAAGGGGCCGCCCCGTTCGTGGGGGCGGCCCCTTCCGGCGTACGAGGCCGGGAACGTCAGTACGACGAGCCCGAGGCCCCCAGCGCACCCGTCGGGTGCCAGACCGTCTTGGTCTCCAGGAAGGCCGTCAGCCGGTGCGTACCGGGCGCGGCCAGCCAGTCGGTGGAGGCGTCCGAGCCGTCCGCCTCGGCGGCGAGCGGCCGCAGGACCCGCTTCAGGTTGTCCGCCGCCGCGATCTCCAGCTCCTTGGCCAGCTCGGCGCCGGCGCCGGTGAGGTCGATCGCGTTGACGTCCTGGTGGGCGGCGAGCGGGGCAGCGAGCTCCGCAGTGGCGCCCGACAGGATGTTGACCACACCGCCGGGAAGGTCGGAGGTGGCCAGCACCTCGCCCAGCGAGAGCGCGGGCAGCGGGGCGTCGGCGGAGGCGATGACGACCGCCGTGTTGCCGGTCGCGATCACCGGGGCGATCACCGAGACCAGCCCGAGGAACGACGACTTCTGCGGCGCGAGCACCGTGACGACACCGGTCGGCTCGGGGGTGGAGAGGTTGAAGAACGGTCCCGCCACCGGGTTGGCCCCGCCGGAGATCTGCCCGATCTTGTCGGTCCAGCCCGCGTACCAGACCCAGCGGTCGATCGCCGCGTCGACGACGGCCGCCGCCTTGGACTTCGACAGCCCCTCGGACGCGGCGACCTCGCGGACGAACTGCTCCTTGCGGCCCTCCAGCATCTCGGCGACGCGGTAGAGGACCTGGCCGCGGTTGTACGCGGTCGCGCCCGACCAGCCGCCGAACGCCTTGCGCGCGGCCACGACCGCATCACGTGCGTCCTTGCGGGAGGACTGCGGCGCGTTGGCGAGCCACTGGCCCTTGGAGTCCGTCACCTCGTACACCCGGCCGCTCTCGGAGCGGGGGAACTTGCCCCCGACGTACAGCTTGTAGGTCTTGAAGACGCCAAGACGGTTCTGCTCAGACATCGAGGTACGCCTCCAGGCCGTGGCGGCCGCCCTCGCGGCCGTAGCCCGACTCCTTGTAGCCGCCGAAGGGCGACGTCGGGTCGAACTTGTTGAACGTGTTGGCCCAGACGACGCCCGCGCGGAGCTTGTTCGCCACGGCGAGGATCCGGGAGCCCTTCTCCGTCCAGATGCCGGCGGAGAGGCCGTACTGGCTGTTGTTGGCCTTGGCCACCGCCTCGTCCGGGGTGCGGAACGAGAGGACGGAGAGCACCGGGCCGAAGATCTCGTCACGGGCGACCGTGTGGGCCTGGGTGACGTTGGTGAAGAGGGTCGGCGCGAACCAGTAACCCGACGAAGGCAGTTCGCAGGGGGCGCTCCAGCGCTCCGCGCCCTCCGCCTCGCCGGTCTCCACCAGGGCGGTGATCCGGGAGAGCTGCTCGGCGGAGTTGATCGCGCCGATGTCGGTGTTCTTGTCCAGCGGGTCGCCGAGCCGCAGGGTCGAGAGCCGGCGCTTGAGCGCGTCCAGCACCTCGTCCTGGACCGACTCCTGGACCAGCAGCCGGGAGCCCGCGCAGCAGACCTGGCCCTGGTTGAAGAAGATCCCGGTGACGATGCCCTCGACGGCCTGGTCGATCGGGGCGTCGTCGAAGACGATGTTGGCGCCCTTGCCGCCCAGCTCCAGCGTGACCTTCTTGTCCGTGCCCGCGACGGAGCGCGCGATGGCCTTGCCGACGGCGGTCGAACCGGTGAAGGCGACCTTGTTGACGTCCGGGTGCGTGACGAGGGCCTCGCCGGCGTCCCCGTACCCGGTGAGAATGTTGACGACGCCCTTGGGGAGCCCGGCCTGGCGGCAGATGTCCGCGAAGAACAGAGCGCTCAGCGGGGTCGTCTCGGCGGGCTTCAGGACCACCGTGTTGCCCGTGGCGAGCGCCGGGGCGATCTTCCACGCGAGCATCAGCAGCGGGAAGTTCCACGGGATGACCTGGCCCGCCACACCCAGCGGCCGGGGGTTGCTCCCGTACCCCGCGTGGTCCAGCTTGTCGGCCCAGCCCGCGTAGTAGAAGAAGTGCGCCGCGACCAGCGGGAGGTCCGCGTCGCGGGTCTCCTTGATCGGCTTGCCGTTGTCGAGGGTCTCCAGGACGGCCAGCTCACGGCTGCGCTCCTGGATGATGCGCGCGATCCGGAACAGGTACTTGGCGCGCTCGGAGCCGGGCAGTGCCGACCACTTCTCGAACGCCTTCCGCGCGGCCTTCACGGCCCGGTCCACGTCCGCCGCGCCCGCCCGCGCGACCTCGGAGAGGACCTCCTCGGTGCTCGGCGAGACGGTCTTGAAGACCTTGCCGTCGGCGGCCTCGGTGAACTCACCGTCGATGAACAGCCCGTACGAGGGGGCGATGTCGACGACGGAGCGGGACTCCGGCGCCGGTGCGTACTCGAATGCAGATGCCATGGCGTATCAGTCCACCGTCACGTAATCGGGGCCGGAGTAACGGCCGGTGCTGAGCTTCTGGCGCTGCATCAGCAGGTCGTTGAGGAGGCTGGAGGCGCCGAACCGGAACCAGTGGTTGTCCAGCCAGTCCTCGCCCGCCGTCTCGTTCACCAGCACCAGGAACTTGACCGCGTCCTTGGTGGTGCGGATGCCGCCGGCCGGCTTCACACCGATCTGTACGCCGGTCTGCGCCCGGAAGTCGCGCACGGCCTCCAGCATCAGCAGGGTGTTGGCGGGGGTGGCGTTGGTGGCCACCTTGCCGGTCGAGGTCTTGATGAAGTCCGCGCCCGCCAGCATCCCGAGCCAGGAGGCCCGGCGGATGTTGTCGTACGTGGACAGCTCACCGGTCTCGAAGATCACCTTGAGGCGGGCGGTGCCGCACTCGGCCTTCACGGCGAGGATCTCCTCGTAGACCTTCATGAACCGGCCGGAGAGGAAGGCCCCCCGGTCGATCACCATGTCGATCTCGTCGGCCCCCGCGGCCACGGCGTCACGGACGTCCGCGAGCTTGATGTCCAGCGCGGCGCGGCCGGCCGGGAAGGCGGTCGCCACGGACGCCACCTTCACACCGGAACCGGCGAGCGCGGCCGCGGCGGTGGCCGCCATGTCGGGGTAGACGCAGACCGCGGCGGTACGCGGGGTCGTGCGGTCGGTCGGGTCGGGGTGGACGGCCTTGGCGGCGAGAGCCCGGACCTTGCCCGGGGTGTCCGCGCCTTCCAGCGTCGTCAGGTCGATCATCGAGATGGCGAGATCGATGGCGTACGCCTTGGCCGTCGTCTTGATCGAACGGGTTCCGAGGGAGGCGGCGCGCGCTTCGAGGCCGACGGCGTCGACGCCGGGCAGCCCGAACAGGAAGCGGCGCAGCGCACTGTCGGACGCCGTCGCGTCGGAGAATGCGGGAGCAGTGGTGGGCATGGTCACCAGGGGAGCATATCTACGCGCGTAGCGACCTGTACAGGGGGAGCGCCCAACCGTGCGCACCGCCACACGTTCCGCCACTTCCTCTCCGGCGCGGGACGGCCGGGCCCGGGTGGCCGGAGGCCCGTCCTCCGGGTCCGTCAGGCAGAATCGGCCCCATGACGAGCCCCACACCCCCCGCAGAGCCGCAGTACGCCGACCGGACCTACCGCTCGACAGCCGCGCTGGTCTGCGGGGTGCTGCTCCTGGCGCTGATCGCCGTGATGGCCGGGGACGCCCTGATCCAGGGCGAGGGACAGGCCCCTTGGTTCGCCCTGGCCGCCCTGCTCACCGCGGTGCCGCTGATCGTGGCGTTCACCCTGCGGCCCGCCGTCTTCGTGAACGACGAGCGGATCCGCATCCGTAACCCGTTCCGCACGATCCGGCTGCCGTGGACCGAGGTCGCCGACGTCCGGGCCGGCTACTCCTCCGAGCTGATCGCCACCGGCGGCACCAAGTACCAGCTCTGGGCGGTGCCCGTCTCGCTGCGCGACCGCAAGCGCGCCTCGCGTGTGGCGGGCCGTGCTCCGCACAAGGACGCCTACGGCCGGTTCTCGCCCGGCGCGGCCGCCGACGCCC
Organism: Streptomyces microflavus; assembly: GCF_014650075.1. Taxonomy (GTDB): domain Bacteria; phylum Actinomycetota; class Actinomycetes; order Streptomycetales; family Streptomycetaceae; genus Streptomyces; species Streptomyces microflavus. The sequence goes on along the minus strand of NZ_BMUG01000009.1, from coordinate 307,476 downwards.
ACCGGCACACCGTCCCGCCCGTCGCGGCCGCCGACCAGACGATCGTGGAGCTGCGGGGGCTCGCCGAGAAGGCGGGCGACCCGGCCGGTGGGACCACCACGGGCTCGGTGCGCTGGGCGTACGAGGTGATCGCCCCGGCCGCCGCGGGGGTCGTGCTGTTCGTGGTGCTGGCGGCGATCGGCTGAGGGCAGCGGCCCGCACACAACGGAGGACCGGCTCCCGCTCTTCGGGGGCTGGTCCTCCGTTGTGTGTACGTACGTCTCAGATCCCGGCGGCCGCCGCCAGGTCCCGCTTGATCCCGGCGAGCAGCTCCGCGCCCCGCGCCCGTGCGGCGGGCAGCCCGGCGGCGTCCGCGACCGGGACCACCACCTCCAGGTAGCACTTCAGCTTCGGCTCGGTGCCGCTCGGGCGGACGATCACCCGGGCGCCCTCCAGGTGGTAGCGCAGCCCGTCGGTGGGCGGCAGCTTGTCCGTGCCCTGCGACAGGTCCTCGGCCGAGGTGACGGCGAGGCCGGCCAGCGCGGTCGGCGGCTGCTCGCGGAGCCGGGCCATGGCGTCCGCGATGACCGACAGGTCCTCCACCCGCACCGACAGCTGGTCGGTGGCGTGCAGCCCGTGGGCGAGCGCCAGATCGTCCAGCAGGTCCAGCAGCGTACGGCCCTGCTCCTTCAGTACGGAGGCGAGCTCGGCGACGAGCAGGGCGGCGGTGATGCCGTCCTTGTCGCGGACGCCCTCGGGGTCGACGCAGTAGCCGAGCGCCTCCTCGTAGCCGTACCGCAGTCCGTCCACCCGGGCGATCCACTTGAAGCCCGTCAGGGTCTCCTCGTAGCCGAGGCCCGCCTTCTCGGCGATCCGGCCGAGCAGCGAAGACGACACGATCGACTCGGCGAACACGCCGGAGGCGCCCCGCTCCACCAGGTGCGCGGCGAGCAGTGCGCCGACCTCGTCGCCCCGCAGCATCCGCCAGCCGCCCTCGGTGGCGGTGTCGGGCACGGCGACGGCGCAGCGGTCCGCGTCCGGGTCGTTGGCGATGATCAGGTCCGGGGCCGACCGGCGCGCGGTGGCGAAGGCGAGATCCATCGCGCCGGGCTCCTCCGGATTGGGGAAGGCCACGGTGGGGAACGCGGGGTCCGGCTCGGCCTGCTCGGCGACGAGCACCGGCGCGGGGAACCCGGCCCGGTCGAACGCCGCGGTCAGCACGGAGGTGCCGACGCCGTGCATCGCGGTGTAGACGATGCGTGCCGTACGGGGGCTCCTGGCGTCCAGGACCGCGTCCGTACGGGCGAGATAGGCGTCCAGGACCTCCTCGCCGAGGGCCTGCCAGCCGTCCTCCGGGCGGGCCACGCCGTCCAGCGGGCCGACCGCGGCGATGGCGGCCGCGATCTCGCCGTCGGCCGGGGGCACGATCTGCGAGCCGTCGCCGAGGTAGACCTTGTAGCCGTTGTCGCGGGGCGGGTTGTGGCTGGCGGTGACCTCGACGCCGGCGACGGCGCCCAGGTGCCTTATGGCGTACGCCAGTACGGGGGTGGGGAGCGGGCGGGGGAGGACGGCGGCGCGGAGTCCGGCGCCGGTCATCACGGCCGCGGTGTCGCGCGCGAAGTCCTCCGACTTGTAGCGGGCGTCGTAGCCGATGACGACGAGCCCGCCCTCCTCGCCCTGCGCCTTGAGGTAGGCGGCGAGGCCCGCCGCCGCCCGGACCACCACGGACCGGTTCATCCGCATGGGCCCGGCCCCCAGCTCGCCGCGCAGCCCGGCGGTGCCGAACTGGAGCGTGCCCGCGAAACGGGCGGCGAGCTCCTGGGTGTCGCCCGCCTCGATGAGGGCGCCCAGCTCGTCGCGCGTCTCGGGGTCGGGGTCCTCGGCCAGCCAGGTCCTGGCCTGCGCGATGAGGTCGTGCTGCACGGGGTCCGCCTTTCGGGGTGCGGGGGCTTTCGGGGGTGGTGCGGGTGCGGGGGCCGGCGGGGCGGGGGTGAGGTGGGGTGGGCGCTGCGCGGGCTGTTCCCCTCCCCGCCCCTTCCCGAAACCGGGGCTCCGCCCCGGACCCCGGTCCTCGAACGCCGGACGGGCTGGGAGGTGGCCCCGGTCCTCAAACGCCGGACAGGCTGAAAATGGGCGGGTCCTAGATGCGGTCCAGCACCTGGGCCAGCAGGGCGCCCATCCGCGTCGCCGAGTCGCGGCCGGCCTGGAGGACTTCCTCGTGGTTCAGGGGCTCGCCGGAGAGGCCCGCGGCCAGGTTGGTGACCAGGGAGAGGCCGAGCACCTCGGCGCCCGCCTCGCGGGCCGCGATGGCCTCCAGGACCGTGGACATGCCCACCAGGTCGCCGCCCATGACCCGGACCATGTTGATCTCGGCCGGGGTCTCGTAGTGCGGGCCGGGGAACTGGACGTACACGCCCTCTTCGAGCGTGTCGTCGATCTCCTTGCACAGCGCGCGCAGGCGCGGCGAGTACAGGTCGGTCAGGTCGACGAAGTTGGCGCCCACGATCGGGGAGGTCGCCGTGAGGTTGATGTGGTCGCTGATCAGCACCGGCTGCCCGGGGCGCATGCCCTCGCGCAGGCCGCCGCAGCCGTTGGTCAGGACGACCGTCTTGCAGCCCGCGGCCACCGCCGTACGGACTCCGTGGGCGACGGCGGCGACGCCGCGGCCCTCGTAGTAGTGCGTGCGGCCGAGGAAGACCAGCGCGCGCTTGTCACCGATCTTGTACGAGCGGATGGTGCCGCCGTGGCCCTCGACCGCGGGCGCCGGGAAGCCGGGGAGCTCGGTGACGGGGAACTCGGCCTCCGGGGCGCCGAGTGCTTCGCCCGCGGGGGCCCAGCCGGAGCCCATGACCAGGGCGACGTCGTGGGTCTCGGCGCCGGTCAGCTCGCGCAGGCGGGCGGCGGCCCCGGCAGCGGCTGCGTACGGGTCGCCCTGGATGTTGTCCGGAATAACTGATGCGTTCACGCGGAAGAGCGTAACCGCTGAATGCCTACGCGCGTAGATGACCTTGCGCAAAGAGTCGGCGGGTGGCTTTGTGGCTTCGCACGAAGAGGCCCCCGGAGCCCCGCTCAGCAGGGGCGCTTGCGCAGGCCCATCACATAGTCGTGCGGGGCGCCCGCGGACTCGGCCGCGTCCGCGATCTCGCCCAGGTAGCGCGCCGAGGGCAGCCCGCCCTCGTACCCGTTCAGCACATACATCCAGGCCGGCTCCTCGCCGTCCAGGGTGTGCACACGGACGCGCATGCGCCGGTAGATGTCGAGCCCGACGCCCTCCCAGCGGTCCATGGAGTCCTCGTCCATCGGCGCCAGGTCGTACAGCGCGACGAAGACCTGGGAGCGCGGCGCCTCCACCACGGTGGCCAGCGCTCCCTCCCAGCCCATCTGCTCCCCGCCGAAGGTCAGCCGCCAGCCGTTGAGCCAGCCGGTGCTGCGCATCGGGGAATGCGGGGCGCGGCGGGTCATGAGCCGCGCGTCGAGGTTGCCGGCGTACGCGGCGTAGAGCGACATGGGACCGAGGGTACGGGAGGTGGTCGCGGGAGTGCCGGTTCCTGTGACGAAGGCCCCGGTCGGGGGAGTTCCGGGCGCGGCCCCGGAGGGCTGCGCGGGCGGCCCGTTCCCGTATGGAGGGCCCCGGGGCGAATGTGCTTGGCGCGTGCGGGACAATGGAGTACGTACTGCATTCCCCCGGGGCGATCCCCCGGACCCCCGGCCGGGGCGGCAGACGGCCGTGGGATGACACCACGCGAGGCGGACTTTTCGTGACCCGGATCGTGATCATCGGCGGCGGCCCCGGCGGCTACGAGGCGGCTCTTGTGGGCGCCCAGCTCGGCGCGGAGGTGACCGTCGTCGACTGCGACGGCCTCGGCGGAGCCTCGGTACTCACCGACTGCGTGCCATCGAAGACCCTGATCGCGACGGCCGAGGTGATGACGACCTTCGACTCCTCGTACGAGGAGCTGGGGATCATCGTCGCCGACGACACGCCGCACAAGGAGCACGCCGCCCGGGTGGTCGGCGTGGACCTCGGCAAGGTCAACCGACGGGTCAAGCGCCTGGCGCTCGCCCAGTCCCACGACATCACCGCCTCCGTCACCCGGGCCGGCGCCCGCGTGATGCGCGGCCGCGGCCGGCTCGACGGGCTCCAGGCGGCCGACGGCTCCCGCCAGGTCGTCGTCACCGCCGCAGACGGCACCGAGGAGCGGCTCAGCGCCGACGCGGTGCTGATAGCGACCGGCGGCCACCCCCGCGAGATCCCGGACGCGCAGCCGGACGGCGAGCGCATCCTGAACTGGACCCAGGTCTACGACCTCGACGAGCTCCCCGAAGAGCTCATCGTGGTCGGTTCGGGTGTCACCGGCGCCGAGTTCGCCGGGGCCTACCAGGCGCTCGGCTCCCGCGTCACCCTCGTCTCCTCCCGCGACCGGGTGCTGCCGGGCGAGGACCCGGACGCCGCCGCCGTGCTGGAGGACGTGTTCCGGCGCCGCGGCATGAACGTCATGGCCCGCTCCCGCGCCGAGTCCGCCAAACGGGTCGGAGACCGGGTCGAGGTGACGCTGGCCGACGGCCGGGTCATCACCGGCTCGCACTGCCTGATGGCGGTCGGCGCGATCCCCAACACCGCGGGCATGGGCCTGGAGGAGGCCGGCGTACGGCTGAAGGACTCCGGCCACATCCTGACCGACCGGGTCTCGCGCACCAGCGCCCCCGGCGTCTACGCGGCCGGTGACGTCACCGGGATCTTCGCGCTGGCCTCGGTCGCCGCGATGCAGGGCCGGATCGCGATGTACCACTTCCTCGGCGACGCGGTCGCCCCGCTGAACCTCAAGGCGGTCTCGGCCAACGTCTTCACCGACCCGGAGATCGCCACCGTCGGCTACAGCCAGGCCGACGTCGACGCGGGCAAGATCGAGGCCCGGGTGGTGAAGCTGCCGCTGCTGCGCAACCCGCGCGCCAAGATGCAGGGCATCCGCGACGGCTTCGTCAAGATCTTCTGCCGTCCCGGTACGGGGATCGTCGTCGGCGGCTGTGTCGTCGCACCGCGCGCCAGCGAGCTGATCCACCCGATCTCGCTCGCGGTCGACAACAACCTGACCGTGGAGCAGATCGCAAACGCATTCACCGTGTACCCGTCCCTGTCCGGATCGATCGCAGAAGTGGCCCGGCAGCTCCACACCCGCAAGCTCATGGACGAGGGCTGACAGCAGGTCAGGGACTGGGCGAAGCCTTTGGGTCGCCGGGGAATCCAGACATTCCCCGGCAACCCCCGTCACTCCGGACGGGGGTTGCGACCGCCCGGCGATCACACCCGGACAACAACGAAAGCCCCTATACCACTTGGGGCGCTGCCGGATGTACAACTTCCGTTATTCGGCGCAAACTGCTGAAAACTCACCGGCGGCCAGGTTACTGTCAGTTTCGTGTTCGCTGCAGAACGTCGTCAGTTGATCCTCGAAATGGTGCGCGCCAACGGGGCGGTATCGCTCCGTGAGCTCGCCCGCGTCGTCCAGACCTCCGAAGTGACCGTACGGCGGGACGTGCGGGCGCTGGAGGCAGAAGGACTCCTCGACCGCCGGCACGGCGGTGCGGTCTTGCCGGGCGGTTTTACGCGGGAGTCCGGCTTTCCGCAGAAATCCCATCTCTCCACCGCGGAGAAGACGGCCATCGCCGACCTGGCCGCAGGCCTCGTAGGTGAGGGCGAGGCCATCGTGGTCGGCGCCGGTACGACCACGCAGGAGCTGGCCCGCCGGCTCGCGCGGGTCCCCGGTCTCACCGTGGTCACCAACTCGCTGCTGGTCGCCCAGGCGTTGGCCCATGCCAACCGGGTGGAGGTCGTCATGACCGGCGGCACCCTGCGCGGGAGCAACTACGCGCTGGTGGGCAGCGGGGCCGAGCAGTCCCTCCAGGGGCTGCGGGTCTCCCGGGCCTTCCTCTCCGGAAGCGGTCTCACGGCGGAGCGTGGCCTGTCCACCTCCAACATGCTCTCGGCCAGCGTCGACCGGGCCCTGGTGGAGGCGGCCGCCGAGGTGGTCGTGCTGGCGGACCACACGAAGCTCGGCGCCGACACCATGTTCCAGACGGTGCCCACGGATCTGATCACCCGTCTCGTGACGGACGAACCCCCGCTCCACGACGAACGTGCGGCGGCGGAACTCCAGGCGCTGGCGGACCAGGGCGTGGAGGTCACGGTGGCGGGCCCCGAGCCGGACGCGTCGGCGGGCGAGGCTCCCCCCGGGGAGCGCCGGCCCCGCCGCGAGATGCCGTTGCCGGGGCAGCGGCGGACGACGACGACGCGGAACGGGGGGCTGGGGCCGCAGCTGCGCAGCGCGTCCTCGCTGTCCGACCAGGCGTCGCCGGGCGAGCGGGCCCGGGTGGCGGACCTGCGGCGGCGGTAGGCCCACGTCGGGGGCGCTGCCCCCGAACCCCCGCTCCTCAAACGCCGGAGGGGCTGGATTTGCCTGCCCTCGACGCTGGAGATGCGGGCGCTATTTCAGCCCCTCCGGCGTTTGAGGAGCGGGGTCCGGGGCGGAGCCCCGAAACCTCAGCCCGTCCGGCGCTTGAGGACAGAGCGGGGTACGGGGCGCCCCACCCACCCCCCTACTTCAGCCCCCGCAAAGTCAGCCGCAACAACCGCCCCGCCAACTCAGGATCATCCGCCGACTGCTCCGCCGCCAACGCGATCGCATTCGTCAGCTGCAGCAGATCGTCGATCGAGACATCCGCCCGCACCGCCCCGCTCTCCTGCGCCCGCCGCAACAGCCCCGCCCCCGCCTCCCGCAACGGCAGATGGCACTGGGCGAGCGCCGAATTCCGGTCCTGCGAGGCCGACATGAGCGCGCGGGCCAGTCCGCGGTACTCACCCGCATGAGTGATGATCGCGCCCAGCCAGTCCACCAGCGCCCGGCACGGAGCCTCCGCCCCCGCCAGCTCCCTGGAGCGGTCCAGGAGTGAGCACAGCGCGTCCTGGAAGACGGCGTTCATCAGGGCATCCCGGTTGGGGAAGTGCCGGTAGAGGGTGCCGATGCCCACGCCCGCCTGCCGGGCGATGTCCTCCAGCGAGGCATCCGTGCCGTGCTCGGCGAAGGCCGTACGGGCCACCCCGACGAGGCGTTCGTGGTTCCGGCGGGCGTCCGCGCGCATCGGCCGCTCCGGCGGCCGCGCCGTGCCCGTCCCCATCGAGATCGGCCCTGCCATGGCTCCCGCCCTCCCTCGGTTCCCGGGTCTTCGTTCTTCCGTCGGGATCCAGGATGCCACTGCACGCGGAGGGGCCCGGCCCGCGTCCTGACGACGCGGGCCGGGCCCCTCCGTACGAACTGAGCCGTCAGTCCTTGATCTCGCAGATCAGGGCGCCGGAGGAGACGGAACCGCCGACCTCCGCCGTGAGCCCCTTGACCGTGCCGGAGCGGTGCGCGTTGAGCGGCTGCTCCATCTTCATGGCCTCCAGGACGACGACGAGGTCGCCCTCCTTGACCTCCTGGCCCTCCTCCACCGCGACCTTGACGATCGTGCCCTGCATCGGGGAGGCGAGGGAGTCACCGGAGGCGGCGGAACCGGCCTTCTTCGCCGCGCGCCGCTTCGGCTTCGCACCGGCGGCGAGGCCGGTCCGGGCCAGCGACATGCCGAGCGAGGAGGGCAGCGAGACCTCCAGCCGCTTGCCGCCGACCTCGACGACGACGGTCTCGCGACCGGCCTCGTCCTCGGTGTCGGCGTCCGCCGGGGCGGCGAAGGGCTTGATCTCGTTGACGAACTCGGTCTCGATCCAGCGGGTGTGGATGGTGAAGGGGTCGGCGGTGAAGGCGGGGTCGGTGACGACGGCGCGGTGGAAGGGGATGGCGGTGGCCATGCCTTCGACCTGGAACTCGGCGAGTGCGCGGGCGGCGCGCTGGAGTGCCTGTTCACGCGTGGCGCCGGTGACGATGAGTTTGGCGAGGAGGGAGTCCCAGGCGGGGCCGATCACGGACCCGGTCTCGACGCCGGCGTCCAGGCGGACACCCGGGCCGGTCGGCGGGGCGAATGTCGTCACGGTGCCCGGGGCGGGGAGGAACCCGCGGCCGGGGTCTTCGCCGTTGATGCGGAACTCGAAGGAGTGCCCGCGCACGGCCGGGTCGCCGTAGCCGAGCTCCTCACCGTCGGCGATGCGGAACATCTCGCGTACGAGGTCGATGCCGGTGACCTCTTCGGTGACGGGGTGCTCGACCTGGAGGCGGGTGTTGACCTCCAGGAACGAGATCGTCCCGTCGGCCCCGACGAGGAACTCCACCGTGCCGGCGCCGACGTATCCGGCTTCCTTCAGGATCGCCTTGGACGCCGCGTACAGCTCCTCGTTCTGCGCCGGGCTCAGGAAGGGGGCCGGGGCCTCCTCCACCAGCTTCTGGTGGCGGCGCTGGAGCGAGCAGTCACGGGTCGAGACGACCACGACGTTGCCGTGGGTGTCGGCCAGGCACTGGGTCTCCACGTGGCGGGGCTTGTCGAGGTAGCGCTCGACGAAGCACTCGCCCCGCCCGAACGCGGCGACGGCCTCACGGACGGCGGAGTCGTACAGCTCCGGGATCTCCTCCAGCGTCCGGGCCACCTTCAGCCCCCGCCCGCCACCACCGAACGCCGCCTTGATCGCGATCGGCAGCCCGTTCTGCTGGGCGAACGCCACGACCTCCGCCGACCCGGCGACCGGGTCCGGCGTACCGGCCACCAGCGGGGCCCCCGCGCGCTGCGCGATATGACGGGCCGCGACCTTGTCCCCCAGGTCCCGGATCGCCTGCGGCGGCGGCCCGATCCACGTCAGCCCCGCGTCCAGGACGGCCTGGGCGAACTCGGCGTTCTCCGACAGGAACCCGTACCCCGGGTGAATCGCGTCCGCCCCGGAGTCCTCGGCGGCCTGCAGCACCTTGGCCATGTCCAGATAACTGGCGGCCGGGGTGTCACCGCCCAGCGCGAACGCCTCGTCGGCCGCCCGGACATGCAACGCGTCCCGGTCCGGATCGGCGTAGACCGCCACGCTCGCGATCCCCGCATCCCGGCACGCCCGAGCAACGCGGACAGCGATTTCGCCACGGTTGGCGATGAGCACCTTGCGCACGATGACTCCCTCCTTGAAACAAGCTGAGTTTAGGGACTACCGACACGGCGCTACGACCCGTCCCCAATGGTGAGCTTGCCCACACGGAGTGTGATCCGAGGCTTGCCCCAGTAGTGAAATCCCTTGTGGCACCACGGTACGCCGGGTTCTACCACCGCACAGTAACCAGCCGGTGTGGTGCAGGTCTCTGTCTTGAAGGTCAACGCCTCACGGCGTTTCTTTGTGGACTCCCTACGAACGGCCGAGTGATTCTTTGCGTGGCGTACGGAGCGGTCCGACCCCTTGTCCGAAGGAATACCGGTGAGTAGGGTCCGCGCTACGGACGTACTGCAGGTAACAGGGGGTGGCGCTTTGCTGCGCAGACCGGTGGCGATCGTGACCGCGCTCGTGCTGTTCGGGGAGGCGGTCGGCATCTTCGCCATCAACGCCGTCCTCGCCACGGTCACCAAGAACCAGAACATGTCGCTGGCGGGGATGGACCCGAAGGCCATGTCCACCGGGACCTGGGTGCTGGGCGGGGTCTCCGCCGTGCTGCTGATCGGGTGCGGGCTGATCCCCCTGCTGGCCGGGGTCCGGGACCGCTCGCCGGGGCGGTTCGGCCGGATCGCCCTGATCGGCTGCGCGGTGGTGCACGGGGTGCTCGGCGCGGTGACCGTGGGACTGGTGGGCTGGTCCGCCTTCGCCTTCATGATGGTGGTGCTGGCGCTGCTGGTGTTCACCCTGCTGGCGTACGGCCCCGAGGACCGCACCGAGGACCGGGTGGGCGAAGAGGTCGCCCCGGCGGCGGCCTGAGCCGCCGACCGCCGCCCGCCTCACGGAACCCGTATCAGACCCACAACTCCGTAACGGAGATGTCCAGTTCGCCCAGCAGGCGGCGCAGCAGCGGCAGCGAGAGGCCGATCACATTGCCGTGGTCGCCCTCGATGGAGTCGACGAACGGCGCCGAGCGGCCGTCCAGCGTGAAGGCTCCCGCGACGTGCAGCGGCTCTCCCGACGCGACGTACGCGGCGACCTCGGCGTCGCTCGGCTCGCCGAACCGTACGACGGTGGACGCCGTCGCCGAGGCGTGACGGCCCGATGCGGTGTCGATCACGCTGTGGCCGGTCTGCAGGATGCCGGACCGGCCGCGCATCGCCTTCCAGCGGGCGGTGGCCTCCTCGGCGTCGGCCGGCTTGCCGAGCGCCTCGCCGTCCAGCTCAAGCACCGAGTCGCAGCCGATGACCAGGGCGCCCGCCGCCTCGGGGCGCTCCGCGACCGCCGCCGCCTTGGCCCGGGCCAGCACCAGGGCCAGCTCACCGGGGGTCGGGGCGGTCAGGGCGTCCTCGTCCACCCCGCTGACGATCACCTCGGGGGCGAAACCCGCCTGGCGCAGCAGGCCGAGGCGGGCGGGGGAGGCGGAGGCGAGCACGAGGCGGCGCTGATCAGTCATACCGGCCATCGTAGAAGGAGCTGAGACCCCGGAAAGTCCTGCCAGGTCTCAGCGGGTGCCGAGCACGAACATCGCGACCACCATCGCCAGCGCGAGCACGAAGCCCGCGCGGCGCATCATGTCCTGGGCGTCGCGCAGTTCCTTCGGAGGCTTGTTCTCGGGGTCGGACCACAGCATGCTTCCGATCCTGCTCCGCCGGGCGCCGCAGCGCCTGAGTACGGGTACTCAAGCGCAGCGGCGCCCGGCGGACACACCCGGGCGGCTCAGGCCGGCCAGTACGTCCGGGCCCAGGCCCGGGGGCCCGGCTGCGGGCGGCCCGTGCGGGCGATGCGGCCCGGGTCGGACCACTGCTCGGGCGGGACGGGCGCGCCGGACGAGACGGCGGCGCTCGCCGCGGCGCGGGCCTGGACCACCGCCAGGGCGGCGGCCAGCTCCTCAGGGGTCGGGTTGCCCCGTACGACTCTGATCATGAGCAGACCTCTCTGTGACGGGCCGGGCGGCTACAGCGGGATGTTGCCGTGCTTCTTCGGAGGCAGTGATTCCCGCTTCGTACGCAGCTGACGCAGGCCCTTCACGATGTGGGCCCGGGTCTCGGACGGCATGATCACCGCGTCGACGTAGCCGCGCTCGGCCGCCACGTACGGGTTGAGCAGCGCGTCCTCGTAGTCCGCCATCAGCTCGGCGCGGGTGGCTTCCGGGTCCTCGGCGGCCGCGATGGTGCGGCGGTGCAGGATGTTCACCGCGCCCTGGGCGCCCATGACGGCGATCTGGGCGGTCGGCCAGGCCACGTTCAGGTCGGCGCCCAGGTGCTTGGAGCCCATCACGTCGTACGCGCCGCCGAACGCCTTGCGGGTGATGACGGTGATCAGCGGGACCGTCGCCTCCGCGTAGGCGTAGATCAGCTTTGCGCCGCGCCGGATGATGCCGCCGTACTCCTGGTCCACGCCCGGCAGGAAGCCCGGCACGTCGACGAAGGTGATGACCGGCACGTTGAACGCGTCGCAGGTCCGGACGAAGCGGGCCGCCTTCTCGCTCGCGTTGATGTCCAGGCAGCCGGCGAACTGCATCGGCTGGTTGGCGACGATCCCGACCGGGTGCCCCTCGACCCGCCCGAAGCCGGTGAGGATGTTCGGCGCGAACAGGGACTGGGTCTCCAGGAACTCCGCGTCGTCCAGCACGTGCTCGATCGCGGTGTGCATGTCGTACGGCTGGTTCGCCGAGTCCGGGATCAGCGTGTCCAGCTCGCGGTCCTCGTCGGTGGTGGCGAGGTCCGCCTCCTCCGGGAACGCCGGGGCCTCGGAGAGGTTGTTCGAAGGGAGGTAGGACAGGAGGGACTTGACGTACTCGATGGCGTCCTTCTCGTCGCCCGCCATGTGGTGCGCCACCCCGGAGGTGGTGTTGTGCGTACGGGCTCCGCCCAGCTCCTCGAAGCCGACGTCCTCACCGGTGACCGTCTTGATGACGTCGGGCCCGGTGATGAACATGTGCGAGGTCTGGTCGACCATCACCGTGAAGTCGGTGATCGCGGGGGAGTAGACCGCACCGCCCGCGCACGGGCCGACGATCAGCGAGATCTGCGGGATCACCCCGGAGGCGTGCACGTTGCGGCGGAAGATCTCGGCGAACAGACCGAGCGCGGCCACACCCTCCTGGATGCGCGCGCCGCCGCCGTCGTTGATGCCGATGACCGGACAGCCGGTCTTCAGCGCGAAGTCCATGACCTTGACGATCTTCTCGCCGTAGACCTCGCCGAGCGAACCGCCGAAGATGGTGAAGTCCTGCGAGTACACGCAGACCGGGCGGCCGTCGACCGTGCCGTACCCGGTGACGACACCGTCGCCGTACGGGCGGTTCTTCTCGATGCCGAAATTGGTGGAGCGGTGCCGGGCGAACTCGTCGAGCTCCACGAAGGAGCCCTCGTCCAGCAGCAGCTCGACCCGCTCACGGGCCGTCAGCTTGCCCTTGGCGTGCTGCTTCTCGACCGCGCGGGCCGAACCGGCGTGCGTCGCTTCGTCGATGCGGCGGCTCAGGTCCGCGAGCTTGCCCGCGGTGGTGTGGATGTCGCTTAGCGGCTCGGACATCGGGGGGCGGCTCCCTGCCTGGTCACGGGGACGACGAACGGTGACGGTCTCGGGGGGACGACCGGTCGTCTGTCCGGCTCTGCGGCTGCTGATGCGTCACTCCGACGCGTATCGCTGTTCGTCGGCTGTGTTGCGTAACTCTGTTGCGTAACTCGTGGCTACTGACTCGTAGGGTATCGGCGCGCCTCCGGAAAGGCAGTGCGTCCTTTGCCACACCTAGGGTGGCTTGCATGACACCACCGGATGCGCCACACAACCGCTGGTCGGACCTGGACCGGCCGCCCCTGAACGTGACCGCACTGCGCCGCGGGCTGCTGCGGCCGGACGCGCTCTGGAGCGAGCTGGAGGTCGTGGAGACCACCGGATCGACCAACTCCGACCTCGCGGAGCGGGCCCGCTCCGGCTTCCTGGCCGAGGGCACGGTCCTGGTCGCCGAGGAGCAGACCGCCGGGCGCGGCCGGCTGGAGCGGAGCTGGACCGCGCCGCCCCGCTCCGGGCTGTTCTTCTCGGTGTACCTGGAGCCCGGCGACGTACCCGTGGAGCGGTGGGGGTGGGTGCCGCTGCTCGCCGGGGTGGCCGCCGCGACCGGGCTAGCGAAGTCGGCGGGCGTCGACACGGCACTCAAATGGCCCAACGACCTGCTGGTCACAGTGGAGGGGGAGGAGCGCAAGGCGGGCGGCATCCTCGGGGAGTTCGCCGGGGACGGCATCGTCGTCGGCCTGGGCATCAACGTCTCGCTGCGCGCCGACGAGCTCCCCGCCCCCACCGCCGGGTCCCTGGCCCTCGCCGGGGCCGTCTCCACCGACCGGGAGACCCTGCTGCGGGCCGTCCTGCGCTCGTTGGAGCACCGGTACGGGGAGTGGAAGGCGGCCGACGGCGACGCGTCGGCGAGCGGGCTCCAGGCCGCGTACACGGCGGGCTGCGCGACCCTGGACCGGACCGTGCGGGCCGAGCTGCCGGGCGGGAACTCCCTGGTCGGGCAGGCCGTCGCGATCGACGGCGACGGGCGTCTGGTGCTCTCCACCGAGGGGGGACTCCAGCAGCCGGTGTCGGCGGGCGACATCGTGCACCTGCGGGGGGCGGCGGGCGGACTGACGTGAGACACCCGAATGCCCGTACGGGAGGGGGCCGGGTAAGGGGTGGATACCGCGTAACCGGTGGATGTCACGCGCGACGCACCCGTATCGGGCAACCAAGGACGTGAGCTAGGGCACACCTGCCGTATTGTTGAGGCGATCCAGCGACAGATCATGTCGAGGCGATCAGCGACAGATCGGCAGGCAGTGCGCAGGGAACGGGCAGGAGGCGGCTGGTGACCGTCGGCGACACGACGTCCGGCGCGGGCGAGGAGCACCCGTCGGACTCCTCGGTCCATGCCACCCCGCATCACGAGGTCGACCACACGGCCGAACCGACCGACGACCCCCTCGCGATCCGCCTCGAAGCGCTGATCCTCGGGGCGGACCGCCGCTACACGCCCTTCCAGGCCGCCCGCACCGCCGGGGTCTCCATGGACCTGGCCTCCCGTTTCTGGCGGGCCATGGGCTTCGCCGACATCGGCCAGGCCAAGGCGCTCACCGAGGCCGACGTCCTGGCGCTGCGCCGGCTCGCCGGTCTGGTGGAGGCGGGGCTGCTCAGCGAGCCGATGGCGATCCAGGTGGCCCGCTCGACCGGGCAGACCACCGCCCGGCTGGCGGAGTGGCAGATCGACTCGTTCCTGGAGGGGCTCACCGAGCCGCCCGAGCCGGGGATGACCCGGACCGAGGTCACGTATCCGCTGGTCGAGCTGTTGCTGCCGGAGCTGCAGGAGTTCCTCGTCTACGTGTGGCGGCGCCAGCTGGCCGCCGCGACCGGGCGGGTCGTGCAGGCGGCGGACGACGACGAGATGGTCGACCGGCGGCTGGCCGTCGGCTTCGCGGACCTGGTCGGCTTCACCCGGCTGACCCGGCGCCTGGAGGAGGAGGAGCTCGGCGAGCTGGTCGAGTCCTTCGAGACGACCGCCGCCGACCTGGTCGCCGCACACGGCGGACGGCTCATCAAGACCCTCGGCGACGAGGTGCTCTTCGCCGCCGACGACGCGGGCACGGCCGCCGAGATAGCGCTCCGGCTGATCGAGGCGATGTCCCAGGACGAGACGATGCCCGCACTGCGCGTCGGCATCGCCTTCGGCACGGTCACCACCCGCATGGGCGACGTCTTCGGCACCACGGTCAACCTCGCCAGCCGGCTCACCTCGATAGCTCCGAAGGACGCCGTCCTCGTCGACGGGGCGTTCGCCAAGGAGCTGGTCCGGCACGGGGACGCCCCCGAGTCCGAGGCCCAGGCCGCCGAGGAGGTCGCGGCCGCCGCCGAACGGGCGCGGCTGGCCGAGAAGGAGGGCCGCGAGCCGGTCGACCAGCCGCCGCTGCCCACGTACCGCTTCGGGCTCCAGCCGATGTGGCAGCGGCCGGTGCGCGGACTCGGTGTGGTGGAGCCGTGGCTGCTGGCCCGGCGGGGGAAGACGGGCTCCTGAGCCCCGCCTTCACGTGTTCCTTTACGTGCTCGGGCTCGGCTCGCCCTGTCGGTTCTCCGGGTGCCCTGTCTAGGATCCCTGTCGGTAACGCTCGTTAACCGGCGTTCATCGGCGTTCACCGGCGTTCGGGTACGCGCCGGTGTCGTCCACCGGCAGTCGACCGACAGGGGTGCAGTCATGACCGTCACGTCCGAGCAGCGGTTCGGGGAGTTCGTCGCCGTACGGCGTCACGCGGGGCAGGAGCACGTGGCCGAGCTGGTGCTCGACCGGCCGAAGGCGATGAACGCCGTCTCCACCGACATGGCCTGCTCCATCGCCGCCGCCTGCGAGGCCCTCGGCGCCGACCCGGGCGTCAGGGTCACCGTCCTCACCTCCAGCCACGAGCGGGCCTTCTGTGTGGGTGCCGACCTCAAGGAGCGGAACTCCTTCACCGACGCCGAGCTGGTACGCCAGCGGCCCACCGCCCGGGCCGCCTACACCGGTGTCCTGGAGCTGCCCATGCCGACGATCGCCGCCGTCCACGGCTTCGCCCTCGGCGGCGGCTTCGAACTGGCCCTCGCCTGCGATGTGATCGTCGCCGACGCCACCGCCGTGGTCGGCCTGCCCGAGGTCTCGGTGGGCGTCATCCCGGGCGGCGGCGGTACGCAGCTGCTGCCGCGCCGGGTGGGTGCGGCGCGCGCCGCCGAGCTGGTGTTCACCGCGCGGCGGGTGGAGGCGGCCGAGGCGCGCGAGCTGGGTCTGGTGGACGAGCTGGTGGAGGCGGGCCGGGACCGGGAGGAGGCCCTCGCGCTCGGCGCCCGGATGGCCGCCAACTCGCCGGTGGGCCTGCGCGCGGCCAAGAAGGCGCTCCGGCTGGGGCACGGCCTCGACCTGCGGGCGGGCCTGGAGGTGGAGGACGCGGCCTGGCGGTCGGTGGCCTTCTCCGGGGACCGGGCGGAGGGCGTGGCCGCCTTCAACGAGAAGCGGACCCCGCAGTGGCCTGGTGAGTGAGGCACCGCGCCTCCGCCCGGCTGGATGACGCCGAAAATTAGTTGCGCATCAAACTGATCAAAAGGGAACAAATCTACATAAGCTGGATAAATGGGTGGAGACGATGTGCGGCTGCGGGCCGTGGTTTCGCTGGCGCAGACGATGGCAGCGGCCTACACGCCGCGCGAATCGTGGCGGGCGGCCGCACTGGGGGCCTGTGAGGCGCTGGGGGGAAGCTTCGCCGCGCTCTCCGTGTGGGAGCGGGACCGGGGCAGGCTGCGGGTCCTGGTCAACGCGGGCCGGCGGGCCGAGGGGGAGGAGGAGTTCCCCGAGGAGGAGGCCTACCCGGTCCACGAGTTCCCGGAGATCACCGAGTTCCTGCACGAACGCTGGGCCGGCGGCGGTGAACCCGACGCCTGGGTGGAGACCGCCGACGGCCTGCCCGGCGCGGGCGGCCCGGCGCGCGGCGCCCGCCCGTACTGCCACCAGCGGGTGGCGGCGCTGCGGCGGCGCGGCCGGGGCTGCTGCGTGGTCGCGCCGATCGTGCTGCACGGCCGGGCCTGGGGTGAGCTGTATGTGGCGCGCCCGGCCGGGATGCCGGTCTTCGACCGGGGCGACGCGAACTTCGCGACCGTGCTCGCCGCCGTCGTGGCCTCCGGGATCGCCCAGACCGAGCGGCTCGAAGAGGTCCGCAAGCTCGCCTTCACCGACCCGTTGACCGGCCTCGCCAACCGCCGGGCCGTCGACATCCGCCTCGACGAGGCGGTCGAGGCGCACCGCACCGCCGGGGTCGTCGTCAGCCTCGTCGTCTGCGATCTCAACGGCCTCAAGACGGTGAACGACACCCATGGGCACGCGGTCGGCGACCGGCTGCTGGAACGTTTCGGCTCGGTGCTCTCCCTCTGCGGGGCGATGCTCCCGGACGCCCTGGCCGCCCGGCTCGGCGGCGACGAGTTCTGCCTGGTGGCCGACGGACCCGAGGCGGACGACGTGGTGGGCGTGGCCACCGAGCTGTGCGACCGGGCGGCGGTGATCGAGCTGGGCAACGGGGTCGCCTGCGGGGTCGCATCGACCGGCGACCCGATCGGCCCGGTGCGCTCGGCCCGCCGGCTGTTCCGGCTGGCGGACGCGGCGCAGTACCGGGCCAAGGCCGCCCGCTCGCTGCGGCCGGTGGTGGCCGGGCGGGACGGCGAGGTCATCCGGCTCGCCGACTCCCCGCCGAAGTCCGCGCACGACCGGCGCAGGCTGCGTGGCAACCGTCCCTGAGGCCGTCACCGGGGCGGGCCTGTCGGTAAGGGGTCCCCCGGGTGACCACTCGTGACCATCCCGCCGCCGACCCCTAGTGACACACAGGGTTTCAATCCGTACGCTGCTGAATATGGATATGCACACTGTCGTGGTGGGGACGTCCGGAACCACCGCCGAGGACGTCGTCGCCGTGGCCCGCCACGGCGCCCGGATCGAGCTCTCCACCGCAGCCGTGGACGCGCTGGCCGCCTCCCGCCTCATCGTGGACGCGCTCGCGGCCAAGCCCGAGCCGGTCTACGGCGTCTCCACCGGATTCGGCGCCCTGGCCAGCCGCCACATCAGCCCGGAGCTGCGCGCCCAGCTCCAGCGCAACATCGTCCGCTCGCACGCGGCGGGCATGGGCCCCCGGGTCGAGCGCGAGGTCGTGCGCGCCCTGATGTTCCTGCGGCTGAAGACGGTCGCCTCCGGACACACCGGCGTACGCCCCGAGGTCGCCCAGACCATGGCGGACGTGCTCAACGCGGGCATCACGCCCGTCGTCCACGAGTACGGCTCGCTCGGCTGCTCCGGCGACCTCGCCCCGCTCTCCCACTGCGCGCTCACCCTGATGGGCGAGGGCGACGCGGAGGGCCCCGACGGCACGGTCCGCCCGGCGGGCGAGCTGCTCGCCGCGCACGGGATCGCCCCGGTCGAGCTGCGCGAGAAGGAGGGCCTCGCCCTCCTCAACGGCACCGACGGCATGCTCGGCATGCTGGTCATGGCCCTCGCCGACCTGCGTAACCTCTACACCTCCGCCGACATCACCGCCGCCCTCTCCCTGGAGGCGCTGCTCGGCACGGACAAGGTCCTCGCCCCCGAGCTGCACGCCATCCGCCCGCACCCCGGCCAGGGCGTCAGCGCGGACAACATGCTGCGGGTGCTGGCCGGTTCGGGCCTGACGGGCCATCATCAGGACGACGCGCCCAGGGTCCAGGACGCCTACTCCGTACGCTGCGCCCCCCAGGTCAACGGCGCCGGACGGGACACCCTGGACTACGCGGCCGTGGTCGCGGGCCGCGAACTCGCCTCCTCCGTGGACAACCCGGTGGTGCTGCCCGACGGCCGGGTCGAGTCCAACGGCAACTTCCACGGCGCGCCCGTCGCGTACGTCCTGGACTTCCTCGCGATCGTCGCCGCCGACCTCGGCTCGATCTGCGAGCGCCGCACCGACCGGCTGCTCGACAAGAACCGCTCGCACGGGCTGCCGCCGTTCCTCGCGCACGACGCCGGGGTCGACTCGGGCCTCATGATCGCCCAGTACACCCAGGCCGCCCTGGTCAGCGAGATGAAGCGGCTCGCGGTCCCCGCCTCCGCCGACTCCATCCCGTCCTCCGCGATGCAGGAGGACCACGTCTCCATGGGCTGGTCGGCCGCGCGCAAGCTCCGTACCGCCGTGGACAACCTCGCCAGGATCGTCGCCGTCGAGCTGTACGCGGCGACCCGCGCCGTCGAGATCCGGGCCGCCCAGGGCCTCACCCCCGCCCCCGCCTCGCAGGCCGCCGTGGCCGCGCTGCGGGCCGCCGGGGCGCAGGGTCCGGGCCCGGACCGCTTCCTCGCGCCGGACCTGGCCGCCGCCGACACGTTCGTACGGGAAGGGCGCCTGGTGGCGGCCGTGGAGCCGGTCACCGGTCCGCTGGCCTGAGCCGGCCCCGTACGTCCGGCTCATGCGGAAAGGGCTGTCGCACCGGGGGGTGCGACAGCCCTTTCGCGTACGTCCTCAGAAGGCCGGGCGCGCCCCCGAGCGGCGCACCGAGTACGTGACGGAAGCGGCGCCCAGGCCCAGCAGCGCCGTGCCGACGATCAGGTACGGGGTGGTGTCCGTCCCCGGGCCGGTCTCGGCGAGCTGCGGACCGGAGGCGGCGTCCTCGGCGGTGGACGGTGCGCCCTGGGCGGACGTGGTGGCCGCGCCGCTCCGGGAGGTGGTCTCGACGGTCGCGTTGGCCGACGGGACGAACCAGAGAGCGGCCAGCAGCGTTCCCGCGGCGGTGGCGGTCAGGAGCGTGCGGCGAGTGATGGACACAGTTTCTATCCCCTTGCGACAACCATGAGTTAGCCCCGTGGGCCGATGCTAAGCAAAGCAGCGGGTCGGTGGAAAGTCGCGGCCTCCACGAGCCATACGCTCCGGAGTATGAGCACAGAAGAGACATCCAGGTTTGTTCGCGTTCGCGTGGAGATGGTGCTGGAGGTCACCGACCTCGACGCCCTCACCGGTACCGCCCTCGAATCCATCGCCGCCGAATACGGGGAGCCGGTCTCGGGTATCACCGAGAGCGACACCGCCGAGGAGCGGATGCATGCCGAGGCCACCGTCCGGGCAGACGGAGCAGAGGCCCTCGCCTCGCTGATCGACCCGTTCGACCTGGTCAGCGAGGTGCCCGGGGTCGAGCTCGCGCAGGCTTCCTGGAGCAGCGAGAGCGTCGACTACGACCCCGACGCGGAGGGCTGGGACGACGACGAGGACGACGAGGACGGACCGTTCCCGGCCGAGGCCGGGGACGACGAGGAGGGGTACGGCGACGAGGTCGCGCACAATGGGAAGAACGACGGCGAGGACGGTGACCTCGCGCAGCGGGTCTGACGTGTGAGAACACCGGCCCCGGCCCCGCTTCACCGCGGACCGGGGCCGTGCTGTGCGGCGGTCTTCGTATACGGGCTGGGCAGTGGGAACCACCGCTGCCGCAGCCGCGTCGATGAGTGGTGTTCCCCACATCCCTGGCGGATGCGGAACGGAGCACCCGTTCCGGGTGTTCTTGGAACATTGACGGGGAATCGCCGCCTGGCAGCCCCGCTCGGGGATTTTTGGGGAATCGGCAACGATGGAGAAGCGTGTGATGACGGACAGCAAGCGGCGCAGGGGCCTCGCGGCCGTGTCCGCACTGCTCGGCGGCGTGCTGGTGCTTTCGGCCTGTAGCGACGACGGCGACAAAAAGGCGGGCGCCGGAAGTTCGGAGTCTTCGCAGGCGCAGGAGGTGGACAAGGCCGCGGCCGAGGACGCTTCCGAGGCGCAGATAGCGATCAAGCCGAAGAACGGTGCCACCAACGCCAGCATCAACAACGCCGCCCAGGTCTCCGTCACCAAGGGCAAGCTGACCGAGGTCGTCATGACCACGGCGGACGGCAAGACGGTCGAGGGCACCCTGGCGGCCGACGGCTCCAGCTGGAAGCCGGCGGGGCAGCTGGAACGCTCCACCACGTACAAGATCGACGCCACGGCGGAGGACTCGAAGGGCCGCAAGGCCCACGAGAACAGCTCCTTCACCACCGTCTCGCCCGACAACAGCTTCATCGGGAACTTCACCCCCGAGGACGGCTCCACCGTCGGCGTCGGGATGCCCGTCTCGATCAACTTCAACAAGCCGATCACGGACAAGAAGGCCGTCCAGTCCGGCATCACCGTGACCTCCAGCAGCGGCCAGGAGGTCGTCGGCCACTGGTTCAACGCCCAGCGCCTGGACCTGCGCCCGGAGGACTACTGGCAGGGCGGCTCCACCGTCACCCTGAAGCTGGCCCTGGACGGCGTCGAGGGCGCCGACGGCGTCTTCGGTGTGCAGCAGAAGACCGTGACGTTCAAGGTCGGCCGCAACCAGGTCTCCACCGTCGACGCGAAGACCAAGATGATGACGGTCACCCGCGACGGCAAGACGATCAAGACCATCCCGATCTCCGCGGGCGCGCCCGAGAACCCCACGTACAACGGACAGATGGTGATCTCCGAGAAGCACAAGGAGACCCGGATGAACGGCGCCACCGTCGGCTTCACCGATGACGACGGCAAGGGCGAGTACGACATCAAGGACGTGCCGCACGCGATGCGCCTGTCCACCTCGGGCACCTTCATCCACGGCAACTACTGGGGCAAGGGCATCTTCGGCACCGCCAACACCAGCCACGGCTGCGTGGGCCTCGCCGACGTGAAGGGCGCGAACGACGCCAACCAGCCCGCCGCCTGGTTCTACAACAACTCGCTCGTCGGCGACGTGGTCATCGTCAAGAACTCCCCGGACAAGACCATCACCCCGGACAACGGCCTCAACGGCTGGAACATGGACTGGGCCCAGTGGACGGCCGGCTCCGCCGCCTGATCCACCCGCCCCACCCTCCCGCTTCACCCCCGTCCCCATCTGAAGGCGGCGGCCCCCCGGAACGCTCCGGGGGCCGCCGCCTTCGGCGCGTGTGCGGGAACTTCTACAACGCCGTGTCCAGCCCCGCCCGGATACGGCGGAGAAGCGCGGCATCGGGTCCCGGCCGGGCGGCGGCCGACCTGCCCCCGCGACGCTCGCCCCTCGGCCGCTGCGGCAACGGCGGACGGGCCGCCAGCTGGGCCCACACCGCCTTTCCGCCCGTGGTGCGGTAGGAACCCCAGCGCGTTGCCAGCTGCTGTACGAGGAGGAGTCCGCGCCCGCCCTCGGCGTCATCGCCGACGCGCTGGAGCCGGGGCGGTTCGCCCGACACGTCCCACACCTCTACGACGACGCTGTCCGATAAGCCGACGAGGCGGACGTGGACGAGGCCGAGCCGCTCCAACTCGTCCCACGCAGGCGGCTTCGGGAGTACCCCGGTGACGGTGACCGCGTTGGTGACCAGCTCCGAGGCAACGAGAAGAACGTCGTCCTCGATGAGGGCGGCCTGCCACTTGGAGAGGGCGAGCCGCAGGAAGTGGCGCGAGGCGGAGGCGGCCGATTGTGTGGCGACGAGGGCGAGTTGGTCGACGAAGCGCACCTGCTGGGGCTGGTACGGCGGGGTCTGGCGCGTCATGAGCCGTCGTCCAGGCTGATGACCTCCGCGCCGCCGGTGGCGTGGAAGAGGTGGGTGAGCATGGCGTTCTGGAGCGACCGGTTGAGCGCCAGCTCCCGGTAGGACGGCACGACGACGTGCTTGGCCTCGGCACGCTTGACGGCCGCCACCAACTCCGTGAACGCGGACTGGGCCCCCGGTACGTACTCGTAGAACACGGTGGCCAGGTGGAAGCCGTTGGTCTCGGCGTACGTGGAGAGGTCGTCCTGTTTCTGCTTCGCTTCCTCGTCGCTCATGTCGTCGGGCACACGCATGTAGCCAAAGATCAGCGGGTTCATTGCGCTTCGGTCCCCTTGCCTTGCCGGCGATCACGTGGAGTGCTCGCGGCGGTCCTTTGGGTAATCGAGTGAAGCACCCTGAGACATCGTTATGCAAGACTACATTTCGAGTAATCAATTCGAATTACTCGAACTTTTATGCGGCATTGCGGATTTGAACTACTGACGACTACGTTTCGGGTGTAAGGCGTATTCGCACTGAAGGAAGGTGGCCGCCTGTGAGTGGCGCAACGACTGGTTCGACCGTTCCTCGACGCCAACTCGGTCGGCACCTGAGAGACTTACGCAACGCCTCGCGCCTGACTGTGCGCGCCGCTGCCAAGGCGTTGGAGTGGTCGGAGCCGAAGATCTGGCGCATCGAGACCGGGCAAGTGTCGCT
Source organism: Streptomyces microflavus (assembly GCF_014650075.1). Lineage (GTDB taxonomy): Bacteria > Actinomycetota > Actinomycetes > Streptomycetales > Streptomycetaceae > Streptomyces > Streptomyces microflavus. The sequence goes on along the minus strand of NZ_BMUG01000009.1, from coordinate 284,695 downwards.
TCGCAGCCTTGATGTCGAGGCCATGTGTCGGACGTACGGGGCGGACCCCGAGTTGACCAAGGGCCTGATGGGCTTGGCTAAGGAGACGAAGAACCGGGGTTGGTGGCACGCCTACGGGGACGTGATTCCTGAGGGCTTCGACCTCTACATCGGGCTGGAAGAAGCCGCAGCCAGTCTGTCCTGGTACGAAGCGGAGCTGATTCCCGGCCTCTTCCAGACGCCTGACTACGCTCGCACCCTCATCAGGAGGTCAACTTCGGCAAGGAACGACGCCGAGGTGGAGCGGTTGGTTCATATTCGCATCGCGCGACAGGCGTTGCTGACGCGGGTGACGGCACCGCCCGACATCGACGTGGTGCTCAGCGAAGCCATCCTGCGGCGGCCTGTGGGCGGGAACAATGTGATGGCCGAACAGCTTGAACACCTGGTTCACTTGAATGAACTGGGCAACGTATCCATCCGCGTTGTTCCGTATGCAGCCGGTCTGCACGGCGGCATCTTGTCCGGTCCGTTCGTCATCATGCGCTTCCCGGCCAACGGTGACGGTCGGAACACGGAGCCGCCCACGGTCTACGCAGAGGGCTTCACCGGGGCGCTCTACCTCGACAAGCCCAGCGAGATCGAGCGCTACGACGGCGCGTTCGCATCCATCTCGGCTTCGGCGCTCGACCAAGCGAGCAGCCAGGGCCTTTTCAAGCAAGCAGCGAGGGAGCTGACCACATGAACAGTGCCGACCTGACAGGCGCGGTCTGGCGCAAGAGCAGCCGCAGCAATGCGGATCGGAACTGCGTCGAGGTCGCGTTCCTCGGCGACGGCCGCGTGGCCATGCGCGACAGCAAGGACCAGGGCAATGGCCCCGCTCTCGTCTTCACCTCCGGCGAGTGGGCGGCCTTTGAAGGCGGAGTCGTGGACGGCGAGTTCAGGCGGCCGTAGGGCGAGCCCCGCACGCAGTCCTCACCAGCGCCCGGCCAGTCGTCTTGGCCGGGCGCTTCTGCACCCGTGAGCTCGGAGAGGGATCGTTGCTCAGGGCGCCGCGGTCGGGGCCGGAGGATGGACCCCCGTCAGGTTCTCTGCCCGACGCCGCAGCAGCGAGGCCAACTCTGTGTACCAACCGCGGCCCACTGCCTGAAGCATCTCGGCGAGGGCGATCTGTTCACCGATCCGGCCCGAGGGGGTGTCGAGGATGTGGGCGAACTCGACACGGATGCGGTCGGCGACGGTGGGGACACGGAGGCTGTTCACGTAGAGCATGGCCGGGTCGTAGCCGATGGGAACGGCCCCCCAGCGTTCCCAGTCCAGGATGACGAGGGGATCGTGGGTGAGGTTGGCCCACTGAAGGTCGCCGTGTCCGGTAACGCGTTCGGTGATGGTCGGGGCGGGGATCCCCAGGAACTCGGGGAAGACCCGGTCGGCCCAGGGCTGGCGGACGGTCTCGCGGGGTGGCTCGGCGCCGCTCAGCGCGTCCAGGCTCTTCCGCAGGGCAGTCCACCAGGAGTCCGGTAGGCCCGGGTCCTCGGTGAGGTCGGGGGTTTCCGGGGAGATGACCGGCTGGGCGATGTAGTCGATCAGCTCCGCCTCGAAGGCGTATTCCCCGCCGTCCCAGTGGAACAGGTCGTGGAGGTGTGGGCGGGAGACCTTGTCGGACACGCGCTTTTCAGCGAGCGCGATGCCCTCGTTCCGGGTCGCGGGAGTCTTGGACGTCTCGCCGCAGTGGACGCGGAGCCAGTGGCCGCCTGCGGTACGACTGCCGATGGTGCGACCCAACCAGCCCCACGCGGGCTCCCCGGTCGGCGTGGTGGAGAACCGGGCGGAGGCATGTGCCAGGGCTTCCTCCATCCGGGCCCTGGTCGTTTCATCCTTGGGCGAGTACATCGGTGACCTTCCTGAGGTGGCCCGGAGTGAGCGGGGAGGCGATGACGTCCTGTGCCGCGCTCCAGTGTCGTGGGCTGCTGGCTGACAGCAGTACCACGTCCAGGCTCGGGCAGGAGGCCGCCACAAGGAGGCAGGCACCGGTCGGCGAGGCACCGGGCCGGATGAACTCGGCGAGTTCAGGCGTGACAAGCGTGGGCAGCTCGCCGCCATGGAGGGGTGAGGACCCGAAGGTGATCAGGTCGGCCGCGCGGGCTTGTGCGAGGGGGCCCCGTCCGGCGAGAGCCAGGGCGATCGGCCGGGCCATGACGAGGCTGACGGGCTGCTGAATGGCCCTCAGGTGATGTTCACCTGATCCGGCGGCCTCTCTGGCTAGGCCCAGGAGTTCGGACACAGTAAAGACCTCGCGCAGGAACCCCGACCAGGTGGCCACTCCGTATCCCCAGATGCGGCCCGCGGCAGCGAACTCCTCCAAGACCGCGAATACTTCACGAAGCCTCATGTGGAGGTCCGAGGGGTCAAGGTGGGCGCGCTCCGGATTGTGGACGAACACGAGGTCGATCCGGCCGAGCGAAGCCAGGGAACGTTCCGTCTGCCAGCGGACGAAGGCCTGGTCGAGGCTGTGCCCGATGGCAGCTTGCTCCGAAGTCAGGAGCCCGGCCCGGACCGCGACTCCACCCTCCGCCCTGGAGAAGAAGCCTGTCTTCGTGGCGACCCTGGCCCGCAGGTGGCCGGAGATGACGGGGCGGAGCGCTTGGTGGGCATCGGAGTAGTTGGGGGCGGTGTCGATCCACACCGACCCGTCGGCGCATGCGGTACGCGCCGCCTGCTCGACGCCGCGCACTCGGTACGTCCCCAGTCCGAGGGAAGCGGTCACGTGGAGCCTCCGACGACAGCGACGGCCTGCCCATCGACGAGAGCGGAGACGACTTCTGCCGCTTGTCCGAGGGTGAGGTTGGATTCGGTGGCCAGGTCTGTGAGGGTCACCGGCCTTCCCGCAGCCAGAAGGCGGAGTGCCGGGGCCACGGGCAGGGTGAAGGTCCACGCGCTTCCGGCGCCGGAGAACGTCACCGCGTCGTCGCTCAGATCGATGCGGGCACGCGCAGTCGTGAGCTGAACGGTAATCCCCGACTGTTCCGGAACAGAGGCCACGTGTGGCAGGGAGGGGTGTGGACGACCGGGATGCGTGGTGTCCAGCGATCTCTCCCAGAGGCTCAGGGCTTCCGGGTCCTCCAAGGCAGCCACCACCTCCCTCCGGAGGGCGGCCAGGTACTCGGTCCGTTCCTCGGGCGAGCCGAAGCGGGGCACGTCAGCGCGGATGGTCGTGCTCCCCCGCAGGCCGTCGGACAGCCAGCTCAGGAATTCGGCGCCGGTCTGCGTGGCGAGTCCGAAGGTGAGGTGGAGGGAGGCGGTGCCCTGGTCGGCACTTACGGCGTGCCACCAGCCGCGCGGCAGATAGAGCATGTCGCCGGGCGCCAGCACCGTGTCCGCGATCGGGTCGCCTGTTGGGACCTCAGGCGCCTCTACGTCGCGCCAGGCGGGGGACTCGCGGGTAGGTCCGTAGATCTTCCACCGCTTGGAGCCTTCGAGCTGAAGTACCACCACGTCATGGTCGTCCCAATGGGTGCCGAAGCCTTCCTCGGCGGTCCACGAGGCGTACGCATTGACCTGCACGGGGGTGCGGAAGAACCGTTCGAGGCCGACAGCGGACTCCCGGACAGGCGGGTGGATCTGGTCAACGGCGTCGATGACGAGCGAGGCACCTTCGGCGAGCCGGGCGTGGAACTCGGCCGGCTGGGGTTGGTACCAGGACACTCCTCGTCGGTTCGTACGGAGAACGGAATAGGCCGTGGCGGGGATGGCTTCACCCCTGCGGGAGAGCCGCATGCGGGGCGGCTCCAGCCGGTGCGTTGCGATGATCTCGTTGAGATCGTCCCAGGTCAGCGGCGAGAGGAAGGCACTGCCGTTGGAGCGGATCACTTTGTGGGCGCGGAAACACGTCTGGGCGAGGAACGTATCCCCGCCCAGACGCTGCGCCCACGATGCGGAATCAATCACCGTGGGCCTCCTCGGTCGATCAGGTGTCGTTCATGTCCGACTTGCCGCCGGTGTTGTCCGAGGCTTCCTCGGCACGCGAGCGGGCTGCGGTGATGCGGCGGACACCGATCAACAGACTGCTGCTCTGTTCGACGGGAACGTTCTCGCTCATCCCGTACTCCTTCCTGACCTTCGTGGGTCCCACCGGGACTCCGGCTGGTGTTTGCGGGGGGTGCATCCGCCCCGGGGACGTGCTCAGGAAGCCCGGGGTGGAGATCTGTGGGTCAGCGGCCGGGGTCCCCCGGCAAGGGCCAGGGCGACCACCAGGACGCTGACAATGGTGGCGTAGAGCAGGACCGCGAGTTGTCGGAGCCGGCCCGGGACTGCTTTCCGGGACGCAGCGGGCCGCAGGTGTGACCCAGCGGGCGGCCCTACGATCCGCTGCGAGGGGGAGGCCGTCTTTCCGGGCGGCTGTGACCAGTCAACTCCCTTCAGCTTTTGGGCGGATGGGCCAGAAGACATGTCCATTCCGGGGACAAGGCCAGGTTTTATGGCCAGGCTGGGCTCCGGGCTCTGGGGACGGCCGAGGGATGGCGATGATGACCACGTACGAGGACGACGGCGTGGAGACGGTCGGGCGACTGCTGCGGCGCCTGCGGCTGGCCAGTGGGCGCACACAGCAGGAGCTGGCCTCTGATCTCTCGGCGCGGCGGGGGTATCCGCTGGAGCAGGGTGCGGTGTCGCGGTGGGAGACCCACGAGCGGCTGCCGGACCCGGCTTCGCGGGCGCTGCTGTCGGCGGAGTTCGGCGTGCCGGAGGAGGAGTTGCGGCGGGCCGTCACTCTCGCCCGGCGTCTGCGACGTCAGGAGAAGAAGAACGAGACCGACCAGGAGAACGATGTGTTTGACCGCCGCGGATTCATGACGGCTTCGGCCGGCGCTGGGATCGCCGTCATACAGCCCTCCTCTCTGCTTTCGTCAGGGAGGAGGATCGGCGCCGACGTCCCGCAGCAGTTGAGCCGGCGCACTGCCCGGCTCCGCCGCCTGGACGACTTCGTGGGGGGCGGGGACACGTACCAGATGTACGTCCGGGAGCTGGAGGGCACGACCCGGCTGGCGGACGAAGGGGTCTACAGCGAGGCGACAGGCCGGGGCCTGCGCGGAATCATCGCGGAACAGGCCCAGCTGGCGGGCTGGGCGGCTTACGACGCTGGAAACTACGAGGGCGCCCGCGGGCACTACATGACGGCCTTAGCCGCGTCGCGGGCCGCAGAGGACACCGCGCTGGAGGGCAACTCGCTGGCGTTCTTGGCCTATTTGGAGTGGTCGGTGGGCGGCGGCTCCGGGATCAGATTCGCCACGGCCGCGTACGAGGCACTCGGCGCCGGGACGGCGCCTGTCGTGCGGGCACTGCTGGCGGACCGTCTGGGATGGCAACACGCGACCGCGGGGAACGGCAGGGAGGCGGACTACGCCCTGGGCGTTGCCGAAGAGGCCGTCCACGAACACAGCGACATGCCAAGCCCGGATTGGGCGTACTGGGTGGACCGCGACGAGATCGCGATCATGACGGGGCGGTGCTGGGCGGAGTTGCATCGACCGCTACGAGCCATCCCGGCCTTGGAAGACGCTCTGGCCCGGTACGACGACACCCGGGCCCGGGACAAGGCGCTGTACCTGTCGTGGCTGGCGGCGGCGTACCTGGACGCGGGAGAGGTCGAGCACTCGACGACGATCACGGCACGGGTGTTCGACCTCTCCGAGGGACTTGCGTCGATCAGACCGATGGCGCGGGCCCGGCTGATGGCCAAGCGGTTGGAGCCCCACCGATCCCTCGCCCCGGTCAGAGCGCTGCTGGAGCGCGCGAAGGGCTAGCGGGTGGCTCGGGTGAGCCAGTCCAGGTACTCGGCACGGCCGGCATCGATCGTGAACGCGATGACCTCTGGCGAGTCGTACGGGTGGTTGTCCACCAGGTGCTTCTCCAGTGCCTCGCGCCGGTCACCGGTCGTACGGAACGTCACCTGATACTCGCTGCCCTCGGATACCTCGCCGAGGTGCCGGTACGTGGTCTCGATGGGCCCGGTCACCTGCCCGGAGGCCGCCAAGCACGCCTCCACCGCCGAGCGCGACAGCTTCCGTGCGGCGTCATGGGCGTCCACAGTCGTGATGACGATCAAGAAGTCAGCCATGGCGGCAATGTACCTGCCTCGCGTAGGCCATGAGGGTTGTTCCTGGATCCATGCTGATGACGGCCCGGGGCCTGGCCATGACGAGAACGTCAAAGCGTTGCTCCACAGAAAAGGGTGGAGGCAGGGTGCCAGTGTGGCTGACTCCGGTGAGGGGCTTGGGCGGAGCGTTCGTCGTGCCTCGTCGGCGCCGTGGATGACTGCCCATCTTGCTTGGCGGCGGGCTCGCAGAGATGCCCTCAACACTGCCATTGCTGCCCTGAGGGCCGGTCAGGTGTCTCGAAAGCCAAAGTGGCCCTTGCCACGCTGGAGCCGTTCTTCAAGGTCAGCGGCGACATCGACCGGTGGGAGATCACCGAACCGGATGCGGCACGGGTGCTGGAAGAGATGAATCGAGCCCGTTGAGTAATTCCCTGGCCGGTGGTCCAGGTGTGGGCCGCACGCAGGCGCTTCACCGTACGGCCACCGTCATGACCTCCGAGGTAATCGACGCCCGCCGCCCCGCCCGGCAGCATCGGGGGTGTCAGGAAGAGCCACCCCGACCCCACCCCGGAGGACCGGACCATGACCGCGTACGCCATCGCCCACCTGCGCCCCGCCGACGGCCCCGTCGAGGACGAGGTGCTCAGCTACATCGAGCGCATCCAGGCCACCATGGAGCCTTACGGGGGCCGCTTCCTGGTGCACGGGGCGGAGGTCGAGGTGGTGGAGGGGGTCTGGCCGGGCGCGTTGGTCGTCATCGCCTTTCCCGGCACCGAGGAGATCCGCGCCTGGTACGCGTCCCCCGCCTACCAGGAGATCCTGCCGCTGCGCACCCGGCACCTCGACGGTGACGTGATCATCGTTCCGGGCGTCGGACCGGAGTACGACGCCTCGGCCACGGCTGCCGCGATGCGGTCGGCGCGGGAGCGCGTGGCGGGGTAGTCCTCACGGCAGTGGGCGGCGGGATGGCCCTCGTGGGCGTGGGCCGCCTCAGCCCGTACGTCCCTCCACCGCCTCCCGGTAGTACCGCAGGTCGCTGCGGTGGACCTGGCGCACCCCCGCCAGGTCCGTGCACGGGGCGGCCGGGGGGCCGCCGCCCAGGCGTTCCGGGGGCGGTGGCTCGGCGGTGGCCGCCCGGCGGAGGTGGTGCCAGGGCTGGAGCGGGAGCCAGAGCAGGCCGTACAGCCAGCGCACCACCAGGCGGCGGAACTCCGGCCGGCCCGCGTCGGGCAGCCGGATCACCCGTACCCCCATGATCAGCTTTCCGGCGCTCGCCCGTACGGCCATGGTGAGCAGCACCTGGTTGGCGAAGGACAGCACGGTCAGCTGACCCACGAGCACCGCCGCCGTCCGTCCCGCCCCCGCGCCCGGGGAGCCCAGGCAGGAGTGCACCAGCAGGCCGACGACGAGCAGGCACAGGTAGCAGTCGAGGCCCACCGCCAGATAGCGGCGTGTCTCGCCCGTGCCCTTGGGGATACGGGGCTGCCGCACCGGAGCACCGTACGGGTGTGGCTGCGGCCGCCCCGCAGGACGGGCGGCGGTCCGGCCGGATCCGTACAACAACCTTGGCTGATAAGGAGATTGCGCTCTCCGACGCCCCCGAGGCTTCGTCATGGGGAGCATCATGACTGATCGTCAGGCGAGGTGTCGCGGTTCCTGACGGGTAACCCCCGTTCCCGTATCGGCCTTCACCAATCCCTTACCGTGACGGGAACAGATGCACGAGCGGGTACGGGGGCGGCGATGGGGTTCGACGGCACTACATGGAGGCTGCGGCGCGGCACGGAACTCGTCGGGGAGATTGCCGTCGACGACCCCGACTTCCCCTGGCTGCGGGGCCGGTTCATCCCCGGCCCGGCCTACGATGTCGCGGCGCGCGAGCTCTTCGACCGTGAACTGGCCCTCCTGGAGCGGCTGGAGGAGGACGAGAGCGACGAGAGCGCGGAGGCGTGGGAGACGGTCTGCTCCGAGTTGAACCGCACGCTCGCGCTGGCCGGCCCGGAGGGGCGGGCGGTCGCCGAGTTCCTGCTGCACATCCAGGGGGACCGGGCCTGGTTCCGGTGGAGCGACACCCCGTTCTCCGAGGAGGGGCTGTAGGGCCGGCCGGGCGGAAGGCCACGATGCCGACCGGCCACTATGTGGATGGGTGCCGAAGATCATCGGGCGGCACGGGACAATCGGGGCGTACGACGGTGGCGCCCTCCGGGACGGGGGTGCCGACGCGCACGAGCCCACCACGGAAGGTCTTGATCAGATGCCGGTCATTCCCGACTCCACCGATCCCGCCCGCTCGCACGAGGCCGCGAACCGGGTCATCGAACCGCTCTACGTCGAGATCCTGCGGCGCAACCAGGGCGAGAAGGAGTTCCACCAGGCGGTCCGCGAGGTCCTGGAGACCCTCGGTCCGGTGCTGGCGCAGCGCCCCGAGTTCGTGGACGCCCGCATCATCGAGCGGATATGTGAGCCCGAGCGCCAGCTGATCTTCCGGGTGCCGTGGGCCGACGACTCCGGCGACATCCACGTCAACCGCGGTTTCCGGGTCGAGTTCTCCAGCTCGCTCGGCCCCTACAAGGGCGGCCTGCGCTTCCACCCCTCCGTCAACCTGGGTATCGTGAAGTTCCTCGGCTTCGAGCAGATCTTCAAGAACGCCCTCACCGGCATGCCCATCGGCGGCGGCAAGGGTGGCGCGGACTTCGACCCCAAGGGCCGCTCCGACGCCGAGATCATGCGGTTCTGCCAGTCCTTCATGACCGAACTCCACCGCCACCTGGGGGAGTACACCGACGTCCCCGCCGGTGACATCGGCGTGGGCGGCCGCGAGATCGGCTACCTCTTCGGCCAGTACAAGCGGATCACCAACCGTTACGAGTCCGGCGTCCTCACCGGCAAGGGCCTCGGCTGGGGCGGAGCCCAGGCCCGTACGGAGGCCACCGGCTACGGCACGGTCCTGTTCACCGCCGAGATGCTGCGCAGCCGGGGCGAGTCGCTGGAGGGCCAGACCGTCGCGGTCTCCGGCTCGGGCAACGTGGCCATCTACGCCATCGAGAAGGCCCAGCAGCTCGGCGCGACCGTCATCACCTGCTCGGACTCCGGCGGTTACGTCGTCGACGAGAAGGGCATCGACCTCGCCCTCCTCAAGGAGATCAAGGAGGCGGGCCGGGGCCGGGTCTCCGAGTACGCCGAACGGCGCGGCGCGCACGCCCGGTTCGTTGCCGGTACGGGGGTGTGGTCGGTCCCCGTGGACGTGGCCCTGCCCTGCGCCACGCAGAACGAGCTGTACGAGGCCGACGCGCTCGCCCTCGTACGCAACGGGGTCAAGGCGGTTGCGGAGGGCGCCAACATGCCCACCACCCCCGACGCGGTCCGGGTCCTCCAGGAGGCCGGCGTCGCCTTCGCACCCGGCAAGGCGGCCAACGCGGGCGGGGTCGCGACGAGCGCCCTGGAGATGCAGCAGAACGCGTCCCGGGACTCCTGGACCTTCTCCCACACGGAGGAGCGCCTCGCCGAGATCATGCGCCACATCCACGACTCCTGCTACACGACCGCCGAGCGGTACGGCAGCCCCGGCAACTACGTGGTGGGCGCGAACATCGCGGGCTTCGAGCTGGTGGCGGACGCGATGCTGGCGCAGGGGCTGATCTGAGCAGACGGACATGGCGGGCCACCCATGGCCGGTCACCGGCCCGGCAGGGATTTCCGTACGGGATTCCTGCCGGGCCGCCGCCGTTCCCGTTCCCGCTCCCGCTCCTGTTTGTCACGCTCCTTCGCCGTCAGCAGATCCGCCCGGAGCGCAACGCCCGACCCCTGCCCGCCGGGTGTCCGGCCCCTAGGCTGGAGCGGTGACCATCCGAGCGACGAACCAGGCCCGCGTCATCCCCCTGCGCCCGTTCCCGGCTCCGCCCGGGCCCGCTCCGGCCCGGGAGCCGCTCTGGCGTGACCTCGTCGGGGACGTACTGCGGGGTGAACGGCTCGCCCAGGAGCGGACGTTGAAGGACGTGGCCGATACCGCGCGGATCTCGATGGCCTACCTCTCCGAGGTGGAGCGGGGCCGGAAGGAGGCCTCCTCCGAGGTGCTGGCGGCCGCCGCCCAGGCGCTCGGCCTGAGCCTCGCCGAGGTCCTCGCGCTGGCTCAGGGGGAGTTGATCAGGCTGTCCGGGGCGCGGTCCCGGAGGCTCGGGGTCGGTGGTGCAGGGCATGCGGGCCGCCCGGCGGCGCCGGGAACGGGGACCGGCCTGATGGGTACCGTGCGGCTGGCCGCCTGAGCGGGTGGCCGGGGTGTTACGTCGGCAGCCCAGGCCCTGAGTGGGGCCCGGGTGTTACGTCGGCAGCCAGGGCCCTGACCCGGTGGCCGTACCCTCCCCGGCCCTTCACTCCTCGCCGCCGCCACTGCCCAACAGGGCCGCGGCCGTGCTGATGAGCGTCTCCCTCGCCGCCGCCCCGTCCAGGTAGCCGCCGATCATCGCCCCGTCCCTGACCAGCAGCAGCGAGGCCGCGGCCGGTACGGGATCGGGGTGCCCGGCCGCCCTCAGCAGCTCGGCGGCGGCCGCCCGGAACCAGGTCCGGTGTTCGGTGACCAGCCGGCGTACGGGGTGGTCCGGGTCCGGGTACTCCGCCGCCGCGTTGATGAACGGGCACCCCCGGAAGCCGTCCCCGCACACCTCGTCCCCCAGCCCCTCGACCATGGCCTTCAGGGCGTCGCCGGGGCCGGGCAGCGCGGCCGCCGCCTGCTCGACCCCGGCCCGGATGGTGGCGTCCCGCCCCCGGAGGTAGGCGACGACCAGGTCGTCCTTGGCGGGGAAGTGCCGGTAGAACGTGGCCTTGGTGACCCCGGCGGCGGCGATGAGGCGGTCGATGCCGACGGTGTGGATGCCTTCCGCGTAGAACAGCTCCGCCGCCGCGGCGACCAGCCGAGTGCGGGCGGCGGAGGTCTTGGCGGGGGCCGCCGAGGAGGGGGAAGGCGCCGGAACAGTCATGCCTTCACGCTAACAGAACGGTCTGTCTCTCTTTGGGGTTGACGCCGGGCGCCCAAGGGTGCACTCTGAGCGAGGAACAAGACAGAACGGTCTGTCTACTTCACTCCTCGGAACCCCGCGCACCACCTGACCCGGGAAGGCCGCCATGGCTGCCAGCTCCACCCCCAACAACTCCGGAGCCCCCGGAGCCCCCAAGGCCCACGACCTCCGACAGATCGAGCAGGCCAACGCATCGGGCCGGACGCCCCTCGTCCTCGTCCACGGCCTCTGGCTCCTCGCGAGCAGCTGGGACCGCTGGGCGGTACGGGCCGAGGCCGCCGGGTTCGCCCCGGTCGCCCTCTCCTGGCCCGGCGACCCGGACACCGTCGCCGAGGGCAACGCCCACCCCGAGGTCTTCGCCGGCAAGACCGTCGGGCAGGTCGCCGACCACCTGGACGGGCTCGTCCGGCTCCTGGACCGCAAGCCCGTCGTGATCGGGCACTCCTTCGGCGGTCTGCTCACCCAGATCCTCGCCGGACGGGGCCTGTCCGCCGCCTCCGTGGCCATCGACCCGGCCCCCTTCCGGGGTGTGCTGCCCCTGCCGCTGTCGGCCCTGCGTGCCGCACGCCCGGTCCTGGGCAACCCGGCGAACCGCAGGAAGGCGGTGCCGCTCACCTATGAGCAGTTCCGGTACGCCTTCGCCAACGCGGTGAGCGAGAAGGAGGCGCGCGAGCTGTACGCGACGTACGCCGTGCCCGCCCCCGGCGCCCCGCTCTTCCAGGCGGCCACCGCCAACATCAACCCCCGTACCGAGGCCAGGGTCGACACGGCCCATCCCGGCCGTGGCCCCCTGCTCGTCATCTCCGGCGAGAAGGACAACACCGTCCCCTGGGCCATCGCCAACGCCTCGTACAAGAAGCAGCAGCGCAACCCCGGCGTCACCGAGATCACCGAACTGCCGGGCCGGGGGCACTCGCTGGTCATCGACAGCGGCTGGCAGGAGGTCGCGGACACCGCGCTGACCTTCGTGAGCCGCTTCGTCTGACGCCCCGTCCGCCCGTTCGCCCACACCGATACCCACACCCACACCCACAGGAAGCAGCAGTCATGAGCACCTTCACCACCACCGACGGCACCGAGATCTTCTACAAGGACTGGGGCAACGGACGCCCCGTCGTCTTCAGCCACGGCTGGCCGCTCAACGCCGACGCCTGGGACAACCAGCTGCGGCTCCTCGCCGAGAACGGATACCGCGCCATCGCCCACGACCGCCGGGGCCACGGCCGCTCCGGCCAGCCGTGGCAGGGCAACGACATGGACACCTACGCCGACGACCTGGCCCAGCTCATCGAGCACCTCGGCCTGGAGGACGCGGTGCTCGTCGGCCACTCCACCGGTGGCGGCGAGGTGACCCGCTACCTCGGCCGGCACGGCACCGCGCGCGTCGCCAAGGCCGTACTCCTCGGAGCCGTACCGCCGTTGATGCTCAGGACCGAGGCGAACCCGGACGGTCTGCCGCGCGAGGTCTTCGACGGGATCCGCGAAGGGGTGCGCACCGACCGCTCGGAGTTCTACCGCACCCTGAGCGAGAGCTTCTACGGCGCCGACCGCGAAGGCTCCACCGTCTCGCAGGGGCTGCGGGACGCGTTCTGGCTGATGAGCATGGCGGTGGGCAGCAAGGCCGCGTACGACTGCATCGAGCAGTTCTCGGAGACGGACTTCACCGAGGACCTGGGGCGCATCGACATCCCCGTCCTGGTGGCCCACGGCGACGACGACCAGATCGTCCCCATCGGCGCCGCCGCCCACCGGGCGGCCCAGCTCCTCCCGAACGCCACGCTCAAGGTCTACCCGGGCGCCCCGCACGGGCTGAACGGCGTCTTCGAGGAGGAGTTCAACGCGGACCTGCTGGACTTCGTCAAGCGGTAGGGGCCGGACCGGGCGATCCGTCACGGGCCGCCGGCCCCGTCGAGCCGTCACGGGCGCTCGCGGACCTCGCCCGGTCCGCGAGCGCCCGTACCTCCGCCGCGACCCCGGCATGGCGCTCGCGCGGGATGTCGTGGCCGACGCCCGGCTGGAGTACGAGGCGGGCGCCGGGGATCGCCGCGGCGGTGGCCCGGCCCGCGGAGGGCTTGAGCAGCGGGTCGTCCGTGCCGTGCAACACCAGTGCGGGGAGGCGGAGTTCGGCCAGGGCCGGCCCGCTCCACCGGGCGCCGATCTGGCGGGACTGGGCGTCCGGGTCGGCGATGCCGGTGTCCACGTCGGCGGTGATCCGCTCCAGGGCCTCCGCCTCGTCGAACGGGTAGCCCGGAGACGCACAGAGCCGCGCCACCGCGAGCCCCGCCGCTATCCGCCCCTCGCGGTCCCGGGCCGGCTTGATGCGGGCGAACTTCGCGAGGGTGGCCAGGCGCAGGTGGCGGAAGGCGCCGAGCCCGCCGACATCGCTCGGCAGCGCGGCGGACGAGGTGAGCGTGCGCACCCGGTCCGGGTGGCGCAGCGCGACGCGCTGGGCGACGACCCCGCCCAGCGAGTGCCCGAAGAGGTGCGCCGACTCCCAGCCCAGGGCGTCCAGGACGACGACGGCGTCGTCGGCCATGTCCTCGGCGGTGTACGCGGCGCCGCGCCGGGCGGCGAGGGCGGTGAACGGGTTGCCGCCCGGGGCGCTTCTCGGCAGCCGGGTGGACTCGCCCGCGTCCCGCTGGTCGTAGCGGGCGACGGCGAACCCGGCTCCGGCGAAGGCGGCGCACAGCTCCTGCGGCCACCAGTACCGGGAGACCGCAAGACCCATCACCAGCAGCAGCGGCTCGCCGTCCCCGCCCTCCCGGAGCCGGTCGTGGGCGAGCTCGACCGGGCCGTTGCGGGCGAAGCGGCGTTCGGTCCAGGTCATGGCGGGCTCCTCGGCGACGGGATACGGCGATCGGGCAGATACGGCGATCGGTCCAATACTGCGATCGATGTTCGCAGTATTAGACTACAGGCCAGTCCGGGACCCCAGAAGGAGAGGCGGCGGGCAGTGGCCGAACGCGAGACGACCCCGCCGACGACCGTGTGGTCACGCCCCGAGCGGGGCGCGCGCGGACCCGCGCCCGAGCGGAGCCGGTACGAGATCACCGGGGCCGCCCTCGCCCTGGCCGACGCCGAAGGGCTGCCGGCCGTGTCGATGCGGGCGCTCGCGCAGCGGCTGGGCACCGGGCCCGCATCGCTTTACCGCTATGTGGGGAGCCGTGACGAGCTGCTGGACCTGATGGCCGACGCGGTCGCGGGTGAGCTGGACCTCTCCGCCGCTCCCAGCGGCGACTGGCTCGGCGACCTCGTCGGCCTGGCCCTCCAGTCCAAGGCCGCCCACGCCCGCCACCCCTGGCTTGCCGACCTGAACGACCGCCGGGGCGAGGTGCTCGGCCCGCACGCGATCGACTACCTCGACCACGCCCTCGCGATCCTGGCCCCCGCACCCGGTACGAGCGGGCAGAAACTGGAGGCCATCGGGCTCCTGGGCGGCCTCGCCACGCTCTTCGCCCGCCGCGAGGCCCCCGCGAGCGCCGGGGCCGGGGACCCGCCCGCCCAGGCGGCCCACCTTGCCGCAGTCGCCGCCGAGGGCCGCCACCCGCACCTGCTGGCCGCCCTCACGACAGCGGGCCCGCCACCTGTGGCGGGCCCGGCGGAGCGGGACGCGTTGTTCGAACGGCTGCTGCGCCGGCTGCTTCCGGCGATGCTCGGCTAGGGCCTGCCCTAGCCGTCGAACAGCGAACAGCACATGCCCCGGCCTCAGTCGAGGCAGAACTCGTTGCCCTCGATGTCCTGCATCACGATGCACGACTCGTTCTCCTCGTCGGCGACCATCACGCGCTCACACACCGCACCGAGCGCCACCAGCCGGTCGCGCTCGGCCTCCAGCGTCGCGAGGCGCTCCTCACCCACGAGCCCGGTGCCGGCCCGCACATCGATGTGCACCCGGTTCTTGGCGGTCTTGCCCTCCGGAACGCGCTGGAAGAAGAGGCGCGGGCCCACACCTGAGGGATCGGTGCAGGCGAACCAGGCACCCTGCTGCTCGGGCGGCAGCGAGCGATCGTAATCGGCCCAGGTGCCGAACCCTTCGGGAACCGGCGGCACGACATACCCCAGCACCTCGCACCAGAAGCGGGCGAGGCGCTCGGGCTGGGCGCAGTCGAAGGTGATCTGGAGCTTCCTGAGTGTTGCCATCCGGGCACCCTAGTGGCGCGTGCCGTCGCCCGGCACCTGGATTTTCCGTCCCGGGACGGCCCTCAGCCCTCGACCGGTGCCACGCCGATCGGGCAGGACACCCCCGTACCGCCGATCCCGCAGTAGCCGCCCGGGTTCTTGTCCAGGTACTGCTGGTGGTACGCCTCCGCAGGCCAGAACGGGCGGCCGTCGGCCGGGAGGATCTCCGTGGTGATCTCCTTGTGGCCCGAAGCCGTCAGGACCTTCTGGTACGCCTCGCGGGAGGCGTCCGCCGCCGCTGCCTGGGCGGGGGAGTGGGTGTAGACCGCGGAGCGGTACTGGGTGCCCACGTCGTTGCCCTGGCGGAAGCCCTGGGTCGGGTTGTGGGACTCCCAGAACAGCTTCAGCAACTCCTCGTAACTGACGACCGCCGGGTCGAAGACGACGCGGACCGCCTCCGTGTGGCCGGTCAGGCCCGAGCAGGCCTCCTCGTACGTGGGGTTCTCCGTGTAGCCGCCCTGGTAGCCGACGAGCGTCGTCCAGACGCCTTCCGTCTGCCAGAACTTCCGCTCCGCGCCCCAGAAACAGCCGAGCGCGAAGTCCGCCACCTCCAGGCCCTCCGGGTACGGGCCCACCAGGGGGTTGCCGAGGACCGTGTGGCGGGAGGGGACGGTGAATTCGGGGACGGGACGGCCGCGCAGGGCCTGCTCCGGGGTGGGGAGCTCGGGGGTGCGGCGGTTCAGGAACATGCGGGTGGCTCCTCCGGGGTCGGTGGGTTCGGTACGTACAACAAGGGACCCGCCACCGGGATTCCGGCCGGCAGCACACCCCTCGGAGCCGCCCTCAGTGCGGCAGCGTCGCCGGGGAGCCGCCGTTCGCCTCGTACCCCGCGACCGCCAGCGCCCGGTAGACCGCGTACTGCGCGGCCGGGTCCGGCTCGGCCGTCCACGGCAGCGCGCCCACGTGGCCGTCGATGAGGACCAGCTGGTGCATCGCCTCCGACCAGCGCTCCATGTGGACCAGGAAGAGCACCAGCAGATGGCGTACGTGTGCGAGCATCGGGTCGTCCGGGCGGGCCGCGTGGACCGCGAACATCGCGCCCTCGACCGCCTTCGTCACCACCTGGCCGCGGTAGAAGCCCTGCACGAGGTTGACCTCCGGCAGGTGCTCGTACACCGCGAACAGCGGCAGCGCGGCCAGCAGCGAACCCTGCGGGGCGCGGGCGGCGGCGGCCGTGGCGAAGGCGTCGGCGTCCTTCCGGGAGCCGTGCCACTTCTCGCAGTGGAAGTGCAGCGCCGCGATGTGCGCGCCCATGTGGGCCGGGGCCCGGTCGATGATCTTCGCCCAGAGCTGGTCGAACTGCTCGGGGGTGTAGTTCAGGCCGCGGGCCACCGCCAGCTCCACGATGTACGGGACGGGGTCGCCCGGGGCGAGCAGGGCCGCTTCGCCGCAGACCGTACGGGCCTCCTCCAGGATGATCCGGAAGTCGTCCGTCCCCGCCGCCGAGGAGCGCCACGCCTGCTGCACCAGGAACTCCGCGTGCACCGCCGCACCGCCCGCGTCCTTCGGGGCCTCCGCACGCCAGGCCCGCAGCCAGGAGCCGCCCTTCCCCGGCTGCTGCGCCAGCTCCAGCGAGGCGGCGCCCGCGAAGGCCTGCACCCGCTGCCAGCGCACCTCGCCCTCCTTCGGCGTGCCGGAGAGCAGCTGGGAGGCGGCCCGCCAGTCCTGGGTGGCCTGGACGACACCGAGGACGTCCAGGAGGTCCTGGTCCGGGCCCGGCATCCGGACGTCCAGCTCCTCCTGGCGGGCGAAGCCGTACGTATCGGGGTCGGCGGCGTCGGGCGAACCCGGGGCGACCTGGCGGATACCACCGCGGCGGCGCATCACCCAGGGGCCGACGATCGCGGCGAGCATGCACATCGCGAGCAGGAACAACAGAATCTCCATGAACCCATTGTCCCCGGAGCGCCGAGTGGCCGGTAAGGGCCCTTACGACGAACTACGCTCGGGGCCATGAGCGACCAGCACAGCTTCGAGACTCTCGCGATCCACGCGGGGAACACCGCCGACCCCCTCACCGGCGCGGTGGTTCCGCCCATCTACCAGGTGTCCACGTACAAGCAGGACGGCGTGGGCGGACTGCGCGGCGGCTACGAGTACAGCCGCAGCGCCAACCCCACCCGTACCGCCCTGGAGGAGAACCTGGCGGCCCTGGAAGGCGGCCGCCGCGGTCTCGCCTTCGCCTCCGGCCTCGCCGCCGAGGACTGCCTCCTGCGTACGCTGCTGACCCCCGGTGACCACGTGGTCATCCCCAACGACGCCTATGGCGGCACCTTCCGGCTGTTCGCGAAGGTCGCCGCGCGCTGGGGCGTGGAGTTCTCGGTCGCCGACACCTCGGACGTGGCGGCGGTGCGGGCGGCGATCACCCCGCGCACCAAGGCGGTCTGGGTGGAGACCCCCTCCAACCCGCTGCTCAACATCACCGACATCGCCGCCGTCGCCCAGGTCGCGCACCAGGCCGGGGCCCGCCTCGTCGTCGACAACACCTTCGCCTCGCCCTACCTCCAGCAGCCGCTGTCCCTCGGCGCGGACGTCATCGTGCACTCCACCACCAAGTACATGGGCGGCCACTCCGACGTCGTCGGCGGCGCCCTCGTCGTCAGCGACCCGGAGCTGGCCGAGGAGCTGGCGTTCCACCAGAACGCCATGGGCGCGGTCTCCGGCCCCTTCGACGCCTGGCTCGTGCTGCGCGGCATCAAGACCCTCGCCGTCCGCATGGACCGGCACACCGAGAACGCCACCAAGGTCACCGAGCTGCTGACCCGGCACCCCAAGGTCTCCCAGGTCCTCTACCCGGGCCTGCCCGAGCACCCCGGCCACGAGGTCGCCGCCAAGCAGATGAAGGCCTTCGGCGGCATGGTGTCCTTCCGCGTCAACGGCGGCGAGGAGGCGGCGGTCGAGGTCTGCAACCGGGCGAAGCTCTTCACGCTCGGTGAGTCCCTCGGCGGCGTCGAGTCGCTGATCGAGCACCCCGGCCGGATGACGCACGCCTCCGTCGCGGGCTCCCTGCTGGAGGTCCCCGCCGACCTGGTCCGTCTCTCCGTCGGCATCGAGAACGGCGACGACCTGCTCGCCGACCTCACCCAGGCCCTGGGCTGACCGGCCGCTGTACGGCGGCACACCCGGGCGCCCGCCGGTGAACGGCGGGCGCCCGCACGGTCAGACGCTCACCCTCTCGTCCTCCAGCATGGTCCGGATCCGGCTCCGCAGTTCTGGGCTGTCCTCGTGACCGTGGACGGACACGGCGTGCTCGCTCGCGGCGCGGACGACCTCGTCCTCCTCGCCGGAGATGGCGAGTGAGCAGTTCGTCTCGCTCGGGTACTTGCGGCAGTCGGCGATCTTCCTGGTCATGACGGCCTCCTCGGCTCGTACGACGACCGGCTCTTCCAGGGTAGGCCGGTTCCGCCGGCGCTCCAACGGCCTCACCACCCCTCCAGCGGCGGTGTCACCTCCGCCGGCTCCGGCAGCCACGGCTGCTCGACCCCCGCCCACACCAGGAACGCGGCGAACACCGTCCCCGCCAGCCACCAGGCCGTACGCCGCACCCCGCGGCGCAGCCGCAGCAGCCGGGCACCGCGCCGCGCGGCCCGGTCCGCCAGACCGGCCGGCACCGGCGGATGCGGCCCCTCCAGCATCCGCCGGACCTCGTCCGCCTTGCGGTCCCCGCCCCGGCCCCCGATCACGGCGTCACCCCGGGGACAAAGTTCCTGCTTCGGCCCCCGATCACGGCGTCACCCCCGAGGCAAGGGCCGAACCGGCCGCGGGGTGCCGGGGCCCCGGCGAGCGCATCGCCGCGATCGAGCGGTCGCAGACCGCCCGTATCCGGTCCGCCGGAAGCCCCAGCAGCGCCGCCGTCTGGTCCTCGCCGACCTCCTCGTACAGCCGCAGCACCAGCACCAGCCGCTCCAGCGGGGCGAGCCGCCCCAGCACCCCGCCGAGCGGATGCCGGTGACGCCACGCCTCCCGGGCGAACCGGACCGCGAGCTCCTGGCGGGTGCGGTCGTACGGGTCCTCGCCGCGCAGCCGGTCCCACTCCGCGTACGTACGTGCCAGGGCCGCACCCAGCAGGCGTTCGGCCCGTACGTTGGCGCCCGCCGGTGCGGTCGGCTCGGCGGTGAGCAGGGTCGCCGTGTGCAGCAGGCGTCCGCCCGCGCCCGCCACGAAGGCCTCGAACTCCTGGGCGCGGAGCCGGTCCCGGTGGGTCTGCCGCTCTCGCATGGTTCATCCGAGCCCCGGTGCGGTGCCCGGGTCAAGAGGGGCGACGCACACCGGGCCGGGGCCGCCGTCAGGCCATCGGTCCCGGGCCCAGTTCGATGGCGAGCAGCGCGATGTCGTCCTCCTTGTCCTCGCCGAACGCGCCGAGGAGGAAGTCGCAGAGGGCCTCCAGCTCCCGCGGCCCCTCCAGTGCCGCGGAGCGGAACGCCGCCAGGCTGTCGTCCAGGTTCTGGGTACGGACCTCCACCAGACCGTCGGTGATCAGCAGGATGCGGGTGTCCGGGGCGACCGGGTGGACGCGCGCGGGCCGGTGCGGCAGCCGGAGCCCCAGCAGGGGGCCGTGCTCGTGGAGGTAGTCGGCGCTGCCGTCGGGGGCGAGCAGCAGGGGCGGGATGTGACCGGCGTTGGCGACGTGGATCCGGCTGCCGTCAGGGTCGACCAGGACGAGGCAGAGCGTCACGGTGAGGCCGGGCCGGGTGTGGGCGAGGAGGGCGTCGAGCCGCTCCAGCACGTGGTGCGGCGGATGGCCCTCCAGGGCGTAGGCGCGCAGCGCGTGCCGGATCTCGCCCATGACCGTCGCGGCGACGAGCGAGTGCCCGGCCACGTCTCCGATGGCCAGGAGCAGCCCGTCCGGCGTCTCCAGGGCCTCGTAGAAGTCGCCGCCGATCTCCGCGTGGTCGGAGGCCGGGAGGTAGCGCACGGCGAGCGAGACGCCCGGAACGCACGGCAGCCGGTCCGGCAGGAAGGTGCGCTGGAGGGCGAGCGCGAGGGCGTGCTCCTCGTTGAAGGTGCGCAGCGCCTCCAGGGCCAGCGCACAGGCGTTGACGAGCTGCTGGAGGAGCTCGCGCTCATCGGTGCCGAGAGCCGCGCCGGCCGGGACGGCGACGCAGACGGGCGGCCGGTTGCGCTTGGTCCGGGCCACCACCAGGACGACGTCCCCCTCGATCGGGTCGAGGGGCAGCAGCGCCTTCCACTGGCTGTGGGGCATCAGCCGCACCTCGGCCCCGGTATCGCTGCCGAGGGCGTACGCGGCCAGCCGGTCGAGCACCTCGGAGCGCACCGGCAACGAGACGGGGGCTGCTTCCGGTCCGGTGGCGTGGCTGTGCACCGGCTGCCCCTGGGGGCTCAGGAAGATCGCGGTGGCGGGGCCGGACATGAGGGTGGCCGCACCGCCGGTCGCCGCGGCGGCGAAGGAGTGGAAGCCGACGGCCCGGTAGACGTCCAGGGTCGCCCGGTTGAGGGTGGCCAGCCGCCGGGTGAGACGTTCCGCCCGGCGCCGAGCCCGTACGTAGCGCAGGGCGGCGGTGACGGTGGCCAGGAACTCCTCCGGGTCGACGGGCTGGTCGAGGTAGGCGTCCGCGCCCCGGCTCAGCCCCTCGGTGTGGTCGTCGGCGCCCATCGCGACGGCGGAGACATGGATGACCGGAAGCGAGGCGGTGCTCGGATCGGCCTTGATCCGCTCGCAGACCTCGAAACCGGTCATGTCGGGGAGCTGGACGTCGATGACCGCCGCCTCGGGCAGCGGGGTGTCCCGCGCGCCGATCAGGGCCAGGCCCCGGGCCCCGTCGGCGGCGTCGAGCACGGTGTGCCCGGCCCGTCTGAGCCAGCTGGTCAGGACGTAGCGGTTGGTCTCGTCGTCGTCGATCACCAGGATGGTTCCCGGCGCGCTGTCGCGTCGTGCTGTCTCGGTCACGCGTCGGCCTCCGGATCGGTGGGTGCGGGCGGGGGAGCGGACGCCGGCCCGGGCCGGTGGGGCAGCCGGACCTCGACGCGGGTGCCGACGCCGGGGGTGCTGGACAACTGCAGGGTGCCGCCCAGCAGTTCGGTGAGGGCACGGGCATAGGGGAGTCCGAGCCCGGTGCCCCGGTGGACGCGCTGGAGCGGTCCGCGTACCTGGTAGAACTCCTCGAAGACCCGGGGCAGTTCGGTCTCGGGGATCCCCACCCCGGTGTCCGTCACGGTGAAGGTCATCCATGGCCCGGAGGCCGCCGGGTCCACCGCGAACTCCAGCCGGACCTCGCCCTTCTCGGTGAACTTCAGGGCGTTCGACAGCAGGTTGCGCAGGACGCGGGTGAGCAGGACCTCGTCGGTCAGCGTCACGGGAAGAGTGCCGGGGGCGGGCGTCAGCAGGACGACATCGCCGGGGGGCCAGGTGGAGCGCAGCACGGCTCCGAGCTGACCCACCAGTGCCCGCAGGTCCACCGGCGCGGAGACGACCTCCAGCTGGCCCGCCTCCGCCTTGGCCATGTCCAGCAAGTCGTTGACCAGGGAGAACAGGGTCTGCCCCGAGGTGTCGATGAGGGAGATCTGGCGGCGCTGCTCCTCGGTGAGCGGCGCCGAGCCGGACGCCAGCAGCAGCCGGGAGAGCGCGACCACCGCGCTCACGGGGGTGCGGAGCTCATGGCTGATGTTGGTCCAGAAGCGCGTCTTGGCCTCGCTGGTCTCCCGCAGCCGCTTCGACTTCTCCTCCAGTTCGGCGTGGAGGGCCACGACACCGCTGTTCGTCTCCTCCAGCTCCTGCGACAGCTCGGTGTAGAGCGCCAGGACCCCCTGGTTCGTCTCCTCCAGCTCGTCGTTGAGCCTGCGCAGCTCCTCGCGCTGGGCCCGCGTCTCCTCCAGGGTGGCGATCAGGTCGCGGGTCTGCGCCCGCAGGTCGTCGGCGAGCGTCATGGGCGCGTGGCGGCGCAGCGCCTCCCGCACGCCCAGCCGGGCGTCCGGGGTGTCGGCCCAGCCCGTGGGCAGCGGATGTTCCGCGACGATCCGTTCCCGCGCCCCGCCGCTCTCGTGGCGGACCCGGTTCAGCAGGCGGGACGCCGGTTCGAGGTCGGGGGCCGCCTTCGTACCGCCGTCCCATTCGAAGACGACGGCCAGGACGGGTTCCGGGCCCGTCGGCAGGGTGAAGGCCACGGTCAGCCCGTCGCAGCCGAGCCGGTCGCGGCCGAGTTCGCTGAGCGCGGTGGCGATGCGCACCTGGTCCTGGGGGTCCATCCCCAGCGCCTTCGCCGCGCTCTGGCCGATGCGGCGCAGGGCGAAGACATCCTGCGCCGTGGCGAGATCGAACGCGGGGAGGGAGGCGGATCGAGCGGCGGACACCGTCACCAGGCCCCCTTGACGACCACGACCCCGGCGTCGTCGCGGCGGACACCGGCCTCGCGCAGCAGCTGGCCCGCCATCACGGCCGGGGTGTGCCGGAGCAGCCCGGGCACATCGTCCGCCCGCCAGCGCTCGGTCAGCCCGTCGGAGTGCATGACCAGCGCCCCGCCCGGCTTCAGTGGAAGCTCGAAGGTCCGCAGACTCCGCATCTGCTGTCCGACGATGCCCGGCGCCGAGAGCAGGCCGTTGCGGGACTCGGGGCCGAGCAGGACTCCGCTCACGTTGCCGATGCCGCAGTAGAGGAGGCGCTGTGCGGAGGGTTCGATCCGGGCCACCGCGACCGCGCCGCCCCTGGTGCCGCGCAACGCCGTATGGATGTCGCGCAGCAGGCCCTCCGGATGGCGCGCGGTGCTCCGCCGGAACGCCTTGACCGCGGCCTCACCGGCGAGCGCGGCCATCGGCCCGTGTCCCAGCCCGTCGCAGAGCATGACGAGGATCGCCGGCTCGGCCGATGCGGTGGACGGGGCGGGGCCGGACCGCGGGTCGTGGTCGGCGCCGGGGTCCACGCGTACGGCCCAGGCGTCGCCGCACGTCGTCTCGCCACTGATGGGCCGGGTCAGGCCGGAGGCCACGGAGGGCTTCCCGGCCATCTCGGCCACGGCCTCACGGGCCCAGAACTGGGCGGCGATCACCGTGCCGCGCCCCGGGACCGAGTGGATGTCGAAGACGTCGGCGAGCCGGGCGACCGCCCCGAGCCCGATGCCGAGCGTCCCGGCGGTGGACGTGCCGTCCGCGAGGGCGGCGTCCACATCGGCCATACCGGGGCCGGTGTCCACGGTGACGAACTCGACGCCGGCCCGGTCCGGGGTGCGCAGGACCCGTAGCAGCAGTGCTCCGTCGGTCGCGTGCCGCTGGAGGTTGGTCGCGGCCTCGGTGACCGCCAGGGCCACCTCCGAGGCGCGGTAGCCCTCCAGGCCGATGCGGCGCGCCAGCGTCGCCGCCGCTCCCCGGGCCGCCGAGGGCATCTCGGGATCGGCCCGGAACCAGGCGATGTCCTCGCAGTCGAGGACGCCGAGGGGGCTCATCGTGACCACTTGACGATCGAGACCGTGGTACCCCGGCCCGCCTCGGTGTCCAGGAAGAACTCGTCGACCAGCCGACGCGCTCCGCTGAGCCCGAGGCCCAGTCCGCCGCCCGAGGTCCAGCCGTCGGTCAGGGCGAGTTCGATGTCGGGGATCCCGGGTCCGGAGTCCTCGAAGACCGCCGCGACACCGCGCCGCCCGTCCCGCTCCACCAGGCCTGACCGCATCTCTCCGCCGCCGCCGTACACCAGGGTGTTGCGGGCGAGTTCGCTGGCCGCGGTGATGAACTTCGTCTGGTCGACCAGGGACAGCTTGCACTGCTGCGCGTGCCCGCGGACCTGCTGGCGTGCCCGCACGACGTCGTCGTTCTGGGCGATGCCCTGCGTACGGGGCACCTGTCCCGCCGCCCAGGGGACGTTCATCGCCGGTCCGTGTCGGCGGCGGCCCGGCGCAGCAGCGCGAGCCCCTTCTCCAGGTCGAGTGCGGTGCGGACACCGCCCAGTGAGAGGCCCAGCTCGACGAGGGTGATGGCGACGGCGGGCCGCATGCCGACCACTACCGTCTCGGCGTCGAGCAGCCGGGAAATGGAGGCGATCGTGGCCAGCATGCGGCCGACGAACGAGTCGACGATCTCGACCGCGGTGATGTCGATGACGACTCCGCGGGCCGCGCGCGAGACGATCTGCTCCGCCAGGTCCTCCTGGAGGTTCAGGACCGTCTGGTCCTCCAGGTCCACCTGGATGGAGACGAGGAGTACGTCACCGATCCGCAGGACCGGAACCCGCTCGGTCATCGCCCGCCGCCCTGGTGCGCGACGAGGTCGATGCCGGACTTCTTCAGCGCGAGCTGGAGGGCGTCGGCGAGGGTCGCCTTGGTGACGATGTCACCGAACTCGATGCCCAGGGCCACGATGGTCTGCGCGATCTGCGGACGGATGCCGGAGACCGTGCACTCCGCGCCCATCAGCCGGGCCGCCACGATCGTCTTGAGCAGGTGCTGGGCGACCTGGGTGTCGACTGCGGGGACCCCCGTGATGTCGATGATGGCCTGCTCGGAGCCGGTGTCCACCAGCGCCTGGAGGAGCTTCTCCATCACCACCTGGGTGCGGGCCGAGTCGAGGGTGCCCACGAGGGGCACGGCTATGACACCGTCCCAGAGCTTCACCACGGGCGTCGACAGCTCCATGAGCTGAGTGGCCTGCGAGCTGATGATCTCCTCGCGGGTACGGGTGTACGTCTCGATGGTGAACAGGGCCAGGTCGTCGAGGATCCGGCTCAGCCGCAGGTACCGGTCGGTGTCCTCGGCCGATCCGTCCCGCAGCGCCGGTTCGAACGCCCTCTTGAGCGCGAGCACGCTGATGGCCGTCTCGCTGGGCGTGAAGCCCTGCCGGGCCCGGTTGCGCGACAGCTCGGTCAGCAGCGCCCGGGTCTCGGACAGGTGGTCACCGCGGGCGTCCTCGCCTCCCGCGACGAGGGCCTCCACGAGCGCCGCGTACAGCTCGCGCAGCTCCCGGTCGACCTCGGCCTTGCTGATACGGCCCTTGAGCGACCCGACGACGCTGTCGATCCACTGGTCCACGACTCTCTCGCGGTCGGCGGACAACAGTCCCGCCAGATCGCTCTTGCTGTCCTGCTTCGCCATGGCCCGGCACCCCTTAAAGGTAAAAAGTATCCATCTGGCAACTCTTCGCGAAGCGTACGGCAAGGCCCCTGCCGTCCAGCGGGGACAGGGGCCTAAGAGGGCGTGGGGCGCGTGGAAGGGGTCAGTCGCTCTGCGGCGGCTGGTGCGCGGCCTGCCGGGCGGCCAGTGATCCGTTGAACCGGGTGAGCAGCGCGCAGAAGGTGTCCCGCTCCTCCTGCGTCCAGCCGTCCGTCACCTGCGACATCAGCTCGCGCCGCGAGGCGCGGACCTCGTCCAGGCGGGCCTGGCCGCGCGGGGAGAGCTGGAGCACGACGGCCCGGCCGTCCTCCGGGTGCGAGGTCCGCTTGACCAGCCCGGTGTCGACGAGCGGGGCGACCTGCCGGGTCACGGTAGAGGAGTCGATCCCCATGCCCGCGGCGAGCGCCTTGACGCCCATCGGGCCTTCTTTGTCCAGCCGGTTCAGCAGCAGGTACGCCGCCCGGTCCATCGAGTTGCGGACCTGGCCGACACCGCCGAGGCGGGTCTGCTCGGCACGGCGGGCGAAGACCGCCACCTGGTGCTGGAGGGAGTCCAGCAGGCGGTCGGGACCCGGGTGTTCGGGGGCGGCGCCCCCGGAAGGAGACGCAGCAGTCGTCATGTCCTGAGGGGGCATGGCCGGGGGCTCTCTTCGTGCGGTGTCGGATGGGTGGGGGACAGAGTACGCGGCCCCGGGGCAACGCGTACCAGTGCCGCACAAACCTGCGGACACCACCGCAGGCCGCCATGAGACAAGTCTGCCGCGACCGCTCCGAGCTGCAAGACTTGCGGGCATGATGTTCCGCGCGACCGCCCGACACCCGGCCCTGATCCTCGACGATGTCCGGGGCGCGCAGAAAATGCTGTCCGGGGTGGCCAGGGTGACCGCCCTGGAGGGCAGCCGGCACCTGACCGAGCTGGTCGGCGCCCCCGTCCACCTCAAGTGCGAGAACCTCCAGCGCACCGGCTCCTTCAAACTGCGCGGCGCGTACGTGCGGATCTCCGGCCTCACCCCGGTGGAGCGGGCGGCCGGGGTGGTCGCCGCCAGCGCCGGGAACCACGCCCAGGGCGTCGCCCTCGCCTCCACCCTCCTCGGCGTCCGGTCCACGGTCTTCATGCCCGTCGGCGCCCCCCTGCCCAAGGTCGCCGCGACCCAGGAGTACGGGGCCGAGGTGCGGCTGCACGGCCAGGTCGTCGACGAGACACTGGCCGCCGCACAGCAGTACGCGGAGGAGACCGGCGCGGTCTTCATCCACCCCTTCGACCACCCCGACATCATCGCGGGCCAGGGCACCGTGGGGCTGGAGATCCTGGAGCAGTGCCCGGAGGTCCGCACGATCGTCGTCGGCATCGGCGGCGGCGGACTCGCGGCCGGCATCGCCGTCGCGGTGAAGGCGCTGCGCCCCGACATCCGGATCGTCGGCGTCCAGGCCGAGGGCGCCGCCGCCTACCCGCCCTCGCTCGCCGCCGGCCGCCCGGTCTCCCTCGACAACCCGGTCACGATGGCGGACGGCATCAAGGTGGGGCGTCCGGGGGACATCCCGTTCGCGGTGATCGAGGAGCTGGTGGACGAGGTCCGCACCGTCACCGAGAACGAGCTCTCCAGCGCCCTGCTGCTCTGCCTGGAGCGGGCCAAGCTGGTGGTGGAGCCTGCCGGGGCGAGCCCGGTGGCCGCACTGCTCAGCGACCCCAAGGCGTTCCGGGGGCCGGTGGTGGCGGTGCTCTCCGGCGGCAACGTGGACCCGCTGCTGATGCAGCGCGTCCTGCGCCACGGGATGTCCGCCGCCGGCCGCTACCTCAGCCTGCGGCTGCGCCTCACCGACCGGCCGGGGGCGCTGGCCACCCTGCTGGCGGCACTGACCGTCGCCGACGCCAACGTGCTCGATATCGGCCATGTGCGCACCGACCCGCGCCTCGGGCTGACCGAGGTGGAGGTCGACCTCCACCTGGAGACCAAGGGCCCCCGCCACTGCGAAGAGGTCGAAGCGGCACTGCGCCGGGACGGCTACCGGGTCATCGGCTGACCGACCGGTTCCCGCCTGTTGGCCGGATCCCGTTATTCACCGCGCGGTGAGGCCCGGCGAATCCTAGGATCGCTGACGAACCACGTACGTGTACGTCATCCGCGAACGACGGGGGAGTTCATCCATGCCAGGTGCCATCCACGCCGAAGGTCTGGTGAAGACCTTCGGTGACGTACGAGCCCTGGACGGAGTCGACCTCGATGTGCCCGAGGGCACCGTCCTCGGGCTGCTCGGCCCCAACGGCGCGGGCAAGACGACCGCCGTACGGGTCCTGACCACCCTGCTGCGCCCCGACAGCGGAGCTGCGTTCGTGGCCGGGATCGACGTACTGAAGAAGCCCAACGAGGTACGCCGCTCGATCGGGCTCTCCGGACAGTTCGCCGCGGTCGACGAGTACCTGACCGGCCGGGAGAACCTCCAGATGGTCGGGCAGCTCTACCAGATGAGCTCCCGCGACGCGAAGGCCCGGGCGGGCGTCCTGCTGGAGCGGTTCAACCTCGCCGACGCCGCCGACCGTACCGCCAAGACGTACTCCGGCGGCATGCGCCGCCGGCTCGACCTCGCGGCCGCCCTGGTCGTCTCGCCGCCCGTGATGTTCATGGACGAGCCGACGACAGGGCTCGACCCGCGCAACCGGCAGCAGCTGTGGGACGTCATCGAGGACCTGGTGGCGGGCGGTACGACACTGCTGCTGACCACGCAGTACCTGGAGGAGGCCGACCGCCTCGCCCACGACATCTGCGTCATCGACCACGGCAAGGTCATCGCCCGCGGCACCTCCGACGAGCTCAAGGCCCGCACCGGCGGCGAGCGCGTCGAGGTCGTCGTGCACCGCCCCGACGAGATCGAGCCCGCCCGCTCGGTGCTGACCACCCTGGGGAAGGGCGAGGTCACCGTCGCACGGCTCTCCCGCAAGCTGACCGTCCCGGTGAGCGGCGGGGCCAAGCTGCTCGCCGAGATCATCCGCGAGCTCGACGGCAGCGGCGTCGAGATCGACGACATCGCCCTGCGCCGCCCCACCCTGGACGACGTCTTCCTCTCGCTCACCGGCCACGCGGCCGAGGCGGACGAGCACGGGGACCCCGAGGACAAGAAGGAGGAGACCCCGTGAGCGTCACCACCAAGGACGCCCCCGTCCTGACCCCCCGCCCGTCCGGCGGCGTCATGCAGTCGGTCCGGGACTCACTCGTCGTCGCCAAGCGGAACCTGATCCGCATGACCCGGATCCCCGAAATGGTGATCTTCGGGCTGATCCAGCCGATCATGTTCGTGGTGCTCTTCACGTACGTCTTCGGCGGCTCCATCAGCATCGGCGGCTCGACCGACCCGCAGCTGTACAAGGAGTTCCTGATGGCGGGCATCTTCGCCCAGACCGTCACCTTCGCCACAGCGGGCGCCGGCGCGGGCATCGCCGACGACATGCACAAGGGGCTCATCGACCGTTTCCGGTCGCTCCCCATGGCCCGGGGAGCCGTCCTCACCGGGCGGACGCTCGCCGACCTCGTCCAGACCACCCTCACCCTCGTGGTGCTCGCGGGGGTCGCCCTGATCGTCGGCTGGCGCACCCACGAGAACATCGGCAAGGTGCTCTGCGGTTTCCTGCTGCTGCTCCTGCTGGGCTACGCGTTCTCCTGGATCGGCGCCCTGATCGGCCTGTCCGTGCGGACCCCGGAGGCGGCGACCTCCGGCGGGCTGATCTGGCTGTTCCCGCTGACGTTCATCTCGAACGCCTTCGTACCGGTCACCGGCATGCCGACGTTCCTGCAGCACGTCGCCGAGTGGAACCCCTTCAGCGCCACGGTGGCGGGCGCCCGTGAACTCTTCGGGAACACCATGCCGGGGGTGCCGAAGTCGGTCACCGGGGCGTGGCCGATGGAGCACCCGATCATCGCCTCGGTGATCTGGTCGGTCCTGATCATCGTGGTGTTCCGGAGCCTGGCGGTCCGCAAGTACCGCTCGGCGACCGTCTGACGTACCGAGGACCCACCGACGACGCGGGAGCCCCGGCCTTCTCGATGAAGGCCGGGGCTCCCGCGTCGTTCCGTCGTGGTGGGCCGGGGTGTCAGCCCGTGTACGGCTTCGCCGCCAGGATCTTCACCGTGGCCGTCTTGCCGTTCGGCAGCTCGTACTCGGCGTCCTCGCCGGTGCGCTTGCCGTTCACGCCGATGCCGAGCGGGGACTGCGGGGAGTACGTCTCGATGTCCGAGCTGGCGTACTCGCGCGAGGCCAGCAGGAAGGTCGTCGTGTCGTCCTCGTCGCCGTCGAAGGCGATCGTCACGACCATGCCGGGCTCGACCACGCCGTCGTCGGCCGGCGCCTCGCCGACCTTCGCGTGCTCCAGGAGCTGGGTGAGCTGGCGCACCCGCAGCTCCATCTTGCCCTGCTCCTCCTTGGCCGCGTGGTACCCGCCGTTCTCCCGGAGGTCACCCTCCTCACGGGCCGCCGCGATCTTGACGGCGATCTCCGTGCGCGCGGGACCAGACAGGTGCTCCAGCTCGGCCTTGAGCTGGTTGTACGCCTCCTGCGTGAGCCAGGTGACGTTTTCGCTGGTCTGGGTCACAGGTGCTCCTCGTCGGTGCTGGAAATACAAAGCGGTGCTGGGAATACAAAGCATCGCCCTACCCGGAAGCATGTGCTGCCACGGGTGGGCGAAACCACGAGCCTAACAATTCCGCAGGAAAAGGGGGAGAAGGTAAACCGTCACACGTCCGGGTGGACTGCTCCACCGCCGGAAGGCGCAGGTCAGACGGGGTGCGTCAGATGCGGGACCCCGGGCGGTTCAGCGGGCCGGAGAGCTGTCCGCGGTGCAGCCCGTGAGCTCGACCGCGGTCGCCAGCGCCCGCGTCCGCATCACCACGAGCTCGTCGATCCGGTCGGCGCCGGGCGCGAAGCGGGCCTCCTTGCGGCCGACCTCGCTGCCGTCCTTGCTCAGGGCCCGTA
This sequence comes from Streptomyces microflavus, assembly GCF_014650075.1. Classification (GTDB taxonomy): domain Bacteria; phylum Actinomycetota; class Actinomycetes; order Streptomycetales; family Streptomycetaceae; genus Streptomyces; species Streptomyces microflavus. The sequence continues at coordinate 254,421 of NZ_BMUG01000009.1, read as the reverse complement.
CGGTGCAGTAGCCGTCGACCTCGCGGTCCTTGCGCACTTCGAGGTGGGCCTCGGTCCGCACGTCGGAGACGATGTCGAACTTGATCAGCTCGGCGCTGATGCCCTGGCCGGTCACATAGCCGTAACCGATCCAGCCGACCACGCCGAGCAGCGCGACGCCCAGCACCGAACCGACGATCTTCAGCTTGCGGTCCGCGCGCTGATCATCGGTCCTGCCGTACCGCCCCTCGGGCGTGGCTTCGCGAACCGCCGTCATGATCTTTCCCTCCGGTCCGGGCAACGAGGAATTTTCCACCTCCCCGTTCGGTCACTATAGAAGTCGCCCGTGCGTCATCCGACCGCGCCCCACATCGCGACCACATCACTGAGGATCGAGCTTTGACTGAGCAGCTGCGACTGATGGCCGTTCACGCCCACCCCGACGACGAGTCGAGCAAGGGCGCGGCCACCATGGCCAAGTACGTGTCCGAGGGGGTGGACGTGCTGGTCGTGACCTGCACGGGAGGCGAGCGCGGCTCCATCCTCAACCCGAAGCTCCAGGGCGACGCGTACATCGAGAAGAACATCCACGAGGTGCGCAAGAAGGAGATGGACGAGGCCCGGGAGATCCTGGGCGTCCAGCAGGAGTGGCTCGGCTTCGTCGACTCAGGGCTCCCCGAGGGCGATCCGCTGCCGCCGCTGCCCGAGGGCTGCTTCGCGCTGGAGGACCCCCAGGTCGCGGCCGGGCGCCTGGTGGCGAAGATCCGCGCCTTCCGGCCCCAGGTCATCACCACGTACGACGAGAACGGCGGCTACCCGCACCCCGACCACATCATGACGCACACGATCTCGATGATCGCGTTCGACGGTGCGGCGGACGCGGAGGCGTTCCCGGAGGCGGAGTTCGGCCCGGTCTGGGAGCCGCAGAAGCTCTACTACAACCAGGGCTTCAACCGGCCGCGCACCGTCGCTCTGCACGAGGCACTGCTCGCGCGCGGCCTGGAGTCGCCGTACGGGGAGTGGCTGGAGCGCTGGAAGGAGTTCGAGCGCGTCGAGCGCACGCTGACCACGCACGTTCCCTGCGACGAGTTCTTCGAGATCCGTGACAAGGCGCTGATCGCGCACGCCACGCAGATCGATCCGGAGGGCGGCTGGTTCCGGGTTCCGATGGACGTCCAGCGCGAGGTCTGGCCGACCGAGGAGTACGAGCTGGCGAAGTCTCTCGTCGATACCTCCCTCCCCGAGAGCGACCTCTTCGCGGGCATCCGCGACAATGCCTGATATGTACGCGACCCAGGCACTGACGCACGTCGTCCCGCTCGCCGCCGAGCTCGACAAGAACAAGGTCACCCCCGGCGTTCTCGGCTTCCTCGTCTTCGCGGCCCTTGCCGTCGGCGTGTGGCAGCTGATGAAGTCGATGAACCGGCACATGGGGCGGGTGAACTTCGAGGAGGCACCCGACCCGGCCGCCCCCGAGGCCGCCACGAGCGGGGCCCCCGGGGCGACCGCCGAGAAGTAGGCCCGGGGCACGGGCTCCGTCCGGGGGAACCGGCTGGAGCCTCCGCTACGGCGGGGGCGCGGCCGGTCCTCCGTACCGCGAACGCGAACGTGACCGCGAGTGTGCCGTCAGTGAGCGCCGCGGCCCGCGATCCACTCCGCCAGGGCGAGCAGGGTGGACTCCGCGCTCCGCGCCATGTGGTCCCGCAGCGCGTGGAGGTCCCCGGGCGTGTCGCCCAGAACCGGGTCGGTACGCAGCAGCCGCCAGGTCTGCTCGACGATGCTGCCTGTGCCCTGCTTGCGGAGGAGCCACTCCCAGCGCACGATGCCGTGCTCGGCGCCGCCGACGACGAAGGCGAACGCGGAACCAGGATCGGCCCGCACCACCTCGGAACGGGTGCCCCATTCACGCCCGTCCCGGCGGTTGCGGCCGTGGAACCGCGCGCCGACCCAGGGGCCGTCCCCCGGCTCGTAGCTCACCGCACTGGCGCTCGGGCTCCACAGCTCGATCAGTGAGACATCGCTGATCAGGCGGTAGACGGAGTCCGGCGCCAAGGCGACCCAGCACCGCCTGGAGAAGGCGAAGGGCGTCAGATCGAGCCCGGCCGGCGGCTGGGGCGGGCCGGGGTCGGTGCTCTCGGACGTGGTGGCGCTCATGGGTGCTCCGTACGTTGTCGAGTCGAGGAGATACGCGGCTCATCCTGGGGACCGGCACGGGGAGCAGCCACACCCTGTGGATCCGCACCCCGGCAGGGTGAGGCGCGAGCCGGCGGCGCTCCGCATACTCGGTCCCATGACCAAGCACGGGCAGCTCGCCGACTTCCTCCAGGCACGCCGGGGCCTGCTGCACCCCGAGGACATCGGGTTGCGGACCTACGGCGAGCGGCGCCGGGTGCCGGGGCTGCGTCGGGAGGAGCTGGCGATGCTCGCGGGCATCAGCGCTCCCTACTACGCCCGGCTGGAGCAGGGCCAGTCGCGCAACGCCTCACGTGAGGTTCTCGACGCCATCGCCACCGCCCTGCGTCTGGACGAGTCCGAGCGGGCCCATCTGCACGAGCTCGCCCGTGCACCGAAGCGGGGCAGGGCCGCACCCCGCCCCCGCCCCGAGCATCTTCCCCCGGCCACCGGCGCGTTGCTGGCAGCGCTCGGAGGCACCCCCGCCATCGTCGTCGGCCGCCGTAGTGACGTACTGGCCTGGAACACCCAGGGGCACGCGTTGTTCGCGGGCCATCTCGACCGGGACGGCCCCGACGAACCGGGCCGACGGCCGAACATGGCCAGATCGGTGTTCCTCGACGCCCACACCCGTGACCTGTACGTCGACTGGCCCGCCAAGGCCAGGGCCGTGGTCGGGAACCTGCGCCTGACCGCCGGCCGGTACCCGGACGATCCCCTGCTGGCCGCACTCGTCGGTGAACTGACCATGCGCAGCCCGGAGTTCGCCACCATGTGGGCGGATCACCGGATCCTGGCCTGCGATGTCGCCGACTACGCGATGCACCACCCCACGGTCGGGCCCCTGACCGTGACGCAGCAGACCCTCCAGAGCCCGCAAGGAGACGGACCCGCTCTGGTGGTCGCCACGGCGGCCCCGGGCTCGCCCTCGGCGACCGCCTTGAAGCTCCTCGCCCACGCCGGCGGGCCGGGCGAGGCGGCCCGGCCGCCCCGGGGCGCCGAACCCCGCCCCGCCTGACCCGGGAACGAACCCCGCCCACCTGACCGGGGAAGCAGACTCCTCGGCCCCCTCCCATGGCTGGAAACGCTCGAACTACGGTCGGACACCGCCGTGTTCAGCCCGCACCTACCGGCTTCCCGCCCCCTCGGCACCCACCCTGGCTGCAGCATGCCCGCACGCCTGAGAACAGTGAAGGAACCCATGTCGCCCATGCCCCAGCGCAGCAGCATCGTCGCGACCGTCGCGGCCTCGGTCGCGGCGGCCCTCGCCGTCGCCCTCCCGGCCGACGCCACCCCGACGGACCCCAAGCCCCTGAGCGACGTCCGGATCGCGTCCCACTTCGACCTGGCCGCGGGCCAGCTGCCGGAGAACATCGCCCTGCTCCCCGACGGCTCGGCGCACATCACCTTCGCCGCCGGCCGCCAGATCGCCCGGATCACGCCTCGCGGCACCACCCGCATCCTGGCGACCCTCCCCGCGCCCGCCGACGCCGGGGTCAGGACCCCCGTCCTCGGCTTCCCCATGACCACCGGCATCGTCCACGCCCCCGGCGGTGCCACATACGTGCTGTACGCGACCGGCGCCGCCGACCTGACAGGCTTGTGGCGGCTGGCCCCGGGCCGGGCCCCCGAGCGCATCGCCGCGCTGCCCCCGGACGGCGTACCCAACGGACTGGCCCTCGACCGGCACAGCGGGCGGCTCTACATCACCGACTCGGTGCTCGGCACCGTATGGACCGTGCCGCTCTCCGGGGGCCGGCCCACCGCGTGGTCGACCGCACCCGAGCTCGCCCCGGACGGCTTCCTCGGAGCCAACGGGGCGAAGGTGCACGACGGCGCCCTGTGGGTGACCAACCTCGACAGGGGCACCCTCCTGCGCATCCCGATCCGGCACGGGAACCGGGCGGGAGCGCCGCAGGTGAAGGCGACAGGCCTGGCCGGTATCGACGACTTCGCCTTCACCGGCCGGGGCGACGAGGTGCTCGCCACCCTCAACGCGCCCAACAAGGTCGTACGCATCCGGCCCGACGGCACCGCCACCACCGTGCTGGACGCCGGGGACGGACTCCAGAACCCCACCTCCGTAGCCGTGCGCGGCAGGGAGGTGTACGTCCTCAGCGCCGCCTACACCACGGCCGAGGACCCCAACCTCCTGCGCGCCCGGCTGCACGGCGGCCGCCGGGGGTGAACCCGGCACGGTGAAGGGACGGGACGTACGGTCACGGGCGGGACGCCTCCAGCGGTACGCCCAGGACCTCGCGGGAGTGGCGGGTCGGGATCAGGCCGAGCCGCCACGCCTGCCAGCCGTCCTCCAGGTCCACCCCCCGGTCCAGCACCACCGCGTACGCCTCCGCGCACCGCTCCAGCCTGCTGTCCCGGGCGGGGTGGTGCTCGGCGGCCAGCTCCGCCAGCTCCTGCTGCGCCACCACCGTGCCCACCTCGCTGCCGCCCGGTGAGGCGTACGGCAGCAGCGTGCACCGCAGGAACCGGGCCCAGTCGCGCCCGCGCTCGTCCCCGTACGAGGCGAACAGCTCCACCGCCTCGCCGCACAGCGCGAGCGCCTGGGCCGCCCGGCTGTTGCCCGCGTCGATCAGCGCCAGCTCCAGGCAGGCCCACGCCTCCCCGTGCGCCACCCCGATCCGCCGGAAGTCGGCGCGGGCGTCCATCAGGAGCTGCCGGGCGAACCCCGAATTGCGCAGGTTCCCCGTCTGCGCGGCCCGCTGGTCGCGGGTCACCCGGCCCGAGTGGTGGCGGGCGCAGGCCAGCCCGTACACGTCCCGCATCCGGGAGAACATCGTCCGGGCCCGCTCCAGCTCCCGTACCGCCTCGACGGTGTCGCCGTCCTCCTCCAGCGCCTGGCCCAGGTAGTACAGCGTCCACGCCTCACCGCGCGCGTCCTCGTTGTCCCGGTGCCGGGCCAGCGCGTCGCGGAGCTGCTCCAGCGCGGGCTCCGGGTCGCCGTCCAGCAGCCGGGCCCGGGCCAGCTGGGTGATCGCCCACGCCTCGCCGCGGCCGTCGCGGGTGCGCCCGTACAGCTCCAGGGCGGTGGACAGGGCCTCCTCGGCCGCCGCCACCTCCCCCGTACGCAGGCGGACCTGGCCGAGCTGGAACCGCGTCCACGCCTCCCCGTGCAGCGACTCGCCCTCCCGGTGCAGGGTGAGCGCGGTGTCCAGCAGGGCGAGGGCGCGGCCCAGGTTGCCCCGGTCGCGTTCGACGGCCGCCAGCGCGTGCAGGGTCCAGGCGCGGTCCTCGGCCTGCGACTCGGAGGCCTGGAGCTCCAGCGCCTCACCGAGCCGGGCGGCGGCCTCCGTCAGGTTGCCCTGGTGGTGCAGGGTGATGCCGAGGGAGCAGAGGGCGAGGGCCGCCCCCGAGTCGTTGTGCGCCTCCCGATACAGGCCGACCACCGAGGAGAGCGTGGTGCGGGCCTTGTCCAGCTCGCCGAGCTGCCGGGCCGCGATCCCCGTACGCCACTGCACGGACCGCTCCAGCAGGCCCTGGTCGACGGAGCGGGTCAGCTCGCTGATCTCGCCCAGGCGGTAGAGGTCACCGCGCAGCAGGCAGTAGTCGCAGAGGGCGCCCAGGAGGTTCAGGACCGTGCCCTGGTCGACGCCCTCGCTGTGGCGCAGAGCGGAGGTGATGAAGCTGGACTCGTCGTCCAGCCAGCGCAGCGCCGAGTCCAGCGAGCCGAAGCCGTGCGAGCCGAACTGTCCGACCCGGGTCGACATCTTCCCGTCGACCATGCGGATCACCGCGTCGGCCAGTTCCGCGTAGTTCGTCAGCAGTCGCTCATGGGCGGCGGCCCGCTCGGCCGGCTCCTCCTCGTCGAGCAGCCGGGCCAGTGCGAAGCCCCGGACGAGATCGTGGAGCCGGTAGCGCGATCCCCGTACGTGGGTGAGCAGCCCGGCCCGGGTCAGCTCCGCCAGCCGCCGCCCGGCCTCCTGCTCGTCGGCCGCCAGCAGGGCCGCGGCGGCCGCCGCACCGAGACTGGCCCGGCCCGCCAGCGCGAGCCGCCGCAGCAGCCTGCGGGCCGCCTCGCTCTGGTCGGTGTAGCGCAGCCAGAGGGCCCGGTCCACGGGGGACACCGGACCGTACGCGCGCAGATCCTCGGCGAGCGCGCTCCGCGTACGGTCCCCGAGCGAGGACGCGGCCACCCGCAGCGCCAGCGGCAGCCCGCCGCACAGCTCCACGACGGCATCGGTGGCCGGGTAGTCGTACGGTCCCGCCTCCTCGCCCCCGGCGACCTCGCGCAGCAGCTCCTCCGCACCCGCCGCGTCCAGCGGGCCGACCGGCAGGTGGTGCACCCAGGCCGGGATGTCCGCGGGCAGCTCCAGGGGCTCCCGGGCGGTGACGATGACGAGGCTGTCCGAGCGCTCCGGGATCAGGGTGCGGACCTGACCGGCGTCGGTCGCGTCGTCGAGCACGATGGTGACCGGGGTGCCGGTGAGGTGCTGGTGGTACAGCTCGCCGAGGCGCCGCACGTGCTGCTCGGCGGCGGAGTTCGCGTACGCGGCCGCCTGGGCGGGACCGGTGGTGCCGGGGGCTCCTGGCGTGGCCCCTCCGGTGCGGCCGGGGGCGCCCGGCGTGGCCCCGTCACGGAAGAGCAACTGCTCGCGCGGGGCGCCCAGCCGGTTGAGCAGGTGCAGCAGGGCGTCCCGGGTCGGCAGCGGGCTCTCCCCGGCCACCTGGCCCCGCAGATCGACCACGCAGGCGCCCCGGAACTGGTCCTTGAGCGCGTGCGCCGCCCGGACCGCGAGCGTGGTGCGCCCGGAGCCCGGCTCGCCGTGCAGTACGACGACCGTGGGCCGGGTCTGCGTGGCGGCGCGGGCGGCGTGCACCCACCGGGCGATCTGCGCGAGTTCGGCCCGACGGCCGGTGAACGGCCCCTCGGCGTCGGGCAGATGCCCGAAGGACTGCTCCAGCACGACCCGCGTCCGGGCCGCCGCACTGCGGTCACCGCCGCGCAACTGCCGTACCACCGGGGCGGTCCGCTTCTTGGCGGCGCGGGAGGCGGGGGTCAGCATCCGCTGCTGGTCCAGGTACGGGCGGATGCCCCGTACCTCCAGCGCGGTCAGCCACTGGAGGCGCAACTGCTCGGCCCCGCCCGGCTGTCCGGCCGCACCGGCGCGGCGATGGGCGGCGGGCCAGTGCGAGGCGGTCGCCTTCGCCACGGTCGTCGCGGCGCCGGCCACCGCGACGACCGCGCCCGCGCCGAGGGCGGGACCGGTGGCCGTACCGAACGCCAGGTCCGCCCCGAACGCGGCGACGGCGGCAACCCCCGTCACCAGCAGGGGCGTTCCCAGCGTCTCCTTCGTGAGCCGCTCCGACAGCGGCCGCTCGCCCGCCGCCGCGGCGTCGAGCGCCTGCGTGTACGCGGCGTACTCCTCGCCCGCCCCCGCCGCGATGGTGTCGAGCGCTGCCCGCGCCCGCGCCATCAGCACGCCGGGGTCCGTCCGGCCACCCGTGCGGCGCGCCTCCTCCTCCACGGCGCGCACCAACAGCCTTGTCGCCTCCGCCCGATGGCTGTCCCGCATATGTGTCCCCCTCCGAAAGCTGCCCTGAAGCCGAGGGCCGGTGCCCCGGCATCAGGGCCAAGTCTCCTGCGTACGAGGCTTCGACGCGAGAGCCACTGTGCAAGGGGACGGTCAAGGAAGGGGGTGCGGGCTCACCCGGCCATGTCGCCGCCGCCCGGCAACGGCAGCCCGACAGCGGCGCGCACCCGCCCCTCCTCGCCGGCCCCGTCGCCCTCGCCGGAGCTCACCATCCGCTCCCGGAACTCCTCCTCGGTACGGGCCTTCGACGCCTCGCGCATCTTCGCCGACAGCGCGTCGAGCCGGTCCGCGAACGCCTCCGCGGGACCGCGCGCACCCGCCGGGAGCCCGTCCGCCGCCCGCAGCAGCCGCGCCGACTCCGCCTCACCCTCGGCCATCCGCCCGGCCCAGTCGGTCGCTCCCGCGAGGTTCTTCTCGGGCCCCTCGCCGGGCCGGCTCGCCCGCGCCTCACTGGCGGGCCGCAGCGCCGTCAGATACGCCAGCTGCCCTTCGTCCCAGTCGCCCACGTCCTGCCGCAGCGATTTCTCCAGCAGCCCGGCCGGAGGACCCACCCAGCACAGCACCGTCCGGTTGCCGAGCGTCCACCCCGTCGCGTCCGGGTGGTAGAAGAACAACTGCACCTGGGGGAGGGCCGCGCTGTCCAGCGCGAAGTCGTGCAGCAGCGGCGCGCAGCCCAGGTACGCCGAAGCCGCGACGGACTCGGTGCCGGGGAAGCCGCCGTCCTCCAGCTGGAACGAGCCGTACACCTCGCCCTGATGGGGCTTCTCGCACTCCACCACCTCGGCCGACAGGTCCTTCAGCCGGGGGTCGCCCTTGGTCGGCAGCCCCGACCCCGGGGTGAAGCAGTCACCTTCCCGCAGCCCGAACAGCGTGCCCGCCGCCGCCTCCCGGGGCCCGTCCACCGTCCACGTGGAGAACCGCGCCCCGCCGACCGCCACCAGCAGCACCGACAGAGCGACCACGGAAGCCCCCACAGCGGTCCCGGCGACCGCCAGCCCCTTGCCCCGCTTGCCGTTACGCGGAATCCGCACCAGCGCCACGATCCCGAGGACCAGCCCCACCGGCGCGAGGCAGACCAGCAACGACAGCACGAGGGACGCCACCGCCATCCCACTGAGCGGCGGACGCACCACCGGCTGCCAGGGCACGCCGGGCGGCGCCGTCGCGCCGTACCCGTACCCGTAGGGGCCGGGCGGGAGAGGGCCGGTCGGAGGTATGTGGGAAGGCGGAGGCGGCGGCACGGTCATGGTCCTGTGCCCTTTCGTCAGTCGTGATCAGCGCAGGAGTCCGTGTGGGGCCGGGGTGCCCGCACGGTAACACCGGGGCCACCCGCACCCTGTGCCACCTGCCCTCTCCCACCTGCCCTTTCGCTGCGGGGCCGGGTGGCGGGCGGGTGTCACGACAAGCAAGCACAGGACAGAGCCCAGGGCGAGCGGGTCAGATGGTTCCCAGGTTTCCGCCCGGTAGACGGTGACGTCCGGGCGGCGGTTGGTGAGGGGAACGTCCTGCAGGCGACCGCCTCCAGGAGGAGCTGTCTTCGACTCGGCCCGGTTCGGCAGAGTGAGGGGGAGTCTGTGCGGTCTCCACAGTGAGGAGAAGCCCTGTGAGAGGCTGGATCGCATGAACCGGCTGGCTGGTGTGACCTCGCCTTATCTGCTTCAGCATGCTGACAATCCCGTCGACTGGTGGCCCTGGGGAGCGGATGCCTTCGAGGAGGCGAAGCGGCGCGATGTGCCCGTTCTGCTGTCCGTCGGCTACTCCGCGTGCCACTGGCGCCAGTGCACTTGCTGAACCCATAAGTGCCTACCAGGCGTGACGTCATACAGTGATTTCATGAACGCCGAAAGTGATGACCTTGACGCCCGTATCGACGCCCGGACACAGGAGCAGTTAGCCGCCTCGCCTGATTGGTCCGTGGAGAAGTGGACGAGCGTCATGGTGATCCTGGAGCCGGACGACCGAGGCACCCCCCCCTCGCGACAGGCCTGTTTGAGATGACCTGCCCGCTCGTCAACCTCGTTTCTTTCTGAGCGCGGAGTGGTGGGCATGGAACCGTGATCGCAGGTTCGCCGAGATTAGACGCACAAGCCTCCTCGTACCGGGGGTGGTCGCGCCTGGACATGCTGTCCGTACCTAGGGGTGCTAGGCCGTTTCGTTCGGATCATCCGATCGTTGGTCTGGTTGTGTCGTTGACTGATGCGCAGTGGGCGCGGATCGAGCCGTTACTTCCTGACCGGTCACCGAAGCGGGGTGGCCGGTGGCGAGATCACCGTGAGGTGATCGACGCGATTGCCTTCAAGTTCCAGACCGGGACGCAGTGGATGTACCTGCCGGAGAAGTACGGCAACTGGCGGGGTGTCTACAACCGGCTGCGGATGTGGGCGGCCGACGGCACGTGGGAGCGCGTGTTCACGGCGCTGATGGCTCAGGCGGACGAGGAGGACGGTCTCGACTGGGTGGTGTCGGTGGACTCCACGATCGTGCGCGCTCACCAGCACGCTGCCGGGGCCCGCAAAAAGGGGCCCCGGCAGGCGAACCGGCCGACCATGCCATCGGCCGGTCCCGCGGAGGGCTGACCACCAAGATCCACCTCGCCGCCGACAGCCGCTGCCGCCCACTGGCGTTCGTCCTGACCGGCGGACAGGCCAACGACGCGCCTGCTTTCACCGAAGTAATGGCCCGCCTGCGCGTCCCACGCCCTCGAGGCAGGCCCCGCACACGGCCGGACGTGGTCCTGGCCGACAAGGCGTATTCGTCCCGCGCGATCCGCGGGCACCTGCGCGGCCGTGGCATCCGGGCTGTCATCCCGATCCGGGCGGACCAGAACATCCACCGGCTGCGGCGAGGCAGCCGAGGCGGGCGCCCTCCCGCCTTTGACCGCGAGACATACAAGCAGCGCAACTCCGTCGAGCGGTGCATCAACCGCCTCAAGCAATGGCGAGGAATCGCCACCCGCTACGAGAAGACCGCGACCATCTACCTGGCCGGCCTCCACATCGCGGGCATCTTCCTCTGGTCAGCCCGCTGATCCAAACGAAACGGCTAGTGCGTTGCCGCTTGTTCTAGCCTGGCCCCGCAGGGCAAAGGGGTGGGAGCAGGATGCCGAAGGTGCCTGAGAGTCGGCGCGTTGGGCGTATGGCCGTGAATGCTGGTTTGGGAACGTCAAGGGGGCGGCTGCTGGGCTGACATGGCGGACGGAACGAGTACGGCGAACCCATGATCTTCTGGCAGCAGACAGCGCGGAAGCGCACTGGCTCACGGGGTGCTTCAGTTCCACAGAGTGGTGCCGCCGACCGGTCGAGTGAACCGATTTTCCTGACGGTGAGGTTCCTTGGCGCTGCTACATCTGACGTCGCGCCCGTCACTTCAACGTCTCATCAATGTGGGTGAGCGGAAGGGGAGCGGAGGGGTGATCACGTCGAACTGCGTGTGGGGTGGCTGCCCACGTCGGCAACTGCTCGGGCGAAGGTACGGAAGGTCAAGACCCGCTCGGGAGCGCCAAGGCCGCGTAGCGCGCACAAGAAACCGACCAGAAGGGTCAGGGGGTAGATGGCGCGCTGGAGGGTGAGTGCACCAGCGCAGATCACGGTAGACAGCAGTGCCACGGTCACGATGTGAATCCTTTCGGGTCGACGGCGCACCGCCCGGTGCGCTGACCTCATACAAGGCTGCGCGGTGCCTGAACTCCGAGGCGCGTTGCGTGCCAAGGCGTTCAAAGTTCCTGGTCGAGCCGATGATGTCCGGACTTCCGGTCCGGATCGTCTACCGGGAGTTGCCGTCACGCCTCGCGTTCACATCTGGGTCGCAGGAAGAGTGGCGGCTGCCCGTAAAGTCGGTTCCTTTGTCGAGGCTGAGGCGGATGGCCGCCTTTGCTGCCGCGCCAGAGCCGCTTGCGGATTTGGTCAGCCCGCTCGGGAACATGCGCGGGATCCCTGGTGTCGCAGCCAGGTCCGGACTGCTCCGGAGGGCGCAGCCCTTGGTGCTTCAGCCGCGCCCAAGGGCTCCTCTCGCGTCCATCGCCGCGTGAACCGCATGCGGTCGTTGGTGTTCCGGCCTGCGACACCCAGGAGGGCCAACGGCCCAGCGCACCGTAAGCCAGGTACATCCTGGCGGTCGATTCTCCGGAAAGCGGCCGAGCGCCAGGCCGTGGAGACCCTCTCTCGATGCCCGGCGGCATGCTGGTGAGCTTCTACAAGGGTGGAGTTCACCGGACCCTAGTCAGTCGATGTAGCGGGACTGGATCCACCCTGGAGCAGTTGCTCGGAGACGCGGTCCTTGGCCTTCTGGCAGAACGGGTGTGCAGACGGCTTGGGTGCCTTCCACCCAAGCCGTATTGGTGGGAACTTTCAGGCGATTCCATTCGGCGCGTTCCGGCCGTCATACCGTTGCCGACGTCGTAGGTTCCGGAAGGCAGTTACTGAGAGAATGTCCACTTGATATCGAACGATTTATCTAGCTCATGATGACGTAATGATCGATCATGATCCATCGCTAAGGATCGGCACGCCGTACGCGATTCAGCGCGATCACGTCAATGTGTGAATCCTCGGGATGGGTCGCGAGGTGACACGTTTCCGAACTCCTCGAACCATCCTTCTGGCCGCAGGTCTCCAATGCCCATACGTTGGTTGAGCGGGTTGTCGGGGTGCTCCAGTCCTTGCATCATCGGGTCGTAGAGGAAAAGCACATCGTGGTCCTGGAAGAGCAGGTCCGAACAAACATCCCAGTCGTAGTCGCCCTGCTGTTCGGGGAGCCCTTGTGTGAACTCAGCCACCAGATCCGGCTCATCGCATGTCATCGCCGAAGCGCTCTCAAGAGCGAAGTGGAGCGCAAGTTCCTCCGCCGCGCAGCGTGGTTGGGGAGAGCGGCCGAGAGTGATGTCCTCGTTGAGATCATCCAGGGCTCTTAGCGCCCTGCGTCGCCAATGTCGTGGCTGGTTCCATGTGGAGGCTGGCAAGAGTGCAAAGAAGATCCCGAAGCTGTTCGGAGAGACTGGCTGGTCACCCAGTTCGTTCAACTCGTCGTGAGCCATATCGGCGAGGATCTCCAGGTTGCAGCTTAGGATGCGTGATGTGCGGGCCGTCATCTGCCACGGCTCTTCGTCCTCCTCATCCCATTCGACGTTCGGGTCCCAGGTTTCCGAACCCAGCCCGTGTCCCATTTCGGGCCGGTAGATTTCCGGTTGATTGAAGAACGCGATTGCAACCGCATCTCCGCCTTCTGCAGCGCGGACGTACCACTTATGAGCTTCGTCGTTTTGCCTGTGCCGCTGGGCGATTACACCCCGGAGTCGCATGGCAAGGGCATCTCCTTGATCGGCAGCCCTCTCGTAGCAGGCCACTGCTTCGTCCCATCGCCCTTCAATTTCGTGGAGGGCGCCAAGGGTGCGGGCCTGCAACGGAGTTCCTGTCTCAGATACGGTCCGGTACCACGAGGACCAGGTGTGTTCCGGCCGTCTTTCGCGTTGTACGAACCCAAGGTCGTGCATTGCGACGTGGTTACCTCGGGCCGCCAGCGGAGAGAAGCAGCGCTCGGCGAGCACCAGACGGCCGAAGCGGAAGGCAGACCGTCCGACAGGTAGCAGCTCGCTACCGCCATTCGCGTGCGTGACCGCAGCTTCCCAAACCTCGTCGGGGATGGCCGTAGCTTCGACGGCACTGGCAACGGCGTCCACGAGGTAGTCGAATGGCCGCCAAGCCTCGGTGGTATCCGTGGCAACCAGCATTCCTGCCACACCGAACTGGGTCTCGGTTGCCCACACTAGAGCCTGCTCGGGGCTCTCAGCTTGGAGGCGTGAGGCGTCCCCGGCACTGAGATAGCACGTGGACAAATTCAGCAGGGTCTCGGCGGGCAGAGGGGTGGAGATGCCTGCCCGCGCAAGATCGATCGCCGCCTGAACCAGGGCAGCGCCACGGGGATGGCCTTTCGGCTGGCGTCGAGTCGTCAGGAATTCCTCGAGTAGCTTCGGGCCGGCTGCGAGGTATTCCGCGATGCCGTGAACCCCGTGGTGATGGGCTGCGTCAGCCAGACGTTTGTCGGAGTTTGGGTTCGCCAGGTGTGCGCGGAGCCTACCCATTTCCGTCTCGGACCACTGCCGGTCCAGTACGAGGGGCTCGATGAGGTTCAGGACCCGGGATCCGAGGCGGCGCACGGATGCCACGTCAGCGTCCATGCCTCGCAACGCGCGCTCACTGTAATTGCCATACACCTCGGAACGCATGGTGGCCATGACCACAACCCGTTGCTCTAGAAGCGCGGACAACATGCCTTGATCGAGGCCGCCGGGGAGGAGGAAGCGGTCGAGGTCGTCCAGCCAGAGCACCCACCTCCGGTGGCCGGGCCTCGGTAGGGATACATGCGCTAGCACGGGGCTCAGGTCGCTGGCTGCAGGTGGCGCGACGATCCAGTGATCGGGCAGTTCGCGTCGTACAGCCTCGAAAGCGCACCGAGATTTTCCGGCTGTGGACTCGCCGACCAACAAGACGAAGCCTCCGGTCTCCCTTGCCTCTGCCAGCTGGGCCGAGACTGTACTGTCTGCGTCCCGCGGTACATAGGCCGGTAGTGGAGGAGCGCCCTCAAGGCGACTTGTTCGGTGTACGCCCAGTTCCAGAGGATCGGACTCAGCCACAGGGCGGATCGGGATCCGGACTGCGCCTACCGTGATCTGGCGCGATTCTTCCTGCGGCGGAGTGGGAGTCTTTGCTCGCGCCGCGCGCAGTAGGCGATCCCAAACTGCCGGGTCGGCGAGTGCGGCAGGGAGAGCGAAGTTTCGCTGCCGAGCCAAGCTGTCGACCGCCCTGAGAAACTCTCGGAAGAGCTTATTGGTCGGTGTGTGCTTCCCGCTTCGCCAATCGCTGATGCGCTGTACGGACAGGGAACTTCGCCCAAGGCGGTCCCTGCTGGCAGAGCAGATAGCGGCTGGCTTAGGGGAGCCAGCGGCAGCGAAAAGAGCCTCCAGGTGCTCCCGGAATTTGCGCTTTCCCTTGTGTTTCGTCACGGGGAATCTTCCGGCGCTGTCAGACGGCGCCCAGGTCGACAGTCACGGGGAACGGAGCGGCAGTCTTGATCACGCCGGTGAACATCTCGCCGTCCCGGTAAGCCTTGGTGGCGGGGTCGAGGACGTAGGTGTAGACGATCGGAACGCCAGTGGCGGCCTGCTCGATGCGCCAGTAGAAGGGGATGCCGGCCTTGGCGTACTGGTCCACCTTTACGATTCGGTCCGTGGTTTCCGATCCGGGCGACACGACCTCGACGACCAGGAGTACGTGTTCAGGGCGGGTGGGCGTGAGGTCGATGGTTTCCGACCGGTAGACGGTGACGTCCGGGCGGCGGTTGGTGAGGGGGACGTCCTGCAGGCGGACGTCGAAGTCCGTGTCGGCGTTCCAGTCCGGGCCTGCGGCTGCGTCCAGCGCGTTGGCCAGGATGCGGGCCAGCCGGTTGTGCCGCTTGGAGGCGCTCGGGCTCACGACGACCATCCCGTCCACGATCTCGATGCCGGCGCACTGCTCCTCGGACCAGGAGTCGTACTGTTCCGCGCTGATCTGCGTGTGCATCCAGGCGGGCGCCACCATCTCGGCGGTCATGGGGGTACCTCCTTCGAGGAGCCTCGGCAGGTCCGGCGCTGCTGCGCTCAGCCTACTGTTCCGAGGTGGCGGGGCGCCCGACACGGACGAACGCCGGGAGGGGGGTCGACGTCGACCCCGGGGGAGGGGGAGGGGGAGCCGTCCACCACGTTATGGCTCACGAGAGTAATTCGGCCAAGCGAGGCGGGCTCGTGAGGGTTTCGCCGGTCGTGCCAGGCGCTGTGAGAGGCTGGATCGCATGAACCGGCTGGCTGGTGTGACCTCGCCTTATCTGCTTCAGCATGCTGACAATCCCGTCGACTGGTGGCCCTGGGGAGCGGATGCCTTCGAGGAGGCGAAGCGGCGCGATGTGCCCGTTCTGCTGTCCGTCGGCTACTCCGCGTGCCACTGGTGCCACGTCATGGCCCACGAGTCCTTCGAGGACGAGACCGTCGCGGCCTACCTCAACGAGCGCTTCGTCGCCGTGAAGGTCGACCGTGAGGAGCGGCCCGACGTCGACGCCGTGTACATGGAGGCCGTCCAGGCGGCCACCGGGCACGGTGGGTGGCCGATGACCGTGTTCCTCACCCCGGACGCCGAACCCTTCTACTTCGGGACCTACTTCCCGCCCGAGCCCCGGCACGGGTCGCCCTCCTTCCAGCAGGTGCTCGAAGGGGTGAGTGCCGCGTGGAGCGACCGGCGTGAGGAAGTGGCCGAGGTGGCCGAGCGGATCGTCGCCGATCTGGCCGGGCGGTCGCTGGCCCACGGGGGTGAGGGGGTGCCGGGGGAGCCGGAGATCGCGCAGGCGCTGCTGGGGCTGACGCGGGAGTACGACGAGCAGCACGGCGGGTTCGGGGGTGCGCCCAAGTTCCCGCCGTCCATGGCGGTGGAGTTCCTGCTGCGGCATTACGCCCGTACCGGGTCCGAGGGGGCGCTCCAGATGGCCGCCGACACCTGTTCGGCGATGGCCCGGGGCGGGATCTACGACCAGCTCGGCGGTGGGTTCGCGCGCTACTCCGTGGACCGGGAATGGGCCGTTCCGCACTTCGAGAAGATGCTGTACGACAACGCGCTGCTGTGCCGCGTGTATGCCCATCTCTGGCGTACCACCGGGTCCGAGGAGGCCCGGCGGATCGCCCTGGAGACCGCCGACTTCATGGTGCGGGAGCTCCGTACCGCCGAGGGCGGCTTCGCCTCCGCGCTCGACGCCGACAGTGAGGATCAGGAAGGAAAGCATGTCGAGGGCGCCTTCTATGTGTGGACGCCCGCGCAGCTGCGTGAGGTGCTCGGTGAGGAGGACGGGGCCTTCGCCACCGCGTACTTCGGTGTGACGGAGGAGGGCACCTTCGAGGAGGGGGCCTCTGTCCTGCAGCTCTCCGGTGAGGCGCGGCCCGTGGACGCGGGGCGCGTCGCGGACGTACGGGCCCGGCTGCTGGCGGCCCGTGAGGGGCGGCCGCGTCCGGGGCGGGACGACAAGGTGGTCGCCGCCTGGAACGGGCTCGCCATCGCCGCGCTCGCCGAGACCGGGGCCTATTTCGACCGTCCGGATCTGGTCGAGCGCGCCACCGAGGCCGCCGATCTGCTGGTCCGGGTCCACCTCGGTGAAGTGGCCCGGCTGACGCGGACCTCCAAGGACGGTCGCGCGGGCGATAACGCCGGGGTGCTGGAGGACTACGGCGATGTGGCCGAGGGGTTCCTCGCGCTGGCGGCGGTGACGGGGGAGGGGGCCTGGCTGGAGTTCGCCGGGTTCCTGCTCGACATCGTGCTGGAGCAGTTCACCGGCGAGGGCGGGCAGCTCTACGACACCGCCCACGATGCGGAGAAGCTGATCCGGCGGCCGCAGGATCCGACGGACAGTGCCACTCCGGCCGGGTGGACGGCGGCTGCGGGGGCGCTGCTCTCGTACGCCGCCCATACCGGGTCCGAACCCCACCGCACCGCCGCCGAGGGTGCGCTCGGGGTCGTCAAGGCGCTGGCTCCGCGCGCGCCCCGGTTCATCGGCTGGGGGCTGGCCGTGGCCGAGGCGCTGCTGGACGGGCCCCGCGAGGTGGCCGTCGCCGGGCCGGTCGGCGGCGAGCTGCACCGTACGGCGCTGCTGGGCCGGGCGCCGGGTGCGGTCGTCGCGGCGGGCGAGGGGCCGGGCGCGGGGACCGAGTTCCCGCTGCTGGTGGACCGGCCGCTGGTGGGCGGCGAGCCGACCGCGTACGTCTGCCGGCACTTCGTCTGTGACGCGCCGACCACGGATGCGGGCGAGCTGGCGGTGAAGCTCGGCGGCTGAGGCCGGGGAGGACGGGAAAGGGGCCGGTCACGTGAAGCGACCGGCCCCTTTCCCGTACCCGTACGGACTTATCCGTGCTGGTACGCCACCAGCGAGATGCCCACGTAGTGCGCCACGAACGCCGCCAGCGTCAGCGAGTGGAAGACCTCGTGGAAGCCGAACCAGCGCGGCGACGGGTTCGGCCGCTTGATCCCGTAGATCACGCCGCCCGCGCTGTAGAGCAGCCCGCCGACGATGACCAGGACCAGGACCGCGATACCGCCCGTCCGCATGAAGTCGGGCAGGAAGAAGACCGCGGCCCAGCCCATCGCGATGTAGCACGGCGTGTAGAGCCAGCGCGGGGCGCCGACCCAGAAGACCCGGAAGGCGATGCCCGCGGCGGCGGCCGCCCAGACCGCCCAGAGCAGGGGCCGTCCGGTGGATTCGGGCAGGAGGAGCAGGGTCAGCGGGGTATAGGTCCCCGCGATGATCAGGAAGATGTTGGCGTGGTCCAGCCGACGGAGCACCGCCTCCCCGCGCGGGCCCCAGGTGCCGCGGTGGTAGACCGCGCTCACGCCGAAGAGCAGGCAGGCGGTGGCGATGTAGATGGCGCACGCGATCCGGCCGCGGGTGCTGTCGGTGAGAGCGATCAGGGTGATTCCGGCGATCAGCACCGCGGGGAACATGCCGGCGTGCAGCCAGCCGCGCATCCGGGGCTTGACGGGAACGGGGTCGAGTTCGACGGGTCCGGTTGTCGGCTCTGCGGGTCCTGTGGTCGCGGCGGCAGCGGCGGCGTCAGTCATATCCGCATGCTACCTACGCAACCGTAGGTAACGAATATGAGTGGCGATGCTCACGTGTGCGGCCCCCTGGACATATGGGCGAAACGGTCGGATGATCAAATGAGTGCGGTCGGCACCGGATGAGCGCCAGGGGATCGAAGGGTACGAAGCATCCGGGTCGCAGCCCCCACGGGGCACCTGACAACACACACCCTCATCAAGGAGCGATCGTGGCGCGCGACATCGCGGCTCCCCTCACTGTCCCCACCCACCACCAGGAGCTGGTCTCCTGGGTCGACGAGATCGCAGCCATCACCCAGCCCGACCGGGTGGTCTGGTGCGACGGCTCCGAGGCCGAGTACGAGCGCCTGTGCGGGGAGCTCGTCGCCAAGGGCACGTTCACCAAGCTGGACGAGATCAAGCGGCCGAACTCGTACTACGCCGCGTCCGACCCGAGCGATGTCGCCCGCGTCGAGGACCGTACGTTCATCTGCTCCAAGGAGGAGAAGGACGCGGGTCCGACCAATCACTGGAAGGACCCCGCCGAGATGCGGGCCGTCTTCACCGGTGAGGAGGGTGTGTTCCGTGGGTCCATGCGCGGGCGCACCATGTACGTCGTCCCCTTCTGCATGGGGCCCGTCGGCTCGCCCCTCTCCGCCATCGGCGTCGAGATCACCGACTCCGCGTACGTCGCCGTCTCCATGCGCACCATGACCCGTATGGGCCAGGCGGTCCTGGACGAGCTGGGCACCGACGGCTTCTTCGTGAAGGCCGTCCACACCCTCGGCGCGCCGCTGGAGGAGGGCCAGGAGGACGTTCCGTGGCCCTGCAACACCACCAAGTACATCTCGCACTTCCCCGAGGACCGCGAGATCTGGTCGTACGGCTCCGGCTACGGCGGCAACGCCCTGCTCGGCAAGAAGTGCTACGCGCTGCGCATCGCCTCCGTCATGGCCCGCGACGAGGGCTGGCTCGCCGAGC
This sequence comes from Streptomyces microflavus, assembly GCF_014650075.1. Lineage (GTDB taxonomy): Bacteria > Actinomycetota > Actinomycetes > Streptomycetales > Streptomycetaceae > Streptomyces > Streptomyces microflavus. The sequence goes on along the minus strand of NZ_BMUG01000009.1, from coordinate 235,139 downwards.
ACATGCTCATCCTGAAGCTCACGCCGCCGCGCGGGGAGAGCAAGTACGTCGCGGCCGCGTTCCCCTCCGCCTGCGGCAAGACCAACCTCGCCATGCTGGAGCCCACCATCCCCGGCTGGACCGTGGAGACCATCGGCGACGACATCGCCTGGATGCGGTTCGGTGAGGACGGCCGGCTCTACGCGATCAACCCCGAGGCCGGGTTCTTCGGCGTCGCGCCCGGCACCGGCGAGCACACCAACGCCAACGCCATGAAGACCATGTGGGGCAACTCCGTCTTCACCAACGTCGCGCTGACGGACGACGGCGACGTCTGGTGGGAGGGCATGACCGAGGAGGCGCCCGCGCACCTCACGGACTGGAAGGGCAACGACTGGACCCCCGAGTCCGGCACGCCCGCCGCCCACCCCAACGCCCGCTTCACCGTCCCCGCCGGACAGTGCCCGATCATCGCGCCCGAGTGGGAGGACCCCAAGGGCGTGCCGATCTCCGCGATCCTCTTCGGCGGCCGCCGCGCCTCGGCCGTCCCGCTGGTCACCGAGTCCTTCGACTGGCAGCACGGTGTCTTCCTCGGAGCCAACGTCGCCTCCGAGAAGACCGCCGCCGCCGAGGGCAAGGTCGGCGAGCTGCGCCGCGACCCGTTCGCCATGCTGCCGTTCTGCGGCTACAACATGGGCGACTACATGAACCACTGGGTGAAGGTCGGTGCCGACAAGGCCGACCAGTCGAAGCTGCCCAAGATCTACTACGTCAACTGGTTCCGCAAGAACGACGCGGGTAAGTTCGTGTGGCCCGGATTCGGCGAGAACAGCCGCGTCCTTAAGTGGATCGTGGAGCGCCTGGAGGGCAAGGGCGAGGGCGTCGAGACCCCGATCGGCATCCTGCCGGCCAAGGGCGCGCTCGACACCGAGGGCCTGGACCTCTCCGAGTCCGACCTCGACTTCCTGCTCACGGTCGACAAGGAGGTCTGGCGCGAGGAGGCCTCCCTGGTCCCCGAGCACCTCAACACCTTCGGCGACCACACGCCCAAGGAGCTGTGGGACGAGTACCGCGCGCTGGTCGAGCGGCTCGGCTGAGCCCGGCACTCCCGCTGACTCCGCGGCCGGGTCCGTCGGACATCCGCCCTGACCTGTGGGGCCGAACGACCCGCCGCGGTACGGGGCCTGTCATTGCCGACAGCCCCGGAGGGCCGTCCCCGACCAAGGACACCCTCCTGGCCCCCGGAACCCCCTCATGGTTCCGGGGGCCGCCCCCCCATTTTTTAGGTGCCCCGGTCCTCCAAGTAGCGTGTGTGGGTCTGCTGGCGGATCTCCTCCGCCTCCCGCAACCCCGCCACCAGCGCCTCCACCTCCCGGTGCAGCAAGGCCAGTTGCCGCCCCAGCTGCTCCTCGGGGTCCTGCTGCCCCGGTGCCATCCGGGTCCACCACCGGGTCCGTACGAAGGCGTCGACGGACTCCGGGAGGTCCCGGTGCACCGCACGGGCCAGTACGTGGATGCCCTCCGGGTCCTGCGCCAGCGCCTGCGACACCCAGCCCGGCGCCAGCAGCCCGGCCATCAACTCCGTGAGGGAGCCGAGCTGTTCCGTCGATGCGGGCGGCAGGTCCACCCGGTCCAGGTACTCCCGGAGCGTCGTGAAGTCGTCCCGCAGGCCGTCCAGTTGGGACGAAGGGCCGGGGAACTCCGGCGCGGGCGGCCGGGCCGGAGGGGCGAGCAGCGCGCCCGCCCCGTACAGCCCGGCGACCACCACCGGCCAGTACGTGCCCGCGAACCCCGCCAGCGTCAGGGCGAGCCCGCCGACTGCACAGGCGCTGCCGGTGAGGTTCTTCGCCGATTCGAGGTAGGCGAGCGCCCGGCCCGCCGCCCCGGTCGCCGGTCTACTGGTAGCCACGGATCTCCTCGAACGCCCCGTCCAGCGAACCGGGGCCCTGCTCCTTCGTCCCGTCGAAGAGCCGGCCGCCGGTCAGGGCGGCGATCCGGTCCAGCTCGGAGCGGTCGGAGTCCCCGAAGACGATGGGGAAGACCGGGGTGGCCTGCCGGGCGGGCGGCAGGGACCGGTAGAAGGCGGTGAAGTCGGCCGCAGACCGGCCCGCCGTGTTCTCGCCGTCCGTCATCAGCACGACGGAGGTGAACGCGGACTCGGTGTCCGGGCCGAGATGGTCGTAGGCGGCGGCGAGCGAGGAGTAGATCGCGGTGTCCCCCTCCGCCGTCAGCGCGGCGGTGTCCGCCCGGATCGCGGCGGGCCCCGCCTTCGGGTCGGCCGGATCGACGGTATGGGTGCGGACCTGCTTCACCGAGGTGCCGAACGGCAGCAGGGTGACCTCCTCGCGCTCCCTGAAATCCCCGGTCAGGCCGGTGAGGGCGGACTTCAGCTGCTGCAGCCGCTTCCCCCTCATCGACCCCGAGGTGTCCAGGACGTACACGGTCCGCGAGGGGCGCCGCAGCTGGTGCTCGTAGGCGGAGAGCAGCCCGTCGGCGACCGATCGCGAGCCGGGGAAGGGCAGTTCGCGGCGGGCCTCGGGGGAGAGCGGGCCCGCGGGGCGCGCCGAGGCGACGACCGGGCGGCGCAGGGTCTGCCCGGTCATCGCGCGCTGTACGGCGGGGGAGCGGAGGTGCTCGGTCAGGGCCCGTACCGCGTCCTTGGCGGAGGGCGCCGCGGTGGCGAGGGTGGAGAGCGGATAGTCGGCGGTCACCACCCCGTCGCGGGGGCGGATCACCGTCAGCCCGGTGGAGCTGTCCCGGTTCAGGGAGAGCAGCACCGACTCGTAGTTGATCAGCGCGTCCACGGTGGAGCGCCGGGCGTACGCGGAGGCCAGCCAGCCCGAGGAGCCCGACGTGAGGCGCTGGCCCGCGAAGAACTCCTTGAGCTTCGGGCTCGCCGCGCGGACATCGGCGTCGGTGAGGGCCGCCTGGGCGCCGGAGAGCCCGGACGCCACCGAGACGAGCGCGGAGAAACCGGAGTTGGAGCGCTCGGGGTCGGTCATCCCGTACGTGAGCTTCCCGTCCGCGACCGCCCGGTGGACCTGGGCCCAGGTGACCTGCTCCGTGTCCCAGCCGAGCCGCTCCACCGTCGCGGGCCGTACGCCCAGGGCCACCGGTGAGGCCATGAGCGGGGTCTCCGAGGTGACGCGGCGGGCGGCGTCCGGGTCGAGGCGCAGATAGTCGTTGGACGACAGCCACACCGCGTCGTACGCCCCGTCCGCCTTCCCCGACGCCAACTGCCCGACCGCGTCCAGGGTGCCGGTCCAGGTGGGGCGCACGGTGATCCCGGTCGCCTTCCGGGCCTCCTCCAACAGGGGCACCATGTCGGCGAGTTCGCTGGACGCGAGGACCCGTACCGTGCCCGCGCGCGGCCGTCCGTCGTCGGCGGACTCCCGGTCGGGGCGGGCCGGTTGGGGCGTACAGGCGGCGAGCGGGACGAGCAGGGCGGCGGCGAGCAGCGGGGCGAGCAGGCGCGCGAGTCCGCGGACCGCCCCGGCCTGCATCAGGCGGCTCATCCGAGACCGCCGGCCGGCGCACCGGCGGTACGGCCGCGCTCCAACCGGGCGCTCGCCTCCTGGAGTTCGGCGGTCAGCGACTCGACGGTGGCGGCCATCGACTCCGTCGCCGCCACCTTGTACGTGTCGATGGCGTCCAGCGTCCGGTAGATCTGCTGGAACGCGGTATGCAGGGTCTCCGCGCCCACCGCCGGGTCTGCCGCGATGCGCTGGATCTCGCCGCTCTGCGTGGCCAGCATCTCGGCGTTGCCCCGGATCAGCTCCTCCGTGGTCGAGCGCAGCACCCGCACCTGCTCGGTCACCCGCCGCTGGTTCTCCAGCGCCGAGGCGAGCGTCACGGCGATCCGCAGCGCGGAGACCGTGGTGGTCGCGGCCCGGTCGACGCCCTTGATCAGCTCGTCGTTGTTGCGCCGCACGACATCCATCGCCAGGTACCCCTGGGCGCAGACGGCGAGCTGGGTCAGCAGGTCCTGGTGCTTCTGCCGGACGGGGAAGAGGACGTCGGCCCTCAGCGCGTCCGCCTGTACGGGGTCGGTGTGCTCGGTGTCCGCGATCCGCCGGGCCACGACGCCGTCCAGGGCCTCGGTGAGGACCGCGTACTCCTGGAGTCTGCCCATGGACTCCCAGAGCCGGGTGCGTTCGGTGTGCAACGCGGCGTTGTCGCGGCGCAGTTCGTCCTGGCCGCTGCGGAGTGAGCCGACGATCCGGTTGAGCGTGCCCTGCGCCGAGGCGTACTTCGCGACATGGTCGCGGAGCGGGTTCGCGCCGGGCAGCCTGGCCAGCAGGCGGCGGGCCCCGCGCCCGGGGGTGTCGCCCGGGTCGAGGTCCTGGACGGTGCGCCGCAGCTCGACCAGGGACGCGCCGACCCGGGAAGGGGCGTCGCCCTCGCCGGAGGCCAGGGAGCGGACGGTGCGGTCCAGCATCCGGTTGGACTGCTGGGCGGCGCTGCGGATGTCGCCCTGTCCGAGGGCAGCGATCTCGCAGATCCGGGCGGTGAACTCCGGGGAGCGGGCGTCGATTCCGGCGAGGGAGCCCACGTACTCCTCGGCACGCCGGGTCATTTCCTCGCGCACCGCGTCCTCGACCGGGACGAGACCGGCGGCCTGCTCGGTGCGGACGGGGGCGACGGGCTCGGGCGGGGTGAGCACGAGCGGGACGGCGGCCGGCCCCCCGGCGTGCGGGGATCCGGCGCTCCGGGGGCCGAGGTCGTGTGGGTCGGCGTCGCGGGATCCGGTGTCCTGCCGTCCGGTGTCCCGGGGGTCGGCGTCGCGCGGTCTCGCGTACTGGCGTCTGGGGTCCTGGGGCATGGCTGAGCTCTCCTGGGCTGCGGGGGCGTCGGGGCGCGCGGGGAACGGGAGGGCCGGGAGCACCGGATGGACCGGGAGCACCGGGTGGACCGGCCCGGGCACGGCTGCGGGTGTCATCAGCCGCGGGCCCGCCGGGCCATCGTGCGCAGCACCTCGGCGGTGGGCACGGGCGCCTGGCGTACGCCGGTCAGTCCCTGGTCGATGTAGTCGGTGTGGTCCGCGGTGGCGGCGGTGAACTCGGCCGGGGCGCCCTGCGGGCGGAAGCCGTGGCGTACGGCGAGCTCCCGCAGCCGGGGGTCGGTGGAGAGCAGCTCGCCCAGCCGCTGCCCGGCGGCGGTCAGCGGGACGAGCGTGTGGTCGCTGGAGACCGTGGTGTCGGGGTAGAGGACGACGAGGTCCCCGATCTCCTGCCGCCGGCTGTGGGTCAGGAGGGAGGCCACCTGCGACTCGTAGACCAGGACGAGCGGGTTGCCGACCCCGCTGATGAAGTCCCGGAACGGGGCGTCGCTGCTGGTCTGCTGGGCGCCCTGGACCTGGACGAGCTTGCGCATCAGTCCGGCCGTACGGTCCACGGCCGCGGTGTCCGTCGCGACCCGCCCGCCGTCGGCGACGTAGGAGGCGGCGGCGAGGTAGAGGGCGCCGGAGTTGGAGGAGACGGGGTCGGTGCTCGTGATGAACACCGTGCCGCTCAACTCGGCCTGTCCGGAGGCCCCTTCGAGCTGCTGCCAGGTGCGGTCAGCCTCGGCGGCCTTCAGGTAGGGGCCCATGAGCAGCGTGCCCCGGGTGGCGAACTTCGAGGTGCCGTTCGCGTTCAGCCGGACCAGCCCGTTGGCGGCGAGGACCTCGGCCGCGTTGCGGTGGGCGACGACGACGAGCGGCGAGTAGAAGGGGCGGAGCGGGCCGCCCTCGACGGCGGACCTGCGGCGCAGTTCATCGGCCGGGGCCTTGGAGCCGGGGAAGGCGAAGTCCTGCCCGTCCAGGGAGAGTTGGTCCATCGCCCAGGAGCCGGATGTCTCGGCCCGGACGGTGAGGCCCCGGGCGGCGAGGGCCTTCACGGTCTCGGGGTCGGCGAAGAACTCGGCCTTCTCCGACCCGATGACTCCCCGCACGGTCCTCGCTGCCGTGCCGCTGCTGCCGTCGCTGTCCCGGCCTGCCACGACGGCCGCTGCCACGCCGCCGATCAGCAGGACCGCCAGGACGATTCCCACGATGCGTCTCACGTACGCAGAGTGCCCGCGGAAGCCCACATTCCAGGCGGAGTCGGGTGGACGGCAGATGAAGGGGCCATCCCAGTACGCAACGGCCGGGTCCGGGTGCGGGAGGTCGTGGCACCCGGTCCGCGCGCCGAGGCGGCACGCGGACCGGGGCCGTCAGTGGGCGCCGGCCAGCTGCTCGGCGGGGGTGGAGGCGAGGGCCTCGGTGTGGGCGTCCATCCGCTGCGCGGAGAGGATGGCGGCGGTGGTGTCGGCGCGGGACGCGGCCACCACGAGCGCGCGGCCCGCCAGGGCGTGGGCGCGGCGGTGCAGGGACGCCGGGGCGGCGTCGGTCAGCGCGGCGTGCCGGGCGGGCGGGGCGCCGCGCAGCCGGGCCACCTGCTCGGCGATGCGGTCGCCCGCCGGGCGGAGGCCGAGTTCGTCGGTGACCGCGAGGAGGGCGGCGAGATGCCCCGCGAGCTGGATGTCCAGCTCCTCCTCGCGGCTGCGGTGCGGAAAGTCCGCGTCGTCGGCCGGGCGGTGGACCGATGGGGTGCGGATCGGCTCGTACATGGATGGCCTCCCGGTGATGCTGGGTTTCCATCCTACATTGGATTGAGTCTAAGTTTGTGTCCGATCCGGGCGCGCTTGGGGCGGGATCCGGACCCGCTTCGGGGAGTGGTCGCCCTACGGCTGTCCGTAACCGTCCAGGAACGAGCCGATCCGGGTCATGGCGTCGGTCAGCTCCTCGGTCGCGGGCAGCGTCACGATGCGGAAGTGGTCCGGCTCCGGCCAGTTGAACCCCGTACCCTGCACGACCATGATCTTCTCGGCCCGCAGCAGGTCCAGGACCATCTGCCGGTCGTCCTTGATCTTGTAGACCTTCGGGTCGAGCCGGGGGAAGAGGTACAGCGCCCCCTTCGGCTTCACGCAGGTCACCCCGGGGATCGACGTCAGCAGGTCGTACGCCACGTCCCGCTGCTCCAGGATCCGGCCGCCCGGCAGCACCAGGTCCTCGATCGACTGCCGCCCGCCGAGCGCCGTGGCCACCGCGTGCTGGGAGGGCATGTTGGCGCAGAGCCGCATGTTGGCGAGGATCGTGAGCCCCTCGATGTACGAGGTGGCGTGCGCCTTCGGGCCGCAGACCGCCAGCCAGCCGGATCGGAAGCCGGCCACCCGGTAGTTCTTGGAGAGTCCGTTGAAGGTCAGCACCATCAGATCGGGGGCCAGCGCCGCCGTCGGGGTGTGGGTCGCGCCGTCGTACAGGATCCGGTCGTAGATCTCGTCGGAGCAGACGATCAGGTTGTGGCGCCGGGCGATCTCGGTGAGACCGCGCAGCATCTCGTCGTCGTACACCGCACCGGTCGGATTGTTCGGGTTGATGATCACCAGGGCCTTGGTCCGGTCGGTGATCTTCCGCTCGATGTCCGCGAGGTCCGGCATCCAGTCGGACTGCTCGTCGCACCGGTAGTGCACGGCGGTCCCGCCGGCCAGCGAGACCGAGGCCGTCCACAGGGGGTAGTCCGGGGCCGGTACGAGAACCTCGTCGCCGTCGTCGAGCAGCGCCTGCATCGACATCTGGATCAGCTCGGAGACCCCGTTGCCCAGGTAGATGTCCTCGACGTCGAGGTCGTCGATCCCCTTGGTCTGGTAGTGCTGCACCACCGCGCGCCGCGCCGAGAGCAGGCCCTTGGCGTCCCCGTAGCCGTGCGCGCCCGCGAGGTTCCGCAGGATGTCCTCAAGGATCTCCGGCGGGCACTCGAACCCGAACGCGGCCGGGTTGCCCGTGTTGAGCTTGAGGATGCGCTGACCGGCCGCTTCGAGCCGCATCGCTTCCTCGAGGACGGGGCCCCGGATCTCGTAACAGACATTGGCGAGCTTGGTGGACTGGATGACCTGCATGTCCGCGAGCTTACGGCCGCGTTTCGCGCGGTGCGCGGAGATTGCGCCGTCCTCGCGACCCCCGGGCCCGCCCACCTCCGCACTCCGGCTTCCATCGGCAAGGCCGCCCCGGCCCCGGACCGTGGGAAGGACCGGTCCGGGCGGCGTCGCGGCTTGGAAAGGGGCGTGAGCCGCCCGGACGGGTGAGATGCGCCACGCGCGGGGGCGGGGGCGGGGCGGGGGTGCGGGCGCGCGGGGCCCCGGGTGACGGGCGGCGCCGCCCGGCCGGTGTCCGGGTGACGGGCGCCCGGGCGCGGGGGGCTCAGGTGTCCGGGTGACGGGAGCCCCGCGTGCCGGGGCTCAGGCGGGCAGCTCGGCGCCCTCGGGGACGTGGATGCCGAAGCCGTCCTCCAGCACCTGGACGACCTCGTCGGGGCCGGACAGCACCCGCTCCCTGATCGTGCCGTCCTCCGCCGTCTCGACCAGGTCGAGCCCGGCGAGCGACCGGTGGGTGGCGTCGGGCAGGGCGCGCTGCGCGTACACCGCCTGCGCGAACGGAGAGTGCGGGCTGGTCGCGACGTACCAGTTGATCATCTCGAAGTCCGGGCCCTCGAACGGCTCCGGAGTGAAGGCGTACTGCGCCTCCCAGCTCCCGCCCTTCTCCGCCTGCAGCTCCCACATCTCCAGCGGCCCCTCGTGCGCCACCGTCACGAGCCGGTGATGACGCGGAGCGTCGTACAGCTCCGCCCCCGCCACCAGCTCGATCGGCTCCAGCAGCGCGCCGACGGTCCCGAACCCGACATCGGCCACGTACGGGGTCGCCACACCCGGCACGTCCACCCGCAGCAGTATGTGGCTGCGCGGCCGGACATCGCCCGGCGCGGCGCCCAGCAGCACCCGGGCGGCCAGCAGCGTCACGGTGAAGCCCAGCTGCCGCAGGACGGTGGCGAAGAGGGTGTTGTGCTCGTAGCAGTAGCCGCCCCGCCCGCCGCGTACGAGCTTGGCCTCCAGATCGGCCAGGGCCAGGGAGGGCGCCGAGCCGAGCACCGGATCCAGGTTCTCGAACGGGATGCCCAGGGCGTGGGCGCGGTGCAGGGACCGCAGCACCTCCACGGTGGGGGCGGGCTCCCCGGTCCAGCCGATCCGGGCGAGGTAGGCGTCGAGGTCGAGTGTCATACCCCGACCGTACGCAGCCGGGGCCGCGCGGCGCCTCAGGCTGCGGGACCAGGCGGGGCGACCGGCCGGACCGGGACTTCGGGCTGAGCCCGAACGGGGGATGGGGGCGGGACGGGGGCGCACCGGGGGCGCCTCTGGGACCCGCCCGTCCCCCGTTCGGGCGGGGTCCCGGGGCTGGGGCAGGCCTGCCCCAGCCGGGCCGTCAGGCCCCGGCCACCGACCCGGCCGACGCGATCAGCAGGGCCGTGTCCACGCCCCGCTCCCGCGCGGTACGGAGCAGCGCCGCGTCCCCCGCCTCCGCCACGGCCGGGCTGGTCGCGTCCTCGGCCGAGGGGGCGGCACCGAATCCGGCGGTCGCCGGGGCCATCGCCGCGAGCCAGTCCGCCAGCAGCCCGCCGAACTCCTTCTCGTCGACCCCCGCCTCCCCCACCAGCGCGAACGCGTGCCGGGCCCCCGCGAACATGGCGGTCATCGCGCTGAGCAGCGCCACGTCGTACAGCGCTGCGAGGCCGACCTCCGTACCGACGTACCGGGTGGCGGCGGGCACGGCCAGCACCTCGCGGTGCTCGTCGAAGAGGGCGCGCGTACCGCTGTAGAGGACATAGCCGCCGGCGTCCGGCGCACCGATCATCGGGGGGACGGCCATGATCCCGCCGTCCAGGAAACGGGCGCCGCGCCCGGCCGCCCAGACGGCGCGGGCGTGGGACTCGGCCGGGGTGGAGGTGGTGAGGTCGACCAGGTCCTTGCCGGTGAGGTCGGCGTCGGCCAGCGCCTCACGGACCGACGCGTCGTCGAGCAGGCAGGTGACGACGAGCGGGCTCGCCGCCACCGCGTCCGCCGCGGTGGCGGCCACCCGTGCCCCGCGCAGGGCGAGTTCGGTGCTCCGGCCGGGGCTGCGGTTCCAGACGGTCAGGGGGTGCCCGGCGGCGAGCCAGGTACGGGCGAGCGCGGTGCCCATGGCACCGAGGCCGAGCAGGGTGAGAGGGGTGGGCGGGGTCGGTGCTGATGCGTTGTCGGACATGCGGATTAGGCTGGTCGACGGGGCCGGGAGCGATCAAGTACCCACTTACGAGTGGGTGGTTACCCGGTGGTGAGCGACCAGATGGGGAAGGGGTGGGCGATGAGGTCCGTACGGAGGCCGGGGGCCTACGTCTGCGGGATCGACGCGGCGATGGACGTGATCGGCGGCAAGTGGAAGGTCCTCATCCTGTGGGCACTGGACGAGAAGCCGTGCCGCTTCGGCGAGCTGCGGCGAGCCGTGCCCGGCGTGACCGAGAAGGTGCTCAGCTCCCACCTCAAGGAGCTGGAGGACGACGGCATCGTGCACCGCGAGGAGTACGCCGAAGTGCCGCCCCGCGTCGAGTACTCGCTCACGCCGCGGGGAGTCTCGCTGAACGCGGCCCTGGGACCGCTGGGGGAGTGGGGGCGCGAGAACGTCTTTCCCGGGAGGGAGAGCATGGCTGGAAGTGACCCCTTGTGATGGCCTGACATCTGCGCCACCATGCGCATGTCAAAAGCCGGAAGATCTCCGGTCCTTGGCATCACTGGAGGGGACCCCCCACATGAACAAGCCTCTCATCGGTGCGTTTCTTGCTGCCCTGCTCCTGGGAGCGGGCACCGCGCCCGCCGTCGCGGCCGAAAACGTACCGACGCAGGAAGCCGCCCCCACCGCGAAGGCCGTGACCTTCGCCGGGACCGTCGCACTCAGCAACTGTTCGGGCTCCGTCGTCCGTTCGCCCGACTCCGCACCCACCGACCCCGCCCTCGTGCTCTCCAACGGGCACTGCCTGGAGACCGGATTCCCCGGCCCGGGCGAGGTTCTCGTCGACCGTCCGTCCACGCGTACGTTCACCCTGCTCAACGCCTCGGGCAGCGGTGTCGGCACGTTGAAGGCCAGCAAGATCGCGTACGGCACCATGACCGACACCGACCTCTCGCTCTACGAACTCACCTCCACCTACGAGCAGATCGAGAGCAGCTACGGCATCCGGGCGCTGGAGCTGGAGACCGCCCACCCGGTGGCGGGCACCGCCATCACCGTCGCGTCCGGCTACTGGAAGCGGACCTACAGCTGCGACATCGACGGCTTCGCCCACCGGCTCAAGGAGGGCCGGTGGACCTGGAAGGACTCCGTCCGCTACACCCCGGAGTGCCAGACCATCGGCGGTACGTCCGGTTCGCCGGTGATCGACGACGCCACCGGGAAGGTGGTCGCCGTCAACAACACCGGTAACGAGAGCGGCGGGGAGTGCACGGACAACAACCCGTGCGAGGTCGACGAGAACGGCGAAGTGACCGTCCGCGAGGGCATCAACTACGCCCAGCAGACGTACAACATGGTCCCGTGCATCGGCGCCGGCAACAAGATCGACCTGGACCGGGAGGGCTGCGGGCTGCCCAAGCCGTAGCCATGGCAGCAGAAGTAGCTGTCGCCGTGGTCAGGTCGTGTTCCACCTTTTAGGCGCGCCGGGCGGTCCCGATCTCAGGGCCGCCCGGTGTCCGTCGCCGGGCCCTGCCCGGCGCGTGCCGCGTCGATTCCGTCCAGCAGGACCCCGAGCCCCACCCGGAACGTCTCCCGCGCCTCCCGCTCGGGGTAGGGCAGATCTTCCCTTTCGGCGTCTTCCGGATACGGGTCCGGAGCCCCCTCCCGTTCCAGCCGCACCACCGCCGGGAAGCGTTCCGCGAAGTCCGGGACCAGCTCCGTCAGGGCCGCCGCGCGGGCCGCCCACCACTCCTCGTCGGAGCTCCCGGTCGCCCTCGCCGCCCGTCGCGCGTCCGCCACCGTCCGCGCCGAGCCCTGCACCAGCGGGAACAGCGTCCCCACCAGCCGCCGCACCGTCCGGGCCGGCAGCCCGGTCGCCCCGAGCAGCCGGACGAGCGTGTCCAGGTTCGCGTACTCGTGCGGGCCCAGCACCGGCCGGGCCTGCGAGACCTGGAGCACCCACGGGTGGCGGACGTAGAACTCCAGGACCTCCCCGGCCCATGCGGTGAGCGGCGCCCGCCAGTCGTCCGGCTCCGACTCCGGGTACACGGACGGGAGTTCGGCATGGACCGCGTCGTACATCAGGTCCAGCAGCTCGCTCTTGCCCGGGACGTGGGTGTAGAGCGCCATCGCGGTCCGCCCCAGCCGCTCGCCGACCGCGCGCATCGACAGGGCCGCCATGCCCTCCTCGTCCGCGATGGCGACGGCCGCCGCCACGATGGCGTCCACGCTCAGCCGGGGCCTGGGGCCGGGGCCGACGCGCGGCGGGGCGGCGACCTCCGCGCGCCAGAGCAGGGAGAGGGAGCGGCGGGCGTCACCCTGCCCGGCAAAGACCACCACTTGCGACTCCTTACGCCGTAAAGTAACTTCGGCCGGGTAATGCTTTACCGCGTAAAGATATCAGGAGAGGGGTGCCGCATCATGGGTCAGGCCATGCCGGTCAGCTATGTACGGGTCATCGGGGTCGAGCGGATCACCCCCCGCACCGCTCGGGTCACCTTCACCGGGGAGGCGCTGCCCCGCATCCTGGAGGACCGCCCCGACCAGCAGCTGAAGCTGTGCCTGCCGCGCGAGGGGCGGAGCGTGGAGGAGGGGCTGCTGCCGGAGCAGGGCGCCGAGGACACGTACGGCATGCGCTGGTACGAGGCGTTCCTCGCGATCCCCGAGGCGCGACGGCCCTGGATGCGGAGCTTCACCGTCCGCGCCTACGACCGGGGCAGCAATGAGATGACCGTGGACTTCGTGCTCCACGGCGACGGCGGGCCCGCCTCGCGCTGGGGTGCGGCCGCCCGCCCCGGTGACGTACTCGGCCTGGTCGGGCCGTCGTCCCTCTACGCCCGCCCGCTGCCCGAGGCGGAGCGGCTGCTCCTCGCCGGGGACGAGACCGCCCTCCCGGCGATCGCCACGGTGCTGGAGGCGCTGCCGGTGACGACCAGGGCCCTCGTGTACGCGGAGGTCGCGGACGTGGGGGAGGAGTTGGAGCTGCCGGCCGCCGCCGGAGGGGTCGAGGTGCGGTGGGTCCATCGGGACCGGGGCGGCTCGCTGGTGGCGGCGGTGCGGGACGCCGGGCCGGACCTCGACGGGGTGGACGCGGCCTGGGTGGCCGGTGAGGCGTCGGCGGTGCGGGCGCTCCGCCGCCATCTGGTGGGGGAGCGTGGGCTGCCCAAGGGGGCCGTCGAGTTCAGTGGCTACTGGCGGCGGGCCCTCACCCAGGACGACGCCCCGACCGAGGAGGACCTGGCCTGGGCGGCGGAGCGCGCCGCCGACGCCTCGTGAAGGGCACTCGGCGCCGACGCCTCGTGAAGGGTGCTCAGCGCCGACGCCTCTTCAAGGGGGCTCAGACGGCTCCCGCGCCCCGGACCGCCCTTCCCGCCAACACCGAGGTCCGCCTGCCGTCCTCGATGACGAACCGGCCGTCGATCAGCACGTGCGGGATGCCCACCGGCAGTGTGCGCGGCTCCTCGAACGTGGAGCCCGCCGCCACCGTCTCGGGGTCGAACAGCACCAGGTCCGCGCGGTAGCCCTCGCGCACCAGGCCCCGGTCCGCCAGCCGCAGCCGGGCGGCCGGGCGTGAGGTCAGGTGGGCCACGCACTCCTCAAGCGCGAGGATGCCCAACTCCCGTGCGTACCGGCCGAGATACTGCGGGAACGTCCCGTACGCCCTCGGGTGCGGCTTGTCGCCCTGGAGGATGCCGTCGCTGCCGCCGGTGTGCACCGGGTGGCGCATGATCTGCTGGACGTTCTCCTCATGACCCACGTGCTGGAGGATCGTCGTCCCGAGCCGGTCCTCGGTGAGCAGCCGCCGCGCGGTCACCCAGGGCTCCTCGCCCCGCAGTGCCGCCGAATTCGCCACCGTACGGCCCACGTACTCGGCCAGGTGCGGGACGCTGACGCCGGAGATCTCGATGGTGTCCCACTCGATCGGCACCCCGTGGCAGCCGTCCGAGCCCAGCACCTCCAGGTGGTGCCGTATCTTCTCCGCGCTCTCCGGGTCCGCGAGCCGGGTGAGGACCGACTCCGGGCCACCCTCGCCCGCCCAACTGGGCAACATGGCCACGAGCGTTGTGCAGCCGGGGGTGTACGGGTAGGTGTCGAGCGAGATGTCAGCACCGGCGGCGAGCGCGCCGTCCAGGAGGGCCAGGAGGTCCGGTGCCTTGCCCTTGTTGACGCCGAAGTTCATGGTGGCGTGGGCGAGATGGAGGGCGCAGCCGGCGTTGCGGGTGAGCTGCACCATCTCTTCGTACGCTTCGAGTGCGCCCGCGCCGTAACTGCGGTGGTGCGGGCAGTAGTAGCCCCCGTGGCGGGCCACCACCCGGCAGAGCTCGGTGAGTTCGGCGTCCTCCGCGTACATCCCGGGGGTGTAGGTCAGGCCGGACGACATGCCGACCGCGCCCTCCCGCATCCCCTGGTCCACCAGCTCCTTCATCCGGGCCAGTTCGGCGTCGGTGGCGGGGCGGTCCTCCCAGCCGACGGCGTACATCCGTACCGTGCCCTGCGGGATGAGGTAGGCGGCGTTCACGGCGATGCCCTGGCCGCCGAAGTTGCGGTCCAGGCGGTCCAGGTAGCCGCCGACCGTGCGCCAGTCGAAGTCGATGTCGGAGCCGTCACCGTTCCAGCCGGTGATGGAGCGGCGGACCTCGGCCAGCGTGCGGTCGTCCGCCGGCGCGTACGACAGGCCGTCCTGGCCCAGCACTTCGAGCGTGACGCCCTGTGCCGCCTTCGCGCTGTGGTCCGGGTCGCGCAGCAGCGCCAGATCACTGTGGGCGTGCATGTCGATGAATCCGGGGGCCAGTGCGAGGCCGTCCGCGTCGACCGTGCGGGTGGCGGCGGGGCGGGGGCCGGGGGAGCCCTCGCGGTGGATCTCGGTGATCCGGCCGCCGTCGACCGCCACATCGGCGCGGTAGGACGGCTCGCCGGTGCCGTCGACAACGAGCGTGTCGCGCAGGACCAGGTCCATGGGTCACCTTTCGGAGGGTGAAAGCCGTACGGCTCGGCGGCTCTAGAAGAACGTGCGGATGTAGTCGCTGACCGTGCCGTCCGCCTCGACCAGCGGGATCAGCTGCCACTTGTCGAAGCTGGTGCAGGGGTGCGAGAGGCCCATGCCGACCCAGTCGCCCACCTCCAGCTCGACCCCCTCCTCCGTACGCACCCAGGTGTGCTGGTCGGAGAGGCCGGTGACCGTGATCCCGGTGGCGGGGCGGACCGAGCCGTCCCGGGCGGAGCGGACCACCTGCGCCTCGGGGAGATCCAGGTCGTACGCCGCGTCCCGCTTGCCCGCGTTCAGGAACGCCTGCTCGCCGGAGGGGCGGGAGACGACCTGGGCCCAGAGGCGGAAGGCGGGCTCCAGCGCGCCCTCCTCGGGGACGCGGTTGAACGGGGTGAGGTGCTTGTAGTGCCCGTCGTCGTGCGAGACGTACGCGCCGGAGCGGAGCAACTTCAGGACGGGGGAGCTGAGTTCGGGGATCTCGGCGAAGACGTCCGCCACCGCGTCGAACCAGGCGCTGCCGCCCGCGCTGATGACGATCTCCTCGGCGCCGGTGAACCGCTTCTCGGCGTCGAAGCCGGCCGTGAGCGCGACGAGCCGCCGCAGCCACTCCCGTACCCGTTCGGGGTCGGCGTCCGGCACCTCGCCCTCGTACCCGGCCACGCCCACCAGGCGCAGCGACCCGGCCGCCGCCACCGCGTCGGCCACCGCCGCGCAGTCGGCCTCCGTGCGGGCGCCGGTGCGTGCGCCCTCTCCCGCGCCGAGCTCCACGACCACATCGACCGGGCGGGTGGCGCGCGCCGCGCTCAGGGCCTCCTCCATCAGCTCGACCCCGCGCACGGAATCCACGTAACAGATGAAGCGGAACTCCGGGTCGGCCGTCATCTCACCGGCCAGCCACCGCAGCGCCACCGCGTCGACCAGCTCGTTGGCGAGGAAGATCCGCCCGATCCCGTACGCCCGGTAGACCCGCGCCTGGTGCGGCACGGCGGCCGTGATGCCCCAGGCACCGCGCTTCAGCTGGTCCGCGAAGAGCTGCGGGGCCATCGAGGTCTTGCCGTGCGGGGCGAACGCGAGGCCGTGGCGCTCGGCGTACGCCTCCAGCAGGGCGAGGTTGTGCTCGACCGACTCGGCGGAGAGGGCGAGGACGGGGGTGGTGAACCCGCCGGTGAAGAGGTTGCGGCGCTCGGCGGTCAGGGTGGCGACGGTCAGGCCCTCCGCGTCGGGCGGGAGCGCCTTGAAGCGGTGGTCGACACGCTCCTCGGCGAGGCCGGCGGCCAGTGACGCGGGGCGGTTCGCGGGGTGGGACGCGGTGTGGCCTGTGGGGTGGTCGGCTGCCAAGGGGAGCTCCTCGAAGTTCGTTGCACCATATGCAACACCCATTGCGCATATCGCTTGACGCTGTCTAACATCCGAGCCGACGCCCGGTCAATGGTGACCACCGGCCCGCACGCCGATCAGCGAGGAGCCTTCAGTGCCCGGACCCGCAGCAGGGACGGCCCACGCCGCCACGACCACCGATGTCGTCTGCCTCGGTGAGTCCATGGTGACGTTCCTGCCCTCGCAGCCCGGCCGCCTCGCCGATGTGCCGTCCTTCGGACGCGGGATCGGGGGCGCCGAGTCCAACGTGGCCTGCGCGCTCGCCGCCGCCGGGCACCGGGCGGCCTGGGTGGGGCGGGTGGGCGCGGACGGCTTCGGCGACCACCTGGTCGAGACGATCGCGGGGTACGGGGTCGACACCTCGGCCGTCCGCCGGGACCCCGACCGTCCCACCGGCATCTACTTCCGTACGGCGACGGATCGCGGGGCGGGCGCCCATGAGGTGGCGTACTACCGGGCCGGGTCGGCGGCGTCGGCGATGTCGTCGGACAACGTGCCGTACGGGGAGGTGTTCGCGGGGCGGATCCTTCATCTGTCCGGCATCACCGCCGCGCTGTCGGGGGACTGCCTGGCGCTGCTGCGGGAGCTGACGGCTCCGCGTCAGGGGCGTCCGCTGGTGTCGTTCGACGTGAACCACCGGCCGCATCTGTGGCGCGGCGGGGATGCTTCTGTGCTGCTGGAGCTGGCCCGGCGGGCCGACCTGGTGTTCGTCGGGGAGGACGAGGCGGAGGAGGCGTGGGGGATCGTCGGCGCGAAGGCGATCCGGGCGGCGCTGCCGGAGCCTTCTGTGCTGGTGGTGAAGCGGGGGAGCGCGGGGGCGACGGTGTTCTCGGGGCTCCGCCCCGGACCCCGCTCCTCAAACGCCGGAGGGGCTGAAAGTGGCCCGGCCTCGCGCTCCACGGAGGGCGCAGGGGCCGGCAACGCCCCCGATACCGTCACCCACGTCCCCGCCCTCCACGTCGACGTCGTAGCCGCCGTGGGGGCCGGGGACGCCTTCGCCGCCGGGTTCCTCTCCGCCACCCTGCGCGGGCTGCCGGTACGGGACCGGGTCCGGCACGGGCACCTCATGGCCGCCGCCGTCCTCACCGTCCCCGGCGACCTCACCGAACCGCCCGCCCGCGACCACGCCGACCGCCTCGCCGCCCTCGACGACGGTGCCTGGGGGAGACTTCGTCTCGGCCCCGGCTGGACCGCAGCCGACCGGGCCCCCGAGGAGGTACGTACGTCATGAGCCAGACCGTCGACCGGGCACTCAGCATCCTGCCGCTGCTCGCCCAGAGACCCGCCGACCTCGGCCAGGTCGCCGAGCGGCTCGGCGTCCACAAGTCCACGGCGCTGCGCCTGCTGCGTACGCTCCACGAGCACGGGCTCGTCTACCGCCAGCAGGACCAGCGCTACCGCCTGGGCGCCCGGCTCTTCGCGCTCGCCCAGGAGGCCGTCGAGAACCTCGACGTACGCGAGATCGCCCATCCCCACCTGGTCGAGCTCAACGACCGCTGCGGGCACACCGTGCACCTCGCCGTCTACGAGGAGCAGGAAGTCCTCTACATCGACAAGGTCGAGAGCCGCTACCCGGTCCGGATGTACTCGCGGATCGGCAAACCCGTCGCGATCACCGTCGCGGCCGTGGCCAAGCTGCTGCTCGCCGACCTCACCGAGCCCGAGCGGCGCACCATCGCCGAGAAGCTCGACTACCCCCTGTACACGTCCCGTTCGACGCCGAACGCGGCCGCCTTCCTCAAGGAGCTGGCCGTCGTCCGCGAACAGGGCTGGGCCACCGACCTCGGTGGTCACGAGGAGTCCATCAACTGCATCGGCGCCCCGATCCGCGGCGCGGACGGGCGGGTCGTCGCGGCCATGTCGGTGTCCGCACCGAACGTGGTCGTCACGGCCGAGGAACTCCTCACCCTCCTCCCGCTGGTCAGGCGCACCGCCGAGACCATCAGCCGGGAGTACTCCGGCACCAACCGACCCAAGAAAGCCTGATCAGCCATGACCGAGAAGACCGCCCTCACCCCCTCCACCCACACCACGCCGCCCGCGAAGTTCTCGCACGGCGTGAAGAAGGGGAACATCCTCCAGGTCGCCGGCCAGGTCGGCTTCCTCCCGGCCGTGGACGGCCAGGCCCCGACCACGGCCGGCCCCACCCTGCGCGAGCAGACCCTCCAGACCTTCGCCAACGTCAAGGCGATCCTGGAGGAGGGCGGCGCGAGCTGGGACGACGTGATGATGATGCGCGTCTACCTCACGGACGTGGACCACTTCGCGGAGATGAACGAGATCTACAACGCGTACTTCGCGGAGCAGAACCTCAAGGAGGCCCCCTCGGCCCGTACGACGGTCTACGTCGGCCTGCCCAAGGGGCTGCTGATCGAGATCGACGCCCTCGCGGTACTCAGCTGACCGTTCCGGATCCACCGAAGGTTCAGCCCCACTGATCGCCTTGCCTCACCCGCAGCACCTCTCCACCTCGCCGTACGGCGCGGCGCCCCGCTCTTCGGGGGCGCCGTGCCGCGCTCCCCCCTGCCCTCCAGCACCATCGGAGTCCCCTTGTTTCTCGCCGCCACCCCACCGCCGGTCGAGACGCCACCGCACACCGGTGGCCTGCTCCTCCTGATCGACGGCACAGCCGGTCTGCTGACCGTCGCCGCCCTCGGTATCGCGCTCCTCCTCTTCCTGATCATCAAGGTCAGGCTCCAGCCGTTCGTCGCCCTGCTCGCGGTCTCCATAGCCGTCGGCCTGGGCGCCGGGCTCTCGGTCACCGAACTCTTCGGCACCGTGCAGAAATCCGCCGCCGTCTCGGTCATCGAATCCGGCATGGGCGGCATCCTCGGCCATGTCGCGATCATCATCGGGCTCGGTACGATGCTCGGCGCGATCCTCGAAGTGTCCGGCGGGGCCGAGGTGTTGAGCGCCCGCCTGCTGAACGCCTTCGGCGAGAAGCGCGCCCCGCTCGCCATGGGGATGACGGGCCTCGTCTTCGGTATCCCGGTCTTCTTCGACGTCGGCATCTTCGTCCTCGCGCCGATCGTGTACGCCGCCGCCAAGCGCTCCGGAAAATCGATTCTGCTCTACGCGATGCCGCTGCTGGCGGGGCTGTCGATGACCCACGCGTTCCTGCCCCCGCACCCGGGCCCGGTGGCCGCCGCCGGACTCTTCAACGTGTCGCTGGGCTGGGTCATCCTGATGGGCGCGGTCGTCGGCATCCCCTCCGTCCTCGCCGCCTGGGCGTACGCCTCCTGGATCGGGAAGCGGATCTTCGTCGACGTACCCCAGGACATGGTGGAGGCCGCTGCCGAGGCCAAGGAGGCCGTCGCCGCCGAACAGCGGGCCGCCGGGGTCACCCCGCACGAGAAGCCGGTCCCGCTCCTCACGGTCCTGGCGATCATCGGGACCCCGCTCGTCCTGATCCTCGCCGCGACGTTCTCCTCCATCGCGCTGGACCCCTCCACGCTCCGCTCGGTCGTCGAGTTCTTCGGCAACCCGTTCGTGGCCCTGACGATCGCGCTGTTCCTCGCGTACTACCTGCTCGGCATCCGCCGCGGCTGGTCCCGCAAGTCCCTGGAATCGGTCTCCACGTCCTCGCTCAAGCCGGTCGGCAACATCCTGCTGGTGGTCGGCGCGGGCGGCATCTTCGGTGCCGTGCTCAAGGGCAGCGGCATCGCGGACGCGCTGGCCGACACCTTCAACGACGTGGGCCTCCCGGTCATCCTCCTCGCCTGGCTGATCTCGGTCGTCCTGCGCGTCGCCCAGGGCTCGGCGACCGTCGCGATCGTCACCACGGCCGGGATCGTGGTCCCGCTGGTCGAGGGCCAGGACATGTCCCAGGCGCACCTCGCGCTGATCATCATGGCGATCTCGGCGGGCTCGATCTTCGCCTCGCACGTGAACGACGGCGGCTTCTGGATGGTGTCGAAGTACTTCGGCATCTCGGAACGCGACACCCTGAAGTCCTGGACGGTGCTGGAGACGGTGCTGTCGGTGGCCGGCTTCGTGGTCGCGGCGCTGCTCAGCCTGGTGATTTAGCGAGAGGCGCCGACGGGCGTACGGTGCGTGTTCGCGCCCGTACGCCCGTCGGCCCTTTCAGACAGCCATGACCGGGACGTCGTACTGAGGGATCCACTTGTCGCGGGTGACGACGGTCATTCCCTCGATCTGAGCCTGGGCGACCAGTATCCGGTCGAAGGGGTCGCGGTGCAGGGCAGGCAGCCGACCCGCCCTCACCCCGTGTCCCGCGGTGATCGGCAGCGAGGTGAACTGACTGTCGCGTACGCGCTCCGCCAGGTCGTCCGGGCCGTCCAGCTTCCCCAGGGACTGCTTGATGGCGATCTCCCATGCGGAGACCGCGCTGAGGTGGACGGTGGGTTCCGTGTCGAGGAGGTCCTTCACCTGGTCGGAGAGCTCGTCGGAGTCCTCGAGCCACCAGAGGATCACATGGGTGTCGAGCAGGAGACGCATCAGCGCACCCCGAAGGCGTCGGCGATGTCGTCGGGCAGCTCGTCGAAGTCGTCCGCGATGTGGATGCGGCCCGCCAGCGACCCGCGCCCGGTCCTCCTGACCTTCGGGCGAAGAGGCACCACCTTGGCGACCGGCTCGCCGGCCTTGCTGATGATCACCTCTTCGCCGGTGGCGACCTGCTCCAGGATCCGGGAGAGGTGCGTCTTGGCCTCGTGCACGTTGTACTGCCGGGCTGCTTCCACGGCTGCCTCACCATAGGAGAAGGGGTGGACTAAGTGGTGGACTAACTAAGTCCACCACAGGCTAACAGGAGCTGACCATGGCTACCTCCTGAGTTGCCTGGGGCTACCCCATGGCACCACCCCCACCCACCGAATCCGCGCACGCCCCCTTGTGCCGCCCTGCCGATTGCGCTTCCTTGATCGGCATGGCGGAGACAAGCGCAACCACAGAGGCAGGGGAGCCGGCCTCCCGACCACGTAAGTCCAGCTGGAAGTACATCGGCCCCGGCATCGTCGTCGCGGCGACCGGGGTCGGGGCCGGCGACCTGGTCGCGACGCTGATCGCGGGTTCCAAGTTCGGGTACACCCTGATGTGGGCGGCGGTGATCGGCTGCGTCGTCAAGATCTCGCTCGCCGAGGCGGCCGGCCGCTGGCATCTCGCGACCGGCCGCACGCTCTTCGACGGCTGGCGCAGCATCGGCCCC
Organism: Streptomyces microflavus; assembly: GCF_014650075.1. Classification (GTDB taxonomy): domain Bacteria; phylum Actinomycetota; class Actinomycetes; order Streptomycetales; family Streptomycetaceae; genus Streptomyces; species Streptomyces microflavus. Next base: position 213,578 of record NZ_BMUG01000009.1, on the reverse strand, counting down.
TGGACCACGGTGTACTTCGCGATCTACGTCGTCGTCTGGGGCTTCATCTACGGGGCGACGGCCATGTCCTCCAGCGCCCTGCCCATCGTGGCGCTGTTCCCCGACGGGCCCGGGCTGAAGTTCTGGGCGATCGGCACCGGGCTGATCGGGCTGGCCTTCGTCTGGTTCAACCGGTACGCCGTCTTCGAGAAGGTCATGACGGTCCTGATCGGCATCATGTTCGTGGTGGTCGTCTATGTGGCCGCCCGCGTGGTGCCGGACGTCGGGGCCTCGTTCGCCGGGCTGCTGCCCGTACTGCCGGACGGTTCGCTGCTCTACACGCTCGGCCTGATCGGCGGTGTCGGCGGCACGATCACGATGGCCGCGTACGGCTACTGGGTGAACGCGAAAGGCTGGAGCAACTCCTCCTGGATGAAGGTGATGCGGCTCGACAACCGGGTCGCCTACATCACCACCGGGATCTTCGTCGTGGCGATGCTCATCGTCGGCGCCGAGCTGCTGCACGCCTCGCAGATCGCCCTCACCTCCGGTGACCGCGGGCTGATCGACCTGGGCAAGGTGCTGGAGGACCGGTTCGGGGCGGGCACCGCGAAGCTCTTCCTGATCGGCTTCTTCGCCACGTCGTTCTCGTCGCTGATCGGTGTCTGGCACGGGGTGAGCCTGATGTTCGCCGACTTCGTGGAGCGGTTCCGGGCCCCGGCCGTGCAGAAGGAGGAACACGCCGGGCCGGCCGTCGTCGACCGCCAGCAGCGGTCGCTGCCGTTCCGCGCGTACCTCCTCTGGCTGACCTTCCCGCCGATGACCCTGCTCTGGCTGGACGAGCCGTTCGGCCTGGTCATCGCGTACGGGGTGCTCGGTGCGTTCTTCATGCCCTTCCTCGCCCTGACCCTGCTGTGGCTCCTCAACTCCTCGCGTACGCCCCAGGAGTGGCGCAACGGCTGGCTGAGCAACGGGATGCTCGCCCTGGCCGGGCTGCTGTTCGTCGTGCTCTGTGTGCAGCAGGTGCGCGAACTGCCCTGGTGACCCGCGCCTCCGGAACGCCGCAGCGCCGCCGGGGGAGCGGCGGCGCTGCAGGTTCGGGGTGGCGCTTCGGTGTTACGGGGCAGGGGTTACGGCAGGCTGCGGACGTGCGGGCCGACCGCCTTCGACCAGGCGAACCCGGCCGTCGCGTCCCAGTTGGTCGACCAGGTCATCGCGCCACGGAGCGACGGGTAGGTCTTCGAGGGCTTGAAGGAACCGCAGTTGGTGCCCTTGGCCAGGCAGTCCAGGGCGGCGTTCACGATCGACGGGGAGACGTAGCCGCTGCCCGCGCCGCGGGTGGAGGCGGGGACGCCGATGCCGACCTGGGACGGGTCGAGGCCGCCCTCCAGCTGGATGCAGGCGAGCGCGGTGAGGAAGTCCACCGAGCCCTGGGAGTAGACCTTGCCGTCGCAGCCGAGCATCGAACCGCTGTTGTAGTACTGCATGTTGACGACGGTCAGGATGTCCTTGATGTTGAGCGCCGTCTTGAAGTACTCACCCGACGTCGACTGCATGTCGATGGTCTGCGGGGCCATCGTGATGACGAGCCCGCTGCCCGCCTTCGCCGACAGCTGGCGCAGTGCCTTCGTCATGTAGGTGGCGTTGAGGCCGTTCTCCAGGTCGATGTCGACCCCGTTGAAGCCGTAGTCCTGCATCAACGCGTACACCGAGTTGGCGAAGGCGGTGGCGGAGGCGTCGCTGTCGACGCGGACCGTGCCCAGTTCGCCGCCGATCGAGATGATGATGTTCTTGCCCTGCGCCTGCTTGGTCTTGATGTCGGCGCGGAACTGGGCGTCGGTGTAGCCGCCGAGACCGGCGGAGTCGAGCTTGAAGGTGACCGCGCCCTGCGTCGCCGTGGCGTCCGCGAAGGAGACCGCGATGATGTCGTAGTCGGCCGGGACGTCGGTGAGCTTCTGGACGGCCGCGCCGTTGTTGAAGTTCTGCCAGTAGCCGGTCACCGCGTGCTTGGGCACGGCGGGGCCGGGGCCGCCCGTGCCGGGCTTGGCCGTACGGGCGCTGACGGCGGCGGACTTGACCGACTCGCCGGCCGCGTTGGTGGCGCTCACCGTGAACTGGTACGCCGTGTCGGAGGCCAGCCCCGTGACGGTCGCCGAGGTCCCGGTGGAGGTGGTGGCCTGCACACCGTCCCGGTACACCTTGTAGCCCGTGGCGCCCGAGACCGCGTTCCAGGACAGGGAGACGGAGGAGGTCGTCGTGGCGCCCGCGGCGAGGCCTGCGGGGGCTGCCGGGATGACCGGGCCGGGGTCCTCGCCGCCGCCACCGCCGTCGGGGCCCGTCACCTCGATGTCGTCGGCGAAGTAGGCGGACTGCCCGTACCAGCCGTGGGTGTAGACGGTCACCGACGTGGTGTTGGCGCCGGTCTTGAAGCTTGTGGACAGCTTGGTCCAGCTGGTGGAGCCCGGCGTCCAGGTGGAGACGTCCGTCGTTCCGCTGCCGGTCACCCCGAGGTAGGCGTAGCCGCCCTGCACCCAGGAGCTCAGCGCGTACGTCGAGTTGGGCTTCACGGCCACGGTCTGCGTGCACTTGGCGTTGTCCTGGCCGGCCGGAGTGGCCTTCAGCGCGGACGTGCCGCTGCGCACGGGGGTGGAGACGGTGGCGCCGCTGCCGGCGGAACAGGCCCAGTTGGCGAGCCCCGACTCGAAGCCCGCGTTCTTGGCGTTGTTGACGTCGGCGGCCTGCGCGGTGGAGACGAGTCCGGTGACGGTCAGGGCGCCGGCCGCGATGACGGCCATGGCGCCGCCGAGGATGGGCCGGGAGTTGTGCCTTCTGCGTCTTCTGCTGCCTGCGGAGCGTTGCACGTGGGCCTCCGTGGGGAGTTGGTGGTACGTGGCGGGAGTGCACGGCGGCGGGGATGGGGAAGGCCGTGCGATGTGGAGCAGAAGCGGTGGCCACCGCTGGCGGATAAACTGGTCCAGACCAATCAAGTTGTCAAGACCTCTGGCAGCGAAAGGGTCTCCCGAAGCGTCGGCCGGCCGTGCTCGCGGGAGGCTCCGGCGCTGCCCGCCGGGCCCTCGGCGGAGGGTCCCGGGCCGGAGATTCTTTGCCGGGAGGTGACCCGCCGCCGTCCCTCCGCTACCCGCACGGGTGATCTTGCTGAAGGTCTTCGTACCGTGACGGAGACGGCCCGCCGGAATGATCCGGAACGCTCCTGTATCCGCCCTGACGTGCGGAAATGAAAACCCGACCGGATTCCGGATGGTGGGTTCGGTAACGCTCCGCAGCGGCGCCGAAGTTGACCGGAATCGATTTCATCCCGTTTAGCACCCGACCCCCGTACGAACGGTGTTCGCATGATGACGCACTGGTCTCCGATAACTGTTCTCTGCCTGGTGAGACGTGGCTAAAGTGCTGAGGCAGGAGCACGGAGCAGGAGCGATTGCGGCCGACGTCTCGACGACGGCCGGAGCCGAACGGGGAAGAGCGTGCCGACCGCAATAGCAGTGACGAGTGCAGATCTGGTGCTGCCGCCCACCGATCAGCAGACACCGACCGCGGCCCTGCTCCAGGCCCCCGAGGCCCAGGCCCTGGAGCTGGCGATCGGCGACATGCATCTGCTGCTGGAACAGCACGGATATGTGATCGCCCTCTACCCGTCCGGCATCCGGCCCGAGCACGAACGCCGCCTGCACTCGATCCGCTCGGTCCTGGAGAGCGACCGGATCGCCCTGGTCAAGGTGGATCTGCCACCCCTCGGCGTGGCCGTACTGGTGCGCCAGCTGCGGCAGCTGTCCATCTGCGACTTCAGCCCCGGGGTGGTCGCATCCGCCGCCCGGCTGCTGTCCCACTACATCTACGCGGGCGCCCTGCTCAACTCCGTCGCCAAACTCGACCGGGTCCCGGTCAGCCTCAAGAGCCACGCCAAGTCCTGGGTCCCCGGCTCGCAGTTCGCCGTGCTCGCCGGGCCCGAACCGCAGCTCATCAAAGTGGGGCCGAACGCCGAACCGCTGGCCGGGCCGGGATTCCGTACGCATCTTCTCGTCGCCAAAGGGCAGTTGCAGTCGGACTGGGTGCAGGAGACCCTCGTGCCCGCCTGGAAGGTCCAGGCCGTACACGACACGGGCGTACTCGCCGACTCCCCGCGCTGGTGGGGCACGGGAAAGCTGGTGGAGTTCGCCGCCTACCTCCCGGACATCTCCATGCTCTACCAACTGGTCTGCTCCGTCCGGCGGGAGAAGTGCCACTGGTGCGAAATGGAGCTCATCGGCGACCGCTGCGCCTTCTGTTCCGCGCCGCTCGCCGCCCCCGAGAACCGCAGGACGTCCACCGGTGTCCTTCAGCTGGAAGCCGGCCAGTCCTCCGGCCCCTAGGCCCGCCCGGCCCGGGCGCCCGGGCCCCGGCCCGTACCGCCTCACCGCACATCCCTCTGTCCGCTGCCCCACGCATCCGATTCGAACGAGGTTGTCCGGCCCATGAACTCCCGCCAGCGCCGCGGCGTGATACTCCTGCTCCTGTCGGTCCTGTGTGCCTTCGGTGCCTTCGCCGGCGTGCTCTCGGTGATCAGCGATGTGAACTCCAAGGTGGGACCCGAAGTCACCGCCTATCAGCTGAAATCCGGCGTGGCCCCGTACACGGCCCTGCGCAGCGGTCAGTTCGAGAAGATCACGATGCCCAAGCGGTGGCTCTCGGAGAACGCCGTGACCGACCTGCGGGAGGTCGAGGGGAAGATCGCCGTCACCGAGCTCCGCGCGGGCTCGCTCCTCCAGTCGGACATGATGGTGCGCAAACCCGAACTCCGCGCCGGTGAGCAGGAGATCGCCATCATGATCGACGCCGCCACCGGCGTCGCGGGCAAGATCACACCGGGCGCCACGGTCAACATCTACGCCACCTTCGCCGGAGAGCAGCAGCGGGAGAACGGCGAACCCGCCCAGTCCAAGGTCATCGTCTCCAACGCCAAGGTGCTGGAGGTCGGCAAGCTCACCGCCCTCAACCCGAGCGGCGACGAGCGCCGCAGCCAGGTCACCGAGGCCGTGCCGATCACCTTCGCCCTGAACACGCTGGACACCCAGCGCATCGCGTACGCCGAGTCCTTCGCGGAGCACGTACGGCTCGCCCTCGTCGCCCCGGGCAGCGACGGCACCATCCGCCCGGGGGACCGCACCTACACGCTCGACAAGGACAAGTGAGGATCGGATGACCACCAGAATCCTCCCTGCCGTGGGCGACCCCGACGCGGCCCGCTCCGTCACCACCCTGCTCAGCCAGCTCCCCGACGCCGAACCGGCCACTCCGGTCGGCGACTCGACGCAGCTGATCGACACCCTGGCCCGGCTTGCGGGCGAGGCCCTCGACGAGCTGCCCGAAGTGGTGCTGGTGCACGAGCGGATCGGCCCGGTCCCCGCCCTGGAGCTGATCCGGGAGGTGTCCCTGCGGTTCCCCTCCGTCGGGGTCGTCATGATCACCACGGACGCCAGCCCCCACCTCTTCGCCGACGCCATGGACTCCGGCGCCCGCGGCCTGGTGACCCTGCCGGTGGGTTACGAGGAGCTCGCCAACCGGGTCCAGGCCGCGGCCCAGTGGTCGACCGGCGTACGCCGCCACCTCTCCTCCGCGGGCGACGTCTTCACCGGCCCCGGCGGCACGGTCGTCACGGTCACCGGAGCCAAGGGCGGCGTCGGCGCCACCGTCACCGCCATCCAGCTCGCCCTCGCCGCCCAGGCGTCGGGCCACACGGTCGCCCTGGTCGACATGGACCTCCAGACCGGCGACATCGCCTCGTTCCTCGACGTACAGTTCCGGCGCTCCCTCGTCGACCTCGCCCTGATCACCGACATCTCGCCCCGGGTGCTCGCCGACGCCGTCTTCTCCCACTCCACCGGCCTCGCCCTGCTGCTCGCCCCCGGCGAGGGCGAACGCGGCGAGGAGGTCAGCGACCGCTCGTCCCGCCAGATCGTCAGCGCCCTGCGCTCCCGGTACGAGATCGTCGTCATCGACTGCGGCGGGCAGATGAACGGGGCCAACGCGGCCGCCATCGAGATGGCCGATGTCGCCCTGCTGGTGACGACCCCCGACGTGGTCGCGGTGCGCGGCGCGAAACGCATCGTACGGATGTGGGAACGGCTCCAGATCCGCAAGGCCGAGGAGACCGTCACCCTCGTCAACCGCTTCACCCGCAACACCGAGATCCAGCCGCCCCTGATCCAGAAGATCACCGGCACCCGGGTCGCCAACGCGGCGGTCCCCGCCAACTTCAAGGAGCTCCAGGCGTCCATCGACTCCGGCCGCCTGCACGAACTGGACGCCAAGAGCACGGTCAAGCAGGCCCTGTGGGGCCTGGCCGGAGAGCTGGGCATCGTCAAGGCGAGCGCGACCGCCAAGAAGTCCGGCGGCGTACTCGCCAAGAGGAACAGCGGCACCTTCAAGAACGACCGGGGCTCGATCGGACTCCCGCGCCGCCGGCGTGGCGGGCCCGCAGACGCTGAGGGGACACGTTGAGCGATGACCACCACAAGGACGGCTCGCAGCGGCATACGGGGGCGGATCACCGCGCTGCGTGAGGGCCGGAACCGCGACCGCGGGCAGACCGCGGTCGAGTTCCTGGGCATGACCCCCTTCATCATCCTGATCATGCTGGTGCTCTGGGAGTGCGCCCTGATCGGCTACACGTTCAGCCTCGCGGGCAACGCGGCGGACGTGGGCGCGCGCAAGGGCAGCGGAGCGGAGTACGGGGCCGGGGCGGCCTGCCGGGCGGGGGCGCTGGAGGACCTGCCCGACGCCTGGTCGGGTGCGGCCCGGGTGAGCTGCACCCGGGGCTCGGACCTGTACGAGGCGAAGGTGACGCTCAAGGTCCCGGTACTGGTCCCCGGCCTCTTCGACCTGGACATCGACATCGACGGCGAAGCCGGATCGGCGCTGGAGGACTGAGTGATGACGACCCTGCCGTACAGCGCACGCATCCGGTCCGGGCCGGCCGGGAAGGGCCGCGACCGCGGCCAGGTCGCCCTGGAGTACCTCGGCTTCCTCCCCCTGCTGCTCCTCGTCGCGATGGGCGCCCTCCAGCTCGGCCTCGCCGCGTACGCCGCCAACCAGGCGGGCACGGCCGCCCGTGCCGGAGCCCGTACGGCGGCCAGCTACGACGCCCACGGCGACCCGCGGTCGACGGCCCGCAGCGCGGTGAGCGGCTGGCTGAGCGACGGCGGGTTCCGATACAGCCAGCGCGGCGGCCAGGACATCACCGCCACGGTCCAGGTCAGGGTCCCCTCCGTGGTCCCGGGCCTGGACGGCTGGTGGGCGAAGCGGAGCGCCACGATGCCGCGCGAATAGCCGCCCACGGCACAGGCCGGCCGGACCCAGCAGCATTCCGCGACACCGAGGAGAGTTACGCAGATGAGCCTGCGGGCACGCATGACCGCCCCGGACGAACACGGCGGCGCACGGGAGGACAGCCACATGGTGGCCACCTACCGGGCCAAACTGCTGGAGGAGATCGACCTCGCGGAGATGTCCTCGCTGGCCGCCGCCGACCGGCGGGCCCGCCTGGAACGCGTACTCGGCCACATCATCAGCCGTGAGGGCCCGGTCCTCTCCACCGTGGAGCGCTCGCAGCTGATCCGGCGGGTCGTGGACGAGGCCCTCGGCCTCGGCATCCTGGAACCGCTCCTGGAGGACGCGTCGATCACCGAGATCATGGTGAACGGCCCGGACCAGATCTTCGTCGAGCGCAGCGGCAAGGTCGAGCAACTGCCCCTGCGCTTCGGCTCCCACGAGCAGCTGATGCAGACCATCGAACGCATCGTGTCGACCGTCAACCGCCGGGTGGACGAGTCGAATCCGATGGTCGACGCACGGCTGCCCAGCGGCGAACGTGTCAACGTGATCATCCCGCCGCTGTCGCTGACCGGCGCCACCCTCACCATCCGCCGCTTCCCGCGCTCCTTCACCCTCCAGGAGATGATCGGCTTCGGTTCGCTGGACGAGCAGATGCTGATCCTGCTGGCCGGTCTCGTCCAGGCCAAGCTCAACATCATCGTCTCGGGCGCCACCGGCACCGGAAAGACGACGCTCCTCAACGCGCTCTCCGGCCTCATCCCGAACACCGAGCGCATCGTCACCATCGAGGACTCCGCCGAACTCCAGCTCCAGCAGAGCCATGTGATCCGGCTGGAGTCCCGCCCGGCCAACGTCGAGGGCAAGGGCCAGATCACCATCCGTGACCTGGTCCGCAACTGTCGTAGGTGAGGTCCGAGGCGGCGAGTCGCTCGACATGCTCCAGGCGATGTCCACCGGTCACGACGGATCGCTCGCCACCGTCCACGCCAACAACGCCGAGGACGCGCTGATGCGTCTGCAGACCCTGGCCTCGATGTCCGAGGTGGAGATCCCCTTCGAGGCGCTGCACGACCAGATCAACAGCGCCGTCGACGTGATCGTCCAGCTCACCCGGCACGCCGACGGCACCAGGAAGATCACCGAGATCGCGGTCCTCGACTCGCACGGCCGCGACCCGTACCGGATCGTCACGGTGGCCCGGTTCAACGGGCAGCCCATGGCGTCCGACGGCCGGATCCACGGCCACTTCCAGTACCTGCCGCTGCCCCGCAAGATCGCCGACCGCCTCTACATGGCGAGCCAGCCCATTCCGCAGGCGTTCGGTATCGCCGAGAGCGCCGAACATCTCGCCATCCGAGAGGCCAACTAGGTACCGAGCCATGGACAACGTCAACCTCCCCCTGGTCACCGTCGGCGTCACGCTGGTCGCCTGCGTGCTCGGCGTGATGGGCCTGTACGCCTACTCCGGCGGCAAGGCCGACCGCGACGCCCTCGTCGAACGGCTCTCCCACGTCGGGCAGGTCCCCGAGACGGGCCGGCACCGCCGGTTCAAGGGCCTGGACCGCCGGCTGCGGGCCACCGCGCTCGGCCGGAAGCTGGAGCTGAAGCTCGCGGCGACCGGTATGGAGCTCACCCCCGGCGAGTTCTTCGTCTACGCCCTGGTCGCGATGGCCGGGCTGTGGATGATCGCCTCCTCCATGCTCGCCGCCTTCTTCGGCCCGGTCGCCGCGCTGATCGGCCTCTGGGGCACCAACGCCTTCCTCAACTGGCAGCGGACCAAACGCACCGAGCGCTTCATCAACCAGCTCCCCGAGCTCTCCCGCATCCTGGCCAACGCCACCCAGGCGGGCCTGGCCCTGCGCACCGCGCTCTCCATGGCCGCCGAGGAGCTGGAGGACCCGGCGGGCGAGGAGCTGGCGAGGGTGGCGAGGCGGCTTGCGGTCGGCGAACCGCTGGACGAGGCGCTGAGCGAACTGACCGACCGGCTGCCCTCACGCGAACTCGTCGTCCTCGTCACGACGCTGGTCCTCTCCAACCGGGCGGGCGGTACGGTCGTCAGCTCGCTGCGCAACCTCACCGAGACGCTGGAGGAGCGCAAGGAGACCCGCCGCGAGGTCAAGACCCAGCTCTCCCAAGTCACCGTCACCGCCTACGCCGTACCGGCCTTCGGCGTCGGCGCGATGCTCCTGATGAACGCGGTCATGCCCGGCGCCCTCGACCGCATGACGGGCGCCTTCATCGGCCAGGCCGCGGTGGTCGTGGCCATCGCCCTGTACGCGATCGGGTTCGTGGTCATCCGCCGCCTGTCCCGTATCGACGTCTGACGCCGGCAGGACATCGGCAGACACCGGAAGAGACCACAAAGAAGGAAGGGGGACGGAAATGGACCTGCTGCTGGCCCTGGTCGTCGGACTCGCCGTCTACGGAGCCATCCACGGCATCCGGATGTACCGGGCCGACGCCGAACTGCCCGTGGACCTGGCCATCGCGCTCGAATCCGGCTCCTCGCGCACCAGCGCGGTGGGCTCCGGCATCGACCGGCTCGGCATCCGCTGGGCCCCGATGGTGCTGCGGATGATGGGCCCCAAGGCGGTCAACAAGAAGCGCCGCCAGATCGACCTGGCCGGAAACCCGGGCGGCCTCACCATCGACCGTTACGCGGCCCGCCGCGCGGTCTACGGCGCGCTCGGCCTCCTGGGCGCCTTCTCGATGCTCCTGCGGGGCCAGCTCTTCCTGGCTCTCCTGATGGTCGCGTTCGGCCTGTTCTGGGTGGAGGCGGGGATCTGGTCCGCGATCCGGGTCCGCCGCGAGCACATCGAACGCACCCTGCCGGACTTCCTCGACGTCCTGGCCGTCGTCGTCTCCGCCGGACTCGGCTTCCGGCAGGCGCTGGACCGGGTGGCGGAGAAGTACGAGGGCCCCTGGTCCGACGAACTGCGCATCACGCTCCGGCAGATGGACATGGGCGTCAGCCGCCGCCAGGCCTTCGAGGAGCTGCGCAGACGCAACGACTCGGAGCAGGTGGCGATGTTCGTCACCACGCTCCAGCAGGGCGAGGAGCTCGGCGCCCCCATCGTCGAGACGCTCATCCAGATCGCCAACGACATGCGCCGCACCGACGCCCAGAACGCCCGCCGCAAGGCCGCCAAGGCGGTCCCCAAGGCGACGTTCGCGGTGACGTCGTTCCTCCTGCCCGGCACGCTCGTTCTCCTCACGGTCGGTTTCGTGTACGGGGCCGATGTCGACTTCTCGTTTCTCACGGGCGGCTGACATGAACGGCGGCAGGGATGGGGACGACAGGAACGGCGGACACGGCAGGAACGGCAGACACAGCGGGAACGGCAGGCATGGCGGGAACTGCAGGCACGGCGGAGGCCGCGGGGTCTTACAGGGAATGAGCCGGAGGTGACAGGAACATGGCATACCAACTGAGCGGCTCCCACCCCGGCCTGACCGCGGACCTGACCCGGGCGCACACCGGCACCCCGGCCGCCCCGGCCTTCGCCATCCAGGTCAACGCCCTCCAGGCCATGTGCCGCCAGGTCTTCGGCTTCCGCCTGGCGATGATCGCGATAGCGACCCCGTACGCCATCGGCCACACCGCCCCCGGCCTGCCCACCTGGTTCATCGGCTCGGCGGTCCTGGCCACCTTCATGGGCTCGTACGTCCTGTTCCGCGACTGGGAACGCTTCGGCCCGGTCCTCCTGCGCCACCCCTGGCTGCTCGCCGTCGACGCGCTCTTCGGCTCGCTGCTGCTGATCACGGCGACCCCCGAGTCGACCCTCGCGTACGTCACGGTCTGCACCCCGCTGCTGGCGGGCCTGGTCCAGGGCTGGCGCGGGGCGGCGGTCTTCGCGGCGCTCCAGGTGGTGATCGTCTTCGGCGTGTACGCGAGTGTCCCGAAGCTGGAGGCGGGTGGCGCCACCGGCCTCCTCCTCCCCGGCTTCTGCGTGATCGCCGGGGCGGTGGGGGTCACCCTGCGCAACCTGCTCCTGCGGTTCGGGACGGCCACCCAGGCGCTCACCGAGACCCGGGCGCGGCTGGCGGTGAACGAGGCGGTGGAGGGCGAACGCACCCGCCTGGCGAGGGAGATGCACGACTCGGTGGCCAAGACCCTGCACGGCCTGGCCCTGGCGGCCGACGGTCTGGCCTGCTCGGCCGACCGCATGGACCCGCCGACGGTGAGGCACCAGGCGGGCCTGGTGGCGCGGGCCGCGCGCCGGGCGGCCGCCGAGTCCAGGGAACTGCTCACGGACCTGCGGAGGGAGCAGGGCCTGGAGGGCGGCGTGGACGTCATCACCGAACTGGCGGCCCAGGCGGCGGACTTCACGGCCGCCACCCGGTGACGGCCACGTTCCGCAGGCTCGGCGAGGACACCCCGGTTCCCCCCATCCCCCAGGCGGTGGCCCGCCAGCTCCTCACGGTCGCCTCGGAGGCCCTGGAGAACGCGAACCGCCACGCGGGCCCCACCTACCTGGTGGTCCTGGCCGGGGTGAAGGGCGATGTGCTGCGCGTGAGCGTGTACGACGACGGCCGCGGCCTCCCCGCCGGCACCACCTTGGAGGGCCTGCGCCGGGCGGGCCACTTCGGCCTGGTCGGCATGGTGGAACGCGCGGCCTCGATCGGAGCCCGGATCCGGATCGGCAGGGGCAAGGCGGAGAGGGGGACGGAGGTACGGGTGGAACTCCCGCTGGCGGCACTGGCGCCACCGTCGACGCCCCCGCCTCCGTTTGCGCCCGCCCCGGGCACCGCACGCGTCCCGGCCTCCGCCCCCACCCCCCACTTGTCATCCCCGTGATCCCCCTGATCCCCGACCCGGAGAGGAGGTCGCAGCATGCCGGACGACGTCTTCGAACCAGGCCCCCCGCACCCCGCGACCGGTCCCCCCGCCCTGCCCCCCGCTCCCGCCACAGCCCGGCTCCGGGTGGTGGTCGCCGACGACAACCCGGTGGTACGGGCCGGCCTGGGCGTCCTGCTCTCGGGCCGGGCCGACATCCAGGTCGTCGCGGAGGCGGCGGACGGCCGGGAGGCGTACGAGAAGACGCTCCACCACCGCCCGGACGTGGTCCTGCTGGACGTCCGCATGCCCGGTGTGGACGGCATCTCGGCGCTGCCGCACCTGGTGGGCATCGCCCCCGTACTCATGCTGACGTACAGCCGTGAGAGCGAGATCGTCCACGAGGCCCTGCGCCTGGGCGCGGGCGGCTACCTGGTGCACGGCGAGTTCACGGCGGACCAGCTGGTGCAGGCGGTACGGGACACGAGGAACGGCCGGGCCAACTTCACCGCCACGGCCGCCGACGCCCTGCTGGCCCACATGCGCCACGGCACGGCCCCGGCCCGGTCCCCCCTGCCCGACGGCCTGGGCGCGGCGCTCACATCGACGCCCGTCCACGCGCCCCCACGGCAGCGCGAACATTCGGAAAGCCTTTCGCAACTGCAACCTCTTGTGGGACAGTCCTTGGTAACCGGGGGGTCGGTCTCTCCCCCCAACAGGCAGCAGTACGGGCTGAGTTCGAGGGAGGTGGAGGTCATGGAGCTGATTGCGTCCGGAATGAGCAACCAGCAGATCGCCGCCACCTGCTTCATCAGCGAGAAGACCGTCAAGAACCACATCAACCGCATCTTCACCAAGCTCCACAGCGCCAGCCGCAGCGAGGCGATAGCCCGCTGGCTCGGCACGGCCCCCCGGGACCCAGGACGGCACCCATGACCGCCCGGAAGCCGAACGAGGGGGCCCAGGAGACCTTTTGGGCCCGGGAATGGGCCCACGGACCCTCTGAACGTGCGACGGTTCCCTCCTATGTTTCTCACGTCGCCGTCGACGGCACCGGCCAGGAGGAAGCCGGTACCGGAGACGGCACCGCAGAAACGCCCGAGTCGGCCGGCAACCGGTCGGCCGAACCAGGAGGGGACCACCATGTCGGACATCACCCTGAAGACCGCCGTCCGCGTCAACGGCTGGGCCAACACCGCCGTCAGCACCATCCAGAAGCGCTACGCGGCGAAGGACCGGGGGCAGACGGCGTTCGAGTACCTGGGCATCATTCTGGTGGTCGTGGCGATCATCGGTGCGATCGTGGCGACGGGCATCGGCGGGGCGATCTCCGCGCGTATTCAGGGCCTGGTGAACGCCATCACTGCCCAGTGATCTTCGCTCGCTCGCGCAAGGATTCAGGGCAGGCTTTCCCCATCTACGTGGTGATGGTGGCGGGCCTGCTCTTCCTTGCGTTTGCCTTCTTCGCTGTCGGCAAAGCATCCGCTTTGCGCAACGGGTCCCAGGGAGCCGCGGACGCGGCCGCCCTGGCCGCCGCGCAACGCGCCCGTACAGAGATGGGGCCGGGCTTCATCGCCTCACTCCCGGGCAACACGCTGGAACTGTTCCTGGGTTTGCCGTTCGCGCCGCCCTGTGCCGAGGCGGAGAGGCTGGCTTCCGCCAACCGTGCCGACAAGCGGGCCTGCTACCCCGTGTACGGCTACCTGCGCGACCGGATCACGGTCGAGGTCGAGGGGCGCAAGCCGGTGGACTCGTCGGTCATCCCCGGTACGGAGAACACGTTCGCCAAGGCCAAGGCCACCGCCCTGATCGAATTCCGCTGCCCCAACTGGAAGGCCGTGGACTTCAACAGCGACGGTGTCCAGGACCTGTTCATTTTCACGTGCTCGAACGGCCGAGTGGTGGAAGTCGCGCCGGGCAGCCCTCCGCCATGGTCCACAGTGAGCAAGATTCTTTTCGATGTGCGGTTGGTCGACCAGTGACAGCGAACGACGAGTAGAGGAATCGGACCATGAGCATTCGGCGTACCACAACAACGAGAAGATTCGCGCTGGCTGTCGCCGTAACAGCTGCCTTCGCCCTCGGCCTGACCGGATGCGGTGACGACGGCGGTGCGGAGCCCCGGAGCGAGAGCACGCCCGAGCCGTCCGCACCGGCCAGTTCGCCGACGGCCGAGGACAAGGGCGAGCAGCAGGTGGACACTGCTGCGGGGGAGAACGTGGATCCGAATGCCAGACTGGCCGAGGCGCGGGGTCTGGATGGGCTCACGCTGGTGATCAATCAGGTCAAGCGTGATTCCGGCGGCTTCGTGACCGTGCAAGGTGTGATCAAGAACGAGGGGGCCCAGTCGGCGAACACGACGGCCTGGGCCGGATCCGAGTCGGCCTTGCTTGCCGCGAACCCGAACTCTGTCGCCGGAGCCACGCTGGTCGACAAGGTAGGGAAGAAGCGTTACTACATTCTGCGGGACACGGAGAGCCGGTGCTTGTGCACAACGGGCATCCCGCCGCTTTTGGCAGGCAAGACCACGTCGGTCTTCATGCAGTTCCCGTCGCCGCCCACTACGACGACGGAGGTCGACTTCACCCTTCCGACCTTCGGGACGACTTCCCTCAAGATCTCCGGGTGACCGCCGACATGACGCACACACGCACCCGCATGAGGCCGAAGGGCATGGCCGCCGCCTCGCTCCTCGTCGTCGCGAGCCTCACGCTGTTCGGGGCGACGCCCGCGCTGGCCGATGACGGCCCCAGCGTTCCACCGGGCACCGAAGCCCAGTCGGTCCCCCCTGTCGAGGTCGACGCCAACGACCCGGACCTCAAGATGCCCGACGGCGGCACGCTGGGACCGTCCAAGGTCCTCGACATCGTCCAGGTCGTCGAGGACCTCGGCGGTGAGGAGCGCCGTGAGGACAGCAACGCCGACATCAAGTTCGCGCTCCAGGCGGAAGTCCTCTTCGGCAAGGACAGCGCGAAGCTGAGCTCGGCGGCCAACGCCCGTATCGCCGCCATCGCCGACGAGATCAAGAAGCAGAACGCCACCAAGGTCCGCGTCTTCGGCTTCACCGACGACCTCGGCTCCTCCGCCCACGGCGACGTACTCTCCAAGCAGCGCGCCGACGCCGTGCACGGGGTCCTCTCGAAGGAGCTCGGCCCCACGATCACGTACGAGATCCGGGGATACGGCGAGCAGTACCCGATCGCCAGCAACAGCAACGAAGAGGGCCGGAAGAAGAACCGCCGTGTGGAGGTCTCCTTCCCTCGCGGCGAGGGTTCCTGACCGCTCCCGCTCCTTGCGAAGCAGCCGAGGGCCCGGCACCGCGACACCACATCGCGGTGCCGGGCCCCCGCCGTCACAGCAGGTGGTCCGCTTCGCCGTGCACCTCGAAACGGGGTGCACAGCGCGGCAGTTGCTGATGGGATCAGGGGATGCGGGCGACGGCACCCCACCCGGCACGGGCGGTCAGGGTGCCGGTGTTGGCGTCGGGCCGCCAGTTCGGCCAGGACACCATCCCCGGCTCCACCATCTCCAGGCCGTCGAAGAAGGCGATCGTCGTCTCCGGCTCGCGGAAGATGTACGGGATCGCGCCGGAGGAGTTGTATTCGTCCTGGACGGCGCGGTGGGCGTCGTCGGACGCGGTGGAGTGGCTGAGCGCGAGGTAGCTGCCCGAGGGCAGACGCTCCACCAGCCGCCGCACCAGCGACAGGGCGTCGTCCCAGTCCACGATGTGACCGAGGACGTCGTTGATGACCAGGGCGACGGGCCGGGTCAGGTCCAGGGTCCCGGACGCCCCGGCGAGCACCGTCTCCGTGTCGCGCATGTCCGCCTCCACGTACGCGGTCGCACCCTCCGGCGTGGAGGTCAGCAGCGCGTGGACATGCAGCAGGACCAGGGGGTCATGGTCGACGTAGACGACCCGCGACTCCGGGGCGATCCGCTGCGCCACCTCATGGGTGTTGTTCGCCGTCGGCAGGCCCGCACCGACGTCCAGGAACTGCCGGATCCCGGCGTCCTGGGCGAGGTGGGTCACCGTCCGGCGGAGGAAATCCCGCGACTCCTTCGCGAAGGGCTCGATCAGGGGGTACTTGCTCTTGTACGCGTCGCCCGCCGCACGGTCCGCCGGGAAGTTGTCCTTCCCGCCCAGCCAGTAGTTCCACACACGCGCGGAATGGGCGACGGACGTATCGATCTGCGAGGGCAGCTCAGGCCCACCTGGATTGCTCACTCTCGATTGCCTCCCTTGTCCCGGTGCCCCACGGGCTCCAGTGACGTACCGGCGCTCCCGACGGGGCGTGAACCGCCCCTACTCGCAACCTACTTCACCGTGATCGACCCCACGAAGGCATTCAGCTCCTCCCCGCTCACCGCGCCCTTCACCGCGTTCAGACGGACCACGAACGGCACACCCCCCGAGTCCACCCCCGCGACCAGGACCCCCGTCATCGGGGTGCCCGTGTTCGGGGTGTCCTCCTTGCCGTCGGCTGTGAAGTCGTAGTCGATGCGGCGGGCTTCGCGGGACTTCTCCGGGCCCGCCAGGCGTACGTCCTCCGTTGCCCTGCGCGTGGAGCCCAGGCCGATTCCGGCGCCCGCCGCGGCCGCCGCCTCGCCCGCGTCGCTCACGCCCGTGGCGAAGTTCAGCTGGACGGAGACCATGCCCGTGCGGATGCCGTTCTCCACCTTCAGCGCCACCGCCGCGTTGTTCCTGCTCCGCTCGGCCGCCGGCTGCTCCGCGTACCCCTTGTCCTTCGGGTAGCCCACGCTCAGGCTGTCGGTGTCCAGCGTGGACCAGCCCTCGGGGACCGGGGCCTTGCCGTCGGTGCCGCTGCCGCAGCCGGCCAGGGTCAGGAGGAGGGACAGGCCCAGGGCGGCCGTCGCGGCCTGCCTGCCCGCGTGGAGCCTTCTCGTCATCGTCATCGCCTCTCAGGTACACCGTGCGAGCGGCGGCCGTCAGTTCGCGCAGTAGCTGTACGGAAGATACGTGCGGCCGTCACCCTTTGGCGCCCCCAGGAACCGTGCGTCCGTCAGCGTCTCCTTCTTCTGCTCGTCCGAGATAGAGAACCCGAGGCTCATCCCGAGCGAGATCTCGAAGCCGAACTCCTGCGCGTCCGTCTCCCCGTGGTAGCGCATCGTGCTGGACAGCCCGTCCTCGAACATGAGCCGTTCGAAGGGGTCGTTGCCCGTGGGGCGCGTCTCCATGCCGCGGTCGCCGAAGAGGTACTCGAAGGGGGCGGTGTTGTTGCCGGATCCGTCCAGCCACTGCTCGGCCACGGCCCGCTTCGCCTCGGTGCCCGCGTCGGTCTCCTTGCCGAAGACGATCGAGTTCGTCACCACCTCGATGCCGGTCTCGCCCGACGAGTCCGACGCGCTGCCCTTGCCGCCGCGCTTGTCCGCGCCCGACTCGCCGTTGTCGCCGCCCACTTCGACCTTGCCGGACGTCGAGCCGCTCTCCACCGTCTGCGTCATGTCGATGCGGACGATCTTCCCGGTCCTCTGGTCGCGGGTGACGGTGATGGCGCCGGTGCGGTTCTGCTTGCCGCTCAGCGTGCCCTTGAGCGGGCCCGCGTTCCCGCTGAGCTTGCCCTCCAGCTCCAGCTTGGCGGTGTACGTGTACGACTCGTTGCCGTTCACGTCGTCCTTGGTGATCGTCACCTCGGGCGAGAACTTGGCCTTCCCGCCCAGTTTGGCGCCGAGTTCGTCCTCGTCGCCGCCCTTGATGGACAGGCCGCCGTCGGCATAGGCGTTGAGGCCGACCGTCGAGTACGAGATCTTCTTGTCGCCGATCTTCCGCTCGATGTCCTCCTTCTTCTCCGCCCACTTCATGCCGGAGTACCAGTTGCCGCCGTACCCGCTGCCGTGCTTGGTGGCGGTCTCCCACATCTTCATTTCCTCGATGTCGTCCCGCATCTTCTGCGCCTCTTCCTCGCTCGCGAAGATCCAGGTGTCACCGTTCGTGATCTTGATGCCGCCGCCGATGTCGATGTCCGCCTTGCCGAGTTTCCCGAGCTTCACCCCCGGCGTGCTGGCAGTGACGCCGGCCGAGGCCGCGTCGGTGAACGTCATGGAGACGACCTTGTCGTTCCCGTCGACCTTGCCGTCCCCGTTGACGTCGGTGTTGGCCTGGGAGACCTTCTGCTGGAAGCCGTACTCCTCGCCCCACTCGAACCAGCCGATCTTGACCTTGCCGCCCGCCGTGTCGGAGACGGACGAGACCTGGCACATCTTGGGCTCGTAGTCGGCGTCCGTCTTCGGCTGCGCCTCGGGGTCCCCGCCGCCCGTGGCGCACGACCCACCACCACCGGCCATGGCGCTGATCGCGCAGCGGATGCGCTCCCCGATCTGCCCGCCGACCCCCGCCATCGCCATCGCGCCGATCAGGGTCACCACGAGGACCACGACACCCAGGTACTCCGTCGCGGTGACGCCGCTGTCACGCCAGTTGTACGAGTACGTCGGCGGCGGCGGGGGCCGGGTGGCGCGCTCCTCCAGGAGCCGGTCCACCGCCGTCCCCGACGCGGCGCCCGCCGCCAGTGCCACCACCGGCATCAGTACGCCCTCGATCCCCACCGCCTCCCACGACACGGCGAAGCCGTACGCCATACCGGCCAGCGGCACGGTCAGCGCGGCGAGCAGGTAGAGGGCGCGGGAGGCGCGGTACTCGTCGGGGAGCATGCGGGTGGCGGCCAGGACGGTGAGCAGGGTGACGGCGAGCGCGGGTATGTGCAGCAGGCACAGCCGCCAGCCGAACGATTCCAACCGGGTCGCGTTGCCCAGCAGTTCGAGGAGCACCCGGCTCGTCAGGAACCCGGCGGCGATGTAGACCAGCGCACCCGTCGCCCAACTGCGGGTCAACGCGAAGAAGCGGCTGCCCGGTTCGTTGCCTGCCAGGGCGCCGGAGCCCCCTGCACCCCGGCGTCCTGGCGGTATGTGGCCCGCCCCTCCGTCCCCCCAGCTCCCGCCCCCGCCACCGCTCACGGTGCACCCTTTCCCCGAACCCGTGGCCCGGCACCCGTAGAGTCCGGCACCCGTAACCCGTGATCCGGGCACCTGAACTGCGCGCGTGCTGCCTGTCGGCCGTGAGCGTACGGCCGGAATACGTCCCCGACGCGGGCCCCCGGCCCCAAAGTCGGGCCCAAGTCCGGTCACGGGAAGCCCGGTTGCTCCGCTCCCTGCGCCCCTTGGGCCGCCCATGGGCCCCTGGGCCCACGCCACGTCTCCTGCCGCTCGGTACGCTCGGATGTACCGGTGACCACCTGCTCTTGTGTTTGCGCACGCGAATTATTAGGCTCATGCCGTGATGAGGGGGGGTGGGGCGTCGATGAGTGCCGGGTTCTTCTACTCGTACCACCTGGGCTGGACCCGGCTGGATGCCGCGACGCTACTGGGTGACCTGGAGGCGGAGGGCCTTCGTTCGGGGCATCCCCTGACCGGTCGTACCGTGCTCGTCAGCCTGGACCTTCCCTCGTCCGGGGCCCGTTCGCCCGTGACGCGGGAGCAGCTTCTCTCCCTTTCCGGTCTGCAAAGACTTCAGGAGGTCGGCTTCCGGCTGTGGGTGGACGAAGGGTCCGATCTCCTGGTGCGCATACGGCGTGCGCGCAGCGGTGTCGTCGCCGTCGAGTTCTCCGTGGGGGAGCTGCCGCCGGTCGTACGGGAGCGGGCGGTGGGTGCCATCCGGCGGACCGTCGGCCGGGCGTCCGTGCTCTGCATCGGCTTCGTCCTCGACCGGGACGGCGCGACGGCCGGTACCGACTGGGACGGGGTGGTCATCGATGGCTCCGCGCATCTCGACGCCTGGCCGGACGCCGTCGCCGTACGGGAGGAAATCGCCGCCAGGCACCCGCAGTTGACGGTCATGGACTCCGTCACGATCTCGCCGTGGAAGGTGTTCGGGAGCGCCGTGCCGAGCCTGTGAGGCGGCGGGGGCGGTGGTGCGTCCGCATGTGCCGGAGGCATGGGCCCCCGGGCCCAAGACGCCTGCAGGGGAGGGGAGTTAGCGTCCTTCCTCGTAACCGATCAAGGTTCGCCCCGGTGTCCTCCCCACGGCCCCCGTGGGCGGGCGGACGAACCAGAGGGTGATGACGGACGTGCAGACCGCGGAGCAGCTGACACTGACCGACGAGGAGTCCCGGCTCCTGCAGCTGGGACTGATCGAGTGGTGCGGCCCGGCCCGCTCCACGGAGGAGTTCGCCGTGGCCATGGGCTTCGACGGTACGGAGGATCTCCACTACCGGTCGCTGCGGATCCGCGCCGCCCTGATCGCCCACGAGGCGCTGGAGCCGATGGACTGGGCACGGGCCCTCCTCGCCACCGAGCTGGCCTTCGCGAGCGATGTGGTCGGTTCCGGCTACGAGTGGTCCACCACGACCGGCTGGTCCGACGAGACGACCGTGCGCGTCTTACGTTCCACCCAGCTGAAGCTGATCCGCACGGTGGCCCCTCTCGTCGGCCGCACCCTCGGCACCCGCCCGCCCCTCCGCCCGGCGATCAGCTGACGGCGGCCACTGCCCAGGCCGCGACGGCACCCGAGGCCGCGACGGCACCCCAGGCCGGGACGGCACCCGAGGCCGCGACGGCGCTCAGGCCGGGAAGACCGCCAGGCCGTAACGGCACCGAGGGCAGGGCGCCACCCGCCGGAGGACATAATCGGCAATATGTCCGACCACCAGCTCCGTACCCGGACGCCCGGCCCCCCGGCCCTGCACCCCCGTCCCCCCGGCCCCCGGGCGGCCGCCGCTCTCCGGGCCGCCGCCCCCGCGCTCGCGGTCTACGCCGCCGTCCGGGCCCTGGGGCTCCTGGTCTTCTGGGGGGCAGCCCGGAGCTCCGGCAAGGACCCCCTGGCGCGGCTCGGCTGGCGCTGGGACTCCGTCTGGTACCAGCGCATCGCCGAGGACGGGTACGGATACACCGCCACCCTCCCCGACGGCGCCCTCCACTCCGACCTGGCCTTCTTCCCGCTCCTCCCCGCCCTGGAGCGCGGAATCTCCGAGGTGACCCCGCTCACCCTCGGCGGCGCCGGACTCCTGGTCGCCTGGACGGCCGGTCTGCTCGCCGCCTGGGGCATCTTCGCCGTCGGGGCAGAGCTGCACGGGCGGCGTACGGGGGTGGTGCTGGCCGCGCTGTGGGGCGTGTACCCGACGGCGTTCGTCCAGTCGATGGCGTACACGGAGACGCTCTTCACCGCACTGGCCGCCTGGGCGCTGTACGCCGTCCTCAAGGGCCGCTGGCTCGTGGCGGGTGCCCTCTGCGTACTGGCGGGGCTCACCCGGCCCTCGGCCGCCGCCCTCATCGCGGCCCTGGCGATCACCGCCGCCGTCACCCTCGTACGGGAGGTCCGCGCCGGACAGCGGACCGGTCCGGTGCTCCGCCGCAACGCCCGGATGATCGCCGGGGTGGCGCTCGCACCGCTGGGCTGGCTGGCGTACGTGGTGTTCGTCGCCGTGCGCGAAGGCAGCCCGTTCGCGTACTTCGAGGTCCAGGCGCAGTGGGGCAACAGCATCGACGGCGGGCGCGCGCTCGCCGCCTTCATCGCCGGGCTCCCGCTGCCCGCCGCCCTCGGGCTCTGCGCGGCGCTCGGGCTGCTCGGCTGGCTCGTCGTGCTCTGCGTACGGCAGCGGCAGCCGCTGCCCGTCCTCGTCTACGGCATCGCGATCGTCGTCATCTCGCTGATCGGCGCCGGATACTTCGGCTCGCGGCCGCGCCTGATGATGCCCGCCTTCCCGCTGCTCCTCCCGCCCGCCGCCGCTCTGGTACGGCTGCGGAGCAGGGCGCGCACGGCTGCCGTACTCGCGGTACTCGCCTGCGCGTCGGCGGCCTTCGGGGCCTGGACCCTCCTCGGCGCGGGCCCGCCCTGACGGGTGCCGGGGGTGGCCCGCCCTGACGGGTGCCGGGGGCGGGCCGTCCTAGCGGGTGCCGGGTGTGGGCCTTCCCCAGGACGTGCCCGCCGCCCGCAGCTCCACCCGTACGCCCGGCCGCACCCCCCACCGCTCCATCGCCCCCGCCTCCGCCTCCACCACATGGCGGGAGCGCAGCCGGGGCAGGCCGAGCCGGCCGGGCTTCATCGTGCGGACCGCCAGCACGGTGAACTTCCGGTCCAGGTACGCCACATCGATGGCGAACCGCATCCGGAAGGTGTGCACGCTCCCGGCCGGCGTGAGCATCAGCGCCCCGTCGATCCCGTCCCGCCCGAGCAGCCCCCGCGTACGGGCCCGGTACGAGGCCGCTATCCGCAGCGGCACCCCCCGGGCCCCCGCGTCCCCGCCGACCGTCAGCGTCCCCTCGCCATCACGCCAAGTCCTCATGGGCACCGACCGTAGCCCCCGGCGCCGCCGCGCGGGTCCCGAACGGCCCCGAACGCCCGGGAGTGGGCCCCAGGGCCCAAGCCCCCTGTTCCCGCGGCCGATTAGGGTCGTGGTGTGGACCTCGTACTGCTCGCCGTCGCCGCTGTCTGGGGTGGAGTCACCGGACTGCTGATCCCGCGCGCCGCGTACCGGTTCGCCGTCGAACCCGAGGAACCCTGGCGCACCGCGTGCCCGGCCGGGCACGCCTTCACCGGCCCGCTCGGCGGCTGGCTCGGCCCGGCCCGCTGCGCCGCCTGCGGGTCCCGCGCGCAGACCGCCGTGCCGCCGTCCGGAGAGAAGGCCGAGGCGCCCGTCCCGCCGTACGCAGACGAGCGCACCGCTCCCGTTTCGCCGTCCGGAGACGGGGCCGAGGCGCCTGCCCTGCCGTACGGGGACGACCGCCCCGCCCCCGCCCCCTACGCCCCCGGAACCCTCGCGCCCCTGGTCACCGTCCTCGCCTGTACCGTGCTCGCCGCCGCCACGGGGGCCCGGCCCGAGCTCGCCGGCTGGCTGCTGCTGGCGCCCGTCGCCGTGCTCCTCGCCACCGTCGACCGCCGCGTCCACCGGCTGCCCGACCCGCTCACCCTCCCCCTGGCCGCCGCGGCTGTCCTGCTGCTGGGAGGGGCCGCCCTGCTCCCCGGCCACGCCGGATCCTGGACCTCCGCGCTGCTCGGCGGTCTGGCGCTCGGCGGCTTCTACTTCCTGCTCTTCCTCATCAACCCCAACGGCATGGGCTTCGGCGATGTGAAGCTCGCCCTCGCCCTGGGCGTCGCCCTCGGCTGGTACGGCTGGGAGGTGCTGTTCCTGGGCGGGTTCGCCGGGTTCCTGTTCGGCGCGGCGTACGGACTCGGGCTCGTCCTCCTGCGCCGGGCGGGGCGCAGGACGGGCATTCCGTTCGGCCCATTCATGATCGCCGGGGCGCTGACCGGAATCCTGCTGGGGGCCCTGGCGGCCTGAGCCCAGGGCCCGGTCCGCAAGCCGCCCGCGTACGCCCCGGAATCCATTCGCGCCACCCACCTCCGGCCTGACACGATTCCCGTATGTCCGAACAGTCCCCTCCGCCCCCTCCGCCCCCTCCGCCTTCTCCGTCCTCCTCGCCCCTTCCGCCCTTCGCCTCCTCGGCCTCCCGCGACCGGTTCGAGGCCCTCGTCGCCGAGGCCGACGCCGTCTCCGTGGACGGGTGGGACTTCTCCTGGCTGGAGGGACGGGCCACCGAGCAGCGCCCTTCCTGGGGATACGCCCGCGCCATGGCCGACCGGCTCGGGGAGGCCCGCGCCGCGCTCGACATCCAGACCGGCGGCGGCGAGGTGCTGGCCGCCGCGCCCAAGCTGCCGCCGGTCACCGTGGCCACCGAGTCCTGGCCGCCGAACATCGCCCGCGCCACCGCACTCCTGCACCCCCGCGGTGCCGTCGTCGTCGCGGACGCGGACGAGCCGCCGCTGCCCTTCGGCGACGGGGCCTTCGACCTGGTGGTCAGCCGGCATCCGGTGACCACCTGGTGGGAGGAGATCGCCCGGGTGCTCGCCCCCGGCGGCACGTACTTTTCGCAGCAGGTCGGACCGGCCAGCGTCTTCGAGCTCGTCGAGTACTTCCTCGGCCCCCAGCCGCCCGAGGTGCGGGGCGCCCGCGACCCCGAGGACGCGCGCGCCGCCGCCGAGGCGGCCGGGCTGGACGTCGTCGGCCTGCGGCCCGAACGGCTGCGCACCGAGTTCTTCGACATCGGCGCGGTGGTCTACTTCCTCCGCAAGGTGATCTGGATGGTGCCCGGCTTCACCGTCGAGCAGTACCGGCCCCAACTGGCCGCACTGCACCGGCAGATCGAGGAGGATGGCCCGTTCCTCGCCCACACCACACGCTTCCTGATTGAGGCCCGCAAGCCCCTGTGACGTATCGAGAGGTGTCAACCTGCTTACCCCGGACGCCAGTTCAGCTTTGCCCCACAGGCAACGCGATCGTGCGAGCCGCCGTCCTACTCAGTGGGAGCAGGCCCAGCGAGGGAGACGGGGAGCGGCCATGACGGTGGAGAGAGAAGAGTACGGCGGCCCGGCCGGGCGCACCCGGAGCGGCAACTCCGACTGGCTCACGGGCTCCCGGATCACCGCCGTGCACGGGGTCTTCTACCGGCCCGAGGGGCGCGCGGGCGAGCCGGAGGCCGTGGAGTTCGTGATCGACCGGGGCCAGTCCGTCCTGCTCACCTGTACCTCCGACTGGACGTTACGGATCACCCCGGGCACCTGGCCCCTGCTGCCCGACTGGTGCGTACCGGCGAACCAGTGGCAGCACGCTCCACTGACCCAGCTGCCGCCGGTGCCGTACGAGGGCGCCTGGACGGTCGTCGGCACGCTGGAGCGCAGGGACGGCAACGGCGAGGTCCACGAGGCGGTCATCCGGTGCGAGGAGGGGGACTTCGTGGTCGCGGCGGGGGACACACTGGCGGTCCGCTTCCACCGCCACTGAGCCCTCACGCGTACGGTCCCACCGGTGCTGGACCACGTACGCACGCGCCGCCCCCCCGCCACTGAGCCCCCACGCGTGCGGTCCCATCGCCGCCGAGCCACGTACGCATGCGGCCCCCCGCCCACTGAGCCCCCTACGCGTGCGCCCCCACCGTCACCGGCCCCACCGTCAGCTCCGCCCGCCCCTCCATGATCGCCCCCACCCGCTCCACCTCGTCCTCCAGCGCCCGCAGCCGCGCCGTCGGCAGTGGCTCCAGCGGCTCCACCGTCACCGCGATCCGCTTCCCCGAGCGGCGCTGGTGCCAGACCCCCGCGACCGTGCCGTCCACCAGCAGCACCGGGTAGTTCCCCGCCTGCCCGCCCGCGAGCGCCCGCTCGAAGGCCCGGCCGGGGAAGAGCCGCTCGCGGGGCTGCGAGGCGATCGTGAACGCGTCGAAGTAGGGGAGCAGGCGCACTCCCCGTACCGGACCGGCCGGGAAGTCCGTGTCGCCCGCCACCACCCAGGAGGGCCCGGCGTCCTCGAACACCACCTCCTCGATCGCCCCCGACGCGGCCAGCGAGGCGAACAGCCCGTCCGCCCACCGCTTCGGCGCGGCGAGCCACCGGGCGAAGTGGGCCGGGGTGGCCGGACCGTACGCGTACAGGTACCGCTCCACCAGGGCCGCCTGCGCCTGGGGGCCCGGCAGCGGGGTGTACCCGGGGTTGGTGTACGTCGCCCGGCGACCCCGGTTCGGGGCGTAGGCCAGCGCGCCCCGGTGGCCCGCCAGGTGCAGGACCTGCCGCCAGCGCGGCCACATCTGCTGGAACCCGGGCATCACCAGGTCCCCGGCCCACGGCCCGGTCCGGGCGACGACCTCCTCGGAGAGCTCGTCGACCGTGAGCTCCGCCCCGGTCAGCGCCTCCCCGATCGCCGCCACGACCTCCTCCACCTGCCCGGGGGTCATCCGGGTGGCCCTGGGGAACGGGTTCGGGCCCGTCGGTACGGCGGAGAGCGCGCCGGTCCACATCGGCAGGTCCGCCGCCGGCAGGAGGTGGACCGTGCCGCGCGGGCCGAACGTCTTGACCAGGGTCCGGTCGGTCCACAGAGCCGTACGCACGTCCGTGCGCGTCAGGCCCTCGCCGCGCAGCCCCACCGAGAGCTCGGCCGCCGACAGCACCTGGGCGTGCGCGCCGAGCATCGCGCCGGCCGCGTCGGCGGGGGAGACTGCGGGCACCGGACCGCACAGGTGCTGGCGGCCCGACCTCCGGGCGTTCGCCTCGGGCCAGGTCACGGTCACGGTCGCACGGGCTCGGGTCGTCATGGACCGAACCTAGGGCCCCTTCAGGTCAGAACCTGTCCGCAACCGCAGGCGGGGCGTCAAGGCCGCGCCCAGGGGCACCCCCTCGATACCGGGGGCGAATCCGGGCCCGTGAGCGCGGGCCGGAGGGTGCCGGGACTGCCCGCAGCGGAGTCCGGCGAATCCGGAGAGTAGTTGGGGAGTGGCGTGGCACCCGGCAGGACTTATGAAGGGTTATGGTGGAAACCCCCCCTCGGGCCGGTCCGTATCCCCCCCCCCCACGGACCGGCCCGTTTTTTCTGGGCGGCGCCGGCCCCGCCGTGCCGAAGCTCCCCTGACCGGGCGTCAGTGACCGGGCGTGACCGCCCGGATTCAACTGGCCGGGTGTCAGCCCCGCCCGGCCCAGATGTTGGTGCCCTCGGTGTCCACGGCGAAGGTGTCGATCTCCTTCAGCTCCGCCGCCGTCAGAGCCGGCCCCGACAGTGCGGCCACGTTCTCCTCCAGCTGCTTCACGCTCGACGCGCCGATCAGCGCCGACGTCATACGGCTGTCGCGCAGCACCCACGCGATGGCCAGCTGGGCGAGCGACTGGCCGCGGCCCTGCGCGATGTCGTTCAGGCCGCGCAGCCGGCGCAGCACCTCCTCCGAGAGCAGCCCCGGGTCCAGCGACTTGCCCTGGGTGGCGCGCGAGCCCTCCGGGATGCCCGTCAGGTACTTGTTCGTGAGCAGGCCCTGGGCGAGCGGCACGAAGGAGATGCAGCCCATTCCGGCCGTCTCCAGGGTGTCGAGCAGGCCGTCGTCCTCGATCCAGCGGTTGATCATGGAGTAGGACGGCTGGTGGATCAGGGCCGGGACGCCCATCTCCCGGAGCAGCCGGGCCGCCTCGGCGGTCTGCTCCGCGTTGTACGAGGAGACACCCGCGTACAGCGCCTTGCCCTGCCGCACGGCGGACGCCAGGGCGCCCATCGTCTCCTCCAGCGGGGTGTGCGGGTCGAAGCGGTGGGAGTAGAAGATGTCGACGTACTCCAGGCCCATCCGCTTCAGCGAGGCGTCGAGCGAGGACAGCAGGTATTTGCGGGAGCCCCACTCGCCGTACGGGCCGGGGTGCATCAGATAACCGGCCTTGGTGGAAATGACCAGCTCGTCCCGGTACGGGGAGAAATCCTGGGCGAACAGCTTGCCGAAGTTCAGCTCGGCCGAGCCGGGCGGCGGCCCGTAGTTGTTGGCCAGGTCGAAGTGGGTGACCCCGAGATCGAAGGCGCGGCGCAGGATCGCCCGCTGGGAGTCGAGCGTCCGGTCGTCGCCGAAGTTGTGCCACAGGCCCAGCGAGAGGGCGGGCAGCTTGAGGCCGCTGCGTCCGGTGCGGCGGTATTCCATGGAGTCGTAGCGCGTGTCGGCAGCGCGGTAGTAGAGGTCGGGGGAGAGGTAATCAGTCACTTTCCCTCCTTATCACGGAGTTGTGACAGACCGGGTTGGGCCCCCGTGACCCGATCGCAGTAATGTGGCGGCTTCGGGGAATGCCGATGTGCGGCGCGGCTCATGCCCGCGCGGGTCCGTAACGACCGCGCAGCGCTCCCCTGCGGGGGTGGACCCCGGACCCCCGGCGACGGGGAGGGCGGGCCACGGGCCCGTACGGAACCGAGAGGGTGAACTCAGTGAACTTCCGCGACCTGGTGTACAGGCTCTACGCGCGCCGGGTGGAAGGCCGCCTGGACCACGACCAGGTGCCGAAGCACATCGGGGTCATCCTCGACGGCAACCGGCGGTGGGCGAAGGCATCCGGCGGATCGGCCGTACAGGGCCACCAGGCGGGCGCGGACAAGATCTCCGAGCTGCTCGGCTGGTGCAGCGAGACCGATGTCGAGGTCGTCACCCTCTGGATGCTGTCCACGGACAACTTCGACCGGCCCGAGCACGAGCTGAAGCCGCTCCTGGGCATCATCGAGAACACCGTACGCAATCTCGCCGCCGACGGTCGCTGGCGCGTCCACCACGTCGGCACGCTCGACCTGCTGCCCGCCGAGACGCAGCTGGTGCTCAAGGAGGCCGAGCAGTCCACGTCCCACGTCGACGGGATAATCGTGAACGTCGCCGTCGGCTACGGCGGCCGCCAGGAGATCGCGGACGCGGTGCGCTCGCTGCTGCTGGAGCACTCGGAGCGGGGCACGACCTTCGAGGAGCTGGCGGAGATCGTCTCCACCGACCTGATCTCCGAGCACCTCTACACCCGCGGCCAGCCCGACCCCGACCTGGTGATCCGGACGAGCGGCGAGCAGCGCCTGTCGGGGTTCATGCTCTGGCAGAGCGCCCATTCGGAGTACTACTTCTGCGAGGTGTTCTGGCCGGCCTTCCGCAAGGTCGACTTCCTGCGGGCGCTGCGCGACTACGCCGCCCGCCACCGGCGCTACGGGGCCTGAACGGCTCCCTCACCCGTACCACCGGATGACTCCTCTATATAGGGGAGTCATCGCGTATATAGAGGGGTCATCGCGCGTCCACCGGGACTTCTCCACACCGTGTCATATGCAGCGGCATGGCTTCGGGCCGAACAGGGAATACCCCTGACAGGTCGACATCCGGTCACCAACCAGGCGGATGTCGCATCCAAGTGAGCGGCACCCAGTCCGCTCGCCCGGGAGGCCCTTTGCACACGAAGGACCGTAGACAGCCTGCGGCCGACGCGGAGGCCGTGGTCCGGCCCGCGCACAGGGGCCCGATCCCGGTCCGTCCTC
The DNA here is from genome assembly GCF_014650075.1 of Streptomyces microflavus. Taxonomy (GTDB): domain Bacteria; phylum Actinomycetota; class Actinomycetes; order Streptomycetales; family Streptomycetaceae; genus Streptomyces; species Streptomyces microflavus. Next base: position 184,691 of record NZ_BMUG01000009.1, on the reverse strand, counting down.
TCCCTTCGGGAAGCTCCGCGACCGTTCGTCGCACTCCCCGACCTCGTCCGAGGGGGTACGTCCTTCCGTGGTGACCAGTAGCAAGCGCCGCATGCCCGACAGGCGCACATACGTTCTCGACACCAGCGTCCTGCTGGCCGATCCCGGTGCCATGGCCCGCTTCGACGAGCACGAAGTCGTGCTGCCGATCGTGGTGGTCACGGAGCTGGAGGCCAAACGGCACCATCCGGAGCTCGGATACTTCGCCCGGCAGGCCCTGCGCCTGCTGGACGACTTCCGGATCCGGTACGGCCGGCTGGACGCCCCGATCCCGCTCGGGGATCTGGGCGGGACCCTCCGTGTCGAACTCAACCACTCCGACCCCGGCGTCCTGCCCGCCGGCTACCGGCTGGGGGACAACGACTCACGGATTCTCGCGGTCGCCCGCAACCTCCAGGCGGAGGGATACGACGTCACGGTCGTCTCCAAGGACCTGCCCCTGCGGATCAAGGCCTCCTCGGTCGGCCTCCTCGCCGAGGAGTACCGCGCCGAACTCGCCATCACCGACTCCGGCTGGACCGGAATGACCGAGCTGTCCCTTTCGGGGGAGCAGGTCGACCTGCTCTTCACCGAGGAGACGCTGTACGTCCCCGAGGCCGCCGAGCTGCCCGTCCACACCGGCCTGGTCCTCCAGTCCGAGCGCGGCAAGGCGCTCGGCCGGGTGACCGCCGAGGGCAATGTGCGGCTCGTGCGGGGCGACCGGGAGGCCTTCGGCATCCACGGCCGCAGCGCCGAGCAGCGGATCGCCCTCGACCTGCTGCTCGACGAGGAGGTCGGCATCGTCTCGCTGGGCGGCCGGGCCGGCACCGGCAAGTCGGCCCTCGCCCTCTGCGCCGGACTGGAGGCGGTGCTGGAGCGCCAGCAGCACAAGAAGGTGATGGTCTTCCGCCCGCTGTACGCGGTGGGCGGCCAGGAGCTCGGCTATCTCCCCGGCAGCGAGGCCGAGAAGATGAGCCCCTGGGCACAGGCGGTCTTCGACACCCTGTCGGCGGTCGCCGGGCGCGAGGTCATCGAGGAGGTGCTGGGGCGCGGGATGCTGGAGGTCCTGCCGCTCACCCACATCCGCGGCCGCTCGCTCCACGACGCGTTCGTGATCGTCGACGAGGCGCAGTCACTGGAACGGAACGTCCTGCTGACCGTGTTGTCCCGGATCGGGGCGAATTCACGCGTGGTGCTCACCCATGACGTGGCCCAGCGGGACAACCTCCGGGTCGGCCGGTACGACGGAGTGGTCGCCGTGGTCGAGAAGCTGAAGGGTCATCCGCTCTTCGCCCATGTGACGCTCACGCGTTCGGAGCGTTCCCGGATCGCCGCACTGGTGACCGAAATGCTGGAGGAAGGCCACATCTGACCTGCATGTCCTGTTGATGCCGCCCGGCGAGCCAAGGAGCTTAGCCGGGCGGCATCGTGTTGCGCCGTCATTTCCGTAAAACCGATGGCCCAAACGGGGTGTGACCTTTCCCACGCAACACAGAATTGCCCTGTGGCGTCCCTGTCCGGCAGAGTCTTGCTTCCGTCAGGCCCCGCATACGGCACTTGGGCACCTCCAGAGGCGCCACGCACCACACAACTCAACATGAGACGCCCGTATGCCGCCCGCGAGTACCACGTGGCAACCCCCTCAACGGGGTTGCCCAACGGGCCCGTGCCTCCCGTGACCCACGCAGTAGGGAGGCCAGTGCCAGGGGCACGATTGCGCCCGCGAGGTCACCTAAGCGGACGATGCTGGAAGGACACCATGTGAGCCGGATCTCGGTCCGGGGGTTCGCCGTGGCATCTGCCACCGCGGTCACCACCGTAGGCGCCGTCGTAGGCGTTGCTGCGGGCGGCACACCTGCCGCCGACGACAACAACTTCGAGACGGCCGCAGCCGACACCACGCTGCTCGCAGACATCCCCGCGGGCCAGCAGGCCCAGGTCCAGACCGCTTCGCTGACGCAGCAGGCCGATGCCCAGGCATCCGCCGCCGACGCCGCCGCGAAGAAGTCGGCCGAGGAATCGGCCCGCCTGCAGGCCGCCAAGGACGCCAAGTCCAAGAAGGCGGACGCCGAGGCGAAGGCCGAGGCCAAGCGGCAGGCCGCGGAGAAGGCGAAGAAGGAAGAGGCCGAGCGCGCCAGCCGGTCCTCCGTCCGCGACGCATCCTCGTTCTCCGCCCAGGGCTCCTACAGCGTGGCCGACGTCAAGGCGATGGCCCGTCAGATGGTCCCCGCGGACCAGTTCCAGTGCTTCAGCAACATCGTGAACCACGAGTCGACCTGGAACTACCGCGCGACCAACCCGTCCTCGGGCGCGTACGGACTGATGCAGGCCCTCCCGGGCCACAAGATGTCCTCCGCCGGTGCCGACTGGCAGACCAACCCGGCCACCCAGATCAAGTGGGGCCTCAGCTACATGGACAGCCGCTACGGCTCCCCGTGCGGCGCCTGGTCCTTCTGGCAGGCCAACAACTGGTACTAGGGGCGAACAGTCCCGCCGGAGCCCCCCACCGCGGAACGCGGTGGGGGGCTTTGCGCGTGTACGGTCGCATCCGGCGATCCAGGCAGCGCTGGGGAGCGAAGTTGGGGGAAGGGAAAGAGACATGTCGAAACTGCCGGGCTGGCTGGGCCGCTTCGGGTCCGAACTGACGGAACTGGGCTCACGCCTGGAAGAGCGCCGGGCGCGCGCCGCCGCCGACGACGATTCCCCCGGTGGCACCGGGACGCCCTCGGACGCCCCGGACCCCGGGCAGGTGCCCGCGCCGCCCTCGTACGCCCCCTCCGTCGCCGCCAGGCCCGATCCGGTCGCGGCGATTCCGTGGGGGATGCGGGTCGCGGCCGAGGCGGGCTGGCGGCTGCTCGTCCTCGCAGGGACCCTCTGGGTGCTGATGCAGGTGATCAGCGCGGTGCAGCTGGTCGTCCTCGCCTTCGCCGCCGCGCTGCTCGTCACCGCGATGCTCCAGCCGACCGTCGTCCGGCTCAAGCGGTTCGGGCTGCCGCACGGGCTCGCCACCGCTGTGACGGCCGTGCTCGGGTTCGTGATCATCGGCCTGGTCGGCTGGTTCGTGGTGTGGCAGGTGATGGAGAACCTCGACACGCTCTCCGACCGGGTCCGCGACGGCATCGACGAGTTGAAGCGCTGGCTGCTGGACAGCCCCTTCCACGTCACCGAGTCGCAGATCAACGACATCGCCAAGAACCTCAACGACACCATCGGCACCAACACGGAGGAGATCACCTCCGCCGGGCTCCAAGGCGTCACGGTGATGGTGGAGTTCCTCACCGGCCTGCTGCTGGCGATGTTCTCCACGCTCTTCCTGCTCTATGACGGCAGGCGCATCTGGGAGTGGACGCTGAAGCTGGTGCCCGCCCAGGCCCGTCCCGGGGTCGCCGGCGCCGGCCCGCGCGCCTGGCGGACCCTGACCGCCTACGTACGCGGCACGGTGCTGGTCGCCCTGATCGACGCCATCTTCATCGGCCTCGGCCTGTACTTCCTCAATGTGCCGCTCGCCGTGCCGCTGGCCGTCTTCATCTTCCTGTTCGCCTTCATCCCGCTGATCGGTGCCGTGGTCTCCGGGGCGCTGGCGGTGGTCGTCGCGCTGGTCACCGAGGGCGTGTTCACCGCGCTGATGGTGCTGGTGGTGGTCCTGGCGGTGCAGCAGATCGAGGGCCACATCCTCCAGCCGTTCATCCTCGGCCGTGCCGTGCGCGTCCACCCGCTGGCCGTGGTCCTCGCGGTGGCGACGGGCGGCCTGGTCGCGGGCATCGGCGGTGCGGTGGTCGCCGTACCGCTGGTCGCGGTCACCAATACGGTGGTCGGCTATCTACGGTCCTACGGTGCCCCGCGCGCGGTCGGGGGCCAGCACGGGGCCACCGCGCTGGGGGTCGCCCCGACACCGGCGTCGGCCGCGCGGCAGACGGTTCCGGACGAGCCGGGCGCCGAGCCCGCCACCCCGGTCGCGCCCCCGGAGCCGCCGGCCGGGCGGGACCCGTCGGAGGGCGGGCCGCCGGAGAAGTAGGCGCACGGCGCACGGAGACGAAGAAGAGCCCCGGGGACGGTCGGTCGTCCTCGGGGCTCTTCCCGTATCAGGGGTGGTGCGGGTGACTACTCGGCGAGTACGGCCTCGGCGTCGAGGGTCACACCGACCGCCTGGATCACCGAAGCGATCTTGACGGCTTCCTGGATGGTCTCACGGTCCACGCCGGCCTTGCGGAGCACCTGCTCGTGGGAGTCCAGGCACTGGCCGCAGCCGTTGATCGCGGAGACGGCGAGCGACCACAGCTCGAAGTCGACCTTTTCGACGCCCGGGTTGCCGATGACGTTCATCCGCAGGCCAGCGCGGAGCGTGCCGTACTCCGGGTCCGACAGCAGGTGCCGGGTCCGGTAGAAGACGTTGTTCATCGCCATGATGGCGGCCGCGGACTTCGCCGCGGTGTATGCCTCGGCGGAGAGGTTGGCCTTCGCCTCGGGCTCCAGCTCGCGCAGCACCCGCGGCGAGCGCGAGGCGATCGCGCAGGCCAGCACGGTGCCCCAGAGCTGCTGCTTCGGGAGGTCGCTGTTGCCGATGACCGAACCGAGGTTCAGCTTCAGGTCCTTGGCGAAGTCCGGTACGGCGGACTTGAGTTCATCGAGAGCCATGGGTATCAGCTCACTCGCCCGAGAGGAGCGCGACCGGGTCGAGGGTGTTCTCGCCCTTGGTCCAGTTGCACGGGCACAGCTCGTCGGTCTGCAGGGCGTCGAGGACCCGCAGGACCTCCTTGGGGTTACGGCCCACGGAACCGGCGGTCACCATCGTGAACTGGATCTCGTTGTTCTGGTCGACGATGAAGACGGCGCGCTGGGCGAAGCCGTCCTCGCCCTCGATGCCGAGGTCACGCATGAGCTCGTGCTTCGAGTCGGCCAGCATCGGGAAGGGCAGGTCGGTCAGGTCCGGGTGGTCCTTGCGCCAGGCGTGGTGCACGAACTCGGAGTCACCGGAGAAGCCGAGGACCTGGGCGTCGCGGTCGGCGAACTCCTCGTTCAGCTTGCCGAAGGCAGCGATCTCGGTGGGGCACACGAAGGTGAAGTCCTTCGGCCACGCGAAGACGATCTTCCACTTGCCCTCGTAGGTCTTGTGGTTGATCTGCTCGAACTCCTTGCCGCTCTCCAGCGAAACACAAGCAGTCAGGTCGAACTCGGGGAACTTGTCACCGACAGTGAGCACGCGCTCTCCTTGCAACGTCTGGAAATCCCCTTATGGGAGATTTCCTGAGGGTTGGACGAGATCCACCTTGGCACAGAGTGCATTGATCAGGGAAATAGCTACACTCGGTCGTGATGATCGGAGGTGCCTATCAGTGGCCCAGGGAAAACAGGGCATACGCCCGAAGCAGTCCGGTAAGTCGGCCGCCAAGCAGCCCAGCCTGTCGCAGCTCCGCGCCTTCGCGGCCGTGGCGGAGCATCTGCACTTCCGGGACGCGGCGGCAGCAATCGGGATGAGTCAGCCGGCACTCTCCGGAGCCGTCTCCACTCTGGAGGAGGCACTGGGTGTCCAGCTCATCGAGCGTACGACGCGCAAGGTGCTGCTCTCGCCCGCCGGGGAGCGGCTCGCGGTGCGGGCCGCCACCGTGCTGGAGGCCGTCGCGGCGCTGATGGAGGAGGCGGAGGCGGCCCGCGCGCCGTTCACCGGGGTGCTCCGGCTCGGTGTGATCCCGACCGTCGCCCCCTATCTGCTGCCGACCGTGCTCCGGCTGGTCCACGACCGCTACCCGGACCTCGACCTCCAGGTCCACGAGGAGCAGACCTCCTCCCTGCTGGAGGGGCTCGCCGCCGGACGCCTGGACCTGCTGCTCCTCGCCGTGCCGCTCGGGGTCCCCGGAGTGAGCGAGATCCCCCTCTTCGACGAGGACTTCGTGCTGGTCATGGAGCAGGACCACTGGCTCGGCGGCCGCGCCGATATCCCGCGCGAGGCGCTGCGGCAACTGCCGCTGCTCCTCCTCGACGAGGGCCACTGCCTGCGCGACCAGGCCCTCGACATCTGCCGGGAGGCCGGGCGTACGGAGGGGGCGCCGGTCACCACGACCGCCGCCGGGCTCTCCACCCTCGTCCAGCTGGTGGCGGGCGGGCTCGGCGTGACGCTGCTCCCGCGCACCGCGGTGACGGTGGAGACCGCACGCAACGACGCCCTGGCCACCGGGTACTTCGCCCACCCGGCCCCCACCCGGCGGGTGGCGCTGGCGATGCGGGCCGGGTCGGCGCGGGGCGGCGAGTTCGAGGAGTTCGGCGCCGCGCTGCGCGGGGCGATGAAGCCGCTCCCGGTGCGGGTGGTGGACGCGGCGGAGGGGTGAACGGACGCCGGTGCGGCCGGGAGACCTCCTCCCGGCCGCACCGGCCCGTCCCACTTCTCCGGCTACTCCGTGCGCAGCCCGTCCGGCCGCATCAGCCGCCACAGCGAGGGCAGCGACAACGCCGTCACCAGCAGGATCAGCGCCGCTCCGGCGCCCGCCAGCGGCACGAACAGCCACCAGTCGGAGACGCTCTTCTCGGTCATCCACGCGAGCGTCGCGCCGAGTCCCAGCCCGCCCACGACCGCCACCGCGAGGCCGAGCACCACGGGGACGGCGGTCTGCCACAGGACCGACCAGCCCAGTGTCGTACGCCGGGTGCCGAAGGCGACCAGCACCGACAGCAGCCGCCTGCGCTCGCGCAACTGCTCCAGCTGGGAGACCAGCATCGACGCGGCGATCAGCAGCAGCACCACGGTCGCCCCGACCTGGAGGCCGGTCTGGATGCTGGCGTACTGCCGGTCGCGCTCCACCGAGTCCAGGGTGACGAAGCGCATGCCGGGGTCGATCCTGGCCGCCGTGTTGCGTACGTACTCGGCGACGTCCGGCACGCTCCGGTCGACCCGGATCTGCGCGGTGATCGTCGCGCCGGGCAGCTTGCCCGCGTCGACCGCGCCGGTGGTCGCCATGATCCCCCAGTGCGGGGTGCCCATCGGGTCGGTGCGCCCCGTCACGGTCGGGGAGTCGGCGGGCAGCGTCCACCGAACCGGCTTGCCGCCCCCGGAGCCGATCTCGACCACCTTGCCCTTGCGGGCGGCCTGGTCGACCCAGTGGGACATGTCCTTGTCGTTCTCCGGGTGGACGACGAAGGTGTCCCCGTCCTCGCAGGCGCCGATCCGGGCCAGCTCGCGCAGGGTCTCGCAGGTGCCGATGGTCAGCGAGGTGGTGGGCGGGATGTCGTCCTCGGCGTAGACGCCGGGCTTGGACGCGTACGCCTCCACCGAGCCGATGACCACGTCCACGCCCTTGGTGGCGCGGAACTGCTCGATCGTCGAGGTGGCCGCCGCGCCCGTGACGTTCTCGGAGTACGCGGCGAACTGGGCCCGCGTGGGGTCCTGACCGGTCATCCGGTTGAAGTCGGCGTTCATCGCGGCGAACAGCATCTGCAGGGCGACCGCTCCCGCCACCGCCACCGTGACCCCGCTGACCGCGCGGGACGCGGCCCCGCTGCTCAACTGGAGCCTGCGGGTGGCGAGCTGCCAGGGCACCGGGCCGCCGCGCAGCCGGTTCACACACGCCTCGACCAGCCAGGGCAGCAGCAGGGCGAGCCCGACCAGCACCAGCACGGCGCCGGCCGCGATCGGGAACGGGTTCACCACCTCGTACTTCCCGACCCGGCCCGTGAATCCGAGCACCGCCAGACCGGCGAGCGGCATGAGCAGGCGCCACCAGAGCCGGCGGCCCCGGTCGCGGCCCCGGCGTACGACACCGAGCGGTTCGATCACCACCGAGCGCATCGCGACCAGTGTGACGAGCACGGCGGTGAGCGGCACCGCGACGACGATCAGCAGCGCCAGCAGGGGGTCGGGCACCAGGTCCGCCGGGAACGCGCTGACGTCCCAGATCTCCACCGCACCGACGAACTGCCGCCCCACCAGGAAGAAGACCAGTCCGATCAGCAGCCCGAGGACCGCGCCGAACAGCGCCTCACCGGCGGCGATACGCCGGGTGGTACGGATGTCGGCGCCGACCAGGCGCAGCGCGGCGAGCCTGCGGTCGCGCCGGTCGCCGCCGAAGCGCACGGCGGTGGCGATGAAGATCGCGACCGGTACCAGCAGCACCACGCAGACCATCACGGTCAGCACGACCAGCAGTGCCGGGAGCGGTTCGCCGTCGAGGACGTTCCCGTACCCGGAGATCCGGTGGCCGCCCGAGGCGCGGGTCAGGGTGTCGCTGCCCGCGTAGTAGAGGAGTTCACCGGGGGAGCGCAGCCCGGCGTCACCGATCGTGCCGGTGATCGCGTACGGCAGCCGCTCCCGCAGCAGCTCGTTGCCCGGGGCCGCGAGCAGCTCCTTCAGGGCGGGGGAGACCACCATCTCGTCCGCCTCGGGGAAGCGGGCCACCCCCGGCGGGCGGACGGGTGCCGAACCGTCGGCGCGCATCAGATAGCCCGCCACGGTCCGGTCGTGGTACTCGGTGGTCGCGTTGATCCGCAGCACCGAGCTGTCCGACTTCACGGCGTTGGTGTCGGGCGAGTCGGAGATCCGCGTCTCGCTGCGGGCCGCTTCCCGCGCGGCGCGTTCGTCGAGCAGATGCGGTACGGAGGAGGCGAGCAGCAGCAGCGCGACCCCGAGCCCGACGCCGACCGCCGTCAGCAGCGTACGGATCCAGCCCTCGCGGCCCCCGGCGGCGGCGAACCGGATGCCGAGGCCGAGGTCCCGGAGGGTGGCCGCGGAGCGCGAGGGCGGCCGCGGGCGATGGTGTTCGGCGGCCGGGGCGTCACGGGAGTGGAGCAGCGTCATACGGCGTGCTCCAGGTCGCGGGCCCGGCCGTCGCGCACGGTGACGTCACGGTCGGAGTAGGCGGCGACCCGGGCCTCGTGGGTGACCAGGACGACGGCGACGTTGGACGAGCGGGCGGCCTCGGTGAGCAGCTCCATCACCCGCTCGCCGTTGAGGGAGTCCAGGGCGCCGGTCGGCTCGTCCGCGAAGATCACCTTCGGGGAGCCGGCCAGGGCACGGGCCACGGCGACGCGCTGGCCCTGGCCGCCGGAGACCTCGCCGGGGCGCTTGGCGGCGAGGTCGTCGACCTCCAGGCGCTCCATCCACTCCCGGGCGGTCCGTTCGGCGGCCTTCCGCTTCACACCGTCCAGCCGCAGCGGCAGCGCGACGTTCTCCACACAGGTCAGCTCCGGCACGAGCTGGCCGAACTGGAAGACGAAGCCGAAGTCGCTGCGGCGCAGGGCGCTGCGCTCGGCGTCCGACATCGCGGAGAGCTCGCGGCCCGCGTAGGTGATGGTGCCGGAGTCCGGGGTGATGATCCCGGCCAGGCAGTGCAGCAGGGTCGACTTGCCGGAGCCGGAGGGCCCCATCACGGCGACGACCTCGCCCGGGTGCACGGAGAACGAGGCTCCGTCCAGGGCGGGCGTCGAGCCGTAGGTCTTGCGCAGGTCGTGGGCGGCGAGCAGGGAGCCTTCGGGGATCACGGGGCCACCACCTTGGCGAGCTGGCCGAGCCGGGCGGCGGTCAGTTCCAGCCACCGCAGATCGGCTTCCAGGTGGAACAGGGCGTGGTCGCAGATCAGCTGGTCGGCGAGGTCGCCCTTGCGCTTGCGGTCGGTGAGGATCCGCATCATCCGCAGGTGCTCCGAGCGCTGGGAGTCCAGCAGGTCGGAGGCGCTGCGACCGGTCAGCAGGGCGAGGACGACCTTGGTGTAGAGCGTCGACTGGAGGTACGGCTCCGGCTTCTCGGGCTGCATCAGCCAGCGCGAGACATCGGTGATCCCGGCGTCGGTGATGGCGTACCGCTTGCGCTCGGGCCCCCCTTCGCTCTCGACCCCGTCGACCTCGACGAGTCCGTTCTTCAGGAGCCGGGACATCGTCGAGTAGACCTGGCCGTAGTGGAGCGGGCGGTCCTGGCCGAACTTCTCGTCGAAGGTCCGCTTCAGGTCGTAGCCGTGGCGGGGGCCGGACTCCAGGAGCCCTAGGAGGGTGTGACCGATAGACATGGGAAGCACTGTACACGCGGTGTATACCCGGCATGTATACCCGTCCGGAAAGCGCCCCCGGCCCAGATGGCGGGCCGGGGGCGCTTCCTATACGTCGGGTCCGGGCGGGGTCTCCGGGGTCTTCGGCTCCTCCGGCGTCCCCTGCTCCTCCGGCGGCGGCGGCCGTTTCGGCGGCCGTCCCCGGCGGGCGATCGGCGCCGCCGTGCCCGGCAGTCGCCCCGCCTCCTTCAGCGCCCGGCGCAGCAGGAACTCGATCTGCGCGTTGGCGCTGCGCAGCTCGTCGGAGGCCCAGCGGGCCAGCGCGTCGTGCACCGCGGGGTCCAGCCGCAGCAGCATCTGCTTGCGCTGCTGCGGCCGGGAGTCCGGCGTCCGCCGGCCGGGCGTCTGGTCGGTCACTGGTAGAGGCTGCCCGTGTTGAGGACCGGCTGGACCGCGCGGTCACCGCACAGCACCACCATCAGGTTGCTGACCATGGCCGCCTTCCGCTCGGAGTCCAGCTCCACGATGTCCTGCTCGGCGATCCGGCTCAGGGCCATCTCGACCATGCCCACCGCACCCTCCACGATCAGCTGGCGGGCGGCGACGACCGCACCGGCCTGCTGGCGCTGGAGCATGGCGGAGGCGATCTCGGGGGCGTACGCGAGGTGGCTGAAGCGCGACTCGATGATCAGGACGCCCGCCGCCTTCACCCGGGCGGTCAGCTCGACGGCCAGCTTCTCGGTGATCTCCTCCGCGTTGCCGCGCAGCGAGAGGCCGTCCTCCTCGTGGGCGTCGTACGGGTACTCGATCGCGATGTGCCGGACCGCCGCCTCGGTCTGGGTGGCGACGAACTCCAGGAAGTCGTCGACCTCGAAGAGGGCCTGGGCGGTGTCCTCCACCTTCCAGACGACGATCGCGGCCAGTTCGATCGGGTTGCCGTAGGCGTCGTTGACCTTGAGGACGGCGGTCTCGTGGTTGCGGACCCGGGTGGAGATCTTGCGGCTGGAGGTCAGCGGGTTGATCCAGCGCAGTCCGTCGGCGCGGATGGTGCCGACGTACCGCCCGAAGAGCTGGATCACCCGGGCCTCGCCCGGAGCGACCATCTTCACACCGCTCATGCAGAAGAACGAGGTGATCACGAGCAGTATGCCGACGATGAGGAGCGGGACCCCGACGGCGTTGTTGCCGCCCGACCCGATCACGCCGCCCACGATGGCGAGGCCGACACCGGCGAGCACCCCGACCACGGTCAGGAGCAGCCCCAGGCCGCCCGGGATCGAATGCGCCGTGACCTCGGTGACCTGCGGTGCGGGCATGTCGGGGGCGTCGATGTCGAGGCCGGCCGCCGTGGCGTCCGGGCTGTGGCCGTCGTGCTGTCCGGTCATGGGTTCCCCCGTTCCGCGCGGCTCGCACCGCGCTAGCAATGTGATTACACATTAATGGTTCTCGCAACCTTGTGCACCCCTGAGGAGTCGGTTCCCTTGGGAACGGGTGCTGATTGTCACGTCCGGAAAAGACTGGATCGCTTGCCTTTTGTCTCTGCCGACGGTGTTAGCTGGCAGGTCTGAACGGACTGAGGGAACCGAGCGAGCCGGTCGAGCAGAGAAGCGGGAGCAACACAGCAATGGGTCGAGCGGATGCGCGACGAGCTCAGGCGCGGGAATCGCGCCGGGCTGCGAAGAGCGGCGGCATACGCAGACTCTTCACGTGGAAGAAGCTGCTGGGCACGTTCTTCGGGATGATCCTGCTGGGCATGGGCGCCTTCGGTGCGCTCTACCTGTACGTCGACGTGCCCGCGCCCAACGCCCTGGCCGAGCGGCAGAGCAACGTCTACCAGTACAGCGACGGCACGCTCCTCGCCCGGTCCAACAGCGGCGTCAACCGCCAGATCGTCGACCTGGCCCAGGTGCCCAAGGAGGTGCAGCACGCCTTCGTCGCCGCGGAGAACAAGACCTTCTACAAGGACCAGGGCGTCGACCTCAAGGGCACGACCCGCGGTCTGATCAACACGCTCAGCGGCAAGGGCAAGCAGGGTGGCTCGACCATCACCCAGCAGTACGTGAAGAACTACTACCTGACGCAGGACCCCACCATCAGCCGCAAGCTCCAGGAGCTGGTGATCTCGCTGAAGGTGGACCAGAAGCAGTCCAAGGGGCAGATCCTCGCCGGGTACATCAACACCGCCTACTACGGACGCGGCGCCAGCGGCATCCAGGCGGCCGCCCAGGCGTACTACGGCATCGACGCCAAGGACCTGAACGTCTCCCAGGGCGCCTACCTCGCCTCCCTCCTCCAGGCCCCCAGCCAGTACGACTGGGCCACCGCCACCGACACCGGCAAGCGCCTGGTCAAGGACCGCTGGGCGTACACGCTGAAGAACATGGTCGAGATGGACTGGCTGAGCGAGGCCGAGCGGGTGAAGCAGGAGTTCCCCGTCCCGCAGAAGCCCAAGCCCGCCAAGGGCATGGAGGGCCAGACCGGCTACCTCGTCGAGGCGGTCAACAAGGAGCTCGACAAGCAGGGCATCTCCGCCGAGGACCGTGAGGCCGGCGGCTGGACGTTCACCCTCACCATCGACAAGAAGCGCCAGCAGCAGCTGGAGAAGTCGGTGGAGAAGGAGCTGGAGTCGAAGCTCGACCGCGAGGGCAGCAAGGTCGACGCCACCGTCCAGGCGGGCGCCACCTCCGTCGACCCGAAGACGGGCAAGGTCGTCGCGCTGTACGGCGGCGAGGACTACGTCAAGCACTACATCAGCAACGCCACCCGCCAGGACTACCAGCCGGCCTCCACCTTCAAGCCGCTGGTGCTCGCCGCCGCCCTGGAGAACGAGTCGAAGACCCAGGACGGCAGCCTGATCGGGCTGAACACGGTCTACGACGGCACCAGCAAGCGGCCCGTCGTCGGCAGCGACACCCCGTTCAACCCGCAGAACGAGGACGACCGGAGCTACGGTCCGATCTCCGTCCAGAAGGCGATGAACAGCTCGGTCAACTCCGTCTTCGCGCAGATGATCGTGGACGTGACGCCCGCCGCCACCAAGCGGACCGCGCTCGCCCTCGGCGTACCGGACAAGAACTTCCCCGAACGCCCCGCCGTCACCCTCGGCACCATGAACGCCTCGACCTGGGACATGGCGGGGGTCTACGCGACCCTCGACAACCACGGCCGCAAGGTCACCCCGCACATCCTCCAGTCCGCCGAGCACCGCGACCGTACGGTGAAGCCGGAGGCGCCCAAGCGGGAGCAGGCGATCAGCCGCGCGTCGGCCGACACCGTGACCTCCGCGCTCACCGGGGTCGTCAGGTCGGGCTCCGGCAGCGCGGCCAACACCTCCGCCTACCAGGCGGCGGGCAAGACGGGCACGTCCGAGGAGAACAAGGCGGCCTGGTTCGCCGGGTACACCCCCGAACTGACCACGGTCGTGGCCCTCTTCGGCGAGGGCGACGGCGGCCGCAAACAGGTCTCCCTCACCGGAACGGCCAACTCCGGCCGGGCCAACGGCGGTGGCTTCCCGGCCCGCATCTGGGCGGACTACACGCTCGGCGCCCTCGGCGGTGGCTCGGACGCCCGGTTCGACCTCCAGGACGTGGAGCGCGGCGAGGTCCCGGCCCCTCCGACACCTTCGGAGACGCCGTCGGAGGAGCCCACCCCGTCCGAGAAGCCCTCGCCGTCCGACAAGCCGTCGGAGACCCCGAGCGAGACGCCCAGCGAGACCCCGACCATGCCGTCGGCCCCGCCGACCATCACGCCTTCCACCACGCCGCCCACCAGCCCCGAGCTGCCGCCCCAGCCCGGGGAGAGCGACGGGCAGCCGGGCGAGCGGCCCGGCGGTGGCGGACTGCTCGGGGAGTGACCGCGCGCGCATGACGGAGAGGGGCGGTGCCGATATCGGCACCGCCCCTCTCCGCGTACGTTCGGTTACTGGCTCCGCGTCGCCATCTCGAACCAGACGACTTTGCCCGTCGACAGCCGGGTCGCACCCCACCGCCGGGCCAGCCGGTTCACCAGGAACAGCCCGCGGCCGCCCTCGTCCGTCTCCCGGGCCCGGCGCTGCCGGGGCAGCTGCGGGGAGTCGTCGCCGACCTCGCAGCGCAGGATGTCCGTCCGCAGCAGCCGCAGCGTCACCGGCCGCTCCGCATAGCGCACCGCGTTGGTGACGACCTCGCTGACCAGCAGCTCCACCTCGTCGGACATCTCGTCCAGGCCCCACCGGCTCAGCGCCCGCCGGGCCAGCCTGCGGGCCCGGCCCGGGGCCGCGTCCTCCGGCTCCAGATACCAGTACGCCACATCGCTCGGCGCGATCCCGTCGAAGCGGGCGGCGAGCAGCGCGATGTCGTCGTCCCGGTCGCCCGGGCCCAGCATGTCGAGCACGTCGTCGCAGAGGGCCTCCAGCGGCGGCGCGTGGTCCGGCCCGGTGAGCTGCGCGGTCGCCGCGAGGCGCTCCCGCAGCTGCTCGATGCCCGTCCACACGTCCCGCAGCCGCGACTCGACCAGCCCGTCCGTGTACAGCAGCAGCGTGGCACCGGCAGGGGCGTCCAGCTCGACGGCCTCGAAGTCGACGCCGCCCACCCCGATCGGGGCGCCCGGCGGCACCCGCAGCACCTCGGCCCGGCCGCCCAGGTGCAGCAGTACGGGCGGCGGGTGGCCGGCGTTGGCGATGGTGATCCGGTGCGCGACCGGGTCGTACACCGCGTACAGGCAGGTCGCCATGCGGTCGCTGCCGAGCCGCTGCGCCTGCTCGTCCAGGTGGTGCAGCACCTCCTGCGGCGGCAGGTCGAGCCCGGCGAGGGTCTGCGCCGTCGTCTGGAGCTGGCCCATGATCGCTGCGGAGGTCATGGAGTGGCCCATCACATCGCCGACGACCAGCGCGACCCGGCTGCCGGGCAGCGGGATCGCGTCGTACCAGTCGCCGCCGACCCGGGCGGTCTCGGCCGCCGGGAGGTAGCGCGAGGCGAGGCGTACGCCGGTGGGCTGGGGGAGCGAGTCGGGGAGCATCGTGCGCTGGAGCTCGTCCGCGATGTAGGCCTCGCGCCCGTACAGCACGGCCTTGTCGATGCCGAGCGCGGTGTGCGTCGCCAGCTGGGCGGCGACCAGCAGATCACTGGCCTCGAACGGGGGCCGCTCGGTGCCCCGTACGAAGACGGCCGCGCCGATCACCCGGCGCCTGCCGCGCAGCGGCGCGAGGATCGCACGGTGGCCGGTGGGGGCCGGGCGCCCGGGGCCGAGCAGCTCGGGCAGCGCGGCCCGGGCCGCGGCCGAGTCGCCGAAGACCGGCCGCACCCCGCGCAGCACCTCGGCCAGCGCGCCGCCCGCCCGCACCTCGCACAGCTCGGCGGCGGGCATCAGGTCGGCCGTCGGGTCGGTGAGCAGCGGCCGCAGCCGCTCCGTCTCCGGACCCGCCTCGCCGTCCTCGTCGGTGAGCCGGAGCCGGTCGCTGCGGCGCAGCCGCAGCACGAACGGGCTCACCGGCCGCTCGTCGCCGACCGGCAGCGGATCGCGCAGATAGACCAGGATCGCGTCGGAGAAGGTCGGCACGCTCGCCCGGCACAGCCCCAGGACGATCTCGTCCAGGTCTATGCCGCGGGCGATCCGCCGGGTCGCCGCGCCGACGAAACGGAGCCGGTCGCCCTCGCGGCGGGTGGCCGCCTGCGCCTCGGCGACGGCGGCCGGTCCGGGGCCCGGGTTCGGCGCGGCGGCCGGCGCCGGGATCGCGGCAGCCGAGGCCGCGGCCGCGGCGTCCTGCTGTCGGGGCCGGGTGCGCTCCTGCTGCCGAGCGGCGAGAGGCTGCCGGCCTTCGTGGGAGGTGGGGTGCTCCGTCACGCGTGGGATTCCGTCCGTCCGGGCCGGTTGTATGAGGCAGTCACCTCGTGGGGCGCCACTGTGCCCCGGCGACCGCGATGAGGACAACGGCTGTCTGCGGGTGCCCCCGCACGCGGGGCCGAAACCGTGCGTCCGCGAGATGGCCGGAGGACGACGTTCCGCGCGGCGGCCGGTCTGCTCACGGCGAGGCGGCAGCGGGCAGCGAACACGTCTCCACCCCCTCGTGGTGGTCCTGCGACCGGGCGGTCCGGCCGGGTCCGTGGCCCGTCCTGCCGCACGACCGGTGCGATGACTTGTGGTCAGATCCGGTGTGGTGCGCGCCGATCATGCCGGCGCGCCCCTCGGTGGGCCGGGCCTGCCGACCGGGCCCCCGGGGGGTGCGTCCAGGGTCTCACGACGGCATATGGGCAGGGGTGCGGTCCCAGTCATCCGGTAGCGGCGGCACCTGCCACCGCGGATCGGGCCGCCAGTGCTCCCAGCCGTCCCGGAACGGCGAGCCCCACGCCGAGATCACCTCGACGGCCGCCCGGCCCGCCTCCCGTACGCCGGCGGCGGTCGCCGGGTCCATCAGTCCGACGTGCTGCGCCTGGGCGAACTCGTCCTCGTCGAGCCATTTCCAGCTGCGGTCCGGGTTCACGGAGATGTCGAGAAAGTGATCCTCGGAATCCACCCCTCCGGACCACCGGATGTGCGGCTCCTCCAGGTTCACGTACCAGTTCCGGAAGAGCCAGCCCCGGTCCCAGAAGAGCCACACCGACCACGGGTCCCCGGGCCGGGCCAGCTTCAGCACCCCCGCGCCGAACCATGTCGAGCGGGCCGTGGTGCGCGGCGCGGTGTAGCGGGTGGCGAGCGGTTCGGCGTGCACCTGGGTGCCGTCGGCCAGGACCGGCCGTACGCATTCGGTGCCGGGCGCCATCCAGACGGCGAGCAGCTCGGCGGTGTCCTGGACGACGGTCACCGGGCGGCAGATGTGCACGGGCGGGCCGCCCTGCGCCCGGTGGGCCCGGCCGTTGTCGCGGTAGCGCCAGAGGATCTGGTCCCCCGGCGCCCAGCGTGCGCACTCTCCCGTACCTGTCATGGATGGATCTTACGGAGCGTCCGCGCCCGCCCGCTGCGACTCAGGTCACCCGGGTGAACCCACGGACCCCGGGTGACCCACGCGTCACGGCCGTGTCATCCGCAACACGTCCAGCGCCTCGTCGAGCTGTTCCACGGTCAGATCGCCGCGCTCGACATACCCCGAGGCCAGGACGGTCTCGCGGATCGTCGTGCCGTCCTTGAGGGACTGCTTGGCGACCTTCGCGGCCTCCTCGTACCCGATGTACTTGTTGAGCGGGGTGACCACCGAGGGGGAGGACTCCGCGTAGGCGCGGGCCCGCTCCACGTTGGCGGTGATGCCGTCCACCGTGCGGTCGGCCAGCAGCCGGGAGGCGTTGGCCAGCAGCCGTACGGACTCCAGCAGGTTCTTCGCGATGACCGGGAGCATCACGTTCAGCTCGAAGTTGCCGGCCGCGCCCGCCGTGGCGACCGTCGCGTCGTTCCCGGTGACCTGGGCGGCGACCATCAGGACCGCCTCCGGGATGACCGGGTTGACCTTGCCCGGCATGATCGAGGAGCCGGGCTGGAGGTCGGGGAGGTTGATCTCGGCGAGGCCCGTGCGCGGGCCGGAGGCCATCCACCGCAGGTCGTTGGAGATCTTCGTCAGGGAGACGGCGATCGTACGGAGCTGGCCCGAGGTCTCCACGAGCCCGTCCCGGGCGCCCTGCGCCTCGAAGTGGTCGCGGGCCTCGGTCAGCGGCAGCCCGGTGGCCGAGGCGACCTCGGCGATCACGGCGGCGGAGAAGCCCGGCGGGGTGTTGATGCCGGTGCCCACCGCCGTACCGCCCAGGGGGAGTTCGGCGAGCCGGGGCAGGGAGGCGCGCAGCCGCTCCACGCCGTAGCGGATCTGGGCCGCGTAGCCGCCGAACTCCTGGCCGAGGGTGACCGGGGTGGCGTCCATCAGATGCGTACGGCCGGACTTGACGACCTCCGCGAACTCGGCCGATTTCCGCCCCAGGGATTCCGCCAGGTGGTCCAGGGCGGGGATCAGGTCGGCGGTGACGGCGGCGGTCGCCGCGATGTGGATGGAGGAGGGGAAGACGTCGTTGGACGACTGCGAGGCGTTGACGTGGTCGTTGGGGTGGACCTCGCTGCCCAGGCGCTCGGTGGCGAGGGTGGCGATGACCTCGTTGGTGTTCATGTTGGACGAGGTGCCCGAGCCCGTCTGGAACACGTCGACCGGGAAGTGCTCGTCCCAGCGGCCCGACGCGACCTCGGCGGCCGCCTCCTGGATCGCGCCCGCGATATCGGGATCCAGCACCTTCAGCTCGGCGTTGACCTTGGCGGCCGCGCCCTTGATCCGGGCCAGTGCCTCGATGTGCGCCCGCTCCAGGCGCTGCCCGGAGACGGGGAAGTTCTCCACCGCCCGCTGGGTCTGCGCCCGCCACTTGGCGTGAACGGGGACCTTCACCTCACCCATCGAGTCGTGCTCGATCCGGAACTCCGGGGTGTCCTGCGGATCCGACGTCGCGTCGACCATCGTGTTTAAACCTCCTGCAAAAGATGAGCACGTGTCTTGTTCTATGTATTCCCAAGTCGCCTACCGGCCAGTAAATACCGGGGGTAACCACTCACCCGGGAGGCGCAATGAGGCGCACCAGGCTCAGACTTCGAGGGCTCCGTAGCCTTCGCCGGCTCCGCTGTACGGCCGCTGTCACCGCCGCACTCGCGGTGGCCGCCACCACCATGGCGGTCGCCGGACCGGCCGGCGCGACCGAGTCGGGTACCGGCTCCAGCACTATCGCATCCACTCCTCTCCCGCCCGCGCTGGAAACGGTCCGGGCGGCCGAGGCCACCCGGCTGTACGGCAGCCCCGCCGAACGGCCGCTCGCCGAACGCAAGTCCGGGCTGATCTCGCTGGGCGACAGCGAGATCTCCGGCGAGGGCGTCGGCACCTACGACCCCGGCACCAACGGGCCGGACAACTGGTGCCACCGCTCGCCGGAGGCCGCCATCCACCGCACGGGCATCGCGGCGGACGTCACGTACAACGTCTCCTGCTCCGGCGCCTATACCGGGAACATCAAAATCGGCGGAAACAAGCAGTACGCCGACGAGCTGGTGCAGAGCGACAGCCTCGCCATCAAGGCCCGCAACACCCGGATCAAGATGATCGTCCTGGTCGCCGGGGCCAACGACGACCTCCAGTTCGGCCCGGTCATGACCGACTGCGTGGTCCGCTACATCACCCTCCAGGGCCCGTGCGAGCCGAAGTACGCGGGCGGCTGGCAGGCCCGCGTGGACGCCCTGGTCCCCAAGGTCGAGGCGACCGTCCGCGACCTGCGCACGGTGATGACCGACGCCGGGTACGCCGACAGCGACTACAAGCTCGTCCTGATGGGCTACCCGAGCCCGATCGGCCCGGACTTCTACGACAACCCGAAGTTCCCCGGCAAGCTGGTCTGCGGCGGCCTGGGCTACGACTCCGACACCGTCTGGGGCCGCAGCACCGCCGTGCCCGCCTTCCAGGTCGGCATGCGCAAGGCCGCCGCCAGCACCGGAGCCGCCTACCTCGACAACTCCCGCCTCTTCCACGGCCACGAGGTCTGCAGCGAGAGCGCCTGGGCGCGGGGGCTCTACATCGACCTCAGCAAGCCCGGACTGCCCGACGAGAACTCCGTACGCCAGTCCTTCCACCCCAACGCGGCCGGCCACCGCGCCTTCGCCTCCTGCCTCACCCAGATGTACGACTCCGGGCTCCGCGAGGCGAGCTGCGCCGACCCGGCGAGCACCGGCAATCCGGTCCTCCAACGGGCTGCCTGGGACGACGTGTTCACCCCGGTGAAGAACGAGGCCACCGGCACCTGTGTGGACGTCCCCGCCTCGGTGACCCGTAACGGCACCGCGATCGGCGGCTGGGACTGCCACGGCGGCCGCAACCAGAACTGGTGGTACGACGGCGGTACGCAGACCCTGCGCACCGCGCTCAGCCACGACCGGTGCCTGGACGTGTCGGGCGCCAAGTACAACCCGGGCGCCACGCTCATCGTGTGGGACTGCTCGGGCGCGGCCAACCAGAAGTTCGTGCGGCAGGCGGGCACCGTCCGCCCGGCCGCCGCGACCGGGCTCTGTCTGACGCTGGCGGGGGCCAAGGACCCGCTGAAGCTCCAGACGTGCGACGGCAGCGCGAAGCAGCGCTTCGTGTAGGCGCGTCCGGCAGCGGTGGGTGGCGGGAGCCGTGCGGCGCCCGCCACCCACCGTGTGCCCGGCGGTCCGCCCGCCACCCACCGTGTGCCGTCCTGTCAGGCCCCCGTCATCACCGCCCCCAGGATGGCCGCCAGGTGGGCCGGGTCGTCGACCCCGCACAGTTCGCGCGCCGAGTGCATCGAGAGGCCCGGCACCCCCACGTCCACGGTGGTGACGCCGAGGCGGGCCGCGGTGAGCGGGCCGATCGACGTGCCGCAGGGCATCGCGTTGTTGGAGACGAACGGCTGCCAGGGGGCGCCCGCCCGCTCGCAGGCGGCCGTGAACATCGCGATACCGGTGGAGTCGGTGGCGTACCGCTGGTTGACGTTCACCTTGACCGTCGGGCCGCCGTTGGGCAGCGGCCGGTGGTCGGGGTCGTGCCGCTCCGCGTAGTTGGGGTGCACCGCGTGGGCCATGTCGGCGGAGACGCAGAACGCGCCCGCCAGGGCCCGCGACCAGTCCTCGTCGCTGCCGCCCCGGGCCGAGACCGAGCGCGAGAGCACCCGCTCCAGCAGCGGGCTCTGGGCCCCCGTCTCGGAGCCGCTGCCGACCTCCTCGTGGTCGAAGGCGGCCAGCACCGGGACGAAGGAGGGCTCGGTGACCCCGGTCGCGGCGTCCACCAGGGCGCTCACCCCGGCGTGCACCGAGACCTGGTTGTCCAGCCGGGACGCCACGACGAACTCCCGGTCGGCGCCCAGGTATCCGGGCTGCTGGATGTCGTGCAGCATCAGGTCCCAGCCCAGCACATCGGCCGGGTCCTCCCCGGCCGCCGCCGCCACCAGCCGCAGCAGCTCGCCCTCGCGCGGGTCGCCGAGCGCCCAGATCGGGGAGATGTGGCGCTGCCGGTCCAGGGCCACGCCGTCGTTGACCGTACGGTCCAGGTGGATCGCCAACTGGGGCACCCGGAGCAGGGGTTCGTCGATCTGTACGAGGCTGCTGCGCGGGGTGCCGTCCGGGCCGCCGCGCAGCGCGAGCCGGCCGGAGATGCCGAGGTCCCGGTCGAGCCAGGTGTTCAGCGGGACCCCGCCGTAGATCTCCACCCCGATCTGCCGCCACCCCGACGAGCCGGTGTCGGGCGCGGGCTTGATCCGCAGGTTCGGCGAGTCGGTGTGGGTGCCGACGATCCGGAACGGGGTGTGCGCGGGCGCGCCCTCGGGGACGTACCACGCGATCAGCGCGCCGGCCCGGCTGACGAAACAGCCGCCACTCGCCCCGGTCCAGTCGTCCGTGCCGAGCAGCTCGCGGAACCCGGCCTTCTCCAGCCGCTGGGCGGCGCTCGCGACCACGTGGTACGGCGAGGGGCTGGCGGCGATGAAGGCGAGCAGGTCGTCGGTGTGGCTGCGGTGGGGGGCCGGAGTCATTCGGCGTCCGCCTTTCCGGAGTTCGGCAGTGGCTGCGCGGGCTGAGGGCCGCAGGGCGCCGGGGGGTGCCCGGCGGATCAGGCCGGTGGAGATTGTCAGGAACGTTCGATAACCCTTCGCGGCGGCCCGGCGCGGCGCAAGCCCGGGAGGCGGCGGGCTGCGGGAAAGCGGCGGTGCCGGACCGGCCATCGGCCCGGCACGGTGGCCGTGGCTGCCGGGGTCCGGGGCGGGAAAGTTGCCTAACGCCTGTTCGCGCGGGGTCCGTTCGGGCGAGCTGACAGGGCCCTGCCCGTGGCGGCCGGACGGCCCTGGTGGAGGCCGGCAGGCGCGTCATGGAGCCTGCCGCACCTCTTGGGGGCGCGGCGGCACCGGGGGCGGGTGCGGCTGCGGAATTGGCTTGATCTCGACGTAGGGGCGGGGTTGGCGCGCCCGAGGAGGGGAGAAGGGCGCCCGTTCGGACGCCGCCTCGGGGGGAGCCTCTTCGCATGCCGCCGCCCGGACATGGCGGAGGGGGAACCCGGATACGGCGAAGTGGGCGCTCGGACATGGCGGTAGGGAGCCCGGACATGGCGGAGGGGCGTCCGGGCACGGCGAAGGGAGCCCCGGCACGGTGAAGGGGGCGCCCATCCGGACGCCCCCTCTCCCGTCAGCCGATCCGGCGGCCGGCCGGTCAGCCCAGGCCGGGTCCGCGCACCGGAATGCTGGTGAACGTCGGCGCCGGGGCGGGCTCGGTGAAGAAGTCGTTGCCCTTGTCGTCGACCACGATGAACGCGGGGAAGTCCTCGACCTCGATCCGCCAGACCGCCTCCATGCCGAGCTCCTCGTACTCGACGACCTCGACCTTCTTGATGCAGTCCTGCGCGAGGCGGGCCGCCGGGCCGCCGATCGAGCCGAGGTAGAAGCCGCCGTGCGCGTCGCAGGCATCGGTGACCTGTTTGCTGCGATTGCCCTTGGCGAGCATCACCTTGGAGCCGCCCGCCGCCTGGAACTGCTCGACGTAGGAGTCCATCCGGCCGGCCGTCGTCGGGCCGAAGGAGCCGGAGGCGTACCCCTCGGGCGTCTTCGCCGGGCCCGCGTAGTAGACCGGGTGGTCCTTCAGGTACTGAGGCATCTCCTCGCCCGCGTCAAGGCGTTCCTTGATCTTGGCGTGCGCGATGTCGCGCGCCACGACCAGCGGACCGGTCAGCGAGAGCCGGGTCTTGACCGGGTACTTGGTCAGCTCGGCCAGCACCTCGTCCATCGGGCGGTTGAGGTCGATCTCCACGACGTCCCCGCCCGCCTCGTCGAGGTGCTCGTCGGTGGTGTCGGGGAGGAAGCGCGCCGGGTCCTTCTCCAGCTGCTCCAGGAAGACGCCCTCGGCGGTGATCTTCGCGGTGGCCTGGCGGTCCGCCGAGCAGGAGACGGCGATGGCGACGGGCAGGGACGCGCCGTGCCGGGGCAGCCGCACCACGCGCACGTCGTGGCAGAAGTACTTGCCGCCGAACTGTGCGCCGATCCCGATCTTCTGCGTCAGCTCGAAGACCTTCTCCTCCAGCTCCTTGTCCCGGAAGCCGTGCCCGGTGGGGGAGCCCTCGGCGGGCAGCTCGTCCAGGTAGTGCGCGGAGGCGTACTTGGCGGTCTTCAGCGCGAACTCCGCCGACGTGCCGCCGACCACGATCGCCAGGTGGTACGGCGGGCAGGCCGCGGTACCCAGCGAACGGATCTTCTCCTCCAGGAACTTCATCATGGAGGTCTCGTTCAGGACGGCCTTCGTCTCCTGGTAGAGGAACGACTTGTTGGCCGAGCCGCCGCCCTTCGCCATGAAGAGGAACTTGTACGCGCCGCCGTCGGTGGCGTACAGCTCGATCTGGGCCGGGAGGTTGGAGCCGGTGTTCTTCTCGTCCCACATGGTCAGCGGGGCCATCTGCGAGTAGCGCAGGTTGAGCTTGGTGTACGCGTCGAAGATCCCGTGCGACAGGGCCTCCTCGTCACCGCCCTCGGTCAGCACGTTCTGCCCGCGCTTGCCCATGACGATCGCCGTACCGGTGTCCTGGCACATCGGCAGGACACCCGCGGCGGCGATGTTGGCGTTCTTCAGGAGGTCAAGCGCCACGAACTTGTCGTTGGAGGAGGCCTCCGGGTCGTCCACGATCCGCCGCAGCTGCGCCAGGTGGGCCGGGCGCAGATAGTGCGAGATGTCGTGCATCGCCTCGGCGGCCAGCGTGCGCAGCGCCTCCGGCTCGACCTTGAGGAACGTGCGGCCGTCGGCCTCGAAGGTGGAGACACCCTCGGCGGTCACCAGACGGTACGGCGTGGTGTCCTCTCCCAGGGGGAGCAGATCGGAGTACGCAAACTCTGGCATTACGGCCATTCCTCACTCGGCGACAGCGGCTGACCTCCCTTGGGCAGCGCATCAACCAGGGTAGAACGCCGCCTTCGGGCCGGTCCTGTGAGGTAAGGCTCACCTGGAGACCGGCCGTTCCGCCCAGGGGCGCGCCGCCCGGAGGGGTAGTCGCGATCTATCGCGTTTGGGTACGCTGAGGCGGTGGACCTAGAGAAGCAGCCCCAGCAGCCCGCCCGGCCGCCCGCCCCGCCCGCCCAGGTCTCGCCCGCCGAGGCCGTGCCCGGCGACTCCCTCCGCGCCTCCGACGCCGACCGCGACCGGATCGCGGACATCCTGCGCGAGGCGATGGCCGAGGGGCGTCTGACGGTGGACGAGCACGCGGAGCGGGTCGACCTCGTCTACCGGGCCAAGACCGTCGGCGAACTCCAGCCGCTGGTCCGCGATCTGCCCGCCGCCTCCTCAGGAGCCGCCCCGGGCCCGGCGCCGCAGCCGTACGCCTACGGCCCCGAGCCCCAGGACGGCCCGACGGACAACCTCGTCGCGATCTTCAGCAGCGCCACCCGCAAGGGCCGTTGGCGCGTCGGCCCCCGGACGAACGCCTTCTCGCTCTTCGGTAGCGTGGAGATCGATCTGACCGAGGCGCTTTTCAGCCAACGACTCACCGTCATCAACGCCACGGCCATCTTCGGCAGCGTCGAGATCCGGGTGCCGGAGAACGTCACCCTGCGCGGCAGCGGAACGGGCGTCCTCGGCGACTTCGACGTCCGCACGCTGGAGTCGATGGACCCGGAGGCCCCGGTCGTGGTCGTGAACGGCTACGCGGTGCTCGGCAGCGTGGAGGCGAAGCCCAAGCGGGGCAAGTTCGTCACGGACCTCCAGCGGCGGCTGCGCAAGCACCTCGGGCACTGAGAACGGCTCGAACGGGGCGGCGGACGCACGTTCGGGAATCAGCCAGAACACCTCCCGGAGCCCTTGTCGCACACCGTGCGCCGGTGGCACTGAGTGCTTAGGCGTACACACGGTGGGTATGGCTTGCTGCATCGTCTCTCGCTCGCGAAGCCGTAGCCGTCGTCAGGAGTAGACCGTGCTGCAACCGCCGCATCAGCCTCTGCAGGTCGCCGCCGTTCCTGCCCAGCGGACCCCCGCCCGGGAGGACGAGGCGGGCCCCTGGCACTCGGAGGCGGTGTGCCGCCGGGACGAAGCCGGGCTGTTCTTCGCCCCGTCGAAGGAGCCGACCGCCGCCCGACTGGCCCGTGAGGAGGCCGCCAAGCGGGTCTGTGCCCGCTGCCCGGTGATGGTGGCGTGCCGGGAGCACGCACTGATGCAGCCCGAGCCGTACGGGGTGTGGGGCGGCCTCACCGCTGCCGAACGCCGGGTCGCGCTGGCCCGCCGGCGCCGCCGCGACATCGAACTGACCGCCGCCGCACCGGCGGAGCGCATAGCCGCGGCCGGCTGAGCGGCCGACGGGGGAGGGGGCGCGGGGACCGTGGCCCCCGCGCCCCCTCTCTCGGCTTCTCCTGCTTCCGGCCTGCTCCTCCGCTACTTCGCGCGGTCGAAGTCGATGGCGCTGTAGGCGCGCAGCTTCGACAGCCGGTGGGTCGAGGAGATCGTCCGGATCGTGCCGGACTTGGAGCGCATCACGATCGACTCGGTGGTCGCTGTCTCCGCGCGGTACCGCACACCGCGCATCAGCTCACCGTCGGTGATCCCCGTCGCCACGAAGAACACGTTGTCGCCGCTGACCAGGTCGTCGGTCGACAGCACCCGGTCCAGATCGTGGCCCGCGTCCAGCGCCTTCTGCCGCTCGGCCTCGTCCTTGGGCCAGAGCTTGCCCTGGATGACCCCGCCGAGGCACTTTATGGCGCACGCCGAGATGATGCCCTCGGGAGTGCCGCCGATGCCCATCAGCAGGTCGACGCCGGTGCCCTCACGGGCGGCCATGATCGAGCCCGCCACGTCGCCGTCGGAGATGAACTTGATCCGGGCGCCCGTCTCCCGGATCTCCTTGACGATGCCTTCGTGGCGAGGGCGGTCGAGGATGACGACGGTGACGTCCTCGGGCGTGGAGTTCTTCGCCCGTGCGACGCGCCGGATGTTCACCGCCACGGGTGCGTCGATGTCGACGAAGTCCGCCGCCTCGGGCCCCGTGACCAGCTTGTCCATGTAGAAGACCGCGGACGGGTCGAACATCGCCCCGCGGTCGGCGGCCGCCAGCACGGCGATCGCGTTCGGCATGCCCTTGGCGTTCAGCGTGGTGCCGTCGATCGGGTCGACCGCGATGTCGACCTCGGCGCCGGTGCCGTCGCCGACCCGCTCGCCGTTGAACAGCATGGGGGCTTCGTCCTTCTCACCTTCCCCGATGACGACGACGCCGTTCATCGAGACGGTCGAGACGAGGGTGCGCATGGCCTTCACTGCGGCGCCGTCGGCGCCGATCTTGTCGCCGCGGCCCACCCAGCGCCCGGCGGCCATCGCGGCGGCCTCGGTGACCCGGACCAACTCCAGGGCCAGGTTGCGGTCGGGGGCCTCCGGGGAGACCTCCAATTGGGACGGCAGATGATGCTCGGACATCGGAGCGCACCTTTCTGTACGGCGACGACCGGATATGAGGGTGCTGTGACTCTATCGGTAGGTCGATAAAATGAGCAGTGCGGGTCACGCATGAGCGCCCCGGTCCGTACTCCCGCCGCCACCCACCGTCAGCACCCGCGCCCGGCCCCACCCTGCGGCCGGGCGCGCCGGGCCGCGTGCCACCATGGACCCCGTGGCAAGCAAGCGAGGCAAACAGACGGCCAGGAACATGTTCCTGTCGACCTTGGTGACCGCCGCCTGCGCGGGCGTCATCTACATCTTCGTTCCGCACGACGAGAACCTCGACCCGGTCAAGGCCGTCGATTTCACCGTGGAACTGGCGACGGTACGCATCGCCGCGCCCTACCCGGTCGCCGCGCCGGAGGGCCTGCCGGAGCAGTGGAAGCCGACCTCCGTCTCGTACGACGCCGCCGCGGGCAAGGCCTGGCACATCGGCTTCCTCGACCCGGACGGCAAGTACGTCGCGGTCGAGCAGTCCACCGCCGCCGTCCGGACGTACGTCCCCCAGGTCAGCCAGAAGGCCAAGGACAGCGGGGCTACCGAGACGGTGGCGGGCCGCGAGTGGCAGTACTGGAAGGGCGCGAAGTACAACGCCCTCGTCCTGGTGGACAAGGGGCACACCACCGTGGTGACCGGCTCGGCACCCAAGGAGCGGCTGGTGGAGATGGCCGCCGCGCTGAAGACGGAACCGGTCGGGGGCCCGGTGCCGTCGCCCTCCGCGCCCGCGCGTACGTGATGTCCTCCGTACGTACGTGAAGGGGCCCGGAACACCAGGTGTTCCGGGCCCCTTCACGTAGCCGCTCAGACGGTCGTGATGACCTCGTCGTAGGAGAGGCGCGGGCTGCGCGGGAACCAGGCGTCCTCGCCCGGCTTGCCGATGTTGACGATCATCAGCGGGGTGTGGTCGCCGTCCAGGAACTCCTTCTGGACGCCGGCGGCGTCGTAGCCGGTCATCGGTCCGGCGGCCAGGCCGGCGGCGCGGACGCCGATGATGAAGTAGGCGGCCTGGAGCGCGGCGTTGAGGCCGGCGCTGGACTCACGGACCGGGCGCTCGGCGAAGAACATGTCCTTGGCCTGCGGGAAGTGCGGCAGCAGCGCCGGGATCTCCTCGTGGAACTCGTTGTCGGCGGCCAGGATCGCGACCAGCGGAGCGGTGGCGGTCTTGGGGCGGTTGCCCTCGCTCATGTGCTGCACCAGACGCTCGCGACCCTCGGCGGAGCGGACCAGGACGACGCGCAGCGGCGACTGGTTGAAGGCGGTCGGGCCGAACTTGACCAGGTCGTAGATGGCCTGGACCTGCTCGTCGGTCACCGGCTCGTCGGTGAACGTGTTGGCGGTGCGGGCCTCGCGGAAGAGGAGGTCCTGGGCGGCGGGGTCAAGAACGAGGGACATCTGGGGCAAACCTTCCGGACGGGCATGGGGGGAAGCGATGAGTCGACCGTAACGGAGAGGTAGGTTAACTTTCAACTAAAACCGGAGTGGAGTGATCCACTCCACAGCCCGGCCGCGGTTGTCGGCCGGCTGCGGTCGCCAGGGATTCAGTCGTCGGAGCCCGGACCCCCGCCGGGCTCGTCCTGCGGGCGGGCCAGCGCGGCGTCCAGGCGGGCCCGGGCGCCCTCCAGCCAGTGGCGGCAGATCTTCGCCAGCTCCTCGCCCCGCTCCCACAGGGCCAGCGACTCCTCCAGCGTCGTGCCGCCCGCCTCCAGCCGGCGCACGACCTCGATCAGCTCGTCCCGCGCCTGCTCGTACCCGAGCGTGCCCGTCGCGGCAGCCGCCGCCGTACCGTCGTCCGTCATGTGATCCACCCTAGGTCTGTCGTTTCCCGGTCCCACGCGCCCAGCCTCCTCATCGAGGCTCACCCGTCCCCGCCCCCGTCCACCCGCACCGTGAACTCCCCCTCCGACACCCGTGCCCGCAGCGGCTCACCGGGCGCCCCGGCCTCGGCGGGGGAGCGCACCACATGCCCGTCGGGCCGCTGGAGCACCGCGTACCCCCGCTCCAGCGTGGCGGCGGGCGACAGCGAGACGACCCGGGCCCGGGTGTGCGCGAGCTCCGAATCGGCCCGGTCCAGCAGATGGCCCAGCACCCGGCGGCTCCGCCCGACGAGCGCGTCGACCTCCGCCGCCCGCTCGTCCACCAGCCGCTGGGGGTGCTCCATGGCGGGCCGCCCCAGCGCGTGCGCGAGCCCCCGCTCCTCACGGTCCAGGATCCCCCGTACGGTCCGCAGCGCCCGGTCCCGCAACTGCTGCACCCTCTCCAGCTCCTCGCCCACGTCCGGTACGACCTTCTTGGCCGCGTCCGTGGGCGTGGAGGCGCGCAGATCGGCCACCAGGTCCAGCAGCGGGGAGTCGGGTTCATGGCCGATCGCGGAGACCACCGGCGTACGGCAGGAGGCCACGGCCCGGATCAGCTGCTCGTCGGAGAACGGCAGCAGGTCCTCCACGCTGCCGCCGCCCCGGGCCACGACGATCACGTCCACCTCGGGCAGCGCGTCCAGCTCCTCGACCGCCTGGACCACCTGACTGACCGCGTTCACCCCCTGCACGGCGGTGTTGCGGACCTCGAAGCGCACGGCGGGCCAGCGGCGGCGCGCGTTCTCCAGGACATCGCGCTCGGCGGCCGAGGCACGCCCGCAGACCAGCCCGATGAGCTGCGGCAGGAAGGGGAGCGGCTTCTTCCGGTCCAGGGCGAAGAGCCCCTCGGCGGCGAGCGACTTCTTCAGCTGCTCCAGCCGCACCAGCAGCTCACCGATACCGACCGGCCGTATGTCGGTGGCCCGCAGCGACAGCTGCCCCCGGGGCGCGTACCACTCGGGCTTGGCGAGGACGACGACCCGGGCGCCCTCGCTCACCACGTCGGCGATCCGGTCGAAGACCTGCCGGAAGCAGGTCACGCTCACCGAAATGTCGTGCGAGGGGTCGCGCAGGGTCAGGAAGACGACCCCGGCACCCGGCCGCCGCGACAGCTGGGTGATCTGCCCCTCCACCCAGATGGCACCGAGCCGGTCGATCCACCCCCCGATGAGCCGCGACACCTCACCGACGGGCAGCGGCGCTTCCGCGGACGTGTTGAGAGCCATGCGCCCGAGCGTATCGGGACGCACCGACAACGACGGCGGTCCGGGAAGGGCAAACCCCTTACTGAGGCACTCACCGAGGCCCCTAGTGAGGACGCTCCATCCCGCGCCCGCCCGCCCCCTGCACCGCGAGGACCACGAACCCCACAGCCAGCCAGCACAACCCCACCACCTGGGCGCTCGTCGTCGCCTCCACGATGACGGCGATCAGCACCCCCGCACCGACCACCGGCATGAGCACGTGCTTCCACCAGACGGGCGGCCCGCTCATCCGGCGTACGGCGAACCAGCCGACCACCGACGCGTGCAGCAGCACGAACGCGGTCAACGCCCCGATGTCCACCACCGACACCAGATGGTCCAGGCCGTCGTCGCGCCGGGCGGCCCACACGGCGGCCACGAGCGTCACGATCGCGGCCCCCAGGATCGCCACCCGCGGCACGCCCGACTTCGGGTCGACCTTCGCGAGGAAGGACGGCAGCCGCCGCTCGCGGGCCATCGCGAAGACCAGCCGCCCGGCGGCGGCCTGCCCCGCCAGCGCCGCGAACGCCGCACCGATCGCCTTGCTGACCGCGACCAGGTCGTGCAGCCAGGTCCCGACGGAGGCGTCGACCGCGTCGTAGAAGGCCGACCCCTGGGCCGCCGGATCCGCGGCCAGCTCCGCCGAGCTCATCGGCTCCAGGAGCGCCGCCAGATACGTCTGGGCGATGAACAGCACCCCCGCGAGCACCAGACAGAACAGCACGGCCCGCGCCACCTTCTGCGACCCGCCCGTCACCTCCTCCGCGAACGAGGCGATGGCGTCGAACCCCAGATACGACAGGACGGCCACCGACACCGCGCCCAGGACCGCCGCCATGGAGAACGTGGCGTCCCCGGTCAGCGGCGTCAGCCACCCGCGCTGCGCCCCGTCCCGTACGAGGACGACCACGGCCGACACCACGAAGACCAGCAGCACCACGATCTCCATGGCCAGCACGGCGAACCCGACCCGTGCGGCCGCCCGCACCCCCCACAGATTGAGCAGGGTGGTGATCAGGACGGCGAACGCGGTCCACACCCACCGCGACACCTCGGGGACCAGCGCGTTCATCGCGATCCCGGAGAAGAGGTAGGCGACGGCCGGGATCAGCAGATAGTCGAGCATCGCCATCCACCCGGCGATGAAGCCGGGCCCTTCCCCGAGCCCCTTGCGGGCATACGTGAAGACCGAGCCGGCGAAGGGGGCGACCCGCACCATCTGGGCGTAACTGAAGGCGGTGAACCCCATGACGACGGTGGCCACGACATAGACGAGGGCGACCGAGCCGCCGGACTTGGCGTCCAGGGTGCCGAAGATCCCGACGGGGGCCATGGGCGCGATGAACAGCAGCCCGTAGACGACGAGGTCCCGGAAGCCGAGGGACCGCCGCAGCTTGCCCTCCTCGGCGCTGCTCCCTGCCCCGCTGCCGCCCGCAGACCCCGTACCGCTCCCCGAGTCAGACGTCATGAACCCTCCACAGTCACCGTCCGCTGCACCCGTCCAGCCATCAGTCTCCCGACCCGGCCGTCACGGCGCCTGTTCGGTACGGCCTTACGATGGGACGCATGACTGCAACGCCTGCCCGTCGTGTCCTGCTCGCCGCACCCCGTGGCTACTGCGCGGGCGTGGACCGCGCCGTGATCGCCGTCGAGAAGGCCCTGGAGCAGTACGGGGCCCCGATCTACGTCCGCCACGAGATCGTGCACAACAAGTACGTCGTGCAGACCCTGGAGAAGAAGGGTGCGATCTTCGTGGACGTCACCGCGGAGGTCCCCGAAGGGTCCATCGTGATGTTCTCCGCGCACGGAGTCGCGCCCACCGTCCACGCGGAGGCCGCCGAGCGCAAGCTCGCGACCATCGACGCGACCTGCCCGCTGGTCACCAAGGTCCACAAGGAAGCCGTCCGGTACGCCAAGGAGGACTACGACATCCTCCTGATCGGCCACGAGGGCCACGAAGAGGTCATCGGCACCTCCGGAGAGGCCCCCGACCACATCCAGCTGGTCGACGGCCCCGAGGACGTGGCGAACATCGAGGTCCGCGACGAGTCGAAGGTCGTCTGGCTCTCCCAGACCACGCTCTCCGTCGACGAGACGATGGAGACGGTGGGCGCGCTCAAGTCGAAGTTCCCCAACCTCCTCTCGCCGCCCAGCGACGACATCTGCTACGCCACGCAGAACCGCCAGATCGCGGTGAAG
This sequence comes from Streptomyces microflavus, assembly GCF_014650075.1. Taxonomy (GTDB): domain Bacteria; phylum Actinomycetota; class Actinomycetes; order Streptomycetales; family Streptomycetaceae; genus Streptomyces; species Streptomyces microflavus. The sequence goes on along the minus strand of NZ_BMUG01000009.1, from coordinate 153,032 downwards.
AAGCTGGCCGAGGACGCCGAGCTGGTCATCGTGGTCGGCTCCAAGAACTCCTCGAACTCCATCCGCATGGTCGAGGTCGCCCTCGACGCCGGAGCCGACGCCGCCCACCTGGTCGACTTCGCGAGCGAGATCGACGAGGCGTGGCTGGAGGGCGTGACGACGGTCGGCCTGACCTCCGGTGCCTCGGTCCCCGACGTCCTGGTCGACGGGGTCATCGAGTGGCTCGCGGAGCGCGGTTACGAGGACGTGGAGACGGTCAAGACGGCCGACGAGTCGATCACCTTCTCCCTCCCCAAGGAGCTCCGCCGGGACCTCCGCGCCGAGGCCGCCGCCCTCTCCGCCGAGTAGGCGCGAGTAGGCGGAGTCCGCGAGTAGGCCGAGTAGCAGGGCACGGGGCCCGGCCTGCCCGTACGGTGTTTCCATGGAGATCTTCGGCGTGGACATCGGCGGTTCAGGGATCAAGGGCGCTCCCGTGGACCTGGACCGAGGGGACCTGGCGCAGGAGCGCCACAAAGTGCTGACACCGCATCCGGCCACGCCCGACCGCGTGGCCGACTGCGTGGCAGAGGTCGTCGGCCACTTCGACTGGTCGGGCCCGATCGGGATCACGTTCCCGGGCGTCGTCACGGACGGCACCACGCGCACGGCGGCCAATGTCGACAAGGGCTGGATCGACATCGACGCCCGCGCCCTGCTGGGCGAGCGGGTCGGCCAGCCCGTGACGATCCTGAACGACGCGGACGCGGCCGGGGTCGCGGAGATGACGTTCGGCGCGGGCCGGGGCCGCAAGGGCACGGTCATCATGCTGACCTTCGGTACGGGCATCGGCAGCGCGCTCTTCGTCGACGGCCGGCTCGTCCCCAACACGGAGCTGGGCCACCTGGAGCTGCACGGCCACGACGCGGAGAAGCGTGCCTCCACGAAGGCCAAGGAGGACGAGGACCTCAGCTGGCAGCACTGGGCGCACCGGGTCCAGAAGTACCTGCTGCACGTGGAGATGCTGTTCTCGCCCGAGCTGTTCATCGTCGGGGGAGGCGTGAGCCGCAAGGCGGAGAAGTTCCTGCCGCTGATCGAGAAGGTCCGCGCGGAGATGGTCCCGGCGGAGCTCCAGAACAACGCGGGGATCGTCGGCGCGGCGATGGCGGCGGCGGGGAGGTAGGGGCGGCGCCTGCTGCTGGGGCGGCGTTACCTGGCCGGGTGGTGCGTTACCTGCTGGCGCGGGGGCAGCGGGAGAGGCAGTCCGCTGTCACCTGCTGGCGCGGGGGCGCTCGGCACGTCCGGCCGGTGCGCCCGCCCCGGCGGCCTTCTTGGGCGCCCGGGGAGCGGGCCGCCCCTTCTCCGCTCCCGTACGCCCCTGAGCCAGCAGATACCGCCGCCGGGCCCGCATGTGCCGGACCTTGCGTACGGAGGCGATGAGGCCGGCGATCAGCGTGCCCCCGTACAGCCAGCCGGCGTGCACGGCGAGCGCGGTGACCAGGGCCATGGTCTGACCGCCGAAGCCGTCGGACCCGCCGGAGATCGGGAAGACCCCGACGGCGAAGGCGATGGGCACACTGATCGGCGCGGTGACCAGGTCGGCGGGCCGTACCCAGAGGGCGGTGAGCGCGCTGACCGGCAGGAACAGCAGCCCGTAGACGATCTCGGAGCTGTCGAACAGCAGCCGGTCCAGGCAGGCGAGCACGAACATGGTGAGGGCGGCGAACAGCCCGGCCCCGATCCCGGTCAGCCGGGGATTGGGGAAGCGCCGCAGGGCGAGCAGCAAGGGCGGCACGGCACGCACACGCCCGCCGGCCGCCCCCACGGCCCGGTAGACGGTGGCGTTCTCCCCGAAGGAGCCCTGCACGGGCGCGACGGGAGGGGCGGTCGCGGCCTGCGGTGACGGCCTGCGCTGCGGGGGACGTGTCCTGTGCTGCTCCACGGGGACAACGTAGGTCGCGGGGCGGGAGGAATCAGGCGTTGGACACGCGCTTTGGCTGAGCTTGGCGTTGCGTTCGATGCCACACGGCCGAAACGAACCTGTTCGGCGGTGTACACAAGGCGCAGTCGAGCCGTACAGGACGGCGGGCGGCATACGCCGAGGAGGCACGCGAGGGCCATCGGCGTACGACACCGAAGCACAGAACAGCAGCGAACAGTACCCACCGGTCCACGGCCTCGGGTGGACCCGTGCGGGGCCGCGCGCCCCCGCCCGTAAACTGGAGAATCGGTCCACTCCGAGACCCGGCCCGAACAGCCGAGCCGGCCCCGGACGCCCCTGACCCCCTCCTCACTCCAGGAAGTCGCCAAAGTGTCGCTCACGATCGGAATCGTCGGTCTGCCAAATGTCGGCAAGTCGACCCTGTTCAACGCCCTGACCAAGAACGACGTGCTGGCGGCCAACTACCCGTTCGCCACGATCGAGCCGAACGTCGGAGTGGTCGGCGTCCCGGACCCGCGCCTCAACAAGCTCGCGGAGATCTTCAACTCCCAGAAGCTCCTGCCGGCCACGGTGGACTTCGTCGACATCGCCGGCATCGTCCGTGGCGCGTCGGAGGGTGAGGGCCTGGGCAACAAGTTCCTCGCGAACATCCGCGAGTCCGACGCGATCTGCCAGGTCATCCGCGCCTTCAAGGACGAGAACGTCGTCCACGTCGACGGCAAGGTCTCGCCCAAGGACGACATCGAGACGATCAACACGGAGCTGATCCTCGCCGACCTCCAGTCCGTCGAGAAGGCCGTCCCGCGCCTGACGAAGGAGTCCCGCCTCCAGAAGGAGAAGGTCGCGGTGCTCGCCGCGGTCGAGGACGCGCAGAAGATCCTGGAGTCCGGCGAGACCCTCTTCTCGGCGGGCATCACGGCCGGCACCGAGAAGGGCAAGCTCCTCCACGAGCTGCACCTGCTCACGGTCAAGCCGTTCCTCTACGTGTTCAACGTCGACGAGGACGAGCTGGTCGACGAGGACTTCAAGAACGAGCAGCGCGCCCTGGTCGCCCCCGCCGAGGCGATCTTCCTCAACGCCAAGATCGAGTCCGAGCTCATCGAGCTCGACGACGACGAGGCCCTGGAGCTCCTCCAGTCCATGGGCCAGGAGGAGCCGGGCCTCGCCACCCTCGGCCGCGTCGGCTTCGACATCCTGGGCCTCCAGACCTACCTCACGGCAGGCCCGAAGGAAGCCCGCGCCTGGACCATCAAGAAGGGCGCGACGGCCCCGGAGGCGGCCGGTGTGATCCACACCGACTTCCAGAAGGGCTTCATCAAGGCGGAGATCATCTCCTTCGACGACCTGGTGGAGACCGGCTCGGTCGCCGAGGCCCGCGCCAAGGGCAAGGCGCGCATGGAGGGCAAGGACTACGTGATGCAGGACGGGGATGTGGTGGAGTTCCGCTTCAATGTGTAGTCAGCCGGTTACTGCGGGCTAGTTGGTTCGTCAAGTCTGCAGGTGGCAAGGGGTCGGCCCTCTCGGGATTCGGCCCCTTGCCGGTTCCCGTGCTGGATGGGTGCTGGATATTCTGACGCTTCGTCACCTTTGTGCCCTTGAGCTCCTTAGTCGGCAAGCGGTTCGAGCATCGGCTGGAAGGCGGAGTCCTCCTCGTCGGGGACGTGCGGGAGAAAGCCGTCGGGGACGGTACGGGCGGCAGTGGCGAGGAGGCGGTCCAGGACTTCCGGCTCGGTGGCCGGGGGGAGCCGAAGGGTGGCGAGGAGACGGTCGCGGACGGCGGGGTGGCCCGGGTGGTCGTCGAGGTAGTCGGAGCTGAGGGCCGGGGGCCGGAAGCCGGCCAGGGCGTCGTGCCAGGACGGGAGGGCGACGGCGAGGGTCAGGGCCTCGGCGAGCGACTCGGCGATCAGGGAGGCCTGCCCCTCGGAGTCGGTGTAGAGGACGGGGCGGGGGCCGCCAGGGACGGCTGGGCCGCAGAGGTAGTGGGTGCCGCCCGCGTTGCAACCGGCGACCGGCTCCACCGGGAGGCCGTTAGGTAGGGCGATCGGCTCGATCGGGTCGGTGCGGGCGAGGTCGAACTCGCCGTCGCAGGCAAGGTAGGAAACGACCTCGGGATGCGCGGCAATCCTGCGGAGCAGGGCGTTGTCCGAGAGGGCGGCCGGGTTGAGGGCTGCGGCGACCGCGGGGGTGAGGGGATGTCCGGCGAGGACGTGGCGGACGGCTTCGAGGGGGACGGGGCGCTCGTAGCAGTCCTCGAAGTGGGCCCGGGTGGCTTCGGGGGAGCGGTCGGCGAGGAGGCGGAAGAGGAAACCGGAGCCGTCCGGGTCCTCGCTGCCGGGCGGGAAGTCGATGCCCGAACCGGCGCGCCAGGCCGTGCCGCCGGTCTCCCACCACAGGCAGGTGGTGACCCGAGGGGCGCCGATGTCCTCATCGCGGAAGGCGGGTTCGTCCAGGAGTGGGCGCAGTGCGGCGGGCACTTCGTCGATGACTCCGGGCCAGACCTGCTCGTCGTCCGTCCCGTAGGGGCTCATCGCCGACTCGTGGTCGAAGCCGCGTATGAGTACACCGGCCGGGGTGAAGAGGACGGAGAAGTCGTCCCCCGAACCGTTCTCCATCAAGGCTGCCTCTTCGCCGGGACCCCAGGCGCCGTGAAAGGTGTAGTGGCAGTACTGCGGATCGTCGGCGATCGCAGCCTCCAGGACAGCCAACGCACGCAGGTGGGTGCGGAGTTCGGTGGGGGTGGGAAGGCGGGTGGCGGTCTCGTGCACAGTGCTCATGGCGTCATGGAAGCAGTAGATACTGACAACCCAGCCCGCCGGTCCCCACGGTGGCATTGGCCGACCGCACGTGTCCTGGCTCAGGACCAGGTGTCGTACACGGTGGATCGATGGGTCGGCTTCTTCAGGTCACGGGGCAACTGTGCCGAGACCCGGAAGCGGTGGCGAAGGACGTCAGCAGTCGTTGCGCGTCCTCGCTGCGGACGCTGCTCCGTACTCCCTTCTCGGCGTCCGGCCTCGGGAATTCCTCGAACTTGAAGTACGCCGTCCCCAGGGCGCCCTTGCAGGGATGCGAGCGGGTGACCGCGCCCTTCACGCTGCCGGGGTAGCGGTTGTCCAGGTAGATCTCCTGCTGGGAGGAAGGGCCGTAGTACGCGGAGAGGCGCACATGGTGGCCCTTGGCCGGCAGCTTCAGGGAGCACTCCTCGGTGAGCGCACCTCCGACCGGCATCTCCGAAGCCGTTGTGAGCCCCAGCCGGGACGTGTCCCGCGAGTCGGCGACATCGCGGCAGGTCCCTTCCGCCCTGGCGAGGGGGAGCGTTCGCCATCCGGCGCGGTCGACGGTCGAGGGGCGTTGCCCGAGGGGTCCCTCGCAGCCGAAGCGTTCTGCCGCCCGGCGCGCCGACTCGGTGGTGAACCGGGCCACTTGGACTACCTGCTCGTCCGAGAGTTCCTCGACGTCCTCGCGTGCTTCGGTCAGGACCAGGAGCCCCTTGCCCGGCAGCGGAGCGCAGTCGATGAGCACCGCGGCCTCGGGTGTGTGTCCGGAGACGAACGAGCCGTTCCAGCCGAATCCGATCGGTGTCGCCGAGCTGTCCTCCGCCGCGCCACTGGCGCGATGGGCTGCCGCCGGGCGAATGTTCAGTTTGAGCTGTACGCCACCGGATTCCCCGCCACGGGCCCATGCCGCGCAGTACTCGGTCTCGTGGCCCACCCACTCCGAGGTATGGCCGCCGAATTCCAGCCCGGCGCCCCCGAAGAACGCCTCGGCCTCCTCGACCGCCAGCGCCCCCCGGCAGGTGTCGGCGGGGCTCTGCCCCGAGCCGTCGCCCCGGAGGCCGAACCCCCAGATCAGCCCGCCGGCCGTGAGCGTCAGGACGAGCGCTCCCCCTGCCGCCTTCGTCCGTCGCCCGAGCCCCCGTATGGATCGCATTCTGTTTCCTTACCCCGTTGATCCGGCCGAGGACGCTATCAAAGGCGCTCCCGACGCCTGGCACCCCTCCCTCCGGGCGCCCTGATCGCAGAGTGGACGGGGAGAGCGGTTCCGTACCGGTTGTGGCGGGTATGTGATGTATAGGTCCCCTTGGGGAGGCTGATTCGATGCCGTGGCTCGCATGGTTGCTCGCCGCCGCGGCGCTCGGCGCTGCGGAGTTCTTCACGCTGACGCTGGTCTTCGGGCTGCTGGCCGGCGCCGCGCTGGTTGCTGCCGTGGTGGCCGGTGTGGGCATCGGCCTCCTCGGTCAGCTGGTGGCGCTCGCACTGGCGGCGGTGGCGGGGCTCGTCATCGTGCGGCCCATCGCCCTGCGGGCCATGGATCGCTCGCCCATCACCCTTGAGGGCAGCGACGCCTTGATCGGCAAGCGGGCCGAGGTCATGCAGGAGGTGACCGCGACCCACGGCCTGATCAAGGTGTCCGGCGAGGAATGGTCCGCCCGGGCTCTCGACGAAACCCATGTGATCCCGGTGGGAGCGCTGGTGGATGTCATGGAGATCGAAGGCGCCACAGCTGTGGTGTACCCGCGCGAGCTTCTTCCGTGAACGGCTGAACACGTACTGAGGGAGGACGCATGGATCCGGTTGTCATCCCGATTCTTGTGGCGGCGATCGTTGTCGTCTTTCTCGTGGCCGCCACTGTGCGGATCGTTCCGCAGGCGCGCCGCTACAACATCGAGCGGTTCGGCCGGTACCGCCGTACGCTCCAGCCCGGTCTGAACTTCGTCCTGCCGGTGGCGGACCGTGTCAACACCAAACTCGACGTACGTGAGCAGGTGTACTCGTCCGACCCCAAACCGGTGATCACCGAGGACAACCTCGTCGTGAACATCGACACCGTGCTCTACTACCAGATCACCGACCCCCGGGCGGCGGCCTACGAGGTCGCCGACTATCTGCAGGCCATCGATCAGCTCACCGTGACCACGCTGAGGAACGTCATCGGCTCCATGGACCTGGAGGGCACCCTCACCTCGCGTGAGGAGATCAACGCCCGGCTCCGCGCGGTCCTCGACGACGCGACCGGCAAGTGGGGCATCCGCGTCAACCGCGTCGAGATCAAGGCCATCGACCCGCCGAACACCATCAAAGAAGCGATGGAGAAGCAGATGCGGGCCGAGCGGGACAAGCGCGCGGCGATCTTGCACGCCGAGGGGGAGCGGCAGGCCAAGATCCTCACCGCGGAGGGTACGAAGCAGAAGGACATCCTGGAGGCTCAGGGCACGCAGCAGGCCATGATCCTGAGGGCGGACGGCGAATCCAAGGCGGTGGAGCTCGTCTTCCAGTCCGTGCACCGCAACAACGCCGACCCGAAGGTCCTGGCGTACAAGTATCTGGAGACCCTCCCGCACCTGGCGAAGAGCGAGAACAACACGTTCTGGGTGATCCCGGGCGAGCTGACCGAGGCGGTCCGTACCGTCACCAGCGCGTTCGGCGACCGGTCGGAGATGGGTTCTCCCCAAACCGCACAGCGAGCGGAAGCGGCCGGTGACGGTACGCCGGACGAGGCCGCGTCTCCGGAGCTCGGTGCGGATCCGACGCTCGCGCTGGATGCCGCCACCGCCGCCGATGTGGTGGCGAAGCAGGCCGCCGTCGCAGTGAGCGATGCGAAGGCCGAGGCCGAGGCGGCGGGGGAGGCCCCGCTGCCGGGCCGGGGGCGGACGTCCGGCGGCTGAGTGAGGCCGGGAGCGCCCGCGCCCTCGCTGCGGCGGGGAGCATTCTGTTTCCCGCCGCAGCCAAGTCCGGTTGTCGCGTTCCACCACCGATTCAGGTCTGCCGCGTGTCACACAGCCAGCGGCACCGCATGGATCTCGTCCGCCGTGTGGCCCGCGCGTTCGTGGATGCGCTGCACGGCCTCGGCGGAGGGGGCGGTGGAGAGGCAGTAGACCGTGCCGGATTTCGGGTCCGCCCAGGCGCGTTCGAAGTGGACGCCTTCGTCCTTCTCGATCGCTGTGTCGGCCTCGTGGGCCTTCTTCAGCTGATCGGACGTGATGCCCTTCATGCCGCGGTGGACGTCCATGTACATGCCCATGGTTTCCGCACCTCCGATGGTCGCGTCGTGCCCCCTCTTCCATGCTGCACCCGATGGTGCGCGGGAGCTTCGTGGGAGGTGGTGCCCAGCCCCTACCTCCCCGCCTCCACTCTCAGCTCCGCGACCCCCGCCGGCTTCTCCGGGTCCTCCGAGACCACCGTCACCCGGACCTTGCGGGCCGTGTCACCCGCCAGGTACGGGCGCCAGAAGCGGCCGTCGACGGAGGTCTCCAACGTGTGGGACGCAGGCGGTACGTCGCTCCAGCGCGGGGTCACCGAGGTGATGCGCAGAGGGTGCGGGCCCAGGTCCACCGTCAGGGCCCCCTCCGCGCCGTCCGGGGACCAGGATGTCGCCGGGGAGCCGTCCACCGCCGCCTCCGCGTAGAGGCCGGGGGTCTCCGAGGTGGCCGTTGCCGGGCGGCAGCGGGCCGCGTCGGCCGTCGGGGTCAGGTCCGGGCGGCGCGTCGGGAGCACCAACGCCGAGGTGAGGTGGTGCGGGCCCTCCGCCGTGTGGACCGTGAACGGGGTGCCCGACGTCAGGCGGACCGTGCTCGTACGGGCGCCGATCTCGACCTCGTACGTCGCATCCCGGTAGCGCAGCCCCGTCAGCCGCACGCCCTCCCGCAGTTGAGGCGGCAGCAGCGGGTCCAGGTGCACGCCGTCCTCGCGCAGGCGCAGACCCGTCAGGCCGTGCGTGAAGACCTGGAGGAAACCGCCCTTGCCGGTCAGGAAGTCCTCGGCCGGGAAGCCCGACAGGGGGTCCTCGGCGCCGGACTTGTCGCCGCGCGCCTCGGAGAACAGGTCGTACGGACCCCGCAGATACGGTCGTACCGCACGCTGGAGATACGTGTACGTCGAGCAGCCCGGCTCCCCGATCGCCGCCGCGTCGATCGCGTGCACGGAGTCGGTCATCGCGGGGCCGTCGGGGTCCGTGCGGGCCGCGTAGTAGTCCAGGGTGGCGGCCGCCGCGCCCGGCTCCATCGGCCACTCCAGCGGGTACATCAGCAGGACCGTGTCCGCCTGCTTGATCGTGGAGCCGTTGTAGCCCGCGTACTGGAGGAAGACCTTCCGGTCCGCGTCGTACGGGATGCGGAGGCCGTCCGCCACCCGGTTCCAGCCGGTCGGGGGGCGGTGGCCGAGCAGGTCGGCCGCGCGGGTCGCGTTGCGGAGGGCGGTGGCGGCGACCGCGTTGGTGAAGACGGCGTCGTCCACGCCGTTGCTGTACTCGTCGGGCCCGGCCACGTTCTTGATGGAGTAGCTGCCGTCCGCGTTCGCCGTGGCGCGCGACTGCCAGAACTCCGCGATGCCCTTCAGGAGCGGCCAGCCCCTGGCCGCCAGCCAGTCGCGGTCGCCGGTGGCCAGGTAGTACTGCCAGACCGCCAGCGAGACATCGCCCTGGAGGTGATTCTGGGTCAGGCAGTGCGGTGGGTCCCAGCTCTGGCACTCGGAGTCGATGCGGCCCCTGCTCGCGCTGGTCCAGGGGTAGAACAGGCCCCGGTGGCCGTACTTCTCGGCATTCGCACGGGCCGCGTCCCGGGTGCGGTAGCGGTATTCCACCACCGAGCGGGCCAGTTCCGGGCGGGTGGCGAGCAGACCCGGGAACATCCACGTCTCGGCGTCCCAGAAGATCATGCCGGCGTAGTTGTCGCTGGTCAGGCCTGCTGGAGCGATGCTGTCGGAGGAGCCGCGCCGGGTGCTCGCCAGGAGTCCGTACTGGGTCGAGCGCAGCCACCCCTGGAGCCGGCGGTCGCCGGGGACCAGGACATCGGCGGACCAGGCCTCGCGCCAGGCCGTCTCGTTCGCCGCGAAGATCCGCTCCCAGCCGCGCCGGGCCGCGCGGTGCGCCGCCTCGCGGGCGTCATCGGCGGGGGCGCGGGAGGTCAGGGCGGTGTCGACGCCCACGTACTTCTCGAAGGTGTACGTCGTCCCCTCGCGCACCGGCGTCGGCCGCGGGGCCGTACGCGACTCGGGGCGCAGTGTTTCGACTACCCCGGAACCCCGGCGCATCGTCTGCGCCACCGCCCCCTCCACGCCGGTGCCGAGCGTCCTGAACGTGCCGTCCTTGCGCAGCGTGATCCGGCGTGCGCCCCGGTCGTCCAGCCGGCCCGTGACCGTCGCCGTACCGCTCCAGCGTGGGGTCATCCGCAGGCGTACGGCGCCGGTGTGGACGTCGGACCGGTCGGCCAGGACGTCGTACGTGAGGTCCGTGGCCCGGCCGTCCGCCGTCGTCCAGCGCAGCGAGGTGCGGACGAGGCCGCAGCTGAGGAAGACCGTCTGCCGGTAGCGCGAGATCCGGCCGGCCGGTGTGTCCGCGCCGTACTTCTCGTTGCCGACTCCCACCTCGATCGTCGTCCAGCTCGGCAGCGCGGCGATCACCTCGCGGCCCTCCGAGACCGCCTTGTCCGTGGCGTACAGCCCGGAGACGAACGCGCCGTCGTAGCGGGGGGTGTAGAGCGGCCAGCCCGTCTTCTCGCCGGTGGCCGCGTAGCCGGTGCCGGTGGCGGGGACCCGGTGGCCGAGATAGCCGTTCCCCACGTAGGGGTCGTAACCCTCCGACTCTCCGAAGCGGGTGGAGGACAAGGCCCAGGTGGGGTCCTGGCCGTCCGTCCGGCCGCAGGCGGGCACGGCAGGGGACGACGGCGGCGGTGGCGGGGTGGCGGCGGCCGCCCGGGGGAGGGGTGGCAGCGGTGCGATCAGGGCGGCCGCGACCAGGGGTGCGAGGACGGAGATACGCGAGAGGCTCACGGTACGAAGGTAGGGAGGCGGCCGTACGGGCGGGCGGTACGGCACGCCCGCCCCGGGGGCTCGGCGTGAACGCGCCCGCCGGATGGCCCTGTGTCTCCCGCCGGAACCCGCCCGCCGGACGGCTCTGTGCCTGCCGGAACCCGCCTGACGGGTAGTCCTGTGCCTCCCGGAACCCGCCTGACGGGTAGCCCTTCCCTACCGGAACCCGCCCGCCCTGTCCTTCTTCGATGCGGCCCTCAGCTCTGCGCGAGGTCCTTGACGAAGATCAGCCCGTCCGCCTCCGCCAGGTGCGCCGGGTCCAGGCCGAAGTAGCCGAACCAGGGGGAGTCGCGGGGCGCGGGGAGCGCCTCGCCCAAGGCTGCGGCCAGTCCGCGCGCGTCGACCAGGAGGCGGTCCCCGGGGAGCGCGTACAGGAGGCCCTCCACCGTCTCCGGTGGCGGCGCGTCCACTCCGTGGTGGCGGATCGTGCCGAGGGCGGTGGGGAGGAACGCGTACTCCGCACCCAGGTGCGCGGCGACTATCGCGCCGGCGCTCCACCACTCCAGCGGCAAGCCGCCCATCCGCATCGAACTCTTCTCCCGCTGGAGATGGCTGTTGTGGGCGAAGACCAGGACCGGGCCGCGTGCGGCGAGGGCGAGGAGGTTGTCGGCCATCATCCGGTCCCGTACGCCGAGCAGCCGCACCATGCGGGCCGGTGAGGTGTCGGCCATCCAGGAGTGGTACCGCAGCAGGCCGGTGGCGGTGCGGCCGTACAGGCGGGCACGGTCCGAGGCCTCCCGCCCGGCCGCGGCGATCAGGTGCGGGGTCCGCTCGTCCAGCAGTGCCACCAAGTCGTCGGCCAGCAGGCGCAGTTGCGCCGCCTCGGGCGACCGTCCGAAGGAGCGGGACGGGTCCATCATCGCCGCCGGTTCGGTCCAGCGTTCGTCGCTGCCGAGGAGGTGGTCGAGCGTGGCGGCGGTGCAGGGGAGCAGTTCGTCCGCGTCCAGCCAGGAGGCGAGGTGGCCGTGGAGTGCGGTGAGGGCCTGCCGGGGGCTCGCGGCGCCCGTGATCTCCAGGGGGCCGTCGAATCCGGCGAAGCGGAGGCGGTCGGAGGCGGGGCGGCCTTCGTTGTACTCCCTTGCCCAGCGCACGAGTTCACGGTTGGCGGCGGACGCCCCGAACCCGTGGCTGAATCCGTGCTCCATGGCGTCGTGCAGGGTGCCCTCGCCCCCGGTGACGTAGTCGTCCACGAGCAGGCCCATCAGGCAGTCGCTCTCGATCGCGATCGTCCGGTAACCCTCCTGCTCCACGAGGTGCCGGAAGAGTTCGTTGCGTACGTCGAGCAACGTGTCCTCGCCGTGGGTGGGCTCGCCCAGGGCGAGCAGCCGGGGGCGGGCCCTGAGCAGCTTCATGACGGAGGAGGCTTCGACGGCATGGGTGGTGTGGGTGATATCGGTGAGGTCGGTGGCCATGGATTCAACGGTATCGTTGAACCTTCGGTGGAGACTTTTCCTGCCGAGTGCGCTGACAGCACCGGAAATTGGGGGTTGGTGTGGGGGAAAACCCTCAAAGCCGGGTACGGCTCCGGCCGGTCGACCTGGCCCGCCCGCACGGTCTCTCCACGCAGGCCGTACGGAACTACGAGGAGGCCGGCATCCTCCCGGCCGCCGAGCGCACCGGGAGCGGCTACCGCACCTACACTCCGCTGCACGCCCGCGCCCTGGACACGTTCCTCGCCCTGGTGCCCGGCCACGGCCACGCGAGGGCGACGGGCATCATGCGGGCCGTGAACCGGGGCGCGGCCGACGAGGCGTTCCTCCTCATCGACGAGAGCCACGCCCAGCTCCTGGACGACCGGCGGACCCTGCGGGCGGTGGAGAGCGCCCTGCGCGACCTGGGGCCCGACGCGGCGGAGTCCGCGCCCCGCGCGAGCCCCGCCGCCACCTTCATCGGCCCCCTGGCCGACCGGCTCTCCATCCGGCCCGCCACCCTGCGCAAGTGGGAGGACGCCGGGCTGGTCAGCCCCCGCCGCGATCCGCTGACCGGCTACCGCGTGTACGGCGAGGCCGACGTACGGGATGCCCGGCTGGTCCACCAGCTCCGGCGGGGCGGCTACCTGCTGGAGCAGATCGCCCCGCTGATCGACCAGGTCCGGGCGGCCGGCGGGCTCGCGCCCCTGGAGGCCGCCCTCGGGGACTGGCACTCCCGGCTCTCCGCCCGAGGGCGCGCGCTGCTCGCGGGGGCCGCGGAGTTGGACACGTACCTGCTGGAGCTCGGCCCATCGGACGCCACCCGCTGACCGGCCCTCCCCTGATCAGCCGTCCCTGACCGGCCACCCGCAACCGGCTGCCCCCTGACCCGCCGCCCGCTAACCCGCCATCCCCGTCTTCAGCCCCGCCCCGCACAGTGGCACCACCACGCTCCCCGGCCGATCGACGCCCTGCCCGAGGCCGTCCCGTACCGCCGCCCAGCACGCCACCCCCGTCGTCTCCACGTAGAACCCGCGCGCCGCCAAGTCCCTCTGCGCGTCCCGGATCTCGTCCTCCGTCACCGTCAGGAACGTGCCGCCCGACCCCCGTACCGCCGCCAGGATCTGCCGGGCGCGCGGCGGACGCGGGATCGCGATGCCCTCCGCCAGGGTCGGGGCGGCGGCGGCACCGGGCAGCAGGTCGTCCGCGCCCGCGTGGAAGGCGGCGGCCAGCGGGGCGACCGCCTCGGCCTGGACGGCGATCAGCCGCGGCCGGGACGCGATCAGGCCCAGGGCGTGCAGTTCGGCCGAGGCGAGGGCCGCGCCGAGGAGCAGGGTGCCGTTGCCGACCGGGACCGCGAGGGTGTCGGGGAGCCGGCCGCCGAGGTCCTCCCAGAGCTCGTACACGTACGTCTTCGTGCCGTGCAGGAAGTACGGGTTGAATACATGCGAGGCGTAGAACGCGCCGGGTTCGTCGGCCGCCGCGCGGGCGGCCAGGGCCGTCGCCTCCCGGTCGCCGGGGACGGCCACCAGGCGCGCCCCGTGGGCCCGGATCTGCTCGGTCTTCTTGGGCGACGTGCCCTCGGGGACGTACACCGTGCAGGGCAGCCCCGCGCGGGCGCAGTACGCGGCGATCGATGTGCCCGCGTTGCCGCTGCTGTCGGCCACCACCCGCTCCGGGTTCAGCCGCCGGGCCAGCTCCACGAGCATCACCGCGCCCCGGTCCTTGAAGGAGAGCGTCGGCATCAGATGGTCGAGCTTGGCCGAGACGGTGTCCGTGAGCGGGACGAGCGGGGTGCGGCCCTCGCCGAGGGAGACCGAGGGGGCGGAGAGCGGCAGGATCTCTTCGTAACGCCACAGTGAATTGGCACGCCCGGAAAGCGCGTTCAGGGCGAGCCCCGGGGCCGGTGTGAAGTCCAGGTCCCACGGGCCGCGGCAGACCGGACAGCACCAGGTCAGGGCGGAAACGGCGGACCGGGTTCCGTCCCGGGGGCAGTGATAGGTGGTCATGGTCGCCAGGATGTCAGGCATATGGCAGGTGAATGACGCACGTATGGCGTGGCTCAAGGCACCCTTGTGGGTTTGCCATGGATCGGTCAATCTTTCGCTGGCAGCAGGGCATGCCGGTCGCGGACGACGCAGAAAACGGGGCGTTCGGACGGTTGATTTGTCATGCCCCTGCCGGGAGTCTCGCGCGGCTCCGGAACCACCCCCCACCAGCGCACCGCCTATGAGGAGGACCCCTCACATGTCAGTGATGCGTCACACCCCCCATGCACGTCGAAGACTCGCCGCGGCGACCGTCATAGCCACCGCGGCAGCCGTCGCGCTCGCCACCGCCGGCACCCTCCCGGCGATCGCGGCCGAGCGTGCGCCCGAAGGCGTGATTCTGAACGCGGGTGCCCCGGGCACCGTCAGCGACAGCTACATCGTCACGCTGAAGGACTCGGCCGCCAGGTCCGACTCCGCCCAGGGCAAGGCCCTTGCGAAGAAGTACGGCGCGTCCATCGAACGGACCTACCGCTCGGCCCTCAACGGCTACGCGGTCGAGGCCACCGCCGCGGAGGCGAAGAAGTTCGCCGCCGACCCGGCCGTCGCTTCCGTCTCGCAGAACCGCACCTTCACGGTCTCCGCCACCCAGAACAACCCGCCCTCCTGGGGTCTGGACCGGATCGACCAGCGGAGCCTCCCGCTGGACCAGCGCTACACCTACCCCGACAAGGCCGGTGAGGGCGTCACCGCCTACGTCATCGACACCGGGGTACGGATCAGCCACGGCGACTTCGGCGGCCGGGCCTTCAACGGCTACGACGCCATCGACAACGACAACGTCGCGCAGGACGGACACGGCCACGGCACGCACGTGGCGGGCACCGTCGGCGGCACCGCCTACGGCGTGGCCAAGAAGGCCAAGATCGTCGGCGTCCGGGTACTGAACAACCAGGGCTCGGGCACCACCGCGCAGGTCGTCGCGGGCATCGACTGGGTGACGGCCAACGCCGTGAAGCCCGCCGTCGCCAACATGAGCCTCGGCGGTGGCGCCGACTCGGTCCTCGACGCGGCCGTGCAGCGGTCCATCGCCTCCGGCATCACCTACGCCGTCGCGGCGGGCAACGAGTCGACCAACGCGAACACGAAGTCCCCGGCGCGCGTCGCCGAGGCCATCACGGTGGGCTCGACGACCAACACCGACGCCCGCTCCAGCTTCTCCAACTTCGGTGCGGTCGTGGACATCTTCGCGCCCGGCTCGTCGATCACCTCGACGTGGAACACCAGCGACAGCGCCACGAACACCATCTCCGGTACGTCGATGGCCAGCCCGCACGTCGCCGGCGCGGCCGCCATCTACCTCGCCGACAACCCGGGCTCGACCCCCGCCCAGGTCTCCGCCGGTCTCGTCGCGGCCTCGACGCCGAACGTCGTCGGCAACCCGGGCACCGGCTCGCCGAACCGCCTCCTCTACGTGGGCGCGGGCAGCACCAACCCGCCGGACCCGGACCCGGGCAAGAAGTTCGAGAACACCACCGGCTACCCGATCAACGACAACTCCACCGTCGAGTCGCCGATCACCGTCACCGGGATCACCGGCAACGCCCCGGCCACGCTGCAGGTCCCGGTCAACATCTCGCACACCTACATCGGTGACCTGAAGATCGACCTGGTCGCTCCCAACGGCACGGTCTTCAACCTGAAGGCGTTCGGCTCCGGCGGCAGCAGCGACAACGTGGTCACCACGTACACGGTCAACGCCTCCTCCGTCCCCGCCAACGGCACCTGGAAGCTCCGCGTCGCCGACAACTGGACGTACGACACCGGCCGGATCAACAGCTGGGGTCTGCACTTCTGATCCCCGCGCAGCGGTACTGAGCCGATGACATGAGGTCGGGGCGGTCGCGGACAGCGACCGCCCCGACTCCTTCGTGTCTAGCGGCGGTTGAGCCCGCGGTCGACGGTGCTGACCAGCTCACCGTCGTCCGTGTCCCCGTCCAGCGACCAGAACATCGCGCCGCCGAGGCCCTTGTCCCGGATGTACGAGGTCTTGGCGCGCAGCACCTGCGGGTCGTCGTACGTCCACAGCGAGGTCCCGTCGAAGAGCCAGGCGTGGCCGTTCTTCGTGTCGCGGTGGATCTTGTACGTGCCCGACGCGGCCAGCTTCTTCAGGACCTTGTAGTCCTCGTAGCCGTTGGCCCAGGTGGCCGGAGCCGGGCCGGTGGCCGGCTGGCCCAGGCCCTTGCCGCCGCCGCTCACTCCGGTCCAGCCCTGGCCGTACGTCGGCATGCCCACCACGAGCTTGTGCTTGGGGGCGCCGCGCCGGATCCAGTCCCGTACGGTCTGGTCCACGCTGAAGTCGTTCTTCGCGTACAGCGCCGACTGCTGGGCCGTCTTCTTCTCGCCCGAGACGTGGTAGTCGTATCCCTGAAGGTTGACGAAGTCGAAGTCCTTCATGAGGCGCTTCACGTCGAAGCCCGCGTCGATCGCCGCCGGGTTGGCCGGGACGTAGGCCGACAGGTCGTAGTGCTTGGGCTTCGGCTTGTGGTGGCCCTTGCCCTTCTTCTGCTTGGCCTGGCTCTTCGCGTACGCGTCGAGCTGGGTGCGGAACTCGTGGATCAGGGCCGTGAAGTTCTTCTTGTCCTCCGGGCGGAAGACGGTGCCCTCGTTGCCCGCCGAGCCGGGCCACTCCCAGTCGACGTCGATCCCGTCGAAGAGGCCGGCCGCCGCGCCCTGGCCGCCGCGCGCCCCGTCCACCGGGAGGTTGCCCTTGATGTACAGGTCGATGCAGGAGGCGACGAGCGCCTTGCGGGAGGCGGCCGTGCGCACCGAGTCGGAGAAGTTGGTGGAGTAGCTCCAGCCGCCGAGCGAGATCATGACCTTGAGGCCGGGGTTCTTGGCCTTCAGCTCGCGCAGCTGGTTGAAGTTGCCCGCGAGCGGCTGGGTGTCGGTGTCGGCGACGCCGTCCACCGAGTTCGCCGCGTCGAGCGGGCGGGCGTAGTCCGCCCAGGCATCGGCCTGGCCGGGGATGTTGCCGGTGAAGCACTTGCCCTCGGCGTTGACGTTGCCGAAGGCGTAGTTGATGTGGGTCAGCTTGGCCGCGGACCCGCTGGTCTGCAGGTCGTTGACCTGGAAGTCGCGTCCGTAGACGCCCCACTGGGTGAAGTAGCCGATGTTCTTGTACGCGGGACGGTGGTGGCCCTTGGAGCGGTCGCCGCCGTTGTTCTGGCCGCGGTCGCTGCCGGCCACCGCGGCCGGGGCGGTGCCCGCCAGCAGGGCGAGGGCGACGCCGGCGATGGTCAGTCGGGACAGGTCTCTTCGACGCATGAGGCTCGTTCCTGTGCGTGATCCGTTGCGGGAGGGACATCGGGAGCCGTGCTGTGCACAGGAAGGTATTGGTCTGGACCAAAAACGGTCAAGGGCTGGGGAGTTGTGGGTCTCCGCGGCGGTGTCGGCCGACGGAATTCGGGGCAGGTTCGGGGCGGGTCCGGTGTGGATTCCGGGTGGGAATGGCTGGTAAGCGCCCTGGTGCTCGCAGTCGGTTCATGCATGAACGACCGCAGCGTCATCACATTGAGTGAAACTCTGGCCCATGCTTGCGGTGCACAACCCACGGTTGTCAGGCTGTTGCAGACTGTCAACCTGTTGGGAGTGGCCTGTGACTTTCGGTGAGCAGCCCGCCTATCTGCGCGTGGCGAGCGATCTGCGGGAGAAGATCGTGAACGGCGCGCTGCCGCCCCATACCCGCCTGCCGTCGCAGGCCCGCATCCGGGAGGAGTACGGGGTATCGGACACCGTCGCCCTGGAGGCGCGGAAGGTCCTGATGGCCGAGGGGCTGGTCGAGGGCCGCTCCGGATCCGGCACCTATGTGCGCGAGCGCCCCGTCCCCCGCATGATCGCCCGCTCCGGATACCGGCCCGGGAAGGGGGCCAGTCCGTTCCGCCAGGAGCAGACCGCCGACGGGGTGCGCGGGACCTGGGAGTCCCGCAGCGAGCAGGAGGGGGCGAGCGCCGAGGTCGCCGAGCGGCTCGGCATCGAGCCGGGCGACCGGGTCATGCGGACGCATTACGTGTTCCGGGAGGCGGGAGAACCGATCATGCTCTCCACCTCGTGGGAGCCCCTCTCTGTCACCGGGCGTACGCCGGTGATGCTCCCTGAGGAGGGTCCGCTGGGCGGCTGCGGGGTGGTCGACCGCATGGCGGCGATCGACATCGTGGTCGACAACGTGGCGGAGGAGGTCGGTGCGCGCCCAGGGCTCGCGGAGGAGCTGCTGGCGCTCGGCGGGGTGCCGGGCCATGTCGTCATCGTGATCGGGCGTACGTACTACGCCTCCGGCCGGGCCGTGGAGACGGCCGACGTGGTGGTGCCCGCCGACCGCTACCGGGTCGCCTATCACTTGCCGGTCAGATGAGTTGACGCCCCGTCGGGCCGTGTGGCGGCCCCGGAACCAGGGGCGATGGGGCGGTGAAGGGGGCGCATTCAGCGGATGCGCCCCCTTCGTGTTGGCCGGATGTGTATCTCTTTGTGTAAAGGCGCCTGCGCTGAGTGAAGGTCAGGCGTACGCTCGGGCATATGCGTACTGCGGTTTCCTGGGGATCCTTAGAGACGTGCACGCCGGTGGATACGTGCACGCCGGTGGAAAGAGGGGGCATATGCGGGGGAGCAACACGATGAGCGACAGTGGTGCTGTGCTCCCGTGGCTGGTCATACGGCAGGACGACAGCGGCAACCGCTACCGGGTCGGCAGATATGCCACCCAGGCCGAGGCGCAGAAGGTCGCCGACGGCCTGGACGACCGCAAGCACCGCCAGGTGTACCGGGTGGAGCGCGTGGGCCAGGGAGGCCGACCCTAGGGCCTGAGGCGCCCCGTCAGGCCTCAGGGCCTGAGGCGCCCCCGTCGCGTTCCGGGGCCCTGCCGCGCAGGCGGTAGGGTCCCGCCCGTCCGGTACGAGCGTCCCGGGCGCGGCGAACGAGGGGCGGAGCGGTGACGTCGGTGCTGATCGACACGGTGGCATGGGTGCGGATCGAGGACGGCAGGATTCTCTGCGCCCGCCCCAAGGGCAAGGACGTCTTCTACATCCCGGGCGGCAAGCGCGAGGGCGCCGAGACCGACCTGGAGACCCTCCTGCGCGAGATCGAGGAGGAGCTGACGGTCGGCCTGATCCCGGAGACCGTCGTCCACGCCGGTACGTACGAGGCGCACGCCCATGACGGTCCGGACGCCCCCCTCGTCACGATGAGCTGCTACTACGCCGACTATCGCGGGACCCTGGCCGCGAGCAGCGAGATCGAGGAGGTGGCGTGGTTCTCCTACGCCGACCGCTCTCTCGTGCCCCCGGTGGACCAACTGCTCTTCGACGACCTCGAAGCCGCCGGCGAGCTGCGCTGACCCGCCGCCCGCGGCGGGCGGGGCCCGTACCCCCGTCTGCACCAAACGAAGGCTTGCGCGGTAGTAAGCAATAAATGGTGGGTATGGGCTGTTTAGTCCCCATTTATCTGTGGGGTGCGCCCGTGGTCTGCCCTGGGAAGTGATCGGCGTGATCGATACCGAAGGCGACTGCGCCGAGTGGACCTTCCCGGCCGAACCGGGTTCCGTGCGCAGTGCCCGGCACGCCGTCCGTGACGCCCTGGACTGCTGGGGCCTGGACACGGCGGTCGGTGACCTGACGGTCCTGCTGGTCAGCGAGCTGGTCACCAACTCCCTGCGCTACGCCTCCGGCCCCATCGGCGTACGACTGGAGCGCTCGCGCCCGAGCACCTCGGGTGCCGGATCGGGTGCCGGACCGGGCGACGGATCAGGTGACGGATCGGACAACGCTTCGGGCAACGGGTCGGGCGGGCTCACCGGAGACTTCTCCACCGACCTCCGGCTCGCCGACCGCCCGCCCGCCGCCCCGGGGCTGCTGGTGGAAGTCTCCGATCCGCTTCCGGATCCACCCACCGAACGCAGTGCGGGACCCGACGACGAGGGCGGCCGAGGACTGCAGCTCGTGGCTTGTTCCGCACGCCGTTGGGGGACCCGTCGCGGAAAGAGTGGCAAGACGGTGTGGTTCGAGCTCGCTCTCCCTGGTTAGGAGTGGGGAGGGACGCACAGCGATCACCAGAGGTCGGGCAGAACCTGGCTGAAAGGGACTGAGACCTTGCTGTGATCGTGAACGCCGTGTCGGTCGGGGCCGTAGTGCTGAATACTGCGGGCAGGACCGGTCCGGTGTGTGAGCTGGAGGGGACGGTCGCGTGAGCGAAATACCTGGGACAACGGGCGACGTCGTGTGGCAGAGCAGTCCGCCCGGCTCGATCTACGACTACATCAGGGTCGCCTCCTTCTCGATCGGCCCCGACGGCCTGATCGAGCAGTGGAGCCGCCGGGCCGCCGGCCTCTTCGGCATGGCCGCGGACGAGGCGATAGGGCGTGACCCGGTCGACGCCTTCATGCCCGCCGAGCTGCGCTCGGACGGCCATCGGCGGGTCGGCGAGATCCTGGACGGCAAGGAGTGGACGGGCCTCGTCCCGTTCCGGATGCCGGGCGAGGGCGGAGCGCACGGGCTCGCCGAGGTCTATGTGATGCCCAGTCTGACGGCGGACGGTGAGCGGGCCGCGCTCTGTATCGTCGTTGACGTCCGGGCGTTGCGGAGGATCGAGACGGACCTCGCCGCCTCGCAGGCCATTTTCGGCCAATCTCCTTTCGGCTTCGTGCTGTTCGGTACGGACTTCACCGTCGTACGGGCCAACCAGCGCTTCGCCACGGTCTTCGGCGGCGCGGCCGACGACCACCGGGGCCGCACGGTCGACGACTACCTCCCGGGCCCCGAGGCCGAGCGGCTGGGCGCCACGCTGAAACGCGTCATGGATACGGGCGAGTCCGTCACCGACCTCCAGCTGGTCGGGCCCACCCCCGGCGGCACCGGCCGCCGCCACTGGTCCATGAACCTCTACCGGGTGCACAGCGGAGCCGGACGCCCCGTCGGTGTCGCGGGCCTCGCCACCGATGTCACCCGCCGTCATATCGCCGCCCGTGAGGCCGCCAGCGCCCGCCGCAACCTCGCCCTCCTCAACGAGGCCAGCGCCCGCATCGGTAACTCCCTCGACCTGGAGACCACCGCCCGCGAACTCCTCGACGTGGCCGTCCCCGGCTTCTGCGACCTGGCCTCCGTCGACCTCTACCAGGGCCTCCTCACCGGTGAGGAGGCCGCACCCGGCAGCTGGGCGCCCCCGCACCGCGAATCCGGCGGCGGCTCGGCCGAGCTGCGCCGGGTCGCCCACGCCAGCGCCGTCGCCGACGCGCTGCCGACCGCCGTGGCGGGCAGCGGCGGCCCCGGCCCCCACGACCTGCCGCCCGCGCTCGGCTCGGTGCACCGCTTCCCGTTCGGCTCGCCGTGCGCGATCGCGCTGCGCTCGGGCCAGGTCGAGGCGGTCCCCGGCGACGACATGGGGTTCGTGCAGTCGACGCTCGCCGTGCCGATGGTCGCCCACGACACCGTCGTCGGCCTCGTCCAGTTCTCCCGTACGAAGGGGAGCGAGCCCTTCGGGGAGCGGGACCGGGCGCTCGCCACCGAGCTGGCCGCCCGCGCCGCCGTCTGTATCGACAACGCCCGCCTCTACCGCCGCGAACACGAACGCGCCCTGATCCTCCAGCGCAGCCTGCTGCCCCCCGGCGACCCCGAGGCCGCCGGGCTCGACATCGCCTGCCGCTACCTCCCCGGCAACACCGCGACCGAGGTCGGCGGCGACTGGTTCGACGTCATCGAGCTGCCGGGCCACCGCACCGCCCTGGTCGTCGGCGACGTCATGGGCCGGGGCCTGCGGGCCGCCGTCGCCATGGGTGAACTCCGCACCGCCGTAAGGACGCTGGCCCTCCTCGACCTGGAGCCCGCCGAGGTGCTCTCCGCCCTGGACGAGGTCGCGCGCGGCCTCGGCTCCCCGGGCGGCGGCGAGCGCAGCGAAGGGCTCGGCGGCAGCGGCGGAGCCCAGTGGCCCTCCCGCGCCGCGCAGAAGTCCCGTGAGGCGGACCTCTCCGAGGTGTACCTCGCCACCTGTGTGTACGCGGTCTACGACCCGGTCACCCGGCGCTGCACGTTCGCCAACGCCGGGCACATGCCCCCGGCCGTCGTGGAGCCCGGCAGGCCCGCCCGGCTCATCGACGTACCGCCGGGGATGCCGCTGGGCGTCGGCGGCGAACCGTTCGAGGAGGTGGAGGTGGAGCTCGCCGAGAACGCCCTGCTCACCCTCTACACCGACGGGCTCGTGGAATCCCGCGACCAGCCGCTCGACGAGGGCCTGGACGCCCTGCGCGCCGTGCTGACCGGACCGCAGATGCCCCTGGAGGACGCCTGCGACTTCGTCCTCGCCACGCTCGACACCCGGCACGGCGAGGACGACATCGCCCTGCTGATGGCCCGTATCCAGGGGCTCCCCGGGGAGGCGGTGGGGGACTGGACGCTGCCGCGCGAACCCCGCTCGGTGGGCCGCGCCCGCGAACTGGCCCGCTCCCAGCTCATGGCCTGGGACCTGGACGACCTGGTCGACACCACCGAACTCCTCGTCAGCGAGCTGGTCACCAACGCCCTGCGGTACGGAGAGGGCGAGATCCGGCTCCGGCTGCTGCGCGACCGCACCCTGGTCTGCGAGGTGTGGGACGCCGGACTCGTCCAGCCCCGCCGCCGCCGCGCCCGCGACACCGACGAGGGCGGGCGCGGGCTCCAGCTGGTCGGGCTGCTCAGCGCCGCATGGGGCTCGCGGCGCACCCCGCGCGGCAAGACCGTCTGGTTCGAGCTGGCCCTGCCGACCGGGGCCCCGGCTGCGGAACTCTCCGTGGAGCAGCTGCTGAGCATGTACTGAACCGCTACGAGGCTCCCGTCTTCAGGGCCGCCAGCCGGGCCTCCACCTCCGCACTGGCTCCCAGGCTGTCCAGCTGCTCGAACTGCGCGTCCAGCGAGGAGGCGGCGAGCTCCTGCTTGCCCAGCGCCCGGGCCTCCTCGCGCCGCACCTTGTCCTCGAAGCGGCTCAGTTCGCTCGTCGGGTCCAGGACGTCGATGCTCTTCACGGCGTCCATCATCTGGTTCTGCGCCTGCGCGGACTTGGCGCGCGCCACCAGCTCGTCCCGCTTGGCCTTCAGCTCGGAGAGTTTGACCTTCATCTGGTCGAGCCCCGTCTTGAGCTTGTCCACCACTTCGCTCTGCGAGGCGATCGTCGGCATGGCCGTCCTCGCCTCCTGCTCGGACTGGAGCTGACGGCCGAGCGCCACCTTGGCCAGGTTGTCGAACTTGTCCGCCTCCGCCACCGACCCCGCCCCGCGCAGCTCGTCGGCCTTCCGGCTGGCCGCCAGCGCCTTGGAGCCCCACTCGGCCGCCGCCTCCACGTCCTCCTTGTGGTCCTGCTCCATCAGCCGCAGGTTGCCGATGGTCGCGGCGACTGCCTGCTCGGCCTCCGCGATGTTGCTGGTGTAGTCGCGGATCAGCTGGTCCAGCATCTTCTGCGGATCCTCCGCCTGGTCCAGCAGGGCGTTGATGTTGGCCTTCGCCAGCTGGGTGACGCGGCCGAGGATGGTCTGCTTGGTCATGGCACGGCTCCTTGGATGTCGGGAACAGCTGAGGTGTCGGGAACAGCTGAGTGGTGTGGTGTGCGCCGGGCGTTCAGAAGCGGCCGCCACCGCCCCGGCGCCCCCGTGTGCCGCCCCCGCCGAAACTGCCCGGCCCGCCGCCGAACCCCCCGGACCGGCCGCGTCCGCCCCCGACCGGCTCGCCGGAGCCGCCGCCCATGCCGCCCCGGACGAGCCCGCCGCCGAACAGCCCGCCGAGGATGATCCCGCCGAGCACCGCCCCGCCCATGCCGCCCCCGCCCCGCGAACCGCCGGGACCGCCGAAGCCTCCCGGTCCTTGCGGGCCCTGGAAGCCGCGTACGTCCTGCTCGGCCAGGCCCAGCGCCTGCCGGGCCAGCGCGTCCGCCTGCTGCGCCTCGGCCAGGGCGCCCTGCGCGTCGCCGTCGGCCAGCTGCCCGGCCCGCTCCCAGCGGCGCTGGGCCTCCGCGAGGCGGGTGCGGGCCTGCGCGCCGACCGCGCCCCGGTTGGTGGTGATGTAGTCGGCCGCCGCCCCGATCGCGGAGCGGGCGGTGAGCATCGCCTGGTCGAGGAGCGAGCGGGCCCGCCGGCCGCCTTGCTCCTGCTCCCGGGCCCCGGCGAGCGCCTCGTCCAGGGCCGCATCGGCCTCCTCCACCCGGCGCAGCGCGTCGACCGGGTCGTACGGACCCGCCGCCATCGCCTCCCGTACGTCGGTGAGTACGGCCTCGGCGCGGGCGATCCGGCCCCGCAGGTCGGCGGTGGAGGTGGCGGCCGCGGTGCCTTCGAGGAGTCCGCCCGCGTCGGCGAGGTCGGTCTCCGTCTCGGTGAGGGCCGCGGGCAGCTTCCCGGCCGCCTCGGCCAGCTCGGCCGAGCGCCGGTCCACCGAGTCGATGAGGGTGCCCGCCTGGCCGACCGCGCCCTCGGTGGCCCGGATGTAGACGGCGGCCCGCGCGTGGTCGTTGGCGTCGACCGCCGGGCGGGCCTGGTCCAGGGCGGAGGCGGCGAAGGCGAGCCGGTCCTTCGCCTGCTCGACATCGCCCGCGACGGGGGCGGCGGCCCCGTCCCCGTACCGCTCGCGCATCCCCGCGACCGTCGCCTCGGCCGCCGAGACGCGCCCGGTGAGCGTGGCGTACGTGGTCTCGACGGCGGCCAGGGCTTCCGGAGCGTTGCGTTCCAGGGCGCGCAGCCGGTCGAAGTCCTCCGAGACGGCGTCGAGCCCCTCGTCGGCGGCCGCGCACCGGGTGAGGATCTCCTCCAGCATCCGGCGGCGGGTCGCGTCGTCCTCGGGGAAGGCGTCGTCGAGCTGCTGGCGCAACCGGAACGACTGCGTCAGCTCGTCCTTCGCCCGTGCGACGGCCTCCGTGAAGGGCTTCGCCGCCTCGTCGCCGAACTGGGCGGTCGCGAAGCCGAGTTCCTCCTCGCTGGTGCGGACCGCGTCATCGGTGTCCACCAGCACCTGCTTCGCCCGCGCGTCCAGCTCCTCCAGGGGGACCGGTGCGTCCTCCCCCTCCGCACCGCGCCCCCAGCCGGTCGCGGCCGGGGTCGTGCGGGTCGCGGAGCGCCGCTTGCGCCGGGTGTACGCGAACGCGGCGAGCGCCCCCGCGCCCCCGACGACGACCACCGGCAGGATGAAGTCGCCCGCACCGGAGGAGGGGCCGGAGGCGCCCGTACCGGGGTCGGCGGGGCCCGGGGTGATGGCGGGGGCGGTCACGGGACGCCCGGCCAGGACGGCGGCGTAACCGTCCGCAGCGCCGATCGCCGCACCGGCCCAGTCGTTCTCGCGCAGCGCGGGCTCGATCGCGGTGGACGCCACCTCGCTCAGCTGCCCGTCGGTGAGCTCGGAGCCCGCGTCCACGGAGTAGGCGTACTGCCGGTCGTGGGTGGCGACGGAGAGCAGCACGTCGTCCTGGCCCAGCCCGTTGCGGTTGGCTGTCTCGTCGCTCCAGGTCTGCCCGGACCGCCCGGAGAAATCGCGTACGTACACGACGAAGAGCTGGAGGCGCTGTTCCGCGTAGAGCCGGTCGAGGGCGTCCTCCACCGCGTCCGTACGGTCCCCCAGCGCCCCGACCCGGTCGGTGATCTGGCCGTCCCGGGAGAGCTCCACCGGGTCCTCGGCGCGGGCGTCCGCCGCGCCGGGCAGGGCCAGCCAGTACCCGGCGAAGAGCGTCGCGAGCAGGCCGGTGAGCAGGGCCCTGCCGGGCGCGGAGCTCCGGATACGGTCCACGGATGGCGTCACGTTTGCGAGGCTATGTCCGCCTGTCGGAGCCCGCGACCCGGAGTCCCGGCGGCTCCGGCAGCCCCCGGCGGCCGCCCCGGGGGGTCTGCGCTGTTCGGATGAAAGGGCGCGGCGGACCGCGCGTCCGGAGGGGGAAGGCCGGGCCTCTCCCACCGGATGGGCAAATGTAGAGAAAAGCGATCAGAACGGGACCTGTTGTCCCCGTATTGCAGGTGACCGGCCGCCGAAGTCCGGAGGATTCCCATGAACGGCCTTCAGCTCTCCGTCGTCGTGCCGTGTTTCGACGAGGCCGAGGTGCTCGACACCTTCCACACCGTCCTGCTCACCGTCCTCGAATCCACCGGCACCCGCTTCGAGGTCTGCTACGTGGACGACGGCAGCGGCGATGCCACCCGGGAACTCCTCAGCACCCTCGCCCTGCGCGACGAGCGCGTCCGTTACACCGCCTTCAGCCGCAACTTCGGCAAGGAGGCCGCCATGCTCGCCGGTCTGCGCATGTCACGCGGTGCGGCGGTGGTCATCATGGACGCCGACCTCCAGCACCCGCCCGAGCTGATCCCCCGCATGCTGGAGCTGCACCGGCACGGCTACGACCAGGTCATCCCGCGCCGCGACCGGGTGGGCGAGGGCATGGTGCGCTCCACGCTCAGCCACACGTACTACGCCCTGGTGCGGCGGTGCATGGACGTCGAGCTGATCGACGGCTCGGGCGACTTCCGGCTGCTGTCCCGGCGGGCCGTGGAGAGCGTCCTCTCGCTCCCCGAGAGCAACCGCTTCTCCAAGGGGATCTTCTCCTGGATCGGCTTCGACACGGTCAGCTTCCGCTACCGCAACAGCGAGCGCGTGGCCGGCCGGTCGAAGTGGGGGAGCAGACGCCTGCTGAACTACGGCATCGACGGGCTCCTCTCCTTCAACAACCGCCCCCTCCGCCTCGCCATCTACACCGGTTTCTGGGTCTTCGTCTCGGCCCTGGCGTACGCGCTGTGGACGGTGATCACCGTCGTGCTGCACGGCGCGGAGACCCCGGGTTACGCGACCCTCCTCACCGCGGTCGTCGCGCTGAGCGGGATCCAGCTCGTCACGCTCGGCGTCATCGGGGAGTACGTGGGCCGCATCTACCACGAGACGAAACACCGCCCGCCCTATGTGGTGCGGGAGACCGACGCGACCTGCCGGACCCTGCCGGAGCGTCACCTGCCGGCGACCCCGCCGGTCGTCGTGGAGCCGTACGAGCCCGCCCTGCCCAACCCTTCCAGCCGCTCCCGCACGGTGCGTCAGTTCGGCAGCTTCGTCCTCGTCGGCTGCGTCAACACCGCCGTCTACCTGGGGGTCTACGCCTCGCTGAACCGCTGGATCCCCTACCTCGTGGCCCATGTGCTGGGCTACGCGGTCAGCATCGTCTGCTCGTTCCTCCTCAACTCCTACGTCACCTGCCGGACGAAGCCGACCTGGCACGGGTTCGTGCGCTACCCGGTCTCCAGCCTGGCCAACCTGGTGGCGTCCGGAGCACTGCTCTACGGCGCGGTCAGTGGTCTCGGGATGGACAAGAACCTCGCCGCGCTGGCGGCCGGGATCATCGTCACACCGCTCTCGTTCCTGCTGGCCCGGTGGGCGATCATGTCGGGCCGCCGGGCCCAGGCCACCGAAGCTTCCGAGGCCACCGACGTCACCGGAGCCGCCGGAGCCGCCGAAGCCCCCGAGGTCTCCGTACCGGAGCGTCCCGCCCAGCCGCTCCCCGGGCGCGCGGCGGCGGACAGGTCCTTCGCACCGAGGACGACCACCCACCCCACGCCCCAGCCCTCCGTGCGCTCCTCCGAGGACCGGTGAGAGGCCTGATGTCCGGGAGCCCGCCGGAAACCGCCGTGCCGGACGAGCCGACGCCCGGGGCCCAGGTCCCACGGGACGCGCGGGAACCGGGCGCACGGCCGACGACCGCGCTCTGGGTGAGCGCCCTCGCACTCCCGCCCCTCGCCCTGCTCGCCGCCGCGTCCTGGTTCGGCCGGTGGGTGCGGCCCGGTGCCGACGACTGGTGCTTCCTCCCCGCCGTACGGGACACCGGCGTCACGGGCCTGGTGGGCAAGTTCTACTTCGACGACAACGGACGCGTGGCCAACGCCCTGCTGGTCGGCGCCTACGCGAAGTTCCAAGTCGCCGGACACCAGTGGTTCCCCCTGGTCAGCGGGGTTCTGGTGCTGGCGGTGCTCTGGGCGGTGACCGTGCTGGCGCTGCGCCGGGGCGGCATCACGGTGCCGCGCGGGCTGCCGATCCTGGTCGCGGCGATGATGACGGCGCTCTTCCTGTTCGTCACGCCGAACACGTACAAGACGTTCTACTGGCCCGCCGCCTCGGTCTCCCACACCCTGCCGCCGGTCCTGGCCTGCGCCGCCCTGGTCCCGCTGCTGCTCGCCCGTACCCGCCGGGGCCGGGGGACCGCCCTCGCCACCGTCCTGCTCGCGGGCGTCTTCCTCGCCACCCTCTCGGAGGAGACGGCGATCGTGGTGGTGATGGTGCTGCTGGCCACGCTGCTCCTGAGCGGCCGGGTGGTCCCCGCCCCCGCCCGGGGGTTCGTCCGCCTGTGGTGCGCGGCGGGCATCGCCGGGACGGTGGCGGGCGGCCTCGTCCTCATCACCTCACCCGGCTCCCTCCACCGCCGGGAGCGGTTCGGGGCACAGACCACGTCCCTCCTCGCCCCCGACTCGCTCGCCGCCTCGCTGCGAGGGTTCGCGGAGATCACCGTCACGGTGGTCACGACCTGGCAGTACGTCGGCGCGGTCGCGGTCGGCGTACTCCTCGGCCTGCTCTGCGACCGGCGCGACGGCCGCACCCCCCGCCCGCCGGCCCACTGGCCCCTCCTGGCCTGGACCGCCCTGCTCACGCTGCTCGTCTCGGGCTACCTGTGCACGGTGATCGCGTACCCGGTGTTCCGGGACCGGGTGAGCGACCCGAGCGCCAACCGGCTCTGGAACGACTACCTCCTGCTGTACGTGGTCCTCCTCGTCGCGGCCGGGGCGCTCCTGGGCCTCGCCGCGCGGCAGCACGTACGCCGTACCGCCCCGGTGAAGGCCGTGTGCGCCGCGCTCTGCGTGCTGGTCTGCTTCGGCCCGGCCGTCTCGCTGCTCAACCTGGACGGCACCATGCGGGCCCGGGCGGAGAAGTGGGACGCCCAGGACCGGCGGCTGCGGCAGGGGGCGGCGGACGGTGAGCGGGTGATGCCGTACGAACGGCTCGTCATCAGCGGCATGCTGGAGCCGTTCAGCCAGGGAGGCGCCCGCTACTGGCCCGGCGGGTGCGTGGCGGACCTCTACCGGCTGGAGCGGGTGACGGACGGGGCGAGGAACCCCTGAGCCCTTACTCCTTACGGGAGTTGAGGCGTGCCGCTTGCCGGGTCAGATGGTCGCGCTCGGCAACGTTCTGCGCCTTGCGCGCGGCTTCGGCGTACAGCTTCGCCGCCGTCCCCGGGTCGCCGTCGCGTTCGTGGAGGTACGCGGCCACCGCCGCGTACCGGGGCAGCGTGTCGTCCAGCTCCGCGAGGGCCGCGAGCCCGGCGCGCGGCCCGTCCGCCTCACCGACGGCCACCGCCCGGTTGAGCCGGACGACCGGACTGCCGGTCAGCCCCACGAGCTCGTCGTACCACTCGGCGATCTGCACCCAGTCGGTCTCCGCGGCGGTCGGCGCGTCCGCGTGCAGCGCGGCGACGGCGGCCTGGGCCTGGTACTCGCCCAGCCGGTCGCGGGCGAGCGCCGACTGAAGGATCCGGACCCCCTCGGCGATCGAGGCGGTGTCCCACTGCCCCCGGTCCTGCTCGGCGAGCGGCACCAGGCTGCCGTCGGGCGCGGTCCGGGCCGCGCGCCGGGCGTGGTGGAGCAGCATGAGGGCGAGCAGCCCCGCCACCTCGGGGTGGTCGATGGCGGCCGCGAGCCGGCGGGTGAGCCGGATGGCCTCGGCGGAGAGGTCGAGGTCGCCGGAGTACCCCTCGTTGAAGACCAGGTAGAGGACGCGCAGCACGGTGGAGACATCGCCGGGCCGGTCGAACCGCACGCCGGACACCGTGCGCTTGGCCCGGCTGATCCGCTGCGCCATGGTCGCCTCGGGCACCAGGTAGGCCTGGGCGATCTGGCGGGTGGTCAGCCCGCCGACGGCCCGCAGGGTGAGCGCGACGGCGGACGAGGGCGTCAGGGAGGGGTGGGCGCAGAGGAAGTAGAGCTGGAGCGTGTCGTCGGTTCCGGGAGCGGGCCCGGGCGTGGGCTCCTCCTCCACGAGGTCCTCACGCCGCCGCCGGGCGGTTTCGGCGCGCGTCGCGTCGAGGAACCGCCGCCAGGCCACGGTGACCAGCCACGCCTTCGGGTCGCGGGGCGGATCGGCGGGCCAGACGCGGACCGCTTCGATCAGCGCGTCCTGTACGGCGTCCTCGGCCGCCGCGAAGTCGGCTCCGCGGCGGACGAGGACCCCGAGCACGCCCGGAACGATGCTCCGGAGCAGCAGCTCGTCCATCGGTGGGTCACTCCGAGATGGTGGGCGGCGCGGTCAGGAACGGCCGCAGCTCCAGCCACTCGTGGATCGGCTTTCCGCCCGCCCCGGGGGCGGCCGACAGCTCACCGGCCAGCTCGACGGCCCGTTCGTACGAATCCACGTCGATGATCATCCACCCGGCGATCAGGTCCTTGGTCTCGGCGAACGGCCCGTCGGTGACCGGCGGACGCCCTTCCCCGTCGTACCGGACCCACGCGCCCTCGGGCGCGAGCGCCTGCCCGTCGACGAACTCCCCGCTCTTCTCCAGCCGGGCGGCGAAGTCGTTCATGTACTGGATGTGCGCCGAGACCTCTTCCGGGGTCCAGCGGTCCATGGGGACGTCGTTGACTGCCTCGGGAGCGCCTCGGTAGTGCTTGAGCATCAGGTACTTGGCCATGGGATTCTCCTCGGTGCGGGCGACCTGTGGGGCCGCTTCGTGGTCGCTTTCACTACGGGGACGGAGCCGGGTGCGGGTTCTCGACGTGGTTGCCCGCATTGTTTCGCGACTTTTCTCTCGCGCCTTTTTCTCGGCCTCTTCCGGTCGTCACCGCCTGAGCTTGCGGTCGATGATCCGCTGGACGGTTTCGATCGCGGCGCGGACGGCGGCGAGCCGTACGCCCTGCTCGCGGGAGAGCTTCAGCGCCTCGTCCACGAACTTCCTGTTGGCCAGGACACGCTTGAGCGCCTTGGCGCACTCCTCACTGATGACGGCCTTCTCGTACACCTCCACGGTCGCGACGATTGTGCCGAACGGAATCCTCGGGAAGCGGCGCTCGGCCTGCTTGAGGAGGCTGAGGAGTTCCTTGATCTCCCCGAGGTCGTCCTCGGTGGCCGTCTTCTTGGCGAGCCTATTCACCTCGGCGGAGAGCCTGACGACGACTGCGCCGTCCTGCTCCAGCAGCTTCGCCCGCTTGTCGAACCACCGGTGGACGAAGGCGAGGACGGCGGTGAGCACGATGCCGATCGCGGTCACGAGCGCCGCCCAGGTGAACGAGCCGGCGAAACCGGCATCAGCGGCGGCGCTGGCCTGAAGGGGGCTGCTTCGCCAGACATATTCAGCGTTCGGCCACGGGAAAGAGTACGAACAGGGCATCATTGCGGTGTCCTAACCGAGAACTAGGGAGGATGCCCGTCGGGCGGGTCCTGGACAGATGCACCCGACGAGCGTCTAAAGGTTCTCCGTGCACCGTTTCCACGGCGCACGTCACAGCTGCGGCCCCGGGCTTCGCCAAGCCTGGGGCCGCGGTCATGTCACGTCCGGGGGCCCCAGTCGGGCTGGCGTATCGAAAGCAGACGGAGGCGGCAGTACGCGTGTACGAGCCGCATGGCTGTCTTCAGCCAGGAAGGCGCACAGAAATTGCCGGAATACATCGAAGAATGAGCATCCGTACTGTGCTGCGCCTTCTGCGGGGAAACTAGCGGCATCGGCTCTTCCTTGTCCTGTGTCGTGTCAAGCAGCTCTGGGGAGTGGCTGTTGGTGGCTGCTCAGCGTGATCCATGGGCTCGCGATCCTGGAGAACGCTGGGCGGTCCCGCCCTTGTCAGTCGAGCGGGTGCCGTCGCACCAGCCAGGAAATGATCACGTGGCGGCTGCGCCACGCCTCCCCGCCCACGACCGACCTACGGATATCGTTCACGGCCACGTAAACGGCGGTGAGCATGGTGCCGATCTGGAAGAGCGCGGCCTCCTTCACCCCCCAGGCCGCCATCAGCGACACGGTCGTCGCCAGACTGCACGTCACCGCACCCGCGGAGACGACGACGCCGGGCGCCTTCGCGAGCCTGCGGCGGGTTTCTTGCCTATTGGCCTGGCGGGTCTCCCGGGTCAAGGGAAGCCCGACCGGCGTGTCCTGCCGGAGGGGGGAACCGGCAAGCGATTCACGCGTCCTGAGCTGACTCATGAAGATGTCCTCCTTGTCGTCGGCAGCGCTGCGTGTCAGGGTCTGCGTCATCGTTCATTCCTTCGCACGGGGATTCCTCCTCGTTCTCGGTGGCTTGCGTGCGGGGGGCGGGGCGGGCGCCGCGGCGCCCGCCGTCTGCTTCGTGTCCCCCTTCTTGTACGCCTTCGGCGCGCGGGCCCCGAGGCGGTTGTTCACGAACCACGCCATCGACACGCGGTCGACACCGTGGTGCTCCATCCCGTTCCAGACCTCGTAGGCGTGGGTGGCGACCGTCGTCGTGGGCACGCCCATGAGGCTGGCGGTGAGCTCGCGGCGCACTCCGCTGACGCACTCCAGATGGAAGTACGTACGCTGTTCGGCCCTGAGCTTGCGCTCGATGTACTGGAAGCCGCCGGGGAGGGCCTCACGGATCTGGTCCGGGGTCCGTTCCTCCGGGAAGTCCGGGGGTTCCGGCAGGGGCGGGCAGTCGGCCTCGTTGACCATCCGCGCCGCCAGGAGCGTGGTGAGGTCCTCCAGCTCAAGGGTGATGGGGCCGGGGGCCTCCAGAATCGCCGCGCGCTTCTTCTCGGCCTCCTGCTCCAGGCCGCGGACGAACGACTGAACCCCCCTGAACCTGCCGAGACCGCCGTTGAAGTGCGTGTTCACACGGATGTCGACCCACCGCCGCAGGTCCGGGATCACCGGAGGCCCCTGGACGTAGAGATGGGCAACCAGGCCGTCGGCCCACGACTGAGGGTCAAGCTGTTTCAGCTGGTCCGCTGCAACCGACACGTGAGGCTCCCGGGGGTCTGCTTCCGTACGCAGTTCGGTCTGCGTGGCGCAGACGGTACGCACTCGCGCGAAAGCAGAATTTTCTCCGCGCGGCACCTCCGGTTCACCTGCAACTCTACCGTCGTGGCGCGTGCTTGGGCGCGGTCGCGCCGGCGTGCGGGCGGGCCGAACGCGCGTGAGCGCGGTCCCGTGGCGGCGACCGGGACCCGGTCCCGCGCCGGGCCTGCACATGCGAGGGCCCGGGAACCGGCGGACGTCAGGTCCCGCCGGTTCCCGGGCCGGTGCGAGGTATCAAGGGTTCCTGCGTCGAGCGGCCGACGACCCGCCCTCAGTACCCGAAGATCATCTTGTACGCGACCTCCGGGAGGAACTGCCCGGCCGCCGATCCGCCGCCGACCCCGCAGTTGCCGTCGGACTCCCCGGGGGTCTTCAGCCACAGCAGCATCTCGGCCCCGCCGCCCGTCTGGCTGACGGCCCCGATCCGGCGCCCGCCGGGGTTGCACCACTCGCCGTTGGAGCCGTTGCCGTTGCGGCTGGTGTCGATGACGTACGGCTTCGTGTAGCCGTAGGACGCGGACAGCGCCGAGCTGATGGCGTTGCCGTAGGAGGTGTTCTCGCCGGTGGTGAAGTAGTTCGAGATGTTCAGCGAGAAGCCGTGCGCCTCGCGGGCGCCGGC
The DNA here is from genome assembly GCF_014650075.1 of Streptomyces microflavus. Lineage (GTDB taxonomy): Bacteria > Actinomycetota > Actinomycetes > Streptomycetales > Streptomycetaceae > Streptomyces > Streptomyces microflavus. Next base: position 119,271 of record NZ_BMUG01000009.1, on the reverse strand, counting down.
GCCTTCGAGGTGCTGGGCCATGGTGGACGCGCTGATCCAGGCCGGGTTCCCGGCGTCCAGGTAGGTCCAGGTGTTGGGGGCGCGGTTGCGGAACTCGGCGAGGGCGCCCCGGAGCATGGCGTTGCGCTCGTCGATCCGGGCCTGGTCCAGGCAGCTGAAGTCGCCCAGCGAATCGGGCTCGATCACCACCAGTGCGGGCCGGGAGCCGATGGCGGAGGCGAAGGCGGAGATCCACGTCCGGTACGCGGCCGGGGTGCCCGCGCCACCGCCGGAGTGCCCGCCGCAGGCGTCGCGGCCGGGGATGTTGTACGCGATCAGCACGGGCAGCTTGTCGGCGGCGTCCGCGGCCCCGACGTACGAGCCGACCGAGGCCCCGATGTCCCCGCTCCAGGCGCCGAACCACCGGGCCATGGGGCGGGACGCGATGTTGTCGCGGATGGCGGCGGCGCGCCCGTCGCCGGGGTTCGCGGCGGCCCAGGCGGCGGGATTGGAGTGGGGGTCGGTGTAGAAGCCGCTGGTCATGCCGATCGGGTCGGCCAGGGCGGCGGCGGCCGGGGTGGTGGTGGCGTTGCCCGGCCCGGCGCTGAGGGGGAGGAGCAGGCAGGCGAACGCCGAGGCGGCGAGCGTACGAAGGAGTCTTCTCACGAGTGCGGCCCTTCTCTGGGAGCGCTCCCACTTGACGGCGGCCGAGCTGTGGGGGAGGGAGGCGCGGGGTGGGGGAGGTGTGCGCGGTGGACCCTGGGACCCTTGGGGGCCGGGTCCGGGAACTGCCGCCGTCAGTCGAGACGGTGGCAGGGGTGCATCCGGCTGTCAATGAGTTGCGCGTAGCTGACGCACCCTCATGAGGCTTGCTGGGAGCGCTCCTTCACCCGGTGAGCCGCTCCGGGCCGTCTTCCGCCGTCTCCTCCTCCTGGAAGCTCACGATGGCCTCGCCGTGCGTCCGGGCCCACTCCGTCAGTACGGCGATGGGCTCGACCAGGGTCGTGCCGAGCTCGGTGAGGCGGTACTCGACCCGGGGCGGCGCTTCGGCGTACGCGCGGCGCTCGACCAGGCCGTAGCCCTGGAGCTTGCGGAGGGTCTGGGTCAGCACCTTGCGGGAGATACCGCCGACGTGGTCGACGAGTTCGCCGTGCCGGCACGGTCCGCGACTGAGCGCGAACAGGACGACGGCTGCCCACTTGGTGGTGATGATCTCGATGGCCAGCCGGGCGGGGCAGTCCGCGAGGAAGACGGTTCCCGCAGGGTCGCGCATGGGCTGAACGGTACCAAGAGGTACCTATCGGCTCCGTAGCGTCTTTCTCATGAGCACGCCACGGAACGCATCACGCAATGCGCCGCTGAGTACGCAGCGCGAGAAGACCTATGTCCTTGTCCACGGCGCCTGGCACGACGGCCGCGTCTGGGACCGGGTGGCGCCCTTCCTGACCCGGGCCGGGCACCGGGTGTCCGCCCCCTCGCTCACCGGCCACGGCGAGAAGGCGCACCTGCTCGGCCCGGACGTGGGGCTCGACACGCACATCGCCGATGTCGTCGGTCTTCTCGTCGAGGAGGACCTCACCGACGTGGTGCTGGTCGGCCACAGCTACGCCGGGATGGTCATAGCCGCCGTCGCCGACCGGCTCCCGGAGCGGGTCACCGGTCTGGTCTTCGTCGACGCGATGGTCCCGGCCGACGGTGAGAGCGTCCTCGACGTCATGCCCCACACCCAGCACCTGCTCGACCTCGCGGCAGGCTCCGAGGCCCCCTGGCGCATCCCTCCCCTGCCGGAAGGGCCGGAGCCCCAGGGCCTGTTCGGGGTCACCGACCCGGCGGACAAGGCCTGGCTGCGCACGATGCTCATCGACGAGTCGGCGCGCTGCTTCCGGCAGCCGGTCCGCCTGGACGATCCGGCGGCGGCCGCGATCCCCCGTACGTACATCCACTGCGTGGGCAGCGAGCCGGAGGGCGTCACGCGCAGGCCCGTACCCGCGGCGCAGCCCCACGGGGCTCCGTCGCGGGTACGGGAGGTGCGCAGCGGTCACGACTGCATGGTCACCGTGCCGGGTGAACTGGCGGAGTTGCTGCTGGAGGCCGGTACCGGCTGATCCCGGTCGAGCCGGCCCCCGCCCCGCCGGGTGTCAGATGCCGCAGCTGGGCGCGGACCAGAAGCGGCCGCTGCCCCCGGCGACGTGGGTGTGGTCGTTGTGGCCGGGGTAGCCCGGGCCGAGGATCTCGGTGAAGCCGTGGTTGCGCGCCGCCTGGGCGAGGCCGCAGAAGCCCTGGGGCCCGGCGCCGAGGTCCGCCGCGTGCCCGTACATGTGGCGGCTGTTGGCGGCCCCGCCGACCGCGCTGTTGCAGGACACGCTGCGGAAGCCGCCGTTGACGGTGATGGGCCGGTCACCCATGGCGTGCCGCATGGCCTGGAGCTTCCACATGGTCACCAGGGCGTTGGCGCGCGCGGTGGCGGCGCTGACCTTGCCGCCGGACCAGTCGGAGTTGCAGCGGTTCAGCTCGGCGTAGGTGAAGTTGACCGGGGTGCAGTCGTTGTCCTGCAGCTGGTAGATCTTGTTGAAGGTCGCGGGGCCCGCGATGCCATCGGCGGCCAGCCCGTACGCCGACTGGAAGCGGGTCACCGCCGCCCTGGTGGCCGGGCCGAACGCGCCGTCGATGGCGATCTGGTTTCCGGTGCCCGGGTAGCCCGCGACGCGGATCTGGAGCTGGCGTACGGCCTCGCCGCTGGAGCCCTCGCGGAGAGTGCCGCCCCAGGTGTAGCAGGCGTCGGCCGTTCCGACGTCCCCGGACGCCGTGGACGCGGGGGCCGTGGACGGGGACGCGGATGCGGCGGAGGTGCCGCCGAGGGCGAGAACCGCGCCCGCGAGTGTCGCGAGCAGGAATCCGATGGGGCGTGATCGCATGAGAGTGCACCTCTTCGTCGTCGAGCTTGCTCCGCTGGGGGTTCCGAGCCTGTTGCGCGAGGCGCGAGAGTGTCAAGCGCATGACAACTATGTGCAAGAGTTCCCGGTTGTGCGGGTGGCGCGGCCGCGGAGTGAAGCCGCAGGCTGTCCGGAACCTGCCAGTCGGGCAGTCAAAAGGCTTGGGCAGAAGGGGAGTTGAGAGTGAACCCCACCTCCGGTGCCTCGCGGATGCGAAGGCGGCCGGAGGGGCGCACCATGGGAGATGGCGGACTGTGTGCCCGTATCGCCGACCCGTCAGGGAGCGGCCGTGGAACGGCAATCCGGTTGCGTATTCATCCACATGACGGGCGTGACGTGAGCGTTGCCCGACAACATTCCTGGGTCGCGGCGAATACAGCAGGCCATCAGCCGCTGCGCGAAAGGAGACGAACGCACATGATCACGAATCGCGACGCGAACCATGTCCTGGCCCTCCAGGTGGGCGATTCGGCCGACTCGCCCCCGGAGATCCACACCGATGTGGCAGTGGAGGAGTGCATCGAGATCGTCGCGAAGGCCGACGAGGCCACGGCGGCGAAGATGAGGACCACCGAGGCGAGGTTCGCCGAGATCGAGAAGCTCGTCGGTGACCCCGACAAGGTCGTGGAGTTCTACGAGCTCCAGGCCGCCGGCGCCCGGCGGGACGAGGTCCTCACCCGCAAGCTGCAGAACATCCCGCACGAGGAGCAGCAGAAGCTCGTCGACGCGTGGCACCTCGTCGGCGACGTCGGATCGATGATCTGCTACCACGGCTACAGCTGGAGCGGCCGAGGTGTCTTCTTCACCGGTACGTGGCCCAACTTCAACTGGTTCCCGTACGACTGCAACGACGCGGCCTCCTCGGTGAAGGCATGGGGGCCCAACGTGCTGTGCGAGCACAGCTGGTACCGGGGCAGGCGCTTCTATGCCATCGGGACGTACCAGGAGTTCCGGGATCTGCGGGAGTTCGGCTTCGACAATCTCGCGAGCTCGTACGCACCGGTGGCGTAACCGGCCTGGCTCCGCCCCCGGACGGCCTAGCCCGAAATGCCGTAGCAGCCCCCGGGAGCGTGCACTGGGAACCGTCGTATGTGTTCCCAGGCACCGGAGGCGGCCATGTCCACGCACATATCAGCAGTCCGGGGCCCGCTCATCTGGTTCAGGGACGACCCGTTCCTGGTCGGCCGGGACGACGCCTTCGTCCACGAGAGCGACGGGCTGCTGATCTGCGAGGACGGGATCATCACCGCCGCGGGCGACTACAACGCTCTCCGCGATCGGCTGCCCGAGGGCGTGGAGCCCGTCCACTACCCGGACCACGTCATCACCGCCGGGTTCATCGACACCCACACCCACTACGTGCAGACCGGCATCATCGCCGCGTTCGGCTCCCAGCTCATCGACTGGCTCAACCGCTACACCTTCGTGGAGGAGCAGCGGTTCTCCGACGCCGACTACGCCCGCCAGGTCGCCTCGTCCTTCTGCGACGAACTCCTCCGCAACGGCACCACCACCGCCCTGACGTTCTGCGCGGTCTACCCCCAGTCGGTGGACGCGCTGTTCGAGGAGGCGTCCCGGCGCTCCATGCGGATCGCCGCCGGCAAGGTCCTCATGGACCGCAACGCCCCCGACGCCCTGCTCGACACCCCGCGCTCCGGCTACGAGGACTCCAAAGCCCTGCTGGAGCGGTGGCACGGCAAGGGCCGCAACCTGTACGCCATCACGCCCCGCTTCGCCCCCACGAGCACCCCCGAACAGCTGGAGGCGGCGGGCACCCTGTGGCGCGAGCACCCCGAGGCCCTCGTCCACACCCACGTGTCCGAGAACACCGGCGAGATCTCCTGGGTGCGCTCGCTCTTCCCCAGGCAGCAGGGCTACCTCGACGTCTACGACCACTTCGGTCTGCTCGGCCGGGGCGCGGTCCTGGCGCACGGCGTCCATCTGACCGGCCGGGAACGCGACCGCTGCGCCGAGACCGGCACCGCCGTCTCGCACTGCCCGACCTCCAACCTGTTCCTCGGCAGCGGCCTCTTCCACGTCCACGACGCGAAGGACCCCAAGCGCCCCATGTACGTCGGCCTCGGCACGGACATCGGCGCCGGCACCTCCTTCTCGCTGCTCGCCACGATGAACGAGGCCTACAAGGTCGCCGAGCTGAGCAACTATCCGCTCGACTCGGTCAAGGCCTTCTTCCTCGCCACCCTCGGCAGCGCCCAGGCCATGGGCATCGACGACAAGGTCGGCTCCCTCGAACCGGGCCACGAGGCGGACTTTGTCGTCCTGGACCCCAAGGCGACGCCCCTCCTCGCCCAGCGCACCTCCCGCGTCAGCGACATCGAGGAACTCCTCTTCGTCCTGGCCGTCATGGGGGACGACCGCGCCGTCCGTGCCACGTACGTCAACGGTGTCCTGGCCCACGACCGCGACCACGCGTCCGCCTGAACCGACAGGAGATCGTCATGGCGAGCACCGCCCAGGCCGCGACCGGCGGCGAGAACGACTACAAGAAGCACCCCGGCGCCCGGATCCTGCACGGCCCGCACAAGACCATCGGCGGGGTCGAGGCCTGGATGGTCTGGGGCCTGTGCACGGTGTTCGTGGTCTGGCTCTTCTCGATCCAGACCGGTTACGCGGTCGTCTCCCCGGAGATCCAGAAGACGGCCTCCCTCACCGTCGCCCAGATCGGCCTCGCCGGATCGATCTACACCTGGGCCTTCGCCCTCTGCCAGTTCTTCTCGGGCGCCCTGCTCGACCGTTTCGGCTCCCGCCCGCTGCTCGCCATCGCCGTCGCGTTCGTCACGGCGGGCGCGTTCCTCTACGCGCAGACCGACAGCATGGCCACGCTGATCGCCGCGCAGATCGTCCTGGCCATCGGCTCCTCCTTCGGCTTCGTCGGCGCCGGATACATCGGCGGGCAGTGGTTCCCCGCCGCGCGCTACGGCCTGATGTTCGGCCTGGTGCAGTCGCTCGCCTCGCTCGGCTCGGCCTTCGGCCAGCCCGCGATCTCCTGGCAGCTCCAGCACGTCACCTGGCAGCAGCTCCTCAACGGTTTCGGTGCCGGTGGTGTGGTGCTGATCGTGCTGTTCGTCCTCCTGGTACGGAACCCCTCGACCGGCCCCGCCCAGCTCGCCCAGGCCACCGCCCGGCCTTCCCGCCCCCCGCTGGTCTCCAGCATCCTCCGCGACCTCGGCACCTGCTTCCGTAACCGCAACGTCGTCCTCTCCGCCGCCCTGGCCGGAGTCTCGTTCGGCTCGATGCTCGCCATGGGCGTGCTGTGGGGCCCGCGCATCATGGAGGCGCGCGGCGCGGGGACCTCGCTGGCCGCCGTGCTGACCGCCATGTCCTGGCTCGGACTCGCGGTCGGAGCACCGCTGTTCAACCTGCTCTCCGACCACTGGAACAACCGCCGCATCCCCGCGGTCGTCGGTGTCCTGCTCCAGGCGGCGGCGGTCTCCCTGCTGATCTACCTGCCCAAGGAGACCAACAGCGTCTCCGTCGTCACGATGTTCTGCGTGGGCCTCTTCGCCGGTGCCCACATGCTCGGATTCACGGTGGCGGGGGAGTCCGTCCCCGGTGCGCTCGTCGGCAGCTCGGCGGCGATCGTCAACGGGATCTGCTTCATCGTCGGAGGTCTCCTCCAGGCCGTCCCCGGCAGGATCCTGCCCGACTCGCCCTCGCTGGGCGACTACGGCGGGGCCCTGCTGATGATGCCGATCCTGCTGGTCCTCGGAGCGCTGGCGGGCTTCTTCATCAAGGACACAGCGAAGGCGCGCGTGGACGCGTAGAGACGGCTCCGCCCCACCGCGCTGGGCGCGGTGGGGCGGGATGCGGCCGGTCGACGGGTCAGACGGTGCCGAAGTCTCCGGCCTTGACGCCTGCGACGAAGGAGGAGAACGCGGCGGCGCGGAGGTTCAGGGCCGGGCCGGTCGTGTTCTTCGAGTCGCGTACGGGGACGAGGCCGGTGGTGGTCGCGGTGTGCGGGGCCCACTCGACGCAGGTGCCGCCGTTGTCGCTGTAGGAGGACTTGACCCACTGCTGGGTCGTCGTTTCGGTCGTCACGGGGTGCCCTTTCGGTGCCGGTGGAACACGTCCACGGAGTCTGTCTGCGACAGAGACACGTTCTGCAACTGATGGTAGGCCCTCACCATCGGGATGACGGAGCCGAGTTCACGGTCCAAGTGCCCCTGCGTCTCGGACTCGACGTAGGAGACCACGGACCGGTCCTGGAGGGTCAGCAGGTTCACCGACCGGTTGAAGGGCCGACGCTCTCCGATGCTGTAGGGGGCGATCTGGAGCGTGGTGTGGGGCTGCGCGGCGAAGTCGATCAGATACTGCAACTGCGCCGCCATGACGTCCGGGCCGCCGACCGGCCGGAGGATGCAGCTCTCGTCCAGCACGGCGATCAGCACGGGCGGTACGTCCCGCAGCAGCGCGGCCTGACGCCCCATGAGGAACGAGACGCGTTCATCGGCCTGTTCACGGGTGATGACCCCGCGGTCGACCGCTCCGTCGGCCAGCGCCTGCGCGTACTCCCGCGTCTGCAACAGACCAGGAATGACGCCCACCTCGAACAGCCTGATCTCCGCCGCCCGGCCTTCCAGCGCCACGTACTCCGGGAAGCCCTGCAACAGCACCCCGTGCTTGATCTTCCGCCACTCGCGCTCGAACGACTCCGTCGATCCCACGAACCCCAGTGCGACATCAACGGCGATCGAGAACTTGCGAGTTGGGGATTTATGACAAGTTTCCACCCCGGAGACATGGCGTCCGGTGTATCCGATCCGCCCGGCGAGGTCGTCCTGCCGCCAGCCACGCTCCTCGCGCGCACTGCGTAGACGTGCGCCGTAGGCCGCTTCCAGGCTGGCGTCCGGGTTCAAATCCTTGAGGTTTACCAACGTTCTCTCCACCCCTGAAACGTTGAAGGCGATTCCACGCTAGGCCACGCTGAGCCACCCCGGTAGTCATTCAGCTACGGAGAGGAACTATCGGTGTACGGCGAGAACGCGCGTCCGAATACCCAGGAGCCTCCTGGCCTCCCGGAACCCCCCGCCCCCGGCACCCTCGTGGTCGACACCAGCCGCGCCGACCGCGTGGGGGAGTTCCGGGGGGTGGCGGGCCCGCACTGGTCCCTGCGCCCGGTGGGCGGCGGGCGCGAGTGGGAGGCCGAGCCCCGCCACGTACGCCCTGCGCTGCTGATAGAGCAACTGCGGGCGCGCACCGCACGCCTCAACGCCCGAAGCCGGGGGGAAGTGCTGTGAGGGCACCCGGCCCACCAACCCCTCCGTCCTGCCAACGGGTTCGGGGGCGGTCCGCATGAGGGACCTGGATTACGTCGCGGCCGTCACCGCGACCGGCGGCGGGCGCACGGTCTGGCTCGGCGGGATCGCCGTACCCCATCGCCGGCTCGTCCTCCGGTGGCTCCGCAGGCAGGCCCTGCGGCTGGCGGACGGCCACGGGCGGCACCTGCCGCCCGGCTCGCCGTGGCTCCGGGCGCGGGACGTCCGCCCGGTCACCTTCCACGGCTCCGACGCCCCGGAAGGGCTGCGGGCGTGGGCCGGGGACGAGGGGCGGCAGGACGAGGCCATATGCGCCCTGGAGTCCGGGCACCCGGCCCTGCTCACGGTGGTCGACCCCGCCGTCGGGCTGCGGGTCACCCTGGCCGGGTGGTCGGTCGGGTGGCCCGTTGGGTGGCCGGGCGGGCGGCCGGTTGGGTCCGCCCACCAGCCGCCCCCGTACTGAACCGGAGACCGTGGCCGAGGGCTTCGTACCGCCCCGGCACCGCAGGGAAGAGATCTGACGCCGTGCTGCAGTGCACCGCCGTAACCGCTGTTCCGTACTACGAAGCGCTCCTGGCGCTCGCCACCATGGAAGGCGGTCCCGAGCACCCGCCCGAGTTCCTCGCCCCGGACGAGTTCCTGCTCTGCGAGCTGGGCGAGCACGACGATGCGGTCGAGCACGCCGCGCATGTGTGGGCGGCCCAGACGGTGGAGGACCGGGACCTGTGGCTGTTCTGGGCGGGGACCGGCGCCCACCGCGTCCACCGGCTCGACGTGGTGCGGCTGTGCCCCGCCGTACTCCGCGACCTGGTCACGCGGACCGTCACCCTGTGCGCGTATTTCGACCACCATCCCGGCCCGCACTCGTTCTCCGTGACCGACCCGCTCGGCGAACTGATCACCGAGCGCGCCGACCCCGACACGGACACAGACACAGACGCAGATACCGATTCCGATTCCGATACCGACGAGCCCTGACGGCAACCGGAGGTTTTCCGCCCCATGAACCAGTGCACTGCCGTGGCCCTCTTACCGCCCCCGGATCACGTCGTCCGGCTTGCAGCCCCCGGGCACCTGCCCGAGGCCGGGTACGTCCTGTGCGAACTCGGCGACGACCACGAAGAGGACCACGCGAGCTTGCTGTGGGACGACGACGCGAACCGCGAGGGCATCTGGGTGCGGTGGAACGAGACCGGGGCCAGGCTGGCGGGGCTGGCCTGGTGCCCCGCGATCGACGCGCGGAGCGAGGACGCGTGCGGGCTGTTCGCCGGGCACCCCTCCGCGCACGACTGGGACGTCCTGGACCCCACGCTCGAAGCGGTGGCGGCGGTCGTCGACGGGTGGCCGCCGGACCCTGCGGCACCCCGGCCCGACCCGCTGGACGGGGCGTAGGGGACCACTCGCGCCGGTGAGCGTACGGCGGCGTCAGGCGGTCATCCCCGGATCCGCCCCGGCTGCGTGCTAGGGATAGCAGCAAGATTCCCTAAATAGGAGGTATGCCACGATGCGCACCACCCTTATCCGTGTGACAGTGGCCCTCGGTGCCGCGGCCGCTCTGGCCATCTGCGGCGCCGGTTCGGCCAGTGCCGACAGTGTGGGCAGCTCCGGCATCGGCAACTCGGGCGTCGGGAACTCGGGCGCCTTCAACGACGGCATCGGCAACGCGGGCATCGCCAACTGGGGTATCGGCAACGCCGGTATCGAGAACCACGGCGTCGGCAACGCCGGTATTGCCAACTGGGGCCTGGGCAACGCGGGCATCGCCAACTGGGGCGTCGGCAACGCCGGTATCGAGAACGGCGGGCTGGGCAACGCCGGTCTCGGCAACACGGGCCTCGGCAGCTCCGGCATCGGGAACTCGGGCATCGGCAGCTCGGGCATCGGCAACTGATCCACGCAGAAGGGGGCCGGGAGCGCGAAGCTCCCGACCCCCTGGTCACTTCAGCCGGCCGCTCCAGGGGCGGCCGGCCGGCGGCGCAGCACGAGCGACCCCGCGTACCGGGCGCTGTCCCCCAGCTCCTCCTCGATACGGATGAGCTGGTTGTACTTGGCGGTGCGGTCGGAGCGGGACAGTGAGCCGGTCTTGATCTGGCCGCAGCCCGTGGCCACCGCGAGGTCCGCGATGGTCGTGTCCTCGGTCTCTCCCGACCTGTGCGACATGACGACGGTGTAGCCGGCCCGGTGAGCGGTGCCGACCGTCGCCAGGGCCTCGGTCAGGGTGCCGATCTGGTTGACCTTCACCAGGACCGAGTTGGCGACGCCGGAGCCGATGCCCTCGCGAAGGATGGTCTCGTTCGTGCAGAACACGTCGTCGCCGGTGAGCTGGCACCGTGAACCGACCCGTGCGGTCAGCTCCCGCCATCCCGGCAGGTCGTCCTCGGCCATGGGGTCCTCGATCGACACGATGGGGTAGGCGTCGATCAACTTGACCAGGTAGTCGACCTGTTCGGCGGGGGAGCGGCGTACGCCCTCCCCGGTGTAGTCGTAGACGCCGTCGCGGAAGAACTCGGACGTGGCGGGGTCCATGACCAGGCCGATGTCCGTGCCCGGCCGGTAGCCGGCGCGCTCGACGGCGGCCACCACGAAGTCGAGGGCCTCCTCGGCGGTGCGGAGGGCGGGCGCGAAGCCGCCCTCGTCGCCGACGCCCGTGGAGTGCCCGGCGGCGAGGAGGTCGCGGCGCAGGGTGTGGAAGACCTCCGACCCCATCCGTACGGCCTCGGCGAAGGTCTCCGCGCCGATCGGGGCGATCATGAACTCCTGGAAGTCCAGGGGATTGTCGGCGTGCGCGCCCCCGTTGATGATGTTCATCATCGGCACGGGCAGCAGCCGGGCGTCGGAGCCGCCGAGGTAGCGGTAGAGCGGCAGGCGGTGGGCGGCGGCCGCGGCCTTGGCGGTGGCCAGGGAGACCCCGAGGACCGCGTTGGCGCCGAGCCGGGACTTGGTGGCGGTGCCGTCCGTGGAGACGAGGACGGCGTCGAGGCCGGCCTGGTCCTCGGCCTCGCGCCCGGTGACGGCGGCGGCCAGCTCCGTATTCACGTTGCGTACGGCCTGGTCGACGCCCTTGCCGTGCCAGCGGGCGGGGTCGCCGTCGCGGAGTTCGACGGCTTCGCGGGCGCCGGTGGAGGCCCCGGAGGGGACTGCGGCCCGGCCGATGGATCCGTCGGCCAGCTCCACATCCACTTCGACGGTGGGGTTGCCCCTGCTGTCTAGGACGGTGCGGCCGGTGACGGAGGTGATGGCGGTCATGGGATGCCCTCCCGTTGTCGCATGTGTCGCATGCGTTCCGCCGGGTTCGGCTGCGGCGACGGTGGCGCTGGACCCGGCTCCGTAGACTCTACAGCAGTGCTGTTCAGTTGTGCTGTTTAGCTTGGCTGTGCAGTTGCGCTGTACAGTTGAGCTGCGCAGTTCTGTCGCGCGACTGCATCGCGTTAAAATTTGGTATGTCCCTTCCGGAATCCACCGCCATCGCGGCCGAACTGCGCACCGCGATGGGCAAGCTCACGCGCCGCGTGAAGCTCGAGGACCAGATGCCGCTCGGCCAGGTGGCCGTCCTCGGCGCCCTGGACCGCAGCGGTGCGATGACCACCAGCGAACTGGCGGCCGACCAGCGGGTGCGCCCGCAGTCCATGGCCCGGGCCGTCGGCCTGCTCATGGACCAGGGCCTGATCACCCGCCGCGCACACCCGACCGACGGCCGCAAGAGCCTGGTCGAACTCTCCACCGCCGGGCAGGCGCTGCTGGAGGAGGAGCGGGGGCGCAGGACGGACTGGCTCGCGCGCGCGATCGAGTCGGAACTGACTCCGGAGGAGCGGGAGTTGCTGGGGCGTGGGATCGGTCTGGTGGAGAGGCTCGCGGCGCACTAGGCGTCCCCGTGTGAAGATCTGGACCGCCGAAGAAGGCCAAAAGGCCACTTAGTGCGAGACGTTCCACGATGTTGATCACAAAATAGTCACGGAATCTTCGCTTCCTAGCCGAGGATCGTAACGTGCCCTTCGTATGTGACGGATCTTGTTCAGATTTTGTCCAGCGTGGGGGATGGGTATGGCGCGGGTACACAGAAGCGACGGTTCGAGAGGTAGACGCAGGGCACTTCTCAGTTCGTGTGTCGCTGCCGCCGTGGTGCTGTCCATGGCGCCGGCGGTGGGCTCCGCCCCGGCTGCTTCGGCGGCTGCCGCCGAGGATCCTGCGCCACTGACGGAGGCTCAGCGAGCTCTGGCGAGCGCGAAGGACTCCGGTGAGCAGGTCGAGGTCGCCGGTGAGCGGTCGGAGCGGACGACGGTCTATGCCAACCCGGACGGCTTCACCTTCACGTTGGAGGAGTCCGTGGTTCCGGTGCGTGTCGCCAAGTCCGGCGGAGGGTGGCAGGCGCCCGACCCCACGCTGAAGCGGAATCCCGACGGTACGGTCGCGCCGAAGGCGGCAGCCGTGGAGATGGAGTTCTCCGCAGGCGGGGCCGACAGTCCCCTGGTCAGGATCGAGGAGCGCGGCCGGTCCCTCGAACTGGGCTGGCCCGGCACTCTGCCCGCGCCGGAGCTGGACGGGGCGAGTGCGCTGTACCGGGACGTCAAGGATGGCGTCGACCTCAAGGTGACCGCCTCGACCGAGGGCTTCCGGCACGTCCTGATCGTCAAGACCCCCCAGGCCGCGGCGCGGTCGGACCTCAAGCAGATCGACTACTCCCTGAAGGCCGACGGGCTGAAGATCGTCAAGGGGGAGGCCGGCAACCTCACCGCAGTGGACGCGGACGGCAAGCGGGTCTTCCGCGCTCCGCCGGCGCAGATGTGGGACTCGGCGGGAGCTGCCCAGGCACCGCAGACCCCGACGCGCGCCGGTGCGGCAGCGGCCACGGCTCCGCGCATCGCCGAAAGCGGCGCGGGAGCAGCCGCGGGAGTCGAGCCGCTGGCCGGCGACACGGTGAAGACCATGGATGTGAAGATCACCTCGGGCTCACTGGGTGTGGTGCCGGACCTCGACATGCTCACCGGCACGGAGGCCGCGCACTTTCCGCTGTACATCGACCCGACGGTCACCTGGGGCGAGGCGGAGCGGACCCTGCTGCGGTCTGACGGCTACGAGTCCTACGGGTGGGGCAACGGCGACGACAACCTCGGCAAGGGCGCCGGCAAGTGCGGCTCCTGGTCGGGCTACTACTGCGGTCCCGGGTATGTGCAGCGGCTCTATTTCGAGTTCTCACCCGCCAGCCTGAAGGGCAAGAACGTTCTGGACGCCACCTTCCGGGTGACGGAGCCCTGGGCCTTCCAGTGCAGTCCTCGCTGGGTGGACCTGGTCCGTACGAACAACATCTCCTCCTCGACCACCTGGTCCTCCCGTCCCAAGGAACTGGACCTCATGGGCGACAGGAACGTGTCCGCGGGACGTGGGTCCCTGTGCGACCCGGACTCGCCCGACGCGCCGATCGAGTTCAGGGACAACCCGGAGGAGACCAACGAGAACCTCACCCCGACGGTCCGTGACTTCGCGGCGGGCAAGTTCTCCAGGCTGACCCTGCAGATAAGGGCGCACGACGAGGGCGACACATCGGCGTGGAAGCGGTTCCGCAACGATGCCGTGCTCGCGGTCAAGTACGTCGCCCTGCCCGCGCTGCCCACCGAGGTGGGCCTGGTCACGGGGTCGGGCCATGTCTGCTCGACCAACTCCGCCTCCCCGACCGTGGTGAGCGACCCGACGCCCCTGGCCACCGGCAAGCCGAAGACCGCGGCGGGCGGTGAGTCCGGCGCCAACCTGCGGATCCGGTGGCGTACGGACAAGTGGAACGGCTCGGCGTGGGCGACGGCGCACACCGATCTCGACGGGCCCACCTCCGGCTATGTGGGCAACCTGGTGAAACAGTCCAGGAGCCTGCCCGCTCTGCAGGAAGGCGTGCAGTACCGGTTGAAGGCGCTCACGATGTCGTACTTCGAGGGCGGTACCAACCGGCTCAACACCGGCTACACCACGCCGTGTTACTTCAAGGTGGATCCGACGGCCCCCAAGGCCCCGAAGATCACCTTCGGGACCCCGTACAAGGAGTGCACGCCCAACGACTGCATCACGGCCGGAGGACCGGGTGTGGCCGGAAAGTTCACCTTCGCTCCGGCCACCGGAGACACCAACAACGTCGCCTACCAGTACCGGCTGAGTCTCACGGACGGCTGGCTGGCCGCCGGCTCCGGCTCGACCGTGACGCGTGACATCGTCCCCGCGAGGTCGGGAACGCACCGGCTCTACGTCCAGGCCAAGGACAACGTGGGCCGATGGGGCGCCGAGAGCGTGGTCGACTTCCTCGTCGCCGCGGGCGAGGGACCGGTGAGCCGCTGGCACTTCGGTGAGGCGAGCGGCGTGGCAGTCGACTCGGCGACCGTGGGGGGAGCTCCCCGCCGCGACGCGACACTGGCCGCCGGTGCCGTACGCGACGACCGCGGGCGACGTGGAGTGATCACCCATGACGCGGCAGGGGCCCCGCTGGCGCAGCCGCTGACCGACCGAGGGCTCCTGCTGAACGGGACCGGCGCGCACGCGGCCACGAGCGGCCCCGTGCTGGAGACCCGGTCCGGCTACTCCTTCTCGACATGGGTGCGGCTGGACAGCAAGGACACCACCAGTGTGGTCCTGTCACAGGACGGAGCACAGTACAGCCCCTTCGTCCTGAGCTACGAGAAGCCCTACGACACCTGGTACTTCGGAGTGAAGGAGAAGGACCAGAACACGGGAGAGGCCTACTGGGGCCGTAAGGCGGAAACGCCTGCCCAGCTCGGGGTCTGGACACATGTGGCGGGCACCTACGACCCGAATCTGAGCACCTTGAAGCTGTACGTGAACGGCCGTCTGGAGGGCACCAACACCACCGTCGTGGGCTCCTGGTCGTCCACCGGGAACATGCAGTTCGGCCGCTACAAGTGGGCGGGTCAGTACGGTCTCCCGTTCAAGGGCAGCATCGACGAGGTCGCTGTCTGGCAGCGGGTGCTTTCTGCGGCGGAGATCGCCTCCGAGGCCCGTCTGCTGACTTCGGAGGCCTTCGCGGGCGCGGAGCTGGTGGCTGGATGGTCCCCGGCCGGCGCTTCGGGCAGCACGATCGCCGACACGACGTCCGGCTACGGGAGGACGCTGACGCTGTCCGGAGGAGCGGCGGTCGAGGGCGAAGAGATCGTCCTGGACGGTGTGGACGACGCGGCAGCGGTCGCGGGTCCGCTCGTCGACGACACGGGCTCCTTCACCGTCACCGCCCTGGCGGCTCTGGATGCGGAGAAGCTCGCGTCCAAGAGCGTGGGATACACCGGCCAAGTCGTCGGGCAGCGAACGGCGGACGGCTCGGCGTGGGGCTTCTGGTACCAGCTGACGGGACACGAGACCGTTCTGGATGAGGAGACCTTCGAGGAACGCACTGTGCCGGTCGGCGTGTGGCACTTCGGCCGTCTGAACGCCGACGGGACGTTCTCCTCGGTCGTGTCCGACGAGGTGGCCGCGTTGGACGGCATGGTCCGTCTGACCGGAACGCACGATGCCCAGTCGGGAACGATCAGCCTCTATCTGGGACACAACCAGAACGGTGAGGACCGGGCGTTCTCGGCCAAGCTCGGCTCGGGTGACTTCGCCATTGGCAAGGGCTTCACGGCGGGCGGCTGGAAGCACTACCTGCCGGCCCGGATCGCGGAAGTCCGGCTCTGGGCAGGAGCGATGGCCAGTTCCGAGCAGGTCGGGACCATCGTGGGCGACTGACGGAGCAGAGCGCGCGGGCAGCGGCGGTATGCGGCCGCTGCCCGCGCCGGGCCGGGATCGGCCGAAGCGGTACCTCCAGTGGATCAACCATTTCCCGACGGGGTGGGGCGGAACTAATGGTGTTTGGCATGGGCGCAACAAGCAACTGGATGGCCGCTGCGCGACGGAGGCGTAGACGAATCCTGGTCCACGCGCTGGCTCTGGCGCTCATCGCCCCGGTCGGCACGGTGTCGGTGGCGCAAGCCGCGGATACCGCAGGGGGGCTGGGGCGTACGGCCCTTCCCGATCAGCGGGTGAGCAAGGTCAAGGCCGTCGACTCCCTGGGCGCGAAGCGGGCCCGGGACCGGGTGGCCAAGGACAAGAAGGCCAACGCCGAGCAGGCCCGGAGTGCCGTGGCCGAGCAGCGGAGCGCCTGGCCCGGACGGGGCACGGCGACGGTGAGGTTCAGCGGCGGCAAGGCGGGCAGAGCCGCGCCGGGTGGTCTCCCGGTCACCGTCGGTGCCAAGCCCGGGAAGAGTGCGAAGCCCGGGACGCTCGCGCAGCGGACGGAGGCGAAGGCCTCCGCGGCCCGGATCACGGTCCTGGACCGGGATGCCGCGAAGAGGGCGGGCCTCACCGGCGTACTGCTGACCGCCGAGACGGACTCTCCCGGGCCGGCCGACATCACTGTCGACTACTCGGGCTTCGCCTCGAAGGTGGGCGGCGGCTGGGCCCAGCGCCTGCGACTGGTGTCGCTGCCGTCGTGCGTCCTGACAACACCCGAGAAGGACGCCTGCCGCAAGCAGACTCCCCTGAAGTCGGCCAACGACGTCCGTGAGCAGTCCGTCTCGGCCCAGGTGGCACTGGCCGGAAGCACGGACGGTCCCTCGGCGCAGCTGGGCGCCGGTACCCCGGGCACGACCGTCCTGGCGGTCGCCGCCGGAGCGGGTTCGGGCGAGTCGCCGTCAGGCACCGGCAACTACTCGGCGACGCAGCTTTCGGAGTCCTCGTCGTGGCAGGCCGGCGGCAGTTCCGGTTCGTTCGCATGGTCCTACGGCTTCACGCTTCCGTCCCCCGCCGCGGGCCCGGTCCCGTCGCTCTCCCTCTCGTACGACTCGGGAAGTATCGACGGCCGCACAGCGACCACGAACAACCAGGGCAGCGCGGTCGGTGAGGGCTTCTCCCTCACCGAGTCATACATCGAGCGGGCCTACGGCTCGTGCGACGACGACGGTCATGACGAAGTCTTCGACCAGTGCTGGAAGTACGACAACGCAAGGCTGGTTCTGAACGGCAAGTCCTCCCGCCTGGTGAAGGACACCGGCACCGGAACGTGGCGGCTGGAGGGCGACGACGCATCGAAGGTCGTCCGCTCCACCGGTGCGGACAACAAGGACGACAACGGCGAGTACTGGACCGTCATCACCGGGGACGGCACCCGGTACGCCTTCGGCCTGGACAAACTCGACGGCGCCACCGACCAGCGCACCAACTCCACCTGGACCGCCCCGGTCTTCGGCGACGACTCCGGAGAACCGGGCTACGCGGAGGGCAGCACCTTCGCGGCCCGGTCGCTGACGCAGGCGTGGCGCTGGAATCTCGACTATGTCGAGGACGTCCACGGCAACGCCTCCACCTACTGGTATGCGAAGGAGTCGAACTACTACAAGAAGAACAAGTCGGAGACCGCCAACGCCTCCTACGTGCGGGGCGGTTACCTCCAGGAGATCAAGTACGGCCTGCGCAAGGGCGCACTGTTCACCGACGACGCCGATGCCAAGGTCACGTTCAGCCACGCCGAGCGGTGCACCGTATCGGACTGCGCGTCGCTGACTGAGGCGACCTCCGACAACTGGCCCGACGTGCCCTTCGACGCGATCTGCTCCAGCGGGGACGACGAATGCCTGTCCTCGTCCCCGTCGTTCTTCTCCCGCAAGCGGGTGACCGGTGTGGACACCTTCTCGTGGTCGGCCGCGACGCGCACGTATCAGCCCGTGGACTCCTGGGTTCTGACCCAGAAGTATCTGGACGGCGGCGACATCGGTGACACCAGCGACCATGTCCTGACGCTCCAGTCCCTCAAGCGGACCGGCAAGGCCGGCACAGCGATCGGGCTGAACCCGATCTCGTTCACGTACCAGATGCGCCCCAACCGGGTCGACGCGACGGACGACATCCTGCCGCTCACCCGGCCGCGCGTCTCCACGGTCACCTCGGAGACCGGCGCGATCACCACGGTCACCCTCTCCGCACCCGAGTGCGTGCGCAGCCAGGTCATCGGCGCCGCGGAGGACACCAACACCCGCAACTGCTACCCGCAGTACTGGAACATCAACGGCGCCGAGAACGCGTCGGTGGACTGGTTCCACAAGTACCGTGTCCTCGCCGTGACGGTGTCCGACCCCGCAGGGCAGAACGACACGGTCGAGCACGCCTACCAGTACGCCGGTGCGGCCTGGCACCACAGCGACGATCCGTTCACACCGGCGGCGGAGCGGACCTGGTCCGGGTGGCGTGGATACCGTCAGGTGACGGTGTACTCCGGAGCGGCGGACACCACCCGTTCGAGGACCGTCTCCCTCTATATGCAGGGCATGGACGGGGACAAGAAGAAGGACGGGACCACCCGCAGCGTCAACATCGCCCCGCTGGCCTCTCCCGCGCTCGGCCTCGCGGCGGTCCCGGACAGTGACCAGTACGCCGGGTTCCTGCGCCAGCAGGTCACCTACGACGGTGCGACCGCTGTCAGCGCGACCAGCGACGAGCCGTGGTCGAAGGAGACCGCCCGCCAGTCGGACGTGCCCGGGGCCGGGGACCACGTGGCACGGTTCATGCGGACGAAGGCCTCCACCACGCACACCTATCTGACGGTCCCCAAGACCTGGCGGGCCCGAACCGTCACGACCACCCACGACGACTACGGCATGCCGTCGAAGGTGGAGGACCGCGGCGACAACGCGAAGAGCGGCGACGAGACCTGCAAGGTCACCTGGTACGCCCGCGACGATGCCGCCGGACTGACGGCCTTCGCCTCCCGGACCCGGGCGGTCGGCAGGGCCTGCAGTGTCGCCGACAGCGGGCTCGACCTGCCGGCGGACTCCACGCGCCGCGGCGATGTGCTTTCCGACACCGCTGTCGCCTACGACGGCGCGACCACCTGGTCGGCGGCGATGAAACCGACCAAGGGCCTGGTGAGATGGACCGGGCGGGCGCAGAGCTACGGGGCCGCAGGGGCGGTGACCTGGCAGAAGACATCCACCGCCACCTATGACACCCTCGGCCGCCCGCTGTCCGAGGTCAACGCCGCCGGCAAGTCCACCAGCACCGCCTACACCCCCACCGCGGCGGGCCCGCTGACCAAGATCGTCGCGACCGACCCCAAGGGACACAGCACGGTCGCCTTCCTGGATGCGCGGCGAGGACAGCGGGAACGTGTCTACGACGAGAACCTGAAGAAGACCGAACTCGCCTACGACGCCCTCGGCCGGGTGACCGGCGTATGGATGCCCAACCGCGTCCGTGGCACCCAGAGCCCCAGCAGCACGTTCGCCTACCACGTCAGCAGCACCGAGCAGTCCTGGGTGTCGACCTCCACGCTGAAGAAGGACGGCACCACCTACAGCACCAGCTACACGATCGTCGATTCGCTGCTGCGTCCGCTGCAGACCCAGACACCGGCCCCGCACGGCGGGCGGTTGCTGACCGACACCCGCTACGACTCCCGTGGCCTGGCGTACGAGACGTATGCCGACATCTTCGACAACACCGCGACGCCGAACGGTACCTACACCCGGGCCGAATACGGTGAGGCACCCACCCAGACCGAGACCGTCTTCGACGGCGCGGGACGCTCCACGAAGAGCACGCTGTACGTGTTCGGTGTCGAGAAGTGGTCCACGGCCGCCGGCTACACGGGCGACTCCACCGCAACGACCGCCGCCCAGGGGGGAACCGCGACCCGGAGCATCACCGACGCACTCGGGGCGGTCACCGAGACACGTGAGTACGCGGGCCCGGACCCGGCCGATGCCGGATTCGGCTCCGGACTCGGCACCTCCTACGCCTCCACGAAGTTCAACCACACACTGGACGGCAAGCCGACGTCGCTGACGGGCCCGGACAATGCCCGGTGGATCTACGACTACGACCTGTTCGGCCGCCAGACCTTCGTGGACGACCCGGACAAGGGCGAGGCGACGACCGGCTACAACGCTCTCGACCAGGTCGTCGAGAGCACCGATCAGCGCGGAAAGTCCGTTCTGACGGAGTACGACGACCTCGGCCGGCCGCTCGGCACCTGGTCCGGTACGAAGACCGACGCCACCCAACTCACCGCGTACACCTACGACAGTCTGCTCAAGGGCAAGCCCGACTCCTCCATCCGCTACACAGGTGGCAAGAACGGCCCGGCGTACACGAAGAGCGTCACCGAGTACGACGTCCTCGGGCGGCCGGTCGCATCCACGCTCCAGCTCCCGGCCGGCGACCCGTTCGTGCAGGCCGGAGCGCCGGCCACGCTGGCGTACACCAGCTACTTCAACATCGACGGTTCCTTGCAGAACAGCAAGGAACCGGCCCTGGGCGGCCTGCCGGCGGAGACCGTCGGATACGGCTACGACAGCGTCGGCAACGTCACCTCGATCGGTGGCTCGACCGGATACCTGCTGGACGTCGACTACTCCGCGCTCAGCCAGCCGCAACAGCTGGTTCTCGGCACCACCAACAGTGAAGACAGCAAGAAGAGCTACATCACCAACACGTACGAGCAGGGCACCGGCCGGCTGACCCGCAGCCACGTCACGACCCAGTCCCACCCGTACATGCTGCAGGACCTCAACTACGCCTTCGACCCGGCCGGGAACGTCACCTCCATCACCGACCCGACCACCCTGGGCGGCACGTCGTCGGCGGAGACGCAGTGCTTCGCGTACGACGGCAACCGCCGCCTGGCCGAAGCCTGGACACCCGGTTCCCAGAACTGCTCGACCCCCCGCAGCGCCACGAACCTGTCCGGGCCGGCCCCGTACTGGAACAGCTACACCTACAACCTCGCCGGTCAACGCACGAAGGAAGCGGTTCACCGGACCAGCGGCACCACCTCGACCACGTACTGCTACGAGGGCGACCAGCCCCACACCCTCACCGGCACCAGCACCACGGCCAACTGCACCGCGCCCGAACGCGGCTACGTCTACGACGTCACGGGCAACACCACCGAGCGCCCGGGCAAGGCCGGAAAGCAGGACCTCCTCTGGTCCGATGAAGGCAGGCTCACCAAACTCACCGAATCCGGCAAGTCCACCGACTACGTCTACGCTGCAGACGGCACCCTCCTCATCCGCGCCACCCAGGGCGGCGAGAGGGTCCTCTACGCCGGAGCCACAGAGCTTCACCTCAGGGCCAACGGCACCACCTGGGCACAGCGCACCTACGCCGCGGGCGATCTGACCGTCGCCGTCCGTTCCAACGAGAGCGGCGCCAACAAGCTCACCTATCTCGCCGGCGACCGCCACGGCACCCAGAGCCTGGCCGTCTCCGCCGACAGCAGCCAGTCCTTCAGCAAGCGGTACACGAGCCCCTTCGGCGCCGAACGGGGCACACCCACCGGGGCCCCCTGGCCGAACGACAAGGGCTTCCTGGGCAAGACCGACGACAGGACCACCGGCCTCACCCACGTCGGCGCCCGTCAGTACGACCCGGCCATCGGCCAGTTCATCAGCGTCGATCCGGTACTCAGTCCCGGCCAGCCCCAGTCCCTCAACGGTTACGCCTACGCCAACAACACCCCCGTCACCTCCAGCGACGCCTCCGGCCTGTGGTGCGACAGCTGCAACGACGGTGCTGGATGGACCCGCCCCGACGGCGGAACCAAGGGCGATCCCGAGGGCGGCAAGAACTCCGACGGCTCCGTACGCGGCACCCCGCACGGGGGCGGTGGCAGTGCTGGGGGTCGCGGTGCTGGTGGCGGGGGTGCCGGAGGAGGCGGTGGCACGTCCGGCAGCTACACATCACCTTCCGGTACAGGACAGCAGCCTGTCGTCCATGGCGTCCCCTTGCCTACCCAGGATGAAATGCGGGCGATGCCTTACGCGTGGCCGGGCGACTCGTACGAAGAGCTCACCCAGAAATGGGCGAAGCACAAGTGCTTCGGCGCCGGGTGGGAAGACAACACAGCCTTCTGCAACGCCGCCGACGCCGTGGGCCTCCTGGAAGTCGGCAATGACCCCTGGGGAGTCCAGGCACACATCAACTGCATCACCGGAAAGGGCGACTGCGTAGAGGCACTGGTGTCCGATGCCATCGCACTGATCACGTGGGGACTCGGTCGCGCAGTCGCAGGTGTAGGGGCCAGAGCAGCCGCTTCGGGAACCGCCGCCGGCGCAGCGGACGGGGCACTGGCGAAGCTGCTCTCCAGTTGCAAGTGCTTCCTCGCCGGCGTCGAAGTCCTGATGGCCGACGGATCCGCCAAAGCCATCGAGGACGTCGAAGTCGGGGACGAAGTACTCGCCACCGACCCCGAAACCGGAGAGGCGGGCCCCAGGAAAGTCACCCGCCTCATCAGGACCGAGGACGACAAGCACTTCAACACCCTCTCCATCGCCACCGAAGACGGCATCGAAGAACTCACCGCGACACACGAGCACCCCTTCTGGTCTCCATCCGAAGACGACTGGGTCGCGGCACGTGACCTCGCACCGGGGATGACCCTGCTGACCGACGCCGGCGACACGGTGGTCGTCACTGGCAACAAGGACTTCAGGAAGCGGGCACGTACGTACAACCTCACCGTGGATGACCTTCACACGTACTATGTGCTGGCGGGGCAGACTCCGGTTCTGGTTCACAACAGCAACTGCGGAATTGGTCGGAAGCTGATCGGTGACGAGAGGGCGGATCACATCCTTGATGGTCACAGGTACCCCGGGGCGCCGGGCAAGGACGCTTTCCCGGAGGGGTGGTCTGATGACCAGATTTTGGATGCTGTTGCTGACGTGGTGACGAGTCCAAATAGTCAGAGGACCTGGTACCAGGGATCTGCTGTGCATGCCGAGAGAACCCTGAAGACCAGGAAAGGCCAACCTGCGGTTCAGAATGTGATCGGGTCGGTGGGAGGGGTGAGAATGCTGGTGCGTTACGAACCTCTTACTGGGAAGGTGCTCACGGCGTTTCCGCACTGAAAAAATGGTTCACCGGGTCCGGGTGTAGCGAATTCGATGATTGGAGGATTTATGGAAAGAGATGCGAGTCTGATGGAACTGTTGCACCGTCTGGACGATCCCGAATTTACAGAAACGCCAGCTGACTACAGTGCGGCCGATGCTGCAGCTTCGTTCAGCCGTCTGGTTGTGCAGGTTGGTTCTCGCTTCTCGACGCCTTGTAACATCGATCGAGACATCCAGGACTCTGCGCAGTACGGACGAATCGAAGTGCCGGGCGAAGCCACAGTCTGTGGGACGAGAATTGTTGCCCTGGTGAGCAAATTCAAGCCGTTGGCAATGGTGGCGGCCGATAACCCTGGCGCCTTCTTGGGCACGGATGAAGCGCAGGCTGAAGGTGAGCTCGACGCGAGTGACCTTGAGAAGGTAGAGCAAGTTCTCGCCGAATCGGGGTACATCACGATTCCGGAAGAACTTCTTGAAATAAGCTATGACGGGCCCACTCTTTTGCGTTTCCACGGTTCTGGGGAGCCCAGTTGGTGGGACCGGTTCTTCGGTTCTTTCTGACGGGTCTCAAGAATCGGGTTCCGTAACGTTGGTTCTCATGGACCGCATGGGAGTCGTTACCCGATTCGGCCCGGCTGTGCCACGAGAAGGGTCATGCCGTGGCAAAGGTCAGCCCCACCGAGCGCAGCTCGGTGGGGCTGACCTGGTGTTTGACGGCAGCGTCAGCGGACGCCAGTGGCGCGGGGCAGCGGTCAAGTCCCTGAGATCGTGAAAGCGGATGCGGCGGAGGTCGGCCTTGCGGAGGAGTGAGGTGAGGTGCGGGTGAGGTTGGCCGGGGCGATCGCTTTGCCCTGCGGGGTGGTGAACACCTGCCCCCCCCGTCCTGCCACGTGGCCTCCCGTTCGCACGGGTACGTGTGCTGGAGCCTCGGTGAGTGGGCGG
The DNA here is from genome assembly GCF_014650075.1 of Streptomyces microflavus. GTDB lineage: Bacteria > Actinomycetota > Actinomycetes > Streptomycetales > Streptomycetaceae > Streptomyces > Streptomyces microflavus. Next base: position 95,283 of record NZ_BMUG01000009.1, on the reverse strand, counting down.
CGGGGTTGGTTTCGGGTCGTCCAAAAAGGATCGGTGCATTACTTCGATCGACGGAAATCCTGCGAGTGTTCGGTGATGGTTGGCAATGGGTAAGGGCCACGAGACGCGCCGGCCTGGCGAACTCGACGAGATTCATTCCCGATGGGGCCAGAAAAGGAATCGCCGCACGGACGATCCTGAGTATCAGGAATCCTGGTACGACGAACAGTGCGGCGGGTGCCGCTTCTGGATCCCGCTCTCCGGGGCACTCGGGTCGGACTACGGTGCATATGCGAACTCGGCGTCGCCTTTCGATGGGACTATTCGGTTCGAGCATGATGGCTGTGAGGTATTCGAGGATTCAGGAAGCTGGGCTATACCTGACGATGCGTAATCGTCTGCCTGGCTAACCAGGCTGCTGGCCGTCGTTGCCGGAGCGGACCTGATGCCCCACCAGTTGAGGCTGGCGGGGCATCAGTGCCTCAGATCGAGAACCGCTCCTTCGCCAGCAGCGGCCGCACCCGAGCCCTGAACCCGCCGGTGCGGAACGGGCGCTGGAGCAGGCCCGGGCGCAGGTGCTGGGCCAGGGCCGCGATGACCATCCCCTGGTCGAGGGCGAGCATGAAGTCGCTGACCCGGCCCGTGGACACGTTCACCGAGTCCCGGAAGCCGAGCCCGTCCTCGTACGCTCCGAAGTCCCGTTCCAGGGCCCGCAAGTTGGCCACCGCATCGCGGCCCGCGTACGGCAGGGCCAGGAACGAGGCGTGCGGGGTGACCACTCCGTTCGTGAACGCCGAGGGCGCCGGGAGCGGTTCGCCGTCGGTCGTGTGCGTGCGGTCCGTGTTGGAGGCGTAGCCGTCGACCGCCATGCCGAGGGCGTCGACCCCGTACTCCTGGTATCCGCCCTCCGGAACGTTGGAGGGTGAGAAGCCCCAGTAGCCGTACTCCGCCTCCCGCAGGCCGTGGTCGATCTGGGCTCGTACGTAGCGGTGGTGGGTCAGGCCCCACGCGCGCGGCGACCACTCCGGTTCCGGCACGAACAGCGGCACCATCAGTGCCTCGAACATCGAGCCGCCCCAGGTGGGGACCACCTTGCGGCCGCGGTGGGTGTAGTGGCCGTTCCATACCCGTACGCCGTCGACCGTGACGTAACCGCCGCCGGGGCTCTGCTCCTGCTCGTGCTCCGGCAGCATCGTCCGCAGCAGGTGCCAGTAGTGGTCGCCGGGGAGCGATCCGTCGGCCATGCCCAGGTAACTGGCCATGCGCGGTTCGGTGTTGAGCGCCCCGTAGTGGTGCGGGGTCGGCTCCTCCGTGTCCGTCCAGACTCCGCCGCGCAGCTGGCCGGGGCCCGCTACCGGGTCCGCCGGGTCATACGGCGTGTAGAAGTACGACCAGTCCGCCGTCGCCAGGATGCGGCCGATGCGGGCGCGTAGCGTCGGTGCCGCGTCGGCGGCTATCCGTAGGCCCGTCACCAGCCACGCGTTGTCCACCGAGGAGAGGAACGGGCGCACCGGGTCGCCCGTCCCCGGCCACTCCGTCAGCACCGAACCGTCGTGCGCGTCATACCAGTTGAGCCAGAAGCCGTGGTGGCGCTCCAGCTTCTCCACGGCCGCGACCGTACGGGTCAGGGACCGGATCATCGCAGCTTCGCCGATCACCCCGAGACCCGCCGCGGCCACCGTCGACCAGAGGCCGCAGCCGATGTTGGTGGGCGAGGTCTGGATGGACTGGGCGGGGGCTCCGGGGGCGCTCAGGTCGATCTTGTCGGTGACCAGGCCGAAGTCCGTCGTCATGGCCTCCAGCGAGCGGTACGTGTCGCGGAACCAGTGGTGGAGGAGGCGTGGGTCGGGCGGGGTGGCCGCTTGTGCGGACGGGGCGGTTACGGCTCCGAGCGACAGGGCCGCGGCCCCGGTCCCTGCGGCGGTGAGAAACGTGCGACGGTCCATCGGTCCGGCTCCTGGTGGCAGAAGGGGGAGGAGGAACGGTGCTCGTGCGGGCGGCTCGGGAGCCGGCGGTCGTCAGGTGCCGCCGGCTCCCGGGCCGGAGGGAGCCGTCAGGTGGCTCCCCGTATCGGGGGCGTCCCTCTGTAGCGAGGGGACGCCTTGATTACGCTGCCGTGCGCGGGAGTTCGCGGGTGCGGCCGAGCGAGCCCAGCCACTTCGCCGAGTCGCGCGGCGTGCGCTCGAAGGTTTCCCGGTCGATCGCGATCAGGCCGAACGTGGCCTTGTACGTGCCCCACTCGTAGTTGTCCAGCGCGCTCCACGCCAGGTAGCCCCGGATGTCGATGCCGTCCTCCAGCGCGGAGGCGACCTCGCTCAAAGCGCCCGCGTAGTAGTCCGCGCGGCGGGAGTCGTCGGCGGTGGCGATGCCGTTCTCCGTGACGATCAGCGGGACGTCGCCGACCACCTCGGCCGTGTGACGCAGCGCCTCGCCGACCGCGCTCGGGTAGTACTCCCACTGCGTCAAGGTCCGCTCGACGTCGTCGGCCGCCGGGATCGGGCCGTCCGGGCCGATCCGCGTACGGGTGTAGGACTGCACACCGATCCAGTCGTCACCGCGCGCCGCCTCGATGAAGACGTCCTCGCGCGGGTGGCGGTAGGCGGCCGTCACGTCCTCCGCGCCCGGGAGCGCCTGATAGACCTGGTTGGCGATGGTCCAGCCCACCTGGATGCCCGCGTCCAGGGCCCGGACCTCCTTGACGGCCGCGTGGTGGGCGGCGATGACCGCCTGGGTCGTCTCGTCGTCGGGGGTGGGCAGGCCGGCGGGCGGGAAGCCGATGTCGCCGCGCTTGGCCTGGCCCGCCATCACGGCGATCATGTTCGGCTCGTTGATCGTGCAGACGTGCCGTACGCCCTGGGAGATGACCGGCGCGCAGGCCGCAACGTAACGGGCGAACAGCTCCGTCGCCCCTTCGGCCGTCCAGCCGCCGCGCGCCTCGAACCACTGCGGCACCGTGAAGTGGTGCAGCGTCACCATCGGACGCAGGCCGCGGGCGATCGCGCCCTCCACCATCCGCCGGTAGTGCGCGAGTTCGGCGCGCGAGAAGGAGCCCTCGACCGGTTCGATCCGGGCCCACTCGATGGAGAACCGGTAGTCGGTGAAGCCCAGCGAGGCCAGCAGGTCCATGTCCTCGGGCCAGCGGTGGTAGCTGTCGCAGGCGTCCAGGCTCGGCTCCTGGATGTGGGTGCCGGTGCTGTGTTCCTTGATCCACCAGTCGCTGTTGGTGTTGTTGCCCTCGATCTGGTGCGCGGCCGTGGAGGCCCCCCAGAGGAAGCCCTCGGGGAACGGGACGGGAGCAGGGGTGTTCGTCATCGCGACATGTCTTTCTGGTGGGTGGTGAGGGGTGTGGCCGCCGTCTGCTGATACGGGGTGGGGTGCGGCGGCCTCGTACGTGAACAGGCCCTGGGGCCGGGCTACTTCATGCCCGCCGTGGCGATGCCCTGTGTGAAGTGCCGTTGCAGGGCGATGAAGAGGACCAGTACCGGGAGCACGACCAGGAACGCCCCGGCCATCAGCATCCCGTTCGATCCGCCGGCCTTGTTGGGGTCCGTGGCGAAGGTCGCCAGCGCGACCGGGAGCGTGTACTTGTCGGGGTCGTTGGTCGCGATCAGCGGCCAGACGAAGTTGTTCCAGGAGCCCAGGAACGTGAAGATCGAGAGCGTCGCGAGGGCGGGCTTCACCAGCGGCATCACGATCCGCCAGAAGATGTACCACTCGCTCGCCCCGTCCATCCGGGCCGCCTCCAGCAGCTCGTCCGGGATCGACTGCATGAACTGCCGCATCAGGAAGACCCCGAAGGCTCCGGCGGCGAACGGCAGCACCAGACCCGCGTAACTGTCGATCAGCTGGAGCTTGCTCATCAGCACGAACAGCGGCAGCAGCATCAGGTTGCCGGGCACCATCAGCGCGCCGAGCACCAGACCGAAGAGCTTGTTGCGGCCGACGAAGTTCAGCTTGGCCAGGGCGTAGCCGAGCATCGAGCAGAAGACCAGGTTCGAGACGGTCACCAGGACCGCCACGATCACCGAGTTCATGAAGTACAGCGGCAGGTCCAGCTTGTCGAGCAGCTGCCGGAAGTTCTCCAGGGTCCACTCGGTGGGGATCCACACCGGCGGGCTGGCCGACAGTTCGCTCTGCGTCTTGAAGGCGGAGACCGCCATCCAGAGGAAGGGCGCCGACATGACCAGCAGGCCGAGGGAGAGCAGGACGTAGACCAGGGGGCGTGCGGTGCTCCGCTTTCCGGGAGACCGCTTGTCCAGGGTCTTGGCCGGTGCGTTGGGGCTGCTGTCGGCGCTCATTTCGTGTTGTCCTTCAGCAGTCGGAGCTGGAGCACCGTGATGCCCATGATCACCACGAACAGGACGTACGCCATGGCGCTCGCGTAGCCCATGTGGAAGAAGTTGAACCCCTCGCGGTACATGTTCAGCGAGACGGTGAGGGTCGAGTCCGACGGGCCGCCCTGCGTCATCACGAACGGCTCCTCGAACACGTTGAGGTAGCCGATCGTCGTGATCACCGTGGCGTAGAGCAGCGTCGGGCGCAGCAGCGGCACCGTGATGCCCCGGAACTCCTGCCAGACGCTCGCCCCGTCCAGCTTCGCCGCCTCCCGCACCTCGGTGGGTACGGCCTGGAGGCCCGCGATGAAGAGCACCATCACCGTTCCGACGTTCCGCCACACCGCCATCACGATCAGCGACGGCATCGCCAGCTTCTCGGAGCCGAGGAAGTCCGGTGCGCTCCAGCCCACTTCGGAGAAGAGACCGGCGATCAGGCCGTCGCTCGGGTCGAGCACGAACCGCCACACGACGGCCACCGCGACGATGGTGGTGACCACCGGGGCGTAGAAGCCGACCCGGAAGAACGTCCGCGCCCGGTCGATGCCGTTGTTCAGAAGGACGGCGGTGACCAGCCCGATCGCGATGGTCAGCGGGACGCCGACGACCACGAAGTACCCGGTGTTGAAGAGGGACTTGAGGAACTTCTCGTCGCCGAAGAGCTTGACGTAGTTCTCGAACCCGATGAAGTTCGCTTCCCACGGGCGCGTCACATTGCGCAGCCCGAAGTCCGTGAAGCTCATCACCAGGGTGGCGAGGATCGGGAACGCCATGAAGACGGTGAACAGGACGAGGAACGGGGTGGAGAACAGCCAGCCCGCCGCGTTCTGCACGCCCATCGACGGCTTGCGGACCCGCCGGCCCGCAGGGGCCGGAGGTGGTGTGGCTGCCTTCTCGGTCGTGGTGCTCATGGCTACTGCTTCACGAGACCTTCGATCTCGGACTGCGCCTGCTTGAGCGCGTCCTCGGCGGAAGCCTTGCCCTGGGTCACCTTGGCGATGGCCTGGTCGACCTTGTCGGTGATCTCGGTCCACTGCGCCAGCGACGGCGAGGACTTGGCGGTGTCCATCTGCTTCTTGAAGATCTGGAGGTCCGCGTCGTCGGCGAGCGTGCCGGACTCCCACGCGGAGGTGTTGGCGGGCAGGTCCTTCGTCCGCTCGTACCAGTCGGCCTGGCCCTCGGTGTCGGTGAGGTACTCGATGAACTCCGTCGCCGCGGCCTTGTGCTCGCTGTCCTTGGAGACGACGAGGGAGGAGCCCCCGGCCATCGAGGTGGAGGAGGCGTCCGCCGGAACGTTGGCGATGGCCCACTTGCCCTTGATCTGGGGCTGGCCCTCGTTCAGGAGGGTCACGTGCCAGGGGCCGCCGAAGAACATCGGGACCCGGTCGTTGCCGAAGTCCTTGACCACGTCGTAGCCGGGCTGGACGGACTTGTTGGAGAGGCCCTTGTCGAAGTAGGAGCCGTACTCCTTCAGCGCCTTCACGGCCTGTGGGCTGTCGATGACCGCCTCGCCCTTGTCGTCGACGATCTCGCCGCCCGCCGAGTAGAGGAAGGAGTAGAAGTTCTGCACGGTGTCCAGGCCGCTGGGCTGGATCGACAGCCCCCACTTCGTACCGGCCTTCTCCTGGTACGCGGTGGCCAGCGCCTGGAGCTCCTTCCAGTTCGCCGGGGCCTTGGTCACGCCCGCCTTCTCGGCCAGGTCCGTGCGGTAGTAGAGGACCCGGGTGTCGACGTACCACGGCACGCCGTACGCGGTGCCGTCCACCTCGCCCTGCTCCCAGCCCGCCGGGAAGAAGTCCTTCTTGTCGAAGACCTTGGTGTCGACCGGCTCCAGCACGCCCAGCTCGGCGAACTCGCCCATGTAGCTCCCGCCCATCTGCGCCACGTCGGGCAGCGTGCCCGCCGCCGCGGCCGAGACGAGCTTCTGGTGGGCGACGTCCCAGCCGACCGGAGTCACCTTGACGGTGATGTTCGGGTTGGCCTTCTGGTAGACCTTCGCCACCTCTGCGAGCTTCTCGCCCTCGGCGCCCATGGCCCAGACGGTGAGCGTCTGCTTCTCGTCCGCGGCGACATCTCCGCCGGAGGAGCCGCAGGCGGAGAGGGTGACGGCGAGCGCGAGTGCGAGGCCGGCGGGGGCGGTTCTGGCGATGCGGGACATGGAGGGCTCCTCCTTGAGCAATCCTGATGCTGCGCGATGTATGCGCTGCCTGTAAGCGCATACATCACTCTGCGCCAGGCGTTCCGGAATCCGCAAGAGGGTGCTGGGTCACACTCGTGCAACGCGGTGGACACCTGGGCGCCTCACTCCCGCACCGTAATCGCGCCGTTTGTGGAACAACAGGCGATGTGACCGATTCGTCGCCCCCGGCCGGTCGAATCCTGGGGCGGCCCGGCGTCCACCCCCGCCGGATTCCGGCGACGCATCGGCGTCCACCCCCGCCGGATTCCGGCGACGCATCGGCGTCCACCCCCGCCGGATTCCGGCAGCCACCGGCGTCTACCCTCGCCGCATGGCCTCACCCGTCGCCTTCGCCCACGACTTCCCGTTCGACCCGGCCTACGGCTACACCGCCCCCGACCAGCTGCTCGGCATCCCCGCCCCACCCGCCCCCGCGGACTTCGAGGCGTTCTGGCGCGACCGGTACGCACGCGCCCGCGCGGTCTCCACGCGGCCGGTGCTCGGCCCTGTGGAGGAGGAGCGCGATGGCGTACGGATCCACGGCATCACGTACACCTCCGTGGGCGGCGTCCGGCTCGGCGGCTGGCTCGCGCTGCCCGCCGAGGGGCCGGTGCGGTACGGATTCGTCGTCGGCCACGGGTACGGCGGCCGCCAGGAACCGGGCCGGGACCTGCCGCCGCTGCCCGGGGCCGCCGCGATCCTGCCCTGCGTACGGGGGATGGGGGAGCGGGGCCGGGTCGTCGGCATCCCGGACCTGGCCGCCGAGCATGTCCTGTACGGGATCGGCTCCCGCGACTCGTACGTCATCGGGGAGTGCGTGGCCGACCTCTGGTGCGCCGCCTCGGCCCTCACGGAGGTCGTCCCGGAGCTGGCGGGGGCGGGGCACCTCGGCGGTCCCCGTCTCGGCTACCTCGGGGAGAGCTTCGGCGGCGGGCTCGGGGCCCTCGCGCTGCCCTGGGAGAGCCGCTTCGGCGCCGCCCAGCTCACCGTCCCCACCTTCGGCAACCACCCGCTCCGGCTGACCCTGCCCTGCGTCGGCAGCGGTGAGGCGGTGCGGGCGTACCACCGCGAGCACCCCCAAGTCGCCGACGTACTGCGCTACTTCGACGCGGCGACGGCGGCCACCCGGCTGGAGCTGCCGACGCTGGTCGCTGCGGCGCTGTTCGACCCGTCGGTGCCGCCGCCGGGGCAGTTCGCCGTATACAACGCGCTGGCCGGGGAGCGCGAGCTCCAGGTGCTGAGCGCGGGGCACTTCCCGTACCGGGGGATGACGGCCGAGGCGGCGGAGCTGGACGCGAACCGGACGCGGTTCTTCGGGGAGCGGCTGACGGCTGCCGACGGCTCCGCCTGAGGGGCGGGGCGGTGAGGCCGGGCCACAGGGGGGGCGTGTCAGGACGTGCCGGTCAGACCCTGCGGGTCAGGACGTGCCGGTCGGGCCGGGCCTTGTGGGGCCGGGCCTTGTGCGGCCGGTCAGGGCATGCCGCTCACGGCGTCTTCGGGGCGTCCACGCGGATCAGCGTCTGCTGCCCGTTGGCCACGAGCTTGCGTCGGCCGTCCTCCTGGACGCCGAAGACCTCCAGCCCGCACACGGTCAGCGTGCGCCCGGACTTCAGGACCGTACCCACGGCTTCCAGGTGGTCGCCTGCGGCGGGCGCGAGGAGGTTGATCTTGTACTCCACCGTGAGGACCTCGCTGTCCTCGGCGAACAGCGTCAGGGCCGCATAGCCGCCCGCGCTGTCCGCGATGGCGCTGGTGGCGCCGGCGTGGACGTAACCGTGCTGCTGCGTCACCTCGGGCCGGCTCGGCAGCACGATGTGGACGCGGCCGGGTGCGACCTCGGTGATACGGGCGCCGAGGTGGCGCATCAGCCCCTGGCGGCCGAAGCTGTCGCGGATCCGCGCCTCCGTGGCGGGGCTCGTACGCTCCTGATCGGCGTGCTCGTTCATGTGCTCCCTCTCCCTCTCCCTCTTCCTCTCAGCCGCAGCCGCAGCTCGCCCGGCGCGTCACCGAGACCGGCAGCTCCAGCGAGACCGGGGCGCGGCCCGGGTCGGCCAGCCGCTGGACCAGCAACTCCACTGCCTGCTCGCCCAGTTGCCGGATCGGCTGCCGGACCGTCGTCAGGGGCGGGCGGACGATCCGGCTGAGCGGGATGCCGTCGAACCCGGTCACCGCGATGTCCTCGGGCACCCGTACCCCGCGCTGCTCCAGCGCCTGGAGGGCCCCGACCGCCATCTGGTCGTTGACGAACAGCATCGCCTCCGGCCGCTCGACCCCCGTACCCTCCGACCGGTCCAGCAGCACGTTCGCCGCCCGCGCGCCCTCCGCCTGCGTCAGGGTTCCGGTGCTCAGGTCGGGGCGGGACGGGACCGGGAGCCCGGCCTCCCGGCACGCCTGCTGGAAGCCGTGGAAGCGGGCGAGGGCGTCCGGCGAGTCGTCCTCGCCGCCGACGAAGGCGAGGCGGCGCAGCCCGTGGTCCTCGACGAGGTGGCGGGTCAGGGCGCGCTGGCCGTCCGCGTTGGCGACCACGATGTGGTCGAGGTGGTCGATCTCGCGCGGCCCGGCGAGCATCACCACGGGCAGCCGGCGCGATATCACCTCCAGGTCCTCGGTCGGCACGGTCCGCGCCAGTACGGCGAACCCGTCGACCCTTCCCGCGACCTTGGCGACCAGGCTCTCCGGCCCGCCGTCCAGCGAGGCGGCGATGAGCAGGGCGTAGCCGTGGCGCCTCGCCGCCCGTTCCATGCCCCGGATGATCTGGTCGGAGTAGAGCATGACGGCCTGGTCGTCGTCGGCGTCGTTGAGCGCGGCCGCACTCTCGGCGTCCGGGTCGGCGTAGTCGGGGAAGCAGAGGCCGAGCACCCCCGTGGTGCGGCTGGCCAGGCCCCGGGCGCTGCCGCTGGGTACGTAACCGAGCTCGCGGGCGGCCGCCAGGACCCGTTCGCGGGTCTGGGCGCGTACGGAGTCGGGGTTCCGGTAGACCCGCGAGACCGTGGCAATGGAGACGCCCGACCGCTCGGCGACGTCGTACACCGTGGGGGCGCTCACTCGACCGACCGTCCGTCCGCTTCTTCCGCAGCGCGGCCGTCCGGCGCCTGTGCCGGCTCCGGGGCGGACTCGCGGACTGCTGACTCCTGGGCGGCTGGTGCCGTCCCCTCTGGCTCGTGAAAGCGCATTCACCCTAGATCCTGGGCCGCCGGGGGAGCAAGGCGGGACCGCCCGGGGTGTCGGGCCGGGAGCGGAGGCGTGCCAAAACGTTCCTCCGGGCGGGTGAGCTTGCGGTTCCCCTCGGTCGTGTCGGCGCCCCCTCCCGCGCGGACACGCTTTCAGTGGACGGAAGGAATCAGTGTGATCAACTGCAAATGCCACCAAACACGCACTATCCGGCCCATTCCGGTACGGGGTGGTCCGGGCCGGCCCCGGAGGTATCAGCCATGTCCCACGTCGGCGTCCCGCGCGGGACGGTACGAAAGCGCCGCTCGCTCGCGCTCCTCACGGCAGGGGTGCTCACGATCCCCGCGCTGGCGGGCTGCAGCTCCGACAGCGAGGAGACCTCCCGGGCGGTCCCGCAGGACATCGCCCCCGCCGCCCGCGACCGGGTCGCCGACGGATCGACGGTGAACTGGGCCGTCGACGCGATGCCCACCACCCTCAACGCCTTCCAGGCGGACGCCGACAGCGCCACCACCAAGATCACCGGGGCCCTGCTGCCCACGCTCTTCCCGATGGACGCGGCCGGGCACCCGAAGCTCAACCCGGACTACCTGGAGTCCGCGAAGATCATCGAGCGCGAGCCCAAGCAGGTCGTGCTCTACAAGCTCAACCAGCAGGCGGTCTGGAGCGACGGCCGGGAGATCGGGGCGCCCGACTTCGTCGCCCAGTGGCGGGCGCTCAGCGGCAAGGACTCGGCCTTCTGGACGGCCCGCAACGCCGGCTACGAGCGGATCGAGAAGATCGAGCGCGGCTCCGACGACCTCCAGGTCAGGGTCACGTTCGCCAAGCCGTACGCGGACTGGCGCTCGCTCTTCTCACCGCTCTACCCGAAGGAGATCACCGGCTCGCCGGACACCTTCAACGACGGTGCGCGCACCGCCCTGAAGAACACCGCGGGCCCCTTCCAGCTGAAGGGCGTGGACAAGGCCAAGGGGACCGTCACCCTCGTCCGCAGCCCCCGCTGGTGGGGTGAGAAGGCCAAGCTGGACAGCCTCGTCTTCCGGGTGGTCGCCCCCAAGGACCGCACCAAGGCGCTCGCCGACGGCACCGTGCACGTCACCGACATCGACGCCGCCACCGCCAACCGCATCGCCCTCGCCCTCCGCGACGGCTCGGGCGGCCAGCCGCTCACCCACGGCCCCGGCGCCGACCTCACGCCCGCCGCCGCGCTGCGCTCCTGGGCCCTGGCGCACGGGTCCGACGAGAAGCAGGCGGAGATCGCCCAGGCCGCCCGGGAGGCGAACCGCAAGGCCGTCGTCGCGTACGGGGCGGAGCAGAAGGCCCTGCGCGGCTACGCCGTACGCAAGTCCCTGGAGCCCGCCTACACCCAGCTCGCGCTGAACGGCGAGTCCGGGCCGCTCGCGGACGACCGGGTGCGCCGGGCGGTGGCCCGCGCCCTGGACCGGCAGGAGCTCGCCGAGACCGTACTGAAGCCGCTGGGCCTCCCGGCGAAGCCGCTCGGCAGCCACCTGGCCCTCGCCGGACAGCCCGGATACAAGGACGGCAGCGGGGCGCTCGGCGACCAGAACACCAAGGAGGCCCAGGCCCTGCTGGCCGACGCGGGGTGGACCCAGGGCGGTGCGGCCGAGAAGCCCAAGGACACCAAGGCGGGCAGCGAGGCGGAGAAGAAGGACGCGGAGAAGAAGGAGGGAGAGGAGAAGAAGGAGGGGGCGGAGAAGGCCGGGACGACCGAGAAGGCGGAGAAGTCGGAGAAGGCCGGCAAGGCCGACGCGGACGAGAAGAAGACCGGCAAGACCGAGGCCGAGGAGGAGGCGGAGAAGAAGAAGGCTGAGGAGAAGGCAGACAAGGACGCCGACGAGGACGCCGAGAAGGCCGACCGGGCCGCCGCCGGCTCCGACGAGAGCGCCGCCTCCCGCGCCGAGGGCCTCTACATCGTCGGCCAGGACGACAAGCCGGGCGCCGGACCCGCGCGCTCCGCCGCCACCCACGTTCTCGCCCCGTCCCGGGACGCCGCCGCGCAGAGCATCGCCCTGCTCCGCCAGGCCGGTGCAGTGAGCGGGGACAGCGCCGCCGCCAAGGTCACGGCCCAGGACAAGCAGCCTGGCGGAGCGGCCGGCGCGTACGCCCCCGTGGGCACCGCCGCACCCGCCCCCGCCTCGGTCAAGGGACCGCTCGGCAAGGACGGCAAGACGCTGACCCTGCGCTTCGTGCTCCCCTCCGGGCCCGGCTCGCAGTCGCTGCGCGGTGTCGGCGACCGGATCGCGGCGATGCTGGAGAAGATCGGCATCGGCACGGAGATCACGAAGGTCCCCGACGAGAGCTACTTCAAGGACCACATCGCCTCCGGCGACTACGACCTGGCGCTCTACTCCTGGCCCGCCACCGCCTACCCGGCCACCGACGGACGCCCGATCTACGCGAAGCCGGAGCCGGCCACCGACGGTTCGCTCCTCGTCGAGCAGAACTACACCCGGGTCGGCACCGACCACATCGACCAGCTCTTCGACCAGGCGGTCGCCGAGCTCGACGAGAAGGCCTCCCGGGAGCTGATGAAGCAGGCGGACGCCCGGATCTGGGCCGCCGCCGGATCGATTCCGCTCTTCCAGCGCCCGCAGCTCGTCGCGGTCGACAAGAAGCTCTCGAACGTCGGCGCCTTCGGCTTCGCGGCCCCCCGCTACCAGGACATCGGGTTCACGGACCGGCAAGCGGCAGGTTCCCCCGCAGACCGGAAGAAGTAGCAGGTCAGCGGAAGAACCAGCAGGTCAACGGTGCACGCAAGCTCAGATGCTGCTCAAAAGCCTTGCCCGCCGTCACCGCGGCGGGCAAGGTGGTATCCGCCCTGACCCGGGCCGTTCGATCCTCCTCACACCCTCCCCCCACGCGGCCCCCCACCGGCCGCCGTCGCTTCTTGACATGAGCTGAATATCGGCTGAATCACACGGGAAGACCGCTATCGCGGATCGGCCCGGGAAGCCCGGCACACACAAGGCCCGTACCATGGGACGAGCCGTGGCGTGCCGCCCGGCGGGCGTACGAGGACTCGAAGACCGACTGAGACGCCTGATCCCACGATCCGAGAGAAGCGCAAGCCACCCATGCCCACGCGCCACGACATCCGTAACGTAGCCATCGTCGCCCACGTCGACCACGGCAAGACCACGCTGGTCGACGCCATGCTCAAGCAGGCCGGAGCGTTCGCCGCCCACGCCGCCGAGCACCTCGACGATCGCATGATGGACTCGAACGACCTGGAGCGTGAGAAGGGCATCACGATCCTCGCCAAGAACACGGCGGTGAAGTACCACCCCAAGGAGGGTGGGGACCCGATCACGATCAACATCATCGACACCCCCGGCCACGCCGACTTCGGTGGTGAGGTCGAGCGCGGCCTGTCGATGGTGGACGCGGTCGTGCTGCTCGTCGACGCGTCCGAGGGCCCGCTCCCGCAGACCCGCTTCGTGCTCCGCAAGGCGCTGACGGCCCGGCTGCCGGTCATCCTCTGCATCAACAAGACGGACCGCCCGGACTCCCGGATCGCCGAGGTCATCGACGAGACGTACGACCTCTTCCTGGACCTGGACGCCGACGAGGACCAGATCGAGTTCCCGATCGTCTACGCCTGCGCCCGTGACGGCGTCGCCTCGCTGACCAAGCCCGAGGACGGCACCGCCCCGCAGGACAGCTCCAACCTGGAGCCGTTCTTCAACACGATCCTCTCCGCCGTCCCGGCCCCGGAGTACGACGACGAAGCGCCCCTCCAGGCGCACGTCACCAACCTGGACGCCGACAACTTCCTCGGCCGTATCGCGCTCTGCCGTGTCGAGCAGGGCGAGCTGCGCAAGGGCCAGACCGTCGCGTGGATCAAGCGTGACGGCACGATGTCCAACGTCCGCATCACCGAGCTGCTGATGACCGAGGCGCTCACCCGCAAGCCCGCCGAGAAGGCCGGCCCGGGCGACATCTGTGCCATCGCCGGTATCCCGGACATCATGATCGGCGAGACCCTGGCCGACCCCGAGAACCCGATCGCGCTGCCGCTGATCACGGTCGACGAGCCGGCCATCTCGATGACCATCGGTGCCAACACCTCGCCGCTCGTCGGCAAGGGCGGCAAGGGCCACAAGGTCACCGCCCGCCAGATCAAGGACCGTCTGGACCGCGAGCTCGTCGGTAACGTCTCGCTCCGCGTCCTGGAGACCGAGCGCCCGGACGCCTGGGAGGTGCAGGGCCGCGGTGAGCTCGCCCTGGCCATCCTCATCGAGACCATGCGCCGCGAGGGCTTCGAGCTGACGGTCGGCAAGCCCCAGGTGGTCACCAAGCAGGTCGACGGCAAGACGCACGAGCCGATCGAGCGCATGACCATCGACTCGCCCGAGGAGCACCTCGGCGCCATCACGCAGCTCATGGCGACCCGCAAGGGCCGCATGGAGACGATGACGAACCACGGTTCGGGCTGGGTCCGCATGGAGTGGATCGTCCCGTCCCGCGGCCTCATCGGCTTCCGTACGGAGTTCCTGACCCAGACCCGCGGTACGGGCATCGCGCACTCCCTGTTCGAGGGCCACGAGCCGTGGTTCGGCGAGCTGCGCACCCGTCACAACGGTTCGCTCGTCGCGGACCGCGCGGGCGTCGTGACGCCGTTCGCGATGGTCAACCTCCAGGAGCGCGGTGTCATCTTCACCGAGGCCACCACTGAGGTCTACGAGGGCATGATCATCGGCGAGAACTCGCGCGCCGACGACATGGACGTGAACATCACCAAGGAGAAGAAGCTCACCAACATGCGTGCGGCTTCCGCGGACACCACCGAGAACGTGGTGCCCGCGCGCAAGCTCTCCCTGGAGCAGTCGCTGGAGTTCTGCCGAGACGACGAGTGCATCGAGGTGACCCCGGAGACCGTGCGTATCCGCAAGGTCGTCCTGGACCAGAAGGAGCGCGGCCGCTCCGCCTCCCGCGCCAAGCGCTGACGTACCCCCGTACCGGGCGCTGTGACACCGCACGGCGCCCGGGCCGGGAACGGGCTGCTCCCCTTCCGAATGGGGAGTTCCGGTCGAGACCGGGACCGTGAGCCCCCGAAGTGAACCTCTGTGCGATTGGCTGGTGTCCGGCTTCAGGAGATCGACCTCCGACTATCGGAGACCTGGAGCCGGACACGTACGCAGTACGCCAATGTCACTCAAGGGGTAGGGGCACGAGATGACCGTCAAGTCCTTCAACCGCGCCATGACCATCGGCTTCCGTACCGTCGCGGCCTCCGCGCTGACCGCCGCCGTCGTGCTGGGCGGCACCGCCGCGACCGCCCAGGCGGCCGCACCGGCCGCCACGACGGCCACCAAGGCCCCTGCGGCTGAAAAGTGGTGCAAGTACAAGGTGACCACCACGGCCGGCATCAACATCCGCAGCGGCCCGGGCACCAACCACACGATCGTCGGCACGTACTCCCACAACCAGCAGTTCTGGGGCAAGGCCGCCAGCAGCAACGGCTGGCGCCAGGTGGGCGCCGCGCGTTACGTGACGACGCAGTACACCACTCAGGTCACCAGCGTCACCTGTCAGTACAGCTGATAAACCTCCGCCGGAACGGATGGCCGAAAGCTGGCGGCCCGTCAACGCGTATGCGGCCCGGCCGTCGTGGATTCACCACGACGGCCGGGCCGTTCGTCGTTTATCGCCCCTGTTTCGTGAGAAGTGTCACCGGCATGGGCACGCTCCGGCGGCAACTCCTTTTGGGCGTCCGGCTGCTGCTCCGATGTCCGGATAGCGACCATCGTGCTCCGGAAGTTGCGTTAACAGTCCGTTTCGCGGTCGTCTGTCTAGGATCACTTTGTCCGGATTTCGGGCATCCGGGGCTCGGTGATGTTGTCAAACCGAGACCCTTTAAGTGTGGTTTACGGCTCGGCCGTACTCAATAGTTGGCTCCATTGAGCTCGGGTCAATGGGTCACGCGCTGTGGGGAGCGCCGACTCACGAGCACACTTCGGGGTTACTGCTCATCGCCGTCAGGGGTGTCGGCGACGTACCAGGACCCCTCTTGCAGTGATCAAAAGTGGACTCTTGAGGAGGAGAACCCATGCGTGGTTCCAAGATGGTTGGGTGCGCGATAGTCGTCGCCCTGGCCGCGACCGCTTGTGGCGGTGGCGGTAGCGACGAAGGCGACAAGAGCAAGGCCGGCGGCGGGTTCAGCATGAACATCGCCGAGCCCAAGCGCCTCGTCCCGCAGTCGACCACCGAGTCCGGTGGCTCGCAGGTCCTGTCGGGCCTGTTCACCCCGCTGGTCGACTTCGACGCGAAGAACCAGCCGGTTCTGGCCGCCGCGGAGTCCATCGAGAGCCCGGACAACAAGGTCTGGACCGTCAAGCTCAAGGACGCCACCTGGCACGACGGCAAGCCCGTCACCGCCAAGGACTACGTCGGCGCCTGGAACTGGGGCGCCTACGGCCCCAACGCCGCTGACGGCAACTACTTCTTCGGCACCATCGCGGGCTACGACGAGATGAACCCCGTCGACCCGGACGGCGAAGAGGGCCCGAAGAAGGCCGCCGAGCCGAAGGCCAAGGAGCTCTCGGGCCTCAAGGCCATCGACGACAAGACCATCGAGATCACCCTCAAGGCTCCGTTCGCCGGCTACAAGTCGGTCCTGGGCTACACGGTCTTCTACCCGATGCCCGAGTCGGCGCTCGCCGACATCAAGGCGTACGAGGAAGCCCCGATCGGCCAGGGTCCGTTCCAGATGGACGGCAAGTGGAACCACGACAAGTTCGTGAAGGTCAAGGCCTACAAGGACTACAAGCTGGGTGAGAAGCCCAAGGTCGACTCGGTCGAGTTCCGGATCTTCCAGGACCAGAACACCGCGTACAACGACCTGCTCGCCAACAACCTCGACATCGTGGACCAGATCCCGACCGAGGTCATGGGCACCGCCCCGAGCGAGCTCGGTGAGCGCTTCAAGACGTCGACGGCCTCCACCTTCCAGTTCGTGGCCTTCCCGACGTACGACAAGAAGTACAGCGACCCGCGGATCCGCAAGGCCATCTCGATGGCCATCGACCGCGACGAGATCATCAAGGTCGTCTTCCAGGACTCGCAGGCTTCCGCGCGTTCCTTCGTCTCCCCGGTCGTGGGCGGCTACCGCGAGAACACCTGTGGTGAGGCCTGCAAGTTCGACCCGGCCGCTGCCAAGAAGCTCTTCACCGAAGCCGGTGGCGTCGAGGGCAACAAGATCAACATCGGTCACAACGCCGATGGCGGTCACGAGCAGTGGATCAACGCCACGTGTGACCAGCTCAAGAAGAACCTGGGCCTGGAGTGCGTGAGCCAGGCCGTGCCGAAGTTCGCCGAGCTGCTGACGCAGGTCGAGAACAAGAAGTTCTCCGGCATGTTCCGCATGGGCTGGATCATGGACTACCCGTCCATGGAGAACTACCTGGGCCCGCTGTACAGCACCGGTGGTTCCTCGAACTACTACGGCTACAGCAACAAGGACTTCGACCGCCTCCTCCAGGAGGGCCGCGAGGCCAAGACCGAGGCCGAGGCCATCAAGAAGTGGCAGGAGGCCGAGGACATTCTCGCCAAGGACATGCCGGTCATCCCGCTGCGCTTCGGCAAGAACAACTTCGGTCACTCGACCAACGTGAAGAACGTCGAGATGAACCTGTTCAACCAGGTTGAACTCACCAAGGTTGAGAAGTCCTGACCTGCGTCTCGCACGACGCAGTCAAGAACATTAGGGCCTGACGACGGGGGGCGGACCCAATCCGCCCCCCGTCGTTCCCACGAGGAGGAACCATGGGCCGCTACGTCGCAAGACGGCTGCTCCAGATGCTCCCGGTCATCATCGGGACCACCTTTCTGGTCTTCGCTCTCGTCACCGCCATGGGCGGCGATCCTGTACAGAACCTGTACGGAGAGCGACCTGTCCCGGAGGGCATCAGAGCTGCGCTGACCGCGCAGTACCACTTGGACGACCCCCTGCCGATCCGCTACGGCTACTACCTCGCGGGTCTGGTCCAGGGTGATTTCGGGACGAGCCTCAGTGGCTCCCGTCCCATCAGCGAGATGATCGCCGACGCGTGGCCGGAGACCCTCCGCATCGCCGGTATCGCCTTCGCCTTCGAAATGGTCATCGGCGTCGCAGCCGGTGTCATGGCGGGCATGCGGCGCGGAAAGTTCCTGGACAACCTTGTCCTGCTCTCCACGCTCACCGTCATCGCCATCCCGATCTTCGTCCTCGGGCAGGTCAGCCAGATCTTCCTGGGCGTCAAGGCCGGCATCTTCCCCGTCTCGGGGACCAACGAGGGGTTCTACAGCTACCTTCTGCCCGGTCTGGTGCTCGGTTCCGTCTCGCTCGCCTACATCGCACGCCTCGCGCGGGCCTCCGTCGCGGAGAACCTGCGCATGGACTACGTGCGTACGGCGAAGGCGAAGGGCCTGTCCCCGTCCCGGATCACCGGGATCCACGTCCTGCGGAACTCGCTGATCCCGGTGGTCACCTACCTCGGCGCGGACCTCGGATCCCTCATGGGCGGAGCCATCGTCACCGAGCGGATCTTCAACATCCCCGGTGTCGGCTACAACCTCTTCAAGGCGATCCAGATCGAGGACGGACCGGCGCTGGTCGGCTTCGTCACTCTGCTCGTCGTCGTCTACGTGGTGATGGCGCTCGTCGTGGACCTGCTCTATGCCGTGCTTGACCCGAGGATTCGCTATGCGTGACGCAACCAAGACCTCCGTCGCCCCGGGGTCCGCCGACGAGGCCACGGCCGAACCGGCAGCTCCGGCCGCCCCCGTACGCGACGCCGCCAAGCCGCGCAGTCTCCTCCAGGACGCGGTGCGCGACCTCGTGCGCAAGCCGCTGTTCCTGGTCTCGTCCGGCATCATCCTGGTGCTGGTCGTCATGGCGGCGTTCCCGACCCTGTTCGCCAGCGCCGACCCGCAACTGTGCGAGCTCGGACGCTCGTTGCAGAAGCCCAGCGCCGACGCCTGGTTCGGTTACGACGCCCGTGGCTGCGACGTCTACGCGCGGACCATCCACGGTGCCCGCACCTCGATCACGGTCGGTGTCCTCGCGACCCTCGGCTCGGCGGTCATCGCCCTGCTCCTGGGCCTCATATCCGGCTTCTACGGCCGGTGGATCGACGCGGTCATCTCCCGCGGCATCGACATCGTGATGGGCATTCCGTTCCTGGTCGGCGCCATCGTGATCCTCAACAGCTTCCGCGACGAGGACGGCTTCCGTATCGGCGGCATCTGGGGCGTGCTCACCGCGCTCACGGTGCTCGGCTGGATGAGCATGGCCCGCATCATGCGGTCCACCGCCATGCAGACCAAGCAGTCCGACTACGTCACCGCCGCCCGCTCGCTCGGCGCCTCCACCGGCCGGCTGATGTTCCGCCACGTGCTGCCGAACGCGCTGACCCCGCTGATCGTGCTGGCGACCATCTCGCTCGGCGTGATCATCTCGGCCGAGGCGACGCTCAGCTTCCTCGGTGTCGGCATCCAGGAGCCGACCATCTCCTGGGGCGTCATGATCAACCAGTCCCTGGGGCGGATCCGCGAGTCGCTGCACCCGCTGCTCTTCCCGGCCGGCTTCGTCAGCATCACCGTGCTGGCGTTCATCATGCTCGGCGACGCGGTCCGCGACGCCCTCGACCCCAAGCTGCGCTGAGGGAGGCGTACGTGACCACCATGGAAAAAACCGCGAACGTCCCCGCTCCCCGCAGCGACGAGGACTACCAGGGCCCGCTGCTCGAAGTCCGCGACCTGCACGTCGAGTTCCACACCCGCGAGGGCGTGGCCAAGGCGGTCAACGGTGTCAACTACACCGTCGACGCCGGTGAGACGCTGGCCGTGCTCGGCGAGTCGGGCTCCGGCAAGTCCGTGACCGCCCAGGCGATCATGGGCATCCTGGACATGCCTCCGGGCCGTATCCCGCAGGGAGAGATCCTCTTCCGCGGCCAGGACATGCTCACCATGCCCGAGAACGAGCGCCGCAAGATCCGGGGCCGCAAGGTCGCGATGATCTTCCAGGACGCCCTGTCCTCGCTCAACCCGGTCCTGACCGTCGGCTACCAGCTCGGCGAGATGTTCCGTGCGCACCTGGGCATGTCCAAGAAGGACGCCAAGCTCAAGGCCATCGAGCTGATGGACCGGGTGCGCATCCCGGCGGCGAAGGAGCGGGTCAACGACTACCCGCACCAGTTCTCCGGCGGTATGCGCCAGCGCATCATGATCGCGATGGCGCTCGCCCTGGAGCCCGACCTGATCATCGCGGACGAGCCGACCACCGCGCTCGACGTGACCGTGCAGGCCCAGGTCATGGACCTGCTCGCGGAGCTCCAGCGCGAGTACAACATGGGTCTCATCCTGATCACCCACGACCTCGGCGTGGTCGCCGACGTCGCGGACAAGATCGCGGTCATGTACGCGGGCCGGATCGTGGAGACCGCGCCGGTGCACGAGCTCTACAGCCGCCCGTCGCACCCCTACACCCGCGGTCTGCTCGACTCGATCCCGCGTCTGGACCAGAAGGGCCAGGAGCTCTACGCGATCAAGGGCCTGCCGCCCAACCTGACGCGTATCCCGGCGGGCTGCGCGTTCAACCCGCGCTGCCCCAAGGCGCAGGACATCTGCGCCACGGACATCCCGCTGCTGCACCCGGTCACCGAGCGCGACGGCACCGACCTGCCGGGCCGCGGAAGCGCGTGCCACTTCTGGAAGGAGACGATCCATGGCTGAGCTCGACAAGGAGTCCGTGGACGCCACCCCTAACGTCACCGAGGTGGAGACGGTCGACGCCGCCACCGTCGAGGAGGCCGTCGCCGCCATCGAGGCGCCGGTCGAGCGGGGCGAGCCGATCCTCCAGGTGCGCAACCTGGTCAAGCACTTCCCGCTGACCCAGGGCATCCTGTTCAAGAAGCAGGTCGGCGCGGTCAAGGCCGTGGACGGGATCTCCTTCGATCTCTTCCAGGGCGAGACGCTCGGCATCGTGGGCGAGTCCGGCTGTGGCAAGTCCACCGTCGCCAAGCTGCTCATGATGCTGGAGAAGGCGACCGCCGGCGAGGTCTTCTACAAGGGCCAGGACATCACCAAGCTGTCCGGGCGCGCGCTGAAGGCCGTGCGACGCAACATCCAGATGGTGTTCCAGGACCCGTACACCTCGCTGAACCCGCGGATGACGGTCGGCGACATCATCGGGGAGCCGTTCGAGATCCACCCCGAGGTGGCTCCGAAGGGCAGCCGTCGCCAGAAGGTGCAGGACCTGCTGGACGTCGTGGGCCTGAACCCGGAGTACATCAACCGGTACCCGCACCAGTTCTCCGGCGGTCAGCGCCAGCGCATCGGCATCGCCCGCGGCCTCGCGCTCAACCCGGAGATCATCATCTGCGACGAGCCGGTCTCCGCGCTCGACGTGTCGGTGCAGGCGCAGGTCATCAACCTGATGGAGAAGCTCCAGGACGAGTTCAACCTCTCCTACCTCTTCATCGCGCACGACCTCTCCATCGTCCGGCACATCTCGGACCGGGTCGGTGTCATGTACCTCGGCAAGATGGCCGAGATCGGCACGGACGCGCAGATCTACGACCACCCGACGCACCCCTACACCCAGGCGCTGCTCTCCGCGGTGCCGGTGCCGGACCCGTCGGCGCGTGAGGGCCGTGAGCGGATCATCCTCACCGGTGACGTTCCGTCACCGGCGAACCCGCCCTCGGGCTGCCGCTTCCGCACCCGGTGCTGGAAGGCGGAGGAGCGCTGCTCCACGGAGATGCCGCTTCTGGCGATCCCCGAGCGCTTCGTCGCGTCGGGCACCCCGGCCGCGCACGAGTCGGCTTGCCACTTCGCCGAGGAGAAGAACGTCGTTCACGCGGCGTGACCGCTTCCGGTAGCAGTACGTAGCAGTAGGTCGGATGCCCGGCCCCCCGGCAAGGGGGGCCGGGCATCGTCGCGTCCGGTCGGCCCCGTGCACGTACGGGGTAAGCCCACATGCGATGCGTGGCGGTATGGGGTGATATGAGGCATTGAGCTACTCGATGACTCTAGGAGGCACTTCATGCGCGGAGCCACACGGACCAGGTGGGCCGCATGTGCGGTGGCCGTCGCCCTGGCAGCGACGGCCTGCGGCGGCGGAGGCGACGACAGCGGCGGCAGCGGCGCCGACGGGATCGTCAGCTCCTCCTGGGGCGACCCGCAGAACCCGCTGGAGCCCGCGAACACCAACGAGGTGCAGGGCGGCAAGGTCCTCGACATGGTCTTCCGGGGACTCATCCGGTACGACCCGAAGACCGGCGAGGCGCAGAACATGCTCGCCGAGTCCATCGACTCCAGCGACGCCCAGAACTTCACGATCAAGCTGAAGGACGGCTGGACCTTCTCCAACGGCGAGAAGGTCACCGCCAAGTCCTTCGTGGACGCCTGGAACTACGGCGCGGCGCTGAAGAACAACCAGAAGAACGCCTACTTCTTCCAGTACATCGAGGGGTACGACAAGGTCCACCCCGAGTCCGGCTCGGCCTCCGCCGAGTCCCTCTCGGGCCTCAAGGTCGTCGACGACCTGACCTTCACCGCCAAGCTCAGCCAGAAGTTCTCCCTCTGGCCCGACACCCTCGGCTACTCCGCCTTCGTACCGCTGCCCAAGGCGTTCTACGACGACCACGACGCC
The DNA here is from genome assembly GCF_014650075.1 of Streptomyces microflavus. GTDB lineage: Bacteria > Actinomycetota > Actinomycetes > Streptomycetales > Streptomycetaceae > Streptomyces > Streptomyces microflavus. The sequence goes on along the minus strand of NZ_BMUG01000009.1, from coordinate 72,965 downwards.
TGGCTCTCCAAGCCCATCGGCAACGGCCCGTACACCATCGAGTCGTACGCCAAGGGCTCCTCGATGAACCTGCGCAAGTGGGACGACTACCCGGGCGACGACAAGGCGAAGAACGGCGGGGTCGACCTCAAGGTCTTCACCGACAACAACACCGCCTACACCTCCCTGACCTCGGGCAACCTCGACCTCGTCGACGACGTGCCCGCCTCCCAGCTCCGCAACGTCGAACAGGACCTGGGCGACCGGTACATCAACACCCCCGCCGGCATCATCCAGACCCTCTCCTTCCCGTTCTACGACAAGGAGTGGGACACCGACAACGCCCGCAAGGTCCGCCAGGGCCTCTCCATGGCGATCAACCGGAAGCAGATCACCGACCAGATCTTCCAGAAGACCCGCACCCCCGCATCCGACTGGACCTCCCCGGTCCTCGGCGAGGACGGCGGCTTCAAGGAAGGGCTCTGCGGCAAGGAGTGCACGTACAACAAGGCCGAGGCCAAGAAGCTGATCGACGAGGGCGGCGGCATCCCCGGCGGCCAGCTGAAGATCTCGTACAACGCGGACACCGGCTCCCACAAGGAGTGGGTCGACGCCGTCTGCAACAGCATCAACAACGTCATGGGCAACAACCAGGCCTGCGTCGGCGGCGCGGTCGGCACCTTCGCCGACTTCCGCAACCAGGTCTCCACCCAGAAGATGACGGGCCCCTGGCGCGCGGGCTGGCAGATGGACTACCCGCTGATCCAGAACTTCCTGCAGCCGCTGTACTACACCAACGCCCCGTCCAACGACGGCAAGTGGACCAACCAGGACTTCGACGACCTGGTCGACAAGGCGAACGCCGAGACCGACAAGGCGAAGGCCATCACCACGTTCCAGGACGCGGAGAAGGTCCTCGTCGAGCAGATGCCGTCCATCCCGCTCTGGTACCAGAACGGCAGCGCGGGCTACTCGGAGCGGGTCAGCAACGTGGAGCTGAACCCGTTCAGCGTGCCGGTCTACACGGAGATCACGGTCAACTGACCCGTTGAGGCAGGGGGCCGGGGCGCCTGACGCGCCCCGGCCCCCGAACCCATCCGCCCGTCCGGCCTGACCGACAAGGCACCCCCCGACCCCCGGAGCCCCTCATGGGACGTTATGTGATCCGGCGGCTGCTGCAGATGATCCCCGTCTTCTTCGGCACCACGCTGTTGATCTTCCTCATGGTGAACGTGATGGGCGACCCCATCGCGGGCCTCTGCGGCGACCGCCAGTGCGATCCGGCCACCGCCGCCCAGCTGCGCTCCGAGTTCGGCCTCGACAAGCCGGTCTGGCAGCAATACCTCACCTACATGGGGAACCTGTTCACCGGCGACTTCGGCACCGCGTTCAACGGGCAGAAGGTCACCGAGCTGATGGCCACGGCCTTCCCCATCACCATCCGGCTCACCATCGTGGCGATCGTCTTCGAGATCGTCATCGGCATCAGCCTCGGCGTCGTCACCGGCCTGCGGCGCGGCCGGCCCATCGACACCACGGTCCTCATCCTGACCCTGGTCGTCATCGCCATCCCGACCTTCGTCACCGGTCTGCTGCTGCAGCTCCTGCTCGGCGTCAAGTGGGGCATCATCAAGCCCTCGGTCTCCCCGGACCCCACCATCGACGAACTGCTCGTCCCCGGCCTCGTCCTCGCCTCGGTCTCGCTCGCCTACGTCACCCGGCTCACCCGGGCCTCGATCGCCGAGAACGCCCGCGCCGACTACGTACGCACCGCCGTCGCCAAGGGCCTGCCCCGGCGCCGGGTCGTCGTCCGGCACCTGCTGCGCAACTCGCTGATCCCCGTCGTCACCTTCATCGGCACCGACGTGGGCGCCCTGATGGGCGGAGCCATCGTCACCGAGCGGATCTTCAACATCCACGGGGTCGGCTACCAGCTCTACCAGGGCATCCTGCGCCAGAACTCCCAGACCGTCGTCGGATTCGTCACCATCCTGGTCCTCGTCTTCCTGGCGGCCAACCTGATCGTCGACCTCCTGTACGCCGTACTCGACCCGAGGATCCGCTATGCCTGAGCCGCAGACCCCGGACGAAGCGATCTCCCAGGCGGGCGCCGGCGGCGCGACGGACCTCGCCATGGAGGAGGGCGCCAGCCTGGAGAAGACCCCGGGCGGTCCCGAGGGCACCGGACCGGCCGGCAAACCGCGCAGCCTCTGGTCGGACGCCTGGCGCGACCTGCGGCGCAACCCGGTCTTCATCATCTCCGCGCTGGTCATCCTCTTCCTGGTGATCATCTCGATCTGGCCCTCGCTCATTGCGAGCGGCGACCCCCTCCAGGCCGACCTGGACGACGCCCAGAAGGGCTCCGAGCCCGGCCACCCCTTCGGCTTCGACCCCCAGGGCCGCGACGTCTACACCCGGGTCGTCTACGGCACCCGCACCTCGGTGACCGTCGGCGTCTGCGCCACCCTCGGCGTCGCCCTGCTGGGGAGTGTGCTCGGGGGCCTCGCGGGCTTCTTCGGAGGCTGGTGGGACTCGGTCCTCTCCCGCGTCACCGACGTCTTCTTCGGCATCCCCGTCATCCTCGGCGGCCTGGTCTTCCTCTCCGTCGTCACCAGCTCCACCGTCTGGCCCGTCGTCGGCTTCATCATCCTGCTCGGCTGGCCGCAGATCGCCCGTATCGCCCGCGGCTCGGTGATCACCGCCAAGCAGAACGACTACGTCCAGGCGGCCCGCGCGCTCGGCGCCTCCAACTCCCGGATGCTGCTGCGCCACATCACCCCGAACGCCATCGCCCCCGTCATCGTCGTGGCGACCATCGCGCTCGGCACGTACATCTCGCTGGAGGCGACCCTCTCCTACCTCGGGGTCGGCCTGAAGGACCCGGCCGTCTCGTGGGGCATCGACATCTCCGCGGCCTCCAACTACATCCGCAACGCCCCGCACATGCTGCTCTGGCCCGCCGGAGCACTGGCGGTCACCGTGCTCGCCTTCATCATGCTCGGCGACGCGGTACGCGACGCCCTCGACCCCAAGCTGCGCTGAGGAGCCGGTTGCCATGTTGCTCGAAGTGCGCGATCTTCACGTGGAGTTCCACACCCGCGAGGGGGTGGCCAAGGCCGTCAACGGGGTCAACTACTCGGTGGCCGAGGGCGAGACGCTCGCCGTCCTCGGGGAGTCCGGCTCCGGCAAGTCCGTCACCGCCCAGGCGGTCATGGGCATCCTCGACATGCCGCCCGGGAAGATCACCGGCGGCGAGATCCTCTTCAAGGGCCAGGACCTGCTGAAGCTCAAGCCGGAGGAACGGAGGAAGATCCGCGGCCAGGAGATGGCCATGATCTTCCAGGACGCGCTCTCCTCGCTGAACCCGGTCCTCACCGTCGGCCAGCAGCTCGGCGAGATGTTCGTCGTCCACCGCGGCATGTCCCGCAAGGACGCGCGGGCCAAATCGGTCGAGCTGATGGACCGGGTCCGCATCCCCGCCGCCAAGGAGCGGGTCGGCAACTACCCGCACCAGTTCTCCGGCGGCATGCGCCAGCGCATCATGATCGCCATGGCGATGGCTCTGGAACCGTCCCTGATCATCGCCGACGAGCCCACCACCGCCCTCGACGTCACCGTCCAGGCCCAGGTCATGGACCTGCTCGCCGAGCTCCAGCGCGAGCTGAACATGGGGCTCATCCTGATCACCCACGACCTCGGCGTCGTCGCGGACGTGGCCGACAAGATCGCGGTGATGTACGCGGGCCGGATCGTGGAGACCGCCCCCGTCCACGAGATCTACAAGGCGCCCGCCCACCCGTACACCAAGGGCCTCCTCCAGTCGATCCCGCGCCTGGACCAGAAGGGGCAGGAGCTCTACGCGATCAAGGGCCTGCCGCCCAACCTGCTGCACATCCCGCCCGGCTGCGCGTTCAACCCCCGCTGCCCGATGGCGCAGGACGTGTGCCGCACCGATGTGCCGCCGCTCTACGAGGTGGACGAGCAGCGCCGGAGCGCCTGCCACTTCTGGAAGGAGACGCTCGATGCACACTGACCGGACGGGTAACGCGGCCGGCTCGACCCTGCTGTCCAAGGCCCGGGAGGAGAGCAGGCCGTACGCGGAGGGCGAGCCGATCCTCGAAGTACGGGATCTCGCCAAGCACTACCCGCTGACCCAGGGAATCCTCTTCAAGCGGCAGATCGGCGCGGTCCGGGCGGTCGACGGCGTCGACTTCGACCTCCACGCGGGCGAGACGCTCGGCATCGTGGGGGAGTCCGGCTGCGGCAAGTCGACCGTCGCGCGGATGCTCGTCCACCTGGAGCGGCCGACCGCCGGCGCGATCCGCTACAAGGGCGAGGACATCTCCAAGCTCTCCGGCCGGGCGCTGAAGGCGGTGCGGCGCAACATCCAGATGGTGTTCCAGGACCCGTACACCTCGCTGAACCCGCGGATGACGGTCGGCGACATCATCGGGGAGCCGTACGAGATCCACCCCGAGGTCGCCCCCAAGGGCAGCCGCCGGCAGCGGGTGCAGGACCTGCTGGATGTCGTCGGGCTCAACCCGGAGTACATCAACCGCTACCCGCACCAGTTCTCCGGCGGCCAGCGCCAGCGCATCGGCATCGCCCGCGGCCTCGCCCTCAACCCGGAGATCATCGTCGCCGACGAACCGGTCTCCGCGCTCGACGTCTCCGTACAGGCCCAGGTCGTCAACCTGCTGGACCGGCTCCAGGCGGAGTTCAGCCTCAGCTTCGTCTTCATCGCGCACGACCTCTCCATCGTCCGGCACATCTCCGACCGGGTCGGCGTGATGTACCTCGGCCGGATCGTGGAGATCGGTTCCGACGCGGAGATCTACGACCACCCCACCCACCCGTACACCCAGGCGCTGCTCTCCGCCGTCCCCGTGCCCGACCCGATGGCCCGCGAGCACCGGGAGCGGATCATCCTCCACGGCGATGTGCCCTCGCCCGCGAACATCCCCTCGGGGTGCCGCTTCCGCACCCGCTGCTGGAAGGCGCAGGAGCGCTGCGAGCTGGAGGTGCCGCTGCTGGCCGTCCCGGCGGAGTTCCGCCTGGTCGACTCCCCGGCCCGGCACGACTCGGCGTGCCACTTCGCGGAGGAGAAGCGCGTGGTGCCGCTGGAGGGGGAGCTGGAGACCCCGGGACGCACACCGGGGCCGGACGTGGAGGCACCGGGCACGACGACGCGTGGCCGGCCGGTGGAGGACGTGGGTGAGCCGGGGGAGGACGTGGGTGAGCCGGGGGAGGACGTGGGGAAGCGGGGCGGGCCGGGGGAGCCGGGGGAGCAGGGCGGCGAAACACCGTAAACCGGCATCAGATTCGTTAACAAGCAGGCAACTTCAGCGTCGCCACACCGATATACGAACGTCCCATGCTGAACAACGTACGGCCGTGCGGGTGCCGTGGACCGGCCGGAGCGTCGTCTTGTCGCTCCGGCCGGTTACCCATGTCCCCCGCTCAGGCGCCGGACAGCCCCAGTGACCGCTTGAGGAAGTCCACCTGGAGCAGCAGCAGGTTCTCCGCGACCTGCTCCTGGGGCGTCATGTGCGTCACCCCGCTCAGCGGCAGCACCTCGTGCGGCCGCCCGGCCGCCAGCAGGGCCGAGGAGAGCCGCAGCGCGTGCGCGACCACCACGTTGTCGTCCGCGAGCCCGTGGACGATCATCATGGGCCGCACCTGCTCGGCCGCGTGCGAGAGCCCCTCGTCGGTCATCAGGGCGTTGTACGCGTACACCTCGGGCTGCGCGGCCGGGTCGCCGAGATAGCGCTCGGTGTAGTGGGTGTCGTAGAGCCGCCAGTCCGTCACCGGGGCGCCCACCACGGCCGCGTGGAAGACGTCGGGGCGGCGCAGCACCGCGAGGCCGGCGAGGTAACCCCCGTACGACCAGCCCCGGATGGCGACCCGGTCCAGATCCAGCGGGAACCGCCCGGCGAGCGCGTGCAGGGCCTCGATCTGGTCGTCCAGGGTGAGGACGAAATCGTCCCGTACGGCCTTCTCCCAGGCGGGCGAGCGGCCCGGCGCGCCGCGCCCGTCCGCCACGACCACCGCGAACCCCTGGTCCGCGAACCACTGCGAGGTGAGGTACGCGTTGTGGGCCGCGACGACCCGGCGGCCGTGCGGTCCGCCGTACGGATCCATCAGTACCGGAAGCGGACCATCCGACTCCTGGTAGTCCGACGGAAGCAGCACGGCGCACGGAATCCGCCGTGCGCCCCCCTCGGTGAGCGTGACCCGTGGCGAGACCACCGGCTCCTGGGAGTGGTTCGCGATCCGGACCAGCCGCTTGCCGTCCCGGACGACCCAGGCGGCCGATCCCGGCTCGTCCGGGGTGGCCGAGACCAGCACGGTCAGATCGCCCGAGCGGACCGCGGAGTGCACACCCACCCCTTCGGAAATCCGCTCGATTCCCAGCTCGTTGACCCGGTACACATGGCTCTCGCCGGTCTCCGGAGCCGCAGCCTCCTCGCCCGCGACGGCGGAGACGAGAATGTCCGACTCCCCGATGTCCAGCACCGCCTGGATGTGCAACTGCGCCCCGGTCAGCGGCCGGTCACCGACGGCCAGCACCCGCGCGCCGCCCTCGTCCGCGATCCGCACGAGCCGCCCGCCCGGCGCCCAAGCGGGCACCCCGCCGAACAGATCCAGCCACACCGGGTCCTCGTCCACATGGACGATCCGGGTCTCACCGGACTCCGGGTCCACCGCCAGATACCGCTGACTGCGCTGGTCACGGGCCTGCACGAGCAGCAGCGGGGCACCCGCGGAGGACCAGTGGACCTGGGCCAGGTACGGGAACGCCGCCCGGTCCCAGACCACCTCCGTACGGGCCCCCTCCAGGTCCATGACGAAGAGCCGCACCTCGGCGTTGGGCGTCCCCGCCGCCGGGTAGGCGACCTCGGCCGGCTTGCGGTCCGGGTGCGCGGGATCGGCGATCCACCACCGCTGTACGGGGCTGTCGTCGGCCCGCGCGACCAGCAGCCGGTCCGAATCGGGCGACCACCAGAAGCCCCGGAAGCGGTGCATCTCCTCGGCCGCGACGAACTCGGCCAGGCCGTAGGTGACATGGGCGTCCTCGGGCTCCGCCAGAGCCCGGTCGCCGTCGCCCCCGGCGCCCACGACCCGCAGCGCGCCCTTGGAGACGTACGCGATGCGGCGCCCGTCGGGGGAGGGCCGCGGGTCGATCACCGGGCCCGGCACCGGCAGCGCCCGCGCCGTACCGGCCCGCAGTTCGGCCACGTACACCTTTCCGGACAGGGCGAACGCGGCCAGCTCGGCCGCCGCGTCCACCGCGTAGGACACAATTCCGGCCGACCCCTCACGGGTCCGCTCGCGCCGGGCCCGCTCCTGCGGCGACAGCCGCTCCGCCGAACCCCCCAGCAGCGCCTCGGGATCGGCGACGAGACGCTCCTGTCCGGAGGCCGGGTCGAGCACCCACAGCCGGTTGGTCCGGTCGGTGCCCGAAGTGGAGCGCAGGAAGATCACTCGCGTCTCGTCCGGTGAGACGGTGAAGGCGCGCGGTGCGCCGAGAGTGAACCGCTGGGTCCGTGCGTGCTGGCGGGGAAAGGACAGCTTCGGTGAGGTCATGGCCTCGAACTTAGCCTCGCGCAGCGGTCCGTGCGCCCCTCGTGCTGCCGTGCCCCGATCAATGCGTTGGCACGGATAGTTATGATCCGTAGCGCTCGGTGGGTAAGAACCCATCGGCTCTGTGTGTCCCCGTGTCCCCGTCCCGAACCGTACTGATGGAGGTGAACCGCCGTGGCGCTCTCGATTTCGGCGGTGGTGCTGCTGGCGATCATCGTCTTCCTGCTGATCCGGAAATCCGGACTGAAGGGCGGACACGCGGTGGTCTGCATGCTGCTGGGGTTCTACATCGCGAGTTCGTCGGTCGCGCCGACCATCTCGGACCTGACGTCCAACGTGGCGGGGATGATCGGAAGCATCAAGTTCTGACCGTGTGCAATCGCCTTCCGACCGCGTGTACCCGCTTTCCGGCCGGGTACGCCCACGGTTGACGCCGTCGGCGGGGAGCGGGGGACGCCGGGGGCCGCCGGGCTCGTAGGGTGGTCCCCATGAAGGACCTCCCCGCCCGCCGTCTGCTGCTGGTGCACGCGCACCCGGACGACGAGTCGATCAACAACGGCGCCACCATGGCCAGGTATGCGGCCGAGGGCGCCCACGTCACGCTGGTGACGTGCACGCTCGGCGAGGAGGGCGAGGTCATCCCGCCCGCCCTCGCCGCTCTCGCCGCCGACCGGGACGACGTCCTCGGCCCGCACCGCACCGGCGAACTGGCCGCGGCGATGAAGGAGCTCGGCGTCACCGACCACCGCTTCCTCGGCGGCGCGGGCCGGTTCCGGGACTCCGGGATGATGGGCACCGAACAGAACGAGCGCCCCGGCGCCTTCTGGGCCGCCCCGGTGGACGAGGCCGCCGCCCCCCTCGTGGAGGTGATCCGGGAGGTCCGCCCCCAGGTCCTGGTCACCTACGACCCCGACGGCGGCTACGGCCACCCCGACCACATCCAGGCCCACCGGGTCGCGATGCGCGCCGCCGACCTGGCCGCCGACCCGGCGTACGGCACCGGCGCCCCGCACACCATCGCCAAGATCTACTGGAACCGGGTGGAGCGGGCCGTGGTGGAGGCCGCCTTCGACCACCTGCGCACGACGGCCCCCGACGCGTTCCCGGGCATCGCGGCGGTGGACGACGTCCCCGGTGTGGTCGACGGGGACGAGATCACCGCGGAGATCGACGGATCGGCGTACGCCGGGGCGAAGGCGGCGGCGATGCGCGCCCATGCCACCCAGATCGCGGTGGACGGGCCCTTCTTCGCCCTCTCCAACGACCTGGGCCAGCCGCTGCTGACGACGGAGTACTACCAGCTGGTGCGCGGCGTCCCGGGGGCCGGAGGGGGAGCGCGGGAGGACGACCTGTTCGCGGGTCTTCCGGAGGCCGGGGGTCTTCAAGAGGCTGTACGGGATGTGGCTTCCGGTTCCGCTTCGGGCGCAGGGCCGGGTTCCGCTTCCGGGGTCCGCGCGGGTTCCGCATCGGGTGCCCGGCCGGATTCCGCATCGGGGGCGGGCGCATGAGCGGGAACCCCGGCAAGGGCCGCGACCGCGCCCGCGCACCGCGTTCCGACGCACCGCGCAGCAGCGCACCCCGCTCCGACGCACCCCGCTCCAACGCACCGCCCAGGGTGCCCGAGGGCACCGGCTTCACCGCCCGCCCGAACCCGGCCCGGATCGCGGGCTACTTCGGGCTCGCGGTGCTCGGGGCGCTCGTCGCGCTCGCCGGGACTCTCGTCCAAGCGGCGTGGTTCCCGGGCGGGTTGATCATCGCCCTGGCGGGCTCGGCGGGCCTCTTCTACGGCGGCCGCATCCTGACCGGGACCCAGATCGGTGCGCTCGCCCCGGCGGTCGGCTGGTTCGTCACGGTGTTCGTCCTGTTGTCCGGCCGGCCGGAAGGCGACTACGTATTCGGCGACGAACTCGGTCTGGTGCTCTTCATGCTCGGCGGGACAGCCGTCGCTGTGATGTGCGCCACCACCTCCAAAGTGCCGCAATCAGCCACCCGTAGTGGCCGGTCCGGTATCTGAAGTGCTAAGTCCGCGCCCGGAATGCCCCCCACAGGTGTGATGCCGAGGTGGAGGTTTCCCCCGGTCGCGGAGTGTCCGACGGCGGCGGCCAGTATGGTGGTGCGCGCGCCGAGCCGTCCCCTGGCCTGCGGCATGGGGGAAGTACGGGCGGCGGAGCCAATCGGGAGAACCTGCTTTGAGTCGTGAAACTGACAGTTCGTCCTCCGGGCCTCAGGGGCGCGGTGGAGCCGCGTACCCATCGGGTACGCCGCCGTACGGATCCCGCCAGTATCCGTCGCCGGCGGGCTCGGACGAGACCCCGGAATCCGTCGATCCGCCCCGGCCCGAAGAGCCGAAGACCGAGACGACGCTGACGACGCGCATCCGGATCAACATCCCCGGGTCGCGTCCCATCCCGCCGGTCGTGATGCGTACGCCGATGGCCGAGAGCGACATCGCCGCCGGGCGCCCCGACGCGGAGCGCACCGGCAGCACGCCGCGCCCCGGCACGCCACCGCCCGCGCCCTCGGGCCTGGCAGGCGGCGCGCCGGGCGGAACCGGCGCGTCCGGCGCACCGGCCCCCTCGCCCTCGCAGGCCCGGGACGGCGGCGGGTCCGCCGACCCGTCCCCGGCCGACGAACCGGGCAGGGCGAAGAGCGGCAGCGACTGGTTCGCCCCGCGCAGGAACGCGGCACCCGCACCGGGTTCCGGTACGGGCGGTGCGCCCGGTTCCGGTGGTGCGCCGGGTACGGGTTCCGGTGGCCCGGGCCCGCTCGGCGCGGGCGCTCCCGGCGCCGGCCCCGGCCCGTCAGGTCCTGGCGGCCCCGGCCCCGGCCCGTCGGGTCCTGGCGGCCCCGGCCCCGGCCCCGGCCCGTCGGGCCCGCACGGTGCGCCCGGTGACGCCGGCCGGTCCCGCCCCGACCTGCCGTACTTCTCGGACGCCGCTCCGGGGCCCGGCGCCCCCGGCTCCGGCAGCGCCCTGGACGGCTACAGCACGGAGCCCCCCGGCGCGGGCCCGCACTCCGCCCCCGACCCGGGGGTCCGTACGCCCGGACCGGCCGGCCCCACCACGGGCCCGGTCACCGGCACCTCGTCGCTGACCCCCAACCTCGACGGCGTCCCGGGCCTCGGCGGCCCCGGCCCGATGGTCCCGGGCACCGGCGGCGTACCGCCCCGGCTCTCCGACGACACCGCGATCCTGACCCCGCAGTCCCCGGGGCCCGACTCCGGCCACGTCTCGGGCTCCACGCTGACCTCAGGCATCCCCGTGGTGCCCAGTGAGCCCCGCTCGACGTTCCCGGGCAGGCCGGACGTGACCGGCGGCCCCGGGGGCTTCAGCGGCCCCGGCGGCGGGCCCGGTGGCCCTGGCGGCCCCGGTGGCCCCGGGGGCCCCTTCCCGGGCGGCCCCGGCGCCACGGGCGTGCCCGCGCCCGGCACCGCCGCCGCCCGCCCGGCACCGAAGCCCGCTCCGGCCCCCGCCCCCGCGAAGAAGGGCCGCTCCAAGCTGGTCCTCCTCGGTGTGGCCGCGATCGTGCTGCTCGGCATCGCCTACGGCGCCGGCCTCCTCCTGAACCACTCCGAGGTCCCCAAGGGCACCACGGTGCTCGGCGTCGACATCGGCGGCGGCACGAAGGAGGAGGCGGTAGCCAAGCTGGACGCCGCCCTCGGCGAGCGCTCCCAGGCGCCGCTGACGCTCTCCGTGGACGGCAAGGAGCAGAAGCTGGACCCGGAAAAGGCCGGTCTCACCCTGGACAGCCAGGAGACCGTGCGCGGTGCCGCGGGCAGCGACTACAACCCGGTCTCGGTGATCGGCTCGCTCTTCGGCGGGGCGCGCACCGCCGACCCGGTGATCCCGGTCGACGAGGAGAAGCTCGGCGTAGCGCTGACCGACCTGGCGGGCGTCGCCGGCTCGGCCCAGGACGGCACGATCCGCTTCGAGCCGAACAAGGCGATCGCGGTGCCGGGCAAGCCCGGCAAGACCCTGGACGTCGGCCAGTCGCTGATCTCCGTCCGCGACGCCTACCGCGCCCAGGTCCAGACCGGACAGGCCCGGGTGGTCGAACTGCCCGTCGCCACCAGGGAACCCACCATCACCCAGGCCGAACTGACCCGGGCGATGAAGGAGTTCGCCGAGCCCGCGATGTCCGACCTGATCACCATCAAGGCGGGCCCGAAGGAGATCCAGTTCGGCCCGGCGCGGTCGCTCCCGCAGATCCTGTCCATGAAGGCCGTCGACGGCCGGCTGGTCGACGTCTACGACAAGAAGGCGATCGACACCCTCCTGGACGGCGTCTTCGACGGCGTCATGGCGGTCAAGGCCGACGGCAAGGAACACCAGGTCGGCCCGGACGACGTGGCCCAGGCCATGAAGACGGCCCTGGCCGGGAAGACCCCGGCGGAACGCACGGTCACCATCAACTTGACCGGCGAGGGCTGAGCCTCCCGCCCACCCGCCTCGCAGCCCCCACCCGGACCCTCCGGGCGGGGGCTGCGGCCGTTTCCCCGCCGACAGGCGCCCCGCCGTCGTCGGGCCGATGATGGAAGTCAGGACGGGGAACGTCGAAGGCTGGGCAGGGCCGGAGCATGGCCGTGTGGCATGTGCGGGACTTCGTGTCCGAGGATCTCGAAGGGGTCGTGCGCCTCGACGGGGAGAGCCGTACCAGTGGGGAGCCCGCCGTCTTCCGGCTCTCCGAAGTGGTCGCCGCGCTCCAGGGGCGGAATCCCGGCGTCGTCGCCGTGGCCGACGGGCATCTCGTGGGGGCCGCCGCGGGGCGGGTCGACGGGGACCGGGCCTGGGTGCTGCGGGTGGCCCTGCATCCCGCCTGGCGCAATCTCGGGCTCGGCACCGCGTTGCTCTCCGCGCTGGAGCAGCGGATGCGGGCGGCCGGGGCGGTGCTGGTCGCGGCGGTGCTGCCGGAGGACGAGACGGGGGCCGCCGCGCTCGTGAACTCCGGGTTCCGCGGGCGCCGCGGGCTGACCTATTACGAGAAGGTCCAGTCCGTCACCGCCGAGGGGTCCGCCGTACTCGCCTCGCTCGGCGCGACCGTGCCGCCGGCCGGGCTCTGGGAGCGGCTCGCCGGGATGGCGGAGGCCAAACAGCTTGTGGAGCGGCGGCTCGTCCTGCCGCTGGCCAACCCCGAGGCCGCCGACGAGCACGGGGTCGAACCGCCGCAGGCCGTCGTCCTGTTCGGGCCGCCGGGTACCGGCAAGAGCACCTTCGCCCAGGCCGTCGCCTCCCGGCTCGGCTGGCCCTTCGTGGAGCTCTTCCCCTCGCGGATCGCCCTGGAGGACGGGCTCGCCAACGGGCTCGGCCGCCGCTTCGAGGAGATCGCCCAGCTCGACCATGTGCTCGTGTTCATCGACGAGGTGGAGGAGGTGGCCGGGACGCGCAATCTCGCCGACCCCGTCTCCGTGGGCGTCGTCAACGAGCTGCTCAAGTCCATCGTGCGGTTCCGCGACCGCGACGGGCGGCTCCTCGTCTGTGCCACCAACACCGTCGCCGCCCTCGACCCGGCGTTCCTGCGCCACGGCCGGTTCGACTACGTCCTGCCCGTCGGCCCGCCCGACCACGAGGCCCGCACCGCGCTCTGGGCCAGCTACCTCGCCCGTACCGGCGCCGAGGCCGACACCGCCCTCCTGGCCGACGCCAGCGAGGGGTTCACCCCCGCCGACATCAAACAGGCCGCCCGGACCGTCGCCCAGGCCGTCTTCGAGCGCACCCTCGACACCGGAACCCGCGCGCACCCCACCACCGAGGACTTCCTGCGCACCATCAGCCGCACCCGTCCCACCGTCACCACCGAGATGGCGCTGGAGTTCGCCGATCACACCATCCGGTACGGGAGGACCTGAGGGCACAGGAGAGGGCAGCGGAGCGGGGCCCGGCGCTCAACAGCAGCCGGACCCCGCTCCCGTACAGCTCCCGTATTACGGGAAGTTGACCACCTGGGACGGGATCGTGTCCGGGCCCGAGGTGGGGGATCCCACGTCGTTGATCACGTGCTCGTACTGGCCGTTGCCGCCCAGCGAGACCACGATCAGGCTGTGGAACTTCACGCCGGGCTTCACCGGTGCCTTGAAGCCGTGTTCCTGGATGATCGTCGGGTCGACGTTGTAGTAGCAGTAGCTGCCCATGCCCCAGCCCTCGTGCTGCTCGACCGAATCGTCGACCCGGTAGGCCGCGTAGCCCTTGGTGTCGCCGTTCTGGATCGCCGCCTGGTTGGGTGCGTCGTACGCCTTCTCGTTCTGGAAGAAGATCGTCCGGCCGCGCTCGCCGTACCACTCCACGTCGTACTTGTTGAAGTGCTCCACGAAGAGCCCGGTGGCCAGCACGTCGTCACCGTTGACGCGCACCCCGTAGTCGGCCCGGTTGGTCTCCCAGCCCCAGCCCTCACCGTGGTCGGCGCGCCACACCCAGGTGTGGTCGATGATCGTGTCGTCGCTGTTCACCACGATGCTGGTGGTCGCCTTGCCGGGGCCCGCGCCGCCGATCCGTACGAACACGTCCTGGAGCGAGGTGGGGTTGGCCGAGTGGTCCGCCGAGGCGTTCTCGGGGCCGACCTCGATCAGCGTCTCGGAGTTCACCGGACCCGCGTCGACCAGGAGGCCGGCGAGCTTGACGCCGTCCACGTCACCGACCTTGATCGCGGTCACCCCGTTGTCCGGGATGATCGTCGCGAGGCCGATGCCGAGGGCCACCGTGTCGGGGCGGTCGATGTTGATCGTCTCGTCGATGTGGTAGACGCCGGGCGTGAACAGCAGGTGCAGGCCCTGCTCGACGGCCGCGTTGATGGTGGCAGCGTCCGCCCCCTCCTTCACGACGTAGAACTGGTCCAGCGGGATCGACTCGCCCGCCGGTGTGCCGTTGGCCCAGGACGTGCCGCGGGCGTTCTCGCGCTTCTCCGGGACGAAGACCTTGTAGTCGGCACCGTCGAGGTAGAGGAACGGCTTCTCGCGCGAGATGGGCGTCGTGTCGAGCGTGGTGTACGGCGGCTCCGGGAAGCTGTTGGCCGGTGCGCCCTCGACGCCCGAGAACGTCATGTTCCAGACGCCGTTGCCCCAGCCGCCCACCGAGCTGTCGCGGGTGTACCACTGTTGCTGGGAGTACGGCCCGACCTGGCCGTCGATCTTGCTGTCCGCGATGTAGCCGCCGCTGGCCCAGCCGTATCCGTCGGGCGCGAGGTTGAGCCCGCCCTTGACGTGCATCCGGCGGAAGGGCGCGGCCTGGGAGACCGCCCAGCGGTTGGTGCCGCTCACCGGGTTCAGGGTCAGGTTCTCCGCCGAGCGCCAGAAGTTCTGCGTGGCGTTCCCGTCGAACCAGCCCGCGTCGACCGTCACATCGCCGTTGAACGTGGTGTCGTTCGGGTTGAGCCCGAGGCCCGCGATCGAGGTGTAGAAGCCGATCTGCGCGTTGATGTTGTCGTACGTGCCCGGCTTGAACATCAGCGCGTAGCGGTCGAGGCCGAACTGCGCGGACTCCTGCTTCTTGAAGATCTCGTCGACCTTGCCCTGGATGTCGGGCGTGGAGGGATCGAAGACATGGACGTTCGGTCCGAGGTCACCGCCGCCGGGGACGGCCTGGACCTGCTGGGACTCTTCGCCGAACGCTGTCTGGGCGGTGGGGACGGCCATGAGCAGCGATACGGCGAGCGCGGCGAACCCGAGCGCCTTGGAGCGACGGTGCCTGCGCGGTGCGGAGCGTGGTGCGGTGGGGGGAGCATGCATGAAGGTACGTCTCCTGGGTCGTGGTACGTGTGCACGACGGACGGGCGGGAGAGCGCCCGTGGGGAGAAGCGAGAGAGCGCTCTCTCGTTACGGTGATGTTTCCCCGGTGGGCCTGTACGCGTCAAGAGGTGTGCGTGATGTGTCTCGTGGGAGGGGCCGGATCGCAACAACTGGAGCCATTGATAAGGCGATTGACCGATTTCGTCTCCAGTTGGGGGCGCCGGCCGGCTTCAGAGGCTGATGTCCCGACCGGGAGGCGTGGCGGTGTGCCGCTGCCGGGGCCGGACGAGCGGGCGTGCGGCGCAGGGGGGACCATGGGGCCATGAGCTCGCCCGCCGGTCCGCAGCGCCCGCCCCGTGACGAGCGCCCGCCCCGTGACGTCGGCCGGCAGATCAAGGTCTGGTTCCGCTTCGTGCCGCGTGAGGACTGGCTGCCGTACGACACCGAGGGGTTGTGGGCGACCCGGCTGAGCGCCGACACCGCCCGGGTCGACAACGTGCCCTTCCTCCAGGACGGCGTCGCCGAGGGCGAGACCGTACGGTTCAGGACCGACGCGGACGGCGTGCACTGGTCCACCGGGCGGGTGGCCGATTCGGGGAACTGCACCGTCCGGGTGCTCTCCGTGCCGGACGGCCCCCTCGGGCGGGACGCCCGCGCCGTGCACGAGCGGTTCGCGCCCTTCGGGCTGGGCGGCGAGGTCTTCAGCGCGGACTTTCCGCTGGTCGCCTTCACCGTGCCGGGCGGGGCGGACCTCCGGGGGATCAAGGCGCTGCTGGCCCGTGGCCGGGACGAGGGGTGGTGGCACTTCGAGGTCTCGTGCGCCACGGATGCGTGGCGGGCGGCGTAGGGGTGGGGCTGGGGTCGTGGACCCGGCCCGGTCCACGACCCCAGGATGTCCACGACCCCAGGTCTACGGTTACGGGGCCGTCGGCTTCTCCTCCTCCGCCTCCCCGATCCTCCGGATCACCCGGGCCGGATTCCCCACCGCGACCACATTCGCCGGCAGGTCCTTCGTGACCACCGCCCCCGCGCCCACCACCGTGTTCTCCCCGATGCTCACCCCCGGGCAGACGATCACCCCGCCGCCCAGCCACACGTTGTCCCCGATCGTGATCGGCTGCGCGGCCTCCCACTTGGCGCGGCGCGGCTCCGGGTCGATGGGGTGGGTCGGGGTGAGGAGCTGGACGTTCGGGCCCATCTGGACGTCGGCGCCGATCGTGATGCGGGCGACGTCCAGGAACACCGCCCCGAAGTTGACGAACGTGCGCGGGCCCACCGTGATCCGGTGCCCGTAGTCCACCCGGAGCGGCGGGCGGATCTCGGTGCC
This sequence comes from Streptomyces microflavus, assembly GCF_014650075.1. Classification (GTDB taxonomy): domain Bacteria; phylum Actinomycetota; class Actinomycetes; order Streptomycetales; family Streptomycetaceae; genus Streptomyces; species Streptomyces microflavus. Next base: position 56,358 of record NZ_BMUG01000009.1, on the reverse strand, counting down.
CTCACCCACCTCGCCCAGCAGCTCGGCCAGTGCCGCGCGGCGAGCCTCGGGGGCGCCGGCCGACGTGGCGTTGAAGGTCTCGTTCAGGAGCGCCGAGCGCAGGGCGTCCGCCGCGATCTCCGGGTCGTCGGCGAGGTAGAGCTCGCCCGCGAGCATGGCCTCCCGCTGGCTGCGCGCGCCGTGGCCCGTAGCGGGCGAGGCGCTGGTGGCCGGGCTGTCCTGGCTGGTCACGAGGTCGTCGTCTCCTTCGTTTCCGTCGTACGGGATGATCCTTCCCCCTGCAGTCTGCCTTCCGCTCCCCGCCCACGTCCCGCCCGCAGCCCCGGCGCCAGGGCCACCGTCACCGCCAGCGAGAGTGCCGCGACCGCCGCCATCCCGGTCCCGGGCGAGGTCAGCTGGGCGACGGAGCCCGCGACGGCCGCGCCCACACCCTGCATCGCGAGCATCCCCGAGGAGCTCAGCCCCAGCGCGTGACCGCTCAGCTCCTCGGGCGTCAGGGCCATCAGCCGTTCCTGGAGCAGCAGGCTCGCGCTGAAGCCGACGCTCGCCAGGACCACCGCCACCACCGCCACCGGCAGCCCGGGGTTCAGGGCGAACACCAGGTACGGGGCGGCCAGCAGCAGCCGCAGCGGAGCGCCGAGCCGGGCCCGCCACCGCCCCGGCACGAACCGGCCGACCAGCGCGTCCCCGGTCAGCATCCCCAGGGCCCCGCAGGCGAAGAGGAGCCCGGCGTGCGCGGGCGCGTAGGCGATGTACAGGGACTCGCACCCCACCACCAGCCCGTTGGGCACCCACAGGGCGAGGTAGACGGAGCGGCGGGGCGCGGACGACCAGAGCAGCGCGTTGGTCCGCCAGGTCTCCCGGACCGAGGCCCGGCCGGAGGCGCGGGGCGGCCGGGCGGTGAGGCCGAAGCGGGCGAGGGCGGCAGCGACGACGTACAGGGCAGCGCCGACCAGCAGCGTGCCGCGCGCCGAGAGAGCGGTCACCAGTACCCCGCCCACCGCGAAACCGAGGATCTGCATGGTGCCCACCGCCATGTTGAGCACGGAGCGGCCGAGCAGGAAGCCCCGCTGCGGAAGGATCTCGTTGAGCAGCCCGTACCGCACACCGCCGCCCAGCGAGGACGCCACCCCGAGCCCCAGCAGGACCGCGAAGGCGGCCCACAGGGGCAGCCCCGGCACCGCCTGCACGCCGGTGCCGAGCGCGAACAGCAGGGCCAGGCCGGTCAGCGTGGCGCGCGGCGGCAGCCGGTCCGCCGCCGACAGCAGGGTGAGGGCCCCGGCGACCTGGGCCAGGGACGGGCCGAACATGGCCAGCGCCGACAGCAGCGGTGAGCCGGTCGCCGCGTACACGAGGGTGCCGAGGGCGAGGCCGGCCGCGGTCTGCGCCGCCACCTGCACGGAGACGGTCGTGAAGAAGGGGAGGAACTCCGGGGTGCGGAAGAGTTCGCGGTAGGTGCGCATCAGCGGAGTGTGCGAGGACGCTCCGCCGGCTCGTTACTCTTTCGCGGAGAGGCGAAACTCTCCACGTACGGCATCCGGGGGCGGCCATGGGCTGGTGGCAGATCAGTGCGGACACCCTCGCGGACAGCCGTTTCGTCGTCTCTCCGCTGGCGGAGACCCTGGCGAGCCTGAGCACCCTGGAGCGGGCCGTCTCCGCGCATCCGCGCGAGCGCGCCTGGCTGGAGCGGTGGCTGCCCGCCTACCGGCGGCTCCGGTCGGACGACCCGCTCTCCGCCCGGATCATCCGCACCGCCCTCGCACCCCGCTGGAGCGCCGACTTCCTCACCCCCACCCCCGTCCCCCCGCCCCCCGGCCGGCCGCCCGCCACCTTCGCCCAGGAGCTGGAGCGGGTCCGGGCGACACCGCCGGACCGGGCCCGCGCCGACCTCGCCGAGAGCCTGCGCGGACCGCTGCCCGCGGCGCTGGACCGGGACGACCTGGCGCGGCGGAGCGCCGACGTCCTGGAGTGGGTGTGGACGCACACGGTGGAGCCGGAGTGGCCCGCGCGCCGCCGGATCCTGGAGGCCGATGTGATCGCCCGGGCCGCCCAGTTGAGCCGGGGCGGCTGGGCGGAGGCGATCGACGGGATGCGGCCGGGGATGCGGTGGCTGGGGGAGAGCCGGCTCCAGATCAACACGTACGACAACCCGCCGCGCGAACTGGGCGGCGCCCAGCTGGTGTTCACCCCCGTCACCGCCGACGTGGGCTGGGTCTGCTGGGACATCCCGCACCGCTACGGCGTGGTGTACCCGTGCTCGGGCGCACTCGCCGACACCGGGCGGGCCCCCGTGCCGCAGGCGCTGGGAGCGCTGATCGGCCCGGCGCGGGCCGGGGTCCTGGTCCTCCTGGCCTCCCCGCTGAGCACGACCCAGCTGGTCGCGCTGACCGGGCAGGGGCTGGGGTCGGTCGGGCGCCACCTGCGGGTCCTGCTCGACGCGGGGCTGGTACGCCGTCGCAGGGACGGCCGGTCCGTGCTCTATTTCCGGACGGCCGCCGGGGACGGGCTGTTGCGCGCGGCGGGCTGAACGCGCCCCGCGCGCGCCCCTGCCCGCAGCAGGCAAGTCACCGAAAGGCGGTGCGGTCCGCATGGATAGCGCGCATGTATGAGTCGTGACATCGGTGACTATTGGCAATGCTCATCGTTGTGACAATTTCTCTCTCGCCAGCAAAGACCGAGCGAGGGGAATGTCGTGAATCCGGAGTACGCCGCGTACTGCCAGGCGGACCGCCGCTTCTACGACGCACCCCACCGTTCCCTCCAGGACGGCGCCGAGGACGGTTCGTTCTACGCACCGGTCCGTGGCGCCGCACCCCAGGGGTGGACCCGCTCCCGGCGCGGTGACTGGCTCTCCTTCAGCCCCGACGGGCTCCGGCTGCCGGCCCAGGGCTGGAAGATCCACATATCGGCCGCCGCCGACAACGCCGCATCGGTGCTGGAGAGGGTCGCCGAGCACTGTCTGGCCCACCGACTGCCCTTCAAGTGCGTACCGTCCCCCGGCCTGTTGAACCTGCGGAACGCCAAGTACGCGGACCGGGCGGGGAGCGGCAAGTTCATCACCGTCTACCCGCACTCCGAGGACACGTTCCCCGAGGTGTGCACCTCGCTGATGAAGCTGCTGGAGGGCGAGCACGGCCCGTACATCCTCAGCGATCTGCGGTGCGGGAACGGGCCGGTGCACACGCGGTACGGGGCGTTCGCCGCCCGTTTCTGTACGGGCCCCGACGGGCGGCCCGTACCCGCGGTCGCCGACCCGCAGGGCCGCCTCGTCCCCGACGACCGGGGCCCGGCCTTCCGGATACCCGCCTGGGTGACCCCGCCGGACTTCCTGCGACCGCACCTCGAAGCCCGCGCCGCGGTCGGCCTCGGCGATGTGCCGTACACCGTCGAGAAGGCGCTCCACTTCTCCAACGGCGGCGGGGTCTACCTCGGCCGCGACACCCGCACCGGCGAGCAGGTCGTCCTCAAGGAGGCCCGCCCCTACGCCGGGCTCGCCGCCGACGGGGCCGACGCCGTCGCCCGGCTGGAGCGGGAACGGACCGCGCTGGAGCAACTGGCCGGACTGGACTGCGTACCCGCTGTGCACGACGCGTTCGAGGTCGGCGGCCACCACTTCCTTGTCCTCCAATACCTGCCGGGCACCACCCTCAACACAGTCTTCGCCCGCCACTTCCCGCTCGCCCGGCAGAACCCGTCCCCGGAGCTGCTCGCCGAACACGCGGCGTGGGCCGAGGAGTTGTACGGGAAGGTCGAGCGCGCCGTCGAGGCCGTGCACGCCCGGGGCGTCGTCATCAGCGACCTGCACATGAGCAACGTCATGGTCGACGAGGAGACCTCCCGGATCGCCCTGCTCGACTTCGAGGCCGCCTCCCGGGCCGGTGACCGGCGCCGCCAGATCGTCGCCAACCCGGCCTTCGTGGCCCCGCCCGACCGGCGCGGCACCGAGATCGACCGGTACGCGCTGGCCTGTCTGCGCCTGGCCCTGTATCTGCCGCTCACCACGCTCTTCGGCATCGACCGCACGAAGGCCGCCGGCCTCGCCCGGGACATCGCGCGCATCTTCCCGGTCGACGAGGAGAGCCTGCGCCCGGCGGTGGAGGAGATCCAGCGGGGTGCGGAGGCCCCGGCCTCGGGGACACGTACGCCCGCGCCCGGCGACTGGCCGGCCGCCCGCGACTCGATGGCCCGGGCCATCGCCGCCTCCTGTACGCCCGACCGCGACGACCGATGTTTCCCGGGCGACATCGCCCAGTTCGCCACGGCCACCGGCGGCCAGTCCTTCGCGTACGGCGCCGCCGGAGTGCTCTACGCCCTGCACGAGACGGGCGCCCCGCGCTGCGAGCCGGCCGAGGAGTGGCTGCTGCGGCAGGCCAAGGCCCCGGCCTCCGGCTCTCCGCTAGGCTTCTACGACGGGCTCACCGGCATCGCCTGGGCCCTGCACCGGATCGGTCGCACCGCCGAGGCCGCCGACCTCACCCGGATCGTCCTCGATCAGCCCCTGGAAGGGCTGACGGCGGACCTGCACAGCGGGTACGCCGGTATCGGCCTCGCCCTGGACGACCTGGCCCGCACCGCCTCCGCCGCCGAGGGCCGGGCGCTGGCCGCCGCGGCGGGCCGCTGCACCGCCCTCGCCGTCCGGGCCCTCGTGGACGGCCCGCCGTCGCCCCGGACCGGACTCCTGCACGGCGCGAGCGGGGTCGCCCTGCTGCTGGTGCGCCGGTACGAGACCACCGGGGACACCGCCCTGCTCGACCTGGCGGCCGTCGCCCTGCGGCGCGACCTGGACCGGTGCCGGGCGGGCGACGAAGGTGAACTCCTCGTCGTCGAGGGCAAGCGGCTGATGCCTTACCTCGGGGCGGGCAGCGCCGGAATCGCGGCCGTCATCGACGCCTACCTGGCCCACCGCCCCGACCCGGAGCTGGAGGCCGCGGGCCGCGCCCTGCTCCCGGCCGCGCTCTCCGCCTTCTACGTCCAGCCCGGACTGCTGCGCGGCTCGGCCGGACTCCTCCTGCACCTGGCGGCCACACCCCGGTGCGACGAGGAGACCCGGGACGGGGCCGTCCGCCTCCACACCCGCCTGCTGTCCAGCCACGCACTCGCGTACGAAGGTGAACTGGCCTTCCCCGGCGAACAGCTGATGCGGCTGTCGATGGACCTGGCCACCGGGACCGCCGGCTGCCTGCTCGCCCTGGGCAGCGCGCTGGACACCGCGCCGGGCCCGCCCACCACGCTTCCCTTCCTCGCCGCCGCTCCACACGCGGCGCACCCCGGCCGCGCGAGCGGCCCCACGGACCGGCTCCTTCAGGGGTCGTAACAGCACAACCGCTCAACACCCAGCCGGAGCAACGGGTTCCGGTTACCGTCCCAGAAAGGAAACACCATCATGGCGCTTCTTGACCTTCAGGCGATGGAGACCCCGGCCGAGGAGTCCTTCGGTGAGCTCGCCACGGGCAGCCAGGTCTCGCTGCTGGTCTGTGAGTACAGCTCGCTGAGCGTGGTCCTCTGCACCCCGTGACGCCTCGCCGCCCGTTCCGCCGGTGACCCAACCGGCGGACCGGGCGGCCCGTCCGCCGGTCCCGCGCGGTTCGTCCGCCCGGGACCGGCGGCGTCTGTCCGTACCGACCGACGCGGGTCCGGAAAGGAAGACCACGTGCGGCTGAATCCCCGCCCCGCGGCGGCATCCGGCACCCGGCGGCTCGCCCGGCGCCACCCGGCCGCCCTCCTGGCCCTGTTCCTCTGCTCCACCGGCGGCGCGCTCGCCGCCCTCGCCCTGCCCGCCGCCCTCGGCCACACCGTCGACGGGCTCATCGACGGCGGGCCCGTGCCCTGGTCCGGGCTGCTGCTCTGCGCCGCACTGACCCTCGCCGAGACCTGGTTCGACGCGGGCGCGGCCGTCCTCGGCACCAGCACCACCGCCCGGCTCACCGCCCATCTGCGCACCAGCACCACCGCCCGGGTCCTGGCGGCCGAACCCCGCGGCGCCCTCGCCGTACCGACCGGCGACCTCACCGCCCGGCTCACCGCCCGCACCGCCGACGCGGCCGCCGCCCCGGTCACCGCCGCCGGGGCCGTCGCGGGCGTCCTGCTCCCGGTCGGCGCGGTCGCCGGCCTCTTCCTCATCGACCCCTGGACGGCGGCCGCCTTCCTCCTCGGCGCACCCCTGCTCGTCGCCCTCCTGCACACCTTCACCCGCCGCACCGCCGACGCCGGAGCCGACTACCAGCGCGCCCAGTCCGTCATCGCCCACCGCCTCACCGAGGCCCTCGACGGCGCCGAAACCATCCGCGCCGCCCGCACCGGAGCCCGCGAGTACCACCGCATCCTCGAACCGCTCGGCGCCCTGGCGGACCACGGCCGGCGCACCTGGACCGTGTACGGGCGTGCCGCCGGCCAGAGCGCCCTGCTGCTGCCGCTCCTCATGCTGCTGGTCCTCGCCGTCGCCGGACTCCGGCTCGGCGCGGGCGCGATCGGCGTCGGCGACCTGGTCGCCGCCTCCCGGTACGCGGGCCTCGCCGTCGGCATCGGCGCCCTCACCGGAGCGCTCGGCGCCCTGGCCCGCAGCCGCGCCGCCGCCCGCACCCTGGACCCGCTGCTCACCCTGGACCCGCTGCCGCACGAGGGGCTCGGCCCGGTCCCCGGCCGCCCCGGCCACCTCGAACTCCGGGACGTCGGCGTCGTACAGGACGGGCAGCCCCTGCTCACCGGCGTCCACCTGACCGTCCCCGGCGGCACGTCCCTGGCCGTCGTGGGCCGCTCCGGCTCCGGCAAGTCGGTCTTCGCGGCGGTCGCCGGACGCCTCCTCGACCCGGACACCGGAACCGTCCTGCTGGACGGCGTACCCCTGACCGCCATGGACCCGGCCCTCCTGCGCCCCGAGGTCGCCTACGCCTTCGCCCGCCCCGCCCTGCCCGGCACCACGGTCGAGGACACCATCGCCTTCGGACCGTGGACCGCCGGGCCCGAGGCGGTACGCGACGCGGCCCGGGCCGCCCGGGCCGACGGGTTCGTCGGGCTCCTCCCGTACGGCTACGCCACCCCGCTCACCGACGCCCCGCTCTCCGGCGGCGAACGCCAACGCCTCGGCCTGGCCCGCGCGTTCGCCCACCCCGGGCGGCTGCTGATCCTGGACGACGCCCTCTCCGGCCTCGACACCGTCACCGAGCACCACGTCCGGCGCGCACTCGACGAGCGGGCCGGGCGCTCCACCCGCGTGATCGTGGCCCACCGGCTCTCCTCGGCCGCGCGGGCTGACCGGGTCCTCTGGCTGGAGGACGGCCGCGTCCGGGCGACGGGCCCGCACGAGGAGCTCTGGGCGGACCCGGAGTACCGGGCGGTGTTCCGTACGGAGGTGGCGGAGGTGGCCGATGTGGCGGATGCACAGGGCACACCGGACGAGCCGGACCCGTCCGGGACGCCACCACGGCCACGGGCCGAAGCGATGCGGGGAGCGGAGGCCCGGTGACGCCACCCCGACCGGCCAAGGGGGACAGCCGCCGCGACGGCGCCCTCACCCGGGTCACCCGGGACGCCCGCCCCTTCCTCCGCGCCCGCACCGGAACCGTGCTGCGGCTGGCCGGCTGGTCCCTGCTGGAGTTCGTCCAGACCTTCCTCGGCGGATACGGCGTGGCCCGGGCACTCGACCACGGCTTCCTCGCCGGACGCCCGCTCACCGGCCTCCTCTGGCTGGCCGTCGCCGCCGTCGCCGTGCTCCCCGCCCAGCTCGCCACCCGCGGGGTCTTCGGCCGCCTCGCCGACCTGGTGGAGCCGCTGCGCGACGGGCTCGTGCGGCGCGCGGTCTCCCGGGCGCTCGCGGGCGCCCTCGCGCACCCCGCCGGCACCACCGCCCGCTCCCTCTCCCAGGTCACTCATCAGAGTGAGATCGCCCGGGACGGTTGGGCCGGACTCGTCCTGACCCTCAGGTCGTTCGTGTTCACGGTGGCCGGGGCCGTGGCCGGGCTGCTCGCCCTGGAGCCGAGGCTCCTGCTGATCGTGCTGCCCCCGCTGATCCTGGGCGCCGCCCTGTTCCTGGCCACCCTGCTGCCGATGGCCGCCCGCCAGCGCGACTACCTCACCGCCGACGAGGCGTACGCCGCCCACGCGGGCAAGGCCGCCGCCGATCTGCGGGACATCGCCGCCGCCGGGGCCGCCGACCGCACGGTGGCGGAGTCCCGGGCCCTGGCCGACGACCAGGTCCGCGCGGCCCGTTCGCTGGCCCGCTGGTCCGGCGTACGCGTGGTGGCGCTCGCGGTCTGCGGCCGGTTCCCGCCGCTCCTGCTGCTGCTCGGCGCCCCCTGGCTGCTGCGCGACGGCCTCACGCCCGGCGCGCTGGTGGGCGCGCTCACCTACCTCACCCAGGCGCTGGCCCCGGCCGTCCAGGCGCTGATGACCATGCTCTCCACCGTCGGCGGCCGCCTGCTGGTGGTCCTGGACCGGTTCACGGACGCGCCGCCACCGCCCGCCGCCGACGACCGGCCGCCTTCCGTGCCACCTGTACGGGGCTCCGCGCCCGTGGCCGAACTCCGGGCGGTCACCTTCGCGTACGGACCGGCCGCGCACCCCGTCCTGGACCGGCTCTCGCTCACCGTCGCCCCCGGCGAGCACCTCGCGGTCGTCGGGCCGAGCGGGAGCGGCAAGTCGACGCTCGCCGCCGTCATCGCCGGGGTGGAGCGGCCCACGGCAGGCGCGGTGCGCTGGCACGGGCGGCCGGTGCGCCCGGCCGACGCCACCGCCGTACGCGTCCTGCTGCCCCAGCACGCCTACGTGTTCACCGGTTCGCTGCGGGACAACTTCTGCTACCTCCGTCCCGCCGCGGGCGACCGCGACCTCGCCGCCATGATCGACGCGCTCGGCCTGGACCCCCTGCTCTCCCGGCTCGGCTCCCTCGACGCACCCCTGGAACCGGACCGGCTCTCCCAGGGTGAACGCCAGCTCATCGCCCTCGGCCGCGCCTATGTGGCCGCCCCGCCGCTCATCGTCCTCGACGAGGCCACCAGCCGGCTCGACCCGGCCGCCGAGACCCGCGCCGAGCTCGCGTTCGCCGCCCTGCCGGGCGCCCTGGTGGTCGTCGCCCACCGGCTCAGCTCGGCCCGGCGCGCCGACCGGATCCTCGTGATGGACGGGCCCCGCACCTGCTGCGGAACCTCCGCGGAGCTGCTGCGCACCTCGGCCCTCTACCGGGACCTGGCCGGACTCTGGGAACCGGACGAAGAGCCCCGCGAGAACGGTGAACCGGACGGCCGGCCCCGCGAGAACGGGCTCAAATCCAGCCCGCCTCCTTCGCTCTTCTGATGGCGTCCACCCGATTGCGCGCCCCGGATTTCCGAATGGCGGCGGCCAGGTAATTGCGGACCGTCCCCGGGGTCAGATGCAGCCGCTGCGCGATACCCGAGACGGTTTCCCCGCCCTCGGCGAGGGCGAGCACGCCCAATTCCCTGGGAGATAAGGGCATGTCGGCCACCTGCAACAGGCTGAAGGCAAGTGACTCGTCGATATGCCGCCCGCCGTCGGCCAGTTTGTGCATGACCTCGGAGAGATCGTCCACCGGGCGGTACTTGTCGATATAGCCACGGGCGCCCGCCTCATAGGCCCGGCGCAGCCCCCGCGGCCGGTCGCTGCAGGTGAGCACGGCCAGCGGACAGCGCCTGCCGTGCGGTCCGGCCAGCGACCTCACCTCCTCCAGGACGTCCAGGGCATCCGGACAGTCGAGGTCGGTGAGGAGCACATCGGGCCCCGTTCCGGCGAGCGCCGAACGTATCGCGCCCCGGTCGGCGGTCCGTACCTCTATTCCCTGCCCCGCACCGAGCAGGGAGGCCAGCGAAGCGCGCCACAGGGGCACGGTGTGGACCAGCAGAACGGTTGTCATCAGGCTGCCCTCGGCATTTCTCTCCTGGCGCGCGCACTACAGGCGTATCGCAGAATGCGATGGTGTGTGCGCGTCGGGTGACGGGTCTCCAGTGGAACGCATGAGCATTCGGGTATGCCGACGAATTGGCGGATTCCCGTGCCTGATGGGCGCGGATGGGGGCGTTCGGATGTACAGCGGGAGCGCATCGGGTGGCGGAACGGCTGAATCCGGCCGGTTTCCGGGGTAGTTCAGCGGTGCGCGGGCCGTTTCAGTTCAGCAGGGCGCGGGCAGCCTGGGCCTTCCGGCGGACCGACTCGGCGGTCGTCGGCTCGATGGTGTCGAGTACCTCCGCGTACTCCTCCATCTCCGCCGCCCCGCGCTGGAACTCCCCGCGCTGGACCAGCAGCTGGGCCCGTTCGTAGCGCAGCCGTGCCGGGTGCGAGGGCAGGAGCAGTGAGAGCTCCACCGCCCAGAGGGCCACATCCGTGCGCTCGGGGCGGGCGGTGGCCCAGGCCCTGATGTTGTTGAGGATGCGCAGCACGATCTCCAGCGGCCGCGCGGGCGTCAGCATGGAGGGCTCAAGCCGTGCCCCCGTCGCCCCGGCGACCAGGAGATCGGCGTCCTCACCGGTCAACGGCGCGCCCCCGGCGAACGGATCGACGAGCACCGGCTGTGCGGGGTCCCCGAAACCGACCACGAAGTGGCCGGGCAGCGCCACCCCGTACACCGGGGCGCCGGCCCGCCGGGCGACCTCGATCCAGACCACCGAGAGCAGGATCGGCAGCCCCCGGCGACGCCGCAGCACCTGCTGGAGCAGTGAGGACTCCAGCCGCTGGTAGTCGGCCGACGAGCCGCTGAACTCGAACCGCCCGCCCAGCAGTTCCGACAGCGCCGAGGCCCACGCGGCGGGGGAGCGGGAGCCGTACGGCAGCAGTCCGGCGAGCCGGTCCAGTTCGATCTGCGCCGCGTCGACCCCGTACGGGTCGGGGGAGACCTCGTGCGGCTCGACCGGGCGCGGTTCGTCGGGGCCGACCGGGCCCGCCTCCGCGCCCAGCAGCAGACAGAGCAGTGCCAGATCCGGCCGTTCGGACCGGGCCTCCTCGGCGAACTGCCGTCGGCGGTCGGCCGTACCGGAATCCTGCGCGCTCATATGCGAACCATGTCCCTGCTCGTCCCTGCTGCCGTGCCCTGCCCCCGCCCGGCTCCCCGCTCCGGGCCTCGTCAGGCGGGCCGGAAGTGGTGGTAGCGGTGGTGCGCCGCGAAGCCCATGCCGTCGTACAGGGCCCGCGCCCCTTCATTGTCCTCCTCCACCTGGAGCCAGGCCGCCGAAGCGCCCTCGTCCAGGGCCCGGCGGGCCAGGGCCGCCATCACCGAGGTGGCCAGCCCGCGCCGCCGGTGCTCGGGGGCGACCTCGACGGCCATGAACCCCGCCCACCTCCCGTCCACCACGCACCGGCCGATCGCCGCGGGCGCCTCCCCGCCGGCCTCGCCCGCCACCGTGGCGAACCAGACGGTGGGACCGCTGCCCAGTACCCGCAGCACATGGGGGCCGGGGGTGGAGAAGCGCTGGTAGCGGGAGAGCCAGGCCTCGTCCGGCTCGCGGGTCAGCCGCACCGCCGTGACGTCCGCGTCCAGGTCACCGACCGGCGCCAGCGCGGCGATCCGCACCTCGGCCGTGACCTCGCGCCGCCACCCGTGCCGCTCCAGCTCCGCGCAGAGGGTCTCCTGCGTCCCCTCGGCCCCGGTCGCCGTCTGGATGTACGCGGGCAGGCCCCGCTCCTCGTACCAGCGCTCGACCCGCCCGAACGCCTCGCCGAGCGGCAGGCCCGGATCGCCGAGCGGCAGCGCGGAGTTGGCGCGCCGGGTGAAGCCTCCGGCGGCGCGCAGCCGCCACTCGCCCAGGGGTTCGCTCTCCACCGGCTGCCAGGCGCGGGCGGTGACGGCGGCCAGCTCCCGGAAGGAGGCCGCCGGGCCCCGCCTGCGGGCCGGGGCGGCGGGCACGACCTTGCCCGCGACCAGGGACGATTCCACGATGTGGACGGACTCCCCGCTCTTTCGTGTGATCGAGACCACACCGTCGTTCCATGATGTGAGAACACCGACCGTGTCCGTGAACTCCGCGCCTGCGCCGTCCCCCTCGGGGCGCCGCCGGACGGAGACCCGTTTGCCCACGTCAGCCGGTGTGATGCGGATTTCCAGCCGTCCGCCCATGGTGAATTCCACAGCTCTGTCCGCCCCTCCTGTTCGGATCGTGCCCGAGAACGGAGATACTAGGGGCGGGCATCGACGACGCCGCGCTCCCGCGCGAGAGCCAACGCCCTACCGAGGAGGAACGACAGCGTGACCTACGTCATCGCGCAGCCTTGTGTCGACGTGAAGGACAAGGCCTGCATCGAAGAGTGCCCCGTCGACTGCATCTACGAGGGCCAGCGGTCCTTGTACATCCACCCGGACGAGTGCGTCGACTGCGGAGCCTGTGAGCCGGTCTGCCCGGTCGAGGCCATCTTCTACGAGGACGACACTCCGGAGGAGTGGAAGGACTACTACAAGGCGAACGTCGAGTTCTTCGACGACCTCGGCTCCCCGGGTGGTGCCTCGAAGCTGGGTCTCATCGAGCGCGACCACGCGTTCGTCGCCGGACTGCCGCCGCAGAACCAGTAGGCGGCAGCGGCACCAAGTGCGCAGCCCGGTCCCGTACGGCTTGTCACCGTGCGGGGCCGAGGCGTTTCCCCGTACGGCCGGGAACGGCCCGAGAACCCGAGAAAGCAGAGACCCGTGTCCGCAGTCTCCTCCCGCCTCCCGGTCTTCCCCTGGGACAGGCTCACGCCGTACAAGACGACGGCCCAGGCCCACCCGGACGGCATCGTGGACCTCTCCGTCGGTACGCCGGTGGACCCGGTGCCCGAGGTGGTCCAGCGGGCGCTCGCCGCCGCCGCCGACAGCCCCGGCTATCCGACGGTGTGGGGGACCGAGGCCCTGCGCGACGCGCTCACCGGCTGGGTGGAGGGGCGCCTCGGCGCGGTCGGGGTGACCCATGCCAACGTGCTGCCGGTCGTCGGCTCCAAGGAGCTGGTGGCGTGGCTGCCGACGCAGCTCGGGCTCGGCGCGGGCGACAGGGTCGCCTACCCGCGGCTCGCCTACCCGACGTACGAGGTCGGCGCCCGGCTCTGCGGTGCGGAGCCCGTCGTCTACGACGACCCGACCGAGCTGGACCCGGCGGGGCTGAAGCTCCTGTGGCTCAACTCGCCCTCCAACCCGACCGGGAAGGTGCTCCCCAAGGACGAGCTCACCCGGATCGTGGCGTGGGCGCGCGAGCACGGGGTGCTGGTCTTCAGTGACGAGTGCTACCTGGAGCTCGGCTGGGACGCCGAGCCGGTCTCGGTGCTCCACCCGGACGTCTGCGGCGGTCACTACGACGGGATCGTCGCCGTCCACTCGCTCTCCAAGCGCTCCAACCTGGCCGGCTACCGGGCCGCGTTCATCGCGGGCGACGCGGCCGTCCTCGGTGAGCTGCTGCTGATCCGCAAGCACGGCGGGATGATGACGCCCGCCCCCGTGCAGGCCGCCGCCGTCGCCGCCCTCGGTGACGACGTGCACGTGGCCGAGCAGCGCGCCCGGTACGCGGACCGGCGCCTGGCCCTGCGCGCCGCCCTGGAGGCGCACGGCTTCCGGATCGAGCACAGCGAGGCGAGCCTCTACCTCTGGGCGACCCGCGGCGAGCCGTGCTGGGAGACCGTGGCGTACCTCGCGGAGCTGGGCATCCTGGTGGCGCCCGGCGACTTCTACGGCCCGGCGGGCGAGCGCTTCGTCCGGGTCGCGTTCACCGCGACCGACGAGCGGGTGGCTGCGGCGGTCAAGCGCCTGTCCTGACGCGGACGTACGCCTGTCCTGACGCGGACGTGCGAGAGGGCCCGGGGAGTGCGCACTCCCCGGGCCCTCTCGCATGTATGCCGTACGGCGGTGGGTCAGCCGATCGGCAGACCGTTCAGCGGCAGACCGGAGGTGGGCAGACCGCCCGCGAGGGCGTCGGTCGGCAGGCCGCCACCGGCGGCACCGGCGACGCCGCCGACGGCCTCGCCCGCGCTGCCCGCGGTCTGGCCCGCGGTCTCCTGGACGGCGGGGGCGGCCACCTTGGCGGTCTGGCCGGCCGTCCTGCCCGCGGCCGGAAGGGCGGTGCCGACGAGGCGGCCGCCGGTGTCACCGGCCGCCTTGGTGCCCTGCTGGGCGGTGCTGTCCAGGGTGTTGCCAAGGCTGGCACCGTCCAGCGCGGTCAGACCGCCGAGGTCCGGGGCCTGCGGGAGCTCTGCGGCACCTGCGGCGCCGGCCGCACCGACCACGGGGGCTGCACCTGCGGCGATCAGCAGCGCGGTACGAGCGATCCGACGGGTCAGGGGGAGGGACATGGTGCTCCTTCGACGGGATGTCAGTGATTCGGTCCGGTGAGCCGGACGCACTGACAACAGGTCGGAGGGGAGGGAAAGTTGCGGCGGGCAAAGGTAAAGAGTGAGTAATGCGTCCGATAATCCGCAGCGGAGGAACCCGGGCAAACAAAGCATTCCGGAGCCGTTCGATGAACCGTCACTTCCCATGGGCGGCAAGGGAATCGGTGCTGCATGAACGAAAATCCGAAGTGGCGGTCCAGGGGGCCCGCAGCGGCAGCCTCAAGGGTCCGAACGGGTGACGGGCCGTACTACTGAGCGACCCGGATCCCGACGGCTGTCGTGTCCGGTTCCTTGTCCTTCGTGCGTTCCGTCCGCCAGCCCGAACCGGCGTCCCAGACCCGGTCGGCATAGCTCACGCGCTCGATCCGCAGCTCCTCGGAGTGCGCCACCGCCCAGTGCGCCAGCTCCCAGCCGCGCTGCGGCGCGCCCTCCGCCTTCGCCCGGGCCGTCGCCGGTACGGGCACCGACACGGAGGCGGCCGCCGACGCGCCCGCCGCCTTCGTGGCCGGGAGGACGTCCTTGCCGAAGGTGCGGATCAGCTCGGCCCGCACCTGCGCCGCGTCCCCCGGGCTCTCGTCGGTCCTCTTCGGCGGCGTGCAGTTCAGCGCGGCGGGCTCGCGACCGGTCAGCGCGGCGGCCAGCAGCGCGGCGTCCGGCTCGTGCTTCGCGTACGCCTGCGGGAAGCCGCTGCGCTGCACGCGCTGTGCCGCCACGGTCAGCGGCAGCCGCGAGTAGCCCGGGACCTCGGCGAGGTGGTCGTAGAACTCCCCGGACGAGTACACCGGGTCCATGATCTGCGCCACGGTGCCCCAGCCCTGCGAGGGCCGCTGCTGGAACAGGCCGACCGAGTCGCGGTCCCCGTAGTCGATGTTGCGGAGCGTGGACTCCTGGATCGCCGTCGCGATCGCGATCGTCACCGCCCGCTCCGGCATCCCGCGGGTGGTCCCCACGGCGGAGATCGTCGCCGCGTTCGCCGCCTGGTGCAGGCTCATCTCGTAGGTGTGGTCCCCGTCGGCGGCCCGCACGACACAGCGCGGCGCGGACTCGGTGGTGGAGGAGTCGTACTGCACGGCCAGATAACCGCCCAGCGCGGCGAGCACGGCGAAGGCGGCCGCGTAGCGGAGAAGGCGGCTGCGACGGCGGCGGGCGGGGCTGGCTGTCCGGGGCACGGGCCCCACCGTACTGGAGGGTACGACCGGGGGCCGATACCCCGGCCCTCCAGGGGCGTGACCATGCCCCCACGCCCCGTACTCCAGGGTCATGACCGTGCCCCCACGCCCCGTACTCCAGGGTCACGACCATGCCCGTACGCCCCGTCCTCTAGGGTCGTGGCCATGTCCGACAGCACGCTTGACCTGACCCTGGACGGCCCGGCGCTCACCGCCCGGCTCGTCGACTTCCCCTCGGTCAGCGGGGAGGAGAAGGCACTCGCCGACGCGATCGAGACAGCGCTGCGCTCCCTGCCCCATCTGACCGTCGACCGCCACGGCAACAACGTCGTCGCCCGCACGAATCTCGGCCGCGCCGAGCGCGTCGTCCTCGCCGGGCACATCGACACCGTGCCGATCGCCGGCAACGTCCCCTCCCGCCTCGACGCGGACGGCATCCTCTGGGGCTGCGGGACCACCGACATGAAGGCCGGCGTCGCCGTGCAGCTCAGGATCGCCGCGACGGTCCCCGAGCCCAACCGCGACCTGACCTTCATCTTCTACGACAACGAAGAGGTCGCCGCCGACCTCAACGGCCTCGGCCACATCGCCGACGCCCACCCCGACTGGCTGACCGGAGACTTCGCCGTCCTCCTGGAGCCCTCCGACGGCGAGGTCGAGGGCGGCTGCCAGGGCACGCTCCGGGTCCACCTGCGTACAGCGGGCGAGCGGGCGCACTCCGCGCGCAGCTGGATGGGGTCCAACGCCGTCCACGCCGCCGCCCCGATCCTGGCGAAGCTGGCCGCGTACGAGCCCCGCCGCCCGGTCATCGACGGCCTCGAATACCACGAGGGGCTCAACGCCGTCGGCATCGAGGGCGGCGTCGCCACCAACGTCATCCCGGACGCCTGCACCGTCGTCGTCAACTACCGCTACGCCCCCGACCGCACAGAGGAGGAGGCCATCGCCCACGTCCGCGAGGTCTTCGCCGACTGCGGGGTGGCCGAGATCGTCATCGACGACCACTCCGGCGCCGCCATGCCCGGCCTCTCCCACCCCGCCGCCAAGGCGTTCATGGAAGCGGTCGGCGGCACGGCCCGGCCCAAGTTCGGCTGGACGGACGTCTCCCGCTTCGGCGGCCTCGGCGTCCCCGCGGTGAACTACGGCCCCGGCGACCCGATCTACGCCCACAAGCGCGACGAGCACGTGGTGGTCGAGAAGATCACCCACTGCGAGGACCGCCTCCGCTCCTGGCTGACCGCCTGAGCGCCCGACCGCCCGACGCACGGCATTCCCCCGTACGTAACCTCCGCCGATCTACGCTGGCCGGACGCAGCACGACACAGCCCGGCCCAGGACGACACAGGCCGGTGGAGGGAGCGGAACATGGGCAACGCCGAGGACGCACGAATCCCTGAAGGTGCGGAGGTCCCCGAGGGCGCGGTGGCCCCCGAGGAACAGTGGCTGGGTCCGGTACTGCGCCGCAGGGAGCAGGTCCAGCCCGGCACGACCGATCAGCGGTTGCTGGACTCCGAGGGCGACTCCGAGTGGGTGCACACCGACCCGTGGCGGGTGATGCGCATCCAGTCGGAGTTCGTGGAGGGCTTCGGCGCGCTCGCCGAACTGCCGAGCGCGATCAGCGTCTTCGGCTCGGCCCGCACCCCGGCCGGATCGCCGGAGTACGAGGCCGGCGTCCGGATCGGCAAGGCGCTGGTCGACGCGGGCTTCGCGGTGATCACCGGCGGCGGCCCCGGCGCGATGGAGGCCGCCAACAAGGGGGCCAGGGAGGCGAAGGGCGTCTCGGTCGGCCTCGGCATCGAGCTGCCCTTCGAGTCGGGACTGAACCCGCACGTCGACATCGGCGTCAACTTCCGCTACTTCTTCGTCCGCAAGACGATGTTCGTGAAGTACGCACAGGGCTTCGTGGTCCTGCCCGGCGGCCTCGGCACCCTGGACGAACTCTTCGAGGCGCTCACCCTCGTCCAGACCGGCAAGGTCACCCGCTTCCCGATCGTCCTCTTCGGCACCGCCTACTGGGGCGGCCTGATCGACTGGCTCCGCGAAACGGTGGTGGCC
This sequence comes from Streptomyces microflavus, assembly GCF_014650075.1. Taxonomy (GTDB): domain Bacteria; phylum Actinomycetota; class Actinomycetes; order Streptomycetales; family Streptomycetaceae; genus Streptomyces; species Streptomyces microflavus. The sequence continues at coordinate 38,848 of NZ_BMUG01000009.1, read as the reverse complement.
CAGGGCAAGGCCTCGGAGAAGGACCTGCTGCTGTTCCACGTGACGGACGACGTGGACGAAGCGGTGACCCTGGTGACGAAGGAGGTCGGGCGGTGATTTTCAGCCCGTCCGGCGTTTGAGGACATCTTTTCCGGCCGGTCCGGCCGCACTCAGCCCCTCCGGCGCTTGAGGAGCGGGGCCCAGGGGCAGCGCCCCCGGCCCCGCCCGCCGGGCAGGCGGCAGAACTACGCCAGCCCCCGCCGCGCCACCGCCGGAGGCCTGTGCCCGGCGATCGACGCCACCATGTCCAGGACCTGCCGCGTCTCCGCCACCTCATGCACCCGGTACACCCGCGCCCCCAGCCACGCCGACACCGCCGTCGTCGCCAGCGTGCCGATGACCCGCTCCTTCACCGGCCGGTCCAGCGTCTCGCCCACGAAGTCCTTGTTGGACAGCGAGACCAGCACCGGCCACCCCGTCTCCGCCATCTCCTCAAGCCGACGCGTCGCCTCCAGAGAGTGCCGGGTGTTCTTCCCGAAGTCGTGACCCGGATCGATCATGATCCCGTCCGCCCGCACCCCGAGCTCCACCGCCCGCTCCGCAAGCCCCACCGTCACCCGCAGGATGTCCGCCATGACGTCGTCGTACGCGATCCGGTGCGGCCGCGTCCGCGGCTCCGCGCCCCCCGCGTGCGTGCACACGAGCCCCGCCCCGTACCGCGCGGCGACCTCCGCCAGCTTCGGGTCGACCCCGCCCCACGCGTCGTTCAGCACGTCCGCCCCGGCCTCGCAGACCGCCTCGCCCACATCGTGCCGCCAGGTGTCCACACTGATCACCACATCCGGGTGGCGACGGCGGACCTCGGCGACGAACCCGACCGTGCGGCGCGCCTCCTCCTCGGCGCTCACCTCCTCGCCGGGGCCGGCCTTCACCCCGCCGATGTCGATGATCGCGGCGCCCTCGGCCACCGCCTGCTCGACCCGGGCGAGCGCCGGCTCGTCCTGGAACGTGGCGCCCTGGTCGTAGAAGGAGTCCGGGGTCCGGTTCACGATCGCCATGATCACCGGCTCGTGCGGCCCGAATTCCCGCCGCCCCAGCCTGAGTGCACCGCTTCGCATCCCGTGTTTCCTCCTCGATAGCCCGCCTGCGACCCTAACGTCCGGCCCCGACTGTCCGTGCCGCATGGCACGATCGGAGCCGGACGAGGTTTCCGCCCCCGGGGAGATGCGCGTGTTCTGGTTCTTGCTGCTCACGATGGTCGTGGTCGTCACGGCGGTCACCCTCGCGGTGGTCGGCGGTGGCGGGAGCCCCGTGCTCCAGGACGTCACCCCCGAGCGGTTCACCGACCCCCTGCCCGCGACCCGCCCGGTCGGCCGGGCGGACGTCGAGGCGCTGCGCCTGCCGATGGCCGCCCGCGGCTACCGGATGGCCGACGTCGACGAGGCGCTGTCCCGGCTCGGCGCGGAGCTGGCCGAGCGGGACGCCCGGATCGCGGAGCTGGAGTCCGCCCTGGCCGGGGTGCAGGCGTCCGCGGTGACGACGGGGACCGACCTGTTCAAGCAGCCGGGGGACCGGCCCGCCGAGCCGGGCGACCAGGGCCACGGCCCGGCCCGCGGCGAGGACGACGCACGATGAGCGGCGGAGCCGTGGCCGCCCCCGACGGCAGGCTGCGCTGCCCGTGGGGCCTGTCCACCGAGGACTACCTCGCCTACCACGACACCGAGTGGGGCCGCCCGGTCCACGGCGACGACGCCCTGTTCGAGCGGCTCTGCCTGGAGGCGTTCCAGTCCGGCCTGTCCTGGCTGACGATCCTGCGCCGCCGCGAGACCTTCCGTACGGCGTTCGCCGGATTCCGCATCGCCGAGGTCGCGAAGTTCACCGGCACCGACCGGGAGCGGCTCCTCGCCGACCCGGGCATCATCCGCAACCGGGCCAAGGTCGACGCCACCCTCGACAACGCGAAGGTGCTCGCCGACTGGCCGGCCGGGGAGCTGGACGAGCTGATCTGGTCCTACGCCCCCGACCCGGCCGTCCGGCCCGCCCCGCGCGGGCTGGGCGACGTGCCCGCCGTCACCCCGGAGTCCACCGCGCTCGCCAAGGAGCTGAAGAAGCGCTCGATCCGCTTCGTCGGCCCGACCACCGCCTACGCGCTGATGCAGGCCTGCGGCCTCGTCGACGACCACCTCGCGGACTGCGTGGCCCGCGGTGGTGCCCCCGTAGCTCCGTAGGGTGACCCGCTACTTCCCCAGGTAGACGGGGGTCTCCTTCGCGAGGAACGCCTCCACCGCGATGACATGGTCCTGCGACGCGCCCGCCCGGGTCTGGAGTTCGTCCTCCTTCTCCAGAGCCTCAGCGAGCGTGTGCCCGGCGCCGTACGCCATCGATTCCTTCAGTGCCGCGTACGCCACCGTGGGGCCGTCCGCCAGGGTGCGGGCCACCGCGGCGGCCCGCTCGGCCAGCTCGGCCGCCGGGACCACACGGTTGACGAGGCCCAGCTCCAAGGCGTCCTGCGCGGAGATCGAGCGCGGGAAGAACAGCAGATCGGCGGCGCGGCTCGGGCCGATCAGCCGCGGCAGCGTCCAGGACACGCCCGAGTCCGCGGTGAGTGCGACACCCGCGAAGGAGGTGTTGAAGGAGGCCGTGTCGGCGACCACCCGGTAGTCGGCCGCCAGGGCGAAACCGAACCCGGCCCCGGCCGCGACGCCGTTCACCCCGGCGACCACCGGCTTGGCCATCTCGGTGATCGCCCGCACGATCGGGTTGTAGTGCTCCCGCACGGTGCTCAGCGCGTTCCCGCCGCCCGACTCACGGGTCGCCGCCAGCGTGGCGACGTGCTCCTTGAGGTCCTGGCCGACGCAGAAGGCGCGCCCGGTGGCCGTGAGCAGAACCGCCCGTACCGCCGGGTCCGCGGCCGCCTCCCGCAGGGAGTCCCGGAGCGCGACCTTCGCCGCGGTGTTCATGGCGTTCATCGCGTCGGGTCGGTTGATCGTGATCGTCGCGAGACCCTCGCTCACGTCGTACAGCACGGTGTTCGCCGGCTCGTCGGCCATTGCGGTCCATCCCCTCACTGCGCGGGCATCGTTGCCACTGGAGGCAAGCATGGCCGACGCGGGGCGGGGTGTAGATGTGACCTGCGTCTAACAATTGGCTCTCACCTGGGGGTCCAGGGCGGCGCAGTATCGCAGCCGGATCGCCGAATTGGGTGGTTTTGAGAGAGCGCGTTGCGCAAGCGATGCAGAGCGATGTTGGTCATCGGGGTCGTTGATGCGGGATAATGGTGAAGAAGCAATGTGTTCGATGCCGGTGAGGCAGCGCCTGTCATGGGGCCGCCGGTTGCGATGAGCTGGTTTCAGGAAGGGGAACGAGCATGGCGGCCATGAAGCCGCGGACGGGCGACGGCCCGCTCGAGGTGACAAAGGAGGGGCGGGGCATCGTCATGCGCGTTCCGCTCGAAGGCGGCGGTCGGCTTGTTGTCGAGCTGACTCCGGACGAGGCCGATGCCCTCGGCGACGCGCTGAAGAAGGTCGTCGGCTGACGCGGAACGCCCATCACCTGCACCACTGCCCGGTACGGATTCCGTACCGGGCAGTGGTGCGTCTGCACGCTCTTCAGGCTTTTCCTCAGGCTCTACGGGGTCCGGGAGCGCCGGACCGCGCAGAGCAGCCCGTCGCCGACCGGTAGCAGCGTCGGCATCAGCTCCTGGCTCTCGCGCACCGCGCGCAGCAGCTCCCGCAGCCGCAGCACCTCGGCCGGCTGGGAGGCGGAGTCGACCGTGCGGCCGTCCGCGAAGACGCCCTCGAAGCAGACCAGACCGCCCGGACGCAGCAGGCGCAACGATTCAGCGAGGCAGTCGAGGCTCTCCAGCCGGTCGCCGTCGCAGAAGACGAGGTCGTAACCGCCGTCCGCGAGCCGGGGCAGGACGTCCAGCGCGCGGCCGGGGATGAAACGGGCCCGGTTGGAGGCGAAGCCCGCCTCGCGGAACGCCTCCCGGGCGAACTGCTGGCGCTCGGGTTCCGGGTCCACCGTCGTCAGCACACCGTCCGGCCGCATTCCGTGCAGCAGATAGATGCCGGACACGCCCGTGCCCGTGCCGATCTCCGCCACAGCCTTGGCATCCGCGGCCCCGGCCAGCAGGCGCAGCGCGGCGCCGGTGCCCGGGGACACCGAGCGCAGCCCCAGCTCGCGGGCCCGCTCCCGGGCCCGGTGCAGAGCTTCGTCCTCGGCGACAAAGGCGTCGGCGAGGCCCCAGCTCGTCTGCCGGTTGGCGGTAATGACCCTCTCCTGTCCCCGTAGTTGGCGCAACGGTGACTGTATCCGCTGGACCCGGGAACCCGCAGATGGGACCGGGCGTTGTGCAAGGAGTGGGGAAAGCGCAGCGCCCCGGCCCGCGGATCGGACCGGTGAGCTGCGAGGAAGTCCCGGGCGGCGCCCGGCCCCAGCAGGGAAAAGGCTTATCCGGAGCTAACGGGCGAGGTGGCTATGGTAGGGGCTCCACTGGACACCACCAGAGCCGATAGGGGAGGTGCGGCTGCGCCTGTGGATCGGGGAGGGGTGCTGCGGCGCCTTCTCAGGTCGGCCGGTGAGCCGAAATCCGTGACCAACATTGCTGACCGTTCTTCCGAAAATTCCGCACCGACCGCGACCTTCGCCTCCGATGCGGATCAGGCGTGGACCCCGCCCTCATGGGAAGAGATCGTCAGCACGCACAGCGGTCGCGTGTACCGCCTTGCCTACCGGCTGACGGGTAACCAGCACGACGCCGAGGACCTCACCCAGGAAGTCTTCGTCAGAGTCTTCCGCTCGCTGTCGACCTACACGCCCGGCACGTTCGAGGGCTGGCTGCACCGCATCACCACCAATCTCTTCCTGGACATGGTCCGGCGCAAGCAGCGGATCCGGTTCGACTCGCTCGGCGACGACGCGGCCGAGCGGCTGCCCAGCCGGGAGCCGTCCCCGCAGCAGGTCTTCAACGACACCCACTTCGACGCCGACGTGCAGCAGGCGCTGGACACCCTCGCGCCCGAATTCCGTGCGGCCGTGGTCCTCTGCGACATCGAGGGCCTCAGCTACGAGGAGATCGCCGCGACCCTGGGCGTGAAGCTCGGCACCGTGCGCAGCCGCATCCACCGCGGCCGCTCGCACCTGCGCAAGGCGCTCAAGCACCGTTCGCCCGAAGCCCGCGCCGAGCAGCGCTCCCTGGCGGACGCGGTCCTGGCAGGGGAGGGCGGAACGGCGTGAGCGGCACAGGTCTCACCGGTCCCACCCCGGCCGAAGCGCATCTGGGGGACCGGCTCGCCGCGCTGGTCGACGGCGAGCTCAACCACGACGCCCGTGAGCGGGTCCTCGCCCATCTGGCCACCTGCGCCAGGTGCAAGGTCGAGGCCGACGCCCAGCGGCGCCTCAAGAGCGCCTTCGCGATGTCCGCCGCACCCTCGCCCTCCGAGGGGTTCCTGGCCCGTCTGCAGGGCCTTCCCGGGGGTCCTGGCGGCGACGACACCGGCTCCGGTCGGCCGTTCGGCTCCGGCGGGCCGTTCGCCGACGAGTTCTTCCCCCCGCTGCGCTCCTCCGGCTCCACCCGCCGCGACCCCGCCGCGCCTTCCTCCCCGCTGGACGACTTCGGCTATCTCCCCGCGGCCCACGGCTCCACCGCCGTCCTGCCCGGCGGCTCCGGATCCGCCTTCCGTTTCCACGAGGTGGCCCGGGACGCCGAGCGTTCGCCGTGGCGCGGGCGGCGTTTCGCCTTCGCCGCGGCCGGTGCGGTCTCCCTGGCGGCCATCGCGCTCGGCGGCACCCTGCCGCTGGACTCCGGCCCCGACCCCCTCCTGCGCGCCGAGGGCAGCGGGAACAGCGTGATCCCGCTCGACGCCGAGACCCGCGCCGGGGGATCCACCGAGGCGGTCAGCCGCCGCGGCGGCGCCCAGTCGGTGGGCGGCGGCCGCCTGGCCGTCAACCGGTCGGCTGCCGATGTGTCGTCGACCGGCGGGCACCGGCCCTCGCCCCTGCTCTCCGCCCCGCCGGCAGCCGTCGCCCCGGGGGTGAAGCCGCCCCTGTCGCCCCGGGCGCAGACGACGGCCCCGCCGCCCTTCTCCAGCTCCCCCCTGGGCGGGCACCCCTTCACGTTCCCCGTGCTGAACGTGTCCGTGCCGCCGCTGATACGCCCGACCGGCGGCTCCACCCCGCTGCTCGCGACGGTGCTGGGCGGCGGTTCGACGGCGAAGGCGCTCACACCACCGGTCTCCTCGGACCCGGTCCGGCCGACGCCGACCAACGACCTGGCGAGCCCGCTCCTGCCCCGGCGCTGACCGGGTCCCGGCCGAACGCCGGCCGAACCGGGACGGGACCCTGCGCGGGGATTCGCAAACCTGGTTGAATTCCGGGGAGGGACGCCTCTGTGGGGCGTGCAGAGGCCAGTTGCGGGGAGAGCATGGACGACGGGAAGCCCACCGGGCCGCAGGCGAAGTGGTGGAGCCGCCCCGCCGAGGGGCGGCCGAGCCGCTCCGGGCCGGAGAACCGGAAGCCGGAGACTCAGGCACCGGAGAACCAGGCATCTGAAACTCAGGCACCGGAGAACCAGGTACCGGAGGACCAGGCGCCGGAAGGCCGGGCGCCGGAAGGCCGGGAGGTGCAGCCGTCCCTCCCGTCCGGGCCGCCTCTGCACGAGCCCGACGAGTACAGCACCCCGCCCTACGGCGGCCCCGGACCGTGGGCGCCCGCGCCACCGGTCCAGCGGCCGACCCCGGCCCACGGCACCCCCGTACCGCCCCAGGCCGCACCCCTGCCGCCGCAGCCCTCCCCGGTGGACCCGCAGGCCGCCCCCGTACCGCCGCAGTCCTCGCCCCAGCCCCCGCACCCAGCCCCCGTACCGCCGCAGGGCGCTCCGGAGCAGCCGCCGTACGCGACGACGCACGGGGCCGGTGGGCCGGGGGAGCAGCGGTCCCCGTCCTCGCAGTGGGGCCAGTACGACCCGTGGGGTGCGCCGGGGCAGCCGCTGACCCAGGCGGGACCACCGGCCGGCACCGAGCCGGGGAACCGGAAGAACCGCCGGGGCGGGGCCTTCGCCGGAGTGCTGCTGCTCACCCTCGTGGCCAGCGGTATCGGCGGCGGGGTCGGCGCGTACATCGAGCGCACCGGCGGCCTGACCACCGTCGAGCTGCCCCAGGCCAGTCACGACAACGGCGACCGGGCGCCCGAGAGCGTCGCGGGCATCGCCGCCAGCGCCCTGCCCAGCGTGGTCACCCTGCACGTCAGCGGCACCGCCGAGTCCGGCACCGGCACCGGCTTCGTCCTCGACGCCCGGGGCCACATCCTCACCAACAACCACGTCGTCGCCCCGGCAGGATCCAGCGGGGACATCACCGTGACGTTCAGCAGCGGTGAGACGGCCGCCGCCGAACTCGTCGGCAAGGACAGCGGTTACGACCTCGCCGTCGTCAGGGTCAAGGGAGTCTCGGGCCTCAAGCCCCTGCCGCTGGGCAACTCCGACAACGTCCGGGTGGGCGACCCGGTGGTGGCCATCGGCGCCCCCTTCGACCTGTCCAACACGGTCACCTCCGGCATCATCAGCGCCAAGCAGCGGCCGATCACCGCGGGCGGCGAGAAGGGCGACGGCAGCGACATCAGCTATGTCGACGCCCTCCAGACCGACGCCCCGATCAACCCCGGCAACTCCGGCGGCCCGCTCGTCGACACCCAGGCCCACGTCATCGGCATCAACAGCGCCATCCGCGCCGCCGACAGCGGCAAGGGGACCGAGCGCGGCGGCCAGTCCGGCTCCATCGGCCTCGGCTTCGCGATACCGATCAACCAGGGCAAGCGCGTCGCCGAGGAGCTGATCAACACCGGCAGGGCCACCCACCCGGTGATCGGCGTCACGCTGGACATGAAGTACACGGGCGACGGGGCCAAGGTCGGGGAGAAGGGCCCGGAGGACGGCCCGGCGGTCACCAAGGACGGCCCGGCAGCCAAGGCGGGCATCAGATCCGGTGACGTGATCACCGAGGTCCGGGGCCAGCGGGTGCACAGCGGGGAGGAGCTGATCGTGAAGATCCGCGCCCACCGGCCGGGCGACCGGCTGGAGCTGCGGCTGACCCGTGGGGGCAAGGAGCTGTCCGTCACGTTGACGCTCGGTTCGGCGAGCGGCACGTGAGCGACACGGCAAGGTACCGCCCGGACAGGTTGGCCAGGTACCGTTGAACGGTCCGGGCACTCGTCCCACCTGGCCGGGACCAGACGCAGAAGTCGGGATCAGGCGGAGAACACGAGGAGCAGCTAGGTGTTCAATGACATAGGCGCACTGGAGCTGCTGACGCTCGGGGTGCTGGCCGTACTCGTCTTCGGCCCGGACAAGCTGCCCAAGCTCATCCAGGACGTCACGCGCACCATCCGCAAGATCCGTGAGTTCTCGGACAGCGCCAAGGACGACATCCGCTCCGAGCTGGGCCCGCAGTTCAAGGACTTCGAGTTCGAGGACCTCAACCCCAAGACGTTCGTCCGCAAGCAGCTGATGGACGGCAACGACGACCTGGGGCTGAAGGAGATCCGCGAGAGCTTCGACCTGCGCAAGGAGATCTCCGACGTCACCGACGCGGTCAACGGCCGCACGTCGGCACCGGATTCCGCCAACAGTGCGGCGAACGGCTCGGCGGGCGCGTCGGGCACCGGCACCTCGCCCAGCCTCACCAAGACCGGCGACACCACCCCTGACCTGCTGAAGAAGGCTCCGCAGCAGGCGCAGAGCGAGCGGCCGCCGTTCGACGCGGACGCCACCTGACGCCAGTCGATCCCGACTCGTCCGGACGGTATGGCTATTCTCCATCTGTCCGGTTGCGAGGACGCCCACGCCCGCGGGGGGCGGGCCGCTCCGGATCGGAACTGATCGAGGAGGCGGCCGCTCAGATGGAGACGACGAGTCGGGTGGATACGGACGGTGCCCCTGGCACGGTCACGGCGGAGGAGGTGCCGGCGGCCCGGCGGCGTACCGTCGACGGCTACCTGGAAGCCCCCTTCCCCTGGTACGGGCTGGACGAGGCCTTCACCGGCCCGCGCTGGCTGATGCAGGTCGGCACGGCGGCGGACGGCACGGTGCAGCACGGCTCCACCGGTCATGGCGAGGAGCCCTCGGTGAAGACGGACGGGGCCGCGGCCGAGAAGGAACGCTTCGCGGCCGTCATCACGGTCGCCGCCAGTCCCGTGAGACGCAGCGGTGACGGTACGGGGGTCCTGGACGCCACCACGGTCTCCTCGGCGGCCTGGCTGGCCGGCTCGGGCCTGCTGGCGTACACGTGGCCGCCGCAGATGGACCACGCCCTGCGCGACGACTGGCTGGACCAGCAGACCGAGACGGCGTTCACCCTCGCCGACGACCTCGGCTCCGCGCCCTGGTCGACGCTCTCCCTGCCGGTGGACGGGGTTCCGGTGGAGTTCCACTACCGGGAGTCCGAGTTCGGCTGGGTGCTGGCCGGGTCGGCGCACGAGGGCGTGCACATCGGCGCGTACGGGCGGGGGATGAGCGCGTACGGCCTCGGGTTCGCGGTGATCAAGGACATCGCGGCGTACGCGTAGGCCCGAAGCGTCCGGACGGGCTGGCAGAACCAGCCCGTCCGGCACAGGACGAGCAAAGAGCCGGAGAAGCTCAGAACTTGTTGCGCGGGGTGATCCCCAGCGACATGCCCGACAGGCCGCGCTGACGGCCCCCCAGCTTCTCCGCGATCGCACGCAGCGCCTTGCCGGCCGGGGAGTCCGGGTCCGACAGGACCACCGGCTTGCCCTCGTCGCCGCCCTCGCGCAGCCGCAGGTCGATCGGGATCGAGCCGAGCACCGGCACCTCCGCGCCGACCGTCCGCGTCAGCCCCTCCGCGACCCGGGCGCCACCGCCCGAGCCGAAGACGTCGACCATCTCGTCGCAGTGCGGACACGGCATGCCCGACATGTTCTCCACGACGCCGACGATCTTCTGGTGGGTCTGCACGGCGATGGAACCGGCCCGCTCGGCCACCTCGGCCGCCGCCTGCTGCGGGGTCGTGACGACCAGGATCTCCGCGTTCGGCACGAGCTGCGCCACGGAGATCGCGATGTCACCGGTGCCCGGCGGCAGGTCGAGCAGCAGGACGTCCAGGTCGCCCCAGTACACATCGGCGAGGAACTGCTGGAGCGCCCGGTGCAGCATCGGGCCGCGCCACACCACGGGCGCGTTGCCCGGGGTGAACATGCCGATGGAGATGACCTTCACGCCGTGCGCGGACGGCGGCATGATCATGTTCTCGACCTGGGTGGGCTTGCCGTCCGCGCCGAGCATCCGGGGCACGCTGTGCCCGTAGATGTCCGCGTCCACGACGCCCACCTTCAGCCCGTCGGCCGCCATCGCCGCCGCGAGGTTCACCGTCACCGAGGACTTCCCGACGCCGCCCTTGCCGGAGGCGACCGCGTACACCCGGGTCAGCGAGCCGGGCTGGGCGAAGGGCACCTCCCGCTCGGCGGTCCCGCCGCGCAGCGAGCTCGCCAGGTCCTTGCGCTGCTCGTCGCTCATCACATCGAGGGTGACCTCCACGCGGGAGACGCCCTCGACGCGGGATACCGCCTCCGTCACGTTCCTGGTGATCGTGTCGCGCATCGGGCAGCCGGAGACCGTGAGATACACCGTGACAGCGACTACACCGTCAGGATCGATCTCGACCGATTTCACCATGCCCAGCTCGGTGATCGGGCGGTGGATCTCCGGGTCGTTCACTGTCGCCAGTGCTTCACGCACCGCGTCTTCCGTAGCCATACCGACGATGTTACGGCGCCCGGCCCTACGGGCGGGTAGCCCGTCAGCGGTCGGCTTCGTCACTCTCGGACGCGAGGAGGATCTGCCGGTCCTCCATGTCCCTCACCATGTCCTGGAGCTCCGAGCGGATCCAGTCCCGGGTGGCGACCTCACCGAGGCCCATCCGCAGCGCCGCGATCTCCCGGCTGAGGTACTCGGTGTCGGCGATGGAGCGCTCGTTCTGCTTGCGGTCCTGCTCGTGGGTGACCCGGTCCCGGTCGTCCTGCCGGTTCTGGGCCAGCAGGATCAGCGGGGCCGCGTACGAGGCCTGGAGCGAGAGCATCAGGGTCAGGAAGATGAACGGGTACTCGTCCCACCGCAGATCCTTGGGCGCGTAGATGTTCCACAGCACCCAGACGATGATGATCAGCGTCATCCAGACGATGAACCGCCCGGTCCCCAGGAACCGCGCGATCCGCTCGGAGAACCGGCCGAACGCCTCCGGGTCGTACTCCGGCAGCAGCCTGCGTCGCGGCGACTTCGGCTGGTCGAGCCGGGTGCGCGGCGGGCGCATCAGGCCGGAGGAGCCCGTCGAGGCGGCCTTCGTCCGCTCCTCACGTTCGGCCATGGCGGATGCCCCCCTCGCCGTGGAAGTCGGTCTCGCGCCAGTCCTCGGGCAGCAGGTGGTCCAGGACGTCGTCCACGGTCACCGCGCCCAGCAGGGAGCCGCTCTCGTCCACGACGGGCGCCGAGACCAGGTTGTACGCGGCCAGATAGCTGGTCACCGTCGGCAGCGGGGTGTCCGGGGGCAGCGGCACCAGGTCGCTGTCGACGATCGAGCTGACCAGGGTGAACGGCGGATCGCGCAGCAGCCGCTGGAAGTGCACGGTGCCCAGGTACTTGCCGGTCGGCGTCTCGTCGGGGGAGCGGCACACGTACACCTGTGCGGCGAGCGCGGGGGAGAGGTCCGACTGACGGACCCGGGCGAGCGCGTCGGCCACCGTGGCGTCCGGGCGCAGCACGATCGGCTCGGTCGTCATCAGACCGCCCGCGGTCCGCTCCTCGTACGCCATCAGACGCCGTACGTCGGCGGCGTCGCCCGGCCGCATCAGGGTCAGCAGCCGCTCCTTGTCCTCCTCGGGCAGCTCCGAGAGCAGGTCGGCCGCGTCGTCCGGGTCCATCGCCTCCAGGACGTCGGCGGCCCGCTCCTCCTTGAGCTTGCCGAGGATCTCCACCTGGTCGTCCTCGGGCAGCTCCTCCAGGACGTCGGCCAGCCGGTCGTCGTCGAGTGCGGAGGCCACCTCGACCCGGCGCTTGGGTGAGAGGTGGTGCAGGGCGTTGGCGACATCCGCCGGGCGCAGCCGTTCGAAGGTGGCGACCAGGTTCTCGGCGCCCTGCCCGTGCTCCTCCAGCGAGAAGCCGCTGACCGCCGACCACTCCACCGTCAACGTCTCGCCCTTGCGGCGCAGCGCCCCGCCGCGCCCCTTACGGACGAAGTACTTGTCGATCTCCCAGTCCCGGCGGGCGGGCAGCTGCTGGATCGCCACGTCCAGGACGGTGACCTCCTCGTCGCTCTCCACCAGCCGCACCCGGCGGTCGAGGAACTCGCCGAGGACGAGCCGTTCGGTGGGCCGCTGCTCGAAGCGCCGCATGTTGACCACGCCGGTCGTGATGACCTGGCCCGATTCGACGCCCGTCACCCGGGTCATCGGCAGGAAGATCCGCCGCCGGCTGACCACCTCGACGACCAGACCCAGGATGCGCGGCGGCCGTCCGCCGACCCGCAGCATCGCCACCAGATCGCGGACCCGGCCGACCTGATCCCCGTTCGGGTCGAACACCGGCACCCCGGAAAGATGCGAGACGAAGACCCGAGGGGCTCCTGCCGCCATGCTCCGCCTCCTTCTCCGTGCCGCCGTACGCCATGATCAGGCTAGCCGTTGCCGTGGTGGAGCGCCCCGGCGGACCCGTCCGTACGGCTGGCTGCCGGGCGGTGCGCGGTCCCCGGGTACGCTGCGCTCTGCCCCCCCGATCGCAGTTGAGAGGCAGTACGCCCGTGACCTCTTTTGCCCCGGCCGTCCGGAATCATCGCCGGACCGCCCTCGCAGTCGTGCTCTGCGGCGGGCTCGTCGCGGCCCTCACCGCCTGCGCGGGCGAGGACCCGGACAAGGGGACCAACGGTGTCGGGAAACTCTCGGCGGAGCAGATCGACAACAAGGCCAGGGCGGCGGCCGACAGCGCCGACGGGGTCCGGCTGGCGGGCACCCTGGTGAGCAAGGGCGGCACCTACATGCTGAACATGAAGCTCAGCGACAAGGGCGGCACGGGGTCGGTCTCCTCCAAGAAGCGGAGCTTCGTGCTCCTGCGGATCGAGGACGAGCTCTTCATCAAGGCCGACGCCGACTTCTGGATCCACGAGGAGGGCGGCAAGGCGGGCTCCTCCGACCAGGAGGCCGCCGAGAAGCTGGGCGGCAAGTACGTGAAGGTCCCCCAGGACGACCCCAGCTACCGCCAGCTGCGCGGCTTCACCGACAAGAAGGTTCTGCTCGACGGCCTGCTGACGCTGCACGGCACCCTGAACAAGGGCGCCCGGGACACGGTCACCGGCCACCGCACCATCCAGCTCCTGGGCGGCAAGGGCGAGGGCGGCGCGCTCGACGTCTCCCTGGAGGGCAAGCCGTACCCGGTACGGGTGGCCCGCGGCGGCGGCGGAGGCACCGTCACCCTGGCCGACTGGGGGCGCACCGTCCCGCTGGAGGCCCCGCAGGACGACGACACCGTCGACTACGGCGGCAAGCTCCCCAAGTCCTCCGGCTGAGCGGCCCCCTCAGCGCCCCCGGCGCCGCTTCAGCAGCAGCCGGGGCAGCGCGGCGGGTGCGGGCTGCCGCGTGGTCGCCCCGGTCGGCAGCGGGGCCGCGGCCAGTGAGGTGTCCGGCAGGTCCGTGCTGACCGCCTCGGGCGTCAGGCGCACCACCGTGCACTCCTTCGCCCAGCGCTCCGTCATCACCTCGGCGTCCGGCGCGTTCAGCCGCTTGCCCTTCAGCTCGGCGACGGCCTCCTCCCACTCCTCGGAGTGCGGCGCCACCACCCGTACCCCCGCCGTCCAGGCGACGATCCGGCCGCCCTTGTCCTTGCTGCGTACGGTGACCTCGGCGTGGCCGCCGTCCGTCAGGCCCTCGGGCAGTGGCTGCTCGCCGGGGCCGTCCCCGACGAGGTGGGCCGCGCCCTCGTGCCAGACGTGCCACACGGCGCGGGCGGGCCCGGCGGCCCTGACCCAGATGAGACCGGACTTCTTCGTGGCCTCCTCGACGAGGGCCTTCTCCAGCAGCGCGTCGGCAGCATCACTCATGGCCGGGAGCTTAGACCGGCCGGCACCGCTCAGAGCCAGCCGTTGCGCTTCAGGATGCGGTGGATGGAGAAACAGACCGCGCCGATGACGCCCAGCACCAGCGGATAGCCGTACCTCCACTCCAGCTCCGGCATGTAGTCGAAGTTCATGCCGTAGACCCCGCAGATCATCGTGGGCACGGCGATGATCGCCGCCCAGGAGGTGATCTTGCGCATGTCCTCGTTCTGGGTGACGGTCGCCTGCGCCAGATTGGCCTGGAGGATCGAGTTCAGCAGCTCGTCGAAGCCGAGGACCTCCTCCTGGACCCGGGCGAGGTGGTCGGCGACGTCCCGGAAGTACTTCTGGATGTCCGGGTCGATCAGCCGCATCGGCCGCTCGCTCAGCAGCTGCATCGGCCGCAGCAGCGGCGAGACGGCCCGCTTGAACTCCAGCACCTCACGCTTGAGCTGGTAGATCCGCCCCGCGTCCGAACCGCGCCGGCCGCCCTTCGCCGGGGTGGAGAAGACATCGATCTCCACCTCGTCGATGTCGTCCTGCACCGCCTCCGCCACCGCGATGTACCCGTCGACGACATGGTCCGCGATGGCGTGCAGCACGGCGGACGGGCCCTTGGCGAGGAGCTCCGGATCGTCCTGGAGGCGGTGGCGCAGGGCGCGCAGGGAGCCCTGGCCGCCGTGCCGGACGGTGATGACGAAGTCCCGGCCGGTGAAGCACATCACCTCGCCGGTCTCCACGACCTCGCTGGTCGCGGTCAGCTCGGCGTGCTCCACGTAGTGGATCGTCTTGAAGACCGTGAACAGCGTGTCGTCGTACCGCTCCAGCTTGGGCCGCTGGTGGGCGTGGACGGCGTCCTCCACGGCGAGCGGGTGGAGTCCGAACTCCCGGGCGATGCCCGCGAATTCCTCCTCCGTCGGCTCGTGCAGGCCGATCCAGGCGAAGCCGCCCTCCTCGCGCACCTGAAGCATCGCCTCGTGCGGGGTCGGGGCCGTGGTTCCCTCCAGGCGGCTGCCGTCGCGGTAGACCGCGCAGTCGACGACGGCGCTGGAGGCGGAGGGGTCGCGGGTGGTGTCGTACCCGCTGTGGGGGGCGCTGTTCTTACGGAGGGAGGGACGCAGGGACGGGCGCACGGCGGCGCGCAGGTCACGGATCATCGACATGGCTGGCTCCTTCACGGAGGGCCGTCGGCGAGGGCGTGGAACAGCCCGGAATGGGGACGTGTGCTCACGTCCGCAAAGCGGGCTCCACCGCGCAGGCGCGATGACGGCGTTCGCAACAGACAGGCAAAAGAACGAGAGACTCTTCCGCGGATTCCTGGAGCTCTTCCGCGGTGCGAACGACCGTCCACGGGCCATCGGCAATGGCCGACGAGTCGTCAGTTCAACGGGGAGTTCAGCGAGAAGTTCAGCAGGAAGGGCGGTAAGCGGAAGAGTGATCGGTACTGCACGGTCGACTTGGATCCATAGCAGTCCCCACCTCCTCCGGCCGGTCCCCCGTGGGGGACGACGTGTCGTCGGGACAAAGAGAGCGACGCTTCTGCGCGCTGTCCCGACCGGCGGCCAGGCTATCAGCCGTCCCAGGCCGAATCCCTTACTTTGCCCACTCCATGCGCACTCTATGCTCGCCGGATGGCAGAAATTCTCGCTCTGGTCGAAGCCCGGCTCCGCTCGGCCCTCGGGGAACCGGACGCCCGCGCCGATGTGACGTTCCTCGGCACGGACCGTATCGAGGTGCTCCGCTTCCTCGACGGCGATGTGGTGCGCTACGCCACGCTCGGCATGTCCGGGCAGCCGATGGCCGACCCCACCTCACCGCTCGCCGACCCGGTGAAGGGCCCCCGCGCCGAGCTGGTCCTGTCGGTACGGGTGGGGCTCGCCGACACCGACCAGGTGCTGCGCCCCCTCGCCGTACTGGCCGCCTCCCCGCAGGTCGAGGGGCTCATCGTGGCGCCGGGGGCCTCGCTGGACCTGGGTGACCCGCTCTGGACGGGCGCGCCCTTCACCTCGGTGCTGGTGGCGGAGTCCGGGGGGCTTGTGGAGGACCTGGAGCTGGACGAGCCGATGGATCCGGTGCGGTTCCTGCCGCTGCTGCCGATGACCCGCAACGAGGCCGCCTGGAAGCGGGTGCGCGGGGCGCAGGAGCTCCAGGAGCGGTGGCTCACGCACGGTACGGACCTGCGCGACCCGCTGCGCACGTCCGTACCGCTGGACTGAACCCGCCCGTACGAAGGGTCAGTCGGCGAAGACCGTCACGCCGTCCTCCAGGGCGTGGACCGGCTCCAGCTCCTCGGCCTCGTGGGTCAGCGCCGTACGCCGTACGCCCACGACGGCTGCTCCGGCGAGGGCGGCGAGCGCGGCCACCACGAACGGGATGTGGACGTCGCTCCACTCCTCGATCTTCGGGGCGAGGAAGGGGGCGGCCGCCGCTGCGAACCAGCGGACGAAGTTGTACCCGGCGCTCGCCACCGGGCGCGGCGCGTCCGAGACCCCGAGGGCCAGCTCGGTGAAGACGGTGTTGTTCATGCCGATGAAGGCACCGGAGACGATCGTGGCGCCGATCGCCGTGCTGTGGCTGCCGTAACCGAGGACCAGCAGGTCGACGGCGAGCAGCACCAGCGAGGCCCCGAGCACCTTGAGCGAGCCGAAGCGGCGCTGGAGGCGCGGGGCCACCAGCACGGAGAAGACCGCGAGCAGCAGGCCCCAGGCGAAGAAGACCGCGCCGGACTTGTACGGGGTCATGTCCAGCACGAACGGCGTGAAGGCCAGGATCGTGAAGAACGCGTAGTTGTAGAAGAAGGCCGAGGCGGCCACCGAGGCCAGACCGCCGTGGCCGAGCGCCTTGAGAGGGTCGAGCAGTGAGGTCTTGCGGGCGGGCTTCGGCTGCTCCTTGAGGAACGCGGCGATGCAGAGGAAGCCGATCGCCATCAGCGCCGCCGTGCCGAAGAACGGATAGCGCCAGCTGGCGTTCCCGAGCAGGGCGCCGAGCAGCGGCCCGCACGCCATGCCGAGGCCGAGCGCCGACTCGTACAGCAGGATCGCGGCGGAGCTGCCGCCCGCCGCCGCTCCGACGATCACCGCGAGCGCGGTGGAGACGAAGAGGGCGTTGCCCAGGCCCCAGCCCGCCCGGAAGCCGACGAGTTCGGCGACGGAGGACGAGGTGCCGGAGAGCGCGGCGAAGACGACGACGAGCGCGAGACCGGCGAGCAGGGTCCTGCGGCCGCCGATGCGGCTGGAGACGAAGCCGGTGACGAGCATCGCGACGGCGGTGATCAGGAAGTACGAGGTGAACAGCAGCGACACCTGACTGGGTGTGGCGTCCAGCCCCTGGGCGATGGACGGCAGGATCGGGTCCACCAGGCCGATCCCCATGAAGGCGACCACCGAGGCGCCCGCCGTGGCCCAGACGGCCTTCGGCTGGCGCAGGATGCCGGTCGCCGTCGACCCTTCGTCGAACGGGTCCTCTCCTTGCCTCAATCCCTGCATGGGTCGGCTCCCTCTCTCCTCCTGGTCGATGCGTTATGCACAGATTAAGTTAGGCGATCTAATAAATGCAAGTTACATCTACTTTCCCGGGTGGCAGCCACGCTGCGGACGGGTGATCGTCCTTGACGGGGCGACCGGCGGGGAGGACGGTTGGGCCCTATGAGGGGCGAACCCAGTTGCCCGAAGTGCGGTGGCCGGGTCAGGGCGCCCGGACTCTTCGTCGACGCCTGGCAGTGCGCCGTGCACGGCCAGGTGCACCCGATGCAGCCGGTCGTCCCACCGAGCGTCGAGGCGCTCGGCGTCGTGGTGCACCGCTCGCAGGTGCCCGTCTGGATGCCCTGGCCGCTCCCCGTGGGCTGGCTCTTCACCGGCGTGGCCTGCGCGGGTGATGACCGCAGCGGCGGACGCGCGACCGTCGTCGCCTGCTCGGGTCCCGGACCGCTTGGGGGCATGGGTGAGCTGCTCCTGGTCGCCGAGGAGCTCGGCGTCGGACTCGGTGCCCGGTACGCCGGGATCGACGGCCTCGACCCCGGCCACCACCTGGACGTCGACTCCGCCCCCGACGCCAAGGTGCACGCCGCCGGCCGACCCACCCCGCTCTGGCACGTCAGGAACGCCCCGGAGGACCGGGCGGTCTTCGCGGGGGAGGCGCGCGGCCTCTGGCTCTGGGCGATCCTGTGGCCGGAGCAGTCGGGGCTGCTGATGTACGACGAGCTGGTGCTGACCGATCTGCGCGACGCCGGGGGAGAGGTGGACCTCGTCCCGTGCGGCGCGCTCACCCCGCGCCTGCTCGCCGCCCCGGAGACACCGCCGCGGCAGGGGCCGGGGCGGCGGTAGCCCGCGCGGGGAGGGGTGAACGCGGCCGGACCCGGGCGTGAGCGCGGCCGGACCCGGGATTCAGCGCGGCGGGACCGAGGGTTCGGCGCGGCCGGGGGCCCGGTGGCGGCGGTTATCCTTGAGCGGTCCCCCGTCCGCCCGCGAGCCCCGGAGTCAAGCGTCGTGCGCATCGACCTGCACACCCACTCCACCGCTTCGGACGGTACGGACACCCCCGCCGAGCTGGTGGCCAACGCCGCCGCCGCGGGCCTGGACGTCGTCGCGCTCACCGACCACGACACCGTCGGCGGCCACAAGCAGGCCATCGACGCGCTGCCCGAAGGGCTCACCCTGGTCACCGGCGCCGAGCTCTCCTGCCGCGTCGACGGCGTGGGCATGCACATGCTGGCGTACCTCTTCGACCCCGCCGACGCCGAGCTGGAGCGGGCCCGGGAACTCGTCCGCGACGACCGGGTGCCCCGCGCCCAGGAGATGGTCCGCAAGCTCCGCGCCCTCGACGTGCCCATCACCTGGGAGCAGGTCGCCCGCATCGCCGGGGACGGCTCGGTCGGCCGCCCGCACGTCGCCGCCGCCCTCGTCGAAATCGGGGTCGTACCCACCGTCTCCGACGCCTTCACGGCCGACTGGCTGGGCAACGGCGGCCGGGCCTACGCCGAGAAGCACGAGTTCGACCCCTTCGAGGCGGTCCGGCTCGTCAAGGCGGCCGGCGGAGTCACCGTCTTCGCCCACCCGGCCGCCTCGAAACGCGGTGAGGTGGTCCCCGAGGCCACGATCGCCGCGCTCGCCGCAGCGGGTCTCGACGGCATCGAGATCGACCACATGGACCACGACGAGCCCACCCGGGCCCGGCTGCGCGGCCTCGCCCGGGAGCTGGAGCTCCTGCCCACCGGCTCCAGCGACTACCACGGCAGCCGAAAAACCGTAGCGCTCGGCGAGTACACCACCGACCCCGAGATCTACGGCGAGATCACCCGGCGCGCCACGGGAGCCTTCCCGGTGCCGGGCGCCGGTGGACCCGGCCGCCGCCAGGGCGTGTCCGGCGGATCCTGACCGGGTCGGCCCTGATCCGCCGGACACGCCCTGGGGCTCACCCTCCCCCCCCGCACCACGTCCCACTCCTCGCGCGCCCTTTGACCTGCCGTCGTATGCCGACGGCCGCCCACCGGGCCCGCGCACCCCCCGTACCGCCCGCTCTTCTCTCGCAAGGCTCACTGTGTTCGACGTCGCTGTCTTCGGATCCCTTTTTCTCACCCTTTTTGTGATTATGGATCCGCCCGGGATCACCCCGATCTTCCTCGCCCTCACCGCGGGCCGCCCTGCCAAGGTCCAGCGCAGGATGGCGCTCCAGGCCGTCGCGGTCGCCTTCGGTGTGATCGCCGTCTTCGGTCTGCTCGGCCAGCAGATCCTCGACTACCTGCATGTCTCCGTGCCCGCCCTGATGATCGCGGGCGGGCTCCTGCTGCTGCTCATCGCGCTGGATCTGCTGACCGGCAAGACGGACGAGCCGACGCAGACCAAGGACGTCAACGTGGCGCTCGTACCGCTGGGCATGCCGCTGCTGGCCGGTCCCGGTGCGATCGTCTCGGTCATCCTGGCCGTGCAGCACGCCGACGGCTTCGGCGGTCAGCTCTCCGTCTGGTCCGCGATCGTGGCCATGCACGTGGTGCTCTGGCTGGCGATGCGCTACTCGCTGGTGATCATCCGGATCATCAAGGACGGCGGGGTGGTCCTGGTGACCCGGCTCGCCGGAATGATGCTCTCGGCCATCGCCGTCCAGCAGATCATCAACGGTGTCACCCAGGTCGTCCAGAACTCCTGAGGCCCGCACGGGTGCCCTCCGGACACCACAGCGCCCCCGCACGGACCATCCGTGCGGGGGCGCTTCGTCTTTAGCGGCGCAATGCGTAATCAGGCGTCAGAAGCCCATGGAGCGTTACGAAGCCGAGCTTTCGGCGGGCCGGATGTAGATGCGCTGGCCCATGGCTGCGGCCTGCTGCACGATCCGGTTGACGGAGGCGGCGTCCACGACGGTGCTGTCCACGGCGGTACCGTCGACGTCGTCGAGTCGCATGATCTCGAAGCGCATATGGCTTCCCTTCGTCTGATCCTCCTGCTGGAGAACTACTGGCACGGGCGATGTGACCTACCCGCAAGGATAGGAACGCGAGGCTTCCCTCGCGTTCCACGAGTGTTACAACGGCTTGCCCGGTACAAACATTCCCTACGCTAAGGAAATTTTTTGGATGCCTAAGTACCCGTCGGTAGCCACCCATACACAGACCATGAGGTTCGCATGAGCGCGGCCGACCCGCAGCTTCCCCGCCAGGCCGAGATCGCCGAGCGCCTGGACCGCACCAACGAGCTGCTCCAGCGCATGCTCGTCGAGGTCTCCAAGACCCCCTCGACGCACGCCATCTTCGTGGACGCGGGCTATGTGTACGCCGCGGCCGGGCTGCTCGTCACCGGCACCGAGGACCGGCGCTCCTTCGATCTCGACGCCGAGGGGCTGATCGAGGCCTTCATCGACAAGGCCCGCACGATCTTCGCGGACAGCCGGCTGCTGCGCGTCTACTGGTACGACGGGGCCAGGCGCCGCATCCACACCACCGAGCAGCAGGCCATCGCCGAACTCCCCGACGTCAAGGTGCGGCTCGGCAACCTCAACGCCAACAACCAGCAGAAGGGCGTCGACTCCCTCATCCGCACCGACCTCGAATCGCTCGCCCGGCACCGCGCCATCAGCGACGCGGCCCTCATCGGCGGCGACGAGGACCTGGTTTCGGCGGTCGAGGCGGCGCAGGGCTACGGGGCGCGCGTCCACCTCTGGGGCATCGAGGCCGGCGAGGGCCGCAACCAGGCCGAGCCGCTGCTCTGGGAGGTCGACAGCCAGCGCACCTTCGACCTCGACTTCTGCCGCCCCTACGTCACCCGCCGCCCGGTCACGACGTACGAGGACGACACCCCGGCCCCCTCGCGGGAGGACGTCCGCTTCGTCGGCGCCCAGATCGCCGCCGCCTGGCTCGCCGCCCGCGGCCGGGAATCCCTCGCCGACCTGCTGCCCGGCCACCCCTACCTGCCGGGCTCCGTCGACCAGGACCTGCTGGTCGAGGCCGAACGCCTGCTCCAGCACTCACTGCGCGGCCACGCGCATCTGCGCCGGGCGCTGCGCGACGGGTTCTGGCAGCACTTGCAGTCGCAGTACTGAGCCATTGCGGTGCGGGGGCGGCCCCCTGCCGTACGGAAGTGCTGCGGGGGGCCGTCTGCGGCGGCTCAGGCCCCGTCCACGCTGTCCCAGAACGCGGCGAGCGCCTCGGCGGTCTCGTGCGGCCTGGCGGTGTTGGGGGAGTGCTCGGCCCCGGCGATCGTGGTGCGGCGCGCACCGAGGCGCCGGGCCATCGCGTCGAACTGCTCCACCGGCCATACGTCGTCGCGCTCGCCGGACAGGACGTGGACGGGCAGATGGAGGGCGGCCAGCTCGTCCACCCGGTCCGGTTCGGTGCGCAGCTGGGCGCCGGTGGCGATCAGCTGCGCCGGGCGGTGACGCAGCCAGCGCCGGCGCATATCCTCGCCGTCGCCGGTGTCCGCGTCCTGCGGCGGGTCCAGGGCCCGCATCGCCTCCCACACCTCGTCCATGGAGAGCACGGACAGGGCGTCACCCAGCATCTTCACCTTGTCCCGCTGGGCGGCGACGACCTCGGCGGGGCCGGAGGACATCAGCGTCAGCGAGCGGAACGGGGTGGCGTCCAGCAGGACGGCCGCGCGGGAGATCTGGCCGCCCAGCGAGTGCCCGAGCAGGTGCAGCGTTCCGCCGCCCTCGGTCAGCGCCGCCGCCTGGGCGAGCACGTCCCGGGCCAACTCCCCTTGTGCGTAGGGCTCCTGCTGGTCCGTCCCCTCGGACTCGTACTGTCCGCGCCCGTCGACGGCGACCACGCGGTACCCGGCCGCGCACAGCGGTTCGAGCAGGGCGATGAAGTCCTCCTTGCTGCCGGTGTACCCGGGCAGCAGCAGGGCGGTGGCGCGGGCGGTCCCGGCCGGGACGGCGTCCAGGACGGCGAAGTCCCCGCGCTCGGTACGCAGGACGCGTCGGGTGGCGCAGGGGGGCGGGGTGAAGGTGGGCGGCCGGCTCATGGGGCGAGGCTATCCCCGCCGCCGGGCCCGGGGCGCCACGGGGCGGGGCGAGCCGCCGGCCCGGGGCAGCCGGGGCACTATAGGGCGGGCCGAGCAGCCGTGCCGGGGCGCCACGGGGCAGGCCACGCCACCGTGCCAGGTGGCAGTGCTGGGGGCGCCGTCGGCCCGGGGCACCAACGGGGCAGGCCGTGCCGCCGTGCCGGGCCGCAGGGCCGGGGGGCGCCGTCGGCCCCGGGCGCCATCAAGCAGGCCGAGCCCTCCGTGCCGTGCCGAACCGCCGCCGGGCAGCGGAACGGCCCCGGCCCCCGCAGGTGCGGGGGCCGGGGCCGTAGGTGGAGCGGGTGGAGCAGGCTGTCAGCTCTCGGTCGTCGCCGTCGCCTTGCCCGCGGCGCGGGTGGCGCGGCGGCGGCGCGGCTTGGCCTCGGCGGCGGCCTCGCTCACCACGGCCTCGGCCTCGGAGACCACAGCGGCCTCCTGGACCGCGGTCGAGGTGACGCTGCGGGTCGCCCGGCGGCGGCGCGGCTTGGCCTCGGTCTCCGCCTCGGCGGCGGCCGGAGCCTCCGGCGCGACGGCCTCGACGGGGGCCGCGGCCTTCGCCCTCGACACCCTCTTCGGCTTCGACTCGGCCTTGGGCGTCGACTCCGCCTTCGTACCGGCATCGGCCTTCGGCGCGGTCTCCGCCTTGGGCTTCGACTCCGCCTTCGGGCGGCTCGTGGTGCGCGCCGGGCGACGGCGGGACTTCGCATCCGGCTCCGGCTCGGAGGCCGGGGCGATCTGGAAGTCCACCTCGTCGGCAGGCTTCACGATCCGGGTGCGGCGGCGCGGCTTGGTCGCGACCGGCTCGGCGACCGGCTCCGCGATGCCCGCGGCGACCGCCACGGTCTGGAACCCGGCCTCCACCGGAGCGGCGGCGGCAGGAACCTGCGCCACCGGCTCGGCCACCGGCTTCACCGCGGCGCGGCTGCGACGGCGGCGCGGCTTGGCCTCCGCGACCGGCTCGGCCTCGGCGACGACCGGGGCAGCGGCCTCGGCCACCACGGGGACGGCGGTCTCGACGGCCGGAGCCACCGGAGCCGGAGCCTCGGCGACCGCCACGGCCGCCTCGGTCACGGTCTCGGCCGCGGTGAGCCGCGTACGGCGACGGCGGCGCGGGGTGCGGGGACCCTCGGGGGCCTCGTCGCCGGCCGGGGTGACCGGGGTGGCCTCCTTGGCGGGCGCGGGGACCGTCGCGGTGCCCTCCTCCGTGGAACCGCCACGGGTGCGGCGGCGCTGACGCGGCGTACGCGTACGGGGCTCGCGCTCCTCACGGGCCGGAGCGGGTGCGGCTGCGGACTTGCGGCCGCGGCCGCCGGTCTCGCCGAGGTCCTCGACCTCCTCCGCGCGCAAACCGGCACGGGTCCGCTCGCCACGCGGCAGGACACCCTTGGTGCCCGCCGGGATACCGAGCTCCTCGAAGAGGTGCGGCGAGGTGGAGTACGTCTCCGGCGGGTCCGGGAACTTCAGGTCCAGTGCCTTGTTGATCAGCTGCCAGCGCGGGATGTCGTCCCAGTCGACCAGCGTGATCGCGATGCCCTTGGCGCCCGCGCGGCCGGTGCGGCCGATGCGGTGGAGGTAGGTCTTCTCGTCCTCCGGCGACTGGTAGTTGATGACGTGGGTCACACCCTCGACGTCGATGCCGCGCGCGGCGACGTCGGTGCAGACGAGGACGTCGACCTTGCCGTTGCGGAAGGCGCGCAGCGCCTGCTCGCGGGCGCCCTGGCCGAGGTCGCCGTGGACCGCGCCGGAGGCGAAGCCGCGCTTCTCCAGCTGCTCGGCGATGTCGGCGGCCGTCCGCTTCGTGCGACAGAAGATCATCGCGAGCCCGCGGCCGTCGGCCTGGAGGATGCGGGAGAGCATCTCCGGCTTGTCCATGTTGTGCGCGCGGTAGACGTACTGCGCGGTGTTCTTGACGGTCGTGCCCTCGTCGTCCGGCGAGGTGGCGTTGATGTGCGTCGGCTGCGACATGTAGCGGCGGGCGAGGCTGATGACGGCACCGGGCATGGTGGCCGAGAACAGCATCGTCTGGCGCTTGGGCGGCAGCATCGTGATGATGCGCTCGACGTCGGGCAGGAAGCCCAGGTCCAGCATCTCGTCGGCCTCGTCGAGGACGAGCCCGCGGATGTGGGAGAGGTCGAGCTTGCGCTGGCCCGCCAGGTCCAGGAGCCGGCCCGGGGTGCCGACGATCACGTCGACGCCCTTCTTGAGGGCCTCGACCTGGGGCTCGTAGGCCCGGCCGCCGTAGATCGCGAGAACGCGGACGTTACGGACCTTGCCGGCGGTCAGCAGGTCGTTGGTGACCTGCTGGCACAGCTCACGGGTGGGGACGACGACGAGCGCCTGCGGCGCGTCGGTCAGCTGCTCGGGCGTGGCGCGCCCCGCCTCGACATCGGCGGGGACGGTCACGCGCTCCAGGAGGGGGAGTCCGAAGCCGAGCGTCTTGCCGGTGCCGGTCTTGGCCTGGCCGATGACGTCGGAGCCGGAGAGCGCTACGGGGAGCGTCATCTCCTGGATGGGGAAGGGGGACATGATGCCGACCGCCTCAAGGGCTTCGGCCGTCTCGGAAAGAATACCGAGGTCTCGGAACGTAGTCAGGGTGCTGCCTCTTCTGTGAGACGCGGTCCGAGGCGAACGCTGGGGGTCGTACCGTGCCGGGGTTGGTCATCCGGCCGTGGATGGGCCGGGTGGCGCGGGACCACTGCCGTCGCTCGAGCGCTCGTGCCGCTGAGGGGGCCCCTCATCTGCAGTCGTACGTGTCGTACGCACCGCGTGGAGGGCTGTCGGGTCGGAGCCGATCGGGCCACCGACCGGGCATCCTCATTCAAAGGACGCGCCCCTGGCACAGGAAAATGCTCAGTAAGCGCAATACCACTGTACCCCGGATTCGCGCATGTGTGTTGGACGAATTCATCGGAACGGTGTGATGTCCGCTCCTCACCGGGCCCTTCCGCCCCTCGTCGGGCGGGCTATTGTGCGGTTCATGGAGACGCCTGACAACGCCACTGAACACCCCGAAGAAGCGCCCGCAGCGACCGGAATCGCCGCCCAGAGCTGGACCACCGCCTCCGCCGAGCCGCAGTACCGGGCCGCGGTCGTGGACCTGCTGGGCGCCCTCGCCTACGGCGAGCTGGCCGCCTTCGAGCGCCTCGCCGAGGACGCGAAACTCGCGCCGACCCTCGGGGACAAGGCGGAGCTGGCGAAGATGGCCTCCGCCGAGTTCCACCACTTCGAGCAGCTGTCCGACCGGCTCGCGGCCGTCGACGAGGACCCGACCGCCGCGATGGAGCCCTTCGCCAAGGCGCTCGACGACTTCCACCGCCAGACGGCTCCGTCGGACTGGCTGGAAGGCCTGGTCAAGGCGTACGTGGGTGACTCGATCGCCAGCGATTTCTACCGGGAGGTCGCGGCCCGGCTCGACACCGACACCCGCTCCCTGGTCCTCGCCGTGCTCGACGACACGGGCCACGGGAACTTCGCCGTGGAGAAGGTGCGCGCCGCGATCGAGGCCGACCCCCGGCTCGGCGGGCGGCTCGCGCTCTGGGCCCGCCGGCTGATGGGCGAGGCGCTGTCGCAGGCCCAGCGGGTGGTCGCCGACCGCGACGCGCTCTCGACGATGCTGGTGGGCGGCGTCGCGGACGGCTTCGACCTGGCGGAGGTGGGCCGGATGTTCTCCCGGATCACCGAGGCCCACACCAAGCGCATGGCCGCGCTCGGGCTGGCCGCGTAACACCTGACCTCGGGTTACTGGGCCGCCGCCGACCTCGTGAGGCGGCGGCCGCGTGGACGGATCAGCAGCGACAGCGTCACCGCCCCGACGGAGACGGCGCCGATCAGGGTCGCCACGCCGTGGCCGGGGCCCAGCGCCGAATGTGTGAGGAACGCTCCGAACAGTGCCCCCAAAGCGCCGGTGAGATAAACAGCACGGGCGGAGGGGAGCCGGTCGGCCAGTGAGCGGACGGCCGCCCAGGACAGGGCGAGTCCGAGCGCGGCGGCGCCGAAGGATTCCCAGATCACTAAGGATCACCTCGCGGGGGTGTGCGGGGCGGGCAAATCGGTCGTAGGCGGTACTACCCCCGGCCCATGCCGTACAACCCTTCCCCGAGCCGGGGAACCCGTACGGGTACGGCACGCGCGCCCACGTCGTAACGGGAGCGGCCCGGCAGGCCACACAGGAGCAGGAGCACAGAAGCAACACAGGAGCGGCCCGGCGGGAATCCCGCCGGGCCGCTCCTGTGAGCTGTCGCGTCCGTGGACTACAGCGCGCCGAACCCCACACGCCGGGTGCTGGGCTCGCCGATCTCCACGTAGGCGATCCGGTCGGCCGGCACCAGGACCCTGCGGCCCTTGTCGTCCGTGAGGCTCAGCAGCTCCGCCTTGCCGCCCAGTGCAGCGGCGACCGCGCTCTCGACGTCCTCGGCGGAAAGCCCGCTCTCCAGAACGATCTCGCGGGGCGTGTGCTGCACCCCGATCTTGACCTCCACGGCTATGTCCCTCCGACGGTCAGTCCCTGCGCGGCGAACCGCGCCGTACGCAGCCACATTAGCCCGGTGGGAGCACGCCTCACGGCCCGACCGGCAACGCCCGCAGCGAACACGGTGCGCCGCGCCGCCCGGCCGGGGCGTCAGTTCTGCTCGGCGCCGTGCAGCGGGAAGCCCGCGATGCCCCGCCACGCCAGCGAGGTGAGCAGCTGCACAGCCGTGTCGCGCGGGATGCTGGAGCCGCTGGAGAGCCAGTAGCGCGCCACCACCTGCGACACGCCGCCCAGCCCCACAGCCAGGAGCATGGACTCGTCCTTCGACAGGCCCGTGTCCCCGGCGATCACGTCGGAGATCGCCTCGGCGCACTGGAGGGAGACCCGGTCGACCCGCTCGCGCACGGCGGGCTCGTTGGTCAGGTCGGACTCGAAGACCAGCCGGAAGGCGCCGCCCTCGTCCTCCACGTACGCGAAGTAGGCGTCCATCGTCGCCTCGACGCGCAGCTTGTTGTCCGTCGTCGACGCCAGCGCCGTGACCACGGCCTGGAGCAGCGACTCGCAGTGCTGGTCGAGAAGGGCCAGGTAGAGCTCCAGCTTCCCGGGGAAGTGCTGATAGAGCACCGGCTTGCTCACGCCGGCCCGCTCGGCGATGTCGTCCATCGCGGCGGAGTGGTAGCCCTGTGCGACAAAGACCTCCTGCGCGGCGCCCAGCAGCTGATTGCGTCGGGCGCGGCGGGGAAGGCGCGTGCCCCGCGGGCGCGCTGCCTCTGTCTGCTCGATGGCGCTCACGCCGCCTCCCAAATGTGTGTTCCAGCACAGCCGATCCGTACACGCTGCGCCGTACAGCCATCGTACTTTTGGGTAACCCCGGTGCGCGCGGCGCGGACGCAGAATTTCACGGACCGGACGGCTTCGGAAGCCACAGTTCTCCCAGGTCGGGAGCAAAGCGGGGCGTTCTATCGGTAATCGTCCTCATCCAGGGGGATCACCCTGCGCTGTTCCGCCGCATCGGCCTCGTTCGCGGTGGCCGGGTCGACGTTCTCCACCGGTTCGTCCTCCTCCGGCCGGATGTCCGTGCGCTGCTCGGCGGCGTCCGCCTCCGGCGCCTCCGGACCCGGCTCGTCCGGGTCGGCGTGGTCGAAGGTGTCCGGGTCGCTCGGGTCGACCGTCATGGTGGCTCCCTTCCTTCCCTTGAAGCGTAGGAGCAACACTCCTACCCCGCGATGCGGCCTGTGACCGCGAACACATGAACTGGTGCGTGATCGTCTCGTAACATTGCCGCATGTCTTCGACCGAGCTGCCGGGTACTCAGGCCATCGCCGCCGCGATGGCCCCCACGGTCAGCGCCGTCCGGGTCGCCGAGGGGGAGCGGCTGCGCTCCGTGGCGCTCCCCGGGCTCACGCTGACCGTCCGTTCCCGGCCCGCCGACCGGACGGGGCTGCCCCCGGCGCTCTTCGTGCACGGGCTCGGCGGGTCCTCGCAGAACTGGTCGGCGCTGATGCCGCTGCTGGCGGACGTGGTCGACAGCGACGCCGTCGACCTGCCCGGATTCGGTGATTCGCCGCCGCCGGACGACGGCAACTTCTCGATCACCGGGCACGCCCGTGCGGTGATCCGGCTGCTGGACGCGGGTGAACGTGGCCCCGTTCATCTGTTCGGCAATTCACTGGGCGGCGCGGTCGCCACCCGGGTCGCCGCCGTCCGCCCCGACCTCGTGCGCACCCTCACCCTGATCTCGCCCGCGCTGCCCGAGTGGCGGGTGCAGCGGCCCGCCGTACCGACCGGGCTGCTGGCGGTGCCGGGGGTCGCTCCACTGTTCGCCCGGCTCACGAAGGGCTGGACGGCGGAGCAGCGGACGCGCGGAGTCATGGCACTCTGTTACGGCGATCCGGCACGGATCTCCGACGAGGCCTTCCGCCATGCGGTGGCCGAGATGGAGCGCCGGCTGGAGCTGCCGTACTTCTGGGACGCGATGACGCGTTCGGCCCGGGGCATCGTCGATGCGTACACCCTGGGCGGCCAGCACGGACTGTGGCGCCAGGCCGAGCGGGTGCTCGCACCGACCCAGCTCGTGTACGGCGGACGGGACCAGCTCGTCTCGTACCGGATGGCACGCAGGGCGTCCGCGGCCTTCCGCGACGCCCGGCTGCTGACCCTGCCCGACGCGGGGCACGTGGCGATGATGGAGTACCCGGAGGCGGTCGCCCAGGCGTTCCGGGAACTGCTGGACGATTGCGGCGGGAGCTGATCCGGGGCGTGGGACGACACAGCCGAAAGGGCACCGGGGCCACCCGCCCGGACGCCGCAGCGGCGGATCCGGGCGGCCCGCGTGCCGTACCCCGGCCCGCCTCCGGCGGCGGCCGGCGCAGGCGCCAGGCGCCCGTGCCCCCCGCCGACGGGCACACCCCCTTCCAGGACGCCCCCCATGTCCGGGGCGGCCACCCCGAGCAGCACGAGCCGGGCGGCGGTTGGGGCACCGGACCGCAGCCCCGGTACGACGCTCCGGGCGGGCCCGCAGGACAGTCGCGTTACGGGGCTGCCGCCGGGCAGTCGTCGCCGTACGGCGACGACGCACCGGGCCGTCCGGACCAGGACGCCGCCCGCGAGCAGGCCGTGGCGCGCCAGGTGTCCGCCCAGCGGGCCGCGCAGCGTGCGGCCGACGGGCGGACGGTGCGTCAGCCGGCCGCCGGCCCCGGGGCGATGCCGGGCCCGCGCCGGGAGTTCGTCGACGCGTTCGACGCCGATGCTTCCGCCCCGGCGGGTACACCCGACGCCCGCCCGGGCGCCGGGGCCGCCGGACCCCCGGTGGAGCCGGACGAGGCCCTGGGCGGGGAGTCCTCTGAGCGCCGCGATGCCAAGGGCGGCAAGGGGCGGACCTTCACCGGGATCGCCGCGGCCGCGGTGACGACCGTGCTCGCGGTCGTGGTGGCCGGACAGGTCGCCGACGACTCCGCCGGCCGGGAAGCCGCGGCGGCACGGGCGGCGGGCGTCGACCGGGACGGGGGCGAGGGCGCCTCGCGCTCCGACGCCCGGCCGACCCCCGAGCAGCCCGCGTCGAAGCCCCCCGAGGTCAAGCCCCTCTCGTACGCCGAGCGGATGGCGCAGCCCGTCCCGCTCGCCGCGGACCTGAAGGCGACCGGGAAATTCGAGGCTGTTCCCGGGCTGGCGAAGGCACCCGGCAAGGGGCAGAAGCACCGCTATCGGATCGATGTCGAGAAGGGCCTCTCCCTCGACGCCGGTCTTTTCGCCGAAGCCGTCCAGAAGACGCTGAACGACGACCGGAGTTGGGCGCACAACGGTGCGATGACCTTCGAGCGGATCTCGTCCGGCAAACCGGATTTCGTGATCACGCTCGCCAGCCCCGGGACGACCGGTGACTGGTGTGCCAAATCCGGTCTGGACACGACGATCGACAATGTCTCGTGCGATTCCGCCTCGACCGACCGCGTGATGATCAATGCCTATCGCTGGGCGCAGGGTTCCGCCACATTCGGCCCGGAGAAGCTGCTCGCCTACCGCCAGATGCTCATCAACCACGAGGTCGGCCACCGGCTCGGGTACAACCATGTGAGCTGCCGCACGCCCGGCGCCCTGGCCCCGGTGATGCAGCAGCAGACCAAATCCCTGGACATCGAGGGCATCAAGTGCAAACCCAACCCTTGGGTGCACCCCGGTAGTTGACGAAGAGTGTCCGCATACCGAGACGGCCGTCTTGTTCCGCTTTGACAGCGGTCAAGGCGGTCGTTCATATTTCTCGGCATGTCACGCAGCCCCGCACCTTCCGAGATCGCCGCCCTTGAGCTGGCGCTTCTCGGCGTGACCGGGCACTGCGTAGCCGACATTCTCTGTCGCTGACGCCTGTCCGAGCGCGCGTCGGCCCCTTTTCCCTTCCGTGAGCCCCTGACCGGCTCCGGTGGCCCCTCGACTGCTGCGCCCGGACGTACTCCGTCCGCAGGCGCGGCATTTTCCTTATTCGGCCTGATTCCTTTGAACCAGGGCCCTCTCCCGCTGTCGCCTGCGCGGATTTCCCCCTTTCCCGCTTCATGCACAGCAGCATTCCGAGAGGTCATTTTCCGATGCGTCAACCGTCCGTCATATCGCGCCGCGTGGCAGCGGCCACCGTCACCCTCGTCCTGGCCGCGGGTGCCGCGGCCTGCGGTCCCGAGGACAGCAAGGGCGGCGACAGCGGCTCCGGGGCCGAGGGCAAGCCGCAGAAGGGCGGCACCCTCACCGTCCTGAACTCCAACACCCAGCAGGACTTCGACCCCGCCCGGCTCTACACCTCCGGCGGCGGCAACATCCCCTCCCTCGTCTTCCGCACCCTCACCACCCGCAACCGTGAGGACGGCGCCGAGGGCGCGCAGGTCGTCCCCGACCTCGCCACCGACCTGGGCAAGCCCAACGCGGACGCCACGGTCTGGACGTACACCCTCAAGGAGGGCCTCAAGTACGAGGACGGCACCGCGATCACCTCGGCCGACATCAAGTACGGCATCGAGCGCTCCTTCGCCCCCGAACTCTCCGGCGGCGCCCCCTACCTGCGGGACTGGCTGATCGGCGGGGCCGACTACCAGGGCCCGTACAAGGACAAGAAGGGCCTCGACTCCATCGAGGTGCCCGACGACAGGACCATCGTGTTCCGCCTGAACAAGCCCGAGGGCGAGTTCCCCTACCTGGCGACGCAGACCCAGACCACCCCGGTGCCCAAGGCCAAGGACACCGGCACCAAGTACGAGGAGCACCCCGTCTCCTCGGGCCCGTACAAGGTCGTCACCAACGAGAACGACGGCGAGCGCCTCGTCCTGGAGCGCAACCCGCACTGGTCGGCCACGACCGACGAGGAGCGCAAGGCCTACCCCGACCGGATCGACGTCCGCTCCGGCCTCGACTCCGCCGTCATCAACCAGCGGCTCTCCGCCTCCCAGGGGCCCGACGCCGCCGCCGTCACCACCGACACCAACCTCGGCCCGGCCGAACTCGCCAAGGTCAGCAGCGACAAGAAGCTCGCCGCCCGGGTCGGCACCGGCCACTTCGGCTACACCAACTACATCGCCTTCAACCCGAAGGTGAAGCCCTTCGACGACCCGAAGGTGCGCCAGGCCGTCTCGTACGCCATCGACCGCTCCTCCGTCGTCAACGCGGCGGGCGGCTCCTCGCTCGCCGAGCCCGCCACCACCTTCCTCCCCGAGCGGGACTCCTTCGGCCACACGCCCTACGACCACTTCCCGGCCGGGAAGACCGGTGACGCGGTGAAGGCGAAGGAGCTGCTGAAGGAGGCCGGGTACGACAAGGGCCTGACCGTCACCCTCACCCACTCCAACGACAAGGACTTCGAGACCAGCCCGGAGATCGCCACCGCGATCCAGGCCGCGCTCAAGAAGGCCGGCATCACCGTCAAGCTCCAGGGCCTGGAGAGCAACGACTACTCCGACACCATCCACGACGCCAAGAAGGAGCCCGGCTTCTTCCTCGCCCACTGGGGCGCCGACTGGCCCTCCGGCGGTCCCTTCCTCGCCCCGATCTTCGACGGCCGGCAGATCGTCGAGGGCGGCGCCAACTTCAACACCGGTTTCCTGAACGACCCCGAGGTCAACAAGGAGATCGACGAGATCAACAAGCTGACCGACCTGAAGGCCGCCGCCACCCGCTGGGGCGCGCTCGACAAGAAGATCGGTGAGAAGGCGCTGACCGTGCCGCTGTTCCACCCCGTCTACAAGCGGCTGTACGGCCAGGACGTCAAGAACATCGTCATCAGCGACTGGACCGGCGTCCTCGACGTCTCCCAGGTCGCGGTCAAGTAGCCATGTCGGAAGCCCTGCTGGTCAAGGAGGCGGG
Organism: Streptomyces microflavus; assembly: GCF_014650075.1. Lineage (GTDB taxonomy): Bacteria > Actinomycetota > Actinomycetes > Streptomycetales > Streptomycetaceae > Streptomyces > Streptomyces microflavus. Next base: position 5,987 of record NZ_BMUG01000009.1, on the reverse strand, counting down.
AGCGGCGCCGGTCGTCGCCCCCGCCTCCGGGGCCCGGCTGTTCTGGCGGAGGCTGCGCGCCCAGCGCGCGGCCTCCGCCGCGGCCCTCGTCGTCCTCCTGCTCGTCCTGGTCGCGCTCGCCGCGCCGCTGCTCACCGCGCTGGCGGGCCAGGACCCGAACGCCTACCACCCCGACCTCGTCGACTCGGCGGCCGGCGGCGTCCCCATCGGCCCCTTCGGCGGCATCAGCGCCGACCACTGGCTCGGTGTCGAACCGCAGACCGGCCGCGACCTGTTCGCCCGGATCGTGTACGGCGCCCGGGTCTCCCTCGGCGTCGCCCTCGTCGCCACCGTCCTGCAGATCACCCTCGGCCTGATCATCGGCCTGGCCGCCGCCCTCGGCAGCCGCTGGGTCGACCAGCTCCTCAGCCGGATCACCGACATCAACGTCGCCCTGCCGATCATGGTCATCGCGCTGGCGCTCCTGGCGATCGTCCCCGAGACCTTCCCCCGGCCCGTCCTGATCGCCCTGGTCATCGGGGGCATCAACTGGGCCGGTACGTCGAAGATCGTGCGGGCCCAGGCGCTCACCCTGAAGTCCCTCGACTTCGTCTCGGCGGCCCGGCTCAGCGGACGCGGAAAGTGGTCCATCGCCCGCCGCGAGCTGCTTCCCTCGCTCGCCGCCCCCGTGATCACGTACGCCGCCCTGGCCTTCCCCTCCAACATCATCGTGGAGGCGGCCCTCTCCTTCCTCGGCGTCGGCATCAAACCGCCCACCCCGTCCTGGGGCCAGATGCTCACCGAGGCCGACACCTGGTACCAGGCGGCCCCCACGTATCTGCTGCTCCCCGCCGGGCTGCTGTTCGTCACCGTCCTCGCGCTCACCGTCCTCGGCGAGGGCGTCCGCACCGCACTCGACCCGCGCGCCGCCTCCCGGCTGCGCGTGGGCACGAAGAGCGCCAAGCACACCGAGGGAGGCGCGGCGTGACCGGCTTCCTCGTCCGGCGGCTGGGCGGGGCCGTTCTCGTCCTGTTCGCCCTGACCGCCATCCTGTACGGGATCTTCTACGTCGCCCCCGGCGATGTCGCCCAGATCGCCTGCGGCCCGCGCTGCTCACCCGCCCAGGTCGCCCAGGTCACCGAGCAGCTGCGGCTGAACGACCCGCTGTACGTGCAGTACGGGCACTTCCTCCAGGGCATCGTCGCCGGGCGCGACTTCTCCACCGGCACCGGTGTGGAGCACTGCTCCGCGCCCTGCCTCGGCGTCTCCTACCAGTCCGACCAGCAGGTCACCCAGCTCATCCTGGCCAAGCTCCCGGTCACCGGCTCCCTGGTCATCGGTGCCTTCGCCGGCTGGCTGCTGCTCGGTGTGGGCACCGGCGTGCTCTCCGCCTGGCGCCGCGGCCGCCTCACCGAACGCGTACTGACCTGGCTGACCCTGGCGGGCGCGGCCACGCCCGTCTTCGTCATCGGGCTGCTGCTCATCATCGTGTTCTGCTCCACCCTCCAGTGGCTCCCCGCCCCCAGTTACGTCCCCTTCGCCGAGGACCCCGAACAGTGGGCCTGGGGACTGCTGCTGCCCTGGGTGTCGCTGGCGCTGATCGAGTCCGCCAAGTACGCGCGGCTCACCCGCAGCGCCATGCTGGAGACGCTCGCCGAGGACCATGTGCGCACCTTCCGGGCGTACGGGGTCGGGGAGCGGGCCATCATCGGCCGGCACGCGCTCCGGGGCGCGGTGGCGCCCGTCATCGCGCTCAGCGCCCTGGACTTCGGCACGATGTTCGGCGGCGCGGTGCTCACCGAATCCCTCTTCGGCATCCCGGGCATCGGCCGCGAGCTGGTCCACGCGGTCAAGGTCGTCGACCTGCCCGTCGTGGTCGGCATGGTGCTGGTGACCGGCTTCTTCGTCGTCCTCGCCAATGCCCTCGCGGACGTGCTGTACGCGCTGGCCGACCGACGGGTGGTCCTTTCATGACAACGCACGACCTACTGAAGACAACGCGTGAACCCTTGGTGCGCGTCGCCGGTCTCACCGTCGACTTCGGTTCCGTACGGGCCGTCGACGGGCTCTCCTTCACCCTGGAGGCGGGCGGCGCGCTCGCCGTGGTGGGGGAGTCCGGCTCCGGCAAGAGCGCCTCCGCCTACGCCCTGCTCGGCCTGCACCGCGGGACGGGCGCCCGGGTGGGCGGCACGGTCGAGGTCGCCGGTACGGACGTGAACGCGGCCGACGACGCCGGACTGCGGGCGCTGCGGGGCGCGAAGGCCGCCATGGTCTTCCAGGACCCGCTCTCCTCGCTCGACCCGTACTACCCGGTGGGCGACCAGATCGCCGAGGTCCACCGGGTCCACCACCGCGTCTCCCGCAAGGCGGCCCGCGCCCGGGCCGTCGAGGTGCTGGACCGGGTCGGCATCCCGGACGCGGCCCGCCGCTCCCGGCTGCGGCCGCACGAGTTCTCCGGCGGGATGCGGCAGCGCGCGCTCATCGCGATGGCGCTGGCCTGTGAGCCGCAGCTGATCGTGGCGGACGAGCCGACGACCGCGCTCGACGTGACCGTGCAGGCCCAGATCCTGGACCTGTTGCACACCCTGCGCCAGGAGACCGGCATGGGGCTGCTGCTGGTCACCCATGACGTGGGCGTGGCCGCCGAGAGCGTGGACGACGTGCTCGTCATGCGCGACGGCCGCGAGGTGGAGCGCGGGCCGGTGGCCCGGGTCCTCGGATCTCCGCGCGAGGCGTACACGAAGGAGCTGCTGGCGGCGGTGCCCAGGGTGGAGACCCGGCGGGTGGTGCCGGTGCCCTCGCCGCGCGCCGAGGAAGCCTCCGTACCCCTGCTCGAAGCCGTCGGCCTGCGGCGCGAGTTCGGCCGGGGGAACGGGAAGGTGGCCGCCGTGGGCGGGGTCTCGCTCACCGTGCACGCCGGGCGCACGCTCGGCATCGTCGGGGAGAGCGGCAGCGGCAAGACCACGCTCGGCCGGATGCTGGTGCGCCTGCTGGACCCGACGGCGGGCCGGCTCCGTTACGGGGGTACGGAGATCGGCTCGCTGTCGGAGAAGGAGCTGCGGCCCTTCCGGCGCGAGCTCCAGATGGTGTTCCAGGACCCCGTCGCCTCGCTGAACCCGCGCCGCTCGGTCGGTGAGTCCGTGGCCGACCCGCTGCGGGCCGCGGGGGAGGGCGACGAGGGGCGCATCCGGGACCGGGTGGGCGCACTCCTGGAGCGCGTCGGGCTCGACCCGGCGCACTTCGAGCGCTACCCGCACGAGTTCAGCGGCGGACAGCGCCAGCGCATCGGGATCGCCCGCGCCCTGGCCGCCGAGCCGAAGGTCATCGTCTGCGACGAACCGGTCTCCGCGCTCGACGTCACCACCCAGGCCCAGGTGGTCGCGCTCCTCGCCGAACTCCAGCGCGAGCTGGGTATCGGCCTGGTCTTCATCGCCCACGACCTCGCCGTGGTCCGGCAGGTCAGCGACCGGGTCGCGGTGATGCGCGGCGGCCTCATCGTCGAACAGGGCAGCGCCGACGAGGTGTACGGAGACCCCCGCGACCCGTACACGAAGCAGCTGCTGGCGGCCGTTCCGGCGCTCGACCCCGGGCTCGCCGCGGCCCGCCGGGCGGCCCGCAAGGAGCTGGCCGCAGCCTGACCCTCCGTAACAACCGACCGCCTTATCGCGACGGAACGCGACCCGGCCGGGAAAGTTACGACGGTTCACCCCTTTCGGTGGTGCGACGGACAACCGTCCGTCGCGCCACCGGCGTATCCGCTTACGGTCGTCCCGCTGCGAGTCGCCGTTCCAACGGCGGCCGCCCACAAGGGAGATCGGGGGTGTACTCGTGCGGATCGGACTGCTCACCGACGGTGGTTATCCGTATGCGACCGGTGAGTCCAGACTCTGGTGCGACCGACTGGTGCGCGGCCTGCCGCAGCACGAGTTCGACCTCTTCGCGCTGAGCCGCTCCGCCCATCAGGAGGACCAGGGCTGGGTCAGACTGCCGCACCACGTCAGCCGGGTGCGCACCGCGCCGCTCTGGACCCCCGAGGACGGCACCCTGCGCGGCAGCGGTGAACGCGGCCTGCTGGCCCGGCTGGTGACCGGTGGCGGCGTCTCCTTCGGGCGGCGCGACCGCAGGCGCTTCGCCCACCACCTCACCGCCCTGGCCACCGCGATCTGCGCCACCGAGGACGCGGGCCCGGACCCGGCCACCGGCGAGGGGCCCGGCGCGGAGCTGTTCACCGAGGGGCTCTACGGCCTGGCCGAGCTGGCCCGGGAGCGCGGCGGCCTCCACCTCGCCCTGCGCTCCGAGACCACCGTCCGGATCCTGGAGGCCGCCTCCCGCGCCCGCGGCACCGGCCGGACCGTGCAGAGCGCCACCGTCGTGGACCACCTCGCCTTCGCCGCCGAGCTGGAGCGCGTCCTGCGCCCCCTCTCCCTCGACTGGTACGACCAGGAGAGCCTCGGCGCGGTCGACCTCTGCCACGCAGCCTCCGGCGGGGCGGCCGCACTCCCGGGACTGCTGGCCAAACGCTTCTTCGGGGTGCCGCTCCTGGTCACCGAGCACGGCGTGCAGCTCCGTACGCACTACCTCTCCGCGCCCGACGCGCCCTTCGGCGCCCCCGTGCGCGCCCTCCTCGCCAACTTCCACGCCCAACTGGCAGCCGAGGTCTACCGGCAGGCCGCGATCGTCACCGCCGGCAACACCCACGTCCGCCGCTGGCAGCAGCGGTGCGGCGCCGACCCGGCCGAGCAGCGGACGGTCTACCCGGGCATGGCCGCCGAACGCTTCTCCCCGGTCGGCGAGGACGACGACGCGGGCGGCCCGGACACCCTGGTCTGGGTCGGCCGGATCGAGCCCGCCAAGGACCTGATCGCCCTGCTGCACGCCTTCGCCGAGGTCCGCCGCGCCGAGCCTGACGCCCGGCTGCGGATCTTCGGCGCCCCGGCCGAGAGCGACGAGGCCACCACGTACCTCGCGCACTGCCGGGCGCTGGCCGCCCAGCTCTTCCCCGACGAGGCCACCGGCGCCCATGCCGAGGGCGTCAGCCCGGTCAGCTTCGAGGAGATCGGCGGCCCCGAGGTCCCCGACCTCGCCGAGGCGTACGCGGCGGGCGGTGTGATCGTGCTCTCCAGCGTGGTCGAAGGCTTCCCGATCAGCCTCGTCGAGTCGATGTTCTGCGGCCGGGCCACCGTCTCCACGGACGTCGGAGCCGTTGTCGAAGTCATCGGCGGCACCGGCCTGGTGGTGCCCCCGCGCAACCCCCGGGCGCTCGCGGACGCCTGTATCGCGCTGCTGCGCGACCCCGAACGCCGGGCGCGGCTGGGAGCGGCGGCGCGGGCCCGCGCGCTCGAACTCTTCACCGTCGAACAGAACCTCGCGGCATTTCGCGGCATTTACCTGGAGCTGATCTCGCACGCCCCGGTGCGCCGGGAGGCCGACGCCGTGGACGCCGACGGCGAGCCCCTGCTCTTCGCCACCCCTGCGGAGGCCCGGCTGCTGGGCCACTGGACCCAGCCGCAGCCTCCGGCCACCGGGGCCCGGTCGCCGAGCTGGGCCGCCGGGGCGGAGCCGGAGGAGGAGGGGGCGGAGTGCGCCGGGGAGCTGGAGCAGGTGGCCGCCGGGCAGCCGGGCCGATCCCCGCAGCGCGAGCCTGCCTCGGGGCCCGGCCCCGGCCCGGCCCTGAGTCCGGCCCCGGCCCCGGAGCCTGTTGCCGCCCGCCGGTCCGGGCCGGTCCGGGAGCCCGCGTGCGTCTGCGGACCGGGGGACGGCGATGCGTGACCACCCGATCCGCCCCGACCACGGAGAAGACCACCCGATGCCCCGTCCGGAAGACACCACAGCGCCTGCCGCTCCGGCCTCCGCCGCACCCTCGGGGGACCTCGTGGCGGGGGACGCACCTCTTGTGGGGGTCGCGGGCGCTGGGACCGGGGGGTCTGGCGGGGCCGCCGGGGCCATCGCGTCCGCCGGGGTTGCCGGTTCCGTCGCGTCCGCCGGGTCCGCCGGGGTTGCCGGTTCCG
>NZ_BMUG01000008.1 GCF_014650075.1 Streptomyces microflavus | reverse complement strand
CAACGATCCCCACCATGACCCACAGAATACCGAGCTATCCAAATGAGATGACCTCTTAGACGCTCTCCTGCTTCCGCGTATTTCTCGGCGGCTATAGTGCGGGCCAGCGCGGGGTCGTTCAACAGGTGCGGGTGGGTGTGGAGCATCAGCTCTTTTCGGAAACCCGAAGTCACATGTGCCAGTGCGGACGTCAGGTGCCTTTGTGCGTCGGCGATCTGCTCCGCGGCTTCGGCGACGCCGGCGAGCACCGTACGCTCGGCCAGCCCGACTTTGTCCGGCTCGTTGAAACTCTCCCGCATGCGCTCCGCGATGTGGTTGAGGTGGTGATTCAGCATGCCCATGTCGTCGAGAAGATCGGGTACGGACACCTCGGCGGCAACGGCGGGGAACCCGGCGACGAGCGCGTCGATCTGCCTGGCCAGCCCGGCGCAGGCGGAGGTGGTGAAGCCGGCGGCCGTCACGAGGCTGCTCCTGCGCCGGTACGCAGGACTTCACGCAAGTGGCGGCCGTACTGCCAGGCGTGCTCCCGCGCCGCAGCCTCCAGTTCGTCGTACGAGGCGCTCTTCGTGAGCTGCCCGGCGTGCTTGCGGTAGCGGTAGACGGATACCGGCAGCAGGACCCCGGGGGCGAGGGTGGTGATGCCGAGTGACGCGCAGTAGTCCTCGCCCTGGACGAGACCGCCCATGGGAGCGGCGCGGGCCAGGTCGGTGCGGGCGAGGATGGTGGTCGGTCCGATCGGAATCGTGTCGGAGGGCTTCCGCCAGTACGTCCAGACGTCCCCGGCCGCATGTTGTCCGGGCGGCGTCGAGCAGCGCCAGAGCGTTGTCGAGCCGTCCGGATGAAGGTCCTCGCTCCACCCCGCACACCACCCCGCATCGGTCGTCTGGAGGACGTTGAGCCGTGTGGACATGGCGTGGTCGGGGAAGATGTCGTCGTTAGTTGCGGCAGACCTTGTGTCCCACACAGGTCGTGTCGCTTTACGACGGGCCGGTCGCTCGTTTCGGCTCGGATGCCAGGTGGACCATGGTGTCGCTTTCTGGAGGCCAACTGCTCCTGGAATTGTGGCAGACGTCACCCAAGGACGGGCATTGCCCTTACGTCGGAGAGGGGTGCGCCGGTGCGAGATCGTGGTCTGCGGACGGACAGCGCTCGATCTGGGAGGTTTGCCGGGGTGGCGTATGCGTGCGGGGATGCGGGTCTCCATTCGGAGGGGCGGTGGGAGTTGGTGCGAGTGTCGGCGTACGGGCACGTTGGCCATCGCGGACGGCGCGCCCGTCAAGTAGCTTTGTGCAGTGCGTAGTTACCCCGACATATGAGAGCGCGCGACTTCGTGAGCACGGGTTCTTAGGGAAGCGCCGGAATACGCGTCTGATGAGCGGCGCGTGTGTTCCGTGATCATGGGCAGAATCACCTGCCAGGCTCGGAGCGGCAGTCACTACTGGTAGCGGGCTCGGGCTCCGCTGCCGCAAGAAGGGGGGACTCAACGTTCTCCGCAGGAAGCTCGGGGGTTGGTTGAGCTTCAATAGTCGCTACGATCGCCGGTTACCCAAACCGGCGATCGTCGTCTATGTTGCGGTCGCTTGGCACAGGTGGCCCTGCGTGAAACCGCTGACAGCACTCGTGGTGCGCGGCTCTTTCAGAGGGGCCAAGCCGATCAAGTGAAGAGGCGTAGCAGTCCAGCCGGCACGCGCCGACGCCCGGGTCAGGCGGACGTGTGCTCGGGCAGTCGGGCGCGCAGCATGGTGGCGAAGTCCTCGGCGGGAGAGCTGGACGCGCAACTTGTCCACCTGCTCCGCCGCGCTCTGCTCGTACCCGCGCGCGCCGAAGGAGCGCCTCGTGCTCGTCCGGGGCGAGTTCGGCCCGGCGCCGAGGCGGTTCTGTGGCGTCCAGCAGGTCGCGCATCTGGTCCAGGGTGAAGTCGAGCGGCTTCATTCGCCGGATGTCCATGAGGCTGGCGACGTCGGTGTAGAGGCGGAAGCCGCCACCGAATTGGGCACTCGTCACCGTGATGATTAGACGCCTCACCCGCAAAGACCCTCGCACCGACAGCTGGACGAGGAAGCCTAAGCCCGCTGACATGTGACCGGTGGGTGGTTCCTGCCGGTCCCCCGAATGCCTGGCTTGGGTGGTCGCAGCACTACGAGAGGCACAGGATGTCGTGTAAAGCACCGGTATGCGCTTATTCGCGAGCGCCCCGCTTCCGGGCGGCCGGTCTCGACTCTCAGCTGGAGTACGCATGAAGAAGAAGACGGCCACCTCTGTGACCGCCCTGGTAGCGATAGCTTCCGGGGTGGTTCTGGCTCCTGTGGCGTTCGCGGGTGACGCTTCGCGCAACGGAGAACTGCACGCGGCGCTCTCGCCGATCCCCACGAGCAAGGTGACCGGCTCGGGTACGGCCATGGTGCACCTCAAGGGGAACCAGGCCACCGTGACGATCAAGACGCAGGGACTGCTCGCGGACGCACCGCACGCCCAGCACTTCCACATCGGGGCCAAGGGCCAGTGCCCGCCGGCCTCCGCGGCCAAGCAGCACAACGGCCAGCTCAGCCTGAACACCACAGACGGTCTGCCGTTCTACGGCAAGATCGGCGCCTCGCTCACCACCACAGGCGACACGGGGGCCGACCACTCGGCCCTCGCGGTGGACCGCTTCCCCAAGGGCGCCTCGTACACCTACCACCGCACCATCACCGTCAACGACGAAACCGCCAAGAGCCTCCGCGCGGAGAACGCCGTCGTCGTCGTCCACGGCATCGACTTCAACGGCAACGGCAAGTACGACAACGTCCTCGGCGCCAGCGACCTCGACCCCAGCCTGCCCTCCGAGGCCACCAACCCCGCCCTGTGCGGCCCGCTCAGGATGGCCCCCGCAGGAGCGGTCGCCGGCGGAATGGGCGGCACACAGGACAGTGACACGGTGGCACTGACCGCCGCCGCCGGCCTGCTCACCGCCGCCGCGGGCACGCTCTACCTGCGCCGCCGCAGCAGCCGCCAGAACTGACCGGCACGCATGACCGGCTTTTGGTCCCGTGGCCGCCGCGGTGCATATTCCGCGGCGGCCACCGCCTTCACCGCCAGCGCACTCGCCCTCCTTGCCACCACCGTCACCGGCCCCCAACCACCGCCGACCCCACCAGACACCGCCCGCGCCGCACCCCCCGGCACGACCGAAACTCCGGCACCGCGCAGCGCGCCCCTGCACCGCTCGGAACCCACCGGCATCCGCATCCCCGCCATCGGCATGCGAACACCGATCGACAAGGTCACCAGGGCGACCGACGGCTCCGTCGGCATGCCCCCGGACCCGGACCACGCCGGCTGGTACACCGGCTCAGCTACCCCGGGCGAGAACGGCAACGCCATCGTGGTCGGCCACCTGGACTCCCGCTCCGGCCCCGCCGCCTTCTACGGCTTGGGCGCCCTGCGCAAGGGGTCCAGGATCATGATCACCCGCCGCGACGGGAGCACCGCCCACTTCAGCGTCACCGCGATGAAAACCTGGGCCAAGGACGACTTCCCCTCCAGCCGCGTCTACGGCCCGACCATGACCCCCACACTGACGTTGATCACCTGCGCCGGGTGGGACGACGAACGCGACACCTACCGTTCCAACCTCGTGCTGACCGCAGAACCCGCCACGCCATCTCCTCAGCAGAGCTGACCGCGACTCTTGAGCGTCGCCCATTCCAGTCGCCCAGCACCCGTGTGTTGGAGCAGACCTCAGAAAGCGCTGCTGGCGTACCAGGGGGCAGAACTGCCAGCAAGACCGGGGGCGGCTTCACCCCGACGCGGCCGAGGGGGTGCTGGCCGTCCGTGACGGGGCTCGTCCTCAGACGTCGGTCTGCGATGTCGACTTGCGACGTCTGCCCGAGGGTTGCTGCGGCAGGCTCCGGCTGGGGTCGTCGGAGAGGAGCGAGGAGCTCGCACGGGCGGCGTGGCTGTTCGGTCCTGCTGTGCGCCAGGTGGCGGTGGCGCCTGCGGCCATCGCGGCACCGAGCAGGGCTCCGGCGAGGGTGTCGGTGAGCCAGTGCACACCGAGGAAGGCCCGCGTGAAACAGGCGGCGACGATGATGACAGCGGCGGTTGTTACGCCGATGCGCACCAGGGCGGTGGGCAGTTGGGCGATGCGTGCGAGCCACAGCAGCAGTACGCAGGTGGCGGCTGCGGTCATGGCGTGGCCCGAGGGCATGGCGGCGAAGTCGGCGGAGTCGACGGGGCGGTCCCACTCGGGCCGGTCGCGGCCGATGGCCCAGCGCAGCACTGATCGCAGGGCCCATTCTGCGGCGGAGGCGCAGGCCACCCACAAGGCGAGGAGCCGCTGGCGCCGGTGCCACAGCCACACCACGGCCGCGGCGAGCAGCAGGCGCATGGTCCACGGATCGACGACCCAGTCGGTGACGATCCGGCTGGTGTGGGTGAGGCCGGGGTACTGGAGTGCCGCCGCGTGCAGACGCTGGGCCACGGCTTGGTCCATGCGCAGAACCGGATGCACACCGGCGACGACCAGGGTGATGGTCAGGATTGCGCCGGTGGCGAGCAGTAGGGCGGCTTTCCCGGCCGGCTCGGCGAGCCAGGCGGTCACTGCCCTTCTGGTTGGTCCCGGCTGCCTGCTGGGCCTGTCGATGTCGGTCATCGCTGTTGTCTCCTCGATGGATTGGGTCATGGAGCCGGAGTGAGGGGCGGCATCTCGTCGTAGACTCGGTACCCGATATCGGTTTCGTCACTGCCCTGGAGGGCGGGGAGGTGGGGTACAGGGTGCGGGAGTTCCAGCGGGGCGCGGTGCGGTTGCACATCCTGCATCATGCGGCCGAGGAGGAGATCCACGGCGCGTGGATGACTGAGGAGCTGGCCTCTCACGGTTACCAGATCAGCCCCGGCACCCTGTATCCGACGCTGCACCGCCTGGAGGCGGACGGGCTGCTGGTCTCCGAGCAGCGGGTCGTCGATGGCCGTACCCGGCGCGTCTACAAGGCGACGGCGGCCGGGAAGAAGGCGCTCGCCGAGGACCGGCAGGCGCTCAAGGAGCTGGCGCGAGAGGTCCTCGGCAACGACGCTTCGTAGGTCCGGTGCGTCAGCGGCTCGTGGACGGGGCCGCCGTGGCCGGGCCGGCGGCCCGGCGGGTGAGGCGGGCGTCGAGTGAGAGGGCGCCGGCGCCGACGAGGAGCAGGAAGAGGCTGCCGCACAACTGGGCCAGGTCGGTACGCGATTCGTGGGCGAAGTCCCACCAGCCGGACTTGCCGGCGAACAGCGGGGCGTTGCCCCACAGGATCGGCAGCTTGGTGATCAGCAGCGCGCCGAGCATGTTCACGATCATCGGGATCGCGGCGAGGCGGATGGCGAGGCCGGCCAGGATCAGCAGGCCGCAGGCGATCTCGAAGGCCCCGTCCATCGGCGCGAAGAAGCCGGGGGCGGGGATGCCGGCCTTGTCGAACCGGCCGGTGCCCTGCGCGTCGGGGCGGAGAAACTTCAACATGCCCTCGGAGACGAAGACCGCCCCGACGTACAGGCGGATCAGGACCGTCGCTGTGGGCGCGTCGGTGGCGGTCAGCTTCGCCTGCCAGGTGCTGCCGGGCTGAGACATGGAGATAACCCTCGGTCGTCGCGGAAACGTATCGGCTCTCGATATCGTCCCGCGAGGAAGAGGGGCATCGGCGGTTTTCCGCCGCCTCGGGTGGGCGCGTCGCAGCTAGGAGCTGCGGGCGGCCACGGTGCGGCGTACCCCGTACGCGGCGGCGCCGGCGGCCAGTACCGCGGCGCCCCAGATCACCGAGGAGACCGGCAGCGCGAAGGCCAGAACGATGCAGCCCGCCAGCCCGACGGCGGGGATGACCCTGGCCGGGCGGCCCTCGCCCGGCGTGAGGGTCCAGGCGGAGGCGTTGGCGATCGCGTAGTACGCCAGCACTCCGAAGGATGAGAAGCCGATCGCCCCGCGCACGTCGGCGGTCGCGGCCACGACCGCCACCACCGCCCCCACGGCCAGTTCGGCACGGTGGGGCACCTTGAACTTCGGGTGAACGGCGGCCAGGGCGTGCGGCAGGTGCCGGTCGCGGGCCATGGCCAGCGTGGTGCGGGAGACGCCCAGGACCAGCGCGAGCAGCGAGCCGAGCGCGGCCACCGCCGCGCCGACGCGCACGACCGGGCCCAGCCAGTCGGCGCCGGCCGCACGGGCCGCATCCGACAGCGGCGCGGCGGCCTCCGCCAGCCCCTTCGGGCCCAGGACCGTCAAAACCGCGACGGCGACGACGGCGTAGGCGACCAGGGTGATGCCGAGCGCGATCGGGATGGCCCGGGGGATGGTGCGCTCAGGGTCGCGGACCTCCTCGCCGAGCGTGGCGATCCGCGCGTACCCGGCGAAGGCGAAGAACAGCAGGCCCGCCGCCTGGAGCACCCCGCCGACGGTCGCGTCCGAACCGACGTGCAGCCGGGCCCCGTCCGACGCGGACGAGGTGAGGGCGGCGACCACCACCGCGGCGAGCACCGCCAGGACCACCGCCACGATGACCCGGGTCACAAGCGCGGACTTGTGCACCCCGGCATAGTTGAGGGCCGTTAGCGCCACCACCGCAGCGACCGCCACCGCGTGCGCCTGACCGGGCCACACGTACGAGCCGACGGTGAGCGCCATGGCCGCGCAGGAAGCGGTCTTGCCGACCACGAACCCCCACCCGGCGAGGTAACCCCAGAAGTCACCGAGGCGCTCACGGCCGTAGACGTAGGTACCGCCCGACGCCGGATACCGGGCCGCCAGCCGCGCGGAGGAGGTGGCGTTGCAGTACGCGACCACGGCCGCCAGCGCCAAACCGATCAGCAGCCCGGACCCGGCGGCCTGCGCGGCCGGGGCGAGGGCGGCGAAGATCCCCGCGCCGATCATCGACCCCAGCCCGATCACCACAGCGTCGGACACCCCGAGCCGGCGGTGCAGCTCGTCCGGCACTCCAGCGGCGGTCGATGGTCTGCTCATGACTCACTCCTTCGGCGGCGCAGCCGCGCACTTAACGAACTCCGATATCGGGAGACGATACGTGAGGCCGGACCGACGGCCGCACGCAGGCTGCCGGCTTCGTGTTCGCATGCCAGAGCGCGCCGAACCGGCCGCTGTCGTCGAACAGTGCTCCCGTGGGGCCTGTGAGGTATCCGTACACGAGGTGCAATACCGCCCAGCAGGAACTCCCGAGCCAGCTCGACGTGCTCGGCGAGGTCGTTCACCCCGTGCCCGGCGTCCGGGTAGGTATTTCCGGCTCGGAGGCGTTGTCCTGCGCGACGTCTTCACCGGTGCCACCCGCGACCTGGACGTGACGGGCCTGTTCATCGCTATCGGTCACGAGACGCACCGCCGGAAGATCACTAGCAGTCGACAGCTACTGCGTGTTATGGCTGCCCATGGTCACGCGGAAATGCTCGAATTGGTGCTCATGATCACGCGGAACTGCTCGCGGAAACGCGGAATCTCGATGCGTATGTAGGTTCCGCGACTCCGTGGACACTCGCGGCCCTCCGACCTGGTGTGTTGGTGTCGGTGAGCACTCCCGGCTGTGGACGCCGTCGTTTGATCATGAGCAAAAGCCCTCTGTGGGCGTGTTTGCGCCGTAACGCTGGGTAGTGCTCGCTGTACTACGCGCCCGGGCGCGCTGGTGTGAGTGGGGCTGGGGGATGGCTCCTCCGACGTTGCGGCCAGCAGGTCGCGCGCATGGCGGACTGCTGGAGTTCTGGGGAAAGGGGGAGCTTCAAGTGTCGCGAGGATCGCCGGTTTGGGTAACCGGCGATCGTGGTCTATGTTGCGGCGACAGGCCCTAGGGTCGAGAGGCCAGGAGTCGTCGGGACTGGGCGTGAGGGGTCGCCCGTGCCGGGCGATCGAATCGACGCCGGGCCGGGCGTATAGCTGTCGGGAGCGGACGGAGTGCTACTCCGCGAGCGCGCTGCCCCTCGGTCAATTCGAGGTGCTTCCGGACGGGCCGGAGCAGTCGAGGCAGGTCTTCGGCGAGTGATATCCGCGGGCTTCATTCTGTTTCCGGACGCTGTCCGGCTCGTTGAAGACCATGATCACTGTACTGCGCGGTCGGTCCGCCCTGCCGCCACGGTGGCGGGCAAACCGGTCCGAGAAGGAGAAGAAGCACGTGTCCCAGATGACCTTTCAGGTCGTCGCTCCATCTGTCGGGCCCGCCGAGGCGTACCGACAGATCAGCGACTTCGCGCTACCCGGAGCTGTCCGAGACGTTCCGGGAAGTCCGCGTCAGCCCCTTGTCCTCCGACGGGTCGCAACCGTCCGACTGGTCGATCGATTTCCGTAACGGCCTCATGATGTGGCAGCAGCGCACCATCCTCACGCCCGAACGCCAGGGAATCGCCTTCGAGCAGGTAGTGGGTGACTTCGGCTCGTTCCGGGGCGGGCGGCGGAGCGACGCGGACGGCAAGAGTTCCCGCCTGCGCCCTGACTCGGAGGAGCCCAACGCTGCTTCTGTTGACAGACGGGACTTTATGGCCTCCAGGGCTTGCTGGCCGGTCAGTTGTAGACGACGGAGCGTACCTTGAGGCGTTCCGAGGCTCCGCCGGTGTGGGGGCGGAGGGTGAAGGACTCACCTTCACAGTTGGCGCCGGTGAAAACTGTGGCCCAGGCGTCTGTGCGGTTCTCCGGCGAGTGGCCGGGCTGGGGTTGTCCTCGCCGACGCCGCCCATGGATCGCCAGGTCCGCCTCGCCGCTGGCACCCTGGCCCTCACCAGCTTTGTGGCCGGTCTCATCTGGCCGCCCGTGCACTGGCTGTCCGGGGCCATCGGCGCCAGACTCGTCTTCTCCGGCGTGACCAACACCTGCGGCATGGCCGCAGCCCTGCCACAACCGGCCGCCCAAGAGCAGGGTCTCCTTCCAGGAGACCCTGCTGCGCGTGGCCGCCTGACTCGCCCCGGTGCCCCCCGGTCCGGCGTGCCGCAGCTGGAGCCCGGCTACTGCTGTGCTGGGCTGATCCGTTCCGTCCTTCCTCCGGGCGGGTTCTCGCGCCAGGACAGGGCCAGCAGCAGCAGACCGCCGACGACGATGAAGACGTCGGCGAGGTTGAAGGTGGGCCACCAGCCGGTGTGCAGGTAGTCGGTGACCCGCCCGTCCGGCGCGCGGTCGATGAGGTTGGCGAGGGCGCCGCCGAGAACGGCGGCGAGCACGATGCCCCACGGTCGGCGGGACGTTGCAGCGGTCCGCCACAGCACGACGGCGACGGCGGTCGTGATCAGAGCGGTGACCGCGACGACGGTCCAGGCAGGGGCATCGGCAGCGAAGGAGAACGCGACGCCGGAGTTGAATGCGAGCTCCAGGTCGAGCGGGCCGCCCTCCACAGGAGAGCCCGGCAGGGCGCGCTCCGCCCATGCCTTGATGGCCAGGTCCGTGCCGGCCAGGACGGCGGCCAGGGCCAGCAGCCCCGTCCGGCGCTTGAGGGCGCCGGACGGGGCCACGGCTGTGGTGGGGGCGGTCACTTGCAGCCGTCCGAGCAGGACGAGTCGCCGGTCGTGGTGGCGGGCTTGTCGTCGTCGTCGCAGACGAGTTCGCCTTCCCAGGCTTCCTTGCCTTCCATGATGGCGAAGGCGGCGATGACGAAGCCGGCGACCGGGTCGAGCCAGGTCCAGCCGAACGCGGCGAACGCGAGCAGGCCGACGAAGGTGGAGACCGACAGCCAGGCGCAGAGCTTGGTCTCGGCGGCGTCCGCGACGACCAGGCGGGAATTCATCTCCAGTCCCGCCCTGCGCTTGGCGCGGGCCAGCCACGGCATGATCACGATGGACAGGCCGGTCAGGACGATACCGACGATCGAGGTGTCGGGCTTCTCGCCGCCGAACAGGTCGCGGATGCCTTCGACGGTGACGTACGCGGCGAGCGCGAAGAAGGTGATCGCGATGAACTTCAGCGCCCGGCGTTCCTTGGCCTCGTCCGGCTCGCCGCCCTTGATCTCCGCCAGCAGCCGCACCAGGACCACCACGGCTGCGGCGACCTCGATGCCGGAGTCGATGCCGAAGCCGATCAGGGAGACCGCCCCGGCGACCGTGCCGGCCGCGATGGCGATGATCCCCTCGATCACGTTGTAGCCGATGGTGAACTTCGCGTACCGCACCGCGCGGTGCGCGGCAGGACCGGTGACGTCGGGAACAGTGGTGGGGCCGGCACTCATCGGACGGACTCCTCGGCGGCAGAAACGGTTCCGTAGGCGGGACACAGATCGACGGCCTCACCCGTCGCGGCGAGCAGATGCTCGGCGGATGCCAGCAGGTCCAGCAGCTCCGGGCGGGCCAGCGAGTACAGGGAAGCCCGGCCCTGCGGCCGGGAGGTGATCAGACCGCAGTCGCGCAGGCAGGACAGGTGGGCCGAGACCGTGGACTGCGCCAGTCCGATGCAGACGACCAGGTCAGTCACGCGGGCTTCGCCTTCCGCCAGACGGCGCAGGATCGCCAGCCGTGCGGGGTCGCCGAGCGACCGGAAGAGTGCGACGGCCGCCGTGGGGGCCGAGCACGGATCGGCTGTGCTGACTGGTTCGGTGGGTTTCATCGTCACTCTCCGCTGTGAGGCCTGGTCATCAGGGTTATCACGGCTCGCAGCCGTGGGCAGGGTTCCATTCCAACTATTCATCGTCCTTTGACGATGATAGCGTCGCATGGCGATGAGGGTACCGGGGAAATCGACTCTCCGGTTACTCATCGGTTTCATCCATCTGTTCCGATTACATCGCTAGCATCCGATGTTGCAGCGGTTCGTCAGGGGGACGAATCCGCTCATCGGGGGTGCGGAGATGCAGGTTCTTGTGGTGGAGGACGACGCCCGGATCGCGGAGGCGCTCACAGAAGCGCTGCAGCGATTCGGGCACGAGGTCGATTGGGTCGCCAGTGGGGCGGAAGCACTTCGCGCCGTACCGGATGCACAGTTCGTTCTGCTGGACCTGGGGTTGCCGGACCTGGACGGTCAGGAGGTGTGCCGCCGGGTCCGGGAGACATCGGCCGTGCCGATCATCGCCGTCACCGCCCGGTCGGAGGAACTGGACCGGATTCTGGTGCTGCAGGCGGGAGCCGACGACTACATGGTCAAGCCGTACAGCATGCGAGAGCTGATGGCGCGTATGGAGGCGGTGTGCCGGAGAACCAGGTCCTCGCCGCCCCCGGGCGCAGGCGAGGAGGAAGAGGGATGCGTGTTCGGTCCGCTCACCGTGGATCTGCGCACTCGACAGGTTGCTCTGCACGGTCAGCTCCTTCGCCTCACACGACGTGAGTTCGACCTGTTGGCAGCACTGCTCACCGACCCGGGGGCCGTACGCCATCGAGAAGATCTGATCAACGAGGTCTGGGACCCGAACTGGCACGGTTCCACGCGCACGCTCGACGTCCACATCGGCTCGCTGCGCTCCAAACTCGGCAGCAGGAACTGGGTGGAGTCCGTGCGAGGCGTGGGGTTCCGCCTCGTCCTGCCCGACCGACCGTGACCAGGCCGGACCACACTGCATGCCGCTCTGCCGGAACAAGAGGGGAAAGACAATGCGGCGTCATCTGATCGGTGCCCTGGTGGCCTTACCCGTCGCGGTCGTTGCCGTGCTCGGACTGCCACTGGCCATGGAACGCAGCGACAAAGCATTACGGGAGCTCGCCCACGCACGCGCCGTCGAGGCGCGGCAGCTGTCATCCGCCGCCGAACGGGCGCTGACCGGCCGGGGACAGGAAACTCTCGCGGAAACGATCGCCGCCTACCAGGACCGCACCGGTGGCCGCGCCCACGTCTACGACGCCCGAGGGCGCTCTGTGGAAGGAGCCCTGTGCCTGCTGACGCCCGCCGAGCTCGCGGACCAGAGGGTGGTGCAGGCAGCTCTGAGGGGCCAGTTCACCGACTCGGCCGACCGCGAGGTTTCCGAACGCCCGGACGAGCTGATCGTCGCCATACCGGTGCTCCACCAAGGGCTGCTGGTCGGCGTCGTGGTGGTGTGCTCCGCACTGGACGATCTGGAACTGAAACAATGGACGATCTGGGCGGTCGTCGCCGTGATAGGCGCTCTCGCACTGGCCGCGAGCGGATTCCTGGCCGAACCCCTCGCCCGCTGGATCCTGCGCCCCGTGCACTACCTGGAGAGCGCCGCGCGCCGGTTCGCGGCAGGTGACCACGGCGCGCGCGTGCCTGTCCATCTCGGGCCGCCCGACCTGCGGGTGCTGGCCGAAACCTTCAATCACCTGGCTGAGCAGGTGCAGCAGCGGGTGAGGGTGCAGAAGGCTTTCGTCTCCGACGCCTCACACCAGATGCGTTCTCCTCTGGTGGCTCTGCGGCTGCGGCTGGAGAACATGGAACCGCACATGAGAACGGACGGGACGCGCAGCCTCGAGCAGGCCATCGGTGAAGTCGACCGGATGACCGGCATCCTCAACGCCCTGCTGCTGCTGGCACGGGCGGAGTCCGGTGCCCAGAGCACCGAACCCGTGGACGTACTCGCCGTCCTGGAGGAGCGCGTCGCGTCCTGGCGTCTGTTGACCGAGCCGCGGCGCGTGACGCTCGCGATCGACCGTGACGCCGAGGTACTGGCCGCAGCGGTCTCGGGCACGGTGGACCAGATCATCGACATCTTCCTCGACAACGCGGTGCGGGTAGCACCCCCTGGCAGCACTGTATGGCTGCGGCTCGTCCAGGACGCCGAGACCGTTGCCGTGCAGTGCATCGACGAAGGCCCGGGGATGAGCGACGCGGAGCGGGCCCGTGCCTGCGACCGGTTCTGGCGCGGCCCCGGCGCTCTCGCGGGCGAGGGGTCCGGCCTGGGGCTCGCGATCGCCGCCAGTCTCGCCCGCGCCAACAACGGCAGCATCCTCCTGCAAGAAGCCGCAGGAGGAGGACTTCACGCCGAGGCACGCCTGATGGCCTGGCCCCCAAGCGGCGAACCACAGACCGGCATGCTGCTGAAGAGGAGCAGGAGGTGACCCCGGGCCGTGTCCTGCATCTCTCCTGCACGTGAGCTGTCCGGCCGCTGACCGACGCCTTCCTATGCTGACGCCCGATCTAACAAGCCCGGCCCCGGCCCCGGTCCGGCGTGCCGGGCCCTCATCCTGCCCTTTCGCGCGCGTCCTCCCCCGGGCTGGCGCGCCCTAGTCAATCCTCAAGGAGAAGCCGTGGGTTCCGCATCCACCGTCCGTAGTGAGACCGCTCCCGACACCGTGCCACCGGTACCAGCCCGTGGACTGGCTCGCATGGGCCGATGGCTGGCCCGCCGCAGACTGCTGGTCCTGCTGGTCACCCTGGCGGCTCTGGTCGTGGCCGTACCGTTCGGATCCGACGTCGAAAGCCGACTGTCCGAAGGCGGCATTACCGTTCCCGCCTCGGAGTCCGCCCTCGCGGATGAACTGCTTAACACCCGCTTCGAAGGCGGGTCCCCGCACCTGGTGTTCATCGCAGCTGCCGACAAGGACATCAACGCCGCCCCGGTCAGCAGCGAAGGAACAGCGCTGACAAAGCAGCTCGCCGATGAGCCGGGCGTCGTTCAGGCCGCTTCCTACTGGACTCTCGGCAAGGCGCCCACACTCCGCTCGAAGGACGGCACGACCGGCCTGATCATGGTGCGGCTGGCCGGCGACGAGGACCAGGTCCGCAAGACCGCCGCCCGGATCGTCCCCGAAGTGGTCGGCGACCGCGGTCCCCTCAAGGTCACCGCCACCGGCGTGACCGCCGTACGCATGGAGATCGAAAAGCGCAGCGAGGAAGACCTCACCAAGGCAGAGCTGCTCTCCGGACCTCTCGTGCTGATCATCCTGCTGCTCGTCTTCGGCAGCGTCGTGGCGGCCAGCACTCCCCTCGCGGTCGGCATCCTCGCCGTCATCGGGTCCTTCGTCATCCTGCGCCTGCTCGACATGGTCGTCCAGGTGTCGGTGTTCTCCGTCAACATCACCACCGCCCTCGGCCTGGGCCTGGCCATCGACTACAGCCTCTTCATCGTCACCCGCTACCGGGAAGAACTGGCCCGCGGCCGCACCGTGCACGAGGCGATCGCCCAGTCCGTACGCACCGCCGGCCGCACGGTGCTCTTCTCCGCCCTCACCGTCGCCGTATCTCTCTCGGCGATGCTGGTCTTCCCCATGTACCACCTGCGCTCCTTCGCCTACTCCGGCATCGCCGTGGTGATCCTGGCCGCCCTCGGGTCCGTCATCATCCTGCCCGCCCTGCTTGCCGTCCTCGGCCACCGCATCGACTCCCTCAACGTGCGCCGCCTCTTCCGCCGCAACGCCAAAGCCGCCACCGCGCACACCGACCGGGAAGGGTTCTGGCACAAGCTGGCCATGGCGGTCATGCGCCGCCCGCTTCCCTTCGCCCTCACCGTCACCGCAATCCTGGTCGCCCTCGGCCTGCCGTTCCTGCGCGCCGAGTTCGGCGACAGCGACGACCGGGTCCTGCCCGCCAGCTCGCCGGCCCACCAAGGCGCCCAAGTCCTGCGCGAGGAGTTCGACAACCGGGAGGGATCGCCCCTGAACGTCGTCCTGCCCGACCTCAGCGCCCAGGCCCAGTCCACCGAACTGGCCGGGTACGCCGAGCAGTTGTCGACCGTGCCCGGTATCACCCGCGTCGACGCCCTCACCGGCTCCTACAGCGAAGGACGGCAGGTCGCCCCGCCGGGACCGGCCTCCGCCCGGTTCAAGGCGGACCGGGGCACCTGGCTGTCGGTGGTCTCCGACACCGAGCCGTACTCCGAGCGCGGCATGGACCTGGTCGACACCATCCGAGCCCAGCCCGCGCCCGGCACCGCCCTCGTAGGCGGCCAGGCCGCCCTGCTCGTCGACTCCAAAGACACCCTCGCAGACAAGCTGCCCTGGGCGCTCGGCATCATCGCCGTCTCGACGATGGTGCTGCTGTTCCTGTTCACCGGCAGCCTGCTCATCCCCTTGAAGGCCATCGCGCTGAACCTGCTCAGCCTCACAGCCACCTTCGGGGCGATGGTCTACATCTTCCAGGACGGTCATCTTCGCTGGCTCGTCGGTGACTTCACCGTCACCGGCATGCTCGACATCGACACTCCCATCCTCATGTTCTGCGTCGCCTTCGGCCTGTCCATGGACTACGAGGTCTTCCTTCTCTCACGCATCAAGGAGGAGTACCACCGCACTGGAGATAACATCTCGGCCGTCGCCTGGGGCCTTGAGCGCACCGGCCGACTGGTGACCGCTGCCGCCGCGCTGGTCGCCACCGTCCTGCTCGCCTTCGCCACCTCCGGGCTCACCCCGCTCAAACTCCTGGGAGTGGGCCTCGCGCTCGCCGTGATCGTCGACGCCACCCTCGTGCGCGGCATCCTCGTACCGGCCTTCATGCGCCTGGCCGGACGCGCCAACTGGTGGGCCCCCCGCCCCCTGGCACGCCTGCACCAGAAGATCGGCCTCGACGACTAGACAGCATCTCTCCCACGACCGCACAGGGTGGGGGCCGGGCATCAGCCCAGGACCCCACCCTGTGAACGCGTGCCTCCTGCCTCGACGGCCGGGCGCGTGCACGGATGGCCGGCTTCCGATACAGCTCAGCTCTCACCCCACCCTGTCGAACTCATGAGCGGAACCTGCATTTCCGCTGCAGGACTGCTGCAAATGCGCCTCGTAGCGTTGGCGACGCCGCTGACGGCACCTGACCCGCACTCCGCATGCGGGACTGCCGAACTGGCTGATACATGTCAAACCAACCAGGTGGGGGACCCGGTCCAATGCGCTATCTGCAGCGTGAACGCACCATCGTCGAAACACTGTTGCCCGGCCTGGACGGACTCCTCGCCGCGTCGTCGTTGACGGAGCTGGAGGCAGCCGGCGGCCCCGGGGTGAAGCTGTTCACCGAAGCCGGCGGACCGGGCCTTCTGGTGCCCAGCGAGCACGGTGGCAAGGGCGCGGACCTGCTCACCGCCGTGCGCGTCCAGCGCGCGCTCGGATCCCGCTCGCCGTCGCTTGCTGTGGCCACCACGATGCACCACTTCTCCGTGGCGTCCTTGGTGGAGGCGGCAGCCACCAGCAGCGGCCTGGAATGGATGCTGCTCGCGGCGATCGCGAAGGACAACCTGCTGCTCGCCTCCGGTTTCGCCGAAGGCCGGACCGGCCAGGGCATTCTCAACCCGGCCCTGACCGCCCGCACCGACGGCGACAAGGTGTTCCTCAGCGGGTCGAAAAAGCCCTGCAGCCTGGCCCGCTCCATGAATCTGCTCACCGCATCCCTGCCCCTTCCCGGCCCGGACGGCACCGAGCAACTCGCCATTGCTCTCATCCCCGCAGACTCACCAGGGGTCTCCGTCAAGCCGTTCTGGGGCAGTCCGATCCTGGCCGGCGCCGAGAGCGACGAAGTCGTCCTCGACGACGTCGAAGTACCGCCCGAGCTGCTGGTGCGCACCGACGTCACCGCGGACGGCCGACTCGACCAGCTGCAGACCGTCGGATTCGTCTGGTTCGAAACCCTCATGACCGCCAGCTACCTGGGCGCAGTCTCCGCTCTCGTCGAACGCATCCTGCTCAACCAGCGGGTGGACCCGGCAGTGCAAGCCGACGCGGTCGCCGCTGTCGAAGCCGCCGTGCTCGCCCTGGAGGGGCTCGCCGCCGACACGGCCAGCGGAATCAGCCAGGACACCCTGGCACGGTCGCTGATGTGCCGCTATGCCGCGCAGGACACGATCGGACGCGTGCTGTCGGTGACGCTGGAAGCATTGGGAGGGATGGCATTCATCGGTTCCCCGGACGTCGCCTACCTCAACTCCGCCTGCCGAGCGCTGGCCTTCCACCCCCCCTCCCGCGCCCGTATGGCCGCCCCGCTGGCTGAGTACTTCGCCGGCCACGCACACCTGCGCATCCCCTGATCCCACGACTGGTCCGATCCCGAACCCGTCGCTTCGCTCCCACGTCTCTTCGCGCCCCCTCCCGGGCAGGACATCACCGTGCCACGAAGCCCTGGCACCCGCCGACGGGGCGTCGCCGCGACCATCTCTGCCCTGTACGTCCGTTGAACTTCTTCGTGAGGTGCTCGATCGTGCCCCTTGGTCCCACAGTTCTGCTCACCGGTGCGTCCGGTGTCGTGGGCAGCGCCCTGCTGCCCCAGCTGTCCGACTGCCATGTCATCGCCCTGATCCACCGCACCCCTGCGCCCGGCGCTGACGAGCAGCTCGTCGGAGACTTGACCGCGCCGCTCCTAGGTCTCGACCAGGACGCCTACCAACGCCTCTGCTCCCGTGTCGATGCCGTGGTGCACTGCGCGGCCATCACCGGCTTCTCCAGCGGGCCCGAGGCCACCCACGCCCTCAATGCAGCCGGCACCCGGCAGATGGTGGAGCTCACCACTGACGCCGACGCCGTGATGTATCACGTGTCGACCGCATTCGTGGACCGCACCGACCTGACCCGCGCCCAGATGGGCCAGGACCACGGGGATGCGACCGCCCGCCCGGAGGACTACCTCGACTCCAAGCGGGCCGGTGAGGACATCGTGAGGTCCTCCGGCATCCCGGCGGTCATCGTCCGCCCGTCGGTGGTGATCGGAGACGCAGCCACCGGGGCGATCTCCGCGTTCCAGGGTATGCACGGCGTCATCCACGGGCTGCTGCGCGGCCTCCTGCCCCTGGTTCCCGTACCGGCGCACTCGCCCGTGGACTTCGTACCTCAGGACGTGGTCGCGGCCACCATCGCCCGTCTCATCCGGCAGGGCACCCGCGATGGCGAGGTGTGGGTCACCGCCGGCACCGACGCCCTGAGAACCGACCGGGCCCTGGAAGTCATCCAGGAGACCGCGGACCGGCTGGGTCTGGACGCCGCGCGGCCGCGCATCGTGGGCCCCGAAATGGTCGACCGCCTGATCCGGCCGGTCTTCATCGCCAACCTGCACCCCCGGGCCAGGCGCCGCTTCGACGACATGCTCGCCATGACCGCCCTGTTCGCCCACGGACACGTCTTCCCCAACAGCCTCGGCCAGAAAGGGCTCCCTGCCGCGCTCAGCAGCAGTGGACTCGAATCCGCACTGCGAACTTCGGTCACCTACATGGCCCGGGCCAAGGGCATGGTCCGCACCGCCCCGACGGCTGACCTCCAGACTGCGCAGGTCGTGGCATGAGGGAACTGACCCTGCCCGTCCCGCACGCCTCCGAGCTGTCGGCAGCTGAAATACTGGGCATCTACCGGCGCCACCTGAGCAAAGGCCGGGCCCGTCTCGCATCACTGACCGGCGCGGCCATGGAGGTCGCCTCGGAAGGCAGCCGCGTCTGGGACGCGGACGCCAACGAATACCTGGACTGCGGCGGGTACGGGGTCTTCCTCCTCGGTCACCGACACCCGCGTGTGGTCAAGGCGGTGATCGAACAGATACAGCGCCATCCCATGGCCACCCGGCTGCTGCTGGAACCAACCGCGGCAATCGCGGCGGCGGCGCTCGCCGCCGTGGCCCCGCCCGGGCTGGAAAGGGTGCACTTCGTCAACTCCGGTGCCGAAGCGACCGAGACGGCGATCAAGCTGGCACGCGCGCACGGCAAGCACCGGCTGATCTCCGCCATCGGCGGCTACCACGGCAAGACCACCGGCGCCCTCGCTGTCACGGCCAAGCCCCTCTACCAAGACCCGTTCAGACCCCTGCTGCCGGCCGAACACGTCCCCTACGGCGACGCCGATGCCCTGAAGCAGACCCTCGCCGGCGGCGACCCGGCCTGCGTGATCCTCGAACCCATGCAGGGCGAGGGCGGCGCAGTCCTGCCACCGCCCGGCTACCTGACACAGGTACAGCAGCTGTGCGCCGAGCACGACGCCATGTTCGTCCTGGACGAGATCCAGACCGGACTCGGCCGTCTCGGCACCTGGTGGGGCGCGGACGCGGAAGGGCTGCGCCCGGACGTGATGCTGGTCGGGAAGAACCTCAGCGGCGGCGTCATTCCCGTCGCCGCGGCCATCGCCACACCGCAGGCGTACGCCCCGTTCGACAAGGACCCCTACCTCCACACCTCCACCTTCGCCGCCTCACCGGTCGCCATGGCCGCTGCCGCAGCCGCTGTCACCGCGATCCACGACGAGAATCTGGTGGAGCGCGCCCGCACGCTCGGCGAAGAGCTGATGACCCGCCTCCATGACGCGCTCACACCGCTACTCGGCAACGCGGTAGCCGACATCCGCGGACGCGGCCTGCTCATCGGCATCGAGATGCGCGACGAAGGCGCCGCCGGAGAACTTGTCCTGAACCTGCTGGAAGCCGGGCTCCTCGTCAATCACTCCCTCAATGCACACAGGGTCGTACGCCTGACCCCTCCTGCGGTGCTCACGCCCTCCGATCTGGACTGGATCAGCCGCGCGTTCACCTCCGCGGCCACTGCACTCGCCCGTACGACCACTTCGACGAAGGAGACACGCTGACATGCCCGAGGTGACCCTCGACGCCCTCATACCCCAAGCCTCCGCCGCAGACGTCTTCGACCGGCTGCGGGACTTCGCCGCCTACCCCAAGTACACCGACGCCGTCCGCGAAGTGTCCGTCACCGACACCGGCGGCGACACCTTGGACTCGGACTGGTCGGTAAACTTCCGCAACGGCATCCTGTGCTGGTCCGAACGCGACCGCATCAACGCCGACACCCTGTCCATCGACTTCACCCAGACCGACGGCGACTTCGACACCTTCGACGGCAGCTGGAAGGTCTACAGCCACCCGGACGGCGCGGTCACCGTACGCTTCACCGCCACCTTCGACCTCGGCATGCCCAGCCTGGCCGCGATCATCGACCCCATAGCCTGCCAGGCCCTCACCGAAGCCATCAGCCTCATTCTCCTGGGCCTGCTCGGGGACCACATCACCCTCACCGCCCCCGAACCCGTACCCGTCCCCGCGGACACACCGTGACCGGCTCCCTCACCACCACCCAGCCGCCCGAGGTGAACGGTGCGGGAAAAACGGTGACTGCACAGCGTTTCAAAGACCTGCTCGCCCATCTGCCCACCCCCGTGACCGTGCTGACGACGTGCGAGAGCGACGGAAGCGGGGCAGCGGGTATGACAGCCAGCGCCGTGTGCTCCCTGTCCCTGGACCCGCCACTGATCCTGGCCTGCGCGGACAACCACAGCCGCACCCTGGCCCGTATCCGCACCACCGGAGCCTTCGCGGTCAACGTACTGCGCGAAGAACAGGCACACCTCGCCAAGCGCTTCGCCGACGGCAGCGTGCGCCAGGCCGACCGGTTCGCCGGCACCCCCCACCACCTCATCGACCGGCTGCCGGTACTGGATGAGGCATTGGCATGGCTGACGTGCGACGTCCAAGACACCTTCCCGGGCGGCGACCACACCATCCTCACCGCCCGGGTGCGCCAGCTCGGCCACCGCGGCGGTCATCCGCTGATCTGGCACAACCGCGCCTTCCGCATCCTCGCCTGACCGCCCCGCCTCACCGACCACACGTGACATCAGGAGGACCCCGTGCCCAGGGACATCAACAACAAGGTCGTCGCCATCACCGGCGGCAGCCGCGGCATCGGCCGCGCCACCGCCGAACTGTTCATCGCCCAAGGCGCGAAAGTCGCCATCGGTGCCCGCAACCACGACGTCGCGACCAAGGTGGCCGCCGACATCGGTGCCCACGCCTACCCGCTCGACGTCACCGACCCCGACAGCGTCCAGACATTCTGGAAAGCGGTCGAAGCCGACCTCGGCGAGATCGACATCTTCGTCAACAACGCCGGCGAGATGATCGTCGGACGGTTCGAGAACGAGTCCGCCGAAGACACCACCCACCAGCTCGGCGTCAACCTCCTCGGCACCCTCAACGGCATGAAGACCGCCATCGGCCCCATGCGTGCCCGCGGCCGCGGCCACATCATCAACATGGTCTCCGCCGTCGGCATGATCGGCCTCCCCGGCTGCGCCACCTACTCCGCCGCCAAACACGGCGTCGTCGGACTGTCCGAAGGCGTACGGGCCGAACTGCGCGGCTCCGGGGTGGACCTCTCCATCATTCTGCCCATCCCCGCCCAGACCGAGCTGACCTCCGGCGTCGGCAAGGGCCGCTTCGTGCCCCTGCTCACCCCCAAGGACATCGCCACGTCCGTACTGCGCACCGCCCGCCGCCCCGTCTACAACCGGTACGTGCCCGGCTGGACCAACCCGGTCACCCGCTCCCTGTTCCTGCTGCCCCAGCCCTGGCGCGACGGTATGGGCCGCTTCCTCAAGGCCGACCAACTGCTGCGCACCACCGACTACCAGGCCCGCGCCGCCTACGAGACGCGGGTGAAGATCCCCACGGCGGAAGGAGCCGGGGCGTGACCTCCCAGACGCCCGTACAACGGAGCAACTACAAGGGCGCGAACCAACGCGGCAAGGCACCTGCGGTCGTCCGCCGACGCTGGCTGGACCACCTCATCCACGTCCACCCCGCCACCACCATCGCCATGTTCACCCCGGTGATCGCCGTGTGCGTGTGGCTCTCCCTCGGCGACGCAGGCGGCTGGGCTCTCACGGGGTGGGCAGCGGCCGGCTACCTCACCTGGACGCTGTCGGAGTACTGGGGCCACCGCATCGTGCTGCACTACGAACCCGAGAAGGGCTTCGGGGCGCGCCTGCACTACATCCTGCACGGCATCCACCACGACTACCCCACCGACCCGCGGCGCTCCATCCTCAGTCCGCTGCTCAGCATCCCTATGGTCGGCGGAACGATCTACCTTGCCTCCGGGCTGGGCTCACTGCCGCTGATCTTCGGCGCCGGCTACACCTTCGGCTACCTCACCTACGACCTCTTCCACCTCTACCTGCACCTCGCCACTCCCAAGAGCCGCCTGATGCGGCATCTGCGCTCGCTGCACATGCGCCACCACTTCCGCGACGACACCAGGGGTTTCGGTATCTCCGCCCCCTACTGGGACGAACTGTTCGGAACCTCCATCGCCCGGCGAACAACCGCGGGCACAGCAGGAACGGGCAGCCCGGGCGCTTGAATTCCACCCGCCGGTCCGACACACGACCGGCACCCCATGACGGGCACGGGCACCCCAGCGGACCACGACTTGCCCCCAAGTCGTCGATGCCCACCGCCAGGGTGCCCGTGCCTTACCCCGCGCCCATGCACGTCCGGCCACCAAGGCCCACCACGCCGACCGCCGGAGCCGAACGCCACCCGCGAGGAACCCATGAACTCCGAAACGCTTCTGGCCCGCATCCTCACCCTCGACCCTGACCAGGCCGACTCCGGCACCGCACCGCCAAGCCCCCAGGAAGCCGAACCCGCACGCAGCCGCGCAGCCGACGCAGGCGAGGCGGAGGAGTTCATCCGTCTCCATCACGCCGAGCACCCCGACCAGCCGATCCCGCTGCCAGCACGCCTCCAGCAGATCCGCGTGCAGATCAACGAAACGGGCACCTACACCCACTCCGAAGACGAGCTGACCTTCGGGGCCCGCGTCGCCTGGCGCAACTCCAGCCGCTGCATCGGCCGCCTGTACTGGAAGAGCCTGCGCGTCCTGGACCGGCGCACAGCCGCCAGCGCCGACGAGATAAATCAGCACCTCGTCGAGCACCTGCACCAAGCCACCAACAGCGGCCGCATCCGTCCCGTCATCTCCATCTTCGCCCCGGACACACCCGACAGCCCATCACCGCGAGTGTGGAACGACCAGCTCATCCGCTACGCCGGCTACCACCAGAACAACGGTTCCATCACCGGCGACCCCGCCTACACGGATTTCACCGACACCGTGCGACGGCTCGGCTGGCAGCCTCCCGGCGGCGCCTGGGACGTGCTGCCCTGGGTCATCGAGACCGACCAGGGCAAACCCGAACTGTTCGACGTCCCCACCAGCGCCGTGCTCGAGGTCCACCTCACCCACCCCGACCGTCCCGACTTCGCCGACCTCAACCTGCGCTGGCACGCCGTCCCGGCCATCTCCAATATGCGGCTGCGTATCGGCGGCATCGACTACCCCCTTGCGCCGTTCAACGGCTGGTACATGGGCTCAGAGATCGGCGCCCGCAACCTCGTCGACGTCGACCGGTACAACCTGCTGCCCACCATCGCCGAACACCTCGGACTCGACACCAGCAACGAAGCCACCCTGTGGCGTGACCGCGCCCTGGTCGAGCTGAACGTCGCGGTACTGCACTCCTTCAACGCAGCCGACGTGAAGATCAGTGACCACCACACCGAGTCGAGGCGCTTCCTGACCCACCTGGCCAAGGAAGAAGGGCACGGCCGGACCGTGCCCGCCGACTGGAGCTGGATCGTGCCGCCCATCTCCGGAGGCATCACCCCCGTGTTCCATCGCTACTACCAGGAGTCCGACCAACGCCCCAACTTTTACCTCGACAACGACGCCAAGGCCCGCGGCAAAAGCGGATGCCCGCTCGGCCACGGCTGACCGCTCACGCTTCCAGGATGGTCCCCAAAACCCCTTGCCGCGCGCCCTCGGCGCAAGACCCAGACAACCCAACCTCGAAGTATGCGCGCAACCAAGCCCGCCACAGTGGCCCACTGCCCGGCATACGCCTGCCCGACCTCCCTGAACGATGAGCGCGCACCGTGGTCGGGTTTCGTCCCTCCGACACGCGGAAGCACGCGCTACGCCTCAGGTCGGGCGCCGTAGACGGCGAAACCTCACAATCCCCTGACCGATCCTTATCCCGACACCGCACGGGCAACGCCTCGGCAGTGCTGCTCGGTGGTGGAACAAGAACTAAGACATAGCTGGCCCGCCCGCCTGTGACGACGTCCGGGTGCCGAATGATCAGACCGCTTGAGGGCGACATACGGGGGCGGCCCAAGGACGGTCATCATGCCATTCGGCTGCATCGTGCGTGCGCGAGGCGCCTTCGGTATTCGGGGGACGGGCTGCAGGAGGCTTGGGCTCTGGTCTCGACGCCGCGATCGTCGGGAACCGGACACATCCAGAGGGGAACACCCAGGAGGCGGGCATGCGCTCCGCTACGGGTAGCCTTCTTCTCACCAGAGCCGCCTTTCTCACTGCGACGTTCGGAAATCCGCCCATGGGACCGTTGCTGCTGCCCCGTACCGCCTCGCCGGCCTCGGGCGTGCTGCGTGGTACCCGTGCGGCGGTTCTCGCCATGCTGTGCGTCCTGCTGCCGATGGTTGGACATGTGCTGGCATTGGGACACGCTCCGCAGTGGGTCATCGTGGCGGCGGTTGGTCTCGTAGCCCTGCCAGGAGCGGTGTTCTTGACCCGGCGCAGGCTTACCGACGGACAGCTGCTTGGGGTGCTGGTCGCGGCCCAGGTCGCCCATCACGCCACGTATGCGTTGCCCGGGATGTGCCGGGCAGCTGCTGGAGCGGACGCCACCTCGGTGCTTCCCTCATGGGTGGAGCACGGCGCAACCCTGCAACTGCCTGCGGGCTCCTTGATCTCCGGTCATGTGATCACCCTGATGGTGGCCGCCCGGGTGCTGGGCGTCACCGAGCAGATGCTGTGGCGGAGCAAGCCGCTGCTGGACGTGATGCTGTGCCTGCTGGCTTTCGTGCGGCCGCTCCTGGTCGTGCGCGGCAATGGCCCGCAGGACCGGCTCCGGACGACCGAGATGCTGTTGAAGCCAGCCGTTCTGGTACGGCTGCGCTCCGGCCGGGCGCCTCCGCGCTCCGGTGGTCTCCTCGTCCGTTCCCGGCTGATGCCGGTCGGCCATCCTGCCGTGTCCTGACAGACATACGCGTGCGGGGGACGACCGGCGTGCGCCGGTCCGCGCGTATCCCTGCGGCTGAGGCCGCAGGCTGCACAGAAGGTCCCCTTCACCCATGCATTACACCTATGGGCGTGTCCGCTTTGCGGCACGCGCACTAGTCGCACCCGCCGCCCTGGGCATCCTCGTCGCGGGCGCTCCCCTTGCTGCGGCACACACGGATCTCGACAGCAGCGCCCCCGTGGCCGAAGCGTCGCTCGCCGAAGTGCCTGAGAGCGTCACGCTGACTTTCAGCGATCCGATGCACCAGAAGTACGCCAAGGTCGCCGTCACCGGCCCGGACAAGAAGCCCGCCGGGCAGGGCACCCCTCGGGTCGATGGCAAGCGCGTCACAATCGCTCTCGATCCACAGGCATCCGCAGGCGAGTACAGCGTCGGCTACCGGGTCGTGTCCGCCGATGGCCACCCCGTCTCCGGCTCCTACACCTTCACCGTTCAGACTCGAAAGGCGTCCCCGGACCCGACTGCGTCGGTGTCTGCGATGCCGACCGCCCCGACGCCGACCCCGGCCTCGGCCTCGGGCGCCCAGGCGGCTTCTGACAGCGCTGGCTCGGCCGGTATGAGCACTGCCGCTGTCACCGCCGCCGGGGTGCTGATGGCTGTCGGGGCGGCCGGCTACCTCATGCTCCGGCGCAAGAGGGTCAGCCGTGGCGACTGACGGCGCGGTGACCAGGCCGAAGGTCTTCTTCCGGCTGCCACTCCTCCTGGTCGTCGCTGCGGCAGGTGCGGTGATCGCTGCAGTGGCCGCCGTGTGGGCGGGCGGCGGCACCGATTCGTCTGTGCCGGGGATCGAGGGGCCGGGGGCGGTGACCACCTGGGGGTTGCCGGTGCTGCGCACGCTCGCGGACGTCTCTGCGGTCGCCACCATCGGAGCCCTCCTCATGGTCGTCGTACTGATTCCGGGGGGCCGGCGGCTGGGGGAGGACCAGCTGCGCTTTTTGAACTGGGCTGCTGTATCGGCCGCGGTGTGGACGATGACGTCCGTTGCCACCTTGGTCTTCACCCTCTCCGACCTCTTCGCACAGCCGCTGGGAGCGGTCCTCAGCCCCGACGTCGTGGCGGACTATGTCGTCACCGACCCGCAGGGCCGTTCCTTCGCGCTGTCCGCAGTGGCCGCCGCAGCGGTTGCGACGGTGTGCCTGGGGCTTGGTACCGCTCGCTGGGCGCGTGCCGCGCTCCTGCTCACCGTCGCCGGGTTGCTTCCGCCCGCGTTCACCGGCCACTCCTCGGCCGCGAGCAACCACGACGCCGCCGTGATCAGCTTGGCCCTGCACCTGGTCGGCGTCGCCGTCTGGGTCGGCGGCCTGCTCTTCGTTTTGGTGGCGGCCTTCCGACGGGAGGAGCAGACGAAGGACGCCGTGCGGCGGTTCAGCCCGCTGGCCGGGTGGTCGCTGCTCGCGGTCGGGGCCAGTGGCCTGGTCAACGCCGCCGTACGGCTGCCCTCGCCCAGCGAGGTGCTCACCAGCCGGTACGGGCTGCTCCTCCTGGCCAAGACCGCGGCACTGCTGCTCCTGGGAGTGGCCGGGTGGTGGCACCGTAAGCGCACCATGCCATCGCTGGCAGAAGGGAGCCGGCGGGGCTTCGTCCGCCTCGCCGCCGTTGAACTGCTGATCATGACAGCGGCGATGGGACTCGCGGTCGGCCTGTCCCGTACCCCCGCTCCCGGTGTGCAGGACGCGGCCCTCTCTCCGGCGGAGGAGCTGCTGGGCTTCGCCATGCCTCCGGCGCTGGGCGACTTCCCCTGGACGCCGCTGTTCACCCAGTGGCACTTCGACCCGCTGTTCGCCTTCGGCACAGCGGCTGCCGCACTGCTGTACCTGGCCGGTGTCCGCAAGCTGCACGTACGGGGCGACCGGTGGCCCATCGGGCGGACCATCGCGTGGTTCGCGGGCCTGGTGGTGACCGTGTTCGCGACGATGAGCGGGCTGGCGGTGTACGGCAAGGTGCTGTTCAGCGTCCATATGGGCCAGCACATGATCCTCGCGATGAGCGTGCCGATCCTGCTCGTGCTGGGCGCCCCCGCCACCCTCGCGCTGCGCGCGCTGCCCACCGCCCCCAAGGGCTCTGCGACCGGGCCGCGCGAGATGCTGATCGCCCTGCTGCACAGCCGCTACGTACGCGTCATCTCCCACCCGGTGGTGGCGAGCGTGCTGTTCATCGGCAGCGCGTTCGCCGTCTACTACACCTCGCTCTTCGAGACGCTGATGAGCAGCCATCTCGGGCACATGGTGATGCTGGTGCACTTCCTCGTGGTGGGGCTGCTGTTCTTCTGGGTGATCATCGGGATAGACCCCGGCCCACGCCGCCCGCCGCACCTGGGACGCCTGTTCACGCTCATCCTGACCATGCCGTTCCATTCATGGTTCAGCATCTCCCTGATGAGCTCGACCACGCTGATCGGCGCGGGCTGGTGGTCCCGGCTCGACCGTCCCTGGGTCGAGGAGGCGCTGGAGGACCAGTACGACGCCGGTGCCATCGCCTGGGCCACCGGCGACATCCCTGTCCTGATCACCACAATCATCCTGGCGATCCAGTGGGTGCGCTCCGACCGGCGAGAAGCCCGGCGCGTCGACCGGCAGATCGACCGCGGCGACGCCGGCGACCCGCTGGCCGCGTACAACGCCTACCTCGCCGGCCTCCACGCCCGCGACCGACGCCCGATTCCCCGCGAAACCCCCAAGAGGCAATCATGAAGAAACTGACCAAGAACCTGATCGTCGCCGCCGTCATCGTGGCCTGTTTCGCAGCCGCCCTCGGCTCCTACCTCCTGCTGCGCCCCGACACGCCCTCCGACAGCGCCACGGACGTGCAGCCCGCCGCCCAGGCCCTGCCCGTACGGGACACCAGCCACCGCCTCAGCACACCCGGGCGCAGCGAGCTGACCATCGTCGAGTTCCTCGACTTCGAGTGCGAAGCCTGCGGCGCGTACTACCCGGCCGTGGAGAAGCTCCGCGAGCAGTACGGCGACCGGGTCACGTTCGTCGCCCGGTACTTCCCCATGCCCGGCCACCGCAACGGCGAACTCGCCGCCCGCACCGCCGAAGCCGCCGCACAGCAGGGCAAGTTCGAGGAGATGTACAGCAAGCTCTTCGCCACCCAGAAGGAATGGGGAGAGGCGCAGGAGAGCAAGGAGAGCGTCTTCCGCGGCTACGCGAAGGACCTCGGACTCGACCTGAAGAAGTTCGACACGGACCTCGCCGCCCCGGCCACCGCCGAACGCGTCAAGGCCGACCAGCGCGACGGCCTCGGCCTCGGCGTCCAGGGCACCCCGACTTTCATCGTCGACGGCACCAAGATCCAGAACCCGGCCACCTTCGACGAGTTCAAGAAGCTCATCGATGACCGCCTCACGGACTGACCGGGAGGCCGGCATGCAACTTCTCATAGACGAGGCGCGCACCTTTCCCGCACGGGCCGCCGCGCATGGTGTCAACCTCGGCCCGCACACCACCAGCGCCACACCGCAGGCCATGTTCATCGCCTGCTCCGACGCCCATGTGGTGCCCGCACTGCTGACCAGCAGCCGTCCGGG
Organism: Streptomyces microflavus; assembly: GCF_014650075.1. Taxonomy (GTDB): domain Bacteria; phylum Actinomycetota; class Actinomycetes; order Streptomycetales; family Streptomycetaceae; genus Streptomyces; species Streptomyces microflavus. Next base: position 477,429 of record NZ_BMUG01000008.1, on the reverse strand, counting down.
CGACCTGTACGAACTGCGCACCTACGGCGGGACGCTTCCCCACTACGCCGAACACGAGCCGACCAGTGAAGCCCGGACCATCGAGCACGCGGTCGACGTCCTGTGCGTCACCGACATCATCGTGTGCGGACACTCCCGGTGCGGGGCGATCGACGCCCTCCACCCCGACTCCGAAGCAGCCCCCTTCCAGGTGGCCGCAGGGCAGTGGCACACCCTCATGCAGTTCGACGCCCTCAGCGAGTACCCGTGCGTCCAAGCCCGCCTGATCGACCGGACCCTGCGCCTGCACGCCTGGTACTACGACATCGACGCGGGCACCACGGTCCGCTACGACCCGCGCGCCAGCGCCTTCCTCCCGCTGTGAACTCTCCCCATGCCCCCGCCGTATACGACAAGGTGAAACCCGTGGCTGCGGACAACGCACTCGCTTACGACGAACGCCTCACCGTCCCCCGCACCTGGTGGGTCATCGTCTTTGCCTTCGGTTTGGCCACGGCCCTGGTCTTCTTCCCCTACGGGCCCATCGCCGCCCTCATCGCCTTCGCCGCCGGAGGCGGCCTGGCCACGAGCTTCGCCACGTCCCAGGGATCGATGCGCATCCGGGTCACCCCGAAGCTCCTCGTCGTCGGTGACGCCCGCCTGCCGCTGAACGCCCTGGGCGAACCCCACGCCCTGTTCGGGGACGAGGCCCGCGCCTGGCGCACCTACAAGGCAGATACCCGGGCCTTCTTCGTCATGCGCAGCTACATCAGCGGCGCAGTCCGGGTGGAGGTCCTCGACCCGGACGACCCCACTCCCTACCTCTACATCTCCACCCGCGCACCCGAACAGCTCGCCGCAGCAATCCGGGGTTCCGCCCGGACGGCGGGGAGCGAGGAGTGACGGAGGTACCTGACGTCGAAGCCGGTGCGGGCCGCAGCACCTCCCTACCTGAGCGCCCGCGTTGCTTCCCAGCTCCCGCATACCCGCGTCGCACGGCCAGCATTCTTACCCTCGAACCTCTCGCAGTCGGAGTTGCTGACCCATCTTTCGGGACGCAGAGGCCCCCGAAGGGATGCTTCAGATCCCGCCCAGGTGGTTCTACGGCACCGTTCGCTGTCATCGCTTCTTCTCCCTCACCGAGGAGCCCATCATGTTCTCGTCCCCGTTTGTCGCTCGGCGGATCAGTGCCGCGGGCGCTCTCGTTCTGGCGGCGCTGTTCGTTTCGGCGGCGCCCGCTCTCGCACACGTTGAGGTGCAGTCCGAGACGCCGCAGGCGCTCGTCCAGAACGTGAGTCTCACCTTCGAGGCTGAGGCAGAGTCGGACAGCGCCGGCATCACTGAGATGCGCGTCGTCCTTCCCGACGGCATCGCCCCCACCGACGTCGTCCTGCTGGGGCAGCCCAAGGGGTGGAAACTGACAGCCGATACCGACGGCTTCACCGTCGGCGGACCGCCGGTCGCCGTCGGTACCAATGCGGTCTTCACCGTGAAGGTGCGCCAACTTCCCGACGCCGATGAACTGGCCTTCAAGACGATAGAGACGTACAGCGACGGCAAGATCTCCCGATGGATCGAAATCCCGAAGGGAGACGCCAGGCCGCAACAGCCGGCGCCGGTGCTGGAGTTGAAGGCTGCTGCTCCGGGAGCCAGCCCCATCGCCACCAGCCCGAGTGCCAGCGACGCTCCCGCTCCGTCCCCCACCTCGGCGTCTCCGGCGGTGCCAGCCCCCGAGGCCGCCGCCAAGGACGATGAGGGTGAGGGGAGGACGGGGCTGCTCGTCGCCGCAGTGGCCATCGCCGTCCTCGCCGCTGCGGGAGGCGTGTGGTGGCTGCTCAAGCGCCGGTCGGGTACCTCGCAAAGTTGAACTCCGGGCCCCACCGGGAACCGGACAGCATGAACGGACAACCCCTGCGGGAGCGGCATCGAGGCCACCTCCGCAAGGTCCCGTTCCCCGCTGTTGTGCCCAGATGACCCGACCGCACGGTGCGGAAGGCGGTGTGCTGATCGGTCCAGTAGCGAACCGGGCGCAGGCCGCCGAGGGGGACGGCGACCAGGCGGGTCATGGCGGCCGGAAGATGAGCGCGACCGCGCTGTCGGTGTTCAGCCGCTGAGGTGACCCGCTGCGGGCCCCGCCTCCTCGCAGACAGGTTCTCCCACCGCCCCGTCAGCCGAGGGCGCCGAGGAGTGCGGTGCACGCCGTTTCACAGGAACGGCAGGCTTCGGCGCACAGGCGGCAGTGCTCGTGCATGTCCGCGTGCCGTCCGCATTCGTCGGCGCACGCCTTGCAGACCATGGCGCACGCCTTAAGGACCGCAGTGGTGATGTTGGCGTCGTAGCCCGTGTGGCGGGAGAGGACCGCGGCGGTGGCGGTGCAGATGTCGGCGCAGTCCATGTCGGTGCGGATGCACTTGGCCAGGTCACCGACCTTCCCCTCCGACAGGCAGGCGTCCGCGCATGCCGTACACGCTTGGGCGCAGGCGATGCACTGCTCGATGCAGGCGGTGAGCTTGGCCTGGTCGATGTCGCCGAGGTCTGCCGGGTAGGTGGCGAGCATGTCCTTGACGGTGCTGGACATCGTCGGTCCCTCCATATCCCCGCGGGGCCGGCGGATCCGGCCGCCGCCGTCAAGCCCCCGGTACCTCCAGTTAACGCCTCGGCGCGCGAAGGCGCCCGGCCGCATCGCGAGGTGCGACCGGGCGCGGTGCCGTACGGCCGGGGTCAGTGGTAGGCGTGGACCACGGCGTGGCCCTTGCCCCGGCCGATCATCCACTTGTTCACCGGCGTCGTGATCACGAAGGCGACAGCGAAGCCGCCCAGCAGTGCCGTCCAGAACAGCGCGTCCGACAGGTGGGCGTCCATCGCCCCCGGCGTCAGGGCGATGATGCCGTTGTCGACGAGCTCCATCACCGCGATCGAGACGGTGTCGGCGGCCAGCGCGACCTTGATGGCGCTCTTCCAGTCCAGGCCGGCCTTTCGGACCGCGAACAGGGTGAAGGAGTAGCCGAAGACGAACGCCAGCGTGACCGCCAGGACCATCGTCTGGACGTTGCCCCACACCAGGGCGGTACCGATGACCATGCCGAGAATTTCGCCGATGGCACATCCGGTCAGGCAGTGCAGCGTCGCCTTCGCGGCGGCCCCCCAGGTAACTCCGCCCCCCTGATGCCCGGCGTGACCCGCGTGCGTCTGGTGCGCGGCGTGGTCGTGAGCGGCAGCTGTGTCGTGTGCGCTGTGGTCCATGATCGTGATCTCCAATCCCGTCCAGTGCGGCCCGCTGCCGCGAACCCACACCATGAACGATATACCCCCCAGGGGTATTTCGTGAGGTCTGAGCACAGCGAAAGGCTGGGGTGCCGGGCCACTGAGGCCCGGCACCCCCTGGCGCAGGATCAGGTCAGTTCTTGCCGAGCAGGTCGTTCATCCTGGCGATCTCGGCGGTCTGCGAGGTGATGATGGCGTCCGCCATCGTCTTGGCCTCGGGGAAGGAGCCGTCGGCCTTCTCCGTCTTCGCCATGGCCACGGCCCCCTCGTGGTGCTTGATCATCATCTTCATGAAGGCGGTGTCGAACGCCTTCCCGGAGGACGCCTTCAGCTTGTCCATCTCCTCGGGCGTCATCATTCCGCTGCCGGCGCCGTGCACGGAATGGTCCATGGCGCCCTCGGCGGGGACCTGCTCGCCCCAGGTAGTCAGCCAGCCCGAGAGGGTCTTGATCTCCGGGTCCTGGGCCTTCTTGATCTCATCGGCGAGCTTCTTGACCTCGGCGGACCCGGCCCTGCTGGGCGCGAGATCGGCCATCTTCACGGCCTGACGGTGGTGGGGGATCATCCCCTTGGCGAATGCGACATCGGCCGCGCTGTGCCCGCTCTGCGACGCCGAAGCGGACGAGGCCCCCGAGGGCGACGAGCCGGTGGACGTTTCGTCGCTCGACCCGCACGCGGCGAGCACGAGCGAGGCGGCGCCCGCGACAGCGACGAGGGCGCTCCGGCGGATGAGGTTCTTGTTCATGGTGGTGCGACTCCCTGATGCGCCGCCCGGGCGGGCAGACGCCGATACGGAAAACGAAGACATGCCGGAGCAACGGCATCCCCGTCGGCGAAGCCGGGGCGAGGAGGTGCCGTGCGGGCGGTCCTATATCCGCAGGAGTTGCAGCTCGGCGAGATCGGGCGGCGCACGCCCGCTCTCCGGGCTGCCAGCGGCACTGCCGGACAACGCCATGGGCACCGGCCCGGCACCGAGAGCTTCGGCCAGGGCGGGAGCCGCGTACGCGGCGCTAACGCCGGCCGCCGCACAGGTGGCATCCGCGTGGTCCGCGTGGCTCATTCCGCCGTCGGACCGCATGCAGTCACCGGCCACCTGTCGGCCGGCCTCTTCGTAAGCCATCGCCACCGCATGACCACTGACCGCTGCCGGCGGTTTCACGGACGCCGGTCCGGGCCCCAGGCCGTGCATCGCCAGCACACCGGCCAGCACCGCGAGCACCAGCAGCACGAAGCCACGCCCGGCAGGGCGACGGCTCGGCTGCATCGTGCTGGTCATGCGGTCATCGTACGACCCGTCCCGCGGCCCGGCCTCCCCGGCTACCCGAGATCCCACCGAAACCGCGTGACGCCACGCGACGATGACCGATGGTCCCCATGGCCGAGAATGCGGGGCAGCCGCAGGAGGTCGCGTTGCCGGTAATCCGGGCGCGGATCTGACCTTCGTTCTGGTCGTTGACCTCGATGTGGATGTGCGAGGTGTCCCACGCCGTCTTCGCCACCGCCAGCAGCAGACCGATCCTGCCGGGTCAAGGAACTGGTGCACAGGTGGCGCGACCACCGCGAAAAGCCGTGGTGCTGGTCGTCACCGCTGCCGCGATCCCGGTGACCAACATGTTCGCGGGCGTGGTGATCGCGTAGCCCGGAGCCTCGCGGGACTGCGGCCCGTCGCGGTCCTGGTGGTGTTGGTCTACCTCATGGACTGCCCGCATCACGGGTGTGACCGCGCACATCCGCTCCTGTGCGGCGCCGCTGCGTTGACGTCAGTCATCCGCCCCGAGCTACGCCAGCTGCGCGGGCCGAAGGTGAAGGTCGTGGTATCCACCGCATCGCGAACTCCTCGGGCTACTCCGCCGTATGAAAACCCGCTGGGGGACGAGGCACATTACAAGGGCGGCATCTCCCCTGCTTCACTCGATCGGGGGAAGCTGCCGTGGATATGTTCTCGCCACGCAACTCTGGGGAGAGGGCCCCTGGGTGTTCTCGGTGGCTGGATAGGCGAGGTGTCCCCCATTCCCTACACGCACTTTATGTGGCTGATCGACTACATTCCGTGCTCATGGGGATAGGGGCTGGACGCCGCGTCAGCTGCCTCGGCATGTGGTCCGAGGCGGTGCTCGCTGTGCTGCTCGCCGTCCTGGTCCACCTGCTGGCCTGCGCCCACGGCCCCGTCCTCACCGGCGGGGAGCGGGCCGACAGTATCGCCGCAGTCTCCACCCCGTCCTGCGACCAGCCTGCGCCACCGCTGACGTATCCCGCCGGACAAGTGCCGCAGCCCAGCGGGGGCGGGGACCGTCAGTGTGTGGGCGGGGACGAGCCGAGCGTTCAGGCGCCGCGCGGAACGCATCAGGCCGACACGGCCATGTGCGACGAACTGCCCGGTATGCCCTCCGGCATGAGCGCCGACTGCGCGTGGCAGCGGCCACCACCACCTTCCTGCTCTGCAGCGCTGCCCGCCCAGCAGAAGCGTGCCTGCCTGGGTGTATGGCGGACGTGACCGGACTGTGAGCCGTCGTGATGTGGGCTGTCGCCCGCCTCGGCGCCACGACCACCCGTCCTGACCTTCCTGTACAGCGGCCGAACGCCCCCTGGTGTCGGCCGCAGGAGAAGCACGCCATGAACCAGAGCACCCGCACGTTCACTTCCGCCTCGCCCGCCGGACTCCTGGCCGGCGCCAAGCGCCCACTGCACACCCCGGCCGGGCTGGTCGGCGACACCCCCGTCCTGTGGATCGGGGACCCCTTCACTGCACCCGGCCGCGGTTTCTGGGCCAAACTGGAGGGCCACAACCCCGGGGGCATCAAGGACCGCACCGCCCTGCACATGGTGCTGGCCGCCCGGCAGCGGAAGGAACTGCTGCCCGGAGCACGGATCATCGAGTCCACCTCCGGCACCCTGGGCCTGGGACTGGCCCTCGCCGGAGCCGTGTACGGGCACCCGGTCACCGTCGTCACGGACCCCGGGATGGAGCCCCTCATGACGGGCCTGCTCACGGCTTTCGGCGCCGAAGTGGAACTCGTTGAGACGCCGCACCCGGTCGGCGGCTGGCAGGAGGCCCGCCGCCGACGCGTCGAAGCGCTCCTCGCCGCACAGCCCGACGCCTGGTGCCCCGACCAGTACAACAACCCCGACAACGTCGCCGCCTACGCCCCCCTCGCCCATGAACTCGTCGCCCAGCTCGGCCGGATCGACACCCTGGTAGTCTCCGTCGGCACCGGCGGGCACTCAGCCGGCATCGCCTCCGTCCTGCGCGGCTACTTCCCGCACCTGCGGGTGGTGGGCGTGGACACCACCGGATCGACGATCTTCGGACAGCCCGCCGCCACGCGCCTGATGCGCGGCCTGGGCAGCAGCATCCACCCCCGCAACGTCGCCTACGACCTCTTCGACGAGGTCCACTGGGTAGCAGCCCCCGAAGCGGTCTGGGCGGCGCGGCGCCTGGCCCGCGACCACTACGCCACCGGCGGCTGGAGCGTCGGCGCAGTCGCCCTCGTCTCCCGCTGGCTGGCCCAAACCCTGCCGGCCGAGAACCGGATCCTGACCGTGTTCCCCGACGGCCCGCAGCGCTACATCGGAACCGTCTTCGACGACGCCTACTGCCGGGAGCACAACCTGCTGGGCCACCTGCCCGCCGACGAGCCCGACGAGATCGCCCACTCCGGCGACCGGGTCGTCTCCCGGTGGACCCGCTGTACCCACGTCACCGACCCCCTCGCGCTCGACGCGCTGCTCCTCGCCGAGGCCGCCCGATGAAGGCCGTGTGGGAGCAGACGCGCTCCTTCTCCGCCCCGACCCGGCTGCTGATGGCCAACCAGTTCGCCATCAACCTCGCCTTCTACATGCTCATGCCCTACCTCGCCGCGCACCTCGCCGGCCCGCTCGGGCTGGCCGCCTGGGCCGTCGGACTGGTCCTGGGGGTGCGCAACTTCTCCCAGCAGGGGATGTTCCTCGTCGGCGGGACCATCGCCGACCGGTTCGGCTACAAGGCGCCCATCATGGCCGGCTGCCTGCTGCGCACCGCCGGGTTCGGCCTGCTCGGCTGGGTGGACAGCCTGCCCGCGCTGATCGCCGCCTCCGCCGCCACCGGGTTCGCCGGCGCGCTGTTCAACCCCGCCGTCCGCGCCTACCTGGCCGCCGAGGCGGGTGAGCGCAGGGTCGACGCCTTCGCTACCTTCAATGTCTACTACCAGGCGGGCATGTTCCTGGGCCCCCTTGTCGGTCTCGCCCTGCTCGCTGCCGACTTCCAGGCCGTGTGCGCGGTCGCCGCCGCCATCTTCGCCCTACTCACGGCTCTGCAGTGGCGCGCTCTTCCCGACCGGCGCGGCACGAGCGCCGACGGCACCTCCGGCCCGGCCGAGAGCGTCCTCGCGCAATGGCGATCTGTCCTCGCGAACCGGCCGTTCCTGCTGTTCTCCGGCGCGATGATCGGCTCCTACGTACTGACCTTCCAGGTCTATCTCGCCCTCCCGCTGGCGGCGGGAGACGCCCTGGGGGCGCACGCCACGAAGGTCACCAGCGGTCTGTTCGTCGTCTCCGCCGCGGTGGCGGTCGCCGGGCAACTGCGGCTGACGGCCTGGGCGAAGGCCCGGTGGAGCCCGCACCAGTCCCTGACCGTGGGCCTGTCCTGCATGGGCCTGGCCTTCGTCCCGCTCGCACTCACCCCGAGGGATTTCCCCGCCATGGTCCTCATCGCGCTGGTGGGTGCGGTGGTACTCCTCGCCGTCGGCGGCGCGATCGTCTATCCGTTCGAGATGGACACCGTGGTCGCCCTGTGCGACAACCGGCTGGTCGCCACCCACTACGGCCTGTACAACACCGTCTCCGGTCTGGGCATCACGCTGGGCAACCTGGCCATCGGGGCCCTGTGGGACTTCGCGCAGAGCCACCGGATGGCCTGGCTGACGTGGGGGGCTCTCATCGCGACAGGCTTCGCGTGCGCGGTATCGGTCACCGCACTGGCCCGCAGTGGACGACTCGCTCCCCGGCGTGCCGTCGAGGCCGTCGGCTGAAGACTGCGCACGCCTGAGCAGAGAGCAGACACTCAAGGGTTCAGTCTTTGCTTAATTCAGTGATGGCTGTAACCTCGATCCATGGAGACGCGATACGACAGGAGCCCGGCCGTGGCTGTGGACGCCGGCGCGCTCGCCCGGGTGGGCACAGCGCTGGCGGACGAGTCACGGCGCAGGCTGCTGCTGGCCCTGCTCGAAGCCCCCGCCTACCCCTCGGACCTCGCCGAACGCCTGGGTCTGACCCGCGGCAACGTCTCGAACCACCTGTCCTGCCTGCGCGGCTGCGGACTGGTCAAGACCGTCCCCGTCGGCCGCCGGGTGCGCTACGAACTGGCGGACCCCAAGCTCGCCCATGCCCTGGCCGAACTGGCCGAACTCGTCCTTCTCGTCGACCACCAGGGACAGCCCGACCAGGCATGCGACCCGGACGGCGCCTGCTGCGCAGGCGGCACCGCCCCCGGGCACATAAAGAACGCGGAGGCCAGCCGTGGCTGATGAATGCTGCGGCACCGGCCCCACCACCTCCACCCTCTGGGGTGCGGCGGCACCGGAGCCGCCCTCCCGCGTCTGGCAGGTACGCGAACTGCAGGCCGCCGCCGCGTCCGGTGTGCTGCTGGGCGCATCGTTCCTGGCTCCCAGCGCCTTCTCGACGCCCCTGATGCTCGCCGCACTCGCCGTCGGCGCGGCCACCTTCGCCCCCGGCGCCGTCCGGGCCCTGCTGCGCGGCGGTCTCGGCGTCGGACTGCTGATGACCATCGCCGCCGCCGGGGCCGTCGCCCTGGGAGAGTACGGGGAAGCCGCGACACTGGCCTTCCTGTTCTCCATCGCCGAGGGACTCGAAGGCTACGCCTTGGCCCGCACCCGCCACGGACTGCGCGCCCTCCTCGACCTCGTACCCCCCAACGCCGTCGTCCTGCGCGGCAACGCCGAGCAACAGGTGGAGCCCGCAGAACTCGTCGTCGGCGACATCCTGGTGGTCCGGCCCGGCGAGAAGATCGCCACCGACGGCACCGTGCGCGCCGGGCGCAGCGCCCTGGACACCTCCGTCGTGACCGGGGAGTCCGTCCCCAGCGAAGTCGGCCCAGGCAGCGAAGTCTTCGCCGGAACCATCAACGGCGCCGGTGTCCTGGAAGTAACCGTCACCGCGACCGCCGAGGACAACTCCCTGGCCCGTCTGGTCCACATCGTCCAGGACGCCCAGGAACGCAAGGGCAACAGCCAGCGCCTGGCCGCCCGCTTCGCCCGCCCCCTGGTCCCCGGCGTCCTGATCCTGGCCGCGCTGATCGCCGCCGTGGGCAGCCTGTTCGGCGACCCCGGCATCTGGATCGAACGCGCCCTGGTTGTTCTGGTCGCCGCCGCACCGTGCGCCTTCGCCCTGTCCGTCCCCATCGCCGTGGTCGCCGCCGTCGGCGCAGCCTCCAAGGCCGGAGTGCTCATCAAGGGCGGCGCCGCCGTCGAGGCGCTCGGCGCCGTACGGGTCGTCGCCCTCGACAAGACCGGCACCCTCACCCGTAACAACCCCGCCGTCGTCGATGTGGTCACCGCCCCCGGCATCGAACGCGACCGCGTCTTGGGCATCGCCGCCGCTCTCGAAGCGCGGAGCGAACACCCCCTGGCGGCAGCGATCCTCACCGCCGCCGACGAGCTCCCCTTCCCGCGGGCTCAGGACGTCGAGGCCGTCCCCGGCAACGGTCTGACCGGCGCCGTCGAAGGCGCCCCGGCACGCTTGGGCAAGCCCGGCTTCATCGACCCCGGCGCCCTCGGCACAGAGGTGGCCCGTCTCCAGAGCGCGGGAGCCACCGTCGTCGTCGTCGAACACGACAACGCCGTCCTCGGCGCCGTCGCCGTACGCGACGAGATCCGCCCCGAAGCATCCGAAGCCGTCGCCCGCCTCAAGCGGCAGGGCATTCAGGTCGTCATGCTCACCGGCGACAACACCCGCACCGCCCAGGCCATCGCCGCCGACGCGGGCATCACCGACGTACGCGCCGAACTCCTCCCCGAGGACAAGGCCCGTATCGTCACCGAACTCTCCGCACGCGGCCCGGTCGCCATGGTCGGCGACGGCATCAACGACGCCCCCGCCCTCGCCACCGCCCATGCCGGCATCGCCATGGGCGCCATGGGCAGCGACGTCGCGATCGAAGCCGCCGACATCGCCCTCATGGGCGAAGACCTGCGCCGCCTGCCCGACGCCATCGCCCACACCCGCGCCGCCCGCGCCGTCTTCACCCAGAACCTCATCCTCTCCGGCGCCATACTCATCACCCTCGTCCCCCTCGCCGGCCTCGGCGTCCTGGGCCTGGCAGCCGTGGTCGCCACCCACGAACTCGCCGAAGTCCTCGTCATCGCCAACGGCATCCGCGCCGGACGCAAGACCCGCCTGCCCCACCACCAGTCCGTCCGCGACCCCGCCCCGGCCCGCCCCGCGGCGGCCACCCCATTGCTGCTGCCGACCGCTGACGGGTGCGCCGACGGATGCTGCGACATATCAGCCGGCGCACCCGCACGCGCCGACGACAGGAAGGCCCTGCTCCTCGCGGCTCCCTCACGCAAGGAGCCCACGGACACCAGCCTTACCGCGCCCGCGGACCGGCCCACGCTGCTGCCCATGGCCACGAGCACACCCGCCACGCGCACGGCCCCCGCCCAGAAGGACGGGTCCTCCCCGACGGCACCACACCGGGAACCCGTGACAGGCTCCACCGACGCGGCATCCGCCCCCTCCTGCGACTGTTGCTCGCACTGAACGAACACAGCCCGGGGCGGGGCGCGCCAGCAAGGAGCGCCCCGCCCCGAGTATCCGTCCACAGCCCGGCGCTGCTCCCAACAGGGCCGGGGGACAGGCCCTCTCGCAGGCGCAGGAGACCGGCTCCCGCGTGGCCGGTCCACATTGCCGGCCTAGGCTTGGTCTTAACTCACTAAGCTGATTAGTATGCGTATCCAGTCTCCGCACGGTCGATCACCCGCCCGGGGTGTCGGTGGAGGTGTCGCTGAACCCGTGAGCTTCCTCCGGAACTTGCCGGGATGACTTCACCGTCGAGCAGCGGCCGAGGAAGAAGGAGCTCGCCTCAGTGGCGTCCCACCGTCGTCCTAAGCAGCCGAATCACGCGTATACCTCCGTCCTGACCGCGACCGCCGCGGTCACGGTCGTGATGTCCGCCCAGTCAGCATCGGCGGACCCGCTGCCGGACCCGAACAAGAAGGGCGTGCAGGCCCAGATCGACCGCCTGTACGAGGAGGCCACCCAGGCCACGGAGAAATACAACGGAGCCAAGGAGTCGGCCGACAAGCTCCAGGAAGAGGCCGACAACCTGCAAGAAGCAGTCGCCCGCAAACAGAGCGCGCTTAACGAACTCCGTCAGCAGCTCGGCTCCGTGGCCACCGCCCAGTACCGCAGCGGCGGCCTCGATCCCTCACTCCAGCTGCTCCTCTCGGCCGATCCCGACGCCTACCTGGACAAGGCGTCCGGCCTCGACCGCCTCAGCGCACGGCAGTCCGACACCCTCCAGCGCTTCCTCTCCCAGCAGCGCGCCCTGCAACAGCAGCGCACTCAGGCCGGCGAGAAGCTCAACAGCCTTCAGGACACACGGAAGGAACTGGGAAGCAAAAAGAAGGAGATCCAGGGAAAGCTGGCGCAGGCGCAGAAGCTCCTCAACACGCTGACCGCGAAGGAGCGGGCCACGATCGCAGAGAAGGAGGAGCGGGCCAACCGCTCCAGCGAACGGGTCGACCTGGGCAACGAGACCAGCGCGTCCGGAATCACAGCCGCAGCCTTCAACGCCGCCAAGAGCAGGGTCGGCATGCCGTACGTCTGGGGAGCGACCGGCCCCGGCTCCTTCGACTGCTCCGGCCTGACCTCCTGGGCCTTCCGCCAGGCCGGCGTGTCCCTGCCGCGTACCTCCCAGGCCCAGGCCAACGCGGGCACCCGGATCAACTCCCTCAGCGCGCTGAAGCCCGGTGACCTCATCATCATGCGCACCGACCTCAGCCACGTCGGGTTCTACGCCGGAAACGGACAGATCCTCCACTCACCCAAGCCCGGAGCCCAGGTGCGTTACGAGTCGATCGCCCGCAGCGGCATGCCCTTCATGTGGGGCGTACGTATCTGAGGAACCCGGTCCGTGCAGGAAGCCCAGCGTTCCGGCCGGGCGAACGCGGATACGCCGAGGGGCCCGGCCCGGAACATCAGTGACTCCGGACGGCGGGACGGCGCAGTGGCCGGTCCCGCCCGGATCTTGCGCGAGCGGTCCCGGGCACAGCTCGGTCGGGCTATCCGAGACCGACAGGGCACACCAGCAGTACGGGCAGGAGCGGCGCGATAACGGCGCCCGCCCCGACAGCGCAGCGCAGCGCCGGGTGCGCGCCGCGCGCCGGCCCCAGAATCCTTTTCAGGCGGACCAGTACCGTTCGCCCCCCTGCCGCCAGAGCCCCCTGCGGCGCTTCGCCCGACGCCATGGCGAACATCGCTGCAGCCAGCGTGCCGCGCGGAAAACGGCGCAGCGCACGGTCGTCGGCGGCCATTTCGAGCAGCAGCGGAACCTGCTCCCGCACATGCCGTGCCAAGGGCACGCCCGGAAAGACCCAGGCAAAGGCATGCGATCCGGAGAGGATCAGATGGTGGCGGCCGAGGATATGTGCCCGCTCGTGCTCGATAACGGCACCGAGCTCCGTACCGGACAAGAGGTCTACGGCACCGGTGCTGACCACGATCCGGGGCCGACGGCCCGGAAGGCAGTAGGCGGCAGGCACGGCATGCTCCACCACGGTCGCATCGAGATGGACCGAGCGGCGGCCAACCTTCTCCAGCACATCACGATGCCCACCCCGGGCGACCCGCGCCCGTACAGCATGGAAAGCGAAGCCGGCCAGGTGAGCTGTGACAAGGACTACACACAACGCAACGCCTGCCTGGGCCAGTGCACTGTCCGCGGACGACCCGAGTCCCAGTACAGCCCGGCACGAGTAGAGAAGTCCGTGCAAGTGCGCGTCAGGATTGGCGACGTTCAGTGCGGCCAGCGAAAGGCTGAGCGAGAAGGTCACCGCGAGGGCGAACCAGACCCCGATCGCCAGGACGGGCGACCGCTGCGGCCAGAGGCTGCCGAGCATCACCTTCGGCGCGAGCGTGCCCACCACAGCCGCGTAGCCGATCAGAGCAGGGGCGGCGTTCACAAGCCACGACCCGTGGACCGCAGCGCCTCGCGCAACGCACTCACCTCATCGTCCGTCATCCCCTCGACGAAGTGAACAAGCGCGGCAGAGCGGTCCTCGCTCGCCGCCAGCGCATCCTCCATGAGAGCAGCCGAATACGCCTCACGACTGCGCACCGGGGTGTAGAGCCATGCTTGCCCCTGTTTCTCCCGGGTCAGCCACCCCTTGTTGTAGAGGATGGTGGCCACCGTCATCACGGTCGTATATGCAGCTGGACGATGGGCGTTGATGTCGTCAACCACCTCCCGAACCGTCGCGGGCCTGCCCCATTTCCACAGGCAGTCCATGATCTCGGCTTCAAGCTCCCCGAGCCGTCGCATTCCCCGGCCTCTTTCCGCTCGCGCACCCGAGACCAAATAATAGATCCGCACAGGTCGCGGCGACCCCAGGCAGACCGCATCCCGAGAGCGCCACCTCGCCCCCCTCAGCATCTCGGTGGAATGGGCCGACTCGAAGTCGCCCTCATCAACCCTTTTCGTCCCGCCAGATCCGTCTGCGAGAGCACGACCCGCACAGTATCTGTCGACTTCGCCGGGGACGGAGCCGCGGTAGTGGTCATGGATGACGAGCCGTCCGCAGAGATCCACCTGCCGAAGCTTTTGCGGTCCGGCCATCGTCCGGCAACTGCGGACCGGGGCAGGAGAGCCCGCTAGCTTTCGGTCTCCACGACGGTGAACTGCTCACCGTCGAAGCTGCTACAGCCGACGATCACGAGGAGAATGCGCGAGCGGTTCTCGCCTGTCCGCAGCGGACACCGTCAGGCCAGCGTGGGCACGAAGTCGGCTGGCGGTTGCTGGCCGAGTAGGTCGAATAGGTGCTGTGCTTCTTCGAGGAGCGCTTGGCCGCGCGGCGTCGCGACGACGGGGCGTGTGCGGTGGTTGAAGATCTCGAATCCGGCGGCGCTCTCCAGCATCTTCAGCCGGCCGTTGAGTGACGTACGAGGGATTCCCAGGGTGAGTGCGGCCGAGCGGCGCGTGCGGTGTCCGGGGATCAGGAGGGCGGTGCGCAGCCATTCGGTTCCGCCCTGGCGGGTGCTGATGTGTTTCATCGGTGCTGACAGGGGGATGCCGAGGTTCGCGAAGGGGCTCGGTTGCCAGGCCGGAGGTGCTCTGTGGCCGGGCGGGTGGTGGGGGATGCGCCACGCGTCGAGGAGGGGGGAGACGTTCGTGGCCGGGGCGGCCAGTTCGCGGGCGATGTCGGCCACCGTTCTGCCTTTGTCGTGGTACTCGGTGCGTAGCCATGCCGGATCGACGGACTGTTTCAGTTCGCCCGGTGTTCGGCGCGGTCGCAGCGGGATGTTCGCCTGCTTCAGCGCGGTCTTGACGACGGCGGTGGTGCATCCGGCGAGTTCGGCGATCTGCAGCTGTTGCAGTCCCTGCTGTTGGTAGAGGTCGCGCAGCTTGTCGGGGACCAAGTAGCCCGGGCGCGGTGGGCGGGGGTAGTGGCCCTTGTTGTGCGGGCGGGTCTGCGCGCTCAGGCGGCGGCTCTCCATCACCAGGCGCAGCTGGTGAACCGTGAGACCGAGGGTCTGAGCGACGTCGCGGGCGGTGGAGTCGGGGGTCAGCAGGGCGCGAAGGCGTTCGGTGGGGATGTCGACGGGCGGCTGGGGCAGAGCGATGGTGTCGAGCCAGTGTGCGGGTGGCTCCCACGTCACCGGCTCGTCGGTGATGTGGTGGGCGGCGAGGTTGCGGCGCGCTTGTTCGTCGAGGAAGGCGTGGATCTCCGGGTGGGTCCGGTAGGCGAAGCGGTGTGTCCAGGCGGGTGCGTGGTTGCCGGGCTGCGGGTCGGCCCCGAGGAGTATCCGACGCAGCTGCCAGCGCAGCCGCTCCAGGTGGACTTGTTGGAACTGCCGGGTGCCCAGGCTCTTGCAGAGGAGCCAGTGGGCGTTCTCGTCGAGCAGCAGCGGACTCGCCTCGTCGGCGAACAGGGCTCGGCGGCGTGCGTAGTCGATCGGTATCTCGTGCGCGTCGAGGACGCGTGCGAAGTGCGTCAGCGTGCTGCAGATGTGGTCGGCGTCGACGAGCGCCAGCAGGGACTCCAGGTTGCTGCGGAACTGCGGGTTGCCCATGATCCGGGCGGCTTGTCGATGTCCGGCCGGTCCGCCGGGAACGAGCATGAGGCTCGCGCAGGCCCGCCTCATGCCCGCGATCCGCGGCTGGTGCGGGCGCGTGGGCGGCAGCAGCCGCAGAGTCCAGGACGGCCAGAGCATTCCGGGCGTCTTGGACGCCCTCAGGATGATGTCGGCTTCGCTCAGGTAGGGCACGGCGGGCTCGGTGGTCGCTGTGCCGTAGCGAAGACGGGCCTTGAGCGTGAGCTGGATGTCGGACGCGGCGAGGATGCGCTTGATCACGCGGGGGCCTGCGGGGCTCCAGTTGCGCAGGTACCGCGTGGGGTGTTCGCGCAGCTCACCCACTTCGCGGTCCGGCGCGAGGCACATCCACGCGAACACGTCTTCGCGCATCGGATGCTCGGGGTCGGTGGCGATGGCGGCCAAGGTGGTCCCGATGGCAACGTTGCGCGCGTCGTGGATCTCCATCGCCGCGGCACCGGCGAGGAGCTCGCCGCGGCAGGCCGTGATGATGTCCCGTGCGATGGGCGGCACGATTTCGGGGCGGGTGCCGATGCTGCGTAGCGCTCGTCGCCCCAGGTGCGACAGTTCGCCGGCCCGTTCCCGCGCCGCAGCACTGCGATGCTCCGCGATGACCTGCGCGTTGACGCCGGCCTGGGACAGCAGGACTGCACCGCCTTCGGGCAGGGAGACGGCAGGGGCTTCGGTCAGGGGGTAGCCGCAGCGGGTGCCACGGCCATCGCGCTCGGTCAAGGAACGGCAGGCTTGTGGCCGGGGCAGCATGCGGTGGTTGCCACCGCTGAGTACGGGCGGGTGCTTGCCGCAGCGGGGGCACCGTTCGAGGAGCAGGAGCCGGTGGCGGGTGCAGGCGAAGGTCCAGCCCAGGCGCCAGTGCAGCTGCCACCGGCCCCCGTTGTCGGCCAGGCAGGCGGGGCAGTAGCGCGAGGTGGTGCCGTAGAACCGCCAGTGGGCGGGTGCTGTCAGTCGGCGGGTCTGCCCGGTGATCCGCACGAGGGACCCGTCGAACGCCTCCAGTGTTATCGCCCGCAGCTGTGCGGCTCCGATGCCGGTGCGTCGCTCCAGCAGCTCCAGCTCGCCTTCGGTGAGGCGGCGGACCATTCTGCGCAGGGACGTGTGCGGCAGCCCCAGGTAGTCGGCGAAGTCAACGGTGTGCGTTCGCAGGCGGTGTGCGTAGCGCTCGCACCAGCTGTCCAGGGCCTCCCCCGGGGAGGGCAGTACCCCGATGGGGATGCGCTCGTCGGTCCAGCCCGTCATGCCGACTTCCTGCGGCGTCGTGGGTCCTGGGTCGGCCGCGTGGTCTTGAGGCCGGCCTTGATCTCTGCCTCCAGTTCCTTGCGGGCCTCCTCGGCCGCGGCGTCGTTCTTCACCTGGTTCATCAGCTCCATGTCCAGGCGCTCGTTCCCACCTCGGATTGCGCGCAGGCAGCCGCGGTTGATCAGCGACATAAGGGAGGCGAAGTGCCCGGTGGAGCGGGCGAAGAGGTAGTCCGAGAGGTCCTCGGCGAGCATGCCGGGGTACTTCTCGGCCAGGACGAGCTTCTGCTCGATCGTCTTGAGTAGCTGGCGCCACTGCAGGCGGCCCTCGTCGTCATCGACCTGGAAGGGTAGCAACGTCAGTGCGGTGGTGCGGCGCCCGAACTGCGCGAGCGGGCTCTCCCTCGGCGAGAAGCCCTCATGGAGGATGCCGCGTTCCTGGACGCCGACGCCCACGTAGATGAGGGTGACGGGGAAGACGTTGGAGAGGTACTTGAGCTGGTTGGCCATGCGGACCGAGTTCGACGTCGAGCCGGCCAGGAAGTGGATGTCGTCGATGACCATGGCGACGGTCTTCATCGACAGGACCGCGTCCACGGCCCGCTCGGCCAGCGTGTCCGCATCTCCCTTGACTGGCAGGCCGTAGAACCGGCAGATCGCCGCGTTCAGGCCGCGGATCTGTGTGTTGCCGCTGAGCGCGATGTAGATGACCGGCACTCGCCGGGCTCCATCCGGTGTGGTGTCTCCGCGCAGGTTGACCTGCCGTTTGAACAGGTCGCAGCCGTACGCGCGCACCGCCGTGCTCTTGCCGAGTCCTGGGTGGGCGTCCACCAGGGCCGCCGGTTTGGTCTTGTTGCCGTCCTGCCGGTTCGCCTCGACGATCTCGCGCAAGTCCGCATGGAGCGCGAGCAGCTGCGGAGTGTCGATGGGGCCGATGTTGGCGTGCCAGACCTCCCGGTTGTCGTTGTGCACCGAGAGCGCCCGCGGTGGAAGGTCGGCGAGCTGGGCCCGGCTCAGTTGCTTGGGTCGGCTGCGGTCGGGGCCGTAGACCTCCTGCAGCCATCCGGGCAGTCGGGTCGGGCTGTACTGGCGGTCATCGCCCTCGAACGGCCCGGCGTCCGCGGCACCGCCCGCCGTACTCAACGGCTCTCCCAGACGTCTGCGTAGTACTCATCCTCATCGACCAGCCCTGCGGTCTCCTCGTCCGCCGGGGCCGCCTCGCATTCCTCGTCCTCGTCGTCGTCCCCGCCCAAGTCCTCATCCGCAGGTGCGATTGCCTGCAACTCCGGTACCGGCCCTTGGCCTGTTGCCCTGTCCGGTGAGCTGAGCGCTGCCAGACGGCGCACGGAGGGGAGTTCGGCGATTGCGTCAACTTCGGGGTCGCCTTCGCCGATCAGGTGCCGACGGTCCTGCGACAAACGCACCGCCATGCGCCGCTCGGTCCGGTCCATGGTCAACCCGGCCCCCCAGCGTTCCAGCAACTCGATCAGGGCGCGCTTGGTGTCCGGGAAGCGGTGCGTCTTGGCCGCGATCCGGCGTGCGTACTTCAACGCTTCAAGGCTGGCCGGCCCGTTCAGGGCCGGGGCGTGCTCCCAGTCCAGCGTGTGCCACAGGTGAAGCTGTTTCGGATCCTGGAAGTAGATTCTCCTGACGTCGGCGCGATCCACAGCGACGGGCCACTTTCCGGCGTGCTCACCGCGGTGCGGGCTGATCCGATTGCGGTAGTCGTTGAGCCCGTCACCGTTGTAGCGGAGGCCGTTGATCTCCACCCCGTAGTGGTGGATAGGGCGCCACTCCTCTTCCAGGAACTCGAACGCGAGGCCCGGCCGCGACGGGATGCGCAAGGGCCCTGCCCGGTTCACGCCGTGCTCGAACATCTCCAGCGGGCTCAGCTTCAGACCCGGGACCTCCGGGACCGTCAGTCCTCGGTGGTGCCGCCGGTGATAGACCAAAGTGATCCACTCGCGGATGATCATCTCAAGCTCGTCCAGGAAGAAGTACGCCTCGTCCTCCACCTTCTCGCCCCGGCTGTGCACGTCTGGCCCCTTGTAGCCGGGAAGTGCCGCCAGAAGCCCCTGGTTCAACGTCTTGAACCACCGTTCCACCGGCTTGTCGGTCGGCGTGTAGGGCCGAGCCGGCTGCAGGGAGATGTCGAGCTTCGCGCTGACGCTCGCGATGTGGTTCGAGACGTAGATCTTGCCGTGGTCGTAGACGATCGTCTCCGCCGCAACCGTCGGCAGCAGCGGATGCCCGTGCGCGTCCACCAGCTTCTCCGCATCGAACACCACTGTGGAAGGAACCCCGCAGTACGGAAGCGGCTCGCCCGTTCCGGCAGGCGACACCTCCCGCGGTCGGATCGTCTCGAACAGCACGCCGGCCACATCGGTCGACTTCGTCGACACCGGCGTCAGACGCAACCCGGTGATCACCTTGCTGTAGAGGTCCATGGCCACGGTGAGTTCGCACTGCACCCACTGGCAGGTCACCGGCTCCATCGCGAAAACATCCAGGCTGTTGGTGTCCAGCACGATGTACTCACCCGGCCGCGTCGCCCGCAGCTTGCCGAAGACACCCTGCGGGCGGTTCGCGATGGACCGCTTCCCCTTCGTACTGCCGTCGAACGCGTTGGTCCCCCGGCCGAGTTCCTTCAGCAGTGCATAGCCTGTGGTCTGCTTCGGAATGCTCACCACACCACGGCCGTACTTCTTGGCCACCCGTTCTTCGATCTCCGCGAGCACCAGGCCACGAACCGGGCGGCTGGACTTCTCCAGGCTCCCGATCACCGTGCGTGCCATCTCCAACCAGCGCGGATCCGCCCGATCCAGCACACTCGTCGCCTGGCGCTTGCTCACCAGCCCGGCCGGCCCGTCCCGCTCAACCTTGGAGACCCATCGGCGCACCGTCGCTGGATCGACTCCGAGCTCGGCGGCCTTTGCTCGATACCGGTGCATCAAAGGCATCCCTGGCGCATAGTCCGGCCGCGGCTCACCCTCCAGAGCCAACTCGGAAGAACCCAGTTGAAAGCCGGAGCGAACCTCCTGCACATGCCGGAACCGAAGGGTGAGCGCGTCGTCCTCCGCACTACTGATATCGCCCAACAACGTCGCGGCCGCGGGCTCCGCGGCCAGGGTATCCACCAGGAACTTGGTGGAGGGGTGGGCCAGCAGCACTGACAGGTCGACCTGCCGCCACGTGGGGCGGCCCTGTGCCGACATCTGTTGAAGGAGGATGCGGCGGCCCTCGATCTCCGCGATCGTGAACTGCTCACCGTCATAGGTGAGTGGCAGTCCTGTCCGAAGAGTCGTTGTCCAGGCGTTCACACTGACCTCCGCAGAACCCAGTTGCTACTCAGCGGGCGGGATAGATCAGTGGTCAGCCGGCCAGACCACACCAGCGCCAAAAGCGGTGGCCGCGCCTCGTGGTCGGGGCGCCCAGCTGCCAGCCGTCGCTCGGCGACACCGAGTCGGTCACCGTCCTGCACGCTTTCCCAAGCGCGTTCGATCTCGGCCTCTGGGACCACGCCCGGGCGGCGGTAGGCCGCGAGGAACCGGACGTTCTCCAGGACTACCCGGTCCGCCCCAGACCAGATCTCATACTCCCAACCGTGCCGTTCGATTAGTTCACCCGGCCAGGCCAACGCCTCCGCGATCTTCGGATCCGTGAGCCGATCCGCAGGCTTGACGTTCACCACCCGCACCGTTCCTGACTCCATGATCAGGAGGAAGTCCGGCACGTGACGACGTACCCGACCGCCTACCCGGGCGGTCATGTGGCACGGCTGGGCATAGATCCCACGCACAGCAGGATCCATGTCAGCCAGGAGAAGCCGAGCCAGCTCCAAGCGGCTCTCATAGACCACGGGCCCGGCCATCGTTGCCGACGAGTACCGCCCTGAGTAGTGAGCCTGGCCGTGAACGGAGCGAAACTTCCGCCATGGAACCGACCACGTGAAATCCGCCAACCGCAGGGCCTTGAACAGAACCTTGCGGACCGAGGCGTCGTCGTAGCGCACTGACGCCATCGGCTGTTCGTACTTCGTGCGAACCCGTGCTGGACTCCGGATGACCATAGACCGGAAACTAGTTACCGTCCGGAGTCAGTGCGCACAGATCCTCGGAATTGCGCATCCTGTGCGCATCTCACGGGTACAGTGCGCACCGGTTCGCGGAACCTACAGCGTAATTTCTGCGCGGAGGGACGCCAGGTGTTTGCCATGGCGCCACGCGAATTGGCGGGCGCGGGATTCCATCGCCGGATATGAGGGCTGGGCGGTCATCTGTTCCGGATGCTTTCTGTAGTGGTAGACAACGGTGGGCAGAAGAGCCCCGGAAGCTGTGCCCGTAATGCCGACCAGGTAGGCGTAATCCTCACCCTGCGGCAGGGCCGCGTATCCGCCGCTTGCGCGGATAAGGTCGGTGCGGGCCAGGAGGGTGGTGGGCCCGATCGGGATGGTTGCCTCGGGGTTTGGCCAGTAGCCCCACACGTCTCCGGCCTCATGGAATCCGGGAGGTGTCGGACAGCGCCATGTCGATACGGCGCCGTCCTCGTGAAGGTCTGCGGACCAACCGGCGCACCAGCCGAGACCGTGCTCGCGGGCGTGGCGGAGTCGCGCGGACAAGGATCCTTCTGGCAGGAGGTCGTCGTCATCGGCTGTGGTGCACCAGTCCGCCGAGACCTCATTCATGGCGAAGTTCCGGGCTGCGCCTGCTCCGACGGCTCGGGGCAGAAGGACCGTCTGGACGCGGGCATCGTTGCGCAGGCGGGCGGGCAACTGCGAGATCGGCACGCCGTCGAGCGCGAGAATCCACTGCCATTCCACGTCCTGCTGGTGCAGGCTGGCGTGCAGCTCCAGCAGGTACGGGATGCGGTCCGTGCGCAGCCGGGTCGGGGTTATGACGGCGACTTCGGCGTGGTCAGAGACGGTCACGGGTGGCGACTTCCTTGTTGGTCGGGGATAGCGTCAATAGTCCGGAGGGTCCCCGGTTTCGGAAACCGGGGATTCCCTGCTATGGGTGCCTGGGCCGGTTTCCAGGGTGCCAACGAATCCGGACACCTGGCGGGGGAATTCAGCATCAAGCGGTCCGAACGGTCCTGATCCGGTCCGCCCGGAAGAATTGTCCAATGGGTCGGCTGTGGATAATTTCCAACGTCTCGCAGCAGTGAATTCGCGGGTCGGCCCGGGCCGGCAGTGCCAGCTACACAAGGGTGGAGATTCGTCATGCCGGGACGTTAGACCGCGAGAGGCGGGGTGGCCGGTGGATGTGCGTCGGCGTCCCGGAGGCGACACCGTGATCGCGGCGGACGGTCCGCACCGCGGAACGAGGATGCTTCCGCCTCCGATGCGAGGCCGGCGGACAGCCGAAGTGCGGCTGACCGTCCGCGGACCTGGAGATCCGCGCGCGTCGGACGGGGCTGGATCGGTCAGCTGCACGATCCGTACGGCGCCGTGCGGTCTGCGGTGGCGGGCAGCGCCCGGACGTTGGCGCCGTCGGTGATCTGAAGGCGGAGGCGTTCGATCTCCTCGTGCTGGGCGGCCAACCGGGAGATCGCCAGCTGCTTGAATCCGGTGAGCTTCTCCACAAGCGCGTCGCGGTCCGCGACGCGCTTCTTCAGTTCCTCCCGCTCGGCCTTCAGCCGCTCGATCTGTGCCTCGCGCGGGTTGACGATCTTCCCGGCCTGCTGAAGTTCGCTCACCCGGCGCTCGAACTCTTCGGCCAGGTGCTGGTAGGCGCCGGGCCTGGGGGTGCCGTCGCGGTTCTTCTTCGGGTAGAAGCCAGTGCGGGTGACTCCGGCGACCGAAGCCAGGGTCTTGAGGTCGGTCTTGCCGCCCGGCGGCAGGTTGCCGCTCAAGATTCGCTCCATCGCGGCCCGGATGGCGGCCTCGTTGCGGGCCTTGTCCTCCTCGGTGAGCCGAGCCATCACATTCCTCTCACGCCGCCGGAGAAGCTGCGTCGATCTCGGCGACCACGCGCAGGGCGCGGTCGCGTTCGGGCAGGAGCCGGTTCTTCTCGCCCTTGGCCACCCGAGGGCTCTCGACGAAGGTGTCGATCACGGTGACCTGTCCGAGCCACACCGGCCGGTGACTGCGATGGTGGGTGGCCTGCGGGCAGCGGGCCGAGTCGCACATCCCCACCAGCGGCTTCTTGGCGTTCGGGGTGCCCGCGAGCTTGAGGCACAGCGCCTTGGACGGGTCGCGGAACCAGCAGAAGTTCGCCGCTCCGACGTGCAGCACCTTCGACAGCTTGCTCAGAAGGTTCTCCAGGTGCCGGTCATCCTCCAGAACCTTCGGATCGTTGCGGGCGGCCTCGTTGAGCTGCGCATCCACATGCTGGAGCGCCTCGATCAGCCCGCGGGCACCAGGACCGGCGGGCTTGCGGCCCTCCTTGAGGTCGCGAAACGCCTCCACGGTGAGCTCCATGTGCTTCTCCTGCTCGGCCTCCTCGACCTCAGTGAGGAACAGCCGCTGGGATCCGCCGGGGTGCGCGGCGTACCCCTCTGTCGTGGCGACGGAGATGTGCTTCAGCGCAATCTTCGCGGCCAGCAGCCCGCCGGGCCGCGCGGCGATCGACAGAGCGAGCGTCCGGCGCAGCATCCGGGCGCTGATGGGGCCGGCCGGAATGACCGGCAGACCCCAGCGCTCCCGGTTCCCCGACTCCTCCAGCCACTTCCTCATACGATCGAGGCTGAACGACAGGGCGACCGTGTTGAACAACGCGGCGCCGCGCGGCGCCCCCAGCAGGCGCTCAGCCAGGGCGACGGCGCGATGCACGTCCTCGATCACGACCCACTCGTCGGGCACCCCGCCGAGTTTCTGTCCCTTGATCAACCTGCCGGCGAGCCGGTACCGGGTACCGCCCGACTCGGTCTGGGTCTGGCGCCGGCAGCCGACGCTGAGCTCGAGCAACTCGCTGTTGCGCATCCCGCTGAGCGCGCTGGTCACCACCAGACAGGCGGCAAGGACGTTGGCGACCATCGACCGGACTCCGGCGTCGGACAGCGGGGCCGTCCACGGCACCAGTGCGCCGTCCTCCTCCCGGGCGATCTTGGGTGCGGTACGTGCCCAGTAGTTCTCGAAGCCCACGTCCTCGGCGAGCGCGAGCAGCTCGGGCGCGATCTTCTCGCGCAGGTAATCTCCGGCGATGGTGCTGGTGCCGACCTGGTACGCGAGGCGATACCACGCAAGGTCTTTCAGGGGCGCGAGGTCGCCGGTGCTGATGCGCAGGCTGTCGGCTCGACCGTCGGCCTGCGGCAACGGCACGCGATCGGCGCGCATCTGGGCGATCAGGCGCTTCAAGTCCGGGACGTGAGCCAGCGTGCCACGCGGGAAGTCCTTCGCCACGGCCGCGTCCTCGCGGACCTTCTCGACGAGATCGGCGAGGTGCGGCCCGACCGTGTTGACCAGGTAGAGGCAGGTGGCCAGCACAGGCTGCAGGAGGTGATCGGGTACCGAGGGGGTGCGATTGGCCCGCAGCCACGTGCCGCCGACGACCTTAATCGTGCTCCGACCGTCCCACGGGACGAAACCCGCCCGGTAGCTGTCCGTGGACAGCAGGTCGCCGTACAGCGTGATCAGTTGTACGACACGGACGCTCTCGGCCAGCGTCTCGGGCTCCGCCTGGACCGGTGCTGCACCCGGCTTGGGGATGTACCACTGTGCCTCGGCGGCGAACCTGTCGCAGTGCTCCTGCGTGACCTCCGCCAGGGAAGCGACCCCGTTCGCGGTGAGCCAGTTGAACCACGCGGTGAACTGCCGCAGGAAGCGGTTACAGGTACGGGGACTGCGGTTCTTGCGCAGCGCCAGAGCGCACTCCAGCACCCTGTCGTGCTGCGGGGCGAGCAGCGCGACCAGAATCTCCTTCGCGACCACACGCCACTTCGGGTTCACGATCTTGAAGAAGTTCCAGGTCAGCTCGTGCTGCTTGATGGACCGGGGCTTGTCGGCCAGGCCCCACAAGTCCCACAGGTCATCCTCGAACCGCGAGCGTACGGAGCCGGGCAGCAGTGCCAGTCCGATGGCCTCGTGGACGTAGCAGCCGGCGAAAGCGGAGACGGGACGGCGGGTGATCGTGGCTGGGGCCCGCAGAGGGCGGGGGAGCTTCATCGGGTGGCCTCCTCGGGCCGCAGGGGGATCTCGCTGTCGTCGTCGGCCAGGTCCAGCGCGCCCTTCGCCTTCGCCTCCGTGGAGAACTTCGGCAGGATGTCGTGGGTGAGCCGGTGCGCGTACGGGCCGAACACCCGCAGGTAGTGGTCGGTCGTCATCTGCTGGAACTGGCGGGCGAAGAAGGCGTTGAGCCGCAGCAGGTTCGACGCATGCCGCGGCAAGAACACCGCCAGCGGACACAGCAGGCACACCCACGGGCGCGCCGGGCACGGCTTCCCGGCCGGGCCATGGACTCCGGCCAGCTGGTTGGTGCAGGCCGCGGTGAACACATCGCGCTCGCCGCCGACGAGTTCGGCGATAGCGGCCGTATCCAGGCCCAAGCGCCGTACCTCGTCGGGAAAGTCAGCCGCGAACTGTGCGGCCCTCTCGCTGGTCAGAACGACGGGCGGAAGCGCCTTGCGCAGGATGTCGGCCTGCCCGTCGTTGATGATCGAATCGATGTCGTCGAGCTGGTCGGGGTCGGTGGGAGTGGCGTAGTGATCTCCCTCGGTGCGCGCACTGTGGTTCGGATCGATCAACGCGCGACCGGTCCAGCCACGACGGGCCAGCCGCTCGTCGTAGGTGTGCCGGATGCGTCCTCCATGGATGGAGAACGTTCGGCCCTGGTCATCGACCAGCCCGCTCAGTGCCACGAACTTGCGCCGATGCGCCCCTTTCACATGATCGCGGGCCGCGTCAGCTTTGTGCTCGGTGACGCCGATCCACAGCTCCTCTTTGAGGTCGTCGGCGGCAAAGCGCCGCAGCGTGGAGGAATGATCCAGCCACTGCTCCAGCAGACGCACCGCGGGACCCGTCAGGACCGAACTCTCCCGTGTCGTACGGCCTTTCACATAGGACAGCAGAATCCTCGCGTCGCCCGCCCATTCCACATCGCCGACGCCGAGGTCGGCGATTCCGTCGGGCACGACGCCGCAGTACACGCCGAGCAGCGCCTTGTAGGCGGCCATGATCGGGCGGCTCGGGAAGAGATCGTCCCGCACCTGCTGCGCGGCTGAGCAGCCAGTGGTGGAGAACGTCTTGCGCATTCCGCGCTTTTCACCAGTGCGGGCCCGAAAGTAGTCGAGGTATGCGTTGTACGTCAGCGGGCCGCGCCGGAGCATGAGCCACGCGAAGTCCTCCTCCGCGTCCTTCCGATCGGTGAGAAGTGGATCTGAGCCCCATTTGCCGCTCTGGACCGCCAGTTTGTAGCGGGCGTAGCTCTCGTCGACCGCCTTTCTGCACGTCGTCTCCAACCGCTCCCATTCGGCTTCGGTGTACGCCTTGTACGTGCTCAGCACGGGCCGGGCCTGGACAGGTTCGCCGTCGAGGTACGCGCGGACATCCGGGCGCAAGCACCCGGTGGCCAAGTCGAGGTCCTTGAGGAGCTGACGGGTGTTTCGCTCCCGGGTGTGGTTGCTGGCCATCCAGAACCGCATCAGCACGCCGCGCGTCAGCTCGGAGGCGGGCCCGCTGAAGCCGTCCTTCGACAGCGCGTGGACCATCCTTCGCGCGGCGATCCCGTAACCATTGGCCGTGGCCCGCCTCTTGATGCCTCCGTGGGGATGGGCGTTGGCCGCGAGACCTACCGCCAGGTCGCGTGCCAGCTGCGGGTTGGGCAACCCGGCGAGCCTGACCGTCCAGTCGGTGCCGTCGACGAAGGTGAAGTGGACACCCAGCGGCTCATGCACGATGGTGGCGGGCATCAGGCGTTCACCTCGCCGTCGAACTCGGCGTCTGCCTCGGCTGCAGCGGCCCTGTCGATCCTGGCGAGCGCACCCTGATGGAGATCTTTGTAGATCCGGGTGATGTCCAGGCGAGCGATATATAGCTCCGTGGACGTCACGCTCCAGTGACCGAGCAGGTCACGCAGGATGAGCATCGGCTCGTGCTTGCGCAGGTAGAGCGCGAGCGCCGCATCGGCATTGGTGTCCTCCACCAGGTCGGCAAGCCGTGCGTAGTAGCCCTTGATCAGCTGTTCCAAGGTTCGCATCGCCATCGAATGGCGCAGCCGGTGGGGCGCCACGGTCGGAAACCGGGGTTCGTATCTCTCGCGGATGCGCGCCGAGGTCCGACGGAAGACGGTCGCCCAGTCGACGAACGGCTCGCCGGTGGACCGCAGGCCCACCAGCGGGGACTGGCCCTCGGGGGTGATCAGGCACAGGCGCTCGGCCGGCCGCAGACTCTTCCAGGAGCGACGTACCCCGTTGAGGCGCGCTCCCTCCCAGTCGGGCTCCTCGACGTACAGCGGCTCGCCGAGCTTCGACGGGGGCCGCCACCTGAAGCCCTCCGCCGAAGCGGCCCGGTCCAGGTCGATGTACTGATGCATCGTGGCCAGCGGCTCGTAGTGGATCCACGTCGTACGGTCCTTCTCGCCCTTGCTGATCGCGTACGCGAGCGGGAAGAGCACGGGAAGCGTCGTCGGGCGGGCTGGGAGCGGCGGGATCTCGTAGGTCGTCAGGTGGGTGAACTCCTTCCGCCTCAGCCCGCTGGACAGTACGAAGCCACCCATCGCGGCGTTCCGGGCGCCTTCCCGAGGGCGGCGGTAGCGGAGGTCAGGTTCACCGAGCGGGTCAAGACCAGCGAGTGCTCGCACGAAGAGCTCGGCGAAGTCCCACTCCAGATGCTTGATCGTCGTGTGAGGCCGAGGGCGCCCCAGCTTTGCCATGTTCTTCCTGACCTTCTCCAGGACGCCGTGGGCCATCCTGTGCCCCACGCGGTAGGTGAAGGGCACGACGCTGAGCACACCCTCGTCCTTCGCCCAGTCGTAGAAGGCGGACAGGATGCTCACGTGCAGATTCCACGTGGTGTGGTCCCACCGCGCCTTCAGGGGGCCAGCCAGTCGGTACTCGGTGTACATGCTCAGCGCACCACGCAACTCCCGGCGATCAGCGAAGGGATGAACCCCGCGCTCCTGAAGGAACGTGAGCCACGCAGACAGGCACCCAGCGCTGTTCTCCCATGTCCGTACCGCCGGCGCGCCGTTGATCGGGAGCTCCGCGAGGTACCTGTTCGCCACCGTCGTCGGTCGCGGGGACCCGGGGGCGTCCTCAAAGAGCAAATCATCGTCGATGAGAACCGGCATCTGCTCGCGGATCAGCGGCTGACGCGCCACATCCCAGGTCTCCCAGCCCGAAGCCGAAAAGCTGATCTTCTGCATGGCTGGAGACCATAGGTTTCCGACACAGCAGAGTGCAACGCACTGCAACAGGCCCTATATGAATTGGGATTGGCAATGCGACACGGCCGTTAAGCAGCAACTACGTCGTCATCTGCCCAGTTCACGTACGGCGTCCGGACCAGGTTGAGGGCGAGATTGCGGGCACAGGCGGCACCCACCGCCCGGGGCAGGACAAGGGTGCGGACGCGGGGGTCCTGCGCGAGCGGGGCCGGGAGTCGGTCCGGTGAGGCGCCGTCGAGCGCGATCACGGCCTCCCACGGCGCCGACTGCCGGGTGAGGCTGGCGTGCATGGCGGACAAGTAGTCGAGCCGGTCATCGCGTAGTTGGCTGGCGATGACGACGGTGATCAGGGGGGCGGTGTGCAGGGGACTTCTCCGGATTGAGCCAGTGGCTGAGCGGGCGTTCGGCGGCCCTCACGGGGTAGGCCGCGGGGCGGGGCGGTGCGGTGCTGACGCGGGCGGTGAGGCCGGTGGAGACGAGGGGACGCCCGGGGCGGACTCCGTGCCCGGCTGGGGTGGCTTGGGGGAAGGGTCGTACTCGTCGCGCAGGGCTCGGATGTCGGCCTGGTCCGCGAGGGCCAGGGCGTCCAGGCAGCGACTGGCGGCGGTCATCAGCATCTTGGGCGGGGAGTCCGGGGCGGCGGACCGGTGCCGTCCTTCCCATCGGGCGATGTCGACGAGGAGGTGGCTGACCTCGCGGACGGTGGGGAAGACGGCGTCCAGGAGGTGCTGGGTGACGGCGCTCACCTCTGCGGGCGTCCTGGCTGCGGCGAGGGCGGCGATGTACGGGCCGGGGTCCAGCGCCGGCGGGGGAGTGCCGGGCAGAGGGTGCTGGGCGAGGAACTCCTTGGAATCCCTGCGGGACCAGCGCCGCAGGTCGTCGCGTGTGGCCGTGCCGGTGTACGAGGCGGCGATCTGTTCGGCCGTCCTGCCGACGTTGTCGTACGGTTCGAAGTCAGGTCGATCCATGGGACATCCCGGTCAGAGAGGGGCGAGGCGTTGTCCAGGGCTGCGGGCGCCGACCACGTTGGTTGCGGCCGGCAGTGGCCTGGTCAGCGTGATCGGCGTGGCGTGTGCGCGTAGCCGGTGACCGGGCCTTCGGCCGTGGCCGCGTGGCCCTGAACGGAGTACCGGAAGGTGCGTCCGTCGGCCAGCTGGGTCGTGACACTGAAGCCGAGGCGCTCCAGTTTCCGTACCGCCCGGTTGGTCCGCCAGCCGACCTCCGACGGTTCACGGACGCTTTCAGGCAGTCGGCAGCGGCCGGTCGCTGGATCGAGAAGAAACCCCTCGCGCCCGAGTAGCTCGTACAGACCGCGGGCATTGGCGACCAGTACGTCGGGCCGGCCGTTCGGGTCCAGCGTGATGGCGACGGGTATGCCTGGTCCGGAGCTGGTATTGCTTTGGGCTTTCATGGCGGCGAGGCGGAAGTTGAAGAGCAGACGTCGACGGATGAGCGCTGCAGCTTTGACCGGGTCGGCAGGGACGGCGATACCTCGTGGCGCGGGGACGTCGTTCGTGTGTGCGTGTTCGGTGCCGGCGGGCAGGAGCGGTGCCACGACGAACTGGTCCCCGCGGCCCGGCCGCGGAGTGACATAGAGCTGATGGCCGGCGAGCGAGGTGGTCACGGAAAATACGGGCCGGTCGGGAACGGTCCCGGTGTATCCGAGGGGCCCATGTCCCAGAGCCGGGTGCCGACTGCGTCTGCGGACGCAGGAGTCGGGCCGTGAGGTCGCCACCCGCCGGGGAGCCGGTCTGCGAGGCCCTGCACGAACTCGTCGAGGCTGGGGTGTTGAGCCAAGGCGTCTACTTTCCAGATGTTGTGGCGGATGACCGCGAGCGGATCAGCGGTTGTTGGACCGGCGCCCTGTTGCCGAAGCCGGGGGGCGGGGAGGGACGCGCGGTTCCGTGGTGTTGGAGGTGACCGGTGCCACGGGGCGGTAGAGGTGATCCGCGCTGCGCTGAAGTTGGTGCCCGGCGTGGTGAAGACGATTTTGGGCGCTGTTGAACAAACGGTCGAGGGCGGCGTGTGCTGACCGGAGGGTGTCCGCGCGTCCGGCTGGGTGGTAGAGGCTGGGGCGGTCCTGGAGGATCGCGACCTGGACCATGGCCTCTGCGAGGTCGGCGAGCGCCTTTCCAACGCTGCCCGCCGCGTGAGCCTCCATGATCACTCGTCGGTGTGCTCTGGCCGCCGGGCCGCCTTGGGTTCGTGGCGCCCGGCTCTCCACAGCCACCGTGTTGGCGAAGGAGGCGAGCAGAAGCCCCAGGCGGCGAATCTGATCTTCAAGGTCCTCGGCGAGTCCGATGCCGTACCCGGTGGCGGTGGAGATCGGAATCTCGGCCGCCGCTCCGTGCAGCTCGTCGGCGATGCTGAGCAGCGCGGCACTGTCGTCCAGAGAGTGGTGCATCGTGCCGACGGAAGCTCTCAGGATCTGCGGATGGGGGACCGGCCGCCGAGGGTGGAAGCTGGCTGCCGGGCGAGCGCCGTCGTGGACAGCCCGGCCTCCAGCTCGCCGAGGCCGGTGATGACCGGGGCGGTGCGGGCCCGGCTTGCGTGGTGGGCCGGCTCGGGTAGATCCTCCACCTGCTGGAGGACCTCCAGCAGAGCCTGCTCGTAGCGGGGGAGGAGCCGACGGGTGACGGTTGCGGCGGCGCGTACGGGGTCGGTGGGCACGGCGATGCCGGACGGTTCCTCGACGCCGTCGAAGTGGCGGGGCCTGATCCCGGCCCGGTCGGGTTCGAGTGGGGCGACGACAATCTCGTGGAGGTATCGGGGCCGGTCGGTGACGTATAGCTCCTGACCTTCGGGACCACGAAGGATGGCACCGTGTCCGAGGACGTGCGTGCTGGCGATGTGCTGGACGTGTCCGGTGTCCCAGAGACGGTTGGTGGTGGGGAACTGGTGTTCGTAAAGGGCGTAGTGCTGGTAGGTGCTGGTCCAGCCGCCGGGCAGGCGCGCGGCTATGCCGGAGGCGAGGGTTTCGAGGGTGGTGTGCGGCACAGGAGGGGCTTCCGGTCTGCGGATTGGTTTGTGAGGGCGATGGTCCCGGGGCAGCCTCAGCGCGTCTGTCGTGGTGTTCGGGACGGGGAGGGCGGGACGGAGACGGCGCGCTGGGAGTGCGGAGTGGTGGCGCGTTGGTACGCGGCCAACGCCGACTTGAGGTGGGTGATGGCGTCGGCGCGGCGTGCAGCCAGGATGTCGATCTGAGTGCCCGAGGTCTGCAGGATGCCCAGGGGGTTCGCCGCGGCGGTTCCGGCTGCGACACGGGTCAGGTCGTCGGCGGCCCAGGTGCAGCGGTCGACCAGCTCGCTCTGCAGGCTGTCGAGATTCCGTGCGGCACGCACCACGAGTTCTGCGAGTTCGTTCTCTGCACTGTCGGGCGAGTGGAGGGTCCGAAGCGCATTCGGTTGCTTCTGGAGGGCTTTGAGAACGAGCTGGTGCCCATGGGCAGTTGGAGGTATGGGGCGTTGTGACTGTTCGTTCACGTCTTCGTTCCGGGTCAGCGTGTGTGCCGTGGGGGTGTCGTCGGGAGGGGGCGAGGAGGAAGGGGCGGCGTACGGCTCAGGGAAAGCGGGGGAGGAGGACCCGGCGCGGGCGAGGTCAGCGTCCGCATCCGGGCCTCGGTGGTCTGCAGGTCCTCTCCGAGGTTGCGTACCTCGGCGGCGGCGTCGGCGAGGTCGTGGGACAGGTCGAACCCGTCATCCTCCACCGCTTCCTTCGCCTTGTCCGCCGCAGCTTCGAGGGAATCGGCGAGTCGTGCCAGCACCCCGTCATCCGGGTCCAGGACCTGGCGCAGCAGAGCGGCGACCTGGACGTGGGACGTGCTGCCGTTGATCTGGTCGGTGAGTTCCAGAAGGGCGTCACCGCACGCCGTAGCCACGCCGGTGGCGGCGTTCCTTCCGGCTGTGATGTCGGTGTCGTGGACGCTGCCGTACGTGATGTGGGTCAGACGAGTGCCACCGTCGAGGGCGGTGTCGGTTACGGCTTCCGTTGATTCGAGGTCCGCGATGCGTTCGTGGGCGTCGGCGAGGTTCCGGGCCTGCAGGGTGAAGCTGACCGTGGCGTCCTGGGTGACCTCGAAGGTGTGAAGCTCCGGGCTGGGAAGCAGCCCGAGCTCGGCGAGTCGCTGGTCGATCGCCGCGATCAGCGGCTCGGCACTGCCGCCGTGACGGGCCTCGGGCCGCTGGGGGGCGCCGGGATCGTCGGAGGGAGAAGAGTCGTAGACGACCTCGAACACCGATTGGTCGATGGGGTGTTCCCGGGTCGCGATCCATCCCTCCGGGTCTCCCGGCGGACGGCCGGATACGGGCTCCTGAGGCGGGCCGATGATCAGGTAGCTGTCATCGGGGAGCGGGATGCGCACGATATAGGCGCTGAGGCCGAACTCGATGTCGCACGACAGCCCGCGCTGCCGCAGCGGTGTGGTGACG
Organism: Streptomyces microflavus; assembly: GCF_014650075.1. GTDB lineage: Bacteria > Actinomycetota > Actinomycetes > Streptomycetales > Streptomycetaceae > Streptomyces > Streptomyces microflavus. The sequence continues at coordinate 444,882 of NZ_BMUG01000008.1, read as the reverse complement.
TGGGCGTGCCGGCGCCAGAGCTCCTGCCACCACGAGGTGTTCACGTTGCGGTGGTCGGGAAGAGGCGCGATCGGAACCGCCTGGTGAGCGGGTGGTGTGTTCTGCTCGTCAGCGGCCACGACTTCTCCTGCGGGAGGCCGGAGATCGGCTCGGCGGACGAATCCGGCGGGCGGGGTCGGCGTCCGGCGTCGGAACGGGACTGAAGTCGAGTTCGTACTCGTCGTAGGTCGGAATCAGTTCGCTTTCCAGCTGGGCTTCGCGGTCCGCGACCTGCTCCATGAGGTCGTCATGCTCAGCCTGACACTGCTGGTACTCGGCCCAGTCGGCGTCGCTGAAGTGAGGGGGGCGTTTCAGAGGATTCCTTGGGGATGCGAGTGGATCGGGATTGCGGGCTCGGCGCGGTTAGCGGGGTCGACCGCCCGGCCTGGGGGCCGGAGGCGCCGGCGGACTTTCCTGACGGGTTAGCTGCGCGAGGAAGCGTTGGAAGCCGAGGTGGTCGTGGAGTTCCTTAGCCGCGTCCCGGAGGGATTCCGAGGTGCGTCGGAGATAGGAGCGGCCTGTGGCGTGGTCGTGCACCATGTTGTTCGAGAGGTACTGCCGGTCGGCCGGGGTGGTGGACCGGAGCAGGGACAGGGCGTACTCCGCGGTCTTGGCGAAGTACGGGGGAGCGTGGCTCGACGCGGTCGTTGCCGAGGCGAGCTTCTTGAGGACGGTGCTGCCGTCGCGGGTGGTGTGGTGGGGGCTTCGGGCGAATTCGGATGTGAGCCGGAGGACTTCGCGGGAGAGGTCTTGTGCGTCGGTGGCGTGCTGGAGGAGCACGGTGTACGACGGCGCAGCCGGTACGCGTCCGTCCTCGTCCAGCAGCTCCCATTGGTGGGCGGCATTGTGTGCTTTGTCCTTCATCACGTTGAGCGCGCCGATAAGGTGGAGCGCGTCGTCGCGCGGTATCAGTTCGCGGTCGAAGTCGGGCCTCACGGGCTTCTTTCTCCTCAGTGCATACGGGAGTCGGTGTCGAAGAGCGTCAGCTCGTAGCTGTGCAGGAGGTGCTGCACGATGAAGCTCCGACCCGCGACTTTCCACAGGCCCCTGCCTCGGGCGAGGTGTGCGATGGCGTCCATCTCGACGGAGGTGAGGCCGAGCAGGGAGGCCGCGGCGTGGAGCTGGTCGGTCTCCTGGCGGTAGATGATCCGGGTGGAACAGTCCGCAAGAAGGCCCTCGGCCAGGGCCCTGCCTTGTGATCCGGCGTCGCCGGCGGTGAGCAGGTCGCTGAGCCTGTGGATCACCATGAGGTTGGCGATGCCGAGGCCGCGACTCAGCTTCCATTGGGCCTGCATGCGTTGCAGCAGGCCGACGTGTCGCATCAGCCTCCACGCCTCGTCGTAGACGATCCAGCGCCGTCCGCCGTTCGGGTCGGAGAGGGCGGACTCCATCCAGGCGGAGGCGCAGGTCATCGCGAGGACGAGTGCGGTGTCGTCGCCGGATCCGCCGAGCCGGGAGAGGTCGATGGTGAGCATCGGCGCGGTCGGGTCGAAGTCGACGGTGGAGGGACTGTCGAACATTCCGGCCAGATCGCCATGGACGAGCCGACGCATGGCGTGGGCGAGGTCGCGGGCGGCGTCGCCGAGTTGGCCCGACATCATGCCGGCCGCCTCGTGGAGCGCGGCTGGGTCGTTGAGGGTAGCGGCGACGTCGCCGAGGAGCGGGGTGCGGTGTGCGTCGGCGGCGCGGGTGACGACGGCGTCCAGCGCGACGTCCAGGGCGGTGTGCTCCATGGGCATGAGGTCCCGGCCCAGGACGGTCCGGGCCAGGGAGCCGAGGAGGAGGAGCCTGCGCTTGCGGATCTCCCCGACCCAGTCGGCTTCGGAGACGCTCTGTGGACGTGGGGCCGCGTCCAGGGGGTTCAGGCGGCCGGGCAGCCCGGGACCGAGGGCGACGGACCGGCCTCCGAGCGCTTCCGCAACAGGGGTCCACTCGCCCTTGGGGTCGCAGGGCACATAGATGCGGACCCCGAAGGCCACCGAACGCAGCGCGATCGACTTGGCGAGCGCGCTCTTGCCCTGGCCGATGACCCCGGCCAGCAGAACGTTCGGGTTCGTGAAGCCCTCGATGCGTCCGTACAGCTCGAACGGATCGAAGACGAAGCTTGCTTCGGCATGGACATCGCGGCCGATGTAGACGCCCTCGGCGCCGAGGCCGCCCTCGGCGAGGAAAGGATAAGCACCCGCCGCGACCGCGGTGGTCATGCGGTGGGCGGGCAGCTTCAGCCGGTTCCATCGGGCGGAGGCAGGACCGGGGCGTCCGCCGGGTGGATAGAGAGCTGGAGGCATCTCGGGCTCGGTGGACGGGGTGTCCCTCTGGTGGGCGCCGGCCTCCGCACGTGCTTTGGCGGTGGCTTCGGCAAGCTGCTGGCGGGCCACCTTGCGGCTGGCGCGGTCGGCCCCGTGGGGGGTGAACAGCGGGCTGGCGGACCCTCGGCGGGAACGCCGGCCGGGCCGGTGGCTCATCAGAGTCCCTCGATTCTGCTGACGGTCCTCATCGCACGCAGGCCGTGGTGTGTGGACGGAGGTCGGTGGGGGTGGTCTTGCGGCGGACGACGTGCCCGGCGGCGAGGTGACGCTGGCAGACCGTCAGTACGGGTGGCCCCTCCGGAAACTGCTCCGGGTGGCAGACGCTCGCCTCCGCTTCTGCCACGGTGGTGCTGGGCAGCAGGTGGAAGGCAGCGTGGACTTCGCTGGTGGCCTGCCAGAGCCGGGTGTGTGCGGTGGCGAGGTGACGGCCGGCGGCGGGGTGAGGGGGCCGGGTGCTGTCAGCGAGCCGGTCCAGGAGCTGGAGCAGAGCGGCGAGGTGTGCGTGCAGCACGTCGAGGTTCGGGCGGTCCGCCGGTTTGCGCGGCTTCGTCTCCGACGGTGTCAGCGCTCGCGTGTGGTGACGCACTCCGGCGGTCGCCGCGCGGAGGTAGGGGTGCGCATCGTCGTGCGCGGAAGGCGTGTGGATCAAGGGGGCCTTTCGGGTGGGCCGGTTCAGGCGGCGAGACCGTACTTCCTCTGCGCCTCGGTACGGGCAAGGGGAAGAGCGGCGAGGGTGAAGGCGCTGGGTTGCTGGTAGTTCAGCCGTCGCAGGTCGACCCCGGCTGTGATGGCGGCGGTCTCGATCTGGGCGCAGGCGGCGTCGAGGAGTGCGTCGGTCTCGGCCGTGACGGTGACCAGGCCGGTCAGCGCCACGTCCGCATGTCCGGCGATGAGCTGGCGTTCGCGGGTTTTGACGTCGGCGTACTCGACCGAGTCCACCTCGGAGTCGACCTGTCCGCGGCGGGCGCGTTCGTTGGCGTCGGAGATGATCGCCGATTTCTTCCGCTGGACGTCGCGCAGCGCGGACTCCAGCCCTTGTGGCACGTATATGAGGGAGAGGCTGCGGCGCACGCCGGGGGTGAACATGATTCCGTGGAGGAATCCGGCTCCCATCTCGGTCCTGGGCCAGTTCTCCACCCAGTACGTGGTGTGCCGTGCGCTGTCGGTGGAGAGGCGGTCATACTCCTCGAACTGGACGACGGGACCGGCGGCTGCGGGGTCTGCTTCGGCACGGCCGGTTTCGGACCACTGCTGGAGGGCGGCGAGTGCCTTCGGGTCGTAGGCGGTGCGGATGACGGCGGCGATCTCCCGCGAGGTGAGCCACCCGGTCACCTGGAGACCGGCGTTGCGGGCGGCCTGGGCAATGCTGGACGTGGTCTGTTCCATGACGGTGAAGGCTGCTGGCAGCCCTCCGCCGGCCTGGGAGATCAGGCGCCGGGCGGCCTTGAGGTCGAGGGAGATGGCGAGGTAGACCTCGTGGGGGGCGGCGGCGGGACCGGCCGAGGCGACCAGCTCGGAGTAGATCTGCCCCGCGACCGGGGCCTGGGGCTGGCCGTTCTGGGCCCAGTGACGGGCCAGGGTGTCGCCGCTGTCTGGCACGGTGCGTTCCAGCACCTGAACGGTGGCGATGTGCCCGGTGCGGGCGATCCCCGCCAGCGCACGCCCCCAGCTGGACACGTTGTGATTCTGGGTCGCGGGGTCGAGGAGGGCGAATGCCCGGCTGGTGACACGGGCGATGGCGGTCAGCGTCTGCTGGTGCGGGTCGTGCACGGCGGAGGCGCCGTTGGCGGAATCACCGGGGGTGACCACCTTCAGCGAGGCGGTGGTGCCCGGAAGGTGGAGGACACCGTCCTGCCGCGGCCGGGTGAGGGGCCGGGCGAGCCAGAGCGTCTGGCCGGTACGGCGGCGGTGCGCGTAGCGGATGACGATCGGCGCCCAGTCGATGAGGGACCGGCCGTGCCGGCGGATCACGACGAGTGCCCCGGAGACCGCCCACAGTGGGGCGAGGGCGACGGCACCGAGCAGCCCGGTGGAGATCACCGTCATGAGCAGCAGGGCCAGCGAGCATGACACGAGGACGAGTTGAGGGAGAGAGAGGCCGAGGAGGATGCCGCGGCGGGACCGGTGGGGAAACTTCACCGTGATCGGCGCGACGGAGAGATCAGTCAAGGGGCGGGTCCTGGAGGCGCAGGTGGAACCCGGGGGCGGGAGGTGGCGGGCACGTCCCGCCCCTGGGAATGGGGCAGAGGATCAGAGGCCGGTCGGGGGCGGCGGCGTGGCCGGCCCGCTGGACGTGGCGTTCTGGGAGCCGGAGGACGACGGTGCGCCCTGGGGCGGCGGTGTCGTGCTCGGCGGGGTGGACTGCCACCCGTCGCCCTGGCCGGATGCGGCGTTCGCGCCGGATCCGCCGGGCCCTTGGCTGCCGCCCACCTGGCCACTGGTGTCGTCGGACACGCTGGTCGGCGCGGGCTGAACCGCTTTCTCCAGTCCGGACTTGAGGGCGTCGCCACCGGGCGAGACGCCCGTTCCGCCGGATTGCGAACCTTCCTTCTCCCCTCCGCCTCCACCGCTCGGGTTGGCGGCGACGTCGCCGGGGAAACCACCCCCGCCGGCGTCGGGGCCCTGCGGGGCAGCACCCGCTCCGGCCGCGGCACCACCGGTTCCGGCGGTGGCCGCCATCGAGGCGGCCTTGCGTCCGGCCTTCTCTGCGTGCGCCTTCGCGATCTGCGCACCAGCCCCACCGGCACGGTGGATGGACTCGCCGTCGGTCCCGTCGGCCGCCCAGTGCACGAACTTGAAGACGGCATAGGGGCACAACAGCACCAAGACCATGATCACAATGCCGGACATGACGTCGGCCAGGGCGGCGATGCCCTCGTCTGCCTCGGTCTTGCCCATGGCGGCGATACCGAGGACGAAGATCACTGTCATCAGAAGTTTCGACGCGACGAGGGTTGCGGTGGCTTCGATCCAGCCCTTGCGCCAGCGACGGGCGACTTCCCAGCCGCCACCGGCCGACGCGAAGATCGCCAAGGTGACCATGACGAGGATGCCGACCTTGCGGACCATCATCACGCACCAGTACATGAAGGCTCCGGTGGCGGCGCCGAGGCCGACGACGACCGGGATCAGCCAGCCCAGGCTGGTCAGGGCCGCGATCTGGTTCACCCTCACGACGCGTCGCACCGCGCTCTCGATGCTCAGGTTCGCGGTCTTGAACAGGCCGTCGCTGATGGCGTCGACGACTTCAACCGCGACCGTGGTGAAGGCGATGGCGCAGAAGGCGAACAGGACGCCACTCATGGTGCCGGTGAATGCTTGTGTCAGGGCTTGGCCGTCGCGCCGGACGGCTGCCCTCACCAGTTGCGCGCAGAACGTGGCGACGATCAAAACCAGGCCCAGCGGCAGGAGCATCTCGTAGTTGTCGACGAACCAGGTGGCATTGAGATCCACCTTCGTGGTGCTGTCGACTGCCTCGGCGGCCAGGTCGGCTGCGGCGGCGGCGAGTTCGCCGGCCGATTTGGCCATCCAGTCGCCGATGGCCTTGCCCGGGTCCGAGGCGAAGTCGACCGCGTCGCCGACGGAGCACAGCTTGTCTGCCAGGGGGAGATCACAAAAGGCCATGAGGAGTTGCCCCTCCTTTCTTCTTTCAGGTCCGAGTCACTGCGTGACGCTCGGGGCGATGGCGGCCAGGGTGCAGTCGTGGTTCGGGCGGCACTGGACGGCGAGGGTCACGGCCCGTTCCTCGGCTCCGCCACCGCCGCTCTTCCAGGCGATCTGCTGTTTGCCGTTGACGGTGACGACGTAGATGTACGCCTTCGTGATCGCGGACGGGTCATCTGCCAGCGCCTGTTTGAACGCGGACGGGTAGTGCCCCTCGGTGACGTGGGCGGTGGCGTGCTGATCCTGGTCGGCCATCCGCGACCACAGCACCGGATCAGGAACCTGTCCGGAGACTGAGGCCCAGTCGGCGTACGTGGTCTCGGTGGACATCCAGGCGCGCATGCCGGCGAGCTGCTGGTCGCGGCTGGTGCTACGGGTGTCGTAGGACCACAGCATCTTGGCCACTGCCGTGGCGTACGCGACCGGTTCGGCGATCTGCGGCGGGTGGGGCGCCGCCCCGGATCCGGAGGAAGGCTTCGGGGCGGCCTCGGAGGGGGACTGGCTGCCGGTTGGGGCGGGCGCGGCGGTTTCCGGAGCCCGATGGCCGTTCCCGCCGCCCGTCAGCAGGGCGACGACCACAGCGATGGCGAGGAGGACGGCGACGGCCGAGGCGCCGATCGCGATGCGCTTGCTGGCCGGCCAGCCCGCGCCGTACGAGGAGGGCGAAAGGGAGGGGAGTCGTTTCTGCATTACTGGACCTGCGACCCCAGGTTGGAGAAGAAGGCCACCACAGCGTTCGCGGCACCGAGGCCGAGAGCGGCGCCGGCAGCGACGACGGCGCCCTTCTTGCCGTTGGCCTCAGCCTGGTGACCACCGCTGTGATGACCCCAGGCCCACACACCGAGCGAGACGGCGAGTGCGCCGACGACGGCGACGATTCCGAAGAGGTTGATCGAGTTGACGACGTTCTTCAGCACGGCGAGGCCGGGCAGTCCGCCGCCCTTGGGTGAGATTCCTGGGTCGTAGGCGAGCTGGATGACGCGGTCTGCGAGAGGGAAGGGCATAGGTGTGGCGGGGACTCCTTGCGTACGCGGGCCAGGGGAGGGCCGGCGGGAAGGGGAATGCGGAGGGGGAGGTGCGCTCGGGGCGCGGAAGGGGCCGCGGTGGCACGCCCTGGAGTGGTGTCCGGGCGGGGCGGCGTCAGAGGACGCGGCGGGCGGCGAGGATGTCCCAGTCCTTGATCGGGGTGATCCGGACGGGCTTGGTGGTGCGGGGTGCCTCGATGACGAGGCCGGCGCCCATGTACATGCCGACGTGCTCGGGCCGGTCGACGCTGCCGCGGGCGAAAATCAGGTCACCGGGCTGCAGTTGGGCAGGCGGGACCGCCTTGCCTTCGTTGACCTGCGTGTACGTGGTGCGGGTGAGCGTGATGTCGACCTGCGCGTACGCCTGCTGCATCAGGCTGGAGCAGTCGCAGCGGCCCATGGGGTCAGGGCCGTGCGCGTCCTTGCAGGTCCCGCCCCACTGGTAGAGCGTGCCGAGCTGCCGCATCGCCCAAGAGATGGCCCTGCGTGCCTTCGGATCGGCGTCCTTGGGGATCGAGTAGCCCTTCGGGACGCTGCCGGCCGGGATGCGGCCGAACTCGGAACCGTCCTGGCCCGGCATACAGCCGGACGACGGTTTCTCGTCCTGGTCCGCGTCCTTGCCGTCCGCAGCACCGCTGTTGGGTAAGGTCTTGGCGATGGCGGTCTGGAGCGCGGTGGCTAGGTTCTCCCACTGTGCGTACGCGTCCGGGAAGCCGGACTTCTGCACGGCCTGGGCGGCCTGGGTGACGGTCATCTGCTGCCAGCCGCTCACCTTGAGCAGGCCCTTGTAGAACCTTTCGGAGGCGTAGACGGGGTCGCGGATCTGCTGGGCGGTGCCCCAGCCCTGGGAGGGGCGCTGCTGGAAGAGGCCGAGGGAGTCGCGGTCGCCGTAGCCCAGGTTGCGGAGCCGGCTCTCCTGCATCGCCGTGGCGAGGGCGATGATCTGCCCCTTGGTGGGGACATCGAGGGAGAGGCCGGTGGCCACGATCGTCTGGGCGTGGGGGATCTGCTCGGCGGGCAGGTCCAGGCCCTCGATTCGGACGTCCTTGCCGGACGCTCCGTCGAGGATCTTGCCGACCTGCTCGGTGACCTTGTCGGTGTCGACGCCGGGCAGGCAGGTACTAACGAGGCCGTTGCTCTGTACGGCGTCGGCGGCGGAGGCCAGCATCATGCTGGTGCCGGCGATCGGGATCGGGGCGAGAAAGACGACGCCGATGGCGGCGGCGAGCCATTTCAACCCGAGCGGGCCGCTCGCCGGTCAGCGTTTTCGGGCAGGGGCGGGTAGCGAGAGGTCATGAACGTGTCCTTGCGGGGTGCGGTGTCCGGCGTGCCGCGTGCGCGGGGCGTTCGGAAGGCGCGGCGGCCGGGGTGGGCGATCAGTGGCTGGCCGGTGCGGGCGAGTTGCAGCTCGTATCGCGTGGCCGGGCCGTGAGCTAGGTGTGCCGGGGCAGGGGGTACCTCCGGGAGATGTGGCGGGGAGTGGCCAGCGGCGGTGTGCGCCGGGCGGTTCAAAAACAGTAGGCCCGGATCGGCGGTTGACCAAAAAGGCTGGCACGAGGTGCCGGAATCCGGCACCTCAGCGGGCATTTCTTGGCCGTCGGCGGATTCGCCTCTACAGTTTTTGGACTCCCCCTCTCCTTCCTCGGTCTGTGGCCCTGGGCTTCTGCATGCCCGATTCCGGCCCGCGAGGACGTTTGTGAGAGGAGGCGAGTCCCACCGTATTCCCTCACCCGACTTGGGGTTCCTCTTTGCCTTTTTCTCTGCACCAGGGTGACGCTCTCAGCGTTCTCGCCGGCCTTCCGGACGGATGCGTCGACTCCGTCATTACTGACCCCCCGTATAACTCGGGCGGTCGGACCGCGAAGGAGCGCACCACCCGCTCCGCGAAGCAGAAGTACACCTCTGCCGATGCCAAGAACGACCTTGCCGACTTCACCGGCGAGAACATGGACCAGAGGTCCTACTCGTTCTGGCTGACGCAGATCATGACCGAAGCCCACCGCCTCACGAAGACCGGCGGGGCGGCGTTGCTGTTCACCGACTGGCGCCAGCTCCCGACGACGACGGACGCGATCCAGGCGGCCGGATGGCTGTGGCGCGGCGTCCTGGCCTGGCACAAGCCGCAGGCCAGGCCCCAGCGCGGAAGGTTTACCCAAAACTGTGAGTTCATCGTGTGGGCCAGCAAGGGCCCGATCGACGGCTCCCGGAACCCGGTCTACTTGCCCGGCATGTACTCCGCGTCGCAGCCGTCGGGGTCCAAGCGCCAGCACATCACGCAGAAGCCCGTCTCCGTGATGCGCGAGCTGGTCAAGATCTCCCCGCCGGGCGGCACGATCCTCGACTTCTGTGCCGGCTCCGGATCCACGGGCGTCGCCGCCCTGCTGGAGGGCCGGGATTTCATCGGCGTGGAGAAGACCCAGCACTACGCCTCGATCGCGGCCGACCGACTCACCGAAACGATCCGCGAGACCCTCACGCAGGATGACGTGGTCCTCACCGCCTGAGTTGCGACAGCGCTGCCCATTCAGGCGACCGGCGTCCCAGGCGGAATTCCAGTACGGCAGATCTGGTGAATCGCCGACCGGCCCGCGCGACGCCCCTCTGTCCGCCCTTCTTCCCGCGTCTCGTAGGAGGCCGAAACCTTTCATGCCCGAACCCATAAGCCCAGAGCACAATGGGGAGTTGGAGCCGGTTCGCATTCCCGATCAGCAGCTGGAGGAAATCGAAGCAAGTGTGCGGCGGCTCATGGAGCAGTCGGCGCAGCAGGCCCAGCAGCTCGACCACCTCGCCTCCGCCCCGGAACCCAGTGGATCGCCGTTCGCCGCGTTCGGCATGCCGGGGCTCGGCGGACCGCCGCCCGCTGCCCCGCCGGAGCCCCGCCCGATCCTGGAACTGGCGGGAGAGGAACGGGAGGACGAGGTCGATGCTCTCTCCGATTGGGTCGACGACTTCTTCCTCCCGGTCTACGGGGCGGAGGTCACCACCGCAGCACCCTGGTGCCTGCAGTGGCAGGAGCACGACGATGTCGTGGCCTGGCTCCATGCGCTGTGGCTCGCCTACCAGCAGCACCGTGAGCCTGACGCCGGGTTGTCCGGGCTGTTCGTATGGCACCGGGACTTCCTCACCCACGCTGTCGCGGCGATCCGCGCACCGGGCGGCCCGCTGTCGGCCTGCATGACCTCTCCCGACCGTCCCGCGCACCGTCTTCTGCCGGGCCCACCGCGGTCCGTGCGTACGGAGAAGGCGGCCGAGGCGGAGGGCGCCGGGCCTGCCGAGCCGGAGGAGCCGACGTCATGAGTGCGGGACAGGGGCAGCCCGCCTTCGGCCTGAGCTTCGATCCCCGAGCCCTGACCGACCTCCTCCAGGCTCCCAGCGATATCCGCGACCTCACCCTCGCCTGCCTGCAGGAAGTCGTCCAGGCGCAGCGCTTCGGGCTGCGCCTGGACGGTGACCTGGAGGGATACCGGAAGTTGTTCGTGGACTCCCGCAAGGAGTGGCGTGTCGTCTACGGCCTCCGCCCGGCACCGGCGGAGTCGGCACATCAGAAGGAGATCCACGTTGTCGCGGTCCGGCCGCGTGCGGGCAACGACATCTACGACACGGTGGGTGCCCGGCTGGGGATGACCCGACGCCCGCTGAGCGCCCGCACTCACGCTGCCCGCTCCCGCCCGCCGCAGTTGACCGCGCGCGGCCCCGTGCCCCGGCCCGGCCCGCCGTCCACCGCACTGCCGGGTCTGCCCCGTCCCGCACCCCACCCCGCGGACCATCACACCCGCTGAACCTACGGAAGCCCCCGCCCATGCCTCCTGAACCCGCGCCGACACCAGCCCGGCGTGCGGTCTCCCCGCTCGACCATCGCGTCGAAGCCGCCACCGGCCACGACATCGACACCCTGTGGAGCTACCGCGACCGCGGTGTACTCGACGAGTCCCACGCACACCTGGTCGACCGGCACCGTGAGCTGGCCAAGGCCCAGAGCGGCGTCGTGTTCTACCTCAAGCTCCTCAACCGGCTGTCGAGCGGCGAGTTTGAGGTCGACGCCCCCCTGTTCACGCGCATCGCCCGCACCATGAGCCAGCTGGAGCAGGCCACGGATGCCCGCGCCGCCGCTGCCCAGGCGGTGATCGCCGCCCTGGAGCCCATCGAGGCAGCTCCGACGCACGACGCGAGGACGCTCTCGACTGATGATCAGGCGGCGCTGCTCGCCATCGCCGGCGGAGCCAAGCTCTACGAGCACCTGCTGACCGGCCGGATGTCCGTGACCGCCGCCTCCGGCACCCGCATCCCGCACGCCAAGCTGCAGCGCCTTGAGAGCGCGGGCCTGGTCGTCCGGGACACCGGCCACCCCGTGCACGCCGGCCAGCCGGTCGCGCTCACCGACGCCGGGCGCGCCGTGCTGTTCGCTGCCCGCAGGGCTCCCACGGCACAGAGGCCGAAGACAACGGCCCCGACCGGCGCATGGCCCTCCACCCCAACACCGAGGCGCTGACCTCCCGACGTGAAGGGCCCTTATTGTCCTCCCCTGATCCCTCGTCCGACCACCAGCGCGTCGCCCGGGAAGAATTCGACTTCCACGTCGACGACCTCGACGCCGATGCAGGGAAGTACCGCGACTTCTTCCTCCACGTCTCGGTGAACCAGGACTCGTTCGTTCCGCTCGCCGAACACCACACCCCTGACGGGGCGCACAGCTACTACGTGCTGTTCGACCGCAGCGCCACCTACGGTCACCCCGGCGATCCTCACTATCTCGCCGTCCACCTGCGCCGAGACCAGCAGAGGTCGACATTCGACTTCGAGCACGCCCCTCTGCCGCTGGTGCCGATGGCCCAGTCCTGGCTCATCCACCGTGGTTGCCCCTCCGAAGCCATCGCCCTCACCCACGAGTTCGGGCCCCGGCCCGCGGACGACGCCACCCGGGCCCTGGAACGGCGCTTGGTGGGCGACGGGGACCACTTCGCGATGGGCTACTCCTACACGCACGACGACCCGGACGACATGGTCACCTTGATCGTGCTGCGTGCCCTCGACGAGCAGGCGCCCTCTCCCTTCCGCGTGCTGGTCGAGGAGGTCGCTGCCGACGTGGACACCTACACCTTGCGCGAGGGCGGATTCAACCGGCTCGAAGACGCCTGGCAATGGTGCAACGAGCGGCACAGCGGTACGGCCGCTCCGCTCCCGCCGGTCCGGCCGGCAGCCACCGTCGGCCGCCCGACCGGTACGACGACGACCCCCACTCCACGCCCGCCCAGCCGTAAGCGCTGAGCGCGTTTCGCAGGGCGGGCGGCGCAACATAACCGACGATCGCCGGTTAGCCAAACCGGCGATTCTCCGGACTCTTATACAGCCGCCGGAACAACTCCAGCGGTGCCCTTCCACTCAACCCCTATGCCTTTACGGAGGTTTCTTTCGCATGCGCTCCACCCGAATTGCTGTATCCGCGGTGATGCTCGGCGCGCTCGCCGTGCCGATGCTGTCCGCCACTCCCGCCAGCGCGGCACCCGCAGCCGTAGCCGCGCTCCCGGCGTACAGCTGCCATCACCTGCCGCCGCTGCCGTACGAGGTCCACACCAAGGCCGTGACCATCCGGTCCAAGGCCAGCTCGAAGTCCACCGCCGTCGGCATTCTCTACATGAGCCACCGCTTCGGCGTGCACAAGAAGAGCGGCAACTGGCTCTACATCACGGACAAGTCGACCGGCGTCAAGGGCTGGGTGTCCGGCACGTACGTCTACCGCGACGTCCGTATGTGCCTGTCCTGACAGGAATCCGACCAGACCCCCTAAGCGGCTGAGCCGCCCGGGCACGGCCACCCCTCGCATTCCGCCAGGCATCGGCCCTTGAAGAACAGGAGTTTCTCTTTTGTCCGACGGCATATCCGAAGACGCTGAGGACGTCGTGGGCGTGCTCACCGAACGAATCGAAGCGCGCTTCGCCATGGGCATGGACCAGCTGAAGGCTGCAGTCACCGCGAAGCCGACCGCGAACCCAGATGCCACCGACGTCGTGAAGTGGCACGGCCTGCTCATCCAGGCCCAGTCCGTGCTGGAGCGGGCGGAGGACGACCTTCTCGCCGCGCTGGAGACTCAGCCCAGCGAGGTCGACGACCCGACCGTGGGTCTCGCCCACCGGGTGAACGCGGCCGTCACCACCCGCGACGGCCGGGCCATGGTCGTGCGATGGCTGCTCGACCCGAACGCTCCGGGCAAGACGGGCCTCGCCGCCGAACGCCTCGCCCGCCTTCGCCCCCGGACCGGACCCGCTGTGCCGGCCACCGCACCCCACCGTCCCGTGGGCACACCCGCGCCGGCATCGGCATGGCGAGCGGGAGGACCCGTCCGATGAGCCGAAAGGCCAGCTCCATGGACGCCGACCTCCAGAAGGTCTTCGGGAAGCCGATCCCCGTACTGTCCGAAGCCGTTGTCGGCCACGACGCCTCGCCCGCCCTCGCTCGAGCCCTGGAGCTGCGGTCCTTCCTGGCGCTCACAGAGGAGCAGGTCGCCCGCGTCCGCGTCCGCGACCGCGTCCACGCGGACATGGACCCGGACCGCGACATGGGCGAGCTGTCGGCGGACAAGCTCCGCTTCGACGCGCAGTGGCTGGAAGCCGCGCTGGATGCCCGCGACGGGTACCGCGCCGCCCTGGGCGAGTTGCTGCGCACCATGCCTCCGCCCGATCAACGAGCCCGTCCCGTACGCACCACGCAGCACCGGGCCACCGCGACCCTGCCCGCCTCGGCCGCCCCGGCACCCCCGCGTGCCGGGGCGGCCCCGGCCCCCCGACCGTGAAAGCCCCCGCTTGCCCCACCTCACGTCCACCGAGATAGCCGGACGGATCGAGGACCTGTACGGCGCACCGCTCACCGACCTGGAAGCCCACGCTCAGGACCAGCCGCCCGGCATGCTCTCCGCCCTGCTCGGCATGCACGAAGACCTCGCTCTCGCCGAGCGCAGCATCGACTTCCACCGCGACCACCTCGCCCGGCTTATTCACCCCGAGCGGCAGATCGGGCGACACGAAGTTCCCCACCTCCTCGACGGATCTCGTCGGCTCGCCGAGGCAGTCGCCGTACGCGACGTCCAAGCGAAGTCCGTCCTTGCCGTCCTGCAGAGCCTGGCTTCCGTTCCGGCCCCAGCACCGGCCCCGCCGACTGTCGCGCCGCCCGCTCCGGCTCCTCCTCTTCCGGCTCAGAGCACGGCACCCAGCCGCTGATCTGCACGCGATCTCTCCTTACACACCCAGGAGTTCCTCCCATGGCCATCACCGCTCTGCCCCCTGACACTGACACCGACATCGCCCGGGTCACCGAGGCCCTCACCATGATCACCCCGCGCTGGAACGTGCGGATCATGCTGGCTCTCTCCGGCCCGCCGCTGCGGTACAGCGAGCTGGCGGCCAAGGTCTCCTGGCTGCAGAGCGGCCAGCTTCACCCCAAGCTCAGGACCCTGTGCGACGCCGGCCTCGTCGAGCGTGCCGAACACTCCTCCCGGCACGTCACCTACGGCCACACCGAGCGCGGAGCCGCCCTGCTGCCGGTCCTGCCGATGATCGTCACCTGGGCCGAGGAGCACCTGGAGCAGGCGGACCACCCGCTGCCCGCGATCGAGCAGATCGAGGACAGCCTCACCCTGCTCACCCGGCGCCATGCCGCAGCCATCCTGTGGGTGCTCAAGTCCCGCCAAGAGGTCAGCGGCCGGGCCCTGGCCAGGATCGTGATGCCGAAGAGCGACTGGACGAACGTGTACCCGCCGCTGCGGCAGCTCGTCGCCGACGGCCTGGTCGACACCGACGGCATCGGCCGGCCCTACTGGCTGTCCGCGGCGGGCGACGGCTTGGGCCCCGTGCTCGGCACCCTGTCCGCATGGTCCGCCGGTCAGCCCCTCAACCAGGCCGCCCACCACCCCGTGTGGGGGCAACCCCAGGCGAAGCCCGCACCGAGGCCGTGGGTCAGCAGCCAGTCCCGACCCGCCCCAGCGGCACTCCCGCCCGCCCGGACGGGTGAGGCCGCCCCCACGTGGCACAACCGCGATCTCTTCTCCCACGCCACGGCTGTCCGCCCGACGGCGGCCATCCAGGCGGGAGGCCCGCGCCGATGACCACCTCCTCCTTCACCTCCGCCAACCTGCACGCCGCCGCCGATTTCCTGTCCTCACCGGCACTCATCCGGCTGATCACCGAGATCGACGACAACGGGCCGATCCCGCCGCGAAAGCTGGCCAGCACCCTGCCCGACCTCTCCACGCACCACCTGCGCCGGATCAAGGACGTTGCCCGCGTGCACGATCTCGTCTGCTCCGCCCCCGGCGCCGGCCTCGAACTCACGACTTCCGGCGTGGAGCTGGCCGACTTCTACGACGCCATAGCCCGATGGGCCCGACACCACGCCTACCCGACCCGCGTCAGCGACTTCACGAGCCGCATCCGGCACACCCTCAGCCTCGTAGAATCCCTCCCCGCCCCGGGCCCGGCAGGAGGCTCCACCCGCCGGTCGGGCGTCGAACTGGCCGATGCCGAGGTCGGCTGGGCGCCGTCCGGACCTCGGGCTCTGCTGCTGCAGTGGCTGGACGCTCATCCGCAGATCGCCGCGCTCCTCGAACCCGATCCCGAATACGGGCGCGCCGCGTGAGCCTAGGCGTCGAACCCCGGCACGCCCGCCACCCCACCGGGTTGATGGGCAGCATCTACCTGCCGCGCACGGCCGACGCGCTGGCTCTCGCGATGTCGACCTACGGCATTCCGCTGCTGGTCCTGGCCACCACGAACTCCGCCGCGCTGACGGGCTTGGCCTTCGCCCTGGAGTGGATCCCCAGGCTGGCGGCGTTCGGGTGGGCCGGAGCGGTCGTCGACCGGCGCGGGGCGGCGGTGGTGTTCCACCTCGCCTCCCTGGGACGTGCGTTGGTGCTCGCCGCCGGGGCGGTCGTCCTCTACCTGCACCCGTCCGGCCACGTGGCGAGCGGGACCGTGATGGTGCTCGCCGCGATGACCGGCGTGCTCACCGAGTTCAGCTACATCGCGGCCGAGACCGCGGGCGGTGCCGCCGGCCGCAGGGCGGGACGGCGAGCCCACCGGGTGCAGGCCGTCCTGCTCGGCATCGACCAGACAGCGATGCTGGCGGGCCCGGCGCTCGCCGGACTGCTTCTGCTGGCCGGTCCGCCGCCGATGCTCGTCGTTGTCACCGTGCTCTCGCTGGTCGCCGCGCTTCTCGCCCTGCGCACACCCCCCTCGCCCGTAGTGCCGGCCCGTGCGCCGAAGGGGCACCAGAGTTCCGGCCTGCGCACCGGGTGGCGCACGATCCGCTCGCTGCCCGCGCTCGGCTGGCTCGTGACCGGTCTGACCCTGTCCAACCTGGCCACCGGGCTGCTCCAGGCGGCCGGCCCGGTGATCGTCGTCCAGCACTTCGGGCAGTCCACCACCGCCGTCGGTCTGGTCTGGTCCGCGGCTGCGGCGGCCACGCTCCTCAGCGTTGCGATCTGCCGGTTCGCACTCGACCGCCTCGGTCTGTGGCCGATCGGCGCAGTTTGCGCGGCCCTCGCCTCGCTCGCCTGCCTCGCCGCCGCTCAGGCCCCCGACTACCGCTCCTACCTGGTCCTGGTCGCGGTCCTCATGGCGGCCGAGGGCGGCATGGCGGTCGTGCTGCGCACCCTGCGCTCCCGGCTCATCCCGCCGGAGAAGTTCGGCAGCACCCTGTCGGCGACCATCCTCATCCTCCTGCTGCCTTTCCCTGTCGCCGGCGTGCTCACTGCGCTCACCCCGCCCGACGCGCTGGGCCACGTCATCACCGCGTGCGCCGCTCTGCAGGCCCTCGGCCTGCTCTGCGCCTTCGCCCGCCTGCGCACCGACCCCGCCCTGCGCACCTGAACCCGGCACACCCCCAGCCTGTGGAGATCCTCATGCCCACCGCCATCCTCGGATCGCACCGCGCGACCGGTCGCAGTATCACCGAGCAGTTCCGCACCTTCGACGCCCACAACCCGCACGTCTACCGGGCCCTGGAGCGCATGGCCGCACGCCGCCTGGCCGCCGGCGCGACCCGGATCAGCCTCAAGGACCTCTTCGAGGACCTGCGCGGGCAGCTCCCGCACGGCGTCGCCGGGTTGAACAACAACTACACCGCCCTCTACGCACGCCAGCTGATCGACGAACACCCCCACTGGGCACCTGCGTTCGAGCTGCGCCGCCGCCGTGCCGCCTGACCCGACGGCACCCGCTCTCTCGTCTTTTCCCCTGCTGTCCACCGATACGGAGCACCCCTTCTTGTCCGCTCGTATTGGTAACCCGCGTTGTCAGAACGTGCGGAATGGATGCTCAGCGGCGGATGAGATCTGCCGCGTATGCGGCTCCAGGGCCCTCGCTTTCGAGGCGCCAGGCGTCGGCGGTGTTCTGGTGGACACCGAGCAGGCGGCTTACGACGGCGGCTGGCAGCTCGGACGCGATGTCCATCAGGGCTGTGTTGCGGGCGAGGCGGGGCCGGACCCCTGCGGCCTTCAGGCGCTTACTCAGATGAGCAGGGCTGAGCGGTCGGCCTACGAGTCCACCGGGGAAGAGCCACTTGGACTCCTCGGCGGGCCTCGCGGCGGCGTGACCTTGACGCCGGTCGACGAGTTGGCGGATGAGGTCGTCGAGGGGAGCGGGCAGTTCGGCTGGGGTGCGTCCGAGGCGAATCGTGATCTTGTCTCCGTGGTCGACGACGTGGTCTGTGGTGAGCTGGATGATGCGGCTCGGCGGCTGGCCGAAGAGCAGCAGGAGGAGTCCTGCCGCGCGGTCTACGACGTCGAGACTGGTGGTCTGGACGAGGTGGCGGACCATGCTCCAGCGCTGGTCCCGGGCGATCAGGTTGACCGCGGCGTTGCTGTTGAGGCTGGGAGCGTCGAGTGGTCGGGCGTGGCCGTGGCGGTGGGCCCACAGGAGGAAGGATCGAACGAGCGCACGGGCGTCGGGGCCGTCGGCGAGCCAGGCGTCGAGGTGATCCTGCGTGCAGTCGCGCAGGGCGAGGTCCTGGGCTCGGAGCCATTCCAGGAGTCGTACGGCGTTGCGGATTTCGTGGCGGACGGCGTCGGCCTGTCCGTGGGTGACTTTCTTCCCGGAGGGCAACCGGCGCAGCCGGCGCATGGGGTTCCAAGCGGTGTAGTTGCGAAGCGATTTGCGGTCTGCGGTGTTCTCGATGCGGGCGTAGGTCCGGGGCAGCCACTGTTCGAGGGCGGCGAGATGTTCGTCCCGGTCGGGCAGGGCGCCGCCGGCCACCAGGACAGCGCGCAGGGCGCTGACGACCTTCGGCGGATGGCAGAGGTCGAGGGTCTGATGGGTGACGGGCCCCTGAGCCGAGGCCAGTTCCTTCAGGATCGCGCGCAGGGCCGGTACTCCCCTGAGCCATCGCAGGACGGCGGCCGGCGGCAGGAGCCGCATGGCGTGGAGGGATGGGGTCAGGTCTTCGCGTACGGCGCCGTCGGGTCCGGTGAGCAGACTGAGCAGCGTTTGCTGAGCGGCGCAGGCGGTGCACAGGCCGTGGTGGTAGAGCCTCTCGACGGCTCCGCACGTGGTGCAGGGGCGGCGTGCTCGCGGGTGTCTCTCCCAGCAGCCCTCGCAAAGGGGTTCGCCCTGCGCGGTGCGGCCAGCGACCCTGCGCGTGTGTCCGCAGGTGACGCATGGGACACGTGGGGCTCCGCAGGGCGTGCAGAGAGGGTCGCCCGCCGGGGTTCGGTAGACAGCGCGGCGTTCGGTTCCGCAGCTGGTGCAGACCTTGTGGGGTTGCGCCTTGGAGTGGCATGGCCCGCACCTGGGGGTGCTGGTGGTGGCGTAGTAGCACGGCCGGAGCTGTCCGCAGGTGGAGCAGGTCGTGGTGGGGCGCTGGTAGCAGCGCTGGCACAGGGCCTGGTCCTCGGTGCGCTGGACGATGTGAGCGGTATTCCCGCAGCTGGTGCAGGGCAGCTGGTTGATGATGTCGGTCTGTCCGCATGGCCCGCACAGGGGTGCGCCGTCGGCTGTCCGGGAGGCGATCCATCTCTCCCGGTGGCAGCGCGAGCACTCCTGGGTGCGGGTGGCACGCCAGCACAAGGTGCAGCAGCGCAGGTCCTGGCGCGTGTGGCTGAGTGGTACGTCGCGGTGGCAGAAGGGGCATGGCGGTATGACCAGCGCCGAAGCTCCGCGGTCGGCGAGGGCCTTGATCAGACGGATGGTTCGTGGTGGTCCGTGGGCGCCGTCTCCACTCAGCAATCCGGGCACCTTGTTCAGGGCGCGAAGGAGCCGGGTCTGCCCGTTGCGGCTGCTGTCCGCGGTGCGGACGGCGTCGGCGATGTCCAAGTGCGACAGGCCCGGGGCGAGGACGGAGATGCGCTTGCACAGGTCGGTCAGGACGTCGAGCCCTTCGTCCGGCGTGTGCCGACGGCACCGGGGCCGGCCGAGGTGGTCGCGGCCGGAGAAGTTCCTGCTGCCGCAGATCACGCACGGGTTGGCGACCGCGATACGGCGGGCCAGGCACGAGCCACAGATCCGCTGGTCGCCGTCCCACGCTTTGAGGGGCCGTTCGTTGCCGCAGCGGGCGCAGCACGGCAGTTTCAGGTTCACGGCACCCTGGTCGAGAAGTGCGCGGATCAGGCGCTCGACGGCCCGCGGCCCTTCGGGGCGGCCGGAGGTCAGCAGGCCGGGGTCGGCCATCAGCGCCTCGGCGAGCTCGCGCCGAGCCGGTCTGCGTTTGACCGTCGCGACGAGGATGGCCTCCACCAGCGGGGCCGACAGGTCCGGTTCGGCCGCCAGGACGGCCTCCACGATCACGCGTTCAGGCTCGACGGCAACGCGGGGCAGAGGGGCAGAGGCCACGTGGTTCTCCTATTCGGGGACGATCCTGGCGCGCTTGGGCCTGAAGTCGCCTACACCGGAGGGGCCTTGGCCGGGCTGTTCGATGGTGCCGCCCGCGGCGGCCTTGCGGCGGCCCGCCCGGGGGACGGCCACGGGCTCGATCAGCTCGTTCATCGTGCAGCCGAGGATGTCGAGCAGTGCCATGAGCGTCTTCAGGCTCAGCCGTTCGGGCCGCTCGACGACCAGGCGGTACGTCTGGCTGGGGGAGAGATCGATGCCGCGTTCGGCCAGCAGTGGGCGAAGGTCCGTGGTGGAGAACATGCCGCGGGTGGCCATGATCTCCCGCAGGTGCCAGCGGTAGTCCAGTTTGGCGGTCACGTCGACGACTCCCTACTGCCCGTTGTTCAGGGCACGGTCCAAAACCTTGCGCATCATTGTGTTCATGAAGTCCCCGCTCACGCCGGTGTAGAGGGCGGTGGTGGACGGATACCGGTGTCCGACCTGGTTCTGGACGAATGTGGGATCGGCGCCGTCCTCGATCTGGTGCGTGACGTGGCTGTGCCGCAGGCAGTGCGGGACCAGTTCCTTGTCCAGCCCGAGCGCGTCGCGGTAGGCGGCGAAGCGCTCCTCGATCTCTCGGGGCCGCAGGCGCCCTCCACGCTCGGTCAGCCACAGAGCGGGCTTCTTCGAGGCCGAGGTGTAGCGCGAGCGGATGTTGACGACGTAGTCCTCGACCGCGTCGACGGCCCAGGGCATGACGCTGAGCACCATCCGGCGTTTGGGCGGCGTGCCTTTGGACCGTTTCCCGTACCGGACGTGGAGCGATCCGTACCGGCCGAGCTCGGGCGCTTTGGGGCTGCGGTAGAAGTCGGTGATGTCGAGCTTCGAGGTCTCGGTGCAGCGCAGGCCCCAGCCGTAAATGGCCTTGAAGACCGTCGCATCGCGGTAGGCGGCGAGGGCTCCCTTGCGGCCGAGCCGGATCGCGCGGTCGACCTGGTCGTCGGCGTAGTCGAAGAAGAGCTGGATCTCTTCGCGGGTCATCGGCCGCCGGTCGGGGTCGCCCTCGTAGTCGACCAGATGAGAGACGGTGTTCCACTCGTGGCAGACCTGCACCGGATGGGTGCCGAACCGGGACTCGCACTCCGCCGGCCACTGGTAGTGGGGCGAAGTGATGTAGTCGCAGAAGAGACGAAGTCCCGTCTGGTATCCGCGGATTGTCGATTCCGCCCGGTGTAGCTCGGACGTCAAGTGGGTCATCCACTCATCGACATCGGCCGCCGCCCACTGCCACGGGTAGCGGTTGGTGAACTTCCCGAAGCGGCGGATGAGGTTCAGTCGCCCCCGGACCGTGTCGGGCTGCAGCTGGCGGCCTCCCCGCTGCTGCCGTTCCCACCCCTCCAGCATCGCTTCGAAGACCGCTTCCTCGGGATGCAGCAGCGAGACACCAGATAGCAGAACCAACCGGGCTGAACTCTCGCTCGCGACCGTTCCAGACACAGACCCACCCATCCACTAGGTGGGCGAATCATTCATCAAATGCAGGCATCCCTGCAACGGTGCAGGTCAATGCCACTAACCTCCCCTGAAAGGAACGCGCACAATGTCGCAGACCACCACGTTCAACCCCTCCGAATCGTGCAACGAACGCAATTCCGCGCGGACCCCCCTCGTCCTCGTCGTGTCTCCCGGTGACGAGACCTATCGCGGCTACTGCCTTGAGCAGGTGGCCGCCGCGTACGACGTCGTCCTGCTCACCGGCACCGAGCCGTCGTGGGAGAAGCCGTTCATCGTCGGCCACGCCGTCGTCGACCTGAGCGACCCTGCCGCACTGCTCGCCGGCGGCCGGGATCTGGCCGAGCGCCACGACCTCGCCGGGGTGGTCACCTGGGACGAGTGGAACCTCGTCCCCACCGCCGTCCTCACCCACGAGCTGGGTCTGCCCTCGCCCTCCGTCGAGGTGATGCGAGCCTGCCGCAACAAGGCCACCGCCCGCACCCTGTTCGCCCGCCACGGCGTACCGTCCGCCGGCTCGATGAAGGCACGGACCCTGCTGGAGGCGGGCCTGGCGACGATGACGCTGGGTTACCCTGCCGTCCTCAAGCCCGCCGCGTTCGCCGCCAGCATCGGCGTGATCCGCGTCGACCGCCCCGAAGAACTGCCCGACGCCTTCGCGTTCGCCTCCCAGGGCGCCAGCCGCAGCCGCGAGGACACCAGCGTCCTGGTCGAGGAGTACCTCGACGGACCGGAGTTCTCCGTCGAATGCGTCACCCACCGCGGCGAGACCACCGCGGTCGCCGTCACCCGCAAGCACCTGGGCCCCGCACCGTACTTCGACGAGACCGGCCACACCGTCGACGCCCACGACCCGCTCCTGGCCCAGGTCGCCCCCGCCGCCGCTGCGGCGGTCAAGGCCCTGGGGATCACCGACGGAGTGCAGCACGTCGAGCTGCGCCTCGTTGACGGGCGGCCCCGGCTGATCGAGGTCAATGCCAGGATTGGCGGCGACATGATCGGCCACCTGGTCCACCTTGCCACCGGTGTTGACCTGCCGCGGGCCGCTGCCGACCTCGCGTGCGGGCGGACACCGGACCTCACCCCGACCCGCAACGGGGCGGCGGGCATCCGCATGCTCTACCCGGACACCTCCGGCACCCTCACCGAACGGAACATCAACCAGCCGTTCGCCGCCCACACCCCGTGGCTGCGGCAGGTGCGGTGGATCCGCGAGATCGGCGACCAGCTCGTCCTGCCGCCCGACGGCGACCTGTACGTCGCCCGCGCCGGGTTCTACATCGTCACCGGCCGGACCACCGCCGAGGTCACCGAACGCCTCGACACCGCCGCCGACGAGATCACCGTCACCACCAGGGCGGATCGATGACCCAGAAGCCCGCTCCGCAACACGAGACCGACGGCGACGTCTACGTTTCCCCGCGCCACCTCGCCTCCACCACCGGGACCGGCGACCCCGCCTTCGCCCCGCTCCTCGACCTCGGCTGGAGCATCGAGCACGACGACCTCGGCAACGCCTACACCAACGCCCCCGACCGCAAGGTCCGCGTCGGCTACCTGCCCGGAGGAGAGGACGACGGGCTCTGGCGCATCAATGCCTACCGTGACCCGTTCGGCCCTCCGACCTGGGGCGCCTGTTTCAACGACCGCACCCCGACCGAGTTCGTGACCGCGTTCACCACCGCCCTCGCGACGGCGTACGAGCAGGGTCCGGCCACCTACCTGGCCCGGCCGGTCGCCGGAATCGACGAGCACAATCCCTTCCTCGCCATCGTCCCGCTCCTGAAGCAGGGGTGGGAGATCGACCGCCCGCGCTGGGGCGTCTTCGCCATCCAGGCCCCGGACGGACTCGCCGGCATGGAGTTCGCCACCGGTGATCTCGATCCGGAAGCCGAGCTGTCAACACGGGACGCCCGTTGGCAGCTGTGGGCGGGCAAGTCCATCGACCGGCCCGTCTGGTACGCCACGGCCAGCACCGACACCCCCGTCGCCCTGCTCACCGCCGTCACCGAGTGCGTCGCCGATCCAGCTCCGCTGCTCCGATGGCGGCAGGACACCTACAGCTACATCAAGGGGATGGCCCAGCTCACCCCGATCCTCCCGCCGCCTCCCACACCGCGCGACGTACGGCGGGCCCTCGCAGCCCGCCGCCCGGCCGCACTCCCCGCGACCAGCGTCCCGCGCTGGAGCACCACCAGCCGGCCTGCCCTGCCCGGCCCACGCCGGTAGGACCACACCGACCCCGTCCGGAGACCTACTTGTCCCTCCAAGCCGCCGAGTTCTTCGCCGAGCTGTGCCTCCCCTTCTACGACCACACCGTCGTGGGCAACACCTACTTCGCCGCCCCTGTCCCCGGCGCACCCCTGCGGCTTCGGATCGACTTCGCCGAGACCATCCACGCCGACACCTACGGAGGGCTGCGCGTGGCGGTCGTCCACCCGGACCGCGGTGAGACCGACGCGGTGGTGCTCAGCTTCCTGGACCACGGGACCTTTCACCGCCGTGACGAGGCCACCGACCGACGCCCAAACACCAAGGACTACGCCACCTTCGACAAGTACCACCTCCCCGGACGCCCGCCGTGGCACGGGGCTGTCACCACGGGGCTGCGCGACGCCATTGAGAAGTACACCGCCGTCTGGTTCCCCGATGCCTGGGCCGCCCGCCGTCAGAGCCGCGCGATCGACCACACCGTTCACATGGCGCCCGGAGCACCGGCCGTGAACGCAGCACGCGGACGGTGAACCGCGTCCCGATCAGCCTTCAACGCCCGGAGACCTCCCTGCAGGAGCCGCCATGCAGTCTGACCCGCCCCTTGACCCCCCTTCAACAACTTCGGCCCGGATCAGAACGTGAAGGTCCTGCCTCGCCACCTCGCCGGCCCAGGAGAGAGGGACCTTCTCTCGATCTGGCCCTTCCCCTTCGACGACGGCTGGCACCTTCACCCGGCCGCCGACGGAATGACGTTCTCCAGCAGCCCCTGCGCCCGGCTGTGGACCCGCCTCGTCCTCGAACCCGACACGAGAGGTCAGGGAACGTGGACCATCGGCGCGAACCACATCCCCTTCGGCCCCAAGGCATGGGAGATCACCTTCGACGTCACCACCCCCGCCGAACTCCTACACGACGTGCACGCCGAACTGCTCGATGTCTACCTCAAAGACCGCTACAGAGACCGGGACCGCCTCTTCGACGATGACACGGCCCCGTACACGGCGTACGCGCCGTTGTTCGCCCGCGGCTGGAGCCACGAGGTGCAGATGGTCGGCACGCAGACCTTCCGCTCACCGGACGGCCTCGGTGCCGTGCGGCACCGGTTCGCTCCCGATAGATCCGGTGGACCAGGTGGCGCGGCCTGGACGGCCTGGGCCGGCGACTGGGCCAATCCGCACTGGAAGGCACGCTTCCCGCGCGGTGCCCCTGCCACGCTCGTCGCGGCCTTCACCGCCTCTCTGATCTCCACCGAACCGCTGCACCGCACCGTCAAGGACGTACCGCTCGACTTCCGACACCGCCTCTACACGGCAGCCGCGACAGCGCACCAGCCCGTGGCGGTTCCACCCCCTTCGGGACCGGCCCCCGGCCGGACCCGATGACACCTCCCACAACCCGTCAAGGAGCCCTCCTCCCCGTGCACGCACGTCTCGTACGATCCGCCGTCGCCGCCATTTCGGTGGCCGGCACCCTCGCCTGGGCGCCAGCCGCCAGCGCCATGTCATCCGAGCCGACCCCCTCGGCCTCCGCCGCCCCCGCCGAGACCCTGGCCCAGGAGGCGGGCAGCGTGGAGATCACCAAGAAGGACCCGGAGGGGCAAACGCTGCTCGGCGCTGCGTTCCTGCTGCTCGACTCCGCCGGCCAGGAAGCCGGAAGCGGGAAGACCGACGCCCGGGGACGGCTGGCCTTCCCCGACCTTGAGCCGGGCGTCTACCGGCTCAAGGAAACGGATTCCGGCAGCCCGCTCCACGGAGTCGTCGCCGACCAGGACGTCATCATCACCCCCGGCGCAACCACGCGGCTGACGATCACCGACCCGTTCAAGGCCGCCACCGTTCTCCTGCAGGCCAAGGACGACAAGACCGGACAACTCCTGCCCGGCGCGACCGTCAACATCGGCACCGGCACCTCGACGCTGCTCACCCTGACCACCGGTCCCAAGGGCACAGCCTCCGGAGAGCTGCCAGTGTCGAGCCGGAAGACAGAGTTCTGGGTCAAGGAGATCAAGGCCCCCACGGGCTACGACCTCCACAAGCCCTCCAAGACGTTCACCGCGGGCCCCGGAGCCCCGGTCACCGTGACCGTCACCAACGCCAAGAAGATCACCGACCCGAAGCCCGACCCCTCAGAGAAGCCGACGCACAAGCCCACCCCCACCCCCTCCCCGTCCAGCCCCGGAAAGCCGAACAGCGGTACGAGCGAGGCGACGCTCCCGGCCAAGGTCAGGCCCACGCCCGATACCGACTCCTCATCCGTCGCCGCAGCTCCGGTCGGTGACTCCACGCCGACGGGCTCTCTTGCCCGCACCGGCGCCGATGCCACACCGTGGCTGATCGGCGGCGCGGCCGTGCTGATCGCAGTCGGCGGAGGCTCTCTCCTCCTGGCCCGCCGCAACCGTCCGTCCACTCGCGCCGACCGCTCCACCGACAGCTGACTCGCTCTTCGCGACTGCCCACGACTCCGAGCCCCCGGATTCCACTGCCTGGAATCCGGGGGCTTCGTCGTTCACCGCGGACCGTCCTGGCACACCAACCCTTGATGCCCGGCCCCGCCGGTACGAGATGCGTGCAGGCCAGGAGGCCCGCCGACCGGGAGACTGCACGCCCGTTCCATCTCTCGGTCCGAAGGTGCCTTCGGAGGCGGCGCGATCCGGTCGGGCTTCAGGCATATCTGGCCTGGATGCCCGCAAGCCGCCCACTTGTCGCTTCGAGGGGCCCACCACGCGGGCCGGTTGAGGGCGATGAACCGCTCTAGCCATGTGTGCGGGCCCGTACGGCCTCCTGTCCGTCCGGCAAGGTGGACGTTACGACAGTCGCCGACGATCGGGTTGCCCGGCAGTCACTGTGCGGGGTGCTTACCTACGGTCCTCGATTCGAGCTCCCGAACTGAGAGGCGTAGCGCTGCCCGCTGCCCGGTCCCGGCCTGCTCCCAGTAGGGATGCCACCACACCCGGGCCGAGAGCTCCAGCAAACGGCGGCGCAAGGCGGTCGTCCGCTGCCGGTTGGCCGGATCGGCAAGGCTCCGATAGGTCCGTTCCCAGGCGCACTGCGCGGCGATCAAGTCCTTGGGGAGAGCAGAGCAACGCATACTAGCTATTGCATCATGTGTTCGATTTACTGCGCATCTTTCCAGGTGAGGAGGTCTGTGCGTCGTCGCTGTAGCGAGCAGGGGCTAGGCACGCGCGGCGGGCAGGTCGCACCGACCGCTCACGGCCTCTGGGGCCGGAAGGGGGACAGGGGGAGCCGGACGGAGGGCAGCTGTACTGCCTGGATCGGGCCGAGCGCGGCTGCTGCAGCGCGAAGAGCTTCGTCGTGGGAGCCGAAGCCAAGGAGTTCGGCGGAACAGGCCGAGCAGTCACCGGGGCGGCGGGCGTGACCGGTGCTGCGATCCGCGGAGCCTCGGACGTGCGAGAAGGCGTCGTCCGGGAAGTCGGCGCGCACGGCATGCCAGATCCCGGCGCGTTCCTCCTCGGGTAGTCCGGCTGCTACCGCCGGCCGCATCGGTGGGAGGAGGCGTTGGTGGTCCTGGACGAGGAACACCCGGTCGGTGAAGTCGACGGTGTCCCCCTCGGGGCGCTCTCGGTCCAGCCAGGCTCGGGCCTCCTCTCGGGTGCCCGGTCCCCACAGGTAGTCCGTCGGGAATCGTGTGGTCTCGTACCGGGTGTCGAACTCCGCCCAGTGAGCGTCATCCCATTGGCTGCCCGGTACGAAGGGGATGGACCGCACCACTACGTGCTGGTACGCCTCGTCCCTCTGGTCTTCCTTGGGATCGGAAAGGATGAACGCGCCTGCGGGCTCCATTCGCGTACGCCCGGACTCGTTCCAGCTCAGCAGGGCGATTTCCCGGCGCAGCGGGGCCGGGTAGAGGCGCCCATCGGTAGTGGCCTGCCCCCACAGTTGGTTGATCAGTTCCGCCAGGTCTCGCACCGTTCGGGCTGCCTCGACGGGGGTGTCGACATGGTGGCCGGATGGATGGGCCACGTGGTTGCGCAGCTTGGCGAGCGCGTCCTCGACCGTGCGGCTGCGGCGCCCGCGGAGCAGACCCGCGGCCCGGGCCCAGAGGCGGAGTCCGTGCAGCATTCCGTTGAACTCGACGGCGTGGGCATGTACGACCAGCTTCGTCCGCTCGCGCGTCATCTTGCCTGCGAGTTTCGGCACGTCGTCGTACGACGTGACGGTGCAGGAGACGTCCGGGCCGTTAGGACGGCGGAACGTGATGGTGCCGGCACACCATTCCATGAAGCGGTCGCGCAGTGCCTGCTCGTAGATGAGGAGTGCTTGGTCACCGACCAGGGTGTACACGTCGTAGCACAGCACGCCATAGGCGAAGACGGTGCGCAGCCGCTCGAAGGAGTCGCGGGTTCCAGCCGCGACGCCGTCCGCCAGGTCGCAGTCCGCGATCTGGTGCTGCTGGAATTCCGCAGCGTCCTCGGGCTCCATACGACCGCCGAGCCCATAGGGGTTGAACGCTAGAGACAGATTGTCCGCGGCGCGCAATTCTGCAAGAGGCCGGATCTCCATGCACTTCTCCTCGCGATGGGAAACGGGCCAGCATGCACCAGGAGGGCCTTCGTCGGCCACCTCTTTCCCTTCAGGTGGCTCCGTGGGTTCGACGCGAAATGACGTGCGTCAGCAGTTCGTGTCCTTTGACATTGAAGTTAGTCGTGTGCAGCGAGCTGACCTGGGTCGACTGGGTTGAATGTCAACGGGAGGCTGATGCTGTCGAGTGCCCTGGCCAGCCACTCGTTCTCTCGTCGCGATGTCGGTTGGGCGTGCTGATGATTCGGCAGATGTCGGTGTCGGTGCATGATGCCGGGTCGGTTTCGGCGGCCCGTTGGGCGAGCTCGCGCAGCGCGGTGCGGGTCTTGCGGAGTTCGGCCATGCGTCGGTTGATCTCGGCAAGGTGCTGCTGGATGAGGTCGCCGACGTGGTCACAGGGGGCCTGTCCGCTGTCGCGCAGGGCGAGGATGCCGCGGATTTCGGCGAGGGTGAGCCCGGCGTGCTGGGCGTCGCGGATGAACGTGAGGCGGGTCGTGGCCTCGTCGGGGTAGTCGCGGTAGCCGCTGGACGTCCGGGGTGGCTCCGGGATCAGTCCGGCCTGCTCGTAGTAGCGGATGGTCTTGGACGGCACTCCGCTGACGTCGGCCAGTTCTCCGATGCGCATAGCTCAAGCGTAGCCCTTGACCTTCCAGTGCACTGGAAGGTCTAACGTCGCTGGGAGGGGCGTTGAACTGGAAGGATGAGGAACCATGCGGATCACGGTGCTGACGGTGCCCGGCTGCCCGAACGCGCCGGTGGCGCACGAACGTATCCAGGCTGCTCTGTCGGGGCGCGCGGCACAGGTCGAGCTCGTCGAGGTGCACGACGAGACGGAAGCGGTCCAGCTGGGGATGACTGGCTCGCCCACCGTCCTTTTCGACGACACCGATCCGTTCGGGCAGGCCGGTGCCGCGCCGAGCGTGTCGTGCCGGATCTACCGGCACGCCGACGGCCTCGTGGACGGAGCCCCCAGCACGGACGAACTTCGCCAGGCCCTGGCTGCCACGGATTCGTCCATGCCGGGGGAAGGGCGCTGCTGCGAGCAGGACCTGCTCGATCCGATCGGCCGAGCCGGCCGCGGGCGGCGTGCACCGGCCGATTGCGGCTTGCGGGCGGTGCACCAGGCGGTACTGCGGCACTTCGCCACCACCGGCCAAGCCCCACGAATCACCGAATTGGGCCCCGTCGCGGCAGGCGCTGGACGCACCGCCGAGGAGGTGCTGGCCGAGCTGGCGCGCGAAGACTTCCTCACCCTGGACGACGACGGACAGATCCACGCCGCGTACCCGTTCTCCGCCGCGCCGACCGCACACCGGGTGACCCTGGCAGACGGGACGCAGGTGTGGTCGATGTGCGCGATCGATGCCCTGGGCATCCCCGAGATGCTCACCACGGACGCGGTGATCTCCTCGTCCGACCCGGTCACCGGCGAGGCGGTCACCGTCACCAGCCGAAACGGCCGCATGGAGTGGGAGCCAGCCTCGGCCGTGGTGTTCGTCGGCCGCCGCTCCTGCGACGGTCCGGCCGCCGCGGTGTGCTGCGACACCCTGAACTTCTTCACCTCCGCCGCCTCGGCACAGTCCTGGACCACGCAGCATCCGGACGTACGGGGCGAGGTCGCCAGCCAGGCACGCGCCGAGCAGATCGGGCGCCAGACCTTCGGCCCCTTGCTGGTCAGCTGACATCGAGGTCAGGCGCCGGCGGCACCCGCGGCCGGGTTCTCGGGCAGCGGCAATGCGATCGTGCCGGCGGGCGGGGCAGGCATGGGCCGGCGCGGCTCGCGCACCCCCGTGCCCCCAGGCCCAGGGCCGCCGCTAGGGGCGGGGCAGGCCGGAGCGAGACGGATCACCCGCAGCGTGAACGCCGCCCAGACAAGGACAACGAATGCGGCCCCCGTGCCGGTCGGCACCAGGACCTCTGCGACGGAGCCGCCGATCAGCAGCCCGACCACGGCCGCCGGGGCTACCAGCGACCAGCGCATGCACGCCCGGTAGGTGATGACCGTCCGACCCAACCGGACGACGCTGCGGGGTCCCTGCCACGACGTACACGGGCGACGCCCACACCGCAGGCACGCCGCACAACGGCCCGACCTGCCGGAACAGTCCTTGGCCACGACCGCCTCCACGGCTCGTCGACACCTCACCGCCCAGCGTGACCCTCGCCCAGCGGTCACGGCAAGACCCCCGGCCATTCGCGCCTGTCTCGGGCGCCGGTCCGCCCATCTGTACGACTGGGTCCGCTGTTAGTCGTGTGCAGCGCGCTGACCTGGGGCGACTGGGTTGGATGCCAACGACCCGGCTCGTACTGACGCGGTTCGGGGGCGTGTGTATCGGATGTAGTGGCGGAGGCTGTCGTACGTGACCAAGTAGTCGTGGTGGTCCATGAGTTCTGTCCAGATCTGCCTCCCGTTGAGTTTCCTGCCGATCATGCCCTCGACCAGGTCGGCGAGTTCCCCTGTGATGGGGTCGGTCAGCTGACTCGTCTCTGCGGCGGTCAGGCGTGGCACCTCCAGGGCGAAGCGAACGTCCCAGCAGCGGAGGTTGTGGCGCTTTACGAGCGTGCGGATCTGCGTCCCTCTGAGGGCCTCTTGGGCGATGTGGTGGGCCAGGTCTTGGCGCCAGGCGAAGGGATTCCTCCTGGGGAGGCGTCGGCGTGGTCTGCTTATGCCGCCCAGGGAGTTGGCGTCGGCGAGAGCCCGTTCGAGTGCTTCGGGCGAGTGGCCGGCGGTGGTGGCGAGGTGTTCGAGGAGCGGCCTGCCGAACCACTGCGGTGGGCCGCAGAGGTAGCAGTAGAGGAAGCTCGGTTGGAGGTGGTTGGCGCGGGCCAGGCGCCGGATGTAGGAGTTGGTGGATTCGCCGAGGCAGGGGCGGAGTCGGATCGGCAGCGGCGCGTACCGGGGCGGCAGTTCGCTTTTCATCGGGACGTAGCGGTCTTCGTGGCCATCGACGCTGTGGTGTGGGCGGTGTGGTCGAGCGGAATGGCCTGGAGGCTCTTCTTGGTGATCTTCTCGGTGCCGGTGAGGATGGCGTCGAGGGCGGCTCCGCGGATGGCATGGGAGAGAGATCCGATCATGCCGCCGGTGTGGTTGTGCAGGAAGCGGTCCAGGTCGGTGAGTGTGCCGGAGCGGTGTTCGTGCAGCCGCAGGGTGGCTTCCATGGTGGCGACCAGGCCCTTCCATTCGCTGGTGTAGGGGAAGGGGCGGGAGGGGATCAGAGTGAAGCGGCCGGCGATCTGGGCGCCGCGTGTCCCGGACAGCAGGCCGGATTCGTCGATGTCGATGCCGGCATAGACGAAGGTGGCGGGCAGGCGTTCGGAGAAGTACTTGAGGGTGTCGGCGACTTCGGCGCCGTGGCGGCTGGTGAGCGAGATGTTGTGGAGCTCGTCGACCAGCACGAGAGCGGTACGGGTGTCGGTGCAGACACCGACAACGGCCTCGATGATGTCCGTCATGTTCGATCGGGCCCGCACCGGCAGACCCAGGAAGCGTGCGAACTCGGTCGCGATCATGCGGGCGGTCGCGGCGGGCGGGACGGTGACGTAGACGACCGGAATCCGGTCGGTGGCATGGGGGTGCCGGGCCCGGTCCAGGAGTTCTTGGGAGCGCCCCAACTGCGTTATGGCGATGGTCTTTCCGGTTCCTGCTGGGCCGGAGACGATCAGCCCGCGGCGGGCGCTGATCGCGTGCCGGTTCAGCAGCACCAGACGGCGACCGCAGATCGCCGTCCGCTCGATGAACGAGGTGGCGACGGTGAGCATCCGGGCGTGATGGTCAAGGCGGGACTCGTCATAGAGATCCCGCTCGGTTGGGTTCATCTGCTGCCACGCACTGCGCGGTGCCAAGACCGGGGGAGGGGGTGGGCCGTCGATGAACCTGCGCCATCCAGTCAACGTGTTCAGTTGCCGGTCGGTATCGGCATCGGTCTCCTGCAGCGTGGTGCGTCGGGCCGCCGGTTTGGATATGGTCACGTGCGCCTCCAAGGATCGGCCAGCGGGTCAAACAGGCCCAGTGGGATGACCTCTGCCAGCGCGGAGTCGGTCGTGTCCTCGTCCATGGGCTCGCTCTCGGCCGGTGGATCAGGGATTTTCTGGCTCGGGGCGGTCGCTCGGGTGCGGGCTGCGACCCGGCGATCCTTCCTTGACCGTTTGCCCGGAGGGCGCTCCTCGCCGGTAGGGCCGTTGTGGGCGCGCTTGAGCAGGGCGGCTGCCGCTTCCGCGATCTGGGTTTCGCTGCCGTTCGGATTCTGCTGGCGGGCGTGGTCCCAGGCCATCTCGCCGAACGGGACGCCGACGCGGTGCAGGTGCCGCCAGAACAAGGTGATCCACCGGTCCCTTTCGCCTCGGCGGTCGCGTACCCAGATCCGCGAGATGTCATAGGGGTCGTAGTGGACCTCCCACAAGCCCTTCCTCTCCGCGACCCCGGAGTGCTGACGACGCAGCGGGTTCAACTCCGGGCTGTCGTAGGTGCGGTGCTTGATCCGGATGCCGTATGAGTTGATCGCGTGCCACCGCTCCGGCAGCAACTCGACGTAGTCCTCACCGCTCAACGGGGCCGGAACGTAGCCACACGACTCCAGCAGCATCGCGTACTTCTCGTTCGGCGAGAACGCCCGCTTCGGCGAGCTGGGATCGCGCAGCGCGTCGTGGCGCCGGTTCTGCCACACCGTGACGATCCACTCGTCCAGCAGATCCTGCAGCTCGGGCAAGGACCACAGCGGTCCGTCCTCCACATGTCGGCCACGGCGGTCGACCGAGCGGCCGGTATACCCCGCGACGAACTGCGCGAAGAGCGTTGCCACCGATCCCAGCGTCTTCTCGATCACACCCTTCTCGAAGGGCGACGCCTTGTGCGTCGGCTGAAGCGAGACGCCCAAGAAGCGGCAGGAGGCACGGAAGTTGTGCGAGATGAACACCTTTCCGTGATCGCAGACAATCGTCTCTGGAACGATCACCGGCCGCGCCGCCGCCTGCTCCAGCCTCTCGTCCAGGGCCAGCAGCCGCCGGTGCGGCATGACCGACCGGGACATCCGCAGCGCCTGTGGCCAGCCCGGCCGCATCGTCTCCGGTGTGATGCTGCGGGCTAGGAGGGCGGAGGCGTCGGCTGCCTTCGTTGTCGGACGCAGCACTGCCGCCGTGATCGACCTGGACGCGATGTCGACCAGCGCGGTCAACTCGACCTTCTCCGCGATGCCGTCATCCAGCCGTACCAACACGTCCAACGGAGTGGAGTCGATCTGCATCAGCTCGCCCGGCGCGATAGCCGGAACTTCCCCGAACGGGCCGGCCGGACGCGCCAGCAACGAGCGCCGTGTCCTCGCCGAACCGGTCGCGTGCGTGCCGACCGCCAACTTGTCGAACAGACGATAAAGCGTGCGCTCCGTGGGCAATTCGATGCCGGCGGCATCGTCGCGGGACGCCAGGATCTCCTTCGTCCGCCAAATGGTGAACCGGACCGTCCGCGAGGAGGCATCGGTCGTCTCAGCGATCGCCTGCCTCATCGCCTCGACCACCAACGGGGAAATCTGGCCGAAGTCCGGCAGCTTCTTGGCCGACCGCCCGTCCGCCAGCCCGACCAGACCGTCGCGCTGATAACGCTGGCGCCGCTGCTTGACTCCGCTGGCCGTCATCCGATGGCCCGCTGCTGTCAGCTCGGCGGCCTTGGCCCGCTCCCGCTCGGCCAGGCAACATTGCCGAGGGTCGAACTCCGGTCGCGGCACTGCCCCGTGGGGTGCATCCGGCGGCAGTCCGTGCAGCACCTCCAGGATGTGTCCTTCCCACCAACGGGCCTGATCAGCAGCCCTCTTAGGGAACTCCGCGATCCGCGCCGTCGGCGGGACCCGACGCTCCTCGCTGGTCATCCGGCCTTCCCTACAGCCCGGCGCACGACCGTGCGCGGCCCGAGCAGTTCAATGTCCATCTGCTCGGCCGACACCTCGTGTTTCCACAAGAGGTGGAACAACACGGGCAGTGTTGCGAGCCGGTCGCCGGCCGTATCAGCCCCGGCCATCAGCGGCCCCGGCTGCGAGAAGACGTCCAGCAGCCGCGCAGTGACTGGCTCCCGTCGGCAGCGGGGATGGCGGTAGCGCGACAGCCACCGGACATTCGCCAGTAGCACTGCCTTCGGCGTCCCCACCCGCTCGAACGTCCAGCCAACTTCCGCGCAGGCCCGGCGCGTCAAGTCGAATGCTTCGGCGTCCCGTGGAGCGATCCAGTCGTCGGCGCGGACATCGACGACTGCCGCCGAACCGTCGGCCCTGCGTACGAAGAAGTCTGGGGCATGCCGGCGTTCACGCTCTCCGTCGTGCCAGTGCAGCCAGAACGGTTGGGACGCCATCCCCACCACCGCAGGATCGAAGTCCATGAGCACCAGCCGGTCCCGTTCCAACCACGACTCGAAACCGACGTGCTGTCCTGTTGTCGCAGCCCAGTACCACCCGGGGAAATGGCGCCCACCCCACGACCACCGAAACGGCCGGACCGGCACCGCGTCTTCGAACCTGTCCGTCGCGCAGTCCAGCAACGGACGACGTCGCTTACTCCCGCGCTTGTCGTCCGTACGACACGACACCTCGACGTACGGGGCGGTGCTCTCCACCCCTGTCGATTCCGGCATTCGACACCCCCAGCGTGATCGCCCCTCCGACTAGATTCACTGTCAGAAAAGCCGAAACGACTGAGTTCGCTGTCAAACGCCTCGATTGGATGACAAAGGACAGCAGTTCGCCGGGGGCAGACATGAAAGATCGCGGAAAGACTGGCCAACGAGGTCAGGGGCATGTCAACGTAGACGACCGTCCCGGAAAACCACAGGTCAGAGAGGTGATGCCCGTGACTGTGGCGACGACCCGCCCCTATGGATTCGCCACCACGATTGAGGACCTCCGTCTGCATGAATGGTCGCTCGGCCCTGGCCAGCCGTGCGATGTGACGGATCTCTTCCGCGCCAAGGACTTCCACTTCATCGTGGATGATCGCGCCGACGTTCACGTCGCCAGCAAGGACGGCCGCTTCTACCTTGGCTGGTATCCCAAGGGCCGCCGGGGCTCCCCGAGAGAAGGATGGAAGCTCGTCGTCACCGGTACCGGAGACGAGCCCGGATACCAGGCATCCTTCGACCGGGAGACGCCGGCTGCCGTCGTTGCCGCCGCCGTGGCCCGCGTCCTGGAGACCGCCCGGCCCGTCGACGCCTCGAACTCCGGGGCGCGCGCATCTCAGCCTCGTTCCCCAGCACAAGGAGGCCCTTCGCAGTGGGCAAGGAAATGACCGTTGGCGAAGCGATCGAGCTGCTGTCCGCCTGCGATCCACACGCCAGGCTGCGCCTGGCGATGAACCCGTTCTTCCCGATGGCCCATCGTCCGCACCAGCTCATCCAGTCCGCGGACGAGACTGGCCGCCCCGTCGTCTACCTCGCCGAGGGGCGGGACGCAGACACACAGCTCGGGCATCTCCCGCCCGACGTCGCCGTCAAGCTGGCCTGGCACTCTCCCGTCCAGCCACCCCCACGCCGCGCCCGCCGCTCCGCCGGCGCGAACCGCACCTAGATCTGGAGGCGCCCCTGTACCCCGATCACCCGCACGACCCGTCCGCATACTGGGTCGGCCCCCGCCACCTCGCCGGGGATGACGGACGTCTTTACGACACCGTCGCGGACGCCCTTGCCGGACTCGGCTGGTCGAGCCTGACGATCGTCCGCGGACGACGCATGCCGGAGGAGGCGGAGGAGGACCGCATGGTCCTGCGCAGCACCGTCCTGCACATCAGCCCGGACACCCTCCGGTGGGCCCAATGGTCGCTGCCGGACGAGCCGCTGGAGCTGGGCGCGCGCCCGGTCGCCTGGCAGGTCTCCGCTCGCTCGGACACCAGCTCCCCGCTCGCCGAGTGGACGGCCTCCTTCACCCTCGACATCCCGGGCGAAGTCCTCGTCGACTTCCTCCTCGCCCTCGACGCACGCGACGAGCCCGTTTTCCCGGTCGGCGACCCCGAGCTGGTCCTGGAGGCGGTGACTGCGCGCGGATGGTTCCGAGACCACGACCAACCCGGTGCCCGGGCGCTGGACGCCACCCTCACGACCCAGATCAGCCTCGGCGAGGTGCCACCCCTCATCCAGGACGGTGACCCCCGTGCCCTGACCTTGCAAGCCGATGACATGGGCCCCCTGGGATGGCAGGCGTTCTCCGAGCCGGTAATGGGAGAGTCCCTCCTGTGGGTCGTGTCCTTCAGCGCCGGAGTGCCGCACGACCTCGTCGCCTCGTTCGCTCAGGCGCTCAGCTCCAGCGCGCCCGTCCTTCGCCGGGTCCTTCCCGAGAGCACGCGGGACCGACTTCTTCGGGCTCCCGCGAGTTGAGGTGTGCACCGTAGGGCGGTGGAGGCCCCCGCTCTCGGCCAGAGCGGGAGAGGCGGGCGGCCCTTGGTACGCCCGAAGACAGCCCCGGGCCCTTGAGCCCAACCACCGTCGGAATGGCGCCCCCGGGCCCGCCCGCCTCGCCTAATCCGTGAGCACACCGGCAGTGCGTCGAAGCGACCGGTGTCCGACCAGCGCAGCCCGGCCTCCTCCACCAGGGGGCCGGGCTGCGTGCTTCTCAGCCGACAGGGACTGCGGCGGGCAGCCGTCCTGCCCTCGTGGAGGACAGCAGAGCCCCGGCCCGCAGAGCGGAAGCCGGGGCACGCGGAGCCTCTCAGGTTCAGCGGTCAGCTGCCTTGGCGAGGGCCTTGTCGATGTGCCGGTCCACCAGGGCGGGCGAGCCGGACACGATGACCAGCACGCTGCCGTCGCGGATCGCGGACTGCTTCACCACGGTGTCGCGCCCGCCGGCGGAGAAGGTCATCAGCTGGCTCCACCGCTCGGCGCCGAGCGGCGGTACGGGCACCTTCTGCGTGGTGACGTCGATCGCCGAGTCGCCGACGAGGACCTGGTATTCCGGGCACCCGGTCATCGCGTCGAAGATTTGGCTGGTACCTGCGGACAGCTTGGCGGGTGCGTCGCTGTACAGCTCCTCGGAGATCTCCGAGGAGCTGCCGCTGTTGTAGGTGAACGTGGCCTTCGCCTGTCGGGTGAAGTCGAGCGATCCTCCGGTGGCCGCGGCGCCGCCGAGGTCGTTGAGCGCCGGGCAGCCGAGGACGGTGACGTCGTCGTGCTGGGCGGGCTGCTCGGGCTTGCGCGTGTAGCCGCTGCCGAGATCGGTCTCGTCGAGCAGACGCTCCTCCAACAAGGCGGAGGAGAGAGGAGCCTCGGCCTGGTCGGCGGCGGCAGGCTTCCCGCTGTCCGCCGAGGAGGAGGTTGAGGTGGGGTTCGCATCGGTGGAGCAGGCGGGCAGGGCGAGGACGGCGAGGGCGGTGATGCCGAGGGCGGTCGTGGTGACGCGTACGCGCATGGAGGTCTGACCCCTTGGAGCTAGGTGACGGTTGGGCAGTACGGGCCCAGGGGCCCGTTGGGGTCGTAGGAGTGGGGGTCAGTGGCCGAGGTGCCGGAGGCCGTCCTCGAACGTCTCGTGCGCCGCGTCTGCGGGGCCGGCGTTCCGGTTGTACCAGGCCGTGTCGAGGCGCGGCTCGTGCTGTTGATGGCCTGCACGGCAGCGCAGCCAGACCTGGTCGCGCGTGGAGAGGACGAGCCAGTCCCGGTACGTCCCGCACTCGGCGCAGGCGACCAGCTCCTCGTCCAGGACGATAGGCCACGGCCAGGGCATCATCCTCCCGTCCAGCTGGTCGTGGCTCGGGACGCGCAGCTCCGGCGGGGGGAAGTCGTCCACCTGCGCGGCCGGTTCCGCGGCACGCAGCAGCTCGGCTCGTGTCCGCTCCACCTCTGGCGGCACCTGGCCCTCCAGACGCGCCCATACCTCGAAGTGCCGGCGCTCCATCTCACTGGGCCCCTTGCGGCGACGTATTCGCTCGAACACCTTGCTCGTCCTCCCTCGCTTTGTCCTGCACGCAACATGATCGTGCCCTAACTCCCGCACCGGCTTCAATTCACACAGTTCACAGTCACGGTCGTCCCCGCCGACGCTCGGTCCGCTTCGACGCCCGCTGGCCCACCACAGGCACTGAGGGCCCTCCTCCGGGGCTACCGCCCAGCTGGTCGCTGGTGTCGGCAGGCAGGCCCGCAGCCCGGCGCAACCGCCAGACGAGAACGTCCGAGATCGACTCGGCGGTGTCGAGCTCCCGTCGCCCGGCGGCGTCGCCCAGCAGCTCGACCGGATCGTGTCCGGCCGCTTCGACATCGGCGAGAGTCGCAGCGAGCGCGTACCAGCCCGGCTCGTCGAGCACCCGTTCGGCGAGCTGCGGTACCGCGTCCCGCAGGACCGCGGCCTGCCGTACGGCCATCGCTCGGCCTAGATGACGGCCACGCTCGTGGAGTGCGGCGAGGGGATGGGCGGCGGCGGTCCGGTAGGCGTTGCGGAGATGCTCGGCGGCCTGTCGGGCTGCGGCGGCCTGCTGGGCGTGGCCCTTCCGTGCATGCCAGTGTGAGGCTGCGGAGATCAGGAAGAACAGCATGTCGATCGCCATCGCCGTGGTCGCGCCGTCCTCCCCGCGGCCGAGAGCGGGCCCGCCCCGGACGAGGTCGCGGGCGGCCTGCCGCAGTGCCCGATCGTGCCCGCGTACGGCGCGGACGTGCGAGCGGGAAGCCCGTTCGAAGGCCGTCGCGGCGTCGCGCAGTTCGCGACGGGTGTGTCCGGCCGATGTCTTCGCGAGGGCGTCGAGGATCTCACCGGCGGCGGCGATGTGGGCGGCGGCGACGGCGTCGTCGCCGTGCTCGACGACGAGTACGGCCTGCCAGACGGCAGATGCCGTGCCGCGCCGTGCCTCAGCGGGAGCGCTCGGTCCCGTACGGCTCGTTTCGTCGTTCTGGGCGTGGTGGGGGGCCTCGGAGTCAGAGGACCAGCGTTCGCGGATGCGGGGCAGCGAGAGGTCGGGGGCGAGGCGGGCACCGGGGTAGAACACCGGCTCGCCCTGGGCGTTGACGTCACCGACCAGGGCCACCTTGTAGCCGAGCAGGTCGCCGGAGGGGGCGGTGCGCTTGCGGATCAGGAGACCGGCTGCGGCGAGCCGGCCGAAGAATTCCTCGTCACTCGTCGCGCCGGCCACTGCGCGCCGTACGGTTTCGCGCAGTTCCTCGCGGGGGGTGCGCTCGCGGCCCTGCCGTTGCGCCTTGCGGAGTTCAGCCTTGGTGGGCCGTTGCGCTGCGGTGCCGTCGCCGGGCGCCACCTGGTGGAGGCCGAGTTCCTTCTCGATGAGCCGGGCTTCGGCCTGCGCGCGGGCGCCGGAGCGGAAGTCGTCGGGGCGGTGGCCATCCTCGGTGACGAGGGTGGCGACGATGTGGATGTGGTCGTCGGCGTGCCGTACGGCGGCCCAGCGGCAGCCGGGCTGTCCCTCGCCGGGATCGATGCCGGTGGCGGCAACGATGCGGCGGGCGATGCCGGCCCACTCCTCGTCGGACAGGATCCGGTCGCCCGGGTCGGCGCGTACGGAGGTATGCCACACGTGCTTGACCGGCCGGGCACGCTGGGCGAGGGCCATCACGGGCTGGTCCAGGAGCTGCTCAAGGTCGGTGAGGGTGGCGTTCGGATCGCGGCCCGGGTCGGGGGACATGCCGTCGAAGGAGGCGACGAGGTGGGGATCGGTGTGGTCTTCGTACTTGCCGGTCTCGTAGAGGTAGTACAGGAGACCTCGGGTGTCTGACCCTGACGGGTTGACGCTGGGGATCATGATCCGTTCTGCTTGATCAGCCGTGTCGTGGCTTCGTGGGCAGTGTCGGCGGCACGCCGTACCGCGGCGATGGCCGCTTCGAGCTGGGGAGCCTCTGCGCCGGAGTTGAGCGCCTTGACTGCCTGGTTGAGGTTGCTGCCGGCCCAGCCGAGCCGACGGCGGCTGTCGAACAGGGCGGTGATCACTTCGCGTTCGTCGGCGATCTCGGCGCTGGTTCGGTCGAGGTCGCGGGCGGCGGCGAGCGCGGCACGGGCGAGGAACCCGGCGACCGACAGCTTGCAGCGGTCGGCGGCGGATCGGATCAGGGCGTACTCGTCTTCGTTGAATCGCGTGGCGGGCTGGCGAAGGCGCTTCTTCTCGGGCGGTTGACGAGGTCGCTGACGGGAGCGCGGAGCGCGCTCTCGGCGGCTGCGCGGCTGCGTCTGCTTCTCCTCCTGCCCCGGCTTCGATCCGCCCCCGGTCGAAGCCTGACGGACCTGCGCCCCCCGGTGCAGGTCCGATCCCGCCCCCTCGGGGGCGGGATCGGCGGAAGCTATGCTTCCGCCCCAACTTGCTCGCCCCGATACCGACTTGGAGCGGGGATTGGATTCCGGGGCGGTGTCGCCCGGCTTCGGGTTCGTCATCGTCGCTGGGACCTCTTGGAGCGGATTCGGTGCTGGATGGCGGCTGCCAGCTCGACCACCCCTTTCGGGTCGGTGAGGCAGCGGACTGGTCCGTCAGGTTGTTCCTGGATGAGCCAGTGGCCAGTCGGCGCGAGGACGGCGGCATGGAGGAAGCCTCGGCGGACGAGGACGTCTGCCCAGACGCTCGCCTCGGTCTCCACGGAAGGGGTTGGTCGGATCGGGGCGGGAATCAAGGGATGCCTCCTGATAGCGCTACGGGGCGTGTAGCTGCTGTGGCGGTCGGAGCAGCATTGACCTGCTGCTTTACGTGCGATCAGCCGCACTCGGGACACCGTTGAACGTGGCTGCTCAGGGCCCTTGCCATCCGCTGCTTCGCTGATACCGCCTGCCTGGCACTCGACTTCGCCGCCGGCCTGCCGACGTGCCACGTGGAGTGGTTGGTCATACAGCTGATCTCCATCTCGTGCTCCGCACGGAGCGACGCGAAGCGGGAACAGGTCTTCATGCGGCGGCACTCCCTGCGGTTGACTCCTCTGCCGCGTCCCGAAGCTGCTTCAGGACGCGGCCCATGCGCTTGTTTCCGACGCCGGGAAGCTCTTGGGCACGGAGGATCTCCCGTACCTGGACCCGGGTGACCGCGGCGTTCCGGTCCCGAGCGAGAAGGGCCGGCACATGCGGACGGACCCGCTCGACGAGGTCCTCGATGGACATCTCCACCTGGCGCGGTCCCCGGTCCTGGGCGGGTTCGGTCCCCGTGTCGGGGGTGGTCGGTCCCCGGTCCTGGGCGGGTTCGGTCCCCGTGTCGGGGGTGGTCGGTCCCCGGTCCTGGGCGGGTTCGGTCCCCGACTCGGCGCTTCTCGGTCCCTTACCGCCGACGTGCTCCGGTCCGCTCTCCCTGATTGCCCCTACTTCTGCCGTTTCGGAGGGCTTGCCGGTGACCGCCGTGTCGGTCCCCGCGACCCGTCCTTCGTCGGGGACAAGGGCCTCCTGTGCTCGTTCCTGGCTCCTGGTGGCGCGGGTGCCCGCTGCGGGACTTCTCGGTCCCCGGCTGCTGGCGGGTTCCGAACCCGGGGACTGGGACTTGTGTACGCCGTCCACGGTCCCGGGCGGCGAGTCCTCGGTCCCCGTCGCTCGGTCCCCGCCGCAGTGGACGGGGCCCGCCGTTTCCGGTCCCCGGTCCCCGTAGGAGTGTGCGGGGACCGGGGACCGGCGGGCGCGGACCGAGAGAGCCAGCGCGTCTTCCGGGCGGGGCGCGACCGCGTTCGTGTCTTCCCGGTCCGAGGTCCACGGGGACGGTAGGGGAGTCGTGACCAGGGTGAGGGCGTGGCGGCGGGCGGCAAGCCGGGCGAGGAGTTCGTCGCGTTGCCGGGAGTCAGTCCCGACCGCGGCACGGCCGAGGGCTTTGGACAGTTGCCGGGCGAGCCGGCGTCCGCGCCACCTTTGCCGTTGCTGCGGCGAGTATTCGGCCAGGCGAGCTGCGAGCTCGACGGCACGGGAGGTGGCGCGGTCGCGGGTGATCTGTGCCGCGTTGCGGTCCCGGGCGGAGATCCCAAGGCGGGACAGGAGCCGTTCGCGTACTTCGCGCCCCAGGGTGGCGAGCATGCTCTGCGAGGCAGCTCCCGGCTTGCGCGACCGGAGTTCGATGCCCATGACGAAGTGCCAGAGGACGGCGGCCAGGATGGGGCCGAAGACTGCCCGCACCGAACCGCCCACCAGGCCGCTCTCGGCGTAGGCGGGGACCACCATCACTCCGGTCACGACCCAGACCAGGGTTCCCGGGAGTCCCGGCGTTCCCTCGTTCAGCAGCTGCTGGCGGGCAATCAGGGCAAGTGCAAGAAGGCCGAGTTCGGCGACGCCGAAGAGCGCCGCTCGGGCAACTCCGTTCATGCCGAGATAGTCGGTGGCGAACGCCCAGCTCGTCTCGCCGCTGTAGGCGGTGCACCCGGCTGCGGCGATCGAGGAGACCGTCACTGCCAGGCTGTCTCGTTGCCTTGTCGGCCGACTCCGCCGACGTCCGAGCAGCCAGCCGACCGCGACGAGTGCCAAGGCGGCGGCGGGAATACCGATGGCGATCACTACGTGTTCGGGAGCGACACCGAGCGGCATGGCGGAGTGGTGGGTCATGCGGCCTTTCCGAGAGGGGCGTGCGAGGAGATCGACTTCACCGTGTGCGTGACCGGCTGGCCCGAGTCCGGGGCTGCAGATACGGCCGCCGTTGGTCGCCGCTTCCGCTTCCGCTTCGCCTTCTTCTTGTAGGGGTTGGGGGGCACGCCCAGGGTCAGGTCGCGATCGACGATCTTGATCTCGGCTTTGCGCAGCAGGTCGCGTGCGTGCTTGGTGCCGATGCTCAGAGCCGTCGCGAGTCGGGCGGGGCGCCACCCGCGGGCGTAGGCGTGGTCGACGACGATGTCGCGCTCGGCCTCGGTGAGGTGCACGTCGCGGCCGTTGAAGAACGCGACAATCCGGCCGTAGTCGAGCCGGTCGGGCAGTCCCTTGTGCCAGGGTGCCCGTTCGTCCTCGGTGAGACCGCCCCATATGCCCTCCGTGAGGTCGTTCTCCAGAGCGAAGGTGAGGCACTCGCGGGCGACCGGGCACATGCCGCAGAGTTCCTTGGCTTCGGCGATGGCCTCGTGGTCCCGGCGGGTGGGGAAGAAGACGGCTTCGGAGTCCTCGGGGTCCATGCCGTAGCAGGCGCTGTCGGGCTGCCAGAAGGTGTCGGCGATGCCGCGCAGTCCGGTGACCGGGACGTGGTGATTGGTACGCATGGTGATCTCCGTGGAGCTGCTGCGCGTTGCCGTACCCGATGTTCGGGCCGACGTACGCGGCGTCGGGTCCCGGCTGCGGCGGGCGAGTCGGCAGCCGGTCGGAAGTGGTGGGGGAGCGTGCCGCACGTGATCGTTCGGCTTCGGCTCCGGTGACCGGTCAGGCCGGGGCGTGCTGGGGTGCCTGCTGGACGGCGAGGTCGAGGCGGCTGGGGTGCGGGGCGGGCATCAAAGCTCCGCCGCGTGTCGTGCCGTCGGGGCCGACGCGCCTGCGGCGGCAGGGTTCATCGACAGGTGCCTGGCACCAGTCGCATGGCACGCCGAGCGGGTCGGGATGCCCGTGGGCAACGGCGGCTTCGCGGGCTGCTCGCGTCGGCCGTAGAGGGGCAAGTGCGGCTCGGGCAGCGGGAGGTATGGGAGAGCCGATCTCCCGAAGGCGTTTTTGGAGCTTCGGGTCGGGCCCGGCGCGACCGCTGGTGATGGCCCGGTCCTGGGCGGGCCGTGCGTGGCCGGCGGCCACGGCGCGCCGGGTGCCGAGGAGTTCGGCGGTCCAGGCGGCCTGGTCGTCCGGGTCGACGCACGGGGTCGGATCGGTGTGCCGGCTCAGGCGGTCGCGTTTGTAGCTGTCCCACGGGCGCCCGATGTCGGCGGGCAGGATCGGGTACTGCGAGGTCCGGATGTGCTGGTGGGCGGCGACGCGGGCGTCCCAGCCGTACGGCGTCGCCATTGGCACATCACCCAGGAGCGCGTGCCACTGGTCGACCTGGTAGCGGGCTTCGCCCTCGTCGGTGCGGATGGTGCGGGGGTCGAGTCGGCCGATGTAGGCCAGCAGGGCTGCGATTTCGCGGCGGTCCATGGCGGGCTACTCCGATCCGGCCGGGGCGTCGATGGCTGCGAGAAGGGCGGCGGTGTGGGCGTCGGCGCGGGTCATCCCGGCCTTGACCGGAGGGCTGGTGCTGGGCCCGTTGTGGGTGGTGGGCCGGTGAGGGGCGTGTTCCCGGGCGATCCAGGAGCGCCAGTCGGCAGCCCAGAAGGCGGCAGGGCGTGGCTTCCACTCGGAGCGGTGTGCCCGCCACTTCGCGTCGGCGGCGGCGAGGCCCTCTTCACCGAGTCGGTCGAGGTGCCCTTGCTGGTCAGCCCAGGTGTGGGTGGCTGGGTCGACCTCCCAGACGTCGACTGTGGTGACGGCGGCAGCAGCACTGCTGTACTTACCGTTCACCTTCGGTTCACTACGGTTCTGTGTACCGGAGACCGGTACGGCCCTGTACCGGTCTCCGGTACGGCGATGTACCGGTTTCCTGTGCGGGGTACCGGTTCCCGGACCTGCCGGTGTCCGGTCCTTCGCCGAGGATTCCGGTACCTCGCGGGGGCGGATTCCGTACCGCTGAAGGGCGGAGATCCGCAGTGGCTGGTGCGCTTCGGCCTCCGGCACCAGAGCCTCGTCGGAGTCCGTCTCCTGGTCGTTCACGGCCTGTGCCACTGCCGTGGCGGCGATGGGCAGGTGGTAGACCGTGCTGCGCTGGGGACCGGTCAGGTCCACCAGCTCGTTCAGCTCTCCGGAGTCGAGCAGCCGGTCCAGTGCCT
The DNA here is from genome assembly GCF_014650075.1 of Streptomyces microflavus. Taxonomy (GTDB): domain Bacteria; phylum Actinomycetota; class Actinomycetes; order Streptomycetales; family Streptomycetaceae; genus Streptomyces; species Streptomyces microflavus. The sequence goes on along the minus strand of NZ_BMUG01000008.1, from coordinate 400,122 downwards.
GCTGCACGGTGCTTTTCGAGGCGCCGGTGCGCTTCACCAGGCTGCTCAGGGAGGCCCAGCAGACGCACTGCTCATCGGTCACGCGGTCGGCCAGCGACAGCATGATCAGACGGGCTGCACCGCGGCTGGAGCTGTGTTCCCACACCCATTCCCGGGCATCCCGGCTCATCGCGTGCCCCCGATTACGGATCGGGCCGGTGGATCGTTCTGGGCCGGGTGGGCGTACGCGGCCTCGGCGCGCGCAGGTGCCGAGGCCGGGGCGGCTGCCGCGCAGGCCAGGCGAACTGGCCTTTTGCGCAGGGCAGGATGCATGCAACAATCCCCTTTGGTGTTGCCACGCTGACGCGCCCCGTGGAAGGGATCAGCGTGGTGATGGTGGGCAATTTCCGCCCTTGCAGGGGCGGGCATGCCGTTGAGCGTTCGGCGTCCGGGAGTTCCCGCTCCTGGACGCCGCCGCCGTTTACGGAGCTGCGCGATCTCGGTCTGCCGTACTCCTCACGCTCGTTCTGCCGGGCGGCTTGCCCGGGGACGACGAACATGGCAGGAAGTCTCGGCAAGATCCAGAGTTGGTACTAGAATCCTCCACTAGTCACAGAGAGTCACGAGGCTGGCTGGCCGCCCGCAGTGCTGCCGGGCGATGCTTGCCGGTGTTGACGGCAGACCTCGGTCGGCGGGCATGAGGGGCGAGTCCTGCCTGATAGCGGCGGCACCCAGGGAGCCTGTTTGATGGAGAAGGGGAATAGGGTGAGCCGTGGGAGGGTTGCCCCCTCCGGCTCTGCAACGAAAACTATCTGATGTATGTTTCTGTTGCAAGACCCTATTGTGCGGCTCCACCGCCACCCACCAGCACATTCAGGAGTGTGAGCCTTGCCGCCACGCCGGTTTAATGGCCCTCAGTTGATGAGGGCGCGCCGCGCCGTCGATGTTTCTCGGCGCGAGCTGGCAGCTGCGGTGGGGGCTAAGTCGCAGGCGATCGTCGGGGACTGGGAGGCGGAGAGGACGTTCCCGGCCGGGGAGAAGCTCCCGGCCATCGCCCGGGGGGTTCGCGCCGATATCGACGTTCTCTTCCCCCGCGAGGGTGCGTGCGATCTGGCCGACCTGCGATGTGACGCTGGGTACGCGCAGTTTGCCGCCGCGGAGGCGCTCCAGATCAGCAAGTACAGCCTGAGCCGTGCCGAGCGCGGCGCTCGCCGGCTCAACGAGGAGTGGATTGCCCCCCTCGCGGCGCTGTACGGAGTGGATGAGGACGAGCTGCTTGCGGCCCAGCGCCGGTCCTTCGGCGAGGAGGTGCCAGCCCCCACGCCGGCAGCGTTGCCGCCGCTCACCCAGGCACTGCGCGCCCTGGTCGGCGACCGCTTCCCGGACGGTGCACCGTCGCCCGAGACGATCGCGGCCGGAGTCAACAGCGAAGCTGGCACCGAAGTCGTTCGAGGGGACCAGGTCGAAGCCCTGCTCCGCGGCATATCCGCCGAGCGCGTCTTCGGGGGGGCTCGGGTAGCCCGAGCCGTAGCTATCACCGGCATGGCCGGCTACTTCGGCGTGTCCGTGCTCCGTCTCGATGACGATCCCGAGCGCCGAGTCCTGGACGACCTTCGTTACCTCGCGAGTCGCTACGACGTCGACCTCGCCGCTCGCAGCGGCGAGGGTGGCGTCACGCCCGAGATGATCAGCCTGCTGTCGGGCCTGCTCAGCCCTGGGCGGGCCAACCTCTCGGAAGCATGACACGGCCGAAACTGCTCACGCCCAAGTGCCCGCCGAGCTCTGGCCGCCGGATTGAAGGGCAGTGTCGATGGGCGGTTCGCCTGCCCGCTGGTGCAGAAGCTGCACCAGCCGGTCGGGCACGGGCACTGCAGCGACCCGCGCCAGCCAGTTCGCTTCGGCGATAGCGCTGGTCAACGGTTTCTCGCGCACTCTCCTGGAGGGTACGGCGCAACGCCTACCCGATTTCTGACTCTGCTGCGCGGCCCTGATCCAGTACGCTTCGGCCGCTGCTTCGGGGTCCTCGTGGGACTCGGCCAGGTCCTCGGCGACGTAAAGCAGGTCTGGGGAGGCGTGGTGGCGCAGCAGCTCGATGCCGCCGGCGATCTCCTGCGTCCGCCGGTCCAGGCGTACGTCGAGGGAGGGGACGCAGCGCAGCGACTCGAAGATCCTCGCTCCCGGTCGCTCCAGCACAAGGTGCGGGAACGCGTTCATGAGGTCTGACCAGAGCGGTTCAAGCTTCTGCAGAGCTCTCCAGGCGTTCCAGCGGGTCGAGAGCGCCATGGTGGACGGTACGGCGGCGCCGGCGGCCCAGAGGCAGGCGACCACCATGTTCACGGAATCAGCCACCGTGCGCATCGTGAGCGCGCTGACCTCTGGCGGGATCCACATGGTCACGGTGCGAAGAACGGGATAGATCGTGTAGATCGCCATGGCCGTTGCCATCAGTGCCAGCCCGATCCTCAGCGCGCGCTTCTCGGCCCGTCGGGCTGCCCGAGCCCATTGGTACCCGCAGGTGGCAGCAGCCACCCCGAGGTAGGTGTACTGGATCGTCAGAAAGAGCGCGCCGCCCCACTGGCCGGCCTGCGCGGAGGCGAAGTCGGTACTCGGGTGACTCCGGTCGACCACGGTGAAGAAGAGCACGACCTGGACGACCATCGCCGCCAGTGCACACGTGTGCGCCCCATGGCTGATGCGCCGGCTCATGGCAATGTGCCGGTCGGAGCCCCCCGAGGGCTCCCCGTAGACGGCCGTGATGTAGCGGAGGCCCGCGAGGATCGCGACAAGGGACGTCAGGTATTTCAGCAAGGCCGAGAGGTCCGTCACGGGCGAGTTGTCCAGCGCCTGCTTCACTTGCGGAACCCTGCACCATACGGTGGCGGCGAAGGCGGCCGAGCACGCCCACAAGGCTCGCCGCATCGGATCGCCGTGCCTGAGAGCCGGGAAACGCCATACCGCCGTGATGGTCATTCCGATGGCCACGGCCCAAAGCATGGTGGTCATCTACGCGACCTCTTCCGGTCGAGGGCCGCGCCGCGCGAGAGGGTGCGACAGAGTCGCCTCCAGCCTGCTGACCAGGTCATACCCTGATTCAAGGCTCCGGCCGATCCGTTGCTTGATGAGGTACGCGGACGCCTCGGCCTCACGTTCGTCCACGCTTCGGTACCGAGCGTGTGCGTGAACAGGCGCCCCCTGGAATGCCTCCGTTACGCCGTGCTGCAGAGCGGTCGGCAGGGGCTGTATCGCCTCGGCGAGCGGGACGGTGGTGCCATGGTCCAGCCACTCGTGGGCCAGGACGTGCAGCACTACGTGCTCGGTCTGGTGCGGAGTGGGCCGAGGGCGATAGATCACCCAGGTGCTCTCGGGGCCTCGGATTCGCAATCCGCAGGCCGTTTGGAGATTGGCTTCAGGCGCGTCCAGCGCAACAAACCGGATACCGCGTCCACTGGCGGCCTCCATCGCGCCCACCAGGGCGGGAAGGGAGAACGGATCCGGGACCGGCAGGTCGGCGACCTCCCTTGCGCAATACCTGAGCAGTTTGCGCCTTTCGCCTGCATCACGCAAGGCCCGCAGCATGGTTCTCACCCCAGCTTCCATCCGATCGAAACCGGGCGATTGCAAGCTCCTCCCCGGATGCCGAAAGGGGGCATGTGGGAAGAGCAGATCCCGGAAGGCCGACCATATGCCGGTCGTCTGGTGCCTTGGAAGCGGGGGCAGGTCGAATTCCGGTTCGCCTGATTTGACCGAGACAGGCGAAACGGTAAAGACTTCTTAGAAATTCACGTGAGGCGAATCACCTTGACGCGGGCGATCTAAAATGTCTTGTCGCGGACAGTGGATGCCTAACGTCCCCGTCAAGGTTTGGGTTGTTCTACGCCGGTACTCCGCATTCTGTGCGTTGCAGAATTCTGTGCGTTGCAGAATGTACCAGCGCGCCCATGGCTTCGGCATTAGACCCCCGCTGGTCTACAGCTGGTGGTCGTTAGGAAGTGGGTGTGAATATTCGGTTGACTGTAATCCGACCTCGGTGCGCAATTATGCGCCCCTCGGAGGGTGTTCACAAAGGCGGAAGCCCAACCCGCTTCTGGGCGGACTTTGCTCAACTCCGCGATGCGGGGTTGGCCGCAGCACTCGACGATCAACCCGGGGAATCGGGCGAGGCAATCAGTAATCCATCGGGATGTGGTGACGGCTAGTCAGTTCCGCGGGGGTGTAGCTCATCCACTTGTGCTGCAGCGCTCTTACCGTGGGAGGGCGGGGGTGATCCCGAGGGCCGGGAGGGTCAGGAGTCCGTGGCCCTCGCCAGCTCCGACGTCTGCCAGGCGCAGGTCGTGAGGGGTCTGGGCTCCACGCGCCCGTAGCTCCGTGCCGATCAGCTCGGCTGCTGCGGCGGCCCCCGCCGATGTGCGCTCGAAGTAGGCACCCCACCAACGATGCAGGGGTATGAAGTCCTGCCACCCTCGGCCGGTCATCTCGGCATGGTGATCGTCGCTGTCTGCGCCGTCCCGGTCATCGACAAGCACCGTCAGGCTGTCTGCGGGGCTGACCAAAACCACCAGCCGCCGCGGCTTGCCCTCCGTGTCGACCACGATGTCGAAGCCGGCGTCGTCCTGGCCCAGCTGCGCTTCGAGCTGCTCACACCAGGCGCGGAGCAGGGCTTCGAGGGAAGCTCGCAGGCTCGTCCAGTCGTGTGCGACGGGTACGGAGGGCGGAGGGGGTGCGGTCGGGATCGGCTGCCACTGCCACAGAAAGGGCAGGTCCGCAGTGTCGCACCCCGTGGCGTGCCGGAAGCTTGCGGCCTCGGACAGCTCCAGGGCCTCGGTCCGGCGCACCGAGAGCTGCAGACCACCCTCTGCGGCATCGGGTGAATCAAGGATCACGGTGTGTGATGGCGTCCGCCAGCGAATCGTAGGCCCGACGGCGCTCCCGCCGTAAAGCGTCGGCGGGCCGAGGCTCTCGCTCACCGCGTGAATCGCCTGCCGAAGCCTCTCGGTGCCCGATCGCACCAGGGGTTGCGCCGGGCGGGTGCCGAGTGTGACCGGCGGCTGCAGCTCCTCCGTGGGCGCCGTTCGCATCAGATGGGCGGCAAGGTCCGGTATCGAAAGTCCACTCGATGCGGCTATGTCCATATCGTCAGTTTGCGTCATATAGCGAACGTTATGAACCGAATGTGACGTAACGCGCATAATGCCACTCTGTGTGCCCGGGGGGATGCAGAGGGCTCGCCACCTCAGTACGCGCCCAATCCACCCGGAGACGAGGCCCCATAACGGGGCGGGCGTTCTACGGCCTTACGTAACGGACGGTTCCCGTACACGCGCGTGGCGCCCATAGGAGAGCGGCGCAGCGGCTGCTCAATCTACGTCGGCGGGACTGTTTGCCACAAACGTGCCGCGCGGCCGGATAGTGATCAAGACGCCCTCGTCGAGCAAGGGGGAAAGCGATCTTCGGACTGTCGCCACGGAAACGGAGTGTTCGGCGGCGAGTGCCTCCAGGGATGGGATGCGATCACCGGGGCCGTAGACGCCGCGATTCACCTGGTCTCGAACGTGGGCTGTGATCTCGTCCTGAATCGAGGTCCCTGTGGCAGCGGGCCAACTCTTTCCCGCGACCCTGGGTCGGGTGCCCATGCGTCGGGTTTCCACCAGTCCTGCATCGCGCAGCCTCGTAAGGGCTGCAGCCACCGTCTCGCGACTGACTCCGTACAGCTGCTGGATATCTGCGTATGTAAGCACGCGGCCCGGCGGCCAACGGCCATCGGTGATTCGGGCGCGTAGCTCTGTGGCCACCCGATCAGGCAATGAGTTCGGCCGTTGATTCCGGCTCATACCGCAGCCTCGAAAAGTGGGAGGTCGGTCGTGCTCAGCGAGCTCAACCCTTGCGGGTCGTGGTGTACGTCGGGCGTTGCGGCCAGCCTCGGACTCACCGCACGTCGGATTCGCTGACTGGCGGTGGATGCCCTGGCGTCCACCGCGCTGCTCATCTCCTTGCGGGTGCCGGATTCGGTGCTGCGGCCCTCTGCCTGGGGCATCAGATGAGCCCTTGCCGCATTGTGTACGCCACGGCCGCCGCGCAATTCGGCAGCCGATAGCGGGCCATGACGCCGTGAAAGGCGCCGTTGAGCGCCATGCGTGCGTACAAGGGCAGCGCCTCTGCGGTCGACGCCGCGGCGTCTCGCTCTCACGGTGCGATCTGAGTGGAGTTGCAGACCCCGCGAACCCAGCACCCCCCGCTGCACGCGGCCCTCCGCGTCGGGTGGTCCGCCGTGGGGCGCCATCGCCGCGAGGGCCTGCTCGACTCCTTCGCGCGACAGCCCGTGCAGCAGTTCCTTCGGCAGGTCCGTGTCAGAGCTCACGCCGTCATCGTGACCGCCGGAAACCCCGGAAACTCTTTCACTTGAGAAAGAGCTAGCGGACTTACATGCCGATCCAGGTCGCCATCGCCCGCAGTGGCTCTGGAGCCCGGCGGGAAAGGTGAACGAGCCCGCGGATCGTCTCCCGGGCCCCAGGGTGATACCGGGTCTGTTCCGGTGCCGACCGCCGTGCCGCCACCATCGATTTCAGGGACGCTTCGCCCCGGCCCAGCTCCAACTCCACGCGCGCGCGGTCGATGTAGAAGTGCGCGCGACGGGATGTCGCAACCGTTGCCGGCAGCCGGATCGCCTTGGCCTGCCGAAGGGCCTCGTCGTAACGGCGCATCTCCATCGCCACGCTCATCTCGTGCAGGGCGACATTCGTCGAGCTGAAGTTCAACCAATGCACTCGGCTGGCGTCGCCGACCCGCCCGGCATGCTCACGTGCCTGCGCGATGTGTTCAGCGGCCAGGCCCGCCTCCCCTGCCCGGGCGGCCAGTACCGATCCTCCGAGGTGGAGTTGGCCGGCAACGGTGAGGGCTGCTCGGCTCGATCCGTCCGAGCCGAGCAGGCCGCGGCCGGAGCGGACCAGGCGCAAGCCGATGCTGTACTCGCCTTCGCGGAAATACACCAACCCCCGGAAATACTGCCTCATGGCCGCCAGACATGGATCCCCAGCCCGCTCCGCGGCCCAGCCGAGCCGGTCGAGCGCAACCGTTGCGAGGCCGTAGAACCCGAGCTTCACGGTGATGTCGTGTGCGGTGCGGTAGGCGGATGCCAGTGCCTGCCAGAGTTCCGTCGTCGGCGCCCGCCAGCACAGGGCGGTCAGCTCCGTGATCAAGTCCGGTAGCGCTGCTGCCGCCGCATGTAGACGAGTAGCCCGAACACGGGCGCACAACTCCTCCGCAGCAGCGATGAGTTCGGCGACCGTCCGCGTGGTGACCAGCGGATCATCGCCGAGGTCGTACAGGTCCATGGCCTCACGGATCGGCCGAACCAGCTCCGCCAGCCGGTCCTCCTGCAGCTGCGTCACGTACGGCTGCCCCGTCAGCACGGTGACGTCGATCCGTAGCGCCCGCGCGACCGCCGCGGTGAAGTCCACGGATGCCGGTCGAGCCCCGCACTCCACCTGGGTCAGCCAGCTGTACGAGTACGGAATCCGGTCAGCTAAGACCCGTTGTGTCAGCCTCGCCAGCCTCCGCTGCTCCTGGATCCGCGTACCGGTGTGATCGCCGCTCTGCTTCGGCACCGCGGTCTCCCGTCTCCGACCCGTCCTTCGTACGGTACGCGCTGTCCGCTGCCTCGGACCGCCGGTTCCCCGGCCGCCGCCTCGATGGCGCCTCGGCTGTGGTCGGATGGGCGGCATGACCAAACCGACCCTGTACCTGTTCGGCAGCGCGGCTCCGCCAGTGTTTGACGTTGCCCGCGTCATCGAGGAAGCGCAGGCCGACGGCTGGGAGGTGTGCCTCGGACTCACACCCACGGCCGCCCGCTGGCTCAGAGATTCTCTCGACGCGCTGGCCGTCCTTACCGGTCGCCCGGTTCGCTGGGACTACCGGATGCCCGGCCAGCCGGACGTGTGGCCGAAGGCGGATGCGATCGTTGTCGCACCAGCGACGTTCACCACGATCAACCAGTGGGCGCTAGGGATCACCGACAAGTGGCTCGTCGGAGTGGTCGCGGAAGGTATCGGCAAGGGCATCCCCATGGCGATGATGCCTTGCGTGAACAGGGCATACGTCGCCCATCCGCAGTTCGAGCGGTCGATCGCCACCCTCCAGGGAGCTGGGGTTCGGGCGTTGTACGGAGAAGGCGGCTTTATCCCGAACATGCCGGGCCAGGGGAACTCCGCCACCTACCCGTGGCGGGCTGCTCTGGACGCCGTCGCCGACGTACTCGACCTGGCCACGGACACCTAAGCTCCGACGCACGGGCGCTGACAGATCACCTGACGACGACGGCCGTCGCATCGTCGCGGTAGCCGGCCGAGTTCGAGTGGGCGGCTGCCACAAGCGCGTTGGCCAAGGTCTGCGGGTCGTTGGCGTGTTCTCGGACCAGAGCCTCAATCACTTCGTGCGGTGCCTGGTCATGGACCCCGTCGGTGGTGAGGAGCAAGGTCCCAGCGGCTCGTACCGAGACGAACGGCACGGTCGCCGGTACAGCCTGGCCCAGCTTGATGCCGACGAAATCGGACAACGCCGTCACGGGCACGTTCCCTGCCTCCCCGGCTGCCCGCGAAAGATAGGCCGCGAGGGTGTGGTCGGTGGTCATCTGCTGGAGCACTTTGCCGTCCCAGTGATAGGCGCGACAGTCTCCCACCCACACCACGTACCCGCGTTCGTCCGGTCGCCTGACGTAGAGGACACCCACCGCGTCCGGGCCCGACGGAATCGGACCCGGATCGTGCACCAGTGCTCCAGCCGACAATAGACCTGCAAGGGGGCCACGAACTGCTCCGACGCGGGCGGCCGTCTCCGCCAGCATCGGAGCCAGTCGGACCACATCGTCGTCATGACCTGAGCCGTCGATCAGAGCCACGGCTGTGTGTGCGGTACTGGCGGACCTGTAGCTGGCCGTAGCATCCGCGATCGAACCTGCCGTTCCTTCGCGTTGGGCAACGCCAATGATGGTCATGTCGGATCCTCTACTGCGTTGTGATAGATGTGCTTGGGGTGCTTAGGCAGGCGGAGCGAAGACCGGGTTGTCCGGCATCCGGTCACCGCAACGCACGGCGGATCAGGGCAGTTCGATCGGTCCGTAGCGCGCGTGCGGCTCCTGCCGCATCAGCGCGTCGTACCGGTCGCCCGCCGAGAAGTGCCAGAACTCGGTCCCATAGTTCGTAAAACCCGCGCCCTCCATAGCGTTGAGCAGCACCGTGCGGTGGCGCTGTGCGTGGTCGCTGAGATTCGGGGCGTGCGTGAAGCAAGCCCCGTCGCTCTCCTCCGGTGAGGCGTTGACGCGGGTGCCAAGGTCGAGTTCGTGGCCGTCCTGGTCGACGAGGGTCACGTCCACGGCCGCGCCTGCGGAGTGCGGCGCGATGTCCGGCGGTGAGACGTACTGGCTGGTGGCCTCGTGCAGCTGCTTGGGCGTCCAGTCGTGGTGGGCGGCAGCCAATTGGTCACGGTATTGGGTGAAGTAGCGCTGCTGGAGCGCGAGCGGCCGGTAGCCCTCGATGAACAGCAGGTCGATGCCGGCGGGTAGGAGGGAGCGGGCCTGCGTCAGCCGGGCGAGGACGCCTTCTCTGACGTGGGCGAACGCGCCCTGTGGGTCTTGTTTGCGGGGGTCGACGCGGAAGTCGTTGTCGCGTACGTCGACGAGTGGCTCTCCGCACTCGCGCACCGGGATCGCCGCGACGTGCGGATCGGACATCAGCACCAGGTGCATGGAGTCTCCCTGTGGTGGCTTGGCCTGCGGCGGCTGGGCGGGGGTGGCAGCGGTCAGATCGGATTCGCGCACGATCCGGGCAACGGTGTCCTCCAGGGCGCTGTCGGCCGGGACCACGGTCTCTAGCTGGCCGGGCAGAAGGTCCAACACGCGGTACCAAGAGGTGAGGTGTCTGTCGGTGACCTGTTCCAGGTACGCGGCGTCGGCCTTCGAGGCGTGCCGGGCCAGCGTCGCGTCCAGGGGTACGTCCAGGTAGTAGCAGGCCGAGATGCCGCGGTGGTCGCGGACCAGGGACGTGATCATGTGGCTGTAGCGGTCGGCGTACAGGATTCCTTCGAGTACGACGTGGAAGCCGGCGTCCAGGGCGTGGCGGGCGATCCTGCCGAGCAGGGTGATGTTGGTGCCGCCTGTCGTGTCGTGCTCGCGCAGGACGTTTCGGCGGATCACGTCCTGCCCGACGATGGCGATACCCCGGCCGTAGTGATCGCGTAGGCCCTGGGCGACGCTCGATTTGCCCGAGGCCGAGTTTCCGCGGATCACTACGAGGCGGGTGTCGGGACGTCCGGTCGCCGTCGCGGCGGGCACGTGACGGGGCGCGCTGGTCGGTGTGGCGGTCATGCGGGCCAGCCGGTTTCGCTGTACAGCTCGCCGTTCTGGATGCCTTCGATGGCCGTGCGGGTGTACGGGACGAGGTCGTCGGGAAGGGCGGCGGGATCCCAGAACTTCCACTGGGTGCACTTGTCCGGCTCGCGCAGCTCCGGCTCGCCGCGCCAGATGCGCGCGCGGAAGAACAGGCCCAGGCGGGGCCGGTCCCCGGCATGGTCGATGTGGTGAACGACGTGGACGAGTTCGACGTCCTGGCGCTCGATGCGCAAGCCGGCTTCCTCCCGGGCCTCCCTGATCAGGCAGGCGATGGCGTTCTCCTGCTGGCAGTGTCCGGCCAGGGCATGCCACGTGGACGGCGCGAAGGCGCTGCTGGGGTGGCGCAGCCCGAGCAGCACGCCGCCGTCGGGCCGTTCCAGGTAGAGGTGGACGCCGACGACGTTGAGAACCGTGCCGTGCGGCGAGGTCCGGCGTCCCTCCTCGGATGCGGGTTCGTTTCGCGTCGTCGGGAGGCTGGCGGCGTGGCGGCGTACGAGTTCGCTGGTGGTGTCCGCGATGCGCAGGCGGTGGAGGTCGCCGGGTGCGAACCAGGCGAGCATCACCCCCTCGGTCAGCTGCAGTTCTCGTGGGTCGCCGTTCCAGCGGCCGGTGTAGATGGCGATGGGGACGGTCGCGCCGGCGTCGTCGGTGGCGTACTCGGTGCCGAACGGGGTCAGGTCGGCGAGGTCGAGGCCGGCTTCCTCGCTAAGTTCCCGCCGTACGGTGTGGTCCAGGGTGGTGTCCTGGGGCTCTCGGCCGCCGCCCAGCAGGGACCACATGCCCGGTTCCCAGATCTGGCCGGGGAAGTAGTCGCGGAGGTGGAGCAGGTACTGGCCGCGGTCGTTGTAGATCAGGGCCGAGGCATTGGCCCTCTCTGGTTCGCGGGCGGTTGTGACGGGCGAGGTCGGCCAGTCCACGGTGATGTGGGTGTGCTTCTTGGCGAACATGTGCGGGGCGTGGACCGGTCCCGCCGGAACATGGTCTGCTGCCGGGCGGGCGGTGATGAGGGGGCAGCGGGCGCTGCGGTGGTGGCGCTGCCAGATCTCGATGTGCTCCGCCATCTCTTGCGCGGCGCGGTGACCGTGGTCGCCGTACCCGTGGACGACGAACTCGTACCGGCCCTTGCCGTCGTCCCCGTCATTGATGCGCTGATGCGTCAGCCGGGCGAGGGAGGCTTCGCGGACGATCGCGGCGGCGGGCCAGTGCGGGGGCGGTGGGTTGAGCAGGGGGTGGTCGCTGTCGGGGTCAGCTTCCAGGCGGCAGAAGCCGGGCAGTGCGCCGGCGAGGTAGAGCTGGAGGAGGTCGAAGGGCTCTTGGCCCCCGACGGTGACGCCGGTGCGGGTGACGGTCGGATCCCCGGTGAGGGCAGGGGTGAGTTGGTCCACGGGCAGTGGGGTGCCGTCTTCCCAGGAGAGGTGGACTCCGGTGCCGGGGACGGTGCGGCGGTTGCGATTCCAGGCGCCGTCACCCTGCATGGCGACGAAGCCGCAGACGACGAGCGGCTCGTCGCTGTGCAGGACCCCTTTCGCCTTGGTGAAGCCGATGGCCCAGTGGTAGCCGTGCAGGCGCAGCGGCGCGAGGAGTCGGCCGCCTTCGGCCAGGGCGTCGATCCAGGGCAGGTCCCAGGTGTCGACGGTGACGATGATGGCGTCGAATCCGCCCGCGGGCACGACCTCGTCGGGCAGATGCTCGGCGTCCGCGGTAACCACGTCGACGGCGCCGTACCCAGCTTCGGCCAGGAAGCAGGTCGCCCTCTCGGTCACGGAGGGGTCGATGTCGAGGGTGGTGACGTGGCCGGCCGGACCGACGAGTTCGGCGATCAGGGCGGCGTTGTATCCGCCGGAGCCGATCTCCAGAACGTGGTGGCCGGGTTGGAGGCGGGCGGCTTCGAGCATGTCGGCTTGCAGCCAGGGTGCGGAGATGGAGCTGGTAATGGTGCCGTCGTCGCGGCGACGGGTGGCGACGATGTCGTTGGCGTACGCCGCTTCCACGGCGGTCTTGGGGGCGAAGGTGTGTCGGGGCACGGTGCGGAAGGCGCGCTCGACAGCGGCGGAGCGGATGTGTTTGGCGGTCTGGAGCTGCTCGACGAGCTGGTGGCGTAGCTCGCTCGCGTCGCTGACGTCGGTGGTGGGCGAAGTCGTCACCGCATTCCTTCCGGGAGCGCTGAGGCGGTGGGGTAGGGAGCACAAGATCGGGCCGGTCTGTGGCCGGGAGCGCGGAGGGGCGCGGCAGCGTCAGGAGGTGTCGCCACTCATCCGGCGCTGCAGTGCCCACAGGGTTTGGAACAGGCCGGGCTGCTGGGTGAGCTGGGCGTAGGTTCCTTCCTGGACGATGCGCCCTTCGTCCAGGACCACGATCCGGTCGGCGACGGCGACGTTGGTGAGGCGGTGGGTGATCAGGAGGATGGCTCGGTCCTTGGCCAGTTCGCGCAGGCCGGTGAAGATCCGGTGCTCGGCGCGGGCGTCGAGGGCCGCCGTGGGTTCGTCCATAACGAGCAGCGACGCCTGCCGGTGGAATGCGCGGGTGAGGACCAGGCGCTGCCACTGTCCGCCGGAGAGCTGCTGGCCGCCGAACCACTCGCTGGTCAGGAGGGTGTTGAGGCCCGAGCGGAGCCCGGGAAGCATCTCCGCGGCGCCGGACGCCTCGCATGCGGCGAGGAGGGCCGCGTCGCTGGTGTCGCCTTGGCCGAAGGTGATGTTGTCGCGCATCGTCAGCGGTAGGTACGTGAACTTCTGCGGCACCAGCGCAACGTGCTCCCACGATCCCCACGGGTCGAGTTCCGCAGTGGAGTTGTGATCCCAGGCCACGTCGCCTTGGGTGGGTAGCAGCAGTCCGCACAGCAGGCGCGACAGGGTCGTCTTGCCCGAGCCGTTCTCCCCGACGAGCGCCACGATCTCCCCGCGCTTCACGTGCAGGGAGACGTTGCTCAGACTGTCCTTGGGGGCACCGTCGTAGCGGTAGGTGACGTCGCGGACCTCGAAGCGCTCCGGGGGTGCGGTCACGGGTGAGGTGCCCCGTGAGTCGGTCATGGCCTGGCCGTGGGCGTTGTCGAGGAAGTTCTGCCAGTCCTGCACATACCAGCCGGTGCGCACCAGGCGGGCCCCGCCGCTGATGATGCCGCGCACCGAGCCGGTGGCGGTCTGCAGGGCGAAGACGGCGCCGCCGCCCGCAGCCAGGTCCATCCGCCCCGAGGCCAGGAGCCACAGCAGCGCCGCCCACACCGCGATCGAGGCGACTCCGCCGGCCGCAGCCCCGGTCAGTCCCATCCAGGCACCGGTGTTCGCGGCCGTGCGCTCGGCGGCGTTGACCGAGGCGGCCAGCCGCCGGTAGCGGGCAATCAGGAACGGGCCGGCAAGGCAGGCGCGCATCTCCTCGCTGGACTCCTGATAGGCCATGTGCCAGCGCAGTTTGCCCAGCATCCGGCGTCGGCCCGAGGTCTCCAGTCCGGCGAGGTAGATCACGCGGGCGGAGCGCACGTAGGCCGCGGCCTGCGGCAGGCAGGCGAGGAAGAGAAGGGGCAACAGCAGCGGGTGCAGGACGGTCAGGACGGTTGCCCCGGCGGCGAGGGTGGCAGTCGCCGCGAGGACGTCCTGTGCTTCTTCGACGAGGTCTGGAGTGACCTGCGCGCCGCGGTCGGCGATGTCGTACGCGTCGTTGTAGCCGGGCAAGTTGTTCGCGGCCAGTTCGGCGCCGAGTGCGGCCTCGATCATCGTCAGCTCCGCGGCCCGGCCGAGCACCGGGCGCAGCCGGCCGGTGAGCCAGACCACGGTGATGCCCAGCAGCGCACGCAGACCGGCCGCTCCGGCGATCACGGCCAGCTGCGGGGCGGCGTCCCAGAGCCGCTGCGTGATGTCACCGGACGAGATAAGGGCGTTGATGGTGCCGGTGACAGCAAGGAGGCCGAGGGCGGCGAGGACGCCGGTCGCGGTCTGACACACCAGCAGTCCGACGGTCGCTCCGCGATCCACGTGCCAGGCCATCTGGATCGAGCGCCGTACGAGCGAGGGCAGACGTCGCGCCATGGTGCGGGAGGTCAGCAGAGAGCCGGCCTGGAGCCGGGATTCGTCGCGGAAGAGGTATTCCTCCTCTCGAACACCGGCCCCTTGGGTTTCGTCGTCCGGCGCGGTTCCCTTCTCCGGTCGCGGCGGCTGGTCCTGCGTGATGGCCGAGGTCATCGTTCCCCCTAGGACGGTCGCGTCGGCAGAGTCGTGAGGTCTAACGACCCGGCCGCGATATCGAACGCACGTCATTCGGTCGTGCTGCGGAGCCAGTTATCTCCTGCGCCCGGTGACCCCGTGGGCGCGAGATCCCTGGACTGGCTTGGTGCGGCTGCGGGCGGGAAATGGCCGAAACGCCGATGCCCGCCGCATCACCGGTGACGGCCGGCGAGCCAGCCGGGTCCACGCCTCCTATCCGGCTGCCGGTTCGGCCTGCAGCAGCAGTCCCAGCTGGGTCTCGGCGTGATCGACTGCGCACGCCAGAGCCTCGTGGTGGTCGGCGGACAGGGCGCCGGATCCCAGTCCGGCTGCGGCGGTCACCGCGTTCAGTACGTCTTTCGCCTCCTCGTCCAACCCGGTGGCGGCGACGGGGTGGCCCAGGACCTCCCGGGCGGCGTAGGCGTCGAGGCGTGCCGCGGCGGCAAGAGCGGAGGCGAGCGAGTCGGTGTGCGGCCCGCTGCCGTCGATATCGAGAGCGGCCAGGCCCGCCCGGGTCTGGAACGCTGCGTACGAGGGTTCGGGGTCGGTGAGGAGCGCGGCGGCTGAACGCTGGGCTCGGTCGAGGTCGGCGGGCGGAAGGTGTGCCGGGTCGGGGCGGCAGTGGGTGCGCAGGAGTTCGGCGACGTGGTTCTCCCACGGCTCGGTGGGCTGGGTGGTGTCGATCAGGTCGCGGGCCTGCTGGTCCAGGTCCTGCTCCATGAGGGCCATGATCTTGATCTGGCGGCCGTCGAGGAGGCGGTTGCCGATGCCGCGGTGCCGTGCCATGGCGTCGGCGGCCTCGGTCCAGCGGCTGCTCTGAGCGAGGGCGCGGGCGCCGTCGACGAGCAGGGCGATGTACAGCTCGTGGCAGACCGTGCGGTGGTCCTCGTCCGTACCGGTCAGGGCCGAGAGGTCGACGGTACGGCCGTCTACGTCGGTCTTGGTCCGGTGCCGAGCTGCTTCGTTGAGGCGGTGCAGCAACCTGTAGGCGGACTCACCGTGGCCAGCGCGGGTCTGCAATCGGGAAAGGTTGACCAGCGGCATCAGCGACATGACGGCGATCTGTCCGTCGAGCCGTCCGGCGTCGGCGAAGACCTGGTGCTGCTGCCAGCACAGATCCTCGGCCAGACCGGGTAAGCCGACGTCGGAGGCGATCAGTGCGGCGTAGTTGAGGACCCCGCAGGCGCGGGCCACCAGGTCGTGGTGGCTCGCACCTGCGGGCGCGACGGTCAGCCCGGTGAGGTGGTTGATGCGCTCCCGGAGGGGGAGCGCGGGCGCCTTGGTGCGGCGGACCAGGGGGATGCGGCTGGCTATCGCGGGGATCATCGGTTCAGCCCTTGCGCGCCCAGTCGACGACCAGTCGGCTGTAGGGCTTGTCGACGACGAAGCGAGGGTCGCTGGACGCCAGCCGGTCACGGGAGTCGGCTACGGCCATCCGGAAGCCGGGTTCGGGGGCGCCGTTGCCACCGGTCGCGTCCCAGGCGCGGATCTCGTCGACGACGCGCTCGGCCAGGTCGGTACCCACCTCGCCGTGACCGATCACGCCGATCTCCCAGTACCGTCCCTCGTTGTCCTCGCCTTCGCGGATCGTCAGGTACGCGAGTGATCCGCCGTCAAGGGCGGCCATGGAGCCCCAGCCAAAGTGCGGGGTGAACCCGGGGCGCTGCCCCGGCAGCCGGGAGAGGCCGTTGGGCAGCACGCAGGCCAGGTACAGGTACAGCCACTCCCAGGCGAAGCCTTGGCGGAACTTCACTCCGGTGTAGAGCTTGGTCTGCTGCTGGTCGAGAACGGTGCGCAGGGCGTCGCGGTCGACATCCTGCTCGCTGAACGTCTCCAGACGCACGTTGCCCTCCCCGGCCATCGGCACGAGGGTGTACACGTCGTCGCAGACGCCCTTGCGCAGCGGGATGAAGGTGGCCATCTCGCAGGAGACGGTCTTCCACGTCTCTCCGTCGCGTTCAAAGGCGAAGCTGCGGGAGATGCTGCCGCGGATCCGCATCGGCAGGACCAGGCGCCCGCCGGGGGCGAGCTGGTCGAGGATCTTCACGGGGACGTCGCCGGCGCCGACGGTGAAGATGATCCGGTCGTACGGCGCGTGCTCGGGCAGCCCGGCCGCGCCGTCGGCCATCACCGCGGTGGCGTTGTCGATGCCGGCGTCGGCGAGGTGTTTGCCCGCCCCGGCGACGAGGTCCTGGTCGACGTCGAGGGTCCACACCTGCCCGCCGGGGGAGACGATCTTGCCGAGGAGGGCGGCGTTGTAGCCGGTGGCGGCTCCGGCTTCCAGGACCTTGTGGCCGGGCTGGGCGCCGAGCTGTTCGAGCTGGGTGGCGACGATGGACGGCGCGGAGATGCAGGAGATCATCTCGCCGTGGTCGTCGTGCTTGATCGGGACCGCGTCCTCCTTGTACGCGCTCTCCAGGTCGACGTCGGGCAGGAAGGCGTGGCGGTCGGTGGTGCGGAAGGCGTCGATGGCCGTCTGGCTGTGCAGGTGGCCGCTGTCGACGAGCCGCTGGGCGAGGGCTTCGCGGTACTGGTGGGGGTCGGTTGCGGATGTCACGGTTGTCTCCATTCGAGGGAGGCTAGGTTCCGCCGGAGCGGACTTGCGGGTAGACACGTCGCCTTCTCCGGTGGAGAAGGCGACGTGACGGCCGAGCCACGCGGTGGCGGCCTGCGTTTCGGCAGGTATGCCCGCGCGATTGAAGGCGAAGATCGCGTGGTGGGCGAGGACGCCCCGGATTCCGCGTATCAGCCGGCCGTCGTCGGCGAGCAGGCGCAGGCGGCGGCCGGCGTCCTCGAACGCGGCGACGCGCTCGGTCCAGCCCGCTTCCGCGTCGGGGCGCAGGGCGGCGTCCGCGTTCATCAGCCGCCGCATCGCGGAGAGGGCTGTGTCCAGGGCGGGCCCGTGCGGCGGGGCGACGGGTGGCCGCAGGGCAGCCCATCGGGCGTGGACGTCGCCAGCTTCGAACGGGTCCAGCCCGGCAGCGCGGATCATGGCGGACAGCAGCATCACGGTGCGCTCGCGGGCTCCGGAGGTACCCGTCTCGGCGAGCGCGGCCGGGCTGTCGGCGCAGAACACGTCGTGGGCGACCGCCATGCCTTCCGGACCGCCGAAGGCATGAGTCTCCGGCTCGTAGATCCCGCCCGTCCAGCCGGTGAGCACGCGGTCAGCGACGAGCTGGTCCAGGAGGCCGGTGACGGGCTGTTCGGTGCGCAGGCGCACGCCTGCGTCCTTGCGTAGAAAGTGGAAGCGCTGTCCAGCCAGCGCGGTCGCCAACGTTCGGGCGGCGCCGCTGTGCGGGGTGGGGAAGGCCACGGATGCGTGCCACCAGGACCGTTCCGCAGGGATCGGCAGGTTCTCGTCGTGGAAGGTCATCGGTTGGAAGCTCCTTGCAGGGTTCGGGTTCGGGGGTCAGGTGAGCAGGAGGGCGCGGCTCCAGCCGGTGGTGTCGGTGGTGTGCAGGGCGAGTTGGGCTCCGGCGCGGCCCTCCATGAAGCCTGTTTTGGGCAGGTGTTCCCAACTGGTGGCGAGCTGTCGGTGCAGGTCCTGGATGATTGGGTTGAAACGTGCGGGGGCGGGGCTGTCGGCGGCGACCGCGCGGGTGAGCGTCAGCAGGCCGGCCCAGCCGTGGCAGAGCGTGGCGTCGGTGATACGGGCGAGGCGCAGCGGGTCGGTCAGGATGGTCTCGACGGTGTCCTCGGCTGTGCGGCGGCGGGCGGGGTCGCCGAGGGCGAGCGCGGCGAGCTGCTGGGCGCGCGCGATGCCGGGCTGGCCGTAGCACCAGGACTGGCGGGCCGGTTCTGGCGGTGCGGGCGGTTGCTCGGCATCCAGGTGGGCTGCGGTGGACCAGTAGTGGGTGCCGTGCCGGTCGAGCCAGGTTGCGATCGTGCCGACGGCTTCTTCCTGACCGGGGACGGTTACTCCTTCGCGCAGGGCGAGGGAGAGCACGGCCAGGGGCCCGGCGATGCCGTGGGCCATGCCGTTGTTGCCGTGCCCGCCGGGCATCTCTTTCCCGTCCGGGCCGAGCGCCGACCACCATCCGGGCAGCAGTCGGCCGCTACCCCGGGTGGGGTGGGCGAGTGCGACGAGGCAGGCGAGCACGTCGGGCAGCCGGGGAGCGGGAGGTTGGCGGGAGAGCAGCAGGGCGGCAAGCCCGGTCAGGCCGCGGATGAGGTCCCACTCGGCGAGGTGGGGCAGCTCGTCGGCCGCCTGACGGTGCTGGGCGGCGGCGAGTCGGGCGTCCACGACGCGGTCGACAGCCGTCCGGACATTGTCCCCGGCCCCGTGGGCGCGGGTCAGGACGAACTCCAGGGCGGGTGCGCCGTGGAAGAGGCTGGCGTTGCTGCCCGTGCTGACCCCCCGGGCGGTGGCCTGGGCGAGGTGGCGGCGTGCTGTGGATAGGTCGCGGCGCTCGATGTCGAGCAGGGCCATCCCCAGGGCTCCCTCGGACAGGTCCTGCGTACGGGGCACCGTCGTCGTGGTCATGAGCGCCTGGCCAGAGGGACGACGATGCTGTGGGCCCGGCCGCCGATCCACCCGTCGGCGTCGGCCGGGGGCGCCTCGTGCAGGGTGGCGATACCGAAGGGGCTGGCGTCCAGGTGCGCGCGCAGGAGGTCCAGGTCGACGTCGTGGGACAGGTCGAGCGGGAGCTGTTGGTCGTCCTCGGCGAGCAGGACTCGCTCCGGCACCCTGAATCGCGCTCGCCAGAAGCGCAGTTGGTCCGCCCATTCATGGAGTGGTGCGGTGCGGTGGGGAAGCGTACGGCTGCGGATCTTCCACCGGGCGGCGGTGAGGACGGTACGCCGGTAGGTGAGGGCCGGAGTGAAGGGCAGGGCCCAAGCGGCGCCCCAGTCGAACCAGGTCACCTGCGGGGAGGCGGCCCTGCTGATCTCGCCGAGGAAGCGGGCCATCGGCGGGGTGTAGTTGTTCCACAGGAAGTTGATGGCGGTGGGGGCCAGCAACTCCAGTGGCTTGCCCGTCGCGGACTCCACCAGTCGCGCGCTGCCCCCGGTGACGGTGACCGACAGGTCGCGGGGGAACAGGACGTGCGGAGCTGGGCGGCGGAATTCACCGACGCTCACGACGCGGGGCAGTGCCTGCGGCGCGCGCGTGAGCAGGTCCGCTGGCACCCGCCCGGCGTGGAAGGACAGCTGCGCGAGTTCCGCCTCCGGATCGACCGTGGGAAGTTTCGCGTACGCCGTCTCGGTGCCGGGAAACAGGTGCCAGAACCGGCCGGTCATCGATCCTGCCGAGCGGGACACGGTCAGGACGCGCAGCCGGAAGTCGCCCCGGGCCAGGGCCTGAACGGATGCGGAGTGCACTTGGGCGGCCAGTTCGAGGTGGGGCGCCGGCCCTTGGGACTCGCCGTCCGCCGCAGCTTCCAGTTCCTCGATCATCGCCCCGGTCAGCGCAAGGCTGTGACGGCCCTCGGCGGCGGCGCTACCGGCCAGCTCCAGCAGCAGGCGGTCCCGCCGGGACATCGGCCGGGGCGGTTCGCTCGCCGTGACGAACCCTGCCGGGAAGCCTATGCCGTGGCCGGGATCTGTGGCCGTCTCCACCGGCACCGTGGTGTTCTCCCCGTAGCGCTCGGTGAACTGCTCGGTCCACCGACGCCAGGCCGGTGTCCCGTTCGGATGGGTTACCAGACGGGCCAGGACGGTCGCTGCCGTCTCCGCCTCGGCCAGCACCTGCACGGGCAGTCGCACATCGGCATCCAGCCGCAGGTCGCCAGCTGTCATCAGGTCCGTCGTCCGGGCACTCACCGCAGGCGGTAAGACGTCTGCTGGGTTGGTGATGGTCGCGGGGGCGCGCAGCGAGGAGCGCAGCAGCCGGACCCCTAGCAGTTCGCCCAGAAACCTGTCGCGCTCCACGCTGCTCAAGGCGGGGAACTCCGCGCTGAGCTTGTCGGCCAACTGGCAGTACGCGATGGGTGTTCGGGCCAAATCGAGGACGAGACGCAGCGCGGGGCCGAGGGCAAGCCGGAACTCGGCATCGCCTTCGGATGGCACGTAGACCTGCTGGTCGACCGTCCGGACAAGGGGGTTGACGCAGACTTCGGCGTCGGCCATGCGCCCGGCATCGCTCTCCCAAGCGCTCAGCATCTCGTCGAGACGGACGGGGTCGGGCCGGGTAACGACCTGGTGCTCAGCCCCGAACCGGACGGCCCCGGACTGGCCGAAGTCGAGTTGCGCGACTCCGGCGAACAGGCCGAAAGGGGTTGATCGGTGGGTGTGACGGATCGCGTAGCGGGCGGTGGCCAGCGCCGCCCGGCGCATCCGGCGCACCTTCGGCGTGCGGCCCGTGATGATGGCCTGCACCTGCTCGGCCAAGTGAGGACTCGCATGCGACACGGCGCCTCGAAAAGCGGTATCCGACCACACCGCACTGAGCCACGCGCGCCACACCTCGGCAGGCGCTGTGGACGCCGGCCAGGGCGGCATCGCGGGCGCGGTGACGTGAACCGCGGCGCGCAGCATGGCCTGTCCTGTGCCCTCGTACCGTCTGGGCCGTTGCCGTGTCATCAGCGCACTCCTCATTCTGGTGTGACGGGCGGGGCGTGCCGGACGGGGAAGTCCCCGTCCGGCACGCGGTACCGGGGTGTCCCGGCTTACGAGGTGGTGCAGGCGCTGGGGCAGGAGCTGCCGCAGGTGTCGCCGGTGCTGCACATCAGGACCGTCTCGGTCGCCGGCGTGCCCTCGATGAAGGTGATGTCGAGCGCGAACGGGTCGTCGGGTGCCATGAGATCCGCCTGCGCGGGGGTGGCCGGCTTCTCGGTCTGGATAGCGGTCATGTATGCCTCCTGGGAGTGATGGATGGTGCGGTGGGGATACCGGAACCCGGTCGGGCCCCGGGGTCTGCTGCCAGACGGGAGGGCCGGTGAAGTTGCCTGGGCCGCGGCGCCTGGAGTCGGTGGGCCGTGCTGTCAGGCTGGGGCGGGCTGCGGAGTTTGTACCTGGCAGCCGATGAGAGCTCTCAGCCCAGGCCGACGATCGGCGATGAGTTCGAGCCGGGCGACCGGCTCGCCGTGCTGTCCCATGCCAGTTCCTTGTAGGTTCCAGCCCATGTCGATGACACGACGGAGGAAGGGGGCGATCGGATCATCGTGAAGAGGATCACGGGCGAAGACCTCCGCTCGCACGAGCGGCAGGCCCAGCCGGGCGGCGAAGTCGGAAGCCCACAGCGTGATCAGCTGGACGGTGTTGTCACCCTGGCCGGGCAGGGTGTGGACGCAGCTCAGGAAGAGACACGAGCCTTTGTCCCACCATCCGTGGCTGGACATGCGCTGAGGGACCATGCAGGCACGCAGCAGACCGTCCTCGAACAGCCCGGCCGGCACGGACTGCGGGTCACGGAACAGGGCCGGTATGTCGGCTCGGGCGGGTACGCGCAGGCCGCGCACGGAGAGCCAACGTTGACGGTCCTGTACAAGCGCGACGGCCTCCGCCCGCTCGGCGTCCGTGGACAGCGTGCGCATCTCGTACACGGTTGCCGACGCGGGCTGGCCCAGAGGCATGGGCGACGGCTCGGTGAACGGCGCGGCGGATGACGTGTTCACCGGGCGGCCCCGCTCTCCACCGTGTCGGCCGGCCTGGTGCCCAGCAGGCCCCACGCGTGGGCCAGGACGACGAGCTGGGTGACGTCATCGGCACCCGTCTTGTCGAGCAGTTCGCCGAGTGCGGACCGGAGGCCGACGGGGGCGATCCTGGCAGCGAGGGCGACGTCGCCGGGAGCGCTGTGTTCAGCGACCGCTCTCAGCAGCAACCCCTGTGCCTTGTTGAGCACTGGTGCTGGCCGCTCCGTTGCGGGCGGGGCGACCTGTCCGGAAGCCAGGACGAAGTGCACGACCACCTGCAGCTTGCAGCGGGGCGGGCAGTGGAGGCTCTGCCGGATTACGCGGACGTACTCACGGACCGTATGGATCGACAGGCCACTCCTCGCGGCGATCTCCCGGGTGGAGAGACCGTCCACGAGCTGTCGAGCGACACGATGCTCAGCAGGATTCAGCGGTGTGATCGGTGCGCTGGTCGTCATGGACAGGGGCACGGGTGTCTCTTTCTCAGCTGGGTTGACGGTCTCGGAAAGGGGTGCCGCCGGTCCCCGCGGGGGACAGGGTCCGGCGGCACCGGCCCGCGCGCGGCGGCTGGAGTCCACGGGGCGCCGCGCACGGGGGTTCATGCGGCCGTGGGGTCAGGCTGGGCTCGGGCGACGTCGGCGGCCAGCCGTTCGGACCACTGGATGTGGTCCTCCTCGAACGCGGCGTCGGCGAGGCGTATTCGCTGGACCTCACCGGTTCCTGCCGGCGGATAGGTGTGCTGGATGTCGCGCCACAGGCGCTGGAGGACGTAGTCGCGGTCCAGGGCCTGGGCGCCGTGCAGCTCCATGGCGTCCTGGGCCGACTTCATGGCCCACTGGTGGCCCAGGTACTTCGCATTGATCAGGTCGGCATCGCAGGACAGGCCCTGATCGAGGAGGTGCACGGACTGGTAGGCGAGGATGCGGCCGGCCCGCAGGCGAGCCTCCATGTCACCGATGCGGTCCCGAAGGACCGGCAGGTCGGACAGGGAACCCCGGTAGCGGGGGCGTGCCTTGAGGCGAGCGGTCGTGGTGGCCACGACTGCTTCGTGGATCCCGAGGCTCACCGCTGCCAGGTTGGGCCGGCCGTAGAGGATGCTGCTGCTCTGGGCCACGCTCAGCCCTTGGCCGATCTCGCCGACGATGTTCTCGGCGGGTACGCGGACGTGGTCGAGGTCGAGGTGCCCGACGGAGAAGCCGTGCAGGCCGAGGCCGGGGCGGTGGCTGGCGACGGCGAGTCCGGGGCGGTCGGATTCGACCATGAACGCGGTCAGCGCCTTTGAGGTCCGCACGCCCGCCTCGGCGGTCCGGGCGAGCACGAGGTGGGCTCCGGCGAGGTGGCTGTTGCCGATGTGTGCCTTGGTACCGGTGATCATCCACTGATTGCCGGTGCGTTCGGCGGTGGTTTCGATCCCGCCGATGTGCCCGCCGACGGCCGGTTCGGTGACCGCGATCGATAGGAGCAGCGATCCGTCCGCCACGCCGGGCAGCCAGCGGGCCTGCTGTTCGACGGTGGCGAAGTTCAGCAGGGCGCCGACGGGAATCTGGGTGGCTTGCAGGATGGCTGCGGCAGCTGCCGAGACGCAGGCGATGCGGTGGATCAGGACCGTCTTGGCCACATGGCCTGCGGCCAGACCCCCGAAGGCCGAGGGGACGGTGATGGCGAACCATTTCCGCGCGGCCATCAGATCGGCGACCTTGCGTTCCACCCGGCCCGGAGCGGCTTCCATCCGCACAGCGCGCGGCGCGATGTGCTCGGCCGCGAAGGCGTCCGCCTCGGCCCACAGCAGTTCGTGGCGGGCGGTGAGGTAGGGCCGCAGCGCCGGAGGCGGTGTGGCGGGTGTGGCGGGCATGGTCGTCTCCCTCTCCCTGGGTGAAGGTCGCGCGGTGGTGCGGCCGGGGATCGCTAGCGGCTCCCGGGTGGGGGTGGTGGAACCGGTCTAGCGGCTGGGTGCGGGGGCGATGTGGTCCATCACCTGTGCGCCGGCGCGGATGACGATGTCTCTGAGCCGTCGGGCCTCGTGCAGGGGGCGCTTCTCGGGGTCGATGACGCAGACGGTGCCCAGCACGGTGCCGCTGTCGTGGTGGATGAGCGGGGCTCCGAAGTAGGAGCGGATCCCGACTGCGTCGACCACGTGGTTGCCGCTGAAGCGCGGGCTGGCGTGCACGTCGTGCAGGGGGAGGGCCTTCTTGCGCGCCACGACCTCCGGGCACCAGCCGTGGTCGTGGCTCATGGTGCGGCCGACGATGACGTACCCGCTGTCCGGCGGTGGCTGATGCAGTCCGACGAAGGTCTGCTTCTCCAGGAACAGATTGACGAACCCGTACAGGAACCCCGTCTGCTCGGCCATGTCGCGGGCCATATCGTCGAAGTCCTGGCTGGCGGCGGTGGACACGCCCAGGCGCTGCAGCAGCTCGTCCCGCTGTGCCAGTGCGGTTGCGTGCGGGAGCTGCGTAGCGGCGGCGCCGGCAATGGCGGACCGTCCGTTGGCACCGCCACGTACGCCGCGGTGCGGTAAGGACTGTGTCGTTGGGGCGGTTTGCGGTACGAGGCGGGGGCCGTTGGGCTGGTATGACATCAAGCGTCCTGGAGAGTCGTGGCGGATGTGGAGTGAGCGGTGCCTGCCGGTGCGTTCGTCATGGCGTGGCTGACGAGCGTCAGCAGGACGCCGGCGACATGGTCCGGAATGCGGGCGTCGCAGCTCACCACCGGTACGGAGGGGGCCAGTGCGAGCGCGGCGCGGACCTGTTCGGGGTGGTAGCGGTGGGCTCCATCGAAGTGGTTCGCGGCGACAACGAAGGGCAGGCCGATGTCTTCGAAGAAGCTGACGGGGGTGAAGCTGCTTTCCAGGCGGCGGGTGTCGACCAGGACGACGGCGCCGACGGCTCCGCGAGAGAGGTCGTACCAGAGGTCGCCGAACCGGTCCTGGCCGGGCGTGCCGAACAGGAACAGCTCCAGAGGCACGGGCGCGTCAGGCAGGCTGAGGCGGCCGAAGTCGAAGGCGACCGTGGTGGTCTCCTTCGCCTCGACACCCGCCAGGCTGTCGACGTCCGCGCTCGCCTCGGTCAGGTACTCCTCCGTGCTCAGCGGTGTGATCTCGCTGACGGCGCCCACGGCGGTGGTTTTGCCGACGCCGAAGCCCCCCGCGATCACGACCTTCAGCACGGTCGGTGCACCGGCCGCGGGTCGGGACGAAGTCTGCGGCACCACGGACACCTCATCCAGCCTGGGGATATGCGGCGGCATCGGGCCACCTCCTTTTCAGGGCCACCGAGAGGGCCGTCAGTAGCTCCGGAGTGGGGCGTTCATCGGCACCTGGCCCGGAGGCGGCAAAGGCATCGGTGACGGCGACGTTGAGCGCATGGGCGTCCAGGAGGTCGGAGACGAGGATCTTGACCACGGTGACGGGGCGGCCGAGTCGTCCCGCCAGCTCGGTCACCGAACGTCGGTGTTCCCCGCACAGGGAGAGGATCTTCGCGCTTTCCTCAGCCTGGCCCGGTCCGGCCCGTCCAGGACCGGCTTCCAGCACGGTGTCCAGGCCAAGCCGGTGCCGCGGCCTGGTGCGTCCCCGCGTCAGAACGTAGGTGCGGACGAACGCCCCTTCAGCCGCGTCGCCGTGGGTACTCACCGGACCTCATCACCGGCGCTGGCTCGGACGGGGATCTGCATGAAGGGAGCGAACTTCTGCACCAGCCTCCCCATCTCGAACCCGGCGTTGCCGGCGTCGGCGTCGGTGGCCGCGATGACGGCGAGCACCGTGTCCACCAGACCGTGCTCGTTGCCGGGGTGTTTTCCGAAGGCCGCGCTCTGACCGGCGCTCTGAACGAAGAACAGGCAGTCATCGCGCTCAACGACAACCTGCCTGGCCGGCCGCTTCTTGTGGCTCGGGCCGGTGATGTTGGAGGCGATGGAGGCCACTCCGCTGAGGGCGGCCGACAATTCGTCCGCCCAGTCCTTGTCGACCTCGCTGTCCAGCAGGCGCAGCCCGTCCCGTGACAGCAGGACGGCGTGCGTGACGCCCGGGACATCGGCGACGAACTGCCGCAGCAGCCAGGCCATGTCCTCCCGCTGATGGTTCGTGGTCGCCGCGGGTACGGACGAGACGCTGGTCGTCGCGGAGTTCGTCTCAGGGGGTGTACTCATGGGTGTCTCTCCAGAAGGGGAAGGGCCAGCGGCATGGCCAGCCACGGGACTGGGCGCGTGAGGGGGATCGTCAGTGCCGGAGCTGTCCGGCCGAAGCGGGGGGCGAGGCGGCGCTTCTGCCGGCCTCGACGCCGTCGCGGAAGGCGCCCGCGAGTCCCGGCCTCGCCGCAGTCGCGGGGGGCCGCTCTCGCTCGTGTGGCGGACTGAATGCGCCAGCTAGACGTGTACGCCGGGGGAGAGCGGGCGCAGGGACAGAGCGCTGCGATTCTCCTGCCGCCGGTAGCCCGATGACCGGGTGGCTCACCTGGCCAGCCGTCGTCACGGCGGGCTGCGTCGACGGTGATGCGGCGGGGCCGATCGTCGGGCGATGGGCCTGCGTCTCATCGACGGGAGTAATCGCGACCAGGAGCCGGTCCGGAACGACCACCAGAGCGGTGGTGCCGCCCGTCACGTTCTCCTGCAGGAGAACCGACAGCCCGTGCGTCTGGGCGATCTTCGCGGCGACCAGCAAGCCGAGCTGCCCGGCACGCACCTGGCCGCTGACGTCGACCTCGTCGGGGGCCTGGAGAAGATGATTCATCTGCGCGCGGGTCTGCGGACGCATCGGGATGGCCCGGTCCTCGACCTCGATCGCCAGCCCGTTCGGCACTCGCTGCGCGCGCACCCATACCCGATTCGCCGGGTCGGAGCACTCGCAGGCGTTCTCGATCAGCTCGGCCACCAGGTGCGTCAGATCCGGACCCACATGTCCCGGAAGACCCAGCTCCGCGCCTACGGAACCGGCCGCAACCACCACACGCGGGTACTGCACCACCTCGGAGACCGCACCCCGCAGCGCGGTCGCGACGGGAACCGGTCGGCGCACGCTGCGCAGGGACCGGCCGCCCAGCACCGCCGTGCTCTCCACCTGACGACGCACCCGCGTCACGAGGTGATCGATTTCGAAGACCTTCGACAACAACTCCGGGTCGTCGGTCAGCATTTCCAGCTCGGTCAGCGCCGCCAGGGCCTTCCCGACCAAGCCGTGCTCCCGCATGGCCAGGCCGCGCAGCACTTCGAGAAGCACCACGGACTGGGACTCGTCGTGCACGCGTATCAGCGAGGCAACGACGTGCGCCTGGAGCCCACCCAACACGGTGTCGACCTCGGCGTTCGGACGGGCCGGTGGCAGGGTCGCCACATCTGGCAGCGGCGGTCGTGCCCCTCGGCACAGCTCGTCCGCCGACCACACTACCGACTTCTCGACGGCCGCCGAGGCCCCCGTGACGGCCGCCAGTACCGCTGCACGCCGTTCTTCCGCCGCTGTCTCGGCGGCGTCGGCGGCGATATGCACTCCGCGGGCCGTGACCAGCGCGACGCCGACCACCCCACCGAGCAGCCCGACCAGTAACCAGCCGGGAGGCAACGCCCCCATCGACCAGACGGCGAAGGCCACGCCCAGCAGCGCCGCGAGAAGCAGCACCGGCAGGATCACGGCACGACGGACGTGGTGCAACGTGGAGGCATCGGTCCGCAGCGACCGCCGTCGGCGGTGGCTGACGGCGGTCGACCGGGCCGGAAACGCGCTGTCAGACATGGGAATCCTCGTCAGTGGAAAGGTTCGGCTAGGCGTTCTGCGACGTAAGGGCCTTGCGCGGTCTGTCGCGGCCCGCAGGATCGATCGCGCCGTCGATCACTCGACGTAGTTGCACGGTGACCAGCGAACACCCCGCCGCAATGGCTTGGGAATGACTTTCAGATGACGTTGACCCGTCAGTAACCATGGTTGGGGTGCCATCGGAGTAGGTGGTCCTGACATGCTGGGCCGCATGGCGACACTCAATGGAAAGCCCGTATCCGCAGACGACTTGCTTCCCCTGGCACTCACGAACGTTGGGCACTTCACGTCCATGCGCGTCGACGCCGACGGCAGCATCCGCGGTCTGGCCCTTCACCTGGAACGCCTCACACGTGATTGCACGATCGTGTGGGGCGCGGCCCTGGACATCGGCCGGGTCCGCGAGTGCGTCCGCCAGGCGCTGGAGGGACAGACACTCCCGTGCGTCGTGCGAGTCACCATCTACGATCCGGGGATCGAGATGGGTCGCCCGGCCGCCGCCAACGAGCCGCACATACTCGTGTCCGTTCGCGGCGCCGGCACACTGCCTCCGGCCCCCTTGCGAGCCCAGAGCCAGGTATACGAGCGCGACCTGCCGCAGGTGAAGCACACCGGCCTCTTCGGTGCCCTGCACACCCGGGGTTCGGCTCAGAGGGCGGATTACGACGACGCCCTGTTCGTCGGCCGCGACGGTTTCGTCTCCGAAGGCGGAACCTGGAACGTGGCGTTCGTGGACCAAGCCGGTACCGTCGTGTGGCCCGAGGCTCCTGTACTTCCCGGCGTCACCATGACCCTGCTCCAGCAGCGAGGCGACCACCGCACCGCGACCGTCACCCTGGAGCAGGCGAAGGGAATGGCCGCGGCCTTCGCCACGAATACCTCGATCGGCGTACGTCCCCTCGCCGCGATCGACGACACCGAGTTCCCCGTAGATCACCCGGTGTTGAGGCACCTGCAGGAGACGTACCTGTCGATCCCCGGCGAAATCCTGTAGAGCAAGACCATGGCACGGGTACTCAGGTGGACAGGGCGGGAGGCCGAGTTGCTGCGCGTCGCAATGCGCAGCAAGCAGAAGGACTTCGCCGATCAGGTCGGTGTGAACCCTCGCCAGATCCCACGATGGAAGAGTCGGGGGGAAACGATCGAACTCGAACTCGACAACCAGTCGGCCCTGGACACGCTCCTCGCCCAAGCTCCGCCTGATGTCCAGCAGCGGTTCGCCGAGCTCATGACCGAACGCGCCGCTGTTGAACACGACCAGCGCGCCGAGGAACTGCTGCGAAGGGATCCGACCACGCGTCGGCATCCGGTCGACGGAAAGGTCATGGCCCTCGTCGAAGAAGGCATCTACCTCTCCGGCCCCGGCAACCACTCGGTATGGCTGGAGCCATTCCTCATGGATGTCTACCCGACGACCAATGAGGACTACGCAAAGTTCGTGCTGGCCACCGGACATCGGCCACCCCAGCACTGGCCCGATGGCCGCTGCCCCGTCACGCTTGCCACGCACCCCGTGGTGTGGGTGACGTGGCACGACGCGACCGCGTACGCCCGATGGGCCGGCAAGTCCCTGCCCTCCGCGCAGCAGTGGGAGAAGGCCGCCCGCGGACCGCGGGGACGCATCTACCCCTGGGGAAATGAGCCGACGGCAGCCAAGGCGAACACAGCCGAGGCCGGGATCGACACCACAACCCCTGTCTCGCGGTACCAGTCCGGAGCCAGCCCGTTCGGAGTCTTCGACCTCTGCGGCAACGTATGGGAGTGGTGCTCCACCGCAGAAGAGCCCGGCAACGGCCGATACCACCTGAAAGGCTCGGCCTTCACGTCCCCGATCGCCCGGGCAGCACCGTTGCTGCTCAACACGGCCGTCGAGTCGATGAAAGACAACGACACCGGCTTCCGCTGCGTCGACCACCAGTAGGGAAACGTCCAAGGCGAGCTGGTCTGACTGGTTGGCCGGCGGGTCATGAACCTGGCTGCCCTGCATTACGGTTCGAGTGATGACTACTCCAAGTGACTCGTTGGCGTTCCGGAGAGGAGTCCTCTCCGGAACGCTGACGACCGGACACGTCGACGCGGGGGTTGGGGTTCGACTGTCCCGTCCCGGCAGGCCGGAATGGGACAGCCCTTTGGCGTCCGTCTGCTACGCGGCCAGGTTCGTGGCGCGGGTGTAGGCGTCGCCGATGGCCTGGTTAAACACTTCGCTCTTCTCGTCACCCACGGCCTCGGCCACTCGGAGCGAGCCGAACTGCTTCCAGTAGTCGCGGCAGGTGGCGCTCTCCATCGCGTGGCCCGCGAAAAGGTCCAGTTGGCGGCGGGTGACCAGGCCCAGCCTCCAGCGGAGGCTGAACTGGCAGAGCAGCCGGTTGCCGGACAGCATCCGCTGGTACTGCTTGGGCTCGATCCCCTCGGGCGCCCAACGCGCGGCCTCCTGCTCATCCTGGGAGGTCCGCGCCAGCCAATCGATCTGGATGCGCGAGAGTGTCGCGTCGATGGTCTGCTTGTGCTGCCGGTCCTTCTGGACGAGGTGGGCGACGCCGACAGCCGCAACAGATGCGGCCGCGATGAGAACTGCGTTGCTGGTCTTCATGGGTTGCAACAGTCCTTTCGGTCGGTGCTGCCCCGCCTCGGCCGAGGAAGGGCAGCGGGTTCGGCTGCCGGGGATCTGTTCCCGGCGGGCCTGTTCGTCTCCGCCCCGGACCCTCAGCCGGGGCGGAGACGAACAGCGGGCCGGTCGAGTCGGGGTGTTCAAGTCCGAATCGACCGGGGCGCGAGGGCGCCGTTCCCTCAGTCCGTGGTCCTGCGAGGAAGGGACGCGGACGCTGCGTACTGGGGCAACCCCGTGTCCGCCGTACGGCCCTGGCACAGTTCAAGGCCGTACGGCGGAGTTCAGAAGGTCAGGTGCGGGCAAACAACGCGTAGTTGGTGAGCATGTCGACGAGAGCGCTGCGGTTCACCCTCCAGACGACGACGTGGTGGTCGGACGCGTCGAGCGGCACCTCGAAAACCTCGACGCCGATCACGGCGGGCAGGAGGCTGGTGGTGACGTAGATGCGGTCGATCCGGGTGTCGGGGCCGTGGGTCGCAGTGCCGTTCACGGTGCGGGACAGCGCGGCAGGGTTGCCCTTCTCGGCCCAGTAGCGGGCGACGTCTTCGAGGCCCGCTTCGCGGAGCGTGTGGTCCGGTTCGGTGTCAGGAACGCGGACACCATCCGGGCCTCGGCGCGAGCGGTGGAGACGGTGAGGCCGGTCCCTGATTTCGGAGAGGACGGGCAGGGGCAGGTCGCCCGGTGCGCCTGGCTCCGGGCAGCTGTTGTTGTCGCCGCCGCCCGCGAAGGGCAGCACGATCTGGCAGCCGTCCGGGGCCGTCCACCCCTTGTCGGCCCAGGTGGTCATCCACTCGGCCTCCAGCAGGCGCTGCTGGGCACTGCCGTAGGCGAGGTGGTAGCTGGCGAGGTTGAAGGGCACCGCGTCGGGCCCGGCCTCCGTGAGGCGCACGGTGATGATGGTGGGCGGTAGGACGAAGCCCGGGGTGCGGTCGGTGGACCAGTCGCGCACGAGCTCGAACTGCTCCGGGTTGTAGAAGATGGCGGTGCAGGCTCCGGGACCGAGAACGCCGCGCATCCCGAGTGCCTGGCACTGCTCGTTGAAGACCGTGTGGCCGCGCGCGTCAGCGCCGAGCATCTCCTGCCGCAGGACGATGTCCGGCTCAAGGCGGCGCAGGATCTCGTCGGCGGCCCGTCGGATATCCGGGTCGCCCTTGCCGTTGCGCTCTAAGTTCCAGCAGACCACGGTCAGCGGCGTCGGCGTTATCAGAATCCCTTCAGGTCACGTACGGGGAACGGCGGAGTGGGGGTATGGGGGAGCGGTCGCCCGTGCCCACGGTCATGCTGCGGCGGTCAGGTTGGCGGTGGGCAGGTCGTCGGCCGCGGCGTGGGTGGGCGGTTCGGCGGCGAGCTTCTGCCGGAGAGTGGCCAGGGCCTCGGCCGCCGGGGGCAGCCCGACCCCCGACCGCCGCTCGTCCAGCTCCTCCGGGTTTCGGACGGGCAGGCGGACCGGGATACCGTCGGGGCCGAGCTGGTGCTGCGTGCCGTAGACCTGCGGTGCCCCGTCCGCGCACAGGACCCGGTCGTGCAGGTGTACCCAGTCCCGCTTCGACGCGGTGCCCCGGTGTACGGCCTGGTACATCTCGCGCATCGCGGCGACCTGAATGTCCCGGCGGGGGTCGGCGTGCAGCGCGATCAGGTAGGCGGCTTCGGCCGCGTCCTGGCCGACGAGGGGCAGGTCGGGCCATCCGTAGTCGCCAATCAGCCGACCGAGGAACACCGCGTTGCGGTAATCGGTGTGGCGGCCCGGACCGAGCCCGGCCGGCCGGGCGGTTAAGGGCTGGCGGGCGAGGCGCTGCCAGTGCTCCCGTGCCGCGTCCAGGCAGTGGATCAGCTCGGCGGCCAAGTCCGGCCGGCGCGGGCCCGGCAGGAGCCCGATCGGTGGCGTGGTCATGCGGAGTCCCCTGCCAGATCCTGGAGTTCGAGGACGGCGGCGGCCAGGCACGCTGTGCGCCGCAACTGCTCCTGCGGATCATCGGGTTGAGGGGCGAGTGCGGTGACGGCGGCTCGCCGCATCGTCGCCTCGGCCTGGGGGGTCTGGTGGTGGGCGTGGGGGGCCGGGATCAGATGGGCGGCCATGCTGGTCAGGGTGCGGTGGGTATGGGGCACCCTGCCGGGGGCTGGAGTGATGCGGTGGTGACACCAGGACCGGGCCCGGCGGCAGGTCTCGCGGACCCGCTGGGGGCTGGTGTCGCTCCCGGCCGAGCCGGCGAGCGTCAGGCGCAGGCCGACGGTGGTGAGGGCGAGGGGCGCGGCGACGGCGAACCCGGGATCCCGTACGACGACGGCCCGGTTGCCCACCCCGGAGCGCACGGTTCTCTCGTCGTACAGGAGGGCCACGGCCGAGGAGATGACCGGTCTCGGGGTAACCAGGGGGCGGGTGAGATCGGCCACCCGGGGCAGCGCCGAGCCCGGCGGGTAGACGCCCTCCCGGATCAGGGTGCGCAGCCACTGAGCCACCTGCGCGGAGCGCTCCGAGCGCCCTGCGGGGGCGCCGGTGACCCGTGTGCCGGTGCGGTTCGATTCGACCAGGCCCTCCACCTCCAGGTCCGCGAGTGCCAGCTTGACCCGCACAACGGACACGGGAGCGAGACACAGCTCGGCGGCGGTACGCCGTGCTCCCAGCAGGGAGCCGGACGGACAGGTGCCGTCCGCGATCCGGCCACGCAGGTAGTCGCTGATCCCGGTCACGGGCGGCTCCAACCGGCTGTACTCCAGCATCGCGAGAAGGAGATTCCGAAGGGCCGTGCAGAGCGCGGGCACGTCGGTCCCGGCCGGTGCGTGGGTGCCCTGCCTCGTCTCGACGGCCGCGATCAGGGCCTGCCACCGGGTGCGCTGCGTCACCGACCCCATGTCCGCGACGCATGCGTGTGCGGCTTTCACCCATTGGTCAGCCAGATCGGTCAGCTGTACGGGCACCGGTGCCACAGTTGTGCTGGCTTCGGGCGCGGCCCGCTCAACCATGAGGAGTTCGCGCAGGGCGTTCCGGACATGCCCGTAGGGCGGTCCGAGGAGGAGGGTGCGCTCCGGCAGGGGCGTGGTCATGACGGGCTGTCGTCCTTCACATCGTGTAAGGGGAGGCCCACGGCGGGGCTGGCGTGTGCCTGCCCGGCCCTGAGCGGGGGGTCGAGGTCATCGACCGGCTCGCAGCCGGTGAGATCGCGGACGAGCTGGGTGGCGAGGATCCACCGCAGGGTGTCCTGGTCGCTGTAGGCGACGTACCGCTCGTTACGAGTGGTACTTCCGCCTCGCCCGGCCAGCGGAAGAAGGCCCACACTCCCTTGCCGACAACCTCTCCGTCACGTGTCGCGGGAGCCGCCGTCCAGTGGTCGGCAATCGCGGAGACGAGCCGGAGACCGCGTCCACCGTCCGCGGTGTCGGGCCGGAACACCGGCGCGGGAACATTCGGCGAGTTGTCAGTCACCAGGATGCCGAGTGCCGCGCCGGGTTTGACGGAGAGCGACAGCCCGAGCGTTTCGGTCTCTCCCGCTGGCCGAGTTCGCCCGTGAAGCACGGAGTTCGTCACCAGCTCGCTGGCCACGAGAAGGACGCGGTCCGTCAGCTCATCCTTGCGGCTGAATCCCCAACCCAAGAGCTCTTTCTGAAGGAACTGCCGCGACTGGGGCACGGCCTGTCCCGAGTTCGCGAGATGGATCGTAGCCATTTCCGCCTCGACACCGTGCGCCAGGACAGCGAGGAACTGTCCGGTCTTCCGAGTCGACGTCATTGAGCGCACCCCCAATCCTGGATGGCGGGTGCCGCCGGCCGATGTCCGGAGCGTGGCGGCACCCGCAGGCTCACGAGCCAAGACCGTCAGGTGTCGTGGCCGGCGAGCCGCTTGTGGTCTCGGGAAGCCCGAGGAGGGCAAGAGTTGCCCCCGTGCACTAGGAGCGGCAACCGTGACGGTTCACGTAAACGTGACCGGCTTGCGTGACGCTTCACGTATTTCCAGGGCCGTACTTGACGGAGCCGCGTTTTCTTGAAACAGAGCGGACAGCATGTCAGTACGCTGGTCGGCGAGTTCGAAGGGAATCAACTCCATGCGACGTGGCCCTGGACCCCATCGTCCGTCCTGCGCAAAGCGGTTACGCGAGAGCGGTGCCGAACGCGGACAGTCAACCGACGAGATCGCCCGCACGATTCAGACGCACTGCTCCGTCTCCCCCTTGCGCGCACAGCGTCTGGCCATGGGCCTCACCCTGACCGAGGCAGCGGACCAGATCCGCGAGCTCGTCTCTGACCTGGACAGGGCCCCCCGGGTCACCGTGGAACAGCTGCGGCTCTGGGAAACGGGAGGGCATCAACCGCTTCGTTCCACCGTGCTCGTGCTCGCCGCCTTCTATGGCTGCTCGCCCGGGGGGCTGGGCCTGGAAGACACCGAGGCCGTCGCTGGCATCGTCCTCCGAGCAGAGTCCCGGCATGGGCACCGCGCCGAGATCACCCCCATGTCCGCCATCGGCGAGCGGATCCCGACGGCTGCCGAGCACCTCTCGCACAGGGTTGACGCCGCGCGGCGTGCGGTGGACCGTACCCTGGCCTCCGCGACGGTCAACTCCAACCAGCTGGACCACATCGACGAGATGGTCCTTTGGGCCAGCCAGGAGTACATCTCCACCCCGCCGGCCCTGATGCTCACCCGCCTTCTGGACCTCCTTGCCGAGGCCGAGGAGCTGGCCGCATGCCGACAGCCAGCCGCCGTCCAAGTTCGGCTCTCGGAGCTGACTGCGATGCTCTCCACGCTGACTGCCGACGCACTCATGAAACTTGGAGACCTCACGCGGTCGCGATCTTGGTACGCCACAGCGCGTACCGCTGCGGACGACAGCGGAAACTCGGAGCTTCGAGCTCGCGTCAGGGCTCAGGCCGCGATGCTGCCCTTCTACTACGGTCCGATCACCCAGGCGGTGAATCTGTGCCGGGAGGCCAGGGCGATCAGCAGCAGAGCACGAACCAGCGCCACGCACGCCTTCTCGGCAGCAGCAGAGGCGCGGGCCCTGGCCAAGCTTGGCGCCGAGGCCGAGGCCGAGGCCGCACTGCGCTACGCGACGAAGGTGTTTGAACAGTTCGGCGGAGACTCGGCGGACGATGCCTTCGCCTTTCCGGAGCGCCGCTACCTGCTCTACAAGAGCGGGACGCTGACCGCCCTCGGGCACACGCGCGAGGCCCGCCAAGTCCAGGATCAGGCGCTCGTCCTCTACCAGGACAAGACAGGGATCGATCCTGCCCTCCTCCGGCTTGAAGCAGCCATCTGCTACGCGCGGGACCGAAGCCCTGACGAGGCGTGCCAGCTGGCCGGCGCCACCTTCCTGCGGATGGACCCCGCCCACCGCACACCGATCGTGGAGGAAAGAGCCCGCGAGGTTGTACAGGTCCTTCCGTCGGCTATACGGACAGGCCGGGCGGCGCGCGAGCTTCTTGAGATCATCGAGCTTCCGCCAGGCCGGATGTGACAGGACGGCCCGTGTCGGTAAGCCTGTGCGACATGACAATCACGCCGGCCCCGGGTGGGTTCGACGAGTTCGAGATGTACCAGGTACTAGAGCGGGCCTGCGCGAAGGCCGGCCTCGACAGCCGTGATGCGCGTCTGCTGCGCGGTCACACCAACGCGGTTCTCCTCCTGGAGAAGGAGCAGGTGGTGGCCAAGATCGCTCGGAAGGGAACGGACGTCGAGAGCGTTGCGCGCACAGTTACCTTCGTACGCTGGCTCATCGAAGCAGGCTTTCCTACCGCCCCGCTGCACCCCTGCGATCAGCCGCTGATCGTCGATGGGCACTCTGTCACCTTCTGGACCTACCTGCCACAACCCGAGCACCCGGTGGCGGCCGGGCAGCTGGCCGGTCCCCTCAAGGCGCTCCACTCGCTGCCTCCGCCCCCGATCGCCCTTGCTGAGCACGACAACATCCGTGCGATCCGCCGCTCACTGACCGCGATCACATGTCTCCCTGCCGCAGCCATCCGATACATGGAGGAGGAGGCAGACCGACTCGAGGGGGCATTGTGGGGAGTCGACTTCGCGCTTCCCCCCGGACTGATGCAGGGCGACCCACAGCACCGAAACGCGTTGCACACCACCGACGGATCTGCGGTGCTGTGCGACTGGGACACGGTCGCCCATGGTCAGCCGGAATGGGACCTCGTCACGGTCGAAGTCCACTGTCGGCGGTTCGGCTACGGCCAAGCTCACTACCAAGCCTTCGCGAGCACCTACGGGTGGGACGTAACGAAATACGCCGGCTACTCGGTTTTGCGTGATATTCGGGAGCTGCGCATGATCACCACTAACGCACGAAAAGTTCGACATGCTCCTGAGTCTTTGAGCGAGATCCGGCGGCGATTCGACGGGCTCAGGAGGAGGGACACGCAGCTCCCCTGGAACATCCTCTAGCGTTCGGCCTAGAGCCCTGCTGCCCCGGCAACGACCTCTGGCCGATCGACGGCCGTCTCATGCTGTTCCACTGGTTCACCGGTGTTGGCGAGTGGGCGGGTCACGAGTTCAACGAGGACTCGGCCACGGTCAAGATGGTGATCGCCGCGTTCGAGGCCGTCTGGGAACGGGCCATCCCGCACGAGGAGTTTACGACCTAGCCTTACCGTCCCACCCTCACCGGACTCAAGCACGGCGCCTCCAAGCCGCCTTACCGCCTCGGCAAGCTCACGGTGTCCACAGAGGAGAAACCCGCTGCGGCGTCGAGGAGTCGGCCAGCAGCGATGCGACACCGTGGGGAACACCGAGCTTCCCCAGAGCCCAGTCGAGCGCATTAGCTTCGGCGTCGCACATTCGGGCGATCAGACTGGTCTGTTCAGGCAGAAGGATTCGTCGGGGGATCATGATCGTTTCCCGGACCCGGTCGAGGGGCAGTCCTCGCCGGAAGCCCTGTGCGGCGGGGCGGAGCGCGTCCTCGTTCGGCGGAAGCGGCAGGCGTCGGCGGGCCGCGTTGGAGACGACGATCCCGGCGACGTGAACGTACTCCGCCAGGAGCGGCCCCAACAGGTCCGCGAGCGCATCGGTCTTGGCGGCGAGCGACATCTCGGCGAAGGGAGTCGGGAAGTGGAAGAGACCGCTGTGGTCCTCCACCCAGATCCAGGCGGTGCCTGCCCCCGCCGTTTTGGCGCACTTGCCGTGCACCTTGCTTAGGAGCCGCCTGCCCTGGTCGCTCTCCACGGTGTCCCCGGTCAGGGTGGTGCCCTGGGGAGCCGTGCCAGGGTGGACGGTCAGCCGCCTCCCGGCGCTGCTGAGGACATCGACCGCGGCCTCCAAGGCCGCGCACTGTTGGGCGGCCTCCTCGGTCCGCTTCTTCCAGGTCTCGAAGTCGCCGCCGCTGAGGAGTTCGGGGAGGTCACCTTCCCAGTAGATGTCACGGCCCCTGTCCAGGGCGAAGAGATGAGCCCGGACGTTCTCGCGGAACCTCTCGTAGTCCTGGAACTTCTGATCTTCGGCGAAGGTGACGACCTCGATGAAGACGGGGCCGATACGAACATCGCCGGGGCCGCCACTGGCTTTTGCCGGCTCCAGCTCGACCCTGAGTCCGTGGGCCGCCCCCATGAGCGCGAGCCGGGCCTGTGTCTGGGAATGCAGGAACCGGGACAGGGTGACGTCGCAGCGTGCATCCCGCTTGACCGAGGCAATGCCCGGCACCGCGGCTTCCTCCAGATAGGCGTATGCGGCCCACCACCGCACTGCTTCCACCCATGCTCCCGGGGCGGCTCCGTCCATGAACTGGAGCACCGGGGCGTGTCGGCCCAGACCGACGAAGGTGTCGCTGGCCCGACCCGGGGCGGGGGAGGGGACCACGGCCTTGGGCAGCCAGCGGCTGTTGAAGAACGCGGTGAGTCCGGCCACGGCGCGGGCGGTCACCTGATGACCTGCGGGGGAGAGGTAGCCGGCACCCTCCGGGCAACCGAACCACGCCTCCCAGTCGATCGCCCGGCGGCCCTGGTCGATCGCCCGCCATATCTCTTCGTCACGAGGGTGCATGCCCGTGATCATGACGCATCCGCAGACGAGGATGCGGGGATTTTCCCGAACATTCGGCGCTTCCTCCCGGCTGGCCCTGGACCAGTGCCTCATCCGGTCCGCATCACAGCAATAGCGGACAGCGACTGCGGATCGCGACCGGCGCCCCCCGCATGCTCATTTGGAGGGACTTCCTATCGCGCCCAAAGTGGCCGACTTCCCGGCGGGGTGGTAGCGGGCATTCGCTTACGGCAGACGAGGATTGACGGCAAGAGACTGGAACCTAGGCCGGGAGCATGTCAACGTACAACATCCCGAAAATGCCAAGGCGGACGAGGAGGTGATCGACAGGAATGGAGGGAGAGATTGCAATCCCAGACTTGTGGGATTGGCGGCCTGGAGTGGTTTCTGCGTAGGAGGTCCGTGCGTCTGGTATCGCGACCGCGCAGTTCTCGTGCATATTGCAGCGCACCCGGGCCGCGAGGAGGTACGTGGCCCGGGCCGTGAATGTTCCCGAGCGCCGCGTAGCGCGAAATCTGGATCGCCTAGTAGCTGACGGTTCGCTGGTGCTCGTTGCAGACGGTGCCTCACCGGCCCTGAGCTCGTACCGGTTGGCTTACTGACGGAAACCCATCCGAGGTACTGCGACCTCATCGGCGGGGCGCGCGCAACATAGCCGACGATCGCCGGTTAGCCAAACCGGCGATCGTCAGGACCATTCAGGTGTTCGCATCCGGCTGTGCTTGGCGGTGGAGCCGTAGTGGACGTGGGCTGCCCGTGCCCGTTCTCTTTCGTCTCTCACAGGAAGCGCTCCATGCCTACTCGATCGCTGCTCGCTCCCTCAGCTGTGCCTGACCCCGCCAGCGCGGGCCGCGCCTGCTTTCTCAACGTAAAGGATGCCGCCGCGTACCTCGGCATATCACCGCACACCCTCTATGTCTGGCGGCATCGACGGCAGGGCCCGCCGAGCTTTCGCATGGGTCCTCGTGGTCGCGTCATGTATCGGCGGACGGCCCTCGACGCCTGGATTCATGACCAGGAACGAGCGGACTCTCGCTCCAACCCTGCTTTGAACCCACTCAGCGCGGCTCCGCAGCGACGTGGGAACCCCGGTGCTTGACGCATCGAATGTTGTCGGACGGGTTCGTACCCTCTTGAAAGGAGACTTGTTTGGCCGGCTATATCGAGGATCGGTGGCTCAAGAAGAAGAAGGATCCGGTCACCGGGAGAAGGGAGAAGACCGCTCGCTACGGTAAAGGCAAGCGGTACAAGGTCGCTGGCATACCTGGGGTGCGAGACCGATCCTTTGAGGTGCTGGAGGATGCCAAGGCGTGGCTTCGCCGGGCGGCCACGGACGAGGAGCGAGGCGAGTTCGTAGACCCGCGCGACGGGTCCATTACGCTGGCCGACTACATCGCGACGCACTGGGCACCAGGGCGAGGTGGTGCTCCGAAGACCCAGGACGGTCAGGAGCGTAGGTGGCGTCTCCATATTGTCCCGCACCTGGGCCAGCTTCCGCTCAGGAGCATCGCTGCAACGGATCTGCGCGCGTTCATAACCAAGTTGGAGTCGACAGTCTCGTCAGTCGACTACCAGCGCGGCATCCTGTCCGAGCTCTCCTCCATCCTGGAAGCGGCCGTAGACGACAAGCGCCTGGCGCGCAACCCGATGCACGCGAAATCCGTGCGGTGGCCCAAGTCGCCACGGGAGCGGCGCGACGCGTGGCCGATGGACACGGCACTGCGCGTCCGCGATGCCATCAGTGAGCGGAACAGGATCGCCGTCGTAGTCGGCCTGGGGTGCGGACTCCGCCAGGGGGAGGTCTTCGGGCTCAGTCCCGAGGACATCGACCACGGGCGCGGCCTGCTGCACGTTCGGCGCCAAGTGCAGGCGATTCACGGGAGGCTGTACTTCGCCTTGCCGAAGGGGAAGAAGATCCGCACGGTGGATCTGCCCCCTTCGGTAGCCGAGGAACTCAAGCGTCACATCGAAGCGTTCCCGCCGGTAGAAGTAGAGCTGCCGTGGGGCAAGCCGGAGGGGGAGAGGAAGAAGTTCTCCCTGCTGCTCACCACGCGCTTCGGCAACGCTGTCGCGGTGAACACATGGAACACCTACACCTGGAAGCCCGCCTTGGCCAAGGCGGGCGTCATCCCGCCGCGCGCCGAGGGGGCGAAAGCCTGGCAGTGGGCGGCGGCTCCGAAGGACGGCTTCCATGTGCTTCGGCACACCTACGCCTCGATCATGTTGGAAGCCGGAGAGTCCGTCGTGACCCTGGCTCGGTGGCTCGGACACTCCTCGCCTGCGATCACTCTCGGTTACTATGCTCACTTCATGCCGGAGGCCGGAAGCAAGGGGCGCGGCACCATCGACGGTCTGCTTGGGGAGCGCGGGGTATCAGCTTGCTAGTCGAAACTCCCCAGATTCTCCCCAGCGCTGTTGACCTGTGTTCCCGGCCTCTACGCTCCGGAGACGACTTCCGTGGATTGCAAGGTTGAAGAGATGGGTGGCCTGGGAAAGTGTTGCAAAAGGTCGTAACGACCCGCTATGTCACGCCCCTGCGGGAGGGTGGATCGCTCCCCGGGATTGTCGAGGCCGACGATCTCGGTACGTACGTCATGAAGTTCACCGGAGCCGGCCAGGGCCGCAAGACGCTCGTCGCGGAGGTCATCTGCGGTGAGCTGGGGCGGCGGCTGGGGCTGCGGGTGCCGGAACTGGTGACCATCGAGCTCGATCCGGTCATCGGTCTCGCCGAGCCCGACCAGGAGGTGCAGGAGCTGCTCAAGGCGAGCGGCGGACTGAACCTCGGCATGGACTACCTGCCGGGCTCGCTCGGCTTCGACCCGCTCGCCTACGAGGTGGGCGCGGCCGAGGCGGGGCGGGTCGTCTGGTTCGACGCGCTGATCAACAACGTCGACCGCTCGTGGCGCAACCCCAACATGCTGGTCTGGCACGGCGACCTCTGGCTCATCGACCACGGCGCCACCATGATCTGGCACCACAACTGGCCGGGCGCCCAGGCCTCGGCCGCGAAGCCGTACAACGCCTCCGACCATGTCCTGGCCCCCTTCGCCCCGGACATCGCGGCCGCGGCCGCCGAGCTCGCCCCGCTGGTCACCGAGGAGCTGCTCACCGAGGTGGCCGCCGACGTCCCCGACGCCTGGCTGGCCGACGAGCCCGGGTTCTCCTCCACCGACGAGCTGCGCCGGGCCTATGTGGCGCCGCTGCTGGCGCGGGCCGCCACCATCCACGAGCGGATCACCCTGGACGCGCCGGCCGCGAACCGGCCCTCGCAGGCCCCGGGCTGGCTCACCGAACGCCTGCCACCCCGGCCTCAGCCGGCCGGTGAGGACCGCGCCGCGGCAGCCGCCCGTACCGGCCAGGAGGGTGGCCGATGACGCGCCGCGACGTCTTCGAGTACGCGCTCCTGCGGGTCGTCCCCCGGGTCGAGCGCGGGGAGTGCTTCAACGCGGGGGTGCTCGTCTACTGCCGGGCCCACTCCTTCGTCGCCGCCCGTACGCACCTGGACGAGGTGAAGCTGAGGGCGCTGGACCCCGACGCC
Source organism: Streptomyces microflavus (assembly GCF_014650075.1). Classification (GTDB taxonomy): domain Bacteria; phylum Actinomycetota; class Actinomycetes; order Streptomycetales; family Streptomycetaceae; genus Streptomyces; species Streptomyces microflavus. Next base: position 358,140 of record NZ_BMUG01000008.1, on the reverse strand, counting down.
GACGTGGTGGGCGTACGGGCCGCCCTCCGCGCGGTCGAAGGGGTCTGCGGCGGCGGGGAGGGGGCCGGTCAGGCGGCCGGTGACGACGCCGGGCGGCGCTTCCGCTGGCTGATCGCGCCGCGCTCCACGGTCGTCCAGCCCGGCGCCGTGCACAGCGGGCTCACCACCGACCCGGCCGGTGAGGTGGAGCGGCTGTTCGGCCTGCTGGTGCGCTGAGCCCGGTTCGCGGGCGGGGCCGCCGAGTGTGACGTGCGGCCCCCCGGGCCGCGCGCCGTTGACACCGGGTGCCAGGGCTTCTAGCGTCTCGACTGCTGAAGGTACTAAGCGGTTGCTCAGTCATCGGGCCTCTCTGTCAGGGAACGGCCACGACGTCCGCTGGGCCGCTATCCAAGGGCGAGGAGAACTAAGCATGTCCACCACCGAGCAGCGCGTCGCCATCGTGACGGGAGCGGCGCGGGGCATCGGCGCCGCCACCGCCGTACGCCTGGCGGCCGAGGGCCGCGCCGTCGCCGTACTCGACCTCGACGAGGCGGCCTGCAAGGACACCGTCGAGAAGATCACCGCCGCCGGGGGCACCGCGCTCGCCGTCGGCTGTGACGTGTCGGACAGCGCCCAGGTGGAAGCCGCCGTCGCGCGGGTCGCCGCCGAGCTGGGTGCCCCGACGATCCTCGTGAACAACGCGGGCGTGCTCCGCGACAACCTGCTGTTCAAGATGAGCGAGTCCGACTGGGACATCGTGATGAACGTCCACCTCAAGGGTGCGTTCCTGATGGCGAAGGCCGTCCAGGCGCACATGGTGGAGGCCAAGTTCGGCCGGATCGTCTCGCTGTCCTCCTCCTCGGCCCTCGGCAACCGCGGCCAGGCCAACTACTCCGCCGTCAAGGCGGGGCTCCAGGGCCTCACCAAGACCCTCGCGAAGGAGCTCGGCAAGTTCGGCGTCACCGCCAACGCCGTCGCTCCCGGCTTCATCGTCACCGAGATGACCGCGCAGACCGCCGCCCGCGTCGGCATGGGCTTCGAGGAGTTCCAGGCCGCCGCCGCCACCCAGATCCCGGTCCAGCGCGTCGGCCGCCCCGAGGACGTCGCGAACGCCATCGCCTTCTTCGCCGGTGACGACGCCGGCTTCGTCTCCGGCCAGGTCATCTACGTGGCCGGCGGCCCCCTCAACTGACCCGAAGGGCAGCGAACGACATGACGGTGCAGGACAGCGGAAAAGTCGCCCTCATCACGGGCGCGAGCCGGGGCATCGGCTACGGGATCGCCGAGGCGTTCGTCGCGCGCGGCGACCGGGTGGCCATCACCGGACGGGGCGAGGACGCCCTCAAGGAGGCCGTGGAGCGGCTCGGCGCCGACCGGGTCATCGCCATCCCGGGCAAGGCCCACGACGAGGCCCACCAGGCGGCAGCGGTCGAGCGGACCATGGAGGCGTTCGGCCGGGTCGACTACCTGGTGAACAACGCGGGGACCAACCCGGTCTTCGGCCCCATGGCCGAGCTCGACCTCAACGTGGCCCGCAAGGTCTACGAGACCAACGTGATCTCGGCGCTCGGCTTCGCCCAGCAGACCTGGAAGGCCTGGCAGAAGGAGAACGGCGGGGCGATCGTCAACATCGCCTCCGTCGCCGGTGTCGCCCCCTCGCCGTTCATCGGCGCGTACGGGATGTCGAAGGCGGCCATGATCAACCTGACCGCCCAGCTGGCGCACGAGTTCGCGCCGGTCGTCCGGGTCAACGCGATCGCCCCCGCGGTGATCAAGACGAAGTTCGCCGAGGCGCTCTACGAGGGCCGCGAGGCGGAGGCGGCTGCCGCCTATCCGCTCGGCAGGCTCGGTGTCCCCGAGGACATCGGGGGTGCCGCGGCCTTCCTGACCTCGGCACAGTCGGACTGGATCACCGGGCAGACCCTGGTGGTCGACGGAGGAATTTTCCTCAACGCCGGCGTGGGCTGAGAGTGGCCTGAACCGGTTTGGCCCTGATTGACTCAAGTGCCCCGCTGGACCGACGGATTGTTCCGGCGGGGCGCTGCGGTATGGTCTGCCGACCCATGGCTGATCGAGGAGCGTGCACGTGTTCTACCGGGCCAGTCTGCAGGCCGCTGCAGCCCTAGCATCCCTTTCTCTGCTGGCAGGCTGCGGTCTTCTTTCCGACAGCGGATCGGAAGAGAACCAGAAGATAGCCGTCGGGACGACGAGCTCCCCGTCCACCCTGGACCCCGCGGCGGCCTGGGACGGTTCCTGGGAGCTGATGCGGAACATCTACCAGACCCTGGTGAGCTTCCCCACCGGCAGTACGAGCCCCGAGCCCGACGCGGCCGACACCTGCACGTTCACCGACGCCACGAGCATGGCCTACCGGTGCACGCTCAAGAAGAACCTCAAGTTCTCCAACGGCGAGAAGCTCGACGCCGAGGCCGTGAAGTACTCCATCGACCGGATCGTGGACATCCACTTCAAGGGCGGCCCGGCCGGCATGCTCGGCTCGCTCGACCGGATCGAGACCAAGGGTGACGACACCGTCATCTTCCACCTGAACAAGTCCGACGCCACCTTCCCGTTCATCCTGGCCACGCCCGCCATGTCCCTCGTCGCCCCCGGCGACTACCCCAAGGACAAGATCCGCGACGACGGCAAGGTCACCGGCTCCGGGCCCTACCTCCTGGACTCCTACGAGGCCGGCGTCACCGCCGAGCTGACGAAGAACCCCGACTACAAGGGCTTCGCCAACCGGAAGAACAACGCGGTCACCATCCGGTACTTCGAGAAGTCCAGCGACATGGTGAACGCGCTCAAGTCCAAGGAGATCGACGCCACCTACCGCGGTCTGACCGCCGAGGAGGTCGTCGGCCTGGAGGACAAGAAGGAGGGCAACAACGGCCTCCAGATCATCGAGACCACCGGCGCGGACATCCGCTTCCTCGTCTTCAACCCGAAGGACCCGGCCGCCGCCAAGCCCGCCGTCCGCAAGGCCATCGCCCACATCGTGGACCGGGACGCCCTGGTCGCCAAGGTCTACCGGGGCACCGCCGAACCCCTCTACTCGATGATCCCCAAGGGCATCTCCGGGCACACCACCAGCTTCTTCGACACCTTCGGCGATCCGGATGTGAAGAAGGCGAAGGAGCTCCTCACCGACGCCGGGATCACCGCGCCGGTGAAGATGACCTTCTGGTACACCACCGACCGGTACGGCTCCTCCACGCAGCCCGAGTTCGAAGAGCTGGAGCGGCAGCTGGAGAAGACGGCGCTCTTCGACATCACGCTGGAGAGCGCCCCCTGGAAGACCTTCCAGGAGGGCTTCACCCAGGGCGACTACCCCGTCTTCGGCCGTGGCTGGTTCCCCGACTTCCCGGACCCGGACAACTTCATCGCCCCCTTCGTCGGCGAGGAGAGCGTCACCGGAACCCCGTACCGCAACAAGGAGATCACCCAGCAGCTGATCCCCTCCACGCGGCAGGAGAGCGACCGGGGCGCGGTCAGCAAGCAGTTCGAGCGGGCCCAGCAGATCCTCGTCGAGGACGTCCGGCTGCTGCCGCTCTGGCAGGGCAAGCTGTACGTGGCCTCGGGCGAGGACATCGGCGGCGGCGAGCGCGCACTGGACCCGCAGACCGTGATGCAGATGTGGGAGCTGTACCGCAAGGCCAGCTGGTAGCGGATGTACGGGCCCGGGGAGGCGGCCTCCCCGGGCCCGTTGTCAGTGGTGGGCGGTAGGTTCTGGGATCAAGAACCTGTTGCTCACCGGAGGTTGTGGACGTGACCGATATCGACCTGCTGCCCGAGTCCTGGCGCGGCGTCCTCGGCGAAGAACTGCAGAAGCCGTACGTCAAGGAGCTGGCGGACTTCGTCGAGGAGGAGCGGACCAAGGGGCCGGTGTATCCGCCGCGCGAGCAGGTCTTCGCCGCCCTGGACGCCACGCCGTACGACAAGGTCAAGGTCCTCGTCCTCGGCCAGGACCCGTATCACGGCGAGGGCCAGGGGCACGGGCTCTGCTTCTCCGTGCGGCCCGGCGTGAAGACACCGCCCTCCCTGCGCAACATCTACAAGGAGATGCAGCAGGAGCTCGGCCTGCCGGTCCCGGACAACGGCTATCTGATGCCGTGGGCCGAACAGGGCGTGCTCCTGCTGAACGCGGTGCTCACCGTGCGCGGCGGCGAGGCCAACTCGCACAAGGGCAAGGGCTGGGAGAAGATCACCGACGCGGTGATCCGCGCCGTGGCCGACCGGCCCGACCCGGCCGTCTTCGTGCTCTGGGGGAACTACGCCCAGAAGAAGCTCCCCCTGATCGACGAGGAGCGCCACATCGTGGTGAAGGGAGCCCACCCCTCCCCGCTCTCCGCGAAGAAGTTCTTCGGCTCCCGGCCCTTCACGCAGATCAACGAGGCCGTCGCGGCCCAGGGCCACCAGCCGATCGACTGGCGCATCCCCGACCTCGGCTGAGGCCGACCGGGCCGCCGCCCGTGCCTGAGCGGGATTGCGGACCACCGGCGCTAGCGTCGAAGGGACCGCGACCGGCTTGACGGGCCAAGAGGAGACCGCAGTGGTGGAGCAGCAGGAGGCGTCCGAGGACGCCGTCATGACCAGGATCGGCCAGGCGGTCATGCTGCTCCACGGCGGTGACCGGGAGGAGGCCCGCAACCGCTTCGGCCTCCTCTGGGCGGAGCTCGGCGCCGACGGCGACGCCCTGCACCGCTGCACCCTCGCGCACTACATGGCCGACACCCAGGACGACCCCGGCGACGAGCTCGCCTGGGACCTGCGGGCCCTGACGGCCGCCGAGGGGCTGAGCGACGAGCGGCCCGCCGAGCACCGGGACTCCCTGGCGGTCCAGGCGTTCTACCCCTCGCTGCACCTCAACCTGGCGGCGGACTACCTCAAGCTCCAGCGCCCCGACGCGGCCCGCATCCATCTGCGCCAGGCCCGGGACACGGCGGGCGTCCTGGACGACGACGGTTACGGCGGGGGAGTGCGGGCCGCCATCGAGCGGCTGGAGCTGCGGATGCGGGGGCAGTGAGGCGGGGGTAGCGGGGCGGGGGCGGCCCGGATCCCGCCGGCTCCTTGAGGAGGCGCTCAGCGGCCGTACGTCTCCTCGCAGATCCTGGACTCCCTGCTGCCCGCGTGCCAGCCGCCGTACCCCCGGCCGAGCGCGCACACGTCGTGCACGCCGCCCCGGGTCTGCGGCAGGGACGGCAGGACGCCGGGAGGAATGTGCGGCACCTGCCGGGGCGGTGTCCGTCGCGGTGGTGGCGAGGCCCGCTCGGCCGGCCGGGGCGCCGGGGGAGGTGCGGCCCGCCCCGCCTGCCGAGGAGCGGGGGAAGCGGGTCTGCCCGGCGACGGGCTCGGCTCCACGATGGTCTCCAGCGCCTCGCGGCCGGGCTCCTGCACGACCTGCGGGAACACGTCCTGCACCGGTCTGCTGCTCTCGGGAGGCTGCCGTGGGCCCGCCTGCGGCTCGACCGACACGCAACCGGAGACGGCCGTGACGGCTAATCCGACCAGGAGTCTCGTGGTGAATCTGGTTCGCTGCACGCGGCCAACTCTGCGGTGCGGGCAGGCGTCCGGGCAGCCCGAGGGCGAGGAATGGCCCGCACGAGTGACCCGGTCAGCACGGCGCCACGGCCCGGCCCCGCAGTACGGCGGGGCGGGCGGCCGGAGCGGTCAGTCGCCGGTCGCGCCGTCGACGCGCTCCCGCACCAGGTCGGCGTGGCCGTTGTGGCGGGCGTACTCCTCGATCATGTGCGTATAGATCCAGCGCAGGTTGAACGGCTTGCCCGCCGAACCGACGCCCCGGGACAGATCGTCCAGACCGTACGCGGCGGCGCTCTTCCGGGCCGCGGCTGTCTCAGCCCGCCAGACGGACTCCGTCCCGGCCCAGGTGGCGGACTCCGCGACCTTGAAGTCCCCGTCCGGGTCCTCCTCGGTGGAGTAGAGGTCCGGCAGCTCCTCGCCCGCCAGGATCTCGCGGAACCAGAAGCGCTCCACCTCGGCCAGATGCTGTACGAGACCGAGCAGGGAGAACGCGGAGGGCGGTACGGACGCCTCGCGCAGCTGGGCGTCCGTGAGGCCCGCGCACTTCATGGCGAGCGTCTCGCGGTGGTAGTCCAGCCAGCCCTCCAGCATGGGGCGTTCGGCGGCGTCGATGGCGGGTTCGGAGCGTTCTGCGGCAGTCATGCCGGTCATCCTGAACCATGATCACGATCCTGGCCAGGCATTTCCTCCCCGGGCGGCCGAGGGCGGGCAGGCAGCGGCCCGTATGCTGCCGGGACCGGAACATCAGCACGGCACGGCGATAGGGAGACCCCTGTGAAGGTCGGTTGCATCGGGCTCGGCGACATCGCGCAGAAGGCGTATCTGCCGGTGCTGAGTGCCGTCCCGGGGGTCGAGCTGCACCTCCAGACCCGCACCCCCGCCACGCTCGACGCGGTGGGCGACACCCACCGCATCCCGGCCGGCGCCCGCCACACGACCCTGGACTCGCTGCTCGCCGAAGGGCTCGACGCGGCCTTCGTGCACGCCCCGACCGCCGTCCACCCCGAGATCGTGGAACGGCTTCTCGAAGCCGGGGTCGCCACCTATGTCGACAAGCCGATCGCCTACGAGTACGCCGAGTCCGAGCGGCTGGTCAACCTCGCCCAGGAGCGCGGCGTCAGCCTCGCCGTCGGCTTCAACCGCCGCTTCGCCCCGAGCTACGCCCAGTGCGCCGAGCACCCGCGCGAGCTGATCCTGATGCAGAAGAACCGGGTCGGGCTGCCCGAGGACCCCCGCACCCTGGTGCTCGACGACTTCATCCATGTCGTTGACACCCTGCGCTTCCTGGCCCCCGGACCCGTCGACCACACCACCGTGCGGGCCCGGATCGTGGACGGCCTGATGCACCACGTGGTGCTCCAGCTCTCCGGCGACGGCTTCACCGCGATCGGGATGATGAACCGGCTGAACGGCTCGACCGAGGAGATCCTGGAGGTCTCGGGGCGGGACACCAAGCGCCAGGTCCTCAACCTCGCCGACATCGTCGACCACAAGGGCCAGCCCAGCGTCCGCCGACGCGGCGACTGGGTGCCGGTGGCCCGCCAGCGCGGCATCGAGGCGTGCGTCCACGCCTTCCTGGACGCGGTCCGCGCGGGCACGGTGCTCAGTGCTCAGGACGCTCTGGCGACCCATGAGCTGTGCGAGCGGATCGTCCGGGAGTCCCTGGAGCAGGCCTCCTCCTGAGCGCCCGCAGCCCTTCGGCGGCGCACAGCGCGGCCAGCGCGGCGAGGGCCGCGTAGACCGCCCAGTCGCCGAAGCGGCCGTACAGCGTGGTGCCGTGCGCCAGCGGTACGTCGTACACGGCCGCCGCGCTCTCCTCCGTACCGAGCGGCTCACCGACCTGCTCCCCGCGCGGCCCGTACACGGCACTGATCCCGGTGAGCGTCGCGTGCACCGCGGGACGGCCGTTCTCGGCGGCCCGCAGCGCCCCCAGCGACGCGTGCTGGGCCGGGGCCCAGCTCTCCTGGAAGGTGGAGGTGGCGGACTGCGCGACGAGGACCTGGGCGCCGTCCCGGGTCAGCCGCCTGCTCATGTCGGGGAACGCCGACTCGAAGCAGACCAGCGGACCGATCCGCAGCCGTCGGTCGCTCTCCGGCAGGGTCATCACCACCTGCCGGTCGCCGCGCAGCCGGTCCTCGCCCGCCGCCTTGCCGACGGAGGTCGCCCAGCCGAGCAGGGAGCGCGCCGGGATGTACTCACCGAACGGCACCAGGCGCATCTTGTCGTACCGGTCCCCGGTCGGCCCGTCAGGACCCACGAGCACCGCCGACTTGAAGATTCCGCTCCGGCCCGATCCGTCCGTCTGCCGGGCGTCCACATTGACCAGCAGGTCGGCCCCGGTCTCCCGGGAGAGCGCCGCGAGCCGCCGAGAGGTCCCCGGGTCCCGCCAGGCACCCGCCCCGATGCTGCTCTCGCCCCACACCACGAGGTCGACGTCCCGGCCCGCCACCGTACGGGTCAGCTCCTCGCCCCGGGCCAGGCGCCGCTCGACGCTGCCGGGCCCGGCGACGACACCCGGCTGTACGACGGCGATCCTGGCCGTCCCCGTGGTGACCGGCTGCGGCGCCCAGGCCCACACCCCGCCCACCGCCAGGGCGCACACGACCAGCAGCACCCCGCCGGTCGTCCGGGCCGGGGTGCGCGCGGTCGTCAGCAGGACGAGAGCGGTGTTGACCGCCACCACCAGCAGGCTCACCAGCCACACCCCGCCCACCGACGCCACGCGGAGTGCGGGGGCGACCTCCCACTGGCTCGCGCCGAGGAGCCCCCAGGGCCCGCCGAGCCCCTCCCAGGAGCGGACCAGCTCGATCACCAGCCACCCCGAGGGCACCGCCACCACCGCGGCGGCGGCCCGCAGCGCGGAGGGCGCGCCACCGAGCAGCCGTTGGACCAGCACGCCCCACGGGGCCCACAGCAGACCGACCAGCGCGGCCAGCAGCACGATGAAGACGTGGAGGCTCGGCACCAGCCAGTGGTGGACGGCGACGATGAAGCCGATTCCGCCGATCCAGCCGTCCAGCGCAGCCCGGCGCGTGGTGCCCGCCGAGCGGATCAGCAGCAGCCAGGGGACGAGCGCGACATAGCCGAGCCACCAGAGGGAGGGCGCGGGGAACGCGAGCGCGGGCAGCGCCCCGGCGAGGAGCGCCGCGGCCCCGCGGACCCAGCCGGACGCCGGAACCCCTCCGCTCCGCATCCGCATGCCGTGCCCTCCTCGTCCCGCGCCGGGTGGGCAGCCGCGTCACCTGCCGCGTGATCTGCCGGGTCAGCTCTGTGTACCCAGTGTGGGGGCGGTGATCCCCGCCGGACACAGGACGCGGCCGGGGCCTCTGGCCGAGGGAGCGTGGCCGCGCGGGGATCCCAACCGCCGGGAACGGTTCAGCCCGTGCCGGGAACAGCTCACGCCGTGCCGGAATCGGTTCGGGCCGTGCGAGGGCGGTTCAGGCCGTGCCGGGGGTGCGGCGCCACTTCTCGTGGACGGTGACGCTCCGGATCCGCCAGCCCGGTTCCGTACGGTGCAGCTCGAAGGTGTACCGCCCGCCGGATACGAAGTCGGGCGCGGTGTCACCGGCCGGAGAGGTCTCGCCCTCCCGCGCCAGGCGCATCGGGTTGAGGTAGTCGGCCCGCACCTGTGCCCGGTCGCCCGGGTAGCCGCCCAGGTCCTGGAGGTCGATCCGGCGGTTGACGATCAGGTGCTGGCGGATCGGGAAGAGGCGCATCGTCCCGGTGAGCCACCGCGCGATCTCGCCCGCCGGGCCCTCCACCCCGCCCGCCCCCGTGTAGTCCGCGCGGCCGTCCGGGGTGAACAGGGCTTCGTACGCGGGCCAGTCGCCGTCGTCCACGGTCACGGCGTATCCGGTGATCACGTCATCGATGGCGAGCCGGTCCATCACGGTCGCGAGTGCCACACGCTGTGTCATCGGTCAAGTCTCGGTCAGGCCGCCCGCCACGCCAAGGGGCCCGCACCGCCGGGAAATGGACGGGGCGGCCGGTCGGCAGGGCCCGACAGCCGGCCCGTCAGCAGGGCACGACGGCGACCGGACCCAGCGCGTGCGTGACCGTCGTCTGCGCCACCGGGGAGAGGCCCAGACCGAGCGACTCCCCGCCCCTGCGGCGGCCGATCACCGTCAGGGCCGCCGTGGCGGACGCCGTCACCAGGGTGCGCGAAGCGGAACCGTTGACCGGCTCCCGTACGACCTCCACCTGCGGGTACCGCTCCTGCCACCCCGAGGTCAGCTCCGCCAGACCCCGCCGGGCCGAGTCCGCCGCACTCTCCCGGTCGAAGACCGGTCCGCCCGCGAGCATGGAGGAGAACATCGTCCAGCCGTGGACGATCCGCAGCCGCGCCCCGGGCCGGGTGGCCGCGGTGGCGAAGGCGAACTCCAGGACCGCCTCGCTGCTCTCGTCGGCCGCCACCCCCGCGACGATGTCGGAGAAGGCCTCCTCGTCCTCGGACCGGTCGTCCTCGTCCGGGCGGCCGTCCTGCACGATGACGACCGGGCAGCTCGCCATCGACGCGGTGGCCAGGCTGTTGGAGCCGATGATCAGCGACCGGAAGCCGCCGAGCCCCCGCGAGCCGACCACGACCATCGACGCGTCACGGCCGAGCGAGACCAGGGCGGCCGCCGGGAAGTCCAGCGGGGCCAGCGTCGAGGGCCGCACCTGCGGAGCGATCAGTTCGCTCCGGCGTACGGCCTCGGCGAGGAGCTCGTCCGCCTCGCGCAGCTGGGTCTCCTCGTCGACGGTCCGGGTGAGCGGCCTGACGTGGACGATCACCAGCGGCAGTCGGCGCCGCGCGGCCTCCCGCACGGCCCAGTCCAGCGCCTGCCGGCTGTGGGTGGAACCGTCGACGGCGGCGATCACGGGAAGATCGTTGTTGGTCATGGACCCGAGCGTACGTCGCCGGGTGCGGCTGCCGGTCAGTCGTGGTTGTGGGTGGAGGCGGTGTCGTCCGGCGGTACGGTCCGCCCGCCGTCGTTGCCGCTGACCACCACCACGACCAGCGCCACCATGACCCCCACCACCGCGAGCCGGCCGCCCAGGCGCAGCGCCCAGCCCGTCCGGGAGGCGGTGGCACCGGGCGAGAGGGGCAGCTTCTCGGAGCGGCGCGCCGGGCGCAGCAGGCGCAGGAGGAGCAGAGCGGCGATCGGCAGCTGGAGCAGCCAGACGCTGGTGCGGAACCAGCCGTCGTACCAGACGTTCGTCCCGTACAGCAGGGTGTGCCAGACGCTCAGCACGTAGACCACGATCACGAAGCGGTGCAGGACGCGCCAGGTCTTCGGGCCGATGCGGTGGCGTACGTAGAAGAGCAGGCCGAGCGGGATCGCGAGGTACAGGGCCGCCTGGCCGACCGGGATGGCGATCTGCCCGGTCCCCGAGTCGTAGCCGCCCGGGACGAACGTCTCGATGAAGGCGGTGGTCAGCGCGGAGTTCCAGGACGCCGTGGAGTGGCGGACCAGTTCGGCGCCGAAGAGCAGCGCGTGGGCCGTGATCAGCGCGATGGTGTTGAGGCTCGTGGTGCGGTGGAGGCGCTCCAGGCGGGGGGCCGAGAGGGGCAGGCGCCCCGGGCGCGGTCCGGACAGCAGGAGCCCGAGGATCACCGTTCCCCAGGCCCAGAGCAGCGCGGACCAGCCGAACGCCTGGCTGAGGAAGTACATCCAGAAGCCGCCCGCGTCGGCCATGAACGGCATCACGGAGACCGTGGAGGAGGTCTTGTTGCGGATGCGTATGTAGAGCAGGACGAAGACCGCCGCCGTCACCAGGAGTGCCACGAGACCGTCGGGCCAGGAGGCGCGCAGATCGGAGCGGAGGGTGACGCGCCGGTCAGGACGGGGCTGCCGGGGGCCGGGGAGCCGGCTGTCCGCCGATGCGAACTCGGCGGAATCGGTGGGGACTTCGGCGGCCGCTGCCGGTTCGGGTGCGGGGGGCGGGTTCGTCATGCGGCCTCTTCGGGGACGTCGGCTGGCGGGGCGGATGCGTCGGCCCCGGGCCACGAGGCGTGTGCAGGCGCGTTGTTGGAGCAGTCGGCGGGGGAGAGGGGAAAGTTCCACCGGACGTCGTGTGACATGAATCACACCTGTGACGCCTGGGGCAAACGGGGTGAACTCCCGTTGTTTCCGCATCTGCTGGTCTTCTCCGCGAGGTGGGTGCGGCTGGCACGATGGCCGCCATGGGAGCCGGAACCGCACTCCGCCTCGCCCGCACCGCGCTGTTCGCGGTCGTGTGCGTCGCCGTGTCCGGGCTCGGCCACGCCCTGATGTCCGACAGGCCCCTGCCCCTGCTGCCCCTGCTCGCCGCCCTTCCGCCGGCCGCCGGCGCCGGCTGGTGGCTCGCGGGACGCGCCCAGAACGCCCCCGTCACCGTCTCGGCCCATGTCCTGGGCCAGTTGGGGCTGCACGCCTGCTTCACCGCCGCCGGCAAGGCGGGCGCCCCACACGCGCACGGGGTGATGCCCCACGCCGCCCACGTGTCCCCGGCCGGGGACGCCCCGCACCGGATGGAACTGCTGGCGGCCTTCGACGCCTCGGTGTTCACCACGGGGATGGCCGCCTCCCACGCCGTCGCCGGACTGGTCTGCGGCTGGTGGCTGTGGCGCGGCGAGGTGGCCCTCGCCCGGCTTGGCCGCTCCCTGGCCCTCTTCGTACGGGCCCCGCTGCGGACGGCCTGGCGCCTCTGGTCGGCGACCCCGCCCACCGCGGGCCGACCCGTCCGGCGGCGCACCCGCCGCAGGCCGGGCCGCCGCCCCCAGGACCTCCTGGCCCTGCACGCCATCTCCCGGCGCGGTCCACCGCTTCCCGTCCTCTCCCTGTGACCTCCAGCCGCCCACCCGGTTCCGTGTGACCCGGTGGCGGTACGGGTGTGCGCTCGCGCCCACACCCGTAACAGGCATGCCGCTGCCGCCGGACCGCCCCAGGCCGTCCGAGCGGCCGGCCACGCGGAGCCGGGCGCCGACCGCACCACGGCTCCGCCAGGACGCGAAGGACTGCTGTGACCCTTACTGCCACCCCCTCACTCCCCGCCCGCCCGCCGGTCACCCCGCCGACCCGGGTGTACGCCACCCGCCAGAACGACGTACAGATCACCGACTGGGCCCTTGCCGCCGGCGGCGGCGACCGGGAGGCCGCCGACCGCTTCGTCCGCGCGACCTACGAGGACGTCCGCAGGTTCGTCGCCTACCTCAGCGCCGACGTCCCCGGCGCCGACGACCTCGCCCAGGAGACCTACCTGCGGGCGATGAGCGGACTGGCCCGCTTCGCCGGACGTTCCTGCGCCCGCACCTGGCTGCTCTCCATCGCCCGGCGCGTCGTCATCGACCGCCACCGCACGGCCGCCGTACGCCCCCGGGCCGCCGACACCGCCGACTGGCAGGGCGCCGCGGAACGGGCCCAGCCGCGCCACCTCCCCGGCTTCGACGAGTCGGTCGCCGTCTTCGACGCCCTGCACCGCCTGGACCCGGCACGCCGTCAGGCCTTCGTCCTGACCCAGGTGCTGGGGCTCTCCTACGACGAGGCGGCGGACGCGGCGGGATGCCCCGTCGGCACGGTGCGCTCCCGCGTGGCGCGCGCCCGCCGGGAGCTGGCCGGGCAGTGGCGTACGGAACCGGGGGGCCGGGTGACGGCGACCGCCGGTTCAGCCACCGCCTAGGCCGGCGGGCGTCTCCGCCCGGGGCTCCGACCGGCCCCGGGCGCTACGCCGGCGCATCAGCAGCACCGGCAGCAGCAGGCACTGGAGGCAGACGGCCACCCAGAACGCCCGCGCCGAACCGGCCGACTCCGCCGCCGCGTACAGCTGGCCGCCCACCACTCCACTGGCGAACGCGCCGATACCCGCCGCGAGCCGCTGGCGGCCGAACACGGTGGCCGGAGGCGCGGATGAACGGGCCAGCGCCTCCAGGTCGTTCTTCAGGAAGAGCACGATCTCGCCCAGACAGAGCAGCGCCCCGCCCACCGCGATACCCACGTGCCCGCCCCCGGCGATCGCCGCCATGCCCGCCGCCATGGCCCCGAACCCCCACCGCAGCGCCGCCGGATAGCCCAGGGCGGCGATCCACTCCGCCAGCAGCGGCTGGGCGACGACGAGGAGGGCCGCGTACCCCATCAGGACCACCCCGTAGAAGCCCGCCGATGTCCGGGGGACCGCGTACAGCGCCAGGTAGTGCTGGAAGAACATGAACGCGTAGACGCTCACCACCGTCACCAGGAACGGCGAGAGACCCGACCGTGGTCCATCGGCGCCCGGCGGCCGGTCCGGGACCGTCACCGGACGCGCTCCGTCGCGCGGCAGGAACGCGTGCCCCACCCCGACCAGCGCGAACAGCCCGGCGACACACGTGAAGAGCACGCCGGGGGAGCCCAGTACGAGCGGGGCGGCCGCCGGGGGACCGAGCGCCATCCCCGCGTTGAACGCCGAACTGCTCGCCGACAGCAGCCGCGGCCGGTCGTGGTCGGGCGAACCGTCCACCAGATAGGCCTTGTTGGCCGGGAGGTAGAGCGCCGCACCCGCCGACACCAGCAGCAGCGCGCCGATCGCCAGTACGGGACTGGTCAGCCCCGGTACGAACGCGCCGAAGCCGGCCGTCCGCAGCGCCAGCGCCAGCAGCATCGACCGCCGCAGCCCGATCCGCGCGGCGACCGGGCCCGCGACCACGCCCCCGGCGAACTGGATCAGCGAGGCCACCGCCAGGACGAAGCCGACCGTGCCGAGTCCGAGGCCGAGCCGCTGGTGGAGCAGGACCGACATGTACGGCAGCACGGCGAAGCTGCCCAGCGTGATCAGGAACGAGCCCGCCAGCAGGAAGCCCTGGGGACCGGTGAACCGCCGCCGCTTCGAAGCCGGTTCGGCGCTCACCCCGCCCTCACGGCGTGTCCGCGATCACCGGGCGCACCCGGACCGCCGCACTCCACGCCCGGTGCTGGGCCAGCTCCGCCGTCGGCGCCTCGGCCAGCACCATGCCCGTGCACCCCCGCTGGTCGCCCACATGGGCCAGGGTCTCGCCGGGTTCGCGGACGGGGTACCACTCCACGGACCCGGGAAAGGCGGCCAGTTCGCCGAGGCCGTGCCAGCCCTTCAGGACCCCGGGGCGGTCGGCGTAGACGAGGACGAAGCCGTACGCGGGCCCCTGCCCGTCGAGCGGGGCGTCCAGCAGCGCGGGGCGGCGGCCGAGCGCCTCGTCCATCATCGCCGTGTACACATTGGTGCCCAGCGTCCGGCAGAGCACCTCCCCGACCAGCGCGCCCCCGATCCGCCGGTTGATCTCCACCAGCTCCGGCCCCCCGGCGGTCAGGATGAACTCCACATGGGCGAACCCCCCGCGGTGCCCGGCCACTTCGAGGACCCGCCCCACCCACGCCTCGATCGCGGCCCGCTCCCCGTCCGGCAGCGCCACCGGGAACGCCGCGACCTCCTCCCGTACCACCGCCGCCCGGGAGGTCTGACGGCTCAGCACCCCCAGCAGCCGGGTGGTCCCCTCCCAGCTCAGCGTCTCCGCGCTGTACAGCGGACCGGCGAGGAAGGTCTCCGCGAACAGCGCCCCCTTCAGCGGCTGTCGGGCGGCCTCCGCCAGGGCGTGGTGCAGCGCCTCCTCGTCGTGCACGATCCACACCCCGCGCGAGGAGGTGCCCGCCGAGTCCTTCAGTACGGCGGGGAGTCCGACCGTACGCAGGACGGCGTCCGCTCCTTCCGGCCCGGGCGGTACGGCCACGGCGGCCGACCGGCTCAGCCCCTGCGCGTACAGCGCCTCCCGGACCCGGCGCTTGTCCCGCAGCAGCCGGACGGCCGCCGGGTCCGGGCCCGGAAGCCCCAGTTCGGCGGCCAGCTCCGCGGCGGGCACGCTCCAGGTGTCCGTCGTGTTGATCAGCCCAGCCAGTGCGGGGACGGCGGCCAGCGCCCGGCGGACCGCCTCCGGGTCGTCGGTGTCGACATCCACGACGTCCAGCGCACCGGCCGGCAGGGTGGCCAGCTCGTGCCGGTACACCGAGCGGTCGCCGGTCAGCAGGCACAGCCGGTGCCCGGTGGACGCGGCGGCCTCGGCCATCCTGCCGAGCCCGAAGGACAGGGACTCCAGGGCGGCGATCGTCATGGCAGCATCTCCACGGTCGGTACGGGGGCGGGGGAGCCCTGTTCGGGCAGGCGGGCGGCCTCGGGGGCGGCGCGCCGCCCCCACTCCATCACCGACCACGGCGGCCGCAGGGCCTCCAGCGAAGCGATCGGCCGGGGCCGCAGTCCGGCCGGGTCCAGCGCTTCGGTGTGGCGGGTGAACACCCGCTCGGCGTAACGGTGTCCGGTGTCGGCGCCCAGCACCAGATGGAGCCGGCCCGGGTTGCGCTCGGCCTCCCAGGAGGCCGCCAGGTGGGCCGCCCCGGTGGAGAGGCCGGCGAACACCGCGTGCCGGCGCAGCAGTCCGACCGCACCGGCCATCGCATGGCGGAAGTCCAGCCAGTGCACGGTGTCGTACAGCTCGTGGTGGACGTTCCCGAACGGGATGGAGCTGCCGATGCCCGCGATGATGGCCTCCGGGTCGCTGAACTGCTCGCTGCCGAAGGTGACGCTGCCGAACGGCTGGATCCCCACCAGCCGCACCGCCCGCCCCGACTCCCGCAGCGCGCGGGCCAGTCCACCGGTCGACGCACCCGTGCCGACCGCGCCCACCACGGTCAGCGGGCCCTCGGGCAGGGACGCGGTGAGCAGGTCGGCGAACTCCCGGTACCCCTCGTGGTGGACGGCGTCGTGGTACTGCCGCATCCAGTGGAAGTCCGGCCGCTCCGCGAGGAGCCGGCGCACATGGCGTACCCGCAGCTCCTGGTCCAGGCGCAGGCTCTGCGACGGCGGCATCCTGTCCACGGTCGCGCCGAGGATCTCCAACTGGGCGAGCATGGTCGCGTCGACGGTGGTGGACGCCACGATGTGGCAGCGCAACCCGTAGCGGTGACAGGCCATGGCCAGTGCCACCGCATAGATGCCGCTGGAGCTGTCGACCAGCGTCTGACCGGGCACCACCCGGCCCCGGCGCAGCAGCGAACGGACCGCGCCGAGCGCCGCGTACACCTTCATCGTCTCGAAGCGCGCGAGCACCACGTCACCGTCCAGCCGGATCAGGTCCGGGCTCTTCACGGCGTCGGTGATGTGCTCGTGCACGGTCGCGGTGGCGGCGGACTGCCGCGCCCCGGCCCTCACTTGCGCCGCCCGCGGACGATGAGCCGGTCGGAGTGCTGGTCGTAGCCCGACCCGTCGAAACCGCCGAAGCACTCCACGTCGGTGAAGCCCGCCTGCTCGAAGAGGGCGTGCAGTTCGGCGGCGGAGTAGAGCCAGGAGTGGATCGAGGCCGTACGGGCCGAACTGCCGCGCACCAGCGTCCAGTCGGTGCGCAGCCGCCGCCAGCTGTCGAGGACGGTGTCGCGCTGGACGACGTACGAACCGTCCGGCAGGTCCACCGCCTTCGGCCGCCCGATCCACCCCGCGAGCACCTCCTTGCCCATCACGTCCACCAGGAGCTGCCCGCCCGGCGCGAGGCTCTCGTGGGCGTTGCGGAGCACCTGGAGGTTGTCCTCGGCGTCCTCGAAGTAGCCGAACGAGGTGAAGACGTTCAGCACCACGTCGAAGGCGCCGGGCTCCGTGTACGTGAGCATGTCGGCCCGCTCCAGGCGGACATCGGCCCCCGCCGCTTCGCAGACGTTCCGGGCCCGCTCCAGCATCGAGGGGGAGAGGTCGACGCCCGTCACCGCGTACCCGCGCGCCGCGAGCGGCACCACGAACAGGCCCGGTCCGCAGCACAGGTCCAGCACCCGTGAACCCGGTGGGAAGTCCAGCAGGGGCGAGGAGGCGACGAGGGCGGCGGCCGACTCGGCCCGGGCGGGCGGGAACATCGTCGAGGCGAAATCGGACCAGAGCGCGTCGTCCTCGTACCAGTGCATGCCTCTCGGCCTCCTCCCGGCCCTCGTGGGGCCGTCCTGCTGCCGCACCTGCTCGCTGAACTGTCCTCCAGTAGTCGGCGGCCCGGTCCCGGAAGTTCCCGCCACCCGCCGGCGGTGAGCGGTGACCTACGATCGCTCGCGGGGGCGGAGCCGACCGCCCGCGGAGGGAGCGGACGACGATGACCTGGACAGAGGTGCCGGTGGACACCGGACCGGCGGCGGGAGCCGTCCTGCTGAGCGGGATCCCGGGCAGCGGCAAGTCCACGGTGGCCGCCGCGCTCGCCGCCCGGTTCGCCGCCTCGGCGCACATCGAGGTGGACGCCCTCCAGGGGCTCATCGTCAACGGTGGCCGGTGGCCCTCCCCGGAGCGGGACGAGGAGGCGGACCGGCAGATCTTCCTGCGGGCCCGCAACGCCTGCCTGCTGGCGGACAGCTTCGTCGCCGCGGGGTTCCTGCCCGTCATCGACGACGTGGTCGTGCGCCGGGCCCACCTCGACTTCTACCGGAGGCGGATCGCCGTCGGACCGCTGCACTGCGTGGTCCTCGCCCCCGGCGCGGCGAAGGCCGGGGAGCGCAACCTCGCCCGCGACAAGACGCTCACGACGGACTGGTCGTTCCTGGACACGGCGATGCGCGCCGAACTGGCCGGCGAGGCGATCCGGATCGACAACGGCGAGCTGACGGTGGCGGAGACCGTGGACGCGGTCCTCGCGGCGACCGGGCTCCCGGCCCCCTGAGCCGTCGGCGCGATGCTGAGGGGCCCGGCCCCCTGAGCCGTCGGCGCGGCGGCGTTGTCAGACCCCCGCTCTACGGTGGTGACATCTATCCGCGCTGCTGGCTGCTGCGCTGCTGGATCGCTCCGCCCGGCTGCTCCCGGGCGGAGCGCACATCGGGCGTGTCAGCCCGCGGACTCACCCGCGTGCGGGCTCAGCACACCGGTCGAGATCAGGATGAAGAGGAGGATGCCGAGGGCCACCCGGTAGATGACGAACGGCATGAAGCTCTTGGTCGTGATGAACTTCATGAACCACGCGATCACGGCATATCCGACGAAGAAGGCCACCACGGTCGCGAAGATCGTCGGCCCCCAGGAGACATGGCCCTCGTTGACGTCCTTGAGCTCGTAGGCGCCCGAGGCGAGCACGGCGGGGATCGCCAGCAGGAACGAGTAGCGGGCGGCCGACTCACGGGTGTAGCCCATCAGCAGACCACCGCTGATCGTCGCGCCCGAGCGCGAGACACCGGGGATCAGCGCCATCGCCTGGCAGAAGCCGAAGATCAGACCGTCCCGGATGCCGAGGTCCTTGAGGGTCTTGCGTTCCTTCACCGCACGGTGCTTGCCGCCCACCTCGTCGCGCGCGGCCAGCCGGTCGGCGATGCCGAGCACGACGCCCATGACGATGAGCGTCGTCGCGATCAGCCGCAGATCGCGGAACGGGCCCTCGATCTGGTCCTTGAGCGTGATGCCGAGCACCCCGATGGGGATCGAGCCCACGATGACCAGCCACCCCATCTGGGCGTCGTGGTCGCCACGCATCTGCTTGTCCGTCAGCGAGCGGAACCACGCCGACAGGATCCGTGCGATGTCCTTGCGGAAGTAGATCAGCACCGCCGCTTCCGTGCCGATCTGGCTGATGGCGGTGAAGGCCGCCCCCGGGTCGTGCCAGCCGGCGAACGCGGCGGTCAGCCGCAGATGGGCGCTGGAGGAGATCGGCAGGAACTCGGTCAGTCCCTGAACGAGTCCCAGGACGAATGATTCGAACCAGCTCATGGGGCTTTGGCCATCCCGGAAATGATCGTGCATCGGCCAGGGACGACTGGGCCCGTCGGCAGAGTGCGGCGTGCGGAGTACGGAGTGCGGTCGCGGACATCAAGGACATCGAGGTCGCGGGCAGCGTATCGCCTGAAGGTGAACGCCAGGACGACCGCAGAGGTCATCCACGTGCCGTCGCCCCCTCAGTCGTCCGGCGTGTCCCGGCCGAGCCGGTGGCGCTTGCGCCAGGCCACCAGCGCGCCGCCGAGACCGGACACCACGATGAACCCCATCGCCGCCAGGAACAGGGGCGAGGTCGGCGAGGCGGCCTCGCTGCCGGCTATCACGTACGCCGCCGTGTTCGGGATGGAGCCGAGCCCGGTGGCCAGGAGGAAGGGCGGGTAGCCCATCCGGGAGGTCGCCGCACAGTAGTTGGCGGCGGCGAACGGGATCCCGGGGAAGAGCCGCAGCGCCAGCACCGAGCGGAAGCCGTGCCGGCTCAGCACCCCGTCGGCGGCGGTCAGCAGCTTGCCGCGCAGCAGGGTGCGCAGCGCGTCCTGGCCCAGTACCCGGCCCAGCATGAACGAGACGCCCGCGCCGAGCACCGTGCCCGCGAGGGCCGCCGCCAGACCCGTCTGCGCACCGAAGAGCGCCCCCGCGGCGAGGTTGAGGAGCGGGCGCGGCACGAACGCCACGGTCAGCGCCCCGTACGCGAGCCCGAACAGCATCGCCGCACCGCTGCCGGTCAGCTGCTCCGGCCACCCCGACGCCAGCAGCCGCTGTGGTTCGAACAGCAGCATCGTCGACGCGGCGGCCAGCAGTACCGCGACGAGCAGCGAGAACCGGGACCAGGGGGAGAGCAGCGCCTTCGAACAGCGAAGGGCCAGGCCGCCGGTGGGACGGGCGGTGGGGACGGGGTCGAACATTCGGGGAGACTAACCGAAAACGGTGTGTGATCGCCGTAATGTGCGTCGCGTGGACCCCGCAGCAGCCCCTGCCCCCGCCGTCCCGGACAGCCCGCTCGCCGACGCCGTCCTCGCCCGGCTGACCGACCTGTACGCCCCGGCCGCCGACCCCGTCCGGGCCGGGGGCGCCGCCGCGTACATGAAGCACGTCGCCCCGTTCCTCGGGATCCCCACTCCGCGCCGCCGCGCCCTCTCCAAAGCCGTGCTGGCGGGCACCGGGCGGCCGGACGAGCAGGACTGCACGGCGATCGCGCTGCGCTGCTGGCGGCTGCCGGAGCGCGAGTACGCGTACTTCGCCGTCGACTACCTCCGCCGGTACGTGTCCTCCTGCTCCTCCGGGTTCCTGCCCGTCCTGCACCACCTCGTCACCACCGTCCCCTGGTGGGACACGGTCGATCTGCTCGCCGCACATGTCGCGGGGCCGCTCGTCGCCGCCGACCCGGCGCTCGCCCGCGAGATGGACCGGTGGATCGACGACGACGACCTGTGGGTCGCGCGCACCGCCCTGCTGCACCAGCTGCGCTACAAGGAGGCCACCGACGCCGACCGGCTCTTCGGCTACTGCCTGCGCCGCGCGGACCACCCGGACTTCTTCATCCGCAAGGCGATCGGCTGGGCGCTGCGGGAGTATGCCAAGACCGACCCCACCGCCGTACGCGACTTCGTCGATGGCGCCCGGGACCGCCTGTCGCCGCTCTCCGTGCGCGAGGCGCTCAAGAATCTCTGAAGCGCAGGGGAGTCACGGAAAACCATTCGACTCGGCGCCCCCGCCCGGCCATGATCGGGGCATGTTCCGGTACGCCTTCCTCGCAGCGCAGTCCGCAGTCGCGGACGCGCCGAAGGCTGCCGTGAACGACGCGGTCCTCGCGGCAGCAGCCGTCACCGCCGAAGCAGCGGCGCTCTGCGCAGCAGCGTTCACCGCTGCCGCATCGCCCACCGGCGGCGCCCGAAGCTGACCCTCCCCCGACAGTCCGGCGGACCCCGCAAGGGGAGGGTCGGCGGGGCCCTGGGGTCTTCTTCTTTCTCAGCTTCGAGTTCTCAAAGGAACGAGCCATGTCCAAGACGGCTTACGTGCGCACCAAGCCGCACCTCAACATCGGCACCATGGGCCACGTCGACCACGGCAAGACCACCCTCACCGCCGCCATCACCAAGGTCCTCAGCGAGCGCGGCGGCAGCAGTACCTCCTACGTGTCGTTCGACCGGATCGACCGGGCCCCCGAGGAGGCCCAGCGCGGCATCACCATCAACATCGCGCACGTCGAGTACGAGACCGACACCCGCCACTACGCCCACGTCGACATGCCGGGCCACGCCGACTACATCAAGAACATGGTCACCGGAGCGGCGCAGCTCGACGGGGCGATCCTCGTCGTCTCCGCGCTCGACGGGATCATGCCGCAGACCGCCGAGCACGTCCTGCTGGCCCGTCAAGTGGGCGTCGACCACATCGTCGTCGCCCTCAACAAGGCCGACGCGGGCGACCCCGAGCTGACCGACCTGGTCGAGCTGGAGGTCCGCGAGCTGCTCTCCGCACACGGGTACGGCGGTGACACCGTCCCCGTGGTCCGGGTCTCCGGGCTCAGGGCGCTGGAGGGCGACCCGCGGTGGACGGCGGCGATCGAAGGGCTGCTGGACGCCGTCGACACGTACGTACCGATCCCGGTGCGCTACACTGACGCGCCGTTCCTGCTCTCCGTCGAGAACGTCCTGACCATCACCGGCCGGGGCACCGTCGTCACCGGCGCGGTCGAGCGCGGCACCGTCCGCGTCGGCGACCGGGTCGCGGTGCTGGGCGCGGACATCGAGACGGTCGTCACCGGCCTGGAGACCTTCGGCAAGCCGATGGAGTCCGCCGAGGCCGGGGACAACGTGGCGCTGCTGCTGCGCGGGGTGGAGCGCGACCGGGTCCGCCGCGGCCATGTCGTGGCCGCGCCCGGCAGCGTGGTGCCCAGCCGCCGCTTCACCGCGCAGGTGTACGTCCTGTCGACGAAGGAGGGCGGCCGGTCCACCCCGGTCACCACCGGCTACCGCCCGCAGTTCTACATCCGTACGGCTGACGTCGTCGGCGATGTCGACCTCGGCGAGGTGGCGGTCGCGCGCCCCGGCGACACGGTCACGATGACCGTGGAGCTCGGCCGTGACGTCCCGCTGGAGTCCGGCCTCGGCTTCGCGATCCGCGAGGGCGGCCGCACGGTCGGCGCGGGCACGGTCACCGGCCTGCTCTGACGGCCCGCCTGCCCGCCACCCCTTCGGCTCGGGGGCGGCGGGCAGGGAGGCCGCGCGACAATGGAGGGGTGAACGAGCCGATACCCGTCATCCGCGAGGTCGACCACGGCACCGCCCGGCTGCTGCCCGATGTGGACCGCGACCGGGCGTGGCTGCTCACGGTCGATGACGCGCCCCAGTCCTACGTCGACCTCGACGACCCCTCGTACCTGGAGTTCGAGTACGTACGGCGCCTCGCGCATGTCGTGGACTGCGCGACGCCCGAGGACGCCCCGCTGGACGTCCTGCACCTCGGCGGCGGGGCGCTGACCCTGCCCCGGTACGTCGCCGGGACCCGCCCCGGCTCACGCCAGGACGTCGTCGAGGCGGACCGGGCGCTGCTGCGGATGGTCCGGGAGCATCTGCCGCTGCCCGACGGCTGCGGCATCACCGTGCACGCCGCCGACGCCCGGGCCCGGCTGGAAGCGGCCCCGCCCGCGTCCGCCGACCTCGTCGTCGCCGACGTCTTCGGCGGCTCCCGGGTCCCGGCCCACCTCACATCGGTGGAGTACGCGCGGGCCGCCGGGCGGGTGCTGCGCCCCGACGGGATCTACGCCGCCAACCTGGCGGACAGCGCGCCGTTCGCGTTCCTCCGGTCCCAACTGGCCAACTTCGCGGCCGTCTTCGCCGAACTGGCGCTGATCGGTGAACCCGCGGTGCTGCGCGGCAGGCGGTTCGGCAACGTCGTCCTGCTCGCCTCGCACGCCCCGATCGACACGGCGCCGCTCACCCGCCGCTGTGCCGCCGACGCCTTTCCGGCGCGGGTCACCCACGGTGAGGCGCTGGTCCGGTTCATCGGCCGGGCCCGCCCGGTGCCGGACGCGGACGCCGTCGCCTCGCCCGAGCCGCCGGACGGCGCCTTCACCA
The DNA here is from genome assembly GCF_014650075.1 of Streptomyces microflavus. Lineage (GTDB taxonomy): Bacteria > Actinomycetota > Actinomycetes > Streptomycetales > Streptomycetaceae > Streptomyces > Streptomyces microflavus. The sequence continues at coordinate 334,861 of NZ_BMUG01000008.1, read as the reverse complement.
TCGGCTGAGGTGGCCACGACGTACGGACGCCCGCTCTCCGGCCCCGGGGGACAGCGTTCCCGGGGCGGAGAGCGGGCGTCAGCAGTGCCAGTGCCAGGGGCGTCGGCCGTGTCAGCCGGTCGGCTTGTCGGCGGAGAGGCGGACCGTGCTCAGGATCTGCTGGATGGTGGTGTCCGGCAGCTCGCCCTCGACGCCCTTGGGGCCGTAGAGGACCCAGGTCGAGAACTCGTCATTGCCGTTCTTGAACGAGAAGGCGATCGACTTGCCGTCGGTGTCGCACTTCTCCTTCTTGGCCAGACCGGTCGCGGTGGCGGTCACGACGCTGCCGGAGAGACCCGACTTCGTGGTGAACGGCTTGGCCGGGGCGACCTTGACCTTGTCCTTCGAATCGGTCTGGGCGTACGCCGCCCACACCCAGGTGCCCGCCTCGTTGCGCGCCGCCTCGTCGGAGTTCTTCGCCCCGCGTGCGCCCTTCGTGCCGACACCGGCCAGCTCGGTCTCCTCCTCGGAGCCGTCCTTGTCGGAGTCGTCGACGCACCACTTGCTCTTGTAGTAGGCGGGCGCCGAGAAACCGGCGACGGGCGCGCCCGTGGGCTCCTTGGCGTCCTCGAAGCCGGCGAACACACCCGAGCTGGAGACCTCCCAGTCACCGGGGACGTCGAACTGCGTGCCCCACTTCGGGTTGGTGACGACCTTCCAGCCCGGGATGAGGGGCTTGGGGTCGCTGTCGGCGCCGCGCGGGTTCTCCACCGGTGCGGAGCCCGCACTGTCCGACGCGCTCGGCTTCGCGCTCGGGGAGGCGGACTTCTTGTCGTCGGCGACGGTCGAGCCGCCTTCGTCGTCCTTGTTCATCACGATGACGCCGGTGACGACGGCGGCCACGACGACAGCGGTCGCCGCGACGATGGCGATGACGGTCGTCTTCTTCTTGTCGCCGTCCGGCTTGGGCCCGCCGGGCGGACCCGGGACCGCGTACTGCGGGACGGTCGGCTGCTGGTACGGGTTGGGCTGCCCGTACCCGGGCTGCTGTCCGTAACCCGGCTGCCCATAGCCCGGCTGTCCCGGCTGACCGGGCTGGCCCGGCAGGTACCCGGGCGCCCCGGGCTGCCCCGGCTGCTGCCCCTGCTGCGGATATCCCGGTTGCTGATAGGGATTCGGCTGCTGGTACCCCGGCTGCTGGTACGGGTTCTGATTCGGGTCCTGCGGGTTCTGCTCGCCCCCGGGCGGCTGCTGTCCTGGCCACATGGCTCGTAACCATAGTTGGGTGGCGTGTCCACTGCTACGGCCGCCCCTGTCCCAAGGCTGTCCCGGTGCTGTCACAGAGGGATGGCCAAACCTGGCTACTCGTGAGTAACCTACGGTCCATGAGCGCTGAACAGATGACCGTCGGCGAGATGCTCGTCGCGACGGTTCCGATGGCCCGGACCCTCAACCTCGAATTCCTGGAGACCACCGCCGAGCGCGCCGTCGTCCGGCTGCCGGACCAGGCGGAGTACCACAACCACGTCGGCGGACCGCACGCCGGAGCGATGTTCACGCTCGCCGAGTCCGCCAGCGGCGCCATCGTCATCGCCGCCTTCGGCGACCAGATGTCGCGGGCCGTGCCGCTCGCCGTCAAGGCCGAGATCGGCTACAAGAAGCTCGCCATGGGCGAGGTCACCGCGACCGCCACCCTCGGCCGTCCGATCGCCGAAGTCGTGGCCCAGCTCGACGCGGGGGAGCGCCCCGAGTTCCCCGTCGCCATCGAGATCCGGCGCGCGGACGGAGCGGTCACCGGCGAGATGACCGTCGTGTGGACCCTGCGCCCCAACAGCTGACGCCCGCGGGCCCATGTTCCCGGGGCCGCCGCACCCTCCGGCCGGGGAGGGCGCGGCGGCCCCGGTATGTCCGGGGCGGGGCAGGGGCCGCTGCGCGCGTCCGGGTGGAGCGTGTGGCGCAGGGTGTGCGGGACCGAGTGTGCCGGCGCGTCTCAGTCCTCGTGCGCCGCGCGGTGGGCCTTGGCCAGCTCCACGTAACCGGCCGCGTTGAACCGGATGCCCTCCAGCTCCTCCGCCGTCAGCGGCCGCTTCACCTTGGCGGGCACGCCCGCGACCAGCGACCCCGGCGGAACCTGCATCCCCTGCGGTACGAGCGCCTGGGCCGCCACCAGGGAGCCGGCGCCGATGTGCGCACCGTTGAGGACCGTGGCGCCCATCCCCACCAGGACGTCGTCCTCGATGACACAGCCGTGCAGCACCGCGTTGTGGCCGACCGAGACGCGCGCGCCCACCGTGAGCGGGAAGCCGGGGTCGGTGTGGACGCTGCAGTTGTCCTGGATGTTGCTGTCGGGGCCGAGCGTGATCGGGCCGCAGTCGGCGCGCAGCACCGCCTGGTACCAGACGCTGGAACCGGCCGCCAGCGTCACCTCCCCGATCACCACGGAGGTCGGGGCCACGAACGCGTCCGCGTCGATGTCCGGCTCCTTGCCGCCCATGCCCGTGATCAATGCCGCTTCCGCCATGGCCTGCTCCTCGGTGGTCCGGTGTGCTGCTCCTGGGGCCTTCGATCGGGATCGGGCCGACCCACACGGTAGGCGACGGCTCCCCGCGTACGCCTGGGGGTGGGGTGAACATCACAGGTCACGGCACGGATCGCCGCCTGCCGCGCCGACTACGGTGAGCCCGTGCCGAAGAACCGAAACACGTTCTCCTTCCTCGCCCGCCGAAGCCGCCGCGCCGCCTCCTGGGTGGTCCACCGCGGCTGGGCGTGGGCGCAGGAGGCGGGTGCCGTCACCGCCGAGCACCCGGGACGGCTGCGCTTCGGCGCGATCGGGGAGGGCACCCGGCTCGCCTTTCCGCAGGGCACCGTCTTCGGGGAGCCGTGGATCGAGCTCGGCGGGCACTGCATCATCGGCGAGCAGGTGACGCTGACGGCCGGGATGATGCCCGACCTGGACCTGGGGCCCGAGCCGATCCTCACCCTGGGCGACGGGGTGGTCCTGGGGCGCGGCAGCCATGTCATCGCCGACACGACGGTGAGCATCGGCTCGGACACGTACTGCGGTCCGTACGTCTACATCACCTCGACGAACCACAGCTACGACGACCCGCACGAGCCCGTGGGCAAGCAGTGGCCCCGCATGGAACCCGTCGAGATCGGCCCCGGCTGCTGGATCGGCACCGGCGCGGTGATCCTGCCCGGCGCCCGGCTCGGCCGCAATGTGGTGGTCGCCGCGGGCGCGGTCGTACGGGGCGAGGTCCCCGACCACGCGGTGGTCGCGGGGGCCCCGGCCCGTGTCGTACGGAGCTGGGACCCGGAGAAGGGCTGGCAGCCGCCCCTGCGCACGCCGGCCCCCGTGCCGATCCCGAAGGGCGTCACGCCCGAGCAGCTCCTCGCTCTGGCCGACCTGGACCAGGAGCCGGGGGCTCGGTAAGGGCGTCCCGCCGGGCAGGGGGCCCGGTAGCGGCGGCACCTGCGGTGGGACGGCCAACCGGCCGCCCGCCGGACGCTGTTAGCGTGGCCGTATGCGCGCACCCATCGGCACCTTCGAGGACGCCTCCCCCGCCTCGGAACGGCTCCGCCTGCTCCCCGCCCCCGTCGCAGCGGCCCTGGCCGCCGGGTGGGGCGATGTCACCGCCGACCGGATCATCCACGTCGACACGGACCCGGCCGTGGCCGACACCGCGGTCTTCGTCCAGCACCACGGGGCGGACCTGCTGGACACCTCGGCCAACTGCGTCGTCGTGGCGGGCAAGCGCGGCGGGGAGACCACCCTCGCCGCGTGCGTGGTGCTCTCCCGCACCCGGGTCGACGTCAACGGCGCGGTGCGCAAGCACCTCGGCGCCCGCAAGGCGTCCTTCGCCGCGATGGACACGGCGGTCGGCGAGACCGGCATGGAGTACGGCGGCATCACCCCGATCGGCCTGCCCGCCCACTGGCCCCTCCTGCTGGACCCCGCGGTCGTGGACGAGGAGTGGGTCCTGATCGGCAGCGGCAGCCGCCGGGGCAAGCTCATCGTGCCCGGCAAAGCGCTCGCCGCGCTCCCGGGCGCGGTGGTCGTGGAGGGCCTGGGGGTCTGACGGCACACCCGTCACAACAGGGGCGGGTCGGCGCGTCGCGGTGACCGGTCGGCGCCCTTCAGCACGTCGATGATGCGCTCGTGGGTGTCGCCCACCCGGTCCGTGACCCGTAACCGCACATGGACGTCGCGGACCTGGGCCATCGCCGCCTCGGTGAACCAGCCGATCAGCATCATCCCCTGGGCCGGGAGGGGCCTGCCGACCCCTATGAAGTGGAGCGCGAAGTCCGCCCGGTCGACCGGCCCCCGCTCCTCGATCATCCGCTGGGCCTCGTCCCGGCGCACCCAGCCCGCCTCGTCGTCCGCCGCGCCCTCGTCCCCGGCGAGGACGACCCGGTAGCCGAGCTGTTCGACGACGGCCACGTCCTGGGCGGCGTTGAGGACGCTGCACACCCAGGCGAGCCGGTCGTCGGGGGCCATGCCCTCCTTCACCTGGCCGAAGTAGCCGAGCGCGGGGCGGACCGCCCGCGCGTACTGCGCCCTGGCCAGCGAGGCGCCCAGACTGCCGACCGCCGCCGTGGTGGCGGACTGGACGTCCAGCAGCTGGAGCTTCCAGGGCCAGGAGTCCGTGAGCGTGTCCGGGGCGTTCTCGCGCCACACGCTGTAGGCGAGCAGCAGCAGGGACAGATGGACGAGCCAGGTCAGCAGGCCGGACAGGACACGATTTCTCCGCACCACCCGCTGCGATGTGTTCACGCTTCGGACCCCCCGTCGGCCGCCGTGCGAGCAGCGTCACTCTAGGGACTCCGCAGGACCCGCGACAGAGCGCGTGTTCGAGTGGCCGCTCCTCTCAACTGCCGCTCTGCCGGTGGTCCGTCAGCCACTCGGTGGCGAAGTCGACGGCCGCCCGCAGCCGGACGAGCCTGCACGGTGCGGACCCGATCGGAGCCGTCGTGACGTCACCGGGCCCGGCGGACTCCTCGAAGGCGGCGCCCAGGGCCGCGAAGTCGCCGTCGTCCAGGGCGACATCCTCGTACTCCCACCACTGCCGCACGCCCCGCGGGGCCACCACGCACCGGTAGCGGCGGAGCGGGGGGCCGGGCCTGCGGTACTCGCCCAGGTGGAACGCGGTGCAGGTGTCGAAGCCGGTGCCGAGCAGGAGGATCCCGGCATCGGCCTCGTACAGCCTGGCCAGCGGGGAGTCCTCGCCGAGGTGGCAGTCGGGCCGGTGCCCGGCGAGCAGCTCGGCGGCGCGGGGGCCGAGCGCGGCGAAGGAGGTCTGCGGATGGCCGCTGCGCCGCGCCCCCACCGCCGTCCGCACGGTCTCCGCCAGGGCACCCATCGAGGGCGCGGGGGTGAGCGCCGGGTCGAACGGTGGCATCGACGAGCGGACCGCCTCGCGCGCCCCGGCGTCCAGGCCCCGCACCCGGGCGCGGTAGTGCGGCGAGGTGTCCGAGTTCTCCGGGGTGAACGAGGGGACCACCACGGTCCCCTCCCGCCCCACCGCCCGGCGCAGGGCCGCCAGCACGGCGCCGGGCCCGCCGGCGACGGGCCCCACCGACCGCAGGGAGCCATGCACCAGCAGCACATCGCCGGGCCGCACACCGAGCGCGGACAGCGCACCGGCCAGCCGCTCACCGTCGTCGGGGGCTGGCAGGGACGCGGCCGCACGGCCGCCGTCGTCCCGCACGGGCAGCCGTGCCCCGCTCGTCCGCTCACCGTACAGGGGGTCGCTCACGGCCGGGATCATTCCCCTCCCCGGGCGCCCCCCACACCCCCGGTCTCAGCCCCGCGGAGGCAGCTTCGGGATCTCGATCGCCGGGCACCGGTCCATCACCATGTCCAGCCCCGCCGCACGCGTCCGCTCGTACGCCCCCACATCGATCACGTCGAGCTGGAACCACACCGCCTTCGCCCCCGCGGCCACCGCCTCGTCGGCGACCGGCCCCGCCAGCTCGCTGTTCACGAACACGTCCACCACGTCCACCGGGAACGGGATCTCCGCCAGCGAGGCGTACCCCTGCTCCCCGTGCACCGTCTCGGCCTTCGGATGCACGGGCACCACCCGCTTGCCGAAGCGCTGGAGGACCTGCGCCACCCCGAAGGCGGCACGGGAGCGGTTGTTGGAGAGGCCCACCACGGCCCAGGTGTCGCCCGAGTCCTGAAGAATCCGCCGGATCGTCTCTGTCTCGTTGTCCATGCCGGGACAACCGCTGGTCCCGGCCCCGTCATTCCCGCCGGAACCCGCTGCCACCTTGGCGCATAGGGTGGACGGATGCAGGAGCAGTACCGGACCGTCGCCCGCGCGGGTGTGCACGAGAGCGAGATCAACCGATCGCGCTTCCTCTGCTCCCTCGCCCCCGCCGCCACCGAACAGGAGGCGCAGGACTTCGTCGCACGCGTCCGCAAGGAGCACCCCACCGCCACCCACAACTGCTTCGCGTACGTGATCGGCGCCGACGCCTCCGTACAGAAGGCCAGCGACGACGGCGAGCCCGGCGGCACCGCCGGCGTACCCATGCTCCAGATGCTGCTGCGCCGCGAGGTGCGGTACGTCGCGGCGGTCGTCACCCGCTACTACGGCGGGGTCAAGCTCGGAGCCGGCGGACTGATCCGGGCGTACGGGGGAGTGGTCGGCGAGGCCCTCGACGCACTCGGCACCCTCACCCGGCAGCGCTTCCGGCTGGCCACGATCCGCGTCGACCACCAGCGGGCGGGCAAGCTGGAGAACGACCTGCGGGCCACCGGGCGGGATGTGCGGGAGGTGCGGTACGCCGAGGCCGTGACCATCGAGATCGGGCTGCCGGACGCCGATGTCGCCGCCTTCACCGCCTGGCTGGCCGACGCGACCGCCGGTGCGGCCACGCTGGAGCTGGGCGGCGAGGCGTACGGGGACGTGTGAGCCGACCGTCCCCGGGGGCGTGCGAGGGGCTCGGTGGAGCGGCGTGAGGGCAATCCCACGCCGGGCAAATCCTTGATCGATGCGGGATCGGCGGCCCGGCGGCGTTAGCGTGGTCGGTGCCGACGGCGGGATCACGGGACGTCCCCGCGCGGCCAGGGGTGGAGGACGACGTACATGCAGCGCACAACCGGCGGAGCGATCGCGTGAGGATGCTGCACACCTCGGACTGGCACCTGGGCCGGTCCTTCCACCGGGTGCCCCTGCTCGATGCCCAGGCCGCCTTCCTGGACCACCTGGTGGCCACCGCCCAGGCCCAGGAGGTGGACGTGGTCCTCGTCTCCGGCGACGTCTACGACCGGGCCGTCCCGCCGCTCACCGCCGTCGAGCTCTTCGACCGGGCGCTGCACCGGCTCGCCGCCGCCGGCGTCCCCACTGTCATGATCTCCGGGAACCACGACTCGGCCCGCCGGCTCGGTGTCGGCGCCGGGCTCTTCGACCGGGCCGGGATCCACCTGCGGACCGACCCCGAGAGCTGCGCCACCCCCGTCGTCCTCGCCGACGACCACGGCGATGTCGCCCTCTACGGCCTCCCCTACCTGGAACCCGCCCTCGTGAAGGACACCCTCCGCGCCGCCAGAGCCGGACACGAGGCGGTCCTCACCGCCGCCATGGACCGGGTCCGCGCCGACCTCGCCACGCGCCCCGCCGGAACCCGGTCCGTCGTCCTCGCACACGCCTTCGTGGCGGGCGGCGAGCCCAGCGACAGCGAACGCGACATCACCGTCGGCGGGGTCGCCGCCGTCCCGGCCGGGGTCTTCGACGGCGTCGACTACGTGGCCCTCGGCCACCTCCACGGCTCGCAGCGGGTCACGAGCCGCGTCCGCTACTCCGGCTCCCCGCTCGCCTACTCCTTCTCCGAGGCCGACCACCGCAAGACCATGTGGCTGATCGACCTGGACGGCAGCGGGAACATCACCGCCGAGGAACGGATCGACTGCCCCGTCGAACGCCCCCTCGCCCGGCTCCGGGGCCGCCTGGAAACCCTGCTGACGGACCCGGCCCTCGACCGCCACGAACACGCCTGGGTCGAGGCCACCCTCACCGACCCGGTCCGCCCCGCCGATCCCATGGCCCGCCTCAGCGCCCGCTTCCCGCACACCCTGAACCTCGTCTTCGACCCCGAGCGCCCTCCGGACGACCCGCTCGCCTCCTACGCCCAGCGCCTCAAGGGCCGCGACGACCACCAGATCGCGGAGGACTTCGTGGCCCATGTGCGCGGTGGCAGCGGACCGAGCGACCCGGAACGCAGTGTGTTGCGGGCCGCGTTCGACGACGTACGGGTCGACGAGAGCGTGCGCGAGGTGTCCCGTTGAGACTGCACCGCCTCACCCTCACCGCCTTCGGCCCGTTCGGCACCACCCAGGAAGTAGACTTCGACGCGCTCTCCTCGGCCGGCCTCTTCCTGCTCCACGGCCCGACGGGCGCCGGGAAGACATCCGTCCTGGACGCCGTCTGCTTCGCCCTGTACGGGGCCGTCCCCGGCGCCCGCCAGAGCCCCGGCGCCACCCTCCGCAGCGACCACGCCCCCGCCGGCCTGCCCACCGAGGTCCAGCTGGAGCTGACGGTCGGCGGCCGCCGCCTCGAAGTCACCCGCAGCCCCGCCCAGCCGCGCCCCAAGAAGCGGGGTGACGGTTTCACCCTGGAGAAGGCCCAGAGCCGGCTGCGCGCCTACGACTCCGAGCGCGGCTGGCAGGCCCTGAGCAAGTCGCACCAGGAGATCGGCGAGGAGCTGGCCCAGCTGATCGGCATGAGCCGGGACCAGTTCTGCCAGGTCGTGCTGTTGCCCCAGGGCGACTTCGCCCGCTTCCTGCGCTCCGACGCCGAGGCCCGCGGCAAACTCCTCGGCAAGCTCTTCGACACCCGCCGCTTCGCCGCGGTGGAGGAACGCCTCGCCGAACTGCGCCGGGGCGCCGAAGCCCGGGTGAAGGCGGGGGACGAGCAGATCCTCGCCCTCGCCCAGCGCATCGCCCAGGCGGGTGGACCCGCGGCGGCCGAGGCGGCGCCGCCCGCCGTCCGGCCGGGCGAACCCGGCCTCGCCGAAGCCGTACTGGAGTGGGCCGCGATCGCCCGCTCCACGGCCCGCGAACAGCTCGGCATCGCCCGCGCCGTGCTGTCCGAGGCGGAAGGCCGCCAACTGGCCGCCCGCCGGGCACTGGACGCCGAACGCGAACTGGCCCGCCTCCAGCAGCGGTACGAGGAGACCCGGCGGCGCGCCGAGGCGCTGGAGGAGCGGCGACCCGAACACGACAGCTGCCAGGAGCAGTTGGAGCGTGCCCGCAGGGCGGACCGGGTCGCGCCGGCCCTGGAGTTGCGGGAGGAGGCCGAGCGGGCGTACCGGGCGGCGAGCGACGCTCTCGACCGGGCCCGGGCGCTGCTCTCCTCCGACCTGGTCGATGCGGGCGCCGACCAACTCGCCGAGCTGGAACGCCGGTTCCGGCAGGAGCTCGGCGGACTCGAAGCGGCCCGCCAGGACGAGGCGCGCAGTGCGCGGATCGACGAGGAGCGGGGGCGGCTGAACCGGGAGGCCCGCGCCGACGACGAGATCGTCCGGGAGGCCGACGCCTGGCTGGCAGGCTGGGACGCCACCCGCGCGGAGCTCCAGCAGCGCATCGAGACCGCCCAGGAGGCCGCCACCCGCGCCGAACAGCTCGCCGGACTGCTCGCCCCGGCCCGCCGCCGACTCGACGCGGCGCGTCGCCGCGACACGCTCGCCGCCGACGTACAGGACGCCCGGCAGGCGGTCGCCACCGCGCGTGAACAGGCCCTGGACGCGCACGAATCCTGGCTCGGGCTGCGCGAACGCCGTCTCCGCGACATCGCGGCGGAACTGGCCGCGGGCCTCGTGGAGGGCGAGCCGTGCACGGTCTGCGGCGCCGCCGAACACCCGGCCCCCGCCAGCCCCGGCGACGGCCATGTCGACCGGGCCACGGAGGAAAGGGCCCTCGCCGCCCACCGGCGCGCCGAGGGAGCCCGCACCAGCGCGGAGCAGGCGCTCGGACTCGTACGCGAACGGCACACGGCGGCGCACGCCGAAGCCCTGGGCGACGACTCCGCGGCCCCCACTGTCGCCGAACTCCGCTCCCTCGTCGACCGGTTGACCGCCGAACACGCCGGGGCCCACCGCCTCGCCGCGGGAACGCACGCCGCGCGCGAGGCCCTCGCCGCCGCCGAGCGGGAGCACCTCGGGCGGGTGGAGCAGCGGCAGGAGGCCGCGAACAGGGCCGCCGCCCGTACCTCCCAGCGCGAGGCACTCGACCGGGAGCAGGCCGCCCTGGAGGACCGGCTCGCCGCCGCCCGGGGCGAGTCGGCGTCCGTCGCCGCGCAGGCGGAGCGGCTGACCCGCCGGGTCGCGCGCCTCGCCGACGCCGCCGAGGCCGTACGCGCGGAACAGGACGCGGCCCAGCGGCGCAAGGAGGCCGACGACCGGCTCTCCGACGCGGCCTTCAAGGCCGGGTTCGACACCCCGCAGGCCGCCGCCGCGACGCTCCTCGGCGCCGCCGCACAGCGCGACCTCCAGCACCGCGTCGACGCCTGGCAGGCGGAGGCAGCGGCGGTCGCCGACCGCCGTGCCGAACGGGACGCGCGCGAAGCCGCCGAGCAGCCCCCCGCACGGCCGGCAGCGGCCGAAAGTGCACATGGGGCGGCGGAATGGCTTCTGCGCGAGGCCGCCTCGGCGCTCGCGGCGGCCCGCGACCGCTGTGCCGAACTCGACCGTCTCTCGGAGCGGACGGCCCAGGAGGTACGGCGGCTGGGACCGGTGCGCCAGGAGTACGAGCGGGTCGCCCGGCTCGCGGGGCTGACCGCGGGGACCTCCGCCGACAACGAACGCAAGATGCGCCTGGAGGCGTACGTCCTCGCCGCCCGCCTCGAACAAGTGGCGGCCGCCGCCACTGCCCGGCTGCAGCGGATGTCCTCCGGCCGCTACACCCTCGTCCACTCCGACGCCCGCACGGGCGGCCGCCGGGCCGGGCTCGGACTCCATGTCGTGGACGCCTGGACGGGCAGCGAACGGGACACGTCGACCCTCTCCGGCGGCGAGACGTTCTTCGCCTCGCTGGCCCTGGCGCTCGGTCTCGCCGATGTCGTCACCGAGGAGGCGGGGGGCGTACGCCTGGACACCCTCTTCATCGACGAGGGGTTCGGCAGCCTGGACGACCAGACCCTGGACGAGGTGCTCGACGTGCTGGACTCGCTGCGGGAGAGGGACCGCAGCGTCGGCATCGTCAGCCATGTGGCCGATCTGCGCCGCCGTATCCCCGCCCGCCTCGAAGTGGTCAAGGACCGGCACGGATCGACGGTGCACCACCGCCTGTAGGGCCCGTCGTCCGGATCTGTCAGCGACCGATCGCGCGCCGGGGGAGCGGCGAGGAGTACACGACGCTGGTGGTCACCGAACCGAGCGCGCCGATCCGGCCGGTGACCTCCTCCAGGTGCCGCATCGAGCGTGCCGTCACCTTGAGGACGAAGCAGTCGTCACCGGTGACGTGGTGGGCCTCCACGATCTCCGGGGTGGTCTCCAAGAGGTCGTGGAACGGCTTGTAGTTCCCGTTCGGATAGCGCAGCCGTACGAGCGCGAGGACCGGCAGCCCGAGCCGCTCGGCGTCGACCACCGCCGCGTAACCGCTGATCACCCCGGTCTCCTCCAGCCGCCGCACCCGTTCCGTCACGGCGCTCGGGGACATGGCGACGGCGCGCGCGAGCTCGGCGAAAGTGGCGCGGCCGTCGCGCTGGAGGACATCGAGAATGCGCCAGTCGGTGGCGTCCGGGGAATAGTCGGTCACGCCCACGAGACAACAGGGAATTCCCCGGCGGATCAAGACCAGCACCGGGGAATTCCACTTCCTGGCCCTGGAAGAGGGTCATAGATTCATGGTTATGACCTCCCCGACCACGGCCACCGCCGTCAACTCCGTCCTGCGCGTCCCGCCCGCCTCCCCGGCCGCGGCGGCCGCCTACTTCGGCGCCTCGCTCGCCTTCCACGCCGATGTCTCCGACGTCGCCTCCGCACTCGCCGCCGGCGGCGACCCCGGGTTCGTCGTCGTGGACTCCCGCTCCACCGCCTCCTGGGACCAGGGGCACGTTCCCGGTGCGGTCCACCTGCCGACGGCGCTGATCCTCGAGCAGGCGGCCGCGCTGCTGGACCCGGCCGTCCCCGTGGTCACGTACTGCTGGGGGCCGGGATGCAACGGCGCCACCCGTGCCGCCCTGGCGCTCGCCCAGCTCGGCTACCAGGTCAAGGAGATGCTCGGCGGCTTCGAGTACTGGGCGCGCGAGGGGTTCGCCTTCGAGACCTGGGAGGGCGGCGAGCAGCGCGCCGTCGACCCGCTCACCGCGCCGGTCGACGACGCGGACTGCGGCTGCTGAGGGCCACGCCGACACCTTCAGGGGCGCGGCCCGGCGGCGGCCGGCTCGTTCAGGGGTGCGGCCCGGCAGCAGTCAGCTCGTTCAGGAGCGCGGCGGTAGTCGGGGGCGGTGGTGAGGAGGGCGCAGCCGCGTACGGCGAGCGCCTTCTCCAGCTCCGCGTACTGGCCGGACGGGACCATCCAGCCCCGGTACCGGTACGGGCCGGAGCCCCGCGCCACCCGTGCCACCGCCCGGTCCGCGTCCCCGGCCAGAAGCGCCTCGTGGTCGACCAACGCGACCCCGCCTCCCGCCGCCCGGACGGCCGCCACCTCGTCGGCGGAGTGCGGGTCGGGCCGGTTCGGCCGCAACGGGTCGGCGCAGAAAAGGAATCCGGTCCGTCCGGTCATGGCGGGCGCCCTCACTCGGTGGTGTGCGGAACCCGGCCGGTCCCGCTCCGCGAGCGGGACCGGCCGGGGGCGGAGCGGATCAGAGCCTGGACAGCTCGTCCACCAGATCGTCCAGACCGAGCGACCCCTGGGAGAGTGCCGCCATGTGCCAGGCCTTCAGGTCGAAGGAGTCGCCGTGCGCCGCGCGGGCGTTCTCCCGGCCGAGCAGCCAGGCCCGCTCGCCCAGCTTGTAGCCGATGGCCTGGCCCGGCATCGAGAGGTAGCGGGTCAGCTCGCTCTCCACGAAGTCGGCCGGCCGCCCGCTGTGGCTGCCGAAGAACTCCTGCGCCAGATCGGGCGTCCAGCGCTCACCGGGGTGGAACGGCGAGTCCGCCGGGATCTCCAGCTCCAGGTGCATGCCGATGTCCACGATCACCCGGCTGGCACGCATCATCTGGGCGTCCAGATAACCGAGTCGCCGCTCCGCGTCGGGCAGGTAGCCCAGCTCGTCCATCAGCCGCTCCGCGTACAGCGCCCACCCCTCGGCGTTGGCGCTGACCTGCCCCAGTGACGTCTGGTAGCGGGAGAGGCTGTCGGCGACATGCTTCCACTGCGCGATCTGCAGATGATGGCCGGGAACACCCTCGTGGTACCAGGTCGAGACCAGGTCGTACACCGGGAAGCGGGTCTCGCCCATGGTGGGCAGCCAGGTGCGTCCGGGGCGAGAGAAGTCCTCGGAGGGGCCCGTGTAGTACGGGGCCGCGGCGCCGCCGGGCGGGGCGATGTGGGACTCCACCTTCCGTACCCGCTCGGCCAGGTCGAAGTGGGTGCCGTCCAGTGCCTCGATGGCTTCGTCCATCAGGCTCTGGAGCCACTCGCGGACCTCCTCGACCCCTTCGATGTGCTTGCCGTGCACATCGAGGTGGGCGAGCGCCTCCCAGGGCCCCGCCCCGGGAAGGATCTTCGCGGCCTCGGCCTTCATCTCGGCCAGCAGCCGGTGGTATTCGGACCACCCGTACGCGTACGCCTCGTCGAGGTCGAGGTCCGTCCCGTTGAACTGGCGCGACCAGCGGGCGTACCGCTCGCGGCCCACCGTGTCGGGGGCCCCCTCGATCGCCGGTGCGTAGACGTCGCGCATCCAGTCCCGCAGGGCGGCGACGGAGCCGGTCGCGAGCCCGGCGGCCTCGGTCAGTTCGGTACGCAGGGCCTCAGGTCCCGCGGCGACGAAGTCCGTGAAGAACGCCGTGCTCCCGCCGCCACCGCTCCACTCCGTGAGCTGCCCGATGAAGGTGGCGGTCGCGCGGGGCCCGGCGTACAGCTTGCGCTCAAGCCCCAGGCCGAGCGATGCCCGGTACCCCTCGAACGCGGCCGGGACCGCGCGCAGCCGTTCCACGACCGCCGCCCAGTCCTCCTCCGTCTCGGTGGGCGTGACCGTGAAGACCTGGATGATGCTGTGGGCGGGCGAGTGCAGGTTGGAGACGGTCCGCAGTCCCTCCTCCGCCTCGTGCACGGCGAGTTCCGCCGTCAGCCGTTCCCGCAGGAGCCGCCCGCAGCGGCGTTCCTCATCGCTGTCGGCACCCGGCTGCCGCCCCGCTTCGTCCAGCTTCAGCAGCGTGGCGCGGATGAGGTCGGCGGCCGCGTCCTGGCCGGCCGGTGAGAAGTCGGGCAGACGGCGCGAGCTTTCCCGGACACCGAGATAGGTGCCCGTGATGGGGTCGAGTTCGATGACTGCGTCGACGTAGGCGTCGGCGACCTGACGGGGCAGCGCGCTGTTCGAAGTGTCTGACATGCGGACATCCTCCAACGGCGGGCCCCTCCCCGTCACCACCGTCGAACGGGGTCCGTCCGAAAGACGATCACGGGCGCACCGGCTCCGTCGTTCACGGGCGGGCCGCGTCTCCGTCGTTCACGGGCGGACCGGCTCGGCGGGCGGCAGCAGGGGGCCGCAGTCCCACTGCTGGAAGATCAGCCGGGTGTCCACCCGGGCCACCTCCCGGCGCGAGGTGAACTCGTCCAGCACCAGCCGCTGGAGCTCCGCCGCGTCGGCCACCGCCACCTGGACCAGATAGTCGTCGGGGCCGGTGAGGTGGAAGAGCGCGCGGGACTCCGGCAGGGCCCGCACCCGGTCGACGAACGGGCCGATGAGCTCGCGGCGGTGCGGCCGGACCTGCACCAGGAGCAGCGCCTGGAGACCCCGGCCGAGCTTCGACGGATCCAGGCGCAGCTGATCGCCGAGGATGACACCGGAGCGGCGCAGCCGGGTGACCCGGTCCAGACACGTCGAGGGGGCCACGCCCACCTCGGCGGCGAGCTCGCGGTACGTGGTCCGCGCATCGTTCTGCAGCAGCCGCAGAATATGTAGATCCACCGGGTCCAGAGCGACAGAATCGGCCATGCGGCGAACGTAGCACGGCCTTTTGCCGCTACGAGCCGGTAACTGTTCAGAGTGTTGTCATGGACAACGAAGTCTCGATGACGCCCCCTGCCCCCACCCCGACCAGGGCGCTGGCCACCGAAGCCGTGCATGCCGGACGCGATGATCTCGCCTCCCTCGGCCTGCACGCCCCGCCGCTCGACCTGTCCACCACCTACCCCTCGTACGACTCGCGCGGCGAGGCGGAGCGCATCGACGCCTTCGCCACCACGGGCGCCCGGCCGGACGGCCCGCCCGTCTACGCCCGGCTGGACAACCCGACCACCGCCCGTTTCGAGACGGCGCTCGCCCGGCTGGAGGGGACCGACAGCGCTGTCGCGTTCGCCAGCGGCATGGCGGCCCTCACCGCGGTCCTGCTGGCCCGCGCGAGCATGGGGCTGCGCCATGTCGTCGCGGTCCGGCCCCTCTACGGGTGCAGCGACCATCTGCTGGGTGCCGGGCTGCTGGGCACCGAGGTGACCTGGACCGACCCGGCGGGCATAGCCGACGCCATCCGGCCGGACACCGGGCTGGTCATGGTCGAGACCCCGGCCAACCCCACGCTCGCCGAGATCGACATCCGGGCCGTCGCCCACTCCTGCGGATCCGTGCCGCTCCTGGTCGACAACACCTTTGCCACCCCCGTACTCCAGCGCCCCGTCGAACACGGTGCCCGCATCGTCCTGCACAGCGCCACCAAGTACCTCGGCGGGCACGGCGATGTGATGGGCGGAGTCGTGGCCTGCGACGAGGAGTTCGCCGCCCGGCTGCGCCAGGTGCGGTTCGCCACCGGCGGGGTGCTGCATCCGCTGGCCGGCTACCTGCTGCTGCGGGGGCTGTCCACCCTGCCGGTACGCGTACGGGCCGCCTCGGCGAGCGCCGCCGAGCTCTCCCGCAGGCTGACCGCCGATCCGCGGATCGCCCGGGTGCACTACCCGGAGATCGGCGGGGCGATGGTCTCCTTCGAGGTGTACGGCGACCCGCACGACGTGATCGCCAACGTACGGCTCATCACGCCCGCCGTGAGCCTCGGCAGCGTGGACTCGCTGATCCAGCATCCGGCCTCCATCAGCCACCGCATCGTGGATGAGGGAGACCGGCAGGCGTCCGGCGTCGGTGACCGGTTGCTGCGCATGTCGGTGGGTCTTGAGGACGTCGAGGACCTCTGGGCCGACCTGTGTCAGGCGCTCAGCGACGGGCCCGTTCCGCGGGCGCGGAAGGCCCAGCGGTCCTCCCGGACGGCCGAGCGGTCCGCTCGTCCGTCGCACGCGTCAGCCGCGCGGTGATGACCAGGGTGCCTTCCTCGATCTGGTAGTCGAGGGGCAGTTCCAGGGCGCGCATGGCGGCGACCATGCCGGTGTTACGGGACTGGGTGACGGCGTACACGCTGTCGCAGCCGGCCTCCTCGGCGAGCTGCACCAGGCGGCCGAGCAGCTCCGAGCCGATGCCCCGGCGCTGCCAGTCGTCCTCGACGAGGAGGGCCACCTCGGTCTCGTCGCCGTCCCACAGGAGGTGGCCCAGCGCCACCAGCTTGCCGGAGGCGGTCTGGACGGCCAGGGTGCGGCCGAAACGCGGGCTCAGCAGGTGGTCCAGGTAGCGGTCGGCGTCCCCGACGGGGCCGTGGTAGCGCAGGCCCAGGGTGCCCGGGGAGCAGCGGTCGTGCATGGCGCGGGCGGCGGCGAGATCGCTGCGGTCCGCCCGGCGCACGGTGATCTCGTTGCCCTCGGGCAGTGTGAGGATGTCCTCGCTACGGGGCACCCGCGGGCCGAGCCGGGCGTCCAGCTCCACCAGGGCGCGGGCCCGGGCGAACTCGGTCGGGGTGAACGGCAGATAGGGCCGCTCGACGGAGATGACACCGCCGGACGGGTCGCGCAGCCGCATCACCGTCTCCTCCAGCACGCCTTCGACCGGGGCGCTCTCCCCGGTCGGGCGGCCGGTGATGGAGACGGCGGGCAGCGAGTGGATGGTGCACCGGCCGAGCAACTGGCGCAGGGCGAGGGGGAGTTCCGCCGCGTCGAGCGCCGTGCGGGTGGCCAGCGAGAGCACCCGGGTCGGGGTGTCGACCAGATCGTGGGCGTCCGCCCGCTCGATCCAGGTGGCGGTGCCGCCCGCCGCCGAGATCTGCCGGGTCAGCTCCTGCGCCGGGAGCGAGGCGGGCGCCCGCAGCAGGAACTCGTCGACCGTCCCCTCGGCCAGCGGGTGGGTCTGCAGCGTCAGGATGTCGATCCGGAACCGGGCGAGCACGAGGCAGAGCGCGGCCAGACTCCCCGGCGCGTCACGCACGGTCGTCCGCATCCGCCAGAGAACCGTCTCGCCGGCCCCGGACCCGTCGATCGAGTCGGTGACCTCGTCCGGCGCCGGATCGGACCGGCCCGGTTCCTCCGGCGGGGGAGCGTTGCTGTGGCGCCGTGCCCACCAGGTGTGGAACGTCGCCGTGGCCACCAGGGCCACGGCCGACGCCATGAGCAGGTAGGGCCCGTCGGGCTGGTGCCCGATCAGATTGGCGATCGCGTCGGCCACGGCCACCGCGGTGAACAGCGCGGCCAGCTCGATCAGGTCCCGCCGCCAGTGGTGCGGACGGCGGGCGGTCTTCGAAGACGTCACATCAGTCATATCCTTACTGTGAACGAACGGTGTTGCCTGATCACGAACACCTTGTGACTGATGGGTTAAGTGTGGATCTGATCACCTATCGTCGTTTTTCGGCCGTATTTTTCGGCCCCTGATCCCCTGAGCCCTGATCCACTGATCACCGCGCCTCCTCCGGTACGGGCGAGGACGTCGGCGTCGGCGGGAACACGGCCAGCAGGCGGGCGGCCTGCCGGACCGTCTGCGAGGAGCCCTTGCGCCCGGCCGTTGCGGCCAGCCCCACGATCGGCTCGATCCCCTCCGTACCGCAGCGCTCGGCGCACTCCGCCGCCACGGCCAGCAGATCCCCGATCCCTCGTGGCGCCTTCTCGTACGCCAGCAAGGTGGGCAGCGCCACGGCCAGCATGCCCAGCACCGTCCGGTACGCCCCGGTGGCGGCCGCCGTCCGGGCGGCGTCGGCCAGCCGGTTGACCTTGACCAGGTCGTGGTCGACGAGGACCCCCAGCTCGCGCCCGAGCAGCACGGTGTCCAGCCGCCCCTGCGCGGCCAGGACGAGCAGCGCGTCCACGGCGGATATCCGGTCCTCGGCGTGCCGGGCGCCCAGCCCGTAGGCCAGTGCCAGGTGCAGCGCGACACCGGCCGCGCCGCCGGTCTCCATGAGCGGCGGCAGGAACCAGGCCCCGCCCCTGCGCCCCTCGTCGGCGGTGTGCAGCAGATCCGGCATCAGCCAGGCGGCCAGGGTCTCCCCGTCCTCGGGCAGCGTGGCGGTCCAGTGCGGGCACTGGTCGGCACCCCAGTGGTAGCACTCCCGTGACTGGGGGGTGTGCGGACGGCCCAGCCAGTGGAAGGAACGCGGGAACTCCTGCTGGATCAGCAGCCTTTCCTTGGTGGCCAGCAGCACCCGCCGGGTTCCGGCGGCCGACCGCTGCCACCAGTTGCCCGCCGAGGGGCGATCGCTGGTCAGACCGTGACGCAGCACGGGAGCCACCGGCTCGTCGGCGCGTATCCAGGCGGCCAGCCGGTCCCCCTCCGGCGTGCCGAGGGACGCTGCGGCCTCGGCGGCCGCCGACTCGCCGCTCCGCCGCACCCGCAGCAGGGCCTGGGAGAAGTCGGCCGGACCCGGGTCGGCGCCCAGCCGCCGGTACGTCCGCAGCCGCTCGACCAGTTCCGCCGCGTCCAGCGAGCCGGTGTGCCAGGTGGGCGTGGCCAGCAGGAAGGGCACCCGGTCGGCCTGTACCGCACCGGCCGCCTCCCAGGCCCGGGCGAGCAGCACCCCGTTGAGCGCGGCGTGGGCGCAGGTCCCGGTGCCGGTCCAGCGGCTCTTCCCCTCGGTGATGGACCGGTAGGAGAGCCGGCCGAGGAGCGAGCCCACCACCAGCGCGAGCGCGTGGGCGGTGGTCATGTACGCCGGTTCGGGCTCCCGGTCGATTCCGTGCTCGATGTACCACTCCCCGGCCAGGGCCTCCTGCAGCCCTTCCGCCAGCGCGGCCCGGTCGGTGCGCGAGAGGCGGACGAGCCCGTCCAGAGTGCGCTCGAAGTCGGAGATCCCCGACGCGGCGGCCGAGGCCCCCGGAGTGGAGCCCTGCCAGGAACGGGACTTCACCTGGGCCGCCACCTGCTCGACGAGCTCCGCCACGGTCCCCGGCGCCGGGTCGAGCCGGCACGGCACCGGCACGGGCGGCAGCAGCTCCTCGTACGGGCCGTCCGCCGGCGCGTCCTCGCCCACCGCCCCGAACAGGGCGGTGACCGCCTCCCGGTGCAGCGGCCCCAACTGCGCGGCGGAGAAGGAGAGCTCCTCCCGCAGCAGCGCGTCGTCGGCCGGAAGGTGGCGCGCGATCAGCTTGAGCGCCCGCTCCTGGAGGGCGATGTCCTCGTTCCCGAACGCCTCGGCGACCACCGGAAGCAGCTCACCCGCCGCCGTCGCGTCCCGGCTCAGCACCTTCCCCAGCAGGACCAACTGGGCCCGCACCAGCTTCTTCTCCCGGCGGAAGAGCACCGATCCCGACACCTCGGCGAGGTCCCCGGTGGACAGCTCGCCCCGGGCGTCCAGCCGCGTGAGCACGTCCTGGGCGTGGGAGGCGACCACGGAGATGCCGTCCGCCGCCATCCCCATCCAGTCGCGGAGGTGGTTCTTCTCCTCGTCCTCCGTGACGTTCAGCTGCTGAAGCACCGTGAGGAAGAACCGCTGGTCACCCGTCTTGCCACCGCGCACCAGACGCGTCACACACCGTTCGACCAGGTGGGATCGGTCGAGTACCCCCTCAGCGGCGAGTGCGCAGAGCGCGGCCGGCCACTGGTCGAGCGACTCCGGTGTGTCGTACCAGCCGATCTGGGACGGCAGCTCCGGCATCTCGAAGAGCCGGGGCGCGAGCACGGCGACGTGCGGGTCGGAACGGAGGATGCCGACCAGCGGCACCCGGCCGGACCTGCCGTGCCACCGCGCCGTGCCGATCCGCTCCGACCAGCCCTCGACGAGGCTGTCCGTCGTCGGGATCGGGCACCCGGCCATCCGTACGAGCTCGCTGATGAACGTGTACTCCGCCTCGGAGTTCATCGGGCGTCCCGCCAGCCGGTGGGCGAGATCGCCGAGCCAGGCCGGATCACGGTCCCCCAGCGCCACGAGGATCAGCGGGTACGGGGACCGCGACCAGCTGCGCAGGTCCCGGCCGCCGATCCAGGTGGCGCAGCCCGCCGCCCCGGTGTTGCAGCCGGCCCCGGCCACCAGGAGCGCCTTGCGGATCTTGTCCTGCCGCTGCCACTCCCAGCCCCGGGCCTCCTTGCGCAGCTCCTTCAGCCCGGCCAGCGCCGACCTGCGTCCGGCCCGGTCCAGCCGGAGCACCAGCGCCGGGACATCGCGGTGCTGTCCCGCGCGTACCGCGGTGAGCAGGTCGCTCATCGCACACCTCCGGCGACCGTCGCGCCGCGGCGGACCATCGTCACGGCCAGGGCGTGTTTGCACGGGCCCCGCTTTCCGCGGTAGTCCGCCCACCACTGGCAGGTGCAGGTGAGTGCGCCGTCGCTCTGGCGGACCTGGTAGCGGCGGTCGCCGGAGGACACGGACGCCAGCGTGCCGTCGAGCGTCACCGCCCCCGCACCGGCCAGCTCGCGGGCGGCGACCAGACGCGGGTTGTGACGCTCCGCCCGGTCGGCGTCGTAGGGCAGTTCACGGTGGAAGTAGGCGGCGTCGGCCAGGTCGTACCCGACCCGGCCCGCCGTGCCGAGGCGGGTGAGCGCGGCCCGAACCCGCTCGGCGCTCAGCCCCGACTGCTCGGCCAGCGAGGCCGGTTCGATCCGGGGTTCCCAGGCCAGCAGGACGGAGACCAGCTCGGCGTCGGCCGCCGCGTCGTCGGTGGCCAGCGCCTCCAGGACGCCGCCCTCGCCCGAGAACCCGCGCGAGGAGTCCGGCGACAGCGTCAGCGTGAGCCGCATCCCCGGCAGCACCACCTCCCAGGCGCTCGCCGCAGCGGCCCCGTCCGCCACCGGAGGCCCGTACACCCGAAGCGCCGTCGCGTGGCGCAGCACCCGCTGCAGGGCCACCAGCCGCTCGGGGCCCGGCAGGCACACCGCGCCCGGCACCGGCCGGGTCGTCGGCCGCAGACCGGAGCCGGAGGCCACCACCCACTGCGCGCCCCGCGCCGCGTTGCCCGAGCCGCGCGGCAGGGAGCGCAGGAACGCCACCGCCTGCGCCGCCGTCAGCTCGGCCCGCAGATCGAAACCGGCCGAGGCGACCTGAGCCTCGGCGAACCCCCGCAGCCACCGGTCCGGCAGCGGAACCTTCTTCTCCACCACCGGGCCGTCCAGCGTGGTGACCGCCAACTCGTCGGGGCCCACCCGCAGATGCAGCGGATCGTCCGCCGTTATCCGGGACAGGGCGTCCCGCAGCGGATTGTTCACGTCCACGTTGGTCGTACCGTGCCCGGTCCGCTCCCCGTCCAGGCCCTCCTGGAGCACATCGAGGCGTGCGTACACCCCGCAGCAGCCGGAGAACGACTCGAAGCGCAGCCGGTCGCCGTTCCCCGTCACCACCGGATCGAGGGAAGAGGGCAGGGCGCGCTGGTAGTAGCGGGCGGCGGCCACATCGGCCACCGCCAGCAGCCCACGGGCGGCGATGCGCGGAGCGGAGAGGAATCCGGCGAAGAACCGCGGATGCGCCTCCGCCCCACGCGGGGTGAGACCGCCCGCGGTCTCCAGACCGAGAACGGCTCCCACCTGCGAGGACTCCAGGGCGGACGGGCGTGCGTAGGCCAAGGCCTGAACGGATCGGGTCATGGAAGAAACCGTAGAACCCACCACTGACAACGGGCGCCGGGCACGACTGACAACGGGCCTCCCGAGCAGCCGTACGCCCAGGTCAGCGGCGGTCGTTCACTGACCGGTCCGGCCCGGCCGCAGCACCTTGGTGAACAGCACCGCACCACCCTCCGCCCGCAGACGTACCGTCAGATCCGCGCTGTCGCCGTCGATCTCGACCTCGCCGTAGAACTGCGGCGACTCCATCGGCGACACATTGGCCCGGTCCGGCGCCCGGACGAAGACACGGTCGGGCCCGAACGTGCCGTCCAGCGCGTTGGCCGGAAATCCCCCTGCGGCCAGCGGGCCCGAGACGAACTCCCAGAACGGTGCGAAATCCTTGAACGCCGCCCGCTCGGGGGCGTAGTGCTGCGCAGAGGTGTAGTGCACGTCGGCCGTCAGCCACAGGGTGCCGGTGACCTTGCGGTGCTTGATGAACCGCAGCAGCTCGGCGATCTGCAGCTCACGTCCGAGCGGGGCGCCCGGATCGCCCTGGGCCACGGCCTCGAAGTCCGTCGCCCCGTCCGGGACGACCAGGCCGAGCGGCATGTCGGCCGCGATCACCTTCCACACCGCGCGGGATTCGGCGAGGGCACGTTTGAGCCAACGGAGCTGCTCGGCGCCGAGTATGCCGGTCGTGTCGTCGGCCTGCCGGTTGGGGGAGTTCCGGTTGCGGTGCGACCGCATGTCCAGGACGAAGACGTCCAGCAGCGGCCCGTGGTGGACGGCGCGGTACATGCGGGACCGCCGCGCGGAGCCGTGCGGCGTCGACACGGGGAAGTACTCGTGGAAGGCGCGTGCGGAACGGGCCGCGAGGATGTCGACGTTCTTCTCGGTGTAGCGCGCGTCATCGAGTATCTGGCCGGGGTACCAGTTGTTGCGCACCTCGTGGTCGTCCCACTGGACGACGGAGGGGACCTGCGCGTTGAAGCGCCGGAAGTTGCGGTCGAGCAGGTTGTAGCGGAAGTTCCCCCGGTACTCGTCCAGCGTCTCGGCGACCTTGGCCTTCTCCTCGGTCATGACGTTGCGCCAGATCCTGCCGTCGGGCAGGGTCACGCTCGGCTGGAGCGGCCCGTCCGCGTAGACGGTGTCACCGCTACAGAGGAAGAAGTCCGGGTCGAGGCGCCGCATCTCCTCGTACACCCGGTAGCCGCCGATGTCCGGATTGATGCCCCACCCCTGCCCCGCGATGTCACCGGACCACAGGAAGCGGACCCCGTCACGACGCCGGGCCGGAGCGGTACGGAACGTTCCGTACACCGGTTTTCCCGTGCGGCGCGGATCGCCCGGGTCGGCCAGTGTGACGCGGTAGTGCACCTGCTCGCCCGCCGGAAGGCCGTACAGGGGAGTGGTGCCGGTGAAGTCGCCTCCCGGCCCGATCAGCGGCCCGTACCAGCTCCGGGCCCGGCGGAAGGACTCGGTCGCCGAGGTCTCCACCAGCATCCGGGCGGGCCGGTCCGACCGCACCCACACCAGCGCCGAGGAGGCGGTGACGCTCCCCACCTGCACCCCCCAAGCCGCCTCCGGCCGCCCCGCCAGAGCCAGGGCGGGAGCCGAAGAGGCAGCCGCGGGAAGAGCCGCCGCAGGGACGAGCAGCGAGCCGCGCAGAACGGTACGACGGCCGGGCGAGGGGATACGCGGACGGTGCGGCATCGGGGCGCCTCCAGGACGGTGGGTGGAACGGGCGGGCGGACAACGGGCCGGGGCGGCCGCAACGCTCCGTCGGGCCGGAGCCGGTCTCCGCCCCCATGCCTAGTGGGCCGCGGAGGCCGGGGCCCCAACACCGGGTGAACAGGGCCGGTCAGGGCGCACTCCCGGCGACAGCCCGTCAGGCGCCGGAGCCGAGTCCCTGCGCGGCCGCGAGCGACGCGACACCCCGGGCGATGTCGCCGACCCCCAGATGGGCATAGCCGAGGGCGAGCGCCACCGAGCCGTCCTCGGGTCCCGCGTCCCCGCAGTCGCTCAACGGCCGCAGCGCGATTCCGGCCCCGGCCGCGCGGCCCAGGAAGACGCCCTCCGGGCCGTAACGCTCAGGCAGCCGCGCGATGATGTGCAGCCCCGCGGCGATGCCGCTGACCTCGGTACCGGGGAAGTGCTCGTCGAGTGCGGCCACCATGGCGTCCCGGCGTTCCCGGTAGGCGCGCTGACAGCGGCGCAGCTGGCGGTCGTAGGCGCCGCGCGAGATGAAGTCGGCCAGAACCGCCTGGTCGATGGCGGGATTTCCCAGGTCCATGGTCCGTTTGCGGGCGACGATCCGGCCGGTCAGTGAAACGGGGGCGATCAGCCACCCCAGCCGCAGGCCCGGAGCCAGCGACTTGCTCACCGATCCGGTGTACACGACGCGCTCCGGGTCGAGCCCCTGCAACGCCCCCACCGGAGCCCGGTCGTATCGGAAGTCCCCGTCGTAGTCGTCCTCCATGATCACGGCGTCCGCCTCGCGTGCCCAGTCGAGCAGCTTGCGGCGACGCTCCGCGGGGTAAGCGATTCCGGTGGGGAACTGGTGCGCCGGCGTGGTCACCACGGCGCGCACGCCGGAGCGTCGCAGCGGCCCCAGGGCCAGCCCCTCCGCGTCGAGCGGCAGCGAGGTCGCGCCCAGACCCGTCGCCGCGAACAGCGACGCGTGCTCCGGGCTCCCCGGGTCCTCCACCCCGACCGAGGCAAGGCCTTGCTCGCGGAGTACGAAGCCGAGCAGCGTCGTCGCCTGCGCCACTCCCGAGCAGGCCACGAGCCGCTCGGGATCGGCCACCACCCCGCGCCGCCGGGCCAGCAGTCCGGCCAGCGCCTCCCGCAGCTCCGGCAGGCCGCGCGGATCGGGATACCCCAGCGAACTGTGCGGCAACCGGCCGAGCACCGCCCGCTGGGTGGCGGCCCACGCGGCGCGAGGGAAGAGGGAGAGGTCGGGGACGCCGGGCCGGAAGTCCACCCGCGCGCCCGGCGTGCGCGGCGCCAGATCCCGTACGGAACGCGCCGCAGCTCGAACTCCGCCGCTGACCCAGGTTCCCGCGCCCTGACCGCTGCGCAGATAGCCCTCGGCGGTCAGCTGCTCGTAGGCCTCGGTTACCAGCCCGCGCGACACCCCGAGATCCGCGGCAAGTTCCCGGCTGGACGGCAGCCTCGTGCCGGCGACGAGACGGCCCGAGCGGACGGCCTCCCGCAGGGCCGACTGGAGGGCCCGCCCCCGTCCGCGTACCGGGCCGGCAGCGGCGGGCAGCAGCAACTCCCAGGCCGGAGAGGCGGAATCGAGGCTGCCGCTGTCGCCACGGCCCACCCCACCGGTCGAATTGGTCCCCGAAGACGTCATGGAAGTGGACCTTAAACCGGTCCGGCGCCGAACCTAGCGTCACCCACATGAACGCGAACTCTCTGCGCGGGGCCCTCCTGGCGGCCTTCGCCTGTGTGCTGGTGGGGGCCTCCTTCACCGCGAACAGTGTCCTCGGCGACTACCCGTACGCGGGTGGCCAGGCGCTCCGGTACGGTCTGGCCGCTCTGCTGCTCGCGGCCGTGCTGCGGCGGGGCCCCGTCCCCGTGGCCGCCCCGCTGCGGGCGCTCTCCTGGCGCCGGTGGATGCGGCTCGGTCTGCTCGCCGCGGTCGGAATGGTCGGCTTCAACCTGGCGATCCTGGCGGCGGAACGGACCGCGGAACCAGCCGTTCCGGGCGTCTTCGTCGGCTGCGCGCCCATCGTCGTCGGGGTCCTGGTCCCCCTGCTGGCTAGCCGCCGCCCCTCCCGTGTCACCTTGTACGCTGCCGGGCTCGTCGTCGCCGGAGCGTTCACGGTCCAGGGCTGGGGCCGCACCGACCTGGCAGGCATCTGCTGGTCGGCCGGCGCGCTCGCGGGCGAGGTCGGCTTCGCGGTCCTCGCCGTACCGGTGCTGCGGCCGCTCGGCCCGAAGCTGCTCGCCGCGACGGTCTGCGCCATCGCCGCCGTACAGTCCGCGCTGCTCGGCCTGGTGATGGACGGTGCCGCGTTCCTGCGGGTTCCGACCCCGGCGGAGACGACGGCCCTCCTCTGGCAGGCCGTCGTCGTGACCGTGATCGGCTTCGTCTGCTGGTACATCGGCCTGCAGCGCATCGGGGCCGAACGCGCCACCCTCTTCTCCGGCCTCATCCCGGTCTCCGCAGCGCTGACCGCACCGCTCGTCGGAGCCGGGACGTACGGCATGGCGCAGGGTGCCGGGAGTCTGCTGGTCGGCGTCGGGGTGGCGCTCGGCTCGGGAGTCCTGGGGCGCGGCGGTCCCGCCGGTACGCGCCCGGCGCCCTCAGCGGCTGGTGTCGAGGATGACGCGCGCCACCAGGGCGGGGTCGTCGTTCATCGGGACGTGCCCGCAACCGGGCAGCCGCACGAGCCTGACCCCGGGGATCACCTGCTTGGCGCGGATCCCCTGCCGGCGCAGCAGGATGCGGTCCCGGGTGCCCCAGGCGACGGTGACGGGAAGGCCCTTCACATCGTCGGTGAAGGAGACAGCGCCGCCGGCGGCGAGCGTCTGGTGGAAGCCGGTCGCGCCCCGCAGGGCCAGGGTCTCGGCGACGACGGCCTCGGGTGAACGCCTGCCGGGCCGGGCGTAGATGGTGCTGGTCAGCGCCGTACGCCCGGCCGCGCTGCGGGAGAGCCGCTCGATCGCCGGCACCGGGAGGGCCAGCGCGGCACGGCGCATCGCCCGCAGGGTGGTGAAGGCGTAGCGGCGCTCCGGCTCGTTCCAGAAGCCCGCGGGCGACAGGGCGGTCACCGAACGGACCAGCTCCCTGCGCCCCAGCTCCAGGGCGAACAGGCCCCCGAGGGAATTGCCGACCACATGCGGGCGGTCGAGGCCCAGCGCGGCGAAGAAGGCCCCCAGCACCGGAGTGACCGCCTCCAGGGTGTACGGAACTCCGTCCGGCAGAGCGGGAGATGTGCCGAAACCGGGCAGGTCGAGGGCTATCACCTCGCGCTCGGCGGCGAGGATCCGTGTCACCGGGTCCCAGGCCTGGTGGTGGTGGCCGATGCCGTGGAGCAGGACCAGCGGCGCTCCCGCACCGGTCCGTTCGTAGTTCACCGAGACCGGACGGGGGCCGTGCGCCGAATCGACGGTGAAGGAGACCGTGGTGGTCATGGAGCTGCTCCCTGGAGTGGGTAGACATCGCGTCAACAACACTTACCGTTCGGTAGCTTGGAGTTCAAGGGCTCAGGCGATTCCCGCTGGACACCGTCCGGTGGGTCGGCTGGGATGGGCCGGTGACAGCCGATACCGCGACCGCAGTCTTCGAAGAGCACCGGCCCCTCCTCACCGGCGTCGCCTACCGCATGCTCGGCCGTGTCGCCGACGCCGAGGACGTGGTGCAGGAGGCGTGGCTGAGGTGGTCGTCCGCGACCCGGGAGAGCGTCCGCGAGCCACGGGCCTTTCTGGTGCGGATCACCACACGGCTGGCCATCGACCGGCTGCGCCACCTGCAGTCGCGCCGGGAGTCGTACGTGGGTCCCTGGCTGCCGGAACCTGTGGTCACCGACTTCGGGCCGACCATGCCGGACGCGGCGGAGCAGGCCGTCCTCGTCGACTCCGTCTCCCTCGCCGTACTGGTCGTCCTCGAATCGCTCTCGCCGCTGGAGCGCGCGGTCTTCGTGCTCCGGGAGGCCTTCGGCTTTCCGTACGCCGAGATCGCCACCGCCCTCGACCGCACCGAGGCGGCCGTCCGCCAGCTCGCCGGGCGTGCCAGGCGGCACGTGGACGAGCGCAAGCCGCGCTACGACGTCGATCCGGCGGAGCGCCGGGACATCACCGAGCGGTTCCTGGCCGCCGCGTCCGGCGGCTCCATCGAACAGCTGATGGCTCTCCTGGCGCCGGACGTCCGGATGGTCAGCGACGCCGGCGGCAAGGCGAAGGCGGCGCGGCGGATCATCGAGAGCGCCGACAAGGTCGGCCGGTTCCTCGCCGCGGTGGCTCAGGAGATCGGGCCGGACTGGGACATGCGCATCGCGGAGTTCAACGGCGGGCCTGCCGTGGCGTGCTTTGTCGGGGGAAAGCCGGATACCTTCTTCCAGCTCGATGTCCGGGACGGAGTCATTCGATGCGTCTATATCATTCGTAATCCGGACAAGCTCTCAGGTCTGGCCGCCGTGTAGTCGCGCGTTCTTTCCGGCCAAGAGAAATCCCGGTGAGCCCGCTCTGCGGCTGACCGGTCGAAGCCCCATCACCGGCCCGGTGGTGGGGCTTCATGCTGCGCGCGGCTCACGGCACCGCGAACGTCTTGTGAACGCTCTGCGCCAAAGTCCCGTTTCGTTCCGTTACGGAATAAGGATTGGTCTTGACCAAGGGGGTGCGCCGTCCTAGGGTCAACTTAAGACAGGAACCTTTAATAAATAGCGTCGCGGAAAAGCCGCTGGGCGATTGCGGAGGACTTGGTGGGGACCACGCAGCTGGAATCGGTGCAGGAGCCGAAGTACTGGCACCTCAAGACCGTGCTCAGTGAGGCACTCGACTCGGACTTTGCGGTGGGTGAGATCCTGCCCAACGAGCGGGACCTCGCGGCCCGGTTCGGAGTCGCGCGTGCCACGCTCCGACAGGCTCTGGAGCAGCTCGAACTCGAAGGCCGACTGCAGCGCCGCCGTGGCGTCGGCACGACCGTCGCCCCGCCGCGGGTGGGCGTGGCCGTCACCACCGCCCAGCACGAGTGGACGGGTGGCGCGGTCGGCGAGGCGTGGCAGCCGGTCGACTGTGTCAGCGAGGCCGCCCCGAGCGCCGTGGCCGCCATGCTCGGCACGGGTACGGAGCCGGTGCACGTGGTGCGCCGTATCCGCGACACCCACGGCCAGGCGGTGGCAGCCGAACTTCTCTACGTTCCCGCCTCCTCGGTCCCCGACCTCTCCGCGATCGACGCGCCGTCCGGCACCGTCCGCGCCCGCGCCGTGCTGCGCGAGCTGCACCGGCTGGGCCTGGCGGGGCAGGACCGTTCCGTGGAGCTCGGCTCGGCGCGCGCGGACGACGCCAAGGAGCTCGACCGGCTCCCCGGCGCACCCGTGCTCGTGGTCACCACCCGGTACTTCGCAGAGGGCGGTACGGCGGCGGTGTCCATCGCCACCTACCGGGCGGACACCTGCCGGCTCACCTTCGGGGACTCCGGCGCACTGGAGATCAGCCACGACGGGCAGCAGGAGCGCCAGGCATCCTGACGCCTTCCGCGCGGGCGGCCCGCGGGCCGCTGCTGCCCGGAAGGCTCGGGCCTCCGTAAACCTCAGGCCCTCCGAGAACAGCGCCACCTGATGGCGGCCCGCCGGGAAACCGGCCGGGCCGCCATACGCATGTCATCGGGCCCGGCCGCGGTCAGCGGCGGGCCGTCACCGCGCCCTCCACGGCGAACAGCTCCTCCTCGACATGGTCCAGCGCCAGCCGAAGGGCTCCCGTCGCGACCGCCGCCTCGCCGAGCAGCGACAACGTCACCCGCGGCGGGCGCAGACAGTAGCGGGCCAGCTCCTCGCGCAGCGGCTCCAGCACACCGTCGAGACCGGCGGCCCAGCCACCGACCACCACCAGCTCCGGGTCGAGTGCCAGCGCCAGGGCCGCCACATCGTGCACGAGCCGCTGCAGGAAGCGCTCGACGGCCGCCTGCGCCTCCGCGTCGCCCTGCCGCGCCTTGGCGAACACCACGGCCACCGCCTGCTCGTCCAGCGGCTCCAGCGGGGTGCCCGTGGTCGAGAGCAGATGCTCCGGGGTCACGTCCCTGCCCAGCAGGTGCAGAGCGCCGATCTCCCCGGCCGCCCCGCCGAACCCCCGGTGCAGACGTCCACCGATCAGCGAACCGGCCCCCGGGCTCAGCCCCGCCAGGACGAAGACGATGTCGTCGGACTCGGTGGCCGCACCCTTCCAGTGCTCGGCGACCGCGGCGGCATTGGCGTCGTTCTCCACGAGGACCGGACAGCGGAACGAACGCCGCAGCCGCTCCCCGAGCGCGAGCCCCGTCCACCCCGGGAGCGCCGTGCCGAGCCGCACGGTCCCGTCGGCCTCCACGATGCCGGGGCTGCCGACACCGACGGCGCGCAGACTGCTCCGGGCCACCCCGGTGCGGCGCAGCAGGTCCGCGATCACGGCTCTCACCTGGTCGAGCCGCTCATCCGCATCCGCCGTCTCCGACACCGTACGGGAACCCGCCCCGGTCACCCGGCCGTCGAGCCCCGAGAGCAGTGCCGAAACCCGGTGCGGCCCGATCTCGACGCCCAGCAGATAGCCTGCCTCGGCACGGAAACGGAACCGGCGGGCCGGCCGCCCCTGGCGCCGCGCCTCACTCTCGTCGGGCAGGGCCTCGACCACCAGACCGGCCTCGAACAGCCCCTCGACCACGCCTTCGACCGTCGGCCGGGAGAGACCCGTGATCCGGGTCAGGTCCGTGAGCGTCGGCGAGCCGGCCCCTCGCAGAGCGTGCAGTACCACCGCTGAATTGATACGCCGCAGCAGCGACGGATCTCCCCCGGTCAGCCGGCTCACGGTGTGTCCTCCCAGCTCGTGCCCATGTCTGCCGGATCGTACTCGCTGCTCGCAGGCCCTGCGAGCAGCTCCGCAAGCCGGTATCGAGCCGCAACCTGCGTCAGCTCGGAGCGACGAAACCGGACTCGTAGGCAGCGATGACGGCCTGTGTACGGTCCCGTGCCCCCAACTTCGCGAGAATCGAACTGACATGAGACTTCACCGTCTCGACGCCGACGGTCAGCCCGGCGGCGATCTCCGCGTTCGACAGGCCCCGCGCCATCAACCGGAGCACTTCCGCCTCCCGGTCGGTGAGCGCGGCCCGCTCCAGGGCCGCGCGCGCCGCGTTCGTGCCGTACTCGGCCGCGAGCTGCCGGACCGCCGCGGGGAAGAGCAGCGACTCTCCCTCGGCAACCAGACGCACGGCATGCACGATCTCCGCGGGCCTCGCCCGCTTGAGCGGAAAGCCGGCGGCCCCGGCCCGCAGTATCTGCCTGATCGTGCTGAGCAGTTGGTGCTCCACCAGAACCCGGAGGGCCCTCTCGGACCATGGTGCGGCCCGGCCGTGACGGCCGCCTGGGCGGCTGCCGCGCTCCTCGCCGGCTGGTGGGCGGTGCACAGGCGCGACGCCTGAGTCCGGGGCCAGGGCACCGGTTGTCAGCGCCGAACGGTTTACTGACGTCATGACGACCGCACACCATCTCCGCCTCATCGACGAGATGCGCACCAGGGAATTCCCCGTGGCGTGCATGCCGTCGGTCTCGGGAGTCAGCGGACCCGGCTATCACACGGCATTCCTGCGCACCGAACACGAACCGTGGGGTGATGACGAACCGGCCGGCCCGGAGCACCGGGTCCAGTGCCTGGTGGAGCACGACGCACTGCTCACGCTCCTCACCGCCCGCTGGGGCGAACCGCAGCTGATGAGCCTGTGGAGCGCGCAGGAGCGGATGATGTCGGGCGAAGTGATACCGGCCCCCTGGGAGGATCCGGTGGCCGGATGCGAATTCGTCCGGCTGTGGCGGGTCGAGGGGCGGTGGATCGCGATAGGGCTGGTGCTGGAGGAGGGAGGACCGGGCTGTGAACTGACGGTGCTGGTGACCGTCATCGATCCGCCCTGATCCCGCCAGATTCGACGGACAGACCCGACGGACAGACCCGACGGCCAGACCCGACCGACGGATCCGGCCGATAGGTCCGGCCGATGGACCCGACCTACAGATCCGACCGGAAGATTCTGCCGTCGGCCCCGCGCGTCAGGTCGCGGGGTGTGGCGTCAGGACGGCCTCGCGGAGGCGGGCGTACTCCTCGGCCATCGTCGCGATCGTCCAATGGGCGTTGAGACCGCTGGGGTTGGGCAGGGCCCATACGTGGGCACCGCCGATCATGCGTTCCTGCCGGCCGATCCGGGCACGGGGCTCTCCGAAGGCCGTGCGGTAGGCGGTGATGCCGACGACCGCGAGCCACGCCGGAGCGAGCCGCTCGACCCTCGCGGTGAGGGCCGCCCCGCCCTCCCGGAACTCGTCCGCGCCGAGTTCGTCCGCCCGAGCCGTCGCCCGGGCCACCACATTGGTGATGCCGAGGCCCAGGGGCAGCAGCTCGGACTGTTCCGAGGGCAGCAGTTGCCGGGGTGTGAAGCCCGAGCGGTGCAGGACCGGCCAGAAGCGGTTGCCGGGGTGGGCGAAGTGATGGCCCGTGGCCGCGGTCATCAGGCTCGGATTGATACCGCAGAAGAGCACACGCAACCCGCCCGCGGCCACATCGGGGACGATGCGGTCGCGGGCGGCGCGGAGCTCCTCGGGGGTCATGCGGTGGGGGTGCTGCCGGTCAGAGGATCGAGCCGGGGGAATAGGCCGCGGCCTGGGGGTGCTGCTTGGTGATCTCCTCGATCCGGGAGACCAGCGCCGTCACCTGGTCGCCCGCCGCACCCGTGAACGAGAGCTTGTCGGCCATCAGCGCGTCCAGCTCCGCACGGTCCAGCGGGATGCGTTCGTCGGCGGCGAGCTTGTCGAGCAGCTCATTGCGCTCGGCACCCTGCTCCCGCATCGCCAGTGCGGAGGCGACGGCGTTCTCCTTGATCGCCTCGTGGGCCAGCTCGCGGCCCACCCCGGCCCGCACCGCCCCCATGAGGACCTTGGTGGTGGCGAGGAAGGGAAGGTAGCGGTCCAGCTCGCGAGCCACGACGGCGGGGAAGGCGCCGAACTCGTCGAGCACCGTCAGGAAGGTCTCCAGAAGACCGTCGAACGCGAAGAACGCGTCCGGCAGCGCCACCCGGCGGACCACGGAGCAGGACACGTCGCCCTCGTTCCACTGGTCACCCGCCAGCTCACCCGTCATCGAGGCGTAGCCCCGCAGGATCACCATCAGGCCGTTGACCCGCTCGCAGGAGCGCGTGTTCATCTTGTGCGGCATCGCGGACGAGCCGACCTGGCCCGGCTTGAAGCCCTCGGTCACCAGCTCGTGGCCTGCCATCAGCCGGATGGTCTTCGCCACCGACGAGGGCGCCGCGGCGAGCTGCACCAGAGCGGTCACCACGTCGTAGTCGAGCGAACGGGGGTAGACCTGGCCGACCGAGGTGAACACCTCGGCGAAACCGAGGTGCCCGGCGATGCGCCGTTCCAGGTCGGCGAGCTTGTCCCCGTCGCCGCCCAGCAGGTCCAGCATGTCCTGAGCCGTACCGACCGGTCCCTTGATCCCGCGCAGCGGGTAGCGCGAGAGGAGGTCCTCCAGCCGTCCGTAGCCCACCAGCAGCTCGTCGGCCGCCGTCGCGAAGCGCTTGCCGAGCGTCGTCGCCTGCGCGGCGACATTGTGCGAGCGTCCGGCGATCACGAGCTCGCGGTACTCCGCCGCCAGCTTGCCGAGCCGGGCGAGCACGGCCACGGTGCGGTCGCGCATCAGCTCCAGCGACAGCCGGATCTGCAGCTGCTCGACGTTCTCCGTCAGGTCCCGGGAGGTCATGCCCTTGTGGACCTGCTCATGACCAGCGAGGGCGTTGAACTCCTCGATCCGGGCCTTCACGTCATGCCGGGTGATCTTCTCGCGCTCGGCGATCGACGCCAGGTCGACCTGGTCGAGCACACGCTCGTAGTCGGCCACCGCTCCGTCCGGCACCTCGATCCCGAGGTCCTTCTGAGCGCGCAGCACCGCCAGCCACAGCTGACGCTCCAGCTTCACCTTCTGCTCGGGGGACCAGAGGACGGCCAGCTCCGTGGAGGCGTAGCGGCCGGCCAGGACATTGGGGATGCGAGGCTTCGCAGACACAGCAGTCACGTGGAGGGATTCTACTGTGGGTTTCTGCAGGCCAGCGCCGCGGGCCGGTTTGTGGATTGCTACGAAGGGCGGCTGCGGGAGCCGGCTGCCGGGGTCTGCCGCGGAGGCCGGTCACGAAGACGCCGAGGCCGGCTACCAGCAAGCGGAGGCCGGCTACGAGGAAGCGGGAGCCGCGCCCTCCGGGGGAAGGCCGGTGTTCCCGTCCAGCGGTCCCGGTTGGGGGAGGTCCTGAGCCCGGCGCCATCCCGTCACCGGGCCGGGTGCCGCGGCGTCGGTGGGCGTGATCCAGAAGGCCGAGGCCGTCCCCGCGTCGAACTGGGCGCCCCACCGGCCGTCGCCGGAGGACCGGCCGGTGAGCCGTCGGCCGATCCAGGGCCCCAGGTGGCGGCGGGCGAAGCGGATGTCGTCGGCCCGCCGGTTCGCCCAGCGCGGCGGCAAGGAGGCGGGGACCGCCGCCTGCCAGTCGAGCTCCGGCGGAAGACCCAGCGTCTGCCAGACCGCCTCCGCCACCCGCCGGTGCCCTTCGGCGGCGAGGTGCAACCGGTCGAAGTCCCACATGCGGGGGTCGCTGAGCGAGGGCGCGGAGTAGAGGTCGACCACCGAGGCGCCGTGCCGGTCGGCCAGGTCGTCGATCAGGGCGAACAGCGCCTCCATCCGAGGACGGAACCGGTCGAACACCGGGCCGTTGCGCCCGGGGCTGCGCATCAGCACCAGCTTCTTGCAGGACGGGGCCAGCAGCTCCACGGCCTCTTCGAGCCGCCCACGGACCATGCCCATGTCGCACTTAGGGCGCAGCGTGTCATTGAGCCCGCCGACCAGGGTCACCACATCGGCCTGCATCGCGGCCGCCGGGCGCGCCTGCTCGTCGACGATCTGGCTGATGAGCTTGCCCCGGACGGCGAGGTTGGCGTACCGGAAGTTGGGGGACCGGGCCGCGAGCCGGGAGGCCAGGACATCGGCCCACCCCCGGTAGGTGCCGTCGGGAAGCAGATCCGACATGCCCTCGGTGAACGAGTCGCCGACCGCGACGAGACTGGTGTAGGTGGCATTCAATTCCATGGCCCACTGATTCTACCGTGGCAGCTCCCGTACCGTCCGGCCGGTACGGGAGCCGCCACGGCGGGCGCTCAGCGGGTCTGGGCCCTGCCGACGAGCTCGCGCAGGACGTCCTCCATCGTGACCATGCCGACCAGCCGGTCATCCTCGTCGAGCACAGCGGCGAGATGGGTCCGGCTGCGCCGCAGCGCGGTCAGCACGTCGTCCAGCGGTGTCGCCGCCCGGACCCGGGCGATGGGCCGCAGAGCGGTCACGGGGAAGGGGGCGTCCCGGGGAGTGGCGTCCAGGGCGTCCTTCACATGGAGGTAGCCCAGGATGCGGCCCTCGCTGTCCATCACCGGGAAGCGGGAGAAACCGGACTCGTGCGAGAGCCGCTCCAGCTCCTCGGGGGTGGTGCCGACCCGGGTGTACAGCACCCGGTCCACCGGCATGACCACATCCCGTACCGGACGACGGCCCAGCTCCAGGGCGTGCCGCAGCCGCTCCGCCGAGCGGTCGTCGACCAGCCCCGCGTCTCCGGCGTCCTTCACCAGCCGCGCCAGTTCGTCGTCCGAGAAGGTGGCGGAGACCTCGTCCTTCGTCTCCACCCGCAGGAGCTTGAGGAGAGCGTTGGCGAAGGCGTTGATCGCGAAGATCACCGGACGCAGCGCACGGGCCACGGCGACCAGCGGAGGGCCGAGAAGCAGGGCGCTGCGGGCCGGTTCGGCCAGCGCGATGTTCTTCGGCACCATCTCGCCCAGCAGCATGTGCAGATAGGTCGCCACACCCAGCGCGATCACGAACGAGATCGGGTGCACCAGCGGGTGCGGCACCCCCACCGCGTCGAAGACCGGCTCCAGCAGATGGGCGATGGCGGGCTCGGCCACGATGCCCAGCACCAGGGTGCAGAGCGTGATGCCGAGCTGCGCTGCGGCCAGCAGCGCCGAGACGTGCTCCAGCCCCCAGATGACACTGCGGGCCCGCCGGTCGCCGGCCTCGGCCTGCGGCTCGATCTGGCTCCGGCGTACGGAGATCAGGGCGAACTCGGCGCCCACGAAGAAGGCGTTGACCACCAGGGTCAGCAGACCGATGAAGAGCTGCAGAACGATCACCGGCCCTCCTCCGCCCGTTCCTCAACGCCGGGCAGCGGCGCGTGCAGCAGCGCCCGCGCGGCCCGGCGGCCCGTGGCATCCACCACGTCGATCCGCCAGCCCGTCAGCTCGACGGTGTCGTCCACCGTCGGGATCCGTCCGAGCTCCGCGGCGATCAGCCCGGCGAGCGTCTCGTAGGGCCCCTCCGGCACCCGCAGCCCGATCCGGCTCAGCTGGTCGGTGCGGGCCGCGCCGTCGGCCGACCACAGGGTGCGGCCGTCGGCGTCCTCACCGGCGGCCGCCAGGTCGGGCGTCTCGTGCGGATCGTGTTCGTCGCGGACCTCACCGACGACCTCCTCCACGATGTCCTCCAACGTCACGACGCCCGCCGTACCGCCGTACTCGTCGATCACCACAGCCATGGCGAGCTTCCCGGACAGCTGGTCCAGCAGCCGGTCGACGGTGAGCGTCTCCGGTACGAGCAGGGGTTCACGCAGCATCTCCGAGACCCGTTTACGGGGGCGCTGGTCGGCCGGGATCGCCAGCACGTCCTTGATGTGCGCCACGCCGACCACCGAGTCCAGGCTCCCGCGGTAGACGGGGAAGCGGGAAAGACCGGTGGCCCGGGTCGCATTGGCCACGTCCTCCGCCGTCGCCCGCACCTCCAGGGCCGTCACCTGCACCCGCGGCGTCATCACGTTCTCCGCCGTCAGCTGCGCCAGGCTCAGGGTGCGTACGAAGAGTTCGGCGGTGTCCGCCTCCAGCGCGCCCTCCTTCGCGGAGTGCCGTGCCAGCGCGACCAGCTCCTGCGGGCTGCGGGCGGAGGCCAGCTCCTCGGTCGGCTCCAGGCCGAAGCGGCGCACGATCCGGTTCGCCGTGTTGTTGAGGTGGCTGATGAAGGGGCGGAACACGGCGGTGAACACCCGCTGCGGGGTGGCGACCGCCTTGGCCACGGCGAGCGGCGAGGAGATCGCCCAGTTCTTCGGCACCAGCTCGCCGACCACCATCAGGACCACCGTGGACAGGGCCGTACCGATGACGAGGGCCAGTGTGGACGCCGCGGCGGGGGGCAGGCCGGCCGCCTCCACCGGGCCCCGGATGAGCTTGGCGATCGACGGCTCGGAGAGCATGCCGATCACCAGGTTGGTGACGGTGATCCCGAGCTGCGCGCCCGAGAGCTGGAAGGTCAGGCTGCGGACGGCCTTCAGGGCGCTCGCGGAACCCCGCTCACCCCGCTCGACAGCCCGCTCCAGCTCCCCGCGCTCCACCGTGGTCAGGGAGAACTCCGCCGCGACGAAGGCGCCGCACGCGACACAGAGCAGCAGGGCGACGAGCAGCAGAAGCACTTCGATCATCGGTTCACCTCCGTCCCATGATCGGGCAGGGGCGGAAGGATCGCGCGATGTCGGCTACCGGGAGGCTCGCCCATGGGCGGACGCTCACACCTTTCGGCAGATGCGGTGGGGTGACGGGCAAGGGATTCATCGTAGAGCGTCTGCCCAGCGACCCCCGCCCGTACCGCGTCAGTCCGTGAGGGGCTTCACCCAGCGGCTCCACTGTGGTTGCGGGCCGTACCCCGTCGCCCGCCAGGTGTGCTGTGCCAGTTCGTTGCGGTCCAGCACCATGGCGTCGGCGCGCCGTCCGCCGAGGGCGGCGAACCGTTCCTCCGCCGCCGCGAGCAGGGCCCCGCCCACGCCCCGGCGGCGCTGCTCCGGATGGACCGCGAGCCGGTAGAGGTGGCAGCGCCAGCCGTCGAAGCCCGCGATCACGGTGCCCACCAGAGTTTCGTCCCGCTCCGCCAGGATCAGGGCGTCCGGGTCCCGTTCCACCAGACGTGCGACCCCGTCGCCGTCGTCGCTGATGCTGGTGCCTTCCGCGGCCACCTTCCAGAACGCGAGCACCCGGTCCAGGTCGGCCGCGGTCGCGGGCCGTATCGAAAGATCGTTCATGGCGGCCATCCCACCACCCGCCCGCTCCGGAAGTCGATCGCTTTCCCGAGTGCCGGCCCCGGGGCCCTGCCCTCCTCTTGCCGGTGCTAGCGCGCCCGCGCTAGCTTGGAGGGGTGCCCAAGACTCAGCTGAACGTTCGAGTGGACGAGGCCACCGCCGAGGCCGCGCGGCAGCGCGCGCTCCAGAGGGGGATGAGCGTGAACCGCTACATAGAGGAGCTCGTCAAACAGGACGCCGGCGAGGTGGGACACACCTTCGTCGAAGCCGCCGCCGACTTCATGAAGCAGTACGAGTCGGTCTTCGCCGAGGAGTTCGGCCCGGAGCGCGAAGGCACCCGTTGAATCTGCGGATCGACCTTTCCTGGCTGCTCATGGTCGCCGAGCACAAGACCCCCGGTGACCCCCAGGTCGTCGACTGGGGCGCGCTCGTCGCCGCGGTCGCCCGGCACGAGGCGGAGATCTTCGGGAGCGCCGTCTACAGCGACCCGCACAGCAGGGCGGCCGCCCTGCTGCAATTGCTCCTGCATGTCCCCGCGCTCGAACGCTCCAACGCGATGTTCGCCTCGGCCGTCGCGTACGGCTATCTGGTCGCCTCCGGGCTGAAGGTCATCACCTCGCCCGAACAAGTGCGCGACCTTGCCCTCCTCGTCAAGCAGGGCAAGGCGGACGTGCGGGCCATCGCCGACGAGCTGCGCCAGTGGAGCGTGTGAGGCGGCGCGCCCTCAGCTCGAAGGCGGCTCGGTGAACGGCTTGCGGGCCACGCCCAGGACGCAGGGGGACGAGGGGAACTGCATCCCCTTCTCCGGGATCCGCAGCCTGCGGTACGTCCCCACCTCGAAGCCCGCCGCCTCGATCGCGGCCAGCGGGTCCCGGGCCGTGTGACAGCCGCCGAAGAGGAGGGGCCACACCGTCCGGTCCGCCGTGCGCTGTGCGACGGCCAGGGCCCTGCCGGGTGCCAACCCGTGTTCGAAGAACCGCAGTTCGCCGCCGGGGCGCAGGACCCGTCTGATCTCGGAGAGCGCCTTCGGGAGGTCCCGTACCGTGCACAGGACCAGTGAGGCCACCGCGCCGTCGAAAGCTTCGCTCTTGACCGGCAGGGCCTCGGCCGCCCCCGGCACCACGTCCACCGGCACCTCGGCGCGCAGCCCGGAACGGACGGCGAGCTGCCGCAGTGAGCGCTCCGGCTCCAGCGCCACGACCTCCGATACCGCCCCCGGGTAGTGGGCGAAGTTCAGGCCGTTCCCCGCGCCGATCTCGATGACCCGGCCGGAGAGCCCCGCCAGCAGCTCGTCGCGGTACGCGGCGACGCCGCCCTTGAGGTCGGCCGTCACGCTCATCCGGGCGTAGAAGCGGGCGAAGACCGGGTGGTGCACGGCGTCCCGCGGGAGCTTCCTGCTGCGCAGTTGCATGACGGACCTCCGGGAGGAGAGGGCGTACGGCTCTCCTCATCGATTCTCCCCCGTAGGGGCCGGTCCAGGCATGTCCGTACGGGCCCGGGGCGGGCCCCCGCCTCACAGCGACGGCACGGTCCAGGTACCCCCCAGCTCCGGGGCCAGCCAGCCCGCCGCCCCCGCCGCGAACTCGGCGCCCGGCAGTGCCCCCGCACCGGCCGGGACGGCTCCCAGGAGCGGGGCCCCCGCCGCCACCGGCAGGTCCCCGATGTTGCACCGGGCGGCCAGGTCCGGCCGCCGGGGCATGCTTCCCACCACGACGCCCAGGCATTCGATACCCCGAGCCCGCAGCGCCTCGGCCGTGAGCGCGGTGGCATTGAGCGTGCCCAGGCCCGCGGGCGCCACCACCAGCACCGGAGCGGACAGCAGCCGGGCGGCGTCCGCGAGGGTGCCGCCCTCGTCGTCGAACCGGACGAGCAGCCCGCCCGCCCCCTCGACCAGCACCAGATCGTGCTCGGTGGCCAGCTTCTCGGCCGCCTCGGCGACCTCGTGCGGCCGCACCGGGGCGAGCCCGGCCCGCCGGGCGGCCGTGGCCGGGGCCAACGGGTCGGGGAAACGGGCCAGTTCGACCGCGGTCACATGTCCGCCCGCCAGCCGCGCCACCTCGGCCGCGTCCCCCGGCTCCCCGGGCGCGAGCCCGGTCTGCGCGGGCTTGAGCACCGCGACCCGGCGGCCCCGCGCGGCGGCCGCCACCGCAGCGGTCACCACCGTCTTGCCGATCTCCGTGCCCGTACCGGACACCACCAGGATCGTCATGTCAGCCTTCCCGCGCCGCGGCGCACACGGCCCGGCAGATCCGTTGTACGTCGTCGTCCCCGGTGACGTACGGCGGCATCGTGTACACCAGGTCGCGGAACGGCCGCAGCCACACGCCCTCGCGCACGGCCGCCCGCGTCGCCGCGGCCATGTCCACCTCGTGGTCGAGCTGGACGACCCCGATCGCCCCCAGGACACGTACGTCCGCGACCCCGGGCAGCTCCGACGCGGGCGCCAGACCGGCGCGCAGTCCCGCGCCGATCCGCGCCACCTCGCCCTCCCAGTCCTGCCCGAGCAGCAGGTCCACCGAAGCCGAGGCCACCGAAGCGGCCAGCGGGTTGCCCATGAACGTGGGGCCGTGCGCCAGCACCGGCACCTCGCCGCGCGAGATCCCCTCGGCCACCCGCGAGGTGCACAGGGTCGCCGCCATCGTGAGATAGCCGCCGGTCAGCGCCTTGCCGACGCACATGACATCCGGTGAGACCCCGGCGTGCCCGGCGGCGAACAGCTTCCCCGTACGTCCGAAGCCGGTCGCGATCTCGTCGAACACCAGCAGGACGTCCAGCTCGTCGCACGCCTCGCGCAGCACCCGCAGATAGGCGGGGGAGTGGAACCGCATCCCGCCGGCCCCCTGCACCACGGGTTCCACGATCACGGCGGCCAGCTCGTCAGCGTGGTGCGCGATCAGCTCCCGCAGATGGGTGACGTAGGAGGGGTCCGGCTCCGCGTCGAAGCCGTCCGGCGGGGCGTCTGCGAAGACCTGGCGGGGCAGCGACCCCGACCACAGCTCGTGCATCCCGCCCTCGGGGTCGCACACCGACATCGGCTGCCAGGTGTCGCCGTGGTAGCCGCCGCGCCAGGTCAGCAGCCGGCGCTTGTCCGGGCGGCCGGCCGAACGCCAGTACTGCAGGCACATCTTGACCGCGACCTCGACGGAGACGGACCCCGAGTCGGCGAGGAAGACGTGCTGGAGCGGCTCCGGGGTGATCTCCACCAGCCGGGTGGCCAGCCGGACGGCGGGCTCATGGGTGAG
The DNA here is from genome assembly GCF_014650075.1 of Streptomyces microflavus. Taxonomy (GTDB): domain Bacteria; phylum Actinomycetota; class Actinomycetes; order Streptomycetales; family Streptomycetaceae; genus Streptomyces; species Streptomyces microflavus. The sequence goes on along the minus strand of NZ_BMUG01000008.1, from coordinate 293,867 downwards.
CCCGCCGAACATCACATGGCTCATCCGGTCCAGCTGGCCGCGCGCGGCCTCGTTGAGGACCGGATGGTTGTAGCCGTGCACCGCCGACCACCAGGACGACATGCCGTCCACCAACTCCCGCCGCCCCTCGACGGGTTCGGCGAGCCGGAGCCGTACCCCGGAGGCGGACTCCACGATCAGCGGCTCCTGCCGGCCCGGCATCGGGCCGTAGGGGTGCCAGACGTGTGCGCGGTCCAGCGCCCGCAGTTCGTCGGGGGAGTACGGCTTCGGCGCGGCGGGTCCGAGGTCCGGGCCGGCCCCGGGGACGTACGGCTCAGGCATTGGGCGCGAGATCCGTCCCCGCACCCCGGCGGCGGACCGTCACCAGATCCGTACGCGCCCCGCCGCCCGCATCCGTACGCGCCGAATCCGTACGCCCGGCCGGGACGCTGTCCCCGGCATCCGCGACGACCACGGGCTCCGGCTCCGTGTGACCGCCGCACGGGCCGCAGCCACCGGCACCTCCGTGCGAACCGCAGCCCGTGGCACCGGACGCCTCATGTGATCCGCAGCCCGCCGCCTCCGGGGCGCCCTGCGAACCGCAGCCGCCGCCGCTCAGCGCGTCGGCCCGGTGGCGGGGGAGCGTCGTGGTGCCCGCGCCCTCCACCTCGAAACCGGCATCGGCGATCATGTCCAGGTCGGTCTGGCCGGCCTGGCCCTCGCTGGTCAGATAGTCACCGAGGAAGATCGAGTTGACCAGGTGCAGCGCCAGCGGCTGCATCGAGCGCAGATGCACCTCACGGCCGCCCGCGAGCCGGACCTCCACGTCGGGGCAGACGAAGCGGACCATCGCCAGAATGCGCAGGCAGCGCTGCGGGGTGAGGTTCCACTCCTTGGCAAGCGGCGTTCCCTCGAACGGGATCAGGAAGTTCACCGGCACCGAGTCCGGGTCCAGGTCCCGCAGCGCGAAGACGACGTCGACCAGGTCCTTGTCGCTCTCGCCCATCCCGGCGATCAGCCCGGAACACGCCGACAGCCCGGCGGCCTGGGCCTGCTGCACGGTCTCCACCCGGTCCGCGTAGGTGTGGGTGGTCGTGATCGCCCCGTACGTCTCCTCGGACGTGTTGAGGTTGTGGTTGTACGCGTCGGCGCCCGCGGAGCGCAGCCGGTCGGCCTGTCCGTCGGAGAGCAGACCGAGACAGGCGCAGACCTCGACGCCCTCGTTCTGTTCCTTGATCGCCTCGATGGTCTTGGTGACCCGGTCGACGTCCCGGTCCGTCGGCCCGCGCCCGCTCGCCACCAGACAGACCCGCTTGGCCCCGCCCGCGACCCCGGCGGCAGCGGCCTTGGACGCCTCGTCCGGCTTCAGCCAGGTGTACTTGAGGATCCCGGCCTTGGAGCCGAGCCGCTGCGAGCAGTACGAGCAGTCCTCGGGGCAGAGCCCCGATTTGAGGTTGACCAGGTAGTTGAGTTTGACGCGCCGCCCGAACCACTGGCGGCGTACCTTGCCCGCGGCGGCCACCACGTCGAGCAGGTCGTCGTCGGAGGTCGCCAGCACGGCGAGCGCTTCTTCGCGGGTCGGCAGTTCGCGCCGCAGCCCCTTGTCCACCAGCGTGTTCAGCAGGTCCATGAAAGATGATCCTGGCTTACGGCACCGCCTCCAGCCAAGGAGGAACCAGACAGGAGACGTCGCCGAGGGTGTGTGTATTGCCACACCCTGACCTGCTGCGCACCCCGCTAGGGTCTGTGAGCTGCCTACAAAAGGGACCGTCCTATGTCCTTCGCCCCGTTCGACTGGATCGACGACGAGGCCCGCCGCCGGGCCGAGGCCGGACTCGTGCGGGCCCTGCGCCCGAGAAGTGCGGAAGCCGAGCTCCTGGACCTCGCGAGCAACGACTACCTGGGCCTCACCCGGCACCCGGAGGTCGTCGCCGCAGCGGCCGACGCCGCCCACCGCTGGGGTGCGGGCGCGACGGGATCACGGCTGGTCACCGGATCCACCGCGCTGCACGCCGAACTCGAACGGGAACTCGCCGACTTCTGCGGCTTCGAGGCGGCCCTCGTCCTCTCCTCCGGCTACGCGGCCAATCTCGCGGCCCTGACCGCGCTCTCCGGGCGCGGCTCGCTCATCGTCTCCGACGCCGGTAACCACGCGTCCATCGTGGACGGCTGCCGGCTCTCGCGCGCGGAGACCGCGGTCGTCCCGCACGCCGATCCGGACGCGGTCGCCAAGGCGCTCCAGGCCCACGAAGGACGGGCGCTCGCCGTCACCGACTCGGTCTTCTCGGTCGACGGGGACGCGGCACCGCTGCCCGCGCTGGCCGAGGTCTGCCGCGCCGCGAACGCCGCCCTCCTCGTCGACGACGCCCACGGCCTCGGCGTCCTCGGCGACGGCGGACGCGGGGCCCTCGCCGCCGCCGGACTGGCGGGCGGCGCGGGGACCGTCGCCACGCTCACCCTCTCCAAGTCGCTGGGCAGCCAGGGCGGTGCGGTCCTCGGACCGGCCCGGGTCATCGACCACCTGGTCAACACGGCCCGTACGTTCATCTTCGACACCGGCCTCGCCCCGGCCGCGGCGGGCGGCGCACTGGGCGCGCTCCGGCTGCTGCGCCGGGAACCGGAACGGGCGGCCAGGGCCCGGGAGGTCGCCACCGCGCTGTACACGCGGCTCACCGCCGCAGGGCTGACCGCGGTCCGGCCCGACGCGGCGGTCGTCTCCGTCCGGGCGCCCTCGGCGGACGCGGCGGTGCGGTGGGCGGCCGACTGCCGGGCGGCCGGGGTGGCGGTGGGCTGCTTCCGCCCGCCGTCGGTACCGGACGGCATCTCCCGGCTGCGGCTGACCGCGCGGGCGGACCTGACCGAGGAGCAGATCGGAGCCGCGGTGGCCACGGTCCTCTCCACCGCTCCCCGGCAGGCTGTGGCTCCGGTCAGCTGAACCGGTCCGGCTCGAGCCCGGCCACGAAGGTGGTCCAGGCCGTCGCGGAGAAGCGCAGCGGCGGCCGCTCCACATCCTTGGAGTCGCGTACGGCGAGGAGCGCGCCGCCGGAGCCGGGGCGGCCGAGGAGCGCGGTCTCCACGCAGTTGTTCATTCCGGTGGAGCGGCTGCTGCGGAGCCACAGCGGTGGCCCGGCGGTGGGAGGTGACGGATGCGGTGCGAGACGGTCGGACATGATGCCCCCCTCGGGCAGAGTCGGACGTCCTGGCGGGTGGTCGGGCTAACGGAAGCCGCGGCGGATCGCGGCGACGAGATCCAGCGATCGGTCAGGCGTCAGTGCGTGCGCCTGCAAGGTGCGGAAGGCCGAGCTGTACGCCTCAAGGTCTTCTTTCCGCTCCAGATAGAGGCTACTCGTCAAGTGGTCAAGAACGACCACATCCAGATCAGAAATGTTCGGAAAGGAGAAGATAACGAAAGGGCAAGTGAGTCCGATATACCCGCCGACCGAGAACGGCAGCAACTGGAGTTCCACATGAGGGAGTTGGGCCACCTGGGTCAGATGGTGCAGCTGGTCCCGCATCACCTCGGGCCCGCCCACCTCCCGGTGCAGCACCGCCTCGTCCAGTACGGCGGTGAACCGCAACGGCGGATCGGCGCGCAGCACCCTCTGACGGGTCAGCCGCACCTCGACCAGGGAGTCGAGATGGTCCGCCGGTAACCCGTCGAGCGAGGCACGGGTCACCGCCCGCGCGTATCCGGCGGTCTGGAGGAGCCCCGGCACCACCGAGGTCTCCAGGGTCCGCACCGTACCGGCCTGGGACTCCAGACTGATGAAGTCGCGGTACTGGGGCGGGATCAGCCCCCGGTACGCGTGCCACCACCCCGAGCCGCCGCCGCCCGCCGACCCCGCGAGCACTTCGAGCAGGGCACGCAGCTGCGTGTCGCGGACCGCGTAGATGTCGAGCAGGCGCGTCACATCGCCGGGGCTGACACCGCTGGCGCCGGTCTCGATGCGGCTCACCTTCGACTGGTGCCAGCCGAGCAGGCGCGCCGTGTCCCGGCTGGTCAGTCCGGAGGCGTGCCGCAGACTCCGTAACTCCTCGCCGAGCTTCCGTCGTCGGACGACGGGGCCGTGCAGCATCCAGGTCTCCTCGCGCTGTGCGGAACGGGCTGTGCGGAACGGGCTGTGCGGAACGGGACGGGACCGGCACACACCGCACGGTCCGGGCCCGCAGAGGGGCCAGTGTGCCCTTCGTCCCCGTCGTCCGGGACCCGAATTCACCGCTTCGAGCGACAGATATATGCATATCTTGGTCGAACGTCGTTACAGCGAGCTTCAACAGTGGCAGTCTGGCGCGAAGCACAATCCGGGCCGACTGCCGGTCGGCCGGGGCGCGAAAGGGACGGCGTCGCCATGGCAGACCATCAGGAAGCAACCGTCACTCTGCCGAGCGATCCGGTCTCGGTCTCATCGGCCCGCAGATATGTGGCCAGGACCTTGGCCGAATGGGGCCTCTCCGAAGACACGGAACTCGCCGACACCATCCGGCTGATCATCTCCGAACTCGCCACCAACGCCGTTCAGCACACCTTCGGCCAGTCACCCACCTTCACCGTGGATCTGCGCCTCGAACGGGACGAGGAACTGCGCCTCGGGGTGACGGACAGTCACCCCCGGTGGCCCCAGAAGCTGCCCGCCGCCGTACGGCAGGACAACGGCCGGGGCATGGTGATCATCCGGGCCCTGGCCAAGGAGTACGGCGGGCGGCTCACCGTCGTCCCGACGGCCGAGGGCGGCAAGACGGTCTGGATCGTGCTGCCCTGGGCGGTAGCGGTCCAGGGCTGATCCCACGGGTCGGGCCGCCACGGTCAGGGCGCCACGGCCGGGCCGCCACTGGTCGGGCCGCGGGTCAAGGAGCCGCGGCCCGCCCGAACCCGCTCCGCAGCAGGGCGAGCAGCGTCGCCGCCGCGGCGGTCGCCCGGTCGCCGCGGTGCACCACGGAGATCGTCCGGCGGAAGTCCGCGGGCTCCAGCCGCCGCACGGCCAGCGGGGTGGACGACAGCGAGGCGACCATCTCCGGCACCACCGCCACCCCGAGCCCCGCGCTGACGAGCGCGCACACCAGCGCGTAGCCGGGCGACTCGCACACCACCGCCGGGGTGGCGCCCGCCTCCGCCAGCGCGCTCTCCACCCCGCGCCGGGGCGGATGCGCCGGAGCACTGCTGATCAGCGGCCGCCCCGCCAGCTCGGCGACCGCCAGCCGTCCGGACCCCTCGGAGAGCCGGTGGCCGACCGCGGTCGCCAGCACCAGCTCCTCGACCAGCAGGGGCTCGACCGTGACGCCCGGGGGCGGCGGGTCCGCCACCGCCGGTTCGTACGTGTGGGTCAGCGCCAGGTCCACCTCGCCCGCCGTGACCGCGGCGATCCCGCCCGGTGGCTCGTACTCGGTGACGGCCAGCTCGACATCCGGATGGGCCCGCCGGAACGCGCTCAGGACCGGCGGCAGCAGATGCACCCCGGCCGTCGTGAACGTCCCCACCCGCAGCCTGCCGCCGGAGAGCCCGGCCAGCTGCGCCAGCTCGTGCCGCGCCTGGTCCAGCTCGTCCAGGACCCGACGGGCCCGGCCCGCCAGCAGCTCACCGGCGGCCGTCAGCCGCGCCCCGCGGTGGTGGCGCACCAGCAGCGTCGCCCCGGCCTCCCGCTCCAGCTTGGCCAGCTGCTGGGAGAGTGCGGGCGCGGTGTAGCCCAGGTGGGCGGCGGCCCGGGTGATCGATCCGGTCTCGGCGACCGCCACCAGAGCGGCGAGCCGTGTCGGGTCGTACATGAAGCGTTCCTTTAGGCAGACCCAGAAGATTGCAAGTACACGCTAAAGGCTCCGGCGGTCCAGGCTGGACCCCATGGACGCACAACTGATCGCCTTCACCGGGGTCGCCGCCGGGATGGTCGCGCTGCCCGGCGCCGACTTCACCGTCGTCGTACGCAACGCCCTGGCCTCGCGCACCGCCGGCCTGGCCACCGCGCTCGGCGTCGCCGGGGGACTGCTCGTACACACCGCGCTCGCCGTGGCGGGGCTCGCCGCGGTGCTGGTGACGATGCCCGTGCTCTTCCGCACGGTCCAGCTGCTGGGCGGCGCGTACGTGCTCTACCTGGGGATCAGTGCGCTGTACGCGGTCCGGCGCCGGGTCTCCGAGGAGAGCAGCGCACCGGACCACGTACCGTCGGCTTCACCCCAGCAGCCCGGGCGCGCGCTGCGGCAGGGGTTCCTGACCAACGCGCTCAACCCGAAGGCGCCGGTCCTCTTCCTCAGCCTGCTGCCCCAGTTCGTCCCCGAAGGTCAGCCGCCGCTGCCCCGGACACTGCTGCTCGCCGCCCTGGTGGTCGCCCTGGCCCTCATCTGGTTCCCGGCCGTCGCCCTCCTAGTGGACCGGCTGGGGCGGTGGCTGCGCCGACCGCGTACCGCCCGGGCGATCGAGGGCGGCAGCGGCGTGGCGCTCACCGGACTGGGGCTGGCCCTGGTGACCGGGCCCCTCCTGCGCTGAGGTGCGCAGGGAAGCCTGCGGGCGGCACCGGGGGTGCCCGAGCCGCCCGCAGGGGAAGCCCGGGCCGCCCGCAAGGGAAGAGCGTCCGGCCGGTGGGTCAGCGGACCCGTCCGTACCAGACGCTCTTGGACCAGATTTTCGCCTTTCGCACCACATCCCCGGATTTGGGGGAGTGCCAGATCTTCCCGCCCCCGGCGTAGATGCCCACGTGGTAGACGCTGCGCCCCGAATGGAAGAAGACGAGGTCGCCGTGTTTGCGCTGCGACTTCGCAATATGGCGGGTCTTGTTGTACTGCTGCTGTGCCGTGCGGGGAAGTTTCTTCCCGGCCTTCTTGAACGAGTAGAGAGTGAGCCCCGAACAGTCGAAGCGGCTGGGACCGGCGGCCCCGTACTTGTAAGGAGCGCCCTTCTTCGACGCGGCTACCTTGAGCGCCTTCGTCGAATGGGTGGCGGCCTCGGCATCGTTGACCAGACCTGGCGCCAGCATCGAGGACGTCACGGCCAGGGTGAGTACGGAAGCCGTACCGACCCGGGCGAACAGAGACGGGACATGAACCTGCGCAGACATGCGCAACCCTTCGTCAGCCGCCTGTGAAGGATGACCTGTCGGGTTCGGGCTGGCGAAGTTGCCCGGCCGCATGATGCGGCTTCACCCCGAGGGCTCCCCGGTCTCCCGGTCGGCCCGTACTGCTCGGGTCCTCCACTCCTGCCGATCCACTCCTGTCGACCAGTCATCCGGGAAGCGGCAGGACTCGGCGTCCACCCGGACCGCCCCGCCGCGGCGGCGGGGGCTTGTCGTCCCAGGGATCTTGACTCACGAAGTGCCGGATTTCCGAGTCGAAACAGTGATTTGTGAGTCTCCTCACCACTGATCCATTCAGGTGGACAGGGGAGATTCGCCCCCGCCGACGCGCCGGGCGCACACCCTCGTACCAGCGACGAAAGGGCACATTTCGAGTACGTACCGCGTGCTGAGCGCAAGTTGAGCCGTCGCTCGCGCGGGTGATCGCCTACGCCGAACGAGCGAGAGGAATTGATCGCCGGGCCGGGCGTGTCGTGAGGCGCGGTGACCGGCCCGCTCCCGTAATGCGCTCCCGGCGCGCGGGGCGGCTCAGTTCCACGTCGGCGGACGGAGCGGCTCAGTTCGCCGGCGGAGGCATGGCGACCCGGCCCGCCCGGCGCTCGCCGTCCAGCACCCGCAGGGCCCGCGCCAGCGTCGCCGCGTGGATCTGCCGCTCGCCGCGCTCGTGCATCAGGGCCAGTGCGTCGCGCAGGGCCGCCGCCCGGGAGGCCAGGGCCTGTGCGGCCTTGAGGGCGCTGTAGGTGTCGTTGCCGCGCGCCGGGTTGATACGGCCCACCTGGTCGAGCACTGCCAGGTAACAGTCGATGAACTCGCCCTCGGCGTGGGTCAGTGCGGGCAGCGGCGGGAACTCCGGTGGCTCCATGGGCGGTTCACCTCGCGTCGTGCGGCGGCTGGGAGAGCTTACGGTTCTCCACGACGTGGTCCACCAGCCCGTAGGCGAGGGCGGCCGGCGCGTCGAGGATGGTGTCGCGCTCGATGTCCGCGGCGACCCGCTCGGCGGTCCGGCCCGTGTGCCGGACCAGCATCGCCGTGAACTGCTCGCGGGTGCGGACCAGTTCGCGCGCGTGGATCTCCAGGTCGGACGGCTGGCCCCGCAGCGGCTCCTCCAGCGCGGGTTGCTGAATGACTACCCGCGCACCGGGCAGGGCATGTCGGCGCCCCGGGGCTCCGGCCGCCAGCAGGGCGGCCGCGTAGGAGCCGGCCTGCCCCAGGCAGAAGGTCTCCACGTCGCACGTCAGGAACCGCATCGTGTCGTAGACCGCTGCCATCGCCCCGAACGAGCCGCCGGGGCAGTTGATGTAGAGCGACAGCGGCCGGTCCGGGTCGGCGTGCTCCAGATACATGAACTGCGCGATCAGATCGCCGGCGGCGGTGTCGTCGATGGGACTCCCGAGAAAGACGATCCGCTCGGACAGGAGCTTGGAGTACGGGTCCTGGGTCCGGGTTCCGGTCGCGGTGCGCTCGGTGAACTCGGGCAGTACATGACGGGCGGCGGGTCGGATCATGGCGGAGCCCCTCTCCTCGTTGCACAACGGAACGCCGGGGCGGCGCAGGCCGGTGCTTCGTACGCCCCGTCAGAAATGTACAGGACGTACAGAATGAGGGGAGGGGGTTCCGTGCCGGTGGGTGGCGGGGAGGGCCGGTGGGCGTCCCTATTCGCAGCCGACTCCGTCACCGTCGCGATCGAGGTGGGAGTCGTAGCCGGGGTCACCCCTTCTGATGGGGGCGGCGCCCGCGGCGCGGACGGCGGTGCAGTTCTTGTAGTACGTGGACCCGCCGCCCGAGTCGTCCTCGTAGACCGGGTCGGGCTCCTCGGCGGCAGGCGCCGGATCCGGCTCCGGCGGGGCCGCGGTGACCGTCACCCGCACTTTCTTGATCTTCGTGACGGTCGGGGCCGGCTCCGGGGTGGCCGTCACCGTGACCTTCGCCGTCTCCGTGACGGTGACGGTCACCGTCGGCCCGGGCTCCGCCTTCGCCGCCGCCGTCCGCACGGTCTCCGGCTGCTCGCCGGTGGTGCCGATCCCGATGCCGAGCAGGAACAGCACACCGGCGGCGGGGAGTACGACACGCTTACGGGCCCACCCGGGGCCGGTGGACGGGCTCGGCGGCGGGACGTTGACGCCCGGGCCCCAGTCGGCCTGCCGGGACGGGTGCTGCGGGTCGTTCCAATTCATGTGTCCCCCAAGGCAGTTCGTGGAGGCATGACGCTAGCGAGCCGGGTGCACCCACAGGAGCAGGATGTTCCGGTGGTGATGGAGTTGTGACCAAAAGGCGGGGGAGTAGTGGTCGCCCCTTTCTATCGCCGGCCTTTCGGAGGCTGGGCACGCGAGGTGCCGCAAGGCTCCGTGGCGGTTGCGCGCGCGCCTTAAGCTGGGGCCATGGCTTACGAGATTCCGGTGACGCAAGCACGGGCGGAGCTCGCCGACCTGATCAACCGCGTCGTCTACGGCGGCGAGCGGGTGGTCGTGACGCGGCACGGCAAGCCGCTCGTCGCGCTGGTGTCCGCCGCAGACCTGGAACGGCTCGAAGGGGAGGAGACCGTGGTCGAGGAGCAGGTGATCAGCTCGGTCTCTTCGGTCGGCTCCGCGCCGTCGGTCCACGGCGACCGGCAGCGGTTCGGCATCGCCGCCGAGCACCGCGACCACGGAAACCCGGACGCCTGACCGTCCGCACGCCTGACCGTCCGCACGCCTGGCGTCCGCACGCCTGGCATCCGGACGGCTGACGTTCGGGCGGGGGTTACCGGGGGGCTTCGGCCCGGATGCAACGCCCGCCCGTATCGCCCGCTGGCAACGCCCGCCCGTATCGCCCGCTCGCTGCGCCCGCCCCCAGAGGGAAGCCCCCGCGCCCTCAGCCCGCCATCGCTGTCTCCCGCGTGACTGGTGCCGGTCCGGCCGGTCCGGCCGGACCGGCCGGGGCCGCCGCCATGCGTCGGCCCGCGATCAGCACCGCCGCCAGGCCGAGCGCCGACCAGAGGGCGAGTATCAGGGCGGGGCCGCCCGCCGCGCTGCCGTCGAAGAACGCCACCGAGCGCAGCAGTGATCCGCCCGCGCCCGGCGGCAGCCACTGGCCGATCACGCCGACCGGATCGGGGAGCAGCTGGGGAGCGCTGGTGACCCCGGAGAAGGAGTTGCCCAGCAGGATCATCAGCAGCCCTCCGAGGCCGAGCCCGCGTGGGCCCAGCAGGGCGGCGAGCCCGGCCACCGCCGCGCTGATCGCCAGGACGGTCAGGGCGAGCACGCCTGCCTCGGTCCACCAGTCGCCCGTGATCACCCCGAGCCAGCTGTGCGCGACGGCCGTGGCGGCGAGGCCCACCAGGGCAGCCGATCCGGTCAGCGTGAGCACTGCCCGCGCCCCGCGCAGCCCCAGCAGGGTCACGGCGGCTCCGGCTCCCATCCCCGCCAGGGCCAGCGGCAGCACGCTCGCGCCGAGCGCGCTGCCGCGCGGGTCCCCGGAGGGGGCGGCCACCACGTCGGTGACCTGGACCCGCGCACCCTCCGGTGCGGCCGCCGTCACCGCCTCGCGCAGCAGTTGGGCGACCACGGGGCTCGCGGCCGAGGCGGTGAGCACGTGCGGGCCTTCCGGTCCGGCGACGACCGCTCCGTATACGACCCGGTCCTCGATCGCCTCCCGTGCTGCCGCCTCGTCGTCGAAGCGGTGCACCTCGAAGGCGCCCTCCCGCTGCTCGAACTGCTGCTGCAGCTGACCGGCCGCAGGCGCCGCACCGGCCACCCCCACCGGGAGGTCGCGGGGCGCTATCCGGGCGGCGGGCCAGGCGAAGGCCCAGAGGGCGAGCGTGACGACCAGCGGGATCAGCAGGACGACCGCCACCGCGCGGCGATTGGGTGGAGTGGACATGGGGGCCTCGATTCGGGCGGCGATCAAAAAGAAGGATCGTTCGTTTTGCAGATACTCCCACTGTCCGGACGGGGTGCTCGCTTGTCAAGAAGGAACGTTCGTTTTAGGTTGAGCCCATGGCTCGTGTATCCCAGGAACACCTCGACGCCCGGCGCCGCCAGATCCTCGACGGCGCGGCGCGCTGCTTCGCCCGCAGCGGATTCCACGGCACGTCCATGCAGGACGTCCTCAAGGAGGTGGGCCTGTCGGCCGGTGCGGTCTACCGCTACTTCCCGGGCAAGGAGGACATCATCGCGGCCATCACCGAGGAGACCTTCGCCACCATCCGTGGCGCGTTCGCGGAGGCGAGCCGCATGTCTCCGCCGCCCACCCCGGACGTGCTGCTGAGCGGGGTGCTCGGCCGGGTGCTCGCCGGGGAGCTGCACGGGCTGGAACGCCGCACCTTCGCCGCCCTCGCCGTACAGCTCTGGTCCGAGACGCTGCGCGACGAGCGACTCGCCGTACAGCTCGACGAGGGTTACGCCACGATGCGGGCCGCATGGACGAAGCTGGTCGAGGCCTACCGCGACGCCGGGATCCTGAGCGGTGACGTGGCGGCCGACCATGTGGCGCGAACGATGATCGCCACCGCCCAGGGCTTCATCGTGCAGGAGGCCCTGTTCGGGGACGTACGCCCCGAGGTGCTGGCGGACGGCTTGCGCGGGCTGATGTCCATGGGTCCGCAAAAGGCCAGTTAACGCAACGGAAAAACTTCCGCCCTAACGTGCAATACCTGGTCGCGAGGGCCGGGTCCGTCGTTCAACGAACTGTTGAACGGGGATAGGGTCCCGCTGCGCCCGGAGGCCGGTACCGGGCGAAGACGATGAGGTGGAAGCGTGCAACTGACCCCGCACGAGCAGGAACGCCTGCTCATCCATGTGGCCGCCGATGTGGCCGAGAAGCGCCGGGCACGCGGGCTGAAGCTCAATCACCCCGAGACCGTCGCCCTGATCACCGCCCATCTGCTGGAAGGCGCCCGCGACGGCCGCACGGTCGCCGAGCTCATGGCGTCCGGCCGCAAGGTGCTCACCCGCGACGAGGTCATGGAGGGCATCCCCGAGATGCTCCACGACGTCCAGGTCGAGGCCACCTTCCCGGACGGCACCAAGCTCGTCACCGTCCACGACCCGATCGTCTGACGGGGCCACGCCGATGATTCCCGGAGAGATCCTGTACGGGGACGGGGGCATCGCCCTCAACGAGGGGCGTCCCGTCACCCGCCTCACCGTCCTCAACGCCGCCGACCGCCCCGTCCAGGTCGGCTCCCACTACCACTTCGCCGAGGCCAACCCCGGGCTCCGGTTCGACCGGGCGGCCGCCCGCGGACTGCGGCTGCACATCGCGGCCGGTACGGCGGTCCGCTTCGAACCCGGCATCCCCGTCGACGTCGAACTCGTCCCCCTCGCCGGCCGCCGCATCGTCCCCGGCCTGCGCGGCGAAACCGGAGGTGCCCTCGATGCCTGACCTCAGCAGGACCGTGTACGCGGACCTCTTCGGGCCCACCACCGGCGACCGGATCCGCCTCGCCGACACCGGCCTCTTCGTCGAGATCGAGGAGGACCGCTCCGGCGGCCCGGGCCACGCGGGCGACGAGGCGGTCTTCGGCGGCGGCAAGGTGATCCGCGAGTCCATGGGCCAGGCCCGCACCACCCGGGCCGAGGGCGCACCCGACACCGTCATCACCGGCGCGGTCGTGATCGACCACTGGGGCATCGTCAAGGCCGACATCGGCATCCGCGACGGCCGGATCACCGGCATCGGCAAGGCCGGGAACCCGGACACCATGGACGGCGTCCACCCCGACCTGGTGATCGGCCCCGAGACCGAGATCATCGCGGGCAACGGCAAGTTCCTGACGGCCGGAGCGGTCGACGCGCACGTCCACTTCATCTCGCCGACCCTCGTCGACCAGGCGCTCTCCAGCGGCATCACCACCCTCGTCGGCGGCGGCACCGGACCCGCCGAAGGCACCAAGGCGACCACCATCACCCCCGGCCCCTGGCACCTTGCCCGGATGTTCGAGGCGCTGGAGACCTTCCCCGTCAACATCGGGCTGCTCGGCAAGGGCAACACGACCTCCCACGACGCCATGTACTCCCAACTGCGCGGCGGAGCACTGGGGTTCAAGATCCATGAGGACTGGGGTGCCACCCCGGCCGCCATCGACGCCTGCCTCACGGTCTGCGAGGAGACCGGCGCCCAGCTCGCCATCCACACCGACACCCTCAACGAGGCCGGGTTCGTCGCCGACACCCTCGCCGCCATCGCCGGGCGCTCCATCCACGCGTACCACACCGAGGGTGCGGGCGGCGGGCACGCGCCCGACATCATCACCGTCGTCTCGGAGCCGTACGTCCTGCCGAGCTCGACCAACCCGACCCGGCCGCACACCGTCAACACCATCGAGGAACACCTCGACATGCTGATGGTCTGCCACCACCTCAACCCCGCCGTCCCCGAGGACCTCGCCTTCGCGGAGTCCCGCATCCGGCCCTCCACCATCGCGGCCGAGGACATCCTCCACGACCTCGGCGCCATCTCGATCATCTCCTCGGACTCCCAGGCGATGGGCCGCATCGGCGAGGTGATCCTGCGGACCTGGCAGACCGCCCACGTCATGAAGAAGCGGCGCGGCGCGCTCGCCGGGGACGGAGCGGCCGACAACCACCGGGTCCGTCGCTATGTCGCCAAATACACCATCAACCCGGCCGTCGCCCAGGGCCTGGACCGGGAGATCGGCTCGGTGGAAAGCGGAAAGCTCGCCGACCTCGTGCTCTGGGACCCGGCGTTCTTCGGGGTGAAGCCGCAGACCGTCATCAAGGGCGGCCAGATCGCGTACGCGCAGATGGGCGACGCCAACGCGTCCATCCCGACGCCCCAACCGGTGCTGCCCCGGCCGATGTTCGGCGCACTGGGCCGGGCCGCCGCACGCGGCTCCTTCAACTTCGTCACGGAGACGGCGATCGAGGACGGACTGCCCGAACGGCTCGGCCTCGACAAGCGGTTCACCCCGATCACCAGCACCCGGGGGGTCACCAAGGCGGACATGCGGGAGAACGACGCGATGCCGCACGTCCAGGTCGACCCAGACAGCTTCGCCGTCACCATCGACGGCGAACCGGTCGAGCCCGCACCGGCGGCGGAACTGCCCATGGCCCAGCGCTACTTCCTCTTCTGAGCCGGGACCGGTCATGTCACGCGCCGCCCTGCTCGTCCTCGCCGACGGCCGCTTCCCCGCCGGCGGCCACGCCCACTCCGGTGGGGCCGAACCGGCCGTCACCCAGGGGCGCATCCGTAACGCCGACGACCTCGCCGCCTTCTGCCGGGGCCGTCTGCACACCGCCGGGCTCACCGCCGCCGCCCTCGCGGCGGCGGCCGCCCACGGCCTCGACCCGCTCGCGCTGGACGAGGCCGCCGACGCCCGTACGCCCTCGCCCGCCCTGCGGGCCACCGCCCGCAAGCTGGGCCGGCAGATGATGCGGGCCGCCCGCGCCACCTGGCCGAGCCCCGAACTCGACGCGCTCGCCACGGCCCGGCCGCGCGGCGCCCACCAGCCCGTCGTCCTCGGCCTCACCGCCCGGGCGGCGGGGCTGAAATCCGAGGACGCCGCGCACTGGGTGGCGTACGAGACGGTCAGCGGCCCGGCCACCGCCGTGGTCCGGCTGCTCTCCCTCGACCCCTTCCACGCCACCGCCGTACTGGCCCGGCTCGCCCCCGAGCTCGACGATGTGGCCGCACAGGCCGCCGAGGCCGCCCGGCGGGGCATCGACGCCCTGCCCGCCGCCTCCGCCCCGCTCCTCGACATCACCGCCGAGGCGCACGCCGCCTGGCCGGTCCGCCTCTTCGCCTCCTGACCCTCACCTTCAAAAGAAACAGGAGCAGCACCATGCACCTCGGCCACACCCACGACGGCCCCGCCGCCGTCAGCGCCGACGCCACCCGCCCCGACGGCACCCGGCGCGCCCTGCGCATCGGACTCGGCGGCCCCGTCGGCTCCGGCAAGACGGCCACCGTCGCCGCCCTCTGCCGCGAGCTGCGCGACCGGATCTCGATCGCCGTCGTCACCAACGACATCTACACCCAGGAGGACGCCGCCTTCCTGCTGCGCAACGCGGTCCTGCCGCCCGAGCGGATCCAGGCCGTCGAGACCGGTGCCTGCCCGCACACCGCGATCCGCGACGACATCTCCGCCAACCTCGAAGCCGTCGAGGACCTGGAGGACGCGGTGGGCCCGCTCGACCTGATCCTGGTGGAGTCCGGCGGCGACAACCTCACCGCCACCTTCTCCAAGGGGCTCGTCGACGCCCAGGTCTTCGTCATCGACGTGGCGGGCGGCGACGACATCCCGCGCAAGGGCGGCCCCGGCGTCACCACCGCCGACCTCCTCGTCATCAACAAGACCGACCTCGCCCCCTACGTCGGCTCCGACCTCCAGCGGATGGCCCGCGACGCCAAGGAGCAGCGCGGCGAACTCCCCGTGCTCTTCACCTCGTTGACCTCCGCCGAGGGCGTCGGGCCGGTCGCCGACTGGGTGCGGGCGCAGCTCGCCGCCTGGACCGCATGAGCGTCCGCGCCACCGCCCGCCTCCGCGCCGAGCCCGACGGTCGGGGTGGCACCGCCCTGCCCGTCCTGGAGAGCGACGGGCCGCTCGCGCTGCGCCGCACCCGCTCTCCGCTCCCCGGACACGCCCGGGCCACCGTCGTCGGCGCGATGAGCGCCCCGCTCAACGGCGACCGGCTGACGATCGAGGCCGAGGTCGCGGACGGCGCACACCTCACCGTCGACGCGGCGGCGGCCACCGTCGCGCTGCCGGGCGCGCGGGCGGACGGCGAGCCGTCCACGTACGCCGTGCATCTGAGGGTGGGGGAGGGGGCCGCCCTGCGCTGGCTGCCCGAACAGCTCGTCTCCGCCCACGGCAGCGACCTCCGCCAGTCCACCCGTGTCGAACTCGCCCCCACCGCCCGGCTGCTGCTGCGCGAGGAGCAGATCCTCGGCCGCCACGGCGAGCCCACCGGCGCCCTCACCACCCGGCTCACCGTCCACCGGGGAGGCCGCCCGCTCCTGGACCAGCAACTGGCCTACGGGCCCGGCGCACCCGGCGGCTGGGACGGCCCCGCCGTCCTCGGCGGCCACCGTGCGGTCGGTCAACTCCTGCTGGCCGACCCGTCCTTCGAGGACGCCCCGCTGCCCGCCCGCCTCTTCGGCCCCACCGCCGCCCTCACCCCGCTCGCCGGTCCCGCCGTCCTCGTCACGGCGGTGGCCGCCGACGCCCGCCTGCTCCGCGCCGTCCTGAACGAGGCGATGCGCGAGCTGCTGGACGGTCTGAAGGCGGATCACCGTCAGGAAGTCCGCTGAGCGGATTCTCTTCACCGGTTATGGGTTCGGTAAAGAAACAGGTGTACGCCCTGGCCCCAGGAACCCCACAGACGAAAGGATCCCCGGAACGCTCCGATGAGACCACGCCGCCACCGGCGGCGCATCGGACGACGATGGGGGAGGTTCCACGTGGGACGCACAGCAGTGCTGGGCACGGCCGGGGCGCTGATCGCGGGCACGCTCGTCGCGGGAGCGATAACCGCGCCCGCCGCCAGCGCCGACGGCCGCCACCACGACCGGGTGGGCTCCGAGGCGCGCGGAGTCAGGATCGCCGCCGAACGCTCGGCCAGGGCCGGGATCGACTGGAAGAGCTGCCCGGAGGACTGGGGCCTGACCGCCCCCATCCAGTGCGGCTGGGTGACCGTACCGCTCGACTACGCCAAGCCCAACGGCAAGAAGATCAAGCTCGCCGTCGACCGGCACGTCAGCACCGGCACCAAGGGCGAGCGCCAGGGCGCCCTGATCTACAACCCCGGCGGACCCGGCGGTTCGGGGATGCGCTTCCCCACCCGTGTCACCGCCAAGAACCCGCTCTGGACGAAGACCGCGAAGGCGTACGACTTCGTCGGCTTCGACCCGCGCGGGGTGGGCCGCTCGGCGCCGATCTCCTGCGTCGACCCGCAGGAGTTCGTCAAGGCTCCGAAGGCGGACCCCGTTCCCGACAGCGAGGCCGACAAGCGCGCCCAGCGCAAGCTGGCCCGCGAGTACGCCGAGGGGTGCGCCGAGCGCAGCGGCTGGATGCTGCCGCACATGACCACGCCCAACACCGCACGTGACCTCGATGTCATCCGGGCCGCGCTCGGGGAGAAGAAGCTCAACTTCCTCGGCGTCTCCTACGGCACCTACCTGGGCGCCGTCTACGGCACGCTCTTCCCCACCCACGTACGGCGCATGGTCGTCGACAGCGTGGTCAACCCCTCGCGGGAGAGCATCTGGTACCGGGCCAACCTGAACCAGGACATCGCCTTCCAGATGCGCTGGGACGACTGGAAGGCCTGGGTCGCCAAGCACGACTCCGTCTACGGCATCGGCGACACCCCGCAGAAGGTCGAGAAGGAGTGGCTGAAGCTCCGCGCCGCCGCCAAGAAGAAGCCCATCGGCGGTGTCGTCGGACCCGCCGAACTCATCGGCTTCTTCCAGAGCGCCCCGTACTACGACTCCGCCTGGGCGCCCACCGCCAAGACCTGGAGCGCCTACCGGGCCGGTGACACCCAGGCGCTGATCGACGCCGCCGCCCCCGACATGAGCGACCTCGCGGGCAACGCCTCCGCCGAGAACGGCAACGCGGTCTACACCGCCGTCGAGTGCGCGGACGCCAAGTGGCCCACCAGCTGGCGCACCTGGGACCGGGACAACACCCGGCTGCACAAGAAGTACCCGTTCATGACGTGGGCCAACGCCTGGATGAACCTGCCCTGTGCCACCTGGCCCACCAAGCAGCAGACCCCGCTGAACGTGAAGACCGGCAAGGGCCTGCCGCCGGTCCTCATCGTGCAGGCCACACGGGACGCCGCCACCCCGTACGAAGGCGCCGTCGAGCTGCACAAGCGGTTCAAGGGTTCGCGGCTCATCACCGAGAAGGGCGCCGGGTCCCACGGCGTCACCGGGCTGGCCAACCCCTGCGTCAACGAGCGGGTGGACACCTACCTGCTCACCGGGAAGACCGACCGGCGCGACGTGACGTGCACCCCGCACGCCACGCCGAAGCCGTAGCAATCCTGTGAGGCGTACGGCCGGGGCCCCGCATCCTTCAGCGGCCGCCCCGGTCGTACGCCTCCAACCACGCGTCCTCCGCCGCATAGTCGAAGAGCGCCTCCCCGTAGTTGCGCGCCATCTTCGGGAACGCCTCCCGCCAGTCCCGCCCCGCCAGTTCCCCGGCGAGCCACTCCACCGTCTCCGGCAGCGACTCCACGTACCCCGTCACCGGCCGGTAGCCGAGCTCCCGCTCCGCCGCCGTCATGTCGTACACCACCGGATGGGCCCCGCTCCACGGCGTCTCGCCCACGCCCCCCTCTGGCGCCGGGCCGTCGACCAGGACCGTCTCCGTCTCCCGGCCCAGCACCTCGTCGATCGCCGCCCCGATGCCGGCGACCGTGGGCGCCTGCGGATCCGCCGCGTTGAGCACCCGCGAACCGGGGAGGCGGGCGGCCAGCCGGATCAGCTCCGCCGCGTTCGACACGTGGACCGGGTGGAAGCGGCTCTCGCCGCCGTACGCGAGCACGCGCCGCCGCCGGCCGTCGAGCAGCCGCTTCACGAAGTACAGCTCGCGCGGTGTGCGGCAGTACGGGCCGTGGACCGCGCCCGCCCGCAGCAGGGTCACCGGCAGCGCGTCGCCCACCGCCAGCAACTCACGCTCCAGCAGTACCTTGCGGGTCCCGTACGTCGCCCCGCCCGGCTCCACCGTGCGCTGGGTCTCCGGCAGCGGCACGGGGTAGCGGGGGAAGCCGTCGGGCTGTTCCTGGGTGTCGAAGCTGCGGCCCCGGTCGTCCTCGTACACCGCGCCGCTGGAGATCACGACCGCCGAGCCGACCCTCCCGGCGAGCCCTGTCAGCTGCTGTGCGTGCCGCGCGCCGAAGGCGACCATGTCGACCAGGACGTCGCAGCCCTCGCCGAGCGCCTTCTCCAGCGCGCCCTCCTCGTCCCGGTCGAGCGCCAGGGCCCGTACCCCGCCGTCCCACCGCCCGTCCCGGCCGCCGCCGCGCGAGACGGCGGTCACCTCCCAGCCGTCCCCGGCGAGCGCGCTCACTGCCGCCCGCCCGATCTGTCCCGTCGCTCCCAGCACCCACGCATGTCCCTGGCTCATACGGACGACGCTAGGGGAGCGGCCCCGGCCGGACCAGCTCGCTCTGCCGGTGGCGAATCCGCCGTCAGCGTCGCAGCTTGGGGAACTTCCTCGGCGGGGCGGCCTCCTGCTCGGCGGCCTTCACCTTCGCCGCGTACTCGTCCACGTACTCCTGGCCCGACAGTTCCAGGATCGCGTACATGATCTCGTCCGTCACGGCCCGGATAGCGGCCTTCTGGTTCTCCATGCCCGCGTAGCGTGAGAAGTCCAGCGGCTCACCGAACCGGATGGCCACCTGCTTGATCTTCGGGAGTTTCTGGCCGGGCGGCTGGATCTCGAACGTGCCGAGCATGGCGCACGGGATCACCGGCACCCCCGCGGTGATCGCCATGACCGCCACCCCGACCTTGCCCTTGTAGAGCCGGCCGTCGTGCGAGCGGGTGCCCTCCGGGTAGATCCCCAGCAGCTCGCCCTTGCTCAGCACGCCCAGGCCCTCGCGGATCGCCGCCTGGCCCGCGTCCTTGCCCGAGCGGTCCACCGGGATCTGGCCCGCGCTGTGGAAGAACGCGGCGGTGAGCCGGCCCTTGATCCCCGGGCCGGTGAAGTACTCGGCCTTCGCGAGGAAGGTGATGCGCCGCTTGAGGATGGCGGGCATGAGGAAGTGGTCGGAGAAGGAGAGATGGTTTCCCGCGACGATCGCCGCGCCTTCTTCCGGGATGTTCTCCAGACCCTCGATCCGAGGGCGGAACAGCACCCGCAGCACGGGCCCCAGCACGACATATTTCAGGATGTAATAAAACACCTTGTGGGTGCACCTCGCTCTGCCGGGCCGGCGTCAGGGCTGCGTTCTGCCAGGTCGCTGCGTACTACCAGGTCATGGTCGTGCCGGGGACGTCAGTGTAGGTCCCCGGTATCACCGTGCGACCGTAGCGAACCGGTCACCCGGCTCGTACCCGCCACCGGGCCCGTCAGGCGTGTCGGCCGGGACCGTCAGGTGTCCTGGGTGGCCAGCATGCCGAGGGTGCAGAGCCCCAGCACCACCCAGCCGAACCAGAGCCAGCCGCTGCTTCCCAGTGCCACGGTGTACGCGGTCACCGTGACCAGCGCCCCGACGGTCAGGTATCCCATGGTTTTCGTCGATCCGGACATGCGCGCACGCTCCTCGTCGGCCGCGCGGCCGTTGTCCCCATGGTCACCCCGAACGCGCCCCCCGCGCTACTGTCGCGCCTGCAATGACGCGAGATAGGCGTTGTACGCCGCCAGCTCCTTGTCGCCGTCGCGGTCGGCGGCCCGGTCCGAACGCTTGGCCGTGCGCTGCTCGGAGCGGTACCACTGGTACACCAGTGCGATCAGCACCAGCACGGACGGGATCTCGCTGAACGCCCACGCGATACCGCCCGCCCAGTTCTGGTCGGTGAGGGCGTCGATACCGAGGGAGGCGGGCGGGTTCTCGTACGTCTTGACCATCGGCGTGCTCGCCATCATCAGCGCGATCCCGAAGAACGCGTGGAACGGCATCCCGGCGAACAGCTCCAGCATCCGCATCACATAGCCGGGCCGGTGCGGGCCCGGGTCGACGCCCATGATCGGCCAGAAGAAGACCAGGCCGACGGCGAGGAAGTGCACCATCATCCCGATGTGGCCGGGCTTGGAGCTCATCAGGAAGTCGAAGACCGGCGTGAAGTACAGCGCGTAGAGGCTCGCGATGAAGAGCGGGATCGTGAACGCCGGATGCGTGACGATCTTCATGTACCGGCTGTGCAGCAGCTTCAGGAGCAGCTCGCGCGGCCCGGTCCGGCCCCGCTCGGCGGGCGGCAGCGCGCGCAGCGCCAGCGTCACCGGAGCGCCCAGCAGCAGCAGGATCGGCGACAGCATGCTGATCACCATGTGCTGCACCATGTGCACGCTGAACATGACCATGCCGTAGTCGTTGAGCTTGGTGCACATCACCAGGGCGATGCTCAGCACACCCACGGTGAAGAAGACGATCCGGTTGACCGGCCAGCCGTCCCCGCGCCGACGCAGCCGCACCACGCCGTACCCGTACAGGGCGAGTGCGAGGACGCAGCCGGTCAGGAAGAACGGGTCGGCGGAGAGCTCCAGCCCCCGTCCCAGCGTGAACGGCGGCAGATCCATGTTCATGCCGTGCCCGCTGTGATCCATCTGTTCACTCCCGATGGGGACACGTCCCCGTTTCGTGCCGGTTGTCCGGTACAGCGTAGAACTGCCCCCGGCCGCGGTTGCGGCCGGGGGCAGTTCTACGGGAGCGACGACTAGAGCACGCACTCCGCTTCGGCGTACCGCTCGGCCGGGACCGTCTTCAGCGTCTCGACGGCTTCCGCCAGCGGGACCATCACGATGTCGGTGCCGCGCAGCGCGGTCAGCATCCCGAACTCGCCCCGGTGCGCCGCCTCCACCGCGTGCCAGCCGAACCGGGTCGCCAGGACGCGGTCGTACGCGGTCGGCGTGCCACCGCGCTGGACATGGCCGAGGATGACCGGGCGGGCCTCCTTGCCGAGCCGCTGCTCCAGCTCCCCGGAGAGCTGCGTGGCCACCCCGGCGAACCGCTCGTGGCCGTAGATGTCCTTGACGCCCTGCTCGAACTGCATGGAGCCCGTACGGGGCTTGGCGCCCTCGGCGACCACCACGATGGCGAACTTCTTGCCCGCCGAGAACCGCTTGCCGACCAGCTCGGTCAGCTCGTCGATGTCGAAGGGGCGCTCGGGCACGACGATGGCGTGGGCGCCGGCCGCCATCCCGGAGTGCAGGGCGATCCAGCCGGTGTGACGCCCCATGACCTCGACGATCAGCACCCGCTGGTGGGACTCGGCGGTGGTCTTCAGCCGGTCCAGCGCCTCGGTCGCGACACCGACGGCGGTGTCGAAGCCGAAGGTGACGTCGGTGGAGGCGATGTCGTTGTCGATGGTCTTGGGGACCCCGACGATGGGCAGCCCGGCCTCCGAGAGGAGGTTGGCCGCTTTGAGGGTGCCCTCGCCGCCGATCGGGATGATGGCGTCGAGACCGAGATCGGCGACATGGCCGCGGGCCCGCTCCACGCCGTCACGCAGATGCGCGGGCTGGACCCGGGAGGAGCCGAGGATGGTGCCGCCACGGGCCAGGATGCCGCCCACCGCGTCCAGGTCGAGCTTGCGGTAGTCGCACTCCAGCAGGCCCTTCCACCCGTCGTGGAAGCCGATGACCTCGTCGCCGTGGTCCACCACCGCGCGGTGCACGACGGAACGGATGACGGCGTTGAGGCCGGGGCAGTCGCCGCCGGAGGTGAGTACGCCAATGCGCATGGCCCGAGAACCTTTGCAACGTTAAGTCGACGACCGGACCACGTCGTCCGGTTGGATCCCCGCCACCCTACCGGCGCAGGGTGGCGGGACCGAACCGTGCGTCCGCCTGCTGGACTCCGCTCAACAGAGCGGAAAACCCCTCATCAGGCGGGCTGTGTCGCCGAGGCGATCCGCTCCGCGCGCAGCGCCTCGTACCAGCGGTCGTCCGTGGGCGGCAGCGCGTTCACGTCGAGGGCCAGTTTCAGCAGGTGATCGGCGATCTGCGGGTTGCGGGCCATCACCGGGCCGTGCATGTACGTCCCGAAGACCGTGTCGTTGTACGCGCCCTCCGTGCCGTCCCCGGTGCCGTTGCCCCGGCCCAGCCGGACCCGGGCGAACGGCCGTGCCGTCGGGCCGAGATGGGTGACGCCCTGGTGGTTCTCGAACCCGGTCAGCGGCTCCAGGCCGAGGTGCGGGTCGATGTCCGCCAGTACGTCACCGACGCACCGGGCGCCCTCGCCGCGGGTGGAGACCACGTCGAGCAGACCGAGGCCCTGCTCGCGCTCACCGAGGTCGTTGATGAACTCGTGGCCCAGGATCTGGTAGCCCGCGCAGACCGAGAAGATGATCGCGCCGTTGGAGGCGGCCCGGCTCAGCCCGCCGTCGCGGCGCAGCCGCTCCGCCGCGAGGCGCTGGGGCCGGTCCTCACCGCCGCCGATCAGATAGATGTCGCCGGACGTCGGCACCGGCTGGTCGCTGCGCACGTCGACGCGCTGCACGTCCAGCCCGCGCTGCCGGGCCCGCCGCTCCACGACCAGGGCGTTGCCCTGGTCGCCGTAGGTGCTGAGCAGGTCGGGGTAGACCCAGACCAGACGCAGACCGTTGTTGCTCATGCTTCGTCCTCTCCGGAGGTGGCCGGGGCCGGGGTCAGTTGCCGACACGACGGCGCAGATCCTGGAAGGCGGTGTAGTTGGCGATGACCTCGATGCGGCCGGGCGGGGCGTACTGCACGGCCTCGTCGAGCGTCTCGCAGACCCGGAAGTCCAGACCGGCCACTTCGAGGCGGACCGCGAGGTCCAGCTTGCGGTCGCCGAGCACGAAGATCGGGTGACCGGCCAGCTGCGTGTAGTCCACGTCCCAGAGCCAGGAGGTGTCCGTGCCGTCCGCGCCGCGGGCGTTGACGGAGAGGATCACCGGCGTCGGCGGCGGGTCGATCAGCGAGAACGTCTCCAGCCAGCCGGCCGGGTTCTTCGCCAGCAGCAGGCGCAGCTCACGGTTGTGGAAGGTGACGACGTCGTACCGTCCGGCGACCGCCTGCACCTGGTACATGCGCTCCAGTGCGACCTGCGGCGGCACACCGAAGACGGCGGCGACGGCGGCCGAGCTGGTGGCGTTGGCCTTGTTCGCGCGGCCGGGCAGCTGGAGGTGGATCGGCCAGGCCGAACCGTGCGGGTCCAGGACGTAGTCGCCGTTGAGCGCCCAGCTCGGGGCGGGGCGGCGGAAGCCGCACTGCCCGCAGAACCAGTCGTCGCCGGGGCGCTGCATCACACCACCGCAGGACGGGCAGGACCAGGCGTCGTCCTTCCACGCCTGACCGGCCGCCACCCACACCACGTTGGGCGAGGAGGAGGCCGCCCAGACGACCAGCGGGTCGTCCGCGTTGGCGATGATCACGGCCTTCGAGCCGGAGAGGCCCTCGCGCCAGTGCTCGGCCATCATCCGGGTCTCGGCCGCGCGGTCCAGCTGGTCGCGGGAGAGGTTGAGCAGGGCGATCGCCTTGGGGGTGGTGTCGCGCGCGACACCGGCGAGATACTTCTCGTCGACCTCGATCACGCCGAACTTCGCGTCCGAGCCGCCGGCCAGCGCCGAGGTGATGCCCGCGGGCATGTTCGCGCCGAGCGCGTTCGACACGACGGGCCCGGCCGCCCCCAGTGCCTCGGCGATCAGCCGGGTGGTCGTCGTCTTGCCGTTCGTCGCCGACACGAGGATCACGTCCAGGTGCTGCGCCAGCCGCCCCAGCAGGTCGGGGTCGAGTTTGAGCGCCACCCGGCCGCCGATCACCGATCCGCTGCCCCGCCCCGCGGCGCGTGACACCGCCGCCGCGGCCTTGCCCGCCGTCACGGCCAGCTTGGCCCGCGGCGACAACGGCTCCGTGTTGCCTGCCATCGTCCTAGATCCTCCTTGCATCGGTCCGCGCCCAGCCTATCGATGTCCGGTGCGGCGACCGCACCGCGGCACCACGGGAACTCCCGGGCCGTGGCGGAACGTACGCTTACCGCCATGCGAAACCGCCCGATCCCCGGCAGTTCCGGACTCATCCGTGAGATGAGTCTGCTCGGCGACCCGTTGCTCCACCGTGCCTGTGAGGACGTCACGGATTTTGGCCCGTCGCTCGCGAAGCTGGTCGAGGACATGTTCGCCACGATGTATGCCGCGCAGGGTGTCGGGCTCGCCGCCAACCAGATCGGCGTCCCGCTCAAAGTGTTCGTCTACGACTGCCCGGACGACGACGACGTCCGTCATCTGGGACACGTCGTCAACCCCGAACTGGTCGAGGCGGACGGACTCACCGTACGCGGACCGGAGGGCTGTCTGTCACTTCCGGGGCTGGAATCGGGCACGGAACGCTTCGACCACGCGGTGGTCGAGGGGCTGACGATGACGGGTGAGCCGGTGCGGATCGCGGGGACGGGGTGGTTCGCCCGGTGCCTCCAGCACGAGTGCGACCACCTGGAGGGCATGGTCTACACCGACCGGCTGACCGGGCTGCGGCGGTCCCGGGCGCTGCGGGCGGCGCGGCGGGCGCCGTGGGCCCGTAAGGACGGGGTCTAGAACCCCGGGCCGCCCTTGACGTCGCGGTCGCCCGCCTCCGCCAGCCGGCCCCAGAGCAGGTCGGCGAGGCTGCGCACCAGCCGTTCGCGGGAGCAGGGGCGGTCGCCGAGCCACCAGTCGCCCGCCGCGTGCATCATGCCGACGATGCCGTGGCCCCAGATGCGCGCCGTCAGCTCGCTGTCCGGTCCCAGGTCCACCCGCTCGGCGATCACCTGGCCCAGCTCCTCGCCGAGCCGGCGCAGGAGCGGGGCGGAGTGGCGGCCGACGTCGAAGCCCTGCTCGGTGGAGAGGGCGGCCTCGGCGGAGATGGTGGAGTCCGCTCCGTCGGCGGGGTGCATCAGGAAGCGGTAGACCTGGGGGCGGGCCTCGATCGCGGCGAGATAGGTGTCGAGCGTGGCCTCGACCCGTGCGCGGCGCTCGGCGGGGGCGTCCAGGGCCGCGCGCAGGGCGCTGAGCAGGGCGTCGGTGTGGCGTTTGGCGAGCGCGCGGTAGAGGCCGCCCTTGTCGCCGAAGTGGCGGTAGAGGATGGGCTTGGTGATCCCGGCCTCGGCGGCGATCGCGTTCATCGACGCCTGCGGGCCGTCCCTGAGCACCACCCGGTCCGCTGCTTCGAGCAGTTCGCGGCGGCGGATCTCGGCCGCGGTCCGTGCTCGCTCGGCGCCGCGTGTGCTCTCCATGTCGTCTCTCCCACCCCAGGCCATGCAATTTCTTCACGTCTGCTTCTTCGCGCCTGCGCAACGTAACACCCTGCCCGGTGCCCCTGTCGATCAGCTCCGGGGCGGTTGACAGCGGCTACTGTCCGGTAACAGACTGCGGTTACCGCAAGTAACGCATGCTTTTCACGGCAGTGCATGGAGGGGAACATGGCCGAGTTCACGCTTGACCTCAACGACGACCAGAAGCAGGTCCGTGACTGGCTTCACGGCTTCGCGGCGGATGTGATCCGCCCCGCGGCCTCGGAGTGGGACGAGCGTGAGGAAACGCCCTGGCCCGTCATCCAGGAAGCGGCCAAGGTCGGCATCTACTCCCTCGACTTCTACGCCCAGCAGTTCTTCGACCCTACGGGGCTCGGCATCCCCATGGCCATGGAAGAGCTCTTCTGGGGCGACGCGGGCATCGCCCTGTCGATCGTCGGTACGGGCCTGGCGGCCGTCGGCGTCCTCGCCAACGGCACCGAGGAGCAGATCGGCACCTGGATCCCGCAGATGTACGGCGACGCGAACGACGTGAAGGTCGCCGCCTTCTGCTCCTCCGAGCCCGACGCCGGGTCCGACGTCGCCGCCATGCGGACGCGCGCCGTCTACGACGAGGCCACGGACGAGTGGGTCCTCGACGGGACCAAGACCTGGGCGACCAACGGCGGCATAGCCAACGTCCACGTGGTGGTCGCCGTCGTCGACGCCGGCCTCGGCTCCAAGGGCCACGCCTCCTTCATCGTGCCGCCGGGCACCCCCGGCCTCTCCCAGGGCCAGAAGTTCAAGAAGCACGGCATCCGGGCCTCCCACACCGCCGAGGTGGTCCTGGAGGGCGTCCGCGTCCCCGGCCACTGCCTGCTCGGCGGCAAGGAGAAGCTCGACGAGCGCCTCGCCCGCGCCCGGGAGCGCGTCAAGTCCGGCGGCGAGCGCGTCAAGAACGCGGCGATGGCCACCTTCGAGGCCTCCCGCCCGGCCGTCGGCGCCATGGCCGTGGGCACCGCCCGCGCGGCGTACGAGGTCGCCCTCGACTACGCGAAGACGCGCAGCCAGTTCGGCCGCCCGATCATCGACAACCAGGGCATCGCCTTCCAGCTCGCCGACATGCGTACCCAGATCGACGCGGCCCGGCTGCTGGTCTGGCGCGCCTCCTGGATGGCGACCACCGGGAAGCCGTTCACCTCGGCGGAGGGCTCCATGTCCAAGCTCTACGCCAGCGAGACCGCCAAGAAGGTCACCGCGCAGGCCATCCAGATCCTCGGCGGCAACGGCTTCACCCGCGAGTACCCGGTCGAGCGCATGCACCGCGACGCGGCCATCTACACCATCTTCGAGGGCACCAGCGAGATCCAGCGCCTGGTGATAGCCCGGACCCTGTCGGGCATGCCGATCCGTTAGCGGACGGACGGAAGGGGCCGCCCGGGCACACGTCCCGGACGGCCCCTTCCGCGTACTCAGCCCGGCAGCTGCGCCTCGATCGCCGCCACGACCTCCGTCGACTCCGGCTCGCTGCGCGGCCGGATCCGGGCCACCGGCTCACCGGCCGGTGAGATCACGAACTTCTCGAAGTTCCACTGGACGTCCCCGGCCTCCCCGTCCGCGTCCGCCAGCTTCGTCAGCTCCGTGTACAGCGGGTGCCGGTCCGCCCCGTTGACGTCGAGCTTCTCCAGGAGCGGGAAGGTGACGCCGTACGTCGTCGAGCAGAAGGTCTGGATCTCCTCCGCGCTGCCCGGCTCCTGCCCGGCGAACTGGTTGCAGGGCACACCGAGCACGGTGAGCCCCCGGTCCCCGTACGCCTGCTGCAGCCGCTCCAGGCCCTCGTACTGCGGGGTGAGCCCGCACTTGGACGCCACGTTCACCAGCAGGACGGCCCGGCCGCTCCAGGCGCCCAGGGTGGTCGGCTCGCCGGTGAGGGTGTGCAGCGGAATGTCGTGCAGCGTCATGAAACTCTCCCTGATCATCGCGTGCGTGGTGCTCATTGTGCCGCCCGCCGCTCATCGGGCGGCGAGCTCCTTGTAGTAGAAGGTGGTCGGCTTGAGGCTGCCCGCCGGGTCGGCCGCGTATCCCGGCACGGTGCCGACCTCCGTCCAGCCCGCCTTGCAGTAGACCTGCTCGGCCAGGCTGCCGCTCTCGGTGTCCAGGATCAGCAGCGTGATGCCCTCGACCTCGGCGTACGCCTCGACGGCCGCCAGCAGCGCCCGGCCGAGGCCCTGGCCGCGGGCGGCGGGGCGGACCATCAGCTTGGCCACCTCCGCACGGTGGCGGGCGTTCGGCAGCGGCGCCCGGACCAGGGCGATCGTGCCGGCGACCCGGCAGCCCTCCCGGGCGATCCAGACGGACAGCTGCCCGGACTCCAGGGCCGAGGCGCGCTCCCGCCACCAGACGGCGGCCTTCTCCCGGTCCAGCGGGGCCAGGAACCCCACCGAGGAACCCTCCTCGACGGTCTCCACCAGCAGCTCGGCCATCTCATCGGCGTACGTGACCAGCTCGGGGCCGCTCACGTGGACGATCTCGGTCATGGGTACGGGGTCCTTTCCAGCGCAACGGTCGGGAGGGGTACGGAGTCGGGGCAGGACGATCCGCGGGGCGCGGCGCGCCGGACGCCGACGTGATCCGGCTCCTCCGCCGTATCTCTCCTGTCCGGATGGTGTCCCTGATATGCGGGAGACGATATGCCGGAGAGGGCTACGCCGCCTCCGGCCGTGCCCGGTCCACCGGTGCGGGCGTCAGCCGCAGGGTGACCACGTACGCCACCACCACCGCCACGATCACCAGGGGCATCACGGTGAGTCCTTCCCTGCCCAGCAGGAGCGTCGCCAGAAGCACCGAGGTCATCGGCAGCCGCAGCATCGCCACGCACATGGCCCCGATGCCCATCGCGAACCCCGCGGTGAGATGCAGTCCCGGCAGGTGGGACAGCGCCACGCCGGCCACCGCGCCCACGAACATCGCTGGGAAGACGGGACCGCCCCGGAAGCAGCTCAGCGAGGCGCAGTACGCGAGCGACTTGCAGACGATGAGCAGCACCAGCGCGCCCACCGAGTACTCCGCGCTCCTCGACAGCAGATGGCCCAGCTCGTGTTCGCCCGAGTACAGCACCTCGGAACCGTCCTTGCCCGACGTCTCGGCGTACACCAGCGCCAGAGCGCCGATGACCAGCCCCATCGCCGCCGTGGCCACCACCGTCCGCCGCTCCACACGTTCCTGCAGCGCCAGCGACAGCCTGCGGATGCCCGCACCGGCGAAGGCCGCCGCGACACCGAGGACCAGCGCCCACCCGAACTCGGCGATACCGGGGTCCGCCGCCGGGGGAACCTCGCCCAGCGTCAGGGAGTACGTGCCCAGACCGGTCCAGGAGCCCAGACCGGTGAAGATCAGGGCACCGACCCCCGCGGAGAGCAGCCCGGGAACCAGGACCACGCCCAGCATCGGCCCGGCCAGCCCCGCCACCTCCATCAGCAGGAACGCGCCGAGCAGCGGTGACCCCAGCAGGGCGCTCACCGCGGCGAAGCTCCCCGACGCCCCGACCAGGGTCCGCGCCTCCGGTGCCAGGTCCCGCTTGACCCGGCCCGCCGCCCAGACGGCCAGCCCGCCGCCCAGCGCGATCAGGGGCGCCTCCGGCCCGAGCACGGCTCCCACGCCCAGCGAGGCGAGCGCCGCGAGAGCGATACCGGGCAGCTCCGCCGCAGCCGGGGCCCCGGTGGACACCAGCCCCTCCGCCGGCCGGTGCCCGCCCCCGCCCGGCAGATGACGGACGGTGACTCCGACCAGGAGGCCGGCCAGGCCGAGCAGGGGGACGGGCCACCACGACGGAGTCCCCTCGAAGCCCAGCGCCTTCGGCAGCTCCGTGTACGTCAGCGACTGGAGCTCCGAGACCAGGGCCAGGAAGCCGAACGCGATCGCGGAGACGGGCACGCCGAGCGCGGCCGCCATCACCAGCAGCCCCACGTAGCGCCGGGTGCGGACCGGCGCGTACGGGTCCGCCGGTCCGGTGACGGATGTGCCCGCGGGCTCGGCCGGCATGATCTCGACTCCTCGGCGTGACGTCCCCGCGGAACGCGCGGTCCGCGGGGAAGGGGACGCGCCCCACGGGTTCCCGCCGGGATATCACGCACCGGCCGACAGACAGCCGCCCGGCGGCCCGGGACACGCCTTCCGGCGGCGAAGGTCAGCCGCCCGGCCCCGGAGGGCCCTCCGGGAGGTCGCCGGTGCGCCACGGCCGGGTCACCCGGTCACCGCACCCTCCGCGGGCAGCCGGCCGGAGCGCACCGCGTCGACCAGCGCCCGGTGGTCGAGCTCGTTCCGGTCCGCGTAGGACTCCGCGAACGCGGCGATCGCCCGGTCGAAGGTGTCCTTGCGCCCCAGGTAGGCCGCGATGGCGATCCGGTCCCCGGACCGGGCGTGGGCGCGGGCCAGCGTGGCACCGCACACCTCGCCGAACGCGCGCATCCCCTTCGGCACCATCGACTCCGGTTCGATGATGCCCTTCCAGTCGCGCAGCTGGCGGACGTAGAAGTCCCGGCGGCGGCCGTCGATCCCGTCCACCTGCTCCCAGCCGAGGAAGATGTCGCTGGAGGCCTGCATCAGGCGCTGGCCCGCGACCACCCGCTCGCCCTGGTTCACGTACCGGCTCGCCCCGGCGTGCTCGGCCAGCACCGACGGGCCGGCCTCCTTGGCCTGGAGCAGGAGCGGGTCCCCGCCGTCCCGGCCGAGCAGCAGGATGATCCAGCACCGGGTGCCGACGCTGCCCACCCCGACCACCTTCCGGGCCACGTCGACGAAGGTGAAGTCCTCCAGCAGACTGCGCCGGTCGGACGCCAGGCTGCCGCTGTAGCTCGTGACCATCCCGCGGAACCGCCGGTGCACCGCGTCGCGCTCCACGCCGGGCATCAGATCGGTGAGCGGGACGACCATCGGCGGGTCCGGGGCGATCCTGAGCCGCCCGTCGACCACCTCGGCGAGCTTGCCGAAGGCCTGCAGGCTGTCCCGCGAACGGGCCTTGCGCAGCGCCCGGTCCAGGTTCCTGCGGCCGCGCCCGGGCAGCCGCTCCGCCGCCACCGTACGCAGCCCCTCGGCATCGGTCTTCGCGTACCAGACGTCCAGATTGCGCATCCCGGCGTACCGGGCCATCGACTCCCGGTACGACCGCACCGAGGCCCGCACGATGCCCGCCCGCTCCCGGTCCGTGAAGCCGTTCGCCCGCGCCGCGATGACCAGACTGGCCGCCAGCCGTTTGACGTCCCACTCCCAGGGGCCCGGCAGTGTCTCGTCGAAGTCGTTGATGTCGAAGACCAGATTCCGCTCCGGCGAGGCCAGCAGCCTGAAGTTCATCAGGTGGGCGTCGCCGCACAGCTGGGCCCGGATCCCCGAATCCGGCGTGCTGGCCAGGTCGGCGGCCATCACCGCGGCCGCGCCCCGGTAGAAGCGGAACGGGGACTCGGTCATCCTGCCGTAGCGGATCGGGACGAGCCCGGGAACCCGGTCCGCGGACTGCGCTTCCAGCAGGGCCAGCGGGTCGGGGCGCCCCGGCGGGGGAGTGAACCCGGCGTGGCTCGAACGGGGAGCCGTGCGGCGGGCCGCCCTGCCGAGGGCCGCCCGCTCGGCCGGTGTCGCACGCGGCGAGGCGCGCAGTGGCGCTGCTGCTTCCTGGTCCATGGGACAGCCCCTTCCGGAGTTCGTCAGGCCTCTCCGCCCGCGCGGCTGCGGTCACGCCGCAGGCCGACGCGCCGCCAGATCGCCCGCTGGGCCTTGAGCGTGGCCGCGCCCACCACGATCAGCACCAGGATGTTCACCAGCAGCTGGATGGCCGAACCCCGCACATCGCTCCAGCTGGTGAACGCGGTGGAGACCGCGATGTCCGCGGCGGCCGGGATCGTCGTCACCGAGATGAACACGCCGAGCAGGGCGCTCGTCCTGGCCTCGGTGAGGGACACGATCCCGACGATCCCGGCCAGGGTGGCGACGGCGACCGAGAAGAAGTTCGGCGTGTTGATGAGGTTGGAGACGGGGCGCAGTCCCCGGTCGAAGGCCTCCGACTGCAGCCCGAAGCCACGGATGAGGAGGGCGAAGAGGAAGGTGACCACCACGGTCAGGAGGAAGCCGGTGCCCAGGGCGGCCAGCCCGCTCCGCACCATGGCCCGGTGGCCCCGGTCGATCCCCAGCGCCACACTCACGATGGCGCCGTACTCGGGCCCGACCACCATCGCCGCCACGATCAGGATCTGCGAGTTCGTGACGATGCCGACCGAGCCGATCATCCCGGCTACGACCAGGTAGAGATAGAAGCTCGGCGGGTACCGCCCCTCGGACCTGATACGTGCCTCGACCTGCTCCCAGACCGGTGCCCGGCTCAGCGGTCCGAGCGCCCGCCGTCCCCCTTCGCTCGCCCTGCCGGAGAAGGCCATGTCGACCGGTTCGATGACGAGGGAGCCCCGCTGGTCGAGCTCGACGCCGCGCAGGCGGTGCAGCACGTCGTTGGCCGCCCCGGTCAGCACGTCGCAGGCGATGGAATCGCCGTCGGGATTGCGGGCCGCGTCCCGCTGCACGATCAGGTTGAGCACGCACGGATCGTCCGCGAGCAGGCCGACCACCTCGTCGGTCAGCCCGGGCGGGCTCACCGCGCGGATGTGGATCATGTCCATACCGCCACCTCCGCGGCTCCCGGCTCCGTGGGGCGGAGCTCCGCCCGGCCGGCGGCACGGGGGCTCATTCCAGTAACGCGGCCCCGGCCCCGTTCGGCAAACCGGGCACCTCGCCCCGTTCGGCGAACCGGGCACCCGGCCCCGGACCCGTCGGCGCGGATGCGTACCGCGCACCCGGGGCGGGAGTGCCGGATAGTGAGGGGCACGGGGGCCCGACCGGGAGGAACGGCTCATGGACCGGTATCCGCCGATCGCCGACCACGGACTCGTGGGCGACCTGCAGACGGCCGCCCTGATCTCCTCACAGGGAGTCGTCGACTGGTTCGCCGCCCCCAGATTCGACTCGCCCAGCATCTTCGCCGCCCTGCTCGACCACGAACGCGGCGGCTTCTTCCGGCTGTCGCCCGACGGCGGCACGCACACGTGCAAGCAGCTCTACTACCCCGACACCGCGGTCGTCGTCACCCGGTTCATGGCCCCCGACGGCGTCGGCGAGGTCCTCGACTGGATGACCCCGGTACGCTCCGGCGGGCCGACCGACCGGCACACGCTGGTACGCACCGTGCGCTCGGTGCGCGGCACCGTGCGCTTCGGCCTGGAGTGCCGGCCCCGGTTCGACTACGGCCGGGCCGCCCACGAGCTGGCACTGGGCCCGACGGGGCACGGAGCGGTCTTCCGGGCACCGGGCATCACGGCCCACCTCCAGACGGCCTTCCCCCTGACCCGCGACGGCCAGGACGCCGTCGGCGGCGTCACCCTGAACGCCGGGGAGACCGCGGGGGCCGTCCTCACGCTCTGCGGCCCCGACGGCCCCGAGCCGCCGCGCCCCACCGTCGAGGGGATCACCGAACAGCTCTGGGACGTCGTCGACTTCTGGCAGGGGTGGGTACGCGGCTCCCGTTACCACGGCCGCTGGCTCGACATGGTCAACCGCTCCGCGATCACCTTGAAGCTCCTCACCTACGAGCCCAGCGGCGCGCCCGTCGCCGCGGCCACCATGGGCCTGCCCGAACAGCTGGGCGGCGAACGCAACTGGGACTACCGGTACACCTGGGTGCGGGACGGCTCCCTGTCCGTACGGGCCCTGCTGGACCTCGGCTTCGTCGACGAGGCGACCGCCTTCACCCACTGGCTCGGCGACCGGCTCCGGGACCGGCAGGACGGCGGCGGCGAGGCCCTGCGGATCATGTACCGGGTCGACGGCCGGCCCCTGGACGCGGAAGAGGTCCTCGGGCACCTGGAGGGGTACCGGGGCTCCCACCCGGTGCGGCTCGGCAACGCCGCCGCCGACCAGCTCCAGCTCGACATCTACGGCGAAGCGCTCTACGCGCTGTCCGAGGGCCGCGAGGTCGGTATCCAGGCGGGCTACCAGGGATGGAAGATCCTCTCCCGCACCCTGGACTGGCTCGCGGACTCCTGGGACCGCCCCGACGAGGGCATCTGGGAGACCCGCGGCGGGCGCAAGGACTTCACCTACAGCCGGGTCATGTGCTGGGCCGCCTTCGACCGGGGGCTCAAGCTCGCCGGACAGTTCAGCAGGCCCGCCGACACGGCCCGGTGGACCCGGGCGCGGGACGCCGTACTGGAACAGGTGGTGGAGCGCGGCTGGAGCGAGACCCGGCAGGCCTACGTCCAGCACTACGAGAACGACGTGCTCGACGCGTCCCTGCTGCTGATGCCGAGGGTGGGATTCCTCGCTCCGCGCGATCCCGGCTGGCTGTCCACCCTCGACGCCATGGACCGCACCCTCGTCTCGGACAGCCTCGTCTACCGCTACGACCCTGCCGCCTCCCCGGACGGGCTGCGCGGCTCGGAGGGCACCTTCAGCCTCTGCACCTTCCTGTACGTCGACGCGCTCGTCCGGGCCGGGCGGCTGCGGCAGGCGCGCTACACCTTCGAGAAGATGCTCACGTACGCCAACCACGTCGGCCTGTTCGCCGAGGAGATCGGCCCCAGTGGCGAACAACTGGGCAACTTTCCCCAGGCGTTCACCCATCTCTCGCTCATCATGGCGGCCCGCACCCTGGACGAGGCACTCGACCGGGAGCACGACCGCCGCTGAGGCGGTCGGCCGCCCCCTCGGGCAGCCACGGAGCCGTACTGGGAGGATCGGGGCGTGGATACTCCCGATGCCTTCCCCGAACCGCTGCCCGGGGCCGACGGAGCCGGCGCACAGGGCCCGGCGGCCGACGACGGGACGCCCCCGGGGCGCCGCCTGATCCGCTGCCGCCTCTGCGGCCGCCCCCTCACCGGCGCCGACTCCCGCCGCACCGGCCTGGGGCCCTCCTGCGACGCCAAGCTGCACCCCGCGCCGCCGGACATCCGCACCCGCCGCCACGAGGTCGAGCAGGACCCGCTGCCCGGCACCTGAGCCGGTCCCCTACTTCTCCAGCCGCCGGAACAGCCCCTCCTGCACCACCGACACCAGCAGCTGCCCCGAACGGTCGTAGATCCGGCCGCGCGCCAGACCGCGCCCGCCCGTCGCGATCGGCGACTCCTGGTCGTACAGGAACCACTCGTCCGCCCGGAACGGCCGGTGGAACCACATGGCGTGGTCCAGGGACGCCATGTCGAAGCCGCGCGGACCCCACAGCGGCTCCACCGGGATGCGCACCGCGTCCAGCAACGTCATGTCGCTCGCGTACGTCAGCGCGCAGGTGTGCACCAGCGGGTCGTCGCCCAACGGGCCCACCGCGCGCATCCACACCGCGCTGCGCGGATCGGCGTCCTTGATCTCCTCCTGCGTCCAGCGCAGCCGGTCCGCGTACCGGATGTCGAAGGGCTGGCGCCGGGCCATCCGCTCCAGCGCCTCCGGCAGTACGCCCAGGTGCTCGCGCACCTCGTCCGCGACCGTCGGCAGCTCCTCCGGGTCCGGGACGATCCGGGCCGGCGGTAGCTGGTGCTCGAAGCCCGCCTCCTCGGGGCGGTGGAAGGACGCCGTCAGGTTGAAGATCGTCCGGCCCTCCTGGACGGCGGTCACCCGGCGGGTGGTGAAGGACCGCCCGTCCCGCACCCGCTCCACCTGGTAGACGATCGGCACCCCGGGACGCCCCGGCCGCAGGAAGTAGGCGTGCAGCGAGTGCACCGGCCGCTCCCCGTCGGTGGTGCGGCCCGCCGCCACCAGCGCCTGGCCCGCGACCTGCCCGCCGAAGACCCGTTGCAGGGACTCCTCAGGGCTGCGGCCGCGGAAGATGTTGACCTCGATCCGCTCCAGGTCGAGAAGGTCGACCAGGCGCTCGGCCGGATTCGTCATGCCGTACCTCTCCGCTCACGCCTCAGGGGGTCCCTCACAGCTGGCCGACCTCGGTGACCCGGACGACCGCCCGGCCCTCCTCGTCGGACG
This sequence comes from Streptomyces microflavus, assembly GCF_014650075.1. Lineage (GTDB taxonomy): Bacteria > Actinomycetota > Actinomycetes > Streptomycetales > Streptomycetaceae > Streptomyces > Streptomyces microflavus. The sequence continues at coordinate 257,989 of NZ_BMUG01000008.1, read as the reverse complement.
CCGCCAGGTCCACCTCGGCCTTGATGCCCCAGTCGTGGTCGCCCGCCGGGTCGGCGAACGCCTGCCAGACCCGCCACAGACCGTGCGCCGGGTCCTCCTCGATCTTCAGCAGCTTCGGGCCGCGCGCGTCCGGGCCGGTGCCGAGATCCTCGTGCGCGTCCCAGTACCCGTCCATCGCCTCGCCCCACGCGTCCTCGTCCCACCCGGAGTCGCCGTCCAGCTCGCCCAGGTCACGCACCCGGTCCAGCGCCGCCAGCTCCACCCGCCGGAACATCGCGTTGCGCACCAGCACCCGGAAGGCGCGGGTGTTGGCCGTGACCGGCTTGACCTCGTCCGCCCGCTCCTGGGCCTGCTCGGCGGTCTCCACCTCGGGGTTGGCCAGCTGCTCCCACTCGTCCAGCAGACTGGAGTCGACCTGGCGGACCATCTCGCCGAGCCAGGAGATCAGGTCCTGTAGGTCCTCGGACTTCAGGTCGTCCGGGATCGTGTGCTCCAGCGCCTTGTACGCGCTCGCCAGATACCGCAGCACGATGCCCTCGGTCCGGGCCAGCTCGTAGTGCGAGGTGAACTCCGTGAAGGTCATGGCCCGTTCGAACATGTCCCGGATCACCGACTTCGGCGACACCGGATGGTCGTTCACCCACGGGTGGCTCGTGCGGTACACGTCGTAGGCGTGCCACAGCAGCTCGCTCAGCGGCTTGGGGTACGTGACCTCCTGGAGCCGCTCCATCCGCTCCTCGTACTCGACCCCGTCGGCCTTCATCTGGCCCACGGCCTCACCGCGCGCCTTGTTCTGCTGGGCGGCCAGGATCTGCCGGGGATCGTCCAGCGTCGACTCGACGACCGAGACCATGTCCAGCGCGTACGACGGGGATTCGGCGTCCAGCAGGTCGAACGCGGCCAGCGCGAACGTGGACAGCGGCTGGTTCAGCGCGAAGTCCTGCTGGAGGTCGACCGTCAGCCGCACGATCCGCCCCTCGGCGTCCGGCGTCCGAAGCTGCTCCACCACCCCGCCGTCCAGCAGCGAGCGGTAGATGGCGATGGCCCGCCGGATGTGCCGCAGCTGCGCCCGGCGCGGCTCGTGGTTGTCCTCCAGCAGATGCCGCATCGCCTCGAACGCGTTGCCCGGACGGGCGATGACCGCGAGCAGCATGGTGTGCGTGACCCGGAAGCGCGAGTTCAGCGGCTCGGGCTCGGAGGTGATCAGCTTGTCGAAGGTGGTCTCCGACCAGGCGACGAACCCCTCGGGGGCCTTCTTACGGACCACCTTGCGCTTCTTCTTCGGGTCGTCGCCCGCCTTCTTGACGGCCTTCTCGTTCTCGATGACGTGCTCCGGGGCCTGCGCCACGACGAAGCCGGCCGTGTCGAACCCGGCCCGCCCGGCGCGCCCCGCGATCTGGTGGAACTCCCGCGCGCGCAGGGTCCGCACCCGGGTCCCGTCGTACTTGGTGAGCGCCGTGAACAGCACCGTACGGATGGGTACGTTGACGCCGACGCCGAGCGTGTCCGTACCGCAGATCACCTTCAGCAGACCGGCCTGGGCCAGCTTCTCCACCAGCCGGCGGTACTTGGGCAGCATCCCCGCGTGGTGCACCCCGATGCCGTGGCGCACGTACCGGGAGAGGTTCTGGCCGAACTTGGTGGTGAAGCGGAAGCCGCCGATCATGTCGGCGATCCTCTCCTTCTCCTCCTTCGTGCACATGTTGATGCTCATCAGCGACTGCGCCCGCTCGACGGCCGCCGCCTGCGTGAAGTGCACGATGTAGACGGGCGACTGCCGGGTGTCCAGCAGCTCCGTCAGCGTCTCGGTGATCGGCGTGAAGCGGTACTCGTAGCTCAGCGGCACCGGGCGGGTCGCCGAGCGCACCACGGAGGTGGGGCGGCCGGTGCGCCGGGTCAGGTCCTTCTCGAACATCGAGACGTCGCCGAGCGTCGCCGACATCAGGACGAACTGGGCCTGTGGCAGCTCCAGCAGCGGGATCTGCCAGGCCCAGCCCCGGTCCGGCTCGGCGTAGAAGTGGAACTCGTCCATCACGACCTGGCCGATGTCGGCGTACTTCCCGTCGCGCAGCGCGATGGAGGCCAGCACCTCGGCCGTACAGCAGATCACCGGGGCATCCGCGTTGACCGAGGCGTCACCGGTGAGCATGCCGACGTTCTCGGTACCGAAGAGCTTGCACAGGTCGAAGAACTTCTCCGAGACCAGCGCCTTGATCGGCGCGGTGTAGAAGGTGACCTTGTCCTGGGCCAGCGCGGTGAAGTGCGCGGCCGCCGCCACCAGGCTCTTCCCGGAGCCGGTCGGGGTGGAAAGGATCACGTTCGCCCCGGAGACCACCTCGATCAGCGCCTCCTCCTGAGCCGGGTAAAGGGTGATGCCCTGGGTCTCGGTCCATGACGAGAAGGCCTCGAAGAGGGCGTCCGGGTCGGGGGTCTTAGGCAGCTGGTCGATGAGGGTCACACCCCCCATCTTGCCTGTCTTCCGCCCGGATGAGGGAACCGGCGGACGGCACGAAGATCACGGGCGATACGCTGCGCTCTCAACCAGCCCGCGCCGCACCGGCGATGGGCGCACCACGCTCTGGGGGCGGAACAGACCATGATGGGACCGGCACACTCTCTGTCAGGGGCAGCGGCCTGGCTGGGGGTGGGCGCCGCGGCGGCCGCCACAGGCCACACGATGCCCTGGCCCGTCCTGGTCGTCGGGGCGCTGATCTGCGCGGGAGCCGCGCTCGCCCCCGACCTCGACCACAAGTCCGCCACCATCTCGCGCGCCTTCGGCCCGCTCTCCAAGGGGCTCTGCGAGATAGCCGACAAGCTCTCGTACGCCGTCTACAAGGCGACCAAGAGCAAGGCCGACCCCCGCCGCACCGGCGGCCACCGCACCCTCACCCACACCTGGTTCTTCGCCGTCCTGATGGGCGCCGGCTGCTCCTTCGCCGCGATCACGGGCGGGCGCTGGGCGGTCCTCGCGATCCTCTTCGTCCACCTGGTGCTCGCCGTCGAGGGCCTGCTCTGGCGGGCCGCCCGGGTCTCCAGCGACGTCCTCGTCTGGCTCCTCGGCGCCACCAGCGCCTGGATCCTCGCGGGCGTCCTGGACCAGCCAGGCAACGGCGCGGGCTGGCTCTTCGAGGCCCCCGGCCAGGAGTACATGTGGCTCGGCCTGCCCATCGTGCTCGGCGCCCTGGTCCACGACATCGGGGACGCGCTGACCGTCTCGGGGTGCCCGATCCTGTGGCCCCTCCCGATCGCCGGCAAGCGCTGGTACCCGCTCGGCCCTCCGAAGTTCATGCGGTTCCGGGCCGGCAGCTGGGTGGAGATCAAGGTGCTGATGCCCGCGTTCATGGTGCTCGGGGGAGTGGGCGGGGCCGCCGCGCTCAACTACATATGACGGACGCGCCGGCTTCCCGACGCGCCCGCCGCCCCGGCCCGTAGCACCATGGCCGCATGCTGCTCGCCGAGCTCGCCCAGGTCTCCCTGGAGGTCGCCGCCACCTCCGCCCGGTCCAAGAAGGTGGCGCTCCTCGCCGCACTCTTCCGGGACGCCGGACCCGACGACGTCCCCGTCGTCATCCCGTACCTCGCCGGACGGCTGCCCCAGGGCCGCATCGGTGTCGGCTGGCGGAGCCTCGGGGATCCCGTGGAGCCCGCCTCCGAGCCCACGCTCACCGTCACCGGCGTCGACGCCGAGCTGACCGCGCTGGCGGCGGTCAGCGGCAGCGGCTCCCAGGCCCTGCGCCGCGAACGGCTGCGCGCCCTGTTCGCCGCCGCCACCGCCGACGAGCAGCACTTCCTGCGGGCCCTGCTCACCGGGGAGGTCCGCCAGGGCGCCCTGGACGCCGTCGCCGCCGACGCGCTGGCCCGGGCCGCCGAGGCCCCGCCCGCCGACGTCCGCCGGGCCGTGATGCTCGCCGGATCGCTCCAGGAAGTGGCCCGGACCCTCCTCGCGGAAGGACCCGGCGCGCTCGCCGCCTTCCGCCTCACCGTCGGACGGCCGGTCCAGCCGATGCTGGCCCACACCGCCGCCTCGGTCACCGAGGCCGTCGACAAGCTGGGCCCCTGCGCCGTCGAGGAGAAGCTCGACGGCATCCGGGTCCAGGTGCACCGGGACGGCGACCGGGTCCGCGCCTTCACCCGGACCCTCGACGACATCACCGACCGGCTGCCCGAACTGGTCACCGCCGTGGCCGCACTGGAGACCGGGCGCTTCATCCTGGACGGCGAGGTGATCGCGCTGGGCGACGACGGCAGGCCGCGCCCGTTCCAGGAGACCGCCGCCCGGGTGGGCTCGCGGCGTGACGTGGCCGCCGCGGCCGCCGGCGTACCGATCGTCCCCGTCTTCTTCGACGCCCTCTCGGCCGACGGCGAGGACCTGCTCGACCTCCCCTACACCGAGCGCCACACCGCCCTGGCCCGGCTGGTCCCCGAGCACCTGCGGGTCCGGCGCGCCCTGGTCCCCGAAGCGGGGGACGCCGACGCCCGCCGGGCCGCCGAGGCGTTCCTCGCCGAGACCCTGGAACGCGGTCACGAGGGGGTGGTGGTCAAGGACCTGGCCGCCGCCTACAGCGCGGGCCGCCGGGGCGCCTCCTGGCTCAAGGTCAAGCCGGTGCACACCCTGGACCTGGTGGTGCTGGCCGCCGAATGGGGGAGCGGCCGGCGCACCGGCAAGCTCTCCAACCTCCACCTCGGCGCGCGCCGCCCCGACGGTACGTTCGCGATGCTCGGCAAGACCTTCAAAGGGCTCACCGACGCACTGCTGGAGTGGCAGACGGAGAAGCTGCGGGAGCTGGCGACCGGCGAGGACGGACACGTCGTGACCGTGCGCCCGGAACTCGTCGTGGAGATCGCCTACGACGGACTCCAGCGCTCCACCCGCTACCCGGCGGGCGTCACCCTCCGCTTCGCCCGCGTCCTGCGCTACCGCGATGACAAGACCGCACAGGAGGCGGACACGGTGGAGACGGTCCTCTCGCGACAGCGCTGAGCGCGCCCCCTGACGGAAGGGGGCGCGCTCAGCCGGGTGCTCAGTGCTTGATGACCGTCGACTCCATGTGCTCCTTGATCTGCTCGGGCGTCAGATAGGCGTCCGTGTACTCGAAGTCCCGCAGCGTCGCCGGCTTGCGGGACTGGAACCCGGTCCGTACGAAGTCGTCACCGGCGACCGCGTTGAGCATCCAGTTCGTCATGACCCGGGTCTTGGCCACATTCGTCCGCAGCGCCGACCAGTGGTAGCCGCGCGCCACGGCCTGCGCGGGCAGCCCGTGCAGCTCGATGCCCAGCGGCTTGGACACGGCGTCCTTGCCGCCGAGGTCCACGACCAGCCCCAGATCCTTGTGGACGTAGTCCTTGAGGGGCTGACGGCGCAGCGAGGCGATCAGGTTGTCCGCCAGCACCTTGCCCTGGCGCATCGCGTGCTGTGCGGTCGGCGGGCAGACCGCCCCGTCGCCCTTGGCCAGGTCGGGCACCGCCGCCGCGTCACCGAGGGAGAACACCCCGTCCGCGCCCGGCAGTTTCAGCTGCGGTGTCACGGCGAGGCGGCCGCGTACGGTCTCCGCGCCGAGCGTGGCGATCAGCGGACTGGCGGCCACCCCCGCGGTCCAGATCAGCGTCCGGCAGGGCAGCACCCGGCCGTCGGTGAACGTCACTTCCTCCGCGGCGGCCTTGGCGATGGAGACCCCGAGCGACACCTCGATGTTCCGCTTGCGGAGCACCTCCAGTGCGGCCCGCCCCAGCTTGTCGCCCAGCTCCGGCATCAGCTTCGGCGCGATGTCGATCAGGTGCCACTTGATCAGCTTCGGGTCCAGCCGGGGATAGTGCTTGACGGCGCTGGTCGTGAGGCGCTGGAGGCAGGCGGCCGTCTCGGTGCCCGCGTATCCGCCGCCGACCACCACGAACTGGAGCCGCGAGGCCCGCTCGGCCTCGTCGTGACTGGCGTCGGCCAGATCGAGCTGGGCGATGACGTGGTCGCGTACGTACGCCGCCTCCGCCAGCGTCTTCATCCCGCGGGCGTGGTCCAGCAGCCCGGGGATGTCGAACGTCCGGGTCACACTGCCGGCGGCCAGCACGATGTAGTCGTACGGCTCGTTCACGATCTCATCCGTGATCTTCCGGATGACGCAGACCTTCGCCTTCGGGTCCACGCCGATCGCTCCGCCGGGGATGATCCGGGTGCGGTGGCGGCGGCTGCGGCGCAGGGAGACCGCGACCGACTGGGGGGTGAGAACACCGGAGGCCACCTGGGGCAGCAGCGGCAGGTACAGCTGGTAGGAGAACGGCGTGACGAGCGCGATCTCGGCCTCGCCCGGAGCGAGCCTGCGCTCCAGCCGTCGTACACATTCGACACCTGCGAAGCCGGCGCCGACGACGAGAATCCTGGGTGGTGCCACGGTCTGCGTCCCTTCTCGGGCTTGCGTGGTTCTGCGCTCGCCTGCCCCGTATACCGGCCGATGCACTCCTCATCCTCACCGGATGCGGCTCGGTCCGCCTCCCGGCTGCGGTGAACGGGCCCCCGCACGGTGGACGTGCGGCGCCAGGAGGCACCCCGGCCCGGCTCAGTCGCGGGCCCGGGTGCCTGCCCGGAGCAGCGAGGCCCCGGCCGGGGTGAGGGTGTGCAGCACGGACGGCCCGGTGCGGACGGTCGTGACGAGCCCCGCGTCCCGCAGGGCGGTGGCGTGCCGGCTGGCGGAGGACGCCGAGACCCCGGCCGCCCGGGCGATCTCGCCGGTCGTGGCCCCGGTGGCGGCGGCGCGCAGCGCGACCGCGCGGGCCCGCCCGAGCAGGTTGACCAGGCACCGGACGGGGTCGTCGGCGCGGAGCGGGCTGCCCGGCGGGCCCGGCTCGTGGAGCAGCGAGTACCAGAGCACGGGCGGCAGCCGCGGATCGGCGAAGGCGACCGGTTCGCCCCAGTTGAAGTACGAGGGGACGAGCGTGAGCCCGCGGCCGTTCAGATGCAGATCCCGGTCATCGGCCTGCCGGGGGTAGGCGACCTCGAGGACGGGCGGCCGCCAGCGCAGCATGGGCCCGAGACCGGCGAGCATGCCGTCGGTCCCGCCGTCCAGGAGCCCCCGGCACCGCACCGCCCGCTCCGCCTCGACCCGGGCCTGCACCTCCTCCTCGTGCGGGGCGATCACCGCGTCGTGGTAGGCGCGCAGGATGCCCGCGAACTCCGTGCGGGCGGCCTGCCCGGCCAGCTGCCCGGCCCACGCGGGCGCCCCGACGGTCCGGTCGAGGATGGCCAGCTCCCCCAGCACCCGCCGCGGAGGGGTGGCCTGGATCGACTCCAGGCCCGCGTCCAGGTCGCCCACCGCGTCGGCGGGCGTCAGGAAGTCCGGGAAGTACGCGGCCCTCGGATACAGAGGCAGCAGCACCCCGCGCAGGGCGCGTTCCAGCCCCTTCTCCCGCAGTTGCCGCCGCGCCTCGCGGTACCAGCCGGCGTACGCCCACCGGCCCTTGCGCGACTGGAGGCGGTGCAGGCTCACGGCGATCTCCCAGACCGGATCGGGCGCGGTGGCGATCCGGGTCCGCGCGAGGTCCGCGTCGGTGAAATGGATGCGGAGCATGCCGGCATCCCCCTCCTGCTCGACTTTTGCACTCCGGTGCAACGGCCTTGGCCGGTCACGGCCGGCCGGGCGATCGTAGGTCGCGAGGGATCAACAGGTGATGAACGGGGGTTCAACGGACATGATGCGCGCGTTCAGCTCCGCCGCGACGGTCGCGATCGCCACCGCCCTCACCGCCATCGCGGCGGTGACGACGGCCGGCTGCATCGCGGCCGCACCACCGGACCGGCCCGCGCCCGAACGCTCCCACCGGAACGGCGGACCCGCGGACGGGAACCGTGAACTGACCGCCGCCGAGGAGGTACTCGTACGGCGGGCCGAGCAACTGCTCGTCAAGGAGTGCATGGAGAAGGCCGGCTTCCCGTACTGGGCTGACACGCTGCCGACACCCGACGACCTGAAGGGCGGCGGGTACTTCCTGACCGACGTCGGCTGGGCGAAGCGTCACGGCTACGGCAGCCGGCTCCAGCGAAAGGCCCAGAACACCCGGCGCGACGACCGGAACAGCGTCTACGTCAGGACGCTGCCGGACGAGAAGGGCATCCGCTACTCCGACACCCTCCTGGGAACACCGTCGAAGGGGGCGCTGACGGCCGAACTGCCCGGGGGCGGCACCGTCGAGACCCCGCGGGACGGCTGCCGGGCGGCGGCGAAGGGCCGGCTGTACGGGGACCACCCGGCCTGGTTCCACGCCGAGAAGACGGCCACCAACCTGACGTCCCTGTACGTGCCGGACCTCGTCGAGGACCCGCGTTTCACCGGGGCGGTCACGGCATGGTCGGCGTGTATGCGCGCGGCCGGCCACGACCACGCCACCCCGCCGGCGGCGCGCGAGAAGCTGCCGGAACTCACCCGCGGGCTGAACGAGCCGGAGGCGTACGCCGTCGAGGTCGGCCTGGCGGTCGCCGAGGCCACGTGCGCCACGACGACGCCCCTCGCGGAGACGGCCCGCGCCCTCGACACCGAGTACCGGGAGAAACGGCTCGCCCGGTACTCCGGCGAGATCGCCGCCTACCGGCAGATGCGCCTCGACGCACTCGACCGGGCCGAGAGGATCACCGGCTCGACGGCCTGACCCCTCCCTCCCCATCGGGGCGGAGGCTCGGCGCACCCGGGCCTCACCCCTCCCAGACCTCCGTGGCGGACAGCGCCGCGGGAGATCCGCACGACCACACCCATACAGAACACACCCACACAGAAGGAGTGGCCCATCATGCGCAAGATCCTGGCCCTGGCCGCGACGACCGGCCTCGCGAGCCTCGCCCTCATCGTCCCCGCGACCGGCGCCCACGCCGCGACCGCGTGCGACAACGCCTACCGCGCGGTCGACGTCGGCAACTTCGTCGCCTACGACGCCACGAACTGCGGCACCCGGCTCGGCATCACGGCGAGCTGGGACTCGGACTGGGGCAACAGCAGCGGGCCTTTCCGGGGTGGCGACACCAACAAGGCATCGTCCCTGATCAACAAGGGCGACAGTGGCATGCACGTCCAGCTCTTCAACGGAACGGGACAGGACTGGGCGGGCGGCCACACCTGTCTCTCGACGGGAGAGAAGTACATGTCCAGCCTCGCGGGCCAGTACTTCACCAGCGGAGTCGCGGTGAACAACCAGATCAGTTCCCACCGCTGGGTCTGGAGCGGCTGCGGAGTCTTCCTGGACTCCTGACGCCCCGGCCTGATCGCCTGTCCGGCCCGGCTCCGCATGCCGGGCCGGGCTTTGACCCGCTCCAGCCGGGAGCGGTGTCAGCCAGGAAGCGCTTGAGGGCTGCGGCTGCGTCCAAGTGCCCGTCCGGCCGCACGGAGTTCCTCCGCCCGCATGCGAGGATGCTGCGGTGACCACACCGTCCTCCCCGCCCGTGGCCGACGCCCCGCCCAGCGACCAGGGCCTGAGCCAACGCTCCGCCGCGGTCCTCGTGTTCGGATCCTCGGCCGCGGTCCTGGTCGTCGAGATCGTCGCCCTGCGCCTGCTGGCCCCGTACCTCGGCCTCACCCTGGAAACCAGCACCCTGGTGATCGGCATCGCCCTCACCGCGATCGCGCTGGGCTCCTGGCTGGGCGGGCGCGTCGCCGACCAGGTCGATCCGCACCGGCTCATCGCCCCCGCGCTCGGGGTGTCGGGCGTCGTCGTCGCGCTCACCCCGCTCCTGCTCCGCACCACCGCCGAGTGGGCCTCGCCGCTGCTCCTGCTGGTCGCGGCGGGGACCCTCCTCGTGCCCGGCGCGCTGCTCTCCGCGGTGACCCCGTTCGTGACGAAGCTGCGGCTCACCAGCCTCGCCGAGACCGGGACGGTCGTGGGGCGGCTCTCCGGTGTGGGCACCTTCGGCGCCATCGTCGGCACCGTCCTCACCGGCTTCGTCCTGGTCTCCCGGCTGCCCGTCAGCTCCATCCTGATCGGCCTGGGAGCCCTGCTGGTGCTCGGTGCTCTCCTGACCGGCTGGCGGGCCCGCCGCTGGCGCCGGGCCTCGGCCGTGGCGCTGGCCACCGTCGTCGCGGGCACCCTCGCCACCGCGTTCGCCCCCGGCGGCTGCGACGCGGAGACCCGGTACCACTGCGCCCGGATCGTCGCGGACCCCGACCGGGCCACCGGCCGGACGCTCGTCCTGGACGGCCTGCGCCACTCCTATGTCGACGTCGAGGACCCGACGTACCTCCGGTTCGGATACGTGCGCGCCATCGCGGCGGTGGTCGACACCACCTTCCCCGCGGGCGAGCCGCTCGCCGCCCACCACATCGGAGGCGGCGGGCTCACCTTCCCCCGCTACCTCGCCGCCGTACGCCCCGGGACCCGCAGCCTCGTCTCCGAGATCGACGGCGGGGTCGTCCGCATCGACCGCGAACAGCTCGATCTGGGGGCGTCCACCGGCATCGACGTACGCGTGGAGGACGGCAGGCTGGGCCTGAAGCGGCTGGAAGCCGACAGCCGTGACCTCGTCGTCGGCGACGCCTTCGGGGGCGTCAGCGTGCCCTGGCACCTCACGACAACGGAGGCGCTGAGGGACGTACACCGGGCCCTCAAGGACGACGGCCTGTACGCCGCCAACCTCATCGACCACGGCCGCCTGGCCTTCGCCCGCGCCGAAGTCGCCACGCTCGCGAGGGTTTTCGAGCACGTCGCCGTCATGGGCGCCCCCGTGGACATCGGCCTGGATCCGGCCGCGACCCCCGTGGGCGGCAACCTGGTGGTGCTCGCCTCCGACCGGCCGTTCGACGCCCCCGCGATCCAGAAGGCCCTGGACACCCGGGAGACCGGCTGGAGGATCGCCACCGGCGACACCGTCACCGCCTGGACCGGTGACGTCCCCGTCCTCACCGACGACCACGCACCGGTGGACCAGCTCCTCCAGCCGCACCGCACGCGAACCGTACGGTGACGCCCGGGGCCTCCAAGGGCCTCACCGTGCCAGGACAGGGTCTCACCCGTGCCAGGACAGGGGGTCTCACCCGTGCCAGGACCGCCACAGCGCCGCGTACGCGCCGTCCGCCGCCACCAGCTCGTCGTGGCTGCCCAGTTCGCTGATCCGGCCGTCCTCCACCACCGCGATGACGTCCGCGTCGTGCGCGGTGTGCAGCCGGTGCGCGATCGCCACCACCGTACGGCCTTCAAGCACCCGGGCCAGTGAACGCTCCAGATGACGGGCCGCCCGCGGGTCCAGCAGCGAGGTCGCCTCGTCCAGGACCAGCGTGTGCGGGTCGGCCAGCACCAGCCGGGCCAGCGCGATCTGCTGGGCCTGCGCCGGGGTCAGCGCGAACCCGCCCGAACCGACCTCCGTGTCCAGCCCCTTGTCCAGGCCCTTCGCCCAGCCGTCCGCGTCGACCGCGGCCAGCGAGGCCCACAGCTCGGCGTCCTGGGCCCCGTTCCGGGCCAGCAGCAGGTTGTCCCGCAGCGAACCCACGAAGACGTGGTGCTCCTGGTTGACCAGGGCCACGTGCTCACGGACCCGCTCCGCCGTCATCTGCGACAGCTCGGCCCCGCCGAGGGTCACCTCACCGGTGCGCGGGGCGTAGATCCCGGCCAGCAGCCGCCCCAGCGTCGACTTGCCCGCACCCGAAGGCCCGACCAGGGCCAGCCGGGTCCCCGGAGCCACGTTCAGCGACACCTGGTGCAGGACGTCGACGCCCTCCCGGTACCCGAAGCGCACCTCGTCCGCCCGCACGTCCCGGCCGTCCGGCCCGACCTCCGCGTTCCCGGCGTCCGGCTCGATCTCCCGTACGCCGACCAGCCGCGCCAGGGACACCTGGGCCACCTGGAGCTCGTCGTACCAGCGCAGGATGAGGCCGATCGGGTCGACCATCATCTGCGCCAGCAGCGCCCCCGTGGTCAGCTGCCCGACCGTCAGCCACCCCTCCAGCACGAACCAGCCGCCGAGCAGCAGGACCGCGCCGAGGATCGTCACGTACGTCGCGTTGAAGACCGGGAACAGCACCGAGCGCAGGAACAGCGTGTACCGCTCCCAGGCCGTCCACTCCGTGATCCGACGGTCGGACAGCGCCACCCGGCGGGCACCGAGCCGGTGCGCCTCCACGGTCCGCCCGGCGTCCACGGTCTCGGCGAGCATCGCGGCGACGGCCGCGTAACCGGCGGCCTCCGAGCGGTACGCCGAGGGCGCGCGCCGGAAGTACCAGCGGCAGCCCACGATCAGCACCGGCAGCGCGATCGCGACGGCCAGCGCCAGCGGGGGCGCGGTGACGGTGAGCGCGCCGAGCAGCAGCCCGGCCCAGACGACACCGATGGCCAGCTGCGGCACGGCCTCCCGCATCGCGTTGGCCAGCCGGTCGATGTCCGTGGTGATCCGGGAGAGCAGATCGCCCGTCCCGGCCCGCTCCAGAACTCCGGGCGGCAGACCCACCGCCCGGACGAGGAAGTCCTCGCGCAGGTCGGCGAGCATCTCCTCACCCAGCATGGCCCCGCGCAGCCGCATGGACCGGGTGAAGACCGTCTGGATCACCAGCGCCAGGGCGAAGATCGCCGCCGTGCGCTCCAGATGCAGTTCGGCGACCCCCTTGGACAGGTCCTCGACCAGCCCGCCCAGCAGATACGGTCCGGCGATCGACGCGACGACCGCCACCGTGTTGGCGCCGATCAGGAGGGCGAAGGCCTTGCGGTGGCGCCGCAGCAGATCCCGTACGTAACTCCGTACGGTCGTGGGGGTGCCCACGGGCAGGGTGGTGGCCGACTCCGGGGCGGCCGGGTCGTACGCCGGTGGTGCGACGCCGATCATGCCCTCTCCTCGATTTCCTGGATGCTGTTCATGGCGGGGACCGCCCCGATGTCCTGGCGGGGGTCGGCCGCCGCCTCGTCGTCGGTCTCGCGGGTGACGACGGCCCGGTAGCGCGGTTCGGTGAGCAGCAGGTCGCGGTGGGTGCCCACGGCGACCACGCTGCCCTCGTGGACGAGGACGACCCGGTCGGCGACGTCCAGCAGCAGCGGCGAGGAGGCGAACGCGACCGTCGTACGGCCCCGGCGCAGCCCCGCGATCCCGGTGGCGACGCGCGCCTCGGTGTGCGAGTCGACGGCGGAGGTCGGCTCGTCCAGCACCAGCGCCTCCGGGTCGGTGATGAGCGACCGGGCCAGCGCGAGGCGCTGGCGCTGACCGCCGGAGAGCGACCTGCCCCGCTCGGTGATCCGGGTCCGCATCGGGTCCCGGTCGGCGTCGGGGGAGGCCTGGGCCAGTGCGGCGAGCACATCGCCGCACTGCGCGGCCTCCAGCGCCGCCTCGGCGGTGACCAGGCCCGAGGACGGCACGTCCAGCAGCTCCTGGAGCGTGCCGGAGAGCAGCACCGGGTCCTTGTCCTGGACCAGGACCACGGTCCGCGCGGTGTCCAGCGGGAGTTCGTCCAGCGCGACGGCACCGAGCAGGACGGACGGTGCCTGCTTCTCCTGCTCGGTGTCGGTGTCCTGGTCGCCGGTCTCGGCGTGGCCGCCCAGCCGTTCGGCCAGCCGTCCCGCCTCGTCCGGGTCGCCGCAGACGACGGCGGTGAACTGCCCCTGGGGGGCCATCAGCCCGGTGGCGGGGTCGTACAGGTCGCCCGACGGAACGCCCGCCTCCGTGGCCGTCCGGTCGCTGCGGCGCAGCGACAGCACCCGTACGGCGCGCTGCGCGGAGGGCCGCGAGAAGGAATAGGCCATGGCGATCTCCTCGAAGTGACGGAGAGGGAACAGCATCAGGGTGACCGCGCTGTAGACGGTGACCAGTTGGCCCACGTCGATACGGCCGTCCCGCGCCAGCGTCGCCCCGTACCAGACCAGGGAGATCAGCAGGATGCCCGGCAGCAACACCTGCACCGCCGAGATCAGCGCCCACATCCTCGCGGAGCGCACGGCGGCCTTGCGGACCTCCTGGGAGGCGCGGCGGTAGCGGCCGAGGAAGAGCTCCTCGCCGCCGATGCCGCGCAGCACCCGCAGTCCGGCCACGGTGTCCGAGGCCATCTCGGTCGCCTTGCCCGCCTTCTCGCGCTGCTCGTCGGCGCGCCGGGTGGCGCGGGGGAGCAGCGGCAGCACGGCGAGGGCCAGCACCGGCATGGCGACGGCCACCAGCACGCCCAGGGCCGGGAGGTAGACGACCAGCCCCACGCAGACCACGACGAGCGCGATGGCGGCGGCCAGGAAGCGCGAGAGGGCCTCGACGAACCAGCCGATCTTCTCCACGTCACCGGTCGACACGGCGACGACTTCACCGGCGGCGACCCGCCGGGTCAGGGCGGCGCCCAGCTCGGCGGTCTTGCGAGCCAGGAGCTGCTGCACCCGGGCGGCGGCGGTGATCCAGTTGGTGACGGCGGTCCGGTGGAGCATGGTGTCGCCCACCGCGATGAGGATGCCGAGGGCCAGGATCAGACCGCCGGCCAGCGCCAGCCGGGTGCCGGAGCGCTCGATGACGGCCTGGACGGCGACGCCCACGGTGACCGGGAGTCCGGCGATGCCCAGCTGATGGAGCAGTCCCCAGCCAAGGGCCTTGAGCTGTCCGCCGAGCTGATTGCGCCCGAGCCAGTACAGGAAGCGTGGGCCCGACCGTACATCGGGGTCGCCGGGATCCGTATACGGAAGATCGCGAATCTGCATGACGTCCCAGGGCTCGGTATGCGCGAGGTCCGTGCGGACCTCGGAGATACGGGGTGACCAAACCGTGCAAGGTTCGCTTCCCGGCCCCCTTCGGGGCAACCGGTTTTACGGCCGTTCAGCCCCCTGCGGGGTCCCGCGCCGAGCCGCCCGGGACCCCGCCGCCGTCATGCGGCCGGCTTCTCCGAGTCCATGCCGGACCTGGCCTTCTTCCAGGCGCCCCGGGTGAAGTCGGGTATGGGCAGCGGGACGCCCTTGGCCTTGATGGAGAGGTGGCTGAGCGGCACCGGGGCCGTCCAGGTGGCCGCGTCGTACACATCGAAGTCAGGGACGAGCCCGAGCCGCATGCACTGCATCAGCCGGAACACCATGATGTAGTCCATCCCGCCGTGGCCGCCCGGCGGGTTGGCGTGCTCCTTCCAGAGCCAGTGGTCCCACTCGGCGTACTTCTTGAAGTCGTCCCACTGGTGGTTCGTGTTCGTGGGCTCCAGATAGATCCGCTCCGGATAGTCCTCGAAGACCCCCCGGGTCCCGCCGAGACTGTTGATCCGGGAGTACGGGTGCGGCGACGACACATCGTGCTCCAGCCGGATCACCCGGCCCTTGGCGGTCTGCACGAGGCTGATCGTCCGGTCGGCGCCGATGTACGACTCCTTCCAGCTGGGGTCGCCCGGGGGCATGTGCTCCTCGCGGTACGCGGCGAGGCCGAGGGCGGGGGTGCCGATGCTGGTGATGGAGACGGCACGGTCACCCCGGTTGACGTCCATGTAGTTGGCGACCGGGCCGAACCCGTGGTTGGGGTAGAGGTCGCCACGCAGCCGGGTGTGCCACAGCCGCCGCCACGGACCCTCGTAGTAGTCCGGGTCGAACATCAGCTCGCGCAGATCGTGGTTGTACGCCCCCGCGCCGTGCAGCAGGTCCCCGAAGAGACCCGCGTGCGCCATCCGGAGCACCCGCATCTCGTTCTTGCCGTAACAACAGTTCTCCAGCTGCATGCAGTGGCGCCGGGTGCGCTCGGAGAGGTCGACGAGCTGCCAGAGCTCCTCCAGCCGCATCGCGATCGGACACTCCACGCCGACGTGCTTCCCGTTCAGCATCGCCGCCTTCGCCATCGGGAAGTGCAGCTCCCAGGGGGTGGCCACATAGACGAAGTCGATGTCCCCGCGCCGGCAGAGGTTGACGTAGTCGTCCTCCCCCTTGGCGTAGACGGCGGGGGCGGGCTGCCCGGCGGCCGTCACCTTGGCGGCCGCCTTCTCCGTCTTGTCCCGGACCGGGTCGCAGACCGCCACGACCCGGACGCCCGGGACGGCGAGGAAGAGGTCGATCATGCTGTCGCCCCGGTTGCCGAGGCCCACGATGCCGACCCGGACCGTCGAGCGCCGCTCGAAGGGGACGTCGGTCATCGTGCGGCCCTGGCGGGCGGGGGCGGCGGCCGCGGCCGCCACGGCTTCCGGAACGTTGCTTCCGGCGGCCGACGCGGTGCCGGGGGCCAGCGCGCCGAGGCCGAGTCCGGCGCCGGCCACGCCCGCCGTGGTCCACAGCACCGAACGGCGGCTGGGGTCCTGCCGGGCGGGGCCGTCTCCGGTGTTCTGCGGGGGGAGGTCCTGCGGGGGCTGTCCGGGCCGGGCGTCGTCGTCGTTCATCGAGCCTCCAGGTGGGGTGTGGGGGTTCTGACGGTGCGCGAGCGCGTCCGGTCCCGTACGCGCGTGAGCGACCTGGGGACCGGGCCTCGGTAAGGACCCTGGACGGTGAGGCTGATGGTGCGCAAGGGAGCCAATTGGACTCTCGTCCTCAAACCATGGACTTTTCTTCAGGGCACGCGAAAACCCCAACTGGTTCAACCAGTTGGGGCGTCTGACCTGCGCCGGAAGGGACCTTCGGACGCTCAGCGGCCGGGCGGCCGGGTAGCGCGCTCCAGCTCGATCAGGGCCGAACGGTAGGGATGCCCGGTGGCCCGCTCCATGCCGATCTCGCACATGCGGTTGGCCGACAGATAGGCGTCGTAGTCACGGGAGTTGACCTCCGCCGCCTCCTTCGCCGTCGCCGCGTCGGTCAACTCCTTGTGCAGCATGCCCCGGTCGCCCGCGAAGGCACAGCACCCCGCCCCGTCCGGCACGGTCACCTCCTCGGCGCAGGCCTCGGCCAGCACGCGCAACTGCTCGACATCGCCCAGGTGTTCCATCGAGCACGTCGGGTGGAGGACCGCCGAACCGGCCCTCTCGAACACTGTCAGCTCCGGCAGCAGCTCCCCGGCCGCCCACACCAGCGAGTCCACCACCGTCAGCTCCCGGTGCAGCTCCCGGTTGTCCTCGCTGAGGTAGGGCACCACCTCCTCGGCGATGCCGAGCGTGCAGGAGGACGCGTCCACGACGAGCGGCAGCGTCCCGCCCGCGGTCCAGCCCCAGGCCGCCTCCACGATGCGATTGGCCATCACCCTGTTGCCCGCGTCGTACCCCTTGGAGTGCCAGATCGTCGCGCAGCACGTCCCCGCCACGTCCCCGGGGATCCACACCGGCTTTCCGGCCCGCTCGGACACGGCCACCACCGCCTCGGCCAGGGAGGGGGCGGGCGTGCCCCCGGGTCCCGCCTCCGGTCCGGCGAAGATGCGGTTCACGCAGGCCGGGTAGTAGACCGCGCTCGCCCCCACCCGCGTGGTGCGGGGCAGCTCCCGGGCGGCGGAACCGGGGAGCTGGGGCAGCCATTCCGGTACGAGATCGGGGCGGACGGCCCTGCGGGCGAGCCGCGTCACGGATGCGAGGAGCCGGTCGCCGCCCCGCTTCCCGATGGCGTCCCCCGCCGCCACCGCGAGCCGCGCCGAGGCCTCCACCACGCGGAAGTTCTTGGCGGTGAGCGCGGCGATCCGCTCCTCGCGCGGGGTGTGCCTGCGGTGCCGGAACCCCTTCATCATCGCCCCGGTGTCGATGCCGACCGGGCAGGCGAGCTTGCAGGTGGAGTCCCCGGCGCAGGTGTCCACCGCGTCGTACCCGTAGGCGTCGAGCAGTCCGGCCTCCACCGGGGAGCCGTCCGCCTGGCGCATCATCTCGCGGCGCAGCACGATCCGCTGGCGCGGAGTGGTCGTCAGGTCCTCGCTGGGGCAGGTGGGTTCGCAGAAGCCGCACTCGATGCACGGGTCGGCGACCGCCTCCACTTTCGGAATGGTCTTCAGCCCCCGCAGATGGGCCCGCGGATCACGGTCGAGAACGATGCGCGGTGCGAGCACCCCCTCGGGGTCGATGACCTGCTTCGTCCGCCACATCAGCTCCGTCGCCCGCTCACCCCACTCGCGCTCCAGGAACGGCGCGATATTGCGGCCGGTGGCGTGCTCCGCCTTCAGCGACCCGTCGAAACGGTCCACGACGAGGGCGCAGAACTCCTGCATGAACGCGTCGTACCGCTCGACATCGGCGGGGAGCGCCGCGTCGAAGGCGAGCAGGAAGTGCAGATTGCCGTGGGCCGCGTGACCGGCCACGGCGGCGTCGAAGCCGTGGCGCGACTGGAGCTCCAGCAGTGCCTCGCAGGCGTCGGCCAGCCGGTCCGGGGGGACCGCGAAGTCCTCCGTGATCAGCGTCGTACCCGAGGGGCGGGAACCGCCGACCGCCGTCACGAACGCCTTGCGCGCCTTCCAGTACCCGGCGATCGTCCCCGCGTCCCGGGTGAACGCGTTGGTGACGGACGCCGCCGGAACCACCAGGTCGAGCCCCCGCATCACCTCGGCTGCGGCCTCCTCGAACGCCTCCTGCCCGGCCTCGTCCGGGGCGCGGAACTCGACCAGCAGCGCTGCCGTCTCCCGGGGCAGGGCCGCCCAGTCGGCCGGAACTCCCTTCACGCTGACCGAGGCGCGCAGGGTGTTGCCGTCCATCACCTCCACCGCGATGGCCCCCGCCTCGTTGAACCGGGGGACGGCGGCCGCGGCGGCGGTGAGGGAGGGGAAGAAGAGCAGGGCGCTGGTGACCCGCCGGTCCAGGGGCAGGGTGTCGAAGACGGTCTCGGAGATGAAGCCGAACGTGCCCTCGGAGCCGACCATGAGACCGCGCAGGATCTGCACCGGCGTCGCGCCGTCGAGGAAGGCGTCCAGGCGGTAGCCGTTGGTGTTCTTGATCGCGTACTTGGCGCGGATACGGGCCGTCAGCTCCTCGTCCGCCTCGATCTCCGCTTTGAGCGCCAACAGCCCCGCGCACAGCTTCGGCTCCGCCCGGACCAGCTCCTCGTCGGCGGCGGGATCGGCGGTGTCGACGACGGTGCCGCTCGGCAGGACGAACGTCAGCGAGGCGAGCGTCCGGTAGGAGTTGCGGGTGGTGCCGGCCGTCATGCCCGAGGCGTTGTTGGCGACGACCCCGCCGACCGTGCAGGCGATGGCGCTCGCCGGGTCGGGGCCCAGCAGCCTGCCGTACCGGGCGAGCGTCGTGTTGGCCCGCAGGACGGTGGTGCCGGGCCGGATCCGGGCCCGCGCCCCGTCGTCCAGCACCTCGATCCCGGTCCAGTGACGGCGTACGTCGACCAGGATGTCCTCGCCCTGCGCCTGGCCGTTGAGGCTGGTGCCCGCGGCCCGGAAGACGACCTCGCGGCCTTTGCCGTGGGCGTACGACAGGATCGCGGAGATGTCGTCGAGGTCCTCCGGGACCAGCACGACCCGGGGGAGGAAGCGGTAGGGGCTGGCGTCGGAGGCGTACCGCACGAGGTCGGAGATCTTCCAGAGCACCTTGTCCGCGCCGAGCAGGGCGGTCAGCTCGGCGCGGAGGGGCTCGGGGGTGCCGGTCGCACTCCGGTCGGTGACCCGGTCGGGGGCGGGTTCGCGTGCCGTACCGGGGCGGAGGGCTTCCGGCTCGGGCTCCAGCAGCGGCATCTCGGTGTCCCCTCGGCGGTCGGTGCGGTGGGTGCGGTGCGGTCGGTACAGCCGGTGCGGTCCGGTGGTCGGTGGTCCGCGGCCGGTCTCAGCAGCGGCGCTCCGGCATTCCGTCGACCAGAGCGGAGAGCAGTCCGCCGAGCACCTCGCGCTGGCCGGCGGTCAATGGAGCCAGGATCTCCTCCGCGGCCGCCCGGCGCGCGTTGCGCAGGGAGCGCAGCGTGGCGCGTCCCTCGTCGGTGATCTCGATGCGCACGACCCGGCGGCTGTCCGGATCCGGGGCGCGGCGGACCCGCCCGCTCGCCTCCAGGGCGTCGACCAGCGTCGTCACGGCGCGCGGGACCACGTCCAGGCGCTGGGCGAGATCCGCCATCCGGGGGGCCGCGTCGTAACTCGCGACGGTCCGCAGCAGCCGGAACTGGGCCGGGGTGATACCGATCGGCTCCAGCTGGCGGCTCTGGATGCGGTGCAGCCGACGGGTCAGCCGCAGCAACTGCTCGGCGAGCATGCCGTCGGCGTCACGGTCACGGTCGGCACCTGCCGCATCCGCGGCACGGACGGCATCCGCGGCAGGGACAGCATCCGCCGGGTCGGCGTCGGGGGAATCGGAGACATCCATACGGGAACAATATCAGGACCCCGTTCATTGTGAGTGTAGGTAACAATGAGCTAAGCTCTGAACTTCGGACACCTCCGACTGTTCCGCACGCCCCACGAAGGAGCCCATGAAACCCGACGAACCCGTGTGGACGCCCCCACCCGACGCGGCCTCGGACCGGCCGCCCGGCGAGGTGCGCCGCATCCTCCGCCTCTTCCACCCCTACCGCGGCCGGCTCGCCGTGGTCGGACTGCTGGTCGGCGCCTCCTCCCTGGTGTCGGTCGCCTCCCCGTTCCTGCTGCGCGAGATCCTGGACACCGCCATCCCTCAGGGGCGCACGGGACTGCTGACGCTGCTGGCGCTCGGCATGATCCTCACCGCCGTGATGAACAGCGTCTTCGGCGTCCTGCAGACCCTGATCTCGACGACCGTCGGCCAGCGCGTCATGCACGACCTGCGCACCGCCGTGTACACCCAGCTCCAGCGGATGCCGCTCGCCTTCTTCACCCGGACCCGCACGGGCGAGGTCCAGTCCCGCATCGCCAACGACATCGGCGGTATGCAGGCGACGGTCACCTCGACCGCGACCTCCCTCGTCTCCAACCTCACCGCCGTCATCGCCACGGTCGTCGCCATGCTCGCGCTCGACTGGCGCCTCACCGTCGTCTCGCTGCTCCTGCTGCCGGTGTTCGTCGCGATCAGCCGCCGCGTCGGCCGGGAGCGCAAGAGGATCACCACCCAGCGCCAGAAGCAGATGGCCGCCATGGCCGCCACGGTGACCGAATCCCTCTCGGTCAGCGGCATCCTCCTCGGCCGCACGATGGGCCGTTCCGACTCCCTCACCAAGGGGTTCACCGAGGAGTCCGAGCGCCTGGTCGACCTGGAGGTGCGCTCCAACATGGCGGGCCGCTGGCGGATGTCCACCATCGGCATCGTCATGGCCGCCATGCCCGCCGTCATCTACTGGGTGGCCGGCCTGACCTTCCAGCCGGGCGGCACCGCTGTCTCCATCGGTACGCTCGTCGCCTTCGTCACGCTCCAGCAGGGGCTGTTCCGCCCCACGGTGAGCCTGCTCTCCACCGGCGTGCAGATGCAGACCTCCCTCGCCCTCTTCCAGCGGATCTTCGAGTACCTCGACCTCACGGTGGACATCACCGAGCCGGAGAAGCCCGTCCGGCTGGAGAAGATCCGCGGTGAGATCGCCTTCGAGAACGTCGACTTCGCCTACGACGACAAGAGCGGCCCCACGCTCAGCTCCATCGACGTGACCGTTCCCGCGGGCAACACCCTGGCGGTCGTCGGCCCCACCGGCTCCGGCAAGTCCACCCTCAGCTATCTCGTGCCCCGGCTCTACGACGTCACCGGCGGCCGGGTCACGCTCGACGGAGTCGACGTCCGCGACCTGGACTTCGACACGCTGGCCAGAGCGGTCGGCGTGGTCTCCCAGGAGACCTACCTCTTCCACGCCTCCGTCGCCGACAACCTCCGCTTCGCCAAGCCGGAGGCCACCGACGAGGAGATCGAGGCGGCGGCCCGCGCCGCGCAGATCCACGACCACATCGCCTCCCTCCCCGACGGCTACGACACCCTCGTCGGCGAGCGCGGCTACCGCTTCTCGGGCGGCGAGAAGCAGCGCCTCGCCATCGCCCGCACCATCCTGCGCGACCCGCCGGTCCTGATCCTCGACGAGGCGACCAGCGCGCTCGACACCCGTACGGAACACGCCGTGCAGGAAGCGATCGACGCGCTCTCGGCCGGCCGCACCACCCTCACCATCGCGCACCGCCTCTCCACCGTCCGCGACGCGGACCAGATCGTCGTCCTGGACAGCGGACGCATAGCCGAGCGCGGTACGCACGACGAGCTGCTCGACCGGGACGGCCGGTACGCCGCCCTGATCCGCCGCGACTCCCACCGGGCCCCGGTCCCGGCCTCCTGACCGCTCTCCGTGCGGCCGGACCCCGACGTCACCGGCGCACCGTCCGTACGGCATGATCCCCGCGCATGAGAGCTCTCCTCGGGGTCGAACTCCCCGGCTACCGGACCGTGGACACCGACACCTGGCTGAACGACCACGGCGATGTGCTGTCGCTGCACTTCTTCGACCTGCCGCCGGACCTGCCGGCCGCCCTGGACGACGGCCCGGCCCTGCGCCACGGCCTGACCCACTTCACGGCACGAGCGGGCGGCGGGCTCATCGAGGCATCGGTGAAGCGGCTCGGCGAGCTGCCCGCTCTGCGGCAGATACTCAAACTGCCGCTGCCGGGGCAGCCCAGCGGCCAGGCGTTCATCGGCAGCTTCACCGTGCCGCGCGCCGCCTGCAGCACCGTCGTGAAGATCCAGGCGGCCGAGCGCGGCATGACGGGCATGCGGGAGGCCGTGGTGCTGGCCAAGCTCGGCCCCGAGAGCTACTTCCGGCCGCATCCGTACGCCCCCGAGGTCCAGGGCGGGCTGCCCTTCCACGCGGCGGACCACGCCCAGTGGGACGCGGAGTTCCCGGACCACCCGCTCACCCGGGTCCGCCGGACACTCGGCGCGCTCGCGGAGGTCGTGACGGTCGATCCCGGGTTCACCGCGCTGCCGCCCTTCGCCGGACCGGGCGGGGCAAGGGGCTGAAGCCGTACGCAGGCTGTGTACGGCGCCCCGGCTCCGTACACGCAGCGGCGCCGCCGCTTCCGTGGGACGGGAAGCGACGGCGCCGGGCGGAGCGATGGTCAGACGAGCCAACCCACGAAGTGGACGATGCCGGCCAGCAGGTTGGTCAGGAAGTTCATCCGGTCTTTCTCCTTGTGCGTGGTGCATGTGTGGGACGTGCGCGGTAGCGGTCTGCAGCCCGTTGACTGCGCTCTGCAATCATCACGCCCGGCGGGGGAGACGGGCAACGATTCCTCGTACGATCACGCGTTCCAGCGAACACCCGATCCCTTGTTCGTGTGTTCTGGTCGTGCGGTACGGCGTTCGTGTCGCCGGAGCCGACCTCCCAGCCGGGCTACCGGCCCCGGGCCGCACCCCGGGTTAACGTGCCCGCATGGTGAACGAGTCCCCGGACGCCCGTCCCCGTCGCAGACTCCGCCCGACCCGCCGCGGAAAGATCGTCCTGGTCGTCGCCGCGCTGCTCGTCGTGTCGGCCGCCGTACTGATCCCGCTGTCCCTGATCGGGCCGGACGAGCAGAAGAAGGAGAGCCCGCAGAGCACGCTGGTGATCCCGGAGGGCTGGCGCGCCTCGCAGGTGTACGCCGCCGTCGACCGGGCGCTCGGCCTGAAGCCCGGCTCCGCGCGGAAGACCGTGACGACGGTGGACCTGGACCTGCCCGACCAGGCCGAGGGCAACCCCGAGGGGTACCTCTTCCCGGCCACGTATCCGATCGACTCCGCGACCGAGCCGGCCGGCCTGCTGCGCTACATGGCGGACACCGCCCGCAAACGGTTCGGTGCGGACCACATCACCGCCGGAGCCCAGCGCAACAACGTCACCGTCTACGAGACGGCCACCATCGCCAGCATCGTCCAGGCCGAGGCCGACACCGCCTCCGACATGGGCAAGGTCGCCCGGGTCGTCTACAACCGGCTGCTCAAGGACATGCCGCTGCAGATGGACTCCACCATCAACTACGCCCTGAAGCGTTCGACCCTGGACACCTCCACCGCCGACACCCAGCTGGACAGCCCGTACAACAGCTACGTACGCAAGGGCCTGCCGCCGACGCCCATCGGGAACCCGGGGGAGGAGGCCCTGCGCGCCGCCATCAGCCCGACGCCGGGCCCGTGGCTGTACTTCGTCACGGTCGCGCCCGGGGACACCAGGTTCACCGACAGCTACGACGAACAGCTGAAGAACGTCGAGGAGTTCAACCGCAACCGCCGGTCGGCCGCCGCGGGCTGACGACGGCAACCGTCACACGGCCGCCCCGGCCTTCTCCTCCGCGCCCCGCCCGTCGCCGGTCACATCCTGCTCCCGGTCGCCGGTCCTCCCCAGCAGCCGCAGCACCGACCGCACGGCGGTGCGCCCCGCCCGGTTGGCGCCGATGGTGCTGGCGGACGGGCCGTACCCGACGAGATGGACGCGTCCGTCCCGTACGGCACGGGTGTTCTCCGCCCGGATGCCGCCGCCCGGCTCGCGCAGTTTCAGCGGTGCCAGATGGTCCACCGCGGGCCGGAAGCCGGTCGCCCAGAGGATCACGTCCGCCTCCGCCGTCCGTCCGTCGTCCCAGGCCACCCCGGCCGGGGTGATCCGGTCGAACATCGGCAGCCGGTCGAGCACACCCTGCTCACGGGCGCGCCGCACGGCGTCGGTGACCGGCAGCCCGGTCACGCTCACCACGCTCTGCGGCGGCAGCCCCCGGCGGACCCGCTCCTCCACCATCGCCACGGCCGCCCGCCCCCACTCCTCGGTGAACGGCTCGTCGCGGAAGACGGGTTCGCGCCGGGTCACCCAGAAGGTCTCGGCGGCGTACTCGGCGATCTCCATCAGGTGCTGCGTACCGGAGGCGCCGCCCCCGACCACGATGACGCGCCGCCCCGCGAACTCCTCGGGCCCCGGATAGTCCGCCGTGTGCAGCTGCCGCCCCCGGAACGTCTCCTGGCCCGGGTAGCGCGGCCAGAACGGCCGGTCCCAGGTGCCGGTCGCGTTGATCAGCGCCCGAGGGGCGTACGTACCCTCGGACGTCTCCACGAGCAGCCGCCCGCCGCTCCTCTCGCGTACGGCGCTGACCTCGACGGGCCGGTGCACGCGCAGGCCGAAGCGCTCCTCGTACGCCGTGAAGTACGCGCCGATCACCTCGGACGAGGGACGGTCGGGATCCGCGCCGGTCAGCTCCATGCCCGGCAGCGCGTGCATCCCATGGACCTTGCCGTACGTCAGCGAGGGCCAGCGGAACTGCCACGCCCCGCCCGGCCGGGGAGCGTGGTCCAGCACCACGAAATCGCGGTCCGGCTCCAGTCCGACGCGGCGCAGGTGGTGAGCGGCCGACAGCCCCGCCTGTCCGGCGCCGATCACGACCACGTCCAGCTCGCGCACCCCAGTAATGTTCACGTTTCTACTAACTCGCGGGGCGCCCGGGATCTTCCCGGGACGACCCCTGCCGGCACCGGGCGGGGCGCCCGGTGCCGGCAGGGGCCGCGAGGTTCAGCGCCCTCCGGCCAGCAGCAGCGGCGCCCCGCCGGGAGCCGGGGCCGCCCGGGTCTCGGCGCCGGGCGCCCCCAGCCGCGGGGACGCCGGTACGGTCGACAGCAGACCGCGCCGCGCCAGCTCGGGCGTCACGCCCTCACCGAACCAGTACGCCTCCTCCAGGTGCGGATAGCCCGAGAGCACGAAGTGCTCCACGCCCAGCGCGTGGTACTCCTCGATCCGGTCGGCGACCTCCGCATGGCTGCCCACCAGTGCGGTCCCGGCCCCGCCGCGCACCAGACCGACGCCCGCCCAGAGGTTCGGCGCGATCTCCAGCTTGTCCCGCGAACCGCCGTGCAGCGCCAGCATCCGCTGCTGCCCGACCGACTCGCTCCGCCCCAGAGCCTGCTGCGCCGCCGCGATCGTGTCGGCGTCGAGGTCCCCCAGCAGCCGGTCGGCGGTGGCCCACGCCTCGGCCGAGGAGTCGCGCGAGATCGTGTGCAGCCGGATACCGAACCGGACCGTGCGTCCCTGCTCCTCCGCGAGCCCGCGAATCCAGTCGATCTTCTCCTTCACCGCCGCCGGCGGCTCCCCCCAGGTCAGATAGACATCGGCGTGCGCGGCCGCCACCGGGCCGGCGGCCGCCGACGACCCGCCGAAGAAGATCTCCGGCAGCGGGTCCGGCGGCAGCGCGGTCAGCCCGCCCTCCACCTGGTAGTGCTCGCCGTCGAAGTCGTACGGCTGCCCGCTCCACGCACCCCGTACCACCGAAAGGAACTCCGCGGTGCGCGCGTAGCGCCGGTCGTGGTCCAAGTGGTCCCCGAACCGCCGCTGTTCGGTCGAATCGCCCCCGGTCACCACGTTGAGCAGCAGCCGCCCCCGGGTGATCCGCTGGTAGGTCGCGGCCATCTGGGCGGCGAGCACGGGCGAGATGACCCCCGGCCGGAAGGCCACCAGGAACTTCAGCCGCTCGGTGTGCTGGGCGAGCGCCACCGTGGTCAGCCAGGCGTCCTCGCACCACGTTCCGGTGGGCGTCAGCACGGCCTCGAAGCCCAACTGCTCGGCCGCCTTCGCGATTTGCGCCAGATACTCGATGTCCGGTGCGCGCACCCCGCTCACCGGGGTGATCCGGTCGCGCTTGATCCCGCCGTCGGTGTACGCGTGCCGGTCCACGAGCGTCCGGCCGTCACCTCCGGTGGGCAGGAACCAGTGCAGATGTACGTTCACGACGAGGCCTTTCCGTACGAGCGGGGGGCGGTGGAGGAGGCGGGGAGGTTCCGGTTGAAGCGGGTGTCGACGTACTCCTCGAAGTCGAACCGCCGGGGAATCAGCTTGAGTTCGGCGAAGGTGTCGGCGATCTCCTGCTCGGAGGCGATGGCGGCCGCGTCGATCGCCACGGGGACGCGGGTGCCGTAGGTGAGCTTCACGGCGTCCAGTGCCACCTCGTAGGGGAGCCCGGTCTCCTTCGCCCACACCTTCGCCCACTCCTCCGGGTGCTCGAAGACCCAGTTCTGCGCCCGCTCCAGCCGGACGAGCAGATCGCCGATGGCCCGCGACTTCTGCTTGTCCTTGAGCGAGCCAGGTGAAGCCACCTGGAAACCGAGGCCGTTGACCACGCCTTCGCCGGTCGTCAGCACCCGGGCGTTCCCCGCCCGCAGGATCTGCGAGGTGTACGGGTCCCAGATCGCCCAGGCGTCCACCTTGCCCCGGCTGAACGCGGCAACGCGTCAGCGGGCTGAAGGTAGTTGAGCTTCACGTCCTTGAGGGAGAGACCGGCCTTCCTGAGCGAGGCGACCAGCTGGAAGTGGGCCGAACTGCCCTGCGCCACGGCGATGGACCTGCCCTTGAGCTGCTCGGGCTTCTTGAGCGGCGAGTCCTTCGGGACGACGACGGCCTCACCCGCCGACGATCCGTGGCTTGCCCCCACGACGACGATGTTCGAGTCCGACCCGGCGGCGAAGACCGGCGGCGTGTTGCCCACCCCGCCGATGTCGACGGCCCCGGCGCTCACGGCCTCCAGCAGCGGTGGGCCGGAGGTGAAGGTGGACCATTTGACGCGGTAGTCCAGGTCGTCGAGCTCTCCGGACGCCCGCAGGATGGCTTCGTAACCACCTTTCTGGTCACCGACGTCGAGGGTGACGCTGCCCTTGCCGTCGGTGCTGCCTCCCGACCCCGTGGACGAAGCGCCGCCACCGCAGGCGGCGAGGAGCAGAGCGAGGGGAAGGAGCAGGGCGGGCAGGGTGCGGCGTTTCATGGTGGTTCTCCGTGGATGGTGGGGGAAAGGGGAGCGCCGGCGGGTCATGCGTCCGGTTGCGCGGGGACGGCCACTTCCTGCCGCCGGCCGGCACCGGCGTCCGGACCGCCGTCCTCGACGCCCAGCTCGCTCAGCAGCCGCGAACGGAGTTCGGCGAAGCCGGGGGCGCCGACCCCGCGCGGGCGGTCCAGGCCGACGGCCGTGTCGTACGCGATCCCGCCGTCCCGCATCACCAGCACCCGGTCCGCCAGCAACAGGGACTCGTCCACGTCATGGGTGACCAGCAGGACCGCGCAGCCGCGCCGCTGCCAGAGCTCCGCCACCAGCTGCTGCGCCTTGATCCGGGTCAGGGCGTCCAGCGCGCCGAACGGCTCGTCGAGCAGGAGCAGATCGGGCTCCCGTACCAACGCGCGCGCCAGAGAGGCACGTTGGGCTTCACCGCCGGAAAGTGTCTTGGGCCAGGCGCCCGCCCTGTCGGTCAGCCCGACCTCCGCCAACGCCTTCTCGGCCAGGGCCCGTTCGGGCTTTCCCGGCAGCCCCAGCAGGACATTGCGCCAGACTCGCTTCCAGGGCATCAGGCGCGGCGCCTGGAATGCCACGGCACGCCGTCGGGGAACCAGGACCGTGCCCGCTATCTCGCGGTCGAGCCCGGCGAGCACCCGCAGCAGGGTGGACTTGCCGCATCCGCTGCGCCCCAGAAGCGCGGTGAACTCCCCTGCCTTGAGGGTCAGATCGAGACCATCGATCACGGCACGGCCGTCGAAGGAGCGGGTGAGCCCTTCGACCCGCACGGCGGCTTCGGGTTCCGCTGCGGGGGAGGGGGCCGGGGTGGTCACTGGCCGGTGAAGGTCGGTCGCCATTGCAGCAGCAGCCTTTCGAGGGTCCGGACGATGACGTCGGCGGTGAGGCCGAGGAAGGCGTACACGACGAGGCAGACGACGATCACGTCCGTCCGGAAGAACTCCCGGGCCTGGTTCATCAGGAACCCGATCCCGGCATCGGCGTTGATGGACTCGCCGAAGACGAGCGCCAGCCAGGCGGTGGCGAGGGAGTAGCGCAGCCCGGTCATGGCCCCGGGCAACGCCCCCGGCAGCACCACATGGCGTACGAGCCCCCACCGGTTGAGCCCCAACGACTCGCCGGCCTCGATGAGTTGGGCGTCCACGCCCCGAATCCCCGCATACACATTGAGATACAGATGGAAGGCGACCCCGAGCGCGATGAGCGCCACCTTCGGCGCCTCGCCGATCCCGAGCCAGATGATGAACAACGGGATCAGCCCCACCCAGGGGACGGTGCGCAGCATCTGTACGGTCGCGTCGACCAGGTCCTCACCGAGCCGCGAGAGCCCCGAGACCAGCGCGAGCGCCGTCCCGACGACCCCGCCGAGCACCAGCCCCACGGCCACCCGCTGGAGCGACACGCCCATGGCGGCCGGCAGCGTCCCGTCGGCGATCAGATCGGCCCCCGCACGGGCGATGGTCCCCGGCGATGCGAGCACATCCGGGTGCAGGACCCCCGTGGCGCTGAACACCTGCCAGAGCGCGAGCAGCAGCAACGGCCCCACGGTGCGCCGCAGCCAACGGGGCACGGAACGCAGCCGCGCCCGGCGTACGGACGCCGGGACGATCGGTTCCAGACCGGGTGACGCAAGGCCGCCGGGGGCTGGGTCCTTCTCCGGGGCGGCCGGCAGATCGGGCGGTGCGTGGCTGATGGCCATGGGGGCTCCACGGGAGGTCGTACGGAGGGGGGAGACGGGGAGGGTGACCGGGGGACGGTGACACGGCTTCGGCGCCCCGCCTCGACCCGGGGGCGCCTGGACCCCCAGGACACCGGAGGCCGTGGAGGCACAGGCGGTCCGCAGACGTCAGGAGGCGTAGGAAGACCGGCAGGAGCGGGCGCCGCGCCCACCCGGCGGAGGGGCGGAGCGGCCCGCACGAGTACGCGAGGGGCCAGGCACAGCCGATGGGGTGGAACGGGCGCGGAAGCCGGTCAGAGGCGAAACCCGGTCAGAAGCGGCGCGAAAGGCGCTGAGAGAACGTCAGCAGCCGCGACAACACGCGGCGGACGCCACCCGCAGCAGGTCGATGTGACCGCGCGAGGTGAGCAGAGCTGATCGGAACATGGCGATGAACGTAGTCATCCGGCCAGGAAGCGGTCAATGGCGTCTCGGAGCGTGGACGTGTCATCTCGCCTCCTGGAAGGGAAGATGGAAGCATGTCCGATTCCTTCACCACCACTGTCCTGAACATCACCACGGGTACGGCAGAGAGCGTCACGGACCTGACGCGGGACTGCGCGGAGTTCCTCACCCGCGCGGCGCCCGGCCGCGACGGCCTGCTGAACATCTTCGTACCCCACGCCACCGCGGGCATCGCCGTCCTGGAGACGGGCGCCGGCAGCGACGACGACCTCTTGGCCGCCCTCCACCACCTGCTCCCGGCGGACGACCGCTGGCAGCACCGCCACGGCAGCCCGGGCCACGGCCGCGACCACGTACTCCCCGCCCTTGTCCCGCCCCACGCCACCCTGCCGGTGATCGGGGGAGCGCTGGAGCTGGGGACGTGGCAGTCGGTGTGCCTGGTCGATACAAACACGAGCAACACCAACCGCAGCGTCCGTCTGAGCTTCCTCGGCCAGTGAGCTGCTCTGATGTGACTGTAGAGGGATCCTCCGGCCGTACCAACTGGGTAGCCCCAGTGGGCGCCAGGTGAGCGTGTCACATCTGATAGCAGATTCTGCGTCTGCTGGTGGTACACGACTCGAGTGGTTACTGACCAGCGGAAACGGTCGTGATTCGACCGCACTGCAGGCGGCTGGGCCGCGTATGGCCCGGATCTTGGGCAGAGGACAGGGGGCCCCTGACCGACAGTCCGTGACGCCGGCCAGCCGGCACACAAGGGAGGGGCGGGCCGACAGGTCTCCACAAAGGAGACCTCGGTCCAAAGGGTCACGAGAGAGGAAGTCGTCAGGGCTTGGATCGCGGAGCGGGAAACCCACCGACTGATCGCTGCGTCCTAAGCGTGAAGCTCCCTCATCTTGGCCATCTGTCGGACCAGGCGGACCTCGGAAGCGGGGCGCACGCCTGCTGCGACAGGTGGTCATCCACCCCGGTGCGCGGGTTCCGAACCATCGCCTTGTGCCTCCACCGCTTCCCGCACTCGCTGGTCCTCGCGCAGGGAGCCGACATCGCGCTCCAAAGGGGTGCGGCTCACCGCTGTCGCCAGGTTTTCCAGGGCGTGCTTCTGCAGGTCTGCCTCGCTCCGTAGCGCAGGGCTCCGGCCACCGGCTCTTTCCCATGTCTGGAGGGCCTTCTCCACGCGTGCCCAGTCCGGGTCCCTGTGCTCGCGCATAGCGGCTGCCGCCTGCTCCGTGTCCGATTCCAGGGCTTCGGCCAACGCCTCCACCTCGGGAGCGGAAGGGTTGTCGTCGTGCGGGACGCGGCTCTCCATGAGCGTTGCTGCTCTGTCGAAACCTTCGAGCGCCTCCTGAGCAGCCTTCGCCTCTTGCGCAGTCAGGCCCCTGGGGCGGACCGGTTCCTGTTGTGCCCGGTCGTAAGCCTCCTGCCAGGCGGCGCGGGCTCTTCTGCTCGCCAGTTGGGCGCTGCGCATGTCGGCACGGCGGTCCGCGGTCGGTTCGGCGAAGTGGCGGAGCACTGCCGCCGCGTGGCGGCCGTTGGCGGCAAGCCAGTCCGCCAGCCGCTCCCGTAGCCGGGGCGTCTCCCACGCGGGAAAGACCGCGTAGGCCAGCATGGCCAGGGCTCCGCCCAGCAGAGTGAGGGCCATCCGCTCCGGAACCGTCTGTTCCCATGCCTGGCCGCCCATGCCGAGCAGGAAGACGACGTAGGCGGCGGCGAAGCACTGGGAGTAGGCGTAGCCCGTACGAATCAGGGTGTATGACAGGCCCGCCGAGACCACCGCCAGCGCACCGAAGAGACGGGCGTCCGGGCCCAGGGCCTCCACGGCTCCGGTGGCGAGCGCGACACCCACCAGAGTCCCGGCGAGACGGGCGACCGCACGCGCGTACGTCCGGTGGAAGTCCGGGCGCATCACCATGACCGAGGCGATGGGCGCCCAGTAGCCGTGCCCCAGGGGCAGCTGAGCGGCGATGAGGTAGCCGAGCGTGGCCACCGCCGCCAGCCGAACGGCATGCCGGAAGACGGGCGAGTCGCGTCGGAGCTCACGGCGGACCGCCCGTGCGACGACCGGAACAAGCCGGAACATGGTCGGGCGCTCCAGTAACTCGCCGCGTGCGCCTCCGTGGCGCACAGGCGTCCTTCTGCGCGCGTTGCCGCACTCCGCGATCTCCAGCGCCTCGCCGAGCAGTTCCCTGAGCCTTTCGGCGGCCTGCCTCGCCGGACCTTCGAGCACCTCGTGCTTCGTGCCTTCTCGCAGGAGCTCCGAGGCTCTTGGCGGTACCTCGACGGGGGTGCCTCGCCGGATCGACCGGGCGGCCGCGTCCAACACCTCAGCGGCCGCGTCGAGCAGTTCCCGCGCGCGGTCCCGCCCGGGACCCTCGGCCGGGGCGCCGATGTCAGGGTCGGCCAGCGCGGCGATGGCCGGCACCATGCGCTCGGCAACTCCTCGCGGACCGTGCAGGGCGACGGGGCGCGTGCGAGCCTGAGACGGCGTCACGGCCGCCGCGTCCCGGGCTGTCATCAAGGGCTCGGGGTCGAACCCGGCCGTCGGGTCGTGCCGGAGCCGACGGGCGTAGTCCGCCACGGCGGCCAGAGCGTCGGCGAGCGCGTCCCGATGCGCCCCCCATCGGCGGATCGGGAACAGCAGGATCAGTAATGCCTGCACCACTCCGCCGAGCGCGATGATCCCGGCGTGCTCCAGGGCCCGTCCGGCGCTCGTGGGCAGGGTGATGGTCACCAGCATGCTGCCGACGGTCGTCGCCGCGACGATCCCAGCGGTCGATCCGACGGCCCACGCCAGCCCCGCCACGAAGGTCCAGAGGGCCAGCAGCGGAAGGAACGTCACGAGTTGCCCCGCCGCCAGGTACCCCGCCAGGGTGCTGAGCGCCAACCCCGCGCCCGCGCCGAGCGCGATCACCTTGCGTGGGCGCCAGGCGCGCTGGAAGGTGGCCCCACCCGCGGAGAAGGCGCCGAGGGCGGCGGATGCGGCGTACGCAGGGGAGCCGAGCCACAGCGCCGGCCCGACGAGGAGTGCCACACCGACGGCCGCGCGCAGAGCGAGCAGGGGCTCCAGGCGCGTCTCCTCGATGCTGAGCCCGGATCGGAGGACGTCCCTCAAGGCCCTCGGCCACGTCATGGGTGCGGGCCCAGCCGGAAGGTCGTTTCAGCTCGCGTCGGCCGGATCGCCGGAGCCACCATCATGTTCATCTCATCATCGCCGAGGAGAGGGGCGGGACAGGCCGTGTGCCGTCGCCACCGGTGCGTGTGCATCTTGCCTGCGGCTAGCCATCGTGCTCGCCCTGGAGCATGTGGCGACGTTCCTGTTCGCGCGTGGAATAGGCCGCTGCTCGGATCGCCTCGTCGCTCTCCAGCCCCGACCCCAGCGCGCCGCCCACTGTGGCAATCGAAGCCACGAACCATGACAGCGTGCAGTAGTTCTGCGCGTTCAACGGATGCCGGGTCGCGGAGGCGAACACGTGGCCGTTGAGCACGAAGAGCGCCCACACGAAGCTGACGACCATCAGGCCGACGTAGCAGACGGCCGCCCCGATGCTCACGGTCACCAGGGTCGACGTGTTGTAGAGAACCGATCGCTGCCTCGCCTCCGGCGATCCTTCCGTTGTGCGATGCCACAGGTTCGCGTCCACGATCAGCCAGCCGATCATGAGCCCGACGGAACCGACCGTGGCGACGACGAGGCGTGGCGTGCCCAGGGAGGTGGCCAGGCTCCAGACGGTGTCGTCCACCGTGGCGATGGCTCCCGTGGCGAGTGCGGCGGCCAGGGCTTTGGACAGGCCCGGCACCAGCCGCCACGGCCGGTTGGCGCGGACCATGCCGACGAGCAATTTGACGTAGCCGCGCGGGCCGTCGGCGACGTAGCGCAGATCGGCGAGCTCCTCCTCGTCGACAGGGCCCGGGCGGATGGGCGCGAGGCGGCCGGCGAAGGGGCCGAGCGGCGGTCGGCGATAGGCAGCTTGCTCACATCCGGGGGACCGCGAAGCGGCCAGGCTGAGCACGGCTTCCTCCACGACCCGCCGTGCCTTTCCCTGCAACCGCCAGCCCCCCAGGGACGGAAGGGAAAGCAACGCCGTCCCGTGTTCGTGGCTCAAATCCACGACGAGCCTTCGCCTGTGCGAGTGCAGCGGAAGGTCGGTGAGGGCCACGACGATGTCCCAGCTCTCCGCACTTCCGTCCTCCACGATCCGGCGCATCAACGTGGACGGGTCCTCGGCGTCCGCGGTGAAGGGCCTGCTGACCACCTCGACAGCGAACCGTCTCTGCCGGCCGGACTTCTCGGCGAGCCGGGCGGGAAGGGTCCGTGCCAGGCGCTTCGCGACCACGGTCGGCGCGTCCGGGTCCGCGAGGAGAACGACCACCGTGACGACCTGCGACGACGCTTGCATGACTGCATCCTTCTCGTTGTCCGTCCCCGCGACCGCAAATGCCCACAGAATGCCTCCGGCGTGGCGTCGGCCGTGCGATGACACGCTGGCCCCGGCCGGCCGGTACGGGCGGAGCGGCCGGATTTCCGTCGTTCTGCCCGTACGGGGCCTGCTCTCCGTGGCGGGGTGATCAGCCCTCTCGGACCATCGTCAGGAGCTTGCGAGCCGGGCCGCGAGATAGCGTGCGGTGGCGCTACGGCGGGCCTTCGCGACCTTGGCCGGCGGGCCCGCCGCGACCACCCGTCCGCCCGCGTCGCCGCCGCCCGGCCCGAGGTCGATGACCCAGTCGGCGGTGGTGATCGTGTCCAGGTCGTGCTCGACGAGGACGACCGTGTTGCCCGCGTCGACGAGGCGGTGCAGCTGGCGCAGCAGCAGTGCGACGTCCGAGGGGTGCAGGCCCGCCGTCGGTTCGTCGAGCAGGTAGAGCGCGTGGCCACGACGGGCCCGCTGCAGTTCGGTGGCCAGTTTGATGCGCTGCGCCTCACCGCCGCTGAGCTCCGTGGCGGGCTGCCCCAGCCGCAGGTACCCCAGTCCCACCTCGCGCAACGTCTCCAGACTGCGGGCGGCGGCCGGGACGGCGGAAAGGAACTCGGCGGCGTCGTCGACGGACAGCGCCAGTACGTCCGCGATGTTCTTGCCACGGTAGGTGACTTCCAGCGTTTCGGCGTTGTACCGGGCGCCCTGGCATGTCGGGCAGGGGGCGTAGGTCCCGGGCAGGAAGAGCAGTTCCACCGCGACGAATCCTTCGCCCTGGCAGGTCTCGCACCGCCCTTCGGGCACGTTGAAGGAGAACCGGCCGGCCGTGTAGCCGCGCTCCCTGGCCTCGTCCGTCGCCGCGTACAGCTTGCGCACCGCGTCGAACATCCCGGTGTACGTGGCCAGATTGGACCGAGGAGTACGCCCGATGGGCCGCTGGTCGACCCGGACCAGCCGGTCGAACGACTCGACCCCCGACGCGTCCTGAACGTCTAGCTCCAGTCGCGCCTCGTCGGGATCCTCGGTCACGAGTCCGAGGTGGCCTCGCACGACCTCGGCGAGCACCTGCGTGACCAGCGTCGACTTTCCGGAACCGGACACACCCGTCACCGCCGTCAGGACGCACAGCGGTACGTCAACTGACACGTCACGCAGATTGTGGCGGGACACGCCGCTCAGGTGCAGCCAGCCGTGCGGTGTGCGCGGCCGGTGATCGAGCGGCTCGGCGCGCCCGAACAGATGCTGGCTCGTGGCCGACTCCTCCACCTGCTCAAGACCGGCGACGGGGCCGCTGTACAGCACGCGCCCGCCGCCCTCACCGGCGCCGGGGCCGATGTCGACCACCCAGTCCGCCCGCCGTACGACGTCCATGTCGTGCTCCACGACGAACAGTGAGTTGCCCGCAGACTTGAGACGCTCCAGCACGTCCAGCAGCGGTTCCGCGTCAGCCGGGTGCAGACCCGCGGAGGGTTCGTCGAGGACGTACACGACGCCGAACAGCCCCGAGCGCAATTGCGTGGCGATCCGTAGGCGTTGCGCCTCGCCGGGCGACAGGGTCGTAGAGCGGCGCCCGAGGCTGAGATACCCCAGGCCCAGGTCGAGCAGTACGTCGACCCGCGCGACCAGATCGCCGCAGATCCGGACCGCGACCTCGGTCGTTTCCCCGGACCGGGCGGTGGAAGTGGTGGCGTCGGCCTCGGGCCGCCGTGCGACGGGCCGCAGCAGCGCCGCGACCTCGTTCAACGGCATCGCGTTGACTTCGGCGATGGAACGTCCGGCGAAGGTCACGGCGAGCGCCTCGGGCCGCAGTCCGCTGCCGTGGCACTCGGGGCAGGGCACGCTCCTGACGAACCGGAGCGCCCGTTCGCGCATCTTCTCGCTCTTGGAGTCGGCAAGGACGTGCATGACGTGCTTGCGGGCGCTCCAGAACGTGCCCTGGTAGCCGTAGTCGATGCGGTCCTCCTCCGGCTCGATGTAGACGGAGGGCTGCTCATCGGTGTACAGCAGCCAGTCCCGGTCCTTCTTCCTGAGCCTGCGCCACGGCCGGTCGATGTCGATGCCCAGGCCGCTCACCACGCTGCGCAGGTTGGCCCCCTGCCAGGCCCCCGGCCAGGCTGCGATCGCGCCCTCGCGGATGCTCAGCGAGGGGTCCGGGACGAGCAGCTCCTCGGCGACATCGTGGACGACGCCCAGTCCGTGGCACTCCGGGCAGGCCCCGGCCGGGGTGTTCGGTGAGAACGACTCGGCTTCCAGCCGTGCGGCCCGGGGCGGATAGGTGCCGGCGCGGGAGTACAGCATGCGCAGCAGATTGGACAGTGTGGTGATGGTGCCGACCGTCGAGCGCGAACTGGGCGCCCCGCGTCGCTGCTGCAGGGCCACCGCCGGTGGCAGTCCGGTGATTTCCTGCACGTGCGGTGCACCGACCTGCTGCAACAGCCTCCGGACGTACGGTGCCACGGACTCGAAGTAGCGCCGCTGCGCCTCAGCGTAGAGCGTGCCGAACGCGAGTGAGGACTTGCCGGAGCCGGAGACGCCCGTGAAGGCGACCATCGCGTTCCGCGGAAGATCGACATCGATGTTCCGCAGGTTGTTCTCACTGGCACCCCGGACATGCACGAAGGGGTCAATCGCGTCCATGTTCACCCTTCCTGAGTACCTGATCACGCCGGGAACCGCGCGACGGGAGCCGGCGAGCGGCCGCGACGGGTGAGCGGGGGAGTGGGCGGTCACCTGCGTCATCCCACCGGGACGCCGGGTGGCACCACTACCGGGCGCAGGCCCTCACCGCTGCCGCACTGGACTGATGATGTCCAACCCTGAGGGTCTACTGGTGAAAGATCAGCGCCGAGATGCGGACCGGTCCGCCTCCGGTTGAGGCCTCTCAGGGCCTGTGGCGCGGTCGCGGACGAGGTTGCCGGCATTCTCGCGGTGTTCGTGCACGAGGCGAATGGCCATGGCGCCTTCACCGGTGGCCGAGGCAACTCGTTTGACCGAGCCGCTCCTCACGTCGCCGGCCGCGAAGACCCCGGGAAGGCTGGTCTCCAGCAGCAAGGGAGCACGGCCGAGTGCGTCCCACCGGGTCGCGTCGGCAGCAGCCCGGGCGTCAGCCCCCGTCAGGACGAAGCCCTTCTCGTCCAGGGCGAGGGCTCCCCTCAGCCACTCCGTGCGCGGGCGGGCCCCGATGAACACGAACAGCGCGGCGGCCCGCAGCGGGCGGCGCTCACCGCGTGTGTTGTCCTCGACGCTCAGCGACTCCAGTTTGTCCTTCCCGGAGACGCCCCGGACTTCGGTGTGGAGGAGCACCTCGATCTTCGGATGACGTTCGACCTGGTCCACCAGGTATCGGGACATGTCCGCGTTGAGGTCGCCGCCCCGGACGAGGAGGTGGACTCCGGACGCGTGTTGCGCCAGGAACAGCGCCGCCTGGCCGGCGGAGTTGCCCCCGCCGACCACCGCGACCGGGTCCGCCTCGCAGAGACTCGCCTCGTGCACGGTCGCCGCGTAGTAGACGCTGATGCCCTCCAGCCGCTCGATGCCGGGCACCTCGAGCCTGCGGTACCGGACACCCGAGGCGAGCACCACGGCGCCCGCCCGGACGTGGGACCCGTCTGTGAAGGTGACCACGTACGCGTCGTCCTGCGGTGTGAGCTTGTTGACCTGGGCCGGCACCATGAGGCGGGCACCGAATTTGTGGGCCTGGAGCACCGCGCGTTCGATGAGCTCGCCTCCGGAGATGCCCGACGGGAAGCCGAGGGAGTTCTCGATGCGGGACGAGGTGCCTGCCTGGCCTCCGGTGGCCACGGCGTCGACGGAGATCGTGGTGAGGCCGTCGGAGGCGCCGTACACGGCTGCGGCGAGTCCCGCGGGGCCCGCGCCGACCACGATGACGTCGCACTGGGCGTCCTTCGCCGTGGGGGTGGGCAGCCCGATGAGCCTGGCGAGTTCGGCGTTGCTCGGATTGCGCAGCACTCGATCGCCCTTCCAGAGGACGACCGGAGTCTCCTCGGGGCGGATGGAGAACCGACGCAGCAGCGCCTCAGCTTCCTTGTCCCTCTCCAGATCCAGCCAGCGGTGGGGGAGCCTGTTGCGGGCAGCGAACTCCCGGAGCCGCCGCGTGTCCTGCGAGTAGCACGATCCCAGGATGCGGAAACCTGCGCCGAGGCCGATGAGGAGATACCGGCGGCCCAGGCAAGCCCGGAGGATCAGGTCACCGAGTACGGGGTCGCGGCCGATCAAGGTGCGCTGGCGTTCCACCGGCACGGCGAGGATCTCGCCGGCCTCACGGACCACCGCGGTGTCGAAGGCGGCCTGCCCCTCCAGCATTCCCAGCTCACCCAGGAACCTGCCGGGTCCGTGCAGCGCCATCGTGCGCTCTTCCCGATCGCCGTGGTCCTGAAGGATCTCGACGGTGCCGCTGAGGATCGCGAGGAACTCCCGGAACGGCTCTCCCTCCCGGTACAGCACCTCGCCTTCCGTGGTCCTGCGGCGCTCGCCGTGCGGGGTCAGGTTATGAAGCTGTTCCGTTGTCAAGCGGGGGAACGCTCCGTACCGGTCCGGTGTCTCACGGACCGCACCATTCCCGTGCTGCGCCGTGCTCATCAGACCAGAGCCTCGTGAACGTAGCACCAGCGCCAGTCCTCTCCCGGTTGGAAGGACTGGACGATGGGGTGCCCGGCACTGCCCGCGTGTCGTCGGGCGTGTTTGAGGGGTGAGGAATCGCAGCAGCCGACGTGCCCGCAGGTGAGGCAGAGGCGCAGGTGCACCCACGGGGAGTGCTCCTTGAGGCACTCCTCGCAGCCCTGCGGGGTGCGCGGTGTGACTGGCCGCACCATTGCCAGGTGCGGATCCGGAATCGTGGCCATGACGTTCTCCTCCCAAGTAGTGCGCTACCGCGTGGTTTCGGGGAGCCCTTGTGGTGGCCGGGTCGTGGTGACTCACTGCCCCGCAGTGGCCTGCCGGCCTTCCAGGGCTTGTTCGACCCACTGACGCAGGACGTGGGCCGGTGCCGCACCGACCTGTCGGGCGACCGTCTCGCCGTGGTCCTGGACGAGCAGCGTGGGCACTGCCTGGACCTCGAACCGCTGACTGACTCCTGGGTTCTTGTCGATGTCGACCTTGACGAGCTTGATCCGTCCGGCGAGGTCGCGGGCGACCTGTTCGAGGGCGGGGCTGACCATGCGGCAGGGGCCGCACCAGGTGGCCCAGAGGTCCACGACGACAGGTTGGACGGCGTTGTCGGCGACTTCGGTGAAGTCGCCGTCACCC
The DNA here is from genome assembly GCF_014650075.1 of Streptomyces microflavus. Taxonomy (GTDB): domain Bacteria; phylum Actinomycetota; class Actinomycetes; order Streptomycetales; family Streptomycetaceae; genus Streptomyces; species Streptomyces microflavus. The sequence continues at coordinate 218,755 of NZ_BMUG01000008.1, read as the reverse complement.
GCGTCGACGACCCAGGGCAGCGGCTGCTTGCAGTGGCCGCATTTGGGGCGTCCCTCGGCGGCGACAGGAAGGCGGTTGTCGCGCCCGCAGTGCGGGCAGGTCACCGTCGTTGTACGTGTGGAGTTCACGCTGCCCTCGCTTCCCGGGCCTCTTCCGGCTGGTCGTAGGTGACCACCAGCTCTCCGTGTTCGGCGTCGACACGGACGGTCGCGCCGTCCTGGACGTCACCACGCAGAAGGGCACGTCCGACCAGCGTCTCCACCTCGTGGGAGATGTACCGCCGCAGCGGCCTGGCCCCGTACACCGGGTCGTAGCCCTGGTGGGAAATCACCTCTCGCGCCGCATCGGTGAGTTCTACGTCGATGCGGCGTTCCGCCAGCCGCTGCCGCAGTTCGTCGAACTGCAGCTCCACGATCCTTTCGATCTGCCGCTCGCCCAGCGGCTTGAACAGCACGATGTCGTCGACGCGGTTGAGGAACTCCGGGCGGAAGTGCCCGCGCAGCTCGCCCATCACCAGAGCGCGGGCGTCAGGTTTGATCTCACCCTCGGCGGTGGCGCCGTCGAGGAGGTGCTCGGAGCCGATGTTGGACGTCATGATGATCACGGTGTTGCGGAAGTTGACGGTGCGGCCCTGGGCGTCGGTGATGCGGCCGTCATCGAGGATCTGCAGCAGGGTGTTGAAGACGTCGCTGTGTGCCTTCTCGATCTCGTCGAACAGCACGACCGAGTACGGCTTGCGGCGTACGGCCTCGGTGAGTTGGCCGCCTTCCTCGTAGCCGACGTATCCGGGTGGTGCGCCCATGAGCCTGCTGACGGTGTGCCGTTCCTGGTACTCACTCATGTCGAGGCGGACCATGTTGTCCTCGGAGTCGAACAGCGCCCGGGCGAGAGTCTTGGTCAGCTCGGTCTTTCCGACGCCTGTGGGGCCGAGGAAGATGAAGGAACCGATGGGCCGGCGAGGGTCGCGGATGCCGGAGCGGGCGCGGATGATGGCGTCGGCGACGAGCTTGACGGCCTCGTCCTGGCCGACGACGCGCTCGCGGAGGATCTCGTCGAGGCGCAGCAGCTTGTCGCGTTCGCCTTCCTGCAGGCGGGCGACCGGGATGCCGGTCCAGGCGGCGACGATCTCCGCGATCTCCTCTTCGGTGACCACCTCGCGCAGCAGACGGTTCTGCCCCTGCCGGGTGGCCAGTTGCTCCTCCTCCGCCGCGAGTCGCCGCTCCAGGTCCTGGAGTTGGCCGTACCGCAGTTCGGCGGCACGGTTGAGGTCATAGGCGCGTTCGGCCTCCTCCGCGTCGTGGCGGACCTGCTCCAGTTCCTGGCGCAGCTCCTGCACCCGCCGGATCGCCTGCCGTTCGGCCTCCCATTGGGCGTGTTTGGCGTCGGCCTCACCGCGCAGGTCGGCCAGTTCCTTGCGCAGCTCCTCCAGGCGGGCTTGGCTCGCGGGGTCGGATTCCTTGGAGAGGGCGGCTTCCTCGATCTCCAGGCGGGTGACGCGGCGGGTGAGCTCGTCGAGTTCGGCAGGCATGGAGTCGATCTCGGTACGCAGCCGGGCGCAGGCCTCGTCGACGAGGTCGATGGCCTTGTCGGGCAGGAACCGGTCCGTGATGTAGCGGTGGCTGAGGGTGGCGGCCGAGACCAGTGCGGTGTCCTGGATCTTGACGCCGTGGAAGACCTCCAGGCGCTCACGCAGTCCACGCAGGATAGAGATGGTGTCCTCGACGCTGGGCTCGCCGACCAGGACCTGCTGGAACCGTCGTTCCAGCGCGGCGTCCTTTTCGATGTGCTTGCGGTACTCGTCGAGGGTGGTGGCGCCGATCATGTGCAGTTCACCGCGGGCAAGCATCGGCTTGAGCATGTTCCCCGCGTCCATGGCCCCTTCGGCGGCGCCCGCACCGACGACGGTGTGCAGTTCGTCGACGAAGAGCAAGATGCCGCCCTGTGCGGCCTTGACCTCGCTGAGCACGGCCTTGAGGCGTTCCTCGAACTCGCCTCGGTACTTGGCGCCGGCAACGAGGGATCCCATGTCGAGGGCGAACACGATCTTGTCGCGGAGTCCCTCGGGGACGTCGCCGCGGACGATGCGCTGGGCGAGGCCCTCGATGATGGCGGTCTTGCCGACACCGGGGTCTCCGATGAGAACCGGGTTGTTCTTGGACTTCCGGCTCAGGATCTGGGTGACGCGACGGATCTCGGCGTCCCGGCCGATGACCGGGTCGAGCCTGCCCTCCTTGGCCTCGGCGACGAGATCGCGACCGTACTTCTCCAGCGCCTCATAGGCCACTTCGGGGTTGGCGGAGGTGACCCGCTGATTGCCGCGGACCTGGGTGAGTGCGCCCAGGAACGAGTCCCTGGTGATCCCTGCCTGGTTGAGCAGACGTCCAGCGGCTGTTGATGCCCCCTCTTCGGCCAGGGCGAGCAGGAGGTGCTCCACGGACACGTACTCGTCCTTGAGCCGTTTGGCCTCCCGTTCAGCGGCGTCCAGCAGGCCGGCAAGGCGCTGAGTGACGAAAACCTGGCCGGGTGCCGCACCGGGGCCGGTGACCTTCGGGCGGCGGGACAGTTCCTCGCGCACGGCCGCGCGCAGTTCCGCCGGATCGCTTCCGGCCTGCTGCAGCAGGCGTGGGATCAGACCGTCCTCCTGATCGACGAGTGCGAGCAGCAGGTGTTCTCCGTCCACTTCGGTATGCCCCATGCGGCCGGCCGAGGACTGGGCCTCCTGGAGGGCTTCCTGGGATTTCTGTGTGAGGCGGTTCATGTCCATGGCGGTGTATCACTCCTCGTACCGCGGCCACGCAGGGCGGTTTCGAGCAGGCTGATGCGGTCGAGCAGGTCGAGCACCAGTCCGATGGATGCGTAATTGAGGCAGAGTCCGGAGCGCAGCCGCTGGATGCGGGCAAGTACCGCGGGGGCGTCGCGGTCGAAGACCAGGTGGCCGACGGCATCGCGTTCGGCGTCGACAAGCCCGAGGGCGACGAACCGGCGGACCAGATCCGGATGGAGACGCGATCGGCGGGCGACGGTCTCCAGGGAAAGTCCTGGGACGGGAACGAGCGCATAGCGGGCAGTCGTCGGAGCCGTAGCGGCATGGGCGACCGGCTGATCCGGGCGGTCGCCGGGACCGGACCGGGCGGTGCCCGCCGCTCCCGTGGGTCGGTCGGTCATCGCGTCCTCCTGGGGTCGAACGAGGAGGTCGCGGCCAGCTCCTCGAACAGTTCACGCTCCCGCTCACCCAGGGTGGGCGGCACCATGATGCGGAGTTCGGCGTACAGGTCGCCGCTCGCACCACGCGGGTTCGGCATGCCCTCGCCGCGCAACCGCAGCCGACGGCCGCTGGACGAGCCGGCGGGCACGGTGACCTTGGCCGTACCACCGCCGGGGGTGGGCACCGGCACGGTCGCGCCCAGGGCCGCCTCCCACGGGGAGACCGGGACCTGCACATGGACATCGCGGTCGTCCAGTCGGAACTGGGGATGGGACCGGATGCGCACCCGAAGGTGCAGGTCGCCTGCGGGTGCGGCACCACTGCCCCGCCCGCCTTCCCCCGCCAGCCGGATGCGCTGCCCGTCGGTGACGCCCGGCGGGACTTCGACCTCGTAGCGCCGCGGCTCACCGGAGGGCCCGGTGAGTGTGACGGTACGGCGGCCACCCTTGTGCGCCTCTTCGACGGTGAGCGGCAGTTCGGCCTCCTGGTCGGCTCCCGGTACGCCCGCGGAGCTGGCACCTGCGCCGAAGAGGGACCCGAGCAGGTCCTCGATGTTCACGTCCTCGGCCGAGAAGTCCTCGCCGAAGCCGGTGGTGTACCGGGCGCGGGGGCCGCCTGCGCCTGTGGTCCGCCGGGTACGGAATCCGCCGCCCGCTCCGGCCGCGACCCGTTCGTCGTAGTCCTCGGGGATCTTGCGGAAGTCCTCGCCGAAGCGGTCGTAGCGTGCCCGGGTCTTCGGATCGGACAGAACGCTGTGCGCCTCGTTGAGGTCCTTGAAGCGTTCCTCGGCCGACGGGTCCTTGTTGACGTCGGGATGGTGTCTGCGGGCGAGCTTGCGGTAGGCCTGCTGGATCTCGTCCTGGCTTGCGGTCCGCGACACTCCCAGCACTTCGTAGAAGTCCCGTGCCATGGCCGGTCACTCCCGCTTCGCGACAGTCACGGAGGCGGGCCTGAGCTGCCGATCGCCGTCGCCGTAGCCCGGGCGCAGCACCTGCACGACGGTGCCGGGCTCGATGTCGGGGTCATCGACCACGCTGACCACCTCGTGGTGGGCCGGGTCGAAGGCCACTCCGGTCTCCGCATGCCGCGGGTAGCCGAGCTGTTCGAGAACGCCCACCGCTTGGTCGCGGACTGCCCGGACGCCCTCCACGACCGCACCTGAGTCGGCGTCGGCGTGGGACAGGGCGAGTTCGAGGTTGTCCAGGACGGGCAGGAAGGCGGCGGCCGTACGCGAACGCTCGACCATCCGCTCCCGCTCCAACTCCCTCGCATGACGCTTGCGCAGGTTGTCGAGATCGGCGAGGGCGCGCCGCCAGCGGTCCTCCAGCTCCCGCACCGCCGCTGCGTGCTCGTCCGCCGCGGATGCGGGGCCGGCCGCGTCGGGTCGCGCTTCGTCCGCCGTCGCTTGCGGCCAGAGAGTCGGGCCGGGTTGATGCGGCTCCTCGCCAGGAGGGCTTACGGCGTCCTTCGGAGCCGGTCCGACCGACGCTGCCCGGTCAGGTTCTTCGGGAAGGCGGGTCATGGCGGCCTCAACCCTTGTCGAACTCGGCGTCGATGACGTCATCGTCGACGCTCCCACCGCTCGGGGGAGCATCGGCGGAAGCACCCTGACCCGGGTCGCCCGTGGCGGCAGCACCCGGCTGGGCAGCCAATCCGGCGAGGATCTGCTGGAGTTCGGAGGCCAGTGGCCGCACGCGCTCCACGCCGGCCTCTTCCTTGACCGCCGCCCGGGCATCGGAGATGAGCATCTCGGCACGTGCCCTCTCGTGCGCGGGGGCCGCGTCGCCCAGTTCGGCCAGGCGCTTCTCTACCTGGTACGCGACGGCGTCGAGCTCGTTGCGGGCGTCGACGGCTTCGCGGAGCTCCCGGTCCTGACCCTGGTTGCGCTCGGCCTCCTGCACCATGCGCTCGACCTCACCGCGGTCCAGGTTGGAGCTTTCGCTGATGGTGATGCCTTGTTCCTTGCCGGTGTCCCCGTCGCGCGCCGTGACATTGAGGATGCCGTTGGCGTCGATGTCGAAGGTGACCTCGATCTGCGGTTCACCTCGCGGCGCCGGCCGGATGTCGGTGAGCTGGAACCGGCCGAGCACGCGGTTGTCGGCAGCACGCTCGCGCTCACCCTGGAGGACCACCACATCAACGGCCGGTTGGTTGTCGTCGGCGGTGGAGAACGTCTCCGTACGCCGCACCGGGATGGTGGTGTTCCGCTCGATGATCTTCGTCATGACTCCGCCGCGCGTTTCGACGCCCAGAGACAGGGGCGTGACGTCGAGCAGCAGGACGTCCTTCACCTCACCCTTGAGCACTCCCGCCTGAATCGCGGCGCCCAGGGCCACGACTTCGTCGGGGTTGACGCTCATGTTGGGGTCCTTGCCGCCGGTCAGCCGACGGACCAGGGCCTGCACGGCAGGTATCCGGGTGGAGCCGCCCACGAGGATGACCTCGTCGATGTCGCTCTCGCCGACCTTGGCGTCGGCCATGGCCTGCTTGACCGGCTCCAGGCACCGCTCCACCAGATCGCCGGTGATCTGTTCGAAAGTGGAGCGCATGACGGATTCGGTGAGGTGTTTGGGGCCCGAGGCGTCGGCGGTGATGAACGGGAGGCTGACCTGCGTCTGGGTGACAGAGCTGAGTTCGGTCTTGGCCTTCTCCGCCGCCTCGAACAGTCGTTGCAGTGCCTGCGGGTCGTTCCGCAGGTCGATGCCGTTCTCCTTCTGGAAGCCGTCCGCGAGATGGTCCACCAGGCGCCGGTCGAAGTCGTCGCCACCCAGGTGGCTGTCCCCTGCGGTGGAACGCACCTCCACCACGCCGTCGCCGACGTCGAGGATGCTCACGTCGAAAGTTCCGCCGCCCAGGTCGAAGACGAGGACGGTCTCGTGCTCCTTCTTGTCCATGCCGTACGCGAGAGCGGCCGCCGTCGGCTCGTTGATGATCCGCAGTACCTCCAGCCCCGCGATCCGGCCGGCATCCTTGGTGGCGGTGCGCTGGGCGTCGTTGAAGTAGGCGGGGACCGTGATGACGGCCTCCGTGACACGCTCGCCCAGCTGCTTGGAGGCGTCGTCGGCGAGTTTGCGCAGCACCTGTGCGCTGATCTCCTCCGGCGCGTACAGCTTGTCGCGCACCTCGAAGCGGGCCGCCCCGCCGTCGCCCTCGACGACGTCGTACGCCACCGCTTTCGCCTCGTCGGAGATCTCGTCGAAGTGCCGGCCTATGAACCGCTTGGCCGAGTAGATGGTTCCTTTGGGGTTGAGGATCGCCTGGCGCCGGGCCATCTGGCCCACGATGCGCTCCCCCGTGTCGGTGAAGGCCACCACCGACGGTGTCGTCCGGTTGCCCTCGGTATTGGGAACCACGGACGGCTCGCCGCCCTCCCATGCGGCGATCACCGAGTTGGTGGTACCGAGGTCTATGCCCACTGCTCTGGCCATGAGGAACTCCTCCCGGTGCTGCGGCCTGCGCCGATTACCGGTTCGCTGTCGTTCGCCAACGGAGAAGACCTCCACGGAGGGCCGCGCACCCCGGGCTCTCGCACCCGGACCGAACGTCCCGAGCAGGGCAACCGACCCGTAGCGCTGCTCTGCTTCGGATTCCGCTACTTCTGGCGACGTGTACGCGGAGGCTTCCGAACGCCCCAAGCATGTCGAGCCGATGTACTCCGCGCCTGCGCCTGGCGGGACGAAAACGGATGGGCCCACTCGCCCTGCACGCACTAAGGTGAGATTGCGGACATTACGCACTGAATGGCCTCGCGGGCAGTGACCCGGAGCAGCGCTTGTCCGGCCCTCCGACAGCTCGGGATTGGTACCCATGGGGAAGCGTCGGCCGCACAACCTGAACGGCCACCTGAACGGCCACTCCGACGAGAAGGGCAGCCGGTCAGCCGTCGGCCACCGCCGACCGGCCGCAACTGGTCCGAGAGAGCCGCGAGCGCTTCCTTCCGGCGGCCGCTCCCTCCAGGAACTGACGGCGTTGCTCCGCGACCTTTTCGCCACCTGGGACGAAAGCAAGATTCTGCGCCTGGCCATGGACCACGTTGCCGCCGCCGGGCCTTATACCGCCGAGGCGGGATACCTGCTCGAAGCGGGCGGCGACCTGGTCCCCAGTGCGGGGAACCGCCAGGATCACGCCCTCATGATGCAGTCGAAGGTACGAGACCTGGGGGGGCGGGACGGCTCTGTAGCCGTACCCGGCAGGCGCGGCGGTCAGGCCCTGGCGCTGCGCGGAATCGAGGGCCTGCACGGATACCTCGTGGTGACGTCCCGCTTCCCGCCGACCGGAACCGAGAGGTTCCTGCTCGCCACACTCATCCGGCACACGGCTGCCGCGCTGTCGGTCGCCTTCGTACACCGCCGCCGCCGGGAGGAGGCAGTGGAGCTGCATGGCCTCAGGGAGGAACGTGCGGCACTCCAACGGCAGCTGGTCACCGTCGTGGGGGAGCTGGCGTACCGGCAGGCTGTACATGGGCTCACGGCCGACGTCGCAGCCTCGGGCGGTAACGAGGAGGCCGTCACCCGCGCTCTGCACGGGCTGACGGGACTTCCCGCCCTGGTCGAGGACCGCTTCGGCCGGCTGAGGTCCTGGGCAGGCCCCGATCGACCCGACCCCTATCCGGAGCCGGATCCCGTACGCCAGCACGCACTGCTCAACGCAGCCGCCCGGGAGGCGGGGCCGACGCGGATCGAGGGCCGGCTGATCGCTCTCGTGCGCCCGCACGGCGAGATCCTGGGCATGCTGGCTCTGGTCGATCCCCTGGGCGAGGCGGACGAGCACGCGGTGCTCGCGTTGGAACAGGCCGTCATGTCGCTCGCCCCGGAGCTGGCGCACCTGCGCAACCAGGCCGAAGTCGAACTGAGGCTGCACCGCGAGCTGGCCGACGACCTCCTGGCAGGAACGGATGAGACCAGCGCCTACGCCAGGTCCGAGGCCGTCGGTCACGATCTGCACCGCAGCCACTACATCGTCGTGGTGCGGTGGTCGGACCGGGTTGCGGACGACTCATTCGCTCGGGTCGTGGGCAGGGCGGCCGCCGCCGTGGGCATGCGCTCGCTGTTGACCCGAGGGGCCGAGCACGTGGTCCTCCTCGCTGATGACAGGCCGCACGCCGGAGCGCTGTACGAGGCGCTTGCCCTGGACACCGGGGCGCCGTGCGGGAGCATCGGCGTGAGCGCGCGGTGCGATACCCCCGACGACTTCCCTCAGCATTACCAGGAGGCGCAGCGCGCCCTGGAAGTGCTGCGCCACTCCCGCAAGCAATACGGGATGACGTTCTTCGACCAACTCGGTCTCTATCGCATCCTGGGACCCGGCAACAATCTCCGGGAACTGGAGGCGTTCGTCCACGAGTGGCTCGGGAAGCTCATCGATTACGACGCGGGAAACAACTCGGCCATGACGGAGACCCTGGCCCGGTACTTCGACTGCGGCGGCAACTACGACGAGACAGCCGCTTCTCTCTCCATCCACCGCAGCACACTGCGCTACCGGCTCCAGCGCATCCGCGAGATCAGCGGCAACGATCTCGCCAACGTCGAGGACCGGCTCAACCTTCAGGTGGCCACGCGAGTATGGAAGATCGTCCTGGGTGGATCCGGCTGATGCTTCACACCGGAGTACGCCAACGGCAGACCTCAACCGCCCCGGTGTGCGGGAACCTGGCCGAGAGCGGGGGGAACGTGAGTATGGCTACTCATGTGGCGGATGTCGGCGCACGGCATCGTTCGGATCATCAGCACATCGGCCACCACACCGGGCATTCCGGTACCTCCAGGAGATCCGCCATGGACAAGAATCCTCGTTCGCCGCCTCAGACTCTCCGCCACTACCTGGTCAACCCGCTGGCTCTGGGGTATCTGGGCGTTGTCCTTGCGGTGTGCGTGTGGGTGACCATCGACGGCGTCTCCGCGTCCTCCTCCGGAGACGCCAGCTTCGCCGGGTTGTGGGCGGTCCTGGCCACCGCACCGACCTCGATGCTGTTCCTCGTGGCCGGTCCCGTCGGACTGATAGGCATTCCCATCGGTGCCATCGTCCAGGCCACCGCGCTCGGAGCCCTGTACCGCTCCATCACCGAACGCCGGGCCGGCGCCACGGACGTCGGTGTGAGCAACGCCTGACATCCCCGCGCGGTCAGCACTGACGCTGGACAATCGTGTGCGGGAAGCTCCAGCGGCGGTGCCAACAGCTGATGGGGTTCGAACTGAAGCCCTGGTCGCCATCCTCCACGACGTCATCATGGCGGCCGTTCACCACCTCCTCGCCCCCTGGTCGCGCCGTGCCTCGGCTCGTCTCAGCCGCGATCCAGAAGAGCCCGGGTCTCGACATTGATCTGCTGGGCCTCTCCCGTGGGGATGACCACGACGGGGACACGGGCGCCGGGCTCACTGACGATCTCGGGGCGTTCGGCGACCAGTGGTCGCAGGCCGCCCGTGAGGCCGAACACGGACAGGTCGGCGCACACCTCCTCACGAACCTCGGGCTGATCCTCGCCGATCTCGCCGGTGAAGACGAGAGCGTCCAGGCGGCTCAGGGATGCGGCCATCCCGGCGATGCCGCGTCGGCACTGGTGGGTGAAGACGTCCAGGGCGAGTGCGGCGCGCTCATCGCCTGCCGTCCGACTGCGGACCAGGTCCCGCGTGTCGCCCGATGTGCCCGACAGGGCGAGCAGACCGGACCTCCGATTCAGAACGTCCTCGATCTCGTTCGCAGGCAGATTCTTCCGTGTGAGCAGCCAGGTCAGGGCACCGGGGTCGATGCTGCCGCTGCGACGACTCATCACCAGCCCCTCCAAAGGCGTGAAGCCCATCGTCGTGTCGACACTGCGCCCGTCGCGGACCGCGCAAGCGGAGCAGCCACCCCCAAGGTGCACCATCACCAGGTGCAGCTGCTCGGGGCGGCGGCCGAGGAGTTCAGCCGTCCGGGCCAGCGCCCAGGCGTAGGAGAGGCCGTGGAAGCCGTAGCGGCGCAGTCCGTACGTGTGGCGCCAATCGGCAGGCACCGCGTACTCCCTTGCCGCGGCGGTCAGGCCGGAGTGGAAGACGGTGTCGAAACAGGCGACATGGGGAACTCCCGGCAGCAGATCCCGGGCCGCGTCCACCACGGTCAGTGCTTGCGGGACGTGCAAGGGCGCGAGGTCTGCCACCTGGGTCAAGCGGGCACGGACAGCGTCGTCCAGCAGAGTGTGGCTGCGCAGCTCCGGTCCCCCGTGGACGATACGGTGTCCCGCAGCTGCAGGAGGCGGTCCTTCCTTCAGGAACTGCCGCAGCGCCTGGGTCGCCCCTTTACCCGGCGGGGACTCACTGTGGTGTTCGTTGAGGACGTGACCACCGTCGCCGAAGACCGTCAGACGCAGGCTCGATGACCCGGCGTCAGCCACCAGTACCGGGCTGGTTCGTGTACGCACACTCCGATCCTCTCCGTCGTTCCGCGAGCATCCCTCGAAAGAGGATTCATGACTGTCGTGATGGGCTCCCTCGCTCCGGCACTGGGTACCCGATCAGTCAACGCAGAGAACAGGACGGTCCGCCGAGGGAGTCGCCTTCCGGACCAGCGGAGCCTGCTTCGAGCTACACGTTCCTGGAGCCTCGGCCCCGCCCGGGAAGTGACGCGTCACCCTGGCCCGTCCTCACGGGGTCTTAAGCGGGCTGCTTCTCCACGACCACATCGATCAGCTCGATCGTGGGTTCCTCGAAGAGCTCACCCGATTTCTGGCTGAGCGCCTGCGCGACCGCGCCCGACAGGTGTGCTTGGCGCCCGTCGTCGTCGGGAAAAGCATCGAAGATCCCGAACGACGAGGGTCCGAACTTGATTCCGAACCACCTCACCGTCCCGGGCTCCCCCTCAACGATTGACAACCCCTGATTCAGGAAGTCGCGGACGTCGTCCTCCCTGCCGGGGAGGGCTTGAAGCCGTACCAGGACCGCTTTGCTGACCTGCGTAGCCATCTGGGGTCTCCTTAACTTCCACCTGCCCGGTTCGCGTACTCGCAACTTTTGAGCCACCGGCGCCGGCTCAGGGAGCCGTTCGCAATGACGTCATTGCCATGTCGGTCATGGCTGCCCCCTCCCCTCCGGGACCCCTGCCGAGATGTTGGATTGCACCCCAAGGAATTCCTGGACCCCTCAACCCTCACCCGGTGTCCTCCCACCTGCAAACGCAGCCCACAGGCGAAACATCTGATTCATGGACCAACTGCGATTTGTGGTGGAAATAGGCTGCTCCAATGACCTCTCCGACTCCGAACGGGGCCCGAGCACGTTCCGCTGTAGCTCAGGGTCGGGACGACGCCCCGGCATGACGCCGACGAATCGCCCGCGTGGACGGCACGCCCACCGTGTGCCGTCGCCATGGACGGAGGGTGCTCGACTCATCTGATGTGTTTCGGGACGCCCCTTCGATCCTGCCGAGGTCAGAAGCCCCGGAAGACACCGTTGTCGGTGGCGTTCTCGAAGTCCTCCCAATCCATGTTGGCGAGGGAGATATTGTTCACGACCGACCACAGTTCTGCGGCTACGACTCGGAGTTGGCCGTGCTCCTGCCTGGCCTCACCCTCCCTACATTCGTCGTTCTCGTCGATGAGCAGGAGGGCCAGCAGCGGCATCTCCGGCGCCGTGAGGGAGGTCTTGTCGGCCACGATGAGAAGGTCGGTGTCCAGCTCGCGTGCGGCCGAGAGGATCTGTTCGGTCGTCAGGTCGCGATAGGCGAGTTCGTCCACTGGGTGGACGTTCGCCAGGAAGCCGTCCTGGTTCGGTGTCGTGACGGTCGTGAGCAGGGCTTGCCAAGCGGTCGGGTCGGAGAAGTCGGTGCGGATCAGCAGGGTCTCGTCCGTGTCCGGCAGGCTCTTCACGAGCCCTCCCTTTGCGTGCGGGTTCGGGGCGGCGGCGTGCTCGGCCACCGCCTCGCCGTCACGCCAGACGATGGTGCCGTCGGCACGGCACAGGATCACTCCGCCCTCCTCGACACGCAGTTCGTCGGCCGGTCCGCCCAGCGGTGGGCGTTCGTCGCCGAGAACGCGCAGCATGCCGTCCTCGTCGAGCCGCAGTCCGGGCTCGGCCGCTTCGCCGAGGTGCGCGTACCAGAGCCAGGTCTGGTCGGCCCCGAACAGAACGAGGCGGCGTTCGTCCCAGTGTCCGAGCACGGTGCTTCCGCCGGGGGAGGTGAGGGAGTGCCGTCCGAGCGTCTGTCCTCGGCGCAGCACGGCGCCCCGCGGGGCGTCGGCCGTGGGGCCGTGGCACGCCGTGTGTGTGCCTGTGGACCACACCGACCGGCCGTCCACGTCAAGCAGTTCGGCACGGCCGTCATCTCCGACCACGAGCCGGCGGGCCCCCGAACCGGATGGGCCGGAGCTCCACACCGGGACACCATGGGTGTTGCGGACCGAGAGGACCCCGTCCTCGGAGAGCTCGGCCCATCCTCCGTCCACCCACCCCGTGCCGGTCGACCACACGGCACGGCGCTCGGTGTGGCAGTACAGAGTCAGGTCGCCGTTGCCCTGGTGGGCCAGTGTGTGCGTACCTGCGGGAGACGTCAGGGACTGGTTGCGCAGGCGCCCTCCCGCCTCCAGTGCGGGCCCACCGTACGCGTAGGGCTCTCCCGGGGGGACCGGTCCCTGCGGGCGTTGGGTGCCCTCGTGCCACAGGACGGTCCCGTCGGAGTCGACCAGGCACAGCATCAGGCTTTTGGATTTCGAACCACCCGCCAGGTGCCGGCGCCAGGTGAGCACGGTGTCCTCCTGTTCGAACCAGTCGACCAGCGGACGGGTCAGCGCGTAGCTCATACCCCCGCCCTTCCCGTACTCGCAGACCCGCAGCCATCCGCCCTGCTCGCGGGCCACCGTCCGCCGCATCTTCTCCTCCCTGACCAGATACGCATCCCGGGTGATGGCAGCCGCGGGCGCCGCGTCCCCGAGCGGCACAGGGTGGGTGAGTCCGGTGCGTATGTTGCCGAGGCGGACGTGGGAGCGGTCCAGGAGTTCCAGCTCTCCGGCGTCCGTGAGGATGAGGTACTGCGCCCCGGGCGCGGCGAAACCGGAGCGCCACACCGTGTCGTCGTCCTCCCCGCCCTCGACGACGACCTCGTACCCGTGTCCGAGCAATAGCCGGCCGGCCGCGCCCGCCCGCCAGACGACCTGACCTCGGTCGGTGTCCGTGACCACGGCGATACCCTCCGAGTCGCACCGCAGCACGAACCTCTCCGAGGGGGACGTCAACTGGACATCGGGATAAAGGCGTTCGAACATGGGCAGTTCACGCACAGGAACCCTCTTCTCCTACCGGGCGACGCCAGGTCATGGTGGCGTCGGTGAAGCGGATTCTGCCGGACGCTACTGACAACGGGCCTGGTTGGCCCGCCCGCCCCGCCCTGACGCCCCTGCCGCACACCCTGAGCTGCCCCGAGTTTCGTAGAGTCCGGTGGTCTTGGTTCAGGCGGAGTGCGGGGTCTGCTCCTTGCTTCGCCAGAAGGCTCCCTCGTTCGCGCCCGACCCGACGGAGGCGAAGGCACCGATGTCTGCGAGCCGGTCTCCAGAGCTTCCAGCGGCAGTTCCGTTCGCATGTGGTTCGCGACCCGCCAGCCGACGATCATCCGCGCGTACACGTCCAGGACGAACGCCACATATGCCCAACCGGACCAGGTGCGGGCATATGTCGTGTCCGCCATGCGAAGCCCTTCGACGACCGATTAGTGGGGGCGCGACCAGATAACGTGACGGTTGTCTTAACGGAGGTTGGTCGAGTCGAGGGTCGGCAACGTAGACAACTGCGGAGCATGCCTATAGCCGGAAAGCGAGGTCTACGAAAGTTCTGCAGCGGTCGGGTTGGCCTGACATCATCCGCTGATGATCGTCACTCCGATACCCGGAACCCACCGGGACAACGTGCTCAGCGCTTTGCGATCCGTCTTTGTTGCCGCGGGAAACCTGGACTCGCAGCACCACAGCTCCGCCTACGGCCGTCTCCTGGCTTACCTGGAGTGGGCCAACGATTCCCTGCGCCTGTTGGTCGGCCAGATCAGTGCGAGCGACATCAATCGTCTGATCAGGACTCGGATGTATCAGTCCCTGTTGGATGGTGTGGGGCATCTGGCAGGCAGTGACCAGCAGCGGTTGGTGAACGGGCTCCTCGCCAACGAGGTTAGGGAGCGTGTAGTCGCTCTGGAGGCGGCGGTGGGTGCTTTCCAGGGGCAGATGCGGCGTTGGCCGGCTATGACTTCCGTGCTTGTGCTCGACACCAGTGTGTTCATCAAGCATGAGACGAAGCTGGAGGACACTGACTTCTTTGTGCTGGCGGGCGCTGGAGCTGAAGCGGTTCGGGTGACGGTGCCGATGGTGGTTGTCGATGAGCTGGACCGGCTGAAGGAGTCGAGGGACAGGCAGGTCCGGTGGCGGGCCGGGTACAGCCTCGCGGTGTTGGACCGGCTCCTGGAGAGCAATGAGCGCCTGGGACGGGTGAAGGTCGAGGTGCTCTTCGACAACCCGGGGCATGTGCGGCTCCCGGACGAGGATGACGAGATCGTGGACCGGGCCCTTGCCGTGCACACGATCGCGGCCGGGTCAGCGCAGTTGGTCACGTATGACACAGGAATGGCGATGCGGGGGAAGTGGGCGAACTTGCCAGTGCTGAAGCTGCGGACGGATGCGGGTACGGGCCCGGAGCCGGAAAAGAGGTGACCCTGGAGGCCGGGGTGAATTCTCTCGCGTTCGTGCTCGGCGGTGCTCCTGAAGTAGCCGCCCGCCGTACTACCTCAGGGGTCGATCGGGGCGGGCAATGATCCGCTGCCTGTCCGAAAAGCTTCCTGGCAGAGGTCTGCCGCATCTCCGGAGCCTCCACGAAGATCACGTCCGCGCCGGCCTCCGCGTGGGCGTGGGCGCGTTCGATCGCCGCGTCCAGGCCCTCGGTCGCGATGGCGTCCGTACGGGCGATGAGAACGAAGTCGGGGTCGGTGCGGGCCTCGGCGAGGGCCCGGGTGGTCGCGCCCAGTCGCCGGACTCTGTGCTCCGTTGCTCCGCTACTGCCGTGCCACCCTTGCGTTGTACCAGCCTCATCCATGTACGTCATGGCAGCGTTCGTCGTAGGCGTTGGGGCGGCAGAAGATGCCCACCACCGAGGGGCCGATGCTGAGACCGACGGCGTCGTAAGCCTCGCGGGTGACCCTGACCGAAGAGCCTGGGGCGTGGCGCTTCTCAGGCATGTTGGAAGAACTCACCCTGCCCTGCACGGCCCCACGAGGACCTTCGGCGAGTGTGCCGGTGACGATCCCGCCCCAGGTGGATGTGGTCACATCGTCGCAGGGCGGGGCGTCGGTGGCGCAGTCGCGCATGACGCGGTAGCGGTAGGTGAACCTGCCTTCCCTTGAGACCTTCAGGGTGGCCTGGGCCCAGCTCCACGTGCCGGACACCGCCTGCAGTCCCTCGCCCTTGGCAGGGATCGGTTTCGCCGGCCGCCCGGACGGGGTGCCCAGCCACACCCGGGTGCGCACGGGTGGGTGTCCGTCTGGTGCCGGATCGGTGCCGAAGGCGAGCAGGGTGCCGGCGTACTCGGCGGCGGCGTCCACCCGCACCGACTGAGCGAAGCCGTCCTCGCCACTGGTCGCCCTGGTCCAATGACTCCCGTCCGGTGAGTACCACAGGGCGCCGGTAGTCCTGGCCGGCGACTCAGCCGACCCCAGGGCCAGGTACCCGCCCTTCCACGGGACGATCTGGCCGACCCGGGCTCCCTTCGACGGGCTCGTCGCGTCCGCACGCGGGGCCAGGGGTGCTGGGTGGCGCTGTTCCTTGTGCCAGGTCTCGCCATCGGAACTTTCGAGGGTGAAGGTGGCCGAGGTACCCCAGGCGTCCCGGCACCGCGCCCATACGGTGAAGCCGTCCTCGTCCACGAGGGCCTCGACCTCCGGCGGCTGGTCCGGCCACTGGGGGCAGACGACTTCGTGCGGAGGCCCGAAGGCGTCCTGCCTTGTCGAGCCCCAGACGCGCAGGCTACGGCCCTTCTTCTGACCACTCCCTGCTTCGAACGGCCCGCCGTCGTGCCCGACCACGACGGAGCCGCGCGTCCCCTGGGCCGTGGCGAGCACGACGTCCGAGGACGTCCCGTCAGGCAGCAGCTCGGTCTTGCGCCACCTTCCCTCGCCGCGATAGCGCATGGTCGCCGGAACTTCCTCGCCGTCCGCGAAGAGGCGGCCACCGGCGATCACGTCACCGTCCTGTCCGGCGAGTACATCGACCGTCATCTGCTCGGCCGAGGGGCGGGACGGCTTCCATGAGAGGCCGTCGGTGGACCGGTACAGCTCGGATCGGCCGCTCTGCGGCCGGACAGCGAGGAGGAATCCGTCCTTCGATGCGACGAGCGAGCGGGCCGATACTCCGAAGAACGCGGAAGGCAGTTCAGTGAGGGGGATCTGCCGCCACTGCATGGCGCGGACGTCGGGCCCGGGCCGGTCGTCGCTCTTCCCGCTCTGGCAGGCAGCGAGGAGAAGCGCGGTGCTGAGCAGGCATATGAGCCGCCGCGGGTGCCGGGGTGAGGTCGTCGAACCCACTGCTCTCCTTCGATTGCGAGTCGCTCGTGTGCAAAGAATGGCAGACCATTCATGACCCTGCGGCACCTACGCCCTGGTGACGAGAAGTTCGCGTGCCCCACATGTGATCGTGATTTGTTGCTGGGGTTACTCCTGATTCTGATGTGGCAGGACTGAAAAGGCCGACGAGCTGACCGCCACCCCAATTAGGCCGTTCCTGCACTCTTCGGCCCGTGAGGCTGCCACGATGACTGCTCTCGTGATCCTGCAGTGATGAAAGGCAGCCGTGTCCGAACAACGCCTGCTCCCCATCGCGGTCCGTGAACTACTGCACGGCCTGCCCCCGGGAAGCGACGAATGGAACCTCTTCCACCGGCTCTTCGGCGAAGACCAGCCGTTGTGGAATTTCCTGATCCACTGCGTCGCCGAAGCCGATGTCCAGACACTGCATCACCTGATGGCAGGCCGCACGCCGTTGCATGACGTGCTCGATGAAGCACCCGGATACGCCGCGTTGCACGACTCGGCGGACGCTCCCTTCGTCGACGGCGAGCCAGTACCTGCCCGGGCCCTACGCGCCTACGCGGCCCTCGGTCTCGCGCTGGTCGGGGAGGCCGACGAGGCGGAGTGGCATCTGCGCACAGGCGCATCCTGGCTGATGCGCAGTGCCGCCGCAGCCCACCGGCCCACTTCGGATCGGGGCAGCTGGAGCACGCCCACCGGCTCGCTCCACGAAGAGCGACTGGCCGTGCTGCTCGACTCCGACCACATCCCGTCCGAGGTCTTCCCACAGCTGTGCCTCGTCCTGCTCGCTCTGGAAGGGGCACTCCCCAGACCGGTGAGCGGACCTAGGCTGACCGTACTTGCCGACCGTGGCCAGACCGGTGCGCTCTTCCACCTCCAGTTGGACCTGGTGCGTGGGCTGCCCTCCGGGCTCCTGCCGGATCCACGCAGCATGTCGGTCTTCTTCGGGGACGAGGCCTTCCGCAGGTCCCTCGATGACGCCTGGCAGACCGCACGCCCGGCGAAGCTCCACGGTGCCGTGCTCTGGTCACTGAGGAACGCCGACGGTCCCGTCGACCATGTGAACGACTCCTCCTTCGGGGCGGCCTTCGCGGTGCTGCTCATGGAACTGGGCCGGACCCGGGGGAACTGGCGGGGCCGACTGCGGTTGCGGCGAGTCAATCCCCGAACGTCCGTCATCGGCGCGGTGAACGCGAAGAACCCCCGCGTCATCGAGTCCGTGACCGGCTACGAGAGCAAACTGAGCGTGGTGGAGCACGGTCACCGGGTCGTGGTCCCCAAGCGGGACGAGGAGGAGGCCCGGCGCCACGGTGGCCGGGCCACCGTTGTCGGGGCGGTCACAGTGGAGGAGGCCGCCAAGGAGGTGCGCCGTCTGGACCCTCGGGCCTTGTCCTGGCTGGGTGCCGGCGTCCTGGCGGTACTGCTCGCCGGCTCCGTCGTCCTGTGGGGGGCCGCCAGTGACGCGAGCGAGAAGAACAACCGCCGGGCAGTGGCGGCAGAACTTGCCGCGCAGGCCATGGGGCTTAAGAGCACCGAACCTCGTACGGCCGGGCTGCTGGCCCTGGCCGGCTACCAGATCGATCCAGGCAACAAGGAAGCCAAGGACGCGGTCGAGGAAGTTCTGGAGACCAACCGCAACACGGTGCGCAGCTGGGTGGCTGACGATGTCATCGTTGATGTTCTTGCCATCGACGACGCTGGGAACCGTGCGTACACCTCGGGGGCCGATGACGTGATCCGGGTATGGGACACCCGGTCGAAGCGGAAGCTGGCTGAGGTGCCGGGGCGGGCAGCGGGCATGGTCCGCGGGACGGAGTCAGGGTTTCTCGCGGCTCATGACGGCAGGGTCGTCAGGCTCTTCGACGCGTCGGGTGACGAGCCCGAGCTGGAGGGAGAGGTGAAAGCACCGTCCTGCATAGGGCCGTACGGCGAGATCGTGGGGATGGGCTTCACGTCGAACGGTTCCGAGCTCACCACGGTTTGGGACGAGGGGGCCGTGACCACCGTCGATCCTGTCACCCGCACGGTGACCGGGTGTATGAGGCTCAAGGACATGGCGGGGAAGAAGCTCCTCGACCAGTTGCCTGTGGGCCGGACGACCATCAGTGCCGATGTCGTGGCCAGCTATTCCGGGCCGGGGGGTGGCGACGACCAGGCCGTCCTCCTGCTCACGACGAACGAAGTGGTGGCCGTGGACCTCCGCACGAAGAAGGTCTCGGTTCTGATCCCGGGCGCGGAAGTCCCCGGCGAGGCGACCTTGGTTCAAAGCTCCCACGACACGGTGACACTGGCCACGGGCGGCGGGGTCCTGGCCTGGGACCGGGTCGGGCGCAAGAGGATCGCGTATCCGCTCGGCGGACTGTCCTCGCGGCCCGAAGCCATGGAGCAGGACGGCGACCATGTGGTGATCGCCGGGAAGAGCGGGACAGCAGTGATCCCCGTGCGGCCCGGAATCGACACTGCTTCCGAGCCACTGTCCGTGCCCACCGGCGGGCGCTCCGTCGCCGCGGTGCGGGCAAGTGACGGCACCGTCGTGGCTGCGGGGAGCGCCCGCGTCACGGTGCTCGGCAACCATGCGGCGCAACGAGCCCTGCCCTCGGCGGACCTGTCCACGAGCGCGGCCTTCGGCTCGGGACACACCCTCCTGCTCACCGACTACATGACGAACACGTCCCACGGCCTCTACACGATCGACCTCGACACCAAGCCGAATCCGGCCGGCGCCGCCCCGCCCTCGTACGAGCATTCCACCGAATACTCTGCCTCGTCCGCTTACATCAACGACGTGGCCATATCCGACAAGTTCGTCGTCGCTGCCGGGCAGAACAGGGGATTTTCGGCAGTGACGGTCTGGAAACGGGACGGCACCTTTCAGCAGGAACTTCTCATGTCGCCGGTCGAGGACCGCCAGCGCAAGGCGGAGGAACGCATCGCCGCGCAAGTCGCGTTCGCCCCCGAGGCCAACGTGCTGGTAGCGCGGAACGCGGTCGGGGAGGTGGCGATATGGTCGACGAAGACCTGGGACCTTCTGGGCATGATCCCGCTCAAGTCCACCTCCACGGCCATGGCGATTCACGGCAGGACCGGCGCATTCACCGAAGGCACAGGGAAGCAGACCCGAGTGGTCCTGGTCGACCTGGTCACCCGCAAGAGGCTTCGGACGAGCCCCGCTCCCGATGTCGCCCGGTTGTCCGTGGCGAAGGACGGGTCGCGGCTCCTGGCCTACGCGTGGACCACCAACGTCATCAGCGTGCTCGACCCCAGAGAGCTGACGGCCATACGCAAGCCTCTGAAGCTGCCACCGGGGGAACCCGCCCGTGACGTCGCGATCTCGCCCGACGGGCGGTTGGTCGCGTCCGCCGTCGGGGGCCAGGTTCTGGTGCACAACCTGACGACCGGGCAGCAGGCGATGCCCCCACTGCGCGATTCCAGTGGCGGTATCGTAGTACAGCTGACCTGGTCACCGGACGGCGCCTACCTCACCGGGGTCACCCTCCTGCCGGAGCGCGAGCGCAAGCGCCCCGGAACCGTCAACATCTGGAAGTTGGCCGAGGGATCTCTGGAACGACGGATGTGTGACTGGGCGGACGGAGGCCTGTCCGATGCCGAGTGGAAGCAGTACGTCGACGAGTCCGTGGACTACATCGACCTGTGCAAGGGCGTGACCGAGTGACGCCGCGCGCCTCCGTGCGATGGTTCGCGGCGCTGGTAGCGGGCATGGCACTGCTGGGTGCGGCATGTGAGGGGCGGCCGAGCCAGGACGACGCGTCGAAGAACGGCAGGTCAGCAGCCGGGCACAGCGACCCGGTGTTGGCGTTCGTCCGGCCGTTGGCGAAGGAGATCGTCCTGGCGGACGCCGACGGCCGGACCTGGAGAGGCGCGAGGCTGAAGGCGAACGCGGATGACGTGCGGTGGTCCCCTGACGGTTCGGCACTGGCGTGGATCGACGACGAGAGTGACAGCCGCGACGGACGAAGACTGCACCGCCTCGACGTCGTTACCGGCCGCGAGGAGACAACTCCGTGCGCGTGCAGGGGTGTCGGCTTCCTCGGGGAGGAGGTCGCCACGCTGTCCACCGGCGGTGACGCGCTCCTGCTACTCAGGGCCGACGGGCAGGTGCGGCGCGCACCGCTGAGCGCCCCGGTGGGGGCCTACGCCGAAGTCGCCGCCGGCGGCCGGGATGCGGTCACAGTCGCTGACGCCCTGCCGGAGGAGGAGGCAGGCCGTGGCCAGTCCCAGCTTGTCTCCGTCGACAAGTCGGGGAAGGTCCTGCCGTTCCTTCCGGCCCGAGCGCCGACCTCGTTCGTGGACGGCGTCCAGTCGCCCGACGGGCGCCGTATCGCGTGGTCCTCGGCGGACTCTGGCGGTGCCTGCTGGAACTATGGGGCCGCGCACTGGGCGACGTACGGGAAGAAGGGGCGCCAGAACGCGAAGCGTCCCGCTGACAGGGCGATGACCCACGCACTACTGGAAGAGCGCGCCCTGGTGACCGGTCTGGCATGGGCGGGTGAGGGCCTCACCATGACGTTCGGGCCGATGGTGGGTTGTCAGGCAGCGCCTCCGGAGCGATTCGTCTCGTACTACCTGCGCGGTGGTGAGTGGCGCTTCCTGGGAACCGGCATGAGAGCTGTCGGCTACGGCGCCCAGGGCCGCAGGGCACGGATCCTGGTCCCCGAACGGCCGCAGTCGCACGAGCCGGATGACTACATGACTCCGGCGCTGGGCGATCTGCAGTTCACCAACCGCCAAGGTGAGCGTCGTGTCCTTGGCCGGGGGGCATCGCTTTTCGTCTTCACCCCGCAGGAGAGCGGGAAGGCTGAGGCGCCGACCGCCGCGAAGCAACCCCGCGAGATGCGTGTCGCGAACACCACGGACCGAGGTGAGCCTGTTCCAGCCCATCTGCGGAACCTCGCACAGCGCATCAGAGATGCTGCCCAGGGCGGTGACGTTGCACGTCTTGAAGCTCTGTGCGGCTACTGCGACGACGAGACGAAAGCGGCGGTGCGCACGGCTGAAGGCCGGCGTGCGTTGGTGCTGCTGCTCAGCAGCCACCCGGGCCGCACCGAGAACGGCATCGTCTTCCCCGGACTCGCGGCGCACCGCTGTGTCGACGAGCCTGAACGGGACATCACCTGCACTGCCGAACAACTCAGCGACATCGCCCTGCTGGACATTCCGGTGGCGGAGAGCACAGACACGTACTCAGGCCAGATCTACGAACCGGAGTTCGAGGACCGGCTGCATCTGAGGTCGGGATCGGGCGGGAAAGCCCTCCTGGCGGGGAGGTATGCACCGTGACACTCAGGGACGATGCCGGGATCCCAGGCGAGGGTCTGGCGGAAATCGCGTATCCGGAATGCCACTGCGGTCGCGGCTGTCAGCCGTACTCCGCGGCCACACGGGACGTGGAGCTCCGCGGGCCGGGCGGGCCGGTCATGGCGGCAGACGTGGTGGACGGGGAAGTCGTTGTCGGATTCGGCTACCAACCCCCGCAGAGCGGGAGTTCGGACGACGCGCGGCACGACCGACTGCTGACGGAGGGCGACACGGGCTGCGACCGGCCTCCGCCCCGTCCTGTCCCGGCTTCCCGGCCTCCGGGCCCCGGCGACGAGCGGCTCCCTCACGACAGGCTGCCGCAGAACACCGTGGTGCCGGCCGCGCGCAGGTCACCGTGTCTTCCGGCGGCCGTAGTCAACCTTCTGGCCGACGGGTCCGCCCCCTGGGCAGCAGTGGCCCAGCCCGTTGCCCGGACAGTTCGGGCAGCCGGTCACGAGCTCTGGCTGGCCGGCGGTGCCGTCCGGGAACTGCTGTCGGGGCACAGCCGCGAAGCCGTCCGGGACCTGGACCTGACGGGTACCGCACCGGCGGGCCGCTTCGCGGAGCTGACACGCCAAGCGCTGGAGGAGGACGGTGAGACCTACGAGTTGTGGCCGAAGGTCAGCCCCGACACCCTTGTCTGCTCGGTGTACGGCCCCAGGCTGTCCACCCCGCTGCTGGAGTACCGGGGTCTGGGGCTGAACGGCTTCGGATTTCCTACCACCGGAACCGACATCGCCGCCGACAGCCAAAACCGCGACTTCACGGTCAACAGCATCCTCTACGATTTCGAGCGCCACCTCGTCATCGACCCGAGCGAGAGAGGCCTGACCGATCTGGCGGTGTCGGGGCGCGCACTGGTGCCCGTGAGCCGGTCGACCGACCCCGTGGTCAGGGCTGAGCTGGTACTGCGGGCGGTGAAGTTCATGGCGCGGTGGGAGGCCGACGGCCCGGTGGACACGCGTGAACTGTGTTCGTGGACAGCGGAGTTCCCCGCCGATCTGGTCGGCGAACTGCGGGACAGAGGCGACCAGGCATGGGGTGAGCTGCGGGACTTCCATCACGAGTGCCTGGGGGACGTGCCCGCCGACCGGCAGAGGGCACTGGCGAGTGATCTGGGGCCCTGTGTGACGCATCTGCTGGAGACATTGCTGGAGACCCGAAGGACGGCTCTGCCATGATCGGTGTCAGTGGTGGGGCTCGCCACCGCCCCCTTGCCCGTTGGGTGGCACGCCTGGGCACCGATGGGTCCGTGCCCGCGACCTACCGTGTGACGGGACGCGTCAATGACGGCGCCGAACGGACCGATGCCCGGGTGCTGCCCTTGTTCCAGGACCCGGCCTGGCGGCGGACGAGCCTGCCCGCCAGGCGTGATGAGGGCTCGGCGGTCACCGCTCTGGCGCTGCAGCACTCCGTACACGGCATCGCTTATGCGGAGCTCGACGACTATGGGCGGCCCCTGCCTGCGAGCGCGGAGGGCGCGCAGTTGGTCGGTCGTATCGAGGAGCTGTGGGACGCTCCGCCCGCGGAGCCGGAGGTTCTGCGTGTCCTGGCGGGGGAGGGCCTCGACCTCAGGCATGTGCTTCTGCACCGGCTCGGTGACGAGACCGAGCCGCCCCCGGCTCTCTTTCATACGTTGCCGTGGAACGATCTGGAAGCCGTGGCGGGCAACGTCCTGACGATGCTCGGCGGCGCTGGACCCGTGGAGCGGCCTCGCCGCGAGCTCCGTCACTGGCTCACCCCTGCGGCCACTCGACTGGCAGGCCCCTTGGCGATCCTGGAACGAGGGATGCGGGAAGGCAGGGACCCGGTGATGTTGCGCTATGAAGCCGCCTCCCTGCTGACAGGCCTGCTGACCGTCCGGCCCGAGCGGATTCCCCAGTCCACCGCTCGGCAACTCGCCCAGGTCGCCGAACAGCTCAGTACGCGGGACCCTCTGCTGCGGCACACCGCCCGGGTGGTGGCCAAGCGGCTGCATACCGATCGGACGCAGGTACGCATCCCCTCTCTTGCCCTGCGCCTGGACTCGGTACTGCCGCCCGCGGCTCGCATGACGGGCGCCAGCCATATCAGAACCATCACGGACGGACTGTTCGTGGTGCAGGCCGAACACACCCCCGGGGGGCAGGTCCGGGTGACGGTGACGCTACCGAAACCGGCGGACGGAGCAGAGGGTGCCTGGGCGGCCGATACGGACGACCTTGTCGCGCCTCTCACCCTGCGTTCGGCCGAGCGGATGGCAGCGCCTTTCTGGATCGCCCTGCGCGTCAGGGAGAGCTCTCTTCTCGGGAGCCTCGAGCTGTTCTCCCCGCAAGGCCGCTTCGAACTGGTCGCGGACGAGCCCCCCGTACCGTTCGCAGCGCTGCGGACTCTGTCGGCCACTGATCTGCTGCCCTCACTGCGCGCCTCCTCCACAGCCACCGTGCGCCTCTGGAAGTCGGCGGCGACAGTGCTGCCCGCCGAACATCCAGTACCGGAGGCCCTTCGGTTGTATCGGCAGGATCCCACCCGCTGACTCGTAGGACGACGAGGAGCTGAACCGTGGCAGAGAGCCCACATGCTGATCCTGGTGCCCGGCTGTCGGCGATCGCGGATGAGTTGCGCAGGCTGGAGGAAAGCGCGATGTACAGCGCGCAGATGCAGTTCGAGGCCGCGAAGCACTGGCGGGGTCTACATCTGATGCTGGGAATCCCCGCCAGCTTGTTGGCAGCGGTGGCCGGTACGACGGCGCTGGTGGAGTCGGCCGGGCGTATCGCCGCAGGGATCCTTGCTCTGGTGTGCGCTGGTCTCAGTGCCATAATGACCACGGTGAACGCACCCCAGCGCATGTCGCATGCCACGACCTGTGCGAACGCCTATCTGGAAGTGCAGACAGCTGCTCGCCAGACCCGGACGGTGGATCTTTCCGTTCTCGCCCTGGACGAAGCCCGTTCCGTCCTCGCGGAACTGACATCGCGACTGGGCGAGCAGAACCGGGCTGCGGATCCCCCGGGGCGGCGTGCCTACCGGCGTGCCCAGAGCAACATCGAGGATGGTGGCCAGACGTACGCGGTGGATCGCGGGAACGCGGCGTCGGCACCGGGTGCACCGACGCTGTGATCGGTCATTGGTACGGCAGTTCAGGGCCCCGGGATCGAGCATCCGATGGACAGCGCTTGACCGGTTCGAGGAGGGCCGCTTCCTCAGCCGCGCACAGGGCGCGGGCGGCCCACTCTGCGGTACGGACGTGATCGTAAGTGTCGCGCTCCCGGCCGGTGACCGACTCCTCGAGCAAGTCCACAGGGAGTCCGTCGAGTCCCCTTGGAACTCCTAGCAAAATGAGATGAGGGATGTCCTCGGGTCGGGCGAGGATCGCTCGGTACTCGCCGACGAAAGGGCAGCTATGGGCGGCAGGCCCCCGAGGGAGCTACTCTCACTCGCTGATGACGAGGGCAACAGCGTCTCGGTCAACGTTCTGGGGCGTAGTCCCGGATGGACCACCGGGCTCGACGCGGAGATTGTCGTCAAGACTCCTTTCGTGTCCGGTCGTATCGACCTGGCGTTGTACGTTGCGAGGCTGGAGAGCTGGGCCGAAGCGCTGGACCGGCTCGACGCCGGGGAAGACGTCGCCTGGATGGAGATGAGCAGCGGGCCGTCCATCTTCATCCAGCTCACTGGCGAGCGTGACTGCCCGGAGGCGGTCGTGGGGGACGAGTCCGGGTCCATGGTCACCGTGCGGGTCCCGCTCGTCCCGCCGGACGACTGGGTTGCTGACCACCGCCGACGTCTGCGCCAGGTGATGGATCACTGGGTTCCGATGCTGTCAGGGTAGGGCGACAAGTCGCCGCCAGCAGATGAGTACGCATCCGAGGGTTGGGAAGGCTTCGTGGATGTCGTCGCGGATCTCCCAGCGGATGCGCAGGCGGCGGAACCAGTGCAGGTGGGCGAAGGCGCGCTCTACGAACCAGCGTTGGGCGCCCAGGCCGGATCCGTGCTCGGTGCCGCGGCGGGCTATCACTGGCTTCACGCCGAGTGCCCAGACAAGGTGGCGGTACTTGTCGTGGTCGTAGCCGCGGTCACCGAGCACGAGGTCCAGGTGGCGCCTGGACCGGCCGCGCTTGCCGCGCACCGGTGGAACGGCTTCGAGGAGCGGGATCAGCTGGGTGACGTCGTTGCGGTTGCCGCCGGTCAGGGTGGCGGCGAGCGGGATGCCGGTGGCGTCGGTGATCAGGTAGTGCTTGCTGCCGGTTCTGCCCCGTTCAACAGTGCTTCGTCCCGTCTTGGGCCTCCTTTTAGTGCCCGGACGTGGGAGCCGTCGACCGCCGCCCGGGAGAAGTCCAGGGCGTTCGCGCCGCGCAGCTTCGCCAAGTGCACATGGTGCAGCCGGGGCCACACACCAGCCTCGGTCCACTCGGCCAGGCGACGCCAGCAGGTTACGCCCGAGCCGAAGCCGAGTTCCTGCGGCAGGTGTTCCCAGGCGATCCCGGTGTGCAGTACGAACAGGATGCCCTGGAAGACCAGCCGATCCGGATGCCTCTTCCGCCCTGAATGCCGCATCCGTCGCTCGACCTTGGGAAGCAGCGGTTCGACCACCGCCCACAGTTCGTAATGGACGTCCCATGGCTTCGGCCGAGCCACCCCGCACCCCCGGTTCAACGGTCCCGGAGTGATCCAACCACCTCGAAGATCATTTCGTTAGGAGTTCTTTAGTCCGGTGGCCTGGATGATCAAAGTAGCCTCCTGCCGGAGCCAAGACGGCCTGTCGCTTCCCAGCATCGGGGCAAGCTGCGACGCCAGACCCGGAAGAAGCAAGCCTGCACAACCAGAACGGAGGCGCGCCGCCGAGGCTAGTTTCGCCGCGATCTTCTCGGTGACCTGCGCCCGGACCTGATCGGTGAAATCCTGCAGGTTGGCCCGCATGGGGACCTCGGGATCAGAATCCACCAGCCAAGCGGCCACATCCGCCCGCAGGGCGGCCAGCGACATTGCCGTGCCGGCCTGTGGGAACGCAAGGGGAGACGATGATTGACTACCGTAAGGCAACAGCTGTTCCGGTATGGACGCTCGCGACCGGTGACGTTCGGGTGCCCGCCGTGGTCGGGGACGGACCGATGACGGCTGAGCGCCTGGGTGAGTTGCGCGGCGTGCTGGCCGTCCTGGCCGACGAGCCGATCGCCACTCTCGAGGTACATCCGCTGCCCGACGAGCTCGACCGCAGCCGAGGCCTCCCGCTCGATGCTGTGAGTCCCTTGGCACAGCACCTGTCGCAGCTAGTCACGCAGACAGCACGGAGCTCCTCCGCTGCGGCCACGGCGACCGCCGCCGGCGAGAACCTGTATCGCATCGTGATTCCGGCGAAGGTCGCAGCCCAGGTCGGTCAGGGCATGGTCCGCCAGATGGCATCGAAGGCGGTGGCCGGTGGCGTCCGCAGTCCGCTCGTGGATCCTCTGGGCCACATCGTCGCCCACGCGACGTACGTCCCGGTCGGTAAGGCGGCGGCAGCGGGCGCAGCCGGTGGAGCCGGTGCGACGGCCGGCATCGCGGCCGCCGGCGGCGCGGCGCTCACCGTGGCCGCGCCGCTCGTGCTCATGGCCGTGGCGGTGGGGGTGAGTGCGCATGCCGACCAGCAGCGTCAGCAGGCCATCGAACACATCACGGAACTGCTGGAGCGAATGCACGAGGAGAAGCTCGAAGACGAGCACAGTGCCCTCGACGGCTGCCGAGGTGCCATCGAAAAGGCCACCGCGATTTTGCTCGACCAGGGCAAGCTCGGTGTCTCGCTGGGGCTGGACTCGGCGGTGTATGCCATCGACACGGCGCTGAGTAAGGCCGGCCGCCGCCTCACCCGGTGGCAGAACACACTTGATGCGCTGCCCGATGGCGAGGCCGTCGAGATCGGCACACTGACCAAGTCGTTCCCCGGCATCGATGACAAGGGTGGCGAATTCCGTGCCCACCTCGAACTCGCCTCGCTGGCGGTTGCGTTGAAGCGGCGGGTCGTCATCCTGCAAGCGGTCGAGCATGCGCAGAACAACCCTGGCAACCTCTTCGAGAGCTTCACGCGTGAACTCAAGAGGGACCAGCAGAGCCTCGACGAACTGGAGTCGGGCATCGCCGAGGTTCTGCTACGCCTGTCGGCGCTCGAGCTGGCTCGCCCGAACGGACTGCGGCCCGTTTTCACGCCCGGTGAAGTCGATCGCCTGATGCGTGCGGCACACCGGATCAACCGACTGGGCGAGAATGTGACGGTCAACAGCCGCGCCACGGACGTGACGATCGAGATCGCCCGCAACAGGGACGGCTCGGTGGTTGTCTTTCCTGCCCTGCCCGCGTAGGCGCGCCCGACTCACTTGGTGAGGCGAGCGGTGTGGGTTGCAGATGACGCGTGCCGACGCCGATGGGCGCGACGATGTGATCGCCGTCTGCGCTATAGGGCGGCGAAGCGATATGGCCAGCCGGTCGGTGTCGGTTTCATTCGAAAGCTGCGGGGGAGCGGGCGGACTCGCGGAGGCGCCCGGTGTTCTACGCGTACGGCGGTCACGCGGTCGGCGCCCGTCAGCTCGCGGACATTCGAAGAGCAGCTACGCTCGCTGTAACAGCCCGGTGTTACAACGACTGGTTGAACTCGCCCTATTCAGCTCCCGGAGATTTGTCCGGGCCCTCAGCCGCCACGGAATGGCTAGCTCGATAGGAAGAGTCGGCGCGGCTGGCGACAGTGCGGCCATGGAGTCCTTCTTCAGCCTGCTGCAGAAGAACGTACTCGACCGACGCAACTGGTCCACCCGCGAGGAACTGCGCCTCGCGATCGTGGCCTGGATCGAGCGGACCTGCCACTGACGCAGTAGACAAGCCGCACTCGGTCGGCTGACCCCTGTCGGCTCCGAGAAGATCATGACCGCGCCGGCTCTCGAGGCCGCGTGACTGAACCTGCCACCCGCCGCTGCACCAGATCCCCTACTTTTGTCAGCCTCAGCCGTCGCTCCTTGCCTGCGGAGCCTGTTCTGGCCTCTGCGTAAGGGCCAAGGCGCGGGCCGTTCCCGCTGAGGCCGCTCATCGTCCATGGTCACGAATCGTATGAGCCCGTATGGATTGTCAGATCGTGCGGATAACCTGTCGGGGTGTACGAGATGACGGACCCGGTGGCCGCTCGGCAGGCGGCGAAAGCCGCTGAACGAGAGCGCCTGAAACGTGCGCGTGAACGCAGGGAGAGCCAGGGCTCGTCCAGCGTGAACAGCTTCGTTCAGCGCAAGTGGCGTTGGCTCGGCGTCGGGGAAGGCGAGGCGGTTGAAGCCGTCCTGGCCATGCTCACGGAGGCAGTGGCGGCCACTGGCCTGCCCGAAGCTGAGCGGGCGATCCTCACGCAGGCCATCGGCGGCGGTCCGGACCGCGACAGCCTATTGCCCGCCGTACGCATGGGGTTAGGCCTCTTGCCGCCGGAGTCCGTCCTCGGCCATCTGCGGAGCCTCTGGGCCGGTGGTGTGCGATGGCTCAACGAGCCGGGCCTGGAGCGGTGCAGGGTGCTGTGTTCGACGGCGCCCAGCCTTCAACTGGTCGGCAAGCGGTCCCACGCGCTCTCGGGCGGGCCCGCCTTCAGTCTCTTCGCCACCGCCTGCACCCGCGGCGCTATACCCGTGCCGAACCGGTTCCTCGACGAGCTCCTCGAACGGGCTCCCCTGTCCGTCATCGACGATCTGGTCGACCACGGCGGCCTCATGCCCGAGGACGCGCCCTGGACCAGACGGGATGAGCAGGAGGGCCTGTACCTGCGCGCCCGTCTCGCCCCCGCGACGGTCAGCGGTGAGCAGGCCGAACGCCTCGCATGGCAGGCGTACCTGCGGCGGCAGACCTTCCTCGGTGACGACGATCTCGACCGACAGGAACCGGACGACGTGTGGGACCTGCTGTACGACGTCGTCATGGACGGCGACGTGACGGCTGTGGACGCGCTCGACGCGAAGCTGCCGCGGCCGCAGCAGGTCGAGCTTCGCGACCTCAAGTCGGGTGCGCTGTCGGGGCAGTGGCCGCCGAGCATGACCGAGGACCGGGGACTCTGGTTGCTGATGGCCGCTCTGTGGCACCCGAAGGGCCCTGTCGACGCCGGACGGAGCCCGTTTTACGCCCTCATCGCCCTGAACCGCGCCTACGACCTCGTGAAGGCCGGTGACCTGGAGGCGGCGGCCCAGCAGGCCCGGTCTCTCACCAGGGACAGCGTGAGCAACCGCAAGGTTCCTGCGGACCTGGCCGAGGAGGCCAACGCCCTCGCGGCATACGTGGCCGCGACACAGAGCGAGCAAGTCGAGTCACGCACGGAACGGGACAGGCTCCTCGAGTCCGCCGAGGAGCACGCCAGTAGAGCCGCCGCGCGGGGAGGGGCCGTCGCCGAACGCAACCTTCGACTCCTTCGAGCCTGGAGGGGGACGAGGAGGAACGACCGTGGCCCGTTCGGTAATCCCTTCCTCGACATCGGCCTGGATCACGGGGCCGGAGGATGGGAGGAACGCTGCCGGGACATCTTCCGGGAGCGCGAGGGGGACGCGAAGGCCCAGTCGGAGCTGAACATGGCCGAGGAACGCATCCGTGACGCACTGCGCGGCGAGGCGGGCTGGGACGTCTTCTACCGGGTGCCGCTCGACCGGTCACGGTACGTCATGCCCTCTCAGGTGCCCAACCATCTGGTGCCCCCCGTGGAGGCCCTGCCGCGCCGGACCGCACTGACGAGCGGCGGCGAGCTGGAGGCCATACGCGCGCGTGCAGCCGTGGAACTCCTCGACGACTTCCGGACCACCCCGCCGCGCCTCGACCGCCACAACTCCCCCCGATGAGCGCTTCGGCGCAGCCCTCTGATGCACCGTCCGAGCCGAACGAAGCAGAGTAGCCCTGATGCCTCCCAAGAAGAAGACTCCCAAGAGAGAGCGGGCACACCGCCCATGCCCCGCGTGCGGGCAGACGCAGTCCGGGGCACGGGTCTCGCCGTCACCGAACAAGCCGGGAGGTCTGAAGCGTCGCCGGGAGCGGCAAATGGACGCTCCGGCCGAGCCCGCCGAGACCAGTGCCGTCGAAGCTCCGCCGCATCCTGATCCAATCGACGCGATGACGGTCATCCAAGGTGTGGCGGCCCGCGTTCCGGAGGCACTGGAGGCTGCCGGAGCCGAGGGGACACCCCCGGCCGGCGCGCTCACCGCAGCGGTGCGCCGGGCGGTCCTGGACGAATTCCGCACGCGCGCCCAGTTCGCCGGACGGCTGGCCGAGATCGACGCACTGCTCTGGTCCCGGGCCGGGGACAGCCGCGAGACCGTCGGAGGCGCGATGACGGCTCACCTGCGGGAGCTGCGACTGTTGCGGGTCACGGAGCCGGAGGAGAGCGACCGGTTCGTGGTGACCGAGGGGGAGGGGGACGCCTTCGAGCTGCTGAGTCCTGCGTACGTGGACGAGTTGACAGGGAAGGTCATTCTCGCGGGGCAGCTCCGGCGCATCGCCGGACCCGCGGGCGTGAAGGCGGGGGAGGAAGCATGACGGCCACCGGAATCGACTTCGGGACCACCAACTCGGTCGTGGCTCAGTGGAACGGCGAGTACGTCGAGATCCTGGAGATCGGCGGGCAGGGTCTGGACGCGAACTGGAGGCGCGAGGGGTTCGAGCTGCTCTACCCGTCGGTCGTCGGTACGAGTTCCCTACGGCCTGGCACCCTGTTCGGCTGGGAGGCGAAACTCCGCTCCGAGCAGGCCGTTGAGGCGTGCAAGCGGATGCTGCGCGAGGAGCCCTTCGTCCAGCTGGGCGGTGAGCGGTTCGCCGCGACCACCGCGGCGGCCGGCGTCTTCCACGCCATCGCAGGCGCGGCAAAGGACGAGGCCGCCACCGAGATCAATGATGCCGTCATCACCGTGCCCGCCAACGCGACCGGTGCGGCCCGTTACCGGACCCGCGAGGCCGCGCGTGCCGCGGGTCTCACGGTCCGCATGCTGCTGAACGAGCCGACGGCGGCGGCGATCGCGTATGCCCACGAGATGGAGGTCGACGGCGAGTTCCTGGTCTTCGACTGGGGTGGCGGCACGATGGACTCCACCCTCCTTCTGCACGACGACGGGTTCTTCGACGAAAAGGCGAGTCGGGGGGTCAACCGCCTCGGCGGCCTGGAGATCGACGCCCGGCTGCGCCGCATGGTCCTCGACCGAGCGCCGGTGCGGGGGCGTTGGAGCGATTCCGAGAACCGGATGTTCGCCCTGGAGATCGAGCGGGCCAAGATCCTCCTCTCCCATCAGGAGTCGGTCCGCGTCCTGACGCCCGATGACATCACCGTCGAGATCGGGCAGGACGAGTTTTCCGAGGCGATCCAGGACCTTATCGACCGGGCCCTGGACCCGGTGGAGGAATGCCTGGATCAGGCCCGGATCGACCCGCGTGACCTCACCGCGGTGCTGATGATCGGCGGCAGCAGCCAGATCCCGGCGGTGCGCGCCGCGGTCTCGGAGGCGCTCGACTGCGAACTCGTGGACACCTCCATGTGCGACCCGATGACCGCGGTGGCCGAGGGAGCGGCCATCTGCGCCGCCGCTATGGACGAGGAACTGAAGAGCACCATCCGGGTGGTGAACACACACGCCCTGGGCACGATCACCAAGGACCGCGAGGGCAGACGGAAGTTCAGCGCACTCATCGGCCGCAACCAGCGCCTGCCGCAGCAGCGTGTGAAGTCGTACGAGCCGACGAAGGACTACCTAAAGCGGCTGACCGTGGAGGTGTGGGAAGGAGACCCGGACCGCGAGGTCGATCACCCGGACAATGTCAAACTGACTGACCTGATCCTGACCTATCCCCGGCAGTGCAGAGCCGAGGATGGTGTCTTCGACCTGGAGTACGCCTACAGCAAGGAAGGGCTGCTGACGGTCCGGGCGACCCTACAGAAGACCGGTGAGGTGGTCCTCGACGGCGAGGTGAAGGTGTTCGGGGACGGGAACGTGCTGCCGGAGGTGAGGAAGGAACTCGACCGGTTGCTCGCCCTTGCCCCGGCCACCCGATCCGTAACCACGCCGACTCACCTTCAGAGGGCGGGTGCCAACGGTCGGAGCAACGGTGTGGCCAAGCCCACCCCGCCTCGTTCCGCAGCCCCGAAGGCCGCAGCGCCGGCTGTCGCGCCGCCGCTCGTCATCGACGGATCCAACCTTGCGTGGAACGGGCGGCCTCCGCGCACGGTGGGCGGCAAGCCGAGTTTCGCGGCACTGCAGGCCGCCGTGCGGTCGTTGCGCTTCAAGCACCCCGACAGCGACATCCACGTCGTGGTCGACGCCACCCTCCGTCACGACGTGTCGACCGAGGAACGGCCTCTCGTGGAGGCGGCCATCGCCGAGGGCAGTGTGGTGCAGCCACCTGCCGGAACCGAGGGCCGCGGCGACGCGCTGGTGATCAGCATCGCTCACGAGGTCGGCGGGCTCATTGTCTCGAACGACAACTTCGCACCGTTCCAACGGGCGAATCCGTGGCTGCGGGACGCGGGGAGGGTCATGGGTGCGACTCACTCACAGGGCGTATGGGTCTTCAACCGGCGCGTACCCAATCCTGCGGCGCCTGCTCAGCGGAGGTGACTTGTTTGGGTGAACACTCGCGGACAAGGAGGGTCTGGCGCAGGTTCGGGTGACAGGTTTGGTCAAGGGCGGCGGCTACCCTTGTGGTTGCCTTAACGGAGTTTGGTGGACACGAACCGGGACAACCCGGAGCGTCAGGTTCGTCTGAGCTTCCTCGGCTGACCAAGATCGTTCAGCTGGGGCGTGCCGCCGATTCTCCGTACGATGCGCGCTCGAACGGAGAGAAGAAGTGCGCGGTACGGACCTCAATGCGATCGAACGACCCTACGACGGATGCGGCAAGTGCCTACTCGGAGTGCGGCGACTGTCGCGCGTGAAGCCGGCGACGTCTTCGCCTGAGCGCCAGCGCGAGAACGTGCTCACTGCCGCCGCCTCCTCCGTCGGGGCCCACATCATCGGTTGGGCGGACGACTGGGAGGTCTCCGGCGCCACGGATCCCGTGACGCGTCCCAGCCTGGGCCCGTGGCTCCGTGACGAGAAGGGCCCGTACGACGGCTTGGTCGCTGCAGCGGTGGACCGGCTCGGCCGCAACGTCGTCGACTGCCTGAACACTGGCTACAAGATGCGGGACGAGAAGAAGATGCTCGTCACGCCCCGGCACAGACGGCGCGAGTGCATCAACCACGCTAGCGTGCGCTCTAGTTGTATTGATCACGAGCGTTGTAACGCTGGTGGGGCTTGATCATGGCGAAGGCCCCCGTGTGTGGTGGAGGTGTCGAATCTTCACCGGACGGAGGCCTTCGTGTCCCACCGCCCACAAGAGGCTCCGGC
Source organism: Streptomyces microflavus (assembly GCF_014650075.1). GTDB lineage: Bacteria > Actinomycetota > Actinomycetes > Streptomycetales > Streptomycetaceae > Streptomyces > Streptomyces microflavus. The sequence continues at coordinate 184,381 of NZ_BMUG01000008.1, read as the reverse complement.
GATGGCGGTCCGAGGGCGAAAGCGGACTCACCGACCGCTCCAGCCGCCCCCACCGGACACCGCACCGGACCAGCGCCGCAACCGAAGCCCGGATATGCCGCCTGCGCCAGGACCGCAAGCTCGGACCCGCACGGCTCGGCCCGGTCCTCGGCATGCCCGCCTCGACCATCCACCGTGTCCTCACCCGGCACGGCCTCAACCGCCTGTCCTTCCTCGACCGGCCCACCGGCCAGGTCATCCGCGGCTACGAACGCGAACACCCCGGCGAACTGATCCACGTCGACGTGAAGAAACCCGGCCGGATCCCCGACGGCGGCGGCCACAGGGCCCTGGGCCGCCAAGCCGGCCGCGCCACCCGCAGCAACGTCGGTTTCGACTACATCCACTCCGCCGTCGACGACCACTCACGCCTCGCCTACAGCGAGATCCACCCGGACGAGAAAACCGCGATCTGCGCGGACTTCCTCACCCAAACGGCCGCCTTCTTCCACGCTCACGGCATCCCGCGCATCGAACGCGTTCTCACGGACAACGCCTGGGCCTACCGCAAAGGCCTGGCCTGGAAGGCCGCCCTGGCCGACCTCGGCGCCACCGGCAAACTCACCCGCGCCTACCGCCCGCAGACCAACGGCAAAGTCGAACGCTTCAACCGCACCCTGGCCGAAGAGTGGGCCTACCAACGGCCCTACACCTCGAACGACGAGCGCACAGCAGCCCTGACAGACTTCCTCCACACCTACAACCACCACCGCAGCCACACCGCACTCCACGGACACCCACCCATCACCCGCGTCAACAACCCTGCGGGTCAATACACCTAGCGCCCAGCGTCTCGGCAGCGCCACAAACCCCTCCATGCCGTCCGTATGCTTGACGACTTCCAGGGCCAGGGCGAGTTCCTCCCTCGCCCAGCCGACGAGGCCGCCGGTGTAGCCCACCGTCCGCCCAGACAAGGCAGATGCCCTGGTACGGGGCCCGCCGTCGGTTCAGCAGGCCGACGGCCGCCTCACGGTCCCGGTATTCGCGGCGGTCACGGCCACGACCAGCAGCAGGCCCAGGCAGTCAGGCACAGCCCCTCAGTTGACAGCCCCAGAAGGGCGCAACGCGCCGACCTCGCCTTCCATAAGCCAGTAGGCTCTGGCACCAACGCGCGGCCGCAGGCCGGCTCCATGCACGTGAGACATCGGGCCGTTTCAACTGGAGGAACCGCAACGCCTCGAACGGTGGCCCGAGTCGGCGCGATCCGGACTACGACAGGCTTCCGAACTCAATGGAGCGCTGAACCCTGAACATCTCGCAATAGGCCGAGTCGTCACCGAACCGCTCGACCACCCGGTGGTGGATATGTTGGCGATACGCGACCGCTCCCAACTGGCGGAACACATCCATATCCAACTGCTGCTGCGAAGCAAATGACTGCAGCGCCTTGACCTTCACGTCCATGAGCTTCTCAGTGCCAACGAAGAACATGTTCGGCTCAAATCTTATGCTGTACGGAGAGCGGAAGTAACACAGCCCCATGGATTCCCTCAAGGCCACGGCAGTCACCTCTTGGCCGGTGATCGAATGGTCGATGTGCTGGTCATCCGGATAGTGGGTGTAAATGACGTCTGGACGTGCCTCACGAATTACCCTGAAGAGCTCGGAATTTATTCTCCCGCGGTGTTCAACGAAGCGGGTGTCAGGGATGTCGGAGAAGGTGTACTGGTTCACCATCAGTACGGCGCCGGCGTTCAGGCATTCATCCCGCCTCGTCTGTGAGCCGTTCTCCTCTGGTTTTCCTGTGGCAAGGCAGTGGACGCGTACACGCGCGCCGTTCCGTGTATACCAGTGAATGCGCATTCCCATCGAAATCTCGGCATCGTCCGGGTGGGCGACGACTATGAGGACGCTCTTCATTTCCCGCCTATCCGGTACAGTTTCGGCCGCTCCTCGGGATTGGCGCCGAGTAAGATGTCCCGCGCCTTGGGGCCATGATTGAACAGCAGGTCGTACGCCGTGAGCTCCGCCTGAAACGGGCGCCCCTGTGCGTGTTGGGTCTGTTCATAGCTGGGATGGAGATAGTCGAAAGCTCGTACGCGCACCCCCCGGTTCTCCATGACCTCGTGTTCCATGAAGGCGGGGTTCTCTCTGGAGGGCTTACGCAGATAATGATCTTGACGTACGGGATTCAAGCAGGCGAGATAGGTGACGACAGGTTCACGGCCGGGCGGGAGCATGGCGCTAGCTGCCCGCAGCGCCACGTCGGCCAGCATCTCCCCCTTAGCCGTCTTAGGGTCTTCCACGAGGTCTGAAGCGCGCAGGTAGGGGGTGGTGATACCGAACCCGCTCCTCGCGACTTCCGTCAGTGCGTCGCAAAGGTCGTTGAGGTATTTCCATGACGCTCCGTATATCTCTCCCAGGGCTGCTTCATAGGTGCTGAAGTACGGAGTGCTGCGGTATATCGACTTGATGCGATCCCAATGCGATGGAAGCACTGACGGATCCGCAATAACTTTCGACCGGATCACACCCCGACTTCCTTGCACCGGAACGGTGAGCCACCGGCGCGCATCTTCGTAAACGAAAACTTGACGGTTCTGCCAATCCGATCGTACGAATTGCACATGGTCGAGTGATACGAAGACGTCCGAAATCGCCATCTTGTAGAAATAGTAAAGATGTCGATGGTATCCAGGCTGATGTGCTGCCACGCGCACGGAGCCTCCCTGTCTCATACAGTACGTGTGCGGTCATGCACGGAGGAATGTTCCCCAGCCGGTACGGCAATCACCGTGAGAAGCAGGACCCGGTCGGCGGTCCACCGGCCAGCGAGCCGATCGAGGACGGGTTGCGGTGAGGAAGGGCTGAGGTATGCCGTGAAAGTGCCGTCGGGCAAGACGTCGATGTCGGCCTGGTGGAAGCCGAGCGGGCGGCGGGTCAGTGGATACCACGTCTTGTACACGGTTTCTTTGGCGCTGAACAGCAGGCGGTCCCAGGAAATCCGAGGGTCCCTCTCTCCCAGGGCAGACAGCCGACGAAGCTCGGCCGGCAGGGCCACCATCTCTAGGACGCACTTGGGTACTGGTTGGTCTGGCTCGGCATCGATGCCGATGGCACGGTAGGCGCAGGTGCGAGCAACGGCGGCTGCCCGGTAGCCCTCGCAGTGAGTCATGCTCCCGACGACTCCGTCGGGCCGGCGAGGGGCGCCGCACTCATCAGGTATCAGGGGGTGTGGAGCCTCGCCGAGCCGGTCCAGAGCGTGCCGAGCACACCAGCGCACGGTGGTGAACTCCCCGCGCCGCTTGTCGATGGAACGCCGGATCACAGCCTTCTCCTGGCGGAATAGGACAACATCCACGGGGTCATGGAATGCCTCCGCGACCACGACCGGCAGTGGCAGGACCTGCTCAAGCACTTGGCGCCTCTGTTTCCGGTGTCACAACCCGCGCATAGCGCCCCCGGTGCCGCAGCAGCGGGCCGCCGCCTGCGGACCCAATGTGGTGCAGTTGGGCAACAACGATCTCGTGGTCTCCAGCCCGGTGCTGGTCGATGACGGAGCACTCCAGCCAGGCGATAGATCCGTCTAGCACGGGCATGCCGCCCGGTGAGGGAGTCCACGCCACACCGGCGAACCTTCTATCCGCTTCAGCGAACTGCACGGAGAGGTCCTGCTGGTGCTCGTGGAGGATGCTGACATACAGTCCGTCGGCTGCCCGGAGTAGTGGCCATGTGCGACTCGTGAGCGCCGGACAGAACAGAATCAGCAGAGGGTTCTGGGGCACGGAAGTAAGTGATGAGACGGTCATGCCGAGAGGCTTCCCTCGTTCACCGAGGGCAGTGACCACAGCCACCGTGCCAGCTAGGCTCCCCATCACCTCCCGGAACCGCTCCGGGCAGGGCAGAGAGTCGGCAGAGGCCCCTGGGGCGGTATGGGTCGTGTCGATGGCATCAGCCACCGGCCACCCTCCTTTCTTGTCGGCTGCGGAATCGTTCGGTGTGAGCGCGCACTATGAAGGCACTGTGGAGCCGGCGGCCCTCGATGCCTCGCCAGCGGAACGTCGTCTCCTCCGAGCTGGGCCACTGGAGGTAGTGGAGGTTTCCGACTACCTCGGAGACCTCCCCGTACCGGAAGGCGATCTTGGAGGACTGTCCACCGTCGAGGTGGTAGGCGGCGCGTGGGTCGACGCCCGTCCGGCTCAAGTGGTGGGCCACCTCCACGGGGGTCATCCCGCGAAAGGAATCCGTCAGGGGTGCACCGTCGAAGACCCTGAAGCAGAGCGTTTCGCCTTGTTTCCACAGCAGGGTGCGCGCATAACGCACTGGCCGAAACGGGGAGATCCCAAGGCTCACGTCGTAGGCTGCGACTTCGCCGGCAGCTGCGTCGGCGGCGCTCGGGCCTACGGAGATTCCGCAGTCCAGTTCCTCGGTGTCGATGCCCGCAATGCCGGTCACTCTCACTTCGGCGCCCACGGCCAGTGGCCGGGCCTGGGTGGCGGCTGCCCGCAGCACGTAGCAACCGGTGAACAGATTCGCCCCGCCGCCAGGGTGGACGCTGCGGATCACATGGATATCAGGTGCGACACGCTCCACCACGGCATCCACGGCGCCCGCGTCCCGAGGGGTGACATTTCCAGCGCGCTCCACGAAACGGGTGAATCCTGTGAGCGCGTTGTCCGCGTAGAGAATCGTGCAGTTGGCGGCGCCGAACACGGCGAGCGCACCCCGTCGGACGTTGTCTGGGGCAGCGGCTTCCTTGGAGCCGATCCATTCGCGGATTGACCCGCCAACTATCAAGGTCCCGACTGCGGGCAGGGTCCGGAGCGATGGCTGACCGCGGTACACCAGAAAGGCCGGTTTGGTCACAGTTGGCAGGCTGACTGTCTCCCCGTGACGGGAGCAGAAGTCCAGACAGGGTTCGGCCGGCTGATGGCCCGGTTCGTCGGAGATGAAGGAGAACGATCCGTTGACGGCTGCGACGGCGTCGGTGCTGCACCAGTCGCTCAGATGGAAACCGGCCGATTCCGACTCCGCTTCCACGCAGGCCGCTGACAGGGCGACCCGCAAGGTATGGACGTTGGTGAAATCGTCACCGCCCAGTTCCACGGTCTCCTTGTGGAGGCGGACGCCGGGGGCGAGGATGCGATCCTGTTCCGCGATCCGTACTGCGAACGGCCGCTGATCGCGAGAGATCTCCTGAATGTCGTGTACGTGGTAACCGCGGGCTCGGAGGGCCGCGAGGGCCTGCCGGTCCTCGTCGTGCAACGGTACAGGGATGGAGGGAGTCATACGGCGCCCGCCACTGTGACGGCCAGTTCTTCCGGAGCGAAGGTGCCTCGGTCCAGCAGACAAACCATTGCCTCCCGGAGCCGTCCCCGCTGCTCGGCGGAGATCCTCAGGGCATAAGGAACCATCGGGTTATCCAGCCGGTACAGGACCACCCCTGCGGCTACCGCCGCCAGCAGCGTCCCTTCACGCATCCCGGGCGGGCGGTCGGCGTAATACGCATCGAGCAGCGTGGGAGCCAGAACGGGCAGGAAGCTTGGCCGGGGCACGTGGTGGATCAGAAGATGAGCCAGCAGGTAGCCGACATCGAAGAGCGGTCGACTGCGGTGCACATTGTCGAGATCGCACAAGGTGACCCGGCCGTCAGCCAGGCTGAGGTTCTTCGGCGCCAGGTCTCCGAGCACAAGCTGCTGCGGCGCCTGAGCCCGGAGCTCCTCGCAAACCCGATCCAGGGCGGGATGTCCGCTGCCGCGAAGGCAGTAGTCAAAGGTGTGATCACGGAACCAGAGGTCGCCCTGGGACCGGATGGCGACCTGTACATCCTTGGTAGCCTGGTGGATCCGCCGCACGGTCGCACCCAAGCAGAGGAGTTCGTCCACCGTGGCAGGGCGCTCGTGAAGGCGGTCTTCGTACGTACGCCTGTCCGGGAAGACATCGGTCATGACCATTGCGTGGTCCTGCGGGCGGAACGCCAGGACGCGCGGAAACGTCGAGGGCACCAGCGCCCCGTAAACATCGAGGGCCCGCCGTTCGTCTGCGATGAACGCGGGGTCCGTACGCAGTGACGGAATACGGGCGAACACTGCCGTACGCACCTTCAGAATGACACTGCCACGCGTCCCCTCCACACGAAACACGTGGCTAACATTGCCGCCCGTAAGCCGGCTGATACCGGTGACCGGGCCCACGTGTGCCCGGCAGTCGGCGACCACTTCGGGCAACGCGTCGCCCAGGAGGTCGACGGGGGTCGGCAGGCCTTCGACGGGATCCTGTCCGGCGGTCCCGGTCACAGCGAAACATCCATCAGGTCAGGTGCGCTCCCGCCGCCCCGGTGGGGCGTGGGCCGCGTGGCTCCGTCGTCCTGTGGCCGGAAATCCAGTTGGGCCACCGCCGGGCCGTCAACCCACTGCTGAGCAGCCGACAGGTAGGCCCCCGCCATGAGGGTCGAACCCCTCCGATGGTCGACAAGTTCCGAGGACATCTCCTCGCGGCTGCGCCGGCCGTTGACGTACTCCAGGAACTCCTCCATAGCACGGCGCCTGGAGGAAGACTGGGTAGGTTCCTCAAGGCCGGACGCCGACATGGTGGTGAGCGCGTCGTAGTCGAGCGTCTCGTACTTCTTCCAGCGCGAGTTGAAGCCACTGTTCCGAAAGACATGCACCTCGACGTGTCCCTGACTGCCGATGCCGTAGGCGTCCCCGTCATGGGTGTCCCCGCCTAGCGTCTGCAGCGAGTGAAAGTGGATGGCCTGGAAGGGCCCCTGCTGGATGGTGTGGCTCTCGTGCCGGACGCGGCCGTTGCCCTTGTAGAGATTGGCGCGGGCCGGGGTGAAGTGTCCGCGCTGCGAGAAGCCGTTGTGCACGAGGTTGATGCTGCCGAGAGTCATGGTCCGGCCTCCGCTCTTGAAGACCATGGAGACGAACGCATCGACCTCCCCGAACGACTCAGTAGCCGTGAGTAGTTGATTCTGCGTGTATGGGTTGCCCGCCTCGAACTCAGGGAAGAGCCGCGCGTAATCGTTCAGATCGAGCTGAGCGAGAAAGTCGCTGGGTCGGCTGAAGTTGGCGTGTACCTCGACACTGTCCAGTTCCTTCCCTGGAGTCTCGCCCGCTCGTAGCAGCCAGGGAACGATGTCGAAAAAGTGGTAGCCCGAGTGAGCGCACTTGCCGTAGCCCTGGTCGAAGGAGTGGTAGGAGATGTCTATGAGCTCATTCGGCATCCGCCACTGACCGTCACTGTGGAAGGACTGCACTGATGTCACCGGGCAGTTGGTCTCGTCCGCGATCTCGGCGATCAGCTTCCGCATGCGCAGGAAGGCTGGGTGGTGTCGACGCTGGCACTGCACCGCGACCAGGACCTCGGGGTGCACTCGGCGCACGGACTCGTAGCGGCGGAGAACCTCGTCGAAGTCGGTGAGAATCGCTTCTGCCCGGAAGGGGTCGACGGAGCAGTTGACATGCACGCTAAGCGGCTTGTCGAGCAGCACGCTCAGACCGCGGTCGAGTGCCCAGTGCGTGTAGACCATGTGGAAGGCTGGTTCAGTGGAGACCACCACCGCGTCGATGGCGTGCTCGCGTACGAGCGCGTCGAGCGTGTCACGTACCGCGGCGGGCAGGGTGCGGCAGGTGGGATCGAAGGGAGAGATGAAGGTGACGGGTAACCGTCGTCCGCCTGCGGCTGCGTTGAAGGCTGCGATGTCATCGGCGGCGTGGGGGAGATCGACACCGATCACGGTTCCGACCAAGCCTGCCGCCCGGCCGGCCGACAGCGTGGGTAGATGGTTACGGCGCGCGTGAGGACCGACGCCGACCACGAGGAAATTCTTCACGTTGCCTTCCTTGTTGACCTATGATTCGCGCCCGGTGAGTTCGAGGTTGCGGATCTCCGCCATGACATGGCCTGCAGGATCGGCCAGGGTCACGTTCAGCTGTTCGTCCCCGGCATCGACGACGGCCCAGCCCTCGGAGCAACAGTCGCCCAGTGCCGTGTGGACGATCAGTTCGTCCACGGCCGTGGGCAAGCCGCCTGCGCGGGAACCCGGGTGGAATACCAGCGTCTGGAGGGCGAGATCGAGCAGGCCAACGTCGAAGAAGGACGGCCCGCGGAGGTCCGCGGGCCAGCCGGCACCGGCGCGTAGATGCACCAAGTGGAGTGCGCTGTCCCGCTCGCGCCGACAAGAGTTGATCTCGCGGAAGGCCGGTCCGTACTCGATGCCCTGGGCGGCGAACTGCTCCGCGACACCCGCTACGGGCACCGATTCCGAGTGCGGGAATACGGTCTCGATCCGGGGCACGGTTTGCTGCCCCGACAGCGGGCGCACCTCGGCGCTCGCATGCTGGAGGGTGACGGGGATCCAGCCGTGGTCGGGGCGCACCGGCGAGCTCTCCACGCTCACGCGCAGGCTGCCGTCCTGCCGCCGGACCAGTGTGGCCCGCAATTCCCTGGGTCGGTCGGGCGCCAGTGTGAGCGGCTGATGCACCCGCAGGTCGCGGAGCGTGAACCCGCCGGGCTCATCCAGGCAGGCGGCCGCAGCCTGGCACACCAGTTCGGCGAAAAACGCTATAGGGACACGGATGTTTCCGTCGACACGATGGTCGCCAAGGGCTCCATCCAGCTCCGGCTGGTACGTCCACCGGGTCTCCCAGCGGTCCGGGCCGGTCTCGTAGCACAGGTCCACCAGCCGCCCCCTGGTCGCCCGGGCGGAGTTCCAGGGTGCCGTGGCGCGGGTGGCCATGGTCTCCTCGGGCATGTCGCGGTAGCCCAGGGTGAGGCACGTCGGAATCCGACTCGGGCTGCGCAGCAGCGCTCCAGCCCAGGCCAGGCCCTCGGACACCTTCATGAATGGGATGTCTCGGCGCTCCAGGGCGGCCCGGGAGGACGGCCGCATCGCCATCCCTACCTCCGCCCAGGCGGGCCAGGCCACCGACCGCACCCTGGCAAGGGGGAAATCTGCCGCCAGGCGGTGGGCCGCGGTACTGAGGAACTCACTGGCTCCCGCGTAGTCGATCTGCCCCGGGTTGCCGTACGTCCCGGCCGCCGAGCCGAATAGCATGATCAAGCGGGTTGCGTCGCCCAGCACCGGGCTCAGGTTGTACAGGCCGCCGGTCTTGACCGCGATGGTCCGCTCCCACGACTCCCGGGTCTTCCCGCACAGCGGCTTGCTCGTCTCCACACCTGCGCCATGCAGCAGAGCCTGGACCGGACCGCCGGCCCTGACTACCTCCTCCGCGAAGCGGCGCGTGACACGACCGTCCGTGACATCCAGGCACCGGTACTCAGCGCGAGCGCCCAGATCCCGCAGGTGCGTAACGGTCTGCAGGATCTCCAAAGAGTTGGCGATCCGCGCCCAGTGGCGTTCGAAGGCGGGCGGCAGCAGGGCCGGGTCGTCGCGACGCATCGCCGCGAACTGCCGCTGCTTGTGCCCGGCAAGTTCCTCCGGAGACATGTGCAGGAGCTGATCGCGGTCGCCGACCCCGAGGGCTGCCTTCACATCGACCAGGTCGGTGGTTCCGAGCAGCACATAACGGCACGGCACCTCTTCGGCCATCATCCGCACGACCCTGGCCGTGACCCCCCGCCCGCCTCCGGTGGCCAGCACGGTGTCCCCCCGCTCCAGCGGCAGGCGCCCGTCCGCCCCCGGCACGTCCGAAGGCTGCTCGTAGGCGGTGACGAGCGTGGTGGTGTACGAACGAGATCCGGCCAGCCCCAGCTCTATGTGACCGTGCGAACCATCCGAAGCGAGGTCCAGCAGCCGGTCGGCGGCGGTCCCGGCGGACACCGAGGCACCGATGTCCAGCACGACCGTACGGATCACTGGGATCTCGACGTGCAGAGCGCGGACCGCGCCGTACAGCAGCCCGGCAAGTGCGTCCCCAGAGCGTGCGCCGGAAAGCCCGAACCTGCCGTCCGCGCGGGTGACCACGGCGAACCCGCCGGATCCACGCTCCAGCCAGCGCCGCCCGACCTGAGACAAGGTGTGGAACAGGGTCCGTGTCACCCCGTGCGTGTAAAGACCTTCCTCCGGGCGGAACCTCTGCTCGGGGCGGGCCCGAGCGGTGTACCCGGGCAGAAAGAACACCCAGTCCGGCAGCGGTCCGGAGGCGAGGCGTCCGGCCAGCTCCTCCGCGCCGAGAAGCCGACCGCAGTAGCCAGAGGCGTCCGCGCGTACCGTCTCACGCACTGTCACGGCCTCAGCCTCGGCCCCCGCCGAGGCGAGCCGGTCCAGCGTCTCGGCGGCGAGGCTTTCGCCGTCCGAAAGCACGAGCACCCGCCGGCCCGTCAGGGCGTGGCGTGCCTGTCGTAATTCGACTGGCGTGGCGATGGGGATCAGGCCGAGCATGTTGCGACCTCCCTCGTGGTCACGGCGTGGCACGGGGCAACGTCGGTCATGCCGATGGCCCACAACTGTGCGGACGCACGCCGCAGTTGGGACAGCTCGCCGCCCTTGGGATGAAGTAGGTGCACGGTCCGGATGCCCTCGGCGGTCACGCCGAGGTTGTCCGTGACAAGCGAGGACAAGGCCCGCTTGGGGCCCGCCTCCACGAAGACGCGCGCGCCACGGTCGTAGGCGTCGCGGATCATGGTCTCGTAGTAGACGGGGAGCACGTACTGGTCGGCCAGACTTTGCCGGATCCGGTCGGGCTCCGCGTCCTTCGGGTACGGGCGTGAGGTGCGCGTCTCGTAGACCGGGGCGGACGGCGCTGTGAGTGGGACCGAGCCGAGGAACTCCCGGTACTCCGGAACGGCTTCCCGCAGCAGCGGTGAGTGGAAGGCGCACTCGATAGGCAGAGTACGGCCCTCGATCTGCTCATCGGTGGCCCGTCCGAGGACGCGGGTGACCGCAGCGGCCCGTCCGGCTAGGACGATCTGTCGTCGGCTGTTCCAGTTGGCGATCACGACATCGGCCTCGTCGTCCCCGATTAGCCGTGCCCCCTCCGCGGCGGAGGTGAAGAGCACAGCCATGCTCTGCGGCGGGCCGCCTCGCGCCTGGCCGGCGATGATGCCGCGCCGGTGGGCGGTGCGCAGTGCGTCCTCGAAGGAAAGGGCTCCGGCGGCCGTCAGCGCGGAGACCTCGCCGAAGCTGTGGCCCAGGTGGAAGTCGGCCGGCACGCCAAGGGCATTGAGCCAGTCACCGAGCACGGTACTCGCCACCAGGGTGGCGACCTGGCAGTTCTCGGTCCGCGACAGCCACTGTTCGCTCGCCCGAGGTTCCGAGCGCCAGAACGCATCCAACAGTCCGGGCACCTGCGCGGCGAGGACCTCGGCCGCCGCGCGAACCCTGCCCTCTGTGCCGTCCACCGCCGGGGCGGCTTCCCGCAGCATTCCCGCGTACTGGCTGCCCTGGCCGGGATAGAGACGGCAGACCCGGCCGGGGGACGTATCCATGCGGCCGGTGAACACACCCATGCTGTCCCACTGCCCGGGTGTCAGCGCTTCGGGGCCAGTGGCCAGGTACCGGTGAACTCGCTCACGTAGCACCTGGTCCGCCTCCGGGCCGGTGCCCGCGTCGATCGCGACCCGGTGCGTATGGCTCGGGGCTGGAAGTGGCGGAGCCTCGCCGTGTTCGGCGAAGGCGGCGAGCGCCCGGAGCATCTCGGCGGAGCCAGCCGCTGTCCAGACACCGACGGTGTGCGCGGGTCCCACCTCCCGCACCGTGGCCCGGTCGGCCCGTCGCTGCCCGGACTGGGTCGGCACGTGCTCTTCCAGTACGGCGTGGTAGTTGATGCCTCCAAGGCCGAAGGCGTTCACAGCGGCACGGCGCGGGGCCCCGTCGCGCGGTGCCGGCCAGGGCCTGGCCTCGGTCAGCACCTGAAAGCGGCGGCGTTCCAGCTCAAGCGCACCGTGCGGTTTCTCGAAGCCGGGTGTGGGAACGAGTTCACTCTTGTGGAGGCAGAGGACCGTCTTGATCACCGAGGTCATACCCGCGGCGGCCTTCTGGTGACCAACATTGCCCTTCACGCTTCCGAGGAAGACGGTCTCCTTGTTGGCGAGGGCGTCTGAGAGGGCTTCGACCTCGGACTGGTCCCCGAGCGCCGTCGCGGCGCCATGGCCCTCGACGTAACTGACGCTGGCGGGGTCCAGACCGGCCGTGCGGTAGGTGCGCTCCATCGCGAACCGGCGTCCCGCAGCGTTGGGGGCGAGCAGGCTGCGCCCCTTGCCGTCGCTGCCGCCACGAACCTCGCGCACGACAGCGAGGATCGGGTCTCCATCGCGTTCGGCGTCCGCCAGCCGCTTGAGGCACAGCAGGCCGGCGCCGCCGCCCATGATGAATCCGTCGCCTTGGTCGTCGTACGGGCGGCCCGCGCCGGTCCCGCTGAGGGCCCGGATCGAAGCGAGGGCCGAGTGGTTTACCAAGCCCACGCCCATGCCGACGGCACCGCACAGTACGAAGTCCAGGGTGCGCTGGCGCAGTTCCTGTACGGACAGCGATAGTGCCGCGAGGCCGGTGGCACAGGCGGCACGCACCGCGTAGCTCTTGCCCCTCAGATCGAAGGAGCTGGCCAGTGAGGAGGCCAGGGTCGAACCAAATCCGGCGACTGAGGTGTCCTGGTTCACCGCGTGCAGGTCGAGGGCGGGGTCATTCCACAGATCATCGCGCAGCGTCGCCCAAGGGGCTTCGATGCCGCGGGCGCGGGCAAGGCTGCGCAGCCGGCGCAGCCACGGCATGAAGCGCAGGGACTGCATAAGTTCGAACTCACGGTCCGAATCAGGAAGTTGTCCAACAATGCAGCCGGCGCGGGTGGGGTCGACCGATGCCATTGCGCGCTCCACCGCGGTGGAGAGGTTGGCGGCACACGACAGCAGAACGAGATACTCGTCGGTCAGGTCGGGCACCTGCTTGGGCAGGATGCGGAACCGGGCGTTGTCCACTGTGTGCGGCACGTCGGTGAGCGCTGCGTTCCGCAGATGGTCGGCTTGGCGTTTCAGACCGGCGTCTTCCAGGTCCAGTTCGAGGCTGGGCACCCGCATCCGCAGGTTTCTGCTGCTGGCGAGCCCCGCCCGGAGATTGCGCCAGAACGTGTCCGCGTCTGCGGCGTCGGGCTGGACCGCCTCCACTGCCGTGATGGCGATTGGCACCCGCTCGGGGCGCCGTGCGGAGTTGATCCGCGGCAACGCGGCGCCTTGGCCCTCGGGCTGTTCGAGCACCAGGTGGTAGTTGATGCCCCCGTACCCGAAGGCGCTTACGCCGATCCGCCACGGCCGGCCCGGCACCCGGGTGAGGGGCTCCGTCGAGCGCTGGAGCCGGAGCCGATCGGCTGCCTCGGCGGCCTCCAGTCGCAGCTCGTCCACGTTCACCGTCGGGGGCAGTCGGCCGGATTCGAACAGGAAGAGCCCGCGCAGGATCCCGACGAGGCCGGCGCTCTCGACTGTGTGGCCGACCAGGCTCTTGGCGGAGCCGAAGGGCAGCGGGCGCGAGCGTGGTATCGCGCCGTACGTGCGCGTCATCGCCGCGAGCTCGGCTCCGTCACCAGCCAGGGTCGAGGTCCCATGGGCCTCTACGTAGTCGATGTCCTCCATGCCGAAGGGCATGCCGTCGAACGCGCCGCGGATGGCGCGTTCCTCTGCCTCGGCGCTGGGAGCCCAGGTCGAGGTGGTACGGCCGTTGGTGCTGTGACCGATGCTGCGGATCACACCGAGTACTGGTCTGCCCTCCCGCCGGGCATCCGCCAGCCGCATCAGCAGCATCCCCACGCCGCCCTCGCCCGGCACCAAGCCGTTGGCGGCGGAACCGAAGGGGAAGGCTCCATCCCGGGAAACGGTCCGCGCAGCGCTGTTCACGACGAAGATGTCCGGGGTCAGGATCCCGACGGCAGCCACCAGCACGGCATCGAACTCACCTTGGTGCAGCCCCATGCAAGCGGAGTGCACGGCCGCCAGCGAGCTGCCACACGCCGCGTCGATGCCGTAGTGGGTGCCGCGGAGGTCAAAGTAGTTGGCGATACGTCCGCCGATCGTGCCGGACTCGCCATTGAGGGCGAGGTCCTCACGTTTGTCGGCGTACCGCTCGCGCTCCCTCTTCTGAACCTCGTCGAGCACATCTGCCAGGCCGGGCTCACTGCGGCGCACCGCGGCCGCCCACCGCTCGGTCTGCACCTTCATGTTCGCGTTGACCCGGCTTGTGGAACCGCCCGCCACGTTGGCGACGATCACGGCCGTCTCGTCCCTGGGTAACGGGCCACTCTCCTCGACCCGGCTGATGATCCGGTGCGCCAGCTCCATGCCCAGGGTGTGGACCGGGTCCATCCGTTCGATCACCCGGGGCGCGATGCGGAACGTGCTGGGGTCCAGCTGCCAGGGGTCGAGGAACCCCCCGAGGTTGGTGTAGGAGGTGTTCGTGTGGCCGCCGGCGTCCTTGTCGTAGACCTCGCACCCGTCCCAGAAAGCCTCGTCGGCCTCCCTGATCGAGCAGACTCCGCGACGGTTGTTCCCGTAGAAATCCTTCAAACGGCCAGCGCCCGGAAGCCTGCAGTCTGCAGCCACGATCGCGATCGGTTCAAATTGCATTCTCTCCACTCCCAGGCTGGGGCGATGAATGTCGGTTCACTCCGAAGATGAGCTCACCCGGCTCCGGACTGGCTGTGCGCTGAACGGAGGTCAGCCAGCCGCCATCCACGTTGAGCACCTGGCCGGTGATGTAGTCCGCGCCGCTGGAACAGAGGAGCAGAATGGTTTCCGCGACCTTCTCCACCGGCGGCGGCCCGAGAGGGGACTCCCGATCACACATGGCCAGCCAGTCGCCGCTGCCCGAGAAGTAGCGCAGGGAGAGGCTTGGGAACGCAGTGGTGCGCAGCCCGTTCACCGTGATGCCCGACGGCGCCAGCTCGAGGGCGAGCGACCGGATCAGGGCCTCGCTCGCGGCCTTCGCCGCGCCGACCACGCCGTAGCCGTGCGAGGCCCGGATGGCACCCATGCTGCTCATGTAGACGAACCGGGAGCCTGCGGGCATCAAGGGGGACAGATGCCGCGCCAGGGTGACCAGGGAGTACGAGTTCACGCTGAAGGTTCGCTCGAACATGGGCAGGGTAGCGTCCATGACACGTGCCTCCGGCCCACCGGCGGCACAATGAACCACGATGTCCAGGCGGCCGAACTTCTCCCGGACCAGCTCGGCCATGGCCGCTACCTGGTCCTCACAGGAGACATCCGCGCCGATGTAGCTGGCCTGGCCTCCGGCGCTCTTGATGGAGCGGGCGACGATCCTGCCGTCTACTGCGGTCGAGGCGGAGTTGATGATGACCCGGGCCCCTTGGGCGGCCATGAGCTCGGCCACTCTCCGCCCTAGGCCCCGGCTGCTGCCGACGACTAGCACGACCTTGCCGGTGTACCCGGGTAACTCCTCCCGCATCATGCTCAGGTCTCCGTCGCCAGACGGCCGACGATGTAGTCGGCCATCTTCCCGATGGTGGCGTAGTCCCGCATGACGAAATCCTCGTCCATGGGCAGGCCGTATTCCTCGCGGACCTTGCCCAGCGTCTCAACCTGCTTGATGGAGTCGATGCCGAGGTCGACCTCGAGGTCCAAGTGATCCTCGAATACCTCGGGCGGATAGCCGCTGACTTCCGAGACCAACTCAACAAGACGTGCCCGGACGTCCTCGACGGAGGCAGCCCGTCGTGCCGGTTCGGGTCCGTCCTCTTCGTCCGGGTCGAAGAAGTCGACAGGCTTGGCCGGAGCGCGGACAGGACCGGGGTCCGGCTCCGGACTGACTGCCGGAGCCGTCGACTCCACGCTGGCTTCGCGCTGTGCGTTCGCGCGGAACTCGCTCTGGCCGGCCCGCGGCGCTTTGATCTCCCCCGACGCCGCACTGGAGGGCACCTCGCCGGGGAGGACCTTGGGGCGCCCGGCCGAGGAGTCATCCGAGTCGATTCGTGTGACGGTGGTCTGTGCCAGGCCTTCGTCGGGCCGACGGCCAACCGACGGGCGCGGCGCACCAAGGGCGCCGATGGCGGCGAAGGTCGTCCAGGCGTCGAGCAGGAGCTGGCCCCAGGACTCCGGATTCTCCTGCAGAGAGCTCAGCATCTCCTCATCGGCGGCGCGCAGTAGTTCTTCGCCGAACAGCACCTTCCAAGCGAGCTGCGTGGATGCCGAGACGCGGTCGTATATCCGTACTTCGGGCACGGTGCCCTCCCATCGTGTAGACGTGATCCTCTAGTTGGCCTTCCACTGCATGCGCGAGCCTGCGAACCAGAGGGATACCCCGGTGAGCCCCGCAAGGACGAGCAGGTCGATCCACAGGCGTCCGGTCACCGGGCCCACCAGAACTTGCCGCAATGCCGAGGCCGCGTATGTGGTCGGACTGACATGACTGATCGTCAGCAGCCATCCCGGCAGCTGGCTCGCCGGGATGATCACCGGCCCGAAGAACAGCAGGAGCATCGTGACAAGCAGGGTGAACGAGCTCGACTCCTCCTGGGTGCGGGACACCACCCCGATGACCGCTCCGATTCCCGCGAGGGGCAGCACGCAGAGCGGGACGACGACGAGGACAAGCCAACTCGCCGAGAGGCTGACGCCGAGCAGCGTCGATCCGAGCAGCAGGGTGATCACGAGGGCCGGCGCGGAGAGCACGAAGAACGCCAGGACCGTCGCCAGGATGACCATGTACCTGCGCACCGGCAGGGTGCCCAGGAAATCCAGTGTCCCCATCGCCTTCATGAAGGCGAAGTTCTGCGCCACCTTGTTCTGGTTCTCGAACATGAGCGACAGCAGAATGCTGCCGGTGAGTACATAGGTGAGTGCCTCCTGGCCGCGCCCGTGGGCGAATGCCCCGAGGGCGACGATGCTCATCATCGGGGCGAAGATTCCCGTAACGACCATGGCCCGCCAGGACCAGCGCCAGTTGGACAGTTGCATGAGCCACAGGTCGACGAACTGGGCTGCCATTCCGGGGCGTTCAGTCTGTAGTCGCATAGTGAAGGTACAAGTCTTCCAGGGTTGCCGAGTAGAGCCGGTAGTCAACGGATTCGTGCAACCGCAGCTCGGACAGCAGGGCAGGAGCACGATCGCGCGGGACGGACAGAACGACGTTGTCGTCCGACTTCCAGTGCTGAGGGATGTCCGGCGGGAAGACGGGTGGCTCACCCGGCGCCAGCCATACTTCGAGCCGCATGTGGTCCAGCAGTTCACGCTTCAGCTGGGCAGGCTGCCCGGTCACAAGAAATCGGCCCTGTCGCATGATGCCGACACGATGAACGATCCGCTCCGCCTCGATCGCGTCATGGGTGATGAACAGGATGGTCGTGCCATATTCAGCGTTGAACTTCCTCAGCACCTCCCAGACATGTTTACGGTTGACCGGATCGAGGTCGTTGGTCGGTTCGTCCAGCACCGCGACGGGCAACCGTCCGGCCATGGCCAGAGCGAGTTGGAGCAGGCGCTGCTGGCCGCCGGACAGGCGTGAGCTGGACTTGTCCCGAACCTTTCCCAGATGCCAGGTCTCGATCATGGCATCACGCTCACGGCGTGCGTCTCGGCGCGTCATACCGCGCAGGTGCGCCGCGAAGTAGATGGCCTCGCCCACCTGGAGGCGGTTGAGCGCACCACTGCTCTGGGGCATGAAGGCGACGGACCGGCTGACGTGCAGCGGATGCTCGGACACAGGCCGGCCGAACAGCCGGATCTCACCTGATGTCGAACGCAGCAGATTGACCATCTGCCTTACCAGCGTAGTCTTTCCGGCTCCATTGTCCCCGAGGATTCCGAACACCTCACCGGTGCGGATGTCGAGCGACACATCGTTGGTTGCGGGTTCGGTCTGGTTCGGGTAGATCTTTACGAGGTGTTCGATCTCGTAGGCGACGTCGGTCAATTGGCTCTCTTTCCGTCAACGCGTGGCTCGAACGATCCTGAATCACAGTTCGTAGTAGACGCTGTGGCTCTTGTCGAGGGCCAACCGGTCCTCAAGGATCTGTCCGCTAAATCTCCGCGCCTGCTTCGCGTAATGGTCGAACTTGAGTTCCATGTCGATGTTTTCAGTGGCCACCAGTCCGAATATCTGATTCGGAGTAACGTCCATCAGGTCCATGTCCATAGCCGACAGATCGAACCGTTCGAGCGCCAGAGTCTCCTCGACCTCGGGATTGTAGTAATAGCCTCCCTCGATCAAACGGGTCTCCCGGCTGCCGAAATCCATCATCCAGGTGCGTCCTGCGAGGAAGATCTCCATCGCGATGTGCGCCGTGGACGGGCCGAACCCCGGGACTCTTCGCTCGTGGTAGACGATGGTAGGTCGCAAACCGTGGTGCCGAAGGACTGCGGAGGCCACCAGAGTCCGGTCCGGACAGGGTCCGAAAGCCATGACGTCTCCGTCAGCAAGGATCATCGGCACCGTTCGGTTGCCGAAGGACTTCCTGAGACGGTCCATGCCCCAGACGCTCTTGGGGACGTTCTGGTGGATGAGGTCCACCACGGAAAGCAGGAGGCCGGCGCCGGTCTCGCAGAAGGTGGGAATCCTGAGTTCGCCCGGCATGTCTCCTCGTTCCGCAGGTCGTTTCGGCATCGGTCATGCAGCGGCGGTCAGTGGCGCCGCGATTCCCTGGCGGCGCAGCAACGGAAGCACTCCCTCACCGACCCAGTAGGCTTCTTCCAGGTGGGGGAACCCCGAGAGGATGAACTCCTCGATGCCCAGGTCCGTGTACTCCGCTATGCGGTCGGCCACTTCGGCGTGGCTACCGACCAGGGCGGTTCCGGCACCGCCACGCAGAAGGCCTACTCCGGCCCAGAGGTTCGGGTAGATCTCCAGGTCGCTGCGACGCCAGCCGCTGCGGAAGTCTTCGTGCAGCGCACGCATCCGGGCCTGCCCGGTGGACTCGCTCGCTGCCAGGACGTTCTGCACCTGAGTGACATGCGCCGGGTCGAGGCGGTCAAGCAGCCGTTCAGCGGCTGCCCACGCCTCTGCGGCGGTGTCGCGGGTGACGACGTGGAAGCGGATGCCGAAACGCAGGGCCCGTCCCTCCTCGGCGGCAAGCTTCCGCATCCGTGAGATCTTCTCTGCCACTTGTGCCGGCGGTTCGCCCCAAGTGAGGTAGGTGTCGACATGGCGGGCGGCGACAGGCCCGGCCGCCTCCGACGACCCTCCGAAGTACACCTCGGGAACCGGGTCCGGAGGCGCGGCAACTGTGGCACCGCGGACGTCGTAGTACTCACCGCTGAAGTCGAAGGGGTCTCCACTCCAGGAACCGCGCAGCACGGTGAGGAACTCGGCCGTACGTGCGTAACGCTGTTCCTTGGAAAGATGGTCGCCGAAGCGGGCCTGCTCGTCCCGCTCCCCACCGGTCACCACGTTCAGCAGAAGCCGTCCACGGGAGATCCGCTGGAAGGTGGAGGCCATTTGGGCGGCGAGCGTAGGGGAGATGAACCCGGGCCGGAACGCCACCAGGAACTTCAAGCGCTCGGTCTCCTGCGCCAGCGCCGCGGTCACCAGCCAGGCGTCCTCACACCAGGTGCCGGTGGGGGTCAGGATCCCGTCAAAGCCCTGGTGTTCGGCAGCCCGAGCGATCTGGGTGAGGTAGGCGATGCTCGGTGCCCGGAACCGATCAGCTCCGCCCTCGGGCACGTTGTCACCACCAGCGGCGGTTCCATGCGTACCGTGCGTGCCGACCGCGAGGGATCGCCCGTCACTCGCTGTAGGAAGGAACCAATGGAATTTGACTTTTGATTGTTTCGTCATCGCACTCCAAAGAAGAAGAGGAGATACTCGAACGAACGAAAGCTACTCTTTAATCTAGGCAAGGTCAGTCGTACGTGAAGTTTCCTATGGCGCGCGCCTCAAGCCTTTGGTAGACGGCGTCCTCAATCGTCAATTCTCCCGATGACAGGGTCGCGCGATGACGCTCGCGGCTCTCATACCCAGGAATCCGCAGCGGCCGGCCATCGCGCATGGTGACGCCTTCCATCGATCGGACCAGGTTCGCATTGTCCTCTGGGAAATTTCCGAGTGCCCCACCGAAAGACGGGTCAATAGCGATGAAAGTGTACCCGGTGCTCCATGTCGAGTCAACATCGGTCCCCATCGGGAAACCAAACAGAGATCCGGTCATGATCTGAATCAGCAGGGAGACAGAAAAACCCTTATGGCCGCCGAACACCATGGCTGACGCGGCCTCGTGCGGGTCCGTCGTGAACTCTCCGTCAAGGTCCACAAATGATTCATGTGGAAGTTTCGTGCCGCCGCGCCGCGCTTCCCACAGCACACCCATAGGCGACTTCGTGGTGGACATATCCACCACCAGCGGCTCGTCACGCGTCGGGACGGCGTAGCTGAGAGGATTGACGCCGAGAAAGGGGGTCCGAGCTCCGGCAACAGTGCTGTCGGCCCGAGAGGTGTTCATAACTATCCCCAGGAAACCGGCTCTGGCCAAGCGTTCCGTCCAAGGAGACAAGACCCCGTAGCGCTGCGTGTTGATCACGCCAACGATGCCGACGCCCCATGTGCGTGCTCGGTCCGCCGCGGCTCGCACCGCGTAGTCCGCGCTGACCGGCCCGATCTCACGCCGCGCGTCCACGACCGCGAGTGCCCCGTGCTCGCGCACCATGCTGGGTGAGCCCTGCCGCTCACGGAAGAACTGGGATTCGAAGCAGAATTTCGCCACGCCGTGTGAGTATTTCCCCTGGGTCTCGCCAAGTAGGAAGTGTTCGACGACAAGGTCTACGGATTCCGTCGGCACTTCCGCATGGCGACAGGCCTCAACCATCAGACGGCGCACCTGTGCAATGTCAACCCTCATGCGGAAGCCCATAAATGAGCGGGGGACTCATCGCCTTCGCGGAGCCGCGCAGACATGAGTACTACGGTCGCATCATTAATGGGCGGCGCGAACACATCGAAGTCCTGCAATTCCAGAGCCCCCGCTTCTGTGGTGCAGTTTTAAAGCTGCTCACCAAATCCCCGACTTCCTCACTGATCACGATGGTCACATGTTCAAAAGTTATGCACAACCGTGCGATCCGAAAGTGGCCGAAGAGGCGGTCAGTGCAGCCCACCATCACACCGCGCGCCTGACTGGCGAGTAGCAGCTACGCAAGGTGATGGTCGCCTGTGAGACTGCACGGCACCGAACGCTCAGCGTAGTCTCTCCGGGGGGCGTCACCGTCAGGCACAGGAATTCGGGTGGCAGGTAGTGACCGGAAAATACCCCCGGGCGACACGCCGACGCGGGGGAATCGCGCCCCGGGCTACCACAGAACGGAGTGTGTAGCACTCTCCTGCCGCTCCCCTCGGGCGGTTGGCAGCAGCGCGGGCATCCGAGCCCAGGGCGCCACTGGGGCGCGGATCGCCGTCGAGCGCGGCATCGCCCTGCCCGCTCCCTCACCCGCCGAGACCCCCGGCCGCGCCCCCGGCACCGGGCCGTCCATCGCGTCCAGCCCTTGTGGTGCCCACCCCACGCGAGGACTCGCCCGCCTTGCTGGGGCGCTTGTTTCGCCAGGGCACCTGAACTGACTGGGGTTTGCACTCGTCGCGGATCTGAAGCGGCTGAGCTTGATTTTCTTGGTGATCTGCTGGTGGATGCGGTCCATCGGCGGGGTGCGCAGGGTGACGAAGGCCGAGTGGTAGTCGTCTCTGGCCTCGTTGAAGGCGGCCCGCTCGGCTTCGCTCATCGCCTGGTACGCACTCCAGGTCGGCAGTACGGGACGGCCCGGCACGTGCGCGAGGGCGGCCAGGTAGGCCCACCACTCCTCTTTTGGTGCGCGGTTCGGAGAATCCGGGGTGGATCACGGTCAGCCTTCCTGCGTCTCGTTGCCGGGGGACCAGACCGGAAGGGTTGTGAGGTCGCCGAGGTCGAACCGGCGGCTGGTGGGCTCGTTGTCGCCGTCCTTTTCGGGGCCGGGGACGGCTTTGAGCGGTGGGATGGCCGCGAGGCGCGAGGTCTCCTTGGCGTTCTGGGCGGCGCGGTGCTGGTGGCGGGCGACGGTGCGGGCGCGCTCGGCGTCCCGGGCTCGTCTGCGGCGGTCGGTGGTGGTCCAGGACTCGGGGGCGTCGATGCGGTTCTGCAGTTCGCGCAGGGTGGCCGCGACCTCGTCCTGGTTGTCGGGGTTGCCGCCGCGGACGGTGACCAGGCGGATGGCCTCGCGCAGGGTGATGTCGGTGGGGCAGGCGACGTAGCCGCTGCGGGCCACCGCGAGCGCGTGCGCCTCGTTCGGGGACAGCCTCAGGTCGGGGAAGCCGGGCATGACCAGGCCGTCGTGGTGCCGGCGCTGGTAGACGGAAGCGGCGTATTCGGCGAAGAAGTCCTTCAGGTCGGGGATCGACCAGCGGGCGGCCTGTTCGACGTTCTTGCCGCGCTGCACGACGTTGTTGCCCTTGTAGCCGGCGACGTGCTTGCTGAACTGGTCGTTGACCGTGCCGAAGACGGCTTCGCAGCCACAATTTGCTGTGGCTGAAACGAGTTCCGTACCAGCGATAGAACTCGTCAAGCTCGAACAGGGGGTTACGAGATAGCCAACGTGCCCCAGCACATCCGCTCGGCAGGCAACGGACCGATTGCCACCAAGTACAACCGCGTTTCCTTCGACCTCAGCCACGTCCAGCCTGACGACCACGCCCGAGCCGACCTGCTCGCCTTCGGTCGCCCGCTGCACGACGCCGTCATGGACGAAACCATCCGGAGCCTCGGCGGCGCCCTGAACCAGGGCACCGTCCTCATTTGTGGGCGGTCTGGAAAGGTCCAGGGTCCGGAGGTGGAGGGTTGTCTTTGCGGAGATTGGCGGACACGGCCAGGGACAACCCGGAGCGTCAGGTGCGGCTGAGCTTCCTGGGCTAGCGGGTCGCCAGGGCTCATTCCGAGCCGGTCAACCCGAGCTGGGGCCTCGCTCCGGCGGGCCGCCCACGACCGTGAGCAGGTCCACGACGAAGATCAGCGTGGAGCCCGCCGGGATCAGTGGAGAGGGGGACTGCTTGCCGTAACCGAGGCGCGGGGGAACGATGATCTCGCGTCGGCCGCCGGTCTTCATCCCCCTCACTCCCCGATCCCAGCCTTTGATGACCTTGCCGCCGCCCACGGCGAACTTGAACGGCCGCCCCTGCTCCCAGGAGGAGTCGAACTCCCTTCCGGACGCGAACGTGACCCCTACGTAGTGAACCTGGACGACCCTGCCGGGCTGCGCCTCGGGTCCGTCCCCGATCACCAGGTCCCGGATCGTCAGCTCGGTGGGTGCGTCACCCTCCGGAACCTCGATTCCGGGCTTCGTCAGTTCGCTCATCACGGTCCCGTCGCTCGCCACCGGCATCCCTCGCACAGGCGGGCCGGACACATGGTCCTTCCATGCGGCAGTCGATCACGCTACCGGCAAAGCCCGTGCTCCGAGGCGCACCCGGTCCTCGGTCTGCAGGCATGCTCGGGCGATGGGGTGTCAGTGAGGGAGGCCGACGGCGCGTTCACCGCTACCGTGCATCCACAGATTCTCGGCGGCCTCCCGCAGCAGCACCGGCTCGTCCGGCTGCTGTGGGAGGACCAGCCGATAGGCCAGATTCCGGATCCGGACCGGGAGGTGGCCGTCGACCACGTCCGGGCAGAGTCACCCCGTACGGCGAGGATCGAATCCGCGTCAGAATCGTCAGCGCCTCGACGAGGTGGCTCCGCGAACAGGGCCTGGTGCGGCCGGTCGAAGAATCGGGCCTCGGCCCCGTGGCCGTTCAGGCCCGCTCCGGCCACGGTGACAGCAGCGGCTCGAAGGCCTCGTCCGCAGTCACTTACCCTCTCTCGTGACGCCGGTGTGGGCAGGCGTCCGTTGTGAATGCCGATCTGGCCGAGCACGCCGAGGGAGGCCGCCGGGTGAATGGTCTCCATGGCAACGATGACCGTTTCGCCGAGGACGAGCACCAGCGATTCGCCTGCTATTTGCAGGAACTGGCCGTCGTCCGTGCCGAGGATGAAGCCGAAGCGGTGACCAGGATCTTGCGTGACTCGGACACGGCGATGGCGCAGTCGGTCATCGTGCGCCACCTTGACCGTCGTGCGTCTCAGCTGCTGACCGACGAGGAGTTCGTGCCATGGGCCCGTGAGATGGCCGAGATCAACGTGGAGAGGGAGTTCCTGGTCCGCCGTCTGCGCGAGTGGACTTTGCTGCGGTCCATCGCTGTGGGCGAGCCGTGGGGTTCGGAGGAGGTCGGTTCCGGGTCCGACTGGTTCCAGCGCAAGGCTGTCGAGACCCTCCCCTCACCCGCTGTTCTCACCCTGCTCGCCGAGGCCGGGAGAACGCGACGTGTCCGCGGTGACGCCAGTCGCCGGCTGCGTCAACGACATCACTGAGACTGATGTGATCCACAGGTCTTCACGTCCAGCCGCAACGTCAACTCACTCGGCAACCGGATCTCCGAGGAAGCCGCACCGCGGATGCCGCCAGGAGAATGAGATGACGGACGGACTCCGCTGGATATATGAGGCGTACCCTTCGGCTACAGCCGGAACTGGGGTTCCTGCGGCGTGAGGCCGGAGCTGTCATCCGGGCCGGGCCATCGAGAGGTGGTCCTTCGCGATCCAGGCTTCCACGTCGTATCTCCGCCTGGAACTACCTCTCTCCGCGGCACCCGCGTCATTGCCGTCAACCGGAACGTGAACGCCGTGGAGCGGGTGGAGTACGGCGTCGACGGCGTGTCCTGTCGACCTTCGACCCTGGATTTCCAGTGGACGACGACGGTGAGGAGCCGTCGGGGGCTCGACTGGCCGCCGGGCAACGAAGGGATGACCTCAACGCAGGTTCTGGAGCATCTGGAGAGCCTGTTCGGGCTGTGGGTGCCACGGGAATCCGAGGAGCGGCGCCTGACCGCGGCGGCACTGTCGACCTCCTGACATTGACGTCGCCGCACTCGTACGCTTTGGCGCTCGCAGATCCGGCGACCGAGCCCCACCAGCACCGCAGGTGTTCCACCACGTGCTCGCACCTCAGGCGGAGAGCACCGCGGCGAGCATCCGCCGTACGACCGAGGTCAGTTCGGTCACGTCGGGTGCCGGGCGGCTCGCTGCCGGGGCGCCGGCGAGGCGGTCGTACAGCAGGCCGTCCGTCCAGGCGACGAGCAGCTCTGCCGACTGCTCCGGGCGGGGCGCGCCGAGCGACGCCAGCAACGTGGTGGCCCTGGAGCGTGCCGCGAGGCCCGCCGTCTCCAGGTCGGCGCGCAGCTCCGGGCGGCGGGTCGCCTCCAGGCTGAGCTCGAAGCGGGCCAGTTGGCGGTCCTGCGCCGCGGTCAGCCAGTGGTGCAGCAGTGCGGCCAACGCCTCCGCGGCGGAGTCCGGGTCCGGGGCACCGTGCTCCGCTTGCCACCGGTCGACGTCGGCGACGGACAGTGCAGCCAGGCGGAGGTAGCAGGCGCTGATCAGGGCGCTCCGCGTGCGGAAGTAGTACGACGTGCTGCCGGCCGGCAGCCCCGCGGCGGTGTCGACCGCGCGGTGGGTCAGGCCGCGCAGGCCGGCGGAGGCCACGGTGCTGATGGCGGCGTCGGCGATCAGGTCTCGGCGATCGGGGAGGGACACCCTCGCACTCTACAGGTGTAGAGTGCGAGGGTGTTGTCTTCTCTACAGGTGTAGAGGGGGTGTGGGTGAGGGAGGCGGTCTGTATGGGTGTTCGTCATGCTGTCATTGCCGGGGGCGGTATCGGGGGTCTGGCCGCTGCGGTGGCCCTGAACCGTCGCGGATGGCGCGTGACCGTGTGCGAACGGGCTCCCGTCCTCACCGGTATCGGCGCCGGGATCGTGCTCGCCCCCAACGCCCTGCGCGCCCTGGACTCGATCGGCCTGGGCCCCGAGGTGTGGGCGGGTGATGCCCTGGCCGGGGCGGTCGGGTTGCGTACCCCCGACGGCAGGTGGCTGAGCCGGGCCGACACCGGTGCCGCGTCCTCCCGGCACGGGCTTCCCGCGCGCGCCGTGCACCGCGGCTTCCTGATCGACGCCCTCGCCGCCGCCCTGCCGCCCGGCGTCGTACAACTCGGCGTATCGGTGACCGGGGTGGAGCACGCCGGGGGTGCCGTGGTCGCGCGTACGTCGGCGGGCGAGCTGCGCGCCGACGTCGTCGTGGCGGCCGACGGCATGCGCAGCGTGCTCCGTGGACAGCTCTTCCCCCGGCACCCCGGTCTGCGTCACGCCGGTGAGGCCGGATGGCGGGCGGTGCTGGCCTGCATCGGGCCGCCCGCCCGGTCGGCGGCCGAGACCTGGGGCCGGGGGGAGCGGTTCGGGATCGTCCCCCTCGTCGACGGCCGGATCTATCTCTACGCCACCGCGGCCACCGGCCCCGGTACGAAGCCGGCCGACCACCATGCGGAACTGACCCGGCGCTTCGGCGCGTGGCACGATCCGATACCCGCGCTGCTGGACCGGCTCGACCCGCGGAACCCCGAACCCGTCGACGTACTCCACCACGACTTTCACGAACTGGCCTCGCCCCTGCCCCGATTCCACTCCGGCCGGGTGGCCCTGCTCGGTGACGCCGCCCACGCGATGACGCCCAACATGGGCCAGGGCGGCTGCCAGGCCATCGAGGACGCGGTCGTCCTGGCGCACGCCCTCGCGAGCGACGCCGACGTACCGGCTGCGCTGGCCGCCTACACGGAGAGCAGGCACCGGCGCACCACCCTTGTCAGCCGCCGCTCCCGGCGCATCGGTGATCTCGCCCGGCTCTCCCACCCCCTCGCCGTGTCCGCCCGGAACCTTGCCGTACGGGCCACGCCGCAGTCGGTCACATCGAGGGCTCTGGACACGGTCCTCGGCTGGCATCCCCCGTCCGGACCGGCCTCGACCGTCGTCCGTGCCTGAGTAGGGGAGAGGCAATGCCCCATGGCGTCGCCTCCGGTGGTGCCGCGATACTGCGGCCAACCGTTCCGTCGAAAGGGCCCACGTGAAGCACCAGTTCCCCGCAACCACCCGGCTCGGTCTGGGCGGCGTGACGCTCCTGCTCGTTCTCGCGGGCTCCGCCCTGCCCGCCGCGGCGTCCCCCGCCGACACCGACCCCGGCACCGCGCAGCCCACCGTCGAGGAGCAGCGCCTGGACCGGGCCGCCCCGCAGGAGATCCTGCGGCGCAGCGGATTCGACGCCCTCGCCCCGCGCTTCGCCCATGCCCTGGAGGGCTCCCGCAGTTACGCGCAGGCGGAGCGGGCGGTGACCCGCCACGCCTCGGCGCTGTGGCAGCGCGCCGTGGACCGCGCCCAGGGCCGCGGGACCGCCACGGGCGACCTGAGCCGGGGCGACGACCGTCCGCTGTACTGGGCCCGGCTCGCGCTCAGCCGCGAACTGCGCGCATGGACACCCCGGTTCGGGCTGGACGACCGGCGGCGCAAGGCCCTGCACACAGCTCTGGAGACCTCCTCGCGCGGCCAGGAGGACATCCGCTACCGGGGCCGTCAGGTGAAGCGGGTCCTCGTCACCGGCTTCGATCCGTTCACCCTGGACAGGGACGTCCGGATCGGCAACCCCTCGGGCGCGAGCGTGCTCGCCCTCGACGGCACGTTGGTGCAGACCGCCCAGGGGCCGGCCCGGATAGAGGCCGTCGTCTTCCCGGTGCGGTGGACGGACTTCGCCGAGGGCGCCGTCGAGCGGGCCCTCGCCCGGCAACTGCCGCACCTGGACCTGTTCACCACCATCAGCCAGGGCCGGCAGGGACGTTTCGACGTGGAGCGCACCAACGGTGCCTGGCGCGGTGGCTTCCCCGACAACGAGAACCTCGCCCGCACCGGGACCGTCCCCGTCACCGACCCCGCGTCGCAGCCGCAGTGGACCTCCACCACCCTCCCGTACCGTCAGCTCACCGAAGCGGACACGGGCCGCTTCCCGGTGTACGACAACACCGAGGTCACCGAGATACCGGCGGGTGCCACCCAGCCGGTGACCCGGCCGGGAGGCCCCACTCCCGGTTCGACCGCGCGGGCCGGGGGCGGCGGCGACTACCTCTCCAACGAGATCGCCTACCGGGTCACCCTGCTCCGCGACCGGCTGGGGCTGTCGAAGCTGCCGGGCGGTCATCTGCACACCCCGGTCCTGCAGTTCGGCGCGGGCAACGACAGCGCGGCGACGGGCGAGGTCACCGACCCGGAGTTCGAGCGCAACCGCTCGGACATTGTGCGCCAGGTACGGGCACTGGTACAGACGGCGGTCAGTGCGGCCCGTTGAGCGCGCCTGAGTGCCCCTCCAGCAGTGCTTGGGCAGTGCTTGGGCAGCACCTGAGCGCCGCTTGAGTGCCGCGAACGGATCGGGGCCGCATACTTGGGGACATTCCCCTCGAAGACGTTCCCCCGCCCACCGGGTGGGGCCGACCCCAAGGCGCGCTGACATGGCCGGGAAACAGGACCGCTGGGCAGAGCTGACCGGCGGACAGGCCGGGGAGCAGTACGCCCGGCGTTTCGCGCGGCTTGCCGAATCGGGGCACGACATCCATGGCGAGGCCGCGTTCTGCGCCGCGCTGGTGGAGCCCACAGCCCGGGTGCTCGACGCCGGCTGTGGCACCGGACGGATCGCGATCCGGCTCGCCGAACTGGGGTACTGCTGCACCGGTGTGGACATCGACGCCTCGATGCTCGCCGTCGCCCGCCGCGAGGCACCCGCACAGGAGTGGCTCCTCGGGGATCTGGCCCGTACGGACGCCCTCGGCCTGGAACCGGAATTCGACGTGGTGCTCGCCGCCGGGAACGTCATCCCCCTCCTGGCCGCAGGGACCGAGGCGGCTGTCATCGGGCAGTTGTCCGCCGTGCTGCGGCCCGGAGGTCTGCTGGTCACGGGGATGGGACTGGACGCGGCGCACCTACCGCTGCCCGAAGCGCCCTTCGGCCTCGCGGACTTCGACCGGTGGTGCGAACGGGCCGGACTCGCCTTGCGGCAGCGCTACGCCACCTGGAGCGGCGATCCCTATGTTCCGGGCTGCGGTTACGCCGTCAGCGTGCACGCCCGTCCGGATCATCCGGATGATCCGGATCCGGGCAGCCACTGAGTTCCGGTCCGGGCCGACCGTTTGCATCGGACTCCGGACCGGACTTCGCCCGCCGTCCGCGTGAGGTACGCGACGGCGCCCCGTGCGCTACCGCGTGATCGCTCCCGGGCGGGGTAGCGAAAGCGTATGACCACTGACAAAACAGTTACCGCTCCCGACGGGTACGTGCAGCCGGAGCTCGACGTCCGGGCCCTGACCGAGGTGCTCGACGGCGAGTACGCCGAGATCCGGGACCTGGTCCGTACCAACCTGGTGACGTACGCCTCCGTCCTGGAGGAGGCCGACGGGCTCGGCACCGACGCGTACCGCGAGCGGGTGCGCGAACTCGTGGTCGAGATGGCGGCGACGGGGCAGACCGGCATGGGCTTCCCGAAGCGGTACGGCGGGGGCGGCGATGTCGGGGCCTCGATCGCCGCCTTCGAGACCCTCGCCTTCGGTGATCTGTCGGTGCTGGTGAAGGTCGGCGTGCAGTTCGGACTCTTCGGCGGCGCGATCCTGCATCTGGGCACCGAACGCCACCACGACGCCTATCTGCCGGACCTGATCACCGGGAAGCTGATGGGGTGCTTCGCGATGACCGAGACCGGGCACGGTTCCAATGTGCAGGCGCTCGGTACCGTCGCGCGGTACGACGTCGCCGCCCAGGAGTTCGTCATCACCACCGAGGGTGACCAGGCGCGCAAGGACTACATCGGCAACGCTGCCCGCCACGGTGAGCTGGCCGTCGTCTTCGCGCAGCTGGAGGTGGGCGGGAAGTCCGAGGGCGTGCACGCGTTCGTCGTACCGATCCGGGTCGGCGGTGAGGCGGCGCCCGGCGTCCGGATCGAGGACGACGGCCGCAAGATGGGCCTCAACGGCGTGGACAACGGGCGCATCCGCTTCGACGGCGTGCGGGTTCCGCGCGAGGCGCTGCTCAACCGGTTCGCCGACGTCACCCCCGAAGGCCTCTACAAGAGCACGATCGACAGCCCCGACCGCCGCTTCTTCACCATGCTCGGCACCCTGGTCCAGGGCCGGGTCAGCGTCGGTGGCGCCGGGGTCAACGCCGCCAAGGTCGCCCTCGCCGTCGCCACGAAGTACGCCCTGCGCCGCCGCCAGTTCGCGGCAGGCTCCCAGGAGGAGGAGCAGCTGCTCCTCGACTACGGGCTGCACCAGCGTCGTCTGCTGCCGCTCGTCGCCCGTACGTACGCGCTGCACTTCGCGCAGGACGTCGTGCGCACGCAACTCCACGATGTCTTCTCCGGCGTCGAGGACGACCCGCAGGCGCGGCGCCGACTGGAGTCCAGGGCCGCCGGAACCAAGGCGCTCGGTACCTGGCACGCCACCCGGACGGTCCAGGAGTGCCGTGAGGCGTGCGGCGGCGCCGGATATCTCGCCGTCAACCGGTTCGCCGCTCTCAAGGCCGACAGCGACATCTTCACCACCTTCGAGGGCGACAACCACGTCCTGCTGCAGCTCGTGGCCAAGGGGCTGCTCACCGACTACGCGAGCGAGTTCGAGGACCTGGACCAGCTCGGCATGGTCCGGTACGTCACCAACCTCGCCGTCGAGACGGTCATCGAGAAGACCTCGGCCCACAAGCTGCTCGAACGGGTACGTGACCTGCTGCCGGGCGGCGACGAGTGGGACCAGGAAGCCGGGCTGCTCGACTCGGAGTACCAGCTCGCCATGGTCCGCTACCGCGAGGAGCACATGCTCGCCGGGGTGGCCCGCAGGCTCAAGGCCGGGATCGACCGGAAGCGCGATGCGGGCGCCGTCTTCTCGGAGGTGCAGGACCACGTCATCGCCGTCGCCCACGCCCACGTCGAGCGGCTGGTGCTGGAGGCGTTCGTCGAGAAGACGCGTACGCTGCCCGAGGGCGGCAACAAGGTCGCCCTGGGCCTGCTGTGCGACCTGTTCGCCCTCTCGACGATCGAGGCGGACCGGGCGTGGTTCATGGAGCACGGCCGGCTGACCGTCCAGCGTTCCAAGGCGATCACCCGTGAGGTGAACGACCTCTGCCGCAAGGTCCGGCCCCTCGCGGGCGGCCTCGTCGACGCGTGGGGCATCCCGTCCGCGATGCTGCGCGCCCCGGACCTGGTGGGCTGACCGGCGAACGACACCCGCCGCCGGGCCCGGTTCGCCGGGCCCGGCGGCGGGTTCAGTCGGTGAACAGCTGGGTCGCCTTGCGGAACAGCTCGTACAGCCCGTAGGCGAGCGGGGTGCCCACCCACAGCCAGGTGAAGACGATCAGCGGCCGCCGGTCCTTCACCTCAGGCGGACTCTGACTGCTGGTGTCGTCGGACATCGGGCGCTCCCTTCTCCGGTGTGACGGCGTCCAGGTGGTGGGACGGGTGGACCGGGCGCACCAGCTCATTGGCGGCGAAGCCGATGACGAGCAGTCCCATCATGATGAGGAGAGAGGTCCCGTACAGCTCCGCGCCGTGCTTCCCGGCCTCCTCCTGGCGGTCGGCGATCCAGTTCACGATCAGCGGGCCCAGGACACCGGCGGTGGACCAGGCGGTGAGCAGCCGTCCGTGGATCGCCCCGACCTGATAGGTGCCGAACAGGTCCTTGAGGTAGGCGGGGATCGTGGCGAAGCCGCCGCCGTAGAAGGAGAGGATGACCAGCGCGCACAGGACGAACAGGGGCTTGGAGGAGCTGCCCGCCACGGCGATCAGCGCGTACATGAGGACGCCCGCGCCGAGGTAGACGCGGTAGATGTTCTTGCGCCCGATCAGGTCGGAGGTGGAGGACCAGCCGATGCGCCCGGCCATGTTGGCCGCCGACAGCAGGGCGACGAAACCGGCGGCGGCCGTGGCCGATACGGGGGTCGAGGTGTCCGCGAAGAAGTCGGTGATCATCGGCGCGGCCTTCTCCAGGATGCCGATGCCCGCGGTCACGTTCGTACAGAGCACGACCCACAGCAGCCAGAACTGCGGGGTGCGCAGAGCCTGGCGCGCCGACACCCGGGGGCCCGCCGGTGCCGTGGCCCGACCGTCCGCCCGCTCCTCGGCGCGCGGGCGCGGCACCCGCACCAGCAGTACGCCGAGCAGCATGAAGACGGCGTAACTCAGCCCGTGGACGAGGAAGGCCAGCGCGATGCCGGAGGTGTCGCTGCCGAAGGACTCCAGCATCTGGGCCGACCAGGGCGAGGCGATCAGCGCGCCGCCGCCGAAGCCCATGATGGCGATGCCCGTGGCCATGCCGGGGCGGTCGGGGAACCACTTGATGAGCGTCGAGACGGGCGAGATGTAGCCGATGCCCAGGCCGATGCCTCCGACGAAGCCGTAGCCGAAGACGATCAGCCAGAACTGGCCGGTCGCGGCGCCGAGTGCGGAGAGCAGGAAGCCGGAGGAGAAGCAGACGAGGGCGACCGTCATGGCCCAGCGCGGCCCGCGGCGCTCGACCAGGGTGCCGCCGAAGGCCGCGGAGAGGCCGAGCATGACGATGCCGAGTTGGAAGGGCAGCGCGCTCTGCGTGCCGCTGAGGCCGAGTGCGTCTTCCAGTGGGGGCTTGAACACGGACCAGGCGTATGCCTGGCCGATGGAGAGGTGGATCGAGAGCGCGGCGGGCGGAACCAGCCAGCGGCTCCAGCCCACGGGGGCGATGGGGGGACTCATGGGTCCCCAACCGTAGTGAGTGGGATACCGGTTGAGAAG
Source organism: Streptomyces microflavus (assembly GCF_014650075.1). GTDB lineage: Bacteria > Actinomycetota > Actinomycetes > Streptomycetales > Streptomycetaceae > Streptomyces > Streptomyces microflavus. The sequence continues at coordinate 151,850 of NZ_BMUG01000008.1, read as the reverse complement.
GCCGGTGATCGATCTTTCACCGGGGGAGTGCTAGGCCCGTGACGTCGTCGCCGCGAGCACCAGGTGCACACAGTGTGCTTCCAGCCGTTCGCGTGGCACGTCGAGCGTGCCGTGCAGCCACCCCGCGAAGAGGCTCGCCAGGCCGCCGACCAGGGCGTGCGCGGCCATCCGGCGGTCGATGTCGTCCCCCGTACCGGAGAGCTGACCGCCGACGAGGTCGGTGAACACCGGCATGAGCCGGTGGCTGTGGGCCCCTAGGACCGGGTCGGCGAAGGGCTCCAGGAGCAGCAGGCGGCCCTTGTGCGGCGCGTCCAGGACCAGGGCGACGAAGGCGGAGACGGCGGCCCGGGCCCGGACTTCCAGCTGTGGATCGCTGAGCGCCACGGCTTTCTCCAGGGCGCTCCTGGCCTCGTCGGCGACCCGCTCGAAGGCGGCGAGGAGCAGATCGTCGCGGCCGACGAAGCTCTCGTAGAAGTAGCGGTCCGTCAGGCGCGCCTGCCTGCAGACGGAGCGGACCGTGACGGCCGCGCACCCCTCCTCGCCGGCCAGGCGCTCGGCGGTGTCCAGCAGGGTCTGCCGGCGGGCCGCGCGACGATCGGCCAGCTTGGTCCCGCCCCAGCTCCGTTCCGCCAACTCCGGTCCTCCTGTTTCCCGTTGGCCCGCCACTTGGTGGCTCATTTTACCTTCGCGCAATTGACGACAGCTGTCCGCACATTCTAGCTTGATGACAGGTGTCCTCAGATTGCCCTCGATGCAACTGCCCGGACGGGCCGCCATGCCACGGTCATGGTGACGAGTACGGCCACGGTCACGGACACAGCCACGGAACAGAGCGGCCCCGCAACGGAATCCCTCACCGGAGGTACGCGTGACAGCGTCAGCCATCGGACCGGACCCGACCGGCCCGAGAACCGTCGAACCCCTCGGCCCCGACTCCCTCACCTGGCGCTGGTTCGGCGACTGGAGGGGCCTCCTCCTCGCCCCCTGGGCCGGGTCGATGCAGAACATGCACCCCGAGCTGGGCGCGGGGGTCGCCGAGCACTCCCGCTTCTTCGAGGAGCGCTGGGAGCGCCTGTTCCGCTCGCTGTACCCGATCGGGGGAGTCGTCTACGACGGCCCGCTCGCCGCCCGTACAGCCCGCGAAGTGCGCGGCTACCACGCCTCGATCAGCGGGGTCGACGAGCGCGGCCGCCCGTACCACGCGCTCAACCCGGGCACGTTCTACTGGGCGCACGCCACGTTCTTCATGCTGACCGTGCAGGTGGCCGAGCGTTTCGGCGGCGGCTTGACCGAAGCCCAGCGGCACATGCTCTTCGACGAGCACGTCCGCTGGTACGCGCTGTACGGCCTGTCCATGAAGCCCGTTCCCGGCAGCTGGGAGGAGTTCCAGAGGTACTGGGACCACATGTGCGCCGACGTCCTGGAGGACAACCGGCCGACCCGGGACGTCCTGAACATGCGCCGCATCGCCCGGCCGCCCCTCCTGCGGCTGCTGCCGTCGCCGCTCTGGGCCCTCGTCCGCGTCCCGCTCGTCCGGATGACGCTGTGGATCACGGTCGGCCTGTACCCGCAGGCCGTCCGTGATCGCCTCGCGCTCCGCTGGACGCCCCACGACGAGCGGCTGCTGCGCATGCTGGGAGGGCTGGTGCACCACGCCTGGCGGTGTGTTCCCCAGCGGCACCGCTTTCACCCCCGCGCCCGTGCGGGGTGGGACCGCGAGCGGGGCCGACGCGGCCGGGCGGTTACGGGTCCCGTGGAGACGCCCGCCCGGAACCTGCCGCCGGAGGAGCGGCGCGGGCTTCCGCAGCACTACGTGCCGAGGACCTGACCGCCCGGGGCCGTCTCCGCCGGGCGCCGGGCCCGTCTGCCTCGGTCAGGTCAGGCCCGGCGCAGGACCGTGGCCTCCGCGCCCCAGCCGAGCGCGATGGTCCGCTCGACCTCCCAGCCCGACCGGTTCGCCAGGGCCGCGACGGCGGCGGAGTCGCGCAGGGGGCTGCCGGTCGCGGCGTACGCGTGGAGCGCCGCCTCGGCCGCGTGCGGGCTGAGGCCGTCGGGGCGGGAGGCCTCGACGAGGACCGCGGTCCGGGTCCAGCCGGCGAGCCGGGTGAGGAGCTGCATGGCCTCCTCGTCGGTGCGGTGGGCGAGTGCCTTCGCGGCGACGGCGACATCGGCGGGGCCGGCAGTCCAGTCGATGCGGTCCGGCGCCGGAACGTGTTCGCGCAGGACCTTCGCCGGTACGGAGTCCTCCGCGACCCGCAGTCGCGGCCGCCGTCCGGCACCGTCGAGGGCGGCGGCCACCGAGGCGCTGCCCGGCCCGGTCAGGAGGCAGGTTCCGACCTCCTCCCAGAGGGGGTCGGCCGTCAGACCGTCCAGCAGGAAGACCAACTGCTCGCACTCCTCGACCAGTTCGCCGTAGCGCTCGGCGTCGTGGGCCACCGTGCCGAGCAAGGTGGTGCCCGAGGCGAGCCGCCAGGGGGACGTACCGTTCCGGAGCGCGGGAGCGAGGTGGGCGAGGGAGAGCAGCAGCTCGGCCTCGTGACCGGTGTACTCCTCGCGCTCGTGGTCGTCCAGGAGTTCCTCGCCCGCCGGGCCCAGCCGCAGCCCGGTCCCGTCGTCGCCGCCGACGACCACGCCGTACGTGGCGAGCAGCGGAAGCAGTACGTCGATCCGGGGCCCGGGCACGCCCAGGCGGGCCGCGAGTGCGCCGGGGAGGAGCCCCGGCGCGTCGGCCACCGCGTCGACGACGCCGAGCTGCAACGCGGCCCGTGCGACCAGCCACGGCAGCGGCGAGGGGATCTGGGCCGGGCCCTGTGCGGCGGCCCCGGCGTCGGCCGTGCCCTCCGCCTCCGGGTCGGTGGCCTCCTCGCGGTGCCAGTAACCCGTGATGTTCAGGCGGTCCTTGGGGAGCTTGCGTTCACGCTGGAGATACCGGCGTACGGGGAGCAGTGCCCGGCTCTCCGCCGCCGCCCAGGCGTATCCCTCACCCGGCGGCACCGGCAGCGCGCGGACGGCGGCTTCCAGTGCCGCCGCGTCGCCCGGCTCCGCGACCACCCAGGTGACCGTGTCGCCGTCGCGCAGGGCCAGTTCCTGGCGGGCCGCGTCGTCCGACACGGTCACCAGGACATGCGCCGGGGCGTCGAGCGGCCGTTCGTCCAGGAAGCGGCCGATCGCGGGCAGTGCCGTCTCGTCCCCGATGAGGAGGATCCAGTCCAGCCGCTCCGGCAGCCGGAGCGACGACTTGGGCCCGACGAACCACAGCTCGTCGCCCTCCCGGGCCGACGCGGACCAGGCCTCCGCGGGCCCTTCGCCGTGCACCACGAAGTCGAGGTGGAGCTCTCCTGTCCGCTGGTCCACCCGCCGGGGCGTGTAGTCGCGGGTCAGCCGGTGCTCGGCCGGGGTCCACTCGATGCCGTGCGGCAACTGGGCGGGGAGCGCCGCGTGGACGTCCCCGTCCGCGGCCAGGATCAGCTTGACGTGGTCGTCGAACCCGGGCGCGGCAAAGGCGGGACGGCCGATCCCGTCGCGGGTGAACGCGGCGAGATCCTCACCGCCGAGGACGACCCGACGCATCCTGGGGGTCACCTGGAGTACGCGGCGCACGGTGACCCGGCGCAGGACGAGCGGGTGCGTCGTGTAGGCGCGCTGGGCTGCCATCAGGAGAACTTCTTCTCGATGATGTCGAGCAGGGCCATCGACTCGTCGTAGTCGCCGCGCAGCACCCAGTACGGCAGGTCATGGGCGTTGTTCGCCTTGAAGGCGGGCAGCGCGCTGTAGACGGGGTTCTTCTGGAGGGTGGCGACGTCGGTCGTGTCGGCGTTGAAGCCCATGACGAACACGGACGGCTGGGTGATCGTCTGGCCCACCTTCTCGGTCGACAGCTCGAACATGTCACCGCCCTGCCCGTACACCTTGAAACCGCCGTCGGCGAAGACCGGTGCCGGCTCGATCCCGACCTTCTTCAGCTCGGTCGGCAGGCCGACGCTCTCCACCAGCCCGTAGGCGGTGCCGTCGCCGGTGAGGGCGAGGAAGGACACGGGGCCGGGCGGCGGAGTGATGGCCCCCTTCACCTCGGCGATCCGCTTGTCGTAGGCGGCCACGTGCTGCTTGTAGACGGCGGGCTTGCCGAACACGTCGTCGGCGAGGAAGGAGAACTGGCCGCGCCAGTCACCGAGCTTCTTGCCCACGAGCACCGTGGGAGCGATGCCGGACAGCTCGTCGTACACCTTCTCGGCCTGGAACAGCGGGAAGCCGATGCCGCCGCCGACGATGAGGTCGGGATCGAGGGCGAGGATCGCCTCCAGGTCGAAGCCGTCGACACTCCACGGCAGGAACTTCGTGCCGTCCTCCTCGGCCTCCTTCTCCCAGTACGGGGAGAACTCGCCCTTGCCGTCGGCGTCCTCGGGAATCGTGGCGTGCACCGGAACGTCGAGGTCGTAGAGGTACCCGGCGAGGGCGTGGTTCAGCACGACCACCCGCTTGGGCTCGGTCGGCACCTCGACCTTGCCGTAGTCGGTCGTCACGGTACGGGTCTTCGCGGCGGACGCCTTGTCCCCGTCGTCCGACGAGGAGGAGGCCGAGCAGCCGGTGAGGGCCAGCGCGGCGACGAGCGCGCAGGCGAGAAGGCGGGCAGGAGCAGACATGGGACCTCATGTGACTGGGCAGGCCCGAAGGTTCGAGCCGTTGGTAAGGTGAGGCTAACCTCGCTGGTCCCGCTGCGCCGATCCGAGTGCGACATCGCTGGTGACGGACACGACGCATCGCACACAACGGGAGGCACGCTTGCCGATGACATCCCTCGGCACCGTGGTCGCCGAGAACGCCATCCGCTTTCTCGGCCACGACACGCACGAACACGATGAGCCGCACCTCGTCTACGTGGTCAGCGGCAACGCCTGCCTGTCCGCCGACGGCGAGGAGTGGCGGCTCGGACGGCACGAGGCGCTCTGGCTCGCTCCCCGGGTGCCGCACGCGCTGCGGATCGAGCCGGGCGGCATGGCGCTCGGCCCCTTCCTCAACCCATCTGACCAGCCACGATGTCGTGTGCAGCCGCTCGGAGCCGTACCCGCGATCGTCGAGGTCATGACCACCACGCTCGGCGCGGCGCCGACCACGGCGGAGCAGGTCCAGCCGTTCCGCCAGGCGCTGGGGCGGGTGCTGAGGGGCATCTCCCGGCAGTACTTCCCGGTCGTGCTGCCCGCCCATCCGGCGGTGCGCGCACTCGCCCGCGAGGCCCTGCGCACGCCCTCCGTGACGCTGGAGGAGCTCGCCGCCCGGCACCGGATGAGCGCCCGGCAGGTGCAGCGCGTCTTCCTCGACGAGACCGGACTGCCCTTCACACGGTGGCGCAACCGGGCCAGGATGAACGCCGCCGTCGAACACCTCCGCGGCGGGGGTGAGCTGACGGCGGCTGCCAGGGCGGCCGGCTACGCGACCCGGGCGGGGCTGCTGCGCGCGCTGAGCCGCGAGTCCGGGGTGCCGGTGAGCGCGCTCACCACGGACGCGGTGGGGGCGCTCGGCGGCCGCTGAACCGGGGCGGCCCCCAGCAGTTCACGCACTTCGGTCACGCACGGCACGATCACGCACGGCACTTCGGGCTCTCCGGGTAGCTGGTCGCTCAGGGAGGTTCGATGGCACAGGCGCTCGCGAAGACGACCGCACCCCCACCGGCCGCGTCGTCGCGCCCGTCGCGGCGCGGGGCGCACCGGCTCCTCGGCCTGGGCGTCGCCGTCGGCGCGCTCCTCCTGGCGGTGCTGCTCAGCGTCGCGATCGGCTCGGCGATGCTCCCCCTCGACGTGGTGTGGCAGGCGCTGACCGCTCCCGACGGCTCCGCCTCGCACGCCACGATCAGCGGCGCCCGCGTGGACCGTACGCTGCTCGGCATCGTCGTCGGGGTGTCCCTGGGCGTGGCGGGAGCGCTCATGCAGGCCCTCACCCGCAATCCGCTCGCCGACCCGGGGGTCCTCGGCGTCAACGCCGGAGCGGGGTTCGCCGTCACCCTGGGCGTGGCCGTGTTCGGCGTCACCCGCATCGAGGAGTACCTGCCCTTCGCCTTCGTCGGTGCCATCGCCGGTTCGGCGGTGGTCTACCTCGCCGCGAGCGGCGGACGGGCCGGGCCGTCGCCGCTGCGGCTCACCCTCGTCGGGGTCGCGTTCACGGCGGTGCTGTCCGGTATCTCCCAGACGCTCGCCCTGATCGATACGGAGACCTTCGACCGTATGAGGTTCTGGGGAGCGGGCACCATCACCGACCGCCCGACGGGCACCGCCGGTGACATCCTCCCCTTCGTCCTGGCAGGCCTGCTGGCCGCTGTCTGCTGTGCGCGTCCGCTCAACGCGATCGCCCTCGGCGACGACGCGGGGCGGGCGCTCGGGCTGCGGGTCGGGGCGACCCGGTGCGGTGTGGTGATCGCGGTGGCCCTGCTCTGCGGTGCGGCGACGGCCGCGGCGGGACCGCTGATGTTTGTCGGTCTCATGGTGCCGCACGCCGTGCGGTGGCTCACCGGACCCGACTGGCGCTGGATCCTCGCCTACTCCGCCGTCCTCGCCCCGGCGATCGTGCTCGTCGCCGACGTCCTGGGCCGGCTGATCGTGGTCCCCGCCGAGCTGCCGGTCGGCGTCATGATGCCGGCCATCGGCGCGCCCGTACTGATCCTGCTGGTACGCGGAAGCCGGGTGAGGGAGCTGTGAACGGCGTACTCGTCCTCAGGGCAGGCCCGCTGAGCCTGAAGGCGTCGCGCCGCTCGGTCGTCGTCTGCGGACTGCTGGGGGCCGCGCTGGTCGCGCTGGCCCTGTGGGCCTTCACCCTCGGCAGCTACCCGCTGAGCCTCGGCGACCTGGCCGGGGTCCTGTCGGGGACAGCCGGGAACGGCGTCCGCACCGTCGTCCTGGAGTGGCGGGCGCCGCGCATCGTCGCCGCCGTGGTGTTCGGGGCCGCCCTCGCCGTGGGCGGCGCGATCTTCCAGTCCCTGACCCGCAACCCGCTCGGCAGCCCCGACGTCATCGGCTTCACCACCGGCTCGTACACCGGTGTCGTCCTCACACTGCTCGCGGGCGCGAGCAGTTACTCGGCCCTCGCGGCGGGCGCGCTCGGCGGCGGGCTCATCACCGCCTTCGCCGTGTACCTGCTGGCGTTCCGGCGGGGTGTGCGGGGCTTCCGGCTCATCATCGTGGGGATCGCGGTCGGTGCGCTGCTGTCGTCGGTCAACACGTGGTTCCTGGTGAAGGCCGATGTGGACACCGCGCTGAGGGCGGCGGTGTGGGGCGCCGGATCACTGAGCGCCATCGGCTGGCCCGCCGTCATGACGGCCTCCGCCCTGACGGCGGGGGTCGCACTGGCGGCCCCGGTGGCGCAACGCCGGATGCGATGGCTCGAACTGGGCGACGACACGGCGGCGATGCTGGGGGTGCCCGTCGAGCGTACGAAACTGCTGCTGGTCGTCCTCGGCGTGGCCGCGACAGCGGCGGTGACCGCCGCGGCGGGCCCCATCGCCTTCGTCGCGCTGGCGGCCCCGCAGATCGCCCGCCGTCTCACCGGGCGCGGCACCGTCGACCTCACCGGTGCGGCGCTGGTCGGCGCGCTCCTGCTGCTCGGCGCCGACATGGCGGCGCAGCATGCGATTCCCGATGTGTCGCTGCCGACCGGAGCGGTCACGGTGTGCGTCGGCGGGGCGTATCTGCTGGTACTGCTGGTACGGGAGTCCAGGCGGGGGCCCTAGGGCGCGTCCTGCGGGAGGCCGCGAGCCCGAGGGGCCGGTGCGGGTGTGCACCGGCCCCTCGGCCGGACCGTGCCGGTCACTGATGGAGCGCTGTGACCGGGCGCGGTCGGTCAGACCAGATCGAACCGGTCGAGGTCCGTGACCTTGGCCCAGGCGGCGACGAAGTCCGTCACGAACTTCTGCCGCGCGTCGTCGCTCGCGTACACCTCGGCGAGGGCACGGAGCTCGGCGTTGGAGCCGAAGACCAGATCGGCGCGGGTGCCGGTCCACTTGACCTGGCCGCTCGCGTCGCGGGCCTCGAACTCGTCCTGCGCCGACGACGTCGACTTCCAGGTGATGCCCAGGTCGAGCAGGTTCACGAAGAAGTCGTTGGTCAGCGTGCCCGGGCGGTCCGTGAGGACACCGTGCTTCGAGCCGCCGGAGTTGGCGCCCAGCACACGCAGACCGCCGACCAGGACGGTGGTCTCCGGGGCGCTCAGCGTCAGCAGGTTGGCCCGGTCCAGGAGCAGGTACTCGGCGGGCAGGCGGGCGGCCTTGCCGACGTAGTTGCGGAAGCCGTCGTACGCGGGCTCCAGAGCGGCGAAGGACTCGACGTCCGTCTGCTCCTGCGTGGCGTCCACCCGGCCCGGGGTGAACGGCACCTCCACCTCGACACCGGCGTCCTTGGCCGCCTGCTCGACGGCCGCGTTGCCCGCGAGGACGATCAGGTCGGCCAGCGAGACCTGCTTGCCGCCCTTGGCGTTGAAGGACTCCTGGATGCCTTCCAGGACGCGCAGGACCTGGGCCAGCTCGTCCGGGTCGTTCGCCTCCCAGCTGCGCTGCGGCTCCAGACGGACCCGTGCGCCGTTGGCGCCGCCCCGCTTGTCGCTGCCGCGGAAGGACGCGGCCGATGCCCAGGCGGCCGAGACCAGCTGCGCCACCGTCAGGTCCGTGGCGAGCACCTGCTCCTTGAGCGCGGAGATCTCCGCGGCGGCCGGCAGCTCACCGGTGCGCGCGGGCAGCGGGTCCTGCCAGAGCAGGACCTCGGAAGGCACCTCGGGGCCCAGGTAGCGCTGGATCGGGCCCATGTCGCGGTGCGTCAGCTTGTACCAGGCGCGCGCGAAGGCGTCCGCGAACTCCTCCGGGTTCTCGTGGAAGCGGCGCGAGATCTGCTCGTACGCCGGGTCGAAGCGCAGCGACAGGTCGGTGGTGAGCATCTGCGGCTTGTGCTTCTTCGACGCGTCGTGCGCGTCCGGGATGGTCGCCTCCGCGTCCTTGGCGATCCACTGCTTCGCACCGGCCGGGGACTCGGTCAGCTCGTACTCGAAGGCGAAGAGGTTGTCGAAGAACTCGTTGCCCCACTGCGTCGGCGTGCTGGTCCAGGTCACCTCCAGACCGCTGGTGATGGCGTCCCCGCCCTTGCCCGACCTGTACGAGCTGCGCCAGCCGAGGCCCTGCTCCTCCAGCGGGGCGCCCTCGGGGTCCGCGCCGACGCTCTCGGCCGGGCCCGCGCCGTGGGTCTTGCCGAAGGTGTGGCCACCGGCGATGAGGGCGACGGTCTCCTCGTCGTTCATCGCCATCCGGCGGAAGGTCTCACGGATGTCACGGGCGGCCGCGACCGGGTCCGGGTTGCCGTTGGGGCCCTCGGGGTTGACGTAGATCAGGCCCATCTGGACCGCGCCGAGCGGGTTCTCCAGCTCACGGTCGCCCGTGTAGCGCTCGTCGTCGAGCCAGGTGGTCTCCGGGCCCCAGTAGACGTCCTCCTCCGACTCCCAGACGTCCTCGCGGCCGCCGGCGAAGCCGAAGGTCTTCAGGCCCATGGTCTCCAGGGCGACGTTGCCGGTGAGGATCAGCAGGTCGGCCCAGGACAGCGTCTGGCCGTACTTCTTCTTGACCGGCCACAGCAGACGGCGGGCCTTGTCCAGGTTGCCGTTGTCCGGCCAGCTGTTCAGCGGGGCGAACCGCTGCTGACCGGCGCCCGCGCCACCGCGGCCGTCGCTGATGCGGTACGTGCCGGCGCTGTGCCAGGCCATCCGGACCATCAGCGGTCCGTAGTTGCCGAAGTCGGCCGGCCACCAGTCCTGCGAGGTGGTGAGCACCTCGGCGATGTCACGCTTCACCGCGGGCAGGTCGAGCGCCTGGAACGCGGCCGCGTAGTCGAACTCCTCACCGAGCGGGTTCGCCACGGCGGGGTTCTTGGCGAGGATCTTCAGGTTGAGGCGGTCCGGCCACCACTGGCGGTTCCCGCCGCCCTGCGTGGGGTGCGGCGCGCGGCCATGGGCCACGGGGCAGCCGGCCGCCTGCGCCTCGGGCACCTCCGGAACGGCCGTCTCGGGCGAATCCGGTGTGACGGGATCGAAGACATGCGACTCGTGGTTCTCGGTCATGAGCAATCCTTCCGGACCCGGCGGGTCGTGGGGCGCTGAACGGGGGAGGAGGATTCGGGCCGTACAGAAGGGGCACGCTGTGAGTCACGGCCTCGCCGCGGGTCGCCCGGACGCCTGGCGGACCACCGGACCGCACGGTCCCGGGCGATGCGACGAGGACGGGCCCGGCCGACGGGCGGCGCCGCGCGGGATACCGGCGGTGCTGCGTCACATGTCTCTGCTGCCGTACCGGAGTCTTCCTGTCTCTTGGATGTCGCCGGGATCGATCCTACGATGGACTTCGTCCAAGTCAAGAAGTTGGCTAAAACCATAACCACACCGGGCGCGTCGGTGTCGGTTTCCTCCCGGGGCCGCGCGTCCCCCCGCCGAGCGGAGCAGGTGAAACGAGATGAGCGACCTCCTTGACCGGCTGCGCGGGCGTGGCTGGCGGCTGACCTCGCAGCGGCGTGTCGTCGCGCAGGTCCTCGACGGCGACCACGTGCACCTCACGGCGGACGAAGTGCATCTGCGGGCCGCCGCACGCCTGCCCGAGATCTCCCGCGCGACCGTCTACAACACGCTCGGGGAACTCGTCGCGCTCGGCGAGGTGCTGGAGGTCTCCACCGTGGGCCGGGCCAAGCGCTACGACCCGAACGCGCGCCGCCCCCACCAGCACCTGGTCTGCTCCGGCTGCGGCACGGTCCGCGACGTCCACCCGGCCGGCGACGCACTCGGCGACCTGCCCGAGGCCGAGCGGTTCGGGTTCGCCGTCGGTTCGGTGGAGATCACCTACCGCGGTCTGTGCCCGGCCTGCGCCTGAGCGGGGCGGGGTCCACGCGTCTGAGCGTTCACCCCCGCATTGCACAATGCGGGAATGCACTTTGCCCTGCTCGGCCGCCTGCGTCTGAGAACCGGCAGCGGCGTCGTCGGCCTTCCCGGCCCCGTCTCCCGCTCCATCGTCGCCCGGCTCCTGCTCGCCCGGGGCGGTGTCGTGCAGCGCGACACCCTGATCGACGAGCTGTGGGGGGAGCGCGAGGCCAGGAACCCCGCCAACGCGCTCCAGGTCCAGATCACCAAACTGCGTGCCGCGTTCGCCGCCCAGGGCGAGGAGGGGCGCCTTGAGTCGCGCCACGGCGGGTACCGTCTCGTCCTCGGCCCGCAGGACGAACTCGACGCGGCTCTGTTCGAAACCGCTGTCCGTGAGGGGCGCCGGAGCCTCGCGGACCAGGCGTACGAGCAGGCCGAGCGGCGCCTTCGCGACGGGTTGTCGCTGTGGCAGGGCCGGGCCCTGGACGATCTGGACGGTCCTGCCTTCCACGCCGAGCGCGTACGTCTCGAAGAGCTGCGGCTGAGCGCCCTGGAGGGCGCGGCCTCCGCCGGCCTGGAGCTCGGACGCACCGCGGATCTGGTGCCCGAACTGAAGGCGCTGCTGTCCGTCGAGCCCCTGCGCGAGCGGCCCCGCGCCCAGCTCATGCTGGCCCTCTACCGTTGCGGCCGGCACGCCGAGGCCCTCGCGGTCTACGAGGAGGGCCGGCGGCGGCTGAACGCGGAACTGGGCGTCGCGCCCTCGCCCGAACTCCGCGACCTGCACGCCGCGGTCCTCCGGCACGAACCGTCCCTGCGGGGGCCGGGCCGGCCGCTCCCCGGGGCCGCGGAGGCCGATGGCCCGACAGCTCAGCTCTCCTCCGCTCCGGACCGCCGTGGGCTGCCGCCGCATCAGCCGTCCGGAGCCCCGGGCCCCGCGGCCGCCCTCGTCCCGGCCCCCGCGCCGTATTCCGCGTCGGCCCCTGCCCCGGGACCCGCCGCACCGGGCAACCTGCGCCGGCCACTGGGCCCGTTCGTCGGCAGGCGCGCGGATCTCGACGCCCTGCACGCCATGGTCGACCGGGAGAGCCTGGTCACCGTGGTCGGGCCGGGCGGGGTCGGCAAGACCCGGCTCGCGCTGGAGACCTGCGCACTGGCACAGCCCGCCCGTGACGGTGTCTGGTGGGTGGACCTCACCTCGGTCGGCGACGGCGGGGTCCTGGCGGCCGTCGCCTCCGCCCTCGGGCTGTCCGACGCCTCCGTACGGCCCGACCAGCCGCCCCACGACTACGTGCACCGGCTCACCTCGCTGCTGGACGGGCGCCGGACGCTGCTCGCCCTCGACAACTGCGAGCACCTTCTCGACGAGATCGCGCCCCTCGTGACCGCCCTCCTCGGCAGCTGCCGTTCCCTGATGGTCCTGACGACCAGCAGGGAACCCCTGAACGTGTCCGGCGAGGCGCTGTACCCGCTGGCTCCGATGTCCGAGGAGGAGGCCGCCGACCTCTTCAGCACCCGGGCCGTCATGATCGAACCGGCCTTCGCCGTGGACGCGGCGGCCAGGGAACACGTCCGGGCCCTGTGCCGCAGACTCGACGGGCTGCCGCTCGCCGTGGAACTCGCCGCCGCCCACGTCCGGTTGCTGACGGTGCGCGAGATCACGGCCCGCCTCGACAACCGGTTCGCCCTGCTGACCAGGGGCGACCGTACGGCCCCGGCCCGGCACCGTACGCTGCGCGCCGTACTCGACTGGAGCTACGGGCTCCTCGACTCCGCCGAGCGCCGGGTGCTGACCGAACTGGCCCTTTACGTCGACGGCTGCTCGCTGAAGGAGTCCGGCCGGACGGGGCTCGCCGATTCCGCGGCCGCGGAGACGGAGCTGCTCGACGTGCTGGGCCGACTCGTCGACAAGTCGCTCCTGTTCTCCGTCTCCTCCGTCGGCGGGAACCGTCTGCGGATGCTGGACACCGTCCGTGAGTACGCTCTCGCCCGGCTCGCGGAGGAGAGCTGGGGCGCGGCCGCAGAGGAGCGCTTCACCGACTGGGCGGTCCGCTTCGTCCACGAGGGCACCCAGGGCGTGGCATCGGGCGACCAGGCCGGCTGGACGCGGCGGCTCACCGAGGAGTCCGCCAACATCAGGGCCGCATCCGAACTCCTCGTCGTACGGTCACGGGTGGCCGAATCACTGCTGCTGGAGGCGCGCCTCGGCTACCACTGGTTCGTCAGCGGCCGGGAGGACGAGGGGATCGAGCGGCTCCAGCGCAGCCTGTCGGCCCATGACGCGACCGCGGTGACGCGCACGGACGAGCCCACGGCCCAGGAGGAGTGGGCCCTGTTCTACACCTTCGCCTGGCTCGCCTGGCTGAACCACGTCGCCGGGCGGCACGCGGTCGCCGGCTCCTACATACGTCGGCACGAGGACGCGTGGCGTAAGGCGAACAACCCGGACCTGGCGGTCCTGGGCCCTGCTACGACACCCTGCACGCGATGCTCAACGGCGAGGGGGGCGTCACGGAGCTGTTCGCCGTCGCCGAGGCCGCCGTGGCGGGCACGCGATTCCACTGGGACCGTGCGGTCCTCCAGACGAACTGGTCCACTTACTGCCTCCAGCACGGAGACGTCGAAGGCGCCCGCCGCCACGGTCTGGTGGCGGTCGCGGCGTCCCGCGCCGCCGCCGACGACTTCGCGCGGGCGTTCTCCCTGACCCTGTGCGGGGACGCCGACGAGAGCGACGGCCTGCGGGAGCGGGCCAGGGAGCAGTGGACCGAGGCGGTCCGGATCCTCGGCCCCATCGGGGCCCGCAGCCGCTGGGCGTACGCCGTGCTCCGGCTCGTCTGCCTCGACATCGTGGACGGGGACACCACCGGTGCGGGGGAGCGGCTGGCCGAGGCCGCCCGGGTCGCCGACGAGCTCAGCGCGGACGACCTGGTGGCCGCGGTGGGCAATCTCCGCGGGGTGCTGGCGTTCCACGACGGCCGCCCGGCCGACGCGGAGACGGCCTTCCGGGCCGTATGGGACTCCCCGGCCGCTCCTGCCGACCGCCGGGCGGTCGCCGGTCTGGGGCTGGCGTCCCTCGCGGCCAACGACCCGGACGCCCCTGCCGGTTCGAGATCCCCGCAGGGCGCGCACGCCTGGCTCGACCGGGTGGCCGATGCGCACGGCAGGCTGCTGGAACCGCTCGCCCGTAGCGCGGTGGGCATCCTGCTGGACGAGTTCGACGACCGCCGGGAGGCGCGGCATCCGGCGGACGCGGCTGCCGGGGCCGGCCGGTTGCACGAGCGGCTCGGGAGCAGTCCCTCCGTTCTCGCCGCCTTCTGCTGACCGCTTCTTCCAGGCCCTGCCGTACGTGGCTCCCCGACCGCCTCATGAACCTTTCCGGCCGCGCCCTCGTACAGCAATCGAGTCGCCGGGGACCGGACACTAGCCAGGAGACCGCACGGTGGAATGCGAGCAGGAGAAGACAGAACTGACCGTCTACGCGATGGACGCCCTCGACGCCGAGGCGGCGGACCGGGTGGGCAGCCATGTGCGGGGGTGCCCCGACTGCGCGGCGGAGGTGGACGAGGCCCTGGCCACCCTCTCCGCCGTGCGGCTGCTTCCCGAGGAGGAAGTGGTCGGCGACTGGGCCGGCAAGCTGCCCGGACTGCGCGAGGCGGCGGTCAGGGCCGCGCTGGCGGAGAGGTCCGCGTCGGCGGATGGGCCAGCTTCGGCGGATGGGCCCGCGTCGGCGGAGAGGCCCGGGGAAGAGCCCCCGGTGTCGGAACTCGTGGCGGCCTCCGGCAGGCCCCAGGCCGGAGCCGGAGCCGGAGCCGGAGCCGGAGCCGGTGGCGGTGCCGGTACTGGTGCCGGGACCGCTGTCCCGGTCGTCCCCGCCCGCCTGTCGTGGCGTCCCCGGCGGCCGGGCTGGGCCCTCGCCGCGGCGGTCGCGGGCGTCGCGCTCGGCTACGGGGCATCCCTGATGTTCCCCGCCGAACCGCCCACCGGCACCACCGCGACCGCCCGCCCCGCAGGAGCTTCGGTCGTACGCGCCACCGGGGCCGACGGTATCGCCGCCTCCCTCGAACCCCGCCCCACGGGATGGGGGACCGAGGTGCTGCTGGAAGTGAGCGGGCTCGACGGGCCCCGGCGCTGTGTCCTCGTGGCGGTGGCCGAGGACGGCACCGAGGAGACGGCTCTCACCTGGCAGGTCCCGGAGGGCGGTTACGGCCTTCCGGGCTCCTTGAAGGAGAGGCTGCTGGCCGTCGGGGGCCTCGGCATGGCGCCCGAGGACATCGCCGGATACGTGATCCGTACGACCGGGGGCGAGAAACTCCTCGCCCTGCCCGCCGCACCCGGCTCCTCCTGAACGGAGGGCGCCCCCCGAAAGGGGCCGTCCGGTGCCTGCCCTGCGCGGAACCGGACGAGCCCCCGCCCCTTTCCCCCTCCTTTCCCCGGGCTGTCCTCGCAGCTCGGGGCAGGCAAGCGGGCGTTAAGCGGACAGCAAGCGGCGCCCGCGACAGTCGGTCCGTTCGGTTGTCGTGGCGTCCGCGCGCTCTGTTCGGGCCGCGGGCCTACCGGGGAAGACAGGTATGAGGCACAGCACAGGGACCAAGGACGGGGCACCGGACCGGCCGGTGGCCGCCGGGCGGGACAGGGACCGGGACGAGGCGTTCATCCGGGCGGTCTACGACAAACACGGCATCGTCCTGCTGCGGGTGGCCACCGGGCTGCTGCGCGGCGACATCCACCGGGCCCAGGATCTCGTCCAGGAGGCCGTACTGCGCGCCTGGCGCCACGCGGACATCCTGGACCCGGAGGCGGAGGGCATCCGCCCGTGGCTCGTCACGGTGCTCCGCAACCTCGTCATCGACAGCCTCCGCGCCCGCCAGGCCCGGCCCCCGGAGACGGTGGACACCGTGCTCGACGAGATGCCGGGCCCGGAGCATGTGGAGCGCTACCTCACCGGGAAGGTCGTACGGGAGGCGCTCGGCGACCTGTCGCTCCAGCACCGTGAACTCCTGGTCCACATCCAGTACTTGGACCTCTCCGTCGCCCAGACCGCCCAAGCCCTCGGCATACCTTCGGGCACGGTCAAGTCCCGCACCCACCTGGCCCTCAAGGCCCTCCGCCAGGCTCTGCTCAAGCGCGGCTACACGCCCTGAGCGTCAAGGAGGGCCCCGGCCCCGGACGCGACCGCGGCCCCCGCCGGCCCGGACGCGGCTTCGGCCCCCGCCGCCCCGGCGGGGAGCCCCGCGAGTAGTTCCCTGACCCGGTCGGCGGCCTCGGGGTCGAGGTCGTGGAACACCGACAGCGCGGTGTTCCACGCCTCCCCGGCCCCCTCCGCGTCGCCCATGGCGAGCCTGGTCTCCCCGACGTGGGTCAGCGTCTCGGCCGCGTTGTAGTCGTCGCCCAACTGCCGGTCCAGGTCGAGCGCCCGCCGGTAGCAGTCCAGCGCCCGGGTGTGGTCGCCGAGCCGGTGGTGGACGTAGCCGAGACTGTCCCAGGTGGCCGCCTCCGCGACCCGGTCACCGGCGTCGCGCAGCAGGTCGAGCGCCTCCCGGCAGTACCGCAGCGCCTCCGGGAACGCCCCGGTGCCGGCATACGTCCAGCCCAGGTTGTTCAGGGCGTTGGCCTGCCCGACCCGGTCTCCCGCCGCCCGGAACTGCTCGACCGCCCGGTGGACGTGCGGCAGAGCGGCGGTGTGCTCACCCCGGCGGATCAGGACCAGCGCCAGGTTCCCGTGACTGCGCGCCTGCCCCACCAGGTCCCCGAGCTCCTCGAACACCTCCAGCGCGTCGACGAGATGGCCATGTGCCTCGTCCAGGTGGCCGGCCTGGGCGCACGCCCGGGCCAGGTTGCGCAGCGCGTGCGCCCGCCCGACGCGGTCACCGGCCCGGGACGCGGCGTCCAGGGCGGTGCGCTGGGTGGCGATCTGCTCGTCCCAACGGCCCTCGCGCTGCAGGTGGTCCATCATCGACCAGGCGAGCTGCCAGGTCTGCCTCTCGCACCCCTCGGCCGCCCCGGCCCGCTCCACCAGGTGCGGCAGCGACTCGCTCTCGGCGGCGAACCACACCAGCGCCCGCTCCGGGTCCGTCACATCCGCCACCGGGGCCCCGGCCGCCCCCGGGTGCAGCTCCAGCGGCGGCAGGTTCACCCACAGGGTGCGTGCGGCCGTGTACGCCGTGCCCAGGTAGTGGGCGAGCATGCGCCGGAAGGCCGCCGCCGGGTCGTCCGCGCCCTCGTGGGCGGCCAGCAGATCGGCCGCGTACTCCCGCAGCAGATCGTGCGAGACGAAGCGCCCCGGTGCGGGCTCGTCCACCAGGTGGGCGGCGGTCAGTTCGTCGAGGAGGGTACGGGTTCGGGGGACCGGCAGGCCGGCCAGCGCGGCCAGTGCGGTCGCGGAGCAGCCGGGGGACGGGGTGAGTGACGAGAGCCGGTAGAGCCGTGCCGCCCCGGGCGACAGGGCCTCGTACGACCAGGAGAACACCGAGCGCATGTCGAGGCTGCTGTCGGCACTGCTCAGGGCGTCCAACGTGCCCGGCACCTCGCGGAGTTCGGCCGCGATGGCCCGGAGCGAGGTGACCCGGCGCGTGGCCGCCCGCGCGGCCACCAGGGCGAGCGCCAGGGGCAGTCCGGCCGTGCGTCCGACGATCAGCGCGGTCGCCGTCGGGTCGGCGTCCACGCACGCCGCGCCCAGCCGGCGCACGAGCAGACCGTGGGCCTCGGCCGCCGACAGCGCCTCCAGCCGCAGATGGCGGGCGCCGTCCCGCACCACGAGTCCGGACAGCTGGTCGCGGCTGCTGACGAAGGTCAGGCTGCCCGGGGACGAGGGCAGCAGCCGGCGGACCTGCCGGGAGTCGCGCGCGTTGTCCAGCAGCAGCAGGACCCGCCGTCCGGCCAGCAGGCTCCGGTACAGCGCGGCCCTGGCGTCCACGTCGTCGGGCAGCCGGTCGGCCGGCACCCCGAACGCCTCCAGCACCGACCGCAGTGCGCGCCGCGGGGGGACCGGGCTCTCGTGGGCGTCGAACCCGTGCAGGTCCAGGTGGATCTGCCCGTCCGGATAGTCCCGCGCGAGACTGTGTGCGGCGTGCACCGCGAAGGCCGTCTTCCCTACGCCCGCCGACCCCGCCACGACGCAGAGCACCGTCCCCGTGCCACCCTGCCGCCCGGCCTCCGCCACATCCGCCAGCTCGGCGAGCTCCCGCCGCCGCCCGGAGAACACCGGCAGATCGTAGGGGAGTTGAGCGGGTACGACGAGCGCCCGGCCCGCCATCGGCCCGGAGCGCGCCCGTACGGCCGCGGCGGGGCCCTTCCCGCTCGCGCCGGGGCTCTCGCCGCCCGCGCCGGGGTGCTCTGCGCCCGCGCCCGGGTTCTCTCCGCCCGTGTACGGGGCCTTCCCCGCCGCAGAGGCCGGCAGCGTCGCGTCGGCGCGTAGGATGCGCTCGTGCAACCGCCGCAGCTCCGGCCCCGGTTCGACCCCCAGCTCCTCCGCCAGCAGGGTGCGCGTCTGCGCGTACACCTCCAGCGCGGCGGCCTGGCGGCCCGACCGGTAGAGGGCCAGCATCAGCACCTCCCGGAAGCGCTCGTCCAGCGGATGCTCGGCCACGACCTGGGAGACCTCGGCCGTGATGTCGTGCTGCGCACCGGCGTCAAGACCTGCCCGGTACGCGCTCTCCAGGGCGTCGAGGCGGACCTGCTCCAGCCGCACGCGCTGCGCCTGCGCCCAGGCGCCGGGCAGACCGGCGAGAGCGCCGCCCTGCCAGAGCGCGAGCGCCTCCCGCAGCAGCTCCCCGCCCCGGACGGCATCCGTACGCCGTACCCGCTGGGCGGCGGAGACCTTCTCCTGGAAGACCGCGAGATCGAGCGAACCGTCCGCGATCCGGAGGCGGTAGCCGCTGCCGACCGACTCGATCAGCGGCTCGGAGGACGGTGCCCCCTCCTCCAGCGCGCGCCGCAACCGGTGGACGTAGATGCGGAGCTGGTTGACGGCCGACGGCGGCGGCCGCTCGCCCCATACCGCGGCCACCAGGTCCTCAGCGGAGACGGGGAACGGCCGCCGCAGCAGCAGAACGGCCATCACCACCCTCTGCTGCGGGCCGCCGAGCTTCACCTCCGTCGGGCCGCACCACGCTCCGACCGGCCCCAGAACCACGAATCTCGCCATGTCCCTGCTCATGTCACGCACCATCTTTTCGCCTTCGAACCTATGCGAGGGGATGTACGGGTATGGGCCCCGGTCGTTTCAGGACCCGCCCTGGCGGGGCCACGCCCGCGCCGAGAACCGCTCGTACGCCGGAAGCCACTCCGACCGGTACGTGCGGACCATGTGCGGCGGGAACGCGGCGAAGACGGCGTCCGACCGCTCGGCGGGCATGCCGTCGAGGAGCCAGGGCAGGACATGGCCCAGCCGGTCCTCGGCGGCCTGCACGGCGAGTACGTACGACTCCACCTGCCGCCACTCGTCCGCGCTGAAGCAGCGCAGGGCCCGGGGGGCGATCTCCCGCTCCTCCCAGAAGGAGGTGGCCGACATCTCCTCGTGGTAGCGGATGAACGACAGCTGCGCCGACCCCGGCGAGCCGCCCGCCCGCAGCGCCCGCGTCAGGTCGCGCCCCGCCTCCGACCGGGACGTCCCCACCAGCCCGTAACGCAGGTTCATGGTCGCGACGACGCCCTCGAACTCCGGCTCCTTGGAGCGCAGAAGTTCCCAGAACACCTCGCTCATCGCCCGGTGGTGGCCCGTCATGACGGCGGTGAGCAGCTCCCACCAGCGCACCAGGATCTCGGCACGGTCGGGCGGTATCCGGGTACCGGAGCCCAGCAGCACCCGGTACCTCGCCAGTTCCCGCAGGTACCGCCTGCTCATGAGCGGCATGAACACCGCGCCTGCCCGGTCGAGCGCGGAACCGGCGCCGGCCTGCTCTCCGTCCGGTACGTGGTGATCATTCATCAGGGTCTCCTGTAGGTCTGTATGTCTGTAGGTCTGTCTGTAGGTCTGTCGGTCCTGTACTCCACCCGAGGCCCCTGTCCTGGCCCTTTCCGCTCTCTGTCCACGCCGCTGACCTGGGCGAACAGCCCGCAAGGTCGCGTAGAGACGAAGAAGGCCCCCGCCGGAGCGGGGGCCGAGCAGAGGCGGGCGGTGACAGAGGAAGGGCGGGGGCGGGGGCGGCAGCGTGCGGGGGAGTGTCCGGGCCCGGCGTGCGCCGGGGGAGAACGCGCCGGGCCCGGAGCGGCCGGTCCGTCGGTGTGTCCGAGTTTCCGGGCCGCATGTGGGGATACGGGCCCCGGCACGGCCCGGTTCACCTCGTGCCCTGGCCCGTCCTCATCGTGGTGAGCAGCGGTCCCGCCTGGTCAGCAGCGGTGCAGGAGGGTTACGAGCGGCCGCTGACGGCCTCGTACACGGACTTCGCCCGTGAGCCGAGGCGGGGACCGGCCAGCCAGCGGTTGTCCTCGGGGCCGATCGAGGTGTTGCTCACCAACGCGACCGAGCCGTCCGGGCCTTCCGCGAACCAGCCGCCGCCGGAGGACCCGCCGGTCATCGTGCAGCCGATCCGGTGGAGGGGCGGCTGGTCGTCGCGGACCGAGAGACGGCCCGGCCTGTCCTGGCAGGAGAACATCCGCTCCCCGTCGAACGGCGCCGCCGCCGGATACCCCCAGGCCGCGATCGCCTCGATCCGGGTCGCCGAGGGGGCGTCGAACCGTACGGAGGCCGCCTCCCCGGTGGCCTCCTCCAGCGAACCCCCGCGGCCCTGCGGGGCCTTGACCCGCAGGACGGCGAAGTCGAACGGCGCTCCCGCCCCGCCGGACGGGGCCCCCTCGGCGGCCCACTCGGGGGAGGTCTCCGCCGTCTCCGCCCACCAGGTGCCCAGCGGCGCGACCTGCGCCTCGCTCGCGTTGCTCCGGGCGTCGCCGGTCAGCCCGTCGTTGTTGTAGGACGGCACGAAGGCGATGTTGCGGAACCAGGTGCCTCCCTTGCCCGCGTGCACACAGTGCCCGGCCGTCCAGACCAGCCCGGACGCGCCGGGGTTCGCCGGGTCCTCGACGACGGTCCCGGAGCAGACGCTCGGACCGTCGGGCGTGTCGAAGAACAACTTGCCCACGACAGCGGCGTTTTCGGCGTACGGAGTGCTCTCGGGGGCCGCCGGTACGGGGTCGGGCTCCGGGTCCGTGGCCCCCGCGTCCTCGCCCAGGCCGTCGGCCACGGGGGTGTCGGCGGAGGCGGCGCCGGCCATCCGGTCAGGGGTCCACAGGCCGGGGACCACCGGGTTGGAGAAGGCGGGGAGGCCGGGCAGGGCGCTGGGCGAGGGCAGACCGTCCCCGGCGGAGCAGCCGGTGACGGCGAGCAGAGCCAGGCCTGCCAGACCTGCCAGGGCGGCAGCGGTCCTGGGCGCCCGGCGGAACGAGCGGTTGCCCGGCCGGTGCGGGAGCCCGCGCAGCGTGTACATGGGGCACATCCTTCGAGGCGGCGAACGGGAATTGCGGATCGGAAGGGAACGGAACGGGGCGGGCGGGAGAAGGTCTCCCGCCCGCCCCGGAGCCCTCGGCCGGTCGGCCACGGGCGGTTGCGGACAGCTGCGGACGTCAGCCCGCGAAACGTACGGACTTGATCGTCGTCATACCGATGGCCGCGAGATCGGGGACCTGCCCCTGCACGGTCTGCACCTTCCCCGTGCAGTTCTCGCCCTCCCAGATCTTGATCGCGCCGTCGGCGCTGAGCGAGCCGAAGGAGCTGCCGCGCTGGACGTTCCGGCAGCCGGGACCGCTCAGGCCCTGTGCGGCGCCGTTCTCCGAGAAGTTCGCCTCGTCGAAGATGATGACGCTGTTGCCGAGCTGCGGTGCCTCACCGCCGCCGTCGCCCCCGGTGCCGCCGCCCTGCGGCTGCCCGGCGCGCTCACCGTCCGGGGTGACGCCGAACCAGGTGCCGCCCACGCCCTGCCCGTTGGTGTCGCCGGGCTTGGTGTCCTTGCTGAAGAGGTAGGTCGGCCAACCCCCCACGGTGACCTGGAAGTTGCCGTCGGGCCGCTTGATGAAGCCCACGGCCGACGCCTTGATGTTGTCGAGGAAGACCTTGCCGCCCGGGGCGACGAGGTAGGGCGGCCAGGTCGTGGCGCAGTCCCCGCTGCAGTTGGACTTCGACGGGTTGGCGGTGTCCTTGTCGAACCGGTAGAGGGTGAAGCCCGCCCCGTTGACGATCACCGGGTTCAGGTCCCCGGCCTGCCCGGCGGAGAGCTGTACCCACTTGCGGACCACGGGCTTCTTGGCGACCGCGGGCGCCGCGTCCGGGGCGAGGTCACCGGTCTTCGGGTCGGCGTTGTTCTCCTTTGCCGTACCGGAGTTGAACGACAGGTCGATCGCATTGCCGTCGCCGCCGGATTCGGCGGACGCACCGCCGGGGTTCGCGGAGGCGGAGTCCTCACTCCCTCCGCACGCGGACAGCATCAGAACTCCCACAGCGGCAAAGCTCGCAAGCGCCATGGCACGTTTCCGGAACATCGAATTACCCCTGGATGTCGGTCGCTCCGGCAGTTCCGAAGCGTTCACACCCCAGCTACGGACCGGCTCACCGAACGGGTTCTCCCCGCGGGCCGCTGATACGGAACCGTGACATTCGCGGAAGCGGCCCGGAAATTCGCACCGGAGATCGAGAACCTGTGCCGCGAGTGCTCCGTAGACAGGGGTGTGAACGCGGCGGACATCAGCCGCCGGACCCGTGCGACTGCACGGCACACCCCATCGGAAGGACCCTGTCATGGCTGGTCGTATCACCATCGAGCCCTCGGAGATCGAGGAGGCGGCGTCCTGGCTGCGAAACCAGAAGGAGCTGCTCCAGCAGGGGCTCCAGGAGGCCGACACGAAGATGGCCGACGTCGTGGCCGCCGCCTACAGCACCCCCGGATCCGAGACCAAGTTCAAGCCGTACTGGGACGAGTACAACACCGGCACGAAGAACGCCATCGAGGGCCTGGAAGGCGTCAGCAACTTCCTCCAGGCGGTCTCGAACGCGTTCGTCAGCACCGACGACCAGACGGCCGGCTCCATCGGATGACCCCGCTCCGGAGGGGGCCGGGACCACGGCCCGGCCCCCTCCGGGCCCATGACCGACACATGACCGGCCGGCTGATCAGCGGAGGTGGCACATGGCCAGGATTCGGATTCCCGGCGACGAACTCGCCGAGGCGATCGACATGCTCCGGGCGATCCAGGACCGGATCGGCCGCACGGCGACCCTGGAGTCCGTCGGCAGCGGCGACGACGTGGGGGACGGCTCGCTCCGGGACGCGGTGTACGGCTTCGACAACGCCTGGAGAGCAGGTCAGGAGCGGGTCCGCGAGAACGCGGACGCCTTCCGGGAAACGGTGGAGGGGATCCTCTACAACTTCGGCGACACGGACGACCAGCTCGGCCGGCAGCTCACCGACCCGCCCCCGCAGTAGGCGGCAGCGCCCACCGTCCCAACTGACAGGACGGAAGAGGAACGGAAGAAACAAGAGATGCCCGAAACACACACCGCAGCCCCACGGCCGGCCTCCGTGCCGGTGCGCTACCTCCTGGGATTCCCCGAGACCTGGTGGAATCTCGACCTCGACCCCAGCACCCGGGACGGCTCGATCCGCCGCCGGGTCCTGGCCGGACTGGAGGGCAGCGACGCCGGACCGGCCGTCGTGGACCGGATGGTCCGCACCGCCCGCAAGTCCGCCCGCGAGGCGCACGTCCGGGGCGCGCTCCAGCTCGCCGGCACCTTCGAGGTGCTGGAGGGCGGGACCACCCTGATCGCCACCACGATGGTCCTCCGGCTGGCACCGCCGCCCGACGTGGTCCCCGACCTGTCCCAGCTCATGCTGTCGTACGCCGTCAACAACGCCCGCAACCCCCTGGCCCGCAAGTCCGGCGGAAAGGGCCACCGGACGGATGTCATCGAACTTCCGCACGCCGGAACGGCCGGCCGGGTCACCTATCTCGAAGACGTGGATTTCTACGGGAAGGGCTGGGCCCGTATGGCGATCATGCAGACGATCGTCCCGGTGCCGGAGACCGACGAATTCATCGTCATCGCCAGTACGACACCGTCCCTGGGGCTCATGGACGAATTCTTCGGGGTGTTCGACGCGATCAGCAACACCTTTCGCTTCGAATACGCCCCGGAATCCGCGTAGACCTGCCAATCCGCGTAGACCCCGGATTCCGCCCCCGGATTGCGCGTAGATCCCGGAATGACACGGCCTGACGGCCGACACACCTGACACACGAGGAGAAGCGTTATGGTGCGACCGGCGTCCACCGAATGGGACGTGCTCGATCTGCCGGACGATCCGACCCCCGGCGATCCGGAGGTGCTGCGGAGGCTCGTCGCCGAGTACGAGGGGATCGCCGACGATGCCGAGGCCGCGTTCTCGGTCATCAGCAGGCTCCAGCTGGAGGACCTCGGCGAGGGCAGGTCCATGGACAAGCTCCGCGACACACTGGGCGAACTCCCCGGCCAGGTGGGAAAGTTGCGCGACTCCTACCGCAGGGCCGCCGAGGCCCTGAGCGCCTACGTCCCCCGGCTGGAGACCCATCAGGACCAGGCCGACCGGGCTCTTCGGCTGGGCCGCGACGCCCGTGCCCGTACGAACGCGACGGCCGTGGCGGCCGAGGCGGCCGGCCTCGCGCTCGGTTCGGCGCTCACCGCGGCGTTCCAGCCCGACAGCGAGGAGGCGCGTGTCGCCGCGCGGGACGCCGTCGCCCGCGCGGAGGCGGCCGACATCGCGGCCCGCCGGGACGAGGACGCCGCGCAGTCCGAGCTGGCCGCGGCCAAGCGGCTGGCGCTGGACGCCCAGGAGCTGCGCGTCAGCGACGCGTCCGTGGCCAGTAACGAGCTCTGGGACGCCGAGAGTGACGCCGTCCGGAAGAAGAACTTCTGGGAGGGCCTGTGGGACGAGATCCTCGGTCTGGTGCTGGGCATCGTCGCCATCGTGATCACGATCGTCGCGCTGGTCATCCCCGTGCTGGCACCGCTCGCCGTGATCGGTGGGTTGTTGTTGGGAGCGGCGAGTCTGGGAGTGACGATAGCGAAAGGGATCGAGACCGGTGAGTGGGACATCGCCGGTCTGGTCCTGGGCTTCATCGGCCTCGGCGTCGGTGTGGTCGGAGCGATCAGTACGTTCCCCAAGCTGGCGAACGGCATCAAGAACGTGTCGACGACCGTACGGAACTTCCGGCCGCTCTCCACGACGCCCCGGCCCGTCTCCTCGCCGCCCAACTCGATCCCGATGACGCCGAGGCCCGCACCGGGCCCGGCGCCCGTGACGCCGAGACCGCCTTCGCCGGTGGACGCGACGCCCTCGCCCACCCCGGCTCCCGCACCGCCTCGTCCCGCCACGCCGGTCGACCCGACCCCCGCACCGGGCCCCACGCCCACGCCCACTCCGCGGCCCAACTCCGCGCCGCCGCCTCCCCGTCCGGCCTCGCCGACGGATCTGCCGCCCCGCCCGGCGTCGGCTCCGCCCCGGACCGCCTCACCGGGGGACACGACCCCGCCCCCCACCTCGACGCCCAGCCCCCGGCCGGTGTCCGCACCGCCGCCTCCCCGGACGACTCCACCGGTGGACGTGCCGCCCCGGCCCGTGTCGGCGCCCCCGCCACCCCGGCCCGCGTCACCGGCGGACGCCCCGCCCACCGCGGCCCCGCCCGCGCCGAAGCCGCCGGTCAACCCGGCGGATGTGCCGCTCCCGCCGTCGCCGGTGACGCCCAGGCCCCCGGCGCCGGTCGACACGCCCTCCACGCCGTCCCCGAACCCGACGACTCCGACACCGGCAACACCGACACCGAACCCGACATCCGCCCCCACGCCCCCACCGGCCTCGACCGCGCCGCCGACCCCGGTCGTACCCCCGGCGACCACCCCGGTCGTCACCCCCGTCACCCCGGTCCCGCAGGCGACGCTCGACCAGTTGGCCCGGTTCGCGAACGGCGGCGGGCTCGCCGTGGGCGGCGTCGGGCTGGCCCTCGGCGGTACGTCGCTGGACGCCGTCCTCAAGGCCCGCGCCGAGGCCGCGCGGCAGGCGGAGAGCGCGTGACCCTGCACGGCCCGTAGTTCCGCGCCTTCGCAGCGGAGAGCGGGCCCACAGCCGGCAGAGCCGCACAGCCGGCAGTAGGGCCCACAGCCGACAGAGGGCTCCCGGAATCCCCCGGGAGCCCTCTCTCGTGCGTCCGGCGCGGCTACAGCTCCGTCTGCGGGACCTGGACCGTCCGCAGCCGCCCGTCCCCGTTGTGGAACAGCGCCCGGCCCGGCCTGCCGCCGCCGATGCGGCTGCGCGGCACCTTGCCGCCGATCAGCTCACCGTCGCCGACCGCCTGCGGACTCAGCAGCGCGCCCTGCCTGTTGCGCCGTACGTCCACGAACCAGCCGGAGAAGCCCGCCATCAGCCGGTCCGTCTGACCGGCCAGGATCAGCCCCCGGCCGGTCTCCGCCCCGGTCCGCGCGATGGCGCCGAGCACCGGTTCGGCCTCCGACTTCTGGAGGCCGTCCGCATCGTCGATGACCACCACGAGCGGCCCCGGATGGTCGGCGAGGACCGTCTCCAGCGCCTCCCGGGAGATGTCCGCGTCCGTGAAGACCGCCACCACCCCTTCCCGGCCGGCGAGTTCACGCAGAGGCGAGCGGCGCGGAGCCGCGACCACGACCCGCGTACCGGCGTCCAGCAGCGACAGCGCCATCGTCAGCAGCAGCGTGCTGCGCCCCGAGCGGACCGGACCGCCGACCACGAAGCTCGGGCTGAGGGCCAGGTCGGCGCCGACGGCGGCCAGTTCGTCGCCACCCACGCCGACCATCGCCCACAGCGGCCCCGGCCGGGGCACCGGCAGGAGGGCGGCGGCCTCCGCCCCGCTCACCCGGTCCGGCAGCAGGTCGACCCGGAACGGCCTTGCTGCGCGCGGTACTTCGGCGTCACGCTCCGCGCATACGGCCCCGATGGCGTGGAGCGCGGCTGCCTGGGCCTGCCCCGTCGTGTCCGGGGCGAGGAGGGCGATCTGCACCTCGGCCTTGTCCGTGGCGCGCAGCGCCCGCCCGGAGGGGATGTCGTCGGGGACGGACCGCTGCGGGACCCCGATCATGCTGTACTCGGACTTCTCGTTGAGCCGCAGGACCAGCTTCTCCTCGGTGGTGGAGCTGAGCCGGCTGGAGAACAGCGTCCGGTCACCGGCGACCACCACATGGACGCCCACGCTCGCACCTTCGCGCAGCAGCCCGAGGATGCCGTTGAGCAGACTGCCGCTGTCGTAGTCGGCGAGGGTCTTGTCGAACACCTCCCACCGGTCGAGGAGGACCACGATGTGCGCGGGCCGCTCCCCGGCCGGGAGTGCGCTGCGCAGCTCGGGCAGATCGGCGGCACCCCGAGCGGCCAACAGCTCCTGCCTCCGCGCGACTTCGGCGGTGAGCCGGGAGAGCAGCCGGGCCAGGCGCTCCGGCTGGGTGCGCTGGACGACGGCGCCCGTGTGCGGCAGCGCTTCCAGGGCCAGCAGGGCGCCGTTGCCGCAGTCGATGCCGTACAGATGCAGATCGGCGCAGGAGTGCGCGCGGGCCAGGGCGCCCGCGATGGAGCGCAGGGTCTGCGACCGGCCGGCCCGCGGCGAGCCGACGAGGTGCAGATGGCCGAAGGTCGACAGGTCCAGAGCCAGGGAGAGTTGGGCCTGCTCGGCGGGCAGGTCGACCAGTCCGTACGGGACGGGCGGGAGGTCGTACGGCCCGGAGGCGGGGGCCGGCAGATCGTCCAGGACCAGGGTCGTGGGCAGGGCGGGCAGCCAGGGGCTGTGCTGCTGCGGGACGCCGAGCTCCCGGTTGGCGCCGCGCACTGCCTCGACCAGGTCGGCGAGGTCGGTCACGGCCGAGTCCGACTCGGTGCGCGCGACGCGCGGGCGCGGCGGCAGGGGCGCGCCGAGCCGGCCCCAGCCGACCGGTACGACCCAGGGCGCGGGTGCCGAGGCGTCGGCCGCCGCACCCGGCCTGCGCCCGCCGACGCGTCCGGCCTGGAAGGGAACGAGGGAGGTCTGCCCGAGGCGCACATGGGCGCGGCCCGGATGACTCTTCGAAATCCCTGCGGACTCGGGGGAGTTGATGACGTCCTGGCTCTCGCTGCGGTCGGTGACGCGGAGCGCGATCCGCAGATTGGTGTTGGCCCGGATCTCGGGCGATACGACACCGCCGGGGCGCTGGGTGGCCAGGATGAGGTGGATGCCGAGCGAGCGGCCCCGCTGGGCGATGTTGACCAACCCCTTCACGAAGTCCGGGAGTTCGCGGACCATCGAGGCGAACTCGTCGATGACGATGAGGAGCCGGGGCAGCGGTGGCCGGTGCGGTTCGCGTACGAGGAGGTCGATGTAGTCCTCGATGTCCTTGGCCCCCGCCCCGGCGAGGATGTGCTCGCGCCGCTTCAGCTCGGCCGACAGTGAGGTCAGGGCGCGCTCCACGAGATGGGCGTCCAGGTCGGTGACCATGCCGACGGTGTGCGGCAGGGACACGCAGTCCTTGAAGGCCGACCCGCCCTTGTAGTCCACGAGGACGAAGGTCATGGCGTCGGGCCGGTTGCCCACGGCCAGGGATGCCACGAGGGTCTGGAGCAGCTCGGACTTGCCGGAGCCGGTGGTCCCGGCGACCAGCCCGTGCGGCCCGTCCCGCCGCAGGTCCAGGGCGAACGGCCCGTCCAGCGACACCCCGACGACCGCGGACGTGGTGCGGCCGCCCGCCCGCCAGCGGCCCGCGACCGCCTCCGCAGTGGGCGGGTCCAGGCTCAGGACGTCCAGCAGCCGCGCGGCGCCCGGCAGTACGGAGGCCTCCTCGGCCGAGCCGCCCGGATCGCGGAGCGGCCCGAGTGCCCGTCCGACGGAACGGCACCAGTCGGCGGTGACCCGGTCGGGGCGGACACCGGTGAGGGTGGCGACCCCGGACCGGCCGATCCGCAGTGTCCCGCCCGGCTCCTCCACGACGACGGCCTGGCACTCCTCGGGCAGCAGCCGCTCCTCGTCGTCCAGGCACACGGCGTGGACGCCGACGGACGGGCCGTCCCGCAGGATCTGGACGATCCCGGGCAGCGAACGCAGCCGCCGGGCCCCGTCCAGGACGACCAGGACGTCCTGCTGCCCGGTGGTCGCCCCGGCGGCCGTACGGGCGGTGATCAGGGCGGTCAGCTCCGACACCCGCCGGGCGGCGGACTCGGTGTCCGTACCGACCGTGATCACGGTGTCCTGCCCGGGCCGCGGCCGGACGTGCGGCAGCCACCGGACCCACGCCCAGTCGCGTTCGCCGCCGGGCCCGGTGAGGACGTACAGCTGGAGGTCGCGCGGGCTGTGCAGGATCGCGGCCTGCCCGACGACCCAGCGGGCCACGGCCCGTACGGCCTCGCTCCGGCCCGCGATGCCCAGCACCCGGTGCCCGCGCAGCCCCACCGTGACGGGCACGTCGAAGGCGACCCGCGGGAGCTGGCGCCTGTGCTCGTCCACGGTCGGGTCCTGGAGCACCACGTCGGAGGGCTGGTCGGCGGTCCCGACGCGCAGTTCGAGGAAGTCCGCGTCGGAGGTGCGGCGCTCCCAGAGCCTGCGGCGCGGCCCGACAGCGGTGAGCAGTACGGCGGCGGGGTCGGGGAACCAGCTTCTGCGGGCGGTCCGTTCGGCGACGACGGCCTCGTCGGCCTCGGTCTCGATCCGCGCCCTGGCCTCCTCGTACTTCTTGAGCCGGGTCGCGTACGATTCCTTGCCGCTGCGGCGGCTCATCACGTAGTTCCCGATCACGACGACGGGCGTGAGCAGCCCGAACAGCAGCGCCGAGAGCCGCCCGAAGAGGAAGACACCACCGGCGGCCAGGACGAGCGGGGCGATGGCGGTGATGTACGGCAGCGGGCGGCGCTCGGGCTCGGCGGGGGGAGAGGGCAGCCGGAAGTTCGCGCCGGGCTTCGGGGGCAGCAGCCGGGGCGGACGGTTGTAGTCGAGACCGGCGCCGTCCTCGGAGGGCTGTACGGCGGCGTCGGGGCGTTCGGTCAGGGCGAGTTCGAGCAGCGACCCACCGACGGCGAGCTGGCCGCCGGCCGGCCAGGTCCGCTCCTCGGCGACCTCCTCGCGGTCCAGCAGCACCAAAGGCGCGGCGGTGGAACGCGCGGGGGACACCGGCTTCCCGGCGCTCCCGTCGTCGTACGGCAGCAGGGTGCAGCGGCCGCCCGGGCCGACCCGCAGCCCGGCCAGCCCGGCCGCGGTGGCGCTGCGGTCGACCCGGGGGACACCGTCCGGGGTGAGGCCGATGTGGTACTCGCCGATGTCCAGCCGGTGCACCGACCCCGCTCCCGTACCGCTGACGACCCGTACCTCCACCAGGCCGCCGGGCTCCTGCGGGGCGGTCCGCGCCCGGTGGCCCAGGCGGACGACGGCGGCATCCCGCAGCGGCGACTCCTGGAGAGTCGTCTCCGGAGGCACGAGGACTCCGTCGACCCGGACGGCGATCGGGGAGCCGGGTCCGCCCCCGGAGCCGGTTGCGCTTTCGGCCGCGGCTGCGGTTTCGCTTTCGGAGGTTGGGCCCGTCCCGGTGCCGGCCAGGGCCCGGGCGAGGGTGCCTACGGGCGTGTCCGGTTCGGCTTCGAT
Organism: Streptomyces microflavus; assembly: GCF_014650075.1. Taxonomy (GTDB): domain Bacteria; phylum Actinomycetota; class Actinomycetes; order Streptomycetales; family Streptomycetaceae; genus Streptomyces; species Streptomyces microflavus. The sequence goes on along the minus strand of NZ_BMUG01000008.1, from coordinate 121,409 downwards.
CTGCACGTCGAAGGTGTCGCCGACGTCATCGACGACGGTGAGAAGCAGGCGCACGGTGAATCTCCAGGTGAGGACGGTCGGGCAAGGGCCGCGAACGCGGTTCCGCCTCGTCCTACGGCTCCGCGCCGTGTCGGGTTCTCGGATCGTGCGGGGTCGTCGAGAACCGATACGCGGCTACATCCGTAGGGGAGTGAGGACGGGCTCCCGAGCCCCTCTTTCCTCCCTTCCTCCCTCCGTCCCCTTTCCTCTTCTCTGCTTCAGCCGCGAGGTGGCTTCTCCATGACCGTGTCCGTCGTCCTGGCCGCAGTGCTGGGCATCGCGCTGCTCGGTGCCGTCGCCGCGCTGATCCTGAGCCCGCGAACATCCCCCGAGGGGCGCCCGGCTTCCCGCCGCGCGCCCGGCGCGGCCGTCACCGGACGGGTCGCTCTGGAGGACGTCGACCTCGGGTTGCGCGTCCTCGCCGCGGCCTGCGAGCGCGGCGGGCGGGAGCTGCCCGACACCTATGTGGTGGTCTCGTCCGACGAGCGGCTGGTCCTGCGGCTGGCCCGCTTCGACCGGGACGCGCCCGCGCCCTGGGAGTCGGACGAGGACGGCGAGGAGTGGTCGCTGGCCAGGAAGTCGCTCACCGCGGCGGAGCTGGGGCCGCAGCCGGACCACCCCTTCCCGCTGACCGTCACTCTCGGCTTCCAGGACGGCGAACGGGTGCTGGTCGACCTGGCCCGGGCCGCCGCGCCGATCGCGCTGACGGGCAGCACGGCCGACGCACGGCGGCTGGCGGCGGCGTTCGTCGCCGAAGTGCTGACCGGCCCGGTGGGGCGCAGGGGCGAGGTGACCCTGGTCGGGTCCGGCGCGACCGCCCTGGCCGACGAGCTCGGCGTCCGGTCGGCCCGGCTGCGCACGGCCGCGAGCCTCAAGGAGGCCCTGGCCCAGGGGGCGGAGGAGGGGACGGCGTTCACCCTGCTCCCGGACGACGGGGTGACAGAGGTGTTCCAGCTGATCGAGGGCGATGACGCCGGGCAGGGCGGGGCACCGGCGCACCGGCTCTTCGTCATGGACGCCGCCCACTGCACCGAGGAGGGGCGGCCGATGGCGTGGAGCCGAACGGACGCGCTGCTGCTGCTCGGTGACGTACCGGCCGCCGCGTGGCGGTTCGCCACAGGCGCGGACGGCGCGCTCGACACGGGCCCGCTGGGCCTGCGCATCGACCGGGCCGCCGGCCACCACGTCTGAACCGCCCGCAGCACCTGTCCGGCCCGCAACACCTTCCCGACCCCGACCCCGACCTCAGCCCCAGCCCACTCCGCAACTGACCGCACTGGAGAGCCCGATGACGCGCAGGAAGCTGCTCATCGCCCTGATCACCGTACTGACCCTCGCCCTGACGGCGGTGGTCACCGACATCGCCACCGGCTTCATCACCGGGGACAGGACCCAGGCGCCGAGCGCCGCCCCCCGGCCGGGCGGACCACCCGCGGCGGCGCCGACGGCGGCCGCTCCAGAGGCGGGGAACACGGGCGGCGCGGGGGGCACACCGGTGACCGGGGAGACACCCGCGGCGTTCGTCGCCCCCGACGAGAAGGCGCGCTACGTGGGGACCAGCGACGACGGACGCTTCACGATCGCCGTGGTCGTCTGGGCGACCAGGGCCATCGCCCATGTCACGGACGGGGCAGCCGACGAGGCTTGGCTGAGCGGCACGGCGGGCGGCTCGGCCCTGCTGCTCACCGGCGAGGACGGGGAGGCGGTGTTCCACGGCACCGTCAAGGACGGATCGCTGACAGGAACGGCCTCCCGCGGAAGCTGGAAGGCGGCCTTCACCCTGCCCGCGGTCGAGGCCCCCGCCGGTCTCTACCGGGCGGCCGGCCAGGTCGGGCAGGAGCGGGTCACGCTCGGGCTGATCGTGAGGCCGGACGGGAGCCAGACCGGCATCCAGTGGACCGGCGGGACGCCCCGGCCTGCACCCGGCTGGGACCTGGACGGCTCGACGGTGACCTTCGGCGGCACCGAACTCCGGGTCGAGGCGGTCGCACCCGACGACGTATGACCGCCCGTCACACGCGGTCCCGGCAGCTCTCCGGCTCAGCGCGCGGGTGCCGGGCGGCCCAGGGCGAACCGGGCGGTGCCCGGCCGCCCCTCGACCAGGTCGGCGGCGAGTTCGCCGATGGCGGGACCGAACTTGAAGCCGTGCCCGGAGAAGCCTGCCAGCACGGTGACCGGGCCCTGCCGGTCGATGACGAAGTCCTCGTCGGGTGTCGTGGTGTAGAGGCAGGTGAGAGGGACCGGTTCGGTGCCGGCCACGCCGGGCAGCCACTCCTGGGCGTAGGCGCGGAGGCGGTCGACGGCCGCCGGGTCCGGCGTACGGTCGCGGTGGTCGGGGTCCACGACCTGCCCGACGCCGTGCAGCCCGATCTTGACGCCGTCCGCGCTGCCCAGCCCGTACAGACCGCCCGGCATGTTCCAGCCGGCCCCCGGGTGGTGGATGAACGACGGCCAGTCCAGCGCGTCCGGGACCGGGAAGTGCACCGGCTGCTCCTGGGTGACGCGCATCGGCGGCAGGCCGCTCACCACGGCCGGCAGGAAACCGGGGGCCCAGCCGCCCACGGCGACCACGACCGCGTCCGCCGTCAGCGCCTCGTCGGCATCCGTGACCACGGTGACCCCGCCCCCGGTACGCCCGGTGTGCCGGATCTCCGTCACGCGCACCCCGTGCCGTACCTCCGCCCCCCGCTGCCCGGCCGCCTTCAGCAGCGCGGACACGGCGTCGTCGGCGTGCACCCGGCCGGCGTCCGGGTGGTACAGCGCGGTCGTGTCGGCCCGGAGCCCCGGCCACCGGTCGGCCACCTCCCCGGGAGACAGGCGCTGCGCGGACCGGCCCGCTCCGGCGAGCACGTCGGCCAGCCTGTCCACCGCTCGGGGCAGACCGTGGTCGACGGCCCCGGTGAGCGTCAGCACCGGCTGCCCGCTCTCCTCCTCCAGCCGCCGCCACAGGGGCAGCGCCCGGAGCGCCAGCTCGGTGTACGAGGGCTCCGCGTACGCCAGCCGGAAGATCCGGGAGGTGCCGTACGAGCTGCCGCGGTCGTGGCCCGGACCGAAACGTTCCAGCACGGTGACCCGGTGGCCGCGTGCCGAGAGGCTCCAGGCGGCAGCCGCTCCCATCAGCCCGCCGCCGACGACGGCAACCCGAAGAACCATGAGCGTGAGTCCCTTCCTATGGCGGCCGCTCGTCCTGGCGGTGCCGTGCGGTGCGGTGCCGTGCGGTGCCGTGCCGGGCGGTGCCGTTCAGCAGGGGCGGGTGCGTCCGGTGGCGGCGGTCTCCTCGGCCAGGGCCGAGAGCTGGGCCAGCTCGGCACCGAGGCCGGAGAGCACCTCCGGCTTGAGGCGGTAGTAGGTCCACCGGCCGCAGGGCTCGGTCTCGACCACGCCCGCTTCCCGCAGCACCTTGAGATGGTTCGACAGGTTCGTCTGCCGCGCGCCGGTCTCCTCCACCAAGTGGGTGGTGCACAGGGACTCGCGTGCGAGCAGGGTGACGATCCGTAGACGCAGGGGATCCGCCAGTGCCCGCAAGATGTCAGTGTTAACTGATGTCAACATGTGGCGATGCTCTCACGCCGGGTGTCGCCGGGTCCACCGAGCCGTGCGGCGGCGCGCGGAGCGGCGCGCGGCTCGCCCGGATCCGCTTCCTACGGACTCCGTGAGCTGGTTGCACAACGATTGGACCACCGTGAAAATGGGCTTGTGCCACGCCTGGAAGTAGTTACGTCAGAGCCCTGCTGCCCCTCCGTCATGACCGCGCCACTGGATGCGGAGCAGGCTTCCGGCGCGGCCACGATGTTCAAGGCCCTGGGCGACTCGATCAGGCTCCGCCTGCTCTCGATGATCGCGTCGGCGGCCGACGGCGAGGTCTGTGTCTGCGATCTGACGGGCCCCTTCGACCTCTCCGCCCCGACGATCTCGTACCACCTCAAGATCCTCCGGGAGGCGGGCCTCGTGACCTCCGAGCGCCGGGGCACCTGGGTCTACTACCGCGCCCGGCGGGACAGCCTGGAGGTCCTTTCCGGCCTGATCGCCGCACCGACGGCCGAGGCCCACGGGGTCTGAGGCGTCGCGGACCTCGGCCGCCGCTGAAGGCCGGTCGGACTGGCCGTCGCCGTCCACCTCGCCGGGCATGGTCTTCGGCCCCTGGCCCTGGAGGCGGTGGCGGCGGTGCGGGAGCTGGGCCACGTACGGCTCTTCTCCTCCTGGGCCGAGCGGGACCTCCAGCCCCTGGCCGACGCGCTCGGCCCCCTCATCGAGGTGCCTGTCCTGGTGGCTCTGGTGTACGTCTCGCTCGCCTGGCGCCGGAGGTTCACGGCGTAGGCCCGTCGTCGCGGACTCCGCCGGTGATCCACGCCCCGGCGTGCCGGACGGGCGGTGCCGGCGCCTCCGCGGGAGGGCCGGCACCGCGGCGGGTCAGCCCGGCCAACTGCCCGTGACGCGCCGGGTGGCCTGGGCGCCCGACCGCTCGACCGTGGCCTTGACCACGGCGAAGATCGCCCCCTGTACGGCGGCGGCCAGAAGGATCTGCGCCCACGGGCGGTCCTCGTCCAGGGCGTCGGGAGCGTCGCCCTCGCCCTCGATGAGCTTCCACGCCTGCTTGAACGCGGCGCCCGCGATCATGCCGCTGACCGCACCCAGAGCCATGCCGACCGGCTTGTAGGCGATCCGGGACGCCCTCATCGGTTGCGTCCGCGGCTGCGGCGTATCAGCAGGAAGGCGATCAGCAGCGCAGCGCCCGCGATGAGCGGGGCGCGGTTGGCGCGTGCCGCCGTCGCGGCTCGGCCCGCCTTCTCCAGCAGCGGGTCGGGCGTCCTGTCCGCCGCGTACTGCCCTGCCCTGGCCGCACTCTCACGCACCTGCGCGGCGGCCTGCGCCGTCTTCTCCAGCACGGCGTCGGGCGTCCTGTCCTTCACCAGCTCCGCGGCCTGACCCGTCTTCTCCCGGATCTGCCCGGAGGCCGACGCGGCCTTCACGGCGGCCTGCTCCTTCACCGCTGCGGCTTTCTCCGCCGCCTGCGCCTTGACCGTGCCGGTCTTCTCCGCGGCCTGTGCCTTGACCGCGGCGGTCTTCTCCGCGGCCTGTGCCTTGACCGCGGCGGTCTTCTCGGCGGCCTGCTCCTTCACCGCCTCGGCCTTCCCCTTCGCCTGCGCCTTGATGTCGGCCTTGGCCGCCAGCGCCTCGACGGTCTGCCCGAGTTCGTCGCGCGTCCGCTCGACCTGCTCGCGCAGCTCCTCGGGGGTGGGTGTGCCCATCTTGTTCTGCGATTCGTCGTTCATCGGTGTGCCTTCTCCTTGACCTCGGCCAGATCGGCCTTGACGCTGTCGATGGTCCGTTCGGGAGCGGGGGTTCCTGCCCGGGCGATCTGCTTCTTCCCGGCCAGGGCGGCCACGGCGGCCACCGCCCCCAGCACCCCCGTGACGATGAGGGCCGCCGCCCACAGGGGCAGCGCCAGGGCGAGCGCGGCGATACAGGTCGCCACCAGTGCCTGGGCCGCCAGGATGCCGATGAGGCCCGCGGCGCCGAAGAGGCCGCCGCCCTTCCCGTAGCGCTTGCCCTTCTGCGTCATCTCCGAACGTGCCAGCTGCATTTCCTCGCGGACCAGCTCCGAGATCTGCTGCGAGGCACGCGAAACCAGCGCACCGACATGTTCGCTGTCGGCGCCGGCCTGCCGCTCTGCTGTGCTCATGGTGAGGTCACCTTGCTCTCCTCGATCGCGACGGAACGTCCTCATCCGGATGTGTACGCCGCCGTCGTGCTCCGGCTACCCGCCAACCGCGTCGGCACCCATCGCTCCGCACGAGGCGCTCTGTACGAGGTGGAGTTCGCGAAATGGAACGCGAAGCCCGCCGAGGCGTGCCCCGCCGAACCCCGGGTAGACGCAGCCTTGTGCAGGCGGAACTCCGCGGCAGAGTCTGGGGCAGGGGAAGGTTCGCAATGTCGATATCCATGGAGGCCACGACCGAGGCTCCGAGCAGAGCCGTCGCACCCGTGGCGCTCCCGCAGATCGACGATCCGCAGAAGGTCGCCCCGAAGGACGCCCGCGCGATGGGCGCGCTCTTCTTCGCGCAGTTGCAGGTCCTCGAAGAGGGCACCCACGAGTACCAGTACGCGCGCAACACCCTCATCGAGATGAACCTGTCGCTGGTGCAGTTCGCGGCGAAGCGGTTCCGCAACCGCGGCGACGGCCAGATGGAGGACATCATCCAGGTCGGCACCATCGGCCTGATCAAGGCGATCGACCGCTTCGAGCTGTCGCGCGAGGTCGAGTTCACCTCCTTCGCGATTCCCTACATCGTCGGTGAGATCAAGCGCTTCTTCCGCGACTCCACCTGGTCCGTCCACGTCCCCCGGCGCCTTCAGGAGCTGCGGGTCACCCTGGCCAAGGCCAAGGAGGAGCTCACCTCGACCCTGGGCCGCGACCCCGGCGTCGCGGAGTTCGCCAAGCACCTGGACATCACCGAGGAAGAGGTCATCGAGGGCCTCATCGCCTCCAACGGCTACACCGCGGGCTCCATCGACCTCCCGCTCGGCGGAACCGAGCAGGGCGGCTCCGACAGCGGCACCAGTTACGCCGACATCACCGGCGACTGCGACCCCGGTATGGAACTGGTCGAGAACCTCCATACCCTGGCCCCGCTGCTGGAGACCCTGGAGGACCGTGACCGGGAAATCGTCCGGATGCGCTTCGGCCAGGAGATGACCCAGGCCCAGATCGGCGAGCACCTCGGGATCTCCCAGATGCATGTCTCCCGGCTGCTCTCCCGCCTCCTCACCACGCTGAGGGAAGGCATGCTCACCCCGAACTGAGCCGCTCGAACTGAGCCGCTCGACCGAGCCGCGCGAACCGAGCCGGCCGACTGGTGCCGGCCGGCTCGGTACCCGGTGTGTCAGCTCCGGGGCTCCTCAGGGAGCTTCACCGGTACGCAGGGGAATCCGCTGCTGTCGATGGGGTTCCGCTTGGTCGGTGCGCACAGCTCGAATCCGGTGGGGTCCACGGTGTCGGGCACGCTGAATCCGAACACGCCGATCTGCGTCTCGCCGCGCCGGAGCGGAGACCCCATGACGCTCATGTCGGTCCAGGCGAAGTTCCGCCACTCGCCGTCGGCGACCTGGGCGAGCTGGCTGCGGGGGAACGCCTCGACCGTGCAGTCGATCTCCCCCTCCTTCATGTAGGGGCCCTTCGCGCAGGTGCCCGAAGCCGGCTGGAAACGCAGTGTCAGGCCGGTGATCCTGGCGCTCTGCACCCCGCGATCGGGCAGTTCCCCCGTTGCCGCGACGTACACCGCGAGGTAGTGCTGCCCGGCGGCGGCCGATTCGCCGGCCAGCTCAGGTGCCCACATCGTGTCGACGGGCTTCACCCGGACCCCCAACGGCTCACCCATGCCGGTGTGGAGGAGTTCGTCGCCGGGGAAGTCCTCGAACCGTGTGTACGTCGGGGCGGACACGGTGACCGACGGCGTTGCGCCCGGGAGTCCGGTGCCCGCCGGGTTCTCCTCGCCGCCGTCCGAACAACCGCCGAGCAGCATGATCGCGCCCACGGCGGCCAGGGCCGGGAGACGATGCGACATTGAGGTACCTCTCGGGTTCAGGTGACGGGTTGCGGGGTTCAGGGGCGCCGGTAGGGGTGGCAGAGCAGGTCCTTGTAGTTGCCGTCGTCGAGGCAGATACGTACGAGCCCGGCCCCGCCCGGAACATCCGCGGGAACGCTGAAGGTGAAGTTCTTGGACGTCCCGCACGCCGTGGCCGCGGAGGCGGAGCCGTTCGAGCCGAGCTTCACGGTGTCGGCGGCGTTGTACGTGTACCCCCAGGTGAGCCGGCAGTACGCGGGCCCGGCCGTGCTCACCGACTTGTGCGTCCCCGTCACGGTGACCGACCGGTTGTGCCAGGTCACGGTCCCGGTCGTCCAGGTGTTCCCGACGGCGACACGGAAGTCGGTGACCGGGGTGGCGGCGGCACGGGCGTCGGCGGCCGGGGCCAGCAGAGTGCCCGCCGCCAGGGCGACGGTACCGAGGGCGGCGGCGAGGTGCGTACGCATGCGATCTCCAGGTGTGGGCCGGTTGCGGCTTCACATCCTGCGGGCCCGGGCACGTACGGCCCAGCTGTTAAGCCATGGCTTAAAGCCGGGCTTCACGCCTCCGGCACCGTGCCGTTGGTCCTCAGCAGGGCGAGCCCCAGCGGGGTGATGAGGTGCAGCACCGAACCGCCCCGGCGGCTGGTGGTGATGAGTTCCGCGTTCCGCAGCACCGTCGCGTGCTGACTGGCGGCCGCGGCGGAGACATCGAGCCGGCGGGCCAGCTCCGTCGTCGTACAGCCGTCCGCCGTCACATGCAGCGCGGCGGCCCGCGTGCGGCCGAGCAGCGACTCCAGGTTCCGGTTCCGGCCGGGGGAGCCGTCCGGCCCGGCACCGGTCAGCGGTTCACGGAGGGCGGGCACGGTCAGCCGGGGCGGCTGGGAGATGTCGAGCGGGTCCCACAGAAGACTCACCGCGCGGGGCGAGAAGACCGTGGGCGCGATGATCAGCCCTCTGCCCTGGAGGCGCACCTCCACCGGGCGTGGGTACGCGGCCTCCAGCACCGGCGGCCGCCAGCGGACCAGCGGTGCGCAGAGCGAGCGCAGCAGCAGGTCGACCCCGCCCTCCAGGACCAGGTTCGCGTAGCGGGAGGCGAGCGCGACCAGTTCCGACCGCCCCTTGTTCCAGTACGGCTCCACGGCCAGCCGGTGGCAGGCGCGTACGGCCCCGGCGAACTCCCGCAGCGCGTCACGGTCCCCCTCGGCCAGCCGCCCGGCCCACGGCCGCTGCCCGGGAGAGAAGTCGACCCCCTCGAACTCACGGCGCAGCCGGGACACCGGCGTGTGCAACAGGTTGTCCACTGCGTGGTCCAGGGACGGCACATCGCCCGTCAGGGCCAGCAGGTCGAGACCCGGCCCGCGGGCGGGGAGCAAGGACGTCAACGGGCGGGTCTCCGCCCCCATCCGGGGCGCGACCGCCGCCCGCCAGGCGCCGAAGCGCGCGGCGTCCCGTCCCTCGCGCAGCAGTTCCAGGCTGTAGTACGTCTCGGCCGCCGCACCGATCGTCGTCGCCACGCGCGTCCGCGCGAGGTCCTGTGCCGTGAAGTGGATGCGCAGCACCGGTCGGCCCCCCTGCCCCAGTGGTACGGCGCGTCAGCGCGCCTGCTCCAGCATGCCCCAGCCGGCCCGCCGAAATCCGGCCCCGCCCGCTGATCTACGAGGCATTGTCAGACACCCTCTAGTGGGAGGAGGAGGAGCCACTGCCACCTCCTACGGCGCCCCCGACTGCCCGGACCAGGAGCCGGGCTTCGTCTGCGAAGCCCCGGGTGATGGGCTCCGGCTGGAAGCCGTGGTCCGAGAGCTGGACGGCAATGCGGTCGAAATAGCCCGAGGCGGCCAGGGCATGGCGGGAGACGTCCACGGCGGAGCCGGCACGCAGTTCCTCCAGGACGGCGCGCGCGTCACCCAGAACATGGCTGACCTGGGAGTGGACTTCGACCCCGATGGATTCTGGCAGAGCGGCACGGGGCAGTCGGCGCAGCAAGCGCTCGCAGGACTGGATGACTTGGTTCAGCAGCTGCACGTCGCGGCTGACTCCAAGGCCGACATCGGAGGCTATCGACCCGGTGGCCGCCCGGGTGTGGTTCCCGACGCGGGTGGGACTGTACGCGGTGAGCTCGACGGGGCCCTGGCTGCCCAGTGCGGGCCGGAAGCAGGGATGGACGTGGAATTCGTCCTCGCCGGGCTGCGGCGGAGCCTTTGGCCCGCCCGCGTACACCACGTTGTTGCCGCGTTTGACCCCCAGGAATCCGATGCCGTAGAGGACGGATATCAGCCCTGTCGGAGTGAGGTTGTCGGCGTAGTCGGGGAATTCCTGGCGCAGCTGCTCGGCGCGTGCGTGGAAGCGGGTCTCCAGAGCTTGGCGCATGACGATGTATCCGGTGTTCTCAAACATCGGATACAGGGATTCAAGGTAGGGATGGTTGACTCGGTACTCCGTTGCGAGGTCATCGAGTTTCCAGGCGGAGAACTTATCGGTGGCCGCGATGACATCGCCTTCGGCGATGGGATCGTTGCCCCGCTCGTGGGCCGCGTCACGGCACAGGTTCAGGAACTGAATCGCATCGCGGGGGCGCGGGAGTGACCGTCGGAACACGTAGGCGGTTATCGGCTCGCCGGAGACCTCGGCGGGGAAGAGCTGCCCCCAGAGCTGCTCGGGGGTGAGGTTCACCTTCAGAGAGGCTCTGGCGCGGGCGAGTGCCATGCCCTCAAGCCCTTCCTGTGTCCAGGATATGCGCAGTTCGTCGCTGCGGAACTTGTCGGCGTCGCTGAAACGCAGCGAGTCGTAGATGTCCGCACGCACGAAGAGCACGCAGCGCACCGCACCACCGTATTGGCCGGTGACGTGCTTCGCGGCCAGCAGCAGGCCGGTGACGAGGGAGTGGCTGTCCGGGTCGATGGTCCAGCCCTGGTCCACCTTGTCCACGAGGAAGAGCAGGGGCGCGTGCTCCGTGGCGCAGCCCAGCTCCTCCAAGGCGAGGGCGACGCCCCGTTCGAGGACGCCGAGCTGTCGGTCGGCGCGAGCCCCCTCCGGCGTGCCGGCCACGTCGACCGCTGCTTCCACTCCGAACGCCTTGAGGGAGAGACTTGCCGATTGCAGCCCTTGTACGCCGCGGCGCAGTCGGTCGTACAGCCGCTCGTCGGCGGCTTCGCCGTTCATCTCCAGGAACTTCCGCAGCGCGCGTACCGACCCCGGTGTACGCCGACCGTGTGAAGTACGGGCGTGCGTGACCACATCATGGGCGGCCTGTACGGCGAAGAGGTATCGCCAGATGAGGGACTTGGCCGTGTCGTCGGTGACGCCGACGAGTTCGAACCGGCGGATCTCGTTGCTGGTGGCGTCGTCGGGCGTGATCATGGCTGTGGGGCCCGGGTGGCCACCGGCGCTGCCGAGCTGCTGGCAGATCGCGCTCTTGCCCGCCCCTTTCCGGCCGATGATCAACGACTTCCGGCCGGAAAGCGCTTCTCGGTAGGCGTAAGTCTCCTGGAACACTGCGGAGCTCAGCAGCCCGACGGTGATATCGCTCTCCGCGTCATCCCTGCCGAAGGAGAGTTGGCTCACGGCACTGTGGTCTTCCAGCACGCTTCCCCCGTGGTGATGGCTCAGTTCCGCCAGAGTAGTTCCGGAGGAGCATCGCTGTCCGGATAATGAGCCGGGTTCTTATGTGTGGCGAGGAATCTCGGCGGGGGCTCATGAATGAACAGCAGGACTATGTACGGGTGTTGGAGCAACTGCAAGAAGGGATGGGAGGCCTCCGCAAGGCGCAGGAGCAGGGCTCGGACGTTCTGCGCCGCATGATCGCGGAGTCACCCGGCCGTGACGCGGTGCTGGCCCACTTGCGGGGTGAGCTGGGCGACCAAAAGGCCGTGTTGTCAGACGTGCGGAAGGAGGTCGCCGCCATGGCCCGGACGGTGACCAGCACACACGACGCCTTCACCGACTTCCTGGAGCGCTACGGCAGGCACCAGATCGTGGCCAACGCCCGCGCGGAACTGACCCAGTTGACGGTGATCTGGAAGGCGGACTACGCGGACCGGCAGCGGACCCGCAATCTGGCCCGGGGCCTGGTCCACGAGCTGACAGCGCATGCGGTGAAGGACGGGTCCATGGACACGGCCACCATCGACGCCTGTGTCGGGGAACGCTGGCTGTCGGAGCCGACATACTGGCTGGCACCGGCCGCCATGGCCGTCGCGGCCCGGTATCGGGGCGACGACCGTCAGGTCTCCCGTGCCACGTCGTACGCGTTCTCACGCGATCAGGCAAAATCCAAACTGTTCTTCGCTCTTACCTGGTCCAGAATGGGTCGGCTCGGTGAGGCCGCGTGGTGGATGGACCGCTATCTGGGGTCGCTCCACCGCGACGAGCTCGGACCGGAGTTCACGGTCCTGCTGGACGCGATCGCCAACGCGGAGCTGGGCCATGAAGCCCTGACCTACGCGTCCGAGACCATGGCCCGGTGGTTCCGTGAGGACCCCGCCGCCCTCCGGCCGGGACCTGGTTCCTCGCGCGCGCAACTGAAGCGCTGGCAGCCCTGGCTGCGCGAATTCTCCGCGACCGGGCCGACCAACGGATTCGCCGCTCTGCGAGAGCTGAGCGGTGAGGGCTGGGACGTCATCGAGGAGAGCTGGAAGTCGGCGACGGCCGCCAGCGGCGCCGTCCGCTACCTGATGGAGGAGTTCCCGGTGGAACGGCCGGTGTACGGCCGCAAGGGCCAGTACACGGACCGAGCCCTCGACCACCTCATCGACCAGCAGGAGCCGGACGAGGCCCGGTTGCAGCGCCGCATGGCGCAGCTGCATGAGCTGCTCGACCACGAAGGGAGCCTCGAAGCTGCCGCCTTCGTGGGTGACCTGAGCCGCGGAGAGGAGACTCTCGACTTCGTGACCCTCCTGGAACGCGCCGTGTTCGCGCCGGAGCAACTCTCGCTGGGTCCGCCGGGGCGGCGGCTGGCGCTGAGCTGTGTCTGGGAGAGCGTCCGGGAGGCGACCGCCGCGATGGCCCTCCGGTCGCGTACGCTCATGCCCGCCTCCATGGTCCTCACGGTCGACGGGTGGTCATGCGAGGTGCCCACACAGGGGACGGGGCCCCTTGACACCGTTCAGGTGAGCGAGGAGCTCCGTGCCTATCAGGAGAACCGGATCCGCTCGCATGTCGATGCCGTCGCCCCGAGCTGGGTCCTCACCCTGGGCTGCGGTGCTCTCGCCGTACTCGACTCCGTCCTTCTGCTGCCCTTCCTGGACGGGGCCGGCTTCGGGCTCTTCCTTGTCCTCGCCGTCGCCCTGGCCTGCGGAGCGCTGTGGGGGCTGATACGCGTGCCCGTGCGCAGGCACAGCCTCCGTGAGGACGGCGTCCGGCGGCAGGCGGAGAGCGTGCGGCAGCTGAACGACGCGGTGAACCAGGCTCTTGGCCTGAGCGCTGAATGGCGTCGTGGCCTGGCGTCGGCGGCGGCGCTGGAGACATGGTCGCCCCTGGAACAGGGAGAGAGCCGCGCATGATCAACCCCCGGGTGCTGGCCGGTGGCCGCTACAAGCTCGACCGCAAGCTCGGCAGCGGCGGAATGGCCGATGTCTGGCTCGCCCACGACAACAAGCTGAACCGCTCCGTGGCGGTGAAGCTGCTCGCCCTGGACCGGATGCGCAACAGCCGCCGCAGGGACGCGCTCACCGAGCAGATGCATGCGCGGTACGAGAAGGAGTGGCAGTCCATGGCCCGGATCCGCAGCCCCTACGTGGCCGCGATCCATGACCGGGGGCAGGAAGGTGATCAGGTCTACTTCGTGATGGAGTGGATCGACGGCCAGTCTCTGGACCACTATGTGGGGCCGGGCAACGTTCTGACCCTCCCGCAGGTCACACGATGGTCCGTCCAGATCTGCGAGGGACTCGCGGACGCCCATGACGTCGATGTGGTCCACCGCGACATCAAGCCGGCGAACATCGTGATCAACGAGAACGGTAACGCGAGGATCGTGGATTTCGGCCTGGCCCGTCTCCTCGACGTGACGGAGACCCATGGCGCCGGTGCCACCTGGCGGTACATCGCCCCCGAGCGCTGCAACGGCGAACCGGGAACCCATTTGAGCGACCTCTACTCCCTCGGCTGCGTCATGTACGAGATGCTGGCCGGCAACCCGCCCTTCACCAGCCGCAACGGTGATTCCGTGGCGATCATCACCATGCACCTGAGACAGCAGCCGGTGGACCTGGGCCGGGTCCGGCGAGGTGTGCCCGCCGTCCTCGGTGATCTGGTGATGAGCCTGCTGGCGAAGGAACCCGGGCAGCGCCCGCAGCATGCCCGGGCCGTGGCCAGGACGATCCGCCGGTCCGTCGAGCACCGCCCGGAACGCCCGGCCGTCGGCTCCGAAGTGGCGACGCCTTCCGCCACGCCCGCCGCCACCACCGATCCCCTGGAGCGGGTCCACGCGCAGGAACAACGGGTCCGGGAGTTGTTGTCCGTCCACCCCGGAGACCACCCCGCCGTGGTGGACGCCCGATTCAGGCTGGCCGAGCTGACCGGAGACGCGGGGGACCCCCGAGGTGCGGCAGACCTCTACGAGGCAGTGGGCACGGACTGCGCGGAGTTCTACGGTCCCTACCATTCCCGAGTCCTCGACGCGTACGATCACATGGCCCGTTGGATCGCTGCCCCCTCCTGACCGGGTTTCAGGCCTGCTCGACCCGCCTGCGGGTATCCGTCGTACCAGGGCCGCGGTGAGGGGAGCCGGTGCCCCGGTCGGCACCGGAAAGCCGTGGAACTACGTCGACCATGGCATCGTCCTTCGACCTCGAGTACGCCCCAACGGCGGACGCCCGGGATCAGCCCGTCGGCGCGTCCGCACGTGCGCCGCCGTCCGGGTCCGCCGCCGTCACGCGTTCGACCAGCCGGGCCAGGCGCGGCAGCATGGTGCGGTGGCGGAGCTGGAGGAAGGCGTCCAGCAGGGGGTTGTGGAGCGTGCCGCCCAGGCCGCGCAGCGGGTGCTCGTCGACGATCACGAGGGTCCGTTCGCCCCACGGCCGGATGTCGAAGGCGATCCGGGCCGTGCCCCAGGGGCCGCCCTCCGCCTCCAGCTCCAGCGTCCGGGGCCGGTCGACGTGCCGGACGACCGTGCGCCCGGTGAACCGCTTGGGCCCCACATGCACGTGGTACGCGATCGACGAGCCGGTCCCGGGCCAGTCGCCCTCCTCCGGACGGGAGTCCGAGGTGCCGACCACCCACTCCCCGTACAGGGCCGGATCCTCCAGGACCGACCAGACGGCGGCCGGTGGCCGGTCGATGAGGTGATGACGTACGGCCATGACCCTCCTCGCTTTGCACAGCGGACACTTCGCACGGGCGACGGCCCGTTCCCGCCGTCCCCGTCGCTCCCCCGTTCCCGCGTGCAAGTCTTCCCCGGGGCGGGCGATCGTGCCGTTCGGCGAGCACACCGCCGCCGAAGGCACACAGCGCAGGGGCACGGGGCAGGGGCGCGGCCGGTGGGCGGCCGGCGGTCGGCCGTTCGGGTGAACGCACCGGCCGCCGGTTTTCGTGGCCGCCCCGGCGTGGCAGGGCCACAGGGGTGCCTCGGAGGCGCGTCACGCCCCGGCAACGGATGCCGTGGGGGCCGTACTCAACGACGTACGGCTCACTCCGGCGCACCCTCTCCCGGCGACAGCGATCTTGTACGGCGAGGAGTTGAGCCGCCCCCATGCCCGAGGAAAGCCGGTACGCCGACGACCCCGACACGGCAGCGGACTTCCGACGTCTCGTGGAGCTGCCCGGCGGGCCCACGAAGGAGCGGCTGCGCGGCGAGATCATCTGTGCCTGGCTGCCCATGGCCCACCGGCTGGCTGCCCGGTACCGCAACCGCGGTGAAACGCTGGAGGACCTGCGGCAGGTCGCGGCGGTCGGTCTCGTCAACGCCGTCGACCGCTACGATCCGGCGTTCGGCCGCGCCTTCGCCCCTTTCGCCGTGCCCACCATCACGGGGGAGATCAAGCGGCACTTCCGGGACCGCATGTGGTCGGTGCATGTCCCCCGCCGGATCCAGAACCTCCGCAACGTCGTCCGCCTCGCCCGCGCGGAACTGGCCGCATCGGGCACCTTGCCCTCGCTCACCCGGATCGTCGAGCACACCGGGCTGAGTGAGGAGGACGTCCGGCAGGGGAGCGAGGCGCTGCACGGCTTCAGCGCTCTCTCCATCGACGCCGAGGCCGTCGCGCCGGACGGCGGTGAGCTGCTCCTCGGCGAGAGCCTGGGGGCCGTGGACGAGGCGTACGACCTGGTGCTCGACCGCGAGGCGGCGAAACCCGGGATCCGCAGCCTCGCCGAGCGCGAGAAGCGGGTGCTCTACCTGCGCTTCTTCGCCGGGATGACCCAGAGCGCCATCGCAGCCGAACTGGGTCTCTCGCAGATGCATGTGTCCCGGCTGATCACCGCGGCCTGCCGCCGTATCCGGGAGCACGCCCGAGAGAACGTCCGCGAACACCCCGCGGGGCAGCGCACCCTCCGGGCCGCCCAGCCGATGTGACGGACCGGCCGTCACCCGCACGGCCGCCCGGCGGCACGTCAGAACGTGACGGTCCCGGCCGTTCGGATCGTGGCGCCCATGTTCCGCTCCATCATGCGCAGCGCGGCCTCGGCGAGATCCTTGTGGATATGGGCCACCGCGTCCTCGGGCACGGTGACGCGCAGCTGCCGGATATGCGCGTCGAGCGCCGAATACAGCACGCACTGCTCCGTCACCTGGCCGCAGAGCACCACATGGTCCACGCCCAGCTGGGAGAGCAGATAGCTGAGGGGCGTCTCGTAGAAGATGGAGTGGCGTGCCTTGACGACGAAAAGCGAATCGTCGTCCGGCAGGACGGGCTCGACCAGCCCGGCATTTCTCCCGGCAAGAGCCGTCTCGATGATCTCTCCGTGGTGCGATCGCCATTCGCCGAAATTATCGTTCGCGTAGACGACCGGAACGCCTTCGCCACGAGCACGGTCGATCAGCCGGGTGAGCGG
Organism: Streptomyces microflavus; assembly: GCF_014650075.1. Taxonomy (GTDB): domain Bacteria; phylum Actinomycetota; class Actinomycetes; order Streptomycetales; family Streptomycetaceae; genus Streptomyces; species Streptomyces microflavus. Next base: position 104,815 of record NZ_BMUG01000008.1, on the reverse strand, counting down.
CGGAAGAGCCGTGCGGACGGACGGAACGAGAAGCTCGGCGTCAGGGTGGTCATAGGAATTGATCATGTCGATGACGATGAGGGCGCTCTTTCCCATGACGCCATCCTCGCACCACGCCCGCGGTGCCACATACGGGTGTTTCACCAGGAGCCCCGTGGGAACTCGGCACACGTCCACAACCCCGGGGGAACAGCGGAGAAATCCGACGCGAGCGACGCGAGAGAAACGAACAAGGAGTGGCACCGTGCGCGCATTGACCTACCAGGGAAAGCGGGACGTCCGGGTGGAGACCGTTCCGGACCCGAAGATCCAGGACCCGACGGACATCATCGTCAAGATCACCTCCACCGGGATCTGCGGCTCCGATCTGCATCTCTACGAGGTGCTGGGCCCCTACCTCGATCCGGGCGACATCCTCGGCCACGAACCGATGGGCATCGTGGAGGAGGTGGGCCCCGAGGTGCACGCCGTCGCCCCGGGGGACCGGGTGGTCATTCCCTTCAACGTGTCCTGCGGCCACTGCTACATGTGCGGTCAGGGGCTGCACTCCCAGTGCGAGACCACCCAGGTGCGCGAGCGCGGTTCGGGCGCCTCCCTGTTCGGCTACACCAAGCTCTACGGGCAGGTGCCCGGCGGCCAGGCCGAGTACCTGCGGGTACCGTTCGGGAACGATCTCCCCATCAAGGTCCCGCACGGACCGTCGGACGACCGGTTCGTCTATCTGTCGGACGTCCTGCCGACCGCCTGGCAGGCCGTGGAGTACGCGGACATCCCGCCCGGCGGCAGCGTCACCGTCCTCGGCCTCGGCCCCATCGGGGCGATGGCCGCACGCATCGCGATCCACCGGGGAGCCGGTCTCGTCATCGGCGTGGACCTCGTCCCCGAACGCCTCGACCGGGTCAGCGCGTACGGTGCCACCTGCCTCGACCTGCGCCGGTACGACAAGGGCAAGGATCTCGGCGACGCCGTCCGGGACCTCACCGACGGGCGCGGCACGGATGCGGTGATCGACGCGGTCGGTATGGAGGCCCATGGCGCACCCGTCGCCAAGGCCGCGCACGCCGCGGTCGGGCTGCTGCCCGACAAGGTGGGCCGGCGCCTGATGGAGACGGCGGGAATCGACCGGCTCACCGCTCTCCACACCGCCATCGACCTGGTGCGCCGGGGCGGCACGATCTCCATCTCCGGCGTCTACGGAGGCTCCGCCGACCCGATGCCGCTGCTCACGATGTTCGACAAGCAGATCCAGCTCCGCATGGGCCAGGCCAACGTCAAGCGCTGGGTCGACGACCTGCTGCCGCTGCTGGTCGACGGCGATCCGCTGGGAGTGGACTCCTTCGCCACGCACCATCTGCCGCTGGAAGAGGGGCCGCGGGCGTACGAGACGTTCCAGAAGAAGGCCGACGGCATGATCAAGACCCTGCTCGTCCCCTGACGGTGTCCTCCGGCGGCATCCCCTGACGGAAGGAAGCACTCATGGACACCACCGGACGGCCCGACGGCAAGCGGGTCGTGGTCACCGGCGCCACCGGCAACGTCGGGACGAGCGTGGTCCGCGCGCTGGCCGGGGACCCCGGCATCGGCTCGGTCCTGGGCCTGGCGCGCAGGCGGCCCTCCCTGGAGATCGCGGGGGTGGAATGGGACACCGTCGACCTCTCGCGCGACGACAGCGAGGAGCGGCTGACCGGTCTGCTGCGCGGCGCGGATGCCGTCGTCCACCTGGCGTGGCGTTTCCAGCCCACCCACGACCCGGTCATCACCTGGCGGAGCAACGTGCTCGGCTCCCAGCGGGTCTTCCGCGCCGTGGAGCGGAGCGAGGTTCCCGCGCTGGTGCACGCCTCGTCCGTCGGCGCCTACTCACCCGGCCCCAAGGACGAGCCCGGCGTGAACGAGGAGTGGCCGACCCACGGCTGGCCGGACGCGGCCTACTGCCGGGAGAAGGCCTACCTGGAACGCGTCCTCGACACCTTCGAGCTGCGGCACCCGCAGATCCGGGTGGTCCGGATGCGGCCCGGCTTCCTCTTCCAGGAGACGGCCGCACCCGAGCAGCGGCGCATCTTCGCCGGCCGCCACGTCCCGGGCAGCCTCCTCCGCCCGGACCTGCTGCCCTTCGTGCCCGACCTGGAAGGGCTGCGGTTCCAGGTGCTCCACACCGACGACGCCGCCGAGGCGTACCGGCTGGCCGTCCTCAACGACGTACGCGGCCCCTTCAACCTGGCGGCGGACCCGGTGGTCGACGCCCGCAAGCTGGCGGACCTGCTCGACGCCCGCGTCGTACGGATCCCCCGGGCCCTGGTGCGGACGGCGCTCGCGGGCGCCTGGCGGGCCCACGCCGTACCGGCCTCCCCGCACCTGTTCGACGCCGTGCTGCGGCTGCCCGTACTGGACTCCACCAGGGCGCACGAGGTGCTGGGCTGGCAGCCGACCCGTACGGCGGATCAGGCGCTGAACGCCTTTCTGCGCGGAGTGCGGGAGGGCCGGGGCGAGGACACCGCGCCACTGGCCGGCCGGAAGGTCGGCTGAGGCGGGGCGGGGCGGTGCCGGCCCTCGTCGCGCCTCTCAGGCCGCCGGTGACCGGAAGGGGCTGTCGTCCAGACGGGCGAGCAGCTCCGCGACGTCCCGGAAGACCGCGTCCGCCCCCGCCGCCTCCAGGTCGGCCCGCGGAATGCCGCCCGACAGCAGCGCCACCGCCCGCACCCCGGCCCGGGTCGCCGCCTCCATGTCCCACACCGTGTCCCCGACGAACACCGCCTGTCCGGCACCCACACCGGCCAGCTCCAGGGCCAGTTGTACGGGTTCCGGGGCGGGCTTGCCCTCGTCGACGTCGTCCGAGCTCGCCGTATCCCGGATGGCCTCGTCCGCATCCACCGCCCGCCGCAGGGCCGCCAGCTCCGGTCCGCTCGCCGAGGTGGCGAGGACGACCCGCCAGTCACGCCCGGCCAAGGTCCGCAACAGATCGCCCGCGCCCTCGAAGGCCGGGAGCCGGTCGAAGTACGTCCCGTAGAGCGCCTTGTGCGCGGAGCTGATGGCGGAGTCCTGGTCACGGTCACGGCCGGGACCGAGCAGCCGCTCGATCAGATCGCCGGAGCCGAGGCCCACCGCCCGGTGGATGTCCGGCATCGGCACGGTGTGCCCGGCCTGCCGGAACGCCTCCCACCACGTCACCACATGCAGATGATTGGTGTCGGTGAGCGTGCCGTCCACGTCGAAGATCGCCGCGCCTGCTGCCATGTGCCCCTGATTCCTTCGCTGCCGTGTACCCGTGCGTACGGCTACGGGGTTGCGTGTGGTCCGGACGGTCAGGCTTCCCGGCCTCCGCCGTCCTCCTCGTCGGCCACATGCACGGCCGCTTCCTCGGCCGACGCGGCCCCGCCGTCCTCGGCGAAGACGTCGGTGTTCCGGCCGGTCGCGTCGTCCGCCGCGGTGAGCCGCCCGGCCCGCGCGTCGCCGTCGATCCGCTCCTGCGGCTCACCCTCGCCCTCCGCGACATCGCCGATCCCGTCACCGTCGGGCGGCTGGACGTCCGCGACCTCCTGGGCGAGCCGCCGGTCGAGGGATTCGCCCTCCCGCTCCTCCTCGCCCGTGGTGCCGAACTTGTCCACCCCCAGAGGACGTTCGGGAGGGGAGTAGCCCTCCTCCATCTGATCGTCCAGATCACGTTCGCCGAGCGTGTTCTCGAGGTCGAGCTCGTCGTTGGGCGGGTCCTGGCCGTCGTCGTTCTGCGGCTGGTACACATCGTCGCCGCGTGCTTCGTCGCTCATACGTCCTCCTCTGCGTAGGGCTCGTCGGCTGCACGGAAGGTCAGCGTCCGAGCGCCTTCCGCAGCTCCGCCTTGTTCATCGAGGAGCGCCCGTCGATGTTCTTCTTCTTCGCCTCCTCGTAGAGCTGGTCCTTCGTCGGACCCTGCGCACCCTTGTGGGAACGTTCGCCACCGCGCTCGTACGCGGACTTCTTGTCCTTCGTCGACGTCCTGCTCGCCGTCCTGGATTCGCCGGACCGGGCCCGTTCCTTGTTCACCGTCCGCGCGGCGATCTCCTTGGCACGCTTCTCGGAGGTCCCCCGCTCCTCCTGGCTCTCCTTGATGTGCTCGTACTGGCGTTCACGCTTCGCGCTGGATCCAGCAGGCATGAGGTGCTCCTTGTCCGTCTCGATTCCCCGGGGGGCTCGATTCCCCGAGGGACGCCCACCCGCGTTTCCCGTACGAGCCCCAATAAACAACGCGGGAGGGGAGGAGGCACGCCCGTCCCCCGGTTCCGCGGCCACTGGAGTGACGGACACGGATCTCACGCTTGCATGAATGGCACGCGGCTGGGCACAGTTAAAGGGCAGAGGTCAGGAATCGGCCGGCTCTCATCCGTCCGTGTTCCTCCGGACGAGCCGCGCTGTCACCGGATCATCCCCTGCCTCTCCCTTTGTATTCCTCTGTATTCGGCATTACCCCGGGCATGCGCGGTGCGCCGCCGATGGCGTGCTGTCGTGTGTTCGCTGTTTGTCCCAGGAACGCTTTCCGCACCCGTTCGGCCCCCCCGCGGGTGCCCTTGGTAGTGAGAGAAAGGCAGAGCGCGATGCTGATGGCACACCCCGCGGTACTCGAGGAACTTCTGCGCCGCTACGAAGAGCTCCGGGCACAGCAGGGCGAAGGCGGCGACGGGGTGGCCCGCGGGCTGGAGGACGTGAGCTACACGCTCTGCGTCTCCACCGGGACCCGTGAGATCGCCGCGGCGCTCGTCGCGGCGCGCGAGCAGCTGCGACGCCCGGCCGCGAGACGGAACACCCCGGTCTCCACCTCGGTGCCTGCCTGAAGGGGCGGACAGCGGCGGTAGTGGCGCAGCGGACCGGAGGACGAAGAACCGCGCGTCGACGGGTGTCGAAGCCGGGACAGGCGGGCAGGCGCAGATCGGCGTCAGGAAGCGGCCTGCCCATCGTCCTGCTTTCCCGGAGTACACGATGTCCTTGCTGAGCTACCGTCTCGACGAGTCCCACCTGGTCGTCGAGTTGTGCGAGGTCGTCGACCTCGACAACGGTCCGGCGATCGAGCAGGAGCTTCTTGCCCTGCTGCCCTGCTGCGGTCCGGCCACGGTCATCGTGGACGTCCTTACCCCCTGGCTCACCCCGCAGGCCCTGGGCGTGTTGCTGCGGGTGCGCTCGGAGGCCGAGCAGCGTGCCGTGTCGATCGCGGTGGTGGCCAGGCACGAGGCGACGCGCGAGGTCCTGAGCGCCGCCGCGCTCAACCGGGTCCTGAGTGTGGCCTTCAGCCTCCAGGGCGCCGAGCTCCGCAGCCGAAGGTGCCGGCCGGGCGCCGACGCGCCCCGCGGGAGGAGACTGCGGGAGCGGCTGGAGCGGCGGATCGCGCCGTCGGACCCGGCCCCGCGCCCGGCCCGCGCGGTCGGACCGTACGCCGACACGTCCCTGCCCCGCTTCCCCCGGATCCTCCGGAAGCGATGACGGCACGACGCGGCGGTGTCGCCGTGGACCCCGCCGCCGGTGGCTTCGGCACCATGGGTACGCCCGCTCCGGCCGCCCCCCCCCGGATCAGGACGCCGGGTAGGGGGCGTCGGCGAGCAGCCGGGCCAGGTGTACGGCGTTGGCGGCGAGGGCCCTGGTGGTCGAGGCGACGGCCTCGGGCGTCTCGTCCAGGTCCTGGTAGTCGGTGCCCTGCATGGCTTCGCCGACCCAGTAGGTGACCGCCCCGGGCGCCAGGGAGAAGCCGACGTCGTCGAGCCCCTGGAAGACGTCGGCGCTCACCTTGTGCGCCCCGTCCTCGTTGCCCACGACGGCCACGGCCGCGACCTTGCCGTAGGTGTGGGGGCGGCCCTCGTCGTCGGTCTCGGACGATTCGGCGTTCAGCCGCTCCAGGACGCGCTGACAGACGCTGGAGGGGTGGCCGAGCCAGATGGGCGTGGCGATCAGGAGGATGTCGGCGGCCAGGACCTTCTCCCGGATCGCCGGCCAGGCGTCGCCGTCGCCCATGTCCACGCCGATCCCGGGGCGGACGTCGTGGTCGGCGACCCGGACGACCTCGCCCCGCACGTCGTGGCGTGCGAACTCGGCCATGACCTGTTCGGCGAGGTGGTGGCTGCTGGAGCGGGCGGGCGAGGCGTTCAACGTACAGACGAGGGCGAGTGCGCGCATGACGGGGTGTCTCCTTCGAGCTGGCGGGCGGGGGAGGGTGCCGGTCGGTGGGCACGGCGACACTGGTGCCCCGTGAATCCCCGCCGTACGCACCGGAGGCGCACAATGCCCCGAACGGAAGTGGCCCGGCGCTCCCGGGCGCCGGCCGTTCCCGTTTGAACCCCCGCACAGGGGTAGACGGCGCAGAACCCTGCTGCCGACGAGAGGAATCCCTGTGTCCCGGGACCAGCGCAAGAACATCTTCATCATCGGAATGGACGAGGCCAACCGCCGCACCCTCGAAGCCGTTCCGGACGCCGACGGCCACCGTCTCCACCCGCTCCTCAGCGTCAAGGAGCTGCAGGAGGACGCCACCACCGTCGACGAACTGCTGACCCGCGCCCGCGCCGTGCTCGACGCGCACGAGGGCAGCATCGACGCGATCGTCGGATACTGGGACTTCCCGGTGAGCACCCTCGTCCCCCTCCTGAGCAAGGAGTACGGGACGACCAGCACCAGCCTCGAATCCGTCGTCAAGTGCGAGCACAAGTACTGGAGCCGGCTGGAACAGCGGAAGGTCATCGACGAACATCCCCGCTTCGGCATGGTGGATCTGGACAGCGACGATCCGCAGCCGCCCGAGGGGATGAGCTTCCCCATGTGGGTCAAGCCCGCCCTGGCCTACTCCTCCGAGCTGGCATTCGGCGTCTCGGACATGGACGAATTCCGTACGGCGGTGGCGGAGATACGCGGGGGCATAGCCCGGGTCGGAAAGCCCTTCGAGGCCATTCTCGATCTGCTGGAACTCCCGCCGGAGATGGCGGGTGTGGGAGGCCAGGTCTGTCTCGCCGAAGAGGCCATGACCGGAATTCAGGTGGCAGTCGAGGGATACGTGCACAACGGTGAGGTCACCGTCTACGGCGTCCTCGACTCGATCAACTACCCCGACTCCTCCTCCTTCCTGCGCCACCAGTACCCGAGCACCCTCCCGGCCCCGGTGATCCAGCAACTGCACGAGGTCAGCGAACGCACCATGCGGCAGATCGGCATGGAAGCGGCCACCTTCAGCATCGAGTACTTCTACGACCCGAAGACCGCCGGCATCAGCCTGCTGGAGATCAACCCCCGGCACTCCCAGTCGCACGCGGAGATGTTCGACTTCGTCGACGGCGTGCCCAACCACCACCGCATGTTCCGGCTCGCCCTCGGCGGCGACCCGGCCTTGCCGGCGGGCGGCGGCGACTACAAGGTGGCCGCCAAGTGGTACTACCGCTGGTTCGGCGAGGGCCGCGTCCACCAGGTGCCCACCGCCGAGGAGATCGCCGCCATCGAGCGGGACATCCCGGGCGTCCACATCGACATGGTCCCCTCCGAGGGCCAGCGGCTCTCCTCGGTCAAGGGCCAGGACAGCTACAGCTACGAGGTCGCCCACATCTTCACCGGCGGTGACGACGAGGACGATCTGCGCCGCAAGTTCGACGCCTGCGTCGCCGCCCTCGGCCTGAGCTTCGACGAGACGGAACCGGGCGGGCGCGGCCGGAATTCTTCGTGACGTCCCGGGTACCCGCCCCCACCGGACCCGACGTCAGGAAGGACCCTGCCACCCGTATGCGATTCGTCGAGCAACTCCCGTACGCGACCGAGGAAGAGAACCACGTCACCATCACCATGGCGGACGGGGTGCGCCTGTCGGCCAGGATCTGGCGGCCCGTGTCCTCCGACGGGGAGCCGGTCCCCGCGGTCGTGGAGTACATCCCGTACCGCAAGAACGACCTCACCTCCACCCGGGACGCCATCCACCACCCGTACATCGCGGGCCACGGCTACGCCTGTGTACGCGTGGACCTGCGCGGCACCGGGGAGTCGGAGGGCGTCCTCCTGGACGAGTACCTGGAGCAGGAGCAGCGCGACGCCGAAGAGGTGCTGGCCTGGGTCGCCGCGCAGCCCTGGTGCGACGGGAACACCGGCATGATGGGCATCTCCTGGGGCGCCTTCGCCGCGCTCCAGACGGCGGCGCGCAGGCCGCCGAGCCTGAAGGCCATCGTCATCGCCTCGTTCACCGACAACCGGTACGCGGACGACATGCACTACCTCGGCGGTGCCATGCTCTCCGACAACCTCGCCGAGGCCGGCACCATGTTCGCGTACGCCACCTGCCCGCCCGACCCCGAGGTGGTGGGGGAGCGGTGGCGCGACATGTGGCAGGAGCGGCTGGAGGCCGCCCGCCCCTGGGTCCTCGAATGGCTCCGCCACCCGCACCGCGACGCCTACTGGCAGCACGCCTCCCTCAACGAGGACTACGCGCAGCTGCAGTGCCCCGTCCTGGCCTCCAGCGGCTGGGCGGACGGCTACTCCAACGCCGTCACCCGGCTTCTGGCCAACGTCGACGTCCCCCGCAAGGGGCTGATCGGCCCCTGGTCCCACAAGCTGCCGCACCTCGGCGAACCCGGACCGGCCATCGGCTACCTCCAGGAGGTCGTCAAGTGGTGGGACCACTGGCTCAAGGGCATCGACAACGGCGTCATGGACGGCCCGATGCTCCGCACCTGGATGCAGGAGAGCGTCCCGCCCTCCACCTCGTACGAGGAGCGCCCCGGCCGCTGGGTCGCCGAACCCTCCTGGCCCTCGCCGCAGATCAAGGAGGTGGTGCATCCGCTGCGGGGCGCCACCATCGTGACGGCGGACGACGAGGAGCCCCTCCCGCGAGGCCGTACGCGTACGGTCCGGTCGCCGCTCTCCGTCGGCCAGTTCGCGGGCAAGTGGGCGTCCTACAACGCACCGCCCGACCTGCCCTACGACCAGCGCGAGGAGGACGGCGGCTCCCTGGTCTTCGAGACCGAGCCGCTCGCCGAGCGGGTGGAGATCCTCGGCTCGCCCTCCGTCGACCTGGAGGTGTCGGCCTCCGCCCCCGTCGCCCAGATCACCGCCAGGATCTCCGACGTGGCACCGGACGGCCGCGCCACCCGGGTCACGTACGGCGTACTGAACCTGACGCACCGGGAGAGCGACGAGCACCCCGAGCCGCTGGAACCCGGCAGCCGCTGCCACGCACGCATCCCGCTGAACGGGGTCGCGCAGGCGTTCCCGCCCGGCCACCGCATCCGGCTCTCCCTCTCGACCTCGTACTGGCCCCTGGTCTGGCCGGCTCCGGAACCGGCCCTGCTCACCGTCCACGAGGACGGCGCCGCCCTGACCCTGCCGGTGCGGCCCGTCGAGGAACCGGACGGCATGCCCCAGGCGTCGTTCGGGGAGCCGGAGGGCTGCCGGCCGCCCCCTGTCACCCGGCTCACCGAACCCGAGCAGGCCTGGAACGTCTCCAGGAGCCTGGTGGACTACCACTCCGCCCTCGACATCGTGAAGGACCGGGGGCTGCAGCGGTACGAGGACAACGGCATCGAGGTGGGGCTGCGGGCCTGTGAGAAGTACACCTCCGTGGCCGACGACTTCTCCTCCCTGAGCGGCCGTTCGGCGTGGACCATGACCTTCGCCAGGCCCGGCGGCTGGGACGTACGGGTCGAGACCAGCACCGTACTCACCTCCAGCGCCGAGGAGTTCACCGTCGACGCGACCCTGGACGGTTACGAGGGCGGCCGCCGGGTCTTCTCCCGCACCTGGAACGAGACCGTCCCCCGGGACCTGGCCTGACCCGGGGACCACTCCCGGCAGCGGCCCCGCAGCCGCTGCCACCCCGGCCGGTCCGCAGCAGGCGGCCGGCCGGACACGACAGAAGAAGATGAGGCCGGACGTGTCGATCACCACCGTGGGTGCGGTGTACGGATGCCTCGGCATCGGAGCCTTCCTCGCCGCGGCCCTGCCCCGGCTGCTCTCCCGCCTGCCCGTCTCCGTACCGATCGTCTTCCTCGCCGCCGGGGTGCTCCTCTACCTGACGCCCCTGCCGCTGCCCGAGGTCGACCCGGTCGCCGACCGCGTCCGGGCGCAGCACCTCACCGAGCTCTGCGTGATCACCTCGCTGATGGGGGCGGGCCTCGCCATCAACCGCCCCTTCGGCCTGCGCTCCTGGGCCGCCACCTGGCGGCTGCTCGGGGTGGCGATGCCCCTGACGATCGGGGCGACGGCGCTCGCCGTCTGGTGGCTGCTCGGCTGGCCGGTCTCCGCCGCGCTCCTGGTGGCCGCGGCCCTCGCGCCGACGGACCCCGTCCTCGCCTCCGAGGTGCGGGTGGGGGAGCCGTCCGACGCGAAGGAGGACGAGGACGAGGTCCGCTTCGCGCTGACCAGCGAGGCCGGGCTCAACGACGGGCTCGCCTTCCCCTTCGTCCTCGCGGCGGTCGCTCTCGCGGCGGCCGGGGAGAGCTGGACCGGGGGCTGGCTGACGCACTGGGCCTGGAGCGACGTGCTCGTGCGGATCGGCGTGGGCGTGGCGGCGGGCGTCGCCATCGGGCTGCTGCTGGGGCAGGTGCTCTTCCGGTCCAGGGCCAGGTCGCTGCGGCTCGCCGAACAGGGCGAGGGGTTCGTGGCGCTGGCCGCGATGTTCCTGTCCTACGGGGTCACCGAGGCCCTGCACGGCTACGGATTCCTCGCCGTCTTCGCCACCGCGTGCGCCCTGCGCCGGTCGGAGCGGAGCCACGGCTACAACAAGGTGATGCACGCCTTCGTCGAGCAGGTCGAACGCCTGCTGATGGCCCTGCTCCTCTTCGCCGTCGGTGCCTTCGTGGCCTCGGGCGGCCTGGCCTCGCTCACCTGGCGGGGCGCGGCGATAGGCGTACTGCTGCACCTCCTCATACGTCCGGCCACCGGCTGGATCGCCCAACTGCGCGGCCCCGGCCGCCCGAACGAGCGCGCGGCCACCGCCTTCTTCGGCATCCGGGGCATCGGCTCGCTCTTCTACCTCGCCTACGCCCTGGGGGAGGGCGAATTCGGGGCGTACGCGCGGGAGATGTGGGCGGTCGTCGTCTTCGCCGTCCTGATCTCCGTGGTGGTCCACGGGGTCGCGGCGACGCCGGTCACCAGGTACCTCGACCGGCACTCTGCGAAGGCCGGGCCTTCCTGACACGACCGGCCGGCCGGGGCGGAGCTCAGGATGCCCAGTGCCCCGGCCTCCGCAGACCGGCCGGGATCGTGGTCGCCGCATCGCCCCGGGCCGCGTTGAGCTGCGGCTGGGTGAGGAAGAGGGCACCCGTCAGATCGGCACCGCACAGGTTCGCGTCGCGCATGTCCGCGCCGATCAGGTCCGTGTCGCGCAGATCGGCGCCCGAGAGGTCGGCGGCGATCAGGCAGGCGCCGCGCAGGGTGGCCCCGCGCAGCTTCGCGCCGCGCAGCCGGGCGCCGAAGAGGTCGGCGCCCCGGTGGTTCTTCTTCTTGCCGGGGACGGCGGCGCGGGCGAGCTCACCGGCGCGCAAGAGGTGGGCGTTCACCTCCGCGCGGAGGGCCGGCACGTCGACGGCGAGGAGGGTCTCGGCGCTGCCCCGGGTCAGTGCGTCGAGCCTGTCGTAGGCGCGGCGCAGCTCGCCGTGGGCCGCCTTCGCCGCCGGCAGGTCCAGGGCCTCGGCCGTGTACCGCAGCAGCTCGTGCAGCTGCCGCACCACCGGGAAGACCTCGTACATCGTGCGGGCGGAACCCGGCTCCTCGCGCCAGCTGCGGCCCCCGAAGGTGACCTGGGAGACCTTCTGGCCCGCCCCGAAGCAGTCGAACACCGTGCAGCCCTGGTAGCCGCTCCCGCGCAGCCGCTCATGGATCCCGCAGCCGAAGTCCTCCTGGAGGTTGGAGCACGGGGTCCCCGCCGCCTTGTCCGCGGCGAAGTCCGCCGAGCGGGCGAAGGGCAGCGCCACACAGCACAGGCCGAAACAGTTCCCGCAGTCGGCCTGCAGGTCGGGGTGGCCGGTGAGCGGAAGGTGCTGGGACAAGGCGGTGGCTCTCCTGATACGGCAGGCGGGCGGGCAGAGGTGTGGTGCGCCGTCCATTGTCCTCCGGCGCCGGCGGGGTCCGGCCACGGGGGACGGCCCGGGTGAGCCGTGTCTCACCGGGCCTCCGCGACTTGTCTATGCAACGAGTTGCATAGAAGGATCGCGGTATGGCGCTCGAACACGCGATCCTCGTCTCCCTGCTGGAGAAGCCCGGCTCCGGCTATGAGCTGGCCCGGCGGTTCGAGCGGTCCATCGGCTACTTCTGGACCGCCAGCCACCAGCAGATCTACCGCGTCCTCGGCCGGATGGAAGCCGACGGCCGGCTCGTCGTCCGCGAGGTCGAGCAGCAGGGCCGGCCGGACAAGAAGGAGTACTCCGTCGCCGGCCCGGGCCGTGGTGCCCTCGCCGACTGGCTGCACAAGCCGATCGAGCCCGAGAGCCTGCGGCACGACCTCGCCGTCAAGATCCGGGGCGCCGCCTTCGACGACCCGGCCGCCCTGATCCGTGAGGTCGAGCGCCACCGCCAGGCCCACCGGGACCGCCTCGCCCACTACCTCGCCGGAGAGGCGCGCGACTTCACCGGGCCCGAGGCACCCGCGCCCCCGGACGCGGGCCAGGAGCTCCAGCACGTCGTGCTGCGCGGCGGCATCGCGTACGAGCGCATGACGATCGCCTGGCTCGACGACGTACTCGACACCCTCCACCGGCTCACCGGGCGGGCGCCGGGCCCGGCCGTCTGAACGACGGTCCGGCGCGACCTCCGTACTGCCGCGCCACCTCCGTACCACCGCGTCACTTCCGTACCACCGAAAGCACCCTCAACCCTCCCGGAAGGCGATCTCCATGGCTGAGTCCGCGTCCCTGCTCTTCAACCCGCGCACCTACGACCCCCAGCACTTCGACCCGGAGACCCGCAGGCTGCTGCGCGCCACCGTCGACTGGTTCGAGGAGCGGGGCAAGCGCCGGCTGATCGAGGACTACCGCTCCCGCGCCTGGCTGGGCGACTTCCTCGCCTTCTCCGCCAAGGAGGGCCTCTTCGCCACCTTCCTCACCCCGGCCTCCGCCGCTGGGAACGAGGACCAGCGCTGGGACACCGCCCGGATCGCCGCGCTCAACGAGATCTTCGGGTTCTACGGCCTCGACTACTGGTACGCCTGGCAGGTGACCATCCTCGGCCTCGGCCCGGTCTGGCAGAGCGAGAACGCCGACGCCCGCGCGCGGGCCGCCGAACTCCTCTCCCAGGGTGAGGTGTTCGCCTTCGGCCTCTCCGAGAAGACCCACGGCGCCGACATCTACTCCACCGACATGCTGCTGACGCCGGACAGCGACGGTGCGGGCGGCTTCCTGGCCTCCGGCTCCAAGTACTACATCGGCAACGGCAACGCGGCCGGTCTCGTCTCCGTCTTCGGCCGCCGCACCGACGTCGAGGGCCCCGACGGTTACGTCTTCTTCGCCGCCGACAGCCGCCACGAGGCGTACCACCTGGTGAAGAACGTCGTCGACTCCTCCAAGTACGTCAGCGAATTCCGCCTGACCGACTACCCGGTGGCGCCCGCCGACATCCTCCACACGGGCCGCGCCGCCTTCGACGCCGCCCTCAACACCGTCAACGTCGGCAAGTTCAACCTCTGCACCGCCTCGATCGGCATCTGCGAGCACGCGATGTACGAGGCCGTCACCCACGCGAGCAACCGCATCCTCTACGGCCGCCCCGTCACCGCCTTCCCGCACGTGCGCCGCGAGCTGACCGACGCGTACGTCCGGCTGGTGGGGATGAAGCTGTTCAGCGACCGTGCCGTCGACTACTTCCGTTCCGCCGGGCCCGACGACCGCCGCTACCTCCTTTTCAACCCGATGACGAAGATGAAGGTGACCACGGAGGGTGAAAAGGTCATCGACCTCATGTGGGACGTCATCGCCGCCAAGGGCTTCGAGAAGGACAACTACTTCGCCCAGGCCGCCATCGAGATCCGGGGCCTGCCGAAGCTGGAGGGCACGGTCCACGTCAACCTCGCCCTGATCCTGAAGTTCATGCGGAACCACCTGCTCGCCCCCGTCGACCACCCGGCCGTCCCGTCCCGGCTGGACGCGGCCGACGACGACTTCCTGTTCCGCCAGGGACCGGCCCGCGGCCTCGGCGCCGTACGCTTCCACGACTGGCGCCCCGCCTTCGACGCCTACGCCGAGGTGCCGAACGTCGCCCGCTTCCGCGAGCAGGCCGACGCCCTGTGCACCTTCGTCGAGACCGCCGCCCCCGACGAGGAGCAGAGCCGCGACCTCGACCTCCTCCTCGCCGTCGGCCAGCTCTTCGCCCTCGTCGTCCACGGCCAGCTGATCCTGGAGCAGGCCCGGCTGACCGGACTGGACCAGGAGCTGCTGGACGAGCTGTTCGCCGTTCTCGTACGCGACTTCTCCGCGCACGCCGTCGAGCTGCACGGCAAGGACTCCGCCACCGGGGCCCAGCAGGAGTGGGCGCTCGGCGCGGTCCGGCGTCCCGTGGTCGACGCGGAGCGTTCGGCGCGGGTCTGGGAGCGGGTGGAGGAGCTGTCGGGGGCGTACGAGATGGCCGAGTGAGCTGACGGTTCGCCTCAGGAAGCCGGCGTCCCTGACTTGCCCCGGCCGGTCAGGGACGCCAGGTCCGAGGCGACCTGTTCCGCCTCGGCGGCTCCGATCTCCTGGAAGAGCCGCAGGGCCAGAGCCCACCAGCGCGCGGCCCGCACCCGGTCGCCCGAGGCGAGGGCGGCGGCGCCGAGCCTGCGCAGGCTCTTCGCCTCCTGGTGGGCGCTCCCCGCTGCTCTGCTGTGACTGACCGCCTGACCGTGCGCGCGCTCGGCACTTGCCGCCTCGCCCATGCGCAACCAGAGGATCCCGAGACTGTTGAACCCCTGGGCGGCCTCCAGATGCAGCTGCAGACGCACCGCGATCTCTATCGCCTCCTCGGCATGCGCCACCGCCTCGGCGAACCGGCCCAGATCGGTCTCCACGCTCGCCATGGTCCGCAGGGTGATGCACACGTGCCGGTCGGACGCGACGCGACGGTAGTACGTGAGCGCCTCGCGCTGCTTGGCCAGGGCCTCGGCGAGCGCACCGCGTCTGCGGAGGACCGACGCGGCGTTGGCCGACGCGCCGGCCCGGCCGCGTTCGTCGCCGAGGTGGAGGAAGAGGCCATGGGCTCGTACGTAGTGTTCCTCCGCCTCGGCAAGCCGGCCGACCGCGACCAGTGCCATCCCCAGGTTGGTGCGGGTGAGCGCCTCGGCCCGGGGGTCGGCCAGCCGGAGGGCCGCTCGGAGGGCGGCCTCGTGGGTGGTGATCCAGGCGTCGAGACGCTTGGTGAAGTAGAAGTAGCCCCGGACGGCGTGGGCCAGCCGCCAGCGCCGGTCGTCGTAGCGTTCGTCGTCCGACGTGCACAGGGCCATCAGCGTGGGCAGTGCGGAGTCGAGCCACGCCAGGGCCGCGGGCGGGTCCGGCAGTTCCGGTCCGGGCATACCCGGACGGTCGAGCGGGACGCGGAACCGTAACGGCGCCACCAGGTCGTCCGCCCGGTCCGCGACAGGGAGGTAGTAGTCGTACAGCCGGGTCAGGACCGTGTCACGTTCCGGGGCGCACAGCTCACCCGCGTATGCGCGCAGCAGGTCATGGGACGCGAAGATGCCGGGGCCGGACTCGGTGAGGAGGTGCCCCCGCACCAGGGCGAGGAGGGCGGCGGAGGCCTTGTCGCGGGTGGTTCCGGTGGCGGCAGCCATGGCGAACACGTCGATGCGGTGGCCCGGATGGACGCCCAGAACGCGAAAGGCTTGGGCCGCCGGGCCTGACAGTGCGCGATAGGACCAGGAGAACACCGTACGCAGCGCGGAACCGCCATCGTTCCCGGTATCCAGGAAGTCCAGTCGGGCATGGGGTCCGGACGATCCGCCGAGGACCGCAGCGGCCTCGGAACCGCTCTCCGCAGCCCTGCCGGCCGCGATGCGCAGGGCGAGCGGCAGCCCACCGCAGTAGCGAACCAGAGCGCGGGTATGGCCCGGGTCGACCTTCGCGCGATCACCGAGCGCGGCCCCGAGCAGGGCCAGTGCGTCGGCCTCGCCCAGGCGTCGCAGCGGCAGGGAGAGCACTTGGTGATGCACTCCCAGACCGGTCAGAGCGGCCCGGCTGGTGATGATCGCCGCACAGTTCTGACCACCGGGGAGCAGCGGTCGGACCTGCTCCACCCGGGACGCGTTGTCGAGAACGACCAGCATCCGGCGCCCGGTCGTCACGGTGCGGAAGGCGGCGGCCCGTTCGGCGGTCGTCGTGAATTCGTCGGGGCGGTCCTGGCCGAGAGCCCGGAGGAAGGCGGCCAGGACATCATGGGCGGGCAGTGGTTCGTCCGGGCCGAAACCCTGAAGATCCACGTACAGTTGACCGCCCGGGAAATTCTCCCGTATCCGTCTGGCCCAGTGCACGGCCAGCGCTGTCTTGCCGATACCCGCCATGCCCGTGACCAGGGCGATGCCGCCGGCCGAGAGAGCGGCGTCCAGGGCGTCGAGTTCGTGGGCCCGCCCGACGAGCGGGCCGCTGTCCCGGGGGACCTGCTGTGGAGGAGGCGGAGTCGGGCGGGCGGAGGCGGGCGTGTGCAGGTGGACGCCCCCATGGATGACCCCGGCCTGGACGACCGGGCCGTACCCGACGTCGACGTTGTTGTCGACGCGGGACGGAGGGGGGAGCGGGGGTGGGGTGGGTGGTCTGCGGGGCGTCGGCCCTCCGGTCATGGATGCAGTGTCCCCGGGGCGGAGGACTAGGGCAACCGGCTGTTGACCTGCAGCCGGATGTCGGCGTAGCCGGCGACGTCATCGAAGGTGATGAGCTGGAAGTTTTTCGGGTGACCGGCCGTCAGCCCCGACACCAACCCCTGCGCGGCGCCGAGGATTTCCTCGTTCGTGTCGTAGAAGGTGGCATCGATGGTCATGAGGGAAACGTCCGAGCCGGCGGAGACGACCTCGCCGTAGACGATGTGGTTGCCCGAGGCGTCCGACTTGGCGACGACCTTGTCGAAGGTGATGGGCTCGGTCCGCCCGCCCGCAGGAGGGCGCTCCGCCGAGGCCGTCGCGCCCTGCGGCGTCCTACTTGGCGCGGCTGCCGTCCCCGGCGGAGAAGGCAACTCGGCGGAAGGCGGGGTCAGATCCCCCGCCGAGAGCCAGTCGGTGCCGTTCAGGTTGACCGCACAGCCGACTGCTTCCAGCCGCTTTGCCAATTTCTGTCGGCTCTGGGACGAGTCGGTCAGTCGCACCACGTACCGGCCTCCCAGGTCGCTGAGCGGGCGGACCTTGCCGAACTCGACCAGCACCGTCCGGTCGGGAAAACGGCCGAAGGCCAGCCCCGCCTCGAAGAGCACATTGGGACGGGCCTGGCCCTGCGGCGCAAGCTCCGGGTCGTCCGGTCCGTCACCTTGCTCCGGCTTCAGGTACACGACTTCGTCCGGTGTCATCAGCACCAGGATCGCCTGAGCGGCGTTCATCGCGGCGTCGAGCGCGTCGCCGATGTAGGGCGCACCCTGTCCGGTGAGCTCCAGCACCTGCGTCCATTCGATGGGATGGAGGTCGATGGCGCGCAGAAAGGCGTACAGCTCGCGCCGAGCCTTGTGGTCCCGCCCATGGAACACGATCAACATCCGGTTCCGCTGCGTCGGAAACTCCGGTGTGCGCACGTCGATGTGCACCACGGGCTCAACGCCCTCCTCGTCGCCCTGGCCGGGCAGGCGCGCGAAAGTGTTCTTGACGAAGGAGAGTTGGTACCTCCGCGGTTCCTTCATGGTCGCGGTCCGCTCCTGCAGCACCGCCAGACCGCGCATCACCCTGACGGAGACCTCGATCACGACCTCGCTCACGGTGCTCCCCGTCGGCCGCTGCACCAGGCAGCCGAGTTGATGTCCCTCGGGACGGAGGCGCTCCTCACCGTTGCCGGGTTCCAGAACCCAGGTCACACGGGACGACCCCACACCCCTGGTGGGCGCCACCCCTCCGTGCAAGGCCTGCCCCGCGCCCATGTCGTGCTTCGCCACGATGCCCGGATTGGCGAAGGTGGCCGTGACACTCACCTGCCGGTAGTGCCCCTGCTGGAGCGGTTCGAGATCGACTGGGAGGACGACATAGGAGTACTGCCAGGTGTCACGATCGACCAGTTGCGCGTACCGGGCCAGCGTGGGGCCATCGGGGCGGAAGACGTCTGCCCTGCCGAAGACGATGTGACTTGCCGGTTCCCATCGGCTGTCGGACCCGGCGACCGGGATGCTGAAGTGGAGCTCCTCGACTCCGGCAACGGCCGGTTCGGGGCTGCTGGTCATCCGGCTCTCCTCGACTGCTGGTGCAACGGGCCCGTGCAGGGTCAAGAATACGTTCATGACGGACAGACCCCTTCCGCGCAGGTACCCGTGAACAGCGGCGACGCCTACCGGGGCGACATCACTCAGCACCCGTCGTCGAAGCTGATCTTCGCTGCCTGGCAACGGAGTTCGGCCGAGCGCGGGCGCGTACCGGTGGAATGCCCACCGCCCGGGGCCGTTGCGCTCCGGTGTCGCTACCGCCATCTGACGGACCTCGCCGAGCCGTACGGGGTACCGGCCCCGGTGACCGCCGAGCTCTGGGACCGGGCGCTGCTCGCCGAGACCGAGCTCGACGATGCGGTGCACACCGGGCGCTTCGACCATGCCGCCGCGCTCTGCCGCGAACTCCTCGAAGGCCAGTACGACGAACTCACCGCCACCAACGCCCTGATCGGCTTGGGCGATGTACACCGGGCTCGCGGTGAGGTCGAGCAAGCCATTGAGCAGTACGGCATGGCGCTGCGTCGCGCGGATGCCCGCAGGTACCGTTTCGGGCGGCTGCGCGCGCTGGCCGGACTGGGTCACGTCGCGCTGAACCAGCACTCCGTCGAGCGGGCCCGAGAGATGTACGGGCATGCGGGAGAGCTGGCCCGCAGCATCGGTGATCCGCTCTACGAGGCGAACGCGCTCTTCGGCTCGGCGGAGTGTGCCGAGCGGTCGCGCGACCTGATGAGGGCGATCGAAGCCCACGAACAGGCGCACGCGCTGTACGTCGAGGCCGGCTCCGTGACGGGCCAGGCCCACGCGGCCCAGCGGATCGGCGCGCTGTACCACCGGGCCGGGCACCTCGAGATCGCCCGGACGTGGCTGGTGGTGGCCGCGAAGGCCTTCACCCGGTTCGACGACCCCGTCGGTACGGTCAACGTGCTGGAAAGCATGGGGGATCTGCTCCTCCACGTGGACGAGACGGACGAGGCCGAAGTGCGGTACCGCGCAGCGCACGAGATCGCGAGGGCGCACGGTCTCGCCTCGGCTGAGGCGCACGCGGTGCAGAACTTCGGGCGGGTGGCCCGCGCCCGTCGGGACTGGCCCGCGGCGGTGGCGCTCTTCGAGAAGGCCGCAGCCGCCTACCGGGAGGCCGGGGACCTGCTGGGGGTCTGCAACGCCCTCGCGAAGCTCGCGGAGAGCCGGGAGCGGCTGGGCGACGCGGACGGCCGGGAGCAGGCGGTACGGGACCGAGTGGCCGCCGTGTTCGCGATCGAGGAGTACCGGGCGGCCCACCACGAAGCCGCCGTGCAGGGTGAGTACCGTGAACGCTTCGGTCCGGTGTACTCGGCCGCCCTGCGTGCGGCCGTAGGGGCCGGGATGCCGGAGTCGTTCGTGGTGGTGGCCGACGGACTGGCCGGGCGGCGGCTCGCCGGTCTGGCGGCGCACCACGTCCCGGACGGGGTCACCGGTCGTCTGACCCTCTTGCAGCACTTGCTGGTCAGCAGCGATGAGCGCTGGCTCGCGCAGCGCCGCCCGCCCGGTGCGGGCGGGATGCGGCTGCCGCCCGACCTGCCCCGGCAGGAGCGCATCGCCCGGATGATCGGCAGCCTCGCGATCGGGGGAACAGTGCGCGAACCGGCGCGTACGGCGGTCGAGGACCTGCTGGCGGCGGTCTATCTGCCGCCCGCCGACGAAGGGGCGGAGCTGCTGGCCGCCGTCCCGGACCGATGCCACATGCTCCAGCTGGTGATCGATCCGGACGCCCCCCGGCTGCTGCACCGGCTCTGGCGTGACGAGCACGGTGAATGCCGGCTGGACAGCGTCGAGTTGAGCGAGGTGTGCACCACACTGCTGTCCGTGGTGCGGATCGACGGCGAGGAACGCGGCTCGCTGCGCCCTTGCGACCTGGCCGCCCTCGCTGAACTCCTCCCGGAGCGGCTGAGCCGGGCACTCGCGGCCGGTGCCGTCCCCCGGCTGCTCCTGGTCCCGGCGAGCGACCTCTGGCTGGTCCCCTGGGGTGCCGTCCCCGTCGGTCCGCGGCGCCTGCTCGGTGAGAGCGTCGAGTACGTCGTCTGCCCCTCGCTCCTCATCCAGCGCGTGCTGGCCCGGCGCGGCCCCGCCCGGCCCGTGGACGGTCCCTCGTACCTGTGGCGCAGTCCGGTGATGGAGGGCCTGAACCTCGCCGGGCTGCAGGCGGACGAACGGTGGACCTTAGACCTGCCGGCCTCCGCTCCGCAGGTCACGGCTGTTCTGGCCGCCGACGCCCACACCGTCGTCGTGTTGTGCCACGGCCGCCCGGCTGTGGGGCCCGGTCACTACCTGGAGCTGGAACCCGGCAGCTGGCTGCTGCCCGCAGACGTCCTCAGCGGGACCCCGCCGCAGCGTCTCTACCTCATCACCTGCTGGGGCGGTGGCGTCCCAGGCCAGGCCATGACCGAGCCCGTCACCATCGCGACCCTCGCCCTGGCGACGGGGTCGGTGGAGGTGCTCGCGACCGTGGGGGAGTACGGCGACACCCCGGACGGCAACGCGTTCGCCGAGTGGGTCCTGGAGCGGCTGAGCACCACCGGCACACCGCTCAGCCGTGCGGTCCATCTGGCGAGCAGGAGGATCGTGGCCCGGGAGGGCGCCTGGGAGTGGCCCCTGCGGGACTGGGCTCCGCTGCTGCCCATGGGCACCTTCCACGGCTGACGGCCGCATGTCCGCCCCGCCCGAAGGCGGCGCCGGGCCCGTCAGTCCGGGATCGTGAGCCGGCGGGTCACACGCAGCGCCGACGACAGCAGCTGGGCCCTGACCTCGCTGGTCCGGTACATCCGGTCCGAGCGGAACGAGATGCCGAGCGAACCGACCTGGTCGCCGCTGTACACCCGCACCGCGACGCACGTCGTGCCGCGCCGGTACTCCTCCCGGTCCATCGAGAGCGGGGCCATGGGCGGCGCGTCCAGCTCCCGGATCAGCTCCTCGCGGCGCGTGATCGTGTGGGACGTGAGGTCGGCCAGGGGGTGGCGGGAGAGGTAGTTGGCGCGGGCCTCCTCGTCCAGCCCGCCCAGCACGCTCTTGCCCAGGGCGGTGGCGTGTCCGGCGTCCTCGAAGCCCACCCAGAGGTCGACCCGGGGCGCCCGTGGGCTGTCGACGATCTGGAGGACCCGGATCTCGCCCTCGTCGTACAGCGTCAGGTAGGCGGCGGCGGAGAGGCCGTCGCGCAGCGAGGTCAGGAGGGGGCGGATGTGCTCCGTCCACGCCCCGATGCCGGGTCCGGTGTCAAGGGACGGGCCCTGGTCGGGCAGCGCGTACGCCCCGTCGTCCAGCTCCCTGAGATAGCCGTCCTCGGCCAGTGTCCGCAGGTGCTCCCCGGCCATGGCCGGGGGCAGCTCGGCCTCCCGGGCCAGTTGCTGGGAGGGCGCGCCCGTCGGATGTGCCCCCGCGGCCTCCAGCAACCGGAGGTCCCGCTGGACGGACACGGTTGGCTCGGGGCCGGCCTGGTCACCCATGCCACCAGCATGGACCCGGCGCCGGGGTGCGGCATCTCGTGTGCGGGGGATGCGGCGGCCGGAGCCGTGGTGCGTGCGGTGCAAAAGCGCTGCACGCACCACGGCTCCGGCGCCTCGGGTCACCCGCTCACGGTGAACGTCGGGGATGCCCCCGTGAACGGTGTGATCTTCCCCAGCAGGTTCTTCGCGTCCCCGTGGTGCACGATCCGGTAGGTGCCGGGAGCGGTGTCCGCCCCGATGGCCCAGGTGACCGTCGCCTTCGACGTACCTGTCAGGCCGTTGATCCGGGTCCAGCGGTACGTGGTCTCCCAGTCACCGTCGTCCAGGACCCGCACCCATGAGCCGCCCTCCAGCCGCTGGACCTCCAGGAAGGTGCCACCCCGGCGCACGTTGTTCTTCGGGTGTCCGGTGGCGAACTCGACGGTCGCCGTGGAGCCGCGTGCGTACGAGGAGGCCGGTGCGGTCAGGACCGCGCCGAAGGACTTGCCGAGCGGCGGGTTGTCGTACACGACGCCCGTCTGGAACGTGAACTGCCGGGCCGACTCGTCCGGCGGTGCCGTGCCCCGGCCGATCGCGGTGCCCTGGCGCAGGGAGGCCGCGACCCGCGCGTACTCCTGCTGGTAGGCGGGGAGCGTGTTGCGGCCGTAGAGCGTGGAGCCGCCCTCGTAGTTCTGGGTTTCGTACTCCTCCGGTGTCGTCACGTACTGGCTGTAGGCGTTGGCGTACCCCTGCAGCAGCACCCGCTCCAGCGGGACCCCGAGCTCCTGGGCCACGGTCCGGCGGACCCGGAGTCCGGCCGTGATCGTGAATTCGCCCGGTCCCGCCACCAGGTAGAGCTCCCCGATCTTCATGATCTGGAGGGGGAGGATCTTCGGGGTGACCGGGTGGACGTTGCTCAGCAGGCCGGTGGGGATCAGGCTCGCCTTCGGGTACTGGCAGGTCGCGAGCCACGACGGGGTGTCGATGCGCAGCGCGTCGATGATGGACGCGACCGGGGTGCGCGTGCCCTCCTCGAAGCCGGGGATCGCCGGACCGTCCTCCACGCTGCCCGCGAGCGTGGAGGCGCCCACCACGGCGGGGCAGGTGCGCTGCTCCTTCCCGTCCGTCGTGTACTCGCCGCGTACGGTGACGTTCTCCATGTCGACATAGGCGAGACGGGAGTCGACCCCTCCGGTCACCGGCCGCGCACCGGCGTACACCTCGCGGGCCTTGTCGAGCTGGCGCTCGCCGATGATGCGGGTGTTCTCGAACTCGTCCTCGGTGGGCCCCGATCCGGGCTTCAGGTTGAGGTTGGGGGACATGTCCCCGGCGTTGGTGTTGGGGAACGCGGCGACGAAACCCGGGGTGTTGTCGAGATAGCGCACGCCCTCGTGGTCGTGCTCCCAGGCGTAGGAGGCATAGCCCTTGTTGTCGGGGCTGATGAGGGTGTTCTTGTTGGTGATCGAGGTGTTGTGGGTGGCGAACCAGCTGATCGCGCCCGCGTCCTTCTCGCCCTGCCGGAACCGCAGCACGGTCATCGCCGGGTCGATCCCGTCGGGGAAGGCCGCCCGGTCGGCCGCCGGGTTGCGGTCGAAGGCCTCCCGGGAGCGGTTGACGCTGGCGTTGGTGAGGGTGCCGGTGCCCAGGCTGATGGTGCCGGGCTTCAGGTCGTCGTGGGCCTTGGCCACGGAGTCGGCGATGCCGTCGACGATCGCCCGGTAGGTGGCGCTCTGGAAGCCGAGCACGGAGAGGTTGTACGCGACGTGGTGGGAGTAGCCGCCGGGGCCCGAGTGGGTGTGGGTGGCGGAGAGCAGCACGTTCTCGTCGCCGTACAGGCTGCCGTAACGCTCCTTGAGGCGGGCGATGACGCCCTGCTGCACGGACTGGAAGATCATCGCGAGGTCGGCGTTGACGTAGACCACGCGCTTCCCGGTCGCCCGGTCCACCACGACGTACGCGCGGGACCGCTGGCGCTGGTGGATGCCGGACGTCTTCTGGTCGAAGCTGGAGTAGCCCATCGTCCCGGTCTCGGCGGCCTCCCCGGTGACATCGGCGATGCCGCGTCCGACGAGGTACTCCCCGTCGTCGGCGGCCGGTGCGGCCGATGCGGGGGAGGGGGCGCCGAGAGCCGCGGCTCCCAGAGCGGCGGCGAGTACGAGGGCGGAGAGCTTGCGGGGGGAGCGGCTGGGGGGTGGTGGCATCGGACCTCCTGGGGCGGGAGACGTGCGGGACCCCGGGGCCCGGTCGGCGGCTCACCGACATCGGAGGGACCCGGAGCGCTGCCCCGACGGTAGAGGTGTGTGACCTGCGTCGCATAGGTCTCTACCGGCCAGTAAATGAGGAATCCTCAGAAACCCTGTTCAGCCTGGTGTGTTGTGCCCTCGATGGGTGGGAATGCGCCGCTCAGGCGGCAGGCGCGATGGTCACCTTGACGTGTTTCATGATCGGCTGGTCGCTCTGGGTGCTGTAGTCGCCGAGCGCGCACAGCACGTTCATCTCGGGCATGTACCCGGCCGCGCAGCCGCGCGGAATGTCGTACGGAACGGCCAGGTAGCCGTCGAGCCGGCGCCGGCTGCCGTCCTTCGCGGTGCTCGTGATGTCGACGGGACCGAGGTCGGTGATGCCGCGCTCACGCATGTCGGCCCGGTTCATGAAGACCAGCGTGCGCAGGTTCTTGATGCCCCGGTAGCGGTCGTTGTCGGAGTAGATGGTGGTGTTCCACTGGTCGTGGGAGCGCATGGTGCCCAGCGCCAGCGTGCCTGCTGCAGGCACGACGTCGGGCAGGGCGGCGGCGGAGAACTCGGCGCGCCCCGACGGGGTGAGGAAGACCAGCTCCCGGGCGGGCTGCCTGATCCGGAAGCCCAGCGGGAGCCGTACCCGGCGGTTGAAGTCCTCGAAGCCGTCGAGGGCCTTGGCCATGGTGTCGCGGATGCGGTCGTAGTCCTCGATGTACCAGTGCCACGGCGTCGCGCTGCCGGGCAGGGCGGCGCGGGCCATCCCGGCGACGATGGCAGGCTCGGAGAGCAGGTGCGGGGATGCGGGGCGCTTCATGCCGATCGACAGATGGACCATGCTCATCGAGTCCTCGACGGAGGTGGACTGGACGCCCTTGCGCTGATGGTCCTTCTCGGTCCGGCCCAGGCACGGCAGGATGAGCGCCCCGGCGCCGTGGACGAGATGGCTCCGGTTGAGCTTGGTGCTGACCTGGACGGTGAGGTCGCAGGAGCGCAGCGCCGCGAAGGTGGCCGGGGTGTCGGGCGCCGCCATGGCGAAGTTGCCGCCCATGGCCACGAACACCTTGACCTCGCCGCGCTGCATCGCCTTGATCGTGCCGACGGTGTCCAGCCCGTGCTCGCGGGGCGGGGTGATCCCGCAGGCCTCGGTGAGCCGGTCCAGGAACGCGTCGGTGGGGCGGTGGTCGATCCCGCAGGTCCGGTTCCCCTGGACGTTGC
Source organism: Streptomyces microflavus (assembly GCF_014650075.1). Classification (GTDB taxonomy): domain Bacteria; phylum Actinomycetota; class Actinomycetes; order Streptomycetales; family Streptomycetaceae; genus Streptomyces; species Streptomyces microflavus. Next base: position 79,638 of record NZ_BMUG01000008.1, on the reverse strand, counting down.
TGTGTCCGCGTACGGGGGAGGGGCCCGCGCCCTCCCGCCCGAGGTTGCCGCGGAGCAGCAGCAGGTTGACGACCTCCCGTACGGTGTCGACGCCGTGCTCGTGCTGGGTGAGGCCCAGACACCAGCTCACGATGGAGCGGTCGGCCTCGCCGTACACCCGGGCCGCCTTCAGGATGTCGGCGCGGCTCAGCGCCGACTGGTGCTCGATCTCCTCCCACGGAGTCGCCTCGCAGAGCGCCCGGTACTCCGCGAAGCCCGTGGTGTACCGGGCGATGAACTCCTGGTCCAGCGCCTTCGGGTCGGACGCCGACTGCTCCAGGACCGCCTTCGCCATGCCCCGCAGCAGCGCCATGTCCCCGCCGATGCGCGGCTGCAGGTTCAGCGTGCTGGTCGGCGTCGACTTGAAGAGGGCCATGTCCATGAAGTCGTGCGGGACGATGGTGCGGGTGGCGGCCGCCTCCACGAGCGGGTTGATGTGGACGATCTGCGCGCCCCGCCGGTGGGCCTCGGAGAGGGCGGTGAGCATCCGGGGCGCGTTCGAGGCCGCGTTGACCCCGAGGATGAACAGCGCGTCGGCGCTCTCCCAGTCCTTGAGGTCGACCGTCCCCTTTCCCGTGCCGAGGGATGCGGTCAGGGCCCGGCCGCTGGCCTCGTGGCACATGTTGGAGCAGTCCGGCAGGTTGTTCGTGCCCAGTTCGCGGGCCATCAGCTGGTAGAGGAACGTTGCTTCGTTGCCGAGCCGGCCGGAGGTGTAGAACGCCGCCCGGTTCGGATCGTCCAGGCCGCGCAGCGCGGCGCCGACCACCTCGAACGCGTCCTTCCAGCTGATCGGCACGTAGTGGTCCGACGCGGCGTCGTAGACCATCGGCTCGGTCAGCCGGCCCTGGTTCTCCAGGTCGAAGTCGCTCCACCCGGACAACTCGGTCACCGAATGGGCGGCGAAGAACTCCCGCCCGACCCGCTTGCGGGTCATCTCCCAGGTGACGTGCTTGATCCCGTTCTCGCAGATGTCCAGGTGCAGGCCCTTGAGGTCGTCCGGCCACGCGCACCCGGGGCAGTCGAACCCGCCGTCCTCGTGGTTCATCTTCATGATGGCCCGCGGACCGTCCACCGGGGAGCGCTCGCGCGCCAGGAACCGGGTCACGCTCTCCGCCGCGCCCCAGCCGGCGGCGGGGTGGTGGTAGGGGCGGAACCGCGGCTCGCCCTCGGGGACGGGTCCGACGGTGTGCTCCGGGGGGTCCTGCTCGTCGTGGCTGGTGCTCAAGGCTCTCGACCCTTCGAGGCGGTGGACCCGGCGGACCCTCTCGACCGTGCGGGCACGGGTGGACAGAACGGACTCCCCGGCAGGCTATGCAGGGGCCCTCCCGTACGCCACTCGGCCTGCGGCGGGGTGCGGAGGGCGGCCCGGGGGAGTGGGATGGCGGTCGTACGGGAGTCGGCCCCCGATCCGCCGAACCACTGCTCCACTGCTCCACCGGTCCCCGATCCGCCGAGGTGATCCCGCTTGAGCCACCCGCCCCGTCACCCCGCGCTCTCCGCCGTCCCCCGGCTCGTCGTCGCGGCGGTCCTCGGGGTCGTCGCCGGCGTGGTCACCGGTCTGCTGACCCACGCGCCGCTCGGCGTCCTCGCCGGGATCGCCGCCGCCGAGACGATCTTCGTCATCGCCGGATGGATCGCGCTCTGGCCCATGGACGCGGCCACCACCCACCACAACGTCCGCCGCGAGGAGTTCCGGCCCGTCCTCGAAGAGCTGGTAGTCGTCGCGGCCGCCCTCTGCGGGCTCGTCGGCATCGTGGTGCTCCTCCTGACCAGCGACTCCGACCTGAGCCACGCCGCCGCGGCCATCGCGCTGGGCGGCGTCTTCACCGCCTGGGCCTCGCTCCACCTGATGTACGCCACCCGGTACGCCTACCTCTACTACCTGCCCACCGAGGGCGGCATCGACTTCAACTCCGCAGGCAGCCCGAAGTACGTCGACTTCCTGTACTTCAGCTACAACCTCGGCATGACCTACCAGGTCTCCGACACCAACGTCTCCACCACCGAGATCCGCGCGGTCGCCCTGCGGCACTGCCTGCTGTCGTACGTGTTCGGCGCCAGCATCCTCGCCACCACCATCAACCTCGTCACCGGGATCGTCACGGGCTGACCGGTGCGCCGCCGCCCGGCCGGGCGCGGTGGTAGGCCGCCCAGAGCGCCGCGTACTCGCCCCCGGCCGCCAGCAGCTCGTCGTGCGTGCCCTGCTCCGCCACCTCGCCGTCCCGCAGGACCAGGACCCGGTCGGCCTGGCGCGCCTGCTCCAGCCGGTGCGCGACGACCACGGAGGTCCGGCCCGCGGTGACCCGGGCCAGCGCCCCTTGGAGGAGGGCACGGGTCTGCGGACCCGATTCGGCGGTGGCCTCGTCCAGGACGACGACCGGCGGGTCGGCGAGCAGGACCCGGGCCAGTGCCAGGTGCTGGACGGACCCGTCGTCGAGCGGTGAGCCGCCCGCGCCGAGGACGGTGTCGAGCCCGGCGTCCAGGTCCAGCGCCCAGCCGGCCCCGGCCTCGCGCAGGGCGTGCCGGAGCTGGTCGTCGCCGGCGTCGGGCCGGGCGAGCCTCAGGTTGTCGGCCAGGGTGCCCCCGAACAGGTGGACCTCCTGGGTCACCAGGTACCGGGAGGCCGGGGCGTCGGGGGCCTCGGCGCTGCCGACGGTGACGCTGCCCCGGTCGGGGGTGCCGATGCCCGCGACGAGCCGGGCCAGGGTGGACTTGCCCGAGCCGCTGGCGCCGACGAGCGCGAGGCTGGTGCCGGCGGGGACGTGGAGCGAGACCTCGCGCAGGGCGGGGCGCCCGCCGTCGTACGCGTACGAGACGCCCTTCACGTCGATGTCCGGGCGGCGGCCGGCCCCCTGCGCCTCATTCGGGCGGCCGGACCCCTGCGCCGGTTCCTCGTAGCGGACGTGGTGGCGGTCCAGGTCGGTGATCCCGACGAGGCGTGACAGCCCCACGGTGGCCCGCTGGATGTCGTCCAGGCTGCCCAGGAGCGCCCCGACCGGGCCGAAGAGCCGGTGGAAGTAGAGGGCGGCGGCGGTGGCGGCGCCCAGGGTGACCGCCCCCGAGCCGAAGAGCGCGAAGCCCGTCACGAGTACGGCGGCGAGACCGAGGAACTCCGCCGCGTTGAGCAGCCCCGTGAACCGGTTGCGCAGCCCGACCCCGTCCCGCTGCCGCTCGATGGCCCGGACACTGCGTTCGGCCAGGTCGTCGAGGTGGTGGTCCTGGGTGCGGTACGCACGGATGGACTCGGCCCCGCGCACCGCCTCGATGACGGACTGCCCGCGCGCCGACTCCAGCCTCCGGATGTCCCCGTACACGCGGTGCGAGCGGCGGAGGAACTGCCGGGTGGCGTAGACGTGGACGGGCAGGCAGAGCAGCCCGGCGAGCGCGAGGCGGAGGTCGAGGACGGCGAGGCCGACCAGGCTCAGCCCGATGGTGAAGCTCGCGTTCGTCACCTCGGGAAGCACGTCGGAGGCCGCTTCGGAGACCGCCTCCACATCGCGGGTGACCCGGGAGACGACATCGGAACTGCCGCTGCTCTCCAGGGTGTTCACCGGCAGGTGGACGGCGGTTTCGAAGACGTCCTCGCGCAGCCCCGCCAGTACCTCCTGCACGAGCGCCACCAGCATCCGGCCACCGGCGTAGGCGAGGACGGCTCCGACGGCGGTGGCGGCCACCAGTGCGATCCCGAGGGCCGGCACCCTGCCCCGCCCGGCGCCGTCCGCGACGGCGTCCACGATCCCGCCCAGCACGGGCGGAGTGGCGAGCGTGGCCGCCGTACCGCCGAGCAGGGTGAGCAGCGCCGCCCCGAGCCGTCGGCGGTGCGCGCGGAGGCGGCGGAGGATCTCCGCGCGGGTCCGGCGGGCGTCGGCGACGGGGAGGGTGGCGACGGGCGTGTCGGTCTGCGCGGAGGTCACCGGGGGAGTCCGTTCGGGTCGTGGCTTTCGGGGGCGTCCTGCCCGGTCCCGCCGAGCTCGACCACCCGGTCGCAGGCGGAGAGCAGGATCGGGCTCGCGGTGATGAGGAGGATGGTGGACGGCAGGCCCCGCAGCCCCTCGGCGATGCGCTGTTCCGTCACCGGGTCGACGGCGGTGGCCGGTTCGTCCAGGACGACGAGGTCCGCGTCGGTGTGCAACGCCCTTGCCAGCAGCAGTCGTTGGCGCTGGCCGCCGGAGAGCCGGCGGCCGTGCTCCCCGACCTCGGCCAGGTCGCCCCCGATCTGTTCGCGTACGTCGTTGAGCATGGCCGCCCCGGTCACGGCGGGGTCCACCGCGCCTCCCCGGGGGACCAGGTTGGCGTGCAGGGTGCCGGAGAAGACGGCGCCGTGGTGGGGCGGGGCGACGACCCGGGTGCGTACCCGGTCGGGGCCCAGGTCGACCGCGTCCACCCCGCCGATCAGGAGTTCGCCGCGGGCGAGGGGGACCCGGTAGCCGAGCCGGTCGCTGAGGTCCCGGGCATGGCCGGGGTGGTGGGGGACGACGCCGACGAGGTCGCCGGGACGCAGGTCGAGCGGCTCGCCGTGGCCGGGCGGATGCCAGCGGAGCGGGGCCGGGCCGGGTTCGGGAACGGGACCGGTCGACAGCGGCTCGATCAGGGGCGGTTCGCCGATCAGAGTGCCGAGGCGGCGAGCGGAGGCACGCTTGTGGATCCAGTTCGATGCGAAGGTGCCGACATGGGCGAGAGCGCCCTGGAGGAACTGGGCGAGCCCCAGCACCGTGACGAGCTGGCCGATGGTGATGTGCCCGTCCACCGCGAGATAGCCGGAGGCCGTCGCCAGCGCCGCGAGGAACACCCCCGACAGCAACTGGCTGAGACCGCTGTACGCCAGGACCGACCGCGCGGCGGCCACGGCACCGCGCCGTGAGGTGTCGCTCGCGGTGCGGTAGCGGCGGGCGGCCTCAGCCCGGGCGTTCATCCCGGCGACCACCCGTATCCCGGTGATCAGATCGGTGGCCACCTCGCTGGCCCGCGCCGCCGACCCCTGCTCGGCCAGCCCCCGGGCCTCCAGCGGCATCGAGACCCGCCGCATGACGACCAGCATCAGGACGGTCCCGGCGATGACCCCCAGACCCAGCGGCAGGGAGATCACCAGCAGGGCGACGGACGCCGTCAGGATCGCGGTGAGGGTGGACGCCTGCTGGACGACGCTCCACGACACCCCCGCGACCCGGTACGTGTCGGACGAGACCAGCGAGAGGGCCTCGCCGGAGCCGGGGCGGCGGCGCAGCGACAGCGGGTCCAGCAGCCGGGTCATCGCGCGCTGCCGGAGCTCGTGCTCGCCGTAGCCGTACACCGTGACCATCGACGACGACGCGCGCTGGTACGACAGCGACAGCACGACGAAGACCCCGCCGAGCGCGGCGAGCCACCAGACCAGGGCGGTCCGGTCAGCCGGGGCCATCGCCCGGTCGATGACGACCCCGATGAGGACGGGTACCAGCGCCTCGCACAGCTGGTGGACCATGAACGCCACGGTGGTGAGGCCGATCCGCAGGCCGCGCCCGTCGCGCAGCAGGGCCACCCGGAAGAGCGCCGCGACGGACCCGTCCTCACGTGTGGGGGATCCGGGGGGAGTCATCGGCTGCCACCTCTGTACTGGCGTGCGAGCAGCCAGGCCAGGTAGGCCCCGCCGACGCACACTGTGACGACACCCACGGGCAGGTCGACCCGCTGGGCGATGAAATCGGCCGCGACCAGGACGGCCGCGCCGGTGAGGGCCGCCGGGGCGATCCGCAGGGTGGTGGAGCTCCGGGTCAGCCGCTGGGCGATCTGGGGTGCGGCGAGGGCGATGAACGCGATCGGCCCGACGGCCGCCGTCACCAGCGCGGTGAGCGCGACCCCGACGACGGTGGCGGTGAGCCGGGCGCGCTGGGCGTTCACCCCGAGCGCCAGGGCGGTGTCGTCGCCCATCTCCAGGTGGACCAGGGGCCGCACCACGCCGACCGAGCAGATCAGCAGGGCGGCGAAGACGAGCGCCGTCACCCGCAGCTGCTCGAAGCCGAGCCCGCTGAGGGAGCCGGCGCCCCAGGTGGCCACCAGCATCGCCTGGTGCGGGCTGACGGCGAGGAGCAGCATCGAGGTGATCGAGCTGAGGAACGCGCCGACGGCGATACCGACGATGATGAGCCGGAAGGGGCGTACGCCGCCCCGGTAGGCGAGCAGGTACACCAGGAGCGCGGTCGCGGCCCCGCCGATCAGCGAACCCGTTGCGACCGCGAGGTAGTTGGCGGTGCCGAGCACGAGCATGACCACGCTGGCGCCCGCGTACGAACCGGAGGCGAAGCCGATCACGTCGGGCGAGCCCAGCGGGTTCTTCGTCAGCGACTGGAAGAGCGCCCCGCTGACCGCGAGCGCCGCTCCGCAGACCACGGCGAACAGCAGCCGCGGCAGCCGCCAGGTGACGACGACGAGCCGGGTACGGGGCTCGGCGTCCGGGTCGAAGAGCGCGGAGAGCACCTGGGCGGGGGTGAGCTGGATGGAGCCGGTGGCGAGGGTGAGGACGCCGAGGGCGGCCACCACCAGGACCAGGACGCCGCAGACGATGACGGACCGCCGCTCGACGCGCAGCGAGGCCCGGCCCCGGCGGAGTGCCCAGGTGGTCCGCCCGGAGCCGGCCGAGCGGGTGAGGGTGTGGGCGGTCACAGGGTGCTCACCTTCCGGCGCCGGACCAGCACGACGAGGACGGGCGCTCCGACGAGCGCGGTGACGAGTCCGACCCGCAGCTCCCCCGACGGCAGCACGATGCGGCCGACGATGTCGGCGGCGAGCAGGAAGGCGGGGGCGGCGACGCAGGTGACGGGCAGGATCCAGCGCTGGTCGGGCCCCACGAACCAGCGCACGATGTGGGGCACCATCAGCCCGACGAACGAGATGGGGCCAGCGACGGCGACGGCGGTCCCGGCGAGCAGGGTGACGGCGAGGATCAGGGTCACCCGGGTGACCGCGAGGCGGGTCCCCAGGGACTGGGCGAGGTCGTCGCCGAGGGCGAGCGCGTTGAGGGAGCCGGCGCTGAGCAGACCCAGGACGAGGCCGGCGCCGATGAGCGGCAGCGCGATGGGGAGGATGTCCAGTGAGCGGCCGCCGATGGAGCCGACGCCCCAGAACCGCATGACGTCGAAGGTGGCGGTGGACTTGAGGACCATGGCGGAGGTGAAGCCGCCGCACACGGCGGTGAACGCGACACCCGCCAGGGTGAGTTTCACCGGGGTGCCCCGGTCCGCGCCGATCGACCCGAGGGTGTAGACGAGCACGGTGAGCCCGAAGGCGCCCGCCAGCGCGAACCAGATGAACTGGCTCGCCGCGGTGAACCCGAGCACGGCGACCGCGAACGTCACCGCGAGGCTCGCGCCCGCGTTGACGCCGAGGATGCCGGGGTCGGCCAGGGGGTTACGGGTGAACGCCTGGATCAGGGCCCCGCTGAGGCCCAGCGCCGCACCGGTGACGAGCCCGATCACGGTACGCGGCACCCGCAGCTCGCGGACCATCAGATGCTCGTCGGAGTTGTCGAAGCGGAACAGCGCCTCCCAGACCGTTCCCGGCGCGATGGGCCGGGCGCCGACCATCACGCTGAGGACGGCCGTCACGAGCAGCAGGGCGAGGGCCGCCAGCAGGATCAGCAGGCGGTGCCGGTGGCGCCGGCGGGCCGGGCCCGCGCCGGGCTTGAGGTCACCCGGGGGTGATGCGGTGGTGGTGCTGGTCATCGTTGTCCTTGAAGGGCCGTCACCTGGGGGAGCGCCGGGCGAGGGCCTGTCGCCGGACGCCCGGGGGCGGTCCGGCGACAGGCCCGGGGATCAGGAGCCCGCGCCGGTGTTGCCCTTGCCCGCGACGGCGTCGGCGAGCATCGGCACATAGCGTTCGAGGCCCCAGGGGATGGAGAGCACGGTCGGTCCGCTGGTGGCCATGGCCAGCTGCGGGTCCTGGACGAAGGCGTACTTCTTGGCGGCGATCGGCTTCCAGCGGGAGAAGAGCGGGTCCTTGAGGGAGTACGTGACCTCGGCGGGGGCGTTCGCCCAGGCCACGACCACGTCGGCCTCGATCGTGTCGAGCTTCTCCAGGCTGACGCCGCCGTACCAGTTGGTGCCCTTCGCGGTGGCCGCGATCGTGCTCATCGACGGGGTGTTCTTGAAGCCGATCTCGGTCAGCAGCCGGACCCTGGCGTCGTAGTCGAGGTAGAGCCCGACCTCCGTCGAGCCGGGGGTGAGGGCGACCGCGTAGGTGAAGGTCTTGTCCTTGAACTCCGGGTGGGCCACGGAGACCGCCGCCAGCTGCCCGCCGACATCCTTGACCAGGCCCTCCGCCTTCTTCTCCTCGCCCATGGCCTTGCCGATGGTGCGGGTCATCTCCTGCCAGGTCCCGCCGTCCCAGGGCTTCTTGAGGTAGGGGAGCGTCGGGGCGATCTCGGCGAGGCGCTTGTAGTCGACGTCCGTGATGCCGGAGTACAGGCCGATGATGAGGTCCGGTTCGAGGGAGAGGATCTGCTCGAAGTCGATCTCGCCCGCGTCGCCGTACTTCAGCGTCTCGGGAAGGGGCCCGCCGAGCTTCTCGACCTGGGTGCGGAACCAGGGGGTGTAGCCGTCCTTGTCGCCGCCCCACTGCTCGTCCACGCCGACCGGTACAGTGCCGAGCGCGGCGACCACGTCCAGCGACATCCAGCTGAGCGTGACGATGCGCTTGGGCTTCGCCTCGATGGTCGTGGTGCCGTGGGCGTGCTTGATGTCCACGGGGAAGCTGTTCGAGGCACCGCCGGCCTTCGCCTCCGTGGCGGTCTTCCCGGACTCACCGCTGCCGCAGCCTCCCAGGACGAGTACGGCGCCTACGGCGAGCGCCAGGACGCGGGCCAGCGGGCCCGTTCGGCGTCCGGCCGGAATGGATGGGGACACGGTTCTCCTCGGATCTGGACATCACGGGGCGGGGTTAGGTAACCCTTGCCTCGCTGAACGCTAGGAGGGTCAAGGGCCGAGGAGGGTCGCGAACGGGCCAGGGTGCGTCGCGAATCGGCCACGCGGGGAGCGTGGCGTGTGTCAGTGACCGGCGGGCGCGAGCGCCGACTGCTCACGGAGGTACGCGGTGGGGCTGGTCCCGGTCACCCGGCGGAAGGCCGCGGAGAACGCGCTCGTCGTGGAGTAGCCGCAGCGGTGCGCGACCAGATTGACCGGACGGCCCTGGGCGAGCAGGGTGGTGGCCGCGGACATCCGTACCAGCGACCGCCACCGGGTGAACGGCATCCCGACGTCCCGCCCGAACGCCCGCGTGACCGTGCGCACGCTCAGCGCGTGCCGAGCCGCCCACTCCTCCAGCGAGAGATCGCTCTCCGGGTCGCGCATGATGTCCTCGGCCATGGCCCGGATCCGCGGGTCCTCGGGGACGGGGACCTCCATCGCCGCGTGCGGGTCCTCCTCCAGCATCTCGATGATGAGCCGCTGGGCCCGCAGTCGCCGGTCGTCGGGCATCGCGTTGGCGTCGAGGTGCAGCAGCATCTCCTGGAGCGCGCGCCCCATCCGCAGGGAGCGCGGGGAGGTCCAGTGCGGCGGGATCGCCGCCCGGGTCACATAGGTGTAGCAGCTCACGCTCCCCGGGTCGGGGTGGGAGGCGTGCGGGGTGCCGGGCGGCATCCAGACCCCCTGCCCCGGTACGAGGCGGCGCACCGTGTTCCGGGTGTGCAGGGTCGTCGAGCCGACATGCGGCCAGACCAGGAGCGCGTCGTCATGGGTGTGCACCCCGCTGGTGGACGACCCTGCGGGCACCGGGCTGTCGAGGACCGCAGTGGTGAGCAGGTACGGCGTCTCCACCACGGGCCCGCCGACCGACGGCTCGGACCAGCGGAGCAGGGCCGTCGAGAGCATCTCTCCGCGCCCACGACCGGGGGCCATCACCGAAACCGACATGCAGGTTAGGCTAGCCTAAGTTCCGCTTCGTCCTCCCGGACGCCCCCCTCCGGGCGTTCAGCCGCCGACGAGCTCCCCGTCCCTGGCGACGATCCGCCCGCCGCGCACCACCAGCTCCTGCCGGGGCAGGTCGACCACGACCTGTGGCAGGCACTCGCCCCGTACGAGCAGGAAGTCGGCCGGCGAACCCGGCCTCAGGTCCGCCCGCTCCAGGCCGAGGAGGTGCGCCCCGCCGTCGGCGCCCGCGCGGAAGGCCGCCTCCAGCTCCTCGTCGAGGCGCGCGTCCTGGACCCGGGCCAGCAGGTGGGCGCGGTGCAGCATGTCCGCGTCGCCGAACGGGCTCCACGAGTCCCGCACACCGTCCGAGCCGAGACCCACATGCACCCCGTGCTCACGCAGCCGCTCGATGGGCAGCACCAGGTCCGAGGAGGGCGCCACCGTCGTCAGTGAGATCCCCGCCTCCGCCAGCCCGGCCGCCGGCGCGTCGAGTTCACGCTCCGGCAGCCCCGGGACGCAGAACACATGGCTCACGGTCACCTTGCCCTGGAGGGAGCGCCTCGTCGAAGCCGATCGGGTCGATGCCGCCGCCCCGGTCGACCGCCCCGGTCCGCACGGCCTCCTCCAGCAGCTCCCTGGTGCCGGGCGTGCGGACGACTCCGTGCTGGGGGAAGGCCACGATCTCCTCAGATGGTCGGGGGGCCGGCGGTGTGTCACACCGGGAGGCCGGACCGCACCACGTGCACCGGCCTCGCGAGCACGCTGACGTCGGCCGGCGGGTCGCCGTCCACGACGAGGACGTCCCCGGCGAAGCCCCGTGCGAGCCGGCCCGCCGTCGAGCCGAGCCCGAGGAGCTTCGCCGCCCCGGTGGTCGCCGTACGGATCGCGTCCAGGGCGGAGAGCCCGGCCGAGCGCATCAGCTCCACCTCGCGGCCGATCGGGTCGACCGTCCCGCCCGAGGAGACCGTGCCCGCCGCGAGCGGTACACCCAGCTCGTGCGCGGCGAGCACCGCCCGCTTCAGGACCGGCAGGTACGCGCGGCCCCGTTCCGCCAGCACCGGGTCGGCGGACTCGGCGAGGCCCGCGATCGCGGTGAGGGTCGGGGTGAAGTACGTGCCCCTGCGGCGCATCTCGTGCAGCGTGCGCTCCCCGACGAAGGCCCCGTGCTCCAGGGAGCGGATCCCGGCCGTCACCGCGTCGTGGCAGCCCTTCTCGCTGTAGCTGTGGCAGAGCACCCCCTTGCCGCCGCGCCGTGCCGCCGCGACGATCGCGGAGAGCTGCTCGTGGTCGTACACCTGGGCCAGCGGGTCCTGTTCCGGCAGCCCCGCACGCTCGTTCACCCGGGTCTTCACGGTGTCGGCACCGCGGGCGAGGTTCACCTCGACGACCCGGCGCAGCGCCTCGGGCGAGCGCACACCGTCGCGCAGGCGGGCGAGCGGCGCCAGATCGGGGTCGGCGAGGATCGTGTCGCCGAGGTCTCCGTACTGCTGCCCGTCACGTGGCCCGTCCTCCGCTCGGCGCGTTCCCGGAGAGGATACGTCGGGCCCGGGGAGAGCTCCCGCAGGTCCCGGGCGCGTCAGCGGCGGGCCAGGACGCGTACGCCGTCGGCCGGGGGCAGATAGGGCAGGCCGAAGTAGGCGAAGAGCGCCGGCTCGTCCTCGGCGGGCAGGACGTCGTCCGTCCCGATCGACGGGCCGTCCTTCACCTTGGCCCGGTCGTGGGCGACCTTCACGTAGTCCGGTCCGACGACGGCCTCCGCCAGCGGTACGAAGACCAGCCGGTGGCGGGTCGGCAGGCCCACCGTCACCGTGGCGAACGCCGGCTGGTCCGTCCCCGTGTCGACGTAGACGGACTCCAGGGAGCCGATCCTGCGCCCGCCGGGGTCGACGACGTCACACGTACGCCACTCACGGATGTCTGCGCTCTCGATCACTGCGGGTCTCCTCGGGGGTCGGCCACGGCGTGCGCGGCGGTCTCGGCGGTCCACCGGGCGGCCGCCCCCGGGCGAGGGCGGGCCCGGCTCTCCCCTCACCTGCCCCGCAACCTCCCCCGTCAGCGCGGCCCGCACCGGTGGATTCGCTCAGACGGCCGCATCGCCGGGCGTCCGCCCCTCCGGGAGGAACAGCACCGAGTTGATGTACCGGGTGCGGTGCGGCACGAACGCCCTGCGCAGCAGCCCCTGGTGGACGAGGTGTTCCGTCCTCGCCTGGTGGGCCGGCAGGTCGAACCCGGCCAGCGGGATCCAGCGCCGCCCCGCCAGCAGCCACCCCGCGTACCCCTGGCCGGTGAGCAGGGAGACCGCCGGACCGATCGGGCCGAGCCGGCTCTCCAGCTCGACGAGCAGCGCCGGGCGGTCCCGCCGCAGCAGCTCCGCCGCACCCCGCAGCGCGGCCACCTCGCCGCCGTCGACGTCCATCTTCACGAAGCCGACGCCGTGCAGGCCCAAGCCGTCGATGGTGAGGGACGGCACGTCGACGCTGTGCGCGTGGATGTCACGGCGCTCCAGCGAGGACACCCCGCGGTCGCCGTCGTCGCCCTCCGGGAACCAGAGCTGGACCGTGCCGCCCTCGCGGTCCGTCGCCGCGCCCTGTACCACCCGGACGTTCGGCGGCAGCGTACGGCGCAGATGGTCGGCCAGGTGAGGTACGGGCTCGACGGTGACGACCTCCGCGCAGCGCCGGGCGAGCCGGCGCGACCAGGGCCCGTACCAGCCTCCGATGTCCACGGCGGTGGAGCCGGGCGGGCAGAAGTCGGCCAGCCGGCGCAGCTCCGGCTCGAAGCGCGGGTAGAGGGCGACGGCGGCGGAGCCGACGAGGCCGGTGGGCAGCCGGGATGCCACCGCCGCGGCGAACGTGGTCACGCGGTCGACGCTTTCCGGTGCGCCAGGTATCTCTCGTGGGCGTCGGCGTCGACCTTGCGGCCCGAGGAGGGCAGCAGCTGCGGGATGCCGTCCAGGATGGGGTAGCTCAGGCGCAGCCGGGGGTTGTAGAGCGCCTCCTCGTCGGTGAGCAGGGCCAGCGGGCCCTTGTCGAGGGGGCAGGCCAGGATGGCGAGCAGCGGATCGTCGGGGTTCATGGGACTCCCTCGGTAGCAGGGGTGGGGCGGGGGGCGGGGAAACGTGGCTCCGGTCAGGACGTGGCCGCCTCCGCGGGAGGGTCGTGGCGGGGCATGGCCAGCAGGACGGTGAGGGCCAGCGCGGTGCCGGCCAGCCGCAGGGTCAGCAGCAGCGGATCGTCGGGGAGGGACTCCCCGAAGGCGAGCGTCCCGAGGACCGCGGTGAACAGACAGGTCACCGTGGTGCACACGGGCACGATGAGGGAGGCCCGGCAGCGCTGCAGCGCCGTCTGGGACATGACGAGACCGGCGACGGCGGTGAAGAGCAGCAGATACGGGTAGGGCGAGCCGAACAGCGAACGGGCCGCGTCCCCCAGGTCGGTGCTGGTCAGCCGGCTGGAGGTGCCCTTGATGGCCAGGGAACTGACGCCGTACAGCAGCCCGACCGCCACCCCGTAGCCGATGCCGCTGGTCGGCACCCGGTGGCGCTTGGCCGCCCGGCTCTCCACCCGTACGTAGAGCCAGACGCCCGCCGCCAGCGCCGGGACGCAGACCAGGAGCACCAGCATCCAGGGGGCGCCGGCGCTCACCACGTCCTCGCCCTCGCGCACCGAGGCGACGACCATCAGCAGCGCCACCAGGACACCGCCCAGCGCATAGCGTTCGCGCCCGGTCGACTCCTCACCGAGGACGGCCGAGGAGAGCAGGAGCAGCAGCACCAGGCCGGAGACGAAGATGCCCTGCGCCGCCGCGATCGGCAGCGCGCGGTAGACGATCAGCTGGGCCGCGAAGCCGGCCGCCAGCGACAGTGCGCCCACGATCCACAGCGGGCTGGTGAGCAGGACGAGGATCACGCGCAGCGGCCTGCCCGCGGAGAGCGCGGGCAGGCTGCCCAGGGCCCGCTTCTCCACCACGAACCCCACGCTGTACAGCAGGTTGGCCACCAGCGCGGCCCCCACACCCCACCACATCGCGCTATCGCCGCCGAGCGTGGGCCAGCAGGATGGAGGCCGCGCCGGGCACCGCACAGGCCGCCCTGTCCAGCAGCCGCAGCGGGCGCGGCACCCCGTGGAAGGGGGCGCCGGTGATCCTCACGTCCTCGAAGCCGGACGCGGAAAGGAAGGAGCGCAGCGCGCGGGCGGTGTACAGCCGCAGATGGCCCACCACCTCGGAGCCGGGGCGGCCGTGGATCCCGCGCAGACTGACCTCCGAGAACACCGGCTGCACCCCGGCCAGCAGCAGCGCCCGGTTGTACCAGGCGGCCAGGTTCGGGGTGGACAGCATGAGGTGCCCGCCTGGCTTCAGGATCCGCCGCAGCTCGTCCAGTGCCTGGTCCGGGTCGACGAGGTGTTCCAGGATCTCGCTGAACAGCACCGCGTCCGCACACCCGTCGGCGAGCGGCAGCCCGCCGTGCTCCAGCTCACCGCGGACCACCGAACCCATCCGGGGCCGGGCCCGGCGCAGCGCGTCCTGCGACCAGTCGACGCCGATCAGCCGGTGCCCGGCGAGGAACGGCGCGGCGGTGGCGGCGGCCGTCCCGTCGCCGCACCCCACGTCCACGACGACCTGGCCGGCCCGCCCCTCCAGGGCGTCGGCAAGCAGCCGTGCCTGGCGTCGGCTGCGCCCGTCGCCGGACGCCACGGGGACGGCCGGGTTCTCGTAGAAGTCCCGCAGGCCGGGAGGGGGAGAAACGGTGTCGGTCACGGGGCCTCCGAGGATGTCGCGGCCAGATGACGGGTGAACAGGCCGAGCAGCGCCTCGCCGTCCTCGTCGCCCAGCAGGGTCCGCGACCAGCGCAGGGCCAGGTGCAGCCGGCCGCCCGTGGACGCGGTGGTGAACGTCAGCCCCCTCGGCATCCGGGCGGGCGCGGAGATCCACAGCGCGGCGGACCTCCCCGCGTCGCCGAAGTCCAAGGGGTACGGGATGCGGCCGATGTTGCTGAGCAGCGTCGTGGAGGTCCACGGCCCCGCCAGCACCCGCAGCCCCCGGGTGAACGCCGCACGCGCGGCGACCGGCACCAGGGGAGTCGTCAACAGCGAGGCCGAGCGGCCCAGTTGAGGGCGAGGCTGCGCCTTCAGGGCCCGGGTGCGCTCAGCGGTGAGACGCAGCAGCGCGGCGATGTCCGTACCGGACGCCACCTCCGCCGCGTCGAAGCCGACCTCGACCAGCCGGGTGCCGTTGCCGATCGGCATCCGAGGCCCCCGGGTCCGGTCGTCGACCGGCATGGTGATCCGCAGCGGCCGCCCGGCCGACCCGTGGAGCCGGTTCCAGTCGGCCACCGTCAGGGCGGTGGCCACCATCAGCTGGTCGTTCACCGTGTAGGGGGCGCCCGACTCCCGCCGGGGCACCGGAAGTTCGGCCAGCAGCTGCCCGTTGCCCGGCACCTTCCCGGGGGTGCCCGCCGCCACCCGGGCGGGCCGGGCGAGGGGAGCGGGCCCCGCGTGCGCCGGTGGCGGCGCGGCCTGGGGCCGGGCCGGGGCGGACGGCTGGTCGGCGGACCGCCCGCCGTAGATCTCGGCGGCCGTCGCCACCACCCGCAGACAGGCGGGCCCGTCGAGCGCGGTGTGGTGCACGGCGACCACCAGGACACACCCCTCCCGCCCCGGCTCCTCGACCACGGTGATCCGCAGCGGAGGCGAGAGCGCGAGCGGCGGGGCGGTGTCGAGCGACTCCGCCCGCGCCCGGTCGAGCGCCCCGGGCGCGGCGGGCGCAAAGCCCACCGGGTCCCGGTCCGGTCCGGCCGTCAGCTCCCACTCGTAACGGCGGGCGAAGGGGCCGCGCGGCCGCTCACGCATCAGCACCCGCGGATGGAGCGCCAGCGACGCGGCGAACGCGGCGCGCAGCCGGTCCTCCTCCAGTCGGCCGGGCAGATGGATCTCGATGTGGATGGTGCTCGGCTCGGCGTCCTGGGCGCAGTGCCGGTCCACCTCGTCGACGACGGGGAACGGCACCCGGGGCAGCCGCCCGGCCGCGAACGGCCGGGCGGGATGCGTGGCGGTCATCCGGTGGATCCTCCGCTGCCGGGCGGCGGAGTCGGGCCGTCCGGACCGCCCGTGGGCGGGTCGGTGCGCGGTCGCTTGGCGTCGGCGGAGAGGGTCCGGCCGGACGGCTGCGCCGCCTGCAGCGGGATCGTCGGGTCCCCGCCCCCGTCCCCTGCGCCGGCCGTCGCGGCCACCGGCTCCGTACCCCGGCCCGATCGCCGCCTGCCCCTGCTCGGGGCGGCCCCGACCGTGACCAGTGCGGCGAACAGGGCGATCAGCGCGAGGAGTTGGGCCGTCGCCCCGAAGGCGCCCTTGTCCGTGGCGGTGAACTCCCCGGTGGTGACGGCCACGACCACTCCGGCCGCGGCCATCGCCGCGAAGGCGACGGGAGCCAGCAACGACGGGCGGAAGTGGGCGAGTACGGCCAGGACGGGCACCACCAGGGCGACCGGTCCCGCGATCACGATGCCCACCAGGGTCAGCGCCACCGTGCCCAGGATCAGCCCGGGACCCGGCGGTACCTGCTGCTCGTCACCCTCGTACGAACCCTCGGGCGACCCCTCGTGCGAACCGGCCGTCGGTCCTGAGCCCTTGCGGCGTACGACGGCGAGCCCCACCAGGACCAGGAACAGCACCCCGGCCCCGATCAGACCGGCCTGGTAGATCCGCGCGGGCTCGTACTCCAGGGTGACCGTGCCGCCCTCGCCCTCGGGGACCAGCCACGCCTGCTGCCAGCCGTCGATCCGCAGCGGCGTCAGCTCCTTGCCGTTCAGCGTGGCCTTCCAGCCCTTGTTGTGGTTCTCGTGGAGCTGGAGGTACGAGGCCTCCCCGGCGCCGACCGTCAGCGTGCGCCGGTCACCGTCGCTCTCCTTGACGTCGACCGTCCGGGCGGTGGCCGCCGGGGCCTTCGTCTCGCCCGTGGAGAGCGTGACATCGGTGATGGCGAGCGGACCGGCGTCACCGGCCTCCACGGTGTGGGTCGAAGCGCCCAGCTCGACCTGGGACTGCTCGGAGCAGAGGGAGACCGCGATGGGCCGACGCTGTGTGAGGTCCCTGATCCGGCCCTCGGCCCTGGTCTCCATCAGCGTGCCGCCGACGGAGAGGACCGGCCCCTGACCGCAGGGCAGGCTGAACTCCTTCTCCGGGTCGGGCTGCGGGGAGCGGAACTGCTCCAGCGCGGGGATGTAGACCTCGCTCAGCCCGACCGGCAGCTGCAACTGGCCGCCGGCGAACGGGTTGTGCACGGCGAGCGGGGCCTGCCGCGAGATGGTGATGTCCATCCTGTCGGTGGTGATGGGCGAGAAGCGGGCCATGCCGTTCTCGTCCACCGCCGCCACCGCCGTGCCGTCCGGCGAGCTGATCTGGACCTGCTCGGGCCGGGTCGAGATCCCGCCGGCCGCCGCGAACACGATCTCCCCGATCTGGGTCTTCTTCGGCCAGGACAGGTGGAGTACGGGACGGTCGCCCGCGATCCACGCCGTGGTGAGGTCCCCGTCCGTCAGGTTGCGCGCGCTGAGGTTGGTGCCCAGACGCGCCGTGGAGTCGGCGCTCACCAGGATCTTGTCGCGCTCGCCCGTCAGCTCGAACAGCAGCTTGTCGAGGGCTTCGCCCGGCACGGGCACCGCGCTCGCGGCGACCGTGTACCGGCCGGCCTGTCCCGCGGTGAACTGCCGGTGCAGACCGGTCTCCGCGGCCACGGCGGAGAGCCCGCCCGGGTCGCTGCCGCGCTTCAGCGAGTAGACCGTCGAGTCGGCCCCCTCACGCGGTGCGTCGGAGGGCAGCTCCAGCATCCGGGTCACCTGCACGCCGGGGATGGCGATGTCGGTGAACCCGGCGCCGGTGAGACCGGGGCGTCCCTGCTGGGACTTGAGGATCGTCACCTTCAGCCACGCGGCCGGCCCGGCGGGCGCGGCCACCTCCTGCGGCGAGCCGTCGGGGCGGACCGGGCTGTCCTTGTAGCCCTGGTCCGTCTCGACCCGCACCTCGGTCGCCGCCGCCCGGACGCCGCCGCTGGGCAGCGGGGTGAGCTGCAACGAGCCCGGCAGCTCCTGCGAGCCGGAGAAGTCGATCCGTACCCACTCGTCCTCGGGGGAGGCGGCGGAGCCCTCCGCCCAGGCGGTCTCCGGGTTGCCGTCGAAGGCGTTGGCCGGGTCGTACTGCGGCAGATGGAAGAGCCAGTTGCCGATGGACGAGGCGCTGACGGACTTCGCGCCCCGCAGCACCGCCGTGGTCTGGTGCTCCTTGCCCTCGGTCGGCAGGATCTGGCGCGGCGCCGCACCCGGGTCCTGCTCCGACTCCGGAGCGTTGCGCTCGTCGGCCGTATAGGTGTGTGACGTATTGGTGTTGACCAGGCCGAACCGGGTGTCGGCCCGGCGCAGTCCGTCACCGGCCGCGTAGAGCGACGGCTTCCCCACACCCGGGTGGGCGTCGCCCGCCAGCACGGTGGGCCGGCCGTCCAGGGCGCCGCTCGCGGCGAGCGGCAGCAGGGACTCCGGGCCGCCGCTGACGACGGCGGTCGAGGAGACGGGAGCGATGGTCGCCCGCCCGGGACGCTGGGTCTCGGTGGGCGGCTCGTAGATCTCCACCGCGCTCTGGCGCGGGTAGAGGCCCTCGATCTGCACCGGTGTGTCGTTGGCTATGCGGCCGCCGGTCATCACCGGGCCGAAGCCGGTGACCCGCTTGTAGCCGGACGCCTCCAGGGTGCGCTTGACCGTGGTGGTGGGGACGTACCCCAGCTGGTCCGGGTCCAGGTCGTTGCGGACCACGACGTAGTGCAGCCCCGCCCGGTTGAGGTACTCGCTCAGTCCGGGGACCTGGCCCCCGGACGTCAGCGCCTGCTCGACGGCGTCCATCGCCCGCCGGTTGCCCGGCGTGCCGAAGGGGACGTAGTCGCGCTGGGCGTACGGCGTGTCGGCCAGCACGTCCAGCGGCTGGTCGATGGGGGAGCCCCAGGTGTAGATGCCGTGCGCGGTGGCGGGGACCACGAGGGCCCGGTCGTCGGCCGAGTTCTCCTTCAGCCAGCCCGCGGCCTTCGCCCAGTGGTCCGGGATCTCCTTGAACGAACCGGGCTGCAGGATCGACCCGTTGACGTACGGCCAGGCCAGGCCCGGCAGCACGAGTACGGCGGCGATCACCGGAGCCAGCCGGCGCGCCCGGACCGGCACCCGCTCGTCGCGCTGGGCCCGCAGCGAGGCGACGGCGGCGATGTGCGCCACGCCGAGCGCCAGGGCGAGGCCCAGACCGGTCTGGAACTTGTAGATGTTCCGGAACGGCACCAGCCAGCCGTCCAGCCACCCCTGCACGGTCCCGTGGAAGAGACCGCCCAGCGCACCGCCGTACCCGGCGAGCGTGATGAGCGCGACGGACAGCACGGTCAGCACCAGCCAGCGGCGCTCCGGCAGATCGCGCCGGGCCAGCCCGGCCAGACCCAGGGCGGCGGCCAGCGCCGAACCCAGGATGGTGACGGTCGCCGTGGCGACGGTCCAGCCGGCGGGCAGCCAGGCCTCACCGAAGTTCAGGTAGCCGACCCAGTTGCCCGCGCCGCGCAGTACCTCGGTCGCCGACATGGTCGTCGTCGTGGTGTACGAGGACTCCACGTACGGCATGAAGTTCTCGCCGAAGGTGCCCAGCAGCAGCAGCGGAACGATCCACCAGGCGGTCGCGAGGATCACGCCCGGGATCCACCAGAGCAGCAACGCCCGCTTACGGGGGCCGCCCGGCCGGGACAGCAGATAGAGCCCGACCGGCAGCAGCGAGGCCAGCGTGGACGCCGCGTTCACCCCGCCCATCAGCGGGATCAGCAGCGCGGAACGGGCGGCGGCGATACGCGGCGCGAGGCGCGGGTTCGTCAGCGGCAGCAGCACCCACGGCAGCAGCGCGCCGGGCAGGGCGGCGGCCGACGTCGAGCCGACCACGATGGTGTACGTCGGCCACAGCGCGTACACGAGCGCGCCCAGCAGCCGGGTGGCCGGGGAGCCCACGCGGAGCCGCTCGGCGAGCCGCAGCGCACCCCAGAAGGCGGCCGCCACGATCAGCGACAGCCAGAGCCGCTCCGCGAGCCAGGTCGGCACCCGCAGCAGATCGGCCAGGCCGTAGTACGGGAGCATCGGCACGAGGTAGCCGATGTACTGGTCGGAGATCCCGCCGAACCCGGACCTGCTGTGCCACAGCTCGCCCAGGTCGCCGAGGAACCGCCCGGGATCCACGACGACACCGAGCTTGGTGTCGAACGTCATGCGTCCCGGCGACACCGCCAGGAACGCCACGAAGACCGTGGCCCAGAACCCCAGGAGCCAGCGCCGTGAACGGGGCGCCGCCGGTTCGTCGACCGGTCTGCCGGGCGGTGGGTCGCCGCCGTCCGGGGACTGGTGGGGTGCGAGGTGGACTGCGCTGGTCATGAACACCGCCGGAGAATGAGGAGGAGGTTCCAGGTGGCGAATTCCCGCAGTCCGGGCACCCGGGTAACAAGTTCGGGCAGGACCGGCCAGTACCGCGACCGCGCGGACACCAGGTCCACGTCGGTGCGGCCCCGCACATGGCGCAGCGTCGGGCCGACGCCGATCCTGAAGAGGTTCTCGCCGAGGCGGTGCTTGGCCGGGTGGCCCGTGCGCCGCTCGTAACGGGCGCGGGCGCGCTCGGCGCCCGCGTAGTGCCAGGGGGCCCACTCGTGGCCGCCCCACGGCGAGTACCAGTTGGTGAACGAGACGTAGATCAGCCCGCCGGGGCGGGTGACGCGCGCCATCTCGCTGAGAAAGGTGTGCGGATCCGCGACGTGCTCCAGCACGTTGGAGGAGAAGGCGACATCGGCCACCCCGTCCGCCAGGGGCAGCAGATAGCCGTCGGCGACGACCGTGTCCCGCGGCCCCTGCGGCTGCCGGTCACCCAGCTCCCCGGGGTCCGGCTCGAAGAGATAGCTCTGCGCGCCGCGCCGCCGGAACTCCCGGGTGAAGTAGCCGTTGCCGCCGCCGATGTCGACGACGACCTTCCCGTTTAGCGGTGCGTACCGCTCGACCTGGTCCGCCGCGTCCCTGGCCAGCAGGGTGTACACGGAGGCCGGGTCCTCCTGCTCGCTCATGAAGGCGCGGAACAGGGTGAGGGAGCGGCGGAAGGACGGGTCTTTCACGAGCGGGCACCCGCCGGCCAGGACCGCGTACCGCTGATCGCCTCGGCGGCCACGGCCTCCAGCTGCGTCACACTGCTGCTCCACCGGTAGGCGGCGGCCCGCTCGCGCGCGGCCTTGCCCATCGCCTCGCGGCGCTCCTCGTCCAGCGCCAGCGCGCACCAGGCCGCGGCGAAGGACGACTCGCCCCGGGCGAGGATGCCCGTGACACCGTCCTCGACGGAGTCGCGCAGCCCGGGTACGTCGAAGCCGAGGGTCGGCGTCGACCGGGTACCGGCCTCCGTGACGACCAGCCCCCACCCCTCGACGGCCGCCGGGTGCAGCAGCATCCAGGAGGCGCAGAGCAGCCGGTGCTTCTCCGCCTCGGACACGTGCCCGGCGAACTCCACATCCGGACCGGCGAGCTTCTCCAGCTTCTCCCGCTCGGGGCCGTCACCGACGATCACGAGCCGGCCACCGGTGACCGGCCGGACCCGCTCCCAGAGCTGGAGCAAAAGATCGATGCGCTTGTAGTCGACCAGCCGGCCGAGCGCCAGGAAGAGCGGGGTCGCGGACCGTTCGCTCTGCGGCAGCGGCTCCTGGACGCCGTTGTTCACCAGCCGTATCCGCTCGTCCGGAACGCCCAGCTCACGCAGGGCGCCCGCGGTGGACGGGGAGACGGCGATCATCAGATGGTCCCGGTAGGCCCGGGACAGGGCCCAGTGTTCGAGCTGTCGCCCGGCGCGGGCCACCGGCGCCGGGAAACGCATCTCCCACAGATCGGTGTGGACGTGGTTGACCAGGCACACGGTCGGACCGCGGTGCCACAGGGGCGCCAGGTACGGCATGCCGTTGCAGACCTCCACCAGCAGGTCGCAGCTGCCGACCTGCCGGGTGAACGCGGAGCGCGCGCCGAGGTAGTGCCCCAGCTGGGAGCCCGCGGAGACGACCCGGTAGGGCCGCTGTGCGGCCCGGCCACCGCACAGGAGGGTGACGTCGTGGCCCCTTTCGGTGAGGCCGAGGGCGAGCTGGTCGACGAGCAGCTCGGAGCCGCCCGCGGCCGGGTTGCCCAGGTCGCGGTGGGCGAGGAAGACGATGCGTCTGGGGGAGGCGGAAACCCTGGGGGAGACCGGGCCCTGACCCTGTGGCGCGGCTGCGTGGAGCAGCGGGGGAGGAACGTGCTGGGGCATCGGCGCTCCAACTCGGCTCGGTGTGCGGGGGACGAAGGGCGGGGGCTTGAAGAAGACGGAGAGGGGAGGGAGGGGGCGGAAGGAAAGGGAGGGGCCGGGCATACGGAAGAGGGTTCGGGAACGGGGCGAGCGGTTCGCGGATCGGGACGAGCGGGTTCACGTACAGGACGGAGAACGCAGCTGTGGGGCGCGCGCGAACAAGGGATGAGAGACCGGGGGCCGTGCTTTGGTGGGGATAGACAGTTTTCGGCACGGTTACGCCCCCGGCTACTCACCGATGCGACAACTTGCCGGTAACTCAGGTGGGCAAGTTCGTCATCATGTGAGTATTCGAGGCTTCCGGCTCCGTTCTGCGCCCCCGGACGACGAGCACGATGCCCACGGTCGCGAGTACGAGGCCCAGTCCGACCGCCCCGGCCGGCAAGGTCCCGGAGAGCAGCGCCAGCCGGTCGCTGTCCGCCGACGCCAGTTCCACCTGCTTGAGCTGGGTCTCCTTGGTGAACTCGACCCGCTCGCTCTCCAGCAGCGTGACCGCGTCCTTCGAGGAGCCCGGGGCGCGCAGCGTCTTCTTCGGGCCGATCGCCGCGTTCATGATGCGTCCGGTGCGCCGGTCCACGACCAGCTCGATGCCGCTGTTGGAGTACCACTCCTCGGCGAGGATCTGGGGCGTACCGGGCTTGCCCACGAGCACGCCGGGCACCTGCCGCACCCCGGTCCGGGTCGGCTCGACCGTGCCCTTGAACGCGTACCCCTCGTACCCCTGCACCTTCTTCTTGCCGGCGTACTCGAGCCGGACGACGCCGCCGAGGGTGCCGTCCCACCAGCGGTAAGCACGTCTTTCGACGTCGAAGGGGAACTTCAGATACGCCTCGCCGTCGAAGGTCGGGGACTCCTCGCAGCAGTGGACCGGCTCATTGGTGGTCCGGTCCGTCACCCAGCGCTCCAGGGTCCACTGGAGGGCGTCGCGCGGATCGGAGGCGGGCAGGGTCTCGCTGTGATCGACCGACGTGGAGACGTCCCAGATGGCGTTGCCGCTCTTGAGGCTGTCGGCCACGTCCCCGCGCACCTGGCGGGTGATCGTGATCTCCTTGCCCTCGACCGTCTCCACCTTCGAGGTGTCGAAGTAGCTGCCGGTCCCGGTGAAGACCGTGGTCGTATCGATATCTATAGGGGTGCGCTTCGCCTGCGGCTGGACATACCAGACAAGCAGGGGCGCGAGTACGAGCAGAAAGACCCCTGCACCCAGCAGAAACAGTGACAGAGGTGAAGCATTGCGGCGCATCCGGGCACTCCTGGGTCGAATCTCTTCGCGGGAGGTGCACGGGCCCCGGGCCGGTCAGCCCTTGATTGGCGTGAACAGTAGGCAAGCCCTTGACGGCATGTCAATGGACTGTCGACACTGTGTGCCAGCCGGAGGGGCCCGGCCATACGGAGTGGGGATCGACTCCAGCAAGGAGCTGACCCGACCATGCGCAGACTCATCACCGCTGCTGCCACCGCCCTGGTGGCCGCGGCGCTCGCCTTCGGTGCCGCCTTCGGCATCGTGGCACTGCTCGACGCCACACCCGAGCAGCCGAACACGCCTTTGATCAGCTACGACACCGCGCCGGCTGGCTCGTGACGCCTCGCGCCTGGCAGGAGGTGCCCCGGTCGAAGGTGGAGCGGTTCTCCTCCATCGCCCTGGCCGAGGCACCGGAGATCGCCCAGAAGATCCTCACCGAGATCCGGCAGGACTACCCCTACCTCCAGCTCGTCGAGGACGAGTCCGGCGAGCCGATGGCGCTCGTCGGGATCCGCCGCGCCATCGAGGGCTTCGTACGCCACCTCGCCTCCGGCGCCGGCGACCCCCGGGTGCCGCCGGAGGTCTTCCAGGAGTTCGGCCGGGGCGAGGGGCTGCACGGCCGGAGCCTCGACTCCCTCCAGGCCGTCTACCGGCTCGGGGTCCGGCTCACCTGGCGCAGGTTCGCCGAGATCGGCCAGCAGGTCGACATCGCCGCCCCCGCCATGTACGAGCTGGCCGAATCGGGATTCGAGTATCTGGACGGCCTCGTGGAACAGTCGGTACTGGGCTATGCCGAGGCGGCGGCCCGCCGCGCCAGCGAGCGGCTGCGCCTCCAGCGCCAGCTCATCGACCTCCTGCTGGTGGAGCCCCGCGGTGATTCGGCCAGGACGCTCGCCGAGCGGGCCGCCCGCGTCGGCTGGGAGCTGCCGGAGACCATCGCGGTGGGCGTGCTGATGCGCCCCGCCCGGGAGGCCGTGGCCCCGGCGGTGGGGCAGGGGATCCTGCTGGAGATGGAGAGCGAGCAGCCGCGCATCGTCATCCCCGACCCGGAGACGGCGGGCCGGGCGGACACCCTGCGCCGGGCCACCGCCGGCTGGTCCGGGGCGATCGGCCCGCCGGTGCCGCTGGCCGCCGCGGCGACCTCGCTCCGCTGGGCGGAGACCGCGGTCCAGCTGATCAAGAAGAACCTGCTGCCGCAGGGCGAGGTGCTGCACTGCACCGAGCGCACGGAGGAGCTGGTGCTCCTGCCGTCCCGGGAGCTGATCGACGCGGCCGCCCGCCGCTGCCTCGCCCCGCTGGACGGCCTCGGCCCGACCGCGGCGAAGCGGCTGGCCGAGACCCTCCTCGCCTGGATCGAGACGCCCGGCGGCGCACCCGAGGTGGCCCAGCGGCTGGGCATCCACCCGCAGACGGCGCGCTACCGGCTGCGCCAGATCCGCGAGCTGTGGGGCGACGCGATCGACGACCCCGACCAGCGCTTCGAGATGCTGCTGGTGCTCCGCTCGCAGCGGTTGCGGGGAGCACCGGCGCAGGGGGCGGAGTAGCGGCGCCCCCTGCGCATATGGGGTGCTAGACCGGGGTGACGTACGCCCCGGCGATCCCGCCGTCCACCAGGAAGTCCGTCGCGTTGACGAACGAGGAGTCGTCGCTGGCCAGGAAGGCCACGGCGGCGGCGATCTCGGTCGGCTCGGCGAACCGGCCCACCGGGATGTGCACAAGACGCCGCGCGGCCCGCTCCGGGTCCTTGGCGAACAGCTCCTGGAGCAGCGGGGTGTTGACCGGCCCCGGGCAGAGCGCGTTGACGCGGATGCCGTCGCGCGCGAACTGCACCCCCAGCTCGCGCGACATCGCCAGCACCCCGCCCTTGGACGCGGTGTAGGAGATCTGCGAGGTCGCCGCACCCATCCGGGCCACGAACGAGGCCGTGTTGATGATGGAGCCCCTGCCCTGGGTCCGCATGTAGGGGATGGCGGCCTTGCAGCAGAGGAAGACGGAGGTCAGGTTGACCTCCTGCACCCGGCGCCAGGCATCGAGGCCGGTCTCCAGGATGGAGTCGTCGTCGGGCGGCGAGATCCCCGCGTTGTTGAACGCGATGTCCACCGAACCGTAGGTGTCGAACGCGGCCTTGAAGAGCGCGTCGACCTGCTCGGCG
The DNA here is from genome assembly GCF_014650075.1 of Streptomyces microflavus. Classification (GTDB taxonomy): domain Bacteria; phylum Actinomycetota; class Actinomycetes; order Streptomycetales; family Streptomycetaceae; genus Streptomyces; species Streptomyces microflavus. The sequence continues at coordinate 53,964 of NZ_BMUG01000008.1, read as the reverse complement.
TCGGTGACGTCGGTCCGGACGAAGAGCCCGCCCGCCTCCTCGGCGGCGGCCTTGCCGCTCACCTCGTCCACATCGGCGCAGACGACATGGGCGCCCTCGGCGGCCAGCCGCCGTACGGTGGCCAGGCCGATGCCGCTGCCGGCTCCGGTGACGACGGCGGTGCGGCCGACCAGGCGGCGGCAGACAGAAGAGGTTTCGGTCATGGTGCTCAGGCCTCCGTGCTGATGAAGATGTTCTTGGTTTCGGTGAAGGCGGCCAGCGCGTCGGGGCCGAGCTCACGGCCCAGCCCCGACTGCTTGTAGCCGCCGAAGGGGGTCGAATAGCGCACGCTGGAGTGCGAGTTGACGGAGAGGTTGCCCGCGCGCAGCCCCTGGCCGACGCGGAGTGCCCGTCCGATGTCCCGGGACCAGACCGATCCGGCCAGCCCGTAGTCGGTGGCGTTCGCCAGGCGCAGCGCGTCCTCCTCGCCGTCGAACGGCAGCACCACGGCCACCGGCCCGAAGACCTCCTCGACGGCCACCGGGGCGTCCGCCGCGACCCCGGCGAGCACGGTCGGCGGATACCAGAACCCGGGCCCCTCCGGGGAGTTGCCGAGAATCGCCCGTACGCCGTCGGCTTCCCGTACGCCGTCGGTGAAGCCCCGCACCCGCTCCAGCTGGAGGGCCGAGATCAGCGGGCCCATCTGTGTCTTCTCGTCGGCCGGGTCGCCCACCACCACGGCGGCCACGGCCGGGACGAGCAGCTCCAGGAAGCGGTCGTACACGGACCGTTCGACCAGGATCCGGGTCCGGGCGCAGCAGTCCTGGCCCGCGTTGTCCAGGAAGGACATCGGAGTCGCGGCCGCCGCGGCCTCCACGTCGGCGTCGGCGAAGACGATGTTCGGGCTCTTGCCGCCGAGTTCGAGGGTGAGGCGCTTCACGCGCTCCGCGCACCGGGTCATGATGTGCTTCCCGGTCCGGGTGGAGCCGGTGAACACGATCTTCGCGACACCCGGGTGCTCCACCAGGGCGCTCCCGGCCACCGGCCCCTCGCCGGGCAGCACCTGGAACAGCCCCTCGGGAAGCCCTGCCTCCAGGGCGAGTTCGGCCAGCCGCAGAGCGGTCAGCGGGGTCGTCTCGGCGGGCTTGAGGAGGACGGCGTTGCCCGCGGCGAGCGCCGGGGCCAGGCCCCAGGCGGCGATGGGCATCGGGAAGTTCCAGGGCGCGATGACGCCGATGACGCCGAGCGGCTCCAGGACCGTGAAGTCGATGCCGCCCGCCACCGGGATCTGCCGGCCGAGCAGCCGCTCCGCGCCGCCCGCGCTGTAGTCGAGGAGGTCGCGGACGTTGCTTGCCTCCCAGCGGGCGTTGCCGATGGTGTGTGCGGCTTCCCGGACCTCCAACTGGGCCAGTTCCTCGATGTGTTCGTCGACGACTGCGGCGAAGCGGCGCAGCAGCCTGGCCCGGTCGGCGGGTGCGGCGGCGGCCCAGGGGCGCTGTGCGGCGGTGGCGCGGACCACGGCCGCGTCCACATCGGCGGCGGAGGCGGCGGGCACGGTGGCGATGACCTCGGCGGTCGCCGGGTTCAGGACGTCCAGGGTGGGCTGTGACACGTACGGACCTCGATCAAGGGGGCTGGTGGTGGTCAGAGGCGTTCGAAGGAGCGGCGCAGCTCCCAGTCGGTCACCGCGGAGTCGTAGGCGGTGAGTTCGACCTTCGCCATGTTCAGGTAGTGCGCGACGACCTCCTCGCCGAACGCCTCCTTGGCGATGGGGCTGGCCTCCCACAGCTCGGCCGCCTCGCGCAGGGTCGCCGGCACCTGGTCGTACCCGGCGGTGTAGGCGTTGCCCGTACAGGCCTCCGGCAGCGGCAGCCGGTGCTCGACCCCGTACAGACCGGCGGCGACCAGCCCGGCCACGGCGAGATGCGGGTTGACGTCACCGCCGGGCAGCCGGTTCTCGAAGCGCATCGAGCGGCCGTGGCCGACGACCCGCAGGGCGCAGGTGCGGTTGTCGACGCCCCAGGCGACGGCGGTGGGGGCGAAGGAGCCCGGCTGGAAGCGCTTGTAGGAGTTGATGTTGGGCGCGTAGAGGAGGGAGAAGTCGCGCAGGGCGGCGAGCTGTCCGGCCAGGAAGTGGCGCATCAGCTCGGACATGCCGTCCGGCCCGTCGCCCGCCATCACGTTCTCACCGTTCTCGTCGGTGAGCGAGAGGTGGATGTGGCAGGAGTTGCCCTCGCGCTGGTCGTACTTGGCCATGAAGGTCAGCGAGACACCTTCCTGGGCCGCGATCTCCTTGGCGCCGGTCTTGTAGACGGCGTGCTGGTCGCAGGTGGTGAGCGCCTCGTCGTAGCGGAAGACGATCTCGTGCTGGCCGGGGTTGCACTCGCCCTTGGCGGACTCGACGGTCAGCCCGGCCTGCTGCATCTCGTTGCGGATGCGGCGCAGCAGGGGCTCGATCCGGCCGGTGCCGAGGATGGAGTAGTCGATGTTGTACTGGTTGGCCGGGGTCAGCCCGCGGTAGTCGCGGTCCCAGGCCTCCTCGTAACTGTCCCGGAAGACGATGAACTCCAGCTCCGTGCCGACCTGCGCGGTGTAGCCGAGCGAGGCGAGCCGGTCGAGCTGGCGGCGCAGGATCTGGCGCGGCGCGGCGACGACCGGGCTGCCGTCGTGCCAGGCGAGGTCGGCGATCAGGAGGGCGGTGCCCTCGTGCCAGGGGACCGGGCGGAGCGTGGCGGGGTCGGGGACCATGCCGAAGTCGCCGTAGCCGTTCTCCCACGACGACATCGCGTAGCCGTCGACGGTCCGCATCTCGGTGTCCACGGCCAGCAGGTAGTTGCAGCCCTCGGTACCGTGCTCCAGCACCTCGTCCAGGAAGAACCCGGCTGCGAACCGCTTCCCCTGGAGCCGGCCCTGCATATCGGGAAAGGCCAGCACCACGGTGTCTATCGACCCGTCCGCGACGCGTGAGCGGAGCTCGTCGACGGTGAGCGGGGGTGTGCGGTCTGCCACGGGATTCCTCCTTGGGTGAACCGGGAGGCTTAAGGTATGACAGAGAACCATTGCTTGGGAAGGGGATTCGCGAGTGGTCACCAGAAGGAGAACCGACGGCACCCGACCGGCGGCGGCGGACAGTGCCCCGGAGGCCGTAGGTGAGGCGGCGGGCGGGGAGGCGGAGACCGGTTCCGGCCCGCTGGCCTCCGTGCTGCGGCCCGTCCGTGCGGGCAACGGCTTCGAGGAGACGCTGGAGCAGGTCCTGCAACTGCTCCGCCTCGGCCTCGTCCCGCCCGGCGGCCGGCTGCCCGCCGAACGGGAACTCTCCCAGCACCTGGGCGTCAGCCGGGTGACCCTGCGCGAGGTGCTCAAGGTCCTCCAGGACCAGGGCATGGTGGAGAGCAGGCGAGGCCGCTACGGCGGAACGTTCGTCCTGCCGCGTGCCGGCGCCGCCGACGGCAGCGACGAACTGCGGCGCCGGGTGGCGGCCGTCGACCTGGAGGACACCCTGCGCTTCCGCGAGGTGCTGGAGACCGGGGCCGCCGGACTCTGCGCCGACGGGCTCCCGGCGGAGGGCGAAGGCCGGCTGCGGGCGGCGCTGGAGGCGACCCAGGGTGCCCGGCTGGAGGACTACCGCCGCCAGGACACCCTGCTCCACCTCACCCTCGCCGAACTCTCCGGCTCCACCTCGCTCGCCGCCGGGTACGCCTCCGTGCGCGCGACCCTCAACGAACTGCTGGACTGCATCCCGCTGCTGGTGCGCAACCTGGAGCACTCCCAGCAGCAGCACGCGGCCGTCGTGGAGGCGGTGCTCGACCGGGACGCGGAGGCGGCCCGCGAGATGATGCGCGAGCACTGCGGCGGTACGGCGGCGCTGCTGCGGGGCTTCCTGGCCTGACGGGCTCCCGGAGGGGAATCCGTAACCACTCTTTAACGCGCGCCTCTTGCCATTCCCCCCGACGTTCCACAAAGGTGTGCCGACGAACCTTTGATCGACGCAGTTCCATCGATGAAGTCGACAGACGTCTGGAGCGCCTCATGGCTCAGGGAACCGAAACACCCGCAGGCCCACCCGGTGACACGAACCCGGGGGCGTCCGGCACGGCCGCGTACCTGCACCGCCGGACGCTGCGCCGGGGCAGCGCGGGCTGGCTGCTGCTGACCGGCCTGGGCGTCGCCTATGTCGTCTCCGGCGACTTCTCGGGCTGGAACATCGGCCTCTCCAAGGGCGGCTTCGGCGGACTCGCGGTGGCCATGGTCCTGATGGGAGTCATGTACGCCTGTCTGGTCTTCGCGCTGGCCGAACTCTCCGCCATCCTGCCGACCGCGGGCGGCGGTTACGGCTTCGCCCGGCGCGCGCTCGGCACCTGGGGCGGCTTCCTCACCGGCACGGCCATCCTCATCGAGTACATCCTGGCCCCCGCCGCCATCGCCCTGTTCATCGGCGACTACGTCGAATCGCTCGGCCTGTTCGGGCTGACCTCCGGCTGGCCGGTCTACCTCGCCTGCTTCGCGATCTTCATCGGCATCCACCTCTGGGGCGTCGGTGAGGCGCTCCGCTTCAGCCTGGTCGTGACCGCCATCGCGGTGGCCGCCCTGCTCATCTTCGCCGTCGGCGCGTTCACCGAGTTCGACGCGGGCCGCCTCAACGACATCCCGGCCGACACCACCGCCTTCGGTTCCAACTCCTGGCTGCCGTACGGGCTCCTCGGGATCTGGGCGGCGTTCCCCTTCGGCATGTGGTTCTTCCTCGGGGTGGAGGGCGTACCGCTCGCCGCCGAGGAGGCCAAGGACCCGGTCCACTCGATGCCGAAGGCCCTGGCCATCTCGCTCGCCGTGCTCGTCTTCCTGGCCCTCATCACCTTCGTCTCCGCCACCGGCGCCCAGGGCGCCAACGCCATCAAGGAGGCCGGGAACCCGCTGGTGGTCGCCCTCCAGGGCAGCGGTGAGCCGACGGTCCTGAGCCGCTTCGTCAACTACGCGGGCCTCGCAGGGCTTGTGGCCTCCTTCTTCTCCCTCATCTTCGCCGGCTCCCGCCAGCTCTTCGCCCTCTCCCGGGCCGGCTACCTGCCGCGCTTCCTCTCCCTCACCAACCGCCGCAAGTCCCCCTACCTGGGCCTGCTGATCCCGGGCGTCATCGGCTTCACCCTGGCCGCCTGGAGCGGCAACGGCGGCCGGATGCTGAACGTCGCCGTCTTCGGCGCCACCATCAGCTACGCGCTCATGGCCCTCTCCCACATCGTGCTGCGCCGCCGCGAGCCGGAACTGCCCCGGCCCTACCGCACCCCCGGCGGCGCGCGCACCTCGTCGGTCGCCTTCGTCCTGGCATGCTCGGCACTGGTGGCGACCTTCCTGGTGGACCGGGAGGCGGCGTTCATCGCGCTCGCCGTGTACGCGGTGGCGCTCGCCTACTTCGCCTTCTACAGCCGCCACCGGCTGGTCGCCGCCGCCCCGGAGGAGGAGTTCGCCGCACTGGCGGCGGCGGAGGCCGAGCTCAAGCGCGACTGAGCCCGCACCCCGCGGCGATCACCGACATCCCCCGATCCGAAGGAGACCGTTCCATGTCCCGGCCCGTCATCGGCATCAGCACCTACCAGGACCCGGCCCGCTGGGGCGTCTGGGAGATGCCCGCGGTGCTCCTGCCCGCCGCCTACCCCCGCCTGGTCCGGGCGGCGGGCGGACTCGCGGTGCTGCTGCCGCCCGACGAGGCCGCGGACGCGGCCCGGGAGACCGTCGCCGCCCTGGACGGTGTGGTGATCGCCGGGGGAGCGGACGTCGAACCGGCGCGTTACGGAGCCGCTCCCGACCCCCGTACGGGGCCCCCGGCCCGTGAACGCGACGCCTGGGAACTCGCCCTGATCGAGGCGGCGATCGAGCTGCACGTCCCCCTGCTGGGCATCTGCCGGGGCATGCAGCTGCTGAACGTCGCCCTCGGCGGCACCCTGCACCAGCACCTGGACGGCCACACCGGAGGCCACGCCGTCTTCGGCGGCCACCCGGTGGATCCCGTGCCCGGTACGGCGTACGCGGCGGCCGTCCCGGAAACGACCACGGTGCCCGCCTACCACCACCAGGCCGTCGACCGCCTGGGCACCGGCCTGATCGCCTCGGCCCACGCCCCCGACGGAACGGTGGAGGCGCTGGAGCTCCCCGGCCGCGAGTCCCTGGTGCTCGGGGTCCAGTGGCACCCGGAGATGGGCGAGGACCCCCGCGTGATGACCGCGCTCGTCGACGCGGCCCGTGACCGTTCGCGCGCTCCCGGAGCGGCCGGCGCGGCGGCGGAGTGCGTGGCGGGGTGAGGGAGGGGTACGGAGATGGCTCGGGATCCGCGACGACAGGCGGGGCCGCAGGTGCCGGCGCCAGGCGTCAGTGCCGGCCGTCAACGCCGGGTGTCGGGCAGCCTCGGGGACCCGGCGTCGGGGCTCCCGTGACCCGGGCCCGAGAACCCCGGGCTGCTGAAGTCGGGGCCCGCGAAGGCCGGCGGAGTGAAGCGCGCGGGGCGGTCCGGTGTCCCGCCCGGGGCCTCCTCCGCGAGTTCCTGGATCAGGAACGGCCGGATCGCCTTGTCCCGCAGGGCGGTGCGCCAGGCCTCCCGGGCGCGGTCCAGGTCGGCCGCACGGTCCACCCCGGGCGGTGAGGCGGGCGCCGACTGGAGTGCGGCGGTGCGGTAGAGGGCGACGATGGTGACCAGCGCGGTGGCCGCCGCGACGGCGAGACTGAACCAGCCGACCCGTACCAGGGTGTCGGCCGGCGCGACCAGGCTGCCGGCCAGGCGCAGCCCGTAGCCCAGCAGGAGGAAGGTCGCCCCGGCGACCGCGGCGAGGATCGGGGTCAGCACCCCCAGGAGCGCCAGCGCTCCCGCGCCCGGCCGCTCCTGGTCCCCCGGCCCGGACAGGGGCGACGGGCCGCCGTCGAGGGGCCTGCCGTGCAACTCGCGCCGCAGCGCCGCGTACGCCTGGTACTCCGGCGCGGCGGCCGGGGCCGTGCGCGCCGCCGAGGCCAGGGCCCGGATGCGCAACTGGCCGACGCCGACGCCGGATCGCTCCAGCAGCCGCTGGATCTCCGCCGAGGCGAGCACCTCGTCGAGCACGCTCGCGTAGTCGGATCTGTCCTCGTCCCCGAGCGGGGAAGGCCTGCCCATACTGTCCCTCGGTCGATGTGTCGCTGTGGGCGCCGCGGTGCGGGGGCCGCGCGATCCCCGTGGGGTTCCCGCGGCCTCCGGGCGGCCGGTACGGCGTGACTACAGGTGCTGCGCCACGGCGGGCATCAGGTCCTGGAAGGTACGCCCGTCGGCCGCCGCACCGATGGCGGTCATCTGCCATCCCGAACCGGCCCGCTGGACCTTGGCCATGATCTGCGCGGTGTGCCGCCCGCCGCCGGTCAGCGTGTACCGCGCCAGCTCCTGGCCGTTGCTCTCGTCGACCAGACGGCAGAAGGCGGCCTCGACCTCCTCGAAGGTCTGGCCGGTGAACGAGTTCACCGTGAAGATGATCTGGTCGACATGGACGGGTACGCGCCGCAGGTCGACGACGATGGATTCGTCGTCGCCGCCCTCGCCCGCCCCGCCGACCCGGTTGTCACCGGTGTGCTGGACCGAACCGTCGTCGCTGGTGAGGTGCTGGAAGAAGACGACGTCCTGGGGCTCCTTGCCCGCGAAGAGCACGGCCGAGGCGTCCAGGTCGATGTCGCGGGCGGTCAGCCGGGCCAGGAAGCCCTTGCGGGGCGCGGACTTCCAGCCCAGCCCCATCCGGACGACGCCGAGTTCGCCGCCGCCGGATTTGGTGAGGCTGACCTGCTGGCCCTTGGAGAGGTTGATCGTCATGATTCCGCCTTCGGTGACTCGGTGGGGTGAGGGCTGCGTCCGGATCGGTGGAGCGAGGTCAGAGACCGACGCCGAAGTCGGCGACGATGCCGCTCAGCCCGGAGGCGTAACCCTGCCCGACCGCACGGAACTTCCACTCGGCGCCGTGCCGGTACAGCTCGCCGAAGACCATCGCCGTCTCGGTGGAGGCGTCCTCGCTGAGGTCGTAACGGGCGATCTCCGCGCCGCCCGCCTGGTTCACCACGCGGATGTAGGCGTTGCGGACCTGGCCGAAGCTCTGGCCGCGGCCCTCCGCCTCATGGATCGAGACGGGGAACACGATCTTGGCGACGGTTCCCGGCACCGCGGAGAGGTCGACCTTGACGATCTCGTCGTCCCCCTCGCCCTCACCCGTGAGGTTGTCGCCGGTGTGCTCGACCGAACCGTCCGGGCTCTTGAGGTTGTTGTAGAAGACGAAGTGCCCGTCGGAGAGGACCTTGCCCGACTCGTCGCAGAGCAGCGCGCTCGCGTCGAGGTCGTAGTCGGTACCGGTCGTCGTGCGGACGTCCCAGCCGAGACCGACGAGGATCGCGGTCAGCCCCGGGGCCTCCTTGGTCAGCGAGACATTTCCGCCCTTGGCCAGGCTCACGCCCATGGTGTTCTCCCTTACGTGGTGACGGGTGCGTATGCCGGGACCGCACCGCCACGGGTGACGGTGCGGACACTGTGCGGCTGCACCATAAAATCTACAACACTGTAGATTTTCCGGGCCGGGCGGGAAGCGGCCGGAGGTGTCATCGGCGGCCCGGTGGCTGGATACGATTTCCCGGTGCCCGGCGGATGAACAGCCGTGACCGGGCGGTGGAAGGAAAGGGGGGCCGGACGGTGGACACCGAAGGAACCGGTGGCGAACGGGAAACGCCCGCCCGCAGGCGGGGCCAGGGCGAGCTGGAGGCCCAGGTGCTGTCCGTGCTCGGCGAGGCGACCGAACCGGTCACCGCCGCCTGGGTGCTGGAACGGCTCGGCAGCGGCCTGTCGTACAGCACCGTCATCACGATCCTGACCCGGCTGCACGCCAAGCAGGCCGTCACCAGGACCGGGCCCAAGCGCCCCGTCCTGTGGCAGCCCGTGGCGAACGAGGCCGGCCTCGCCGCACTGCGCATGCGCCGCCTCCTCGACAAACAGAGCGACCGGGACGCGGTGCTCGCCGGCTTCGTCTCCGTCCTGTCGGCGGACGACGAGGAACTGCTGCGCTCGCTGCTCGCGGAGAGCGGCCCCGCGGGCGGCCCCGGTGACCCCGCGAGCGGCCCCGGCGCGGCGCCGACGGACCGGCCGGAGGGCTGACGATGGGCGTCTTCGTGTATCTGCCCCTGGTCCTGCCCCTGACCGCGCTGCCGATCGCGCGCCTGGCCGAGCAGCACCTGCACCCACGGAGAGCCGCACGCCTGCTGACCACCGTCGCCGTGATCCTCGCCTCCTGCAGCCTGGTCTGTCTCGGGCTGCTGGTGGTGGTCGGCACGGCCCAGCTGCCCGGCAACCCGCTGCCCGACGGCTGGTCCGACGACGAGGTCCGCGAGGCCGTCCCGCACGACGCCTTCGCGGGCAAGGCGTCCATCCTGGCGCTCGTCGCGGTGACGGCGGCCTGCGGCTTCACCGTCCGTCGCCACTACCGCTTCCGCGCCCGGGCCCACCGCACGCTCGCCGGTCTGCCGGGCGGGGGTGACCTCGCCGTCCTGCCCGACGACGTGCCGTACGCGTACGCCCTGCCCGGCTCGCCGGGCCGGGTCATGGTCTCCACCGCCATGTTCACCGCCCTGGACCCGGCGGAGCGCCGGGCGTTGCTCGCCCACGAACGGGCCCACCTGGAGGGCCGCCACCACCGGCTGCTGCTCGCCACCCGGCTGGCCGGGTGCGTCAACCCGCTGCTGCGGCCCCTGGGGGCGGCCCTTGTCTACTCCACCGAGCGCTGGGCGGACGAGGAGGCGGCCCGGGTCACGGGCGACCGCCGGCTGACGGCCCGGGCGGTCGGCAAGGCGGCGCTCATCTCCCGCCCGGCCCCCCGGGGAGCCGTCGTGGCCGGCTTCGCCGCCGCGGGGCCGGTGCCGCGCCGGGTGGCCGCGCTGCTCGGCCCGGTACCGCCGGACCGGGGCTGGCCGCCCGCGCTCACCCCGGCCGGTGCCGCCGCGTTCGTCGCCGCCGCCGGTACGACCGTCTCCGCGCTCTCCGCGCTCAACGCCGCCGTCGCCCTCTTCCTCGTCCTGGAGGCGGCGACCACGACGCCTCTGTAGGTCCGGCCCGTTCACGTCTACGTGACTGTAGAGTTCGTGGGCCCGGCGGGGCGTACGGCGGCTCCGCGCCTGCCCGCCACCGGCCCGGGCCACCGAACCGATCCGTTGGCTGGAGCCCCAGCCGGATGAGGAGTCACGCGTTGTCCGCCAGTCCGGGCCCTTCGGGGCCTTCGGAACCTGATCCCCAGGGGCCTCACGGCCCCCACGGTCCGCACCGGACGGGTGAGCGATGACCGCCGCCCTGCTCGGCCTGCTGGCCGTGTTCGTCCTGACCGCGGGGACGGGCTACTTCGTGGCCCAGGAGTTCGCCTATGTGTCCGCCGACCGCCTGACGCTCTCCCGCGAGGCCGCCGCCGGTGACAGGCGGGCCGCCCGCGCGGTGACCGTCCTGGAGCGGCTCTCCTTCATGCTCTCGGGCGCCCAGCTCGGCATCACCGTCACCGGGCTGGTCGTCGGCTTCCTCGCGGAGCCGTCCGTCTCCGCGCTCCTGCGGCCGGCGCTCGACGGCGCCGGCCTGCCCGACGGAGCGGTGTCGGCCATCTCCGTGACGCTCTCCTTCGTCGTGGCGACCGTCATCCAGATGGTGCTGGGCGAACTCGCGCCCAAGAACCTCGCCCTTGCCGTACCCGAGCGGATGGCGAAGTCCCTGGCCGCCTCCACCCTCGTCTACCTGCGGGTCGTCGGCCCGGTCGTCCACGTCTTCGACGGCGTGGCGAACCGGCTGCTGCGCCGGATCGGCATCGAACCGGTCGAGGAACTCCACCACGGCGCCACCCTGGAGGAGCTCGGCCATCTGATCGGCGAGTCCCACCAGCAGGGCGAACTGCCCGCAGCCACCGCCGAACTCGTCGACCACGCCCTGGAGTTCTCCGAACGCACCCTGGGCGAGGTGATGGTGGTGCGCGCCGACGTCACCTTCGTACGCCGCGACGCCATGGCCTCCCAGGCCGTCGAACTCATCGCCCGGCACGGCCACTCCAACTACCCCGTGCTCGGTGACCACCCCGACGACCCCGCGGGAGTGCTGGGCGTACGGGAGCTGATGGGACTGCCCGCCGCCGACGTCGGCCGCACCACCGCCGGCGAACTGGCCCGCCGCCCGCTCCTGCTCCCCGAGATCCTGAAACTCCCCGCGGCGGTCGCCCAGATGCGGGAGCGGGACGACGAGTTCGCCGTCGTCCTGGACGAGCACGGCGGTCTCGCGGGCATCGTCACGTACGAGGACATCGCCGAGGAGCTGGTCGGGGACATCGCCGACGAGTCCGACACCGTCACCGAACTCGCGGTCGCCGACGGCTCCGGCTGGGTCGTGGACGCGGGGCGCCGCCTGGATGAGATCGAGGAGGCCACCGGCATCGTGCTGCCCGAGGAGGGCGGCTACGAGACCCTCGCCGGGCTGATCATCGACCGGCTGGGCCGCTTCCCCACGGTCGGGGACCACCTCACCGTCTCCGGCGTCCGGGTCGAGGTCCGCACGCTCGACCGGCACGTGGCCGAGTACGTCCGCATCGAACAGGAGCCGCAGGCATGAGCTTCCCCATGGCGCTCTTCGTCACCGTCCTGCTGCTGATCGGCAGCGGCTTCTTCGTCGCCGCCGAGTTCGCCCTGGTCGCCTCCAAGCGCCACCGCATGGAACAGGCCGCCGCAGCCGGACAGCGCGGCGCGAAGGCGGCGCTCGCCGGGATGCGGGAGCTGTCGCTGATGCTCGCGGGCGCCCAGCTCGGCATCACCATCTGCACCCTGGGCCTGGGCTCCGTCTCCAAGCCCGCCATCTCGCACGAGCTGGACCCGTTGCTCGAGCGGCTCGGGCTGCCCGCCGGCCTGAGCTACGGCATCGCCTTCGCCCTGGCGATGGTCGTCGTCGTCTTCCTGCACATGGTGATCGGTGAGATGGCGCCCAAGTCCTGGGCCATCGCCCACCCGGAGCGCTCCGCGATGCTCCTGAGCCCGGCGTTCCGTGCCGTGGTCAACGCCGTACGCCCGCTGATCCGGCTGCTGAACGCGGTCAGCAACGCCCTGGTACGGCTCTGCCGGGTGACCCCGCGCGACGAACTCGCCTCCGTCCACAACCGCGACCAGCTCACCCACCTCATCGAGGAGTCCGAGCGCCTCGGGCTGATCAGCAAGGGCGACTCGGGGCTGGTGACCCGGTCCCTGACCGAGCCGCAGACCCCGGTGGCCGCGTTCCAGGTCCCCGTGGAGCGGATCGCGACCGTACCCGCGGACGCGGACCTCGACCGGATCCTGGCCGTCGCCACCGCCGCCGACCGCACCCGCCTGCTCGTACGGGACGGGGAAGACGTCCTCGGATCGGTCCACGCCCGCGACGCGCTGGTCGCCCGTGCCGGAGGCCGTGACGTGTCCGCGCGCGCCCTGGCCCGGCCCGTACCGGAACTGGCGCCGGACGAGACGGCCGCCCACGCCGTGGAGCGGCTGCGCGAGCGCCGCGCGACGATCGCCGTCGTACGCGACGGGCAGGGCCGGCTCTCCGGACTGGTCAGCCTCGACGATCTCCTCGCCCGGCTGCTCCACCCGCCGACGGCGCCCTAGGGGGTGTCCCGCTCGGTCGCCTCCCCGCGGATCACGCGGGGAGGCGGCTGGGACGGGTCGCCGTCCTCGTTTTTGAGGGCCTGCTTCTCGCTCTTGAGGATGCGCGCGGCCTTTCCGGCCGACCGCATGAGGTCGGGCAGCCTCTTCACGGCCAGCACCGCCACGATCACCAGGAGAAGGAGGGTGAGTTCGCCGATCCCGAACATGGTTGCTGCTTTCTCTGGGGCGGAGTGGACGCGGAGCCATGAACCTGCTGAGCTGAATCTACCGGGCTGAATCTACAGGGCTGTAGAGCATCCGTTCGCGGCTTCCCGGATCAACCGGCGGGCAGCAGCCGCACGGTGGCGTCCGGGAGACGGCTCCACCAATGGGCGTAACGACGGTAGACCTCCGGTTCACGGTCGGCGAGGAACCCCACCAGCGACCGGGCCTCGACGGCCAGTTGCTCCCAGACCTCGTCGGGCAGGGGATGGAACGCGGTCGCCTCGATGCCCCCGGCGGCCGGGCGCCACACCCCTGCCACGTACCCGTCGACCAGCAGCGTCGGCAGCACATCCCCGTTCGCGCGGATCACGACCTTGCGGTACGCCTCCGGGAGGACCCGCCCGCGGTCCGCGTACGCCAGCAGGACGCTGTCCCACATCGCCATCAGCCGGGGCGGTGCCGGCTCCGCCCCGTCCGGCCGAGGAGCCCCCGGCAGATCGAACAACTCCTCGCCCGCCGCCCCCTCCAGCCGCTCCAGCCCTCCGGCGAGAGCCGCCAGCGCCGCCCGCGCCCGGGAGCGCGTGACCATGGCGAACTGGGCCACGTCCGCGACCGAGGCGGGACCGAACCCCGAGAGGTAGCGCAGCACCAGCGCCCGCAGGGAGGCGGCCGACGCCTCCGGATCCGTCCGTACGGGACCGGTCCGCGGCGCTATGTACGAGGGCCGGTGACCGAACGACCACGGCGGCGAGGTGGGTGCGTGGAGCAGCGGTGTGTACTGCCGCAGCCCCCACCACGCCCCGGCCCGCGGCGGCGCCCCCAACTGGTCGCCCAGCCAGGCCTCGCACTCGGCGGTGGTCCGGGGCCGGTCCGCGAACTCCAGCAGCCGGGGAACCAGCGCGTCGGCATCTTCCGCCGTCAGCCCGGACACGGTGAAGCGGTCACCCAGCCGGGAGGCGCGGACCACCGGGTGCATGGCCTCCCGGAAGGCCGGGTGGTCGTCGGCGTGCACGGCGTGGAGGGTGAGCCGCATCAAGGTCGCCTTGACCACCCGGTGATCCGTGAACGCCGTGTCGAGTGCGGCCGGGTCGAAGGCGGTGAGCCGGTTCCACAGCGCGACGTACGGCGAGGCCGGCTGCTGGGCCTGGAGCGCGACCACGCGCCGTACCCCCTCGGCGGGCTCCAGCGCCTCCCGCCGCAGCAGCAACTGCCGGGCGAGCGTGGCGCGGTTGAGTTCCCGCGCGGTGATCCTGGTGCCCGTCATCGGTTCGTTCCTCCGGTGGTCGTCCGTCGCCCGATCTCCGCCCACCGCGCCGTGGTGGAGGCGTGGGCCGACGAAACCGTACGCCGCCGGTCCCGCTGCCCGGACAGGGAGGTCAGCCCCCGCGGCCACCGCACGGCTACGGTCCGGAGCACCCCGAAGACGTACGGGACCGGGGCCGGGCGCACGTCACCGCGCGGCTCTCCTGAGCGGCTTGCGGGCCCGTCCCGGCCGCGGGGCCGGGACGAAACGGATCGCGGTGTTGAGGAGATGGTCGATCACATCGCGCGAGGGCTTGTCGGTGAGGTCGGCGAGCAGCCGGGCCAGAGTGTTCAGGACGAACGGCGAGTTCATGACGTACCGGTTGAGCACCGGCTGGAACCCGGAACGGCTGAAGACCACGTCGGCGGCCGCGTTGCCCAGCCGGTAGTAGCGGCCCCAGCGGCGGTTCATCTCCACCGGGTAGCCACGCAGCACCTGTTCGCGCCGGGGGCCCTCGGGGTGGGCCAGGGCGAGGGCCGCGGTCTCGGCGGCGACCTCACCGGCCTCCAGGGCCTGGCCGATGCCCTCGCCGTTCCACGGGCTGACCATGCCGCCGGAGTCACCGACCAGCAGAAGTCCGCGCGCGTACAGCGGATGCCGGTTGAAGCCCAGCGGCAGAGCGGCGCTGCGCACCGGGCCCTCGGCGTTCTCCTCGCGCAGCCCCCACTCCTCGGGCGTCCGGGCCAGCCACTGGTCCAGGGTGGCCCGCAGATCCGCCTTCCCGTGCCGTCGGTGGGGGAGCGCCCCGAGCCCGACGTTGACCCGCCCGTCGCCCATCGGGAAGATCCAGCCGTAGCCGGGGAGATACGGGCCCTGGCCGGGGAAGCGCAGGTCGGCCCAGAGCTCCAGGTACTCCTCCCGGGAGCGCTCCGGGCTGCGGTAGTAGCGGCGGGCGGCCGTGGCGATCTGCCGCGCGGGATCCCTTTCGATGCCCAGCGCCAGGGCGAGCCGGGCGGAGGCCCCGTCGGCGGCGATCACGACCGGCGCCCGGAAGCCGACCGGCCCCGGGACCTCCGGCGAGTCCGGGGCCGCACTGACCCCGATGACGCTCCCCGCCCGGTCCACCAGCGGCCGCTCCGCCTTCCAGCCGCTGTACAGCCGGGCCCCGGCCGCCACGGCGTGGTGCGCCAGGATGTCGTCGAAGTCGTGGCGGCTGCGGGAGAGCCCGAAGTCCGGGTACCGGCCCAGCGTGGGCCAGTCGATGTGCACCCGGTGCTCCCCGGCCACCCACCGCATACCGCGCGAACGCGTCCAGCCCGGCGCGGAGATGTCGACGCCCATCCGGATCAGCTGGTGCACCGCGCGCGGGGTGAGGCCGTCGCCGCAGACCTTCTCCCGGGGGAAGCGGGCCTTCTTCAGCAGGATCACATCGACCCCCGCCCGGGCCAGGTGGTACGCGGCCGACGAACCGGCCGGGCCCGCCCCCACCACGATCACCTGCGCGTCCTCGCCCGCACGCGGGTCCGGCGGTACCGGTTCCGGTGGCATGTCCCGCATCAATACCCCTTCCACGGAAGGCCGGTGCTCTGCCGGTGTGCTGCCGGGGCGATGGCCCCGGGCAACATCATCGGCCAGGACGGGCCGGGGCGGAACCGGGTCTCGTTCTCCGGTGGGCCGGGGGAACCGGGCCTCGGACTCCGGCGGGCCGGGGCGGAACCGGGCCTCGGGCATGGACGGGCTGCGGCGGCACGCGCCGCGGGCCTCGCGCCCCGGGGCCTCGTCAGTTCGCCGTACGGACCAGGTGTTTACGATCCCCAGGTGACGACACCTCCGCAGGAGCCGGTCGAGGCCGCCCTCTCCCACGCCGACGCCGGCCTCCTCGCCCGGCACCTCGACGCCCGGACCTGCGCCCCGGAACTCCTCGGCCGGCTGGTCCGGCACCCCGATCCCCGCATACGCCATGTCGGCCTCGGCTTTCTCGCCGAGCGCACGAGTGCCCCGTTCGCCGCCGGTTCGGAGCAACAGGAGCTGCTGGCAAGTCTGTTGCCCGATACCACTGGGGCGACGCCGGAGGAGTCCCTCACCCTGGCGGAGCTCCACGGGCGGCTGCGCCCCGGGCCGGACGGCCACCACCGACCGCTGCCCGACTGGCGTACGGCCGGGTGGCCCGCCCGGGTACGGATCGCCTGGCTGCGCACCGAACTCGTCGCCGACCCTGCTGTCGTCTCCACGGAACCGGCCGGAGAGCCGCTCTACCAGGCCGTCCGCTCCACCGGCATCCTGGTCGCGCACCGCCCCGAGCGGCTGGTCGCCGAACTCGCCGCCACCGGGGACCCGGTCCTCCAGGACGAGGCGCTGCGCCTTGCCCGCGCCGGACTGCACGCCGGTCTCCTCGCCCCCGCCTCCGTGCGCGGGCTGCTGATACGGCTGCTCGACGCCCCTGACCCGGGTGTGGTGAGGGCCGCGCTGCGCGAACTGGCCGAGCCGTGGGCGGTGGTGGTGCCACTGGATCCGTCGGTCGTGCGTGGGCTGGTGGGGGTGTGGGGCGGGTACGGCCCCGATGTGTGCGCAGATGGCCGGGACGCTCCGGCCGTGGGCCGAGCCGCTTCCGCTGCGGGCCAGGGCACTTCCGCCGTGGGTCGGGATGCCCGGGCCCCGGGCCAGGACGCTCCCGCCGCGCTCCACGCGGGCGAGGGCGGCCCGCCCGACCGTACGGTCCTCGCCGCCGCCCTCACCACCGCCGCCCGGCACGGCCACCGCGACCTCCTCCTGGACATCGCCGGTGACGAGGCGGCGGACCCGGTCCTGCGCCGCCGGGCCGTGGAGCTCCTCGGCGACCTCGCGGAACGCACCGACATCGGCCGTCTCCTGGAGCTGGCCGCCCCCGACCCGCTGCTGTTCGCCGGCCCCGTACTTACCTGCCTGGGCGGCCTGCACCGGCGCGGGCACTTCCCGGCCGCGCGGGACGCCGGGCCGGTGGTCGGCCTGGCCCTGGCCGACCACACGGTTCTGGCCGAGGACATCGCCACCGTGCTCCACACCTGCCGCCGCACGTTCTTCGACACCCTCCGCGACGCACCCCTCACCGCCCCCGACTGGCCGCGCCGCCTGGACCTCCTGACCGCACTGGCCGGGCAGGGCGCGGCCGACATCCCGGTGGGCGAGGCCGTGGCCCGGCTGCTGCCGATCGTTCCGGCCCCGCGCCCGTTCCTCGACGCGATCCGGGTCCTGCGCCACGCGGACGCGGAGGAGGCGGTGCTGGCCCTGCTGCCCACGGCCCCCGTCGAGGCGCTGGCCGCGCTGGAGGCGATCGGCGGGGAGCGTACGGAGGCGGCGCTGGCCGAGGGGCTCGGCGTGGGGGAGTACGGGAGTGAGGTGGCCCGGTACGCGCCCTGGGCGGCGGAGGCCCACACGGGAGCCGCACCCACGGCGTGTGCTGTACCCGGCGCGGGAGTCGCGCCCGCACTGCGTGCCGTACGCGGCCGGGCGCTGGAACTCCTCTGGCACCTCACGACCGAGCCCGGCCGGCGCCGGCGCCTCCTCGCCCGGCTCGACCCCACCGACCTGCCGCCCCGTATCGCCGCCGACCTCGGCGCCCCGGACGAGCGAGAGCTCGCAGTCCTGCGCTCCCGCCCGGACGAGGCCGATGCCGTGGCGGTGCTCTGCCGGGTCGCGGAACACGCGGGGACGGGGAGCCTGCCCCTGATCGCCGACCTGCTCCTGCGGGTCGTGCGTGATCTCGCGGTGCCCCGGGAGCCCACCCCCGCCGTGGACCGGCGGCGCAGGTCGCATGAGGACGGGCCGCGCCCGGACGGGGAACCGGAGCTGCCGGACGGCGTACTGCACGCGATCCAGGCCCTCGGGCGCCGGCTGTACGAGCGCCGGCGGATCCGGCCCGTCTGCCTGCTGGACGCCGTGGACGCCTGCGGCGCGGGCCACGCGTTCCTCGCCACGACGCTGCTCGATCTGCTGGACCGGTCCGGAGCGACCGGCGCCGAACAGGCCGTCCTGCTGAAGGCGCTGCTCCGGATCCCCGCCACCGCGCGGACCCGGCCCCGGGTGCACCGCCTGCTCCGCAGCCGCGACCCGCAGGTGCGCAAACACGTCATTGCCCTGCTCGCCCACGACACCTCGGGAAGCGACGCGCGGGCCCTGTCGGCGACGCTGCTCCCGCTCACCGTGTCGCCGGACATCCGGACCGTGCGGCAGGCTCTCCTGGCGCTGGGCGCGGCCCGGGCCGACTGGGCGGCCGAGCCGGTCGCCGCCTGCCTCGACCACCCGAACATGAACATCCGGAAGACCGCCGCCGAGACCCTGGTCCACGCGGTCGCCCCCGCGGCCGTGCCACGGCTCCTGCGGCGGCTCGGCCGCGACGACAACCCGGGCCTGCGGGACGCACTGGAGCGGGCGCTGCGGGCCGTACTGGGCGAGGCGTACGCGGCCACCCTCCTCGCCGCCGCCGAGGAGAGCCGGGACGGGCGGGCCCGCCGTCTGCTGCTGGCGGGGCTCGACGGCGTACCGTCGGCGCGCTCGGTGCTCGCCCTGCATGCCCAGGGGTCGCCGGTCGCGCCCGCCCTGCTGACGCTCGTCGCCGAGGGCGGTGTCCGGCTCTCCTCCGGCTCGGTCGAGGACCTGGCGGAACCCCTCGCCGGCCTCGGCCTCCCGGTACCCGGGCACACGCCGACCGACCAGCCGGGTGCGGACGACCTGGATGTCCAGGCCCTGCTGCGCGGCGGCTGGGACCCGGCCCTCGCCCTGCGGATCGCCCACCGCCCCGCGCCTCCGGATCCCGCCCTGGCCCGTGAAAGCCCGGCGCTGAGACCACAGTTGGACCGCTGGCTCGCCCTGGCCGACAGCCCTCGCCCGGCCGGACTCCGCGGCCGGCTGCTGCGGTGCGCGCTGCGGCTGTGCCCGGCCCCGTGGTCGGCCGACGAGGCGGCGGTCCTCGCCCGCCACGCCGAGGTGGTGACCGTCGCGTTCGAGGAGGCCGTGAACGGGGGAGGGTCGCAGGAGTTCGTGGTGGAGCTGCTCGACGTCCTGGACGTGGTCGTCCCAGCTCTGTCCACCGTGCAGCGCTTCACCGTCGTGGCCCAGCTCCGCGCGCTCCGGCAGGTGCCCTCCGCCCCCGCGGCCCTGACGCTGTCCCTGCTCCGGCGGTGCGGGGCGGTGCTGGTCCGCACCGACGTCGACCGGGCGCTCGCCGCCGCCCACCTGGGTCCCGACCCCTGGGAGACGGCACCGGGCGTGCTGCGCGAGGCCTTCGGCGTACCGGAGAGGACGCCCGGCGTACCGGCTGACGACGGGAGTGGCGCGCTGCGAGAAGCGCGCCACTCCCGCCGCGCGCTGCGAGAGGCGCTACGGACGCCCGGCGCACTGGCCGAGTTCCGACGGAACGGCGTCGACGGCATCTTCGAGGCCGCGCCCGGCACGCCCCGCTCCCGGCAGCTGCTCCATGCGCTCATCGACGCCTACCCGGCCGCCGGGCCCGGCGTACGCGGTCCGCTCCTCGACTGGATGACCGCACTCCAGCCGCTCGGGGCACCGCCGTGGACCCTCGCCGAAACCCGGGCGGTCTCAACTCCCCCTGCCCCGACTGTGGTTCGGCCCGACGACCCGGATCAGCCGCGCTCGGCCGCCCGGCAGGCCCGGCTGCTGGCCCTGCTGGAGGCCGACGACCCGGACCGCCGGAACTCCGCCGCCCTGGCCCTGGCCGGCGGGCCCGAGCCGGAGGTGGCGCTCGCCCTGGTGCGTGCGTATCTGCGCGGCCGCGTCGACCTGGTCCCCGACGCCGGGACCGGCCGCCTCGCCCGTACGTCGACGGGCCTGGGTGCGGCGGAGCTGAGCGCCGAAGGGGTGCTGCCCGAGCGGGCGTTGGTCTGTGCCGGGCTCCTGGGCCCCTGGGACCTGCCCCCGCTCGTCCCGATGCTGCTCGACCGGTGGCAGCACGGCCCGCCCGCGGTGCACGAGGCCGCCCGCACCGTGCTGGGCCGGGTGCCCGCCGACGTCCTGGCGCAGCTGCTGGACCCGCGTGTCGAGGCGGGCGAGCACGGCCTCCTGGACCTGCTGGCGGGCCGCCCCCTGCTGCGTACGCCCGAACTGGACCGCGTACGGGGCCGGTTGCGCGCAGAGGGCCGCGATGCCCTGGCCGACCGCCTCGTCCTCGTGGCAGGCCCCCTGCGCGGGCCGGGCGCCGAGGCCGAGGATGCCGCCGCCCTCGACGCCCTGCGGGCCCCCGCCCCGAGCACACCGGCGGCGCGGGCCCACCGCCCGGCCCTGCCGGAGCTGCTCGACCTGGCCCGCAGGGGGACGCCCGAACAGACCCGCCGCGCCCTCGGCCGCCTTGTCGAGGAGTACCCGCCGACGCCCGGCAGGGAGCCGGACCCGGCGCTGCACGCGGTGATCGAGGAGCTGCTGCGCCACCCGCGCGCCGGGGTGCGCCTGCACGCCCACCGGGTCTCGCGCGCCCTCTTCGACCGGGCCGCCCACGCCCGGTCGACGGCGGTCCTGCTCTCCGACCCGCTGCCGGACGTGGTGCGCATGGCGGCGCGGACGCTGGGACGGGCGTCGTGGGAGCCCGCGCTGCCGGAGCTGATCCGGCTGCTCGGCCACCCGAAGCCGGTTGTCCGCAGCGCCGCGCGGGAAGCGGTCACCGGCTTCGGTACGGCGGCGGTCCCGGCGTTGCGCAGGGCGGCGGCGCACGCCCGTCCCGACCGGCGGGCGCTCTACACGGATCTCCTCGCCCGCCTGACTGCCTCCGACGCGGACACGGGCACGTGGACGGCGGACACAGGACCATAGACGAACGTGCGTATCGCGTGGAGGGACGTGCGGACCGCCGGGGGCAGGGCGCCCGGCCCCTCAGTCCCCGGCCCTCCGCGCCGCCGCGACGGCGACCTGGTGGAGCGTCCGTCCCGTACGGGCGGACCTGGCGTGGTACGGGTCCGGTGAGCCGGGCCGGTCCCGTACGGCGAGCCGGTCGTTGGCCTTGATCAGCAGCCACGCCTCCTGGCCGCCGCTCTCCGGCTCGTCGCCCACCCGGAAGCGGGTGAGCGCGAACTCGCCGTGCAGTTTGGCCCCGTGGAGCCAGAACGTGGCATGACCGAGGGCCAGTGACGCCGAGAAGGGGACGGCCTCCCCCTCCTGGTCGTGGCCGAGCGGCTCGTAGGTCCCCTGGTCCCAGACGATGACCGTGCCGCTGCCGGATTCGCCCTGCGGGATGACCCCCTCGAACTCGCGGTACTCCAGCGCGTGGTCCTCCGTCTCCACGGCCAGACGCCGGTCGCTCGGGTTCTCCGAGGGGCCGCGTGGGACCGCCCAGGACTTGAGTACGCCGTCGACCTCCAGGCGGAAGTCGAAGTGCATGCGCCGCGCGTCATGGATCTGCACGACGAAATGAGGCCGCGGTACTCCGTCGAGACGGGGCCGCGGTACGCCGTCGTTCCGCATGGCGTGCTCCCTCCGCCCGCACCGCCCGGTCCCGCCGTGCTGTCCGGTGCAGCTCAGCCGTGCCACCGGGTCGGTATCTCCACTGTGCCGCCGCCCGGAGGGAAGCGCGCGGTGAGCCCCGTGCGAGCCCCGTTGTGTTCAGATGCATATGCCTGTGGCACAGTCCGTTCACTCTCCGGTCTGGACCAAGTTATTGACGCCTCCTGCGGCACTCCCTTAAATCAAGAATTGAAATATGCACCCGAGGTGTTCGCCCCAACCGTTCACCTCTCGGTGTTGATCTGTCATGCGCATGTCCCCCCACGAAGCGATGTGATGACCGTGCACCTCCCGCACCGAGCCGTACGCACCCACGCCGTACGCACCCACTCCAGGCGCCGCCGCACCGCCCTCTACGCGGCCTCCCTGCTCTGCTGCTCCGCCGTCCTCACCGCCCTGCCCGGCGGAGCCTCCGCGGCCCCCGCCCCCGCCCCCGCTCCGGCGGCCGTCGCCTTCGCCGACGAGTTCGACGGGCCGGCCGGCGCCGCTGTCGACGGCTCCAAGTGGCAGCTGGAGACCGGCGACAACGTCAACAACCACGAGCGGCAGTACTACACCGGAGGCAACAGCAACGCCGCCCTCGACGGCCAGGGCAACCTCGTGATCACCGCCCGCAAGGAGAACCCCGGCAACTACCAGTGCTGGTACGGCTCCTGCGAGTACACCTCGGCCCGGCTCAACACCTCCGGCAAGTTCGCCGCCGCCTACGGACACGTCGAGGCCCGGGTCAAGGTCCCGCGCGGCCAGGGCATGTGGCCCGCCTTCTGGATGCTGGGCGACGACTTCGGCAACGTCGGCTGGCCGCAGAGCGGCGAGATCGACGTCATGGAGAACGTCGGCTTCGAGCCCGGCACCGTCCACGGCACCCTGCACGGACCCGGGTACTCGGGGGCCGACGGCATCGGCGCCGGCTACACCCTGCCCAACGGCGCCGCGTTCGCCGACGACTTCCACACCTTCGCCGTCGACTGGGCCCCCGACTCCATCACCTGGTCCGTCGACGGCAACGTCTTCCAGCGGCGCACCCCCGCCGATCTGGGCGGCAAGGAGTGGGTGTTCAACAAGCCCTTCTTCCTCATCCTCAATCTCGCGGTCGGCGGCTACTGGCCCGGCGACCCCGACGGCTCCACCGCCTTCCCGGCCCAACTCGTCGTCGACTACGTCCGCGTGACCACCAACGACTGACCGAGGTCCGCACGGACGAGGGCCGCGACCCGCCGGCTGCGGTGGACCAGCAGCCCCGGTGCCTGTGCGCGGGGTCCTCCACGCACAGGCACCGGCCGCGCCCGGACACGTACGGGCACGGCCCCCACCCCCGAACGGATGGAGATCCCATGACCGACACCCCGCCCCCGAGACCCGGCGTCCTCGGGCGGTTCCGCCGCCTCGTCCTGCCGGGCCTGTCGCTCGTCGCCATGGCCGCGTTCCTGAGCCCGACCGCGCCCGCGACCGCCGTCGAGATCGCCGCGGTCGGGCAGATCACCGGCATCGGCGGCAAGTGCGTCGACGTGGCCGCCGCGTCCTCGGCCAACGGCGCCGCCGTCCAGCTCTACGACTGCAACGGCACGGGCGCCCAGCAGTGGGACGTACGCTCCGACGGAACCGTCCGTGCGCTCGGCAAGTGCCTCGACGTCAAGGACGGGGCCACCGCCAGCGGCACCGTCGTCCAGCTCTGGGACTGCAACGGGAGCGCCGCCCAGCGGTGGGGGATCTCCGCCGCCCGCGACATCGTCTCCGTCGGGGCCGACAAGTGCCTGGACGCCACCGGCAACAGCTCCGCCAACGGCACCCGCCTCCAGATCTGGACCTGCACCGGCGCAGCCAACCAGAAGTGGACCGCCCCCGCGGGCGGAGGCAACCCCGACCCGGGCGGCCCCCCGATGGCCGTCGCGCCCTACATCTACAACGGCTGGGGCAGCCCGCCCTCCCCGACGACCGTGATGAACGCGACCGGCGTCAAGTGGTTCACGCTCGCCTTCGTCCTCAGCAACGGCTACTGCAACCCGCAGTGGGACGGCGGCCGTCCGCTCACCGGCGGCGTGGACCAGCAGACGATCAACACCGTACGGGCCGCCGGCGGTGATGTGATCCCGTCGTTCGGCGGCTGGAGCGGCAACAAGCTGGAGAGCTCCTGCGGCAGCGCCGGCGAACTCGCCGCCGCCTACCAGAAGGTCATCAACGCGTACGGGCTCAAGGCCATCGACATCGACATCGAGGCCGCCGCCTACGACTCCCCGACGGTCCAGCAGCGCACGGTCGACGCGCTGCGGACCATCCGCGCCAACAACCCCGGCATCAAGCTCTACATCACCTTCGGCACCGGCCAGAACGGCCCCGACGCCAGCCTCATCAACCGGGCCGCCCAGGCCGGTCTCACCATCGACAGCTGGACGATCATGCCGTTCAACTTCGGCGGCAACGGCCAGAACATGGGCACGCTCAGCGTCCGCGCCGCCGAAGGTCTCAAGACGGCCGTCAAGAACGCCTACGGCTACAGCGACGACCAGGCCTACCGGCACACCGGCATCTCCTCGATGAACGGCACCACCGACGTCGGTGAGACCATCACCGTCGCCGACTTCCGCACGATCCTCGCCTACGCCCAGCAGCGGCACCTGTCCCGGCTGACCTTCTGGTCCGTCAACCGCGACCGCCCCTGCACCGGCGGCGGCGCCGACACCTGCTCCGGTGTCGGCCAGCAGCCGTGGGACTTCACCAGGGTCCTCGCCCAGTACCGGGGCTGACCCCCGGCCCGCCCCTTCGAGGGCGGCCCCAGAACGGTGGACGGCGGCAGAGGTGCTCCTGCCGCCGCCCACCCCTTTCATCTTCACGACGTGAGAAGCGGAATAGCATGATCCTCATGGAACAGCGCACACTCGGCAGGACCGGCCGTGACGTCTCGGTCGTAGGACAGGGCACCTGGCAGCTCGGAGGCGACTGGGGAGACGTCGAGGAGAGCGACGCCTTCGACGTCCTCGACGCGGCCGTCGACTCCGGCGTCACCTTCTTCGACACCGCGGACGTCTACGGCGACGGCCGCAGCGAACAGCTCATCGGCCGCTACCTCAAGAACCGCCCCGACGCGGACGTCTTCGTCGCCACCAAGATGGGCCGCCGCGCCGATCAGGTGCCGGAGAACTACGTCCTGGACAACTTCCGTACCTGGAACGACCGTTCCCGCGCCAACCTCGGGACCGACACCCTCGACCTCGTACAGCTGCACTGCCCGCCCAGCAGCGTCTACTCCTCCGACGCCGTCTACGACGCCCTGGACACCCTCGTCGAGGAGCAGCGGATCGCCGCCTACGCGGTGAGCGTCGAGACCTGCGCCGAGGCCCTGACCGCCATCGCCCGCCCCGGCGTCGCGAGCGTGCAGATCATCCTCAACCCGTTCCGCCTCAAGCCCCTGGACGAGGTCCTTCCAGCGGCGGCCGCAGCGGGCGTCGGCATCATCGCGCGGGTCCCGCTCGCCTCCGGACTGCTCTCCGGCAAGTACACCAAGGACACGGTCTTCGGCCCCGACGACCACCGCACGTACAACCGCCACGGCGAGGCGTTCGACCAGGGCGAGACGTTCTCCGGCATCGACTACGCCACCGGGATCGCCGCCGCCGCCGAATTCGCCGAACTGGCCCCCGAGGGCGCCACCGCCGCCCAGACCGCGCTGCGCTGGATCCTCCAGCAGCCCGGCGTGACCAGCGTCATCCCCGGCGCGCGCTCGGTGGAACAGGCCCGCGCCAACGCGGCGGCCGCCGCCCTGCCGCCGCTGCCGCAGGCCACGCTGGACTCCGTACGGGAGCTGTACGACCGCTCCATCCGCCCGGAGGTCCACGGCCGCTGGTGACCGGCCGCCGGCTGACCGGCGGGCGGGCGAGCGGGACTCAGTCGTCCTGCTCGTCGTCCTCCTGCTGGTCCTGGTCCTGCTGGTCCTGGCCCCCGCCCTGCTGCCCCTGCTGTCCGTCGCCCTCGGCGTCCTGCGAGGACGGTACGGCGGAGGGGCCGGGGCCGGGGGTGTCGGCCGAGCTGGAGTCCGGCGAGAACAGGACCATCCCCAGATACACGGCCGCCAGGAACGTCGCCGTACCCGCGATCGCGCTCGCCACCCTCGGACGCCGCCGGATCGCCTCCCGCGTGGAGCGGCGGCGGGCCGGAGCGGACCGGGACGTGGTGGAGCGTCTTCGCCCCGTGGGCTGCGGAAGCCGGTACGTCGAGGGACCGGCGGGGGCGGTCTGCGCCGCCGGGGCGGCCCGCCCCGGCAGCGCGGAGGCGGACGGGGACGCCCGGCGGGACGGGGGCGTCTGGACCGGGAGGGGCTCCGGGCGGCCCCGCCAGGCGTCGGTGCGGAACCAGTCGGAGACCTGCTGCGCGGTGGGCCGCTCCTCGGGCTTCTTGGCCAGCAGACCCAGGAGGTACGAGTCGAAGGCGGCCGAGATGCCCACACCGCGCTGCCGCAGCGGGACCGGCGGGGTGTCGACGTGCTGGTACAGCGTGGCGGTCGCCGTGTCGGACTTGAACGGCGGCTGTCCGAGCAGCAGTTGGTAGACGACGCAGCCCAGCGAGTACATGTCGGAAGCGGAGTCGGCGGTACGTCCCAGAGCCCGCTCGGGCGCCAGGTAGAGGCTGGTGCCCACGATGTGCCCGGCCGTCGTCAGCGCGGTCGAGGGGTCGTCGACGAACTGGGCGATCCCGAAGTCACCGATCTTGACCGAACCGTCCGCGTCCAGCATCAGGTTGCCCGGCTTGATGTCCCGGTGGACGATGCCCTGGCGGTGCGCGGCGGCGAGACCGGCCGCGGCCTGGCCCGCGATCCGCGCGACCTGCTCGGGATCGACCCGCTCCTGGGTGGCCAGCAGATCACCGAGGCTCTGCCCCTCGACCAGCTCCATCACCAGGAAGAAGCGGTCCTCCCAGGCCCCGAAGTCGAAGACGGCCACCAGATGCGGGTGGCTCAGCCGGGCGGCGGTCTGGGCCTCCAGCCGGAACCGGGCGGTCGACGAGGCGTCCGCCTGGTCCCCCAGCAGCAGCTTCACGGCCACGGCGCGGCCCAGCACCTCGTCGGCGGCGCGCCACACCTCGCCCATGCCGCCACGGCCGATGGGGGATATCAACCGGTACCGACCAGCTACCAGCACCTGTTCACCTAACTCGAATCGTGGCCCGCTCCGACTGCCGGTCCACCGCGCGGCGGCCTGCCCCCTGAGGGGCCCTGCACGGCGGAGTGAACGACATGATCAGGATATCGGTCCGCAGGGCCGCCGATGTCCCGACGGCCGTCCGTCGAAGCCCGGCTGACGGCCCGGCACGTCCGGATCCGGTACGCGGCGGGTTCAGGATCCGGTGCCCGCACCGGCCCCGCCCAGCAGCCAGCCGTACGCGGCCTCCGCCGTGAAGGCCGACTGGCCCTCCGCGAAAAGCAGTTCAGCCGCTTCGAACGCCGGGTCGGAGGCGGTCGCGGGCACATACGGGACGGCGATGCACTGCATCCCCGCCGCGTGCGCGGCCGCGGCCCCCGGCGGCGCGTCCTCCAGCACCACGCACCGGGCAGGCTCCGCCCCCATCCGCCGGGCCGTCTCCAGGAACACATCGGGCTCCGGCTTCCCGTGCGCGACCTCCTCCGCCGAGACGTACAGCGGGATGTACGCGTCAAGACCGGTGACCGCGAGCACCGCCCCGATCGCGGCCCTG
Organism: Streptomyces microflavus; assembly: GCF_014650075.1. Lineage (GTDB taxonomy): Bacteria > Actinomycetota > Actinomycetes > Streptomycetales > Streptomycetaceae > Streptomyces > Streptomyces microflavus. The sequence goes on along the minus strand of NZ_BMUG01000008.1, from coordinate 26,738 downwards.
GAGGAGCCGGAGGCCACCGCCATCGGAACTCCGGCGGTGTGCAGGCGCTCCACGAAGGCCCGCATCTGCCCGAACACCTCGGTGGAGGCCCCGGCGAGCTCCAGGTAGAGCGCGTTCTTCCCGGCGAGCAGCTCGTCCACCGGTGCGTCGATCCCGTACTCGGCCCGCAGGGTGGTCAGGGTCTCCCGGGTGCCGATCCCGATGAAGCGGGTGTGGTCCTCCCAGCCGAAGTCCGCCACCCCGTACCGGGCGAGCAGCCGGCGCCCCGCCTCGTAGTAGTTCGGTTCGCTGTCCACCAGCGTCCCGTCGAGGTCGAAGATCACATGGAGGCCGGGGCGGGGGATCATGGCCCCCAGCATGCCGCAACGGGCCCGGCGGGGGCGTACGCCCTGCTCAGCTCCCGCTTCCCGCCGCTCGCCCCACGGCCTCGACCAGCGGCAGCACCCGGTGCGCCACCCGCTCGCGCAGCGCCACGTCCGTCCGCGTCCGGACGACGCCCGGCAGCTGGATCAGCCGCTGGATCACATCCTCCAGATGCCCGTTGTCCCGGGCCACGACCCGGGTCAGCAGATCCCCGCCGCCGGTGGTCGAGAACGCCTCGATGATCTCGGGAACGGCCGCCAGCGCGTCGCCGACCTCCACCAGATGCCCCTGGGTGACCTCCAGGTGGACGAAGGCGAGGACGGGGTGGCCGAGGGCGGCGGGGGAGAGGGCCGGACCGGTACCGGTGATGACCCCGTCCCGCTCCAGCCGGTCGAGCCGGGCCTGGAGGGTGCCGCGGGCCACCCCGAGGAGTCGCGCGTACTCCCGCACGCTGGTACGCGGCTGCTCGATCAGCAGGCGGAGGATCCGGGTGTCGAGAGCGTCCACGGCCATGGCCCGTCGGCCTCCTTCTCGTCCAGGTGGTCCGTTGGCATCCTCCTGGCCCACGGATCTCGCCGAGAACTATGCCATTGGTACAGAGGTTCCGCCCTCGTTTGATCCATAGGCCCTCAGGATGCTCTGATGGTCCTGTCGATGGCGCTGCGGATCTCCGCGGCGCCTTTTTCATGCCGAGCGCGCGGGACCCACGGGGGACGCGGAAGGGGAGCAGTGTGCTGAAGAGGGTGTTCGTGGCACCGGACCCGGGGAGGGTGCGGCTGCGGTTCGCGAGCCGGGCCGTCATCGGGATCGGGCTCGCGGTCGCGCTGTGCGGGCTCGTCGGCCACTCGCTCGTCGCTGCCATCACCGGCGGCCTCGCCGCGCTGCTCGCCCTCTTCACGGTCACGGATGCCACGGTGCGGCAGCAGGCGGTCACCACCGCGCTGCTCCCCGTCGCCGGGCTCCCGGTCCTCGCCGTCGCCGCCGTGCTGCACGACCAGCCCGTCGCCCGCGATCTCGTCTTCCTCGCCGTCATGGGCGCGGGCGTCTACGCCCGCCGCTGGGGGCCGCGCGGCCACTCCCTGGGCGTCTTCGCGTTCATGACCTTCTTCGCCGCCCAGTTCCTGCACACGGTGCCGGAGCAGCTGCCCGAGCTGTACGCCGCCGTCGTGCTGTCCCTCTGCGCCGCCGCCACCGTCCGCTTCGGCTTCTGGTGCTACGAGCGGCGGCTGCCCGTCGTGGCCGCGCCCGCCCCTCCGCAGGGCCGCGGGCTGGCCCGCATCACCACCCGGCAGGCGGTGCAGGCCACCCTGGGCGGCGCCTTCGCACTGGGCCTGGGCCAGGTGCTCTCCGACCAGCGCTGGTACTGGGCGGTCGGCGCCACCTGGTGGGTGTTCGTCAACACCACCTCGCGCGGCGAGACCCTCGTACGCGGCTTCCGCCGGGTCCTGGGCACCGTGATCGGTATCGCCGCGGGCTTCTTCGTCGCCATCCCGCTCGACGGTGCCGGGGCGCCGACCGCCGCCATCGTCGCGGTGAGCGTGTTCGGGATCTTCTACACGGCGGCGGTCTCGTACAGCTGGATGATGTTCTTCGTGACCGTCATGGTCGGCGTGCTCTACGGGGTCCTCGGCGTCCTGGACGCGTCCCTGCTCTGGCTGCGGGTCGCCGAGACGGCAGTCGGCGCGCTCGGCGCGGTGCTCGCCGTCCTGGTGATCCTGCCCGTCACGACCCACGCCATCACCGACGCGTGGATCCGGAAGGCCCTGCGGTGCGTCCACGCCTGCACGGCCGAGGCCGCCGAGCGCCTCGCCGGCTCGCTGAGCGCCGACCCCGGCCCGCGCGTCGCCGAACTCGACGTGCTGCTCGGCCGGGTCCGGCTCTCCCTCGCGCCGCTGGTGCACCCCCTGAGCCCGCTGAAGGCCCGCAAGGCACGGGCCCGGCAGGTGCTCGCCCTGCTCGACGACTGCGTACGCGAAGTGCGCGGCCTGGCCTCCATCGCCGCCGACCCGGCCGCCTCGCACGACGCCCGGCTGTCGGCCGCCTGCTCACGGGTGGAGGCGGCCGTGGAGGCGCTCCTGAGGCAGGAGAGCCGGGAGGAGAAGGACGCCGTACGCGTGGGCGCGCAGCCCGGCACGGCCATGGACCCCGCACTGGCCCACCTGCACGGCCTGGAGCGTGCGCTGGCCGACCTGGCCGCGCCCCTGCACAGCTCGCCGCGCGCCCCGATCGCCGCCTGAGCGCGGCACCCGCGACCGGCCTGCGCGTCTTCACGGCCTGTGCCGTCCTAGCGACCCCCATGCGGGCCTCACGACCACCCTGCGGATTGGTCCAGACCTGAGGGTGGGTCGCCTGCTACCGTCGGCCCGAAGATCACGGCGACGGTGAAGTGGGGTAGTGCGATGGGCGACGGCGGCAGCAGCACCGGGCGGGCATTCATGGGGTCGTTCACCTCGGCGGGCGGCCTGGGCGTCACCGTCGCGGAGGTGGACCGGAGCACCGGAGTGCTCACCGTGCTCGGGTCCTCCGACGCCGTCCCGGACCCCTCGTTCCTCGCGCTCGGACCGGGCGGAACCGTCCTGTACGCGGTCGGCGAGAGCGCCCCGGGCTCGGTGGCCGCCTTCGACGTCAGCGGCGACACACCGGCCCTCCTGGGCCCTGTACGGCCGGTCGACGCGGACGGCCCCACCCACCTGGCGCTCGCCGCGAACCACCTGGTCACAGCCAACTACGGATCCGGCAGCGTCACCGTTCTGCCCGTCCTCGCCGACGGCTCGCTCGGCGAGGCCGCCTCGGTCGTCCGCCACGAGGGCAGCGGCCCCGACAGCGAGCGCCAGGAGGGGCCGCACGCCCACCAGGTGCTGCCCGACCCCTCGGGCCGCTGGGTGGTCAGCGTGGACCTCGGCACCGACTCGGTGCGGGTCGGCGCCCTGGACCCCGCCACCGGCGCCCTGGAGCCGCACGGCGAGAGCGCCCTGCGCCCGGGCACCGGACCGCGCCACCTGGCCTTCCACCCCTCGGGCCGCTACGCCTACGTCCTGAACGAGCTGGTGCCGACCCTCACCGTGTGCCGCTGGGACGCGGAGAAGGGGCGCCTGGAGCCGCTGGGGGAGACGCCGGTGCTGCCCGAGCCCACGTCCGCCGGCGGCACCGAACGGGCCTACCCGTCCGAGGTGGTCGTCGCGCCCGACGGACGCTTCCTGTGGACCGCCAACCGGGGCCACGACAGCATCTCGGTCCTGACCCTCGACGAGACCGGCGAGAAGGCCGCCCTGGTGGCCACCGTCGGCTGCGGCGGCCGCTGGCCGCGCGACCTCACCCTCGACCAGGGCGGGCAGTGGCTGTACGTGGCCAATGAGCGCTCCGGGAACGTCAGCTGGTTCGCCGTGGACGCGGAGACGGGCGTGCCGCGGCACGCGGGCTCCGTCGAGGTCCCGGCGGCCTCCTGCGTGGTCCTCGGCTGACCCGGGGCCCGTACGGGTACAGGCAGCCGGAAAGCCGTGGCCCGGACCGGAGGATCATCGAAGATCCCTCCGGTCCGGGCCACGGCTTTCCGTGCGTCTGCGCCGCTTCCGCCAACCCGGGTCAGTGCGCCTGGGCGCCCTGCGGGGTGGCGGGCGTGATGCCCAGCGCCGTGGCGTACAGGGACAGCACGAGCTTGCCGATCGCCGGGTAGGCGCCCAGCGGCTCGGCGGTCGCGCAGCCCGCCTCCTTGGCGGCGGCGTCGAGCAGGCCGGGGTCGACCTCCGGGCCCACCAGGTACGGCGCCAGCGCGAGCTGCACGGAGCCGGAGCCCTGGAGCTGCCGCGCGATCGAGGCGACCGAACCCTCGACGTCCAGCGCGGCGGCCATCACCGGCACGGCGAGCCGGGCGGCCAGCAGCATGCCGGTGATCCCGGCGGCCTGCACGGCCTCCTCGCCGCCCACCGTGGCCAGCACGATGCCGTCGGCGGCGGTGGCGACGGTGAACAGCCTGGCGCGGTCGGCGCGCGCCAGCCCGGCCTCCGAGAGCCGTACGTGCAGGGCCTCGGCGAGCAGCGGGTGCGGACCGAGCACGTCGGTCAGCTCGACCTGCGTGCCGCTGTCCATCACGCCCTGCCGTATCCGCCGGATCAGCTCGCTGTCGGGACCCGCGAGCAGCGGGACCACGACGGCTGCCGGACCGGTGGGCTCGACGGCCTCGCGGCCGGCGGCGACGGCCTGCTCGTAGCGCTGGACGCGCTCGGCGGCGGAGTGGGCGAGAACGGTGGCGAGAGTGGGGTACTCGGCATCGTCACCGTCGAGATAGCCGATCCGGGCGTTGAGGCCGGGCAGCTCGGAACGGGCGATGCTGATCACCTCTTCGGCCAGACTGCGCGTGGCCGAGGAGGGGGTACCGGGAACGGCGAGAACGAGCGCGGCAGCGCCCTCAGGTGCGACCACGGGCTCCGGGCGGCGGTGCCGTCCGGACTGGCGAGGTCGCGGCATTCGTACAGGCAGGCCGGAAGCGGGCCCAGTGGGGGTGCTCATGGCGCCGCATGCTACTGGTTTTGGATGCTCCTCTGTTCGGGGAGGGTCCGGTCGAGCGTTAACTATCCGCTTATGTCCGATGGGTGGCGTACAGGCGAAGTGTCCGTGTCTGTCGGCCTGTCCGCCGTCCCGTCCGCCGGTCCCTCCACCGGTACGCCACCGGGCTCCGGCTCCCCGTTCCGCACCTCCGCCCCCACATGTCCTGAGGGTCCGTCCCCGGTCGGGACGAACAGCATCGTCGGGTGGTGCGGCAGCCGCAGACCGTCCGTTGCCAGGGCGCGCGCGATCCGGAGTGCGCCGGTCAGCGGATCGCCCGTACCAGTGGTCACGCGGGCCTGCGGGACCAGCCGCGCCAGCTCCTTCCGCAGGGGCCAGAGCAGGGGCTCGCCCATCCGGAACAGCCCACCGGTCAGGGCCACTTCGCAGCCGCCGCCACCCTGGGAACCGGCCGCCGGGCAGACGGCCGCCGCCGCTTCGGCGATATGCGTGGCGGCCTCGCGCAGAATGCCGGCCGCGACCTCGTCCGCGCCGGCGCACGCCGCCACCTCGGGGGCGAACGAGGCGAGCACGGCCGGGCGGTCGGAGCGCGGGTAGAGCAGCCCCGGCAGACCCTCGGCGGGACCGAACACGGCATGCAGCCGGGCCAGCAGCGCGGGGGAGCCGCCGCGCCGCCCGTCGTGCGCGCGCATAGCCGCTTCGAGCCCCGCGCGGCCGATCCACGCGCCGCCGCCGCTGTCACCCAGAAGATGACCCCAGCCGTCGGCCCGCTGCCATGCCGTGAGGTCCGTACCGAGGGCGATCATGCCCGTGCCGCCCGCGACGACCGCCCCGGGCCGCTGTCCCACCGCACCCGCGTACGCAGTCACCGCATCGGCGGCCAGCGCCAGTCGGCGGACGCCCAGCGCCGCCGCGAGCGCACCGGGCAGCTCCGCCCGCAACCGCCCGCCGAGCGTGGCCATTCCGGCGGCCCCGACCGTCAGCGCGACGACCTGTCCGGAGGCGGCCCGTCCGGAGGAGTCGCCCGCGCCACCGTCACCTTTGTCGGCACGCTCCAGCAACTCCGCCACCGCGGGCAGAAGTTGCTCCAGCAGATGGGCCGCGTCGATCCCCCCGGTCCCCGTCCGCACCGGCTCGGCGCAGACAGCCGTGAACACCGGCCCGTCCGCGTCGACCCGGCCGAGCGCCACCCGCAGCCCCGACCCGCCGGAGTCGACTCCGAGGACGTACGCCTCCGGGGTGGCCGCAGGGGACCGGGTGTCCGTCACGGCAGACGCCAGTCGACCGGCTGCGCCCCCTGGCGCTCCAGCAGTTCGTTGACCCGGCTGAACGGCCGCGAGCCGAAGAACCCGCGGTCGGCCGACATGGGGGAGGGGTGCGAGGACTCGATCGCGGGGAAGTCGCCCAGCTGCGGGCGGAGATTGCGGGCGTCGCGCCCCCACAGGACCGACACCAGCGGAGTGCCCCGGGCCACCAGCGCCTTGATCGCCTGCTCGGTCACCTCTTCCCAGCCCTTGCCCCGGTGGGCGGCGGGCCGCCGGGGCGCGGTGGTCAGCGCCCGGTTGAGCAGCAGCACCCCCTGCCGGGTCCACGGCGTGAGATCACCGTTCGACGGCCGGCCCAGGCCCAGATCCGCGTGCAACTCCCGGAAGATGTTCTCCAGGCTGCCCGGCAGCGGCCGGACATCGGGCGCCACGGCGAAGCTCAGCCCGATCGCATGCCCGGGTGTCGGGTACGGATCCTGGCCGACGACGAGGACCCGTACCTCCTCGAACGGCTGCTGGAACGCCCGCAGTACGTTGGCCCCGGAGGGCAGATACGTACGTCCTGCGGCGATCTCCGCGCGGAGGAAGTCGCCCATAGCGGCGATGCGTTCGGCCACGGGTTCGAGGGCATCGGCCCACCCCGGCTCCATGATCTCTTTCAACGGTCTTGCTGCCACGCGCCGCACTCTACTGGTGATACGACCACTCCGATCAACTGCCGTCAGCCGAGGGCCACCGCCCTTACGCAGAGCACGTCCGGCAGGTGCGAGGCGAGCTGCTGCCAGCTGTCGCCGTCGTCCGCGCTGGCGTACAACTCGCCGTTGCGGTTGCCGAAGTAGATCCCGGCGGGGTCCGCGTCGTCCGTGCAGAGCGCGTCGCGCAGCACCGTGCCGTAGTGCGCCCCGCCCGGCAGGCCCACCGTGAGCGGCTCCCAGGTGCGCCCCGCGTCGCTCGTCCGGAAGACCCGGCAGCGGTGCTCCGCCGGAACCCGGTCGGCGTCGGCGTTGATCGGGAAGACGTATGCCGTGTCGCCGCGGTGCGGGTGCGCCACGGCGGCGAACCCGAAGTCGGAGGGCAGGCCCGCGCCGATGTCGCTCCAGCTGTCGCCCCCGTTGTCGCTGCGGAAGACGCCCCAGTGGTTCTGGAGGTAGAGCCGGTCCGGATCGGCCGCGTCCCGGGCGACCTTGTGGACGCACTGACCGAACTCCGGGTCCGGATCCGGCAGGAAGACCGCGGAGACGCCTCTGTTCGCCGGGGCCCAGCTCTCCCCGCCGTCCTTGGTCCGGAACACGCCCGCCGTCGAGACCGCGACCGTCACCGCACGGGCGTCCCGGCGGTCGGTGAGGATGGTGTGCAGCCCCTCTCCGCCACCGCCCGGCACCCACTTCGAGCGCGTCGGGTGCTCCCAGAGGGGGCGGACCAGCTCGAAGGACTCGCCCCGGTCCTCGGAGCGGAACAGCGCGGCGGGTTCGGTGCCCGCGTACACCACGTCCGGCGCCTCGGGTCCGGCCGGCTGCAACTGCCAGACCCGCTCCAGCGACGCCCCCGTGAACTCGGGGAACTTCACCGCGGGGCGCTGCGGCTCGACCCAGCTCTCGCCCAGGTCGTCGGAGTGGAAGACGGACGGCCCCCAGTGCGCGCTGTCGCCGCCCGCCAGCAGCCGGGGCGTGGACCCACGGGTGTCGACGGCGACCGAATAGATCGCCTGCGCGTTGAAGTGCGGCCCTTCGATCTTCCAGTTCCCCTCGTGTCTGCGGCCGATGAAGAGACCCTTGCGAGTGCCCACGGTGAGCAGTACGTCGGTCATGGTGGAGACCTCCCGATACGCCGTTGTGCCGGACGTGAGCCAGTCTGCACCCGGCCACTGACAGTGGCTCGCGCACGCGCCCGGCACGTCCGTCTCCCGGTACCGGGAGACGCCCGGACGGCGACGGCTCCCTTGACCCCCCAGCGGTGCCGGCCCTAGCGTTCACCTGCCGTAGTAAGCGCTTGCAGTCCCTGGCGAGCCCCCAGCCCCTGGAGCACCCGTGGTGACCTTCGAAGGACTGCCCGGCGCCGTTGCCGTCTCCCACCTGACCGTCTACGACTGGCCCGCCGCCGATGGCCTGCGCGGCGGCACCCCGCACCTGCACCTCACCTGCTCCGAGGGGTACGTCGTGGTCGGCGGCACCGGATCCGTACAGACCCTCACCACCACCGGGTTCCGGCAGACGCCCCTGGCACCCGGGGCGCTCGTCTGGTTCACCCCGGGCACCATCCACCGGCTGGTGAACGAGGACGGGCTGCGCGTCGTCGTACTCATGCAGAACAGCGGGCTGCCGGAAGCCGGCGACGCCGTCCTCACCCTGCCGCCCGCCCTCCTCACCGGCCCGGACGTCTACGCCACTGCCGTCGCGCTGCCGGCGGACGGCACGGAGGCCGAGCGGGAACACGCCGCCCGCACCCGCCGGGACCTTGCCGTGGCGGGGTTCCTCGCCCTGCGCGAGGCGGCGGACGCAGGCGATCCGGAGCCCCTCGCCGCGTTCCACCGCGCCGCCGCCGCACTCGTCCGGCCCCGCGTCGAGGAGTGGCGCACCCGCTGGGAGCGGGGTGCCGCCATGGCCGCCGCCGCGACCGCCGCCCAGCTCGAAGCGCTGGGGCGCGGCGATCGGGGCCATCTGGCGGGGGCCCGGGTGCACGGGCAACAGCCGGTGGAGCGGGGGCGGTTCGGGATGTGCGGCCGCCTGGACGTCTACCGGGTGTGAGCGGTCTCCGAGGAGCCCGGAGCCCGCACGGCAGGGGCGGAGTCACGCGGGCACGTCAGCAGCCGGGTGGTGGAGCCGTCGTCCTCCTGGATGTCCCTGACGTGGGCGAAGCCGATCCGGCCCAGTACAGCCAGTGAGGCGGCGTTCTCGGCGGCCACGGTCGCGTGCACCTCCGTCAGCCCGAGGGTGCCGAACCCGTGCCCGACCAGGGCGAGCGCCAGCTCCGTACCGAGGCCCCGGCCCCAGGCCGAGGGGGCGAGCGCGTAGATGATCTCGTGCCCGCCTGACGCCTCTGTCGGCTTGATCTCGGCATGCCCCACGAGCTCGCCGCCGACCTTGACCGCCCAGACCTCGAAGCGGTTCTCGGCGTAGACCTTGGTGAAGATCCGGCCGAAGAGGGCGCGGTCCTCGGCCTCCGTGGAAGGCCCGTCACCCATCCACCGGGAGACCGAGACGTCCTGGAACAGGGCGACGAACTCCTCCTCGTCGGCGGGCGTGTAGGGGGTGAGCAGAAGGCGGTCGGTGCGCAGAGAGGGATTCACAGGGGGTGAAGTTACGGATGCCCCGCTGCCCGCACAATCGAATTCCGCTGGTCAGCGGGGTCCGGTGCGGCTGCGATGCTGGAGCGGCACACACCACAGGACCCCGGCACGAGGAGCAGACGATGGGCAGCGGGATCACGGACGCCGACGGTCACGACGTCCCGGTGGCGGTGGTTCCGGGGGAGGCCGGGCCCGATCCCCGGGTCTCCGTGACGCTGTCGCCCCCGGCGGGCGAGCTTCGCTGGTCGTGCACCCCGGCCGGGGCCCGCGAGCTGGCCGCCGCGCTGGTCCGGGCGGCCGAGGAGACCGAGAACGCGCCCGCCGAGGGGCCCGTCACGGTCCCGGCAGGCGAACTGCGCCGCGGTGATGTGCGGGACGGCGACAAGGCCATGACCGTGGACGGCGTACGGACCGACGGGTCCACGGCCCAGGTCACCTGGAAGTCCGGGGCAAGCCGCACCTGGACCCAGAGCTACGACGTCAACACCGCGATCACCCTCCGGCGCCGGCTGCCCGGCAAGCGCTGAACCCTCCGGCCGCAGGTCCGCCCGGTCTCCTGCCGCCGGGAACGGCAACTCCGGTCCCCGGCCCGCCTTCCCCCTCGATAGGCTGGTCGCGATGTTCACCAAACAGGGCCCCACCCTCCGCGAACTGGCCGTCCAGGCGCTCTCGTCGACCCAGCGCGGCTACGACCTCCTCGCCCCGAAGTTCGACCACACGCCCTACCGGACCCCGGACCGCGTGCTCGACAGCGTCACCCGGGCGCTGGAGCCGCTGGGCCCCTTCGGCACAGGCCTCGATGTCTGCTGCGGGACCGGCGCGGGCGTGGGCGTGCTGCGGCAGGTGTGCCGGGAGCGGGTCGTCGGCGTCGACTTCAGCGCGGGCATGCTCGCCGAGGCCCGTGCGTCGCTGCCGCCCGGGAACGGCGGACCGGCGGTCGACTGGGTGCGGGCCGACGCTCTGACGCTCCCCTTCGCCCCGTCCTTCGATCTGGCCCTGAGCATCGGTGCGTTCGGCCATTTCCTGCCCGCGGACCGCTTCGGGCTCTTCGCCGAGGTGTACGGGTCGCTCCGGCCGGGCGGCCGCTTCGTCTTCCCGATCGGGGCCCCTCCGGCCGTGGGGTCGCGCGCCTACTGGTCGTTCCTCGGCTTCGATGCGGCGATGCGGGTGCGCAACGCCTTGTGGAGCCCGAAGTTCATCATGTACTACCGCACGTTCCGGCTCTCCGACGTGCTCGACGACCTCACCGGCGCGGGATTCAGCGTGCGGCTGATGGCCCTGACCGACCTGGGAGAGCGCCCCGACGGCTCCCCGCGCGCCCGGCTCGTGGTGGCGACCCGGGAGTGACGCAGGGGGCCGGGCCGCCCGGCCCGGGGCGGCGCAGGGGGTCTCACCCCTCCTCGCCCCGCGCCGCCGCCAGCAGCCCCGGCCAGTCGGGGATCTTCACCGGCCCCCGCCCCAGCGAACGCCCCAGGGCCGCCTCCGCGCGCTCGATCGACAGCCAGCCGTCCCACTCCACCGGCCGCAGCCCCCACGCCCGCAGCACGGCCAGCGGGTCGTCGGCAGCCGGCCGCCGGGCGAGCAGCGGCGCGTCCTCGATCAGCGAGGCGACGGTCTCCTTGGCGCAGGACCGGTTCGAACCGATCACCCCGGTCGGGCCCCGCTTGATCCACCCCGCCACGTACTCACCGGGCGAGGGCACCCCGTCCCGCAGGACCCGCCCCGCCGCGTGCGGCACCGTCCCGCGCACCGGGTCGAAGGGCAGGCCGGGCAGCTCCACCCCCCGGTAGCCGACGGCCCGCAGCACGAGCTGGGCCTCCACGTCCTCGTACCCACCGGTGTCCTGTACGCCCCCGGCGCCGTCCGGGGCCGTACGAGCGAACCGCACCCCGGCGACCCGGCCGCCGCGCTCCAGCAGCTCGACCGGGCGCAGGAAGAACCGCAGCCGGATCCGGCGTACGGCGTCGGAGACCGCGGGATGCCCGTGCACCGGCACCGCGGGCTCCCCCTCCGCCGACCAGCCGCGCAGCACCTCCAGGTTCCGCCGCACCACCGCGGGCAGCGGCAGCCCCTCCTGGGCCGCGTAGGCAGGGTCCATGGCCAGCTCCGCCGGGTCGACGACGATCCGGGCCCCGGGCAGCGCCCCCAGCTCCCGCAGCTCCTTGGTGGTGAACCGGGCCTGGGAGGGTCCGCGGCGGCCCGCGATGTGCACCTCGCGCACCCGGCTCCCGGCGAGCGCCCCGAGTGCGGCCCTGGGCACATCGGTGGCGCGCAGCTCGTCGGCGCCGCGCGCCAGGATCCGGGCCACGTCGACCGCCACGTTGCCGACCCCGATCACCACGGCCGAGCGGGCCTGAAGGGCGAAGCCGTCGGGAGCGATGTCCGGATGCGCGCTGTACCAGGAGACGAACCGGGTGGCGGAGTAGCTCCCCGGCAGATCCTCGCCCGGCACCGCCAGCGGGCGGTCGGCCGCGGCCCCGACGCAGTAGACGACCGCGTGGTACAGCTCCGCCAGCCGGGCCGGGGAGACGCCGCCCGTACCGCCGATCTGCACATGGCCGACGAAGGTGACCCGCTCGTCCTCCAGGACCGCCCGCAGGCTGTTCTGGAGCGACTTGATCTTCTCGTGGTCGGGGGCGACCCCGTACCGCACCAGGCCGTACGGGGTGGGCAGCCGGTCCAGGACGTGGACGCGGACATCGGGCACGAGGGACTGGTTCAGCAGGGCCTGGGCGGTGTAGACCCCGCTGGGGCCGGAACCGACGACGGCGACACGGAGCACGGCGCACCTCTTCCCGGAGGGTGCTTCCAGCATCGCACCGACACCCGGAAGGCGGGCTGCCCGGCGCTCACGCCACCGGGTCGCGGGCTGCCCGGCGCTCAAGCCACCGGGGCGCGGGGACGGCCCGGCGCTCACGCCATCAGCGCGCGCATCCGGTTGATCTCCACCGTCTGCTGGGCGACGACATCGCTCGCCATCTCCTCGACGAACACGTCGTTCCCCTCGGAGAGCGCCTCCGTGGCCATGGTGATCGCCCCCTGGTGATGGGTGATCATCAGCTCAAGGAAGAGCTCGTCGAAGGCCTTGCCCTTCGCCGCGCGCAACTCCTTCAGCTGGGCCCCGGTCGCCATGCCGGGCATTCCCGCGTGGTCGTGGGGCTGTTTACGGTCCTCGCCACCGTTGTTTTTCAGCCATCCTTCCATCGCGCCGATCTCAGGCTTCTGGCCTGCGGATATGCGCTCGGCGAGCCTTTTGACGGTCGTGTCCGAGGCCCGGTCCGGGGCGAGTTCGGTCATCACGAGGGCCTGGGAGTGGTGCTCAATCATCATCTGCGCATAACGGAAGTCGGCGGAGTTCGCGGTGTCCCTGCTCGCTTCCTTCGCGGCCTCCTCGGCGGTGAGCTTCCGGGCGGGCTCGCCCGGTCTGCCGGGGGCCACCACCTTGGGACCTGCGTCCTTGCCGGCGGCCGGTTTCGTCTCGCCGTCGCCGTCGCAGCCGCCCAGGACGAGTACAGCGGCGACCACCGCTGCCGTGAGGGCGGTTGCGCGCAGACGGGCGGACGGACGGTGGATCAACACGGCGACCTCCTGTGCCATATGAGTGTGTTGCAGACCGTTCCTAGCACGCTTCCGCGGGCGCAAAGATCAAAAACTTCATTACGTCTCTGTTGCCATCTGTTGATGTGTACATGGGAGGGACGATACTGCCGGGGTCCGTGAACCGTTCGAACCCCGAACGGATACAAGGGAGGACGCAGTGATCTCGTTGCACACCACCCGCGTGCGGCGCAGACGTCTGGGCGTGGCAGCAGCCGCGGCCGGGCTCTTCGCCGCGCTGCTGACGGCCGCACCCGCAGCCGCGACGCCCGACCCGGGCGATGCACCGGCCGAACGCGGCTCCGTGACCACCAGTCAGCAGGCCGAGGCCCGCGCCGCCATCCGCGGCGGTGACATACCCGGCGTGGACGAGATCGTCCACAGCTCCAACATCAAGCACCTGACGAACGTCCCGAAGGGCGCCCTCAAGGGCCTCAACACGGACCTCGCGTTCCAGGGCAAGTACGCCTACGTCGGCAACTACGACGGCTTCGTCATCTACGACATCAGCAACCCGAAGAAGCCGAAGACGGTCTCCGAGGTCCTCTGCCCGGGCTCGCAGAACGACATCTCGGTCTCCGGGAACCTGCTGTTCCTGTCCACCGACTCCTCGCGCAGTGACGACTCCTGCTCCAGCACCACCCAGCCCGCCACGGAGAAGTCCTCCTGGGAGGGCATGAAGATCTTCGACATCAGCAACAAGCGCAACCCCCGGTACATCGCGGCTGTCGAGACCGCCTGCGGCTCGCACACCCACACCCTGGTGCCGGACGGCAAGAAGAACATCTACATCTACGTCTCCTCGTACTCGCCGAACGAGACGTTCCCCGACTGCCAGCCGCCGCACGACGGCATCTCCATCATCAAGGTGCCGGTCAAGAAGCCGCAGAAGGCCCGGATCGTGAGCTTCCCGGTGCTCTTCCCGGACGGCGGCAACCCGGGAGCGCCCGAGAACCCGGGCGTCTCCAAGACGACGGGCTGCCACGACATCACGGTCCTGCCCTCCAAGGACCTGGCCGCCGGTGCCTGCATGGGTGACGGCCTGCTGTTCTCCATCAAGGACCCGGCAAACCCGAAGATCATCGACCGGGTCCAGGACAACGTGAACTTCGCGTTCTGGCACTCGGCCACCTTCAACCAGGGTGCGAACAAGGTCGTCTTCACCGATGAGCTCGGCGGCGGCGGCGCGGCCACCTGCAACGAGCAGATCGGCCCCAAGCGGGGTGCCGACGGCATCTACGACATCGTGGGCAAGGGCGACAAGCGCAAGCTGGTCTTCCGCAGCTACTTCAAGATCGACCGCCACCAGGCCGACGTCGAGGTCTGCGTCGCCCACAACGGCTCGATCATCCCGGTGAAGGGCAAGGACCTGATGGTCCAGGCCTGGTACCAGGGCGGCATCTCCGTCTGGGACTTCACCAACTCGGCCAAGCCCAAGGAGATCGCCTTCTTCGAGCGCGGCCCGGTCACGCTCGGTCAGGTGACCACGGCCGGCCCCTGGTCGGCGTACTACTACAACGGCTACATCTACTCCAGCGACATCGCCAAGGGCTTCGACGTGCTGAAGCTGAACGACCGGCGTACCGACCCGGCGGACCGGGTGAAGCTGGACGGGCTCAACGTGCAGACGCAGCCGGACTACTTCGACCGCTGATCCGTCGGCAGGAGAGGTCTTCCGTCCGTCCCGCACTTCGGGGCCGGCGTCCGCCGGGCGGTTCTTCCCGCCCGGCAGGCGCCGGCCCCCGCGTGTGCGTCACAGAATATTCATTGACCGATGAGCCGGCCCGGGACATGCTGTATCCCTGTGTCGGCGGGCCCCGCAACTCCGGCCTCCGACGCGGCCCATGGTCCTGCCTGCTTCAGGCGCGGCCGAGGGGCGCGCCTGGATCCGGCGACGCGGGGGATCGCCGGAGTCAGGTGTGTGTCCCCGGGGCGCCGGCCCGGACGAGGGCTCAGACGGCGGTACGGGCGTTGCCGCCGGTCGCGGCGGCCCACTCCACCAGCAGACGCTGGTACTCGGCCTCGTCCTGCGGGGACAGGTAACCGCCCGAGCGCTGCCACAGGCCGCGGATGGCCGCGTTGACCTCTGTGGCGGAGCGCGTGGAAACGGACGACGACGACATCGGGGACATGGATACAAGGCTACGGCCCCGATCCGATGATCCGACCCCTTGCGGGACGGGATATCCCTCACACAGCGGGGGTTCGGGACGGGATTTCGCTCACATCGCGGGTCCGGGACGGGATCTGGCTCACACCTCGGGCTCCGGCGCCCGGCGGGACGGGCTCCCGGGGTATGCGGCGACGGTGAACGCCACCACCGCCACCCCCAGCAACGCCCCGCCCACCACATCGGTCAGCCAGTGCACCCCCAGGTACACCCGGGTCACCGCCACCCCGATCGCGGAGACGACCGCCACGGCCACCGCCACGGCCCACAGGGCCGGGCCCGCGCCGTACAGCCGCAGCAGCCACAGGAGCAGCCCGCAGCTCACCACGGCCGTCATGGCGTGGCCGGAGGGGAAGGCCGAGAAGTGGGCCGAGTCCACCGGATCCGGCCAGCGGGGGCGCTCGCGGTCCACGGCGGCCTTCACCCCTTGCGAGAGGAGGGAGCCGAGCAGACTGGCGGCGGCCACCCAGAGGGCGAGCAGCCGTGCGCCGCGCCACCACAGGGCGATCACGGCCGCCGCGATCAGTGCCCGCATCGTCCACGGGTCCCAGAACCAGTCCGTCAGCACCCGGTTGACCCGGACCAGCCCGGGATCGGCCACCGCGTGCCGGTGCAGACTCTCCGCGACCGTACGGTCCAGGGTCATCAGTGGGGACCACTCCGCCGCGACCAGGGCGAGCAGCACCGTGAACAGGGCGATGCCCACGGTTCCTGCGGCCAGGGCGGCCGAGGGGCGGGGGGAGAGGGCCGGCCGGGGGGCTTGGGGGGAGGGCATGGGGCGATCCTCGCGGACGCAACTGCCCTGTGGCCAACCCGGAGCGCGGAATTCCGGGCCGTGTGGCCGAGCCGGGGTGTGAAGTCCCGGCCCTGTGGCTAACCCAGAGCGCGGAGTCCCGGAACGAAAGCCACCACGAGCGGGACGACCGGCACCAGCGCGGCCGCCGCCGTCAGGCGCAGTCGGCGGCCCGCCGTCAGCCGGTCGACCGGAGCCAGCAACCGGTTGACGCGCAGCGGGACTTGGGCGTCCGGGGTGGGGCAGGGGCCGAAGACCCCGCGGTCCTCGTTGAGCCCGACCAGGGCGAGCGCGGTCGTCAGCCGGCCGAAGCGGCGCGAGGCCACGTCGTCGGCGGCCAGCTCGACCAGGCGGTGCATCTCGTCGCGGAAGGCGGCGAACACCGGGATCTGCGGGAAGCCGATGGCCAGTGCGGAGGAGCAGTGCAGCAGCCAGTCGTGCCGGGCCCGGGCATGGCCCTGTTCATGGGCGAGCACCGCGTCCAGCTGACGGCCCTTCAGCCGACCGAGGGCGGCGGTGGTGATGACCAGCTGCGGAGCCGTCCCCGGCAGCCACCAGGCGTCCGGACGCTCGCCCTCCAGCACCACGAGGCGGTCGGCGCCGGGCTCCTCGCCCGGCATCAGCGGAGAGCGGACCAGCAGTTCCGCCCGACGCTGCCTGCGGCGCCGC
Organism: Streptomyces microflavus; assembly: GCF_014650075.1. Lineage (GTDB taxonomy): Bacteria > Actinomycetota > Actinomycetes > Streptomycetales > Streptomycetaceae > Streptomyces > Streptomyces microflavus. The sequence goes on along the minus strand of NZ_BMUG01000008.1, from coordinate 10,092 downwards.
CGCGCACGCCCGATCTCCCGCAGGAGCATGGCGCCGCTCCACAGCCCGCCCAGCGCCAGCAGCACCGCGATGACCGCCGACCAGGGGCCGTACGCGGCCAGGGCGTACGCCTCGACCACGGCATGCGGGGCGGGGGCGAAGACGTGACCGCGCACCGCCTGCCAGGCGGCGGCCGCGCTGAACGTCATGGAGAGCGCGAACGACACGAGGACCCCGGCCACCACGCACTGCCACACCCACAGCGCCACGACCGGCTCCCGCTCCGGCCACCGGGCCCGGGCCATCAGGCGCGGGGTCACCAGGGCGGTCAGTGCACCGAGCAGCAGCAGCGCGAGGGAGACCAGCATGGCGTCAGCCTATGAGGGGCGGGCGATCCGCGGGTACGGCTGCGCCCGGCAAGTGACGTAGACCACGGTTGGGAAGGCCCCTGTCTCGCGATCTGTCTCACAGGGTGAGAAGCATGGCGAACATGGCGATGCCCATCGTGAGCCGGCACGCCATCGTCAGCTCGGTCCCCCCGCCCGTCGTACCGCCCACGACACCGTCCCCGCCGCCGCGTACGACCCCTTCCGCACTGCCGCCCGCGAAGCTCGCGACGCCCGTCCCCGCCGGTATGAGATGTCCGGCGGAGCGCAGCACGTAGAGCGCGTAGTAGACGAGCAGCACCCCCGTCAGCAGCGGAACGCCCCCGGCCCCTCCCGCCGCCGCCCCGTGCCCGGCATGCCCGCCCGCGCCCGCCGCCCCCGGAGCCATCGTCACGGCCATGTAGACCATCGCCAGCGAACCGACCAGGTGGTGCAGATGGTGGGAGCCGTGCCGGGCCGACCAAAGGGCGCGCAGCGCGGCGGCGCCGAACACCACCCCGTACACCGCCCAGGCCCCCTCCGGGGGAGTCAGCACCGCCGCCGGAACGGCCATCGCCGCCATGCCGAAGCCCATCAGCGCCTCGCCGCGCGCGGTTCTGCGCTCCTGCGGGGTGCCGGTGCGGGTGCGCAGCAGGCAGTAGGCGCCGCTCACCGCGCACAACGCCATCAGCAGCCAGCCGGCCAGGGCCCCTCCGTGCACGGCGAACCTCCCCCTCGGACGTACGACGACGTACGGCACCCCCTGGTCGATGCCCAGGCCCGGGCCGCCGAACCCGGCGCGCAGGGGCGTGAAGGGGGTGCGCCGGGGCCCGGAAGGGGCGCTCCGGGTCGCGTTACTCTCGACCCGAACGCGTGCACGGCACGCAGAGAGCAGCAGAGAACGGAGCGTTCCCCATGGACACCGCCACGCCACCCGGCTCGGCCAGCCTGACCTTCCGCGACGCGACCGATGCGGACGCACCGGCGCTGGTGGCGCTCATCGAGTCCGCCTACCGCGGCGACTCCAGCCGCACCGGCTGGACCACGGAGGCCGACCTCCTGGAGGGGCAGCGGACCGACGAGCAGGGCGTGCGCCAGGTGATCAACGCTCCGGCGGGCCGGCTGCTTGCGGTCGAGCGCGAGGGTGAACTGATCGCCTGCTGCCAGCTCGAACACCGCGGCGACGCGGCGTACTTCGGGATGTTCGCGGTCCGCCCCGGCGCCCAGGGCGGCGGCCTCGGCAAGGTGATCATCGCCGAGGCCGAGCGCACGGCCCGTGAGAGCTGGGGCGTCACCGAGATGCAGATGACGGTGATCTCGGCGCGCGAGGAGCTGATCGCCTGGTACGAGCGGCGCGGCTACCGGCGCACCGGCCGGCTCACGCCGTTCCCGTACGGCGACGAGCGCTTCGGCATCCCGCAGCGCGACGATCTGGCCTTCGAGCTGCTGGTCAAGACCATCGGGGACCGCTAGAGCGTGTCCTAGGGGCACGCAACGGGGACGCCGGCCCGGGGCCCGGGCGGGCGCCCGCCCCCGGTGCGGGGGTGCGGGCCTCAGGCGGTGAAGCGGCCCGTGCGGCGGATCTCGGGGAAGTCCGTGGTCGCGCCGTCCAGGTTCAGCGCCCGGGCGAGGCGCAGCTGGTCCTGGGTGTTCACCACCCAGCCGATCACCTTGACGCTCTCCGCGTGCGCCAGTTCCACCACCTCCAGCGTGAGCCGGCGGATGTTCAGCGCCAGCGTCGCTGCGCCCGCCGCCTTCGCCCGCTCCACGATGTCCCCGCTCCAGCGGCTGGCGATGAGGACCGTACGTACCCCCGGCACCAGCCGGGCGATCTCGGTGACGGCCTCGTCGTGGAACGAGGAGACCTCCACCCGCCCCACCAGATCGCGGGCCAGCAGCACCTCCGCCAGCGCCCGGGCCGCCGCCACGTCCTTGATCTCGGCCTGGAGCGGGGCGTCCACCGCGTCCAGGACCTCCTCGAAGACCGGCACCCGCTCGCCCTTCCCGGCGTCGAGCTCACGCAGCTCCGCCAGGGTCTTGCCCGCGATCGGCCCGGTGCCGTCGGTCGTACGGTCCACGGCCGCGTCGTGCATCACGGCGAGCGCGCCGTCCTTGCTGAGGTGCAGATCCAGCTCGATGGCGTCCATCCCCGCCTCCTGCGCGCGGACGAAGGAGCGCAGGGTGTTCTCGGGCTCGACGCCCATCACTCCGCGATGACCCAGGGTGAGAAATGACAAGGCGACCTCGTTTCCGTCGGCGGCGGCCCGCCAACTGCTCCTGCCCGCACGGGGTTACGGCATGACGGCACCGGTGAGGGTAGCGGCCGGGGCCGTCGATGTCTGCCGCCGTGCGGGCCCGGTCGGCCGGTCGGAGCATGGACAGATGGAACTGTGCGCCTACCCGGCGTACGACAGGAAAAACAGCGGTGACCATAGGGGGTCGGCAGGATAATTTTCAGGGCTTCACTTGTGTGAAGTAACCCTGCGCGGCTACGGTGACTGCACGCGAGGTTCTCCCGTGGAGGAAGTGTTATGACGGAAATTCTTGTGCACGGTGCCACCGACGGCGCGATAGCTACTGCCCCGCGGGTGGTCGAGCACCCGGCCTGGCCCGCGCTCAGGGATGCCGTCGAGGAGATCCGCCCCTGGCAGTCCAAGGACGGCTCCATCGACTTCGAGGCCGAGGGCGCCCCGTCGCCCGCGACCGTCGAGCGTGTCGTCGAGCGGGTGATCGGCGCGGTGGAGGAGCTCTCCCCGCTGCTGCCCCACGACGCCGCCTACCACCGTGCGCTCGTCACCGACCTGCGCCGCTGGGCCGCCGACGGCTTCCGCGTGCCGGACTTCCTGGACTCGCTGCTCGCCTTCCAGCCCGCGCGGAACCGCGTCGACGGCCTCCAGCACCTGGTCGTCTTCGCGATGTACACGCAGAACGGCAACCCGGACCGCAACCTCGAAGCGGTCGTGCTGAAGATGGTCTGGCCCGAGTGGCTCGCCGACCTCGAAGCCGACCGCTACGACAACCCGCTCTTCTGCGGGATCACCTTCGAGGACTTCACCGCCGGTTACGACACCAACTCCGCGGTCCTCTTCCCGGAGACCATCGCCGTGCGCGAGGCCCCCGAGCGCTTCACCTGGGGCGGCATCTTCTGCGACCGCGAGGCCGCCCGCTTCCGCCGTGTCACCGAGGCCTCCGTCGAGCTGCTCGGCTTGGAGCTGCCCGAGGACATCCGCGAGATGATCGGCGACCAGACCCGCTGCGAGCAGGCCTTCGTCCTGTGGGACATGGTCCACGACCGCACCCACAGCCACGGAGACCTGCCGTTCGACCCGTTCATGATCAAGCAGCGCCAGCCGTTCTGGATGTACGGCCTGGAGGAGCTGCGCTGCGACCTCACTGCCTTCAAGGAGGCCGTGAAGCTGGAGGCCGAGGGCAACGCGCACGGCCGTGACGTCCAGTACGCGGTCCTCTTCGACCGGATGTTCCGCTTCCCGGTCACCGGCGAGCGCGTCCGCAACTACGACGGCCTCGGCGGACAGCTGCTCTTCGCCTACCTCCACAAGCACGACGTCGTCCGCTGGACCGACAACACGCTGAAGATCGACTGGGAGCTGGCCCCGCAGGTCACCAACCAGCTCTGCGCCGAGATCGAGAAGCTCTACCGCGACGGCATCGACCGCCCCAAGCTGGTCCACTGGTTCGCCGCATACGACCTGGTCGCCGAGTACCTCGCCCCGCACCCGGGATCCACCTGGGCCAAGGGTCCCGACGCCCTCGACCTCACTCAGCCCCCTCGTAAGCTCGTCGACGACGTGCTTCCGGACGAGTTTCCCCTGAGCATGTTCTATGAGGCGCTCGCCAAGAAGCTGAAGCACGTGATTGCCTCCACCAAGGGAATTACCGCCGCGAGCGCCGAGCAGGCAGCCGCGTGAACGCATCTCCCGAGGAGGCGGTGGCCATGAACGGAATCGGCAAGGGCGAGGGAACAGGCGTGCTCGAAGGTGCTGTGATCGCGGTCGCCGGAGCGGCGGGGCCCGCGGGCCGCGCGACGCTGCTGCGGCTCGCGGAGGCCGGCGCGACCGTCGTCGGCTGCGACGCCAACCCCAAGGGGCTCGCCGAGGCGGTGGACGCCGCCCGCTACGCCCACGGCGGCGCGACCGTCACCGGGGAGACCGTCGACCTGTTCGACCTCGACGCGGCCCGGGACTGGGCCAAGCGGACCGAGGCCGAGTTCGGCCGGATCGACGGCCTGGTCCACCTCGTCGGCGGCTGGCGCGGCAGCCCCAGCTTCCAGGAGACCAGCCTCGCGGACTGGGACACCCTGGAGAAGCTGCTGATCCGCACCGTCCAGTCCACCTCGCTCGCCTTCCAGGAACCCCTTCAGCGCAGCGACAGGGGCCGCTACCTGCTGATCAGCGCCGCCGGCGCCGGCAAGCCCACCGCGGGCAACGCCGCCTACTCCGCCTCCAAGGCCGCGGCCGAGGCCTGGACCCTCGCGCTCGGGGACGCCTTCCGCAAGGCGGGGGGCGAGGACGGGCCCGCGGCGGCGGCTGCGATCCTGGTGGTCAAGGCACTGGTGAACGACGCCATGCGCGCCGAGCGCCCGAATGCGAAGTTCGCGGGCTTCACCGACGTCACGGAGCTGGCCGAGGCCATCGCCGGCGTCTGGGACAAGCCCGCCCCCGAAGTGAACGGAAAGCGCCTGTGGCTGACCCCGCAAACGTGAGGACCGACGCGCGACGTCACCACGACCCGCAGGTGCGCGGCTTCGCCAGCGACAACTACGCGGGTGCGCACCCCGAGGTCCTCGCGGCCATCGCCCTCGCCAACGGCGGCCACCAGGTCGCCTACGGCGAGGACGACTACACCGGCCACCTCCAGCGCGTCATGCACAGCCACTTCGGCCCCACCGCCGAGGCCTTCCCGGTCTTCAACGGCACCGGAGCCAACGTGGTCGCCCTCCAGGCCCTCACCGACCGCTGGGGCGCGGTCATCTGCGCCGAGTCCGCGCACATCAACGTGGACGAGGGCGGCGCGCCCGAGCGGATGGGCGGCCTCAAGCTCCTCACCGTACCCACGCCGGACGGCAAGCTCACCCCCGAGCTCATCGACCGGCAGGCGTACGGCTGGGACGACGAGCACCGGGCCATGCCGCAGGTCGTCTCGATCACTCAGAACACCGAGCTCGGCACCGTCTACACCCCCGACGAGATCCGCGCCATCTGCGACCACGCCCACGAGCGCGGCATGAAGGTCCACCTCGACGGGGCCCGGATAGCCAACGCGGCCGCATCCCTGGACGTGCCGATGCGGACGTTCACCAACACGGTCGGCGTCGACGTGCTGTCCTTCGGCGGCACCAAGAACGGCGCCCTGTTCGGCGAGGCCGTCGTCGTGCTCAACCCCGACGCGGTCCGGGCGATGAAGCACCTGCGCAAGCTCTCCATGCAGCTCGCCTCCAAGATGCGCTTCGTCTCCGTCCAGCTGGAGGCGCTGCTCGCCAAGGACCTGTGGCTGCGCAACGCCCGGCACGCCAACGCCATGGCCCAGCGGCTCGCCGAGGGCGTCCGGGCGATCGACGGCGTGGAGATCCTCTACCCGGTCCAGGCCAACGCCGTCTTCGCCCGGCTGCCGCACGCGGTCAGCGAGCGGCTGCAGAAGCGCTTCCGCTTCTACTTCTGGGACGAGACCGCCGGTGACGTCCGCTGGATGTGCGCGTTCGACACCCGGGAGGACGACGTCGACGCCTTCCTCCAGGCGCTGAAGGAAGAGATGGTGCGGTAACGCAGCCCTCTCGCGCTGCATGAGTATGCGGTCGACCGGAAATCGATTGATCTCCGGTCGGCCGCTTCGTACGCTCCGGGACCATGGAACTGATCCAGCAGTCCCCGGACACCGCCGCCTATCTGGCCGCCGACGAAGCCGTCGACCACCGGCATCCCGTGGTGAGGCGGGCGGTGGCAGACCTGGCACACCAGGCCGACGACGCATACACATACGCCCGCGCTGCCTTCGAGTACGTACGCGACACCATTCCGCACTCCGCGGACTCGGGCGATCCGCGCGTCACCTGGCGCGCCTCCGACGTCCTCGCCACCCGCAACGGCATCTGCTACGCCAAGGCCATCGCGCTCACCGCGCTGCTTCGGGCCCACGGCCTCCCGGCCGGGCTCTGCTACCAGCGGCTCACCGACGACGACGGGACGAACCCGGTGGTCCACGGCCTGGTCGCACTCCGGCTCCCCGGCCACGACCGCTGGGCGAGGGTGGACCCCCGGGGCAACAAACCGGGGGTGGACGCGCAGTTCTCCCTCGACACCGAGCGGCTGGCCTGGGCGGTACGCGAGGAGCTCGGAGAAGTGGACTACTCGGCCGTCCACACCACACCGCCCGTGGAGGTCCTCCACGCCCTGCGGAGCGCCCGCGACCGCGCGGACCTCTGGCGGAACCTCCCCACACAGCTCTGAGCCCCCGGCGCGGCGCGTCGGGGGCTCAGAGAGGGGGTCGGGTCAGCCGAGCTCGCGGACCTCGGCGGGCGTCGGGGCCGTACCGCCGAGATGGGCCGGCACCCACCATGTGTCACTCGCGTCCTTCGGGCGCACCGGGTAGGCCCGCTGCGCCGCCTCCAGCAGCTCCTGCACGCGCTCCCGCAGCCGCCGGGTGATCGCACCGGCGTACTGGTCGGCGGGCGCCTCCATGGGCTCGCCGACCCGGATGGTGATCGGGATGTGGCTGCGCCTGAAGTTGCGCGGCCGACCCTTGGTCCAGATCCGCTGCGTGCCCCACAGCGCCATCGGGATCAGCGGGACCCCGGCTTCCTGGGCGAGGCGCGCGGCACCCGACTTGAAGCTCTTCAGCGTGAACGACTGCGAGATGGTGGCCTCGGGGAAGACGCCGACGATCTCACCGGAACGCAGCGACTGCAGCGCGTGGGCGTACGCGTCCTCGCCCTGGTTGCGGTCGACCGGGATGTGCTTCATCCCGCGCATCAGCGGACCGGAGACCTTGTGCCGGAAGACCGATTCCTTCGCCATGAAGCGGACGAGCCGCTTCTGCGGCAGGGCGCCCAGGCCGGTGAAGATGAAGTCGAGGTAGCTGATGTGGTTGCTGACCAGCACCGCGCCACCGGTCTTCGGGATGTGCTCCGAACCCTGAGTGTCGATCTTCAGGTCGAGCGCCTTGAACAGGGTGCGAGCGGCGCCGATGACCGGTCGATAGACGAGTTCTGCCATCTGGAGAAGACCCTTCTTCAGCGCCTGGGGAGGGTTCTCCCGGCGGAAGTTACGCAGCCGTAGGTTTTCGGCATTGTGGCGATGGTGCCCCATGCGCGGGCCCGTGGCCAGTCCCGGTGGGCCCGGGCGGCGAGATTCTCGTCACGTGCGAGCCGCCCCCGAGCTGCGGGAATGTCCGGCGCCCGGCCGGTGCTGACTCCTTGCGAAGAGCTCTGATCAGGAGGCGACAGTGGACGGCGGAACACCCGCGCAACGGCTCGACGCGTCCCAACTCGGCGCGGAACTGGGGGAACGGGCGACGCTCGTCCAGTTCTCCAGCGCTTTCTGCCAGCCGTGCCGGGCCACCCGCCGCACGCTCGTGGAGGTGTCCGCCATGGTCGAGGGGGTCGCGCACATCGAGATCGACGCCGAGGCGCATCTCACGCTCGTGCGGCAGCTCGGCATCACGAAGACGCCCACCGTGCTCGTGCTCGACAGTGCGGGCGAAGTGGTCCGCCGCGCGTCGGGTCAGCCCCGGACCGCCGACGTCGTCGCGGCGCTGGGACGGGCCATATGACGGGCCATATGACGGACCGTGACGCATCTCCCACATTGCGGAACGCACTTGACTGCACCCGCCACGCATCGTCAGTCTGACGCTATGCCGCCAGAACTCCTTCTCTACGGCCGGGTCCACGTGGACCTCGTACGTCACGCGAGTGCGCGCTGTCCGGGTGCCTGAGCAACCACGGCCCCTTACGCCTCCCCCGCAGAAGGACACCTCTATGACGGCCTCGCCCGAACTCGCCCCCTCCCTCACGGCATCGCCCGAGCTCCTGCGCTCCGTCTTCCGCCGGCACGCCGCAGGCGTCGCGGTGATCACCGCGACCGGCGACCGTCCGGTCGGCTTCACCGCCACCTCGCTCAACTCGGTCGCCGCCGAGCCGCCGCTGATCTCCTTCGGCATCGGGACCTCCTCCTCCAGCTGGCCGGTGCTGGCCGAGGCGGAGCATGTCGGCGTCCACATACTCGGCGAGCACCAGCAGGAGCTGGCCGCCACCTTCGCCCGCAGCGGCGCCGACCGCTTCGGCCCGTCCACCGAGTGGAGCAGCGGCCCCGAGGGCGTTCCGCTGCTGGCCGGCGTCTCCGCCTGGCTGGTCTGCCGCGTGGTGGCCCGCATCCCGGCCGGCGACCACCGCATCGTGATCGCGGAGGCCGTGGCCGGCGACCCGTCGGGGGCCGGCCGGCCGCTGGTCTACCACCAGGGACGGTTCACGGCTCTGCGAGACTGAGGGCGAGCAGGCCACGCGTGCAGGGACGTTTCCGCCGTAGGCAAGGTCACAGTGCGGAGCGCTTGCTCAGGGGTAACGGACTGGGTGTACTGGCGAGTAATATCGGCCGGGAGCCCGGTCGGCCCGACCGGAAACGGCCCTGTAAGGCGCCTATGCTGCGTGCAACAAGGCAGCCCAGAAATGACGATGCAGTAGGAGAGCCGGCGTGAGCTTGAGGATCGTTGTCTGTGTGAAGTACGTGCCCGACGCGACCGGTGACCGGCATTTCGCCGATGACCTGACGTTGGACCGTGAGGATGTCGACGGTCTGCTGTCGGAGCTGGACGAGTACGCGGTCGAGCAGGCGCTGCAGATCGCGGACGGGGCGGACGATGCGGAGATCACCGTGGTGACGGTGGGTCCGGAGGACGCCAAGGACGCGTTGCGCAAGGCGTTGTCGATGGGTGCGGACAAGGCTGTTCACGTCGAGGACGACGATCTGCACGGCACCGATGTGATCGGTACGTCGCTGGTGCTGGCGAAGGCGGTCGAGAAGACCGGTTTCGACCTGGTGATCTGCGGGATGGCCTCCACCGACGGTGTGATGGGTGTCCTGCCGGCCCTGCTGGCGGAGCGTCTGGGTGTGCCGCAGGTGACGCTGCTCTCCGAGGTGGCGGTGAACGGTGGTGTGGTGACCGGCCGCCGTGACGGCGACACGGCCTCGGAGCAGTTGGAGGCTTCGCTTCCGGCGGTGGTGTCGGTGACCGACCAGTCGGGTGAGGCGCGTTACCCGTCGTTCAAGGGGATCATGGCGGCGAAGAAGAAGCCGGTTCAGTCCCTGGACCTGGACGATCTGGGTCTGGACGCGGACGAGGTGGGTCTGGCGGGTGCGTGGACCGCGGTCGATTCGGCGACGGAGCGTCCGGCGCGTACGGCGGGCACGATCGTGAAGGACGAGGGCGAGGGCGGCAAGCAGCTCGCCGAGTTCCTCGCGGGCCAGAAGTTCATCTAGCCCGTATGCCCCTCCCTGCTGTTCCTCTCTCTCGTCATTTCTCGTCTGGAGTGCGTTGTCATGGCTGAAGTTCTTGTTCTGGTCGATCACGTGGACGGTGCGGTCCGCAAGCCCACGCTGGAGCTGCTGACGCTGGCCCGCCGTATCGGTGACCCGGTCGCGCTCGCGCTGGGCGCGGGTGCGGAGGCGACCGCGGGTGTGCTGGGTGAGCACGGTGCGGTGAAGGTCCTGACCGCCGATGCCCCGGAGTTCACGGA
>NZ_BMUG01000007.1 GCF_014650075.1 Streptomyces microflavus | reverse complement strand
ACCGTGACGCGCCCGTACCCCTTCTCCGTACAGAGGTCGAGCGCTGCCTGCAGCGTCGCGCGGCGTGCTCTCTCACTGCGGCGCAGGCCACTGGGCGGTGTGATCATCCGGTGAGCATAGGACGGTTTGAGCCATTCCTTATTGACAGGTAGTCGTCATAGGCCGAACAATACCCAAGCGGAAACGGAACGTACCGTGTCGTGTCGTTCCCACCCTCCGCACCGTTCGTGCCGTTCGTGCCGCGACGAGCCGATCGGGGGACGGCTCGCCCGGCCGACGGCATGGGCGACCACTCGCCGATCCGATCCGGCCATGGGGCGACTCCGTGGTCTTGCCTCAGGCCGTGATGTCCTTCGTGGTGAAGCGGGCCCAGGCCGCAGACCCGAACACCGCCACGTACAGGCCCTGGAGCTGGAAGTTCCTGACCAGATCGTCCCAGTGGACCGGCTCGCGCAGGACGTCCGCGAAGGACATCCAGTAGTGCGGGAACAGGTAGGGGTGCAGACCGCTCAGCTGCGGGATGCTGTCCAGGATCTGCACCGTGATCAGCAGCCCGACCGTCGCCGCCATCGCCCCGATCCCGCTGTTGGTCAGCGTCGAGACGAACAGCCCGAGCGCCGCGAACCCGGCCAGTGACCCCGCGACGACCCCCGCCGTCAGCGCGGCCCGCACCAGGCCCTCACCGAAGCTGATCCGGGTCCCGGAGATCGTCGTGACCTCGCCCACCGGGAAGAGCAGCGCCCCCACCGCCAGCGCCGAGGCGGCCACCACCACCGTCGCGACCAGGCAGAAGGTGAGGACCGAGGCGTATTTGGCCAGAAGCAGCCGGGTCCGGCCCGCCGGGGCGACCAGCAGATAGCGCAGGGTTCCGGCGCTCGCCTCGCCCGCGATCGCGTCGCCCGCGACCACACCGACGGCCATCGGCAGGAAGACCGGCAGCGTGGCGGCGAGAGCGGCGAAGACGAGGAAGAGGCCGTTGTTGGTGACCTGCGTCAGGAACGCCGGTCCCGCTCCGCCGTTTGCCCCGCCTCCCGATCCGCCGCCGCCCGTCTCGATGCGGACCGCGATCCCGATGAGCACGGGTACGGCGGCGAGCACCGCGAGGAGCGCGTAGGTCCGGTGGCGGCGGAGGGTGGTGGTGATCTCGGAGCGGAGGATTCCCAGTGTCCACAGGGGGTTGCGGGGGCCTCTCGGCACGGCACCCGGGGACGGAACGGCCTCGGCCCGCGCCATCGAATCCTCAGCCCTCGACGTCGAATCCTCGGCCCTCGACATTGAATCCTCAGCCCGCGACATCGAATCCCTCTCCCGTCAGTGCCACGAACGCGTCCTCCAGCGACCCGCCCTCGATCCCGAACGACCGCACCCGCACCCCGCCGCCCACCAGCGCCGCGTTGAGGTCCGCCAGCTCCACGGCGGCGGGCGGGGCGTCGGCGGTCAGCCGGTCGCCGTCCACGCTCACGCCTCCGAGGCCGTGCTCCTTGAGGATGCGGGCGGCCTCCCCGGGGTCGGGGGTGGTGACGGTGAGCCGGCCGCGGGCGCTCGCGGCGAGTTCGGCGACCGGGCCCTGGACCAGCAGCCGGCCCCGGGCCATCACCGCCGCGTGCGTACAGACCTGCTCGATCTCGTCCAGCAGGTGCGAGGAGAGGAACACCGTGGTGCCCTCGGCCGCCAGCTCCCGGACCAGGGAGCGGATCTCCCGCATGCCCTGCGGGTCGAGGCCGTTGGTCGGCTCGTCCAGGACGAGCAGGCGGCGCGGCCGGAGCAGGGCCGCGGCGAGCCCGAGGCGCTGCTTCATGCCGAGGGAGTACGCCTTCGCCTTCTTGGCCGAGGCGGCGGCGAGGCCGACCCGCTCCAGGGCGTGGGCGATGCGGGCCGCGCGGGTGCGCGGGTCGGCGGTGGGGTCGGCGCGGTCGAACCGTACGAGGTTGTCGCGGCCGCTCAGGTAGCCGTACAGCGCGGGCCCCTCGATCAGCGCGCCGACCTCCGGGAGGACCGTACGGGAGGCCTGGGGCATGGGGCGGCCGAGGACCGTGGCCGTGCCGGAGGTGGGGTCGATGAGGCCCATGAGCATCCGGATGGTGGTGGTCTTGCCGGAGCCGTTGGGGCCGAGGAAGCCGAAGACGCTGCCGCCGGGGACGGTGAGGTCGAGGCCGTCGACGGCGACCTGGCCGCCCCGGAAACGCTTGGTGAGGCCGCGGGTCTCGATGACGGGGGCGGGGCGGCCCCCGGCCGCGTACGCCGGGGCTGTCGCCGTGTCCGCAGCCGCCGCTCTGTCCGTCATGCCGGTCGCACCTCTCAGCACGCGCAGGGGCCGGACCGCCCCGCCCCGCCGCGCGGTTGCGTGACGGGGCGGGGTGGTCCGGCCGGATGACCCGGGAGCCCTACTTGGCGCCGTCGGCCGCCCGTACCAGCGCGTCCTTCGTCACCGCTCCGACATATACCTTGCCGTCGTCCGTCAGCAGGGCGTTGACCAGGCGGGTCTTGAAGACCGTGCCCGAGCCGAACTTTCCGGTGACCTTGTCGCCGAGCGCGTCCAGGAAGCCCTGCGCCTCGGCCGGGACATCGCCCGAGCCCGACGTGGGCAGGCCCTTGCCGCCGGGGATCTCGATGGCGGCGATCGACGTCCAGCCCTTGCCGATGACGTTGACGCCCTCGGAGCCCTCCAGCCCCTCCAGGCCCGGGATCTGCCCGGAGAACTGCTCCGGGAGCGCCTTCTGCGCCTTGCCGTGCTCGTCCTTGCCGGTCTCCAGCTCGTCGGCCTCCGTCACCTTGGCGCCCTTGGGCGGGGTGAAGTCGAACGAGGAGGCGGCGGGCTTCGCGAAGTCCACCTTGGTGAAGCCGGCGTCGACCACGGCCTTGCCGCCGCTCGCCGCGGCCAGCGTGAACTTCAGCGGCACGCCGTTCTCCGCGTCCACCGCGATCCGCACCGAACCGATCGTCGAGCCGGACTGCTTGGGCTTGATGACCAGCTGGTACGCGTCCCGGCCCGCCACCTGCGCGGTGCCGTCCACGGCGACCGACGTGGTGTCGCCGACCGCCGCGAGCGCCTGCTCGGCGAAGTCCTTCGGGGTGGCGGGGACGCCCTTGGGCGCCTTCGGGGTCTCCTTCGCGCTGCCGTCCCGGCCTTCGGGCGCCTCGGCGTGGTAGACCTCGTCGGACTTGGAGTCGTACGCCCAGACCTCGCCCTGGTTGTGGATGACGTTGTACTCGGAGGCCTTGCCGAGGATGGCGAGACGCTGCTTCTCCGGGCCGTCGACGGCCACGCGCAGGGTGTGGGTGCCGGACGTCAGCTCCATGAGCTTGTCCTGCGGTGCGGCGGCGCCCGCACCCTTGCCCTCCTCGGCGCCCGGCAGGAACGATCCCGCGAGGCCGTCGAGGGGCAGGCCCAGGTCGGTGCTGATCTTGAACGTGCCGGAGAGCTGCTCCTCGTCGGAAGCGGCGATCTTCTCGATGAGCTCCTGTGCGCTGATCTTCGGCAGGTCCGGGTCGCCGGAGTTCGCGAGTGCCGGGACGAGCCCGATGGTCGCGGCCGCCACCCCCGCGACCGCGACGGGGACGATGTAGCGCGCCGCCTTCCGGCGGCCCACGACAGTGCCCGTGGCCTCGCCGGTGGTCTCTGCGCTGTCGTTCGGTGCCATGTGTGCCCTACCTCCGTGGTCGGCGGCTTCCGTCCGGTTGCTCGTCCACTCCCTGCCGCCATTCTCACCCGATGTGGTCAGGAGTGGTTGGTATCCATCTGACCAAATCGGGCGGCTTGAAGCGTCAGCCCCGGGGATCAACCTGCCTACTGCTCCGGTATGACAACCGGAGGGGGTGGGTCGGCCATCCCGTAGGGGTAGGGCCCTGCGGAGTCCTATCGGGTGACGCGTCGTCAACGTCACGGAAGGCGCGCGAAGGGTGCGCGCCGCGCACTCTCAGCCCGCGCGGTGCACCACGGCGTCGCACAGCTCTTCCAGCGCGGACTTCGCGTACCCCTCGGGCAGCGGCGCGAGCGTGGCGCGCGCCTCCTGGGCGTACCGGACGGTGTCCTGCCGGGCCTGTTCCAGGGCCGGGTGGGCGCGCAGCCGGCGCAGCGCCTCGGCGAGGGTGTCGTCGTCGCTGAGGTCGCCGTCGAGCAGCTCGACGAGCTCCAGGTCGTCGGGCTTGCCGTCCTCCGCGGCCTGGGCGCGCAGCCGCAGCACCGGGAGGGTGGGGATGCCTTCGCGCAGGTCGGTGCCGGGGGTCTTGCCGGACTCATGGGTGTCGGAGGCGATGTCGAGGACGTCGTCGGCGAGCTGGAAGGCGATGCCGAGCCGCTCCCCGTACTGCGTGAGGATGTCCACGGTCCGCTCGTCGGCCCCGGCCATCAGCGCGCCGAACCGGCCGGAGACGGCGACCAGCGAGCCGGTCTTGCCGCTGAGCACGTCCAGGTAGTGGTCGACCGGGTCGCGGCCGTCGCGCGGGCCCGCGGTCTCCAGGATCTGGCCCGTGACGAGCCGTTCGAACGCCTCGGCCTGGATGCGTACGGCGTCGGGGCCGAGGTCGGCCAGGATGTGGGAGGCGCGGGCGAACAGGAAGTCGCCGGTGAGGACGGCCACCGAGTTGCCCCAGCGGGTGTTGGCGCTCTCCACCCCGCGGCGGACGTCGGCCTCGTCCATCACGTCGTCGTGGTACAGCGTGGCCAGGTGGGTCAGCTCGACGACGACGGCCGAGGGGACGACACCCGGCGCGTCCGGATCACCGAACTGTGACGCGAGCATGACCAGCAACGGGCGGAACCGCTTGCCCCCCGCCCGCACCAGGTGCTGGGCGGCCTCCGTGATGAACGGCACGTCACTCTTGGTGGCTTCGAGCAGCCCCGCCTCGACAGCGGCCAGGCCCGTCTGGACATCGGCCTCAAGAGCCTGGTCCCGCACGTGCAGTCCGAACGGCCCGACGACGGTCACGAGGGCATCTCCTGTCTGCTGACGATCACACGCAATGTCGATGTGTCGTTGTCTCCATCCAACTCAGCGTATCCGGTCCCCTTTGGATCACCGTGGGCGGCTTCCCGCCACCGCCGGTATGTTCGGGATCAGCTCATACGATCAGGAGTCTCCGCTTTGTCCCACACCGCTGCCGACACCGAGCCGGACCGGCCACCGCCCGAGGACGACCGCGCCTTCTTCGGCCAGCCACGGGGTCTGATGACCCTGTCCGGCCTGGAGGTCTGGGAGCGGTTCTCGTTCCTCGGCATGCAGGCGATCCTGGTGCTGTTCTTCGCCGACAAGGTCGCCGACGGCGGCATGGGCATGGACCCCGGCACCGCCGCCTCCGTCTCGGCCGCCTACGGGACCCTCGTCTACCTGGTCTCCGTGGCCGGTGGCTGGCTGGCCGACCGGATCCTCGGCTCGTACCGGGCCGTGCTGTACGGCGGCATCCTCATCGCCTGCGGCCACTACTCCATGGCCGTGCCCACCGACGCGATGACCTGGGTGGGCCTCGGGCTGATCAGCGCCGGAACGGGCCTGCTCAAGCCCAACGTGGCCTCCATGGTCGGCAAGCTCTACCGCACCGACGACGAGCGGCGCGACGCCGGCTTCGCCCTCTACTACATGGGCATCAACATCGGCGCCTTCGCCGGACCGCTGATCACCGGCTGGCTCGGCGACCACGCGAGCTGGCACTGGGGCTTCTCGGCCGCCGCGATCGGGATGACCTTCGGCCTGATCCAGTACGTGGCCGGCCGCCGTCACCTGGTCGGACGCAAGGAGGGCGCCGAGTTCGCGCTCGCCCCCGCCGCCATGCGCCGCGCGGTGCGGCTGATCATCGGCGGGGCCGTCGCGGTCGCCGTCCTCGCCACCGCCCTGGCGCTGGCGGGCTGGCTCACCATCGACCGGTTCGTGGACGTGCTCACGGTCATCTCGGTCATCGCGCCGATCACGTACTTCGTGGTGATGTTCCGGAGCCCGCGGGTCACCGCCGAGGAGCGCGGCAGGCTGCGGCCGTACGTCGTGCTCTTCCTGGGATCCGTCGTCTTCAACTTCATCCTCTTCCAGGCGTACTCCACGATGATCCTGCTGGCGTCGACCAACGCCCGCACCGAGATCCTCGGCTTCACCTTCCCGGCCAGCTGGTACGCCTCCGCGCTCGGCGCCTTCGAGGTCGCGCTCGCGCCCGTGGTGGCCGCCACCTGGGTCCGGATGGGCCGCCGCCAGCCGCACGCCTCCAACAAGATCGCCTTCGGTGTGATCCTCGGCGGTCTGTCGTTCCTGCTGATGGTCCTGCCCACCTCCGGGCACGCCGACGACACGTACCGGATGGCGGCCTGGTGGATCGTCGGCTCCTACCTGCTGCTCGGACTCGGCGACGTCCTGCTGGAGACCTCCGGCCTCTCCGCCAGCAGCAAGCTCGCCCCTAAGGCCTTCGCCAGCCAGACGATGGCCCTGTGGTTCCTGTCGCTGGCCGTCGCCAACGGCATCCAGGCGCAGGTCGTGAAGTTGTACGGCGAGGTCTCCACGCCCGCCTACTTCGGGGTCAACGGCACGATCGCCGTGGCGGCAGGACTCGCGATGATCGCCGCCGCGCCCTGGCTGAAGCGCACGATGCACCCCGTCCACTGATCCGTACGCCTCAAGCACCCCGTCCACCAGCAGCCGCCGAAAGAAGGCGTCGCGGCCCCATAAGAAGGCGTCCCCCGTCCCCCACCGAGGTGACCCATGAACATCACGACCGAGTTCCCGTACGAGACGACCCGCGAGGACGTGTACATCCCGCTGCCCGGCGGCACCCGGCTCTACGCCCGGATCTGGCGGCCCCTGACCGACGAACCGGTCCCCGCGCTGCTGGAGTACCTGCCCTACCGGCTCGGCGACTGGACCGCGCCGCGCGACTGGCAGCGCCACCCCTGGTACGCGGGCCACGGCTACGCCTCCGTACGGGTCGACGTCCGGGGCCACGGCAACAGCGAGGGGCTGCCGGGCGACGAGTACGACGCCCAGGAGCTGAGCGACGGGGTCGCCGTCATCCACTGGCTGGCCCAGCAGGAGTGGTGCTCGGGCCGGGTCGGGATGTTCGGCATCTCCTGGGGCGGCTTCAACTCGCTCCAGATCGCCGCGCTCGCCCCCGAGCCGCTGAAGGCGATCGTCACCGTCTGCTCGGCCGACGACCGCTACGACAACGACGTCCACTACATGGGCGGCTCGGTCCTCGCCGTCGACATGCACGCCTGGGCCGCCACCATGCTCGCCTTCGTCTCCCGCCCGCCGGACCCGTCGCAGGCAGGCGACGACTGGAAGGAGCTGTGGCTGAAGCGGCTGGAGGCGATCGAACCCTTCAGTCACACCTGGCTGGCCCACCAGAGCCGCGACGACTACTGGAAGCACGGCAGCGTCTGCGAGGACTACGGGGCGATCAAGGCGAACGTGCTGGCGGTGGGCGGCTGGCACGACCCGTACCGCGACACCGTCCTGCGCCTGGTCGAGCACCTCGATCCGGGGCAGGTGCGCGGGATCATCGGCCCGTGGTCGCACCAGTACCCGGACCGGGGGCTGCCGCCGGGGCCCGCGATCGGCTTCCTCCAGGAGACGCTGCGCTGGTGGGACCAGCACCTGAAGAACAAGGAGACGGGTGTGATGCGGGAGCCGCTGCTGCGGTCCTGGATCAGCGGCTCGCACCCGCCCGCCACGGTGTACGAGACGCTGCCCGGCCGCTGGGTCGGGGACGCCTCCTGGCCGTCGGAGAACGTCTCCCCGGTGGCGTACGCGCTCCAGGGCGGTGAGCGGATCGTCGCCTCGCCGCAGCAGACCGGCCTGGACGCGGGCCGCTTCTTCCCGTTCGGCAACGACGCGGACCTGCCGCCGGACCAGCGGGACGAGGACGCCAAGTCGGTGTCGTTCGAGTTCCCCGTCGAGGAGGCGCCGATCGAGATCCTCGGCCGCCCCCGGGTCAAGCTCCGCATCCGGATGGACGTCCCGCGCGGCCAGGCCGTCGCCCGGCTCTGCGACGTGGCGCCCGACGGCTCCTCCACCCTGGTCACCCGGGGCGTCCTCAACCTCGCCGCCCGGCACGGCCGCGACCGCACCGACGACTGGACGCCCGGCGACACCGAGGACGTCACCTTCGACCTGAACGGCATCGGCCACACCTTCCCGCCCGGCCACCGCATCCGGCTCGCGGTCTCCTCCGCGTACTGGCCCTGGATCTGGCCGCAGGCCGGCTCGGCGGGCTTCACCCTCGACGCGGACGGCAGCTTCGTCGAGCTGCCGGTGCGCCGCCACACCGAGGACCCCTCGATCACCTTCGGCGAACCGGAACAGTCCGAACCGCTCGGCGTGGTCTACCCGGTCACCCTGGAGGAGCCGCGCCCCGAACGGCTCGTCGTCCGCGATGTCGCCAAGGGCGAATGGCGGCTGGAGGTCGACCCCCGCTACGGCGGTACGCGGGTCTACCCCGACGGCCTCGAATTCACCGAGGACGCCCTGGAGACGTACACGATCCAGCAGGACGACCCGCTCTCCGCGCGCACCCGCAGCGACTGGCGGATCCGGCTGCACCGGCCGGAGATGTCCTGGGACGTGGAGATCGAGACGCGCTCCGAGATCGCCGCCGACGACAACGACTTCATCACCTCCGACGAGGTGATCTGCAAGGACGGCGGCGAGGTCGTCTTCCACCGCACCTGGGAGAAGCGCATCCCGCGCACGGCGGGCTGAGCGGACCGTGTTGCGTTCGCGGGTCCCCCGGATTTCCGGGGGACCCTTCGAACTTTCCGGGCAATACGTGCAGTTGGGGATAGGAGGGGCACTGCCGTGGGGTAGGACCTCCGACGTAACGTGTCCTCCACACGACCTGGAAAGCGAGGCAGCAACAGATGCCCGAGCAGAGCAGCCCGCTCGACCTGGCCGAGGGCGATCCCTTCGGCCCGCACAACCTTCCCTACGGTGTGTTCTCCACCCCCGACCACCCGGAGGACCGCCGGGTCGGCGTCCGCATCGGCAACCACGTCCTGGACGCCGGCGCCGCCGCCCACGCGCTCGGCTCCCCCTACGCCGGGCTGCTGGCGCAGCCGAGCCTGACGCCGCTGCTCGCCGCGGGCCGCACCGCCTGGCGGGACGTGCGCCGCGCGCTCACCGCCTGGCTGACGGTCCCGGGCCACCGCGCGGACATCGAGCCGCTGCTGCACCCGGTGGACGCGGTGACCCTGCACCTGCCGTACGAGGTCGCGGACTACGTCGACTTCTACGCCAGCGAGCACCACGCCACCAACGTCGGGCAGATCTTCCGGCCGGACGGCGACGCGCTCACCCCCAACTGGAAGCACCTCCCGATCGGCTACCACGGCCGCTCCGGCACCGTCGTGGTCTCCGGCACGGACGTGGTGCGCCCCAGCGGCCAGCGCAAGGCCCCCACCGACCCGGCGCCCGTCTTCGGGCCCTCGGTGAAGCTGGACATCGAGGCCGAGGTCGGCTTCGTCGTCGGCGTCCCCTCCGCCCACGGCACCCCGGTTCCGCTCGCCGACTTCCGCGAGCACGTCTTCGGGCTCTCGCTCCTCAACGACTGGTCGGCGCGCGACCTCCAGGCCTGGGAGTACGTGCCACTGGGCCCGTTCCTCGGCAAGTCCTTCGCCACCTCCGTATCGGCGTGGGTCACCCCGCTGGAGGCCCTCGACGCGGCCCGCACCGCCCCGCCCACCCGGGACGTACCGCTCCTCCCCTACCTGGACGACTCCCAGGAGGAGGAGCACGGCGGCTTCGACATCCGGATCACCGTGGAGATCAACGGCCAGGTCGTCGCCGAGCCGCCGTTCGCCTCGATGTACTGGACGGCCGCCCAGCAGCTCGCCCACATGACGGTCAACGGCGCGTCGCTGCGGACCGGGGACCTGTACGGCTCCGGCACGGTCAGCGGCCCCGGGACCACCCAGCGCGGCTCGCTCCTCGAGCTCACCTGGAACGGCCGCGACGCACTGGAACTGCCCGAGGGCAAGCGGACGTTCCTGGAGGACGGCGACACGGTCACGCTGACCGCCTGGGCCCCCGGCCCGCACGGCACCCGCGTGGGCCTCGGCGACGTGACCGGCAGGATCGTCACAGCACCGTGAACACTCCCGCTCCCGCCCCCGCACTGACGCTGCCCGAGGAACTGATCCTGCTGACCCTGGACCCGGACCGGGGCAAACCGTTGTGCAGCGCCGCCTCCCTGGCGTTCGGAACGGCCGGGGCAGCCCTCGCCGAGCTGGAGATCCAGGGCCGGATACGGGAGGAGGGCGGCCGGATCCAGGTGGTGAACCCACTGGACCCGGCCGACCCGCTCCTCGCCGAACTGCTGCGGACCCTGCCCCAGGCCAAGGGCCGCCGCTCGGGTATGCGCGCCCGGCGCTGGGTGGGCGACTTCGACCGGCACGTGCACGGGAAGTACCTGGACTCCCTGGTCGAGCGCTCCCTGCTCTCCAGGGAGACCCGCCGCTTCCTCGGCCTGTTCCCGTACCACCGGCACTTCCCGGTCGCGCCGGACCTCGTACCGGCCGTCTTCGACCGGTTCTCGGCGGCCGAGGCGGCCGGCTACCCCGACCACCGGGACCGGGTGCTGGCCGCCCTGGTCTCCGCGATCGGCCTCGCCGGCGAACTGACCCGCCTCGGCCGCAACGGCCGCACGGCGATGAAGGTCATGCGCCGCTCCGAGTGGACGGCCTCGGCCGTCCACTACAACGTGAAGCAGAACGAGTCCGGCGGAGACGGCGACGGCTGGAGCGGCGGCGACAGCGGGGGCGGGGGCGGCTGCGGCGGGGACTGAGGGGGGCGCGTCGACCTGGACCTCACCGCGATCACGCCCCGCCGCCGGGCGGCGGACCGGGGCCAGGTCCCGCCGCCCTGCTCCTCACTGCCCGGTACTCACTCGTACTCGGGCGGTTCCTCGTCCCAGGCGAACTCGGGGTCGCCGGCCGGCTGGGCGGCGGGGGCCACCGGGGCTGCGGGGGCCTTCGTACGGGCCGGGGTCGGTGCCGGGCGGGGTGCGGGAGCTTCGGCTGCGGGAGCCTCCGAGGCC
This sequence comes from Streptomyces microflavus, assembly GCF_014650075.1. Lineage (GTDB taxonomy): Bacteria > Actinomycetota > Actinomycetes > Streptomycetales > Streptomycetaceae > Streptomyces > Streptomyces microflavus. The sequence continues at coordinate 508,868 of NZ_BMUG01000007.1, read as the reverse complement.
GCCCCCGGAACCGTCTCCGCCAGGACCTCCAGCACGCCCTCCCCGTACGTCGCCAGCTTCTTCTCGCCCAGGCCGCTGATGCCCCCCAGCTCCGCGAGCGAGGACGGGTGCAGGGTCGCGATCTCCCGCAGCGTCGCGTCGTGGAAGATCACGTACGCCGGGACGCCCTGCTCCTTGGCCGTCGCACCGCGCCAGGTGCGCAGCGCCTCGAAGACCGGGACCGCGGAGGCGGGGAGGTCGGCCGCGGCCGCCTTGCCCTTGGCGCCCTTGGAGCCGCCGGCCGAGGACGACGAGCGGGACGTGGGCTTCTTCGGCTCCTTGCGGAGCAGGACCTCCCGCTCCCGGCCGAGGACCGTGGCGCTCTCCTCGGTGAGGACCAGCGTGCCGTACTCCCCCTCCACCGCGAGCAGGCCCTGGGCCAGCAGCTGGCGCACGACGCCGCGCCACTCCGCCTCGGCCAGCTCCTCGCCGATGCCGAAGACCGAGAGCTGGTCGTGGTCGAACTGGATGACCTTGGCGGTCTTGCGGCCCAGCAGGATGTCGATGATCTGGCCCGCGCCGAACTTCTGGTTCCGCTCGCGCTTGAGGCGGACCACCGTGGAGAGCAGCTTCTGCGAGACGACCGTGCCGTCCCAGGTCTCCGGCGGGACCAGGCAGGTGTCGCAGTTGCCGCAGTTCGCGGCGGTGGGCTCCTGGCCGAAGTAGGTGAGGAGCTGGGCCCGGCGGCACTGGACCGTCTCGCAGAGCGCCAGCATCGAGTCCAGGTGGGCGGCGGCACGGCGGCGGTGGGCCTCGTCGCCCTCGCCGCCCTGGATGAGCTTGCGCTGCTGGACGACGTCCTGGAGCCCGTACGCCATCCAGGCCGTCGACGGATCACCGTCACGGCCCGCGCGGCCGGTCTCCTGGTAGTACCCCTCGACGGACTTCGGGAGGTCCAGGTGGGCGACGAACCGGACGTCCGGCTTGTCGATGCCCATGCCGAAGGCGATGGTCGCGACGACGACGAGGCCCTCCTCGCGGAGGAAGCGCGCCTGGTGGGTGGCGCGCGTCGAGGCGTCCAGGCCCGCGTGGTACGGCACGGCGTTGACGCCGTTGCGGGTCAGATACTCCGCGATCTTCTCCGTGGAGGCGCGCGAGAGGCAGTAGACGATGCCCGCGTCCCCGGCGTGCTCCTCCTGGAGGAAGGTGAGGAGCTGCTTCTTCGGGTCGGACTTCGGGACGATCCGGTACTGGATGTTGGGCCGGTCGAAGCTGGCGACGAAGTGCTTCGCGTCCGGCATGCCGAGGCGGCGGGTGATCTCCTCGTGCGTGGCGCCCGTGGCGGTCGCCGTCAGCGCGATGCGCGGGACGTCGGGCCAGCGCTCGCCGAGCACCGACAGCGCCAGATAGTCGGGGCGGAAGTCGTGGCCCCACTGGGCGACGCAGTGCGCCTCGTCGATCGCGAAGACGGAGATCTCGCCCCGGGCCAGCAGCGAGAGCGTGGAGTCCAGCCGCAGCCGCTCCGGCGCCAGGTAGAGCAGGTCCAGCTCGCCCGCGAGGAACTGCGCCTCCATCGAGCGGCGCTCGTCGAAGTCCTGCGTGGAGTTCATGAAGCCGGCCCGCACACCGAGCGCCCGCAGGGCGTCGACCTGGTCCTGCATCAGGGCGATCAGCGGCGAGACGACGACCCCGGTACCGCGCCTGACCAGGGACGGGATCTGGTAGCAGAGGGACTTTCCGCCGCCGGTCGGCATGAGCACGACGGCGTCGCCGCCGGAGACCACATGCTCGATGACCTCGCCCTGCTCGCCGCGGAACGCGTCGTATCCGAAGACCCGGTGCAGCGTCCGCTGCGCCTCGGTCTCGGAACCGTTGTCGGTGTCGGTCCCGTTGCCGGTCACCGTCCCGGTCACATCCATGGTCACGCCCAATGCTCTGTCCCCCGAGGTCCGCACGTCCGGCCCTGTCCGTCCTGCTCTCGTCCCCGACCACGATAGGCGGCTCCTACGACAACGCCGGACGGTCCTGTGGATAAAGGACCGTCCGGCGCTGTTCCACGGGAGAATCGCCTACCGCACGAAGACGCCCGCCTGGCCCGCGAGGTCCAGGAAGTACTGCGGGGCCAGACCCAGCACCAGCGTGACCGCCACGCCGACCGCGATCGTCGTCATGGTCAGCGGGGACGGGACGGCGACCGTGGGGCCGTCCGCCTTCGGCTCGCTGAAGAACATCAGGACGATCACGCGGATGTAGAAGAAGGCGGCGATGGCCGACGAGATCACACCGACGACGACCAGCGCGCCCGCACCGCTCTCGGCCGCCGCCTTGAAGACGGCGAACTTGCCGGAGAAGCCCGAGGTGAGCGGGATCCCGGCGAAGGCCAGCAGGAACACCGCGAAGACCGCGGCGACCAGCGGCGAGCGGCGGCCGAGCCCGGCCCACTTCGACAGGTGCGTGGCCTCGCCGCCCGCGTCCCGTACCAGCGTGACGACGGCGAACGCGCCGACCGTCACGAAGGAGTACGCGCCCAGGTAGAAGAGGACCGAGGAGACCCCCTCCGGGCTGGTCGCGATGACACCCGCCAGGATGAAGCCGGCGTGCGCGATCGAGGAGTAGGCCAGCAGCCGCTTGATGTCGGTCTGGGTGATCGCGACGACCGCGCCGCCCAGCATCGTGATGATCGCGACGGCCCACAGCACCGGCCGCAGGTCCCAGGTGAGCCCGGGGAGCACCACGTACAGCAGGCGCAGCAGCGCACCGAACGCGGCGACCTTGGTGGCGGCCGCCATGAAGCCGGTGACCGGGGTCGGGGCGCCCTGGTAGACGTCCGGGGTCCACATGTGGAACGGGACGGCACCGACCTTGAAGAGCAGGCCGGTCAGGATCATCGCGCCGCCGATGAGCAGCAGCGCGTCGTTGCCCATGGTGCCGGCGAGGGCGGGGTCGATCTCCAGGACCGAGCCGTCGACGACGTTGGCGATGGTGGCGTACGAGAGGGAGCCCGCGTAGCCGTAGAGGAGGGCGATCCCGAAGAGCAGGAACGCCGAGGAGAACGCGCCGAGCAGGAAGTACTTCACGGCCGCCTCCTGGGACATCAGCCGCTTGCGGCGGGCGACGGCGCAGAGGAGGTACAGCGGGAGCGAGAAGACTTCCAGCGCGATGAAGAGGGTCAGCAGGTCGTTGGCGGCGGGGAAGACGAGCATGCCCGCCACCGAGAAGAGGACCAGCGGGAAGACCTCGGTGGTGGTGAAGCCCGCGCGGACGGCGGCCTTCTCGCTCTCGCTGCCGGGGACCGTACCGGCCTGGGCGGCGAAGGAGTCGACCCGGTTGCCGTGGGCGGTGGGGTCGAGCCGCCGTTCGGCGAAGGTGAAGACGGACACCACCGAGACCAGGAGGATGGTCCCCTGGAGGAACAGGGTCGGGCCGTCGATCGCGATGGCGCCCATGGCCGCGATCTGGGCCTTCGTGGTGCCGTACCCGCCGGCCGCGAGGGCGACGACGGCTGCGAACGCGGCGGCCAGCGCCACCACGGTCAGCAGGAGCTGGGTGTGGTACCGGGCCTTGCGCGGTACGAAGGCCTCCGCCAGGACTCCCAGGACGGCGGCGCCCACGATGATCAGGACGGGTGCCAGCTGGGCGTACTCGATCGTGGGCGCCGTGAAGCGGTCCCCCGGAGCTGCCGATGTCACCCCGCTCGCCGTCGTCCACAGGCTGTGGACAGCTGTTGCGCTCACTTGGCGGCCTCCACCTCGGGCTGGGGGTCCTTCTTCTGTACGTCGGACATGGTGTGCTCCACCGCCGGGTTGACGACCTCGGTGAGCGGCTTCGGGAAGACGCCCAGGAAGAGCAGCAGCGCGATCAGCGGTACGGCGACCACCAGCTCACGTGCCTTGAGGTCGGGCATGGTCCGGACCGCCTCGTTGACGGGACCGGTCATCGTCCGCTGGTAGAGGACGAGGACGTAGATCGCGGCGAGCACGATGCCGGAGGTGGCGATGATCCCGGCCACCGGATAGGCGCTGAACGTGCCGACCAGCACCAGGAACTCACTGACGAACGGGGCGAGCCCCGGCAGCGACAGGGTCGCCAGACCGCCGATGAGGAAGGTGCCCGCCAGCACGGGGGCGACCTTCTGCACCCCGCCGTAGTCCGCGATGAGTCGCGAGCCGCGCCGGGTGATGAGGAATCCGGCGACCAGCAGCAGTGCGGCGGTCGAGATGCCGTGGTTGACCATGTAGAGCGTGGCGCCCGACTGGCCCTGGCTGGTCATCGCGAAGATGCCCAGGATGATGAAGCCGAAGTGCGAGATCGAGGCGTAGGCGATGAGCCGCTTGATGTCGCGCTGGCCGACCGCGAGCAGCGCCCCGTAGACGATGGAGACGAGCGCCAGGGCGATGACGACCGGGGTCGCCCACTTGCTGGCCTCCGGGAAGAGCCCGAGGCAGAAGCGGAGCATCGCGAAGGTGCCGACCTTGTCGACGATCGCGGTGATGAGCACGGCGACCGGTGCGGTCGCCTCGCCCATCGCGTTGGGCAGCCAGGTGTGGAGCGGCCAGAGCGGGGCCTTGATCGCGAAGGCGAAGAAGAACCCGAGGAAGAGCCACCGCTCGGTGGAGGTCGCCATCTCCAGGGTGCCGTTGGCCCGGGCCTCCACGATCTCCGAGAGCGAGAAGGTGCCCGCGACGACATAGAGGCCGATGACGGCGGCCAGCATGATCAGGCCGCCGGCCAGGTTGTAGAGGAGGAACTTGACCGCCGCGTACGAACGTTGCTTCGCGGCGTTCTCGTCGCTGCCCGCGTGGGCCCGGTCGCCGAAGCCGCCGATGAGGAAGTACATCGGGATGAGCATGGCTTCGAACAGGATGTAGAAGAGGAAGACGTCGGTCGCGAGGAACGACAGGACCACCATGGCCTCGACCATGAGGATCAGGGCGAAGAAGCCCTGGGTGGGCCGCCAGCGCGAGGACTTCGTCTCCAGGGGGTCGGCGTCGTGCCAGCCGGCCGCGATGACGAACGGGATCAGCAGCGCGGTGAGCCCGATGAGGGCCACCCCGATGCCGTCCACGCCCAGTTCGTACCGGACGCCGAAGTCGGCGATCCAGGCCCGGGACTCGGTCAGTTGGTAGCGGTCGCCGCCCGGCTCGAAGCGGGCGAAGACGACGCCCGCCAGGACGAGCGTGCCCAGCGAGAAGAACAGCGCGACCCACTTGGCCACGGTGCGCTGTGCGGCAGGGACCGCGGCGGTGACGATGGCTCCGATGGCCGGGAGCGCCGCCGTCGCGGTCAGGAGGGGAAAGGACATGTGATCAGACCGCCCTCATCAGCAGGGTCGCGGCGATGACGACCGCCGCACCGCCGAACATCGAGACCGCGTAGGAGCGGGCGTAGCCGTTCTGCAGCTTGCGCAGCCGGCCGGAGAGCCCGCCGACCGACGCGGCCGTGCCGTTGACGACGCCGTCGACCAGGGAGTGGTCGACGTAGACGAGCGAGCGGGTGAGGTGCTCGCCGCCGCGGACCAGGACCACGTGGTTGAAGTCGTCCTGGAGCAGGTCGCGGCGGGCCGCCCGGGTGAGCAGCGAGCCGCGCGGGGCGAGGACGGGCACGGGCTTGCGCCCGTACATCGCCCAGGCGATCCCGACGCCGATGACCAGGGCCACCACGGTGGCCCCGGTGACGGTGGCCACGCTCAGCGGGGAGTGCCCGTGCTCGTAACCGGTGACCGGCTCCAGCCAGTTGACGAAGCGGTCACCGATGGCGAAGAAGCCACCGGCGAAGACCGAACCGACGGCCAGCACGATCATCGGGATCGTCATGGACTTCGGGGACTCGTGCGGGTGCGGCTCGTGGCCCTCGGCGTCGGGCTGCCAGCGCTTCTCGCCGAAGAACGTCATCAGCATCACGCGCGTCATGTAGAACGCGGTGATCGCGGCGCCCAGCAGGGCGACGGAGCCGAGGATCCAGCCCTCGGTGCCGCCCTTGGCGAAGGCCGCCTCGATGATCTTGTCCTTGGAGAAGAAGCCGGACAGGCCCGGGAAGCCGATGATGGCGAGATAGCCGAGGCCGAAGGTGATGAAGGTGACCGGCATGTACTTCCGCAGGCCGCCGTACTTGCGCATGTCGACCTCGTCGTTCATGCCGTGCATCACCGAACCGGCCCCCAGGAAGAGCCCGGCCTTGAAGAAGCCGTGCGTCACCAGGTGCATGATCGCGAAGATGTAGCCGATCGGGCCGAGGCCCGCGGCGAGGATCATGTAGCCGATCTGCGACATCGTGGATCCGGCGAGCGCCTTCTTGATGTCGTCCTTCGCGCAACCGACGATCGCACCGAAGATCAGCGTGACCGCGCCGACGATGGCGACGACCAGCTGGGCGTCCGGGGCACCGTTGAAGATGGCGCCGGAGCGGACGATCAGATAGACACCGGCGGTGACCATGGTCGCGGCGTGGATGAGGGCGGAGACCGGGGTCGGGCCCTCCATCGCGTCGCCGAGCCAGGACTGCAGCGGCACCTGGGCCGACTTGCCGCAGGCGGCCAGCAGCAGCATCAGGCCGATCGCCGTCAGCTTGCCCTCGCTGGTCTCACCGGTCGACTCCAGCACCGGCCCGAAGGCGAAGGTGCCGAAGGTGGTGAACATCAGCATGATGGCGATCGAGAGGCCCATGTCACCGACGCGGTTGACCAGGAAGGCCTTCTTCGCGGCGGAGGCGGCGCTGGGCTTGTGCTGCCAGAAGCCGATGAGCAGGTACGACGCCAGACCGACGCCCTCCCACCCGACGTACAGCAGCAGGTAGTTGTCGGCGATGACCAGGATCAGCATCGCCGCGAGGAACAGGTTGAGATAGCCGAAGAAGCGGCGCCTGCGCTCGTCGTGCTCCATGTAGCCGATGGAGTAGATGTGGATCAGGGTGCCCACACCGGTGATGAGCAGGACGAAGGTCATCGACAGCTGGTCGAGCTGGAAGGCGATGTCGGCCTGGAAGCCCTCCACCGGAATCCAGCTGAACAGGTGCTGGTGCAGGGCCCGGTCCTCGGCGCCCTTCCCCAGCATGTCGGCGAAGAGGACGACGCCGACGACGAACGAGGCGGCGGCGAGCACGGTGCCGAGCCAGTGCCCGGCCCGGTCCAGCCGGCGGCCGCCGCAGAGCAGGACCGCCGCTCCGAGCAGGGGCGCCGCGACGAGCAGCGCGATCAGGTTCTCCACGATTCCGGTCCCCTTACAGCTTCATCAGGCTGGCGTCGTCGACCGAGGCCGAGTGGCGGGAGCGGAACAACGACACGATGATCGCGAGCCCGACGACGACTTCCGCGGCGGCGACGACCATCGTGAAGAACGCGACGATCTGTCCGTCGAGGTTTCCGTGCATCCGGGAGAACGTGACGAGCGCCAGGTTGCACGCGTTGAGCATCAGCTCGATGCACATGAACAGCACGATCACGTTCCGCCGGATCAGCACCCCGGAGGCGCCGATCGCGAACAGCAGGGCCGCGAGGTAGAGATAGTTGACCGGATTCACTTGGCGGCCTCCGAATTCTCCGCCGCGGACGCGGGGTTCGCCCCGCGTGCCACGGCGTCCGCGTCCTCACGTCCGAGCCGCTCGCCGGAGCGCTGCTCCAGGGCCTTGAGATCGGCGAGGGCCTCCTGGGAGACATCGCGGATCTGGCCCCGGTCGCGCAGCGTCTTCATGACGGTGAGCTCGGACGGTGTGCCGTCGGGCAGCAGACCGGCGATGTCCACCGCGTTGTGCCGGGCGTAGACACCGGGGGCGGGCAGCGGCGGGAGGTGCTTGCCGCGGACGCGCTCCTCGGACATCTCCCGCTGGGTCTTGGCCCGTTCGGTGCGCTCGCGGTGCGTGAGCACCATCGCCCCGACGGTCGCGGTGATCAGCAGGGCGCCGGTGATCTCGAAGGCGAAGACGTACTTGGTGAAGATGAGGTTGGCGATCCCCTCCACGTTTCCGCCGTGCAGGGCGTTGGCGGCGCCCAGCCCGTTGAAGGTGGAGAGCGACGCGTTGCCGATGCCCGCGATCAGCAGGACGCCGAAGCCGAGGCCGCAGCCGACGGCCAGCCAGCGCTGCCCCTTGAGGGTCTCCTTGAGGGAGTCCGCCGCGGTGACACCGACGAGCATGACGACGAAGAGGAAGAGCATCATGATCGCGCCGGTGTAGACGATGATCTGGACGATGCCGAGGAAATAGGCGCCGTTGGCGAGGTAGAAGACGGCCAGGACGACCATGGTCCCGGCGAGCGACAGAGCGCTGTGCACGGACTTCTTCAGCAGGACCGTGGAGAGCGCACCGATCACGGCGACGGTGCCCAGGATCCAGAACTGGACGGCCTCGCCGGTCGATGTGGTGGTGGCCGCGGCGATCGCGTTCATGCGCCGGACCCCCTGCCCTGCTGTGCGCCCGCGCTTCCCGCGGACTCGTCGGGCTTGGCCTCGCCCTTGGAGACCGCCGGCTGGGGCACCGTGCCGGGGGCGGCCTCGGTGACCAGGCCCCGGTAGTAGTCCTGGTCGTCCATGCCGGGGAAGATCGCGTGCGGGCTGTCGACCATGCCTTCCTCCAGGCCCGCGAGCAGCTCGTCCTTGGTGTAGATGAGGCTCTCGCGGGTGGTGTTGGCGAGCTCGAACTCGTTGGTCATGGTCAGCGCCCGGGTGGGGCACGCCTCGATGCAGAGTCCGCAGAGGATGCAGCGCGCGTAGTTGATCTGGTAGACGCGGCCGTAGCGCTCGCCCGGGGAGTAGCGCTCCTCCTCCGTGTTGTCCGCGCCCTCCACGTAGATGGCGTCCGCCGGACACGCCCAGGCGCACAGCTCGCAGCCGATGCACTTCTCCAGGCCGTCCGGGTGACGGTTGAGCTGGTGGCGGCCGTGGAAGCGGGGCGCGGTCACCTTCGGCGTCTCGGGGTACTGCTCGGTCAGCCGCTTCTTGAACATGGCCTTGAAGGTCACGCCGAAGCCGGCCACGGGGTTCTGGAACTTCTCCCCCGCCGTCGCCGATTCCCCCGAGGAACCAGCGGATCCCGATGAGCCCGTGAGCTCTGGTTTCTCAGACACCGCCGGCCTCCTTTCCGTCACTCGCGTTTCCGTCACTCTGAGTATCCGGTGCGCCACTGACAACGAGCTCCCGCTCACGCCGAGGTACGCGCCTGGGCACCGGTGGCAGGCTCTGTCCGGGCAGTGGTGGCACCGGGAACCCGCCCGCCATCGGGTCGAAGGCGGGCTCCGGTCCGGCTTCCGCCTCCTGGGCCCTGACCCTGCGGTCGCGGTACATGTCGACGACCAGCGAGATCAGCAGGATGGCGAGCACGGCCCCGCCGACGTACAGGACGATCCGGGAGAAGTCGTAGCCCTCGTTGCGCAGCGCGCGGACGGTGGCGACGAGCATCAGCCAGCCCACGGAGACCGGGATCAGGACCTTCCAGCCCAGCTTCATCAGCTGGTCGTAGCGGACGCGTGGCAGGGTGCCGCGCAGCCAGATGAAGAAGAAAATCAGCGCCTGGAGCTTCAGGAAGAACCAGAGCATCGGCCACCAGCCGTGGTTCGCCCCCTCCCAGAACGCGGAGATCGGGTACGGGGCCCGCCAGCCGCCGAGGAACAGCGTCACCGCGATCATCGACACGGTCACCATGTGGATGTACTCGGCGAGCATGAACATCGCGAACTTGATGGAGCTGTACTCGGTGTTGAAGCCGCCGACCAGGTCGCCCTCGGACTCCGGCATGTCGAACGGGGCCCGGCTGGCCTCCCCGACCATCGTCACCATGTAGATGAGGAAGGACATCGGCAGCAGGATGATGTACCACCGGTCCCCCTGCGCCTCCACGATGGTGGAGGTCGACATCGAGCCGGAGTAGAGGAACACCGAGGCGAACGCGGCGCCCATGGCGATCTCGTAGCTGATCATCTGGGCACAGGAGCGGATTCCGCCGAGCAGCGGGTACGTCGAGCCCGAGGACCAGCCGCCGAGGACGAATCCGTACACCCCGACCGCGCCGACCGCGAGGATGTAGAGCGCGGCGATCGGCAGGTCGGTGAGCTGCATCGTCGTACGGGTGCCGAAGATCGAGACCTCGTTGCCCGCCGGGCCGAAGGGGATGACCGCGACCGCCATGAAGGCGGGGATCGCCGCGAGAATCGGCGCGAGGACGTAGACCGCCTTGTCCGCGCGCTTGACGATGACGTCTTCCTTCAGCATCAGTTTGATGCCGTCGGCGAGCGACTGGAGCAGCCCCCAGGGGCCGTGCCGGTTGGGGCCGATCCGCAGCTGCATCCAGGCGACGACCTTGCGCTCCCACACGATGGAGAAGAGCACGATGAGCATGAGGAACGCGAAGCAGAAGACCGCCTTGAGCAGCACCAGCCACCAGGGGTCGGTGCCGAACATCGAGAGATCCTCGGCGGCGATGACGGCACCCTGTGGTGCCGTGGTGAGTGCGGTGAGGCCCATCACGCTCGTACCTCCGATGGTTCGACGGGTCCACCCGGTGCGGCGGCGGGGCCGATCCGTACCAGGCCGCCGGGGTTCGCACCGGTGTCGGCGGGGATGCCGCGTCCCACCGAGTTCAGCGGCACCCAGACCACGCGGTCCGGCATGTCGGTGACCTGGAGGGGGAGTTCGACGGCGCCGGTGGGGCCGGTGACGGCGAGCAGGTCGCCGTCCTTGACTCCGGTCTCGGCCGCGGTGGTGGCCGAGAGCCGGGCGACGGCCGCGTGCCGGGTTCCGGCGAGCGCGGTGTCGCCCTCCTGGAGCCGGCCGAGGTCGAGCAGCATCCGGTGGCCCGCGAGGACCGCCTCGCCGTCGCCGGGGCGGGGCAGCGGCTGCGCCGACGCGCGCGGGTCGTCCGCGTGGCCGCCCTCCCAGCCGCCGAGCCGGTCGAGCTCGCGGCGGGCCGCGGTCAGGTCCGGCAGTGCGAAGTGCACGTCCATGGCGTCGGCCAGCATGTGCAGCACACGCGAGTCGACCGGCGAGAGCGTCCGGGGCATCTGCTCCGGCTTCAGCGCCGCCTGGAACATCCGGGCCCGGCCCTCCCAGTTGAGGAAGGTGCCGGACTTCTCCGCGACGGCGGCGACCGGGAAGACCACGTCGGCCCGGTCGGTGACCTCGCTCGGCCGCAGCTCCAGCGAGACCAGGAACCCGACCTCGTCCAGGGCCTCCAGCGCACGCGCCGGGTCGGGCAGGTCCTCCACCCCGACGCCGGCGACGAGCAGCGCGCCCAGTTCACCGGTGGCCGCGGCCTCGATGATCTGGCCGGTGTCGCGGCCGTGCCGGGAGGGGAGTTCGGCGACGCGCCACACGGCCGCCACCTCGTCCCGGGCCCGCGGGTCGGTGGCCGGGCGGCCGCCGGGCAGCAGGGTGGGGAGCGCGCCCGCCTCCACCGCGCCCCGGTCGCCCGCCCGGCGCGGAATCCACACCAGGCGTGCGCCGGTCGCGGCGGCGGTCCGGACTGCGGCGGAGAGTGCGCCGGGCACGCCGGCGAGCCGCTCACCGACGATGATCAGGGAGTTCTCACCGCGCAACGCCTCGGCGGCGGCAGCCCCTTCGGCCTCCAGGCCGACGCCGCCCGCGAGCGCGTCCAGCCACTCGGTCTCGGTGCCGGGGGCGGCGGGCAGCAGCGTGCCGCCCGCCTTCACCAGGCCGCGCGTGGCGTGCGAGGCGAGCGCGAAGGTCTTCTGGCCGCTCTTGCGGTGGGCCTTGCGGAGCCGCAGGAAGACGCCGGGGGCCTCCTCCTCGGACTCGAACCCGACGAGCAGGACCGCGGGGGCCTTCTCCAGCGCGGTGTACGTGACCCCCTCGCCGTCCAGGTCCCGGCCGCGTCCGGCGACCCGGGCGGCCAGGAAGTCGGCCTCCTCGGCGCTGTGGACCCGGGAGCGGAAGTCGACGTCGTTGGTGTCGAGGGCGACCCGCGCGAACTTGCTGTACGCGTAGGAGTCCTCGACGGTCAGCCGGCCACCGGTCAGCACACCGGCCCGGCCCCGGGCGGCGAGCAGACCGGCCGCCGCGGCTTCCAGCGCCTCGGGCCAGCTCGCCGGTTCCAGGACGCCTTCGGCGTTGCGGACCAGCGGGGTGGTGAGCCGGTCGCGCTGCTGGGCGTAGCGGAAGCCGAACCTCCCCTTGTCGCAGATCCACTCCTCGTTGACCTCGGGCTCGTTGGCCGCGAGGCGCCGCATGACCTTGCCGCGCCGGTGGTCCGTGCGCATCCCGCAGCCGCCGGAGCACTGCTCGCACACCGAGGGGGTGGAGACCAGGTCGAAGGGGCGGGAGCGGAAGCGGTACGCCGCCGAGGTCAGCGCGCCGACCGGGCAGATCTGGATGGTGTTGCCGGAGAAGTACGACTCGAAGGGGTCGCCCTCGCCGGTGCCGACCTGCTGGAGGGCGCCGCGCTCGATCAGCTCGATCATCGGGTCGCCCGCCACCTGGTTGGAGAACCGGGTGCAGCGCGCGCAGAGCACGCACCGCTCACGGTCCAGCAGCACCTGGGTGGAGATCGGGACGGGCTTCTCGAAGGTCCGCTTCTTCCCGTCGAAGCGGGAGTCGGCGCCGCCGTGCGACATCGCCTGGTTCTGGAGCGGGCACTCGCCGCCCTTGTCGCAGACGGGGCAGTCCAGCGGATGGTTGATCAGCAGCAGCTCCATCACGCCCTTCTGCGCCTTTTCGGCGACAGGAGAGGTGATCTGCGACTTGACGACCATGCCGTCGGTGCAGGTGATGGTGCAGGAGGCCATCGGCTTGCGCTGGCCCTCCACCTCGACGATGCACTGGCGGCAGGCGCCGGCGGGGTCGAGGAGCGGGTGGTCGCAGAAGCGCGGGATCTCGATGCCGAGGAGCTCGGCGGCCCGGATGACCAGGGTCCCCTTGGGGACGCTGATCTCGATGCCGTCGATGGTCAGCGTGACCAGGTCCTCGGGCGGGATGGCCGCCTCGCCGCCCCCGGAGGGCGCACTCGTGGTGACTGTCATGCGTTCACCCCCCGGTGAGCGTTCTTGCCGTTGGCGTCTCTGTCGTCGGCCCAGGCCGTGGATCTGGCGGGATCGAAGGGGCAGCCCTTGCCCGTGATGTGCTGTTCGTACTCCTCGCGGAAGTACTTGAGCGAGGAGAAGATCGGGGCGGCGGCGCCGTCGCCGAGCGCGCAGAACGACTTGCCGTTGATGTTGTCGGCGATGTCGTTGAGCTTGTCCAGGTCGGCCATCTCGCCCTTGCCGGCCTCGATGTCGCGGAGCAACTGGACCAGCCAGTAGGTCCCTTCGCGGCAGGGCGTGCACTTGCCGCAGGACTCGTGGGCGTAGAACTCGGTCCACCGGGTGACGGCCCGCACGACGCAGGTCGTCTCGTCGAAGCACTGGAGCGCCTTGGTGCCGAGCATGGACCCGGCGGCGCCGACGCCCTCGTAGTCGAGGGGTACGTCGAGGTGCTCCTCGGTGAGCATCGGGGTGGAGGAGCCGCCCGGCGTCCAGAACTTGAGGCGGTGGCCGGCCCGGATGCCGCCGCCCATGTCGAGGAGCTGACGCATCGTGATGCCGAGCGGGGCCTCGTACTGGCCGGGGCTGGTGACATGGCCGCTGAGCGAGTAGAGCGTGAAGCCCGGGGACTTCTCGCTGCCCATCGACTTGAACCAGTCCTTGCCCCTGTTCAGGATCGCGGGAACCGAGGCGATGGACTCGACGTTGTTCACCACAGTGGGGCAGGCGTACAGACCGGCGACCGCGGGGAAGGGGGGTCGCAGCCGGGGCTGTCCACGCCGTCCTTCGAGAGAGTCGAGCAGCGCGGTTTCCTCACCACAGATGTACGCGCCGGCACCTGCGTGCACCGTGAGTTCCAGATCGAGTCCTGAACCCAGGACGTTCGTCCCCAGATAACCCGCCTCGTACGCCTCTCGTACCGCCTCGTGCAGTCGTCGCAGCACGGGGACGACCTCACCGCGCAGGTAGATGAACGCGTGCGACGAACGGATCGCGTAACAGGCGATCACGATGCCCTCGATGAGGCTGTGCGGGTTCGCGAAGAGGAGCGGGATGTCCTTGCAGGTCCCCGGCTCCGACTCGTCGGCGTTGACAACAAGATAGTGCGGCTTGCCGTCACCCTGCGGGATGAACTGCCACTTCATCCCGGTGGGGAACCCCGCGCCGCCGCGTCCGCGCAGACCGGAGTCCTTGACGTACGCGATGAGGTCGTCGGGGTCCATGGCCAGCGCCTTGCGCAGCCCCTCGTACCCCTCGTGGCGGCGGTAGGTCTCCAGGGTCCAGGATTCGGGCTGGTCCCAGAAGGCGGAGAGGACGGGGGCGAGCAGCTTCTCGGGGCTCGTCCCGTTGTGGTCGATCTCGGCGGCCAAGGTCATCACTCCCCCTCCTCGGCTGCGGGCCCGGCCGGGTGCTCCGGGTCGGAGGCCGAGGTCTGCTGCGGTGCGTCGTGCGAGCTGAGGTGCTCGGACGGCGAAGGGTCGTGCGGCTGCCCCTCCTTGGGACGGCCGTCGCGCGGGGCGACGACGCGTGCCTTCGGCAGTGCCTCGCCCTTGGCGAGCTTGAGCCCGACGAGGGAGGCGGCGCCCGCGCCACCGGACGCCTCGACGGCGCCGGGGCGCTCGTCGGGGAAGCCGGCCAGGATGCGGGCGGTCTCCTTGTAGGAGCAGATCGGGGCGCCGCGGGTGGGCTCGACGGTCCGTCCGGCGATCAGGTCGTCGACGAGCTGCGTGGCGCTCTCGGGTGTCTGGTTGTCGAAGAACTCCCAGTTCACCATCACGACGGGCGCGAAGTCGCAGGCCGCGTTGCACTCGATGTGTTCGAGGGTGACCTTGCCGTCGTCGGTCGTCTCGTTGTTGCCGACGCCGAGGTGTTCCTTGAGCGTGTCGAAGATGGCGTCGCCGCCCATGACCGCGCACAGGGTGTTGGTGCAGACCCCGACCTGGTAGTCCCCGCTCGGCCTGCGCCGGTACATGGAGTAGAAGGTCGCGACGGCCGTGACCTCGGCGGTGGTGAGGTCGAGGGTCTCGGCGCAGAAGGCCATCCCGGTCCGGGAGACGTACCCCTCCTCGGACTGGACGAGGTGGAGCAGCGGCAGCAGCGCGGAGCGGCTGCCCGGATAGCGGGCGATCACCTCCTTCGCGTCCGCGTCGAGCCGGGCGCGCACGTCGGCCGGGTAGGCGGGGGCGGGGAGCTGCGGCATCCCCAGACTGACCTCTTGGTTTGCGGTCACCGGTCGACGCCTCCCATCACGGGGTCGATGGACGCGACGGCGACGATGACATCGGCGACCTGGCCGCCCTCGCACATCGCCGCCATGGCTTGCAGATTGGTGAAGGACGGGTCGCGGAAGTGGACCCGGTAGGGGCGGGTGCCCCCGTCGGAGACGACGTGGACGCCGAGTTCGCCCTTGGGGGACTCGACGGCGGTGTACGTCTGCCCGGGCGGGACCCGGAAGCCTTCGGTCACCAGCTTGAAGTGGTGGATCAGGGCTTCCATGGAGGTGCCCATGATGTTCCTGATGTGGTCGAGCGAGTTGCCGAGGCCGTCCGCGCCGAGGGCGAGCTGGGCGGGCCAGGCGATCTTCTTGTCCGCGACCATGACCGGGCCCGGCTCCAGGCGCTCCAGGCACTGCTCGATGATCCGGAGCGACTCGCGCATCTCGTCCATGCGGATCAGGAAGCGTCCGTAGGAGTCGCAGGTGTCGGTGTACGGCACCTCGAAGTCGTAGGTCTCGTAGCCGCAGTAGGGGTCGCTCTTGCGCAGGTCGTGCGGGAGCCCGGCGGAGCGCAGGACGGGACCGGTGGCGCCGAGCGCCATGCAGCCGGTGAGGTCGAGGTAGCCGACGTCCTTCATGCGGGCCTTGAAGATGGGGTTGCCGGTGGCGAGCTTGTCGTACTCCGGCAGGTTCTTCTTCATGGTCTTGATGAACTCGCGCAGCTGGTCGACCGCGCCCGGGGGCAGGTCCTGGGCGAGGCCGCCGGGGCGGACGAACGCGTGGTTCATCCGGAGTCCGGTGATCAGCTCGAAGAGGTCGAGAACCAGTTCACGATCGCGGAAGCCGTAGATCATGATCGTGGTCGCACCCAGCTCCATACCGCCGGTGGCGATACAGACCAGGTGCGAGGAGATCCGGTTCAGCTCCATCAGGAGGACGCGCAGGACGGTGGCCCGGTCGGGGATCTGGTCCTCGATGCCGAGGAGCTTCTCGACGCCCAGGCAGTACGCCGTCTCGTTGAAGAACGGCGTCAGGTAGTCCATGCGCGTGACGAACGTGGTGCCCTGGGTCCAGTTGCGGAATTCGAGGTTCTTCTCGATGCCGGTGTGGAGGTAGCCGATGCCGCAGCGGGCCTCGGTGACGGTCTCGCCGTCGATCTCCAGGATCAGCCGCAGCACGCCGTGCGTGGACGGGTGCTGGGGGCCCATGTTGACGATGATGCGTTCGTCGTCGGACTTGGCCGCGGATTCGACGACCTCGTCCCAGTCGCCGCCGGTGACTGTATATACAGTCCCCTCGGTGGTCGCTCGGGGTGTCGCATGGGGAGTGGTCATCAGGAGTACGACCTCCGCTGGTCCGGAGCCGGGATCTGGGCGCCCTTGTACTCGACGGCGATGCCGCCGAGCGGGTAGTCCTTGCGCTGCGGGAAGCCCTGCCAGTCGTCCGGCATCATGATCCGGGTCAGGGCCGGGTGCCCGTCGAAGACGATGCCGAAGAAGTCGTACGCCTCGCGCTCGTGCCAGTCGTTGGTCGGATAGACCTCGACGAGGGACGGGATGTGCGGGTCACTGTCGGGGGCGGAGACCTCCAGCCGGATGATCCGGCCGTGGGTGAGGGACCGCAGGTGGTAGACGGCGTGCAGCTCGCGGCCCTTGTCCCCGAGGAAGTGGACCCCGCTGACGCCCGTGCAGAGCTCGAAGCGCAGGGCGGGGTCGTCGCGCAGGGTGCGGGCCACCTGGACCAGGTGTTCGCGGGCGATGTGGAAGGTGAGCTCGTCGCGGTCGACGACCGTGCGCTCGATGGCGTGCTCGGGAAGCAGATCCTGCTCCTCCAGGGCCCCTTCGAGCTCGTCGGCCACCTCGTCGAACCATCCGCCGTACGGCCGGGAGGCGGCTCCCGGCAGGGTGATGGTGCGGATGAGGCCGCCGTAACCGGAGGTGTCGCCGCCGTTGTTGGCGCCGAACATGCCCTTGCGGACGCGGATGGCCTCGCCGCCGGTGTCGCGCGGGGCGGGTACGGCGTTGCCGTTCTGCTCCCCGCCGTTGTCGTTCCCGGTCACCGCAGGAGCCCCTTCATCTCGATCAGGGGCAGCGCGTTGAGGGCCGCTTCCTCCGCCTCGCGGGCGGCCTCCTCCGCGTTGACCCCGAGCTTGCCGCCCTGGATCTTCTCGTGGAGCTTGAGGATGGCGTCCAGCAGCATCTCGGGACGCGGTGGGCATCCCGGCAAATAGATATCGACCGGGACAATGTGATCAACACCCTGCACAATGGCGTAATTGTTGAACATTCCGCCCGATGATGCGCAAACCCCCATGGAGATGACCCACTTGGGGTTCGGCATCTGGTCGTAGACCTGCCGCAGGACGGGCGCCATCTTCTGGCTGACCCGTCCGGCGACGATCATCAGATCCGCCTGGCGCGGCGATCCACGGAAGACCTCCATCCCGAACCGGGCCAGGTCGTAGCGGCCGGCGCCGGTCGTCATCATTTCGATGGCGCAGCAGGCGAGGCCGAACGTGGCCGGGAAGACGGAGGACTTCCGCACCCAGCCGGCGGCCTGTTCGACCGTGGTCAGCACAAAGCCGCTAGGCAGCTTCTCTTCGAGTCCCATGTGTGCCCCTCAGCCCCTCAGTCCCATTCCAGGCCGCCGCGACGCCAGACATACGCATAGGCGACGAAGACGGTGAGCACGAAGAGCAGCATCTCCACGAGCCCGAAGATCCCCAGGGCGTCGAAGGAGACCGCCCAGGGATAGAGGAAGACGATCTCGATGTCGAAGACGATGAAAAGCATCGCCGTCAGGTAGTACTTGATGGGGAAGCGGCCGCCTCCGGCCGGTGTCGGCGTGGGTTCGATACCGCACTCGTACGCTTCGAGCTTTGCCCGGTTGTACCGCTTGGGGCCGATAAGCGTGGCCATGACCACGGAAAAGATCGCAAACCCTGCCCCGAGGGCGCCGAGCACGAGGATGGGCGCGTAGGCATTCACGCTCCTCGCTCCTTCCAGTCGTCCTTGACCGTTGGACCGCATCGGGCGACCGGCTCGCCACCTCACCAAGATCGTGCACATGTGAGGCAGTTCACAAGCCCGACTGCCCCGCATCCTATGCCCGTCGCCCTGTGATCTGCGACACGGGGTACGACAACGTCTTTGTGATCTCCACCACCTGACGAAGGATCATGAAGTCGTATGAGCGGTGATCTTCGTACGCGAAGCGGCCGAGTGATCACGAGACGTGACATTCATCGGTGTTACCGCTGGTCAAGGACGTGCGGCGCTATCAATGGACAGCCAGTACAAGCAAATTGGCGATGGACCCCGATGGGGTGATAAGGGATCCGGCTGTCGCCGTCGCCACCCGGGCGAGGTACGACGAGATACAGCGAGGGCCGAAGGGGACATGTGCGCGCATTCACGAACTTCCGGATCACGCCTGCGCGGACTTGCCCGACGGGGCGACGGAGGGTCCGGCGCCGAAGCGGAGCGGACCTCGGTCGCGTGCGCGAGGGTTGCCTGTCACCCGATACCCACACTGTGACCTGCGTCACCCAGCCCCCTCCGCAGGAAAACCGGGCTTGGCCATCGGTGTGAACGGATGGTAAGCGGCGGGCAATTCGGGCGTATTACCGAAAGGCAGAGATCACGGCCCTGATCGCGCATGCCCGTTTTGCCCGTTACGGCGTCAATAAAGGCGCACGGAAAGCGGATTCACAGATTCCGAACGTAACTGTGTCGCAACACACGTTTCTTGATGGGACCCCTACAGCCCTGATAGCGCTAGTACCCATGTCCCACACCGCTCACATACCCAGCCACCGGAAGCCCCGCCAGCGCGCCTCGAAGTCGGCGCTGCGAGCCGGAGTTGCCGGTGGCGTCCTCAGCACCATCGCGGTCGCGGGTGCCGCCGGTCCGGCCCAGGCCGAACCGGTGACCCAGACGATCGAGATGCCCACCATCACCACCGGGCTCTCCACCGCCGTCGCCGCCTCCGCACAGGCCACGCAGCAGGTCGCCCTCGACCTGGAGACGCGGGCCTACGAGGACGCCGCAGCCGAGAGCGCTGCGAAGAAGGCCAAGAAGGCCCAGGCCGAGGCCGTCCGCAAGGCCGAGGCCAAGAAGAAGGCCGAAGCCAAGGCCAAGGCGGAAGCCGCGGAGCGTGCCGAGCGCGCCTCCCGTACCGCCGAGCGCACGACGCTCAGCGCCCCCGCCGCCTCTTCCTCGGGCAACTCGTCCTCCGCGTCCGCCCCCTCGTCCTCCTCGTCGACCGCCACGGGCTCCGCCGCCGCCATCGTCGCGTTCGCCAAGGCCCAGGTCGGCGACGCGTACGTGTCCGGTGGCACCGGCCCCAACGCGTGGGACTGCTCGGGTCTGGTCCAGGCCGCGTACCGCACGGTGGGCGTCGACCTCCCGCGCGTCTCGCAGTCCCAGTCGACCGCCGGCACCCCGGTCTCCCTGGACAACCTCCAGCCGGGCGACATCCTGTACTGGGGTGGCGCGGGCAGCGCGTACCACGTCGCGATCTACGTGGGCGGCGGCGAGTTCGTCGGCGCGCAGAACTCCAGCACCGGCACGGTGCAGCGCTCCCTGGACTACGACCGGCCGACCGGCGCGGTCCGCGTTCTCTGATTCACAAGCGTCACCGGCGGTTCGGGAACACCCGTCGCCGCACGGCTGAGGGCCGCCACTCCCCCGCTCGGGAGTGGCGGCCCTCGGCCGTGATCCGGCCCTGGAGCCGCGGTGGTCAGTGCTGCGGCAGCCGGTCCAGCAGCCAGGTGCCCAGTTCCTCGGTGATGGCCGTGTGCGCGGTGGTCGTGGACGAGCAGAGGAAGTCGTCCACCTCGCTGTCCTCCGGGGACAGGCTGTCGACGTTCGCGTACAGGTCCTCGGGCCGGTCGAGGTCGCGGATCGCGACCGCGCTCACCGTCGGGACGAAGCAGACGTCCGGGTGGCGCAGGTCCACCGTCGCGCCGAACTTCTCCAGCATGGTGGCGAGGATCCGGTACGAGCCGAGCGTGCCGCCCGGTGCGCCGTCGAGCGCCGGGAACCCGCTCGTCGTGATCGTCTTCTCGGCCTTCGGGAACAGCCGCTTCAGCTCGGCGACGACGACCTCGTGCCCCTCCGCCTGGGTCAGGAGCGTCGTCCCCGGGTAGACCCGGTCGCCGGTGGACGCCAGCGCGGTCTGACCGGGCGGCACGTCCAGGCCCACCCCGTCGCCCCGGCCGTTGGCCACGGCGATCCTGCGCGGCCGGGCCGGCCAGCCGCCGACCTCGTCCAGCGCCGCCAGGAACTTCTCACGCTCCGGGTCGACCCCGACGGTGCCGTCCTCGCTGTTGTAGTGGCGCCACAGCATCTGCCGTGCGGCGGAACTGTTCATCTGCTTCGCGAAGTTGTTGGGAACCGGGATGAAGTGCGAGAAGGCCTGCAGCCCGATCGGGATCACGGCACCCCGGTGCGGGCTGTCGTAGGAGAAGTACAGCGCGGTCTGGTGGTCGATCCGCTGGTGCTCCAGCTTCGCCAGCGCGTAGCGGGTGACGATCCCGCCCATGCTGAAGCCGCCGACCGTCAGGGGCGCGTTGCCCAGCCGGGAGGCGATGGTGCGCTGGATCGCGGCGATCGCGGTCTGCGCGTTGTCCAGGATCGAGGCGCCGCGGTCGTCGTAGCCGAGCAGGATCACATCGTGGCCCCGCTGCTTCAGCGAGGTGATGAGCGGGAAGTTCTCCTCCAGCCCCAGGTAGAGCGCGTCGAGGTCGCTCCGGCCCAGGTTGAAGCCGTCCGCCATGAGCACCGGCCGCTGGATGCCCTGGTGGCCGTCCGCGTAGTGGACCCGGGCGAAGCCGCCCGGCAGGTCCCACTCCTCGTCGGCGGGCGGGGCCGTGGCCTCGCCCGCCGCGGTGGCCTGCGGTGAACCCGCAAGCGTGAACGCTCCGATGCCGTGCTCCGCGCTCTCGCCCTGCTGTCCGGACACTGTGTCTCTCTTCCGTCCACGCGCATGCCGCAGCGGCCCGACGGACGCGGGCTCGGAGACTGCGGTGGGGTGCGAGGACCCGCACATCATGGCGGCGGTTCCGGCGGTCGCAGGCCCCCGCGGCGCGTGGTGTCACCTCCTCGGGTAGAAAGCCGTGACGGCATGTTTGACCTGCGGGAAGGCGTTTTTGGCCGGTCTCTTGCGGTACGGGCACGACGGACCCGGCCGGGAGGCCCGCCCCTCCTGGGGACGGGCCTCCCGGCCGCCCTTCCAGTGCGTCGGGGACGGGGGGAATCCCGCCATTCGTCACGTCACCCGTACGTCGGACACGGCGACGGCCGCCCGCCGGACCCCCGCCACGGCCAGAGCCGACGCCATCAGCACCGCGCTCACCCAGACCGGCGCCCGGTGGCCGAGCCCCGCGTCCAGGGCCAGACCGCCCGCCCACGGACCCACCGCAGCACCCAGGTTGAACGCGCTCGTGGTGAAGGCCCCCGCGAGCGTCGGGGCGCCCGGGGCCAGAGCGAGGACCCGGGTGATCAGGGCCGTGCCCGTACCGAAGGCGAGCATGCCGAGCAGCGGGATCAGGGCGAGGACGGCGAGCGGGCGGGCCGCCGTCAGGGCCAGGGCGCTCCAGCCGAGCGCCAGGGCGGCCATGCCGTACGTGACGAAGGCCGTGGGCCACCGCTCCGCGTACCGGCCCGCCGCGGTGACGCCGAGGAACGCGCCCGCCCCGAAGAGCGCGAGGGCCGCGGGCACCCGGGCGGCGCCGAGGCCCGTCGCGCGGGTGAGGAGCGGTTCCAGGTAGGAGAAGGCGCAGAAGGTGGCCCCCTGGACCAGGGCCATGGTGAGCAGGGTGGGGCGGAGGCGGGGGCCGGTGAGGACGCGCAGTTCGTCCCGTACGGATACGGGCGCGGGGGCGGCTTCCGGCCGGGGGCCGCCCGGGACGGACCGCAGGATCGCCAGGAACGCGGGCAGGGAGACCGCGGCGACCGCCCAGAACGCGGCCCGCCACCCCCACCGCTCCCCCAGCACCGCTCCGGCGGGTACGCCCACCACGCAGGCGATCGTCACCCCGCCGACCACGACGGCGGTGGCCCGCCCCTTCAGCCGGTCGGGGACCATCGCGACGGCCGCCGTCAGGGCCACCGCCCAGAAGCCCGCGTTGGCGACGGCCCCGACGAAGCGGGTGGCGAGGAGGACTCCGTAACCCGGGGTCAACGCCCCCGCGATGTGGACGGCGACGAACACCGCGAGGAAGAACAGCAGGGCGCGGCGCCGGGGCCAGGTGCGGCTGAACAGGGCCATCAGGGGCGCGCCGATGACCATCCCGACGGCGAAGGCGGAGGTGAGGAGGCCGGCGGCGGAGAGGGGGACGCCGAGATCGGCGGCGATGGACGAGACGAGCCCGGACAGCATGAACTCGGAGGTGCCCTGGGCGAAGACCGCGAGCCCGAGGACGTAGACGGCGAATGGCATGGGTGCAGACCCCTTGGACGGAACCGTCGGTGGACAGACGAACCGAAGTGCGGGGATGCGGGCCGCGCGGGGCCGCCGGATGACCGGCGGGGCGACGCGGAGGAGTGCCCGGTCGGGTTCTTGCGCCGACCGGGGCACGGACCCGGCGTACGACGGCGATTCAGTGCGTACGCGGGGTGGGAACGGCCCGTTCCCGCGGTGATCCGGCGGCGACGGAGCCGTGGTGAGCAGGGCCGGTGGCCCGAGGGGGCCGGCCGGCGGTACTCAGCGGCAGTTCGCCCACCGGCGCACCGGTGGGCGGAGTCTGTCGGACTCGGGGCTGCTCATGGGGTGAGGCTACCGGTTGGCGCGGCGGGGGCGGCGGGTCGTCCGCTCCGGCTCCCGTGCGGAGGTGGTGGGCGCGGGCTGCGCCTCGTACAGCGCGTCCAGGTCCTCGTCGTCGTCCGGGGAGGTCAGGCCCGCGGCGAAGCGGGGCTCCAGGAAGAGGCCGTGGTGCTGGGGCGGCAGGGATGCGGTGGTCATGGCTGTCTGTCCTTGGGGTCGAGCAGCGCTGTATCGGCTTGTTCCGTACCCCGCTGGCCTGCGTTCGATGTGAGCGTGCGTCATGAAGATTCGTACGCGCCGCGGGTCGCCGCTGGGGCGAGGGCGGGCACCAGCCGGTCCGGGACTGCCGATGACCGGGGGTGGCGCGCAAATCATCGCACACGATCACCTGAGGGGTCGGGGATTATGCCGTGGCCCGGTCCGGCGCCCGGTTCAGAGCACGACGCGGAAGTGTGTCGTCAGGCGCCGGTCCTCGCCCAGGACGTGGAACGCGATCCCCGGGGGCTGGTCGCGGTCGGCCGGGTCGGCCCCCTCCCAGGGCATGCGCAGGGTCCAGGTGACGGCGGGCCCGACGAGGAGGGGGCGGCCGGCGAAGGTCGAGGCGGCCGCCGTGTGGGCGTGGCCGGTGAGGACGGCGACGACCCGGGGGTGGGCGTCGAGGAGGCCGGCGAGGAGTTCCGGCTCTTCGAGCCGCCCGGCGTCGGGCAGCGGGTGGTGGAGCTCGACGGGCGGCTGGTGGAAGGCGATCAGTGCGGGGACGCCGTCCGGGAGGGCGCCGAGCGTGGTGTCGATCCAGCCGAGCGTCTCCGTGTCGAGGCGCCCCTCGTCGCGGCCGGGGATGGTGGAGTCGCACATCAGGACGGCGGTTCCGGCGATCAGGTGGACCCGGTTGACGGGGCCCTCCCCGGGCGCCTCGCCGAGGAAGGCCTTGCGGTAGGCGGGGCGCGCGTCGTGGTTGCCGGGGCAGGCCAGTACGGGGAACGGGGCGGCCAGGATGCGGGCCGCCTCCTCGTACTCGGCCTCCGCCGCGTGATCGGCGATGTCCCCGGTGACCAGCAGTGCGTCGACCGGGCGGGGCAGGGCCCGCAGGTACTCCATGACGCGGGTCGCCCGGTGCGTCGCGCGTTCACCGCCGTCCAGGTGCAGATCGCTGATCTGGGCGAGCAACATGGCCGTCCGTCCCCCGTATAACGTTAATTTCTCTTTTCCCGTTAGGACTCTAGAGTGGGGGTCGGACAGAGTTCAAGAGGCCGTCGACAACCGGCCGATGGCGGCGAAGGGGGCGACCGGTGACACAGCGGCCCGTCATGGAACTGGCGAGCACCATCCGCCACGACGGAGAGGGCGGCGTCGTCGACGACCTCGCGACGGTCCGGGGGACGACCCGGTGGATCCAGCAGCAGACCGGGCTGGCGAGCGCCGGAGGGCTCGTCGCCGACGAGGAGCTCAGGGCCGGGATCGTCGGTGTACGGGGGGCCGTCCGGGCCCTGTTCGCGCGGGTGGTCAGCCCGGCGCCGCCCAGCCCGGCGGACGCGCACGTGCTGATGCCGGCCGCCGAGGCCCTGGACCGCCTCAACGCGGCCGCCGCCCGGGAGCTGGTCGCCCCGCAGCTGGACTGGCCCGCCGAAGGGGCCCCCGCGGCCCGGCTGTTGTCGGCCGAGGACGACCCGCGCGTACGGCTGGTCGCGGCGCTGGCGCGGGATGCCGTCGACTTCCTGAGCGGGCCCGAGCGCGAACAGCTGCGGGCCTGCCACGCGCCGCGCTGCGTGCGGTACTTCATCAAGAGCCACGGCCGCCAGGAGTGGTGCAGGCCGTCCTGCGGCAACCGGGCCCGGGTGGCCCGCCACTACGAGCGCACGCGGGGCGCGGCGACGGGCGAAGGGCCGCCGCGCCGTGAGCCGTAAGTGGTGGGCTGTGGGCCTCAGGCCTTCGGAGCCACCTTGGAGAGCCCGTTGATGATGCGGTCCATCGCGTCGCCGCCCGTCGGGTCGGTCAGGTTGGCCAGCATCTTGAGCGTGAACTTCATCAGCAGCGGGTGGGTCAGGCCGCGTTGGGTGGCGACCTTCATGACCTTCGGGTTGCCGATCAGCTTCACGAAGGCGCGGCCCATCGTGTAGTAGCCGCCGTAGGTCTCCTTGAGCACCTTCGGGTAGTTGTTCAGGGCCAGTTCGCGCTGGGCGGGGGTGGCGCGGGCGTGGGCCTGGACGATGACGTCGGCCGCGATCTGGCCCGACTCCATGGCGTACGCGATGCCTTCGCCGTTGAACGGGTTGACCATGCCGCCCGCGTCGCCGACGAGCAGGAGGCCCTTGGTGTAGTGCGGCTGGCGGTTGAAGGCCATGGGGAGGGCGGCGCCCCGGATGGGCATCGTCATGTTCTCCGGGGTGTAGCCCCACTCCTCGGGCATCGAGGCGCACCAGGCCTTGAGCACCTCGCGCCAGTCCAGCTCCTTGAAGGCGGAGGAGGAGTTGAGGATGCCGAGGCCCACGTTGGAGGTGCCGTCGCCCATGCCGAAGATCCAGCCGTAGCCGGGGAGCAGCCGGTCCTGGGCGCCGCGCTTGTCCCACAGCTCCAGCCAGGACTCCAGGTAGTCGTCGTCGTGGCGGGGCGAGGTGAAGTACGTACGGACGGCGACGCCCATCGGGCGGTCCTCGCGGCGGTGCAGCCCCATCGCGAGGGAGAGCCGGGTGGAGTTGCCGTCGGCGGCGACCACGAGGGGGGCGTGGAAGGTGAGCGGGGTCTTCTCCTCGCCGACCTTGGCCTCGACGCCGGTGATGCGGCCGGTGCGCTCGTCCCGGATGGGGGCGCCGACGTTGCAGCGCTCGTACAGCCGGGCGCCGGCCTTCTGCGCCTGCCGGGCGAGCTGCTCGTCGAAGTCGTCGCGCTTGCGGACCAGTCCGTAGTCCGGGTAGGAGGCGAGATCCGGCCAGTCCAGCTGGAGCCGTACGCCGCCGCCGATGATGCGCAGGCCCTTGTTGCGCAGCCAGCCGGCCTCCTCGGAGATGTCGATCCCCATGGAGACGAGCTGTTTCGTGGCGCGCGGCGTCAGGCCGTCGCCGCAGACCTTCTCGCGGGGGAACGCCGTCTTTTCCAGGAGCAGGACGTCGAGTCCGGCCTTGGCGAGGTAGTACGCGGTCGTGGAGCCGGCTGGGCCCGCTCCGACGACGATCACGTCCGCGCTGTGCTCGGAGAGGGGCTCGGTCACGGTCGGATCTCCCGAAGACTCGAATTCGCGTGCCGCGCGGCACATGTCCCGTGCAGTCTATGGGGGCCTGCTGAACAACCCTCCGAAGGGCTCCCTCATGTCGATAGCACCTGTTCCGCCCACTGCCCCGGCCCCCGCGGTACGTCTGCGCGTCCCGACCGACGAGGACGCGCTGTTCTGGCACCGGGTCTTCGACGACCCCGAGGTGATGGAGTTCTTCGGCGGCCGGAGGGCGGACTTCTCCGTGTACGAGGAACTCACCGCCCGTCAGCGCCGCCATGACGCGGAGCTCGGCTACTGCCTGTGGACCGTCACCGACGAGGACGGCACCGTGCTCGGCTTCACCGGGGCGCAGCCGTGGCCGCACACCCACTACGGGCCGGTCGGCGCCATCGAGATCGGCTGGCGTCTGGGGCGCTCCGCCTGGGGGCACGGGTACGCCACCGCCGCCGCCCGCACCACGCTGGAGCGGCTGCGGGCGGCCGGGGTGCCGGATGTCGTCGCGATGATCGACTCCCGTAACGCCCGCTCCATCGCGGTGGCGGAGCGGCTCGGGATGCGGCTCGCGGAGACCTTCACCACCCCGCGCCCCGGACAGGAGGCGCGCTGCTACCGGCTGGAGCTCTGAGCCCGGATCTACGGGAGCTTTAGGCGCGGGTGGCCCGGTGCAGGGCCACCACGCCGCCGGTGAGGTTGCGCCACGCCACCTTCGACCAGCCCGCCTTCTGAAGGAGTGCGGCGAGGCCGGGCTGGTCGGGCCAGGCGCGGATGGACTCGGCGAGATAGACGTACGCGTCCGGGTTGGAGGAGACGGCCCGGGCGGTCGGCGGCAGCGCGCGCATCAGGTACTCGGTGTAGACCGTGCGGAACGGGGCCCAGGTCGGCTGCGAGAACTCGCAGATCACGACCCGGCCGCCCGGCTTCGTCACCCGGTACAGCTCGCGCAGCGCGGTCTCGGTGTCCTGGATGTTGCGCAGCCCGAAGGAGATCGTGACGGTGTCGAAGACCTCGTCCTTGAACGGCAGCCTCATGCCGTCGCCCGCCGTGAACGGCATCCACGGGTGGCGCTGCTTGCCCACCTTCAGCATGCCGAGCGAGAAGTCGCACGGCACCACATAGGCACCGGCCTGGGCGAAGGGCTGCGAGGAGGTCGCGGTGCCCGCCGCCAGGTCGAGGATCTTCTGCGCGGGGCGGGCGTCGACCGCCGCCGCGACCGCCTTGCGCCACAGCCGGGCCTGGCCCAGCGAGATCACGTCGTTGGTCAGGTCGTAGTTGGCCGCCACACCGTCGAACATCGAGGCGACTTCGTGCGGCTGCTTGTCCAGGGAGGCTCGGGTCACCCTTCCATTCAAGCAGCCTGCCCGTACGGATCAGTGGGGGCGGTCCCCCGCGATCGCGACGCGTTCGGCGACCCGGCGGTGCGGGGCGTAGTCGTTGACGGCGTAGTGCTGGGTGGCCCGGTTGTCCCAGAACGCCACATCGCCCGCCCGCCAGCTGTACCGCACCTGGAACTCCGGCGCGTGCGCCTGCTGGAACAGCAGCCGCAGCAGCCGGTCGCTCTCCTCCTGCGCGAACCCGACGATCCGGGTGGTGAACGAGGCGTTGACGAAGATCGTCCGGCGGCCCGTGACCGGGTGGCGCCGCACCACCGGGTGCTCCACCGGCGGGAACCGGTCCTGGTGCGGGGCCAGCCGCTCCGGCGGGTAGAACCGGGAGAACCCGGGGATGAAGTCGTGCACCGCCCGCGCCCCCTCGATGCGCTCCTTCACCTCCTCGGAGAGGTTGTCGTACGCCGCCGCCATGTCGGCCCACAGTGTGTCCCCGCCCACCGGCGGGACCTCGCGCAGCTGGAGGACCGCGCCGAGGGCCGGGCGCTCGCGGAAGGTGACGTCCGCGTGCCAGACGTTCTCGAAGGTGGGGACCGTGGTGCGGTCCAGGCGGACCACCTCCGGGTCGTCGCCGGTGGCGAGCAGCGGGTTGGTCTCCAGCTCGCCCCAGTGCCCGGCGAAGGCCCGCTGCTGGAGCGAGGTGAGGTGCTGCTCCCGGAAGAACAGCACCTTCCACTCCAGCAGCGCCCGGTCCAGCTCGGCGCGCACGGCCGTTCCCAGGGGACGGGACAGGTCGACGCCGTGGATCTCGGCGCCGATCACCCGGCCGCGCGGCACCAGCTCGAAGAGCTCGTAGGGCCGCTCGGTCCAGCCCTCCGGCACCCGGCGCAGGGTGCGCGGGCCCTCGTACAGCCCGTCGGCGGGGATGCGGTGGTCGCGCAGGGCGGGGGTGGTCGTGAGGGTCATGGTTCTCCTCGGTCGGTGGTCGTACGGGTACGTCAGCGGGCCGCGTCGCGTACCGCCGTACCGATCTCGGCGCGCAGCGCGGCGTACTCCGGCAGCCCGCGCAGCTCGTCGGGGCCGGTGCCGGTGCGCGGCAGGCCGATCGGGATGTCCAGGGCGACCCGGCCCGGCCGCGCGCTGAGCACGACCGTGCGGGTGCCGAGGAAGACCGCCTCGTCCACGCTGTGGGTGACGAAGACCGACGTGGTCCCGGTCTCGGCGGAGACCGTGCGCAGGTCCTCCTGGAGCCGCTCCCGGGTCAGCGCGTCGAGCGCGGCGAACGGTTCGTCGAGCAGCAGCAGCCGCTTGCCGCCCGCCAGGGCGCGGGCGATGGCCACCCGCTGCTGCTGGCCGCCCGAGATCTGCCAGATGCGGCGGCCCGAGGTGTCCGCGAGGCCCACCCGCTCCAGCAACTCGGCGGTGCGCCCGGCCCGTTCGGCCCGGGGCACGCCCGCGTACTTCAGCGCCAGGCCGACGTTGTCGCCGACCGTGCGCCACGGGAAGAGGCGGGGCTGCTGGAAGACGATGCCCGCCTGGCTGCCGGGCTCGGGCTGCTCCCCGAACACCTCGACCTCGCCCGAGGAGGCCCGCTCGAAGCCCGCGATGAGGCGGAGGAGGGTGCTCTTGCCGCAGCCGGAGGGCCCGACGAGGACCAGGAACTCTCCGGCCGGGATCTCCAGGGAGACCGGGCCGAGAGCCGTCACGCTCTCGGTGCCCCGGCCGCCGCCGTAGGTGTGCTCGACGTCGCGTACGGAGACGACGGGGGCGGAGTGGCGTTGCCGGGGAACCTTCGCGGTGTCCGGAGCCTTGTCCGTGTCAGGGAGAGACGGCATCGGTGAGCCCCTCCACGTAGATGGACTTCCGCAGCTTGTCGAGGTCGGGCGCGGAGTCGATCTGCTTCTGGTCGACCAGGAACTGCGCCGCGCTGTGCAGGTTGTCCGCGAGACCGCCGACCTTGCCGGGAGTCCCGAGCCACTTCGCGTCGGCCTGCTCGGCCGGCTTGAGGAAGATGCCCTGCTTGATCTGGGCGCCGGCCTCGGCGGGGCTGATCCCGAGCTGCTTGCCGACGGCGGCGGAGGCCGCGTCGGGGTCGTCGTGGATCAGGTCGAGCGCCTGGGCCTGCGCCTTGCGCCAGGCGGGCAGCACGTCGGGGTGGGCCTCGATGAAGCTGGTGGAGGCGACCCCGAGGTCGAGGGTGGGCTTGCCCGACGCGGCGAGTTCCCGGCTGGAGACGAGGACCTTGCCGGTCTTCTTCAGCTCCTCCAGGGTCGGCAGCCAGACGTACGTGGCGTCGATGTCGCCGCGCGTCCAGGCGGCCAGGATGTCCTGCGGCTCCAGGTCGAGGAGCTGGACCTTCGAGGAGTCCACCCCGGCCCGGTCGAGGGCGGCGAGCAGGCTGTAGTGCGAGGTGGAGCTGAACGGGGTGGCGACCTTCTTGCCCTCAAGGTCCTTCACGGAGGAGACCTTGGAGCCGTTACGGGCGACCAGCGCCTCGTTCTCCCCGGCCACGTCGAGGACCCAGGTGACCTGGTACGGGATGTTCAGCGGCTCGGAGAGACCCCGGGCGACCGGGCTGGAGCCGATGGCCGCGAGGTCCACGGAACCGGCCACGAACGCGGTGTTGATGCTGGCGCCCGAGTCGAACTTGGTCCACTTGATCGTGTAGCCGGGGAGCGCCTTCTCCAGCCAGCCCTTCTCCTTGACGATCAGGTCGCCGCTGGGGAAGGCCTGGTAGGCGATGCGTATCGTCTTGCCGCCGTCCTTGCCCCCGTCGCCGGACCCGTCCTGCCCGCAGGCCGTCACCACCAGCAGGGCTCCGAGTGCGGCGGCGATCGAGGAGAGGCGGAGCCAACCGCGTGTTCCGGCCATGTGTGTTTCCTTCGTACGGAGGTGGATGCGAACAGGGGGTGGAGGAGGGGCGGTCTACGCGTGGCGTCGCCACGGGGCGAGCCGGTCCGACAGGACGCGCAGCCCGGCGTCGATGAGCAGCCCGGAGATGCCGATGGCGAAGAGGCCGAGGATGACGGTGTCCGACTGGTTGTAGCGCTGGGCGTCCCGGATCAGACCGCCGATGCCCGGCAGGCCGTTGACCGTCTCGGCGGCGACCACCGAGGAGTACGCGATGCCGAAGGCGAGGCGGACGCCGATCAGGATCTCGGGCAGCGCGGACGGCAGCACGACCGACGTCACGACCTGCCCGCGCCCGGCCCCGATCGCGCGGGCCGCCTCGACCAGCGCGGTCGGCGCGGACGCCACGGCGGAGGCAGTGGCCACGGCGACCGGCGGCATCGCGGCGATGGCGAGCAGCCACAGCTTGGGCGCCTCGTCGATGCCGAACCAGATGATCAGCAGGCTGAAGTAGGCGAGCGGCGGCAGGGTGCGCAGGAACGCCACGGCGGGCTCAAGCACCACCCGTACCCACGGCAGCGTCCCCATCAGGACACCGACGACCAGCCCCGCGACGACACCCGCACCGGCCCCGATGAAGATGCGGCGCAGGCTGATGCCGAGGTGCTCGATCAGGGTGTGGCCCTGGTAGCCGCGCACCCCGTCGTGCGTACCGGAGGTCTCCAGCAGCGCCCGCCACACGGCGGCGGGCGAGGGGACCAGCACCGGTGACCAGAGCTGGAGCACGATCACCAGCTGCCAGAGCGCGAGGAGGACGGCGAGGGCGACGAGGCGGAGCCCGACGCGGCGCCAGCGGGCACCGCGCTCCGGCCGCCGTCCGGCGGGGGCGGGGACGGCCCGTTCCCGTACGGAAGTGGGCGTGGTCATGGAGGGCTCCGGGGACAGGGGCAGGGCAGACCACCGGGCTCAGGGATGAGCCGGGAGGGAACAACCGCCGGGAGACAAGGAGAGAGCCCGCCGAAGAGTCGGCCGGCGGGTGCGGACACACGGGAAGAGCGAGCGCGAGGGCGTCAGCGCGTCAACGTGTCAGGGCATCGCTGAGGATGCCGCGGCAGGGCTTCAACAACAGGAAGCGCTGGAAACGCGGCAGAGATCGATGTGGAGGCACTCCACCAGAAAACGATCGACTGTCACGGCAGTTGTTCTAGCACAGGCGCTCGGCGGGACACCAGATTCGTACCGAGGAATGAGACGTTCCGTCCCGCCGTCCGGTCTCTCGAACTGATCACCTTCCGCCTTCAACCTTTTCGGCACCCGCGAACTCTGTAAGGGGTGGAACGAGGAGAGGGAGGGCGGATGCCGGCAGGGGCGGATCCCGGCGGGGCGGACGAGGAGAGCGCCGCGTTCGAGGCGTACGCGCGGGACGGGCAGCGGCGGCTGTACCGGACGGCCTACCTGCTCTGCGGGAACGTGGAAGGTGCCCAGGACCTGACGCAGACGACCCTCGCCAAGCTGTTCCAGCACTGGCGCCGGGCGAGCCGGGCGGACAACCTCGACGCCTACGCCAAGACCGTCCTCGTCCGCACCTATGTGGCCGAACGCCGACGTACCGTACGGGACTTGATCGCCCACAGGTCCAACGCGCCCCGCCCGCAAGCCGATCCGGCCCCCCATGCCGACCTCCGCCTGACGCTGCTCGCCCTGCTCGGCGAACTCCCGCCCCGGGCACGGGCGATGGTCGTCCTGCGGTACTGGGACGATCTGAGCGTGGAGTCGGTCGCCTCGCTGCTGCGGTGCAGCGAGTCCACGGTGAAGAGCCAGTGCTCGCGTTCACTCGTCCGGCTGCGCGCCCGCATGGGCGACGGCCGGCTCTACTCCACCGGAAGCTGAGGGCCGGTCATGACTCCAGAACCCCTACCCGGTTCACCCGAGGAAGAGATCTTCCGGGACGCGCTCCACCGGACCGCCGGCACCCTGGCCCCACCGCTCGACCTGGTCCCCGAGGCCGTACGGGAGGGGCGGCTGCGCCGGGCCCGGAGCCGGGGGCTCGCGGTGGTGGGCGCCTTCGTCGCGGTGACCGCCGTGACGCTGGGCCTCGCCCTGCTGGGACCCTTGCTGCGGTCGGCGCCCGACACCGAACCCGCCGGACCCGCGCCCGGCCCCTCCCTCACCCGGCCCGTGCCGGACCCTTCCCCCACCCGGCCCACGCCGGGCCCCTCCCCCGATCCGACGGAGCCCGTAACCGGCATGCCGACCCCCACCCCCTCGTCCCCGTCCGCGACACCGCCGTGGACCACCTCCCCGGCCGCACCCACAGGCGGACCCTCGGGCGCCGTCCCGGCCACGCCCGACCCGACCCGGTCCGGCGCCGCGCTGTTCGCCCCGTCGCCGGCCCCCGGGACGACGAAATGACCGGCCGCCGCGGCCTGGGCACCCTGCCGCGCGACGAACCGGCCCGCGACACCGAGACGTTCCGGCTGCGCGCCCTCCCCGGGCCCCGCACGGGGGACGGCGGTCCGGGGCGCGCGCCGGGGGGCCGGTCGCTCTCCCGCTCCGGCTCCCGGTCCGGCTCCCGGTCCGGCACCCGGTCCGGCACCCGGTCCGGCACCCGGTCCGGCACCAGGTTTGGGGCGCGCTCCGACTCACGCTCCCGCTCCCGCGAGCGGCGAAGACGCCGGAACCGGCGCCGGACGGCGGGGCTCGTGGTGCTCGCCCTGGCGGCCGTGGCCCTGGTGGCCGTCCTCATCGACCGGCCCTGGCAGAACGGGGACCCGTCCGTCACCGCCGGCGCGGGACCCGGGACCGGCGACGACAACGCCGAGGCCCCGGTCGCCCCGGCCCCGCCGCCCGCGACCCCCTCCGCCGCACCGGCCTCCCCCACCCCCTCGCCCCCGGCCGGAGACCGGCCGCCCAGCGCCTCCGACGTGCCCGCCTCCGGCCCCGGCACGTTCACCGTCGCCCGCGCGGGCGTCACGGAGTCCGGCAAGGGCGAGCCCTACCGGGTCGAGGTGGAGGACGGTATCGGCGTCGACCCCGACCGGGCCGCCGAGGACATCGCCGCGATCCTCGCCGACCCGCGCGGCTGGAGCCACGGCGGCGAGCGCACGTTCCGCCAAGTCACGGACAAATCGGCGGGTTTGGTGGTCAAGATAGGCACCGCGGCGACCACGGACCGGCTCTGCGGCGCCTACGGGCTGAAGACCCGGGGCGAGGTCAACTGCCGGGGCGGCGAGCAGGTGATGGTCAACCTGAAGCGCTGGCAGCTGGGTTCACCGCAGTTCGACGGGCCCGTCGCCGAGTACCGGGCCCTGATCATCAACCACGAGGTCGGCCACTGGCTGGGGCGCGGCCATGAGACCTGCCCGGGGAAGGGACGCCCCGCGCCCGCGATGATGCAGCAGATCGACGGGCTGAAGGGGTGCGTCGCCAACGCCTGGCCGTACGACGCCAAGGGCCGCTATCTGGGCGGGCCGAAGGTGCCGTAGGCCCTGGCGGCCCCTCGTACGGAGCCGGCTCAGCGGGCGCGGTGCACGAGCCGCCCCGCGAGCACCGTCGCCACGCAGTGCCGGGCCCCGCCCGCACGCAGCGCCGCCTCGTCGGCCACGTCGAAGGCGGCGAAGTCCGCGCGGCCGCCCACGGTCAGCGGGCCGTGGGCGGTGGTGGCCAGGTCGCCGCCGGCCGCGAAGGGATCCAGGTCCGGCGGAGCGGCGGGGCCCCCGGCGGCCGGGACCTGGACCAGCCCCGACCGGGAGAGGGCCGTCCGCAGCGCGGGCTCGTCCGCCCCGAACGGGCCCACCACATGCGTGGTCCCGTACCGCAGCATCCGCTGGAGTCCCCGCCGTACGCTGCCCGCCCGCCGGGCCGTGTCCATCGTCGCCGCGAGCCGTTCGAACTCCTCGCCCCACAGCGGCAGTTCGCCCAGCTCGTCGGCCTCGCGCGGGTCCGGGTGGTAGCAGCGGGTGAGGAGCTCCCGGGCCCGGTCCTGGCGGAGTCCGGGCGTGAGGAGGCCGGGCCAGCGGCGGACCCTGGCCGCCGGGTGGGCGGCGACGACCTTCTCGTACGGCCCGATGGCGGCGATCCGGTCGCCGTCCACGGCCACCGCACCCTCGGCCACGGCCGCCGCGCCGACCGGCAGGACCAGGGGCGCGGCGTGAACCGTCAGCACAGGCGCACTAGTTGGCGTTGAGGAGCTTGAGCTCCGGGTGGGCCGTGCCGCCCTCGATCGCGGTGGAGGAGATGTGCGAGACCACGCGCTCGTCGACCGGGTCGTTCGCCGGGTCGTCGTGCACGACGAGGTGCTCGTACGTGGTGGCGCGCTGCGCCGGGACCCGGTCCGCCTTGCGGATCAGGTCGATGATCTCCATCCGGTTGGAGCGGTGCTTGGCACCGGCCGAGGAGACGACGTTCTCCTCCAGCATGATCGAGCCGAGGTCGTCGGCGCCGTAGTGCAGCGACAGCTGGCCGACCTCCTTGCCGGTGGTCAGCCAGGAGCCCTGGATGTGGGCCACGTTGTCGAGGAAGAGCCGGGCGATGGAGATCATCCGCAGGTACTCGAAGAGCGTGGCCTGCGTCTGGCCCTTCAGCTTGTTGTTCTCCGGCTGGTAGGTGTACGGGATGAAGGCGCGGAAGCCGCCCGTACGGTCCTGGACGTCCCGGATCATCTTCAGGTGCTCGATGCGCTCGGCGTTGGTCTCGCCGGTGCCCATCAGCATGGTGGAGGTGGACTCGACACCGAGGCCGTGGGCGATCTCCATGATCTCCAGCCACCGCTCGCCGGACTCCTTGAGCGGGGCGATGGCGGTGCGCGGCCGGGCGGGCAGCAGCTCGGCGCCCGCACCGGCGAAGGAGTCGAGACCGGCGGCGTGGATGCGGCTGATGGCCTCCTCGGCGGAGACCTTCGAGATCCGGGCCATGTGCTCGATCTCTGAGGCGCCCAGCGAGTGGATGACCAGCTGCGGGTACGCCTTCTTGATCGCGGAGAAGTGCTCCTCGTAGTACTCGACGCCGAAGTCCGGGTGGTGGCCGCCCTGGAACATGATCTGGGTGCCGCCGAGCTCGACGGTCTCCGCGCAGCGGCGCAGGATGTCCTCGATGTCCCGGGTCCAGCCCTTGGCCTTGTCCTTGGGGGGCGCGTAGAAGGCGCAGAACTTGCAGGCCGTCACACACACGTTGGTGTAGTTGATGTTGCGCTCGATGATGTACGTCGCGATGTGCTCCGTACCGGCGTAACGGCGGCGGCGTACGGCGTCGGCGGCCGCCCCCAGCGCGTGCAGCGGCGCCGAGCGGTACAGGTCGAGCGCCTCCTCCGGGGTGATCCGACCGCCCTCGGCGGCTCGGTCGAGGACGGGCTGAAGGTCGGCCTTCTCGGTCACCGGGCTGTCACCTTTCGGCGGTTTTTTGAGGATCCTCGGACCGATCCAGCGTACGCCAGCCCCTTGCGGCGTCAGCCGCCGGACCGGGTGAGCTCCCCGTACGGGAGGCCCGCGGCGCGCTCCTGCGACCGGTAGCCGAGCGTTCCGTCGTCGGTGAGGCGGAAGACCAGGTCGGCCTCGGTGGTGGTGCAGAGGCCCGGGGTGCTGGGGCGGTCCGGGTCGGTGCGCTCGCGGACCTTGAGCTCCTGCCCCGTGCCGGAGGTGAGGGTGCCGACGCTGTTGCAGGTGACGGTGATCCCGAGCTGGGAGATGGTGTTGGACATCCGGACGACCTGGGTGC
The DNA here is from genome assembly GCF_014650075.1 of Streptomyces microflavus. GTDB lineage: Bacteria > Actinomycetota > Actinomycetes > Streptomycetales > Streptomycetaceae > Streptomyces > Streptomyces microflavus. The sequence goes on along the minus strand of NZ_BMUG01000007.1, from coordinate 472,854 downwards.
CCTTCCTCCCCTCGGTGAAGACCGCGGTGAGGGTGCCGTGCGGCTGCCCGTTCGTCTTCTCCGTGAGCGGGCCCTCCCAGGTGCCGACGAACGCCTTCGGCACCTCCCCGACCGGGGCCTCGCCCGCGTCGGAGGGATCGCCGGAGGGGGTGCCGGAGGGGTCGGCGGATCCGGCGGGGGCGGGATCCTCGGACGCGGTGGCGGTCGCGGACGGCGGGGTGGCCGCCGTGTCGTTCCCCTTGCGCTGGTCGGCGTCGCCGCCCGGCAGGAAGCCGTCGAGCAGACCCGAGCTGAAGGCGACGACCGCGAACGCGCCCGCCACGGCCAGCGCGACCGTGCAGCTCACCCGGCGGCTCCGGCGCGCCCCGGCGTCCGCGCCCGCGCCCCGGCCCGTGCTCGCCTGCGAGTCGGCGCTGACGGTGACGGAGAACCGGGGGTCGTGGGTCCGCTGCCCGGGGAACCCGCCGCCGTGGCCGTCGCCCGGGGGCGCGGTGGGCGGGGGCGGGGTGCCGGGAGGGCCGTCCGGTACGTGGACGAGGGGCGGCCCGAAGACCCCGATGAGGCCGGCCTCGGAACCCGTGGGGACGCCGGAGCGGCTACGGGGGTCGGGGCCGGAGCCGACACGGGGGTCGGGATCGGAGCCCGTACGCGCATCGGAGCCCGTACGGGAACCATCGCCGCTACGGGCATCGTGCCCGGGGCCGTCGTGCGGGTCGGTGTCCGTCCGCGCGCCCGTCCCCGCCCCGAACCCCGCCCCCAGCGACGCGCTGCTGAACGGCACCGGGCCCGAGCCCACCGGCGCGTCCTGCGGTTCCAGGTCCAGCAGCGCCACCGCCGACCGGCTGACCTCGGCCACCAGCCGGCCCGGCAGCCACCCCGCCGCCACCATCGCCGCCGCCCCGTCCGGAGCGAGCGTGCGGGCGAGGTCGGCCGGGGCGGGCCGCGCGTCCGGGTCCTTGGCCAGGCACCCGGCGACCACCTCGCGCAGCTCGCCCTCCAGGTCTCCCAGTTCGGGCTCCTCGTGCACCACCTTGTAGAGGAGTACGGCGGAGGAGTCGCCGGAGAAGGGGGCGGCGCCGGTCGCCGCGTACGCGAGGACCGCGCCGAGCGAGAAGACGTCCGCCGCACCCGAGACGTCCCGGCCGCGGATCTGCTCGGGCGCCATGTAGCCGGGGGAGCCGACGGAGACGCCGGTGGAGGTGAGCGAGACGGTCGCGCCGAGGGCCCGGGCGATGCCGAAGTCGATGAGGCGGGGGCCGTCCAGGGCGAGCAGCACGTTGGAGGGCTTCACATCGCGGTGCACGATGCCCTGGCCGTGGACGACGTGGAGGGCCTCGGCGAGCCCGGCGCCCAGAGTGCGTACCGCGTGCTCGGGCAGCGGGCCGTGCTCGGTGATCGCCTGGGAGAGCGGCGGCCCGGCGACGTAACCGGTGGCGACCCAGGGCACCGGGGCGTCCGGGTCGGCGTCCAGGACCGGGGCGGTCCACTGCGCGCCGATGCGCCGCGCGGACTCCACCTCGCGCCGGAACCGGGCGCGGAACTGCTCGTCGAGCGCGAAGTGCGGGTGGACGACCTTGACCGCGACCGTGCGGCCGCCGGCGCTGCGCCCCAGATAGACCCGGCCCATGCCGCCCGCACCGAGCCTGCCGAGCAGCCGGTAGGCACCGATGGTGTGCGGTTCGCCCGCTTCCAGCGGCTGCATATGGCCTCCCCCTGTGAACCTGCGGACGGTGCACCTTGTGAACCTGTGAACGGTGCACCTTGTGGACGGTGAACCCTGTGGTCGGTCCGGACTCGGACCGAAGCCTAGGGGGCGCCACCGGCGCGGTCACCGGGAAACGGCCGGACCATTCCCCCTTCTCAGGGCAGGAGGGGATGATTTCGCCCCGGGGAAAGGCGCAAATGCGCTGTTCTGCCGACTCCCAATTCCCTGTCCGGGAACGGAAAAGCGAATTCTTCCCATTCCCCGGCTCAGCCGCCGAGCAGCTCCACGTGCACATCCGCGGGGTATCCGGTGTCCGGTCCGGTCCTGCGGGCGAACTCGCGGACGCCGGCCAGCTGGTCCGGGCCGAAGCGGAAGTCCAGGGTCGTGAAGTACTGCTCCAGCACCTCGGCGTCGAAGGCCTCCCAGCGGGCCGCCTGCTCCGCGACCTTGGTGACCTCCTCCAGGGAGAGGTCCCGGGAGGCGAGGAACGCCTCGTGCACCTTGGCCGCCGTCTCGGGGTGGGCGGCGAGGAAGTCCTTGCGGGCCGCCCAGACGGCGAAGACGAACGGCAGTCCCGTCCACTCCTTCCACATCTGGCCCAGGTCGTGGACCTGGAGCCCGAGGCGGGGGGCGTCGTGCAGGTTGGCGCGCAGGGCGGCGTCGCCGATCAGCACGGCCGCGTCCGCCTCCTGCATCATCAGCCCGAGGTCGGGCGGGCAGGTGTAGTAGTCGGGCCGGACCCCGTAGCGCTCGGCGAGCAGCAGCTGGGCCAGGCGTACGGAGGTGCGCGAGGTGGAGCCGAGCGCCACCCGGGCCCGGTCGAGCTGGTCCAGCGGGAGCTGGGAGACGATCACGCAGGACATCACCGGGCCGTCGCAGCCGACCGCGATGTCCGGGAAGGCCACCAGGTCGTCGGCGTTGCGCAGGTACTCCACGAGGGTGACCGGGCCGATGTCCAGGTCCCCCCTGATCAGCTGCTCGCTGAGCCTCTCCGGGGTGTCCTTCGAGAGCTCCAGGTCGAGCAGGGTCCCCGTACGCGCCAGGCCCCAGTAGAGCGGCAGGCAGTTCAGGAACTGGATGTGGCCGACGCGTGGCCGGCTGCGACGGTCGTCGCTGTCACCGGCGGGGGCTTCACTGGCTGAGACGGTTGAATTGTCCACATCGCGAGGCTAGACCCGCCTCCGGCCGCGGGCACCACCGGGGCGTCCCGGATGCTCTCCCGGAGGGGCAATCAAACGTTCGGGTGAAGTGATCTTGCCCTCTACCGCTCTCCGGAGACTGCGTGCTAGGCTCGCCCGCAAGTTGCAGTTTGGTTTCCCTTGCAGTACAGAGCCTGCGGAGCATGTAACCCGCAGGCTTTTGTAGTTTTCAGACTTGTTTGCAGGTTCTGGAGCAGGGCAACCCTTTGGCCCAAGGAGGGCTTATGGCTACCGGAACCGTCAAGTGGTTCAACGCTGAAAAGGGCTTCGGCTTCATCGCCCAGGACGGCGGCGGCCCGGATGTCTTCGTTCACTACTCCGCGATCAACGCCTCCGGGTTCCGCTCTCTTGAGGAGAACCAGCAGGTGACCTTCGACGTCACTCAGGGACCCAAGGGTCCGCAGGCTGAGAACGTCATCCCGGCCTAGTTGCCCGGGTCGGCCGATCGCGGCCGTACATAGCAGTACCCAAGGAGCCCCGCTCCCCCGCTTCGGCGGAGGAACGGGGCTCCTGCCTGTTCCCGGGCCACCGCGAGGACCGGTGCCGCTCGACCTTCACACCTTGACCTTCACACCGTGTGAAGCCGTGCAGTGGGAGCCATCATGTTCACCATCGGAGACTTCGCCAGGTACGGGCGGGTGTCGCCCCGGATGCTGCGTCACTACGACGCCATCGGGCTGCTGCGCCCGGACCGCACCGACCCCGCCACCGGCTACCGCTTCTACGGCGCCGCCCAGCTGGCGCGGCTCAACCGGATCATCGCGCTCAAGGACCTCGGCTTCACGCTCCAGCAGGTGCGGGCCGTCCTGGACGAGCAGGTGGGTCCGGAGGAGCTGCGCGGGATGCTGCGGCTGCGCCGGGCGGAGCTGGCGGAGGCGGTGGCGGCCGCTTCGGCGCGGCTGGCCCAGGTCGAGGCGAGGCTCCGGTCGATCGAGAGTGAGGGGCACATGCCTGCCGACGACGTCGTGATCAAGACCGTTCCCGCGGTCCGGGTGGCCGAGCTGACCGGGACGGCCGCGAGCTACGAGCCGCACCACATCGGGCCGGTGATCGGTCCGCTGTACGAGGAGCTCCTCCCGCTGCTGGAGGGTGCCGGCCTCCGGCCCACCGGGCCCGGGATCGCCCGGTACGAGGACGCCCCCGGGGGCGGCGGCGCGATCGTCGTGCACGCGGGGGTGACGGTGACGGCCCCGGTGGGCCCGGTCGGCGGGACCGGGGTGAGCGTGGTGGAGCTGCCCCCGTTCGAGGCGGCGACGGTCGTGCACCGGGGCGCGATGGACGACGTCGTGCCGACCGTGCAGACCCTGGCCCGCTGGCTGGACGCCAACGGGTACCGGTCCACGGGGTACACCCGTGAGGTCAGCCTGGAGTGCCCGCCGGACCGGAGCCGGTGGGTGACGGAGCTCCAGGAGCCGGTGACGAAGGTCTGACGGCCCGCTGTACGGGGAGGGCGGCGCGCGTCCTCCCCGTACGGCCGCACCTAGCTCTGCCGGGCTCCCGCCCAGAGGCCGTCATCCGTCAGCCCCAGCAGGTCGATCGCGTTGCCGCGGACGATGCGGTCCACAACGTCCGGGGCGAGGTGGCCCATCTGTGCCTCGCCGACCTCGCGGGACTTGGGCCAGGTGGAGTCGGAGTGCGGGTAGTCCGTCTCGTACAGGACGTTGCCGACGCCGATCGCGTCCAGGTTCTTCAGTCCGAAGGCGTCGTCGAAGAAGCAGCCGTAGACGTGGTCCGCGAAGAGTTCGGACGGCGGGCGGTGGACCTTGTCGGCGACGCCGCCCCAGGCCCGGTTCTCCTCCCAGACGACGTCGGCGCGTTCCAGGATGTACGGGATCCAGCCGATCTGGCCCTCCGCGTACATGATCTTCAGGTTGGGGAAGCGCTCGAACTTGCCGCTCATCAGCCAGTCGACCATCGAGAAGCAGCAGTTGGCGAAGGTGATGGTGGAGCCGACGGCGGGCGGGGCGTCGGCGGAGGTGGACGGCATCCTCGACGAGGAGCCGATGTGCATGGCGATGACGGTGCCGGTCTCGTCACAGGCCGCGAGAAATGGATCCCATTCGTCCGTATGTATGGACGGCAGCCCGAGATGGGGAGGTATCTCGGAGAACGCGACCGCGCGCACGCCCCGGGCCGCATTGCGCCGGACCTCTGCGGCGGCGAGCTCCGCGTCCCAGAGCGGGACGAGGGTGAGCGGGATGAGGCGGCCGTGCGCCTCGGGGCCGCACCACTCCTCCACCATCCAGTCGTTGTACGCGCGCACCCCCAGGAGCCCCAGTTCGCGGTTCTTCGCCTCGGTGAACGTCTGGCCGCAGAAGCGCGGGAAGGTCGGGAAGCAGAGGGCGGACTGGACGTGGTTGACGTCCATGTCGGCGAGCCGGTCGGGGACCGAGAAGGAGCCCGGCCGCATCTGCTCGTAGGTGATGATCTCCAGCTTGATCTCGTCCCTGTCGTAGCCGACGGCGGTGTCCAGGCGGGTCAGCGGCCGGTGCAGGTCCTCGTAGACCCACCAGTCGCCCACCGGCCCGTCGTCCCCCTCGGCGCCCATCACGGGCGCGAACTTTCCGCCCATGAAGGTCATTTCCTTCAGCGGTGCGCGGACGACGCGCGGGCCGGAGTCGGCGTACTTGGACGGGAGCCGGTCCCGCCAGACATGAGCGGGCTCCACCGTGTGGTCGTCCACCGAGATGATCTTCGGGAAGGTCTCCATGTGTTCCACGGTAGCGCCGATCTGACGAACCGTCAGCTAGCGTGCGCACATCGGCACGGGGCACACCTCCCCGCACGGCTCCCCGCACGGTTCCCCAATCGTTGTCGAGGGCTTGTGCAGAGCGTCACCCAGTGCTGACGAGCCCGCCCGCGACAAGGCAGACTGTTGAGCGCGATACCAGCGGTACCGAGCAATCCGGATGCACACCGCACTTCGACGCATCAGCGGACAACGGGCGGATATTCGGACACCGGCACCAACCGCAGAGCCCGCTGAAGAGCAGGGCCGGCAGGCGAGCAGGACAGGGGGCATCAATGGACCGTGACCACGGGCCACGCGTGCGCGTACCGGAGCAGCGCGCTCCGGAGGAACCGGGGGCCGCCGACTCCCTCAGGTTCACCGTCCTGGGTCCCGTACGTGCGTGGCGCGGCGCGGAGTCGCTGCCCTCCGGCTCCCCCCAGCAGCGCGCGCTGCTCGCCGCCCTGCTCCTGCGGGAGGGCCGGACGGCCACCGCGGGCGAACTCATCGACGCGTTCTGGGGCGAGGACCCGCCCTCGCAGGCGCTGGCGACGATCCGTACGTACGCCTCCCGGCTCCGCAAGATCCTGGGGCAGGACACCCTGGTGAGCGAGGCGGGCGGGTACGCGCTCCGGATCGGGCGCGGCGCGCTCGACCTCACCCTGGCGCAGGACCTGGCCGCCGCGGCGGAGAAGGCGCGCGCCGGGGGGAACCGCCTCCAGGCCCGCGCCCTGATCAACAAGGTGCTGGGCCTGTGGGACGGCGAGGCGCTGGCCTCGGTCCCCGGGCCGTACGCGGAGAACCAGCGCACCCGGCTGGAGGAGTGGCGCCTCCAGCTCACCGAGGCCCGCCTCGACCTGGACCTGGAGGTCGGCAGCCACGCGGAGGCCGTCTCCGAACTCACCGCGCTCACCGCCGCCCACCCGCTGCGGGAGCGGCTGCGCGAGCTGCTGATGGTGGCGCTCTACCGCAGCGGCCGGCAGGCGGAGGCGCTGGCCGTGTACGCGGACACCCGGCGGCTCCTCTCCGAGGAGCTGGGGGTCGACCCGCGCCCCGAACTGGCCCAGCTCCAGCAGCGCATCCTGCGGGCCGACGAGGAGCTGGCCCGCCCGGCGGACGAACCGGCCCCGGCGGCCGCGCCCTTGAAGCCCGCGCAGCTTCCGGCGACCGTGCCCGATTTCACGGGACGCGACTCCTTCGTACGGGACCTGGGCGCCCAACTCGCCTCCGCCGAGGGTTCGGTGATGGCCGTCTCCGCCCTGGCCGGGATCGGCGGCGTCGGCAAGACGACGCTGGCCGTCCACGTGGCCCACCAGGCCCGCCCGCACTTCCCCGACGGGCAGCTCTACGTCGACCTCCAGGGCGCGGGGGCACGGGCGGCGGAGCCGGAGACGGTCCTCGGCTCGTTCCTGCGGGCGCTCGGCACGGCGGACTCGGCGATCCCGGACACGCTGGACGAGCGGGCCGCGCTCTACCGCTCGACGCTGGACGGCCGCCGCATCCTGGTCCTCCTCGACAACGCCCACGACGCCGCCCAGATCCGCCCGCTGCTGCCCGGCACGCCCGGCTGCGCGGCGCTGGTGACGAGCCGGGTGCGGATGGTCGACCTGGCCGGGGCACACCTGGTGGACCTGGACGTGATGTCGCCGGACGAGGCGCTCCAGCTCTTCACGAGGATCGTCGGCGCGGAACGGGTCGGCGCGGAACGGGAAGCCGCCCTGGACGTGGTGGCCGCCTGCGGTTTCCTGCCCCTCGCCATCCGCATCGCCGCCTCCCGGCTGGCCGCCCGCCGCACCTGGACGGTCTCCGTCCTCGCCGCCAAGCTGGCCGACGAGCGCCGCCGCCTGGACGAGCTCCAGGCGGGCGACCTCGCGGTCAAGGCCACCTTCGAACTCGGCTACGGCCAGCTGGAACCGGCCCAGGCCCGCGCCTTCCGCCTGCTGGGCCTCGCGGACGGCCCCGACATCTCGCTCGCCGCCGCGGCGGCCCTGCTGAACCTGGAGCCGCACACCGCGGAGGACCTCCTGGAAGCCCTGGTCGACACCTCCCTCCTGGAGTCGGCCGCCCCCGGCCGCTACCGCTACCACGACCTCGTACGCCTCTACGCGCGTGCCTGCGCGGAACGCGACGAACAGCCGCCGGTGGAGAGGGAGCTGCGCTGTCGCGGCTGCTCGACTTCTACCTGGCGACGGCGGCGGGGGTGTACGCGCTGGAGCGGCCGGCCGACCGGCTGGTGGACCACCTGGAGCCGACGGACCACCCGGGGCTCACGTTCGGCAACCGGCAGGCGGCGCTGGACTGGCTGTACACGGAGGCGGGCCCGCTGCTCGCCTGCGTACGCCGGTCCAGCGAGCCCTCCACCCTGCGCCGGGGCGTCGACCTGCTCTGGGCGGCCCTGGACCTGGGCGAGTCGGGGGCGAACGCGAAGCAGTACGAGACCGCCGCCATCGCCCTGCTGGAGGCGGCCCGGACGAGCGGCGACCGGCGCTCCGAGGTCCGGGCCCTGGTGACGCTGGCCGATGTGCACCACACGTCGGGCCGGTTCGACCAGGCCGAGCAGGAGGCGGAGAGCGTGATGATCCTGGTCGAGGCCGACCAGGACCCGCTGCCCGCCTGCTGGGCGTCGAACGCCCGGGGCATCATGGCGCTCTACCAGAGCCGCCACGACGACGGGGAGCGGTACTTCAACCAGGCCATAGACAACTTCCGCTCCATCCAGGACCGGCCGGGCGAGGCCAGCGCGCTCTGCAACCTCTCGCGCATCCACCTGGCGACCGGCCGCACCGACAGCGCGGTGGCCCTGGCCGAGGAGGGCACGGCCGTCTACGACAGCATGGGCCACGCCCTGCGGAGCGCCAACGGCCGTTACGCGCTGGGGATGGCGCTCACCCAGAGCGGCAGGTTCGCCGAGGCGTCGGAGCGGCTGCTGGAGGCGCTGGACGTCTTCCGCGCCAGCCGGCAGCGGCTGTGGGAGGGGATGACCCTCTTCCGGCTCGCCGAGGTCGATCTGGCGGCGGGGAACGCGACGGACGCGGCGGTCAAGGCGGAGCAGGCCCTCACCGCCCTGCGGGGCATCGGCGGCGAGTGGCGCCGGGGCAACGTCCTCACCGTGCTGGGCCGTTCCCTCGCCCAGATCGGCCAGTTCGGCCGGGCGGAGGTCTGCTGGCGCGAGGCGCTCGGCATATACGACGCGCTCGGTTCGCAGGAGGCGGCCGAGGTCCGCTCGCTGCTCTCGTCGGCCGCCTCGACCTCGCCCTCGTAACCCCTTCCGGGCCCTGGCGGCCCCTCCGGCACGGGTGTTCATCATTCGTTTATCGCGACCGGCCAGTCTCATGCCTGTCGATCCGTCGCGTCGGGGGGCAGACGGGCTGACGGTGAGGCCGCGACGTAAGGTGAGCGGCCCTGAGGGGCCCGCCCGGCAGTCCACGGGGGAACAGCCGGGCGGGCCCGCTCATCAACCGGAAACGAAGTACTGCCAAGGGGAGAACAGCGATATGGCTGACGCGAAGAAGAACCCGGTCATCAAGCCGCAGGACATGCACGCCACCGGCGGCGAGACGACCAACGGCGACATGCACGCCACCGGCAGCCCGCTCAAGCCGAAGGACATGCACGCGACCGGCGGGGACACCACGAACGGCGACATGCACGCCACGAGCGAGCCCGCCAACTAGACCTTCACGACGGGGACGGGGGATACGGGGGAGGTACGGGGGAGCAGCCGCGGCGGCACGGAGGGGGAGCCGTCGCGGCTGTCGTACACCGAGGGGCCCGAGCCTGGGGATGGGCTCGGGCCCCTCGGGCGTGGGGACGCCGGGGACCACCGACCCGCTTTATAGTATTGAAAATGCTAAAGTAGAGCCATGACTGAAGCCCCCGACTTCCCCCCCGGAGACGGACCCAGTAGCGGCATCTCCGTCTCCCTCACGGCGGGGACCCTCCACGCGATCCGCGAGCGGGTCGGCAAGCGAGGCGTCTCGGCATATCTCGAAGCAGCCGCGCAGCGACAGATCGAGCGCGACAACCTGGACGAGCTCCTCGCCGACTTCGAGAAGGTCAACGGGCCGACCGACGCCGCGTCCGTGGCCGACAAGCGCGCCAAGCTGACCAGCAACCCGCCCGAGGCCGGAGCGGCCGCATGAGCGGTGCTCTGGTACTCGACAGCGAAGGACTCGCTCAGGCCGTCCTGCGCGGCCGCGAGGTGCAGGAATGGCTGGAGGCGGCCCGCGCCGCCGATCTGCCGGTCATCACCTCGGCAGTGATCCTGACCGAGGTGATCCATCCGCGGATCAATACCGCCGCGCTCTCCTGGACGCTGTCGCGCCTGCGTGTCGAGCCGGTCAGCCAGGCCATCGCGCAGTCCGCCGCGACCCTGCTCATCGGCGCCGGGCTGCACGGCCACGAGTACGCCATTGACGCGCTGCTCTGTGCGACCGCCCTCACGCACCCGGGCCGGGTCACGGTCCTCACGTCCGACACCGAGGACATCGGGCTCCTCACCGCCGGCCACCCCCGGGTGACAGCGGAGAAGATCTGACGGTCCCGGCCTCTGCACCATCCGCCGCGTCCCGGCGACCGGGCGGTGCACCGGCTCCCCCAGCCGGTCATGCTCACGCTGACACTCCATGGCCCGCGTGACATACGCGCTGAAGGCGCCACGGCCGACCTCCGCCCGGATCTCCTCCGCCAGCTCCTCCGGCAGGGTGACCGTGTACTTCTTGGTTGCCATGGCCTACGGATCTACCACCGATCGCCGCACCACTCCCCGCCCGTTCACCCCATCCGGTGAAGCCGAGCGGAGGTGCGCTACCCCCGCCCCCGCAGCTCCCCCTTCACCACCTTGCCGCTCGCGTTGCGCGGGAGCTCCGGGACGAACTCCACCGTCCTCGGGACCTTGAAGTTCGCCATCTCGCGGCGCGACCAGGCGATCAGGTCGTCGGCCGTGAGCGTGGCGCCCCGGCGGCGGACCGCGTACGCCTTGCCGACCTCGCCGAGGCGGGGGTCGGGGACGCCGACGACCGCCACGTCGGCGATGTCCGGGTGGAGGCCGAGGAGCTGTTCGATCTCGGCCGGGTAGGCGTTGAAGCCGCCCACGATGAACATGTCCTTGATCCGGTCCGTGATCCGCAGGTTGCCCGCCTCGTCCAGGACGCCCACGTCACCGGTGCGGAGCCAGCCGTCCGGGGTGATCGTGGCTGCCGTGGTCTGCGGGTCCTCGAAGTAGCCGCTCATCACGTTGAAGCCCCGCACCTGGATCTCACCGGGCTCCCCGGGGCCGGCCAGGACGCGGATCTCGGTGCCGGGAATCGCCCGGCCGGAGGTGGTGGCCACGGTCTGCGGCGCGTCGCCCCGGCGGCACATCGTGACGATGCCGCTCGCCTCGGAGAGGCCGTACGCCGTGAGGACGGTGGCGATGTGGAGTTCGCCGCGCAGGCGCTCCACCAGCCGCAGGGGGACCACCGCCGCTCCCGTGACCACCAGGCGCAGGGCGGACAGGTCGTGGGAGTCGCGGGCCGGGTGGTCCAGGAGCGCCTGGTGGAGGGTGGGCGGGCCGGGCAGGACGGAGATGCGTTCCGCCGCGATGTTCGCCAGCACCGTGTCCACGCCGAACACCGGCTGCGGGACCATCGTGGCCCCCCGCATCAGGCAGGCGATGATCCCCGCCTTGTAGCCGAAGGTGTGGAAGAAGGGGTTGACGATCAGATAGCGGTCGCCCTCGCGCAGGCCGGCCAGGTCGCTCCAGATCTCGTACGCGCGCAGCGTCTGCGCGTGCGTGATCACCGCACCCTTGGGTGCACCGGTGGTGCCCGAGGTGTAGATGATGTCGGAGGGGTCCGAGGGGGCAATGGCGGCCTCCCGTTCCCGTACGGCGGAGGACGGCACCCCCTCCCCCGCCGCCAGGAAGTCCGGCCAGCTCGTGTAGTCCTCCGGCGCGGTCTCCGCCAGCACCACCACCCGCTCCAGGTCGGGCAGCTTCACCTCCGTCCGGCGCAGGGACGCCACGTACGACGTGCCCAGGAACGTGCCGGTGACGAAGAGCAGCCTGGCCCGGCTGCGCCGCAGGATGTGCGCCGCCTCGGTCCCCTTGAACCGTGTGTTGAGGGGGACCAGCACCGCGCCCGCGCTCACCGCTCCCAGCGCGGAGACGATCCAGTCCAGCGTGTTCGGGGCCCAGATCGCGACCCGGTCGCCCCGCTCCACCCCGGCGGCCATGCACGCGGCGGCGGCGCGCTCCACCCGGTCGCCGAGTCCGGCGTACGTCAGGCGGGTGCGGCCCTCGACCACCGCCTCCGCCGGTCCGTACCGCCGTGCCGCCTCCCGCACCAGCCCCGGGATGCTGCCCCACTCCTCGTCGTCTCGCATCGTGTGCCCTTCCTGTCCCTGACGCCGACAGACACCGTGCTCCGAACGTCTCATACGGTCCATGGGAGCTGACTATCCGTCAGATTAGCGGTAGCCTCTGCCGCTGTCAGCAGGCGCGACGGTGCGGGAGGTTGGCGGATGGCGACGCTCAAGGACGCGACAGCGATAGCCGGGATCGGGCAGACGGCGTTCGCGAAACGGCTCCCGGAATCCGAGAAGACCCTCGCCTGCCGGGCGATCCTGGCCGCCCTCGACGACGCGGGCATCGCACCGTCGGAGGTCGACGGCTTCGCCTCGTACACCATGGAGGAGACCGACGAGGTGGAGGTCGCCAAGGCGATCGGCGCCGGGGACGTCACCTTCTTCTCCAAGGTGGGATACGGGGGCGGCGGCTCCTGCGCCACCCTCGCCCACCTCGCCGCCGCCGTCGCCACCGGCCAGGCGAGCGTCGGGGTCGCCTGGCGGTCGCGCAAACGCGGGTCCGGGCCCCGCCCCTGGAAGAACACCGCCGTCCAGCTCCCCACCCCCGCCCAGTGGACCCGCCCCTACGGTCTGCTGCGGCCCGCCGACGAGATCGGGATGCTGGCCCGGCGGTACATGCACGAGTACGGGGCCACCCGCGACCACCTCTTCAACGTGGCCCTCGCCTGCCGCAACCGGGCCAACCAGAACCCGGCCGCGATCATGTACGACCGGCCGCTCACCCGCGAGATGTACATGACCTCCCGCTGGATCAGCGAACCCCTCTGCCTCTTCGACAACTGCCTGGAGACGGACGGGGCGCTGGCCTGCGTCATCGTCTCCGCCGAGCGCGCCCGCGACTGCCGGCAGAAGCCGGTCTACCTGCACTCCGTCGCCCAGGGCCTGCCCGCCCAGCACCACGGGATGGTCAACTACTGGAACGACGACCCGCTCACCGGACCCGCCTGGACAGCCGCCCGACAGCTCTGGAAACAGGCCGACTTCGGGCCCGAGGGCGTCGATGTGGCCCAGATCTACGACGCGTTCACCCCGCTCGTCCCGCTCTCCCTGGAGGGGTACGGCTTCTGCGCGCGCGGCGAGGGCGGGGCGTTCACCGAGGGCGGGGCGCTGGAGAGCGGCGGGCGGCTGCCCATCAACACCGGGGGCGGCGGGCTGAGCGAGGCGTACGTCCACGGGTTCAACCTCATCACCGAGGGCGTCAAACAACTGCGCGGCACCTCCACCGCCCAGGTGCCGGACGCCGCCACCTGCCTGGTCACCGCCGGTGAGGGCGTACCGACGTCGGCCGTTCTGCTGCGGAACTGAGGAGTTGAGGAGATGGGTGTGAACGATTCCCTGCTGCTTCCCGTCCTGGACGAGGACGGGGCGCCCTTCTGGGAGTACGCCGCCCGGGGCGAGCTCCGCGTCCAGGCGTGCGCCTCCCCCACCTGCGGCGAACTCCGCTTCCCGCCCCGGCCGTGCTGCCCGCACTGCGGCTCCTTCGACAGCGAGTGGCGGGCGATGAGCGGACGCGGCCGGCTCTGGTCGTACGTGATCCCGCACCCGCCGCTGCTTCCCGCCTACGCCGAACAGGCCCCGTACAACGCGGTGCTGGTGGAGCTGGCGGATGCCCCGCACATCCGGCTGGCCGGGAACGTGGTCGCCTCCGCCGACGCACCGCTGAACTCGGTGGACCCGGGGCGGCTGCGGATCGGGGCTCCGGTGCGGGCCGCGTTCTGCCCGGTGGGACCCGACGGTTTCACGCTCGTACGCTGGCTCCTGGAGCGGTGAGCGATGGCGCTGCGGATCGAGCGGGACGGGCAGCGCGGGGTGGCGCTCGTCATCCTGGACCGGCCGGAGAAGCTGAACGCGATCGACCTGGAGACGGCCGAGGAACTCGCCGCGCTGTGGCGGGAGTTGCGGTACGACGAGTCGGTGCGGGCCGCCGTCCTCACCGGGGCCGGCACCCGCGCCTTCTGCACCGGGATCGACCGGGGCGTGAAGGTCCCGCAGCCCCCGTCCCCGTACGCGATCGACGACCCCCTCCTGCGGATCGGGCCCAAGGCGAACGACCTGTGGAAGCCGGTGGTCGCGGCCGTGGAGGGGATGGCGTGCGGCGGGGCGTTCTACCTGCTGGGCGAGGCGGAGTTCATCGTCGCCTCGCGGGAGGCCACCTTCTTCGACCCGCACACGACGTACGGGATGGTCTCGGCGTACGAGGCGATCGCGATGGCCCAGCGGATGCCGTTCGGGGAGGTGGCCCGGATGTCCCTGATGGGCACCGCCGAACGGGTGAGCGCTGAGCGGGCGTACGCGACCGGGCTGGTCAGCGAGGTGACGGAGCCCGGGGGTGCGGTGGCGGCGGCGCTGCGGGCGGCGGCGGTGATCGCCGGGTACCCGACGGAGGCGGTGCAGGGCACGGTCCGGGCGGTGTGGTCGGCGAAGGAGGCCGCCCGTACGCAGGCGCTGGCCCAGGCGCCCGCGCTGATCGCGCTGGGCAACCTGGCGCCGGAGCGGCAGGCGGAGCTGTTCGAGGGGCGGGGCGGGGGCGGGGGCGGGGCGCCGGTGGTTCGCTGAGTGCTCACGGCGCCGGGCCCGAGCCCTCTCGGCTCAGAGGAGCTGGGCCGTGACCTCGCACCGCTTGACCTCGGAGACCCTGCGGGGGCTCTCCATGCGCACGGTGAGGTTGCGTACGTCACCGGCGTCGAGCGTCGTCGTGGTTTCGGCGGTGTCGACGGTGTTCCCGCGGGCGTCGTAGAACGTCACGTCGACCTCGTACGTGTGCGAGCCGGTGTCCTTCGACCGGAGCTCGACGACCGACGCGGTGACCGCCTTGCGCTTGCCCTTGCGGGGCTGGGCGCAGCGGATCACCCGGACGGCGGGGCCGTCGGAGGCGGTGGGCGTCGGGGTTCCGTAGGAGGAGCCGGACGAGCCGGACGAGTTGTCGTCGTAGTCATCGTCGTCGTAATCGGTGTGGCGGTAACCACTGTTGCTCTTCTTGGAGTTGGAGCAGCCGCCGCCCGAACTGCTGCTGCCCTTGCTCTTGCTGCCCTTGCCGCCACTGGTGGACGTCGTGAATCCGGTGAGCGCGAGCACCACCACGACCAGGACCGCCGCGAGCTTCATCTGTCGCCGCATCATGGATGCAGCCCCCCTTGTGTCGTTCCTCGTGTGCTGTCGTTTCCCGTGCTGACGTCCCACAGCATGCCGGATGGCCCCGGCGTGTAGGTCATGGCCCTGTCACGGTCCGGTCATGGTCTGCGGGGCGGGGCATCCTTACGGCGGGCGGCGGCGTCCGCGTGGCGGGGGTGATCGTCCCGGCGTAGCGTCGGCGGTGCGGGGGTGTTCGCCGTACGCCGTTGGAGGCTGACGATGATCCGCAACATCCTCGGTTCACTCGTCGCCCTGGCCGGGGCGGCGTCCGCGGTGCTGAGCCCGTTCCGCGACTGGTACGACGGGCGGGCGGGGCAGGACTACCGGGTGCGGGACCTGTTCGGGGGCATCACCGCCACGGAGTCGGGGGTGCTGGTCTCGATCCTGCTGCCGTTCCTGTTCGCGGCGCTGCTGGTGATCGCGGGGGTGGTGCTCCGGTCGCGGATCGCCGTCGCGCTGGCGGGGCTGGTGGTGCTGGGTTTCACGATCCTGTGGATGGTCCGCCAGGGGCAGGCGGAGGGGGCTCTCACGGTGGGCGGGGACGGGGCGGGGCTGCAGGTGGGGGTGGCCAACGCGTTGGCGGGTGGGGTGCTGATGCTGATCGGGGCGTTGCTGATGAGTGGGCGGGGGGCCGGGGCCCGGTCCCGGGCTCGGGCTCGGCGGGAGCGGGAGCCTGTGGAGCCGTATGCCGCGCCGCCGGCGGACCAGGTGGACACGTGGCCGCCGACGCAGGAGCCGGGGATGTCGACGCACACGTCGCCGTGGCCGGAGCCGGAGGTGGACCCGTACACGGGGCCCGATCCGCATGACCCCCGTACGCGGTCGTATCCGCAGGCGGAGCGGGGGCCGGAGCCCGGGGACCCCGGGGATCCTCGGGACCCGGTACATCCGCCGCACCGACCTCCGGAGAGGTGACGGCCATCCCGTCGAGGGTTCCGTCCTCAAACGCCGGACGGGCTGGGGTCTCCGGGGCTCCGGCCCCTCAGAGCTGACGGCCACCCCGTCAACGGTTCCGTCCTCAAACGCCGGACGGGCTGGGAGCGCTCAGGTGCGGGCCCTGTTTCCTGTGCCCGTGCCCTTCAGGGCGTCCAGCGCGTACACGCAGCGGTCCTTGCTGCAGGCGTAGACCACGCCTGCCTGGGCCACGGGTGAGCCCGTGATCTCGCCGCCCGTGGCCAGCTTCCAGCGGAGCTGGCCGCCCGCCGCGTCCAGGGTGTAGAGCACGTGGTCCGCCGAGCCGAAGTGGACCCGGCCGTCCGCCACGACCGGGGAGCCGACCACGTCGCCGCCCGCCGCGAAGCGCCACTTCGGGGTGCCGGTCACCGCGTCCAGGGTGTAGAGCGCGCTGCCGCTGCCCACGTGCACGTTGCCCACCGCGACCAGCACCGGTTCGACGGAGGCGCGCGCCTCCGTGGCGATGCGCCAGCGGTCCTTGCCGGTCGTCGCGTCGAGCGCGTACACCGTGCCGAGGTAGTCCGCGAGGTAGACCCCGCCCCCGGTCACCGCCGGGCCCTGCGCGAACGCGGGTGGGGACAGGAAGACCGCCGGGGACTCGAAGTGCCACCGCACCCGGCCGCTGACGTTCTCCACGGCCAGCACCCGGGTGCCCGCCGCGACGTAGACGTAGCCGTCGGGGGCCGGGGTCACCCGGACCGGGACGCCGCCGCAGGAGGCCGCGTCGCCGATCGGGTACGACCAGCGCTCCAGGCCCGTACGGGCGTCCAGCGCGCGCAGCCGGGCGTCCTGCCAGACGTAGACCGTGCCGTCGTGGATGACGGGCGCGGCCTCCACCGTCTCGAAGTCGCTCTGGACGCCGGTGATCTCCCACAGCTTGTCGCCGTTGGACGCCTCCCACCCCTGGACGCCGCCGCCCCGGGTCGCGGTCAGCACCGTGCCCCGGTCGGCCTTGAGCGCGTACACCCAGGCGTCGGTGCGGACCCGCCACTGCTCGGTCCCGCTCGCCGCGTCCAGGGCGTACAGGGAAGGGCCGTCCGAGGCGTGGATACGGCCGCCCTCGACGGCCATCGCCCAGGCCACGTCCCGGGTCTTGAACTGGCGCCGCCCGTTGCCGACGTCCAGCGCGTGGATCTCGAAGGACGTCACGTACAGCAGGTCACCGGAGACGACGGGCGTCCCCCACACGTCGTTGGACATGCGGAAGCGCCAGGGCCGCCAGCGGTCCGGGGCGGCGGGCGAGGCGTCCGGGGCGGGCCCCGGGGCCGGTACGGGCGCGGTGGACGCCGGGTCCGAGCCGTTCAGCCCGGCCGGCGGGCGGACCCAGCCCGTCGCGGCGGCCGGATGCGCGGCGGCGGCCCCCCGCCCCTCCCCCGCCCGCGGCCCGGGCCCGATCGGCGCCTTCGCACCGGGCAGGTGGACGGGGCCGCCGTCCGGAGAGGGCGCCGGGGACGACACCGGCGCGGGCGAGGAGAGCGGGGAGGGCGAGCGCAGGTCGCCGCCGCTGCGCCAGTCCGGACCGCGGTCCGGAGCACGATCCGGGGCGCGCGGGGGCTGCGGAGGGCGCGGCGGGGGCGCGGAAGGGGCGGCGGGCGGGGCGGTCCGGCCGCCTCCCCTGCGCCGTTCGATCATGGCCGTGGCCAGGGAGGGCAGCCAGGCCGACGCCGTACCGCTGTCGTCGCTGCCGGAGGCGAAGAGGTGCGGGGCGAGCTGGGCCTGGAGGTCGGCGGGGCTGGGCCGCTGGGTGGGGTCCATCTGCATGCAGGACTCGATCAGCGGCCGCAGGTCGTCCGGCAGCCCCTCGGTGTCGGGCCCCTCGCGCAGCAGCATGAAGACCGTCTCGACCGGGTTGGCCCCGTGGAAGGGGGCGTGACCGGTGGCGGCGAAGACAAGGGTGGAGCCCAGCGAGAAGATGTCGCTGGCCCCGGTGACGCTGCGCGAGTCCCGGGCCTGCTCGGGCGACATGTAGGCGGGCGTGCCGACGGCGACGTTCGTCATGGTCAGGCGGGTGTTGGAGACGCCGGAGGCGATGCCGAAGTCGATGACCCGGGGGCCGTCCTCCACGACGAGGACGTTGGACGGCTTCATGTCGCGGTGGACGAGCCCGGCGCCGTGGATGGACTGGAGGGCCTCGGCGATACCGGCGGCCAGCCAGCGCACGGCCTGGGTCGGCATGGGGCCGCACTCGTTCACTATTTCTTCGAGCGAGGGCGCGGGCACATAGGCGGTGGCCAGCCACGGCACGGCGGCGCGGGGGTCGGCGTCGACCACGGCGGCGGTGTAGAACCCGCTGACCGCGCGGGCGGCCTCCACCTCGCGCGTGAAGCGGACCCGGAAGAGCTGGTCCTCGGCGAGCTCGGTCCGTACCGTCTTGATCGCCACCCGCCGGCCCGACGCCGACCGGGCGAGATAGACCAGCCCCATGCCGCCGGCCCCGAGCCGTCCCAGCACCTCGAACGGGCCGATCCGTCTCGGGTCGTGCTGCGTCAGCTGCTCCATCACGTGCCTGCCACCTCCCCGTACGGACCTCAGGAACGAAGCCCGCGAATTACCACCCGTCACCGCCCGGTGCGATTCCCGGCCTGCGCAGCGTCTCACCACTGGGCACCACCTGGCGGTGCGCACCCTGATTCTTCCTGGCTCGGGCGCCGGTTGCGAACCCGGGGGCGGATGTGGGTGTCTCATGTCACTTCGGCCGATTCTCGCCCACACCGGTACGCGGTGGGGTCAGGGAAGCAGCTCGCTCGGCTGGAGCACGGCGAAGAGGGCGCCCTGGTCGTCGTGGAGGACCGCCATCCGCCCGTAGGGGATGTCGAAGGGCGGCGCGGAGACACGGCCGCCGAGCTGTACGGCGAGTTCGGCCGCCGCGTCGCAGTCGGCGACGGCGAAGTAGGTGAGGAAGTAGCTGGGCATCTCGGCGGGGAACGCGTCCGTGATGACGCTGCGCCCGCCGACGGCGCTGTCCGGGCCGGGTTCGGCGCCCTCGGGCGACCACATCCGGAAGTCGACCAGCGCCTCGGCGTCGTCGGAGACGTCGTTGCCCGCCTCGTCCAGGTCGGTGCCCCGGAAGCCGAAGACCTTCTCGTAGAAGGGGTCCACCTCCTGCGGCCGGCGGGTGTGGACCTCGGTCCAGCAGAAGGAGCCGGGCTCGTTCTGCTTCTCGAAGCCTTCCCGCTCCTCCGGCTGCCAGAGGCCGAAGACCGCGCCCCCGGGGTCGGCCGCCTGCGCCACGATCCCGGCCTGCCCCGCCCGTACGGGGTCGGTGATGATCTGGCCGCCGTGTTCGCGGATCGCGGCGACGGTGGCCCGGATGTCGTCGGTGGCGAAATAGACGCCCCAAGCGGTCGGCATCCGCCCGTCCTTCTTGGCGGCGAGCGCGGCGACGAGCCTGCCCCCGCTCAGGGCGTCCGCGAAGGGCATGCCGTCGCCCGCGCGGAAGGTCCAGCCGAAGAGGCCGCCGTAGAAGCGCTTGCCCGCTTCGAGGTCGGAGAGCTGCACGTCCGCCCAGCACGGCGCCGAGTGCGCGAATGCGGCCATGGGGCCCGATCCTTCCGTCGCGGTTCCGTCGCAGTGACGCCCGTCACAGTCAACGTAACGTCGCACCCGGCCAGGCGCGCCTCGGCAGGCTCCGAACGCGCCCATAGGGAACATTTGCTCGGATAGTGAAGGCGTGGTCACCATGTGGACGAAAGTTGTCCACCGAAGTTGTCCACAGGCTGTTGATAACACTTTCGCCCCGGCGACCGTGAACCGGCCGCTGCGGTGGAGGTACGGCCGAAAACAGGCCCCGGGCCCGGTCTCGGCGCGCACCTCCACCGCAGCGGCCGAAAACATTCGCCGCACACCCCCGCACCCCGCCGGTCCTGCGGCGTTCCCCATTTGCAGTCGGCCGAATCGCGCTCCCATCGCCCCTCGGTAAGCTGACGGCATGACAGGACAAGTACGTACCGTCGACGGCCGCGTGGCCGGTCGACGCGGTCAGGCGACGCGGCAGAAGCTGCTCGACTGCCTCAGCGAGATGCTCAGCTCCTCGCCGTACCGGGACGTCAAAGTCATCGACGTCGCCCGGAAGGCCGGGACTTCACCCGCGACTTTCTACCAGTACTTCCCCGACGTAGAGGGCGCCGTCCTCGAAATCGCCGAGGAAGTCGCCAAGGAGGGTGCCGGACTGACCGAACTGGTCGCCGGACGCCCCTGGGTCGGCAAGGCCGGCTGGCAGACGGCCGAGGAACTCGTCGAAGGGTTCCTCGACTTCTGGCGCCGCAACGACGCGATCCTCCGTGTGATCGACCTCGGCGCGGCCGAGGGGGACAAGCGGTTCTACAAGATCCGCATGAAGATCCTGAACTCGGTCACCAACTCCCTCACCGATTCGGTGAAGGAGCTCCAGGCCAAGGGCAGGGTCGACAAGGACATCAGTCCCGCCGCCATGGCGGGTTCCCTGGTCGCGATGCTGGCCGCGGTCGCCTCGCACCAGAAGGGGTTCACCACCTGGGGTGTGAAGCAGGCCGAACTGCGCCCGAACCTGGCGCTGTTGGTACACCTGGGCATCACCGGCAAGAAGCCCACGAAGTAACCCGCGCAGCGGCCCACCCGCACGCCCTACCGGCACGTCCTGTCTCACCGACGGCGGACCACCACGCACCCCTGCCGGTGGTCCGCCGTCGGTGTTCCCGGACCCGACGGAACCGGTGGGCGGCGAACTACCGCCGCTCCAGCCGGAAGAGCCGGATCTGCCGCTCCACCCGCGCCTGGTACGCCGCGTACGGCGGCCAGAACGTCAGCGCCACCCGCCACACCTCCTCGCGCTCCGCCCCCTCCAGCAGCCGCGCGCGCACCGGGATGTCCCGGCCCCGCCAGCTGATGACGGCCTCCTCCGGGCGGGCCAGCAGATTCGCGGTCCACGCCGGATGCCCCGTACGGCCGAAGTTGCTGCCGACGAGGATCCAGGTGCTCTCCGCGTCCCCCTCCGGCATGCAGGCCAGCGGGGTCACCCGCGGCTGCCCGCTGCGCGCCCCCGGCACCGTCAGGACGAGCCCCGGCAGCATCCGGGCGCTGGGCAGTACCTTGCCCCGGGTGAGCCGGTGGACGGTGCGGTCCATGACGGGGACGACGTGCGGGGCGAACTTCGCGAAGGCGCGGGTCGAGGAGACCTTCTGGATGAGCCGGGCGGCCCGGGTACCGGCCATCAGACGGCCACCCCGTGCACAGGACCGTCCGCCGTTACGGCCCCGAACAGCCCGGCCCGCCCCGCCGCGTGGTCGCGCAGCCGGTGTACGGGGCCGAAGAGCAGCTCGTCCGCCGCTGCCCGCTTCACATACAGATGCGCCTCGTGCTCCCAGGTGAAGCCGATACCGCCGTGCAGCTGTACGGCCTCCCCGGCCACGATCCGGGCCGCCTCCAGCGCCTGGGCCAGGGCGAGCGGGCCCGCCGCCGCGTCCCAGGCGGCGTAGTACGCGGCGGAGCGGGCCGCCTCCACCCGTACGTACAGGTCGGCGAGGCGGTGTTTGACCGCCTGGAACGACCCGATGGCCCGGCCGAACTGCTCGCGCTCCTTCACGTACGCCACGGTCCGCTCCAGCGCGCCCGCCGCCGCACCGACCGCCTCGGCCGCCAGGACGGCGGCGGCGCGGCTCCCGGTGTCGGCGAGCGCGCCGCAGACGTCCGTGCCGTCGTCCGCCCCGAGGAGCCGGGCCGCGGCGTCGCGCAGCTCGATACGGGCGAGGGGCCGGGTCTCGTCCATCGAGGTCAGCCGGGTCCGTGCCAGCCCTTCGGCCTCGGCGGACACGAGGAAGAGCAGCGTCCGGCTGCGCGGATAGCCCCCGGTGTGGGCGGCGACCAGGAGGAATCCGGCGCTGTGCCCGTCGAGCACCCGGTCGGCCTCCCCGTAGAGCCGCCAGCCGCCGCCCCCGTCCGGGCGGGCCTGGATGCCGCCCGCCCGGCCGCCGCCCGCCCAGGCGGCCGTGCGGTTGTCGGCGGTGAGACCGAGGGCGGCGGCCATCGACCCGCCGGGTACCGCGAGGGTGGCGGTCAGGGTCCCGTCGGCGATGCGGGGCAGCAGCTCGGCCCGCTGTTCCGGAGTCCCCAGGGCGGCGATGAGGGGTGCGGCGAGTACGGCGGTGGCGAGCAGCGGGGAGGGCAGCAGGGCGCGGCCGGTCTCCTCGCAGGCGAGGGCCAGCTCGGTGGCGGTGCAGCCGGCACCGCCGTACTCCTCCGCGATGGCGAGCCCCGGCAGCCCGAGCTCCTGGGCGAGCCGGTGCCACAGGGCCGGGTCGTGGCCCTCGGCGGTCCGCACGGCGGCGCGGACCTCGCCGGGTCCGGCGTGCTTGGTGAGCAGGTCGCGCAGGGTGCGGCGGATCTCGTCCTGTTCCGCGGTGAAGGCGGCGTCCATGGTCGGGCTCCTTCCCCTCAGGAACCGGCGGCCCCTGATCTGACGAGCCGTCATATTAGGTGCGGAGGACGGCGATTCCCAGACTCCCGCACAGGTGCAGGGGTGCGGAAGTCACGCGCACCGCACGGTTGCACCCTCCCCCATCTGATGTACCGTCAGATTCATGCCTGCCTCCCGCCTCTCCCGCAGGGTCGCTGTCGTCGGCATCTCCCTCGCGGACTGCGGACGCGTCGACGACGCCACCCCGTACGCCCTGCACGCCCAGGCGGCCCGCCGCGCACTCGCCGACTCCGGCCTGGACCGCTCGGTGATCGACGGCTTCGCCTCCGCCGGGCTCGGGACCCTGGCCCCGGTGGAGGTCGCGGAGTACCTGGGGCTGCGGCCCACCTGGGTCGACTCCACGGCGGTGGGCGGCGCCACCTGGGAGGTGATGGCGGCCCACGCGGCGGACGCGATCGCGGCGGGCCGGGCGCGGGCGGTTCTCCTGGTCTACGGGTCGACGGCGCGGGCCGACATCAAGGCGGGCCGGCGCACGTCGAACCTGTCGTTCGGGGCGCGGGGGCCGTTGCAGTTCGAGGTTCCGTACGGGCACTCGCTGATCGCCAAGTACGCGATGGCCGCCCGCCGCCACATGCACGAGTACGGCACGACGTTGGAGCAGCTGGCCGAGGTGGCGGTGACGGCCCGGGCGAACGCGGCGGCGAACCCGGAGGCGATGTTCCGGGACCCGATCACGGTCGACGACGTCCTCTCCGGGCCGATGATCGCGGACCCCTTCACCAAGCTGCACTGCTGCATCCGCAGCGACGGGGGGTGCGCGGTGCTGCTGGCGGCCGAGGAGTACGTACCGGACACGGCGAAGGCCCCCGTCTGGATCCTGGGCACCGGGGAGCACGCCTCCCACTCCACGATGTCGGAGTGGGAGGACTTCACGGTCTCCCCCGCCGCCGTCTCGGGCCGCCTGGCCTTCGAACGGGCCGGGGTGCGCCCCTGCGACATCGACCTGGCGGAGATCTACGACGCGTTCACGTACATGACGCTGGTGACGCTGGAGGACCTGGGCTTCTGCGCGAAGGGGGAGGGCGGCGCCTTCGTGGAGAAGGGCCGCACGGGCCTGCGCGGCGAGCTCCCGGTGAACACGGACGGCGGCGGCCTCTCGGCCTGCCACCCCGGGATGCGCGGCCTGTTCCTGCTGGTGGAGGCGGTACGCCAGCTACGCGGCGAGGCCGGCGCCCGCCAGGTCCACAAGGCGGGCGGCCGCCTCCCGGAACTGGCGGTGGCCTCGGGGACGGGCGGCTGGTTCTGCTCGTCGGGGACGGTGGTGCTGGGGCGGGGGTGAGGGGGCGGGGGTGAGGGTGAGGGGGTGAGGGTGAGGGGGTGAGGGATGCCTGCACCGCAGGACCGGCTCCCGCCCCGACTGGCTCCCCGCAACCGGAAACAGGTGGAATGGGCCCCATGAGCGAAGCCGCCGCACCCACCCCGCGCCCCTTCTCCGCCCTCCTGCACGCCCAGCGCGTCTGGGACAGCGAGCTGCCGTCCTTCGACCCGGCGACCGCCCCGCCCTCCCCCCTCCCCCTCTTCCACGGCTGGTTCGCGGACGCCGTGGCCGCCGGGCAGCAGGAGCCGCACGCGATGACGCTGGCCACGGCCGACGCCGAGGGCCTCCCCGACGTACGCACCCTGCTCCTGCACGACGCGGACGAGCGGGGCTTCCACTTCGCCTCGCACGCCACCAGCGCCAAGGGCCACCAGCTGGCCGCCCGCCCGTACGCCGCGCTCGGCTTCTACTGGCCCGCGCTGGGACGGCAGGTACGGGTCCGGGGCCCCGTCGTCCGCTGCACCCCGGCCGAGAGCCACGCCGACCTGCACGCCCGGTCCACCGGGGCCCTCGCCGCCGCCCTGACCGGGGCCCAGAGCGCGGTCGTGGAGTCGGTGGCCGCCCTCCACCGGGCGGCGGACGCGGCCTGGGAGCGGGCCCAGGCAGAACCGGACGCCGAGGCTCCGACCTGGACCCGGTACGTGGTTGAGCCGGCCGAGGCCGAGTTCTTCCAGGGCGACGCCCGGCGCCGCCACATCCGGCTGCGCTACCGCCGCACGGACGACGGCACCTGGACCCGCGAGCTGCTCTGGCCCTGACCCCACCCCCCGCGGCCGCCTTGACCCGGTTCCAACAGGAAGGGGGCACTATGGGAGGAAGGAGAGCCGCTGGGAGGTACCGATGGCACGAGCCCGTTCCCGCTACGCCCCCGACCGGGGCCTGACCGGCCGCATGGTCACCACCATGTTCCTGATCGGTCTGCTGTACGTCGTCTTCGTGGGCGTGCTCCTCGCGGCCCTGCGCGGCTCCTGGCCGATCATCCTGATCATCACGGGCGGCCTGTTCATCGCCCAGTTCTGGTTCAGCGACCGCATCGCCGCCTACGGGATGGGCGCCCGCGAGGTCACCCCCGAACAGGCCCCCGAGCTGCACGGCACCATCGACCGCATCTGCGCGCTCGCCGACATGCCGAAGCCCAAGGTGGCCATCGCCGAGAGTGACGTACCGAACGCGTTCGCCACCGGCCGCAGCGAGAAGACCGCCCTGGTCTGCGCCACGACGGGCCTGCTCCGCAGACTGGAGCCGGAGGAGCTGGAGGGCGTTCTCGCCCACGAGATGTCCCACGTGGCGCACCGGGACGTCGCCGTCATGACGATCGCCTCGTTCCTCGGCGTCCTGGCGGGCATCATCACCCGCATCGCCCTGTGGGGCGGCTTCGCCCGCAGCCGGCCGGGCAACGATCCGGCGGGGATCCTGCTCCTCCTCATCCCGCTGATCAGCGCCGTCGTGTACGCGATCAGCTTCCTGCTGACCCGGCTGCTCTCCCGCTACCGCGAGCTCTCCGCCGACCGCGCCGCTGCCCTGCTCACCGGGCGCCCCTCCGCCCTCGCCTCGGCGCTGACGAAGGTCAGCGGGCAGATGGCCCGCATCCCGACCGAGGACCTGCGCAAGGCGGAGCCGTACAACGCGTTCTACTTCATGCCCGCGTTCTCCGCGAAGGAGTCCCTGGGCCGGCTGTTCTCCTCGCACCCGACGCTGGAGCAGCGCCTGGACCAGCTGTCGCGCATCTCCACCGACCTGTCCCGCTGAGCGATCCGAAGGAGTTACGTCCGTGGGCCTGCTCGACGCCATCCTCGGCCGCAGCAAACCCGTCCGCCCCGACCTCGACCAGCTCTTCGCCGTC
This sequence comes from Streptomyces microflavus, assembly GCF_014650075.1. GTDB lineage: Bacteria > Actinomycetota > Actinomycetes > Streptomycetales > Streptomycetaceae > Streptomyces > Streptomyces microflavus. Next base: position 447,179 of record NZ_BMUG01000007.1, on the reverse strand, counting down.
CCCTCGGCCGCCCTCACCCTCCAGGCCGCCACCGGTTTCACCCCGACCGGCCTGGGCTCGGTCTGCTTCGCCGGGGTGGAGGGCGGCGGTTTCGCCCGCCTCCAGGAGGACGTACGGGAGCTGCTCGACGCGGACACGGAGCGCGGCGGCATCCCGGTGGAGTTCAGCCGGGACGCGTACGGCTACACCTGGCTGCTCGCCAGCCACCCGGCCGACGACACGGCGGGCCTGGTCAACGACCTGCACGCCGTGAACACCCTGCTCCAGGACGGCGGCTTCGGCCCGCACCTGCTGTGCTCGCTGATCGGCTTCCGGGACCCGCAGGCCGCCGAGGGCCGGTCGCTGGCGCTGGTCTACCTCTACAAGCGCGGCACGTTCTACCCGTTCGCCCCGCTGCCCGGCGGCGCCGAGAAGCGGGACAACCAGTTGGAGCTCCAGGTGCGGGGCGCCCTCGGCGACGACCTCCGGGTGGAGAAGGACCTGTCCCGGTGGTTCCCGGTGTGGGGGGCGCCGGGGCTGTGATCAGGGCGACGGGCGGAAGACCGCCACGGCCTCCCCGCTCTCCTCCCCACACCGGAACGTGACCGTCAGCCCCATCCCGATCCGGAGGCCGGCGTGCGCGCACTCCACGACCTCCGTCATCATCCGAGGCCCCTCGGCCAGGTCGACGACAGCGGCCACGTAAGGGACGCGGCCTCCGAAAGGCGGCAGGTCGTTGCGGTGGACGACGGACCAGGTGTAGAGGGTGGCGTGCCCGCTCGCGTGCTCCCACTCCACGTCCTCGCTCCAGCAGTACGGGCAGAACTCGCGCGGGTAGTGATGGGCCCGGCCGCACCCGGCGCAGCGGCGGATCAGGAGCCGTCCCTCCCCCGCCGCGTCCCAGTACGGGCGGGTGAAGGCGTCCGGCTCGGGGAGGTCGAAGCGCGGGGACGCCGCGCGTTCCGGGCTCACGGGAACAGCCCGGAAGGCGCCGTGCGCCCTTTCGGCGTTCCCGGGCTCACAGGAACAGTCCGAACGCCGCGTCCAGCGACCACGTCTGCCACGCCATCGCGAACAGGGCCACCAGCGAGATCAGCGCCATCATCGCGTTCTGCCCCTGCTCGGCCCAGTCGTGGATCATCAGGACCAGGTAGAGCAGGTTGAGGAGGAGGCCGGCGACCAGCGCGATCGGGGTCAGGAAGCCCGTCACCAGGCCCAGTCCCAGGGCAAGTTCGGCGTAGACGACCACGTACGCGATCAGCTTCGGGCGCGGTTCGACGACCCGCCGGAAGCCGGTGCGGACCACACCCCACCGGTGCTTGCCCGCCACGTCCGCCGCCCAGGCGATGCCCGTACCGCGCTCGAACCAGCCCTTCTTGTCCTTGTGCCGCCAGCTCTCCAGCCACCACAGGCCGAGGCCGATCCGCAGGACGGCGAGCCATTCCGCACCACTGAGCCAGATCGTCCGCATGGGGCAGCTCCTCCGGTCGCCGCGTATCTGACGGTACGTCAGTTCAGCGGATGCGGGCCGCCCCGCGCAAGGGGTCTGCACGGACCGGCGCGCCTCCTAGCGCCGCTGCCTGCACCCCAGCAGCCATGCCAGGTAGACCCCGCCCAGCGCACCGGTCACCACACCCACCGGAAGCGGTCCCGCCGTCGGCAGCGTGATGGCCACCAGGTCGGAGGCCGAAAGCAGCAGGGCCCCCATCGCGGCGGCGGGCAGCATCCCCGTTCCCGTACCGCGGCTGAGGCGGCGGGCCAGTTGGGGTGCGCAGAGGGCCACGAACACGATCGGTCCGGCGACCGAGACCGCCACCGCGCTCAGCCCGACCGCGACGAGGAGGACGAGCACCCGGGTCCGGCCCGCGTCGACGCCCAGGCCGCCCGCCGCCTCGTCGCCCATCTCCAGCAGGTCCAGGCGGCGGACCGTGGGAAGGGCGAGCAGCAGGAGGGCCACCAGCGCGATGAGGGCGGGGAGGATCTGGTGGCGTTCGGTGGAGCCGAGGCTGCCGATCAGCCAGAGCTGCGCCGACTGGGCGTGGTCCAGGGCGGCCCGGGTGAGCAGGTACGCGTTGACCGAGGCCAGCAGCGAGCCGACCGCGATCCCGGCGAGGATCAGCCGGTTGCCCCGGAACGAGCCCCGCCGGGCGAGGAGTTGGACGATGACCGCTGTCGCCAGGCCGCCGCCCGCCGCGCCGGCCGCCACGTACGCCGGGTCGCCGTGCAGCAGGACCAGCAACGCACCCGTCGCCGCACCGGAGTTGAAGCCCACGATGTCCGGGCTGCCGAGCGGGTTGCGGGAGAGCTGCTGGAACAGCGCCCCGGCCGCTCCGAGCGCCGCGCCGACGACGAGGCCGAGCGCCACCCGGGGCAGCCGCAGTTCCAGGACCACGAACGCGGCCTGCTCCGAGCCCGCGCCGAACAGCGCGCCCAGCACCTCGGCGGGCGGTACGAGTCCGTCCCGGGTCAGCGCGAGCGCGCCGCTGCCCGCCGCGAGGAGGGCCAGGAGGAGGGTGACGGCGAGGGGGCGGGGGCGGATGCGGAGGGAGAGGCCGCCGAGGGCCCGGCCTCGTACCACCGCGGTTCGGGTCAGCGCGCTCACGCCGTCGCCTCCGCCTTCCGGGACGCGGAGGCGGACCGGCGGTTCAGCCGCGTACGGCCGATCAGCCAGATCAGTACGGGCGCGCCCACGAACGCCGTGACGATGCCCACCTGGATCTCCGCCGGGCGCGCGATCACCCGGCCCACGATGTCCGCGACGAGCAGCAGACCCGCGCCGATGAGGACCGCGTACGGCATCAGGCGGCGGTGGTCGGGGCCGGTGAGCAGGCGGGCCACGTGCGGGGCGACCAGGCCGATGAAGCCGACCGGGCCGATGGCGGCGGTGGCCGCGCCGCTGAGCAGCACCGTGGCGAGCGTCCCGAGCAGGCGTACGCGTCCGGGGGCGACGCCCAGCGCCCGCCCCGCCTCGTCGCCGAGGGCGAACGCGTTGAGGGCGGGAGCGACGGTGAGCGCCAGCACCGCGCCGACCAGGAGGAACGGCAACACTTCCCACAGCACCGGGAGTTCGCGTCCGGCGAGGGTGCCGACCGACCAGATGCGCAGGGTCCCGTACGCGTCCGCGTCCAGCACCCCCAGCCCGCTGACCACCGCCCCCAGCACAGCGGTGACGGCCACCCCCGCGAGCACGAGCCCTTCGGGGGTGCCGCGACCCGAGCCCCGGCCGCCGAGCAGATACACGGCCACCACCGCGACGGCCGCCCCGAGCAGCGCCCACCAGACGACGGCCTGGAGCGAGCGCGTACCGAGCAGGACGGTCGCGGCGACCACCGCGCAGGCGGCCCCGGTGTTGACGCCGAGGATGCCGGGGTCGGCCAGGGGGTTGCGGGACATCCCCTGCATCACCGCCCCCGCCAGGCCCAGCGCCGCCCCGGCCGTGACGGCGAGGAGCGTGCGCACCACCCGGACCTCCCGGACCAGGGAGGCGTGCGGGGCGTCCGGGTCGAACAGCGCGGCCAGTACCTCGGCCGGGGGCACGGGCTGCGCGCCCACGGCGAGGCCGCCGGCCACGGCGAGGGCCAGGAGGACCAGCCCCGCCGTGAGCCCGGCGGCGTACCGTACGCGTACGGCGGGTTTCTTACCGGTCACCGTCAGCCGAAGGCCTTCTCGATCTTGTCGATCAGGTTGCCCGCGCTGTAGTAGTCCAGCCGGAACGTGTCCAGGCCGAGGTCGTACACCCGCTTGTCCTTGACGGCGGCCAGGTCCTTCCAGACCGGGCGCGCGGTGGCGGCGGTGATCTCCTCGGGGGTGTGGCTGACGAAGAGGAGCGAGCTGTCCTTCGCGGTGTCGGCGACCTTCTCCTGGCTGAACTCCGCGAAGTCCGAACGGCCGCCCTGCGTCTGGCCCTTGTCTGCGGGCGGTTCGAGGACCGTGAAGCCGAGCGAGGTGAGCAGCCGGCCCTGGGCGGACTCGGGGGTGAAGACGGTCATCGCGGACTGGTTGTCGCGGACCAGGGCGGCGGACTGCTTCGGCACGGTGATGGCGGCCTTGACCTCGCCGACCCGCTTCTCATGGGCGGCGACGACCTCGCCCGCGCGCTTCTCCAGGCCGAGGTCCTTGCCGAGGCGGGTGGTCAGGTCCTGCCAGGAGACGTCGTCGTGGCGGTAGAGGAGGGTGGGGGCGACGACGGAGAGCTTGTCGTAGAACTTCTCGGCGTTCTCCGCGCCGGAGGAGGCGCCGATGATGAGGTCCGGCTTCAGCGCGAGGACCTTCTCCACGTCGGGCTCGAAGCCCTGGTAGGCGACCTTGACGCTGTTCTTGGCCGCGGCGTCGGACCACTGCGTGAAGAAGCCCTGCTTGTCGGTGATGACCGAGGGCGGGGTGGCCTGGGAGGCGATGACCGGGGCGTCGAGGGCCAGCAGGTGACCAGTCATCGTGACGCTGACCGAGACGATGCGCTTCGGCTGGGCGGGCACCTTCTCGGCGGTTCCGGCGTCGTGCTCGACCGAGCGGGTGGCGGCGGCCGCCTTGTCGTTCTTGCCGTTCGCGCTGCCCTTGTCGGCCGTGTCGCCGCCACCGCAGGCGGTGAGCGCGAGGAGTCCGGCGGCGAGGACCGCCGCGCTCCTGACTCCGGCCCGGAGCCCGGAGAATCCGCCGCGACCAGTCGCAGCCCGGTCCAACTGTCTGCCGTTCATATCCGTCGTCCCACCCCTTCGACCGCCGGGCGGGCGCACGGCACTGCACCGCGCGAAGACCCCCCGATGGTCACCTCACATCAACCGAAGCAAGGTTAGCCTTACCTTAGACGGGAAGCGGGGTGCGAACAGTACGCAACCGTCCCATCACGCCCCCCGTGATCAATTCGCAATCGATTCCCACCTTGACCGAGACCCATCAACAGAGCGGGCGATTACGCTCCGAACCATGCCCAACAGCCCGTCCCCCACAGGCAGTACCGACGCCGTCGCCCTCACCGACCGCACGGACGACCGGCCCGTCTACGTCATCGGCGGCGGCCCCGGAGGCCTCGCCACCGCCGCCGCGCTCCGCGCCCGGGGCGTACGGGCGGTGGTCCTGGAGAAGTCGGACCGGGTCGGCGCCTCCTGGCGCGGCCACTACGACCGGCTGCACCTGCACACCACGCGCCGCTGGTCGGCGCTGCCGGGGCTGAAGATGCCGCGCAGGTTCGGGCGGTGGGTGGGCCGGGACGACGTGGTGCGGTACCTGGAGAAGTACACCGAGCACCACGAGCTGGAAGTGGTGACGGGCGTCGAGGTGAACCGGATCGACCCGGCCCCCGACGGCTCCGGCGACTGGCAGCTCACCGCCACCGGCGGCCGGGTCCTGCGGGGCCGCGCGGTCGTCGTCGCCACGGGCTTCAACCACACCCCGCGCATCCCGGACTGGCCGGGGCGCGACACGTTCACCGGTGAGCTGCTGCACGCGGCGGAGTACCGCAACCCGGCCCCGTACGCCGACAAGGACGTCCTGGTGGTCGGCATCGGCAACACGGGGGCGGAGATCGCGGCGGACCTGGCGGAGGGCGGGGCCTCCCGGGTACGGATCGCGGTGCGCACCGCCCCGCACATCGTGCGCCGCTCCACGGCGGGCTGGCCCGCCCAGGCGACCGGCATCCTGGTCCGCCGGCTGCCGGTGCGGCTCGTGGACCGGGCGGGGGCCGTCATGGCCCGGATCGCCGTACCCGACCTGGCCGCCCAGGGGCTGCCGCGTCCGGAGGCGGGCCTGTACTCCCGGGTCCGGGAGGGGGCGATCCCGGTCCAGGACGTGGGGTTGATCGACGCGGTGAAGGCCGGCCGGGTGACCCCGGTGGCGACCGTAGCCTCCTTCGACAAGGACGCGGTGGTCCTGGCCGACGGCACCCGCCTCACCCCGGACGCCGTGATCGCGGCGACCGGCTACACCCGCGCCCTGGAGCCGCTGCTCGGCCACCTGGACGTGCTGGACGCGCGGGGCCGCCCGGTCACCCACGGCGGCCGCACCCCGAAGCAGGCCCCGGGCCTCTACTTCACCGGCTTCACCAACCCGATCAGCGGGATGCTCCGCGAACTGGCCCTGGACGCCGGGAAGATCGCCAAGAAGGTGGCGCGGTCCCACTGAGGCCGCGCCCGGAGGAGGCAGAGGTGTTGCAGCCGCCACGGATGATCCGCCGGGACGACATCCGGCCGCGGGTGGACCACCGGACGGTCCAGGTGGGCACGATGTGGTTCGACGAGCCGCCGGCCGACGACGAGCGGATCCAGGTCCCCGGGGCCGGGCTGTACCTCTCCACCGTCTGGACCGACCACCACCCGCTCGTACGGCTGGAGTCGTGGTCCGGCGAGCCGCCGGAGCCGGAGGAGGGCCTCTGGACCTACCGGCGCGAGTTCCGTGCCGCGCTGGAGGAGCGCCTGGCCGTCCTGGACCTCTTCGGCTTCTTCAACGAGTCCGCGCCCGTCACGCCCGGCCCGTACCGCTTCCGTCTCCTGCACCGGAGCCGCGAGCTCGACCCCGACGAGGACGACAAGTTCCCCGAGCCGGCTCCGCGTGAAGTCCCGCTGGAGGTCTGGCTGTTCCAGCTCTGGCCGGAGCACTGAGCCCCGGCCCACCCCGCGTGGATCACACCCGGGTGGATCACACCCGCGTGGACCACGCCTGCGTAGATCACTCCTGCGTAGATCGAGGCCACGCAGGAGTGACTACGGCGACATGATGACAACTGTGTGATTAATGCACTGAGTTGTGGCACAGGTGTTCACAGGGGGGCACGTAGATCGCTAACTTCCCCTCATCTTGTCCGTACCGGGAAGGACTTCTGTGAGCGCCTCCGTTCGAAGATCCGTCGCTGCCCTGGCAGCCACCGCACTGGTGGCCCCTCTTCTGCTGGCCTCGGCATCGCCCGCCTCCGCCCACAAGGACAGGGCGGGCCAGGACGCCGCCGCCCTCTCGAAGGCGCTGGTGCGTGACGCGTCCGCCAAGGACGCCCGCAAGCACCTCGTGGCCTTACAGGCGATAGCCCAGGCGACGGGCGGTCACCGTGTCGCCGGATCACTGGGGCACGAGATCTCCGCCGCCTATGTGCAGACACTGCTGAAGGCGGCCGGGTACCGCGTCTCGTCCCAGAAGTTCGACTTCATCTACACCGAGACGCTGGCCGAGAAGCTCTCCGCCGTCTCCCCCACACCGTTCGACGCCGAGATCAAGGCGCTCACCTACACCAAGTCGACGCCGGTCGGCGGCATCACGGCCGAGCTGGCCGCCCCGCCGGTCGACGAGGACGGCACCACCGGCTGCGAACCGGGCGACTACGCGGCGGGCGCCTTCACCGGCAAAATCGCGCTGATCAAGCGCGGCGGCTGCACCTTCGACGCCAAACAGGAGCAGGCCGCGGCGGCGGGCGCGGCCGGGGCCATCATCTACAACAACATCGACGCCGGGTACGGTCCGCTGTCCGGCACCCTCGGCGACCCGGCCACCGTGAAGATCCCCACCGCCGGGCTCTCCAAGCCGGACGGGGACAGGCTCGCCGCCGACCTCGCCAACGGCCCGGTGACCATCTCCTTCGAGGTCCGCCAGCTCCAGGAGACCCGCACCACGCGGAACGTCATCGCCGAGACGCGGGGCGGCGACGCCGCCAGCACCGTGGCGCTCGGGGCCCACCTGGACTCGGTGAAGGCCGGTCCGGGCATCAACGACAACGGATCGGGCGCGGCCGGCCTGCTGGACGTCGCTCTGAAGCTGGCCAAGAAGGAGAAGCAGCCGCGCAACAAGGTGCGGTTCGCCTGGTGGTCGGCGGCGGAGAGCGGCCTGTTCGGCTCCGCGCACTACGTCGAGAGCCTGACGCCCGCGGAGCGGCAGAAGATCAAGCTCTATCTGAACTTCGAGAACCTCGCCTCGCCCAACTACGGCCTGTTCGTCTTCGACGGCGACAACTCCGACGGCCTCAACTTCCCCGAAGGCCCTACGGGTTCGGCCCAGCTCGAACGTGACATCACCACGTTCCTGGGCGACCGGGGGCTCCCGACCGCCGGAACGCCCTTCATCGGCCGCTCGGACTACCACCCCTTCGTTCTGGCGGGGATCCCCTCCGGCGGTACGTTCTCCGGCATGGAGGCGCTGAAGACGCCGGCCGAGGCGGCGAAATGGGGCGGCCAGGCGGGGGTCGCGTTCGACGTGAACTACCACGCGGCCGGGGACACGCTCAGGAATATCAACACGAAGGCGTTCGACATCAACATCGACGTCATCGCCAACGCTGTGGGCACGTACGCCCACGACCTGGGCTCCCTGAAGAACCCGCCGACCGCCGCCGGACGGCAGGCGCCGCTGTCGTACGTGGCGGATGCGGACGCGACGACGGGTACGAGCACGAGGTGACCCAGTAGTACGGCCTCGGGACACCGACCCCTGAAGTCCCGGTCCTCCGGACCCCCGGCCCCCCGACCGGGGGTCCGGAGGCCGGGGGTCCGGGGATCCGGGGGTCCGGGGGTCCGGGCGTCCGGAGGCGGCTCCCCCCTACGCCCACACGCCCCGCGTCGCAACGCCCCGCGCCCACGGTTCCAGGTCGGCCGGGGCCCGCCCCAGGATCCGGCGGACGTCGTCGGTGACCTCGGCGGTGTAACCCGCCCGGTGCAGGGCGAACATGGCGCCCAGCCCGTCGGCCGCCGCCTCCGGCCACCCCTCGGCGAGGAGTTCGGCGCGGTACGCGGCCGGGGTGAGCTCCTCGTAACGGATCGGGCGGCCCGCCGCCCCCGCGATGGTGCGGGTGGCCTCGGCGAAGGTGAGCGCGCGGGGGCCCGACAGCTCGTACGTGCGGCCCGCGTGGCGGTCGCCGTCCTCGGTGAGGACCGCCGCCGCGACCTCCGCCACATCACCGGCGTCGATGAACGGTTCCGGCATGTCCCCGATCGGCAGGCCCAGCCGGCCGGCCCGGAGCGGGGCCAGCCACAGGTCCTCGTCGAAGTTCTGGAAGAAGTTGTTGGGGCGCAGGAGCGTCCACTCGGCCCCGGACTCCTGGACCGCGGCCTCAGCGGCCGCCATGCCCTGGCCGAACCCCTTCTCCCCCGCCTTCTCGATGCCGCGGCCGGAGAGCGCCACGAAGCGGCGTACGCCGAGTGCTGCGGCCTGCCGCACGAACTCCCGTACGGGGGACGGGTCGTCGGGCGCCACGAGGTAGAGCGCGTCGGCTCCCGCGAGGGCGGGCTCCCAGGTGTCGGGGAGCGTCCAGTCGAACCGGACCTCGCCGGAGCGGGAGGCCCCCCGGACCGTGGCCGTCCCGGAGGCGCGCAGGTGGTCCACGACCCGGCGCCCGGTCTTGCCGGTGGCCCCGAGGACGAGGACGGTGGACGGGGTGCGGTGCGTGCCGGTCTTCGCTGTCATGGGGCAAGTCCATCGTGCGGGGGCCACCCGAACCATGGGCGTCCGTCCGCAGTGCATAGGTGAACGTCCGGGACGCCCGGATTCTCTGCCTATCGTGGCGCCATGGACGTGTTCGACGAACTGTTGCGTGGCGTGCGGGGCAAGGGTGCGGTGTTCGGGCGGTCGGTGCTGTGGCCACCGTGGTCCCTGCGCTTCACGGACGGGGCCTACCTGACGCTGTGCCTGCCGATGCGGGGTGCCGGGTGGATCGTGCCGGAGGGCGGGGAGCCGCGGCGGCTGGCTTTCGGGGAGGCCGCGATCGTACGGGGGCCGGCGCCGTTCACCTTCACCGACGACCCGGCGAACAGCGCGGGTACGACGGTGCCGGGGACCGCCCCCGGCGTACGGGAGGTGCGCTGGGGCGACGACCTGGCACCCCCCGACGGCCACGGTTCCGAACTCGCCGGACCCACCGTGCTGTTGGCCGCCGCCTACGACGTACAGGCGGAGGTTCCCCTGCGGCTGCTCCGGGCCCTCCCGCCGGTCCTCGTCGTGCCCGACGAGGACGACTGCGGTCCGCTGCGCGACTACCTGGTCGCCCAGATCGGCGGCGCGCGGCCCGGGCACCAGATCGTGCTCGACCGGCTGCTGGACTGGATGCTCGTGTGCACCCTGCGGGACTGGTTCGACCGGCCGGAGGCCGAGCCGCCGGGGTGGTACGGCGCCCTCGGCGACGAGGTCGCGGGCCCCGCGCTGCGGGCGATGCACGAGGACCCGGCCCACCCCTGGACGACGGCGGAGCTGGCGGCCCGGGCGGGGGTGTCGCGCACCACCCTGGCGAAACGGTTCACGGAGCTGGTCGGGGACGGCCCGGTGGCGTACCTGACCGAGTGGCGCATGACCCTCGCCGCCGACCTGCTGACCCGCCCGGAGCTGACGGTGGCGGCGGTGGCCCGGCGGGTCGGCTACGCGGACGCGTTCGGCTTCAGCGCGGCGTTCAAACGGCTCCGGGGCGAGAGCCCGAGCTCGTACCGGCAGGGAGGCCTTCGCACCTCCTTGACGTCAACTTAACTTGAGGTTCTACGTTGGATTCATCAGCGGACAACCCCGAGGACGAGGCAGCGCTCATGACGGACCATCAGTTCACCTACGCCGAACTCGCCGCCCAGCCCGCCGCCTACTGGACCGGCCTGGCCTACGAGGCGCTCATCGGGTTCACCCGGGACCGGCAGGCCGAACGCGGCTTCACCCAGCCCCAGTTCTGGCTGCTGCGCAATCTGTCGAGGAACGACCTCTCTCCCGATGGCGACGGCATGACCGTCCCCGAGCTCCAGCGCGCCATGCGCAGCTACATCCGGCCCGAGGACGACCTGACCGCCGAGTCGGAGGTACTGGTGGAGCGCGGATGGCTCACCCGGGACGGTGACGGGCGGCTGTGGATCACCGAGGCGGGCGAGGAGGCGCGGGTGGGGCTCAAGCGGCACGCCCCGGCCATCCGTGAGCGCATCCACCGGGGCATCGACGACGCCGATTACGTCACCGCCCTCCGGGTGCTCCAGCAGATGATCCGCAACACCGGCGACGCCCCGGACTAGCCGCCCGCCCCCTTGACCCCAGGCCCCCTCAGCCCCCGGCCCCCTCAGCCCCAGGCCCCCTCGGCCGCCGCGTCCCTGAAGACGTCGGCGATGTCGCGCGGGGGGCGGCCCAGGGCGCGGTGGACGCCGTCCTTCAGCGGGGCCTCCCGGCTCGTGCGGATCGGCTCCAGGGCGGCCATCCAGAGCGAGGCCTCCACCTCCGACATCCCGTGCGCGATGAGGCCCTCCTGGTACACGGCCTCCTCGACCGGGGCGTAGGAGGCGCGTACGCCGGTCACCTTCGCGACCTCGTCCAGGACGTCGGCGACGCCCAGCGCGCGGGGACCCGACAACTCGTACACCTCGCTGTCGTGGCCGTCCTCGGTGAGCGCCGCCACCGCCACCGCCGCGATGTCGTCCGTGTCGATGTACGCGGCTTCGCCGTCCCCGACGGGCAGGGTCAGCTCCCCGGCGCGTACGCCGTCGAGGAAGACGCCCTCGCTGAAGTTCTGGGCGAACCAGCCGGGCCGCAGGATCGTCCAGGCCAGGCCGGAGGAGCGCACGGCCTCCTCGCCGTGGAGATGCGGGCCCCCGTCCTCGTAGACGCCGGGGCCGAAGTAGCCCGGTACGTTCACGCCCCGGGCCGAGAGCAGCACCAGCCGCCGCACTCCGGCCGCGACCGCCTGCTCGACGAAGGCGGGCGTCGGGGAGGGCACGGTGTCCAGCGGGACGATGTAGACGGCGGCGGCCCCCTCCAGGGCGGGCGCCCAGGTGGCCGGGTCCTCCCAGTCGAACCGGGTCTCCCCGGACCGGGAGGCCGCCCGGGTCTCCACCCCCAGCTCACGGAGGCGGGCCACCACCCTGCGGCCGGTCTTGCCGGTGGAGCCGGTCACCAGGACGGGGAAAGGTGCGGGCGTTGCGTCTGCTGTCTGTGTCATGGCTCAAGCGTCGCCCGGCCCCCCGCGCCCCGCCATGGCTCAGCGTCCGGGAGGGATGTCCGCCTGTCCGGTCCCCAGGAGGGCAGGGGCGGGGTCCCTGTCCCTGGAGGGGGGCACACGGATGAGGCCCGGATCCAGGGGATCCGGGCCTCATCCTTCAGTAGCGGGGACAGGATTTGAACCTGCGACCTCTGGGTTATGAGCCCAGCGAGCTACCGAGCTGCTCCACCCCGCGTCGGTAAACCCGACTCTACGCCACTTCGCGCCGCCCCATGACCACCCCGGGCGGCCAACCGTGACCCCGCCGCCCGGCACCCGGGCGGCCACCGCGACCCCGGCACCCGGGGCCGCCCGGAGCCTTTGCCTGCACGACCATTCCTGACGGGCCGTCAGTTCAGTAACCTGACAGGGCGTCAGCCAATTGCGCCTGCCCCCCACACGGACCCCGGGCCGGCGGACCATCGAGCAGGAGTGGCGGAACGATGCTTGGATCGACTCACGGCACCCTCACCACCGACTTCCGCGCCCGGGTGGTGGCCTGCGGCGAGGAGCCGCACGCCTCCGTCGTCAGCCTGCCCACCGCCACCCGGCAGGGCGGGCTCGATGTCAGCGGGCGGCCGCTGCACCTGGCCGTGCCCGACCTGGACCGCTTCTTCCGGCCGCGCTCCGTGGCCGTCGTCGGCGCCTCCGACACCGAAGGACGCCCCAACACCGGCATCACCCGGCAGCTCATCGCCTGGGCCGAGCGCGTCGGGGCGCGGCTGCACCCGGTGCACCCGACCCGGGAGACCGTGTTCGGGCGGCCCTGCGTCCCCTCCGTGGCCGAGCTGCCCGAGCCCGTCGACCTCGCGGTCCTGCTGGTCGCCGACCCGCTCCCGGTGATCGAGGAGCTGGCGGAGGCCAAGGTCCCCTTCGCCGTGGCCTTCGCCTCCGGGTTCGCCGAGACCGGGGAGGCGGGGGCGGTGGCACAGGCCCGGCTGGCGGCCGCCGTGGAACGCTCCGGGCTGCGGCTGCTGGGGCCGAACACCAACCTGAACGCCTTCGAGGAGTTCCGGGACGACCTGGAGGGCCCCGCCATCGCCCTCATCACCCAGTCCGGGCACCAGGGCCGGCCGCTGCACTCCCTCCAGGAGCTGGGCATCCGGCTCTCGCACTGGGCGCCCACGGGCAACGAGGCCGATCTGGAGACCGCCGACTTCATCGCGTACTTCGCCCAGCGCCCCGAGGTGGGGGCCATCGCCTGTTACGTGGAGGGGCTCAAGGACGGCCGTTCCTTCCTGCTCGCCGCCGACCGGGCCGCCCGGGCAGGGGTGCCGGTGGTCGCGGTGAAGGTGGGGCGTACGGAGGCCGGGGCCGAGGCCGCCGCCTCGCACACCGGGAAGCTGACCGGGGCCGATCAGGTGGTGGACGCGGCGATGCGCCAGTTCGGGGTGGTCCGGGTGGACGGCCTCGACGAACTCCAGGACACCGCCGCCCTGTTGGCCCGCGCCCGGCCGCCCCGCGCGGAGGGCGTCGCCGTGTACTCCATCTCCGGCGGCACCGGCGCCCACTTCGCGGACCTGGCGACGGTGGCCGGGCTCACCCTGCCCGTCCTCTCCGCCGCCAAGCAGGACGAGCTGCACACCTGGATACCCGGCTACCTCAACGTCGCCAACCCCATCGACAACGGCGGCCACCCGGTCGGCGACCACCGCGGCCGGAAGATCATCGACGCGATCCTCGCCGACCCGTCCGTCGGGGTCCTGATCTGTCCGATCACCGGCCCGTTCCCGCCCATGAGCGACCGCCTCGCCCAGGACCTGGTGGACGCGGCCGAGGCCACCGACAAGCTGGTCTGCGTGGTCTGGGGCTCCCCGGTGGGCACCGAGGACGCCTACCGCACCACGCTCCTCGGCTCCTCCCGCGTCGCCACCTTCCGTACGTTCTCCAACTGCATCACCGCCGTGAAGGCCCACCTGGACCACCACCGCTTCGCCACCGGCTACCGCTCCCCCTTCGACGAGGCCCCGCGCACCCCCTCCCCCTCCTTCCGCAAGGCGCAGGGCCTGATGCGGCCGGGCCGGCAGCTCAGCGAGCACGCGGCGAAGCAACTGCTGCGCGCGTACGGGATCCGGGTGCCGCGCGAGCAGCTGGTGACCAGCGCGGCGGGCGCCGTCCGGGCGGCCGGTCCGGTCGGCTACCCCGTCGTGATGAAGGCCTCCGGGCCCCACCTCGCCCACAAGACGGAGCTGGGCCTGGTCAAGGTCGGTCTCACCTCCGCCAGTCAAGTGCGGGATGCCTACCGGGAACTGACCGACATAGCCCGCTTCGAATCCGTCGACCTGGACGGCATCCTCGTCTGCCAGATGATCGACCGGGGCGTCGAGATGATGGTCGGCGTCACCCACGACGCCCTCTTCGGGCCGACCGTCACGGTCGGGCTCGGCGGGGTCCTGGTGGAGGTGCTGCACGACACGGCGGTACGGGTGCCGCCCTTCGGCGAGAAGGACGCCCGGGACATGCTCGGCGAGCTCCGCGGCCGGGCCCTGCTCCAGGGCGTGCGCGGCGGGGCGCCGGTCGATGTGGACGCCCTCGTGGAGGTGGTGCTGCGGGTCCAGCGGATGGCCCTGGAGCTCGGCGACGACCTGACCGAGCTGGACATCAACCCGCTGGTGGTGCTGGGGCGCGGACAGGGCGCGGTGGCACTGGACGCGCTGGCGGTGTGCCGGTGAGCCGGGATACGGAGGGCGGTACGGCGGTGAACCGGGATACGGAGGGCGGTACGGCGGTGAACCGCGAGCCCGAGAGCCTTACGGCGGTGAACCGCGAACCGAAAGCCCCCGCCCCCGCCCCCGTCGAGTCCACCGTCCTCCACCGCACCACCACCGCCGGCGTCTCCTGGATCACCCTCAACCGGCCCGAGGCCATGAACGCCGTCACCTGGGAGCAGCGCGAACGTGTCATCGCCCTGCTGGCCGACGCGTCCGCCGACCCCGCCGTACGGGCCGTCGTGCTCACCGCCACCGGCCGCGGCTTCTGCGCGGGCGCCGATCTGCGCGGCGCCCCCGCGCAGCCCCGCGAACGGCTCCCCGGGGACGTCGCCCGGACCATCCGGCTCGGCGCGCAGCGGCTCATCGCCGCCGTACTGGACTGCGAGAAGCCGGTGATCGCCGCCGTCAACGGGACCGCCGCCGGGATCGGCGCGCATCTGGCGTTCGCCTGCGATCTGGTCCTGGCGGCCGACACGGCGAAGTTCATCGAGGTCTTCGTCCGCCGCGGGCTCGTCCCGGACGGCGGCGGCGCCTATCTGCTGCCCCGGCTCATCGGCCCGCAGCGCGCGAAGGAGCTGATGTTCTTCGGGGACGCCCTCACGGCGGCGGACGCGGAACGGATCGGGCTGGTCAACCGCACAGCTCCGGCGGCTGAGTTGGGCGCCCTCGCCGCCGAGTGGGCCGGGCGGCTGGCCTGCGGGCCGACCCGGGCCATCGCCCTGACCAAGCAACTCGTGAACGACTCACTCACCAGCGACCGGGCGACGGCCTTCGCGGCGGAGGCGGCCGCCCAGGAGATCAACATGACCACCCGGGACGCCAACGAGGGGGTCGCCTCCTTCGTCGAGCGGCGCACACCGGAGTACCGCGGGCACTAGGGAGTGGGTTCGGCCAACACCCTCCGGTAGGCGGCGAGTCGGGAGGTGCGACCGATGGTCAGGGCGCCGACCAGCCGGCCGCCCAGGTGGTAGCTGACCTCCAGCCGCCGGGCGTCCCGGTCGCACTCGTGGACCTTCACCGTGTCCGCCAGGCCCGGGAGGCCCACCGAGCGGAGCCGGACGCCGTGGAAGTCGGACCAGAAGGACGGCACCTCCTCGAAGACCGGGGCCGCCTCGCCCAGCAGCAGCGTACGGGCGGCCGCCGTGCCCTGCTCCACCGCGCCGGACCAGTGGCCCGGGGGAGGCGCGTCGCCGCCCGCCAGGGGCTGCGGGACCCGGGCCGCGTCGCCCGCCGCGACCACGCCGGGCACGGCCGTACCGTCCGGGAACAGGGCCCGCAGCCGGTTGTCGCAGGGCACCCCGCCGGTCGCCTCGATCCCCGATCCGGCCAGCCATCCGGTGGCCGGGACCGCGCCCAGGGCCAGTACGGCGACATCGGCCGCGACGGTCCGCCCGTCGGCCAGCCGGGCGCCCGTGAGCGCGCCGTCCGGGCCGGTGCGGAACGCGGTGACCGTGGTGCCGGTGCGCAGGTCGATGCCCGCCTCCCGGTGGAGCATCCCCACGAACGCGCCCGCCTCCGCGCCCACCGCCCGCTCCAGCGGTACGGCCCCGGCTTCCACGAGCGTGACATCGAGCCCGAGCGCCCGGCCCGCCGCGGCGATCTCCCCGCCGAGGAACCCGGCGCCGACCACGAGCAGCCTCCGCCCGGCGGCCAGCGCGGCCCGCAGCGCCACCGCGTCGTCCCGGTCGCGCAGGGTGAACACGCCCTGCCCCGGGCCGGGTTCGCCGGGCACCGCGCCGGACCGGGCGGCGGCTCCGGTGGCGATCAGCAGCCCGTCGTAGGGCAGCCGGGTGCCGTCGGCGAGGGTGACGATCCGGCTGTACGGGTCGAGCCGGACCGCGGCCCGCCCCAGCAGCCAGCGGGCCCGGAGGTCGTCGGGGACCGGCAGCCTGGTCTCGGCCGGGTCGGCGGCCGTCAGGAACTTCTTGGAGAGCGGCGGACGGTCGTACGGGGTGTACTGCTCCGCCCCGACGAGGGTCAGGTGTCCGCCGAACCCCTCGGCCCGCAGGGTCGCGGCGGCCCGCAGCCCCGCCAGCGAGGCCCCGACGATCACCACCTCGCGCGGATGGCCGGCGGCGCTCACGGGGCGGCGGCCACGGTGATGGCGCGGACCGGGCAGGAGGCGGCGGCCTTCTCGGCCGCACCGCGCAGTCCGTCGTCCGGCGCGGGTTCGTACAGGAGGTAGTCGTCGTCGTCGAACGAGAAGATCCCGGGGGCGGCGAAGACGCAACTTCCGTGGCTCTCGCAGAGATCCAGGTCCACGGTGATCTGCATGGTGACTCCGTATCGGGTGCGGGTGCGGGTGCGGTGTCAGTGGCACGGTGGGGTGGGGGTTCAGCCGGCCGTCGGCGGGTTGAAGCGGGAGAAGGCGGGCGCGGACCAGCGCAGCGGGGAGGCCGCCGCCACCTCCCGTACAGCGGCGATCTCGAACTCCACCAGCCGCTGCGCCCCGGGGTGGCGGGCCACCTCATCCCCGTCCCACACCGTGCGGGCCGAACCCGTCAGGTGCAGTGAGGTGCCGGTCTCCCAGCCGGGAACGAGGAGACCGGCGGCCGGGTTGAGTTCGAGGTTGCCCAGGGTCAGGAACATGGCGTTGCCCGCGTAGTCGGGCCAGCGCAGCAGCCGGGGCGAGACCACCTGGACGAAGCCTGGGTTGCCGCCCCGGTGCGAGGCGTCGGCGTCGCCCCGGTCGTCGGTGGTGGCGATGAAGAAGGTGTCGGCGGCCCGGAGCGTCCGCTGCTGTGCGGGGCTCAGCTCCGTGCTGTCGACGGCTGTACGGGGGGTGGATGCGCCCTGGTCCGTGACCGGGTGGTGGTCGCGTTTCTGGATGTACTTGGGGCAGTTGGAGAGGACCTGGTCGAGTTCGACGCGCAGTCCGTGGCCGTCGCGGACCGCCCGGCCGTTCATCCGCATCCGGCGCCGGGTGGCCGGTTCGATGCCGATCATGCCGATCCGGGCGGGCTGCGGACCCGAGCCGGCTCCACCCCCGGTTCCGGCCCCGGCCGCGAGCTCAGATCCGCCCCCGGCCCCTGCCAGGACCGCCGCGAGCGGGTCCTCCGGCGGGGGCAGCGCCCCGATGTGCAGGGTCTGCGGCCGGGGAACGGTCAGGAAGCCCGGCTCCCCGGTGAGCTGGGTCGCCCAGACCCGGCCGCGCTCGTCCGTGCCGCCCACCACCAGGTGGGGCTGGTCGGCGAGGAACGCCACCGCCACGTCGGGAACGGTGTTGCCGATGGCGCCGTGCGCGTGCCCGGCCTGACGGGCGAAGCCCGCCCGCTCCTGCACGGCGATCTCGCCGCGGTGGTAGCCGCCCATGGTGCTGCCTTTCCGGTTCTGCCCCTTCGCCGGGAAGTGGCCCGTGCTGTGGCTGCCGTCGTGCCTGCCGTCTAGAAGAAACCGCAGGTGGGGGCCCCGGAGGTCGGGGCGTGGGCCGGGTCGGCGCCGGTGGCCGCGTAGATCTCCAGGCGGATGCCGTCGGGGTCGGTGAAGAAGATGCCGCCCGAGGTGCCGGTCTCCCCGTGCGGCACGACCCCGTCGTAGGCGAAGCCGGCGCCCAGGGAGCGCAGGACCTCCTCGGTGGCCCGGATCTCCTCGACGGTGTCGACCTGGAAGGAGAGGTGGTGCAGGCCGGGCAGTGCGGGGGCGAAGGAGCCCTCGCTCTGCTGCCACAGGGTCACCACGAGCCGGGAGTCCCGCCCGAGGAAGGCCCAGCGGCGGTCGCCGTCCTTGCCCTCGCCCAGCACCTCGAAGTCGAAGACCTCGCGGTAGAAGGCGGTCGAACGGTCCAGGTCGGTGACGTTGAGGCCGATGTGGCCGGTCCGCAGGTTCTTCGCCTTGCTCATGGTCGGTCCCCATGCTTTCGGTCAGGGCCGCGAGGCCACCTCGCAACCAGTAAAACCGAATTTAAGGGTTAGATCGAGGACGGTCAACCGGTGAAAGTCTCCTGTCCGGTTAGAATCGAGGGGAACACCTCGCGACGGAAGGACCCTCTGCCGTGCCGCACCCCACTGGGGCCGACCCCCGGCCGCTGACCGGCGAACCGCTCGCGCTGGACCTGCTGAACACCCGCTGGGTCGACGCGGAAGGCCCTCGTGACCTGTTGGAATCCGAGAACGGCCTGGCGATCTGGCTGAGCGGCGCGCCGGTGCGCGAGGCCATGGGGCCCGCCGCCCCGGTCGCCGGCCACGCCACCCTGGAGCGCCTGCTGACCGCCCGTACCGCACTCGAAGCGCTTGCCGCCTCGGCCGCCCGCCACGAGCCCGCCACCCCCGGCGCCACGGCCGCGCTCAACGAGGTGCTGTCCCACGGGCGCATCCGCCGCACCCTCGGGCCCGACGGGCTGCCGGAGTCGGGGGTGGAGGTGGACGACCCGTCCTGGGGGCCGGCCTGGCACGCGGCCGACAACTGGCTCCACCTGGTGGCCGACCGGCCCGACCGCATCCGTCCCTGCGCCAACGACACCTGCGTCCTGCACTTCTACGACATCTCCAAGAACGGCACCCGCCGCTGGTGCTCGATGGCCGGCTGCGGCAACCGCGCGAAGGCCCAGCGCCACTACGCCCGCCGCACCGGCGCGTGAACAGGGCGGGCAGGGTGCCCGCACGGGTTCACATCTGACGATGCGTCAGTTCTAATGGGCGGTGTGATGGGACACGCAGGCATGGCCGCCACCGCCGTCCGGTACCTCAGGTCCGTCGGCGCCGCCACGACAGCAGAACCGCCGCTTCCGGAGGAGCTGCCCCGGCCCGACCTGAGGGCCGTCCGGGACGACGAGCGGCTCCCGGTCGACCCGGCCGAATTCCGGCGCGTACTGGGCAACTTCGCCAGCGGCGTCACCGTCGTCACCGCGCGCGACGCGGACGGGCCGACCGGGTTCGCCTGCCAGTCCTTCGCCTCGCTCTCGCTGGACCCGCCGCTGGTCGCCTTCATGGTCGCCCGTACGTCGACGACCTGGCCGCGCATCGCCCGCGCCGGGTCCTTCTGCGTGAACATCCTGGGGTCCGGGCAGGGCGCGCTGTGCCGGGGGTTCGCGGTGAGCGGGGCGGACAAGTTCGCGGGGGTGGCGTACGGGGACGCCCCGGCGACGGGGTCACCGCTGCTCGACTCCGTACCGGCCTGGGTCGACTGCCGCGTCCACGCCGTCCACACCGGCGGGGACCACCTCATCGTGGTCGGCCGGGTGGAGGCGCTGGGGGCGGTGGAGGAGGGGGCAGAGGGGGAGCCGCTGCTGTTCCACCGGGGACTCTTCGGCCGGTTCAGCCGCTAGGGCGTGTCCGGCGGATCAGGGCCGGATAGGCCGCGGCGTCTGGTGCGGTGCATCGCAAGGCGCTGGAACGCCCTCATCGCGGAGCGATTCGGGCGTTTCGGCAACGCCGCGAGGTGCCGTGCCAGGCGTCGCGGACCCGGTCAAGATCCGCCGGACACGCCCTAGGCCCTGGCACGCCGGTTCAGCCGTTGGGGGCGGGCGGTTCAGACGCTGGAGACAGCCGGTTCAGCCGTTGGGGGCGGGCGGTTCAGACGCTGGAGACAGTCGGTTCAGGCGCCGAGGACGCCCGGACCCGCCGGATCACCAGCGACATCAGCGCCGCCACCGCGCACAGCGCCCCCGACGCGTACCAGACCACGTCGTAACTGCCGAAGACGTCCCGCGCGACTCCGCCGAGGAACGCCACGACCGCCGCGCCCACCTGGTGCGAGGCGAGCACCCAGCCGAAGACGATCGCGCTGTCCTCGCCGTACTGCTCCCGGCAGAGCGCCAGCGTCGGCGGGACGGTGGCGACCCAGTCGAGACCGTAGAACACGATGAAGAAGACCATCGGCGGCCGCACATCGGGGCCCATCAGCATCGGCAGGAACAGCAGCGAGATCCCGCGCAGCGCGTAGTAGACGGCGAGCAGCCTGCGGGCGTCGAAGCGGTCGGTGAGCCAGCCCGAGAAGATCGTGCCGATGACGTCGAAGATCCCGATCACCGCCAGCAGCGAGGCGGCCGCCGTGATGGGCATGCCGTGGTCGTGGGCGGAGGGGACGAAGTGGGTGCGGATCAGGCCGTTGGTGGAGGCCCCGCAGATCGCGAAAGTGCCCGCCAGCAGCCAGAAGGGGCCGGTGCGGGCCGCCTTGAACAACACCTTCACCGTGCGGCGGGCGGCGCCCCGGGCGGGGGCGGGCTTCGCCACGTACGCACCTCCGTACGGGGCCAGCCCCACATCGGCCGGGTGGTCGCGCATCAGGAGGCAGACGAACGGGACGACGACCAGCGCCGCCAGGGCGACCGTGACGGAGGCGGGCCGCCAGCCGTGCTCGTCGACGATCCAGGCGCAGAGCGGCAGGAAGACGAGCTGCCCGGAGGCGCCCGCCGCGGTGAGGATGCCGGTGACCAGGCCCCGGCGGGCGACGAACCAGCGGTTGGTGACGGTCGCGGCGAACGCCATCGCCATGGACCCGGTGCCGAGGCCGACGAGCAGCCCCCAGTAGATCATCAGCTGCCAGGAGGCCGTCATCCAGACGCTGGCGAGCGCCCCGGCCGCCACCATGGTCAGCGCGGCCGCGACGACCCGCCGGATGCCGAAGCGGTCCATGAGCGCGGCGGCGAACGGCGCGGTCAGCCCGTACAGCGCCATGTCGATGGAGACCGCGAGCCCGATCTCCCCGCGCGACCAGCCGAACTCGGTGTGGAGCGGGTCGATGAGCAGCCCGGGCAGGGAGTTGAAGGCCGCGCCGCCGATGATCGTCACGAAGGTGACGGCGGCGACGATCCACGCCCGGTGCACACGGGGGCGGCGGCGCGCCTCCAGGGGCGGCCGCCGGTCGTCGTCCTGGGCGGCGCTTTCGATGGTCTCGGTCACGTGGACCAGCTTCTTGGCCGGTGCCTTTCCCCACGAGTGGCCGGGAGGACACGGTTCGCAGGAATCGGGCCATCGGAGCACTGGCCACCGGGTCACCGGAGCACTGAGCACCGGGTCACCGCGTCGCGGCCCGGCCCACGGGACCGGTGGCCCCTGCACGTACCATCGCCGTCGGTCGGCCCGGCCGACCGGCCGGGCGCCTCGTACGCAACGGATCCGGGGGATCTCATGCAGTGGATCGCACGCCAGCAGTTCCATCGCACATCGACATCGATGCAGTCCTGGGGAGCCGTGCTGCTGATCGCCGCCTGCGCGTTGTGGGTGCGGCTGGCGTTCCTGCTGGTGGAGCAGTCGGACGCGTCCTGCTACGGGGAGACGCAGAACTGCGGCCTGATCGAGGCCTGGCCCGAGCAGCTGACGATCCTGGCGGTCTCCGTCCCGTTGTCGGTGCTGGGCACGGTGCTGTTCGTCGCCGGTACGGTCCGCCGGCAGATCAGCGCCCACGTCCTGGAGGTCATCGAGATGCAGCGGGCCGAGAAGCGCGCCCGGCAGAAGAAGGCGTAGCGAACCTCCGGGCCCCGGCGTGGAGCGCCCAGGCCGCCGCCGCGCCCACCGCGTACCAGAGCAGGTCCGGGGCGTTGAAGGTCGAGCCGAGGGCCAGGCGGGCCGCCGTGCTGTGCGCCGACCACTCCGCCGGTACGCCGGTGAGCTGGAGCAGTTCGACCGCCCAGCTCAGGGCGAGCGCGGTCCCGGCCACGGCGAGCGGTCGTGCGCGGGGCGCGCAGAAGGCGATGAGGGCGCAGAGCAGCACCGTGTAGAGCGCGCTCCCCGCGTACTTGGCGAAGGCGCCGTCCGCCCCGGCGCGTACGGCGAGGCCCGCGGCGACGGTGACGACCGCGGCGGCCGCCGCCACCGCGCGGGGAGCAACCCTCGCCACCAGGCCGGGAGAAGCTCTCGTCACCGTGCCCGGAGAAGTCTTCGCCGCCGCGCGGGGAGGAACCCTCACGCCGGCCCCATCCTCTTCAGCTGACGGATCGGCCGGGCCACCAGCAGCACCGCCACCACCCCCATGTTGATCACGGCCGCCGCCACCAGCAGCTCCGGTGCGCCCACCGCCTCGGCCACCGGGCCGGCCAGGGCGCGGCCCGCCGCGACCATCAGGAGCGAACCGGCCACATCGTAGGCGTGCAGCCGGTTCAGGGCCTCCGGCGGTACGTGCGTCTGGACCGTGGTGGACCACATCACCAGCCAGAACGCGGCGGCGGCACCGGCCAGCAGCTGCCCCGCCGCCAGCACCGGCAGCGGCATCCCGAGGGCCAGGACGACCAGGCTCACCGCCACCAGGGGGAGCGCCACCGCGCCCGCCGCGAGGGGGTGGGACGGCCTCAGCCGCAGGGCCATCAGGCCGCCGACGACGCTGCCCGCCCCGTTGACGGCCATCAGCATCCCGTACGCCCCCGATCCGTGCTCCTGGGTGACCAGGACGGCGGTGAGCGGGAGCATCGGGCCGAGGACCGCGAAGCCGTAGACGGTCCAGACGGCGATCACTCCCCACAGCCAGGAACGGGCCCGGAACTCCCTCCAGCCATCAGCCAGTTCGGCGGTGAAGGTGCCGCGTACCGCGTCGTCGTGCGGGGCGGGGGCCAGGCGCATCAGGAAGAGGCAGGCGCCGGAGACCGCGAAGGTCGCCGCGTTCGCCGCGTAGACGGCCCCGGCGCTCGCGAGACCCACGAGGACGCCCGCGAAGGCGGGGCCCGCCATGGTCATCAGCGCCTCGGCGACCCGCAGGACGGCGTTGGCGCGCTGGACGTCGGTGGAGACCCGGGGCACGGTCGAGGCGACGCCCGGCTGGAAGAGCGCGGCGCCGACCCCGGCGACGGAGCTGAGGACGTACACCGACCAGAGCGGCGGGTTGCCCAGCGCGAACGTGACGGCGAGCACCGAGGCGCCGACCAGCCTCAGGGCGTCGGCGATGATCATCATGCGGCGGGGGGTGAACCGGTCCGCGAGCACCCCGCCGAAGAGCACGAACACCGCCAGCGGCCCCATCCAGGCGGCCAGCGCGAACCCGACCGAGGAGGCGGGGCGGCCCGCGCCCAGCAGGCCGGCGGTCAGGGCGACGGGGATCATGCCGTCGCCGAAGAGCGCGACCGTACGGGCCACGAAGAAGTAGCGGAAGTTACGGTTCCAGAGCCCGCCGGAACCGCCGGGACCGCCCGGACCACCGGAAAGGGCCAGGTCGAGCGGGGGCAGGGGCGGGAGCGGCGGGGTTCGGGTGTCACGCGGGGCGTCGGGAATGGACGCGGTCTCTGTCGGCTTCTCCATCACGTCGCTAACCTGTATCAGCCCGTGGTCTATACCAGCCAGTGAGTTTCAGCCAGTGAGCGTTCCGGCGCACTCCCCCACGAGCCCGCCGACGCCTTTCGAGGAGGCCCGCCATGCCGCACCGCGTCGCCGTCCTGGCCCTGGACGGCCTGCTCCCCTTCGAACTGGGCATCCCGCACCGGATCTTCGGCCGCTCCCTGGAGCCCGCACCGGGCAACAAGGGCGCGAAGCTGTACGAGGTCGTGACCTGCTCGATCCGCCCGCCCGGGCCCGTCCGGACCGACTCCGACTACGCGATCCTCGTCGAGCACGGCCCCGAGGCGCTCGCCACCGCCGACACCGTGGTCATCCCCGCCTCCTACGAACTGGGCCCGGTCTTCGAGGAGGGCAGGCTCACCGAGGAGCTGGCGGCCGCCCTCGCGCTGATCCGGCCCGGCACCCGGATGGTCTCCATCTGCACCGGCAGCTACGTCCTGGCCGCCGCCGGATATCTGGACGGCCGCCCCGCCACCACGCACTGGTCCTCCGCCGACCACTTCCAGCAGCTCTTCCCGCAGGTCCGGGTCGACCCGGACGTCCTGTTCATCGACGACGGCGACGTCCTCACCTCGGCCGGGGTCGCCGCCGGGATCGACCTCTGCCTCCACCTCGTGCGCCGCGACCACGGAGCGGCCGTCGCCAACGAGATCGCCCGGCGCACGGTCGTCCCCCCGCACCGGGACGGCGGGCAGGCCCAGTACATCCACCGGCCCGTCCCCGAACCGCAGTTCGCGACCACCACCGCCGCCCGCGCGTGGGCGCTGGGGCGGCTGGACCGGCCGATCCAGCTGCGGGACATGGCCCGGCAGGAGTCGATGAGCGTACGGACCTTCACCCGGCGTTTCCGCGAGGAGGTGGGCGCCAGCCCCGGCCAGTGGCTGACCCAGCAGCGGGTGGAGCGGGCCCGGCACCTGCTGGAGACCTCCGACCTCTCCATCGACCAGGTGGCCCGGGACGCCGGCTTCGGCACGGCGACCTCCCTGCGCCAGCACCTCCAGGCGGCGCTGGGCGTGCCGCCGACGGTGTACCGGCGCACGTTCCGGGCATCGGCGGACACTCCGTAGGCGCTGTTACGGGAGCAGGGCGTCCAGTTCGGCCGCGAAGAGCCGGTCGGGGTCGAAGCGCATCCCGGTGAAGTGCCCGGCGAGCTCCAGGGACAGGACGCCGTGCATGCGGGTCCAGAAGCTCATCGCCAGGTGCAGGGCGGCGGGCGGGGCGGGGTGGTCGCCGGCCCACGCCCGGTGCTTCTCCAGGTGGGTGGCGAACGGGGCCTCGGTGGCTTCCTGGGCTGCCTGGGCTTCCGGGGCTTCCGGGACGAGCGCCGCGCAGGCGGTCAGGAGGGTCGCCATGATCTCGGAGGAGATCGCGGTGGTGTCGTCGGGCGCGTGGTAGCCGGGGACCGGGGTCCCGTAGAGGAGGAAGTACCGGTGCGGGTCCGCCAGCGCCCAGCCGCGCAGGACGTGGGCCAGCCCTGACAAGTCGGCACCTTCGGCGGCGGCCGCGCCCAGGGTGTCGGCGAGGCTGCGGTAGGCGTCCCGGATGAGCTCGGTGATCAGCTCGTCGCGGCCGGCGAAGTAGCGGTAGAGCGCGGGGCCGCTCACGCCCATCTGTTTGGCGATCGCGTTGAGGGAGAGCGCGGAGGCACCGGCCGTGGCGATCTGCTGCCAGGCGTGTTCCTTGATCTCCGTACGGACCTGGGCGCGGTAGCGCTCGCGCGGGGTCGCGGTGTCGGACTTCCCCATGGTGTGCCACCTTCCCCGGCGGTGATGCTACGTACCCAAAGTTTCGTTAGAAGGTATCACGAAACCTATTGACCCCTCAGTTCGCGATGAGTTACAACTTCTAACGAACACACAAGGTTCTAGCCGAGGGAGAGACCCATGACCCGCACCCCCCGCCGCGTCCCACCGTCGGTGACCGTCTCCGCCTGGGCGGTCCCCGTCATGGTCGTCGGCCAGTTCGCCCTGGTCGCGGGGGTCCCGGTCCTGATCGCGCTGGTCGGCGCCCTCCGTCGGGTCCCCGACCGGGCCGTGCGCCGGGCAGCCACGCTGGTCGCCGTCGCCTTCGCGGTCCCGCTCACGGTGTGGCTGGCGCGGCCCGACGGGGCGCCGAGCCTCTCCAAGGACATGCACCCCGGGTTCCTGGCGCTGGTCGTCGCCGCGTCCGCCGTACTCCTGGTGACCCTGCACCGGGCCCGCCGCACCAGCGTCTGACCAACCCATCACCCGTACAAGGCACTTGAGAAGGAGGCCACCATGTCCCGCGCCCGCACCGCCGCCCTGTTCACCGTCCCGCTCGCCCTCGCCGGGGTCCTCGCCGCCGCGCCTGCCGGAGCCGCCACCCCTCGCCCCGGCCCGTCCCTCACCTGCCAGGGCAAGGGGGTCGAGTCCAAAGCCGTGGTCCGGGCCCACGCCGAGACCGTCATCGACGCGCCGCTCAGCACCGTCTGGAAGCTCCAGACCGACGTGGAGCGCTGGCCGGGCTGGCAGGCCCACGTCACGAGCGCGGACCGTCTCGGCCAAGGGCCCTTCCGTCCGGGTTCGGCGTTCCGGTGGACGACCCCGGTCCCGCCCAACCCGGTGACCCCGGCGACCAGCCTGGACATCACGTCCACCGTCAAGCAGCTGAAGGCCGGCTCCTGCATCCGTTGGACCGGGCCCGCGACCGGCGAGGGGCTGCACATCGACGGCGTACACGTCTGGAGCTTCACGAAGGTCCGGGGCGGCGTCGTCGTCCGTACCGAGGAGACCCACACCGGCGAACAGGTCGAGGCGAACGTCCCGTTCGCGACCGGGATCCTCCAACAGGGCCTCGACGCCTGGCTGGTGGAGCTGAAGACCGCCGCCGAGGCCCGGTCGTGCTGAACCCCGGCTCAGAAGACCAGGACCCCCCGCGCCACCCGCCCGTGGTGGGCGTCGTCGGCGGCCTTGGCGAAGTCCTCCACCGGGTAGGTCTCGGTGACCAGTTCGTCCAGCAGCAGCCGGCCCTCCCGGTACAGCTCCGCGTACAGGGCGATGTCCCGCTGCGGCCGCGACGAGCCGTAACGGCAGCCGAGGATCGACTTGTCCAGGTACATCGAGGAGACGACGAACGACGCCTCGGCGGTCGCCGCCGGGACGCCGAGCAGGATCGCCTGGCCGTGCCGGTCGAGCAGGTCGATCGCCTGCCGGATCAGCTCGGTGCGGCCGACGCACTCGAAGGCGTGGTCGGCGCCGTCCGGGAGGATGTCGCGCACTCCCTCCGCGCTCGTCAGGAAGTGCGTGGCGCCGAACTGCCGGGCCACCGCCTCCTTCGCCGGGTTGCTGTCGACGGCGACGACCGTGAGCGCACCGGCCAGCCGGGCCCCTTGGAGCACGTTGAGGCCGATGCCGCCGGTGCCGATGACCACGACACTGTCGCCCCGGTCGACCTTCGCCCGGTTCAGTACGGCCCCGACGCCGGTGAGCACCCCGCAGCCGATCAGGGCGGCGGAGGTGAGGGGCAGGTCGGCGGGGATCTTCACGGCCTGCACGGCACGCACCAACGTACGTTCGGCGAAAGCGGAGTTGGAGGCGAACTGGAACAGCGGCTTCCCACCCCGCGAGAACGGCCGCCCGGGCCGCCCGATCGCCTTCCGGCACATCGTGGGCCTGCCCCGGTCGCACTGGGCGCAGGCCCCGCAGTTGGCGAGAGTGGAGAGCGCGACGTGATCACCGGCCCGTACGTGGCTGACGCCGGGGCCGACGGCCTCCACCACGCCCGCGCCCTCGTGGCCGAGCACGACGGGGACGGGGAAGGGGATAGTGCCGTCGATCACCGACAGATCGCTGTGGCAGAGACCGGCGGCGGCCACCGCGACGAGCACCTCGCCGGGGCCCGGGTCGCGTATCTCCAGGTCGTCGACGACCTCGGTCCGTGTGCCGTCGAAGACGACGCCTCTCATCTCGGCTCCCTCGGTAGGCCGAGCACCCGCTCGGCGATGATGTTCCGCTGGATCTCGTCGGAGCCGCCGTAGATGGTGTCGGCCCGGCTGAAGAGGAACAGGTGCTGTGCGGCGTTGAGTTCGTACGGGCGCTCCGGCCCCCAGGGCTGTGGGCCGACGGCTCCCGCCGCGCCCCGCACCTGCACCGCCAGCTCGCCGAGCCGCTGGTGCCAGCCGCCCCACAGGAGCTTCGCCACGCTGGGGGCGCCCGGGTCGCCGGTGGTGCCGAGGGTGCGCAGGGAGTGCCGGCGCATGGTGACCAGCTCGGCCCATTGGCGTACGAGCCGGGCTCTGATGACCGGGTCCTCGGCGGCACCACTCTCCTTGGCGGCGGCGACCACCTGGTCCAGCTCCTGCGCGAACCCGATCTGCTGGGCGAGGGTGGAGACCCCGCGCTCCAGGGCGAGCAGCCCCATCGCCACGGCCCACCCGTTGCCCTCGCCGCCGACCACCTCGGCGGCCCGGGCCCCGTCGAAGAAGACCTCGTTGAACTCGCTGGTCCCCGTCATCTGGCGGATCGGCCGCACCTCGATCCGCCCCGGCTGGTCCATCTCCATGAGGAGGAAGGAGAGTCCGTGGTGGCGGGTGGAGCCGGGTTCGGTGCGGGCGAGGACGAAGCACCAGTCGGCGTCCTGGGCGAGCGAGGTCCAGATCTTCTGCCCGGTCACGGCGTACGCGCCGGAGCCGTCCGGGGTGGCGGTGGTCCGGATTCCGGCGAGGTCGGACCCGGCGCCGGGTTCGCTGTACCCCTGGCACCAGAGCGTCTCGCCCCGGGCGACGGGGGGCAGATGGCGGCGCTTCTGCTCCTCGGTGCCGTAGGTGATGAGGGTCGGGGCGAGGAGGTTCTCGCCGATGTGGCCCATGCGGGTGGGGGCGGTGGAGCGGGCGTACTCCTCGGCCCAGACGACCTGCTGGGTGAGGGTGGCGGTGCGGTTGCCGTAACCCGCGCCGCCGTCCTCCGGCCAGCCGAGCCCGATCCACCCCTCCTGACCCAGCTCGCGTTCCCAGGCGCGGGGGGTGGGGGCGGGGGTTTCGGTGAGGTGGGTGTCGAGCCAGGTGCGGGCGTGGGTGCGGAAGGTGTGGTCGTCCTCGGTGAACCGGAAGTCCATACGTGCCTCCTCATCCAGTCCGTCCGGCGTTGGAGGGCCGGGGTCTGGGGACAGCGCCCCGGGGGCTCCGCCCCCAGACCCCCGCTCCTCAATCGCCGTACGGACTTGGTTTGTTCGGGCCCCCGTCCTCAATCGCCGGACGGGCTTGAGGGTTGGTTCGGGCGGGCCCCCGCCCGGGCCGCTGCCGCCATCTCCTCCACCCGCGCCAGCATCGGCATCGGGTCGACCCCCACCGTCCCCGGCAGGAAGTCCGCGATCCGTTCCGGGGTCCAGGCCGCCCCCTCCGCGTACCCCGCCCGCAGCTCCCTCGGCTGGGCCCAGACCGCGATCTTGGGGCCGGCGATCGTGTACACCTGCCCGGTGATCCTCTCCGCCCGTGCCCGCTCGCTCAGCAGGTAGACGACGAGCGCCGCCACATCCTCCGGCTCCCCGATCTCCGCGAGCTCCATCGGCACCCCGGCCGACATCCGGGTCCGGGCGACGGGCGCGACCGCGTTGGCCGTCACCCCGTACCGGTGCAGGCCGAGCGCCGCGCTGCGGACCAGTGAGATGATCCCGCCCTTCGCCGCGCTGTAGTTGGCCTGGGACACGCTCCCCTGGTGGTTGCCGCTGGTGAAGCCGATCAGCGTGCCCCCGCCCTCCTGCTTCCGCATCACCGCCGAGGCGGCGCGGAAGACCGTGAAGGTGCCTTTCAGGTGCGTGGCGAGGACCGGGTCCCACTCCTCCTCGGACATGTTGAACAGCATCCGCTCGCGCAGGATCCCGGCCACGCAGACGACCCCGTCGAGCCGGCCGTACTCCGCGAGCGCGGTGTCCACGATCCGCTGTCCGCCCGCCATCGTGGAGATGTCGTCGGCCACCGCGACCGCCGAGCCGCCCGCAGCCTCGATCTCCTTGACGACGGACCGGGCGATCTCGCTGGTGGGCTCGGACCCCTCCACCGAAACCCCGTAGTCGTTGACGACGACCCGCGCCCCCTCCCCCGCCGCAGCGAGCGCGACCGCCCGCCCGATGCCCCGGCCGGCCCCCGTGACGGCGACCACCTTGCCTGCCAAGAAGTTCCCCATGCCCGGCCCCTTCCCGCGGTTTCTGACGGACCGTTAGATTTTACGGGCAGTCGGATGCCCCGGCACAAGACCCAGGAGGTCCCCATGTCCCTGCCGGCCGAGTTCCACGAGATCGCGAAGCGCGTCAACAACTGGGGGCGCTGGGGCGGGGCCGACGAGCGCGGGACGCTCAACCTGATCACCGACGCCGTCGTCCGGGAGGCCGCCGCCACCGTCCGCACCGGCCGCCGGATACCGCTCGCGCTCCCCCTCAAACAGGGCGGGGTGCAGAGCGGGTTCATCCCGGGCCGGATCGACCCGCTGCACACCATGGTCCAGATCAACCAGGAGATGTTCGGCCCCGGCACGGTCGCCACCAGCGACGACACCGTCACCATGGGGCTCCAGGCAGCGACCCACTGGGACGCCCTCACCCATGTCTCGCACAGCGGGAGGATCTACAACGGCCGCCCTGCGGACACCATCACGGCGCACGCCGGCGCGGAGTTCTCGTCCATCGCCGCCGTGGGACACCTCGTGTCGCGGGGCGTGCTGCTGGATGTGGCGCGCGCCCGGGGCGTGGACCGGCTGGCCGGGGATCACGCCGTCACGCCGGAGGACCTGGCCGCGGCGGAGGAGTTCGGGGGCGTACGCGTACGGGCCGGGGACATCGTCCTCGTACGGACCGGGCAGGTGCAGGTCGTCCTCGCCGGGGACCGGCACGCGTACGGCTATCCGTCACCCGGGCTGTCCGTGCGCACGCCCGAGTGGTTCCACGCCCGGGATGTGGCGGCGGTCGCCAACGACACCCTGACCTTCGAGATCTTCCCGCCGGAGATCGAGGACCTGTGGCTGCCGGTGCACGCGCTCCACCTCGTCGAGATGGGGATGCTCCAGGGCCAGAACTGGGACCTGGAGGCGCTGTCCACAGCCTGTGCGGAGGAGGGGAGGTACGCCTTCCTGCTCACCGCCGCACCCGAGCCGTTCGCCGGGGCGACCGGCTCTCCGGTCGCCCCGGTCGCGGTGCTGTGATCCCAAGAGGCCCAAGAGGTCCGGGAGGCCCGGGAGGCCCCAGAGGGGGGAAGGGGCTCAGGCCAGGTTCGTGAAGAGGCAGGACGGCGGCTCGCACACCTCGCCGCCCTGGACCACGACCTTCGGCGCCTCCTGGACACCCGTCGGCGCACCCATCGGGCCGCCCGCCGGGACGCTCCGGTCGACCTCGCACCAGATCTGCTTCCCGGCGCCCTCCGGCTGCCAGCCCCAGCGGTCCGCGAGGCCGTCCACCAGCTCCAGACCCCGGCCGTTGGTGTCGTCGCCCTCCGCGTGGCGCGGGCGCGGCGGGCAGTCGCTGGCGTCGGCGACCTCGACCCGGACGGTCCCGCCCGCGCCGGACGCCCCGGCCCCGCCGAACAGCATCCGCAGCACGGCCGGGCAGCCCGTGTGGACGACCGCGTTGGTGACCAGCTCCGAGATCAGCAGGATGAGCGTCTCGGCGAGCGGCTCGTCATCCCCTATCCCGGATCCGACCAGACGCGACCGCGCCCATCTACGGGCCCGCCCCACCTCTGCGGGATCCGGACCGACCTCCAGCTGAACCTGAAGCACCTGCACCGCTCACACCATCCGAACCGGCGGACACATCGCCTCGCGCCTCCTCAGGGTCACGGAACGTGATTCCCTTACGCGACAGCATGGTTGACGTACAGTCACCGCAACAAGCGCTTCGGGCATATTCCAGCGCGAAGGAGTACGCGTGGTGCATACTGTGCGACGCACGCTGCGGGGAGTCGAACAGGAGCGCGCAGAGACCGCGAGAATCGCTTCCCGGGCAGGCCCGGCACATCTCCGGCAAGAGCCCTCGGTCCGGACCGGAGCCGCCGCACAGGCCGCCCCCGGATCGCCCGGTTCCAGAACCACTCGCATCCCACGGAGCGTACCCGAGCCCGGCGCCGACTCCACCCGGTGACGAATCACGCAAAGGACACAACCCGGTCTCGACATCGACCGGCTGCACTGAGTCACCCTCCACCCCCTGCTTCGCCCGCCCGTCAACCGAGGGCTGCTGAACCGCCGTACAGCGGCCGGACGGGGCCGAGCCCGCCGGCCAGGATCTCCTCCGCCTCGGCCGCCGTGAGCCACCGGGCCGCCCGGAGCCAGGCCCGTTTCAGGTGGAGGTGAACATCTGCCTCCCAGGTGAAGCCCATACCGCCGTGGATCTGGAGGCAGTCCCGCGCATTGCGGACGGCCGCATCGTCGGCGAGCAGCTTGGCCGCCGCGATCTCCACCGGGTCACCGGTCACCGCTGCCGCGTACACGGCGCTGCGGGCCGGTTCGGTGCGGGCGAGCATGTCGGCGCAGAGGTGTTTGACCGCCTGGAACGAACCGATGAGCGAACCGAACTGTTCGCGCGCACCGGCGTGTTGAACGGCCATTTCGGTAGTGCGCGCGGCGCTCCCGAGCTGTTCGGCAGCAGTGAGAAGCGCCCCTTCGCCGCGGAGTGCGCCGGGGTACGCCTCCGAAGCCCCCGCACCCGCCGAGCGCCCCTCCACCCGGTGCAACGAGGTCAGGGGATCCATCGACCGTACGGGCCGGGCCCCGGCCACGAAGGCCGCCAGCTCCTCCCCCGTGAGCACCCCGCCCGCCACCAGCACCGCGTCCGCGCCTCCCAGGTCCGCCACCGGCAGGCCGCCGCCCTCCGCCGCCGTCACCACCGCCTCCCCCTCGGCCGCCCCCTTCACCAGCCCCGCCGCCAGGTGCGTGGCGACCAGCGGCCCGGGCAGCAGCGCCCGGCCCGCCTCCTCGAAGAGCAGCACCGCCTCGGGCAGCCCGAGGCCCACCCCGCCCGCCTCCTCCGGCAGCCGCAGCGCGAAGAACCCCGCCGCCCCCAGCTCCCGCCACAGCCCCCGGTCCACGCCGCCGCCCCGCTCCACCGCCGCCCGCAGCCGGTCCCGGTCGAAGACCGCCCCGAGCAGGTCGCGCATACCGGACCGCAGGGCCCGCTGGTCGTCCGAGAGCTGGAAGTCCATGGCCGCCTCAGCGCCCCTTCGGGAGGCCGAGGATGCGCTCGGCGACGATGTTCCGCTGGATCTGCGAGGTGCCCGCGGCGATCGTGTACGAGAGGGAGGAGAGCCGGTCCAGGGCCCATTCCCGGTCCAGGTCGAAGGCGTCGGCGCCCAGCACCTCGGCCGCCGCCTCGTACAGCTCCTGACGGGTCCGGGAGTACCGCAGCTTGAAGACCGAGCCGCCGATGCCCGGTACCCCGCCCGTACGCTCCGACTCCGCCACGTTCCACTGGGTCAGCCGCCACAGGGCCCGGAACTCGGCGTTGAGGCGGCCGAGACGCCGGCGCAGCACCGCGTCGTCCCATTTCCCGTTGCGCCGGGCCTCGGCGGCGAGCGCGTCCAGGGTGCGGCGACAGGCGACGACCTCGCCGACGAAGGCCGTACCGCGTTCGAAGGAGAGGGTGACCATGGTGACCCGCCAGCCGTCGTTCTCGGCCCCGACCCGGTTCCGTACCGGCACCCGGACCTCGTCCAGGAAGACCTCCGCGAACTCCGTCGATCCGGCGAGCGTCCGCAGCGGCCGGACCGTGATCCCGGGGGCGTCCATCGGCATCGCGAGCCAGCTGATCCCTCGGTGTTTCGGCGCGTCCGGATCTGTCCGCACGAGCAGCTCGCACCAGTCGGCGACCTCCGCGTGCGAGGTCCAGATCTTGCTGCCGCTGACCACGTAGTCGTCGCCGTCGCGCACCGCCCGCGTCCGCAGCGCGGCCAGGTCGGAGCCCGCGTCCGGCTCGCTGAACCCCTGGCACCAGACCTCGTCGCCGCGCAGCACCGGCGGCAGCCAGCGGGCCCGCTGCTCGGCCGTCCCCTCGGCGGCGACGGTCGGCCCGGCGTGCAGCAGCCCGACGAAGTTCGCCCCGACGTAGGGGGCTCCGGCCTTCTCCGTCTCCTCCAGGAAGATCAGGTGCTGGGTGGGGGTGGCGCCCTGCCCGCCCGCGTCCTCCGGCCAGTGCAGGCCCGCGTACCCGGCGTCGTACAGCATCCGCTGCCAGGTGGTGTCGTACGCCCGGCGCGCGGGCCAGTCGTCGGGCGAGGGCTTCGGGGGGAGGCCGGGGAGCACGGCGGCGAGCCACTCCCCCAGCCGCCGCCGGAACTCCTCCTCGGCCTCCGTGTACGTGAGATCCACTGCTCCGCCGCCTACTTGTCCAGGTCCAGGCCGAGCATCCGGATCGCGTTTCCGCGCATCAGTTTGTAGACGGTCTCCTCGTCGAGTCCCTTGACGTGGTCGAGTGCGACTTCCCTGGTGTGCGGGAAGGTCGAGTCCACGTGCGGGTAGTCGGTCTCGAAGGTGGCGTTGTCGCGGCCGACGACGTCCAGCGAGGCGATGCCGTGCTTGTCGCGGAAGAAGCAGCAGAACATCTGCCGGTAGTAGTACGTGGACGGCGGCTCGGGGATCAGATCGCGCACCCCGCCCCAGGCCCGGTGCTCCTCCCAGACGTCGTCGGCGCGCTCCAGGGCGTACGGGATCCACCCCATCTGGCCCTCGCTGTACGCCAGTTTCAGTGTCGGGAACTTGACCAGCACCCCGCTGAAGAGGAAGTCCATCATCGAGGCCATCGCGTTGTTGAAGGAGAGCGAGGCCTGCACGGCCGGGGGTGCGTCCGGGGAGGCGGCGGG
The DNA here is from genome assembly GCF_014650075.1 of Streptomyces microflavus. Taxonomy (GTDB): domain Bacteria; phylum Actinomycetota; class Actinomycetes; order Streptomycetales; family Streptomycetaceae; genus Streptomyces; species Streptomyces microflavus. The sequence continues at coordinate 412,586 of NZ_BMUG01000007.1, read as the reverse complement.
CATCTGGGAGCTGGACCCGATGTGCATGTTGACGACGGTGCCGGTCTCCTGGCAGACCGCGAAGAACGGGTCCCAGTAGCCGGTGTGGATGGACGGCAGGCCCAGGTAGGTGGGGATCTCGGAGAAGGTGACCGCGCGGACGCCCCGGGCCGCGTTCCGCTTGATCTCCGCGACGGCGAGGTCGATGTCCCAGAGCGGGATGATGCAGAGCGGGATGAGCCGGCCGCCGCTGTCGCCGCACCACTCCTCGACCATCCAGTCGTTGTAGGCGCGGACGCAGGCGAGGGCGACCTCCTTGTCGTGCGCCTCGGCGAAGGTCTGGCCGCAGAAGCGCGGGAAGGTGGGGAAGCAGAGGGAGGCCTCGACATGGTTGAGGTCCATGTCCTTGAGCCGCTCGGCCGGGTCCCAGCAGCCGGGCCGCATCTCGGCCCGGGTGATGCCCTCCAGGGTCATGTCGTCGCGGTCGAAGCCGACGGCGGCGATGTTCCGCTTGTACGGGAACTTCAGGTCCTCGTAGATCCACCAGTCGGTGGGCGGCCCGTCCGGGTCCATCGTGATGACGTACTTCCCGCCCGTGTACGCCAGCTCCCCGATGCCCGCCGTCAGCGGCTGCGGTCCGCGCTCGCGGTACTTCGCGGGCAGCCAGGTGGAGAAGAGGTGCGCGGGCTCGATCACATGGTCGTCGACGCTGACGATCCGAGGCAGTTCCGTATCCGTCATGGTGTCGTCCCCTCCGGCGCACCCGGCGGTATCCGGGGCGGTGGCAGTTTCTGATGACCCGTCAGATTGCGGTGCGGCACTCAGGCTAGCCCCGCACCCCTGGACCGACAAGGCGCGGAGCCCTACGCTCTCCGCATTATCTGACTGGCCGTCAGTTCGGAGGGACCGCTGTGACCGCCGTGAACGACGTGACCGCGACCGCCCACGCCCTGGGCGACTCCCGCACCTTCTGGGAACTCATCGAACGCCGAGCCGCCCTCACCCCCGACCGCCCGGTCCTGCTCCAGGGGGACCGCGCCCTGACCTTCGGCGGGCTGCGGGACCGCGCCGAACGGGTCGCCGCCGGGCTGTACGGGATGGGCGTACGGGCGGGCAGCGTGGTGGCCTGGCAGCTGCCGACCCGGCTGGAGACGGCCCTGCTCTCCTTCGCCCTGTCCCGGCTCGGGGCCGTACAGACGCCGGTCATCCCCTTCTACCGGGACCGCGAGGTGCGGTTCGCGCTGCGGGAGTCGGGGGCCGCGTTCTTCGCCGTGCCGGGGGTGTGGCGCGGCTTCGACCACACCGCGATGGCCGAGCGGATCGCGGCCGAACTCCCCGACCCGCCGCAGGTCTTCGAGGCGTACGAGGATCTCCCCGACGGCGATCCGGCGATCCTGCCGCCCCCTCCCGCACCCCCGTCGGGCGAGGAGGTCCGCTGGATCTACTGGACCTCGGGCACCACCTCGGACCCCAAGGGCGTCCTGCACACCGACCGCTCCCTGATCGCGGGCGGCTCCTGCCTCGCCCACGCACTGAAGCTCTCCGCCGACGACGTGGGCTCGATGGCGTTCCCGTACGCGCATGTCGCCGGGCCCGACTACACGGTGATGCTGCTGCTGTACGGGTTCCCGGCGGTGATGTTCGAGCAGTTCGCGCTGCCGGACGCACTGGCGGAGTACCGGCTCCACGGGGTGACCGTGGCGGGCGGCTCGACGGCGTTCTACGCGATGTTCCTGGCCGAGCAGCGCAAGGAGCCGGGCACCCCGCTCATCCCCTCCCTCCGGCTGCTCGCGGGCGGCGGGGCGCCGAAGCCGCCGGAGGTGTACCACGCGGTGGTCCGGGAGATGGGGGTCCGGCTCACCCACGGGTACGGCATGACCGAGGTCCCGATGATCACGATGGGGGCGCCGGACGACACGACGGAGAACCTGGCCCTGACGGAGGGCCGACCGCCTGCGGGCATGGAGATCCGGATCACCGACGAGCAGGGCAAGCCGCTCCCGTACGGCGTGGAGGGCGAGGTACGGCTGCGCGGGGAGGCGGTCTGCCGGGGCTATCTGGACCCCGGGGCCTCCGCCGCCGCCTTCGACGCCGAGGGGTTCCTGATCACCGGGGACCTGGGCCGGCTCCAGGAGAGCGGCCACCTCACGCTCACCGGCCGGCTGAAGGACATCATCATCCGCAAGGGCGAGAACATCTCCGCCAAGGAGATCGAGGATCTGCTGCACACGCACCCGGCCGTCGCCGACGCGGCGGTCATCGGGCTCCCCGACACCGAGCGCGGCGAACGCGTCTGCGCGGTGATCGAACAGCCGCCCGGCGCCCCGCCGCTGACCCTGGCCGGGATGTCCGCCCATCTGCGGGGCGCGGGGCTGTCGGTCCACAAGGTGCCGGAGCAGTTGGAGGTGCTGGACTCCCTGCCCCGCAACGAGACGCTGCGCAAGGTGCTCAAGTACCAGCTGCGGGAGCGTTTCGGCACAGGCGGGTGAGCGGGGGGCTCATGGGTCTTACGGGGGTGGCGCGCCACCCCCGTACGGCTGGGGACGGTTACGTGGCGTCGGGCTCGATCACCGTGAAGTACACGGCGAGCGCGGCCACCACATCACTCTCGGCGATCAGCCCGTCCCGGTCGGTGTCCAGGCTCTGGGCCGCGATGCCCGCGATCTCGGAGCTGGCCCCGAGAACCTTCAACGCCCGCTCCACGGAGGCCACCGAAGCCCGGCCACCGCCGTTCTCGCTGTCCGCCACCGCGATCGCCGCTCGCAGGAAGGGGCGGGCGATCTCCGCGAACCGCTCCGGATTGTCCCGGAGCCGCTTCACCGCCCCGCCGACGAACTCCTCACGGGTGACCCGCTGGTCCCCGTCCACATCGGCGATCCCCGCCATGCCCTGCCAGAAGGCCTCGGCCCCGGTGTAGAGGGCCTGGCCCTTGTCGCAGCGGGCCGTCGTACCGAACTCCGTGAGCAGACGGGCGGCTGCGGCGTTGAAATCGGCGCGATCGATTGTGCCGTTGCCGTCCTGGTCGAAGGCGGCGAAGCGGTGCGCGATCTTACGCTCGTACTCTGCGCTGTCCATGCGGGGAGCGTACGTCGCCCGGGGCCGTCACGTGTCACCGAGCGCCCCCTCCTGTGTGACAACCTCGCTTCAGCACCGAACGCTTTCGGCCGGTCACGCTCGCGTCACCCCCGGGGCGCTCCCGGGCCGCGCCCGCTCAGGCGGTCAGCGGCTCGCACGCCCCGTCGACGGCCGACCCGGTGTCCGGGTAGACGTCGAAGAGCCGGCGCACGCCCAGCGCCCCCAGCACCTTGTTGACGTGGGAGCCGTCCTCGGCGCCCCGGGCCGGGAGGATGAGCCGCAGCCGGCCGCCGCAGGACTTCATCAGACGGCGCGAGGCGATCAGCACACCGACCCCGCTGGAGTCGCAGAAGAACACCTCGGACAGGTCGAGCACCACATCGTGCTGCCCCTCGGCCACCGCGTCGTGGACGGACTGACGCACGACGGGTGAGCTCACGAGATCGAGTTCACCGCGTATCCGCAGCACGGTCCAGTCGCCCTGCTCGGTCTCGTCCACCTTCAGCGTCACGCGACTGGACCTCTCGTTCCGGGGCTCCCGGCAATCCGGAAGTTTCCGTTCCTCCTCGCGGCTGCCCAACCGCTCATCCATGAAACACCGCCCCGGCCGCCGAGGCCCAGGGGGTTTCCGGTGGAAATGATCACTTCGGCCGGTTTCCCCTGCTCAGGCGAGCCGGGGCGCTGAGAACGGCCGAAATCAATTGGTGGGATTCGAGGCGTCCTCCCAGCGGACAGTTGCGTCAAAGGCAGGTACGGGGGCCGTTCGGCGGACTACATTCGGACAACAAGGGCAGAGGCCGGATCACGGAGCATCACGGAGCTGGGCACAGGGCCGGGGGCTGGGGGTTTCATGGCGAAGGACGCACCGCCCCGCTGGGACCGCAGGATGCAGCAGAGGCTGGCCCGCGGTGAGGCGGCGGCGCTCGGCGAGCTCTACGACCGGTTCGCCTCCCTCGTCCACAGCCAGGCGCACCGGATGCTCGACGACGAGGACGCCGCCGACCTGGTGACCCGCGAGGTCTTCGCCCAGGTCTGGGAGGACCCCGAGGCCTACGACCCGAAGCAGGGGTCGATGCGCTCCTGGGTGGCCCGGCTCACCCACCGCCAGTCCGTGCGGCGGCTGCGGCGGGAGGCCGCCCTGTCGTACGCGCAGGAGCACGGCGAGGGTGCCGTGCCGGACCCGGAGGAGCTGGAGCGCCGGGTGCGCAGCGCCACCGCGGCGGCCCGGGCCGACTACATCGTCTCCTCGATGCCCGCCTCCCTGAGGCAGGCGCTGGAGCTGGCGTACATCCAGCGCCGGGACTACCGGCAGACCGCGGCCGACCTCGGGGTCACCGAGGACGAGGCCCGCCGCCGGCTCCGGCTGGGGCTCCAGCTGCTGTCCACCGCCAACACCCGGCCGCGCGAAGGGTGCTCACCACCCGGTTACGGACGCGCCAAGTGAACGGCGGCGGACGCGAGGGCGACAGGCGCGACGACGAGGTGCGGGGCGCGCGCCGCATACCGGGCCCGCGCGGCGCGGTGGACGACCTCGACCTGGAGACGGTGGAGCGACCGGTGCTGCCCCCGCCGGGCGGGAGCACGCCGGACGAGGCGGTGCCGGAGCAGGGGGCGCCGGAGGGGGACGGGGACGTCCGGGACGCCGTGCCGGAAGCGGGTGCGGCGGATGAGCCGGACGCGGTGGATCCGGACGCGGTGGATGCGGTGGATGAGCCGTACGCGGTCGATGAGCCGGACGCGGTGGATGAACCCGAGCCCGCCATGACCGCCGCGACCTCCGCGACCCCCGCGACCTCCGCCGCCACGCCCGTCCTCTCCCATCAGGTCCTCAAGGCCCTCCTCGGCGCCTGGGCGCTCTCCGCCTGCTCGGCCGAGGAGACCGCCGCCGTCGAGGACCACCTCACCGTGTGCGCGCCCTGTGCGGACGAGGCGCTGCGGCTGCGGGACGCGGTGGGGCTGCTGCACACCGACGGCTCGCTGGACCTCGACCCGACCCTGCGGACCCGGGTGATGGACGGCTGCCTCGGGCGCCGCCCGGCCCGGATCCCGGTGCCGGACTGGGCCACGCCGTACGACGCCGAGACCGCCCGGCTGGACGCGCTGCTGCGGGACATCGGTGACTCCGAGTGGCACGCGCCGGTGCGGCTGCAGTGGTTCGAGGACGAGCGCCCGGCCACCCGCAGGACCACGGTCGCCGGGGTGATCGGCCACCTGATGGCCGTCGACGGGCTGGTCTCGGCCGCGCTCGGCCTGGACGACCCGCTCGGCAGGGTCGAGGTGCCGCTCTCGCCCGCCCGGCGCACCGAGACGTACTGGGCGGCCACGCGTCCGCCCGCCACCCGGGCCGTCCGCGAGCCCTGGCGGGACCTCACCCACGAGCTGATCCGTACGGCCTCGCTCGCCGGGCGGAACGTCGCCGAGCGCTCCGTCTCGTACGGGGACTTCGCCCTGCCGCTCCAGGACGCCCTGCTGGACCGGGCCTTCGAGTGCTGGGTGCACGGCACGGACATCGCGGAGGCGGTGGACTACCCGTACAAGCCGCCGTCCGCCGCCCATCTGCACCGGATGATCGACCTGGCCGCGCGGCTGCTCCCGGCCGCCCTCGCGGGGCGTCGCAGCGCCGGACTCGCCGGACCGGCCAAGGAGCTGGTGGCACCCGGGGAGCCGGGCCGCTCGGTCCATCTGGAGGTCGAGGGGCACGGCGGCGGTGACTGGTACATCCCGCTCGACTCACCGGCCGCCGTCGGCTCGCCCCGCCGCGCGGTGGCGCAGGTGGCCCTGGACGGTGTGGAGTTCTGCCAGCTCGTCGCGGGCCACATCTCGCCGGTGGAAGCGGCGGCGGGCCAGGAGGGCGACCGCGAGGCCATCCGCGACGTGCTGTTCGCCTCGGCCTCGCTCAGCCGCCTGTAGCCGGCCGTACGCGGGTCAGTTGAAGATCACCGTACGGCGGCCGTTGAGCAGGATGCGCCGCTCCGCGTGCCACTTCACCGCGCGTGCCAGCGCCTGGCACTCCACGTCCCGGCCGATCGCGACGAGCTGGTCCGGGGTCACGTCGTGGCCGACGCGCTCGACCTCCTGCTCGATGATCGGGCCCTCGTCGAGGTCGGCGGTGACGTAGTGCGCGGTGGCGCCGATCAGCTTGACCCCGCGCGCGTGCGCCTGGTGGTAGGGCTTGGCGCCCTTGAAGCTCGGCAGGAACGAGTGGTGGATGTTGATGATCCGGCCGCTGAGCTGCTTGCACAGGTCGTCCGAGAGGACCTGCATGTAGCGGGCGAGGACGACCAGTTCCACGTCCTCCTCGCGGACCAGCTCCAGCAGCTGCGCCTCGGCCTCCGCCTTGTTGTCCTTCGTCACCGGCAGGTGCCGGAAGGGGACGCCGTACGAGGCGACGAGCTCGGCGAAGTCCGTGTGGTTGGAGACGACGGCCGCGATCTCGACGGGCAGCGCCCCCGTACGGGAGCGGAACAGCAGGTCGTTGAGGCAGTGGCCGAACTTGCTGACCATCAGCACGATCCGCATCCGCTCCGCGGGCCGGTGGATCTGCCACTCCATCCGGAAGGCCTCACCGATGGCGGCGAAGCTGGCGCGCAGCTTGTCGACCGTGACGGTGGCCTCCGCCGAGAAGTGGACGCGCATGAAGAACAGACCCGTGTCGTGGTCCCCGAACTGCTGGCTGTCCTCGATGTTGCAGCCCGTCATGAAGAGGTAACTCGACACGGCGTGCACGATGCCCTGTTTGTCGGGGCAGGAGAGCGTGAGGACGTACTGCTCGGGCAGCGCGGTGTCCGAGGCGGCCGGGGGGGCGGTGGGCTGCGGTGCGGTCATCCTCGTAGGGTGCCACAGCCGCCCGGTGTCAGGCGGCCCTGGTCATGATGCGGATGACGTCCAGCGAGCGCGGCGGAATGTCCGGGTCCTCCGCGTCGTTGGTGGCGAGCATCACATGGGCCTCGCGCGCCGCGCGGACCGCCTCCGGCCAGCCGTGGTGCTCCAGATAGGCGGAGACGGGGGCGTCCGCGCCGACCTGGTGCATGATCCGCAGCACCCGCAGCGCGGCGGTGTCCACGGCGGTCGCCTCGGCGGAGTCCCTGAATATGGTGCCGACGTACTTCTCGGCGGACCAGTTGTCGAGCCAGGTGTCCTCGACCAGGCGGTACACGGCGTCGGTGACGTCCCCGTACCCCTCCCGGCCGGCGAGCCAGCACTCGTGGTGGAAGACGGGGTCGGAGAGCATGTGCAGCGCCGAGCGCACGTTGGTGCGCCAGCGCCACCACGGCATGTCAGTGAGCGGCATGACGCCCATGGTGGAGGAGCGACGGCCGCGACGGGAAGAGTTCTCCGAACCTTGCTGCACGGTGCTCGATCGTACGTTCCTTCCCGGCGGGCCCGCGCATGCCCCCGTAATTCACCTTGATGTCACCGAGCGTTGAACACGTCACACCGTGGCGTTACCCCTGGGGCGGAAGCGTTGCTGCCCATGACCGGTCGGAGACGCACCGCCTTCCCCCGCCCCTTCCAGTTCGTCATCGGCACGGCGGCGGCCGGGGCGCTGCTGCTGTCCGGCTGCGGCGTGCTCCCCGGAGGCCCGGGGGGCTCCGGGGAGCCCGTCACCGTGATGACCTGGGCGCCCGACCAGGTGGACGACGCCGACGCACTGAGCATGCCGGGCGTCCCCGCGATGGCCCGGACGTACGCCCGCTGGATCAACGAGCAGGGCGGCATCGACGGCCGCGAGCTCCGGGTGATCACCTGCGACGAGCGCGACACCGCCGCGGGCGCCGAGCGGTGCGCCCGGCAGGCCGTCGACCGGAAGGTCGCCGCGGTCGTCGGTTCGTACAGCCGGCACGGGCAGAGCTCCATCCCGGTGCTGGAGTCCGGCGGCATCCCGTACATCGGCGGCTACGGCGCCTCCGACGAGGAGTTCCGCAGCTACCTCTCGTACCCGGTCAACGGCGGCCAGTCGGCGCTCCTGGCGGGCCACGGCCGGCAGCTGGCGGGCGGCTGCGAACGGGTGGCGCTGGTGCGGCCCGACTCGCTCGGCGGCGCCCGGATGCCCCAGCTGCTCAACACCGGGCTGCTCGCCGCCCAGCGGCCCGAGTCCACCGACATCACGGCCCCGGAGAACGCCACCTCCTACGAGGAGCAGGCCACGAAGGCGCTGAAGCGGCGCAAGGGCGGCAGTTGTGTCGCGGCCGTGCTCGGCGCCGGTACGGAGACCTTCTTCGACTCCTTCCGCCGACTGGAGCCGGAGGGCGAGCGGGTCAGGATCTCCTCCGTCCTCGGCAGCGTCAGCCAGCCGCTCATCGACCGCACGGGCGGCCGCAAGAGCCCGTTCGAGGGGGCCTACATAACCGGTTGGTACCCGGACGCGGGCGACGCGCGCTGGAACGGGATGCGTGAGGTGATCCGGAAGTACGCCTTCGGGGACAACCGCATCGACCCGGACGACACGGGTGTGCAGACGACGTGGATCGCGTACACCGCGCTGCGGGCGGTCGTCGAGGCGATCGGCGACGACACGGTCACCGCGAACAAGGTCACGTCCTCGCTCAACCGGGGCACCGAGGTCGACACCGGTGGTCTGACGCCGGTGCTCCGCTGGCGCTTCAAGGACCTGCTGGGCACCTCGCCCTACCCGCGGATCGTCAACGCGGACGTGACGTTCCAGGTGGTCCGCGAGGGGCGTCTCATCGCCCAGAAGAAGGGCTTCGTGGATGTCGCGGAAGCCCTGTCGGACGCCCGGCGCACGGTCGGCTGATCCCGTCCTCGCCGCCCGCCCCGGTGTTCGCGGGCGGGCGGGGTCAGGAGCGGCTCAGAGCTCCACGGGCGTGTGCTTGGTCAGGCCGTACTTCTCGGCGATGGAGTTCCAGAGCCCGGAGGCTTCCTGCTTGGCCTTGGTCGCGACACCGCTCTGCTGGTTGGCGCGGGCCGTCTCGTTGGTCGACCGGGCCTGTCCGCCCTTGCAGACGTTCTTGTTCTTCTTCGCCTGCCGGGCCCACGTGGCGTAGTGCTCGTCGGCCGCGGCGGAGGCCTTCCACGCCCGCGTCAGGGAGGAGTTCAGCGCCGCGTGCTGCGGCAGCTTGTCCAGGGTGAGGCCCTCCAGCCGGGTCACCAGGTCGCGGCGCTGCTGGGCGGCGCCCTTCAGGTCGGTGTCGGCCTGGTCCAGGTCCTTGCAGGACTTGATCTTCTCGACCGCGCTGATCACCGCGGCGCGGCTGTTGTTGCTGTCGGCGAGCAGCTTGTCCAACGCCTCGGCCTGCGGCTTCGCGGGGTCGGCCGCCGCCTCCGTGGTGGGGTCGGTGGCCGGTGAACTCTGCGAGGCGACCGGCTGTTTGTCGTCCTTGCCCGGGTCGTCGCCGCTCAGCAGGGCGCCCGCGCCGAGCCCGACGACCGCGCAGCCGACGACGACCGCGGCGATGAGCGGGATGTGGGCCGAGCGTCTGCGCGGGGCGTCGCCGCCACCGTCGTGCAGGGGCGGCTCGGCGGCCCCGTCGCCGCCGCGGAGGCCCTGGAGCCCCGACTGGTAGCCCTGGGGCGCCTGGGGCGGCAACTGACCGCCGGGGTAGGGCTGCTGGGCCTGGCCCGGGTAGCCCTGCTGGGGCGGCTGCTGCTGGTTGTACTGCTGCTGCGGCATCTGGGTCGTGGCGTCCGCGGGCCCCTCCGCGCGGAACAGGTTGTCGAACTCGGCGGGCGGCTGCCGGTCCTCCGGCGCACCCGGCCTGATCCCGTACGGGGCTCCGCCGGGCACCGGGGGTATGTACTGCGTGGCGTCCGCGTCCCCGCCCGGCTGCGGCGGCAGACCGCCGGGGCCGGCCCCGCCCGGGACCGGCGCGATGTACTGCGTGGCGTCGGCGTCCCCGCCCGGAGCGCCGGTGCCCGTCCCGGGTCCGGATTCGGGCGGCAGGGGCTGCGCGTAGGGCTGCGGCTGCTGGGGCTGGTACTGCTGGGCCTGCTGCTGCGGGGGGTACTGCTGGTGCTGCTGATTCTGCTGGTACGGATCGGAGTACTGCGGTTGCTGCGGCTGCTGGTACCCGCCCGTGCCCCCCTGCCCGTACGTCTGCTGCCCCTGCCCCTGGCCGTACTGCTGATCCTGCCCCTGCCCCTGAGCGGGCGGCAACGGCTGGGCGTGCGGCGGCTGGGCGTGCTGCGGGTACCCGTACGCCCCCGACGCCTGGGCGCCCGGCTGCGGCGGGGCGTCGGACTGCGGCCCCCAGGGCTGGCCCCACGCCTGCCCGCCCGCGGGCACGGCCCGGCCCTGGTCGTCCTGGCCGCCGGTGGGCGCCCCCGGGATCCAGGGGGCACCGCCGTCGGAGGGCAGCACGACACCTTCGTGCGCGGGTCGTCCAGCGGGGAGCTGCTGCTCGCCGCCCTGTCCGCTCTGCGTCACCGGGACTCCTACGTGTGAACCAACGGAATCGTCGGCTCACGCTATCGGGTGGCCGCCCGCCTCCGCCAAGCGCGTGGTCCCCCTCACCACCCCTTCACAGGCCGGGTAACACCCAGCACCCGAAGGACGCTGTTATGGGCCGCCCCGCGACGGAGCCCCTCCGGACGGCCCCTGGAACAGCCCCCGGGACGACTCCCGGGGCAGTCCCTCCGCGCGGGCCTTCACGCCGCCTGGAGCTCCAGCCGCTCGCCGAACTCGCGGACCGCCGGCTCCTGCCCGTACGGCGCGAGGCGCTGGTGCAGGTCGTCGAGGTACTCGGCGCCCCGGCTGGAGCGCACCGTCCCGAGCAGCTCCATCGCCCGCGTCCCCGTGTGGCAGGCGCGCTCCACCTCGCGCTGCTGCACCTGGGCCGAGGCGAGCAGCACGAGCCCGATGCCCCGGCGCCTGGCCCGGGTCTCCGGCAGCGCGGCCAGCGCCTCCTTGGCCCGGCGCGCGGCGTCCGCCGCCTGGTTGAGGTCGCGGTGGCAGTGGGCCAGCTCGTCCGCGAGGTAGCCGTGGTCGAAGTGGGCGATCCAGTCCGGGTCGTCGCCCGTCTCCGGATCGGCCTGCTCCAGGGCTGCGACCGCCCGCCCCATCACCACCTGGCAGGTCCGGGCGTCCCCGAGCAGCGCGTGGCCCCGGGCCTCCGCCGCGTAGAACATCGCCTGGGCGCGGGGGGTGACCTGGCCGCGGGCCCCTTCCTGGGCGGCGCGGGCGAGTTGGGCGATCTCGCGCGGGTTGCCGAGCTGGGCGGCGAGGTGGCTCATCGAGGCGGCCAGCACATAGCCGCCGTACGCCCGGTCCCCGGCGGCCTGGGCGAGCCGCAGGGCCTGGATGTAGTAGCGCTGGGCGAGGCCGGGCTGACCGGTGTCGACGGCCATGTACCCGCCGAGTTCGGTGAGGCGGGCGACCGCGGCGAACAGCTCGCGGCCGACCTGTTCGCGGTACGCCCCCGAAAGCAGGCCGGAGACCACGCTGTTGAGGTAGTGCACGAGCACCGGGCGGACGTGGCCGCTGCCGAAGCGGTGGTCGAGGTCGGTGAGGGCGGTGGTCATCGCCTGCACCGCCGCCACGTCCGCCATCCCGACCCGGGCCCCGGCCACCCGTTCGACCTGGGGGTCCCTGCCGGAGATCAGCCAGTCGCGGCTGGGTTCGACCAGCGCGGAGGCGGCGACGGCGGACCCGGTGAGCAGATCGCGGCGGCCGACGTCGCTGCGCCACAGCTCGCAGACCTGCTCGACGGCCCCGGCGACGGTCGGCGCGTACTGCAGGCCCACGCCGGAGGCCAGGTTCTTGCCGTTGGCCATGCCGATCTCGTCGATCGTGACCGTACGGCCCAGCTTGCGGCCGAGCGCCTCGGCGATGATGCCCGGGGCGCGGCCCCGGGGCTGTTGTCCGCGCAGCCAGCGGGCCACGGACGTCTTGTCGTAACGCAGATCGAGGCCGCGCTCGGCCCCGACCATGTTGACGCGGCGCGCGAGGCCCGCGTTGGAACAGGCGGCTTCCTGGATGAGCGTCTGGAGCCGTTCGTTGGGCTGGCGGGCTACGAGAGGCCTTGCTGCCATATTTCCCCCTGGAACAGTCTGAAATACCTGGATCCACAGATACGCTGATACGCGGTGATCGGTGGAAGGGATCACTGCCCGTCACATACACAAGAAATGCGCATATTCCATCGGCATTCGGTACGGGCACGGCGAGTTGCCCGGCCCCGCAAGGTGCTACCCGCCCGTCGGTGCACCGCCTCACGCGCGCCCCCGCCCATGCTCCGATGCGCCCCGCGTGCAGGATCGATGCACCGTGACCGGGTCGCGCGCGCCCGTAACCCCCGGTGGTGCCGGGAGTTGTGCTGGACGTGGAAGAGCCCATGGGAGTCACGGAAGCCGCACAGGTCCCTCAGCAGCGGGGCGAGCAGCTGCTCGACGCCGCGGTGCGGTACGCGGAAGAGCGCCACTGGGACGTGTTCCCCGGTACCTGGCTGGAGGCGGTGGAGGGCAGGGAGCTCTGCTCCTGCGGCGAGGCGGCCTGCCCGCTGCCCGGCGCCCACGCGGACCGGCCGGACTGGGCGGGCCAGGCGACCGGCAGCGGGGCGGCGGCCCGGCGCATGTGGTCCAAGCAGCCGCGCGCCTCGGTGCTCCTGCCGACCGGCCGCACCTTCGACGCGCTGGACGTCCCGGAGTCCGCCGGTTTCCTGGCGCTGGCCCGGATGGAGCGGATGGACCTCACGCTCGGCCCGGTCACCTGCACCCCCGACCGCCGGATGCTCTTCTTCGTCCTGCCGGGCGCCGCCGCCAAGGCCTCCGAACTGGTGCGCACGCTCGGCTGGAACGCCGAGGCGATCGACCTCGTGGGCCGCGGCGAGGGCCACTACCTCGCCGCCCCGCCCACCCGGGTCGGCGGCCGCGGAGCCGTGCAGTGGGCCCGCAAGCCCACCCACGCCAACCGGTGGCTGCCCGATGTGGACGAGCTGATCAGCCCGCTGGCGTACGCCTGCGCACGCGAGGCGGCGGACGCCCGCGCACGCGTCTCGTAGCGCCGGGAAGGGCCTTTCGTAGGGTGGTCCCCACCAAGTGGGGATATCGAAAGGCTGTGCCATGCCGGACCGGGCAGATGCACGTGACGTGACGGACGCGGTCGCCGCGCACGACACGCATACGGAAACAGACGCGACAGCGGGCGGTGCGCGGACCGCGCCCCCCGCTGTGCGCGTACAGGGGCTGTGGAAGCGGTTCGGGGAACAGGTCGCCGTCTCGGGGATCGATCTGGAGCTGCCCGCAGGCAAGTTCATCGGGCTCGTGGGGCCCAACGGGGCGGGCAAGACGACGACGCTCTCCATGGTCACCGGGCTGCTGCGGCCCGACATGGGGAAGATCGAGGTCGCGGGGCACGACGTGTGGACGGACCCGGTCGCGGTGAAGTCGCGGATCGGGGTGCTGCCCGAGGGGCTGCGGCTCTTCGAGCGGCTGTCGGGGCGTGAACTGCTCGCGTACAACGGGCGGTTGCGCGGGCTGCCGGGTGACGAGGTCGACAAGCGGGCCGCCCAGCTCCTGGACGTCCTGGATCTCGCCGGTTCGCAGCACAAGCTGGTGGTCGACTACTCGACCGGGATGCGGAAGAAGATCGGGCTCGCCGCCGCCCTGCTCCACAACCCCGAAGTGCTCTTCCTGGACGAGCCGTTCGAGGGTGTGGACCCAGTCTCGGCCCAGACCATCCGGGGCGTCCTGGAGCGCTACACCCGGTCCGGGGCGACCGTGGTCTTCTCCAGCCATGTGATGGAGCTCGTCGAGTCGCTCTGCGACTGGGTGGCCGTGATGGCGGCGGGCCGGATCAAGGCGCAGGGCACCCTGGCCGAGGTGCGCGGCGACGCCCCCTCGCTGCAGAACGCTTTCCTCGAACTGGTCGGCGCGGGCGGCCGGGACACCACCGGCGACTCCCTCGACTGGCTGGGCGGCGCCCGATGAGCGTGCTGGACGCCCCCGTCACCGCCGCCGCCCCGGCCGCGCCGACGACGGGCCTGACCCCCATCTTCGTACGGCTCAAGCTGACGCTCCTGCGCAACGGGCTGCGGCAGTCCACCGGGCGCAGGACCGCGTTCATCGTCTCCCTCGTCCTCACGCTGCTGCTCGCGGCGGGCCAGGTCCTCGGTCTTGTCCTGCTGCGCGGCAACGCGCAGGCCGGCACGGTCGTGGTGCTGCTGACGGCCGTCGTGGCGCTCGGCTGGGCGGTGCTGCCGCTCTTCTTCCCCAGCGGCGACGACACCCTCGACCCGACCCGTCTGGTGATGCTGCCGCTGCGGCCCGAGCCGCTGGTCCGGGCGCTGCTGGTCTCCTCGATGGTCGGCATCGGGCCGCTGTTCACCCTCTGCCTGGTGGTCGGCTCGGTCCTCGCGCTGGCGCACGGGTTCGCGGGGATCGTGTTCGCGGTGCTCGCGGTGCCGCTGACGATGCTGCTCTGCGTGGCGCTGTCGCGGGCCGTCGCCACCGCCAACGTACGGCTGCTCAACTCCCGCAAGGGCCGTGACCTCGCGGTGCTCAGCGGGCTGGTGATCGCGGTGGGCATCCAGTTCGTCAACTTCGGCGCCCAGCGGCTCGGCGAGGCCGGCGGGCTCTCCTCGCTGGAACCGGCCGGGAACGTGGCCCGCTGGCTGCCCGGCGCCTCCGCCATAGCGTCGGTGGACGCCGCTTCGGACGGTTCGTACGGGGTGGCGGTCGCCCAGCTGCTGATCACGGGGGCGGCCCTGGCGGCGCTGGTGTGGCTGTGGCAGCGGGGGCTGGTGAAGCTGATGACCACCCCGGACGGCTCCACGCTGGCCGCCGCGGCACCGGACCGCAAGGAGTCCGGCCGCACGGGCGGTCTCTCCGGCCTGCTGCCGGAAGGCCGTACGGGGACGGTCGTGCAGCGCAGCCTGCGGTACGTGGCACGGGACCCGAAGACCAAGGCGGCCTGGGTGACGTCGCTGGCGCTCGGGGCGATCGTGCCCCTGATCAACGCGGTCCAGGGCACCGGCTCGGTCTACCTGGCGTGCTTCGCCGCCGGGATGCTCGGCATGCTGATGTACAACCAGTTCGGCCAGGACACCTCCGCCTTCTGGATGGTGGCTCTGACGATCTCCTCGACCCGCGACGCGTACGTCGAACTGCGGGCGCGGGCCTGTGCGCTGCTGCTGATCACCCTGCCGTACACGCTGCTGGTCTGCGCCGTGACGGCGGCGGTGCTGGGCCGGTGGCAGTCCCTGCCGGGCGCGCTGGGCCTCTCCTTCGCATTGCTGGGCGCGATGATGGCGACGGGGGCCGTCGCCTCGGCACTGTTCCCGTACTCGATCCCGCAGGACGGGGCGTTCAAGAACGCGGCGCCGGGACAGGGCGGGCTGGCGTGGATCTCCATCCTCCTCGGCATGCTGGCCGCGCTGCTCCTGGCGGCCCCCGTGATCGTGCTGACGGTCTGGCTGCACCTGACGGACCGGCAGGAGGCGCTGTGGGTCGTGATCCCGGTGGGGGTGGCGTACGGGACGTTCATCGGGTGGGCGGGCCTGCGCATCGCGGCCCCGCGCACGGCGAACCGGCTGCCGGAGATCCTGACGGCGGTGAGCAAGGGGTGATGCCTCTCCTCCACCGCCGGATCGCCCCGGCCCTCGTCGTCGCCCAGCTGCTCTACCTGGCGCTGATGGAGCTCGCCTTCACCTTCCTGTCCCCCGGGAACCCGGAGCCGGACGCCACGGGGTCCGCGCGGAACGCGCTGCTGGGCTACGGGGCCGTCATGGTGGCGGTGGCGGCCGTCATGGCGGGCGGCGCGCTGATGCTGGCGTCGTCCCGGGCGAGCGCGGCGGTGCCGCGCCCGGTGCGATCGGTCCTGCTGGTCCTGCTGGGGCTGCTGGAACTGGGGATCGCCGCGGCCTTCCTGCACTCGGCCGCCACCGGCTCCCTGGGGCCGGACACCGTGATCGCGGGGGTGGCCGTGGTGGTCAGCGGCTGTGTCGCGGCCGGGTGCGTGCCGGGGCCAGCCGCGACACAGCCGCTGACCACGCAGCACACGCCGCACGGCCGGCCGACGGCTCGCACGACCGGCTAGCGGCATCCGCCCCGGCGGGCACGTCCGCGTGAGGGGGTCCCAGCTCCCGGAGCTGCGGCCCCCGCCCCGCTACGGGGCGACCGGCTCCCGGTCGCCCCGGGTGTCCTCGGCCAGCTGTTCCAGGAACGGCTCCACCGCCGCCCGCCAGCCCTCCGGCTGGTCGTAGTGGACGAGGTGGCCCGCGTCCGCCACCTCCGCGTACTGGCCGCGGGGCAGGACCCGGACCATCTCCTGCGCCTCGGCCCGGCCCAGCTCCCCGTCGAGCCCGCGCAGCACCAGGGTGGGGCAGCGCACCTGGGTCAGCTCCTCCCAGTGGGCGTCGAAGACCCAGGTGGCGCGGGAGCGAAGCATCTGGCCGCGGGAGAAGACCGGGCGCCAGCCGTCCTCGCACTCCGCCATCACCTCGGCGTAGAACTCGCCGCGCGACGGGTTCGGCCGCTCCACCCACGGGTCGTCCTCGCCGAACCACTTCCGTACGTCGGCGAGGGTGGCGAAGGGCAGCGGCCAGGAGTCGAACCAGTCGCTCCACTCGCGCTGCGAGGCCGCCCCGAGGGCGGAGGCCCGCATGTCGCAGATGACGACGGCCCGGACCAGGTCGGGGCGCTTGGCGGCGAGCTGCCAGCCGGTGAGCGCCCCCATGGCGTGGCCGACGACGGTGACGGGGCCGAGGCCGAGCTGTTCGATCGCGGCCTCGGCGTCGGCGACGTAGGCGTCACGGGTGTACGGGCCTTCGGCCGGCTTGTCGCTGCGGCCGTGGCCCCGCTGGTCGAGGCCGACCGCGCGGTACCGCTCGGCGAGCCAGCGGGCGGTGGGGGCCCAGTGGGAGGCCCGGCCCATGAGCCCGTGGAGCAGTAAGACACCGGGGGCGCGGTCTGCTCCCCCGCCGTCCGTCCCCGCACGCTCCTTGGGCGGATCCGCGAACTCCCACGCCGCGAGGCGTACGCCGTCGGCTCCGGTCACATCGATGCGCCGCACCATAGTCCTGGCACCCCCTTCTGGTCCTCGATCACCATGGGCCGTCGATCGCCGCACGGCCGCGCATCACCGCGTGGTCGCGTCACGCCAGACTATCGAACTCCTATTCGAAAACCGGGATACGCCGCTCAACACCCCACGTTCGAGTGACACGCGGCGAGGATTGCCGTCGGCCGCCCTGGGGAGATCTTCAACGGGAGACGGACCGCTCGGGGACAGGGGTCCGTGGGGAGTGACCTTGAGAGCTCGGGGCTCCAGGTCAGCACAGGGGAGGACCGGCCCCGGCGCCTCAGGGCGCCGGGGCCGACCCTTGTCCACGACAACGATGGCAGAGGACGGCCGGGCCGTCGCCGAACCGCCCCTGACCAGGGCATCCAGGACCGCGGCAGCCACCGGGCGGCGGGCGTGCCGGTACGACGGGCGCATCCCCTGCTCCCTCCCCGACCGTGCCGACCGCATCCGGTCCGGCACCCTCAGGTCATATGCCTGGCCTCAGCCTGGCACGCGATCCGCCCGCCCGCTGCGATTCGGCCCATTCCGGAGCCCACGCCAGCCGGTCCGGGCCCACTCAAGCCGTTCCGGGCCCACCCCAGCCCGTCCGGGCCCACTCTCCAGCCCGTCCGGGCCCACTCAAGCCCGTCCGGCGTTTGAGGACGGAACCCCCCGCCCCGGGGGCCGACGCCCCGAACGTCCACGCACGCCCCGGGGAGCCCCCAGACCCCCCGACGCCAAAGGCGTCAGCGCTTGGCGACGAACACGTGCGAGGCCACCTCGGCGTCCAGCTCGGCCGCCTCCCCGCTGGAACCGACCAGCACCCCGCCGGGCGACTCCGTCACGCTGACCACCGAACCGGGCTGGACCCCGGCCCGCCGCAGCGTGTACATCAGCTGGGCGTCCGTCTGGATCGGCTCCCCGATCCGGCGCACGACCACGGTCTTGCCCTCCGAGCCCGGGTCGAGCTCGGCCAGGCTCACCATGGAGTCGTCCAGGAACGGGTCGGCCTCGGCCTTCTCGCCCAGCTCCTCCAGGCCCGGGATGGGATTCCCGTACGGAGACTCCGTCGGGTGGCGCAGCAGCTCCAGCACCCGCCGCTCCACGGCCTCGCTCATCACGTGCTCCCAGCGGCAGGCCTCGGCGTGGACCTGCTCCCACTCCAGGCCGATCACGTCGACCAGCAGGCACTCGGCGAGCCGGTGCTTGCGCATCACACGCGTCGCGAGGCGGCGGCCCTCCTCGGTCAGCTCCAGGTGGCGGTCGCCCGCCACCTGGACCAGGCCGTCGCGCTCCATGCGGGCCACCGTCTGGCTGACCGTCGGACCGCTCTGGTCCAGCCGTTCGGCGATCCGGGCGCGCATGGGGACCACGCCTTCCTCTTCGAGTTCGAGGATGGTGCGGAGATACATCTCCGTGGTGTCGATCAGTCCGGACATACGTGCCCCTCGATGCTGTGACAGAAAATCGTCGTGCGATGGCCCTGCACCAATTCTGACGCATAGCGCCGACAACCGTGCCGCCCCGGCCGAAGGCCGTGCGACGGAGGCCGCCGGGCGCTATTGACAGGCCACTGGTCCAGACCGCAACGTGATCCGCGGCACAGCCATTCCCACCCTGCCGAAAGGGCCCTTCCCGATGAGCGACAGCAAGCTGGCCGGTCAGTTCTTCGATGCGGCGATCGGCCTGCTCCAGCGGGTACGGGACGAGGAGGCGGGCTCCATCGCGGCCGCCGGGGCGGCCATCGCCGACACGGTCGAGGCGGGCGGCCGGCTCTTCGCGTACGGCGCCGGGCACTCCTCCCTCGCCGCCCAGGACGTCGTCTACCGGGCGGGCGGACTGGCCCTGATGAACCTGCTCACGGTGCCCGGCACCACCGGCGTGGACGTCATGCCCGCCACGCTCGGCTCCGCGCTGGAGCGGGTGGACGGGCTGGCCTCGGCGGTCCTGGACTCCAGCCCCGCGGCCGCCGGCGACGTGCTCGTGATCATCTCGCTCTCCGGCCGCAACGCGCTCCCGGTCGAGATGGCCCAGAACGCCCGGGCCCTCGGGCTGAAGGTCATCGGCGTCACCTCGGTGGCGTACGCGGAGAACACCCGCTCCCGGCACACCTCGGGCGGCTTCCTGCGCGACCACTGCGACATCGTCCTGGACAGCAAGATCGCGATCGGGGACGCGGAGCTGACCGCCCCCGGCATCGAGGCCCCCTTCGCCCCGGCCTCCACCGTGGTGACCAGCGCGATCATGCAGTCGATGATGGCGGCGGCGGCCGAACAGCTGGTGGCCCGCGGCATCGAGCCGCCGCTCCTGCGGTCGGGGAACGTCGACGGCGGCCACGACTGGAACGGCCGGGTCATGACGGAGTACCGCGAGCGGATCTTCTACCGCCACTGAGTCCCGGCCCCTAGGCACAGGTGGGCAGCGTCACCCGGGCCGTCAGCCCGCCGCCCGGGTTCGCCGTGGCGCCGATGTCCCCGCCGTGCGCCCGGGTCACCGACGCCACGATGGAGAGCCCGAGCCCCGCGCCCTCGCCCGGCGCGTGGCGGCGGGCCTGCGCGCGGCGGAACGGCTCGAACAGCAGCGGTACGGCCGCCGGGTCCACCACGGGCCCGGTGTTGGCGACCTCCAGACCGCCCGGGCCGACCCGGACCCGTACCGTCCCGCCCGGGTGGTTGTGGCGCAGCGCGTTGGCGACCAGGTTGTGCACCAGGTGGTCCAGCAGGACCGGGTCCCCCTGGACGCTCACCGGCCGGGCCTCCACGTCGACGGTGACGGCCCGCTCCTCCGCCTCCGCCGCCAGCGCCTCGGTGACCGTGGCGGTGGTCGCGTCCAGGTCGACCCGTTCGCGCCGCCGCAGCCCCTCGTCGGAGACGGCGAGGAGCAGCAGCCCCTCGATGAGCTGCTCGCTGTTGTCTGCGGTGTCGATGAGCTTGTCCCGGATCCAGGCGACCTTCTCGGGCGTCGGGTCGTCGGCGAGACCGATCTCGGCGGCGGCCCGCTGCACGGCGAGCGGGGTGCGCAGTTCGTGGGCGGCGTTGGCGGCGAACCGCTGACGGGCGGCGACCAGCTGCTCGATCCGGTCGAGCATCCCGTCGAAGGTGTCGGCCAGCTCCTTGAGCTCGCCGGGCGGGGCCTGGAGCGCGATCCGCTCGTGGAGGTTGGAGCCGGAGAGCCGGCGGGCCCGGGCGGTGATCACGCCGACCGGCCGCAGCACCCGGCCCGCCATCCACCAGGCGAGGGCGACGGAGAGCGCCGAGTAGACGGCGAGGGAGATCCCGGAGACGGTGAGGAGCTGGTTGAGGGCGGCGTCCCCGGCGGCGGTGGAGACCTTCCGCGCGACCGCGTACTGGCCGGGCTGGATGACGGTGGTCTGCGCCCAGTCGGAGGACGGCAGCGCGGGGGCGGCGGACTCGCCCAGCTCGGAAGCGGGGACCGTGGGGACCACCGCGGTCATGACGCTGCTGTAGAGGCCCTCGCTGACCAGCACGTAGACGAGCCCCATGAGCAGGACCCCGGCCAGCACCAGGAGTCCGCCGTACAGCGCGGTGAGGCGGGTGCGCTCGCTGTTCACCGGGCGTCCTCCGGTCCGGTCAGGGGTGCGGGGCCGCTCCCCGTGCCCGCCGCGGGGCCGTCCCCGATGCGGTACCCGGCCCCCGGCACGGTCTCGATCACGGGCGGCGCCCCCAGTTTCGTACGGAGCTTGGAGAGGGTCACCCGGACCGCGTTGGTGCGGTAGCTGGTGTCCTCCTCCCACACCTCCTCGATCAGGTCGTCGCCGCTGACGACCGCGCCCTCGGCCCGCAGGAGGGTCTCCAGCACGGCGAACTCCTTGCGGGAGAGAGACAGGTAGCGGCCGTCGCGGCAGACCTGGCGGCGGGCGGTGTCGAGCGTCAGCCCGGCCCGCTCCAGCACCGGTGGGAGCGCGGGGCGGGAGCGGCGGCCGAGCGCGAGGACCCGGGCGAGGAGTTCGTCGTACGCGAACGGCTTGGTCAGGTAGTCGTCGGCGCCGAGCCCGAGGCCGGCCACCCGGTCCCGTACGGTCCCCGAGGCGGTGAGCATCAGGATCCGGGTCAGCAGGCGGGCGCCGACGACCCGCCGGCACACCTCGTCGCCGTGCAGGCCGGGCAGGTCGCGGTCGAGGATCATCACGTCGTACGCGCCGAACCGGAGCTTTTCGAGCGCGCTCGGCCCGTCCGGGGCGATGTCCACCGCGACGGCGTCACGGCGCAGCCCCTCGGCGATCATCTCCGCCAGGAATTCCTCGTCCTCCACCACCAGCACGCGCATGGGCCCTGTGTACCCGAAAGCGATGTTTCGTCGGTGTAAGCATCGGCGCTGAGAGAAACGAAACCGCCTCCTCGCGCACGCTCGGGCCGTCCGTTCCGGACCTGCCCTGTCAGCAACGTACGAGGAGCCCTTCATGATCTTTCTCCCTGCACGGCAGCGCGGCATGGCCGCCGCCTGTCTGCTCGCCGCGACCGTCGTCCTGTCCGCCACGGCCTGTTCGGGCGACGGCGGCGGGACGAAGAGCGGCGGGTCGGCCTCGGACACGAAGAAGACGAAGGAGGACCAGGCGCTGGAGCACCGCAAGTGCCTGCGGGAGCAGGGCCTGAAGATCCCCGAGCCGAAGCCGGGTGAGGCGGGCGTGGGCATCACCCTGGACGGCGGCGGCATGAGCCAGAAGGAGATGGAGAAGGCGTTCAAGGCCTGTCAGGACAAGGCGGTCGGCGGCGGGCCCAAGGAGCTGACCCAGGCCGAGAAGGACAAGATGGTCGCCTTCGCCCGGTGCATGCGCAAGAACGGCTTCGACATGCCCGACCCGAAGTTCGAGGGCGGGGCGATGCAGGCGGCCCCCGCGCTGAAGGCCGAGGACATGAAGAAGTTCGAGAAGGCCGGCAAGGCGTGCGAGAGCGTGGGCCGATGAGGCGCGGACGGGTCGTCGCCGCGGTGGCGGCGGTGCTCGCCGTGACGGCCGGGACCATCGCGGTCACCCAGCTCGGCGGGGCCGAGGAGCCCGCTGGCTCCAGGAACACCGGGCTGCCGCCGGCCACCGCCCCGGTCGAGCGCGGCGACCTGCGCGACAGCGCCCAGGCCGACGGAACCCTCGGCTACGACAAGCAGCGCAAGATCAACTCCGGCGCGGCGGGCACCCTGACCTGGACCCCGCGCACCGGCTCGACCGTCGAGCGGAACGAGCGGCTGTACGAGGTCGACGGCCGGGCGGTCCGGCTGATGTACGGCTCGGGCCCGATGTACCGGACGCTGAAGGCGGGCGACAAGGGACGGGACGTCGAGCAGCTGGAACGCAACCTCGCCGCCCTCGGCTACACCGGCTTCACCCCGGACACCGAGTACACCGAGCTGACCGAGGCGGCCGTCAAGCGCTGGCAGAAGGCGCAGGGCAGCAAGCGGACGGGCAAGGTGGGGCCGCAGGACATCGCGTTCGCCCCGGGGAAGGTCCGGATCAAGAGCGTGGAGACGGCCGTGGGCGACCTGGCCCAGCCGGGTGCCCCCGTCCTCACCACCACCGGCAGCGAGCGCATCGTCACCTTCCAACTGGATGTGGCGGAGAGCCAGTTGGCCAAGGCGGGCACGGAGGTCAGTGTCGATCTGCCGGACGGCACGAGTGCGCCCGGCACGGTCTCCTCGGTCGGCCGGACCGCGAAGCCCGGCGACGACCCGCAGGACAACAGCCCCAAGGTCACGCTGACCGTCTCCTTCGACAAGCCGGACGACGTCGGCGGCTTCGACCAGTCACCGGTCACGGTGAACCTCACCGGCGAGACCCGCAAGGACGTCCTGACCGTCCCCGTGAACGCGCTCCTGGCCCTGCCCGGCGGCGGTTTCGGCGTGGAGGTCGTACGCGGCTCCGCGGTCCGCGAGGTGAAGGTGGAGCTCGGCATGTTCGCCGAGGGCCGGGTCGAGGTGTCCGGCGGCGGGCTGAGCGAGGGCATGAAGGTCGGGGTGCCGAAGATATGAGCGGTACGAACGAGGTCGAGGACGGCAACCGTACGGCCGCCGGCCTCCGGGGCGTCCCGAACGAGGACGGCACCCGTACGGTCGTCGGCCTCCGGGGCGTCACCAAGGAGTACGCGGGCGGGGTCACCGCCCTGCGCGGGGTGGACCTCACCGTGGCGGAGGGCGAACTCCTCGCCATCGTCGGCCCGTCCGGCTCCGGCAAGTCCACGCTGCTGCACATCGTCGGCACCCTGGACCGCCCCACCGCCGGA
This sequence comes from Streptomyces microflavus, assembly GCF_014650075.1. Lineage (GTDB taxonomy): Bacteria > Actinomycetota > Actinomycetes > Streptomycetales > Streptomycetaceae > Streptomyces > Streptomyces microflavus. The sequence continues at coordinate 389,345 of NZ_BMUG01000007.1, read as the reverse complement.
TCCGTCCACATCGCGGGCCACGACGTGGCGGCCCTCTCCGACCGCCGCCTCTCCGCCCTGCGCGCCCAGCACGTGGGCTTCGTCTTCCAGGCGTTCCACCTGGTCCCGGGCGTCAGCGCCCGCGACAACGTGGCGGAAGGCCTGCTCTACTCCGGCCTCCCCCGCTCCGCACGCCGCCGCAAGGCCGCCGAGGCGCTGGACCGGGTCGGGCTCGCGGACCGCCAGCACCACAAGCCGCACCAGCTCTCGGGCGGCCAGAAGCAGCGGGTCGCCATCGCGCGGGCCGTCGTCGGCGAACCGGCCCTGCTGCTGGCCGACGAACCGACCGGGGCGCTCGACTCGGCGTCGGGGGCGGCGGTGATGGAGCTGCTGCGGGACCTGAACCGGGAGGGGGCGACGATCGCGGTGATCACGCACGACACGGAGATCGCGGGGAGCCTGCCGCGCGAGGTGCGGATCAGGGACGGCGAGGTGGTGGCGGACGTACGGAACCCGCCTTCCGTCCCGTCCATGGCGGCGGGGGCGGAGCTGTGAGCCGCACCGGCAGGGGCAGGGGCCGGCTCAAGGCGGCCCGGCTGGGCCCCCGGGACGTCCTCCACGTCGGCTCGTCCGGCCTGCGCAGCCGCCCGATGCGGGTCGTGCTCTCCGCCCTGGGCATCGCCATCGGCATCGCGACGATGATCTCGGTGGTCGGCATCTCCGCCTCCAGCCAGGCCCAACTCCTCCGCGAATTGGACAAGTTGGGCACCAACCTCCTCGTGGCCTCCCCGGGCGACTCGATGTTCGCCGGGCAGGACGTGACACTGCCCGAGGGCTCGGTCGGGATGGTGGGCCGGATCAAGGGGGTCCAGGAGGTGGGGGCCACCGCCGACCTGGACGCGACCGTACGCCGCAACGAGAAGATCGACGAGGGCGATACGGGCGGGATCGCGGTCAGGGCGACGACGGCCGACCTGCTCCGCGTGCTGCGCGGCGAGGTCAGCAGCGGCAGCTGGCTCAACGCGGCGACCGGCCGCTACCCCTCCGTCGTACTCGGCCATGTCTCCGCCGAACGCCTGGGCATCACGAAGCCGGGGCAGCAGGTATGGATAGGTGACCGGTACTTCACGGTCACCGGCATCCTCGCCCCGCTCCCGCTCGCCCCGGAGATCGAACGCTCCGCCCTGGTCGGCTGGGAGGGCGCGAAGCGCCTGCTGGGCTTCGAGGGCCACCCGACGTCGGTGTACGAGCGGTCGGACGACGCGGCGGTGCAGGACGTACGCAAGGTGATGGCGGCGACGGTCGACCCGCAGAACCCGCAGAACGTCAAGGTGACCGACCCGTCGTCGGCGCTCCGCGCGAAGGCGGCGACCGAGGGGGCGTTCAGCAGTCTGCTGCTGGGCCTGGGCGGCATCGCGCTGCTGGTCGGCGGGGTCGGGGTGGCCAACACCATGATCATCTCGGTCCTGGAGCGCCGGTACGAGATCGGCCTGCGCCGCTCGCTGGGCGCGACCCGGGGCCAGATCCGCATCCAGTTCGTCACGGAGTCCCTGATGCTGTCCGGCCTCGGCGGCCTGGCGGGGGTGGCGCTGGGCGCGGCGGCCACGGGGGTGTACGCGCACTCCGGCGGGCTGCCGTGGGTGGTCCCGCTGTGGGCGGTCGGCGGAGGCTTCGGCGCGACGCTGGTGATCGGCACGGTGGCGGGCCTCTACCCGGCGGTCCGGGCGTCCCGCCTCTCCCCGACGCTGGCGCTGCACGCGGCGTGAGGACGGAACCCGGCAATCCCCCGGAGGTGTCGGCGCGCAGAGCAAGCGCCGCCGCCTCCGGTGGTTGCCGGAAGCAGGAAGGCAACGGCGCCCCCCACTGCCCGCTCCCGCCCTGGTTCAGCGGGCCGGGCCCGGCCGATACTGGGCTCGCCGGACGTACTGCCGTCCTGCGGGGGAGACACGGGGGAAACCGGATGAGACACGTGCCTCTGTTCCGGTGGGTGCTGGCCCTCGGGCTGGCGCTGATCGCATGGTCGGGGTACCTCTCCGCGACCACGCCGGACTTTCCCGAGCTGAGGCAGGTCCAGTTGACCGTGCTCGACGAGAAGCCCGACGGTGCGTGCACGGTCACCTGGACCGACCCCTTCCGGGGCGGTGACCGGAAAGGCACCTATCAGTGCGACGCCGGGCGGGACCCCGTCCTGAAGGCGCCGCGCTGGGACGGCTCGGATCTCGGTTGGGACACCGGATGGGTGCGCGCCGAGGGCCCGGGCCACGGCGAGCTGTACTCGATGGAGGACGACGGCGGGGCCGCCGCTGAGCGGATGGACCGCTCCGACACGGCCATCGTGTTCGGGCTGCTCCTGACGGTCGTCGCCCTCGTCGGCGGGAACATCCGCTCGCTGTCCCGGGCGCGCGGGGTGCGGCCGCGCCTCATCCGCCGGGCGCGGCGGCTGCGGGAGGCCGCCGACCTGGTGGCCCGGGACCACCGCAGGGCCGTGGAGGCGGTGCGGACGGCCTGGACCCCGCTGCACCGGGAGCTGGTGGACGGGGAGCTGGCCCGGATTCCGGTCACCCGGCTGAAGGGCGTGACCGAGCAGCGGCTGCGGGCCGCGGAGCTGGAGAAGGCCGGCGTCCGGACCGTGCGGGACGTGCTCGACGCCGGGACGTGGACGCTCGCGCACTTCTTCGGCATGGAACGGGATGCGGCCGAGCAGACGGTGGCCGCCGCACACAGGACGGCAGACACGGTGGGCCGGGACGTGGCCCGACACATGGGCCTGCGGATGGACACGTACGGCCCCGAACCGCGCACCACGGCGCTGCTCGCCGCGCTGCGGGTGCTGGTGGACGCCGGGCCGCAGGCGCGGAGCGCCGGCCTGGCGGGTGAGGAGCTGGCCGCGCGGCTGGAGCCGCTGCTGGTCACCGCCGCACCCGCGGCCGGGTTCCGGGAGATGCTGCGGACGGGGAGCCGCGAGCGCAAGAACGTCCTGGCGGCGGTGGACAAGCTGCGCCTGGTGCTGGCCGAGGCCGAACGGGAAGGCTGGACGGAGCAGTTCGCCCAGGCCTCGGTCGACCTGCTGCGCGGGCCGGACGCCGACGCGGACGAGCTCGCCACCTGGACGGACTTCGAGGCCCGGCCGTCGGCGTACTACGCCACGCTCGCGGAGGTCACCGGGGACGGCACCTCCGCGACGGACCGAAGCTCCGCAGGGACGAGGACCGGGACCGGGACCGGGGCGGTGGCCAGGGTCGTGGCCAGAGCGAGAGCGAAAGCCGGGGCGAGGACCGGGATCGGGGCCGGGGCCGGGACCGGGGCCCGGGCCGGGACCGGGGCCCGGGCCGGAATCGGGGCCCGGGCCGGAATCGGGATCGGGCCGGAATCGGGATCGGAGCCTGGATCGGGGCTGCGGCCCGCCGCCGGATCCAGGCGCTGACGAGACGGGGTCCAGGGAGCCTCTAGCCCCCACCGGACCGGGCGGCCCGGCTACCCCACTCCCCCGGGCCCCCGCTCCCCCCGCCACCTCGGCTTCCTATCCCCGCTCCTGCCCCGCCCGCGCCAGGTCGGCGGCCGCCGCGACGCGGGCCGCCACCGTCTCCGCGTACGCCGTGTCCGGGCGTTCGAAGGCGGACCGGTTCGCCGCGCGCAGGAAGGTCAGCACGCCCAGCGTCCGCCCCCGGCTCCGGAGCACCGTGCACAGGGCGTGGGCCGCGTCCCGGGGCCAGCGGCGCTCCGCCGCCCAGGCCGCCCCTCCGGCCTCGCCGGTGCCCGCGCTCGTACGGACCGAGCCGATGCGCTCGACCGCCTGGAGGGCCGGGTGCCCAGGGCCGTAACGGACCGGGATGGAGCCGCCCGCTACCAGCAGGCACGGACCGGGGGCGTCCGAGGGCGTGGCGGCGGTACGCACCAGGCGCTCGCCCGCGGTCAGCTCCCCCGCCGTCAGGCCGCCCGGCGTCAGGTCGAGCAGGACGTGGTCGGCGAACCCGGCCAGCGCGAAGTCGAGCAGGGAGGTCGCCGCCTCCATCGGGTCCTCGCACTCGGCGGCCGCGCGGGCCGCCCGGTGCAGCTGGCTCGTCCGGAACCGCAGCCGGTCCGCCTCCTGCTGCGCGAGCTTGGCGGTGGTGACATCGCGGAAGAGCCACCCCACCCCGAGCGGAACCGGTTCCTCCGCCAGCGGGGAGGCCAGTCGCAGGAACCCGCTGCGCCAGCACCGCCGCCGCTCGCCCTCCGCCGTACGCAGCGTCACCCAGAACTCGGCCGGGGCGCCCGGCGCGCCTTCGGCGAGCACATGCTGCAGGGCCGCCTCCAGCTCCTCGACGCCCTGGACCACCAGCTCACCGAGCGGCCGGCCGAGGAGAGTGGTGCGGCCGCCGCCGAGCGCCCGGGAGGCGTACGCGTTGACCACGGTCGGGCGGAGGTCGACGTCGACGAGCACCACGCCCCAGGACGCGTCCTCCAGGAGTGCCTCGCTCAGCGCGATGGCCCGCTCCAGGTCGATCTGGGCGTGCACCTCGCTGAACGCGCAGTACACCCCGGCCGGCTTGCCGTCGGCGCCCAGCACCCGGGCGGACTGGGTGCGCACCAGCACCCGGCTGCCGTCCTTGCGCAGCAGCGCGAACTCGTGGACCTGGCGCCCCGGCGCGTCCATGGCGGACATGAGCCGCCCCTGCACCTCGTGCGCGTCGGCCCGGCGCACCGCCCACCCCGCGAACCCCGTACGCCCCACGGCCTCCTGCGCGGACCAGCCGAGGATGCGCTCGGCCTCGCGGTTCCAGTGGGTGACGGCGCCGCCCGCGTCGAAGGCGCAGAGGGCCGCGTCCATGCCGTCGAGCAGGGCGGCGAGCAGCTCGGCCCCGGAGTCGGCGGCGGGAGCCCCGGCACCGGAGGCGGGCGGTCCGGGGCACATGGGCTCCCCCGTGTCCCCGGCATCGACGGGCCCGCCGGAACCGGCACCCGAGCCGCCGCCGGAGCCACCTCCGGGGCCTCCCGGGGGCCCGCTGCCGGGGCCCTCGTCCGGTCCGAGCGCATCGGTGGTCCCGCTGCTCCTGGAAGCACCCACTCCGTACCCCCCGCAGAACGTGTCGGCCGTTTCCCCGCGCGTCACCGCGCGTATTGCTGCACGTCAGACCATTCAACTCGAACGTGACCCAGCGCACATCCCACTTCGCCAAATAAATGGGTTGAACGGCCGCCGGGGCCGCTCGTAGGCTTCTCAGCACACAGGAAAGGAGGTGTTCCGGAAGTGATTTCTTCTCGGACTCGTGAGGTGACTGCGGGCTGACGCCCGTCGTCACGCACTTTTCGCAGTGCATGGCCGGATGCCGGCCAATCCCAAGCAGTCACCGACCCGCAGGCTCGCCGGTAAGTCCGGCCGGCTCCTCTGTGCACGGAGGACCCAGAGCCTGCGGGTTTCTGCGTTTCCCGGACGTTTCCCCAGCTGAGGACCGGTCCAGCGGCCCTCAGCCCTAGGGACAGAGCCGCTCCACCTTCCAGGAACCTTCCTCCCTGACATACCGCAGCCGGTCGTGCAGCCGGTTCCCGTGCCCCTGCCAGAACTCGATGGTCTCCGGGACCACCCGGAAGCCGCCCCAGTTCGGCGGGGCGGGCACCTTCTCGCCCTCCGGGTAGCGCGCGGCCAGCTCCTCGTACCGGCTGATGAGCTCCGCGCGGGAGCCGATCACCGTGGACTGGTCACTGGCCCAGGCGCCGAGCTGGGAGCCGTGCGGGCGGGTGCGGAAGTAGCCGACGGTCTCCTCGCGGGAGACGCGGGAGGCGGTGCCGGTGACGATCACCTGGCGGGCCATCGGGTGCCAGGGGAAGAGCAGGGAGACGTACGGGTTGGCGGCCAGCTCGCGGCCCTTGCGGGAGCCGTAGTTCGTGAAGAAGACGAAGCCCCGGTCGTCGTACTGCTTCAGCAGGACCGTACGCGAGGAGGGGCGGCCGTCCGGGGTCGCGGTGGAGACGACCATCGCGTTGGGCTCGTGGAGGACGCCGCCCGCGGCGACCTGGCGGAACCAGCGGGCGAACTGGTCCATCGGGTCCGGGCTGAGGTCGGACTCGGTGAAGTCCTCGGAGCGGTACTGCTCGCGCATGGCAGCGGGATCGATGGTGGAATCGTCGGGGAGGGGTCCCGAAGAACCTTCTGGTGTGGGCACGGGGCCATCCTGCCGCAGCGGCCGAGTGTGCCCGGCGAGGAGGTCCCGTAACCACGCACCGCCGAAATGGGGTCCTGTGCCGGATGTCACGCTTCCCCGCTCCGTGGGAACCCGCCAATATCTTGGGGCGGGCCTTGTAGAAGGCCCCCGGGGCGCCGAAGCACGGGGGCGCCGGGGCCGCAGGGGCCGTCGCCCGCCCGCCGCCGAACTGAGGGAGCCGCCTGATGTCCGACTTCGTACCCGGTCTTGAGGGAGTCGTCGCGTTCGAAACGGAGATCGCCGAACCGGACAAGGAAGGTGGTTCGCTCCGCTACCGCGGGGTCGACATCGAGGATCTGGTCGGTCACGTCTCCTTCGGCAATGTCTGGGGCCTGCTGGTGGACGGGGCGTTCAACCCCGGGCAGCCGCCGGCCGAGCCGTTCCCGATCCCGGTGCACTCGGGTGACATCCGGGTCGACGTACAGTCCGCGCTCGCGATGCTGGCCCCCGTCTGGGGCCTGAAGCCGCTGCTGGACATCGACGAGGCGACGGCCCGGGACGACCTGGCGCGGGCCGCGGTGATGGCGCTGTCGTACGTCGCCCAGTCGGCGCGCGGCCAGGGCCTGCCGATGGTGCCGCAGAGCGAGATCGACAAGGCGCACTCGGTGGTCGAACGCTTCATGATCCGCTGGCGCGGCGAGCCGGACCCGAAGCACGTGCAGGCGGTCGACGCGTACTGGACGTCGGCGGCCGAGCACGGCATGAACGCCTCGACGTTCACGGCCCGGGTCATCGCCTCGACGGGTGCGGACGTCGCGGCCGCGCTCTCCGGCGCGGTGGGCGCGATGTCGGGCCCGCTGCACGGCGGCGCCCCGTCCCGGGTCCTCGGCATGATCGAGGAGATCGAGCGTACGGGGGACGCGACGGCGTATGTGAAGGGTGCCCTGGACCGGGGCGAGCGCCTGATGGGCTTCGGCCACCGCGTCTACCGGGCGGAGGACCCGCGCGCCCGCGTCCTGCGCCGCACGGCCCGTGAGCTGGCGGCGCCGCGCTTCGAGGTGGCGGAGGCGCTGGAGAAGGCCGCGCTGGAGGAGCTGCACGCGCGGCGCCCGGACCGGGTCCTGGCGACGAACGTCGAGTTCTGGGCGGCGATCGTGCTGGACTTCGCGGAGGTCCCGGCGCACATGTTCACGTCGATGTTCACGTGTGCCCGTACGGCGGGCTGGTCGGCGCACATCCTGGAGCAGAAGCGCACGGGCCGCCTGGTGCGCCCGTCGGCGACGTACGTGGGCCCCGGCACGCGGAACCCGCGCGAGATCGAGGGGTACGCGGACATCGCGGGGTGAGTGGCCCCGTAGGCGTACGGGTGGTGGATGTGCCGGTACGGGGTACTCGTACCGGCACATCTGCGCCCCGAGGAGGCCCACGGTGACCGCTCCCCGACCGTCCCTGACCCTGTCCAGCACGGTGCTCGAAGCCCCGGACGCGGCGGAGCTGGCGGACTTCTACCGTCGCCTGCTGGGCTGGGAGACGGTGCAGGAGGAGCCGGACTGGGTGAAGCTCCTGCCACCGGGCGGTGGATCGGGCCTGGGTTTCCAGACGTCGAAGCCGTACGTCCCCCCGGTCTGGCCCGCCTCCCTCACCTCGCAGGGCGACCAGCTGATGATGCTGCACCTGGACTTCGAGGTGACGGACCTGGAGGCGGGCGTGGCCCACGCGGTGGCGGAGGGCGCGACACCGGCGGAGTTCCAGCCGCAGGGCGACGTACGGGTGCTCTTCGACCCGGTGGGCCACCCGTTCTGCCTGTTCGTCCGCGACCATGTCCTCGGCGAGACCCCGGCGATCAGCCCCGAGTGGGTCGCGGAGCAGGCCCGGGACATCAGGACGCAGAACCCGGTGGCGGCGGAAGCCGTGACGCCGGACCGCCGGGAGGCGGCGGGCACGGCGGAGCCGGGCTCCGGGGACGCGGTTCCGGCCTAGCTGCCCTGGCTGCCCTAGCTGAAGGGAACGGCGTCCTTCGGCGCGGTGTGCCAGTTGGTGACGACCGGCTTGTCGACGTTGATGGTGCCGACCTTCAGGGAGACCGGGTTGGCGTCGTCGTTGCCGATGGCGACGATGATGCTGTCGAGCTCCTTGCCCCAGTCGGTGTTGGTGGTCTTCGGGTTGACCCCCGCATAGGCGACGGTTCCCCCGCTGAGCGTGATCGCCTTGCCGACGGACTGCTCGGCGGGCCCGGCCTCGGTGCCGTCGGACCCGAAGGCGATGGTGGGCAGCGCGGCCGGCAGGACGCAGGTGATCCCGGACTTGGCCTTCGCCATGACGAGGATGTATCCACCGGCCTGGCTCTCGGACCGGGTGCTCCAGGAAAGGTCGTTGGCGCCACAGACCTGCCCGACCTGCTCCCGCTCCCCGGACCCGGTGTCGGCGCCGGAGCCTTCCCTGCCGCCGGAGGCCGAGGCGGACGGGTCGGCGTCCGGGGCGCCCGCGCTGGCGGACGGGGTGGCTGCGGGTCCATCGGCACTGGCGGACGGCTCCGAACCGGCGGAGGGCGAACCGCTCTGCGCGGCACCGGTGTCCACGGCCCCGCCCCCGTCGCTGTCCTGGCACGCCGTCATCAGCAGGGCGCCGCCGACGAGTGCGGCGGAGACGAGGAGGGCCTTGCGACGGTTGCGGTTGCCGAACATGAAATCCCCTGGGTGTGTGGTCGATGGCCGGAGCCGGACATGCTTTCCGGCTTCCTGCTGCGCTCCGGATCACCCACTAGGAGCGCGCCCCGACCCGCGGGGATCCCGGCGTCTCCGTTCCCGGACAGCGCTGTCACCGACCGGTGACATGCCCACAGGGCGCCCGACCCCGCCTTCCTGTCATTTCATTCCATGTCCTCGTACCCTTCGTGGAACAGCGCGGAGAAGCTGGAGAACTCCTGCAGATCGCCGTACTTCGGCGCGAACAGGTAGGCGGCCCACTCACCATCGGGCCCGGCAGAGGTCGGATCGAGCAGCCAGAAATCCTCGCCTCCGGCGACTTCGATGGACCGGCGGAACAGCTGCACGTAGTCGTCGTTGGCAGGATCCTCCCCATAGATCCGTATCACGCTGGAACCGGCATCGCTGTCCCGCATCCAGGCGACCTCGCCGCACGGACGAACGAGATCGACCCACCCCTTCACCCGCTTCCACCCGTTGCTGGCAAGGAAAAACCCCCTGAGGCTCGGCGGGAACCTCACCCCGAGCCGTTCCTCGGCCGCCGCCAACTCCTCGTCAGAAGAGGGCGCTTCACCCAGCCACTGCTCAAGCCGCCCCTCCTCCTCCAGCAGATCCCACTCGTCCTCGTCCAGCAGGTCGGCCAGCTCTTGATCGGAAGCCTCGTTCTTCATGTACCGCTCGTCGTACCGCCCCAGGAAGCCACGCCATTCCTCCGGCGTGGTCAGGGTGTCGGTAACTCCGCTTTCTGCAGCCTTGGTTGTCTTATCCATGCGGGTCATGCTCGCAGGCCCCTATGACATCGCAGCCGGGACCAGGGCCGGCCGCCGAGACCCGGCACGACCACCCGTACCGGCGATAGGGGCGATCACCCGCTGCCACCCGGCCGAGGGGACCACACCAACCGGATGCGGTTGGCGCTCGTATGCCACAGGCGGTGTCGAAGAGGGGCAGAATCAATCCTGAAGTAGTGGGCTCAAGTGGGGACTCTTTGCTCGACGGGGGAGATATGTCCGTTTCTCAAGAAGTCAGCAAAAACGAGCCTTCGGCCGCATAAACCCGCAGGTCACGAACTGTGGTCCCCGCGCGTGCGGGGGTGGTCCCCCCTGCCGAGGTCCAGGGTCGCGAGGCCCAGGGTGGTCCCCGCGCGTGCGGGGGTGATCCCCACAACCGCAACTCGAAGGGGGTGTGGGGTCCGTGGTCCCCGCGCGCGCGGGGATGGTCCGCCAGGCATCGGCGAACCGCTCGTCATGCCCCAAGGCCAGGCCCCCGGGCACCGAGCACCAATCACCAAGCACCAAGCACCAAGCACCAAGCACCAAGCACACGTAACGCCGCCCTCCTCCAACTCGTTGTCGCCAGAGGCGAGAGACATGGGTGGTCGGCGCCCGTGAAAGCCCAGGAGGCTTGGGAAACATGATCGAAGACGGCGGCGGCGCCCGAGGATGCCCGGCATCGCGGGAGGAGCCGCGCGTCGCGCACTCCCGTACGCTGCGATTCTGGCTCGATCCGGCGAATATCGCGGTGCGCCTCGGTCAGGCAGGTCCCGTCGTCAGGACGAAGGCCGGACCAGCGGTCGCCTTCCAGGTCAACGACCCGTCGCTGATCCGCAAAGTCGGCTGCGGGGAGGACATCTTCCAGGCCTGGAGCGCGGACCCGTGCCTTCGGGACTTCACCGGAGACGGCTTCGCCGGGGCCGAGGGCCAGGCCCACCGGGACCGGCGCGCGCTGATGAAACCGGCGCTCGCGGCACCCCGTCTGACGGCTCTGGGACCGTCCGTACGGGACAGCACCGAAGGTCTGCTCGCCGGGCTTCCCGCCGACCGCCCCGTCGACGTCCCCGTCGAGATGAGCCGCCTCGTGGCGGGACTCGTCATTGAGACCGTGCTGAACAGCGGCATCTCCCCGGACACGCTGGCCGCACTCGCACGAGCACGTTCCGTGCTGTCCGCAGGGGTGTTCTGGAAGTACGCGCTGTCGCCGTGGCCCTGGGTGCCCGCGCCGCGCGGCCGCGCCTTCCGCCGTGCCTTGGGGACGCTGAACGAGGCCACCCGGGAGGTGTACGAACGCCACCAGCCGGACGGGGACGGCAACGACGTCGTCTCCCTGCTCAAGCGCTCGTCCGACAACCGGCCGGACGCGGCGCTGCACGACCTGCGGGCGCTGCTGTTCGCCGGCATCGAGGCCACGGCCTCGACCCTCGCCTGGGCCTGCTACGAGCTGGGCCGCCACCCCGACCACCAGGCGGCCATCCGGGCCGAAGCCGACGCCGTCCTGGGCGCCGACGCACCGGCCGATGCGGTCCGGCCCGAGCAGATGCCCCGTACCGCCGGCTTCATCAGGGAGGTCACGCGACTCCACGGCATCCCGTTCCTGGTACGCCGCCCCCGCCACGCGACGTACGTGGGCGAGCAGCCGGTACCCGCCGGCGCCCTGGTGACCCTGCCCATGGGCGCACTGCGTCGTGACCCCGCCCGGTACGCGCGGCCTGAGGAGTTCGACCCGCTGCGCTGGTCGCCCGAGGCCCACCCCCAGCTCTCCCCCGCCGCCCTGCTCCCCTACGGACTCGGCCCCCGGTACTGCCCCGGCGCCGCAGCCTCCGAGATCCTGACGCCCGTCGCGCTGGCGAGCCTGGTCCGCTCGCGGACGCTCCGTACGACGACGCCCGACAGGACCGTACGCGTCAGCCTGGAACTGACCCCCATGCCCAAGGGCCTGACCATGCTCGCAGCACCCCGTGAGCCGCACCCGCCGCTCGTTCCCGGACCGGCATCCGGTGAGCAAGCCGACCCCGTCCGACGGCCCTGAGCGCAGGGACCCCTGGTTGATTCACAGATACGAACGTGAGTACGGCAGCTCATGTGGCGGGCGTCAACAGACGGCAGAGTTCGGTTCGTTGGCAGAACAGCCGCCGCACCGGGCATACCGGCATCCCAGGGAGAACCGACATGGCCAAGACCACTCGTTCGCTGCCGCAGTCCCTTCGCCACTACTTGGTGAACCCTCTGGCTCTGGGCTACCTGGGCATCGTGCTCGGGGTGTGCCTGTGGGTCGCCGCGGACGCCTTCTTCGCCTCCTCCTCCGGAGACGCCAGCTTCGCCGGAGTCTGGGCCGTGCTGGCCACCGCCCCGACGTCGCTTCTGGTTCCCTTCGAGGGCCCCGTAGCCCTGATAGGGATCCCGATCGGCGCCATCGTTCAGGCCTTCGCACTCGGCGCCATGTACCGCTACGCCACCGAGCGGCGGGCCCACGGCACCGCGAACGGCGTCAGCAGCGCCTGAACCCCGGAATCCGGATCGCTCCGGATCACTCCGAAATCCACCAGCGCCGCCTCGTCATCCGTGGCCGATCCCCCTCCGCGCCGGTCCGGCCCCCGCGAACAGTCCTGCTGCCGAAATCGAGTTACGTTGTCCGATCGGCCCGGCCTACGCTCGCTGACCTCAGGTCCGACATGACGGGAGGCCCGCGAATGGACGTGAACAGGGGCGGCGGCCTTGGGGCTCCGGGACGATTGCCCGGCTATCTCTTCCGGCCGTACCGCGGCGACGAAGACCACCTCGCGATGGCGGCCGTGCGGCTGGGTTGTGCGGGGCGGGACGAGGTCGACGCTCGCTCGGTCGTGGAGGGAATCCCGACGGCAGCCGAGATCGCCGAAGCCTCCGCCGAGCTGGACAACCCGTCCGAGAACCAAGTCCTGGTGGAGCACAACGGGGACATCGTCGGCTACGCGACGATCAGGTGGTGGCAGGAGCGGGACGGCACATGGCTGTATCTGCACCGTGGCTACCTACTGCCCGACCACCGCGGCGCGGGCATCGGCTCGGACATGCTCAGCTGGGCCGAGAGCCGTATCCGTCACCTCTTGCAACACCACGGAACCGCACGGACAGCCGTGTTCGGCGCGAACGCGATGGCCTCCGAAACGGATTCGACGCAACTGCTGCTCGAAACCGGGTACCGGCGTGTCTTCAGCCTGGTCGAGCTGGAACTGGCCGATCTCCGAAGCCTTCCCGAGTACGACGGCCGTTTGCCGGCTGGTGTCACCGTGGGTGCCGTTGATCCGACCAGTTACCACGCGGCCTGGAAGACGGTCGTTGATTCCTACGCACAGGCTGCCTTCACCGAGAAGTGGACCTTCGAGCGCTTCCTCGCCACGGCCGTCCCGACCTGCTGGCGAGCTGCTTGGCATGAGGACCAGTTGGCCGGCGTCGCCCTGTGCTCCCTCCGCCGGCACGACCCCACCGTGGGCGAGGTCGAAGAGTTGAGCGTCCGGGCAGAGTCGAGGCGTCTGGGGCTGGGGCGTGCACTGCTGCTGGACGGATTGCGGTCTCTCCGCGAGCACGGCGCGGAGTCTGCCCGGCTGTACACCGGGACCGCGAATCCGCACCGCTCCTACGACCTCTACGAGAGCGTCGGGTTCCGGCGCCAGAACGAACACGTCCGGTACCGGAAGCCGATCGGCATCTGATGCGACGGAGGCGGCCCGGGGCTCGGGGCCCAAGCTCCGGGGCCCAAGCGTCGGGGGCGGTCGGTTCGCTCTTTCGGGGGTACGTAAACGGGGTCCCGGCCCGAAGCTCGGGTCTCGGGATGCGGGGGTCGGGATGCGAGGTTCGGGGTTCGAGCGCCTTCTTTAACCAGTAGGTAAGAGAAGGGGGTTGGGATAACCTCCCCCCCCCTCCCTGACCCGTCACGGCTGGGGAAGTATGACTAATTGTGACAGCTTGCGGCGCAGCGTCACGACTGCTTACGGTTCGAGAACTACAAGAACCAAACGACCCCGACACGGTGTTGCAAGCACCAGGCCGGGGTCTGACCGCAAGATCGATCCCGTGGAAGGCGATCCCGTGGCTACTCAGCACACTAGCTCTGCCCTGCGTGCCCCCGCACGCTCCGCCGCGTACCCGATGGCCAAGCCCGGGTACGGCAAACGCTCCGCGCCCAACCAACTTCCTCGTACCCGAGCGGACTTCGCTCTCCTGCCTGCGCGTGAGCGGTACGTTGCCGGGTTCGTCGACCATCTCCCCGAGGGTGCGGCGATGAGTGTGAAGCAGCTGGCCAAGCAGCTCCCGCTCTACGGGCAGCAGGCCATCAGCAGCGCCCTGACCGCCCTGTCGGTGGCCGGGCACCTGCGGCGCGTCCGCTGCGCGCTCGGCGCGGGCGACGAGACCCGGTGGGTGTTCCGCACCTTCTGGTCCCGCACCGCACACGACAACGAGTGGTGGCAGGCCTACCTCACCGCCGAGAACACCACCCAGGCCGACAGCTCCGCGCCGGATACCCCGGCCCCCGACACCGCTCCGCCGTCTTGGGTCCCGGACGAGGAACCGCCGCCGCCCGCATCCGAGGAACCCGGTACGGAACAGGGCCCCGAACCCACCCCCGTACCGCATCAACGCACGCCGGACCAGGCGCCGGACACACAACCCGTGCCTCCCGCCCCAGCACCTCACCCTTCCGAAGCCGGCCCTTCCCCCGCCTACCTCGCCCTGGCCCGCCTCGGCCACGAGGACCACCGCCTCCCCCTCTCCGCCGACGACTGCGCAGAACTCGAACCACAGGCAGCGGAGTGGCTCACCAGGGGCGTCAGCGTCGACTACCTGATCACCGCCCTCACCGCAGGACTCCCCGCCCGGGTCGACACCCCCCTTGGCTTCGTCCGCCGCCGCCTCACCGACAAGATCCCGCCCCGGATCCCCACGACCGCGAGCGCTTCACCCGGCGCCCCCGGCACCGCCCCAACTCGCCGCATCCTCATGGAATGCACCGACTGCGGCCGCCCCGGCCAACCAGAAGCCCTCCCCGACGGCCTCTGCCGCCCCTGCCGCACCACCCACCGACCCGACACCGATCAGGTCCCGATCCACCCCACCGACACCGCCGACGTCAAGGCACGCATGAGCAACCTACGCGGCCTCCTCAGAACCGTCTGAGGCCAACGATCGGCGGATCAGCTCGCGCCTCTCCGCCAGACGACAGAAGCCACTAGCAGAGTGCAGGCAATGGGACTAAAATGCTTGCATGGCTACCATCCACCTCCGAGAGGTACCGGACGAAACGATGACCACCTTGAAGGTCCGGGCTGCCCGATCGGGGCAGTCCTTGCAGGCCTACCTCCTGCAGCTTCTGATTGGCGAGGCAGCCTTGCTAACCCCGGAAGAAGCGGCCGAGCAGGCACGTGGAATCGCCGCACGAGGCCAGGTCACCGCCGACGACGTATCCGATGTCCTGGCCGAAATGCGTGAGGCGCGTTCGTGAAGGTGCAGGTTCTCGATACCTCCGCGCTCGTGGAGTTCCTCGTAGGTTCGGACACCCTCGCCGAGCGGGTGCGGAACCACACTGCCGGGAACCGGCTCGCCGCCCCACACGTAGTCGACCTGGAGTGTGCGTCGGTCCTACGGGGCCTGGTTCGAGGCAACAAGCTTCCCGAGGACGAGGCGACCCGCGCGCTGGACCTGCTGGGCTGCATGCAGTTGCACCGCTACGACCACACACCCCTCATGCCCCGCATCTGGGAACTCCGTCACAACATGTGGCCTTACGACGCCTCTTACATCGCCCTGGCAGAGACACTGGACGCCGAACTCGTGACAGCGGACCGCAAGCTCGCGGGAGCCCCCGGTCTTCGCTGCACAGTGACTGACCTGCGGGGCGATCAGGGACTTCGCTGATGACCCCTCTTCGACAGAATTACGGGATGAGCGAAGAGACGACGGACGTGGGCACGGCAATAGCCGGCGAATTGCAGCTGATGGATCCCGATGTGCGTGCGTCACGGTCACTCGCCTAGCGGCTCCTCGACCCGGAGTTCATCGAGGTCGGGGCTTCGGGACGGCGGTGGACGTATGAGGAGATGCTCGCCGCACTCCCCGAACTGAGCGGCGGGGACGTGGACGGCCCGTGCCACGAGACATCCAGCATGACCGGTGTCGTACTGGCCCCAGGGGTGGTGCACCTCACCTACGAGAGTGTCCTCGGCGGCAACCGGGCCCGCCGGAGTTCGTTGTGGCGCAGGAAGCACGGCGAGACGGCGTGGCAGATGTACTACCACCAGGCGACGCCTGTCCCTGCGGGTGAGGGGCAGAATCGCTCCTGACGTGCACGGCTTACAGCGAGGACCGTTCGCGGCACGGGGGGGATATGTCCGTTTCTCAAGAAGTAAGTAAAAACAGCCCATCGGCCACGTAAACCCGCAGGTCGCGAACTGTGGTCCCCGCGCGTGCGGGGGTGTTCCCGTTCCGCCGGTCGGGCCGCCGGTGACGGTGAGGTGGTCCCCGCGCGTGCGGGGCTCGTCCCGCTGCCCGGCGGCCCCGGTGGTCGGGGTGCGGGTGGTCCCCGCGCGCCCGGTGCCGCCCCCTCACACCCCCGTAGGCGGCGGCACCGCCGTAGTCCGCAGGCCCAGGCGGTCGTGCTGGTCCGTGATCTCCGTCGGGTGGGCGGCCAGTAGGCGGCCCGCTACCGGGAGGGGCATCCGGATCACCACCGGGCGCGGGAGCGTCAGGTCGCGTTCCGCCACCTCCGTACGGGAGGTGCTTACCCGGTTCGTCACCCGGGCCACCACCCTTACGTCCAGGGTGAATTGGACCAGCACCGACGTGAACTTCGGTTTGTGCAGGGGCATCGAGCCCGCTCCGTTCGCCGCAGCGCCGCTCGCCGAGCCCGCTCCGTCCACGTTGCCCATCAGCTGGTTGAGGCGGAACTGGTCGGCGTTCAGCACTCCGGCGCCGAACAGGCCGCGTGCCTGTCTGCTCTGCTCGGCCTGGCTCTGGCCCTCCGTCTGGGTGGGGCGGGGCGCTCCCAGGCTGCTCTGGGCCGCCGTTTCGAACGTCATCTTGTCCCCGGCCCCCAGGATCCGGCCCGCCCGCAGCCGCGCGTGCACCGATGCTTGCAGGTCCTGGCCCGCCGCCCCGCTCGCGTGGACCGGCGGCAGCTCGGCCCCGGCGTTCGTGAGCAGGGGCAGGGCCGCGATCAGCCACTCGGTGGAGACCGCCTCGCCC
Source organism: Streptomyces microflavus (assembly GCF_014650075.1). GTDB lineage: Bacteria > Actinomycetota > Actinomycetes > Streptomycetales > Streptomycetaceae > Streptomyces > Streptomyces microflavus. The sequence goes on along the minus strand of NZ_BMUG01000007.1, from coordinate 372,548 downwards.
AGTGTGTAGGCCGCGGCCTGGCCCTTCTGGCGGAAGCGGTCGCCGCCGCCTGCCGCCCGTACGGTTGTGTTCACCAACTCTCGTACGTGGGCCGCTCCCTGGAAGCCGTTCACCTGGGCCTCCATCGGAAGCGGGATGCCGTCGGCCCGCCAGGCGCCGAGGCCGGCCACTCCGCTCGTCGGGACGCCCGGTGCGGGGCGCGGGGCCCGGCGTGGGACGCTCACCCGGCGCAGTGCCGTGAGGTCGCTCTCCAGGATCCGGTGGACCAGTGACGTACGGCCCGAGCCCGCCATCGCCAACCGGCGGTCACCCTTGTGGAGTTCGAGGCTGGCCACGATCGGCACCCGCATCTTCGCCGACTTCGCCGTCTTCGCCTCCGCGACCGTCTTCATGCCCAGCTGGCCGCGTGCCGCCTCGCCCCCGCGGCGCCCGGAGCCCGACGCGACGCCCAGCCCTGCCGCCGCGCCCGCGCTCTTGACCTGCCCCGCTCCGGCGTCCGGCTTCCCGGAGCCCGCGAGGATGCCCTCCACGCCGGTGGTCTCGCCCTCGCCGTGGGAGGTGGCCTGCTGGGCGGCGGCCGAGGTGATGTACTCCATGTCCCGGCCGTCGTCCGCCTCGCCCTCGCGGACTCCGTCGCCGCTGCGGACGATCTTGAACACCGCCCAGTACGGCGTGTTACGGCCGTCCAGCAGCTCCACCGTCACCCCGCCGTCCATGGCACTCGCCAGCAGGCCGGTGGAGCCGTCCCGGTCCAGGACCCGCAGCAGGCGCTGCACGTTGTCGTTGCGGTCCCGCAGCTGTTGGCGGGGCAGGATGTCGTCCGCCAGGTCCTGCTGCCCGGTGATCGCGAGGTTGCCGCGCAGCCGGTCCAGCAGCGGGACGAAGTCCGGCAGGTCCTCGATCATGCCGAAGCCCAGCGGCAGTTCGCGGGCGAGCGCCGGCCCTTGGCGGACCGGGCTCGCTGCCTGGCCGCCGGTCGCCGTCGATGCCGATGCCCGCGCCCGGGACGGGGCCGGAACCGATGTCGAAGTCGAGGCCGCCGCAGTCGATGCTCCCCCGCGTTCCCCGCCCCCGGAGGCCTCGGCCGTCCGCTCGGCAGCCGGCCGCCGGTCCTCCACCTTCAGCGCCTTCCGCGCCGACTCCGGCAGGTCCACCCCCGCCGCCCGCAGCTGCTCCGCCGTCAGCCACACCGCCGCCGTGCCCGGCAGCGTCCGCGCCGCGCTCGCCACGTACGGGCCGCCGCCCGTCACCTTGACCTCCGCCACCATCGTGACGAGCAGATCGCACCGGACCAGATACAGCGGGGCCTTCTTCGGTGTGTGGGCGTTGCGTTCCACGGTCCCCGACACGGTCGCGGACTCGGTGTCACTCCTGCTCGTCGACCGGTACCCCGACAGGCCCTCGCCGACCCGCCACTCGGTGCCGTTCTGTACGCCGGTGACGCCGACCTGCACCGTGCTGGACGTGCCCTCCCCCTGCTGGCCGCCGGCCTGGTGGCCGCCCATCACGAACGTCTCCGTCCCTGGACCTGCGGCCTCGTGAACCAACTGGGGCGCGGCAAGGGCCAGCCTCGTGCCCACCGCGCCGTTCAGCGCGGCCAGCCGGCGCGGGTACCGCAGGTTCTTCACCACCCACCCCGAGGACGCGGCCTGCCGCAGCGCGGCCGTGATCGCCCGCGGGCCGAAGCGTTCCTCGACCGCCAGCCGGGGCGCCAGCCCCTCCGTGGCGAGGGCCGTGTCCTGGCGGCCCGCCTCGCCGCGCGCAGCGGCGCGGGACAGCAGGGCCAGGGCGAGGTCGCGCACCGGCTGCCCGTCGCCGAGCGTCTCCACCAGCTGCCAGTCCCGTACCACCTGCCCGGCCGTCGGCGTCGGGGCCAGGCCCGCCAGGTCGCCGATGCCCGCCGCCCCGGCCACGGGCCGCGCCGGGCCGGGGGCCTGGTCGGCGCCCGCGTCCAGCCGCGCCTTCTCGTCCGTGCCGACGGTGAACTCGGACGGCGTCAGCAGGCGTACGTCCTGCTCCTCCATGTGCAGCCCGGTCAGCAGCTTGGCCTCCGGCACGTCCCGGCCGGGGCCGCCCGGGGTCAGCGCACGGGCCAGCTTGCGCTGCCGCGAGGTCATGGTGACGTCCACGTTCAGCCGCAGCGCCGCCCCGAACGCGCTCGCCTTCTCCGAACCGTTGGTGAGGACGTCGGTACGGGTGGTGGGGCCGCCCTGGTTACGTCGGGTGCCCGAGCTCTGCCGCTCGTAGCGGGCCGATCCGGTGAGCACGCCCGGTATCAGCCGGGCCTGGGCCAGCACCATGCCCCCGATGGAGCGCGAACTGCTGCGGCCGCTCTGTGCGTTGGCGGCGACTCCGGAGTGCGCGCGGACCAGCCAGTCGTCGATCTCGCCGAGATGGCGTGTCGCGCCCATGGTTCCGTGCACCCGCAGCTGTACGTCATGGGAGTGCATCGTGGTCTTGCGGCGCAGCCGGACCCGGATGCCGGTGGACAGCAACTGTTCTTTGTTCACGCGCAGGTTGGCCTCGGAGAGGGCGGCCATCAGCTCGCGGTAGTTGGTGCGCTGCGCCTCGTCCTCCTCCCGGCTGAGGTCGGCCGGGGGTGGCGTGGCGCCGAAGGCGGGCAGGTATCCGGCCAGCCGGGGGTCGGTGGCGAACATCTCCCGTACGGCCTTCACCATGGGGGCGGTGTCGAGCCGGCCGATCGTGACGCTCGATCCCATCGCGCCGAAGGGCAGGTGGCGTGCGTCCCCTCCGCCCTCGGACTCGGATTCGGTGTCGGTGTCGGTGTCCGCATCCGAGTCGGTGTCCGCCGCCGGCTGTTGCGGGTCCGGCTTCTTGATGAACTCGCCCGCCGTCACCCCGGGCGGCAGCGGCAGCCCCAACTCCTTGACCTCGTCGGCCCGCAGACCGATCCAGACCCGCATCGCGTGCGTGGCCACCCGCGCCTGTGGGTTCAGGATCGCCCGGACCGACCGGGGGCCGGTTCCCTCCACGGTGAACTGGGCGGTCCCGAGGTAGAGGACCTTCTCGCCCCGCACCTCCGCGCCCTGTCTGCTGGAGACGGTCTGCTCGTTGACGCTGAACCGGGCCTTGCGGGCGGCGGCGACGGGCATCGCGGTGGCCCGTACGACCGCCGCGTTGGCCGCGGCCCCGACCCCGATCGCCGGGCCGATCCCGCCCGCCACGGACCGGCCCTTGCCCGCCGACTCGGTCGCGGTGTGCTGGGCCTGCTGATGCGTACGGAGCTGGGTCTTCCCGGTGCCCCAGGCGGGGGTCAGTCCGGTGACGACCGCGCGCATGCGGTAACTGCCCGCGCTGGTGCCGTCCTTGGAGTACAGGTCGTCCCCGGTGACGCCGTCGCCGCCCAGCAGCCGGGGCAGGTCCTCCAGCACGGTCGGGGTGGCCGTCGCCTCGTACAGCCGGGAGCGACCGGGGGCGCCGGGCGCGGTCAGCGAGGGGTGCAGGACGGAGGCGACCGCGTCGAAGAGGCCGCCGCCGCCCTGGTGCGGGCCTGCGGTGTCGGAGACGCCGACCGGGGCCAGCGAGTCGGCCAGCGCGACCCGCCGCGCGAGGTCCGGGTCCACCTGCTGCGACCGGCCCGACGGCCCGGTGGCGGGGGCGGCGAGGGTCGGAGCCTCGGTGCCGGCCGGGATCAGGTGCTCGGTGGGCACCCGCTGGGTGAGCCCTCCCGAGCCCCGGAAGACCTGCTCGTCCCCGCCCGCCTGCGGCCGGACCCGTACGACGTACAGCACCCGGCGCGGTACCTCCACCGAGCCCTTGTCGCTGCGCAGCACCCGCGGTTCGGCCACGCCACGCTGCGAGCGGGAGTCGCGCGAGGACTGCCAGGGCTGCACGCTCCCCGTCGCCGCGGCGCCCAGCCACAGCCCCGGCAGCACCGGGGCGAGCCCGAACGCCGTACCGCCCGCGCCCTTGCTGGAGGAGTTGCCGACCGTGCTGCTCGCGGTGGCCCCGCTGTTGTGCTGGACGTCGACCTTGGTCTCCTTGCCCTCGGCGTCGTCCACGGCGGCGAGCGGCGCCCCGCCCGGATCCGGCGGGGCGCTCGCCAGGTCGGCGGCCGGGTGGAACGTGGGCGGCAGGTCGTCGGGGGCGGGCGCGATGCTCACGGTGACGTCGAACCCGTCACCGCCCTCCGCGCCCTCCACCGCGAACGCCCGGCCCCGGCCGAAGAACGACTCGGGCCGCCCGGCCAGCTCGGCGGAGATCCCGGCCACCGTTCCGCCGCCGTGCCCCACGACGGCCGCGACCGCGGTGCTCACGAACTCCTGCCCGGTCAGCCCGTACGCCGTGGAGAGCCCGCCCGCCTCCAGCTCCATCAGGTACGGCGGCAGCACGAGCCCCTGTTCGGCGCGCTCGTCGATGGCGGGGGGCCGCGGGGCCATGGGCCGCTTCCCGCGCCGCACCGCACGCGTGGTGGCCTCGTTGCCCAGTGTCTGCTGCATGCCCTGGAGGGAGCCGGGGCCGCCGCTGAGGACCCCTGGCCCGGCCGGGCGCATGAGGCGGGGCGCCCGCCCGGTGTCCTCGGACACGCCCCTCATGCTCGCGGTGGGACTCGTCCTCGCGGTCGGATTGGTCCTCGCGCTCGCGCTCGGACTTCCGCTCGCGCCGTCGCTCCCTGACCCCTGCGACCACTGCTGCTGCTTGCGCACAGCGTCAACGTAGCCAGCGGTACGGCGGCCTACGGCCGATCCTGCGGCCGTACGGACGTTCGCCGCCGACTTCTCATCCGCGCGTCAACTCCCGTACACCGCAAGGTCCGCATCGGACCCGGTCCGGCACCGCGGAGGCCTTACCCCAGCCCCTCCTCCACCAGCGCCGCCCACTGCGCCACCACTCGCGCGCGGCGGGCGGTGTCGTCGGTGAGGAGGTTGGCGAGGCCCAGGCCGCGGGCCATGTCCAGGAGGCCCTGGACCGTCTCGCGGACGCCGGGGCGGGACTCGTCGGCGGCCAGGAGTTCGACGGCGATGCGGTGGGTCTCCCGGCCCACCCGCGCCTCCAGCTCCGTCACGCGCGGGCGCAGCTGGTCCTCGTTCGACGCCGCCACCCACAGCTGCAGCGCGGCCCGGAACAACGGCCCCGTGTACAGGTCCACCAGGGCAGCGACCACCTCCGCGCGGCCCTGCACGGGGAGCGCGCGCAGGGCGGCCGAACGTTCCTCGGCCACGTACTCCACCGCCCCCGTGAACAGGTCCTCGCGGGTCGGGAAGTGGTGCTGGGCCGCGCCGCGCGAGACCCCGGCCCGCTCGGCGACCACCGAGACGGTGGAGCCCGCCCAGCCGTGTTCGGCCAGGCAGGCCACCGCCGCCTCCAGGAGCCGCTGCCGGGTCGCCCGGCTGCGGTCCTGCTTCGGCGCGTGGGCCGATCGCGCAACACTGGAGGATGTCACCGCACCCATGCCGGGTCCCGTCGTTCAAGGAAGGCCGTCATCCCCTCCCTGGCCTCCTCGGAGGCGAACAGCGCGGCGGAGCGGGCGATGAGGTCTTCGGCGTACTGGTCGAAACTCTCCAGCACCGTAGCCGTGACCAGCTCCTTCGATGCGGCCAGCCCCTGCGGTGACGCCCTGCGCAGGCCGTCCAGGACCGGGACGAGCGCCTTGTCCACGTCCTCGGCCGCCAGCGTGACCAGGTTGATCCTGGCGGCCTCCGCCGCGTCGAACCGCTCCCCGGTGAGGAAGTAGCGGTTCGCCGCCGTACGGTCCATGCGCGGCAGCAACGTCAGGGAGATGACCGCCGGTGCCAGGCCCAGGCGTGATTCCGTGAGCGCGAAGGAGGACGACGGCCCCGCCACCGCGATGTCGCAGGCCGCCAGCAGGCCCAGGCCGCCCGCCCGGACGTGGCCCTCCACCCGGGCCACGACCGGTTTCGGCAGGGCCACGATCTCCCGCATCAGGCCCACGAACACCTCCGGGTCCGGCGGCGCCTTGAGGTCCGCCCCGGCGCAGAACGTCGTACCGGTGTGGGTCAGCACCACCGCCCGTACGGTGTCGTCCGAGGCGCACCGCGCGAGCGACTCCCGCAGCTCGCCCACCAGAGCGGCGGACAGCGCGTTGCGGTTGGCCGGGGAGTCGAGCGTCAGCGTCGCGACACCCCGCTCCCCCGTCCGTACGATCAGGGTCACTTCTCCTCCGATGTTCCTGAATGATCCGTCTTCTCGCGGTCGCGCAGCTCGCGCCGGAGGATCTTGCCGGACGCCGCCCGGGGCACCGCATCGATGAACTCGGCCTGCCGCACCTTCTTGTACGGGGAGACCCGCTCGGCGACGTACGCCATCACGTCGTCCTCCGTCAGCCCCTCCCCCGCCGGGCTCCGGACCAGGAACGCCTTCGGGACCTCGTTGCCGTCGGCGTCGTACACCCCGATCACCGCCGCGTCCGCCAGGTGCTCGTGGGTCAGCAGCAGCGCCTCCAGCTCGGCGGGCGCGACCTGGTACCCCTTGTACTTGATCAGCTCCTTGACCCGGTCGACCACGTACAGCCAGCCGTCCTCGTCCGTCCGGCCGACGTCCCCGGTGTGCACCCAGCCCTCGGCGTCGATCATGTCGGCGGTGGCGTCGGCGCGGCCCAGGTAGCCCTTCATCACCTGGGGGCCGCGGATGAGGATCTCGCCGTCCGCCCCCGGCTCCGCGTCCTGCGCCGGGTCCTCCAGGGACACGATCCGCATCTCGGTGTTCGGCAGCAGCTTGCCCACCGTGCCCGGCGGCGGCTCCTCCACGGAGAGCGGCACCACGTGCGTGCCGGGCGACAGCTCCGTCATCCCGTACGCCTGCCGTACCGGCGGGAGCCCCAGCCGGGCCGAACACGCGGCCGCGAGCTCGGCGTCGAGCGGCGCCGCCGCGCTGACGATGTACTGGAGCGAGGACAGGTCGTACTCCCCCACCAGCGGGTGCTTCGCCAGCGCCAGCACGATCGGCGGAGCCACGTACAAACCGGTGATCCGGTGCGTCTGGATGGCCTCCAGGAACTGCGCCAGGTCGAAGCGGGGGAGGACGACGACCGTGGAGCCGCAGCGCAGGGGTGCGTTCATGAGGGCGGTGAGGCCGTAGATGTGGAAGAAGGGCAGGACGGCCAGAATACGGTCGCCCTCCCCCATCGGGATGAACGGTCTCAGCTGCTCCAGGTTGGTCGCGATCGACCGGTGCGTCAGCATCACGCCCTTGGGCGTGCCCGTCGTGCCGGAGCTGTACGGGAGAGCCGCCACGTCCTCGCCGGGGTCGATGGCGATCTCCGGCTCGGGGGCGGGCGAGGCCAGCATGTCCAGGATCGAGGTGTGGCCCTCCGCCTGGTCGCAGACGTAGATCTCCTGAACTCCGCCGGTCAGTTCGGCCGCCCGGCGGGCCGTCTCCAGGAGCGGGGAGACGGTCACGATCCACTTCGCGCCGCTGTCCGCGAGCTGCTTGGCGAACTCCTCGGCCGTCGCCAGCGGGTGGACCGTCGTGACGGAGGCTCCGGCGCGGGTGGCCCCGTAGAAGACCGCCGGGTAGGCGATGGTGTTCGGGCTGTGCAAGGCCAGGACGTCGCCCTTCCTTAGCCCCGCGTCGGCGAGTGCGGCGGCGATGCGGCGGTGGAAGCCGTCGAGCTGGGCGTACGTGAGGGAGGTGCCGTTCGTCCCGTCGATCAGGGCGACCGTGTCACCGAACCCGGCGGCCCCTCCGAGGACCGCTTCGTGGATGGGCACATCGAGGGCCGGTACGTCTGCGTACTCACTGCGGAACACCATGGCAGTACCCCTGTCGTCGCGGAGGCCCGCGCCGCCCGGGAGGCGGCGCGGGGCGCCGTGCGGGTGTGGAGAGTCAGAATCGCCCCTGGGGATGGAGAAGGGGGAGAGGTCGGACGGCTCGGGTTCTCCGCCGGCCGCGGGTTCTAGTACGACTTCGGCAGGCCCAGCGACTGGTGTGAGACGTAGTTGAGGATCATCTCCCGGCTGACCGGCGCGATCCGGGCCACCCGGGACGCGGTGATCAGGGAGGCGAGCCCGTACTCGCGGGTCAGACCGTTGCCGCCGAGGGTGTGGACGGCCTGGTCGACCGCCTTCACGCACGCCTCGCCGGCCGCGTACTTCGCCATGTTCGCGGCCTCGCCCGCCCCGATGTCGTCGCCGTCGTCGTAGAGTCGGGCGGCCTTCTGCATCATCAGGCGGGACAGCTCCAGGTCGATGTGCGCGGTGGCGAGCGGGTGCGCGATGGCCTGGTGGGAGCCGATCGGGGCCTTCCAGACCTGGCGGGTACGGGCGTACTCGACGGCCTTGCCGAGCGCGAAGCGGCCCATCCCGATGCCGAACGCGGCCGTCATGATCCGCTCCGGGTTCAGCCCGGCGAAGAGCTGGAGCAGCCCCGCGTCCTCGTCGCCCACCAGGGCCTCGGCCGGCAGCCGTACGTCGTCCAGGACGAGCTCGAACTGCTTCTCGGGGGCGTGGAGTTCCATGTCGATCTGGTTCCGCCCGAACCCTTCGGCGTCGCGCGGCACGATGAAGAGGCAGGGCTTCAGCTTCCCGGAGCGGGCGTCCTCGGTGCGGCCCACGATCAGGGTCGCGTCGGCGATGTCGACGCCGGAGACGAAGACCTTGCGGCCGGTGAGCAGCCAGTCCGTGCCGTCGCGGCGGGCGGTGGTGGTGATCCGGTGGGAGTTGGAACCGGCGTCGGGCTCGGTGATCCCGAAGGCCATGGTGAGGGTGCCGTCGGCGAGGCCCGGCAGCCACTTCTGTTTCTGTTCGTCCGTGCCGAAGCGGGCGATGACCGTGCCGCAGATCGCGGGGGAGACGATCATCATGAGGAGGGGCGAGCCGGCCGCGCCCAACTCCTCCAGCACTATGGAGAGTTCGGCCATGCCGCCGCCTCCGCCGCCGTACTCCTCGGGGAGGTTCACCCCGAGGTAGCCGAGCTTGGCGGCCTCCGCCCACAGCTCGTGGGTGTGGGAGCCCTCGCGGATGACGGTGGTCATGTAGTCGCGCCCGTAACGCTTTCCGAGGGCGGCGACGGCGGCGCGGAGCGCCTGGTGCTCTTCGGTTTCGAGGACGGTGCTCATGCGTTCTCCTCCGGTACGGATGCGGATGCGGGTGCGGGTGCGGGTGCGGGTGCGGATGCGGCTACGGGGGTGGCGTCCGGGTCCTCCTGGACCACGGCGAGCAGCGCGCCCACCTCGACCTGGTGGCCGGGGGCGGCGTGCAGGGCGGTGAGGGTGCCGGAGGCGGGGGCGAGGATGCGGTGTTCCATCTTCATCGCCTCCAGCCAGATCAGCGGCTGCCCGGCCTCGACCCGGGCCCCAGGCGCCAGGCCCTCCGCGAGGCGGACGACGGTGCCGGGCATCGGGGCGAGGAGGGAGCCGGGGTCGGTCTGCGTGGCGGGGTCGGTGAAGCGGGGCAGGGCGGTGAAGGTGTACGAGGCTCCGGCGGTGTCCACGTGGAGCCGGTCGCGGTCCCTGGCGAGCTCGAAGTGGCGGGTCACGCCGTCCAGTTCGAGGGTGACCCGGTCGGGGGCCGCGGCGAGGACCCGGACGCCGGGGGCGTCGTACGGCTCCGGGGTGCCGGTGCGCGGGGTGCGGTAGGCGATCTCGTGCTCGGTGCCGTCCGGTTCGCTGCGGAAGCGCTTGACCTGTGGCTGGGAGGGGAGGTTGCGCCAGGCGCCGAAACGGGTGGGGGCGGGGCCCGGGGAGGCCGTGGCGCGTACGGCTTCCGCCAGGGCGGCGGCGAGGGCGGCGGTGGCGGGGTCACCGGCTCCCGGGGCGGTCAGGTCCGCCAGGTGCCGGTCGTAGAACCCGGTGTCCAGGCGCGCCGCCGCGAAGTCCGGGTGGCGCAGGGACCGTACGAGCAGCTCGCGGTTGGTGACCGGGCCGTGGATACGGGTCCGTTCCAGGGCTCCGGCCAGCAGCCGGACCGCCTCGGTGCGGGTCGGGGCGTGGGCGATGACCTTGGCCAGCATCGGGTCGTAGTGCACGCCGATGGTGTCGCCGCCGGTGTACCCGGTGTCCAGGCGCAGTCCGGGCGCGTCCGGCACCTCCAGCGTGAGCAGTGCTCCGGTCTGCGGCTGCCAGTCGCGCGCGGGGTCCTCGGCGTAGAGCCGGGCCTCCACCGCGTGGCCCGAGGCCGCAGGAAGCACCGGGTCCAGTGGTTCCCCCTCCGCGACCCGCAGTTGCAGGGCGACCAGGTCCACCCCGAACACGGCCTCCGTCACCGGGTGTTCGACCTGGAGGCGGGTGTTCATCTCCAGGAAGTACGGCCGCCCCTCGGCGGAGACGAGGAACTCCACGGTCCCCGCCCCCCGGTAGCCGACCGCCCGAGCAGCCGCCACGGCCGCATCGTGCAGCCGGGTGCGCAGGCCCTCGTCCAGACCGGGTGCCGGGGCCTCCTCGATGACCTTCTGGTGGCGGCGCTGGAGCGAGCAGTCCCGGGTCCCGAGCGCCCACACGGTGTCGTACGCGTCGGCCATGACCTGCACCTCGACGTGCCGGCCCCGCTCCACGTACGGCTCCGCGAACACCTCCCCGTCCCCGAAGGCGGACGCGGCCTCGGCGGCGGCCGCCAGCAACTCGGCCGGGAGTGAGCCGAGTTCGCGGACGATCCGCATCCCGCGCCCGCCCCCGCCCGACGCCGCCTTCAGCAGCAACGGCAGATCGTCCTCGCTCGCCGTGGCCGGGTCCACGGGGGCCAGCAGCGGCACCCCCGCCCCGCCCATCAGCTCCTTGGCCCGGGTCTTGGAGGCCATCAGCTCGATGGCCTTGACCGGCGGCCCGACCCACGTGAGCCCCGCGTCCTGGACGGCGGCGGCGAAGGCGGCGTTCTCGGAGAGGAAGCCGTAGCCCGGGTGGACGGCGTCCGCCCCGGCGGCCAGGGCGGCGGCCACGACGAGGTCGCCGCGCAGATAGGTGTCGGCGGGGGCGGACCCCGGCAGCCGTACGGCGAGGTCCGCCTCCCGTACGTGCAGGGCCCCGGCGTCCGCGTCGGAGTACACGGCGACCGTGGTGATGCCCAGGTCACGGCAGGTGCGGAAGATCCGGCAGGCGATCTCGCCCCGGTTGGCGACGAGCAGGGAGTGGATCACGTCTCTCCTCATGAGCGGGTCACATCCGGACGGTTCCTCGTGGGGCCTCATGCGCGGGTCACATCCGGACGGTTCCTCGTGGGGCCTCATGCGCGGGTCACATCCGGAAGACGCCGAAGCCGCCGCGGGCGCCCTCGACCGGTGCGGTGTGGATCGCGGACAGGCACATCCCGAGGACGGTCCGGGTGTCGCGCGGGTCGATGACCCCGTCGTCGTACAGCCGCCCGGACAGGAACATCGGCAGCGACTCCGCCTCGATCTGCTGCTCCACCATCGCGCGCAGCCCGGCGTCCGCCTCGTCGTCGTACGGCAGCCCCTTCGCTGCGGAGGACGCACGGGCCACGATGGAGAGGACCCCGGCGAGCTGCTGCGGCCCCATGACGGCGGACTTGCTGCTCGGCCAGGCGAAGAGGAAGCGCGGGTCGTAGGCGCGGCCGCACATCCCGTAGTGCCCGGCCCCGTACGAGGCACCCATCAGGACCGACAGGTGCGGGACCTTCGAGTTGGCGACCGCGTTGATCATCATCGCGCCGTGCTTGATGATGCCGCCCTGCTCGTACTCCTTGCCGACCATGTAGCCGGTGGTGTTGTGGAGGAAGAGCAGCGGAATGTCCCGCTGGTTCGCCAGCTGGATGAACTGGGCGGCCTTCTGCGACTCCTCGCTGAACAGCACCCCCTGCGCGTTGGCGAGGATCCCGACGGGATACCCGTGCAGCCGCGCCCACCCCGTCACCAGGCTCGTCCCGTACAGCGGCTTGAACGCGTCGAAGTCCGAGCCGTCGACCAGCCGGGCGATCACCTCGCGCGGGTCGAAGGGCACCTTCAGGTCGCCCGGCACGATCCCGAGCAGCTCGTCCTCGTCGTACTTCGGCGGCTCGGCGGGGCCCGGATCAGCATGTGCCTTACGCCAGTTGAAGCGGGCGACGATACGCCGGGCCTGCCGGATCGCGTCCTGCTCGTCGACGGCGAAGTGGTCGGCGAGACCCGACGTACGGGCGTGCATCTCGGCCCCGCCCAGGGACTCGTCGTCGCTCTCCTCGCCGGTCGCCATCTTCACCAGCGGCGGTCCGCCCAGGAAGACCTTCGACCGCTCCCGGATCATCACGGCGTGGTCGGACATCCCGGGGACGTACGCGCCTCCGGCGGTCGAGTTGCCGAACACCACGGCCACGGTGGGGATTCCGGCGGCGGAGAGCCGGGTGATGTCCCGGAAGAGCGCCCCGCCAGGAATGAAGATCTCCTTCTGCGACGGCAGGTCGGCGCCACCCGACTCCACCAGGCTGATGCAAGGGAGCCGGTTGGCGAAGGCGATCTCGTTGGCGCGCAGGGCCTTCTTCAGCGTCCACGGGTTCGACGCTCCGCCGCGTACGGTCGGGTCGTTGGCGGTGATCAGGCACTCGACGCCCTCCACCACCCCGATCCCGGTGATGAGCGAGGCGCCCACCGCGTAATCACTGCCCCAGGCGGCCAGGGGCGACAGCTCCAGGAACGGGGTGTCGGGGTCCACGAGCAGCTCGATCCGCTCCCGCGCCGGGAGCTTGCCGCGCCCCCGGTGCCGGGCCACGTACTTCTCGCCGCCGCCCGCGAGCGCCTTGGCGTGCTCGGCCTCCAGCTCGGTCAGCTTCTCCAGCAGGGCGGCCCGATTCGCCGCGTACTCGGGGCTGTTGGTGTCGAGCCCGGTGGGCAGGACGGTCATGCGGACACCTCCGGTGACGGGCCGTGGCCGTGGTCGCGCTCCAGCAGGGGTACGGGAATGGGCAGCCACCGCGACCGCAGCCACTCCCCCACTGCCTTGGCTTGGGGGTCGAACCGGGCCTGCGCGGCCACTCCCTCCCCCAGGAGCCCGTGCACGGTGAAGTTCAGGGCGCGCAGGTTGGGCAGGACATGGCGTACGACGGTGAGTTCGGCGGTCTCCGGGAGGAGTTCCCGGAACCGCGCCACGGTCAGCTCGTGCGCCAGCCACCGCCACGCGTCGTCGTCCCGCACCCAGACACCCACGTTGGCGTCGCCGCCCTTGTCGCCGCTGCGGGCGCCCGCGACGAGTCCGAGGGGGGCGCGGCGGGTAGGCCCGGCGGGGTACGGGTCGGGGAGCGGCGGCTCGTCAAGTCCCTCCAACAGCCGGGTGCTGGAGGGTGGTTCAAGGGCTTCGCGGCCTCCGTCCGGCAGCACGGCGGTGTGCTCGACGTCCCCCGCCGGTATGTGGACGGCCTCGAACACCCCGTAGGGAGCGCCCTTTCCGGGTGGGGCGGTGACGTGGAAGCCCGGGTAGCTGCCGAGGGCCAGTTCGACGGCGGCTCCGGAGACGGCCCGGCCCACCGCGTCGGAGTCCCGGTCGCGGACGACGAGCCGGAGCAGGGCGCTGGCCCGCTCCTCGGTGTCGGCGTCGTCCCGGTCGGTGCGGACCAGCTCCCAGCGCACCTCCTCGGGCCGCCGCGCACCGCCCCGCTCCAGGGCATCGTCGAACTGGGCTTCCACCAGGCGGGCCTTGGCCTCGATGTCCAGGCCCGTGAGGACGAAGACGACCTCGTTGCGCCAGCCGCCGAGCCGGGAGAGCCCGGCCTTGAGGGTCGGGGGCGGTGCCTCGCCGCGCACCCCGTCGATGCGGACCCGGTCGGGGCCGTCTGGCGTGAGCCGTACGGTGTCGAGGCGGGCGGTGACGTCGGGGCCGGCGTACCGGGCTCCGCCGGTCTCGTACAGGAGCTGGGCGGTGACGGTGGAGAGGTCGACGACGCCCCCCGTACCGTCGTGCTTGGTGATCACGGAGGAGCCGTCGGCGTGGATCTCGGCGAGCGGGAAGCCGGGGCGGCGGATGTCGTGGGTGCTGAAGAAGGCGTAGTTGCCGCCGGTCGCCTGCGTACCGCACTCCAGGACGTGCCCGGCGACCACGGCCCCCGCGAGGGCGTCCAGGTCGTCGGGGGCCCAGCCGAAGTGGGCGGCGGCCGGGCCGGTGACGAGGGCCGCGTCGGTGACCCGGCCGGTGACGACGATGTCGGCCCCGGCGCGCAGGCAGGCGGCGATGCCGGAGCCGCCGAGGTAGGCGTTGGCCGTGAGGAACCCGTCCGGCACGGGCAGGCTGTCGCCCTCGACATGGGCGACGGCGACCGGCACCCCGACCCTGGCGGCCAACTTCCGTATGGCGTCGGCCAGTCCGGCCGGGTTGAGGCCGCCCGCGTTGGTGACGATCTTCACCCCGCGCTCGTGGGCGAGGCCGAGCCCTTCTTCGAGCTGGCGCAGGAAGGTGGTGGCGTAGCCCTTCTCCGGGTCCTTGAGGCGGCTGCGGCCGAGGATCAGCATGGTCAGCTCGGCGAGGTAGTCGCCGGTGAGGACGTCGAGGGGGCCGCCGGTGAGCATCTCGCGTACGGCGTCGAAGCGGTCGCCGTAGAAGCCGGAGGCGTTGCCGATCCGGAGGGGCCCGGGGGCGGGGGTGCCGGTCACCGGTTGCCGTCCTGCTCCGCGCGGGGCAGGCGGCCCGGCCCGGGAGGGCCGGCGAAGGCCTGGGCGATGGAGAGCCACTGGTCCGCCTCATGCCCCTCGGCGGTGACGGCGAGGTCGGCGCGGTGGGCGCGCTGGGTGACCAGGAGGCAGAAGTCGAGGAGCGGCCCGGTGACGCGCTGGGCGGCGCCCTCGGGGCCGTAGGCGATCAACTCACCGTCCGGTGCCTGGAGTTCGACGCGGAACTCGGTCTCGGGTGCGGTGATGCCCCGTACCGCGTAGGCGTAGTTCCGGGCCCGCACCCCGATCCGTGCGACGTGCCGCAGCCGGGCGGTCGGGGCGCGGGTGGCACCGAGGGCGTCGGCGATGTCCTGGCCGTGGGCCCAGGTCTCCATCAGTCGGGCGCTCGCCATGGACGCGACGCTCATCGGCGGCCCGTACCAGGGGATCCGGGTCCCGGCGGGGGCGTCCCGCAGCACCTTGTCCAGCCGCTGCCGCCCGTCCCGCCACCGGGCGAGCAGGGCGTCCGGGGCGTGGGCGTCGACCAAGGCCTGCGCCGCCTCGTCGACGAAGGATTCGGGGGCGGCGAGGGCCTTGGTCACCTCGTCGCCGAACCGTTCCGGCTCGGTGGCCGCCAGCAGCGCGACCTCGTCGGTCCAGGCGAGGTGGGCGATCTGGTGGGCGACGGTCCACCCCTCGGCGGGGGTCCGGTCGGCCCACCGGCCAGGCTCCAGCACCCCTACCAGGACGTCGAGTTCGTCGCTCTCCTCGCGCAGATCGTCGACCACCGCTGCGACATCGGACACGTGCGCTCCCCTCGGGACCGGGTGTGGTGCCCAGGAGCATGGCAGCGGTCCGGGAAACAATCAAGCACGCTTGCATGATTTTCTGCCCGGCCCCGGCTCTCGGTATCGGAGCCGTCGGAGCCGCCGCCGTCGGAACCGTCGGAGCGGCCGACCCGGTGTCCGGTTCTCGTTCCCGGCGCCCGTGTGACGTTCCGCCCCGCTGCTAACCTCCGCCGATGACTGCCGAACCCCAGCTGGTGGAACCGCGCTTCGACGGCGACCGGCTCGTCCTGGAGGAGCGCCGCGACGCAGGACCCGTCCGCTACGCGTTCCCCGGTACGGCCACACCCCCGGGCCCGCCGCACGCGCTCTCCCTGGACGAGGCCCTGCACGCCCGCATATGGCCGGTCGGCACGGCGGAGACCGTCCTGCGGGCCTGGGCGGAGGGGGCCGGGCCCACCGGGGCGGTGCAGGTGGACGATCCGGCCGCCGTTCCTCCCGTACGGGTCCGGGCCGGGGCGATCCTGATCCGGGACGGGCACCTGCTGCTGATCCGCTTCCAGGACCCGGACGAGGACGGCCCGTACTACGAGATCCCGGGCGGCGGGGTCGAGGCCGGCGAGACGCCCGAGGAAGCCGCCGTACGGGAGCTCCGCGAGGAGACCGGTCTGCTCGGGAGCGTCGGGCGGGAGGTGGCGCGGGTCTGGAAGGGGGGCCGGTACGAGCACTACTTCCTCATGACGGCCGAGGGACGCATCGGCCCTCCCGAGACGCTGGACACCTACGGCGGCACCCCCGTCTGGATCCCCGTGGCCGAGCTGCCCGCCACCCCGCTGTGGCCGCGCCGGCTCTCCTGGCGGATCGAACACTGGCACCGGACGGGGTGGCCCGCCCACCCGGCCGAACTCGCCGACTCCATCACCGACCTCCGGGCGCCCTGCACGTGGTGACCGGCGCCCACGGCCGAAGCCCTCAGCCCTTCCGCCGCGCTCCCGTCTGGCTGCGTACCGCGCCCATGCTCGCCCCGATGACCAGCGCGATGGCGAGGGCGTCCGTGGTGGACAGGGCCTGGTTCAGGATCAGGAAGCCCGCCGTGGCCGCGATCGCCGGTTCCAGGCTCATCATGACCGCGAACGTGGAGGCGGGCAGGCGGCGCAGGGCCATGAGTTCCAGGGTGTACGGGAGGACGGAGCTCAGGACCGCCACCGCCGCGCCGAGCGCGAGGGTCGAGGGGACCGTGAGCTTCGACCCGGACTCCCAGATGCCCAGGGGCAGCGAGAGGACCGCGGCCACCACCATCGCCAGGGCCAGGCCGTCCGCCTGCGGGAAGCGGCGGCCGGTGCGGGCGCTGAACACGATGTACGCGGCCCACATCCCGCCGGCCGCCAGCGCGTACGCCGCACCCACCGGGTCCAGACGGTCGAAGCCCCCGCCGCCCAGCAGGACGACACCGACCAGGGCGAGCCCGGCCCACAGGACGTTGATCAGGCGGCGCGAGGCGAACACGGAGAGCGCGAGCGGGCCGAGCACCTCCAGGGTGACGGCGATACCGAGCGGGATGCGGTCCAGCGCCTGGTAGAAGAGCGTGTTCATGCCGCCCATCGCGACGCCGAAGGCGACCACCGTGCCCCAGTCCGCGCGCGAGTGGCCGCGCAGCTTCGGCCGGCACACCACCAGCAGGATCAGCGCGGCCGCCGCCAGCCGGAGCGTGACGACACCCAGCGCCCCCGCCTTCGGCATCAGCAGCGCCGCGACGGCCGAGCCGAACTGGACGGAGAGGCCGCCCCCGACCACCAGCACGATGGGCACCAGCGCAGCCCGGCGCCCGCTCCCCGGCTGCCCGGGGCCGGTGCCGGCCTCGCGCCCGGCCTTATGTCCGGCACCGTCCAGGGCGGACACCGCCTCGGGTACGGCGACGGCTGCGGCCGCCGGCTCTGCGGCACTGCGCTGGACGTTCACGGGCGGCCTTCCGGAGGTACGAAGGAGGTACGAGGGGGGTACGAAACGGTGTGCCGCGCTGTCGGCGGTCCAGGCTCCACGTTAGGGACCCGCGCGCGTCCCGTGAAATGAGTTCTGGGCTCTCGTTATGCTCCGGACGCATGAGCAGCCGAACGGAACGCCCTGCATGAGCCGCCCCGAAGACCCGCCCGGCCCGGGCGGCACAGGACGCCCGGCGATCCCCTCCCGGGCCGTCGAACTCCGCCATCTGCGGGCCTTCCTCGCCGTCGCCGACGAGGGCAACGTCACCCGGGCCGCCGCACACCTCGGCCTCACCCAGCCCGCCGTCTCCCGCACCCTCGCCGCCCTGGAACGCCACCTGGGCCTCCGGCTCGTCGACCGCTCCACCCACCACCTCGCCCTCACTCCCGAGGGCGTCGCCTTCCGCGACAAGGCCGCCGCCGCGGTCGCCGCCTTCGACGAGGCGCTCGACACCGGGCGGCTGCGCCACTGGCCCCTGCGGCTCGGGCACGCCTGGTCGGCCTTCGGCCCGTACACCACACCGCTCCTGCGGAGCTGGCAGGAGCGGTATCCGGCCACCCCCCTGGAGCTGCTCCGGATCGACGACCGCACCGCCGGGCTCACCCGGGGCGAGGTCGACGCGGCGCTGCTGCGCGGGCCGGTGGAGGCGCCGGGGCTCGTCACCGAGGTGCTGTTCACCGAGGCCCGGGTGGCGGCGGTGACCGCGGATGGCCCGCTCGCCTCCCGTACGTCGCTGCGCCTCGCCGACCTCGCGGACGGGCCCGTCGTCGTGAACACCGTCTCCGGCACCACGACCCCCGAGCTGTGGCCGCCGCACACCCGGCCCGCCGCCACCCTCACCGTCGCCAACACCGACGACTGGCTGACCGCCATCGCCGCCGGGCGCGGCCACGGCGTCTCGGCCGCCTCCACGGCCGCCATGCACCCGCACCCGGGCGTCGCCTATGTGCCGCTGGACGACGCCCCGGGCGTCCCGGTCCTCCTGGCCCGCCGCGACGGACCGGGCCACCCCGCCCTGCCGAAGCTGGCGGCACTGGCCCGGGAGATCGTCGCGCGGGGATGAGCCCGGGGCCCCCGGCCCCGAACGGCTGC
This sequence comes from Streptomyces microflavus, assembly GCF_014650075.1. GTDB lineage: Bacteria > Actinomycetota > Actinomycetes > Streptomycetales > Streptomycetaceae > Streptomyces > Streptomyces microflavus. The sequence goes on along the minus strand of NZ_BMUG01000007.1, from coordinate 354,210 downwards.
CCCACGGCCTACAGCCCCGACAGCTCCGGCCGAGACTGCTCCACGGCCTCCGGCGGCTGCGGACCGACCGGGCCGGGGCGCCTCACCTCACCTGCCCGGCGATCGTCCGCGCGCAGGCCATCGCTTCGGTACGGGTGGTGTCGACCTCCACGTCGTAGACCACGCCCCGGTGGACGAGCTCCGCCTGTGCCGCGGCCATCCCCGCGACCCGGTCGCCCCGGGCGATCTCCCGACCCGCCGCGACCTCTCTCTCGCACCGGACGCCGACCCACAACACCCCGATCCCGCCGAGCCGTTCACGCCACCGCCGCTGACCCGCCGCCCCGCTGAGGAACACCTCGTCGACGATGATCCGGGCGCCCGCGCGGGCCATCGCGGCGATCCCCTCGGTCCACGCGTCCTCCAGCTCCCGGAACTCCGGGCCGATGCTCACCCCGCCGTCCGGGCCGAACGCGATCCCGGCGTCCGAGGCCTGGAGGGATGCGGGCATCGCGTCGACCATCGTGTCGGTCCCCAGCGCGAGCCAGGGGTCCGGCAGTACGGCCTGCAGACACCGGACGATCCCCGACTTGCCGGAGCTGGAACCGCCGTTGAGCACGATCACTTGAGTCTTCACGCGCGTCACCGTACAAGCGCCCCGAAGCGCGCGAAACGCATTTCAGCGGCCGCCACCCGCCTCCGCGTCCAGCCCCTCCGCGATCACCTCCGCCAGATGCCGTGCCCGCCGCCCGGCCAGCTGGTCCAGCTGCGTACGGCAGGAGAACCCGTCCGCCAGCACCTCCGTCCCGGGCTCCGATCCCCGCACCGCAGGCAGCAGTTGCTCCTCCGCACACGCGACGGACACCTCCCAGTGCCCCTTCTCGAAGCCGAAGTTCCCGGCGAGGCCGCAGCACCCGCCGCTCAGTTCACCAGTCAGCCCCATCCGCTCCCGCAGCCGCCTCTCCGCCGCGTCCCCCATGACCGCGTGCTGGTGGCAGTGGGTCTGGCCGACGGCCGGGCGGTCCAGGCGGGGCGGGGTCCAGTCGGGGGCGCGCTCCTCCAGGTACTGCGCCAAGGTGCGCACCGAAGAAGCGAGTTGAGCCGCGCGCGGGTCGTCGGGGAGGAGTTCGGGGAGGTCGGTACGGAGGGTGGCGGCGCAGCTCGGTTCGAGGACGACGACCGGGTGGCCTGGGAGCAGGCCGATCCGGTCCAGGGTGCGGCGCATCACCCGGCGGGCCGCGTCCAGTTGGCCCGTGGAGACGTACGTCAGGCCGCAGCACACCCCGCTCGGCGGCGGCAGCACCGTACGTCCGGTCGCCTCCTCCAGCACCCGGACCGCCGCCCGGCCCACCTGCGGGGACAGGTACTCGGTGAAGGTGTCCGCCCAGAGGTGCACCACCCGGCTGGAAGAGAGGATGTGCGCCCCCCTGCCCTGTTGCCCGCGCAGCCAGCGGCTGTACGTCTCCCGCGCCAGCACCGGGATCGTCCGCTCGGGTGCGATGCCCGCCAGCCGTTTCGCGAGCGCGGCGAGGGGGCGGAGCCGGGCCAGGGCGTTGAGGGGCCGGGCGAAGGGGGCGGCCAGGCGCAGCCACCGCGGGAGGCGGCCCATCGCGTAGTGGGCGGCGGGGCGGAGCCGGCCCCGGTAGTGGTGGTGCAGGAACTCCGCCTTGTACGTGGCCATGTCGACGCCCACCGGACAGTCGCTGCGGCACCCCTTGCAGGAGAGGCAGAGGTCGAGCGCGTCCCGTACCTCCGTGCTCCGCCAGCCGTCCGTGATCACCTCGCCCGCGAGCATCTCGTGCAGCAGCCGGGCCCTCCCCCGCGTCGAGTGGGCCTCCTCGCCGGTCGCGCGGAAGGACGGGCACATCACGCCCGCGCCCGGCGCCGCCTCCGTACGGCACTTGGCGACGCCGACGCACCGCCGCACCGCGCCCGCGAAGTCGCCGCCGTCCTGCGGGTAGCCGAAGGCCACGTCGACCGGGCGCTTCGGCAGCACCTCGAAGCGGAGGTTCTCGTCCAGGCGGGCCGGGCGGGCGAGTATGCCGGGGTTGAGGCCACCGTCCGGGTCCCACAGGTCCTTGAACCGGCCGAAGAGGCCGACGAGTTCGTCCCCGTACATCCGGGGCAGCAGCTCGGCGCGCGCCTGGCCGTCGCCGTGCTCGCCGCTGAGGGAGCCGCCGTGTGCGACGACGAGGTCCGCCAACTCCTCGGAGAAGCGGCGGAATCGGGCGATGCCCGGCGGGGTGAGCAGGTCGAAGTCGATGCGTACGTGGATGCAGCCGTCGCCGAAGTGGCCGTACGGGGTTCCGCGCAGGCCGTGCCCGGCGAGCAGGGCCCGGAAGTCGCGGAGGTAGGGGCCGAGGCGGGCGGGCGGGACCGCGCAGTCCTCCCAGCCGGGCCAGGCCTCGGTGCCGTCGGGCATCCGGGTCGCGGTCCCGGAGGCGTCCTCGCGGATGCGCCACAGGGCCCGCTGCCCGGCCGGGTCGGTGACGACGGTCCCGTCCACCGCGTCGGCTCCCCGCAGGATGCGCTCGGCGTGCGCCTTCGCCTCGGCCGGGGTGTCGCCGCCCGTCTCCACGAAGAGCCACGCGGCCCCGCGCGGCAGCCCGGCAGGCTCTCGTACGAGGTCGGCGGCCATGCCCTCGACGGTGAGCGGGCGGTACGGGAGGAGGCCCGGGGCGGCTTCGGCGGCGGCCGGCTCGTCGGCGTACCCGAGGACGGCAAGGGCGCGGGCGCGCGGGGCCTCGACCAGGCGGACGGTCGCCTCGGTGACCACGGCGAGGGTGCCTTCGCTGCCGCAGAACGCCCGTACGGGGTCGGGGCCGCCGGGGTGTTCGGGGAGCAGGGCGTCGAGCGCGTAGCCGGAGATGCGGCGCGGGAGGTCGGGGTAGCCCGTGCGGAGGAGGGCGAGGTGGGCGCCGATCAGTTCGCGTACGCCTTCGGGGCCGTGAGCCGCTCCCCGCCGAGGCGCCCCCCGCTCCAGCCGCAGCGCCTCGCCCCCGTACCGCACCACCGACAGCCCCCGCACGTTGTCCGCCGTCGTGCCCCAGGCCACGGAGTGCGCGCCGCAGGAGTTGTTGCCGATCATGCCGCCGAGGGTGCAGCGGCTGTGCGTGGACGGGTCGGGGCCGAAGGTCAGGCCGTGCGGGGCGGCGGCGGCCCGCAGGTCGTCCAGGACCACGCCGGGCTGGACGGTGGCGGTGCGGGCGGCCGGGTCCAGGTCGAGGATCGCGTTCAGGTGGCGGGTCAGGTCGAGGACGAGGCCGGTGCCGGTCGCCTGCCCGGCGATGGATGTGCCACCGCCGCGCGGAACGACGGGGACTCCGTACTCCCGGCAGACCGTCAGTGCGGCCGCGATGTCGTCGGCGTCGCGCGGGGCGAGCACCCCGAGGGGCACGCGGCGGTAGTTGGACGCGTCCATGGTCATCAGGGCCCGGGCGGCGGCCCCGAAATCGCTCTCGCCGCGCACGGCGGAGCGGAGCGCGGCGGCGAACCCTTCAGGAGCCTCTACGGTCGGGCGATGCTGTTCGGCCATGGCTTCAGGATGCCGCCGGTACAGATGAACTCTTGGGATGCGGGCGGACAAAATCCATCAAGCCGCACAAAGAAGCCCACAAGAACTTCCCAAACAGACCGTCAAGTCTCCTATAGTGACCAAGACTTGAGCAGGAACTATCAGCTCCAGTTGTGCATGATCGCCCGCACCCGTGACGAACTGTCCTGTTTCGGCCGGTACAGCTTCGCCCCGAACGTACCCGTCCCGCACGTCCGCCACCGAGGACTCCGATTGCGCCCCTCACTCCGGTCCACCGCACTCGCCCTGCTGATCTCGGCAGCCGTCACCGGCACGCTGACGCTGTGGGCCGTGGCCGCGGCCCCCGACGCGGTACGGACCCCGCTGGCCTGGGGCGCGGGCGCAGCCGCCGTGCTGCTGAGCGTCTGCGTGGCCGTCACCGTCCACACCCTGGGGACCGCGCGGACACTGCGCACCCTGCGTGCAGCCGACTCCCAGCGGTTCACCTCCGAGACCTCGCGCCTGGTCTCCGCCTCCGCCGTCGAGGCCCAGCGCTTCACCGCGGAGACGGCCAGGATCAAGGCCGCCGCCGCCGGGGAGACCGCCCGGGTCACCGCCGAGGCCCGCGCCGAGACCGAGCGGATCGCCGCGGCCTCCGCCGCCGAGCAGTCCCGGCTGTCCGTCTCCGTCGACCGGCTCACCGCCCGCGCCACCCGCGCCGAGACCGAGCGGTCCGCCGCCGTCGCGGCCTGCGCCAACGCGGCCGGCCGGATGCAGGCCCTCGCCACCAGCATGCTGGCCGACCTGCGGGAGATGGAGCACCGGCACACGGACGAGTCCGTGCTCGGGGACCTGCTCTACCTCGACCACCGCACCGCACAGGCGGGCCGGCTCGCGGACTCCATCGCCGTACTGACCGGGGCGCGTTCCGGGCGGCGCTGGGCCAAGCCGATCGTCATGGAGTCGATCCTGCGCGGCGCGATGGGCCGCATCGGCAGCTACCAGCGCGTCCGCCTCCACTCCACCAGCGATGTCGCGATCGCCGGGCACGCGGCCGAGGGCGTCATGCACGCACTCGCCGAACTCCTCGACAACGCGGCCAACTTCTCGCCGCCCACCGCCGAGGTCCACGTCTACGTGGAGGAGGTCCCGGCGGGCATCGTCATCACCGTCGAGGACAGCGGCCTGGTCATGAGCGAGGTGCAGCTGCGCCGCGCGGAGCGGGCCGTCTCCGCGGAGAACCAGGACCTCACCAACCTGTCCGGCACCCGGCTGGGGCTCGCCGTCGTCGGTCGGCTGGCCCGTAAGCACGGACTGACCGTCTCCTTCCGGCCCTCGGCCCGCGGCGGCACCGGCGCGCTGATGATGCTGCCGCAGGACCTCATATCCCGGGCGACCACGCCCGCGCCGGGTCCGGCCGCCGCACTCCCGGCCGCGGTCGCCGCTCCCGCCGAGCCGGAGCCCTCGCACGCCTCGGCCGCCGGCGCGGACACCGCCGACGCCGCGCCCACGGCCCGGACCGCGTCCGCCCCGGACTCCGAGGAGGCCGCGCCCCTGACCCCGGCGACGGATTCGGGGCCGGAGTCGGATTCCGAAACCACCGGCGCCGTGCCCGCGTTCGGCGAGAGCGGGCTGCCCAAGCGCCGCCGCGGCCGCACGCTGGCCGCCGCCGAGTCCCGTACCGGCAACGCCACCCCCGGCGGAGCCGAAACCCCCCGGGCCCGTACCACCGACCCGAAGGTCCAGGCAGCGCGCTTCAGCACCTTCAGCCGGGCGGTACGTGCCAACTCCCAGCACCCGGAAGGCAACACCCGATGACCGCGACCACCGACGAGAAGCTCAACTGGCTGCTGGAGGGGCTGCTCGACCGCACCCCGGGCACCCGCCACGCCCTCGTCCTGTCCCGCGACGGCCTCAAGCTGTGCCGCACCCCCGAGCTCTCGGTCGACCAGGCCGACCAGCTGGCCGCGATCTCCGCCGGGATCCAGAGCCTCTCGCACGGCGCGTCCATCGAGTTCGGTGACGGCACCGGCGGCGTACGGTCCGCGATGGCCGAGTTCTACGGCGGTGTGCTGTTCATCGTCGAGGCGGGCGCTGGCGCGCACCTGGCCGTCGTCGCCGACGAGGACTCCGACGTGGGCCTGGTGGGCCACAACATGAGCGAGCTCGTCGAACAGCTCGGCGAGCACCTCGTGGCACCGCCCCGCACTTCCGCCGTCGGGAACACCGCCGTATGACGACGGCACCTCGCCCCCGCCCGGGCCGCGACGACGATCCGGACCGGCTGTACACCCTCACCGGGGGACGCAGCCGCTCCGACTCGGCCGCGTTCGACCTGGTGACCCTCGTGGTCGCCGAGTGCGACCCGGCCCCCGGCATGCAGTCGGAGCACGTCGCGATCCTGCGGATGTGCCAGGGGCCCACCGCCGTCGTCGAGATCTCCGCGACCCTGAACCTGCCGGTCAGCATCGTCCGCATCATGCTGTGCGACCTGCTGGACACCGGCCGGATCAGCGCCCGCCACCCCCGTACTTCCCGTGTCGCGGACCGGCTCCCCGACCCCGACATCCTGGAACAGGTGCTCGTTGGACTCCGCAACCTCTGACCGCCCCGCCGCCTCCGACCGCGCCGCCCTGAGCGCGACGGCCGACAACGGACTCAAGATCGTTGTCGTGGGCGGCTTCGGCGTCGGCAAGACGACCATGGTCCGATCCGTGAGCGAGGTCCGCCCGCTCAGCACGGAGGAGACGATGACCCGCGCGGGCGAGGCCGTCGACCACCTCGACGGCGTACAGGCCAAGACGTCCACCACCGTGGCGTTCGACTTCGGCCGCATCACGCTCGACGAACGCTCGGTGCTGTACCTCTTCGGCGCGCCCGGCCAGGAGCGGTTCTGGTTCCTGTGGGACCGGCTCTTCTCCGGCACGCTCGGCGCGGTCGTCCTGGTCGACACCCGCCGGCTCGCCGACTCCTGGTACGCCATCGACCGCCTGGAGCACCACGGCACGCCGTTCATCGTGGCGTGCAACGACTTCGGCGGGCCGCTCCACAGCGAGCAGCAGATCCGCGAGGCCCTGGACCTCTCGGACGACGTCCCGCTGGTGGAGTGCGACGCCCGCGACCGGTCCTCCAGCAAGTACGTGCTCATCACGCTCGTGGAGCACCTCGCCGCGCTCTCCGCCGCCCGCCTGCTCGCCGCCCCCGAGGCGGCGCTGGCGGCGGCTGCCCCGACCCCGGAGCCCGCCCCGTGACCACCACCTCCGGCTGCCCCGTCACCCACGGGTCCGTACCCCTGTCCGGGCCCCGCTTCCAGAGCGACCCCGTCCAGCTCTACCGGGACCTGCGGCGCGACCACGGCGCCGTCGCCCCGGTCGTGCTGGACGGCGACGTGCCCGCCTGGCTCGTCCTCGGCTACCGCGAGCTGCACCAGGTCACCGGCGACCCGGTCCTCTTCAGCCGGGACTCCGACCTGTGGAACCAGTGGGACCGCATCCCGGACGACTGGCCGCTGCTGCCGATGATCGGGCGCAAGCAGCCCTCGATCCTCTACACGGTCGGCGAGCGCCACAGCGTCCGCGCGATGATGATCAGCAACGCGCTGGAGGGCGTCGACCCGTTCTCCCTGAAGCGGTACGCGGAGGAGTTCGCGGACGAGCTGATCGACCGGTTCTCCACCAAGGGCTCGGTCGACATCATCGCGGAGTACGCCAAGCTGCTCCCCGCCCTGGTCCTGGCCAGGATCTACGGCTTCTCCGACGAGGAGGCGTACCCCCTGGTCGGCGCGATCAACGACATGATCGACGGCCGGGAGCGGGCGCTCGCCGGACAGCAGCACCTGGCGACCTCCATGTTCCAGCTGCTGGCCGACAAGCACGCCGAGCCCGGCGACGATGTCGCCACCCGGATGATCGCCGACCCCGGCGGCTTCACCGACGAGGAGGTCGCCCAGGACCTCATGGTGATGATGGCGGCCGGGCACCAGCCGACCGCCGACTGGATGGGCAACTCGCTGCGCCTGATGCTCACCGACGACCGGTTCGCCGCCTCGCTCTCCGGCGGCCGGCACAGTGTCGCCGAGGCGATGAACGAGGTCCTCTGGGAGGACACCCCGACGCAGAACGTGGCGGGCCGCTGGGCCGCCCGCGACACCCACCTCGGCGGCCGCCACGTCCGCGCCGGTGACCTGCTGCTGCTTGGCATCGCCGCCGCCAACGGGGACCCGCAGGTGAGGACCCACGCCTCGGCGCTGACCGGCGGCAACAACGCCTTCCTCTCCTTCGGCCACGGCGAGCACCGCTGCCCCTTCCCGGCCCAGGAGACCGCCGAGGTCATCGCCCGTACCGGCATCGAGGTCCTGCTGGACCGGCTGCCGGACGTGGACCTCGCCGTCCCCGCCGAGCAGCTCACCCGACGCCCGTCGCCGTGGCTGCGCGGTCTGACGGACCTGCCGGTGCTCTTCACGCCCACGCCCGCCCTCGGCAGACCCGGAAGCCTCGGAGGCCCCGCATGACCCGCATCGCGCTCGACCCGTTCGTCACCGACCTCGACGGCGAGAGCGCCGCGCTGCGGGCCGCCGGGCCGCTGGCCGAGGTGGAGCTGCCCGGCGGTGTACACGTGTACGCGGTCACCCGGCACGCGGAGGCCCGCGCGCTGCTCACCGACAGCCGGGTGGTCAAGGACATCAACGTGTGGGGTGCCTGGCAGCGCGGCGAGATACCGATGGACTGGCCGCTGATCGGCCTGGCCAACCCGGGCCGCTCGATGCTGACGGTCGACGGGGCCGACCACCGCCGTCTCCGTACGCTGGTGGCGCAGGCGCTCACGGTGAAGAGGGTGGAGCGGCTGCGCGCCGGGATCGAGGCGCTGACGAACGCGAGCCTGGAGAAGCTGGCGGCCCTCCCGGCCGGGCAGCCGGTGGACCTGAAGGCGGAGTTCGCCTACCCGCTGCCCATGAACGTCATCAGCGAGCTGATGGGCGTGGACGCGGCGGACCACCCGCGGCTGAAGGAGCTGTTCGAGAAGTTCTTCTCGACGCAGACGCCGCCGGAGGAGGTCCCGCAGATGATGGCGGACCTCGGGGCCCTCTTCACGAAGATCGTCGACGCCAAGCGGGCGAACCCGGGCGACGACCTGACCAGCGCCCTGATCGCGGCCTCCGAGGACGGTGACCACCTCACCGACGAGGAGATCGTCAACACGCTGCAACTGATCATCGCCGCCGGACATGAGACCACGATCAGCCTGATCGTCAACGTGGTCGAGGCGCTCCAGACCCACCCCGAGCAGCGCAAGCAGGTGCTGAACGGGGAGATCGGGTGGGACGGCGTGATCGAGGAGACGCTCCGCTGGAACACACCGACCTCGCACGTCCTGATCCGCTTCGCGACGGAGGACATCGAGGTCGGCGACCGGATCCTGCCGAAGGGCGAGGGCCTGATCATCTCGTTCGGCGCCCTGGGCCGGGACGAGGAGGCCTACGGCCCCACGGCTGGCGAGTTCGACGCCACCCGCACCCCGAACCGCCACATCGCCTTCGGCCACGGCCCGCACGTCTGCCCGGGTGCGGCCCTGTCCCGTCTGGAGGCGGGCATCGCACTGCCTGCCCTCTACGAGCGGTTCCCCGAACTGGAACTGGCGGTACCGGCCTCCGAGCTGCGCAACAAGCCGATCGTGACGCAGAACGACCTGTACGAGCTGCCGGTGGAGCTGGGCTGCCCGTTCGGCCACGACGCGTAGTTCCTGAGGTTTGCCCGGTCGTCCACGGGCCGGAGCGTGCGTCTCATCGGACGGACACGGTTGCTGAGCCGTGCCACCGAGGGACTACGCTCCGTCCCGTGGCCGACATCCAGATTCCCGCTGACATCAAGCCCGCAGACGGACGCTTCGGCGCCGGTCCTTCCAAGGTGCGGACGGAGGCGCTCGACGCGCTGGCCGCCACCGGCACCTCTCTCCTCGGTACGTCCCACCGCCAGGCCCCGGTCAAGAACCTGGTCGGCGAGGTACGCGACGGTGTGCGCAGCCTCTTCTCCCTCCCCGAGGGATACGAGGTCGTCCTCGGCAACGGCGGCTCCACCGCCTTCTGGGACATCGCGACGCACGGTCTGATCGAGTCGAAGTCCCAGCACCTGAACTTCGGTGAGTTCTCCTCCAAGTTCGCCAAGGCCGCGAAGCTCGCGCCCTGGCTGTCCGACCCCACCGTCATCGCCTCCGACCCGGGCACCCACCCGGACCCGCGGGCCGAGGCGGGCGTCGACGTCTACGCCTTCACCCACAACGAGACCTCGACGGGTGTCGCGGCCCCGGTCAAGCGCGTCGCGGGCGCCGACGAGGGCTCCCTCGTCCTGGTGGACGCGACCTCCGGTGCGGGCGGCCTGCCGGTCGACATCACCGAGTCCGACGTCTACTACTTCGCCCCGCAGAAGTCCTTCGCCTCCGACGGCGGCCTGTGGATCGGCGTGTTCTCCCCGGCCGCCCTGGAGCGCGCCGCCCGGATCCACGCCTCGGGCCGGCACATCCCGGAGTTCTTCTCGCTGCCGACGGCGATCGACAACTCCCTGAAGAACCAGACGTACAACACCCCGGCGCTGTCCACCCTCTTCCTGCTGAACGAGCAGCTGAAGTGGATGAACACCCAGGGCGGCCTGGACTTCACGACGGGCCGCACCGCCGCCTCGTCCGGCCACCTCTACGGCTGGGCCGACGAGTCCAAGTACGCGACCCCGTTCGTCACGGACCCGGCGAAGCGCTCGCAGGTCATCGGCACGATCGACTTCGCGGACGAGATCGACGCGGCGGCGGTGGCCAAGGTGCTGCGCGCCAACGGCATCGTGGACACCGAGCCGTACCGCAAGCTGGGCCGCAACCAGCTGCGCGTGGCGATGTTCCCGGCGATCGACCCGGCGGACGTGCAGGCGCTGACGGCGTGCATCGACTACGTGATCGAGAAGCTTTAGTCCCCACCGGCTTCACCGCTGTACGGAGACGGCCCGGCACCCACACGGGGTGCCGGGCCGTTTCGGCACCAGCCCCTTCACAGGAGACCCGCGATGTCCGCAGCAGCAGTCGACCACTCCTGCGGCGATGAGCCGGAACCGCTGCTCGGAACAGCGAACCGGCTCATGGACCGGCTTCCGGGGTACCGCGTCGAGATCATCGGCGGCATGATCACCGTGGCACCGCTCCGGGACGGGCCCCACGCCAACGCCCTGACCACCGTCATGGTCCCCCTCCTTGCCGCCGGGCTCGACAACGGCGAGACCGAAGTCCTTCAGGGCATCGGCCTCTGGCTCCCCAGTGGCCCCGAGGACTACGTGATCCCCGACCTGGCGATCGTGGATGCCGACCTCGACGAGCACCTGATCGCGAACAACTGCTACGACCCCGCCTGCTTCCGCCTGGTCCTGGAGGTCACCTCCGGGAACTACCAGACCGATCTGCGCCACAAGGTCATCGCCTACGCCCAGGCCAAGATCCCGGGCTGCGTGATCGTCGACCGCAAGCACGGTCGGGTCCACGTCCTGACCGAGCCGCTGCCCGGCGGCTACGACCGCCACGAGGTCTACGCCCCCGGCCAGGAGGCCCCGCTGCCCGCCTCCATCGGCGCCGAGGTCACCCTCGATGTCGCCGAGCTGGTGCGGGCGGGCCGCCCGAAACGCTGAGGACGAGGGCCGGGGCACCCCACTAGGGTGCGGCCCATGAGTTCACCCGAGCCTCCGGTGCCTTCTGCCGCCCCCGTCCCCCATGTTCCGTACACCGGAGGCGAGAAGGAGAGCCTCCACGCCAGCCTGGAGCTGCACCGTGATGCTGTGCTGTGGAAGCTGGAGGGGCTGGACGACGAGCAGGTGCGGCGGCCGATGACCCCCACCGGGACGAATCTGCTCGGCCTGGTCAAGCATCTCGCGGCCGTCGAATACGGCTGGTTCTGCTCGACGTTCGGCCGGGAGACCGAGCCGTTCGGGTTCGACCCGGCTACCGAGGACATGGCAGCCGGCCCGGACGAGACGACCGCCGACATCCTGGCCTTCTACGCACGCGCCCGCGCGGCCGCCGACGCCTCGATCCGGGAAACGGACCTGGAAACGACGGGCACCGCCTGGGACGGCCGGGTGGTGTCGATGCGGTGGGTGCTCATCCATATGCTGGAGGACACGGTGCGGCACGCCGGGCACATGGACATCGTGCGCGAGCTGATCGACGGCGCGGTGGGCCGCTACCCGGGCGCCAACTGACGAGGCACCCGGCCCTCACTCCCCCGGGGCCGCCGCCAGCACCGCGCGCAGGGCGGCTATCCCCGCGAGCCACTCCGCCCCGGCCCCGGCCTCTTCCCACAGGTCGAACGGCTCCGCGTTCGTGCCGGTGAGGCGGTCCAGGGCGCGGACCGCCAGCGGGCGCAGGTCGGCCGGGAGCGGGGGCAGCGGGTCCTTGGGGCCGTACGCGGTGGTGACGGGCTCCCCGCCGGGGCACTGGGCGGCGACCAGCGCGGCGGCCGCCACCGCCTCCTCCCCGCTGTCCAGATAGTCCTGCTCGGCGGTGCCGGCGGCGGCCGACAGGACGGCCCGGAGCACGTCCGCCTTCTTCTCCGGCTCCGCGTCGTCGACCCGCCCGCCGAAGTCGGCAGCGGTGTCGTTGTCGAAGTGGCCGATGTCCCAGGCGCCCATGGGGTCCCCCTCAGTTCGCTGTACTGATGTCCCCATCCTCACAGCCACCACTGACAACCGGCCGGCGCGCCAGCACGAACCCCTGCGGCGCCCGCTCCGGGAACGGCCCGTCCGTCTCCCGCTCCCGCCACACCCGGGACACCACCTCCAAGCCCGAATCCCGCAGCAGCCCGGCCATCCGCTCCGGGTGCCGCCGGTGGAAGACGAGCGAGATCTCCCGGCCCAGCGCCTCCGTCATCCGCAGCGGCTCGTCCCCCACCTGGAAGCCGAGCTGCACATACGCCCCCGGGGCCAGCACACGATGGAACTCCGCAAAGACGCGCGGCAGTTCCTCGTCCGGGACATGGATCGTGGAGTACCAGGCGAGGAGGCCGCCCAGCGAGGCGTCCGGCAGGTCGAGGGCCAGCATGGAGCCCTCCTCGAAGCGCAGTCCGGGGTGCTCCTGCCGGGCCACCGCGAGCATCTGCGGCGAAAGGTCGATCCCGAACACATCGATTCCCAGGCCCAGTTCGCGCAGGTGCGCGGTGACCCGGCCCGTCCCGCAGCCGACATCGGCCACGGGCAGGCCGCCACCGCCTGCCGCCGCGAGCTCCGCGAAGACGGCCAGCAGCCCGCGCTCCAGCGGCTTGGCCGCCAACTCGCCGCGCGAGAACTCTGCGTAGGCGGGGGCGATGACGTCGTACGAGTCCCGGGTGGTGCGCTGGAAGTCGGCCGTCGGGCCGGAGGCGGTCATGGCCGCCACTCTAGGCGGCGCCCTTCCCGGCCCCGGTGTCAGACCATCGGGTTGCCGCTGACCGTCTCCTCGGGTGGGACGAGGTCCTGGACGACGTCCCAGTGCTCGACGATACGACCGTCCTCCAGCCGGAAGATGTCGGCGATCGCGACGGGGCCCGGCGCCCAGCCGTGGACGATGCTGTGGGTGAAGACGAGGTCGCCCTGCGCCGCGATCCGCTGCGGCTCCCACCGGAAGCCCCGCAGATCCGGCACTGCGGCGCGCAGCGCGCCCAGCCCGCTGGGCATGTGGGGGCTGTGCTGCACGTAGGGCTCGGCCCAGTACCGGTCGAGCGCCGTGAGGTCCTTCTCGCCGAAGAGCTCCCGCATCGCGGTGAGCACGATCCCGGTGTTGCGCCGGGCCCGGTCCGCCTCGGGGTGTTCGGTCACCGTCATCTCTCCTCGATGGTCCTGACGGGCCGGGGTCCTTCCCCGCCGTCCGTACGCTCGTACCGCAGCGCTCCCGAGGGGCAGCGCCGCACCACCTCGGCCACGCGACCGGCGTCGGCACCGTCGGGCCGGATCCACGGGCGCCGGCCGGTGTCGAACACCTCCGGCAGACCGCGGACGCACTCGGCGGCGTGCCGGCAGCGTCCGGCCTCGAAGGTCACGGTGATCGACCGGCCCTCGTACGACCGCCTGTCCGTCCGCTCGTCCATGCCGGGCCTCCGTTCAGTCACTGACGCTGCTGCGGGACTGATAGAGCAGGTCCTGGTACTCGGGGTGCCGGGCGATCCACCCCGCGAAGAACGGGCAGGTGGGCAACACCCTCAGCTTCGCCGCACGCGCCTCGTCGAGGGCGGTGCGGGCCAGGGCCGACCCGACCCCCTTGCCCTCGTACCGGGGCAAGACCTCGGTGTGGAGGAACGCGATGAGTTCCGTCGTACGGAGGTAGTCCGCGACGCCCGCGATCTCGGACTCCCCCTCGATCCGCGCCTCGTACCGCTTGGCCTCGGGAACGTCCTTCACTTCGACTGCCATGTGTCCTCTTCTCTCCGTCTGTCCGCACCGGCCCGGTCCAGGTGGCGCGTCGTCGTCATACTGGCCTCGACATCAGGCGGCGCGCCCGGCGGCGAGGAGCTGCATCTCCCAGGCGAAAGCGACCCCGGTGGCGCCGCCGTGCTGGGCCTGGACCTCTGCGGCGGCCTGCACGGTCTCCTCGCGGGCCCAGTCCCGCTGCCACTCGCCCAGCACGGCCATCCAGGTGATCGGAACGACGCCCGCCTGGACCATGCGCCGTACCGCCATGTCGTGGGCCTCGGCCGACACACCACCCGACGCGTCGGTGACGGCGTAGACCTCGAACCCCTCACCCGCCGCCTGTATGGCGGGCATCGCCAGACAGATCTCCGTCCAGAGCCCGGCGAGGATCAGCTTCTTGCGCCCGGTCGCCTTGACGGCGTCGACGACGCGCTCGTCCTGCCAGGTATTGATGAAGGTTCTGTCGATCGGCTTCTGCTCCGGGAACACGTCCTGGATGCCCTGGATGAGCAGGCCACCGCGCTCCTCCAGAACGGTCGTCAGGACGGTCGGCACGCCGAACGCCTTGGCGGCCTTGGCGAGCCCGACCACGTTGTTGACGACCATCGTCGGCTCATGGCTGTTCAGGTTGGCGAACTGGAACGGCTGATGGTCGATCAGCACCAGGACGCTCTCCTCGGGCGTCAGCAGCGCGTCGAGTCCGGTCCTGCTCGGGTTGCTCATGGGTTCCCCTTCTGGGCCTGTACATCCGACGGGCCGCCCGTCCGGCGCCCTCACGCCATTTAGTTGACGTGTCATCCACACTAGGCAGAGGTAATTGATACGTCAACCAGTTCCCCTGGGGGCCGACCCGCCGACGGCCTCGCTACGCTCCTCGCATGGACGCACCGCCACACTGGCTGACCTCGGAGCAGCAGGCCGCCTGGGACAGCTTCATCCGCATGCAGGAGAAGCTCATCGGACGACTCTCCCGCCAGGTCCAGGCAGACTCCCGCATGTCCCCGTCCGACTACATCGTGCTGGCCAAACTCACCGAGGCCGGCGGGCGGATGCGCCTCATGGACCTGGCCAAGCTGGTGGAGTGGGAGAAGAGCCGCATGTCCCATCAGGTGGGGCGGATGGCGAAGCGCGGACTGGTGACCAAGGAGGACTGCCCCGACGACGGACGCGGAGCGTTCATCGTCGCCACCCCGGAGGGCCGCGAGGCCATCGAGGAGGCGGCGCCCGTGCACGTCGAACATGTCCGGCGGCTGTTCATCGACGCCCTCACCCAGGAGGAGCTGGACGCCCTCGCCCGCATCGCGAACCGCGTCCTCACGCACATGGAGAAGCAGCCCGACTGACCGGCCGCGGACAGCGCCGCGTCGTACGAATCGCCTTGCGAGGCGAGGTCAGACGGGTTTGAGCAGTTCGCGGAGGTTGCTCATGCGTAGCTTGACGTCGGCGATCTCGGCGGTGCGAGTCGCGTTCTCCTCGCCCATGGAGTGAGCTTCGCGGCAAGGACGGCAGAGCCCGTCGGGGAGGGCTTCGGGGTGGCCGGGGCGGCCGCAGTCGGTGCATTCCATGAGGGTGCGGCGGGCCGGGGCGGGTTTGCCGGGCCGGGCGTTCTCGGCGGGCATCCGCGGTGGGATCTTGTCGACGAGACGGCGGCGGACGAAGCCGAGGGGGCTGTCGACCTGGGCGGGAAGCCCTGCCGTGAGGGCGCCGGTCAGGTAGTCGACGGTCACGCCCCGGGCGAGCCATTCCGTCGCCTGTGCTTCCAGGGCGGCGCAGTCGGCGGCGGAGAGGGTCAGCCGGTGATCGTCGCGGCCGAGGCGAGCCAGGGCGAGGTAGGCGGGGGAAACGGCGTCCGCAGCCGGTTCCTGGTCCGGGGTGCGTTGGTGCGGTACGGCGGGGAGTTCGGGGGCCTGTTCCGCACCAGGGTCCTCCGGGGCGGGCGGCGGTTCCTCGGCCGGGCCGCCGAGTGGCGGGAGCGCCGCGTCGGACGCCGGGATGTCCGGTCCGGAACCCGCCGCCAGGCTGCTGTTCTCGGTGGCGAGATAGGCGTTCCACCACTCGTTGTCGCGTGCGGTACGGGACCAGTAGGTGCGGTAGACCCAGCGGGTTTCGTCGCTCGCGCTGGTGACGGAGCACCGTACGCGCCGCAGGTGCCCGGCGACGGAGAGGGCGTTGAGGGCGGTGGAGATGGCTTGCTGCCCGTAGAGGGGGAGCTGTTTGGCCAGCTGCTTGACGCTCATCGCGGCACCTTCGGGGAGGTGGTCGACGAATCCGGCGACGTAGCGTTCGCGGGTCGGCAGAAGGCGGAAGTCGTCGCGCGTACGGACGCGTTGGTCCGGTGCGGAGCGTTTGCCGTAGCCGGGATTGGCCATCGGGTACGTGGTGGAAAGTGCGGGGGCAGGCAGGGCGGAGCTAATGTGCTGTGTAGCCACGAGGTCGGCTTTCTGCTGTGTGTCGATCTTGCGGTGAGACCCCGGCTCGGTCTGCGAAACCGTGTCGGGGTCGATTAGTTCTCGCACCGTAAACATTCGTGACGCTCCGCCGCAAGCTGTCACGATTAGTCATACTTCCTGGCCGTGACGAGGTGGGGAGGGAGGGAAGGTTTTCCCCAACCCCCTTCTTCTACCTACCGGTTAAAGAAGGCGCTCGCGTCACGGGTCTCGCATCCCGAAGCCCGAATCCCGGGTCTCAAGCTTCGGGCCGGGACCCCGTTCACGTACCCCCGGAAGAGTGACCTGCCCCATCCCCGAAGCTCGGGGCCCGGGCCCCGAGCTTCGGGGGTACCTATCTATTGCGGAGAACGTCGACGCCCGTCGTGGGGCGGAGCCATACACCGGACCGGGCAGAAGACTGCCCGGCCCTGCCGGGCGGACAGGCCTTCCATCGCGCGAACACTCGGCTGCCGCCTACGATCGCAGCATGATTCGTGCAGTCGTGTTCGATGTTGGTGAGTGCCTGGTGGACGAGACCCGTGAGTACGGCACATGGGCCGACTGGCTCGGGGTTCCTCGCCACACCTTTGCCGCACAGTTCGGCGCTGTGATCGCTCAGGGCAAGGACTACCGCGAGACGTTTCAAGTCTTCCGTCCCGGGTTCGATCTCTACGCCGAGCGGGATGCCCGGGCCTCCGCCGGGCAGCCTGAGCACTTCGACGAGTCGGATCTGTACCCCGATGTACGTGACTCCCTCAGTGCTCTGCGCGCGGATGGCCTGTGGCTCGGTATCGCAGGCAACCAGACGGTCCGGGCGGGCAGCATTCTGCGAGGTCTGTTCGCTCAGGATGTCGATCTGATCGGTACCTCTGATGACTGGGGCGCGTCGAAGCCCGACCCGGAGTTCTTCGTGCGCGTCGCCGAAGTGGTCCCGGCCGAGTCCGAAGAGATCCTTTACGTCGGCGACCGTGTCGACAACGACCTGCGGCCGGCCGTCGCCGCGGGTATGCGTACTGCGCTCGTGCACCGAGGGCCCTGGGCCACGATCCAGTGGGAGACGGAAGAAGCGAGGAGGCTCCCCACCTTCCGGGTGGAGAGCCTTCTCGAACTGTCGCCGCTGATCGGACAGTTCAACGAGCGAGAGCGCTGACGGTGGTCGACCAGTCGTAGAGCCGCTCGTCCAGATCCTTCACGCACTGTTCGCCTTGGTGGCCGACCAATGCCTGGCGGACCTCGCGGACTCGATCCATGCCGGTCGCGTACCACGTGCGCTTCAGCTGATCGAGTGCGTGGACGGCGTACTGGCACGCTGCTTCGGGGTCGCCCGCTGCGGCCTCGACGGCGGCGAGGTCGCCCAAGACGACGGACCGCTGCTTCTCCTCCGCCTCCGGCAGCTGGTCCAGAGCAGCGGACAAGGTGGCCCGGGCCTGCGGCAGATGCCCTGCCCGTAGCTGCGTGTTGCCCTTGAACGCGGCCAGACGCGGCTCGCTGAACCAGTCGAACCATTCAGGCACAGGGTGCTCGTTGCCCGCTGCAAGCACGTCTTCCCCGTGGCCGATGAGGTGAAGAGCCGTGCGGGTGTTGCTCGCCCGTGTCTCGCACTCTGCCTCGACGGCGTCGAGCCATGCGAGAAGCAGTGCCGGGGAATCGCCTCGGCGAGCATAGGTTCGCGCTGCGACCAGTCGCCGTGCGGCCTCGTCCTGGCGGCCTTCCCAGCCTGGTACGAAGGCCATGTGCGCAAGCGTCGCCGCCCCGAGCAGATGATCCTCGGCTTCCCTGGCCGCCTGTAGGCCGCGCAGCCACGTCTCATCTGCTTCGTCGGACTCTCTGAGGTCGAAGAACTGAATGCGCCCTGCGAGAAGCCACGTCTCCGACAACGACGAAGCCACGACCTGCCGAGTCCGCCCGACCGTCTCCGTCAGCAGGACGCACCCGAGCTCCGCGTGTGCGATCACCGTCGGGTGGAGGGCAGCCGGTGCGACGGACCAGTAGAGGTTCCGATGCGCACGGGTGACCGCGGCGAAGTCACCTCCGACTGAAGCCGGTTGGACCGTTGCTGTCGACTGGGCGGGTACAGCGGCGAGGCCCCTCCCGGTGGCGTTGAATGCGGAGTACGGCCGCTGCCCCCCGCTCTCCCTCCCCGGCGGAGGGGTGAACCCAAGCTCTTCCATGCTCTGGCCCAACAGCTGAGTCAGCGCTGACTGAAGGTCCGGGTGGGGCCATGGCGGTGTCGAGGACTCCCAGCGCCTCACCTGCCGCACGCCTACGCCGAGAGCTTCTGCGAGCGCCTGTTGTGAGTGATATCCGGCGGCTACGCGCGCTGACCGTAGACGGGTGTTGATTCGTGGTTGGGGCACCGTGCACCTCCGCAGTGGTTGTCCTGATCGTGACAGTCAGCCCTATGGGAGCAAGTCGATACCTCAAATGGTGGCAGATAAGTCCTCTTTAGTGCTGCGAAGAGTCCCATGGAAGTCCTCGAAAGTGGCCTCTTGCAGGGCCAGTCTGGACTTTCGTCGGAGACCGTGCAGCGAGGAAGACCATGACCCGTGCTTGGGCATCAGAGCAGCGTCCTGCGAGGCCACTTGTGGGTGAGGATGTGCAATCGCACTCTCCCCGCACTCCAGACCGGAAGGGCCATTCCCTGATCACCTTGCCAAAGGGCACAGCCGGACCGGACATCGAGTACCGCACATGGCTCGGCCACACCCAGTCCTGCGCCACTTGCCGGGCCGGGGCCTCTTGTCCGACAGCTGTGCGGTTGGGCCGTGCTTGGCGGGAGGCGCGGCGCGGATGAGGTGTTACGCGGAGGAGGGCGTTCACGAGGTGCCGTCCGAGGACGAGACGGGTGCCTGCTGCCCGGAGCATGGGGTGACGTTGTTGTGGCGCGGTGATCCGATCACCGCCGCCGACGTGCCCGAAGGGGCGGTCGTTGCCCTGGACGCGCTGTCGGTGGGTGCGGACGGTCCGTGCAGCCTTGCCTGCCGAAGTGCGTTGGTGACGGACCTGGCCGACGTGCACGCCCTGTGCCGCCTGCCGGAGTGCACCTGCCCGTGCCACGCGGCGGTCGCCGCGCTCCGGGATGCCGGGTGACCCCCGACCTGTCGGTCACGGATGTCCGTACGTGCGAGGCGTGCTGGCGAGCCCCGGTGACCGCCGTCCGGCACACCGCCCACGGCCGGGATCTGTTGTGCCGGGCGTGTGCCGAGGGTGGCTGTCCGCGCCGGGTCGACCTCTTCCCGCCGTACGGGATCTACCGACTGCACCGCCCTCTCAACCAGTCAGCTGCACCGATCAGAGGAGATGGACGATGACCGGCACCCCCGTACCCGTGGACTCCGCCGCAGGAGCCGAAGCCGTCGCCGGACGGCAGCCGGTCGAAGTTCGCCCCGCAGTTATGAGCACCGCGCAGGAGGTACCTACGTACCCATCCCTGGTACAGGAGTTGGCCGACCGTGGGCTGCTCACCGGTCGTTGGCGGCAGGTGTTCGATGCTGCGCCGCGCAGCGGGTTCGTCCCGGCCGATGTGTGGCGGCAGCTCCCGGACCGGTGCGAGCCGGTCGTGGGCACGGACGACTGGCTGGCGTTGGTGAACAGCGACGAGCCGGTCGTCACGCAACTCGACAACGGGGCCGAAGGCGGGCCCGGTATCGCGACGTCGTCGAACTCGATGCCCTCGATGGTGGCCCGGATGCTCGAACTGCTCGAAGTTCAGGACGGTCAGCAGGTGTTGGAGATCGGCACCGGCACCGGGTACGTCGCTGCTCTGCTGTGCGAGCGGCTCGGTGACGACCTGGTCCACAGCATCGAGCTGGACCCGGGCGTAGCCCGGCAGGCGGCCGAGGCGCTGGCCCAGGCCGGGTACCGGCCGCACCTGCGCGTCGGCGACGGCGAACAGCCCTGGCCCGGCCTGGGACCGGTCGACCGGCTCATCGCCACCTGCGCCCTGCGCCACATCCCGTACGCACTGCTCCGACAAGTCCGGCCCGGCGGGATCGTCGTCGCCCCGCTGGCCCGCGAGTTCTGGTCCGGTGCCCTGGTACAGCTCCACGTCCAGGACGACGGCACCGCGACCGGCCCGTTCCGCGGCGGAGCCACGTACATGCCCATGCGAGCCCAACGCCTCCCCGACCTCCACGACGTACACGGGAAGGGGCGGGCGCGTGCCGCAGGTCTGGACCCCGCCCGCCTCCTCGACCTCGGGTTCGCCCTGTACGCGGGGGCCCGGCTCCCCGGCGTACGCCTCATCCACCAGGACACCGACGACGGCGTCCAAGTGTGGGCGACCCGCGAGGACGGCGCCGCCGCGACAGCCGCCACGGGGGAGGAAGTGTGGCAGTACGGGCCCGGGTTCCTCTGGGAGGAGATCGAGCAGGCCTGGTGGGAGTACGAGACGGAAGGCCGGCCCGACGCCGACCAGTTCGGGCTGACCGTCACCGACCGGGGTCAGCACGTGTGGCTACGAGACCCGCACGAGGTCATCCGGCCTGGCAGGCCCTAACGGGCCCCCGGCACGGGCGGGTTGCCCGTCCACCGTCGCTCGCCGTCCTCCCACTCCCCCGTCGGCGCGAGCCCCGCCGCCGACGCCACCGCCTCCGACGCGGCGTGGTCGGGGTGGACATGGGCGACGAGCGTCCGGACGCCTCCGGCCGAAGTCAGGTGTGCCGCAAGGCCCTTCACCGCCTCGCTCGCATAGCCCCGGCCCTGCCACGGCGTCCCGACCACCCAGGCGATCTCCGCCCGTGGCTCCCGTACGGTCGCCTGGACGTATCCGGCGAGGCGCCCCTCCGAACGGACCCGGAGCACCCAGTTCCACCACAGCTCGCCGGGGTCCGGCGAACCGGCGCACTGCCGCTCGTACCGGGACCGCAGTGCGGCCGGGTCCGGCGGGCCGCCCCCGGTGAACACGTACAGCGCCGGGTCCGCGAGCACCGCCGCCATCTCCTCGGCGTACGCCGGATCGAGGGGTAGCGCGTCGAGGCGAGGTGTGGTGAAGGGTTGGGGCCCGGTGGTGGTCGGCACGGCCCTCGACCCTACGCCGACCGCCCGCACCGGGCACCTGGTTTCGGCAGCTCACCGCTGGTGCGCGAGGCGCTTCACCGGCTCAGGCGCCGGAACCGCCGTACCGCCAGCGGCAGGAAGACCAGCGTGATCGCCACCGGCCACACCACCGCCATCAGCAGGGCGTGCTCCTCCACCCCGGTCCCGCCGCCGGCCACCGGGTTGCCGAAGAGTTCGCGGGTGGCGGTCGCGGTCGAGGAGATCGGGTTCCAGGCGGCGACCGTGCCCAGCCAGCCCGGCATCAGGGACGGGGCGACGAAGGTGCTGGAGATCATCGTGAGCGGGAAGGCGACCGCGTACAGCCCGCCCGCCGCCTCCGGGGTGGGGACCAGCAGGCCCAGCCAGACGCCCACCCAGATCAGGCTGAACCGCAGCAGCAGGAGCAGCCCGAACGCGCCGAGGGCGGCCATCACCCCACCGCCCGCGCGCCAGCCGATCAGCAGCGCGGTCACGGCCAGGATGGTCAGTTCGGCGGCGGCGACCACCAGGTCGGCGGCCCCGCGTCCGGAGGCGAAGGCGGAGGGGGCCATCGGCATGGACCGGAAGCGGTCGACGACCCCCTTGCCGGCGTCGGTGACGACGGCCACGGCGGTGTTCATGAAGCCCATGGCCATGGTCATGGCGAACATGCCGGGCATCAGGAACTCCCGGTAGTCGCCGCCTCCGGGCACCTTCATGGCACTGCCGAAGATGTACCCGTACAGCAGGACGGAGAGGATCGGGAAGCCGAGCTGCCAGACGATGGCGGACGGCTGGCGCTGGTAGTGGGTGAGGGTGCGGCGGGTGATGTTCCAGCAGTCGGAGACCGCCCAGTAGGCGAGGCCGTGGTCGCGGCCCGCGCCGGTCGTCGCGGGGGTGCCCGCAGCAGGGTTCTGTTCGAGCGTGGTCATGCCGCCGCCACCTCTCGTGCGTCCTGGTGCTGCTCGAGGTCGTGGGCGTCCGCGCCATGTCCGGTCAGGCGCAGGAACACGTCGTCCAGGCTCGGCCTGCGCAGCCCGATGTCCTCCACGGCGATCCCGTCGTCCTGGAGGCTCCGGGCCACCTCGGTCAGCGCGGCGACCCGGTCGGCGACCTGGGCGTGCACCCGGCGGGTGGTGTCGTCGGTGAGGACGAGCCCTCCCCCGGCGACCCGGCCGACGGCCTTCGCCACCGCCGCGAGGTCGCCCCCGTCCGCGGCGACGACCTCGATCCGGTCGCCGCCGACACGGTTCTTCAGGGCGTCCGGGGTGTCGTCGGCGATGGCCCGCCCCCGGTCGATGACGGTGATGTGCGAGGCGAGCCGGTCCGCCTCGTCGAGGTACTGCGTGGTCAGCAGCACCGTCGTGCCGCCCGCCACCAGCGCCCGGACCGCGTCCCAGACCTCGCCCCGGCCGCGCGGGTCGAGCCCGGTCGTCGGCTCGTCCAGGAAGAGCACGTCGGGCGAGAGGATCATGGAGGAGGCGAGGTCGAGCCGGCGCCGCATCCCGCCGCTGTACTCCTTGGCGCTCCGGTCGGCCGCCTCCACCAGGTCGAACCGGTCGAGCAGCTCCCCCGCGCGGAGCCGGGCCCCGCGGTTGCCCAGGTGGAAGAGGCGCCCGAACATCTCCAGGTTCTGCCGCCCGGTGAGGCCCTCGTCGACGGCGGCGTACTGACCGGTGAGCCCGATCCTGCTCCGTACGCGGCGGGGTTCGCGCCCCACGTCGAGCCCGGACACCTCGGCCCGGCCCCCGTCGAACCGCAGGAGGGTCGCGAGGACCCGTACGGCGGTGGTCTTCCCGGCCCCGTTCGGGCCGAGCAGACCGTGGACGGTGCCGGGGCGGACCGCGAGGTCGAATCCGTCGAGCGCCCGCTTCTCCGCGCCGCCCTTCACCCGGTACCGCTTCACCACTCCCTCGGCGAGCACCGCGTACCCGGACGCGGACCTCGACCTGGTTTCAGGCATGGACTTCGACATGGACATGGAGCAACCCCCTGCTTTCTCCGACCGACCGGAAGCCAACTGAGTACACCGTACCCCAAACTGAGTACGACGTACGTCAATACGGGTACGGCGTACCCAAATCCTCGTCGGCGCATTACGCTGGCCCCATGGCGAAAGACGGATCGACAGCGGCGGCGGACGGCACGACGGCCGGGAGCGGCGACATCGCGCGCAGCCTGGAACTCCTGTGGGGCGCCGGGGAGCGCCCCAGCCGCGGCCCCAAACCGGGCCTCACCCTGGACCGGATCGTCACCGCCGCCGTCGCCGTCGCGGACGCGGAAGGGCTGCCCGCCGTCTCCATGCGCCGGCTCTCCACCGAGCTCGGCACGGGCACGATGTCGCTCTACCGGTACGTCCCCGGCAAGGCCGAGCTCCTGGACCTGATGCTCGACCGGGTGCTGGGCGAACCGCTGTCCGCCGAACCCGACCGCCCCGCCGGCGCCCAGGAGGCCCCCGGCGACTGGCGGGTGGCGATCGACGCCATGGCCCACACCTACCTGGACAACCTGCGCCGCCACCCCTGGCTGCTGAAGATCAACCAGGCCCGTACGGTGCTCGGTCCCAGCGCCCTGCGCGGCCTGGAACTCGCCCTGTCCGCCCTGCGGTCCATGGGGCTGCGCGACCCCGAGCTGATCGGCGTGATCATCACGGTCAACAGCTTCGTGGAGGGCCTCGCCCGTACCCAGGGCGACGCGGCAGAGGCGGTGGCGCAGACCGGGCTGAGCGACGAGCAGTTCTGGGACAGCCAGCGCCCCTATCTGGAGCGGGCCATGCTCAGCGGCGCCTACCCGATGATGGCGGGGATGTCCGAGGACACCTTCAGCGCCGACTTCGACCACTTCGAGTTCGGGCTCCGGCGGCTGATCGCCGGCTTCGAGGCCCTGGTCCAGGAACGGACGGCGGAGCGAACGACGGACCCGGCAACAGAGCCGACGGCGGACCGGACGACGGACCCCACAGCAGAGCCGACGCCGGACCTGACAGCAGAGCCGGCGCCGGACCTGACAGCGGACCGGACATGACAGCGAGCCCGGCCCGTGCCCCAATGGATATATGGACGCCAGCCGGGAGCTAGCCCCCTTCGTGAAGCAGTACGCCGTCCTGCTCAGCACCCACCGGCAGGACGGCACCCCCGTCGGCACGCCCGTCAACATCGCCGTCGAGGGCGATCACGCGTTCATCCGCACGTTCTCCTCGGCCTGGAAGGTCGAGCGGATGCGCAACCACCCGAAGGTGGAGCTCGCCCCGTGCACGGTCCGGGGCAGACCCACGGGGCCGCAGATCACCGCGCACGCACGGCTGCTGCGACCGGGCACGAAGGAGAACACGCACGCGGCGCGGACGCTGTCGCGGAAGTACCCGGTCGTGCAGGGCGTGCTGGTCCCGCTGATGCACCGGCTCAAGCGGGACAGGACGCTGCACTACGAGGTGTGGCCGGTGACGAACGGCGACTGACGGCAGGCCGCGCGTCTCCTTTCAGCTACCCCTGCCCGCGCTTCCGCTTCAGCGCGAACCAGAGGGCCGCCACGCCGACGATGATCACCGCACCGAGCCCCATGCTGCCCTTGCCGTTCTCCTCCCCCTGATCACGGCCGGCCCCCGCGCCCCCCTCGGCCGGGCTCCCGCTCCCGGAAGGCTTCCCCTGCTCCTGGCCGCTTCCCGGCTTGCCGCCCCCCTCCACCTCCACACGCACGACACCACTGCGCGTCCCCTCCGAGCCGAACATCAGGGCCGAGCCGTCCGCCGTGTACGTCACCGACTCGGCCTGCCGCTGGAACGGTGCGGCGACCGCCCGGCTCTCCCCGAGCCGGCCGTCCTCGAAGCCGTACACGCGGGCGCTGAAGTACGAGCGCAGCACCAGCGACCCCCCGTCGGGCGAGAAGGCCCCGTCCGTCACCCACGGCACTTCACCGACCCGCCGGAAGGTGTTGGTGGACCCGGCGGTGAGCTTGGCGGGGCCTTCGTAGAGCCCGCCGCCGTCCTCGTTCTTGGAGGCGATGTAGACGCGCCCGGTCTTGGGGTGGACCATCAGCGCTTCGGCGTTGCGGGCCCCGTCGGCGTACTTCACGTCGTACTGGGTGGCCGTGACCGTGGCGTCGCGAAGGTTCTTGGGCTCGGGAAAACGATAGATCCAGACATGGCTCCAGGACCCGTCCAGGTTGTCCCCGATGTCACCGACGTAGATGTCCCCGTCCGGCCCGATCGAAATGCCCTCCACATCACGCGGCTCCCCCACCCCCCGCATCGTGATGGTCGCGACGGTCTTCCCGGTCCGGGAGTCGACGGCGAAGACGTAGGGCCCGTCGTCGCTGTCGTTGTGCGTCCAGTAGATGCCGGGGTGCAGGCGGCTGGCGGCCAGGCCGCTGGACTCGGTGATACGGGGGTCCTCGATCGTGAAGTCACGGTCGGGCTTCCCGTCGGCGGCGACGGCGGGGCAGGCGGCGCCGAGGAGCAGCAGGAGGGCTGCGGCGGGAACGGCGAGACCTGCCGGACGGCTCGGATACGAACGCATGGCCCAAGTGTCCACGGTCGCGACCGCGTCCACCGCAGGGTCCACTCCCGCCCACCCCACCGTGTCCATCGTCACGTCGCAGGCCACAGCCGTGATCGGCCATGATGACGCCATGCGTTTTCTCCCGGTCGGGGACTCCATGACCATCGGCGCCACCGGCGACTTCACCTGGCGCTACCGGCTGTGGCAGCACCTGGGGGCGGTCTGCCCGACCCCGTACGAGATCGTCGGCCCCCGCACGACGCTGTACGACCCCGAGGCGAACGCCCCGCTCTCCCACGCGTACGCCGACCCGTCCTTCCCGCCCGACGCCCGCAGGCACCTGGCGGGCTGGGGCGAGGGGTGGCTGCACATGGCCCCGGCGATCGCGGACGCGGTGCGCGAGGCGGAGGCGGATGTGCTGCTGGTCTCGCTGGGCCTGATAGACCTCGGGTTCTACACGGACGCCGAACAGACGGCGGCCAACGCCCGCACGTTCATCACGGCGGCCCGCACGGCGAACCCGCACATACGGATGGTGCTGCTCCCGGTGATACCCAACGTCCGGGCCGAGTCGGACGCCCCCTTCGCCGCCTCCTGCGCCCGCTTCAACGAACTCCTCGCCAAGGCCGTCGCCGACCTCGACACCCCGTCCTCCCCGCTCCTGCTGGCCTCGCGCCCCCCGGACTACGACATCCACACGGACACGTACGACGGCACCCACCCCGGCCCGACCGGCGAACACCTCCTCGCCGCCGCCTTCGCCGACGCGATGCACCAGGCGTGGGGGCTGGGCGGGCCGTACGCCCGGCAGCAGGCGCTGGTCGGCGGACCGCTCACTGCGAAGGTCTGACCCACCCCGACACCGGCTCCCACACCGAGCAGTCGTGCGCGAAGAACACCCGCCCCGGTTCGAAGTCCGCCAGCCGGTCCAGCCAGGGCCGGTACGGCGGAAGCGGCGGCGGCACCCCGTCGAGGGCGGCGCGGCGGGCGAGCTCGTCGGAGGCGTAGTGCGAGGCGAAGTCATGGGCCTGCCCGGCGAGGACGACGACCGTGCCGTCACCTTGGCGGACGACCAGCGACTGGTGCCCCTCGGTGTGCCCGGGGGTCGGCACGATCCACACCCCGGGCCAGAGTTCGGCCTCCCCAGAGAGCTCCTCGTAGCGGGCGCCGGGAAAATCGATGAGCGCGTCGATCGTGTACCCGCCCCGGCGCGCGGTCGCCAGCTCGGTCTCCTGCACGAGGACGGGCACCCCTGCCAGGAGGGGATTGCCGCCGATGTGGTCGAAGTGGAGGTGGCAGTTCACGACGACGGTCACATCCTCAAGTGCCGCTCCCGCAGCGGCCAGCGCACCCTCCAGCGGGCGGCGCCGGGGCCGGTAGTGCGCTTCGGCGCCGGGGTCCCCGGCCCCGATCCCCGTATCGAAGAGAAGCCGCCCGCGCTCGTGCTCGACCAGATGGGCGAGCACCGGTTCGACCCTGGGGTGCGGACCGCCCACTTCGGCCGCGGGCCGGACGAAGGAGCCGAGATCGAGACGGTGCACGGTGACGGTCCCAGTCCCGGTCACTGTGACGGTCCCGGCCCCGGCCCTGGTCACGTTCGTACGGTGCGTCATACGGCCAGCCTGGCAGCTCGGCCGAGCGGTGTCCGGGGGCTCTGCCGACGGCAGATCGGCTCGCCCACGGGGCCCCTCACCCCACCGGCTGCGACCCCAGCATCGTCAGCGCCAGTTGCGTCAGCTCGCCGGAGACCTCCTCCGGGCGGGCCCGGCGGCAGCGGCGGGTGTGGTGGGCCATCAGTTCGTGCACCGAGCCGACCATCACCATGACGTCGACGCGGTGGTCCCGGTCCTCCGCCTCCCCCCGCTCCACCGCCCGCTCGGCCTCCCCCGTGAGGAACTCCGTCCACAGCGCCCGCCAGAGCTTGCAGTGCTCGTCCACCACCGCGCTGACGCCCAGCACCTCGACGAAGGTCACCCGTGCCTCGCGCGGATCCCGGGTGACGGATTCCACGTACGCGTCGAAGAGGCGCCGGACGCGATCCGCGATCGAGCACTCGTCGATCCCCTCGGAGTGCAGGACGGCCTCCATGGCCCGCAGGCCGATGGTGGTGACCCGGTTGTGCAGGGCGATGAGCAGCCCCTCCCGTGTCCCGTACTCCTGGCGGAGCACCTCGGGGGTGACTCCGGCCGCCTCGCACAGGTCCGTCTCGGAGGTCTCCCGGTAGCCGACGACGCCGTACAGCTCCCTTGCGGCGTCGAGCAGTTGTTCCCTCGCCTGTGTACGGGCCTGGTCACCGGGCCCCGTCCGCTGAACCGCCCAGCCATCCGCCACCGGTCCTCCTTCAGCGCAAGGTGCGGGAGAGGGCCTCGGCACCTCTGCACGAACCGCCGCCCCATTGTGCTCGCCCCGGGGGCCGCCGGAGTGCCGCGCCACACCCGTTCGGCGGAACACCGTCAAGCCGAAACGCTTCTTCTGCCCCGCGCGATTCACCTTCGGCTTGACCCTGACGTACGGGTCAGGGGTTAGCGTCACCGCACCCGCCGCCCGGACGCCTCCCGCGAGCCGCCGCGGCCCGCCGCCCCGCCGCCCTGAGCCGAGGAGCCCGCATGTCCCTCACCCCGCCGCTGCCCCGTACCGCGCGCGAGATCCGTCTGGTCTCCGTCCCCGACGGGCTCCCCACCACGGAGAACTTCGCCGTCGTCGAAGCCCCACTGCCGACGCCCGCGGCGGGCCAGGTCCTCGTCCGGAACCACTTCTTCCTGGTCTTCCCCGGTCTGCGCACCCTGATCGGGGGCGAGGTCGACGGGGTGCCGCTCCCCTCCCTGAGCCCTGGCGACGCGCTGTTCGGGCCGGCGGTCGGTGAGGTCGTCGCGGTGCCGGAGGGCAGCCCGTTGCGGCCCGGCGACACCGTCACCCACCTCCAGGGCTGGCGGGACCACGCCGTTGTTGACGCCGCCGCCTGCACGCCCGTGGGGGACGTGCTGCCCGACCCGGTCGCGCACCTCGCCCAGGGATCGTCCGCCTACGGGGCCCTGACCCGTCTGGCCGGGGTCCGGGCCGGCGACACCGTCCTGGTCACCGGAGCTGCCGGAGCGGTGGGCACCCTCGCCGGCCGGATCGCCAAGCTGCTGGGCGCCGGGCGGGTGATCGGCACCACCCGGTCCCCCGGCAAGGCGGAGCGCCTGGTCTCCGAACTCGGTTACGACGCCGTCCTCCTGAGCGGCTCCGAGCCCCCCTTCGCCGCCCAGCTCGCCGCGGCCGCACCCGAGGGCATCGACGTCCTGCTGGACACCGTCGGCGGCGAACAGCTGACGGCGGCCGTCGGCGCGGCCCGGCCGGGTGCCCGCTTCGCCCTGGTCGGGGCGTTGTCCGGCCAGTTGTCGGCGCGGCGCGCGGGCGGCAGTGCGCCCGCCGAGATCGACACGTTCCGCATCGTCGTCAAAGGGCTCTCGCTGCGCGGCTACAGCGGTGGCGACCACCCCGACGTCGAACAGGAGTGGACCGGACGGTTCGGGGAGTGGCTGCGCTCCGGCGAGATCACCTTCCCCCACACCCGTGTCCCGGGCATCGATCGCGCCCCGCGGGCGTTGCAGGAGTTGATCGAAGGGCGGCATTTCGGTGCCGTCGTCGTGGAGTTGTAGCGGCAGCGCGGTGCCAGGAGCGGACGGGGTGGGCGTCATGCGGATCGGTGAGGCGGCAGCGGCGGCGGGGTGCACCCCCAGGGCGCTGCGGTTGTACGAACAGCGCGGGCTGCTCCCTCCGCCCGGCCGCACCGCGTCGGGCCAGCGCGACTACCGGCCCGCCGAGGTCGCCCGGCTCCGCGTCATCCGGGAGCTGCTGGGCTCCGGCTTCACCATCGAGGACCTGCGCTCCTGCGCCGACCGCCTCCACCTCCTCACCCAGGACCCGCCGCCCCGCTGCGGGGCCGCCGACGCCCCGGAAGGCTCCGGCTCCGGTGTCGTCGGCCGTCGGCTCGCCATCCTCGACGCCGAGATCGACCGCCTCACCCGGCTCCGCGAGGACCTCGCCCGCCGGGCCTTCGGGGACAGGGCGGCCTTCGAGGACAGGGCGGGCGCCGACCCGCAGCCGTACGAGCCCGTTTCGGTCACGCACCGCTCCCCGGCGGCTCCACCCGCGCCAGCCACCCCGTGAGAAGCCTCTCCAGCTCCGCCGCCGCCTGCGGCTCCAGCGCGTCAAGCAGGTTCCGCTCGTTGCGCATGTGCTCGGTGAACGCCCGGTCGATCAGGGACCGGCCCGCCGGGGTCAGCGCCACCACCCGGCCCCGGCCGTCGGCGGCCGAACGGCGCCGGGTCACCAGGCCGGCGCGCTGGAGGCGGTCGATCCGCTTGGTCATCGCCCCCGTGGTGACCATCGTGTGCGCGGCCAGCTCGCCCGGCGCCCGCTCGAAGGGCTCGCCGGCCCGGCGCAGCGCGGCCAGGACGTCGAACTCGCCCTCCGACAGGCCGTGGGCGCTGTAGACGACGTCGAGGCGGGCGGTCAGGAGGTGGCCCAGGCGGTGCAGACGCCCGATGACGGCCTGCGGGGAGACGTCCACGTCCGGGCGCTCCCGCGCCCACTCGGCCTGGATGCGCGCCACGTGGTCGGGTCCCGCGCCTTCCGGAGCGACGTCACGAAAATTACCTTCCATGGAAGGCATAATAGCTTCCATGGAAGGTAACCTGAAATGGTCGCTGGTCACGGCCGTCGCCCCAGTGGCCTGGGGCACGACCTACTTCGTCACGCGGGAGTACCTGCCCGAGAGCCACCCCCTGTACGGCGCCGCCTTCAGAGCCGTCCCCGCCGGGCTCCTCCTGCTGGCCGTCTGCCGGAAGCTGCCGCGCGGGAGCTGGTGGTGGAAGTCCCTGGTGCTCGGCGCCCTGAACATGAGCGGCTTCTTCGCGCTCGTCTACGTGGCGGCGCAGCGCCTCCCCACCAGCCTGGCGTCGATCATCATGGCCCTCGCGCCCCTCTTCATGATGATGCTCGCCTGGCCGCTGGTCGGTGAGCGGCCCGGCTGGAAGCACCTCGCCGGGGCCATGACCGGCGTCGGCGGCGTCTGCCTGATGGTGTTCACGGCGAGCGGGCCGGTGGACGCCATCGGCATCCTCGCCTCCGTCGGGGCCATGGCGATGTCCTCGTACGGGTACGTCCTGGCCAAGCGGTGGAGCGGCGAGGTGGACGTACTCGCCGCCACCAGCTGGCAGTTGCTCGGCG
Source organism: Streptomyces microflavus (assembly GCF_014650075.1). Classification (GTDB taxonomy): domain Bacteria; phylum Actinomycetota; class Actinomycetes; order Streptomycetales; family Streptomycetaceae; genus Streptomyces; species Streptomyces microflavus. Next base: position 323,153 of record NZ_BMUG01000007.1, on the reverse strand, counting down.
GCGGGCTGCTGCTCCTGCCGTGCGCGGCCCTCGTGGAAGGCGGGCCACCCGCGCTCGACGGCCCCGCGCTCCTCGGCTTCGGCTACCTCGCCGTGGTGGCGACGGCCATCGCCTTCGCCGCCTGGTTCCTGGGGCTGAAGCACCTGCCGGCGGGGACGGTCGGTCTGCTGGGGCTGCTCAACCCCGTGACGGGCGTGCTGCTGGGGCTCCTGCTCGCCGGTGAGAGCCTCTCCGGGCGGCAGGTCTGCGGCCTCGTGCTCACGCTCTGCGGGGTGGTGCTCGGCCAGCGCGCCGCCCGGCCGGCCCGCCCTCCGCGCACCACTCCGGGGGCGGCCGAGGAGCCTGCCCGCACCACCCGGTCACCGTGACCGGCCAGCCCCCTCACCGCCACCCCCTCGCCGTGAACTCCGCCCTCGCCGTCACCCCTTCACCGTGAACTCCCCTCTCACCGTCACCCCTTCGCCGTGAACTCCCCCTCACCTCACCCCTTCACCGTGAACTCCGCCCGCAGCAGCGCCTCATCGCGCGACGAAGGCCCGACCAGCAGCTCGAAGCGGCCCGGCTCCACCACCCGGCGCCCCTGCGCGTCGACCAACGTGCAGGCGGCGACGGGGAGTTCGATCACCACCTGGCGCGACTCCCCCGGGGCCAGCTCCACCTGCTCGTACGCCTTCAGCTCCTTCTCCGCCCAGGTCACCGAGGTCACCGTGTCGCTCACATACACCTGGACCGTCTCCAGCGCGGGCCGGGCGCCGGTGTTGCTGAGCGTCACCCGGGCCCGTACCGTCTCCGCCGGTTCGACGACCGCCGTCAGCAGCTCCAGGTCGGTGTACTCCACTGTGGTGTAGCTCAGGCCCTCCCCGAACGCGAACGCCGGGCTCTGCGTGAGGTCCGCGTACCTCGTGCCGTGCTGGCCGCGCACCTGGTTGTAGTACGTCGGCTGCTGCCCCGCGTGCCGGGCGAAGGAGAGCGGGAGCCGGCCGGTCGGCTCGATCAGGCCGAGGAGCAGCTCCGCGATCGCCGTACCGCCGAGCATCCCCGGGTTGGCCGCGTACACGATCGCCGCCGCACCGAGCGCGGACGGCGGCAGCACCAGCGGCTTGGAGCTGATGACCACGACCACCAGCGGCTTGCCCGTCGCCGCCAGCGCGTCGAGCAACGCGACCTGGTCGCCCACGAGTTCGAGGGTGGCCGTCGACTTGCCCTCGCCGATCAGCTCGATCCGGTCACCGACGACGGCGACCACGTGGTCGGCGGCCTCGGCGGCGGCGACCGCCTCTCCGATCAGCGCCGGGTCGGGCGCGGCCGGGACGACGACCTCGGGGCGGGGCTGTCCGTCGGGGAAGAACTCCCCCTCGGGGTCGGGCCCGACGTCCAGGATGCGGGCGCCGGGCGCGTACGCCACGGTCCAGTCGGCGGGCACCCGGTCGCGGAAGCCGTCGAGGACGGTACGGATCATGGCGCGCGGCTGCCCGTCGGGGAGCCAGTCCGCCTGGCCGGAGGAGCCCGCCCAGTCGCCCAGCTGGGTCTGCGCGTCATCGGCGTTGGGGCCGACGAGCGCGACCGTACGGGGGCCGGAGCCCGTGGCCCGGCCGTCTCCGCCCTCTTGCAGCCCGCCCGCCAGCGGCAGCGTGCCGTCGTTGGTCAGCAGCACCAGGGAGCGCCGGGCCGCCTCCAGGTTGAGTTCGGCGTGTGCGGCGCTGCCGATGAACTCGGCCTGGAGGGCTGCGTCGGGGTGACGGGGGTTCTCGAAGAGTCCGAGCTCGAACTTGAGCGTCAGGATGCGGCGTACGGCGGCGTCGATCTCCGCCTCCGTGAGCGTGCCCTCCGCCACCGCCTCCTGGGCACCATCGAAGAACTTCGACGTCGTCATCACCATGTCGTTGCCCGCGCGGACCGCCGCCGCCGAGGCCTGCGCGTAGTCGGCGTAGATCTTCTGCTCCCACACCATGCGGCCGACGTTGTCCCAGTCGGTGACCAGCGTGCCGGTGTACCCCCACTCGCCGCGCAGCACCTCGCCCAGCAGCCAGTCGTTGACGGTGATCGGCACGCCGTCCATGGACTGGTAGCCGAGCATGAACGTCCGGCAGCCCTCCTTGGCGACCCGCTCGAAGGGGGGCAGGAACCACGAGCGCAGCTTGCGCCGGGAGATGTCCGCCTCGCTGGCGTCCCGGCCGCCCTGGGTCTCGGAGTACCCGGCGAAGTGCTTGGCGCAGGCCAGGATCGCGGTCGGGTCGGCGAGCCCCTCGCCCTGGTAGCCGCGCACCATCGCGGAGGCCAACTCCCCGATGAGGTGCGGGTCTTCGCCGAAGGTCTCGCTCACCCGGCCCCAGCGCAGGTCCCGGGTGATGCAGAGGACCGGCGAGAAGGTCCAGTGCACCCCGGTCGCCGCGACCTCCACCGCCGTGGCCCGCGCGATCCGCTCCACCAGGCCGGTGTCCCAGGTGGCCGCCATGCCGAGCTGCGTCGGGTAGATCGTCGCGCCCTCCCAGAAGGAGTGGCCGTGGATGCAGTCCTCCGCGACGAGCAGCGGGATGCGCAGCCGGGTCTTCGCGGTGAGGGCGGCGGCCTCCAGCACCCGCTCGGGCGAGGCGTGCAGGATCGACCCCGCGTGCAGCTCCTCCACAAGGTGCCGCACGCCCTCCTTGGCGTTGAGCTGGAGCATCTGGCCGACCTTCTCGGGCAGCGTCATGCGGCCCAGGAGATCGGCGACCCGGTCCGCGACGGGGAGCGCGGGGTCGAGGTACGGCGGCAGGAGGCCCACAGGAGTTCCTTTCACGACGGCACTCCGCAGTACCGTACGCTCAATACCGACCGCTTGGTAAGTATTGGAATGGTAAGTATTCGACCCTGTGAGAATCTGGGCCGGAGCGCCGGAGCGCCGGAGCGCCGGAGCGCCGGGGCCCGCGAGCAGCGGACCCGGCCGGCTCGGCAACGGCAGCAGCAGCGCGGGGGCGGAACGAGAAGGGCGTCCGATGACAGCGGGTGAATGCGCGTGACCCCGGGAACCCGGCGCGGCTACGCCAAGGGCCGGGCCAAGCGGATCGAGATCCTCGACCAGGCGATGGCCCTGTTCGGAGAGGCGGGCTACCGGGGTGCCTCGCTCCGGGTCATCGCCACCCGCTGCGGCATCTCCCACCCGGGCCTCCTGCACCACTTCCCGACGAAGGAGGCGCTGCTCCTCGCGGTGCTCCAGCGCCGCGACGACGTGGACGACGAGTGGCTGGCCCTCGGCGTCACCCGGGGCGTCGACCATCTGCGCCGGCTGGTGGACCTCGCGGAGCTGAACGCCAAGCGGCGCGGGATCGTCGAGCTGTTCTCGGTGGTCGCGGCGGAGGCCACCTCCCCCGATCACCCGGCCCACGCCTACTTCGAGACCCGCTACCGCACGTCCGTCGCCAACACCGAACGCGCCTACCTCCAGGCCCGCGACGACGGCTCACTACGGACCGGCACCGACCCGGCGACCGCCGCCCAGCAGCTCATCGCCCTGATGGACGGCCTCCAGATCCAGTGGCTGATCAGCGACTGCACGACGGACATGGCGGGCGTCCTGCGCGCCCACATCCGGGCGCAGCTGACCGTGGAGTTCTGAGACCGGCCTCTTAGGTCTCGGCCCGGCGGCGGGCGGCGGGCACGACGTACATCTTCGCCGGGGTGCAGGGGTGGACGACGACGGTGGCACTCAACACAGCGCGACCGGACGGGGCTTCAGGGGCTGACCCGCTCAACCCCCCGCCGCTTCGCCATCCACGCCACCACCAGGCAGTACAGCGGCGCGAAGACGAACTCGACGACCATCGCCTGCCACGGCGCGTCCGCCGCCGTCTCGGTGGAGGCGAGTTCACCGAAGCCCGCCGCGAGGCCGAAGGCGAGCAGGTTGTTGGCGGCGTGCAGGGTGATGACCGCCTCCAGGCCCCCGGTTCGGATCACCAGCCAGCCCCACCACAGCGCCGAGTAGAGCAGCAGGACGAACCCGGAGAGTTCGCCGAACCCATGGGCCAGGGCGAACAGGAGGGAGGCGAGTACGACGGCGGGCCACGGCGACCGGACAGCTCGCCCGATCACCTGGACCAGCCACCCCCGGAACACGTACTCCTCGGCCGCCGCCTGGAACGGCACCAGCGCCCCGAGCACGGCCAGGCTGACGAGAAAGGAGGTCCAGCCGGGCCAGCCGTCCCCGGCCGGTTCGGCGGACTCCTCCCCCCAGGTCCACGCGATCATGATGCCGAACTGGACGATGATCAGCGGAAAGGCAACGGCCGCGCACAGCCCGAGCCACTTCCACCGCAGCCGCCCGACGACCGAGGAGACGGTCCCGGCCGGCCGCTTGCCCAGGTAGCGGGCGCCCCACAGGACGATCGGTATCCCAATCGCGATCCCGACGAGCTGGAGGGCCATGTCGGCGACCGGGTCCTCGAAGAACACCTCGCTGTCCGCCGACGCGGGCCCCGCGTCCAGCACCTCCGCGAGGACGGCCCCGATCCCGGAGACGACCAGGATGCCCACGACGACCAGGAGCAGAACGAGCGACAGCTCCCCGAGCCACCCGAACCTGCCGCCCTGCCCGTTGCGCCCCTGCTGGTCGTAACGGGCCCCGGCCTCGGCCCGCACGGGACCGGGCGGCGGGAAGTGACCGTACGGCGGCGGCATGGGCCCGTGCGGAGGCACCGGCCAGCCCTGCTGCTGCCAGGCGGGTCCGGTGGCCTCCCGCCAGGCGGATCCGGTGGAAGCGGACGGGGGAGGCGGCGGGTCCCAGGGCGACGGGGGTATGTCAGGTTTCACACCAGGATCTTGCTGGCGCCCGGCGCCCGAGGTCAATTGCGGCCTGTACGTCGCGGTCACGCGGGTTCCGCAACCAGCAGCGCGGGAGGGACGGGGCGGGGCAGCCCGAGCGGGGTAACGCACCCCCCTGCCTCCGCCTCACTTCCTCCAGAACAGGTGGTGTGTCACCCCGCTCGGGCTGGGCACGGCCTCCAGGTGGAACCGGTCGAGCAGCTCGTCGGGCGACTCCCAGAGCCGTAGCCCGGTCCCGAGCTTCACCGGCGAGACCACCACGTGCATCGCGTCGACGAGGTCGGCGTCGAGGAACTCCCGGATGGTGGTGACACCGCCGCCGAGCCGCACGTCCTTGCCCTGGGCCGCCTCCCGCGCCTGCGCGAGCACCTCGGCCGGTTCGCCGCCGACGAAGTGGAACGTGGTGTCGGAGAGCGTGAACGAGGGGCGCTCGTGGTGGGTCATGACGAACACCGGCGTACGGAACGGAGGCTCATCGCCCCACCAGCCGCGCCACGCGTCGTCGGGCCAGGGTCCGCGCTGGGGGCCGAACTTGTTCCGGCCCATGATCTCGGCGCCGATGTTGCGGTCGAAGTCCCGCGTGAAGTAGTCGTCCAGCCCCCGGCTTCCCCCCGCGTCCGTACGCATCGGCCAGCTCGCCGTGGCACCGGCCCAGGAGAACAGGCGCTCCGGCTCGACGTGGCCGAAGGGCCTCTCCAGGGTCTGATCCTCACCGGCCGCGATGCCGTCACTGGAGACGGTGAAGTTCTGGACTCTCAGCAGCTGAGCCATCTGTTCCTCCTGCGCTGTCGACGACGACACCCGTAGTGAACGCGGCACCGCGGAGCAGGCCGGCGGTGACACGCACACGAGCGAGTTCTCCTGGCGCGGTCAGCTGCCGAAGCGTTCACGGCATCGATGCTGCCACCAGCCACTGACAACGGGCTCTTCGCCGTGCGGCTCCGCACCGAGGAAGAGGCTTCGGATCAGCTGTGAACTGCGTCAGTGCGCGGAGTGGGGTCCTCGCCGGGAACGTTCTGGAGCCGGGCGCGGAGGGTGGCGGCGAAGTCTTCCGCGCGGCTCAGCTGGGTGCGCAGCTCCTCGATCTTCCGGGCGGCGGTCTGCTCGTAGACCTCCATGCGCTCCAGAAGCTCTGCGCGTTCGGTCCGGTCGGCCGGCCGTGAGGCGTCGAGGCGGTCGGTGACGTCGAGCAGGTCGCGCATCTCGTCCAGCGTGAAACCGAGGGGCTTCATCCGGCGGATGACCATGAGCCGCTGCACGTCGGTCTCGGTGTAGAGACGGAAGCCGCCCTGGGAGCGGGCGGAGGGGATGACGAGCCCGACTTCCTCGTAGTGGCGGATGGTGCGCAGGGACAGTTCGGTCCGTGCGGCGACTTCGCCGATCTGCATGTGGTCGTCGTCCACGCCTGTGGCCTGGCCCTTCTCGTCGTGGCGGCCGCATCCCGTACGACTCACCAATCCCTACTCTAACGTTAGGGTAGAGTTGCTGATGCCGGAGCGGTCGACCCGCTCCGTTGCCGCCGATTCCGGGGCCGAGGAAGCCCCCGGCGGGGACCCCGATTCTTGCAGGAGAGAGCGTGCGCGAGCCCATGACGCCGATCGCCGCCGCCTGCCCGCCGTGATCCTTCGCACCCCGATGTGAGCCGTCGGCCGCCCGAGGCGGGCCGCGTCGTCTCCACCCCCGGCCCCCTGCGGGCCGTCCGCAGGCTCCGCTCCGGCCCCTGCGCGTCCTTCCCGCACGCCCGGCCTGCCGACGGGCTGTGCCTGAGCACGACAGGTGCCTGCTCCCTTGCCTACTTCCGCACTGACTCCCGCCATGCGCCTGCGCGGCCTGAAGCCCGAGTGGCTGAACAACCCGAAGGTCTGGCGTACCGAGATCCTGGCCGGCCTGGTCGTCGCGCTGGCCCTGATCCCCGAGGCGATCTCGTTCTCGATCATCGCCGGTGTCGATCCGGCGGTCGGACTGTTCGCCTCGTTCACCATGGCCGTGGTCATCTCGATCGTGGGTGGCCGCCGCGCGATGATCTCCGCCGCCACCGGCGCCGTCGCCCTCGTCATCGCCCCCCTGAACCGGGAGCACGGCCTCGGCTACCTGATCAGCGCCGTCATCCTCGCCGGCGTCATCCAGATCGTCCTGGGCTCCCTCGGCGTGGCGAAGCTGATGCGGTTCGTCCCGCGCTCGGTGATGGTCGGCTTCGTCAACGCCCTGGCCATCCTGATCTTCATGACCCAGGTCCCCGAGATGTACGACGTGCCGTGGGCGGTGTATCCGCTGCTCGTCGGCGGCCTGGCGCTCATGGTGTTCTTCCCGAGGCTCACCAAGGCCGTCCCCGCCCCGCTGGTCTCCATCGTCATCCTCACCGCCATCACGGTCGCGGCCGGGATCGCGGTGCCGACCGTCGGCGACAAGGGCGAACTCCCTTCGTCGCTGCCGGTGCCGGGCCTGCCGGACGTGCCCTTCACCCTGGACACCCTGGCCACGATCGCCCCCTACGCGTTCGCGATGGCTCTGGTCGGGCTCATGGAGTCGCTGATGACCGCGAAGCTGGTCGACGACATCACCGACACCCACTCCTCCAAGACCCGGGAGTCCATCGGCCAGGGCATCGCCAACATCGTCACCGGCTTCTTCGGCGGTATGGGCGGCTGCGCCATGATCGGCCAGACGATGATCAACGTGAAGGTCTCCGGTGCCCGCACCCGCCTCTCCACATTCCTGGCGGGCGCGTTCCTGATGGTGCTGTGCATCGCCTTCGGCCCGGTCGTCTCCGACATCCCCATGGCCGCGCTGGTGGCCGTCATGGTCATGGTGTCGTTCGCGACCTTCGACTGGCACTCCATCGCCCCGAAGACGCTGAAGCGCATGCCCGCCGGGGAGATCGCCGTCATGGTCATCACGGTGCTGGTGGTGGTCGCCACCGACAACCTCGCCATCGGCGTCGTCGTCGGCTCCGTCACCGCCATGGTCATCTTCGCCAGGCGCGTCGCCCACCTCGCCCGCGTCACCAGCGTCACCGATCCCGACGGCACCACCGTGGTGTACTCCGTGACCGGCGAGCTGTTCTTCGCCTCCTCCAACGACCTCGTCGGACAGTTCGACTACAACGACGCCCCCGACCGCATCGTCATCGACCTCTCCGCCGCCCACATCTGGGACGCCTCCTCGGTAGCCGCCCTCGACGCCATCGAGACCAAGTACAAGCAGCGCGGCAAGACGGTGGAGATCGTCGGCTTGAACGCCCCGAGCGCCGACCTCCACGGCAAGCTGACCGGTGAACTCACCAGCCACTGACTCCCGCCCGCAGCCTCAAGGCCGAGGCTCTGTGCCGCTCTTCGGCGGTGCCGGGCTCCGGCCGTGCCGGGCTCCGGTCGCATCGGGCTCCGGTCGCATCGGGATCCGGTCGCATCGGGATCCGGTCGCATCGGGATCGCGCCCGGTGGTTCGCTACGCCCGGCCCAGCGAGCCGACGAAGTGGTCAAGCCGTGAGACGACCTGCCGCAGCACCTCCGCCGATCCCACGACGTCGTCCGGGAGCTCCAGGCCGTGATCGGCCGAGGGGATTTCCAGGACGTCGTGGTGCAGGGACGCGGCGACCTCCGCATCCCACAGCTTGTCGGCGGTGCCGCCGACGAGGAGGGTGGGCGGCTGGGCCCGCCGGAGGGCGCGGACCACGTGGTCGAAGGTGAGGAGAGGGGTGAGCCAGGCCGCGGCGATGCCCCGGTCGGCCGCGATGCCGGAGGCGAGCGAACCCAGGGACTTGCCGACGATGAGACGACAGGCCCCCTCCTCCGCGCTGACGGCCCGGCCCACCTGCCACTCCACCCAGGCGATCCGCTCGTCCACGGGGAGCTGCGCGAAGTCGTCGGGGACGTGCCACCACAACTCCTGGACCGTCCAGCCGTGTTGGCGCAGCACCTCACGGGCGAAGTGCAGCAGCGGCCGGGCGGGCGAGTACCCGACGCCGGGAACGACGAGCGCGACACGGCCGGGGTCGCCGTCGAAGCGAGAGGGCATGGCGAAGGGGGAGGGGTCGGACATGACCGCAGGCTACAAGGGGGCGTGCCCCCGGCTTACTGGTCGCGCTCGGGCCAGACGGGGCCCTGATCGGTCCAGACGACGCCCTTGTTGCGGCAGAGGCAGAAGGGGTGGCCGATGGGGTCGGTGTAGACGCGAAAGCCGTACCCGTTGGGGCCGATGCAGTCCCGCTGCGAGGTCGCGCCGAGGGCCAGGACGCGGAGCTCTTCGGCCTCGATGTCGTCGACTTCGAAGTCGAGGTGGAACTGCTTGGGGTGCTCGCTGTCGGGCCACTGCGGGGCGCGGTAGTCCTCCACCTGGATGAAGGCCAGCTCGATGTCACCGAACCGGATACCGGCCCAGTGCTCGTTACTGCCCTCCTTGACCGGGAGCCCCGTCACCTCGGAGTAGAAGGCGGCCAGCTTCATCGTGTCCGGGCAGTCGATGATGAAGTCGGTAAGTCGTAGCATTCCGCGATCTTGCCACAGGACCAAATGAGCCGGACTTCGAGACAGGCCCCTTGCACGAGCCGCCTCTCAGCCCCCCTGCGGTTCGACCGGGTCGGCCGCCAGGGCGCCCGAATCCTTGTCTGCCGAGAGCAAGAACAGGACCGGACAGGCGACGGTGAACCCGAGGCCGACGTTCATACAGACCATCACCGTCTCGAATGAGGCGTCGGCGATCCGAGGGACGCTGTTGACGAGCACGTGGGCGTAGATGCACAGGACGCCGTAGGCGCGAAGCCGCATCCCGGCCAGTCGTTTGCGCATCCACGGCGGCGTCCACCCCGCCAATATCGCCACCGGCACGGGCACCATGAGCACCGTGGACACTGCCAGCCCTATCCAGTGGTACAGCAGCTCACCGTTCACCCCGCCCCCCTTCGTAAGTGATCACCAGCCTACGGAGGGTTGGCGAGACCCGTCCATGCCGAACACCGCGATCCTCCGACGAACCTGTCCCGGTCAGAGGATCACCAGCCGCCCCGTGCCATCACGGAGCACCACCCTCCGCATCCACCCCCGGTGCGCCTCCACCCTCCGCGAAGGCAGCGAACCGCTCCCGCCACGGCGGAGGTTCAGGGGCCGCATCGCCCCGGCCCAGGGCATCGGCCCAGAAGGCACGCTGCTCCTCCCGGTGGCAGGGCCCACAGGTGGTGGCCCACGGCACAGGAGGCCGGAACAGGTGCTCCTCGCCGGGCCCGGCGCAGGCGATCAGGGCCGGTGGCGCCGGGGGCGGCTGCGGCGGATCCACGCTCTCGGGGGCGGCGGGCAGCTTCTCCTTGAGCCGGTGGGCCAGGAACCCCACCGCCGTGCGTACCCCTTGGGGCGGCAGCCCGTTGCAGAGTGCCCGCCGCAGGTCCGCGGCGGTGACGCCGCGCCGCAACCACTCGGCGGCGAGCCCGGCGATGGAACGGGCTTCGGGGACGCCGAGATGCAGTTGGCGCTGCTCGTGGCGGAGGGAGAGCAACACGCGCTCGGCGACAGCTACTTCGGGCCCGGCGGAGGACTCCCGGCAGGCCGCCCCGCAAGGCTCCCCACAGACCCCCTCGGAGGGATCCTCCGCACCCCCCACCCCCTCCACCGCTGCTTCCTCACCCTCGCGTGCTTCGGTGGGTGGGTGGGATTCGTTCTTCCCCGGTTCTTCGTCTGCGGGTAATAGACCACCGACCACCCGACCACCCGGAGCACCGACCGTCGGAAAGTGCGCACTCGGAGCGGAGCCCGCGCCCCCCACGCTCATCACCTCGTACCCATCGGCCGGAACCCCGGCCCGCAGCCGCGCGGCCTGGTCGTCCGTCAGCGGGAAGTTGGAGAAGACCTGCACGGTCCGCCACCGCCCACCTGCGACGGTCTCCCGCTTCTCGTGGACGTACCCGCTCGCCACCAACTCGGACTTGGCCTTCTGGTACTGCCGCCCGGTGATGTGAAGAGCACGGGCGTGCTCACCGAGAGCCTTGTCCCGGGCGGACTCGGGCAGCCCTTGCACGTAGATGACCAGAATCTTCGCGTCACTGCCGAGGCGCGATTGACGTACAAGGCCGTTGGAGACCTTCGTATAGCCCCGAGGAGGCGGGATAACATGCGAAAGCATCGCGGGTGGACCTCTGTATCCACTAGTGGTGAAGGTCCCCGGGCCGGTGCTCTAACACCGCCGGGGGCCGCTCCATGCGCGCACACGGACTCGCATACACACACAGAACGTGATGTCACGATTACGGTACCGCAACCTGAGGACTCAGGTCCGCGCTCCTCGCTCTTTCACCGCGCCCCCGCCCGCAACCTGATCCCTGGCGTGGCGTGGCCCGTTGCCCATCTGACGGAGTCAGCTCCATAGCGGAAAGGTCGACGTTGTCGCCCTCGCGAAACGCACTGGCCTACGCGCGCCCAGGTAAGTAGTCACGGTCACGAACGGTCGGCAGCGCCGCGCCCAGCGGTGAAGTCGTCGAAAGTCGGGAAAAGGGCAGTGTCGACGCTCCCGGTGCGCTCATACTGCCCAAGTCCCTTCAGGAAGAGGTGGCGCCGGTACTGCCACTTCTGGCGCTTGCCGACCGGGGCCGGATCGGCCGGACGCATCAACGCAAGGAAGAACAGGCTCTTGACCAGTAGGAACGCCCCCAGGTGCGGGCTGACCGGGTCGGCGCCTGCGGCCTGGGCGGCCGAATCCAGCGCGGCCAGGTACCTCTCGCGCTGGTCCGGGGTGACGGCGTATCCCTTCGCACCACCTTTGAACGGGACGACTTCGAGCGCTGGCGCTACGTCGTACCCGAGAGGCACGATGCCGTGGTGCTGCCAGTCGATGACCCCGCCCGGAAGGACGTTGGGCAGACCGTAGTCAAGGTGGCCCCACACCATGGGCACGCCGTCGAGCCGGTCCATCGCCCGGTCGAGGGCCGCATGGACGCGCGGGGTGTCGAGGTCGGGGTTCTCGGCGAAGACATCGCGTGTCCACCCCGCCTGCTCCACCCACCGCCGCAGCGCGTCGGGGGCCACATCGACCGGGTGTCCGACCTGGGCGTACAGCAGCCGGGCGGAGACCCGGGCGAGCTGGCCGACCACGGCGTCGGCCGGATTCCGCCCACCGTCAAGGCGCGCCAGCGCCATCTCATGCAGCGACTGCCCGCCCAGGGACTCCTCGACGGCGAAGAACACACCATCGCTCATCTCCCCGCACTCCAGGACCCGCGGCACCGGATAGTCCAAGCCGGTGACCATCTGCTGGAACGCCGCCTCGGTCCGCAGGGCCTCACCGCCGGTGCGCCGGTAGCGCTCCCCGTCTGCGGAGACGTAGACCGACCCCCCGTCTGCGTCGGCCGTACGCTTCTTGACGAACTGCCAGCCGGTGGCCTTCATGAACGTTCTCCTCCCTGCTTGGCTCGCGCGCCTGGTCGCGTTCTCTCGATGAGCCAGCGCGGAAGCCGGCTCACGAGCGTCCATGACTCAGCTCACATCACCCACTGCAGCACGGTGGCGCGGCCTCGCGAGGACATCGCCCTGGGGCGTGGCGGCCCGCACCTCTCACTCCTTCACCGCGCACCCCGCCCGCAGCCAGGCCATCTCGTGCAGCAGCGCGGCATCCACGAACGGATCCTGCGCAGTGGGCCGCGACCGCCAGTCCAGCGGCCAGGTCGCCCCGTCCAGCGCGGGCACCCCCACGAAGGCCGCACCCCGGGCGTTGCGGTTCATCGCCTCCACCCCGGGCGGCCACCGGTGCCCGGCAGCCGTACCGGGCGCGAGCAAGAAGTACATACTCCGCTCCCCGATGCCCGAACGGACGATGGGCCCGGCGTGGAAGTCGGTGAACTGCATGACCTCGTACGCGATTTCCTCGCCCAGCATGCCGATGGCCCGTACGGCGTCGAAGTGGATACCCACGTGACGGAGGGCGTGGCCGGAGGCGGGGATCCAGGAGGGAACCGGATCCAGTGAATTTCGGAGTTCCATGCGTTCAGCTTTGCGGCGGACACGTACCGTGACCAGGGTCACAAGCAGGTTGTGAACAGTGGTGTACATACGAGGTGACCCGTGCACTCCAGTGATCAGGCCGAAACCGGCGCCGAGACGTTCGGGCTGCTGCTCAGGCACTTCCGCGAGCGGGCCGGCCTGTCGCAGGAGCAGTTGGGCAAGCGGATCGGCTACTCCAAGTCCCAAGTGGCGATGGTGGAACGGGGTGCGCGACCGCCGAAGGGCGTCTTCGTGCAGCGGGCCGACGAGGAGCTGGGTGCACAAGGTGCACTGATCGTCGCGGCACCGAAGCCGCCGAAACAGACGAAGCAGCGCAATCCGCTGCCGGGCTGGTTCACGCCGTTCGCGGACGAGGAGGAGAAGGCGTGGGCGCGGCACTCGTACGAGAACCACGTCATGCCCGGTCTGCTCCAGACGGAGGCGTACGCCCGGGCCGTCTTCACGAGCCGATACCCGACCTATGACGACGACGAGATCGAGGCAAAGGTGGCCGCGCGCCTCGAACGGCAGAAGCTGCTGTCCCGAAGGCCGCTGCCCGACATCAGCTTCGTCCTGGAGATGGTCGTGCTGACCCGGCCGATCGGCGGCCGTCGCGTGATGAAGGCCCAGCTCCACCACCTCGCCGAGGTGGCGCGGTTGCGGCACGTGCGCATCCAGCTGATGGACCCGGACCGGGAGGACCACGCGGCGCTGGACGGCCCGTTCGTCCTGCTGGAGACCGACAAGCGCCAGCAGCTCGCCTATATCGAGGGGCAGGGCGGCAGCTTCTTCGTCACCGAACATCCGCAGCTGGGCAACCTGTTCGGCAAGTATGGCGTCACGCGGGCCCAGGCATACACTCCGGAGAGGACTCTGGAGAAGATCGAGAAGATGGCAGAGGAACTATGAGTACCGACCTCCACTGGTTCAAGTCCAGCTATAGCGGCAGCGAGGGCGGCGACTGCGTAGAGGTGGCGCTCACCTGGTCCAAGTCCACCTACAGCGGCAGCCAGGGCGGCGACTGCGTAGAGGTCGCCACCTGCCCCCACACCATCCACATCCGCGACTCCAAGGACCTCACCGTCCCCGCGCTCGCCGTCTCCCCCACCTCCTGGACGTCCTTCGTGGAGTTCGCCGCCTCCTGAACAAGGGCCTCGGGGTAGCCGCCCGAAGCAGGGCGCTTACCGACGTCACTCGCCCCTGGAGGTCAGGGCGAGGGGGTGGAGCCCGGTGCCGGGGTCTCGGCTGACCAGAAGTCGGAGCGGACGTTGGGGGTCGGGATCTCACCCTCGTACGCGCGGCCGTTGGCCACCTTCGACGGCGCGGCCACCTTCGACTCTTCCACACAGGGGCTGGTGACCTCGAAGAACGCCTGCCCCTTGTAGCCGAACATGACGCTGATGCCGAAGCCGTCCTTGGATGTGGCGATGACCTCAGGCATCTCCTTGCTCGGATTCACCATGTCGATCCGGTAGCCGCTCGCCTTCCAGAAACGCTCAACCACACCCAGGAAGTTCCCGCGGCGCTGTTCGGAGACGATCGTCATCACGGTCCAGTACCGCGTCACGTCACAGCTGCCGGTCGTCGTCGCGCGGTGGACCCATTCGATCTCCGGCTTGAGCGCCCCTACCGTCTCGTAGAGCATTCCGTCAGCACGCTCCGCCGCGCCCTGCATGTCCATGTCTGCCAATGGTCCCCGTCCGTTCTTAGTACCGAGCGGCAGCCCGCACCCGGCGAGTAGCGCTCCGGCCACGACCACCGCACAGCCCAGGCGAATGGTCCGCGTGACATGCCTCATCGGTGGTTCTCCCTCACGATGTCCTCAGAACGTCCACCGACGATCCTGGCGATGTTGTTCGCCGACACCCTGTCCTTCTCCGGAGAGAAGTAATTGGAGTGGGCGTCGAACAGTCCGACATCGCGGACCACCCTGGGCCCGTCGTCAACCTGGAAGCGCTGTGCTCCGAACGCCTCACTCGCCGGGTCCTTGCCGAAGTACAGGTCGTCGTCGCCGATGTCGAAGAGGTCACGTCCCACCCTGACGCCCACTGGACCTCCCAGCGCCCAGCCGAGCGCCACCTCGCTCTTCGCCGGGAGGTGAGTGACCGGGTCGTTGTCAGCGGCGCCGACGAACACATGGTCCTTGCCCACGCCGAGTTCCGTCGCCTTCTGCGCGTCCACGCCGGGGCTGCCGAGCAGGATCACATCATCGACACCCGGAATGCCGCCGGACTCCTTGGCGGCCGTGCCCACAGTAAGCGAGCCGTAGGAGTGTCCGATTGCCGTCACATGGGGGTCGTCGTTCGCATTCGTCGCCGAGAGGCCTGCCATGAAGTGGTTGTAGGCCGGAGCACCGCGTTGCGCGTCGCCCTCCGACATCACGTCCACGCTCTGCGGGGCGTCGTAGCCCAGCCAGATGATCGAGGCAGAGGACGGATCCACCCTCTGGGCCCCGAGAGCCGTGTCCTGAGCCCGCTTCATCGTGTCCTTGACGAACTCGTCGTTGAGCTTCGTGCCGAGACCGGGGACGTAGGCCGAGACGTTCCTGGAAGCATCGGGGTTGCCATACGAAACGATCGCGCGGCCGTTGCCCTCGTCCCCGATACCCAGAAGGAACATGGGCGGGTGGCTCGGCTCACTCAGTTTCCCCTGGATCATGCGGAGGGCGTCGAGCTTGGTCTTGGCATCGTCGCCGCCCCGGCGCGCCATCTCGTCCATGAGGACCGGCAGGTAGTTGCGATTCGCCTCGTCGCGGGCGACCGCCGGAATTCCGTCCAGCCCGCCGATCAGGTCCGGTGCGACCTTCAGGTACTCCTGACGCTGCTCGTCGTTCAGTCCGTCCCACCACTTCTTCCGCTCGGCGGGACTCTTGTCCTCCGGAACGTCTTCGGCAAGGTGCATGCCGGCAGTGGAGCGGACGTCGGCGGTGTCCCGGGCAACGTCCTTCAGCGTGGCCGCCGTGACATCGAGGCCCTTCTCCGCCCTCAGGCCGTTGAGGGTCTTCGCGTACCGGGCGTCGATCTCCCCGGCGGACCGCACGGCTCGGGCGATACGGTCGGCCACGTCCTGTGCCTGCGCCGCGTTCGGGTTCACCGGCTTGAAGCCGGAGTAGCCGGGGTACAGCGACTGCTGCCCCTGTGAGCCGGGGCCGGGCGGTTCCAACGGGAGGCGGGAGCTGCCCTGGGACTTACCGCCCGGCGCCTCCTGCTTCGTCCCGGTCGCATCTTCGACCTCGACAGCCGGGTAGCTGACGGACCCGTCCTCATGAACGGTGAAGTTCAGGGCGGCGGCGTCCGCGAGTGCGCGCTTCAACTGGTTCTGAGGCTCGGCGAGATCGCCGGCGAGTCCGTTGAGTGCGGTACGGACGAGCCCGCACTCGGTCTGCAAGTACTGGAAGTTACGGCTGAGGCGCCGGAGCCTGCCGAGGGCCGCCTCCGCGGAGTCGCTCTCCTGGGTCTCGCGGAGCTTCGCGGACATCGCGCGGTCGACCCGTACGCGGTCGGAGGCCGAACGGCCCGATACCTCGTGCCACTTGTCGCCCGCCTCCGTGAACTCGGAGGTCTTGAGGTCGCGCAGCAGCCGCCACGTGAGAGTCGCGGTCATCGCCGCTCATCCGTCGTGCCGCTGACGCGGACACCCTTGAAGGACCTCTCGACCGCGGTCTCCGTCTCCCCCATCTCCTTGGCCACCCCCAGCAGGGCCCCTTTGAGCTGGTCACACTCGTCCCGCACACCCTGGAGGCGGTCCTCCCAGGACCTCAGCACGCCCTTGAGAGCCGTGACGGAGCTGAGACCGGCGGCCCCCGCCTCGACACCCTCGTGGCCGCGGCCCAGCGCCGACCGGCTCGTCTCCGTCCTGGTGCGCAGGTCGCCGGCGGTGCCGGCGGCGCTCGTCCAAGGGCCCTTACTGTGCTTGAGGGCTCCGGTTCCGCCCTCGCCCGCCCCGGGGTCGGAAGCCGCCGAGGCTAGCCTCATCGCGGGTTCCTCGCCGACCGGCCCGAACATCTCGTGCCAGCGCTCCGATTGGGACACGACACTCCCCCGTCTGTCTGCGTTCCGCTTCCGCGCCCCGAAAGGCTAACGCAGAATGCTTACCTGTACGCGATCGGGAACAGGTTCCGGACATGGGAATGGCTGATCGGAGCGCCAGTCAGGTGTGGCTGCTTGCGCTTGCGCAAACAGTGGTCGGGCGGGGCGCGCACTGTTGTGCTGTCCGGCATCATGAGCAGGGCCTTCCCCCTGGCCCGTATCTCCGTTCTCAGTCTGCCAAGTTGAGTGCCCGCCACAAGGAGCCGCCCAAGTGACCACTCGCCTCCCCGGCCCCCTCGCCGAGAGCCTCCTGGCCGAAGCCCGCCGCGACGGCATCGGGAAGTACGTCGTCGGCGCGCTCATCACCGACGAGGACGGCCGGGTGCTCCTGCTCAGGCGGCGGCCCGACGACTTTCTCGGGGGGCTGTGGGAGCTGCCCAGTGGCGGGGTCGACCCCGGGGAGCGGCTCGTGGATGCCCTGTGCCGGGAGGTTCTGGAGGAGACCGGACTCACCGTCACCGGCGTCACCGGGCACGCCGGGAGCTTCGACTACGCCTCACGAAGCGGCCTCAGGACACGGCAGTTCACCTTCGCGGTCACCGTCGGGGCCACCGGGCCGGTCGCCCTCACCGAGCACGACGACTCCATCTGGGCCGACCGGGGCGACCTGCCGGCCGTCAGCGACGAGACGCGCGCCCTCCTGGCCGGGTAGCTAGGCTCGGTGGCGGTGGGGCTCTCCGCTCCCGCCGCCGCGTCCCGCAGGAGGGTTCCCCGATGATCACCTGGCGTCGGCTCACCGAGGACGACTTCCCGTTGCTGATCTCCTGGCTGGAGCAGCCGCACGTGGCCCGGTGGTGGAACCATGAGACCTCGATCGAGGCCGTACGACGGGACTTCGGGCCCTCCCTCCGGGGCGAGGAGCCTTCGGAGGAGCTGATCGCCCACCTCGACGGCACCCCGTTCGGGCTGGTGCAGCGGTGCCGCCTGGCCGACTACCCCGAGTATCTGGCGGAGGTCGCCGCCCTGATCGAGGTCCCTTCCGGGGCCATGACCATCGACTACCTGATCGGTGAGCCGCAGTTCGTCGGCCGTGGGCTCGGGCCGCAGATGATCCGGTCGGCCGTCCAGGCGATCTGGGACGAGCATCCCGACGCCCCTGGTGTTCTGGTGCCCGTGTCCGCGGCCAACCGGGCGTCCTGGCGGGCTCTGGAGAAGGCCGGACTGCTGCGGGTCGCCGAGGGGGATATGGAGCCGGACAACCCCGTCGACGACCGGGCCCACTATCTCTACCGGATCGACCGGACCTGATGTCCCGGGCGGGGCGGTCGCGCCAGCGCCAGCACGCTCAGGCCGAACATCAGGACGCCCAGGGGGAGATGGACCGACGGTAGGTGCGCGATGCCGACCGCGACCTGGGCGGAGGCCAGGGCCAGGAAGCCGGTCGCGTACCCGATCGGCCGGGGCGAACCCCCGCCCGGCTTCCAGGCCAGCACCGCAGCGAGGACGTACAGCATCGACGCCCCGTACATCACGCGCGCCCCGACATCGTGCAGCACTTCCCCGTACGTCGTGGTGAACAGCAGTCCGGCGGAGACCGCCTGGACGAAGATGGTCAGGGTCTGCAGTGCGATCGCGATCTGCAGGAACGAGAAGCGGTGGTGGTGTGCCGTCGTCGTCTCGGTGGCCATGCCTCGGTCCCCTGTTCCGCCCCCGCCCGGGGAGCAGTAGATCGATAAGGTCTCACCCGTCCGACGACGTGGGCGTACGAAAGGTAAGGCGGGGGCGTGGGGGCAGCGGGGGCGGGCATCGACGCGGTGGCCGGTGAGCGGCGGCAACTGATCAATGTCGCCTATCGGTTGCTCGGTTCACTGGCCGAGGCCGAGGACGCCGTGCAGGAGGCCTACGCGCGCTGGTACGCGCTGCCGCGCAACCGGCGGGACGAGATCCTCTCCCCCGGCGGCTGGCTGACGACGGTGACCGGCCGCATCTGTCTGGACGTACTCGGCTCGGCGCGGGCCCGGCGTGAGCGGTATGTCGGCGCGTGGCTGCCCGATCCGCTGCCCGACCGCGCCGAGTGGGGACTCGTGAGCGAGGGCGGCGACCCCGCCGACCAGATGGTCCTGGACGAGTCGGTGGCCATGGCCCTGCTCGTCGTACTGGAGTCGATGACGCCCGCCGAGCGGGTGGCGTTCGTCCTGCACGACGTCTTCCGCTACCCCTTCGCCGAGATCGCCGCCATCCTCGGCCGGACCCCCGCCGCCTGCAAGCAGCTCGCGGCCTCCGCCCGGCGGCGGGTGCGCGACGCACCGGGACCGGCCGCGGTGGCGGGCGACGGGCGCGCCGAAGCCGTGCGGCGGGTCAAGGAGGCCTGGGAGCGCAAGGACATCGCGGCCCTCGTCGACCTCCTCGACCCCGCCGCCGTGATGACCGCCGACGGCGGCGGCCTGGTCGGTACGGTCCTGCGTCCGATCGAGGGCGGTGCGCGCATCGCTCAGTACATGGTCGCCATCGCCGACCGGGCTCCCGGCCTTGAGCTCCTGGAGCGGTCGGTCAACGGTGCGCCGGGCCTGGTGGCCCGGCGGGGCGGCACCGTCATGACCGTGGCGTCGTTCGATGTCGACGGCGACGGCCTGATCACCCGGATCTGGGCGGTCCGCAATCCGGAGAAGCTGCGGCCGTGGCTGCGGGACGGCTGAGGCGGGCCGTGAGAGCCGTGCAGGAACGGCTCTGCTGAGGCGGGCCGTGCGAACCGTGCAGGAACGGCTCTGCGCGCTCAGGCCGGCGCCTGGCCCGTCTCGAAGCGGCTGATGCGGTCGCCGGTGACCGTGAAGACCCAGCGCGTCCGCATCGTGCCCCAGGTGTCGTTCGTGTAGTCGACGACGAGGGTGCGGCCGTCGTCCGAGGCTTCGACGATCTTCATGCGGCCGTTCGCCTTCGGGGAGAAGATCTCCTTCTCCGTCCAGGCGGCCAGATCCCGTTCGCTGCCGTCGTCGGACATCGTGGCGTCCTCGGTGAGGACGGCGGTGAAGGCGGTCTCGTCCCCCGCGTTGACGGCGGCGACGAACCTCTCCACCACCGGGTCGCTGATCGATGTGGTCATGGTGTTCCTCCTCTGGTGCGTCCGGGAACGGGGATTCCCGGGGATCCTCACCGAGTCTCTGTCGGCGGGTGCTCCGCCGCACGTCGGACGACGGCGGCCTCGGGCACGCGTCCAGCGGACCGGGGCCCCGCGTCACCCGGCGGACCCCCCGGGAAAATCCCCCGCCCGGCTGAGGAAGACGTCCCGGTCCCGGCAGGTCGTGTGCGCGGGCCACAGCGCGTGGACCGGTACGTGGACCGGCGGGTCCAGGTCGATGACCTGGGCCGCACCGCCCGCCGCCGGGCCCGGGGGTGCGGTGACGAAGGCGATGCGGCCGGTCGCGCTGACGGCGGTGATGGGCGGCGTGCCCTGCACCGGGTTGCGCTGGGTGTCGGGTTCCACGCCCGCCTGGCGGCACAGGCCGATCAGGAGGTCCGTGTACGCGGACGAGCCGGACTCGCCCCACACCGTGAGCGGTTCCCCGCTCAGGTCGCCCAGGGCCACCGTGGGGTGCGCGGCGAGCGGGTGGCCGGCGGGGACGGCGACCCGGAGGCGGTGTTCGGCGATCCGGGCGCGGGTGAGGCCCGTGTCGGCGGGCATGGACCGGCTGAGCCCCAGGTCGCAGGCGCCCGTGAGGAGCTGGTCGCGCAGCTCGTCGGGAAAGAGCTGGCGTACGTGGGCCTGTATGCCCTGCTCCTCCGTACGGGCGCGGGTCAGCAGGTCGACGACCTCTTCGGCGGTGACGGCGGGCGTGTGGCCGATGCGCAGGTGCCCGGCCTGGCCCCGGCCGACGCGCCGGGCGCGCTCCAGGGCGGCGTGGGCCTGGGCCTGGAGCGCGCGGGCGTCGTCGATGAGGGCCTGACCTGCGGGGGTGGGTGCGACGTGCTGGTGGCCCCGGACCAGGAGCTGGACGCCGACGTACCGCTCAAGGGTGCGGATCGAGGTGCTCAGCGCCTGCTGGCTGAGGTGCAGCCGCTCGGCCGCCCGGGTGAACCCGCCCTCCTCCGCTACGGCGACGAGGTGTTCCAGCTTGTGCAGGTCCAGGGTCACGCGGTTCTCCCGTACGTCCGTACGTCCTGAAAGGGGATCAGCGGACGGTGTAGCCACCGTTGGCGAAGATCGTCTGGCCGGTGATCCAGCCGCCCTCGGTGACCAGGAACCTCACCAGCGGCGCGATGTCCTCGATCTCCGTCAGCCGGCCGCCCATGGCCTGCGACTTGTGGAACTCCACCCGCTCCGGCGTCTCCTGCGGGTAGAAGAACGGCGTGTCCATCGGCCCCGGGGCCACATTGTTCACCGCGATCCCGCGCGGGGCGAACTCCTTGGCCGCCGCCCGGGTGAAGTGCTCCAGCGGGGCCTTGGCGCCCGCGTAGGTGGCGTACCCGTCCGTGAAGGCGGCGAGCAGGGACGTCACCAGGCTGACGATGCGGCCCCCGTCGTTGAGCCGGGCGCCCGCCTCCTGGAGGAAGAAGTACGCCGCCTTGGAGTTGATCGCGAACATGCGGTCGTACTCCTCCTCGGACGTCTCCCCGATCGGCTTACGGAGGACCATGCCGGTGGTGTTCACGGCCACGTCCACCCCGCCGAAGGCGTCGAGCGCCTGGTCGAAGAGGCTGCGTACGCCGTCGACGCGGGTCAGGTCCTCCCGTACGACCAGGGCCTGGGCGCCCGTGCCGCGCACCGCCTCCGCGGTCTTCTCGGCATCGGCGGCGGTGTTCTCACCGTGGTAGTGCACGACCACGTTGGCCCCGGACTCGGCCAGGGTCCGGCTGATGAGGCCGCCGAGGTTCTTGGCCCCTCCGGCGACGACCGCGGTCTTGCCGCTCAGCAGCTGCTGCTCGCTCATGGTGACGGTCCCTCTCTCCGGCCGCATCTGTCGATATGCGGCGTTGGTCTGCTTTCGCTGCAGTTTCCGCCTTCCACGCTAGGAGCGCCCCCGGGGCCGGGGGAAACACAAAGATCGCGTCGGTCCACCAGGAAGATGGATCGTCGCAGCTCAGCAGGGGCGTGAAGGCGTCGGAGCCATGGCCGGGAAAGTCGTTGACGTAGGCGTACGGGTCACGAAGGATCGGCCCCGTGACGATCAACGAACAGCCTTCGGCCGCCCCGGAGCCGACGTCGGAACCGGTACGTGCACCGGAGCGGGCAGCCCCGGAACTCGCCCGCCCCGTCGCCCTGATCACCGGTGTCGGACGCAGCATCGGGATCGGCGCGGGCATCGCCCGGCAGCTCGCGGCCTCCGGCTGGGACATCGCGTTCACCTACTGGACGCCGTACGACCGGCGTATGGAGTGGGGCGCCGAGGACGGGGCCGCCGCCGCCATCGCGAAGGAGCTGGAGGACGCCGGAGCCCGTACGGCGGCGATCGAGGCGGACCTGACCGGCCCCGACGCCCCCGCCCGCATCTTCGACGAGGCGGAGCAGCGCCTCGGCCCGGTCACCGCGCTCGTCCTCTCGCACGCGGAGTCGGTGGACTCGGGGCTCCTGGACACCACCGTGGAGGCGTTCGACCGGCACTTCGCCGTGAACACACGGGCCAGTTGGCTGCTGATCCGCGAGTACGGGCTGCGCTTCCGCGGCGAGCCGGGCGGGGGCACAGGTGCGGGCGGGGGCACGGGCCGCATCGTCGCGCTCACGAGCGACCACACCGTGGGCAACCTGCCCTACGGCGCGAGCAAGGGCGCCCTGGACCGCATCACCCTGGCCGCAGCGCACGAGTTGGCCCACCTCGGGGTGACCGCCAACGTCATCAACCCCGGCCCGGTGGACACGGGCTGGATGAACGACGAACTGCGGGAGGCGCTGGCCCAGGGCACCCCGCTCGGCCGCCTCGGCACCCCGCGCGACACCGCACACCTGGTGGACTTCCTGTGCTCCCCGCAAGGACAGTGGGTCAACGGGCAGTTGCTGAAGAGCAACGGCGGCGCGGCTTCCTGAGCCCGCCCGATATCACCATGCCTCGCAACCCTGTGGAGTCCTGAGGGAACGTCTACTGTTTGCCTGGTCCATGTAGTGCACAGGGGGTCGCATGCAAGGCGAAGACAGGGCCGGGGCCGGCCGGGCGGACGACGGGGCCACCGGTGGCCCCGAGGACCGCTGGGCGGGCGACGGCCTCCGGCGTGCGGACTCCGGGGCGGCGCAGGAATGGCCCCGGACACCGCCGCACGAGGCGTCCCCGGGCCACCGCCGCCCGCAGGTGGTGATCGAGGGCCGCTACGAGCTGCTGGAACCGATCGGCAGCGGCGGCATGGGCGAGGTGTGGAAGGCCCATGACCTGCGGCTGCGCAGGTTCGTCGCCATAAAGGGGCTGCTCGACCGGAACGCGATGACCGCCGGCACCCAGGCGGCGGCGATGCAGCGGGCCCGCCGCGAGGCGGAGGCGATCGCCAAGATCGAGCACCCGAACGTGGTGACCGTCCACGACCAGGTCGAGACCGACAACCAGGTCTGGATCGTGATGAAGCTGCTCGAAGCCAGGTCCCTCGCGGATCTGCTGCGCGGCGAGAAGGTGCTCGCCGTGCCGAGGGCGGCGGACATCGGCCTCCAGATCCTCCAGGGCCTGCGGGCGGTGCACGCGGCCTCGGTGGTCCACCGCGATGTGAAGCCGGGCAATGTGCTGGTCCGGGACGACGGGCTGGCGATCCTGGTGGACTTCGGGATCGCCACGTTCGAGGGCGCCGCCCAGGTGACCCGTTCCGGCAGCGTGATCGGCACGCCCCCGTACCTGGCGCCCGAACTCTTCACGCCCGGCTCCCCCGGCCCCACGCCCGCCTCCGACCTGTGGGCGCTGGGGATCACGCTGTACGAGATGGTCGAGGGCCGGGTCCCCTTCGCGGGCGGCGAGGTGTGGGAGGTCCAGGAGAACATCCGGCAGGCCCCCGACCCCGTACTGCGGTACGCCGGGCCGCTCGCCCCCGTGATCCAGGGCCTGCTCTTCCCGGACCCGCACGAGCGTGTGGACGCGGCCACGGCGGAGGCGATGCTGCGGGAGGTGCTGGGCGCCCCCATCGCGCGGACCGCGACCGCGGGCGGGGCGACGGGCGGGGCGGCGACGCACCCGCCGACGGCCGTGTCCGAGCCCCCGCCCGGTCACGATCCGGAGCCCCTGGGCCCGCCCGTCGCGGAACCCCGGGCGGCGGACGGACAGCGGGCGCAGCAAGGCCGCCGCCGGAAGGGGCCGTGGCTGAAGGCGGCGACGGTGACGCTCTGCGTCGCCCTGCTGGGCACGGCGGGCTGGCTGGTGGCACAGGGCGCCGGCGCCGACAAGGGCGGTACGGGCGGCAGCACCACCACGGGGACGAGCGGCCGCGGTGGCAGCGCCGTACCGGAGAAGTGGAGGAAGGAGAACCCCACCCTGAAGATCGGCGTCAAGGACGATCAGCCGGGCCTGAGCAAGTACGACAGGAAGACGAAGACGTACGCGGGTTACGACATCGACCTGGCCTACGCGATCGCCGAGGACATGGGGTACAGCCGGGACCAGGTCGTCTTCACGACGGTCCCGACCGACTACCGGAGCACCGCCCTCAAGACGAAGGGGGTGGACCTCGTCATCGCCTCGTACAGCATCACGCCCGAACGGAAGAGCGCGTCGCCCGGCGGGTACAGCGTCGACTTCGCGGGCCCGTACTACGAGGCGAGCCGGGGGTTCCTGGTCCGCGAGAAGTCGAGCAAGTACACGATCAACGACTCCAGCGACCTGCGCCGGCTCAAGGTCGAGGTGTGCACGGCCCGGGATTCGACGTACGAGACGGAGCTGCCCAAGCGGGGCTTCACCATGACGGAGTCCCAGCCCAACACCTACCAGGACTGCCTGGACCAGCTGCTGGACGTGAAGTCGGACGTCTACGCGGTGGCCTCGGACGACATCATCCTCGCGGGTTACGTGAAGGCGAACCCGGGCAAGGTGCGGCGGCTGGAGAACATCCAGGGCGCGGAGGGGTACGGGGTGGCGATGCGCCCCAACTCACCTGGTCTGAAGGCCGAGGTGTGCTCGGCGCTGCGGAAGATCCTGGCCGGGAAGGTCTGGGAGGACATGTACGCGAAGAACCTGTCGGCCCTGATGGACAGCAAGACCCCACCGGGCCGCCCGGACCTGACGGAGTGCGAGGGGTACTGAGGCCCTTGGGCGTACGGGTCCAGGCTCACGGGTCCGGGCTCACCGCTCCAGGTACGGAGCACCGCTCTCGGCGCGGCTCACCGCTCCGGAAACCGCTCCCCGCACCGGCTGCAGAAGACCGGCGCGGGGTCCTCGGAGAGCCGCCCGCACTCCGGGCAGACCCGGTCCAGCATGCAGGGCCCCTCGCCCCCCTCGTATGCCCCGCTGGGCGGCTTGACCGCCAGGCCGGGGCGGCGGCGGTGCACGGTGAGGTACGTGAGCCCGTCCGCGCCCGCCGAGAGGGCGCGGCGGGAGGTGCGGGGCAGCCAGACGACGGTGCTCGGGCTCAGCACGATGTCGCCGCCCCCCACACGGACACGTCCCGCGCCCTCCAGCACGACCAGGAGCACATCGAGCACGTCCTCCTGATGGACCCCGACCTCCGCACCGGCCGGCAGCCGCACAAGATTGGCGTCCAACTCCCGCCCCGCCTCGGCCAGATGCCACAGCGCGCCGCGCTCGTCGGGCGAGGCGGAGGCGAGGATGTCGTCCAGTACGGCGAGGACCCGGGGAGTCGCGTTCACGGCGCCCAGGTTACGCAGCAGCGGCATCGTGTGGGGGACGCCCCCACACGATGCCGCCCCAGCCTCTTCACAACCTTCTGAAATCGGTCGCCGCACTCAGGGACCACTGACCGGGAAAAGAGGTGTCAGTGACCCAGGTATTCAGACAGGCGAATCCCTCCGATGCACAGGCCGACCACGCCGAGGATCGCCCAGAGGAACCGAACAACGTTCGGGGTGAACCTGGGGTCGGGAGGACCGCCGGGAGTGACCCTGGAAATCAGATCGTACACCTTTATCGAAAGGCCACGATAATCCGCCGCCACGAGAATCCCCATGACCGCTATAGCGAATCCCCAGATGACATGAAGCATTTCGCCGTTCTCCCTATCCACCCACGGAGGCCAGGCCACCCCCGACCGCCCCAGCTACCACGTGAACAATTTGTGCACACCGGTCTTTCCCGAGCCGAAGTTCCCCTCCAGCCCTGCGGCGCCAGCAACCCCCGCAGTGAAACTATGCACTATGTCGCCGCGAGAATTTCTCGTGCCATAGGTGCCTCGATGTCCGGCAGTGACGCCCCACCCGTAGCCGGCCGTTCCGCCGAACCCGGAAGCGTCGCCCCGAATTTGTTCGAAATCGTCTGCATTGCTGCGCACCAGACCAGCACTGGCACCGACCCCGGCGGGACCCCCCACCTGCTCCTCGATGGTTCCACTCAACCCGAAGTCCGTCTTGCCGTCAGGGCGCTTGGTCCAAATAAGGCACCCCGAAAGTTCGCCACCCAGGCCAACAGTACCACCCACACTCACGCATACTCCGGATGTGTTCGTGTAGGTATTCACGTAATCCCAGGCACCCTTGGCCTTACCCCAGGCTTTTCCAAGATTCCCCTTGATGCTGCCCCAGGTGTCATTCTCCTGTTGGCGCTTCCGGGATGCAGCCTGCGTATTTACCTTGCTCGGCGCCGTCTTGTTCACGCTCTTGTACGACACATGGGAAACCTTGCTCGTCCCGTAGTAGCGCACTTTGTAGGTGCTGGGGTTGGCCTGGTACGCCTTGTAGCGCTTCTTGGACTGGGTGTCCTTCTTCGGCGTCTGCTTCCACACCCACTTGCCGTTCCTCATGGTGAAGCCGGCATACATGCCCCGGTCGGAAGCCCACTGCTCGTCGGCACGGGGTCCGCCTCCCGTCGGACCGTCCGGGCGAAGCCCCGTCGGGTCCGACTTGGTGAGCGGGCTGTTGTGGGCGTAGCTGTAGGCGTTCATCTGCGCCGGGTCACCGAAGTCGATGATCGGGTCGACGGAGACGAAACGGCCCAGGACGGGGTCGTACTCACGGGCGCCCAGGTGGGTCAGGCCGGTGGGGTCGTTGGTTCCGCCGACGAAGCCGCGGGGGCCGAAGACCGACGACTGCTCGGATCGCAGCTGACCGAAGGGAAGTTGCTTCCTGCGGGTCAGGGCCAGGCTGCCGACCGCGAGGGCTGTCATGGCCGTGCCCTGGTGGTCGTTGATCAGGTAGGCGATGGAGTTGCCGTTACGGACGGCGACGGTCTCACCGTTGTGTGTGTAGTAGCGCGTCGCGGTCTTGGTGCCGTTCGCCGCGAGCTGCAGCTGGTCACCGTTGGGGAGGGTGAGGGTGCTGGAGCCGTCCCCGTTCTTCGCGATGATCCGGTTGCCGTCGGCGTCGTAGGTGTAGGCGGTCTGCTTGCCGGCCTCGGTGAGGGTGGCGAGCTGGCCCTCGGGGGTCCAGGTCAGGTCCTGGACGGTGGTGCCGATGGTCCGCTTGGTGGTGTTGCCCGCGTCGTCGTACTGGAAGGTGCTGGTACGCCCGTCGGCAGAACCGCCGGTGACGGATGCCTGCTGCACCGCGTGGGGGCGCTTGGCTCCCGGGGTCGGGTGCGTGTAGGTGGTCGTGGCGTCCGCGCCGCCGGCCGTGGTGGCGTGCTCGACCTGCTTCGACCGGTTGCCGATCTTGTCGTAGCTGTAGCTGTGCCAGTACGCGTCCGGCCCGCCGACCGTGGACGCCGAGGGGGCCGCCGCGCAGTCGGTCTTCGCCGTCCAGGCCTCGGCCAGTCGCCCCAGCGGGTCGTTGGTGAAGCACTGGGTGTCGGTGGACTGCTGTGCGTCCTGACCGCTGACATTGGTCACGCCGGTGACGTTGCCCGCCTGGTCGTAGGCGTACGTGGTGTCGTCGACCCGCTTGGGGGCGACATCACGGTCGGTGGTCTGCCGGGTCACCCGGCCGGTGTGCTCGTCGTACAGCACGGTCTTGTACGCCTTCTGGTTCAGCGTGGCGCTGTACTCCAGCCGGGTGGGGCGGGAGAAGACGTCGTAGAGCGTGTTGGCGACCAGCGCTCCGCGCTGACCGCTGGTGCGGAAGGCCTGGTCGTCACTGTTGTAGTTCGTGGTCACCCGTTCGGCGGGGATGTCGCCGACAGCGGGGTTGAGAGTCCAGAGCAGTGCCCCGGTCTCCGCGTTGTAGCCGTATGTCCAACTGAACGTTCCTGCCAGTCCGCCTGCCGCGGCCGGAACCGTGCTGGTGGTCGAGGTGGGCTGGTAGCGGTCGTTGAAGCCGTCGGTCGCGGTGGTGTACTCGGCGGTACCGACGTAGCGCGTGCTCTTGGTCAGCTGCCCCTTGGCGAGGGTGTCGTAGGTCCACTTCGACAGGAGCGTGGTGCCCTGCCTGACCTCGTCCTTGCGGCCGAGCACGTCGTACTTCGTGGTGAGGGTGACACCCCGGTCGTCGGTCGTGGTGACGGGGCGGCCCAGGTCGTCGTACTCCGTGAGCGTGGTGCCCTTGTCCGGGTCGACGGTCTTGGTCTTCTGGCCCCGGCTGTCGAAGGTGTGGGTCCAGATGTTCTCGTCGGGGTCGATGACCGAGGACGGCTCGTCGTACTTGCCGTACACGTACCGGGTGTTCTCGGACGTGGTGCGTGCGGCGTTCGTGTACTGCAGGAGTTCGGTCGTGCGTCCGCGCGCGTCCGTCACCGTCGTCGTGGCTGTGCCGCCCTTGGGCGGAATGACCGTGGTGCGGTCACCCTCGTAGACCGTCTTGTTGCGCCACTGCTCGTCGCCGAACTTCACGGACAGCGCGTCCGTGACGCGGCCCATCCCGTCGAAGAGGTTCTGTGTCGCCGTCGGGACCGTGTTCACCGCGGCCGACTTCAACGTCGCCGACGGCGCGCCCGTGGCGTAGTAGGGGGCGTACGTCTGCCACGGCCGGCCGTGGGTGTCGTAGTGGGTCTCCGTCATGATCCGGTCCTGCGTGCCGGTGGCCGGGGCCTGTGTCTGGCGCTCCCGCAGCAGTCCGTCGTAGAGCGTGTGGGTGGTGCGGTAATCGCCGTTCTGCTTGAGGGTCTTGGTGGTGACGGCATTCGTGTCGGTCTTGGAGATCCGGTAGCTGTACTCGGCGGAGGGCTTGTCCGCGTGGGCGGCCTTGGTCCAGCCCGGCTCCCACACCTTCAGCACCCGGCCCAGGCCGTCGTGGACGGCGTCGGAGCGCTTGCCGTTCGCATCCACCGTGGCGGTGACCACACCGCGGACCGGGTCGTGCGTGGTGGTGGTGACGTGGTCCTTGGCGTCGGTCACCGTGACCGTGGTCGGTGCCTGGAGAGTGGCGGGGGTGTAGCCGGTCCGCGTGGTGGTGACCTTCAGTGCGTCGGTGGAGGCCTTCTCCCTGCCGTGCTGGTCGTAGGTGTGGGTCGCGGTGGTGAGGTATCCGGTGCCCTTGTCGTCCTGCTCATCCAGGCGCGTCACATCGCCCCGCACGGGCGGCGTGGTCAGGGCGGTCGCGTTGTCGTAGTAGAAGCGCTCGGCCGAGACCAGGTCCGCCGGCAGGGTCGGCGTGGTGCCGCAGGGCTTGGCCACGGTCCGGGACTCGGAGATCGCGGTGAGGATGTTGAGCGAGGTGTTGCGGACGTAGGTGTTGGTGGTGCACTCCTCGTCGCCGGTCTTCGCCGTGTCGCCGAGCGAGGACTCGGTCAGCACCTGGCCGACCGCGTCGAAGGTCCGCTCCAGACGGGTGGTGCGCCACCCCGCGCCGACGGCGGTGCGGGTCTGCTCGCTCTTCCCGCCCGTGGCGTACGCGTGGAGGGCGGGCAGTCCTTCGGCCCGGGTCTCGGTGGCGGTCGCGGCAGAGCGCCACGGCTCGTGGCTGGTGGTGGTTTCCAGCTTGCCGCCGTCGCCGTTGTAGGTGGCTTCCTCGCGGGTCATACCCGCGAAGGTCTCCCGGTCGGTGACAGCGACACCTTCGGTGTCCTTCACCGAGGCCCCTTCAATGCCCCGGAAGTAGCGGAACTCCTTCAGCGTCCGCTTGTCCGGTGCCACCCCGGTGCGGACCTGGACCCGTCCGTATCCCTTGCGGTCGCCGTACGTCAGGTGCTTGGCATTGGTGAATTCGTCGTCCTTCGACTTGGCCCAGGCCATGCCGTCCAGGTACGCGTAGTCGGTCTGCTTGGTGGGGGCGCCGCCGGTGATGTCGGTCTCCAGGACCTGGGTGACGACATAGGAGTGGAACCAGTCGAGATACGGCTCGTAATTCGCCCCGGGGGCTTCCGCCGGCGACCACTTCACCGGATAGCAACGCCGGTTGTTGGACGTGGGGGTGGGGACGCTGCCTGCCTTGCAGTCGGCCGCCGAGTAGGTGAGGCCGATCGTCCCGCCGGTCTCGGTGTTGATGCCGTAGACGCGGTAGCGCCAGAACGGCGGCACCGGATCCGGGGCGCCGCCGGTGGTGGCACCCTCCACGCGGTTGGGCAGCGTCTGCCCCTTGAAGGTCACCGAGGGAAGGGTGACGGAGCCGGTGCCGCCGTGTCCGGTGCGCGTGATCGACGCCAGCCACAGGGCCGGGTCACTGCCGTCGCCGGTCGAGGGGAACTGGTGGGTGAAGGCCCAGGAGTCGACCGGCTTGAAGGCCGTACCGACGAGGACCGAGGTGTCGATCTTCGTCAGCCGCTTCCGGCTCCAGAAGGACGGCGAGTATCGGTCCTTGCACTCCGTGCCCGACGCGCAGTAACGGTCGAAGGGGACGTCGGGCCAGTTCTTCGCCTTGGCCTTGTCGAATGTTCCGCAGTCGCTCAGGCAGCGCTCGCTGTTGGTGAACTCCACCTTGGCGGCGGGCTGGGCGTAGAAGTCGGTCCCGCGCAGACCGTACTCGATCCGCTTGAGGTACCCACCGCGGATGTAGGGGGTCGCGGTGGAGGCGCCGGTGCTGGGGTTGACGTTGCGACCGTAGTAGTTGGTCTCCTTGTCCCAGTAGTACGTCATGGCGTCGCCGTGCGGGTCGATGACCGCGTCCAGGTTCCACCGCCAGGCCTGCTGGCACCAGGCGTCCTTGAACGCCGCCGCATAGCAGGGCTCGCCCGTCTGGTTGCCGAAGACCGGCACCGTCCAGGTGGAGTTGGTCTCGTCCTTGCCCGCGGCCCAGCCGGACGGACGGTTGTAGCCGAAGTAGTAGCGCGTGCCGTCGGGGGTCGTCACCCGCCAGTGCTCACCGTCATTGTCGCCGTTGGCCCGCGTGGTACTGGCGAACTTCTCGACCTTGGTGCCGTCGTCACCCTCCAGCCGCCACTCGCCGCTGGTGTCGTCCTTGATGAGGGTGTTGGACCGGCCGCCGAGGTTGATGACGGCGTTGTCCTTCTTCCAGCACAGATCGCCGACCTTGGCCGTGGTCGTGCTGTTCTTCGTGTCGTCGGTGCAGGCGATGTACTGGCGCTCGATGTAGCCCGGCTCCATCGACCAGCCGTCACCGATGCTGTTGGCCTGGTTGTTCGTCGAGGCGGTACGCCCGTCGACCGCCTGGGAGGAGTAGCCGAGCTGCAGCTCCGGGACGGCGGAGCCGGCCACGGCCGGGGTGCCGATCGGATAGGTCCAGGAGAACGCGCCGTTCGAACCACCCGCTGACCAGGAGGCGGACGGAGAGAGCGAGGTGGCCTTGAAGTTGCCCGATGGGCCGGCCTCCGCAGCGGTCGCGGCCAGCAGCATGGTGCCGCCGGAGACCACCTGTGCCCCCGCCGACCGCGCCACAGGAGCGGTACCCGCAGCCTGCGAGGTGGTCGTCGGAGCGGCCTCGGGCAGGGTGACAGCAGCCTTCAGCGTGCCTTCGCTCGCGTCGTTGCTCGTGGTGAGGGACTCGCCCGTCGCGCAGCCCTTCTTGCCCGGTGTGGTCAGCGCGCAGGCAGGAAGCGTCTTCAGGGTGAGGCGGGAGGCCCAGTCGCCGCCGTAGGCGTCACGGAAGCCGGAATAGTCGACCTCGACATCCACGCTCCCCTCCGCCCCGGCGGTGGGACGCAGAGCGAGTACGACACCCTCGACGCCCAACGACTCGGTGGTGGCCCGGTCCAGAACCTGGACCTGGACCTTCTGCGGGCCTGCTGCCCCGGCCTTGCCGGAAGCGGAGGACAGGGCCGAAGCCTTCGCCGAGCCCACCGTCCGCGGTGCGGTGCGGCCCACGCTGACGGGCAGCGAACCAGCCTTCACCGAAGCTCCGTTCTCACGGAGCGAGGGAGTCGCGATGCCGGGCTCCGGCCAGGCGACCTTGGGCGACTTCCACGGACGTTGCGCCGCCTGATCGGGCTTCGACGACACCTGCTTCGCCACCTCCCCGGTCGGCACCGGGTCCGGCTTCTCCAGCCTCAGCAGATTCAGGTCGGCGGCTGCCGCAATCGGCCCGCCGAGCAGTCCCACAAACAAGAACGCGGCCAGCGCGATGGCTATCAGCCGCGCCCGTCTCCTCACGCGTCCGGTAATGACGCCCCCACCCGAGAACATGCGCAGAACTCCCCACCCGTTGGCAAAAAAAGACAGACGAGCACGGAAGCTAGCAGGACTTTCACATCGTCAGCACGGGGTGTCCGTAACGATTCGGCGGCTTCCAGCCACTACCCGAATGAAGAAGGTGATTGATTCATTGGCTTATGCACCAGAATATGAAGAATGGACGGCTCGAAATGAGTGACCTGATAGCGCATCAGCCTCGGAATGCTTTCGTCACACTTCCCTCACGTTCTAGGGTGCGAGTCGAACAGACCTGGGAGGGGACTTTTTGATGGAACTTTTGCGAGTCAAAACCAGATGGAGAACAAAGGGTGGCGTCACAGTGGCGGCGGCCCTCGCCGTCCTTCTGACACTCGGCGTGCCGCAGTACGTGCCGGAAGCCGCCGCCGAGCCCGCAGCCACCCCGACGCCCGTGGCGTCCAAAGCCGATGCCGAGGCGCTGGCGCAGGCCGAAGCATCGGAGACCGGCCGACCCGTCGAAGTGCTCGCCAAGCGCTCCGAGGTGTCGCAGGTGTTCGCCAACCCTGACGGCACCTTCACCCAGGACACCTACGCACTGCCCCAGTTCGTACGCCAGGACCGCAAGCTGGTGCCGATCGACACCACGCTCAAGGTGAACGCCGACGGCTCGCTGTCCCCGAAGGCCGCAGAGGTGGACGTCCGGCTCTCCGGCGGTGGCGAGGGACCGCTGGTGACCGTCGTACGCGATGGGCGCAGCATGTCCTGGACCTGGCCGCAGCCGCTGCCGAAGCCCGAGGCCGACGGTGACACCCTGACGTTCGAGGATGTCCTGCCGGACGTCGACCTGAAGGTCAAGGCGGGCCCGGCCGGATTCTCCAGCCTCCTGGTCGTCAAGACTGCGGAGGCGGCCGCCGATCCGGCACTGAAGCAGGTCGACTTCGACCTGGACACCAACGGCCTGGCAGTGAGGACAGACGCTCACGGCAACTTCACTGCGGTCAACCCGGCCGGCGAAGTGGTCTTCACCGCGCCGACCCCCCTGATGTGGGACAGCAGCACCGCCTCCGCGCCTGCCGCGCCTGCGGCCCGCTCGACCCGCAGCGCCCCCGTCGGACCGCCGCCGCCCTCCGATGAGTTCGAGCCCGCGCACGGTGCGCAGCAGGCGGCCATGGGGATCTCGGTCACGGGCGGCAAACTGCGCCTCACTCCGGACCAGAAGCTCCTGACGGGCAAGGACACGCAGTACCCGGTGCTGCTGGACCCGGCGGTCTCCGGTCCCCGGCACTCCTGGACCATCGCCTACAAGAAGCACCCGAACAGCTCGTTCTTCAACGGCGCCAACTGGGACAACGGCACTACCACCGCGCGTGTGGGGTACGAGAACGAGACCAACGGGCTGAGCCGGTCCTTCTTCCGTATGGATGCCGCCAACCTGTGGTCCACGAACAAGGTTGTCTCTTCCTCCACGTTCCGGATCAAGAACACCTGGTCCTGGTCGTGCACGAACCGGCCTGTCGAGATCTGGGAGTCCGGCGCCATCTCCGCGTCCACCACGTGGAACAAGCAGCCCGACTGGCGCAAGAAACTGGATTCGGTCAACGAGTCCCTCGGCTGGGGCCCGGACTGCCCCGGGGGGAACCTCGCCTTCGATGTGACCGCGGGTGCGAAGGACGTCATCGCCAACAAGTGGAAGACGCTCACCCTGGGTCTGCGGGCGTCCAAGGCCGATGAGGACAACAACAACGTCCTGTCGTGGAAGAAGTTCGACGCCAAGTCGGCCGTGCTGTCGACGACGTACAACACCGTGCCCAACGCCCCGAACAGCCTGGACACCATTCCCAGCTCCGGTGGGTGCGACATGGTCGCCCCGTACACCACGATCGGGAACACCGACGTCACGCTCACCGCGAAGGTCTCCGACCCGGACGGCGGGACGGTCCGCGCCCAGTTCCGCCTCTGGGGCACCAACAACCTCGCGGGCGGAGCTGAGATCTTCAACCAGATCGTGTCCGCCACCTCCGGCACGGTCGCGAAGGTCAAGGTCCCCAAGGCCACCTTGCAGAAGCACCTGGCTGCCGCCAAGGGGAACTTCGGCTGGAAGGTGCAGACTCTGGACGCGAGCGCCAATTCGGCCTGGAACCCCAGTGCCAGCATCTGCCGATTCGACTTCGACCCCACCCGGCCCAGCACACCACCCACCGTCAGCTCCCAGCAGTTCCCCGACGGCTCCGACGGCTGGCCCGCCATCACCGGCCAGGCCCGTACCGCCGGAACGTTCATCCTCGGCAACGGGGGCGTCAATGATGTCAAGTCCTACGAGTACTGGAGCGATTGGGACCCCACCGTCCGCAACGTCACGCCCAGCGCCGATCTCGACGGGGACGGGAAGATCGACGCCAAGCTCGTCCTGACCCCGCCCGCAGCCGGGTCTCAGCGGCTCTACGTCCGCAGCCTCGACGCCGCACAGAACCGGTCCGACCGGGCCTCCTACCTCTTCTACGCCAACGGGCTCTCGGTCCCCGACAAGGCGGGAGACCTCAACGGAGACGACAACGCCGATGTCTACGGTGTGCGTGGCAGCGGCGAGTTGTGGCTGTACGCCGGCCAGGGCAACGGCTACGTCGGAACCGGAACCGTGGCGGGCAATGGCGACTTCAGCCAAGCCGGTATCACACACCGCGGCGACTGGACGGGGGACGGATTCGAAGATCTCATCGCGGCCATTCCAGGAGACGGCGGCAAGTCCCTCCACCTCTACCCGAACAATGGGGTCGGCTGGGCCTGTACCGAACGTGACGAACAGGCCGATGGGCACTCGCGCTCCTGCCAGTACGACCGCCAGGAGATCGACGTCTACGACGAGGCCAACAACCACTGGATGAACGCCGAACAGATCCTTGCCATCGGTGACGTGGACGGGCCCCTGGACACCGACAACGACGGCACCATCGATATCGCCGGCTACCCCGACCTTCTCGTGAAGGAGGGCAATCTGCTCTGGTTGTACTTCGGCTCGGAGTCCCTCTACCTCGACGAAACCCGTGCTCCGGTCCTCATCGGCAGCGGATCTTGGTCCAACTACGACCTGGTAGCGCCGGGGGACCGCACCGGCAACGGACATGTCGACCTCATCGCCCGCCACAAGACCAACGGCGAACTCCGCCTCTACCAGGGCACCGGGCCGTCAGGAGAAGGCCTCGGCAACGGCCCCACCTCCACCGTCATCGGCAGCGGGTGGACCCGCGCCCACCGGCCGCTGATCACCGCCGTCCCCGACGC
Organism: Streptomyces microflavus; assembly: GCF_014650075.1. Lineage (GTDB taxonomy): Bacteria > Actinomycetota > Actinomycetes > Streptomycetales > Streptomycetaceae > Streptomyces > Streptomyces microflavus. The sequence continues at coordinate 287,614 of NZ_BMUG01000007.1, read as the reverse complement.
CGGCTCCGACAACAAGGCCGACATCTTCGCCACCGGCAGTGACGACAAGCTGTACCTCTACCACAACCTCTCCGGCAGCGGGGTCGCCATTGGAAGCAGCGGATGGCTCGACTTCCAAGCCATCAGCTGACAGCAAGAGCGCGCAGCAAAAGGGGTACCTCCCGTCACGGTGACGGGGGGGTACCCCTTTTCCTTCTCCCGCTCTTCGGGCCGGGGTGGGCCGGAAGCCGGGGCCGACGGCTCCCGTAGGGTGTCCGGTCCACGAAGTCCCGAGGGGGAGGCACCACGGTGGACAGGACCCGGCCCGACGATCTGTACCCGCCGATCGACCCGTACGACAGCGGCATGCTGGACGTCGGCGACGGCAACCTCGTGTACTGGGAGGTGTGCGGCAACCCGGACGGCAAGCCGGCCCTCGTGGTCCACGGCGGCCCCGGCTCGGGCTGCACCCCGCGCGCCCGCCAGTACTTCGACCCGGACCGCTACCGCGTGGTCCTCTTCGACCAACGGGGCTGCGGCCGCTCGACGCCCCACGCGAGCGACCCGGCGACGGACATGCGGCACAACACCACGCACCACCTGATCGCCGACATGGAACGCCTGCGGGAACACCTGAACATCACCGACTGGCTGCTGTACGGGGGTTCCTGGGGCTCCACGCTGATCCTGGCGTACGCGCAGACGCACCCGGAACGGGTCACGGAAGCCGTCATCTCCTCCGTCACCACGACCCGCCGCAGCGAGATCGACTGGCTCTACCGCGGCGCCGGCCAGATCTTCCCCGAGGCCTGGCACACCTTCCGCGAGTCCGTCCCCGAGGCAACCGGCCCCACCGGCCTGGTCACGGCCTACGCCCACCGCATGGAGAGCCCCGACCCCGCCGTACGGGAACGGGCGACGGCCGCCTGGTGCGCCTGGGAGGACGCGGTCCTGTCCATGGAGGCCAACCCGGGCCCGCCCCCGTACAGCAGCCGCCCGGGCCCGGCCCAGCAGGCGCTCGTCCGGATCTGCGCCCACTACTTCTCCCACGGCGCCTGGCTCCGGGAGAACCAGCTCATCGACGAAGCCCACCGCCTGACCGGCATCCCCGCCGCCCTCATCCACGGCCGCTTCGACCTGGGCGGCCCCCTGATCACCGCCTGGGAACTCGACCGGGCCTGGCCGGACGCCGAGTTGACGGTCATCGCCGACGCGGGGCACCTGGGCGTCCCGGCGACGAAGCGGGCGGTGCTGGCCGCGCTGGACGGGTTCGCGGCGACGTGAGGTCCGCCCGCGGCGGCAACACCACCCGGGCGGGGCGGACGCGCACGGCCGCCGCCCCCACCCGGGAGCGGCGGCCGCGGAGCACGCGGGCTCAGGTCACCAGGCGAAGGCCTCCGGTGAAGGGCCCGGGCCCGGGAAGATCTCGTCCAGGCCGGTGAGTACGGCCTCGGGGAGTTCCAGTTCCAGGGCGCGCAGGGCGCTGTCCAGCTGCTCGGCGGTGCGCGGGCCGACGATCGGGCCCGTGATGCCGGGGCGGGTCAGCAGCCAGGCCAGGGCCGCTTCGCCGGGCTCCAGGCCGTGCTTCTCCAGCAGGTCCTCGTACGACTGGAGCTGGGCGCGGGTGGCGGCGTCCGCGAGGGCGTCGGCCGCGCGGCCCGAGGCGCGGCGGCCGCCCTCGGTCGTCTTCCTGATGACACCGCCCAGCAGACCGCCGTGCAGCGGCGACCAGGGGATGACCCCGAGGCCGTACTCCTGCGCGGCCGGGATGACCTCCATCTCGGCGCGGCGCTCGGCGAGGTTGTAGATGCACTGCTCGCTGACCAGGCCGAGCGAACCGCGGCGGGCCGCCTGCTCGTTGGCCTGGGCGATCTTGTAGCCGGGGAAGTTCGAGGAACCCGCGTACAGGATCTTGCCCTGCTGGACCAGGACGTCGATCGCCTGCCAGATCTCCTCGAACGGGGTGTCCCGGTCGACGTGGTGGAACTGGTACAGGTCGATGTGGTCCGTCTGGAGCCGCTTGAGCGAGGCGTCGACCGCCCGCCGGATGTTCACGGCGGAGAGCTTGTCGTGGTTGGGCCAGGCGTCGCCCTCGGCGGCCATGTTCCCGTACATCTTGGTGGCCAGGACCACCTTGTCGCGCCGGCCGCCGCCCTGGGCGAACCAGGTGCCGAGGATCTCCTCGGTGCGTCCCTTGTTCTCGCCCCAGCCGTAGACGTTGGCGGTGTCGAAGAAGTTCAGGCCCGCGCCGAGCGCGGAATCCATGATCGCGTGACTGTCCGACTCATTGGTCTGCGGGCCGAAGTTCATCGTCCCGAGAACGAGTCGGCTGACCTTGAGTCCGGTGCGTCCGAGCTGTGTGTACTTCATGACGCCCCAGCCAACTCCTTCGAGTCCACTCCAGGCAAGCGCGCGTCCCGGACACGCCGAGGAGTCCGCCGGACGGTCAGCGTCCGCTCTCCAGCGTGACCAGGGGGTTCCTGTCGTTCTTCTCGCCCCTGTGCGCCACGGTCCTCGGCTACCTCTTCATGGGGCAGACCCTGGGGCCGCTCCAGCTCCTGGGCGCGGCCGGGGTCGTCGGCGCGGTGGTGCCGGCTCAGCGCGGCGCGGGAGCCCCGCCCGGCACGCCCCCGCCTGCCGCGTCACCCGCCGAAGGCGGCCGCCACGGCGACGACGAGGAACATGAGCACGAGCACGGCCGCCATGATGCGGTTTCTGGTCTTCGGGTCCACCCTTCGAGCCTAACCGCACCACCCACCGGCCCCGCGCCCAGGCCCGTACCACCTTCCGGCCCCGGGAAGCCGTAAGGCAGGTCCGGGTGTGTCCCGGGGGGCGGGCCTACGGACAACGAAAAGGCGCCCGCCCCCGGTCTCTCCGGGCGGAGGGCGCCTTTCTCGCGTGTCTCACGCCGCCGTGGCCAGCTGTTCGCGCTGGACGAAGCGGACGTGCGGGCGGCCCGGGCGGAGGTCGACCTTCAGGCGGAGGCCGCCGACGCGGGCGAGGGCGAAGCCGACGCCCAGGGCGGCGATCACCGAGATCGCGCCGCCGGCCGCGAAGCCGATGCGGGCGCCGTACGTGTCGCTGATCCAGCCGACGATCGGGGCGCCCACCGGCGTACCCCCGGCGAAGACCATCATGTAGAGGCTCATCACCCGGCCCCGCATCTCGGGGTCGGCGGCCATCTGCACGCTCGTGTTCGCGGTGATGTTCGTCGTCAGGCCGAGCATGCCGATCGGGACCAGCAGGATCGAGAAGAGCCAGACGTTCGGGGAGAGCGAGGCGGCGATCTCCAGCAGTCCGAACGCCGTGCCCGCCGCCACCAGCATCCGCAGCCGCGTGGAGCGGCGGCGGGCCGAGAGCAGTGCGCCGGCCAGCGAACCCGCGGCCATCAGGATGTTGAAGAACGAGTACATCCCGGCGCCGCCGTCGAAGACCCCGTCGGCGAAGGCGGTGAGCCAGATCGGGAAGTTGAAGCCGAACGTGCCGACGAAGCCGACCAGGACGATCGGCCAGATCAGCTCGGGGCGGCCACGGACGTAACTCAGTCCTTCCCGCAACTGTCCCTTGGCGCGCGGCACCCGGACGGAGGCATGGAGCTCGCTCGTCCGCATCATCAGCAGGCCGATGAGCGGGGCCAGGAAGGAGAGACCGTTGAGCAGGAACGCCCAGCCGCTGCCGACCGTGGTGATCAGGACTCCCGCGACGGCGGGGCCGATGAGCCGGGCGGACTGGAAGTTCGCCGAGTTCAGGCTGACCGCGTTGCGGAGCTGCGCGGGGCCGACCATCTCGGAGACGAACGACTGGCGGGCCGGGTTGTCGACGACGGTCACCATGCCGAGGAGGAAGGCGACCAGATAGACGTGCCAGACCTCGACGACGCCGGAGAGGGTCAGGACGGCCAGCGCGATACCGCACAGGCCGAGCAGTGCCTGGCTGACGAGCAGGATCTGCCGCTTGGGGAGGCGGTCGGCGATGACACCGCCGTACAGGCCGAAAAGCAGCATGGGAAGGAACTGGAGGGCCGTGGTGATACCTACGGCCGTCGCGGAACCCGTCAGGCTCAGGACGAGCCAGTCCTGCGTGATGCGGGACATCCAGGTTCCGGTGTTGGAGATCACGGCGCCCGTCGCGAACAGGCGGTAGTTACGGATCTTCAGCGACGAGAAGGTCCCGCCGGTCTTGCTCTCGTGGGTGGAAGTCGGTGCGGGGGCGGAGTCTGCTCCGGATCCCGTACTCAAAAGGGTTCATCTCCTCAGGCGTCTGCGGCGTGCGGTCCGACGAGGACGTGACGACGGGCGCTCCGGCGGTGATCGTCCGGGGCCGGCGGTGTGCCGGTCCCGCTGCGATCGTCTTCCCCGGACCGGTGGTCCCATCCGGTACGGGGAAGGCGTGACGCCGGTGCGCCCGCGGGGTCACAGGTGGGCGAGCTTCTCCAGCACGGGCGCGGCGGCCCGCAGCGTCTCCCACTCGTCCTCGTCCAGGCCCTCGGCGAGGTGGGACAGCCAGGCGTTCCGCTTGGTGCGGCTCTCCGCGAGCATGGCCTCGGCCTGCTCGGTCTGGCTGACCATCTTCTGCCGACGGTCATCGGGGTGCGGTTCCAGCCTGACGAGTCCCTTCGCTTCCAGCAGCGCGACGATGCGGGTCATCGACGGGGGCTGCACGTGCTCCTTGCGGGCCAGCTCGCCGGGGGTGGCCGAGCCGCAGCGGGCAAGGGTGCCGAGCACCGACATCTCGGTCGGGCTCAGCGATTCGTCGACGCGTTGGTGCTTCAGGCGCCGGCCCAGCAGCATCACGGCTGAGCGGAGGGAGCTCACGGCGGCGGCACTGGCACCGTCGTGGATCAGGTCAGGCATGTTTGTTAGCGTAACTCATTACCCAAACTAAATACCACCCGATGGTACGCGCGCGAGAAACCGATCACCCGAACGAGTGAGACGGGAGCGGAAAGTGACGCGAAAAGCGCCCCCGGGCGGCGACCCTGCTTGGCATGGGATCGACAGTGCTCAGCCTGCGGATAGACGGTGAGCTGCTCGACCGGCTCCGGCAGCACGCCGCGAAACGCGGAATGAGCGTCCAGGACTACGTGGTCCGGACGCTCATTCGCGACGACTTCGACGAACGCTTCAAGGCGGCCGTCGACGAGACGGAGAAGTTCTACGGGGAGGAGCAGACGATCACGTGAGGCCGCCGGCCGGGTAGGGCCGACGGCCGGGTGAGGCCGCCGGTCAGGTGAGGCCGAGCGCCGGCATCGCGTAGTAGAAGACGAAGACCGCCGACACCACGTACATCGCGACCGGGACCTCGCGTCCCCGGCCCGCCGCCAGGCGCAGCACGGAGAAGGCGATGAAACCGATGCCGATGCCGTTGGTGATCGAGTACGTGAACGGCATCATCACCATCGCCAGGAACGCCGGGACCGCGAGCGTGTAGTCGCTCCAGTCGATGTCCCGCACCGAGCCCGCGATGATCAGGAAGCCGACCGCCAGCAGGGCGGGGGTGGCCGCCTGCGACGGGACCATGGTCGCCAGCGGTGTGAGGAACAGCGCCACCGAGAAGAGCAGACCGGTCACGACGCTCGCCAGTCCGGTGCGGGCGCCCTCTCCGACGCCCGCCGTGGACTCCACGAAGCAGGTGGTGGCGGAGGAGGAGCTCGCACCGCCCGCGGCGACCGCGACGCCGTCCACGAAGAGCACCTTGTTGATGCCGGGGAAGTTGCCGTCCCGGTCCATCAGCTTCGCCTCGTCGCCGACGCCCAGGATCGTGCCCATCGCGTCGAAGAAGCAGGACAGCAGCACGGTGAAGACGAAGAGGATGCCGGTCAGCACCCCGACCTTGCCGAAGCCGCCGAAGAGGCTGACCTCGCCGAGCAGCCCGAAGTCCGGAGCGGAGACCGGGTTCCCCGGCCACGCGGGCGTCGTCAGGCCCCAGGCACCCTCGGGCAGGCCCGCCACCGCGTCGATGACCACGGCGACGACCGTCATGGCGATGATCGAGATCAGGATCGCGCCGGGCACCTTGCGCACGATCAGCGCGAGCGTGAGCAGAGCGCCCAGGACGAAGACGAGAACCGGCCATCCGGTGAGGTGACCATCGCCGCCGAGCTGGAGCGGCACGGTGGTCATGGCGGCGTCCGGGATGCGCGAGACGAAACCGGAGTCGACCAGGCCGATCAGCAGGATGAAGAGGCCGATACCGATCGCGATGCCCTTGCGGAGCGACCTCGGTACGGCGTTCATCACGCGTTCCCGCAGCCCGGTCGCGACCAGCAGCATGACCACGATGCCCGCGAGGACGACCATGCCCATCGCATCCGGCCAGCTCATCCGGGGGGCGAGCTGCAGGGCGACGACGGTGTTGACGCCGAGCCCGGCCGCGAGCGCGATCGGCACGTTGCCGATGACACCCATCAGCAGCGTGGAGAAGGCGGCGGAGAGCACGGTGGCGGTGACCAGCTGGCCGTTGTCGAGCTGGTTGCCGTACATGTCCTTCGCGCTGCCCAGGATGATCGGGTTGAGCACGATGATGTAGGCCATCGCGAAGAACGTGGCGAACCCGCCGCGGAGTTCGCGCGCGACGGTCGACCCCCGCTCGGAGATCTTGAAGTACCGGTCCACGCCGCCCTGGGGCTGCGGAGCCGGGGGCTGCGGGGAGTCGACCGGAGCGGTGGCCGAGGGGGGCATGGGTGACCTCAGTCGTACGTAGAGGAGTGGGAGCAAAAGGGCAAAAGGTGATCGAAATTGGATGTTCAGACGAACAAATCGAGCCAGCCCAAAGCAGATTCAGTATGAATACATCAGACGAAGATCGCTATCTCCGCGCGTAGACCCGCGTGGCGCCTCGGGTCCACCGGCCCGCGCACCCCCGATCGGGTGGGCCCATACACTGAACTCATGGAGAAGTGGACACCGAAGCACGAGGCGCCCGAGCCCCTGGAGGGCCCCGTCGTCTCCACCGTCGTCGGCGGCACGATCCTCTGGTTCGTCCTCTTCCTCGCCCAGCTCCCGTTCTACGGCTGGTTCGCCGACCGCGGGCACACCTGGTGGGTGTGGACACCGCTGGCCGGAGCCGCACTCGGACTGATCGGCATCTGGTACGTCCGCGGGCGCGAAGCCGCCATCAAGCGGCACGCGGACCGGGCGGAGGCCAAGGACGCGGTCGGGGCCGAGGCTGCGGACGGCGCGCTCGGCAGCACGAGCACCGAGGCGGACCGGACCGCCTGAGGACCCTGCCTGACGGGCGCCACGCCGCCCCCGTACGGGAGCCGCCCCGATCCCGTACGACCACGGGACCGACTTGCTCCTCCCCTGGTCGGATCTTCGGCCCCCCGGCGGGTGATTCGCATCGCACGCCCGTACCGTCTAGTCCATGACGCAGCGGGCACTCGATTCCTCCGGGGAGCAGACCCCCGGATCCCCCCGGCCGGCCATGATCGACGCAGGGGCGGAGCTCGATCCCGTGCACCCGGTGGAGCTACCACCGTCCGGTCACCCCGATGCCACCGGTCTCACCACCGCCGAGGTCGCCGAGCGGGTGGCGCGGGGCGAGGTCAACGACGTACCCGTCCGGTCCTCGCGCTCGGTCACCGAGATCGTCCGCGCCAACGTCTTCACCCGGTTCAACCTGATCATCGGCGTGCTCTGGGTGATCATGCTGTTCGTCGCGCCGATCCAGGACAGCCTCTTCGGCTTCGTGATCGTCGCCAACACCGGCATCGGCATTATCCAGGAGTGGCGGGCCAAGAAGACCCTGGACAGCCTCGCGGTGATCGGCGAGGCGAAGCCGACCGTGCGGCGCGACGGGGTCGCCGCCGAGATCTCCACCCACGAGATCGTCCTGGGTGACGTGGTCGAGCTGGGCCCCGGCGACAAGGTGGTCGTGGACGGCACGGTCGCCGAGGCCGACAGCCTGGAGATCGACGAGTCGCTGCTGACCGGCGAGGCCGACCCGGTGCTCAAGCGGCCCGGCGACCCCGTGATGTCCGGCAGCTTCGTCGTCGCGGGCGGCGGGGCGTTCACCGCGACCAAGGTGGGGCGCGAGGCGTACGCCGCCCAGCTCGCCGAGGAGGCGTCCCGCTTCACGCTCGTCCACTCGGAGCTGCGCAGCGGCATCAGCACGATCCTCAAGTACGTCACCTGGATGATGGTGCCGACGGCGATCGGGCTGATCATCAGCCAGCTCGTCGTGAAGGACAACAACTTCAAGGACTCCGTCGCCCGGACCGTCGGCGGCATCGTCCCGATGATCCCCGAGGGGCTGGTCCTGCTGACCTCGGTGGCCTTCGCCATCGGCGTCGTACGCCTGGGCCGCAAGCAGTGCCTGGTGCAGGAGCTGCCCGCCATCGAGGGGCTCGCCCGGGTCGACGTGGTCTGCCTGGACAAGACCGGCACCCTCACCGAGGGCGGCATGGACATCACGGAGGTCCGGCCGCTCAACGGGAGCGACGAGGCGTACGTGCACCAGGTGCTGCGCTCCCTCGGCTCCTCCGACCCCCGCCCCAACGCCAGCCTCCAGGCCATCATCGACGCCTACCCGGCGGGCGGCGAGGGAGGCGAGAAGGGCTGGACGGTCACCGACGCCATGCCGTTCTCCTCCGCCCGCAAGTACAGCGGCGCGGCCTTCACCGAGACCGACGGGACCCCCTCCGCCTGGCTGCTCGGCGCCCCCGACGTCCTGCTCCCCGACGGCGACGGGACCCTCACCGAGATCGAGCACCTCAACGAGCAGGGCCTGCGGGTGCTGCTGCTGGCCCGGGTACGGGGCGAGCTGGACGCGCCCGGTGCGGCGGACGGGGCCGTACCCACCGCCCTGGTCGTCCTGGAGCAGCGGCTGCGCCCGGACGCCGGTGAGACGCTCGCCTACTTCGCCCAGCAGAACGTGGCCACCAAGGTCATCTCCGGCGACAACGCGGTCTCGGTCGGCGCGGTCGCCGGGAAGCTGGGCCTCGCGGGCGCCGAGAACACCCTCGACGCCCGCCGGATGCCCACCGACCCCGACGAGATGGCGACGGCCATGGAGGAGAACGCGGTCTTCGGCCGGGTCACCCCGCAGCAGAAGCGGGACATGGTGGCCGCCCTCCAGTCGCGCGGCCACACGGTCGCGATGACGGGCGACGGCGTCAACGACGTCCTGGCGCTCAAGGACGCCGACATCGGGGTCTCGATGGGCTCGGGCTCGGAGGCGACGCGGGCCGTGGCCCAGATCGTGCTGCTGAACAACAGCTTCGCGACGCTGCCGTCGGTCGTCGCCGAGGGCCGCCGGGTGATCGGCAACATCACCCGCGTCGCGACCCTCTTCCTCACCAAGACGGTCTACTCCGTGCTGCTGGCGATCCTGGTGGTCTGCTTCCAGGTGGAGTACCCGTTCCTGCCGAGGCACCTGACGCTGCTGTCCACGCTGACCATCGGCGTCCCCGCGTTCTTCCTGGCCCTCGCCCCGAACAAGGAGCGCGCCCAGCCCCACTTCGTACGCCGCGTCATGCGGTACGCGATCCCCTCGGGCGTCATCGCGGCGGCGGCCACCTTCACCACGTACCTGGTCGCGCGGCACCACTACGCGGGGCCGGGCGCCCTGGAGGCCGAGACGAGTGCGGCGACGCTGACGCTGTTCCTGGTCTCCATGTGGGTCCTGGCGATCATCGCCCGCCCGTACACCTGGTGGCGCATCGGCCTGGTGGCGGCGATGGGGCTCGGGTTCCTCATCGTGCTCGTGGTGCCGTGGCTCCAGGACTTCTTCGCCCTGAAGCTGGTCGGGACGACGATGCCGTGGGGGGCGGTCGGCATCGCGGTGGCGGCGGCCGCCCTGCTGGAGTTCAGCTGGCGGCTGGTGGGCCGGCGCTTCGGAGCGTAGGCGCGGCGCAGGCATACGGAAGCCCCCGGGAGGCTGTGCCTCCCGGGGGCTTCTCCATAAGTGCCCGCTCACTGCTTCACGTGCTGCTTCACGTACTACTTCACGTCGACGTAGTCACCGGCGGCCGAGACGGCCGGGGTGGTCGACGTACCGGCGAAGCTGTAACGCCAGTAGCCGTCGGCCGAGGCCTTGACGGTGGTCTTCAGGGTGCCGGTGGAGCTGGTCTTGACGGTCTTGACCGTCGTGTAGCTCTTGGCGCCCTTCTTCTTGAACTGGAGCTTCACGGGCTGCGCGGTGTAGCCCTTGTACGTGCCCGTGTCCCAGTTGGCGCGCGTCAGCTTTCCGGTGACGGTGAGGGTCTTGCCCTTCTTCACCGGCTCCGGGGAGGCGTTGACGGTCAGCTTGGAGAAGCGCTGGACGCGGGCCTTGGCGGCGGAGTCGTTCACGGTGTAGTCGCCGTCGTTGGCGAAGACCGCCGCGCCGATGCGCCAGTTGGCGGCGTCGGTGTTGATCATCTCCTTGGGGTCGAAGGTGACCGAGAGGGTGCAGGTCGACGTGTTCGTCTTGACGACCTTGCAGGAAGCCCTGCTCTCGTTCTGCTCGAAGTAGAAGACGTCCTTGTCCTCAAGGCTCTTGCCGATCCAGATGATCGTGGACGCGTCCGCGATGCCCGAGTCGTCGGTCGCGGTGATCGCGATCGAGAACTTCTGCTTCGACTTGGTGCCCACGGCCAGCGGCTTGCCGCCGTTCGCGACCACGGAGAGGACCTTGGTGTCGCCCTGCTGCTCGGCCGCGGCGGCCGACCGGGCCTTCGCGCCCTTCGACGCCTCGGTGGGCGCGGAGAAGGCGTAGCCGCCGTCGGAGGTACGGCGGTCGTCGGCCTGCGCGGCCGGTACAGCGAGAGCGGAGAGGGCCAGGGCGCCGGAGACGGCGGCCACGGTGGCACGAATACGCATGTGTCCCCAAGTGGAGAAGGGGCCCCGGGGCGCGTCGTCAGCCCGGCAGGACCCGTCTGGTCCAGAGCCTGTTGGCTCACAGGATCAGACAGCCGACACATGTGAATGGTTGTGCGACTTTATGACTTTTCAGTGAACGGCGGGGCGCGAACGGGCGTGGGCCGGAGCCGCCCCCGCGCTGTGCGGTCGGTCCGCCCCACCCGGGGCGGACCGACCGCACAGCATCGACGCAGGGTTACTTCACGTCGAGGAAGTCGGCACCGGACGTCACCGCGGGGGTGCTCGCCGTACCGGCGAAGCTGTAACGCCAGTGGCCGTCCACGGACGCCTTCACGGTGGTCTTCAGGACGCCGGTGGAGCTCGTCTTGACGGTCTTGACCGTCGTGTAGCTCTTGGCGCCCTTCTTCTTGAACTGGAGCTTCACGGGCTGCTTGGCGTAGCCCGCGTACTTCTTGGTCTCCCAGTTGGCGCGCGTCAGCTTTCCGGTGACCGTGATGGTCTTGCCCTTCTTGACGGGCTCCGGGGAGGCGTTGGCGGTCAGCTTGGAGAGGCGCTGGACCTTCACCTTGGAGGCCGCGTCACGCTGGAACTCCTCGCCGTCCAGAGCCAGCGCCCACACCCCCACCTTCCAGGTGGTCGCGTGGGCGTTCTTCAGCTCCTTCGGGTTGAGGGTGATGGTCCCCTTGCAGGTCGTGGTGGTCGCGTTGACCACCTTGCACGAGAAGCCCTTCTCGTTGGGCCCGAAGCCGACACCGGTGTCGATGTTCTTGCCGGCCCAGATGAACGGCGCGGCGCCGCCGATGCCGGAGTCGTCGGTGGCCGTGACGGAGAAGGACACCGTCTTCTTCGCCGTGGTGGCGAGCACGATGGGCTTGCCGGCGTTGACGACCGCCGAGGTGACCTTGCCCTTGACGGACTTCGCGGCGGCACCGGACGCGCGCTTCGCCTGGTCACCCTGCGCGGGCTGAAGGGCGGTGAAACCGTGGTCCGCGGACCACGAACGGCTGTCATCGGCCTGCGCCGTGGGTACGGCGAGGGCGGACAGGGCCAGGGCGCCGGAAACGGCAGCCACAGTGGCACGAATACGCATGTGTTTTCCCCAAGTGGAGAAGGGGGCCCCGGGGCACGTCGTCAGCCCGGCGGGGCCCATCTGGTCCAGAGCCTGTTGGCTCGCAAGATCAGACAGCCGACACATGTGAATGGTTGTGTGACTTTATGACTTTCCTGTGATCTTCACATCGACGTAGTCACCGGGGGCCGAGACGGCCGGGGTGGTCGACGTGCCCGCGAAGCTGTAACGCCAGTAGCCGTCGACAGCGGCCTTCACCGTGGTCTTCAGGGTGCCGGTGGAGCTCGTCTTGACGGTCTTGACCGTCGTGTAGCTCTTGGCGCCCTTCTTCTTGAACTGGAGCTTCACCGGCTGGGTCGCGTAACCCTTGTAGGTGGCGGAGTCCCAGTTGGCGCGCGTCAGCTTTCCGGTGACGGTGAGGGTCTTGCCCTTCTTCACCGGCTCCGGGGAGGCATTCACCGTCAGCTTGGAGAAGCGCTGGACCTTGGCCCAGGCGAGCGAGTTGTGGTCCAGCTCCGTGCCGTCATTGGCGATCGCGCTGACCCCGACGTGCCACGAGGCCGCGTCGGAGTTGATCATCAGAGCCGGGTCGAGGGTGATGGTGCCCTTGCAGTGCGAGAGGGTCGCACTGCTGGCCGCGCACGAGACCGACTTCGCGTTCGGACCGAATCCGAAGGACTTGTCGATGTCCTTGCCCACCCAGATGAATGCGGCGGCGCCGCCGACACCCGACTCGTGGGTGACCTTCATGGAGTAGGAAATCGTCTGCTTCGACTTGGTGCCGACGACGATCGGCTTGCCACCGTTGACGAGAAGCCCGAAGACCTTGATGTCACTCGCCTGGGCGGTGGACCGAGCACCGGCCTCGCCCTTGATGCCGGATCCGGCACCGAAAGGCGCCTTCGGAGCGGGAAGTTCAATCTCGCTGGACCACGAACGGCCATCATCGGACCGCGCGGCCTGCGCGGCCGGAATCGCGAGAGCGGACAGGGCCAGGGCGCCGGTGGCAACAGCGACAGTGGCACGGATGCGCATGTGTTCCCCAAGTGGAGAAAGGGGGCCCGCGGCACGATCTGCGGCCGGCTAGGTCCCATGTGGTCGGTGAGTCTGCTGACTCGCATGAACAGACAGCCGAATCGTGTAAACAGTTGCGAACATTCGTAGATTTCTTGGGAAGATCACGGATGGCTGGAGGAGATCCACCGGCCTCTGGGGTGGGAGGACTTGATTCGATGACACACATACGCAGCACCGGCCATGCCGGCCGAGGGCGACGGACGGCCCACGAAGCGACGGCGGGAACCATGACGGGCGCCCTGATCGCGGCGGCGGTCCTGTTTGCGCCCGAGGCGGCGGCGGCCCCCATCGGCACCGGCCCGGAAGCGCCGACGGCCGTCACCGCCACCACGCTCGCGAGCGGCGAGCGGCTGGAACTGCTGCCCGGAGAGGGCACAGCGAAGCCGAGCTTCCGGATCGTGCCGAAGGACGGCGGCCCCACCGGGCGGTACGCCTACGCGCTCTCCGGCGACGAACTGACCGTGCTGCCGACCGGCCGGCCCGGCCGCGTCACCCCGACCACGACGCCCCTTGACGGCCCGTCGGCAGGCACCTCGTCGGCGAAGCGGAGCGGCACTGCCAGGTCCTCCGCCGCCGAGTACCCGGTGACCTTCTCAGTGGCCAACGCCGTCCAGGACACCACCCCGATCATGCGGGTGTGGGACAGCACGACCTGGCAGCCGTACAACGTCGAGACGGAGCAGTTCGCGCTCAAGGGCACAGCCTCCCTGCCGCCCGGCAACTACTTCGCCCTGGCGATGTACGGCGGCTACGACCAGCCCGACTACCTGCTCGCCAGGTCCTTCAAGGTGACGTCGGCCGCGGTCAAGGTCGCCTTCGACCAGGCAGGCGCCAAGGAGACGGGCATCCGGACCGACGACCCGAGCGTGACCCGTACGACCGGCGTCGTCTCGGCGTCGCTCCCGAACGGGGACAGCATCGGATACGCGGGCGGCTGGCGCAGCCGGGTCTTCGTCACCCCGTTCATCGCCTCGGGCAGCGCCCTGCACATCCACGAGGTGCACGGGAGGAAGGGAGCGACCTCGCAGCGCCCCAGCCTGGTGCGGTACGACCTCTTCCACACCTTCGAGCGAACCGTCCCGGCCACCCCGGTCGCCGAAGTCAGGCAGGCGGACCTGGCCGAGACCGAGTTGACGGTGCGGGGCGGCGGCCAATACCGCAGCGCCTTCCTGGAGACAACTCCGAAGAACCCCTTCGGCGGTGTCTACCTGTCGACGCCGGTGCCGGTCGCGGACGTGCTCACCGAGTACGTCACCCCCGGGCAGGCCTTCTCCCGGAACGCCGGGTACGGGCCCCACACGTTCGGACTCCCGGACCGCACTCTGCAGAAGGGGGTACAGCGGGGGGAGACGATCGGCAGGGCACCGTACGCATTGAACGGCGGTAGGAAGTTCAGCGCCCTCCGCCTCCGTGACAACCTCTCGCTCCACGGTCCGTTCTCGTTCAGCGACAGCGACGGCACCCTCGGGCACGACAACGAGGCCACCCAGTCCTACCGCTTGAGCGCGCACGAGGAGACGATCGCCGAGGTGACCGGAAAACCCGCGCGGACCCCGGTGACTCTGAAGATGCCGCCCGGCCAGGACACATACGAACTGGTCCGCACGGTGACCCGGGGCGGCGACACGCCCTTCTCCCGGCTCTCGGACAAGCTGATCACCGAGTGGAGCTTCACCTCCGGGACGGCGACGACCCGGACCGACCAGGAACTTCCCGACATCGGTTTCCGGGTCAGCGGACTCGGACTGCGCAACGAGACCGGCCCCACACCTTCCCGGGTCATCGCCACCGTGCACGCGCCGGAAGGCACCCCCCGGCTCCGCGGCCTGGAGTTCTCGGTCGACGGCGGGACGACGTGGACTCCGATAGCGGTCGACGGCACCTCGGCCACCGCGGAGGGCGAGGTGCCCGTCCCACAGAACACCCGGTACGTCTCGCTCCGCGCCACCGGCTCCGACGAACGGACCGGCAACACCGTCCGCCAGACGGTGTCCCGCGCCTTCGCCGGCCCGGCGGGCGTGACGCTGCCTCCGCAGACGGCGGGCGCAACGGCCGTCTCCGGGGTCACCGTCAACGAGAACAAGCCGGTCGTCCTGGACTCCATGGTCCACGGGTCGACGGCGGTGTTCCCCGTCGGGTTCACCGCCACCGATCCGTCCGGGATCGCCGGCGGCACCTTCCTTCTGTACCAGGGCGCCTACGACAAGCCCGACGCCGTTCTCGCCAGTAGCACGGCCTACTGCCGGCCGCTGGACGCGACCACCTCCACCTGCTCGGGCCTTGTCTCCCTGGCCCCGCACGCAGAGCTCGGCGACAACCGGCTGGCAGGCGTGTGGAAGGTGGCCGCGACCGCACGCGCCAACGACGGAAAGGGCGTGGCCGACCAGCAGGCGGCCGGGGCGTTCCGGATGATGCGCAAGACCGTACTCACCCCTGCCGACGCCACGCCCGAGCCGGTCACCGCGGGCGGTGACCTCACCGTCACCAGCCGGCTCACCGGGAGCGACTGGACCGAGGAGGGCTACGTCGGCTACGCCGGTCAGCCGGTCACCCTCCAGTTCCGTCAGGCCAGTACGACGGCCTGGTCGGACGTCAGGACCGTCACCAGCGGCGCCGATGGAGCGGTGACGACGACACTCAAGGCGTGGAAGGACGGTGACTGGCGCTGGAACTTCACCGCGACTCCCGCCGCCACCGCGGCCTCATCGGCGGCGGACCACGTCGACGTGAACTGAGCCGTACCGGACGAGCAGACCGCATGAAGGGTCCGAGCGGACCGGTTCCATGGTCCTGATCCACAGACCGGATCCCCGGACCGGGATCCGCCGACCGCACCGGCAGACCGGCTGAGAGGGCGGTGGTCATCACGACCACCGCCCTTTCAGCGCTCCTCAGTCGAACCAGCGGTCCCGCGCCAGCTCCTGCGTGCGGGACGGGTCCTCCAGCAGGGCCGCGACCTCGAAGCGGCGGGGCCACTGGCCCGCCGCCCACGCCAGGCCGGCCGCCACGCCCTCCAGGGTGGAGGCGTGGACGACCCCGTCCTGGGTTCGGCGCCAGTCCAGTTCCACGCCGCCCGCGCGGAGTTCGGGGTGCTCGATGTACGTGTCCGGGGTGGCGGGGCCGAGCAGGACGCGGACGGAATCCGGTACGCGGTGCTCCTCGCCCTCACTGGTGACGCCCGCCTCGATCGTCTCGCCGAGCCGCCGCACCTGGAGCAGCTCGGCCAACTCGGCCGCCCGGGAAGGCGCTACGGGCAGCAGGGGCAGGCCCTCCGTCAGCGGCAGCACGTCCGGGGCGTCCGCGATCACGGCGTCCGCCGCGTCGACCACCGTCACCTCCCCGTCCACCACCGCCCGCAGCTCGTCCGGCAACGTCACCTGGTCCGGGTCGAGTTCGGCGAGGGCCGTGTAGAGCGCGTGCAGCTGTACGGGGGTGACGGGGCGGTCCTCGTCGGCCAGCCGGCCCAGCAGCTCGGCCGCACCGCCCGGCTCGTCCAGGAGGGCGGCGACCGAGGTGCGCACCCCGAGGGCCCGCAGCACCTGGGCGTCGTCGAAGCCGGTGGCGTCCACCGCGTCGTACAGCCCGGCCAGGACCGGGTCACCGCCGGCCGAGCGCAGTCCGGCGGGGCGGCGGCCGTCCAGCACCGGGTGGTCGCGCAGCCACCACGCGGTGTACGGGCGCACGGACTGCGTCGTCCCGTCCGGCAGCAGCACCCGCACCGGCTGCGTCAGGGCGTCGCGCAGCGGGGGCCGGGCCAGCATGGCGAGCGCCTGCGGCCAGGCGTCGTCGTCCACCAGGTCCAGATCCCGTACGGCGACGATCTCGGTGGCGACCGGCGGCACCGGGGTCTCGGGCAGCTGGTCGAGGAGGTCCTCGCACCACACGTCGACGGCGTCCAGCAGCCCGGCGTCGTCGGGTTCGGCGAAGTCGCTGTCGCGGGGCTCCAGTTCGTCCGGGTCCAGGACGACATCGGTGGCCCGTACGAGGGCGAACGTGGCGAGCACCCCGCAGGCGGTGAGCGGCTGTTCGCCCCAGCGGTCGGCCAGTTCCTCGTCGGCGACGGCGAGTTCACCTTCCCGCATGATCTGCGCGAACGGGGATCCGGGAAGGACGAGTTCACCGGCCGGGGCCGGTTCGCCGTCCTCGTCGGGGAGGGCCAGCGCACTGAGCCAGGGCTCGTCGCCCGGGGCCAGTTCGGCGTCGCGTACGAGGGTGAGGACGGTCTCCGCCAGCTCGTCGCCGTCGAGCGCGTCCTCGTCCCAGATCTCCCCCGCGTCCAGCGATCCGGCGACCGCCGCCCGCACTTGAGGGGTCGTCAGCACGGCGCGCGGCGTGGCCGGCAGGGCCCCGAGCTTCTCCAGCAGCGGGTGGGCGGCGTCCGGGTGGGCGACCTTGAGGCCGAGCCGGGAGAGACGGGCGAGCACGGGGCCGGTGAGGGCGTCCGGGAGGGGCAGCAGCACCTGGCGGGGGCCGATGGTGGTGCGCGGCGGGCGGCCCGCCTGCTCGTCCTCCGGGTCACCGGCGAGCGGGACCGGGAGGCCGGAGAGCCGGTCGGGGTCGATGCCCGCGAGGCTGTCGTAGAGCCGGTGCCACCAGGCGGGGTCGCGCTCAAGTCCGGCGAGGCGGTCGATCGCCTCGGTGAGGGGGACGCGGGCGACGCCGAGGGTGCGCAGCTCGGGGCGGCGCTCCAGTCCTGCGGGCAGCAGACAGGGCAGCACCTCGGCGAGGACCCGTACGGTCTCGGCCCCGACGCCCTCGACCACCTCGGCCTCCACGGGCCGCAGGCCGGTGGTGTCGTCCGTACGGTCCCGGTCCCGGTCCTGCTCCCAGTCGTCCGCCCAGCTCTGCTCGGCCTCGGGGTCCCGGGGCGCGGCGGGCTCCAGGAACGCCACCCGGGGCAGCCGGGCCAGGATCGCGCCGCGCAGGGCCCCGTCCAGGCCGCCCTTGCCGAGCGGCCCGGGTACCAGGTCGATGGTGCCGGTCGACACCGGCTGCCAGGCGCCCAGCAGCTCCGCGTACGCGTCGGCCGCCCGCTCCACCAGGAAGTCCGTCAGCGGCCCCGGTGCGGGGTGCCTGCGGGCGGTGTCCAGGGGGAGGGAGGCGATGAGCAGGGCGGGGATGCCGAGGGGTTCGTCGGTGGGGGTCGGGGCGTGGACGACCGGGGCGGTACGGGGGCGGAGCGGCGCCCCGGACTCGTCCACCGGGACCGCCCAGGTCACCGACCAGTGGGGGCGCAGCCGCTCCTCGACCGGGCGGTCGGCGAGCAGGGCCGGCTCGACCGGGCCGTGGTGGAAGACGGTGCGCCAGCGGTGCAGGCCCTGCGCGGAGTCGTCGATGTGCGTGTACGGGCCGTGGGCCGAGCGGCTCAGGGTCCGTACCCCGTCCGGGGTCTCGATGACGACCTCGGCCAGGCCCGGCAGGGTGAGCAGCAGCGCGTCGTCCACGGCGGCCAGCAGCCGGGCGGCCAGGTCCTCGGCGGTGCCGTCGCGCAGGGGCAGCACGACGACGGTGTCGTACCCGTCGGGTGCGGTGCCCTCGGCGGGCAGCGGGAGGCGCAGCATCGGTACGTGGCCGTCGCGGCGGCGCAGCTCGTCGCCGAGGCCGGGGGAGCCGACGGCCGCGTTCCGGGCCATCTCGCGGGCCTCGGCCAGGGACCAGCGGACGCCGCCGTGGCGGCCGAGCACGGCGGGCTCGTCGCTGACCGCGAGGACGGCGGCGAACCCGACGCCGAACCGGCCCACGGCGGACTCGTGGCCCTCGCGCTTGGCGGAGGCGCGGAGGGTGGAGAGGGACTCGACGCCGGTGGCGTCCAGGGGGGCGCCGGTGTTGGCGGCGGCCAGGACGCAGCGTCCGTCGGGGTCGCCGGGGGCGGCGGGGTGCAGGGTGAGGCGGAGCCTGCCGGGGACGCCTCCGCGGGCGGCGGCGTCGGCGGCGTTCTGGGCCAGCTCGATGACGAGGCGGTCGCGGTAGCCGCCGAGGGCGAGGTCCTCCTCGGCGTTGGCGTCCTCCCGGAAGCGGGCGGGGCCGGCGCCCCAGGCGTCGAGCACGCCGCGCCGCAGCCGTGCCGTCCCGAACGGATCGGCCCCCTCGGTCGCATTCATGCTCACGCTGTCGACTCCGTCCGCCGTGGTGTGGGTGGCGTGCCTGTGCCGCCCAGTGTGCGCCCGAAGGTACCGCGCACGCGGCCCAGGCCCCCAACCCACTGCGGCGGCCACCCCAAGCCCGTCCGGGCTACCCCCAGCCCGTCCGGCGTTTGAGGACGGACCCCTTGCCCACCCAGCCCGTCCGGCGTTTGAGGACGGAACCCTTGGCCGGGGTGGGCGCGCAGAAAATCAAGGCCCTGAGGCACTGCACCCCCGCAGAGGCACCCGACACCCCATCGACGGTTCCGTCCTCAAACGCCGGACGGGCTGAACGGGGCGCCCTACGAGTGGCCCAAGTCCTCCGACGCACCGTCGGCCTCGGACGGCACCGAACCCCCATCGCGCTCGGGGCGGAGCGCGTACTCGTCCACCCGCATGGTGTCCAGCGCATGCGCCGCCGGCTTGACCGGCTTCGGCATCACCGCCGCCTCCGAGTGCCCCCCGCACCCGTACGCCAGCGACACCACATGCCCGTCCGCCGGGCCGAACTCGTTGGCGCACACCCCGAAGGCCTGCTTCAGCGAGCCCGCCATCGGGATCAGGAACGCGCAGCTCACACACGTGGCCGGCGCGGCCTGCGCCATCGGGGTCTTCGGGCCGAACGCCTCGTCCCAGCGGTCCGCCGCCTCGTACAGCCCGTACCGCGACAGCACCCGCGCCCGCCGCGTACCCAGCTCCTCGGCCACGGAGGCGATGGAGCCACGGGTGGTCACGGCCACCGGCCGGTCCGTCAGCTCCGCGTCCTCCGAGTCGACCAGCTCGGCCAGCTCCTCGGAGACGACCGAGTTCGGCGGCGGCTCGTCCTCCCCGGTCCAGCCGGGCTCCAGGCGCAGGTCCTCCGACTCGGTCGGCAGCAGGTCCCCGGGGCCCATGTCACCCGGGCGGAGCCGCTCGCTCCACGGCACCCACTCCGGTGCCAGGATCGCGTCGGCCCCGGGCAGCAGCACCGTTTCGTCCAGGGTGACGTTCTTCGCGCGGGAGGCCCGCGCGACGGTCACGGCCCAGCGCCAGCCCCGGTAGCCGAAATCCTTGGACTCGAAGTAGTGCGTGACGACGCGGTCCCCCTCGGAGACCACACCGACATGCTCACCGACCACGCCGGGCGCGGCGGCTTCCTCCGCCGCCGCGCGTGCGAGGTCTACCGCCTCGGCACACAGGCGGTCAGGAACGGGGGTACGGGCCGTACGGCTTCGCGTCGTCGCAGCACTCACAGGTCTCGCTTCTCTCCATACGCCAGTCTCACGAGCGCGCCAGCTGCTGCACGATTGCCGTTTTCGGCCAGACAGTTGCGGGCGGAGCGGACCTGGGGGCCGCGTCGACGTCCACACCCGTTGTGCCTGCCTCGGGCGCGCCTTCTGCCACCCATTCTGCGGGATCGCGGAGAGGCGCGCGGCCAAGAACAACCGCCGGTGGCGCGTTACGCACGCTACCCTCTCCGCCGCTCCGCGCCCACCTGCCCGTCCCAAACGTGCCGTATCCGTCCCTCCTGCATCCGGCCGGAGGCGTGTCCCGGGCCCTCCGGCATCCGCCCCGAGGCGTGTCCCGGGCCCTCCTATATCCGGCCGCACCCGCCCCGGGGGGCTTGCGCAGCCCCGTCCGGGCCCGCTGGTCCGACAGGGCGTCACGCGCGAGTCCCCGGCCGATCACCGTTCATACCGGCCAGGGTTGGGGCACTATGACGGGGTGACTGCCG
This sequence comes from Streptomyces microflavus, assembly GCF_014650075.1. Lineage (GTDB taxonomy): Bacteria > Actinomycetota > Actinomycetes > Streptomycetales > Streptomycetaceae > Streptomyces > Streptomyces microflavus. Next base: position 266,851 of record NZ_BMUG01000007.1, on the reverse strand, counting down.
CCAGGTCGCACGACGGTCCCGGCCCGCTCCGCAGGGCGGGACGGGCGACGGGTCGCGCCCTGCGCTCCCCGTTCACCGGTACGGCGCGGGGAATCCGCAAGGCGACGCACGCCCACGGAGCCGGTGAATCCGGCCTCGGAAAACTCATCGAGCTGCACGCGGTGAACGGCGCCGGTGACGTCATGATCACCGTCGCCCTCGCCTCCACGGTCTTCTTCTCCGTGCCGACGGACGAGGCGCGCGGGCGGGTCGCCCTCTACCTGGCCATCACCATGGCCCCCTTCACCCTGCTCGCCCCGGTGATCGGCCCGCTGCTGGACCGGCTGCCGCACGGCCGCCGGGCCGCGATGGCGGGCGCGATGCTGGCCCGCGCCCTGCTGGCGATCACCATGTCGGGGGCGGTCGCCACCGGCGGCCTGGAGCTGTATCCGGCCGCGCTGGGCGTCCTGGTCTCCTCGAAGGCGTACGGCGTGGTGCGCAGCGCGGTCGTGCCACGGCTGCTGCCACCCAAGTTCTCCCTGGTCAAAGCCAACTCCCGGGTCACCCTTGCGGGGCTGCTCGCCACCGGGGTGGCGGCCCCGATCGGGGCCGGGCTGCAGACGATCGGCTCCGCCTGGCCGCTCTACGGCGCCTGCGCGATCTTCATCGCGGGCACCTTCCTCGCCTTCACGCTGCCGCACAAGGTCGACTCCGCCAAGGGCGAGCGCCGGGCCCGCCTGATCGACCCGCACGGCGAGGAACCCGTACCGCCCCCGCCCCGAAGCCGAGGGGCCTGCGGAAGGACGGGATCCGGAAGGACGGGCTCCGCAGGAACGGGGAGAAACCCGCCAAGGAGCGCCCGCCCGGTCTCCGGTCCGTCGGCGGGTCGGTGTTCCACGGCCTCCAGGCCAACGCGGCGCACCGGGCCCTCTCCGGCTTCCTGATCTTCTTCCTGGCGTTCCTGCTGCGCGAGCACCCGATGGCCGGCCAGAGCGCGGCCGTCTCGCTCGCCATCGTCGGCGTGTCGGCGGGGGTCGGCAACGCCTGCGGTACGGCGGTGGGCGCCTGGCTCCGGGCGCGCGGCCCCGAGGTGATCATCGCGACGGTGCTGGGGCTCGCCCTGGGCACGGCGGTGCTCGCCGCCGTCTTCTTCTCCACCGCGGCGGTCGCCGCGCTCGGGGCGGTCGCCGGGTTCACCCAGGCCCTCTCCAAGCTGTCGCTGGACGCGATGATCCAGCGGGACGTCCCCGAGGAGGTCCGCACCTCCGCCTTCGCCCGGTCCGAGACATTGCTCCAGATGGCGTGGGTGGTCGGCGGCGGCATCGGGATCGCGCTGCCGCTCAACGCGGTGCTCGGGATGTCGGTCGCCGCGGGCATTCTCGCCCTCGGCGCGGCCACGTCCGTACGGGGTCTCCTGGGGGCCGCACGGCGCGGCACGCCGCACCCCCGCGTGGCGTGAGCGGAGGCGACCGATAGCCTTCGGCCCATGACCGTTGCGTTCTTCTCCGGTAAGGGCCGTCGAATCGGCGTCGCTCTTGGTGCCGTGTCCGCGGGACTCCTTGTCCTGTCCGCCTGCGACAAGCCGACGCCGCTCGCCACCGTGACGGTCGGCACGACCTCGGTGAACTCCGAGGCGGCCTGCTACAACGACGGTGAGGCGATCAAGGAATCGCTGATCCAGGGCTGCCTCAACCAGAAGCCCGAGAAGACCATCGAGGTCGCGATGGACGACAAGGTCCGCTTCGGCGTCGACCCGGAGATCGCCGAGAACGGCTGGACGCTCTTCATCAACGGCCAGCAGGCCGAGCAGGAGCCGTTCAAGAAGACGTACCGGACGATCCCCGGCAGCGCGTTCTTCACCAGCCAGACCGGCGAGCCCGCCAGCAAGACGAACGTCTCCATCGTGGAGACCAAGGGCAAGAAGCTCACCGGCATCTGGCAGTTCGAGCTCAAGAAGACGTCCTGACCGCCGTCCCCCGTCCCTCCTGAGGCCCTGAGGCTCTCCCTGTGCGTGTGCTCGTCGTGACCGCTGTCCCGGTGGAACGGGACGCGGTCACGCGTGCGTTCGGGGGTACCCCGCAGATCCTCGACGTGCCGGGGGCCGAGCTGCACCGCAGCGGTGTGTTCGACGTCCTGGCGGGCGGTGCGGGCCCGGCGGCGGCAGCCGCGGCGGCGGCCTTCGCCCTCGCGTCGGCTACAGGATCCGCCCCGGGGCCGTACGGGCTCGTCGTCTCGGCCGGGATCGGCGGCGGATTCGCCCCCGCCGCCCCGCTCGGCTCGCTGGTCGTGGCGAGCGACATCGTCGCCGCGGACCTGGGCGCCGAGACCCCCGACGGCTTCCTGCCCGTCACCGCGCTCGGCTTCGGCCGGGACCGCTTCGCGCCGCCGCCCACGCTCGTACGGGAGGTGGCGGCGGCCACCGGCGCCTCGCCCGGCCCCGTCCTCACCGTCTCCACCGTGACCGGCACCGCCGCCCGCACCGCCGCCCTGCTCACCGCGTACCCGGGTGCGCTGGCGGAGGCGATGGAGGGCTTCGGGGTCGCGGAGGCCGCCGAGCGGGCCGGGGTGCCCGTACTGGAACTGCGGGCCGTCTCGAACACCGTCGGCCCCCGCGACCGGGCCGCCTGGCGCATCGGGGACGCGCTGGCCGCGCTCACGGAGGCGTTCGGGAAGACGGGACCCGTACTGGAAGGTTGGAACCGGCATGACCACTGAAGCGAACCCGGACGCGATCGAGATCGCCTTCTCGCCCTGCCCCAACGACACGTTCGTCTTCGACGCCTGGGCCCATGACAGGGTCCCCGGCGCGCCCGCGCTGAAGGTGACCTTCGCGGACATCGACATCACCAACGGCATGGCCGAGCGCGGCGAGCTGGACGTCCTGAAGGTGTCGTACGCGGTCCTGCCCTGGGTCCTGGACGAGTACGCGCTCCTGCCGTGCGGCGGGGCGCTGGGCCGGGGCTGCGGCCCGCTGGTCCTCACCAAGGAGATGGGCCTCGACCTGACCGGCCGGACGGTCGCGGTGCCGAGCGAGCGCTCGACGGCGTACCTGCTGTTCCGGCTCTGGGCGGCGGAGATGGTCCCGGGCGGGGTCGGCGAGGTCGTCGTCATGCCCTTCGACGAGATCATGCCGGCCGTGCGGGACGGCAAGGTGGACGCCGGTCTCGTCATCCACGAGGCCCGTTTCACGTACCGGAACTTCGGGCTCCACAACCTGGCCGACATGGGACGCCACTGGGAGGACACCACCGGCCTGCCGATCCCCCTCGGCGCGATCATCGCCAAGCGCTCCCTCGGCGAGGAGACCCTGGGACGCCTGGCCGAATCGATCCGCAGCTCGGTCCGGCTGGCCTGGGACCACCCGGAGGTCTCGCGGCCGTACGTCCAGGAGCACGCCCAGGAGATGGACCCGGCCGTCGCGGACCAGCACATCGGGCTGTACGTGAACGAGTTCACCGCCGACCTCGGCGAGGACGGCTACGCGGCGGTCCGGGGCCTGCTCACCCGCGCCGCGGCCGAGGGGCTCGTACCGCCCCTCGGCCCGGACGCGCTGCTGTTCCCCGCCTCTTCCTGAACCCCGAGGACGCCCTCTACACGTCCAGCTGGTCGGCCACGGCCCGCAGCAGGCCCGCGATCTTGGCGCCTGAGGCCTTGTCCGGGTAGCGGCCGCGCTCCAGCTGGGGCGTGATGTTCTCCAGGACCGTCGTCAGGTCCTGGACGATCGACGCCAGCTCGTCCGGCTTGCGGCGCTGGGCGGCGGCGACGGACGGGGTGGGGTCGAGGACCACCACGGACAGGGCCTGGTCACCGCGCTGGCCCGCGACCACGCCGAACTCCACGCGCTGGCCGGGCTTGAGTGCGTCGACCCCGGCAGGGAGTACCGACGAGTGCACGAAGACGTCGCCGCCGTCGTCGCGGGAGAGAAAGCCGAAGCCCTTCTCGCTGTTGAACCACTTCACCTTGCCGGTGGGCACGTCTGTCCCCGTCCTCGTACTCGTCAATGTGCGGAAGAGCCGGTCCTCGAAAGGGAACGGACGAGAACAACGGCTCCGGATAGCAGTACAGCGGGTCACCGTGACCCGCCTGGTCCAAGGCTAATCGCCCTGCGGCCGGTGACAAGACGTCGCCGGAGTGTTCCTCCGGGCTGGGAACTACCCTGGTGGGGTGAGTACTACTCCTTCAGGCGCCGGGGACCGGCTGGTTCAGGTCGGCGCGATCGTCTTTTTCGTCGGCGCACTGGCCACTCTCGTCACGGTGGCCCCGCTCTTCCTCGGTACGGAGCCCTTCCCTCCGGTCGCGTACGGGGTCTCCATGTTCATGGGGCTCGGCTTCCTGATCGCCGGGGCGGGCGTCGTGCGCTCCGCGTGGACCAGCTCTCCGAAGCGGGCTGCGGAACGCGGCTAGGGCCTAGGGTCGTCGTGTGAACCACGGACTCCGTATGCAGCGGTCCCGGCCCGTCGGCGACGCCGGCTCCCCGGCGGCCTGCACCGTTCCGGGCCGGGCGACGGCGCACGTCGACGACCTCCTCGTACAGATCGCGCACGGCAGCCGGGACGCGCTCGGTGAGCTCTACGACCTGCTCGCCCCGCTCCTGCTGGAGCTGCTGCGGTCCCGGCTCCCCGCCGGTGCGGACGCCCGCTCGGCGCTCGTCGACGGCTTCAGCAGGGTCTGGCGGCAGGCACCCTCGTACGAGCCGGGACCGCACGGCCTGGACTGGGTGATCGACCGGGTGACCGGCGAGGTGACCGAGCCGGAGCGCTAGCGGGCCCCCGGGCCGCCCCGCTTCGCAGCACTCCCTCAGGCCGCCGCGCGGTCCGCCTCGAACGCCCGGAGCCAGGCCGGGAACTCCGTCAGGTCGTCCAGCACCACGTCCGCGCCCGCCGCCCGCAGCTCCTGCGCGTCGCACGGGCCCGTCGTCACGGCGACCGACAGCGCTCCGGCCGCACGTGCCCCGCGTACGTCCCCGGTGTGGTCGCCTACGTACACCTGCGCTCCGTGTTCGCGCAGCGCCTCGCCCTTGGCCTCCGCCCACAGCCAGCCGACCACCGCGTCCGGTTCGATGCCGAGGTGGGCCAGGTGCAGCTTCGCGTTCGGCTCGTACTTCGCCGTCACGACGATGGCCCGGCCGCCGAGCGCCCGCACCTCGGCCACCGAATCCCGCGCCCCGGCGAGGGCCGTGGTCGGCGCTATCGCGTGGTCGGGGTAGAGCTCCCGGTAGCGGTCGCCGGCCGCGGCCACCTCGGCGGCCGGGAACCAATGGGCCAGCTCCTCCTCCAGCGGCGGGCCGATCCGGCTCACCACCAGGGCGTCGTCGATGCGCACCCCCGTCTCGGCGGACAGGGCCCGGTAGGCGGCGGCGATACCGGGCCGGGAGTCGATGAGGGTCATGTCGAGGTCGAAGCCGACCGTGAGGGGGGCGGTGCGGGGGGCCGGGGTGGGGCGCGGAGCCGTGGAAGCCATGCGGACCATTGTGCCGACGGGCCCGGCGGGCCGACCCACCGCCGTCTCCCGGCTGTGCCCACCCACCCCCGTCCCCAGCGAAATCCCGCCGCCTAGACTGAGCCCGCACTTAGCCAAGCCTTAGTTACCTCCCTCGACCGTCCCCCGTCGACCTGCCTCCGTCGACGCACGCCCCCGTGTCCCTCCCGATTGGTTCAGATGTCAGCGTCAGCGCCAGCGCCCGTGCCGGCACCGGCCGTCGCGCCCCGCGCCCCCCGTCTCTCCCGGCGCGCGACCGCGACGGCCGCGGCCGTCGTCGCGCTGCTGCTGGCCGTCCTGCTGAGCCTCGCGGTGGGCGCGCGTTCCATCCCGCCGGGCGAGGTGCTCGACGCCCTGCTGCACGGCGGGAACTCCGACGCCGCCGAGGTGATCCGCACACTGCGGGTGCCGCGCACGCTCATCGGCCTGATGGTCGGCGCGGCGCTCGCCCTCGCGGGGACGGTGCTCCAGGGAATCACCCGTAACCCCATCGCCGACCCCGGCATCCTCGGCATCAGCCAGGGCGCGTCGGTGGCGGTGGTGATGGCCATCGCGTTCGCGGGGGTCCACACGCTGACCGGGTACGTCTGGTTCGCCTTCGCGGGCGCCGCCGTCGCCTCGGTCGCCGTGTACGCCATCGCCTCCAGCGGGCGGGGCGGCGCGACCCCGGTGAAGCTCGCGCTCGGCGGGGCGGCGATCAACGCGCTGCTGGTGTCCGTGACGATGGGCGTGCTCACGACGAAGGCGTCCGCGCTGGACGAGTTCCGGTTCTGGCAGGTCGGCTCGATCGCGGGGCGGGAGGCGGACGTCGTCCAGCAGATCTGGCCCTTCCTCCTCGTCGGCGCCGTACTCGTCCTCTCCGTCGCCCGCGGGCTGGACGCGCTCGCGCTCGGCGAGGACGTGGCGAAGGGGCTCGGGCAGAACGTCGCGGCGGTCCGGATCACCGGCGGCATCGGGGCGACCGTGCTGACCGGGGTCGGGGTGGCCGCCGCCGGGCCGATCGCGTTCATCGGGCTCGCCGTCCCGCACATCGCCCGCGCGGTCGTCGGCAACGACCACCGCTGGGTGCTGCCCATGGCCGCGCTGATCGGGCCGGTGATGCTGCTCGTCTCGGACGTCATCGGCCGGATCGTGTTCCCGCCGAGCGAGGTCCCGGCGGGTGTGATGACGGCGCTGATCGGGGTGCCGTTCCTGGTCACCCTCGTACGCCGGAAGGCGGTGCCGGCATGAGCGAGTCGTCAACGGCCGTACGGGTCCGGCCCGCCGGGTACTCCGTCGTGAAGGCCGGGCCGCGCGGCCGGTTCCTGCTGCACCGGCGGGCGTCCGTCGTCGCGGCCGCCCTCGTCGTGCTGCTGGCCGTGGTCTGCGTCGCCTACCTCTGTGTCGGCGAGAGCTTCGTCGCGCCCGGCGAGGTCGTGAAGGTGATCCTCGGGCAGCCGTCCTCCGCCGAGCTGGTCGTGGGCACGCTGCGGCTGCCGCGCATGGTCGTCGGGCTGCTCGTGGGCGTGGCGTTCGGGATCGCCGGGGCGCTGATCCAGACGGTGGCCCGCAACCCGCTCGCCAGCCCCGACATCATCGGCATCAGCCAGGGCGCGAGCGCGCTCACGGTCGGCGCGATGACCTTCGGGATCACCTCGTACACGTTCCTGCCCTACCTCTCCGTCGTCGGCGGCATCGCGGCGGCCGCACTCGTCTACGTCTTCGCCTGGCGCGGCGGGCTGCACGCCACCCGCTTCGTCCTCATCGGCATCGGCATCGCCATCGCGCTGCGGTCGGTCACCACGCTGTTCCTGACCAAGGGCGACTACCTGGTCGCGCAGCAGGCGCAGATCTGGATGACCGGTTCGCTCAACGGGCGCGGCTGGCCGGAGGCCGCCCCGCTCGCTTGGACGCTGCTGGTCCTGCTGCCCGCCGTCGCCTGGGCGGCCCGCGCGCAGCGGACCGTCACGATGGACGACGACACCGCCACCGCGCTGGGCGTGCGCCTGGGGCGCGTACGGCTCGGACTCGTCGCGCTCGGCGTGGTCCTGGCCTCCGTCGCGACGGGCACGGCGGGCCCGGTGGACTTCGTGGCGCTGCTCGCCCCGCAGATCGCCCGCCGGATGACCCGTACCGCGCAGATCCCGCTGCTGTCCTCGGCGCTGCTGGGCGCGGTGATCGTCGTCCTCGGCGACCTGCTCGCCCGCAGGCTGTTCTCGCCCACCGAACTGCCGGTGGGCGTCCTCACGGCGGCGGTCGGCGCCCCGTACCTGATCTGGCTGATCATCCGCGGTCACCGCGGCCGCAGTGGAGGCACCGCATGAGCCCGACGACCGACTCCCCGCACGGGTCCGCGCGGCTCGCCGCCCGCGCCCTGACCCTCGCGTACGAGGACCGCACCGTCGTCCACGAGCTGGACCTGGCCGTGCCCGACGGGCAGGTCACCGTCATCGTCGGCCCGAACGCCTGCGGCAAGTCCACCACCCTGCGGGCGCTCGGCCGGCTGCTGAAGCCGCGCGGCGGGGCGGTCCTGCTGGACGGTACGGAGCTGGCGCGGATACCGACCAAGCGCATCGCGCAGTCCATCGGGCTGCTCCCGCAGACCCCGGTGGCCCCCGAGGCGATCACCGTCTCCGACCTGGTCGCCCGGGGCCGCCAGCCGCACCAGAGCTGGTGGCAGCAGTGGTCGGACGCGGACGAGCGGGCGGTGACCGACGCCATGTCCCGTACGGATGTGACGGCGCTGGCCGAGCGGTCGGTGGACGAGCTGTCGGGCGGGCAGCGCCAGCGGGTGTGGATCGCGATGGCGCTCGCGCAGGAGACGGATCTGCTGCTGCTCGACGAGCCGACGACGTACCTGGACATCGCGCACCAGGTGGAGGTCCTCGACCTGGTGCGCCAGTTGGCGTCCCCTGCCGCCGACGGCACCCGCGGCCGTACGGTCGTCACCGTGCTGCACGACCTCAACCAGGCGGCCCGGTACGCGGATCACCTGGTCGCCATGAAGGAGGGCCGGATCGTCGCGGAGGGCCGGCCGGGGGACGTCGTCACCGCCGGGCTCGTCCGTGAGGTCTTCGGCCTGGAGGCGGTGATCGTCCCGGACCCGGTGACGGGTTCACCGCTCGTCGTCCCGGGCGCCCCCTGGACCCCTGCCCCCGTTCCCGCCCCCGCCCCGACTCCCGGAAAGGCCCTCTGAACCATGACTCCCCAGCACCGCTCCCGTCTGCTCGCCGCCGCGTCCCTCACCGTGGCCGCCGCCCTGTCCCTGTCCGCCTGCGGCTTCTCGTCCGAATCCTCCAGCGCGTCCGGCTCCAGCTCGGACGGGTCCTCCGAAGGTCCCCGTACGGTGAAGACGGCGATGGGCGACGTGAAGGTCCCGGCCGCCCCGCAGCGGGTCGTCGTCCTGGACACCGCCGAACTCGACTCGGTCCTCACCCTCGGTGTGAAGCCGGTCGGCGCGACCCACGCGGACGTGGAGTCGGGGTTCCTGAACTACCTGCCGAAGGACCAGGTCGCGGGCATCACGGACGTGGGCCAGATGATGACCCCGAACCTGGAGGCCATCGCCGGTCTGAAGCCCGACCTCATCCTCACCAGCAAGATCCGGCACGGCGACAAGTACGCCGAGCTCTCCAGGATCGCGCCGACCGTGATGACGGAGAACACCGGCTACCCCTGGAAGGAGAACTTCCAGGTCCACGCGGAGGCCCTGAACAAGAAGGCCGAGGCGAAGATGGTCACCGACGACTACGCCGAGCACGTGGCCGACGTGACGAAGGCGCTCGGCGGCAAGGACAAGGCGGCCGCGACCGAGGTCAACATGGTCCGGTTCGTCGAGGGCGCCGACATCCGCATCTACGGCAAGAAGAACTACATCGCCACGATCCTCGCCGACGTGGGCCTCGGCCGCCCGGCCGTCACGGACCAGGCCAAGGACGGCTTCAGCTACGACGTCAGCCCCGAGAAGATCGACCTCGCGGACGCGGACGCGGTCTTCCACTCGACGTACGGCGACCCGGCGAAGTCCAAGGAGACGCAGACCACCGGCAGCGGTCTGTGGAAGAACATGGACGCGGTGAAGAACGGCAAGGTCTTCGCGGTCGACGACCAGCTGTGGATCCAGGGCATCGGCTACACGGCGGCCGACAAGATCCTCGAAGAGCTCAAGGCCGACCTGACGAAGTAGCCGCCGTTTCTCACCCCGTACGCCTCCGCGCCCGCCACACCAGGTAGAGCGCGGAGGCGACGGCGGCGACGCGGACGACCACCGGCCAGGCCCCGGCCAGCACGTCGCGGAGCGCCCCCTCCGCGATCGGCTCGCCCCAGCGCCCGTCCATCCGCCCCCACACCCAGACGAGCGCCCCTGCGACGACGACGCCCGGCAGCCCCAGGGCCGCCCACTTCGCCTCCGTACGGGAGAGGGTCCGGGAGCCGTACGCGATGAGCCAGCCGCCCGCCAGCGGGATCCAGGACCCGGTGACCGCCCCGGCGAGCAGCAGCAGGGCGGCCAGGAGCAGCAGGGGGTGGGCGAAGCCGCCGCGGGGGGCCGGGGCGGCGGCCACCACGGGTTCCGCCACGACGACGGGCTTGCGGCGGCGCGGCCGCGGGATGCGGAGGGCGCGGCGGCGGGGGGCTTCTTCGGTGTCGCCGCCCTCCTCGGTGCCGGACTCGTCGCCCTCTTCCGCGTCTTCCGCTTCCTCGTCCGCCTCCGGGACCTCGGGCCTCGGCCGCCTGCCGAGGAGTTCCGGGGCCTCGATGCCGCCGAAGAACCCGGGGATGGCGGTCCCGGCGTCGAAGGGCCCCGGCTCCAGGCGCCACCACTCGCCGTCGCCGGTGCTCTGCTGGTCGGGGCCGAGGACGTGGGGGGCGGAGGGGTGGGGCCAGTTGGGGACGGGGGTGTCGTCGGGGCGCGTGGTCTTGTCGAGTTCTGTACGGGGGCGGCCGGCGGCGGGCTCGGCGGGCCGCGACGCGCCCCGCCAGGAACGGGTTTTCGGGGCGGAACCGGAGGCTGGACCGGAGTCCGCCCGCCCCGGCTTCTGCGGCTCCTCCGCCTCCTCCGGGGCCTTCGGGCTCTTGCGGAGGAGTCCGTTCCGGGGCCGGGGCAGCGGCCGCCGCTGGTCACCCGTCCGTGGTGCCGGCCCGCTCCGCGCCGAGGGCAGCGACACCGTCCCGTCGCCCGACTCCGCGGCGGCGCCGACCAGTTCGCCGGGGGTGCCGAGCCCGCCGATGATGCGCCGCACCGCCGCCGGGGAGTCCGCTCCCCCGGTGGCGCGCTGCCGGTCGATCTCGCTCCGGAGCGTCGAGACGAGCCTCATCCGGGCGCCCGACGACAGCTGTTGCTGCTGGGCCAGGTCGCCGACCCGGCTCAGGTAGTCGTAGACGAGCTGGTCGCTCTCGATCCCCACGCGGTGCATCCCCTCTACCGGCCCTGCCCCGACGGTAGCGTTTCAGCGGCTAACGTGGGACGGATGGGGACGACCACACCACCGCGCACGCTCGCCGAAGCCCTGCGCGCCCGGGGCGACGAATCGCTGGCCGGGCTGCTGCGTGCCCGCCCCGACCTCCTCAACCCGGTGCCGAACGACATCACCCAGCTCGCCACGAGGGCCGGCACCCGGGCCTCGGTGGTCCGCGCGCTGGAACACCTGGACCGGTTCGCGCTGCAGACCGCCGAGGCGCTGGCGGTGGCCCCGGACCCGGCCCCGTACGACATCCTGCTCTCCCTGCTCACCGGCGACGGCCTGGACGACGGAGAGCAGCGCGACGACGTGGGGGCGGCGGTCACGGCCGCGCTGCCGGGCGCGCTGGCGACGCTGCGCGAACAGGCCCTGGTCTGGGGCGAGGACGAACGGCTGCGGCTGGTGCGCACGGCCCGCGAGCTGCTCGCCCCGTCCCCGCAGCACCCCTCCCCCACCGGTCTCGGCCCCACGGTCGCGGAGGCGACGGCCGGGATGTCACCGGGCCGCCTCCAGGAGATCCTGACCACGGCGGGGCTGCACGCCACGCACGACCCGGTCTCGGCGGTGGCCGCGCTGTCCGCCCTGTTCACGGACCGGACGCGGATGGCGGAGCTGCTGGACACGGCCCCCGTAGAGGCGCTGTCGGTCCTGGACCGGCTGGTGTGGGGCCCGCCGTACGGCGAGGTCACGCCGAACCCCACCCCGCCCGTGAAGTGGCTGCGCGACCGGGGCCTGCTGCTGCCGGTCTCGACGCGGACGGTGGTCCTGCCGCGCGAGGCGGCCCTCCATCTGCGTGCCGGGCGCGCCCACCGCGTACCGGAACCGGCACCCCCGGTCGTCACGGCGGCGGCCGAACGTGATCCACAGGCTGTGGACAGAGCGGCGGCCGGTCAGGCGTTCACCGCGCTGTCGACCGTCGAGGAGCTGCTGAAACTCTGGAACGGCGGCGGCCCGGCGATCCTGCGGGCCGGCGGCCTGAGCGTACGAGAGCTGAAACGCACGGCGACAGCGCTGGACGTGACGGAACCGATCGCCGCGTTCTGGGTCGAACTCGCCTACGCGGCCGGGCTGCTGGCCACCGACGGCGAGAGCGACGAGCGGTACGCGCCGACACCCGCGTCCGACGAGTGGCTCGACCTCTCCGCCCAGCACCGCTGGACCCACCTCGCCACCGCCTGGCTCCCGGCCACCCGGGTCCCCGGCCTGGTCGGCGGCCAGGACGCGAAGGGCCGGGCCCTCTCCGCGCTCGGCCCCGAACTGGACCGCTCGGCCGCCCCCGACGTACGCCGCCGGGTCCTGGCCCTCTTCGCCGAACTGCCCCCGGGCACCGCGCCCGACCCGGAGACGCTGCTGCGACGGCTGCGCTGGGAACGCCCGTTGCGGGGTTCCTCGCCCTCAGGAGAGGGCACCGACCTCCGCTCCCGGCTCGCCCTGTGGACGCTCAACGAGGCCGAGCTCCTGGGGATCACGGGCCGGGGCGCGCTGTCCTCGCAGGCTCGCGCGCTGCTGGAGGAGGGCGAGGAGACGGCGGCGGCCTTTTTGGCCCCCCTCCTGCCCGAACCGCTGGACCACGTCCTGCTCCAGGCGGACCTGACGGCGGTGGCGCCGGGCCCGCTGGAACGCCCCCTCGCCGAAACCCTCTCGGTCCTGGCCGACGTGGAGTCGAAGGGCGGCGCGACGGTCTACCGCTTCACGCCCGGCTCGGTGCGCCGCGCCCTGGACGCCGGGCAGGCGGCGGCCGACCTGCACGCGTTCCTGGCCGCGCACAGCCGTACGCCGGTGCCGCAGCCGCTGAGCTACCTGATCGACGACGTGGCCCGCCGCCACGGCCACCTGCGGATCGGGGCGGCCTCCGCGTACGTGCGCTGCGACGACGAGGCGGTCCTCAACGAGATCCTGGCCGACCGCCGCTCGACGGGCCTGCGCCTGCGCCGCCTCGCCCCCACGGTCCTGGCCTCCCAGGCCGACCCCGGCTCCCTCCTCGAAGCGCTGCGCGAGATGGGCTACGCCCCCGCCGCGGAATCCGCCGAGGGCGACGTCCTGATCACCCGCGCCGGCGCCCGCCGCACCCCACCCCGCACCCCTCCGACCCCGGTCCCCGAAGGCCCCCCGGTCCCGGACGACACCCTGCTGGGCGCGGCGGTACGAGCCATCCGCGCAGGCGACACGGCCGCCACGGTGATCCGCAAGGACCCGGCGGAGGGTGGCCCGTCGTCCACCACGTCCTCCGGCTCCCTCCCCCGCACCACCTCGGCGGAGACCCTGGCCACGGTCCAGGCGGCCGCGATGACGGGCACCGCGGTCTGGATCGGCTACGTCAACGCGGAGGGCGCGGCCAGCCAACGCGTGATCGCCCCGGTCCGCGTGGAGGGCGGCTTCGTCACTGCGTACGACCACACGGCCGACGAGGTCCGCACGTTCGCCCTCCACCGGATCACGGGGGTGGCGGAGCTGGCGGAGGACGGGAAGGGATAGGGGCGAGGTGTCAGGCCCCCGGACGCTCAAGGGAAGCTCTGAGGATCACGTCGAGGCTTGTCGCGGGTCACACCGCATGACAGGTTCACCGTGCACCCCCACAGTCGATCCGCCGAGGAGATGAAGATGATCGGAACCCTGACCGCCGGCGAGCAGATCATGATGGCGATCGTGGCGGTGGCCGTCCTCGGTCTCGCCGTACTCGGCGTCAAGCGGGCCAAGCGCACCGGGCAGCCGGGCGAGACCGAGTAGCCGGTGGTGCCTGAGCCGGTATCGCCCCGCCCGCCCGCCGCGCCGATGCGGCCGCTGCTCACGCAGTCCTGGCTGGACCTGGCGTTCCTGCACTGGGCGGTCGATCCGGCGGATGTGGCACCGCTGTTGCCGCCGGGGACGGTGCCGGACACCTTCGACGGGGCGACCTACGTCGGGCTCGTCGCGTTCCGGATGTACCGGGTGGGCGGGCTCGGGCTGCCGGGCATCCCCTACCTGGGGACCTTTCCCGAGACCAACGTCCGGCTGTACTCCGTGGATGAGCGTGGGCGGCGCGGTGTCGTCTTCCGGTCCCTCGACGCCTCGCGGCTGATCCCCGTCCTCGTGGCGCGGGCCGCCTTCCGGCTGCCGTACGTGTGGTCCCGGATGGACATCGAGCGCTCCGGCGACACCCTCACGTACACGAGCACCCGGCGCCGGCCCGGCCCGCGCGGTGCGCGGAGCCGGATCGTGCTGCGGGCGGGGGACGCGATCGAGGAGCCGACGCCCCTGGAGCACTTCCTGACCGCCCGCTGGGCGCTGCACAGCTCGTTCTTCGGGCGGACCGTATATCTGCCGAACGCCCATCCGCAGTGGCCCCTGCACCGCGCGGAGCTGCTGGAGTGCGACGAGGACCTGGTGGCGGCCGGGGGGCTGCCCGCGCCGGCCGGTGATCCGGTGAGCGTGCTGTACTCCCCCGGCGTCCCCGTGCGCTTCGGGCCGCAGCGGCGTGGGGCCTGAGCCCGGGGCCGCCGCCCCCGGGCTCCGCACGCACTCACCCCGCCCCGCCCCGCGATGCGGCACACTGGACGTTTGGCCGCATCCGTGGCCGCACCCCGCAGAAAGGGCCGAAGCGCGTGACCGGACCCCTCATCGTCCAGAGCGACAAGACGCTGCTCCTCGAAGTCGACCACGAGCTGGCGGACGCCTGCCGCCGGGTCATCGCACCCTTCGCGGAGCTGGAGCGTGCGCCCGAGCACATTCATACGTACCGGGTCACCCCGCTCGGGCTGTGGAACGCCCGGGCCGCCGGGCACGACGCCGAGCAGGTCGTCGATGCCCTGGTGGAGTACTCCCGCTACCCCGTGCCGCACGCGCTCCTGGTCGACATCGCCGAGACGATGGCGCGGTACGGGCGGCTCACCCTCTCCAAGCACCCGGTGCACGGGCTGGTGCTCACCAGTACCGACCGGCCCGTGCTGGAGGAGATCCTGCGGTCGAAGAAGGTGCAGCCGCTGGTCGGCGCCCGGCTCGACCCGGACACCGTTGCCGTGCACCCCTCGGAGCGCGGGCAGATCAAGCAGACCCTGCTGAAGCTGGGCTGGCCGGCCGAGGATCTTGCCGGGTACGTGGACGGCGAGGCCCATCCGATCGAGCTGGCCGAGGACGGCTGGGCGCTGCGGCCGTACCAGAGGCAGGCCGTCGAGGGGTTCTGGCACGGCGGGTCCGGTGTTGTCGTGCTGCCCTGTGGGGCCGGGAAGACGCTGGTCGGGGCCGGTGCCATGGCTGAGGCCAAGGCCACCACCCTGATCCTCGTCACCAACACCGTCTCCGCCCGGCAGTGGAAGCACGAGCTGGTGAAGCGGACCTCGCTGACCGAGGAGGAGATCGGCGAGTACAGCGGTACGAAGAAGGAGATCCGGCCGGTCACCATCGCCACCTACCAGGTGCTGACCACCCGGCGGAAGGGCATCTACCCGCACCTGGAGCTCTTCGACTCCCGTGACTGGGGGCTCGTCGTCTACGACGAGGTGCACCTGCTGCCCGCGCCCGTCTTCAAGTTCACCGCCGACCTCCAGGCCCGGCGACGGCTCGGGCTGACCGCCACCCTCGTGCGGGAGGACGGGCGGGAGTCCGACGTCTTCTCGCTCATCGGGCCCAAGCGGTTCGACGCCCCGTGGAAGGAGATCGAGGCGCAGGGCTACATCGCGCCCGCCGACTGCGTCGAGGTACGGGTCAACCTCACCGACTCCGAGCGGCTCGCGTACGCCACCGCCGAGCCGGAGGAGAAGTACCGGTTCTGCGCCACCACCGCCACCAAGCGGAAGGTGACCGAGGCGCTCGTACGCAAGCACCAGGGTGAGCAGACCCTCGTCATCGGGCAGTACATCGATCAGCTCGACGAGCTGGGGGAACACCTGGACGCGCCCGTCATCAAGGGCGAGACCAGCAACGCCCAGCGCGAGAAGCTCTTCGGGGCCTTCCGGAACGGGGAGATCAGCGTCCTCGTCGTCTCCAAGGTCGCCAACTTCTCCATCGACCTGCCGGAGGCCACCGTCGCCATCCAGGTCTCCGGGACCTTCGGGTCGCGGCAGGAGGAGGCCCAGCGGCTGGGGCGCGTCCTGCGGCCGAAGGCCGACGGGCACGAGGCGCGGTTCTACTCGGTCGTCGCCCGCGACACCATCGACCAGGACTTCGCGGCGCACCGCCAGCGGTTCCTGGCCGAGCAGGGGTACGCCTACCGCATCGTCGACGCGGACGAGCTGCTCGCCGGGAACTGAGCGGGAGGGGCGGGGCCGGGGGGTACGGACCAGGGCGTCAGCGGGACCGCCTTACCCCCGCCTCCTCCGCGTACTCCCCCAGGACCACGACCCCGAAGGCCGTCGTCACAAAGACCTTGATCGCGCGTACGGCGTCTCCGACGCGGTGGGTGCGGTGGTGACCGGTGACCGCGGTCGCGCCGTGCGCGGGGCCGGTCCTGCGTGGGTTCAGGGTCGCTGTGCTCATGTATCCATGGTGCTCCCGTCACCCGTATGGGCGCGTCGGCCCGCAGAGGGAACCTGCGCGCCGGGCGCGTAGGTCTCCGGTACCGCTCGGGCCGCACACATCCCCTACGGGTACCCCCGGTGCCGTAAACCCTTCCCTGCGCGCACCCCGGTGCCCGTAAACCGTTTCGACCGGGCCCCGGCCCGCGGCTACAATCGCCGGTCTGCCCGCCTCCCGCACCGTGGTACCGGCCTTCGCCGCCGGCAGCCGGGGGAGCGCCGCCGACCGGACGGAAACCGGCCGACACCTACAGAGACGAACCTTCCCAGCGGACCCGACGGCTCCGGATGTCCCCGGAGCGCGGCGCGGTCCGCCGTCCTGCGTTGAAGAGCCGTTGAAGAGCCGGAGGCATCACCGTGCCCGCGCACGTAGCAGAAAGCGATTCCACCACCGACCCCCTGGCGCACGAGCGCGCCCATCTCGCCGCGTCCCGCGCCGCCCTGCGCGCGATGCGCGAGGACGTCCAGGCCCTCGACATCCGCGATGTCACCGCGAACTGGGTCAACGCCGCCGTGCTCCAGTCCCAGATCGACGACCGCATCAAGGCGCTCGCCGACCTCTCCCACACCCCCCTGTTCTTCGGCCGCCTCGACTACCTCCACGCCGTCGGCGGCGACCTCGCCGAAGGTGCGGAGGGCGAGCGGTTCTACATCGGGCGCCGGCACGTCCACGACGCCGCCGGGGACCCGATGGTCATCGACTGGCGGGCCCCTGTCTCCCAGCCGTACTACCAGGCGTCCCCGAAGAACCCCCAGGACGTCGGGCTCCGCCGCCGCTTCGGGTACACCGCCGGCGAGCTCACCGCGTACGAGGACGAGCACCTCACCGACCCCGCCGAGGTCGCCCACACCAGCCGCCTCCTCCAGGCCGAGATCGAGCGGCCCCGCGTCGGCCCGATGCGCGACATCGTCGCCACCATCCAGCCCGAGCAGGACGAGATCGTACGAAGTGGCCTCGGCGGCACCGTCTGTGTGCAGGGGGGTCCCGGCACCGGGAAGACCGCCGTGGGCCTGCACCGGGTGGCCTTCCTGCTCTACGCGCACCGGGACCGCCTCGCCCGGACCGGCACTCTCGTCATCGGGCCGAACCGGTCCTTCCTCCACTACATCGAGCAGGTCCTGCCCGCCCTCGGTGAGCTGGAGGTCAAGCAGGCCACCGTGGACGACCTGGTGACGGCGGACGTGGAGGTCCGGTCCACGGACGACGCGGCCGCCGCCGTCATCAAGGGCGACGCCCGCATGGCCGAGGTGCTGCGCCGGGCCATCCGCTCGCATGTCACCACCCCCACCGAGCCCGTCGTCGTGGTGCGCGGGTCGCGGCGCTGGCGGGTGCCCGCGTACGAGATCGAGGAGATGGTGGACGAGCTGCTCGCCCGGGACATGCGGTACGGCTCCGCCCACGAGGCCCTGCCGCAGCGGATCGCGCACGCCGTCCTCGTACGGATGGAGGAGGCGGGCGAGGCCCCGGACGACCGGGTGCAGAACACGGTGGCCCGCAACCCCGCGGTGAAGGCCGCCGTGAAGGCGATCTGGCCCGCCGTCGACCCGGCGAAGCTCGTGCTGAGGCTGCTCGCCGAGCCGGAGTTCCTCGCCGCCCACGCGGAGGGGCTCCTCGGCGAGGACGAGCAGAAGCTGATCCTCTGGGCGAAGCCCGCCCGCAGCGTGAAGACGGCCAAGTGGTCGGCGGCGGACGCGGTGCTCATCGACGAGGCCCGTGACCTGGTGGCCCGTACGCACTCGCTCGGCCATGTCGTGCTCGACGAGGCGCAGGACCTCTCGCCCATGCAGTACCGGGCGGTGGGGCGACGGTGCTCGACGGGTTCGGCGACGGTGCTCGGAGACCTCGCCCAGGGGACGACGCCGTGGTCCACGGAGAGCTGGAGCGAGGCCCTGTTCCATCTGGGGAAGGCGGACGCGGTCGTGGAGGAGCTGACCGCCGGGTTCCGCGTGCCGCGCGAGGTCATCGCGTACGCCTCCCGGCTGCTGCCCGCGATCTCGCCGGGGCTCGCGGCGGTGGAGTCGGTGCGTGAGTCGCCCGGTTCGCTGGTCGTACGGGAGGTTCCCGGAGCGGAGGCGCTGGACGCGGCCGTCGTCGCCGCCTGCGAGGAGTCCCTGCTCCACGAGGGGTCCATCGGGCTGATCGCCGCCGACGCCCGGATCCCGGCGCTGGGTGCGGCGCTGGCCGCCGCGGGCCACGCGCATCTGTCGCCCGGTGAGGAGACCACCGCCGCGTCCCGGCTGACGCTGGTGCCCGCCTCGCTCGCCAAGGGCCTGGAGTACGACTACGTGGTGCTGGACGAGCCGGCGGCCGTGGTGGACGGCGAGCCGGACGAGCGGACCGGGCTGCGGCGGCTGTACGTCGCGCTGACCCGTGCGGTGTCGGGGCTGACGGTGGTGCACGCGGCGGAACTGCCGGAGGCGTTGGTCTAAACCGGGGGGCGGGGTGGGGAGGGGCCGGCCCAGCCCCTCCCCGCGCCTACTGGCGCCTCAGGCGTCGAGCGCCTCGCGCCACTCCCGTACCGCCGCCGCGTCCACCGGCGCCGACCAGCCGGCCGGGCGGGCCGCACCGCCGATGTGGAAGGCGTCGATGCCCGCCGCCCGCAGTTGGGGCAGGTGGTGGAGCTGGAGCCCGCCGCCCACCAGGATCTGCGCCTCGTACCCCGGCTCCCCGGTGCGGGCGGCCTCGGCGAGGAGCGTCGGGATGCCGTCGTCGACCCCGGCCGCCGAACCCGCCGTGAGGTACGTGTCCAGGCCGGGCAGGTCCGCGAGCTGCTTGCGCAGGGCGTCGCGGTCGGTGGCCCGGTCGATCGCGCGGTGGAACGTCCACGCGCTGCCGTCCAGCTGGGCGACGATCCGCTCGACGGCCACGAGGTCGGCGTGGCCGTCCTGGTCGAGGAAGCCGAGGACGAACTCGTCGGCCCCCTCCGCCCGCAGTTCACGGGCCGTGCGGGCCAGCACCTCGATGTCACCGGCGGCGAACCCGTCCGCCAGCCTGAGCATGACGCGCAGCGGGATGTCCACGGCGGACCGGATCGCCGCGAAGGTCTCCCGTGACGGCGTCAGGCCGTCCGCGGCCATGTCGGTGACCAGTTCGAGGCGGTCTGCACCACCTGCCTGGGCGGCGACCGCGTCCTCCGCGTCGAGAGCGATCACCTCCAGGACTGCACGGTTGCTCATGGGTCCCCATTCCTCCGATACGCGCACCTATAGGTCTAGTCCAATGACCAGCCTACGGGGCGGCCGAGCGGCCGCGCAGCCCTCCATCTGAACGCATGATCGCCAAGATGCGCGACCCCGCACCGCAGACGAGTGACGAGACTCGCGCCCATAGCGGGGCGAAGGCGGACGCCGACGCCCCGGACGCCCCTTGCGTTTCATAGGGGTGGGGGGTATACATGAGAGGAGAAAGGGATACCCCCTAGGGGTATCTGAACCGCCCCGAGGAGGACCCCGTGCCCGCGACCACCAGCGACATCACCACCGCCACCGGTACCGGCACCGCCACCGCCACCGCCACCGGCACCGTCGAGCTCGCCATCGGTGGCATGACCTGCGCCTCCTGCGCGGCCCGTATCGAGAAGAAGCTCAACCGGATGGACGGCGTGGAGGCCACCGTCAACTACGCCACCGAGAAGGCGAAGGTGACGTACCGGGGCGAGGACGTCTCCGTACAGGATCTGATCTCCACCGTCGAGGCCACCGGCTACACCGCCGAGGAACCACCGCCGCCGGATACGAGGAGGCCGGACACGGAGAGGAGCGGGACGGCGCGGTCCGAACCCGACGACGGGCTCACCGCCCTCCGTCAGCGCCTGATCACCTCGCTCGTCCTCGCCGTCCCGGTCATCGCGATGGCGATGATCCCCGCCCTCCAGTTCGACAACTGGCAGTGGCTCTCCCTGACCCTCGCCGCCCCCGTCGTCACGTACGCCGGCTGGCCCTTCCACCGGGCCGCCTGGACCAACCTCCGGCACGGCGCGGCGACGATGGACACGCTGATCTCGGTCGGTACGTCGGCCGCGTTCCTGTGGTCGGTGTGGGCGCTGTTCTTCGGCACGGCGGGCATGACCGGGATGACGCACCCGTTCGAGCTGACCATCGCGCGCAGCGACGGCGCCGGGAACATCTACCTCGAAGCCGCCGCCGGAGTGACCGCCTTCATCCTCGCCGGGCGCTACTTCGAGGCCCGCTCCAAGCGGAAGGCCGGAGCCGCGCTCCGGGCCCTGATGGAGCTGGGCGCGAAGGAGGTCACCGTCCTGCGCGACGGCCGCGAGGTGACCGTGCCGACCGCCGAACTCCAGGTCGGGGACCACTTCCTGGTCCGGCCCGGGGAGAAGATCGCCACCGACGGCACGGTCATCGAGGGCAGCTCGGCCGTGGACGCGTCGATGCTGACCGGTGAGTCCGTGCCCGTGGAGGTCACCACCGGTGACTCCGTGACCGGGGCGACGATCAACGCCGGCGGCCGACTCGTCATCGAAGCCACCCGCATCGGCTCCGACACCCAGCTCGCCCGCATGGCCCGCCTGGTCGAGGACGCCCAGAACGGCAAAGCAGCGGCCCAACGCCTCGCCGACCGCATCTCCGCCGTCTTCGTCCCCATCGTCATCGCCCTCGCGCTCGGCACCCTGGGCTTCTGGCTCGGCAGCGGCGCCGGGCTCACCGCCGCGTTCACCGCCGCCGTCGCGGTCCTGATCATCGCCTGCCCCTGCGCCCTCGGCCTCGCCACCCCCACCGCCCTCATGGTCGGCACCGGCCGCGGCGCCCAGCTCGGCATCCTCATCAAAGGCCCCGAAGTCCTCGAAACCACCCGTCGCGTCGACACCATCGTCCTGGACAAGACCGGCACCGTCACCACCGGCAAGATGACCCTCCTCACCGTCCACACAGCCCAGGACACGGACGAGAACACCGTCCTGCGCCTGGCGGGGGCTCTGGAGCACTCCTCCGAACACCCCATCGCCCAGGCCGTCGCCACAGGCGCGGCCGACCGCCTCGGAGCCACCCTCCCCACCCCCGAAGACTTCGCCAACATCCCCGGACTCGGCGTCCAGGGCGTGGTCGAAGGGCACGCCGTCCTCGTCGGCCGGGAGCAGTTGCTGGCCGAGTGGGAGATCCACCTGCCGGACAGGCTGGCCCGCGCCAAGGCCGAGGCCGAGAACGCCGGGCGCACCGCGATCGCGGTGGCGTGGGACGGGGAGGCGCGGGCGGTCCTGGAGGTCGCGGACGCGGTGAAGGACACCAGCGCCGAGGCCATCGAGCGGCTGCGCGCCCTCGGGCTCACCCCGATCCTCCTCACCGGTGACAACCGGGCCGTCGCGGAGGCGGTCGCCGCCGAGGTGGGCATCGCACCCGACCAGGTGTACGCGGAGGTCATGCCCGAGGACAAGGTCGACGTCGTCAAGCGCCTCCAGGCGGAGGGCCGGAGCGTGGCCATGGTCGGCGACGGGGTCAACGACGCCGCCGCCCTCGCCCAGGCCGACCTGGGCCTGGCCATGGGTACGGGGACGGATGCCGCGATCGAGGCGAGCGACCTCACCCTCGTACGGGGAGACCTGCGGGCCGCCGCCGACGCCATCCGGCTCTCGCGCCGCACGCTCTCCACGATCCGGACGAACCTGTTCTGGGCCTTCGCCTACAACGTCGGCGCACTGCCGCTGGCGGCGGCCGGGCTGTTGAACCCGATGATCGCCGGGGCCGCGATGGCGTTCTCGTCGGTGTTCGTGGTCGGCAACTCGCTGCGGCTGCGCGGCTTCAAGGGTGCGTGAGGGGCCGCCGGGAGTCGCTCCTCATGCCCGTACGAACCTGACCCGCGTTCCCGGAACCGCCTGCGCCGCCACGGCGAGGGCGGTTTCCGGTACGACGCCGACGACCGGGTAGCCCCCGGTCGTCGGGTGGTCGTTGAGGAAGACGACGGGGAGCCCGTCCGGGGGCACCTGGATCGCCCCCAGCACCATGCCCTCGCTGGGCAGTTCGCCGTCCCGGGCCCGCTCCAGGGCGGGTCCCTCGGTGCGGAGGCCGATGCGGTTGCTGTGCGGGGAGACGCGGTAGGCGGCGGTGGTGAGCGTACGCAGCGCGGCGGCCGTGAACCACGCGTGGCGCGGGCCGAGGTGGAGGGGCAGCACCAGCTCGGTGGGGCGGCCGGGCCAGGGGGCGGGGCCTTCGCATTGCGGTGGCTCCCCGGCCGGTTCGCCGAGCGGCAGCGTGTCGCCCTCGCGGAGGGGGGCCGGGCCCAGGCCCGAGAGGAGGTCGGCCGAGCGGCTGCCCAGCACCGGTTCCGGCTCAAGGCCGCCCGCGAACGCCAGGTAGCCGCGTACCCCGCTCACCGCGGGGCCCACGTCCAGCACCGCGCCCGCCGGAACCCGCACGGGCGCGCCCCACGCCACGGGCCGCCCGTCGACGCTCACCCGGCACCCCGCACCGCCGACGACGGCCACCACGGTCCGGTCGGGGCGGACCGCGCACCCGGTGACGGTGGTCTCCAGGAGGGCGGCGCCCGGCCGGTTGCCCGCCAGCCGGTTGGCCAGCCGGGCGGCGGGGGCGTCCAGCACCCCGGCCCGCCCGACGCCGAGGTGCGCCCAGCCGGGGCGGCCCGCGTCCTGGACGGTGGTGAGGGCGCCGGGGCGGACGACGTGGAGGATCCCCTTCCCCTCCCGTACGGACGTCAACTGCCCGCCTCCGTAAGGGGTACGGGTACGCGCTCCGGTTCCGCAGCCACGAACCGCACCCGGGTCCCGGGTCCCAGCAGCGCCGCCGGTTCCCTGGCCGGGTCCCACAGGGCCGCCGGGTCCACCATCCGCCCGATGAGCTGCCAGCCGCCGGGCGAAGGGCGCGGGTAGACCCCGGTGTACGGCCCGGCGAGGGCCAGCGCCCCGGCCGGAACCTTCGTACGCGGGGTCGTGCGCCGGGGCACGTGCAGCCGCTCGGGCAGTCCGGTCAGATAGCCGAACCCGGGGGCGAACCCGCAGAAGGCCACCCGGAACGCGGTACGGGAGTGGAGTGCGGGCACCTCGTCGGCGCCGACGCCCCAGAGCGCGGCGACCTCGTCCAGGTCGGGGCCGTCGTACACGACGGGGATCTCGACCGCGTCGTGCGTCTCGCGGTGCAGGGGCGGGAGTTGCCAGGAGAGGAGTTCCCGGGCGAGCCGGTCGCGGGCGGTGGGCACCCGGCCACCACCGCCCCGAGGGTCCTCGATCCCGTCGAGAATCCCGTCGGGAATCCCGTCGAGCAGGACGGTCCGGGCGCCGGGGACGATCTCGCGTACGCCGGGGAGTGCGCCCCGTTCGCGCCGGCGGAGGAGCTCGGCGTGGAAGGCCTCGGCGTGCTGACCGTCGGCCAGTTCGACGAGGAGGGCGTGCGGCCCGGCGGGCAGCACGCGCACCTTCGTACCGTCGTCGCCCTGGTTCGTACCGCCGTCCCCCCGGCTCATGCGAACGCCTCCACCCGCACGCCCGCTTCCTCCAGTGCCGCCCGCACCCGGCGCGCGAGGGCCGCGGCGCCCGGGGTGTCGCCGTGGACGCAGAGCGAGCGCGCCTCGACGGGTATCCGGCTGCCGTCCGCCGCGGTGACCTCCCGGTCGAGCGCCATGCCGACACCGCGGCGTACGACCTCGTCGGCGTCGTGCACCACCGCCCCCGGTTCGCCGCGCGGGACCAGCGTGCCCTGCGCGGTGTACGCGCGGTCGGCGAAGGCCTCCTCCACGGCGGGCAGCCCGGCGGCGGAGGCGTGGGCGAGCAGGTGGGAGCCGGGCAGCCCGAGGACGGCGAGGCCACCGCCCGCGAGCCGGACGCCCGCGACGACGGCAGCGGCCTGCTGCTCGTCGTGGACGGTCCGGTTGTAGAGGGCGCCGTGCGGCTTGACGTACGAGACGGTGGAGCCGGCCGCTTCGGCGAACACCCGCAGGGCGCCTATCTGGTAGGCGATCTCGGCGGTCAGCTCGTCGGCCGGAACATCCATCGACCGGCGCCCGAACCCGGCCAGGTCCCGGTAGGAGACCTGCGCCCCGATCCGTACGCCGTTGACGGCGGCCGCATCGCAGACCCGCCGCATCACGGAGGCGTCGCCCGCGTGGAAGCCGCACGCCACATTGGCGCTGGTGACGCAGGCGAGGAGCGCTTCGTCGTCGGTCAGGGTCCAGCGGCCGAAGCCTTCGCCGAGATCCGCGTTCAGGTCCATCTTCACCGGGCGCACGCTATTGACTGTGCTCGTGGTCGACAAGGGCCGGTCCGAGGGGCGGAAGGCCTGCTCCCTCGGCTTCATCCCCCGCTCCCCCAGCCGTCCCTCAGCCATCCCTCAGCCGTCCAGCTTCGGCGGCCGGTCGAAGAGGTGCAGGTCCCCCTCCCGTACGCCGTGGAGCTCGTACCGCGTGCCCACCAGCGGCCGGTTCGCGTACAGCCGGATCAGGGTCGGCCCGTCGCCTCGGTACCGGCCCACCGGGCGGTCTTCAGGAGAGCGGACACCGAGCGGGCGCGGCTCTCCCCAGCCCGCCGGCTCCTCCCCCGCCACGTGGGCGACGATCTGCGGCATCTCCTTCCGGTACGCCACGCCCTCCAGCAGGCCGAGGGCGTACCCCAGCCCGCTCCCGGCGTACGCCCCTTCGAGGCCCCACGCCTCGCGCACATCACCGGCGTGCACCCACTCGCCGAGCGCGACCCCGTCCAGCTTCCCGCCCGCGGCGGCGATCACCGGACCGGCTCCGGTCATCCCGCGCTCCAGCTCGTCGAGGAGTGCGGGCAGGGGCAGACCGGCCCGCTCCGCGATGTCCCGCTCGTTGGACTCGGGGGAGAACACCCCTTCCTCCAGCCGGTCCTCGACCACCCTGGTCAGTGCGGCGGCGCAGTGCGCGAGGACATCGCGGACGGTCCAGCCGGGGCACGCGGTACGAAGGCCGAAGGCGGACTCGGGGGTGGCGCGCAGCAGCGGGAGGAGGACGTCACGCTCGGTCCGCAGGAGCAGGCCGGGCAGTTCGGGATCGCGTACGGGAGCGGTGGCGGCGGATGTGGTGGTCATGCGGCTCAGCCAACCGCAGGGAGCCCGCCGGCCGGGGCCGGATGCCGGAATCCGTGCGGGGCTCGGCCTCTCATCCGTACGGGGCTCGGCCTCTCATCCGTACGGGACGCAGCCTCTAAGGTCGTCCCATGACGGACAGCCCGCGCCCCCGCGACACCCGTGCCCTGCCCGACCGCTGGCGGGACACGCTCCTCGCCGCCCGTTCCGGAGCGCCCGGCCCCGACCCCCTGCCGTACGCCGAGAACCTCCTGGTCCGTTGGGCGGAGCCGCAGCGGCGCTACCACACCACCGCCCACCTGACGGCGGTCCTGGACCGGATCGACACCCTCGCCGGGTACGCCGCCGATGTGCACGCGGTGCGCCTGGCCGCCTGGTTCCACGACGCCGTGTACCGGCCCGACCGCACGGAGAACGAGGAGCGCAGCGCCGCCCTCGCCGAACGCGCACTGCCCGAGGCGGGGATGGGGGAAGCGGTGACGGTGGAGGTCGCGCGGCTGGTCCGGCTCACCGTGACGCACGACCCGGCGGAGGGGGACGGCAACGGCGAGGTGCTGTGCGACGCGGACCTGGCGGTCCTGGCGGGCGGCCCGGACGCGTACGCGGCCTATGCGGCGCAGGTACGTGAGGAGTACGGGTTCGTCCCCGACGAGGCGTTCCGGGCGGGGCGGGCGGCGGTGCTGCGGCAGCTCCTCGCGCTGCCGAGGCTGTTCCGTACGCCGTACGGGGCGGCCGAGTGGGAGGCGCGGGCCCGGCACAACCTGGCGACGGAGCTGGAGCTGCTGGGGTCGTCCGGTCCTCAGTGATCGGCCCGTGTTCCGGTTCCGGTCGGCCCCTGTTTCCGGTTCCGGTCGGCAAATGTTCCGGTTCCTTCACGGAGTTGTTCCGGTCACGCCCTGGCCCGGCCAGGAGAACCTGACGACCGCTAACGTCTGGCATCGCAGTTGCACACACTCTGACAACTCCACGGGGGTACGGAAAAATGTCCAAGGGATTCGTGGGACACGGCACCACGGCCGGCAGAACTTCACGGCGGCGAATACTGCGACTGGCCGGCGGCGCGCTCACCATGACGGCGCTCGGTGCCGGGCTGACCGGCTGCGAGGACGAGCTCGCGACCGGCGGCGCAGGCAGCACGCCACCGCCGCGCACCGCTTCTCCTGAGGACGGCAAGGGCACCGAGGACGGCAAGGCCCCCGCACCCCTGTGGACGAAGTCGACCTCGGCACAGACCTACGGGGACAACGACGAACTCGTGGCCGTGGACGGCGTGGTGATCGCGAGCGGTGACCCGCTGGCCGCCCTCGACGGGGCGACCGGCGCCGAGCGGTGGTCCCTGCCGGGCGGCGCGGTCCCCGGGGCCCCGCTGCTGCTCGGCGCCGGCGGCAGCACCCTGTACCTGGCGAGCGGCAAGTACGACGGCAACGTCATCGGGTACGCCCCGGCCTCCGGCAAGGAGACCTGGCGCAGCCACCTGGGCAAGGAGTACCGCCAGCCCAGGCCGGTCGCGGTCGACGGGACGCAGGTGTACGTCATCGCCGAGATCCTGGAGGCCGACGGCTCGTCCCGTACGAACGTGATCGCCGCGCTGAACAGCAGCACGGGCAAGCTCGCCTGGAAGGAACAGCGCGACCTCGGCACCGAGCAGAACGGCGTCCACGCAGCCGTGCAGGGCCGCTACCTCGTCTACACCGACTTCAAGAAGAACCTCACGGTGCGCGACACCGCCACCGGCAAGCAGGTGTGGACGCAGAAGACGACGAAGACGAGCTACGGCCCCTTCGTCGTCCACCAGGATCTGGTGATCGTCCCGCAGGGGCAGCGGCTCCAGGCCTTCGCCCTGTCGGACGGGTCCGAGAAGTGGTCCGTGGAGGCCGAACAGTTCACCACGTTCCGGGAGCCGACCGTCCTGGACGACGTGCTCTACATCGCCGACAGCGGCCGGACGCTCCGGGCCGTCGAGCCGCGGACCGGCAAGAAGGTCTGGCAGTCCACGGCCCTCAAGGACGCGGGCGCGCAGGTGCCCCGGCAGTTCGTCCGGGTCGGCTCCACCCTCTACGGGGCCACCGACCTCGACAAGCAGGGCGGCGTCCACGCCATCGACGCGAAGACCGGCGCCCTGCGCTGGACCTTCAACGACAAGTCCGGCGACTTCCACTCCTGGCTGGTGGCCACCGACGGCAAGCACGTCTTCGCCCTGCACGGGAAGAAGCTGCACGCCCTGCCGGGGTGACCGGCCCCACGGCACGCCCTGCCCGGGTGACGGCCGTCCACCCACCGGGAGCCGGGAATGCGGAGGCGTTCTCCGGTGTTGGGACGAGTCATGCCCGACTCCACCTCACGCCGCCGCACGTCCATGCCTCCGGCCGTATACATCCTCGGCCTCTCGGTCTTCGCCCTCGGCACCAGTGAGTTCATGCTGTCGGGCCTGCTGCCGCCCATCGCGGACGACATGAACGTCTCGATCCCGCAGGCCGGGCTTCTCATATCCGCCTTCGCGATCGGCATGGTGGTCGGCGCCCCGCTGCTCGCCGTGGCCACACTGCGGCTGCCGCGCCGCACCACCCTGATCGCGCTGATCTCGGTCTTCGGCCTCGGGCAGATCGCGGGCGCGCTCGCCCCGACGTACGAGGTGCTCTTCGCCTCCCGGGTGGTGAGCGCGCTCGCCTGCGCGGGTTTCTGGGCGGTCGGGGCGGCGGTGGCCATCGCGATGGTCCCGGTGAACCAGCGGGCGCGGGCGATGGCCGTGATGATCGGCGGGCTGTCGATCGCCAACGTGCTGGGCGTGCCGCTGGGCGCCTTCCTCGGCGAGCACTTCGGCTGGCGGTCGGCGTTCTGGGCGGTGGGCGCGGCGTCGGCGGTGGCGCTGATCGGGGTCGTCACCCGTATCCCGTACATCCCGCTGCCGGAGAAGAAGCCGGAGCTGAGGCGGGAGCTGGCGATCTACCGGGACCGGCAGGTCTGGCTGGCGATCGTGATCACCGCACTCGCGGCGGGCGGGGTGTTCTGCGCGTTCAGCTATCTGGCGCCGCTGCTGACGGACGTGGCGGGGCTGGACTCGGGCTGGGTGCCGTGGATCCTGGGCCTCTTCGGGATCGGCGCGCTGGTCGGTACGACGATCGGCGGCCGGGTCGCGGACGCGCACCTCTTCGGGGTGCTGCTCAGCGGCATCACGGCGTCCACGGTGTTCCTGGCGGCGCTGGCCCTGTTCGCCTCCAGCCAGGCGGCGGTCGTCGCGCTGGCGTTCCTGCTGGGTCTGTCGGCGTTCTTCACGGCCCCCGCGCTCAACGCCCGGATGTTCAACGTGGCCGGGGCGGCCCCGACGCTGGCCGGTGCCACGACGACGGCCGCGTTCAACCTGGGCAACACGAGCGGCCCGTGGCTGGGCGGCACGGTGATCGACGCGGACTTCGGCTTCGCGGCGACGGCGTGGGCGGGCGCGGCGATGACGGTCCTGGCCCTGGCGGCGGTGGCGGTGTCGCTGCGGCTCCAGCGCGGCGGGGGCGGCCGGAGCCGGTCGCGGCTGATCGCGAAGAGCGCTGCCGCCGGTACGGGGAGTGCGGGCGCTGCGGTCGGTACGGGGAGTGCGGCGGGCGCGGAGCGTGCGGTGCCGGGACCGGGGGCCACCGGGCCGGTGACGTCGGCGGACTGCGTGGCGTCGCCGGGCGCGTAACCCCGAGGCCCGCCCCCCCTGCTGATTCCTCCGGCTGATTCCTCCGGCTGATTCTCGTCGGCAGGCGAACGGCAGCCGACGGGAAAGACGCTACCGACCAGTAGCCAGACGGCCACCCGCACTTCACTATTGAGCGCGAGCATGACAACCCGTCGTCCGATCACGGCGTACGGGCCATTGGCAGGTTCCCACCCAGGAGTCCCCATGCATGCAGGCGCCACCATCCAGCGCACGGCTGCGGCACTGGCCGCGGCCTTCGCCCTCGTCGCGGTCCCCGTCACCTCGGCCGACGCGACGGAGACGGCCCCCGCCCGCACCACCGCCCAGGTCACCGCCGCAGCCGCCGCCCCGGCCGCCCTCGCCGCGAGCGTCGACTACAACGACTGGCGGCAGGAGGTCGCGGCCGTCGTCGCCGAGGCGCGCCCCTGGATCGAGTCCCGTACCGGGAACGCGGGCGGTGAGAAGCAGGCGATCGTCCTCGACATCGACAACACCGCGCTGGAGACGCACTTCCACCCGTTCTGGGAGCTGCCCACCCCCGCCGTCCGTGACGTCCGCGACCTGGCCCGCTACGCCGATACGCGCGGTGTGGCCGTCTTCTTCGTCACCGCCCGGCCGGGCATCATCCACTCCCTCACGGACTGGAACCTGAAGAAGGCCGGCTACCCGGTCGACGGGCTGTACGTGCGCAGCCTGCCGGACCTCTTCGAGGAGGTCAGCGCCTACAAGACCGAGCAGCGGGCCGCGATCGAGGCGAAGGGGTACAAGATCATCGCCAACATCGGGAACAACACCACCGACATCGTGGGCGGCCACGCCGAGCGCACCTTCAAGCTCCCGGACTACGACGGCGAGCTCTCCTAGTCCGCACAGGGCGGGCGGCCACCAGGGGGGGCCGCCCGCCCCGGCACCCACCGGCGTGGGCGGCCGCACTACCCCGGCGCCGCCCGCCCCTTCGGCCGCCGGAGCCCGGCGGCGGTGAGGCGGCGCACCAGCTCCTTCGAGCCGATCTCCCGCGCCCCCGCCCGTACGGCGTCCGCGTAGTACGCCTCCGGCACGTCGTAGTGGTCGCGCTCGAAGGCGCGCGGCGGGCAGCCGATCACGGCGGCGAACGTGTGCAGCTCCTCGAACGACACGTCGCTGACCAGGTGCGACCAGAGGCGGCCGTGTCCGGGCCAGGTGGGCGGGTCGATGTAGAGGGTCACCGCCGCAATACCTCGCCCAGCGCCCCCACCGGCGCGACGGCCACGGCCGCCTTCGTGCACACCCAGTGCGGGTCGGGCCCCAGCTCCGGCTCGACGTCCAGCGCGTGCGGCTCGTCCTCGGCGCAGGCGGGGCAGAGCGGCCACCGCCCGTACTTCTCCAGCAGGGCGTCCTGCACGTCCTGGGCGATCAGCCCGGCGACGAACTCCGCACCCTCGGGCCACTGCTCGACCCACCACCGGCGGTGCGTCACCGCGTCCTCGACGAACGAGACGACGTCGGCCTCGGCGACATCGCCCGCGACGAGATCGGCCATGACCAGTGCGCGGGCGGTGTGCAGTGCCTGCTCCAGGGGGTTCAGCTCCATACCCCCATTGTGCGGCCCGCGCGCGGAAGCCCCACCGCCAGAGGCGGAGACCACAGGACCACAGGGGGGGTTGACGGACCCCCGGGTTGAAAATATCTTTCAGATGTGACCCAAGACGTGAAGGAAATTTTCAGCGGCGACTCCCCGCCCGCCCCCGCGGCCCTCGCCGCGAAGGTGCGGACGCTCGCGCCCTCCATGACCCGCTCCATGCAGCTGGTCGCCGAAGCCGTCGCGGGCGATCCGGCCGGATGCGCCGCCCTCACCGTCACCGGTCTCGCCGAGCTCACCGGCACCAGTGAGGCGACCGTCGTCCGGACCGCCCGCCTCCTCGGCTACCCCGGCTACCGGGACCTGCGCCTCGCCCTGGCCGGGCTCGCCGCGCACCAGGAGTCCGGCCGTTCGCCGGCCGTCACGGCGGACATCGCCGTGGACGACCCGATCGCCGAGGTCGTCGCCAAGCTCGCCTTCGACGAGCAGCAGACCCTGGCGGACACCGCCGCCGGGCTGGACACCGTACAGCTGGGGGCCGCCGTGGCCGCCGCGGCGACCGCCCGCCGCATCGACATCTACGGCGTGGGCGCCTCCTCCCTCGTCGGCCAGGACCTGGCGCAGAAGCTGCTCCGCATCGGCCTGATAGCCCACGCCCACGCCGACCCGCACCTCGCGGTGACCAACGCCGTGCAGCTGCGCGCCGGCGATGTGGCCATCGCGATCACGCACTCGGGCTCGACGGGTGACGTCATCGAGCCGCTGCGGGTCGCGTTCGACCGGGGGGCGACCACGGTCGCGATCACCGGGCGGCCCGACGGACCCGTCTCGCAGTACGCCGACCACGTCCTCACCACGTCCACCGCCCGCGAGAGCGAGCTGCGCCCCGCCGCCATGTCGAGCCGGACGAGCCAGCTCCTGGTCGTGGACTGCCTGTTCATAGGCGTTGCCCAGCGGACGTACGAGACGGCCGCGCCCGCCCTCGCCGCCTCCTACGAGGCGCTCGCCCACCGCCACAACCCGCGCACCCGCTGACCCCCGCACGACCCGTACGAGAACCAGCACGAGCACGAGAAAGCAGAGCCGCCCTCCATGACCTCCACCACCGACGCCTCCGGCACCACCGACAGCTACGGCGAGCTCCGCGCCCAGCTGGCCACGCTCACCACCGAGGCGTTCCGCCCCGAGTTCGCCGAGATCGACCGGCTGCCCACGGCGGAGATCGCCCGGATCATGAACGGCGAGGACGCCACCGTCCCCACCGCCGTCGCCGAGCGGCTGCCGCAGATCGCCGCCGCGATCGACGCCGCCGCCGAGCGCATGGCCCGCGGCGGCCGCCTGATCTACGCGGGCGCGGGCACCGCGGGCCGGCTGGGCGTGCTGGACGCCAGCGAGTGCCCGCCCACCTTCAACACCGACCCCTCCGAGGTCGTCGGGCTGATCGCGGGCGGCCCGTCGGCCATGGTGAAGGCCGTCGAGGGGGCCGAGGACAGCAAGGAGCTGGCCGCCGCCGACCTGGACGCGCTGAAGCTGAGCGCGGACGACACGGTGGTCGGGATCTCCGCCTCCGGCCGTACGCCGTACGCGATCGGCGCGGTCGAGCACGCCCGCGCGCAGGGCGCCCTGACCATCGGCCTCTCCTGCAACGCGGACTCCGCGCTGGCCGCAGCCGCCGAGCACGGCCTGGAGATCGTCACCGGCCCCGAGCTGCTCACCGGCTCGACCCGGCTGAAGGCGGGCACGGCCCAGAAGCTCGTCCTCAACATGATCTCGACCGTCACGATGATCCGGCTCGGCAAGACGTACGGGAATCTCATGGTCGACGTCCGCGCTTCCAACGAGAAGCTCCGGGCCCGCTCCCGGCACATCGTCTCCCTCGCCACCGGCGCGTCCGACGCCGAGATCGAGGCCGCGCTCGCCGCCACCGACGGCGAGGTCAAGCACGCGATCCTCGCCGTCCTCGGCGGGGTCGACGGACCCACCGCCGCCCGGCTCCTGACCGAGTCGGACGGCCACCTCCGCGCCGCCCTCGCGGCCGTACGCACCACCTGACCCACCCGGGTACCCCAACCCCACCCCCCGCACAGCAAGGCACCGAGCACCATGGCCACAGAAGACAAGAACCGCGCCACCGCCGCCGCGATCCTGCCGCTCGTCGGCGGGGCCGCGAACGTCGCCTCCATCGCCCACTGCATGACCCGGCTCCGCCTTGGTCTGCACGACCGTTCCCTCGTCGACGACGAGGCGCTGAAGGCCCTGCCCGCCGTGCTGGGGGTGGTCGAGGACGACACGTACCAGATCGTGCTGGGTCCGGGCACGGTCGCCCGGGTCACCCCGGAGTTCGAGCAGCTGGTGGAGGAGGCCCGCGAGGCCGCCCCCGCGCCGGTCGCCGCCGTCTCGGCCGAGGAACTGGCGGCACAGGGCGCGGCGATCAAGGCGCAGCAGAAGGCGAAGAACGCCACCCCGTTCAAGCTGTTCCTGCGCAGGATCGCCAACATCTTCGTGCCGCTGATCCCGGCCCTCATCGGCTGCGGCATCATCGCGGGCCTCAACGGCCTGCTGGTGAACCTGGGCTGGCTGCCGGCCGTGACACCCGCGCTGGCGGCGATGGCATCGGGCTTCATGGCGCTGATCGCGGTGTTCGTGGGCTACAACACGGCGAAGGAGTTCGGCGGTACGCCGATCCTGGGCGGTGCGGTCGCGGCGATCATCGTCTTCCCGGGCGTCGCGAACATCGACGCCTTCGGCCAGACGCTCTCCCCCGGCCAGGGCGGTGTGCTCGGCGCGCTGGGCGCGGCGGTGCTGGCGGTGTACGTGGAGAAGTGGTGCCGCCGATGGGTGCCGGAGGCGCTGGACGTCCTGGTCACCCCGACCCTGACGGTGCTGATCTCCGGCCTGGTGACGATCTTCGGCCTGATGTACGTGGCGGGCGAGGTGTCCTCGGCGATCGGTACGTTCGCGGACTGGCTGCTCGCCAACGGCGGCGCGGGCGCGGGCTTCGTGCTCGGCGGCCTCTTCCTCCCCCTGGTGATGCTGGGCCTGCACCAGGCGCTGATCCCGATCCACACCACCCTCATCGAACAGCAGGGCTACACGGTCCTGCTCCCGATCCTCGCGATGGCCGGAGCGGGCCAGGTGGGCGCGGCGATGGCCGTCTACTTCCGCCTCCCCCGCAACGAGTCGATCCGCCGCACGATCAGGTCCGCGCTCCCGGCGGGCCTGCTGGGTGTCGGCGAGCCCCTGATCTACGGCGTCTCGCTCCCACTGGGCCGCCCGTTCATCACGGCGTGCGTGGGCGGCGCGTTCGGCGGCGGCTTCGTGGGCCTGTTCAACCAGCTCGGCGACAAGGTCGGCTCGACGGCCATCGGCCCGTCCGGCTGGGCCCTGTTCCCACTCGTGGACGGCAACCACGGCCTGGGCACGACGATCGCGATCTACGCGGGCGGGCTGCTCGTCGGGTACGTCGCCGGGTTCGCCGCGACGTACTTCTTCGGGTTCAGCAAGGACCTGCTGAGCGAGTTCAACGTCTCCCAGAAACCGACCCCGTCGACGGTCGCCGCCACGGGCAACACGCACCCCGGCTCCCCGGCGAAGGCCCCCGCAGGGGTCTGAGCCCCCCGCCGGGGCGGGGCCTGAGGACGGGAGGACTACGCCTCAGGCCCCACCCCGCCCCCTCCTGCCGCCCGATGCGTCCCCCGGCTCCCGCTGGCTAGCGTCGCCCCATGCGTATAGGACTGCTCGGCACCGGAAATGTCGCCCGCGCCCTGGCCCACGGCTGGCGCACCGCAGGACACGACGTCCTCCTCGGATCACGCCGGCCGGAGGAACGGACCGGCCTCGATCTCCCCGTCGCGGGCCTGGGCGAGACGGCCGCACACGCGGAGGTGCTCGTCAACGCCACGCCGGGAGGCGTCTCCGTGGCGTTGCTGCACTCCATCGGGGCCCCCGCGCTGGCCGGGACCTTACTGATCGACGTCGGGGTCGGCCTCTCGGACGACTTCACCGAGCTCACCCACCCCAACAGCAGCCTGGGCGAGCTGATCCAGGAGGCCTTCCCCCTGACCCCCGTCGTCAAGACGCTCTGCACGATGGACTCCACCACCATGACCGCCCCCGGCGAACTCACCGAACCGGGCACGGTCTTCCTCTCCGGCGACGACATCGAGGCCAAGCGGACCACCGGCCACCTCCTCACGGACCTCGGCTGGCCGCCCTCCTCCCAGCTGGACATCGGGGGCATCACCACCGCACGCGGCCAGGAGCACTTCGCGTTCCTCTTCATGGGGATCGCGGGCGGGGTGGGGTCGCACACCTTCAACATCAAGGTGGTGACCCGCCCGCGGACGGAGTAGGGGCCCGTACGCCTACGGAGTGACAGCCCCCGGGGACTCCTCCGTCGGGATCGACACGTCGAAGGGCGCCGGGAGGGCCAGCGGCTTACCGAAGGGCGCCGCGTCCGTGTGCTTGAACGTGCCGTCCTCGTTCGGCTCCGTGAACAGCGTGGACATCGGGCCCCGGGTGTCGAAACGGTCGATCAGGAGGTACATCGGGACGCCCGCACGCGCGTAGGCGCGGTACTTCTTGGTCCGGTCCTCCCGCGCGTTCCCCTTCGATGTGATCTCCACGATGAGCAGCGCCTCGGCGGCGTCGAGCGGGTCGCTGGTGTCGGGATCAGCCGTGTTGATCAATTCGGTCGGCATGATCACGAGGTCAGGCACGTACAGCTTGCCGAGCGGCGCCACGTGGATGCCGAGGGTCTGGTAGATCCCGAGTTCTTCGGGAAGCCCTCGGTAAAGGCGTCGCTGCACCTTCGCGGCGATGCCGCTGTGATGTGCGTGCGGCGGTGGTACCAAGACGATCTGTCCTTGGTCGATCTCGGCGCGCCACCCCTCGGGCACGTCCAGTTCCCGCCATGTCTGCAGCAGGTAGTCCCACGCGCGCGCATCCGGTGCCTGGCCGTCCTCGACGAACGCTGCGGTCATCGCGGGTCCCCTCTCCGTGGCCTTGCCGAGAGGCTAGATCGGAGGTTTCACAGCTGTACCCCGCTTCTCCCGGCGCCCCACGGACGAGTGGCCGCGCACAGGGCAGCACGCCCGCCCCCGTGATCCCTGCCACGGCATGAAATCCGGCCTGCCGGTCATACTGGCCGAGTACCGGAGACACGGCCGAGTACGGGAAACCAGACGGAACCGGAAGGCGGGGACATGGTCGACGACACCTGGTCCAGTGCGCTGCACCGGCTCTGGCAGGCCGCCTCGCGGGCCGAGGAGGTCTCGGCGCTGGCCGACGACGTCTACGCACCGCTCCTCGCCACGCCGGGGGTCCACCTCGTCGTGGGCACGCGGTGGGAGGACCCGCAAATCCTGCGGTACATGCGCGCCCTGAGGGCCGGGAGCGACAGCCCGGTGATCACGGCGACGGCCCGGTCCGTTCCGGAGGCGGCGGTACGGGAGCCGGGGGACGAACCCGTGGTGACCCGGATCCCCGTGGCCGGGCTCGACGACGCGGGGTGGCCGGAGGCGGAGCTCCTGCGGCGGACGCCGGAAGCGACCTTCGTGGTCTGCACGTTCCGGCTGGACCACCGGGGCTGGGCCTCGCTCGGTGTCGGCGTCGACGCCTCGGCGGACGTGGCGGCCGTCGAGGGCCGGCTGGCCCAGGCCGTCGACGTCATCGTCGCCTGCCACACCGGCATCATCCAGCGCGGCCGAGAGGCCCGGCGGGGCGCGGACGACGCGCTGCTGGCCGAGGCCTCGCTCCAGATGGACTCGTCCCTGGACGTGGAGGAGACCCTGCGGCGGGTGGCCCGGATCGCCGTTCCGGCCGTCGCCGACGGGGCGCTCGTCCACCTGCTGCGCAGCGAGGGTCCGGAGTTCGTCTCCGCCACGCACGTCGCCGTCCGGCAGCAGCGTGCGCTGGAGGAGATCGGCCGCGAGAACCTGTGGCTGGCGGCGCTGCTCGCCCGCCGGAGCGAGGACGAGGACACGGTGTTCCTGAGCGGCCCCGAACTCGACGGCTCGCCCTTCGCCGACACAGCCGAAGCCACCGAAGCCACCGAAGCCACCGAAGCCGATGGTGATGGTGACGGCGCGAGACCGGTGGCGGCCGAAGCCGACCGCCACTCCACCGTCATCAGCATCAGCACGCTCCGCGCCCGGGGCCGCGTGGTCGGCAGCATCACCTTCGTCTACCAGCGGCCCGAGGCCCGGCTGCCGGGCAGCGCCTTCCTCCGCAGCCTGGCCACCCGGGCCGCCCTCTCCATCGACAACGCCCTGCTCTACGAGCTCCGCCGGCACGCCGTCCTCTCCCTCCAGGAGCACCTGCTCCCCTCGCAGCTCCCCGTCACCGACCAGTGGGACCTGTCCGCCAGCTACGAGGTCGGCGATCCCATGCTCGACGTGGGCGGCGACTTCTACGACGCCGTGCCCCGGCCCGACGGGTCCATCGCCCTGCTGATCGGCGACGTCTGCGGGCGCGGCGCGGAGGCGGCGGCCCTCACCGGGCTGGCCCGCCACACCCTGCGCACCCTGCTGGAGCAGGGCACCGACCCGGGCACCGCCCTCAGCCGGCTCAACCGGGCCCTGCGCCAGGAGCGGGCGAGCCGCTTCCTCACCGCGGTCGTCGCGACCCTGGCCCCCCAGGCCGACGGCACGGCGCTGCTCACCACGTGCAGCGCGGGGCACCCCTCGCCCCTGGTGCTCCGCAGCGACGGCACGGTCTCCGAAGTGCTCACCGGCGGGCTCCTCCTCGGCGTCCTGGACGACGTCTCGTACGAGAGCCACGAGGAACGCATCGGCCCCGACGACACCGTGGTGCTCTTCACCGACGGGCTCACCGAATCACGGGAGGCGGGCGGCGCCTTCTTCGAGAGCATCCTGCCGGTGCGGCTCGCCGCCCTGCGCGGTTTCGACGCCGCCCACATCGCGGAGAGCCTGACCCAGCAGGCCAAGGCGTACCGCGCCTCCGGGCAGGACGACATCGCCCTGCTCGTCGCCCGCTGGACCGGCGTTCCGCCCGGCGCGGACCTGCTCCCCCACCCCCTGCAGCTGGTAAAGGCGGCCCGGTGATGAACAGCGACGGCCTGATCCTCGTCGTGGAGGACTCGGAAGAGGACACCGAGGCCATCCAGCGCGCCCTGTCCCGGTCCCACCCCTCCCTGCACGTGGAGTTCGCCCCGCGCAGCCACGCCGTGCTGGACCGCCTCCTCGACCCCGCCGCCCCCACACCGGATCTGGTGCTGCTCGACCTCAACATGCCGGGCGTGAACGGCCTGACCCTCCTGACGAACCTGCGCGCGAACGCCGCGTGCGCGTCCCTGACCGTGGTGGTCTTCACCTCGTCCACCTCCTCGGCCGAGGAGGACGCGTGCTACGCGGCCGGCGCGGACAGCTACATCTACAAGCCCGTCAACTTCGAGCTGTTCCAGACGGTGCTGCGGGGCGCGGTCGACTTCTGGATGACGCACCGGGCGGACGGGCGCCGGGCCGCCGGGTAACCCGCGCCCGCCGGACACGCCCTACCGCTCCTCCACCGCCCCGCCCAGCGTGAACCACACCGCCGTCCCCGGGCCCCCGCCCTGCGGCCGGCTGCCGTCCGGTGCGGTGGCGGGGCTCTCCAGCCACAGCCGGCCCCCGTGGCGTTCCACGATCCGCTTGACCACGGCCAGGCCGACGCCCGAGCCGCCGCCCCGTTCCTCGCGGCGGTGCAGCCGGCGGAACAGCTGGAGGACGTCCTCGTGCTGCTCGGGCGGGATGCCGATGCCGTTGTCCCGTACGACGACGGCGGTCACCTCCCGCCCGGCCGCGCCGCCCGGCTCCGCCACCGAGGCCGCCTCCACCCACACCCGCCGCTCGCCGTCGCCCTCGTCCGCCGCGTACTTGGCCGCGTTGACGAGCAGGTTCTCCAGCACCTCGCGCAGCCGCGCCCGGTCGGCGCGCAGGCGGGGCAGAGGGGCGGGGCGCACCAGCGTCACGCCCTGCTCCGCCAGCCGGTCACCGGCGACGAGCAGCGCGTCGTCCACCACCTCGTCCAGCGACAACAGCTCCTGCTCCAGACCCACTTGACCGAGGAGCGAGAAGTGCAGCAGGGAGTCGAGCAGCCCGTCCATGCGCTCGGCGAGCCGCCGTACCGTGGTCAGACGGCGCAGCGAGGTGGCGTCGAGCACGGCACCGGCGTCCTCGACGATGAAGGCGGCCGCGTTGGA
Source organism: Streptomyces microflavus (assembly GCF_014650075.1). Taxonomy (GTDB): domain Bacteria; phylum Actinomycetota; class Actinomycetes; order Streptomycetales; family Streptomycetaceae; genus Streptomyces; species Streptomyces microflavus. The sequence continues at coordinate 228,030 of NZ_BMUG01000007.1, read as the reverse complement.
GATGCCCCGCAGCGGCTCCTTCAGGTCGTGGGCCGCCGCGTGCGCGAAGGAGTCCAGGTCCTCGTTGGTCCGGGCGAGCTCCGCGTTCCGCGCCGCCAGCCGGCCGCTCAGCAGGCCCGACATCTCCCGCCACAGCTCCCCGGCCACCACCCGCTGCGCGGGGGTCCACGGCGCGCTCCGCCCCCGTACGGTCGCCCGGTGGACGGCGGACGAACCGCGCGGGGTCAGCCGCTCACCGCCCGGCCCCGTCCGCACCGGGCGGGCCGGATCGGCCGCCCACTCCCGGGGCGCGGGCAGCTCGTGCCGCCACCAGGCCAGCAGGTCGCCGTCCCGGTTGAAGGGGAGGAAGAGGAGACCCGCGGGCACCCCCTGGGCCTGGGCGTCCGCCGGTTCGAGGCCCAGCAGCTCCGGGACCCGGTCGCTGCTCCACACCTCGCCCACCGGACCGGAGTCCGCCAGCCGCTCCAGCAGGCCGCGCAGCCCGGCGGGGAGCGGGTCCCCCGCCGTCGGCGTCCCCACACCCCGCAGCAGCACCGCCCCGTCGGCGTGGAGGAGTTCGGCCAGCCCCTGGACAGGCCCCATCAGGGCGTCCGGCGCCTGGGCGGAGAGCCGGGCCAGCAGCGTGGCGAGCGCGCGCCGGTACCCGGAGAGCTCGTCGGCCTGCTCGCGCTCGGCGACGGCAGCCAGTTGCAGGGACAGCGCGATCCCGAAGAACTCGCAGGCCGCCCGCACTTCGGGGGTCAGCCGCTTCGGCTCGTCACCGTGGCACGCGATCAGGCCCCACAGTTCACCGTCGTGCAGGAGCGAGACCGACATGGACGAGGCCACACCGATGTTGCGCAGATACTCCAGGTGGTAGCCGGAGACGGTACGGAGTATCGAGCCCGACAGGTCGAGCGGTTCGCCCGTCCCCTCCCGGAGCTCCGGGAGCAGCCCCACCGTCGCGTCGTCCACGTCACCGATGACCCGGATCCAGTTGCGGGCGTAGAGGCGGCGGGCCTGCGGCGGGATGTCGCTTGCGGGGAACCACAGCCCGAGCCACGGCTCCCGCCCTTCGTTACGCGCTTCCGCGATGACCTGGCCGGGTCCGTCGGCGCCGTCGAACCGGTAGGCGACCACCCGGTCGTAGCCGGTGAGCGCCTGGACCTCGCGGACGGCGGCCGCGCAGCACTCGGTGACGTCGGCCGCCCCCTGGAGCCGGTGCAGGGCGCGGCGGACCCGGGGGTAGAAGTTCTGGAAGACGAACGGCCCGTCCGCGGCCCGCGGTTCGAACTCCAGCACCAGCAGCTCCGCGACCCGGTGGACGGTCACGTCGAAGGGACGCACCCGCCCGTCGTCCGACTCCAGCGAGAGGGCCAGCACCCCGGAGGCGGCGGGCCCGCCCGGGGAGGCGGCGGCGGAGTCTCCCGCGGCCGGGGCTGCAGCGGCGGCGGAGCCTCCCGAGGCCGGGGCGGCAGCGGCGGCGGAGCCTCCCGGGGCCGGGGCGGAGACCACGGCCGGGCCCTCCAGGCCCGCCGCCGCCTCCATGCTCTCCAGCACCAGCGCCCACTGCTCCTCCCCGATCAGCTCCGTGACCGGCCGCCCCACCAGCTCCGCGGCCGCCCGGCCGAGCAGCTCGTCCGTGTTGCGGCTCACCGTGTCCACCACGGCATCGTGCGGCCGGGCGGCGACCAGGGCCCCGTACGACTGGACACCGCCGAGCAGGTGGATCGGCTCCCGGACGCACTGGGAGAGGTCGAACTCCTGGCTCACTCCGGCCTCGGCCGCCACCGCTTTCGGGGAGAGCCATCCCCGTACCTCGTCGGACACTGCCGTTTCTCCGTTCCGCCGCCCGTCGTCCCGCTCGCGTCTTCCTACCACCGGGCCGTGCTCTCAGGGCGCGGCGTCCCCGCAGTGGGCGAGCACCGCGCGCGGCATGGTCCGGGTGATCTCGTCGCCGAGCCGCTCGAACTCCCGGCGCAGGAAGGGGTCGGCGAGCCGGGCGATGCCCTTGAAGCGGATGTGCGCGTGGTACGTGATCCTGGTCGCGCCCTCGCCCTCGGCCCGGAACGTGAGGTCGTCGGTGGAGACGGCCGTCCTGTTGGTGCCGACGAAGACCAGCCGGTCGGACTCCTTCACATCCAGCCGGTACATGAGCTCCGTGCGCCGCCCCCGGAACTCGGAGACGTTGTGCCACCTGGCACCCCGGGTGACGGTGGCCCCGGCCGGTCCGTCGGCCGGGGTGCACTCCCGCGTCCCCGGGTCCCACTCCTTGGCCCGGGAGAAGTCGGCGAGATACTCCACGACCCGGTCCAGCGGGCACGGGACGGTGAACGAGCGCCTGACGTCGACCACGATGACTCCTCAATTCCTCGTACGGAAGAAGACATGACCTCAAGGGTCCATACCAGGACGAAAACCACCTGCCCGCCCCAGCCTCCCGTACACCCACCCAGGCCTTCTCGCCGTGCGGCGGAAGCATGTGTCGAGCGGTTCTCCCCGGGCACACGGAGTCCAGCGGATCCATCAATTGATTGGAGCCACGATGAGCGACTCCCTGTGGGGCTACCAGCCGTCGAGCGGTCACACTGCGGGCACCGATCTCTCCGGATACTCGGTGGAGGCGACCGACGGCGGTATCGGCAAGGTCGACAAGCACAACGACGAGGCCGGCTCCGCCTATCTGCTGGTCGACACCGGGGCCTGGATCTTCGGCAAGGACGTCCTGCTCCCGGCGGGCACGGTCAGGCGCATCGACGCGGAGGCCCGCAAGGTGTACGTGGACCTCACCAAGGAGCAGGTGAAGGACTCGCCGGAGTTCGACCGCCACCGACAGGCCGAGGACCCGGGCTACCACGCCCAACTGTCCGCGTACTACATGGCTTTCCGCATCATGTGATCCGGATCCGGATCCGGATCCGGATCCGCGTACGCCCGCCCCCGGACGCGCGTACGCCCCCGAACGGCGGCGGGCCCGACCCCGAGGAGGGGCCGGCCCCGCCGCCTCACGCGTACGCCCCCCGTTCAGCGCGGCAGCTGCCCCTCCCGGTTGATCTCCGTCACCCGGGCCCGCAGGACCACGCCCGGCGGGGCCGGCTGCAGGGCATCCGGCGGGCAGGACCACTCCGGTCCGCCGCCCGGCGGCCGCAGCCGCACGTCCTCCCCGGCCAGGCCCATCACCCGGCCCACGCGCCCGTCCCGGCCGTCCACCGCGAACGTCCCCGGCTCGGGCGTACACCGGTCGAGTCCCTCAGTCGCCATGACCGCTCCCCTTCTCCGCCAGCACCTCGCACAGCCGCAACGCGGTGTCGATGTTGCAGCGGCCCAGGTCGACCAGTGGCGTCGGCTCGTTGCCCGCGCACGAGACGGGGTCGACCCGCAGCGAAGGCAGCGTCACGCCCAGCCCGGCGAGCCCTTCCTTCAGCTGTGCCACCGCGTCCTCCGCCGTCCGCACTCTGTCCGCCGCCACCCTGCGCCGCTCCGTCGCTTCCATGCTGCACACCTTCCACTCTGAGTAATGGCAATGCCTACCCAGCGTGTCCAACGCGCAACGGGCCAGGAAGAGGCGCTGTTCCGGCAACCGGCTGCTGCGGAACGGCCGGGCGCGCCCCGCCGGCCCGCACAGCCCGGCCGCGTACGGGAAGCGCTCTCAGTCATGCGCCGCCCCGGCGCTAGGCTGTAGCCGATCCGGCGACGGCACAGGCCAGCACCACCCCGCGTGCCGCCGCCCCCGTCGACGAGGAGCGACCGCCTTGCCCGAGCAGTCCCCCGGGTCCCGGCCCACCCTGGAAGCCGTCGCGGCGCGTGCGGGGGTCTCCCGGGCCACCGCCTCACGGGTCGTCAACGGGGGCGACGGAGTCCGCAAACCGCTGGTCGACAAGGTGCTCAAAGCGGTCGACGAACTGGGCTACATCCCCAACCACGCGGCCCGGACCCTGGTCACCCGGCGGACCGGCGCGGTGGCCGTCGTCATCGCCGAGCCGGAGATACGGATCTTCTCCGACCCCTTCTTCTCGCAGCAGATCCGGGGCATCAGCAAGGAGCTGACCGCCCACGACACCCAGCTCGTCCTGCTGCTGGTGGAGGGCCCCGGCGACTTCGACCGGATCGCGCGCTACCTCTCCGGCGGGCACGTGGACGGGGCGCTCGCCTTCTCCCTCCACACCGACGACCCGCTGCCCGCGATCACCCGGCGGGCGGGGATTCCGACGGTGTACGGGGGCCGGCCCAGCTGGACCGCCGACCCCGGTGACCAGGCCGTTCCGTATGTCGACGCCGACAACCGGGGCGGGGCGCGGGTCGCCGTGCAGTATCTGCGGGACCTCGGGCGGGAGCGGATCGCGCACATCGGCGGGCCGCCCGACCAGACCTCGGCGATGGACCGCCTCGACGGCTACCGGGACGTGCTCATCGACGTGGACCCGACGCTCGTCGCCGAGGGCGGGTTCACCGTGGAGAGCGGGGCGCGGGCGATGGCCGAGCTGCTGGAGCGGCGGCCCGACCTGGACGCGGTGTTCGTCGCCAACGACCTGATGGCCTCGGGTGCGCTGCGGGTCCTGCGGGAGCGCGGGGTGGCCGTGCCGGAGCAGGTGGCGATCGTCGGGTTCGACGACATGGACTCGGTGGCCGCGACGACCGACCCGCCGCTGACCACCGTCAACCAGGACATCGAGGGCCAGGGACGGCTGATGGCCCGGCTGCTGCTGCGCGGCCTGGACCGGGACCGTACGGGGAACGGCCCGGCGCCGGACTCGGTGATCACCCCGACGACGCTGGTACGACGGGCCTCGGCGTAACGCCTGGAGCATGAGTACGGCGGGCCTCCGCCCTGAGGAGCCGGAGACCCGCCGCACCGATCGTGCCCGTACATCAACCTGCTTACACGTACGGGGTGTTCACCGTTGCGTCTACACGTACGGGATCCTGAGCACCGCCGCGTCCGTGCCCGTCTGCACCTGGGACGTGCCGTTGCCGAGCGCGTTCCAGATCTCCAGGCGGACCGTGCCGTTCTTGAGCTCGCCCAGGCTGCCGGTGGTCGCCTGCGCGCCGACGGCCTGCGTGTACTCCTCCCAGCCCGCGACCGGGTCGGTCGCGAAGTAGCGGAAGGTCTCGGTGCGGTCGAACGTGCCGTCGCCGGTCAGGTCGTAGCTGACCCTGACCTGCGGGGCGAGCCCGACCTTGGTGCCCGCGTCCACCCGGAGGCGGAACGCGGTGGCGGCCCCCGCGGAGACCTTGCCGTTGACCTGCTTCACCTGGTAGACGGTCGGGCGGTACGGGGTGCCGTCCCGGTTCAGGCCGTCGGCCGAGGCGATGGTGTCGGCGCCCGCCGGGTCGGTGGTGGCGGTGGTGAGGACGCCACCGGTCTTCAGCCGGAAGGTGTTGCCGGTGGAGGGGTTGCCCGGCTCCTCGGGCTCCTCCGGCTCCTCCGGGTCCGGATTTCCGCCGCCGGGGCCCGTGCTGGTGGCCGTCGAACGGGCCGGTACGGACAGGGTCTTGCCGTCCGAGAAGGTCACCGTGCGCGTGGTGGAGCTGTGGTTGTGGGCGGTGTAGGTGCGGGTGCCGTTCTTGGAGAAGACGGCGGAGGTGGGCAGGTCGCCGTTGACCGTCATGTCCGGGGCGCCGAGCGTGTTGAGGGTGTTGATCCAGTGGTAGGTGTGGGCCCTGGACTCACCCTGCTCGGGTTCGTAATTCCCGTTCACACTGTCGTACTTGGCCTTCGCCGACGTCGGGTCGGAGAGTGCCTCGAACTCCCAGAGGAGGTCGCGCCACTCCTGGGCCGGGCCGCCGTTCTCGCGCTCCATCTCGGCGATGTTCCGCTTGATGGCGGCCTTCTCGCGGGCCAGGTGGAGTGAACCACCCGTCACCGGGAGGACGTTGATGCCGTGGATCTCCTCCGGGTTCGCCGTCCACCAGGTGGAGTAGGAGGCGCCGCTGCCCCAGACCATGCCGACCGTGCCGTACTTGTACGAGGCGGGGAAGACCTGCTCGCTCGCGTCGAACCAGTACTGGGTGATCGCCTCGGACTCGGTCGTCAGCAGGTAACTGCCGAGGTCCCGGAGGTTGTTGTCACCGGTCGCCGCACCCCACAGCACCAGCCCGGCGCTGAGGTTGATGGACTCCGACGAGGACTCCTGGTTGTTGCCCGCCGCGAAGCCCTGGTGGCCGGAGGCCCAGCTGTGGCCCGCGTACACGTCGAAGCCGCGCAGGAAGGGGTACGCCGCGTCGGTGCGGCTCGGGTTGGCGGTGTCGCGGATCAGGTGCTTGATCATCGTGCCCCAGGCCGAGTCGGCCACCCAGGCCTGGTCGTACTGGGCGATGATCGCCGCCGCGTAGACGTAGTAGCTGTAGTGGAAGTGGTGGTCGTTGAGCTCGGTGTCGCTGCCGTACGAGGCCGGGTAGCCGGTGAGGGTCTTCCAGTCCTTGTCGTAGCTGAACTCACTGGCCCCGCCCGCGGTGAACCACTCCTGGAGCCTCCCCTTCATCAGGCCGAGGAGCTTGTCGCGGGTGGCGGTCTGGCCGATCTGGTCGGCCACGGGCACCAGCTGGGCGAGCTTGCCGAGCGCCTTGCCGGTCCAGTAGGTGTCCGAGGCCCCGGAGAAGGGGTCGGAGGCGTTGGCGACCTCGTTGAGGTAGCCGGTCAGCCGGGCCCGGTCGACGCCACTGGCGACGGGGAGCGCGGGCACCACGCCCTGGTTCTTCTGGCTGGTGGTGAAGGAGGCGGACTCGCGCACCTTCATCGTGCCGCGCGGTGAGACGTACGTGTACGGGGTCAGCGCGTCGGTCGTATGCAGCCACTGGTGGCGGTAGAGGGCCTGGAGCGTCCCGCGCTCCGTGCCCTCCCTGGCCTCCGTGGTCAGGGTGTAGGTCGCCCGCACGTTGCCGCCGGTGGTCTGCCAGGCCACCTGGGAGCCGGTGACGAAGCTGAAGGCGTACTTGCGGTAGGTCGCGAGCGCGTCCGTGGAGGGCAGCACGGCGAGCGAGAAGTAGTCCTTGGAGCCGAGCCCGGCGGTGATCGTGGTGCCGGAGATGTTCCAGTCGGAGCCGGTCGGGGCGAAGAGGGCGTAGTGGTGGCCGGCGACCGTGATGCCGACGACGTTCCCGTTGTCGGCGAAGACGGTGGGCGTGGAGGCGGTGGTGATGCGGGCGTCACCGCCGGACCCCTTGGCGTACACGAACGGCATGCCGTGGCCGATGGTGGCCCGGAAGGTGCGGGAGCCGTCCGCCCAGTACGGGGTGACCGTCCAGTCGGACCAGGCGTCGGCCTTGGTGTCGGGGGAGTTCAGGCCGGTCAGGCCGACGGTGAGGTCGGCCTTGTGGGCGTACTCGTACTGCCGGCCGTCACCGACGATCGCGGGCGTGGTCGGGTAGCCGACCTCCAGGCCGGAGGCCTTGGCCTGGTACGTGAGCGGGTGGCCGTACATGGGGGTGGAGTACGGGTTGTCGCCGTAGCGCTGGAAGGCGAGCGAGGACCACCAGTCGTTGGTCGGGACCGGCTTGTCCCGGGCGGCGGTGGTGAGCTTGGGGGTGACGGGCGCGCCGGTGTTCGTGGTGGGTCCGGACGTACCGGCGGGGCGTGCGTCGGTGTAGCTGCCGGCACCGGCGGGGATGGTGGCGGCGGCCGCTGGGGAGGCGGCGGGGCCCAGGGTGACGGCGGCCAGGGCGATGGCCAGGAGCGTCGCCGCTGCTGGTCTGGAGGCGAGTCTGGAGAGGGAGGCTTGCACGGGCAGCACCTCGATCATGGGGGGGCGAAGAGCGCATTCGAGAGCGCTCTCAAGTGCCAAGGAACGTAAAACTCCTGAAACCTAAGTGTCAAGAGAACGCACAGAGAAGGCAGTTGGGCGGTCGTCGGGTGTAACGCCAAGCTGTTATGCGTTCGAGTCTTGACGGGGAGGGGGTGGTGGGGGACGCTCCAGACGCAGGTTTTGAGAGCGCTCTCAAGGCGCTCGGTTCATCCCGAAGCCAAGGGAGGCTTCCCATGCCCATCGCCCGAGCCGCCAAGAGAGCCACCGCCCGCCTCGGCGCGGTCGTCCTCGCCGGGGCCCTCCTCGCCGCCTGTGGATCCAGCGACTCGTCGGACACCTCCGACAGCGCGGGCGGAAAGGTCACGCTCACCGTCGACCTCTTCGGGTCCTTCGGCTTCAAGGAAGCCGGGCTGTACGAGGAGTACCAGAAGCTCCACCCGAACGTGACGATCAAGCAGAGCGACACCCAGGACGAGGCGGACTACTGGAAGTCGCTCCAGACCCGCCTGGCCGGCGGCGGCGGTCTCGCGGACGTGCAAGGGGTCGAGGTGGGCCGGATCGCGTCGGTCACCCAGCAGCAGTCCGACAAGTTCCAGGACCTGAAGGAGTTCGGGGCCGACAAGCTCAAGGGCGAGTTCGCCGAGGCCAAGTGGTCGGCGGCGACCACCAAGGACGGCAAGGTCCTCGGCCTCGGCACGGACGTCGGCCCCGAGGCGATGTGCTACCGCACCGACCTCTTCAAGCAGGCCGGGCTCCCCACCGACCGCGAGGAGCTCGCCCAGAAGTGGTCCACGTGGGACGGCTACCTGGAGCTGGGCAAGGAGTACAAGAAGAAGGCCCCCGCCAAGAGCGCCTGGCTCGACAGCGTCGGCTCGCTCTACGGGATCATGATCGGCCAGGAGAAGGAGCGGTACTACGACGCCTCCGGCGAGCTGATCTACGAGAAGAACCCGGCGGTCAAGACGGCCTGGGACACCTCCGTGAAGGCGGCCGAGGCGGACCTGAGCGCCAAGCTCGACCAGTGGTCCCCGCAGTGGAACCAGGCGTTCGCCGCCGGTTCGTTCGCCACGATCCCCTGCCCGGCCTGGATGCTCGGCTACATCAAGGGCCAGGCCGGTGACGGCGGCCAGGGCAAGTGGGACATCGCCAAGCTGCCCGGCGGGGCCGGCAACTGGGGCGGCTCGTACCTCTCCATCCCGCGTGCGGCCAAGAACAAGGCGGAGGCGTACAAGCTGATCGAGTGGCTGACCGCCCCCGAGCAGCAGGCGAAGGTCTTCCAGAAGCAGGGCAACTTCCCCTCCTCGACGGGCGCCATCGCGAAGATCGCGGACGCCAAGGACGACTACTTCTCGGGCGCCCCGATCGGCCAGATCTTCGGTGACGCGGCCAAGGAGTCGCCGGTGCAGGTGCTGGGTGTGCACGACCAGAACGTCATGCAGCAGCTGACGAACGCGCTGAGCGAGGTCGAGCGCAAGGGCGTCTCGTCGGACAAGGCGTGGGAGACGGCGAAGAAGGGCGTGGCGAACGTGATCGGCTGACGCCGGCCCGCCGCTCCTCCCCTCCTCCCCGTCCTGCCCGGGGCCGGTCCACCGGTGTGCACCACGGTGGCCCGGCCCCACCCCCGTAACCCGTCACCCTCCCCCGACGGCCGGGGCCCATCCCCGTAACGCTCCTCTTCCCGCCCCCGATCCCGAAGGGCCGCATCGTGTCCCTCACCGCCACCGCGAAGGCCGGGCCCCGCAGCCCCGCCGACAGCGGACCCGGGCCCGACGACGGTCGGGCAGCCACCCTCCGGCGTACCTGGCGCAAGGCGTCCCCGTACGCCTACATCGCCCCCTTCTTCACGCTCTTCCTCGCCTTCGGCCTCTTCCCGCTCCTCTATACGGCGTTCGTCTCCCTCTACCGGGTCGAGCTCCAGACGAGCGGCGAGATGGAGTGGCGGGGCATCGCCAACTACACGGCGCTCTTCACCGACGAGTACTTCTGGATCTCGCTGCGCAACACGTTCACGATCGGCGTGCTGTCCACGGTCCCGCAGCTCGCGATGGCGCTGGGCCTCGCCCACCTGCTCAACTACAAACTCCGCGGCCGCACGTTCATCCGGACCGCGATCCTGCTCCCGTACGCGACCTCCGTCGCCGCCGCCACCCTCGTCTTCGCGCAGCTCTTCGGCCGCGACTTCGGGCTGATCAACTATGTGATCGGGCTGGTCGGCTTCGACCCGGTGGACTGGCAGACGGGGACGGTCGCCTCGCAGATCGCCGTATCGACCATCGTGATCTGGCGGTGGACGGGATACAACGCGCTGATCTACCTGGCGGGCATGCAGTCGATCCCGCACGAGCTGTACGAGGCGGCGGAGATGGACGGGGCCTCGCGCTGGAGCCAGTTCATCCACGTGACGCTGCCGGGCCTGCGCCCCACGATCATCTTCACCGTCATCATCTCGACCATCGGCGCGACCCAGCTCTTCGGTGAGCCGCTGTTGTTCGAGGGGTCGATCTCCGGCGGTATCTCGCACCAGTACCAGACCCTCGGCCTGTACATGTACGAGCAGGGCTGGGGCTTCTTCCACCTGGGCCGGGCCGCGGCCATCGCCTGGGTGATGTTCGTCCTGATCGTGGTGCTCGTCGGGGCCAACGCCCTGGTCGCGCGCCGCCGCGCACGCAAGGAGGCCGGCCGATGACCGCGCTCGCCGCACCGCCGACGGCCCCCGAAACGGGCCGCCCGCCGCAGGACCCGCCGGGCAGGCGCCTGGGCAAGGGGGGCGCGGGCCGGACGATGAAGGGCGGCTGGCTCTCGTACGTCATCCTCGGCTTCGCCCTGCTCATCTCGGCGTTCCCCTTCTACTGGACGATCGTCGCGGCCAGCCGGTCCAACGCGGACATGGCGAAGGTGCCGCCGAGCCTGCTGCCGGGCCCGAACCTGATCAAGAACTTCGAGCAGGTCCTCGAAGAGGCGAACATCGGCAAGGCGCTGCTGAACTCCCTGATCGTGTCGTCGTCGATCACCATCGGTACGGTCCTGTGCTGCACGCTCGCCGGATTCGCCTTCGCCAAGCTGAAGTTCCGGGGCCGGGGCGCGCTGCTGACGCTGACGATCGGGACGATGATGATCCCGCCGCAGCTCGGTGTGATCCCGCTCTTCATGCTGATCGCCGAACTCCAGTGGGTGAACCAGCTCCAGGCGGTCATCCTGCCGGGCCTGGTGTCGGCCTTCGGTGTCTTCTTCATGCGCCAGTACCTGGTGCAGTCGCTGCCGGACGAGCTGATCGAGGCGGCCCGCGTCGACGGCGCCTCCACGGCCCGCATCTTCTGGTCGATCGTGATCCCGATCGCGCGGCCGGGGATGGCGGTGCTCGGGATGCTGACGTTCATGACGGCGTGGAACGACTTCTTCTGGCCGATCATCGCGCTCTCCTCGCAGGAGCCGACCGTGCAGGTCGCGCTGCGGCAGCTCGGCGGCGGCTATGTCAACGACCAGTCGGTGATCATGGCCGGCACGCTGCTCGGCACGCTGCCGGTGCTGCTGGTCTTCGGCCTGCTGGGCCGGCAGATCGTCGGCGGCATCATGCAGGGCGCGGTGAAGGGCTGACCCGCACGCCATCACGCGGGACGTGTGAAGGGCCGATCCACACCCTCACGCGTGCCGCGCGAAGGGTCGGCCCACACCCTCACCCGGGCCGCGCGAAGGGCCGACCCGCACGCCCGCTCCTCCCCTCTGCTCACCCCCTCCTCCCCCTCACCCCTGGAGTGTCCGTCTCATGACAGCAGTCGATGCCCGCCCGGCGACCTCCACAGGCGCCCGCCCCGAGACCGGGACGGGACTCCGTTTCCCCGCCGGATTCCGGTGGGGCACGGCCACCGCCGCGTACCAGATCGAGGGGGCGGCCACCGAGGACGGCCGTACGCCCTCCATCTGGGACACCTTCAGCCGCACCCCCGGCAAGGTCCGCAACGGCGACACCGGTGACATCGCCGCCGACCACCTGCACCGGATGCCGGACGACGTGAAGCTGATGCGGGAACTCGGCATCACGGACTACCGGTTCTCCGTCTCCTGGCCCCGGGTCCAGCCGACGGGCCGGGGCCCGGCGGTGGAGCGCGGCCTGGACTTCTACCGCCGCCTGGTGGACGAGCTGCTGGGCGCCGGCATCAGACCGGTCGCGACGCTCTACCACTGGGACCTGCCGCAGGAGCTGGAGGACGCGGGCGGCTGGCCGGAGCGGGACACGGCACACCGGTTCGCGGAGTACGCGGGCCTGGTGGCCGGGGCGCTGGGCGACCGGGTGTCGACCTGGACGACGCTCAACGAGCCCTGGTGCGGGGCGTTCCTCGGGTACGGGAACGGGGTCCACGCCCCCGGCCGCACCAGCGACCTCGCCGCACTGCGTGCCGCGCACCACTTCAACCTGGCGCACGGAGCGGCGACCCGGGTCCTTCGGGACCGCCTCCCCGCCACGGCCGAGGTCTCCCTCACCCTGAACCTCCACGCCCTGCGCCCCCTGACGGACACCGACGCGGACCGGGACGCGGTGCGCCGGATCGACGCGGTGGCGAACCGGATCTTCCTGGACCCGGTCTTCCACGGGCGGCTGCCGCAGGACCTGGTGGCGGACACGGCGGCGGTGACGGACTGGTCGTTCGTGAAGGACGGCGACCTGGAGGTCACCTCCACCCCCATCGACTCGCTGGGCATCAACTACTACTCCCCCAGCGTGGTGTCGGCGGGCCGGTCCGAGTCCCCCTCCCCCTGGGCGGGCGCCGAGCAGCACACGGCGTTCACCCCGGCGGAGGGCCCCCGCACGGCGATGGACTGGCCGGTGGACGCGAACGGCCTGTACGAACTCCTGACCCGCCTGCGCGACGAACTCCCGGGCCTCCCGCTGCTGGTGACGGAGAACGGGGCGGCGTACGACGACTACGCGGACCCGGAGGGCCAGGTCCACGACCCGGAGCGGGTGGCGTACCTGGACGCGCACCTCGGCGCCGTACACCGGGCGATCGAGGAGGGCGTGGACGTCCGCGGGTACTTCCTGTGGTCGCTGCTGGACAACTTCGAGTGGGCGTACGGCTACAGCAAGCGCTTCGGCATCGTCCACGTGGACTTCGCGTCCCAGCGCCGGACGGTGAAGGACAGTGCGCGGTGGTACGCGGGGGTCATCGCGAGGGGCGGGCTGGAGCGGGACTGACGGGGGCGGCGGCTTGCCCGTGCCTGCGGCCCCGGGGGCGTACCCCCGGGGCCGCAGGCGGCAGGTCAGATGCCGCGGGACGTCACGCACAGCGGCTGGGTGCCCTTGATGTAGCCGCTCCCGCCGCCCATGTCCTTCCAGAAGACGGCGCACCAGCGGTCACCGTGCGCACCGTCCTGCCATCCGGACCAGTAGTGCGTGCGGTTCCTCCACTCGCCGTCCGTGCTGTTCGCGACGGTGCCGCGCGGACCGAACAGCTCCCAGTGGCCCATGCCCGTGCTGGTGGTGGCGCGCACCTCCATCTTCACGACGTCGGCGTTGTACAGGTCACCCTGGAAGTCCACACACAACGTGTGGGAGACGAAGAGGGTGGCGGACTGGCAGACCTGCCGGTCACGCGGCGCGGCCTCGGCGGCAGGGGCGGAGGCGATTCCCGCCAGGACGATTCCGGCGGCCGTCGCGGCGGCCATGCGGCGCTTCATGATGTCGTTCTTCCTTTCGGAGAGGGCGGACGGAGATTCCGGGCGGACGGAGCCACGGAGCTTCCGGGCGGACGCGTGCCGGATCAGAAGTAGACCGGGGAGCAGGCGGTGGAGATGAGGCCGCCGGATTCGTAGAGGCTGGCGCAGACGCGCGCAGCGTCGCGGGGCATCATCACCGTGACCTCGAACCGGGCTTCCTCGTCGTGCCGTCTGCCGCCCCACGAGCGGTCCCTGCTGAACATCTCCCTGTTCTGGGCGTCCAGGACCCGGACGTGGATACGCGGATTGCCCACGCCCAGGACGGAGGTGAAACGTCCCTGGATCGTGTTGAGATACCTGTGCGACTGGGCGTCCCAGCCGGCGCACAGGAGGCCCGTGACCCCCTGGAACTGGGTGCAGCCCCCGCCCGTCCCGGCACTCGCGGGCCCGGCGGACACCATGGTGGCCAGGACGGCCCCCGCACCCGCCAGGGCGAGACCGCGCCGGGTGAGCCGGACGCTCCGGTTCCGCCACGCCTTCCGACTTCCGCTTCTCTGCACGAACATGCTGTGCCTTTCGGTATTCCGGTCAGGAAAAAGCCTGTCGGGAATTTCGCGGTCCCGGGCTCGGTCGCGACCACGCCCTGGTTCCCCGCCGTCCCGACCCGTCGCGGGGACAGACAGAAGGCTCACAGCAGTCCATGACCGCTCCGTCCGGCGCGCGTGACCGGACCATGACGGTTCCTCACCAACAGGCGTCACATTGGCCGCACAGCAACTGACCCGGGCTCTTAGACTCTTGGGCTCCGCAACTACAGCATCACCGCCTGCCCACCCCCTTCCCCTCCGTGGTGGAGCCGTTCCGGGCGGCGGGGCCCCTATGACCTCTGCCACCGCTTGTGCGGCTGGAGTTGGACCGGCCTCCGGGGCGGGGTGAGGAGTGGGTCGCGGGGCACACTTGAGCGGCGAGCCGGCTGCGGTCAGCGTCGCCCGGGGTGCCGAGGCGCGCCACCGGGGGTAGACAGTGCGTCCGCGATCGGAACAATGGAGCTGCACTGCCTGCGCCACGGGCCACCCATGAGCGAGGCCGATATGTCCGTTTCTCGGGAAGTAAGGAAAAACAGCCTCCTGGCCGCATAAACCCGCAGGTCAGGAACTGTGGTCCCCGCGCGTGCGGGGTTGGTCCCGCCCCTTCCGGCGGGGCGGACAGCAGCCGTGCGTGGTCCCCGCGCGTGCGGGGTTGGTCCCCCGCCCTCGAAGGCCGTGCGGTGCAGTTCGCGGTGGTCCCCGCGCGTGCGGGGTTGGTCCCACGTTCACCCCACCGCCGACTAACCGCCCCCGTGGTCCCCGCGCGTGCGGGGTTGGTCCCCTGGAGCTCCATATCCTGCCGAGGTGGGAGCAGTGGTCCCCGCGCGTGCGGGGTTGGTCCCGTCCTCATGTCGGCAGGTAGAGGGGAGAGGGGGTGGTCCCCGCGCGTGCGGGGGTGGTCCCTCGGGCTCGCCGACCAGACGCAGGGCACCGCGGTGGTCCCCGCAATGCGGGGTTGGTCCCGTTCGCGGCATCGAGGCTCCGGCCGATCTGCCATGGTCCCCGCAGTGCGGGGTTGGCCCCTGTGGGCGCCTGACCTCGGACACACCCGGGATGCGGTTTCCGCAAGCGCGGGACACCCCGGGTCCGACCGCACACCGCCCGCACCGTCTTCCGTCGCGTCAGCCCGATGCCTCCCCTGCCTTCCGGAGGAACCGGGCCGGTCTCGCTGCGGGGTTGCTGACCCGGCATCCCTCCTCGGGGGCAAGCGCCCCGATCGAGACACGCCGGGTCAGAACTACGCCCCACCCCGTCCTGCGGCGCGGCCCGCACGTACACGGATCCGCACGCCTCGCGTCAGGAGCTCAAGGGAGTGCATGACTTGGCCACAGGCTCCCTCACCCGCACGTCCAGCGCCAGGTTCAGCTCGTCCACGAGGTCGATCGCCGCGTCCACCTCCAGGCGGAGGTACGCCGGACCCTGCGTGCCCCCGTTGAAGGTGATCATCAGCGGCAGGTCGAAGTACGTGTCCTGCCTCTGTACGTCGATGACCCGCATGACGGGACGCGCGGGGATGCGCTCGGCCCGCCAGCTGCAGTCGGGGTCGTACTTCGGTAGTGCGCCCATGGCTCTCACCTTCCGTGAAGACTTCGGATCTTTCTGTCACGAGCATCGGCGTTGCTGGCTACGCTCGGAAGGGGGTTTCTGTAGCCCTGTCCCCCCAGGACACAGGGGAGTTGGAATGCCCAAACGCGCGTCCGATTCGAGCGGGGAGGCGTCCGCCCGCAAGATGCTGCACGAGACGCTGAAGCGGCTGCGGGACCGGTCCGGGTTGAGTCTGGAGGAGCTGCACGACGAGACGACGTACGACCGGTCCTACCTGCACAAGCTGGAGACGGGGGCCCGCCTGGGCTCGCTGGAGGTCATGGCGGCGCTCGACAAGGTCTACGGCACGGGCGAGCAGCTGCAACAGCTGTGGGAGCTGGCCCGGGACGATGCCTTCGGCAGCCGGTACCAGCGGTTCATGAGGCTGGAGCGGGAAGCGACGGTCCAGTACCAGTACGCGAGCAGCACAATTCCGGGACTGCTCCAGACGAGGGCGTACGCTACGGAGGTGCTGGAGCAGGCACGCCCCCGGGACGCGGCGGCGCTGCAGGAGGATGTCGACGCGCGCATGAGCCGTCAGTCCATCCTGGAGAGCGAGGATGCCCCGTACTTCCGGGCGATGCTCGACGAAGCGGTGTTCCACCGAGCGGCCTCGCAGCCCGCCGTCTGGCTGGAACAGTTGGAGGCCCTGCTGGAGTGGCAGAAGCGGCCGAACGTGACGCTCCAGTTGCTGCCGTTCTCGGCAGGTCTGCACGATCTGATGGGTGGTTCGCTGACCGTCCTGTGGCTGGCCAACGGCAAGGCGGTGGCCTATCTGGAGGGCAGCAAGTCCGGCGAACTGGTTGAGGACTCAGGACGCGTCGAGGAGCTGCGGCTGTCCTACGATTTGCAGCGAGACAAGGCGCTCTCCCCGAAGCAGACAACCGAGTTCATCCAGCAGTTGGTCAAGGAGATCCGATCATGCCTTCCCGCCGAGCCGACCTGACTTCCGCGACCTGGCGGAAGTCCTCGTACAGCAACTCCGACGGCGGTCAGTGCGTCGAGGTGTCCGACGACTTCCCGGGCGTGGTCCCGGTCCGCGACTCGAAGCGCCCGGAGGGGCCGGCCGTCGTCTTCGGCGCCTCCGCCTGGGCGGCGTTCGTCAACGACGTGCACTGAGCCCCGCGCGTGCGGGGGTGGTCCCCACTCCCGGGACAGGTCGGCGGACCGGTACAAGTGGTCCCCGCGCGCGGGGGTGGTCCCCGCATCACGCGGTCCTCTTCCAAAGCCCAGCCGTGGTCCCCGCGCGTGCGGGGGTGGTCCCGTGCTGGTCACGACGCACACCACGTCCTGGACGTGGTCCCCGCGCACGCGGGGGTGTTTCTCACCCCACCTCGGGTGAGCAGCGCAGCATCACGCGCGTGCTGAAGCACAGCCTCCCCCGGGGCGGTAACGCGCCCGGGGGAGGCTGGAGTTGGAGGGGCCGTGCGGCCCCGGGTGAGTGCTCCGGGTCACCAGGCCCCGGGGGCCGGGGGCGGGACCACCGGCGGGCGGTCGTCGCAGGTGATGGTGTTCGGCAGCAGCCACGGGGCGAGCCAGTCCCCGGTGGTGGATCCGCCGTCGTTGCCGCCCAGGTCGGTGAGGCTGAACTCCGAACCCGTGGCGGGGAAGTTGAACGCCCCGCAGTTGTTGACGCCCACGGCCCCGACGTTCCGGGCGTCGACGTTCTCGAAGGTCGCGGAGCCCTTCGCCCGGGCGCTGACCACCGACGTCCCCGTGCCGTCGACCCGGATGTCCTTGAAGTGCACGCCCTTGATGACGTGCTTGTCCTTCACCGGCCAGTCGGTGACGAGCATGATCGCGTTGTAGGTGTTGTCGAGGAAGTCGTTGCGGGTCACCCGGATGTCGGCGTCGATGTCCTGGTCCAGCGCGAAGAACCAGATGGCCCCGAGGCCGATGTTCCAGTTCAGTTCGTACGTCCCCGAGCGCACGGTCGTGTTGTCCGTGATGTCGAGCCGGCCGCGGAACGCCTCGGCGCCGAACCGCGCGCCGACGTGCAGGGCACTGCCCTCGCGGACCGGGTCGGCGATCAGGTTGCCGGAGACGGTGTTGTCGGTGCCGCCGTAGATCGCGATGCCGTTGGCGAGGACCGGGGACTGCACGGTGTTGCGGGCGAAGGTGTTGCCGGTGTTGGCGTTCTTCTCCGCCCACATGGCGAGGCCGTCGTCCCCGGTGTTCCGTACGAAGGTGTCGGTGACCGAGGAATCCCGCACGCCACCATGGAAGTTGATGGCGTCGGCGATCTGGTCGACGATGATCGTGTCGCTGATCCGCAGGTTCTTCATCGGGCCGTCGAACCACATGCCGACCTTGGTGTGCTGGATGTGCAGGCCCGTGATGGTGGAGTCGCTCAGCGCCCCGCCGATGCCGTTGACCTGGTCGGTGTCGATGCGCTCGCGTACGTCGCCCTCGATGGCGAAGCCGGAGAGGTGGACGTTGCGGCTGCCGCCGTCCGCCGCGTCCTTGCCGTAGAAGCCGACACCCGTGTGGACCGAACCGTCGGGGGCGGGGGCGGGGAGGTCGACCTGGCGGCCCTTGATCTTCGTGTACCAGTGGCCCGCGCCCTTGATGGTGACGTCGTCGACGAGGATGTGCCGGTCCACGCGGAAGGTGCCCGGCGGGATGTAGACCTTCAGGCGGGTGCGCTTGGCGAAGGCGATGGCCTTGTCGAGGGCGTCGGCGGAGTCGCGGCGGCCGGTCGGATCGGCCCCGAACGCCAGGACGTTGGCCGCCAGGAGGTCGATCTTCGGCAGCGGTACGAGTTCGGAGTCGAGTACGTCGATGACGGTCCACGCGGCCCGGCTGCCGGCCGGTGCGGTGAGCCGGACCGTGTCGCCCGCGCGGTACGTCCTGCCGAGCAGGAGCCGCTCCTCGTCGTAGAAGTGGTTCGGCCGGAACGGCTTGGCGATGACCGGCGCCGGGGTCGTCTCGGCGGGCACGCAGGCGCACTCGGTGATCCACCAACCGGGCTGCAGGAGACCGGCGTCGGGGTCGTTGGTGAACGGGTACTGGTTGTAGAGCCAGGAGTACTGCGAGGTCAGCGTCATCGTGGAGCGCTTCGCGCCGTTCACGGCGACGTCCAGTGGTGCGGTGATCCCGCCGCCGCCCGGCGCGTCCGGGATGCTGTAGCGCACGGTGATCGCGTTGGCGGAGCGCGGCAGCGTGAACTCGACGTGCTCGCCGGGTCCCAGCTTCACCGCCTTCCGCCCTGACGCCTCGGCGGGCAGCGTGTACGGGGTGCGGTCCGGCCCGATGACCGTGCCGTTCGTCGCCGCGCTCTCCGCCTCCTGCTCGACGAAGGGGACGTCGGCGCCCCGCCCCTCGACCAGCGCGGGATCGAGCGCCGCGCGCGTCACCGGCGTTGCGGGCGGGGTCCGTTGGCCCTCCGCGCCGGAAGCCGTGGGGGCTCCGGCGAGGACGCCCAGCCCCAGGGCGGCGGCCGTCAGCGCGGCGATCGTGATGTTCCGTGGCATCGCAGGCCCGTTTCTCTCGGAAGGTGAGGTGACAGTAGGGCGGCCCGCGAAGCCACACAAGACCTTTGCCAGAAGGTTTCGCATGAATGACGCATCCGTGCGTGGTGAAGTTGAGTTCTTGCGTAAATGGGCGCCCTCAGCCGGCCCACCGCCCGGTGAGGAAGGCAAGCGCCACCAGCGCGGTCACCGGTACCGCCACGCAGAGGTGCGCCGTCCTGAACCACGGGCGGCGCAGGCTCAGCGCCGCCAGGCCGATCCACAGCGGCCACCACAGCAGCGTGGCGCGGGGGATGGACGTGTACCAGTACGAGGTTCCCAGCGCCCACAGGCTCAGTGCGACGTACACCGCCTCGGGCCAACGCCGCCGGCGTACCAGCAGTGCGACCAGCGCCAGACCCACCGCCATCGCCGCCAACTCCGCCTGGAACATGGCGGCATAGCCGGTCGTGTGTACGCCGTCGAACGCCGCGTTCCAGGTGTTGGCCCACGCCTCCCAGGGCGCGTGGAACTCCCGGTACCAGCCGCGTTCCTGCGCGTGCTTCCAGGCCATCCAGTCGCCCGTGCGGCCGTGCAGGTACCAGCTGTACGCGGCGGGCGGCAGCGCGGGCAGCGCCAGCCAGCCCACCGAGCGCCAAGCCTGTTGACTCCGGGCCGAGAGCGCGAACAGCACCGCGATCGCGGCTGCCAGGAACAGACCGCTGACCCGTACCGTCGTCGCCAGGGCGGTCAGCGCGCACGCCAACGCCCAGTGGTGGCGCCGGGCCGCCAGCCACGCGGGGAGCGCGAACGCCAGGAACAGCGCATCCGTGTAGCCGACCGCCAGGAAGACGGCGCACGGGGAGAGCAGGAAGAACAGGACCGTGCGCCGCCCGTCGACGTCCGCGGGGACGTAGGAACGGGCTATGCGGGCCAGTGCGAGTACGGCGACGGCGCCCGCGACGAACGAGATCAGCAGGCCCGCGCCCGTCCAGCTCGGGACGACGGTGTGCACGGCCCTCAGGAGGAGCGGGAAGCCGGGGAAGAAGGCCTCCCGGTTGTCCCAACCGCTCACCCACGGGCCCGCGTCGGCCGGGAAGTAGCCGTCGCGCGCTATGTGGAGGTAGTGGTTCGCATCCCACCGCTGGAACGGCGCGAGGACCGGCCCCGCATCCCGCGTATCGGAGCCCCGGGGAAAGAGCCACCGGGCGCCGTGGGCGGTGATCCAGAGGGATATACGGGTCAGGAGGTAGAGCCCGAGCACCTGCCGGTCGGCAGGGCTCAGCCAGGCAGACGCCCGGCCGAACGGGGCGGCCCGGCGCTCACGCGATCCGGACGGGACGACCGCCCGGCGCTCGCTCGGTACGGTCCGGGGCTCGGGGCTCTCTAGCCGTGGCGGGGCAGGCCGCAGCCCCGGGGGCAGGATGGACACTCGGGCACCTTTCGGGCGCGTCAGGGCATGGGGGACCGCCCGGTGAAGACGCCGGGGCACGGGGGTGGTGGGAGAGGGTCAGTCGTAAAGCCCTGCCATCAGGGCATCGATGTCGCCCCTGCGGTCGATGTGGACGATGAGGAAGCCGAAGGCGCCTCCGTCGTGGGCGGGCCCCCAGGAGCGCTGGTCCTGGTGAACGACCCCGGCGCCCCCGGCGACGTGTTGCTCGGCGTCGGCGGCTCCGTCAGCGTCCCGGCGGGCGGCGGCGGCGCGGGGGACGGGTAGCTGGGCGACGGGCTCGTGGCCGGAGGGACGGGCGACGGCGTCACCGGCAGCAAGCCGACCACGGCCGCACCGCCACCACCGACGACCAGGCACACCCCGACCGCGAGCGCGGCCATCCGACGCCGCTGGGCCCGCATGCCGCGTTCGGTGATGTTCGCGGCGGGGTCCGCCACGGAGCGGCCCTGCCCGAACTCCCCGGCCTGCCGGAACAGGGACCGCAACGGATCCTCCGACGCCGACCGGTCACGT
This sequence comes from Streptomyces microflavus, assembly GCF_014650075.1. Classification (GTDB taxonomy): domain Bacteria; phylum Actinomycetota; class Actinomycetes; order Streptomycetales; family Streptomycetaceae; genus Streptomyces; species Streptomyces microflavus. The sequence continues at coordinate 207,071 of NZ_BMUG01000007.1, read as the reverse complement.
GGTTCAGACATCAGGAGCCTCCTCCATGCGGGGGTCCTGCAGACGGTGGGCAAGCGCCGCCCGTCCGCGAACCAGATGCGTCTTGATCGTGCTCGCGGAAAGCCCGGTCTCACCGGCGATCTGCTCGACCGTGAGGTCGCACAGGTAGTGCAGGGTCAGGGTCCGCCGCTGCTGGGCGGGCAGTTCCCGGAGCGCGTCGACCAGCACCACGTGGTCCGGGTCCGGCGGCGCGACATGCTCCGCCGCGTCGCTCCCCCGGTGCCAGGCGTCCGCCGACCGCCGCCGGAAGCGCCACCGGCTCACCGCCAGCCGCCACGCGACCGTACGGATCCACGCCTCGGGCTGCCCGTCCCGCTCCAGCCGCCCCCGCCGGACCCACGCCTTGACGAACGCTTCCTGCACGACGTCCTGCGCCTCCTGGAGGTCCCCCGTCATCACGTACAACTGGCCTGTGAGACGCGCGACCGCCTGGGCGTAGAACTCTTCGAACTCCTCGACGGTCAAAAGTGGCTCCCGGATCTTTCGCTTCACCGGGTATACGCCCACCGCCGGCCATCCGGTCTACATCAACGGCGGAGCATCGGAGTGATGGTCGTCACGGAACTCAGGAGGCCAGGGCCCCGTCCAGCCGCCCCCGAGACCGGTCACACCCCCAGCCGCTTCTCCAGCAGGGTGACCCCGTACGTCCGCCCGCCGTCCCCGGCCTTCCCCGACTGCTCGCCGACCACCGTGTATCCCGCGTCCTCGTAGTAGCGGCGGAGCCGGGTGTTCGACGTCAGGCAGTCGAGCCGGCACAGCTCCCGGCTGTACGCGGCGATCCGGCGCTCGGCCTCCGCCAGCAGTACGCGGCCGGCGCCCGGCGGGGCGGTCCGCCGGTCGGTCATCAGGCGGTGGACGTAGCCCGCGACCGGCGGCTGGGCGCCCCACGCGGGCCCGTCGTCCCACCACAGCTCCCACGCCCCGGCGCTCGGCCCGCCCGGCCCTAGCGTGGCGAGCCACACCTCGCCCTCGCGCAGCCGCCCCCGGAAGTGCTCCGGGCCCAGCTCGCCGGGCTGCCACTGATCGATGCCGCGCTCGATCTGCCAGCGCGCGGCATCGTCACGGAGGCGTACGAGTTCGTCCAGATCCGCCTCGTCCGCCTGGCGGAACGACAACTGCGCGGCGGTGCCAATAGGGCTGGTGTTCGTCATGCGGCGATCCTGCCGCACGGCTGTTCCACCGCCCTCTGCCCACTCACCCTCCCGGAGCTCAAGGGGCGAGACCCGAGCGCTCTTAACAGTGATGGGGTGGATGGGTCAGTTTTCCCACCCACCCTCCCTGTCTGCGGAGTTGTGCGCGAAGTTGACTTTTCGTGACCGACTTGCCACGTACGGTCGCCAGGCTCTAGCGTTCAGGACGACAAGAGAAGAAAAAGGCAACCCCCGCCGGTGGTGGAACACCGACAGGGGTCTGACCAACAAAGATCGGACTAAAGACGATCCCCATGGCTGACATCCAGCTTAGTGCTCCCCCCTGCTTCCCGCCCGCAACTCCGCACCCCATGGCCAAGCCCGGGTACGGCAAGCGCTCCGCCCCCGACGAACGCCCGCGCGGTGAGCGCGACTTCGTCCACCTCCTCCCCCGCGACGCCGCCGTCGCCGCGTACATCGACCGGCTGCCCGACGGCTCCGACATCTCCGTGAAGACGCTGGCCAGGCACCTCCCGTACGGCCAGTGCGCCCTGAGCACCACCCTCAACCGGCTCCAGGCCGCCGGGCATCTGCGGCGCGGCAGCGAGTGCGTGATCACCGACGAGGTGATGCTCTGGGTGACCCGGACCTTCTTCTCCCGCACGGCACGCGAGGACGAGTGGTGGAACGCCTACATCCGGGGTGACGCCCCACCGGACCTGCCCCAACGGCCCACCCGTTCGCGGGCGTTCATCCTGCTCGCCGCCCTTGGGCGCAAGAACCCGGCGCTGTCCCTGTCCCACAGCGCCTGCGTGAACCTGGAACCGCAGGTCGGCGAGTGGTTCGCGCGGGGCGCGACGGAGGCGGAGCTGCTGCACGCGCTCACCGCCGGCCTGCCGCCCGTCGTCCACAGCGCCGCGAGGTTCGTCGAACGGCGTCTGCTCGACAAACTGCCGCCGGAGCGGATCCTGCCCGCACCCCGGACCGTCCTGCGCACCCTGGAGTGCGGCGAGTGCGGAGTCCCGGGCACCCCCGAAGCCCTCCTCGGCGGCCTCTGCCGACCGTGCCGGGGACCGGTCCCCGAACCGCCGGTGGGGCCACCGGGGGCCGTGCAGCCGCCTGGGGTACGGGACCGGATGAACGCGGTCCGGGCGGGCCTGGTTCCCCGATCGGAGAGGACATACCGATGATGCCCGTCGAGGACTTCGAGGCGCTTGCCCGCAGCTGCCCCGAAACCGTGACGCTTGAGCTGATCAACGGAAAACTGGAGGTCAAGGCCGTGCGTGACGGGGATCACGGCACCATCTTCATGTGGCTGCTGCGTCAGTGCTTGCGGCATCGCCCCGACCTCGACCTGCATCCGGAGCAGGGGCTGATGGTGGAGGCGCACCGGCAGGGTCGCGCCCGTCCCTACGGCGCCCTCGCCCCTCGTCGGCACTTTGCGGGACAGGGGGAGTGGGCCCCCACCAGCGGCGTCCTGATGACCGTGGACATGACCTCCTACGATGACGACCACGCGTCCGCGTGCCCATACGCGGCGGCGGGCATCCCGTTGCGCCTTCTCATCGACCGCCGGTCCGGCACTTTCGCCGTCCGCAGCGAACCCGACTCGGTCCGCTACCGGCATCAGCGCCTGTACGACTTCGGCGAAGCCGTCGCCCTCCCCCACCCCGTCTCCATCACCCTCAACACCGAGGAGCTGAAGAACTACACAGGCTGATCCGTTGCCGCCGCCAACTGCGTCGTCGCCAGCTCGCGGTACAGGTCGTCCGACGCGATCAGCTCCTCGTGCGTGCCCGCCGTGCGGACCCGGCCCTCCTCCAGGACCACGATGCGGTCGGCGTGGCGGACCGTGGAGAGGCGGTGGGCGATGACCAGCACCGTTGTCTGCTCGGCCAGTTCGAGGATGACATCGCGCAGCGCCTGCTCGTTGACCGCGTCCAATTGCGAGGTCACCTCGTCCAGGAGGAGCAGGCGGGGGCGGCGCAGCAGGGCGCGGGCGATGGCGATGCGCTGGCGTTCGCCGCCGGAGAGGGTGACGCCCCGGTGGCCGACCGCCGTGTCCAGGCCGTCGGGCAGCCGGGCGACCAGGGTGTCCAGGCGGGTACGGGCTACCGCCTCCGTCAGTCTCTCCTCCGGCGCGTCGGGGGCGGCGAAGAGGAGGTTCTCCCTCAGCGTCCCGGCCAGGACCGGCGCGTCCTGTTCCACGTACGCGATCGAGCCGCGCAGCTCCGTCAGCGGCCAGTCCCGGATGTCCCGGCCGTCGACGGTGATCGTGCCGCCGTCGTGGTCGTAGAACCGTTCCAGCAGGCTGAACACCGTCGACTTGCCCGCCCCCGACGGGCCCACCAGCGCCACCAGCCCGCCCGTCGCCACCTCGAACGTGACGCCCTTGTGGGCGGGGGCGCGCTCGTCCCCGTACCCAAAGGTCACGTCCCGGAAGGCGACCCGCAGCGGAGTCCCCTCCCCCGGTACGCTCCCGGGCCGGCCGACGGGTTCACCCGGCAGCGATTCCACCTCGTCGATCCTGCGTACGGCGGCGAGGCCGCTCTGCAGGCCCGTCCAGCCCTCGACCAGGCCGCCGATCGGGCCCATCAGGTAGAAGAGGTAGAGCAGGAACGCGATGAGTGAGGAGATCTCCAGGGAGCCCGACGCGACCCTCGCTCCGCCCACGCCCAGCACGGCCAGGAAGGCCAGTTGGATCGACATCATCATCGTCACGTCGGAGACCGAGGACCACTTCGCCACCGAGACACCCCGGTCGTGCGCATGCCGTGCCGCCTCGGCCACGGCCGCCGTCTCCCGCTCCTCGGCGCCGCTCGCCTTCACCGTACGGAAGGCCTGCAGCACCCGGTCCAGGGCCGCGCCCATCGCTCCGACGGACTCCTGTGCACGGAGCTGCGCGCGCTGGATCCGGGGCATGAGCAGTGCGGTTACGGCTCCGATTCCGACGATCACCACCAGCGTCACGCCCAGCAGCGTCAGGTCCATGTACGCCATGAACGCGACCGTTCCCAGCAGCATCAGCACGCTGTTGAACGACTCGACCAGGCCGCTGGAGAGGACCGTTCGCAGGAGGGTGGTGTCGCTGGTCACCCTTGATTGCAGATCGCCGGGGGTCAGACGGTCCACCGCCGGGACCTTCAACCGCATGATGCGGCCCACCAGTTGGTCGCGGGCGCGGAGTACGACGCCTTCTCCCGTACGGGCCATGAGGTAGCGGCCGTACGCGGAGAGGCAGGCTCCCGCGAGTACGAGGGCGGTGAGCGCGACGAGGGGGGCCACGGGCGAGCGGTCCGCGGCGAACGCGTCGACCGCGTACTTCGCCATCAGCGGCATCGCCAGCCCGGCCGCGGATCCGGCGAGCGAGAGCAGGCCCGCCCGGATGAGTACGGCCCGGTGGGGGCGGACCCGGGCGAGAAGGAGGCGGAGGGGGGTGGGGCCGGACTGCTCGGGGGCCTTTGCGGGGGGCGCTTCGGGCGCGTGGGGTGTGTCAGGCGCGTCCGCCACAGGCGCCTCCACATCCTCAGGCGGCCCGCCCTGCCCCGCCCCCGTCGTCCCCGTCCCCGTCCCTGCCACCGTGCTCACCCGGAACCCCCTCGCGTACCGTCACCACCATCAAAGGACGCAGATCGGCCGCTTCCGCCTGCTCGCCGACCGTGCGGCCCCCCGCCTGTACCCAAGCATGCGGCGAGAACGGCGGTGCCGTCCGGACCCCCGCGCACCAGTCCGGCCAGGTCCCCGACATCCGGCACGTCAGGGCGATGGCGACCGAGCGGGGCAGGCAGCCGTAACGGCCCGCGCAGCGGCGGCTGGTGGCGATGACCGCCTCGTACACCTCCAGCGTCCCGTCGTACGTCGCCGGGCTCGCGCCCCGGCTGCAGCGGGCCAGCACCCGGCGCAGGCGGCCCGGCTTGAGGCGGGCCAGGACGAACGCCGCGGCGATCGCGGCGCGCAGCCGCAGTCCGCCCGGGCCCGCGCCCCGGCGGGGCATCGTCATCTCGGTGGTCATGGGCGCAGGATCTTCGCCTCGACGAGCTGCTGCGTCAGCTGGGCGACGTCCGCCTCCGCCTCCGCGCGCTCGACGTCGAACTCGGCGACGATCCGCTCGACGGCGGCCTCGGGGGCCTGCCCGGCGGCGAGCGTTTCCACGACGATGATGCTGGTGTCGTTCAACTGCCAGTAGCTGCCGTCCTTTTCGTCGAGGAGCACGCCTCCGTACTCGGTCGTCGTGACGGCGATGCCTTTTCTGAGCTTCACGGTCATGCCTCGCTGGTCGTGGGGGTCAACTGGGAGGTGGGCCAGGCGTTCTCGGCCGTGCGCAGCCAGGTCTCCCCGGCCACGGTGGAGCTGATGGAGTGCTCGACCAGGACCGGCGAGAAGGGTTCGGCGGCGAGCCGGAGCAGGTGGCGGGCGTCGACCAGGCCGTGTTCGGCGAGCCTGGAGCCGGTCCACAACTCCGCCAGTTCCGGGGCGTGTTCGCGTAGGCCCTGGTGTTCGTCGGAGGACATGTGGTCCTTCGTCGTACGGGCCAGCAGCGCATCCGGCACCACCCCGCGCATCGCCTCGGCGAGCAGCGGCTTGTAGCGCCAGGGGCTGATCCGCTCCTCCAGGCGTACGGCGAGGGTCGCCTCCAGGACCCGGTCGTCGTAGAAGGGCGCGGCGACCGGCAGCCCGACCGTCATGCCGATGTCCTCCATCGCCTGGAAGTGCCGGGCCCCCATGCGTACGGCGTCGATGTCCACGTGCCGCCCCCGCCACGGGTGGATCGGCTCGGCGTGCTCGGCGGCGGCCCGGAACTCCTCGGTGATCAGCGCGTTCGCGTGGTCGGTGAACCAGGGGCGCAGGGACTGCCGTACGCCCCAGGAGAGCAGCGGGGTGCGGCTGAGGGGCTGGAGTTCGGCGGTGACCGCCCCGGCGATCCAGCGGGGGAAGGCGGAGCGGTCCAGCAGGGCCTTCACCGTCGGCAGGAGCGGCCAGCCGAGCTGGTGGCGCAGGCCGCTGAGGTGGTTCCAGGCGGTGAAGGGGTTGCCGTGGAAGAGGTCCTGGTAGGCGTGGGGCAGGCCGAGGAAGAGTTCGTCGCCGCCGTAGCCGGTGAGGTGGTAGCGGGAGCCGGTGGCGTGGGCGGCGCTCAGGAGGAGGTGCGCGCGGGCCCGGCCGGGGGCGACGGGGAGCGGTTCGTCGTTGAGCTCGGCGGCGGTGGCGGCCAGGTCGGCGTAGAAGTAGGGGGCCCGGTCGGCGGGGATGACGTGGTGGTCCGGGGCGGGGGCTTCCGGAGTGCTCCGGTTCGCCGCCTCCTCCACCGCCCTGCGGGCCCACGTCTCGTCCTCGCTGTAGCGGTCCCGGGCGGCCACGGTCAGCAGGGACAGGGTCTCCGGGCCGGTCGCGCGGGCGGCGAAGGTGAGGGACGTGGAGTCCATGCCGCCGGAGAGCTCGCAGCTGATCCGGTCCAGGCCGCCGACATGGGCCCGTACGGAGGCGGCGACGGCGTCCCCGACTCCTCGGGCGCCCTCCGCCAAGGAGAGTTCCGCCGGCGGGGGCTCCCACCAGCGGTACTCACGAGGGCCGGGAGCGGTGGCCGTGCCCGGTGCTGCGGCGGGCAGGGCCAGTCCGTACCCGGCCCCGGTCTCGTGCACGCCGCGCCACAGGACGCGCCGGCTCAGGGGGTGCGGCAGGAAGTCGAGCATGCGCAGGGCGAGCGCGCCGTCGTCCAGGGGTGCGCCGGTCAGGTGGGCGAGGACGGCGGGGCGGTCGGAGGCGATGGTGCCGGCCTCCGCGTGCGGGGCGTGGTAGATCCGGCGGAGCCCGGAGGCGGTGCCGCGGATCCAGGTCTCGCCGGAGAGCCGGGCGACCACGTGGTACAGGCCGGGCAGCCGGGTCAGGCGGCGCTCCAGGGCGGCCCGGTCGCGGACGCCCTCCAGGAGGCCGGAGAGCACGGCGTCGGGGACGCGGTCCGGGCCGATGAGCACCAGGGCGTCGTCGCCCCGGCGGAGGTGGCTGACCTTGCGGAACAGCGGGCGGGCCAGGACCCAGGGGCGGCCCGAGGGATGGACGACGGTCGCGTCCGGCGCGGGAAGGTGCCCGGCCACCGCGTGGCCCGCCACGCTGTCCGGCAGGACGACGAAGTAGTCACGCGGCAGACCGGGCATCTTCACCTTTCGGAAGTTCTCAAACGGCTGGCGAGGAACGGGACGGCCTAGTAGACGATGCGCCGAACCCAGTACTCCTTGTACGAGCCGACGAAGTAACCGGCGGTCTTCTTCGAGAAGTCGCCCTGCTTGAACAGCGACGGCTTCACGTAAGCCTTCTTCTGCAGCTTCATGACACCTTCCCTTCTGTGCGGTTGACGACCGTTATGCCCAACTGGTGTCTGCATAACTGGAGTTGTTCCTGTGACTGGTGTTCACCAGGTGAACACCAGGGGCATCATGTCCCGCTGCCGAACCGGTACGCATGATTCCGACTTACCGCGCAAAGTTGGCTGGATAGCGCGAGCGGGGAGGGCGGTGACCGGTCGGCACAGGGCCGCCCGGCCGTACGGCGGCCCACCGGCCCCGTTGGCATGTGCAGTCGCACACCGGCGAGGCCCGGCAGGGCAGTGGAATGGACCAATGGCCGCAAGCGGCAGCCGGACCCGGGGGTGAGCTGCCCGGAGATCCAACGGCCTTCCGCGGAACGGGAGAACCAGCCGGCCGCGCTCCCCGGGCCCCCGCCGCGGCCGCCGTCACCCGCCGATGACCGGCGCGCCACCGGCATCGGCGTACGGGCGAGGATTCGCCCTGCCGCAAGGGGAAGGGGGAAGAGTGCTGCAAGTAAACATTCGGCCAAGCCCCCCCCGGGCCCACCTGCTCGACGGCTCCTCAGCCGCGCCGCACGCCCGCCTCGCGCACCCGGTAGCCGCCCCAGGCCGCCGTTCCGGCGCCCAGCAGCAGCGGGATCATGCCGTAGCCGACCACCGTCGACGAGTGCGCGAACCACCGTCCGCCGTCGAAGACCTGGGTCGCGGTGATCGTCCCGGGGTCGTTCCTGCCGTCGTGGTCCGCGAAGAGGATCCGCGTACGCCCGATCTCCGCCGGCGCGGGCACACCGTCCACATGGGCGCGGAGCGCCTCCCGCGCGACCCGCTCGCGCTCCGCCTCGTTGGCGCGCTGCTGGGCGGGGCTCTCGCCGAAGCAGTGCCGGACGGTCTGCCCCTTCTCGGCGCGCGTGTCACGGCAGTCGATCCGGCCGAAGGTCTCCATCCGCAGGCCGGCCGGCCCCGAGAGCCCCGTACCGGTCACCACGATGAACAGCCCCGCCGCGAGCAGGGCCGTCCCCACGAGGACGAGCCAGGCGCCCTTGAGGCGCCCCCTGTCCCACCGCGCACGCCCCGGACCGCTGTTCCTGTTCCCCGCCCGCGTAGCCGTCATGGCCGTCCCGCCCCCGTTCGCGTGCCGCCCGCGTCCCCCGCGCGCCTGACAACCGTTCCCGCATTGTCCCAGGGGCGCCGGGCCCCGGGATGCCGTGCGCGTCACAGAGGTGTCGCGCGCACGCCACAGGGGCGGCACCCCCCGTGAAGGAGGTACCGCCCCTGTGGGACGTACGCAGAACTTCGATCAGCCGGAGACCGGGGCCTCCGAGGCGGATCAGAAGTCCATGTCACCGCCCGGCATGCCGCCCGGAGCGGCCGCGCCGGCCTTCTCGGGCTTGTCGGCGATGACGGCCTCGGTGGTGAGGAAGAGCGCGGCGATGGACGCGGCGTTCTGCAGAGCGGAGCGCGTGACCTTCGCCGGGTCGATGATGCCCTCGGCGATCATGTCGACGTACTCGCCGGTCGCGGCGTTGAGGCCGTGACCGATCGGCAGGTTGCGGACCTTCTCCACGACGACGCCACCCTCGAGACCACCGTTGACGGCGATCTGCTTGAGCGGGGCCTCCAGCGCGAGCTTCACGGCGTTGGCGCCGGTCGCCTCGTCACCCGTGAGGTCGAGCTTGTCGAAGACGGCCGAGGCCTGGAGCAGAGCCACGCCACCACCGGCGACGATGCCCTCCTCGACGGCGGCCTTGGCGTTGCGCACCGCGTCCTCGATGCGGTGCTTGCGCTCCTTGAGCTCCACCTCGGTGGCGGCGCCGGCCTTGATGACGGCCACGCCGCCGGCCAGCTTCGCGAGGCGCTCCTGGAGCTTCTCGCGGTCGTAGTCCGAGTCGGAGTTCTCGATCTCGGCACGGATCTGGTTGACGCGACCCTGAACCTGGTCGCTGTCACCGGCACCGTCGACGATCGTGGTCTCGTCCTTGGTGATGACGACCTTGCGGGCCCGGCCGAGCAGGTCCAGGCCGGCGTTCTCCAGCTTGAGACCGACCTCCTCGGAGATCACGGTGCCACCGGTGAGGATGGCGATGTCCGCGAGCATGGCCTTGCGGCGGTCGCCGAAGCCCGGAGCCTTGACGGCGACGGACTTGAACGTGCCCTTGATCTTGTTGACGACCAGGGTGGAGAGCGCCTCGCCCTCGACGTCCTCGGCGATGATCAGCAGGGGCTTGCCCGACTGCATGACCTTCTCCAGCAGCGGGATCAGGTCCTTGACGCTGGCGATCTTCGAGTTGACGATCAGGAGGTAGGGGTCGTCGAGCGACGCCTCCATACGCTCCATGTCGGTGGCGAAGTAGGCCGAGATGTAGCCCTTGTCGAAGCGCATACCCTCGGTGAGCTCAAGCTCCAGACCGAAGGTCTGGGACTCCTCGACGGTGATGACGCCTTCCTTGCCGACCTTGTCCATCGCCTCGGCGATCTTGGCGCCGATCTCGGTGTCGGCGGCGGAGATGGAGGCCGTGGAAGCGATCTGCTCCTTGGTCTCCACGTCCTTGGCCTGCTCCAGCAGAGCGGCGGAGACGGCCTCGACGGCCTTCTCGATGCCCCGCTTGAGGGCCATCGGGTTGGCGCCTGCGGCGACGTTGCGCAGACCCTCGCGAACGAGAGCCTGAGCCAGAACGGTGGCGGTGGTCGTACCGTCGCCGGCGACGTCGTCCGTCTTCTTGGCGACCTCCTTGACCAGCTCCGCACCGATCTTCTCGTACGGGTCCTCGAGCTCGATCTCCTTGGCGATGGAAACACCATCGTTGGTGATCGTGGGCGCGCCCCACTTCTTCTCGAGGACGACGTTACGGCCCTTGGGGCCGAGGGTGACCTTGACGGCGTCGGCGAGCTGGTTCATCCCGCGCTCGAGACCGCGCCGTGCCTCCTCGTCGAACGCGATGATCTTGGCCATGTGAAGTGGTCCTCCCGGACAGGGGTGGATTCTCCGGACCGAGAGGCGCCCGCGACGGACGGCCTGCCTGCGTGGTGGTTCCTTGCCCCACCGCGCCTGCGGGCCTCACCGGCCCGGTCCAAGTTTCTGTCACTCTCACCTGGAGAGTGCTAACGCCAATGATTAGCACTCGACCCCTGCGAGTGCAAGCGTCCCCCTCGGATGCGGCCCGGACGGGGCCGGATGTGGACCGGATATGGACAGCGCGGTCACGCCGCGCCGGGCCACGCACCGGGCCACCCGCCGGGACGCACGTAGGGCCCGATCCCCTGATCCGGGGGTCGGGCCCTGCGTGCGTGAGTAGTGACGTCGGACGGCCGCGCCGAGCTCAGCCGACGGCGAGCTTGACCATGTCGGCCTGGGGCCCCTTCTGGCCCTGCGAGATCTCGAATTCAACTCGCTGACCCTCTTCGAGGGTGCGGTACCCGTCCATCTGGATCGCGCTGTAGTGGACGAAAACATCCGCACCACCGTCGACCGCGATGAAGCCGTACCCCTTCTCCGCGTTGAACCACTTGACGGTGCCCTGAGCCATGCCTAACTCCCCTATAACTGGCCCTTGCACGGGACCGCACTTCGCGGGCCCGGGTCGGAACTCACCCTCCGACAGGAGAGGGTGTGCGGCGCCGCAGCGCGTCGACCGCGGCCGAATGTATCCGCCCAACTGCCCTCTGCAACAGGTCAATCGGACGAGAATTCTGGGCACAGGTGAACGCCCGAATATGCGGGATTGCTGAGATTTACGGGCAAGTCGGGCCAGGCAAAGGGCACTTATGCCACAAGGGGTTCACGCACTTTGGCTGCTTCTTATCGGGGCCGGGCGCATTCTCATATGCGGGCGGCACACGCAGCGAAGGGGGCTTCCCCAACTGTACCGTGCTCAACCATGCAGAATTGCCCCCTCCGCTCTGTGTGGCGGAGGGGGCAACTGCGTTCAGGAGAGGGCGCGGCGGCCCTCGGAAACGTTCCGGAGGTTCAGCAACCGCCGGCCACCGCCGGGATGATCGAGATACCGGCGCCGTCGGGCGTGACCGTCTCCAGGCCGCCCTCGAAGCGCACGTCGTCGTCGTTGACGTACACGTTGACGAAGCGGCGCAGCTTGCCCTGGTCGTCCAGGACGCGGGCCGCGATGCCCGGGTGGTCCTTCTCCAGGGACTCGATGACCTCGGAGAGCTTCGTGCCCTCCGCCGGGACCTCGGCCTGGCCGCCCGTGTAGGTGCGGAGGATGGTGGGGATGCGGACCTTGACGCTCATGGCGGACGCCTTTCTGGCTGCTGCGGTCGGGGTGGTCAGGCGGAGGCGAGGCCCGCGGCGCGGAACGCGTCCAGGCTCGGCTTGATGGTGGCCGTCGCCTGCGAGGTCGCGGAGACCGCGTCGAGCGTCTTGAGCCCGTCACCGGTGTTCAGGACGACGGTGGTGAGCGTCGGGTCGATCACGCCGGCCTCGATCAGCTTCTTCGTCACGCCGAGCGTCACCCCGCCCGCCGTCTCGCCGAAGATGCCCTCGGTGCGCGCCAGCAGCTTGATCGCGTCGACTACCTGCTCGTCGTTCACGTCGTCCACCGCGCCGCCGGTGCGGCGGGCGATGTCGAGGACGTACGGGCCGTCCGCCGGGTTGCCGATGGCCAGGGACTTGGCGATGGTGTTCGGCTTCTGGGGCCGTACGACGTCGTGGCCGGCCTTGAAGGCGGCGGAGACCGGGGAGCAGCCCTCGGCCTGGGCGCCGAAGATCTTGTACGGCTTCTCCTCGACCAGGCCGAGCTTGATGAGCTCCTGGAACCCCTTGTCGATCTTCGTCAGCTGGGAGCCGGACGCGATCGGGATGACGATCTGGTCGGGCAGCTTCCACCCGAGCTGCTCGCAGATCTCGTACGCCAGGGTCTTGGAGCCCTCGCCGTAGTACGGGCGCAGGTTGACGTTGACGAAGCCCCAGCCCTCGCCGAGCGGGTCGCCGATGAGCTCGGAGCAGAAGCGGTTGACGTCGTCGTAGTTGCCCTCGATGCCGACCAGCTCACCGCCGTACACCGCGGCCATGACGACCTTGCCCTGCTCCAGGTCGTGCGGGATGAAGACGCAGGAGCGCAGTCCGGCGCGGGCGGCGGCGGCGCCGACGGCACCGGCCAGGTTGCCCGTGGAGGAGCAGGAGAGGGTGGTGAAACCGAAGGCTCGGGCGGCCTCGACGGCGATCGCGACGACACGGTCCTTGAAGGAGTGCGTCGGGTTGCCGGAGTCGTCCTTGACGTACAGACCGCCGGTGACGCCCAGCTCACGGGCGAGGTTGTCGGCCTTGACCAGCTTGGTGAAGCCGGGGTTGATATTGGGCTTCTCCGCGACATCGGCCGGGACCGGCAGCAGCGGGGCGTAGCGCCAGATGTTGTTCGGGCCGGCCTCGATGCGCTTCCTCAGCTCCTCGGGGGAGCCGGCGGGCAGGTCGTACGCCACTTCCAGTGGCCCGAAACAGGACGCACAGGCGAAAAGGGGGCCGAGCTCGAAACGCTCGCCGCACTCGCGGCAGGAAAGCGCCGCGGCGGGACCGAGGTCGACAGAAGAAGTCGTGTTCTCTGCAATGGTCTGAACAGCCATGATGGCGGAGGCCCTTTCTCCTCATCTTCCTTGCGACGCATTTCGCCACAAGACGGAATTGGCACCTTCCCCACCGTGACCTCGCGGTCGGTAGGAGGGTTGCCGGGACTTCAACGGGCCGTTCCCTCAGTCCCTCTGGATGAGCTCTGTGGCACTGAATCTTCGATCCAGGCGTTTGTGTACGGACGGACCCCGACATGCGACGGTCATCCGCGTTGTTCAAGACTGTAACCGAAGGACCGGACGGTTGAGATAGTCGTCCGACCGGCGAGATGGATCACATCCAGCTCACACACAGCTCACACGCAGGGAGTTCAGACCGTGCTCGAAGAGGTGGAACGCTGGCTGACCAGGCGTTCCTGGTCGTCCGCCGACCGCCCGCTGGACCGGCTCACCGACGCCCCGGACTCCTCACCGCACCGCACCTCGGTGAGTGTGGTGCTGCCTGCGCTGAACGAGGCGGCCACCGTCGGCGCGATCGTGGCGACGATCCGGCGGGAGCTGATGGAGAAGGTCCGGCTGGTCGACGAGCTGGTCGTGATCGACTCCGGTTCCACCGACGCCACCGCCGCCGTCGCACGGGCCGCGGGCGCCCGGGTGGTCCACCGGGACGCCATCCTGCCCCGGATCCCGGCCCTGCCCGGCAAGGGCGAGGTGCTCTGGCGGTCGCTCCTGGTGACCAGCGGCGAGATCGTCTGCTTCATCGACGCCGACCTCAGGGACTTCTCGGCGGACTTCGTCTCGGGGACGGTCGGCCCGCTGCTCACCGACCCGACCGTGCAGTTCGTCAAGGCGATGTACGACCGTCCCTTCGGTGACAGCGCCGGTCAGGGCGGCCGCGTCACCGAACTGGTGGCACGCCCCCTGCTCAATCTGCACTGGCCGCAGCTGGCCGGCTTCGTGCAGCCGCTGGGCGGCGAGTACGCGGTGCGGCGCTCGCTGCTGGAGCGGCTGCCGTTCCCGGTCGGTTACGGAGTGGAGCTGGGGCTCCTGGTGGACGCCCTGCACACCGTGGGCCTGGACGCGCTGGGCCAGGTGGACGTCGGGGTGCGGCGCCACCGCCACCAGGACGGGCAGGCGCTGGGCCGGATGGCGGCGGCGATCTACCGCACGGCGCAGCTGCGGCTCTCCCGGGGCCATCTGGTGCGGCCGGCGCTGACGCAGTTCGAGCGGGGCGAGGAGGGGTTCGTGCCGCGCACCCATGCGGTGGACACGGAGGAGCGGCCGCCGATGCGGGAGATCGCGGAGTACGCGGAACGGTGGGCGGCGTGAGGCGCGCGGCGCTCCGGCGGCTCTGTGGCGTACGCGGGCGCGGTGGGCGGCGTGAGGTACGCGGCGCTCCGGCGGCCCCGAGGCGTACGCGGGCGCGGTGGGCCGCATGAGGCTCTGAGGCGTTTGGCGGCTTCCCTTACGGGCTAGGTTCCGCTACATGGTCTCCGAGCACGCACCCTCCTCCACTGCCCAGGTTCTCGTCGCGTCCAACCGCGGCCCGATCACGTACACGCTCGGTGAGGACGGGACGCTCGACGCCAAGCGCGGCGGGGGCGGTCTGGTCTCAGGGCTCAGCGCCGTCGACGACAAGCTGTGGGTCTGCGCGGCCCTCGGCGACGGCGACCGCGAGGCGGTGCGGCGCGGGGTCGGCGAACCGGGCGTACGGATGCTCGACATCGACGCCGAGGTCCACGCCGACGCGTACAACGGCATCGCGAACTCGGTGCTGTGGTTCGTCCACCACCTGCTGTACCAGACCCCCGTCGAGCCGGTCTTCGACGCGGAGTTCCGGCGCCAGTGGGCCTCCTACGAGACGTACAACCGGGCCTTCGCCCGGGCGCTCGCCGAAGAGGCGGGCCCCGGGGCGGCGGTCCTCGTCCAGGACTACCACCTGGCCCTGGTCCCCGGGATGCTCCGCGAGCTGCGCCCGGACCTGCGGATCGGCCACTTCTCGCACACCCCGTGGGCGCCGGTGGACTACTTCCGGCTGCTCCCCGACGACATCGGTGAGCAGCTGCTGCGCGGCATCCTCGGCGCGGACCGGGCCGCGTTCCTGACCCGGCGGTGGGCGGACGCGTTCATCAGCTGCTGTACGGAGATCCTCGGCGGGACGGGCCGCACCAGGATCGGGGTGCACGGGCTCGGGGCGGACGCGGACTTCCTGCGGCGGCGCTCGCAGGAGGCGGACGTGGACGAGCGGATGGCGGCGCTGCGGGAGCAGGTGGGCGAGGGCCGGAAGACCATCGTCCGGGTGGACCGTACCGAGCTGTCCAAGAACATCGTGCGCGGCCTGCACGCGTACCGGGCGCTGCTGGAGACCCACCCGGAGTGGCGCGAGCGCGTGGTCCACGTGGCCTTCGCCTACCCCTCGCGCCAGGACCTCGCGGTCTACCGGGACTACACGGCGGCGGTGCAGACCCTGGCCACGGAGATCAACGGGGCGTACGGCACGGAGAGCTGGACGCCGGTCGTCCTCCACGTCAAGGACGACTTCGCCCGCTCGCTCGCCGCGTACCGGCTGGCGGACGTGGCGCTGGTCAACCCGATCCGGGACGGCATGAACCTGGTCGCCAAGGAGGTCCCCGTCGTCTCCGACCACGGCTGCGCGCTGGTGCTGTCGCGGGAGGCGGGGGCGTACGAGGAGCTGGGCGAGGACGCGATCGTGGTGAACCCGTACGACGTGGTGGGCACGGCGGAGGCTCTGCACGAGGCCCTGTCGATGAGCGCCGAGGAGCGGACGGGTCGCACGAAGCGGCTGGCGGAGGCGGCGACGGCGCTCCCGCCGCAGCAGTGGTTCCTGGATCAGTTGGAGGCGCTGCGGCAGGAGTGAGCGGCTTTTAGAGGCGGTCCGCCAGGGCCGCCAGGAAGTCCACCACGGCGGCCGGGCCGGGGACCAGCAGGTCGGCCCGCTCGGCCAGTTCGGGCACCTCGGCGCTGCCGCTGCACACCAGCAGCCCGGGGATGCTGTCCGGGCCGTCGCCGCGCAGCTTCTCCACCGCGGCGAAGGCGGCGAGGTCCCCGAGGTCGTCGCCCGCGTAGAGCACGGACTCGGCGTCGACCTCGGCGACGTACGTGGCCAGGGCGACGCCCTTGTCCATGCCGGGCGGGCGCAGCTCCAGCACCTGGCGGCCCGGTTCGAGGATCAGCCCGTGCATCGCGGCCAGCTCGCCGAGGGGGCCGCGCAGGGTCTCGAAGGCCGCCTGCGGGTCCTCGGCGCGGCGGGTGTGGACGGCGACGGCCTGGCCCTTCTCCTCGATCCAGGTGCCGTGCCAGGAGTCGAACTCGTGCAGTACGCCGGGGAGTTCGGCCCGCGCGGCGGCGACGCCGGGGTGCGGGGCGGGGGCGTTCACGGTGCCGGTCGCGGCGTCCCAGCGCTCGGCGCCGTAGTGGCCGAGGACCACGAGGTGATCGAGGCCGGGGACGCCCGCGAAGCCGCCGTAGCGCACGGCGACGCCTGCGGGGCGGCCGGTGATGACGGCGACGGAGGCGACCTTCGGGGCGAGCGCGGCGAGCGCCTCCACGGCGCCGGGGTGGGCGCGGGCCCGCTCGGGGTCGGGGACGATGTCGGCGAGCGTGCCGTCGAAGTCGAGGGCGATGACCGCGCGGTCGGGCCGGGCGAGAATGGCCTCCAGGCCCTCGCGGCCGGCCGGGGTGGTCGGGGTCGGGATCGGCGGCTGTACGGAGTGGCTGCCCATGGGGTGAGCCTAGCGGGGTACGGCCGGAGGCGGGGGCCGGGCCCGACCGGGGCGCGAGCCCGAACCCGTGCCCTGGCCCACCCGGGGCTCCGCCCCGCACCCCGCTCCTCAATCGCCGGAGGGGCTGGAATTGCGAGCCCCGGTCCCGTCACGCACGGCCCGCAGAGCACACCCACCCTCCTCAAACGCCGGAGGGGCTGGAATGGTGGGCCTCGCGCCCCGTCAGAGATGGGCGCCCGCAGGTGAAAGCCGGGGCCGGCAAAATCAAGCCCCTCCGGCGTTTGAGGAGCGGGGGTTCGGGGGCAGGGCCCCCGACGTGGGCGGTCAGCGGCGGTCGCGCCTGGCCTCGCGCAGTCGGCGCAGACGGTTCACCGTGACCGGATCCTCCCGCAGCGCCCGCTCGTCCTCGATCAGCGCGTTGAGGAGCTGGAAGTAGCGGACCGGGGAGATCCCGAGCTCCTCCCGGATCGCCCGCTCCTTCGCCCCGGGCCCCGCCCAGGACCTCCGCTCCAGCGCGAGCACGGCCCGCTCCCGCACGGACAGCTCACGGTCGGCAGGCGCGGGCCCGGCAGGCCCGGACGGCTCAGGCCCGACAGGACTGGCGGGCTCGGGCTCGGACGCGGGCTCGGCGTCGGGGGCGGTCATACGACCAACCTAACCGCGCCCGCCTACTCCGCGCTCTCCGCCTTCGACGCCTCGGCCGCTATCGCCCCGAGCACCCGCTCCGGGCTCCCGCCGGGCGCGACCGCGTCGCCGATGTTCGTCTTGATCGCCTCGCTCACCGTGGCCCAGGACGTCTTGCCGAACGGGGGCAGCTGGGAGTTGGGCAGCGCCGCCAGGAACTCGCGGAGCTTCGCGTGCTTGGCGTCGGTCTCCATCTCGGCGGACGCGCTGCCGGTCACCGGGAGCAGGTCGTACTCGTCGGCGAAGGCGAGCACGTTCTCGTCCGAGTAGGCGTAGTCGAAGAACTCACCGATCGCCTTGCGGTTGCCGTTCTGCTTGAAGCCCATCATCCAGTCGGCGACGCCCATCGACCCCTTGGTCGGCCCCTCGGCGCCGGGCAGCGGCACCATGCCGACCTTGACGCCCTTGGCCTCGGCCTCCTCCATCAGCGTGGGGTGGCCGTTGAGCATGCCGACATCGCCGTTGGTGAACGCCTCGAACGCCTTGGCGCGGTCCAGCTTGCCCGGCTCGACGGGACCGGTGAGGCCCTTGCCGACGAGGTTGTCCCGCAGCCAGCTGAACGTGGCGATGTTCTGGGCCGAGTCGATGTCGTACAGGCCGACGTCGTCGACGTAACCACCGCTGTTGCTGAGCAGCCACATCAGGGTCTCGGCCTGGGACTCCTCCTGGCCGAGCGGCAGGGCGAAGGGGTACTCGACGCCCTTCGCCTTGAGCGCGGTGGCGTCCTTCTGGATGTCGTCCCAGGTCTCGGGGGCGTCGAGACCCGCCTGGCCGAAGAGCTTCTCGTTGTAGAAGAGCAGCCGGGTGCTGGCGACGAACGGGAGCCCGTACAGCGTGCCGTCGACCTTGCCCGCGTCGGTGAGGGTGGGCAGGAAGTTGGCCTGGGTGCGGATGGAGAGCATCTGGTCGGCGCTGTAGAGCTTGCCGTCCTTGGCGTAGTCGGCGTAGGCGCCGATCTGGGCGATGTCGGGGGCCTTGCCCGCCTTCACCATCTCGGCGACCTTGCGGTCGACGTCCTTCCAGGAGTAGACGCTGACATCGATCTTGATGCCGGGGTGCTCCTTCTCGAAGCCCGCCGCGACACCGCTCCAGTACTTCTCGGAGCTGTTGGCCGCACTGTTGCCGTAGTCGGCGGCGACCAGTTTCAGGGTGACGTCGCCCGTGCCGCTGTCACCTCCGCAGCCCGACAACGTTGCCGTCATACCCAGCGCGGCCACCACCGCGGTCAGAACCGTAAAGCGCCGCTGCACAGCCTCGCCCATCCTCGTCTATCACCTGGCTCACGGACGATGGCGTCGCGTCGCCGTGCGGACCTCTCGTCGGTCGGCCACGGTGCCGCCACCCGTCCTGCCACCATCCGGATGAACTGCGATTTTCCCCCACCGCCGAGGGGAGGTCTACACCACCGGCGTATCGCTTCGGCAACATATACGGACCTCGGGGGCCACAACTGGCTTACGTGCTCTGGCAGTCGGGGCCCCGAACCCGTATCTTGGTCCAGACCATTGGCTGGGCAGACCTCCGACCCGGGTGCCCATTTCGTGGCTTTACGGCAGGAAACAGTCACCCTTCACTCGTTCATCGTTTTGTATGGGTGCGCAACAAACCACGCTAGTGGACTAGACCTTTTAGGGGTCGGCGGGCGAAACTGTCTCTCGTGAGACATGTCATCGCCCTCGATGTGGGCGGCACCGGAATGAAGGCCGCGCTGGTCGGGACCGACGGCACGCTGCTCCATGAGGCGCGGCGGGCCACCGGCCGGAAGCGCGGCGCCGACGCGGTCGTCGAGACCATCCTCGCGTTCGCCGCGGATCTGCGCGCCTACGGCGAGGAGCACTTCGGCGAGGGCGCGGTCGCCGCCGGGGTCGCCGTGCCCGGCATCGTCGACGCCGAGAAGGGGATCGCGGTCTACGCCGCCAACCTGGGCTGGCGCGACGTACCGCTGCGCGCCCTGCTGGGCGAACGGCTCGGCGGGATCCCGGTCGCCCTCGGCCACGACGTCCGCACCGGCGGGCTCGCCGAGGGCCGGATCGGGGCGGGCCGGGGCGCCGACCGCTTCCTGTTCGTGCCGCTGGGCACCGGGATCGCCGGGGCCATCGGCATCGGGGGCACCATCGAGGCGGGCGCCCACGGGTACGCGGGCGAGATCGGCCACATCGTGGTGCGGCCGGACGGCCCGGACTGCGGCTGCGGCCAGCGCGGCTGTCTGGAGACCCTGGCCTCCGCCGCCGCGGTCACCCGGGCCTGGGCCGCCGCCTCCGGCGACCCCGAGGCGGACGCCGCGGACTGCGCCAAGGCCGTCGAGTCGGGCGACCCGGCGGCGATCGCCGTCTGGCGGGACGCGGTCGACGCGCTCGCCGCGGGGCTCGTCACCGCACTCACCCTGCTGGATCCCCGCACGCTCATCATCGGTGGCGGTCTCGCCGAGGCCGGGGAAACCTTGTTCACACCACTGCGTGCGGCCGTCGAGGAACGCGTCACGTTCCAGAAGCTGCCCCACATCGTCCCGGCGGCCCTCGGGGACACCGCCGGATGCCTGGGCGCGGGGCTGCTCGCCTGGGATCTACTCTCCACGGAGGTTTCCGCCTGATGGCCGGACGCGCAGCAGACAGCACGGTCCTCGCGGGCGCCCGGGTGGTCCTTCCCACCGGCACCGTGGAGAACGGCCGGGTGACCGTCGAGTCCACCCGGATCTCCGGTTCCGCACCGGAGGACGCCCGGATCGTCGACCTCACCGGCCACTGGGTGGTCCCCGGCTTCGTGGACATGCACAACCACGGCGGCGGCGGGGCCTCCTTCACCTCCGGCACCGTGGACGAGGTCCTCCACGGCATCCGTACGCACCGCGAGCACGGCACCACCACCCTGGTCGCCTCCACGGTCACCGGCGAGATGGACTTCCTCGCCCGGCGCGCCGGCATCCTCTCCGAACTGGTCGAACAGGGCGACCTGGCCGGGATCCACTTCGAGGGCCCCTTCATCTCGCCGTGCCGCAAGGGCGCCCACAGCGAGGCGCTGCTGCGCGACCCGGACCCGGCGGAGGTCCGCAAGCTGATGGACGCCGCCCGCGGCACGGCCCGGATGTTCACCCTCGCCACCGAGCTGCCCGGCGGCATCGACTCCGTACGGCTGCTCGCCGAGCACGGGATCATCGCCGCGATCGGCCACACGGACGCGACGTACGAGCAGACCGTCGAGGCGATCGACGCGGGCGCCACCGTCGCCACGCACCTGTTCAACGCGATGCCCCCGCTCGCCCACCGCGAGCCCGGTCCGATCGCCGCCCTCCTGGAGGACGACCGGATCACCGTCGAGCTGATCAACGACGGTACGCATCTGCACCCGGCGATCCTGGAGCTGGCCTACCACCACAAGGGCGCCGGCCGGGTCGCGCTGATCACCGACGCGATGGACGCGGCCGGCTTCGGCGACGGGCAGTACCAGCTCGGCCCGCTCGCCGTCTCGGTCACCGACGGGGTGGCGCGGCTGGTGGAGGGCGGCTCCATCGCAGGCTCCACCCTCACCCTGGACACCGCGTTCCGCCGGGCCGTCACCATCGACAGGATCCCCGTCGAGGACGTCGTCCGCTCCATCTCGGCCAACCCCGCCCGCCTCCTGGGCGTGGACGACCGGGTCGGTTCGCTGGAGCCGGGCAAGGACGCGGACCTGGTGGTGCTCGACGAGGACTTCGTCCTGGCGGGCGTCATGCGCAAGGGCGAGTGGATCATCGAGCCCAAGACGGCCTGAGGCCCCGGCATTCCCGGGGCCCGGCATTCCCGGGGCCCGGCATTCCCGGGGCCCGGCATTGTTGAGCACGTAACGAAGAGATGGCGGTCGGGCCCTGGGACTGGGCCCGGCCGCCCTCCCTTTGGCATGATCAACAGGCCCGTACCCACGGACCGTGGATCGACAGAGCGAGGGAGGGACCGGACCAGGTGATCCTGACCGTCACCCTGAACACCGCGCTCGACGTGACGTACACCGTCGACGCGCTCGTCCCGCACAGCAGCCACCGCGTCGGCGAGGTCTCCGAACGCCCCGGCGGCAAGGGGCTCAACGTCGCCCGGGTACTGGGGGCGCTCGGCCACGACACCGTGGTCACCGGCTTCGTCGGCGGCGCCACCGGAGGCGTCCTGCGCGACCTCCTCGCCCCGCTCCCGCCGCGCGACGCCCTCGTCCCCGTCGCCGGGAACACCCGCCGCACGCTCGCGATCACCGACCGCTCGACCGGCGACACCACCCAGCTCAACGAGCCGGGACCGCAGGTGAGCAGCGCCGAATGGGCCACCTTCCTGCGGACGTACGAGGAGCTCGTCGGCGCGGCCGACGCGGTCGCGCTCTGCGGCTCCCTGCCGCCCGGCATCCACGTCGGCGCCTACGCGGAGCTGGTCCGGATCGCCCGCGCCGCCTCCGTACCCGTGCTCCTGGACACCAGCGGCGAACCCCTGCGCCGGGGCATCGCCGCCCGCCCCGACCTGGTCAAGCCGAACGCGGACGAGCTGGCCCAGCTGACCGGCTTCCGCGAACCGCTGCGCGCCGCCGGGGACGCCCGCCGCCGCGGGGCCCACGCGGTGATCGCCTCGCTCGGGCCGGAGGGGCTGCTCGCGGTCACCCCGCAGGGCACCTGGCGCGCCGCCCCGCCCGCCGCCGTCCGCGGCAACCCGACCGGAGCGGGCGACTCCGCGGTGGCCGGGCTGCTCTCCGCCCTGGCCGAGGGGCTCGACTGGCCCGGCCGGCTGGCCCGCGCGGTGGCCCTGTCGACGGCGACGGTCCTGGCCCCGGCGGCCGGCGAGTTCGACGCGGAGGCCTATGCGGAGCTGCTGCCGCGCGTGAGCGTGGAGAGCGTGGGCGAAGCAGCCTGACTCCGGTGCTCCCTGCCCGTCCGCACACGCCGACGCCCTGACCACCTCGGGGGCGGTCAGGGCGTACGTGCGGTGGCTCGCGGTCAGCCGTTCGACTTGATGTGTCCCGACTTCAGCTCCAGCTGGTCGAGATTGGCGTCGCACTGGTCGCCCGTCTCGCAGGACAGCTTGAGGGTGTTGGAGCCCTTGTCGAGCTGGACGTACGCGTACGTGTTCGTCCAGCCCTTCTCCAGGTCGCCCTCGGCAGCCTTCGCGAAGTTCTTCATGTTGATGGAGCGAGGCTCCTGCGCGTTGACCGTCAGGGTCGTCTTCGCGTCCTTGCCGGGCACCCCGTAGGTCACGTACAGGGTGTACGGGCCGGCCTCCGGCACATCGACCGTCCAGGTGGCCGACCGGCCGACCTCGTTCAGGTTGATGTAGTTGCCGTTGGCGCCCTTGGCACCCTTGACCGTGCTGTCCAGGGAGGCGGAGCCGCCCAGCGTCAGCGTCGCCGCGTCCTGCTTCGGGAGCTCGACCGGCTTCGGTGTCTCCTCGGGCTTCTTGTCCGGCTTGCCGGACTCCTCGGCCTTGTCGGCGGGGCCCTCCGAGGACACGGCCTCGTTGTTCTTCTTGTCCTTGTCGCCGTTGTCGCCCGAGAGCAGCGCAGCGCCGATGCCGATGAGGACGACCGCGACCACGGCGACCGCCGCGATCAGCAGCGCCTTGTTGTTCGGGCCACCCCGGCCGCCGGAACCGCCGCCCGGCACGGAGCCGTGGTGCGCGGTGGGCGCGCCACCGGGGTAGGTCTCGGGGGCCGCGTACTGCGGGTTGGGCGCGTTGTACTGCTGCGCGGGCTGGCCGTAGTTCTGCTGGGGCGGGTAGCCGTACCCCTGCTGCGGCGGGACCTGCTGCTGCCCGTACTGGCGCTCGCCGACCGTCCGCACCTGGTTGTACGACGTTCTGGGCACGCCCGGCTGCGCGGCCGGACCCGGGTAGCCGTAACCGCCCTGACCGGGCGGCTGGGCGCCTGCCGCTTGTCCGTCCGCGTACAGATAGCCGAACGGATCGTCGTCCTCGGGCTTGCTCGCGCCGTTGTTTCCGGCCGTCATCCCTGGGTCACTCCTCACCATGTCGCCAGCCGTCGCCGACCGGCCGAGCCTACCTCGAACGGAGCACAGTCCGAATTGCGATCACCGGCCGGGGGCACCGGCGGGAACGGGTACGGGGTAGGGGAGGAAAGCGTTCATGAACGTCAGCCGGCCCTGCGGTGAACCTTCGACCGGGACCGCTTCTCGACGTACATCCGCTGGTCGGCGGAGCGCAGGACCTCTTCCACGCTCATCCCGCACTCGGCCCAGCCGATGCCGAAACTCGCCCCGACCCGGACGGCCCGCCCATCGACCCTTATGGGCGGAATGATGGCATTTCGCAGACGTACGGCCAGGTCAGCGGCGTCCGCCGCCCCGAGGCCGTCCGCGAGAACGACGAATTCGTCACCTCCGAGCCGGGCGACCGTGTCGCCGTCCCGGACACAGGTGGACAGCCGCCGCGCCACCTCGATGAGAACGGCGTCACCCGTGTGGTGGCCGAACCGGTCGTTGATGGACTTGAAGCCGTCGAGGTCGCAGAAGAGGACCGCGAGCCCCTTCGTCCCGTCGTCGTTCTCCGCGTCGGGGGCGACCGCGTGCACATGGTGGTCGTAGAGCCCGCCGGCAGCCGCCGCCTCCCCCTCGTACCCGTCGGCCTGGTAGCCGTGGGTGAGGGAGGACTCGACGTCCCCGTACGCCGCGTCCAGCGCCTCGATCGCGGTCGCGGCCGGCGAGTTCGGCCGCTCGCAGATCCGGGCGCTGAGCCGGGACTTCAGCTCGGCGCTGTTGGGCAGCCCGGTGAGCGCGTCGTGCGAGGCGCGGTGGGCCAGGTTCAGCTCGTGGCGCTTGCGCTCCTCTATGTCCTCGACGTGGGTGAGCAGGAAGCGCGGCCCGTCGGCGGTGTCGGCGACGACCGAGTTGCGCAGGGAGACCCAGAGGTACGTTCCGTCCCGCCGGCCGAGCCGCAGCTCCGCCCGGCCGCCCTCGGCGGAGGTGCGCAGCAGGGTGCCGATGTCCTCGGGGTGGACCAGGTCGGCGAAGGAGTACCGGCGCAGTACGGAGGCGGGGCGGCCGAGCAGCCGGCACAGGGCGTCGTTGGTGCGGAGCAGCCGGCCGTGCTGGTCGCCGCCCATCTCGGCGATGGCCATGCCGCTGGGCGCGTACTCGAAGGCCTGGCGGAAGGACTCCTCGCTGGCCCGCAGCGCCTGCTGTTCGCGTTCGAGTCTGACCAGGGCGCGCTGCATGTTTGCTCGCAAGCGAGCGTTACTGATCGCAATGGCGGCTTGGGAGGCGTACATCTGGAGCGCCTCGCGCCCCCACGCGCCGGGGCGGCGCCCGTTGCGCGGCCGGTCGACGGATATGACCCCGAGGAGGTCCCGCCCGCCCCCGGAGGCGTACATCGGGGCGTAGAGCCGGTCCAGCGGGTGCCACTCGTCCTCGAACCGGGGCTCGGGGCCCTCGGTGTGCCACTGCGGCACGTCGTCGTCGAGCAGGACCCAGCCCTCGGTGTGGGGTATGAACCGCAGCTGGTCCCAGGCCTCGCCCATGGAGAGCCGGCGCTCCCAGGAGTCGCGGGAGCCGACGCGGCCGGTGATCAGGGCCTCGGCGGCGGCGTTGCCCGCGAAGGCGGCGATGACGAGGTCGCCGTCGGGCCGGACCAGATTGACGCAGCCCAGCTCGTAGCCGAGACCGGTGACGATGCCGTCGGCCACGGTCTGCAGGGTGTCCGCCAGACTCCGCGCCGTGTTGAGATCAGCGACGGCCTGGTGCAGCTGCCGCATGGTCGCAAGGCGGACGTAGGGTTCCGACTCGGCCTCCATCGCTCGCACTCCCCGAGACCTCGACAGCAACTCCAGGTTTCATATCGACGTACTTGTTGCAGTGTCACGGCCACTGAATCACAGTGAGCTGTGCACCCGGTACACAGGGTCAGCAGAAAATGGACTCTGTGACTCAAGTCACAACAGATGGTCCAGGGGTGAGAGTGACTCTTCGGACGCTCCGTCGTTTCCCTGGCGCAAATCCGGCCGTGCGTATCCGGCCATGGTCCGGGGTCCGGACGCCCCGGTGACACGTGCGGCCGAAGTCCTAGGACCGGCCTGGTCCCCTGGCCCGATGCGGCGGCCGGGCACGCGCGGCTAGCGTTCTGTTGTGCTCCAGACGACGCCCGCCACCCCGCGCCCCGAACCCATCCCCCATGCTGAGGGGGTGAGCAACGACGAGTTCCGCGCAGCACTCGCGCGGCTGGCCGCAGGAGTGGTGCTGGTCACCGCCCAGGAGCCGCCGCTCGACGAGGAGGGCCGCGGCGAGGACGTCGGCATGACGGCCACCGCCTTCATGTCCGTGTCCCTGGATCCGCCCCTGGTGATGGTGAGCCTGCGCAACGACTCCCGGATGGACGACCTGCTCGACGAGCAGCCCCTGTGGGCCGTCTCCGTCCTGGCGGCGAGCCAGCGCCACATCGCTGGACGGTTCGCCATGAAGGGCCGGATCAGCGACCGGCTGCTCTTCGAGGACCTGGCGTACGTACGGGGCGAGGTGACGCACGCGCCCCTGATCGGCGGGGCGCTGGCGACGCTGGAGTGCCGTACGGAACAGCGCGTGGTGGCCGGTGACCACACCCTGGTGATCGGCCGGGTGCTGACGGCGGAGCTGCCCAGCCCGGACGGGGAGCCGCTGACGTACTTCAAGGGGCGCTACCGGCAGCTGGGGTGACGCTGACGTACTTCCAGGGAAGCCGCCTACAGCTGGGGTGACGTTGACGTACTTCAAGCGGCACTGCCGGCAGCTGGGGCGACACCGACGCACTTCGAGCGGGGGTGACGGGGCGTGGGCCCCGCCGTCACCAGTCCCGGCCCGAGCGGCCGCGCTTGGTGTCGCCGCGCTGCTTCTTCTCGCGCAGTCGGCGCTCGTTGATCCCGCGCGGGATCTTGCGCTTGACCCGCGGCTTGGGCGGCGGCGCCGTGGCCTCGGCCAGGAGCGCGGCCAGCCGGACGGCGGCCGTCTCGCGGTTGCGCCACTGGGAGCGGTGCTCCGAGGCGCGTACGGCGATCACCCCGCCCACCAGCCTGCCCGCCAGCCGCTCCAGCGCCCGCGCCTTCCAGACATCGGGGAGCGCGTCGGTCGCCGCCAGGTCGAAGCGCAGCTCCACCTGGGAGTCGCTGGTGTTGACGTGCTGGCCGCCGGGCCCGGAGGAGCGGGAGAAACGCCACATGAGCTCGGCCTCCGGAAGGGAGACCGAGCCGCGGATGACATAGGGCCCGGACATGACACCCATGTTCCCCGCCCCGCACCCCCTTCGTCACCTTCTTTTGCACCCGGACTCCCCTTCCTGGCCCCTCTTCGGGGTCTCATCAGGGTCTCTTCGGGTCTCATCAGGAGGAAGTTCGGCAAAGAAAGTAAAGCGAACAGGAACCTCATGGTCTGCTGACTGCGTTAGGACGGGTGACGGTAGCTTTCGTGATGGCACGAAGCCCGCACACGACGAGGAAAGGGACATCCCATGGCTGTAAGCCTGTCCAAGGGCGGCAACGTCTCGCTCACCAAGGAGGCCCCGGGCCTGACCGCCGTCACGGTCGGCCTCGGCTGGGACGTCCGCACCACCACCGGCACCGACTTCGACCTCGACGCCTCGGCGATCGCGGTCACCCCGGCGGGGAAGGTCGTCTCCGACGGCCACTTCGTCTTCTTCAACAACAAGTCGACGCCGGACCAGACCATCGTGCACACCGGTGACAACGTCACGGGTGAGGGCGAGGGCGACGACGAGCAGATCAACGTCAACCTGGCGGGTCTCCCGGCCGACGTGGACAAGATCGTCTTCCCGGTCTCCATCTACGACGCCGAGAACCGCAGCCAGAACTTCGGCCAGGTCCGGAACGCGTTCATCCGCATCCTCAACCAGGCCGGCGGCGCCGAGATCGCCCGCTACGACCTGAGCGAGGACGCCGCCACCGAGACCGCCATGGTCTTCGGCGAGCTCTACCGCAACGGTGCCGAGTGGAAGTTCCGCGCGGTCGGCCAGGGTTACGCCTCCGGCCTCAGCGGCATCGCCCGCGACTTCGGCGTCAACCTCTGACCCGAACGCACCACATCTCCACATCTGCACATCTCCACGGGAGCCCCCGGCCGCGCAGACGGCCGGGGGCTCCCGTGCGTGATGCGCCGTCAACTCACGTGTACGGCACACCAAAAGCACGCCACTCCACCGAATACCGGACACCACGGCATCCCTGTCGGACAAGAAGTGGTCAAAAACTTGTGAGGCAATTGTCGGCACACCGTCAATTTCGCTCATTCGGTGGCACGCTCTCCGCTCGTAGTCCCCCCACAGGACGACCAACGGAGAACACACATGAACCTCCACACCACCCCCCACAACTCCCGCGCCACGCGCACCACCCGCACCACCCGTCGGCTCGCAGCACTCGCGGCGGTCGCCGCGATGGTGGTCGCCGGAGTCCAGACCGGTTCCGCGGTCGCCACCCCCGGTGAGAGCGACGCCCCCTCGGCCGCACCCTCCACGGCCGCCGCGCTCGGCGTGAACCCCTCGGCCCAGCGCGCCACCGCCATCAGGTCGGCGCAGGCGGAGACCGCTCCGGTGGCGAAGGCCCTGAAGCTCGGCGCCCAGGAGAAGCTGATCGTCCGTGACGTCATCACCGACGCCAAGGGCACCGTCCACACCCGCTACGAGCGCACCTACGCCGGCCTGCCCGTCCTCGGCGGCGACCTGGTCACCCACACCGCCGCCACCGGCACGCTCAAGGGCGTCAACAAGGCGACCGACGCGAAGATAGCCGTGGCCTCGACCACGCCGAAGCTGAAGAGCACGGCGGCCGGCGCCCGCAAGGTCATCTGGGCGGGCCACGGCGGAACACCCGTCCTCGCCTTCGAGACCGTCAGGACCGGTGTGCAGAAGGACGGCACGCCGAGCCGGGTCCACACCATCACCGACGCCACGACCGGCAAGAAGCTGCACAGCTACGAGGCGGTCGAGACCGGTACCGGCAACAGCCAGTACAGCGGCGAGGTCGAGATCACCACCACGAAGACCGACGCGGGCTTCGAGCTGACCGACGGCGACCGCGGCGGCCACAAGACGTACGACCTGAACCAGGGATCGTCCGGCACCGGCGCACTCGTCACGGACGACGACGACACCTGGGGCGACGGCACCGGCGACGACCGGCAGACCGCCGCCGTCGACGCCCACTACGGCGCCGCGAAGACCTGGGACTTCTACAAGAGCGCACTCGGCCGCGACGGCATCGCGGGCGACGGCAAGGCCGCCTACTCCCGGGTCCACTACGGCAACGCGTACGTCAACGCCTTCTGGGACGACAGCTGCTTCTGCATGACCTACGGCGACGGCGAGGGCAACAAGAGCGCGCTCACCGCCATCGACGTCGCGGGCCACGAGATGACCCACGGCCTCACCTCCGCCACCGCCAACCTGGACTACGCGGGCGAGTCCGGCGGCCTCAACGAGGCGACCAGCGACATCCTCGGCACCTCGGTGGAGTTCTTCGCCGACAACGCGTCCGACGCCGGGGACTACCTCATCGGCGAGAAGATCGACATCAACGGCGACGGCACCCCGCTGCGCTACATGGACCAGCCCAGCAAGGACGGCAGCTCGGCCGACTACTGGGACGAGAACCTCGGCGACCTGGACGTCCACCACTCCTCCGGCGTCGCCAACCACTTCTTCTACCTCCTGTCCGAGGGCAGCGGAAAGAAGACGGTCAACGGCGTCGACTACGACTCCCCCACCTCCGACGGCTCGACGCTGACGGGCATCGGCCGGGAGAAGGCGTACCAGATCTGGTACAAGGCCCTCTCCGTGTACATGACCTCCACCACCGACTACGCGGGCGCGCGCGTCGCGACCGAGAAGGCGGCGACCGACCTGTTCGGCGCGGACAGCGAGGAGCTGAAGGCGGTCTCGGCCACCTGGACCGGGGTCAACGTCAAGTAACACCTGCGGTTGTGTGCGGGGAAGCCGGTCAGCCCTCCTCGGGCGGCCGGCTTTCGCCGTACAGCCAGGCGTCCCACAGCCCCGTCAGGTCCTGGCCCGTCTCCTGCTCCACGTACGCGGTGAAGTCGTCGGTCGAGGCGTTCCCGTGCCGGTGCGCCTTCGTCCACCCTCTGACCAGGGCGAAGAACGCCTTGTCGTCGTCGATCGCGAGCCGGAGCCGGTGGACGACCATGGCCCCGCGCCCGTACACCGGCGCGTCGGACAGCTCGACGGCGGTCGGCGGATCGGCGGGCGGGAAGGCCCAGTTGGCGTCGTCCTCGTACGCCTCGTCGAAGCTCTCCTGCACCGGTACGCCCTCGTGGTCGGCGGCCCAGAGCCACTCCGCGTACGTGGCGAAGCCCTCGTTGAGCCACATGTCCCGCCAGGTCGCGGGGGTGACGGAG
Source organism: Streptomyces microflavus (assembly GCF_014650075.1). Classification (GTDB taxonomy): domain Bacteria; phylum Actinomycetota; class Actinomycetes; order Streptomycetales; family Streptomycetaceae; genus Streptomyces; species Streptomyces microflavus. The sequence goes on along the minus strand of NZ_BMUG01000007.1, from coordinate 177,314 downwards.
TTGCCGAACCACTGGTGGGCCAGTTCGTGGACGAGGAGCGCGGTGTCGGGCGGGCCGGGGAAGACGGGCCGGGTCTGGGTCTCCAGGGCGTACGTCGAGTCGCCCGTGCGCTCCACGATGGCCCCGGCGGAGGTGAAGGGGTACGGGCCGAACTTCTCCGCCGACCAGGCGAGTACGTCCGGGATCCGCGCCAGCACGTCCTTGCTCGCGGCCGCCGACTCCGGGTCCACGGCGGTGAACAGCCGGATGCCGTCGGGCGTGCGCGACTGCTGCGTGGTGAACCGCCCCACGGCGACGGTCGCCAGATAGCTCGCCATGGGTTCGGCGGTCCGCCAGTGGTAAGAGGTACGGCCGCCGGCTGTGTTGCGGGACACCAGCTGCCCGTTGGAGACGGCCGTCAGCGGGTCGGGGACGGTGACCTCGATGTCGTACGTGGCCTTGTCGCTCGGGTGGTGGTTGCCGGGGAACCAGGCCATCGAACCGGTCGGCTCACCGAGGGCGACCGCGCCGTCCGCCGTCCGCAGCCAGCCCTCCTTCGACCCGTCGGGATCGGTGATGGCCTGCGGGGCGCCGGAGTAGCGCACGACGGTGGTGAACGTGCGCCCCTTGCGCAGCCGGCCCTCCACCGCCCCGCCCGGACGGATCGTCAGCTCCTTGCCCGCCCGGTTCACGGCCGCGGGCTTCCCCTCCACGGTGGCGCTCTCCACGTCGAGCCCGGCCAGGTCGAGGTGGAAGGCGCTCAGGTCCTGGGTGGCGCGGGCGGTGATCGTCGCCGTGCCGCGCAGCCGGTCGGCGGCCGGGTCGACGTCGAGCTCCAGGCCGTAGTGCGTGACGTCGTAGCCACCGTTGCCGAGCCCCGGGAAGTACGGGTCGCGCACTCCGACCGCGCCCGGGGTGCCTTCGACCCCGCCGGAGCAGCCCGCGCCGAGGAGGACGAGGGCGAGCAGGAGGGGGGCGGCGGCGGCCGGGGGGCGGTGGTTCACCGGTCGATCCTAGGCGCCGGATGCGGTACGTCGGCGGACGGGAAGGAGCCGCCCGCCCCGGGGGACGGGCGGACGGCTCTGCCTCAGAGGACGGCGATACCGAGGGGTCGGTTGCCTGCCTCCAGCCGAACCGGCTCGCTCTTCCCGTCGCTGCTCCCGTCGTTCCTCACGTCCCTTTTCGCGTCTTCAAGATCGACGACGGTGATGCCGTTCCAGTACCCGTCACGGGTGAACCCGCCGGTGACGTACGCCGTGCGGCCGTCCTCCGACACCGCCACGTCCTCGTGCGGCCCGTCCAGCGGGACGATCCGCTCCTCGCCGTCCGGGGTGCGGACGGTGAGCGAGGGGTCCTCGTCGTCCGAGCCGATCGGGCCGGTGCCGACGACGAGAAGGGTGCCGTCGGGGGCGAGGGCCGCGCCGTGCTGGTGCGTGTTCGCGGTCATGCGCTCGATCGCCACCTCGCCGGTGCGCGGGTCGAGGACCGCGAGCCGCTCCCCCTCGAACGGCAGCAGCAGCTTCCCGTCCTGGGGGCGTACGACGGCGTAGTGCGGCTTCAGCCAGGAGCCGAGCCCGCCCTCCGTCCCGTACGGTGCGACTTCCATGCGCCGGGTCTTCAGCGTCCGGGCGTCCACCGCCGTCACGTCGAAGGAGTCGTGGTCGGTGGCGTACACCTCGCGGCCGTCCGGCGAGACGTCCACGTCGAAGGGGCGGCGGCCGACCGGCGCGGTCCCGGTGACCTCGCGGCTCGCGGTGTCGATGACTTCCACCGTGCCGTTGCCGTCGGGCACGTTGACCCCGACGTAGACGTGCCGGCCGTCGGGGGCGAGGGCGATGCCCATGCCGCCGCCCCGGTACTCGCCGGTGGTGACGGGCCCGGTCTCCGTCTCGTACGGGACGAGCGCGAGCCGGGTCCGCCGCTGCGTGTCCACGACGGCGACGCCTTCGGCGGTGGCGACCCAGGCGCGGCCGTCCTCACCGACGACGAGGCCGTAGGGGGCGGTACCGACCTCGACCGAGCCGATGGCCTTGCCGCCCCGGCCCGAACCGTCGCGCCCGGGGTCGACGAAGGTCACGGTGTCGCTGCCGAAGTCGGCTACGAGGAGGGTGCCGCGGGGGGTGCGGGCGGTGCCCTGGGCGGGGGCGGGTGAGGTCTTCGGGGCGGCGGAGGCGGTGGTTCCCGGCGCGTCCGGGGCGGCTTCCGTCGTACCGGACGCGCCGGTGGTGCCGGTGGTGCCGGTCGTGCAGCCGGCGAGTACGGCGGCCGCGGCGAGCACCAGCGTGAGCCGGCGCGCGCGGGAGGTGCGAGGCGCACGAGCCGGGAGAGGCGTCGGGGGCGTACGCAAGGGAACGGCGAGGGCTGCGCGCGGGCCGCGCACGCCTCGCACGCCGGTCACGCGGCGGCCCGCAGCAGCGCGGCGAGCTCCGTGAACCCGCGCCGCTCGGCATGGGCCAGGGCCGTGACCCCGTCCCCGTCGGGCAGCCCCGGCGTGGCACCGGCCGCCAGCAGCGCCTCCACCACCTCCAGGTGCGCCCGGCCGCCGTCGCCGAGGATCACCGCCTCCAGCAGGGCGGTCCAGCCGAGCCGGTTGACGTGGTCCACGTCGATGTCGGTGAGGCGCAGCACCTCCCGTACGTAAGCGACATGGCCGCGCTCGCTCGCGGGGATGAGCGCGATGCCGCCGAACCGGTTGCGCAGGGTCAGGTCGGGCCCGGCGGGCAGCAGGACGTGCAGCATCGCGACGCTGCCGGTGACGCCGGTGGCCAGCCACGGGCTCTCCTCACGCCGGTCCTGGGCGTCCGGATCGGCCCCGGCCGCCACGAGCATCCGGGCCGCCTCCACCCGGTCGCCGTGGACGGCGAGGAGCAGCGGGGTACGGAGCTCCTCGTCGCGGGCGTCGACCCGGGCGCCGCCCTCGATCGCGGTGCGCACACCGTCGGTGTCGCCGGTGCGTGCGGCGGTGAGCAGGTCGTGATCGAGGGCGTTCATGGGTACTCCGTTCCGTGCGTGGTGCGGTGGCGGTCAGCGGGCGAGGGCCGCGACGCCCGCCTGGGCGAACTTCTCGTCGAGGTCGCCGCTGGGCGCGCCGGCTACCCCGATGCCCGCCACCGGGGCGCCCTTGACCTGCACCGGAGCGCCACCCGCGAGGAACAGGGTGCCAGGGATGTCCTTCAGGTTCGGGGTCTGCTGCAGGCGCTTGGCCAGCTCGGAGGTGGGGGCGTTCCAGGAGACGGCGGTGTACGCCTTCTTCACGGCCGACTCGGGGGACTGCGGGCCCGCTCCGTCGCCGCGCAGCGTCACGATGGTGTTGCCGTTGCGGTCGACGACGGCGACCGAGACGCGCTGGTTCTCCTTCTTCGCGGCGTCCAGCGTGGCCTGCGCGGCCTTGGTGGCGGCGGCCACGGTGAGGTGGGTGCTCTGCTGGAGGTTGCGGTTGTTCGTGTCGGCCTTGACCGCGGCGGCGGGGGCGGCGGCCGGGGCGGAAGCGCTCGCGGAGACGGCGCCGAAGGTCCCGGCCCCGAGGGCGGCGACGGCGACGGTACCGGTCAGGACACGGGTACGCAGCGACAGCTTCTTCATGGTGGCTCCTTGGTGGTTTCCGGGGCGGCCCGGTGGTTCGTCCGGGCGGTCCCGGCGTTTCGCTCTGGTATCGATCCTCCCGGCGGATCCGGGTCCGTACGGTCGACGTACCGGCTGGAAGGGACGCGCGGTACGGCCGACGCCCCCGTCAGCCGATCGGTTGATGCGGGGGTGACCGGATCGGGCCACCATGGAGGGATCCACGCAGGTCAGCACAGGTCTGCGCAGGTCAACGGGGCCCGGCGACAGGGAAGGTGAGGTACGTAAGAGGTGGACCACGGAAGTGATCCCCGGGACAGCGCTCCCCAGGACGCGGTAGGAGACGGGCCCACCGACCCCGGGCCCGCCCCCGCCTCGGACCCCGACGCCCGCTGGCTCGCGCTCCTCATGCACGCCGCGTTCTTCCTGCTGCTCGGCGCCTCGCTGACCCGGTTCCTGATGCGGCACCCCGGCGAAGCCCGTACGCCGTGGATCATCGCCCTGTCGATCACCCTGGCCGTGCTCTACCTCCTGGGCCCCGTCCTCGGCTCGCGCCCCACCCCGCGCCGGCTCACCTGGCTCGGGGTCCTCGTGGCCGTCTGGATGGTGCTGGTCGTGCTCGCGCCGAGCTTCGCGTGGTGCGCGGTGCCGCTCTTCTACACGGGGCTGCGCATCCTGCCGCCGCGTGCGGCGCTCGCCCTGGTCGCGCTGCTGACCGCGTTCGTGGTGGCCGCGCAACTGCGCCTGGCCACCGGGTTCGACCCGAACCTGGTGCTCGCCCCGCCCGCCGTGGCGGCCGTCGCGACCGCCGTGTTCGTCCATATGCAGCGCCAGGCCGTACGCCAACGGGAACTGGCGGCACGTCAGCGCGAGCTGATCGACGACCTGCTGCGGACCCGGCGCGAACTGGCCGCCACCGAGCGGCGCGAGGGGACCCTCGCCGAGCGCCAGCGGCTCTCCATGGAGATCCACGACACCCTCGCGCAGGGCCTGTCCAGCCAGCAGATGCTGCTCCAGGCCGCCGACCGCACCTGGAGCGCGGACCCGGACGCGGCCCGCCGCCATGTCCGTACGGCCACCGGCATCGCGGAACGCAACCTCGCCGAGGCCCGCCGCTTCGTCCACGACCTGGCCCCGGCCGATCTGGCGGAGGGCGGCGGCCTGGAGGCGGCCCTGCACGCGCTGGCGGCCCGCGAAACGGCCCAGGCTCAGGGGGCGCTCACCGTCCGCTGCCATGTGGAGGGCACCCCGCACGCCCCGCTGCCGGACCGGGTGCAGTCGGCCCTGCTGCGCATCGCGCAGGGGGCCCTCGCCAACGTACGGGAGCACTCCGGCGCCACCGCCGCCGGGCTGACCCTGACCCACCTGGACGACCGGGTGGTCCTGGACGTCGGCGACAACGGCCGCGGCTTCACCGTGGAATCCGGAGCCGTCCGCAGCCCCCACACCGTCCGCGGCCACGGGCTCCCCGCGATCCGCGCCCGTGTGCACCAGCTCGGCGGAACACTGACGATCGAGTCGGCGCCGGGCGAGGGCACGGTGCTCTCGGCCGAGATCCCGCTCGCACCCACCGCCCTCACCGCCCCGGAGGCCCCCGCATGACCGGCCAAGGCCAGCAGACGTCCCCCGTACGCATCCTCCTCTGCGACGACCACGTGGTCGTCCGCGCCGGCCTGCTGGCCCTCCTCGGCAGCGAACCGGACATCGAGGTCGTCGGCGAGGCGGGCAGCGGCGAAGAGGCGGTGGTGCTCGCCGCGCGCCTCACCCCGGACGTCGTCCTCATGGACCTCCAGCTCGGCGAGGGCATCGACGGCGTCGAGGCGACCCGCCGCATCGCGGCCGACGGCACGGTCCACGTCCTGGTGCTGACCACGTACGACACCGACGCCGACATCACCCGCGCCATCGAGGCGGGCGCCACCGGCTACCTGCTGAAGGCGGAACGCCCGGAGGAGCTCTTCGCCGCCATCCGCTCGGCCGCCCAGGGCCGCACCACGCTCTCGGCCCCCGTCGCCAGCCGGGTCATAGCCCGGATGCGCAGCCCCCGCCCCACCCTCACCGACCGCGAACGCGACATCCTGGCCCAGCTCTCCCAGGGCCTCGGCAACCGCGACATCGCCCGCACCCTCTTCATCAGCGAGGCCACGGTCAAGACCCACCTGGGCCGGATCTACGACAAGCTCGGCGTCGACACCCGCGCGGGCGCGGTCTCGGTGGCGAAGGAGCAGCGGCTGCTGCCGTGAACCGGGCGGGGCGGGGCCAGGACCCGCCCCGCCCGGACCTGCCGTCAGCTCTCGTCGAACACCGCATCGGCGGTAGGCGCGGTGATGGCACGCTCGAACCACACGTCGAGTACGGCGAGGTCGGTGCAGGTGGTGATGCGCTGCCGCGCTGCGTCCGGGACGGCGACACCGCGCACCGCGAGAATCCGCAGGATGCCCTCGCCGCGGCTTTCCACCCGGCCTTCCACGCGCCCCTCGTCGCGGAAGGATTCGGCGACGAAGCCGCGGAAGTGACTGAGACCAGTGCCCATCAGATTCCTCCAGAGCTCACGGGCCGGGGTAGCGCCCAAGCCCGCTTCGGTGAATTGTGGGCGAGGCAGTAGGCCCAACTGCTGAGACGAACTGACCATATGCCGGAGACTAGGGAGGTTCTGGCATATGTGTCAGGCATACCTGCTCCGGTTCACCCGATCGTGTCGGCCCGCCCCGACCGGGCATGACACCATCGATCCGTGCTCGACATCGGCTACTCCCTCTCCCGCCGCTTCCCCGACCCCCCGCAGACCGACTACCGCCGCGCGGACGTCCGCGCGCTGCGGCACGATCTGTTCTCCGGTGACGTCTACCTCGCGGACACCAAGGCGGACCGGGAGGTGTCCACAGCCTGGGGATGGGTTCCGGTGCTCGACTTCGCGTGGGCGCTGTGCGACATCATCGAGCAGATCGACCAGGACCCGCGCGGCAACCGCTCGCACCGGCGGCAGTACGCGGAGCTGGACTTCACCGAGTCCTCGGACGTCATGATCTTCGAGCGGCGCTTCGGCTGGGTCGACGTCGAGGCGGACTGGATGCCCGGCGACGAGCCCCCGCTCACCTTCGGCCACTCCCTGCTGCGCCGCGAGGCCCGCGACTTCCTGCACGACCTGATCGCCGACCTGTCCGACATGCACGACGGCCTCGCCGACAACCCCGTGATCTGGGACCTCCAGGCCCGCTTCCCCCGCATCTGACCGCCCACCCCCACGGACGCGTCACCCCTCCACCCGCACCCCGATCTGCGCCGCGAACGCCGGGGCCAGCTCCATCAGCTGTGCCGGGCTGATCACCGCGCCCGCCAGCCGCTCCACGCCCCGCGCGATGTCCAGCTCGGCCACCGTCCGCAGGTCCACGGACTCCATCCGCACCGCGCTGAAGTCGGCCCGCTTCAGCACGCAGTCCCGGAACTCCACCCGCACCAGGTGCGCGTCACCGAAATCGGGCTCCGAGAGCACGCAGCCCTCGAAGACCACGTCCTTCAGCCGGGCCTTGCGCAGGTTCAAGTAGTCGATCTTCCCGCCGCGCACCACCACCCGCTCCAGCACCGCCCCGTGCAGCTGCACCCCGCCCAGGCGCGCGTCCACCACCTCCACGTCCCGCAGCGACGCCCCCGCGAGGTCGGTGCCCACGCCCCGTACGCCCGTCAGCACCGAGTCGATGAAGCGGGCCCGCACCAGCTCCGTACGGTCGAGGGCGCAGCCGTCCAGCGCGCAGTCCATGAACCGGGCGCCCGGCCCCGAAGCGTCCGCCAGGTCCACCCCGTCGAACCGCACCCCGTCGTAGTCGCCGTCCGGCTCCAGGCCCTCGCCCCCGTACGGAACGAGTGGCGGCAGCCGCACCTCCGGGCGCCGCGCCGGCGCGATGGTGTCCTTCTTGGCCCTGGTCCTGCCCGTTCCCCTGCTCGCACTCGCTGCCATGCCCCCCATCGTGACGCACCCCACTGACAACGCCCGACGCCCGCACGCTCGCACGCCCCCCACGCCCCATGTCACATACCGCCGCCCCCGATCCGTCGCATCATCAAAGAAGCGAAGGAGTCCCAGCCATGGAGCACATCCACGTCATCGGCGGCGGCCTCGCCGGGCTCACCGCCGCGATCACCGCGGCCGAATCCGGCGCCCGGGTCACCCTGTACGAGAGCCACCGGACGCTCGGCGGCCGGGCCAGGACCGCGGAGGGCCCGTACCGCGCCAACGAGGGCCCGCACGCCCTGTACCGGGGCGGGCCGCACCACACCTGGCTGGCCCGCCGCGAGCTCCTCGGGCCCGTCCTCCCCGTACCGCCCCTCGAAGGCCTCCGCTTCCGCTTCCGGCGCTCGGGGGCCGCCCGCCGGACCCCGCCCGTGGCCCTGCTGCGGCTCGCCCGCCGCAGCGCCCGCACGGCCCCGGTGGACGGCGGCTTCCTGGACTGGGCCACCGGCCAGGTCGGCGAGGAGGGCGCCCGGGCCGCCGCGAACTTCGCCGCCGCCGCGCTCTTCCACCACGACCCCGGTGGGCTCTCGGCCCGGTTCGTCCAGGAGCGCCTGGTCCGGCTCACCTCGCTCCCGCCGGAGGCCCGCTACCCGGCCGGCGGCTGGGGCCGGCTCGTCGAGCGGCTGGCCGGCCACGCCCGCGCCATCGGGGTCACCGTCGAGACGGCCGCCCGCGTCGACACCCGTACGCTCGGCGAGCTGTCCCGTACCGGACCGGTCGTCGTCGCCACCTCCCTCGACGCCGCCCGCACCCTCCTCGACGACGCGTCCCTCACCTGGGAGAGCGGCCGCACCGTCCTCGTGGACCTGGCCGTGCGCACCCGGCGCGGCGACGCGTTCGTCGTGTCGGACCTGGACGCGCCCGGGTGGCTGGAGCGGTTCACCGCCCAGGACCCCGGTCTCGCCCCGGCCGGGGAGCAGCTGCTCCAGGGCCAGTTCCCGATCGGCCCCGACGCGCGCAGGGCGGAGGGGACCGCCCGCGCCGAGGAACTCCTCGACCTCGGCTTCCCCGGCTGGCGGGAGCGCACCACCTGGCGCAGCGAGGCCCTCGCCGACGGCCGCACCGGGGCCGTCGACCGCCCCGGCACCACCTGGCGGGACCGGCCCTCCGTCGTCCGGGGCGACGGAATCTTCCTGGCGGGCGACCAGGTCGCCGCCCCCGGGCTCCTCAGCGAGGTCTCCTTCACCAGCGGCATCGAAGCCGCGCTGCTCGCGGTGAAGGCCGCGGGACGGCGCCCCGGATCCGGGGTTGACCTCAACCGAACCTGAGGTACGAGGGTGGGGCACAGCCCGCCCCCAGGGTGGGAGCACCGTCCGCCCCCAAGAGCAGGGGGCACAGCCCGCCCCGAGACACGGGGCACAGCCCGCCCCCAAAAGAGGGGCGCCGCCCGAAGGAGCCCCTTCATGCACGCCATCCGCCTCCACGCCTTCGGCCCCGCCGAGAACCTCACGTACGAACGGACCGAGGACCCCGTCCCCGGCCCCGGTCAGGTCCGGATCGCCGTCGAGGCGGCCGGCGTGCACCTCCTGGACACCGCCCTGCGGGAAGGGGAGAGCGGCCCCTACCCGGCGCCCGTCGCCCTCCCCACCGTTCCCGGCCGCGAGGTCGCCGGAACCGTCGAGTCGCTCGGCGAGGGCACGGACAGCGGCTGGCTCGGCAAACGCGTCGTCGCCCACATCGGCACGGCACCGGGCGGCTACGCCGAACTCACCGTCACCGAGGCCGACCGGCTCCACGAGATCCCCGGGGAACTCGGCGCCGCCGAGGCCGTCGCCATGATCGGCACCGGCCGCACCACCCTCGGCATCCTCGGCTTCACCGACCTCGGCCCCGACTCCGTGGCCGTCGTCACCGCGGCGGCGGGCGGGATCGGGACCCTCCTCGTCCAGTACGCGAAGAACGCCGGGGCCACCGTGATCGCCCTGGCCGGGGGCCCGGCCAAGGTGGCCAGGGCGGAGGCGAACGGCGCCGACCTCGCCCTCGACTACACCCTCCCGAACTGGCCCGACCACGCCCGCGCCTTCCTCGACGCGACCGGCCAGTGGGCCACCGTCGTCTACGACTCCGTCGGCGGGACCACCGCCCGCAGCGCCGTCGGCCTGCTCGGCAAGGGCGGGCAGCACATCGTCTACGGCTGGTCCGGCGAGGGCCTCCGCAACGGGAAGCCGCTCACCTTCACCCCTCAGGAGCTGGCGGAGCGCGCCATCACCTCCGGCTCCGTCCTCGGGCCCCAGCTGGTCGAGCGGGGCGGCGGCCTGCGCGCCCTGGAGACCCGAGCCCTCGCCGAAGCGGCGGCGGGCCGGCTCCGCCCCGCCGTCCAGCGCTACCCGCTCGCCGAAGCGGCCGCCGCCCACCGCGCGCTGGAGACACGCGGCACGATCGGCAAGGTGGTGCTGGAGCCGTGACCGGGGTCACCGCGCCCCGGTCGCAGGGGGCATGACCGGGCTCACCGCACCCCCAGCAACCGCCGCGCGATCTCCGCATGGTCCGGGGCCAGTTCCCGCTCCCCGTCCCCGACGGCCCACACCGCGTTCTGGAGCACCCGCCCCAGCGTCCAGGCCCGCGCCCGCCCCCGGTCCCGCTCCATGCCCAGCGCCTCGGTCAGCGCGTCGAACCGCCACACCACCTCCCCGGCGTCGAACAGGTTGTCCAGCGCCGGGAACAGCTCGAACCCCGGGTCCCCCGCCAGGGGCTTGGGGTCGAGCGCCACCCACTCCCCCGCCCGCCCCGCGTCGGCCCGCCCCGCCAGGATGTTGTCGTAGTGCAGGTCCCAGTGGAGCAACCGGTCCCCCGGCTCACCCGCCACCTCCCGCACCGCCGCCGCGCAGTGCGCGAGCAGCCGCCGTTCCTCCTCGTCCGCCAGCCGTCCCACCGCTTCCGGAGCCGCCGCCAGCATCCGCTCCACCGCATCGCCCAGCGTGCGCAGCCCCTCCGGCGCGGGCACCGCCGCCAGCCGGGCCAGCACCTCACCGAGCACCGTCACCGCGCGCCGGGCGTCGGCCACCTCCCCCACGAGACGGCTCCCACCAGGAACACCCCCGCCCCCAGCAACCCCCGACAACGGCCGCCCCTCATCGAGCCGTTCCAGCAGCAGCGCCCCGGTCCCCGGGTCATGGCCGAGCACCCCCACCGCCCCGGCCCCCGCCGCACCCCACGCCCGCAGGGCGACCGGCTCACCCACCGTCTCCTCGTCCACCAACTGGAGCTTCAGCGCGGCCGGCACCCCGTCCGCCTCCCGCACCACCGGCAGGACCAGCGCGCACATGCCGTACATCGCGGCCCCGTCCCGCCGCAGCCCCCACTCCTCCAGGAACCGGCCGGCGAGGCCGGGCAGCGCGGCGACGAAGGCCCGCCCGGCCGCCCCGTTGTATGCGTACTGAGTGGCGATCAGTTCGTCCGGGATGTCAATCACGCCAAGGATCCTAGGGGCGTGCGTCAATCGGACCATGCCCCGAGAACAGCCGGGCCCCAGCGCCGACGGCAACGGCAGCACACGCACCGACGACCACCACCGCACCCGCAGCACCGCCGTACGCCACTGGATCGCCACCGCCCCCGGCACGTACGTCTGGCTGGCGGTCCTCTTCGTCACCACCGTCGTCCTGCACCGGATGTCCCCCGGCTTCGAGGAGGAGTTCCTGCGGGACCGCTCCACCAACCTCCACGAGCTGTCGCAGAACCCCGTCCGCGTCCTGATCACCAGCGCCCTGTGGATCGACGGCGGCCGCTGGCTCCCGTACGCCGTCCTGTTCACCGTCTTCCACGCCACCGCCGAACACTGGCTCGGCACGCTGCGCTGGCTCGCGGTCGCCGTCACCGCGCACGTGGTGGCCACCCTGGTCAGCGAGGGGGTGCTCGCCTGGGCCATCCGGCAGGACCACGCCCCGCAGTCGGCCGCGAACACGCTGGACGTCGGGGTGAGTTACGCGCTGGCCGGGGTGATCGCCGTCCTCACCTACCGCGTCCCGCGCCTCTGGCGGTACGCGTACGTCTTCGCCGTCCTCGTCTTCTACGGCATCCCCCTGGTCGCCGACGGCCGCACCTTCACCGACGTGGGCCACTTCACCGCCGTCCTGACCGGCCTGGCCTGCTACCCGCTCGCCCGCAGCCGACGGAAGGCACAGGAGACGGAACACCCCGCCGCGCAGTAACGTCCCGCCACACATACGCTCGGCATCACACCGGGCACGGGGCACCGACACACCGAAACACCGGCGCACTGCCACACCGGCACACCGGACAGGGACACCAGGGGCATCATGAGCACCGTCAGTACCGTCAACGGCGGCATATCGTTCTGGTACGCGCAGGAGGGCACCCCCACCCCGCGCGAACCCCTGCCCGGCGACGCGAGCGCCGACGTCTGCATCGTCGGCGGCGGTTACACCGGACTCTGGACGGCGTACTACCTGAAGAAGGCCGTCCCCTTCCTCAACATCACCGTGCTGGAGGCCAAGTTCTGCGGTTACGGGGCCTCCGGCCGTAACGGCGGCTGGCTGTACAACGGCATCGCGGGCCGCGAGCGGTACGCCAAGCTGCACGGCCACGACGCCGCCGTACGGCTCCAGAAGGCGATGAACGAGACGGTCGGCGAGGTCGTCCGGGCCGCCGCCGAGGAGAAGATCGAGGCCGACATCCACCAGGGCGGCGTCCTGGAGGTCGCCCACACCCCGGCGCAGCTGGCCAGGCTCCGGGACTTCCACAGCGTCGAGACCGCGTTCGGCGAGACCGACCGGGTCCTGCGCGGCGCCCGCGAGACCGCCGAGCGCGTCCATGTCACCGGCGCCGTCGGCTCCACCTGGACCCCGCACGGCGCCCGGCTGCACCCGGCCAAGCTGGTCAAGGGCCTCGCGGACGCCGTGGAGGCGCTCGGCGTCACCATCCACGAGTCGACCCCGGTCACCGAGATCAAGCCGAAGCACGCCGTCACCCCGTACGGCACGGTCCGCGCCCCGTACATCCTGCGCTGCACGGAGGGCTTCACGGCCGGCCTCAAGGGGCTCAAGCGGACCTGGCTCCCGATGAACTCCTCCATGATCGCCACCGAACCGCTGCCCGCCCGCATCTGGGACACCATCGGCTGGGAGGGCCGCGAGACCCTCGGCGACATGGCCCACGCCTACCTCTACGCCCAGCGCACCGCCGACGACCGCATCGCGATCGGCGGCCGCGGCTACCCCTACCGCTACGGCTCCGCCACCGACAACGACGGCCGCACCCAGCCCGCCACCATCGAGGCCCTGCGCGACCTGCTGGTCCGCCTCTTCCCCACCACGGCGGGCGTCCGCATCGACCACGCCTGGTCCGGCGTCCTCGGCGTCCCCCGCGACTGGTGCGCCACCGTCACCCTGGACCGCTCCACGGGGCTCGGCTGGGCGGGCGGGTACGTCGGCTCCGGCGTCGCCACCGCCAACCTCGCCGCCCGCACCCTGCGCGACCTGATCCAGCAGGACTCCGGCCAGGCGGGCCCGACGGACCTCACGACACTCCCCTGGGTCAATCACAAGGTCCGCCGCTGGGAGCCGGAACCCTTCCGCTGGCTCGGCGTCCACGGCCTGTACGCCGCCTACCGCGCCGCCGACCGCCGCGAGACGACCTCACCCCGCCCCGGCACCGACCCCATCGCGAAGGCGGCGGACCGCATAGCGGGCCGCCACTGAGGCCGGACTACGGCGCGGGGCGCTCCGACACCAGCACACCCACCTTGTCGATCCGGTGCTCGGGATTGCCGAGGGAGTCCCGCCAGAAGTTCCCGGCCGCGTCGTCCTCGGGGGTCGCGCAGGTGGAGATCGTGATCATCGCCCGGGTCGGCTCCGCCCCGGGCCGGCCCGGCACCTCGGCCCGCTGCTCGGCGAGGGAGCGCTCGCTGCGGAAGGAGGTCTGCCGGGTCCCGGTGATCTCGTACGTGTAGCGGGTGCCGCCCTCCGTCACGTAGACGGAATCGCCCTTGCCGAGATCCGGCAGCTCACGCAGCACGCCTCCGGCGCTCAACCGGTGTGCGGTGACGAGGTAGTTGCCGACTTCTCCCGGCCCGACCCCGCCCTCCTCACCGTACGGACTGGAAGCGACGCCCCGGTCCTGGATCCGGCTGCCGGGCGGGTCATCCGTCGTCCCCTCGTACGGCACGACGTCCAGGTCCGCGACCCCGATGGCGGGGATGGCCAGGACGGCGGTCTCGGTCCGGGGATCGGTGCGGTCGGCGGGGACGAGGGCCGCGGCGGTGTCGGCGCCGGGAGCAGTGGCGGTGGCCGTAGCCGGGGCCGTACCCGGGAGGGGAGGGGCCGGGGTCGTACGCGGCAGGGAAGGGGCCGGGGCCTTGTCGTCGGCGACCACACCGGTCTCCGCGCCCGCCTCCCGGTCCTCGGCCACCCCTGGGGAGGCGCACCCGACGGCCGCCATCAGAACGACGGCACCGGCGCAGGCCAGAGCCTTCGGAGCGGTACGAAGGCGGAGGCGGCGGAGGCGCATGGGCATCCCCATCGGTAACCGGCCCGGCCGGAAGGGGACGGGCCGCACGTTCGATCGGCCATCCCTCCCAGTACACCACCGCCCTGGCGATCCGCATGCGGGCGGGCGCGGATCTCCGGGGAACGCGGAGGGGGCCTCAGTCGCGGGGCCAGGGCCGCCCGTCGAGACGCTCGATGGAGAGGTTGAGACGGCTGAGCGAGGTCGCGAGCTGCTCCGCCTCCTCGGGCGTCCAGTCGGCCATGACCTTCGCCAGGCCCGCCAGGTTCCGGGTCCGGTCGCTGTCGAGCCGCCGCGCGCCCTCGTCGGTGATGGCGAACTTGCGGGCGATGCCCCCGTCGGGGTCCGGGATGCGCTCGACGACCCCGGCGCGGAGCATCGCGGCGGTCTGCCGGTTGAGGGTGGAGGCGTCCAGCCCGAAGGCCTCGCCGAGCTGGCCGATGGACATGGGGCCCTCGACCTCGATCCGGCTGAGGAGGATGTAGGCGCTGCGGTCGAGCCGCCACTCCACGCGCGGGGTGAGCAGGTGCATGTACCGGCCGAGCAGCATGGTCTCGCGTTCGATCCGGTCGAGGGGCATGTCCACGCGTCCGCTTCCTTCGGCTCCGGCTCGCACCGCCACGGGGAGTGCGAGCTCATGACCAGGTATATCACGATAGATATGCATGCTACATAAGCTGTGCATCGTACATATCCCATGTATCTTGCATACCTGAAGACGAACGCACCAACAGGCCCGGAAGGGCGAGAGGGAGTACCCCCGTGGAGAGTTCACCACCCGCAGCCCGCCCGGGAGGCGTGGTCGGCATCCTCGCCTTCGCCGGCATCGTGGCGGCACTCACGCAGACGCTGGTGGTGCCGCTGATCGCCCAGCTGCCGACGCTGTTCGACACCTCCGCCTCCAACGCCTCATGGGTCATCACGGCCACCCTGCTGGCCGCCGCGGTGTCCACGCCCGTGGCCGGACGGCTCGGCGACATGTACGGCAAGCGGCGCATGCTGCTCGTCTCGCTCGTCCCGCTGGTCCTCGGCTCGGTGGTCTGCGCCCTGTCGTCCTCGGTGGTCCCGATGATCGCCGGACGCGGCCTCCAGGGCCTGGGCATGGGCGTGGTGCCGCTCGGCATCAGCCTGCTGCGCGATGTCGTCCCGGCCGAGAAGCTGGGCCCGTCCATCGCGATCATGAGCGCGTCGATGGGCGTGGGCGGCGCCCTGGGCCTGCCCTTCGCGGCCGCGATCGCGGAGAACACCAGCTGGCGGGTGCTGTTCTGGGTCGTCGCCGCACTGGCCCTCGCGGTCGGCGCGCTGATCCGCACCCTGGTCCCGGCCGACCGCCCCGCCGGGGAGAGCGGTCGCTTCGACCTGCCCGGCGCCATCGGCCTCGGCAGCGCCCTGATCGCCCTGCTGCTCGCCGTCTCCAAGGGCGCCGACTGGGGCTGGGGCAGCCCCACGACGCTCGCCCTGTTCGCCGCCGCGCTCGTCCTCCTGCCCGCCTGGGGCTGGTGGGAACTGCGCCTGCGCGACCCCCTGGTCGACCTGCGGGTGACGGCCCGCCCGCAGGTCCTGATGACGAACACGGCCTCGGTCCTGGTCGGCTTCGCGATGTACGCCCAGTCCCTCGTCGTCCCCCAGCTGCTCCAGATCCCCGAGGCCACCGGCTACGGCCTCGGCCAGTCGATGCTCGCGATGGGCCTGTGGATGGCCCCGGCCGGGCTGATGATGATGGTGATGTCCCCGGTCGGCGCCAAGCTCTCCGCCGCCAAGGGCCCCAAGGTCACGCTGGCCGTCGGCAGCCTCCTCATCGCCGCCGGCTACGGCCTCTCCGTCCCCCTGATCGGCTCCGGCTCCCCGTGGAGCCTGCTGATCGTCACCCTCGTCTGCAACTCGGGCGTCGGCTTCGCCTACGGCGCCATGCCCGCCCTCATCATGAGCGCGGTGCCCCAGTCGGAGACCGCCTCGGCGAACAGCTTCAACGCCCTGATGCGCTCGATCGGCACGTCGTTCGCGGCGGCCGTGATCGGCGTGGTCCTGGCCCGGATGACGACCGACTTCGGCGGCTTCCCCCTGGCCTCCGAGAACGGCTTCCGCGTCGCGATGCTGATCGGCTGCGGGGTGGGCCTGGCAGCGGCGGTGGTCGCCGCGCTCATCCCCGTACGGACGACGAAGGCGCCGCTTCAGCCGCCCGCGGCTTCCTCACCGGCACCGGAAGCAGCACCGGAGGCGGCACCGGCGGCCAAGGCCTGACCCTCACCCGCGTACCCACACACCCCCACCCCCGCCGCCCGCCTCACGCACCGCCACCGCGCGGAAGTCGCGAGGCGGGCGGCCGGTGATCCGCTCGACGGTGCCGGTGGTCCGGTCCTCCACACCCCCCGCGATGGCAAGGTCCATGTCGGCCAGCATCGAGGCGAACGCGGCGGGCATCTCGGCGGCCAGCCGCTGGACCATCTCCTCGCGGGTGAGCCGCTGATGGACGACCGTACGCCCGGTGACCTCGGTCAGTACGGCGGCGATGTCCCCGTAACTCAGCGCCTGCGGCCCGGTGATGACCAGATCGGTGTTCGGGGCGCGGCCGTCGAGGAGGGCGCGTACGGCGACGGCGGCGATGTCCTCCGCGTCGATGAACCCGACCCGCCCCTCACCGGCGGCCGTGCGGATGACCCCGTCGGCGCGGACGGTCCGGGCGTGGAGGTGGTCACCGGTGAAGTTCTGCATGAACCAGGAGGGCCGCAGGACCGCCCACTCGTCGAAGATTCCCGGCAGCGCGGCATGCACCTGCCCCACGGCGGGCCCCCCGGCCGGAATCGCGGACGAGCTGAGCAACACCGCACGCCGCACCCCCGAGGCACGGGCGCGCCGCAGGAACGGCAGCATGACGGCAGCCGGGTCGGAGGTGCCGGGCGGCGGAATGAGATAGACCCGGTCCACCCCACCCCCCAGGACACCGTCGTACGAGGTGGGGTCGTCCCAGTCGAACCGCACCGCTTCCGCCCCTGCCACAGCCGTCGCCCGCCGACTGGCGGCCCGAACCCGCACCCCGGCGCCGAGAAGCCCGGCGACAACACGACGGCCGGTGGTCCCGGTGCCCCCGACGACAAGGGCGGCACCGGTCACAGCACTCATCGACCGCTCCCGGCTCATCGCCCACTCCCGGCAAAACCCTCGGAGAACCCCGCCACGGCAAGGGGATTCCAGTAGTCGCGATACCGGACGATGAGCCCGCGCTCAAAGGTGACGACGGCGATGTAGGACATATCAAAAGGAGCACCGGTCTCCACGACCCGTCCCACGCCACGCATCTCGACGACGACCGTCCCCGGCGCATCGGTGCGGTGGATCTCGACGTAGGGGAAGTCGTGCAGGTCGATGTGGTCGGGGTAGCCCCGCATGTACGCGGCCACGGCGTCCTTGCCCTCCAGCCGCCGCGGCCGGCCCTCCGGCGCGAAGGGGAACTCGAAGACCCCGTTCTCGTCCCAGAGGTCGACCCAACCGGGGATGTCCTTGTCCAGCAGCAGCCGCAGGCCCTGGCGGTACAGGTCCTCCGGCGCGGTGCGTGCGGTCATGGGGTGCTCCGTCCCGTACGATACGGACCAGCGGTCCGCTTAACTCGACCGACGATACGGACCAGCGGTCCGCTTTGCAACCGGAGGCCCCGCCGATGCCCGACCCCACACCTCCCACCCCCTCCACGCCCCCAACTCCCTCCGCACCGAAGGCTCGCGCGGACGCGGCCCGCAACCGGGAGGCGGTACTGGCGGCAGCCGACCGGCTCTTCGCCGAGCACGGGAGCCCGGGAACGGTCACCATGGCGGACATCGCGGCGGCCGCAGGCGTCGGCAAGGCCACCCTCTTCCGCGGCTTCGGCGACCGCACCGGCCTGATCCGCGCCCTGCACGAGACCCGGCTGGCCCCGATCCGCCAGGCAGCCGAGGAAGGCCCACCCCCACTGGGCCCCACCACACCCCCGCACGAACGCGTCCCCGCCCTCCTCGACGCGCTCCTGCGCTTCAAGCTCGACAACCGCCACCTCTCCCTGGCCCTGGAGGGCACCGGCAACGGCAGCCCGTACGCCGCGGACCACTACGCGCACTGGCACACCACCCTGCGCACCGCCCTGGCCCGGATCCCGGACCTCCCCACCCCCGACTTCACCGCCCACGCCCTCCTGGCCGCGACCCGCGCGGACCTGGTGGAACACCTGGCCGGCACAGAAGGCGTGCCCCGCGAGCAACTACGTGCGCAACTCGCGGAGTTCACAGCCCGCGTACTGGGCCCGGCGGTGCGCGGTGACTGAACACCACCCGGACAACGCCCCCACGTACGTCGCGCTCTGCAGCCACACCCACCTGTTCCCCGGCGCCCGCTGCCGCCTCCAGGGCCTGCCCGACCCCACCGCCTTCGCAGCCGCCCCGCAGCCGATCGACATCTACCTGCGCTTCTCCGACGGCGCAGCCACAGACGCCGAACTCCACACGGCCGCCCCGACGGGCTCCGTACTCACAGTCCCGGCGCACACGACCGGCGCGGGCACACCCATCGACGCCCGCACCTGGACCGTCCGCGCATGCACCGCCACAGACGAAGAGGTCGAGCTGACGCTCGGCACCCTCGGCACGCCCTGAGCCCTCACGCCCTCCCCCAGGCCGAACACAACAAGAAAGCCCAGGTCAGAAGAGCTCTGACCTGGGCTTCCCGCTGAGCCTCCTGTCGGATTCGAACCGACGACCTGCTGTTTACAAGACAGCCGCTCTGGGCCGGACTGAGCTAAGGAGGCAACGACGCACGCTGAAGAAGCGCATCGAGACGCCACAACTCTACACAGCCCCGCTCCTCCACGGACAGGCATATCGGACGGCGGTGACCTCCCACTCACCTGTTCGTTGAACGCACTGGAGTGCCATCCGAATATCAGATGGGGGAGGGGTCGTGGTCGAGGCCTCAGGGGAAGACGACCGGGTCCGCGTCACCGGCGCGGAGGCCAGGCGCGTCAAGCGCGAGGTGCTGGGCGTTCCCGACCGCATCAAGCATCAGCGGCGGGTGGCCGTACCCATGCAGCGGCGGGCACCGGAAGCCGGCAATCGCCGGCGCGCCTACCGATACCGCTGCTACCCCTCCCCTTCCCAGGCCGAGCAGCTGATCAAGACCTTCGGCGCATGCCGTTGGACCTACAACGAGGGCCTTGCCCTACGGGACAAGGCGTGGCGTGAGCACCGGGTGTCAATCGGGTTCGCCGAGTCCTGCCGGGCTCTCACGGGCTGGCGGAACGCCGAAGGGACGCGATGGCTGCAGGAGGTGTCCTCGACCGTTCTGCAGCAGGCCCTCCGGCATCTCGATGCGGCCTTTGGGCAGTTCTTCAACGGAACGACCAAGCACCCCAGACGCAAGAAGAAGAGCCGCTCCCATGACTCAGCGACCTATGTCCGCACGGGCTTCCGCTGGGTGGAGGACCCGGAGCAGCCAGGGACGGGACTGATCGCCCTGGCCAAGCAGTCCGGGCCGCTGCGGATCCGGTGGTCCCGACCCCTCCCGGCGGGGACGCGGCCCGTGAAGCTGACCGTGAGCCGTGACAGGGCGGGGCGCTTCTTCGTCTCGGTGCTGGTGGGGGAGCGGATCGACCCGCTGCCACCGGTGTTCCTGCTCGGCAGCGGTACGCCGAAGGCGGTAGGTCTGGATCTCGGGCTGGCGGCGCTGGTCACGCTGGACGACGGGGAGAAGGTGGACCATCCCCGGCTGCTGAAGAAGTACGGGGCGAGGCTCGCCGATCTTCAGCGAAACCTGCACCGCAAGGAGAGGGGATCGAGGAACAGGGAGAAGGCACGACAGGAGATCGCCAGGCTGTACGCCCTGATCGGTGATGTCCGCAGGGACGCGTTGGACCAGCTCACCACCCGCCTCGTGCGCGAGAACCAAGTGCTCGTGGTGGAGGACCTGTCCATCGCCTCTCTCGTACGGTCGCCGAAAGGGAAGGGCCGTCGGCGAAAGGCGGGGCTGAACCGCTCGATTCTGGATGCCTCGTGGGGCGAGTTGCTGAAGCAGTTGCTGTACAAGTGCGCGTGGTACGGCCGGACGCTGGTCATAGTGGACCGCTTCTTTCCTTCGACACGGCGTTGTTCAGCGTGCGGGGCGGCGGGCCCGAAGCTTGATCTGGCCGTACGCGGCTGGTCGTGCGGCGGGTGTGGTGCGGTGCACGACCGCGATGTGAACGCGGCGCGGAATCTGCGGGATGAGGGGGTGCGCATGTACGAGCTGGTGGCATCGGCGCTGCCACCAGGACGGGCCATGCCGTCAGTGATCAGGGCGTCCGAGATGCCGGGCGTGGCGTTGACGGCGTAGTCGGATCAGGGAGCCGTAAAGAAGGTGTGCCGGACCGACGGGCCGTCGGCCGTGATGCCTGTGGAGTCCGTGTGAGACCGGCGGGGGGCACCTTCAGGGTGGCGTCCAGTCGGCAGCGGACGCTGAAGCAGGAAGGTTCCCCAGAGGGGGCCGGGTCAAAAGTACGTCGCTCTGGCGTCCCCTCCCCGTTCGCGGGGCATTTTCGTGACCCAGGAGGTACTGACAGGACACATGAACGCCAGGTAGCGTCACGGCAGGTTCGCGTCTGTGGACCAGACCACTCCCTACTCGGATCGTCCGGCACGTTCCTGCCGGTGGAGGAGAAGATTCATCATGGCCAGTGTCACGTTCGACAAGGCGTCCCGCGTCTACCCCGGCTCCACGAAGCCGGCTGTGGACCAGCTCGAGATCGACATCGCGGACGGTGAGTTCCTCGTCCTCGTCGGTCCTTCCGGTTGTGGCAAGTCGACCTCCCTGCGCATGCTCGCGGGTCTTGAGGACGTCAACGGCGGCGCGATCCGTATCGGTGACCGCGATGTCACGCACCTGCCGCCGAAGGACCGGGACATCGCCATGGTGTTCCAGAACTACGCCCTGTACCCGCACATGTCCGTCGCGGACAACATGGGCTTCGCGCTGAAGATCGCCGGTATCAACAAGACCGAGATCCGGGCGAAGGTCGAAGAGGCCGCCAAGATGCTGGACCTCACCGACTACCTGGACCGGAAGCCGAAGGCGCTCTCCGGTGGTCAGCGTCAGCGTGTGGCGATGGGCCGGGCCATCGTGCGGGAGCCGCAGGTCTTCCTCATGGACGAGCCGCTGTCGAACCTCGACGCCAAGCTCCGTGTCTCCACCCGTACGCAGATCGCCTCGCTGCAGCGCCGCCTCGGCATCACCACCGTCTACGTCACCCACGACCAGGTCGAGGCCCTCACCATGGGCGACCGGGTCGCGGTGCTGAAAGACGGGCTGCTCCAGCAGGTCGACTCGCCGCGCAACATGTACGACCGCCCGGCGAACCTCTTCGTCGCCGGCTTCATCGGCTCCCCCGCGATGAACCTCGTCGAGGTCCCGATCACCGACGGTGGCGTGAAGTTCGGCAACAGCGTCGTCCCGGTCTCCCGCGAGGCGCTTACCGCCGCCGCGGACCGCGGTGACACCACCGTCACGGTCGGCATCCGCCCCGAGCACTTCGACATCGTCGAGCACGGCGGTGCCGCCGCGAAGTCCCTGTCCAAGGACTCCTCGGACGAGCCGGCCGGTCTCGCCGTCTCCGTGAACGTCGTGGAGGAGCTCGGCGCCGACGGCTTCGTCTACGGTGCCGCGCAGGTCGCCGGCAAGCACCAGGACCTCGTCGTCCGCGTCGGCGGCCGTTCCGTGCCGGAGAAGGGCACGGAGCTGCACGTCGTCCCGCGCCCGGACGAGCTGCACGTCTTCGCGACCTCGACCGGCGAGCGTCTCACCAACTGACGCCGTCACGTAGGCACGCAAACGGCCCCGCGTCCCCTTTCGAGGGGGCACGGGGCCGTTTGCGTGGCCGGTGGCGGGTTTGGGTTTCGGTGCGGGACGGCGTCAAATACCCCGGCACACAGGGCATTTCCCCCCGTCGCGTCAACCTGGCATTCGAAAGGACGCGTCGAACCATCCCCCGCGAGAGTGACGAAATGTCGTCAAGCCATCACCGACCGCTACGCTCGCTGCGTGACCCACACCGCTCGGCGCATCGGCCGATCCTTCGCCCTCGTCCTGCCCGTCGTCATGGTGCTCTCCGGGACCCTCGCGGTCACCAGCGTTCCGTGGGCGGCAACGGACAATGACTCCACGCTGCTGGCCGCCTCCTCGGAGACCGTGTCCAAGCCCGCGAAGCCCCGCGCCGCACAGGACATCCTGCGCGACAAGCTGCTTGTCGAACTGCAGGAGAAGGACCCGGGCACCGCGCTCACGGGCCTCCAGCGTGCCGTCGAGCAGCGCCCCTCGCTGGCCCGGCACTGCATGTCGATCGCCAGGGCGCTCGGCAAGGCCGCCGTTGAGCAGTACGGCCCGACGCGCGCGCAGCGCTTCTCCCGTCCCGTCTGCGACACGTCGTTCGCCTCGGGGGTCGCTCAGTTCAGCTGAGCCGCCCGAACCGTACGGATTTCGGTGGGCGGCCACAGGCACCGCATATCGTGCCTGCCATGCATACGTATCCGACGCAGGCCGTGATCCTCGCCGGTGGCCAGGGGTCACGGCTGCGGCCGTACACCGATGACCGCCCGAAGCCGATGGTCGAGATCCCGGGTACCGGGACCCCGATCATCGGCCATCAGCTTTCCTGGCTGGCCGCCGAGGGCGTCACCGACGCCGTGGTCTCCTGCGGGCATCTCGCCGAGGTGCTCCAGGAGTGGCTGGACTCCGCCGTGCTGCCGCTGCGGGTCACGACCGTGGTGGAGACGGAGCCGCTGGGCCGCGGTGGCGGGCTGAAGTACGCGGCGCAGCGGCTGCCCGATCCGGAGCAGCCCTGGTACGCCACCAACGGCGACATCTGGACGCGTTTCTCGTTGCGCGAGATGGCCGCGTTCCACGCCGAACGCGATGCCACCGCCACCCTGGCCCTCGCCCGGCCCCGGATTCCGTGGGGCGCGGTGGAGACGGACGCGTTCGGGCACATCACGGACTTCATCGAGTCGCCGCCCTCGCCGTATCTGATCAATGCGGGGGTGTACGTGTTCTCCCCCGCCTTCACGGAGATGCTGCCGGATCGGGGCGACCATGAGCGGACCACGTTCCCCCGGCTGGCCCGGGAGCGCCGGCTGGCCGGGTATCCGCTGCCCCACGGGGCGTACTGGCGGGCGATCGACACCGCGAAGGACCTGACCGAGGCGGCGCGTGAGCTGGGCGCCCAGGCGGGCTGACAACCCACCGCAGGACATGCCGCAAGGGGCGGCCCCCACCCGAAGCCGGGTGGGGGCCGCCCCTTCGTGTCCGTTCCGGGGGTCAGCCGAGGAGGCCGCCGATCGGGTTGCGGCCGCCGGAGGAGCCGCCCGATGTGGAGCCTTCGCCGCCGCCCGAGGCGGGCGGGGCTTCCGGCTCCGAGCCGCCGCCGGTGGAGCCGTCCCCGCCGGTGGAGCCGGAGGAGGTGGGTCCGGCGCTGGTGGCGGCGGGGGGCTGCTGGGGGGTGGTCTGCTGCGGGGGTTCCTGGCCGGTGCCCTGGGTCTGGCTGGGCTGGGCGCCGGTGCCGGTGCTCTGTCCGCCGCCGGAGTCACGGGTCGCGCCAGGGGTGGCCTGGCCGCCGTCGGCGGGGGTGGTGGCGGCGCCGGAGCGGGTGGGCTCAGGGCGGCGCTCCTGCTCCTGGGGGGTGCGGGAGGCCTGGCGTTCGCCGGTGGACTCCTGGGGGAGCGGCTGGCCGGGGAGGCGGTTGGTCGGGTAGTCGTTGCGGCCGGGGACGGTGACGACCTCGGCCGAACGGACGGCGCCGCCGAGGATGGAGCCGATGAGCAGGGTGAGGCCGATGACGACGCTGGCGACGACGGAGCCGCGGCGCAGGACGCGGCGGCGCAGGTCCCAGATCTCGGAGCGGGGCCCGAGCCTGCGCCAGGCTTCTCCGGCGAGCCGACCGTCGACGGAGTAGACGGGGGCGCCCGCGATGATCAGGGGGCTCCAGGCCGCCAGCAGGATGATGTCGGGGGCGTCGTACACGGCGACCGTGCGCCAGCTGACGGTCACCAGGAGGGCGGCGGAGAGCAGGGCGCCGACGGAGGCGGCGACGCGCTGCCAGAGGCCGAGGACGGTGAGGACGCCGACGACGACCTGGAGGAAGGCGACGGAGAGTCCCGCGCCGACCGGGTGGGAGAGGGCGAAGTCGCGGAGGGGTTCGGCGAGCGCCCAGGGGTGCAGCGAGGTCAGCCACTTGACCATGGAGCCGCGTTCGCCGCCGTCGAAGTAGACGGGGTCGCAGAGCTTGCCCATGCCGGCGTAGATGGAGATGAAGCCGAGGAGGACCCGCATGGGGAGCAGGACGACGCCGAGGTTCATCCGGTGGCCGGGGTAATAGGCGTGCCGTACGGGGTCGTTGCCGTGGCGCCTGGCGCGGGCCTCGGAGCTCTCCTCGTAGCCGTCGCCGTCGCGGTCGCCGGAGCCGGGGGTGTCCGGTTCGTCGTCCACGGAGTCGTACGCGCCGACGGCCTGGCGCATGGGCGGCAGGAGGGGTCCGGTGCGTCCGGTCTGCTGCGGGGCGGTCAGTACGGGGTTGGGCTGCGTCTCCTCCAGGAGCGGGATGACCTGGGTCGCGCCCGCCGCGTGGCCGTCCGCGGCACCGGCGGTGAGCGCGGTGTCGAGGTGGCCGGCGGTGGAGTTGCGTACGGCCTGGAGGAGGCCGGTGGCGCCGGGGTCGCCCGGGGCCGATCTGCCGCTCCAGACGACCGGTGCCCGCCTGCGACCGCCGCCGGCACCGCTCATGGCGGGGATGCGGGCCGTGTCCGCGGGGGCACCGCGCAGCCGTGCGCGCTGGCCCGGGGCGAGCTGCACCCGGAAGCTGGCGTGGTTGACGATGACCTGCGCGGGGTCGCTGTCCACCTTGGTCATGCTCAGGGCGGGTTGCTCGTCGAACCGAGGCGTTCTGGTGTCCACACTCATCTAACCGAGTGATGGGTGTTTAGGACACTGCCTTGACAGGCCCGATGTGTCCGAGACCCGTCAAGATCCGGCCAAACTCGGGCATCCTGGAACCCTGTTCGGCGTTCGCGCGTCAACTCGGTGGGCGGGCGAGCCCGTTACCGAGGTTGTCGGCGCGCGAACGCCGTACCGGTCCGGTGCGGCTATCCGCGGCGGCGCGCCACCTCGTAGAGCACGATGCCTGCCGCGACACCGGCGTTGAGCGACTCGGCGCCGCCCGGCATGGAGATCCGGACCCGGTAGTCGCAGGTCTCGCCGACGAGGCGGCCGAGGCCCTTGCCCTCGCTGCCGATGACGATGACGACGGGGCCGGCCAGCTCCTGGAGGTCCTCCACCGTGTGCTCGCCGTCGGCGGCGAGGCCGACGACCGTGAGGCCCGCCTTCTGGTAGCCCTCCAGCGCGCGGGTGAGGTTGGTGACCCGGGAGACCGGCGTACGAGCCGCCGTACCGGCCGAGGACTTCCACGCACCGGCGGTCATGCCGGCCGCGCGGCGCTCGGGCACGACCACGCCGTGGCCGCCGAACGCGGAGACCGAGCGGACGATCGCACCGAGGTTGCGCGGGTCCGTCACGCCGTCGAGCGCGACGATCAGCGGGTCCTCGTTGTTGTCGTACGCGGCGGCGGTGAGGTCCTCCGGGTGCGCGTACTCGTACGGCGGGACCTGGAGGACGAGGCCCTGGTGGTTCAGGCCGTTCGTCATCCGGTCCAGCTCGGGGCGCGGGGCCTCCATCAGGTTGATGTTGCCGCGATCGCCCGCGAGCTTGAGCGCGTCACGGACGCGCTCGTCGTTGTCGATGTACTGCTGGACGTACAGGGTGACGGCGGGCACACCGTCCCGCAGGGCCTCGTAGACCGGGTTGCGGCCCACGACCATCTCGGAGGTGCCCTTCACACCGCCGCGCCGGGGCGCGGGACGGCGGGCGGCGGCCTGCTTGGCCTGGGCGCCGGCGATCCGGTTCTTCTTGTGTCCCTTGCGGGCGGAGGCGGGCGGCGTGGGTCCCTTGCCTTCGAGACCACGGCGTCGCTGACCACCGCTGCCGACCTGCATGCCCTTCTTGTTGGACGTGCGGCGGTTCCTGCGCTGGCTGTTCCCGGCCATGACCTACCTGTTTCGTTGCTTTCAGACGTGCGTACGTATAAGGCAAGTGTGCCGCCCGGAGCGCCGGGCGGCACAACTGCGCTGTTCGGAGGGTGCGGCTCAGCGCGGTCCGAGCGTCCACCGGGGACCATTGGCGCTGTCCTCGATGACGAGTCCGGACTGGTTGAGCTGGTCGCGGATGGCGTCGGCGGCGGCCCAGTCCTTGCGGGCGCGGGCCGACTGCCGCTGGTCGAGGACGAGGCGTACGAGGGTGTCGACGACGCCGTGGAGGTCCTCGCCGCGGTCCCCCTCGCCCGCCCAGTGCTCGTCGAGCGGGTCGAGTCCGAGGACGCCGAGCATGGCCCGGACCTCGGCGAGGCGGGCGACGGCGGCTTCCTTGTCGTCGGCGGCGAGCGCGCTGTTGCCCTGGCGGACGGTGGTGTGGACGATCGCGAGGGCCTGCGGCACACCGAGGTCCTCGTCCATCGCCTCGGCGAAGGCGGGCGGCACCTCGGCGGCGGGTGCGACGGTCTCCCCGGCCTTCTCGGTGACGCGCTGGACGAACCCCTCGATCCGCGCGAACGCGGACTCGGCCTCGCGCAGGGACTCCTCGCTGTACTCGATCATCGACCGGTAGTGCGGGGTGCCCAGGTAGTAGCGCAGGACGATGGGGCGCCACTGCTTGACCATCTCGCTGACGAGGACGGAGTTGCCGAGCGACTTCGACATCTTCTCGCCGGCCATGGTGACCCAGCCGTTGTGCACCCAGTAGTTCGCGAACGAGTCGCCGAACGCCTTGGCCTGGGCGATCTCGTTCTCGTGGTGCGGGAAGATCAGGTCGATGCCGCCGCCGTGGATGTCGAAGGCGGAGCCCAGGTACTTGTGGGCCATCGCGGAGCACTCCAGGTGCCAGCCGGGCCGGCCGCGGCCCCACGGGGTCTCCCAGCTCGGCTCGCCGGGCTTGGCCGCCTTCCACATGGCGAAGTCCCGCTGGTCGCGCTTGCCGGTCTCGCCCTCGCCGGAGGGCTGCCGCAGGTCGTCCAGCTCCTGGTTGGAGAGCTCCAGGTAGCTGGGGAGGGACCGGACGTCGAAGTAGACGTTGCCGTCGGCCTCGTAGGCGTGGCCGCGCTCGATGAGGCCGCGCATCATCTCGATCATCTCGGTGATGTGGCCGGTGGCACGGGGCTCGTAGGTGGGCGGCAGGCAGCCCAGCGCGTCGTAGCCGTCGTTGAACGCGCGCTCGTTCTCGTAACCGATCGACCACCAGGGGCGGCCCTGCTCGGCGGACTTCTTGATGATCTTGTCGTCGATGTCGGTGACGTTCCGGATGAACGTCACGTCGTAGCCGCGGTAGGTGAACCAGCGGCGCATGATGTCGAAGTTCAGTCCGGAACGGATGTGCCCGATGTGCGGTGCGGCCTGGACGGTAGCGCCACAGAGGTAGATCGAGACACAGCCCGCTGTGAGCGGGACGAAGTCACGGATCTGCCGGGCGCTGGTGTCGTGCAGGCGAATAGTCACGCCTCAAGGGTAGTAGGCCGACACCAGTGCCCCGCGACCCTTGGGCGATCGCGGGGGCAACTTTCTGATACCGGCCTGGTCCGGGCGGCCCCGGCGGGGGCCGGGTCCGGCGTTTTCGGGGCTCCCTGAGGCCCTCTGAGGCTCCCTTGGGCTCTCAGATGCGTCCGACGACCTTGCGCGGGGTGATCCGGACCACGACCCGGGGGTCGTCCTGGCCGGAGTTCGGGTTGAACTCCGCGTACGGCTTGCCGGTGTACTTCAGCGACAGCTCGTCGATGAGCTCCTGGCCGCCCTCGGTCGTCAGCTCCGCCTGGCCGCGGATCTCGGCGTAGGCGTACGGGTTGTCGGCGGGCTGGACGACGACGGTGACGCGCGGGTCGCGGCGGAGGTTCGTCTCCTTGCGGCGGCCGACGGTGGTGGAGATCAGCACGTCGTCACCGTCGCGCGTCACCCACACCGGGGAAACCTGTGGGCTGCCGTCCGGCTGGATGGTGGCGATGTTGACGAAGACCGGGGTGTCGAGCAGGTTCTTGAGCTCGGTGGAGAGTTCGGCGGTCATGGCGTACGTCCTCCTGGTGGCCGGTGTGGTCCAGTTGTCCTACCCCCCAACCCCACGCTCCCTCAGTTGCTTCCCGCGTCACCCGTACTTCTCGCCGCGTCCCGCCGGAAGGGTGAACGCGGGGGCGGCACCGGTCGGCGGTGGGGGGCCGGTGCCGCGTGACGGGTGGTGGATGGCGGTTGACGGGTGGCGGGTGGCGGGTGGCGGTGCCGACCGTCCGCCGGAGGATCTCGGGGCGCGTTGAGCCGTACGGGTGATGGGGTCGACCCGTACGGCGGCGGAGAGCAGGGGAGCGCCCGGCACGAGGGTGACCGACGTGCCCGTCAGCGGGCGCGGTAGACCAGCGCCGTCGCGATTCCCGCGATCCCCTCGCCGCGCCCGGTGAAGCCGAGCCCGTCGGAGGTGGCCGCGGAGAGCGAGACCGGTGCGCCCACGGCGGCGGCGAGCACCTTCTGCGCCTCGTCGCGCCGCTTGCCGATCTTCGGGCGTACGCCGACGACCTGGACGGCGACGTTCCCGATCTCGTACCCCTCGGCGCGGACGATCCGGGCGGCCTCGGTGAGCAGGGTCACGCCGGCGGCGCCGGACCACTCGGGGCGGCCGGTGCCGAAGTGCTGGCCGAGGTCGCCGAGGCCGGCGGCGGAGAAGAGGGCGTTGCAGGCGGCGTGCGCGACGACGTCGGCGTCGGAGTGGCCGGCCAGGCCGGGGCCCTCGCCCTCCCACTTCAGGCCCGCGCACCACAGCTCGCGGCCCTCCTCGAAGGCGTGGATGTCGGTGCCGATCCCGACGAGCGGGATGACGGGGGTGCCGGGCGCCCCTGCGGGGTTCTCAGAAGCCATCGTTGGCCCTCCTGCGGGCGAGTACCGCTTCGGCCAGCACCAGGTCGAGCGGCCGGGTGACCTTGAACGCCTCTTCGTGTCCGGGGACGACGACGACCGGCTTCCCGAGGCGTTCGACCATGCCCGCGTCGTCCGTGGCGCCCTCGCCGTCGAGCGCGACCTCGGCGTGGGCCCGCACCAGCGTGTCCCGGTCGAAGCCCTGCGGGGTCTGCACCGCGCGCAGCCTGGCCCGTACGGGGGTGGAGAGCACCGGCTCCGGCTCCCCGGCCACCGCTGCGGGCTCGACCTCCTTGACGGTGTCGGCGAGCGGCAGGGCGGGGACGACGGCGGGCGCCCCGTTCCGTACGGCCTCGACGACCGCGTCCACCGTGTCGACCGGCACCAGGGGCCGGGCCGCGTCGTGGACCAGGACGACGGAGACGTCCTCGGGCAGCGCGTCGAGGCCGAGGCCCACGGACTCCTGCCGGGTGTCTCCGCCGGGCACGACCAGGTAGTCGGTGCGCTCGGGCAGGGCGTGCTCGTCGAGAAGGTGCTTCACCTCGGGCGCGCCGTCCGGCGGGGCGACCACCACGACGAGGGAGACGGCCCGGGAGGCCGCCATGGCGCGGACCGCGTGGATGAGCATGGGTGTGCCGCCGAGCACCCGGAGGGCCTTGGGCGCGCCCGGTCCGAGCCGTATGCCCCGGCCGGCCGCGGGGATCACCGCGGCGGTACGGAGGGGGCGTGGCCGGTCGGGCGGGGGTGGCGTCGATGACATCGATTGCACTCCGAAGGTCCGAGGGGTCCGAGGATCCGAGAGGGAAGGTCCGAAGGTTCGGCGGATCGATCCGGCGGGTCGGTCCAGCAGGTCGATCCGGCAGGTTTGTTTCCACGGGCGACATGGGTAGGGGCCCAGCAAGCCGGGCGTGACGCCCTGACTTGAACCGGGCCCCTTCCGTGACACCCGGTCGAGCGGATGTCACGGCGGCGATCAACGGTACGGCGGACGCACCACCGTCACCGGGTACAGGGATCACCGGAAGTCGGGGATTACCGGAAGTCGGGCGACCGATCCGGGTCCGGACATGCCGCAGCGCCCGACGACACACCGTGAAAACGGATGGTCAGCGGGCACCGCGGCACATTCTTGCAACCGGTGCGATCCGGTTCAGGACGCGAGGACCTCGTCAAGCAGGGCCTCGGCCTTGTCTTCGTTCGTGTTCTCCGCGAGAGCGAGCTCACTCACCAGGATCTGGCGGGCCTTGGCGAGCATGCGCTTCTCTCCGGCGGAGAGGCCGCGCTCGCGCTCACGACGCCACAGGTCACGCACGACTTCAGCGACCTTGATGACATCGCCCGAGGCGAGCTTTTCCAGATTTGCCTTGTACCGCCGGGACCAGTTCGTCGGCTCTTCGGCATACGGTGCACGAAGCACCTCGAAGACCCGGTCCAGTCCCTCCTGCCCGACCACGTCGCGCACGCCCACGAACTCCGCATTGTCCGCAGGCACACGAACCGTCAAGTCGCCCTGGGCGACCTTGAGCACCAAGTAGGTCTTGTCCACGCCTTTGATCTGGCGAGTTTCGATAGCCTCGATCAGCGCGGCCCCGTGATGGGGATAGACCACGGTGTCGCCAACCTTGAACGTCATGTGACAGGTACCCCTTCCGTGGCTATCCAGAGTAACACGAGAATCGCCTCTCCTGAATGGCGTTTTCGCAGGTCAGGGCATATCTCAGGGCTTGACAACAGCAACACGAACGTGCTGCGGAAGGCTTCCGGAAGACGGTATTCGCAGGTCGGAGCGGCTGTGCGACCGGAGGGAAACGCTCACGTCACACAGCCCGGAAGCCCCACAGAAGAGGGCGAAAGTCCCGTTTTGTCGGGTTCCAGATGGTGAACTTTACGTACTCCGTTCGGTCATCGATCACCCGTACGGATGTAAGTGCGGGTGGCCAATGAAATTGATCAAGGCCCTCCCCTCACCACACCCTCACGGCACTCTCGCGACGCCTTTCGCGGGAATGCGCCGCGGGCCGGAGGAATTGATCACCGCGATTATGTGAACGGCACGTGACGCGCCGCCCGGACCGGCGGAAGCACGGCCACCGGTCCGGCCGCGCTCCCGCCGGCCGTGGCCGCTTCGCGCTCGCCGGGGACCCTCCCGCCTGGACCCCGGGAAGAGCCGGAGCGCCTAGGGGCGGGTCGGGTGCGGGGCAGGAGGGGCGGCTCGGTAGCCTAAGGCCGCTGACACACCCTTAGGACGGCTTTACGTCACCCCTTCCCGGCCGTCCGCGGGGCGCTCAGCCCAACGCCCGACGTCCGAAAGTCCGCAGTCCGATCGTTTAGGAGTTGCCGCCGCCGTGAGCCGCAGCCTTCGACACGGCGCTCTCGCCGCCACTGCCATCGCGTTCTCGATCGTCTCCCTGTCCGCCTGCGCGGCGGGCAACAACGCCGAGACGCTCAAGGTCAGGCCGGACAACGCGGCCACCTCGGTGGGCAGCATCAAGGTCCAGAACGCGAATGTGATCACGCAGGCCGAGGCCGAGGCCGAGGGTCCCGCCGCTGTCACCGCGACGCTGTTCAACGACGGCACCGAGGCCGAGGTCCTGGAGAGCATCACGCTGCCCGGCACCGACGTCCGGGTGACGCTCCGGCCGGCGAAGGGCAAGGGCCCCGTCGAGATCCCGGCCGGCGGCCGGGTCATTCTCGGCGGCAAGGGCAACGCCTCCGCCGTGATCGACGAGGGCCGCGAGGCCACGCAGGACGGCAACGTCCAGCAGGTCGTCTTCAAGCTGAGCCGCACCGGCGACGTCGCCCTCGGCGCGAACGTCGTCCCGGCGACCGGCTACTACGAGGACTTCGGCCCCAGCGCGCGGCCCGAGGCCCCGGAGCCGAAGCCGAGCGGGACGCCCTCCGCCAGCGGCTCCGAGACCCCGTCCACCGGCGGCTCCGAGACGCCGGGCACGCCGTCCGGCGAGACCCCGGGCGCCCCGGAGTCCCCGGCGGCCGGTACGGAGCAGCAGGGCGGCACCGCGGGCTCCCAGGAGACCCCGGCGGGCTGACGCCACCCGCGTACGTACGACGGAACCGAACACGCAGACACGCGAGGGGGCGCTTCCCGGCCGGGAAGCGCCCCCTCGCGTGTCTGTGCCCCGCGGTTTACGGCTCGAACTTGTACCCGAGGCCCCGCACCGTGACGAGGTAGCGCGGCGCGCCGGGGTCGGGCTCGATCTTGGCGCGCAGCCGCTTGACGTGGACGTCGAGGGTCTTGGTGTCACCGACGTAGTCCGCGCCCCAGACCCGGTCGATGAGCTGCATGCGGGTCAGCACCCGGCCCGCGTTGCGCAGGAGCATCTCCAGGAGGTCGAACTCCTTGAGCGGGAGGTCGACCTTGCCGCCGGAGACCGTGACGACGTGCCGGTCCACGTCCATGCGGACCGGGCCCGCCTCCAGGGCGGCCGGGGTGACCTCCTCCGGCTCGCCGCGGCGGCGCAGGACGGCGCGGATGCGGGCGACGAGCTCGCGCGAGGAGAAGGGCTTGGTGACGTAGTCGTCGGCTCCTATTTCGAGCCCGACGACCTTGTCGATCTCGCTGTCCTTGGCGGTGACCATGATCACCGGAACGTTGGAGCGGCTGCGGAGCTGGCGGCACACCTCGGTGCCGGGCAGGCCGGGCAGCATCAGGTCGAGCAGGACCAGATCGGCGCCGTTGCGCTCGAACTCGTCCAGGCCGTCGGGGCCGGTCGCCGCGATCGCGACCTCGAAACCTTCCTTGCGCAGCATGTAGGACAGGGCGTCGCTGAAGGATTCCTCATCCTCGACGACAAGCACTCGGGTCACGGAAGAGCCTCCGGGGCAGGGAAGGGGTCATAGGAGTCGGTCTCGAACGGTCCCTTGTCGTCGCCGTTGACGATAAGGGGTCCGCCGGTGGTGCGTCCCCTCGCGACGCCCGATTCGGGCAGCCGGAGGGTGAAGGTGGAGCCCTGTCCCTCGGAGCTCCAGACGGTGACCTCCCCGCCGTGCGAGGCGGCCACGTGTTTGACGATGGCGAGGCCGAGACCGGTGCCACCGGTGGCCCGTGAGCGGGCCGGGTCGACGCGGTAGAACCGCTCGAAGACCCGCTCGCGGTCCTTCTCCGAGATGCCGATGCCCTGGTCGGTCACGGCGATCTCGATCAGGTCCCCGCCCGGTCCGGCGGTGCGG
The DNA here is from genome assembly GCF_014650075.1 of Streptomyces microflavus. Classification (GTDB taxonomy): domain Bacteria; phylum Actinomycetota; class Actinomycetes; order Streptomycetales; family Streptomycetaceae; genus Streptomyces; species Streptomyces microflavus. The sequence continues at coordinate 144,137 of NZ_BMUG01000007.1, read as the reverse complement.
CGGGCCGCGATACCGACCCGGGTGCGGGCGGGACTGTAGTTGACGGCGTTCTCGACGAGGTTGCCGAGCGCTCCGACGAGCTGGCCCCGGTTGCCCCAGACCGTGAGGCCCTCGGTGCCGCCGGAGGCCATGGTGATCTGCTTGGAGCCGGCCTGCTGGCGGCAGCGGTCGATCGCCTCGGCGACGAGCACCTCCACCTTGACCGGCTCGGCGTCCTCCAGGGGGTCGTCGTTCTGCACCCGGGAGAGGTCGATGAGCTCCTGGACCAGGTTGGTCAGCCGGGTCGCCTCGATCTGCATCCGTCCGGCGAACCGCTCGACCGCCTCCGGGTCGTCGGAGGCGTCCATGACCGCCTCGGAGAGCAGCGAGAGCGCTCCCGTGGGGGTCTTGAGCTCATGGCTCACGTTGGCGACGAAGTCGCGCCGGACCGCCTCTATCCGACGGGCCTCGGTGAGGTCCTCGACCAGCAGCAGCACCAGCCGCGAGCCCAGCGGGGCGACCCGGGCGGAGACGGCGAGCGTGTCCCCCCGGCCGGTGCCGCGCCGGGGGAGGTCCAGCTCCCCCTGTCGTATCTCACCGTCGCGCCGGGTGTCGCGGGCCATGTTGAGCATCGGCTCGACGGCCAGGCGGCCGCCTCTGACCAGGCCCAGCGCATACGCGGCGGAGCTGGCCTTGACCACGCTGTCGCTCTCGTCGAGCACGACGGCGGAGGAGCTGAGCACGGAGAGGACCGTGTCCACCCCCGGCGGCAGGGCCGCGTTGCTGTCCGGCCGCAGGGACGTACGCGTGGGCCGTTTCAGGTCGCGCTCGCTCCAGCGGAACGCCAGCATGGCGATCACACCGGTACAGAGCCCGGCGATCGCTGCAGCTGCGGCGACCGCCGCGTTCACGTCCATGCTTCAAGGTTATGCGGGTGCGACGACACTCTCCCAGCCGTCCGAGTGCCATCTCGAACACTCGTCGCCCAGAGTTCACCGAGGGGATGGGGCCGGTTCACTTAGGGGGCCGGATACGGACGCGTTGCGGCCCCACCGTGTAACCGTGGGGGTCGGTCCGAGACCCCGGCCTCAGTTCTGGAACTGGAGAGGGACTTCCATGCGCGACGCTTACCACGAGGAACTCGACTCGATCGGAGAAGGCCTGGTCGAGATGGCCCGGCTGGTCGGATCGGCGATCGGACGGGCGACCACGTCCATGCTCGACGCCGACCTGAAGCTCGCGGAGAGCGTGATCGCCGGCGACCAGAAGGTCGACGACCTCCAGCACGACCTGGAGGCGCGCGCGATCGCCCTCCTCGCCCGTCAGCAGCCGGTGGCGACCGATCTGCGGATCGTGGTGACCTCGCTGCGGATGAGCGCCGACCTGGAGCGCTCGGGCGACCTCGCCCAGCACGTGGCGAAGCTGGCCCGGCTGCGCTTCCCGCAGTCGGCGGTCCCGCACGACCTGCACGCCACCATCCTGGAGATGGGGCAGCTCGCCCAGCGGCTGATGGCCAAGGCGGCCGAGGTCATCATCACCAAGGACGTCGATCTGGCGCTCCAGCTGGAGCAGGACGACGACGAGATGGACCTGCTGCACCGCACGCTCTTCCAGCACCTGATGGACGACCGCTGGAAGCACGGCATCGAGACGGCCGTCGACGTGACGCTGCTGGGCCGCTACTACGAGCGCTTCGCCGACCACGCGGTCTCGGTGGCCAAGCGCGTCGTCTACCTGGTGACGGGTGAGCACGCCGACGAGATCCAGGCGGCGACGGCGACGGCGACGCCGGTGGAGGGCTCGTAGCGGTCTGTACGGATCACGCGACGCCCTATAGGGGATCGCGTGATCCTCAGGGGTGCCGCAGGATCGCGTGATCCTCAGAGGTCCCGGCGGTGCGTGATGGCCTCACGCGCTCCCGGCGCACGCGAGTCGCACATGCGTTCCTGCCCATGTGCGCCGTTGATGCGCCCGCCGGGATGGGCATGCAATGGGGCGGGGACGGCGCCATGGCAGCCGTACGCCGTACGTGCGCTGCCTGCGAGACGTGCAGCAGGTGCCTTGCGTGCCGTACGTGCGGTACGTGCCATGTCCGTACGTCCCCGGCGGCGGCGCACCGGCGTCGGCCGCCCAGCCGTACGCCCCTGAGGAGGGACCATGGCCGATTCCCCCATGACCGAACCCCAGCTGGAGACCCCGACCGAAGTGGTGCACCTGCCCGTGCTCGGCGCCTGCGGCTGCGGCTCGGGCTGCGGGTGCGGCTGCCAGTCCGGTGCTCCGTGCCAGTGCGGCGGCTGCTCGGGCTGACCCGCGCCACTCATCCCGTACGCATGCGGACGGCGCCCGCCCGGTCGGTTCTCCGGGCGGGCGCCGTCGCCGCGTTCCCGCGTGTACGGGACTTCCCTGCACGGCTGCAGGGGTGCACGGGTGTACGGGTGCACGGGTGTACGGGGTCAGACCGCGCGTTCCACCGCCACTGCCGCCGCCGGGTCGGGCTCGGCCTGGTCCGGGCGGGCCTGAGCGGGTACGGGGGCGGGCTCGGGGACGTTCTCCTCGCCCGGGGTCTCCTCGCGGGGCAGGTTGCGCATCAGCAGCCAGTAGCCGAGGGCGGCGACCGTACCGATCACCGCGCAGGCGCCCCAGAGCCAGGCGGCGCCGTAATGGTCGATCACGAAACCGGACATCAGGGGCGCGACGAGCGCGGCCACCGACCAGGACATCGTGTACACGCCCTGGTAGCGGCCCCGGCCCTGAGCCGGTGACAGCTGCACGACCAGGCCCGTCTGGGTGGGCGCGTTGACGATCTCGGCGAGGGTCCAGACGCACACCGTCAGGGCGTACACCGCGACGGAACCGGCGAAGGCGGTGAGGCCGAAGCCGTACCCGGCGAGCACCGAGGAGATGATCAGCAGCCGCCGTGGATCGCGGTGCTGGATGAAGCGGGTGACGGGGATCTGGAGGGCCACGATCAGCACCCCGTTGACGGCGATGGCGGTGCCGAAGTCGGAGCTGGAGAGCCCGTCCGCCCCCATCGCCACCGGCAGCCCCACGTACCCCTGCTGGAAGATCAGCGACACCAGGAACGACAGCCCCACGACCCCCATGAAACGCCCGTCGCGCAGAACCGTGATGAGCCGCACCTCGTCCTTGGCCCGCTTCCCGTCGGCGGTCTTCACGGGCGTCTGCGCGGGCCGCGACTCGGGCACCTTCACGAAGACGAGGACGGCGCAGACCAGGGTCATCAGGGCCTCGCCGATGAAGCCGGCGAGGTAGCTGTACTCGGCGATGAACCCGGCCGCGGCGGACGAGACCGCGAACCCGAGGTTGATGGCCCAGTAGTTGAGCGAGAAGGCCCGCACGCGGTCCTTGGGGGGCACGATGTCCGCCATCATCGCCTGGACGGCGGGGCGCGAGGCGTTGCTCGCCATGCCGACGAGGAAGGCCACCCCCGCGATGGCGAAGGGGTGCACCATGAACCCGAGCACCGCCACGGAGACGGCCGTCGAGAGCTGCGCGATCAGCATGGTGGGCCGCCGCCCCAGCCGGTCGGTCATCACCCCGGCGCCGAGCGAGGAGATGACCCCGCCGAGCCCGTGGAGGGCGGCGACGAGACCGGCGTACGAGGCCGAGTAGCCCCGGTCCAGGGTCAGGTACAGCGCCATGAAGGTGGCGACGAAGGCCCCGAGGCGGTTGACCAGGGTGCTGAGCCAGAGCCACCAGAACTCCCGGGGCAGCCCGGAGACGGTCTCGCGGGCGGCTGTTCTGAGACCGGCGACGGACATGCGGTTCCCCCCACGGGACGTACGGACCAAGGCGCACCGGGTAAGAGTCCCGATGGCAGTCCGAACATTACGAAGCTCCGCTTCCCACCCGCCACCCGATTGACGCCGCCCGTCAATCGTCAGCGCGGCCCGCGCCCCGGCGAACCGTCAGCCGTCGGTGCGCCCGGCACCTCCACGGGTGCCCTGTCCGCTACGCGGGCGGGCGCGCGAAGGCCGCAGGGGTTCGATTACGCTCGGACTCATGGCCGACGCACCGTACAAGCTGATCCTCCTCCGCCACGGCGAGAGCGAATGGAACGCGAAGAACCTGTTCACCGGTTGGGTGGACGTCAACCTCACCGAAAAGGGCGAGAAGGAAGCAGTCCGCGGCGGTGAGCTGCTCAAGGACGCCGGTCTGCTCCCCGACGTCCTGCACACCTCCCTCCAGCGCCGCGCGATCCGCACCGCGCAGCTGGCCCTGGAGTCCGCCGACCGCCTCTGGATCCCGGTCCGCCGCTCCTGGCGCCTGAACGAGCGCCACTACGGCGCCCTCCAGGGCAAGGACAAGGCACAGACGCTGGCCGAGTTCGGCGAGGAGCAGTTCATGCTCTGGCGCCGCTCGTACGACACCCCGCCGCCGCCGCTGGCCCGCGACGACGAGTACAGCCAGTTCGACGACCCGCGCTACGCGACCCTCCCGCCGGAGGTGCGCCCGGACACGGAGTGCCTGAAGGACGTCGTCGTCCGGATGCTCCCGTACTGGTTCGACAGCATCGTCCCCGACCTCCTCACCGGCCGCACGGTCTTGGTCGCCGCCCACGGCAACAGCCTCCGCGGTCTGGTGAAGCACCTGGACGGCATCTCGGACGAGGACATCTCGGGCCTCAACATCCCGACCGGCATCCCGCTCTCCTACGAGCTCGACGCCGATTTCAAGCCGCTGAAGCCGGGCGGCACGTACCTCGACCCGGACGCGGCGAAGGCGGCCATCGAGGCCGTGAAGAACCAGGGCAAGAAGAAGTAGCTTCCTTGATCATGCCCCCGACCTGCGCATACGGCGCGGGGCGGGGGCATTTTCACGTGCCGGGCGTGCTGTAGGACTGCCAAGTTGTGGCGAGCACAGGTATTGACGGTCACTCACCGAACCCGGTCTACGCGTAGGGCCGGATGGCCACCGTGACATCCATGGTGAACGCGTTCGTCCCCGCCGCGGACGGCAGCCCCAGGGCCCGGTCGAGCACGCGCCCCAGGGGGCCGCAGCCAGTGGTGCGCGGGGCGGTGAACTCCGTGTCCTGGGCGGCGAAAGCCACGATCAAGGGGTCCCTGGATATCACCCGGGTGGGATCGGTGTCCTTGAGCACCAGGTGGACCGCCTCTTCATCGCTGCCCACCGAGCAGCCCGACGACGGCCCGGCCGGCAGCCCGTGCGCCCGGCCCAGGGCGAACTTGATGTCGAACTCGCCGCGCCGGGTGTCGTCGGACAGGAAGTCCGAGTAGCCGCCGTACTGCGGAGTCAGCGTCAGCGGGGTGCCTCCCACCCGGATCGGCGCAGCGGTCATCCTGCCGAAGACCTGGCGGAATTCACCGTCCACACGGCCTTCCGCAAAGGTGATCTTCATCGGTTCGGTGAGCGGCTCGTCGATGGCGCCCAGGCGCAGGTGCCCCGTGGCGTGCATGACCTCGCAGCGCCAGGTCCCGGGGTCCGCACCTGCGGGCAGCTCGTCGGCGGTCGGGCAGGCGGAGAAGTCGAACTCGGGCAGAGCCGGGGCCCGTTCAGCTCCATGCGCGGGTGCGGTGCCCAGCGTGAGTCCGGCAAGCAGGGCCCCCGCAGCAGCACTTGCGAAGCGGCGGAGTGCGCGGTTCAAGGTCACTCGGTTCGGGGTCATGCGTTTCAGCATTGCAGAGCTTTCTCTGCAGAGGAAGCTCTGCAGAGAAATTGCTGCCGTCCGGATAGGCTGACCCCATGACGAAAGAGCGGAGAGCGGAAGCCGCAGAGCCGCGCACGGTCGACAGCCCCGAGGTGCTCAAGGCGCTCTCGCACCCCCTGCGCCTGCGCATCCTGCGCCACCTCGGCGCGGCGGGCCCGGCCACCTCGACCACGCTGGCCGCCGCCCTCGGCGAGAACACCGGGACGCTCAGCTACCACCTGCGCATGCTGGAGCGCAGTGGCCTCATCGAGGACATCCCCGAGCGCTCCACCGGGCGGGAGCGCTGGTGGCGCGGGGTGCGCGGGCTCGACATCCGCAGGCCGCCGCAGGGTGAGCTGACGGAGGCCGAGCGCGCCATGGCGGCCGAGCTGGACCGGATGAGGATGGACGAGGACGTCGAGCTCGCCCGGCAGTTCAGCGCCGGGCAGGCGGAGTCCGAAGGCTGGATGCGGGGTTCCCGCAGCCTCACCCACCTGACGAAGGGTGAGCTGGACGCCTTCCACGACGACTATCTGGCCCTGCTCGCGCGCTATGCCCGAGGTCCCGAGGACGCCCCCGCCGACGCACGACCCGTACTCCTCCGCTGGTTCGGCCTGCCAGCCGACTGACCGGCAGCCGGCCGGCCCGTCCGTCGGCCGGGGGCTCGCTCGCGCCTCGGGGCGGCGGCCTCGTCAGTAGATGACGACTCTCCAACGCTCCACCCACACCAGCCACATCCCGCCCGATCCCCGCACCTGGACCCGGTCCTCCTCCACCTCCCAGGCGGTGCCGTAGAGCGTGGCCTCGGGGAGGTTCACCCTGACCACGTCGTGGACCTCCAGGTCGTCCGGGACCGGGCGACTCCAGGTATGCGCACATCGGTCGCAGGCGTAGCCCACCGCGTCGATCCTGTCCGACCCCGGCGTGGACAACGGGGTGCCCTCACGCACCGCCTCTGCGTAGCAACGCAGGCACGGGTCGGCGGTGTGTGCGCCTACCGATCGGGACATTGTTCGATTCTGTCCCATGAGAGCCCATAGAGTTCCGGCGCAGAGGGTCGATCTCACGCCCTCGGTTCGGCATCATGCGGAGGGCGGGCGAGCCCGGTGTGGGTCTCGTCGGGCGGGTTGCCCGGTCGGGCAACCCTTGGAGCGGATGATCTGCCACCTTCGAGGAGCTCTCATGGCCCTGGAAAAGTACTCGTACAAACCGTCGTTGCACCGCGCGGGCACCGTAGGGCATGGCCGCCGCTGTTCATGGCACGGCCTGAAGTCATGCGCGGAAGAGCCGACCAGCAGCTACCTGACGCCCATCGGGAGGATGGCCGCGTGCCCCCGCGCAGAGCGTCAGATCGAGGACCGGTACGGCAGTCCGTCCTGAGACCGGTGCCCGGGCGGCTGCCGGTCGGCAGTGACCGAGGCCTGCACCCCCAGCCCGAACTCCGGCCCCCACGCACTACGGTGACCCTCACACGCAAGGGCAAGGGAGATCGGGGAGAGCGATCATGGGCGAGTCTCTGAAGACCTTCGTCGGCGGTGCCGAGGTCGAGGTGCCCAACAGCATCCCGGACATCCGGGCCGCGCTGCCCGAGGAGAGACGCGAGGAGTTCGATCTCGCCATCAACGGGGCCGGGGTCCATGAGATCCAGGCCGTCATGCGGCACTGGATGCTGGAGGCCGTTCCCGATCCCGAGGCCGAGCAGATCCTGGACCGGCTGGCGCAGGACGAGGCCGAGAGGCGGAGCGTCGCTTGAGCTTCCGCATCTCCTACGCGCCGCCCGCCGACGACACCCTGGCCAAGATGGGCGACGGCCTGTCCTTCCGGGACGAGATGGCCCGCACCCTGGGCAGGGAGCCGTACGGGCACGCCTCCTCCGCCGTCAAGAGCGAGCGGGACCGGCGTGAGGCCACCGTCTCCGGGGCCATCGTCCTCTACTACGTCTCCCGGTCCGTGCTGACCGTCACCGTCGTACGGCTCGTACCCCTGCCCTGAAGCCTGAGCCGCCGGGCAGGGGTACGTTCATCAGCCGAGCTTCTTCGCCTGCGCCGCCACGACCTCCGTCGGCACGGGGAACTTCACGCTGCGGCCCCCCATCGCTGCCAGGTTGACCGAGTAGAACGTCGCCACGGTGCCCTCCTCGCGGAGCGCCACCAGCTTGGTCGGGACCTGGTCGTCGCCGTCGCCCATGGCGGTGACCGTCCACGCTGCGGACTCGTCGCCGCCGGTGACCTTCTCCTCGGTGACCGAGACGACCTTCTGCGGTTCACCGGCGATCGTGGCGGTGAAGCCGCCCGCGCACTCCCCCGCGGCCTTCTTCAGCGCGGCGAACGTGTCCGGACCCGCCGTCCCCTCGTACGCATGCAGCGCGATGAAGGTGGAGGTCACGTCGAAGGCCGCCTTCAGCACGTCCTCGGCGTCGCCGTCCGTCAGGTCCTCCACCGACTTCTTGGCGTCGGCCTTCTTCGGCTCACTGACGACCTTGCGCTTCGCCGTGGCGGCCGAGCCCTTCTGCGCGACGCCGTACATCGCGTGGGCGACCGGGAGGCAGGCCTCCTTGTCGACCGTGACGCCACCTTCCGGCATCTCGTCGTCCGGGCCGGTCTTGGCGATCTTGTGGCCCTCGACGTCGCCCTGCTTCAGCGACGCGGTCTCCAGCTCGGCGGCGCTGAGCGCCTTGGCCGAGGTCTTCGGCGCCGAGTCGGCGCCGTTCGCGGCACCGCCCTTGTCGTTCTTCCCGTCCTCCGCGTCGGACGAGCCGCCGCAGGCCGTGACCAGCAGGGTCAGCGAGACCGCACAGGCGGCGAGGGCGGTACGGCGTACAGCAGTGGCGCGCATGGTTCTTCTCTCCGGTTCGGGGAGCAACCGCCCCTCCCCCGTGCGGCACTTCGACGCCGTCTGGGACGGACCGTCGCAGTGACCCACACTTTATGGTCGAACCTGTGAGCGACGACCGGTCCGGCGGCCCCCCTCCCAAGATCGTGATTCCGCCGTGATCATCCTGTGAACCCACTGTGCGGTGCCGCCGCACGGGGTCTCCCTAACGTGCGCGTACACCCCGCTGCGCCTCGTACAGGTTGGCCGGCCTGACCGCCTCCGGAGTGCCGTACGCCGCCAGCCTCGTGTGCAGGTCGCCGGTGAAGTCGGGGACGTCGATCTGGCCGAACTCCCTTACCTCACTGATCCCGACCGTCGCGCTGTACGGGGCGAGGCCGTCGATCCTCATCAGCCCGGCCCGGCCGTTGGTGACCCGGATGTTCCAGTGTGTGAAGCGCGCCCCGAACAGCGGGCCCGCGCTCGCGTCGCCGCCGTGGACCCCGTTGTTGTTCACCGTGATGTCGGTGCGGACGTTGGCGAACGGCATGCCCCGGTGCGAGTCGAACGTGCCCATCTCCATCCGGCCCCGCGACCAGACGTTGTAGCTGGACAGGCCCTCGACGTTGATGCCGTGGAGCTGGGTGCCGGAGGGCGCGGGGGTGGTGCGCTCCGCGACGGTGAAGTCCTCGATCAGGTTGTCGTGCGAGCCCTCGCGGCAGTAGTACGGGTGGTGGGCGCCCCGGCCCTCCACCTTCGTACGGCGCAGGGTGCAGGCCGAAGCGCCGATCAGGCCGAAGCCGTTGTCGACGTGCCGGACCGTCACGTCGTCCGCCCAGCAGTCGTACGCGCACTGGAACGCGAGGCCGTTGTACCCCTGGTCCAGCAGGTGCGGGGCCTGCGGCTTCAGAGGCGCCTCCAGCGTCAGACCCGCCACGCCCGAACCGGTGAGCGGGGTGACCAGGGTGGTGAGGCGGGGGTCCCACGCGGCGCGGATGTCGAGCGGGAGCGGGCGTTCCAGGGTGATGCGGCGGCCATGTACGGCGGTGATGCGGACGGGCCACTCGTAGGGGACGTACGAGGTCAGCTTGGTCTTGTCCGCCCAGGTGTACGCCCGCGCACCTTCGCTCTCGCCCGCCATGTGCTGGAGCAGCGTGTGTCCGGAGTCGTCGGCGAGGCGGAGGAGGACGAGGGCGCCGGGCCTGAGCCCTCGGGCGTCGTCGACCGTGACCGTACGGTCGCCCCGGCGTGCGGGGGCCGGGACGGCGAGGGTGCGCCACGCGTCGCGGCGGTTGCCGGTCCAGCCCTCGAAGGGCCACGCCTTCGCCCGGATCGCGTCGGTGAGCGAGGCCCAACGCTCCTTCGGGCAGAGCCAGATGAGCCCGCCGGCCCAGGACCAGCTGGACTTGTCGCCGCCGTACCGGCTGCCGTAGACGCCGATCAGCTCGGTGAGGCTGCGGGTCGCGAGCAGCTTCGTGGCACCGCTGCCCGCGCCGCGCGCCACGACGCCGCTGTGGCCGATGCGGATGATGTCGTCGATGCGGTACGTCCCCGCCGGGATGGTCACCGTGCCGCCGCCCCGCTCCCCGGCCGCGACGATGGCGCGGTTGATGGCGGGGGCGGCGTCGGCCGAGCCGTCGGGGCGGGCCCCGTGGTCCCGTACGACGTCGGTGACGAAGCCGCGGGCTCCGGTCTTCCGGGAGCGGCGGCCCGGGAGGGCGGATCCGGCGCGGTAGCCGGCCCGGCCGACGAAGGGGATCTGGGGGTGGGTGTAGGGGGCCGCGGTGAACTCCCGCCAGAGGGCGGCGGAGTCGGCGGGGGCCGGCGCCCTGCGGGTCGCGGCGGCCGTGCCACTCATCGCGTGCGTCGCGGCCGCCGTACCGCTCATCGTGTGCGTCGCGGCCGCCGTACCGCTCATCGTGTGCGTCGCGGCCGCCGTGCCACTCATCGCGTGCGTCGCGGCCGCCGCCACGACCGCCGCCGCGCTGCCGAGCAGTCCGCGCCTGCTGATGTTCCCGTGGGTCGCCATGATCCGAACCACCTTCCGTTCGCATATCTGAACATGGTTCACGTCTGCGTTGGCGGTGAGCATGACATGGCTCTACGGCGCAGGGAAGGCCCTGTGCGGCGGGGTGTCCGGTACAGCTTGTGGAGCGGACCCGGCCTCAGCCGTCGGACGAGCGCTCGATCAGGTGGCTGAACGCGTCGAGGTTGCGCGTGGACTCGCCGCGCGAGACCCGCCACGCGTACTCCTTGCGGATCGAGCTCGCGAAGCCCAGTTCGAGGAGGGTGTTGAACGACTCGTCGGCCGCCTCCAGGACCGTGCCGAGCAGCCGGTCCAGCTCCTCGGGGGTGACCACGGAGAGCGGCAGCTTGCCGGCCAGGTAGACGTCACCGAGCGAGTCGATCGCGTAACTCAGGCCGAAGAGGCGGAGGTTGCGCTCCAGGAGCCAGCGGTGCACCTCGGCCTCGTTCTCGTCCGGGTGGCGGACGACGAAGGCGTTGAGGGAGAGGGAGTGCTTGCCGACGATCAGCGAACAGGTCGTCGACAGCTTGCGGGTGCCCGGCAGCGTCACCACGAAATTGCCGGGCGCGGGGCTCTCCCAGGCGAGCCCGGCCTCGTTCAGCGTCGCCTCGATGACCTGGGCCGCTGCTGTTCCATCGGGTACGTCAGCCATGCAGCGAGCGTACGTCAGCCCCCTGCGCGGGGCAGGCGCGGGCAGCGCCTCAGCCGTGGTGGGTACGCGCCCGGCGGCGGTGGTCGGCCAGCGCCGCCGTGTAGACGTCGGCCGTCGCCGAGGCCGCCGTGTCCCAGCCGAAGGACTGCGCGTGCGCCGCGGCCGCCGCCCCCATGCGCTCCACCAGCTCCGGCGCGTCCGCGAACCGCTCGATCGCGCGGGCGTACGCCTCCGGGTCGTGGCCGGGTATCAGGAAGCCGCTGACCTCGTCCCGCACCGCCACCGGCAGCCCGCCCACCGCCGCCGCGACCACCGGCGTACCGGCCGCCTGGGCCTCGATGGCGACCAGACCGAAGGACTCGCTGTACGACGGCATGACCAGCACGGACGCGGCCCGGAACCAGTCCGCGAGCCGGTCCTGGCCCACCGGCGGGTGGAACCGTACGACATCGGCGATGCCGAGGCGCGCGGCCAGCTTCTGGAGCCCCTCGGGCTTGGCGAGCCCGCTGCCGCTCGGCCCGCCGACGACGGGCACGACGATGCGGGAGCGGAGGGAGGGGTCCCGGTCCAGGAGGACGGCGACCGCGCGCAGCAGCACGTCCGGGGCCTTCAGCGGCTGGATGCGCCCCGCGAAGAGGGGGATCAGCGCGTCCTGCGGCAGGCCGAGCCGGGCCCGCGCGGCGGCGCGGGCGGATGGGGCCTCCCCTGGACGGAGCTTGTCGGAGCCCTTGGGGAAGGGGCGGAAGCGCTCCAGGTTGACGCCGGGGTGCACGACGGCGACGGCGGAGGGGTCGGCGTCGTAGAAGCGGACCAGCTCGTCGGCCTCCTCGGCGGTGTTGGCGATCAGCCGGTCGGAGGCGTGGACGATCTGGGTCTCGCCGATGACGCGCGCGGCCGGCTCGGGGGTGTCGCCCTCGGCGAGCGCGGCGTTCTTGACCTTGGCCATGGTGTGCATGGCGTGCACGAGCGGGACGCCCCAGCGCTGGGCGGCGAGCCAGCCGACCTGGCCGGAGAGCCAGTAGTGGGAGTGCACCAGGTCGTAGTAGCCGGGGCGCTGGCCGGCCCAGGCCTGCATCACACCGTGCGTGAAGGCGCAGAGCTGGGCGGGCAGGTCCTCCTTGGCGAGCCCCTCGTACGGCCCGGCGTCGACGTGCCGGACCAGGACACCGGGGGCCAGCTCGACCTCGGGGGGCAGCGAGCCGGTGGTGGCCCGGGTGAAGATCTCGACCTCGATGTTGATCGCGGCGAGGCGCTTGGCCAGCTCGACGATGTAGACGTTCATCCCGCCCGCGTCGCCCGTGCCGGGCTGGTGGAGCGGGGAGGTGTGCACGGAGAGCATCGCGATGCGCCGCGGCTTGCGGGAGGACCCGGGGAAGCCGCCGGGGAACCTGATGCGGGGCCCGGTCCGGGTGGAACCGAGCCGGGAGACGTACTGGCTCACGTCGTCGGTCCTCCTCACTCAGGGCATGCCTCGAAGGGGCGCGGGGCCCTCCGAAGGGCGAGAACAGCGGAATCCTGCCTTTCATTTCCTCTTTGCCAAATCATTACGGACGCGGGGGGAGGCGGCATCCTGCGGATACCCGTCCCTCCCTGTCGCATACGCTCACCGCATGCGCCAGCGCCCCATCGGCACCGCCACCCGCGGGACCACCAACCCGAACCGGCTGCGCCGCATGGACCGCTGGATCGCCGCCGTGCACGGCCCCGCCCTGCGCCGCGCCGACGCCCCCGTGGCCGTCGACCTCGGGTACGGGGCCGCCCCCTGGACCGCCGTCGAACTCCTGGCCCGGCTGCGTACCGCCGAACCCCGCACCGCCGTGGCGGGCATCGAGATCGACCCGGAGCGGGTCGCCGCGGCGAAGCCGTACGAGCGCGAGGGGCTCACCTTCGTCCACGGCGGCTTCGAGATCCCGCTGGAGGTGCGGCCCACGCTCATCCGGGCCGCGAACGTGCTCAGGCAGTACGACGAGGGCCAGGTCGCCGAGGTCTGGGCGCGGCTGTGCTCCCGGCTCGCCCCCGGCGGGCTCCTGGTGGAGGGGACCTGCGACGAGATCGGGCGCCGGCATGTCTGGGTGGCGCTGGGGCCCGAGGGGCCGCGCACGGTCACCTTCGCGACCCGGCTCGGCTCGCTGGAGCGCCCCTCCGATCTCGCGGAGCGGCTGCCGAAGGCGCTGATCCACCGGAACGTTCCGGGCGAGCCGGTCCACGCGTTCCTGCGCGACTTCGACCGGGCCTGGGCGGCGGCCTCCCCCTATGCGTCGCTCGGCGCCCGGCAGCGCTGGATCGCCGCGGTGCGGGCGCTGTCGGCCGACTGGCCGGTGACGGACGGCGTACGGCGGTGGCGCCAGGGCGAGGTCACGGTGGCGTGGGACGCCCTGCGGCCCGACGACCGCTGAACGATCACCCGACCGGGCGAAAGTATGCTCTTCCGGGGAACGACGGGAACGCCGACCGCGTGTCGTTCGTCCTGGGGATGGGGATCACGAGGCGCCGGACACCGACTGCCTCTGTTGCTTTACGGGACGACATGGCACGATCGCGACGTCGCCTGAACGTTACTGATGGTAAGTCAGATGCACGCTATCCGGCTTCTATTGCTTTTGTCTTGATTTCGTTCTTGCTGGGGGAGCTCGTGAACCGACGCCACTGCGCCGCCGCGGCCATCACGCTGGTCTGCGCGCTGAGCCTGCTGACCGTTCCGGTCCAGGCGATGGCCGCGCCGACGCCGGACTCGACGCCGTCGCCCTCCGCCTCCGCCCCCTCTTCGCCGGGGCCGTCGTCCGAGAAGGACCTCGAAAAGGTCCGCGAGCAGATAGAGACGCTCTACCGGCAGGCCGCAGCGGCGACGGACGCGTACAACCTCGCCGAGGAGCAGACGAAGAAGCAGTCCGGCGAGATCGTGAAGCTGGCCAAGGCGATCGTCGACGGCCAGGCCCGCATAGCCGAGTTGAAGGACCGCGCCGGCGCCCAGGCGCGCGAGCAGTACCGCAACGGCGGCCTGCCCCCCGGCGCCCAACTGGTCCTCAGCGACGACCCCCAGCTCTTCCTGGACGGCGTCAACAAGGTCCGCACCAGCCAGCAGGCGAGCAAGACGGTCCTGGCCGAGCTGAACCGGACCCAGGAGGACCTGGAGACGTACACCCAGGACGCGAGCAGCAACTGGCACAAGCTGGAGACGAACCGGGTCAAGCAGGCCAAGGCCAAGAAGAAGATCAACGCCCGGATAGCCTCGGCGGAGAAGCTCGAATCGGAGCTGGAGACGGAGGAGCGCGCCCGGCTCCGCCAGCTGGAGCAGGAAGCCGCCAACAGGGCCCAGTCCGCCTGGCTCGCCACCCGCCCCGTCCAGGACGTCGAGGCCATCAGCGGCGAGGCGAGCGCGGCCGGCAAGGCGGCCATCGCCTTCGCGACCGCGCAGATCGGCAAGCCGTACGTATGGGGGGCCACAGGCCCGGGCTCGTACGACTGCTCGGGGCTCACCATGAAGGCCTGGGCGGCGGCGGGCCGGCCGATCCCGCGCACCTCGCAGGAGCAGTGGCGGCTGCTCCCGCGCATCGACATCAAGGACATGCGCCCCGGCGACCTGATCATCTACCACGCCGACGCCAGCCATGTCGCGATGTACGTCGGCGACGGCACGATCGTCCACTCCCCGCGCCCCGGCCGCCATGTCACGCTGGCGGGCGCCGGCTCGATGAAGATCCTCGGTGTGGTCCGGCCGGACAAGTAGGGGCTCACCGACTTTTTCCCCCCTCCTGCGGAACGCGAGCTCCCTCCCGAGGAGATCCCTCCCGAGGAACTCCGTGCCGAGGAACGTGAGCGGCGCCACGTGGCAGGGGCGGGCTCGGGCGTGCGCGGGTGATGTTTGTCATGGCCTCTCCCCCGCCCCCGCCGTGCCCCATCCCGCCGGATCCGTGCCAGGACGCGGCTTATGACGGCGCATATGACAGGGGCCGGTCCCCGTGCGCCATTCCGTTCCCCCGCCGCCGACCGCTATCGTCCCCGTCTGGCGAGTCGACGACCGTCGTCCCGCCGCGCCCTCGGGGGAGGGAAGGAAACCCGTACCGATGCCCGTACCCGTGCCCGTACCGCAGCAGCGCGACGTTCCCGCTGCGGAGACCAGCCATGGCGGCGACCTCACCGTCCTGGTGATCGAGGACGACCCGGCGGGCAGCATCACGGGACCCGAACTCTCGGCAGCGGCCGGAACCCGGGTCCGTATCCGTACGGCCCGCAACCTCACCGAGGCGGGGCGGCTGCTCACCGACGACGTCGACTGCATCCTGCTGGACCTCGCGCTGCCCGTGCCGGCCGGCTCCGCCGGGGCCGCGCCCGCCGCTGCCGCGCCCGCCACCGCGTCCACCACCGCCGCACCCGGCGCCGAGCACCGCCCGGAGCCCGCCCCCGGCCGCGCCGACGAGCTGGCCGTCCTCACCCACGTACTGCGGATCGCCCCGCTCCACGCGGTCCTCGTGCTCACCGCGCAGGACGACACGGAATTGGCGGCCGAGGCGGTACGGGTCGGGGCGCAGGACTATCTGTTCCGGGGCGAGCTGGACGCGCGGGTGCTGAGCCGTGCGATCCGGTACGCCGTCGAGCGCAAGCGGGCCGACATCGCCCAGCACCAGCTGACGGAGTCCGGGCTGCGCGCCCAGGAGAACGCCCGGCTGGAACGCGGCCTCCTGCCCACCCCGCTCCTGGAGGGCTCCGACCTGAGCTTCGCCGCCCGCTACCGGCCGGGCCGCAGCCGCGCCCTCCTGGGCGGCGACTTCTACGACACCGTGCGCACCCCGGACGGCACGGTCCACGCGATGATCGGCGACGTCTGCGGGCACGGCCCGGACGAGGCGGCGCTCGGCGTCGAGCTGCGGATCGCCTGGCGGGCCCTGACCCTGGCCGGGCTCTGCGGCGACCAGCTGCTCTCCACGCTCCAGCAGGTGCTGGAGCACGAGCGGCAGAGCGAGGAGATCTTCGCGACGCTCTGCACCGTCGACATCGCCCCCGACGGGCGCCGCGCCGGACTCTGCCTGGCCGGCCACCCCGCACCGCTGCTGGCCCGCCACGGCCGGCCTGCACGGCTGCTCCCGTACGAGGACGGCGGCCCGGCGCTCGGGCTGCTGCCGCGCGCCCGGTGGCCGAGGCGCCAGGTGGAGCTGGGCGGGGAGTGGAGCCTGATGATGTACACGGACGGGCTGATCGAGGGCCGCGTCGGCGCGGGCAGCAGTCAGCGGCTGGGCCAGGACGGCATGGTCGCGATGGTCAACAGCCGGCTGGAGCAGGGGCTGACGGGCGAAGACCTGTTGGAGGCCGCGGTCGCCGAGGTGCGGGAGCTGAACGGCGGCGAGCTGACGGACGACGTGGCGGTGCTGCTGCTGGGCCGCGATCCGGAGCGGATACGGCGACGGGGCCGGAGCGCCTCGCGCCCCGGCCCCGTATCGACCGCTCCTGCTGCCGCTCCTGCCGCGAGCGCTCAGCGCCCGCCGTTGTACGGCCCGTAGGGCCCGTCACTGCTGGAACCGCCCCGGCGGCCTCCGCCGCCACCGCCCGAGACCTCCTTGAGCGCGGGCCGCACGTCGACCATGAACACGATCGACGCGACCACGCCCGCGAGCTGGAGGAAGAGCATGGGGATGAGCAGGTTCACGGCGACGGCGACGCCGAGGATGACCAGCCAGAACGACTTCTTCTTCTTGTCGGCGGCACGGTACGCGTCCTCCCGGGCGGTCGCCGCGAAGACGAAGGCGACCACGGCCAGCACCAGCATGCCCAGGTAGAGCAGCTGGAGGAGTGTGCCGAATCCTGAGAGCAACATGGTGTGTACCGCCTAGTGAGTGGATGAGCGCCCTGCGGCCAAGGTACCGGGACAACGAACCGGCCACCGGTAAAGGTGCCCGCCCCGCGCCCCGGTCACTCGTACGTACCGAACGGACCCGCAGGGTTCACTTACCGGCGGGCGGCGTGGTCTTCTTCGCGGTGGGCTTGCGCGGAGCGGGAGCCTTCTTGGCGGGCGCGGCCTTGGCCTCGGCGGGCGCGGGCTTCGTCCCGGCGGGAGCGGGCGTGGCCGGTGTGGCGGACTTCGCGGCGGGGGCCGGCTTGACCGCCGTCGGCTTGGGCTCGCTCTTCGGGGCGGGCGCGGCCTTCGGCTCGGCCTCCACGACGGCGGCGATCTCGACGATCTCGTCGGCCGTCTCGCCGCGCCAGGTCCGCACGGCCTGCTCGCCGTGGACGGCGACCTTCTCGTACGTCTCCCGGGCCCGGACCGCGTACTCGGCGGCGATGCCCACACTGCGCAGCGCCAGGTCCTGAGCGCTTTCGCCCAGCTTCTTGAGGTCGGCGGCGTCGAGCGAACCGAACACCTCGGTGACCTTCGCCTGCACGGTGGCCTGGGCCTCCTTGGCCTGCGTGGTCACCTTCTCCTGCACGACCTTGGGGTCGGTGTTGCGTACGGCCTCGAACCGCTCGGGCGCCTCGGCCCGCAGCTGCTCGATCAGCGCCGGGACCTTACGCGCCTGCTGCACGGCCAGGTCGGCGGTACCGGCGGCGAAGTAGAGGGGGGTGCGGTCGGTGAGGGTCTTGCGCAGGTCATCGGTGATGGCCATGACTGTGGTCCTCCCGGATCATCAGAACCAGCTGCTGCTAGCTGTGAGGGTTGTCGTCTTTCCTGGCATCCGCCTTGAGCGTCTCGTCCACCCCGGGCGTCTCGTCCGTCTCGTCCTGCTCGGGCACGAACCCGTTCTCGCGGCGGAAGGAGTCGTAGATCTGCAGCAGGACGTTCTTCTGCCGCTCGTTGATCGACGGATCGGCCAGAATGACCGCCCGCGTCTCCAGCTCCTCCCGCTCCCGCTCGTCGAGGATTCCCGCCCGTACGTAGAGGGTCTCGGCCGAGATCCGCAGCGCCTTGGCGACCTGCTGCAGCACTTCCGCACTGGGCTTGCGCAGGCCCCGCTCGATCTGGCTGAGATACGGGTTCGACACCCCGGCGGCCTCGGCGAGCTGCCGCAGCGAGAGCTGCGCGGCACGGCGCTGCTCCCGGAGGTACTCACCGAGATTGCCGACGTTGAGTGATGCCATGGCTCGATACTGCAACACCCATGCTAACTATTGCAAGCACATGCTTGCAAAAGTGTCGCGCGCCACGCAGGATGCGGCTGCATGACTCTCTCCTCCCGCGTCGCCATGCCGGGCCAGGTCCGGTCCGTGGCCGCCCAGGAAGCGTCCGGGCCGCTGTATGTGACCAGCTACGGGGCGAGCCCGCTGGAGACGGTCGTGACGATGATGGACTTGGGGGGCGCGACGGCCTGGCAGCGCACATACGCCGGGACGGGACGGCCGCGGTCCCGCCTTTCGGCGGACGGCACGCTCTGGATCGCGTACCCGCATCAGGGCGGCCGGACTCTGGAGGGCGTCCTCCCCGACGGATCCACCCACCGGACTGTCGTCCCGGCCCGCAGGGCCGGGGAGGAGCTCAGCGCGTTCGCCCTGCTCGACGACGGGTTCTGCATCGCCTGGGCCGGCGCGTCCCGCATGCTGCGGATGTCCGAGGACGGACAACCCGCCTCCCCCTCGCCCCGCGTCGCCCGGTACACGTGGGGCGGAGACTGCCTGTGGTCGACGCCGATCGCGCTCGGCGCCGTATCTCATCCAGGCGTGCTGGGGATGGGGGCGGATACCGGCTGGGAAGTACGCCCTCTGCGGCCCTGGGTACCGGATGAAGTGGATGTCGATCACGGGGAGCCGCTGCTGGTCTCGTGCGACAGGGTCGCGGCCAGTTTCACCGACGCACGGGGCGGGATCGGGAGGACCTTCTTCCTGGACCTGGACGGTGGCGCGATCGTCTCGGCCACCTCACCCGCTCCCACGGGCCGGAAGGCGATAGCCGGTCCGGGCGAGTTTTTGATCGGGTCCCAGGGATACGGGGAGTTCACCACTCGCCGCTACGACCGGGACGGCAGCGAAACGGCCCGGTGGGCCAGCCATGGCGCGATGCTCGTCAACAGCCGAGGCACCGTATGCGGCCCCGAGCTGGAGAACTGCCTGCCGTCGACGTCGCGGTTCCGGCAACTGGCCCCGGACAACACCCTCGTGGACGGGCCTCCGTTGACGGGCTACTACACGTCCTATCCGTCGATGGACCAGGCGGGCACAACAGTGTTCTGGCGCAACGGCAGGCTCCTCGCCGTCGACGCGGACCTGACGCCGCACGAGTTGTTCGCGATGGATGACAGCCGGAACGTCCTGGGCCGCACCCTGCTGCTGGATAACGGCCGTGTTGTCACCTCGCTGGACAGTGAGGTCGTCGCCTTCCGAACCCACCTGGGGCCGCTGGCCGAGGGGCCATGGCCGTGCGGAGACGCGAATCTTCTGGGCAACCCCGTGGTGAGCGGGTCCGGTCACCCGTAACCGAGCCGTTCCTGCCAGGCCCGGAACAGCACTGCTTCGCACAGGAGGTGCGGGGACAGCCGCCATACGAATCACCTGGACGCGCTGGTCAGGGCCTCCAGTGGATCGAAATCCCATGCGCATGAACTGGTTCGCGCTCCTATAATCGTGCGATCTCGTGGAGAGGGAGGTGGAGACAGTGAAGCTTGCTGAGGCACTGGCAGAACGTGCGGAGGCGACGCGACGCGTGGAGCAGTTGCGGGCACGCGTCGTCGGCAGTGCGCGGTACCAGGAGGGGGAGACGCCCGCCGAGGATGCCGCCCAGTTGCTGGCGGAAGCCGGTGAGGTGATGAGCGCCCTGGAAACGTTGATCCGGCGGATCAACCGGACCAATGCCACCGTGGAGATGGGTCCCGACGGCACGCTCACCGACGCCCTCGCTCGCCGGGATGTCCTGCGGTTGCGCCACTCCGTGGTCACCGCGGCGGCGGACGCGGCGGCGGGTAGCGGTGAGCGGGGATACGGCCGGCAACTCCGGTCCGAGCTGATGATGCTTTCCGCCCTCCCGGTCGCGGAACTGCGCGGTCAGGCGGATGTTCTCGCGCGGGAGATCCGCGAGGTCGACGTGCGGATCCAGCGTACGAACTGGGAGGTCGATCTGCTGGACTGAGTGGTCCAGCAGGCAGGGACGATGTGGAGCAGGTAGCTGCTTCGGAGGCGTGCACACACCGAGGGCCGGCGGTTTCCGGCCCACTCCTGGCGCGTGAAGAGCAACGCGGGGGTTCGACTCCCCATCAACAGCGCAGCTCAGCACGGTGTACAGGTAAAGGTGCACATCGCACAGCACATCACCACGTGCAGATCCGAAGCGGTGAGGGCGGGTTCGGGGCTTTCCACAGCGCAGCGTCATGGGTTACGGCGGGCCAAGGGCAACGGGGGCATGGATGCCGACGGGGAGCGTGGACGCCGACGGGCCGCCCGGAAGTCAGAGGCCGCCCAGCCACTCCGCGACAGCGGCGAAGTCCTCGTCCATGAGGCCGTGGCGGGGGTCGACCCGGTGGAGCAGGGCTCGCCCTTCGTGGTGGCTCTTCACCCAGGCCCGATCGGTGGCGGTGATCTCGTCGTCCACCCAGACGAAGGGACGGCCAGCTGCCCGGGCGACGAGGGCGCGCGTCTTCCAGTGGAGCCCGGCCGGGTCGTCCTCGGCGGAATCCTCCGGCCAGGCCATCACGGGCAGGGGCGGTAGGCCCAGCCAGGGCGCGACGCACTCGTTGGCATCGGCCATCCACGTCGTCGCCCACACCAACACACAGCCCAGCGCGGCCAGTCGTGGTCCGTGGGCGGGATTGATCCTCGTCAGCAGCGGATGTGCGGCGGCAGCACGGGGGCCCGAGACCGCGCGATACGTCGGGTAGCCCTCCGGGTACTGCTGCGGCGTGCCCCCGAACGGGATGAGGGGGCCGTCGACGTCGAGAAAGAGGAGGGGGCCCTGCCCGGCACTGGTCACGGCCGCACGTTACCGGTCCCGGTAGCCACCTTTTTGTGGGTACTGGGCAACGCCCGGCGGCGGGCCGATCCTGGTGGAGGGCGGTCGGAGGGCTGCCGGGCCAGGCGGGGTGAGGTGAGGTGGGGAAGGGGGCTTGGTGCGTCAGGACGCCGACTGGGGTTCGGTGAGCCTCTCCAGGCGGCGGTGGCCCCAGTCCGACAGGGCGTCCAGGAGTTCGGAGAGCTCCTGGCCCTGCGCCGTCAGGGAGTACGTCGTCTTCAGCGGCAGGACGTCGTGCACCTCCCGGTGCACCAGCCCGTCGGCCGCCATCTCGCGGAGCGCCTGCGTCAGCACCTTCTCGCTGAGGCCCGGGAGCTGACGGCGCAGTTCGCCCGGGCGGCGCGGGCCGGAGGCCAGTAGCCAGATCAGGCTCGTCTTCCACTTCCCGTCGATCACTGCGATCGCCGCGGTGACCCCGCAGACGTTCGGGTCCTCGGCACGGCCGCGCGTCATCTTCGCCCCGTTCGTTGAGAAAGTACCGATAGTTTTCTGGAGTTGAGCCATGTCTCTGCAGAGTAAACAGAGTGAACAGGGTGAGCAGCAGGAACAGTCTGCCGTCACCGTCATCGGGCTGGGGCCGATGGGGCGGGCCCTCGCGGGCGCGTTCCTCGATGCCGGGCTGCGGACCACCGTATGGAACCGGACGCCGGGGCGGGACCGGGAGCTGGTCGGGCGGGGTGCGGTCAGCGCCCCTTCGGCCGAGGAGGCCGTTGCCGCGAGTGGGCTGATCGTGGTCTGCGTGGTGAATTACGACGCCGTGGACGCGATCCTGCGGCGCGACGCGGTCGCCGGTGCGCTCAAGGGGCGCACGGTGGTCAACCTGACGGCCGACACCCCGGGCCGGGCCCGGGACGCGGCGGCGTGGGCGGACGGGCACGGTGTCCGCTACCTGGACGGGGCGATCATGACGCCCACCGTGACCATCGGGACCCCGGACGCCGTGCTCCTCTACAGCGGTCCCGAGGAGCTCTACCGCGAACACCGGCCCGTACTCGACGCGTTGGGCGGCAGCCACACCCACCTCGGCGAGAAGGTCTGCCGGGCCGCGGCCTACGACATCGCGCTGCTCGACATCTTCTGGACCGCGATGTCCGGCTACCACCACGCCCTGGCGGTGGCGCGGGCCGAAGGGATCACCGCCCGGGAGCTGGCGCCCTTCGCCGCGGGCATCGGTGCCATCCTTCCCGCGATCTTCGAAGAGGTCGCGGAGGAGGTGGACGACGGCACGTTCTCCGGCGAGGGCAATCCGCTCACCTCGGCGGCTTCCACCATGGCCCACGTCGTCCACCACTCCGAGGCCCATGGCGTCGACGCGGGCATCATGCGCGCGGCCGAGGGCCTCGCCCGGCAGGCCATCGGGCTCGGTCATGGGGCGGACGGGCTCCACCGGGTCGTCGAGCTCCTGGGGCGGAAGAGAGGTGAGTAAGTGATGCGTGGGGCAAGGAGGTTGGGGGTGGATACCCCGGCCGCCGCTCGTTCATACGAATGACAAGCAGCCTTCACACCCGGACGGAATGCGGGCCCGGCCGCCGCCCGTTGGCATCCGTATGGCTATTGGAGTAGCACTCAACGCGCGCGATGCCGACAACGAGATCGACGCCACCGTGGAGCTCGCCCGCGAGGCGTCGGCCGCCGGGTTGCGGTCCGCGTGGTTCGGGCAGCGCTTCGGCGCGGACTCGCCCGCGCTCGCGGGGATCGTCGGGCGGGAGGTGCCCGGCCTCCAGGTGGGGACGTCCGCCATTCCCATCTTCGGCCGCCACCCCCTGCTCGTGTCCAGCCAGGCCCAGACCGCCCAGGCCGCCACCCACGGCCGCTACCACCTCGGGCTCGCCCTTGGCGCCAGACACCTCGTCGAGGGCGGCTTCGGGATCCCCTTCGAGCGGCCCATCGCCCGGCTCCGTGAATTCCTCACCGCGCTCAGGGAGTTGACCGAGACCGGCGCCGCCGACTTCCACGGCGAGCTGCTCACCGCCACCACCCCGATCCCCGCGCGCGTCCAGGGCGCCGAGGCGGGAGTGCCGCTGCTCGTCGCCGCGATGGGGCCCCAGGCCCTCCGTGTCAGCGGGGAGCTGGCGGACGGGATCCTGCCCTATCTCGCCGGGCCGCGCGCCCTGGCCGAACACATCGTCCCGGCCGTCACCGCGGCCGCCGAGGCCGCCGGGCGGCCCGCGCCCCGAATCGTCGCGCTGGTGAACGGCGTGGTGACCGACGACGTCGACGCCGTACGGGAGCGGGTCGCCGAGCAGTTGGCGTTCTACGAGAAGATCCCGTCCTACATCCGCGCCATCGAGCTCTCCGGCGGCAGGCAGGCCGTCGATGTGGCCGTCATCGGCAACGAGAAGACGGTCGCCGCGGAGGTGCAGCGCTACCGGGACGCGGGGGCCACCGAGGTGGTCTTCGCGGGGACGGAGATCGCCGGGGACGCCGATCGGCGCCGTACCTGGGCGCTCCTCGGGGAGCTGGCCGGCTGATCCTCAGGGGTTCGGTGCCGCCCGAGGCTGCCCCGCTGCCGCATAGCGGGTCGCCAAGTGCGCGAAGGCCGAGGCGAGTTCGGGCGGGCCGATCACCTCGATGTCCGCGTCGAACCTGCCGATCGCGGCGGCCAGGCCGGGCCACGACCATGAGCCCAGGACCACGCGGCAGCGGTCCGGACCGAGCTCCTCGACGATTCCCTCGCGGGTGTGACGGAGGACCTCGGCGGCGGGGAGGGCGAGGATCACCTCCCCCCGGCAGGGCCATCCGCCGACGCCGTCCGGGCCCTGTGTGGCCCCGATGCCCCGGAATCTGGCGGTGATGAAGGCCGCCACGCTCCCGCCGGGCAGTTCACGCGGGGGGAAGCGCGGGCCGGTCGGGGTGCGCGGGGTGATCCGGTCGGCGCGGAACGTCCGCCAGTCGTCGCGGTCGAGGTCCCAGGCCACGAGGTACCAGCGTCTGCCCCAGGTGACGAGGTGGTGGGGCTCCACCCGGCGGGGCGGGGGTGGGCCCGAGTGCCGGGGCGTCTGCGGTGGCGTGCCCCTGGGAGGGGCCGGAGGTGCGGCGGCGCCCGAAGGCGCGGCGGAGCCCGGGGGCGCGGCAGGGGTGCCCTCGCACCCCTCCGAGGTGCCGACGGTCGCCCGTACCGGCCCCGACACCGGGCTGTAGTCGAAGCGCAGCACCTCACGCCCGTGCACCGCCGCCCCGATCGCCATCAGCACATCACTGTCCACCTGCGGTTCCGGCCGGATCGCCGGGCGGTCGACGGCGGTGACCCGGAGCGTGTCGACGCGGTGGCGCAGCCGGGCGGGCAGGACCTGGCGGACCGTGTTCAGCGCGCGGGCCGCCGCCTCCTCGATGCCCGCGCCTGTGGTGGTCGCGATCTGGAGCGCCACCGCCAGGGCCACGGCCTGCTCGTCGTCGAAGAGGAGCGGCGGGAGCTCCGTACCCGCGTCGAGGCGGTAACCGCCGTCCGGGCCCTTCATGGCCACGACCGGGTAGCCCAGCTCACGCAGCCGGTCCACATCGCGGCGTACGGTACGCGGGCTGACGTCCAGCCGTTCGGCCAGCAGCGCACCCGGCCAGTCCCGGCGCGCCTGGAGCAGGGAGAGCAGCGACAGCAGCCGCGCTGAAGTTTTCGGCATGACATCCATGGTGCACGGAGTAGCGGACACAACCTGTCCGCTTCTCTTGGGATGGTGGATCCGTGCCCGAGAGACGCGTACGAGCCGAGAACGCGTACGAAGCGAAAGGTCCGGTCCCCATGACTTCCCCCGAACCCACCTCACCCGCCCTCGCCCACGGCGACGAGCGCGCCGACCTCCTCGCCGAGCTGGCCGACGCGCGCGGCGCCCTGATCGGTACCGTGCGGGGGCTCAGCGACGAGCAGATCGCCGAGCGGCCGACCGTCAGCGCGCTCTGCCTGGGCGGGCTGCTCAAGCACGTCGCCTCCACCGAGGAGAGCTGGCTGCGCTTCGTGGTCGAGGGCCCTTCCGCGATGTCCTTCGAGCTGCCCGAGGGTGTGACCTGGGAGGACTTCGGGGCCGGTACCGCGAGCGCGTACCCCCAGTGGGCCATCGACCGACAGAACGACTTCCAGGTGCTGCCCGGTGAGACCCTGGCCGGCATTCTCGCGCGGTACGAGGAGGTCGCCGCCCGCACCGAGAAGGTCGTTGCCTCCCTCACCGACCTGTCCGTCACGCACCCGCTGCCCGAGGCGCCCTGGAACGAACCCGGAGCCGTACGCAGCGTCCGCCGCGTGCTGATCCACGTCATCGCCGAGACGACCCAGCACGCCGGGCACGCGGACATCCTCCGCGAGGCGATCGACGGGCAGACCTCGACGTGAGCCGTTCGCCCGTACCGGTGCTCGGGGCCCGCGCGCTCAACCGGGCCACGCTGGCACGGCAGTTGCTGCTCGACCGGGCCGACCTGCCGGCTCTCGACGCCGTCACGCACCTCTGCGGATTGCAGGCGCAGGAGCCGCAGGAGCCGTTCACGGGGCTCTGGTCACGGCTGCGCGGGTTCCGACCGGGGACTCTCGACGGCCTGTTGACCGGGCGGCACGTCGTACGGACCCACCTCATGCGGCGGACCGTGCACCTCGTCGCCGCCGCCGACGTCCTCGCCTGGCGGGGCCGCCACAACGCCATGCTGCGGCAGCGGGTGCTCGGGGTCTACCGCCGCGAGCTCGCCGGGGTCGACCTCGACGAACTCGCGGCGGCGGGGCGGGCGGTGCTGGCCGACGGCGAGCCCCGCTCGATGGCCGAGCTGGCCCGCGCGGTCGCCGACCGCTGGCCGGAGCCGGGGACGCGGCCGCTCGGCGAGATGCTCGTCGCCGGTGTCCTGCCGATGGTGCAGCTGCCGCCGCGCGGGGTGTGGCGGACGAAGGCGGGGGTGCGCAACGCCCTGGTCTCCTCCTGGCTGGGGCGCGAGGTCGACCCGCTGCCCCCGGACGACGGTTCGGACCCGGTGGGGCAGGAGCTCGTACGGCGCTACCTCGCGGCGTACGGGCCCGCCGCCACCGCCGACGTACGCGCCTGGTCCGGGCTGGCCGGGCTGCCGGGCGCGGTCGCCGCGCTCCGCGGGGAGCTGGTCACCTTCCGCGACGAGCGCGGCCGGGAACTGCTGGACCTGCCCGACGCGCCGCGCCCGGATCCCGAAACCCCGGCGCCCGTACGGTTCTTGCCGGCCTTCGACAATGCGATCCTCGGCTACGACGACCGCACCCGGATCATCGACGACGCCGACCGGGGCCTGTCGGTCGCCGGCATCCGGGTCGTCCTGGTCGACGGCCGAGTCTCCGCGACCTGGGACGTGGAGACGGAAGCGGGCGCGGACGCCCGCCGGAACACCGTGGCGGTCACTCCGCTGCGGCCGTTCTCCCGTGCCGAGCGGACCGCTGTCGGCGAGGAGGCACGGGAGCTGGCGGGCTTCCTCTCCGACGGCGAGAGCCATCGCGTACGGGTGGACTCGTCGGCGTAGCTCAGTCGGTCCCCCGGAATATGTGCTGGTCAGGGGCGTCCAGATCCTCCCCGGCCAGCAGGGCGGGCCGCACGGTCCACGGCGGACTCTCCGGGCGCGGGCGGCCGGCAGCCGTCTGCGGCAGGTACGCCGGCGGGTCCGGTGCCAGGGGTGGCAGCGGCGGGAGCGGTTGCCGTGGTGGCCGCAGCGGCGTGGGGTCGTGGTCGAGCATGACGTACTGCATGGCGCCTCCCGTGTTCATAAGGCCGCCCCGACAGGCCGACGCTGCGGGAGAGCCGCGTCGCGTGCGAGGAGGCACTCCTCCAGGAATCCGCAGACCCGCAGGTGGTACGTGCGGGCCGCCCAGCCGAGGCTGATGTTGTGGCCCGCGTCGGGCTGGTGGTCGACGCGTACCGGGGCCGACGCGAAGGGCCGGGTCAGCTCCGCCACCGCCTCCTCGTCGTGCCGCCACCACTGCTCCTGCTCGGCGAACGTGAACCGGACGGGGACCCGTACCCGTGCGGCGAGCTCCGGATACCGCTCCGGCCACGACGGGCCCTGCGCCGCCTCGATCTCCGGGACCGGGGAGAGGAGCGCCTGCCCCAGCCGGAAGGCGTCCGGCGGGTAGAGACGCAGGGCGCCCCAGTGCTTGCGCCACTCGCCCTGACCTCCGGGGCCGGGGAGTTGGTGCGGGGCGACGGCGAGGCGGTTGCCGAGCCCGGAGATGTCCAGGCCGATCAGTGCGTCACCGAAGGCGTCGGCGACCGCGTCACCGGACGGGCCACCCGATGCGTCGGCGGCTGCCAGCGCGAGCTTGCCGCCGTAGCTGTGGGCGACGAGGAACAGCCCGGCCCCGGTGGCGTACCGCGCCGAGAAGTCGGCCAGCGCGGCCCGCAGTACCGGTGCCGAGTCCTCCAGGGCCAGGCCCCGGGGCAGCCGTGCGGCGGAGAGTCCGTAACCGGGCCGGTCGACGGCGAGCACGGTGTAGCCGAGCTGGGCCCCCAGGGCGAGGAGCGAGAGACCGGGGCGGGCCCGGCTGTCGAAGTAGCCGGCGCGCATGCCTCCCCCGTGCAGGGCGACCAGGACCGCACGCGGCGCCGCGTCCACCGGCTCGGCGAGCAGGGCGGACAGGGTGAGGCCGGCGGCGTGCAGGGTGATCGCGCGGATCTGCGGTACGGGGGTGGGGGAGGCACTGGCCATGGTGGGCGCGGGGGCGGTCGGCGACAGCTGGGGCATCGGAACTCCTTTCGCACAGAGGGGTGTTGGGGGGCGAGTCCCCTATGTCGGGGCGGCTCAGCCCGTACCGCTCCCCGACGCCCGCCAGCCGCGCGGGTCCCGGTGCGGGGCCGCCCGCTCCGGGCGCCGCCAGCCGGCCGTGCGCGAGGGGCCCGCGCAGTCGTCCCCGTACGGCTCCGCCGCCGCGATCCGGCTCAGCAGTACCGCGGTCAGGGCGGCGAGGTCGGCCGCGTTGGGCTGCCCCCGCACGATCCGGAAGGTGGTGGCGGTCTCCACGCCGGGCACGGACACTGTGGCGGTCTCCACGCCGGGCACGATCACTGTGGCCGTCCCTACGCCGGGTGCGGTCGCTTTGGCGGTCTCCCCGCCGTTCGCGGTCACTGCGGCGGGTTGCCGTGCTTGCGCGACGGCAGGTCGGCGTGTTTGTGGCGCAGCATCGCCAGCGACCGGATGATGATCCGCCGGGTCTGGCGCGGGTCGATCACGTCGTCCACCAGCCCGCGTTCGGCCGCGTAGTAGGGGTGCATCAGCTCGACCTGGTACTCCTTGATCTTCTGCTGGCGCACCGCCTCCGGGTCGTCGGCGGCGTTGATCTCGCGGCGGAAGATGACGTTGGCCGCGCCCTCCGCGCCCATGACGGCGATCTCGTTCGAGGGCCAGGCGAGCGCGAGGTCGGTGCCGATGGAACGGGAGTCCATGACGATGTACGCGCCCCCGTACGCCTTGCGCAGGACCAGGGAGATCCGGGGGACGGTGGCGTTGCAGTACGCGTAGAGCAGCTTGGCGCCCCGCCGGATGATCCCGTTGTGCTCCTGGTCCACGCCCGGCAGGAAGCCCGGCACGTCGACCAGCGTGACCAGGGGGATGTTGAACGCGTCGCAGAACTGCACGAACCGCGCCGCCTTCTCGGAGGCGTTGATGTCGAGCACGCCCGCCGAGGAGATGGGCTGGTTCGCGACGATCCCCACGACCTCGCCGCCCATCCGGGACAGGGCGCAGACGATGTTGGTGGCCCAGGCCGGGTGCACCTCGAAGTAGTCGCCGTCGTCGACGAGTTCCTCGATCACGGTCCGGATGTCGTAGACCCGCTGCGGATCGTCGGGCACCAGCTCAAGCAGCCGGTCGGTGAGCCGGTCCGCCGGGTCGGTCGTCGGTCCGGCCGGGGGCAGGTCCCGGTTGTTGGCGGGCAGCAGCGACAGCAGATGGCGGACGTCCTCCATGCAGGCGCGGACGTCGTCGTACGCGAAGTGCGCCACGCCGGAGGCCGACGCGTGGACATCGGCTCCGCCCAGCCCGTTCTGGGTGATCTCCTCGCCCGTCACGGACCGCACGACGTCCGGTCCCGTGATGAACATCTGCGAGATCCCGCGCACCATGAAGACGAAGTCGGTCAGCGCCGGCGAGTAGGCGGCGCCGCCCGCGCACGGGCCGAGCATGACCGATATCTGCGGGATCACGCCGGACGCCTTGGTGTTGCGGAGGAAGATGCCGCCGTACCCGGCGAGCGCGGAGACGCCCTCCTGGATCCGGGCGCCCGCACCGTCGTTGAGCGAGACCAGCGGGGCCCCGGCGGCCAGGGCCATGTCCATGATCTTGTGGATCTTGGCCGCGTGCGCCTCGCCCAGTGCCCCTCCGAAGATCCGGAAGTCGTGTGCGTACAGGAAGACGGTCCGCCCGTGGACCGTGCCCCAGCCGGTGATGACCCCGTCCGTGTAGGGGCGCTTGTCCTCCAGGCCGAAGCCGGTGGCCCGGTGTCTGCGCAACGGCTCGACCTCGTTGAACGTGCCCTCGTCGAGGAGCAGGTCGATACGTTCGCGGGCGGTCAGTTTGCCCTTGGCGTGCTGGCGCTCGGTGGCCAGCGGATCGGGGCCCTTCCTGACCTCCTCCTTGATCAGGCCGAGCTCCTCCAGGCGCTCCATGGCCGTCCAGTGGCCACGTGCGGGCGGACGGGGGGCGGTGGCCTGGGAGGTGGCGGTCTGGGGGGCAGTGGTCTCGGGGGTGGTCTTCTCGTCGGTCGACATGGGTGCACGCTCCTCAACGTGAGCTTCGGGTGATCGTGCTGCCGGAACGTGGGCTTCGGGTGATCGTGCCGCCGGGGTTCGCACCCGGGGCGTCTTCGCCGTACGGGGCCTCTTCGCCGTACGGGGCGTCTTCCCCGTACGGGGCGTCTTCGCCGTACGGGGCGTCTTCGCCGTACGGGGCGTCTTCGCCGTACGGGAGTCCGGCGGGCAGCCACCGGACGGTGATGTGGTCCGGGCGGTCGCCGGGCACCGCGATCGCCGCCGCGTGCTCCGGCCCGGCGGGCAGGTCCAGGACCGCCCAGCGGGCGGGCCTGCGGCTGAGGTCGGAGCCCAGGTAGTCGGTGCGCGGGTGGCGGGACAGGCCGGTGCCCAGGGCCTTGAGGTACGCCTCCTTCCGGGTCCACAGCCGGCCGAAGTGCGCCCGGCGCTCGCCCGGCGGCGCGGCCGCCAGCTCCGCCTGCTCCCCGGGGTGCAGTGCGCGGGCGCACGCCTCGACGGTCTCCGGGGACGGCAGCCGCTCCACGTCGACCCCGATCACGCGCGGGGCGACCGCGACGGCGATCAGCCCCCGGCTGTGAGCCAGGGAGAAGTGCAGGGGCGGTCCGCCGCCGGCCTGGACCACGGCGGGGCGGCCGTGCGGCCCCGCGCAGCCGGGACAGGGCTCCCGTACGAACGTGAGGGCGCCGGGCGGCCGGTCGAGGTAGCGGCCCAGCAGCTGCCGCAGCGCCGTGTGCGCGGTCGCGTAGGCGGCCCGGTCGGCCGGACGCGCGAAGGAGGCCGCGCGCCGGAGCTCGGCGGCGCTGAGTCCGGGGGGCTGGGAGGCGGTGCCGAGTCCGGGGGGCCGGGGGGCGTGGCTGGGGCCGGAGGGCCAGGGGGCGTGGCTGGGGCCGGAGGGCCAGGGAGTGTGGTGGTCTGCGGGCGGACGGCCGGGGAGCGGCGGGCGTACGAGCCAGACGTCCACGTGACCGGGGGCGGGACGGGTGGGGACAGGGTCGGGGGCGGGCGCGGTGTCCATGGGTGTCCCTGGGGTCCGAGGGCCGGGGCGGGGGCGTACGTGCGGCGGGCCCGCGCTCCCCGCGGCCGGTCAGGGCGGTCCCGTACGCCGGGAGCGCAGGCCGGTGAGGGCGGTGAGCAGGCCGAGGCCGCCGACCGCGGCGACCAGGGTCAGCGCCGGGCGGCAGGCCTCGGCGAACTCGGCAGGGTCCGCCCCCGCCGGTGGCGCGGACCCGGTGAGCAGCGCGGCCACGAGGGCCACCGAGAGCGCGGCGCCCACCTGCACGGCTGTCTGGTAGAGGCCGCTGCCCGCGCCCCTTTCGGCGGGCGGGAGTTGAGAGGTCGCCTGGCTGTTCAGCGCGGCGAAGGAAAGCACGAACCCGGCTCCCACCAGCAGCATCGTGGGCAGGATTCCGGTGGCGTACGCCGGTGGCCAGGGCGTGCGCAGGAGCAGCAGGTACCCGGCGAACGGGAGGAGCGCCCCGGCGGCGATCAGACGCGGTGCGCCGAAGCGGGCGACGATCCGACCGGAGAACAGCGCGGTCACCACGAGGGGCGCGGCGGCCGGCAGAAAGGCGGCCGCGGTCCGCAGCGGGGACCAGCCCGCCAGGCTCTGGAGCTGGTGGGTCAGGACGAACAGCAGCCCCAGATAGGAGCCGTTGAGGCAGGCCGCGCCCAGCGCCGAGCGGATCATCGCGCGGCTGCGGAGGGCTTCGAAGCGGATGAGTGGGTGGGCGGAGGCGCGTTCCAGGGCGACGAAGAGGGCGAGCAGGCCTGCGGCCAGGGCCAGCAGCCCGGTCGAGCGGAGGTCGGCCCAGCCGTGCGCGGGTACGGAGGTGATGCCCTGGACCAGGGCGAGCAGGCCGGCCAGGAACGCGGCCGCGCTCGCGAAGCCGTAACGGCGGAGGGGTGGGCGGGGTGGGCGGCCCGCTCGGTTGCCGGCCGGGGGGCCGGGCGGCCGGCCGACCCGGTCGCCGGTCATGGTGCCGGGCGGTCGGCCCGCCCGGCCCCCGGCCGTGGTGCCCGGTGGCCCGCCCGTCCGATCGCCGGCCGTGGTGCCGGGCGGCCGGCCGACCCGATCCCCGTCCGTGGTGCCCGGTGGCGGCCCCCCTCCGTTCTCCTCCCCCGCCCCCGGGATCAGCCGCAGCCCCAGGACGAACAGCACCAGGACCGCCGGGGCCGGGAAGGCGAAGGTCAGCCGCCAGCTGAAGCCGGTCAGCCAGCCGGAGAGCAGAAGTCCTGCCGTGAATCCTCCGGCACCGAAGAGGGTGTACACGGAGAGGGCCCGGTTCCGCTGCGGGCCCTCGGGGAAGGCCGTCGCGATGATCGCGAGTCCGGTGGGGGCGGTCAGCGCCGCGCAGAAGCCCTTCACCACCCGGGTGGCGGTGAGGAGCGAGGGGTCCTCGGCGAGGGCGCCGACCAGTGAGGCGGCGGCGAAGCCGACGAGGGCGGCGAGGTAGACCCGGCGCCGCCCCAGCAGCGCCACGGCACGGGCGCCGAACAGCATCAGGCCGCCGAAACCGACGGCGAATCCGGTGATGGTCCACTGCATCGTGGTGAGGGGCGCACCGAGGTCCGTGCCGATCGCGGGCAGCGCCACGAGCGCCACGGACACTTCGAGCGCGTCGATGAGCATGTTGCCGGCGAGCACGACCAGCAGCCCCCACATCCGGGGGCTCCACCGGGCGTGCGCCGGAGCGGGTGCGGTGTGCGAAGGGAGGAGGGGAGAGCTGGTCATGATCCGGCGGCTCCTGCGGGTCGGCAGAGGCGGAGACGGGAAAGGGCGGGCAGAGGGGGCGGTGGGGGTCAGCCGAGCAGGGTGCCGCCGCTCGCGTCGACGAACGAACCGGTGACCCAGCGGGCGTCGTCGGAGACCAGGAAGGCGATGACGTCGGCGACGTCCTCGGGTTCGCCCACCCGGTTGAAGGTGGAGAGCCCCGCCATGGCCGTGACGGCTTCCGGGATGTCGAAGACCGGGTTGCTGTTGCGGGTGATGCCGGGCGCGACGGAGTTGATGGTGATGTTGCGCGGGCCCAGCAGCTTGGCGAAGTGCAGGGCGAGCATCTCGACGGCGCCCTTGCTCATCGCGTAGGCGATCTCGTCCGGGTTGGCGAACCGGGTGAGTCCGGAGGAGATGTTCACGATCCGGCCGCCGTCGGGGATGTTCGTCAGCGCCCGCTGGATGATGAAGAAGGGCGCCTTCGCGTTCACCGCGAAGATGCGGTCGAACTGCTCGGGGGTCGTGTCCTCGGCCGCGACCCCGCCCATCACCCCGGCGTTGTTGACCAGGATGTTCAGCTCCGTGGAGCCGGTGCGCTCCTTCAGGCCCTCTTCGAGCCCGAGGAAGAGTTCGTGGACGCCGCCGGGCACCCCCAGCTCGGCCTGGACCGCGAAGGCGCGTCCGCCGTCCTTCTCGATGCGCTCCACGGTCTCGGCCGCCGCGTCCGCGCCGGTCGCGTAGTGGACGGCGACGAGCGCCCCTTCCCGTGCCAGCCGCTCGGCGGTGGCCCGGCCCATGCCCCGGCTCGCGCCGGTGACCAGCGCCGTCTTTCCGGTGAGCTTGCCCATGTTCTCTCTCCTGACGATGTGTGACCTGGTGTGTGGGGTGGTGCGTGGGGTGGCGGATGAGGTGGTGGGTGGGGCGGTGGGTGGTGCGCTGTGCCGGGTGTCCCGTACGAACCAGGTGGCGAGCGCCGCTTCGAGGCCCGCCGGCGATGTACCGGCCCAGGCGACGTATCCGTCCGGCCGGACCAGGACCGCGTCCACGCCGTCCAACAGCCCTTCCGGGCCGCCCGGATCACCCGCAGGCCGGAACACCGCCACGGCGTCCACGCTCCGGCCGAACGGTCCGGCCACCCCCGTGAGCAGCTCCCGCCGCTCCTCCTCGTCCGCCGTCACCAGCAGCACCCCGCGGGCGTCCCGCAGCAGGGCCGCCGTATGCACGGGCGAGCCCTCGGATTCGGAGCCGTACGCCGAGATCGCAACGGGCGGACGGAGGTTGAGGGTCATCGGCGGCAGCCGCCACCCCGCCGACCCGTGCGGGCCACCGCCCGGCCGGCCCGCGTCCGTCAGCGCCCCGCCGTAGCGGATGTCCAGGCCGCTGACCATCCCGGCCAGCCGGGCCCGTACCGCCTCGTACGGGAGCAGCTCGCCGATCACCGCGCGCAGGCCCGTGACCTCCGGTCCGCCGAGCAGCAGCCGGGCCTGGGCGCGGATGTTGGAGAGGACCTGGCGGCCCACCTCGTGCCGCTCCTCGTGGTACGAGTCCAGGAGGCGGGCCGGGGCCCGGCCGCGGGCCGCCGCCGCCAGTTTCCAGCCCAGGTTGACCGCGTCCTGGAGGCCCAGGTTGAGGGCCTGGCCACCGAT
This sequence comes from Streptomyces microflavus, assembly GCF_014650075.1. GTDB lineage: Bacteria > Actinomycetota > Actinomycetes > Streptomycetales > Streptomycetaceae > Streptomyces > Streptomyces microflavus. The sequence goes on along the minus strand of NZ_BMUG01000007.1, from coordinate 110,027 downwards.
CGGCATCTGGGCGTGGGCCGCGTCCCCGGCGAGGAGGACCCGGCCGTGGCGGTAGCGCTCGGCCTGCCGGGAGACATCGCCGAACGCGTTGACCCACAAGGGAGTTCCGGCCGACAGGTCCTCGCCGGTGACGTTGTGCCAGGCGTCCACGATGTCGGCGAAGGACGCCTCGGCGGCGCGGGGCGTACGGCCGAACTCGTGGACCATCACCCGGGTGACGCCGTCCGGCCTACGGGCCGCGATGGCCAGCCCGCGAGGCAGCCGTTCGAAGCGGCGGCCGCGGATGTCGATGCCGGCGATGTCGGCCCGGATCAGCTCCCGTTCGGCGTCGTTCCCGGGGAACGCGATGGCGGTGAGCCGACGCACGGTGGACTCCTCGCCGTCGCACCCGACGACGTACGGAGCCGTGATCCGTACCGGCGCACCACCCTCCGGCCCCGCCGCCTCGACCGTGACCCGGTCCGGGTGCTGCTCCAGGCCGGTGACCCGGTGGCCGCGCCGCACCTCGGCGCCGAGCCGGACGGCCCAGGCGCCGAGGACCTCTTCGGTACGGGTCTGCGGGACCTTCCACTGCCCCGGGTACGGCCCCGGCAGCCGCAGGTCCAGCGGGAGGCCGCCGAAGTGGCCCATGGGCTCGTCCGGCGGGGTTCCGATCCCGTCCAGCAGCCCGCGCTGGTCGAGGATCTCCATGGTGCGGGCGTGCAGGGTGGAGGCGCGGGACTCGGTCGTCGGGGCGCCGAGCCGGTCCAGCACGATCACGTCGGCGCCGCCGAGCCGCAGCTCCCCGGCGAGCATCAGCCCGACGGGGCCCGCACCCACGACGACGACGTCCGTGTCCCTGGCTTCCGTGCCCCGGGCTTCCGAGTCCCTGGCTTCCGAGTCCCTGGCTTCCGTGTCCGTGACGGGGGCCCGCACGGCGTCAGCGCCGCGCTTCGGCGTAGTCCTTGGCGTGGCCGAGGGTGGCGCGGCTGTTGGTGCTGAGCGCCGCCTTCACGTACTCCCGCGCCTGCGCGACGTCCGCCTCAGGACCGAGGATCTTCTCGATGTTCTCGGCCCGGATGACCACGGTGTGCTGGGAGGTGGCGGCGACCCCGGTACCGGTCTCCCGGAAGGTCCAGACACCGGTGTGCAGGTTCATCAGGGCGGGCAGGGTGGTCTGTTTGTACGCGATCTTCTCGCCGTTCAGGCAGACCCGGTACGACTTCGTCGTGTGCACGGAGCCGTCCTTGGCGCGGGTGTCCATCTCCAGGGTCTGGAGCCCGGGGCTGTCCTCGGTGAGCCGGACGACCGCCACGTGCGGCAGCCGCTCCGACCAGAGCCCGGCCTCGTTGATGAAGTCGTAGGCGTCCTTGGCGGAGCCGGCGATCTCGACGGTGTCCTCGAACGCGAAGGTCAACTCCTCCGAGGCCGTGGCCAGTTCGACGTTGGTCTTCAGGGCGGCCAGCTCGGAGCGCGAGTTGCGGTCGACGGCCTCCTCGATCCAGGCGAGCCCGGCCGGGTCGTCGTCCACGGCGGTGTAGTCGTGCTGGAGCCGGATCCGCGACTCGGTGGCGGAGAGCGGCTCGATGATCCAGGTGCCGCCCATCGTGGCGACGGGCGGGGTCGAGACCTGCTGGCGGAAGGTGATGCGCATCGCCTCGCGGTCCAGGAAGCGGCGCGAAGTCCAGTTCTTGGCCTCGCCGTTGGCCGTGGCCCAGATCCGGATGAGCTCCTCGCCCTCGGAGCGCTCGATGTGGTCGACGTAGATGGTCGGCGGGAAGATCCGCGGCCAGTTCTCGACCTCGGCGATCAGCCGGTACACCTCCGCGGCCGGGGCGGAGACCGTGATCTCGTGCTCCACCTCGCGCGGTCGGGAGTCGGTCATGCTCTTCATCTCCTCGGGGGTCGTGGACTCAGGTCGTCTTCCAAGTGGAGGGCGCGGCTCAGAAGTTGCCGAGGCCGCCGCAGACGTTGAGTGCCTGCGCGGTGATGGAGGCCGCCGTGTCGGAGGCGAGGTAGCCCACCAGGCCCGCCACCTCCTCGGGCGTGGAGTAGCGGCCGAGCGGGATCTTCGCGGTGAACTTCTGCATGATCGCGTCCTCGGACGTGTCGTACGCGGCCGCGTAGCCGGCCCGTACGCGCTGCGCCATCGGCGTCTCGACGTACCCGGGGCAGACCGCGTTCACGGTGATGCCGGTGGGCGCGAGCTCGTTGCCGAGCGCCTTGGTGAAGCCGACGACCCCGTGCTTGGAGGCTGAGTAGGGGGCGCCGAGCACCACACCCTGCTTGCCGGCCGTGGAGGCGATGTTGATGATCCGGCCGCGGTCCTTGTGGCGCATGCCGCCGGTGTTCAGGGCGGCCCGGGTCAGCCGGAAGACGCTGGTGAGGTTGGTCTCCATGACGTCGTTCCACAGCTCGTCGTCGAGGTCGGCGGTGACCCCGCCGCCGCTGCGGCCCGCGTTGTTGACGAGGACGTCGACCGTGCCGAACCGTTCCACCGCCGTACGTACGAAGGTGTCCACGGAGTCCGGGGAGCGCACGTCGAGCACCGTGCCGTCGGCCTCCAGGCCCTCCTCGCGCAGGGACTTGACGGTGGCGGCGACGTTCTCGGCGTCACGGGCGCCGATGAAGACGCGGTGCCCCTGGGTGGCCAGCAGCCGGGCCACCGCCAGGCCGATGCCGCTGGTGGCGCCGGAGATGAGGGCGACGGGTCGGGCGTTTCCGGGCATGACTGCTCCTTCGGAGATGCGAGGGGTACGGGGGTGGGTTCAGGAAGTACGGGTGCGGGCGCCGCGGAAGGTTCAAGGGGCCGGTCAGCGGGCCGGCCAAGGAGCCGGTCAGGCGGGCCGGTCAGGCAAACCGGCCAGGGAGCCGGTCAGGCGGGCCGGTCAGGCGGGCCGGTCAGGCGGGCCGGTCAGGCCGGGGCCGTCTGCCCCAGGTGCTCGTTCACGACCTCGACCATGCGGCGCGGCGTCCGCACGTCACTGACCACCGAGTCGTCCAGCGTGATGCCGTACTCGCGCTCGATCCGGCCGCACGTCTCCAGGATCGCCAGGGACTCGTACCCCAGCTCCTCGAAGTCCGCGTCGAGGATGTCGCCGTCGAAGTCGACGCTCTCGTCGGCGCCGGCCCCCTCGCGCAGGATGCGCTTGAGGCTCTCCAGGGTGAAGGTCTGGTTGTTGTCCATGTCTGCTTCCGCTTTCTCTCTCAGCTGCTGGGACGGGAATTCAGAGCGCGCTCGCGACGGCCGCCGAGTTGAACCCGCCGTGCCCCCGGGCGAGCACCAGGGCGTTGCGGACCGGGAGCACCCGGGGCTGCCCGGTGATCAGGTCGAGCTGGTGGGCGGGGTCCGGTTCGACGTTGACGGTGGCCGGGACGAGCCCCTCCCGCATGGCGAGGAAGGCGGTCGCCACATCGAGGGGCGCGGCCCCCGAGTAGAGGCGCCCGGTCATCGTCTTCGGCGCGGTGACCGGCACCCCGCGCGGCCCGAAGACGGCGTTCAGCGCCTCGGCCTCCGCCCGGTCGAGCTCCGGGACGGCCGCCGCGTCGGCGAACACCACGTCGATGTCGGCCGCATCCAACCCCGCGTCGGTCAGGGCCAGTTCGATGGCCTTGCGGAGCCCCGGCGGGCGGCCGGAGCCGGGGGCCGGGTCGAAGGTGGAGCCGTACCCGGCGATGTGCCCGTAGACCGTGGCACCGCGCTCCCGGGCCGCCGCCTCGTCCTCCATGATCAGGATGGCGCCGCCCTCGCCGGGGACGTGCCCGGCGGCAGCCGCGTCGAAGGGGACGTACGCGGAGTCCGGGTCGTCCCCGGTGGCCAGCCGGCCGCCCGCGAGCTGGGCGACCCAGCCCCAGGGGCAGATCGAGGCGTCCACCGAACCGGAGACGACCAGGCTGGTCCCCTTACGGATCTGGCGCCGGGCCTGGGCCAGTGCGTCGAGGCCGCCCGCCTGGTCCGATACGACGACCCCGCTGGGGCCCTTCATGCCGTTGCGGATCGAGATCTGGCCGCTGTTGACCGCGTAGAACCAGGCGAAGGACTGGTACGCGGAGACGTACTGGCTGCCTTCGGCCCACAGCTTCTGCAGCTCGCCCTGGCCGAACTCGAAGCCCCCGGAGGAGCTGGCGGTGACCACGCCCATGGAGTACGCGGGCAGGTCGGCCGGGACGACCCCGGCGTCCGCGAGCGCCCAGTCGGTGGCGACGAGGGCCAGCCGCGTCATGTGGTCGGTCTGGGCCATCAGCCGGCTCGGCAGATGCTCGGACGCGGTGAACCCCGGCACCTCCCCGGCCAGCCGCGCCGGATACTGCGAGGGGTCGAAGCGGGTGATGCGGCCGATGCCGCTCTTGCCGACCCGGACCGCGTCCCAATAGGCCTCGGTGTCAAGGCCGTTGGGGGCGGTGATGCCGAGCCCCGTCACCACCGCACGCGGGGTGCCCGTACGCGTGACCGTACTCATGACTCACTCCTGTCCGGCCGGGCCAGCACCATGGCGCTCTGGAAGCCGCCGAAGCCGCTGCCGACGGTCAGGACCGTGTCCGTACGGTGCTCACGCGCCGTCAACGGCACGTAGTCCAGATCGCATTCGGGGTCCGGGGTGTGCAGGTTCGCCGTGGGGGGCACCACGTGGTGCTCCATGGCGAGGACGGACGCGGCGATCTCGATCGACCCGATCGCGCCCAGCGAGTGCCCGACCATCGACTTGATGGACGAGACCGGGGTCCGGTACGCGTGGTCGCCGAGGCTCTTCTTCAGCGCGGCCGTCTCGTGGCGGTCGTTCTGCTTGGTGCCGGAGCCGTGCGCGTTGACGTAGTCGATGGACTCGGCGTTCAGCCGGGCCTCGGCCAGCGCCACGGTGATCGCCTCGGCCATCTCCGCCCCGTCGGCGCGCAGCCCCGTCATGTGGAAGGCGTTGCAGCGCGAGGCGTACCCGGCGATCTCGGCGTAGATGTGCGCCCCGCGCCGCCGCGCGCTCTCCAGCTCCTCCAGGACGAAGACCGCCGACCCCTCCCCCAGCACGAACCCGTTACGGGTCCCGTCGAACGGCCGGGACGCGTGCTCGGCGTCGTCGTTGCGGGGGGTCGTCGCCTTGATGGCGTCGAAGCAGGCCAGGGTGATCGGGGAGATCGGCGCGTCCGTCGCCCCGGCCACCATCACGTCGGCGGAGCCCTCACGGATCAGCTCCACCGCCTGCCCCACCGCGTCGATGCCCGAGGTGCAGCCGGTCGAGACGACCGTCGCGGCACCCTCGGCCCCGACCGCCCAGGCGACCTCGGCGGCGAAGGAGCTCGGCACCAGGTAGTTGTAGAGGTGCGGGACCGCGTAGGTGTGGTCCACGTGGCTGAGCCGGCCGCCGTCGCTGACCACCCGGTACTCCTCGTCCAGGCCCATCGTCGCGCCGACCGCGCTGCCGATGGTGACGCCCGTGCGGTAAGGGTCCAGCGCGGTCAGGTCCAGGCCGCTGTCGGCGACCGCCTCCCGCGTGGTGACGACCGCCAGCTGCGCGGCCCGGTCCATCCGGCGGATCTCCTGCGGGCTCAGCCCGTGCGCCTCCGGGTCGAAGTCGATCTCGGCGGCGACCCGGGAGCGGAACGCGGAGGGGTCGAAGAAGGTGATGCCGCGGGTCGCGGTGCGCCCCTCGCTCAGCAGGCTCCAGAAGCTCTTGGCCCCGATGCCGTCGGGGGCGGTGACGCCGACCCCCGTGATGACCACCCGCCGGGGACCGGTGATGACCTCGCGCCGGGCGTTCACCCTCGTCCCTCCCAGTCGTAGAAGCGGGTGGCGAGGGCGTCGGCCGGGGACCGCCAGGTCGCCGGGTCGTACGCCTCGATGAACGGCTTGAGGTCGTCGCTGATCCGCTGGAAGCGCGGGTCGGTCTTCGCCGCCTCGATCAGCTCGCCGCCGTTCTCGGCGTCGAAGTCCTGGAGGTGGAAGTAGAGGTCGCGGTAGGAGAAGAGCTGGCGGCGGCGGGTGCCCATCAGGTGCGGCATCTCGGTGCCGTCGAAGTCGCGGAAGAGCCGGGCGACCTCCTGGCTGGAGCCGGGGTTCATCCGGGCCACGATCAACGTGCTGTGCATGGGGTCTCCGTAAGGTGTCGGGCGGCCTCGAACGGGCCGTACAAGGGCCGAGCGCGGGCCTTGCACGGGCCTCGGAAAGGCCGCGGAAGGTACGTTCAGCGCGCCGGGCCGAACCAGCGGTCCAGCGCCATCGGCAGATCGGCGAAGCTGCCCGGCGCCGCCCACGCCACATGGCCGTCGGGGCGCAGCAGCAGGGCGCTGGTGTCCCCGAGGCAGCCGGCGGTGGGGCCGGGCACGGTGGCGGTGATGAGGTCGACGCGGTCCACCCAGGGGGCGGCCCGGCGGCGCAGCTCGGCGTTGTCGGCCAGGTCCAGCAGCACGCCCCGGCCGCGGCGCAGGGCCTCGGTGCTCGACGCCGGCTGACCGGGCCCTTCGAGGGGGACGTGCGGCAGCCGCAGGCCGAGCAACGGGTGCGCGCCGCCGTCGAGTTCGTAATGGATGTCGAGGCCGCCGACCATGGCCGCGAAGTGCTTGCTGACCTCGGGGTAGCGGATGAGTTCGTGCAGGACGTCACGCAGGGGCTGCACTTCCGCGCCGCTGAGGAACAGCAGCCCCTGGGCCTGGGTGTTCATCAGCAGCCGCTTGCCGACGGGGTGACGCTCGGCGTGGTAGGTGTCCAGCAGCGTCTCCGGGGCGCGGCCCCGGACGACCGCCGCCAGCTTCCAGCCTAGGTTCACGGAGTCCTGGATGCTGGTGTTCATGCCCTGCCCGCCGGCGGGCAGGTGGATGTGGGCGGAGTCGCCGGAGAGGAAGATCCGGCCGCGCCGGTACTCGGTGGCGTGCCGGGTCGCGTCCCCGAACGAGGAGACCCAGACCGGCTCGGCGTGCGAGATGTCGTCGCCGGTGAGCCGCTGCCAGGCGTCCGCGACCTCCTTCCAGCTCGGCGGCGTCTCGCGGCGCTGCGGCGGGGTGCCGCGCTCGCAGACGATCAGCCGGGTCGTGCCGCCGGGCAGCGGGCCGACCATCACCATGCCGCCGGCCAGGGTCTCGCCGATCATGCGCGGGGCGAGGGTGATGCCCTTGACGTCGGCGAGGAACATCTCCATGGTCGCGGCGGTGCCGGGGAAGTCGAACCCGGCGGCCTTGCGTACGGTGGAGCGGCCGCCGTCGCAGCCGACCAGGTAGTCGGCGCGCAGGGTGTGGACGCCCTCGGGGCCCCGCACCTCGACCTCGACGCAGTCCTCCTTGTCGGTGACGGAGAGGAGTTCGTGGCTGCGCCGGATGTCGGCGCCGAGCTGGGTCGCCCACTCCTCCAGCACGGTCTCGGTGGCGGACTGCGGGATGGTCTTGGCCGCCTGGTGGGCGCCCCTGAGGACCCCGAAGTCGACGGGCAGGCCGCCGAAGTGGCCCACGTTGCTGATCTCGATGTCCCCGAAGCGGGAGAGCAGGCCGCGCTGGTCGAAGATCTCCATGGTCCGGGCGGTGAAGCCCAGACCGCGGGATTCTCCGGTGCGTGCCGCCAGCTTCTCCAGCACGATGACATCGGCGCCCGCGAGGCGCAGTTCACCGGCCAGCATCATGCCGGCCGGGCCCGCGCCCGCGACGATCACTTGTGCGTCCATCGGTCCTCCTCGTGACATCCCGCCGAGGGCGGGGGGACGGGTCCTGTGGTGCGCGTGAAGAGAGGTGTCCGCCTCACCTGCGGAAACGGGCCAGCCCCTGGTTCGCCGCATGGGCGGCCGCCGCGAGGCGGGGGTCGGGGGCGAGTGCCTGGTGGCGTACGGCGACCTCGGCGAGCTTGATGGCGTGCTCGTCGCCGATGGCGACGGCGGTGGCGAAGACCTCGCCGAGGTCCGGGACGCCGCTGAGCCCAACCGGGAGCGTGGTCACCGGAGTTGTGGAGAACCAGTCGAGCATCGAGGCGCTGACGTCCCGGGCCACCAGGTACGAGGGGCGGCGCTGGGCGGCCGGCAGATGCTCGACGACCAGGCGGACGGCGGCCGGGCCGGTGATGGAGTGGATCAGCGGCACGGGGTGGCGCTGGGGTGCGGAGGCGTAGATACCGGCGTACTCGGCCACCAGCCCGTCGAGCGCGGCGGCCGCACTGTCGGCGTCGGCCGTACGCGGATCCTGCTCGCCGTCGCCCGCACGCGGATCCCCGCCGCCTCCCGTACGCGGACCCTGCTCGCCGCTCCCCGTACGCGTGTCCCCGCCGCCGTCTCCCGTACGCGGGTACTCGTCGCCCTCGCCCGTGCCCGGGTACTCGTCGCCCGGCCGGATGCCGTGCGTATGGCTCGCGTACCGCGCGGCCCAATAGCCGAGGCCCTGCGCCAACTCCCAGCGGTACGCCAGGTTTTCCTCCCCGGCCCGGGAGATGGCCCGGACCGCGTGGGCGGTCCGGATCACCCCGTGGGTGAGGACGCCCGACATCCCGGGGAGCAGCCGCGGCCACCACCGGGCGAGCACTTCCGGCCAGGGGGCCTGGGCCAGTTCGCGTTCGAAGAGGGCGGTCCAGTCGGCCACCCGGCTGAAGTCGCCGAGCGCGGACCGCCAGTCGTCCGGGTCCGCCGGGTCGATCGCCCACCGGGCGTCGGGGACCTCGTGGTAGGTGTGGGTGCGGAGGTTCCGGTCGACCCAGCGGGGTACGTCGTCGGCGTACCCCATGTACGCCAGCGCCTCGGCCGCCATCGGCGCGTGGTTGACGAACCGGGGCCCGTGCTCGAACCCGACTCCGCGCAGCCGCTCCAGGGCTCCGCCCACGGCATCGGTGTAGGTCAGTGGGGACATGGGGTGCGCCCTCAGTCCTTGATGTCGCAGATGGCGGCGCCCGTGGACACGGTGGCCCCGGTGGCGGGCAGCCCGCTGACGGTGCCGGAGCGGTGGGCGGTGAGGGGCTGTTCCATCTTCATGGCCTCCAGGACGACGATCAGCTCGCCCTCCTCGACCTTCTGGCCCTCCTCCACGGCCACCTTGACGACGGTGCCCTGCATCGGGGAGGCGAGGGTGTCGCCGGAGGCCGCCGCCGTACGGGTTCCGCCGCCGCGCGGCCGGGACCTGACGGGTCCGGCCGGTGCGGGGGCGGTCCGGGCGAGGGCGAGGAAGGACGGCAGGACCACTTCGAGGCGCTGGCCGCCGACTTCGACGACGATCCGTTCACGGATGGACTCCGTGTCGGCCGCTTCGGCCGGTGTGCCGAACGGCTCGATGGTGTTGGTGAACTCGGTCTCGATCCAGCGGGTGTGGATGGTGAAGGGGTCGGCGGTGAAGGCGGGGTCGGTGACGACGGCGCGGTGGAAGGGGATGGCGGTGGCCATGCCCTCGACCTGGAACTCGGCGAGCGCGCGGGCGGCGCGCTGGAGTGCCTGTTCACGCGTGGCGCCGGTGACGATGAGTTTGGCGAGGAGGGAGTCCCAGGCGGGGCCGATCACGGACCCGGTCTCGACGCCGGCGTCCAGGCGGACACCCGGGCCGGCCGGCGGGGCGAATGTCGTCACGGTGCCCGGGGCGGGCAGGAACCCGCGGCCGGGGTCCTCGCCGTTGATGCGGAACTCGAAGGAGTGCCCGCGCACGGCCGGGTCGCCGTAGCCGAGCTCCTCACCGTCCGCGATGCGGAACATCTCCCGTACGAGGTCGATACCGGTGACCTCTTCGGTGACGGGGTGCTCGACCTGGAGGCGGGTGTTGACCTCCAGGAACGAGATCGTCCCGTCGGCCCCGACGAGGAACTCCACCGTGCCCGCGCCGACGTATCCGGCTTCCTTCAGGATCGCCTTGGACGCCGCGTACAGCTCCTCGTTCTGCGCCGGGCTCAGGAAGGGGGCCGGGGCCTCCTCCACCAGCTTCTGGTGCCGGCGCTGGAGCGAGCAGTCACGGGTCGAGACGACCACGACGTTGCCGTGGGTGTCGGCCAGGCACTGGGTCTCCACGTGGCGGGGCTTGTCGAGGTAGCGCTCGACGAAGCACTCGCCCCGCCCGAACGCGGCCACGGCCTCACGGACGGCGGAGTCGTACAGCTCCGGGATCTCCTCCAGCGTCCGGGCCACCTTCAGCCCCCGCCCGCCACCACCGAACGCCGCCTTGATCGCGATCGGCAGCCCGTTCTGCTGGGCGAACGCCACGACCTCCGCCGACCCGGCGACCGGGTCCGGCGTACCGGCCACCAGCGGGGCCCCCGCACGCTGCGCGATATGACGGGCCGCGACCTTGTCCCCCAGGTCCCGGATCGCCTGCGGCGGCGGCCCGATCCACGTCAGCCCCGCGTCCAGGACCGCCTGGGCGAACTCGGCGTTCTCCGACAGGAACCCGTACCCCGGGTGAATCGCGTCCGCCCCGGAATCCTCGGCGGCCTGCAGCACCTTGGCCATGTCCAGATAACTGTCGGCCGGGGTGTCACCGCCCAGCGCGAACGCCTCGTCGGCCGCCCGGACATGCAACGCGTCCCGGTCCGGATCGGCGTAGACCGCCACGCTCGCGATCCCCCCATCCCGGCACGCCCGAGCAACGCGGACAGCGATTTCGCCACGGTTGGCGATGAGCACCTTGCGCATGTCAGCCGGCCCGGGCCGGGCTCGCCGCCGGGCCCTTCGGTGCCGGGTCCTGCGCTCCGACGGCCTGGCCGAAGCGGCCGCCCGTGGACTCCAGGGGCCCCAGGGTCCCGTCGAAGAAGATCAGCGGTTCCTGCTCGCTGCCCGGCGCGGCCAGCTCCAGCACCTCGCCGACCACGATGTCGTGGTCCCCGCCGGAGTGCACGGCCACCGTGGAGCAGGTCAGATACGCCAGGGCCTCGCTGAGGACCGGCGGGCCGTCGGGGGCGAAGTGGTGCGGGACGCCGTGGAACCCCTCCGGGCGGCGGGCGGCGAAGGCGCGGGCCAGCTCCTGCTGGCCGCCCGCGAGGAAGTTGACGGCGAACGTCCCGTGCCGGCCGATCACGGCGTGCATCCGCGATTCCTTGTGCAGGCAGAAAAGGACCAGGGACGGGTCGAGGGAGACCGAGGTGAAGGAATTCACCGTCGTTCCTTCGGCTTCGCCTTCGGTTCCGGCGGTGATGACCGTCACCCCGGTCGCGAAAAGGCCGCAGATCCGGCGGAATTCCTTCGGTGCTATCGGCTGTTTCACCTGGCTGTGGGTCAGTGAGCGCGCTGCGGACATGGGCAATCCCTTTCCTGATCGGCTGCTGGTCTCGGAGCGTGCGTGCGTGCGCGCGTGCGAGCGATCGTTCCTAGAGCAGCTTTCGCACCTTGGAACCGGCCTTGACGATGCCGAGGAGGAATTCCCGTCCGACGCTGTTCATCTCCGGGGGCGCCTGGACCGACGCCCAGTAGAGGAAACGGGCCATGGTGGCGACCGACGGATAGATGAACCGCTTGTTCTCGTCCTTCCAGCCGAAGACGGGATTGACGATGGGCGATTCGTCGATGAGCTTGAAGATGATGTCCGCGGCCTCGTCCCCGGTCAGGGCGCCCGCCTCGTACTTCTCGCAGGCCTCCGCCGTCGTTTCGAGGAGGATCTTGAACTTGTCGCTCTGCGGCCACCACAGTCCGGGGTAGTCGTTCTGCTCCAGCTCCCGGAAGTGGCGCTGGTCCTTGTCCTTGAAGTGCTTCAGCCGGGCCCGGGTCAGGCGCATGGTGCCCGGGGTGATGAAGGAGCCCCACACCCGGAAGACGGCGTTCCAGAGGCGGAAGTGGGAGAAGGCGATGAACGAGCTGTTGACGATCTCGTCGTTGTACTGGAGCAGGCCCTGCTCCAGGCGTTCGACGTACTCGAAGCGCTCCGCCGAGTAGTCGCCGTCCTTGAAGGCCTCCAGCAGCCGGGAGGTGAGGGCGTCGACCACTTCGAGAGTGTTGGACAGGCCGCGGGAGAACAGCGGGTCCAGGAAGCCGGCCGCGTGCGACATCAGGCACCAGCGGTCGCCGATGGTCTGCTTCGAGGAGTACTGGAGCCGGTCCGTCGACACCCACTCGCGGACCTTGCTCGCACCGACGAACTGCCGCTTGACCGCCGGGTACTTGTCGAGGAAGAGCTCGAACTCCTGCTCGGGGGTGATGTCCTTGGGCTTGGGGTAGGTGCGCTCGTCCATGGTCAGGCCGACGCTGCACAGCGGGTTGCGCGAGTCCTTGTGGTTGTCGAACGGGATGATCCAGAACCAGCCGCGCTCGATGAGGTGGTGCATCGTGCCGGTGTGCCAGTCGGCCGGCGGCCGCAGCTCCTTGGGGTGGCCGCTGACGTCGTCGAACCGCTTCACTCCCACGTAGTGCGTGAACATGGAGCGGGAGTGGTGCTTGAAGCGGGCCGGCTGGTCACGCAGGTCGAACTTCTGGGCCAGCGGCGAGCGGAACCCGGAGGCGTCCACCACGTACTGCGCCCGGAACGACTCCGGCTCCGCGCCGGGGGCTCCGCTGCGGCCGGTGACCGTGACGCCGTCCTCGTCGATGTCGACCTCGTTCGCCCGCCAGCTCTGCTTCGCGACACAGCCGTACTTCACGGCGACGTGGAACATGAAGGAGTCGCTGTCCTGCCGGAACATGTGGCTGTTCTGGTGGAAGATCTTGGGCAGCGCCAGCTGGGTGGCCTCGCGCGGGTCGGGCTCCTGGCCCACCTCGTGCTTCATGAAGCCGAAGTGGGCCTTGGTCCCGAAGGTCGGCGCGATGTCCAGGGTGCTCTGTTTCACACTGGCCAGGCTCTTGAGTTCGGGGAGGTCGTGGCGTTCGGCGAGAATGTGGATCCATTCGACGAGCTGCGGGGTCATCGACTCACCGACCGCGAAACGCGGATGGGTGGTGGCGTCGACGAGAAGAACCCTCGCTCCGTGCTTCGCGAGAATGGCTCCGGTCACCGATCCGGCGATACCGGAACCCAGGATGATGACGTCGTACGTCGCTTCCTGGGGTATGCCGTCCGCTCCTTTGGGCCTTTCGTTCGTCTGGGCGACCACGGGCCGTCTCCTTCGTCAGGTGGGGTGCGATCCAGGTGGGGTGCGATCCGGTGCGAAAAGAGGGCGGTGCCGAAAGAGGGCACAAAAAACGGGCCCTTCCGGTGGCCTTGAATGGCCTTGGGGAGGAGCCCGTAAAAACGGCACGACTGAACCGCTGAAGAAAGCGTGACAGGAATTGTGCGGGCGGTCAACCCCCGCTGGGAAAAGGCAGGTTAAGGGCAGGCCGGCATGGGCTCAGCCACCCCCGGGAGGGCCGGGAACGGGCTCAGCCACCCCTGGGAGGTCGGGAACGGCCTCAGCCACGCCTGGGAGGGCCAGGAACGGGCCAGCCACCCCTGAGCGGCCGGACCTGGGCCCAGCGGGCCCCGAACGGCCGGGAACGGGCTCAGCCACGCCTTCCGGCCGCTTCGGCGACACCGGGGTGGGCGGGCTCCAGGAGCTGGACGAGCAGGGCCCGCAGCTCGTCCTCGCCGCCGGGGCCGAGGAGTACGGCGGTGTCCGCGGCCAGCAGGTCGACGGCCTCGGCGACCGCCTTCAGCTGGGTGTGCCCGAGCTCGGTGAGCTCCAGGGCGTGCCGGCGCCGGTCGTGCGGGTCGCGCCCGCGGTGGACCATCCCGCCGTCGACGAGCTCGTCGACGAGCTGGGAGGTCGCGGGGCCGGTGATGGCCAGCTCCTGGGCCAGCCGCTGCTGCGGACAGGGCCCGTGGGTGGCGAGGATGGACAGCGGCCCGTAGTGGCGGACCCGCAGTCCGGTCCCGGCCAGCTTCTCGTCGCCGAGCCGGCGCAGCCGGTGGTGGGCCTGCTCGACGAGGTGTTCGGTGCCCTGCACGAGGTCCTGGGTGCCCTGGGGGAGCAGCCGGGCCAGGAGGGTGTTGAGGCGGGTGACCTGCTCGGGGGTGAGGGCGGCGGTGAGCCGCGCGTCCCGCTCGGCGACGGCGCGGCGGCCCGCCTCCACGGCGGAGCGGCCCTCGTCGGTGAGGGAGAGGATGTACTGGCGGCGGTTGTCCGGGTTACGGGTGCGGAGCACCTGGCCGCGGCCCTCCAGGCGGTCGATGACGCCGACCATGATGGTCCGGTTGATGCCGAGGCGCTCGGCCAGGTCGAGCTGGGAGACCCAGTCGCCGCCGGTCAGCGCGTCCAGGACGAGGAAGTCCCGGGAGCCGTCCTCGGGGCCGTCCGCGAAGGTCGTGAACTGGGCGAACACCCGGCGCAGCAGATAGCCGATGAATCCGGTGAGCCCTTCCGGGAGTACGCCGGGCACCTCGGCCGTGGCCTCGGTCTCCGAGATGGGGCCTCGCGTCGCGTCGGGCTCGCCTCGCACGATCGTCATCTCCCCTTCGGAACCGGGTAACCGAGTATACGGCGGACGGCCCCGGCCGGACCGGGCCCGGACCGCCGGCCGCCTCCCCCCGGACGCGCCTGACCCCGCCCGAGGGAGGGAGGGGCCCGGGCGGGGCGGAGGAGAACCGGCGGCGGCCCGCTCGGGCGGGCCGCGGCCGGTCCGCTAGTGGGGCTGCGACTGGGGAGCCGTCGCCTTGATGGTGCCCAGGGTCACGATCAGGGCGACCAGGTAGATGCCGCCGCCGATGAGGAGCCCGTAGGAGTAGCCGGTGGTGAGCGCCTCGGACCGGTCGCCGGGCAGCCTGCCCTCGGTGATGACGGAGGCGGTCGCGGCGAGGATGGCGAGGCCGACCGCGCCACCGATCTGCTGGCTGGTGTTGATCAGGCCCGCCGCGATGCCGGTGTCCTCCGGGGATACCCCGCGGACGCTGATGATGGTGACGGTGACGAAGACCAGGCCGAGGCCGAACCCGCAGACCAGCTGGGCGGGGAGGAGGACGGCGAAGGCGTTCTGGCCGGGCTCCAGGAGGCTGAGCCAGACCATGCCGGCGATGCCGATGACGAGCCCGACGGCGATGACCGAGCGCTCGGGGACCTTGGCCAGCAGCTGGGGTCCGACGCCGCCGGCCGCGATGCCGATCCCGATGGCGAAGGGGAGGTAGGCGAGGCCGGTGATCATCGGCTCGTACCCCTTGACGATCTGCATGTAGAGCGTCAGGAAGTAGAAGGTGGCGAACATGCCCGCGCCGACCAGGAACATCACCGCGTTGGCTCCGGCGCGGCTCTTGTCGGCCAGGACGGCACCCGGCACCATCGGGGCCCGGCTGGAGCGCTGGATGGCGATGAAGGCGACGATCAGCACGATCGCGACGGCCAGGGCGATCAGGGTGGTGGAGTCGCCGAGGCCCTTCTCCCCCGCCCGGTTGATGCCGTAGACGAGGGAGCCGAAGCCGAAGGTGGCGGTGAGCGCTCCGGGCACGTCGACCTTGCCGCGGTCGCGCTCGCCCTCCTTGAGGACGCTGGTCCCGATGAGCACCGCGACGGCGATCGGGATGTTGATGTACATGACCCAGCGCCAGCTGAGGAACTCGGTCAGCGCCCCGCCGAGGAGCAGGCCGACGACCGAGCCGAGCCCGCCCATCGCCCCGTACACACCGAGCGCCTTGTTGCGCGCCGGGCCCGCGGGGAAGGTGGAGGCCAGCAGGGAGAGGGCGGTGGGTGCCGCGATCGCGGCGCCGACGCCCTGGAGGACACGGGCGATGAGCAGCACCTCGCCGCTGCCGGCGAGGCCGCCGAGGAGCGAGGCGAGGGTGAAGACCACGAGTCCGGTACGGAAGACCCGGCGGCGGCCGAAGAGGTCGCCGGCCCGGCCACCGGCCAGCAGCAGTCCGCCGAAGGCCAGGGCGTAGGCGGTGATGACCCAGCCGAGGTTGGCGTCGGAGAGGCCGAGCGCGCTCTGCATGCTCGGCAGGGCGACGGCCACGATGGTGTTGTCGAGGACGAGCATGAGCTGGGCGGCCGCGATGACCGCGAGCGCGAGTCCGAGCTTGTCACCGGACGGGGCCGGTGCGGCGGAGCCCGGGGGCGTGCCGGCTCCCGGTGGAGCGGCTTCGGTTCTGTCCTGCATAGACATGAACGTCTCCAGAGGTGATTCGGGGAGGTGGGTCCGGCCCCTCCCGGCCCCAGGAGCGGGACGGGCCGGCCCGGGGGACGGGGTTCAGCGTCCTGCGGCGTCCTTGACGGCATGGAGTTCTGCGGCGTCCTTGACGGCCCAGATGTCCAGGTCCTCGTAGGCGGCCCGCCACTCGGTCTCGTATGCGGCGCGCAGGGGCGGCGGGAGCTTGCCGAGGATGGTGGCGACCCGGGCGGCGTCGATGTCGTCCAGGAGCCAGGGGAGGTAGCGGTTGGCATCGCTGCCGATCCGGTTCTTCTGCTCGACGCTGAAGGCCTGCCACTCCTCCGGGCTCATGGTGAGGTCCATGAGCGCGAGCGCCTCCCGCTCCTCGTGGTCGAGGTGGGCGCGGAGGTCGGTGTGGAGCGTGTCGACCAGGCCGCCGAGGCGTTCGGCGCCCGTGTCGCGGTCGGCCAGGGCCGCGTCGATGTCCGTCAGCAGCGGGTCGATGACGGCGTGTTCGGCCTCCATCGCGTCGAGGAGCGCGATCTCGGCCTGCGCGTCCCGGCCGTCCAGCGCCTTGTACATCGCCGGCCACACGGTGAGGTCCTCGGACGTGTGGTGGGCGGTGAGGAACTTCTTGAACAGCTCCCAGCCGACCGCGGTGCTCAGCACGTGGCGCGGGTCCTCGTCCACCCGGGAGGTGATCCGTGCGATGCGCTCCAGTTCGCGGCGGAGCGCGTCGTGGATGGCGAACATCATCGTCATGTCGAGGTTCTTGAAGTCGCCCATCGTCTCTTCCCTCTCCCTGCATGGGTGCGGCGTGAGAAAAGGCTATCGTCAACCTGCCTAACTATCAAGCTGGGAACCATCAGAGATCCAAGCACTCCAGGAAGCGCACCCTAGGAAGCAGGGCCCGCTCCCCCGGCCCGGGCGCCCACGGCGTCCGGCGATCCGTCCGGCTGCCGGGAGACGTCCGGCTGCCGGGAGTCGTCCGCCGCCTCGTCGGCGGGCCTCCGCTCCACCTCCAGCTCCTCCTCCGGCATCCCCTTGCGGATCAGGTTGAGCGCGGGCGAGGTCGCCGCGGTGGTGATCAGCGCCATCAGCACGAGGATCGTGAACAGGTCCTGGCCGATCACCCCGAGGCCGAGCCCGACGTTCAGGACGATCAGCTCGGTCAGCCCGCGGCAGTTCATCAGCGCCCCGATCGACATCGCGTCCCGCCACGACTGGCCGGAGAGCCGTGCGGCCCCGGTCCCGCCGCCCCACTTCGCCAGCACGGCCACCGCCAGGACCGCCCCGGCCCAGAGCCACTGCACCGGGTCCGCCGCCAGCAGCGACACATCCGCCCGCAGACCCGTGGTGACGAAGAACAGCGGAAGCAGTACGGGAACGGCGAAGGCCCTCAGCCGCGCCGCCTGGAACTCGATGACCCGGCTGCCGCGCGGTGTGACCGCACCGAAGACGAAGGCCCCGAACAGGGCGTGCACCCCGATCAGGTCCGTGGCCAGGGCGCTCAGGCACAGGCCGCTGAAGAGCAGGACCAGCACCAGGCTGTCGGTGGACGTCCGCTCGGCGCGGGCGGTCAGCCGCGCCAGCACCGGCCGCAGGACACCGAACATGAAGAGGGCGAAGCCGATCGCGAACAGCGCGGTGGTGACCGCCTCCATCGGGGAGCCGGCCGCCGACACGGCGACCACCGCGGCCAGCAGGCACCAGGCGGTGACGTCGTCGAACGCGGCACAGGCCAGCGCCAGCACACCCACCCGCGTCCGGTACATGCCCCGGTCCGCCAGGATCCGGGCCATCACCGGGAAGGCCGTGATGCTCATGGCCACCGCGATGAACAGGACGAACGGCAGCCGGTCCACGCCCTCGGGCGCGAAGGAGTCGTACATCCCGAGGGCCAGGAGCGTGCCGAGCCCCAGCGGCAGGGCGACGCTCACCATGGAGACCAGCGCGGCGGTACCGCTCTGGGCCTTGAGCGAGCCGAGCTGGATCTCGTGCCCGACGAGGAACATGAAGATGAGCAGTCCCAGGTTGCCGAGCAGCCCCAGATAGGGGAGGGAGGACGGCGGGAAGAGCCACGCCTGCGCGCCGGGCCACAGCCACCCCAGGAAGGAGGGGCCGAGCAGCAGGCCGACGGCTATCTCGCCGACCACCGGCGGCTGGCCGGCCCCACGGACGACGCGCGCACCTACTTTGCAGAGCAGGATCACCGCGGGGATGGCGATCAGGAGATCAGGCAGAGGGTCAGTTGCAGCGGCCATGACAATCTCTTCTCCGGATGGGGTGAGGATCTATCAGGAGCCGTACGGGCGTACGGACTTGGCATCACGCAGGGCCCGCGCCCACCAGAGCAGCTGGTCGAGCAGGAGCTTGGCGGCGGCCTCGGCGCCCTCGGGCTCGGCGGGGAACCGCCCCTGGGCGTCGTAGTGTTCGAGGATCCGCGGGAAGAGCACCGCGTCCTTCATCCCGACCGCGTGGAACTCGGCGAAGATCTGCCGCAGGTGCTCCACCGCGCGCACCCCGCCCGCCAGGGACAGCCCGTAACTCACGAAGCCGACGGGCTTGGCCTCCCACTCGGCCTGGAAGCTGTCGATGAGCGTCTTGAGGGGGCCGGGAACACTGCGGTTGTACTCCGGGGCGATCAGGACGAACGCCTCGGCGGCCGCCAGCCGGGGCCGCAGGGCAGCCGCCACCGGATCCGACGCGTCGAGGCTGCCGGGCAGTTCGTGGTCCGCCACGTCGACGACGTCCAGGACCAGATCGTCCCGGACCCCGGCCACCGAGGTGAACCACCCGGCCACGTCCGGCGCCAGCCTCCCGGCGCGCACCGATGCGACCACGACCACGACCTTGACGGGCGGCACCGGGGAGTTCACCGGGGAATCCACCGGGGCCCCTCAGCCCGCCGCCGCGGACCGCGCGGCGACAGGGGTCAGGGAGAGGAACTGGGTGGCGTCGACCCGGGACAGGATCCGGCGGGTCAGCGCGGGCATCTTCGTCGAACCGTCGTCCGTGAAGACCACCGGGGCGGTCACCTTGATCCGCCGGCCCCGCGTGGTGATCTCGCAGCCGCCCTCCGCCAGGACGTTCTTGACCCAGTCGGACCCGGGCCCGTACGGCAGGGTGATGATGATGTCCTCGCCGCGGCGGAACAGCTTGACCGGGGTGGTGAAAGCGCGGCCGGACCTGCGGCCGTGGTGGTGCACCTTGCCGAAGCCGGGCATCCGGCTCAGGACGGGGCCCACGAAGTGGTTGGCGACCGCCTTGTTGAAGCGGGCCACGCGTCTGTTGATGGGCACGACTGCCTCCTCTTCTCTGCCGATACGGGGGGGGTTGTGCGGGGTCGGAGGGGAGGGCGGCTCCACCCGGAGCCGCCCTCCCCTCACCGCCGCCGGCTCAGGCCTGCTGCGGCGCGGCGGCCTTCGGGGTCAGCGGACCCGTCGGCTTGCCGCCGGACTTCAGGAAGCGCTCCAGGGTGAAGTTGTCCACGAGCCCCCAGCGCTCGGCGATCTTGTCGCCCTCGAAGCGGAACCAGATCATGGCCTGGTGCTGGACCTGGAGCCCGGTCGGCTGGATGCCGATGAAGGGGCCCGTGTGCTTGCCGTGCATCACCCAGCGGATCGCGGCCCGGTCGCCCTGCGAGATGAAGTCGAGGATCTCGTACTTGATCTCGCTGAACGCGGACTGCTGGATCCGGATCGTGTGCTTGAAGGCCTCCGGGCCCCGCATGGAGTCGTCGTGGCTGCCGTGGTTGCGGAAGTCCGAGGTCAGATAGCGGTCGGCGGCCGTGAGGTCGCCGAGGTCCAGCCCCTCGTGGAAGACCTTCTCGACGACTTCGCGCTGCTGTTCGGGCGTGAGTGTGGTGGGCATGGCGGTTCCTCCTCGGAACTCATGTGTCGGGTAGGGGTGTTGATGGGAGGCGAGGCCTCAGGGACGGGAGTCGGCGGCCTCAAGGGTCCGGGCGTCGACCTCGGTCACTCCGCCGGGCGGTGAGCCGGTGCTCCACACGATCCGGAGCCGCAGCCGCGCGAAACGCCAGCCGTCCGGCGTGCGACGCGCGACGCCGGTGAAGCGCCCGCCGATCTGGAAGTACGCGGAGGGCTGCGGCGGCAGGGGAGAGCCGAAGTGGACGTGTGAGGCGATCAGGCTCCAGCTGACTGCGGCCAGGTCGCCGTCCGGCTCGACGGAGGCGAGGGAGCCGTGGTGGTGCGTACGGTCCCAGCGCTCCATGATCTCCCGCAGGAAGCCGTCCGCCCCGGTCAGGCCCTGGTGGGAGCCGACCGGGAAGAGGAGTTCCACGTCCTCGGTGAACAGGGACGCGGCCCACACCGCGTCGAATCCGGAGCCGGAACCCGGACCGGGGCCGAGGCCCGAACCGGAACCCGAACCGGAACCGGAATCGGAGCCGGCTGCGGAGGTGGACGCGGAGCTCGCGAGCCCTTCGTCCAGCCCCGCCAGATAGCGGTCGATCAGATGGTTCAGGGCCGCGATGTCGGACAACCGCGCGACCTCGGCAGCGAGTTCACCGAGGCCGGGCCCCGGGGACCCGGTCACGGCACCCGGTGCGCGTCGGTCTCGGCGTCCGTCGAGTAGATCACCGTGTCGTCCGTGCCGTGCACGACCGCCTTGCCCTTGCCGGTGAACTTGCCGTCCCCCTCCAGCCGGGCCTCGATGTCGATCTTGATGTAGGCGGCCCGGAACCCGGTGGGGCTGATCTGGGTGACGTCGGTGTTGAAGTCCTCCCGGAGGAAGAACGCGAACGTGTCGTCATCGGTCTGCGACCACGAACCCGCGCCCGTGCTCTTCTGCGTGACGACGACGAGCGAACCGTCGTCCTGGAAGGTGACGGTGTAGTCGTCCACCTCACCGTCGTGCGTGACCGTGCCCGCCCACTGTCCGGCGGGCGTACGGGGAGAAACTGACATCGACACACTTCCTCTCTCGGCTGCGGACAAAAAAGAATCCGCGTCCGGCACAGGGCCGGACACGGATTCTGGTGAGAGCTGGGGCCGCCGCAACGCCCGATCCGGCCGATCGCGGGGCGATCATGGAATCAGCGCGTGGAGCCGCCGGAAGAAGTGTGACACTCAATCTTCTGAACCGTCAACCCACTTATGTTGTAGGGATCCCGCCCTCTCCCCCTCGCCCGAAAATGCGCCATCGCCGCAGGTCAGCAGCGTGCGCGCGGTCGGTCAGCCGCGCCCGACCCCCGTAACGTCATAAGCCCGGTGCCTGCTGTCCACCGGCGGAGAGCGGTGCGCCGCGCTCCCTCAGCGTGAGCAGTTCGTCGAGGTCGTACTCGGCCCGCTGCTTCCTGCCGTAGCGGGTGATCTTGCCCCGGGAGGCCCACTTGCGGATGGTGGCCTCGCTGACGCCCATGGCCAGCGCGGCCAGCTCGGTCGAAACGGTTCTGCGTCTGCGGATCGTCACTCCGACCACCTCGCCAGCTGACCGGCCACCATCAGCCACTGACGCGGCGGCAGCGTATGCCCGGCGTCGCACGAGACCTGGCCGGGGGCGGCGGCCGACCCGGCGCCTCCGCGCACCACGGCCAGCAGCGTACCCGTGCACTCGGGCTCCACGCACGCCCCGAGCGGCATCCCGCGCACCGGGGCGGGCCCGAACAGGGCGCCGAGCCGCTGGAGCAGCCGGCGCACCTCCTCGTCGAACGAGACGGCGGCGGGGTGCCCGGCGATCCACTCCACCTCGTCGCGGAGGAACGCAACCAGTGACTCGACGTCGCAGCCCGGCAGCCCCTTCGTCCCGCGCTCCTCGACGACCAGCCGCGCCCAGGACGCCAGCACGTCCGCGGTCTCGGTGCGCATCTCGACGGTCCGTTCGTCGAGCACCATGCCGACGGTTCTGCTCCCGCTCACTCGTTCTCGCATCCGGGCCGGCCCCGGCGTCAGGGCGTGGTCGCTCTCGCGGTACAGACCGCGCAGGGTGAGCAGTTCACCCCGCAGCCTCTCGACGCACATCCGGCAGATACGCCCGCAGAGCGCCGCGCAGTCCCGGCCGATGTGGCCGGCGGAAAGTTCTGGGTGCTTGTGCATCTGACTCCTCGAATCCTTCCTTCGGTGTCCGTACATGCGGCCCCGGGCGCCCGGGGCGCCGGGCGGAAAGAGGGGGCCGAGGAACGGGACTCGGAGCGGGCCGAGAACGCGGGTCCGTGGTGTATCGCTCCGGTCCGATGCGCTGATCCGTGACAGTGATGGCTGCAAACCGCCCGGTGAGCGGGAAATCCGGAATCCGAACACAGAACACGCCGTCGAGACGGCAGACGAGCGCGTGTTCACCCCCCAACGGCACCGCGGCAGGCGGATTCGATCGTGCGCCTCCCGGGACGGAGGCCCACGTCTGCTCCAGGACCGAGGACAGATGAGACACCCACCGGGGGACGACTGGCAACCGGACCGTAGTGTCCGAAAGAGAACAGACGACTACAGGAGTATTTCTGTTCGCGTCGGAGCGCTCGGCGGGCCGTCGGCGCAGACTCCGCAGCACAGCGCCGGGACCGGAAACGGAATCTGACATGTCGTCAGCTGAGCGGGCGAAATTCCGGGGGTCACGGGCAAGCGTGGCAGGTGGCTGGTACACACCACTCGGCGCGGACGTCCGGGCCGGGCGCCCGCGCGCGGAAGTGGGGTGGATTCGGCGTCGCGGAGATCGACTCCGCCGACGCGACCCGATCGACAACTACTGTATTCCCACCTCGGCGTGCAATGAGATGAAGATCACAAAACGAACGGAACGTTACTGGGCCGTCACGTGATCCCGTGGCGACGGAAGCGGCGGGTCCGCGCGCGGACCCGGAGGCGGCTGCGGAAGGTGGTGCGGACACCGGGCGACGGGGCCTGACCAGGGCCCGCGGGCCCGCCACCGGTACCGTACGACCGGCATCCCGCCCCCCGCGGAGACCTGAACGGAGCGTGGCATGAGCTCGCGGTACGCCCCTGGACACATCGGCGCCGCCCCGGCCGAGAACCGCCCCTATGACGCCGTGCTCTGCGATCTCGACAACGTGATCCGCTTCTACGACACCGCGCCCCTCGCCGCGCTGGAGCGGGCGGCCGGACTGGCCGAGGGCACGACCATGGAGATCGCCTACGCCCCCGAGATCGACCTCCCGCTCCTCCTCGGCCGGATCACCCCGGACGCCTGGGTGGAGGCCGTCGCGGCGGTACTCGCCGAGCGGCTGGGCGGGGACACCGAGCAGGCCCGCACGCTGGGGCGGGCGCTCGCCGGGGCGCCGTTCCGGGCCGAAGCCGAGGTGGTCGCGCTGCTGCGGCGGGCCCGCACCCATGTCCCGCTGGTGCTCGTCACCAACGCGACCCTGCAACTGGACGACGACCTGGCCCTGTTGGGGCTGACGGATCTGGCCGACGCGGTGGTGAGCAGTGCGGTGGAGCGGGTGGCCAAGCCGGACCCGGCCCTCTGCCGCATCGCCGCCGAGCGGGCGGGAGTGCCGGCCGAGCGGTGCCTCTTCGTGGACGACCGGCAGGAGAACGTCGACGCGGCGGCCGCCCTCGGCATGAGGGGCGTGCTGTACCGGGGACCGGAGGATCTGCGGCGGGCGCTGGGCCCGTACGCGTAGCCGGTCCCGCGGCCCGACAGTCGTCCACTTCGGGACGATCCGTCACAGATCGAACGGTTACGCTGGCTGCCATGACCGCCATGACGCCCTCGCGCCCCACCCCCGACCTCTCCTTCCTCCTGGACCACACCAGCCACGTCCTGCGGACCCGGATGGCGGCGGCGCTCGGCGAGATCGGCCTGACCGCCCGTATGCACTGCGTGCTGGTCCACGCCCTGGCGGAGGAGCGCACCCAGATCCAGCTGGCCGAGATCGGCGACATGGACAAGACCACGATGGTGGTGACGGTGGACGCCCTGGAGAGTGCGGGACTCGCCGAGCGCCGCCCCTCCGGTCAGGACCGGCGGGCCCGGATCATCGCGGTCACCGAGAAGGGCGCGGCGCTCGCCGGGCAGAGCCAGGAGATCGTCGACCGGGTCCACGAGGAGGCCCTGGGATCGCTGGCCGCGCATGACCGCGAGGCCCTGCTCCGGGCGCTGAACGCCCTGGCCGGGGGCCATCTGGCGACACCCGTGGAGAACCCCCGGCCGGTCCGCCGGGCACGTCAGGCCAAGAGATGAGCCGATCCGGGCCGGGCCCGGAACCCCTGCGGTCACGGGGCCGCACCACGCCCGAGAAGAAGAACTGAAGCCCAGAAAGAAGGACCGAAAGAAATAGTCCGCAAGAAAACCATCTGCTACGGTCACTCCTATCGCCTCGACCGACAGGAGATGGCCCATGTCATCCGCCGCCCCGGACGCCCCGCCCACCCCTGAATCACCTGTCCCACCGGCACGCCGGCCCACCTTCCGGGCCCGGCTGTCGGCTCTCGGAGTGATCGCCACGAGCATGCTGATGATCGTGCTCGACGGCTCGATCGTGACCGTCGCGATGCCCGCGATCCAGGACGACCTGGGCTTCTCGCCCGCAGGGCTCAGCTGGGTGGTCAACGCCTACCTCATCGCCTTCGGCAGCCTCCTCCTGCTCGCCGGGCGGCTCGGCGACCTGATCGGCCGCAAGCCGATGTTCCTGTCCGGGATCCTCCTGTTCACCGCCGCCTCGCTGGTCGCGGCAGCGGCCGGCTCGCCCGCCGTGCTGATCGCCGCCCGGTTCGCCCAGGGCGTCGGCAGCGCGATGAGCGCCGCGGTGGCCCTCGGCATCCTGGTCACCCTGTTCACCGAACCGGCCGAACGCGCCCGCGCCATCGCCGTGTTCTCCTTCACCGGTGCCGCCGGAGCCTCGATCGGGCAGGTCCTCGGTGGCGTCCTCACCGACGCCCTGACCTGGCACTGGATCTTCTTCATCAACCTGCCGATCGGCCTCGCCGTCCTGCTGGTCGCCGTACGCGTCCTGCCCGCCGACCGGGGCCGGGGGCTCGCCGCCGGAGCGGACGTGGCGGGCGCCCTCCTCGTCACCGCCGGCCTGATGCTCGGGATCTACACGGTCGTCGGGGTGGAGACGTACGGCTGGGTCTCGGCGCACACGCTGGGCCTCGGCGCGCTCGCCCTGGCCCTGCTGGCCGGGTTCGTCCTCCGCCAGGCCACCGCGCCGACCCCGCTGATGCCGCTGCGGATCCTGCGCTCGCGCAACGTGTCCGGGGCCAACGTGGTCCAGATGCTGATGGTGGCCGCGCTGTTCTCCTTCCAGATCATCGTGGCGCTCTACCTGCAGAAGGTCCTCGGTTACGGGGCTGCCGCGACCGGTCTCGCCATGCTTCCGGCCGCCGTCGTCATCGGGGCCGTCACGCTCGGCCTCTCGGCCCGGCTCGTGGCCCGCTTCGGTGAGCGGGCCGTTCTGCTGACCGGGATCGGGCTGCTGATCGCGGCCCTCGGCCTCCTCGCCCGGCTGCCCGTGCGGGCGGACTACGTGACCGACCTGCTCCCGGTGATGCTGCTGGCCGCCGGATTCGGGCTCGCGCTCCCGGCGCTGACCTCGCTGGGCATGTCGGGCGCGGGTGAGGACGACGCCGGACTGGCCTCGGGGCTCTTCAACACCACCCAGCAGATCGGCATGGCGCTCGGCGTCGCCGTCCTGTCCACCCTGGCCGCCGGGCGCACCGAGGCCCTCACCGCCGCCGGCCGCCCGTCCGCCGAGGCGCTGACCGGCGGCTACCGGCTGGCGTTCACCATCGGCGCGGCACTCCTCGTGGCAGCCTTCGCCGTCGCGTTCCTGACACTGCGCCGGGAGCGGGCAGCCGCCCCGGACCCGGCCGGGGCGACAGCCCCGTAACGCAGTCGGCGCCCCCGTGGCGCAGGCCGCCCTCCCTCAGCCGCGCCCCTCCGGCTCCAGGCCGCTCCGCAGCTGTACGAACGCCTCCTCGGCCGCCTGCACCGCCCCCGCGTACACCCGGTCCGCGCTCTCCCCCGCGTCGATCCGGCGCCAGTTCTCCTCGGCCAGGATGCGCAGGACCGCGATGACCTGCCCGGCCGCCAGCCGCGCGGTCACCCCGCCGCCGAGGGCGCGGGCGAGCGCGGCCTCGGAGCGGCCCTGGTACGCGTACAGGCGGGCCACCAGCGACGGCGTCCCGTACAACAGGCGGTGGAACGCCAGGACTTGGTGGGCATCACAGAGCCCGGTGGCCGGGTCGCGGCGGTCCAGGCCGGCCAGGAAGTGGCGGCGCAGCGCCTCCAGCGGGCTCGCGCCGGGGGCCCGGCCGCCGACGACCCGGGCCGCCTCGTCCTCACGGTCGGCGAACCGGTGCAGCGCCAGGTCCTCCTTGGCGGGGAAGTACCGGAACAGCGTCGGCTTGGAGATGTCGGCCGCGGCGGCCACCTCCGCCACGGAGACCTTGTCGAAGCCCCGCTCCAGGAACATCGCGACCGCCGCGTCGGAGATCGCCCGGTACGTCAGCTGCTTCTTGCGCTCCCGCAGACTGACCCGGGCCTGGGTCGGGGCCGGGGCCTGGGTCGGGGCCTGAGCCTGAGCCGAGGCCCGCGCCAGGGCCGATGCCGGGACCTGGGTCGAGGCCGATACCCCCGCCCGCTCCTCCTCCACCGCCCCGGCGACGCTTCCGTTTCCGTTCCCGCCGCCGGCCTTCTCTCCGCTCATGACCATGAAGCGTACGCCCTTGACCTCGGCCGGAGTTGATGTCACGAGCACGACAGCACGCCCCGGTCAGCCGCCCGCGGCCGTACTCCGGATCAGCGCCTCGACCCCGTCCAGCAGGGTCGCCAGGCCGAAGGTGAACTCGTAGTCGGGGTCGTCCGGCTCGCTCATCACGCCGGAGTCCAGCAGCCGGTGGATCGCGGGGTGGCGCACCGGGTCGACCAGCCGCCGCAGGGTGCGTTCCTGGCCCGCGACCACTTCCTCGGGGGAGACGCCACGCGCGGCGACGGCGGCGGAGAGGTCGCTCACCAACAGGGCTTCGCTGCGTACGAAGTTGGAGACCAGCAGGATCACCGAGATCTTGTCGCCCTCGCCGAGCCCGCTGCCCTCCAGCGCCTGGAGCCCCTGCTCCCACCAGGCGAGCGAGTTCGGGGTGGCGGGCGGGCCGCCGATCGGGATCCGGAGCACCCAGAGGTTGGCGAGGAACTGCGCGCGCTGCCCGGCCGCCCACTCGGTGAGCGCCTCGCGCCAGCCCGCCCCGGCCTCCAGGGCGGCCAGCGGGGCCGGCGGGCCGAAGGCGGCCTCCTGCATCAAGACGTACAGCTCGTCCTTGGCGGAGACGTACCGGTAGAGCGACATCGTGGAGGCGCCGACCTCCTTCGCGACCCGGCCCATGGACACGGCGGCGAGCCCCTCGGAGGCCGCCACGGCCACCGCCGCCGCCACGATCCGCTCCAGGCTCAGACCGGGTTTCGGCCCCTTGGCCGGGCGCTCCCGGAGCCCCCAGGCGGCCTCGATGGAGGCCGGCAGGTCACCGCCGCCGGTGCCGCTCTTCCCGGTCACCGCATCCCCCTTGCCCACGTCCGCCCGCCTTCCGCTCACCCCCGTGCGCCTTGACCCCATCCTAAGGATGCGTAATGCTTACGCAATAACGCGTATGTCATACGCAGAAGGGGGCCAGGCCATGACCAGCCCGACCACAGCCACCTCTCGGACGGACCGGAAGCCGTACGCCATCGAGGCGTACGGCCTCACCAAGTCCTACGGAAAGCCCGCCGTACGCGTCCTGGACGGCATCGACCTCCGCGTCGGGCACGGCAGCGTCTTCGCCCTGCTCGGCCCGAACGGGGCGGGCAAGACCACCGCCGTACGGATCCTCGCCACGCTCACCGCCGCCGACTCGGGCACCGCCCGGGTCGCGGGGCACGACGTCGTCGCCGGGCGGAGCGCGGTGCGCCGGGCGATCAGCCTCACCGGCCAGTTCGCCGCCGTCGACGAGACGCAGACCGGCGAGGAGAACCTGCGGATGATGGCCCGGCTCACCGGGCTCTCCCGCGCCGACGCCCGCCGCCGGGCCGGGGAGCTACTGGAGCGCTTCGGCCTGACCGACGCGGCCCGCCGCCCGGCCCGTACGTACTCCGGGGGCATGCGCCGCCGGCTGGACCTGGCCGCCGGGCTCGTCGGCTCACCGGAGCCCGGGGTCTTCTTCCTGGACGAGCCGACGACCGGGCTGGACCCGCGCAGCCGCCAGGAGCTCTGGGAGGTGGTCCGGGGGCTGGCCGAGCGCGGGGCGAGCGTCCTGCTGACCACGCAGTACCTGGAGGAGGCCGACCGCCTCGCCGACCGGATCGCGCTGCTGAACAAGGGCCGTATCGCCGCCGAGGGCACGGCCGCCGGCCTCAAGGGGCGGATCGCCGGGCACCGCCTCGACGCCGTCCTCACCAGCAGCGAGGCCTACCTCCGGCTGGCCGGCCGCGCGGTCCACCACTCCCCCGAGACGCTGACCCTCGGCCTCCCCACGGACGGCAGCGCCGCCCACGTACGCGCCCTGCTCGACGAGATCGACCCGGCGGGCACCGAGATCGACCGCTTCACCCTCCACAGCGCGACCCTCGACGACGTCTTCCTGGCCCTCACCTCGGAGGTACCCGCCCATGTCTGAGACCGCCGTCCTCCCGGGGAGAGCACCGGGGCCCCTCACCCACGCGGCCGTCATGGCCGGCCGCAGCCTGCGCATCAGCCGCCGCAACACCGACGCGCTGATCATGTCGCTGGCCCTGCCGATCATGTTGATGCTGATCTTCGTCTACTTCTTCGGCGGCGCGATCGACACCGGGGCGCTCCACTCCTCGTACGTCATGTACGTCGTCCCGGGCGTCATCCTCCTGTGCGCCGGGTTCGGCGCCGCGACCACCGCCACCGCCGTCAGCGAGGACATGAAGGGCGGCATCATCGACCGCTTCCGCTCCCTGGACGTGGGCGGTACACCGGTCCTCGCCGGGCATGTGGCGGCCAGCACCGTCCGCAATCTGGTCGCCACCGCCGTGGTCTTCGGCGTCGCCCTGCTGATCGGCTTCCGGCCGGCGGCCTCCTGGGACGGCTGGCTCCTCGCGGCCGGGATCCTGGTCGCCTACATCGTGGCGCTGTCGTGGATCTCGGCGGCGATCGGCCTGCTGGCCCGCTCCCCGGAAGCGGCGAGCGGGTTCACGTTCTTCATGTCGTTCCTGCCCTACCCGAGCAGCGCGTTCGTCCGGATCCAGTCGATGCCGAGCTGGCTGCACGGCTTCGCCGAGAACCAGCCGATCACCCCGGCCATCGAGTCCCTGCGCGGGCTCCTGCTGGGCCAGCAGGTGGGCAACACGCCCTGGATCGCGCTCGCCTGGGCCGGCGGGATGCTGGCGGTGGCGATCGCCGCGTCAGGAGTGCTGTTCCGGATCAGGACGCGCTGAACTGAACACCACCGACGGCTCACGACGCGCTGGACACCGCCACGAAGGGATCAGAAGACGTCCGGGCACCAGGGCCGCCGCCCCGTACGGAAGACGGCGTCCGCCGTGACCGCCGCACCGGCCCGCACCTCCTCGGCCCGCCCCAGGTCCACCAGCCGCCGGGCCGACTCGTCGCCGAGATACAGGGTCGCCAACTCATCGGCGCCCAGGGCGAGATCCGCGCTCCGGGTGGTCGGGGTGCAGCGCGCCCCGGCGGGCGAGACATCCAGCAGGAAGCGCCCCTCGGCCACTCCCCCCTCGTCCCGGACGTCGAGGACGAGCGATGCCTCACGCTCGTAGGAGCGGGCCTCCAGCGCCCGCCGCACGTCCAGGAGCCGCACCCAGAGCCAGTCCGTGTGCGTCACCGTCCTGGCCGCCCGGGGGTCCGGGAGCAGCAGGGGGAGCAGGTCGTCGGGGGCGCGGTTGCCCGAGCGGACGGTGGTGATCCAGTCGACCGAGCAGACGAAGTGCCACAGCGCCCGCTCGGCGGCCGGGTTGAGGGCGATCAGGTCCCGTACGGTCGCGGTGTTCATGGGCTGCCGGGCGTCGCCCCACGTGGCGTCGGTGCTGTAGACCATCAGGCCGTCGACGTCGCCGTCCGGAGCACGGTGGACGACGGAGAACGTCTCGGCCCGCTTCTCCCGGCCCCCCGGGCCGCCCACGCCGGTGCGCCCCTTCCACCACCGTTCGTCGCGGTCGACGACCCCGGCGCGGAGCTTCGCCAGCCGGGCGTGGATCTCGGGGCCGTACTTACGGACGGCGGCGCCGTCCACCGCCTCGATCCGGCCGCCGCCCTCCGGCTGCCCCGACCGGCGCGGGTCGAGCCCGGCGCGGTGGACGGAGACCTCCCACTCGGTGTTCCAGGTGGCGGGGCCGAAGCCGAACCGCCCGTAGATCGGGTACTCGGCGGCGATCAGCGTGGCGACCGCCTCGCCACGCTCCCTGGCCGCCGCCAGGTCCGTGGCCATCATCCGGCTCAGCAGTCCCCGGCGGCGGTGGGTGGGCGCCACCGTCACCGCGCTGACCGCGTCGGCCGGCACGGTGGCCCCGCCCACGACGGTCAGCTGCTGGGTGAACGAGCGGAACGTCGCCACGCACCGCCCGCCGTCGAACACGCCCAGGACACGCGAGAGATCGGTGCCGACGAGCCGCTCGGCGGCCTCCTCGTCGGTCGGCGCGCCGGGCGTCAGGAAACCGTTCTCCATCGCCCGCAGCCAGTCGGGGTAATCGGACGCGGTGACCGTACGGACATCGGGACTCATGCCCCCACGCTAGGGCCTCTCGTTTGGATCATGCCGGGCTCTCAGAATTTCGCGCGGATCTCCCCGACCTCCACCGCCCCGCCGAGCAGCGGCGCGCGCCCGATCCGGGAGACCACCGGGGCGTCCACGCCGAGCAGTTCCAGGGCGCGGGCCAGGACCGGGCCGAGCGCCCGGACCGACCCGTCGTCGATCTTGAAGGCGAGGGCCCGCCCGTCGGCCAGCGCCACCGCCTGGACCGCCTCGGCGCCCATCTTGGAGAGCGTGCCGGGGACCTCGGTCATCAGCCAGGTGTCGGGGCGCCGGGTGCCCGCCACGTACTCCGGGTGGGCGCGCATCGCGTCCGCCACCCGGCGCTCGGCGCTCCCCGGCTCCGCCAGCACGAACGACCGGAACGCGCGGGCCAGACCGGTCAGCCCGATCGCCATCAGCGGGGCCCCGCAGCCGTCGGTGCCGACCGCCGCGACCGGCTCGCCCGCCGCCTCGGCCACGACCTGGCCCACCAGGAGCTGGAGCGGGTGGGCGGGGTCGAGGTAGGTCGCCGTGTCCCAGCCGTTGCGGACGCAGACGGCGAGCATGGCCGCGTGCTTGCCGGAGCAGTTCATGGTGATCCGCTCGCGTACGTTCCCGGCGGCGAGGTAGGCCTCCGCGGCGACCGGGTCCAGCGGCAGATCGGGCGGGGTCTGCAGGTCGGCGGCGGACAGCCCGTGCTCGGCGAGCATCTTCGCCACGAGTTCGAGGTGGAAGGGCTCCCCCGAGTGGCTGGCCGCCGCCAGCGCCAGCCGCTCCCCGGAGAGCTCCAGGCCCGCCCGGAGGATCGCGGCGGCCTGCATCGGCTTGTTGGAGGAGCGGGGGAAGACCGGGGCGTCGGGGTCGCCGAGCGTCCGCTCCACGCTCCCGTCGGCGGCGAGCAGGACCAGCGAACCGCGGTGGTGGCCCTCGGTGAACCCGGACCGTACGACCTCGGCCAGTACGGGCGGGGCGGGGGCTATCGCGGCAGGGGCGTCGGTCGACGTCATGGTGGCCTTCCGGAGTCGGTCGGTCGGGTACGGGGACCCGCCGCCCGGAAGGATCGGCCGGGCGGGCGGGGTGCGGGACCCGCCGTCCGGAAGGGTCGCTTCAGGCGAGCAGGTCGTCCACTTGGGCTTCCCCGTCACGGTACCTGCGGGCGATCTCCGCGCTGCAATCGTCGGTGGTGCGCTGGAGCTCGTGACGGCGCCGGGAGACCTGCTGCTCGTAGCGGACCAGGCGGCCCATCGCGTCGTGCAGCTCCTCGTCCGTCCGGGCGGCCAGGTCGGAGAGCTCGACCTCGGCGAGGTTCTCGGCGGCGAGCTGCCGGAACTCGTCACCGCGCGGCGTCGTCAGCGTGACGTGCCGGGCGGAGGTGCGGTGCCGGGACGGGGCGTCGGCCAGGATCTCCGAGAGCCGGTCCACCACCGGGGCCTCGGGCACGGGGGCCTGCGGGTCCCGCCGGCGGGCCAGCTCGGCGCGGAGGATGTCGATCCGGCCCTGGACCAGCCGGCGTACGTAACTGAGGTCGGCCTCGTCCCGCTGCGCGTCCCGGCGCAGCGTCCGCAGGTCCGGCAGCCGCAGCCCGCCGAATCCGGCCTCGCCGCCGCCCTGCTCCGGCACGGACGCGAGCCCGGGAACCATGGACCGTACGGGTGAGTGCAGGGTGCTGGTACTGGCGCTGGTGCAGGTATGTCCACCCGGTACGGCCCCGGGAGATTGTCCGGCTCCATAGGTACTCATGCTGTTCCGTCCCCTCGACCGGTGCGTCGGCACACCGCCATCGTGCATCGTGCCACCCTGCGAGGGGCCCCCGCAGACACTCTGTACCCGTTCAGCCCAAGATAGGTTGGTCTGTATGCGTGCAGTGGTACAGAGAGTGGACGGCGCGACCGTCTCGGTGGCCGGGACGGGCGAGGACCCTTCGGCGACCGGCGTCGTCGGCGAGATCATCGGCGAAGGCCTGTGTGTGCTGGTCGGAGTCACCCATGGGGACACCCCGGAGAAGGCGGCGCAGCTGGCCCGCAAGCTCTGGTCCGTCCGCATCCTGGAGGGCGAGAAGTCCTGTTCGGATGTGAATGCCCCCCTCCTGGTGATTTCGCAGTTCACCCTCTACGGGGACGCCCGCAAGGGCCGCCGCCCCACCTGGAACGCGGCGGCACCGGGCGAGGTCGCCGAGCCGCTGGTGGACGAGGTGGTCGCCCAGTTGCGGGCGCTCGGCGCACAGGTGGCGACGGGCCGGTTCGGAGCGGACATGCGGGTCTCGCTCACGAACAGCGGCCCGTTCACGGTGATCATCGAGGTGTGACGGGCCCGGCCCCTGCGGCTCGACGGGGCCCTGTGACGGGCCCTGTCCCTTACGGCTCGACGACCGTCTCCTGCGCCGCCGCCGTGTCCCCGGCGATCAGCTCCGCGTCCACCGCCACGTTCCGCTTGACCAGCGCCAGGGCGATCGGCCCCAGCTCGTGGTGGCGGGCCGAGGTGGTGATGAAGCCGAGCTGCCGGCCCTCCTCGCCGTCGGCGGCCAGCCGTACCGGCGTCCCGTGGCCGGGCAGGTGCACCTCGCTGCCGTCCAGGTGCAGGAAGACGAGCCTGCGCGGCGGCTTCCCCAGGTTGTGGACGCGGGCGACGGTCTCCTGACCCCGGTAGCACCCCTTCTGGAGGTGGACGGCGGAGCCGATCCAGCCCAGCTCGTGCGGGATGGTGCGGTGGTCGGTCTCGAAGCCGACGCGCGGCAGGTGCGCCTCGATGCGCAGCGCCTCGTACGCCAGGATCCCGACGACCGGGCCGTTGGCGGCGGCGTACGCCTCCAGGTCGGCGCGCGGCAGGAACAGGTCCCGGCCCTGGGCGGTCTCCCGCACGGCGACCCCGTCCGGGACCTCCGCGATGGAACCGGCGGGGAGGTGCACGACCGCGATGTCCTCGGTGCGGTCGGCCACCTCGACCCGGTAGAAGAACTTCATCGACTCCAGGTAGGCGATGAGGTCGCCCTGGGTGTCGGGTTCGACGTGCATCCACACCGTCGTCCCGTCGTCGACGAGATACATGGCGTGCTCGATGTGCCCGTTGGCGGAGAGGATCAGCGCCTCGGTGGCCTGGTGCGGGGCGAGGTCGCTGACGTGCTGGGTGAGCAGCAGGTGCAGCCAGCTCAGCCGGTCGTCACCGGTGACGGTGACGACACCGCGGTGGGAGAGGTCGACGAGGCCGTTGCCGTCGGCGAGGGCGCGTTGCTCGCGGAACAGGTCACCGTAATGTCCGGCAACACCTTCGTCGCGGCCCTCGGCGGCGACGGCGCCGGGCAGGGACAGCAGGGGGCTCTTCATGCGTCCAGCCTACGACTTGGCC
Organism: Streptomyces microflavus; assembly: GCF_014650075.1. Classification (GTDB taxonomy): domain Bacteria; phylum Actinomycetota; class Actinomycetes; order Streptomycetales; family Streptomycetaceae; genus Streptomyces; species Streptomyces microflavus. Next base: position 76,138 of record NZ_BMUG01000007.1, on the reverse strand, counting down.
TACGACTTGGCGGAGGCGTCCTCCGCCGGCTCCTCGGCGGCCGTGCACGAGGCGCAGCGGCCGAAGATCGCGAAGTGCTTCATATCGGTCTCGAAGCCGAAGTCGGCGCGCAGTTTCCCGGTGAACTCGGCGACGACGGAGAGGTCCGCCTCGATGACGTCCTTGCAGTCCCGGCAGACCAGGTGGATGTGGTGGTGGCGGTCGGCCAGGTGGTACGTCGGGGCGCCGTGCCCCAGATGGGCATGGCTCACCAGACCGAGCTCCTCCAGGAGCTCCAAGGTCCGGTACACCGTGGAGATGTTCACCCCGGACGCGGTCTTGCGGACCTCGCACAGCAGATCATCCGGAGTCGCGTGCTCCAGGGCGTCGACGGCCTCCAGGACGAGCTGGCGCTGAGGCGTCAGCCGGTAGCCACGCTGCCGAAGATCGGTCTTCCAGTCGGTGCTCACCACAGGCCCAGTGTAGGCCGGGTGAGCACCGGTCGGCAGAGCTCGTTCCGAGGGCTCTTTACGTTCGCTCCGGGGGCTCTCTACTCGAAGAACGCGATCTACTTGAAGAACGCGATGCCGTCGTCCGGCATGTCCTCGAGGTTCCGCGCCATCTCGGCGACCTCTTCCGGGGTGACGACCTTCTTCAGGTGCGCCGACATGTAGGGGCGCAGCTCGACCTCGGGGGTCGCCTTCTCGCCGACCCACATGAGGTCGCTCTTCACGTACCCGTAGAGACGCTTGCCCCCGGTGTACGGGCCGGAGGCCGCGGTGCGGGCCACGGCGTCGGTGACCAGGTCGATCTGCGGCTTCTGCTTGGCGAGCTCGCCGTACCAGATCTCGACGACGCCCTGGTCGCGGACCATGACGACCTCGACCTTGCGGTCCTTGTCGATGCGCCAGTAGCCGGACTCCGACTCCAGCGGGCGGACCTGGTTGCCGTCGGCGTCCAGGACCCAGGTGTGGGACACGTACTCCAGGAAGTCACGGCCGTCGTGGCTGAACGTGACCTCCTGGCCGAAGTTGCACTTCTCGGCGCCGGGGAAGTCGGAGACGCCCGCACCCGCCCACTTGCCGATGAGGAAGGCCAGCGGGACGAGGTCCGGGTGGAGGTCGGACGGAATCTCGATCATGAGCTGCTCAGACGATCTGTGAGGGTGCGAAGGGTGGTCGGGCCGGATACGGCGAGGTTCAGCGCTGGCCCTGGTACAGCTTCTTCACGGCGACCACCGTGAAGGCGAGTACGCCGACACAGACCAGGATCAGCAGGGCGGAGAAGAATGCCTCAAGCACGGGGGCTCCTCGGAACGAGCGGTATGGCGGCAGTACAGGGCCGGGGCCCAGCCTAATGGGTGGGGCCCCGGCCCTCTCGTCCAGGTATGGGCCGAACGGCGTCACCACCGCCCGGCCGGCACCTCCGGGACCCGGTCTCAGCCGAGCAGCTGGTTCTGCAGGATCACGGTCTGCTGGAACGGGATCCGCGCCGCTTCCTTCTTGCCCGGCCGCTCGTGCACGATCAGGGCGAGGGTGTCACCGGCGCCGCTGTACGCCAGCCGGGTGTGCGCGGCACCGTGCGGGGCCTTCTCGGTGAGGACGTACGACGCGACCCCCTTGACCGCACGCGAGAACGTCCAGGTCGTGTCGAACGCCGTCTCCTCCGCCCCGGCCGGCGTCCGCTGCATCGTGGTGCCGAGGTTCAGCTCGTCCCTCATGTGGGTGGCAAAGGCGGTCGAGTTGAACCGCAGCAGGTAGATCCGGGCCCGGGTGCCGTCCGGCATGGTCCAGCCGCGGGCCGCGATGTGCCGGGGCGGTGCGTCCACGAGGAGCTGGGCCAGCTCCTCCCGGTCCTCGGCCGCGTACTCGGCGAGGAACCGTTCCTGCTTCACCCAGCCGCCGTCGAGCGCCTTGTCCGGGGTGGATCCCGCCGGAGCGGGCAGCAGCAGCTTCCGCAGGTCCGCGTGGTGGATCTCCGCGGTGTTGGCGTCGGTGAACGGGCGGGGCGCGCCGGCCGGCAACGCGGGGAGGGAGAGCTTCGGGTAGTCCCAGCGCCCGTCGCTCTCGGTGGCGAGCCCGGGGACGTCGGTCCGCTCGGCCGAGGTGATCGCCAGCGCCGTACCCGTACCGAGCCCGCCGAACACCAGCAGGGCCACCGTCCACCGCGCCACGGCCCGCAGGGCGCGGCGGGGCGGGCGGGGGGCCTCCGGCACGGCCGGGGCGGCGGTGGGCTCGGGGACCTCCACGGGCTCGGCGGGGACCGCAGGCTCGGCGGGCGCGGGTACTGCCGCGGTCTGCTGCTCGCTCATATGGACTCCCCCGGGGACGTGATGTGGTCGAGCTGCTCCTTGACCAGGCCGGCGACCGTGGACGCGCTGAACGGCTTCGGCCCGTCCGCCTCGACGGTCACCGAGATCCCGCCCTCGTAGGCGGAGCAGGCGATGCTGTCGAGCGGGTCCTTGCCGTCCTTGGGCATCCGGTAGCAGGTGGCGTTCTTGTGGCCTTCGATCTTCGGCCCCTTGCGCAGCACACCGAACGAGTTCAGCAGGGCGATCTGCCGCTCGTGCATGGTGCGGACCGCCCGCTCGTCCTCCATCTCGACCACCCGGACGGAGAGCACCAGATCGTCGAAACCGGTGCGTGCGTACGGGACGGAGACGCCACGGGTGTACGTGCGGTGGGCGACGCCCTTGACCCGGAGCTTGTCGAAGAACGCGTCGAGCTCACGGCGCTGCTTGCCCGCCAGCCCGCGCCCGGTCTCCTTCAGGGCGGCGGTGGCCTCCGCACCGCTCGTCTCGCCGTCGTTGCCGAGCTCGCCGATGTCCGGGCCGAGCCGGTAACCCTCGGGCACGGGCATCAGCAGCCTGCTCAGCTCGGTGTCCGTCCGGCCGCGGTCCGCCTTCGCGGCGGGGTCGAGGCCCGGCTTGGGGCCGCTGCCGTCCCAGACGACCGTGGTGACGGTCCGGTCGGCACCGTCCACGGTCCGCACGGTGTAGGCGGCGGCACCGCCCACCGCGGCGAGCACCAGCACGAAGGGCAGCACGGTGAGCAGCACCCGGCGCCGCTTCGGGGCGGGAGCCTGCGGAGCGCCAGGCGCCTCGGGCGCTGCGGGCGCTGCGGGCGCTGCGGGCGCGTCAGAGGCTGCGGGCGCGTCGGGCGCTGCGGAGGCTGCGGGCGCCTCGGGGGCTGCGGAGGCCTCGGGGGTCGTCTTCTCGACGTCGTCGCTCACAGGCGCTCCAGCTGTCGTTCGGCGAGGACGCGGATGTCCTTCTTGCTGATCGGCTTCGAGTCGGTGATGTTGATGTCGATCATGATGTCGCCGCGCACGGCCAGCGCCCTGGCGCGGTAGAAGGGCAGGTAGCCGGCCTCCCGCTCGACGGCGTACAGGAAGTAGCGGCCGGAGTCGGTGCCTTCGAGCGGGTCACCGGCGTTCCCGGCCCCTTCCTCCGCTTCCGGCATGTACGAGAGCTGTCCCCCGAAGTGATCGGCGGCGCCCATGACCGCGTTCGACCGGAACTGGACCAGGGTGACGGCGGACTCCCGGTACTTCCCCTGCATCCATCCGGTCACCGCGATCCGGCGCAGGTCGTTCTCGGCGAGGTACAGGAACATGGCCCGCTCGCCCTTGAACTCCCGGACGTACTCCGGGAACGGCAGCCACTCACCGCCCTTCCGGGGATGCGACGGAGAGGCCTTCGCCCCCTTGGGCCGCTCCACGAGCAGCTTGCGCAGATCGCCGTCCGTCCTGACCTGCCGGTCCTCGGAGGCCGGCAGCGGTGCCGGTGTCTTGCCCGCCGGGAGCGGCTTCGCCGGGTACCCGAGGCCGGGCTGGGCGAGGGTGGGCAGGGGTGTCGGTGGCCGCTGCGCCTGGATGCCGTAGCCGACGGCGGTGCCGCCGGAGATCCCGAGCAGGGCCGCGGCGGCGATGATCAGCGCCGTACGGCCACGGGGCCGGGGTCTGGGTCCGCCGGCAGGCGAAACGGTGTCGTTCGGTTCCAAAAGGGGTCCCCCGCAGAGAGTTCGAAGCGCAGTTCGCATACGTGCGCGCACAAGTGACTCGCAGGTCAGGGGGGAGGTTGCCTGCCGGACGATTACAGTTCGGTCTATGCCGAAGAAGCTTGTGATCAAGGTGACCGCCGGGCCCGAATCCGCCGAGCGCTGCTCGCAGGCCTTCACCGTCGCGGCGGTGGCCGTGGCCAGTGGCGTGGAGGTCTCGCTCTGGCTGACCGGGGAGTCCTCGTGGTTCGCGCTGCCGGGCCGGGCCGCCGAGTTCGAGCTGCCGCACGCCGCCCCGCTGCCCGATCTGCTCGACTCGATCCTGGCGGGCGGCCGGGTCACCCTCTGCACGCAGTGCGCGGCACGGCGCGAGATCACGGAGAAGGACGTGCTGGAGGGCGTACGGATCGCGGGGGCGCAGGTCTTCGTCCAGGAGGCCATGACGGACGGCACGCAGGCGCTCGTCTACTGAGCCCCGCCCCTGCCCCATAGGCCCCTCAGTACCGCTTCTTCCCGTCCAGCTCGTCCCACCACGCGTCGGACTTCGGGTCGCCGGAGGGGTCGTCCCACCACCGGTCCTCGGGACCGCGCCGGTTGGCGAGGACCGCGGCGACGGGCGGAATCACCATGGCAACGAGGCACATCGCGACGGCGGCGGGCATCGACCACAGGCGTACGACGGCCCAGGCGGAGACGAAGAGGGCGACGCAACCGCCCATCATCCAGAAGTAGCCGCGCCGGCGTCGGGCGTACATATCTCCAGCGTAGAACCGTTTCCGGGCCGGTGGAACAGAGCCGGGGTACAGAGCCGGTGGAACAGAGCAGGTGGAACAGAACGGCGCGAAGGGCCGCACCCCGCGTCAGGTGGCGTCCAACCCCCTGGGGTGCGGCCCTCCGGCCGTTCTTCTGTGCCGTGGACCGGCCATGCCGTGGATCAGACGGCGATCGCGACCTCGGAGAGCCCACCGGTCTGCGCGACGACCGTGCGGTCGGCGCTGCCGCCCGGGACCAGGGCGCGGAGCGTCCAGGTGCCCTCGGCCGCGTAGAAGCGGAACTGTCCGGTCGCCGAGGTCGGGACCTCGGCGGTGAACTCTCCGGTCGAGTCCAGCAGACGCACGTACCCGGTGACGGGCTCGCCGTCGCGGGTCACGCTGCCCTGGATGGTGGTCTCACCGGGCTTGATCGTCGAAGCGTCGGGGCCGCCGGCCTGTGCTCCACACATGGTTCTGTCCTTCTGGTCGGGTCGTGCGGGTCGGTCGGGGTTACTTGGCGGGGCCGAGCTCGATCGGCACGCCGACGAGGGAGCCGTACTCGGTCCACGAGCCGTCGTAGTTCTTGACGTTCTCCTGGCCGAGCAGCTCGTGCAGGACGAACCAGGTGAGCGCGGAGCGCTCACCGATGCGGCAGTACGCGATGGTGTCCTTCGCCAGGTCGACCTGCTCGTCCTCGTAGAGGGCCTTGAGCTCGTCGTCCGACTTGAAGGTGCCGTCGTCGTTGGCGTTCTTCGACCACGGGATGTTGCGGGCGCTCGGCACGTGGCCGGGGCGCTGCGACTGCTCCTGCGGGAGGTGCGCCGGGGCGAGCAGCTTGCCGCTGAACTCGTCGGGCGAGCGCACGTCGACCAGGTTCTGGCTGCCGATGGCCTTCACGACGTCGTCGCGGTAGGCGCGGATCGACTCGTCCTGCGGCTTGGCCTTGTACTGGGTGGCCGGGCGCGTCGGGACGGCGTCGGTCAGGTCGCGGGAGTCGAGCTCCCACTTCTTGCGGCCGCCGTCGAGGAGCTTGACGTTCTCGTGGCCGTACAGCTTGAAGTACCAGTACGCGTAGGAGGCGAACCAGTTGTTGTTGCCGCCGTAGAGGACGACCAGCGTGTCGTTGCCGATGCCCTTCTCGCTGAGCAGCTTCTCGAAGCCGGCCTGGTCCACGAAGTCACGGCGGACCGGGTCCTGGAGGTCCTTGGTCCAGTCGATCCGGATCGCGTTCTTGATGTGGTTCTTCTCGTACGCGGAGGTGTCCTCGTCGACCTCGACGATGGCGACCTGCGGGTCGTCGATGTGGGCCTCGACCCAGTCGGCGTCTACCAGGACGTCGCTGCGGCTCATGTTGTTCTCCTCCGGGGCAGTCTGCGGCGGGTGGTGCGAGATGCGGAGTGATCCTGCGGGGGTGCGGGTATACACGCGGACGGACGGAGCGCGGCGCGTACGGGGCACGGGGGCCGGCCCTGACGGTGGTCGAAGGGCCGGGGAGAGACGGGGACGGAACGAACGCCCCGCTCAGGAGGTACGACAGAGCATGGCGGCGACGCGGCACAGGTCTACTGCCCGCCGCTTCGTGAGATCCGCCTGTCGCTTCATGGGTCCGATCGTAGGGAGGTACGGGCGGAGATGTCACCGTCGTGTCGCATGGTGAGACGCGATCATCCATGATGCGAGACGCGATGCGGGGAGGCGCGCCCCGGAGCCGGTTTCCCGTCCCCCTTCGCCCGCCGGGCATCTACGGACCGGACACCGGCGTCTCACTATCCGGATCCGGCGGTGTTCCGGTGCTCTCAGCCGGTGAGCGACACGTCCGAGCCGTTCAGCGCGATCTCCAGGCCGTTCTGCGTCACCTGGATCTTCTGGAGTTCGAGCCCCTTGGGCAGACCGTCGATGTCGCGCTCGAAGTCCGTCCTCGTACGGACCAGTTGCTCCAGCCCCGGGATGCCCTCCCCCGGCACCTCGTCCGCCCTCACCTTGATCGTGTGGGCGTCGACGCGGGTCACGGTGGAGACCACGCTGCGGGAGATCTGGCGGCCGAGGATCTCGACCGTGCCGGTGACCTTCACCTTGCCGTCGCCGCCGTACGCGACGGTGACGCCGTCCTCCGCGGCCGCCGTCAGGTCCGCGTACGAGACGACGGCGGTGCCGGTGGCACGGGCGGCCGTGGCGCTGGAGTAGCCGGAGCCGAGCTTCACGTCGTGCAGCCGCGCCCGCACCTCGCCGACGCGTATCGCGCGGCCCGCGGCCTCGGTCTTCATGTCCTTGAGGGTGACATCGACCTGGCCGAACTCCGAGGCGGCGAGCTGGGTCAGGAACGGGAAGCCCTTGATCGAGATCTCGGTCGTCCCGGCGCTGCCACCGCTGATCCTGACCCGGTCCTCGGCCTCCGACTCGGCGAAGTGGAGCGCCAGCCGGTCGGCGGCGACGAAGAGGCCGCCGACCACCGCCAGCAGGACCAGCAGGATTCGCAGTGCGCGCATGTGTGTGGTTCCCCCACCTCGGCCGTACGGTCAATGCCCCCGGGTGACCGACGAGCGGCACCACCCGATCGGTTCCCGGGGCGTGTACCCCCTTTGAGGGCGCGTCAGGCCCGTCGTCCGAGATCGACCGCACGTCAGACGAGCGCGCGGCCGATCAGATAGACCGCCGGGGCCGCCACCGTGAGCGGCAGCGCCACCCCGGCCGTCATGTGGACGAAGCGCGAGGGGTAGTCGTAGCTCGCCACCCGCAGCCCGATCAGCGCGCCGGCGCCCGCCGCGAGGCCGAGGAGCGCCCCCTGGCTGCCGTAATCCGTGAACCCGCCCACCGCGATGCCGGCGCCCGCACTCGCGAGCAGCGCCACCACGACGGACGCGATGCCCGGCAGCGGCAGCGCACGGGTGAGTACGGCGGCCGCGACCGCCACCCCGCCGACCGTCACCGCGTCCGGGAGAGCCGCGAGGTGTCCGGCGGCGAGCACCGCGAGGGCCGCCGAGACGACCGTGGCCATCAGCCCGGACATCCGCTCCTCGCCGGTCGCCGGGGAGCGGAGCTGGAGGACCACGGTGAGCAGCACCCAGACCCCCAGGGTGCCCAGGAGCGCGGCGGGACCGTTCTCGCGGCCCGCCGCGAGGAGCGCGACATCGGCGACGAGGCCGCCGGCGAAGGCGAGCGCGATGCCCTGGCGGGCCGGCCACATGCCGTTGAGCCGGAACCATCCGGCGGCGGTCACCGCCTGGAGGAGGACGAGCGGGACGAGCAGGGCGTACGGGCCGACGGCCGCGCCGCCCGCGAGGAGCAGGCCGAGACCGGCGGTGATCGCGGCGGGCTGCATCCCGGGCGCGATGATCGGCGAACGCCCCTCGGCCCGGGCCCGCTGGGCGTCGGTGAGCCGGGCGTTGCCGAGGGTGGTGGGCGCGCTGTAGCCGGAGGCGTCGGGGCCCGGCTGCGACGGCTGGGGCGCGGCCGGGGTCACGGGCCCGGGGGCCGCCTGCGCCTCGGGCGGCAGCGGGAGCGAGCCGGAGGCGCCCTGCGGGGGCAGGTAGCCGGTATCGGCGGCGGGCCGGAACGGCTGCTGCTGCTGATGCTGCCCGGAGGGGAACTGCTGGTACGGCTGATGCTGCTGAGGCTGGGGTTCCTGGTACTGCGGCTGCGGAGTCCCGTACGGGTCGGGCTGGTGCGCCCCCGTCGCGTACGCACCCGACTGCTGCGGCCCCGTACCGTACGGGTCCTGCTGCCCGGCCCCGTACGCGTCCGGCTGCTGCGGCTGCCTGTAGGCCGGTGCCTGCCCGGCGTGCTGGTCCCGCTGGATCGTCGGCTGGTACTGCGTGTCCCAGGTCGGCGCCTGCCACGTCTGCGTCGCGCCCTGGCCGTGGCCGCCCGGCTCCTGGGGCGGCGCGGGCTGCCCGGCCGTCCCGTCGGGCCAGTACTGCGGCGCCTGGGGCTGCTGCGGCTGCTGGGGGTCGTACGGATACGGGTACTGCTGATCGCTGCTGCTCATGGCCTGCGGTTCACCCTCCTGCGAACGGCGGGAGCACCTCGACCGTGCCGCCCTCGGCAAGGCGTACGGTCTCATGCCCGCGGGTACCGACGGGGTTGCCGTCGATGAGGAACGAGCACCGCCGGAGCACCTGGCTCAGCTCTCCGGGGTGCCGCGTGCGCACCGCGTCGAGCGCCTCCGCGAGGGTCTCCGCCGCGTACGGCTCCTCCGCGGTGCCCGCGGCGGCCTTGGCCGCGGCCCAGTAGCGGATCGTCCCCGCTGCCATGGCGCCACTCCTTAGGTCGGTCGGTCGCACGCCTCGTGCGTCAGCTCTCCATGATGGGTCACGCGGGCGGCGGGCCCGTCGCCCAGTCGGCGATCCGGGCGAGGAGGGCGTCGTCCGCCGCGTTCTCCGCGTGCCCCATCCCCCGCTCCAGCCACAGCTCAGCCCCACCCTCGCCCGCCGCCCGGGCCAGCATCCGGGGGTGGTCCAGCGGGAAGTACGGGTCCCGGTCGCCGTGCACGAGCAGCAGCGGGGCCGGGGCGATGAGCGGGACCGCCTCGACCGGGGAGAGCGGGACCGGGTCCCAGTCGTCGGTGGCGATCCGGGTACGGAATCCGTACCGCCCGACGAACCTCCCCGAGGGGCGGGTGACCACCCAGTGCAGGCGGCGCATCGGGGCCGTACCCCGGTAGTACCAGCGGGCGGGAGAGCTGACCGCCACCACCGCGTCCGAGTGCGCCCCCAAGTGCTCCCCCATGCGCCGTTCGCGCACCGGTACACGGACGGACGCATCCCGTGCCTCGGATTCTTCCGTATACAGAGCGCCGTGCCGGAGCACCACGGAACCGCCCATGGAGAACCCGACCGTAACGACCCGGACGTGCCCCAGGGTCCGCGCCCAGGCCACCGCGGCGGCCAGATCCAGCACCTCGCGGTCGCCCACCGTGGAGCGCCCGCCGGACCGTCCGTGGCCCCGGAACGAGAACGTGATCACGGCCGCACGCTGGGAGAACACCCGCGCGGCACGGCGTACGGCGGGCCGGTCGACCGAGCCGGTGAACCCGTGCGCCACCACGATCGCGGGGGTGTCCGCCACCGCGTCCCCCGGACCGCTCCCCCGGGCCCCGAAACCTGCCGTACACGGCTCGTACACCGCCTCGACCGGGACCCCGTCATCGGTCAGCAATGTGGCGTACCGGTGGTTCGGCGTGAGCAAGGGAACAGAAGAACTCAGGAATGGACCCTCGGACACAGAACTCATGTGGGCTATTCTGCTGCGAAGAGGATCCGGGCAATGCAGCCCCCGGGTCCTTTTGTGCTTCCCGGGCGTTGTTACGGAGACGTTTCAACAAGCTCAGCGGTCCCAGGGCGCGGGGCCGCACCGTAACAACCGCATGACGCATGACGTACGAAGCAGTGCCGCATACTCCCCCGGGTCCGACCCGGGAGTGCCCCTCTCGCAGGGAACGAGGAGGACCGACGTAATGGGCGAGCGAACCGTGCACAACGATCGACCGAACCAGGCAGGTGGGCGGCGATGAGTTCACTGCTGCTGTTGACGAACGCACTCCAGCCGTCGACGGAGGTGCTTCCCGCCCTCGGCCTCCTGCTGCACAGCGTGCGGGTGGCCCCCGCCGAGGGCCCGGCCCTGGTGGACACCCCGGGCGCCGATGTGATCCTCATCGACGGGCGCCGCGACCTGCCTCAGGTCCGCTCGCTCTGTCAGCTGCTGCGGTCCACCGGACCGGGCTGTCCGCTGATCCTCGTCGTCACCGAGGGCGGCCTCGCGGCCGTCACCGCCGACTGGGGCATCGACGACGTCCTGCTGGACACAGCGGGGCCCGCCGAGGTCGAGGCCCGGCTGCGGCTGGCCACCGGCCGGCAGCAGATCACCTCCGACGACTCCCCGATGGAGATCCGCAACGGCGATCTCTCCGTCGACGAGGCCACGTACAGCGCGAAACTCAAGGGCCGGGTCCTGGACCTGACCTTCAAGGAATTCGAACTGCTGAAATACCTGGCCCAGCACCCGGGCCGGGTATTCACCCGCGCCCAGCTCCTCCAGGAGGTCTGGGGCTACGACTACTTCGGCGGTACGCGGACGGTCGACGTCCACGTCCGGCGGCTGCGCGCCAAGCTCGGCCCCGAGCACGAGTCACTGATCGGGACCGTCCGTAACGTCGGCTACCGCTTCGTCACCCCCGAGAAGGTGGAGCGCGCCGCCGAGGAGGCGAAGGAGCGGCAGGCCGCCCAGCAGAAGGCCGCCGAGCCCGTCACCCGATCGGAGCAGTCGTCTTCGGCCACAGCGGCGGAAGAAGCCCCGGTAGAGGCTGCCAAGAGGTAGTTCCATCCGCGTAGACTGCCGCGCGTGGCCAAGGTGACGCGGGACGATGTGGCGAGACTGGCGGGGACGTCGACCGCGGTCGTCAGTTACGTCATCAACAACGGACCCCGGCCGGTCGCCCCGGCCACGCGCGAGCGGGTGCTCGCCGCGATCAAGCAGCTGGGCTACCGGCCCGACCGGGTCGCCCAGGCCATGGCCTCGCGGCGGACCGACCTCATAGGAATGATCGTCCCGGACGCCCGGCAGCCCTTCTTCGCGGAGATGGCGCACGCGGTCGAACAGGCCGCCGCCGAGCGCGGGAAAATGGTGCTCGTCGGCAACTCCGACTACCGCGACGAGCGCGAGGTCCACTATCTGCGCGCCTTCCTCGGCATGCGCGTCTCCGGGCTGATCCTGGTCAGCCAGGGCCCCAGCGAGCGGGCGGCGGCGGAGATAGAGGCGTGGGACGCCCGGGTGGTGCTGCTGCACGAGCGCCCCGAGGCGATCGACGACGTCGCGGTGGTCACGGACGACGTCGGCGGCGCCCAGCTCGCCACCCGCCACCTGCTGGAGCACGGCAACGCGTACGTGGCCTGCCTCGGCGGTACGGAGGAGACCCCGGCCGTCGGTGACCCGGTCGCCGACCACGTCGAGGGCTGGCGCCGGGCGATGCACGAGTCCGGCCGCTCGACGGAGGGCCGGCTCTTCCAGGCCCCGTACAACCGGTACGACGCCTATCAGGTGGCGCTCGGGCTGCTCGCCGGCCCGGACCGCCCCCCGGCGATCTTCTGCGCCACCGACGACCAGGCCATCGGGGTGCTGCGGGCGGCGCGCGAGCTGCGCATCGACGTACCCGGTGAGCTGGCGGTCGCGGGCTTCGACGACGTGAAGGAGGCCGGGCTCACGGATCCGCCGCTGACCACGGTCTTCTCCGACCGTCCGGCGATGGCGCGGGCCGCCGTGGACCTGGTGCTCGACGACTCGCTCCGGGTCGTCGGCTCGCGGCGGGAGCGGCTGAAGCAGTTCCCCTCGGCGCTGGTGATCCGGCGCTCGTGCGGCTGCGGGGAGCCGAACGCGTCGGAGTGACCGCCGCCTCCTGAGGTGTCGGAGGCGCGTCCTAGACTCCCGCGCATGCCACAGACCCTGATGATCTACGACGGCACGACGGGCGAGACCGCCCCCGGGCTGCGCACCGGCGGGATACCGCTCGTCCCCGTCGGCTTCTCCTGGCCCCGGTGCGCCACCTGCGAGGGCGCGATGCAGTTCCTGGCGCAGCTGCCGGTGGACGAGGGCACCGTCGCCGTCTTCATCTGCGCGAACGACCCGGGCCTGTGTGAGGAGTGGGACCCCTTCGACGGCGGGAACCGGGCGTACCTCTTCCCGTCCGCAGTATCCGGCGGACTCGTCCCGGCGACGGTCCCCGCCGAGGGGGAGACCCGGCTGGGGGCGGTGTCGGCGGTCAAAACCGTGACCGTCGAGGAGGACACGTACGACGACGCCCGTTCCGCGTACGCCGAGCTCTGCGGCCGGGGGCGGGCGGTGCTGGGCTCCCTGGGCGGCGAGCCCGACTGGTACTACGCGGACCGGGTGCCCAACTGCCCGGAGTGCGAGAAGCCGATGGCGTTCGTGGCGCACCTGGAGGAGGGCAACGAGACGGCCACGGCCGCCAACTACGGGGGCGGCCTCGGGTACGTCCTGACGTGCGCGCCCTGCACATGGGCCGTGTTCCTCACCCAGAGCTAGTACGGACATCGCGGGGCGCCCTTACAGCGGGCATACGCGGTTCTTCCGGGCTTCTCAGGACGTACTCAGGCTGCTCTCATCTTGGCTCGCGAGGCTGATGCACATGACGGAGAGCCCCCGCCCGAGCGGCGCGTACACGACGGACCAGGACCCCACCCCGTACCCGTACGACACGGCGTACAGCACCGCGTACGACGGCGCGGCAGGCGGCTACCCGCCGCCGCCCCCGTACGCCCCCGACCCCTCCTCGTACGCCTCCGAGCCCCCCGCCCCCGGGCACCGCGACCGCCGGGCGAAGCGGCCGGTTGCCCTGCTGGCGGCGGTCGCCCTCGCCGCGGCCGTGATCGGCGGCGGTACGGCCACGCTGGTCGGGCAGCTCAGCGACGGCGGGGCGAGCGCCACCGGCTCCACCGGCACGGTCCAGGGCACCACCGTCTCGCAGAGCAGCAAGGGAACCGTCTCCGGCGTCGCCGAGGCGGTCTCCCCCGCGATCGTCGAGATCGGCGCGGCCTCCTCGGCGGGCAAGTCCACCGGGTCCGGGGTGGTGATCACCGAGGACGGCGAGATCGTCACCAACAACCACGTGATCTCGGGCGCCCAGCAGATCGAGGTCACGCTCTCCACCGGCAAGACCTACACCGCCGACGTCGTGGGCACCGACCCCGACAAGGACCTCGCGCTCATCAAGCTGCGTGGCGCGAGCGGCCTGAAGACGGCCTCGCTCGGCGACTCCTCGCAGGTCAAGGTGGGTGACCAGGTCGTGGCGATCGGCTCGCCCGAGGGCCTGACCGGCACCGTCACCAGCGGAATCATCTCCGCCCTCGACCGAAACGTCACGGTCGCCAAGGACGACTCCGGCAGCTCGGGGGAGAACCAAGGGGGTGGCGGCCAGCAGTGGCCGTTCGAGTTCGGGGGGCAGCAGTTCAACGGCGACACGGGCGAGAAGACGACCACGTACAAGGCGCTCCAGACCGACGCCTCGCTCAACCCCGGCAACTCCGGCGGCGCGCTGATCAACATGGACGGCGAGATCATCGGCATCAACTCCGCGATGTACGCGCCCAGTTCCTCGGCGGCGGGCAGCGGCTCCACGGCGGGCAGCGTGGGCCTCGGCTTCGCGATCCCGGTGAACACGCTCAAGGCCGACCTGGACACCCTGCGCGCGGGCGACGGCTCCTGACCGTGCGAGGCTGAGACACTCCCGCAGACCGCCCCATCGGCCGGAACGAGAAGAGGACGACACAGCGATGAGCCCCGCCGAAGACGATCCCCAGCGCATCCTGATCGTCGACGACGAACCGGCCGTACGGGAGGCGCTCCAGCGCAGCCTCGCCTTCGAGGGGTACGGCACCCGGGTCGCGGTCGACGGGTACGACGCCCTGGCGATGGCCGAGGCGTACGCCCCCGACCTCATCGTCCTGGACATCCAGATGCCCCGCATGGACGGCCTCACCGCCGCCCGCCGCATCCGGGCCACCGGCTCCACCACACCCATCCTCATGCTCACCGCCCGCGACACCGTCGGGGACCGGGTCACCGGCCTCGACGCGGGCGCGGACGACTACCTGGTCAAGCCGTTCGAGCTGGACGAGCTGTTCGCCCGGATCCGGGCCCTGCTGCGCCGCAGCTCGTACGCGGCGTCGGCGGCGGGCGCGGAGGCCCCGGACGACGATGTCCTCTCCTTCGCCGATCTGCGGATGGACCTGGCCACCCGCGAGGTCACCCGGGGCGACCGCCGGGTCGAGCTGACCCGTACCGAGTTCACGCTCCTGGAGATGTTCCTGGCCCACCCGCGCCAGGTGCTGACCCGGGAGCAGATCCTCAAGGCGGTCTGGGGCTTCGACTTCGAGCCGAGCTCCAACTCCCTGGACGTGTACGTGATGTACCTGCGCCGCAAGACGGAGGCGGGCGGCGAGCCGCGCCTGGTCCACACCGTGCGCGGGGTCGGCTACGCGCTCCGCACGGGCGGGAGCGGCGAGGCGTGAGCAGGCTGGAACCCACCGGCGCGCACGGCACGGGCCCCACCGGCGCGGACGGCACGGAACCCACCGGCGTGCACGGCGCGGAACCCTCCGCGGACGAGGCGACTCCCGCCAGGAAAGGGCTCGTACGCCGCTTCCGAGCGCTGCCGCTGCGCTCCCGGCTCGCGATCCTCGTGGCCACGGCGGTCGCGGTGGCGGTCGCGGCGGTGGCGGTGGCGTGCTGGTTCGTGACTCGGGCCCAGCTGGAGGACCAGCTCGACGACTCGCTGCGCAACGCGAAGATGGACAACGAGCCGATGCGCGATCTGCTGACCTCGTGCCTGAGCGGCGGGCAGCTGCCCGCCCAGGAGTTCCCCGGCCAGTACACCGTGCAGATCGTCGCGGCCAACGGCAGCTACTGCACGGCCCCGAACACCACGCCCGTACCCGCCCAGCCGAAGGACGTCGCCGTGGCGGCCGGCCGGGAGGCCGACGCCCTGCACACGACGGAGAACGACGACGGCCAGGACATGCGGGTCTACACCCGCAAGCTGCCGCCGGTGGTCGGCTCCGGCCAGGCCAACAACCAGCTCGCCGTCTCGGTGGCCCGCCCGCTCAGCGAGATCGACGCACCGCTCTCCACCCTCGCCTGGGTGCTCGCCCTCGTCGGCGGCATCGGCGTGGTCGGCGCGGGCGCGGCCGGGCTCTGGGTGGCGCGGGCGGGCCTGCGCCCGGTGGACGAGCTGACCGAGGCCGTCGAGCACGTGGCGCGTACGGAGGACCTGACCGTACGGATCCCGGTCGACGGCGAGGACGAGATCGCCCGCCTGTCGCACTCCTTCAACTCCATGGCGGCCCAGCTCGCCTCGTCGCGCGACCGCCAGGCCCAGCTGATCGCGGATGCGGGCCATGAGCTGCGCACCCCGCTCACCTCGCTCCGGACGAACGTGGAGCTGCTGGCGCGCAGCGACGAGACGGGCCGGGTGATCCCGCCGGACGACCGCAAGGCGTTGATGGCCTCGGTGAAGGCCCAGATGACGGAGCTGGCCGCGTTGATCGGCGACCTCCAGGAACTGGCCCGCCCCGACGCCGCCCAGCCCGGCCCGCTCCAGGTGGTGGGCCTGCACGACATCACCCGTACCGCCCTGCAACGCGCCCGCCTCCGCGGCCCCGAGCTGACGATCACCGCCGACCTGGCCCCCTGGTACGTCCGGGCCGAACCGGCGGCCCTGGAGCGGGCGATCGTCAACATCCTGGACAACGCGGTGAAGTTCAGCCCGCCCCGCGCCACGATCGACGTGCACCTGCACCGGGGCGAACTCTCGGTCCGGGACCGGGGCCCCGGCATCCCCGCCGAGGAACTCCCCCACGTCTTCGAACGCTTCTGGCGCTCCCCCTTGGCCCGCCAGCTCCCCGGCTCAGGCCTGGGCCTGTCCATCGTGGCCCGCACGATCCAGCAGGCGGGCGGCGAGATCACCCTCCGCCCGGCCCCGGACAACGGCCCCGGCACGGTCGCGACGATCAGGCTGCCGGGGGCGCCCACGCCGCCGCCGGGGATGTGAGTGAGAACCGGACAGCCGGTACGGTGACCGGCAGCGCCACCGGCCCGAAGAGAGATGCGCCGTGACAACAACGAGCAGCCTGAGGGCAGTTCTGGACATACTGGGCGAGCCGGTCACCGAGCGCGGCGGAACCGACGATGCCTGGCGGGGTCTCGAAGACGACCTTGGGTTCGCGCTTCCCGACGACTACAAGACGATCGTCGACGCCTACGCCCCGGTCCAGTTGTACGAGCACCTCTACCTCCATCACCCGGCGTCGGAATGCTGGAACCTTCGGCGCTGGATCAGCGAGACCGTCACGGCGTGGTCCGAGGTGGAGTGGGACGACGAGATCGACGGAGATCCACGGGCGGTTCTGGGCACGGACGAACTGCGGTTCGGAGCACCGGACGGGCTCACCCCCCTCCTCGGCTCGGACCGGGGCGAAACCGTCTTCCTCGCACGGGACGGCGCGGGCAAGCCGCTCATCTTCGCGGAGAACGGGGAGGAGGAGTTCTTCTGCCAGGCCATCCCGTTCTCCGAATGGCTACGCCAGTACGTGAGTGGGGAGGACGCCGTCGGCCCCGGCAGCGGCATCCTCCATCCGGGCCCGGTCAAGTTCAGGAGCCTGCCCATGACACCGCAGGACACCGAATCCGTGTGGTTCGGCCCCGAGCGCTCCGGGTGAGGGCCTGCTGACCGGGAAGCTCGGCGAACGACGAGACGGCCCAGGTTATGATCCCGCCACCGAAGCGTCGGCCGGACGGCCCGGAGTGGGGGAGTGAGCGCGCATGACCGACTTCTCCGCACTCCTCGGCCCTGCGGAGCGGTTCCGGCCCGCCGCTCCCGCCTCCTGGCAGGAGGTCGAGGCATGGGTCGGGGCGGAACTGCCGAGCGACTACAAGGCCCTGGTGGACGGCTACGGCGACGCCGTGCTTCTGGGCCACCTGTTCCTGCCGCACCCCCAGGGCGGCGACCCCCTGCTCACCTTCATGCAGGAGGAGCAGGACCACTTCCACCACGCCTACGACCATCACCGCGACTCCCCGGCACTCGCACTCGTATGGGACCGATTGGTCCCGTGGGCGTACCACGACTGGAACGGGGACGTCTGCCTGCTGGTCCCTCCGATCGACGACGAGGGCGCATGGGCCGTCGCGGTGGCGTTCCGGCAGTGCCCGCGCATCGACGTGCTCAAGGGGGGTGTGGGTGACTTCCTCACCGCGGTCCTGAGAGGCGGCAGAGGACTGCCTGCCGGCTGGCCCGGGGGCCTGCAACGATGGCAGTCGGCAGAAGGGTCCCCGCTGATCTGAAGGGCCACGGACCCGGTCCGGCGGGGGCACGGACCCTGCCAACAGCACGTCGACAGCGCAGCACCAGCCCGGGAGATCAGGAATGTCACCGAACTACGTGGACAGGGTCATCTCGATGCTGGGCCCGTCCGGGAACAGCCATGCGGACCCGGCGGCCTGGCAGAGGCTCGAGAACGAACTCGGTGTGGAGTTGCCCGGCGAATACAAGACGCTGATCGACCTCTACGGCCCGCTCCTCCTGAACCAGCACCTCTTCATCAAGCATCCCGCGACGGAGCGACGGAACCTGGGGGCGTGGATCCAGTCCACCGTCACCGCTTTTCGGCGGAGCAGGCTGCCAGGCCCCGAGGGAGAGATTCGGTTTGGCGGTCCTGACGGTCTTGTTCCCCTCTCCAGTACGGACCGTGGCGAGTACGTCTTCGGTGTCCACAACCGGAACGGTGAAGGCTGGACGCTGCTGGCCTGCGACGGCAACGAGCCGGACTTCTTCGAATTCCGCATGGGCTACGCCGAATGGCTGTACCGCTACCTGATCGGCGAATCGATGTTCGGGCCCGAGACCGATGTGTTCTACCCGGGTCCGGTTGTCATGGAGAGCATGCCGGTGTCCGAGACCGACGAGATGCGCGTCCTCCACGGCCCCGATCGCGGCATGTGATCCCACCCCCTGTCGGCCGGACAGGCCCCAGGGGTACGTACGACGAAGAGGGGCGGCGGGCCCATGGCTCCGCCGCCCCTCTCGTGCGTCAGCCGGCCGTCAGCCGACCGCCACGCTCTCGATCATCACGTGGTGGTCCGAGTACACCGAGTCCGCGACGGCGCACCAGCGCCGGGTCTCGCTGCTGAAGATGTAGTCGATCTTCACCCCGGAACCGTGCGTCGCGCGGCCGGTGCGGGACGTCCCCGTCTGGTCGCACTCCTGGTAGCCCTCGGTGCCCGGGCCCTGGGAGTAGAGGCCCTGCGGCCACACCCAGGCGTGGGCGTTGTTCGGCGCGTCCGGCGACTTCGCGTTGAAGTCACCGCCGAAGACCGTACGGGGGAACTGGTCGACGACCGCCTTGATCTCCGCGAACTGGTCGTCCCGGTAGTCCCAGGTGGGGTGGTCCGGGTTGATGCCCAGCCAGGAGGCGTGGACGTTGCAGAGCCGGATGTTGTCCCAGTACGGGGCCGTCGCGCAGTGGAACGGTGCCTGGAGCCCCGTCCACGGCTGGGTCGTCGGGTACGTACTGGCGTCCTGGATCCCGCCCTTGACGATGATCGCGGTGCCCGCCCGCTCGGGCTGCCCCTCCACGCACGGGCTGTCGTGCTTCACGCCGTTCTGCGACCAGCGGTACGGGTGGAACGCCTTGCCCCACCCCGGGCCGAGCTCGGTCATCAGCGTGGCGAGGGTGTTCTCGCAGACCTCCTGGAGGAGAACGGCGTGCACCCAGGTGTTGTCGACGTGCATCTTGACCACGCCCGCCTTCTGGGCGCTCGTGCCGGTGTCCGTACAGCCCCAGCGCGGAACGTCGCACATGTTCCACGACATGACCTGGAGGTTCTTCGGCTCCGCAGCGACCGCAGCGACCGCATCGGCCGCAGCGACCGCATCGGCCGCGGCGACCGCCTTGGCCGGCGGCACCGCGGCCACGGCGGCGAGCAGCAGAGCCAGGACGATCAGCGCCCCGGCGGGTCTTCTCAGTATTCCGAACAGGTTCATGGCATTCATGGCATCCCCACCCCTTACGAAATGATCACGTAAGGGATGAGCCTACGATCCGACCGCTCCTCACCCCACCGGGTTGTGCCGGATCAGCGACTCCACCAGCCCGCCCCGCTGGTTCGGGTAGTCCAGCGGGACGATGCCGAGCCCTGTCCACCCGGCGGTCTCGGACCGCTCCAGGAACGAGTGCACCTGCGGGTTGAGCCGGTCGGCGTTCCAGCGGGGCGGCATCAGGGCGGCGGTGGAGACGTAGTTCATGAAGAACTTGCCCGGCTGCTGGGCGGCCTTGCGGAACTGGGCCTCGATCTTCGGGTACTTGGCGAACGGCTCCGCCATGTAGTCGTCCTGGATGTCGAAGACGGCCGAATCGCCGTACCGCACCCCGGGCAGCCCGCCGTTGTCGGCCAGCAGCACCACCTTGCCCCGGGCCCCGCCCAGCGTGGGCAGCGTGGAGTCCAGCCGGAACAGCGACCGCCACCCCCGCGCGTCGAGGTAGTCGTCGAAGATCGCCCGGAACGCCGCGTCGCTCTCGGAGGAGTACTCCTGCTTCACCCGCATCAGCACGGTCTCGCTCGGCCGCGCGGCCAGGAAGTTCCAGCAGGCCACGAGGACATCGCCGAACATCATGTTCTGGAACGAGGCCCCGTGATGGATCGCGAACGACCCCCCGGTGATCCGGCACCGCACGTCGAGGAAGCGGATCCCGCTCTCCAACTGCTGCGCGATCGTGGTGTTCTGGCACTCCGACCACGGCCCGCCGAACCGCGCGCCCGAGTCGTGCGTACCCGGGATCGTCAGCCGCTGGAGAGCAGTGCCGTCGGGCAGGCCGCCCATCCAGTCCTGCGTCCCCCGGACCGCCCGCTCCCGTTCCCGGGTGGCGGCGACGGCAGGCGCGACCCCGGCGATCGCCGTGGCGGATACGGCGAGCGCACCGGCCAGGAAGCCTCTGCGCGTGCTCAAGAGACCTGAGGGAGCAGGGTGGTTCGTGGGCGTGGACATGGGAGCGCCTCCGAGGGCCGTGGGGGGCAGGCCCTTGGATTCTGACGGGTGCACGTCACGGCGGGAAGAGGGCCGGGCCCCTCAGTCCGGCAGCGCCGCCGTGAGGTCAACCTCCACGAGCTGCCCGGGAAAGCCCAGCTGCGCGACGCCCAGCAGCGTGCTCGCGGTGGTGAACGCCGGCCCGAGGGCGGAGGCGTTGAGCCGGGCCCACACCGACGCGAGGGTCGGCCCGTCGTCGCTCTTCACGTAGATCACCGACCGCACCACGTGGTGCGGCCCGGCGTTCACCGCCGCCAGAGCGACGAGCGCGTTGGCGGCGACCTGGTCCGCCTGTTCCAGGTAGGAGCCGGGCACGACGTCACCGTCCGGGCCGATCGGGCACTGCCCCGCCAGATAGGCCGTGCGGCCGGCCTCCACCACGGTGATGTGGTGATATCCGGGCGTATCGTGCAGCTGCTCGGGGTTGATGCGAGTGATCTTCTCCGTCATGCGCACGAGTCTGGCAAGCGCACTCCCGGCCCGCACCGCCTTTTCCCCCGCCTCCCGCCTCCCCGGCGGACGGCCGGGCTCAGCCCGCGTGCTGGTACGCCGGATACGTGACGTACCCTGCGTCACCCCCCTGGAAGTACGTCGCCGAGTCCTCCGCGGCCAGCGGCAGCCCGGCCCGCAGCCGTTCGACCAGGTCGGGGTTGGCGATGAAGGCCCGGCCGAAGCTGATCAGGTCCGCCCCCAGCCCGAGCCACCGGTCCGCGTCCGGACGCTCGGCGCGCCGGTCCCCCATCGGCAGCACCGGGTTCATGACCAGGGTCCCGGGCCACGCCCGGCGCAGAGCCACCAGGATCTCGTCCTCGACGGTCGCCTCCAGGTGCACGTACGCGGGCTCCAGCCGCGCCAGCTCCCCCAGCAGTACGGCGTAGAGCTCGGGTACGTCCTTCTCCTCGACGCCCCAGAACGTCCCGCCCGGCGAGAGCCGGATACCGGTCCGCGCCGCACCCACGGCGTCGATGGTCGCCTCCACCGCCTCGACCGCGAACCGTACGCGGTTGGCGATGGACCCGCCGTAACGGTCCGTCCTCAGGTTGGCGTTGGAGGAGAGGAACTGGGAGATCAAGTAGCCGTTCGCGCCGTGCAGTTCGACCCCGTCGAACCCGGCGTCGACAGCCCGGCGGGCAGCCGCCGCGTACGACTGGGCGTGCTCGGGGACCTCGGCGGTGTCCAGGGCGCGGGGCATCGGCGCGGCCTGGGGACCGGTCGGCGTGAAGACCTCCCCCACCGCCGGCACGGCGGACGGCCCGACCGGCACCAGCCCGGTCGTGTCGGGGTGCGAGACCCGCCCCCCGTGCATGATCTGCGCGAAGATCCGGCCCCCGTTCGCGTGCACGGCGGCGGTGACCGGCCGCCACGAGGCGACCTGCTCATCGGTGTACAGCCCCGGCGTACCCGGATTCGACTGCCCGATCAGACTCGGCTGAACGCCTTCACTCACGATGAGCCCGGCGGTCGCCCGCTGGGCGTAGTACGTCGCCATCGACGGCGTCGCCAGGCCCTCGGCTGCGGCCCGGACGCGGGTCATGGGGGCCATCACGACCCGGTTGGGGAGGGTGAGACCACCGAGCCGGTAGCCGGTGAACAGGGTGTCGGAGTGGGTGTCGATCAGGGTCATGCCGAACGTCCTCCTGGTTCCGTGGCGCCCGCGAACCGGGCACTGCGGCTACGCTAAAACCTGACATCAATGTCAGAGGCAAGCCCGAAGAGCGACGAAGACGAAGACGGAAGAGGACGGACGCATGCGCATCGGGGAACTCGCGAAGGCGGCCGGCGTCAGCGTCCGGTCCCTGCGCTACTACGAGGAGCAGCGCCTGCTCACCAGTACGCGCAGCCCCAGCGGACAGCGGCATTTCCGGGACGCCGACATCGACCGGGTCGGCTTCATCCAGCGGCTCTACGCGGCCGGCCTGTCCAGCAGGACCATCACGGAACTGCTGCCCTGCGTGGACGCCCCGAGCGAGACGACCTCCGACGCCGCCATGGAACGGATGGAGCAGGAGCGGGAACGGCTCTCCGCCCACATCGAGGAGCTGGTCCGCACCCGGGACGCCCTCGACGTGCTGATGGCGACGAACCGGGCCCACCGCAAGACACTGCGGCGGGCCACGGCGGCCTGACGGCTCAGGCGTTCACCTGCTTCAGGCGTTCATCATCGAGATGCCGAGCATCCGGGCCCCGGTCTCGGTACGCGGCCGGTGCTCACTGCCCGGCGCGAACACGACGTACGACCCCGGCCCGTGCCGCTCGCCGCCGTCGATCACCTCGCCGCTGATGACGAAGTACCGCTCCTCGGTGGGGTGTTGATCGACCTCGGGCCACTCGGTACCGGCGGCGAAGTCGATCAGCCAGCCTCGGGCGTAGTCGGTGGCGGGCAGCTTGCGGCGCAGGATGCCGGGGGCCACTTCGCGGGGCTCCACGTCCTCGACATGGATGACCGTCTTGAGGTTGTTCTCGGTGCCCGACTGTGTCTCGTTGCTCATGACCTCACCCTGTCGCGGAACGGGGCCCCGGGCGAGCACCACACGCGGCACGGCCCGCCTCAAGCACCCTGCGCACAGAGCGCGCACACACCGCACGGCACGGCTTCCGTGAACGACACGGCCGTTGCACCCGCCGGATCGGCGGAGCCCCTGGAGACGGGCCGCACGACCCATTCGCTCCACCCGTCCCCGTGCCGCAACGAGAACCCGCAGGTACGCCCCCCGTGCAGGGCACCGAGGGCCCGTACGCAGCCCACCCCCTCGGCCCATCCCAGCACCGGGCGCTCCGCCTCCGGTAACCCGGCGAGCAGGATCCGCGCCTCGTCCCGGAGCCGCTGGATCGCCAGTTCGGGTGTGGTGGCGGAGTACCGCGCGAAGCAGTCGGGCTCGTCGCGATCCTCCGATGCGTAGGTGGACCGCTCGCACCGGTAGGCGTACGAAGGTGAGTTGGCGGGTTCGGGGACGTGGTCGAGCATGGCGCGGCCTCCTGGCAGGGACACCAGGGACGCCCCCTGCCCGCGGCCGGCGTGACGAGCTGCGGGTCGGGGGCGCCCTGGCACACGGCTCCCCCAACGGGCGCAGACGACAGGGGAGTTGGCCGCCTCGTGACGGGGCGACACATCAGGAAGCTAGCGCGCCGGGCGCACCCGTATCAAGTGTTTGACGTCTAACGAGTGATTCTGCGCGTATAAACAAGTGATACGAATGACAAGTGGCCCCCGCCTGCGCCGACGGGGGCCACTCACTACCGGATCACGAAGACTCAGGCGAAGTCGTCGAACTCGCCTTCCTTCGCTCCTCCGAGGAACGCCCGGAGCTTGGCCCGCGTCGTGTGGACGACCACATCGGGGTTGTCACTCTCGCGCAGCAGGATCTCGCCGCCGTACTCGGCAAGCTCCAGGCAGGCGTTGCCCTCGGCCCCTGACGACTTCGAGGACTTGCGCCACTGAATTTCCACGTACCTCACGCCTTCACACTTGTTGTGCGACCTCACGGATGAAGTCTCTCGACTTCCGAGGGTCGAGAGACAGCCCCTCGACCCGGTCCATCGCTGCCCGGTAGTTCGCCAGACGCGTCTCGGCGTCCAGGAACGCGGGCCCGGTTGCCGTGTCCGACAGAACGGTATCCAACTGCGGAACAGGACCGTAGACGTACTGCGTCGAGCTTCCCGTCTCCGGGAGACCGCCTGCGGCGAACGGGACGACCTTGACGATGACATTGTCGCGCTCGGATTCGCGCAGCAGGTAGGCCAACTGGCCCCGCGCCACGCCGGAGTCGCCGTAGACCATCCGTAGCGCCGCCTCATGGATGAGGAACGTGCAGGTGGGCGGGGTCTCCCGGTCCAGGACGTCCCGGCGCTTCAGCCGGTGGGAGAGCAGTCGGCGCCTGCGGGCCAACGGCAGCTCGGGCACCGCTTCCGCGAAGACGGCCCGCGCGTAGTCCTCGCTCTGGATCAGCCCCGGCATGTGCATGAGCTGTACCGCCCGGATGCCGGCCGCATGGTGCTCCAGCTCGGCCAGATCGAGCGGTCCGCTGGTCAGCTCGTTCCGGTAGTCCTCCCACCAGCCGCGCCCCCGCTCCTCAGCCATCGCGACGAGCGCCTCCACGTACGCCTCATCGGCACACGCATAGCCCGCCGCCCAGGTACGGACCCGGTCACCGCTCACACCGAAGCGACCCGACTCCGTATTGCTGATGGTGGTGCGGTCCGTGCTGAGCAGGGCGGCGGCTTCAGCGAGGGCGAGTCCCGCGTTCTGCCGCATCTTGCGCAGCTCGATCCCCACCCGGCACTGCCGCGCCGTGGGCGCCTTCCTCGGTGGCATCGGCCCCTCCTCTTGTCGCCCCACAGTGTCGCTGGAGTCCCCACCGTAATCCATCTGGTTACTCAATGGTCCAACTAGGTAGAACAAGTGAGACTTCGCGCCATGGTCCCCTCAGCGCCGCACTTCGGAGGCCCGAAGTGCGCCTGCATGGGCGCATGTTCACACGCGCACCCATGCAGCCGTCAGCACGGGCCTGAGGCGGCGAGCCAGTTCGCAGATCCGGACCGCATGGGGAGACCGACATGCCCGCTGCAACCCCAACCCCCGTACAGCCGAACCCCCTTGGCGGCGAGAGCTACCGCCTCACCCTCCCGAACACCGCCAATGCCCCCAAGCTCGCGCGGGACTTCCTCACCTCGCTGCTGAGGGTCAGTCGACACCCCGGCCTCGTCGACGACGCCCGCCTCTGCGTCACCGAGCTGGTCACCAACGCCCACTGCCACACCCGTACGCCGCTGATCCGGGTCCACGTCGCCGTCAACCGGAAGCGCGTCACCGTCGCCGTAACGGATGACGGCGGGCCGGTGGGTACAGCGTTCGGAACGGCCTTGCGACCGACCCCGGAGCAGGAGCAGGAGCACGGCCGCGGGCTCGTCCTCGTGGAAAGCCTGGCGCTGGCGTGGGGAACGGGCAGCGGGGGCGACCGGCACCCCGGGCGCACGGTCGTGTGGTTCACGCTGGGGCGGCCGGAGGTGACCGCGTGAGCGGCGCCCCCTGGGGGTTCCTCGCGGCCGCCGCCACTCTCGGGCAGGCCGCGCGCCGCATTCGTAACTGTACCTTTCGGAAGGTACAGTTACGGCATGAGAACGGTACCGACCGAGAGGTCTGCGGCAACGGCTCCGAGTGCGCGGCGGCGCTGGCTGCTGCTGACGGTGGTGAGCGCGGGGCTGCTCCTGATCACCCTGGACAACTCGATCCTGTACGCGGCGCTGCCGACACTGGTGCAGGAGCTGGGTGCGAGCAGCTCCGAGGGGCTGTGGATCATCAACGCCTATCCGGTGGTGATGGCCGGGCTTCTGCTGGGCAGCGGCACCCTGGGTGACCGGGTGGGCCACCGGAGGATGTTCCTGATCGGCCTGGTGGTCTTCGGCGCCGCCTCGCTGGCCGCCGCGTTCTCCGGTACCCCGGAGACCCTGATCGCGGCACGGGCGCTGCTGGCCGTGGGGGCGGCGGCGATGATGCCCGCGACGCTGGCACTGATCCGCATCACGTTCGAGGACGAGCGCGAGCGCAACGTGGCCATCGCGATCTGGGGCACGCTGGCGATCGTCGGCAGCGCGCTGGGCCCGATCATCAGCGGGCTGCTGCTCCAGAGCTTCTGGTGGGGGTCGGTGTTCCTGATCAACGTGCCCGTGGTCGTCGCGGCGATCGTGGCCACGCTGGTCCTCGCGCCGCCCAACGTGGCGGACCCCGGCCGGAAGTGGGACCTGCCCTCGTCGCTCCTCGCGCTGGTCGCCCTGGTGGGGCTCGTCATCGCGATCAAGGAGACAGCGAAGCCGGAGCCCGCGCTCCTGCCCATCGCGGCCGCCGGGCTGGCGGCCGTGGTCGGCGGGTGGGCGTTCGCCCGGAGGCAGCGCCGCCTGCCCGACCCGCTGCTGGACTTCTCGATCTTCCGCAACCGGGCCTTCCTCGCCGGGGTCCTGGCCGCCGGGTTCTCCCTGTTCGCCATCGCTGGTATCCAGCTGATCACGACACAGCGGTTCCAGCTGGTGGAGGGCTTCACCCCGCTGCGCGCCGGGCTCCTGGTCGCCGCCGTCGCCCTGGGAGCACTTCCGACAGCGATGGCGGGCGGGGCCACCCTGCACCGGGTCGGGCTGCTGCCCATCATCGCGGGGGGCCTGGCCCTGAGCACGATCGGCTCCGCGCTGATCCTGCTGACCTTCGACACCAGCATGGGACTGCTCATCACCGGGCTGCTCATCACCGGTGCGGGGCTTGGCGCGGCCATGTCCGTGGCCTCCAGCGCGATCATGGGCAACGTTCCGGCCCGCCGCGCGGGCATGGCGTCCTCCGTCGAGGAGGTCTCGTACGAATTCGGCAGCCTCATCGCGGTCGCCCTCCTCGGCTCCCTCCTGACCTCCGTCTACACCGCGACCATCGATCTGCCCGCCGGAGCCCCGGACTCCGCGCGCGACAGCCTGGACAGCGCGCTCGCCCAGGCCGCAGCCCACCCGGGGCTGATCGACGCGGCGTCCACCGCCTTCGACGGCGCCTACTCCACCGTCATGGTGGTGGTCACCGCCGTCATCGCCGTCGGTGCGATCATGACGGGCGTCCTCCTGCGCCGCCACGGCCCCGGATCGGCCCTTTCCGGCCCTCACCACTGACCGCCCCCAGCACCGACACCCCCGAGCACTGACACCCCCGCCCAGGGAGCACCCATGCGGACGAGCAAACGAACCCAGATCCTCGAAGCGGCCACGCGGGTCGTGGAGCGCGAAGGCGTCAAGAGCGTCACCTTCGACTCCGTGGCCGCCGAGGCCGGCCTGACCAAGGGCGGTCTCCTCTACCACTTCGCCTCCCGCGACGACCTCGTACAGGCCATCCATCAGCACCTGGCCGACGAGTGGGAAGCCCAGATGGCCGCGGCGGCGGGCAAGCCGGCCGATCTGGCCACCCCTGAGGAGAGGCTGACCGCCTACAGCCGCATCTCCTCCCAGAGCGCCAACCGGGCCGAACTCCTCCTCATGCTCGAAGGCTCCACCACTCCCGGGCTCGCGGCCCCCTGGGACGCGGTCATGGAACGGTGGGCCCCGTCCCTGACCACGGCCGACGTCGACAATCAGGTCGCGCTCGACCGGTTCATCGCCCGCCTCGCCGCCGACGGCCTGTGGCTGTACGAATCCCTCAACACCGAGCCGCTGGACCCGGAGCTGCGCCGCGCCCTGGCCGAGCGCATCGCCGGGGCCCTGGACCACTAGGGGACCTGAGCCCACGCGGGCGACGGCGCCGGACCCGGCTCGTTGTCAGTGGTGTGCAGCATGATCGGTCCTACGCGGTCGGCTCGCCCGGAGCCATCGAGGCCGTCCTCGACTCGGGTACAGGGGGTGCCGTGCGCAGACCAGTCGTAGGTGAAGTGCATGTCAGCTACAGCCAGATCTACGTCGAGAGCGATCCCGACGGTACGAACCCGGGCCTCGGGGAGGCGTTCGCGGGGCAGAGCGGGGGCCTCTGCGGGGCGGCGGTCCCCGGTGCGATGTGGCTGGTCACCGGACTGCACACGGGCAGTGTCGGCTTCACCGTGGAGGTCCACGACGAGGCACCACCGCTGACCCCGGGCTGGGAGGACGTCGTCGAGGTGTCCTTCCGGCCGGTGTCGGAAGGAACGAGCCTGGTCCAGTGGGCGGGCGAGGCCGCGTGGGACCTGGAGCTCCCCGTGACGGACTACCGGGTGCGGTACAGCGCCCGGGGCATGGACCAGGGCCGCGACCTAGACACCAGAACGGCCAAGGAGCCGCGGGCGGACAGCTACCTGCTGCAGTTCTGGCCCGCCCCTCCCGGCCCGGACCAGGTGATCCGCCAGACCTCGGAGATCGCCGCCTACTGGCACGAGGCAGCACGCGGGCTGCCGTCCCCACCCGCCCCCGAGCAGCGGGCCGAGGCCGAACGCCTGGCCCGCCAGGCGAAGGAACGGGACGCCGAGGATCGGCGCCTGCACTACGAACGGTGGGAATGGGGCGGGCGGTTGCCGAACGAGGCGCTGCGCGGTGCCCGTGCCAGCAACGTCCTCGGGCTCCTCACCTTCGACAGCGACCTGGTGCACACGCTCGGCGCATCGGCCCCAGGGGTGCAGCACACGGTGGCGCTGCTGTCCGCGCGACGAGCCTGCGAGGCCGCCGGTCTGACCGACGTACCGTGGGTCGCCGACGCACTGGCCGCGTTGGAGGCGGGCCGGCCGCTGCCGCCGCCGTTCGACGATCCGGCCCGAATGTCGGACGCCCTGCGCTCCGACCCCCGGGTCCCGGACACGTCGGTGCTGGAAGCGGTGCCGCCCGAGCGCCCCCCGTACCAGCCTCCACCGCCCGGGCCAGGCGATCCGTACGCCGTCGTGGAGACGTTCCCCCGCACACCGCGCGCCCTCCACCGGATCTCCCAGCCGCACTTCGCGCTCCCCGCCGTGCTCGCCGCCGCAGGCCCCGCTCCGCTCATAGCGGCGCTGGACGCGGTGTGGCACGCGCTGAACACGTGCGGCGAGCACTGGCCGGAGTTCCTGGACGAGATCCGGTCGGTCCGCGCTGTGACAGTCCCCGAACCGCCCCGTACAGCGTGACGTCAGACCACGTGTGAAGCCGCCCTGAACCGGTTCCGGTACTCCGTCGGCGTCGTGTCCAGCCGCCGTCGGAACGCCCGTACCAGCGTGTCCGTCGTACCGAACCCGCAAGCGGACGCGATGCGTTCCAGCGTGGCATCGGTGGACTCCAGTTCGTTACGGGCCTTCTCGACCCGGACGGACTCGATGTAGGCGTACGGGGTCATGCCGAGCTCGCTCTTGAAGATCCGCGTGAGGTGGCGGTCGCTGACGTGGGCGAACTCCGCCAGGTCCATCACCGTCAGCGGCTCTCCGAGGTTCCGCAGGATGTGGTGCCGCAGGTCCTCGATGCGGCGGGTCGTCGCGACCTGCTCCAGCGGCACGCTGAACTGGCTCTGCCCGCTCGGCCGCTTCACGTACATCACCAACTGCCGTGCCACGCGCAGCGCGACGGCCTCACCGAGGTCGTCGGCGACCAGGGCGAGTGACAGGTCCAGGCAGGCGCTGATCCCCGCCCCCGTCCACACATCGCCCTCGCGGATGAAGATCGGGTCGGCGTCGACCTCCACCGCCGGGTGCTCGGCGGCCAGTTGACGGGCGGTGGACCAGTGGGTGGTGGCGCGCTTGCCGTCCAGGAGGCCTGCGGCTGCCAGGAGATGCGCTCCGACGCATACGGAGGTGACCCGGCGGGTCCGCGCGGCGAGGATCTTCACCCGGCGGACCAGCTCCGGGTCGACCACGGCCCGGACCCGGCGTTCGCTGTCGACCTCGACCGAGCCGGGCACGATCAGGGTGTCGATGCCCAGGGCCGCCGCCTCGCGGAACGTGATGTCCGGGAGGATGCGGACCCCGGCGCCGGTGGTGACCGGCTCCAGGCTCTCGGCGGCGAGGACGACCTCGTAACCCGCCGCGTCCTCCGTCTCGCGCCGGGCGAGCGAGAAGACCTCCGGCGGGCCGGTGACGTCGAGCAGATCGACGCCGTCGAAGAGAACGATGACGACGAGTCGTCGGACCTTGCCCACTGCCGGCTCCTCCGATTGGCCACACCGATGTCGGTATCTGCAGGTTAGCCGTCATTGCCGACATGCGGGCGAGGCCATAGCGTCGAATGCACGGCTCACAGGCACCGGAGTTCCTTCCCCAGGCCTCCTGCCCCTCCTCCACACGACGCGAATCGGCGGTACACCCATGTCCCGAACCACCCTGCGCGAGCTAAACGGCTTCGACGCGACCCCGGCCACCCTGTCCGGCTCGACGCTGATCCTGATCGACTTCCAGAACACCTACACGCGGGGCGTGATGGAACTCGACGGCTGGCAGGCCTCCCTCGAAGCCGCCGCCGAGCTGCTGGCCCGGGCCCGTGAGGCGGGGACCCAAATCGTCCACGTCATCAACGACGGCGGCGAGGGAACTCCGTACGACATCCGGGCCGAGATCGGCCGGATCCACCCGGCCGTCGCACCGGTCGACGGCGAGCCCGTCGTCGTCAAGCAGGCGCCGAACGCCTTCCACGGCACGGACCTGGGCGCGTACGTCCCCGAGGGCCAGGACGTCATCGTCGTCGGCTGGATGACGCACATGTGCGTGGCGTTCACCGCGCAGGGCGCGTTCCTGCGCGGCAACCGCCCCACCGTCGCCGCGGACGCCTGCGCGACCCGGTCGCTGCCGGTCCTGGGCACCGACCTCGACGCCCGCCAGGTGCACGCCAGCGCCCTGGCCACGATCGGGGATCTGTACGGAGTCGTCGTCGCCTCGCAGAAGTCACTGTCGCCGACGTGACGCCCGGCTCTGTTCGGGGGGAGCGTCAGTCCTTCGGGGAGGGCTGCGGCCGGAGATCCGGTCCGGGGCCCGTGAGGTCGGCGCCCGTAACGCCGGGGCCCGTAGCGTCGGGGCCGGGCTCCACAGGGCCGGAGTCCGTAACGTCGGCGCCTGAGGTTTCGGCACCCGCCCGGCCACCCGCCACCCGCAGCGTCATGGCCGCGGCCACCCCCGCCACCAGGCCGAACGTCAGGGCGGCCGGGACACCGCCGCCGATGCCTGCGGACAACTGCACCAGCCCCCAGCGCATGCCGGCATCGCTCACGGTCAGGGCCATCCGCACCAACTGGCCGACCAGCAGCCCGAGTACGGTCGCGCAGACCGCGCCGAGCGCCATCGCCGGAACCGTGGTCCGGGTGAGCAGGACGGGCAGCCGCCGCAGCGCCCACCACACCGCGGCGAGCATCAGCGCGTCGGCCACCCGGTACAGGAACCAGTCGCCGACCGGCGTACCGGCCGGGCCCGCCCAGGAGCCCAGCAGCAGCCACTGGCGAAGCAGATCGCCCGGCTCGGCGAACAGGCCACTGCCCGTGAAGGCCGTCTGGAAGGTGGCGGCCACGGGCTGGTACGAGAGGACGACCAGGGACACGGCGATCACCGCGGTCCCGACGGTGGCGGCCAGGCGGGCGGCAGCCACCGGGACGACGGCCTGCGGGAGCGGGCCGGCACCCTTGGCGGTGACCCGGGCCGCCAGCACGGCGACCACCGCCGCGACGAGTGCGGCGAACACCAGGATCTGCCGCCCGCCGGAGGCCATGCCCGCGAGCTGGGGCAGGAAACGGTAACTGCCGCGCCCGTTCGCCGCGATCAGCCAGGGCGCGGAGACGGCGACGGCCAGCGTCCCGGCCATCACACCCCAGGCCCAGACCGCGAGCAGCGTGGCGGGCACCCGGCCGTTCACCGGGGGGAGCCTGCGGACCAGGAGCAGCGCACCGGGAACGAAGAAGAGCAGGACCGCCACGAACCGGATCTGCATCGCCGTCGTGTACAGCGACAGATAGCGGGAGTTGTCGACGGTCGCCCCGTCCTCGCCCACGCCGAACGTCTCGGCGCCGATCCGGACGGAGGCCGGAGGGTCGTACGACCACGGGGTGAGCCAGTATTCGAGCTCGCCGACGGCCCGCCCGCCGAGCACATCGACGGTGCCCGGCAGGTACAGCGCCTGGGTGCTCGCCCCCGCCCACCAGAGAAGCGCCGTGAGCAGCAGCCCGCCGACCAGTGCCGGTATCGCCGCGCGCCGGTATTCCATGTCCGTCCCCCGCCTTGACCGCACGTGCTCTCGTCCGCCGTGCATCCCCTGCCGGGGGAGACTACGGGGCGTTGATCACATACGGATCACTGTCTGTACATGGTCATGCAAGGCCCTTCGCCCCAGGGGCCCCGGCGGCCGTTCAGAGGTTGCCGCCCGCCCCGCCCACGTTCTCGGTGGGCCCGCCGAAGGCCAGGAACAGGGCGCGCCGGCTGAGCAGCCACCGGCCGTCGACCTTACGGAAGGTGTCCTCGTAGTGGCCCACCTGCGTCGGGGGCCTCGGCGGCAGCATCCCGCCGGAGTGGCCGTCGACGCGGTACGTCGTGAAGTACGTGGTCGCCGTCGCCGTCGACGCGGAGGTGAGCGTCACCAGGATGTTCGTACAGATGCGGCGCGAGAGCCGGTCGGCGGGCCGCGCACCGAAGTAGGCGCGCAGCCCGTCCCGCCCCTCGATCCTGCGGTCGCCCTCGGCCCACTCCCAAACCCCATCGGCCGTGAACAGCGCGGCCACCCGCCCGGGTTCACCGAGGTCCAGCTCGTGGGCGAACTCCACGATCAGGCGCTCACAGGCGCGTTCGGCGGTCAGACGGTCCAGGGGATCGAGCGATGCGTCGGCCATCGCTCTTTCCTACCCGGCCAACACCGCCTGCCGCGAGGGGTTTTCGAGGAGGGCCACGCCCCCTGCAGCGGCCACCGACGAGAGTTCATCGTGCGGACGACGATGGCGGGGGCGGCAGCTCGGCGTGCCGGACCGTGTAACCGCCCTTGGTCACCGGGGCGTACGGGGCGGGGGCCATGCAGGTGCCGACCGGGGCGTCCTCGGGCGGGTTGTCGTCGCCCGTCGGCAGCAGGTTCACGCCGTTCCAGGAGAAGCCCACGCGGTCCTTGGAACGGCCCTTGCCCTCGCCGCCGTCGTAGACGCTGAATCCGAGCCGCTCCCCGAGGACGGGAGGGCCGCCGGGGCTCACCTCGGTGATGACCGCCGTCAGGGTCGCGGTGCGCACCCCGGTGACCAGGCAGTCCACGCGTCCCTCGGCCGTGTACGTGATGTCGTTCTCGGCCGAGTAGTGGGAGACCGTGACCGTCCCGCGCGCGTCGGTCGGCAGACCGGTGGGAATCCCGGGCAGCGGGCGGGTGTACGGGTCCGCACGGGCATCGAAGGCGAAGGACCGGACGTCATCGTCCTGGTGGTAGGGCAGGACGAACTCGGCCTTCCCGGTGACGCTCGCACCGGCCGGCCGCGCCACCTCCTGATGACCGGAAGCGGAAGCGGCGGAGGTGGTGCTCGACAGTGTGAGACCTGCGGCAAGTGCGGCAAGCGCGGCGAGAGTTCGACGTCCGGTCCTGAGCGACATGGTGTTTTCCTCTTCTCCTGAGGGGCTGGTGCTCGGTGGAATTCATCCTGTTCGTTCGCACCGCCCACGCCATCAGCTCCCGGGCTGGACATCCGGAGTCCGCTCCCGCCGCGCGGGGGAGGAGCCGTCAGCCTCAGGACCCACGAACGGCGTCACCCCGGGCCCCGGGCCCCTGCTCCGGCGCCCGGAACCCGCCGATCCTCTGCTCAAGCAGTTCGGCCAGCCGCAACGGAGTCCGGTCCTCGAACATCGGGCCGATGATCTGCACCCCCACCGGCAGACCTTCCGGTGACCGGCCCGCGGGTACGGCGGTGGCGGGCAGACCGGGCATGGTGGGCAGGCCGGCCCAGACGAGTTGGTCGAAGTACGGGAACTCGACGCCGTCGACGGCGATCAGGCGCTCCAGCGGATCGGGGTGGTGGTCGTGCGGGAACGCGGGAGTGGGCGTGACGGGACACACCACGGCGTCGAACTCGGTGAACAGCCGCCGCCAGCCGTGGCGGTGGAGCTCGCGAAGGTTGTTCACCTCGATCCAGTCGCGGTGGCTGAGCACCATGCCGCGCAGCCGTGCCGCTTGGAGACTCCGGTCGCCCACCGGCAACTCGGCAACCATGGAGCGCAGTTGCTCGTACGCGTCGGTGGGGAATCGCGCGACGGATCCCGAGACCAGCAACTGCATGTAGAGCACGCCCGCTTCGGCCGGATCGGGCAGCAGGGGACTGTGCCGCTCGACCCGGGCACCGCCGTCGACCAGCGCGTCGGCCACCCGTTCCACGCCCGCCCGCACGGCGGCCCCGGTCGGAATGAGCGGATGCTCGTCGAGGACCAGGACGCGGAAATCGCGGAGCCGCTCGTGGCGCGCGGGCGGCAGCGTCAGGCCGTACGCCGTACCGAGCGTCAGCGGGTCCGGTCCGGCCATGACGTCGAGCAGGAGCGTGAGGTCGCGGGCAGAGCGCGCCATCGGACCGACGACGGCGAGGTCGTGCTCGGCGGGAAGCGCCGGGGCGTCCGGCGGGACCATTCCGCGGCTCGCCACCAGCCCGAGCGTCGGCTTGTGGGCGTAGATGCCACAGAAGTGTGCGGGGGTGCGCAGCGATCCGGCGAGGTCGGAGCCGATGGACAGCGCGCCGAATCCGGACGCGAGGGCCGCCGCCGATCCGCCGGAGGATCCGCCCGGAGTACGGCGGTGGTCCCACGGGTTGTTGGTGGTGCCGTAGATGTCGTTGAAGGTCTGCACGTCCTGCAGCCCCAGGGGCACATTGGTCTTGCCGAGCACCACCGCGCCCGCCGCCTTGAGCCGCGACACCTGCACGGCGTCCTCGGCCGGCTGGTGGTCGCGGTACGGCGGCATGCCCCAGGTCGTCGGAAGCCCGGCGATGTCGTACGACTCCTTGACCGTCACGGGGATGCCGAGCAACGGCCGGTCCTCACCCCGGGCACGCGCCCGGTCGGCACCGCGCGCGGCGGCCCGTGCACGGTCGAAGTCCGGCACACATATCGCGTTGATCGCCTTGTCGTCCCGCTCGATGCGGGTGATCGCCTCGTCGGTCAGCTCCACCGAGGTCACGTCACCGGCACGCAGGGCGGCGCCGAGGTTCTCGGCCGTCTCAAGATTCCAGTCCATGATTCCGACCGTAGGGACACCTGGCCGAAGCCATAAAATCCCGCCTCGCACAACGGGGTTGACGCACCGAGTCCCGGCCCTGGAGCGGCGTAACCGGGAAGTCAGTACCCAGGAAGTCAGTGCGTACGGGACGAGGACCGCACCCGCCGCGTCATGACCACGCCGGGGATGCCGACCGCCAGCAGGACCGGGATCGCGGCGGTGATACCGAACCAGAGGAAGATCGCGAGATAGCCGTGGGAAGCCTTCCGCACATCCGCGTCCGCCTGGGCGAGGAGGACAAGGCTCACCACGAACGCACCCACCACAAGCACCGCGATGATGATCGCGGACCAGAGCAGGATGCCGGCCCACCGCCGGTAGCCGACGCTGAACTCCCGGGCCTGCGGAGGCGCGTACGACCCGGGTACACCAGGCGCCCAGGGCTGGTAGGGGGGCTGCTGCCGGTCGGGCACGGGGCCCAGTTCTCCTGGGCGCGGCCCCGGAACACCACCCCCGCCGGCGTGGTCCGCGCGGCCGGTCACTTCTTCCTGCCTTCCCACGAGCCGGGCATGAAGCTGCGCAGCAGGGCGATGAGCGCGGCCCCGAGCCGCCAGTCCAGGCCCGGCGAGTGCAGATGCAGCTTGTCGCCGCCGGATCTGAACTCCACCGGGAGCTGTCCCTGTGCGCGCCACCTGATGCGCCGGGGGCCGCGCGCGACACCTCCCTCGTTGCCGGGGGTACCGTCGAAGACGGAGAACACGAGGACCAGCGCCGTCAAAGGCAGGCACAGCGGCGGTGCTCGTCGGCCCACAGGGCGAAGGAGCGAGCGCCGCTGCCGCGGGCCGCACGGTAGGCGGGTATGCCTCCCGGAGGCAGCTCGCGCTCCGCGTAGGCAACCACCCGGGGCGGTACCGATCCGGTTCCCGGTCCGGTTCCCGATCCGTCGGAGAAGTCGACCATGTCCGTGACGGTCCCCGACGCCTGGTGGTCAGCCCGTACCCGGGCGGATCTCATGGTCAGTACGTTGCTCACCCGACGTGCTCCTTGGGGACTGGGAAGCGGTGTGTCCGACAACCGGCCCCCTGCTCCGGGAGCCTGATCTCCAGGAGCGTAAAGGAGGAGGGGCGGCAGGCCACAGGCCCACCGCCCCTCATCCACAGGAGATCTACTGGATGACCGTGATCCGGTCCGTCGCCGGCGGGGCGAGCGGGGCCGCGGCCGTGGAGTGGGCCGCCAGGTAGGCGTTGAACAGGTCCAGGTCGGACGCGCCGACCAGCTTGTTCGTGCCCTGGCCGAGGGCCGCGAAGCCGTCGCCGCCGCCCGCGAGGAACTCGTTCATCGCGACGCGGTACGTCTTGGCCGGGTCGATCGCCGCACCGTTGAGCTTGATGGTGTCGGTGACCACGCGGGCCGCGCCGGTCTTCGTCAGGTCGAGGGTGTAGGTGAGGCCCTTGGAGACCTGGAGGATCTTCGGGCTGGCCTCGTTGGAGCCGCTGACCTGCTGCTGGAGCGCGGTGACCAGCTGGGCGCCGGTCAGGTCGACGACGTTCATCATGTTGGTGAACGGCTGGACGGTGAACGCCTCGCCGTACGTGACGACCCCGTCGCCCTCACTGCCGGACGCCTTGTGGACCAGGTCCGCGCGGATGCCGCCCGGGTTCATGAACGCGACTTCCGCGCCGCCCTTGTCGGCCGGGGCGAGGCCTTCGAGCTGGGCGTCGGCGATGACGTTGCCGAGCGGCTTCTCGGGGGCCGTGGAGCCGCGGCCGTTGATGTCGGCGCTGATCCAGCCCTGCGGCCGGTTGGCGATCGGGGCGGCCAGCTTGTTCCAGCGCTCGATCAGGCGGGTCATGTCCGTGGCCTTGGGCTGGTCCCGGGTCACAACGTGGTTCGCGGACTTCACCGACGTACGGACGATGTCGTTGGTGCGGCGGTCGTAGGTGAGCGTGGTGTCCGTGTACAGCTTGCCGAACGACGAGGCCGAGGTGACCATGCGCGGCTTGCCCGCCGGGTCCGGGACGGTGCACACGTACGCCTGGTGGGTGTGGCCCGTGACCAGGGCGTCCACCTTCGGCGTGATGCCCTTCGCGATGTCGACGATCGGGCCGGAGATGCCGTCGCCCGCGCCGGGGCTGTCGCAGTCGTAGTTGTACGAGGTGGAGGCCGGGGCCCCGCCCTCGTGGATCAACGCGACGATGGACTTGACGCCCTTGCGGTCGAGCTCCTTGGCGTACTTGTTGATCGTCTTGACCTCGTCGTGGAACTTGAGGCCCTTGACCCCGTTCGCGGTGACGATGTCCGGGGTGCCCTCCAGGGTCACACCGATGAAGCCGATCTTGACGCCGTTCTTCTTCCAGACCGTGTACGGCTTGAGCAGCGGCTTGCCGGTCTTCTCCTTGGTGACGTTGGCCGCCAGGTAGGGGAAGTCCGCGCCCTTGAACTTCTTGCCCTTCTCGTAACAGCCCTCGACCGGGTGACAGCCGCCGTTCTGGAGGCGGGCCAGCTCGGTCGCGCCCTCGTCGAACTCGTGGTTGCCGACCGCCGAGACGTCCAGGTCTATCTTGTTGAGCGCCTCGATCGTGGGCTCGTCGTGGAAGAGGCCCGACAGCAGCGGGCTCGCGCCGACCATGTCGCCGCCGGCCGCCGTGACGGAGTACGGGTTGCCCTTGCGCGCGGTGCGCAGCGAGGTCGCCAGGTACTCGACGCCACCGGCGGGGATCGCCTTCACCGTGCCGTCGGGCTGCGTCTCGGAGACGTTGCCCGCAGAACCGGCCGGGGGCTCCAGGTTGCCGTGCAGGTCGTTGAAGGACAGCAACTGCACATCTACGGTACGGGGCTTGTGGCCGTGCCCGTTGCCATGACCGTGCCCGTTGCCCCGGTCATGGGCACCGGCCGGCATCGCGGCGACGAGGGCGCCCACGGTGGCCAGACCGGCGGCGGCGGCGAGCATCCGCCGGGCCGAACGGTTCTTCTGCGGAGTCGCTGACATCGGTCCCCTTGTGGTGTCAGTGGTGTCGGTAGTGACGCTGGTCGGTGTCACACCTCGGTGTCACACGTCTGGAATCCTGCGTGCCGCAGCCTAGAGTCAACGCGCGTAGCGCAACAGGTGTTCGGGGTTACGGACTGGTTGCCATCCGGCCAAATGGCGTGTCTGAAACGGTTCGGAAGGGGCTCCTGTCACCTGTTTGGATCACATATCCGGGCAGAAACGTCACGGCGCCGCGGGGGCTCGGAGGTCAACACCGAGATGCTCCGGATGTACTGGCAGATCGGCCGTACCTGGCCCGACTCAATTGCGCAACAGGCTGTTGCGCAATAGCCCTGGGGTCACATCGTGCTCCTCATGGGCAAGTGCCCGACCCGCTTCGAGCTGGACTCAGCACGTATGCCGGGCTCCCGGAAGGGGTGCGGCATCTGCTGCCCAGCGCGGAGGACCTCTCCCGCATCGCGGACGACGTCCTGAACGCCCCGGCCCCGTCCGATGCCCACCCGGACACCGCGCCCGACACCCACCCGGACACCGCGCCCCACACCGATGCAGGCGCCCCTTCCAGGAGCACATGACCGGCCGCCCCCGCACGCCCCCGCCCCCCACTCCCTCGCCGTACGCTCGTCCTCATGACGACTGACGCACCCCTCCCCTCCCCCGGGCGCGAGATTCAGGCCCTCGACGCGCTCGATCCCGCCCAGGCCGACGCCGTTCTCGAACTCCTCGGCGAGGCGGCCCGGTTCGACGGCAGGCAGGCGGTCTCCGAGCAGGGGAGGCTCCGGATCCGGGGCGGACACCGCGTCGGTGTACGCCACTTCCTGCTCACCAGCGACGGGACCCTCGCCGGTTACGCGCAGTTGGAGGACACCGACCCGGTCGAGGCCCCGGCCGCCGAGCTCGTCGTCCATCCCGAGCGGCGCGGCACCGGGCACGGGCGGGCGCTGGGCGCCGCGCTCCTCGCCGCGACCGGCAAGCGGCTGCGGGTCTGGGCGCACGGCGGCAGCTCGGCCGCCCGGCACCTGGCCCAGGTCCTCGGCCTCTCCCTCTTCCGCGAGCTGCGCCAGCTCCGGCGGAGCCTGGTCCCCCTCGACCTCGCGGAGCCCGTACTGCCCGAGGGCGTCACCGTACGGACCTTCGAGCCGGGCCGTGACGACGCCGCCTGGCTCGCCGTGAACCGCGCCGCCTTTGCTCACCACCCCGAGCAGGGGTCGCTGACCCAGCAGGACCTGGACGACCGCAAGGCGGAGCCCTGGTTCGACCCGAAGGGGTTCTTCCTGGCCGAGCGGGACGGCGCGCTCATCGGCTTCCACTGGACGAAGGTGCACGCCGAGGAGGGGCTGGGCGAGGTGTACGTCGTCGGCGTGCTGCCCGACGCGCAGGGCGGCGGCCTCGGCAAGGCGCTGACCTCGATCGGCCTGCACCACCTGGCCGCCGAGGGGCTGCCCACCGTGATGCTCTACGTCGACGCGGACAACACGCCGGCGGTGACGGTGTACGAGCGGATGGGCTTCACCACCCACGAGGTGGACCTGATGTACCGGACCGAGTCCTGAGCCGCACGTACCGCACCGAGTCCTGAGCCTCAGTACCTCATGTACCGCGCCGAGCCCTGAACCTCGCATCTTCACCCGGAAGAAAATCTATCGTGGCGGGAGTAGACATCTCCCGTACGTCGGGTCTAGTGTTTTTCTCGTAGCCGGACAGCGAAGAGGGCACGGCAGTGGAGTGGTGGAGCCGGAAACGGTGGGTTCCTCCGCTGATTGCCGGGCCGGGCGGCCCCCGGGGTCGCGCAGCCGTATTCCTCCTGTCCGTCCAGTAACCGAACCGAACGAGGTAAGGAGCAGACGCCATCAGGATCGCCCGGGCGAGGCACACACCGCCCGGGTACCGCAGGCCCCAGATCGGAAGGTGGTCCCCGGTCACGCATCCGCGATCCCCGCTCTCCCGCCCTCACCGGCGGACCGGCGGAAAAAGAAGGCCGACGTAAGTCAGTCGGCAGATGGTGTTGAAGCTCGGGGCCCGAGTGCCGTACGGCACTCGGGCCCCCCGACGTGTCCCCACGGCGTGCCTCCGCGCGTCCCCGAAAGAGAAGGTGTTATGCCCCCTAGCAGTACCCGCCCCACCGACAACCTGGACGACGACGACTATCCCGCCTACACCATGGGCCGGGCCGCCGAGATGCTCTCCACCTCGCCCGCCTTCCTCCGCGCGCTCGGCGAGAACCGCCTGATCACCCCGCTGCGCTCCGAAGGCGGCCACCGCCGCTACTCCCGCTACCAGCTGCGCATCGCCTCCCGTGCCCGCGAACTCGTGGACCAGGGCACCAAGATCGAGGATGCCTGCCGCATCGTCATCCTCGAGGACCAGCTCGAAGAGGCCCAGCGCATCAACGAGGAACTGCGCTCCGCACGGACGCGGTAGCCCTCCCCCCGCACGTACAGGGGCGGCGTCACTTGACGCCGCCCCTCCCTTAGGCCACCCTTTCACTACTCAATTAGTGAAAGGGTGGTGGTCATGGCAGAGTCAGCAGCGGTCGAGTTCCGCATCGACCGGCGCAGCGGCGTCGCGACCTACCTCCAGATCGTCCAGCAGACGAAGCAGGCCCTGCGCCTGGGCGTTCTGCAGCCCGGCGACCGGCTGCCCACCGCCCGCGAGGTCGTCGAGGCCACCGCCATCAACCCGAACACCGTCCTCAAGGCGTACCGGGAGCTGGAGCGCGAGGGCCTCGTCGAGGCGCGGCGCGGGCTCGGCACCTTCGTCCGCAGGACGCTCGGCACCGCGGCCGGGGCATCCGCCACCGACTCGCCGCTGCGCACCGAACTCGCCGACTGGGCCCGCCGGGCACGGTCGGCCGGGCTGGAGAAGGACGACGTCAGCGCGCTCTTCACCGCCGTACTGGACAGCACGTACAAGGGGGACCAGGACTGATGACAGGTGCTGCGATGGAGGCCCGGGGCCTCACGATGACCTACGGGCGAAGAAGGGGCGCGCACACGGCCCTGGACGGCTGCTCCTTCCGGCTCCCCGCCGGGCGGGTCTGCGCCCTGGTCGGTCCCAACGGGGCGGGCAAGTCGACCCTGTTGAACCTGGCGGCGGGACTCGCCCGGCCGAACGCCGGGTCCCTCACCGTCCTCGGCTCCGCCGACCTCTCCGCCGTACGCGGGCGCATCGCCTACGTGCCCCAGGACAAG
This sequence comes from Streptomyces microflavus, assembly GCF_014650075.1. GTDB lineage: Bacteria > Actinomycetota > Actinomycetes > Streptomycetales > Streptomycetaceae > Streptomyces > Streptomyces microflavus. The sequence continues at coordinate 35,051 of NZ_BMUG01000007.1, read as the reverse complement.
CCCCTGTACCCGCAGCTCACCGTGGCCGACACGCTGTGGTCCGGGGGCGAGCTCAACCCCGTGCGCTGGGACGCCGGGACCGCCGACCGGATCGCCGGGAAGCTGCCGCGCAAGGCCCGCGTCCGTACGCTCTCCGGCGGGCAGCGGACCCGGCTCGCCCTGGCCCTCGCGCTGGGGAAGCGGCCCGAACTGATGCTGCTGGACGAGCCGATGGCCGACCTCGACCCCCTCGCCCGGCACGAGCTGATGGGCGTGCTGATGGCGGAGACCGCCGAGCACGGCACCACCATCGTGATGTCCTCGCACATCCTCACCGAGCTGGAGGGCGCCTGCGACTTCCTGCTGTTCGTCGACGGCGGCCGCGTCCGGCTCGGCGGCGAGGCCGAGGACATCGTCTCCGCGCACGCCTTGGTCACCGGCCGCACAGACCACGGCCTGGCCCCGCACACCGTCGTCGAATCCCGTACGACGGGACGTCAGCTCACCGCCCTCGTAAGGAAGGAGGGCCCCGTGGACGAGTCCCTCTGGGCCACCACGGAACCCTCCCTGGAGGAGCTCCTCCTCGCCCACCTCCGCTCCCCGGACGCCCCGCCGCTGCTCACCCCGAGCGCGTCGGCCGGGACCGCCGGAGCCCACGAGACGCGTGCGGCGGTGGCGTCCGCATGAGCACGCTCACCCCGACGAGGAAGGTCCGGACGCTGCGGGGTCCCTCCCGGATCCTGTTGCGCCTGCACCGACGGATCCTGTGGGCCGCCGGTGCTGCCGCCGTCGCCGCGATCGTGTGCATGATCGCCGTGGCGATCCTGGCGGACCGTGCCGTCGCGGACTTGGCCGGCACCGGATGCACCCTGAGTTCCCTCACGGAGGCCTGCTTCCAGCCGGCTCGCAACTACACCGACCGGATGCTCGGACTCAGCCGACTGCTCGGCTACGCGGGCCTTGCCCTCATCGCGCTGCCCACGCTCGTCGGAGCCTTCGTCGCGGGCCCGATGATCGCCAGGGAGTGGGAGACCGGCAGCATCAAGTTCTCCTGGACCCAGTCGGCCCCGCCATCCGCCTGGCTGACCGCGCGGCTCGCCGTCCTCGCCGTACCTGTGGTCGGCGGGATCGTGGTGCTGTCCGCCGTCCTCACCTGGTCCCGAAGCCGGCTCGCCTACCCGTTCCCGGCCCTCTGGGAGGACGGGTCGGCCTTCGGGGCCACGGGAACGGTCCCGGTCGCCAGTGCGCTGCTGGCGCTCGCGCTGGGCTCCCTCGCCGGTCTGCTCCTGCGCCGCACGGTTCCCGCGCTGGCGGTGGCCCTGCTCGCCTCCGGGCTGGTGACGGTCGTGCTCGGCCAGGTGCGCGATCACTTGTGGCCGGTGGTGAAGGCGACCTACCCCCTGAAAGGCGACTACCCCCTCCCCAAGTGGGCCTACGCCGTCGAGGAGGGCTTCCTGACGACCGGCGGCGACCGGCTGCCCACCGACATCTGCACGAGCCCCACCCGCGAATTCGAGGACTGCCTGGCCGGGCATGACGTGGCGCTCAACTACGTCTACTACCACCCCGCCTCCCACTACTGGCCTCTCCAGCTCGTCGAGACCGGCATCCTGCTGGCCCTCGCCGCGCTCGCCGTGTTCGCCGCCTTCCGGGTCCTGCGCCGCCTGCACGGCTGATACCGGCCGCACCTGCCTCGCCGTCCGGGCCCCACGAGGGGAGGGCCCGGACGGCGATCACGTACGGGAGAACGGTCACGCACAGTCACCGTGCGACCGACCCGCAGGCACACCGCTTCCTGTACGTCATGTCGCCGTTACCGGCCATTCAGACGCCCTTGCGACCCTCACGGGATGCAGCCAGCTCTGCCAGCCCCCCGCCGCAACGGGAGCGCCCGGGGTAACGCCTCCGCCGCGTCCCCCGGCCGTGACCCCGGGTTTCCCGGGCCTTCCGCGATCTTTCCCGGCTCCGACGCGCCTACCGGGGCCCCCACGCGGAACAATGGGTCCATGAGCCAGCAGCCCAGCTCCGAGGTCCCGGTCCAGCCCGCGCAGCCGTCCGTCGGCTCGCTCGCCGCGCACCGGCCGCACGCCGTCGCCCACTCCTCCTCCGGCAACGTCGGCTTCTCCACCGCCGCCGACCTGGATCCCGATCTCGACGCCGACGCCGACGCGTACGAGCCCGACCGGGACGGCGACGAGCTGCCCCAGGGCCGTTTCCTGGACCGCGAGCGCTCCTGGCTCGCCTTCAACGAACGCGTGCTGGAGCTGGCCGAGGACCCGGCGACGCCGATCCTGGAGCGGGCCAACTTCCTCGCGATCTTCGCCTCGAACCTGGACGAGTTCTTCATGGTCCGGGTGGCCGGCCTCAAGCGCCGCATCGCCACCGGCGTCGCCACCCGCTCCGCCTCCGGCCTCCAGCCCCGCGAGGTGCTGGACCTGATCTGGACCCGCTCGCGCGAGCTCATGGCCCGGCACGCCGCCTGCTTCCAGCAGGACATCGCCCCGGCCCTCTCCGACGAGTCCATCCAGCTGATCCGGTGGCCGGATCTGACCGAGAAGGAGCAGGCCCGCCTGTTCACCTTCTTCCGGCAGCGCGTCTTCCCGGTCCTGACCCCGCTGGCCGTCGACCCCGCGCACCCCTTCCCGTACATCTCCGGGCTCTCCCTCAACCTGGCCGTCGTCGTCCGCAACCCGGTCAGCGGCCACCGCCACTTCGCCCGGGTCAAGGTCCCGCCGCTGCTGACCCGCTTCTTGGAGGCGTCCCCGCAGCGGTACGTGCCCATCGAGGACGTCATCGCGGCCCACCTGGAGGAGCTGTTCCCGGGGATGGAGGTGCTGGCGCACCACATGTTCCGGGTCACCAGGAACGAGGACCTGGAGGTCGAGGAGGACGACGCGGAGAACCTGCTCCAGGCGCTGGAGAAGGAGCTCATGCGGCGCCGCTTCGGCCCGCCGGTGCGGCTGGAGGTCGAGGAGTCCATCGACCCGTACGTCCTCGATCTGCTGGTCCGCGAGCTGAAGGTGTCCGACGCGGAGGTCTACCCGCTGCCCGGCCCCCTGGACCTCACCGGTCTCTTCGCGATCGCCTCGCTGGACCGGCCTGAGCTGAAGTTCCCCAAGTTCATCGCGGGCACCCACCGGGACCTGGCCGAGGTGGAGTCCGCCTCCGCGCCCGACATCTTCGCCGCCCTGCGCGAGCGGGACGTCCTGCTCCACCACCCGTACGACTCGTTCTCCACCTCCGTCCAGGCGTTCCTGGAGCAGGCGGCGGGCGACCCGGACGTGCTGGCCATCAAGCAGACGCTGTACCGCACCTCCGGCGACTCCCCGATAGTGGACGCCCTCATCGACGCGGCCGAGTCCGGCAAGCAGGTCCTCGTCCTGGTCGAGATCAAGGCCCGCTTCGACGAACAGGCCAACATCAAGTGGGCCCGCAAGCTGGAGGAGGCGGGCTGCCATGTGGTGTACGGGCTCGTCGGGCTGAAGACCCACTGCAAGCTCTCGCTCGTCGTCCGCCAGGAGGGCGACACCCTGCGCCGCTACTCCCACGTCGGCACCGGCAACTACCACCCCAAGACGGCCAGGCTGTACGAGGACCTCGGCCTGCTCACGGCGGACCCGCAGGTCGGGGCGGACCTCTCCGACCTGTTCAACCGGCTCTCCGGCTACTCCCGCCGCGAGACCTACCGCCGCCTCCTCGTCGCCCCGAAGTCGCTGCGGGACGGGCTGATCGCCCGGATCAACAAGGAGATCGCCCACCACCGTGCCGGGCGCCCCGCCTACGTACGCATCAAGGTCAACTCGATGGTCGACGAAGCGATCATCGACGCCTGCTACCGGGCGGCCCAGGCCGGCGTGCCCGTCGACATCTGGGTGCGCGGGATCTGCGCGATCCGCCCCGGGGTCGCCGGTCTCTCGGAGAACATCCGGGTCCGCTCCATACTCGGCCGCTTCCTCGAACACTCCCGGGTCTTCTCCTTCGGCAACGGCGGCGAACCCGAGGTGTGGTTCGGCAGCGCCGACATGATGCACCGCAACCTCGACCGCCGGATCGAAGCCCTCGTCCGGGTCACCGACCCCGCCCACCGCGCCGCACTCAGCCGACTCCTGGAGACCGGTATGGCCGACACCACCTCTTCCTGGCACCTGGGCCCCGACGGCAACTGGACCCGGCACGCCACGGACGCGGAGGGGCAGCCGCTGCGGCACGTCCAGGAGATGCTCATCGATGCCCGGAGGCGCAGGCGTGCGACGCCCTGACCACCAGACGACGACCCGGCCCACCGCGGGGCCCGCTGCGGACGGGGGCCCGGAGGACGGGCTCCCCGAGAGCCGGGGCACGCTCCCGGACGCTGCCGGGGGCCTCCCCGGCACCGGCGCGGGTGCGGCCGCCCCGCCCCGCCCCACCGACCCCGACGGCGTGACCGCCGAGGCCGTGCTCGCGCCGTACCTCCGGGGGCAGGCGGCGGACTTCCTGCGCAGCCTGCGCCTGCACCGCGAGCACAGCGCCCCCTCGGACGCGGGCGGCCAGGGCGCCGAGGCCGCGTCCCGCGCCCTGCGCCGCTCGGCCCGGCGCATCAGCGGCTCCCTCCACACCTTCCGCAGCGCGCTCGACCCGGTCTGGGCCGATCACCTCCGTACGGAACTGGCCTGGCTCTCCGGCACCCTCGCCCGCGAACACGCGTACGCCGGCCGGCTCACCCGCCTCGTGGACGCCCTGCACCAGCTCTCGGGAGCCGCCCTCCCCGCAGCCCGAGGGACCGAACCCACCGGGTCCACCAGACCCGCCGCCGGATCCCCCGGAAAAACCCCCAGCGCATCGTCCGAGGCCCAGGGCCGGGCCGTGCTCGGCGTCGGGGCCGCGCGGGCCGGGGCGCTGCTGGAGCGCCAGCTCACCCTGGCCCGGACCCGGGCCCACTCCGCGGCGCTCCAGGCCCTCGGCTCGTCCCGCTTCCACGCGGTCGCCGACGCCGTGGCGCTGCTCGCCTCCGAGGTCCCCCTGGCCCCCGGCACCACCGGCCGGGGCACCGAAGCGCTCCTGGAGCCCGCCGAACGCGCCGAGCAGCGGCTGATCGGGGCGGTGGCGGCCCTCCCGCCCGACGAGTCGGCGGAGCCGTACAACGAGGCGCAGGACGCGCCGTGGCACCAGGCCCGCCTGCTGCTGCGGCTGCACCGGTACGCCCACGAGGTCGTCCTCGGCGCCGCCGACCCGGTACTCACCGGCGCCGGGCACGCCCTGGACCTGCACCGGGACGCGGCGGAAGCGGCCGGGGCAGCGGCAGCGGCGGCCCGCACCCCACGGATCGCCCCGGCCACGGCGTACGCGCTGGGCGTGCTCCACGCCGACCAGCGCCACGAGGTGGAGGCCGCGCGGGCGGTGTTCCGGGAGACCTGGCCGTACGCCGCGGCCATGACGGCCCCATGAGCGGCGCCGGGCAGTCCCGTGTGCAGACCGGCACCGTCCTGGCCGCGGGGTGCGTCCTGTGGCGCCGCGCCCCCGGCGGCGGTGGGGTGGAGGTGTGCCTGGTCCACCGGCCCCGCTACGACGACTGGTCCCACCCCAAGGGCAAGCTGAAGCGCGGCGAGGAGCCGCTCGCCGCCGCCGTACGGGAAGTCCTGGAGGAGACCGGCCACCACTGCGCCCCGGGCGTCCGGCTCCCGACGGCCCGGTATCTCGTTGACGGCCGCCCCAAGGAGGTCGCCTACTGGGCCGCCGAGGCGACGGGCGGCGCCTTCGAGGCCAACGACGAGGTGGACCGCCTGCTGTGGCTGACGCCCGAGGCCGCCCGCGTACGCCTCACCCAGCCCCGCGACCGCGAGCAGCTCACGGCCCTGCTCGACGCCCTCCCCGGAGCCTGAGCCGACCACCGGCAGCGACCCGCACCCGCCTGCCCGACACGGTTCACCTCCCGTTCACTCTCCCCCGTAGGCGGCTTCACCTGTTCTGCCTAATTTCGGACGTACACGGTGCGCGGCGCCAAGCCGTAGCAACCCTCCTCATCGCACGCCGTCGTAGAACGAACAGATCACGGCGGCTCCTGGAAGGAACACCCGAAAGTGAAGCTTCAGCGCAAGAACCGGCTTCGTGCCACCGCGCTCGGTGCCCTCGCCGTCTCCGGCGCCCTGGTCCTCACGGCGTGCGGTTCGGACGACAACAGCGCCGGCGACGCGCCGAGCACCGGCGACAAGACCACCGCGGCGTCGAGCATCGACTGCGGCAAGGCCAAGGGCCAGCTCCGCGCCTCCGGCTCCAGCGCGCAGAAGAACGCCATGGACCTCTGGGTCAAGAACTACATGGCCGCCTGTTCCGGAGTGGAGATCAACTACAACTCCTCCTCCTCCGGTGAGGGCATCGTCGCCTTCAACCAGGGCACCGTCGGCTTCGCCGGCTCCGACTCCGCGCTGAAGCCGGAAGAGGTCGCCGAGTCGAAGAAGTCCTGCAAGACCGGCCAGGGCATCAACCTCCCGATGGTCGGCGGCCCGGTCGCGGTCGGCTACAACCTGGAGGGTGTCGACAAGCTCACGCTGGACGCCCCGACGCTCGCCAAGATCTTCGACACGAAGATCAAGAAGTGGAACGACCCGGCGATCGCCAAGCTCAACGACGGCGTCAAGCTGCCGGACAAGGCCATCCAGGCCTTCCACCGCTCCGAGGACTCCGGCACCACGCAGAACCTCGGCAAGTACCTCGGCGCGGCCGCCCCGAACGACTGGAAGTACGAGGCCGAGAAGAAGTGGCCGGCCCCCGGTGGCCAGGCCGCGTCCGGCTCCTCCGGCATCGCCGCCCAGGTGAAGCAGGTCGACGGCGCGATCGGCTACTTCGAGCTCTCCTACGCCAAGTCCCAGAGCATCTCCACGGTCGCCATCAACACCGGCGGCTCCGCCCCGGCCGAGGCCACCTCGGAGAACGCCTCCAAGGCCATCGCCGCCGCCAAGATCAAGGGCACCGGCAAGGACCTGGCCCTGGAGCTCGACTACACCACCAAGGCCGACGGCGCCTACCCGCTGGTCCTGGTCACGTACGAGGTCGTCTGCGACACCGGCAACAAGCCCGAGACGCTCGACACGGTCAAGTCCTTCCTCTCCTACGCCGCCTCCGACGACGGCCAGAAGATCCTGACCGAGGCGGGCTACGCCCCGATCCCGGCCGAGATCAACACGAAGGTCCGCGAGACCGTCAACAGCCTCTCGTAACGGCCCGCCGCGTCCCCGGGGTCCCGCCCCGGGGACGCGACCCCGGCAGGCCGGCCCGGCGCACCCCTCCGGACCGGCCCGCCGCCCCGACCATCCGGTGCACCGCCGCCAGGGGAGCCTCGGCTCCCCCACACAGACCGGAAAGACCATGGCTTCCACCACACCGATAGACACACCACCGGCCCCGCCGGCACCCCCGGACCGCAAGGAGCGCCCCAAGTCCACCGGGCGCGCTGGCGACAAGGTCTTCGTCGGCCTCTCGCGCGGTTCGGGCATCCTGCTGCTCGTGCTCATGGCGTCGATCGCCGTGTTCCTCAGCTACCGGGCCGCCATCGCCATCTCGAAGGACGAGGGCAACTTCCTCACCACCTTCGACTGGAACCCGGCGGGCGACCCGCCGGTCTTCGGCATCGCCGTCCTGCTCTTCGGCACGGTCGTCAGCTCGATCATCGCGATGGTCATCGCGGTTCCGATCGCTGTCGGCATCGCCCTGTTCATCTCGCACTACGCGCCGCGCAAGCTGGCCGCCCCCATCGCGTACGTCGTCGACCTGCTCGCCGCCGTACCCAGCATCGTCTACGGCATCTGGGGCGCCCTCGTCCTGGTGCCGTACCTGGAGGGCCTGAACCTCTGGCTCGACCAGTTCTTCGGCTGGACGTACATCTTCGAGAAGACCGAGGTCGGCGTCGCCCGCTCGCTCTTCACCGTCGGCGTCCTGCTCGCGATCATGATCCTGCCGATCGTGACCAGCGTCAGCCGCGAGGTCTTCCTCCAGGTCCCGAAGATGAACGAGGAGGCCGCCCTCGCCCTGGGCGCCACCCGCTGGGAGGTCATCCGCCTCTCGGTGCTGCCGTTCGGCCGCTCCGGCATCATCTCCGCCTCGATGCTCGGCCTCGGCCGGGCGCTCGGCGAGACGATGGCCGTCGCCACGGTCCTCTCCCCGAGCTTCATCATCTCGCTGCACGTGCTCAATCCGGGCGGCGGGACGTTCGCGCAGAACATCGCGGCGAAGTTCGGCGAGGCCGACGAGTTCGGGCGCGACGCCCTGATCGCCTCGGGCCTCGTCCTCTTCGTCCTCACCCTGCTGGTCAACGGTGCGGCCCGGCTCATCATCGCCCGCCGCAAGGAGTACTCGGGGGCCAACGCATGAGCCACGCAACCGCCGTCCAGGACCGCCCGACGCCGCCCACGGGGCCCGCGCCGAGGTCCGGCCTGAGCAGCCGCTCGCTGCCCCGCCTGGCACCCGTCGGCTTCGCCGTCGTGTCGGTCGCGCTCGCCATCGGCATCAGCCTCGCCGCCGGCTGGCACAGCAAGGTGCAGTGGGGCATGATCGCCGCGCTGCTCTTCCTGGCCATCTCGTACGTCGCCACCACCGTCGTGGAGAACAAGCGCCAGGCCAAGGACCGCCTGGCCACCAGCATCGTCTGGGTCTGCTTCCTGATCGCGATCGTCCCGCTGGCCTCCCTGCTGTGGACGACCGTCAGCCGCGGCGCCGAGCGCCTCGACGGCTACTTCCTGACCCACTCCATGGCCGGTGTGCTCGGCTCCGAGGCCAGCGGCGGCGTCTACCACGCGCTGATCGGCACCCTGGAGCAGGTCGGCATCGCCACGGTGATCTCCGCCCCGCTCGGCCTGCTGACCGCCGTCTACCTGGTCGAGTACGGCAAGGGCTCGCTCGCCAAGGCCGTCACGTTCTTCGTCGACGTGATGACGGGCATCCCGTCCATCGTGGCCGGTCTCTTCATCCTGTCGATCATGCTGATCTTCGAGATCCAGCCGTCCGGCCTGATGGGCGCGCTCGCCCTGACGATCCTGATGGTCCCGGTCGTGGTCCGCTCCACCGAGGAGATGCTCAAGCTCGTCCCCAACGAGCTCCGCGAAGCCTCGCTCGCCCTGGGCATCCCGAAGTGGCGCACTATCCTGAAGGTGGTCCTGCCGACCGCGATCGGCGGCATCACCACCGGCGTCATGCTGGCCATCGCCCGCATCGCCGGTGAGACCGCCCCGATCATCCTGCTGGTCTTCGGCAGCCAGCTGATCAACGCGAACCCCTTCGAAGGCGCCCAGTCCTCGCTGCCGTTCTACATCTACGAGCAGTACAAGATCGGCGAGGCCGCCTCGTACGACCGCGCCTGGGCAGCTGCCCTGGTACTGATCGCCTTCGTCATGATCCTCAACCTCGTGGCCCGCGGAATCGCCCGCTGGAAGGCCCCGAAGACCGGTCGCTGACGCGGCCATCAGCGACCTCCCGAAAGAAGCAGTGATTTCCATGGCCAAGCGCATCGACATCAGCGGCCTCAGCGCCTTCTACGGCAACCACAAGGCCATCGAGGACATCTCGATGACCGTGGAGCCCCGCTCCGTGACCGCCTTCATCGGCCCGTCCGGCTGCGGCAAGTCCACCTTCCTGCGCACCCTGAACCGGATGCACGAGGTCACCCCCGGCGGCCGCGTCGAGGGCAAGGTGCTGCTGGACGACGAGAACCTGTACGCCTCCAACGTCGACCCGGTCACCGTGCGCCGCACGGTCGGCATGGTCTTCCAGCGCCCCAACCCCTTCCCCACCATGTCGATCTTCGACAACGTGGCGGCGGGCCTGCGGCTCAACGGCAGCTACCGCAAGAGCGAGCTGAACGACGTCGTGGAGAAGTCCCTGCGCGGCGCCAACCTCTGGAACGAGGTCAAGGACCGGCTCAACAAGCCCGGCTCCGGCCTCTCCGGCGGCCAGCAGCAGCGCCTGTGCATCGCCCGCGCCATCGCGGTCGAGCCGCAGGTCCTGCTGATGGACGAGCCGTGCTCGGCGCTCGACCCGATCTCGACCCTCGCCATCGAGGACCTGATCGGCGAGCTGAAGGAGCGCTTCACGATCGTCATCGTGACGCACAACATGCAGCAGGCGGCCCGCGTCTCGGACCGCACCGCGTTCTTCAACCTCGCGGCGGTCGGCAAGCCCGGCCGGCTCATCGAGATAGACGAGACGGAGCGGATCTTCTCCAACCCGTCGGTCCAGGCCACGGAGGACTACATCTCGGGCCGCTTCGGCTGAGCCGTACGCCTCCTCCCCCGATACGGCCTTGCGGTGCTGCATGGCGGTGCCACCACAAGGCGAAAGGGTCCGCCCCCGCTCTCCTCGGAGAACGGGGGCGGACCCATATGCGTACTGCGGCGAGGGCTCAGCCGAAGAGCAGCAGCACCGCGCCGTAGCTCAGCGCGGCGACCAGCGCCGCGGCCGGCATGGTGATGAACCAGCCGAGGATGATGTTCTTCGCGACGCCCCAGCGCACGGCGTTCACCCGCTTCGTGGCGCCGACGCCCATGATCGCGGAGGTGATGACGTGCGTCGTGGAGATCGGGGCGTGGAACAGGAACGCCGAACCGAACATGATCGACGCGCCGGTCGTCTCGGCCGCGAAACCCTGCGGCGGGTCCAGCTCGATGATCTTCCGGCCGAGGGTCCGCATGATGCGCCAGCCGCCCGCGTACGTACCGAGCGAGAGCATCAGCGCACAGGCGATCTTGACCCAGACCGGGATCTCGTCGTTGGGGCCCTCGACATCGGCGATGACCAGGGCCATCACCACGATGCCCATCGTCTTCTGCGCGTCCTGGAGGCCGTGGCCGAGCGCCATGCCCGCCGCCGAGACCGTCTGCGCGATCCGGAAGCCGCGCTTGGCCTTGTGCGGGTTGGCGTTCCGGAATATCCACATGATGCCGACCATCACCAGATAGCCGGCGATCAGGCCGACGAACGGGGAGATGAACATCGGGATGACGACCTTCTCCAGCACCCCGGACCAGATGACGTCCGTCCCGCCGGCCAGCGCCGCCCCGACCATGCCGCCGAAGAGGGCGTGGGAGGACGAGGAGGGGAGGCCGAAGTACCAGGTGACGAGGTTCCAGATGATCGCGCCGACCAGCGCCGCGAACAGGATGCCCATCCCCTTCTGCCCGACGGGCGTGGCGATCAGGCCTTCGCTGACGGTCTTGGCGACCCCCTGGCCCAGGAAGGCGCCGGCGAGGTTCATCACCGCCGCCATCGCCAGGGCCGCACGCGGGGTCAGCGCCCGGGTGGAGACCGAGGTGGCGATGGCGTTCGCCGAGTCGTGGAAGCCGTTCGTATACGTGAAGCCGAGCGCGACACCGATGGTCACGATCAGCGCAAAGGTGTCCACGAGGTTCAGGACTCCTTGACCGCGATGGTCTCCACGGTGTTGGCGACGTGCTCGAACGCGTCAGCCGCCTCTTCCAGCACGTCCACGATCTGCTTGAGCTTCAGCACCTCCATGGCGTCGTACTTGCCGTTGAAGAGCTGGGCCAGCAGCTTGCGGTGGACCTGATCGGCCTGGTTCTCCAGGCGGTTGATCTCGATCCAGTACTCGGTGAGGTTGGCCATGGTCCGCAGCCCCGGCATGGCCTCGGCGGTGAGCTCCGCCGCCCGGGCCAGTACCTCGATCTGCTGCTCGACGCCCTTGGGGAGCTCCTGGACCTGGTAGAGGACGACCAGGTCGACGGCCTCCTCCATGAAGTCCATGATGTCGTCGAGCGAGGACGCCAGCTTGTAGATGTCCTCGCGGTCGAACGGCGTGATGAAGGAGGAGTTCAGCTGGTGGAAGATCGCGTGGGTGGCATCGTCCCCCGCGTGCTCCGCTGCCCGCATACGCTCCGCGATCTCGACTCGGGAGGCAGAATCCGCCCCGAGCAGTTCCATCAGGAGTTTCGAGCCCGTGACAATGTTGTCCGCAGACGCGGAGAACATGTCGTAGAAGCTCGTCTCCCTGGGGGTCAGACGAAAGCGCACGTGGGGTCCTCGGGATGCTTTGGATTCGGTCAGGCTGATGCTAGGCGCATCATCCGGCCACGGCTAACCGGCGTTCTTCAGTGTCGCCCATCGGGAACGGGGATCAGCACGGGCCCCCGGTCACGTTTCCGCCGGATTCGTTACGATATACCCGGCAGGGGTATATCGGGGTCAGGTGTGCGGGCCCGGATCGCGGACGGCCGGCGGAACGGCACCACCGGCCACATCCGGCCAGAGCACGCCGTAAGCAGGCTGTAACAGGTTGCACGAGGACTACGGGAGGACGCAGATGACCACCACCGAGACGACGGGCACGGGAGCGGCAGCGGAACCGGCGGGAACCCCGGAGACGCCCGCGGCGGCGCCCGCAACGGCTCCCGTCGGCGCCGAGGAGATCGTCACCGACCACGACCGCGGCATCCACGGCTACCACTACCAGAAGGACGAGCACCTCAAACGGCTGCGCCGGATCGAGGGCCAGATCCGCGGCCTCCAGCGCATGGTCGACGAGGACGTCTACTGCATCGACATACTCACCCAGGTCTCGGCCTCGACCAAGGCCCTGCAGTCCTTCGCCCTCCAGCTGCTGGAGGAGCACCTGCGCCACTGCGTCGCCGACGCGGCGGTCAAGGGCGGCGAAGAGGTCGACGCGAAGGTCGCGGAGGCCACGAAGGCGATCGCCCGGCTGCTGCGGACGTGAGTCAGGGGGCGGGAGGCGTAGCAGCAGCAGTAGCGGAGAGCGTCCCGGAGGACGTCACCCCCCGGTGAGGGGCCTGCCGGGGGACGGTCGTCCACGCCCCCACACCTCGGACGCCGAGCATCCCGCCTGTGACATCGCGTACATGACCGGCGTCACGCACGTGATCGACATCGCCCACGGGGTCGCCGCCACGCACACCATCCGCACCACGCACCCCGTCCACGTCACGCACACCGTCGGCACCGCACCCGTCGTCGGCATCGTGCCCGTCGTCCCTGACGTTGAGCACTTCGTCGATACGGTCGGGACTGAGGCGCTCCTCATGCGCCGTCGAGGCCGCGATCATCAGCTCGCCGCACAGCTCGATCTCGGCGAGAGCCACACAGTCCTGAGCGTTCGGAGCGCTGAGCGTCACCACCTGCGTCACCTCTCCCTGCCGTCTCTCTGCCGTCGCCGACCCTGCTGGCGACCCTTGGGCGCACCGGCTTCCTAGCGTAGGGAGCGGGATACGTGCCGCGCATGGCACGGACGGACCATTTAGCCCCCTCCCAACCGGCCCCTCCCGCCCCCGCTCCTCCCGTGGGCACGGCTTGGGGGAAGGCCGCTCAGCCCTGCCGGATCTCCCCCGTGTAGATGTCGTCGTCGTCCGGCAGCGTCACTGTGACCGGCACCCCGAACCCGTACAGCAGCAGCGTCGAGACCACCGTGACCTCCTTCGCCTCCGGGCCCTCGGAGGCGAAGTTGAAGCGGTGCCGGACCTTCCGCAGCCGCCCCTCCTCGTCGAGGTACGCGTCGAACGGAACGGCGTCCTTGCTGAACCCTTTCGCCGCCGCGCTCAGCGCCCCGCGCGACTGCGGCGACGCGGCCAGCGCCGCCCGGTTCAGGTCGGTGACGCCCCGGTAGTGATGCACCGTCACCCCGGCCAGCTCCGACTTCCCCGCGTACGTCACATCGCCGGCCCCGCGCAGCAGTTCGGCGGCCGCCATCGGATCGGTGACCCCGCCGGTGACGAGGTTGCCGTCCTTGAGGGCGGTCGTGTCGATCCTGACCCACTTGTCGTCGGGGACCCCGGCGCCGCGGTTCTTCATGTAGAGCGCGCCCGGCGCCAGCAGCTCGGTGATCGGCCGATGGTCGTCCGCGCCCGCCGCGTCCGTGGGCAGCACGACCTTGAGCCGCCCCACCTGGTTGCGGAAGTCGTACGTGCCCTGCCCCCGGATCGTCACCCGCGTCCCGCCGGCCGCCGTCTCCATCGACGTACGGGCTTCCGCGCCACCCGCCCGGGCGAGTACGTCGGCGGCCTGGCCGAGCACGTCGAGCGGGCGTTCCGCGGCCACGGCGCGCTGCCCGGAGCCGTCGCCGCCACCGCTGCCGCCGTCCCCGCCGACGCATCCGGCGGTGGCCGCGATCACCCCGGCCACGGCGAGGGCGCAGGCAGCGCGGGCCCCGTCTCCATACCTGTACTGCTGCACCGCCATCGCCTGCCAACCCCCAACGACTGCCGCTCGACCGAGCCCTCACCCGCCGGGCATAACGACCACCGGCGCCCCCCGTCACGCCGCCCCGGCGCGTCCGCCGCGCGGCCAGGGGGTTGCCGGGCGCACGCACCCCCCGCCGGGAGGCCGCTCCCAGTACCGTGGTCGGGTGCACGAGGAACCCTCCGCCCCAGCCCGCGCGACGGCACCGCACCCCACTTCGTGCCCCGCACCGCCCCCGGCGGAGCACAGCACCACGACGACCGAGCGCGGCTCGTTCTGCCTGGCCCGCTGCACCTGCGGCTGGGTGGGCCCCGCACGCAGATCGCGGGACCGGGCACGCACGGACGCCGCCGAACACCTCGCTGCGCCCTGACCGCCCGCCGGCCCAGGACATGGCCGGAAACAGCACGATCCCCCAGGTGCTCGAAGCACCTGGGGGATCGTGGTGGATGTCCGTCCGACTCCGGGACTCCGGGGACTTCGCAGCCTCCGGGGGCTTCGGGGTCTCCGGGGGCTTCGGGGTCTCCGTCGACTCGGGGCCTCCGTCGACTTGGGGCCTCCGTCGACTCGGGGGTCAGGCGGCGAGATCCTTCTCCCCCGGGTTGCCACGCCCGGTGCCCGGCCGTGGCTCGGGGATTCCCAGCGAGTCCCCGCGCTCCTCGGCGTACGCCGCGTCCGCCTTCTTCGACCGGACGATCCAGCCGACCCGGTCGGAACGGGAGACCGCCGCCATCAGCGGGGTCAGCATGGCCATCGCGAGCGGTGCCAGCAGCAGGGCGGTGGCCGTGCCGAGAGCGAATCCGCCGATCACGTCGGTCGGGTAGTGGACGCCCATGTAGACCCGGCTGACGCCCGCGAAGAGCGCGAGGCCGAGCGCGACGAAGCCGAACTTCCGGTTGGCCACGAAGATGCCGACGGCGAGGGCCATGGCGAGGGTCGCGTGGTCGCTGACGAAGGAGTAGTCCGTCTTGCCGTGGATCAGGACCTCGAGCCCCTCGTGGTCGTTGAACGGGCGCGGCCGTTCGACGAAACCACGGATCGGGATGTTGATCACGACCGCGAGCGCGGCGGCGAGCGGCGCCCAGACGAGCCCGGCGACCGCGGTCACCGAATCCTCGGCGCTCCCGCGCTTGCGCATGCTCCACCAGCACCAGAGGCCCACCAGGACGAGGCCGAACATGGTCCCGTACTCACCGACGAACTCCATGACCCGGTCGAACCAGGTCGGAGCGGCCTTCGCCAGCCCGTTGATGTCGTAGAGCAGACTGACGTCCGGGTTCGACCCTTCGAGTTCGAGTCCAGCCATCTGCTGCGGCCCCTTGCCTTGTCTGCTTCATCTGTGGCGACGCGCGTCCATGCGCGCCACCGTGGTCGAACCCCCGTGGTCGGTGTGGTCCCGTTCCTGCGCACGCATGGTCAGTGCGCATGCCGTCCCTGTCCAGGGAACGGCCCGGCGCCCGTCCGCGTTCCACTCTCCACCGAATGATCACCATGACGTTATCGAAGAGTGACAGGTCGTCGCAGCTCAGGGCCCAGGCTTCACGGAGAGTTCCGGCCACGGCCGACTCCCCGTCAGGCCTGCCTCTGACCGTCCACGCGGGAGAGCCCCTTCCGCGCGGGAGGATCCCTCCGTGCGGGAAGGTCCCTCCGTACGTCGGGAGAGATCCGTCACCCGGCGGACGTCACCCCGGTGGCAGGTTGGTCGGCAGGGCCGCGGCACCATCCTTGGTGACCCGCGTCGCACCGAAGTAGTCCGGCGTATCGATCTTGTCGAACCGGATGACCGCCCCCGTGAAGGGCGCGTTGATCATGTATCCGCCCCCGACGTACAGCCCGACGTGCCGGATGGCCCGCGAGTCGGTGAGGTCGTCGGAGAAGAAGACGAGATCCCCCGGAAGCAGCTCGTCCCGCGAGGGGTGCGGCCCGGCGTTGTACTGGTCGTTGGCGACGCGCGGCAGCTCGATCCCGACCGTCCGGTACGCGGCCTGGGTCAGCCCCGAACAGTCGAACCGCCCCTGCTGCTCCGGCGTCCCGTTGCCGCCCCACAGATACGGCGTACCGAGCTTCTTCTGCGCGAAGTAGATGGCACCGGCCGCCTGCCGGGAGGGCGCGACGCGGCCGACGGGCCGGGCGAAGCTCTTCTCCAGGGACCGGATGATCTTTACGTAGTTCTGCGTCTCCTTGTAGGGCGGCACGCCGCCGTACTTGATCACCGCGTAGGCGCCGGCGTTGTACGCCGCCAGCATGTTGCTCGTGGGGTCGCCCGGCACCTTCTTCACGTATCCGGCGAGCTCGCAGTCGTACGAGGCGGCCGAGGGGATCGCATCGGCGGGGTCCCACACATCCCGCTTGCCGTCACCGTTGCCGTCGATCCCGTGGGTGGCCCAGGTGCCCGGGATGAACTGGGCGATGCCCTGCGCGGCGGCGTGGCTCTGCGCGCTCGGGTTCCAGCCACTCTCCTGGTACAACTGCGCGGCGAGGAGCGCGGGGTTGATGGCGGGACAGAGGTTGCCCCACTTCTGCACGAGCGGCTGGAACCGCGCCGGCACCGCCCCCTTGGCGAGCGCGACGGCACCACCGCCGCCCGCCCCGGCGAGACCGGCGGCGGCCGAGTACGTACCGACGAGGAGCAGCGCCATGAAGGCCGCCGCCACGCCCACGCCGATGCCACCGAAGACCCAGAATTTCCGCACCCCTCAACCATCCCCCATCGGGGAACGGTTCAGGGGTGTTTTCGACGGTGTGTACGAGTCATCCGCGGCACACCACCGGCGCACCCGGAGCACACGGGGGCGGTGGCGGCTCACCAGCACCAGGACTGACGGCACCTCAGCACCTCAGCCCCCTTCAGCTCCCCTCCCCCGACTCCCCCGACTTCCTTGACCAGAATTCGGAGCGAACGGCGGGCCGGGGCAACGGATAGACGCCTTCATAGGCGGGACCGTTCGGTTCGGTGGCGGGAGGGGCCACCTTCGACTCCTTCACACAGGGGCTGTCCGATTCGAGGAAGGCCTGCCCCTTCCCGCGGAAGGAGACGCTCACACCGAACCCGGCCTTCGTGACCGCGTAGACGGCCGGGAACACGTCATCCTTGTTGACGGCCTTGATCCGGTAGTCGCTCTTCCGCCAGAAGGCCTCCGCCCGGTCCAGGAAGGTCTGGCGCCGGTCGGCGGAGATGACGGTCATGACGGCCCGCCGCCGGGTCACGCCGCAGGCCCGGGTGGTGGTGGGCCCGTGGGCCCACTGCACGTCCGGGTCGATGGCCCCGAGGACGGCGTCCAGCATGGCGTCGGACCGCTCGGCGGCTTCCTGCATGTCCATGCGGCCGTTCTCCCCGCTCTCCACACCTTGCACGCCCCCACCACCGCCCACCCCCTCCTCGCTCCCACAGGCGGAGAGGGCGAGCGCGAGGGCCAGGACCAGGGTCGTCGTGACGACCGGGAACAACCGCCTCACTTCGGTTCCTCTCACTTCGGTTCCTCCATCTTGAGCCGGTCCGAGTGCCCCGACACGATCAGGGCGATGCTGTCCGCGGAGACGGCGTCGCGCTCCGGGCTGAAGTAGTTCGAGTGCGAGTCGAGACTGATGCCGCCCCCGCCGACCAGGGGAGGCCCGTCCGCCACGGGGAAGCGCCGCGCCCCGAACGCCTTGCTCGCCGGATCCTTCCCGAACCAGAGGTCGTCATCTCCCGGATCGGCGAGGTCTCCCGCGAGATAGGCCCCACCGGGCCCGCCCACGACCAGCCCGACCCCGCCCACCACGACCTGGGTCTTCGACGGCAGCTTGGTCACCGGGTCGTTGGCAGCGGCCCCGACGAAGACATGCTCGCTGCCGACGCCGAGGTCCACGGCGTGGTCGACGCCGACTCCCGGGCTGCCGACGAGGATGATGTCGTCGACGCCGGGTATCCCGCCCGGCACGGCGGCCGCGGCACCGACGGTCCGGGAGCCGTAGGAGTGCCCGATGGCGGTCAGATGGGGATCCTTGTTCCCGTTGGTAGCGGCGATCCCGCCCATGAAGTCGCGGTAGGCGAGGCCGCCCTTCTCCGCCCGCGACGTCCCCATGACGGCGAAATACCCGGCCACCCCGTCGCTGTCCGGCAGCTGGGGGGCGTCGTAGCCGAGCCAGACGATGGAGGCGGTGGACTCGTCGTACCCCTGCGCCCCGATGGCGGTGTCCCGGGCCCGCCCGAGGTCGTTCTTGGCGAACTCCTCGTCGAGGGAGGTGTTGAGCCCCGGGACGTACGCCGACACATGCTGGGAGGCGTCCGGGTTACCGAACGAGACGATGGCGCGCCCGTTCCCCTCGTCACCGATCCCGATGAGATACATGGGCGGTTGCCCGTTCTCCTTGAGCTGCCGGTCGATCTCCCGGAGCCCGGCGAGCTGCTTGCGGGCCTTGTCGGTGTCGACGCCCTCCAGCTTCTCGATGAGCGCCGGGAGGTTCTTCCGGTTGGCGGCGTCGCGGGCGGCGACGGGGATGCCGTCGAGGTTCCCGATCCGTTCCGGGGTGAGCTCGATGTACCGCTCGCGCTGCTCGGGCGTGAGCCCGTCCCACCAGGCCTTGCGCTGCTGCGGGGTGGCGTTCTGCGGGATCCGCGCGTCGAGATACCGCCGCTCGTCCTCCCGCACCCGCTGGTCGACCCGCCCCCCGGACCCGGGAAGCCCGAGCCCGGTCCCCCCGCCACCGACGGCCTTGTTCCACTCCCAGGCGGCCCCCACGTAGTCCCCGCGCGCCCACTGGTTACGCGCCCCCTGGGAATCCCGCTCCCACTGATCCGCGATGCGCCGCCCGCTCTCGACGGGCCGGAGGACGACGTCGGCGACGCCCTGGAAATCCCCGCCGAGCCCGTCCCCCAGGAAGCCGTCGAGGAAGCCGGGGCGGTGGGGGGTGGCGGGGGTGCTGGGCCGGGTGAGGCCGTTGGGCCCGCTGGAAGCGCTGGAACCGCTGGAGCCGCTGGAGCCGTCCGATCCGCTGGGACCGCTGGAACCGTCGGGTCCGCTGGGACCGCTGGAACCGCTGGATCTACCCGCGTCGACTCGACTGGAAGAGTCACTTCCGCCGGACGCGGTGGACGCCCCGGGCGTGCCGGAGCCGCCACCGGTGGGTCCACCGGAGGTGGTGGAGGTACCCGAGGTGGTGGAGGGGTCGGCCCCACCAGAGGCTCCACCCCCGGACGTGCCGGAGGCTCCTCCGGCATCGCCACCGGAGCCGTCGGCACCGGCCCCCTCACTTGCCCCGGGGCCGGCGACGACGTCGTTGCCAGGGGCGGAGCACGAACTGCCGGTCAGAGAGCAGATGGCGGCCCGCATCTCCATGGTGAGTTGCCGCCCGATCCCGGTGGCCATCATCGCGCCGACGAGGGCGACGACCACCAGTACGAGCCCGAGGTACTCCAGCGCGCTCTGCCCACCGTCGCGGCGCAGCTTCACCATCCGGGCGAGGCTGAACGGCCGCTGCCCGCCCCGCTCCTCAGGCCCGAGCCGGAACCACCGCCGACTCTCCGGCCGCGCCAACAACACGGCGACGGCCACCGGTACCACCAGCCGCGCGACCCCTTGCGCCCCAGTCCCGCCGCTCAGCTCCGCGAGCGCACCGAGGATGAACCACACCTGTACGACGAAGAGGCCGCGCCAGACGCCGATGCCGCCGGTACGCACGTACAGGGAGAGCACGAAGGCGCTGACGCCCGGTAAGGACGCATAGAGCAGTAACCCGAGCAGATGCCCATCCACGGCATCCACCGAGGATGCCGTGGAGAGCGCGCCGATCGCGCCCACCAAGGTGGCCACGAACAGCAGCTGAACGAGGATCAGGACCGCCTGCAGCGGCCGAGGCATCGACCGCCCGCCCGAACTCGCAGTGGCAGCGCTTACATCGGCGCCAGCGGAAACCGCACTTCCTCGTATGCCGGACAAGGGCAGTCCCCTACCTCGTGAGCGGGCGGCACAGCGACAGGTCAGTCACTCCGCGTATGCGACCACACGAGCAGGGGACGCGACATGGGCCCCAGGACCCAATGCAGGGCTCAAAGCCCTTGAGCAGAAGGCGAGTTGGCCCACCTTGCCCTAATCACCCCCCACCGTCACACCAACCTCCGGCGTCTGTGCGGACCAGAAGTCGGAGTGGATGTTGGGGCGGGGGATGACCTCCGCCTCCGGGTCGAGGGGTGCGGTGGCCTGGCGGGGGGAGTCGGCCACCTCTGAATAGCTGACGCAGGGGCTGTTTACGTCGAAGTGCACCTGCCCCTTGTCAGCGACGATCAGACTCACCGCGAACCCATCCTTGGTTTCGGCGTACATCGCAGGAGCATCTACGTGATTGTTGACGGTCCTCATGCGATAGCCACTATTTCGCCAGTACCGGTCTACCACTCCCAGAAGGCTTCCCCTCCGCTGAGCGGAGATGACGGTCATCACCGTCCTCCTGCGGGTCACCGTGCAGTTGCCTGTCGTCGTCGGACCGTGCACCCAGCGCACATCCGGTTGAACCTCCGCGAGAACTCCGTCGAGAATCTGATCCGCTCGTTCCGCAGCACCCTGCATGTTCATACTCTCGCCTCTCATCCCAGTGCACCCCACAAGTAGCGCCCCCAAGAGAAGGGCCAAAAGAGTTGATCGAGCTTGGACCCTCAACGCAGCTCCTCCACTCTGACCATATGAGAACGCCCTGCGGCGATTAGCGCCATGTTGTCCACAGAAGTCTTATCGGCCACGGGATCGAAATACTGCGAGTGTGCATCCACAGACAACCCGGCCGGTCCGACCAGAGGCGGACCGTCCCCCACCTCGAACCTCCTCGCCCCGAACGACTCGCTTGCCGGGTCCTTACCGAACCAGACGTCGTCGTCTCCTCGATCGGCCAGATCGCCGACGACATAGGCGGCCGCTGGCCCTCCGAACAGCATCTCGGCCGCACCCACAGCCGCCTGGCCCTTCGACGGCAGCTTGGTCACGACATCGTTGGCCGCCGCTCCAACGAACACATGACCTCGGCCCACCCCCAATTCGTCGGCACTGTCGACCCCCACCCCCGGGCTTCCGACGAACACGATGTCGTCGACACCGGGAATTCCGCCCTCCTGTTGCGTCGCCGCTCCTACGGTCCGCGAGCCATAGGAGTGGCCGATGGCTGTCATATGCGGGTCCGCATGCTCATTTGTGACCGCGAGGCCGCCCATGAACCCGCTGAACGACCGCCCGCCATCCTCAGCCCTGCCGCCGCCGGCGACAGCGAGAGTTCCCCACCCGTCCGGCGATTGCGGCGCGTCATATCCGAGCCAGGTAATAGCAGCTGCAGATTCCCCATGCCGGTTCGAAGCGATAGCCAGATCGCGCGCCCGTCCGAGATCACCTCTGGCGAACTCCTCATCCAGCGACGTATTCAGCCCCGGCACATAAGCCGCCACATTCTTCGACGTATCCGGGTTCCCATACGAAACAATGGCCCGCCCGTTCCCCTGATCCCCGATACCGAGCAGGTATATCGGCGGATCCCCCGGCTTCTGCACCGCCCTCAGTTGCCGGTCGATCTCCCGCAGCGCCGCCAGCTTCGTCACCGCGTCCTCGTCGTCCCGCCCCGCCAGCTTCCCCATCAGCAGCTGGAGGTTGTCCCGGTTCGCCGCATCCCGGACCAGGGCCGGGATCCCGTCCAGGTTGCCGATCTGGTCCGGGTACACCGCGAGGTACTCCTCGCGCTGTTCGTCCGTCAGCCCCGCCCACCACGCCTTGCGCTCGGCCGGAGACGCGTCATGCGGGATCCCCTGCCTGAGGTACCCGCCCGCCGCCTGCCGCACCGCTGCCGCATCGCCCGCGGCATCCGTCCATGTCGCGACCGGTACGCCCAGGCCCTCCTCCGCCTTCAGGCCCCGCAGGATCCTCGCGTACCGCCAGTCCGCGTCGCCCGCCGCCCGCACCGCCCTGGCGACCCGGTCCGCGATGTCCTGGGCCTTCGCGGCGTTCGGGTTGGGCGCGACGAGCCCGGAGGGGACGGCCAGGCCCGGATTGGGGACCCCGGACGCCCGACCGCCCGCCAACGGCTTCCCGTCGACCAGCCCTTCGCCCGCATCCGGGTACGAGACCGAACCGTCCGCGTGCACCGTGAACTTCAGGGCCGCCGCATCGTCGAGCGCTCCTCGGAGAACGCGCTGCTGGGCTTTCATCTCATGGGCCAGGCTGTTCAGTGCCGTCCGCAACAGCCCGCACTCCGTATAGATGTACTGGAAGTTCATCGACAGCCGGCGCAACCTCCTCACCGCCGCCCGTGCCGCCTCGCCCTTCTGCGTCCGGCGCAGGTCGTTGACGAGCTGGGTGTCGATGCGGTCCCGGGCGGCGTCGGCGCGGTTGCTGGCCCTGCCCCACCCGTCGGCCGCCTCCTCCAGCTCGGCGCACTTCACCTCACGTAACTTCGCCCAGGTCAGGGTCGCCCCCAGCCCGCCGATGCCGCTCGCCCCGCCCGGACCACCCATCCCACCCAGCCCACCAGGCCCGCTCACCGCCCCTCCCCCGTCCCCGCCACCCGCACCCGGCCGAAGGAGCCCTTGACGGCTTCGTTCACCTCGGACTGGGTAGAGGCCACCGCCCGCAGCTTCCCGGTGAGGCTCCGGCACTCGTCGCGGGCGTCCTCGATCCGCCGCTCCCACGAGGCCCGTACGGCGCCCAGCTCGGCGAGCGCCGACAACTCTCCGGCCCCGGCCGTCAGTCCCTGGTGGGCCCGCCCCAAGTCCGCCTTCACCGGACCGAGGTGCGCGACCAGGCCCTCCGCTCCCCCGGCAGCCCGCAACCACGGCCCGTCGCTGTGTTTCAGGTCACCACCACCGGCACCCGCCTCGCCGCGCGGCTCACCCCACCACCACGGCCGGTCACCGCCCGGCTGCCCCGGCACGGTCACTCCGCCCACGCCGCTCACCCCGTTCCTCGACGTTCCTCGATCGTGGAGCGGCACTGTGCCAAACGCGGCATGGACGACATGCCGCCCATCTGCGCGGCCGGGCGGCAGCGGCGGGGGCAGGCAGCCCTGATCACAGGGGCTTCCCACCGCACCGGGCGAACACGGGATTCACCCGGACGATGGACGCAGGATCTGCCGCCTTCCCCTGCTGCACGTCCTCCTGACGGCGCATCGACCCGGCTCACCGGCGCACCGGCAGCCCTCGAACGGCGCATACGAACACGTCGTGCCCCACGAACGCTGCAACCGCACCGGGAACCCATGGCCACCGTCGTTGCTCGTGGTCACAACGCGTGATACACAGAGTGACCAGGCATATGCGTGTGGATACCGGGACGAGCCGCAGGTCAGGGCGGCCGTGTCGGTCGAACGTGCGAGATCCGGGTAAAGAGACCGGGAAGGCGTCGTGCGAGCGCGGTTTCATCAGCGAAGATAGAAGGCAACCCGTGCCATACGGGCACGCGAAGCTAACTACCCAACAGGGGCGGTGACTTACATGATCCTGGCAGCGGAGAAGGGCGACATCACCACCATCATCGGCGGAATCGCTCCCAACTGGGGGCCGTTCGGCACGCTGGGCAACGAGGCACGCATCATGATCGAGGTGGTGATGGCGATCGCCATCCTGCTCTGCCTCGGCATCGCGATCTGGGGCGCGGCGAAGCAGCGCATCGGAGCGACGGCGCTGCGCGACACGTTCAGCGCGGAACAGGGCAAGGGCCTGATCGTGGCGGGCCTGACCGGGGTCTTCATCATCGGCTCCCTCGGCACCCTCTTCACCATCGTGTACGGAATGGCTGTCTGACCCACCGTCGGCCAGCCCACACCGGGCCGTCCCCGCCCGCTCCCCACCATCCGTCGTCGTGCCCACCGGCTGAGGTTGCGTCTCCCTGATGTCGAGTCACTCCACCGCGCTCACGCGGCAACCAGCACAGCTACCGTCGTCATGCGCGGATCCGCACACGACCGAGGGAGCGAACGCGGCATGAGTCCCGGCGACGAGCACGACTACCGCGGCAAGGACCAGGGCGGGCGCGCGGACGACCCGTACAGCACCCTCGGCGGCACCCGACAGACCCGTACCCGCCTCCCGGACGGCGACGCGGGCCACCCCCACGCCCGCCGGCCCGTCCGGAACTCCCGCTCCCTCGTCACGATCACCGGGGTCGTGGTCCTCCTCATCGCCGCCATCGCCTTCGCCAACCGGGGCGGCACCAGCGACGACAACAACGCCTCCCCCGGCACGAAGAACCCGGGGACCGCCGGCTCGGCCCCCACCGCCGCAAGCGGCACCAAGCCGGTCCAGGGCAAGAACGGCACAATCGCCTCCGGGTTCGCCCATGACGAGCAGGGGGCGCAGAGCGCGGCGGCGAACTACTCCGTGGCTCTGGGGTCGGCGGAGATGTTCACCGCGGAATCCCGCCGCAGCATCATTCAGGCGACGCATGATCCAGCGGTCACCCCGGAGCTCCAGAACAGCCTGGACACCGCCTATTCGCCCGCGTTCTACAAGAACGTCGGCCTCAACGACGACGGCACCACGCCCACCGGGCTCACCTTCGTCTCACGGACCGTTCCGGTCGGCACGAAGGTCGTCAAGATGGAGACCGATGCCGCCACGGTGGAGGTCTGGTGCACCGGTCTTGTCGGGCTGGCCGGGCAAGGCTCCACCAAGCCTGTCACCGAGACCTGGTTCACCATCTCGCAGGAGCTCAAGTGGATCGCCGGCGACTGGAAGATCTCTTCGTCGAGCCAGGCGGAGGGGCCGACACCGGTCAACGGTGACAACCGTGCCTCCACCGCCGACGAGATGGCCGCAGCGGTTGATGCATACGGAGGCTTCACCTATGCCCGATAGCCGCCGCTTCCGCCTCTCCTCACTGGCCGGCGCCGCAGGCCTCGTGCCTGCCGCGCTGGCCGTCACGGCGTCACATGCCGTCGCAGCCCCCGCGCCGACGCCGACCCCGTCACCCAGTGCGAGCGACAACCCCTGCGACCTCATCGTCGGACTCGCCCGGGACTACTGCGAGGACGGCGAGAACGCCCGCAGCGGGTCGCGTGCTCCGACCGACATCGACAACCCCGCCGATCCCCTCACCTCCCTGGCCCAAGGCTGCGCCGACGCCGCGGCCTGGATCGTCGGCAAGCTCAGCGAGGCCGTCGACTCCACCGCGAACGTCGACTTCACCAACCCCAAGTTCCTCCAGCAGTACGCCGTCATCTTCGCCGCCTCCACCATCCTCACCCTCGTCCTCTGGCTCCTCGCCGTGACCAAGCGCGCCATCCGCGGCGTCCCGCTCACCACCGCGATCTCCGAGGCCGTCGGCTTCCTCTGGCTCACCGTCCTCGCCTCGGCCTTCACGCCACTGATCCTCTACACGATCGTCTCCGCCACCGACGGCGTCACCGAGGTCATCGCCTCCTCCACCGGCGGCCAGACCGACGTCTTCTTCGGCTCGTTCGCCGAGGCCCTCAAGAAGGGCACCGACATCGGCGGCGGACCGATCATGCTGATCGTCGTCTCGCTCGTCTCGATCGTCGCGGCCGGCGTCCTGTGGCTGGAGCTCGTCATCCGAGCCGCCCTGCTCTACGTCGGCGCCCTGCTCGGCATCGTCGTCTACGCCGGCCTCGTCGACAAGAACATGTGGGGCCACGTCCGCCGCTGGGCCGGCATCATGATCGCGGTGATCATGGTCAAGCCGGTCATCGTCATCGTCCTCGGCCTCGCCGGAGCGCTCTCCGCCGGCGACGGCCCCGACGCCTTCTCGGCCGTCGTCTCCGGCCTCGCCATCATCCTGCTGGCCATCTTCGCCTCCGCCATGATCTACCGCTTCGTCCCCGGCTTCGGCGACGAGATCCAGGGCGCCCGCACCAACCGCAAGCAGGCCACCGACGGCGCCCAGGCCGCCGCCCTCATCAGCTCTCCCGCCGCCCTCGTCTCCCAGGGCATCAAGACCCACAGCGGCCGCAACGACCAGAACAGCGGAGGGGGAGGCGGCGGCGCCCGCCCCTCCAACCCGGCCAGCGGCGGCGTCGCCGCACACAGCTCCCGCACCTCCAGCGGAGGCGGAGGCGGGGGCGGGGTCGGCGGCGGATCTGTCCCCTCCGCCGCACCCTCGCCCCGCAGCGGCGGCTCCGGTCCCACATCCGGCACCCCCCACAGCAGCCGCCCCTTCAGGGGAAGCGGCTCAGGCAGCACAGGTAACTCGAGCACAGGAGGTGGAGGGCGTTGACGACTCAGTCCCACACGATGACGCCCCGCCGCACGTATCTCATCGGCCGCGCCCGGCCGAACGCGATCGTCGGCAAGAACCGCGAGACCGGCGAGATCGCCCTGATCATCGTCGGCGCGTTCCTCGGCATGATGAGCGGACTCCTTGTCCCCGTCCTCTCCCTGCGCATCGTCTGCCTGGTGGGCTTCCCCCTGCTGGCCCTCGCCATCGTGTACGTCCCGTACAAGCACCGGACGTTCTACAAGTGGTTCGAGATCAACCGCAGCTTCAAGCGCTCCCTGCGCCGCGGCACCGCCTACCGCTCCAGCGCCATGGAGGCAGGCGTCAGCTCCGACGGCCGCGAGGTCGAGATCGGCCCGCCCCCCGGCATCGGCCGCATCAGCTGGCTCGCCGCCCCCTTCGGCCCCGACGAGATCGCCGCACTCCTCCACGCCGACCGCCGCACCGTCACCGCCGCCATCGAGATCGAGGGCCCCGGCGTCGGCCTCCGCGACAGCGAGGACCAGGAAGCCCTGGTCGACCGGTTCGGCACGCTCCTCAAGCACGTGGCCAACGGCGACGGCTTCGTCACCCGCCTCCAGATGCTCGCCCGCACCCTCCCCGCCGACCCCGACGCCCACGCCAAGGACGTCGCCCAGCGCGGCGACAAGGCGTCCCCCGGCTGGCTCCAGGAGTCCTACGAGCAGCTCCAGTCGATGGTCTCCACCTCCAGCGAGCAACACCGCGCCTATCTCGTCGCCTGCATGCACTACAGCCGCGAACTGGCCGCCGAGGCCAACGCCATGGCCCGCGCCGCCCGCCCCCACGGCGGCCGCAAGCTCGACCGCGACGCCGGGCTCGCCGTCGTCATGGCCCGCGAGCTCACCGACATCTGCGCCCGCCTCGCCGAGGCCGACATCCGGGTACGCCAGCCGCTCGGCCAGAGCCGCCTCGCCTCCCTCGTGCACTCCATGTACGACCCCGACCACCCCATCGACCACATCCAGGCGATGACCAAGCGCAACGCCTGGCCCGCCGAACTCGACGCCGTAGAACCCACGTTCCTCCAGGCCAAGACCCGTGAGTCCACCACCCGCGCCCCCTGGTGCCACGCCACGGCCTGGGTGAAGGAGTGGCCGATGACCCCCGTCGGCGTCAACTTCCTCGCCCCGCTCCTCGTCCACACCCCCGACGTCATCCGCACCGTCGCCGTCTGCATGGACCTCGAGCCCACCGAGGTCGCCATCGAACGCATGCTGACCGAGAAGACCAACGACGACGCCGAGGCCAGCCGCCAGGCCAAGATGAACCGCACCGTCGACCCCCGCGACATCGCCGCCCACGGCCGGCTCGACCAGCGGGGTGAAGATCTCGCCAGCGGCGCGGCCGGAGTCAACCTGGTGGGGTACATCACGGTGTCGTCCCGTTCACCCGAGGCCCTCGCCCGCGACAAGCGGACGATCCGCGCCTCGGCCGGCAAGTCGTATCTGAAGCTGGAGTGGTGCGACCGCGAACACCACCGCGCCTTCGTGAACACGCTCCCGTTCGCCACCGGCATCCGCCGCTGACGACGTATCACCTCCGGTCGAAGCTCCACCACCTGCAGGAAGAACCGCAACAAGAGAGGGCACCCCCACCATGCGAGACCCCCTGTCCGCATTGTCGGATGCCTTCACCGCCTTCCTCTTCGGCAAGGTGGAGACGACCCGCCTCCCCGTCCGTACGTCGACGGGCCAGGCCCAGGCCGTCTACCTGCCCACCGCCGCCCCCGGCCTCGGCGACTCCGGCGTGATCATCGGCCGCGAGGTCTACAGCGGCAAGGGCTACATCTACGACCCCTTCCAGCTGTACGGGCAGCAGCTCCCCGCCCCCCACTGGCTCGTCCTCGGCGAGTCCGGCAACGGCAAGTCCGCGCTGGAGAAGACGTACGTCCTGCGCCAGCTCCGCTTCCGCGACCGCCAGGTCGTCGTCCTGGACGCCCAGGGCGAGGACGGCGTCGGCGAATGGAACCTCATCGCCCAGGAGCTGGGCATAACCCCCATCCGCCTGGACCCGACCGCAGCCCTCAACGGCGGCATCCGACTCAACCCCCTCGACCCCTCCATCACCACCACCGGCCAGCTCGCCCTGCTCCGTACGATCATCGAAGTCGCGATGGGCCACGGGCTCGACGAGCGTTCCGGCTTCGCGCTGAAGGTCGCCCACGCCTACGTGACCGCGACCAACACCGACCGCCAGCCGGTCCTGATGGACATCGTCGAGCAGCTGCGCCACCCCAAGCCCGAGTCCGCCGAGGCGATGAACGTCGACATAGACGATGTACGGGCCTGGGGCCTGGACGTCGCCCTCGTCCTGGACCGGCTCGTCGACGGCGACCTGCGCGGCATGTTCGACGGCCCCACCAGCGTCGGCATCGACCTGGACGCGCCCCTCATCGTCTTCGACCTCTCGCACATCGACCGCAACTCGATCGCGATGCCGATCCTGATGGCGATCGTCGGCGTCTGGCTGGAACACACCTGGATCAGGCCCGACCGCAAGAAGCGCATCTTCCTGGTCGAAGAGGCGTGGCACATCATCAACTCCCCCTTCGTCGCCCAGCTCTTCCAGCGCCTGCTGAAGTTCGGACGCCGGCTCGGCCTCTCCTTCGTCGCCGTCGTCCACCACCTCAGCGACGTGGTGGACGGAGCCGCCGCGAAGGAAGCGGCGGCCATCCTCAAGATGGCCTCCACCCGCACGATCTACGCCCAGAAGTCCGACGAGGCACGCGCGACCGGGCGGGTCATCGGGCTGCCCCGGTGGGCGGTCGAGATCATCCCGACCCTCACCCCCGGCATCGCGGTCTGGGACGTCAACGGCAACGTACAGGTCGTCAAACACCTGATCACCGAGGCCGAACGCCCCCTCGTCTTCACCGACCGCGCCATGACCGAGGGCTCGTCGGACGACCTGCTCCCCGAGGACATCCGCGCCGCGGAGCTGGAGGCGGAACAACGGGCGGCCCGGATGGAGAACCAGCAGCGGATGAACGACTCGTCCCGGTCGACGGTGGCCTGACATGGCACGCCGGGCAGCCCACGGACCCGTACCCGAGCGGGGCGACCGGTACCGCCCCCGGAACGAGGACTCCCGCAGCGGAGGCGTCCCCGACGGCCTGCTGGTCGGGCTGCTCGGCTTCCTGTTCGCGGCAACCCTGCTCGCCTGGACGGCCACCGGCCTGGCCGGCCTCTTCGCGCACGGATCCTGGCCGGACGGCGTCACGTTCACCCAGACCCCGCTCGCCCTGCGCGAACTGGCCACCGCCCCGCAGGACCTCCCCGGCGCCTGGCCGAACACTCCCCCGGCCCAGCTCTCCGGCTACGGGCTGTTCTGGGGCCTGTTCATCGGCGAGCTGATGGTGCTGGGTGTCCTGACGGTGTTCGTCCTAGGAGTCCTGGCCCGCTGGCGGCTGGTACGGGAACAGCGCCGCGAGGACCGCCTGTACGGAACTCCCCACGGAACCCACGGGACCCGCGAACCACACGAACCGCACGGCCCGCACGAGCCCCAAGAGATGGCTGCCCCCACACAGCCCTCGCCGTCCCCACGCACCAAAGCCCCTCAGGCTCCCCCCGCCCCGGAGACCCACACCACGCATCAAACAGCGGGTCACACCACGGGGAACGCCACGCAGCACACCACCCCCATCCCCCTCTCCCTCCCCTCCCCCCGCACCCCCCTCCTCGTCTACGCCCCCGCCCCCGTCCGGCGCCCCACAGTCGTCCAGGCCATCCAGGACGCCGAGGGCCCCGCCCTGGTCGTCACATCGGACCCCACCGTCTGGGCCGAGACGAAGGACGCCCGCGCCAAGCTCGGCCCGGTCCTCATCTACGACCCCGGCCACCTCTGCGACACCCCCGCCCGCCTCCACTGGGCGCCCACCGCGGGCTGCGAGCACCCCGACACTGCCGCCGTGCGCGCCGCCGCCCTGCTCGCCCCGGTCCGCCCGCAGGCCCGGATCGACGCGGCGGTGGCCGACACCGCACAGACCCTCCTCCAGTGCTGGCTGCACGCCGCAGCGGTGGACGGCCGCCCCTTCCGCCAGGTCGCCCGCTGGGCCTCCGGGGCCGGCGCCCACGAACCCGTACGCCTCCTCCGTACGCACCCCAAGGCCGCCTCCGGACTCGCCGGGCTCCTGGAGTCCGCGCTCACGGCCTACCCGGAACGGCGCGAGGTGGCGCAGGAGTTGAACGTACGGGCTTTCTCGGCGCTCTCCTCGGTGCACATCCGCGACGCCTGCACGCCCAACCGATCGGATACGGCCGCGCTGGAATCTTTTGCCCGTGAGGGGGGAACGCTCTATCTGGTCGGTGAACCCATCGAGGATCCCCGCACCCGCCCCGGCGCGATGCCCCTCCTCACCGCGCTCGCCTCACACGTGGTCGAGCACGGCCGCCGCATGGCCGCACGGTCATCCGACGGTCGGCTCGACCCACCAATGACACTGGTCCTGGACGACGTGGCCGCGGTGGCCCCGCTCCCCCAGCTCCCCGAGCTGCTGGCGAAGGGCCAGGACCTGGGCCTGCCCGCGATCGTGCTGCTCCGCTCCCGCGAACAGGGCCGGGCCCGCTGGCAGCAACACCTCCACGCCCCGACCCCGGGCGCGGTCTGAGCGCACAGGGTGAACGAACACGGGTGAACGCTCAGGGGCGGCCGCCTACCCCCGCTCGATCACGTACTCCAGCTCCCACTCCCCCCGTTCGCCAGGCATCGGCGTCCGCTGCCCCGACGGTACGAACCCGAACCGGCGGTAGAACGCCGCGGCCCGCGGGTTGTTCTCGTGCACGTACAGGCGCACCCGCTCCAGCCGGGGCGCCGAGAGCGACCAGGCCCAGTCGACGGCCACCCGGAACAACGCGTCCGTCACCCCGGCCCCCCGCGCCTCGGGCCGGACGAAGACACCGACCAGGTGCGCCTGGTCCACCTCCGCGGCCTCCCCGAAGCGCACATCGTCGTCCGGGCGCTCGATCAGCACGGTGACCGTGCCCACCCACTCCCCCTCGGGCGACTCCGCGACGAACTGCCGCACGTACCTGCCCTCGGCAGCCGAGGCCGTACGGTCCTGCCAGAAGGAATCCGGCCGGGCCCGCGCCTCCTCGTACGACTCCAGGAACGCTACGGGAGCCGCCGGATCCTGCAGGGCCTCCAGCCGCAGCTGCCTGGCCAGCGGCCACTCCTCGGCCCGCACGGAACGCATCACATAGTCCATGCCCCGATCCTCGCCCCCACCCGCGCGCCGCTCAACCGACTAAAACCTCCAGAACCTGCAGAACCCCCAGCACCCCTAGAACCTCCGGACGCTCCCCGCCCCCATCTCCTCGTACCCCGGTACTACGCCCCCGCCCACGTCCCACCCCCGGGCGGACGACCACCCCCGGGGCCGCTCCGTAGCGTCGGCCGCATGATCAAGGCATACGGACTCACCAAGCGGTACGGCGACAGAACCGTCGTCCAGGACCTCGACTTCACGGTCCACCCCGGTACGGTCACCGGCTTCCTCGGCCCCAACGGCGCCGGGAAGTCCACCACGATGCGCATGCTGCTCGGCCTCGATACGCCGACTCGCGGCCGGTCCACGATCGGCGGGAGCTCCTACGCCACCCATGGCGCACCCCTCACCCAGGTCGGCACCCTGCTGGAGGCCCGTTCCGTGCACCCGGCCGGTCCGCCCGCAACCACCTCCTCGCGCTGGCGCACACGCACGGCATCCCGCGCAGCCGAGTCGAGGAGGTCATCGCCCTCGCCGGTCTGACCGGGGCCGCCGACCGCCGGGTCAAGGGGTTCTCGCTCGGCATGGGCCAGCGCCTGGGCATCGCCGCCGCGCTCCTCGGCGACCCGGCCACCGTCATCCTGGACGAACCGGTCAACGGCCTCGACCCGGAAGGGGTGCTCTGGCTCCGCACCCTGCTCAGATCCCTCGCCGCCGAAGGCCGTACGGTCCTCGTCTCCTCCCACCTGATGACCGAGATGGCCCTCACCGCAGACCACTTGCACGAGCTGCGCATCCGTGGCGCGGAGGCAGCCCACATCGGCACGGTCGCCGCCGCGTACGGCATCACGCTCCACGAACTCACGCCACAGACGGTCTCGTTGGAAGAGGCCTTCATGGACCTCACCCAGGACGCGGCCGACCACAGGTCCCAGCCCCCGGCAACCGGGAACCCCACCCACCTCACCGGAGCCGCAGCATGACCACCACATCGCACACCCCGCCCCCGCCCCCACACGCCAGGCACCCCCGTACCGCATCACCCCGGCCCGGGTCCTGCGCTCCGAGTGGCACAAGCTCCTCTCCCTGCGCTCCACTTGGACCACGCTGGCAACGGCGGCCGCGCTCGTCCTGGGAGTCGGCCTGATCATGGGCGGGACCTACACCACGGGCGGCGGGGACGCCGACGTCGACACCGTCGTCCTGACGCTGTACGGCAGCCTGCTCGGCCAGCTCTGCGTCATCGTCCTGGGCATCCTGGTCACCGCGGGCGAGTACGCGACCGGCATGATCCGCTCCTCCCTCACCGCGGTACCCACCCGGTTCCCCCCAGGCCGCCGGCCCTCGGCTCCGCCACCCCGATCCCGGGCACAGCAGCCCCCGGCCCTGCCCTGCTGGCCCGGTGCCTGTGGGGGGCGGCGACACTGGCGGCGGCCGCTCTGGCCCTACGCCACCGAGCCGCCTGACCGACCCCATTCCCCCGGACGCTCCACAGGAGAATGCCCAGGTGACGGACCACCCCACTGACGCCAACCTCCATGTCGATGTCGATGCCCACACGGCACCGCCCACCCAAGCGGCTCCCTCCGGCCCGGGCCCGGACGCCGCCCCGCTCACCCGGGCCGTCCGCAGCGGTCTGGACCGCCTCCGCGCCTTGGACCGCCGTCGGCCACTGGCCTGGGACACGGCAGTGACCGCGTTCTGGGCCGTGGCGGCCGTCCTCGACTACACCTCCGGCGGCTGGCGGAACGTCGCCCACGATGTGACGGCACCCGAACCGCTGGTGCTGCTGATGAGCCTGTGCTTCTCCCTGCCGCTGCTGCTGCGCCGCAAGTACCCCATGGCCGTGCTGCCGCTGATGGCACCGGTGTCCCTGGTCAACGTCTGGACGGGAGCCGTGGTGCAGGCAGCCCTCCACCAGCTGATCCCCGCCTTCCAGATCGCGTTGCGCCTCCCTCTCCGGAGGCTCGAGGCCGCCGGGCTCGTCCTCTGCGCCCCGGTGGTGGCCGGCCCGACGCGCATCCCGGACATCTGGGACCGGCAACTCGTCTCGTACCTCTGAGGGTTCGTCTTCGTGGCGCTCCTGGGTATCGCGGTACGTACGCGCCGCGACTACACCGAGGCCCTGGTCGAACGGGCCCACCGGCTGGAGCACGAACGCGACCAGCAGGCCCGCCTGGCGGCCGCAGCCGAACGGGCCCGCATCGCGCGGGAGATGCACGACATCATCGGCCACAACCTGTCCGTCATCACGGGCCTGGCGGACGGCGGGGCCTATGCGGCAGCCAGGAGCCCGGAGCGCGCGGCCCAGGCGCTGGAGGCGATCGGCACCACCAGCAGACAGGCCCTGTCCGAACTCCGCCGCTTCCTGGGCGTCCTGCGCGACGACCACCCCGACGCCGACCGCGCCCCCCAGCCGACCATGGACGACCTGGCCCCCCTCATCGAACAGGTCCGCCGCGCGGGCCTCCCCGTACACCTGGAGCTCCGTGGCGAGCCAGGACCGCCCGCCCCGCTCACCCCGGGCCGCCAACTGACCGTCTACCGGGTGGTCCAGGAGTCCCTCACCAACACCCTCAAGCACGCATCCGCCTCCGCCGATGCGCCCCTGTCCGCAGCGGTGACCCTCACCTACACCCGCACGCACGTAGACGCCTACATCACGGACACGGGCACGAACACAGCCACCAGGACCGGCACCGGGGACGGCTACCCGCAGCAGCAGAACGGGACGGAACGGGAACCGCCCACACCCCCGCCCATACCCACCCTCCCCCAGGGCATCATGGGCATGCGCGAACGCGCGGCCCTCTACAACGGCACGGTCGAGGCCGACCCCCTGCCGGAACACGGCGGATGGCACGTACGCCTCCGCCTTCCCCTGGAGGACACCCCCCAGTGACGACCGTACCCATCGCGGACGACCAGCCGATGCAGCGCTTCGGGTTCCGCATGCTGCTGGAGAGCCAGGACGACATGACGGTCGTCGGCGAGGCGGGCAATGGCACCGAGGCCATCACCCTGATCGCCCGGCACCAGCCGGACGTCACCCTGATGGACATCCGCATGCCCGGCCTGGACGGGATCGAGGGGACCCGCCGCATCATCAGGTCGGGCGCCCGCACCCGCATCCTCATCGTCACGACCTTCGACCTCGACGAGTACGCGTACGACGGTCTCCGCGCCGGAGCCAGCGGCTTCCTGGTCAAGGACGCCCTGCCGGAGGAGCTGCTCTCGGGCATACGCGCGGTCGCCGCCGGCGACGCCGTGGTCGCCCCCTCCCTGACCCGCCACCTGCCGGTCACACCCGGCACCGGCGGTGCACCCGCCACCTCGGACCCCCGCATCACCGCGCTGACGGACCGGGAACGCGAGATCCTGACGGTGATCGGCCAGGGCTGGTCCAACTGGGGGGCCCGGGGGAAAGTCCTGTGAACACAGAAAAGCCCCGCACCATAGGTGCGGGGCTTTCCCGGAAAAATTGTTCGGCGGCGTCC
>NZ_BMUG01000006.1 GCF_014650075.1 Streptomyces microflavus | reverse complement strand
GTCGCGACGCAGGCCGCGTTCGCCGCCTCGTACACCACGAAGTCCCGGGTCTCCAAGGGTGTCCCGGTCATCACGGTCAAGCCGAACTCGGCCCCCGTCGAGCCGGCCGCCGCCGCCGGCACCGTCGAGGCCCTGCCGGTGTCGTTCAGTGCGACCGCGACGGGCACGAAGGTCACCGCACGCACGCCGCGTGAGTCGACCGGGCGCCCCGAGCTGACCGAGGCCGCGATCGTCGTCTCCGGCGGCCGTGGCGTCAACGGTGCGGAGAACTTCCCCCTCATCGAGGCCCTCGCGGACTCCCTCGGTGCAGCGGTGGGTGCCTCGCGTGCGGCGGTCGACGCGGGCTGGTACCCGCACACCTCCCAGGTCGGCCAGACCGGCAAGTCCGTCTCCCCGCAGCTGTACATCGCCTCGGGCATCTCGGGTGCGATCCAGCACCGGGCCGGGATGCAGACCTCGAAGACGATCGTCGCGATCAACAAGGACGCCGAGGCCCCGATCTTCGACCTCGTCGACTACGGCGTCGTCGGCGACCTCTTCGCCGTCGTCCCCCAGCTCACCGAAGAGATCAACACCCGCAAGGGCTGAACCCCCAGCAATACCCGTCCTGGGCCGCACGGTGCACCCCACCGCGCGGCCCAGCGCCGTACTACCGCCGCTCTTCGGCTATACGGCCCGGCACCCCGGCCCGGTCCTCCGCGCCGATGCCGAAGGTGGTGAAGGCGGTCCGGTCCGGCAGTGGGTAGGTCTCCTTGCCCGTCAGCGCGTTGATGATGACGGCGGAGCGCCAGGCGGCCAGGCCCAGGTCGGGGGCGCCGACCCCGTGGGTGTGCCGTTCCGCGTTCTGCACGAAGACCGAGCCGCCGATCCCCGGGGCGAGGACGAGTCGTTGGGCCTCGTCGACCTGCGCTCGCCCGGAGTCGTCGCGGACGATGTACGGGTCCAGGGCGGCGAGCAGCGTATCGACGGGGCGTTCCCGGTACCCGGTGGCGAGGACGACCGCGTCGGTGGTGAGTCTGCCCCGGGACTCCTGCTGGCCGTGCTCGACGGTCAGTTCGATGCGGCCCCCGTCCGTGGTGGCGGCGCCGGTGACCTCGATGCCGGGGGTGAGGGTGACGTCGGGCCAGTCGCCGCCGAGGCTGCGCCGGTACAGCTCGTCGTGGATGTCCCCGAGGGTGTCCCCGCTGACCCCCTTGTAGAGCTGCCACTGGCTGGGCAGCAGCCGGTCCCGGGTGGCCTGCGGGAGCCCGTGGAAGTAGCGCGTGTAGTCCGGCGTGAACTGCTCCAGGCCGATCTTGCTGTACTCCATGGGCGCGAAGGCCGGGGTACGGGCGAGCCAGGTGAGCCCTTCGGCGCCCTCGGGCCGCAACCGCAGCAGGTCCAGGAGGACTTCGGCGCCCGACTGCCCCGAGCCGACGACGGTGACGTGCCGGGCGGCGAGCAGCCGGTCCCGCTGGGCGAGGTAGTCGGCGGAGTGCAGGACCAGGGGTACGGGGTCCGCCGCCAGGTCCCGGAGCGGTTCGGGGACGTAGGGCGCGGTGCCGACGCCGAGGGCGAGGTTACGGGCGTGGGTGAGCCCGCTCCCGAGGGTCTCGCCGTCCGGGCCGAGCCGGGTGGAGTCGACGGCGAACGCGCCCTCCCCCGCGTCCCAGGCGATCGCGTCGACGCGATGGCCGAAATGGGTGGAGGGCAGTTCGGTGCTCACCCAGCGCAGGTAGTTGTCGAATTCGGAGCGGTGGATGTGGAAGCGCTCGGCGAAGTAGAACGGGAAGAGCCTGCGGCGGGTCTTGAGGTAATTGAGGTAGCACCAGGGGCTTGTGGGCTCGACCAGGCTCACCAGGTCGGCCAGGAAGGGGACTTGGAGGGTTGCTCCCTCGATGAGCAGTCCGGGGTGCCAGTGGAAGGCGGTGCGCTGTTCGTGGAAGGCGCTGCGCAGGCCGGGCACGCCGTCGGCGAGTGCGGCGAGCGAGAGGTTGAAGGGCCCTGCGCCCACCCCCAGCAGATCGAGGGGCGGGTTTCGCGGTCCGGGCGTCATCGGGTTCCTCCCACGGGGTTCGTGCGCGTCGGCAACGTCATGGCGACAGCCTTTCCGCCGCCGGGGCGTCGGTATCGCCCCGGCCGACTCCATCGCCGCCTCCGGCGGCCGCCCGCTCCGCCGCCTCCGTCACCAGGTCGAGCAGCGGGGCCAGGTCGGCCGTCGCCGCGTTCGGGTGCAGCAGGGTGGCCTTGAGCCACAGCCGGCGCCTCCCGTCGCCGTCCTCGGCCACCGCTCGTCCGAGGACGGCCCGGCCGCCCATGAGCAGCGTGCGGCGGACCTCGGCGACCACGGCGTCCCCGGCCGCCGGTTCCAGCTCGTCGGCCACCACCGGGCGGAACAGCACGGTGCTGATCCCGATCCCGCCGGGCCGGCGGCGCAGTGCGGGCCGCGCGTCGACGGCCCGGCCGAACTCCTCCGCCGTACGTACGCAGTGCTCGACCAGTTCGCTCAGCCCACGGCGTCCCAGCGCCCGGAAGGTGACGGCGATCTTCAGAGCGTCGGGGCGCCGGGTCGTACGGATCGAGCGGCCGAGCAGGTCGGGGAGCCCGGCCTCGGTGTCGTCGTCGGCGTTGAGGTAGTCGGTGCGCAGCGACAGCGGGGCGAGCAGGGCGGTGTCCGCGACGGCCAGCACCCCGGCGGCGACCGGCTGCCAGCCGAGCTTGTGCAGGTCGAACGTTACGGAGACGGCGCGGTCGAGCCCCGCGAGCTGGGGCGCCAGGCGCTCGCTGAACAGCAGGGGCCCGCCGTACGCGGCGTCGACGTGGAGTTCGGCGCCGTACCGTTCCGCGATCCGGGCGATCTCGGGAAGCGGGTCGATGCGCCCCTCGTCGGTGGTCCCGGCGGTGGCGACGACCAGGGCCGGTCCGCCGCCGAGTCCGGCCAGGGTGCCTTCGAGGGCGGCGGGGTCGATCCGGCCGTCGTGGCAGGCGACGACGGCCGGGGCGGGGAGGCCGAGCGTCCAGGCGGCCCGGTGCACGCTGTGGTGGGCGTTGACCCCGGTCACCACGCGCAGGGGGCCCTTCCCCGCGGCCGCTCGTTCCCGGGCGAGGAGCAGCGCCACCAGGTTGGACTCGGTGCCGCCGCTGGTGATCAGGGCGTCGGGCGTGGCGGCTTCCGGGTGGACGAGCCGGGCCAGTGCCGCCGTGGTCAGCTCCTCGATGACCCCGGCGGCGGGCGCCTGGTCCCAGGAGTCCATCGACGGATTCAGTGCTGCCCCCGCCAGTTCCGCCGCGACCGCCACGGCCAGGGGCGGGCAGTGCAGATGGGCGACGCACGCGGGGTCGGCCGGGTCGGCGGCCCCCTCGGCGACCGCGCGCACCAGGTCCGCGAGCGCGGCCTCGGCCCCGATGCCCTCCTCGGGCAGCACCGGGGCGGCCAGGGCGGTGGTCCGCCGGGCCACGGCGTCCGGTCCTCCGGCGGGCAGCGGTCCGCCCCGGGTCCGGGCGGCGGTCTCCAGGGTGTCCAGGACGACCGCGGTCAGGGCGCGCAGGTGGCCCGGTCCGTGCACACCGCCCGCGAGAGAGGCTCCCGTACCGGCGCTCACACCGCACGCCGCAGGGGGAGTTCGGCGAACAGCAGGCCCTGAGCACGCTCCATGGCGAAGCCCTTCGATCGGAGTGCATGATCCACAACCGGGATTCGCTGGTTAGGCTAACCTAACTCCTCCGCTGGGGGAGAACGCACTCCGTCCGGCCGGGCCTCCGAACCGGCCCTGCCCCGAACCGATTCGGGAGAGCCGGGCCTCGGAACGCATGTCCCGGTGCGGGAGCGGCGGTCGCCGCTCCCGCACCGGGCCGGATCACGACGCTTCGGTGGGCAGCTCCGCGCGGAGCTCCCGCGCGGCGGCGACCAGGTTCTCCAGGGAGGCCCGGGTCTCTGGCCAGCCGCGGGTCTTCAGGCCGCAGTCGGGATTCACCCACAGCCGATCGGCCGGGATGGCCTCAAGTCCCTTGCGCAGCAAGGCGGCTGCCTCCTCGACGCTCGGGATGCGCGGGGAGTGGATGTCGTAGACGCCGGGTCCGGCCTCACGCGGGTAGCCGTGGGCGGCCAGTTCGCGGGCGACCTGCATGTGGGAGCGGGCGGCCTCCAGGCTGATGACGTCGGCGTCGAGGTCGTCGATGGCCTGGACGATGTCACCGAACTCCGCGTAGCACATGTGGGTGTGGATCTGGGTGTCCGGCCGCACCCCGGAGGTGGCGAGGCGGAAGGACTCCGTCGCCCACTCCAGGTACGCGGCGTGCTCGTCGGCCCGCAGCGGCAGCGTCTCGCGGAGCGCGGGCTCGTCGACCTGGATCACCGAAGTTCCGTTCGCCTCCAGGTCGTTCACCTCGTCGCGCAGGGCGAGCGCCACCTGGCGGGCGGTCTCGCCGAGCGGCTGGTCGTCGCGGACGAAGGACCAGGCGAGCATGGTGACCGGGCCGGTGAGCATGCCCTTGACGGGGCGTTCGGTCAGCGACTGCGCGTACGTCGTCCAGCGCACCGTCATCGGCTCGGGGCGCGAGATGTCCCCGGCCAGGACCGGCGGCCGGACGTAGCGGGTGCCGTAGGACTGCACCCAGCCGTGCTGGGTGGCGAGGTAGCCGGTGAGCTGCTCGGCGAAGTACTGCACCATGTCGTTGCGTTCGGGCTCGCCGTGCACCAGGACGTCGATCCCGGCCTTCTCCTGGAAGGAGAGCACCTCGCGGATCTCGTCCTTGATGCGCTCCTCGTACCCGGCCTCATGGATCCGCCCCGCCCTCAAGTCGGCGCGCGCGGTGCGCAGTTCGGTGGTCTGCGGGAACGAGCCGATCGTGGTCGTCGGCAGCAGCGGCAGACCCAGGTGGGCGCGCTGGGCCACGGTCCGCTCGGCGTACGGCTGGGAGCGGCGGCCGTCCGCGTCCGTGATCGCCGCCGTGCGGGCCCGGACGGCCGGGTCGCGGGTGATGGCGGCGTCGGCGCGGGAGGCCAGGTCGGCCCGGTTGGCGGCGAGTTCGGCGGCGATGGCGTCGGTGCCGCCGGACAGGCCGCGCGCCAGGACGACGATCTCCTGGGTCTTCTGCTTGGCAAAGGCGAGCCAGCGGGCGATCTGCGGGTCGATGTCGTGCTCGGCCCCGGCGTCCAGCGGGACGTGCAGGAGCGAGCTGGAGGCGGAGACGTCGACGTGGTCGGCGAGGCCGAGGAGGGTGCCGAGGGTGGCGAGGGACTTCTCGTAGTCGTTGATCCAGATGTTGCGGCCGTTGACGACGCCCGCGACCAGCCGCTTGCCGGGCAGTCCGCCCGCCGCCGCGAGGTCGGCGAGGTTCCCGGCGCCCGACTCGGTGAAGTCCAGCGCGAGTCCCTCGACCGGGGACTTGGCCAGCACCGCCAGCGCCTCGCCGAGCCGCCCGAAGTAGGAGGCGACCAGCAGCTTGGACCGGTCGGTGAGTGAGCCGAGCTCGCGGTAGGCGCGGGCGGCGGCGTTCAGCTCGGCCGGGGTGCGGTCCTGGACGAGCGCGGGCTCGTCCAGCTGCACCCATTCGGCGCCCGCGGCCCGGAGGTCGGCGAGGACCTCGGCGTACACCGGGAGGAGCCGGTCCAGCAGGGTCAGCGGCTCGAAGTCGGCGGCCACACCGGGGGCCGCCTTGGCGAGCAGCAGGTAGGTGACGGGGCCGACGAGGACCGGGCGCGGGGTGTGGCCCAGCGCGAGGGCCTCCTTCAACTCCGCGACCTGCTTGGCGGAGTCGGCGGCGAACACCGTGTCCGGGCCCAACTCGGGAACCAGGTAGTGGTAGTTGGTGTCGAACCACTTCGTCATTTCGAGCGGCGCCACGTCCTGTGTGCCGCGGGCCATGGCGAAGTAGCCGTCGAGGGCGTCGGTGCGGACAGCCTCGCGGTGCCGCTCGGGGACAGCGCCGACCATCACACTGGTGTCCAGGACGTGGTCGTAGTACGAGAAATCACCGGTCGGCACTTCGTGGACCCCGGCCTCGGCGAGCTGCTGCCAGGTTCCCCTGCGCAGTTCGGCGGCGGTCTGCCGGAGGGTGTCCGCGTCGACGCGGCCCTTCCAGTAGCCCTCGATGGCCTTCTTCAGTTCACGCTTCTGACCCTGGCGGGGGTAGCCGTACACGGTGGCCCGTGCTGCCGCGGCTGCGGGCTTCGCTGTCACGTGACTCTCCTTCGCGAGCATGTCTCCAGCTGATCCCGGGACGGGACGCGGACGCGAAGGGGTGACGAATCGGGCGGATACGCGACACGTCGGCCGTGTCCGTCCACCCGAAGGTACGCCGACCCGCCCACGAGGTCACCGGGAACTCCGCACGCGAACGGTCGCGTGCGGGCAACGGGCAGGTCTTCGGACTCGCGGGCACGTCTGCCGGGGCAGACACCTACTGGCCGTCGCTTCCCAGACCCGGCCGGGCCCAGTGCGTATGACGGCGGTCGTTCCCACTCACCGCTGCGGGGCAGTCCCGGATTCCCACCGGGTTCCCTCTTACGACACCCTGCCTGGCGGACAGGGCGAACCAGCTGCACCGGCCAGCCTAAGGGGACGACCGCCCGGCGCACACCGTTGTTCACACTTCGGACGGTGATGTGAGACACCACCTCCGGGCACGTTCCGAACTGCCGCGGTACGTCCGCCGAACGGGTGACAGAGGGGGTCGGAACGGTCCGCGCACCAATCCGGTCCGGCGGGCGGCGCCGAATGGTGGGTGCGGGGGCGCGGAGCGGGCGCTCCCGCATCACTGCCCGGGACCGGATCGGCAGCCTGGCAAGATCCGGCCCCGGGCAGGCAGCGCGCTTCGGCCCTCTCCGCCCTGTTCCGCCGTTCGTCGCCGGTTCGCTGACTTCCGGTCAGGTCGTGCGGGCATGGTGACCCAGATGTAACCGAATGGCGTAGGCGAGCCGGAACCACAGAGCGTCACAGGCCGTTCTTCTTGCCAATACACGGCCGCCGACCCGCGGTGGCGACGAGTGAGGGAAGCGCGAATATGAAGAAGACAGTCGGGTGGGCCCAGGACGGCGACGACTGGACGATCACGGTGAACGGCACCCTGTACCGGGCCGTCGAGCGGCCCGCCGACGGGCGCGTGCACGACTATCTGGTGCGGGGGAACGACCTGACCGCCGAGTGCCCGAGCCTCGGCCACGGGCTCGGAGTGATCCGGGCGCACGAGTCCCGGAGCTGACCTCCGGCCGCCCCGACGACGAGGTGCGGCGGCCGCCCGCGCCACGACGCGACCCGCCGCCCCTGTCCGGAGCCCCGCGCCACCCCGCCGACCCGCCGCCCCCGTCCGGAGCCCCTGCTCGCGGGCCGGGGCCTCAGGCGGCCGTGCCGCCGGTGCGGTGCTCGCCGTCCGCGCCCTGCGGGCCGTCCGGCCGGTGGCGCAGCAGATACGTGTCCATGATCCAGCCGTGCCGTTCGCGGGCCTCGGCGCGCACCCGGCTGATCTGCCCGGCGACCTCGTCCAGCGGGCCGGAGACCAGGAGTTCGTCGGGGGTGCCGATGTAGGCGCCCCAGTAGATCCACAGGTCCCTGCCGGTCAGATGGGTGAAGCTCTCGTGGCCGTCGAGCATCACCACGATGTCGCCGTCGTCGTCCGGGAACCCCTCGGCGAGCCGCCTTCCGGGGGTGATGTGGATGGGGCGGCCGACCTGGTTCAGGGTGGTGCGGTGGCGGGCGGCGAGCGCGGAGACGCTGCTGATCCCGGGGATCACCTCATGGCCGAATTCCACCGTTCCACGGGCCCGGATGTCCTCCAGGATCGCCAGGGTGCTGTCGTACAGGGACGGGTCGCCCCACACCAGGAAGGCCCCGCACTCCCCCGGTGCCAGCTCCTCGGTGATCAGGCGTTCGCAGATGTCGGCGCGGCGGTGGCGCCAGTCGTGCACCGCCGAGGTGTAGCGCCCGCGGTCGTCCTGGGTCCGGTCCCGCCAGGGGTCCTCGGCCTCGACGACCCGGTAGGGGCCGGTGAGGTGCTCCGCCAGGATGTCCCGCCGCAGCCGGGTCAGGGAGTCCTTCTCCCGGCCCTTGCCGAGCACGAAGAAGACCTGGGCCCGGCGCATCGCCTTCACCGCGGCGAGCGTCAGATGGTCGGGGTCACCGGCTCCCATGCCGATGACGAGGATGTGCCGTGGTGCGTCGCTCATGTCGGCCGATCATGCCAGGAGCGGGGCGGGCGAACACGCCGGGGCAGGCCGGGCGAACATGCCGGGGGCGTGGCGGGCGATCGTGCCGGGGGGCGGGGCGGGGTGGACTTACTAGGACGTCCAACTATATGTTCGTGAGCAGCGGGGTGACCGGTGTGCAGTTGGTTGCCCTCAAGGCCCGTGGTGTCAGGGAAGCCGGTGCGAATCCGGCGCGGTCCCGCCACTGTGACCGGGGAGTTCCGTCCTCGCAGGACACGCCACTGACGGTGCAGAAGCCGTCGGGAAGGCATGAGGGCGAGCGCTGATCCGGGAGTCAGGATACCGGCCGCGGGATGTTCCGTGTTTCCACGAGGATGGAGCAGACACGCATGGCACCGGTCCGCACCCCCGGCCCCGCAGGCCCGTCCCGGCGAGCGGTTCTCCCCGCCCCCTGACGGCCCCCGCCCTTCGCGTCCCCCCGACGGCGAGCCCTGACGCGCCCACGCGCACCCGACCGGTGCGCCGTGCGGCGGCGGGGCCCGTGCGCCATCCCCGGATCTCACCTGACGATCTCACCGACGAGAGCAGGCTTTCCATGGTCCGCGAACTCACCCATTTCATCGGCGGCAAGCACACGCCCGGCACCACGGGCACATTCGGCGATGTCTACGACCCCAACACCGGCCGGGTCCAGGCCCGGGTGCCGCTGGCCGGCCGGTCCGAGACCGAGGCGGCCATCGCCGACGCCGCGGAGGCGCAGATCGAGTGGGGCGAGTGGAACCCGCAGCGCCGGGCCCGCGTCCTGCTGCGCTTCCTCCAGCTGGTCGAGAAGGAGAAGGACTCCCTGGCGCGGCTGCTCTCCTCGGAGCACGGCAAGACCGTGGCCGACGCACACGGCGACCTCGCGCGCGGTCTTGACGTGGTGGAGTTCGCGGCCGGTGTCCCGCACCTGCTGAAGGGCGAGTTCAGCGACAACGCGGGCGCCGGGATCGATGTCCACTCGCTGCGCCGGCCGCTCGGCGTGGTCGCGGGCATCACCCCGTTCAACTTCCCGGCGATGATCCCGCTGTGGAAGGCCGCTCCCGCTCTGGCCTGCGGTAACGCCTTCATCCTGAAGCCGTCGGAGCGGGATCCGTCGGTGCCGCTGCG
This sequence comes from Streptomyces microflavus, assembly GCF_014650075.1. Taxonomy (GTDB): domain Bacteria; phylum Actinomycetota; class Actinomycetes; order Streptomycetales; family Streptomycetaceae; genus Streptomyces; species Streptomyces microflavus. The sequence goes on along the minus strand of NZ_BMUG01000006.1, from coordinate 531,091 downwards.
GCTGGCCGAGCTGTTCCTGGAGGCGGGGCTTCCGCCCGGGGTGCTGAACGTCGTCAACGGCGGCAAGGAGGCCGTGGACACCCTGCTGGAGGACCCGCGCGTCAAGGCGCTCGGCTTCGTCGGCTCGACGCCGATCGCCGCGCACATCTACGCCACCGCCGCCGCCCACGGCAAGCGGGCGCAGTGCTTCGGCGGGGCGAAGAACCACATGATCGTGATGCCGGACGCCGACCTGGACCAGGCGGTGGACGCGCTGATCGGTGCCGGTTACGGCTCGGCGGGCGAGCGGTGCATGGCGATCTCGGTGGCCGTTCCGGTCGGTGAGGAGACCGCCGACGCGCTGGTGGCCAAGCTGACCGAGCGGATCGCCGGGCTGCGGATCGGCCGCTCGGACGACCCGGACGCGGACTTCGGGCCGCTGGTGGGCCGCGACGCGGTGGACCGGGTGCGCGGCTATGTCGACCTCGGTGTCGAGGAGGGCGCCGAACTGGTCGTCGACGGGCGTGACTTCATCCTGGAGGGCCACGAGGACGGGTTCTTCGCCGGGGCCTCGCTCTTCGACCGGGTCACCCCGGACATGCGGATCTACCAGGAGGAGATCTTCGGCCCGGTTGTCTCGGTGGTGCGTGCGGCGGATTACGAGGAGGCCCTGCGGCTGCCCTCGGAGCACCCGTACGGCAACGGCGTCGCCCTCTTCACCCGGGACGGCGACACCGCCCGCGACTTCACCCGCCGCGTCGACACGGGCATGGTCGGCGTCAACGTACCGATCCCGGTGCCGGTGGCGTACCACACGTTCGGCGGCTGGAAGCGGTCCGGCTTCGGGGACCTGAACCAGCACGGGCCGGACGCCATCCGCTTCTACACCCGTACCAAGACCGTCACTTCGCGCTGGCCCGCCTCCGGGATCCGGGACGGCGCGAGCTTCACGATTCCGACCATGGGATGACTGCCGTGACCACCCTGCTCAGCGACGACCAGCTCGCGGTCGTCGAGACGACACTCGACTTCGCCCAGGAACACCTGGCCCCGCACGCCGTGGGGTGGGACCAGGACAAGCACTTCCCCGTCGACGTCCTGCGGAAGGCGGCGGGGCTCGGCCTCGGAGGTGTGTACGTACGGGAGGACCTGGGCGGCTCCGGGCTGTCCCGCTCCGACGGGGTCCTCGTCTTCGAGGCCCTCGCCACCGGCTGCCCGTCGATCGCGGGCTACCTCTCGATCCACAACATGGTCGCCTGGATGGTCGACCGGTACGGGACCGAGGTCCAGCGCGGCCGGTACCTTCCGGAGCTCTGCACCATGGAGCAGCTGGGCAGTTACTGCCTGACCGAACCGGGCGCGGGCTCCGACGCGGCCGCGCTGCGCACCCGTGCGGTGCGCGACGGCGACCACTACGTCCTGACGGGGACCAAGCAGTTCATCTCCGGGGCGGGCGCCACGCACCTCTACATCGTGCTGGCCCGCACCGGAGCGGAAGGGCCCGGCGGGATCTCCGCGTTCCTCGTCGAACGGGACGACCCCGGGCTCTCCTTCGGGGCAAACGAGAAGAAGATGGGGTGGAACGCGCAGCCCACCCGGCAGGTCCTGCTGGACGGGGTGCGCATCCCGGCCGACCGGCTGCTCGGCGCGGAGGGCGAGGGCTTCCGGATCGCGATGAACGGCCTCAACGGCGGCCGGCTCGGCATCGCCGCCTGCTCGCTGGGCGGTGCGCAGAGCGCGCTGGACCGGTCGCTCACCCATCTCGCGGACCGGGAGGCGTTCGGCGGCCGGCTGCTGGACGCGCAGGCGCTGCAGTTCCGGCTGGCCGACATGGCGACCGAACTGGCCGCCGCCCGGGCGCTGGTCCGGCAGGCCGCCGAGGCGCTGGACCGGAGGGTGGGCGGGGCACCGGAGTTGTGCGCGATGGCCAAGCGCTTCGCCACCGACACCGGCTACTCCGTCGCCGACCGGGCGCTCCAACTCCACGGCGGTTACGGCTATCTGGCCGAGTACGGCATCGAGAAGATCGTGCGGGACCTGCGGGTCCACCAGATCCTTGAAGGGACCAACGAGATCATGCGCGTCATTGTGGCCCGGAGCCTGACGGGAGCCCTGCGATGACCGAGGAGCTCGTACGGGTACACACCGAGGGACGTACGGGGGTGGTGACCCTGAACCGGCCGAAGGCGCTCAACGCGCTCACCCACGCGATGGTGGAGACCATCGCGGCGGCCCTGGACCGGTGGGAGCACGACCCCGAGGTGGGAGCCGTCATCATCACCGGGGCCGGGGAGCGCGGCCTCTGCGCGGGCGGCGACATCCGGTCCATCTACGAGGACGCCCGCGTCGGCGGCAGGGCATCGGCCGCGTTCTGGCGCGACGAGTACCGGCTCAACGCCCGCATCGCCCGCTATCCGAAGCCGTACGTGGCGGTCATGGACGGCATCGTGATGGGCGGCGGGGTCGGGATCTCGGCGCACGGCAGCGTCCGGATCGTCACCGAGCGGTCCAAGGTGGCCATGCCGGAGACCGGGATCGGCTTCGTGCCGGACGTCGGCGGCACCTACCTGCTGGCGCTGGCCCCCGGGGAGCTGGGCACCCATCTCGCCCTGACGGGTGCGGTGGTGGGGGCCCGGGACGCTCTGCTGTGCGGACTGGCCGACCACTTCGTACCGGTGGACGACCTGCCCGCGTTCCTGGCCGGGCTGCGGACGGACCCGCCCGCCGAGGTGCTGCACCGCCACGTGCGGGACGCGCCTCCCGGCACCCTGGAGGCCGACCAGGCCTGGATCGACCACTGCTACGCGGCCGACACGGTCGAGGAGATCGTGGAGCGGCTGCTCGCATCGGACGTCCCGGCGGCCGGTGAGTCGGCCACCACCATCCTCGGCCGCTCCCCCACCGCACTGAAGGTCACCCTCGCCGCACTGCGCCGGGCCCGCGAACTCGGGCCGCTGGAAAGGGTGCTGGAGCAGGAGTACCGCGTCTCGTACGCGGCCCTGGCCTCGCCCGACCTGGTGGAGGGCATCCGGGCCCAGGTGATCGACAAGGACCGCTCGCCCCGCTGGACCCCGGACACACTCGTGGAGGTCACGGACGCGGACGTGGCCCGGTACTTCGCTCCGACCGGCGACGGAGAACTCTCCCTCGCCGCAGACGACTCACCGCAGGAGGTGCCCTGGTGACCACGACCGTCGCGTTCATCGGACTCGGCCACATGGGCGGTCCGATGGCCGCCAACCTCGTCCGGGCCGGGCACCGGGTGCTCGGCCACGATCTGGTGGAGGCCTCTCTGGCGGCCGCCGTGGAGAGCGGGGTGGAACGGGCGGAGTCCGCCGCCGACGCGGCCGCGGTGGCCGATGTCGTGATCACCATGCTGCCCGCCGGACGCCATGTCCTCTCGCTGTACGGGCCGGAGGGGCTGCTCGCCGCCGCGCGCCCCGGCACCCTGTTCGTCGACTGCTCGACCATCGACGTGGCCGACTCCCGCGCCGCCCACGCGGCAGCGGCGGCGGCCGGCCACCGTTCCCTGGACGCCCCGGTCTCCGGTGGGGTCGTCGGGGCCGAGGCGGGCACGCTCACCTTCATGGCCGGCGGCGAGGAGGCCGCGTTCGCGGAGGCCGAACCGCTGCTGGCCGTGATGGGCAGGAAGGCCGTGCACTGCGGCGGAGCCGGTGCCGGGCAGGCGGCGAAGATCTGCAACAACATGATCCTCGGCGTCTCGATGATCGCCGTCAGCGAGGCGTTCGTCCTCGCGGAGAGCCTCGGCCTCTCCGACCAGGCGCTGTACGACGTGGCGTCGGCGGCCTCCGGCCAGTGCTGGGCGCTCACCGTCAACTGCCCGGTCCCCGGCCCGGTCCCGACGAGCCCGGCCAACCGCGACTACCGCCCCGGGTTCGCCGCGCCGCTCATGGCCAAGGACCTCGGGCTGGCCGCCAACGCCCTGCGCGCGGGCGGCATCGACGCCGAACTGGGGCTCAGGGCAGCGGAGTTGTACGCCCGGTTCGCCGAGGGCGCCGGAGCGGACCAGGACTTCTCCGGGATCGTCCGGGCCATCCGGGCGGCCCCCTCGAACACCACCGACGCACAGAAGGGCACCACCACGTGAGCGAGAGCAGCGGGAGTCCGTCCACCCCGGGTCCGTACGGGACCATCCTGGTCGAGCGCCGGGGCCGCACCGCCCTGCTCACCCTGAACCGCCCCAAGGCCCTCAACGCGCTCAGCCTGGAGGTCATGCGGGAGACGGTCGAGGCGACCGAGGCGCTGGACCGCGACCCGGACGTCGGCTGCATCGTCATCACCGGCAGCGGGGGGAAGGCGTTCGCGGCGGGCGCGGACATCAAGGAGATGCAGCCGCAGAGCTATATGGACATGTACCTCAGCGACTGGTTCACCGCCTGGGACCGGCTGGGTCAGCTCAGGACCCCGACGATCGCGGCCATACGGGGCTACGCCCTGGGTGGCGGCTGCGAGTTGGCCATGCTCTGCGACCTGGTGATCGCCTCGGACACCGCCGTCTTCGGGCAGCCGGAGATCCGGCTCGGGGTGATCCCCGGCATCGGCGGCTCCCAGCGGCTGACCCGGGCGGTCGGCAAGGCCAAGGCGATGGACCTCTGTCTCACCGGCCGGAACATGGACGCCGAGGAGGCGGAGCGGGCCGGTCTGGTGTCCAGGATCGTCCCGGACGCGGATCTGCTGGAGGAGGCGCTCGCCGTCGCGGGGACGGTCTCCGGCATGTCGGCCCCGGTCGCGATGATGGCGAAGGAGGCGGTGAACCGCGCCTTCGAGACCACCCTCGCCGAGGGCGTCCGCTTCGAACGCCGCCTGTTCCACGCGGTGTTCGCGACGGCCGACCAGAAGGAGGGCATGAAGGCGTTCTCCGAGAAGCGGCCTGCGGAGTTCACTCACCGCTGATCCCCGAAGGCGGTGCGGACAGGCCGTCGGCGACCACCGGGTACAGCACATGGGTGCGCCGGTCGGGGTCGACGGCCGGCCGGCCCCCGGCCGGGGGCCGGGCCCGCTGGGCGCAGTCCTGCCGTTCGCAGATCCGGCAGCCGAGCCCGATGGGCGTCGCGGAGCGGGGGTCGTCCAGGGCCATGCCCTCGGCGTGCGCCAGTGACGCCCCGGGGCCCGGGATGATCCGCACCCCGATGCGTGTTACATCCGGTTGTGTCCGGCTCATCACCGAGCCGGGCGACGGAACTGGAGCTGGAGGCGGCGCTGTGCACGGTGAGTACAAGGTTCCCGGCGGCAAGCTGGTCGTGGTGGACCTGGACGTCGAGGGCGGGGCGCTGCGGAACGTCCGCGTCGCCGGGGACTTCTTCCTCGAACCCGACGAGGCGATCCTGGCGATCGACGCGGCCCTGGAGGGTGCCCCGGCCAACACGGACACAGCGGGACTCGCGGCCCGGATCGAGGCGGCGCTGCCCGGCTCCACGGTGATGCTCGGGCTGAGTGCGGAGGGCGTCGCCATCGCCGTACGCCGGGCGCTGGCGCAGGCCACGGAGTGGAGCGACTACGACTGGCAGCTGATCCACGAGGCCCCGCAGTCGCCCGCGCTGCACATGGCGCTGGACGAGGTCATCACCGCGGAGGTGGCGGCGGGGCTGCGTCCGCCGACGCTGCGGGTCTGGGAGTGGGACTCCCCCGCCGTGATCATCGGCAGCTTCCAGTCGCTGCGCAACGAGGTCGATCCGGCGGGCGTGGAGCGGCACGGGGTGAACGTCGTACGCCGGATCTCCGGTGGCGGCGCGATGTTCGCCGAGCCGAGCTCCACCATCACCTACTCGCTGGCCGTCCCGCAGTCCCTCGTCTCGGGCCTCTCCTTCGCCGACAGCTACGCCTATCTGGACGACTGGGTCCTCGAAGCCCTCGCGGACATGGGCATCAAGGCCTGGTACCAGCCGCTCAACGACATCGCCACCGAGGTCGGCAAGATCGCGGGGGCGGCGCAGAAGCGGGTGGTGGGGCCGGACGGCGGTCCCGGGGCCGTGCTGCACCACGTGACCATGGCGTACGACATCGATGCCGACAAGATGCTGGAGGTGCTGCGGATCGGCAAGGAGAAGATGTCCGACAAGGGCACCCGGTCGGCGAAGAAGCGTGTCGACCCGCTGCGCCAGCAGACCGGTCTGCCGCGCCAGGCCGTGATCGAGCGCATGATCGAGTCGTTCCGCAAGCGGCACGGGCTGACCACGGGCAGCGTGACGGACGCGGAGCTGGCCCGTGCCGAGGAGCTCGTACGCACCAAGTTCGCCACCCCGGAGTGGACGGCCCGGGTGCCGTAGCGAGGACCGCCCCCGCGCGCAGGTCTGAAACCCGCCCGGGTGCCGTACGCCGCCGATGGCAGGACGATGGAGGGGACCGTAAGCAGGGGGGCCACGGCGGGAGGCCCCGGTGGCACGCAGCGAAGTGACCGATGTGCTCGTCGCGGGCGCCGGCCCGGTCGGGCTGACGCTCGCCGCCGAGCTGCGGCGGTCGGGGGTCTCCTGCCGGATCGTGGACCGCCTCCCGGCCCGGCTGCCGTACGCCAAGGCGGTGGGGATCCAGCCGCGCACCCTGGAGCTCTTCGACCGGATGGGCCTGGTGCGGGAGGTGCTGGACGCGGCGGTCGCGATGCGTGGGCAGCTGACGTACGTGAACGGGGCCGAGCAGGGCCGGATCGAGCTCGTCCTCCCGCCCGAGGTGCCTTACGGCTTCGCCGCGCTGCCGCAGTACGAGACCGAACGCGTCCTGGAGGAGTTCCTCGGGCGGTTCGGCACCGGGATCGAGCGCTCGACCGAGCTGGTGGCGTTCGCCCAGGACCCCGCCGGGGTGACCAGCAGGCTCACCACCGCTTCCGGGGCCGAGGAGGAGGTCCGGTCCCGGTTCCTGGTGGGGTGCGACGGGGCCCACAGCGTGGTCCGCAAGGGGCTCGGGCTCACCTTCGAGGGCGGCGCGTTCCCCGAGGAGTACATGCTGGCCGATGTGGAGGTGGGCTGGGGGGTGCCGCCCGGGTACGGGGTGCGGTCCATGCACCGCGGCGAGGACGGTGCCATCGACGACCTGCTGGTCTGCATCCCGCTGCCGGGAACGGGCCGCTACCGGATGTCGATGCTGGTGCCGCCCGAGCTGTCGGCGGCGCGTCCTTCTGAGCCGTCGGCCGGGGACGGTGTGGCCCACGGCCTCGAAGGCGGTACGGCGCCCGCCCTCGCCGACATCCAGAAGGTCCTGGACCGGCTGGCTCCCGAGCCGGTCACCGCGTCCGCGCTGCGCTGGTCCTCGGTGTTCCGCATCAGCCACCGGCTGGTGGACCGGTACGGGGAGGGCCGGGTGTTCGTCGCCGGGGACGCGGCGCACATCCATCCGCCGACCGGCGCCCAGGGCATGAACACCGGGGTCCAGGACGCCTGCAATCTGGCGTGGAAGCTCGCCCTGGCCGTCGGGGGCGCCGCCCACCCGGGCCTGGTGGCGAGTTACGACGTGGAGCGGCACCCGGTGGGCGAGGAGGTGGTGGGCCGGACCGTCCGCCATGCCGCCGAGGGCGTGCAGGCCGACCCGACGGACCCGGAGACGCTGATGCTCCGCGAGGCCCAGCTGCTGATCGGCTACCGGGAGAGCCCGCTCGTGACGCCGCTGCCCCGGCCGGACGGGGCGACGCTCCGGCCCGGCGACCGGGCCCCGGACTGCGGCGGGCTCACCGGGGACATCGCCGCCTACCCGGTGCGGCTCTTCGACCTGCTGCGCGGGCGCGCCCACGTCCTGCTGGTCTACGGGCACCACCCGGCCGGTGACACACCCGCCGATCTCGCCGCTGCGGCACGGGAGTTGTCCCAAGGGCGCGTGGAGACGTGCCGGATCCTGCCCGCCGACGCCCCCTTCACGGTGGCCCCGGGCGTCTCCCATCACCACGACAGCCGGGGCGAGTTCGCCCGGCGGTACGGGGTCGAGGAGGGTGCCGCGTTCGTGGTGCGCCCGGACGGCTACCTCAGCGCCTGCCTCCGCCCGCCCACGGTAGGGGAGTTGAAGGAGGCGCTGGGGAGGGTCTTCGGCCCGTGACGGCGAAAGCCCCGCCACGGGAGGGCCCTGGGGGTTGGTAGGGGCACTTCCGCGGCGGGGCGGTCTGTCACGGCAGGCAACTGCCGTACGACTACTTCGGCATCAGGACCGTGTCGATGATGTAGACGGTGGCGTTGGCGGTCGGAACGTTGCCGCAGACCACGTTGGCGCTGTCGTTGACCTTGTACGACTCGCCGGAGCCGGCCGTGGTCAGCGTGCTCTTCTGCAGCGTGTCGAAGGTGCCGCTCTCCAGCTGCTGCGGGGTGAGCTTCTCGCCCACGACGTGGTAGGTGAGGATCTTGGTGAGCATGGCCTTGTCGTTGAGGACCGCGTCCAGGTCGGCCTTCGGGATCTTGGCGAAGGCGTCGTTGGTGGGCGCGAACACCGTGATGTTCTCGGCGTTGTTGAGGGTGTCGACGAGGCCGGCCTTCTGCACGGCGGTGACGAGCGTGGAGAGCGCGGGGTTGTTGGAGGCGGCGGTGGCGACCGGGTCCTTCGCCATGCCGTCGAAGCTGCCCGCGCCCTCGGTCGGGACGCCGGCACAGGCCGGGCCGAACGGCTTGTCGGCCGACGTGTCGTCACCGGCGGCCGGCTTCGACTCCTCGGGGGTCGAACCTGCGGCGGACGCGCTGTCGGACGCCTTGTCCGAGCTGTCCTCGGCGCAGGCGGTCAGCGACAGGGGCAGCAGGACGGCGGCGACGACGGCGACGGCTGCACGGCGGTGGCGAAGGGCGTTCATGGAATTCTCCTGAATCGTTCTTAAGGGGAAACGGGATGAAGTACTGCTGCAGGGAGGTCTGTTGTGTGGGGTCAGTCGACGGAGACCACGACGGAGTGCCAGCCACTGGCACCGTCCGGGACGGTCTTGGTCCGCTTCTCGGTCTGGACCTCGCCCGTGCCGTCGGTGGCGCGGACGGTGAGGGTGTGGCCGCCGGGGGTGGCCTTCCAGGGGTAGGACCACTGGCGCCAGGTGTCGACGGTGTCCTGCTCGGCCAGTTGGGCCGGGCGCCACGGGCCGTCGTCGACGCGGATCTCGACCTTCTCGATGCCCCGGTGCTGGGCCCAGGCCACTCCGGCGACCATGACCGTGCCGGCCTCGGGGCGGCCGAAGGGCTTGGGGGTGTCGATCCGGGACTGGGTCTTGATCGGGGCCTTGCGGGCCCACTTCCGCTTCACCCAGTACGCGTCGTAGTCGTCGAAGGTGGTGAGCTCGATGTCCTCGATCCACTTGCAGGCCGAGACGTACCCGTACAGGCCGGGGACGAGCATGCGGACGGGGAACCCGTGGACGAAGGGCAGCGGTTCGCCGTTCATGCCCACGGCGAGCATCGCGTCCCGGCCGTCCATGACGTCCTCGACGGGGGTGCCGAGCGTCATGCCGTCCACCGAGCGGGCGATGATCTGGTCGGCCCTGCCGCCCCGGGACGGCGGCTTGACGCCCGCCTCCTTGAGCAGGTCGGACAGGCGTACGCCGATCCACCTGGCGTGGCCGATGTAGGGGCCGCCGACCTCGTTGGAGACGCAGCACAGGGTGATCTCACGCTCGATCAGGGGGCGGTCCAGCAGGTCCTGGTAGGTGAGCTCCAGGTCCCGCCGTACACCCTTGCCGTGGATGCGCAGCCGCCAGGTGTTCGCGTCGACCTTGGGGACGACCAGTGCCGTGTCCACCCGGTAGAACTTGTTGTTGGGGGTGGTGAACGGGGGGAGGCCGGGTACCCGCAGCTGCGCTCCGGCCGGGATCGGCTCGGCGGGCGAGGCCGGGGCGGGCAGCCGGGCGCCCTCACGGGAGGCGACGGCGTTCTGACTGCTCCGGCCGTTGAGTGTCCGGCCGACCGCTCCCGCCACGGTGGAGGCGGCGGCCGCGGCGGTGGCGGCGATCAGGAAGCCCCGGCGGTCCCAGCCGCCCTCGTCCTCCTCCTGCTCCTCCCCCGGGATCCGGCGCGGCCGGGTGAGCCTGCCGATGAGGACGTACAGCAGGACCGCCCCGGCCACCGCTCCCACTAGCGACGGAAGTCCGTCGACCACACCGGTGGAGTCCGGGCGGCTGACGGCCGATGCGGCGCCGACCACACCGAAGGCCAGGACGGCGGCGGAGCCGGTACGCCGGTACCGCAGCGCCAGTACGCCGACGGCGAGGGCGAAGAGGGCGAGCGTCACGACGATGCCGAGCTGCAGGACGAGTTTGTCGTTCTCGCCGAAGTTCCGGATCGCGAAGTCCTTCACCGCGGCGGGCGTCCGGTCGATGGCAGCCCCGCCGACCGCTGTCACGGGACTCGCCTCGGGCCTGACGGCCGCCGAAACGAGCTCGGCGACGGTCAGTGCGGCGAATCCCGCCAGCAGCCCGCTCAGGGCTGCGAGCGTTCCGCGGGTCAGGGCTGTCCGGGTGATCCTCACGGTCATCATTCGGAGCCGTGGGACGGGCGGATTGGTCGTTCGCCCGATCAAGTGAAACTGATGGGTCCGTTGCGCGTCGGGGGCGTATGTGGGTTAGAGGGGCCGGAGAGGCTCACGGGACATCCGGAGACGCGAACCGCCCCGGCGGGCACAGGGCCGGCCGGGGCGGAACGGTGGGCGGACGGGTCCGCCCGACATCAGGTCAGGCGAGGCTCGCGATCGCCTTGTTGAACGTGGCGGACGGGCGCATGATCGCCTCGGCCTTGGCCGGGTCGGGCTGGTAGTAGCCGCCGATCTCGGCCGGGGAGCCCTGCACCGCGATCAGCTCGGCGACGATGGTCTCCTCCTGCTCGGCCAGCGTCTTGGCGAGCGGCGCGAACGCCTCGGCGAGCTTGGCGTCGTCGGTCTGCTGCGCCAGCTCCTGGGCCCAGTAGAGGGCCAGGTAGAAGTGGCTGCCGCGGTTGTCGATGCCACCGAGGCGACGGCTCGGGGACTTGTCCTCGTTGAGGAACGTGCCGGTCGCCCGGTCCAGGGTGTCGGCGAGGACCTGGGCCCGCGCGTTGTCCGTGGTGGTGGCCAGGTGCTCGAAGCTGACCGCGAGGGCCAGGAACTCGCCCAGGCTGTCCCAGCGCAGGTAGTTCTCCTTGACGAGCTGCTGGACGTGCTTGGGGGCCGAGCCGCCCGCGCCGGTCTCGAAGAGGCCGCCGCCGTTCATCAGCGGGACGACGGAGAGCATCTTCGCGCTGGTGCCGAGCTCCAGGATCGGGAAGAGGTCGGTGAGGTAGTCACGCAGCACGTTGCCGGTGACGGAGATGGTGTCCTCGCCGCGGCGGATGCGCTCCAGGGAGAAGGCGGTGGCCTCCTCCGGGGTCCGGATGGAGATGTCCAGGCCGTCGGTGTCGTGGTCGGCGAGGTACGTGGTGACCTTGGCGATCAGGTTGGCGTCGTGCGCGCGGCCCTCGTCCAGCCAGAACACGGCCGGGTTGCCGGTGGCGCGGGCGCGGGTGACGGCGAGCTTGACCCAGTCCTGGATCGGCGCGTCCTTGGTCTGGCACATCCGGAAGATGTCACCGGCGCCGACGGCCTGCTCCAGCACGACGGTGCCGTTGGTGTCGACGACGCGCACGGTGCCGGTGGCGGGGATCTCGAAGGTCTTGTCGTGGCTGCCGTACTCCTCGGCCTTCTGCGCCATCAGACCGACGTTGGGCACCGAGCCCATGGTCGACGGGTCGAAGGCGCCGTTGGCGCGGCAGTCGTCGATGACGACCTGGTAGACACCGGCGTAGCTGCTGTCCGGGAGGACGGCGATGGTGTCGGCCTCGTTGCCGTCCGGGCCCCACATGTGGCCGGAGGTGCGGATCATGGCCGGCATGGAGGCGTCGACGATGACGTCGCTGGGGACGTGCAGGTTGGTGATGCCCTTGTCGGAGTCGACCATCGCGAGGGCCGGGCCCTCGGCGAGCTCGGCCTCGAAGGACGCCTGGATCTCGGCGCCCGACTCGGGCAGCGAGTTCAGGCCCTTGAGGATGCCGCCCAGGCCGTCGTTCGGGGTGAGACCGGCGGCGGCGAGCTGGTCGCCGTACTTGGCGAAGGTGTTCGGGAAGAAGGCGCGGACCGCGTGGCCGAAGATGATCGGGTCGGAGACCTTCATCATGGTGGCCTTGAGGTGCACGGAGAACAGCACGCCCTCGGCCTTGGCGCGGGCGACCTGCGCGGTGAAGAACTCGCGCAGCGCGGCGACGCGCATGACGGCCGCGTCCACGACCTCGCCCTTCAGGACGGGTACGGACTCGCGCAGCACGGTGGTGGCGCCGTCGTCGCCGTGCAGCTCGATCCGGAGCGAGCCGTCCTCGGCGATGACCGCGGACTTCTCCGTGGAGCGGAAGTCGTCGACGCCCATGGTGGCGACGTTCGTCTTCGACTCGGCCGACCAGGCGCCCATGCGGTGCGGGTGGGCCTTGGCGTAGTTCTTGACGGAGGCGGGGGCGCGGCGGTCGGAGTTGCCCTCGCGCAGCACCGGGTTCACGGCGCTGCCCTTGATCTTGTCGTACCGGGCGCGGATGTCCTCGGCCTCATCGGTCTGCGGGTCGTCCGGGTAGTCCGGAAGCGCGTAGCCCTGCTCCTGGAGCTCGGCGATCGCGGCCTTGAGCTGCGGGATCGACGCCGAGACGTTGGGCAGCTTGATGATGTTCGCGCCGGGGGTCCTGGCCAGCGCGCCGAGCTCGGCGAGTGCGTCATCGATACGCTGCTCGGCCTTGAGGTGCTCCGGGAAGCTGGCGATGATCCGCCCCGCGAGGGAGATGTCACGGCGCTCCACCGTGACTCCTGCGGTCGAGGCGTAGGCCTCGACGACGGGCAGGAGCGAATAGGTCGCCAGGGCAGGGGCCTCGTCGGTGTGCGTATAGATGATGGTCGAGTCAGTCACCGGGTGCTCCGCTCCACGTCTGCAACATTGCTTGACATCAAGATATCTCGTCGCCGCCCGCGGCTCCACAAGGCCCCCGCACGGCTTCACAGTCCGTACGGGGTCCGGTGAGCCTGCGATCACTCCGGGTTACGGGGACGGCGGGCGGTGGTCGTGCCAGCGCAGGTCGTCCTCCAGCTGGGCGGCCAGGGCGATCAGCCGCTCCTCGCTGCGGGAGGGGCCGAGCAGCTGGGCGCCGACGGGGAGGCCGGAGCGCGTGAAGCCGGCCGGGACGTTCACGCCGGGCCAGCCGAGGACGTTCCACGGCCAGGCGTAGGGGCAGGCGGCCGCCATCGTGACGTCGGTGCGCCAGGCGCTGAGCCGGTCGAAGGTGCCGATACGGGGCGGGGGTGCGGCGGTCGTCGGGGTGAGGAGCACGTCGTACCCGTCGAAGAGGGCTCCGATGCGGTGGTGCTGGCGCACCTCTCGGGCGCGGGCGGCCCGCACCACCCGGCCGCCGAGCCGCGTCCCGGTCCGCAGGGCGCTGCGGGTGCGGGGGTCGAGGAGGGCCGGTTCGGGGTGGCGGGCGGCGAATTCGGCGATGCCGGCGGTGGCGCGGGGGACGAAGGCGAGGCCGATCAGCCCGTACCGGGGGCGGGCCTCCTCGACATGGTGGCCGAGCCGGGCCAGGGTCTCGGCGAGCGCGGCGACGGCCCGGCGCACCTCGGGGTCGGGGCCGGCGCCGGTGAGGGTGAGCGGGGGCCGCCAGGCGAGGGCGATACGGAGGCGGCCCGGGTCCCGGCGGGCGGCGTCGGAGGCGCGGACGGCGGGCGGGCGGTGGAAGTCCCCGGGGTGCGCACCCGCGGCCGCGTCCAGCAGGAGCGCGGCGTCGGCGACCGTACGGGCGAGGGGCCCATTGACGGTGAGGCCCTGGAAGGCGTCGTGGTGCGGGTGGACCGAGACGCGGCCGCGCTGGGGCTTGATGCCGACGAGGTGGGTCCAGGCGGCGGGGATGCGGACGGACCCGGCACCGTCCGAGCCGAGGGCGGCGGGGACCAGGCCCGCGGCGACGGCCGCCGCCGATCCGCCGGAGGAGCCGCCGGGGGTGTGCGCGGTGTTCCAGGGGTTGCGGGTGGCGCCGAAGGCGGGGCCCTCGGTGAACGGCCACTGGCCCAGTTCGCAGGAGTTGGTCTTGCCGACGATGACGGCTCCGGCGGCGCGCAGCCGGCGGACCGCCTCGCTGTCGGTGGTGGCCGGGGGCCGTTCGCCGTCGCAGCCGAAGTGGGTGGGCAGGCCCGCCACATCGGTGTCGTCCTTGACGGCGACCGGCACACCGAGCAGCGGCAGCCGCTCCCCCGCCGCGAGCCTGCGGTCGGCCTCGGCGGCTTCCGCGAGGGCGGCTTCGGCCCGCAGGTGGCGGAAGGCGTTGAGGGTGGGCTGCGCGGACTCGATCCGGGCGAGGGCGTCGGCGACGAGTGCGGTGGAGGTGGTGGTGGAGTCGGCGAGCAGGCGCGTGCTCTCCGCGAGTCCGGGCATCGGCGCCGGGGCGGGCGCCCGGTCCCGGTCCGTGTGCGGCCGCAGGGCCGGGCCGGTCTGCTCGGTGGGCTCCGCTGAGGACATGGGCGTGCCGCCTCCCTCGTGGCCGCGGGGCCGACCGGTCGTCCCGGCCGCAGCCCACGCGTACTTACTGGAGGGTAACGAGAGGAGGCGGCGCGCTCAACCGGTGGGGCTGATCCGGCTGCCGGGGCGATACGGGCCTACGGCCCCCGCGTCACGGGCGGACGTGGATCTCGCCGATGCCCGTGCCGAGCTTCCCGCAGTGGGCGGTGGACTGGCCCGACTCGCCGGGCCTCAGGGTGACGTGGTTGCCGTCGATGTCCGGGGCCCAGCCGCAGACCAGGTGGACCCAGAAGGTCTGCGTCTGGCTCCCGTTGTTGCGACAGAGGGCGAAGCCCGTGTACTCGTCGATGGCGTGCTTGCCGGTGTCGCAGGAGAGGCCGGGCGGAATGGCGGCCGGGGCGGCGGCCGGTTTGGCGGTCGCCGACGTGACCGGGATCGCCAGCGCGACGGCCGTCGTCACGACGGCGAGCGCCCGCAGGACGGACCGGGACCGCTTCCCCGCGGCCGTGGACCGCCTCGCCGTGGCCGTGCCGCCCGTGCTCCTCGTCCCCGTGAACAGGTTCATGGTTCTCCTTCGCGGTGTGCGTGCGTACGTGATCCCGGGTGGGATCACCGCACCCTTGCCCACGCTCCGTGTCCGAAAACACCCCCACCCCTCACGCTCCGTACGCGCGCCGGGCGGCGCCCCCTCTCCCGGCGTACGCTCGAAAGTGCCGGTCACTCTGGTTCGCACGCCCCTGACCGGGGCCTTTTCGAGGAGGCGACGTGAGCGGACACCGTTGGGCCGCACGGGCGGCGGCGGGTGCGGCGGCCGTCGCTCTCACCGTGACGGGTGGTGCGGTCGCGCAGGCTGACGACGACATCGCCTCGCTCGGCGCCGAGCAGATCGCGGACCGCTCGCGCGACGCCCTGCTGGGGGTCTCCTCCCTGCACCTGAGCGCGCGCGGCAGCCTCGACGGAAGCGGCGACCCGATGAGCGTCGACCTGACGCTCGACCGGGAGGGCAACTGCACGGGCGGCGTCGACATGGGCGAGGACGGTTCCGTGGAGATCGTGAAGCGCGTCGGCGATGTCTGGCTGAAGCCGGACAAGGCGTTCTGGGAGACCCATGTCCCGGTCGGCGGCTCCACCTTCGACGCGATCCTCGACGGCCGCTACATGAAGGCGAAGGCCGACGACCCCCGGCTGCTCACGGTGACCGAGGTGTGCGATCTCGACACCTTCCGCGAGCTGATCACGGACAACGCCGACGCCGCCGACCGGGGGACGCTGACGAAGGGGCGGGAGACCGAGGTGAACGGGGAGCCCGTCATTCCGGTGACCCGGGCGCAGGGCGACGAGCGCCTGACGGTGTACGTGGCCACCGAGGGCGAGCCGTACCCGGTGCGGATCGCCGTTCGGGGGTCGGGCGAGGAGGGGACCGTGGACTTCTCCGGCTTCGACCGGCCGGTGCCCGCGCGGACTCCGTCGGCGGACGAGACGGTGGATGTGACGGCGCTGCTGGGCCGCAGCGTCAAACCGGTCTGAGCACCGGTGTTGGGCGGCGGCCCAGCGAAGGGGTGGAACCTAGGGGTACGCCACCAGATTGGCCACGTTGGTGCTGGAGTTGGACGGTCCTCCCGAGTTGTTGATGACGCGGTTGATGGTCCCCGTTCCGCCGAGCGAGACGGTCACCATGTTGTGGAAGCGCACGCCCGGTGTGTTCGGCGCCTCGAAGGCGCGCTCGGCGACCACCGACGGGTTGGCGTTGAAGAAGCAGTAGCTGCCCAGGCCCCACGCCTCGTGGCGGGTGACGGACGGGGAGACCTTGTAGGCGTCGTAACCGCGGGTCGAACCGTTCATCCAGGCCGCCTGGTTGGGCGGGTCGTAGGGCATCTCGTTCTGGAAGAAGTACGTGCGCCCGCCGTTGCCGTTCCAGATGACCTGGTGCTGCTGGTAGTGCTCGACGAAGAGCCCGTACATCGTCACGTCGGTGCCGTTGACGATCAGTCCGGTGGCGGCGGTGTTGGTGTTCCAGCCGATGCCGCTGCCGTGGTCGCCGCGCCAGAGCCAGAGGTGGTCGCCGATGACGTCGGAGCTGTTGACGACCAGGCTCTGAGTGGCCTTGCCGACGGCCGCGCCGCCGATGCGGAAGAAGACGTCGTGCAGCGAGGTCGGGTTGGCGGTGTGCCGGGCGGTGGCCCCAGCCTGCCCGACCTGCATCAGGGTGGGGGAGTTGACGGTGCCCGCGTCGATCAGGATCCCGGCGATCTTGACGCCGTCGACGTCGGCGACATTGAGCGCGGTGATGCCGTTCTCAGGGATGACGGTGGCGAGCCCGAGGCCCAGGACGACGGTGTCGGCGCGGGTGACGTTGATGGTCTGGTTGAGGCGGTAGACCCCCGGGGTGAAGAGCAGGTTCTTGCCCTCCGCGAGCGCCGCGTTGATCTGGGACGCGGTGGCGCCGGGCTTCACGATGAAGAACTGGCTGATGGGCAGCGACTGTCCGGCGGGAGTTCCCGAACCCCAGGTGGTGCCTTGGGTGTTGGTCCGCAGGGCCGGTACGAAGACCTGGTAGGCGCCGGCCCCGTCCACGTACAGGAAGGGCTTCTCGCGGCTCACGGGTGTCTGGGCGACCGTGGTGTAGGGCGGGTTGGGGAAGCTGTTGGCGGGGGCGTTGACGTCTCCGACGAAGACCATGTTCCAGTTGGATCCGGTCCAGCTGTTCCACTGGCTGTTGCGGGAGAGCCACTGCTGCTGGGTGCCGGAGCGGACCTGTCCGTCGATCTTCGAGTCGGCCATGAAGCCACCGCTCGACCAGCCTCCGTCGTCGAGCTGGAGGTTGCCGCGGACATGCATGCGGCGGTACGGGGCGGCCTGCGACACGGCCCAACGGTCGGTTCCCGAAGGCGGGTTGACCGAGAGGTTCTCGGCGGAGCGCCAGAAGTTGTGGGTGGCGTTGCCCTGGAACCAGTCGGCCTCCACGTGTACGCCGCCGTTGATGGTGACGTCGTCGGGCGACAGGCCGAGCCCGGCGACCTGGGTGTAGAAGCCGACGTTGGCGTCGACGTCGTAGCGGCCGGGCTTGAAGAGCAGGGCCTGGCGCTGGGAGCCGAACTGGTTGGTCTCCTGCTGGGCGAAGACCTGGTTGAGCTTGTTCTGGATGGTCGCCCTCGGCGTGGACGGGTCGAAGACGGAGACGTTGGGGCCGAGGTCGGGGGTTCCGGGCGGGTTCGGTACGTCGGTGGCGCCCACCCGGAAGGACTGCGCGGCCGATCCGTTGCAGGTGTACTGCTGGACGCGGGCGCTGTCGGCGGTGGAAGCGGCCGGGATGTCGAGGCACTTGCCGCTGTTGCGGTTCACGAAGTGGAAGGCCCCACCGGGCTCCTCGACGGGCAGCCACTGCTGGTTGGCACCACCGGAGTACGACCAGAGCTGTACGGGCGCGGCGTCCGCGGTGGACACATTCGTCACGTCCCAGCTCTTCGCCGCGTCGTTGCGGTTGTCGACCCGGACGTACCCGTCGCCGACGGAGCGGAACTGCCACTGCTGGGCGGTGCTGCCGTTGCACGTGTACTGCTGCACCGCTGTGCCGTCGGCGGTGCCGGCGGCCGCCGCGTCCACGCACTTGGCGCTATGAGCTGCCGTCACTGTCACCCAGCCGCTGGGCAGTTCCGCCGCCTGGGCGGTGGGGGCCGCGGCGACGGCGGTGAGCAGGGAGGCCACCAGTCCGCCGAGGGCCAGCAGCGGGGTTCCGAGGCGCCGGGGTCTGTGTCCGTCGCGGCGCGGGCCGCGAGGCGTGATGGGGCCGGGCATTCGCATATGTGTCTCCTGCGGCGGGGGGTGGGGCTTACTTCAGGCCGTGAAGTTAGGCCCGTTCCGTGGACACGTCAAGACTGCGCGTACGGAAGGTGAATCCGGCCCAGCCATGGATCAAGGGCACCAACTCCCTTGACTCAGCCCCTTTCCGGCAAGCCAGCGGCACACGGCAACTGGTCCGGACCAAGGTCTTGACACCTTGTTCCGTTCACTTCTTAATCACATGGAAGAACGTTCGCCACATGGACGAACAAAGGATCACACCCATGTCCAAGGCCCCCCACGGCCGTCCGCGCGCCGGCCTGTCCCTGCTCGCGCTGCTGGCCCTGCTCCTCACCCTGCTCGCCTCACCGGCCGGAGCGGCACCGCAAGCGCCGGCCGCGGCTGCGCCGTTCAAGGTCATCGCGTTCTACAACGGCACCTGGGACGCGGCCCACATCAGCTTCGTGAAGGAAGCCAACGAGTGGTTCCCGAGGGCGGGCGCCGAGCACGGCTTCACGTACACCTCGACGACCAACTGGAATCTGCTGGCCGACAGCACGGCCCTCAAGCAGTACCAGGTGGTCCTCTTCCTGGACGACGCCCCGCAGGCGGCCGCACAGCGCGCGGGCTTCGAGGCGTACATGCGGGGCGGCGGGGCCTGGATGGGCTTCCATGTGGCCGCGTTCACGACCAGCGCCCAGAACTGGCCCTGGTACTACAACCAGTTCCTGGGCAGTGGGAACTTCGCCACCAACACCTGGGGCCCCACCACCGCCACCCTGCACACGGACCACCGCACCCACCCGTCGACGGGCCACCTTCCGGGGACGTTCACCTCGTCGGTGAGCGAGTGGTACAGCTGGAGCCGCAACCTGCGGACCAACCCGGACATCGATGTGCTGGCCTCGGTGGACCCGGTGAGCTTTCCCCTGGGCACCGACCCCAACCAGAGCTGGTACAGCGGTGATTACCCCATCGTGTGGACGAACAAGAACTACCGCATGCTGTACGCCAACTTCGGCCACAACGCGATGAACTACGCCACGAACACCCCGCTGTCGTCCACCTTCGCCTCCGCCACCCAGAACACCTTCCTGCTCGACGGCCTCACCTGGCTCGGCACCGGCTCGACCGGCAACCCCGGCCCCGACGACCCGATCTCGCCGACCGCCTGGTACAGCCTGACCAGCGCCGCCAACGGCCGCTGCGCCGACACCCGGGCGGCCGCCACGGCGAACGGCACAGTCGTCCAGCAGTACGCGTGCAACGGCACCACGGCCCAGCAGTTCCGGTTCCAGCCGACGGACGGCGGCTTCACCCGCATCGCCGCCCGCAACGATCCGGCGAAGGCGGTGGACGTGACGGGGGTCTCGACGGCCGACAACGCCCCGCTCCAGCTCTGGACGTACTCCGGGGGCGCCAACCAGCAGTGGAAGCCCGTCCGCGAGGCGTCCGGGCGCTACCACTTCACGGCCCGGCACAGCGGGAAGTGCCTGAGCCTGCCCGCGGGCGGCGGCGAGCAGTCCACCGCGCTCGTGCAGCGCACGTGCGACGGCTCCACGGCACAGTCCTTCGCCCTCGCCGGCTAGCGGGACGAGCCGCAGGCCGGGCCGGTGGTACCCCCAAGGGGCCAACCACCGACCCGGCCTGACGCTGTGTCACTGTCCTGCGCGACGCTCCCGGCCGGTCAGCGCCACGTACAGCAGCAGCGAGGAGGCGAGCCCGACCGCCCAGCCGTAGTCGGCGAGCGGCTTGAGGAGCGGGATCAGCCCGTCGGCCGGGAAGGGCCCCTTGCCGGGAGCCGAGTGGGAGCCGCCCACCGCCAGGACGCCGCCCACCGCGAAGGCCGCCACCGCCCGCCAGTTCCAGCCGCCCCGGTACCAGTAGCGGCCGCCGGGGCGGTAGAGGTCGGCGAGGTCCAGGACCGTGCGGCGGACGATCCAGTAGTCGGCGATCAGGATGCCCGCCACCGTACCGAGCAGCCCGCCGACCAGCCCCAGCCAGGTGAAGATGTACAGCTCGGGTGTCTCGGTCAGCTTCCACGGCATGATGACGACCCCGACCACACCCGTGATCAGCGCCCCGCCCTTGAAGCTGATGAACTTCGGCGCCAGGTTGGCCAGGTCGTACGCCGGTGAGACGACGTTCGCCGCGATGTTCACGGAGATCGTCGCGATCAGCACGGTGACCAGGCCGAAGAGGAGCCCGAAGACGTTGTCGGTACGGGCGACGAGCTGTACCGGGTCCCAGATGGCCACCCCGTACACCGCCTGCGAGCCGGAGGTGACGAAGACCGACAGCAGGGCGAAGAACGTCATCGTGGTCGGCAGCCCGAGCGACTGGCCCCAGATCTGGGCGCGTTGGCCCGCACCGAAGCGGGTGAAGTCGGGGATGTTGAGGGAGAGTGTCGCCCAGAAGGCGATCATGCCCATCAGGGACGGGAAGAAGACCGGCCAGAAGTCGGCGCCCCAGCCGAGCGCGGACGGCTGGTCCAGCAGCGGGCCGAAGCCGCCCGCCTTGACCGCGACCCACACCAGCAGCGCCACGGCCCCGACCAGGACGAAGGGCGCCGCCCAGTTCTCGAACCGGCGCAGGGCGTCCATCCCCCGGTAGATGATGGCCAGTTCGAGGGCCCAGAAGAGCGTGAAGCAGAGCCAGAGCGTCCACGGCTGCCCGCCGATCTCCCCGGCGTTCGCCCAGCCGCCGAAGACCTTGCCGAGCAGGGTGAAGATCCCGACGCCACCGATCCAGGTCTGGATGCCGAACCAGGCACAGGCGACGGCGGCCCGGATCAGGGCGGGAAGGTTGGCGCCGCGCAGCCCGAAGGAGGCGCGGGCCAGGACCGGGAAGGGGATGCCGTACTTGGGTCCGGCGTGCCCGGTGAGCAGCATCGGGGCGAGCACGATGAGATTGGCGAGCGCGATGGTGAACACGGCCTGTTTCCAGTCCATGCCGAGCGCCACCAGACCGGAGGCGAGCAGCCAGGACGGGATGTTGTGGGCCATCCCGATCCACAGGGCCGCGAAGTTGTACGTCGTCCAGGTGCGCCGCTCCACCGGGACGGGCAGCAGGTCGTCATTGGCGAAGCGAGGGTCGTCGGGGACGTATCCGTGGGCGAGTTCGACACGGCCGGACGCGGCGACCCCTCCGGGTATCGCGTCGGGTGGCGGGGGCGGTGGGGTGGGTGGGACGGTGGCGGTCATGGCGGCTGAGCCCTTCGCTCGGGAGCGGTGCCGTGCGGGGCGGTGCGGGCGGAACAGGGCGGGTGGCGGGGCGGGTTGGATTCGTGAGGGGGCGGGGCGCCGATCGGCCGGTGGCGGCTTCCTACAGGTTCAGCTGTGGCACTTTACGAGGATTCCCGTACGAGAGGACTTTCCTCAGCCCTGCCCGTACTTCATCGACATCTATGGCCGAGTCGATTCCCAGGGTGACCACACGGGAGGAGAGTTCCAGCTCCTCCGCAGCATCGTCCTGAAAACTCAGAACCAATCCGTCAGGACCCATGGTGACCTCGTCGAGACCTCCGAACTGAACCCCTCCCGCATCGTTCACGATGCAGTAACTGTCCAGTTCCAGATCGACGTCCTGCGCGGTCGGTTCACCCAGTGCGCACTGCAGGTCGAAATATCGGACGTCTTCGCTCGCGTCACTCTCGGCAACGTAGATCGTGAAGACCATTCCGGGAATGCTCTCCCCGGATTCCACGTGCCTGATGACCCAGTCGGAGGTCTGCGGCTTTTTCCGCCGGAACTTCATCGCCCATTACCCCATTTGTATCTGAAGGCCACCCCGGCACGGACACACGCTCAGCTCCGGCGAGGCTCAGCGGAGCATCGGGATGATATCCGAGCCGTAGGCGTCGATGGTGGCCTCCCGGGCGTCGTGCATGTTGTAGACGGCGAACTGGTCGACACCGAGGTCCTTCAGGTGGCGGAGCTTCTCGACGTGTGCCTCCGGCGGGCCCAGCAGACAGAAGCGGTCGACGATCTCGTCGGGGACGAAGGCGGTGTCCGGGTTGCCGGTACGGCCGTGGTGGGAGTAGTCGTAGCCCTGCCGGTTCTTGATGTACGCGGTCAGCTCCTCGGGGACCATCGACGAGTGTTCCCCGTACTTGGCGACCAGGTCGGCAACGTGGTTGCCGACCATGCCGCCGAACCAGCGGCACTGGTCCCGGGCGTGCGCGAGGGCCTCGGGTGAGTCGTCGGCGGTGACGTACGCGGGGGCGGCGACGCAGATCGTGAGCGCGTCGGGGTCCCGGCCGGCGTCCGTGGCGGCCTGCCGGACCGCCTTGACCATCCACTCCGTGAGGAAGGGGTCGGCGAGTTGGAGGATGAAGCCGTCGGCCTTCTGCCCGGCCAGAGCGAGCGCCTTCGGTCCGTACGCCGCCATCCATACGGGAAGCCTGCCGTCCTTCACCCACGGGATGCGGATCGGGTTGCCGTCGACGGTCGCCTCCCGGCCCTCGGCGAGGTCCCGGATGACGTCGATGGCCTCCCCCAGCCGGGCCAGCGTGTTGGGCCGGCGGCCCGCGACCCGCATCGCGGAGTCGCCGCGCCCGATCCCGCACACCGTGCGGTTGCCGTACATATCGTTGAGGGTGGCGAAGGTGGAGGCGGTCACCTCCCAGGTGCGGGTGCCGGGGTTGGTGACCATCGGGCCCACGGTCAGCTTCTCCGTGTGCTCCAGGATGCGGCTGTAGATGACGAACGGTTCCTGCCAGAGCACCGCCGAGTCGAAGGTCCAGCCGTAGCGGAAGCCGTTGCGCTCGGCGCGGCGCATCAGGCCGACGACGGCGGAGGCGGGCGGGTCGGTCTGGAGGACGAGTCCGAAGTCCATGGCGGGATCTCCTAGCCCAGGTACTGACAGGTGGCGCGGGGGGTGTACATGCCGTGTCCGGCGCGGCCGGTGAACTTCCGCCCTTCGATGACGGGTTCACCGCGGGAGAGGACGGTCTCGACCTGGCCGGTGATCCGCTTGCCCTCGTACGCCGAGTAGTCGACGTTCATGTGGTGGGTCTCGGCGGAGAGGATCTGCTCGGCGTGCGGGTCGTAGACGACGAGGTCGGCGTCGGCGCCCGGGGCGATGGTGCCCTTCTTCGGGTAGAGGCCGAACATCCGGGCCGGGGAGGCGCAGGCGATCTCGATCCAGCGGCGGCGGGTGATGTGCCCGTCCACGACGGCCTGGTGCAGCAGGTCCATGCGGTGCTCGACGCCCGGCATGCCGTTGGGGATCTTGGAGAAGTCGCCGCGGCCCATCTCCTTCTGGCCGGAGAAGCAGAAGGGGCAGTGGTCGGTGGAGACGACCTGGAGCTCGTTGTTCCGCAGGCCCCGCCACAGGGACTCCTGGTGCTCCTTGGGGCGCAGCGGGGTGGAGCAGACGTACTTGGCGCCCTCGAAGTCCGGCTCGGCGAGGTTGTCGGTGGAGAGGAACAGGTACTGCGGACAGGTCTCGCCGAAGACCGGGAGGCCCTTGTGGCGGGCGGCGGCGATCTCGGCGACGGCCTCGTCGGCGGAGACGTGGACGACGTAGAGGGGCGATCCCGCGACCCGGGCGAGCTGGATCGCGCGGTGGGTGGCCTCGGCCTCCAGGGCGACCTTGCGGACGTCTCCGTGGTAGCGGGGGTCGGTGCGCCCCTCGGCGAGCGCCTGTTCGACCAGGACGTCGATGGCGATGCCGTTCTCCGCGTGCATCATGATCAGGCCGCCGTTGCCGGAGGCCTGCTGCATGGCCCGCAGGATCTGGCCGTCGTCGGAGTAGAAGACGCCCGGGTAGGCCATGAACAGCTTGAAGGAGGTGACGCCTTCGGCGACGAGGCGGTCCATCTCCTTGAGTGAGGAGGGGTTCACGTCCGCGAGGATCATGTGGAAGGCGTAGTCGATGGCGCAGTTGCCGTCGGCCTTCGCGTACCAGGAGTCGAGACCCTCGCGCAGGGACTTCCCCACGCTCTGGATCGCGAAGTCCACGATGGTGGTGGTCCCGCCCCAGGCGGCGGCCCGGGTGCCGGTCTCGAAGGTGTCGGCGGCGTACGTGCCGCCGAACGGCATCTCCATGTGGGTGTGCGCGTCGACGCCGCCCGGGATCACGTACTTGCCGGTGGCGTCGATCCTCCGGTCGGCGCTCCAGCTCTCCGCGGCATCGGTGCCGTGGGCGGCGAGTGCGGCGATGCGCCCGCCCTCGACGAGGACGTCGGCGTGGATCTCGTCGGACGCGGTGATGACCAGGCCACCGTGGATGACGGTGCGGCTCATGGGTACCTCCTCACTGCGGGGCGCCCCACCGGCCCGTCGGGCGTACGGCTGGGGTCGCCCCGCGCGGCGTTGTATACGTACGGGCGGTGCCTGCGGGCCCGGGTCAGTCGGCGGCGCGCAGGGCGTCGGCGAGGACCGACGCGCCCTCCTCGGCCTCGGCGACGGTCAGGGTCAGGGGCGGGGCGATCCGCAGCACGCTGGTGTTGTGGCCGCCGCCCTTGCCGATGAGCAGTCCGCCCGCGCGTGCCGCTTCGAGGACGGCCGCGGCCGCCTCCGGGTGGGCCTCGTCCGTGCCGGGTTTCACCAGCTCGATGCCGATCATCAGGCCCCGGCCGCGCACTTCGCGTACGGCGGCGGACCCTGCGGCGATCCCCCGCAGCCGTTCGATGAGGAGCCCGCCGACGCGCCGCGCGTTGCCCTGGAGGTCGTGCTCCAGGTGGTACGAGAGGTTGGCGAGGCCGGCGGCCATGGTGACGGGTGAACCGCCGAACGTGGAGATGGAGTTGGCGTCCAGGCAGTTCATCACCTCCGCTCGGGCGACGACTCCGCCGATGGACATGCCGTTGCCGATGCCCTTGGCGAAGGTGAGGATGTCCGGCGGCCCGTGCTCGGCGTGCGCCTGCCAGCCCCAGAAGTGTTCGCCGGTACGTCCCCAGCCGGTCTGCACCTCGTCGGAGATCCACAGGATGCCGTGGCGGTCCAGGACTTCGCGGAACGCGGCGAACAGTCCGTCGGGCGGCGAGGTGAAGCCGCCGACGCCCTGGATGGGTTCCGCGATGAGCGCCGCGGCCTCCCGGGTGTGCCCGAGGAGGTCCTCCAGATCGGCGACGCACGCCCGGATGAACTGTGCGTCGCTCAGTTCCGCGTACGGCCCCCGGGTGCGGACGCCCCCGTGGACGTACAGCGTCTGCAGCGGGGAGAGGGTCGTGGGCGACCAGGCGTGGTTGCCGGTGATGGAGACGGCCGAGAAGGAGCGGCCGTGGTAGCTGTTGCGCATCGCGAGGATCTGGTTGGACCTGCGGTACGCGGTGGCGAGCAGCAGCGCGGTGTCGTTGGCCTCGGTGCCCGACGTGGTGAAGAAGACCCGGGCGTCGGGGATGCCGGAGAGGGTGGCGATCCGCTCGGCCAGCTCCACCATGGGGCGGTTGAGGTAGAGCGTGGAGGAGTGGATGATCCGGCCGGCCTGCTCGGCGATCGCCTTGGTGACCTCGGGCAGGGCGTGGGCGGTCATCGTGGTGAGGATGCCGCCGAAGAAGTCGAGGTAGCGGTTGCCGTCCGCGTCCCAGACGTACCGGCCCTCGCCATGGGTGAGTTCGATGGGGTGGCGGTAGTAGAGCGCCAGCCACTCGGGGCTGACGGCGAGGTGGCGCTCGTACAGCCCGCTCACGGCTCCACCAGCCCGTCGTAGGCGTCGGGCCTGCGGTCCCGGTAGAAGGCCCACTGCTGGCGGACCTCCTCGATCAGGCCGAAGTCCAGGTCGCGGACGAGGAGTTCCTCCTCCTTGTCGCCGGCGACCTCCCCGACGAACTGGCCTCGCGGGTCGACGAAGTAGCTGGTGCCGTAGAAGTCGTTGTCGCCGTACTCCTCCTGGCCGACCCGGTTGATCGCGGCCACGAAGTACTCGTTGGCGACGGCGGACGCGGGCTGTTCCAGCTGCCAGAGGTGGCCCGAGAGGCCACGGGAGGTGGCGGACGGGTTGTAGACCAACTGGGCTCCGTTGAGTCCGAGTTGTCGCCACCCCTCGGGGAAGTGCCGGTCGTAGCAGATGTAGACGCCGACCTTGCCGACGGCGGTGTCGAAGACCGGCCAGCCGGCGTTCCCGGGCTTGAAGTAGTACTTCTCCCAGAACCCCTTGACCTGGGGGATGTGGTGCTTGCGGTACTTGCCGAGGTACGAGCCGTCGGCGTCGATCACGGCGGCGCTGTTGTAGTAGAAGCCGGACTGCTCGATCTCGAAGACCGGGACGACGATCACCATGCCGGTCTCGCGGGCGAGGTCCTGCATCCGGCGGACGGTCGGCCCGTCCGGGACGGGTTCGGCCCAGCGGTAGTGCTCGGGCTCCTGGACCTGGCAGAAGTAGGGGGCGTTGAACACCTCCTGGAACCCGATGATCTTCGCGCCCTGCCGGGCGGCCTCGCGGGCATGGGCCTCATGCTTGGCGATCATGGATTCGGTGTCGCCGGTCCAGGTCGCCTGGACGAGTGCGGCGCGTACGACGTGGGACATGAGCTGCTCCTTCGACGCGGCGTCAGAGAGCCTCTACGTGTTTTCTACGCACGTAGATCGGTGCATGGATGGAGAACGTAAGCCCCTCCGTCCGGCGGGGCAAGACCATCGCCGTGAACCGGCGGAGTCGATCATGTTTCGCACCCGAGCGGTCCACAACAGTCACGGTACGCATTATTCCGCGCATACGCGGCGCGTCACGCGGCACCTGAGGGAGTTGCCCTGAAGTGCGCTCCAGCTCGTAGCCTGCTCGCGTCTCCGGGCGTCACCCGGCGCTCCGGGTGTCACCCGGCAT
Organism: Streptomyces microflavus; assembly: GCF_014650075.1. Classification (GTDB taxonomy): domain Bacteria; phylum Actinomycetota; class Actinomycetes; order Streptomycetales; family Streptomycetaceae; genus Streptomyces; species Streptomyces microflavus. Next base: position 504,108 of record NZ_BMUG01000006.1, on the reverse strand, counting down.
CGGTCGAGCGAAAAGGATCCTTCATGCGCTGCACACTCTTCGGCAGGACCGGGCTGCGCGTCAGCGAGCTCGCGCTGGGCGCCATGACCCTGGGCCGCCACGAATCCGGCCACGCGGCCGTACGCGAGACCTCCGGACGGATCCTCGACGCCTACCTGGAGGCGGGCGGCAATTTCCTGGACACGGCCGACATCTACGCGGGCGGCACCTCCGAGACGGTCCTGGGCGAGCTGCTGGGCGACCGCCGTGACGCGCTCGTCCTCGCCAGCAAGTACACCTGTGCGACCCGGCCGGGCGACGTCAACTCCGGCGGCAACCACCGCAAGAACCTGGTGCAGTCCGTGGAGGCGAGCCTGGGGCGGCTGCGCACCGACCGGCTGGACGTCCTCTGGGTGCACGCCCGGGACAACTTCACCCCGGTCGAGGAGGTCATGCGCGCCCTCGACGACCTCGTCCGGACGGGCAAGGTGCTGTACGTGGGCGTGTCCGACTGGCCCGCCTGGGAGATCGCCCAGGCCAGTACGGTCGCCGAGCTCCGCGGCTGGACGCCGTTCACCGGTTCGCAGCTGCGCTACAGCCTGCTGGAGCGCACCCCGGAGCGTGAACTGCTCCCGCAGGCCCGCGCGTTCGACCAGGCCGTGTTCGCCTGGAGTCCGCTCGCCCGGGGCCGCCTGACCGGTCGCCAGGAGGAAGCGGCGGTGGGTGGGGCCGACGAGGCGGAGCTGCGCGCGCGGGAGACCGTGCGGGCCGTCGTCGAGATCGCCCGGGAGGGCGGCTGGAGCCCGGCCGCGGTGGCGCTCGCCTGGCTGCGCGGCCGCCCGGGCAACATCGTCCCGATCCTGGGCCCGTCCACCCCGGACCAGCTCACCGACGCCCTCGGCTGCCTGGACGTGGAGCTGGACGTGGACGCCGTGGACCGGCTGGACACGGTGAGCAGGGTGCCGCTGGGCTTCCCGCACGACTTCCTGCGGGATGAGGCGGTGCGCGAGACGGTGTACGGGGACCGCTGGGCGGCCATCCAGGACCGGCGCTCGACCTATCGGCGTACGACCTCCGAGGTGCTCTGAGCCCTCGCCGACGGACGCCCGGCCGCCCTCAGACCCCCGGCACCCCCGCCACCCGCAGCGCGTGGACCAGGTCCCACTCCCGCTCCACCGACACCTCGCGGGCCGCCGCCAGCAGGTGCGGCAGGACACGGCCCCCGCCGCCGCCCGCGAGTTCGGCCGCCTCCTGCGGCGTACGTACGCGGACGAAGGCGCCGAGCAGCGCCCGCGCCTCGCCCTCGCGGCCCGCGCCGTCCAGGGCGAGGACCGCCTCGGCGACCTCGGCGGCGGGCCTGGCCACCCCCTGGCGGAGCAGCAGCCCGCAGTCCTCGTCCCGGCCCGCCGCGGCCAGCGCTCCCGCCGCCGCGGCGAACCCGGCGGGCGGCAGCGAGGACGCCTCCCAGAGCAGGGTCGTCCAGTCGGCGGCCAGGCCGGCCCGGTACAGGGCGACCGCCAGCACCGGCAGCCGGGGCGCGGGCCAGGCCGCCACCTCGCAGAGCACGACATGGGCCTCGCCGCTGCGCCCCTCCGCGCGCAGCCGGACCAGCTGCCCGACGGCGGCGGCCACGGCCTCTGCCGCCCCCGGGTCCGGCAGCGCGACCGGGGCGGGGGCCTCCTCCTCCGCCTCCGCCGGCCCGCCGCCGAAGCGGGCGCCGCGCGGGGCGGAGCCGCCCTCCGACGTTGGCGCGGGCAGGGCGGGAACGGGCGAGGGGGCGTACGCGGTCTCCTCCTCGTCGTCCACCTCCAGACCGGCGAACCGGGCACCGCGCGGCTTCTTGCGCCGGGGCGCGGGCTCGGGGGCGGGAGCGGGAGCGGCCTTGCGGGACCGGGAACGCCCAAAGGGCTCGGGGGCCTCCGGAGCCGGAACGGACTCCGCGACGAACCCCGGCACACGCTCCGGTACGGGCTCCGGCGCACGCTCCGGGTCCGCCCCGGCGCGCGGGTGCGGAACGGTCACCGCAGCGAGCCGCTTGCGCAGCTCCGTACACCGGGCCGAGGCGCGCTGATGGTCGTCGTGGGCCCAGGCCAGCGCCTCCGGGTCGGCCGGGTCCCCGCCCGCCGCCCCGGTCGTGCGCAGCCGCTCCGCCGCCCGGCCCTGCTCGCGGATCATCAACTCCAGCCGGTGGACCAGCTCCTGGCGTCCGCCGGGCCGCCGGTCGTGGGCGGAGGCGGAGGCGGAGTACAGCGCGGCGGCCCGGACCGAGACCTGCGCGGCGAAGTGCGCGCCGTGGAGGGCGGCCAGGTCGGCGAGGAGCGACTCCACGACGTCCCAGGGCGGTATCTCCACCCCGTCGAGGCAGGACCGCATGCCCACCGGGTCGCGCCGGGTGAAGACCCCGAACCACCCTTGTCCGGGGTCGAGTCGTGCTGTCAGATCCCGTAGGTACTGCGCGAACGTGCCTACTTCCACCGCATGCTGATGCACCGTCATCGTCGCCCTCGCCGACTGTCGACTGGAGCCTTCCAGTCCGGAGGCATTCGACCGCAGGTGTGTTACGGGACGGCTACGCGGAGCTTTCGTCCGCGCTGCGTCGGGCGCACGGCCCCGGCGCCGTGCGCCCCCGTACGCGGGACGGCGGCCGGACTCAGAAGGTGACGGCGATCCCGGTGTGCGGGCGCTTGCCGAAGCGGGCGATGGTGGCGGGCCAGTCGACGAGCCAGAACTTCCAGGTGTACTTGCGGGCCAGGAGCTTGCGCACCCGGCGGGTCTCGTCCGCGTCGAGGAGCCGTGCGGTGCCCTCGGCGGTGGGGGCGCCCTCGGTGATCCGGCCGCGTACGTCGCAGACGGTGACGGCGACCCGGGTGTCGTTGCGGAGCCGCTTGACCTTCCATGAGTCGGAGCGGGTCCACACGTACAGCGCATCGCCCTCGGCCGCGGCCCAGACGGGCGTGGCGACGGGGGTGCCGTTCTTCCGGTAGGTGGTCAGGCTGACGTATTCGCTGCGGGCGAAGTCCTGGAGAGTCACAGGCGTGACCCTACGCACCGTAAGGGCTCTTACGCGATCAGGGGTACGGCGGCGGGTTCGGGGGCGCAGCGGCCGAGCAGCTCGTCCATGGAGAGGCCGAGCGCCCCGGCGAGCGCGGCGACCGTGAAGAAGGCGGGGGTGGGGGCGCGGCCGGTCTCGATCTTGCGGAGGGTCTCGGCGGAGATTCCGGCGCTCGCCGCGACGGCGACCATGCTGCGCTCGCCGCGCGCCTCGCGGAGCAGCCGGCCGAGCCGTTCGCCGCGGAGGCGCTCTTCGGGGGTGAGAGGGGTGCGGACCATGGGGCCACTCTACTACGGCCCACCATTCTTATACCGTCATTACTATACCGCTTCGACCGGTATAGTAATGGGCATGGTGCACATCAAGACAGACACATCCATCGAAGCCATGCGTGAGTCCGGACGCGTCGTCGCGCGGATCCTGGCCCGCGCCCAGGAGGTAGCGGCGGTCGGCGTGACCCCCCGCGAGCTGGACGAAGCGGCGCGCGAGGTGCTGCGCGAGGCCGGGGCCTCCTCACCGTTCCTGAACTACAAGCCGCACTTCGCGCCCACCCCGTTCCCGGCCGTCATCTGCGTCTCCGTCAACGACGCGGTCGTCCACGGCATCCCCTCCGCCGAACCGCTGCGCGACGGCGACCTGGTCAGCGTGGACGCGGGCGCCCTCCTCGGCGGCTGGGCGGGCGACGCGGCGGTCAGCTTCACCGTCGGCACGGCCCGCCCCACCGACACCGAGCTGATCGGCGCGGCCACCGCCGCCCTGGAGGCGGGCATCGGCGCGGCGGTCGTCGGCAACCGCATCGGGGACATCGCCCATGCCATCGGCACGGTCTGCCGCAAGGCGGGCTACGGCATCCTCGACGGGTACGGCGGCCACGGCATCGGCCGTTCGATGCACGAGGACCCGTCCGTGCCGAACGAGGGACGCCCGGGACGCGGCATGCCGCTGCGCCACGGGATGGTCCTCGCGATCGAGCCCATGCTGCTCGGCGGCGGCCTCGACGAGTTCCGCCACGACGAGGACGGCTGGACGCTGCGGACCACCGACGGCAGCCGGGCCGCGCACGCCGAGCACACGGTGGCCATCACCGACGACGGCCCGCGCGTCCTCACCGCCCTCTGACAGCTGGCAGCTGCCTTGAAGCCCTCAGCGTCCGACGAACGCCTTCGCCAGTGCCTCGCCCCGGCGCTCCGCCCCGGCCCGGCTCTCCAGCGGTGAGATGCGGGAGTCCTTGAACGCGATGTACGTGACGCCGGACGCGGCCCCGCCGGTCGTCGGGTGGGGGTCGATGGACAGCTCCTCCGCCAGCGCGTACGACCCCTCGCCGATGATCCCGGCGGGCCCGGTGTCGCCGATGACGGCGTACCGCACCTGGTACTTGTGGATCACGGCGACGACGCTGCCGCCGGTCAGCCCGGACTTCCGGTAGTCCCAGATCCGCCCCGGCGCCGGCACCACCACGTACGGCAGCGCGGCGGAGTCCAGGGGCTTGCCCCGGGAGGTCTGGAAGGCGGTCTGCGGCTGGAAGTAGGGGTCGGTCCCCGTGTTGCAGGCCTTGGTCTTCCGGCCGTCGCAGTCGATGTCCATGTCCGCCTTCCAGAACACGGCGTCCGTGGTGGAGCAGACGGGGACGGTGGCCTTCGAGCGGTTCGCGTCCGTGCGGTACTTCCCCCGGGAGACCTGCCGGCAGGAGCGGACCTCGGCGAGCAGCTCCTCGGCGGTGACCGGGGCGTCCGCCAGGCCGCCGGGTGCCGGACCCACCCGGGTGTCCGGCGGTGTCTCCGGTACGACAACGTCGGCGGTGGCCGGCAGCGCCGCCGGCCCGAGGAGAGCGGCGCCGCAGGCGGCGGAGGTGGCGGCGGTCAGAGCGAACGTTCGGGTGCGCATCGTGGGGGACGGCCCTTCCAGTCGACCGGAGGAACCCGTCCGGGCCCCTCCCTGGGCCGGCGCGGGATCGCCGGCACTCCCCTCCCCCGGCGGCGGACCCGGTCGCGCGCGGCGTGTGCGCGTACGGCCGGTCCCGCCGCCCCTGGTTCCTGAGGCCGGGTCAGCGCCTGCCGCCCGGCTGCACCACCATGGCCGAGCCACCGCCCCGCCGCACCTTTTCCGCCGCCGCGAGCCAGCGGCCGTCGGGCAGCCGCTGTACGCCGGTGGCGGCGCCGATCTCCGGGTTCTGCCGGAAGGCGTGGCCGAGGGCTTCGAGCTCGCCGCGGACCGGGCTGTTCCACAGGTCCGGCTCGATCTCGGTGGTGGCCGCGTTGCGCTGGCTGGCGCGCGGTGCGGCGATCGCCTCGACGAGCGGCAGGCCGCGGTCGAGGTGGCCGGTGAGGGACTGGAGCACGGTGGTGATGATCGTGGCGCCGCCCGGCGAGCCGAGGGCGAGGACCGGCTTGCCGTCCTTGAGCACGATGGTCGGGGACATCGACGAGCGGGGCCGCTTGCCCGGACCCGGCAGATTCGGGTCGTGCACCGCCGGGTTGGCCGGGGCGAAGGAGAAGTCGGTCAGCTCGTTGTTGAGGAGGAAGCCGCGGCCGGGAACCGTGATGCCGCTGCCGCCGGTGGACTCGATCGTCAGGGTGTAGGAGACGACGTTGCCCCACTTGTCGGCCGTCGTGAGGTGCGTGGTGTTCTCCCCCTCGAACGTCGTCGGCGCGGCCGTGCCGCCGCCCCCGCACCGCGCCGGGTTCCGCGGGTCGCCCGGTGCCACCGGGCTGGTCAGCACCGCGTCATCCTTGATCAGGCAGGAGCGCGCGTCGGCGAACCGCTGACTCAGCAGTTCCTTCGTGGGGACGTCCTCGAAGGCGGGGTCACCCACCCAGCGCCCCCGGTCGGCGAAGGCGATCCGGCTCGCCTCGATGAGCCGGTGGAGGTAGCGGGCCTCGCTCGCCCGCGAAAGGTCGGTGGGCTCCAGCATGTTGAGGGCCTGGGCCACCGTCGTACCGCCGGACGAGGAGGGCGCCATGCCGTACACGTCCAGGCCCCGGTAGCCGGCCTTCGTCGGGTTCTGCTGGAGCGTGCGGTAGGAGGCGAGGTCCTTGCGGGTCAGGTCGCCGGGGCGGACGGTCCGGGTGGAGCTCGGATCGACGGGCGGCTTGCGGACCGTACGGACGATGTCGTCCGCCAACTCGCCCCGGTACAGCTCCCCGACACCCTTGCGGCCGAGCTTCTCGTACGTACGGGCAAGGTCGGGGTTCTTGAACACCGAGCCGACGACGGGCAGTTCACCGCCGGGCAGGAACAGCTTCGCGGAGGCCGGGAAGTCGGCGAACCGGGCCTGGTTGGAAGCGGTCTGGGAGCGGAAGGTGCCGTCCACCACGAAGCCGTCCCGCGCCAGGCGTTCGGCCGGATTCAACAGCGTACGAAGGGACTTGGAGCCCCAGGTGTCGAGTGCCCGCTCCCAGGTGGCCGGGGTGCCGGGGGTGCCGACGCCGAGACCGCTGGTGACCCCTTCCTCGAACGGGATGGGCTTGCCGTTCTCCAGGAAGAGGGCGGCGTCCGCGCTGCGCGGTGCGGTCTCGCGGCCGTCGATCGTCTGTACCGTGCGCTTCTTGGCGTCGTAGTGGACGAAGTAGCCTCCACCGCCGATGCCCGCCGAGTACGGCTCGGTCACACCGAGCGCCGCGGCGGTCGCCACGGCCGCGTCCACCGCGTTGCCGCCCTTGCGCAGCACCTCGATCCCGGCCGCCGACGCGTCCCGGTCGACACTGGCCACCGCTCCCCCGTAACCCACCGCCACCGGGGACTTGGGTGGGGCCGGGTGCCGCTGCGCGGACTCCGCGGAACCCGCCGGGACGGCGGCCCCGAGCGAGGCGACCACGGCGAGCGCGGCCACTATCGACATGTTCCGGCCGACGGAACGGTGCATACGAACCTCCAGTCAACGGATCTCCGCGCAGGTTAGCCCCGGAGCACCCGGATCGTCAGGACCGCCTCGAACGGTTACCCGAATGACCGATAACATGCCCGGCCATGACGGACGACGTGCGCAACATCGTGCTGGGCGTGATAGCCGCCGGGGTCAGCGGATCGCTGGGCTGGCTGGCCCGTACCTACCTCCTGCGGCGCAGGCTCCACCGCAAGCAGGCGTTCTTCGGGCTGCCGGCCCATTCCGAGTGCCTGCTGGTCGTCAACCGGTACGCGGGCGCCGAGGGGTCCGTGCACCGCTACGACGTCTTCGCCCTGCTGGAACTCTCCGCGCTGATCAAGGACTGCGCGGCGCACGCCCAGATCGTGACGCACGACGTGGCGCAGCAGGGCTTCGGGGAGCGTACGGAGTTCTGCGTCGGCGGTCCGACGTCCAACCAGCGGATGGCGGCCCATCTGCGGACCCTGCTCCCCGGCGTACGGATCAACACCGAGCCGGACCCCGGCCCGGACCGGGTCGCCTTCCAGATCGGCTCGGAGCGCTACCGGCTGGAGCCGGGGACCTCGGAGTACGTCCTGCTCGCGCGGCTGACAGGCGGTCAGGACGCTCGCCCGGTCTTCCTGTTCTGCGGGCAGCGGGCCATCACCAATCAGGCGGCGACCCGTTATGTGTCGCGCCACTACGAGAAGCTGCTCCGCAAGCACGGCAACAAGTCGTTCGCGCTGCTGCTGAAGGTGGTCAACTCCCAGGCGTACGGCCCCGATGTGGTGGAGGTGGTCGGCGATGTGACCCGCGCGGCGCAGACCCCCGCACCGACGACACCCTCGGCCTCCCACCGGGCGGGCAGCTGAGCGCGCCCGGACCCGGCGCCGGGGCCTCTCGCTCATCAGCTCGGCAGGCCGCCGTTGATCTCGACGACCTGGCCGGTGATGTAGGCGGCGCGGTCCGAGACCAGGAAGGAGACCAGGTCGGCGACCTCCTGCGGGGTGCCGGCCCGGCCGAGCGGGATGCTCTTGAGGTGGCGTTCGGCGACCTCGGCGGGCAGGTCGGCCGTCATGTCGGTGGTGATCAGGCCGGGCGCGACGACGTTGGCGCGGATGCCGTAACGGCCGCACTCCCGGGCCAGGGAGCGGGTGAAGCCGATGATCCCGGCCTTGGAGGCCGCGTAGTTGGTCTGGCCCGCGCTGCCGTGCACGCCGGCGATGGAGGAGAGCGTGACGACGGCTCCACGGCGGCGGCGCATCAGCGGGTACACGGCGGCCCGGCAGACGTTGTAGGTGCCGTCGAGGTTGGTGTCGATGACCGAGCGCCACTCCTCCTCGGCCATCAGGGCGAGCGGCCGGTCCCGGGTGATGCCGGCCGAGGTGACGACGGCCGACAGCGGGCCGAGTTCGGCCTCGGCCGCGGTGACGAACTCCTTCACCTGCGTGGCGTCGGCGACGTCCACCCGCCGGTGGAGGACCCGGGCCCCCGCCTTCTCGGCGGTCAGGGCCGCCTCCTCGGCGGCCTCCACGTCTGAGCGGTAGCAGAACGCGATGTCGTACCCGTCCTCGGCAAGACGGGCGACGACGGCACGACCGATGCCTCGGGAGCCGCCGGTGACCAGGGCCACCGGGCGAGGCGTGGGGGCCTGACCGGCGGCTTCGGTGCCGCTGGCGGCTTCCGTGCCGCTCATGTGGCGGACGCGCCGTTCAGCTCGGCCTCGATCAGCTCCCGTACCAGCCGGAAGCTGCCGATCTCGGCCAGCCGCGACTCGTCGATCTTCACGCCGTACCGCTCCTCGACCCGGACGGCGATCTCCAGCGAGATCAGTGAGTCCACCTCCAGGTCCTCCTTGAAGCGGGCGTCGTCGGTGACCTCCTCGACGGGCAGTTCCAGCGCCTGGGCGACGACTGCGCGCAGCTCCTCGGCGTCGAAGGCCCGGTCGGTGTGGGCGGCCATGGGGTACTCCTCTTGTTCGAAGGGTCGGGTTTTCACGGGGTGTGGTGCGGGCCCGTGAGGAACACCGCGGCCACGCCGTCGTCCTCGGGCCCGCCGCAGGTGGCCAGGACGGTGTGGCGGCCGTGTTCGTCGAGGTGGGCGACGGCGGCGGCGGCCTGGAGCAGGCCGAGTGCACCGGAGGCGGCACCGAGGGCGGCGGCGGGGTCCAGGACGGCGTTCGCGCGCGGCCCGGCCGGGTCGTCCGCCGCCTCGGTCAGCCACAGGTCGGGCGTCAGGCCTCCGGCGCGGGCGACGGCACCGGCGAGGTCCGCCGCGCGGGCGCAGCCGGCCACGGTGGCGCGGACCGTGGCACCGCGCTCGGCGGCGCCGGCGGCCGACTCCAGGACCAGGGCGACGGCCCCGTCCAGGGCGGGGGTGCCGAGCAGCTTGGTGACGATGTCGCCGGCCGGCTCCACGCCGATCACGACGGCGGTTTCGGCGCGTCCGGTGACGATCAGGGCGCGGGCCCAGTAGAGGGCGTCGAGGCCGCTGGTGGGGCCGTTGCACAGGGTGACGTTGGGGCCGCGCAGGCCGTGGGCCATGGCGACCGAGCCGGCGATGACGTTGCTGGAGGTCTGCGGCAGTCCGAGCGGGCTGAGGCCGAGGACGGTGTCGCGGGCGATGGTGTCGGCGAAGGAGCAGACGTTCTCCAGGATGCCGACGTTGGTGCTGACCACCACGGCGGTGGTGTCCCCGGGGCCGGTGTAGCCGTCGCCGTCGAGCAGACCGGCGTCCCGCAGGGCGGGGGCGGCGGCGCGCAGCGCGAGCCGGGAGGCGCGGTCCTTGTGCCGCAGGTCGCGGCCGACGAGTCCGGTGACGGGGTCGAAGCCGCCGTCGCGGACGGTGCCGAGGAGTTCGTCGGGCAGGGTCAGGCCGGGGACGGCGAGGCCTGTGCCCGTGACGACGGCCACGCGGGGCGGCGATGTGGTGGCGGGGTGCGCCGTGCTCATCGCGCTGCCTCCAGGATCGCGGCGGCGTTGATCCCGCCGAAGCCGAACGCGTCGACCTGGGCCAGCGTCAATTGTGGTGCGGTGGCGGCGTGTTCACGTACGAGTCGCAGGCCTTCCGCCTCCTCGATCGGGTCGGTGAGGCCGAGCACGGGCGGCACCTGGCCCCGCTGGAGGGCGAGCACGGCCATCGTCAGGCTGAGCAGGCCGGAGCCTCCGAGGGTGTGGCCGGTCATCGACTTGACGGCGGTCATCAGCGGCCCGCTCCCGGGAGGGAAGATCCGGGAGAGCACGGCGGCCTCGGTGGAGTCGTTCTTCGGGGTGCCGCTGCCGTGCAGCATGACGAGGTCGATCTCCTCGGGTGCGGCCCCGGCCAGCCGGTAGGCGTCGCGCAGGACGCGGGTGATGCCCTCCGGGTCGGGGGCGGTGGAGTGCTGGGCGTCGCAGTTGACGCCGACGGAGCGCAGCCGGGCGTGGACCGGGCGGCCGGGGGCGGCGGCGCGGGTGAGTACCACGGCGACGGCGCCCTCGCCCATCAGCATGCCGCGGTGGGAGCGGTCGAAGGGGCGCAGCGCGTCGGGCACGTCGTTCTGGACCCGGTCCAGGGTGCCGAAGGCGCTCTCGCCGATGGCGTCGGTGCCCGCCACCACGACGGTGTCGGCCTCGCCGAGTTCGATCAGGTCGGTGGCCATGGCGAGCGCGTAGAGACTGGCCGCGCAGGCGTTGGCGAAGGTGTAGGTGCGGGCGGCTCCGTACTCCTCCCGCAGCGCGGTGCCGAAGTGCAGGTCGGCGGGGTCGAGGGCGGTGCCGTGGCGCCACCAGAGTTCGGCGCTGCGCTGCTCCTGGAGGGTGGTGCCGACCAGGACCGGCACCTCGGCGAGATCGCGCGGGTGGCCCGCGTCGGCGAGGGCCTGGTCGATCGCGGTGATGAGCCAGCGGGTGGCGCGGCCGGGTTCGTCGACGCCGGGGCGGGCCCGGTCGGTGATCTCGTAGGCGTTCCGGGCACGGTACTTGTCGTGGTCGAAGACCTGGAGCGGTCCTCGGCCGTCGCGGCCCGCGCAGAGCGCGTCGAAGATCTCCGACGGGGTGGTGCCGTTGCAGGCGACCGCTCCCATCCCTGTGATGTCCCACGTCATGATGCCTGCTCACGCAATCTGTAGGCGGCCACCTTGCCGGTGGCCGTGGCCGGCAGTGCGCTGACGAACTCGACCCGGGCCGGGCGTTTGTAGAGGGCGAGGTCGGCGCGGACCGCTGCCCGGAGGGCGCGGCGAATCGTTTCCTCGTCGGCTCCGGTCTCCGGGACGACGAAGGCGACGGCACATTCCAGGCCGTCGGCGTCGGGGCCGCCGACGACGGCGCAGTCGCGGATGCCGGCGACGGTACGGAGCACCGCCTCGATCTCGGCGGGCGGCACCTTGTAGCCGCCGAGGTTGAGGATGTCGTCGGCCCGGCAGAGGTGGGTCAGGGTGCCGTCGGCCTCACGGCGGACCAGATCGCCGGTGTAGGCACCGCCGTCGGCGAAGGTGGTCCGGTCGTCGTCAGGCCGGTCGAGGTAGCCGAGCGCCACGGTGGGTCCGGCGATGTGCAGGCGCCCTTCGGTGCCGTCGGGCACCGGCCGGCCGTGCTCGTCCCGGACGGTGGCGGTGGCGCCGGGGACGGCCAGACCGGCCCGGCCGGGCATCGGGCGGTCCGGTGGGGTCGCGACGACGACGTGCATGACCTCGGTGGCGCCGAGGCAGTTCATCACCGGGGCGCCGAAGACTTCCTGGATACGGTGGTTGAGGTCGGCCGGGCAGTTCTCACCGGCGGTCAGGCACAGGCGCAGCGCGGCGACCGCGTCGTCCCCGGGGTGGAGCGGGTCGAGGAGCGCCGCGTAGAGGCGGGGGACGGAGCAGAGCACGGTGGGGCGGTGGCGGCGCAGCGCGGCCCGGACGGTGTGCGGGTCGACGGCCCCGCGGATCAGTGCGGTGGTGGCCCCGGCGTCGAGGGCGCACAGGACGGAGCTGCCGAATCCGTAGCCGAAGGACATCCGGGCGGTGGAGAGCACGGTGTCGTCGGCGCGCAGGGCGAGCAGGGAGCCGAAGCCGTCCAGCATGGCGGTGATCGCGGAGGTGGCGTGCCGGACGCCCTTGGGCCGGCCGGTGCTGCCGGAGGTGTACTGGATCAGGGCGGTCCGGCCGGGGAGGTGTCCGGTGGAGGGCCGGGCGAGGTCGGGGCGGTTCGCCGCGTTGGGGTGGCCGGTGCGGATGCCGGTGCGTACGGCGTCGCCCGTGAGCAGCACCGTCCCGGCGGGCGGGTCGGCCGGCGCGGTGTCGAGGTGGATGACCTGGGCCGCGCAGTCGGCGGCGGCGAGGTGGAGGGCGGCCTCGTCGAGCATCGGGCTGACCGGGACGGGTACGCAGCCGTGCCACCAGAGGCCGAGGACCGCGGCGACGGTGGCCGCGGAGTCCTCGGCGACGACGAGGGCGCGGGCGCCGGGGGCGATGCCCTGGGCGAGCAGCGCACCGGCGTAGCCTCGGGCGGCCTCGTGCAGGGCCCGGTAGGAGACGGCGCCGAGGTCGGGGTCGAAGTAGGCCGTACGGTCTCCGCGGCCGGCGGCGAGGTGGCGGCCGGTCAGCCGGTCGACCAGGTCGATGGCGGCGGGCGGGGACGGAGCGGGGCGCCGGGCCGAGGAGGGTGCGGGCGGAGACGGGAACGGGAACGGGGCAGGCGAGGCTGGTGTCGCCCGGAGACGGGCAGCCGAGGGCGGGGTGGAGTGCTGGGCCGGGACGGTCGAGGACGGGACGGACCGGAGCGCGGCAGGCGCGGACCGGAGCGCCGCAGGCGGTCCCCCGGCGGACCGGGCAGCCTCCGGGGCCGAACCCGCGATGCCCGCCCCCGCCGGGAGCGAGAGCCGGGCGTCCAGCAGGACGGCGGCGGCGAGGGCGCTGTCGATGCCGCTCGCCTCCTCGTCGCTCAGTGCGACTCCGAAGGCCCACTCGACCCGGGCCGCGAACTCGACCTTCTCCAGCGAGTCCATCTTCAGGTCGCGGTGGAAGGAGGCCTCGGCCGGCACCTCCGCGAGGTCCAGTTCGAGGACGGATGCCACGATGTGGCGCAGCCGCTCCACGGCATCGGATATCCGTTCAGGCGACACGCGACGCGCTCCTTGTCGGGCTGCACGACGGCCGGCAGCCACGGCTTCCGGTCGGCTCCGGAGGAATTCGGCAGGAACGTAGCCGGGCGGGCCTCGGCCCGTCAGCGCCCCCGCACTGAGTTCGTCAAGTCCGTTTCAGCCGCGCACAGATACCTTTCGGCCGATCGGTCGACCACAACGGGGCTGTGGAACAAGGCATTACAAGGCATTTCCGGCACAACGCCCTTACGTGGATCTCGACCTGACGCACTTTCGACGGGCGATGGCAATGGCGGAGAGAGGCCTTGTAACTTCTGCACGCGCTGCCATGACGGACCGGCGCTCCGCAGGTCCGGCGCGTCGGCCGACGCGCGTCGCACGGCGGATTTCGCCGTCCGTCCGGAGAGCCCGTCCGTCCAGAGAGTTCGTCCGACCGAGGCCAGGGGAATCGATGCCGCTCACCTCCACAACGCTGCTGTCCCCCGAAGCACGTCTCCGGCTCGCGGAGCTCCCCGGTCTCGGCGGTGGCAACGCCTGGCGGATCGCCGCGGAGACGAACCCCGCCGCCGACCGGCCGGTGCTGCTCGCCGACCTGCCGCTGGCCGGCCTGGACGGCACCCCTCGGACGGAGTTCAGCCTCCGCGACCTGGACGCCCTGGCGGATGCCTGGTCGGCCTGGTACCTGGACCGGGGGGTGGGGCCGCGCGACCGGGTGTCGGTCTACCTGGCCGACACCTTCGCGTACCAGGTGCATCTGACCGCGCTGGCCCGCATCGGTGCGATCGGCGTACTGATCAACGGCCGGATGCGGCCCGAACTCGCCCTCGGCCTGGTCGGCCGCACCGGCTCGGTGGGCCTGTTCACGGACGGGGAGCGGCTCGCCCGGCTCGCCGGGCGTGAGCGCGGGCTTCCCGAGCTGCGGTGGACCGCCCTGGACGAGGAGGTGGGCGCCCTCGGCGCCCGCGCCCCGATCCCCTCCCAGCTGTACCGGCACGGGGACGACGACCCGGTCGTCATCTGCCACTCCTCCGGCACCACCGGCGACCCCAAGCCGGTCGTCTGGGCGCACCGGCAGAGCGTCGCGGGCGCCCGCTACCGGCTGATCAACCACCCGGAGCGGGAAGGCTCCCTCGTACTCGCCGGAGCTCCGCAGTCGCACTCCAGCGCCATCGCCTTCACCTTCTACTCGCTGCTGGCCGGGGCGCCCACGGTCGGCTGGTCCGACCCGACCGGCCCCGGCATCGCACGCGGCTGCGCCACCCACCGGCCGAACGTCGTGCTGGCCTTCAACGAGGCGCTGTCGCACCTGGCGACGCACGACCCCGATCCGGCGGACTTCGACTCCGTCGCGGTGTGGGTGAACCTCGGCGACTGCGGCCACGACGCGCACATGCGCCGGCTGATGCGGCTGGGGCACACCGCCGAGCCCGACGGCACCCGTACGCCGGGCTCGGTCGTCGACGACGGCCTGGGCTCCTCCGAGCTGGGCTGGGCGGCGCTGCGCCGCGTGCTCACCCCCGACTCCCCCGCCCTGGCCCGGCATCTCGGCACCCGGGTGCCGATCGCCGAGGTCGCGGTCCTGCGGGAGGACGGCACCGAGGCCGCGGCGGACGAGGTGGGCCTGCTCGGGGTCCGCAGCGAGGCGCTCGCGCACGGCTACTGGAACGACTCCGACACCACGTACCGCACGATGCTCGCCGGCTACTGGCTCTCCGGCGACCTCGTGCGCCGCTCGGCCGACGGTGAGTTCTTCCACGTGGACCGGGCGGTCGACCGGATCAGGACCGAGGCGGGCGACGGCTACTCGGCGCTGATGGAGGAGGAGCTGCTGCTCGCCGTCGAGGAGCTGGCGGACTGCTCGGTGGTCGCCGCCAAGGATCGCGGCCGGACCGTGGCGGCAGCCATTGTGACGCTACGTCAGGAGGCGACGGCCGAGGACCTGTTACGGCGAGCCAACGCGGCCCTGGACCGGGCCGGCCAGCCGCGACTGGCCCTGCTGGAGATCGCGCCCACTCCCGAAGCGATCCCGCTCGGCCCGACCGGCAAGGTCCTGAAGCGCCAACTGCGCGATAAGTACGCCGCCTTGGAGACGTACCGGCCGGCCGACCCGAAGGCAGTGGCCGTAACGGTGTCAGCGGATCACGACCCGACGGCGGTCCCGGCATGACCACCTTCGCCGCGCCGCCCACCCCCGAGGCGGGCCCGGAGGCCGCCGCGGCCTGGGTGAACGAGGCCGGCGCCGGCACCCTGGCCGGCCGGATGGGCATGACCTTCCTGGAGGCCGCCCCCCGGCGGGTGGTGGCGACCATGCCGGTCAGCGGCAACACCCAGTTGCAGCACATGCTGCACGGCGGCGCCTCCGCCGTCCTCGCCGAGTCGCTCGGCTCGCTGGGCGCGGCGCTGCACGCCGGGGAGGGCCGGATCGCCGTGGGGGTGGACATCAACGCCACCCACCACCTGCCGGTGCGCTCGGGCACCGTGACCGGCGTGGCGACGGCCCTGCACCTGGGTGGGACCACGGCCAGTTACGAGGTCGTCATCACCGACGAGGCGGGCCGCCGGGTCTGCACCGCACGGATCACGTGTGCGATCCACGGGAGGCGGAAGCGCGGCTGACCCGCCGGCACGACCGCCCGCGCCCCTCCTGCCCGCACCCTCGTACCGCCCCGCGCCCACCCCGCGCGGCCTCGCGCCGCTCCCGTACGAGACCCCGCTCCGCCCCCGTACAAGACCCGTCCCCGTCCGTCCCAGCCGCCGGGCCGCACTGGCCCCGAGGAGTGCCATGACCACGCTTCACGACCCGCACGAGCCCGAGACGGCGGCTCCTCCCCTCCTGCTGCGCACCGGGCCGGTGTTGCTCGTCCTGCTGTCGGCGATGTTCTTCGCCCAGTTCGACTTCTTCGTGGTGAACGTGGCCGCTCCCTCCCTGGAGAGCAGCATCAACGCCGACCCGGCGGCGCTCGAACTCATCGTCGGGGGTTACGCGTTCGCGTACGCGGGCGGGATGATCACCGCGGGCCGACTGGGTGACCGCTACGGCCACCGCCTGCTGTTCATCATCGGCACGCTCGCCTTCGGGTTCACCTCGCTGCTGTGCGGACTGGCCGTCAACCCCGGGCAGTTGATCGCCGCCCGCCTGGCCCAGGGTCTTGCCGGGGCGGTCATGGTGCCGCCGGTCCTGGCCGTCATCACCGCGTACTTCCCCAATGAGAAGAAGGGGAAGGCGATGGCCTGGTACGGCGCCGCCGCCGGTCTGGGGTCCATCGCAGGACAGGTGCTCGGCGGTGCGCTGATCTCGGCGGACTTCGCCGGGCTCGGCTGGCGCACCATCTTCCTGATCAATGTGCCGTTCTGCCTGGTCATCGCGTTCGCCGCGCTGCGGGTGCTCCCCGCGCACGTCAGCCGGATCCGGGCCGGCCTCGACCCGGTCGGCGCGGTCGGCGTCTCGTTCGCGCTCGCCCTGCTGCTGGTGCCGCTGACCATGGGCCATGTCTCCGGCTGGCCGGCCTGGACCTGGGTCAGCATGGCCCTGGCCGTACCCGTGATGGTGGCGACGCTGTACTGGGAGCGGGCGCTTGCGGCCCGCGGTGGCAATCCGGTGCTCGTCCTGTCGCTGTTCCGCAGCGACTCCTTCCGCGGCGGGGTGATCGCGGGCGCGGCGTTCATGCTCTACTTCGGCAGCTTCATGTTCACCCTGACGCTGCTCCTGCAGTCCGGGCTGAAGCTGGACCCGTTCGAGGCCGGCCTGATGTTCTCGCCGATGGGTGTGCTGTTCACCGCCACCTCGATGATCGGCGGGCGGCTCACGGCACGCTGGGGCATGAACGCCCTGGTGGTCTCCGGCGGGGTGACCGCGCTCGGACTGGCCCTGCTGGCGGTGCCGTTGGCGGTCTCGGACTCCGCTGTCGGCCTGCCGTGGGTGGTGTTCTGCCTCTGCCTGGTCGGCGCGGGCAACGGTGTCGTGCTGCCCGCACTGTTCGGCGCGGCACTCATCAACGTACCGCCGCAGGACGCCGGGACCGCCTCCGGGATCCTCACCACCACCCAGCAGTTCGCCAGCGCCGCCGGTGTCGCGGCGATCGGCGCGCTGTTCTTCACGGTGGCCGGTGACCGCCCGACCACGGCCGACTGGTCCCTCGCCATGGCCTGGGCGACCGCCGCGAGCTTCCTGCTCGTCCTCGTCGTGATGTGGACGACCTGGACGTTCAAGCGCTTCAGCCCGCCGCCGGCCAAGCGGTCCGCCGCACGGGTCTGACCCCGTACCACCACGTCCACGTCCGAGAGAGGCCACATCGTCATGTGTGGAACAGCAGGATGGGTCTCCTTCGACCCGGCAGCCCCCGTCACGGCCCCGGTGGCCGACGCGATGACCGCCACCATGGCCTGCCGGGGGCCGGACGCCCACGGTCTCTGGCTCGGCCGGTCGGTCGCTCTCGGCCACCGCAGGCTCTCCGTCATCGACCCGGCGGGCGGCAGCCAGCCGATGGTCTTCGAGCACGACGGTGAGCCGGTCGTCGCCATCAGCTACACCGGCGAGGTCTTCAACTACCGGGAGCTGCGCAAGCAGTTGCTGATCCGCGGGCACGGCTTCCGTACCGACAGCGACACCGAGGTCGTCCTGCACGCCTACCTGGAGTGGGGCGAGGACTTCACCGAACACCTCAACGGCATGTACGCCTTCGCGCTGTGGGACGTCCGTACCGAGGAACTGCTGCTGGTCCGCGACCGGTTGGGGATCAAGCCGCTCTACTACTGGCCGCTCCCCGGCGGCGTGCTGTTCGGCTCCGAGCCCAAGGCGATCCTGGCCCATCCCTCGGTGCGGCCCGCGATCGACACCGAGGGCTTCGCCGAGCTGCTCGGCTTCACCAAGACCCCCGGCCACGCGGTCTACAAGGGCATGCACGAGCTGCGCCCCGGCCACACCCTCCGGGTCGGGCGCGGCGGCAGCACCCTGCGCCGCTACTGGGCGGTGGAGTCCCACGAGCACACCGACGACCTGGACACCACGATCGGCCGGGTCCGTGAGCTGCTGGAGGACATCGTCGCCCGGCAGCTGGTGGCCGACGTCCCGGTGGGCACGCTGCTCTCCGGCGGACTGGACTCCAGCATCATCACCGCTCTCGCCGCCCGCCACCGGACCGCCCTCGGGGCCCCGCCGATCCGGTCCTTCGCCCTCGACTTCGACCGGCACGGCGACGACTTCCGGGCCGACGACTGGCGCGGTACCCCCGACGCGCCCTTCGCGGAGCTGCTGGCCCGGCACGCCGGCTCCGACCACCAGGTCGTCACGCTCTCTCCTGAGCAACTGCTCGCCCAGGACGCCCGCGAGGCCATCATGCGCGCCCGCGACCTGCCGTTCGACCTCGGTGACGGCGACACCTCGCTCTACCTGCTCTTCCAGGAGGTCCGCCGGCACTGCACGGTCGCGCTCTCCGGCGAGGCGGCCGACGAGGTCTTCGGCGGCTACCGCTGGTTCAACCACCCCGACACCCTCACGGCGGACACCTTCCCGTGGCTCGCGCCGCCGTTCGGCACCGGCATCTCCGGGCCCGGCAGCGGCCCCGGCGAATCCCTGATCGACCCCGCCCTGCTGGCCAAGATCGACCTCCAGGGCTACCGGGCCCAGCGCTACCACGAGGCGATCGCCGAAGTTCCACGGCTGACCGGCGAGTCGGCCGCCGACCGGCGGATGCGCGAGATCGGCTATCTCCACCTGACCCGGTTCCTGCCCTGGATGCTGGACCGCAAGGACCGGGCCAGCATGGCCGTCGGCCTGGAGGTGCGGGTGCCGTTCTGCGACCACCGGCTGGTGGAGTACGTCTTCAACACCCCTTGGGCGATGAAGTCGTTCGACGGCCGCGAGAAGAGCCTCCTGCGTGCCGCCACCCGGGACCTGCTCCCGCCGGAGATCGCCGACCGGGTGAAGGCCCCGTACCCGACCAGCCGGGACCGGCGCTACCTCGACGGGCTGCGGGCCTCCCTCAAGCGCGCCACCGAGGGCCCGGACTCGCCGGTACGGGAGCTGCTGGACGAGGGCGCGCTCGCCGCCGCCACCGCCGACGACCCGCGGCCCGGCTACCGCACGGGGACCGAACTGGTGCTCGCCCTCGACTTCTGGCTGCGGGGCCAGAACGTCGGCCTCGACGTCGACCTGGAGCTCTGAACCACGCCCAGGAGCACCACGAGCACCAGGCGTACGGCTTCGGGCTCAGCGCCGCAGCCGGGCCCGGCCGCCGTCCACCATCGCGGTGATCTCGCCGATCCCGAACGGCCGGGCCAGCAGCACCACGACGAGCAGCAGTGCGAGGGCCCCCGCCCCGGCGGCCGCCACGTCCCCCGCGCCCTCGGCCGCGCGGGCGGCCCCGTAGGCGAGCGCACCGGCGGGCAGGCAGGCGGCGATCAGCCGGAGGTGCGTGCCGACGGTGGGCGAGCGGAGCAGGGACCCGGTGCCGGTGGCCGAGACCCGCCGGGCCAGGACGTACCCGGTGACGGCGAAGCCGACGGTGAAGGCCACCGTGCTCGCCCCGGCCATCCCGGTCACGGCCCAGCGGGCGGGCAGCAGCCAGTAGGCGGCGGCCGAGAGGCCCGCGTTGACGGCGGCGACCACCAGGTTGAGCAGGAACGGGGTGCGGGTGTCGCTCATCGCGTAGAAGCCGCGGGAGAGGACGTACTGCCCGGAGAAGGCGATCAGCCCCGGCGCGAAGGCCACCATGATTCCGGCCATCACCGTGATGTCGGCGTCGGTGGTGCGCCCGTACCCGAAGACGGAACCCATCACCCACGGCGCGAGCACCAGCAGTGCGGTGGCGGCGGGCACCACGACGGCGGCGCTGGTCCGCAGGGCGTACGCGACATCGCGCCGCACCCCGGCGAGGTCCCCGTCGGCCGCCGCCCGGCTCATCCGGGGCATCAGCGCGGTGACGAGCGAGACGGTGATGATGCCCTGCGGGACGACCCAGAGCTGGTAGGCGTAGCTGTACGCGGTGTAGCCCGCCCCGCCCGCCACCTGCTGCTCGAACGCCTCCTGCCCGGCGGTGGTGGAGAGCCGGGTGACGACCCAGTAGGCGAGCTGGTTGGTGAGGACCAGCAGCACGAGCCAGCCGGCCGAGCGCATCGGCCGGGTCAGCCCGCTGCCGCGCCAGTCGAAGCGGGGCCGCCAGCGGAACCGGGCGGCGCGCAGCGCGGGGATCAGGGCGAGGGTCTGCACGGCTATCCCGGCGGTGGTGCCCCAGCCGAGGAGCTGGGCGTCGGTGTCCGAGAGGGTGCCCGCGGAGTTCGCGGCGACGGCGATGTAGAGCCCGAACACCCCGATGATCACTACGTTGTTGAGGACCGGGGTCCACATCATCGCGCCGAACCGGCCCCGGGCGTTGAGGACCTGGCCGAGCAGGGTGAACAGGCCGTAGAAGAGGATCTGCGGCAGGCAGTAGCGGGCCAGCGCGACCGTCAGCTCGGCCTGCCGGCCGTCGTAGTCGGTGTACACGCCGACGATCAGCGGGGCAGCGGCCACGGCGAGCCCGGTGAGTGCGAGAAGGCCGACGGCGCACAGGGTGAGCAGCCGGTCGGTGTACGCCGCTCCCCCGTCGGCGTGCTCCTTGGCGGCCCGGACCAGCTCGGGGACGAAGACCGCGTTGAGGGCGCCGCCGATGAGCAGGATGTAGAGGATGTTGGGGACGGTGTTGGCGACCGTGTAGCCGTCGGCGGTCAGCCCGGTGCCGAGCGCGGCGACGACGACCGCCGAGCGGACGAACCCGGTGGCGCGGGAGACGACGGAGCCCGCCGCCATCACGGCCCCGCTGCGCAGGACGGAGGCGGACCGGGCCGGGGGCGCATCGGGCTCGAAGGTTCTGCCCACTGGTCTCTCCCGCGTTCCGAGGTTCTGGCCGACGGTGGAGGGTACTCCGCGCGGTCGGGCGCCGGTCGGTCGGGTGGTGCGGGCAGTGCGGGCGGAACCCGACATGGGGGAAACGGAACCCGAGAGGGGGGAAAACGCCTCTCACCTGTCGAGTCTTGCTGCCCTGGAGGTTTTTCCGTTGAGTTCTGCACGCCCGCGCATCCGTCGTACCGCTCCGGCCCGCCGGAGCGCCCGGCTCGCCCTGACCGTCCCGGCGGCGCTGCTCGCCGCCGCCCTCACGGCCTGCTCGGGCGGCGGAGCGGCCGGTTCCGCCGCGCAGGCCGGCGCGGACGGCAAGGCGCCGGAGACCAGCATCTCGGTGAACCTCCGGGGCGGGGCGGCGGCCCCGGGCGGACCGGTGAAGGTCACGCTGGCACAGGGCAAGCTGAAGACGGTGTCGGTGACGGCGGGCGAGGGCGGTGCCCTGGCCGGGAAGATATCCGCCGACGGCCGGACCTGGATATCCGAGCGGGTCGCCGCGCCGGGGACCGCGTACACCGTCGAGGCGAAGGACGCGGACGGCGGCAGCGACACGGCCACGTTCACGACCGCCGATGCGGAGAAGGTCAACAAGCTGTCGCTCGCGCCGGGCAAGAACACCACGGTCGGTATCGCCCAGCCGCTATCGGTCGTCTTCGACCACCCGGTGAAGAACAAGGCGGCGGTGGAGAAGGCCCTGAAGGTGTCCACCTCGAACAGCACCGAGGGCTCCTGGGGCTGGCTGCAGGACTACTCGGGCAAGGACCGCATCGACTGGCGGCCCAAGGAGTACTGGAAGCCGGGGACGAAGGTGACCCTGGCCGCGGAGCTGAACGGCATCGACACGGGCGCGGACGGCGGCTGGTTCGTCCGTGACTACACGACCACGTTCACCATCGGAGCGGCCCAGGTGGTCAAGGTCGACCTCGACGGGCACCGGCTCTCCCTGCACCGCGACGGCAAGCAGGTGCTGGACGCCCCGATGTCGGGCGGTACGCCGGGCGGCGACAAGGCGTCCTGGCGGGGTACGGCCGTCCTGATGTCGAAGGAGGGCACGATCAACATGCGCTCCGAGACGGTGGGCCTCGGCGACGCGTACGACAAGATGGTCGACTACTCGATGCGGCTGACCTGGTCGGGGATGTACGCCCACGCCGCACCGTGGAACTCCGGCTACTTCGGCAACGCCAACCGCAGCTCGGGCTGTCTCGGCATGAGCGACGCCAACGCCTCCGCGCTCTACGGGCAGGTGCGGGTGGGCGACCCGTTCGAGATCACCGGCGCAGACGCCAAGGGCACGGTCGCCGAGGGCAACGGGTACGGCGCGTGGAACGTGTCGTGGACCGACTGGCAGACGAAGAGCGCACTGAAGTGAGCCACTGCTGACACGGCGTCCAACAATCGTTACCTTCACGCAACACACCCGGTAGTTACCAGCGGTAAACAACCGGGGTTACCGTCGGGTCACTTTGCACTGACACGCGTGAGGAGTGACCCGTGGTACGTCCGAATCCGGCACTGCGCACCACCGCTTCGATCACCACCGCCGTCGTCCTGCTGACCGGAGCCGCCCTCGGCGCGGCACCGGCGGCCGGCGCGGCGCCCGCCCCCACCTCGGCGAGCGCCTCCGCGCCGAACCTGACGTTCCACGACATCCCCGGCTCCGGCGGCATCACGCTCAAGGGCAATGTGTTCAGTCCCTCCGGAGCAGCGGCCCCGGCCGGGGCGAGGCATCCGCTGATCGTCTTCCCGACCAGCTGGGCCATGCCGCAGATCGAGTATCTGGCGCAGGCCCAGAAGCTCGCCGACTCCGGTTATGTGGTGGTGAGTTACACCTCGCGCGGCTTCTGGCTCTCCGGCGGGAAGATCGAGGTGGCGGGTCCGCCGGACATCGCGGACGCCTCCGCCGTCATCGACTGGGCGCTGGCGAACACCTCGGCCGACCCGGACCGGATCGGCATGGGCGGAGTCAGTTACGGCGCGGGCATCAGCCTGCTGGCGGCCGGTCACGACCCCCGGATCAAGGCGGTGGCGGCGCTCAGCGGCTGGGCCGACCTGATCGACTCGATCTACAGCGGCCGGACCCAGCACCTCCAGGCGGCCGCCCTGCTCGGCGGGGCCGGGCTGATCACCGGCCGCCCCAGCGACGAACTGTCGCAGACGCTCAAGGACTTCCTCGGCTCGAAGCTGGACAAGGAACCGGAGATGATCGCCTGGGGCGCCAAGCGCTCCCCCGCGACCTACCTCGACAGGATCAACGCCAACGGCGCGGCGATCATGATGGGCAACGCCTGGGGCGACACGATCTTCCCGCCCAACCAGTACGCCTCGTTCTACGAGAAGCTCGCCGGCCCCAAGCGGCTGGAGTTCCGCCCCGGCGACCACGCGACCGCCGAGCTGACCGGCCTGTTCGGGCTGCCCAACGACACCTGGACGAGCACCCGCCGCTGGTTCGACCGCTACCTCAAGGGCGAGCGCAACGGCATCGACACCGAGCAGCCCGTCCAGCTCAAGTCCCGTACCGACAAGGGGTACGAGGGCTACCCGGACTGGAAGTCGGTGGGCGCGGCGAAGAACCGTATACAGCTCGACGGCACGAAGAAGGTGTGGGCGAACGTCGACTCGGGCGCCAACGGGGGCATCACCCTGCTCTCCAACGCCCTGGACCAGTTCCTGAAGCTGCCGCCCACGGTCTCCGTACCGCTTCTGCCGCGCACCTTCGCGAGCGTCTGGCAGTCGGAGAGGTACGGCTCCGAGCAGCGCGTCCGGGGGACCGCCGAGCTGCACACCACGGTCACCAGCACCAAGTCGAGCGGCACCTTCGTCGCGTACCTCTACGACGTCGGCCCGCTCGGCGTGGGCAAGCTGGTCAGCAACGCCCCGTACACGTTCCACGGGCAGACGCCGGGCCGGCCGTTCCCCGTCGACCTGGAGCTGTTCTCCACGGCCTACGACGTCCCGGCCGGTCACCGGCTCGCCCTGGTGATCGACACCGTCGATCCGCTGTACATCGAGCACAACCCGACCGGCGCGCAGCTGACCTTCTCCTCGCCCTCCACGGACCCGAGTCATCTCTCGGTCCCGCTGCGCGAGAAGTGATCACCGACTGCTGCCGGGCGGGGCATGCTCCGCTACTGCCCTCCCGGCAGCAGCTTCCCCGACTCGGCCGGGGCCACCCCCACCGCCTCCGTCCTCGGATTGCGCCGCTGCCTTCGCGCCACCCAGGTGGCGAACCACGAGAGCAACATGCACATGCCGATGTAGATCGGAGAGATCACCATCACGACAGGGATGAAGGGAAGATCGTAGTCGAGATTCGACGCGATCAGCTTCCCCGCGTGGAGGAATTCCTCGTAGGTGATCAGGTAACCCAGTGAGGTGTCCTTGAGTGCGACCACCAGCTGACTGATGATGGTCGGCAGCATCGCGCGTACCGCCTGGGGAGCCAGGACGAACGTCGTGACCTGCGTCTTGCGCATCCCGAGGGCGTACGCGGCCTCCCGCTGGCCGCGGTCCACGGAGTTGATCCCGGTCCGGAAGACCTCCGCGAGGACCGAGCCGTTGTAGAGGGTCAGTCCGGCGACCAGGGCGGGCAGCGCCTGCACCTTCAGCGCCACGAAGATGAAGAAGATCATCACCAGCACCGGCATGGCCCGGAAGAACTCGACCAGCAGGGTGGAGATCCAGCGCACCGCGCGGTGCACGGAGAGCCGGCCGACCGCGAGGACCGCGCCCAGGGCGAGGGAGAGGACGGCGGCGTACGCGAACGCCTTGAGCGTGTTGCCGAGGCCGCGCAGGAGCAGTTCCTGGATGCCCTTGTACTGGAAGGGGCGCCACTTCTCGGCGGTGAACTGGTCGGTGTCGAAGAGCAGATAGATGATCCAGCCGACGAGCGCGAGGATCACGACGGTCGAGACGATCCCGTACAGGAGGTGTCGCTTGCGGGTCTGCGGTCCGGGGATGTCGTAGAGCGCGGTGGCCGTGGGTAGTTGGGTCATCGTGCGACTCCCCAGCGCTTCTCCATCACGTTGAAGAGCGCACTGATGGTGAGGGTGATGATCAGGTAGCCGACGGCGATCCAGATGAACGTCCAGATGATGCTGTAGCCCAGCTCGTTGAGCGTCCGGTAGGTGCCGAGGAGCTCGGTGACGCTGAACGCCCCGGCGATGGCGGAGTTCTTGGCCAGTGCGATCAGGGTCGAGCCGACCGGCGGGATCACCGAGCGGAAGGCCTGCGGCAGGACGACCTCGCTCAGGGTCTGGCCGAAGGTCATCCCGAGGCTGCGGGCGGCCTCGCCCTGGCCGGTGGGCACGGTGTTGATGCCCGAGCGCAGCACCTCGCAGATGAACGCGGAGGTGTAGCAGCCGAGCGCCAGGACCGCGAAGAGCTGGAAGGGCAGCACCAGGCCGAACCGGGGTAGGCCGAGGAGGACCGCGAAGAACAGCAGCGTCAGCGGGGTGTTGCGCAGCACGGTCACCCAGACCGTGCCCAGCACCCGCAGCGAGCCGACGGGCGCGACGCGGAAGGAGGCCATGAGGAAGCCGAGGGCGAGGGCGAGGGCCGAGGAATAGACCGTCAGCTCGACGGTGCCGAGGAAGCCCTTGCCGTAGAGGGAGAAGTTGTCTGTCAGTACGTCCATGGGTGGCGCCGTCCCCTCAGTTCGCCGGGTAGCGGTCGATGGGCGGCGGGGTCGGCGCGGGCACTCCGGAGAGCCCCAGCGTCGCTTCGAACGCCTTCTTCCAGTTGCCGTTCTTCTCGTTCGCCTCCAGCGCGTCGTCGAGGGCGAACCGCAGCGCGTTGTCGGAGCGCTGCACGCCGATGCCGTACGGCTCCTCGGAGAAGGACTTGCCGACGACCTTCATCTCGTCGGGCGCCTTGGCCGCGAAGCCCAGCAGGATGGCGTCGTCGGTGGTGACGGCGTCGACCTGGTAGGTCAGCAGGTTGTCGACGCAGACCGAGTAGGTGTCGTAGGCGACGAGGACCGCCTTCGGGTACTCCTCGGCGATGCGCTGGTAGGGGGTGGTGCCGGCGGCCGAGCAGACGGTCCTGCCGGCCAGGTCCTGGGGACCCTTGATGTCGTTCTCGTCGGTGCGCACCAGGAGCCCCTGGCCGGCCAGGTAGTACGGCCCGGCGAAGCCGACGAGCTTCTTGCGCATGTCGTTGATGGTGTAGGTGCCGACGTAGTAGTCGATCTGGCCGTTCTGGAGGGCGGTCTCGCGGTTGGCGGAGGCGATCGTCCGGAAGCGGATCGTCTTCGGTTCGAAGCCGAGCGAGGCCGCCATCATCCGGGCGATCTCGATGTCGAAGCCGGAGTAGACACCGCTGGCCGGGTCCTTCTCGCCCAGATAGGGCTGGTCCTCCTTGGCGCCGACGATCAGATGGCCGCGCCGTTCGGCCTTCCGCCAGGTGGCGGACTCGGGCAGTTCGAAGCCCTTGTCCACCTGGTAGACGGGCAGCGCCTCGGCCTTCGGACCCTTGACCGGCGGGCTGCCCTCCTTGCCGCAGGCCGCGGCGAGCACGGCGAGCAGGAGGCAGAGCGCGAGGACGGTACTGCGGCGGCCCGTACGGTCACTGTTGGTACGCAACACGGAAGCCCTCCCGTCAGTGCTTGAGGATCTTGGAGAGGAAGTCCTTGGCACGGTCGCTGTTCGGGGAGGTGAAGAACTCCTCCGGGGTGCGGTCCTCGACGACGCGTCCGTCGGACATGAAGACGACACGGTTGGCGGCGGACCGGGCGAACCCCATCTCGTGGGTGACCACGACCATGGTCATGCCGTCCTGGGCGAGCTGCTGCATCACTTCCAGCACCTCGTTGATCATCTCCGGGTCGAGCGCCGAGGTGGGCTCGTCGAAGAGCAGCGCCTTGGGGTCCATGGCCAGGGCGCGGGCGATCGCCACGCGCTGCTGCTGGCCGCCGGAGAGCTGGGCGGGGAACTTGTCGGCCTGGGAGGCGAGGCCGACCCGCTCCAGCAGTTCCCGGGAGCGCCGGTCGGCGTCCTCCTTCTTGCGCTTGCGGACCTTGAGCTGGGCCAGTGACACGTTGGCCAGCACGGTCTTGTGGGCGAAGAGGTTGAACGACTGGAAGACCATGCCGACTTCGGCGCGGAGCTGGGCCAGGCCCTTGCCCTCCTCGGGGAGGGGCTTGCCATCGATCAGGATGGAGCCGGACTCGATCGTCTCCAGCCGGTTGACCGCCCGGCAGAGCGTGGATTTCCCGGAGCCGGAGGGGCCGATGACCACCACCACCTCCCCGCGGCCGACGGTGAGATTGATGTCCTGAAGTACGTGCAACTCTCCGAAGTGTTTGTTGACGTCCCTCAGTTCGATCAACGGATCGACGGCCATGCGCTGCCCTACCCACTTGTCGCTGTGTCGAGGTCAGCGCAAACTATCCATCCCGGAAAGGGACTTCGCACCCGACACGCGCAAATGGTGCATAAGGCTGTTTATCTCCAAATGACAGCTTCCTGGCGGCGGTCTCAGTTCTCGGCCGACTCCGCGTACACCTGCGAGAGCTCGGGGCTGCCCGCCATCGCCCAGTCCAGCCCGGCGGCGACGACGTCGATCTCCCGCCCGGACTCCAGCCGCACCACGGGCTGCCCGCTCGGCCAGATGTCCCAGGCGGCACCCGGCACGGTGCGCACGATGACGGTGCCCAGGTAGAGGCCGGCGTCGTTGCCCAGCCAGGGCAGCTCCTCGGGATCGTCGCGCCAGCGGGGCGGCAGCTGGTCGAGCGCGGCCAACGAGGCTGGGGTGTCATCGAGTTCGAGCCCTTGCTGCCCCGCCCGGGCACGCAGCAGTTCGCATTCGGCGAGCAGCTCGGCCACACCGTCGGGATCTGCCTCGACGGCGGCCGCGAGCGCGTGCCCCTGCGTACCACCCTGACGCTTACGCCAGTTGTCCAAGAAAGGGATGTTCATACCACTAGGGTCCCATCCCGGCCAGGTTCCGCACCACAGGGCGCGCGGACCCTGCCGGAAGCCGGGGGCCTCGCGCCTGAAGCCGGTGAGGGCGCCGTCCTCGCGGACGGCGCCCTCACCGGTTGATCGCCTGGCTCAGGCGAATGCCTTGACCGTCTTCCAGTCGACGGACAGGACGATCTTCACCGGACCGTTGGTGTTCGTCTTCGACGGGTGGTAGACGCGTGTCTGGCCGTCCGAGGCGAAGCGGACCCACATGTCGGGGATCCGGTCACCGTTCACGTCCGGCACGCTGACGATCGCCGAGATGTTCGCCTGGGTCCAGTTGTTCCCGTACTGGACGTCCTCCCCCTCACGGGAGTTGGCCCCCGTGGTGAGCGAGAACAGGTCCACGCTGCCCGTGACCGTGCCCGGCTTGCCGTGGCGCACGTACATGTTGCCGTTGTCGCGGTTGCGCCACAGCAGGTCGGGGGTGCCGTCCAGGTCGATGTCCGCCACGTTGAGGATCTCGCGGACGGCCCAGGCGTCGTGGTTCATCCGGGTCGCCAGCTGGAAGCCGGCGCCGGTGTAGCCGGTCAGCGCCCAGAAGGCCGGCCCGGTCCGCACGAACAGCTCCGGCAACTTGTCGCCGGTCACGTCCCCGACCGCCTTGATCTCGTCCCAGGTCGCCGGGTCCGGCGTGCCCGCCGGCAGCCGCACCCGCAGCCGCTTGTCGACGTTGAAGCTGCCGTAGCCGTCGCCCGGGTAGAGCCAGAAGCCGCCGTCGGGAGTGCGGGCGAACACGTCGGTGACGCCGTCACCGGGGTAGACGTCCGAGTGCTTGGCGATCAGGGCGGCCTTACCGGTGGCGGAGTCGTACCAGTGGTCCGGCGGGTTGAGCTTGCCGTCCGATGTGTACGAGGAGGCGAGGGAGCCGTAGAGCTCACCGCCCACGTCACCGGGGAAGGTGCGCAGATTGCCGGAGGCGTCGATGATCAGCAGGTCGGAGCGGCCGTCGCCGCCCGTGTCGCCGGGTCCGTCGGCCGTGTCCCGGGGCGGCACGTAGAAGTGGTGGTCGGTGCGCTGGCTGCGGTTGCCGACCGCGTCGTAGGCGTACACCTGGAGCGTGTTGGGGCCGGAGTGCATGGGCTCCAGGGCGGGGACGGTGGCGGCTCCGGAAGAGGCCGTCACCTCCTTGAGGTTGAGCCCCCCGAAGGCGTAGCTGAACTTGGTCGCGCCGCTTGCGCTGAAGGTGATGGGGCCCTTGCCGCCGAACTTGACCGTGGCCCACGTGGCACCGTCGGAGGTGGCCTCCGGGAACACGTCGCTGGTGACGTCGGGGGCCGGCGGGGCGGAGGCGTCGATGGTGAACCGGCAGGGCTCCGACGTGCCCGCCGGGAAGAAGGTCGACACGTCCCCCGCGGTGTCCTCGGCCCGTACGTCCCACGAGTAGGTGGTCTTGTCGGCCAGGCTGGTGGTGGGGATGGTCAGCGACCCCTTGCCGCTGCTCAGGCTGGTGACGAGGGTTCCCGTGGGGGGCGTCGCGCCGAGCTTCCAGTAGCGGAAGCGCAGACCCTTGAGGTTGCCGTCGGGGTCGGTGGCGGTCGCCGCCAGGACGATGTTGGTCTTCGCGATGGTGCGGCCGGCGCCCGGGCCGGGGACGCAGGCGCCACCGGGGGACGTCGTGCCGCTCTTCGGCTCGTTGGGGGGCCGGTTGTAGTCGACTTCCAGTTCCGCGGACTTCGCCGAGAACTTCCGCCAGGTGTAGGAGTCCTTGGCCGACTCGGTGACGGACTTCATCCCGAGGGTGAGGGTCGAGTACCCCTTGTCGGCGCCTTGTTGCGCCGCGTTCTTCACGTTGTAGCTCACGTAGTCGTCGGAACAACCGGAGTTGTAACCGAAGGCGAAGGACTGCTTGCCCTGGGATGTGCTCCAGCTCGGCTGCTTGTTCCAGGTGGTGCCCGAGGAGATCGCCCCGGTCAGGGAGAGCTCGTACTCACGCTTGGTGCACGACCACGCGTAGTTGTTCAGGACCTTGAACGCCGCGCGGGTGATCGTGGCGCCCTTGAGCGAGGTGGAGTAGCCCATGCGCCAGAAGGCGCGGGCGGTGCCACCGGTGTCCTTCTCGTAGCCGACCCGGGCGTCGGAGGTTCCGGAGTTGAAGTTGGTGCCGTTGTAGAAGCTGGTGTTGGGGTACGGCTTGTAGGCGGTCGTCCACGCCTTCCAGCCGGGTTTGATGGTGGGGTCGAGGAAGACGGGGAAGCGGACGCCGTCGCCGGACAGCAGACCGCTGTCGGCGATATCCAGGCTCAGCCGGGCGGTGCCGGTGCCCTCACCGTCGAGGCGGGTCGCCAGCGGGCTCTGGCGTGCGCCCGGCTCGATGCCGCCCAGGCCGGACAGGTTCAGCACATCGGCGGGGGTGGCCACGGCGGTGCGGGGGGTGACGTCCGGGGACTCGGGGTCCTTGCCGGAGGAGTCCCAGCCGAAGGGCGTGGGGATCGCGGTGACCTCTTCGCCCGTGTCCCCGTCGAGGACCAGAACGCCGTCGGTGGCCTCATCGCGACGGAAGACCGCGGTGCTGGAACGGAGGCCGTACGCGAGGGAGTTGACGGACGCCTGCGCTGCGGCCTCCCGGTTCTTCACGATGAGCAGCTGGCCGAAGCCGCCCTCCTCGCGGGCGACGAGGAGCAGGTCCACACCGGGCAGCACCTCGGAGTACAGGGCGCGGGGGCCGTCGAGCACCGGCTCGGGCAGCAAGCCCGGCCAGGTGTACGCGATGGTGTGGCCGCCGACCTCAACCTCGGCCAGGACGCTCTCGCCGGCCGGGGCGCGGTCGGCCGGAGCGGTCAGCGGGAGCCGGGCGTACGAGCGCCCGGCCCGGCCTTCGCCCTTGTGGGCGCCGTCGGCGCTGCCGCCGGAGAACCGCACCGGGACAGGCGCGTTGACGGGGCGGACGGTCAGTCCGTCATCGGCCTTTCCGGTCCGCTCCAGGGTGGTGTCGATGTCGGCCCAGCGCCCCTCCGCGTTCTTGGCCCGCTGCGGCAGCGCGTGGAAGCTGGAGCGCCACTGCCCGTTGGGCAGCGCCCAGGTCAGGGAGGTGGCGGTGGTGGCGGTCTCGACGAGGACCTTCTTGCCGCGGCGCAGGGCCTCGGCCATGGCGGCGCTCTCGTCGCGGGGCGGGGTGGAAGCCGGCTTGGCGACGGCGGGGCCGCCCCCGCCGGGTGACGGGCGGTCGGTTCCGGGCAGCCACCAGGGCAGCAGCGCGGCGGTGAGTGCGGCCAGCAGGAGGCCGAGGGTGCACGTCAGCCTGGTGCGCGTACGCACGAAGGGGCTGAGGAGGCGAGGCGCGGACACTGCGGGCTACTCCCGTGGGGCCGGACGGAAAGAGGACAGCACAGACAGCCCCGTTCGGCGGACCGCGGGGCAGAGAGCGCCAAACGATCGCACGGGAGCTAGGAGGAGCGTCCACCATGAGAAGTTCATTAATTCGTTACAGGTGTGTGGAAGTTGAGGAGAGTGATGCCGGGCATCTCCGCTTTTGAGGGTCTCTGACGGGTGGTTATGCCCGACAGGCCCAAAAGCAGGGACATATGCCCGGTCTGATGATCTGCGCGCCGTTCTATTGGATCTTGACCTGTGGGCCAATTCACTCCTACCCGCCCGCCGTCACCTTGCGTGATCTTGATTGACCGGCCGTCCCTGTCGGAGAGTGCCGACCCATGCGCCTTTCACCGGGCGTGTGCTTTCCGGTGCTCGCGCACCTCGTTCCATTCCTCTGTTTCTTCACGCCCGGGTGGGAGTCGACGCGTATGCGTGCTGCAGGTCCGCTGTCCTGGCGGGGACGTGGCCGACTGGCCCTGACATCGTCAGGCCGTGCTCGGCGGCGTCGTGCCCGCATGTCGGTCGTCCTGTTGATGTCCTCGACATTGATGGTGACGAGTCTGTCCGCCGAGGCGTGGGCGATACCCGGCCCCGGCATGAACCGGGAGGAGTCGCAGCTCGAACTGCCGGACATTCCGGAGAGCGAGCCGATCGGCCAGGACGAGAGCGCCGAGACCAACCTGACCACCGCGGACGAGATCCCGGTGGTCCCGTACGAGCCTCAGGCCGTCACCCCGTGGCAGGCGGACAGCGGCACCGCGGACCTGACGGGCCTGGAGCCCGGCGCCACTGTGCCCGTCGCCGACCTGCCGGTGGCCCTCGGCGTCCCCGAGGACGGCGACCCGGCCGCCCTCGCCGGACAGTGGGGTGTGGCACTCGCCGCCCCCGAGACCTCCCAGGACGCGGGCGTCTCCGGCCTGATCATGCAGGTCACCCCGCCCGCCACCGCCGACCCGGAAGCCGAGGTCGCCCTCAGCGTCGACTACACGGCCTTCGCCGACCTGTACGGTCCGCAGGCCGCCGACCGCTTCGGCCTCATGCTGCTGCCCGAGTGCGTGTACACCTCGCCCGGCAGCGGCGACTGCGCCCCCGACGCGGGCGGCGAGGGTACGGAGACGATGTCCGCCCCCGCCCCCGGCCAGGACACCTTCGAGGCGCTGCCCAGCGAGGTGGAGCTGCTGCCCGCCAAGGCCGCGCCCACCCGCACCACGGCTGCCAAGAACGTCTCGACCCGTCGCATCGTCACGGGCACGGTGCCCGTGGGCCAGCTGCTCGACGAGCCGGACGCCTCCGCCACCGACGCGGACGGCGCGTCCGCGCGTTCCCGGACCGGCAAGGGCTCCTCCGCCGACGCCGGCAGCTCCTCCGTGCGCCCCGCCGCCCTGCGCGCCGCCGCCTCGTCGGGCTCGCGTGTCGTCGGCGCGCTGGACACCGGTGCCTCGGCGGCCGGTAACTACACGGCCACGCCGCTGCTGTCCTCGGGCTCCTGGTCCGCGGGCTCCTCCTCCGGCGCGTTCACCTACTCGTACCAGGTGCAGACCCCGGAGACCGGGGGCGGCCTGACGCCCCAGATCGGCCTCAACTACTCCTCGCAGGGCGTGGACGGCCGCACCTCCGCCACCAACAACCAGGCGTCGTGGATCGGCGACGGCTGGGAGTACGGCGCCGGCGCGATCACCCGGACCTACGCCGGCTGTACCCAGGACTCCAAGAAGCCGGGCTCGAACAACGCCACCCACCGGACCGGCGACCTGTGCTGGGGTTCCCAGAACGCGACGCTGTCCCTCGGCGGCATGACCACCGAACTCGTCTGGGACGAGACCGAGGAGATCTGGGTCACCGCCAACGGTGACGGCTCCAAGGTCGAGCTCAAGAAGGACACCGACCTCAAGAACGGCGACGCCGACGGCGAGTACTGGGTGGTCACCACCCGCGACGGCACCGCCCACTACTTCGGCCGCCACCGTCTGCCCGGCTGGTCCGACAAGGGCACCGCCACCACCGACGACGACGACCCGGTCACCAACTCGGTGCTGACCGTCCCGGTGTTCAGCAACCACTCCGACGAGCCCTGCTACAAGGCGGGCAACTTCGCGGGCTCCTCCTGCACCGAGGCATGGCGCTGGTCCCTCGACTACGTCGAGGACGTGCACGGCAACGCCATGTCCCTGTGGTGGGCGCGCGAGACCAACCACTACGCCAAGAACTTCAACTTCAAGGCACCGGTCTCGTACCACCGCGGTGGCTACCTCACCCGGATCGACTACGGCCAGCGCAAGAACAAGATCTTCTCCGCCCCGGCTCCGGCCCGCGTCAACTTCTCGGTCGAGGAGCGGTGTTTCAAGGAGGGCTCCCTCAGCTGCACCGAGGAGAACTTCACCGCCAAGGACCCGGGCAAGTTCCGTATCTGGTACGACACCCCGGCCGACCTCCGCTGCACCTCCGGCAAGATGTGCTGGAACGCGGCGCCCGCCTTCTTCTCCCGTAAGCGCCTCGACAAGATCACCACGTCGGCGCAGCGGCGCACGGACACCACTGCACGCCAGGTGGTGGACGAGTACCAGCTCAAGCAGCACTTCCCGACGCTGAAGACCGGGGCCAACACGGCCCTGTGGCTGGAGTCGATCACCCGTACCGGGTACGGGCGCAACGGCACCACCGACGAGAAGGTCACCCTCAACCCAGTGCGCTTCGAGTCCAACGCCGAGGACATGCCCAACCGGGTCATGCGTGGCGAGAAGGACCCCCGCCCCGGATTCTCCCGGCTGCGCGTCGCCCGTGTGATCAGCGAGTACGGCGGCGAGACCGTCGTCTCCTACAAGCAGCCCGAGGGCGCGTGCGCGACGGGCAGCGGTCTGCCCGGCAAGGGCGACACGGCCGCGCTGAAGGCCAACACGCGCCTCTGCTACCCGTCCTACTGGCACCCGGACCCGGCGAAGGAGGACATCGACTGGTTCCACAAGTACGTGGTGGGCGAGGTCGAGGAGCTCCCCAACGTCGACGGTGCGTTCTCCACGCTGACCTCCTACGCGTACAAGAACGCCGGATGGCGTCTGGCCGAGCAGGAGTTCACCAAGAAGTCCACCCGCACCTACTCCCAGTTCGCCGGCTTCGAGCAGGTGAGCACCATCACCGGGGCCGACGACCCCGAGATCGGCAGCAAGCGGTCGAAGGCGGTCACCCGGTACTTCCGCGGCATGGGCGACAACGTGTCCGTGAAGGACGCCGGCGGCGCCGAGATAGCCAAGGACGAGGAGCCCTTCGCCGGCCGGATCGCGGAGGAGCTCACCTACAGCAACGTCGGTGACGCCGACGACAACTGGCTCACCCGCTCCGTCACGTACCCGAAGGCCACCGAACTCGCCAAGCGGGAACGCGGTGACGGCCTCAGCGCACTGCGCGCCTGGCGTGTCACCGAGCCCCGGCAGGTCTCGTACACCAAGTCCTCCGGTACCGGCGACGACAAGCGCACCGAGCGCGTCATCGAGACGAAGACGTCCTACGACGCGAAGTACGGGCTGCCCACGCAGGTCGAGTTCCTCGGCGACACCGGCAAGTCCGGCGACGAGTCCTGCTCGGTCATGGAGTACCTGCACCAGGAGAAGGCCAACATCATCGGCCTGACCAAGCAGGTCAAGTCGTCGGCCACCTCCTGTGCGAACGCCTCCTTCGACAACCTGAGCAGCCTGAGCTCCGCCGGACGCACCGCCTACGACGGCCAGGCGTACGGCGCGGCCCTCCCCGAGTCCGCCCGTGGACTCGCCTCGCAGACCTGGTCGCTGAAGGCCGACGCCACCGGCTTCCAGAGCGAGGGCACCACCGGCTTCGACGAGGTCGGCCGCGTCCTCACCCAGACCGACCCGGACCTGAAGACCTCGAAGATGACCTACGACCCGCCCTCGGGGCAGGCCTTCAAGGTCACCACGCGCAACTCCCTGGGCCACGAGCAGATCGACGAGCTGGAGCCGGGCCGCGCGTCCACGGTCAAGTCGACCGACGCCAACGGGCGGGTCAGCCAGGCGGTGTACGACGCGCTCGGCCGTCTCAAGGAGGCGTGGGGCCCCGGCCGTACGCCGTCCGCCTCGGCCGTGCCCGACTTCCACGCGACATACACCACTCCGGCGGGCAAGCCGCCGTACATCACGACCTCCACGCGCGGCCACGAGAACCGCGTCGAGACCTCGGTCACCCTCTACGACGGCCTGGGCCGCGAGCGCCAGAGCCAGGAGCAGGCCACCGGCGGCGGCCGGCTGATCACGGACACGCTGTACAACAGCTCCGGCGAGGTGTGGCAGACCAACAACGCCTACTTCTCCGAGGGCAAGCCCAGCGGTGAGCTGTTCACGCCGCTCGCCGAGACGGCCGTGCCCAACGCCACCCGCTACACCTATGACGGCCTCGGCCGTGTGCTCAAGGAAACGCCGCTGCTGCGCGGCGCGGAGACGCCCGCCAGGGCCACCCAGTACTCGTACGCCGCCGATCACTCCACGGTGATCAACCCGTCGGGCTCGGCCTCCTACCGCGTCTACTCGGACGCGCTGGGCCGTACCGCCCGGGTCGACACGTTCACCAACGCCGCGCGCGACGAGTACACCTCGATGCGCTACGCCTACGACGCGCAGGGCCAGCTGTCGAAGGCGGACCACTCCGCCGACCGCGACCGGCCCTGGAGCTGGACCTATGACCGGCGGGGCCGTCTGGACACCGCCGTCGACCCCGACTCCGGCACCACCACCACCAAGTACGACAGTCGTGACCGTCCGGAGACCGTCACCAACTCCCGTGGCATCACGACCTGGACCGAGTACGACGAGCTGTCCCGGCCCAAGAAGCAGCGGCTGGGCGGCGAGAACGGAACCGTCCTCAGCGAGTACACCTACGACACGGCCGCCGGAGGCAAGGGGCTGCCCGCCTCCGTCAAGCGGTTCACCGACGGCCTGCCGTACGAGCTGAAGGTCGACGGCTTCACGTCGGACTACCAGCCCACCTCCACCACGCTCTCGCTGCCGCCGAGCATCGCCGACACGTGGGGCGTGGCCGCCTCCTACAAGTACGACTACACGTACACGGACACCGGCCAGCTGAAGGAGGCCTCGCTGCCCGCCACGGGCAACGTCGCCGCCGAGAAGCTCGTCGTCCGCTACGACAAGGACGGCCTGCCGCTCTCCGTGTCCGGCAAGGACTGGTACGGCGCCGAGGCGGTCTACTCCTCCTACGGCCAGCTGCTGCGCTCCACGCTCGGCGCGCAGCCCAACCGGGTGTGGACGCAGTCCACCTACGACGAGGCCGGTGGCGAACTCACCGACCAGCAGGTCTACCGGGAGAAGAAGGGCGACACCTCGGTCGTCGGCGGCAACCTCGTCTCGCACCGCTCCTACTGGTACAACAACGCGGGCGGCGTCACCTCCATCCGCGAGCGCTCCCTCGGCATCGAGGAGCGGCAGTGCTTCACGTACGACCCGCTGGGCCAGCTGACGAAGGCCTGGACGGCGAAGGACCAGAACTCCTGCACCGCGGGGCCGGCCGGTCCTGACGGCACGTCCAACGCGACGGCGGGCACGGACGGTTCCGGCTACTGGCAGGAGTACGAGTACGACCTGCTCGGCAACCGTAAGAAGCTGTCCGAGAAGAACCTCGCCGGTGACACCACGAAGGACGCCGTCACCACCTACGCGTACGGCAAGTCCGACGGCAGCCAGCCGCGCACCCTCACCAAGCTGACGAAGAAGTACGTCACGCCGCAGGGCGCACAGGTCACCGCCGAGGCGGAGCGGCTGTACGAGCTGACCGGTGAGACCAAGACCGTCACCTCCGTGGGGACAGGCGACAAGCAGGAGCTCACCTGGACCTACGACGGCCAGGTCGAGCGGATCACCGGTCAGGGCAGTGGCGGCAAGACCGACTACATCGGTCTGGCGGACAAGTGCCTCGACCTGCAGTCGGGCGTCGCGGCGGCCGGCCGGCCGGTGCAGCTCTACTCCTGCAACGCGACGACCGCGCAGAAGTGGAACTTCTCCGCCACGCCGAACCAGAGCGATGCCGACCTGGGTGCGATGAGCGTCCACGAGGCCTGGTGCCTGAAGCCGGCGGCCAACACGGCCGGTTCGGCCCTGCAGGTGCAGAAGTGTGACGGTTCGGCCGCCCAGCAGCTGAAGCGCAACGCGGCCGGGCAGCTCACCCACCCGGCGTCCGGCCTGTGCGTCGCCGTGAAGGACGGGGCCACGGCCAACAGCACGCCGATCGTGCTGGCGGCCTGTGCCGGCGGTTCCGCGGCGCAGCAGTGGGAGGCGCAGAACGAGACCCGTCACATCTACGGGCCCGACGGCAGCCGCCTGCTGACCGTCCAGGGGAAGCAGGCGACCCTGCACCTGGGCGACTCCGAGGTCACGGTCCAGAAGGGCGGCGTGCTGGTCAACACCCAGCGTTCCTACGCGACGCCCGGCGGCTCGGTCCT
This sequence comes from Streptomyces microflavus, assembly GCF_014650075.1. Classification (GTDB taxonomy): domain Bacteria; phylum Actinomycetota; class Actinomycetes; order Streptomycetales; family Streptomycetaceae; genus Streptomyces; species Streptomyces microflavus. Next base: position 466,566 of record NZ_BMUG01000006.1, on the reverse strand, counting down.
GCGCTACAGCTACGGCACCGGTGCGCAGCAACTGGTCGCCATCGCCACGGACCACCAGGGCAGCCCGTACGCCGAGGTCGCCCTGAACGAAATGAGCCCGGTCCGGATCCGCAAGCAGGACCCGTTCGGCAACCAGCGCGGCGCGGCCACGCCCACCATGCAGAACCACGCCGGGTTCCTGGGCGCGACGCGCGACGACTCCTCCGGCTACACGCCACTGGGAGCCCGCCTCTACGACCCGGTCGTCGGCCGCTTCCTCTCCGCCGACCCGGTCCTGGACCTGGCCGACCCGTTGCAGTCCAACGGCTACGCCTACGCCCACAACAACCCGGTCACCCTGTCCGACCCCACCGGCCTCTCGGTGACGCTGACCGCATCGGAGACGGCCGCGGCCCTCTCGGGTGCCGGCCTCAGCGCCGCACAGGTCTCCCAGGCCCAGGCGGCCATGGGCCGCTCGCTCACCTCGGTGATCCTCTCGGCGGCCTGGGGCGCGCTGAAGGACTTCATCGGCATCACCGATGCCATGAACTGCTTCGGCGGTGACATGTGGGCCTGCGGAAGCCTGATCATCGGGGCGATTCCCTGGACCAAGCTGGGGAAGATCCCCTCCGTCCTGAAGGCGGTCAACCGCACGATCTCCGCGATCCAGGCATGGAGAACGGCGAAGAAGGCAGCCCAGATCGTCCTCGCCGCGGCGAAGGCGGCGGAGAAGAGAGCGCTCGACGCCAAGAAGGCGGCGATCGAGAAGGCCAAGAAGGCCGCGCAGGCGGCAAAGAAGAAAGCCGCCGAAAAGGCGAATACCACTAGCAACAAGGCGGTCAACCAGACAAAGAAGACCGGAAACCCGGTCCAGAAGCAGGCGCAGGCGAAGGCAGCGCCTAAGGCCTCTTCGGCCGCCGGTGCAGGCAAGGGGGCAGGGGGCGGCGCGAAAGGCGTCTCCAAGCCCGGTGGCTCCTCCGGCGGTTCGGCCCGGTCCAAGGGCGGGACGAGCGGCAGCGGAGGGTCGGGGAAGACCGGCGAGAGTGCTGGCGGTTCCTGCTCCGTCGACAACAGTTTCACCCCTGGCACCAAGGTGCTCATGGCCGACGGTTCGGTGAAGCCGATCGAGGACGTGAAGGTCGGCGACAAGGTCAAGGCCACCGACCCCAAGACGGGCGAGACCCGAGTGGAGACGGTCACCGCCGAGATCAAGGGCGAAGGCCTCAAAGACCTGGTCAAGGTCACCATCGACACCGACGGCGACCGCGGCTCGCAGACCTCTGAAATCACGGCGACGGACGGCCACCCGTTCTGGGTCCCTGAGCTCGGCGAGTGGATCGACGCCACCGACCTCCAGTCCGGCCAGTGGCTCCACACCGGAGCCGGCACCCAGGTCCAGATCACCGCAGTCGAACGCTGGACCAGCTCGGGCACCACGGTCCACAACCTCACAGTTGGCAACACCCACACCTACCATGTGGTTGCGGGCGCCGCACCAGTACTTGTACACAACTGTGGTGGACTTGCAGATGCGACGGACCTGGATTTGAGTGCAGCGGCGCTGCGCCCCATCCCGCCGAAGGGCAACAAGACATTCCAGTATGAGTACCATATGACCGAGGCAGGAAGGGCACTGCAAAAGCACACCGACCCGGTAAAGCGGACACCGGAGCATGTGGACAAGTACGCGCCATTCCTCCGAGGTGCCAACCGTTTGACTGACAAGGGCGACGTGAACCGAGGCGGAATGGAACTCCTTGGTGAAATTCTAGGCAACCCGGGCGCCTCCCGGACCATCAGCTCTGCGTCGGCCCACTATGGCGGATCAGTGCTTGAGATCATGGATTCTGCTACAGGGCGTGGCGCGCGATGGAGCATGCGCGGCGGCGGAATTCAATTCGAGGGATGGCTATGAGAATTTTCTCCACTCAGGGCCGCGAGTTCGCCGCCCTGATCATCTTGAGTGACTACAACGACTATGAGTCGATGGAAGTCGTCGAGATGACCGAAGGGAAGCGCGGGGAACTTCTGCTCGAATTCAGGTTCGATAGCAACTCGGCTCGCCTGAGTTTCATTCGACCGGAGGTCGAAATCCCCCTCCTCAGAGCATCGCTGGAAATCTTCCGGGAAGAGTTCCTGGAGCCAAGAATTTCAGGGGGCCTTCCCTATCCCCCTTGGTAGGAAAGGAATTTTCAGCCAATATAATTAGCGCAAAGACCCTGTCAGGTTCGGACCTGACAGGGTCTTTGCGCAAGGACCGTGTCCTACGTGGTGAGTTTGAAGAGCCGTTTGTAGCAGCAGAGGGCGGCTGTGAGTCCGAGGAAGGCCAGGTAGTTGCCGGGTTGGCGCTCGTACCGGTGGCTGAGTCGCCGGTAGCCGGTCAGCCAGGACATAGTGTGCTCGATGACCCACTCGACGCCCTTGCGTGCGATCCGCACGTCAATGTGCTTATCCCAGAGCCATCGCCGCAGGTGAGGGAATGCCGTACGCCTTATCCGCGTGCAGGCGTACGGGCTTGGATTCGGTCGCGTGGGATTCGTGTCCCATGTGAAAATGGGGCAACACCGGCTTCAGCCCGAGACTGTCGTGCGTGTTGGCCGCGGAGAGCCCGACGCGTAAGGTCAGTCCGTTCGCGTCCGACAGGACGTGCATCTTGCAACCCGGCCTGCCCCGGTCCACGGGGATCGGGCCTGCAAGTTCGCCCCCTTTTTAGCCCGCACGTGAGCAGAGTCCAGGACTGCGCGGGAGAGATCGACCAAATCTCGCTCGCCCAGGCGCTGAAGGATCCGCTGGTGCAGCCGGCCCCAGACGTCGGCACGCGACCAGATGACGAACCGGCGATGCACCGTCGACTTCGACGCCCCGAAACATGGCGGCAACGCTCGCCATGCACAACCGCTGACCAACACGAGACGATCGCCGCGAAGACGGCTTCATCATCGATGTTCACGACTCCACCGCCCTGCGGCCGCACCCGCGCCGCGGGCAATAGCGCCTCCGCAATCTCCTACAACCCGACCGGAACAATCCAGCCCCACCGTCCACTCATCATGGCGAGTCGGCTACCCCAACTCACCATGCAGGACGCGATCTAAGATGCAAACATGAGTGCGCAGACGTATGTGTCGGATCTGTTCTCCCTGGCCAGCCGGGTAGCCGTAGTGACCGGCGGCAGTTCCGGTATCGGGCGGGCCATCACCGGGGCGCTTGCACGGGCCGGGGCGAGTGTGGTTGTGGTGGCTCGGCGGGAGGCCGAGTTGGAGGCGACCGTCGGGGAGTTGGAGGGCGAGGGGTGCCGGGCCGCCTGGGTGAGTGCCGATCTCGGGACCGCCGAGGGGGTGCGCGCGGCGGGCGACGGGGTTGTTGCTGCCTTTGGGGAGCCGGACATTCTCGTCAACTGTGCCGGGGTCAATCTGCGGCCGCCCCTGGGCGAACTCGATGAGGACGTCTGGGACACCACCATGGCCGTGAACCTCAAGGCGCCCTTCCTGCTGGGCCAGCGGTTCGGGCCCGGGATGGCCGAGCGGGGGTACGGGCGGATCATCCACGTCACCTCGCAGCAGGCCCACCGCGCCTTCGTGAACAGCGGTGCGTACGGGGTGTCCAAGGGCGGACTGGAGTCGCTGGCCCGGTCCCAGGCGGAGGCGTGGTCTCCTTACGGCGTCACCGTGAACACCCTGGTCCCGGGGTTCGTGCTCACCCCGCTCAACGAGCGGCTCGCCTCCGACCCGGAGAAGGTCGCCTCGCTCGCCGCCCGCACCCTCGTCGGGCGCAACGGGCTGGCGGAGGACTTCGCGGGGGCCGCGGTGTTTCTCGCGGGGCGCTCCTCCGCCTACGTCACCGGGCAGGCCCTCTTCGTGGACGGCGGGTTCTCGGTTCACTGAGCACCAGACAGAAGCGGCCGGAGGGGGCGGGCTCTCGGCTGCCGAGAGCCCGCCCCTCCCCCGAACAGGGTGTCAGGAGCTCTGCTGCCACAGCGCGGCCGCCGCTTCGGCCACCGCCGATTCGACCGCCGCCGACGTTGCCTCCTTGGCGACGCCCAGGCCGTTCAGCACTCCCGAGCCGTCCTCGAACTCCAGCAGTGCCAGCAGGATGTGCTCCGTGCCGACGTAGTTGTGGCCGAGCCGCAGCGCCTCGCGGAACGTCAGCTCCAGGACCTTGCGGGAGTCCGCGTCGTACGGGATCAGCTCCGGCACCTCGTCGGCCGCGGCCGGCAGGGCGAGGGTCGCCGCCGTGCGGAGGGCCTCCGGGGACACGCCCTGGCCGGTGAGGACCCGGGCGGCGATCGATTCGGGCTCGGCGAGGAGGCCGAGCAGCAGGTGGGCCGGGAGGATCTCGGCGTTGTGGGCGGTCTTGGCCTCGTTGTGGGAAGCCATCACGACGTTCCGGGCGCGCTGGGTGAAGCGGCCGAAGCCCTGGCTCGGGTCCAGGTCGGGCGCTTCCTCGCCCTTCTTCGCGACGAAGCGCTTCTGGGCCGCCTGACGGGTGACCCCCATGCTCCGGCCGATGTCGGTCCAGGAGGCGCCCGAGCGGCGGGCCTGGTCCACGAAGTGACCGATGAGGTGGTCGGCCACATCGCCGAGGTGATCGGCGGCGATCACCGCACCGGAGAGCTGCTCCAGCGCATCGGGGTTGGACTTCTTGATGGCCTCGATCAGGTCGTCGAGGCGCACGGTCGGGGTGGCAGGAAGTGGCTGCGTCATGCGTCAACCCTAGGTTGACACCCCTTGAGTGTCAACCTTTGGTTGTCAGTTGTGGCCGACGTCCGCACCCGCCGCCTGTCAGAGGTCGAGGTCCACCACGACCGGCGCGTGGTCGGACGCGCCCTTGCCCTTGCGCTCCTCGCGGTCCACGTAACTGTCCTTGACGGCGGCCGTGAACGGGGCGTTGCCGTAGGTCAGGTCGATCCGCATGCCCTTGTTCTTGGGGAAGCGCAGCTCCCGGTAGTCCCAGAAGGTGTACGCCCGGTCGTACTTGAGGGGGCGGGGCAGAACCTCGCCCAGCCCCTCCCCCTCCAGGGCCGAGAGAGCCGCCCGCTCGGCGGGCGTGACATGCGTGGCGCCCGCGAAGAGCGCCGGGTCCCAGACGTCCTCGTCGGTCGGGGCCACATTGAAATCACCCAGGACCGCGAACGGCAGCGTCCCCGCCGCGTCCGCCGCCACCGCCTTGCGCAGGGCCTCCAGCCAGGCCAGCTTGTACGCGTAGTGCGGGTGCTCGACCTCGCGGCCGTTGGGCACGTAGACCGACCAGAGGCGCACCGGGCCGCAGGTCGCGGAGATCGCGCGGGGCTCCTCCACCCCGTCGTACTCCGGGCCGCCGGGCAGCCCGGTGACGACATCGGTGAGGCCGACGCGGGAGAGCAGCGCGACCCCGTTCCACCGGCCGGTGGCGTTGACCGCGGATTCGTAACCCGCCTCGCGCAGGGCTTCGGCGGGGAACTGCTCCGCCGTGCACTTGGTCTCCTGGATGCACAGCACATCGGTGCCGCTGCTCTCCAGCCAGGCCAGGAGCCTCGGCAGCCGGGCGGTGATCGAATTGACGTTATAGGTGGCGATGCGCATGGCAGCCAACCTAGCGGCTCCCACTGACAACGGCCGCCGGGCTCACAGCTCGGTGGTGCCGCCCGGGGCCAGCCGACCGTGGTCCGCGCCGCCCAGGGCGCCGATCTGGTTGTCGTAGATCGGTCGCGCCAGGTCGGTCAGCAGGGCGTCGTGGACGTCGATGGCACGGCGTGGCTCGATCTCCCGTACGTAGTCGATGACCTCGGAGATCTTGTTCCACGGGGCCATCACCGGCAGCAGCAGCGTGTCCACGGAACGCCCGGGGACCGTGAGCGCGTCGCCGGGGTGGAAGACCGAACCGTCCACCAGGAAGCCGACGTTGGTGATCCTCGGGATGTCCGGGTGGATCACCGCGTGCAGCTCGCCGTGCACGGTGACGTCGAACCCGGCCGCCGAGAACGCGTCACCGTCGCCCACGGTGTGCACCCGCCCCGGGAACGCGGCCGACAGCTGCTCGGCCACGCTGCGCAGCGTCCAGATCTCCGCCGCCGGGTTGGCCTCCAGGCCCGCCCGCAGCCGCGCCTCGTTGAAGTGGTCCGGGTGCTCGTGCGTGACCAGGAGTACGTCGGCGCCGATGGCCGCGTCGTCCTCGGAGAAGCCGCCCGGGTCGATGACCAGGACGCGCCCCTCCTTCTCGATCCGCACGCAGGAGTGGGTCTTCTTGGTGAGCGTGAGTGCCAGAGGCGATGCGTTCATGGGTCCATCCTGCTACGCGGGCGGGGTCGTTTCCTCCTGGATCACGGACTGCGCGACGGAGAAGGCGGCGTCTGCTGCCGGGATGCCGCAGTAGACGGCGGTCTGGAGCAGGACCTCCTTGATCTCGGCGGGCGTCAGGCCGTTGCGCAGGGCCGCGCGGGTGTGCGCTGCCAGGCCTTCCAGGTGGCCGGAGGCGACGAGCGCGGTGAGGGTGATGCAGCTGCGGGTACGGCGGTCGAGCCCGTCCCGGTTCCAGACCTCGCCCCAGGCGTACCGGGTGACCAGCTCCTGGAAGTCCTCGGTGAACGCGTCGGCCGAGCCGTTCGCCGCGTCGACATGGGCGTCCCCCAGCACCTCGCGGCGCACCTTCGTCCCGCGCTCGTACCGGTCGTCCGGCAGTCGCCCTGCGGCCTCGGGCGCGAGGGGCGCCGCCGTGATCTCGGCGACGGGGGCGAACGGGGTGGCGGGGGTCGGCGGCCCGGGGACGAGCGGCGGCGCCGGGAGAGCCGCGGCGGGCGCGTCCTGCCAGGCGGTGGAGAAGTGCGTCAGCAGCAGGTCGCAGACGGCCGCGGGCTGCTCGACCGGGGCCAGGTGGGAGGCGCCGGGGACGAGCGCGAGGCGCGCGTCCGGTATCCCGGCGACCAGGGTGCGCGCCTCGGCGGGGCCGGTGACCTTGTCCTCGGCACCGACCAGGACCAGGGTCGGGACGCCGATCCGGCCCAGGTGGTCGCGGATGTCGAACGCGGCCAGCGCCTCGCAGGCCGCGATGTAGCAGCCGGGGTCGGTGGTGCGGACCATCTGCACGGCCCACTCCACGATGGCGGGCTGCGCGGCGGCGAAGCCGGGGGTGAACCAGCGTTCCGGCGCGGTGCGGGCCATCGGCTCCAGCCCGTTGGTGCGGACGATCACCCCGCGCTGCCGGAACTCGTCGGCCGAGCCGAACCGGGGCGAGGAGGCGACCAGCGCCAGCGAGGCCACCCGGTGCGGGTGGCGCAGGGCCAGGTCGGCCCCGACCGCCCCGCCGATCGAGCAGCCCGCGTAGCCGAACCGCTGGACGCCGAGCCCGTCCAGGGTCGCGAGCAGCCGGTCCCCCAGTTCGGCGACGGAAGGCGCCGCGTGCGCGGGGGCGCCGCCGTGACCCGGCAGGTCGTAGCGGAAGACCCGCCAGTGCTGGGCCAGCTCGGGAATCTGGCGGTCCCACATGTGCCAGGTCGTCCCGAGGGAGGGCCCGATCACCAGGACGGGGGCGTCCTCGGGGCCGTCGAAGCGGTACTGAAGGGTTCGGGGGGCCTCAGCGGCGGCCTGGGGGGCGGGGGCCTGCGGCTGGGGCTGCGGCTGGGTGGGGGCGTGACCCGCCGGTGGGGTGGGGGCGTGACCCGCCTGCGGGGCGTGGTCGTGGCCTGCCTGCGGGGCGTGCGCTGTCTGCGGGACGGGGAAATCCTGCGAGGCGAGGAGGGCCTGCGGTGCGTGGGGGGTCTGCGTGGCGTGCGTGACCTGCGGCTGTACGGGGATGGCCTGCGGCGGCGCCACGGGCTGCGGGGCTCCGGGGGCCTGGGGGAAACCGGGCGCATCGGGACCCGCAGGCTGCGGGAACCCGGGTGCTTGTAGGGAGCCCGGAGCCTGCGGGAACGCCGGGCCCTCCGGGCCCACCGCCTGCGGGAAACCAGTTCCCTGCCCGGAGCCCGGAGCCTGCGGGAAACCAGGCCCTTCCGGGCCCATCGGCTGCGGGTACCCGTAAGCCGGCGCACCCCCGGGGCCGGGCTGTGGGTACCCGTAAGCAGGCGCACCCCCCGGGCCGGGCTGCGCGGCCCCGTACGGCGGCGTCGCTCCCGGCTCCGGCGTCGTACCCGTGCCCGGCTGCGGGGACGGGGCCGCCGGGACGGGCGGGCCGGGGTGCGGGGCGGGTCCGCCGGGGTGGGGGGCCTGCGCGGGCTGTGGGGTCGTCTCGCTCACTTCGCTCACTCGCTCCAGGTTAGTGAGCGCCCCTCCGGGTCCCGGTCAGGGGGTCGCCGCCGATACGACATAGACGACAGGACTGGCCGGGTCGGACATATTGACCGTGATGGTCTGGGTGGGGCGCGGCTTCTTGTTGCTGTGCGTGGTACTCGCCCAGTTCTCGTTCGGGCCGAAGTACCAGCCGGTGATGTCGATGTCCCGGGGGCTGATGTTGACCGCGCCGGGCTCCAGGGCCGCTCGCCCGGTGCCGACGCCGCTCAGGAAGCGGTCGAGACCGGCGGAGGTCGTCCGGAACTTCGCGTACATCCGGCTGGCTTTCCAGTTGTTCGTCTCGTAGTACTGGACCCCGATCCCGTTGCCGGGGATCGGGATCTCGAAGATCCGGCGCTGCATCTTGGAGGGCCAGCCCTCGCGGAGCCCGAGCGCCGCGGCCTCGGCTTCCTTGTCCTTGCCCGAGCGGCGGCTCTGGCCCGCGGAGATCAGCAGGTAGCCGGCGGGGATGCCGATCAGCAGCACGATGATCGTGGCGGTGATGAACCGCCGCTTGAACACCCGTCGGCGGTCCTCCGGCGGCTTGCTCCCGCCGTCGGCCGGCGACGGGGACTGGGTCGGCACCACGGGGTGGTCGGCTGCGATCATGGTCAGGTGGTCCCTCGTGCTGCGGAGCGGAGTACGGAGGCGTGAAAGCCGGTCGGGTACGGAGTCGGGGGCGGCTTCGGACGTTCGGGGGCGGGGGCGGCTTCGAGTACGGAGGCTGAGACGCCGGGCGGGCGGCTGCGGTTCAGTCGACCGTGCGGGTCGACCGGGTGTTGCGGATCGTGCTCGCCGCCTGGTCGTAGATCTGCGCGTACCGCTCGTACCGCTCGACGCGGCGCCGGTTGGCCCGGCGGAACCGGCGGGCGACCAGCCGGGCGAGGTCCGCGGCGCCGACCATACCGGCCTCGGGGCCGAGCTGGGCCTTGGCGATCCGGGCCTCGGGGCGGTAGCCGCGGCCGGTGAGGTGGCGCTTGAAGGCGTCCCGGGCTGGGCCGATCAGGAGGTCGTCGGCGGCGCTGACACCGCCTCCGATGACGAAGCAGGAGGGGTCGAGCGCGGCGGCCAGGTTGGCGATGCCGACGCCGAGCCACTGGCCGATGTCCTGGAGGAGCTCGATGCACATCGCATCGCCCTCGCGGGCCAGTTCGGTGATGAGCGGCCCGGTGATGTCGGGGATGTTGCCCTTGACCCGGTCCAGCAGATAGTGCGCGACCGGCGAGTCGGCGGCGGCCAGCTCCCTGGCCTCGCGGACCAGCGCGTTGCCGGAGCTGTACTGCTCCCAGCAGCCCCGGTTGCCGCAGGGGCAGCGGTGGCCCGACGGCACGACCTGCATGTGGCCGAACTCACCGGCCACGCCGTACTTGCCGCGCTTGACCTGGCCGTCCTCCAGGATCGCGCCGCCGATCCCCGTACCGAGCGTGATCATGACGAGGTGGTCCTCGCCGCGGCCCGCGCCGAAGCGCCACTCCGCCCAGGCCGCCGTGTTGGCGTCGTTGTCGACCATGACGGGGACGACCAGGCGGGAGGCGATGGCGTCGCGCAGGGGTTCGTCGCGCCAGGCGAGGTGCGGGGCGAACAGGACCTTGGAGCGGTCGGCGTCCACCCAGCCCGCCGCGCCGATGCCCACCGCGTGGACGTCGTGCCGGTCGGAGAGGTCCAGGACCAGCTCGACGATGGTGTCCTCGACGACCTTCGGGCTCTTGGACTTGTCGGGCGTCTCGGTGCGCAGCTGTTCCAGGATGTTGCCGTCGGCGTCCACGACGCCCGCCATCACCTTCGTACCGCCGATGTCGATCCCGACCGTGGGGACGCGGGGGGCGGTGAGGTGCGAGCGGCGCTCCTTGGTGCCGACGGTCTTGAGGACGGTGGCGCGGGCGGAGCCGCGGTGTGCGAAGTCGCGGTACGTGCTCATCGTCCCTGCGGGGTCTGGGGGGCCGGGCCGCTGTCGCGGCCGGCGGCGGACGGCGCCCGCCGCGCTCGATTCTGCCACTGCCCGGCCCCGGGGGCCGTCGGTCGGGGTCGGCCGCGCCGGGGCGGGTCGCCGCTCAGGGGGTGCTGCCGGTCGCGTCCTTGCCGCCCGGGAGGGTCGGGGTCGGGGTGCGTTCCAGCTCGTGGCTGAGCTCCTCCAGCTCACTGCCGCCCGCCATCTGACGTGTGAGTTCGTCCAGCGTGACGTCGTCCTTGGTGTGGCTGCCGGACATCGCTCCGCGCTTGAGGAGGATGAACCGGTCGCCGACGAGGTGGGCGTGGTGCGGGTTGTGGGTGATGAGGACCACGCCGAGCCCGGCGTCGCGGGCGGCCGCCACGTACTTGAGGACCACGCCGGACTGCTTGACGCCGAGGGCCGCGGTCGGCTCGTCCAGGACGAGGACCTTGGCGCCGAAGTAGACGGCACGGGCGATCGCCACGCACTGGCGTTCACCACCGGACAGCGTGCCGATGGGCTGGTCCACGTCGCGCAGGTCGATGCCCATGCGCAGCAGTTCCGTACGGGTCGTCGCCCGCATCTTCTTCACGTCGAGGCGCTTGAAGGGGCCGACGCCGACGGTCGGCTCGGAGCCGAGGAAGAAGTTCCGCCAGACCGGCATCAGCGGGACGACCGCGAGGTCCTGGTAGACCGTGGCGATGCCCCGGTCCAGGGCGTCGCGCGGGTTGGCGAGCGTGGTCTCCTCGCCGTCGATCAGGAACCGGCCGGCGTCGTGCCGGTGCAGCCCTGCGATGATCTTGATCAGGGTGGACTTGCCGGCGCCGTTGTCCCCGAGGACGCAGGTGATCTCGCCCGCGTGGACCTCCAGCGAGACGTGTTCCAGGGCCTTGATGTTGCCGTAGAACTTCGAGACGTCGTCCAGCTCGACCAGGGGGCCCGCACTCTTCTCGGACGTGGCCGTCATGTTGTCGCCTCCGCGCGCTTGCGCACCCACGCGTTGAGCAGGGTGGCCAGGAGCAGCATCGCTCCCAGGAAGAATTTGAACCAGTCCGGATTCCACTCCGCGTACACGATGCCCTTGCTGGTCATGCCGAAGATGAAGGCACCGACCGCCGAGCCGATCGCGGAGCCGTAGCCGCCGGTGATCAGGCAGCCGCCGATGACGGCCGCGATGATGTACGTCAGCTCGTTGCCGACGCCCTCGCCGGACTGGACGACGTCGTAGCTGAACAGCAGGTGCTGGCCGGAGATCCAGGCGGCGAAGGCGACGCCCAGGTAGAGCCCGATCTTGGTACGGATGACGGGGACGCCGACCGCGCGGGCGGCGTCCGCCTCGCCGCCGACGGCGAAGATCCAGTTGCCGAAGCGGGTACGGAGCAGGATCCAGGTGGCGATACCGACGAGCGCCGCCCACCACAGGATCGTCACCTTGAACTCGACGCCGCCGAGGGTGAGCGTCGAGGCGAAGAGGACCCGGGCGGATTCGAAGCCCTCCATGTCACCGATGGCCTTGGTGGAGACCGTGCCGCTGATCAGCTTGGTGAAGCCGAGGTTGAGGCCGGTGAGCATCAGGAACGTGCCGAGCGTGATGATGAAGCTGGGCAGTTTGGTGCGGGTCAGCATGAAGCCGTTGAACGCGCCGATGGCGAGCGTGACCAGCAGCGACACGAAGACGCCGACCCAGACGTTGGCCGTCATCTGGTAGCTGAACATCGAGGAGATCAGCGCGGAGCTGGTCACCATGACCCCGGCGGAGAGGTCGAACTCGCCGCCGATCATCAGCAGCGCGACCGGTGCGGCCATGATGCCGAGGACCGAGGCCGCGTACAGCACGGTGCCGAAGCTGGAGGCCTGGAGGAAGCTGTCGGCCACGATCGCGAAGAAGAGGAAGACCGCTGCCGCGCCGACGACCGAGCCGAGCTCGGGGCGGCCGAGCAGCTTGCGCAGCGGCGAGGTGCGGACGAGGCGCTCGTCCAGCTGGTCGGGGGCGGCTGTGGAGCCGCTCATCGGGTGCCCCGCTTGGTGTAGTCGGCCAGGGCGTCGGCGTCGCCCTTGGTGATGATCTGCGGACCGGTCAGGACGGGGAGGCCGCCGCCGAGGACGTTGCGGTTGTAGCGGTAGAGCCAGAGCAGGTCGACGGCCTCGTAGCCCTGGAGGTAGGGCTGCTGGTCGACGGCGAAGCCGAGCTTGTCGGTCTGGAGGCCGGTGGCGACCTTCGCGTTGAGGTCGAAGGTGTCGATCTCTGCCTTGCTGCCCGCCGTCTGCTTGGCCTGGACGGCTGCGTCGGCGAAGGGGGCGCCGAGGGTGACGACCGCGTCGATGCTCTTGTCGGACTGGAGCTTGGCCTCGATGGACGCCGTGACGTCGGGCATGTTGGTGCCGTCGACGTACAGGTTCTGCAGGGTGCCGTCGAAGGTCTTCTTCGCCCCGGCGCAGCGCTGCTCGTGGCCAACGTTGCCCTGCTCGTGCAGGACGCAGAGCGCCTTCTTGCGGCCGCGGCTGTTCAGCTCGTCGCCGACGGCCTCGCCGGCGATCGACTCGTCCTGGCCGATGTGGGTCAGGGCGCCGAACTCCTTGGACTCGGCGGATCCCGAGTTCACCGTGATGACCGGGATGCCCGCCTTGACGGCCTTGGCGACGACGGCCTTCATGGCGTCCGGCTTGGCCAGCGAGACGATCAGCCCGTCGACCTTCTTGTCGATCGCGGTCTGGACGAGCTGGGCCTGCTGGTTGGCCTCGTCGTTGTGCGAGTAGAGGAAGTTGATGTTGTCCTTGACGGCCGCCTGCTCGGCGCCCTTCTGGACGATGTCCCAGAAGGTGTCGCCGTCGCCCGAGTGGGTGACCATGGCGAAGGTCCAGCGGGGTGTGTTCACCGCGGCCCGTCCCTCGGCGGCCTCGGCCGCGCGCTCTTCCGCCCGCTTGCCGCCGGTGCTGCTGCAACCCGCCAGGGAGGCGGCCAGCACCACTGCCAGTACGGCGCCCATCGCGCGTACCCCTGTCCGAACCCTTGCCACGACGCCGTGCCCTTCTTGCTGCTGCTCGCTGTGCGGTCGACCGGGCCGGGGAGTGTACGGTCCCGGTCCGGCCGCCCAAGTATCCCCGAGCCCTGCCCGCTCCCGCCCGTGGGGCGCCTTCCAGCCGCGCCCCCGGCCCGTGCGGGGGTGCCACCCCGCAGCCCGTGCCCAGGATCCTCTGCCTGCGGGCGCACCAGCGCAAGGGTTCCGTCCTCAAACGCCGGACGGGCTTGAGTGGTCGCGGACGGGCTGAATCGGCTCAGCCGCGCATCAGGAGTTGGAACTCGAACGCGTAGCGCGAGGCGCGGTAGACGTGGGAGCCGAACTCGACCGCGCGGCCCGTGTCGTCGTACGTCGTTCGCTCCATGGTGAGCAGCGGCGCGCCCGGCTCCTCGTCCAGGGCGCCGGCCTCCCCGGCCGTGGCGGCGCGCGCGCCGACGGACTGGCGGGCGCTGTGCAGCGTGATGCCCGAGGCGCGCATCATCCGGTACAGCCCGGTGGACTCCAGCTCCCGCGCCGGGAGGGCGAGCAGGTCCGGGGGGAGGTGGTTGCGCAGGAGGGCCATCGGCTCGTCGTGGGCGTAACGCAGCCGCTCGACGAGGTTGACCTCGGTGCCCTCGGCGAGGCCGAGGGCGGCGGCGATCTCGGCGGTGGCCGGTTCCATGGTGGTGCGCAGGACCTTGGTGGCGGGGCGCTGGCCGGCCGCCTCCAGGTCGTCGTAGAGCGAGCTGAGCTCCAGCGGGCGGCGGACCTGGCTGTGGACGACCTGGGTGCCGACGCCCCGGCGGCGCACCATCAGCCCCTTGTCGACGAGCGACTGGATGGCCTGGCGGACCGTCGGGCGGGAGAGGCCGAGGCGGGCGGCGAGGTCGATCTCGTTGCCGAGCAGGGTGCCGGGGGCCAGTCGGCCCTGTTCGACGGCGGCCTCCAGTTGCTGCGCCAGCTGGAAGTAGAGCGGCACCGGGCTGGTGCGGTCCACGCTCAGCGGCAGCGGCTGATCGGCTCCTTGTGGGGTCACGGGGCGAGCCTAGTTCGATTGTCCGGACAAAGCCATGGCGGGAGTGGGGCCGGGTCGACGCCCGGTCGATGCGTGTGGCCGCCATTTGTCAGGACAAACGCTTGACATGATGACCGGGCGAACGTCACCTTGGGGCCATGCGCATCGGACTCATCGGAACGGGACGTATCGGCACTTTCCATGCGGAGGTGCTGAGCCGTCACCCCGCCGTGGACTCCCTGCTGGTGGCGGACGCGGATCCGGAGCGCGCCGCCGTGGCGGCCACCCGGACCGGGGCGTCGGCCGTCCCGGTGGACGCGATGTTCACCGGCGGGGGCCGGGACCTCCCCGACGCCCTGGTGATCTGTTCGGCGACCGCCGCCCACGCGAGCCTCATCGCCCGCGCCGCCCGTGCCGGGCTGCCGGCGTTCTGCGAGAAGCCGATCGCCCTGGACCTGCCCGGCACGCTCGGCGCCCTCGCGGAGGTCGAGGCGGCGGGCAGCATCCTCCAGCTGGGTTTCATGCGGCGCTTCGACGCGGGGTACGGCGAGGCCCGGGCGGCGGTACGGGACGGGAGGCTCGGGCGGCTGCACACCGTGCGGGCCGTCACCTCCGACCCCGCCCCGCCGCCCGCCGACTACCTCCCGCTCTCCGGGGGGCTCTACCGGGACTGCCTGGTCCACGACTTCGACATCCTGCGGTGGGTGACGGGCCGTGAGGTGAGCGAGGTGTACGCCACCGGGTCGGACGCCGGGCCCGCGATGTTCCGCGCGGCGGGCGATGTGGACACGGCCGCCGCCCTGCTCACCCTGGACGACGGCACCCTCGCCACCGCCACCGCGACCCGCTGCAACGGCGCCGGGTACGACGTCCGCATGGAGCTGGCCGGCGAGCTGGACCAGATCGCCGTCGGCCTGGACGACCGTACGCCGCTGACCTCGGCCGAACCGGAGGGTCCCGGCGCTCCGGCGAAGCCGTGGCCGGGGTTCCTGGAGCGGTTCGCCCCGGCGTACGAGGCGGAGCTGGACGCCTTCCTCCGGGTCGCCCGGGGCGAGCTGGCCAACCCGTGCGACGGGCGGGAGGCCCTGCACGCCCTGCGGATCGCCGAGGCCTGCGAGATCTCCCGCCGCGAACGCCGCCCGGTGGCGATGGAGGAGATCCCGGGCGGGTGAGCCGCCCGCCCTCCATCGGCCGCCGCCTCCCTACCAGGCCACCGGCAGGCTCAGCGGTCCGCGCATCAGGAGGCCGGTGCGCCATGCGAGCGTCGCCGGGTCGGCGGTCAGCCGCAGTTCCGGGCAGCGCTCCAGCAGCGACCGGATGGCGACCCGGGCCTCGATCCGGGCCAGTGGGGCGCCCAGGCAGTAGTGGATGCCGTGCCCGAAGGCGATATGGCCCCGGGCGTCCCGGGTGATGTCGAAGCGGGATGCGTCGGAGTAGCGGGCAGGGTCCCGGTTGGCGTCCGACATCGCGACGAGGACCAGTTCGCCCCCGCCCGGGATCACCGTGCCGTCGATGTCGACCGGTTCGGTCGTGAAGCGGTACGTGGGTGTCTCGACGGGCCCCTCGAAGCGCAGGATCTCCTCGACCGCGTTGTCGATCAGACCGAAGTCCGCTCGCAGGGCGGCGAGTTGGTCCGGGTGCGCCAGGAGGTTGTGCACCCCGTTGGTGATGAGGTTGACGGTGGTCTCGTGTCCGGCGACGAGCAGCAGCCAGGCCATGCCCATCAGTTCGTCGGCGGAGAGCCGGTCGCCGTCCTCGTCGGCGGTGTGGATGAGCGCACTCATCAGGTCGTCGCCCGGCCGCGCCCGCTTGTCCTGGAGCAGCCCGGTCAGATAGGCGGCCATCGCCCGGGTGGAGGAGGCCCGCTTCGAGGCGTCGACCGAGGAGACCGCCTGGTTCGACCATTCGCGGAAGGCCGCCCGGTCCAGGAACGGCACACCGAGCAGCTCGCAGATGACGTTCATCGGCAGCGGGTAGGAGAGCACCTCGACGAGGTCGGCCCGCCGGTCCGGGGCCGCGAGCATCCGGTCCAGCAGCTCGTCGGTCATCTCCTGGACGCGCGGGGTGAGTTGCTCCATCCGGCGCGGGGTGAACTCCCGGGCGACGAGCTTGCGCAGTCGGGTGTGGTCGGGGGTGTCGCTGCTGAGCATCGAGGTGCCCGCGGAGACCTTGGTGACGCCGAGCGCGGGTGAGGCCGCCGCCCACTGTTTGGAGAGCCGCTGGTCGGCGAGGAGCCTCCGCCCGGCCTCGTACCCGACCACGAGCCAGGCCTGGGTGCCCTCGGGGATACGGACCCGGTGGACCGGGCCCTTGGCCCGTAACGCGGCGTAGACGGGGTACGGGTCGCGGGTGAACTCCTCGCCGAGCGCGGCGAGATCGACCAGGGCATCGGTTCCTGGGGTCGCTTCGGTGGTCAACGCTCTTCCCTTTCGGGTGGGTTGTGCGGACACAACGGATACAGCGGGCTCACCACCGCACCGGCAGCCGCCGCACTCCTCGCATCAGCAGGCCCGGCAGCCACTCCGGCTCGCCGCCCGCCGGATCGCGGGCGAGGTCCGGGCAGCGCTCCAGCAGGGCCCCGATCGCGATGCGCGCCTCCATGCGGGCGAGCGGGGCGCCCAGGCAGTAGTGCGCCCCGTGGCCGAAGCCCAGGTGGCCCTGGGGGGCGCGGCGGATGTCGAAGGTGTCCGGGTCCTCGAACCGCTCCGGGTCCCGGCCGCCCGAGGCCAGGGCGACGAGCACCGCCTCGTCGGCCGGGATGACTGTGGAGCCGACCGGCACCGCCTCCCGGGTGAAGCGGAAGGTGGCGGTCTCCACCGGGCCGTCGTACCGCAGCATCTCCTCCACCGCCCCGTCGAGCAGTCCGGGGTCGGCGCGCAGCAGGGCGAGCTGGTCCGGGTGGTCGAGGAGGGCCCGTACCCCGTTGGAGATCAGGTTGACGGTGGTCTCGTGTCCGGCGACGAGCAGCACGAAGGCCATGCCGACCAGTTCGTCGGCGGAGAGCCCGTCGCCGCCCTCGTCGCGGCTTCTGATGAGCGCGCTCAGCAGATCGTCGCCGGGCGAGCTGCGCTTGTCCTCGATGAGCTGGACGAGATAGGCGCTCATCGCGCCGACCGGGTCGGCCTCCCGCTGGGCCGGGGTGGGGGTGACGATGCCGTTCGACAGCGTACGGAAGGTGTCCCGGTCGATGTCGGGGACGCCGAGCAGCTCGCAGATGACGGTCATCGGGAGCGGGAAGGCCAGCGCGTCGACCAGGTCGGCTGCGCCGGCCGGGACCATCGCGTCGAGGAGCTCCGTGGTGATCTCGGTGACCCGCGGGCGCAGCGCCTCGATCCGGCGGGCGGTGAACTCACGGACGACGAGCCTGCGCAGCCGGGTGTGGTGCGGGGCGTCCAGCTCCAGCATGTTGGCGCTGATCGGGTTCGCCTCGGCGGCCCAGCGCCCGGTGGTCCGCCAGTCCTTGCCGAACCGCTGGTCGGCGAGGACCGAGCGGGCCTCCTCGTACCCGACGACCAGCCAGATGCGTTCCGTCTGCTCGGTCCGTACGGCGTGCACCGGCCCCTCGGCGCGCAGCTTCGCGTAGTAGGGGTAGGGGTTCGCCGTGAAATCCGGCAGATCTCTCAGATCGAGCACAGCCATCGTGGTCAGCCCCTCTTCCGTTCCGGTCCCCTCAGCGTAGGCCGCCGCTCCCCTCGTCATCCGTGTCGAGCAGCCCCGCATCGTGGACCAACAGGGCGATCTGGACACGGTTGTTCAGGTCGAGTCTGGCCAGAATCCGCGAAACCTGGGTCTTGACGGTGGCGACGCTGAGGTAGAGCTCGCCCGCGATCTCCGCGTTGGAATGCCCGCGTCCGACGGCCACCGCGACCTCCTTCTCCCGCTCGGCCAGCTCCGCGAACCGCCTGCGGGCCCGCTCGGTGCGGGTGGTGCGGTCATCCTGCGCGCCGCCTGCGGCACGGGCCATGAGCTGCCGGGTGACGGCGGGCGAGAGCACCGGGTCCCCGGCGGCGACCCGGCGGACCGAGTCGACGATCCGGGCGGGCGGGGTGTCTTTCAGGACGAATCCCGCCGCTCCGGCGCGGATGGCCCGCAGGACCTGTTCGTCGGCGTGGAAGGTGGTGAGGACGACGACTTCGGGCGCGTCGGGGCGGCGGCGCAGCTCCTCGGTCGCGGTGAGCCCGTCCATGCCGGGCATCCGGATGTCCATCAGGACGACGTCGGGGCGCAGCCGTTCGACCAGGGCGGCGACCTCGCTGCCGTCCGCGCCCTCCCCCACGATGTCGATGTCATCGGCCCCGCCGAGCATCAGGGTGAGCCCGGCCCGCACGAGCGGGTCGTCGTCGACGATGAGCAGGCGGACGGGCGGGGCGGCGGAAGGCGTCGGGGAGGCCGGGGTGTTCATGACAGCCACCGTAGCCAGCCCGTCCGCCGCGTCCGGCACCCCCGCCTCACGCGGCGGGCCACGGCAGCCGGGCCCGGACCGCGAATCCGCCGTCCGGGGTGGGGCCGTGCTCCAGCCGGCCCCCGGCAAGCGTGGCGCGTTCGGTGAGGCCGATGAGCCCCTGGCCGGAGCCGGGCACCCGTTCGTAGGGCTCGGTGGGGGCCGGGTTGGCCACCTCGATGGTGAGCCCGTCCCCGGGGCCGCCGGTCACGGTGACGGTGACTTCGGTGCCGGGTGCGTGTTTACGCGCGTTGGTCAGGCACTCCTGGGCGATGCGGTACACCGTGCGGCCGGTGGCGGCGGGGGCGTCACCCGGGGCGGCGACGCGCTGGTCGACGGTGACCTTCATGCCCGCCTGCCGGGATTCGTCGATCAGCGCGTCCAGGGTGGTGAGG
The DNA here is from genome assembly GCF_014650075.1 of Streptomyces microflavus. Taxonomy (GTDB): domain Bacteria; phylum Actinomycetota; class Actinomycetes; order Streptomycetales; family Streptomycetaceae; genus Streptomyces; species Streptomyces microflavus. The sequence continues at coordinate 447,564 of NZ_BMUG01000006.1, read as the reverse complement.
GTGGGCTGGGGCCGCTCGCCCTCGCCGGTGTCCCCGGGGCCGAAGTCCGCCGCCACGCTCCACGGTGAGGCGCCCGTTCCCGGCAGGGCGGCGAGTACGGCGAAGACGGCGACCGCGCTGCCGAGCTGGACGGTGGTCAGGGAGAGCGAGTCGGCCGACTGCACGGCCTTGATCCTGGCCATGGCCATGACGTGGACGGTCCGGGCGAGGGCGGCGAGCAGCATCAGCAGGTCCCCGGCGGAGGGGCTGGTGAATCCGCCGCCCTGGGTCAGGAGGATCACTCCGGCGACGGAGAGCCCGGCCGCGGCAACGAACGAGGCCGGGGGCCGGACCCGGGTCACGGCGGCTTCGGCGAGCGGTGTGAAGAACATGGTGAGGCTGATGATCAGTCCGGCGTTGGTGGCCGAGGTGTGGACCACCCCGTAGGTCTCCAGCAGGAAGATCCCGCTCAGCACCAGGCCCAGCAGTCCGGCCCCCCGCCACTGCGCGCCGCTCAGCGCCCGCAGCTTGCGCCACCCGGTGGCGACCAGGACCGGCAGCACGACGGCGAAGCGCAGGACGAGGACGGCGATCACGGTGTGGGTGGTGGTGATGCCCTTGGCGGCGAGGTAGCTCGCGCCCCAGACGACGGCTACCGCCAGCACGGGCAGATCGGTCAGCCAGGCGCGGCGGGGTGGTGCGAGGGCGGGCGCGGGCGCGACGGCAGCGGACACCTGGTGCTCCTTGGTTCTCCACAGCGGGACAAGTTGTGGAGACCTCACCGGCTCACACGCGGAACGATCACGCTACTCGCCGGGGGCGGCGGAAAGGAACACCTGTCTCACCGGTCGGATCCCGCCCGGATCATCCGCCGGTATCGCCCGTGGTCAGCGGCGGGGCGCGCCGGTGGACGGGCCGGCGGGACGGACGGCGGGTGGTCCGGCGGAGCCTTCGGCCGTCCCTAGAATGACGCCTCGATAACTCTGAGGTACGGAGTGGTCACATGGCGGCAGTACGGCTGGACGGGCGGGTCGAGCGGGGCAATCAGACGCGGCAGCTGATCCTGGGGCGCGCGGTGCAGATCGCCTCGGTGGAAGGGCTGGAAGGTCTCTCCCTGGGGCGGCTGGCCACCGAGTTGAAACTCAGCAAGAGCGGTGTGTTCGCCCTCTTCGGATCGAAGGAGGAGCTGCAGCTCGCCACGGTGCGCGCCGCGGTCGCGGTCTACGTCGACCATGTGCTGCGCCCGGCCCGCTCGGTCCCCCCGGGGATCGGCCGGATCTGGCGGATGTGCGAGGCGTGGATCGCGTACTCCCGGGAGCGGGTCTTCCGCGGCGGCTGCTTCTTCTACGCGGCCACCGCCGAGTTCGACGCCCGCGGCGGCAAGGTGCACGACGCCCTGGCGGCCGCGCAGACCGGCTGGGTCACCTTCGTGGAGGAGACGATCGAGGAGGCGCGGGCCGCGGGCGAGCTGGCCGGGGACACCGACGTACGGCAGCTGGCCTTCGAGGTGATCGCTTTCCTGGAGCTGGCCAACGCGGAGTCGGTGCTGCAGAACAACAGCCTCGGCTACGGCAAGGCGGCGCGGGCGATCCTGGGGCGGCTGCGGGCGACGGCGACGGAGGGCGCACGGCTGCCGGTGCTGTAGCGGCTCCGGCGGACACCGGCGGCACACCCCGTCCGATTCCCGCCGGTGTCCTCTCCTCCGGGTCGCTTTGCTGGTTCCTGTCGCCGGATTCGGCGGCGCTCCCCGAAGGCAAGGAACCCCGCCATGTCCAGCACCACCGTCACCGCCCCCGCACCCCGGGCCGCCCTGGTCACCGGAGGCAGCCGCGGCATCGGCGCGGCCACCGCGCTGCGGCTCGCCGAGGCGGGCGCGGACGTCGCCATCACCTACGTACAGGACGAGGAGGGTGCCCGCGCGGTCGTCGCGAAGATCGAGGGGGCGGGCCGGCGCGGGGTCGCCCTGCGGTGCGACGCGGCGGACGCGGACGGAGCCGCCGGGGCGGTGCACGGCGCGGCGGACGCGCTCGGCCGGCTCGACGTCCTCGTCAACAACGCGGGCATCGGCGTCCTCGGGCCGATAGCCGCGCTGTCGGACGCCGAGGTCGAGCGGGTCCTGGCGGTGAACGTGCGGGCGGTCTTCCTCGCCTGCCGGGCGGCGGCGGACCGGCTGGCCGACGGCGGCCGCATCATCTCGGTCGGCACCGCCCTGAGCCGGTACACGGGCGGGCCCGGATCGACGCTCTACACGATGAGCAAGTCCGCTCTCGCCGGGCTGACCAGGCCGCTCGCCCGGGAGCTGGGGCCGCGCCGCATCACGGTGAACCTGATCCAGCCGGGCCCGGTGGACACCGACCTCAACCCGGCCGGCGGACCGTTCGCCGAGGGCCAGCGGGCGGCCACCGCCCTGGGCCGGTTCGGCACGGCGGATGAGGTGGCCTCCCTGGTGGCGTACCTGGCGAGCGCGGACGCCGCGTTCATCACCGGCACGGAGGTCGTCGTGGACGGCGGCCACGCGGCCTGAGCCGACCGCCTCCCCCCGGGTCCGCCCGCCGTCGAGCTGCCCCGTCCCTGCCGCCCGCCTACGCTGGCCGGGACGGGGCAGGACGTGACGAGGGGGCTACCGGAAGGACAGCACGGACCATGGGCGACACACCGGTTCACACGCTCAACGACTCCACCACCCTCCCGGCGGTGGGCCTCGGCACCTACCCGCTGGACGACGCGGAGGCCGAGGAGGCCGTCGCGGGCGCCCTGGGGCTCGGCTACCGGCTCGTCGACACGGCCCTGAACTACGGCAACGAGACCGGCACCGGCCGGGGCATCGCCCGCAGCGGCGTCCCGCGCGAGGAGATCCGCCTCACCACGAAGGTGCCCGGCCGGCATCAGGGGTACGAGCAGACGCTGGCCTCATTCGAGGAGTCGCGGGCCCGGCTGGGCGTCGAGTACGTCGACCTGTACCTGATCCACTGGCCGCTCCCCCACGTCGACAAGTACGTCGAGACCTGGAAGGCGATGATCCGGCTCCGCGAGGACGGTCTCGTCCGCTCCATCGGCGTCTCCAACTTCACCGCCGCCCATCTGGAGCGGCTGGAGACGGAGACGGGTGTGCTGCCCTCGGTGAACCAGATCGAGATGCACCCGCTGCTCCCCCAGGAGGAGTTGCGGGCGGTGCACGCGACGAAGGGCATCGTCACGGAGAGCTGGAGCCCGCTGGCCCGGGGCCGCGAGGTGCTGGAGGACCCGTCGACGGTGGCGATCGCCGAGGATCACGGGGTGACCCCGGGGCAGGTGGTGCTCCGGTGGCACACACAGGTCGGTGCGGTGCCGGTCCCGAAGTCGGCGGACCCGGGGCGGCAGCGGGAGAACCTGGACCTGTTCGGCTTCGAGCTGACGGCGCAGGAGCTGACCACGATCGGGTCCGGGCGGCAGCGGCGCTTCGGCGGGGACCCGGACACGCACGAGGAGTACTGAGGGGCCGCGCATACGCACAGGAGTACTGAGGGCCGCGCACATGCCGGTGTGCCACCGCGATCCCCCTGCGATCGCGGTGGCACACCGGCCCGGTGTCAGCCGCCCAGCTCCCGGTGACGGGCCGCCAGCGCGTCCGCGCCGCCCTCGGTGAGGGACCCGTGCAGCCGGAGCCGGGAGATCCCGCCGTCCGGGAAGATGTCGATGCGTACGTGGGTGGCGCGCACCGGCCCGTCCAGGACGAAGCGGTGGTTGGTGTCGGGCTGGAGGCGGGTCCGGGGCAGGAGCTCCGCCCAGTCGCCGTCCTCGCCGTCGCGTACCGAAAGGCTGGCCCAGCCCGCCGAGTTGCCCTTCAGGTAGGCGGTGTCGATCTCGACGGCCCGGACCTCGGACTGCGCGGCGAGGCGGTAGCGGATCCAGTCGTTGCCCCGGTCGCGCCGGCGGCGGGTCTCCCAGCCGTCGTCCATCTTGCGCGAGCGGCCGGGCTGGATGGTGTTGGTGGCCGGGGAGTAGAAGCGGTCGGAGGCGTCCTCGACCTGGCCGCCGTTCTCCAGGGCCGCGAGGTCGAACGTACCGAGGGCGGCGAGCCAGGCGGGGTCCGGGGCGACCTCCCCGTACACGCGGAGCCGGGCGATCCCGCCGTCGGGGTGCTGGTTGATCCGCAGGTGGGTGAAGCGCTGTTCGGCGTCGACGGCGAACCCGTTGGCCGCGTGGCCGCCGACCGCCGTGCGCGGGACGAGCACCGTCCACTTCACGTCAGGAGCGAGGAGGTCCTCGGGCGACGGGGAGCCGGGCAGCGAGACCGCCTCGACGGAGATCGCCTGCGGGTAGTTGCCCCGGAAGTGGGCGGTGTCCAGGACGATGCCCCGGATGACACCGGGGGCGCCGAGGCGGACGAGGGCCCAGTCGTGGTCGTCGGGGGTGGGGTGCGGTTCGGTGGCGCCGGCACCACGGCGGCGGCGGGTCTCCCAGCCGTCCATGATCTTGCCCTTGTGGCCGAAGTGCTCCGGGTCGAAGACGGCGGGTCCGGGCTTCAGCAGGTTCTCGCGCTCGGCGAAGAACTCGTCGTTGGCGGCGATGACCCCGGCACCCAGGCGGCGGTCGGCCAGGTCCACGAGGTGGGCGAAGGGGAAGTCTGCGGTGCGGTGGTCGGCGTACGGGTCGCCGCCCGCGTAGGGGCTCGCGTCGCCGGTGAAGCGCGGTATCGCGGTGTCCGTCATGGTCGGGGGTTCCTTTCGGGGCACGGTCGGTGGTCGCCTACGAGAGCGCTGCTCGCTCCCACGGTCACTGCTCGCGTTCGAGGAGGCGGCCCGCGGGCTCGGCGAGGACGCCGTCGGCCGCGATGCGGACACCGCGCAGCCAGCTGGAGCGCACCACGCCGTGCAGGGTCTTCCCGGCGTAGGCGGTGACCTGGTTGCGGTGGAAGAGCTCGGCGGGATCGACGGTGAAGGTCGCCTCGGGCGCGAGGACCGCGAAGTCGGCGTCGCGTCCGGCCTCGATGGCGCCCTTGCGGGTCAGCCCGGCGAGCGCGGCGGGGGCGGCGGACATCCAGCGGGCGACGTCGTCCAGGGAGTGGCCGCGCCTGCGGGCCTCGGTCCAGATGGCGGGCAGGCCGAGCTGGAGGGAGGAGATGCCGCCCCAGGCCGAGGCGAAGTCCGGGGTCTTGAGGTCGGTGGTGCAGGGCGAGTGGTCGGAGACGATGCAGTCGATCGTGCCGTCGGCGAGCCCGGCCCACAGGGCGTCCTGGTTGGCGGCCTCGCGGATCGGCGGGCAGCACTTGAACTCGGTCGCCCCGTCCGGGACTTCCTCGGCGGTCAGGGTGAGGAAGTGCGGACAGGACTCGACGGTGACACGGACTCCCTCGCGCTTCGCGGCGGCGATCAGCGGCAGCGCGTCGCTGGAGGAGAGGTGCAGGACGTGGACCCGGGCGCCCAGCCGCTTGGCGTGCGCGATGAGCCCCTCGATCGCGGTGTTCTCCGCGTCGCGCGGGCGGGAGGCGAGGAAGTCGGCGTAGGCGGGGCCGGAGCGCTGCGGGGCGTCGGCCAGGTGGTGCGGGTCCTCGGCGTGGACGATGAGCAGCCCGCCGAATCCGGCGATCTCCGCCATGGAGCGGGCCAGCTGCTCCTGGTCCAGCTCGGGGAACTCCTCCACGCCTGAGGGCGAGAGGAAGCACTTGAAGCCGAAGACCCCGGCCTCGTACAGCGGACGCAGGTCCTTCACGTTGGAGGGGATCGCACCACCCCAGAAGCCCGTGTCGACGTGCGCCTTGGGCGCGGCGACCTGCTGCTTGATCCGCAGGTGCTCGACGGTGGTGGTCGGCGGGAGGGAGTTGAGCGGCATGTCCAGGAGCGTGGTGATGCCGCCGGCCGCCGCCGCGCGGGTGGCGGTCCAGAAGCCTTCCCACTCGGTGCGGCCGGGGTCGTTCACATGGACGTGGGTGTCGACCAGGCCGGGGAGCAGGACGTCGTCGCCGAGGTCCTCCAGGCGGGCGCCCGCGGGCACCTCGGTGTCGTACGGCAGAACCGCGTCGATGGTGCCGCCCGCGACGGCGACCGCAGCGGGGCGGGTGCCCTCGGGGGTGACGACGCGCGTCGAGCGCAGTACCAGGTTCACGTCCGGACCGGACACCCGTGCCTCCTTCACTCCAGAATTCGACGAACTCAGGAATTCAACGAACTGTTGAAACTTTTGAAGGAGTCTTCACTTGGGAATCGCCCTCGTCAAGACCCCACTTTCCGGGACGGGGAGCCGGCGGGCCAGCGCGGCGGTCCGACTGGAGGTTTCCACAAAGTAGAAGTCATATTTCGGAGTGCGGAACGTAGCATGGGCCAGGAGAGGCAGCACCGCACCACGGTGCCGACCGCCGCCAGGCCGTCGGCACCCGGACAAAACAGCCCCTGACCGGCACGGACGCCGTCCTGTCGACTGTGGGCCGATCGGGAAGCGCCCGGTAGGCTGCTGCCTTGCCTTCCGCTTCGAAAGGACCGTTGACGTGCCGCCGTCCCACGCCAGCACAGCCGACTCCAAGCCCTCCGGTTCCAGCGGTGGGGTGCAGTCCCTCGAGCGCGCCTTCGACCTGCTGGAGCGGATGGCCGACGCCGGGGGCGAGGTCGGGCTGAGCGAGCTGTCCGCCAGCAGCGGTCTGCCCCTGCCGACCATCCACCGGCTGATGCGCACCCTCGTCGTCTGCGGTTACGTACGCCAGCAGCCCAACCGCCGCTATGCGCTCGGCCCCCGGCTGATCCGCCTGGGCGAGTCCGCCTCCCGGCTGCTCGGCACCTGGGCCCGCCCCTACCTCCAGCGGCTGGTGGAGGAGACCGGGGAGACGGCGAACATGGCGCTGCTGGACGGCGACGAGATCGTGTACGTCGCCCAGGTGCCCTCCAAGCACTCCATGCGGATGTTCACCGAGGTCGGCCGCCGGGTCCTGCCGCACTCCACCGGGGTGGGCAAGGCGCTCCTCGCCGACACCCCCGCCGACGAGGTCCGCGCACTGCTCGCCCGGACCGGCATGCCGGCCGCGACCGAGAAGACGATCACCACCCCGGAGGGGTTCCTCGACGCCCTTGAGCTGGTGCGCCGGGCCGGGTACGCGGTGGACGACAACGAGCAGGAGATCGGGGTCCGCTGCCTGGCGGTCTCCGTACCCAACTCGCCCACCTCGGCCGCGATCTCCATCTCGGGCCCGGCGGGCCGGGTGACGGAGAGCGCGACCGAGCGGATCGTGCCGATCCTCCAGCAGGTCGCCAAGGAGCTGTCGGACGCGCTGGCGAGCAACGGGACGAGCGGCTGAGCCCAGGGCTCAGCCCCGTACCGGTACAGGTCCGGCCCCAGGGCTCAGACCGCCGCCGGTACGGTCAGCCGGCCGTCGTCCATCGTCACCGTGCGGTCCATCCGGTCCAGGTGCGCCAGGTCGTGCGTGACCAGCACCGTGGCGGTGGCGCGCTCCCGGGTCAGGGTGACCAGCAGGTCCAGCACGGCCGCGCCGCGTTCGTGGTCGAGCGCGCTGGTCGGCTCGTCGACGAGCAGCACCGCAGGCTCGTTCATCAGGGCGCGGGCGATGTTGATCCGCTGGCGCTGACCGCCCGACAGCTGGTGCGGCCGCCGGTCCACCCGGTCGGCGAGGCCCACCGCGTCCAGCAGCTCGACCGCCCGGCGGCGGGCTTCCCGGGCCCGCCCGCCCGACAGGTGGGCCATCACCTGGAGCTGTTCGGCGGCCGTGAGCGAGGGCAGCAGGTTCGGCTGCTGGAAGACGATCCCGATGTGCTCCCTGCGCAGGGCCGCCCGCCCCGCCGGAGTGAGCGGCCCCGTCCTCGTACCGGCCACGACGACCTCACCGGAGTCCGGGGTGACCAGGGTCGCGGCGGCGGCGAGCAGGCTGGACTTGCCCGAACCGGACGGCCCGACGACGGCGGTGAGCGTGCCCGCCGGAACCTCCAGCGAGACCCGGTCCAGGGCGGTGAGCCGCCCGTCGCCGTCCGGGTAGGTGAGGGTCACATCGGTGAGGGTGAGCGTCATCGGGCACTCCCGAGTGCGATGAGGGGGTCGACGGCGGTGATCCGCCGGATGGACAGGGCGGCCCCGAAGGCGCCGAGGGCGATCATGATCACGGCCGGCCCCAGGACGGTCGCCGCGTCCAGCACGAACGGCACCGGCCCCCCGCCGATCAGGGCCCCGGCCCCGGCGGCGAGCGCGGTGCCGAGCCCCGTACCGAGGACGAGCATCACCACGGCCTGCCCGAGGGCGTCGCGCAGGAGGTACGGGGTGGAGGCGCCCAGCGCCTTCAGTACGGCGATGTCGCCGCTGCGCTGGATGGTCCAGACGGTGAAGAAGGCGCCGATGACCAGGGCGGAGATGGCGAAGAGGAAGCCGCGCATGAGTTGCAGCGAGCCGTTCTCCGCCTGGTAGGAGCCGATCGCGGTGAGGGAGTCGTCGAGGGAGAGGGTGCGGGTGCCGGCCGCCTCGTCCCCGGCCGCCAGGTCGGCGGAGCCGGTGGTGGTCAGGGCGATCACGGTGGCCTGTTCGGCGGGGCCCGCGCCGTCGTGGCCGATGTGCTGCCAGTCGTCGAGGGTGGTCCAGACGACGGGCGTGTGGCTGTACGAGGCGTCTCCCGCGACGGCGGCGACCTCCCGCTCCGTCCGGCCGAGCGCGATCCTGTCGCCGACCGCCGCGCCGAGCTCCTCGGCCGCCTTCTCGGAGAGCACGACCCGCCCCGGGCCGATCCCTTCCGGCGTTTCCGGCGTTTCCGGCGCCAGGGTGCCGTCGGGTTCCACACCGAAGGCGGAGACGGCGGCCGTACGGTCACCGGGGGCGGTGGCGTTCAGCGTCCGGATGCCCAGCGGCTGCGCGGCCCCGACCCCGGGGAGCTCGGCCCAGGCCCGCCAGTCGTCCTCGCGGACGGTCGAGTCGGCGAAGGACACCGACCGGTCGCCCGGCGGGGCGGCGAACGCGAGGTGGTCGGCGTCCAGACCGGTGACGGCCGAGACGTTCTCCCTGGCCAGGCCGGCCGTCAGACCGGACAGCAGGCCCACGAGCAGCGTGATCAGGACCACGACCGACCCCATGAGCGCGAACCGGCCCTTGGCGAACCGGAGGTCTCTCCATGCGACGAACATGGGTCCATCGTCGGCTGTCCGGGGTGGGGGGACATCGCGCGGGGGGAGGTCGTCGGATCAACCTTTCGATTGACCGGCCGCGCGGGGGCCGCCGCTACGCTGGACGGACCATGCATTCGCGTTCGCACACCCACGTCACCGCTGCCCTGCGGCTCTGTCTGCACGCGCTGCTGACGGGCCTGCTGGCCCTGGCGGCGGTCCGCGCGGTGGGCGGGGACGCACCGCACGCGGGTGCGGTGGTGGCGCTGACGCTGGTGACGGCGGGGGTGTACGGGGCCGGGGCGCTCGCGAAGGCGGGGGCGCGCGCCACCTCCGTACAGCAGGGGGCGCTCACCCCGTCCGTGCGCCCCGGGACCAGGGCGGCGGCCCTCTGGCTGGCCGGGCTCTGCGCCCTCTGGCTCGCGCTGCTCGTCCTGTCGGCGGACGCCCTGTGGGTGGCCTTCCCGCTCTACTTCCTCCAGTTGCATCTGCTGCCGACGCGCTGGGCCGTCCCCGCCGTCGTCGTCACCGCGGCGGCCGCGATCACGAGCTTCGTCGTACACCGTCAGGAGATCGCCCCGGGCGCCTTCATCGGCCCGCTGCTCGGCGCGGCCGTCGCCGTCGCCACGGTCCTCGGGTACGACGCGCTGTTCCGGGAGAGCGAGCGGCGCCGGGAGCTGATCGTGGAGCTGGTCGCCACCCGGGCGGAGCTGGCCGAGGCGGAACGTACGGCGGGCACGCTCGCCGAGCGCGAACGCCTCGCCCGGGAGATCCACGACACGCTCGCCCAGGGCCTGTCCAGCATCCAGCTCCTGCTGCGCGCGGCCGAGCGCACGCTGCCCGGGGACGCCCCGGCCGCCGCGCACGTCCGCGCCGCCCGGGAGGCCGCGCAGGCGAATCTGGCCGAGGCGCGTTCCTTCGTACGGGCACTGACGCCGCCGGACCTGGAGCACGGTTCGCTGGCGGCCGCGCTGGAGCGGCTCTGCGCCCGGACGACCGCGCCGGGCCTCACCGTGCGGTTCGCGGTCAGCGGTACGCCGGTGGAGCTGCCGACGCCGTACGAGGTGGCGCTGTTGCGGACCGCCCAGTCGGCGCTGGCCAACACGGTGCGCCACGCGGGGGCGGGCCGGGCGGAGATCACGCTGAGCTTCATGGACACCTCCGTGGCGCTGGACGTCGTGGACGACGGCCGGGGCTTCGACCCCTCGGGGGCGCCGGTGGACGAGCGCGGCGACGGCGGTTTCGGGCTGCCGGCGATGCGGTCGCGGGCCGCGACGCTGGGCGGCACGCTGAGCGTGGAATCGGCGCCGGGCCAGGGCACGGCGCTGGCGGTCACGCTGCCGGTGGCGGTCCCGGCCCAGGACGGGGAGCGCGCCGCATGAGCGGGGAGAACGCCATCCGGCTGCTGCTCGCCGACGACCACCCCGTCGTCCGGGCGGGGCTGCGCGCGGTCCTGGACACCGAGCCGGACTTCCGGGTCGCGGGCGAGGCCGCCACCGCCGAGGAGGCGGTGGCGCTGGCGGCGGCGGGCGGCTTCGACGTCGTCCTCATGGACCTGCAGTTCGGCCCGGGTCCGGGAATGCACGGCTCCGAGGCCACGGCGGCGATCACCGCCGCGCCGGACGGCCCCCGGGTCCTGATCCTCACCACGTACGACTCCGACGCGGACATCCTGGCGGCGGTCGAGGCGGGCGCGAGCGGCTATCTGCTGAAGGACGCGCCCCCGCAGGAGCTGGCGGGCGCGGTACGCACGGCGGCGGCGGGCCGCTCGGCGCTCGCGCCCTCGGTGGCCCACCGGCTGATGGACCGGATGCGCACGCCCGCCGAGGCGCTGACGCGCCGGGAGCTGGAGGTGCTGCAATGGGTCGGGGAGGGCCTGTCGAACCTCCAGATCAGCAAGAAGCTGTTCCTGAGCCAGGCCACGGTCAAGTCCCACCTGGTGCACATCTACGCGAAGCTGGGCGTGGACTCCCGTACGTCGGCGGTCGCGGCGGCGACGGCCCGCAGGCTGATCCGGCGCTGATCCCACGGGGCGGCTGTCCGGCCTCACCCGCGCGGCGGCTCCCCGAAGAGATCCACCGCGTTGCGTACGTCGCGCAGGGGAGCCGCGAGTGCGCTGACCGAGCCGATCGACCCCGCGATCAGCAGCAACGAGCTGCGCATGCCAGGGATCTCCGGGACCCCGCCGACCGCGATGGCATCGAGTGCCGCGAGTTCCTCCTCGGCGATGGGCCGGTCCGGGAACTCGAAGGCGAGCGAGGCCAGCTCCCGGCGCAGCCGGGAGACGGCTGTCCGCAGCTCCGCCACCCGCGGGTCCTCATCGCTGCCGGTGACCCGCTTCTGCCCCACGCTTCGCAACACAGCACTCCCCCTCGCACGTACCTGTGCCGGTGTGACCCCCGGACCCCGGGGCTGTGGCCAAGTACCGGGTTCCGCCCGCAAGTTAACGCCATGACAGGCAGTGCGCGCCACTCCACGGACAGAAATCAGGGTGCCCCTTGAGAGTGACATGCGTGTCGCGTGTGCGAATGGCTCGGTGGTATCCAGGGCTCATGGCTTCTCGAGCGACGAATCCGAAGGTGGCGGGGGTGCTGCTCGCCGCGGGCGGCGGGCGGCGGCTCGGCGGCCGCCCCAAGGCTCTGCTGGAACACCGCGGCCGCCCCCTGGTAGAGCACGCCCTGCGGGCGCTGCGCAACGGTGGCTGCGGCCCGCTCCATGTGGTGCTGGGCGCGGCGGCCGACGAGGTGCGCGCCCGGGCCGATCTCACGGGTTCCGTGGTGACGGTCAATCCGGGGTGGGAGGAGGGCATGGGCTCCTCGCTCCGGCTGGGCCTGGCCGCGCTGGCCGGTACGGGCGCGGACGCGGCGCTCGTCCTGCTGGTGGACCAGCCGGGCATCGGGGCGGAGGCGGTCGCTCGGGTGCGTCTGGCCTACCGGTCGCGGACGAGTCTGGTGGCCGCCTCGTACGACGGGGAGCGCGGCCATCCGGTGCTGTTCGGGGCGGACCGGTGGGCGGACATCGCGGCGGGGGCGGTGGGCGACCAGGGGGCCCGGGCGTACCTGCGGGAGCACCGCGATGCGATCACGCTCGTGGAGTGTTCGGATGTGGCGCAGGCGTACGACATCGACACCGCGCAGGACCTGAGCCATCTGGAGTGACCTCGGCCGACCCCGCGAACACTCCGTACCCGCCCTGGCACGCTGCGCCGCCGGGGGGCCGTTTCTGTCGACCCGGAGAATCTCGATATCAACAAACCATTGAACTTCCACCATGAGGAAACTACTATCCACTGGTCAGAAGCCCTCTGAACCTCAGACGGCACCCACGGCCGTATCTCGGAGCCATGGCACGCCGTGCCGTCTCAGGCGACCCGGCGGCCATGAGACGCCGCCGCCCGCTGAAGGAGTGACAGCTCATGTCCGCACCAGCGCCGTCCACGCTGGCCATCGTCGATGCCGAGCCCCTGCCCCGGCAGGAAGAGGTCCTGACCGACGCGGCCCTCGCGTTCGTGGCCGAGCTGCACCGGCAGTTCACGCCGCGCCGCAATGAGCTGCTCGCCCGGCGCACCGAGCGCCGCGCCGAGATCGCCCGTACCTCCACGCTGGACTTCCTGCCCGAGACGGCGGCGGTCCGCGCGGACGACTCCTGGAAGGTCGCACCGGCCCCGGCCGCGCTGAACGACCGCCGGGTGGAGATCACCGGTCCGACCGACCGCAAGATGACGATCAACGCGCTGAACTCGGGCGCCCGCATCTGGCTCGCCGACTTCGAGGACGCCTCCGCTCCCACCTGGGAGAACGTAATCCTCGGCCAGCTCAACCTGACCGACGCCTACGAGCGCCGCATCGACTTCACCGACCCGAAGTCGGGCAAGTCGTACGCGCTGAAGCCCGCCGACGAGCTCGCCACCGTCGTCACCCGCCCCCGCGGCTGGCACCTGGACGAGCGCCACATCCAGCTGGACGGCACCCCGGTGCCCGGCGCGCTGGTCGACTTCGGCCTCTACTTCTTCCACAACGCCCAGCGCCTGATCGACCTCGGCAAGGGCCCGTACTTCTACCTGCCGAAGACGGAGTCGCACTTGGAGGCCCGCCTCTGGAACGACATCTTCGTCTTCGCCCAGGAGTACGTCGGCATCCCGCAGGGCACGGTCCGCGCGACGGTCCTGATCGAGACGATCACCGCCGCGTACGAGATGGAGGAGATCCTCTACGAGCTGCGCGACCACGCCTCCGGGCTGAACGCCGGCCGCTGGGACTACCTCTTCTCCATCGTCAAGAACTTCCGTGACGGCGGCGCCAAGTTCGTCCTCCCGGACCGCAACGCGGTGACGATGACCGCCCCGTTCATGCGGGCGTACACCGAACTCCTGGTCCGCACCTGCCACAAGCGCGGCGCGCACGCAATCGGCGGCATGGCGGCCTTCATCCCCTCGCGCCGCGACGCCGAGGTCAACAAGGTGGCCTTCGAGAAGGTCAAGGCCGACAAGGACCGCGAGGCGAACGACGGCTTCGACGGCTCCTGGGTCGCCCACCCCGACCTGGTCCCGATCGCCCTGGCCTCCTTCGACGCGGTCCTCGGCGAGAAGCCGAACCAGAAGGACCGGCTGCGTGAGGACGTCTCGGTGGCGGCGGGCGACCTCATCGCCATCGACACCCTCGACGCCAAGCCCACGTACGACGGCCTGCGCAACGCCGTCGCGGTCGGCATCCGGTACATCGAGGCCTGGCTGCGGGGCCTGGGCGCCGTCGCCATCTTCAACCTGATGGAGGACGCGGCCACCGCCGAGATCTCCCGCTCCCAGATCTGGCAGTGGATCAATGCGGACGTCGTCTTCGAGAACGGCGAGCACGCCACCGCGGAGCTGGCCCGCAAGGTCGCCGCCGAGGAACTGGCCGCGATCCGCGCGGAGATCGGCGAGGAGACCTTCACCGCCGGCAAGTGGCAGCAGGCCCACGACCTCCTGCTCCAGGTCTCCCTGGACCAGGACTACGCGGACTTCCTCACCCTGCCGGCGTACGAGCAGCTGCGCTGACCGGTCCGACGACCGAAGCTCCGCCACCGCCCTCGCACCGCCCCCGGCACCGCACAGCGCCGGGGGCGGTGCGGTTGTCCGGGATCCCGGGGGTTCCAGGGGCCCTCGGAGTCCCCGGGATCCTCATCCGAAGCCGAAGCGGCGGTTCAGCCGGCCCATGTCCCAGTCCGCGACGACGCCCTCGGACGGCTCGCGCCAGTCCAGGAAGCCCTCGCCGTCGACGTACGGTTCGTAGTCGCCCCAGACACCGTCGTGGAGCCCCCGGGCCGTGGACGCGAGGTACGCGCCCAACGACGCCCACGCCCCCTCGTCGGAGAACGAGCCGCCCTCGTCCTTCGCGTGGTCCCCGACCCGTCCGAAGGAGGGCCCGGGCTCCTGGCTGACGAAGAGGCTGTTGCCGCACCCGTCCTGAGCGACGGGAACCCAGCGGGGCTCCCACCAGGGGCGCTCCCCCGGGCCGCGCCGCTGATCCGCCCGCCGGTAGGCGTGGTACTCGTCCACGATCAGGCGGGTGCCGTGGAGCTCGTGGAGGGGCGGGAGGAGGAACCCGCCCGACCCGTCGTGCCGGGCGAGGGACGCCACCAGCTCGGCCGGGAACGCACAGCCGACCGCGTCCTGCGCCGCTCGGATCTCCCCGGGGGCGGCCGGGGGCGGAAGCTCCGCGTGGACGGCGGGGGCGTTGGCGCGGAGCCACTCCTCGATCCGGTCCCATGCCTCGTCGACGGTCATGGGCACAGCATCGCCGGGGTGGTGCGGGCCCCACAAGAAGTTTCCGGGTGGAGTGAAGGGGCGCCGGCCGATGAGTTTCCGGGGCGGGGCCGGTCTGCACAGGCATGAAGACCCACACACTTGAGACCCCCGGTGCCGACCTCGTCCACGACGTGCGCGGACCGCTGCCCACCGCCGACGGGCGCCCGCCGCTGCTCATGATCGGGCAGCCCATGGACGCCGGCGGGTTCGCCGCCCTCGCGGCGCGCTTCCCCGACCGGACCGTCGTCACCTACGACCCGCGCGGGCTCGGGCGCAGCACCCGCAAGGACGGGCGGACCGACCACACGCCGGAGACCCAGGCCGACGATGTGCACGCCGTCATCGGCGCGCTGGGGGCCGGACCGGTCGAGATGTTCGCCAGCAGCGGTGGAGCGGTCACCGCGCTGGCAGTCGTGGCGAAGTACCCGGCGGACGTGACCGTTCTGGTCGCTCACGAGCCGCCCCTCATCACCCTCACACCGGACGGCCGGGCGGCCGTGCGGGCCCGGGCCGCAGTCCTGGAGGCGTACGAGAAGAGGGGATGGGGGGCCGGGATGGCCGCGTTCGTGGCGATGACCTCGTGGGAGGGCGAGTTCACCGAGGAGTACTTCGCGCAGCCCGAGGCCGATCCCGCCGCGTTCGGGATGCCCACCGAGGACGACGGCTCGCGTGACGACCCGCTGCTGTCCGACCGTTCCTGGGCGATCAGCAGCTACCGGCCGGACGCCGACGCGATCGCCGCGGCCCCGACCCGTGTGGTGATCGCCGTGGGCGAGGAGTCCACGAACGTGCAGACCGGACGCACCTCCGTCGCCACCGCCGAACTACTGGGGCAGCGGGTGACCGTGTTCCCGAGCCACCACGGCGGTTTCCTCGACGGGGAGTTCGGATATCCGGGGAAGCCGGACGAGTTCGGGCAGCGGCTGCGCGAAGTGCTCGACGGCGCCTCGTAGCCCTCGGTCCTGGGCCTGTCGGCGGGCGTGGCGTCCGGGCGCGCCCCGCCCGGTACCGCCCGCCCGGTACCGCCCGCTCGTCTACAGGCCCAGGTCGGCCAGCCACCGGCCCGTGCTCCGGGGGTCCCGTCCGAGCAGCTTCTGGGCGGACCGCTCGGGCGCGATGGCATGGTCCGTGAGCTCGCCGAGCGCCTGGTAGAGGCCGGCGACGCCCGCTGCGGGGCCCTCGCCGAGCAGGGGTGCTATCGACTCGCCGAAGGCGGCGGGCGTGATCGCTTCGTAGAAGACCTCGCGCCCGAGGTGCGCGCCGAACGCCCCGGCCAACTCCGGGCCGGTGATCGCGGGAAGCTGTCCGACGTCGACGGTGCCGGTGACGTCGGGGCGGTCGAACAGGTCGGCGACGACATCGGCGATGTCGAGGTGCGAGGCCCAGGAGACCGGGAATTCGGCGCGCAGCGGGTAGCGCAGGGCTCCCTGCTCGCGGGCGGCTCCGACGACCTGCGGCAGGAGCAGGTTCTCCAGGAACAGCCGGGGCCGGACGACCGCGTACGAGATGTCGCCCGCCTCCAGCCCGCCGGTCAGCGTCGAGACCGCGCTGTCCGCCGGGTCCGGAAGCCCACCGCCTCCGGAGCCGCTGGTGGAGAAGACCACCCGGGCCGGCGACGCCTCCCGGATCGCGGCGACGATGTTGTGCGCGTACCGGACGCGGTCCGCCTCCGCGCCGAGGGGCAGATGGACGAATACGCCGGCGGCGCCCCGGTAGAGGTCGGTCAGCTGCTGGGCGGAGGAGTAGTCGGCGGCGACGGTCGCCGGGCCCTGGGCTGCCGCGCCGGCGCGGCGGGCGAGGGGGACGACCGGCCGGCCGGCGGCGGCGAGCGCGGAGACGACGGGGGCACCTTGGGCGCCGGTGGCGCCGTGGATCACATAGGTCATGGAGCCATTAGTGCATGCGATGCATCAGTTACTTCAACTGCACTAATGGGTTAGCGTGGAACCATGTCCACGACTTCTCTGCCCGAATGCGGCGTCGCACGGTTCCTCACGCTGCTGGGCGGCCCGTGGGCCACGCTGATCGTGCGCGAGCTCCTGCACGGCCCCCATCGCTTCACCGAACTCCGTGACGCCCTGCCCGGGATCAGTCCGCACACCCTGACCAGCAGGCTCCGGCAGTTCGAGGCGACCGGCATCGTCACCCGTACCGCCTACGCCGAGATCCCGCCTCGCGTGGAGTACCGGCTCACTCCCCTCGGTGAGGGTCTGCGCGGGGTGCTGGACGCCATGGCCGCCTGGGGCGTGACCGTTCCCGAACCCCCTCAGGTCCAGACCGCCCCGAGCGCCACGAACCCGCAGATCAGCACGGCCAGGACGGCCAGCAGCGGCCAGACGAACCGCAGGTACCTGTCGTAGCCGATCTTCGCCAGCGCGACCCCGCCGATGGTGACCGCCGTCGTCGGGACCCAGAGGTTCATCCAGCCGCTCGCCGCCTGCCAGGCCGTGACGACCACCGCGCGGGAGACGCCCGCGAAGTCGGCGAGGGGGGCCAGGATCGGCATCGCCAGGGTGGCGTGGCCGGAGGTGGAGGGGATGAGGAAGGCCAGCGGCAGGTTGACGAGGAAGACGAAGACCGCGAAGAGCGCCGACGACGTCCCCGAGACCACACCCTCGATCGAGTGCAGCACGGTGTCCGTGATCTGCGAGTTGTTCATGATGACGGTGACACCGCGCGCGAGGACGATGACAAGCGCCGGGGAGATGAAGTCGGCCGCGCCCTGGATGATCGTCGAGCTGAGCTTCTGCTCGCCGAACCGGGCGACGACGCCCACCAGGACCGCGGCGACCAGGAAGAGCGCGGCCAGTTGCGGGAAGGACCAGCCCAGCTCGAAGCCGTACGGGGTGGCGTCGGCGTCGCCCGTGAGGGCCCCGGCCCACGGGACGACCGAGAAGATCATGAAGGCGAAGACCAGGGCGACGAGGACCAGGACGACCTGGTGCAGCCGGGTCAGCTCCGGGGGTTCCTCCGACTCCGCCGCGTTGTGTTCGCGGTCGCCGGGGAGGAAGCCGGAGAGTGAGCGCTCGGGGTTCCTGCGGACGCGGTTGGCGTACCGGATGACATAGGCGATCGTCACCGCCGTCAGGACCACCCACATGACCGCGCGCAGCACGATGCCGTCGCCGAGCGAGATGTCGGCGGCGGACGAGGCCACTCCGGTGGCGAAGGGGTTGACCGTGGAGCAGAGCACGCCGATGCCCGCGCCCAGGATGATCGTGCCGGTGGCCACCATCCGGTCGTAGCCGAGGGCCAGCATCAGCGGGATGATCAGGCCGTAGAAGCCGAGCGTCTCCTCCGCGAAGCCCTCGACCGTGCCGAGCAGCGAGAAGACCAGCATCACGCCCGCGATGAGCAGCGCGCCCCGGTCGCGCAGGCGGTGGGCGAGGCGGCCGATGCCCCGGTCCAGGGCGCCGGTGGCGAAGACCACCGTGATGAACGCGCCGATGGCGAGGACGAAGAGGAACACGCCCGCGCTGCCGTACAGCTCACCGGCCAGGTCCGGGCCGACCACGCCCGTCTCCGCGTCCTGGACGCCGTAGAGGCCGTTGACCGGGGAGAGGAAGAGGTCGTTCAAGCGGTCGACGAAGCTCTGGTCGGAGTCGACGCGGTGGTACGTGCCCTGGACCGGGGCGCCTTCCTCGTTGCGGTCGTAGACGCCGGGCGGGACCAGGAAGGCCAGGGCCCAGACGCCGAGCGTGACGACCACGAGGATGGTGAGGGCGCTGGGGAAGGTGAACTTCCGCCCGGCCGGGGGCTCCGCCTCCACGTCGGCCCGTGTGCTCAGGTCGTCTCCCCGATCCATGGTGCAGCCCCTTCGGTCCCTCCGGCCCGTTCCGGGACCAATGGATCACAAGGGGCGAGGGGCCGCACGCCTGGGAGGCGGATGGACCAGGCGCCGTCAGTCCGCCAGGACGATCGTGGGCTGGGCCGAGAAGTCACCCCACTTGCCGTCCGGGAGCTTGGCCCTGAGCTTCACCGAGTAGCGGGTGCCGGCCGGGTCCGCGAGGTTCAGCCGGTAGGTGGCCCGGCCCTTGGGAGGCGTACCGCCCCAGACGATGGTGGTGGTCAGCTTGCCGTTCAGGTAGAGCTGGTAGGCGGGGATCACGCCGCCCGTGTCGGGCTGGTCCCAGGACAGGTCGACGGTGAACTCGGCGCCCTCCTTGCCGATCTCGGTGCGCAGCCCGGTGGGGGCAGTGCTCGCGGGGGCGCCGGGGGCGGACTCGGTGGTGAGGTCGAGCGCATTGCTGTCGGGAGAGGACTTGTCGGAGGCGTCCCGGGCCCGGACGGTGAAGGTGTAGACGGTTCCCGGGCGCAGGCCCGCGAGCTTCGCCGTCGTCTCGGAGGACGGGACGCTGTGGATCCGGGAGCCTTCCTGGTAGATGTCGTACGAGGTGACGCCGACGTCGTCCGTGGATTGGCCCCAGGTGAGGGTGGCCGCGCGGCTTCCGTCGGCGGCGCCCGTCAGCTCGGCCGGGACGGTGGGGGCCGTGTCGTCCTTGGGCGGGGTGGCCTGGGTGGTGACGGGGACGGCCTTGCTCGGTGCGGAGAGGTTCCCGGCGGCGTCCTTGGACCGGACGGTGAAGGTGTAGTCCGTGGAGGCCGTCAGCCCGTCGACGTCGATCATGGTCTTGGCCGCCGGGACGCTCTTGACCTTGGCCTTTCCTCGGAAGACCTCGTAACCCGCGATCGCCTTGTCGTCGGAGGCGGCCTCCCACATGACGTGCACCGAGGTGGAGCTGCTGGCCTGCGCGGTCACCCCGGCGGGGACGGCGGGCGGCTTCGTGTCGGCTTCAGCGGTGGAGCCGCAGGCGACGAGGAGGGGGGCGAGGAGCAGGGCGGAACAGGCCAACGCGGCAGATATGTGGGGGCGTTGCACGGTGGTGCCTTCCATCCGGACAGCAATGGTCCAGACCTGTATGACATGGCGCGGGGGTCGCCGACAAGAGGACGGCGAGGAACCTTCCGCTATGTGGCGGTGTGCGCCGTACCCGGACCGGGCGGAGACGGTGTCGTGTCCGGCCGATGAGTTCTCGGCCGTCGCACGGTCTGCCCTGTATGAACTCCGACAGCACGCCTGCCTCCGCCCCCGCTCCCGCCCTCGACCTGGAACCGGCCGCCCGGCGGATCGCCGGTCTGCTCGGTGCGATCGACGACGGCCGGCTGGGCGGCCCCACACCCTGCCCGGACTATGCCGTACGGGAGCTGCTGGCCCACCTCTCCGGACTGGCCGCCGCCTTCCGTGACGCGGCCCGCAAGGACCTCGGGGCGAGCACGGCAGTCTCCCCGGACTCCACCCTGCCCGTCCTCGACGACGACTGGCGTGAGGTGCTGCCCCGGCGGCTGGAGGAGGTGGCGGCGGCCTGGCGCTCGGCCGACGCGTGGACGGGGATGACGCGGGCGGGCGGGGTGGAGCTGCCGGGCGAGGTGGCGGGGGCCGTCGCGCTCAACGAACTCGTCGTCCACGGCTGGGACCTGGCCCGGTCGACCGGGCAGCCGTACGGGGCCGGGGAGACCGAACTGCGCTCCTGCGAGGCCCTGCTGGCGCCGGCCGACGACGATCCGGACGGCGGGAGCCTCTTCGGGGCGCCCGTCCCGGTCCCGGACGGCGCCCCGCTGCTGGACCGGGTGATCGGCCTCAGCGGCCGCCGGCCGGACTGGCAGCCGGGAAGCTGAGGGGCGGCGGCACGCAGCTCGGTTCCGTTCCGGTGCCTCTCGCACCAAAAAGTGCGTTCTTCCACGTCAGCCCCTGCTCACCTACGGTCTCCCAGTAACCGGAAGAGACCACGGGAGCGCAGTGATGACCATCCTGAAGACCTACGCACGCCTCTGGACCGACGACCTCGACCAGGCGCTGCCGCTGCTGGAGGAGTTGACCGGCGAGCAGCCCCACCTGCGGCTGGCGTTCCACGAGATCGCCCTCGCCGCCATCGGGAACTTCCTGGTCATCGCGGGCCCGGCCGAGGAACGCGCGCGGTACGGCCACGCCTCGGCCACCGTCGTCGTCGACGACCTCGACGCCCTCCAGGCCACGCTGGAGTCCGCCGGCGCCACCATCACCACCCCTGCGACCGGCGGCCCGACGGGGCGGTTCCTCTATGCCCGGCACGCGGACGGGGCGGAGATCGAGTACGTCGAATGGACGCCGGAGCTGGTCGGCCGGATCATCCACGCCTGACCGCGGCGCGCACCCGGGCGCGCAGTCGTTCGTCGGCGGCCTCGATCGTGCCGTCCAGCCCGAACCTCACCACCCTCAGGTCCCGCTCCCCCAGCGCCGCGAACCGCGCCCGGTGCACCCCGGACAGGGCGTCCACACCGAGCGCCACCAGTGCGTCCACGGCCTCGAAGGGCGCGGTGCCCGCTTCCGCCGCGTCCAGCAGAAGCCCGGCCGCGCGCCCGGCGTCCAGCTCGTCGGGGGCGATGGCACGCAGGGCGGCCACCGCCGACGGCACCTGCTCGGGATCGGTGAGCAGCTCCTTCAGTACGGGGACGAGCGGCCGGGCCGCCGGGCCGAGGCCCGCGGCCGCCCGGGCCGCGCGGATCAGGGTCCAGCGCCGCCAGAGCGCTTCGCTGTCACCGAGCACTCCGGCCAGCACCGGCACCGCCTCGGCCGCGTCGCCGGTGATCCGGTGCAGGGCGACGGCGACCGCGATGTCGTCGTCCATCTGCGGGTTGTTCCGGTCGGAGCCGGGGGCGTTGAGCGCGGCGCGCAGTGCGGGTACGAGCGGTGCGGCGGGGGGCCCGACGGCGGCGGCGGCCGTCGCCGCCTCCCGTATCCGCTCGTCGGATCCCCCGCCTCCCCCGGCACTCCCCGTCAGCCGCTCGGCGAGCAGGGGGAGCAACAGGCCGTGGTCGCCGGTCAGTTCGTGGAGCGCGCGGGCCGCCTCGATCCGGTCGTCCACCGGGCCGGTCCCGGCCCGCGCGCGGAGCGCCTCCGCCACCTCCGTGCGGTGCTCGGGCGGGCAGACGGCGACCAGCACCTTGGGCAGCAGCCGGGGGTGTGCCGGCAGTGCGGAGAGCAGCTCGGGCACGGCGGTGGCCGCGTCCCGGCCCCAGGCCGTGAGCAGCGCCGCCAGCCGGAACGACGTGGTGGTGCCGGACTCCGTCGTGGCGAGCAATCGCCGGACCGCCACCAGCAGCTCGGGGTCGTACGGCACGACGGGAAGGGAGCCGACGGGCCCGCCGCACGCGGCTCCGAGCGCCCGGGGCCGCCGCTCCGGATCCCGGGCGAGCAGGGGCGCGGCCCGCACCGGGTCGACGGCGACGAGCGCTTCGAGGGCCTGGTCCGCCGCATCGCCCTCGCCCGTCGCGCGGACCGCCAGCGCGTCGGCGGCGGGAGCCCCCGACGCACCGAGCCTCCCGAGCGCCGACAGGGCGCCGGACACATCGTCCGGCCCGTCGTCCACGGCCACCGATATCAGCGCGGGGGCCAGCCGCGCGGGCGCGCCGCGGGAGAGCTCGCACGCGGTCGTGGCCGCCCACACCGCCTCGACGCGGGCCTCCGGATCGTCGCTGCGCAACGCGGCGTCCAGCAGCGTGAGCACCGCCTCCCGGTCCGCCTCGGTGTTCCGCTCCAGCAGGGTCAGGGTGAGGTGGTGCAGGGGTTCGTTGCGGGAGAGGTCGAACCGGTCGGCGACCAGAGGGTCCAGGGGAAGCAGGGCGAGCACCGCCTCGTGGTGGGCCCGGGTCCAGGGCAGCCCACTGTCCACGCAGGCCAGCACGGCCGCGATGCGCAGCTCCGGCGGGCTGTCCGGGCCGAGGGCCCCGGTCGCCGCCGGTGCGGTGCCCTCGGGGTCCAACTTGGCCATGGACGCCAGGAGTTCGGCGCGGACCAGCGGGTCGCTCTCGACGGCCGCCCGGTCATGGAGCACCGGCGCCGCGGGGCCGGCCGCGGCCGCTCCCGTCGCCCCCACCGCCCAGGCGGCGGCCTGGCGTACGGCACGGTCCTGGTGACCCACCGAGGCCAGGAGCAGCGGCAGTTGCTCGGCGACGGCCCGGCGGCAGGCCACCTCGTCGCTCTCCTCGGGCGCACCCCCACCCGGGTCCGCGCCGCCCTCCCCTATCCCGCCGATCAGCAGGAGCACATCCGGCGTACGGATGCCCGCCGCGGCGATCCGGGCCAGGAAGGGCACCGCCTCCGCCAAGGCCTCGTACACCGAGCCCTGGTGCAGGATGCTGCCGTACAGCTCGCTCTGCGCCTCCTCGGCCGCCGCGTCGTCGTCCCCGGCGAGGGCGCGCAGGAAGCCGGGGACGTCCTCGGCGCTGCCGTAGGCGTGGGAGTAGGAGGCCCAGGGCTGGGCGTCCAGTTCGGCGAGGAACAGGGCACGGTCGAAGTCCATGGTGCCGATCATGGCAGCCGCCACTGACAACGCCCCGGCCTCCGCCACCCACGGCCGGACCGGCCCACAGCAGGGTTGGCCCACAGCAGAACCACCCACCGCAGGACCGGCGCCTCAGCTCGTGAAGAACTCCGTGATGTGCGGGGCCACCTGGTCGGCCCGGGTCTCGTGCATCCGGTGGCCGCCCGGGACCGTGATCATCCGGCAGTCCGGGATCAGCGAGGCCATGTCCGCCTGGCGCTCCTGCGGCATCCGGCTCTCCGGACCGCCGGTGATGATCATCGTGGGGGCGACGATCTCGCCGAGGCCCTCGGCCGCGTCGGGACCGGGGTCGGCGAGCTGGTCGCGTACAGCGGGCACCGCGTTCTCGTCGTAGTCCACCGGGCCCTCGGGCCGCCCGGCCGGGCCCGGGTCGCCGGGGAAGGGGGCCGGGGTCTCCACCAGCACCAGCCGCTCCACCCGGTCGGAGTGCTCCTGGGCCAGCAGCCGGGCGACGACCCCGCCCATGCCGTGGCCGACGAGCCCGACCCGGTTCAGCTCCAGCTCGTCGAGGAAGCCGACGACGTCCTCGACCATCAGCTCCAGGTCGTACTCGTCGGGCCAGTCGCTCTCGCCGTGGCCCCGCAGGTCCAGGGCGAAGACCCGCCACTCCTGGCCCAGCAGGGGGCCGGCCGCCTCCCAGTCCGCGGCGGAACCGCCGAGGCCGTGCAGCAGCACGACGGGCGAGCCGAACGCATCGCCCCAGGTCCGGTACGCGAGGCGCACATCGCCGACATCCACAACTGACTGATCTTCCATACCCCTGACGCTACAGCCGCCGGGCGGCCGTCCGCTCCGGGGCCCCGGCCTGGCAGGCTGGGCGGGTGAAGCACATCGTCCGCGCCCTGCGCCTGCCCCTCGCCGCCGCTCTCCTCACGGCCGCCGCCCTGACCGGATGCTCCGGATCCGCGTCCCAGGATCCGGAGGCGGGGCTGGCCGACCCGGCGAAGAAGCGGATCGCCATGCAGCTGGTCTCCAGCGCGGAGAACTCCTCGCTGGACTGGGAGGCGCAGTACCCGTACATCGAGGACATCGGGGACGGCCGGGGGTACACGGCGGGCATCATCGGGTTCTGCTCCGGCACCGGTGACATGAGGAAGGTCGTCGAGCGGTACGCGAAGGCGCGCCCCGGCAGTCCGCTGGAGCGGTTCCTGCCCGCGCTGCGCGCGGTGGAGGGCAGCGACTCGCACGCGGGGCTCGGCGAACCGTTCACGCATGCGTGGGCGGAGGCGGCCGAGGACTCCGCCTTCCGCGCCGCTCAGGACGCGGAGCGGGACGCCGCCTATTTCGATCCGGCGGTGGAGCAGGCGGAGAAGGACGGGCTCGGGGCCCTGGGGCAGTTCATCTACTACGACGCGTACGTGATGCACGGCGCGGGTGACACGGAGGGCTCGGTCGGGTTCCGGACGATGCGCCGCGAGGCCCTGGCGGCGGCCCGGCCGCCCGCGCGGGGCGGTGACGAGAAGGCGTACCTGAACGCGTTCCTCGATGCCCGCGTCGCCGCGATCGGCCGGGAGCCGTCGCACACCGACGCCAGCCGGGTGGAGAGCGCCCAGCGAGTCTTCGTACGGGAGGGGAAGCTGGGGCTGGAGACACCGCTGCGGTGGAAGGTGTACGGGGACAGCTACCGCATCGACGGAAGCTGAGGCGCGGCCGGGACGGAGCCCCGCACCGGCCGGAGGTGGGGCACGGCCGAAGCCCCGCGCGGAACGCGGGGCTTCACCGGGCTGCGTACGGCGGATGCGTCAGTGGACGCCCACCCCCGCAGCCGCAGGCACCACGTGCTCGCCGTGGTGCTGCTCCTCGTCCTCCGCGTCCGGCTTGCGGCCGAAGTGGTTGAAGGCGAGGTTCAGCACGATGGCCACCACGCAGCCGGTGGAGATGCCCGAGTCGAGGACGACCAGCAGGCTCTCCGGGAAGGCGTGGTAGAACTGCGGCGCCGCGATCGGGATCAGGCCGATACCGAGGGCCGCCGCCACGATCAGCGCGTTCTCGCCCTTCTCCATGGCGGCGGTGGCCAGGGTCTGGATGCCGCTGGCCGCGACCGTGCCGAAGAGGACGATGCCCGCGCCGCCGAGCACCGGCAGCGGTACGAGGGCGATGACGGAGGCGGCGACCGGGACCAGGCCGAGCACGATGAGGATGCCGCCGCCCGCCGCGACGACGAAGCGGCTGCGGATCTTCGTCATGGCGACGAGGCCGACGTTCTGGGCGAAGGCGCTGCACATGAACCCGTTGAAGATCGGGCTGATGGCGCTGCCGAGGGTGTCGGCGCGCAGGCCGCCCTCGATGATCTTCTCGTCGGCCGGGCGGCCGACGATCTTGCCGAGGGCCAGCATGTCCGCGGTGGACTCGGTCATGCAGACCAGCATCACGATGCACATGGAGATGATGGCGGCGATCTCGAACTGCGGGCCGCCGAAGGCGAACGGCGTCGGGAAGCCGACCACGTCGGCGTTCTTGATGGCGCTGAAGTCGGTGATGCCGGCGGGGACGGCGATCAGGGTGCCGATGACCAGGCCGAGCAGGATCGCGATCTGCTGGAGGAAGCCGCGCAGCAGTTTGCGCAGGGCCAGCACGATCACCAGGGTCACGGCGGCCATGGTGATGTTGGTCATCGAACCGTAGTCGTCCGCCGTCGCGTTGCCGCCCTGGGACCAGTTGAAGGCGACCGGCAGGAGCGAGACACCTATCAGGGTGATGACGGTGCCGGTGACGACCGGTGGGAAGAAGCGGACCAGTTTGCAGAAGTACGGGGCGAGGAGGAAACCGAGCACGCTCGCGACGATGATGGCGCCGAAGATCACGGCGATCCCGTCGTGTCCCCGGTCCTTGCCTATCGCGATCATCGGCGCCACACCGGCGAACGAGACGCCGTTGACGAAGGGCAGCCGGGCGCCGACCTTCCAGAAGCCGATGGTCTGGAGCAGGGTGGCTATGCCCGCGGTGAAGAGGCTCGCCCCCATCAGGAAGGCGGTCTCCTTGGCGGTGAGGCCGACGGCCGGCCCCACGATCAGGGGTGGTGCCACCACCCCGGCGTACATGGCGGCCACGTGCTGGAGGCCGCTGGTGAACATCTTCAGTGGGGGGAGGGTCTCGTCGACCGGATGTTTCCGGCCGTCTGCTGCTGCTTCTGCGTCTACTTGTGTGACGGCGTCGGCCGTCACGTCGGGGGCGGCTGCATCTGCGTCTTTGCGAAACCTGGGCTCAGCGGCCACGGCGGTTCCTCCGGTCGGTTACGCGTCGTCGGCGACGCGGGTGTCAGGGAGGTGCTGCGTATGTGGTGCGGTGGTGCTTGCGGCTCTCTCAGGTGGTGCAGGTCGTGCAGAGGGGGGTGCGGAGGGGCGCGCGCACGGTGGGGGCGTGCGGGCAGCGTTCATCACCGGTCCGGCGGGGCGCACCATCGGGTGCGCCCCGCCGGACCGGCTGCCGCGGACCCCGCTCGGGTCCACGGCGGCCGGTCTCGGGCCGTCCCCCTCGACCGGCCGGTCGGGGATACCTCCGGGCGTCGTCGACAGCCCGGCGGTCGGGGGATACCTCCGGAGTCAGGCTCCGGCGGCGATCTGCGCGAGGCGGCGGGCCTCGTCGCGGGTGACACGGGCGATGGCGTCCTCGTCCACCGTGGTGAGGTGGTTGCCCTCGACGACCGGCTTGCCGTCGACGAGGGAGAGGGTCACCGGGGCGGCCGCGCCGAAGATGAGCGCGGTCACCGGGTCGGCGATCGAGGAGTGGGCCAGGGTGTCCAGCTTCCACAGGACGAGGTCGGCGAGCTTGCCGGCCTCCAGGGAGCCGATCTGGTCGGCGCGGCCCAGTACCTGGGCTCCGCCGAAGGTCCCGAGGCGCAGGGCCTGACGGGCGTTGAGGGCGGCCTCGCGGTGGGCGCCGAGGCGGTTGATGAGGAGGGCGTTGCGCAGCTCGGTGTGGAGCTCGCCGGACTCGTTGGAGGCGGTGCCGTCCACGCCGAGGCCGACCGGGACACCGGCGGCGAGCATGTCGGGGACCCGGGCGATCCCTGCGGCGAGGCGGGCGTTGGAGGAGGGGCAGTGGGCGACGCCCGTTCCCGTACGGGCGAAGGCGGCGATGTCGGAGTCGTTCATGTGGACGCAGTGCGCCATCCACACATCGCTGCCGAGCCAGCCGGTCGACTCGAAGTAGTCGGTGGGGCCCATCCCGAACAGTTCCTTGCAGAACTGCTCCTCCTCGACGGTCTCCGAGCCGTGGGTGTGCAGCCGCACGCCTCGGCGGCGGGCCAACTCGGCGCCCTGGCGCATCAGTTCGGTGGAGACCGAGAACGGCGAGCAGGGGGCGACGGCGACCTGGGTCATGGAGTCGAAGGAGGCGTCGTGGTGGGCGTCGATCGTGGCCTCGGTGGCGGCGAGCGCGCCTTCGAGGGTCTCGACGGCGAAGTCCGGGGGCAGGCCGCCGTCCTTCTCGCTGCGGTCCATGGAGCCCCGGGCGAGGGTGAACCGTACGCCCATCTCGCGGGCGGCACCGATGATGGCGCCGGACAGGTCGCCGGAGCCCTTCGGGAAGACGTAGTGGTGGTCCATGGCGGTGGTGACGCCGCCGCGGACCATCATGGCGAGCGACCCCTGCGCGGCGGCGCGGGCCATCGGCTCGTCGATGCGCGCCCAGGTCGGGTAGAGGGCGACCAGCCAGTTGAAGAGGTTGTGGTCGGTGGCCAGGCCCCGGGTGATCCACTGGTAGAAGTGGTGATGGGTGTTGACCAGGCCGGGCGTCGCCAGGTGCCCGGTGGCGTCGATCCGCCGGACGACCCCGGTGAGGCCCTCCGGTGCCTTGCCGGCGCCGACGGACTCGATGCGGTTGTCCGCCACGACGATGTACCCGGAGGCGTACTCCGTGTCGTGGGCGTCGACGGTGGCGATCGAACAGTTCTCGATGATGATGCGCTGAGGGTCTGCCGAAGCTGCCATGGTGCTTCCTTCTTCTCTCTGTGGCGATGTGGGCACGGCAGGACCCTAGGAGGATTTGAGTGCCACAGCGGTGCGGCTGTGGGTGCCGAGATGGTGGAAGAACAGGTTGAGTACGACCGCGACCAGTGCTCCCGCACTGATCCCGGAGCCGAGGACGGTCTGGGCCCAGGCCGGGAATCCGGCGTAGAAGGTGGGCGCGGCGAGCGGGATGATGCCCGCGCCGAGCGCCACCGCGACCAGGATGATGTTGGAGCTGTCGTCGAGCCCGGCCTCGGAGAGCGTACGGATGCCGCTGACCGCGATGGAGCCGAAGAGGACGATGCCGGCGCCGCCGAGGACGGGCATCGGGACGAGCGAGACGACCGCGCCGAGCACCGGGAAGGCACCCAGGATCAGCAGGGCGCCGCCCGCCGCCGCGACGACGTACCGGCTGCGCACCCGGGTGAGGGAGACGACGCCGACGTTCTGGGCGAAGGCGCTGGTGGGGAAACCGCCGAAGACGGGGCCGAGGAGGGTGGCGATGCCGTCCGTGCGCAGGCCCCGGGTGATCGTACGGCCGTCGGTGCGGCGGTCGCAGATCTCGCCGAGGGCCAGCATGCCGGCCGAGGACTCCGTCATCAGGACCAGCATGACGATGCAGAGGGAGAGGATCGCGGCGGGGCGGAACTCCGGTGCGCCGAAGGCGAAGGGCGTCGGCAGGGCGGCGAGCGGTGCGGACTTCAGCGCGGAGAAGTCGGCGAGCCCGAACGGGATCGCGGCCAGTGTGCCGACGAACATGCCTACCAGCAGGGCGACTTGCTTGAGGAAGCCGCGGCCGAAGCGCTGGATGAGCAGGATGACGACAAGGGTGAAGGCGGCCAGCGCCAGGTACTTCATGGCGCCGAAGTCGGCGGCGGTGGCGTCGCCGCCCTGTGCCCAGGCGACCGGCACGGGCATGAGGGTGACGCCGATGAGGGTGATGACCACCCCGGTGACGAGGGGCGGGAAGAAGCGCAGCAGCCTGCCGAAGAACGGTCCGACCGTCAGGCAGAAGGCTCCGGCAACGAGCACCGCCCCGTAGATCGCCGGGAGTTGGTGTCCGGGCGCACTGGTCTCGGCGATGGCGAGCATCGGCGCGATACCGGCGGAGGAGGCCGCGTTGACGAACGGCAGCCGGTTCCCGGCGAACGCGCCGAGGCCGATCGTCTGCACGATGGTGGCGAGTCCGGCGATCAGGAGGCTCGCGGCGATGAGCCGGGTCATGCCGGCGGTGTCCAGGCCGACGGCCTGGCCGATGATCAGCGGAGGGGTGACGACGCCCGCGTACATGGCGGCGATGTGCTGGAGCGCGGCCGGAACGAGCCGGGAGGGAGGGAGCTTCTCGTCGCACGGGTGAACTGCCGTGCCGATAAGGGGTTTCGGGCCTTCGGCCGTCCCCGTTGCAGGCTGTGCCATGGGTGTTTCCTCCGGGATGACCGGCCCCCGCCCGACTTCGGGCGGGCGGGGGCGGGTTCAGTGCCGCGTCAGAGGTTGGTCATGTCGACCGGGATCTGCGGCTCGACGCCGTCCCGGAGCACGGTGGCCTCGATCAGACCGTAGGGGCGGTCCGCCGCGAAGTAGACCTCATTGTCGTTCTTGAGGCCGAACGGTTCGAGGTCCACCAGGAAGTGGTGGTTGTTCGGCAGCGAGAAGCGGATCTCGTCGATCTCGCTGCGGCTGTTGATGATCCGCGAACCCATTTGGTACAGGGTCTGCTGGAGCGAGAGGGAGTACGTCTCGGCGAAGGCCTGGAGCATGTGCTTGCGCGCCTGCTCGTAGGACTTCTCCCAGTTCGGCATGCGCTGCTCGTCGCTGGTCCAGTTGTACCGCCAGCGCGCGGAGACGTCGGTCGCCAGGATGCGGTCGTACGCCTCCTTCAGCGTCGTGTACTTGTCCTTGACGTAGCCCCAGAACTCGGAGTTGGTCGAGTTCATCACGGTGAGGTCCTTGAGGCCCGAGATGACCTCCCAATTCTCCCCGTCGTAGGTGATCTGGGAGACGCGGGTCTCCTGGCCCTTGCGGACGAAGGAGTGCTTGACCTCGTCGGCGCCGATGAACCTGGAGTTGCCGTCGGAGGTCGCGATGCGCTCCCAGCTGTACTCCTCGATCCGGATCCGGGCGCGGTGGATCGGCTCCTGCGAGGAGACGAAGTGCCGGGCGAGGTGGATGCCGAACTGCTCGGCGGACTCGATCCCGTGCTCCTTGGCGAACGCGTACACCGTGTTCTTGGTGGTGTCGGTCGGCAGGACGTTGGCGTTGGAGCCGGAGTAGTGCACATCGTCCATGTCGCCGGAGAGGGCGACCGAGACGTTGAGGTCCTTGATGTGGTGGGTGTCGCCGTCCCGCGTGATCTTTACGACGCGGTTCTCTGCTTTGCCGTACTGGTTCTGGCCGAGAATCGTGGGCATGTCGGTGCTAGCTCCCTCGGTAAACGGAGTAGCCGAACGGGTTGAGCAGCAGCGGTACGTGATAGTGCTCGCCCGGGGCGACCGCGAACGCGATGGTCACCTCCGGGAAGAACGCGCCGCTGTCCCTTACGCGGGGGGCGTCCTGCTGCGCCTCGGCTTGCTTCTTGGAAAAGTACGTCTCGGTGTCGAATTCGAGACGCACGTGGGTCGTGCCCTCCGGCAGCGCCGGCAGGTCCTTGCAGCGCCCGTCCGCATCGGTCGCGGAGGCTCCGAGCGTCACGTACGGCGAGCCGCTGCCGCTGCGGGCGGCGAGCGAGACGGCGACGGACGCGGCGGGGCGGCCGATGCTGGTGTCCAGGATGTGGGTGGACACCGATGCGGTCGTGTCGGTACTCAAGACCGTCACTCTCCTAGATCTCAAGAGTCCTGCACGGGAGCTTCCTCTGCGAGGGTCTCCCGTACGAGACGGGTCAGCCGGATGCGGTTGATCTTGCCCAGTTCGGTGCGCACGATCTCCTGCTCCTGCTCGGGCGAGTTCCCGGTCCGGGACTTCACCGCGTCGCGCATCTGCTCACCGGTGGCGCCGGTGGCACAGATCAGGAAGACATGTCCGAACCGCTCCTGGTAGGCCAGGTTCAGTTCGAGCATCTCGGTCTTGAGCTCCTCGGAGGCGCCGGCCATCCCCCGCTGCTCGCGGGAGGAGGTCGGGTCGCCGGGGATCGGACGCCCGATCGGCGGGTGGCCCGCCATCGCCTCGGCCAGGTCCTCCGCGGTGAGCTCGGCCATGGCGGCGTCGCTCGCGGAGAGCAGGGCTTCCTCGGTGGCGTACGGACGGCCGGCGAGGACGGTCTCTC
This sequence comes from Streptomyces microflavus, assembly GCF_014650075.1. Lineage (GTDB taxonomy): Bacteria > Actinomycetota > Actinomycetes > Streptomycetales > Streptomycetaceae > Streptomyces > Streptomyces microflavus. The sequence goes on along the minus strand of NZ_BMUG01000006.1, from coordinate 416,143 downwards.
CCCAGGCCGCACTGGCACAGACCTCGTGCAGTGCGGGGGTGGCCTCGCCGTCCGCCAGGGTGTTGAACCGGGTGAGGCCCGGTGTGGAGCTCGAAGTCACGGGAGCCTCCGTGGCTGTTTTTCGCTGTGCGTTGTTCGGGCTGCGGATAGCTAACGCCCTCCGCAACACGACGTCAACACTTTGTTGAAATCTCGCGAACGGAGAAAGCCGCCGTCCCGGTATGCGGACAGCGGCTTTCCTGCGGGTTCGGCGCGTTCGGCCAACTACTCACCCTTGGCCGAATGTTCCCTGTTGAGATAGTTGTACACGGTGAACCGGGAGACGCCCAGGGCGCCGGCCACGGTCTCCACCCCGTGTCGTACGGAGAAGGCACCGCGTGCCTCCAGGGTCCGGACGACGGACTGCTTGGCCTTCCGGTCCAGGTCGGCGAGCGGCATCCCGTGCCGTCTCTCCAGCGCGGCGAGGATGTGGTCGAGCGAGTCGGAGAGCTGGGGCAGCCGTACGGCTATGACGTCCTGGCCCTCCCACGCGAGCACCACATCGTCCGGCTGGGCCTGCTCGGGGCCGAGCAGCTCGGCGCCCATCGCGTCGACGAGCGGCTTGACCGCCGATACGAAGGGGTGGTCGACGGTGACCGGAGAGTGATCGGCGGATTCGGTCACCGGCCCTCCTCCCCGATCACATTGACCTGGAGCGAGACCCGGGTGGCGCCCGAGGCCAGGGCCCGGCGCAGCAGGGAGTCCACGGCGGTGAGCACCTCGTCCGCGCCTCCTTCCGCCGTGTTGCCGAACGGGCCGACGTCGACGGCGTCGAGCCCGGCGCTCTGGATGACCTCGCGGGCCACCACCGCGTGGGCGGGCGCCTCGTCGAGATCGAAGGGCTCGGTGGTGAATTCCACCCTCAAGCGCACTGTGCCTCCCTGATGTCCTCGCCGCGGGTGCGGGCGCGCGGCTCGGCCACGACTGTAACCGCGCCCGGGCGCGGACCACGCCCTACGTCAGCGGCAGAACGCAGACGGCGACCGGTGCCGGGAGCGGATCGCCCGCCGGGGTCAGGGAGCCGTCGGAGCCGACCCGGAAGGCGGTGACGGTGGAGGAGCGCTGGTTGGCGGCGAAGAGCAGGGAGCTGTCCGGGGAGAGGGCGAGCTGGCGCGGCCAGTCACCGCCGACGGGCGCGGTGTCCAGGAGGCGCAGGGCCGCCCCGTCGTCCTCCACCGCGTAACGGGTGAGGCTGTTGGGGCCCCGGTTGGCGAGGTACGCGTACGAGCCGTCGCCGGTGACGACCAGCTGGGCCGGGTAGCCGGTGCCCGACCCGGTGGACTGCCCCAAGCCCGGGGTGAGGGTGCCGGAGTCGGGGTCGTACGCGCAGACGACCGTGGTGTTGTCCAGCTCGCAGGCCAGGTAGGCGAAGCGCCCGCCGGGGTGGAAGGTGAGGTGGCGCGGGCCCGAGCCGGGTGCCAGGGCGGCGCGGGAGACTTCGGTGAGCGTTCCGGCGGACTCGTCGAGGCGGTATGTGTAGACCGTGTCGGTGCCGAGGTCGACGGCGAGGACGTGGCCCCCGTTGGGGGCGGTGACGATCTGGTGTGCGTGCGGGCCGTTCTGGCCGGGGCCGGGCGGCGGGGAGCTGTGGGTGACCAGGTCGGTGCGTTCGCCGAGCGAGCCGTCCGCCGCGATGGGGTGCACGGCGACGCTGCCGGAGCTGTAGTTCGCGCTGAGCAGCCAGTGCCCGGACGGGTGGACGGAGAGGTGGGTGGGGCCGGAGCCGCCGGTGGGGTGGGTGCCGAGCACCTCGTACGTCCCGTCCGGCGCGAGCGCCACGGCGGTGACGGCGCCCGCATCCTGCTCGGCGACCGCGTAGACCGTGGCGCCGGAGGGGTGGAGGGCCAGGTAGGAGGGGTTCTCGACGCCGGTGATCACGGGTCCTGGGGTGATCGCTCCGGTGGCGGTGTCGTACGTGGCGGTGCCGATGCCGGTGCCGCCGCCCTCGGCTGAGGTGTAGGTGCCGATCAGGAGGGGGCGGGTGGCGGTGGGGCTGCCGGGCGGGGCCGGGGTGGCGGCCGGTCGGGCGGTGGCGTGGGCGGGGGTGGCCAGGGCGGGAGCGGCGGCCAGGGCGGCTCCTGCCAGCAGGCCGCCGAGGAGGCTCCGGCGGCTGGGCAGGGCGGGGCGCGGGTGGGGGGCTGCGTTCATGCGAGGCACCTCGTGTGGGGGTTCGGCTGCTTCGGATGCGTCCGCCACCCTGGCGCGCCGACGCCCGAACGACAAGAGGCGCAACCGGAGTTGCACCCAGCGCAACGCCGTTCGGGCCCGGGCTCACGCGCCCGCCTGGATGTCCCCCCTGGTGGAGGAGGTGATCGCGTCGCCGTGCGCGAAGTCGCCCGGCGGGATGCCCGGGTGGTGGCCCTCCCGGTCCGGGGCCACCTCGGCGGCCGGGCCCAGCGCGAGGCGGGAGACGATCCGGTAGCGGTCGCCCCGGTAGAGCGAGTGGACGTACTCCACCGGCCGGCCGGCCGTGTCCGAGGTCAGCCGCTCGAAGAGCAGTGCCGGGGAGAGCTCGGGGACGTCGAGCAGCTTCGCCTCGGCGCGGGTGACGACGGTGGGCTCGATCGCCTGGACCGCCTCGTGGACATGCACGCCGTGGGTGGTGCGCAGGTGCTCGTACAGGTCGCCGCTCTCCAGCTCCTGGGCGCTGAGGCCCGGCACCAGCTCGGCCCGGATGTGCAGGTGCTCGATGGCCATCGGCGCCCCGTCGACCAGCCGCAGCCGCGCCACGTAGACGATCTCGGCGGCGGGTGACATCCGCAGCTTGCGGCCGACCCGGGCCCCCGCCTGGAGGGTGGTGAACTCCAGCAGCCGGCTCGACCAGGCGCCCGCCGCCTGCGGCACGGTCAGCGCCCGGTCCCCCGCCACCAGCTCCTGGGTGATCTTGGCGGGCGCGACGAACATGCCCCGCCCGTGTTCGCGCACCAGGAGCCCGGCGGCGACCAGCTCGTCGACCGCCGCGCGCACGGTCGGCCGCGACACACCGAGCAGGGAGCACAGGGCCCGCTCCGAGGGGATCGCGTCGCCGGGGCTGCGCGACTCGATCAGCTCCAGCACGGCATCGCGGGTCCGCTCCCGTTTGAGCACCGTCCCCGGCACATCCGCTTCCACGCGCTCCCCTCCCGACGGGTCCATTTTTCTTACCAGTTGACCGAGCTTTCGAGCCAACTGGCCTGCTGGTCAGGCGAAGTGTAGCGCTTTCCGTCGGCGGCCAGGGCGGCCGTGTTACGGGCACATCACCAAATCACCTTCGTACGCAGGGGGTTGACGGCCTCATTGGTCTATGCCACCTTCAACCCCCATCGAGAGGTGAGCTGTCCAGTGGACTTCACTGGTCAGGTGGTCAGGTGGTCGGGCCGGACTCAGGTCGGACTCAGTTCTGCTTTCCGAGGTGAACCGTGAAGTACCGCTTGCTTGCCGGTGGGTCCGTGCTCGTCCTGACCGCCGCGCTCAGCGCCTGTAGTCCGCCGTCCGACTCCGCGGGCGGGGACGGACGGACGACGGTGGATGTCTGGCTGATGCGCGACAGCGTCTCGGACACCTTCCAGAAGGAGTTCACCGCGGACTTCGAGAAGCGCCACCCGAAGATCGATGTGAAGATCCAGATCCAGGAGTGGGACGGGATCGGCCAGAAGATCACCGCCGCCCTGGCCAGCAACGACGCCCCGGACGTCATCGAGGCGGGCAACACCCAGGTGGCGCAGTTCGCCGAGAGCGGCGGGCTGCTCGACCTCAGCGACCGGACCGACGAGCTGAACGGCGAGGACTGGCTGAGCGGTCTTGCCGAGCCGGGGGCGTACGAGGGGAAGCAGTACGGCATCCCGTACTACGCGGCGAACCGCGTGGTCATCCACCGCACCGACCTCTTCGAGAAGGCGGGCATCGACGCGAAGGCGATCAAGACCCGCGAGCAGTGGATCGACGCCACCGCCAAGCTCAACAAGGGCGGTACACAGGGCATCTACCTGCCCGGACAGCTCTGGTACGCGCTGGCCGGCTTCATCTGGGACGAGGGCGGCGACCTCGCCACCGAGTCCGGCGGGAAGTGGTCGGGCGCGCTGGACACCCCCGAGGCGCTGCGCGGGATGGCGTTCTACGAGGAGCTCCAGGCGCTCGGCAAGGGGCCCAAGGACTCCGACGAGGACGATCCGCCGCAGGCCGAGGTGATGGCGCAGGGGCAGGTGGCCCAGGTCATCTCCACCCCGGGCGGGGCCAACGTCATCGTGGAGAAGAACCCCGAACTCAAGGGCAAGCTCGCCTTCTTCCCCATCCCGGGCAAGACCGCCGGCACCCCGGGCTCGGTCTTCACCGGCGGCTCCGACCTCGTCGTACCGGCCGCCGCGGCCCATCCCGAGGAGGCGGTCACCTTCATCAAGGAGCTGACCGGGGACGAGTGGCAGAAGAAGCTCGCCGTGGCCATGAGCTACGTACCGAACCGGACCTCGCTCGCCTCCGCCGTGGCCGGTGACCCGGGTGCGGCGGCGATGGCGGTCGGCGCGGCCAACGGCCATGCCACGCCCAACACCCCGGGGTGGGCGGCGGTCGAGGCGGAGAACCCGATCAAGGACTACATGACGGCGGTGCTCACCGGGGGCGATCCGGCGAAGGAGGCGGCGCAGGCCTCGCAGGACATCACCCGGGCCATGAACGCCGGTTCCTGACCCGGCCCCACCCGATCACCAGCCACAGGAAGGAGGCGTGCCGTGCCGGTCGTCGCCGAACGGACCCCAGCACCCCGCACACCCCGGCAGCGACCGGCCCCACGCCCCGCCGCACGCAAGGACCCGGCGGGCCGGGCGCACAGCCTCTGGCCGTACGCCCTGATCGCCCCCGCCATCGGCGGCATGCTCTATCTGCTGGTCTATCCGCTGGTGCGGGCCGTCCTGATCTCGTTCCAGGACTTCCGGCTCCGCCAACTGATCGCCGGTCACGCGGAGTTCGTCGGATTCCGCAACTACCGCACACTGCTGGCGGACCCGCGGTTCTGGGAGGTGGTCCGCCGCACCTTCCTCTTCATGGCGATCAACGTCGTCCTGATCATGGTGATCGCCACCCTGGTCGCCCTGATGGTGGAGCGGCTGCGGCGGGTGGGCCGGACGGTGGTGCTCTGCTCGCTGGTGCTGGCCTGGGCGATGCCGGTGGTGGCGGCGACCACGGTGTTCCAGTGGCTGTTCCACTCGGAGTTCGGCATCGTCAACTGGGCGCTGACCTCGATCGGTCTCGACTCCTTCGAGCGCTATCCGTGGTTCGCGAACGGGACGGCCGCGTTCGCCATCCTGGTGACGCTGATCGTCTGGCAGTCCGTGCCGTTCGCCGCGATCACCCTGTACTCCGCGCTGACCACCGTGCCGCTGGAGCTGTACGAGTCGGCGCGGCTGGACGGGGCGGGCGCGGGGCGGATCTTCCGCTCGGTGACCTTCCCGATGCTCCGGCCGATCTTCCTGCTGGTCTTCTCGCTGGAGGTGATCTGGACGTTCAAGGCGTTCGTGCAGATCTGGGTGATGACCCGGGGCGGGCCGGGTGACGCCACCACGATCCTGCCGGTCTACGCGGTGCAGACGGCCCTGTCCAGCCAGCGGTACGACCTGGGCTCGGCCGCCTCGATGATCACCGTGGTCCTGATGTCCGGGGTGCTCGTCCTCTACTTCCGCCAGATGTACCGCCAGGAGGACGAGACCCGATGAACGCCCGTACCGTACGCCCCCGACTGCGGCGCCTGCCCCTGAACATCTCCGCCGCCGTGACCGTCGTGGTCTGTCTCTTCCCCGTGTACTGGATGATCTCCACGGCCTTCAAGCCGTCGAAGGACATCCAGTCGGCCGACCCCCAGCTCTTCCCGCACACCTGGACCCTCGACCACTTCCGACGGGCCGTGGAAGCCGACGGGTTCGCGCTGTTCTGGCGCAACAGCATCCTCGTCACGCTGGGCGCCGTCCTGCTCGCGCTGCTGGTGGCGCTGGGAGCGGCGTTCGCCGTGGCGCGGATGCGGTGGAAGGGCCGGCGGCAGTTCATGCTGATGGTCTTCATCGCGCAGATGGCGCCCTGGGAGTCGCTGATCATCCCGGTCTACATCATCTCCCGGGACACCGACATGCTGGACCGGCTGCCGACGCTGACGCTGATCTACTTCATGATCACGCTCCCGTTCACCATCGTGGTGCTGCGCGGCTTCATCGGGACGATCCCGCCGGAGCTGGAGGAGGCCGCCCAGGTCGACGGCTGCACCCGGACCGGGGCGTTCTGGCGGGTGGCGATGCCGCTGCTGGCGCCCGGTCTCATGGCGACCTCGCTGTTCGGCTTCATCACCGCGTGGAACGAGTTCGCCTACGCCAACTTCCTGATCATCAAGCAGCAGGACAACCGGACCCTGCCGGTCTGGCTGTCGTCCTTCCAGAACACCTTCGGCACCGACTGGGGCGCCACGATGGCCGCCTCCACGCTCTTCGCGCTGCCCGCCCTGGTGATCTTCCTGCTGCTCCAGCGCCATGTCACCTCCGGCTTCGCCGCCGGTGCCGTCAAGGGCTGAGGGCCCGGGAACACCCGCGCCCGTCCCCGTACGCCCGCGAACCGAATCCGGAGACCCCGTGCCCGCATCGCGCCCCGACCTCGCCCTCCTTCCCCGGCCCACCAAGGTCTCCCCGCTGGGCGGCCGGCTGGTCCTCGACCGTGACACCGCCGTCCGGGCGCTCCCGGGCGCCGAACCGGCGGCCGCCCTGCTGCGCTCCCTGGCCGGCCCGGCCACCGGGCTGCCGCTCGCCCCGTCGCCGGAGGGGCGGATCGTCCTCGCGCTGGACGAGCAGCTCGGCGGCCTCGGCGAGGAGGGGTACGGGCTCACGGTCGGCCCGCAGGCCCTCCTCCTCCGCGCCGCACACCCGACCGGGCTGCTCCGGGGCATCCAGACCGTCCGCCAGCTCCTGCCCGCCGAGGCCCTGTCGGGCGGGGCACGGGGCTCCGGCTCCTGGGAGCTGCCGTGCGTCGAGATCACCGACGTCCCGGACCGGCCGTGGCGCGGGGCGATGCTGGACGTGGCGCGGCACTTCCAGCCGGTCGGCTATCTGCGCCGGTACGTGGACCTGCTGGCGCTGCACAAGCTGAACACCCTGCACCTCCATCTCACCGACGACCAGGGCTGGCGGATGCCGGTCGACGCCTACCCCCGGCTGACCTCGGTCGGCTCCCGGCGGTCCCGGTCGCAGAAGGGGCCGAGCGGGCCGGACGGGGCGCACTTCGACGCCGTACCGCACGAAGGGGCGTACACCAAGGCGGAGTTGCGGGGGCTCGTGCGGTACGCGGCGGAGCGCGGGGTCACCGTCGTGCCGGAGATCGAGATGCCCGGCCATGTGCGGGCCGCGCTCGCCGCCTATCCGGAGCTGGGGAACGATCCGGCGCGGAAGCTGGACGTCTGGACCCGCTGGGGCGTCTGCGACACGGTCCTCGGGGTGCACGAGGGGGTCTTCGACTTCTGCCGGGCGGTGCTGGAGGAGGTCATGGACGTCTTCCCGTCGCCGTACATCCACATCGGCGGGGAGGAGTGCCCGACCACCGAGTGGGAGAACAGCCCGGCCGCCCGGGAACGCGCGGCGGCCGAGGGGCTCGCGGATCCGGCGGCGCTGCACGGCTGGTTCATGGGCCGGATCGGCGCGTTCCTCGTGGAGCGCGGGCGGATCCCGCTCGGCTGGGCCGAGACCGGTACCGAACTCCCGCTGGATTTCACGGTGATGACCTGGCGCGACCCCTCGCACGCGCTGGCCGCCGCCCGCCGGGGCCATCAGGTGATCGCCGCCCACCACCGGGCCACCTATCTCGACTACGCCCAGACCGGCGACCCGTCCGAACCGGTCGCCCAGCCCGGCGCCCCGGTGACCCTGCGCACGGTCCACGGCCATGAGCCGGCCCCCGCCGCATGGGCGGAAGCCGAGCGGGCCCGGGTGCTCGGGACGCAGGCCCAGCTGTGGACCGAGTACGTCCGCACGCCCGAGGAGATCGAGTACCTCAGCTACCCGCGGCTCTGCGCGCTGGCCGACCGTTCCTGGTCCGGCGGGCGCGGCGACTGGCCGGGGTTCGTCGAGCGGCTGCGCCACCACACCGCCCGGCTGGACGCCCTGGGCGTCCCCTACCGCCCCCTGGACGCCCGGTCGCTCGCGGCGACCACGTACGCGTCCCCGTCCTCAGGAACAGCGCGACCCCTTTCGTAACCACTCCCCCACCACCGTTCCGGAGAGGAACACACCCGTGAACACATCACGCAGCAATCCGCGCGGAAGCAGGTCCAGGCTGCGCACCGCCGCCGCCTCCGCCGCGGCCGTAGCTCTGGCCGCCACCGGTCTGGCCGCGCTGCCGTCCTCGGCGTCGGCCGCGGCGGACGGGATCGTCGTCCAGTACCGGACGAGCGCGTCCGGTGCGAGCGCCGACCAGAGCGAGCCGTGGCTGAAGGTGCGCAACGCCGGCTCCGCCTCCGTACCGCTGAGCAGTGTCAAGGTGCGGTACTACTTCAAGGCCGACTCCCCCTCCGCCGCCTACCGGTTCGCCTGTTCCTGGGCGGTGAAGGGGTGCGCGAACATCACCGGGACCTTCGGGACGCTCGCCTCCCCGACGGCCACCGCCGACCGGTATCTGGAGATCGGCTTCACCCCGGGCGCGGGTTCGCTGGCGCCGGGGGCGGACACCGGTGACATGCAGCTCCGGTTCCACCAGGCGTCCTGGGCCCGGCTCGTCCAGTCCGACGACTACTCCTTCGGCCCGGAACGGACCGCGTACGGCGACTGGTCCAAGGTGACGGCCCAGGTGAACGGCGCGACCGTCTGGGGCGAGGCGCCCGGGGGCAACGGGCCGACCGACCCGCCGGACCCCACGGACCCGCCCACCGACCCGCCGGCTGACGGGCCCCGGCTGTTCGACGACTTCAACTACAGCTCCCACACCGACCCGAAGATCAACGCGAACGGCTGGAGCGTACGGTCCAACTCCGGTGGTCCGGGGGTGCCGGGCGCGACCTGGGCGGCCGAGAACGTCACCTTCGCCGCGCAGAGCGGGAACTCGGTGATGAACCTGGAGACCTCCACCGCCGGGACGGGGGCCTCGACCGAGCACACCGAGATCCTGACGCAGTCGATGAAGTTCAAGAACGGGACGTACGCGTCGCGGGTGAAGTTCAGCGACGCGCCGCGCTCGGGCCCGGACGGCGACCGGATCGTGCAGACGTTCTTCACGATCAACGACCTCAAGGCGCCGATGGCGGACGACTACGCGGAGTACGACTTCGAGTATCTGCCGAACGGCGGCTGGGGCGAGCCGGCCAACATCCTCTACACCACCTCGTGGGAGACCTACCGGCCCGACCCGTGGGAGGCGGTCAACGCTCACAGCGAGGTCCGGGCGTCGTACGCGGGCTGGCACGACCTGGTGGTGACCATCGACAACAACCAGATCACCTACTACGTCGACGGGCAGCACTTCGGGACGCACGGGGCGGCCTATCTGCCCGAGCGGCCCATGTCGATCAACTTCAACCAGTGGCTGATCGACCTGGAGGGGCAGCCGAGCACCACGCCCCGGTCCTACGACCAGCAGGTGGACTACGTCCTGCATGTGAAGGACCAGGTGCTCACCCCGTCGCAGGTGAACGCGATGGTCGGGGCGTACCGCAGTGCGGGGACCACGTTCCAGGACACGGTTCCGGCCGGGTAGCGGGGCCGCACACGGTGTGAGAGCCGGGCGGGGCGGGGGTCGACGGCGGCCCCCGCCCCGCTTTCGTATGCCCCGAGGGGCCGGCGGAAGGACTTCGAAGGCGCCCCCGCCACCGGTCCCGTACGACGCCGGCCGGGGCGAATTTTGCGGCACCCCCTTGACAGCCCCACCACCCCCCAGGCAATCTTCCGTTAAGCAGAAACTAACTTCCGCAATACGGAAGGAGCGCCGACATCCTCATGGGATACCCGGACCAGCGCTTCGATGTGAACCTTTCGATCCTCTTCACGGAACTCCCGCTCCTGGAGCGTCCCGCGGCAGCCGCCGCGGCGGGCTTCACGGCGGTCGAGCTGTGGTGGCCCTGGATCGAGACCCCCACCCCCATTCGGGCTGAGCTCGACGCCCTCAAGAAGGCGCTCGACGACGCCGGCACCCAGTTGGTGGGGCTGAACTTCTACGCCGGACAGCTCCCCGGCCCGGACCGCGGCGCGCTCTCCGTGCCCGGCACGGAGTCGGACCGCTTCCGGGAGAACATCGAGGTGGCGGCCGACTTCGCCGCCTCGGTCGGCTGCACGGCGCTCAACGCGCTGTACGGCAACCGCGTCGAGGGCGTGGACCCACAGGTCCAGGACTCGCTCGCCCTGGAGAACCTGGTGCTGGCCGCCCGCGCGGCGGACCGCGTCGGGGCGATCCTGCTGGTCGAGACCCTCAACAAGCCGGAGTCGCCGCTCTATCCGCTGGTGAGCGCACCGGCCGCGATCGAGGTCGTCGACAAGGTCAACGCGGCGACGGGCCTCGGGAACGCCAAGTTCCTGCTGGACCTGTACCACCTGTCGATGAACGGCGAGGACCTGAGCCAGGTCATCAAGGCGTACGCCGCGAAGACCGGCCACGTCCAGATCGCCGACAACCCGGGCCGCGGCGCGCCGGGCACCGGCTCGCTCCCGCTGGAGCGGCTCCTGGACGAGCTGAAGGACGCCGGTTACACGGGCTGGGTCGGCCTGGAGTACAAGCCGGGCGACCGGCCGAGCGCCGAGTCCTTCGACTGGCTCCCGGCATCGGCCCGAGCGGCCGGCTGACCGGCGGAGCCCACCACGGGGTGAGCCCAACCCCCTTACGTACACACGTTTTTCAGGAAGGCACCCTCATGAGCAACAACCTCCCCAAGGTCGCCTGGATCGGTCTCGGCATCATGGGATCCCCCATGTCGGAGAACCTGATCAAGGCCGGTTACGACGTCACCGGATACACCCTGGAGCAGGACAAGGTCGACCGGCTGGTCGCCGCCGGCGGCACCGGCGCCTCCTCGATCGCCGACGCGGTCAGGGACGCGGATGTCGTCATCACGATGGTGCCCGCCTCCCCGCAGGTCGAGGCCATCGCCTACGGCCCCGAGGGCATCCTGGAGAACGCGAAGCGCGGCGCGCTGCTGGTGGACATGTCCTCCATCACCCCGCAGACCTCCGTGGACCTCGCCAAGAACGCGGCCGAGAAGGGCATCCGGGTCCTGGACGCGCCGGTCTCCGGCGGCGAGGCCGGTGCCATCGAGGCGGTGCTCTCCATCATGGTCGGCGGTGAGCAGGCGGACTTCGACGCCGCGAAGCCGCTCCTGGAGACGCTCGGCAAGACCATCGTGCTCTGCGGCCCGCACGGCTCCGGCCAGACGGTGAAGGCGGCCAACCAGCTGATCGTCGCGGTCAACATCCAGGCCTGCGCCGAGGCCGTGGTCTTCCTGGAGAAGTCCGGGGTCGACCTCGCCGCCGCGCTGGACGTCCTCAACGGCGGTCTGGCCGGCTCGACCGTGCTGACCCGCAAGAAGGACAACTTCCTGAAGCGGGACTTCGCCCCCGGCTTCCGGATCGACCTGCACCACAAGGACATGGGCATCGTGACCGACGCCGCCCGCAACGTCGGCGCGGCCCTGCCCGTCGGCGGTGTGGTCGCCCAGCTGGTCGCCTCGCTGCGCGCCCAGGGCGACGGCGGCCTGGACCACTCGGCGCTGCTGCGCTCGGTCGAGCGGCTCTCCGGCTCCCAGGTCTGACCCTTCCCCCGGCCCCGCAAGGGGCCACGGCCCGGATGACGGGCCCCCTGATCTCCGGGCCGCGGTGGCGCTGACACCTGTCCTGTCGCGCCCAGGCGCTGCCGCGGCCCGGAACCACACACTTCGTTTTCAACAAACTGTTGACGTTGCCTCGCGGCGAATCTACGCTCCTCAAGCCGTCAGCAGCTCGTACGAAAGGTCATCCCGCCACATGGCTAAGCGTGTGCTCACGACCGAGTCAGGCGCCCCGGTCGCCGACAACCAGAACTCCGCCACCGCCGGTGCGGGTGGACCGATCCTCCTGCAGGACCAGCACCTCCTGGAGAAGCTCGCCCGCTTCAACCGTGAGCGCATCCCGGAGCGCGTGGTCCACGCCCGCGGCTCCGGCGCGTACGGCTACTTCGAGGTGACCGACGACGTCACCGGCTTCACCCGGGCCGACTTCCTCTCCGAGGTGGGCAAACGGACCGAGACGTTCATCCGCTTCTCCACCGTCGCCGACTCCCTCGGTGGCGCGGACGCGGTCCGTGACCCGCGCGGCTTCGCCCTCAAGTTCTATACGAACGAGGGCAATTACGACCTGGTCGGCAACAACACCCCGGTGTTCTTCATCAAGGACCCGATCAAGTTCCCCGACTTCATCCACTCGCAGAAGCGCGACCCCTTCACGGGCAAGCAGGAGCCGGACAACGTCTGGGACTTCTGGGCGCACTCCCCCGAGGCGACGCACCAGGTCACCTGGCTGATGGGCGACCGCGGCATCCCCGCCTCGTACCGCCACATGAACGGCTACGGCTCGCACACCTACCAGTGGACGAACGCCGAGGGCGAGGCCTTCTTCGTCAAGTACCACTTCAAGACCAACCAGGGTGTGCGCTCCCTCTCCGGCGAGCAGGCCGCCGAGCTCGTCGGCAAGGACGCCAACTCGCACCAGACGGACCTGCTCCAGGCCATCGAGCGGGGCGTCAACCCGTCCTGGACGCTGCACGTCCAGGTGATGCCGGCCGCCGAGGCCGCGGAGTACCGGTTCAACCCGTTCGACCTCACCAAGGTGTGGCCGCACAGCGACTACCCGCTCCAGCGGGTCGGCCGGCTGGTGCTGGACCGGAACCCGGACAACGTCTTCGCCGAGGTGGAGCAGGCCGCGTTCTCGCCGAACAACTTCGTGCCCGGCATCGGTCCGTCCCCGGACAAGATGCTCCAGGGCCGGCTGTTCGCCTACGCCGACGCGCACCGCTACCGGCTGGGCGTCAACCACACCCAGCTGCCGGTGAACGCCCCCAAGGCGGCCGAGGTCGACAACTACGGCCGCGACGGGGTGCACGCCACCCGCTACGGCTCGCGCCACGACAAGAACTACGAGCCCAACTCGTACGCCGGCCCGGCGCAGACCGACGCGGCGCTCGCCGCCCCGCTCGCGATCCACGGCTGGACGGGCACATACGAGACGCCCGCCCACACCAAGGACGACGACTTCTTCCAGGCGGGCGAGCTCTTCCGGCTGATGTCGGAGGACGAGAAGGGCCGTCTGGTCGCCACCATCGCCGGAGGCCTCTCGCAGGTCACCCGCGACGATGTGATCGAGAAGAACCTCGCCCACTTCCACGCCGCCGACGCCGACTACGGCAAGCGCGTCGAGGAGGCCGTCCGCGCCCTGCGCGAGGACTAGGTCCACCAAGCCCCTGCCTGTGCCGCGCACCCGGATGAGGGGTGCCGCGCGGCGCGGGCAGGACGACGAGGCCGCGGCGGCTGTGCGATGCCAGTGCGGTGGTGAAGGTCCCGGGGACCGTCTTCTGACCTGAAGGAGACGCTCTCCCCCGGTGCCGATCGCCGCCGCCGCGGTCCCTGTCACCCGAGCGACACCCCGGCGCACCACCTGTGCGTCATCCCTGATCGAGGGCGCGCAGTACGGATACGGTCCCGTACTGCGCGCCCTCTTTGCCATGCCTTGACCAGGGTGCCGGCCGCCTCGACCGGCACCCCGCCCGGTGGCTGGAATCCATATAGACCGCGTACAGAGTCTGCCCAGAGCCCTGCGTGCAGTATGGGCGCGCATTGACCGCCTCTGCCGTTCTGGCACACACCCTGCCCCGCACCTGTGGGCCGTGTGCGGTGCGATCCCCCTTCCTCCTCTCTCTCCTCAGCACGACAGACGGCTATCCGCACGACACATACGGCACGTCACAGTCACCAGGTGAAATACAAGGGGAAGCAGATGCTCGAAGTTGGTACTTCCCGGGTCGAGGCCGAGCCCGCCACCCGTTTTCTGACCACCGTCGACGAGGTCACCGCATTACTCGCCACAGCAGCCGACAAGGTCGACTCGCAGTTCGCGGGCGAAGCGCGCACCGCCCTGCTCGGCCGGGTGGCCGAGATCAACAAGGCCGCCGCCGCCAATGACCAGCAGGCCCTGTACGCGCAGCAGTTCCTGCTCGACCGGGTCTACCGGCTGCACACCAAGCTCACGGATCAGGAGACGGCCGAGGGCTCGGTCGTCGTGCACGAGCTCGGCCGGCAGCTGGAGGCCGCGACCGCCGAGGCGCAGGACCGGCTGATCGAGCCGGGGCTGCTGGAGGAGGCCCCCACCGAACCGCGGGCCTACCTCTCCTGGCTGAAGAAGACCGCGCGTGAGCACCGGGTGTACAAGCACCCCTACTACCACGAGTTCATCCGCAACCAGGCCGACGAGTCCGACCTGCGCAACTACGTGATGCAGGAGTCCGTGGTCGACGGCCGCTTCGACGATCTGCTGGCGATGATGCAGGTCGGTACGGCGGGTGCGGCGAAGATGGAGATCGCCTCCAACTTCTGGGACGAGATGGGCAACGGCGACCACGCCCAGGTCCACACCACCCTCTTCAACAAGATCTTCGAGGTCTTCGAGATCCCGGACGAGGAGCTGGAGCGCTCGCTCACCGCCAACTCCCTCCTCAACGGCAACCTCGCGGTGCTGCTGTGCCGTTACCGCGCCCTGTACCCCGAGGCCGTCGGCTACCTCGGCATGACCGAGTGGATGGCGCCGGACCGGTTCGTCCAGGTCGTGCACGCCTGGGAGCGGCTCGGCCTGCCGGACGTCGGCATCGTCTACCACCGCCTGCACATCACCATCGACTCCCAGCACGCCCAGGGCTGGTTCCACAACGTGGTGCTGCCCGCCGCCGAGTCCCCCAGGATGCGCCGGGCCATTGCCCGCGGCATCCTGTGGCGGCTCAACTCCTCGGCGACGTACCTGGACGAGCGCATGCCGTCGATCACCGCCTGATTCCACCACCACCCACCAGGAGGGGAGAGCACATGCCGCTCGGCGCCGAAGGATTCACCGTCATCGACCTGCCCGAGGTCGCACCCGACATCCTGCCCAGCTACGACAACTGCCCGGTCGACGACTACATGGGCAACGGGACCCGTTTCAAGCGGTTCTCGCAGTACAAGCTCACGCCCGCCGAGGACGAGAACTGGTCGTTCAAGCGGCTTCCGCACCGCGACTACACCACGTACAAGAAGTTCAACTCGGTCGGCGGCGGCATCCGCCGCGTCTACGAGCCGATCGAGGTGGACTTCACCCCGCTGATCTCCGAGGGCATCCGCGAACTCGGCCTGGACCGGTCCGAGCCGTGGCAGATCAACGTGCACCAGAACCGGACCCGTGCCGAGGGCGGCAGGCCCGGCCCGCTCACCCCGGAAGGGGTGCACCACGACGGGCACGAGTTCGTCATGATCGCCATCCTGAACAAGGTGAACGTGGCGGGCGGCACCACCCGGCTGTGGAAGCCGGGGGCGGAGGCGCCCTTCTGGTCGGGCACGCTCGACGCCGGCCAGGCGGTCCTGCTGGACGACCGGGGGCTCGCCCATGACGTGACCGACGTCCTCTCCGCCGACGGCGGACCGGGCCACCGCGACATCGTGATCATCGCCTTCTCCCGCTGGGCGGAGAAGTGGTACGGCGAGGAGCACGACGCGGCGGCCCTCGAAGCGCAGGACGCCTGATGTACGGGGCCGTTCCCGTCCGGACCTCACCGGGAACGGCCCCGTCCCCCGCCACCTACCTGAGACGAGTCATGACCGACTTCTTCAAGTATCAGGCACTGGGCAACGACTACGTGGTGATCGACCCCCGCTACACCGACCTCCCCGTCACGCCGGAGTCCGTACGGCTCGTCTGCGACCGGCACTTCGGCATCGGCGCGGACGGGGTGCTGCACGGCCCGTTGGAGGAGCCCCGCCCCGGGGTCCCGGTCCCGCTGGCCCTCTTCAACTCGGACGGCAGCGTCTGCGAGCGCAGCGGCAACGGGCTGCGGATGTTCGCCCTGCACCTGGCCGAGCTCGAGCCGCAGGCCTGGGCGGGCGGTGAGCCGTTCACGCTCCGCACGACCGCCGGCGACAGCCCCGTACAGATCCTCGACGCGGCCGCCGGGATCGTACAAGTAGGCCTGGGACGACCCACGTTCGACGCCGCCGCCCTGCCACTGCTGGACGAGGACGGCACCCCCGCCGAGGGGCCGACGCTCTCCGTGCCGCTGACGGTCGGGGAGCACAAGCTCACGGTGACCGCACTCCACAACGGCAACCCGCACACGGTGGTGCCCGTGGCCGAGCCCACCCCCGAACTGGCCCGGAGCCTGGGCCCGCTGATCGCCGGACACGCCCGCTTCCCGGGCCGCACCAATGTGACGTTCCTGCGGGTGGTGAGCCGCGAGCTGCTGGAGATCGAGGTGTACGAGCGTGGCGCCGGTTACGCGCTGGCCTCGGGCAGCAGCGCCTGCGCCGCCGCCTCCGCCGCCCGCGAACTGGGGCTCTGCGCGGACCGGGTGGAGGTCAGGATGCCCGGCGGCAGTGTGGGCGTGGCCCTCGCCCCGGACGGGTCGGTGACCCTGACCGGGGAATCCCAGCAGGTGGCGACGGGTGTGTTCGCCCCGCCGCTGCGCGCCCGGCTGGACCGCACCCCGGAGGCCGGCCGATGACCGCCGCCGCCGGAACGGCCGGCGAGTACCCGATGCAGCGGTGGGTCTTCGAGGACGCCGCCGGACGCTTCGACATCGACCTCGGGGACAGCAACATGCTCCCCGGACGGCTCGACGACCTCACCGTCGACCCCGGTCTGGAGCTGGACTACGGACACGACCGGGGCATCGGCGCGCTGCGCGACCGGGTCGCGGGCCTCTACGACGGCGATCCCGCCTCCGTACTCATCACCCAGGGGGCGCAGCAGGCCCTCTACCTCGTCTACGCCACCCTGCTCGCCCCCGGTGCGCAGGTGATCGTCTTCCGTCCGGGGTGGCAGCAGTCCTGGGACATCACCGCCGATCTGGGCTGCCAGGTCGACTGCGCCCCCTACCGCGAGGATCTGACCTTCGACGTCGAGGCCGCCGCCGCGCTGGCCGGCCCCGGTCTGCGGCTGATCGTCGCCAACTCCCCCTGCAACCCGACCGGCCGGCGGATCGCGGACGCGGACCTGAAGGGGCTGCTGGAGCTGGCGGAGCGGCGGGACGCCTATCTGCTGCTGGACGAGGAGTACGCGCTCGACCTGAGGGACTCCCCCGCACGCTCCAGTGACCGGGTGATCTCGGTCTCCAGCCTCTCCAAGGTGTACGGCTTCCCCGGTCTGCGGGTCGGCTGGCTGTACGGGCCGCCGGAGGTCGTCGAGGGGTGCGCGCGGCGCAAGTTCCTCTCCACCATCGCCAATTCGGTGCTCTGCGAGACGCTGGCCTGCGATGTCCTGGACCACCGGGACCGCTATCTGCGCCACTACGCGGAGCTGACCGGCCAAGGGCTGAAGCTGGTAAGGGAGTTCGCGGAGCGCAACGCCGACGCGGTGCAGCTCGTGGAGCCCGAGAACACCCCCTTCGCCTGGCTCCGGCTGACCACCGGGGAGCAGCCGCTCGCGCTGTGCCGCCGGGTGCTGGACGCCGGGGTGCTGCTGATGCCCGGCGAGACCCTCGGGGCCTCGGACGGTTTCCGGATCTGTTTCGCCCGCGATCCCGAGGCCGTGACCGAGGGGCTGAGACGGATCGAGCCGCTGCTCCGCCCCTCCCCCCAAGTTCCCCCGTCCGCTGCACCACTCAGCGGACAGAACAGCAATCTGCCGAACGGAGTCCTGTGACCATGAGCGCGTCGGACGCTGACGAGTCCCGAATGCATCTGTCCTTCGGGCAGGAGCAGTTGTGGTTCCTGGACCAGATGAACCCCGGGGAGACCACCTACAACGTCCCCACCGCCTACCGGCTGCGCGGCCCGCTGGACCTGCCCGCGCTGGAGGGAGCGCTCAACCTCCTGGTGGCCCGCCACGACCAGCTGCGGGTGACCCTGCACGCCGTGGACGGTGTCCCGCACCAGGTGATCGCACCGGCCGAGGACACCCCGCTGCCGCTCACCGACCTGTCGGGGCTCACGGAGGACGAGCGGGAGCAGGCGCTCGACAAGGCGCTCAAGGCCGAAGCCGACACCCCGTTCGACCTGGCGGCGGGCCCGGTCCGCAGGTTCCAGCTGTTCAAGCTGGCCGAGCAGGAGCACGTCCTCTCCCTGAACTACCACCACATCGTCACGGACGGCTGGTCCGGCGGGGTGATCAGCCGGGACATCACCGAGGCGTACCGGCAGCTGCGGGCGGGCCTCACCCCCGACCTGCCGGCCCCGGCCGCCACCTACGCCGAGCATGTGGAGCGCCAGCGGGAGCAGCGCGCCTCGGGGCAGTGGGAGAGCGAGCTGGACTTCTGGCAGGAACGGCTGGCCGGTCTGGAGGCGCTGGAGCTGCCCGCCGACCGGGTGCGCCCGGCGGAGCCCACCCGGAACGGCGAGACCTTCACGGTCAGCTTCCCCTCCGGCCTGCTGGGCCAGGCGCGCTCCCTCGCGCAGGAGCAGGGCGCCTCGCTGTACATGGTCGTGGCGGCGGCGCTCAAGGTGGTGCTGGCCCGGTACAGCGGTCAGGACGACATCGCGATCGGGGTGCCGATGCTCGGCCGTACCGATCCCGAACTGGAAGACGTCGTCGGCCTGTTCATCAATATGACGGTGCTGCGCTCGGACCTCTCCGGCGGGATCACCTTCGCCGAGCTGATCGAGCGGATCGCCGACAACAACCTGGATGTGTACGACAACCAGGACGTGCCTTTCGACCATGTCGTCGACCGGGTGCAGCCGGTGCGGGACGCGGGGCGCAACCCGCTGTTCCAGATCGCCGTGCAGCTGCTCGGTGAGACGACGACCGGGGACGCGCTCCAGCTGGACGGGCTGGAGACCGAGTCGATCCTGGTCTCCGGCGGGCGCTCCCGCTTCGACCTCTCCTTCAGCTTCATCGAAGGTGCGGACCGGCTGCGGCTGATCGTGGAGTACGCCACCGACCTGTACGACCGCCGCCGGGTGGAGGCGATGGTCCAGCACTTCGAGACCGTGCTGGGCGCCGCCGCCGCCGACCCGGACACCCCCGTCTCCAAGCTGCCGCTGCTCTCCGACGAGGAGCGCCGGGAGCTGCTGGAGGCCGGGCGCGGGGCCGACTTCGACTACCCGACCGAGCCGGTGCACGCCACCATCGCCCGGATCGCCCGGGAGCACCCGGAGCTGGTCGCCACGGTGTGCCGCGGCAAGGAGATGACGTACGGCGAGCTCATCCGGCGGGCCGGGAAGCTGGCGCGGCACATCCGCTCGCGGGGGGTGAAGCAGGAGCAGGTCGTCGCCATCGCGATGGACCGCGACCTCGACGCGCTGGTGGCGATCGTGGGCGTCATGGTCTCCGGGGCCGCGTACACGATCATCGACCCGTCGCACCCGAACGCGCGCCTGGACCACATGCTGCGCGACACCGCGGCGCCGCTCGTCATCACCCGGGACGCCAATGTGGGTGATCTGCCGCCGTCCAGCGGGTGGGAGGTCCTGCGGATCGACACCGAGTGGGAGACGGTGGAGGCCGAGGCCGACGACGTACCGCTGGAGGAGTGGGCGGAGCCCTCGTCCCTCGTCTACGTCCTCTACACCTCCGGCTCGACCGGCAAGCCCAAGGGCGTGATGATCGAACAGCGCGGGCTGCGCATGTTCATCGAGGCCTACCGCAGGACGTTCGGCGAGTGGGGCCACGAGGACCGGCTGCTCCAGCTGCCCGCGCTCACCTTCGACATGTCGCAGGGCGAGATCTTCGCCGGTCTGATCAGCGGTTCCGCGATGGTGCTGGTGGCGCCCGAGGACGCCTCGTCGCCCGAGTCGCTGGGGGCGCTGATGCGCGATCAGCGCGTCACCTACGCGGGTCTCTCGCCGGCGATCCTCTCGCTCGTGGAGGCGGAGCCGTACCCGGACCTCAAATACATCATGGGCGGGGCGGAGGCGCTCCCGGCCGAGCTGGTCAACAAGTGGAACCTGCCGGGCCGCAAGTTCGTGAACCTCTACGGGCCGACCGAGGCGTCGGTGGCGACCACGGAATACCTCTGTGAGCACCGCGAGTGGAAGTCCTCGCCGCCGATCGGGCGCCCGGAGTTCAGCCGGCTGCACTATGTGGTCGACAAGGAGTTCAACCTGGTGCCGGTCGGTGTCCCGGGTGAGCTGCTGATCGGCGGGGACGACGGCCTCTCGCGCGGCTACCTCAACCTGCCGGAGCTGACGGACGAGAAGTTCGTGCCCGACCCGTTCCTGGGCGAGGGGCGTGTCTACCGCACGGGTGACCTGGTGCGCTGGACGCCCGATCTGCAGATCGACTTCATCGGGCGCCTGGACAACCAGGTGAAGCTGCGCGGTCTGCGCATCGAGCTCGGTGAGATCGAGTCGGGGCTGCTGACCCACCCGAAGGTCCGGATGGCGCTGGTGCTGCTGCGCGAGGACGACGGGGAGAAGCAGCTCGTCGGGTACTACACCATCCTCGGGGACACCTCCCCGACGGTCGCGGAGCTCCGGGACCACCTGGGGCGGACCATGCCCGAGTACATGGTGCCGACCGCGTGGGTGGAGCTGGAGGAGTTCCCGCTGACCCCGGCGCGCAAGATCAACCGGGCGGCGCTGCCCGCGCCGGTCAGCGCGGGCGGTGCGGCGGACGCGTACGTCGCCCCGGTCACCCCGACCGAGGAGAAGGTCGTCGAGGTCTTCGGGACGGTGCTGGCGCAGGAGCGTGTGGGCACCGGTGCGAGCTTCTTCGAGCTGGGCGGCAACTCGCTCCAGGCGATGCGGGCCGTCAGCCGGCTGAACAAGCACTTCAAAGTGAAGGTCAACGTCCGTCTGCTGTACGGCGGTGCCACGGTCGGCGCGCTCTCGACCGCCATCGACGAGCTGGTGGCGAAGGCCGGAAAGGCGGGCGGCCGTGCCTGAACCCGTCCTTTCGCAGGCGGAGCTGGCGCAGCAGGGGTCGGCCGCGCTGAGCGCGGCCGATCCCGAGCTGGCGCGGCTGCTGGACGCCGAGGTGGTGCAGCAGCACGCGACGCTCGCCATGGTGGCGTCCACCAGCATCGCCGACCCCTCGGTGCTGGCGGCCGCCGGATCGGCCCTCTCCAACGTGACGGCCGAGGGCTATCCGGGGGCCCGCTACCACCCCGGCGCCTCGCAGTTCGACCTGGTGGAGCGGCTCGCCGTGGAGCGGGCCAAGCAGGCGTTCGGCGCGGCGTACGCCAATGTCCAGCCGCACTCCTGCTCCTCGGCCAACCAGGCGGTGCTGGCCGCGCTGGTCCGTCCGGGCGGGACCATACTCGCCCTGGACCTGGACTCCGGGGGGCACCTCACCCACGGCTCCCCGGCCTCGGTGACCGGGATGCACTACAAGGCCGTGCACTACGGGCTGGACGGCGAGGGGCGGATCGACTACGAGCAGGTGGCGGCGCTGGCGGAGCAACACCGGCCGAGCGTGCTCATCGCGGGGGCCAGTGCCCATCCCCGTACGCTCGACTTCGCGCGCTTCCGGGCGATCGCGGACTCGGTGGGCGCTTACCTGGTGGCCGACATCTCGCACATCGCGGGTCTGGTGGCCGCCGGGGAGCACCCGACGCCGGTCGATCTGGCACACGCCACGACGACCAGCACGTACAAGCAGCTCGGCGGGCCGCGCGGCGGGCTGATCCTGATCGGGCGTGAGCACGCGACGCCCGGCCCCGACGGCCGCACCCCGCTGTCGCGGCTGATGCAGCGGGCGGTCTTCCCGCTCTCCCAGGGGACGCCGAACCCGGCGGCTATCGCGGCGAAGGCCCGGGCGCTCGCGCTGGTCGCGGAGCCCGCGTTCAAGGAGACGATGCGGCTGGTCGTCGACAACGCGGTGGCGCTCGCGGACTCCCTGTCCGCGCTGGGCCACCAGGTCCTGACCGGCGGCACCGACAACCACATGGTGCTGATCGACCTGACGGGCCGGCCGATGACCGGGGTGGTCGCGGAACGGGCCCTGGAGGAGTGCGGGATCCTCGCCAACCGGAACCGGGTCCCGGACGACACCCGGCCGCCGCTCGTCACCAGCGGGCTGCGCCTGGGCACCAACATCCTGGCCCAGCGGGGCATGGGCCCGGCCGGGATGCGCAGCTGTGCCGCGCTGCTGCACCGGGTACTGGAGGCGACGACGGTGAAGAACGAGCGGGAGTACGTGCTCGACGCCGGGGAGCGCGACGCGGTCCGGGCTGGCGTGGCGGAGCTCTGTGCCCGCTACCCGCTGCCGCTCGGGGCGCTTCCCACAGCTCCGGCGGCCTCCGGTGCGCGGGCGGGAGGGGCGGCGTGACGCTCCCTCAGGAAGGTGGCGCCGGGCCCGTCCCGGCGCCCCCCGCGCTGCTGCCCACCGACCGGCCCCGGCAGAGCGAGCCCGCCGGGTGCACCGCCCGTCAGCGGCTGGTGCTCGACGGCGCGGCCGGGGCGGCCCCGGAGGAGCTGCTGCTCGCCGGGTTCGCCGCGCTGCTCCACCGGTACACGGACCAGGCGGAGTTCGGCTTCCGGGTCCGGACACCCGGCGCGGGCTCCTTCCGGCTGAACTGTGCTCTCGGCGAGGGGACGACACCGGCCGCGCTGGCCCGGTCCGTCCTGGAGGGCCGTGAGCCGGTTGCGGAGGGCGAGGAGCCCGCCGACTTCGAGCTGGTGCTGCTGCCCCGCAACGACGGGTCCTACGTCCACCGCATCGTCCAACTCCGTTATGACGCGACCCTGTTCGACCAGGAGACCGTTCTGCGGCTGCTCACCCACTTCCGGACACTGGTGGAGGACGCCCTCGGACGGCCGGACGTCCCCGTCTCCCGGCTGCGGCTGCTCACCGACGGAGAGCTGCGCCGCACCCTGGTGGACTGGAACGACACCGCGGCCGAACTCCCGTACGAGCGCTGCCTGCACGAGGCGTTCGAGGAGCGGGCGGCCGCCGCCCCGGAGGCCGTCGCGCTGATCCGTGGCGCCGAGGAGTGGACGTACGGGGAGGTCAACGCGGCGGCGAACCGGCTGGCGCGTCATCTGCGCGGGCTCGGCGCGGGCGTCGGCGGCCGGGTGGGGATCTGCCTGGACCGCTCGCCCGAGCTGCTCGTGGCGGTGCTGGGCGTGCTCAAGTCCGGCTCCGCCTATGTGCCGTTGGACCCGGACTATCCGGAGCAGCGGATCGCGGCGATGGTGACGGGCACCTCGTGTGCGGTGATCGTCTCCCGGAGCGGGTTCGGGTCGCGGCTCGCCGGGGTGGGTCAGCGGATCGTGGAGCTGGACCGGGACGCGGCCCTGTGGGCCGAGGCCCCGGCGGGGGACGTCGACAGCGGGGTGGCGCCCGGGGACCTCGCGTACGTCATCCACACCTCGGGGTCGACGGGGGCGCCCAAGCCGATCGCGCTGCGCCACCGCGGGGTGATGAACAACATCGCGGACCTCAACTCCCGTTACGCGGTGGGCCCCGGGGACCGGGTGCTCGCCCTGTCGTCGCCCAGCTTCGACATGTCCGTCTACGAGTTCCTGGGGCTGACGGCCGCCGGGGGCACCGTCGTACTCCCGGAACCCGCGCTCGCCAAGGACCCGCAGCACTGGGCCGAGCTGCTGGCCACCCACCGGATCACGGTCTGGAACTCGGCCCCGGCCCTCCTCGAACTCGTCGTGGAGCAGCTGGAGCAGGCCGCCGCCCCGCCGCTGGAGGCCCTGCGCCTGGCCCTGCTGGGCGGGGACTGGGTGCCGCTCTCGCTGCCGGACCGGACACGCCGGGCCGCTCCCGGGCTCCGGTTCGTGGCGCTCGGCGGGGCCACGGAGAGCTCGATCCACTCCACTGTGTACGAGGTCGGCGAGGTCGATCCGGCGTGGACGAGCATCCCGTACGGGCGGCCGATGGCCAACCAGCGCACATACATCCTGGACGGATCGCTCCAGCCGGTGCCGCCCGGTGTCGCGGGCGAGCTGCATCTGGCGGGCATCGGTCTGGCCACCGGCTATCTCGACCGGCCGGAGCTGACCGGGGAGCGGTTCTTCGACTGGTCCTGCGGTGAGGTCACCGGGGAGCGGCTCTACCGGACGGGCGATGTGGCGCGGTACGGCCCCGACGGGCTGATCGAACTGCTCGGCCGGTCCGACTTCCAGGTCAAGGTGAACGGCCATCGCATCGAACTGGGCGAGATCGAGGCGGTGTTGCGGTCCCATGAGGCGGTCAGGGAGGCGGTCGTCGCCACCCGCAGGGACGCGGCCGGTGATCTGCGGCTGGTCGGGTACGTCGTCCCGCACCCGGGCCGGACGGTCCGGCCCCGGGTGATCAGCGCCCATCTCGCGGGCGCCCTGCCGCAGTTCATGGTGCCGGGCGCGGTCCTCGTCCTGGACAGGCTGCCGCTCTCCGCCAACGGCAAGACCGACCGCAGGGCGCTGCCGGCTCCGCCGCCCCCGGACGACGGGGAGGCGTCCTACGCCGCGCCGGCCACCCCGACCGAGAAGGCGGTCGCCGACATCTTCTCCACCGTGCTGTCGGCCCCCAAGATCGGGGCGAACAGTTCCTTCCTCGCGGCCGGCGGCGATTCGCTCCAGGCCATGCGGGCGGTCAGCCGGCTCAGCAAACACTTCGGGATCAAAGTGAACGTACGTCTGCTCCACGGGGGCGGCACCGTCAGCGGTGTCGCCGCCGCCATCGACCAGCTCCTGAACTCCGCTCCCCCTTCGGCGGAACCGAACGACGGAGGCCGGAAACGGTGACCGCCATCCCCACCGACAGCCTCGTCCCGCTCCGCGCGGACGGCGATCTGCCGCCCGTGTACTGCGTCCACCCGGTCTCCGGGTCGCCGTACTGCTACGCCGACCTGGCCCGGCGCATCGACCCGGGCTCCCCGGTGTTCGGCTTCGAGGCCCCCGGCTTCGACGGGATCGACGAGCCCGCCCAGTCGATCCGGGAGCTGGCCGAGGTGCACACCGCCACGCTCAGGGCCGCCCGCCCGCACGGGCCCTACCAGCTGCTCGGCTGGTCCCTGGGCGGGGTCGTGGCCTTCGAGATGGCCCGGCTGCTGGCCGCCGAGGGCGAGGAGGTGCCGCTGCTGGTCGTGATCGACGCGGCGCTGCCCGGCACCCAGCCCTTCCCGCCGGGGCCCGCGCTGGTCCGGTACTTCCTCCACGACTTCCTGGGGCTGGTGAGCGGCGGGGCACCGGAGCTCGACAAGGCGCTGGCGGCCCTCGATCCGGAGGCGGGGCCGCAGGAACGGCTTGAGGCCATAGCGGACTCGGGGACCGTACCGGAGGAGTTCGACGCGGAGTTCCTGCTGGAGCGGTTCACCCTGTTCAGGGCGCACGCGCACGCGATGGTGGACCACGTCATCGACGGGGCCCACGACGGCCCGACCACCCTGGTCAAAGCCGAGCGGTCGGAGCCGCACCTGCTGCTCTGGGAGCCGTACGCGACCCGGCTCGACCAGCACACCGTGCCCGGTGACCACCACTCCATCTGGCGGGAGCCGGGGCTCGTCGCCATCGCGGACATCGTCAACCAGGCACTGCGCAGGGGAGCTTCGGTGTGAGCGAGGACAGCGGCCGTACCGACGGGTCCACCGCCACCGCGAAGGAGGCGGAGCCCCCGCCACCCCGCAGCCTGTGGCACAACCGGGACTTCCTGGTGTTCTGGGTGGGCGAGGGCCTCTCCCTGTACGGCACCCAGATAGCCAACCTCGCCCTGCCGCTCACCGCGGTCCTGGTCTTCGAGGTCGGACCCGAACAGCTCGGCATGCTCCGCTTCGCCCAGCTGGTGCCGTTCCTGGCGCTCGCCCTGGTCTTCGGGGTCTGGGTGGACCGGGTGCGCAAACGCCCGGTGATGCTGGGCGCGAACATCGTCCGGATGATCCTCATCGCCCTGGTGCCGCTGCTGTACCACTTCGGGCTGCTGACCCTGCCGCTGCTGTACGTGCTGGCATTCGGGGTCGGCACGGCGGCGGTGCTCTTCGACGTCAGCTGGATGAGTTACGTACCGGTGCTGGTGAAGGACAAGCGGAGTCTGCTGGAGGCCAACACCAAGCTGAACGCCACGCTGTCGTCGGCCGATGTGGCGGGCCCCGGGATCGCGGGCACGCTGGTCACCGCCTTCTCGGCACCGGCGGCGATGGCCGCCAACGCGTTCTCGTACGCCCTGTCGGTGATCTCGCTGCTGCTGGTCCGGGCGCCGGAGCCGGATCCCCCCGCCCGCACCGAGAAGCGGCAACTGCGCGCCGAGCTGGCCGAGGGGCTGCGCTGGGTGTTCGGCAACCGGTGGCTGCGCGCGATCGGGCTCGTCGGCTGCTCCTGCAACTTCTTCCTGACCATGGTGCAGTCGCTGTTCCTGCTGTACGCGGTGCGGGACAAGGACCTGTCGGCGGCGACCGTCGGCTTCGTCATGGGCGCGGCGGCGGTGGGCGGCCTGCTCGGTGCGCTGATCTCCGGGATGGTGGTCCGCCGCCTGTCGGTGGGGACGGCCTACCGCTTGTCGGTCTCCATCATCTTCCTGGGCCCGCTGCTGGTCCCGGCGGCGGGCGGCCCCTCGTGGCTGCTGGTGGGCCTGTTCGTCGCCTCGTTCTTCCTGGAGTACTTCGGCGCCAGCATCTCCAACGTGATCATCGTGAGCCTGCGGCAGAGCATCACCCCGCAGCCGCTGATGGGCCGGATGACGGCCGCGATGCGGATGCTGCTGTACGGCGGCGGGGCGCTCGGCGGCCCGGTCGGCGGGCTGCTGGCCGGGGTGCTGGGGCTGCACGCGGCGCTCTGGATCGCGGGGGTGCTCTCCGCCGCGATGCTGGTGCCGATCTTCCTGTCGCCCGTGGGGAAGCTGCGGACCATGCCGACCGGGCCGGAGGAGCTCCCGGCCTGACCAGGCTGCCTGTTCCGCTGTCTCCTGCGGGGCGGATGCGGTGGACCCGCGTCCGCCCCGTCGGCCGTCGGCTACCGCAGGACGACGGTCCGGACGTCGGCCATCTCCATCTGTGCGGGCGCCGGTGCCTCCCGGCCGGTCCCGGACTCCCACTCGACCAGCCGGATCAGGGCCGCCTCGCGGTTCCTCGGCGACTCGCGCTCCGCGCACGCGGCGGCGAACCGCTCGACGATGGCGGAGAGCGGGACGGCGGGGTTGGCCGACAGCTCCTCGGCCGCGATCCGCAGGGCCAGCGGCAGCCCGCCGCAGAGCCGCACCAGCCGCACCGCGGCCGCCTCCTGGCCGCGGAGCCGGCCGCCGCAGAGGCTGGTGAGGAGCGATGCCGCGTCATGGTCGGCCAGCGGCCCCATCGTGAGGACATGGGCGCCGTCGCGGGCGGCCAGTCCGCTGAACCGCTGTCTGCCGGTGGCCAGGACGCAGGACGAGCCGCGCGGTATCAGCGGCCTCAACTGGGCGGCGCCGAGGGCCTCGTCCAGCACCACGAGCATCCGGCGGCCGTGCAGCAGGCTGCGGTAGAGCGTGGTGCGGCCGGCCATGTCGGCGGGCATCCGGGAGCGCTCCACACCCAGGCTGACCAGGAGCTGTTCCAGGGCGTCCGACGCGGTCAGCGGCCGGCCCTGGCGGCCGGTGCCGCACAGGTCCACATAGAGCTGCCCGTCCGGGAAGCGGTCCAGCAGCCGGTGGGCCAGCTCCAGCACGAACGCCGTCTTGCCGACGCCCGCGGGGCCGTCAACGACGGCGATGGGTGTGCTCGCGCCGTAGACACAGCGCTCGTCGTCCAACAGCTCCTCGAACCAAGCCAGTTCGGCGGAACGACCCACGAAGCCACGCGCCTGTGGGGGAAGTTGGACCGGGCGGGACAGATCGGGGGCGCCGCCCGGGTGTCTTCGTACGGGACGGGGGGCGGCGGCGGCCTCCCCCTCACGGCGCAGCCTCGGGTGACCGGCCAGGATCTGCTGGTGCAGGCTGCGCAGTTCGGCGCCGGGCTCGATGCCCAGCTCCCGGTTGAGCAGCTGCCGGGTCTCGGTGTAGACGGCCAGCGCGTGCGCCTGGCGGCCGCTGCGGTAGAGGGTGAGCATCAGCAGCCAGCGCAGCTTCTCGCGCAGCGGCTCCTCCCCCACGGCTGCGGAGAGTTCGGTGACGGCCTCCGCGTGGCGGCCCGCGTCCAGCATGTCGGCGGCCCACTCCTCGACGGCGGTCAGCCGGAGGTCCCGCAGCCGGGTCCGCTCCACGGCGGCGAAGGGGCCCGGGACCCCGGAGTAGGCGTCACCGCGCCAGAGGGCGAGAGCCTCCTCGTACCACCGCACGGCCTCGTCCGGGCTGCCCCCGATCCGCGATCTGCGGGCCCGGGCGTGGCGGCGGGTGAAGAGCGTGGCGTCCACCTGCTCCGGGTCCATCCGCAGGCAGTAGCCGCCGGAGACCGAGGTGAGTATCGCCCCCGCCTCGCGTCTGCTGCGCCCCGGTTCCAGCGCGCGCCGCAGCCCGGCCACATAGGTGTGGACCCCGTTCGTCGCGGTCTGCGGGATGTCACCGTCCCAGAGGGCGTCGACGATGTTGTCGACACCGACCACCTCGCCCGCCCGGCTGGCGAGCAGGGCGAGCACCGCGCGCTGCTTGGGAGGCCCCAGAGGCACTTCCTGGCCGTCCCGCCAGACACGTACCGGCCCTAAGAGCTGTATGCGCAACGGTTCCCCCGACGTGGCCAACACTCGGTCGCCTCCTGAGATCGTGATGAGTGCGCACCGCGCCGCGTCGGCGCGGTGACTGGGTGACGGGATCCGGGGTGCGGCTCGCACCGGGTCCCGGTGGGGCACCCCGGGAGGCGCCCCGGGGCGGACCGGATCCACGGCATGACTGTGGACCGGCCGGTCCGGCCCGCGGGCCCTCCGGGAAGGGTGGCGGGCAGGGTGGTGGAGCGGGCCCGGCTCCGGGTGGTCGAGCCGGGGAGCCGGGCAGGCGGAGCTCAGGGCCAGTGGCCCGGACACGCCCGCGGCATCGCGCTCCGCGTGGACGTTTCCCCCGCGATTCCCCTGCGGGGTGAATGACATCGGGTGGAATTCAGACACCCGACAGGATTACGGGCGGCCCGTTTCCTGTCGCCGCCCGTACCTGCCTTAACGATCAACACGGCCTCGCCGCAGATGACCACTTCAGGCGCCTCTCTTCCGGCCATTCCTGTATCCATAAGACGTACGCGTAAGATAACAGTAGCGGGACGATAGTGGGTTGTCACTCACGCCTTTTCGCACTGCCGTAACAGGCCAACTCCCCCTGTGCGGCAGACCTGTGGCGGCATGCGAGGTCATCCCTGACGCGTCCGCGCACTTCACAGCGGTGACCGTGCATTCCCCGGTCGTCCAGTTTATGTGCAGCACCCTTCTGTCAAGCTTTCCCTTCCAGGTATTCACCCGCCCGGCATGATGCCGCCGCCTTCCCTGCCCAGGACGCGGATTCGCCCGAGTGGCCGGAACAATCGGCCCGATCCGGCCGGTTCGCAGGTTGCCTCGCGAAGAAAGATGGATGTATGGAGTCCCGCATACAGCGCTCCGGCCGGACCTGCCGCCCGCCCCGCCTCTCGCAGGAGGCGATACTCGTCGCCGCGCAGCGCATTCTCGACACGGAGGGTCCGGAGCGCCTCTCCATGCGCCGGCTGGCCCGGGAGATGTCCAGTACGGCCATGGCGCTGTACCACCATGTGCAGGACAAGGACGAGCTCCTTCTGCTGCTGCTCGACGCGCACGCCAGGCGCTACCCGCGCCCCGAGCTGCCGAGCGAACCGCGCACCCGTCTCCTCGCCTCGGCCCAGGTGCTGCACGACCTCCTCGCGGACTGCCCGTGGATCGTGGAGGTGCTCTCCTTCGACGACTTCGTCAGCGAGTCCGCGTTATGGATCGTGGAGAACATCGTCGACGCGGCGGTCGAGTGCGGGATGGATCTGGAGGACGCCGTCTACGCCTACCGCGTGATCTGGCACTACACCACGGGCGAACTGGCCATCCGGGTCAGCCGGGAGCGCGTCCAGGCCCGGGCGGAGCGCCCGGAGTACCGTGAACACGCCCTGGAGTTCCTGGACTCGGTGGATTTCCCCCGGCTGAACGCGGTCGGCAGGCGGTGGGCCGGGCTGACCTCGCGGGACGATCACCGCAGGGGCCTGGAAGCGGTCGTCGCCGGGCTGCTGGAGCAGAGGGCCGGGGTGACGACGGGTCAGCAGGCCCGGGTGGAGCGGGTCCCGGCGGACGCGGTGCACGCCTGCCCGTGCTGCTGACTACCCCGGGGCCACCGGCGGGTTGAACCGGGAGAAGTCCGGATCGCTCCAGCGGAGCCGTACCGCGTCCCGGGTCTCCTGGACGGCCTCGATGCGGAACTCCACGATGCGCTGTGCGCCGGGTACGGCGGCCGCCTCGGCGCCGTCCCAGACGGTGTGGGCGGTGCCGGAGAGCTGGAGGAGGTCGCCGGTCTCCCAGTCGGGCACCAACAGCCCTGCCTGCGGGTGGAGTTCGAGGTTGCCCAGGGTGAGGAACATGGCGTTGCCCGCGTAGTCGGGCCAGCGCAGCCGGGTGGGCGAGAGCACCTGGAGGAAGCCGGGGTTGCCGCCCCGGTGCGAGGCGTCCGCGTCGCCGTCCGGGGAGGCGGTGGCGATGAAGAAGCTGTCGGAGGTGGCGAGGGTGAGCTGCTGGACGGTGGTCAGCTCCGCTCCCCGCCGGACCGCGGTGCGACGGCCGCCGCGGTCCGGCGGGAGCAGGATGTGGTCCCGCTTCTGGAGGTACTTGGGGCAGTTGCCGATCACCTGGTCGAGCGCGATCCGTACGCCGTCGGCCTCGGGTGACGAGGTCCCGTTGAGGCGGATACGGCGGCGGGTGGCCGGTTCGATGGCGATCATGCCGATGCGGGTGCCGGCCTCCCGGAGCACCGCGCCGAGCGGGTCGTCGGCCGCGGGCAGCGCGCCGATCGTCAGGGTCCGGGGGTCCGGGACCCCGAGGAAGCCGGGTTCGCCGGTGAGCAGGGTGGACCAGAGGCGCCCGGAGGCGTCGGCCGCACCGACGACGATCATCGGCTGCCGGGCCAGGAACACCGCGGCGGCGTCGGGCACCGCGTCACGGATGGCGCGGAGCGAGCCGGCCGCCGGGTCGCGCAGTCCCGCCCGGTGCTGCACGGCGAGTTCCCCGTCGTGGTAGTCGGCCATGGTCCGCTCCCCGCCCTTCGCCCTCCGGCCGGCCCGTGTGCCGGACGGGCCCCAGGTCCCCGGCGACTGTACCTCCGGACGGGGGCAGGCCCCCGCCCCGGAGAGGAATCCGGTGCGGGGGCCTGGCTTTGGGGGGTGACGGGCGGTCAGGACACCGTCAGCGGGCGGATCGCGGTGGGGGCGTGGGACGGGTCCGTGGCGATGTCCTCGAACTCGTTGACCGAGGCGATGTCGGTGCCGCTCATCGCGATGTTGGTGACCCGCTCCAGGATCGCCTCGACGACGACCGGGACGCGGAACTCCGCGGCCAGCTTCTTCGCCTCCTCGAAGGCGGGCAACAGCTGGTCCGGCTCGGTGACCCGGATGGCCTTGCAGCCGAGGCCCTCGACGACCTTGACGTGGTCGACGCCGTAGACGCCCAGCTCCGGGGAGTTGAGGTTCTCGAACTCCAGGTTGACCTGGAAGTCGATGTCGAAGTTGCGCTGCGCCTGGCGGATGAGCCCCAGGTAGGAGTTGTTCACCAGGACGTGGACGTAGGGGATGCGGTGCTGCGCGCCGACGGCCAGCTCCTCCAGCATGAACTGGAAGTCGTAGTCGCCGGAGAGGGCGACGACCGTGCCCTCCGGGTCGGCGGTGGCGACACCCAGGGCGGCCGGGATCGTCCAGCCGAGGGGGCCCGCCTGGCCGCAGTTGATCCAGTGGCGCGGCCGGTAGACGTGCAGCATCTGCGCGCCGGCGATCTGGGAGAGCCCGATGGTGGTGACGTACCGGGTCTCGGGGCCGAACGCCCGGTTCATCTCCTCGTAGACGCGCTGCGGCTTGAGCGGCACGTTGTCGAAGTGGGTGCGGCGCTGGAGGGTGGCCTTGCGCTCCTGGGTGGAGGCGGCCCACACCGAGCGGTCCTGGAGCTTGCCCGCGGCCTTCAGCTCGCGGGCCACCTCGACGAAGAGCGTCAGCGCGGCCTTGGCGTCGGAGGCGATGCCGAGGTCGGGGGCGAAGATCTTGCCGAGCTGGGTGGGCTCGATGTCGACGTGGACGAAGGTGCGGCCCTGGGTGTAGACGTCCAGCTTGCCGGTGTGGCGGTTGGCCCAGCGGTTGCCGATGCCGAGGACGAAGTCGGACTCCAGGAAGTTCGCGTTGCCGTAGCGGTGCGAGGTCTGCAGGCCGACCATGCCGGCGTTCAGCTCGTGGTCGTCGGGGAGGATGCCCCAGCCCATCAGGGTCGGGACGACGGGGACACCGGTCAGCTCGGCGAACTCCACCAGGAGCTCGGAGGCGTCGGCGTTGATGATGCCGCCGCCCGCGACGAGCAGCGGGCGCTCCGAGGCGTTCAGCATCTCCACGGCCCGCTCGATCTGCTTGCGGGTGGCGGCGGGCTTGTGCACCGGGAGGGGCTCGTACAGCTCGGGGTCGAACTCGATCTCGGTGAGCTGGACGTCGATCGGCAGGTCGATGAGGACCGGGCCGGGACGGCCGGTGC
Source organism: Streptomyces microflavus (assembly GCF_014650075.1). Classification (GTDB taxonomy): domain Bacteria; phylum Actinomycetota; class Actinomycetes; order Streptomycetales; family Streptomycetaceae; genus Streptomyces; species Streptomyces microflavus. The sequence goes on along the minus strand of NZ_BMUG01000006.1, from coordinate 383,451 downwards.
GCATCAGGTGGAAGGCCTGCTGGAAGACGCCGGGGACCTGGGCGGCCTCCAGGACGGTGGTCGCCGCCTTGGTGACCGGCTTCGCGATGGAGGCGATGTCGACGGCCTGGAAGTCCTCCTTGTGCAGGACGGCCGTCGGGGCCTGGCCGGTGATGCAGAGGATCGGGATGGAGTCGGCGATGGCGGAGTACAGACCGGTGATCATGTCGGTGCCCGCCGGGCCCGACGTACCGATGCAGACGCCGATGTTGCCGGCCTTCGCCCGGGTGTAGCCCTCCGCCATGTGGGAGGCGCCCTCGACGTGCCGGGCCAGCGTGTGCTGCACCCCGCCGGAGGCCTTGAGGGCCGCGTAGAAGGGGTTGATCGCCGCACCCGGCACACCGAACGCGTTGCTGACGCCTTCGCGCTTGAGGATCTCAACTGCCGCACGGGCAGCGGTCATACGAGGCATTGAGTGCTCCTGCTCGGGATTGGTGGAGTCGGGCTCTGTCGCGCCACCTGAGAGCACCAATTCCGTATTGCGGAAATTCAGTTCTGCTATACGGAAGCAATCTAAAACGCGGCGCGGTCGCCGTCAAGAGCGGGCGCCTCCGCCCTGCCGGGAAGAGCCGCCTCCGCCCAGCCGGAGGGGGCACGACCACCGGCCGGCGGGAAGTACGCCGATTCCCTCCCCAGAACCTCGCTCCTGGTGGACGATGGGGTGACGAGGAAGGCACGGAGCGCAGTCGTCCGGCGGGTCCGTGCCGGAGGGAGACGATCGTGAAGTCCGTGCCGGTACGGTGCCCGGTCTGCAGCCGGGACCACGCCTACGTCGCACCGGCCTACCCGTGCCCGTGCGGAGCGCCCACCGCCCCACCGCTGCTGCCCGGGGCCCCACCGGTCCCGGTCACGCGGCGCACCTGGGACGAGGACTGGGTCACCGTCCGCTGCACGGCCTGCGACCGGCGGGACCAGTGGCCGCAGCCGGAGCTGTGCTGCCCGTGCGGGGCCCTGCTGCGGATACCGGTGCGGCCGGTGGGCGAGCCCGCTCCCCCGGCCGGGCCCGTCACCCCGGCGCACATCCCGCTGCCGCGCACCGCCGCGCACCCGCGCCCCTCGTTCCGGCCGCGGACGATCCGTACCGGCCATGACGCGGTGAGCGCGGCCGCCCTGTATCTCACCTGGCTCGGCTACCGCGAGGTGGCCCGGGTACGGGTGCGCACCGCGGGCGGGATCGATCTGCGGGCCACGGGACTCGTCGCCCAGATCGACGCGACGACCCGGCCGGTGGAGCTGCGCGCGGTGGAGTGCCTCTGGCTGAACGCCCTGGGCGCTTCGGCGGCCGGGGTGTTCTTCTCGCTCGCGGGGTACGGGGCCGAGGCGCGGGCCCGGGCGGACGGTGTCGGCCTTCCGCTCTTCGTCATGGACCTCACCGGGGCGCCCCAGCCGGTGAACAGCCCGGCGGACGAGCTGGTCAGCACCGGGGCCTGAGCCCCGGGGCTTTCCCGGAGGGACGTTTTCGGGCCACCCCGTACCGGTGGCCCGCCCGGCGCGGCACACTGAGTACATGCGTATCCGCTCCGCCAGACGCTCCGATCTCCGCCTTCTGCAGGACATCGAGCGCGCCGCAGGGGAACCTTTCCGGACCCTCGGCATGACGTCCGTGGCCGACGACGATCCGCCCCCGCTCGACCTGCTGGAGAGCTACCGGCGGGCCGGACGGTGCTGGGTGGCCACCGATCCCCTCTCCACCACCGGCGACCGGCCGCTCGGCTATGTGATCGCCGACCCCGTCGACGGGGCCCTGCACATCGAGCAGATCTCGGTCGACCCGGTGGCGGCCCGCCGGGGCATCGGCCGCGCCCTGATCGCCCACCTCGCCGTCCTCGCCACCGAACAGGGGCTCACCGCACTCACCCTGACCACCTTCAGCGAGGTGCCGTGGAACGCCCCGTACTACACGCGCATCGGCTTCCGGGTGCTGCCCGAGGACGAACTCACCGAGGGGCTGCGCACGATCCGGGGGGACGAGTCCCAGCACGGCCTGGACCGCTGGCCCCGGGTCTGCATGCGGCGCGACCTCCTGCCCGCGCGGCCGTCGGCGGCGGTCGCTGTCGGTGGTGCCTCGTAAGCTAGGGGCATGGATTTAACTCCACGTCATACCGTGCAACCCGCCGTCGCGTCCGCCGCCCAGGCGAACGAGGCCATCCGCGCGCTCGTCGACTCGCGTGCGGGCCAGGACTGGTCCGCCACGGAGTCCGCGACGTACGAGGTGCTGCTCATCGAGTGGGCGGCGGCGACCCGGCCTGACGGCTCCGACATCATCGAAGCCGCCTGACCGGCCGGATCCCACCCCGGCCGGCGGGCGGCGCTCAGCCGCCGTACGTCTCCCGCAGCTCGATCTTGCGGACCTTCCCGCTCACCGTCATCGGGAAGGCGTCGAGGACCCGCAGCCGGCGCGGGATCTTGTAGTGGGCCAGCCGCTCCCTGCAGTACGCGGTGATCTCCTCCAGGACCGGCGGATCGGCCGGGTCCCGGGGGATCACACAGGCCAGGATCTCCTCCCCGTACCGCTCGTCCGGCACTCCGACCACCTGGACGTCGGCGATCTTCGGATGGCCGTGGAGGAACTCCTCGATCTCCCTCGGGTACACGTTCTCGCCACCCCGGATGATCATGTCCTTGATCCGTCCGACGACCTGGACGTATCCGTCGTCGCGCATCACCGCGAGGTCCCCGGTGTGCATCCAGCGGCCCGCGTCGATCACTTCGGCGGTGCGGTCGGGCTGGTCCCAGTAGCCGAGCATCACGCTGTAGCCCCGGGTGCACAGTTCGCCCGCGGCGCCCCGCTCCAGGGTGACCCCGGTCGCCGGGTCGACGACCTTGACCTCGATGTGCGGCAGCGCGCGGCCCACCGTGCCGGTGCGGCGCTCCAGGTCGTCGTCGCGGCGGGTCTGGGTGGAGACGGGTGAGGTCTCCGTCATGCCGTAGCAGATGGACACCTCGTCCATGTGCATCTCGGCGACCACCCGCTTCATCACCTCGACCGGGCAGGGGGAACCGGCCATGATCCCGGTGCGCAGCGAGGAGAGGTCGTAGGAGGAGAAGTCCGGCAGGTTCAGCTCGGCGATGAACATGGTGGGGACGCCGTAGAGCGAGGTGCAGCGCTCCTGCTGGACGGCGGCCAGCACGGCGGCGGGCTCGAAGGACGGCCCCGGGATCACGATGCAGGCGCCGTGCGAGGTGATGGCGAGGTTGCCCATCACCATGCCGAAGCAGTGGTAGAAGGGGACCGGCAGACAGACCCGGTCGGCCTCCGTGTAGGCGATCATCTCCCCCACGAAATAGCCGTTGTTGAGGATGTTGTGGTGGGAGAGGGTGGCCCCCTTGGGGAAGCCGGTGGTGCCGGAGGTGTACTGGATGTTGATGGGGTCGTCGCAGGACAGCTCGGCTTCACGCGCGGCCAGTTGTGCGGAGGTGACGGCCGGGGCGGCGGCGGTCAGCTCGGACCAGGACGGGTCGCCGATGTAGTGGACGGCACGCAGGGACGGGCAGTCGGCGCGGACCTGGCCGACGAGGGCGCGGTAGTCGCTGGTGCGGTGGGCGAGGGAGGCGACCAGCAGGCGGATGCCGGCCTGCTTCAGGACGAACTCCAGCTCGTGCGCCCGGTAGGCGGGGTTGATGGTGACCATGACGGCGCCGATGCGGGCGGTGGCGTACTGCAGGAGCACCCACTCGGGGCAGTTGAGCGCCCAGATGCCGACCCGGTCGCCCTTCTCCACCCCCGACGCCATCAGGGCGCGGGCCAGCTCGTCGATGTCCGCGCCGAGCTCGGTGTACGTCCAGCGGCGGCCGGAGACCACGTCGACCAGCGCCTCACGGTCCCCGTGGGCGGCGATCGCCCGGTCCAGGTTGCGGCCGATGGTGTCGCCGAGCAGGGCGGTGTCACCGGTGCCGTGTGCGTAGGACAGGCCGGTCTCCGCCGACAGCCCGCGCTCGTTCCCATGCCCGTTGCCGTCGCCGGTCCCGTGGGGCAGCTCGCTCACTTCAGGTCCCCCTCGTCGAACTCGGTGCCGGTGCCCAGCGCGGTGCGCTCCCGCAGCTCGATGCGGCGGATCTTGCCTGAGACGGTCTTGGGCAGCTCGGCGAACTCCAGCCTGCGCAGGCGTTTGTACGGGGCGAGCACCGCCCGCGAGTGCTCGAAGAGGACCTTCGCCGTCTCCGGGCCCGGCTCCCAGCCCTCCGCCAGCACCACGTACGCCTTCGGGACGGAGAGCCGCAGCGGGTCGGGGGCGGGCACGACGGCGGCCTCGGCGACCGCTTCGTGCTCCAGCAGCGCGCTCTCCAGCTCGAACGGCGAGATCTTGTAGTCGGAGGACTTGAAGACGTCGTCGCTCCGGCCGACGTAGGTGATGTAGCCGTCCTCGTCGCGCGCCCCGATGTCACCCGTGCGGTAGTAGCCGCCCGCCATCACCTCGGCGGTACGGTCCGGGTCGCCGTGGTAGCCGGTCATCAGGCCGACGGGGTGGCCGGCGAGGTCCAGGGAGATCTCGCCCTCCGCCGCCCCCGGCTGCCCGGTGACCGGGTCGAGCAGGACGACGGTGAAGCCGGGGCAGGGGCGGCCCATCGAGCCGGTCTTGAGGAGCTGGCCCGGGGTGTTGGCGACCTGGACTGCGGTCTCCGTCTGGCCGAAGCCGTCCCGGATGGTGACGCCCCACTCCCGCCGGACCGTCTCGATGACCTCCGGGTTCAGCGGCTCCCCCGCCGCGACGACCTCGCGCGGCACCACCTTCAGCTGGGACAGGTCGGCCTGGATGAGCATCCGCCAGACCGTGGGCGGGGCGCAGAAGCTGGTGATCCCCGAGCGGTCCATCTCGGCCATCAGCCTGGAGGCGTCGAAGCGGGTGTAGTTGAAGATGAAGACGGTGGCCTCGGCCGTCCACGGGGCGAAGAGGTTCGACCAGGCGTGCTTGGCCCAGCCGGGCGAGGAGATGTTGAGGTGGACGTCGCCGGGCCGGAGCCCGATCCAGTACATCGTCGACAAGTGGCCCACGGGGTAGGACACATGGGTGTGCTCGACCAGCTTGGGCCGGGCGGTGGTGCCGGAGGTGAAGTACAGCATCAGCGGCTCGTCGGCGTCCGTCTCCCGGCCGGGAGTGAAGTCGGCGGAGGCGTCGGCCACTTCGGCGTACGGCCGCCAGCCCGCCATCTCCTCGCCCACCGCGATCCGGGTGTACGAGCCCGGCACCTCGTCGAACTTCACGGTGTCCGCGTCCCGCACGAGCACATGGCGCACCCGGCCGCGCTCCACCCGGTCGCGCAGGTCGGCGGGGCCGAGCAGCGGGGTGGCGGGGATGATCACGGCGCGCAGCTTCATGGCGGCGAGCGCGGTCTCCCACAGCTCCACCTGGTTGCCGAGCATCACGAGGATGCGGTCGCCCTCACGGATCCCCTGCTTCTTCAGCCAGTTGGCGGCCCGGTCGGAGCGCTCGGACATCGCCGCGAAGGAGACCTCGGTGCGCCGGCCGTCCTCCTCCACGATGTGCAGGGCGGTGCGGTCGTTGTCCTCCGCGATGACGTCGAACCAGTCCAGCGCCCAGTTGAAGTGGTCGGCCCGGGGCCAGCGGAATCCCTCATACGCCCGCTCGTAGTCCTCGCGGTGCTCCAGCAGGAAGTCCCGGGCGGCCCGGAACGTCTCCGTCGCACTCGTTGCCGACATGTGCCCTCCTCGTTGCGGACCGGACCGGTCGATTAACATCATGCAAACAGTGACCCAGGTCTCACCACCCCCGGACGGGGGTGGCGCTGTCCCTCGGGCGGGGGAGGCGCGGACCGGGTGGGAAGGCGTCGGAGTGCCGGAACCGGTCGATGCGGTCGAGATGCAGACGGCGCTGGCGAGGCTGCGCCGCACGAGCGGGCTGCCGGTGGCCTTCGGCGGCCTGCTGTCCGATGCGCGCCACGCACGGATCGCCGAGCTGAACGGGGCGCAGACCAGCGCGCTGCGCGGCCTGGTCATCTCGGCCGGGAGCGGCCTCGGCGGCAAGGCCATCGCCCTTGCCCGGCCCTGCGCGGTGACGGACTACGCCGCCTCGCGCCACATCAGCCACGAGTACGACCCGGCGGTGGCGGCGGAGGGGCTGCGCTCGGTCGTCGCGGTCCCCGTCGTCGTGCGGCGGACGGTGCGGGGGGTGCTGTACGGGGCGCTGCGCACACCGGTGAGCCTCGGGGACCGGACCTTCGACGCGGCGGTCGCGGCGGCGCGTGACGTGGAGCAGGCGCTCGCGGTCCGCGACGAGGTCCGGAGCCTGCTCGCCCTGACCCGGGAGCAGGTGACCGGTCCCGGTGCGGCTCCCGGCGCCTGGGAGGACGTACGCGAAGCCCATCGGGAGCTGCGCGCACTGGTCCCGAAGGTGGTCGACCCGGCGCTCCGCGACGAGCTGCTGGGCGTCTGCGGGCGCCTCGCCTCGGCGTCCGGGGCGCGGGTCCCGGAGGCCCGGGAGGTGCGGCTCGCGCCGCGCGAGGTGGATGTCGTGGCGTGTGTGGCGGCCGGTGCGACGAACGCGGCGGCCGCCCGCCAACTGGGGCTGCAGCCCGAGACGGTGAAGGGGTATCTGCGCTCGGCGATGCGCAAGCTGGGGGCGCACACCCGGCTGGAGGCGGTGGTGGCGGCGCGCCGGGCGGGGCTGCTGCCGTAACACGCCCCCTCACGCACTTCACCCCCTCAGCCCCCTCAGTCCTCTCAGTCCCTTCAGTCCCCGAAGTCCAGGAACGTCCCGAACCGGACGTCGTGCGATGCCGCGTCCGTCATCACCGTAAGCATCCGCACCGCCTCCTCGGTGATCTCCGCACGCTCGCCGCCCCGCAGGGTGCGCAGCGGCTGCACGGTGAGGGTCCCCGTGTCCCCCTCGCGCTCCACCCGCCAGATCGCCTCGAAGAACCCGTCGACCATGACGGTCCCGTACGACTGGTTGCCCACCCCGTTGCGGCCCCTGTTCACCTCCGCGATCAGGCGCGAGCGGTCGTCGTGGCCGAGGAGCACGTTGTCGAACTCGGGCAGGAAGCGCGGCGGGGCCGGGGTGTCCGGGTCGGGCCGGGGGGCGTCGGGGAGGTCGAAGAGCTCGGTGCCCCGCTCGTCGCGGAAGGTGAGGAGCTGGGGCCGCAGCCGGTCGAAGACCTCCCGCAGGCGGGTCAGCCCCGCCCAGCGCTGCATGTCCTTGACCGAGGCGGGGCCGAAGGCGTTCAGGTAGCGCAGGACGGTGGCGTCCGGCGCGGGAACCGGCTCCGAGGCTCTGCCGAGCCAGTGTTCCGCCGTGGTCAGGGCGACCTGCCCGCTGCGCTCCCACAGCCCGCGCGGGGTGACCTGGACCAGTGGCAGCAGGCACCGGGCGGCCACCGTGAGGGCGAGCGGGTCGGCCTCGGGCCACCGGCCGAGCAGCTCCTCACGCAGCTCTTTGACCGGGCGGGGGCGCTCCTCCACCAGCTCCCTGCTCACGGCGGCGAGCCGGTCCAGGTCCACCCCGGCCAGACCGTGCCGGAAGGCCTTCAGCTCCCGGTCGCGCGCCGCCTGCACCAGCGGACGCAGGGTCAGGGCGTCGTCCGCCGTATGGGTGTGGAGCGTGGAGCGGAGGGTGACGATCCGGACCACTTCACGGGACTCCATCAGACGGGACAGCTCCCCGGGGTCGAACTCCGCCAGCCGTGAGTAGAGCTGGAAGTACGGCGGCCTGGTGTTCTGCGCCTGGAGCCCGACGAGATGGGCGACCGCGTCCTTGGCGGACATCGCGGACCGGCGCAGCAGGAGCTGGCGGTCCAGGGTCGCCCGGTTCAGCGCCCGGGTGGTCAGGACGGCGGGGTGCGCGGCGGTGCGGGGTGTCTTCGCGGCCATGGTCCGTACGGTAGCGGCGCATGCGGACAGGTACGGTCCGCGAAGCCGGGAAGTACGGCGTTGGGCCCACCGGCCCCACGCGCCGCGCGCTCCTCCCCCGCCCGCCCCATGATGAACCGGTGATCAGTGTCCTCTTCGCCGTCCTGACCGCCCTGAGCAACGGTTCCGCCTCGGTGCTCCAGCGCCGGGCGGCGATGGAGGTGCCCGACGACGAGGCGATGCACCTGTCCCTGATCGGTCATCTGGTGCGCCAGAAGGTGTGGCTGGCGGGGATCGTCCTGGTGATCGTGGCGGCCGTCTGCCAGGCGGTGGCACTGGCGACCGGGCCGATCTCGGTGGTGCAGCCGATCTTCGTCATCGAGCTGCCCGCGACGCTGCTGCTGGCCGGCTGGATGATGCGGGTGCGGGCGCCGCGCACGGTCTGGTACGGCGTCGCCGCGGTGACCGTCGGTCTCGCGGTGGGGCTCGCGTCGGCCGCGCCGGTCGACGGGACCGACTCCGTAAGGGGCGCGGACTGGGTCCCGACGCTGCTGCTGACCGGGGCGTTCGAGGCGGTGCTGATCGTCACCGCGCTGCGGGTGCGCGGCAACGCCCGGGCGGCCCTGCTGGGGCTGGCCGCCGCCTGCGGCTACGCGCTGACGGCGGCGCTGATGAAGGACGCGATGTCGCACCGCGGGCCGGGCGGCGGGGCCGTCGCGCTGCTGACGTCCTGGCAGCTCTACGCGACGGCGGCGGCCGGGGTGGGCGCCCTCTTCCTGCTCCAGAACGCCCTCCACGCGGGCAGTCTGGTGGCGGTGCAGCCGATGCTGACGCTCGGGGACGCGCTGATCAGCATCCTGTACGGGGTGACGCTCTTCGAGGAGGAGCTGCGCACCGGCTGGTGGCTGCTGCCCGAGCTTGCCGGGCTGGGGCTGATCGCCACCGGCTGTGTGGCACTGGCCCGCTCCTCCCTGGCCACCGACACGCTCGCCCCGCCGCCGGAGCCCCGGGCGGGCTGAGGCGGGGTCAGACCTGCTCGGCCGGGGTGACGTCCTCCCCGGAAGGTACGGGCCCCGGCGGGGTGCCGTCGCCGAACGGGCGGCCGCCGAGCTGTTCGCGGTGGTGCGGGGTGGTCCAGCCGGAGAGGTCGGGGCCGAGGGGGACGATGCCGGTCGGGTTGATGCCCGTATGCACCTGGTAGTAGTGGCGCTTGATGTGGTCGAAGTCGACCGTGTCCCCGAACCCGGGGGTCTGGTAGAGGTCGCGGACGTACGCCCACAGGACGGCGTCCTCGGTGATCTTCGTACGGTTGCACTTGAAGTGGCCGTGGTAGACCGCGTCGAAGCGGACCAGGGTGGTGAAGAGGCGGATGTCGGCCTCGGTGATGGTGTCGCCGACCAGGTAGCGACGGTCCGCGAGACGGGCGGAGACCTGGTCGAGGCGGGCGAACAGGGCCTCGTACGCCTCGTCGTACTCCTGCTGGCCGCTGGCGAACCCGGCCTTGTAGACGCCGTTGTTGACGTCCCGGTAGATGCCCTCCATGACCTCGTCGATCTCCGCGCGCAGCGGCTCGGGGTAGAGGTCGGGGGCGCCGGGGCGGTGCAGGGCGGTCCACTCGGTGGCGAGGTCCAGGGTGATCTGCTGGTAGTCGTTGGTGACCAGCTTGCCGCTCGGTACGTCGACGATCGCGGGCACACTGACACCCCCGGGGTAGTCGTGTTCCCGGGCGTCGTACGCCTCGCTCAGGTAGCGGATGCCGAGCACCGGGTCCTTGCCGCCCGGGTCGAGGGTGAAGCGCCAGCTGCGGTCGTCCTGGATGGGATCGGTGACGGCGAGGGAGAGGGCGTCCTCCAGGCCGAGGAGGCGCCGGGAGACCAGGGAGCGGCCGGCCCAGGGGCAGGCCCGGCTGACGACGAGCCGGCAGCGGCCCGCCTCGACGGGCCATCCGTCGCGGCCGTCGGCGGTGATGCGGTCGGCGAAGTGGCTGCGGGACCGCTTGAACGGCTTGTGGCCGTAGGAGGTGTTGCCGTCGCTCCCGGCGCTCTTCTCGGATGTGTCGCTCATGCCGCGCTCCTCGTCGGGTCGGTGTGTTCGGTCCGTTCACGTCGTCTGCCCCGCCGGTCGGCTCCGACGTCGGCAAGGGCCACGATCAGGGCGGCCAGCACGAAGGCGACCGAGACGATCAGCCCGTGGTCGTACGCGTCCGCCCAGCCCTCCGGGCCGACCTGGGCGAAGAACACCGCGCCCACGGCGGCGATCCCGACCGCGGAGCCGACCCGCTGCCCGGTCTGGAGGGTGCCCCCGGCGCTCCCGGCCCGGGGTACGGGCACCTCGGCGAGGGTGAGCGTCTGGTTCGGGGCGATCACCAGGCCGCTGCCGAGCCCGGCGAGGAGCAGCGGGGCGGCCATCGCCCAGCCCGCGCCGCTGCCGGGGACCAGGTGGACGGCGAGCGCGGTGCCCGCGAGGCCGAGCGCGACCATCGTGAGTCCGGCCACCACCAGCGGGCGGCCGAACCGCCCGACGAGCCGGCCGCCGATCGACGCCGCGACCCCGGAGCCGAGGGCGAAGGGGGTGATGGCGAGTCCGGCCTGGAGTGCGGAGTAGCCGAGACCGGACTGGAGGTAGAGGGTCGTGACGAAGAAGATCGAGGTGAACCCCGCGAAGTAGAACAGGATCAGCAGGCACCCCAGCCAGTAGGAGCGCAGCCGGAACAGCGCGAGGTCCAGGACCGGGTGGGTGGGGCCGCCCGTGCACCGGGCCTCCCAGGCGACGAAGGCCGCGAGCAGGGCGGCCGCGAGCACGACCAGCAGCCACTTGCCGTTGCCCTGCCACTGCTGGGCCTGGACGAACGGCAGCAGCAGGGCCAGCACACCGGCGCCCAGGAGGGCGACGCCGACCGGGTCCAGATCGCGCGGCCGGACCCGGCCCGCGGACGGGGTGTCCGGGAGCAGCCGGCGGGCCAGCAGGAGGCAGACGACGCCGAGCGGGAGGTTGACGTAGAAGACCCAGCGCCAGCCGTGGTCGGGGCCCGCCGCCTGGATCAGCAGGCCGCCGAGGAGCGGGCCCACGGCGGTCGAGATGCCGACGACCGTGCCGAACATGCCGAAGGCGCGGCCGCGCTCGCGCCCGGAGAACATCTGCTGGATCAGCGCGGAGATCTGCGGGGAGATCAGACCGCCCGCGATGCCCTGGACCAGACGGGCGATCACCAGCCACATGCTGGACTGGGCGGCTCCGCAGGCGGCGGAGGCGAGGGTGAAGAGGGCGAGCCCCGCCATGAAGACCGCCCTTCGTCCGCGCGCGTCGCCGAGGCGTCCCGAGGGGATCAGGAAGAGGCCGAAGGCGAGGGCGTAGCCGGAGAGCACCCATTGGAGGTCGGACTCGGGGGTGTTCAGCCCTTCGCGGATGGACGGGAGGGCCACATTGACGATGGAGACGTCCAGCAGGGTCATGAAGCCCGCCACCAGGCAGACCGCCAGCGCCTTCCAGCGCCGGGGGTCGGGGCCGCCGGGGGCGGCGTCGCGTCCGGCCGGGCCGGGATGCGCCGCGCTCTGTGCCATGGTTCGCACCTTAGGTCGGGCCGGGTGTTTCCTCATCCGGACGTCCGGGGCACGGCGTGTCCGGGACGGCCGGGGGTACCTGTTCCCGCATGACTGTGGAGAAAACGAGCGTCCTCGTCCTTGACTGTGCCGAACCCATGGAGCTGGCCGAGTTCTACGCCGGTCTGCTCGACGCGGAGGTACGGATCGGCTCCGACCCCGACTTCGTGGAGATCGTCGGCAACGAAGGTGTCCGGCTGGCGATCCGCCGGGACCACGGCTACGCACCGCCGAGCTGGCCCCGCCCGGAGGACTCCCAGCAGGCGCATCTGCGGATCCTGGTGAGCAGCGACGACATCGACGAGGCCGAGCGCGAGGCGATATCGCTCGGGGCCAGGCCCGTCGACACCGGTGACAGCAACAGCGGTCCGCGCGATGTCCGGGTGTACGGGGATCCGGCGGGCCACTCGTTCTCGCTGGCGGTGTACCCGCTGCCGGTGAGCTGAGCAGCAGGGGGGAACCCAGGGGCTCTTCGGGGCCCCTTTTCTCTTGGGCTCAATAGACAGGAAAGTTTCCCAACACTGTTGCGCCAATTGGAAGGAAGCTTTACTTTCAGTTCTGCCGCCATGGCGCCTCCCACCCCCATCCGAAGGGAGCACCACCATGCACCAGCGCACCACTCCCCCCACCGAGCCCACCCCCACGGCCGGCCGACGACGATTCGCCCGAAAGGCCCTGCTCGCCGCGTCCGCGCTCGGCGTGGTCACCGCACTCCTGGCCCCCGTCCGGGCGGGTGCCGCCCCGGCCCCCGCCGCCCCCACGGCCAAAGCCGCGACGCCGCTCGCGGCCAACGGCCAGCTCTCCGTCTGCGGCCGGCAGCTCTGTAACGCCTCAGGCCAGGCCGTCGCCCTCAACGGCATGAGCACCCACGGCACCCAGTGGTACGCCCAGTGCGTCACCGACGGGTCGCTCAACGCCCTGGCCACCGACTGGCGCGCCGATGTGCTGCGCGTCTCCACCTACGTACAGGAGGGCGGGTACGAGACCGACCCGGCCGGGTTCACCGCGCGGGCGCAGAAGTTCATCGACGCGGCGCACGCGCGCGGCATGTACGCGGTCATCGACTGGCACATGCTCTCGCCGGGCGATCCCAACGCGAACCTCGCGCGGGCCAAGACCTTCTTCACCGCGATGGCGAAGAAGTACAAGGACCACCCGGGCGTGCTCTACGAGATCGCCAACGAGCCCTCCGGGGTGAGCTGGTCGGCCATCAAATCCTACTCCGAGCAGATCATTCCGGTGATCCGGGCGCAGGACCCCGACGCGGTGGTCCTGGTCGGGACGCGCGCCTGGTCCTCGTTCGGGGTCTCCGAGGGCTCCAACGAGTCGGAGGTCGTGAACAACCCGGTCCGCGCCTCGAACATCATGTACACCTTCCACTTCTACGCGGCCTCGCACCGCGAGGAGTACCTCAGCGCCCTGGACCGGGCCTCCGACCGGCTGCCCGTCTTCGTCACCGAGTTCGGGACGCAGAACTACGCGGGCGAGGGCGCCAACGACTTCGCGATGTCGCAGCGCTACCTCGATCTGATGAAGCGCAAGAAGATCTCCTGGACCAACTGGAACTACTCCGACGACCACCGCTCCGGTGCCGTCTTCAAGACCGGTACCTGCAACGGTTCCAACTGGACGGGGACCGGGGTCCTGAAGGAGGCCGGGGTCTGGATCCGCGACCGCATCCGCCAGTGACCCCGGCCCCCGTCCTTCGCCGTCAGGCCGTACGGCGGCGCAGGGAGGCGTCGGTGAGGACCGCCGGGGTGTAACCGGCGTCGCGCGCCGACAGGTTGGTGCCGGGCGGGACGATCTCGTCGATCCGGTCGAGGACGTCCCGGCTCAGCCTCACCTTGTCGGCGCCGAGCTGGCTCTCCAGCTGCTCGAAGGTGCGCGGCCCGATGATCGCCGAGGTGACGGCCGGGTGCTCCAGTACGAAGGCCAGGGCGAGTTGGACGAGGGTGAGGCCGGCCTCGTCCGCCAGGGCCGCGAGGGCGTCGGCCGCCTCCAGCTTGGCCGCGTTCTCGGGCGCGGCGATGTCGAACCGGGCGGCCTGGCGCTCGGCGCGGCTGGAGGCCGGCTGCTCGGCGCCCTTGCGGTAGCGGCCGGTCAGCCAGCCGCCGGCCAGCGGGCTCCAGGACAGCACGCCGAGCCCGTACCGCTGCGCCACCGGCAGCACCTCGCGCTCGATGCCCCGGGCGAGCAGCGAGTACGGGGGCTGCTCGGCGACGACCCGCTCGCGGCCCCGGCGCTCGGCGATCCACTGGCCCTCCACGATCGCGGAGGGCTCGAAGGTGGAGGTGCCGATGTAGCGGATCTTTCCCTGGCGGACCAGGTCGGTCAGGGCGCCGAGCGTCTCGTCGAAGTCGGTGTCCGGCTCGGGGCGGTGGACCTGGTAGAGGTCGATCCACTCCGTACCGAGGCGGCGCAGGCTGTTCTCCACCTCGCGGATGATCCAACGGCGGCTGTTGCCGAACTCGTTGGGGTCGTCGCCCAGCCGGCCGTGGAACTTGGTGGCCAGCACCACGTTGTCGCGCCGGCCGCCCGCGAGCGCCTTGCCGACGATGGTCTCCGACTCGCCCTGCGAGTAGACGTCGGCGGTGTCCACGAAGTTGATGCCGGAGTCCAGGGCGTGGTGGATGATCCGGACGCTGTCGTCGTGATCGGTGTTGCCCCGGGCGCCGAACATCATGGTGCCCAGCGCGAGGGGGCTGACCTGGACGCCGGTGCGGCCGAGGTTGCGGTATTCGGTCATCCTGCACTCTCCTTGACGAGCTGACTGGTGGTGTCGGGGTGGTCCTGCGGCGTCTGCCGGAAGGCCTCCCACAGGCGGTGATACGGGCCCCGCGCCGCGAGGAGTTCGGTGTGGGTGCCGCTCTCCACGACGGCTCCGGCGTCGAGGACGACCACCCGGTCGGCGCGGGCGGCGGTGGTCAGCCGGTGGGCGACGACCACGGTCGTACGGCGACGGCACAGGGCGTCCGTCGCTGCGGCGACCCGGCGTTCGGTGGCCAGGTCGAGCGAGGCGGTGGCCTCGTCCAGCAACAGCACGTCCGGGTCCACGAGTTCGGCCCTGGCCAGGGCGAGGAGCTGGCGCTGTCCGGCGGACAGGTTGCGGCCCCGCTCCCCCACCTGCTGGAGATAGCCGAGCCGGAGCCCGGCGATCATCTCGTGCGCGCCCACCGCGCGGGCGGCGCTCTCCACCTCGGCGTCGGTGGCTTCGGGGCGCCCGTAGGCGATGGCGTCCCGCACGGTGCCGCTGAAGAGATGGGGCTCCTGGGGGACGAGGCCGAGGCGCCGCCGGTAGCCGGCCGGGTCGAGGTCGCGCAGGTCGTGGCCGTCGACGCGTACGGTCCCTGCGGTCGGGTCGTAGAAGCGGGCCAGCAACTTGACGACGGTGGACTTGCCCGCTCCGGTCGCCCCGACCAGGGCGACGGTCTCGCCGGGGGCGATGCGGAGCCGCAGCCCGTGCAGGACCTCCTGGCCGCCGCCCCCCGCGTAACCGAAGGACACCTCGTCGAACTCGACCTCGCCGCGCAACCTGCCGACAGCGAGCGGCTGTTCGGCCGCAGGAGTGCCGGCCGGGGTGCGCATCAGGGAGCGGAGGCGGCCGAGGCCGATCACCGCCTGCTGATAGCCGTCGAAGACCTGCGAGAGCTGCTGGATCGGTGAGAAGAACAGCTCCACGTAGAGGAGGAAGGCGATGAGCGTGCCCGCGCTCAGCTCGCCGGAGCGCACCTGGCCCGCGCCGACGACCAGGACGGCGGCGGTCGACAGGGTCCCGAGGAACTCCACGAACGGGAAGAACGTGCCCATGTACCGCTGGGCGCGCAGCCGTGAGTCCCTGAATCCCCAGGCCAGTTCGGCGAAGTCGCGGGCGTTGTGCTGCTCGCGGCGGAACGCCTGGGTGACCCGGATCGCGGTCACGTTCTCCTGGAGGCAGGCGTTGACCGCGCTGACGCGCTCCCTCGCCTCCCGGTAGGCGGGCACCGAGTAGTGGCGGAAGAGGGCGGTCGCGGCGATCAGGACGGGGAGGGCGACGAGCAGGACGACGGCGAGGCCCGCGTCGATGACCAGGAGCGTGACGAGCACGCCGAGGACGGTCAACAGGCTGACGACGGCGGTGATCAGGCCGGTCTGGAGGAAGGTGGACAGGGCGTCCACGTCCGTGGTCATCCGGGTCATGATCCGGCCGCCGAGCTCGCGCTCGTAGTAGTCCAGGCCGAGCCGCTGGAGCTGGGCGAAGGTCTTCACCCGGAGGGTGTAGAGGAGCCGCTCGCCGGTGCGTCCGGTGGTGCGGACCTGGGCCACCCCGATCAGCCAGTTCACCGCGACGACCAGTCCCGCGACGGCGGCAGCCGCCAGGAGGACTCCCCCGGCCTGCCGGGCGACCCCGTGGTCCACCCCGTGGCGTACGAGGACGGGGACGGCGATCTGCGCGGCCGCGTCCAGGGCGACGAGCAGCAGCCCCAGGAGGAGCGGGAGAAGGAAGGGGCGCAGCAGAGTGCCGAGGTGGAACTCCCGGTCGGCGGCGACCGCTTGGGCGGTGGTCACCTTCGGGTCGGCCTCGGGCAGCGGGAGGCGGGCGAGGCCGGCGATCAGCTCCGGACTGGGCGGGGCCGAGCCGAGCACCCCGCCGCCGGGTCCGCCGCGACCGGGTCCGGAGGTGGCGGCGGCCTCGGCGAGCGCCTGGGCGGCGCGGACGGCGGTGCCCTCCTCGGTGTCGGCGGCTCCGGCCGCCTCGCGGTGCCACAGGTCCTCGGTCACCCCGCCGGCCGGGGCCTCGGGCACGGGTTCGGAAGCCGTGGGTTCGGCCGTCGACAGCAGCGTACGGAACAGGGCGGACCGGGAGCGGAGTTCGTCCAGGGTTCCGGTGTCGGTGACGCGGCCGCCGTCCAGCACCGCGATCCGGTCGGCGAGCTCCAGGGTGGAGCGGCGGTGGGCGACGATCAGCGTCGTACGGCGCCGGGTCGCCTCGTGCAGCCGGGCGTGGATCTGGGCCTCGACCCGGGCGTCGATGGCGGAGGTGGCGTCGTCCAGGACGAGGACGGCCGGGTCCGCGGCGAGGGCGCGGGCGAGCGCGATGCGCTGGCGCTGGCCGCCGGAGAGGGTGAGGCCCTGTTCGCCGACGACGGTGTCGTACCCCTTGGGGAGGCGTTCGACGAACTCGTCGGCGCGGGCGACCCTGGCCGCCTCGCGGATCTGTTCGTCCGTGGCGTCCGGGGCCCCGTAGGCGATGTTGGCGCGGACGGTGTCGGAGAGCAGCAGGCTCTCCTCGAAGACATAGCCGATCCGGGAGCGGAGCGAGGCGAGGGTCAGTTCGCGTACGTCGGTGCCGCCGACGGTGACCGATCCGGAGGGTACGTCGTAGAACCGGGGCAGCAGGGCGGCGGCGGTGGACTTGCCCGAGCCGGCCGAGCCGATCAGGGCGACCGTCTCGCCGGGGCGGACGTCGAGCGTGAAACCGTCCAGGAGCGGCGCCTCGTCCCCGTAACCGAAGGTGACGTCCCGCCAGGAGAGGGCAGGCGGGTGCTCGGGGTCGTCGGGCAGCTCGCGGGCGTCCGGCACGTCGGTGACGGCCGGGGCCTCGTCGACGACCTCCAGGACGCGTTCGGCTCCCGCGCGGGCCTGCTGCCAGACGGTGAGCAGGGTGGCGACCTGGCGTACGGGGGTGACGAAGGAGCCCAGATAGGTGGTGAAGGCGAGGAAGGTGCCGAGCGAGATCCGGCCGTGCAGGGCCATCCAGCCGCCGAGGGCGAGGACGGCGACCTGGCCGAGGGCGGGGACCGCCTGGAGCGCCGGGTTGTAGCGGCTGGTGAAGCGGACGACGCGCAGCCGGGAGGCGAACAGGGTGCGGGCGCGCTCCTCCAGGCCGGTCAGCTCCCGGCTCTCCTGGCCGAAGCCCTTGACGACCCGGACGCCGGTGACGGTCGCCTCGACGGTGGAGGCGACCTCGGCGGCCTCCTGCTGGGCGTGCCAGTTGGCGGGGAAGAGGTCGCGGCGGCTGCGCAGGGCGATGGCGTAGAGCAGCGGTCCGACGATCAGCGCGACGACGGTGAGCAGGGGCGAGAGGCAGGCCATGAAGAGCAGCGAGAAGACGAACATCAGGACGTTGCCCGTGAGGTTCGGCAGGAACTGCAGGAGGGTCTGGATGAGGGTGATGTCGGAGATGGACCGGCTCACCACCTGTCCGGTGCGCAGCCCGTCCTGCTGGGCGCCGCCGAGCCGCAGGAGGGCGGCGAAGGCGTCGTTGCGCAGGTCGTACTGGACGCCGAGGGAGAGCCGCCCGGAGCGGTAGCGGCGGGTGAAGCTCGCGCCGAAGCGTACGGCGCCGAGCGCGGCGAGCAGGCCGATCCAGGGGGTCAGGGAGGTGGTGGTGCCCCCGGCCACCCCGTCCACCACATGGCGCAGGACCAGGGGCAGGGTGGCGGTGGCGACGGCGGCGACGAGTGCGGCGCCGAAGGCGAGGAGCAGGTCGGTGCGGTGGCGCAGGCAGTAGGCGAGCAGCCGGCGGGCCCAGCCGGGTGCGGGTGGGGCTGCGTCGGGCGGCTGTGCGGTGCCGGACCCCGGCCGCTGCCCGGGTCCGGCACCGCTGCGCGTCGTACAGTCGGTCACCGGGCCCCCGCCGCGGCCAGGCCGATGCCGGTGTGGGCGGCGGCCGGGTCGATCTCGTCGAACAGCCGGTTGGCGGGGCGCGGCAGGCCGTAGTGGTCGCGCAGGGTGGCGCCGGTGTACTCGGTGCGGAAGAGGCCGCGCTCCTGGAGGATCGGCACGACCCGGTCGACGAAGACCTCCAGGCCGGAGGGGAGCACGGCGGGCATGATGTTGAACCCGTCGGCGGCCCCGCTGTCGTACCAGTGCTCGATGGTGTCGGCGACCTGCTCGGCGGTGCCGGCGAAGGTGCGGTGGCCGCGTCCGCCGCCGAGCCGCCCGATGAGCTGCCGTACGGTCAGGTGCTCGCGGCGGGCCAGCTCCACGATGAGGGTGTAGCGGCTCTTGGCGCCCTCGATCTCGTCCTCGGTGGGGATGTCCTCGGGGAGTTCGGCGTCCAGGTCCAGGTCGTCCGGGGCGATCTTGAGGCGCAGGGCGAGCTGTCGTTTGGCGTACTCGGGGACGATGAGGCGGTCGAGCTCGGCGTCCAGCTCGCGGGCCTCGGCCTCGGTGTCGCCGATGACGGGGACGATGCCGGGTAGGATCTTGATGCCGTCCGGGTCGCGGCCGAGCGCCACGGCCCGTGCCTTGACGTCCTTGTAGAAGGCGATGCCCTCCTCCAGGGTCTGCTGGGCGGTGAAGACCGCCTCGGCGTACCGGGCGGCGAAGTCCTTGCCGTCCTCGCTGGATCCGGCCTGCACGAGCAGGGGGTAACCCTGCGGCGGGCGCTGGACGTTGAGGGGTCCGTCGACGCGGAAGAACTCGCCTCGGTGCCCGATGGCCCGGACCCGTTCGGCCAGCGCGTGGACGCCGCTCTCCTTGTCGGCGACGACGGCGTCGTCCGCCCAGCTGTCCCAGAGCTTGGTGGAGACCTCGACGAACTCGGCGGCGCGGCGGTAGCGCTCGCGGTGCAGCGGGGTGTCGTCCAGGCCGAAGTTGCGGGCGGCGTCGGCCCCGGCGGTGGTGACGATGTTCCAGCCGGCCCGGCCGCCGGAGACGTGGTCCAGGGAGGCGAACCGGCGGGCCAGGTTGTAGGGCTCGTTGTAGCTGGTGGAGGCGGTGGCGATGAGCCCGATGTGCTCGGTGGCCCCGGCCAGCGCGGTGAGCAGGACGGTGGGCTCCAGCTTGGCGGCCGGGCGGCGGCCGGGGTCGCCCATGAGGACCGGGCTGTCGGCGAGGAAGAGGGAGTCCAGGCGGCCGCGTTCGGCTATCCGGGCGAGGTTCTTGTAGTGCTCGATGTCGGAGCCCGCCTCGGCGGGGCTCTCGGGGAGCCGCCAGGACGCCTCGTGGTGTCCGGTGGACATGAGGAAGGCGTTGAGGTGGAGCGGCTTGCGGGACTTGGCGGAGGGCATGGGTGTCTCCAGAAGGGTGCGGGGTGGACGCGCGCGGCGGGTGGTTCAGGCGGTCGGCGGCGGCTGCGCCACCCCGAGGGCCGTGAGCAGGGTGTCCCGGTACTCCTGGAAGCGGGCGTCGCGCCGGGAGCGCGGGGTCGGCAGGTCGATGGCGAGGTCGACGGAGATCAGCCCCTCCTCCAGGACCAGGACCCGGTCGGCGAGTTCGACGGCCTCGTCGACGTCGTGGGTGACCAGGAGCAGCGCGGGGCGGTGGCGTTCGTACAGTTCGCGGAGCAGGCCGTGCATCTTGATCCGGGTCAGCGCGTCGAGGGCGCCGAACGGCTCGTCGGCCAGGAGGAGTTCGGGTTCGCGGACCAGGGCACGGGCGAGCGCGGCGCGCTGTTGTTCGCCGCCGGAGAGCTCGTGCGGCCAGGAGCGGTCGCGGCCGGCGAGGCCGACCTCCGCCAGGGCGGTGAGGCCGCGCTCGCGGGCGCCGGGGCCGCGCAGCCCGAGGGTCACGTTGTCCAGGACCCGGAGCCAGGGCAGCAGCCGGGAGTCCTGGAAGGAGAGCGACACCCGTTCGGGGACGGTGAGTTCACCGGATCCCTCGACCGTGTGGTCCAGGCGGGCGACGGCCCGCAGCAGGGTCGACTTCCCCGATCCGCTGCGGCCGAGGAGGGCGGTGAACTCCCCCGGCGCCAGGGTCAGGTCCAGCTCCTTGAGGATGATCCGGTCGCCGAACTTCCGTACCAGCCGCTTCGTCCGGACCGCGGGCCGGACCTCGGTGATCAGCCCGCCAGGGTGCGTCGCCATGACAGGACCCTCCTCTCGATGGCGCGTACGCCCGCGTCCGAGGCGAAGCCGAAGATCCCGTAGGCCACCAGGCCCACGATGATCACGTCGGACTGGGCGTACAGCTGGGCCTGGAACATCATGTAGCCGATGCCGCTGGTGGCGTTGATCTGCTCGACGACGATCAGTCCGAGCCAGGACGAGGTGACACCGAGGCGCAGACCGACGAAGAAGCCGGGCAGCGAGCCGGGGACGACGACCTTGCGGACGAACTGGGCGCGGCTGAGGTCGAGTCCCTCCGCCAGCTCCACGTACCGGCTGTCGATGGAGGTCAGGGAGGCGAAGGTGTTGATGTACATGCTGACCGCGACACCGAGGGCGATGACGGTCACCTTCATCTCCTCGCCGATGCCGAGCCAGAGGATCAGCAGGGGCAGCATGGCGAGCGAGGGGATGGCCCGCTTGATCTGGAGCGGTCCGTCCAGCAGGTACTCGCCGCTGCGGCTCAGTCCGGCCGCGACCGCGAGGAGCACTCCGCTGGTGACACCGAAGAACAGGCCGAGCCCGGCGCGCTGGAGGGAGATGAGGACGTTGTCCTGGAGGCGGCCGGTGGCGACCAGGTCGGTGGCGGTGGAGATCACGCTCCCGGGGCCGGACAGGATGCGCGGGTCCAGGTAGCCGGAGGCGGACGCGGCCCACCACAGGGCGACGAGCAGGACGGGGCCGATGAGCCGGCCGAAGGGGAGGGACCGGCCGGGGCCGAGCCGTCGGCGGGTGCCGCGGGCGACGGTGGGGCCGGGCTCCCGGGGCGGGCCGGCCGGGGGCGCCGCACCCTTGGTGAGGACGGCGGGCCCGCCGGTGCGGGCCGTGGGCAGCAGGTCGGTCATGAGGTCTCCCGGTATTCGGCCGGAACGGACTGGGCCGCCAGGCCCTCGAAGCGGCGGTCGAACAGGTCGGCGACGTCCTGCTTCGGTACGAAGCCGCCCTCGGCCATCAGGTCGGCGGTCTCCTGCTCCCACTCGATGGCCTTGTCCCAGCTCACCGGGAACTGAGGCTTGTTGAGGGAGGAGACGATGCGCTTGCCGTCGGCCACGGAGACGCCCTGGTCCTTCACGTAATAGGTGTCGATCCACTCGTCGGTGTGCTCCCACGCCCAGACCAGGCCCTTGGCCCAGAGCGGGATGAAGTTGCGGACGGCGGCGGCCTTCGCCGGGTCGTTGAGCACCTCCACCGGGGCCCACAGGATGGTGAGCAGGTCCACGACCTCGGTCTTGATCGCGGCGGCCCCGTCCTTGGCGTACTGGTCGAGGTACTTGGTGAGGGCCGGTTCGCCCAGCGGTGCCACGTCGACCTGCTTGGACTGCAGGGCGGTGAGGAACTGGGTGCTGGGCAGGGCGACGAGCTGGACGTCGCTGTTCTTCAGCCCGGCCGCCTTCAGGGCGCGCAGGACGACGACGCCCTGGGCCTGGCCCTGGGAGAAGCCGATCTTCTTGCCCCGGAAGTCCTCGGCCGAAGCGATGTCGGAGCCCGGGGCGGTGGCGAAGGTGTAGATGGGCCGGGGGCGCACCTGGACCGCGACGATCTTCGTGTCGACGCCGATGGCCTTGGCCTGGATCGGCGGAATTCCCGCATTGGAGGCGAGGTCGATGGACTCGGCCCGGAACCCCTGGATGATATCGGGGCCCGCGCTCAGGTTCGGCCATTCCGAAACGGTGAAGGCGAGGTCCTTCTTCAGGCCGGCGGGTTCGAGCTGGAGCCTGGTCTGGCGTACCGCGACGGTGAGTTTCGTTCCCGGCGGTGGATCGCCCGAGGGGAGTTTTCCGGCGGGCTCGGAGCTGGCGGTCGTCTTCACCTGCGGGGAGCAGGCGGCGAGGCTCAGAACCGTGCCTGTGGCGAGGGCGAGAAAGGATCTGCGGCCCACGGTTCTCTTCATCGCGGATTTCGTTTCGGCGTTTGCCGCGGAGCTGGTGTTCGCATCGTGACGTGACATGGGGTGTGTTCCTGTGCTCAGAGGGAGTGGTAGGTGCCGTTGTGGAAGAGCAGCGGGCTGCGGCCCTCGTCGAGCCAGGAGTCGGTGACCCGGGCGATGACGATCCGGTGGTCCCCGGCGGGCACGATCTGTTCGGTCTCCAGCCGCAGCCAGCCGGCCACCCCGTCGAGCACCGGCTCCCCCTCGGGCAGCCGGCGCCAGGAGGTCGGGGCGGCGAACCGGTCGATGCCACTGGTGGCGAAGGTCCGGGCGAGGGATTCCTGGTCGGCGCCGAGGAAGTTGACGACGGTGGAGGCGGCCCGTTCGACATGGGGCCAGGAGGAGGTGGTGGTGCCGATCCCGTAGGAGACCAGCGGCGGGTCGAGGGAGAGCGAGGTGAGCGAGGTGGCGGTGAATCCGACGGGCCCGCGGCCGGAGTCGGTGGTGACGACGACCACGCCCGCCGGATAGCGGCGGAACACCTGCTTGAAACGGTCCGGGGCGTACCCGGCGGCATACGAGGAAACGGTGACGGTCAACATCTCTCCCGGAGTGGAAAGGCGGAAAAGGGCGTGCGGCGGCGGAGCGGCGGCACGGAAAGGGAAAACGGGCGGGAAAGGACACGCGACCGGCTGCGGCAGGCCGCGGGGAACGCCCGTGAATCAGCGGAGTGTTATCGGGGACCCGGACAGGGGCGACAACAGAAGGGCCGGGAGAATTCCCTCACCGGCGCAGCCGTGCGACAGCGGCATGCCGTGCGGGGCATGCTCTGCTGAATACGCTGGCGGCTGGTCATGGATCCATCTTCCCGTTCGGCCGGCGGGCCGGTCAACAATGCAACTTTCTGAATTAAGTCGGATTCCCCGCCGGCCGTACGCGGCTGCTGAACCTCCCGGTCAGGACACCGCGGGCAGCGCGGGCCAGGGCCCCAGCGGGTCGGTGTACAGCGCGCCGAGCGCGACCGCGCCGCCCGCCGTGGCCAGCACCGATCCGGTGAAGCTGCTCGGCACCACGGCCCGTTCGGGGTCCTCGCAGACCCAGGACCGCTCGGCCACCTCGGCCCGCAGATCGGCCAGACACTCCGGGATCCGGCCGGCCCCCGGCTCGACCACCACGAGGACCTCGGGGTCGAACATGTCCAGCAGCAGCGCCGCCGCCCGGCCCACCAGTCTGGCCCGCCGCCGGAACAGGGCGAGCGCCCGGGCGTCACCGGCCAGTGCCCGGTCGAGGAGTTCGGTGAACGTGCCGACGACCAGGCCCTGTTCGGTGGCCCGGCGCACCATGGCCCGCTCGGAGACCTCCGACTGGAGGCAGCCGGCCCGGCCGCAGGAGCACGGTTCGGCCCCGCCCGATCCGCCCGAGCCCAGGGGCAGATGGGCGACGCTGCCCGCGCCGGAGCGGGGGCCCAGATGCATGGTCCCGGAGCTGGCGAACGCCGCGTCCACCACCGCGCCGACGAAGAGCAGGACGGTGCTGGCCCGGGTCGACGCCTCGCCGAAGAGCTGCTCGGCGCGGGCCAGCGCCCGGGAGTGGCTGTCCACATGGACGGGCAGCCCGGTCGCGGCTTCGAGGATCTCCCGGACCGGGACGTCCCGCCAGCCCAGGTGCGGGTGGTCGACGACGACTCCGGCACCGGGGTCCACCCGGTGCCCGGTGGCGAAGCCCAGGGCGAGGACGGTCCGGCCTGCGGCGTGTGCGTCGACCAGCCGGGGCAGCCGGTCGGCGAGGTCCCGCAGCAGCGCGGGACCGGTGGAGAGCCCGCGCGGGGAGCGGCCGGGGACCGTGGCGTACGGGCCCTTCGCGCCGATCGCGTGCGGCTGGCGGTCCTCGGCGACGATTCGGCCGCGCAGGTCCATGAGGGAGACGGTGGAGTGGGCGACGGCGACGTGCGCCCCGGCGACGAGATAGCGGCCGGTGTCGATCTCCACGGGGATGTGGGGGCGGCCGAGGCCCTTGGGCCCGACGGTCTCCGCGCTCTCCCGGACCAGCCCGCGGGCCAGCAGGTGGCCGACGTGGCCGGTCACGGCGGCCGGGGAGAGGCCGGTGAGGCGGGCGACGTTGGAGCGGGCGACCGGCCCGTGGTCGAGGATCGCGCTCAGCACGGAGCCGGTGCCGGAGACCCGGCGGGCGGGCCCGGCGGCGGGGATGTCGGAGCGGCGCAGCGGGGCGGGGCGGCGGGCGGGCGCAGTCAGACGCTTCACAGGTGTCTTCCAGGTCCTCGGTGGCAGCGGGCCGTGCGGGGAGGCTCTCGGGCGGAGCCTCGGACCTCGACCCGTCGGCGCGGCCGGGGGGTTGCGGCTTCTCCCGTGGAACGGTTGCCCCGGCGTGCGCACGCCGGAGGGGCTCCGGCTGCGGTCGCTCAGGGGCTCGGTGCGTTCAGGCCTGGTGACACGCCGCGGAGCACACGCGCTTCAGGTCGACATGACCTCGCGTCGTCAGGTGTGCGGATCGCTGCATGGCGCGCAACGTAGCCGGAACGGCGTAACCCGGTCAAACCGTTGACCGCATGGTGGACGGCCGTCTCATGGGGGCGTGTTGCCCGGATATTGCCGCACGTGACGGGCGTGTGGCGGGCGCGCGACGAGCGGCGCCGGGGGTCCGCGCGAGGCGCGACAGCCTGTTCTCCATCCGGATGATGCCGGGAATTAACCGATGATGCCTTGTCATGCCCCGTTCTACGCGCATAGTTTTTGGCTCTTACCACCAAGCTGAGGGGCACCTGCCGTGCAGATATCCAGATCCGGTTCCGTCCTGCTGACCGGTGCCGTCGCCGTGGCGCTCGCGGTGACCGCCCTGCCCACCGCCCAGGCGGCCCCGTCCGCCACCGCGGTGATCTCCGAGGTGTACGGCGGCGGTGGCAACTCCGGTGCCACGCTGACCCGGGACTTCGTCGAGCTGGCCAACGCCGGCGCCACGCCGTTCGAGGTCGGCGGCTTCAGCGTCCAGTACCTGCCGGGCGCTCCGTCGGCCGGTTCGCAGTGGCAGGTCTCCGCGCTCACCGGGACGATCGCCCCCGGCGGCCGCTACCTCGTCGCCCAGGCCGCGGGCACCGGCGGCACCGTCGCCCTGCCCACCGCGGACGCCACCGGCACCATCGCCATGGCCGCCGGAAGCGGCACCGTGGCGCTGGTCTCCGGCACCACCCCGCTCACCTGCAAGACCGCGGCGGAGTGCGCCGCGGAGGCCCGCATCGTGGACCTGGTCGGCTACGGCTCCGCGGTCGTCCGGGAGGGCAGCGGCCCGGCCCCCACCGCCTCGGCCACCGCCTCCGTCTCCCGGGCCGCCTCGCTCGCGGACACCGACGACAACGCGGCCGACCTCTCCGCCGGTGCCCCGACCCCCGTCAACGCGGCGGGCGAGACGTCCGGCGGCGGCCAGGAGCCGGAGGAGCCCGGCCCGACCGAGCCCGGCACCGTACGGATCCACGACATCCAGGGCACGACCCGTGTCTCCCCGCTCGACGGCACGGCGGTCACCGGCGTCCCGGGCATCGTCACCGGCGTACGGACCACGGGTTCGCGCGGCTTCTGGATCCAGGACACCGCGCCCGACAAGGACGCCCGCACCAGCGAGGGCCTGTTCGTCTACACCGGCTCCGCCGCACCGGCCGTGAAGGCCGGCGACTCGGTCCTGGTGAGCGGCAAGGTGGCCGAGTACTACCCGGGCACCGGCACCCAGTCCATCACCCAGCTCACCGCGCCCCGCACCACCGTGCTCTCCTCCGGCAACGCGCTGCCCGCCCCGGTCGTCCTCGACTCCCGCTCGGTGCCCGGCCGTTACGTGCCCTCGGCGGGCGGCGGCGCGATCGACGCGCTGCCCCTAGTCCCGAAGCGGTACGCCCTGGACCTGTACGAGTCCCTGGAGGGCGTCCGGGTCCGGATCGCGGACACCCGGGTGACCGGCGCGACGACGGCGTACGACGAGATCTGGGTGACGGTCAAGCCCCGGGAGAACCCGACCCGGCGCGGCGGCACGCTCTACGCCTCGTACGAGGACCAGAACACCGGCCGCCTCAAGGTGATGTCGCTGGACCCGGCTCAGCCGATCCCGACGGCGAACGTGGGTGACGTGCTGAAGGGCCGCACCACCGGCGTGCTGGACTACGCCTCGTACGGCGGCTACAACGTGCAGGCCACCGAGGTGGGCACGCTCGTCGACAAGAAGCTGCGGCGCGAGGTGACCCGCAAGCAGAAGAAGGACGAGCTCGCCGTCGCCACGTACAACGTGGAGAACCTGGACGCGGGCGACGAGCAGGCCAAGTTCGACAGGCTGGCCGAGGGCGTCGCGGTCAACCTCTCCTCGCCCGACATCGTCTCGCTGGAGGAGATCCAGGACGACAACGGCGCGGTCAACGACGGCACGGTGGGCTCCGAGGCGACGCTGAAGCGGTTCACGGACGCGATCGTCGCGAAGGGCGGCCCGCGCTACGCCTGGCGCTACATCTCCCCCGAGAACAACAAGGACGGCGGCGAGCCGGGCGGCAACATCCGTAACGTCCTCCTCCACAACCCGAAGCGGGTCTCCTTCGCCGACCGGCCGGGCGGCGACGCCACCACGCCGGTCCAGGCGGTGAAGACCCGCAAGGGCGTCGAGCTCTCCGCGTCCCCCGGCCGGATCAACCCGGCGAGCCCGGCGTGGGCCGACAGCCGCAAGCCGCTGGTGGGCGAGTACACCTTCCGGGGCGAGCCGGTCTTCGTCATCGGCAACCACTTCGCGTCCAAGGGCGGCGACCAGCCGCTGCACGGCCGCTACCAGGAGCCGACGCGCTCCTCGGAGACGAAGCGGATCCAGCAGGCCGCCGAGGTCAACGCGTTCGTCACCTCGCTGCTGAAGGCGGACAAGTCGGCGCACGTCGTCACCCTCGGGGACTTCAACGACTTCGCGTTCTCCCCGACGTTCACGGCGCTGACCAAGGGCAAGGTCCTCAAGCCCCTGATCACGACGCTGCCCGCATCGGAGCGGTACAGCTATGTCTTCGACGGCAACTCGCAGACCCTGGACCACATTCTGACGAGCCCGGCGATCCGGCGCTTCGACTACGACGTGGTGCACATCAACGCGGAGTTCGCCGACCAGGCGAGCGACCACGACCCGCAGGTGGTCCGCGTGAAGATCAACAGCCTCTGGTACTGACCCCGGGGCCCGGTGGGCCGGACTCTCAGGTCCGGCCCACCGAGGCACCTGCCTGACGCGGCAGGCTGACGGGGGTGGCCGCGGGCGTGCCCTCCAGGAAGAACCGTGACACCAGCTCCGCCACCTCGACGGCCCGCTCCAGGACCACCCAGTGGTCGGACTCCCCGATCGTCAGGAACCGGCTGCCCGAGATCGTCGCCGCGAACTCCCGCTGCCGCTCCGGCGAGGTCACCGTGTCGTGCTCCCCGGCGAAGACCAGCGCCGGTACCCCGCTCAGCCCGCCGGAGAAGTCCGGCCGGTCGGCCAGCGCCCGGTAGAGCGAGTCCGCCGCGTGCGGCGAGTGGGAGAGCGCGTGCAGGAACGAGCGGCGCACATAGCGGCGCGCCAACTCACGTCGGTGGACCGGCCGTTCGGGATCCAGGCACATCAGCGCGTCGGCCGCCAGCGCCGCGAACCCCTCGTGGTCCCCGCCCGCCAGCACCTCCCGCGCCCGCTCCCAGCAGTCGACCTGGGCCTCGTCGATATGGACCGGTACGCCGCCGAGGGCGAGCCGGGCCACCCGCTCGGGGTGGCGCTGGGCGAAGCCGAAGGCGATGGCGGTGCCGTAGGAGAAGCCGAAGAGGTTCATCCGGGGGGCGCCGAGGTCATCGGCGATCTGGAGCACGGCCCGCCGCAGGATGTCGGCGCTGGGGCCGGGCGGGAGGGGGTCGGCGGAGCCCATGCCGGGCAGGTCGGCGGTGACCACGTCGGTGGCCGGGCCGAGGTGGTCGTCCATCTGGGGCCAGCCGTACATGCCCTGGAGGGCGCCGCCGAGGACGAGCGCCGGTTCGGTGACGGGGGGCCTGCCGCCGGAGGCGTACGGCAGGACGCGGTAGCCGTAGCGCACTCCGTCCACCGACAGCGTCCGGATGATCTCCTCGGGCATGCCTCTCAACTCCCTTAGCCTCAGGCCCTGGTGAGGACGAGCGCCGCATTGTGGCCGCCGAAGCCGAGCGAGGTCTTCACCGCGCAGTCGAAGGAGGCGCTGCGGGCCTCCTTGGCGACGACGTCCATCTCGATCAGCGGGTCGGGTGCGTCCAGGTTGACGGTGGGCGGCACCAGTTGGTGCTGGAGGGCCAGCACGGTCAGCGCGGCCTCGATGCCGCCCGCGGCGCCGAGGGTGTGCCCGGTCATCGCCTTGGTGGAGGTGACCAGCGGGCTCTCGCCCAGGACACGGCGGAGCATGGCCGCCTCGATGAGGTCGTTGGAGAGCGTCGAGGTGCCGTGCGCGTTGACGTGTCCGACGTCGGCCGGGGAGAGCCCGGCGTCGGCGAGTGCGGTGCGCAGGGCGCGTTCGATGCCGAGGCCGTCGGGGTCCGGGGCGACGGCGGAGTGGGCGTCGCTGGAGGCTCCGTAACCGCTCACGTGGGCGCGGACGGTGGCGCCGCGGGCGCGGGCGTGGTCGGGGTGTTCCAGGACCAGCAGGCCCGCGCCCTCGCCGACGACGAAGCCGTCGCGGTGGGTGTCGAAGGGGCGGCAGGCGGCCCTGGGGTCCTCGCGGCGGGTGGAGACGGCCTTGAGGCGGCAGGCGCTGGCGATCAGGAGGCGGGTGCAGGTGGATTCGGCGCCGCCCGCGATGACGATGTCGCAGGCCCCGGAGCGGAGCATCTGGTGGGCGGTGCCGATGGCGACGGTGCCCGAGGAGCAGGCGGTGGAGACGGCCTGGCTGGGGCCCTGCACGCCGAGGTCGAGGCTGACGCTGCTGGCCGCGCCGTTGACGACGCTGAGGGGGGCGAGCTTCGGGGAGACCCGGCGGGCGCCGCGCTCGGTGAGGGCGGCGTGCTGCTCGTCGTAGAACGGGAGCCCGCCGTGGGCCGAGCCGATGACGATGCCGACCCGGCCGCTGTCCCAGACCGCCGGGTCGAGCCCGGCGTCCGCGACGGCCTCGCGGGCGGCGACGACGGCGAGCTGGGCGAAGCGGTCCATCAGCCGCTGGGCGGCCACCCCGAGCACCTCGCGCGGGTCGCAGTCGGTGACGGAGTAGAAGAAGTCGCAGGGCAGCTCGGCGAGTTCGGGCCGGGGGCCGACGGACGGGACGAGGCCCTCGGTGACGCCGTGCCAGGCGGCCCCGACGCCCGTACCGGCCGCGGTGACCAGGCCGACGCCGGTGACGGCGGCGGCGAACGGGGCGAGCGGCGTACGACGGTAGGGCCCGGTCACGGGGGCCGCCGGGGCGCTCATGCGGTGGCCTTGACGTGGACGACCTCGATCAGCCGGCCGAGGGTGTCGCGCGAGGTGAGCGCGACGTCCTCCAGGTCGACATCGAGCCGGTCCTCGATGAGCAGCCGCAGCTCCTCCAGGGCGAGGGAGTCCAGCCGCAGCCGGTGCAGCGGAACGTCGGGGCGCAGCGCCTCGGGGTCGGTTCCGAACTTCGCTACCAGCAGGGCGCTGATCTCTTCCGAGGTGCTCATTGGCGCTCCTGGGCTCAGTGACGCGGTGACGCCGGCCGCGCGGTTGGGGGTGAGGTGGGGAGGGGCCATCGGGGGACGCCGGCTGCTCCGGAAGGACCCTTTATACGCCTTCACCGAGGGGTTCCCGGCCCGCGTTCCCCCGTGCGGTGGGAGGGCTGTCCAGGTGTACGAATCCCCGGGTGCGGCCGGACGGGGGTGCAGGATGGAGAGACGGACCGTACGAGGTGAAGGAGAGGCCCATGGCTGCGGACGCGGACGGTGCGGCGGAGGTCGAGGTGAGCCCCACCGGCTGGGTGGCCCGGCAGGCGGAGCTGTACGAGTCGTCCGGCGGCACGAAGGGCACCACCCAGCTCGGAGTTCCCTGCCTGCTGATGGACTACGTGGGGCGGCGCAGCGGGGCCGTACGGCGCACGGTGCTGATGTACGGGCGGGACGGCGAGGACTACCTGATCGTGGCCTCCAACGGGGGCTCGGACCGCCCGCCGCTCTGGTACCTGAACCTGCGGGACAACCCCGAGGTCGAGCTCCGGGTGGGGACCGAGCGCTTCCCGGCCGTCGCGGCGACGCTCCCGGCCGAGGAGAAGGCCCGGGTCTGGCCGCGCCTGGTGGAGCTGTTCCCTCGCTACGCGCAGTACCAGGCGGGCACCGGGCGGGACATCCCGGTGATCCGGCTGACGAGGCGCTGACGGGGGCCGTGGCGCCGGTCGGAGGGATACTGATCGTGACGATTCTCCGTCGATGTTCCGAGAGGAGCCGTTCATGACCACGGCGAAAGACCTGTTCATCATCGCCATGGAGCCGAGGCCGGAGCACACCGTGGGGCAGGGCGATCTGTCGCTCGCACTCGCGGGAGCCGAGCTGGTCGATCTGCTCGGTGCGGGGGCCATCACCGTGGACGACGACCGCATCGTGCCGGGCGAGCCGTCGGCCCTGCAGGACCGGCTCCTCGGCGAAGCCGCGGCGCGGCTCACCCGGCAGCCGCCCCACGAGCCGGTCGAGGACTGGCTGTGGCGCCGGGGCAAGGACCTCTCGGCGGCCTACCGGGCGGCGCTGGAGGAGGACGGTGAACTGACCCGCAAGCGGAGCAGCCGGCTCTCCTTCGGCCCGGAGCGCGTGGAACCGGCCGACACACCCGCCCGCCGGGCGGCGGCCGCCCGCTGGGAGGAACGGGAACCCGTCCTGGCCTCGCTCGTCTCGGCGGTCGGTGTCGGGGGCGGACCCTCCGACGACGATCCGGGCCCGGACGACGAGTCGGTGACGGCCGTGCTGACCGCCGTCCACGATGCGGTGATGGAGCTGGAGGCGGTACGCCAGCGGCGGACCATCGAGAACTCGGCCTTCGCCAACCTCTGGCGCGGCCCCTGAGGCGGGGGAACACCTCGGCCCCCGGCCCGCAGGAGCACCCCCTGCCGGGGGCGGGGAGTTCTGCCTAGACTCCGCGATCATGACCATCGAAACGGTTCAGGCCGATCCCTCCGCCCCCGGCGGCCCCGCTCTCTTCGACACCATGTCCACCATGCGCGCCATGCGCCGCCTCAAGCCGGACCCCGTCCCGGACGAGCTGGTCGACCAGCTCATACAGGCCGCCGTCTGGGGGCCCAGCGGCGGCAACATGCAGTGTTACGAGTACGTCGTGGTGACGGACCGCCAGGTGATGGCGCGGCTCGCCCCGCTGTGGAAGCGGTGCGTCGACTCCTACCTGGCGACGACCGGGAAGTACGCGCCGAAGGGCATGGACGAGGCGGCGTACGGCCGGATGGTCGCCGCGATCGAGTACCAGCGCGACCACTTCGCCGACACCCCGGCGCTGATCGTGCCGTGCTACCGCTTCCCGGAGCCGCGTCTGGACGAGGAGGGCCTGATCGCCTCCGCGCAGGCGCTCGGCCCGGAGGCGAGTGAGCGGATGATGGCCTCTCAGACCCGGTTCCAGGCGCTGGCGGAGGGCTCCTGCGTCTACCCGGGCGTCCAGAACCTGCTGCTCGCGGCGCGGGGTCTCGGGCTCGCGGCGAACATCACCATCTGGCACCTGTTCCTGGAGCAGGAGTGGAAGCGGGAGCTCTCCATCCCGGAGGACATGGCGACGTTCGCCGCCGTTCCGGTGGGGTGGCCGCAGGGCAACTTCGGGCCGGTGCGGCGGCGCCCGGTGGCGGACGTCATCCACCGGAACCGCTGGTAGCGAGGACGGGGGCCGATCAGCCCATCACACCCCCTGTCGGGTGATACTCCCCGTCACCCGACAGGCCGTAATTGCCCGTCAACTCCCTTACTTATCAGGTCAGTTGTGCGACACGCCGCGACCCGGCCGTCATTGTCATGCCCTTCTCAGCTCGCTAGCCTGGGTGCGCTCGCAGCCCCTCGGTCCACCACCCCGGGCAGAGGGCTTCTCTCTTCTCCTCCCGCGGATTTCCCCACAGATTCCCCACAGAGCAGGAGCACCCATGCCCAGAAGCACCGTCGCCCGCACCCGGGCGCGCGCGTCCGTCCTGGCGGCCCTCACGGTCACGGCCCTGGTCGCCACCGGCCAGCCGGCGACCGCCGCCCCCGCCCCGCCCGCAGCCGAACCGCTGAACCGCGCCTTCGACAGGGCGGCCCAGGAGTACGGCGTACCCCGCGATCTGCTGGCCGCCGTCGGCTACGGGGAGAGCCGGCTGGACGGCCATGCGGGGCTGCCCAGCCAGGCGAACGGCTACGGCGTGATGCACCTGGCGAGCAACCCCGAGAACCGCTCCCTGGAGAAGGCGGCGGCGCTGACCGGCGAGCCGGCCGAACGGCTGCGCCGGAACACCGCGGCGAACATCCTCGGCGGCGCCGCCGTCCTGCGCGACCACGCCGACCGCCTCGGCCTGGACCGTGCGGAGCGGCGCGACGTGAACGCCTGGTACCCGGCGGTCGCCCGCTACAGCGAGGCGGAGGGACCGGCCGCGGCGCTCTACGCGGACACCGTCTTCACGTTCCTCGCCCAGGGCCTGACCGCTACGGCGCCCGGCGGCGAGCAGGTACGGGTCCCCTCCCGCCCGGTCGCCCCGGACAAGGACGAGGTCTCCGCGGCCGGGGTCTACGCGCAGAGCCCCGACTACCCCTCGGGCCTCTGGGTCCCCGCGTACTCCGGGAACTTCGTCGTCGGCCGCAAGGCGACCGTCGACAAGGTGATCATCCACACCACCCAGGGCTCGTACGCGGGCTCCATCAGCTGGTACCAGAACCCGGCCTCGAAGGTCAGCGCGCACTACACGATCCGCTCCTCCGACGGCGAGGTCACGCAGTCGGTCCGGGAGAAGGACACCGCCTGGCACGCCGGCAGCGTCAACTCCTCGTCCGTGGGGATCGAGCACGAGGGTTACGTCGACAACCCGGCCTGGTACACGGAGGCGATGTACCGTTCCTCCGCCGCCCTCACCCAGCACCTCGCCGCGCGGTACTCCATCCCGAAGAACCGGTCGCACATCATCGGCCACAGCGAGGCGCCCGGCGCCACCCACACCGACCCGGGCCCCAACTGGGACTGGAACCACTACATGCAGCTGATCGGGGGCACCCCCGGCACCCCCGGTGACAGCCTGACCTTCCCCTCGTACGCGCTCCAGCAGTCGGGCTCCTCGGGCCCGCAGGTGACGGCCGTCCAGCAGCTGCTCAACGCCCAGGGGTACGCGGCCGGCACGGCGGACGGCATCTTCGGCCCCACCACCAAGAGCGCCACGCAGGCGTTCCAGCGCGCCCGCTCCCTCACCGCCGACGGCGCGGTCGGCCCGAAGACCTGGACGGCCCTCCTCTCCGCCGGCACCACCCCGGCACTCGCCCGCGGCAGCTCTGGCGACGCGGTGAAGCGCCTCCAGCGCTCCCTGACGGCGGCGCTCGGCACCACGGTAGGCGTCGACGGCAGCTTCGGCCCGTCGACGGAGACGGCCGTACGCAACTACCAGACCGGCCGCGGCCTGGGCGTCGACGGCAAGGTGGGCCCGGCCACGTGGGGGGCGCTGCAGGCGGGGCGCTGACCGGAGCGGAGCGCTGCTCCGGCCGGTACGCCGGTGACCCGCGGGGCCCGGGGCGGCCGCGCGGGTCAGCCGATGGCCACCCGTGCCGTACCGGTCAGGATCCGGTGGTCGGAGCACGGGGTTCCGCCCGCGCAGGACGCACCGATGGCGAGGGAGTCGGCGCTGTACGGGCCGGCGACCCGGCTCTCCCGTACGAAGATCTGGTCGATCTTGCGGTAGACACCGCACGGCGGTCCGGGGCTTCCTGCCGCCTCGACCGTGTGCTCGCCGTAACCCGGGCAGTGGGCGGAGTCGTCGTCGTCCAGCTCGCGGTGGCTGCCCGTGTTGTCCGGGTTGTTCGGTGTGTCGGCCGAGGGCGCGTAGTACCCGTTCATACGGCCGTAGTTCGGCTGGGCGTTGAAGTCACCGGCGATGAGGTAGGTGTCGCCCGCCGCGTCGAAGGAATCGAGGATCCCCCGAACCGCGTCGAGTTGGCGCACGTTGTCCGGTACCCCGTCGGTGAGCGTGTTGCTGGTCGTGATGTGGACGGTGCAGAACCGCATCCGAGGGGTGTCCCGCAGGGGTGCGCAGAGCATCTTGCGGCTGCCCTTCTTCCCGTCCCACGGCAGCACGTACTGGTTGGAGTTGCCCAGGGGCTGCTTGCTGAACAGGGCGAGACCGAACGTCTCACCGCCGTCACAGATGCCCGGATCCGCGTCGCGGGTGGCGGCGAAGCGGGAGAAGGTGGTGGGATCCTGCGGCCAGCCGGCCGCTGTCAGCCGCTCCTGGATCGCCCGGTACTGGCCGAAGCAGATCTCGTTGAACGAGACGAGGTCCGCGCTGCGGTTGCGGATGGAGGCGACCGCACCGTCGACCATGCCGTCCGTCACCGATCCGGCGTGCAGTGTGTTGCCGGCGACGTTCCAGTGCCACACGTTGTACGTGGCCGTCGTCGCTCCGGCGGCATTGCCCGGAGCCGCCTGCACCAGCAGGGCGGCCACCGCGGCCAGAATCACGCCTGTGCGCCTGCGCCACACCATGGTCCACCCCGCCGGTCACTGGATCAGAACGTCGGCGACTCTAACTCACGGCTCCGGCACCGGCACCGGACGGGTACCCGATCTCCTTGATGTCCTCGGCCAGCTCCGCGGGCACCCGCTCCGGGGCGAGCGCGGCGATCACCTCGTCGGTCAGGGGACGCAGGGCGTAGACATGGCGTACGGCTTCGAGGTCCACCGGGACCTCGAAGTAGTCCTCCGCCCACTCCTGGTAGGACTCCGGGGTGCCCGTGACGAGGAGCTGGAAGAGCCAGTCCGCACCGTCGGAGTCCTCGCCGTCCTCCGGGAACTCGATGGTGCCCGCCCGCCAGCGGTCGTCGGTGGTCTCGCGCCAGAGGCAGGCGGTGACCACCGGCAGCCCGAACTCGTCGGTGAACGAGGGCTCGTCCACGTAGGCGCGGAAGACTGCGGGGACCTCGTCGAGGACGCCGGGCCAGGGCGCGTCGTCCACGTAGGGGCTCATCGGGGACTCGTGGTCGAAGCCGCGGGCGTAGACCCCGGCGGCGGAGAAGACCAGGGAGTACTCGCCGCCCGAGCCGTCCCGCATCGAGGCCATCGCCTCCGTGGGGGACCAGTGGGCGTCGAAGCCGTGCCAGCGGTGGTCCCATTCGGGGCAGAGGATCGCGTCGAGCATCGCCAGGGAGCGGCAGAGGTCGTTGAGGGGGGATATGCCCGGCAGCCGGCGGGCAACGTCGTGAACGCTCATGCGCTCATCCAACCGCACGGGGCGGCGCTCCACGCACGTGGTCCCGCACCCCCGGGTCATGAGGATGCGGGACCATGTCTCAGCAGGTCACTTCAGGCCGAAGGCCCTGATGATCTCCTGGTCCACGACGAGCCCGCCGGGGCCCTCCGCGTGGGCCTTGAGCGAGACCGATGCCGCGCCCTTGGCGGGGGTGCGGAACTTCGCGGTCCATTCGCCGGTGCTCTTCCTGCGCAGTTCGGCCTTGGTCCAGTGCTTTCCGTCGTCGTAACTCACCGACAGCGAGGCCTTGTTCGCCTTCACCGCGCCCGGCAGCCACTCCTGGGTGCCGGAGGAGAGGCCGATCTCCGTCCAGCGGCCGGCCCTGACGTCGCCGGCCAGGTCGGTGTCGACGTCGTAGTCCAGCTGGAGCAGCGGGATGTCGGTCTGGTACGGGCCGTTCGGGTCGAGCGCCCCCGAGACGAAGCCCCACTCGGTGTGGGTGCGCGTGGAGCTCTTCCAGGTCTCCGCGTCCCGCACCGAGTCGATGACCAGGCGGTACGGGAGCTTCTGCGGTGACAGGTCCCAGGCGTATCCGGCCCTGCCCGCACCCTTCTTGATCAGGGTGTCGCCCTGGTGGACGGCGTACGAGGTGGTGTCGTACTCGTCCTCGGGCATCGAGCCGGAGTGGCCCTCGCCCGCGTCCGTCCAGGGCGTGATGTTGAACTGCATGTCGTTGTTGGCCGTGCGGAACGGGCCCCAGTAGCCGGTGCCCAGGCGGGGGCGGGTGACCGGGGCGAACCACTCGGCCCGGTACTCCTTGCCCGGCCGGTAGTCGAGCTCGGCGCTGCGCATCTCGGCGGCGAAGTCGGTCTGTTCGGCGTTGAGGACCGAGTGGTTCTCGTACCAGAAGGAGTCACCGGGGAGCGGGTTGACCCACTCGGTGCGGACGCCGGGGAACTTCTCGTACTCCTCGAAGCCGAGGCCGGGTCCGTACTCCGGGATGTCGTAGCGGTAGCCCGCGCCGAGGGTCTTCCGGTGTCCGTAGAAGGTGTTGGTCACCTTCGCCAGGTCGCGGGTGGAGGGCGCGAAGGCGAGGGAGCGGTCCGGGATCGTTCCGTCGTGGCGGTCCACCAGGTCGTAGACGTACGCCGCGAACTTCTTCTGGTCGACGGTCACCTTCTTGCCGCGCTGCGCGGCCCGGATCAGGGGGTCGCCCGCGAGCTTCTGGACCGAGGCGACGGGGATCGTGGACTCCTCGCCGTACGGGACGTAGGACTCCATGGCCCGGCCCCGGCCGTCGTGGACGACGAACAGCGCCTTGGCTCCGGCGGCCACGGCGGCGGCCAGCCGGTCGGCGGGGGCGACGGTGTCGCTGCGGGTGACCACGACGGCCCTGCCGCGCGCGTTCAGGCCCTTGTAGTCGGCGGCCGCGCCCTTGCCCGCGTACACCGCCGTCAGCTTCTGCTCACTGTCCTCGGCGACGGCCGAACCGCCCTGGACGGTGACCGGCACGTCGTGGCCGTCGGCGGTGAGGTCGATCAGCTCCTCGCCCTGGCGCCAGCGGGTCAGGAAGCTGAAGCTGCCCTGGGTGACCTTCTTGGTGGGGCTCGCCCACAACTGGTCGTACGTCAGAGGGATCTGGTAGGCGTCGCGCTGGACCGTGCCGTCCGGAGCCGTACGGGCCATGTCGTAGCGGAGCTGCCGAGTCTCGGTCTCCTTCGGCGTCCGCACGCTCACCTTGCGGGCCTTGGAGGCGTCGAGGGTGACGGTGGCGGACTCGGTGAGGATCGTCTCGGGGGCGGCGAGGAAGGCGACGGCCTTGGAGTCGGGGCGGTCCCCGTCGATGTCGACCGAGGCCCAGGCGGTGTAGTTGCCGGGCGGCAGGCGCAGGGTGGTGTCCCCGGTGACCTGGACGAGGCCCAGCTGCGGGTCGCCCAGTTCGGCGAGGACGACCAGGCCGTCCATCGGCTTGCCCGCGCGGTCGCGGAGCCTCAGCGTCAGGTCGTGGAGCTCCTTCTCCTTGGTGAGCGCGAAGCCGGTGTGGGCGACGGTGGTGCCCGCCGCGTCGGTGGCGACGACCTGGCCGGAGAACGTGGTGTCGTTCGGGACCTTCGCCGGGTCGAGGGACAGGACCGCTTCGGCCGTCGCGCCCGCCGGGACGGTCAGCGTCGGGGTGGAGAGCGTGTAGGCCGCCTCGTCGGTGTCCGTGGCGAGGTCGAGGGTGATGTCCTTGTCACCCGTGTTGCGGTAGGTGATGGTGCGTTCGGCGACCGGGTCGGTCGGGCTGTGCGGCCAGTCGTACGACGCGACCTGGACCGAGCCGGTCGCCTCGACCGTCGTGTCGATGGCCGCCTTCACGTCGAGCCGGCCGGTCCCCTGCTCGTACGGGGTGTACGCGTCGAGCTTCTCGGAGGAGGTCATCAGCGCGTCCTTGATGCGCTGACCGGACCAGTCGGGGTGACGCTGCTTCAGAATCGCCGCCGCGCCCGCGACATGGGGCGTCGCCATCGACGTTCCGGACATCGACTGGTACGGCCCCTCGATGCCGGGGACGGACTGCGATGCCGCCGCGTTGATGTCGACGCCGGGGGCCGACAGGTCGGGCTTCAGTCCGTGCGAGCGGACCAGCGGGCCCATGGAGGAGAAGCTCGCGCGGGCGTCCTGCTTGTCGACGGCGGCGATGGTGAGCGCCTTCTCCGCCGAGCCGGGTGAGCCGATGGTGCCCGCCCCGTACGCGTTGCCCGCGGCGATCACGAAGAGCGGACCGCCGTCCGCCGAGAGGGAGTCGACCGCCTGGGACATCGGGTCGCCGCCGTCGTCCGGCACCGGGGAGCCCAGGCTCATGGAGACGACGTCGGCCCCTTCGGCCTTCGCCCACTCCATGGCCTCGATGATCCCGGAGTCCGCGCCGGACCCCTCGTCGCTGAGCACCTTGCCGACGAGCAGGTCGGCCGCGGGGGCGACGCCCTTGTTGGCGCCGTCGGACGCAGCGCCCGAACCGGCGATGGTGGAGGCGACGTGCGTGCCGTGGCCGTTGCGGTCCTCCACCTCCTCACCGGGGATGAAGCTGCGGGAGGCGACGATCCGGTCCTTGACGTCCGGGTGGGCGGCGTCGATGCCGGTGTCCAGGACGGCGACCTTGGTGCCCTTCCCGTCGAACCCTGCGGCCCACGCCTGCGGGGCGTTCACCTGCGGCACCGAATCCGCCAGCAGCGCCTCGGAGCGGCCGTCCAGCCAGAGTTTCGCGATCCCGCTGTCGAGCGAACGGGCCCGCGGTGTACGGGTGATGGCGTCCCAGAACGTCCGCGCGTCGCCCTTGTCGGCCTGGAGCGCGGCACCCTGGATGGAGGCGAGCGTGCGGGTCTTCTCCGCGCCGCGCGGGGCGGCCGGGAGCGCCCGGGCCTTCCCCTCCGCCGCCGGGTAGGTCGCGATCAGCGGGATCGAGCCGGTGCCCTCGTCGTCGTACCCCATCCGCACCAGGGCCGAGACGTTGAACAGCCGCCGGTCCAGCCTGCCCGCCGCGAGCAGCGCGGTGGCCTCGTCGGGCAGGACGTGGATGTCGCCGCCCGCCTGCTGGACACGGACCCCGCCGCTCGCCCCTTCGGGACGGTCCACGGTGACGGTGTCCTGGCCGTCGGGCCCGTCCACGTACCGCACGACGTCCCCGGTGACGAGGGTGACGGTGCGTATCTCGGAGCGCGGGGCGTCGGCGCGGGGGGCCGCGGGTGCGGGGGCCGCGCCGGCGGTGCCCGCGAAGGGGACCAGTGTGGAGCCCAGGAGCGCCGCCGAGGTGGCCAGGAGGAGGGCTCTGCGTCCTGGGCGGGCGGATCTCGCCCGGCCGGGAACGGAGGAGGGGGAAGAAGTCATGCAGCTGATCTACCGGTAAATCGTGGGCGACCGCTGCGTTCATGGCTGGCAGGAAACCGCCGTGGCGGTTACCCGCCCGGCGTGGACCAGGGGTTTCAGGCCACGGAGGCGAGCGGTTGTCCGCTGCTGTCGTGGTGGATGGGGGTATGGGCGCCGGTGAGCGGTAGGCCGCTGCCGCCGCGCCGGACCGCGACGATCTCGGCGGCGATGGAGAGTGCCGTCTCCTCCGGCGTACGGGCGCCGAGGTCGAGGCCGATCGGCGAGTGCAGCCGGGACAGTTCGCGGTCGGTGAGGCCGACCTCGCGCAGCCGGTCGTTGCGCTCCAGGTGGGTGCGGCGCGAGCCCATCGCGCCGACGTAGGCGACCGGGAGGCGCAGTGCGGCCTCCAGCAGCGGCACGTCGAACTTGGCGTCGTGGGTGAGGACGCAGAGCACCGTACGGGCGTCGGTGGCGGTCCCCGCGAGGTAGCGGTGGGGCCAGTCGACGACGATCTCGTCGGCCTCGGGGAAGCGTGCGGCGGTGGCGAAGACGGGCCGGGCGTCGCAGACGGTGACCCGGTAGCCGAGGAACTTCCCGGCCCGGACCAGCGCGGCGGCGAAGTCGATGGCGCCGAAGACGATCATGCGGGGCGGGGGCACGCTGGACTCGACCAGGAGCTGGATCGGCCGGCCGCAGCGGGACCCTTCCGCGCCGATGGCGAGCGGCCCGGTGCGGCCCGCGTCCAGGAGGGCGCGGGTCTCGGCCGCGGCGGTCCGGTCGAGCGCCGGGTGGCCGCCGAGCCCGCCCTCGTAACTCCCGTCGGCCCGGACCAGGAGCGGGAGTCCGAGCAGCTCCTCGGGGCCCTCGGTGACCCGCGCCAGGGCCGCCGCCGCCCCCTGTGCGGCGGCCGCGAGCGCTGCGGCGAACACCGGCCGGGCGGGATCGTCCGCCCGAACCGGTGTGACCAGGATGTCGATGACGCCGCCGCAGGTCAGGCCGACCGCGAAGGCGTCCTCGTCGCTGTAGCCGAAGCGCTCGCGGACGGACCTGCCGTCATCGAGGGCCTGCCGGCACAGTTCGTAGACCGCGCCCTCCACACATCCGCCGGAGACCGAGCCGATGGCCGTGCCGTCGCGGTCGACGGCGAGGGCGGCACCCGGCTGGCGGGGCGCGCTGCCGCCGACCGCCACCACGGTGGCGACGGCGAACTCGCGTCCCTGCGAGACCCACCGGTGCAGCTCTTCGGCGATGTCCAGCATGGCGTTTCTCCTTAGGCGGGAAGAGGGCGGGGAGGGCGGCGGCCGTCAGTGGACGCCGAGCCAGCTCTCGATCGGGTTGAGGGCGAAGAAGACGATGAAGATCACCGTCAGCCCCCACATGAAGGCCCCGACCTCGCGGGCCCTGCCCTGGGCGAGCTTGATGGCGGAGTACGCGATGACACCCGCGGCGACACCGGTGGTGATGGTGTACGTGAAGGGCATCAGGACCACGGTCAGGAAGACCGGGATGGCGACGGAACGGTCGCTCCAGTCCACGTGCCGGGCGTTCTGCATCATCATCGCGCCGATGACGACGAGGGCGGCGGAGGCCACCTCGGTCGGCACGATCGCGGTGAGCGGGGTGAAGAAGAGGCAGGCGGCGAAGAAGAGGCCGGTGACGGCGGAGGCGAGCCCGGTCCGGGCCCCTTCCCCGACCCCGGTGGCCGATTCGACGAAGACCGTCTGGCCGGAGCCGGAGGCGACACCGCCGATGACACCGCCGGCGCCGTCGATGAACAGCGCCTTGGACAGGCCCGGCATACGGCCCTTGTCGTCGGCGAGCTTGGCCTCGGTGCCGACGCCGATGATGGTGGCCATCGCGTCGAAGAAGCCGGCCAGCACCAGGGTGAAGACGATCATGCCGACGGTCATCACGCCGACGTCGCCCCAGCCGCCGAACTCGACGTTCCCGAAGAGTGAGAAGTCGGGGGCGGAGACCGCGCTGCCCTCCAGGGCGGGCGGGCCGCTGCTCCACGCCTTCGCGGGGATGTCGACGATCGCGTTGATGACCAGGGCCACCAGCGTGCCGACGACGATGCCGATGAGGATCGCGCCGGGGATGTTGCGCGCCTGGAGCATGAAGATGAGGAGCAGGGTCACGCAGAAGATCAGGACGGGCCAGCCGGCGAGTTCACCGGCCGGGCCGAGGGAGACGGGGGTGGCCGCGCCCTTGTGGACGAATCCGGCCTTGTAGAGGCCGATGAGGGCGATGAAGAGCCCGATGCCCATGGTGATGCCGTGCTTGAGCGCGAGCGGGATCGCGTTCATGATCATCTCGCGGAGGCCGGTGACCACCAGGAGACAGATCACCACACCGTAGATCACACACATGCCCATGGCCTGCGGCCAGGTCATGTTCGGTGCGACCTGCGAGGCGAGCACACCGGAGACGCTGAGTCCGGCGGCGAGCGCCAGGGGCACCTTGCCGACGAAGCCCATGAGCAGGGTCGTCGCGGCCGCCGCGAAGGCGGTCGCGGTGATCAGGCCGGGCTGGCTGAGGAGGTTGCCGTTGACGTCCTCCCCGCCGAGGATCAGCGGGTTGAGCAGCAGGATGTACGCCATGGCCATGAAGGTCGTGACGCCGCCGCGCACTTCGCGCGCGACCGTGGAGCCTCGTTCGGATATGTGGAAGTAGCGGTCGAGCCATGATCTGCCGGCGGGGACGCGCGAGCCGGGGCCCGCGGCCTCCGCGCTGGTCTTCGGTTCCACTGACTGCTGGGTCATGATGCCTGACTCCCAAGGTTCACAGGGGCACCCGCGTGGTGACTGGGGATTGCGGGATTTGGGATGACTGCGTCGGCTGCACGACCCGGGGACGGCCGGGACGAACTGTTGAAGCAGATACGGATGTGCCGGAGCACGGTTGATCCGTGAGGCGCTGCCGGTGCGCCGGCGTGTGCCGGCGTACGGCGAAGAACCGCGAGCGGTGCGGTACTTGGTGTCTCCGGGCGGTGCGGGGTGCGGAAAAGTGTGACGTTCTCGGCTCAGCACACCGCCCGGAGAGTTCAGGGGGGACCGCTCGGAGGCGGGGGCCGGGGATCACCCGGCCCCCGCCTCAGGTACCGGTGAGGTGCTCGGGGCGTACCGGGGTCCTGTTGAGCTCAAGGCCCGTCGCGTTCCGGATCGCCGCGAGGACGGCCGGGGTCGACGACAGGGTGGGGGCCTCGCCGATGCCACGCAGCCCGTACGGGGCGTTCTCGTCGGCGAGTTCGAGCACGTCGACCGGGATGGTCGGCGTGTCGAGGATGGTGGGGAGGAGGTAGTCCGTGAAGGACGGGTTGCGCACCTTCGCGGTCTTCGGGTCGACGATGATCTCCTCCATCACGGCGACGCCCATGCCCTGGAGGGTGCCGCCCTGGATCTGGCCGAGGACGGAGAGCGGGTTGAGCGCCTTGCCGACGTCCTGGGCGCAGGCCAGTTCGATGACCTTGACCAGGCCGAGCTCGGTGTCGACCTCGACGACCGCACGGTGCGCGGCGAAGGAGTACTGGACGTGGCCGTTGCCCTGTCCGGTGCGCAGGTCGAACGCCTCGGTGGGCCGGTGGCGCCACTCCAGCTCGATGTCGATCGCCTCGTCCTCCAGGACGTCGGCCACGTCGGCGAGCACCTCACCGCCGTCGGTGACGACCTTGCCGCCCTCCAGGAGGAGTTCGGCGGTGGCCCAGGCCGGGTGGTAGGACCCGAACTTGCGGCGGCCGATCTCCAGCACCTGCTCCCGGACGGCCTCGCAGGAGTTCTTGACCGCGCCGCCGGTGACGTACGTCTGGCGGGAGGCGGAGGTGGATCCGGCGGAGCCGACCTTGGTGTCGGCGGGGTGGATGGTGACCTGGTTGACACCGAGTTCGGTACGGGCGATCTGGGCGTGCACGGTGACACCGCCCTGCCCGACCTCGGCCATCGCGGTGTGCACGGTGGCGACCGGCTCGCCGTTGATGACCTCCATCCGCACCCGGGCGGTGGAGTAGTCGTCGAAGCCCTCGGAGAAGCCGACGTTCTTCAGGCCGACCGCGTAGCCGACGCCGCGGACGACGCCTTCGCCGTGGGTGGTGTTGGAGAGCCCGCCGGGCAGCGCCCGCACGTCGACGGAGGTGCCTTCGCTGCCCGCCGTCAGCCACTCCTGCTCGGGCGGCAGCGGCCGGGCCTTGACCAGGCGCAGCAGCTCGGCGACCGGGGCCGGCGAGTCGCAGGGCTGGCCGGTGGGCAGCAGGGTGCCCTGTTCCATGGCATTGAGCTGCCGGAACTCGACGGGGTCCATGTCCAGCTTCGCGGCCAGCTTGTCCATCTGCGCCTCGTAGGCGAAGCAGGCCTGGACCGCGCCGAAGCCGCGCATCGCGCCGCAGGGCGGGTTGTTGGTGTAGAGCGCGACCGCCTCGATGTCGACGTCCTCGATGACGTACGGGCCGACCGAGAGCGAGGAGGCGTTGCCGACGACCGCCGGGGAGGCGGAGGCGTAGGCGCCGCCGTCCAGGACGATGCGGCACTTCATGTGCGTGAGCTTGCCGTCCTTGGTGGCGCCGTGCTCGTAGGTGAGCTTCGCCGGGTGCCGGTGGACGTGTCCGAAGAAGGACTCGAACCGGTTGTAGACGATCTTGACCGGCTTGCCGGTGCGGAGCGCCAGCAGGCAGGCGTGGATCTGCATCGAGATGTCCTCGCGGCCGCCGAAGGCCCCGCCGACGCCGGAGAGCGTCATCCGGACCTTGTCCTCGGGCAGGCCGAGGACGGGGGCGATCTGGCCGAGGTCCGAGTGCAGCCACTGGGTGGCGACGTACAGCTCGACACCGCCGTCCTCGGAGGGCACCGCGAGCCCGGACTCCGGGCCGAGGAAGGCCTGGTCCTGCATGCCGAAGGTGTACTCGCCCCTGACGATGACGTCGGCGCGCTTTGCGGCCTCGTCGGCGTCGCCACGGATGATCGGCTGGCGGTGCACGATGTTGGGGTGCGGGACATGACCGATGTGGTGGTCGTCGCGGCCCTCGTGCACGAGCACGGCGCCGGGAGCGGTCGCCGAGGCCTCGTCGGTGATGAGGGGCAGCTCCCGGTAGTCGATCTTGATCTTGGCGGCGGCGCGGCGCGCGGTCTCCGGGTGGTCGGCGGCCACGATGGCGACCGGCTCACCGTGGTGGCGGACCTTGCCGTGGGCGAGAACCGGGGTGTCCTGGATCTCCAGGCCGTAGTTCTTCATCGCGGCGGGCAGGTCGTCGTAGGTCAGCACGGCGTAGACGCCGGGCATCGCCAGGGCCTCGGAGGTGTCGATGGAGACGATCTCGGCGTGCGCGACGGTGGAGCGCAGCGTCTGGCCCCACAGCATGTCCTCGTGCCACATGTCGGAGGAGTACGCGAACTCTCCGGTGACCTTCAGGGTGCCGTCGGGGCGGAGCGTGGACTCACCGATGCCGCCCTTGGTGGGCGAACCCTGGGTGATCTTGGTGGGGGTTCCGGCCGGTACGTTCTGGGCCTTCGGGTACGTCGTCATGACTGGACCGCCTCTTCCTGGCGGGCGGCCGCGAGGCGGACCGCGTCGAGGATCTTCTCGTAACCCGTGC
The DNA here is from genome assembly GCF_014650075.1 of Streptomyces microflavus. GTDB lineage: Bacteria > Actinomycetota > Actinomycetes > Streptomycetales > Streptomycetaceae > Streptomyces > Streptomyces microflavus. The sequence goes on along the minus strand of NZ_BMUG01000006.1, from coordinate 338,548 downwards.
AGCGGCACAGGTTGCCGGAGAGCGCCTCGCGGATGTCCTGGTCGGACGGGGACGGGCTGTTCTCCAGCAGTTCGTCGGCGGCGACCAGCAGGCCGGGGGTGCAGAAGCCGCACTGGACGGCTCCGGCGTCGATGAACGCCTGCTGGATCGGGGAGAGCGGGGCGGCCTCGCCGGCCCGGCCGTCGGTGGGCTTGGACTGCCAGCGCTTGGCCTCGTCCAGGGTGGTGCCGCAGGCGCCGGAGGCGCAGCCGCCGCCGGGGTGGGTGTCCTGGCGGTGCTTGGCGTAGTCGGCCAGCCCCTCGACGGTGACGACCTCGCGGTCCTGGACCTGGCCGGCGGCGACCAGGCACGCACAGACCGGGACGCCGTCCAGGCGGACCGTGCAGGACCCGCACTCGCCCTGCTCGCAGGCGTTCTTGGAACCGGGCAGCCCCATACGCTCACGCAGCACGTAGAGAAGGGACTCGCCCTCCCATACGTCGTCGGCTTCCTGAGGACGGCCGTTGACCGTGAAATTGACTCGCATGGTTACGCAGCTCCTTCCAGCGTGCGGCCCGCGCCGCGGTACTGCTCCCAGGTCCAGCCGAGCGTGCGGCGGGCCATGATCCCGACCGCGTGCCTGCGGTACTTCGCCGTGCCCCGTACGTCGTCGATCGGGTTGCAGGCGCCGGAGGCGAGCGCGGCGAACTGCTTGGCGATGGCGGGGGTGATGATCTTGCCGCTCTCCCAGAACCCGCCCTCGTCGAGCGCGGCGTTCAGGAAGGCCTCGGCCTCCTTGGCCCGGACGGGGGTCGGGGCGGCGGAACCGATGCCGGTGCGCACGGTGCGGGTCTCGGGGTGCAGTGCGAGGCCGAAGGCGCAGACGGCGATGACCATCGCGTTGCGGGTGCCGACCTTGGAGTACTGCTGGGGCCCGTCGGCCTTCCTGATGTGCACGGCGCGGATCAGCTCGTCCGGCTCCAGGGCGTTGCGCTTGACCCCTGTGTAGAAAGCGTCGATAGGAATCAGCCGCGTTCCGCGTACGGATTCGGCCTCCACCTCGGCCCCCGCGGCGAGCAGCGCCGGGTGGGCGTCACCGGCGGGCGAAGCGGTGCCGAGGTTTCCTCCGACACCGCCGCGGTTGCGGATCTGCGGGGACGCGACGGTGTGCGAGGCGAGCGCCAGGCCGGGCAGCTCGGCCCGCAGGTGCTCCATGATGGCGCTGTACGGCACCGAGGCGCCGAGCCGTACGCTCTCCTGGCCCACCTCCCACTCGGACAGCTCACCGATGCGGTTCAGGTCCAGGAGGTACTCGGGCCGCCGGTGGTCGAAGTTGATCTCGACCATCACATCCGTGCCGCCCGCGATGGGCACAGCCGTGGGGTGCTCGGCCTTGGCGGCGAGCGCCTCCTCCCAGCTGGCGGGGCGAAGGAAGTCCATGAGTGGCTCTCTTCTTCTCAATCGGGTCGTTCGCTGGGGCTGGGGACGGCCGGCCCTCGACTGGCTCGTTCATGTGGTGTTCACGTGGTGTGTGGCCCAGTACACAAGCCAGGGCCCGGTGGGTGCAGTCACCGAAACACTGAAGGAGTTGGCTGGTCTCCGTCCTCGTCTTGTAGATTCGAACGAATGACGGGGATCAGTAACCTCGCTGCAATTCACAGGTACCCGTTCACCCCTCCGCTCCCCCACCCACCCACTCCTTCACCCACCTCTCCCACACCTACGGAAAAGATCGGCGGCGACGAGATGCGGCTGCGCGCACTGCTGGAGACCGAGGCGCTGGGCCTGCGGCTGCTCGGCGGTGAGGACGAGCTGGACCGCACGGTCCGGGGCGTCATGACGACCGACCTGCGCGACCCCAGCCGCTACCTCTCCGGCGGCGAGCTGGTGCTGACGGGTCTTGCCTGGCGCCGGGACGCGAGCGACTCCGAGCCGTTCGTGCGGATCCTGGCGGGCGCCGGGGTGGCGGGGCTCGCGGCCGGTGAGGCGGAGCTCGGTGATATCCCCGCCGACCTGGTGGAGGCATGTCTCCAGCATCGCCTGCCGCTCTTCGCGGTGCACGAGACCGTGGCGTTCGCAACGATCACCGAGCATGTCGTACGCCAGGTCTCCGGCGAGCGGGCGGGCGATCTGGCGGCCGTGGTGGACCGGCACCGGCGGCTGATGACCTCGGGCCCCGCCGGCGGCGGCCCCGAGGTGGTCCTGGACCTCCTCACCTCCGACCTGGACCTGCGGGCCTGGGTCCTCTCCCCCACCGGCCGCCAGATCGCCGGGGCGGGCGCCCCGCTACCGGGTGCGCTGGGCGCCGCCCTGGCCGGACGCCATCTGGCGGCGACCCGCACCGGACGCCGGGGCCCGCACCGGGCCGCCGTCGCCGGTACGACGTATTCGCTCTTCCCGATCCGCAACACCGGCCGGGGCGCGGTCCCGGCCGCCCGTGACGTCCGCGAGTCGGTGCTCTCCGACTGGCTGCTCGCCGTCGAGGCGGACGCCTCGGACTGGCCCGCCGCCCGCCTCGACCTGCTCCAGGGCGTCACCCAGCTGATCGCAGTCGAGCGCGACCGCCGCGACGCGGCCCGTACGGTACGCCGACGGCTCGCCCAGGAGGTCCTGGAGCTGGTCCAGGCGGGCGCCGCCCCGGCCGAGATCGCCGCCAGGCTCCGGGTCGCAGCCCCGGTCCTGCTGCCGGGCCTCGGTGCGGCCCCGCAGTGGCAGGTCGTGGTGGCCCGGGTCGACTGGACCGCCACGGACACGCCGGGCCCGGGAGGCGTCCCCGGCGACATCGCGGGCGGGCCGGCCGCCCAGGCCCTGCTGGAGGAGATCCTCGTCGACCCGGCGGTCAGCGGCCCGGACTCCGCCGACCGCATCGCCGTCGCCCACACGGGCGAGGAGGCCATCGCCCTCGTACCGCTCCCGGCCGTGCCCGCCCCCCTCCCCGACACGGTAGGCGGCCCCACCGACACCGCCGCCGGTACCGCAGAGACGGCCGCCGCACCGGAGAGCGGGGAGCCCACGGCGGCGCAGGACCCCGCGCTGCACGCCGACGCGCTGCTCGCCGCCGTACGCGAACCGCTCTCGGCGGGGCTCGCCGACGACGGGCGGCTGACACTGGGTGTCAGCGCGGCCGTGCACTCGGCCGAAGGGCTGCGCGGCGCGCTGGAGGAGGCCCGGCACGCCCGCCGGGTGGCGGCGGCCCGTCCGGGGCGGGTCTGCGCGGCCGGCCACCACGAGCTGGCCTCGCACGTGCTGCTGCTGCCGTTCGTCCCCGACGACGTCCGCCGCGCCTTCACCGCCCGGCTGCTGGACCCGCTGCGCGACTACGACCGGCGCCACCGCGCGGAGCTGATCGAGACCCTGGAAGCCTTCCTGGACTGCGACGGCTCCTGGACCCGCTGCGCGGCCCGGCTGCACCTCCACGTCAACACACTGCGCTACCGCGTCGGCCGCATCGAGCAGTTGACGGGCCGTGACCTTTCGCGTCTTGAGGACAAGCTCGACTTCTTCCTCGCCCTGCGTATGAGCTGACCTGTGCGCCCCGCCGCGCGCTGATGAGCTCCCCCCGTTTGTGAATTCCTTCACCTGACATCGGTCGGAACCCTTGGCCCGGCGTGCCAATCCGTGCTGAGATGCGGCCAGACTCAACAGCACAATGGCGCGCTCGGGGAGGGCAATGTGGCGCATACCGCCATGTCTGGTTCCGGAACGACAGCAGACGATCCGCCGCTCCAGACAGCGGTATGGCGGCTGAGGTCCCGCGCCTGCTGGACGGATGCGGCCGCCCTGCTGGAACCGCACGCGGCGAAGGACCCGGCGGCGGCGCTCCAGCGCACCGCCCTGCTGACCGAACGGTGTCTCTACACCGGCGAGGGCTGGACGGACGCCGAGGACGCGCTGCGCAGCGCGGAGGCGCTGGCCCGCAGCGACGACGAGCGCGGCGGGGCCGCCTGCGAGCGTGGCCACCTCGCCTACGCCTCGACCCTTCTGAGCGTACGGGACCGGGCCGACGAGGCGAGCGTCGCGCTGAGCCGGGCGGCGGCACTGCTGGCGCCCGCCGCACCGGGGCGGCCGCTGCTGGACTTCCGGCGCGGGCTCATTGCCCAGAACATCGCGGACTCCCCGGAGTCCGCCCGCGCCGCGTACCGCCGGGCGCACGCCGGAGCGACCGCGCGCGGCGACGAGCTGCTGCTCTCCTTCACCTGGCGCCACCTCGCGTCGCTCGCGCTCCAGGAGGGCGAGCTGGCCGAGGCGCGGCACGGGTTCTCGGAGTCGCTGCGGATCCGGGAGGAGCTGGGCTACCTGGTCGGTACGGCCCCGGCGCTGATCTCCCTGGCGGAGGCGGAGCCCGAACCGGAGGCCGCCAGGCTGCGTGCGGAGGCGGGGCGGCTGTTCCGGCTGCTCGGCGGGGTGCCCACCTGGCTGGCGCCGCACATCGGGGTCCCGGCGCCGCGGCCGGCGGCGGCGAGCTGAGGACCGGCGGGCCGCCCGTCCCGGCGGGCGACCTGTCCGCCGGGGGCGGGCGCACGCCGGAGCGGTCGCCCTGAAACATCCGCGCACGCCCGCAAACCCGCGCGCCCCGGTCAGCCGTCGTCAGCCGTCCGCGCCGGTGAAGTGCTCCCGTACGAGGGCCTGGACGACGGCCAGATCCTGGGCGATCAGGGCGTCGAGCAGGGCGGTGTGCTCGGCGGCGTCCGCCAGCAGGTCGGCCCGGCGGGTGGCGGGGCCCGCGACCAGCGGCCACTGCGAGCGGCGGTGCAGCTCGTCGGCGACGGCCACCAGCTGCTCGTTGCCCGCCAGGGTGAGGACCGCGCGGTGGAAGGCCCGGTCGCATTCGGCGTAACTCGCCCGGTCCCCCACGGCGGCCGCCGCGACCGTGGCGTCGGCCAGGGGGCGCAGGGTGCCCCAGCGCTCCGCCGGAACCGTGCGGGCCAGTCGCAGCATCACCGGTACCTCGATCAGGGCACGTACCTCGGCCAGCTCCGCCAGCTCACGGGGTCCTCGTTCGCTGACCCGGAAGCCGCGGTTCGGCACCACCTCGACGGCGCCCTCGACCGCCAGCTGCTGCATCGCCTCGCGCACCGGGGTCGCGGAGACCCCGAAGCGGGCGCCGAGCGCCGGGGCGGAGTAGACCTGGCCGGGGATCAGCTCGCCGTCGACGAGCGCGGCGCGCAGGGCCTCCAGGATCTGGCCCCGGACGGAGTGGCGGACCACGCGCGGGGCGGGCGGCTCGCTGTGGGTGTGCTCACCCCGGGCGGCCGCCCCGTCACGCGGACGGTCGCCGCGCAGCTGTTCGGGCACCCTGACGGTCTCCGGGGTGCCCGGGTACGCGCCGGGCGCGTACGGCGGCCGTACGCCCTCTCGCGCACTGCCCTGCTCCACCCGGACCTCCTAGGCCTGCCGCGCGGGCCGGCTCGCGCGTGCCCGGCCCCCCGTGCACGATAGAGGGAGGAGGCCGCAGTTCAAACATCGATCGCGTCGGGTAAGGTAAGCCTTACCTGCAAACGATCCCGATTCGGTGGTCCCTGCATGACCCTCACCACGCTGCTCACCGGCGCCGCGACGTCCCCCGTGACCGCCGCGTACGCCCGCCTGACCGAGGTCTTCCCCGGGCTGCGCGCCGAGGTCCTCGACGAGGGCGCGAGCGCCCCGTCGGGCGCCGGCTGGGTCGGCGCGGCCGAGCTGGCCGCGGGCGGACCGGCCGTGGACACCTTCCTCGCCTGGGACAACGCCCAGGTGCTGCGGGACTACGGACAGCAGGCCCGCCCCGACGTGGTGGCCAGCTTCGGCCTCCACCGGTACGCGTGGCCCGCCTGCCTGCTGGTGACCGTGCCCTGGTTCCTGCACCGCCGGGTGCCGCGCATCCCGGTCGAGGACGTGGCGTTCCAGCGGGCGCTGGGCCACCTGACCGTGCGGGTCCGGGAGTTCGCCTGCCTGCCGGACGACCCGGCCGCTTCCCTGCCGGGCGCCCGGGTGGTCCCGGACGAGTCCGCGCTGCGGGCCGAGGTCCTGGCCGCCCTCACCGAGCACCTGGAACCGGTGCTGACGGGGTTCGGACCGCGCATGCGGCGGGGGAAGCGGGCCCTGTGGGGGATGGCGACGGACGAGATCGTCGAGGGCCTCTGGTACATCGCGCACCTGCTCGGCGAGGAGCGCCGCGCGATGGCCGAGCTGGAGCTGCTGCTCCCCGGCACCACGAAGCCGTACGTCGGCACCGCGGGCTTCCGTGAGCTGACCGGACCCGAGGGGCAGTCGCTGCCGACCCGGGACCGGGCGAGCTGCTGCCTCTTCTACACCCTGCGTCCCGACGACACCTGTGTGACCTGCCCGCGTACCTGCGACGCGGACCGGGTGCGGAAGCTCGCCGCCACTTCCTGACCGCGCGTCATCCACACCGCCCGTCCGGATGACGTGGAATCGAACACAACTCGGCCGTACCGCGCGGCAGTTCGAGAAGATTCCACCCATCGATAGCCTCTCCCACCCCCATGGCGTGCTCTTGTCCCGAAACCCCCGGAGCGGGACGGGAATTCCGTCACGATGGCGCACGAAACGCCCTACGTGACGCAAGGGACCGCGCATGAGACTGACCGACATATCGCTTGACTGGCTGCTTCCGGGCGCCGTACTGCTCGTGGGAGTCATGGCGGCGGTGACGGTGGTCGCACGCGGCAAGCGTGCCGCCGGCAAGGCCGCGCCCGACGACAACTGGGAGCGCAGCGAGGACCGCCGCAGGCGCAAGGAAGCGCTGTACGCCACCGCCAGTTACGTCCTGCTGTTCTGCTGCGCGGCCGTCGCCGCCGCGCTCTCCTTCCACGGGCTCGTCGGCTTCGGCCGGCAGAACCTGAACCTCACCGGGGGCTGGGAGTACCTGGTCCCGTTCGGACTGGACGGCGCCGCGATGTTCTGTTCCGTGCTTGCCGTGCGGGAGGCGAGCCACGGAGACGCGGCGCTCGGCTCCCGGCTGCTGGTGTGGACCTTCGCCGGGGCCGCCGCCTGGTTCAACTGGGTGCACGCCCCGCGGGGCATGGACCACGCGGGCGCTCCGCACTTCTTCGCGGGGATGTCCCTGTCGGCGGCGGTGCTCTTCGACCGCGCGCTGAAGCAGACCCGCCGGGCCGCGCTGCGCGAACAGGGCCTGGTGCCCCGGCCGTTGCCGCAGATCCGGATCGTCCGCTGGCTGCGGGCGCCCCGGGAGACCTTCGGCGCCTGGTCGCTGATGCTCCTGGAGGGTGTCCGGACGCTGGACGAGGCGGTGGACGAGGTGCGGGAGGACCGCAAGGAGCGGGAGCAGGACCGGCTGCGCCGACGTGACCAGGAGAAGCTGGACCGGGCCCGTATCAAGGCCCTGAACCGGCAGAACCGGGTCTGGGGGCGCGGCGGCCGCGGCGGCCACCAGGTGGACGTACCCGCCCTCGCCCCCGCTTCGGGCTCGGCGGCGCAGGCCGTCGCGGAGCCTGCCATAGCAGAGCCGGGACAGCTGCCTCTGCGACCCCGGCCATCCCTGCAAGCCGTCGGCCCGAAGCAGCCGGCGGACGGTTCGAGCTCGAAGAGCCTCGGCCCTTCGACCCCGGGAGGTGACGCACGGACGGTCGACCTCACCGCCGAGGACGACACCCAGACACTCCCCCGGCTCGACTCGCTGGAACAGAAACTGAAGGATCTGGAGCAGCAGTTCGGCTGAGCGTGCGGGTCGGTGACCCGCACGCACCTCCGGGGGCCGTTCAGACCCCCGCGCCGCGCAGCTCGAACCAGACCACCTTGCCCAGGGCCCGCGCCTCGACACCCCAGGCGTCGGCCAGACTCCGCACCAGGATCAGCCCCCTGCCGTGCGTACCGTCGTCGGCGTTCGGTACGTACGGCGCGGGCAGATCCGCCTCGAAGTCCTGGACCTCCACCCGCAGCGCCGCGGGCGTCGCCGTCGCGGTGACCACCGCCCCGTGCCGGGTGTGGATCAGCGCGTTGGTCACCAGCTCGCTCAGCAGCAGCTCCGCCGCGTCGATCTGTTCGGGGCCGGAGCGATGTCGGAGGAACTCCCGCAGCTCGCGCCGGACCTCCCCCACCGCCGACCGTTCCGTATGGCCCACTCTGCGGCGCATCCGGGCCGGCTGCTGCGCCTCGCCCGGTCTCCGCCCCCGAGGGCCGCGCCCCTCTCCGGCCTGGGCCCTCTTCTGACGCTTCACCATGTCCCCCGCCCGCACTGCGATCCGACCTCCTCCGGTCCGGCCGTCCGTCGAACAGCCTCACGGGATGCATGCCCCTGTACGCACACGGTCACGCTTGTCGCTCCTACAGGACGAGCGCAGGCGGAGGCAGCGGGGGGCGCACGGGGAGACTGGCCCCGCACACGATTTCAGGGGTGCTCCGGGCCGCGCCGGGGAAGTGAACCTGGGCCGCAGCCGCCGGGCGCCGACCCCGAGGAGCCGAGATGCACGACGACCGCCCCCTGGTGGAAGGCCGCCTGGACCGGGCCCTCCAGCAGTTCATCCGCCCGGCGCAGTACGCCGCCCGCGCCCCGCTCACCCTGTCCGTGTGGCACGTACCGGGCGAGCCCGTGCCGGTCGCCGAGGCCCTGGAAGCGTCGTACGAGCCCTTCACCGCCGGTACGGAGTGGGGGAAGCCCTGGTCCACCAGCTGGTTCCGGCTCAAGGGGGCGGTTCCCCAGGAGTGGTCGGGGAGCCGGGTGGAAGTGGTCGTGGACCCGGGGTTCACCGGGCAGGGGCCCGGATTCCAGGCGGAAGGCATGCTGTACGGCCATCCGGGCGTCCCCCTCAAGGGTGTTCATCCCCGCAACCGCCACCTGACCGTCGCGCACCCGGCGGCGGGCGGTGAACCGGTCGATCTGCTGCTGGAGGCGGCCGCCAATCCGGCCGTGCTGGAACACGGATTCGAGCCGACCCCGCTCGGTGACGTCCGCACGGCGGGCGACCGTCCGCTGTACCGGTTCGCCTCCGCCGATCTGGCGGTGCTGGACGAGGAGGTCTGGCATCTCGTCCTGGACATCGAGGTGCTCTCCGAACTGATGCGGGAGCTGCCCGCCGACCGCTCGCGCCGCCACGAGATCCTGCGGGCCCTCGAAGCGATGCTGGACGCCCTGGACCTGCACGACGTCTCGGGTACGGCGGCCGCCGGGCGGGCGGAGCTCGCCGGGGTGCTGGCCCGGCCCGCGTCGGCGAGCGCGCACCGGATCTCGGCGGCCGGGCACGCCCATATCGACTCGGCCTGGCTGTGGCCGCTGCGCGAGAGCGTCCGCAAGGCGTCCCGTACGTTCGCCAATGTCACCGCCCTCGCGAAGGACTATCCGGAGCTGGTCTTCGCCTGTTCGCAGGCCCAGCAGTACGCCTGGGTGAAGGAGCACCAGCCGCACATCTGGGAGCGGATCGAGCAGGCGGTGGCGGCGGGGCAGTGGGCGCCGGTCGGCTCGATGTGGGTGGAGTCGGACGCGAACATGCCGGGCGGGGAGGCCCTGGCACGGCAGCTCGTGCACGGGAAGCGGTTCTTCCGGGAGGAGCTGGGGGTGGAGACGGAGGAGATCTGGCTGCCGGACTCCTTCGGATACACCGCCGCCTTCCCCCAGCTGGCCCGGCTGGCCGGGGTGCGGTGGTTCCTCACCCAGAAGCTGTCGTGGAACCAGGACAACAGGATGCCGCACCACTCCTTCTGGTGGGAGGGCATCGACGGCACCCGGGTCTTCACCCACTTCCCGCCGGTCGACACGTACAACGCACAGCTCCACGCCCGCGAACTGGCACACGCCGAGCGGAACTTCGCCGAGAAGGGCCGGGCCACCCGTTCGCTCGTCCCGTTCGGCTGGGGCGACGGAGGGGGCGGCCCGACCCGCGAGATGCTGGAGCGGGCCCGTCGGCTGCGGGACCTGGAGGGCTCGCCCCGGGTCGAGATCGAGAAGCCCTCGGCCTTCTTCGCGGCGGCCGAGGAGGAGTACGGGGAGCAGGCCCCCGTCTGGTCGGGCGAGCTCTACCTGGAGCTGCACCGGGCGACGTACACCACGCAGGCGAAGACCAAGCAGGGCAACCGCCGCAGCGAACACCTCCTGCGTGAGGCCGAGTTGTGGGCGACGGCGGCGGCCCTGCGCTCACCCTCGTCCTACCGCTACCCGTACGAGCGGCTGGACCGGGTCTGGAAGACCGTACTGCTCCACCAGTTCCACGACATCCTGCCCGGCTCGTCGATCGCCTGGGTGCACCGCGAGGCCCGCGACACCTATGAGGAGGTGCGGGCCGAGCTGGCGGAGCTGGTGGCCGAGGCGGTGACGTCACTGGGCGCGGCCGAGGGGATGGTGGCGCTCAACTCATCCCCGTACGACCGAAGTCAGGTGATCGAGCTGAACGCGGAGGCGGCCGGGGTCCTGCCGTCCGGCGCCCATGTCCAGGAGCTGGGCGACGGGCGGGCGGCGGTACTGGCGGTCGCCCCCGGGCTCGGGGCGGGGCTGCTGGACGGGGCGGCGGTGCCGGAGCGTCCGGTGACGGTGGCCGTGGCCGACGCCGGCGAGATCGTGCTGGACAACGGACTGTTGCGGGTCACCGTCGACCGGGACGGGCTGGTGTCGGGGGTTCGGGACCTGGTGGCCGGGCGCGAGGTGCTGGCCCCCGGCGGCCGGGCGAACCTCCTCCAGCTGCACCCGGACCACCCCAACCACTGGGACGCCTGGGACATCGACCGGCACTACCGCCGCACCCGAACCGACCTGACCGGCGCCGATACGGTGTCGCTGACCGAGGAGGGCCCGCTCCGGGCGGCGGTGCGTGTGGTGCGTACGTTCGGGAGGTCCACCCTCGTCCAGGAGCTGCGGCTCGCGGCGGGGAGCCAGCAGCTCGACATCGACACCGAGGTGGACTGGCAGGAGTCGGAGAAGGTGCTCAAGGCGGCCTTCCCGCTGGACGTGCACGCCGAACGGTCCACCGCCGAAATCCAGTTCGGCCATGTCCACCGGCCGACCCACGCCAACACCAGCTGGGACGCGGCCCGTTACGAGATCTGCGCCCACCGCTGGCTGCGGGTCGCCGAGCCCGGGTACGGCATCGCGCTGCTCAACGACTCGACGTACGGCCACGATGTGACCCGCGCCCCGCAACACGCCGACGGTGTGGGCACCACCGTCCGCCTCACCCTGCTGCGTGCCCCGCACAGCCCGGACCCGCACACCGACCTGGGCACGCACCGCTTCCGCTACGCACTGGCACCCGGGGCGGAGGTGACCGACGCGGTACGGGAAGGGCTCGCGCTCAACCTGCCGCTGCGGGCGGCGGTGGCCCCGGCCGTGCCGTCGCTCGTGGAGACGGGCCATCCGGCGGTGACGGTGGAGGCGGTCAAGTTGGCGGAGGACCGCAGCGGGGACGTGATCGTACGGCTCTACGAGTCGGCGGGCGGCCGGGCGGGCGCCCGGCTCACGGTGTCCTTCCCGGTCGTCCGGGCACAGATCACCGACCTGCTGGAACGGCCGCTCCACCCGGCGGTCACCGACGACCGGGGCCTGGTGCTGGAGCTGCGGCCGTTCCAGATCCTGACGGTGCGGCTCACGCCCGCGTGAACCCGTGAACCTCAGGGGCGGGGCACGTTACGGAGGTTGGAGCGGGCCATCTGGAGCATCCGGCCCACTCCCCCGTCCAGGACGACCTTGCTCGCCGAGAGCGCGAAGCCGGTGACCATGTCGGCCTTGATCTTCGGCGGGATGGAGAGCGCGTTGGGGTCGGTCACCACATCGACGAGGGCCGGGCCCTTGTGCTTGAAGGCGTCCTTCAGCGCGCTCTGCAACTGCTTGGGCTTCTCGACCCGCACCCCGTACGCCCCGCAGGCACGGGCGACGGCGGCGAAGTCCGGGTTCTTGTTGGTGGTGCCGTAGGCCGGGAGCCCGCCGACCATCATCTCCAACTCCACCATGCCGAGCGAGGAGTTGTTGAACAGTACGACCTTCACCGGCAGGTCGTACTGGACGAGGGTGAGGAAGTCGCCCATCAGCATGGAGAATCCACCGTCGCCCGACATCGCCACGACCTGCCGCTCTCGGTCCACGAACTGGGCACCGATCGCCTGCGGCAGCGCGTTGGCCATCGAGCCGTGGCTGAACGAACCGATCACCCGCCGCTTGCCGTTGGGCGTCAGATAGCGGGCCGCCCACACGTTGTTCATCCCGGTGTCGACGGTGAACACCGCGTCCTCGTCGGCCATTTCGTCCAGCACGGAGGCGACGTACTCGGGGTGGATCGGGGTGTGCTTGTCGACCTTGCGGGTGTACGCCTTGACGACACCCTCCAGCGCGTCCGCGTGCTTCTTCAGCATCCGGTCGAGGAACTTGCGGTCGCCCTTGGGCTTCACCCGGGGCGTCAGACAGCGCAGCGTCTCGCGCACATCGCCCCAGACCGCGAGATCCAGCTTGGAGCGCCGGCCCAGGTGCTCGGGGCGGACATCGACCTGGACGATCTTCACATCGTCCGGGAGGAACGCGTTGTACGGGAAGTCCGTGCCCAGCAGGATCAGCAGATCGCACTCATGGGTCGCCTCGTAGGCGGCGCCGTAGCCGAGCAGCCCGCTCATGCCGACGTCGTACGGGTTGTCGTACTGGATCCACTCCTTGCCGCGCAGCGCGTGCCCGACCGGGGACTTCACCTTCTCCGCGAACTCCATCACCTCGGCGTGCGCGCCCGCCGTGCCGCTGCCGCAGAACAGCGTCACCCGTTTGGCCTCGTCCACCATCCGGCAGAGCTTGTCGATCTCGTCATCGCCCGGCCGGACGGTGGGCCGCGAGGTGACGAGGGCATGCTCGACGGTCTTCTCGGGAGCGGCCTTGGAGGCGATGTCGCCCGGCATCGTCACGACGCTGACGCCGCCCTGGCCGATGGCGTGCTGGATGGCGCTCTGGAGGAGGCGCGGCATCTGCTCCGGATTGGAGATCATCTCGTTGTAGTGGCTGCACTCCTGGAAGAGCAGCTCCGGATGGGTCTCCTGGAAGTAGCCGAGCCCGATCTCGCTGGACGGGATGTGCGAGGCGAGGGCGAGGACCGGGGCCATCGAGCGGTGCGCGTCGTACAGGCCGTTGATGAGGTGCAGGTTGCCCGGTCCGCAGGAGCCGGCGCAGGCCGCCAGGGACCCGGTGATCTGGGCCTCGGCCCCGGCCGCGAAAGCGGCGGTCTCCTCGTGCCGGACGTGGATCCAGTCGATGGCCGAGTTGCGCCGAATGGCGTCCACGACGGGGTTCAGGCTGTCGCCGACGACGCCGTACAGGCGCTTGACGCCCGCCCTGGCGAGGATGTCGACGAACTGCTCCGCCACGTTCTGCTTGGCCATGGGTGCGCACCCTTTCCTTGCCCGTGCTCCGTGCACTGTCGCTTGTCCGGACTCCGGAGACCGAAACGTCGCCCGGCCGGTCTCCGGAGTCCATCAACCCACGGTGTGCGCGGTTACGCCTCCCAGACGGCCGCGCAGGTGCGGTCGTCGGCGTACCCCTTGATCCGGAGCTGGGTGTCGGCGAGGAAGGCGGGCAGTCCGGGCGGGCCGGGCGCGCCCCAGCGCTCGGCGAGCTCCGCGGGGAGCTCCGGTTCGCCGCGCATCGGCTCGGCCAACCCGTTGCTGCAGAGCAGCAGCGTGTCGCCCGGACGTGCCACGGAGGCCCGGAAGCGGAAGACCTCGGCGGGCGGCGGCGCAGGGCCGTCGCTGTACGGGGACGGGGGCGTGGTGATCTGGAGGTCCATGGTCAGCCGGTCGCCGTCCGGACTCTCCTCGCTCCCGCCGCCGGCGGCGGAGGTCACCTCCGGCATCGTGGGCTCCAGGTCCTGCCAGAGCCCGTCGCGGAGCCGGAAGAGGCCGCCGCTGCCGACGCCGAAGAAGACCCGGGTGCGGCAGGCGGGGTCGGCGGAGAGCAGCAGACACCGCAGGCTCGTGGTGTACTCCCCCGGTTCGAGGCCGAGTTCGGCGGCGCGCGCCCGGAGCTTGCCGTACGTGCGGTCGGTGAGCCGGTGCAGCCCCGACTTCAGATCGGCCCGGCGGCCGGCCCTTATGTCCTCGGAGAGCCGGGCGTGGCTGCGGGCCACGGCACCGCCGATCCAGCGGCAGGCGTCGGCCGCCGCGAGATGCGCCCCCTCGCCGGCCCGCACGCCCCCGGCCACGGCGACGAGCACCAGGGCGCTCTCGGCCGCCCCGAACCGGGTGGTGAGCAGCGCGTCGCGCCGGGGCTCGCCCCGGAACCGGGCGGAGTCGCCCCGGACGGAGGCGGCCCGCAGGGTGTACGTCCCGTACCGGGCACCGTCCAGCACGGTGTCGGGGACCAGGGCGTCCAGGTTCTCCGAGGTGGCGACGGGCAGGGCGGCGGGCTCCGCGTCATAGGTGGGCGGCCGGTCCCCGAGGTGGTCGACGAGGGGCCGGGCCCCGCCGCCGTCGGCCGGGGCATCGCTCGCGGCCCAGTCCGGGGACGGCTCGTGCAGGGCGCCGGGGTCGGGGACGGTGGCGGTTGCGGAAACGGGCGGGGCGGGCGGCGGCTCGGGCTCGGGCGGCTTCGGCACGGCGAAGGTACGGGGGCCGGGCGGGCCGGCGGGGGCTTCCCAGGGGGCCGGGAAGACGGTGTTACGGGGACCGGGGACGGCGGCGGAAGCGGTGAACGGATAGGGCTCCGGCTCTCGGTACGGCTCCGGCTCCTGGCCCCTGTGCGGCTCCGGCACCGGTTGCGACCGACCGTACGGCTCAGGATCCGGGTCCGGTTCCGGCCCCCGGTACAGGTCCCAGCCCGACCGGGGATCGGGCGTCGGCTCCGCCCGCAGTTCCTCCGGCTCCGGTTTCGGCTCCTCCCACGGCTCCGCCCGCAGCTCCTCGTCCTGTTGCGGCAGCGGCAGCGGCTCCGGTCTCAGCTCCGGTGCCGACACCGGCACCGGATCAGGTCCCCCATAGGCGTCCTCGGCCGTCTCCCGGCCGGTGGCCCGCTGGTGGCCCACCGCCGTGCTCACCGTGTCCGACACGGAGTCGAAGCGGTCGTCGAGGCTGTCGGGCGCGCTGCTCGGACCGGTGTCCGGCGCGGTCTCGTCGTACAGCTTCCGCCACCAGTCGTCCTCATGGGCGGCGGGCTTCTCCCCCTGCTGACTCATGCCCTTATTGTCCACCGCGGAGCCCGCCCGAAAACGGGGCATCCGGAAAAAGTGGCCCGTAAATGAGATCCGCCGGGCGGCCCCACCCCCCACGGGAAGGACGCCCGGCGGACCGGTCGGTGTGATCAGCGGATCAGCGGTTCGGCGGATGCCCACGCGCTGCTTCCCGCTCCCGGGTCGTTTCGGAACGAAGCAGCCCAAGAGAGCGCATTCCCGCAGTAGTTGCTGGTACTGCGGTGGCGCCACACTGGCAGAGGGGCCAGGGGGACGGGGGATGATGTGCGCGGCGGGTTTACGCCGTGGCCCTTTTCCGCCACGGCCGACCGGCCGGAACGGGCGCTACGACGCGCGATCACCACACCGGGGAGGGTCGGGAAATGCTGGGGGCCATAGGTCTCGATGAGAGGCAGGAAGCCGTGTACCGCGCGCTGGTGGCGGCGGGAGCGGCGGAACTCTCCGATCTCGCACACCGGCTGTCCCTCCCGGAGGTGGACGCCGAGCGGGTGCTGCGGAGGCTGGAGCAGCAGGGTCTGGCCGCGCAGTCGTCGGCCCGCCCGGGCCGCTGGGTGGCGGCTCCGCCCGGGGTGGCGCTGGGGGCCCTGCTGATCCAGCAGCGCCACGAGCTGGAGCAGGCGGAGCTGGCGTCCGCGCTGCTGGCCGAGGAGTACCGGGCGGAGGCGAGCGAGCCCGAGGTGCACGATCTGGTGGAGGTGGTGACCGGATCGGCGGCGGTCACCCAGCGGTTCCACCAGTTGCAGCTGGGAGCCGCTTCCGAGGTGTGCGCCCTGGTCACCGGGAAGCCGATCGCGGTGACCGGGATGGAGAACGAGTCCGAGGAGCGGGCGGCCTCGCGCGGGGTGGCCTACCGGGTGGTCGTCGAGCGCGAGGTGCTGTCGCTGCCGTCCGGGATCCTGGAGCTGTCCGCCGCGCTGAGCCGGGACGAGCAGTGCCGGGTGGTCGACCGGGTCCCGACGAAGCTGGTGATCGCCGACGGGACCCTGGCGATGGTCCCGCTGACCGGGCGCGGCGCCGAGCCCGCCGCCCTGGTGGTGCACGCCAGCGGGCTGCTCGAGTCGCTCATGGGCCTCTTCGAGGCGGTGTGGCGCGAGGCCATGCCACTGCGGCTCGGCGAGGGCGGGTGCGGGGTGCGCGAGGACGGCGTCGGGCCCGATCCGACGGACCTGGAGATCCTCTCGCTGCTGCTGGCCGGACTGACGGACGCCAGCGTGGCCAAGCAGCTGGAGCTGGGGCTGCGGACCGTGCAGCGCCGGGTCAAGGGGCTGATGGAGTTGACCGGGGTCTCCACCCGGCTCCAGCTGGGCTGGCATGCGTACGAACGTGGCTGGGTGGCCCGTACCCCGCCTGCCTGAGACACCGTCGGCGCAGGTCGCCGGGGGTGCGCTGACGCGCGGAGACGTGCGCTCTCCGGCAGGCTGGTCGAATGAGTGTGTGGCAGCTCGTCGCCGTGGGCCTGGTCATGCTGCTGGGGCTGGTCGGGGTCCTGGTGCCGGGTGTGCCGGGTCAGGCGATCGTCTGGGCGGCGGTGCTGTGGTGGGCGCTGACGGACATGACCCCGACGGCCTGGGGCGTACTGATCGGCGCAACGGCCCTGTTGCTGGTGAACCAGGCCCTGAAGCCGGTGCTGCCGCCGCGCCGCCCGGCCGAGTCGGGGGCACCCCGCCGGACCCTGATGATCGGCGGGGTCGCGGGGATCGTGGGGTTCTTCGTGGTACCGGTGGTGGGCGGCATCGCCGGGTTCGTGGGGGCGATCTACGGAGCGGAGCGGCTGCGGCTGGGGAGTCGTGGGGCGGGCTGGACGTCGGTGCGCTCGGTGATGCGGGCGACGGGTTACGCCGTGCTGGTGGAGCTGTTCGCCTGTCTGCTGGTGGCGGGGGCCTGGGTGGGCGCGCTGATCTGGGGGTGACCGGCCTCGGCGCGGAGCGCGGCCCCGCGGGCGGCGGTCTCCAGGTGGCGTACGGCGTACGAGCGCCAGGGCCGCCACCGCTCGGCCCCCGGCGTCCCGTACGGGTCCACGTCCGGATCGCCGAGCGCCCGCATCCGGATCAGGGCCGCGGTCGGCCCGTCCACCCCGGGCAGCGTCGCCAGCGTCCGTGCCGCCTCCTCCCGGTCGGCGCCCGCGTCCAGCCGCAGCTCCCCGTCGGCGAGCGCGGTGGCCAGGGCCCGCAGGGCGGGCTCCGTGGCGGCCCCGGCCAGGACGCCCGGCTCGGGGAACACATGGGTGAGCGCGCCGCACGGCACGTCCAGCACCTTCCCGTACCGCTCGACCAGCTCCTCGGCCCGCTCCCGCCCCACGAGCGCCCGTACGGCCTCCTCCTCCGGATCCGCCGCTCCCGGCGAGCGCAGCCCGGGGCGGGCGGCGACCAGCGGGGCGATCCGGGGGTCGGCCGCCAGGGCCTCGTCGACGGCGTACGGATCGGCGTCCAGGTCGAACAGGCGCCGCAGCCGCTGTACGGCGGTGGTCAGGTCGCGCAGGTCGGTGAGGTGGATCCGGGCCTCCAGCCAGGGTCCGGGCGACGCCTCGTCGACGGCGGCGATCCCGGTCCCGTACGGCAGCCGCAGGGTACGCCGGTAGGTGCGGCGCCCGGGCTCCCCGGCCAACTCCTCGACCCGGGCCACGGCCTGCTCCCCCAGCAGGTCGAACAGGGCGCCGGTGGCGTACGGGCCCCGATGGGCGAGGCGCAGCGGGATCCCGGCCCGCAGCCCTTCGCCCCGGCCCCCGCCGAGCCCGGTCCCGGCCTCCGCGCGCAGGGCACTGGGAGTGCGGGCGTAGATCCGGCGGATGGTGTCGTTGAACTGGCGGACACTGGCGAACCCGGCGGCGAAGGCGATCTCGGTGACCGGCAGGCCGGTGGTCTGGAGGAGCACCCGGGCGGTGTGGGAGCGCTGGGCGCGGGCCAGCGCGACGGGTCCGGCGCCGAGTTCGGCGTTGAGCTGGCGCTGGACCTGCCGGGCGCTGTAGCCGAGCCGCCCGGCGAGCCCGGGTACGCCTTCGCGGTCCACCACGCCGTCGCCGATCAGCCGCATGGCCCGGCCGACGACGTCGGCACGGACGTTCCACTCGGCCGAGCCGGGCACGGCGTCGGGGCGGCACCGCCGGCAGGCCCGGAAGCCGCCCGCCTGGGCGGCCGCGGCGGTCGGGTAGAAGCGCACGTTGGCGCGTCGGGGGGTGACGGCGGGGCAGCTCGGCCGGCAGTAGATGCCGGTGGTCACGACGGCGAAGAAGAACGCGCCGTCGAACCGTGCGTCGCGGCTGCTCACCGCCTCGTACCTGGTCCGTTCGTCCATCACACCGTCCAGTGTGCGGCAGCCGCCGCTGCCGCACTCGCGGTTTTCGGACGTCGAACCGTAGGACCCCGGCTACCGCACCCGGCCGCCGCGCTTGGCCTGCATCGCCGCGCGTCCCTCGGCGCCCTTGCGCTTCCAGTCCTTCAGGATCTCCGAGCGCACCCGGGCGTCGGTCTTGGCGACGATCCGCTGGTTCTCGCGCAGCAGCTTGCGGTAGCTCTCCAGCCGCCGCTCGGGCAGGGTGCCGTCCTCCAGCGCGCCGAGGACCGCGCACCCGGGCTCGCTCCCGTGGGCGCAGTCGTGGAACCGGCACCGCGCCGCCAGCTCCTCGATCTCGGAGAAGAGCTCGCCGACCCCGGTCCCGGCGTCGAAGAGGCCCACCCCGCGCAGCCCGGGGGTGTCGATGAGGACACCCCCCTGCGGCAGGACGAGGAGGTTGCGGGTCGTGGTGGTGTGCCGGCCCTTGCCGTCGACGTCCCGGGCCGCCTGCACCTCCATCTCTTCCCTGCCGAGCAGGGTGTTGGCGAGGGTGGACTTGCCGGCGCCGGAGATGCCGAGCAGCACGCTCGTACCGCCGGAGACGACGGCGCCGAACACGTCGAGCCCCTCGCCGGTGGTGGAGCTGACGGGGAGCACCTGGACTCCGGGGGCGACGGCCTCGATGTCCTGGACGAGGTGGGACAGGGTGGCCGCGTCGGGCACCAGGTCGGCCTTGGTGAGCAGGACGACCGGCTCGGGCCGGTACTCCGCGGTGACGGGTCCGTCGCCGAGGAGGGCGGCACCGTTGGAGCTGGACAGGGCGAGCGCGAGGAAGCGCTCGATCCGCCCGAGGTCGAGCTCCACGGCGAGCGAGACACAGATGGCGATGTGGTCGATGTTGGTGGCGAGCACCTGGCCCTCGGACCGCTCCGAGGAGGTCGAGCGGACGAAGGCGGTACGGCGCGGCAGCAGCGTACGGACGAACCGCGGGTCGCCGTCCGCGTCGAGCGCCACCCAGTCACCGGTGCAGACGATCCGCATCGGGTCGCGCGGCACCACGAAGGCGGTGTCGGCCCGGACCGGGCCGTCGGGGGTGATCACGTCGCACCGACCGCGGTCGACCCGCACCACACGCCCCGGCACGAGGCCCTGATCGGCGTAGGAGGAGAAGGCGGCCGCCCAGTCGTCGTCCCAGCCGTACGGAGTCAGCGGGTGCGAGGAGGACGGAACCGGAAGAAACGAGAAAGACAAGGGAAACCCTTCACAGGGCGGCCCCGGCACCGCGCGCTCGCGCGGGACGTACGTGACGTGGGTCAGCCGGTGGCCACGGGGGTGGGAACGATGATCTTCTGGTTGTGGGCAGCGCCCATCGCAACGACAGTCATCAATGTCCTCACCTCCTGATTCCTCGGGTTCTGATTCCTTGGTCTCTTGCGCGGCCGAGCTTAGCCGCGCCGCTCCCGGCGGCGTCAACAGGTTTTCCGGCGCCCGCGCCGGAGTTACCCCGTGATCTCCGCGATCTCCCACGATCGGGTGATACGCATGCATAGCGACCGGTCCGGGGCCGTTAGGGTGCCGGTCATGACCACACCTCAGACCTCCACCGGCACGTTCACACCGGCCCAGTTGGGCACCCAGATCCTGATCGGCTGGAGCAGCCGGCAGCCCGGCGCCGACCAGGACACCGCCTACCTCCTCGCCTACTCGCTGGGCGACGGCCAGGACGGCCCGGAGGTCGGCCGGAACGCGCTGCGCATCGCGCTGGAGCGGGCGGGCCTCCAGGCCGGCGGCCCGATCCAGGACGCGGCCGAGGCCCCGGGCATCCAGGCGAAGCTCCTCGTCCAGGCGGGCCAGGCCGTCCTGACGATGCCTCACCTCAAGGCGCAGTACCCGGCCCCTCCGGAGTGGCTCGCAGCCGCCCTGGGGCAGGGGCAGGTGTACGGCATGTTCGCCACCACCCCGTGGCCGGAGGCCGTTCCGGGGCAGCCCGTCAGCGAGGACCAGCTGCGGGCCTTCGCGGCGAACGAAGAGGTCGTGCGCACCGCCGCCCACTGCCTGCTCCCGGTCCGCTCCCTCGGCTGACCTTCCCCACTGGCCGCCCGGACACGGCGATGCCCACCACCCCCCGTGGAGTGGTGGGCATCGCCGTGTCCCGGTGCCGCGACGGGCGCGGTGCCGTGACAACGAGGGCGGGCGGCCCGGGGGTGCACCCCGGACCGCCCGCGCTCACTGCGTCAGGCAGTGGTACGTCAGTTGTTGCCGACGCCGTTGCCCGAGAGAACCGGGATGTCGTCCAGGATGTGCGAGAGCGGCTCGTCGCCCTTGGCCTGGGTGGAGTTGTCGGCGCACTGCTGGTTCTGCGGGTTGGACAGGACGTTGACGTCCTGGACCGCGATCGGCACGAGGCCGACGAGCGAACCGACGTTGGCCTTGAGCGGCAGGCCGACGCAGAGCTTGTTCAGGGTGCCCTGGACGAGCTGGTTCTGCGGGCTCCAGTCGCCCTCGGTCTCGGCGTTGCCGATCTCCGACTCGGCACCGTTGCCGTTGACCGTGGTGGTGCCACCGTCGTTGCCGATCGCCATGGCCGTGGGAGCCGCGACTGCGGACAGACCGAGCAGGGACACGGCCACTGCAGCGCCGGCCATAATCTTCTTCATCAACTTCACCTTTCGGAGCGTCCCGTTGTGGAACGTACTGATCAACTGCCGGGGTGCCCGATCGGTTGCGCAGTACCACTCAAATGGGTTTGTTCCGGCGCAAGGTCGACGCCACTCCCCAGTCGCCAGGGGCCTCAGCTCCCGGGGACCTGGTCCGAGGTGCGCGCCGCCGGTACGAATCCGCCGCTGCGGCGGGGGGCGGGCTCCTGGTGCGGTTCGGGGAGGGGGCTGTCGTGCCCGGCGGCCCGCCACTCGGCGACGAGCCGGTCGTAGATCGGTGTGCCGCCCGGTGCGGGCCACTGCTCTCTGCTCTGCGGGGTCTGACTGTCGTACGGATCCATGGAGAGGCACTACCCGGACCGGGGCGGATCGTCAGCCGGGGCTACGGCATCCGGCCCAACCGGGTGGACCGGCCGGAGGCGACGGCACACGACGAAGGGCCAGTCCCTCCGGGCCGGCGAAGAACGGTCGCCGTGCGGATGGACTGGCCCCACGCGGTCACGCGGTGCGGACCGGGACTACCCGGTCTCAGTTGTTGCCGGCACCGTTGCCGGAGAGGATCGGGATGTCGTTCAGGAGGTGCGACAGAGCCTCGTCACCCTTGGCCTGGGTGGAGTTCTCGGTGCACTGCTGGTTCTGCGGCGAGGACAGGACGTTGATGTCCTGGACCGAGATCGGCACGAGGCCGACGAGCGAACCGAGGTTCGCCTTGGCCGGCAGGGCGATGCAGGGCTTGTTGAGCGAGCCCTGGATCAGCGCGAACTGCGGGCTCCAGTCACCGTGGGTCTCGGAGTTGCCGTAGGCCTGCGAGGCGCCGTTGCCGTTCACCGTGGTGGTACCGCCGTCGTTGGCGATGGCCATGGCGGAGGGGGCGGCCGCAGCGGAGACACCGACGACCGAGACAGCGACAGCTGCCGAGGCCATGATCTTCTTGAACATGAAAGAGCCCTTCTGGGGAGTGATGCGTATCGATCGAGGAACCAGGGAGGAACGGTCGTGCTGCGGCGGTCAGCCGCCGAGGGGAACCCCACCGAGCAGCGGAGTGGCACTCTCGGCCGCACCGGTTGCCTGGCCCGCCAGCTTGCCGACCGTGCCGTCCTTCGAGACCGTCTCGGTGGTCTCGGCGACCGTGTCCACGAGGGGGTCCACGACCTGCGGGGCACTGGCCATCACCTGGTTGAGGCCACTGTCGAGGCTGAAGCTCGGGGCCGTGGGGGTAGTAACGGCGAAGGCGGGAGCGGCCGCTCCGAGGGCAGCCACGGAACCGGCAACGAGGGCGGCGGTCTTCGCGTACTTCACTTTTCTGGTTCCCTTCTGCGCGGCGTCTGCTTCGGTCACGTCTCCGTGCCGCACACAAGCTTTCTTTACCTGTGACTTCTGCCGCTTTCCTCAGGGATAACGATCAGGCCGCGTGCGGGAAACTGCGCCCGCACGACTTTCTCCGGCGGAAGGTTTCCGCGACGGACGGCGGGAGGAATTGCGCGGACAACGCAGAAGCCCCGGACGGCCATTGCCGTCCGGGGCGGGACCGGTCCGGGCGCGAAGGCCCGGACCGGTCGGTTTTCACGCGTTGATGCAGGTGTTGCCGAAGGTCGGGTTCAGCAGGCCGATCACGTTGACGGTGTTGCCGCAGACGTTGACCGGGATGTGCACCGGCACCTGCACGACGTTGCCCGACAGCACGCCCGGGGAGCCCGCGGCGATGGCCTCGGCACCCGAGTCGGCCATGGCCGGCGCGGCGGCACCCATCGCCATGAGGGTTCCGGCGGCGACTGCGGCAACCTTGGTGTACTTCACTTTTTTGTCCCTTTCCTCGGCGGAGTCCGGTGCGGTCACGACTGTCGTGCCCGCCCGAGCCAGGTCCTGATCGCTCGTGACTCCGGCGCTGTCCTACCTAACGATGAACGCCCGGGATCGAAACTGTTCGACGGGCGGATTCCCGGATTTCCGCCCGAATGCCGCAATGCCCGTGGGGCCTTGGGGCCGTGCGGTGGGGAATGCGGACGGAAGGCCGACGGCCGCATTCCCGGGAAGACGACGGACCCGGGCCGCTCGGTGGAGGAACGCCGATGGCCCGGGCCCGAGTAGGACGGCTGCGGATCAGCCGTTGCCGGCACCGTTGCCCGAGAGGATCGGGATGTCCTCCAGGATGTGGGACAGGGCCTCGTCACCCTTGGCCTGGGTGGAGTTCTCGGTGCACTGCTGGTTCTGCGGCGAGGACAGGACGTTGATGTCCTGGACCGCGATCGGCACGAGGCCGACGAGCGAACCGAGGTTCGCCTTGGCCGGCAGGGCGATGCAGGGCTTGTTGAGCGAGCCCTGGATCAGGCCGAACTGCGGGCTCCAGTCACCGTGGGTCTCGGAGTTGCCGTACGACTGCGAAGCGCCGTTGCCGTTGACCGAGGTAGTGCCTCCGTCGTTACTGATCGCCATGGCCTGCGTCGAGCCGAGCCCGAGGATGGAGGCGGCGACAGCGCCCGTAGCCAGAACCTTCTTGATCACGATTAACCCTTCTCGTACTGGTTGCCCCGTAGCGGGGCGCCCTGGTCAACTCGGCACCGGGTGTTTGGTTCCGTGCATTCACCCGAATGCCGGGCTCAGGGGGCGCACGGCGCGGGAGCGCGACCGGTCCGGCTCCGCCTTCGCACGCCTTTAGCACCGCACACCTTTAGCACCACCTCTGTTCGCACGACCATCTGTTCGTGAAGGAATTGCGGACACATCGTCCGGTGCGTTCGTCCGAACGGGTCGACGTGCCCGGTACGCCGTCTCCCCGCGCACCCATCGCCGCGGCGCCCACCTCAAGGTCAACACCGCTTATGCAAAGGAAAGTTGGGGCTGAATCGTTTCCCTTCAACGGCGGCCGGGTCAGGGCACGGTTCACCTAATCCATCCGTTCGGGTGATTACATAACTTCCACGCCTCTCCGAGTTTCCCGCGTGGCCTTCGATCGTTATGGCAGTCGTCCAGCGCGCATGTGTTCACGACTTTCACCATGGCTTCCCGTGGGGGATCCGGGGGTCCGCCACAGCAGCGGCACCACCCGACGGCTCCGCGCGCGTAGCACCCACGCGAATGTCCTCGCGAATGTCCTAAGGAAGGGCAAGTAATGCGACAGGCCTTGAATAAAAGCATGATCGTCATGGCGGCCGCGTCGGGCCTCCTGGCCGCGGCCGGCGGCTCCGCGTACGCCGACGCGTCGGCCGAGGGCGCTGCCGTCGGTTCGCCGGGCGTCGGCTCGGGCAATGCCGTGCAGGTGCCGGTGCACGTCCCGGTCAACGCGTGCGGCAACACCGTCAATGTGATCGCCCTGTTGAACCCCACGTTCGGCAACGCCTGCAAGAACGTGAGCTCCAGCGGCCACGACGACGGTTACGGATACGGCAACGGCGGCGGGAACGGCACGGGCGGCTCCAGCGCCGAGGGTGCGGCGGTCGGCTCCCCCGGGGTGCTCTCCGGGAACCTGGTCCAGGCCCCCGTGCACGTCCCGTTGAACGTGTGCGGCAACACCGTGAACGTCATCGGTGCGCTCAACCCGGCCTTCGGCAACAA
Source organism: Streptomyces microflavus (assembly GCF_014650075.1). GTDB lineage: Bacteria > Actinomycetota > Actinomycetes > Streptomycetales > Streptomycetaceae > Streptomyces > Streptomyces microflavus. The sequence continues at coordinate 313,992 of NZ_BMUG01000006.1, read as the reverse complement.
GTGCGCGAACGTGAGCGGCCCGAAGGACGACTACCCGCCCACCGAGCCGCCGGTCGAGCCTCCGGTCGAGCCGCCCACCGAGGAGCCGCCCACGGAGGAGCCGCCGACCGAGGAGCCCCCGGTCGAGGAGCCGCCCACCGAGGAGCCCCCGATCGAGGAGCCTCCCACGGAGGAGCCCCCGACCCAGGAGCCGCCGGTCGACGAGCCCCCCACCGAGGAGCCCCCGACCCAGGAGCCGCCGGTGGACGAGCCGCCGACCCAGGAGCCCCCGGTCGACGAGCCGCCGGTCGACGAGCCCCCGACCGCGCAGCCGCCCACCGGCACCCCCGGATCGAACACCCCGGGTACGCACACCCCCGGCTCCGGCACCCCGGGCCTGGCCGACACCGGTGCGGCCGGTCTCGGCCTGGCGGCAGGCGCGAGTGCCGCACTGCTGCTCGGCGGGACGGTGCTGATGCGCCGCACCCGTAACGCGCGGGACTGATAGCCGGCCACCGCAGGAACGAGGTCCGGCCGGACAGCGGGGACTGTCCGGCCGGACCTTTCGCGCGCCCGGAGAAGGAGGCCGGGGCCGCCGTCAGCGGGCGACGCGCTCGAAGACCGCGGCGAGCGCCTGGCCGCCGCCGATGCACATCGTCTCCAGGCCGTAACGGCCCTCGCGGCGGTGCAGTTCGCGGGTGAGGGTGGCGAGGATGCGGGCTCCGGTGGCGCCGACCGGGTGGCCCAGCGAGATGCCCGAGCCGTTGACGTTGATCCGCTGTTCGTGGTCGGTCTCGCCGAGGCCCAGCTCCCGTGTGCAGGCGAGCACTTGGGCGGCGAACGCCTCGTTCAGCTCGATCAGGTCGAGGTCGGCAAGGATGAGTCCGGCGCGGTCCAGTGCCGTGCGGGTCGCGGCGACGGGGGCGATGCCCATGGTGGCGGCGGGGACCCCCGCGCGGGCGCACGAGACGAGCCGGACGAGCGGGGTGAGGCCGAGGCGTTCCGCGGTCCCGGCGCTGGTGACGAGGCAGGCGGCGGCCGCGTCGTTCTGGCCGCTGGCGTTGCCCGCCGTGACGGTGGCCTCCGGGTCGGACTTCGCCATCACCGGGCGGAGGGCGGCGAGTTGCTCGGCGGTGGTGTCGGGGCGGGGGTGCTCGTCGGCCGAGACGACGGTCTCGCCCCTGCGGGTGCGTACGGTGACGGGGGCGGTCTCCGCCTCGTACCGCCCCTCGGCCGCGGCACGGGCCGCCCGGTGCTGCGAGCGCAGGGCCAGGGCGTCCTGGTCGGCGCGGCTGATCCCGTACTCCCGGCGCAGGTTCTCGGCGGTCTCGATCATGCCGCCGGGGACCGGGTGGTGGACGCCTCCGGCGGTGACCCGGCCCCGGGCGAGGGAGTCGTGGAGCTGGAGGCCGGGGCCCTTGATGCCCCAGCGTCCGTCGTGGGTGTAGTAGGGCGCGGCGCTCATGACGTCGACGCCGCCGGCGATCACCACCTCGCTGAAGCCGGTCCTGATCTGCATCGCCGCGTCCAGGACCGCCTGGAGCCCCGAGCCGCAGCGGCGGTCGATCTGGGAGCCGGTGACGGTGGTGGGGAGCCCGGCGTCCAGGGCGGCGACCCGGCCGATGGCGGGTGCGTCGGACGAGGGGTAGGCGTGGCCGAGGATCACCTCGTCGACCCGGTCAGGGTCGATGCCCGTGCGGGCGACGACCTCGGCGACGACGTGCGCGGCGAGCGAGGCCGGTGTCTGCTGCGCGAACGCTCCGCCGAAGCGGCCGATGGGGGTGCGCAGCGGTTCGCAGATGACGACTTCGAGCGGCACGGCGGGGCCTTTCCTTCAGGGCTGTGACGGTACGGGCGGGTTCGGGCGGTCGGTGGCCTTTCACCTCGGGTCACGTTCCGGAGGGCCTCCCGGATGACCTTCGCATTTCGGGACTGAGTCGGTCCAATATCGAATGTGCGCCGGATCGAGAGGTTCCGCGTCTCAATCGGGGGTCTGCGTGGGGGTCGGCAGCGCTTCCTCCGCCACGGCGAGGACCGCGCGCAGGGCGGCGGAGGGGTTGTCGGCGCGCCAGGCCAGGGCCGCCCGGAGGCGGATCGGGGGCCCGGCGAGGGGGCGGTAGACCAGGCCGTTCTGCTGGATGTGCTGGACCGAGGTGACCGTGAGGGTGACGCCCACCCCGGCGGCGACGAGGGCGAGGATCGTGTACGAGTCGGGGGCCTCCTGGACGACGCGCGGGGTGAACCCGGCGCTCTCGCAGGCCTCGGTCATGGCGTCGCGGACGGTGGAGCCGGAGTTGGCGGGGAAGGAGACGAACGGTTCGCCGGCGAGTACGTCGAGCGGTACGGTCCCGCGCCGGGCGAGCGGGTGGTCGGAGGGCAGGGCGCAGACCAGCTCCTCCTCGTCGATCACCCGGTGGGCGACGCCGGGCCGGGTCACCGGCAGCCGGACGAAGCCGAGGTCGAGCGAGCCGTCCGCGACCCGGGACAGTGCGGTGTTGGCGTACGTCTGGCCGGTCATGACGAGTTCGAGCCCGGGGTGGGCGGCGCGCACGGCCCGGGTGAGCTGGGGCAGCGTCTCGTGGCTGGAGGCCCCGGCGAAGCCGATGGTGACCCGGCCGTACTCGCCCCTCCCCGCCGATCTGGCGGCCCGGACGGCGGTGTCGAGGTCGTCGAGGACGGTCCTTACGGGTTCGAGAAAGGACTCCCCCGCGCTGGTGAGCCGGACCGAGCGGGTGTTGCGGCGGAAGAGCTGGACGCCGAGCTCCTTCTCCAGCTGGCGGATCTGCTGGCTCAGCGGTGGCTGGGCCATCTGGAGCCGCTTGGCGGCCCGGCCGAAGTGCAGTTCCTCGGCCACGGCGAGGAACGCGTTGAGGTGGCGTAGCTCCATATTCATACTCCTGGCGTCTCGATCCGACCTTAATTCGGTATTGGACAGCCATCAATGGGTGCTGACACCGTGGGGTCCGCGTATGCGGACGATGAGGAGAACCGTGGACCGGACGGCCGGCAAGGTCATGTCGATGAGGGAGGCCGTCGCCGCCTTCGTCCACGACGGGGACACCGTGAGCCTCGAAGGGTTCACCCATCTCATCCCGACCGCCGCCGGGCACGAGATCATCCGGCAGGGCCGCCGGGATCTCACGGTCGTCCGGATGACGGCGGACATCGTGGTGGACCAGATGCTGGCGGCCGGGTGCGTGACGCGGCTGGTCTCCTCCTTCGTGGGGAACTCCTCCGCCGGTTCGCTCGGGGAGCTGCGGCGGCGGATCGAGCACGCCGACCCCGAGCCGCTGGCGTTCGAGGAGTACAGCCACTACGGGATGATCTGCCGCTACCTCGCGGGGTCGCAGCGGCTGCCGTTCTACCCGCTGCGTTCGTACGCGGGCAGCGACCTGCCGTCCGTCAGCCCCGGGATCCGCAAGGTCGCCTCGCCCTATCCGGCCGCCGACGGGTCCACCGAGCAGATCTACGTCGTACCGCCCGTCAACCCGGACGTGACGATCATCCACGCCCAGCGCGCCGACCGCCGGGGCAACACCCAGATCTGGGGGCTGACCGGCATCCAGGCCGAGGCGGTGTACGCGGCGGAGAAGGCGGTCGTGGTGGTGGAGGAGCTGGTGTCGGACGAGGTGGTCCGCGCGGATCCGAACCGTACCCTCGTCCCCGCCCACGCGGTCGACGCGGTGGTGCTCTGCCCGCGCGGGGCGCACCCCTCGTTCGCGCAGGGCTACTACGACCGGGACAACGCCTTCTACCGGGCCTGGTCCGCGATCAGCAAGGACCCGGTGCGGCTGCGGGAGTGGCTGGCGGAGTGGGTGTACGGGACCGCCGACCACGCGGAGTACGTGACGAGGCTCGGCGAGGAGTTCTGGGCCGGCCTCGCGGTCGGCGAGGCGCTGAGCGAGCCGGTGAACTACGGGAGGCGGCTGTGAGCGAGGAGCGTACGAAGACCACGGGGGCCGTCACCTCGTCGGAGCTGCTCTCCGTCGTCGCCGCGCGCGAACTGGCGGGCCGCCGGACCGTGTTCGCGGGGATCGGGCTGCCGACGCTCGCCGCCGAGCTGGCACATCTGACCGTCGCGCCGGAGATTGAGGTGGTGTACGAGTCCGGGGTCTGCGGGGCGCACCCCTCCCATCTGCCGGAGACCATCGCGGACGCGGTGCTGATCACGGGCGCCGAGGCGGTGCTGTCGATGCCCGCGCTGTTCGGCTGTGTGCTCCAGGGCGGCCATATCGACGTGGGGTTCCTGGGGGCCGCGCAGATCGACCGGTGGGGCAGCCTCAACACCTCGGTGATCGGGGAGTGGGCGAGTCCGGCGGTACGGCTGCCGGGCTCCGGGGGCGCGGTCGAGGTGATGGCCAACGCCCGGGAGGTCTTCGTCGTGATGCGCCGCCACACTCCGCGCTCCTTCGCCGGAGAGCTCGACTTCTGTACGACGCCCGGTCCCGACCGGGCTCTCGCGGACGGCATCCGCCCCTTCGGCGCCGGCGTCACCCGGGTCATCACCGAGCTCGGCGTCCTCGCCCGCGACGGGGTGGGCGACGAGCTGCGGCTGGTGGCCGTGCACCCCGGGGTCACCGTCGAGCAGGTCCGGGCCGCCACCGGCTGGGAGCTGAAGGTGGCCGATGCGGTCACGACGGTGGAACCGCCCACGGATGCGGAGCTGCGGCTCCTGCGCGACGATGTCGACCCCCACCGTGTCTACCTCCGCTGACAACCGCTTCATGACCGTCTCCGCCGGAAGGACCTCAACTGCCATGCGTATCAGGATCGTCGGAGCCGGGGCCATGGGCCGCGGCATCGCCCAGTGGGCGGCGAGCGCGGGTCACACCGTGGAGCTGGGAGACGTACGGGCCGAAGCGGTGAAGGACGCCGTGGAGTTCGTCGTCTCGATGCTGGACCGGGCGGTGACCAAGGGCCGGATGTCCGCGGCGGACCGGGACGCGTCCGTGGCGCGGCTGGTGCCGCTGGAGGACCCGTGGGCCGCCGGGCCGGACGTGGAGCTGGTCATCGAGGCCGTACGGGAGGACCTGGGGACCAAGGCCGAGGTGTTCGGGAAGCTGGAGCGGGCGCTGCCCTCCTCCGCCGTCTTCGCGACCAACACCTCGTCCCTGTCGGTGACCCGGATCGCGGCCACCCTCCAGGACCCTTCGCGCCTGGCGGGGCTGCACTTCTTCAACCCGGTGCCGCTGATGCGGATCGTGGAGGTGGTGCCGGGCGCGGCGACCCGGCCGGAGATCCCGGCCGCGCTGACCGAGCTGGTGGAGGGGTGCGGGCACAAGGCGGTGACCGTGGCCGACACCCCCGGCTTCCTGGTCAACCACGCGGGGCGCGGCCTGGTGACGGAGGCGCTCGCGCTGCTGGAGGAGTCGGTGGCGGGGCCCGCCGACATCGACCGGATCGCGCGGGACGTGCTGGGGCTGCGGATGGGCCCGTTCGAGCTGATGGACCTGACCGGTCTCGATGTCACGGCCGCGGTGATCGACTCGATCTGGCAGGGCTTCCGGTACGAGGACCGGCTGCGCGCGTCCTACCTGACGCCGAACCGGGTGGTGGCCGGGCTGCACGGCCGCAAGACCGGGCAGGGCTGGTACGCGTACGGCGAGGACGCCGGGGGTCCCGCGCCGGAGCCGGCGGTGACCGGGGACGGTGACCGGCCGGTGTTCCTGGCCCCGAGCGGGTCCGTGGAGACGACGTCGTACGTGGACGCGCTCGCCGGTGCGCTGGAGGCGGCGGGGGTCCGGGTCGAGCGGGGCGCGGGGCCGTCCCCGGAGGCGTTGGTGCTGGTGCCGGGGTGGGGGACGACGGTGTCCGCCGCGATCCGGGCGGGCGGGCTGCCGCCGGAGCGGACGATGGGCGTGGAGGTGCTGCCCGCGGCCGGACGGCGGCGGGTCCTCGCGGTGACGGCCGCCACCGGTCCTGCGGCCGCCCGGGACGCCCGGGCGGTGCTGGCGCGGGCGGCGGCGGACGAGCCGCACGCCGTGACCGTGGTGCGGGACACGGCGGGCTCGGTCGCGCAGCGGCTGCTGTCGTCGGTCGTCGCGGTCGGCGCCTCGATCGCGGAGCGCTCGCTCGCCACCCCGGCCGACATCGATCTGGCGGTGACGACCGGGCTCGGCTATCCGGCCGGGCCGCTGGCCTGGGGCGAGCGGATCGGGGCCCGGCGGCTGCTGGAGCTCCAGCGGGCGCTGCACGCGGCGACGGGCGACCCGCGCCACCGTCCGACGCGCTGGGTGACTGAGCGGGCGGATCTGGGGCTCGCGCTGACCGAGGCGGGGACTCCGGTGGGCGACTGCTGGGGGTGATCCCGAATCGGACGCGCGCGCGTCCGATTCGTACAAGACCGTGGGGAGGCCCGGTGGCTACGGTCGTTCCATGACTCCACGACTCGACGCGATCAGCATCATCACGGCCGACCTGGCGGCCTCGCTCGCCTTCTACCGCAGGCTCGGTCTCGACATCCCGGCCGGGGCGGAGTCCGCCCCGCATGTGGAGGTGGTCCTGCCGGGCGGGCAGCGGCTGCTGTGGGACACCGAGGACGTCATCCTCTCGTTCGACCCGAGCTGGGAGCGCCCGGCGGGCGGCGAGCGGCTGGGGCTGGCGTTCGTCTGCGACAGCCCGGCGGAGGTGGACGCGCTGTACGCGGAGCTGACCGGTGCCGGGTACGCCGGGCACCTGAAGCCGTGGGACGCGGTGTGGGGGCAGCGCTATGCGGTGGTGCTGGACCCGGACGGCTGCGGGGTTTCGCTGTTCGCGTCCGCGTCCCCCGCCCCGAAGTAGGCCCCGAGGGTCGTGCCGGCCAGGTCGCGCATCTCGCGGGCGAGGTGGGCCTGGTCGGTGCAGCCTGCCGTGCAGGCCGCTTCGGCGTACGGGAGGCCGGTGCGGATGAGTTCCAGGGCGCGCTGGAGGCGGAGGATCCGGGCCAGCGTCTTGGGGCCGTAGCCGAAGGCGGCCAGGGAGCGGCGGTGGAGCTGGCGGGCGCCGAGTCCGGCCTCCGCCGCCGTCGCGGCGACGGAGCGGCCCCGGCGCAGTCCCTCCGCTACGGCGACCGTTCGCGGGTCCCGGGGGCCCGGTGTCGGCGATCCGGTCCAGGGCGAAGTGTTCCAGGGCCGCTGCGGGGTCGGAGGCCTCGTCGATCCGCTCGGTGAGGCGGCGTACGGCCGGGGAGGGCCAGAGGTCGGCGAGGTCGGCCCGGTGGTCACGCAGCAGGGACGCCGGTACGCCGAGGAGGACGGGCGCGGTGCCGGGGGCGAACCGGATCGCGGCGCAGGAGCCCCGGTTCTCCGGGTCCACTTCGAAGGCGTGGGTGTCCGGCCCGGCGACGACGATGCGGCCGCCGGTCCAGATCAGGTCCATGCAGCCGTCGGGCAGCACGGACCGGGGAGCCGTCGGCGGGCCTTCGGGGGCGTCCCAGGTCCAGACGACGGCACCGGGCAGCCGGGAGGGCCGTTCCTGGTAGCGCGGGCGTTCCTGGGGCATGTCTCCACGCTAGCGCGGGGTCACGCGGGGGGCGGTCCGGAGTTGTCCCGGGAGTGCCCGGACTCCCTGCCCGAGGTGTTGCTCTCCCTGCTGCCCTTGGTCTCCTTGGGCTCCTTCTCCCAGGTCGACTGGAGCCGCGACTTGACGTCGTCGGGCGGCAGGAAGCGGGACCAGCGCTCCGGGAACTCCGAGGGCATGTAGGCCGGGCCGTCGTCCTCGTCGTCCTCGTCGTCGTTCGCGGCCTCCCAGGCCGGACGGGTCCGGGCGACGAACTCGGCTGCCTGCGCAGCCCGGACGCGTTCGGTGGCCTCGCGGGCGGCGGCGGTGGCGAGCGAGGGCCACACATGGTCGATGGCCGCGTTGACCGCGGCGCCGACCAGGACGGCGAAGGCCGAGATACCGATCCACAGCAGGACGGCGATGGGCGCCGCCAAGGAGCCGTAGATCGTGGGGCCTTCGACGGTGTTGGTGAGGTAGATCCGCAGCAGGAAGCTGCCGAGCACCCACATCCCGAGCGCCACGAGCGCGCCGGGGACGTCCTCGATCCAGGGCGATCGCACGGGGACGGACACGTGGTAGAGCGTCGTGAGGAACGCGATGGTCAGCAGTATGACCAGCGGCCAGTAGAGGACGGCGATGACCTCGGTGCCCCAGGGCACGAACTCGACCACCCGGTCGGGGCCGACGACGAGCAGCGGCAGCACCACCGCGCCCAGCAGCAGGGCGACGACGTACAGCAGGAAGGCGAGCAGCCGGGTCTTGACGATGCCGCGGTGGCCGTCGAGGCCGTACATGACGGTGATGGTGTCGATGAAGACGTTCACCGCGCGGGAGCCGGACCACAGGGCGATGGCGAAGCCGATGGAGATGATGTCGGGGCGGGCGCCGGTGGTGACGTCGGCCAGCAGCGGTTTGGCGAAGTCGTTGACCCCGCGCTCGGAGAGCACGGTCTGCGAGGCCGAGAGGATGTTGCGCTCGATGGAGGCGACCGTGGTGGTGGTCGTCCACTCGTCGACGTAACCGAGCAGCCCGATCATGCCGAGCAGCAGCGGCGGCAGGGAGAGCAGGGTGAAGAACGCCGCCTCGGCCGCCAGCCCGAGGATCCGGTACTCGATGCACGAGTTGACGGTGTCCTTGAGCAACTGCCACGCCATCCGCCGCTTGGAGACGTTGCGGTAGAGGACTCTGGCCCGGTGGAGCCGGCCCGGTGGCCGCTCGGGTGTTTCATTTGCTGCCTGCACCTCCTTACCGTATCGGCATGGCAGCCACCACCCACACAGTGACCAATCAGGTTCCGCCGCTGGTCGGCTATGACGTCTACACCGCCGACAGGGCCCTGTCCGAGGCCGTCGAGCGGCACATCGAGCCGGGCGTTCTGCCCGGGGCACAGGAGGAACTCGGGGCGCTCGGGCGGGCCGCGGGTTCGGCGCAGGCCCAGGAGTGGGGTGCGCAGGCCAACGAGCATCCGCCCGTTCTGCGCACCCATGACCGGTATGGGAACCGGATCGACGAAGTGGAGTTCCATCCGTCCTGGCACCGGCTCCTGGGGCACGCGGTCGCCGCCGGGCTGACCGACGCCTGGGGCCGTCCGGCCGGTCATGTCCGGCGTGCGGCCGGGTTCCTGGTCTGGACGCAGGCCGAGGCGGGGCACGGCTGCCCGCTCTCGATGACGCACGCCGCGGTGCCCGCGCTGCGGACCGACCCGGTGCTGGCCGCCGAGTGGGAGCCGAAGCTGACCTCGTACGTCTACGAGGAGGGGCTGCGGCCCGCGCCGGAGAAGGCCGGGGTGCTCTTCGGGATGGGCATGACGGAGAAGCAGGGCGGCACCGATGTGCGGTCCAACACGACGCGGGCGGAGCCTCTCTCCGGGGAGGGCGAGTATCTGCTCACCGGGCACAAGTGGTTCTGTTCGGCGCCGATGTCGGACGGGTTCCTCGTGCTGGCGCAGGCGCCGGGCGGGCTGACGTGCTTCCTGGTTCCGCGCGCGCTGCCCGACGGTACGCGCAACGTGTTCGCGATCCAGCGGCTGAAGGACAAGCTGGGCAACAAGTCCAACGCCTCCGGCGAGGTCGAGTTCGACGGGACCTGGGCCCGCCGGGTCGGCGAGGAGGGGCGTGGGGTGCGCACCATCATCGAGATGGTGGCGGCCACCCGGCTGGACTGCGTGGTGGGTTCGGCGGCGCTGATGCGGCAGGCGGTGGCGCAGGCGATCCACCACGCCACCTACCGCAGTGCGTTCGGCGGGCTGCTGATCGACAAGCCGCTGATGCGCAACGTGCTGGCCGATCTGGCGCTGGAGTCGGAGGCGGCGACCGTCCTGGCGATGCGGCTGGCCTCGGCGTACGACACGGACACCGAGGAGGAGCGGGCGTTCCTGCGGATCGCGGTGCCCGCCGCCAAGTACTGGGTGACCAAGCGCTGTACCCCGGTCGTCGGTGAGGCGCTGGAGTGCCTGGGCGGCAACGGGTACGTGGAGGAGTCCGGGATGCCCCGGCTGCTGCGTGAGGCGCCGCTCAACTCGATCTGGGAGGGCTCGGGCAACGTACAGGCGCTGGATGTGCTGCGGGCGCTCCAGCGGGAGCCGCAGGCCCTCGACGCGTTCCTGCGGGAGGTCGGGAAGGCGCGCGGGGCCGATCACCGGCTGGACGCGGCGATCAAGGACCTGCTGACCGAGCTGGCGGACCTGGAGGGCATCGAGGCGCGGGCACGGCGGCTGGTGGAGCGGATGGCGCTGGTGCTCCAGGGTTCGCTGCTGGTGCGGTGGGCGCCGCCGGAGGTCTCCGACGCGTTCTGCGCCTCGCGGCTGGGCCGGGACTGGGGCACGGCGTTCGGGACGCTGCCGCACAGTCTGGATCTGGCCTCGGTGGTGGCGCGGGCCCGGCCGGTCGCGGAGTAGTCGCCGGGCCGGAGGCAAGCGACGGAGGGTGGTGCTGCGCCGACACGGCACCACCCTCCATGCTTGAACCGTGCCGAACGCCGGACACGGGCCCGGCGTACGGCACGCTGCCACTCTCGTACGGTTCGGCGGGGCATCGCCAGAGTTGCAAAGGGTTGCAACCATTGTGTGGACTGCCAGGTGGGGTTGGCCGGGCAGCGGCAGGATGGGGCCGCCAGAGCGCGGAGTGTTTCGGGGGGAACGGGTGGGGACCATGAGCGAGCAGCGTTCTGCCGCAGGGGTGCGGGTGATCGGCCGCGAGGCCGACCGCGCGGCCCGGCTGATGCACCGGGCCAGGGAGGCCCGGCTGGCGGGCGAGCGGTCCTCCGTCGCCCCGCGGGCGGAGATCAACGCCTCCTGGGACCGGGTGGTGCGCAGTGGCATCGACCCCGAGCAGTCGCCTTCGAGCGAGCTGCTGCAGGTGGAGGAGATCGAGCACCGGCGGCACAGCACGGTGCTCGGCGAGGTGATGCCGCTGCTGCGGGCGGGGCTCGCGTCCATCGCCGACGCGGCGCAGCAGATCATGGTGGTCACCGATGTGGAGGGCCGGGTGCTGTGGCGCCAGGGCAACTCCGGGGTGCTCCACCGGGCCCACGACATCTGCCTGGAGGAGGGGGCCGCCTGGGCGGAGGAGGCGACGGGGACCAACGCGATCGGTACGGCGCTGGCCGCCCGCGCACCCATCCAGGTCCACTCGGCGGAGCACTTCATCCGGGCCCTGCACAACTGGACCTGCGCGGCGGCTCCGGTCCGTGACCCGCGCGACGGGCGGCTGGTGGGCATCGTCGACATCAGCGGCCCGGCCTCCACCTTCCATCCGGCGACGCTGGCCCTGGTGGACTCGGTGGCGCGGCTCGCCGAGGGCGAGATCCGCACCCGTCACCTGGTGGCGATCGAACGGCTGCGCGCGGTGGCGGCGCCGATCCTGTGCCGGCTGGGGGGCCGGGCGCTGGCGGTGGACACGCACGGCTGGCTGGCGGCGGTGACGGGGATGCCGCCGGTGGACCGGCTGCCGCTGCCGAAGTCGCTGCGGGCGGGCCGGGTGTGGCTGCCCTCGCTCGGCATGTGCCGGGTGGAGCCGCTGCCGGGCGGCTGGCTGGTGCAGGTGTCGGACAGCACGGCGGAGGGGGCGCCGCGCCGGGTGGTGCTCGACCTGAGCCGGCCGCGGGCGCTGGCCGTGCATCTGGTGGGCCCGCTGGGCACCTCGACGCAGCGGCTCTCGCCGCGCCACGCGGAGCTGCTGTACGCGCTGGCGGTGCACCGGGAGGGGCGTACGGCCTCCGAGCTGGCGCAGGACATCTTCGGCGACGCGACCCGGACGGTGACCGTACGGGCCGAGGTCTCCCGGCTCCGGCGCCATCTGGCGGAGGTGCTGGCGCACCGCCCGTACCGCTTCGGGGAGGGGGTCGAGGTGGAGGTGGTCCGGCCGGAGCACCCCGCCGACCTGTTGCCGCACTCGAAGGCGCCGGTGGTGACGGGGGCGCGGCGGGGGGCGGCACAGGCCTGACCGGGGGCGATGGGCGGGCCGGCGGGCGGGCCCGCTGTGCACCGGTGGGCGGCGGCATGGTTTTCTGGCGGCCATGAGCAACCCCGTGCAGCCCCCCGCAGCCACCACCGAAGCGCCCGAGGTGACCGAGGTGACGGTCTGGTCGCTGGAGCAGACCTCGCCCGCCGATCTGCGGCCCGCCACCGCGCCGGAGGGCGATGTACGGATCGTCCGGTCCGAGGTGGTGCTGCCGGAGTTCAGCCGCTTCCTCTACTCCGCCGTGGGCGGCGACATCCGGTGGACCGACCGGCTGGCGCTGACGTACGCGCAGTGGCAGGAGGCCCTGGAGCGGCCGGGGGCGGAGACCTGGGTGGCGTACGTGAACGGGACGCCGGCCGGGTACGTGGAGCTGGACCCGCAGGACGACGGCGTGGTCGAGATCATGTACTTCGGGCTGATCCCGGCCTTCCGGGGGCGGCGGATCGGCGGCCACCTCCTCTCGTACGGGGTGGCGCGCGCCTGGGACCTGGCGGAGCGGTGGCCCGAGCGGCCGCGGACGGAGCGGGTGTGGCTGCACACGTGCTCCAAGGACGGCCCGTACGCGATGGACAACTATCTGCGGCGGGGCTTCCGGCTCTTCGACACGAAGACCGAGCTGGAGCCGGACGTGGCGACTCCGGGACCGTGGCCGGGAGCGTACGGCGTCTGACCCTTCCACCGTTCCGTCCGGCCTTTGCACTGTTCTGTCCGGGCGGGGTCCTTCCGGCTCCACCGCCGGGCGTTTTGTCCCCATTGCCGCCGACGCCACCTGTGACCGATACCACATCGTCTCATTCTGCGAGACCATGTCGTCCACATCGTGGATAGTGGTGGACTGCCCCGAGATCCGCGTGACACGCTTCCGTCATGTCTGGAACTGGAATTGCCTTGGTGAGTCGACGCCACGTCGACCTCTGCCGCATGTCCAGCGCCATCTGTCCGGCGGGCTGAGAGTCCCAGCACCGCCGCGCCCCCTCATACCTCTGCCGAACCCAGCGCACCGCCGCGCCTCAGCGCGAGTGTGCGGTTCAGAGCCGCCCTCCTGCAGTCCCGAAGGACGTACTGTCATGGCCGCTACCCCCGAACAGCCTGCGACCACCACGCCCCGCCGCAAGGCCGGACGCCACCGTGGCGAGGGTCAGTGGGCCGTGGGCCACCACACGCCCCTCAACGGGAACGAGCAGTTCAAGAAGGACGACGACGGTCTCAACGTACGGACACGTATCGAGACGATCTACTCCAAGCGCGGCTTCGACTCCATCGACCCCAACGACCTGCGCGGACGTATGCGCTGGTGGGGGCTGTACACCCAGCGCAAGCCCGGCATCGACGGCGGCAAGACGGCCGTGCTGGAGCCGGAGGAGCTGGACGACAAGTTCTTCATGCTGCGCGTCCGGATCGACGGTGGCCGGCTGACCACGCAGCAGCTGCGGGTGATCGGTGAGATCTCCCAGGAGTTCGCGCGCGGCACCGCCGACCTCACCGACCGGCAGAACGTGCAGTACCACTGGATCCGGATCGAGGACGTGCCGGAGATCTGGCGCCGGCTCGAAGAGGTGGGCCTCTCCACCACCGAGGCCTGCGGTGACACGCCCCGCGTGATCCTCGGTTCCCCGGTGGCGGGCATCGCCGAGAACGAGATCATCGACGGCACCCCCGCGATCGACGAGATCCAGCGCCGGTTCATCGGCAACCCCGACTTCTCCAACCTGCCCCGCAAGTTCAAGTCCGCCGTCTCCGGCTCCCCTCAGCTGGACGTGGCGCACGAGATCAACGACATCGCGTTCGTCGGCGTGAACCACCCGGAGCACGGCCCCGGCTTCGACCTCTGGGTCGGCGGCGGCCTCTCCACCAACCCCAAGCTCGGGGTCCGCCTCGGCGCCTGGGTGCCGCTGGACGAGGTGGCCGATGTGTACGGCGGGGTCATCGGGATCTTCCGCGACTACGGCTACCGGCGGCTGCGCACCCGCGCCCGGCTGAAGTTCCTGGTCGCGGACTGGGGCGCGGAGAAGTTCCGCCAGGTCCTGGAGGACGACTACCTCCAGCGCAAGCTGGTCGACGGCCCCGCGCCCGAGCAGCCCGCCCAGACCTGGCGCGACCACCTCGGCGTGCACCGGCAGAAGGACGGCCGCTTCTACGTCGGCTTCGCCGCGCGGGTGGGCCGGGTCGACGGCACCACTCTCACCAAGATCGCGGAGCTGGCCGACGCGCACGGCTCCGGCCGGGTGCGCACCACCGCCGAGCAGAAGATGATCGTGCTGGACGTGGCCGAGGAGCAGGTCGAGTCCCTGGTCGCCGGTCTGGAGGCGCTCGACCTGCGGGTCACGCCCTCCCCGTTCCGGCGCGGCACGATGGCCTGCACCGGCATCGAGTTCTGCAAGCTGGCGATCGTCGAGACGAAGGCGCGCGGCGCCTCGCTCATCGACGAACTGGAGCGCCGCATCCCGGAGTTCGACCAGCCGATCACCATCAACATCAACGGCTGCCCGAACGCCTGCGCCCGGATCCAGGTCGCGGACATCGGTCTCAAGGGCCAGCTGATGCTGGACGGCGAGGGCAACCAGGTCGAGGGCTACCAGGTCCACCTCGGTGGCGCGCTCGGGCTTGAGGCCGGGTTCGGCCGCAAGGTCCGTGGCCTGAAGGTCACTTCGGCCGAACTGCCTGACTACGTCGAGCGGGTGCTCGGCCGGTTCCAGGAGGAGCGCGAGGACGGCGAGCGCTTCGCGACCTGGGCGGCGCGCGCCAGTGCGGAGTCGCTGTCATGAGCGAGCGAGCCGCCCCGTTCTACTGCCCGTACTGCGGCGACGAGGACCTGCGCCCCAACGAGACCGGCCACGGCGCCTGGGAATGCGCCTCCTGCAACCGTGCGTTCCAGCTGAAGTTCCTGGGTCTGCTGACCCGGGGCGTCCAGCGCAACGACGGTGAAGGGGACCGGATATGACGGACACTCTGCTGAGCGGCGAGCTGACGGACAGCGAGCTCCAGGAGCTGGCCGAGCGGGCCGGCCGGGAGCTGGAGGACGCCTCCGCCACCGAGATCCTGAAGTGGGCCACCGACACCTTCGGGCCGCGCTTCTGCGTCACCTCCTCCATGGAGGACGCCGTGGTCGCGCACCTGGCCTCCCGGGTGATGCCGGGCGTGGACGTGGTCTTCCTGGACACCGGCTACCACTTCCCCGAGACCATCGGGACCCGGGACGCGGTGGACGCGGTGATGGACGTCAACGTCATCACGATCACCCCCCGGAAAACGGTGGCCGAGCAGGACGCGGAGCACGGCGAGAAGCTGCACGACCGCGACCCCGACCTGTGCTGCGCGCTGCGCAAGGTCAAGCCGTTGGAGGACGGCCTGACCGCGTACGCCGCATGGGCGACGGGGCTGCGCCGCGACGAGTCCCCGACCCGGGCCGGCACCCCGGTCGTCGGCTGGGACGCCAAGCGCCGCAAGGTCAAGGTCTCCCCCATCGCCCGCTGGACCCAGGACGACGTGGACGCCTACGTCGCCGAGCACGGGGTGCTCACCAACCCGCTGCTGATGAACGGTTACGCCTCCGTCGGCTGCGCGCCCTGCACCCGCCGGGTGCTGGAGGGCGAGGACGCACGGGCCGGCCGCTGGGCCGGACGCGGCAAGACCGAATGCGGGCTGCACGGCTGATGACGACTGATCAGGAGAGTTCGATGAGCGTGACGGAGACGGGAGCCACCATCTGGCTGACCGGTCTGCCGAGCGCGGGCAAGACCACCATCGCGTACGAGCTGGCGGGCCGGCTGCGGACCGAGGGCCACAAGGTGGAGGTGCTCGACGGCGACGAGATCCGGGAGTTCCTCTCCGCGGGGCTCGGCTTCTCCCGTGAGGACCGGCACACCAATGTGGCCCGGATCGGCTTCGTCGCCGAACTGCTCGCCGCCAACGGCGTGAAGGTGCTGGTCCCCGTCATCGCCCCGTTCGCCGACAGCCGCGAGGCGGTCCGCAAGCGGCACGCCGCCGAGTCCACCGGCTACCTGGAGGTACACGTCGCGACGCCCGTCGAGGTGTGCTCCGTACGGGATGTGAAGGGTCTTTACGCCAAGCAGGCGGCCGGCGAGATCAGCGGTCTCACCGGGGTCGACGACCCCTACGAGGCACCCGAATCGCCCGACCTGCGCATCGAGTCGCACCAGCAGACCGTGCAGGAGTCCGCAGCGGCGCTCCACGCGCTGCTCACCG
The DNA here is from genome assembly GCF_014650075.1 of Streptomyces microflavus. Lineage (GTDB taxonomy): Bacteria > Actinomycetota > Actinomycetes > Streptomycetales > Streptomycetaceae > Streptomyces > Streptomyces microflavus. Next base: position 297,868 of record NZ_BMUG01000006.1, on the reverse strand, counting down.
AGAGGGGCCTGGCGTGAGCACCGTCACCACCGTGCCGGAGGGCACCGTCAATCCGTACGCGCTCAGCCACCTGGACTCCCTGGAGTCGGAGGCGGTCCACATCTTCCGTGAGGTGGCGGGGGAGTTCGAGCGGCCGGTGATCCTGTTCTCCGGCGGCAAGGACTCCATCGTGATGCTGCACCTGGCGCTGAAGGCGTTCGCGCCCGCGCCGGTGCCGTTCACGCTGCTGCACGTGGACACCGGGCACAACTTCCCCGAGGTCCTGGAGTACCGCGACCGTACGGTGAAGAAGCACGGGCTGCGGCTCCATGTCGCCTCCGTGCAGGAGTACATCGACGCCGGGAAGCTCCGCGAGCGCCCCGACGGCACCCGCAACCCGCTCCAGACCGTCCCGCTCACCGAGGCGATCCAGCAGCACCGCTTCGACGCGGTGTTCGGCGGCGGGCGGCGCGACGAGGAGAAGGCGCGCGCCAAGGAGCGGGTCTTCTCGCTGCGCGACGAGTTCTCGCAGTGGGACCCGCGCCGCCAGCGCCCCGAGCTGTGGCAGCTGTACAACGGCCGGCACGCCCCCGGCGAGCACGTCCGGGTCTTCCCGATCTCCAACTGGACCGAGCTGGACGTCTGGCAGTACATCGAGCGCGAGGGGATCGAGCTCCCGGAGATCTACTTCGCCCATGAGCGCGAGGTCTTCAACCGCAACGGCATGTGGCTGACCGCCGGGCACTGGGGCGGCCCCAAGGAGCACGAGTCCACCGAGACCCGTCTGGTGCGCTACCGCACGGTCGGTGACATGTCCTGCACCGGGGCCGTCGACTCCGACGCCACCACGCTGGACGCCGTGATCACCGAGATCGCCGCCTCCCGGCTCACCGAGCGGGGCGCGACCCGCGCCGACGACAAGATGTCCGAGGCCGCGATGGAAGACCGCAAGCGCGAGGGGTACTTCTAACCATGACCACACCCATCCTCCCGGCGCTCTCCGCCGAGCAGCTGTCGGCCACCACCCTGCTGCGGTTCGCCACCGCCGGGTCGGTGGACGACGGCAAGTCCACCCTCGTGGGACGCCTGCTGCACGACTCCAAGTCGATCCTCACCGACCAGCTGGAGGCCGTGGAGCAGGTGTCGCTGAGCCGTGGCCAGGAGACGCCGGACCTGGCGCTGCTGACCGACGGGCTGCGGGCCGAGCGCGAGCAGGGCATCACCATCGATGTCGCCTACCGCTACTTCGCCACCGCCCGCCGCCGGTTCATCCTCGCGGACACCCCGGGCCATGTGCAGTACACCCGCAACATGGTGACCGGCGCCTCCACCGCCGAGCTGGCCGTGGTCCTGGTCGACGCCCGCAACGGGGTGGTCGAGCAGACCCGCCGGCACGCCGCCGTCGCCGCGCTGCTCCGCGTCCCGCACGTGGTGCTGGCCGTCAACAAGATGGACCTCGTCGACTACGCGGAGCCCGTGTTCGCCGCGATAGCCGAGGAGTTCACCGCGTACGCCGCTTCGCTGGGCGTCCCGGAGATCACCGCGATCCCGATCTCGGCGCTGGCCGGGGACAACGTGGTGGAGCCGTCCGCCCACATGGACTGGTACGGCGGGCCGACCGTGCTGGAACACCTGGAGACGGTGCCGGTCAGCCACGACCTCACCGCCTGCCACGCGCGCTTCCCCGTGCAGTACGTGATCCGGCCGCAGACCGCCGAGCACCCGGACTACCGGGGGTACGCCGGTCAGATCGCCGCCGGGGTCTTCCGGGTCGGCGAGGCCGTCTCCGTACTCCCCTCGGGGCGTACGACCACGATCACGGGCATCGACGCGCTCGGCGAGAGCGTGGACATCGCCTGGGCGCCGCAGTCGGTGACGATCCGCCTGGCCGACGACATCGACATCTCGCGCGGCGACCTGATCGCCCCCGCCGACGACGCACCGCCGGTCACCCAGGACATCGAGGCGACCGTCTGCCACGTGGCCGACCAGCCGCTCTCGGTGGGCCAGCGGGTGCTGCTCAAGCACACCACCCGTACGGTCAAGGCGATCGTCAAGGACATCCCGTCCCGGCTCACCCTGGACGACCTCTCCCAGCACCCGGCGCCCGGACAGCTGGTCGCCAACGACATCGGCCGGGTCGTGGTGCGGACCGCCGAGCCGCTCGCGCTGGACGCGTACGCCGACTCCCGGCGTACGGGCTCGTTCCTGCTGATCGACCCGGCGGACGGTACGACGCTGAGCGCCGGCATGGCGGGCGCCGCGTTCGCCGCGGCCCCGGAGCCGGTCGTGGCCGACGACGACGCCGAATGGGACTTCTGACGTGACCGACTTCTTCTCCACCTTCGCGAAGGAGGGCGGCCGTGTGGGCAGCGGCGCCCTCGGCAGCGGCCAGGGAGGCGTGGGGCGATGTGCGTGATGACGTACGCGCACCGCTCGCGCGCCCTGAACCCCCCGCATCCGTACCGCCGAAGACCTGCCGATCTCCCGGCCGCGCCCCCCTGACCAACAGCGGGACGCGAGTACCGGGCCAACGAGAGGAAAGCCTCCCGTGCCTGCCCCCCGTTCCACCGTTCGCCGCTCCATAGCCGCTGTCGCGGCCCTGCCGCTGCTCGCCCTGGCCGCCACCGCCTGCGGATACGGCGCCGACGCCAAGGACGACGACGCGAAGAAGGCGAACGTCTCCTCCGGGGAGAAGAAGCTCTCCGCGGACACCGTGAAGATCGGCTACTTCCCGAACCTCACCCACGCCACCGCCCTGGTCGGTATCCAGGAAGGCACCATCCAGAAGGAGCTGGGCGGCACCAAGGTCGAGTCCACGACCTTCAACGCCGGCCCCTCCGAGATCGAGGCGCTGAACGCCGGATCGATCGACATCGGCTTCATCGGCCCCTCCCCCGCCATCAACGCCTACGTCAAGTCCCAGGGCAAGGGCCTGCGGATCGTGGCGGGTTCGGCCTCCGGCGGGGTGAAGCTGGTCGTCAACCCGAAGAAGATCAAGACTCTGGACGACCTCAAGGGCAAGCGGATCGCGACCCCGCAGATCGGCAACACCCAGGACGTGGCCTTCCTCAACTGGATCTCCGAGAAGGGCTGGAAGGTCGACCCGCAGAGCGGCAAGGGCGACGTCTCCGTGGTCCGCTCGGACAACAAGGTGACGCCCGACGCCTACAAGTCCGGTTCGCTGGACGGCGCGTGGGTGCCGGAGCCGACCGCGTCCAAGCTGGTCTCCGAGGGCGCGAAGGTGCTTCTCGACGAGACGGACCTGTGGCCGGACAAGAAGTTCGTGATCACGCACATCATCGTGTCGCAGAAGTTCCTGGACGCGCACCCCGACGTGGTCGAGGCCGTGGTCAAGGGTTCGGTCTCCACCAACAAGTGGATCAACGCCAACCCCGACGAGGCCAAGGCGTCCGCCAACAAGGCGCTGGAGAAGCTGAGCGGCAAGCCGCTGCCCCAGGAGATCCTCGACCCGGCGTGGGAGTCCGTCGAGTTCACCAACGACCCGCTGGCCACCACGCTCAAGACGCAGGCGGGGTACTCGGTGAAGGCCGGTCTGCTGGAGGACCCGAAGCTGGAGGGCATCTACGACCTCGGGCCGCTGAACAAGATCCTGAAGGCCGACGGTCAGCCTGAGGTCGACGACGCCGGTCTCGGCGTCAAGTAACCCGACCACCCGACCATCCGACCATCCGGATCCGGATCCAACGGATTCCCAGGATTCCCAGGAGGTGACGACCATGGCGACCACCACCCTCACCAAGGCCGAGGACCGTACGACGGTCGAGCACGCCGCCCGGCTCTCGCACGTCTCGAAGTCCTTCGCCGGCCCCACGGGTCAACAGCTCGTCCTGGACGACATCACCCTCGATGTCGCTCCGGGCGAGTTCGTCACCCTCCTGGGGGCCTCCGGGTGCGGTAAGTCGACGCTGCTCAATCTGGTGGCCGGACTCGACCGCCCGTCCGCGGGGTCCATCGAGACCCCCGGCGGGCGGCCGGCCCTGATGTTCCAGGAGCACGCCCTCTTCCCGTGGCTGACCGCGGGCAAGAACATCGAACTGGCCCTGCGGCTGCGCGGGGTCCCCAAGGCGGAGCGCCGCACCGAGGCCGAGCGGCTGCTCGAACTCGTCCGTCTCGGCGGTGCGTACGGCAAGCGGGTGCACGAGCTCTCCGGCGGGATGCGGCAGCGGGTCGCGATGGCCCGCGCGCTCGCCCAGGACAGCCAACTGCTGTTGATGGACGAGCCGTTCGCGGCGCTGGACGCCATCACCCGCGATGTGCTGCACGACGAGCTGACCCGGATCTGGCGCGAGACGAACGCCTCGGTCCTCTTCGTCACGCACAACGTGCGCGAGGCCGTACGGCTCGCGCAGCGCGTCGTGCTGCTGTCGTCCCGGCCCGGCCGGATCGCCCGTGAGTGGACGGTCGACATCGAGCAGCCGCGCCGTATCGAGGACACCGCCGTGGCAGAGCTGTCCGTCGAGATCACCGAAGAACTGCGTGGGGAGATCCGCCGACATGGCCAGCACTGACATCACGTCCGACCGGAAGCGGCCGGACGGGACGGCCGGACCCGTCGACGCGAAACCCGACGATCTGGCCGGCCTGGAGGCCGGTCTCGACGCCCTGGACGCGGTGCAGATCCGCCGCACACCGGTGCGTGAGGTCCTGCTGCGCAAGGTGCTGCCGCCGGCCGTGGCGGTGGCCCTGGTCCTGATCGTCTGGGAACTGCTGGTCCGCGCCCAGGTCACCGAGGTCTACAAGCTGCCGCCGCCGTCCGCGGTGTGGGACAGCGCGCAGGACATGTGGCTCAAGGGAACGCTCCTGGAGGTCGTCTGGACCAGCGTCTCGCGCGGTCTGCTCGGCTTCCTCCTCGCGGTCGCCATCGGTACGCCGCTGGGGCTGCTGGTCGCCCGGGTCAAGCTGGTCCGGGCCGCGATCGGCCCGATCCTCTCCGGGCTCCAGTCGCTGCCGTCGGTCGCGTGGGTGGCCCCGGCGGTCATCTGGCTCGGGCTGAACGACCAGATGATGTACGCGGTGATCCTGCTGGGCGCGGTGCCCTCGATCGCCAACGGGCTGGTCTCCGGCGTCGACCAGGTTCCGCCGCTGTTCCTGCGGGCGGGCCGCACGCTGGGCGCGACCGGGATCCGCGGCACGTGGCACATCGTGCTCCCGGCCGCGCTGCCCGGCTACCTGGCGGGTCTCAAGCAGGGCTGGGCATTCTCCTGGCGCTCGCTGATGGCCGCCGAGATCATCGCCTCCTCCCCCGAACTGGGTCTGGGGCTCGGGCAGTTGCTGGAGAACGGCCGCAGCAACTTCGACATGCCCGGGGTCTTCCTCTCGATCCTGCTCATCCTGTTCGTCGGCATCGCGATCGACCTGCTGATCTTCAGTCCGCTGGAGCGGTGGGTGTTGCGCAGCCGCGGTCTCCTCGTCAAGAACTGAGTCACGCCATGTCCCACCCCGTCCTCCTCGTCATCGCCCACGGCAGCCGCGACCCACGGCACGCCGCGACCGTGCACGCCCTCACCGGGCGGGTGCGGGCGCAGCGGCCGGGGCTGCGCGTGGAGACGGCGTTCCTGGAGTTCAACGCCCCATCCGTGCCCCGGGTGCTGGAGCGCCTGGCCGCGGAGGGGGCGGCCGAGGTCGTCGCCCTGCCGCTCCTCCTCACCCGGGCGTTCCACGCCAAGACCGACATCCCCTCGGTCCTGCGCGAGGCCCGCGCCCGGCTGCCGAGGCTGCACATCCGGCAGGCCGACGTGCTCGGCCCGTCCCCGCTGCTCAACGCCACCCTGGGGCGGCGGCTGCGGGAGGCCGGGGTCCGCCCCGGCGACATCCCCCGGACCGGGCTCGTCCTGGCCTCGGCGGGATCCTCAGACCCGGAGGCGATCGCAGTGATCGCTGAAATCGCGCGGGAGCTGCGGCACACCGGTTGGTGCGCCGTGCGGCCTGCGTTCGCCTCCGCATCCCTTCCCCGCACCGAGGACGCGGTACGGACCCTGCGGGCCGAGGGTGTGGAGCGGGTGGCGGTCGCGCCGTACGTCATCGCCCCCGGCCGGCTCCCGGACCGCATCGCGGCGGGCGCCGAGGCGGCCGGGGCGGACGTGCTGGCCGATGTCCTGGGCCCCGCACCGGAGTTGGCGCGGCTGCTGCTGGACCGGTACGACGAGGCGCGGGTGCCGGTGGGGGCATCACTCTCGGCGTGAGGGCGGCTGCCGCTATCCGGCGACCAGTCCGACGACCGCGCAGACGAACGCCCCGAGAGCCATCGTGTCCGCGCCGATCGACCACGTGAACCGTCGCTCCACTGCGGTGCCGGGAGTTGCCCCACGCGTTCCGGCAGAGCGGACATGGGCACTCATGGCATCGGCGCACACGGCGGAAAAGTCGTAGAAACCGTCCCACAGAGATCCGTCGAACCAGTAGAAGTCGACGTCCTCCCCCGCGCGGGTCTCCAGTACAAGGCCCCCTCGGAAGGACTCCCTGTGCAGTCGCCGCACGGAGGAGCAGGGCACGACGACGTGCCGCCACACGCCGAAGCGCACGATCTCACCAGGCCGCAAGACCACCCTGATGAGAGAACACCGCCAGACGAGGGAAGCCGACCCGAGTATCAAGGCGCCCAGCAGAGCCCGCTCCCCGGGGGCGAGGGACGGGTCCCAGGTCACCCCGATGGCCACACCGGCGGCGAGAAGGGCCAACCCTCGCAGAAGGCAGACACGCAGCCAGCGTGCCAGGGTGATCCGTCCACGGCGATCCGGACGGTAGCTCCGCGCCCGCTGTACGAGGGGAGTCCCCGGCCCGTACCAGGCCTCCAGCCCCGCCCCCCACAACCCCGTCGCCATGTTCATCATTCTATGAGCGGCCCCCGGCGGGGCCATGGCGGGTCAGTCGTATGACAGGCCGCCCGAGCGGGCCCGCTTGAGTTCGAAGAAGCCCTTGTGGTTGGCGAGCACCCGGAAGCTGTCGAAGAGTTCGGCCGCCTCCTCGCCGCGCGGGATCGCGTTGAGTACCGGGCCGAACCAGACCGTGCCGTCCACGTGGATCGTCGGCGTGCCCACGTACGCGTCCTGCTCCGGATCCTTGCCCGCGTCGTGGCTGCGGGCGACCTCGTCGTCGTACGCCGTCGAGTGCGCGGCCTCCGCCAGCGCGGCGGGCAGGTCCACCTCGGCGAGGGAGGCGGCGATGACCGCGTCGAAGTCCGCCTCCTTGTGCTGGTGGATGCGGGTGCCCAGCGCGGTGTAGAGGTCCCGCAGGACTCCGTCGCCGTGGGCGGCGGCAGCGGCGACGGCGACCCGGACCGGGCCGATCGACTTGTCGACCAGGTCGCGGTACCAGGGGGCCAGTTCGTTGCCCTGGTTGTGCAGGTACAGGCTCATGGGGCGGAAGCGGAGCTGGATGTCCCGGTGCTGCTCCACCTCCAGGATCCAGCGGGAGGCGATCCAGGCGAACGGGCAGGCGGGGTCGAAGAAGAAGTCGACGGTGGTGCGGTGCGGGGTGCTCATGGGTCCCAGCCTAGGAAGCGATTGGCGTGGAATCCCGGGCCAATCGTGTTCCGGTGCGGTGGGCCATTCACCGTGGCGGCAGCCGTCAGGCAAGCGTCTTGCGTGGCTCCTCGGGGTCCGGGGTGTGGTGGCGGCCGACCGGGATCACCAGCGGGGTCCGGCTCACCGGGTCCGTGGCCACCTGGCAGCGGAGGCCGAAGACGTCCTCGACGGTCTCGGCGGTGATGACGTCGGCGGGGGCGCCCTCGGCGACGATGCTGCCCTTCTTCATCGCGATGACGTGATCGGCGTACCGGCAGGCCTGGTTGAGGTCGTGCAGGACCATGACGACCGTGCGCCCCTCGCGGCGGTTGAGATCGACGACGAGGTCCAGGACGTCGATCTGATGGGCGAGGTCGAGGTACGTCGTCGGCTCGTCCAGGAGGAGGACCGGGGTGCCCTGGGCGACGGCCATGGCGATCCAGGCGCGCTGGCGCTGGCCGCCGGAGAGTTCGTCCACCGCACGGTCGGCCAGGTCGGTGGTGCCGGTGGCGGCCAGTGCGTCGTGCACCGCCTGCTCGTCGGCCTTGGTCCACTGCCGCCACCACGTCTGGTGCGGGGAGCGCCCCCGGTTGACCAGGTCGATGACGGTGAGGCCCTCGGGGGCGACCGGCGACTGCGGGAGGATGCCGAGCTGCTGGGCCAACTCCCTGGTGGGGATGGAGTGCAGGGCCCGGCCGTCCAGGGTTACCGTCCCTTCGCGGGGGGTCAGAAGGCGGGCCAGGGCGCGCAACAGGGTCGATTTGCCGCAGGCGTTGGCGCCGACGATGGCGGTGATCCGGCCTGGCGGGATGGCCAGGTCGAGGCCGGAGACGACGGCCCGGTCGTCGTAACCGAGGTGCAGGTCCTCTGCCCTCAGGTCGGGTTCGGCGGTGGACATCGGTCAGCCTCCTGAGCCCGCGCGGTTGACGCGGATGAGCAGCCAGAGCAGCACCGGGGCGCCGAGCACTCCGGTGACGATCCCGACGGGCAGTTCGGTGCCGGGGATCAGTTCGCGTGCGAGGACGTCGGACGCGAGGACGACGACGGCGCCGGTGAGTCCTCCGGCGAGCGGGGGCGGCCAGGCCGTGCGGCAGAGCCGCTGGGCGATCTGCGGGGCGGCGAGCGCCACGAAGGCCACCGGTCCGGCCGCCGCGGTGGCGAAGGCGACCAGGCCGACGCCGGTGAGCAGGACGGTGAGGCGGACGGCCTGGACCCGAGTGCCCAGCCCCTTGGCGACGTCGTCGCCGAGTTGCAGCGTACGCATCAGCCTGCCGATCAGCAGGGCCGCGGGCACCAGTACGACGAGGGAGGCGGCGAGGGGTGCGGCCTGCTGCCAGTCGCGGCCGTTGAGGTTGCCGACGAGCCAGCCGAGCGCGGCCTGTGCCTGGAAACGGCCGCCCCGGGCGAGCAGGAAGTCGGTGACGCTGAGGCAGATCCAGGAGACGCCGATGCCGACGAGGATGATGCGGTAGCCGGTGGTGCCGCGCCGCCAGGCGAGCCCGTAGACCAGCAGGGCGCTGGTGAGTGCGCCGATCAGGCCGAGGGCCTGGGTGCCGAGGCCGAAGTCCCAGCCGAGCACGATGCCCGCGACGACCGCGGTTCCGGCGCCCTGGGTGAGGCCGATCATGTCGGGGCTGGCGAGCGGGTTGCGGGTCATCGTCTGGAACAGGGCCCCGGACATGCCGAACGCGATACCCGCGAGCAGCCCGGTCATGGCGCGGGGCAGCCGCAGTTCCTGGACGACGAGGAGGGTGCCCGGGTCGCCGGAGCCGGTCAGGGCGCGGGCGACGTCGGTGAGGGGGATGCCGTACTCACCGATGGAGACGTTCCAGCACAGGGCCGCGAACACGGCGACGACGAGGGCCGCGCAGACGGCGAGCTGCCGGGGGCGCAGGGTGCCGGAGACCGGCGGGAAGGCCAGGCGGAAGGGGCGGGCGGCGGCCATCCCGGCCGGGTCTTTCTCAGACCTCAGGGAATCTGTGGTCACGGTCATACCTCCGCGAGCCGGCGTCGGCGGACCAGGGCGATGAAGAACGGGCCGCCGATGAAGGCGACGATGATGCCCGCCTGGACCTCGACGGGCCGGGCGATCACCCGGCCGAGGATGTCCGCCCCGAGCAGCAGCCCGGCGGCCAGCGCGGCCGAGAGCGGCAGCAGCCAGCGGTGGTCCGGGCCGAGTCCGGCGGACTGGGCGAGGGCCCGGGCGACGTGCGGGACGACCAGGCCGATGAAGACGACGGGGCCGATCACCGCGACCGCCGCCCCGGTGAGGAGGGTGACCGCGACGACGCCCTGGAGGCGTACGAGGCCGAGCTTGCGGCCGAGCGAGGCGGCCACGTCGTCGCCGAGGGCGAGGCTGTTGAGGGCGGGGGCGCTCGCCAGCGCGAGGAGGGCGCCGAGGCCGAGGAAGGGCAGGATGCGCAGCACGGTGGAGGCGTCCTGGTTGGCGAGCGATCCCGCCGACCAGAAGCGGAAGCGGTCCAGGGCGGCCGGGTCGGTGAGGACGACAGCGCTGGTCAGCGAGGACAGTACGGCGGTCACCGCGACTCCGGCGAGCGCCAGCTTCACCGGTGTGGACCCCGAACGCCCCATCCGTCCCAGCAGATAGACGACGATGCTCGCCGCCATCGCCCCGGCGAACGCGAACCAGATGTAGCCGAGGAGCGAGCCGATCCCGGCGACCCCGGCGGCGATCACGATGGCGAAGGCCGCTCCGGCGCTCACCCCGAGGATGCCGGGGTCGGCGAGCGGGTTGCGGGTCAGCGCCTGCATCACACAGCCGGAGAGGCCGAGGGCGGCGCCGGCGGCCAGCCCCAGGGCCGTACGCGGAACGCGCACCGACCAGATCACGTCCTCGATCCGGGGTCCGGTCGGCCGGCCGAGGAGCGCCTTGAGGACGTCGCCGGGCGGGATCCCGAGGGCGCCGAGACCGAGCGAGAGCAGGCACAGCACCACCAGCACGGTGGCGATCACGGCCACGAGCAGGGTGGGGCGCCATCGGGCGGGGCGGGTCACGGGGCTGGCTCCACGGTCCGGTTCCTCACGGGTGGTTCAGCAGGGATCAGCAGGGGGTCCGTCCCGCCGGCACGGGCGGTTCGGCGGGGGTGGTGCGGTCCGGCCCGCCGGGATCGCGGCGGGCCGGACCGGGGAAGGGCGTCAGGACGCGGGGTGGACGACCTTCGTCTCCGTCTTGCCGTCGACGGCGGCCGACAGCATCGGGACCAGGCGGTCGACGGTGTACGGGATGCTCAGCGGGGTCACGAAGGAGATGGCGCTGCCGAAGTGGCTGCTCTCCTTGATCATGAGCTCGCGGCCCTCCTTGACCGCGTCGAGCTTGCCGTACAGCGGGTCGGCGTGGAGCTTGCCGGCGTCCTTGGCCGGGTCGGTGACGATCCAGGCGACGGCGTCCGTGTCGAGGAGGTCGGTGCGCTCCTTGCTGATGTTGGCGCCGAACGCGTCGCCGACGACCTTGTCGAGGCCCGCGGGGAGCTGGAAGCCGAGGCCGGTGAGGACGCGGGAGCGGTTGTCCTGGGGGCCGTAGACGTACATGCCCTCGTACGGCGTCGCCATGACGGCGGTCCTGCCCTTGAACTCGGGGTGCGCGGCCGCGGCGTCGCTGATGTGCTTCTCGGTCTTCGCGACCAGCGCCTTCGCCTCGTCGCTCCTGCCCAGGGCCTTGCCGACCTGCTCGGTCTGGTCCTGCCAGGAGATCCCCCAGTCCGGGACGTCCTTGGGCTGGGCGACGACCGGGGCGATCTTGGAGAGGGTGCGGTACTGGTCCTTGGTGAGGCCCGAGTACAGGGCCAGGATCAGGTCGGGGCGCAGCGAGGCGATCTTCTCGACCTGGGGGCCGGTGCCGTCGTCGTGCAGGACGGTCGGGCGCGGCTTGTCGCCGAGCGCCTTCTCCGCCCAGGGGCCGACCGCGCCCTTGAAGTCGCCGAACCACTCGGTCGTGCCGACCGGGGCCTTGCCGAGGGCGAGGACCGCGTCCTGGTCGGAGAGGCCGACGGTGACGATGCGCTTCGGCTCGTTCTTGAGGGTGGTGGCGCCGTACTTGTGGTCGAGGGTGACCGGGTAGGCACCCTTCGGCGCGCTGTCGGCGGACGGGGCCGCGGAGTCGCCGCTCTCGCCGGACCCGCAGGCGGCGGCTCCGAACAGCAGCAGGGCGGACGCGGCCACGGCGGTCAGCCGGGTGCGCTGGAACATGCGGGACATGGGCGGATTCCTTCGGGAGGGTGGGCGTGCCACGGGAGGCGGGGGCGTGGGGGCTCGGGGGTCAGAGGTGGGGTGCGGCGCGGCTGCCGGACCAGGCCCGCCAGAGCGTCGCGTACGGGCCGTCGGCGGTGCGCAGTTCGTCGTGGGTGCCGCTCTCGACGACCCGGCCGGCCTCCAGCACCACGATCCGGTCGGCGGCGACGGCCTGGGTGAGCCGGTGGGCGACGACGAGGGCGGTGCGGCCGGCGAGGGCGGCCTCGGCGGAGCGTTCCAGGGTGCGGGCGCCGGCGCTTCCCGCCTCGGCGGTCGCCTCGTCGAGGACGGCGACCGGGGGGTCGGCCAGGACGAGCCGGGCGAGGGCGAGTTGCTGGGCGCGGGCGGGGTCGAGGCGGTGGCCGCCCTCCCCTACGACGGTGGCAAGCCCTTCCGGCAGGGCCTCGGCCCACTCCAGCGCGTACACGGTGGCCAGGGCGGTGCGCAGGTCGGCGTCGGTGGCGTCGGGCCGGGCGAGGCGGAGGTCCTCGGCGAGGGTCCCGGTGAAGACGTGGACCTCCTGGGTGACCAGGACGACGGAGGGGCCGGCCGGGCCGGGTGCGCTCTGCGCTACGGAGACCGTGCCGCCCGTCGGCTGCTGGACGCCCGCGACGAGCCGGGCCAGGGTGGACTTCCCGGCCCCGCTGGTCCCGACGAGGGCCACGTGTTCGCCGGCGCGGAGGGTGAGGGAGACCTCGTGGAGGACGGTGCGGCCGGGACCGTAGGCGTGGCTCACGGCGTCGACGGTGACGGCCGCCCCGGCCTCGGTCCGCTGGTGCGGCAACTGCACCGCGCTCTCCTCGATGTCGGTCACCCCCACCAGGCGCGCGAGTCCGGCCGCAGCCGACTGGGCGTCGTCGAGCAGGACGAGGGCGGCGTTGACGGGTCCGAAGAGGCTGTGGAAGTAGAGGGCCGCGGCCGTCGCCGTACCGATGGAGACGGATCCGTCGCGGACCAGGAAGAACCCGGTGACCAGTACGGCGGCCAGGCCGATGTACTCCGCGATGTGCAGGCGCGCGTAGAAGCCGAGCACCAGGTGGACGCTGCGCATGGTCAGCTCGACGGCCTTGCGCGAGCGCCGCGCGCTCTTCTCGGTGTGCTGCTCCTCCAGCCGGTGGCCGCGTACGGTCACCGCTCCGCCGATGGTCTCCAGGAGCTGTTGCTGCTGGGCCCCGTTGGCGACCCGCTGGTCGGCGTAGACCGTGACGGCCCGGCGTACGTACCACCGTGCGGTGAGCGCCTGGACGGGTACGGCGAGGAGCGCGGCGAGGAGGAACCGTACGTCCAGCAGGGCCATCGCGCCGAGGGTCAGCACGATCGCGAGGACCGAGCGGGCCATCTCGGGGAGGGCGGAGCGTACGGCCTCCGCGACCCGGGCGACGTCTCCGGTGACCCGGGCGGTGAGGTCGCCGGCGCCGGCCCGCTCCAGGCGGTCGGCGGGGAGCTGGAGGGCGCGCTCGACGAACTGCTCGCGCAGCCGGGCCAGTACGGTCTCGCCGAGCCGGGCGACCTGGGTCAGCCCGAGCGTGGTGGTGACGCCCTGGACGACCGCGACCACCAGGAGGAGGACGACGGGCAGGGTGAGGGCGTCGGCGGGGCGGCCGTCGGCAACGATGTCGACGATGCGGCCGAGGAGCGGCTGGACGAGGAGCCCCACGGCGGTCGCGCCGACGAGGACGCCGAGGCCCAGGAGTGCCCGGCCCCGGTCGGGGCGGATCAGGGTGCGCAGGGCGGCCCGGGTGCGGGCGCCGGAGGCGATGGGGAGCAGTTCGGCGCTGTCGTCGGCCGTGCCCGGTATGCCCGATGGGGTGCTGGTCATGTGAGGACCGCCGTGCGGTAGACGGGATGGTCGCGTACGAGGTCCTCGTGCGGGGCCTCGGCGGTGATGGTGCCGCCGTCGATGAGGACGACGCGGTCGGTGGCGGCGAGCAGCGCGGGGCTGCTGGTGACCAGGACCGTGGTGCGGCCGGTGCGGGCGCGGCGGATGCCGGTGGCGATACGGGCCTCGGTGGCGGCGTCGACGGCGGTGGTCGGGTCGTGCACGACGAGGACGGACCGGTCGGCGGCGAGCGCGCGGGCCAGGGCGACGCGCTGGCGCTGGCCGCCGGAGAGGGAGCTGCCGCGCTCGCCGATCCGCCCCGAGGTGCCGCCGGGCAGGGTGGCGGCGACCTCGTCGACGGCGGCGGCGTCCATGGCCGGTCGCGGGTCGGCTCCGGCGGGGGCAGCGGCCGTGACGTTGTCGAGGAGGGTGCCGTCGAAGAGCTGGGCGTCGTGCTCGGCCACCAGCAGCGCGGAGCGCAGGGCGGCGGGGGCGAGCTCGGTGACGGGGGTGCCGTCGAGTTCGATGCGCCCCCGGTCGGGGTCGCAGCGGCGGGCGAGGCAGTGCAGCAGGGTGGCGGCGTCGGCGGTGTCGGTGACGACGATGCCGAGGTGTTCGCCGGGGCGCACGGTCAGGTCGATCCCGTCGAGCCCGGCGTGGCCGAGGCCGTGCAGGCGCAGTTCGCCGGTGGCGGGGGCCGCGGGCTCGGCGGTGCCGCCGGTGGTCTCGCCGGGCGCGGCCAGCACGTCGGCGATGCGGGCGGCGGAGGCGCGGGCCCTGGCGAGTTCGGCGCCGACCCAGGCCAGCACGCTGATCGGGCCGGGGAGGAAGAGGGCGAGGCCGACGGCGGAGACGAGGGCGCCGAGGCCGATGGAGCCGCTGAGCACCAGGCGGCCGCCGACGAGAGCGACCAGGGCGATGAAGGCGCCGGTGAGGGTGAGCATCAGGCCGGTCTGGAGTGCGGCGGCGCGGGCGGCGCGCACGTTGGCCTCCCGGGAGGCCTGGCTGGTGGTCCGGTAGCGGGCGACGGCGGCGCGTTCGGCCCGCAGGCCCTTGAGTACGCGGACCCCGGCGACCAGGTCGGCGGCGACCCCGGAGGCGTGGGCGGCGCGCTCCTGTTCGGCCTCGCTGCGGTGCTCCAGGGGGCGGGCGAGGTAGTGGCCGAGCGCCATGAGGACCGGGGCGCCGATCAGGACGAGGAGGCCTAGGGGGACGGAGGCGCGCAGCAGGAGGACCGCGCCCGCGACGACTCCGACGACGGCGGCGATGCCGAGGGTGAGGGCCATGTTGAGGGCCCCGACCCGCCGGGCGTCCTCGGTGGCCACGTTGACCAGGGCCCCGGGGGGCCGCCCTGCCTCGGCGCCGCCGTGCGGGGCGAGCACCCGGCGTACGACATCGAGGCGCAGCTGGTGCGCGGCCTGTTCGGCGGCGCGCTCGCCGGCCCGGGCGCCGAAGCGGAAGCCGTAGGAGAGCATCGCGTAGACGACGGCGAGGACGACGAGCCAGGCGGCGAGCGCTCCCCCGTCGGGACGGACCACGGCACGGTCGACGATCAGGCCGATGAGTACGGGGACGAGCGCCTCGCCGGTCTGGTGGGCGGCGCCCAGCAGCGAACCGACGACGACGTCCCGGCGCTGCCCTGCTACGGCGCGCCGGATGACACCGCGCCCGGACGTGTCAGCCCCCACCCACCCGCTCCTCAAGCCTGTACCGGACAAGGCAGGAGGGGCGACTTCCGGCCACCCGTCTCCAGCCAAACGAAGGTAAGGCTAACTTGTCCGGCGCCCGGTGCGGAACGGGCCCCCGGTGGACGTTCCGCGGGGGCGCGCTCAGCGTTCGGCGAACGTCCTCCGGCGCGTCGGCGGGCAGGTTCTCGCGAAGGACACGCTCTGCCGCGCGGGGTGAGCGCCGGTACGGGAGTGGGCGGCCGGCTCACCCCCGTACCGCGGGCTCCACGTCCGCCCCGGAAGCTCAGACCTCGGCGAACGGGTCGTCGATGAACGGGGTCGCCTGGTGGAAGTAGAGCCGCCACCCCGCCCCGGTCAGCCGCCACAGGGAGCTGCGGTGCGAGCGCAGCCCCTTGGACTCGGTGTCGAAGGTGAGGTGCACCAGATCCGAGCAGAGCTCCACGCCCTGCATCCGGGAAGCGGTCAGCGGGCCGGGGCGCGGGGCGTCGTCGGCGGTGAGCGCCTCGATGATCGTCTCCCGGTTCCAGAGCCGTCCGCTGGTGCCGATCTCCCGGAACCCGGGGTGCAGCAGGGAGGCGAGGAGATCCGCGGAGGCGCGTACCACCGGGTCCAGCAGGCGGAGTTCGCCTTCGATGGCTGCGGCCACGGCGGGCGACGGCTCAGACACGTGTCATCTCCACAAGTTTTGCCACGGTGTTCCAGTTGCGGGTGGTGGCGGTGAGGCCCGCGGTCTGCCGGGGGCGTGCCAGTGCCTCGGCCAGCTTGGAGCGGCCGAGTCCGTCGGGAGCGTACAGGTAGAGGCAGCGGTCACCGAGCTCGAAGGCCTCCGGCCGGTAGGCCTGTGCGTCGAGTGCGGCGAAGCGTCCGCTCTCCACGGCCCGGTCGAAGTAGGTGACGTGGAGCTGCTTGCCCTCCAGCTCGGCGGCGGGGAAGGGGCAGGCGTCCGCGACGGCGGCGAGATAGGAGGCGCTGCGGACGATACAGCTGACGGAGAATCCGAACCGCTCGTGCAGGGCCTGTTCGAGAGCGGCGGCGAGCGCGGTCTCGTCCTTGCTGTCGCTGCGGAAGACGGCGTTGCCGCTCTGCAGGTGGGTGGCGATGTCGGTGTGCCCCAGTTCGCCGAGCACGGTGCGCAGTTCCGGCATCGGGACCCTCTTGTGGCCGCTCACATTGATCCCGCGCAGCAGCGCCGCGTACTTCGTCGTCATGGCCCCACACACTAGAGCGATCTTTCCTCCGGCGCGCAGCCGCCGCGCCCCGTGGGGGAGGGCGCGGCGGCTGCTGTGCGCGAGCGTTGCCGGACGGGGGCGGTGGGGCGCCACCGTCCGGCGGTGGGTCCTACTCGACGATCTTGAGGAGCTTGTTCGCCGTGCCCTCGGTCGCGTTGGAGATGGCGTCCGGGGTGGCTCCCTCGGTGAGCGCCGTGGCGACCTGCTCCGGGGTGGCGTCCTGGTGGCCCGCCAGGTAGACGGCGGCCGCGCCGACGACGTGCGGGGTGGCCATGGACGTACCGGAGATGGTGTTGGTGCCGGTGTCGCTGTCGTTCCAGGTGGACGTGATGTCCGAGCCAGGGGCGTAGATGTCCACGACGGGGCCGAAGTTGGAGAACGAGGACTGCTCGTCGGCCTCCGTGGACGAGGCGACGGTGATCGCCTCGGGGACGCGGGAGGGCGAACCCTGGCCGGCGTCGCTGGACTCGTTGCCCGCGGCGACACCGAAGGTGATGCCGGCGGCGATGGCCTTCTGGACGGCCTCGTCGAGAGCGGGGTCGGCGCCGCCGCCGAGGCTCATGTTGGCGACGGACGGGCCGGACGCGTTGGCGGCGACCCAGTCGATGCCGGCGATGACCTGCTCGGTGGTGCCCGAGCCGTTGTCGTCCAGGACGCGGACACCGACGATCTTGGCCTTCTTGGCGACGCCGTGCGCGGCCCCGGCGATGGTGCCCGCCACATGGGTGCCGTGCCCGTTGCCGTCGTCGGCGTCGTCGTCGTTGTCCACGGCGTCGAAGCCCGAGGTGGCCCGGCCCTCGAAGTCCTCGTGGGTGACCCGGACGCCGGTGTCGATGACGTACGCGGTGACGCCCTCACCGGCGGCGTCGGGGTAGTTGTACGCGTTGTCGCCCGCGGTCTCGGCCTGGTCCACGCGGTCCAGACCCCACGACGGCGGGTTCTCCTGGGTGGCGTTGATGCTGAACTTCTTGTTCTGCACCACCTTGGCGACGGACGGGTCGGCGGCGAGGCGCTTGGCCTCGGTCTCCGAAAGTCCGCTGGCGGAGAAGCCGTTGATGCTGGAGGAGTAGTTGCGCTGGAGCTTGCCGCCGTACTCCTTGGCGAGCTTCGACTTGTCCGCCTTCTCGCCCAGCATGACGATGTAGCTGCCGGAGACGGCGGTCTCGGCGTCCGCGCCGTAGACCGTGCCCATGGGAGCCGGCGCGGCTCCGGCGAACGAGGTTCCGAACAGGGTGACTCCGGCTGCGGCCGCCACAGCGGTGATCGCGGCGGTGAGCTTGGTCCGGCGGGTGGTGCGCTGGTGCTTGGCCATGAAGAGGGGTCTCCTCGTCAATCTCTGTGGGGGGATTGACCTCCGGCCGGAAGATCTCCGGGGGTTGGCTCGAAACCCTGACCGATTGACGAGCACAGATCAAGACCCCCTTGCAGCTGTGACTTACTCAACAAGGTTTCGTAACAAGAAATCGGCCATGGCGGGCCACAACGGGCAGTGGCCGTCAACGCCCTTGCAACAAAGCTATGTCGGCGGGGCGCGAGGAAGGACCGAGCACAGAAGACCTCCAGCTCAGAGGCGCTGCCGGGCCGTTCGCAGCACCTCACACCGCACCCGGTTGCACCCGACGCCGACACCGCCGGAGGGAGGCGGGTATGCGTGAAGACATGTGAACGTGCGTGAAGAAGTGCGCGAGAGGGGTGAAGTCCCCCGCCGGAGATGTGGAGTCACCCGGGGGGTGCGTGCAGATGCAACGACCACCGGCATCGCACAGACGAACGCCCCGCCCCGCACGGCCGCTCTGGACGGCGGTGCGGGGCGGGGCGAGAACGTCCGGATATCATTCCGGCCGATCCGCTCAGAGCGACAGCTCGGCCTCGATGAGATCGGCCGCCCGGGGCGTACCGCCCTCCTTCGCCATCTGCTCGCGCAGCCGGGCGGACCGCTCGGCCACCTCCGGGTCGCCGAGCAGGGCGAGCACGGCGGCGCGCAGCGTGGCGGCGTCGGCCTCCTCCATGGGCACGTGCCGGGCCACGCCGAGCGCCTGGAGCATGTCGGCGTTGCCGAACTGGTCGACGGCCTGCGGCACGGCCACCATCGGCGTCCCCGTGGCGAGCCCCTCCTGACTGCCGCCCGCCCCGGCATGGGTGATGAACGCGTCGGCCTGCCTCAGCACCGCCAACTGCGGCACCCACGCGTACACTTCCACATTCGCCGGTACGTCACCGAGCTCGTCCGGGTCGACATGCGCGCCGATCTGGAGCACCACGTGCCAGCCGGGCAGATCGCCGAAGGCCGCGACGCACTCCCGGTAGAAGGCGGGCTGCTTGGTGAACGAGGAGCCGAGCGAGACCAGCAGCACCTTCTCGGCCCCGGCCGGCCGCTGCCACTCCCCCTGGTCGGCCCGGTCGCCCTGGCAGGCGCCGACGAAGGTGTACATCTCGCGGTCCACCCGGTCCGCGTTGGGCTGGAGCGCCTCGGGGATCAGGACGATGCCTCGGCGCGGGCGGGCCACGAAGTCGTCGCTGGAGAGATGGCCGAGGCCGTTGCCGGCGAGCCAGCTTTCGAAGCGGGCGTAGTACGCCCTGCCGCGCTCGGTCTCTTTCAGCCCGGCGGTCATCGGCTCGCCGACCTCCTTCTCGTACCCCTCCCAGGGGACCAGGTTGGGCCAGAGGGAGACGGCGGGGACGCCCCAGCGATGGGCGAGGACGCGGGCGGGATAGGAGGTGATGTCGTGCAGGACGAGGTCGGGCTCGTCGCCCTCGAAGGCGGTGACGAGCTGGGGGAAGGCCTGGATGGCGTCGGCGAGGAAGGGTTCGAGGTTGTCGATCAGCTCGGTGCCCCAGGCCTCGGGGTCGTCGTCCGTCGGCAGGGTCGAGGTGTAGATCACCGGCTCGGCGCCGGTGCCCGCGACCTTGTCGGCGAACGAGGCGGGGATGGCGTAACTGACGCGGTGCCCACGGCTGACGAGCTCCCGGATGACGTCGAGGCTCGGGTTCACATGTCCGTGGGCGGCGATGGAGAACATGGCGATGTGGGCACGCGGGGATTCCGTCATGCCGCCCACCATAAACGAGACGGCACGTCTCGTCTAGCTATTTCTGGTGCCCTCCTCAGCGCTGGTAGCGGGCCAGGACCCGGTTGCCGTCGTCGACCAGCCGTTTGCGCAGCTCATCGGCGCCGATCGCGCCGCTGTAGTACTCCTGGAGCGCGGGGGTCGCCACCTTGTCCTTCCACTCGAGGTAGCCGCGTACGGTCTGCGCGGGCGCCGGGCGCAGATACCGGGCCAGCGCGGTCCCGGTGGCCCAGCCGTGCTCGGCGGTGTGCAGGGAGGGGTGGGCGAGGGCGGTGGTGCCGGTGGGCAGCATCCAGTCGCCCCGGGCCAGCCGGACCATGTTCGGTGGCCGCAGCAGGAAGTCGATGAAGGCGACGGCCTCCTTCTTGTGCGGGCTGTCCTCGGCGACGGAGAGGGTCTGCGGGCTCACCCCCTGGGTCGGCCCCCCACTGCCCGCCGGGGCGGGCAGGACCGTCCACTCGAACCCTTCGGGGGCCTGCTCGACGATCTGCTGGCGGTAGGCGAACCCGAGCGGAAGCATCGCGTACCGGCCGCCGAAGAAGCCGGGCAGGGCGTCGGAGCCGCCCATCCCGAGCGCCGTACGGGCCGCGCTGCGGTCGGTGTTGACCTGGTCGTGGATGGTGCCGGTCACCACCTTGTCGCCCTCCTCGAAGCGCAGCTCGACCCTGCCGTCCGGCTCGCGGTGGAAGAGCTGCCCGCCGCCGGAGAGGCCCAGGTTGAGGGTGACGGAGACGGGCTCCTTGAGCGGCCAGGCGACCCCGTAACGGTCCTTGCCGGTCAGCTCTTTGCTGACCTTGCGGAACTCCGCCCAGCTCCAGGGCTGTTCCGGCGTCGGGATCCGCACGCCCGACGCCTTGAGGATCTTGCTGTTGGCGATGAGGACGCGGGGTTCCTGGAGGAAGGGGACGCCGTAGGTCCCGCCGTCGAAGGTGGTGGTGCGCCAGGACTGCTCGGGGATGTCGGCCTTCAGCCGGTCCGGGAGGAGGGTGCGCAGGTCGGCGAGGTAGCCGCCGTACGCGAAGTCGGCGAGGTCATCGGATGCGTCGTGGATGATGTCGGGCGCCTCGCCGCCCTCGAAGGAGGTGAGCAGCTGGTCGTGGACGTTGTCCCAGCTGCCCTGGACATAGTCCACCTGTACGCCGGGATGGGCGGCGTTCCACTCCTTCACCAGCTGCTTGTTGGCGTCGACGGACTCCTTCTGCCAGGCCAGCGACTGGAACCTGAGGCGGATGGTGCCGTCGGCGTCCCTGCCGTCGTCGGTGCCCGAGCAGCCGGTGAGGAGGAGCACGAGGACGGTGGCGGCGACCGCGGCGCGACGGGTCGGGGTGCGGCGCATCAGCCCCTCACCGCCCCGGCCGTCATCCCGCCGGTGATCCGGCGCTGGATGAAGGCGAAGAGGACCAGGGAGGGCAGTGTGGCGAGGAACGCGGCGGCGGCCAGCGGACCGAGGTCGGCCACGCCCTCCGCGCCGAGGAAGTGGGTGAGGACGACCGGCAAGGTCTGCTTCTCCGGGGTCTTGAGCAGGACGAGCGCGAAGAAGAACTCGTTCCATGCGGTGATGAACGCGAAGAGGGCGGTGGCGACGATTCCGGGGGCGAGCAGCGGGGCGACGACCGAGACCAGGGTCCGTACGCGGCCCGCGCCGTCCACTGCGGCGGCCTCCTCCAACTCCGCGGGTACAGCGCGCACATAACCGGCCAGCATCCACAGCGCGAAGGGCAGCGACCAGACGACGTAGACCAGGATCAGCCCCCAGAGGGTGTTGATCAGATGCAGGTTCTTCAGCACCAGGAAGAGCGGGATGATCACCAGGACGAACGGGAACGCCTGGCTGACCACGACCCAGCCGGTCGCGGCGGTGGCGAGGCGGCCCCGGTGGCGGGCCATCACGTAGGCCATCGGCGTGGCGATGACGACGGCGATCAGGGCGGCGGAGACGGCGGTGATCAGCGAGTTGGCCGCGGCCTGGAGCAGCGGCTGCTCGTCGAAGGCCTGCCGGAAGTTGTCCAGGGTGGGCTGCTCGGGGATCCAGGTGGGGTGGAGCGAGCCCAGTTCGCGGGCGGGCTTGAAGGCCGTGGAGAGCAGCCACAGGAACGGGAAGGCCAGGAACACCAGGTACGCCAGGAGCGCGAGGTACTGGCCGGCGCGGGCGGCCCTGCTGGTGGGAAGACTCATCGCGTCCCGCCTCCTTCGGGGATCCTCATCGCTCCTCGCCTCCCTTGATCCGGCCGACGAGGTAGCAGGCGAGGATCACGGAGATCACCGCGACCATCACACAGCCCATCGCGGCGGCGTACCCGAACTGTCCGTAACGGAAGGCCTCCTCGTACGCGAAGAGCATCGGCAGCCGGGTCCGCCCGCCGGGACCACCGCTGGTCAGCACATAGACGAGGGCGAAGGAGTTGAAGTTCCAGATGAAATTGAGGGCGGTGATGGCGAGGGCGATGGGTTTGATCGCGGGCCAGGTGACCGTACGGAACCGGCGCCAGGCGCCCGCCCCGTCCAGGGCCGCCGCCTCGTGGAGTTCGTGCGGGGTGTTCTGGAGCCCGGCGAGCAGGGCGACGGTGGTCTGGGGCATGCCCGCCCAGATGCCGACGAGGATCACGGCGGGGAGCGCGGTGGCGAGGCCGGTGAGCCAGTCCCGGCCGTCGCCGAGGCCGAGGTCGCGGATGGTCTCGTTGAGGATGCCCGCGTCGGGGTTGTAGACGAGCCGCCACATGATGCCGACGACGACTTCGGGCATCGCCCACGGGATGATCGCCAGCGCCCGGGCCAGCCAGCGCATCCGCAGCTTCTGGTTGAGGAGCAGGGCGAGACCGAGGGCCAGCAGGAACTGCGGGACGGTGACGCCGAACGCCCAGATGAGGCCGATCCGGAAGGAGTCCCAGAACAGGGTGTCGTGCAGGAGGTCCTGGAAGTTGAGGGTGCCGATCCACTGGGTGGAGCGGGTGCGGCCGGACTGGGCGTCGGTGAAGGCGAGCGCGATGCCGTAGAGGAGGGGCCCGACGCTGAGGATCAGGATCGGGAGGAGGGCGGGCAGGACGAGGAACCAGGCCGCCCGGTCCCGGGCCGCGGCGCCGGGCGGCCCTTTCTCCTGTGCCCGCCTCGGCCTGGACCGCCCCTTAAGGGACGTTGATGTCACGAATAGGACCTCTTCGCCGTCTAAGTGAGGTTCATACCGTTCTGGCAGCCCTGGTGGCCTCCGTCATCGTGCTGACGGGCCGTCGGTTCGTCAAGGTGGCCTGCGCGGATGCAAAATCGCACCCATGGACGAGATGCGTGCGCGTGAGGTGCTGACGGCCGCCGGTTTCCCAGGCACGGCGGAGCTGCTGGCGCTGGGCGAGAACGCGGTCTTCGCGGCCGGCGACCTGGTGGTGAAGGTCGGCCGGGACGCCACCGGCCACCCGGAGCTGGCGGCCCGGGCCGAACGGGAGGTGGCGGTCGCCGACTGGCTCGCCGCGTCGGGTGTCCCGGCCGTGCGGGCCGCCGAGCACCGGGTACGCCGGGTCGAGGGCCACCCGGTGACGGTCTGGCACCGGCTCCCCGCCCCCGTACGCCCCACCGAACCCCGCGATCTGGCGCCCCTGCTCTCCCGGGTGCACGCCCTGCCCGCCCCCGAGGGCTTCACGCTGCCGCGCCGCGAACTGCTCGGCGGGGTGGAGCGCTGGCTGACCCTGGCGGGCGACACCATCGACCCGGACGACGCCGACTACCTCCGCGGCCGCCGCGACGGCTTCGCGGCCGCGGCCGCCGCCCTGGTCCCCCACCTGCCCCCGGGCCCGATCCACGGCGACGCGCTTCCCCGCAACGTGCACGTCGGCCCCGACGGCCCGGTCCTGGTCGACCTGGAGACCTTCTCCACGGACCTGCGGGAACACGACCTGGTCGTCCTCGCGCTCTCCCGCGACCGCTACGGCCTCGCCCCCTCGGCCTACGACGCCTTCACGTCCGCGTACGGCTGGGACGTACGGGAGTGGGAGGGCTGCACGGTCCTGCGCGGCGCCCGCGAGACGGCCAGCTGCGCCTGGGTCGCCCAGCACGCCCCGGCCAACCCGAAGGCGCTCACCGAGTTCCGCCGCAGGGTGGCGTCACTGCGTGAGGACGATCCCGAGGTCCGCTGGTACCCCTTCTGAAGGGACAGCGGGCCGGCGGCCGGACGAGGTCGCCGAGCGTAGGTTGATCTCATGGGATTCTTCGACAAGCTGACCGGAACCAAGCGCCCGGAAGCCGGGGTGGCGCCGCGACCGGCCGAGGAGTTGCGGACGGCCCTGCTCGGTCTCAACCGGCCGGACGTCCCCTACGTCATCAGCGACGGCGCGGCGCACGGCGCCGGTCTGGTGGCGGAGTGGCGGATCGACGAACCGGCCTGGCAGACCTTCTTCATCGGATCCCAGCTGACGCACGCCGTCCGGATCAGGATGCGCCTGGCCGAGGACGTCACCGAGGTGCGTGCCGTCGAGGAGAGCTGGGAGGTCACCCGTGTCGGGAATCCTCCGCGGCTCCGGACTTCGGCGGCGTACGCGCGCGGCGCGGGCAGGACCGTGTCACGCCGCTACACACTCCACCGAGGGGAGAGCGGCCGCCTCGAAGCGACCGAGTCGTTCAGCTTCGACAGCGCGCAGCTGACGGCCCCCCTACGGAACACCACCCTCGAGTCCGGCTGGACCTGGCGAGGAGTGATCTTCGGCAAGCTCTGACTCCGGCTACGCCCCCTGCCGGTCACCTGCTCCGCGGAATCACCGGCCAGGCCTGTTCCACCACCGCCGCCGGGTTCGCCGTGCGGCGCAGATAGGCCTGGAGCGAGGCGGACTGTTCGGCCGCCGCCCGGACCTGGAGGGCGTGCAGTTCGGCCGGGGGCAGCGTGCTGACCGGGCGGTGGCGCTCGCCCATCTGCCGCACCACGCGGACGGCGGCCACCGCGTCGGCGGTCGCGTCGTGGGCGTCGGACAGGGTCACGCCGTAGTGCTCGCACAGGGCTTGGAGGGCTCGCTTGCCCTTGCGGTACTTGTCGACGTGCTTGTCGATCACCAGCGGATCGATGACGGGCGAGGGCACTCCGCCGATCCGCTCGTCGACGGAGTCCAGTCCGTACCGCCCGCATTCGCGGTCCAGGAGCGAGAGGTCGTAGCGCGCGTTCATCACCACCAGCGGCACCCCGGAGCGCAGCACCCCGGCGACCGCGTGGGCGATCTCCTCGACGGCCGAGGCGGCCCGCGCGCCGTGCTTGCGGGCGTGGTCGGTGCCGATGCCGTGGATCGCGGACGCCTGCTCGGGTATCGCCACCCCCGGGTCGAGCAGCCAGGTCCGCTGCTCGGTGACCGTCCCGTCCGCCTCCAGCCGGACCAGTGCGGCGGTGACGATCCGGTCGGACTCGACGTCGGTCCCCGTCGTCTCCAGGTCGAAGCCGACCAGTGGTCCCTGATGCCAGCTCATCCCGATACCTCCTTCGTGGTGCTCCCCCGTGGTGCTCCCCCCGAGTGATGACCACCTTCGCACGCAGCACTGACAACACCGGGAGGGGTGTCGGGGCGGGGCCTCACGACACCGGTCGCGAGTCCGTCCAGACCGACTCGAACTCCTCGCGGTAGGTCTCGAAGAGACCGTGCTCGGTGTCCTGCCCCGCCCGCACCACCGTGCGCCGCCCCCCGCCGCGCAGGACCAGCACCGGTGCCTCCATGCCCCGGGCCCGCCGCAGATAGGGCTGGACGACGCCCACGGCGTCCGCGCCGTCGCCGTCGACCAGGTACGCGGTGAAGCGCGGGGTCTCGTCGAAGACCTGGATCTCGAAGGCGCCCGGGTCGCGGAGCTTGGAGCGGACCCGGCGCATGTGGAGGATGTTCATCTCCACCGAGCGGCTCAGCTCGCCCTTCTTGAGGCCCAGTTCCCGCTCCCGGCGCTTCACCGCACTGCTTGCCGGGTTGATGAAGAGCAGCCGGACCCGGCACCCCGACTCGGCGAGCCGGACGAGCCGGCGGCCGGAGAAGTTCTGGACGAGCAGGTTGAGGCCTATGCCGATGGCGTCGAGCCGCCGCGCCCCGCCGAACAGGTCCTCGGCGGGCAGCTGGCGCTGGAGCCGGACCCGGTCGGGGTGGACCGAGACCACGTCCGCGTACCGGTCACCGACCAGCTCCTCCACCGCGTCCACCGGCAGCCGGTCGGCGGAGGGCACCGCGGCCCCGCTGCCGAGGATGTCCAGCAGTCGGGCGGAGGCCCGCTCGGCCTGGGCGAGCACCGCCTCGTTCAGCGCCCGGTTGCGGGAGACGACGTTGCGGGCCACCTCCAGCTCGTCCAGAGCCAGCTCGACATCGCGCCGGTCGTCGAAGTACGGCTCGAAGCACGGCCAGTGCTGGACCATCAGCTCGCGCAGCTGCGGCAGCGTGAGGAAGCTGAGGACGTTGTCGTCGGCCGGGTCGAGCAGATAGCCCTTGCGGCGCGAGACCTCGCGTACGGCGACGGCGCGCTGCACCCACTCCTGCCCGGCGGGTCCGGCGGCGGCCACCACCCAGTCCTCACCGTGCACCGGCTCGTAGATCGGCCGGAGCACCGCGGCGACCACCGCGCGCAGCCGCTGTTCGACCAGATTCAGCCAGATATAGGCGCGGCCCGCCCGCTGGGCTCGGGTGCGCACCTCGCTCCAGGCCTCGGCGCCCCAGTCCAGCTCGGCGCCGATCTCCATGGGCTGCGCAAGGGACACCGCCCCGGGCGGCGCATCGGTCGATTCCCCCTCGTGACCTGCGTCACCTGGGGGTAGCTCGAACCCTCCCGAGCTCACCCGCGTACCGCCTTCCACTCCCCCACCCAACGATCAAGGAAGGGTACTCCGGGAGCGGGATCCGGTGCAGCCCGATGGTCAGGCCGGTTTCTCAACTCCCGTATCGGAACGGCCTGTTCCTTTCGGCGAGATCGGGTGGAGTGAGCTGATTCATAGTGATTAGGGACCCCGACGAAGGCCGCGATCCGGACGCCCGCCGGGCGGGGCCGTCCGTAATCGCGTCCGGAGCGGCACCCCGGTGTCCGAAGTTGACCGCTGTGGCCGGAGACGGGCGACGGGACCCGGCCGCACCGCGTGACGTACTAGGTGCGCGCCCCACTTTCGGGGAGTATTCGGGGAGTAACGGGCCGAGGAAAGCCACCGCACCCGGATCAGAAGTGGAAGAGTCTCATCTATGCAGGTCTGGCCGGGACACGCTTATCCCCTCGGCGCCACCTATGACGGCGCCGGCACCAACTTCGCGGTCTTCTCCGAGGCCGCCCACCGGATCGAGTTGTGCCTGTTGCACGACGACGGTTCAGAAACGGCGGTGGAGCTCCGCGAGACCGACGCCTTCGTACGCCACGCCTATCTGCCCGGGGTGATGCCGGGTCAGCGCTACGGCTTCCGGGTGCACGGGCCCTACGAGCCCCAGCACGGACAGCGGTGCAACTCCGCGAAGCTCCTGCTCGACCCGTACGCCCGTGCGGTCGCCGGGCAGATCGAGTGGGGCGAGTCGGTGTACGGCTACCCGTTCGGGAAGCCGGACTCCCGCAACGACCTCGACTCGGCGCCGCACACCATGAGCTCGGTGGTGGTCAACCCGTACTTCGACTGGGGCGACGACCGCCGCCCCCGTACGGACTACCACCGCACAGTGATCTACGAGGCCCATGTCAAGGGCCTCACGATGCTCCACCCCGGGCTCCCGCCCGAGCTGCGCGGCACCTACGCGGGGCTCGCGCATCCGGAGGTCATCGCCCACCTGACCGAACTGGGCGTCACCGCGATCGAACTGATGCCCGTTCACCAGTTCGTCCAGGACCACCGGCTGGTGGACATGGGGCTCGCGAACTACTGGGGCTACAACACCATCGGCTTCTTCGCCCCGCACAACGCGTACGCCTCCTGGGGCGAGCGCGGGGAGCAGGTGCTGGAGTTCAAGCAGGCGGTGAAGGCCCTGCACCAGGCGGGGATCGAGGTCATCCTCGACGTCGTCTACAACCACACCGCCGAGGGCAACCACCTGGGTCCCACCCTCTCCTTCCGCGGCCTCGACAACGCCTCCTACTACCGCCTGACCGACGATCAGCGGTACTACATGGACACCACGGGCACCGGGAACTCCCTGCTCATGCGGTCCCCGCACGTACTCCAGATGATCATGGACTCGCTGCGGTACTGGGTGACCGAGATGCATGTGGACGGCTTCCGCTTCGACCTGGCGGCGACCCTCGCCCGCCAGTTCCACGAGGTCGACCGGCTCTCGTCCTTCTTCGACCTGGTCCAGCAGGACCCGGTGGTCAGCCAGGTGAAGCTGATCGCCGAACCGTGGGACGTCGGCGAGGGCGGCTACCAGGTGGGCAACTTCCCGCCGCTGTGGACCGAGTGGAACGGGAAGTACCGCGACACGGTCCGCGACCTGTGGCGGGGCGAGCCGCGCACCCTGGCCGAGTTCGCCGGGCGGCTGACGGGCTCCTCCGACCTCTACCAGGACGACGGGCGCCGCCCGCTCGCCTCGATCAACTTCACCACCTGCCACGACGGTTTCACCCTGCACGACATGGTGTCGTACAACGACAAGCGGAACGACGCCAACGGCGAGGGCAACCGGGACGGCGAGAGCCACAACCGGTCCTGGAACTGCGGCGCCGAGGGCGAGACGGACGATCCGGAGGTCCTGGAGCTGCGGGGCCGGCAGATGCGGAACTTCATCGCCACGCTGATGCTGTCGCAGGGCGTGCCGATGCTGAGCCACGGGGACGAGTTCGCCCGGACGCAGAAGGGCAACAACAACGCCTACTGCCAGGACAACGAGCTCTCCTGGATCCACTGGCCCGACCCGGACGCCCCGGACGACGAGTTCCGCCGGAATCTGCTGGAGTTCACCCGGTCCATGGTGTGGCTCCGCCGCGACCACCCGGTCTTCCGGCGCCGCCGCTTCTTCCACGGGCGGCCGGTGGAGGGTACCCACGACGAGCTGTCCGACATCGCCTGGTTCACCCCCGAGGGCCAGGAGATGGCCCAGCGGGACTGGCAGGCGGCCCACGCCAAGGCGATGACGGTCTTCCTCAACGGCCATGCGATCTCCGAGCCGGGGCCGCGCGGGGAGCGGATCTCCGACGATTCGTTCCTGCTGATGTTCAACGCGAGCGCCGAGACACTGGAGTTCGCCGTCCCGGTGGACCACGGGGAGCAGTGGCAGGTCGTCGTGGACACGGCACTCCCGGAGGGGGTGCCCCCGGGGACGGGCCCCAAGGTGGCCGAGGGCGAGCAGGTCACGCTGATCGGCCGCAGCCTCGCCGTGCTGAAGCGCCCCGTCTGAAGCCCTGCCCTCCGTACCGGCGGGGGTGAGCGTCCCGCCCGGGGTGACACAGTTCGCCCCGGGCGGGGTACGTAGAAGTCCATGACGCCCACCGCCACGTACCGGCTTCAGCTCCAGCCCGACTTCCCCTTCCCGGCGGCCGAGAAGGCGGTGCCGTACCTGGCCGCGCTCGGCGTCTCCCACCTCCACCTCTCGCCCGTCCTGGAGGCGGTTCCCGGCTCCCGGCACGGTTACGACGTGGTCGACCACAGCCGCGTACGGGAGGAGCTGGGCGGTGAGGAGGGGCTGCGGAGCCTCGCCGCCACCGCCCGGGAGCACGGGCTCGGGCTGGTCCTGGACATCGTGCCCAACCACATGGCCGCCGTGCCCCGGCACAACCGGCAGCTCTGGGAGGTGCTCCGCGAGGGCCGGGCCTCCCCGTACGCCCGCTGGTTCGACATCGACTGGGCGGCGGGCGGCGACAAGGTGCTCCTCCCGGTCCTGGCCGGTCCGCTCGGCGGGGAGCTGGACGCCTTCTCCGTCGACGTCGGCGAGGACGGGGAGGTGCTGCGCTACGGCGAACAGGAGTTCCCGCTGCGGGCGGGCACGGCGGACCTTCCGCTTCCGGAACTGCTGGACGCCCAGCACTACCGGCTCGCCTGGTGGCGCCTGGCCCGCACCGAGCTGAACTACCGCCGCTTCTTCACCGTCTCGGAGCTGATCGGGGTCCGCGTCGAGCACCCCGAGGTCTTCGACGCCACGCACTCCAAGGTCCTCGAACTGCTCCGCGACGGGGTGCTCGACGGGCTGCGCATCGACCACCCGGACGGCCTCGCCGACCCGGCCGCGTATCTGCGGCAGCTGAACGAGGCCACCGGCGGCCGGTGGACGGTCGTGGAGAAGATCCTCACCGGCGACGAGCCCCTCCCGGCCGGCTGGGCGGTCGCCGGGACGACCGGGTACGACGCCCTGCACCGGATCGACGGGCTGTTCACGGACCCGGACGGGGCGGCGGAGCTGCTCGGCCGCTACCGGGAGTTCGCGGGCCCGCCCGGGGACCGGGGCGGCTACTGGAAGGCGACCGTCCGCCGGGCCGCGTACCGGGTGGCCACCCACGAACTGGCCTCCGAGACGGCCTGGCTGACCCGGCTGGCCGCCTCCGTCTGCGCCGGGGACCCGGCCCTGCGCGACCACGCGCCCTGGGCGCTGCGGACGGCAATCCGGGAGCTGCTGGTACGGGTGCCGGTCTACCGGCCGTACGTCACGGCGGGCGAGGAGCCGACCCTGATCGCGGAGGAGACCCTTCCGGACGATGCCGTACGGGACGCGAAGGCGGTGTTCTCCGTGCCGGAGGAGGCCGCCGCCGTCGATGTCGTACGGGATCTGGCGCTCGGGCGGCTGGGAGAGGGGGAGGAACAGGTGTCCTTCTGCGCCCGGTTCGCGCAGACGGCGTCCGCGCTGCACGCCAAGTCGGTGGAGGACACCGCGTTCTACCGGTACGTGCCGCTGATCTCGGCCACGGAGGTGGGCGGGGACCCCGGGCAGCCCGCGGTGACGGTGGACGGGTTCCACGCCTTCGCCACCCGGATCGCCCGGGACTGGCCCGCCACGGGAACGGTCCTGACCACGCACGACACCAAGCGAAGCGCCGATGTCCGGGCCCGGATCGCGGTGCTGTCGGAGTGTCCGGAGCGGTGGGCCGGGCTGGTGGCCGAGCTGACCGAGGCGACACCCGTCGCGGCGCCGGACCCGCAGCTCGCCTGGCAGGCCTGGCAGTCCTCGTACGGCTGCGCCCCGCTGCCCGCCGAGGAGCTGGGCGCCCGGCTGGAGCCCGCCCTGCTCAAGGCGGTGCGTGAGGCGGGGCTGTTCACCAGCTGGACGGAGCCGGACGAGGCGTACGAGAGGGCGGTGACGGACTTCGTGGCGGCCGGTTCGGGCAGCGGGTCGGGTACGGCCCGGCGGCTGGTGACCGCCTTCGCGGAGTCACTCGCGCCGCACGTCCGGGCCAATGTGCTGGGGGCGGCGCTGGTGCAGCTGACGATGCCGGGGGTGCCGGACCTGTACCAGGGCACGGAGAGCGAGTACCTGGCCCTGGTCGATCCGGACAACCGGCGCCCGTTCCGGCGGCCGGAGGGGCCGGCGGAGGAGAAGCAGGTGGTGACGGCGGCGGCGCTGGGGCTGCGGCGGGAGCTGCCGGAGGTGTTCGGGGAGTCGGGGACGTACGTACCGCTGGAGGCGCGGGGTCCGGCGGCCGGGCATGTGGTGGCGTTCTCCCGGTCGGGCGAGGTGGCGGTGGCGGTGACCCGGCTGTCGCTGCGGCTCGCGGAGGGCGGGGGGTGGCGGGACACGGTGGTGGAGCTGCCGGACTCGGGGCCGTGGCGGGATGTGCTGGACCCGGGGGCGGGGCGGGAGTTCACGGGGGGTGCGGTGGCGGCGGCCGAGCTGTTCGGTGAGCGGCCGGTGGCGCTGTTGCGGAGGGTGCGGGGGTGAGCCGGGGGGCGGCGGTGATCCCTCGCCCTGCGGTGCAGGGCCCTCGCCCTGCGGTGCGGCGGGGGTGGTGCCCGTATCGGCCGTCCTGATCAGGACGGCCGTACGAGCAGGGCCCGCGGCCCCCGTGTGAGTACCCCGCTGGACGCCGGGCGGAAGCCCTCGGCCCAGCGGATGCGGGGCATCGCCGTCAGCAGGGCGCGCAGTCCGTGTTCCGCCTCCAGCCGGCCGAGCAGGGCGGCGGGGCAGCCGGCCGGCCCGGTGAGCAGCGGGTCGGCGTCGGCGCGCAGCGGGTCGAAGCGGTCGGGGGCGGCGAACCGGGCCGGGTCGCGCCCCGCCGCGCCGATGAGGCAGGCGACAGGCGCCCCGGCGGGCAGCATGCCGCCGCTGACGCGGACCTCGGTGCGGGTGCGGCGCAGCACGATCTGGACGGGCGGGTCGCGGCGCAGCGTCTCCGTCCAGGCCCGGCCCAGCAACATCCCGGCCCCGGCCCCGGAGCCCGCCACGGCGGCCAGCAGGTCGGGGTCGTCCAGCATGTTCGCGAGGAACGAGGCCAGGGCCCTCTCCCGGAGCCCGGTGTGCCGGGCGCAGTCTCCGGTGCCCCCGCCGGGCCGCTGGTGGGCGGCGGGGCGGGGCGGGGCGTTCAGGTCCGGGTAGGAGAGCCCGGCCGCCACCGCATCGGCCCCGGCGGGGAGCCACCGGCAGAACTCGCCGACCAGGTCCGCCCGGTCCCGCCCGGCTATCCGGCGCGCCAGGACGTACGCGGTGCGCTCGACGGCGGAGAGGGTCGCGGGTGTGCTCGCCGGAGTCGCACGCGGACTCGAATCCGCACTCGGACCCGGTGCCGTGACGCCGTCCGGCAGCGGTGTGCAGACGAGGCTCCCGCGGCAGAGCCCCAGCGGGGCGGGGACCGGTCCGCGCGGGGCCCCGTCGTGCGGGTAGCCGGTGAAGCGGGGGTCGGTGAGGGCCAGGGCCACGTCGGCGTACCGGCTCAGCAGCCAGGCGCCGAGCCCCGGGTCGTAACCGAGCGGGAAGTCGGTGCGCAGGACGCAGTAGAGGCGCAGGCGGTACGGATCCGTCGAGGCGCCCGGCTCCAGCAGTCCCGGCTGTCCGCCCGCGAGCCGGTGCGGACGGCGGGCGGTGGGCAGGGCCTCGGAGCGGTCGGCCGGCATCCCTCGTCGCCCCCTGCGGTCATGGCGCCGCCTGTCGGCGCACCTGGCTCTCAGCGGACCACTGACGGGGGCCCGGCGCAGTCGACGTACGCCCGTTCGGGTGAGGGGGCTCCGGGGCGGAAGGGCCTCGGCGGCCGGATTCCGGTGTCCGGCAGGGTGGTGAGCAGCTCGGTGAGGGCCGCCGCCCCGCCGGTCAGGGGCACCCGGGAGAAGACGGCGAGGGCGCGCAGCCAGGGTGGGGGCCCGGCTGCTGGAGACGGAGGTGGTCGAGGACGGGGTGCGGGCGGTCGTGCGGGCCGCGCGGGGCGGGACGGTCACGGTGGCGGCCGAGCGGCTGCTGGTCGCGGTCGGCCGGGAGCCGGCGAGGGACGGTCCGGGGCTCGCGGCGGCGGGGCCGGCCACGGACGGACGGGGCCATGTGGTGCCGGCCGACCGGTCGCGGCTGGAGACGGCGGTGCCGGGCATCCACGTGGTGGGCGACCTGCTGCCGCCGCCCTCCCTCGGGCCGGCCCACGCACCGTTCGCCGAGGGGCTGTTGGTGGCGGAGGCGCCGGCCGGGCTGCGTACGGCCCCGGTCGACCACGCCACCGTCCCCCGGGTCACGTACTCCTCGCCGCAGACCGTGGCGGTGGGCCTGACCGAGGCTCAGGCCCGGGACACCGGGCACGACGTGGTGGTGAACACCCTGCCGCCGACCGCCGTCGCCAAGGGCATGGTGCACGGCTGGGGTGGGGCCCGCACCAGCAGCACCGATAGCGGGCGTGACCGGATCAGGCGGGCGGGTGGAGTGACAGGGCGGTCAGGCAGGCGGGCGGAGCGAGGGTGCCGTCAGACGGAAGCTCATCCGGCCGAAGCTGACCTGGTCCCCGTCGCGCACCGGGATCGAGCCGACGAGCCGTTGGCCGTTGACGCAGGTGCCGTTGGTGGAGCCGAGGTCGCGGAGCACCCAGCGGCCGTTCTGCACGGTGAGTTCGGCGTGCAGCCGGGAGACCGTCTCGTGGTTGAGGCGCAGCCCGTTGCCCGGGTCGCGGCCGATGAGCAGCGGATAGGGGCTCGGTGCGGGGAGCAGCAGCTTCGGGAGCCGCTCGGTCTGCCAGGCCCGGCGCAGCCGTCCGGGGAAGGCGGATATTCCGCCGACGGCCCTGACCAGCCCCTGTGAGAAGCGGCTGCCGGAGTCCAGGTCCGAGGTGAGGGCCGCCAGCTCCTCGGGACGGCGGGCGACGAGGGCGAGCTCCATGCGCCGCATGAAGGTGTCGTGCGACAGCTTGCCCTGTGCGGCACCCTCTCTGAGCACGCCGAGGACACGGTCGCGCTGGGCGTCCGACAGCCGCGCGGGATACGTGTTGAACTCGAAGGAGGACGTCACATCGACGATTGTCGGGCCGAGGGGCCCGAAGTGTCCAGAACAGCTCTGCTTCCCGCCCGTGCTGACCTGCGCCGGGGCTCGGCGCGTTAATCGGTGGACACGGTGTCCGGGCCCCGGCTACGGTCGGCACCGACATCGGCCCAGGCCGTGGAAGTCCTGGAAGGGGGCGAAACCGTGCGTGAGAACACCACCGGCATGACCGGCATCCGCAGCTTCTCGCCCCCGCGCTCCCGCCCCGTCCACCGGGCGGTGTCGGACTCCGTCTGACGTCCGGGAAAACCTGACGTCAGACGTTCGACCGGGAGCGCGGTATCCCGTCCCCGGAGGACACTTTCATGACCGATCTGGTCATTCGCGCGCTCACCCCGAGCGACGCCGATCTTTTCCATTCCCTTCACGACACCGCTCTCGTCGGCCGTGGCGCCTTCGGCCACCGTTACGCCACTGTGGCGGACGGCGGCGAGTACCGCCCCGACTGGACCTGGGCCGCCCTGCGCGGCAACACCGTGGTGGCCAGGGCCGCCTGGTGGGGCTCCCCCGACGACACCGCGCCCATCGCGCTCGACTGGTTCGACTTCGCGCCCGGCGAGGAGGAGGCGGGCGCCGAACTCCTGCGCCGGGCCCCCTTCCGTAGCGAGTACTCCCTGCTGGTGCCGCCCGGCTGGCGGGAGGCGCCCGAGGTCCGGGCCGCCGCCGAGGGCCAGATCGCCGCCGCGCGGGCGGCCGGGATGGAGGTCCTCGTCGAGCGCTACCGCTATACGTGGACGCCGGACTGCCCGCTGCCCGAGCGGCCGGGCCGGCTCATCTTCCGCCCCGAGCCGGACGACGCCGTGATCCTCGACGTCCTGCGCCGGGTCCACTCGGTCACGCTGGACGCCCACGCCCGGCGGGACATCGAGGGCCCGGGCGGACTGGAGGCGGCGGCCCGGTCGGAGCTGGACTTCTTCCACTGGTGCCCCTCGCCCCGTGAGTGGTGGCAGCTCGCGTACACGCCGGACGGCGAGGTGGCGGGCATCCAGGTGCCGGCGCACAACCCGTCCGGGCCGTGCATCGGCTTCATCGGGGTCGTCCCCGAGGCGCGCGGCCACGGGTACGGCTACGACCTGCTGGTGGAGTGCACCCGCTTCCTGGTGGAACAGGGCGCGGAGTCCATCGCGGGCGCGACGGACCGCGCGAACGCGCCGATGGCGGCCGCGTTCGCCCGCGCCGGTCACCCCGTCACTCAGGAGCGGATCGACCTGGTGTTCGCTCAGGAGTGAGTGACCCGCTCGCCGTCTCCTCGGCGAGCCAGTCCAGCCGGAGTTGCTGCTCGGCGGGGATCGTCGCGTCCTCGCCGCGCGGCCCCACGTTGAGCAGCAGGTTCCCGCCGTCGGCCGCCGTGTCGCGGACCAGTGAGGTCAGCGCGCGGCGGTCGATGAAGGCGTCCGGGCCGGAGTTGCGGTTGTAGCCGAAGCTGTGGTCGATGCCCCGGGTGATCTCGTACGGGTCGGAGCCGGTGTACCGGGCGTACTCCGGCGTACGGAAGTCGAAGTCGGGCGGGGTGCGGGGGACGAACCCCTCGCCCTGCGCCACCGTGCGCCGGTCCCACCAGTTGTAGAGGGACTTGGCGCCCGGCAGGCCCAGTGCCCGCCAGTGCGGGGCGTACGGCAGCAGGCGGTCGTTGACGACGCCGTGCGGGACGGTGAAGCGGTAGAAGTCGGTGAGGGAGCGGATCCCGGTGGCGGCGGCCGGCCAGGCGATGTCGTTCCAGAGGATGTCGGGGCGGTAGCGGCGGATCAGCTCCCTCAGCTGCGCATCGGCGTAGGCGGGGTAGCGGCCGCGCGGGACGGCGGAGAACATGTCGGCCGCGGTGCCGATGGGCCGGTCGTCGAAGGTCCAGTCGAGCCCGCCCGAGTAGTAGACGCCGAACCGCAGGCCCTCGGCCCGTACGGCATCGGCGAACTCGCCGACCACGTCCCGGGCGGTGTGCCAGCCGGTGCGGTGGGGGTTCTCCGTCTCGGAGGGCCAGAGGCAGAAGCCGTCGTGGTGCTTGGTGACCAGGACCGCGTACCCGGCGCCCGCCTCGCGGAAGGAGCGGGCCCAGGCGGCCGGGTCCCAGCCGCTGAGCCCGTCCTCGAAGTCGTGGCCGAAGTCGGTGTAGGGGCGCGTGCCGTAGGTGGCGCGGTGGTGGGCGGCGGCCGGGGAGCCGGGGAAGCGCAGGGAGTTCTCGTACCACTCCGCGTACGAGGTCCAGCCGAGCGGCGCACGCCGGCCCGCCGCCGGGAGCTCCGACGGAGGGACGTAGGGCGGGGCCCAGCCGGGGACGGAGGCGGGAGTCCAGTGGACGAAGATCCCCAGCCGGGCCCGGGACCACCATGAAGCGACCATGGCGGGAGTATTGATCATTCGGGGGGAGCCGCGTAAGCCCCTTCGACCGCTTCCTTCCGGATCTGATGGTTCTGCGGCTGCTTCTGGGCGCGGATCAGGTCGCGGTACCAGGCGTACGAGGCCTTCGGCGTACGGGTGAGGGTCTCGTAGTCGATGTGCACCAGGCCGAACCGCTGCGAGGCCCCCTCCGTCCACTCCACGTTGTCGGTGAGCGACCAGGTGAAGTACCCCCGTACGTCGACCCCCGCGTCCATCGCCGCGCGGAGGGCGGTGAGGTGGCTCTCCAGGTAGGCGATACGGCGGTCGTCGGCGAGCGGCTCGTCCAGGGCGCAGCCGTTCTCGGTGATGTGGAGCGGCGGGAGGCGGTCGCCGTAGCGGCGGTGCAGCAGGGTGAGGATCTCGGTGAACCCCTCGGGGACGACGGGCCAGCCGAAGCCGGTCTTCTCGTACCCCTCGATCTCGCGTATCCCGAAGGGGAGTCCGGCGGGCATCGCGAAGCCGGAGAAGGTCTCCAGGGCCTCCGGCCGTGGGGCGCCGACGAGGGTCGGGTTGTAGTAGTTGACGCCGTACCAGTCGAGCGGGGTCGAGATCACCTTGAGGTCGTCGGCGACCGGGCCCGGCATCAGGGCGGCGAGGCCGTCGTCCGGGTAGCGGCCGGTGAGGACGGGGTCGGCGAAGAGCCAGTTGGTGAGCGTGTCGTACAGCTCCGCGCCGAAGCGGTCCTCGTCGGAGTCGCCGGCCGTCCAGACCGGGGCGTGGGAGAGCGCGATGCCGATGTTGTCGGCGCCCGCCGCACGCAGGGCCCGGACGGCGAGGCCGTGGGCGAGGAGCTGGTGATGGGCGGCGGGCAGGGCGTCGAAGAGGAGGGCGCGGCCCGGGGCGTGCTCGCCCAGGGCGTAGCCGAGCATCGTGACCTCGGCGGGTTCGTTGATGGTGATCCACATCGGGACCCGGTCCGCGAGCCGTTCGGCGACGATTCCCGCGTACTCGGCGAAGCGGTACGCGGTGTCCCGGTCGAGCCAGCCGCCCGTCTCCTCCAGCGGGAGCGGGGTGTCCCAGTGGTAGAGCGTGGGGGCGGGGGTGATGCCGTGGGCGCAGAGCTCGTCGACGAGCCGGTCGTAGAAGTCGAGGCCGTCGGCGTTGACGGCTCCGCTGCCCCCCGGGACCACGCGGGGCCAGCTGATGGAGAACCGGAAGGCGTCGGCGCCGAGCCCGGAGAGCAGGGCGACGTCCTCGCGGTAGCGGGCGTGGAAGCCGGTGCCCCGGGTGGTGTCGGTGCCGTCCTTGATCCGGCCGGGCAGGGCGGCGAAGGCGTCCCAGCCCGAGGGGCCCTTGCCGTCGGCGTCCACCGCCCCTTCGGTCTGGAAGGCGGAGGCGGAGGCTCCCCAGAGGAAGCCGGGCGGGAACTGCGGTACGGGCATCTCGGCCTCCATGAGCCGTACGTATGAACAGAACCTGTATGAGCGGGAGCCGGCCGGGCAATGATCAGGACCAGACCTTAATGGCCGGTGACGGGCCGGTTCTAGGGGTGCGCGGTCGCGGGGTGGGGTGCGCCGGTCCCGGCGACCTCTCGCCCGGTCCGCGCGGCGATCCGGCGATGTGACGATCCGGTACGGACGAGGAGTGGTGGATGCAGTTCGAGGTGTGGGCCCCCGAGGCGGACACGGTCGTACTGGAGGCGGCGGAGGTCCGCTACCCGATGGAGCGCGACCCGCTGCGGGAGGGGTGGTGGAGCGCCGGGGCGGAGGCGGTGGACGGGGACCGTTACGGGTTCCGGGTGGACGACGGGCCGCTGCTGCCCGACCCCCGTTCGCGGCGCCAGCCGGACGGGCCCGACGGGCCGAGCGCGGTCGTCGACCAGGGGGCGTACGCCTGGCGCGAGGGCTGGGCGGGGCGGCGGCTGACCCGGGCGGTCCTGTACGAGCTGCACGTGGGGACGTACACCCCGGAGGGCACCTTCGACGCGGCGGCGGCCCGGCTGGGCCATCTGGCGGAGCTGGGCGTCACCCATGTGTCGCTGATGCCGGTCTGCCCGTTCCCCGGCACCAACGGGTGGGGGTACGAGGGGGTCTCGCTCTGGGCGGTGCACGAGCCGTACGGCGGCCCGGAGGGACTGAAGCGCTTTGTCGACACGGCGCACGGGCTGGGGCTCGGGGTGATCCTGGACGTGGTCCACAACCACCTGGGCCCGTCCGGCAACTACCTGCCCGCCTTCGGCCCGTACTTCACCGACACCCACCACACGCCATGGGGCGCGGCGGTCAACCTGGACGCGCCGGGCTCGGACGAGGTGCGGGCGTTCCTGCTGGGCAGCGCGCTGGCCTGGCTGCGGGACTACCGGCTCGACGGGCTGCGGCTGGACGCCGTGCACGCGCTCGCCGACACCCGGGCGCTCACCTTCCTGGAGGAGCTGTCCACGGCGGTCGACGCGCTGGCGGTGGAGCTGGGGCGGCCGCTGGGGCTGATCGCCGAGTCCGACCTCTGCGACCCGCGCACCACCACCCCGCGCCCGGCGGGCGGTCTCGGGCTGCACGCCCAGTGGAACGACGACTTCCACCACGCCCTGCACACCGCGCTCACCGGCGAGTCCCAGGGCTACTACGCGGACTTCGCCCGGGCCCCGCTCGCCGCCCTGGCCAAGACCGTGACGTCGGCGTTCTTCCACAACGGGACGTGGTCCAGCTTCCGGGGCCGCACCCACGGCCGCCCGGTCGACGTGACCCGCTCCCCGGCCCACCGCTTCGTCGGCTACGCCCAGACCCACGACCAGATCGGCAACCGGGCCCTCGGCGACCGCCTCGCCGCCTCCCTCTCCCCCGGCCTCCAGGCGTGCGCCGCCACCCTCGTACTGACCGGCCCGTTCACGCCGATGCTGTTCATGGGCGAGGAGTGGGGGGCGCGCACCCCGTGGCAGTTCTTCACCGACCACACCGATCCGGAGCTGGCGGAGGCCGTACGCAACGGCAGGCGGCGGGAGTTCGGCGCGCACGGCTGGGCGGAGGAGGAGATCCCCGACCCGCAGGACCCGGCGACCCGGGACCGCTCCTGTCTGGACTGGTCCGAACCCGAGCGTGAACCGCACGCGCGGCTGCTGGACTGGTACCGCCGACTGATCGCGCTGCGGCGGACGTTGCCCGACCTCCACGACCCCGACCTCGCCTCGGTGAAGACCGCGTTCGACGAGGACGCCCGCTGGATCGCGTACCGCAGGGGCGATCTGCGGATCGCGGTGAACCTGGCGGACAAGCCGGCCGCGATCCCGCTCGGCTCGGGCCGCCACCGGCGCGTCGGAGGACGGGTGGTGGCGGCCTGGGAGCCGGTCGGGGCGCCGGGGGCGGACGGGGTGCTGCATCTGCCGCCGGAGTCGTGCGTGGTGCTGGCCGACGAGTGAACTCCCCTGCTCGCAGGGCTACTCGACGATCGCCAGCTCGCGTGCGGTGGTGTTGAGGCGGCGGCCGCCGTCCTCGGTGACGGTCACGATGTCCTCGATCCGGACCCCGAAGCGGCCGGGGAGATAGATGCCCGGCTCGACGGAGAAGCACATGCCGGGGACGAGCGGCTGCTCCTCGCCCTCGATCATGTACGGGGGTTCGTGGGTGGTGACGCCGATGCCGTGGCCGGTGCGGTGGATGAAGCGGTCGCCGTAGCCGAACTCCAGGATCACCGCGCGGGCGGCGCGGTCGATCTCCTGGCAGGCGACCCCGGGCCGGACCGCCGCGCAGCCCGCCTGCTGGGCCTCGCGGACGATGTCGTGGACGCGCTGCTCCTCGGCGGTGGGCTCGCCGACGTGGACCGTACGGGAGGTGTCGGAGCCGTAACCGTGCTTCAGGCCGCCGAAGTCCAGGACGACCATGTCGCCGCGCTCGATGGTGCGTTCACCGGCCTCGTGGTGCGGGTTGGCGCCGTTGGGCCCGGAGCCGACGACGGTGAAGTCGACCTGGGAGTGCCCGAAGTGCTGGAGCAGCGCGGCGAGATCGGCGGCCACATCGGTCTCCCGGCGGCCGGAGAACCGCACCTTCAGGATCTCCTCGTACGTGGCGTCCGCCGCCGCCCCCGCCGCCGCCAGGCGCTCCAGCTCGGCGGCGTCCTTCACCGCGCGGAGCATCGGGAGCGCCTCGGTGAGGGCGATGTACGTGGTGTCGGGCAGCGCCCGCTGGAGGCCCAGGATGTGCATCGCCCAGGCGTTGTCGCTGACGGCGAAGCGGCCCTGGGCCGCGAGCAGCGGGGAGGCCACCGCGTACGGGTCCACGCCGTCGGTCCAGTCCCGCAGGGCCAGCGCGGGCGCCCCGGCGGCGGCCGCCGCGTCGGGCGCCTCCAGGGTGGGGACGACCAGGACCGGCTCCTCGCCGGCCCGCAGGACGAGGAGGGTGAGGCGTTCGGTGGAGACGGGCCGGTAGCCGGTCAGGTGGACGAGGTCGGGGCCGGGCGCGACGATCACCCCGGCCAGCCCGGCCTCGGCGGCCGAGTCGGCCGCCCTCGCCATCCGGGCCCGGTAGTCCTCGGCGGTGAAGGGCACGGGGTGCGGCGCGGGCGGGTTCGGGCTGGACATCGGGGCCTCCTGGCGGTGCGGGGGTGCGGCAGGGCGTGGCTCCCTGCATCCTGCCCGCCGGGCGGGGCGTACGCGAACAGGTTCGGGGGCGTACGGGAGTGGGCTGCCGGGAAGCCGGGCGAGGCAGCCCGGTCACAACGGCAGCCGCACCACCACGCCCGCCCGGTCACGACGGCAGCCGCACCACCACGTCGGCCAGGTCCCGGCCGCGCTCCACCAGCCGGGCGTTCGCCTCGTCGGACCGCTCCACCCACGCCCGCGCCACCGCCGGAGGCTTCCCGTACCGCACATGGCGCTCGACGAGCCGCCGCACCCGGACCTCCGGATCGAGCTCCAGGAACCACACCTCGTCCAGCAGCCCGCGCACCGGCGCCCATGGCCCCTCGTCGAGCAGCAGGTAGTTGCCCTCGGTGATGACGAGCGGGACGTCCGGGATGACGGCCAGGGCTCCGGCGACCGGCTCCTCAAGGGCGCGGTCGAAGGCGGGGGCGTACACCGGGTGGTCGGGGTCGGGGTCGCGCAGGCGCCGCAGGAGCGCCGCGTACCCCGGCGCGTCGAAGGTGTCGGGGGCACCCTTCCGGTCGGCCCGGCCGAGGCCCTCCAGCTCGGCGCCGGCGAGGTGGAAGCCGTCCATGGGGACGAGGACGGCGCGCCCCTCCAGAGCCTCGGTCACCCTCTCCGCCAGGGTGGACTTCCCGGCCCCGGGCGGCCCGGCGATCCCGAGGACGCGCCGCTCTCCGGTCTCCGCCAGCCGGCGGGCCCGGTCCGTCGCGTCGGCGAGGCCGCCGGGGGTCGTGAGGTCCAGGAAGTCCATGCGGGGCATTGTGCGGGGGCGGGGACGGGAAGCGTTAGTGTTACGTATAACCACGTTTCGATCCTCTGGAGAGGCCCATGTCCCACATCGCCCTGGTCACCCTGGTCGTCCGCGACTACGACGAGGCCGTCGCCTTCTACCGTGACGCGCTCGGCTTCGAGCTGGTGGAGGACACCGACCGGGGCGACGGATCCCGCTGGGTGGTGGTGCGCCCGCGCGGGGCGGCGTCCGGTACGGGGCTGCTGCTGGCCCGCGCGAAGGACGGGGCGCAGGAGGCGAGCGTGGGGGCGCAGACCGGCGGGCGGGTCGGCTTCTTCCTGCACACGGAGGACTTCGCGGGCGACCATGCCCGGATGAGCGCGGCCGGTGTGCGCTTCCTGGAGGAGCCCCGGCACGAGACGTACGGCTCGGTCGCGGTCTTCGAGGACCTGTACGGCAACCGCTGGGACCTGCTCCAGCCGACGGACTGACCCGTCGCCATTCGGCCCACAGTCGAGGCGCGTCCGGGCGCCCTCCGCCGACCATGGGGCCATGGAGTCCACGGAGAGCGCCGCCCCGGCCGAGCGGCACGCCGGGTGGAACGAGCTGTTCTTCGACCTGGTGGTCGTCGCCGGGGCGGGGCAGCTGGCCCATCTGCTGCACGAGGGCCCGCAGCCGGCGGACATCGCCCTGTACGGGGTGCTCTACCTCGCCTTCTGGACCGCCTGGGCCGGATTCGCCGTCTACGGGGACATCGCCGCCGCCGCGACCCGCGTCCGTACCCTGCTGGTCGCGATGCTCGGCATGGCCGTGATGGCGGCCTCCGTCCACGCGGTCCTCACCCACCACGCCGTCACCTTCGTCGTCGCCTATGTCGCGCTGCGCTGGCAGGCGGGGCGGGTCTGGCAGCGGGGCAGCGTCATCGTCGACTGGCCGCTGGCGCAGTTCGGCGCGGGGTCGCTGCCCTGGCTGGTCTCCCTCTTCGTGGAGCCTCCGTGGCGCTACTGGCTCTGGGCGCTGGGCATCGCGGTCGACATCGTCACCCTGCTCGTCTCCACCCGCGACCGCACCCTGCGGCGGATGGCCGAGGGGATGGCCGCACGCCGCAGTGACCGGCCGCCGCCGGGACCACCGCACGCCACCGCGCCCTCGCCGCCCCGGCTCAGCGAGTCGCGCGTCGACACCGCGCACATGGGCGAACGGCTCGGGCTGTACGTGATCATCGTGCTGGGCGAGGGCGTCATCCAGATCATCGACGCCGCCTCCGAACGCGACGACTGGGACCTGCCGCTGGCCGCCACCGGGCTCGGGGCGTTCGGGCTGCTGGCCGGGATCTGCACCCTGAGCCTGCTGTACGGCACCAACGGCATCCCCCACCTGCGCAAGGACGCGCTCGCTCCCCGTCTCGCGATGCTGCTGCACGCCGTGACGACCGGATTCCTGGTCGCGCTGGCGACCGCCCTGGGCTCGGCGGTCGCCCACTTCGACGACGTACTGCCGAAGGGGCAGCACTGGCTGCTGTGCGGGGCGATGGCGGGGTATTTCGCGGCGGGCGTGGTCGCGGCGCTGCCGCTCGCGGAGCGGGCCGACCGGGTGTGGGTGCTGGGCTGGGGGCTGCCGTGCGTGGCGGTGGCCGTGGCGCTGGCTCCGCTGGGCGTACGGCTGCCCGCGTGGGCGACGATCGGGATCCTGGTGGCGCTGGTGGGCTGGCAGATCCTCTACGACCCGGGGCGGGCGGGGATGTCCCCGTCCGGGCGGTGGTGGGGCGGCAGGATCCGGAGCCGCCGTACGGCCCGGATCGGCTGAGCGGAGAGCGCTGCTCAGGGGCGGGGGCGGCGCTCAGGAGCGGGAGCGGCGCTCAGGGGCGGGGGCGGTGCTCAGGAGCGGGGGCGGTGCTCAGGAGCGGGAGCGGTGCTCGCGACCGTGAGCAGTGCTCACGCCCGCGCCAGCCCCGCCTCCCGCACCGCCACCGCCTCCATCGCGTCCAGCACCGGCCGGATCAGCGGATGACCCTCGGCCCCCTGGCGTACGGCCGCGAAGACGCGGCGGGTGGGGGCGCTGCCCTCCACCGGGCGGACGACCACCCCAGTCAGCTCCATCCCGCGCAGGGCCGACCGCGGCACCAGCGCCACCCCCGCGTCCGCCCCGGCCAGCGCCACCACCGCCCGGAAGTCGTCCGACGAGTGCTCCAGGCGGGGTTCGAAACCGGCGAACTCGCAGGCCAGGACCACCACCTCATGGCAGGGGTTCCCCGGGTACGGCCCGATCCACGGGTCCTTGGCGAGGTCGGCGACCGCCACCTGGTCCTGGCCGGCGAGGCGGTGGCCCACCGGGAGCACCGCGTCGAACGGCTCCGAGTAGAGCGGGACCCGGG
Source organism: Streptomyces microflavus (assembly GCF_014650075.1). Classification (GTDB taxonomy): domain Bacteria; phylum Actinomycetota; class Actinomycetes; order Streptomycetales; family Streptomycetaceae; genus Streptomyces; species Streptomyces microflavus. The sequence goes on along the minus strand of NZ_BMUG01000006.1, from coordinate 253,928 downwards.
TGAGGCGCCGGTCGTCCTCGGCGGGCGCGCCCCGGTACTCCACCGCCACCGCCACATCGACCTGCCGGTCCAGCACCATCGGCACGCTCGCGTCGCCCTCCGCGTCCTGCACCTTGACCCGGATGCCGGGCGCGGTGCGGGCCAGCTCGGTGAGGGCGGGGGCGAGGACGAGGCCGATGCCGGTGGCGAACGCGGCGACCGTGACCGTACCGGCGACACCCGCGCTGTAGTCGGCGAGCTCCGCCTCCGCCCGCTCCAGCTGGGCCAGGACCACGTTGGCATGGCTGAGGAGGATCTCCCCGGCGGCGGTGAGCCGGGCGCCGCGCGCACTGCGTTCGACGAGGCGGTGGCCGGTCTCCTGCTCCAGGGCGGCGAGCTGCTGGGAGACGGCGGAGGGCGTCAGGTACAACGCGGCGGCGGCCGCGGTCACGGTGCGGTGGTCGGCCACCGCACGGAGGATTCGCAGCCGCCGCGCATCGATCATGTGCCCATTGTCCCAGGTCGCGGCCGGGGCCCCGACCCGGTGGTCACGCCTCCGCGTCGAGGGCCGCCCGGGCGTCGACGAAGGCGTCCACGGCGCGGTTGACGTCGGCGGTGGAGTGGGCGGCGGAGAGCTGAACGCGGATGCGCGCGGCGCCCTGCGGGACGACGGGGTACGAGAACCCGATCACGTACACACCGCGCTCCAGGAGCAGCTCCGCCAGCCGGGCCGCCTGCGCCGCGTCCCCGATCATCACGGGGGCGATCGCGTGGTCGCCGGGCAGGATCTCGAAGCCCTCCTCGGTCATCCGGGTGCGGAAGAGCGCGGTGTTGGCGTTGAGCTGGTCGCGCAGGTCGCCGGCGGACTCCAGCAGGTCGATGACCTTGAGGGAGGTGGCGGCGATGACCGGGGCGAGGGAGTTGGAGAAGAGGTACGGGCGCGAGCGCTGGCGCAGCAGGGCGACGATCTCGGCGCGGGCCGCGACATAGCCGCCGGAGGCGCCGCCGAGCGCCTTGCCGAGGGTGCCGGTGATGATGTCGACCCGGTCCATCACGCCGTGCAGCTCGGGCGTGCCGCGGCCGCCGGGGCCGACGAAGCCGACGGCGTGCGAGTCGTCGACCATGACCATGGCGTCGTAGCGGTCGGCCAGGTCGCAGATCTCCTGGAGCGGGGCCACGTACCCGTCCATGGAGAAGACGCCGTCGGTGACGATCAGACGGCGGCGGGCGCCGGACGCCTCCTTGAGCTGCTTCTCCAGGTCGGCCAGGTCGCGGTTGGCGTAGCGGAAGCGCTGGGCCTTGCAGAGCCGGATGCCGTCGATGATCGAGGCGTGGTTGAGGGCGTCGGAGATGACCGCGTCCTCGGGGCCGAGGATCGTCTCGAAGACTCCGCCGTTGGCGTCGAAGCAGGAGGAGTAGAGGATCGTGTCCTCCTGGCCGAGGAAGGCCGAAAGGCGCTGCTCCAGCTCCTTGTGGACCTCCTGGGTTCCGCAGATGAAGCGGACCGAGGCGAGGCCGTAGCCCCAGCGGTCCAGCGCCTCGTGGGCGGCGGCGACGACCTCGGGGTGGTCGGCGAGGCCCAGGTAGTTGTTGGCGCAGAAGTTGAGGACCTCACCGGCGCGGCCGCCGGAGGTGACGGCCACGGTCGCGGACTGCGGGGTGCCGATCACGCGCTCGGGCTTGTGCAGCCCGGCGGCGCGGATCTCGTCGAGGGTGGTCCGCAGATCGTCGCGTACGGATTCGAACATGCTGGATTCCTTAAAAGGGATGCGAGAAGAGGTTCGAGAAATGCGAAAAGAGGTTCGGCGGGTCAGGCGGTCCAGTCGAGGATGACCTTGCCGCCGAGGCCGCTCGCCGCGTCGTCGAAGGCCGCTTCGAAGTCACGGAAGCCGTACCGGCCGGTGATCACGGGGGCGAGGTCGAGGCCGCCCTCCAGCAGGACGGACATGGCGTACCAGGTCTCGTACATCTCGCGGCCGTAGATCCCCTTGATGGTGATCATCGAGGTGACGATCCGGGACCAGTCGACGGCGAACTCCTCGGCGGGCAGGCCGAGCATCGCGATCCGGCCGCCGTGCGTCATGTTCGCGACCATGTCGCGCATCGCCTCGGGGCGGCCGGACATCTCCAGGCCGATGTCGAAGCCCTCGCGCAGGCCCAGCTCCCGCTGCCCGTCCGCGATGGTCCGGTCCGCGACATTGAGGGCGAGGCTGACGCCGACCTTGCGGGCGAGGGCGAGGCGGGCCTCGCTGACGTCGGTGATGACGACGTTGCGGGCGCCGGCGTGCTTGGCGACGGCGGCGGCCATGATGCCGATGGGGCCCGCGCCGGTGATCAGGACGTCCTCGCCGACCAGCGGGAAGGAGAGCGCGGTGTGCACGGCGTTGCCGAACGGGTCGAAGATCGCCGCGATGTCGAGGTCGACGGGGACCCGGTGCACCCACACGTTGGAGGCGGGCAGGACCACGTACTCCGCGAACGCCCCGTCCCGGCCGACGCCGAGGCCGACGGTGGAGCGGCAGAGGTGGCGGCGGCCGGCGAGACAGTTGCGGCACTTGCCGCAGACCAGGTGGCCCTCGCCGCTGACCAGGTCACCGACCGCGATGTCCGCGACGCCGGAGCCGAGGGCCGCGACCTCGCCGACGAACTCGTGGCCGAGGATCAGCGGGGTGGTGACCGCCTGCTGGGCCCAGCCGTCGTAGGCGCGGATGTGCAGGTCGGTGCCGCAGATCCCGGTACGCAGGACCTTGATCAGGACGTCCCCGGGGCCGTACTCCGGCTCCGGCACGTCCATCAGCCACAGTCCCGGTTCGGCCTTCTGCTTGACGAGTGCCTTCACGGCTGCGGCTCCCTGCACGTGGTACGCGGGTGGTGGATACCCCGGGCCTCGGGGCATGTCGGAGGAACCCTGCGGCCCGGGGTGGTCTTTTCGGGGTCACCCCCATGGTGGGGGCGGGGATACGGCGGGACGGGCCGGAACACGCCCGTGCGGCTCCACGCACCGTCCCCGGCCGTCACGGAGAAGGCTGCCGTACGACGGGGGCCCGGGTCCATCGAGGATTTCTTAAGCGCGGTCGCAGGTGTGCTTCACACCTGGCCGTGGGTTCACAGACCGGTGCGCTTCAGCCGTGGCCGTGAGGTCACAGCCCGGTGTGCTCCACCCGTGGCCGGGAGGTCACAGCGCGGTGTGGTTCACCCGTCCCCGGGAGGTCACACGCCGGTGTGCTCCGACCGTGGCCGGGAGGTCACAGACCGCTCGTGGTCAGACCTCGCCGTACGGGCCCAGGAAGCGGGGGCGGCCCTTCTCTATCCGGTAGAGGAAGATCCCGTTCTCGTACCGGACCTGGCGGGTCGGGGCGTGGAACGCCAGGGTGCGGACGATCCCCCGGTGCTCGGTCCTGAACAGCCGCTGCGCCAGCCCGTCGCGCTCCGCGCCCGCGGCACTCGTCGCCGCCGCGGCCCGGGCGATCAGGCCGACGGCGTCGTACGCCTCGGCGGCCCAGGTGGCGGGCGGTGCGCCGAAGCGGCGGCGGTGGGCGGCGGTGAACCCGGCGGCCGTCGGGAGCGCGGCCGGGTCGGCGTACGCCTCGGCGAAGACCCAGCCGTCGGCGGCCTTCCCGGCGCCCTTGAGGAAGGCGGGCCCGAGGGCGGGTCCGGCGCCGACCCGGGTGCCGGTGAAGCCTTCGGCCGCGAGCGCGCCGGCCAGGCGGGCGGCGCGGGATGCCGAGCGGCCCGCGTGGATGACGGCGTCGGCCCTGATGGCGGTGGCCCGGCGGGCCGCCGGGCGGAACCCCGACGCGCCCTCGGGGAGGAGGTGTTCGGTGAGGGTGGCGCCGGTGAGGGCGGCGTCACGGAAGTCGGAGCCGATCTTCCAGCTCCGGTCGGAGTCCGCCGCGTCCGACACGAGGAGGATGCGCTCGGCGGGACGGGTGTGGACCAGGTAGCTGACGAGGCCGGGGGCGAGGCTGCCGTCGTAGGGCCGGGTCACGCAGATCGGGAGGCTCGCGCCGGAACCCGCGGTGGTGGAGCCCGCCGCGACGACGACCGTGGCGAGCCGCGCCTTTCCGTACCGCAGGACGACGTCCTCGGGCAGCACGTCACCGGTCGGGCCGAGGACCGCGATGACGTCGGGGTCCGCCACCAGCCGGTCGGCCGAACGCAGGGCCCGCGCCGGTTCCCCCGCGTCGTCCTCGGTGCGCAGGGCGAGGCGGAAGGCTTTGCCGGTACGGGAGTTGTGGTCGGCGACGGCGAGCTGGGCGCCGCGCAGGTGGGCCAGTCCGGTGGCGCGGCCGGGGCCGGTGAGGTCGGCGTGTACGCCGATGGTGCGGGTGGGCGGCTCGCCCGGCTGCCCCTGCGGTCCGGCGCTCCCGTTCCGCCGCCGCGTGGCGATCCAGGCCGCCGTGGAGCCGCCCGCCACGAGGACGGCCCCGGCCGCCCCGGCGGTGAGGAGCCTTCGGCGGGTGAGGTCGCGGCCGGAGGGCGGGCCTCCGTCGGGTACGGCGGTGGCGGGGAGGAGGGGGTCGGGGTCGGGCAGCGCGAGGGCGGCGGCCGAGCGTTCGGCGATCAGGGCGGGGAGGCCGGGGAGCGACCAGGGGGCGGGTGCGGTGACCAGGGCCAACGCCTCGCGCGGGTCCTCTCCCCCACTGCCTCCCGCCAGCGCGTCCGCCACCTCCACCGCCGTCGGCCGGTCCTCCGGGGCCTTCGCCAGACAGGCCGTGACCAGGGGCAGCAAGGCGTGCGGTACGCCGTCCAGCTCCGGTTCCTCGTGGACCGTCCGGAACAGGACGCCCGCCGGGCCGCCCTCGCCGAACGGGCGCCGCCCCGTGGCCGCGTACACCAGGACGCAGCCCAGCGAGAAGACGTCGCACGCCGGTCCGACCGGTCCGGCCGACGCCTGTTCGGGCGCGAGGTAGCCGGGGGTCCCGATCACGGCGTCGGTCGCGGTGAGGGCGGTCGCACCCGCGTGCCGGGCGATCCCGAAGTCGATGAGCCGGGGCCCGTCCAGTGCGAGCAGAACGTTGCCGGGCTTCAGGTCGCGGTGGATCAGCCCGCCCCCGTGCACCGTGACCAGGGCCGCCGCGAGCCGCGCCCCGAGCGCCCGTACGGTCGCGGCGGGCAGCGCGCCCCGGGCGCCGACGACCTCGCCCAGGGACGGCCCGGGGACGAAGGCCGTCGCCAGCCACGGTTCGCGCGCCTCCGTGTCCGCCCCGAGCACCGGCACCACCCACGGCCCGGTGATCCGCCCGGCGGCCTCCGCCTCCCGGCGGAACCGGGCCCGGAAGCCGGGGTCGGCGGCATGGTCGGCGCGGATGACCTTCACGGCGGCGAGCGTCCCGCCGGCCGAGCGCGCCAGGTAGACCACGCCCATGCCGCCCGCGCCGAGCCGGGCCAGCGTGCGGTACGGGCCGACGGCACGCGGGTCCTGGGAGGTGAGGGGGTGCACGTCAGCTCTTCGGTTTCGGGGCCGGGCCGAGGTAGCGGTAGCGGCCGCCCTCCGCCCGGTAGAGATGGGCTTCCTGGCCCACCAGTTGCTGCCGCTCCTCGTCGAAGACGTAGGTCCGGGAGATGCCCTCGTACCGGGAGGCGGCGATGGCGGCGACGAGTGCGGCGCGGCCGGGGCGGCCGTCCGCGGAGGGCGTGCCCGCGGATGGTGTGTCCCCGGAGGGCGTGCTTCCGGAGGACGTGCCCCCGGAGGGTGTGGCGGTCGGTGAACCGGTGGGGCCCGCGCCGCCCTTCGTGGCGGAGCCCACCAGGGCGGCCACCTCCTGGGCGACGAGCCCGGTGACGTCGTACGCCTCGGCGGACCAGGCGGCGGGGGCGGCACCGAAGCGTTTCCGGTGTGCGGTCACGAAGCCGGCCGCACCGGGCACGCCGGGTTCACCGGACACGCCGCCCGCGTCCGTGAAGGGGGCGATGAACTCCCACCCCTCGGCGGCCTCCCCCGCCCGCTCCAGGAACTCCGCCCGCATGACGGTGTGTTGCGCCATGCTCGGCCCCTTGAACGGCGTCGCGGCCAGAGCGCGGGCGGCCCGCGCTCCACCCGCCGCGTCCCCCGCGTAGAAGAGCGCGTCGCTGCGGTGGCCGAGCAGGTCCTCGATCACCGGCCCGAGGTCGGAGGTCCCGGCCGGGACCACGCGCGGGTGGGTGGTCCCGGTGGTGAGGCTCGGGGTCATCAGGTTGGTCGCGTATCCCGCCTGGTACGCGGCCTGCCCGCCGGACCGGTCGATCAGGACACCGAGCCGCTCCACATCGGGGCGCAGGAGGAGCCGGTTGACGATGGGCATGGAGAGGGCCGCGTAGGACGGAGAGGCCTGGAAGAAGGCGGCGTTGACGCGGGCCGGATAGGAGATCTGCAACGACGACACCGTCAGCAGGGGCAGCACCGCTTCGTCGTACGCGGGCAGCGCGGCCCCGGTGGCCGCGTCGCCGGTCGGGCCGATGACCGCGAGGACGTCCCGGTCGCGGGCGAACTCCTCGGCGACCCGGACGGAACGTGCCGGGTCTCCCCCGTCGTCGAGCACCTTCACCGCGAGCGTGAAGGGCTTATCCGTACGGGAGTTGAACCGGTCGACGGCCAGCCGCACCCCACGCTCCTGCGCCCGCCCGGCCGCCTTCTGGGCGCCCGTGAGATCGGCGTGTACGCCGATGACCCAGCGCCGCCCGGCCGGAGAGGCACCGCTCCGGCCGTCGGGTTCGTCACCGATCAGCCGTACGGCGGCGAAGGTGCCCGCCCCGAGGGCCACCGCACCGCCTGCCGCGAGCGTGAGGAACCGTCGCCGGGCGGGGGCGGGGGCCGGGGTGGTGGCCGACGTGTTCACGGTGGCTTCGATGTCGGGCAGGGCCAGCATCGCCGCAGACCGTTCCGCGATCATCCGGGCGACGTCCTCGGGCAGCCAGTCGGCGCTCCCACCGTCGCCCGGCACGTCCTCCGCGATCCTGGTGTCCAGGTCGGCGGCGGCCGGACGGGCGGCCGGATCCTTGGCCAGGCACTCCCCGAGCAGGGCGCGGAGTGCGGGGTCGTCGACCCCGGCGAGGTCGGGTTCGTCGTGGACCGTGCGGTAGAGCAGGGCGTCGACGGCCCCGCTGCCGAAGGGCGGCCGGCCGGTGGCCGCGTACGCCAGGAGACAGCCGAGCGAGAAGACGTCCCCCTCCGGTCCGGCGCCCGCCCCGGCCCCGGCCCCGGTCGCCTGCTCGGGCGGGAGGAAGCCGGGGGTGCCGACGACGAGACCGGTGGCGGTCAGCGCGGTCGCCTCGGCGGCGCGCGCGATCCCGAAGTCGATGAGCCGGGGGCCGTCCGCCGTCAGGAGGACATTGCCCGGCTTGACGTCCCGGTGGACAAGTCCCGCCCCGTGTACGGCGGTCAGGGCGCGGGAGAGCAGCCGGCCGAGGACGTGGACGCTGCGGGTGGGCAGCGGACCGCAGCGGGCGACGACCTCGGAGAGTGTCGGGCCCGGCACGAACTCCGTTGCCAGCCAGGGGGTTTCGGACTCGGTGTCGGCGCCGGTGACCGGGACGGCCCAGGGGCTGTCCACCTGCCGGGCGGCCTCGGTCTCGCGGCGGAAGCGGGTCCGGAAGTCCTCGTCCCCGGCGTGCTCGGGGAGGATCACCTTGATGGCGGCGAGCGCTCCGGCCTCGGTGCGCCCGAGGTAGACGACACCCATGCCGCCCGCTCCGAGGCGGCCCAGGAGCCGGTGGCCGCCGATGCGTGCGGGGTCGCCCGGTCGTAGTGCGTCCATCGCCCGGCCTCAGCTCTGCTTCTCGACGGCGGATTCCAGCCGGACCAGCATGGTGGCCTGCGCCTGGGTGACGAGGGCGTCGATCTCTTCCTCGGTCCGTCCCTCGGCTCCCTTGCCGGTCACGGCGACGGTGACCTGGTACGTCTGCGCCTGCTGCCAGGAGTAGTGGTGCGGCCCGCCGAGCTCGGTGGACCGGTACTCCCCGACCTCGGTCAGCGCGTCCTCGGAGTTGCGCTGGGTGTCCTCTCCCCCGAGCAGTGCGGCCGCGACCATGCCCCCGATCTGCTCGTCGGCGGTGAGCTGTTGCGTGGGGCAGCGCATGGTCTCCTCGATGGACTCCGCCATCTCCCACTCCGCGTCCTCGCGGCTGCGGTGGACGGTGACGACGGCGGCGAGCCGGACGGGCCCCTTGCCCTGGGCCGCGGGCACCTCGAAGGACCGGGTGCGGGTGGCCAGGACGGTGTCGGCGGGCTTCTGCTGGGTCCAGACGCAGTCCGGGCCGAGCACGGGCCAGGTGACCGCCCCACTCTCGTACGGGCTCCGCTTCACCACTCCGGGGCCGAAGCTGTCGGGCCCGGCGATGACCCGGCCGATGAGGTCGAGCGCGGCGGCCCGGGTCCGGGGAAGACGGGCGGGGTCGGGTTCGGGCAGAGCCGGGGTGCCGGCCCCGGTGGCGGCACCCGTGCTCCGGCCGCCGCCGGCCGGAGCCTTCCGGTTCTCCGTACCGGGGCTGTCGCCACCGTCTCCCGAGCATCCGGCGAGCAGCACCGGCACGATCACGAGGACCAGCGCGGCGCACCTCCCCCGTCCACCGAACCAGCGTTCACCTAACGGCCCTTGACAGCCCACGGCACTTCCCCCGCTCTCCCTCGACACCGTGCCGATCATAGGTTCGCCCGCCGTCCCCGCAGCGGCGCCGGCCGGGGACTGTTGCGCCATCGGAACATGTGTAACGGGGCCCGCACACACGTGACTTCAGCGGTCAGGCGGTGGTCTCCGCCAGGAACGCGGTGATGTGTTCGACGAGGGCGTCCGGCCGGTCCTCCGGAAGGAGCGTGTAACTGTCGGCGACCTCCACCAGCCGCCCCTGCGGGAGGAGTTCGGCGAGCCGCCGCCCGTGGTCGAGGGGCATGACCCGGTCCTCGGTGGCCCAGATGACGAGCGCCGGGCGGTCGAAGGTGCGCAACTCCTCAGCCCAACGCAGAAGTTCGGACCTGCCCGGCACTCCGAGCACATACGTCCGCAGGTCGCGGCGGATCTCCTTGGAGGCCCACAGCGACCGGAACCAGCCGTCCATCACGGCATCCGGGACGGGTCGCTTGCTCATCCACCCCCAGGTCATGGGCAGCCGGCGTGCGGGCTTCAGCCGGAGCAGGGAGAAGGCGAGTTCCAGCCCTGCGGGCAGCTTGGCGAGGGTGGCCAGGTTGCGGCCGGGGAGTCCGGGCGGGTAGTTGTCGAACGCCTCGCAGGACGTGATGACGAGCCTGCCGATCCGGTCGGCCCGCCCGTCGGCGACCAGGGCCTGGGCGCCGCCCCAGTCGTTCATCACCAGGGTCACGTCGTCCAGCCCGAGCGCCTCCAGGAACTCCGCGACCAGCCGGGCGACACCGAGCACCGTCAGGTCCGCGTCGGGCTCCATCGGCCTGCGGTGCCCGCCGAGCGGCAGGGTCGGCACGATGCACCGCACCCCGTTCCCGAGCCCGGCGACGACGTGGCGCCAGAGCGTTCCGTCCATGGCGACGCCGTGGAGGAGGACCACGACCGGTCCGTCGCCGCCACTGTCCTCGTACGCGATCACACCGGCGGAGAGCCTCACTTCATTCATGCCGTCAACGTAGTACGAGCACATGGCTGACATACCGACAGAAACTCTCAGCTCCCCCAGCCTTCGGCTCTTTGCACGATTGCCTGCGAACTTTGAACACAGTGGTGACGAAGTATGGACGGCGTCAGCAGAAGCCTCCTACTGTTTCGGTCGCACGAGGTCGCACGAGGTCCAACGAACTCGCACGAGGACGCACGAAGTCGCACACCCTCTCGACCTGCTCGACCTGCACTCCCGCACGAGCCGCTCGACCCGCTCGACCCGCACGAGCCGAACGTTCACCCCCGGGCGCCGGGTGGCCCCACCCACCGCCGCGACGTGCCTCTCGCTGCGAGGGGCCAGGAGGAAGAATGCATCCACGGCCGTTCCACCCCTTCCGCAGACGACCCGCCCTCGGGCGAGGGCCGTTCCGCAGGCACCTGACCGGCCTGCTGGTCTCCTCGTTCCTCGTCGGCGCCTTCGCCGCCGTCCCGGCCACCGCCGCACCGGGGGCGCCGGACGAACTCCCCCCGCAGGAACCGGGGGTGACCCTGCGCGTCTTCGACGTACAGGTCCCCCTGGACGAGCTGTGCGACATCAAGGCGGGCCAGACGCCCAACGTCGACAAGCTGATGCCGCAGATCGACTGGGACGCGCCGGACGACTTCGGCTTCGAGGACCGCTTCGTCTCCCAGGTGACGGGCAACATCGACGTCCCCGAGGACGGTTCGTACGCGTTCCGCCTCACCAGCGACGACGGGTCACGCCTGCTGATCGACGACCGACTCGTCATCGACCACGACGGGTTGCACGGCGCCGACCCGAAGGACGGCACGGTCACCCTCACGACGGGCCACCACTCCCTCCGTATCGACCACTTCGACCGCACCGGCGGCCAGCAGATCACGCTCGCCTGGCAGCCGCCGGGCGCCGGCGGCTTCACCGTCGTACCGAACTCCGTGCTGTCCACCGACGCCGACGTCGTACGGGTGACGGCGCCGGGCCGCAAGGAGTGCGAGGGTGCGCTCGACTCCCCCGGCGACGGGCTGCCGCTCACCGAGACGCACCCGGACTACGCGCTCACCGATCTGCGCCCGGCGGGCTTCGAGCCGCAGGTCTCCGCGATGGACTGGCTGCCGGACGGGCGGCTCGCCGTGACCACCTGGGGCGGTACGGACAACGAGACCGGCGAGGTCTATCTCCTCGACGGTGTCCGGGGCGAGAGCGGCCCGGACAAGGTGCAGGCGAAGAAGGTGGCCGAGGGGCTCAAGGAGCCCATGGGCATCAAGGCCGTCGACGGAAAGCTCTACGTCTCGCAGAAGCACGAGCTGACCGAGCTGACCGACACGGACGGCGACGACGTCACCGACGAGCGGCGGACCGTCGCCACCTGGCCGTACGGCGGCAACTTCCACGAGTTCGCCTTCGGCCTGCTCTACCGGGACGGCTACTTCTACCTGAACCTGTCCGTCGCGATCAATTACGGCGGCGCGACGACCGACCCGCAGCCGGCCCCGAACCGCGGCTCCACCATCAAGGTGAACAAGGAGACCGGCAAGGTCGACTACATCGCCGGTGGCCTGCGTACGCCCAACGGCATCGGGTGGGGCCCGGAGAACGACCTGTTCGTCCTGGACAACCAGGGCGGCTGGCTGCCCTCCTCGAAGCTGGTCCATGTGAAGCAGGACCGCTTCTTCAACCACTACACCAACCCTTCGGGCCCCTTCGACACGAAGCCGGTCACCAAGCCGGTGCTCTGGCTCCCGCAGAACGAGATAGCCAACTCGCCCTCCACCCCTCTCCAGTTGACCAAGGGCCGGTTCGCCGGGCAGATGCTGTTCGGGGACGTGACGTACGGCGGTATCCAACGTGCCTACCTGGAGAAGGTCGACGGCGAGTACCAAGGCGCGGTCTTCCGCTTCACCCAGGGCCTGGAGGCGGGCGTCAACCGGATCAGCATGGGTCCGGACGGCGCGATCTACGCCGGCGGTCTCGGCGCGGGCGGCAACTGGGGTCAGGAGGGCAAGCTCGCCTACGGGCTCCAGAAGCTCTCGCCCAGCGGTGACAAGGCGTTCGACATCCTGGCGATGCGGGCGAAGCCGGGCGGCTTCGAGCTGGAGTACACCGAGCCCCTCTCAGACGAAACGGCGGCGAAGCTCGCCGAGAGCTACCAGGTCGAGCAGTGGACGTACGCCCCCACCCCGGCCTACGGCGGCCCCAAGATCGACGAGGAGACCCTCCAGGTCGGCTCGGCAACGCTCTCCGAGGACCGTAAGAAGGTCACGCTCGCTCTCCCCGGCCTCAAGGCGAACCGGGTCGTCCACGTCCGCTCCCCGCGCCCCTTCTCCTCCGCGAACGGCACGGAGCTGTGGTCCACGGAGGCCTGGTACACGCTCAACTCCCTTCCCGGCGACCAGCCTCCGCCCACCCTGTACGAGGCGGAGGAGGCGGCCCTCACCGGAGGCGCGGGGGTCGACACCGAGCACGCGGGCTACTCGGGCGGCGGCTTCGTCGACAACTTCGGCAACGAGGGCGCGGCGGTCACCTTCGACGTGGAGACCACGAAGGCGGGCCCGCACGACGTCGGTCTGCGCTACTCCAACGGCCCGAACCCGGCCCCCGGCACCAAGACGATCAGCGTCCACGTCAACGGGACGAAGGTCCGGCAGACGAAGCCGGCCTCCACCACCGACTGGAAGACCTGGGCGACGAAGAACGAGCAACTGGAGCTGAAGGCAGGCCACAACACCATCACGTACTCCTACGACAGCGGCGACACCGGGCATGTGAACCTCGACATGATCGCCGTCCACCCGAAGGGCGCCCGCATCCCGCTCTTCGACGGTACGGACCAGGCGTCCTGGCAGCATCCGGACGGCCGCAGCCCCGAATGGCCGGTGAGCGGCGGGGAGATGGAGATCAGGAACGGTGACCTGCGCACCAAGCAGGGGTTCGAGGACTTCCGCGTCCATGTGGAGTTCTGGCTGCCGAACCTCCCGCCGGACGTGACCGGCCAGGACCGCGCCAACAGCGGGGTCTACCTCCAGGAGCGGTACGAGGTACAGATCCTGGACTCCTACGGTGACGACACGCTCGCCGACAACGAGGCCGGGGCGATCTACACGAAGAAGGCCCCGGACGTGAACGCGGCCACGGCGCCGGAGACCTGGCAGACGTACGACATCACCTTCCGCTCGGCCCGCTTCGACGCATCGGGCAACAAGACGGAGGACGCCAGGATCAGCGTCGTCTGGAACGGAGTCACCGTCCACGACGATGTGGCGGTGGACAGCCAGACGGGCGGCGGAGCGGCCGAGGCCGCGACGGCGGGGGCGATCAAGCTCCAGGACCACGGCAGCAAGATCAGGTACCGCAATGTGTGGGTGGAGCCGCTGACGTAGGCGGCGGACCCGGAAGAGGGGGCGGCGGTGGCCCACCGGCCACCGCCCCTCCGACCCCGGCGTCAGCCGCCGAGCATCGACATCAGCTGCCCGTGGGTCTCCTCGTCGGCGGCGGCCACCAGCCCGTGGCCCTCGCCGACCGGGGCGCCGTCGATCCCGGTCACCACGCAGCCCGCGGCCCGGCACAGAGCGATCCCTGCGGCGAAGTGGACGCTCCCGGAGAGGTCGCCTCCATCGGTGACGTACGCGGCGCGCTTGCCGGCCGCGACCCAGGCCAGCGCCAGGCTCGTGGAGACGACACGCGGCCGGAAGCGTCGGACGAACTCGGGGTGGGCCAGCAGGTTCACGGCCCGGATTCCCGGCGCGCTCGGGAACGGCGGATCAAGGTTGACGTCCACCAGCCGGGTGGTGGACGTCGGCGTCAGCGGCTCGTCGGCCCCCTCGCGCCGCACCCGGGCGGTCTCCCCGTCGGTGAAGAAGACCTCACCGCTGAAGGGGTCGGCCACCGCTGCCGCCCCGTCGCGCAGCGCCACGTTGACGGCCACCAGCATGTTGCCCACGGCGTAGTTCAGCGTGCCGCACAAAGGGTCCACCAGCCACTGGCGCTCCGCGTCGGCGGCGCCCCGGTACCCGCCCTCCTCGCCCAGCACCGCGTCGTCGGGCCGGGCTCCACGGATGGACCCGAGGATCGCCTTCTCAGCCTCCACATCGGCGGTGGTGGCGAAGTCCCCGGCACCTTTGTCGATACGGTCGAGCCGCCGGCCGTACAGGGCGCGGACCACCTCGGCACCGGCGCGGGCCCCGGCTATCGCGACTTCGGCATCCCCGGGACGTGCGAATGAGTTGATCATGCCGTGCAGGCTACCGAGTCGGGGCGGCCGACCGGGGAACGGCCTTCGGGCCAGTACCTGACGCAGCGTAGGGATACCGCCGCTCTCCTTGATAACGTCGCCCCCGCGGCCGTGGACTTCTCTCCCCCGACCCGGTCGCGTGGTGGGTGGAGCGGGGACCGGTCGCGGCAGGACGAAGAGGGCCGACAATTGAGCCTTGCACAGGTGCACTACATCTCCGCCGCGCCGGGGGACGCGGAGAAGACGGCGGGCCGGTTCACGGCGGTCGGGCCCGGGGTGTCGCAGGCGCTGCTCGCGGAGATCGAGCCGTTGGTCGGGTACGCCCTGCCCGACGGGGCCTCGCACCGGCCCGCCGACGCCGAACTCCGTTCACTGCCCCAGGCGTTCACGTACGCCGCCCTCTCCGACGGCAGCCGTCTGGTCGGCCGTACGGCTCCGGCGCGCGGCGAGGGCCCGGCGCCCGTCCGGTTCCACGCGCACGCGGTGCACATACCCTCCGGCGTGCCGTTGCCGGGCGACCGGCTGCCGGTGGAGGCGTGGCGGTCGCCGCACTGGGTCTCCGTGACGCCCGTGGGCGGCACGCTGCCCGACCCGCTCGGCGCGCTGCCGCCGGGCCCCGCCCCCGTACGCGAGGGGCTCGACGACTTCGCCGTCTCGCGCGGCCCCTGGCTGGCGGCCGTCCTCGCCGATCTGCGCCGGGCGAGCGAGGAGGCCCCCGCGGGCGGGCCGGTGGTGCTGGTGGAGAGGCAGAACGCGGATGTGGCCCGCTGGCTGGGGCTGGCGGCGGTCACCCTGCCCAGGGAGAGCGTGGAGCGGCTGACGTTCACCACCTACACGCGGCGGCCGGGGAGTTCGGCGCTGCGGGTGGTGGGGGCGCTGCCGGAGGACGCCGCGGCGGCGCGGGAGGCGGGGCTGCGGGTCCATGTGTGCGCGGACCGGCCCCCGGTGGACGGCACGCCGGACATGTGGGCCCGGACCGCGGCCCGGGTGTGGCGCAGCCGGGCGCCGGAGCTGTTCCAGGAGGCGCGTGAGCTGCCCGGGGACCCTTTCGCCGCCGGGCCGTTGGCCGTGATCGCCCTGTGCAACGGGGTCGCGCTCGGGCCGGAGGAGCGTGCGGCGGCGGCCGGCTGGGCGGCGGAGCGGCCGTACGCGCTGGACGCGGAGCGGATCGGCCGGTTGGTGGAGGCGCTGGCCTCGCCGGGGATCGATGACCGTACGGGCTCCGAATTCGACGCGGTGGGGCGGCTGTTCGGCGCTCTGGACGGGCGGTGTCCGGCCTCGGTCACCGCGCCGCTCGCCGCGATGCTGGTGACGGAGGCGGTGCGGGGCGGCAACGGTTCGCTGGAACTGCCGCGCCGGGACGCGTTCGTGGGCCCGGACGGGGAGGCGATCGCCGGGGTGCTCGGGCCGGAGATCCTGACCGAGCTGGAGAGCGGGGCGGGCGGGGCGCGCCCGGTGGCCAGGACCGTACAACTGCTGCGGGTGGCGAGGCTGTTGGGCGTGAACGGTACGGAGCTGCTGCCGGGTGTCGTCGACCGGCTGGCCCCTGCGCTGCTGGCGGAGGCGTCCGAAGAACCGGGGCCGTCCGCCTTCGCACCGGCGCTCCTGGAGTTGCTGGACGAACAGTTCGATGTGCGGACGGCGTTGCTCGGCGCGCTGGACCGGACAGCGCCCGAGGACCCCGGAGCGGTGGCCCGGTTCCTGGAGCGGGTCGCGCTGCCGTTCACCGGGACGCAGGCGCTGCCGCACCTGCGGATGTGCGCCGAGGTGCCCGGCGCGATGACCACCCTGGGCCGGGACCGTACGGCCGTCTGGCACCGCGTCCTGCGGGCGGCCGGCCTCTCCCCCTTCGCCGAGCCGCTGGTCCTGCGTACGGCGGTGGGCCTGGTCTGGGAGGACCGGGCGCCCACCGTGGAGGAGGCCCGGATGCTGCTGGAGGCGGCGACCTCGGACGCACATCGGGCGGCGGGTACGTGGGCCCGCCTGGTCGATGCGGCGCTCGGCGCCCCGGCGGACACGGAGGACGCCACCGCGCTCGCCCACGACCTGCTGCAGGCCTTCCCGCAGGAGATCGGCGGCCGGGAGCGGGCGGCGCTCCAGCTCCTGGACCTCTGCCGCGACCTGCGGACGGGGGCGCCCGAGCCCGGCTGGGCCGAGCAGGTCCGCACGCTCCGCGACCGGGCCGAACCTCTCGAACCAGCAGTCCAGGAAAGGGCGTTCACCGCCCTGGTGGAACGCCTGCTGGCCCCGGACCGGCCGGGAGCGGAGCTGTACGACTTCGTCCGGAGCGACGACGCCGAACTGATCGCCGCCTACGACCGCGCGGCCCGCTCGGAGCCGACCCGCGCCCGGCTGCGTACCCACCCCGCCTACGCGGCCGACTGCTTCACCCACTGGACCGCCCACCCCCACGCGGGCGCCGCCTGGACGACCACGGCCGCCGCCCTCCTGGACGAGGTGCTGCGCCCGGCGGTGCGCGCGATGACGGCGGAGGCCGTCGCGGAGGTGGAGGAGACGGTGGGGCGGACCGGCAGCAGCGGCCGGGCGGTCGCCTTCCGCGACTGGAACAGGTCGAGCGCGCTGGGCCGCCTGGGGCGGCGGATCGCGGGGCGGGTGCGGCGGGGCTGACCCCGAAGCCGCCATGGCCGGACGTGCGTTCAGTACAGCAGGTCCAGTTCGGCACGGACCGTCTTGCCCGGCGGTTCACGGTCGATGACCGCCCAGCGGTCCGCCAGCGCGTCCACGATCAGCATCCCCCGCCCGCTGTCGTCCCCGTCCTCCGGTACGGCGATCTCGCCGGGCCCGGGCGGCCGGCACTCGGTGCGGGTGTCGGACACCTCGATCCGCAGGACGCCGAGGATCTCCCGGCCGCCGGGGGTGTGCGAGAGGCACAGCTCGAAGTCACGGCCGGGTACGCGCCCATGGGTCGCCGCGTTGGCCGTCAGCTCCCCGATGATCAGGGCGGCCGACTCCGAGGCGTCACTGAGGTACGGGATGCCCCAGGTGTGCAGCCGGTAGAGACCGATCCGGCGGGCGAGCCGTGCACCGCGCGGATTCGAGCTGAACTGCCGCTTGAACACACGTACGGTTACATTGGGTTGGGTCTTCGTAGGTGCTTCCATGCCCCCAGATTCCCGGCCCCGACCCTCCACCACCAGGTCACCGATCCGTACGCTGAGTCAGCGTACGGGTGCAAAGGGTAGACAGTACGGATCACGTTCCGTGAGCATGGACGGGTTGCGAACCAGGACAGCGCACGGGGAGGTGGCCGTACATGACGCACGGCACGGATGGCATCGACAGCACGTACGGGACCTTCGGCAACGGCGGTGGGCGCAGCGGCGAACCCGAACCGCATTACAGCCTCAAGATGTTCGGAGAAGTCGTCAAGAACTTCCGCAAGCGGGCGGGCCTGACGCAGGAGCAGTTCGCCCCGCTCGTCGGGTACTCCCCCGAGACCGTCGCCTCCATCGAACAGGGCCGCCGGCTCCCACCGCCGGACTTCGCGGAGCTTGCGGACGAGATCCTGGACGCGTTCGGGGTGATCCTGGGCGCGGCAAAGCACCTGACGCGACGGAAGGGGTTGGCGAGCTGGTTCCGGCAGTGGGCGCAGCTGGAGTTGGGGGCGCTGAGCCTGTACACGTACGAGTGCCGGTTGATTCCGGGCCTGTTGCAGACGCCTGCGTACGCGCGGACGCTGTTCGCCGACCAGTTGCCGCCGCT
Organism: Streptomyces microflavus; assembly: GCF_014650075.1. Classification (GTDB taxonomy): domain Bacteria; phylum Actinomycetota; class Actinomycetes; order Streptomycetales; family Streptomycetaceae; genus Streptomyces; species Streptomyces microflavus. Next base: position 236,434 of record NZ_BMUG01000006.1, on the reverse strand, counting down.
CGACGATGAGCAGATCGAGGCACAGCTCGCGGCTCGGCTGGAACGTCAGCAACTCCTGCGGAACCGCCCCAACACCGCGTTCACTTTCATCCTCGAAGAGCACCTATTCCTGCGGGACTTGGGCGGCGAGGAGGTGACGAGGGAACTGATCGACCACATTCTCGACCTGTCCGAGCTGCGCAATGTGGACATCCAGATCATGCCGCTGGTACGGCATCACCACGCGGGACTGGACGGACCGATGCAGTTGCTGGAGACGCCGGAGCACCAGTGGTTCGGCTACTTGGAAGGGCAGAAGTACGGCCAGTTCATCTCCGACCCCAAAGTGATCAGCGCACTCCAGATGCGGTGTGCCAGTATGCGTTCACAGGCTCTCTCGTTGGACGACTCAAAGAGCCTGATGCGGCGGATGCGAGGAGCGAGATGAGCACCACAGACCTGGCCTGGTTCAAGAGCAGCTACAGCGGTGGCGACGGCGACTCGTGCGTCGAGGTTGCGATGGAGTGGCACAAGTCGAGCTACAGCAGCGGCTCCGGGGACTCCTGCGTCGAGGTCGCCGCCTGCCCCTCCAGCGTCCACGTCCGCGACTCCAAGATCGAGGAGAGCCCGCAGCTCGCCCTCGCCCCGGCCGCCTGGACGCACTTCCTCTCGTACGCCGCCCAGGGCTGAGCCTCGCGCCGAGCATCCAGGCGTAGTCCTGCGAAGGGTACGCCCGGAAGCCGCGCTCACTGGCGCGGGGGAACGCCTTGATCACCTTCGTCCTGGAGCGCGCACTCGCCGTCGCTCCTGGTCATCGGGATCGGCCTCATCGCCCTGGGGTACGTCGTGAGCCGATACCTCGACGGCACGTGCCGTAAGGCCACCGGCGCCCGGACAGGTACCGTAAAGGCGTACTGACACGACTCATGGGCCTCCTGGCGGGCCGCGTGCGTGAACCCCAGGAGGAGCCGACATGACGACCAACCGTGGACGCAAGGACGTCATCCGCGACCGGATGGCCGCCACCGGCGAGTCGTACAACGTCGCCGCCCGCAACCTCAAGGCCATGAAGGACATGGGCGCCACCCGCGAGGCCGTCCTCGTGCAGCGCTGGAAGCCCGCCGACAGCTTTGATGTGCCCTGTCCGTGCGGCGGGACCTGTGAGCCCGGCGAGACCTGCGAGCACTGCCACGCCCGCCACCGCCATGTGAAGCGCTACCCGGGCTCCACCACCGAGGTCGAGACGTGGGCCGACCGCTACGAGTGCACCGGCTGCCCCTCCTCGTACACCCTGACCATCCACCTGGCCGGGCGGCCCTGGGGTGTCGCGGAGACGGTCGTGCAGGGCGGGTCGGCCGAGGAGGTCGTACGGGCCCGGGTCTTCCCCGGCGTGATCCACCCGCTGCTGCGGTCGGAAACGGGCGGGAGCGACGACGACGAGGAGTGATCCTCGGGGGGCTGCGCCCGTCTGGTGGAATCGGTCCGGTATCCCCGGGGGGCGTGACAGCGCGGTGCCCCCGCCCTGCTATACGCGCAGGGGCGGGGGCACCGGCAGACGGTGGGGCTCAGCTCTCGTCCGGCGCCAGGGTCAGCGAGATCGAGTTGATGCAGTACCGCTGGTCCGTGGGGGTGGGGTAGCCCTCACCCTCGAAGACATGGCCCAGGTGCGAGCCGCAGCGGGCGCAGCGCACCTCGGTGCGGACCATGCCGTGGGCGCGGTCCTCGACCAGCTCGACCGCGTCCGTGTCCTTCGGGTCGTAGAAGGACGGCCAGCCGCAGTGCGACTCGAACTTGGTGTCGGAGCGGAACAGCTCCGCCCCGCAGGCCCGGCAGGAGTAGAGGCCCGCCGTCTTGGTGTCGGTGTACTCGCCCCGAAAGGCGGGTTCGGTGCCGGCCTGGCGCAGAACCGCGTACTCGGCGGGGGTCAGCTCTTCCCGCCACTGCTCGTCCGGCTTCTCGACGTCGTACGACACGTCCCGCTCCTCAGCTCGACAGGTGGTCGCTCGAACCGGTCGCCACTCGGCTACCGGCCGCTCGACAGGTGGTCCAGGATGCGCGGGCCGAGGTCGGTGACATCGCCCGCTCCCATGGTGAGAACGAGATCACCGGGCTTCGCCATTCCCGCGACGGCGGCCGGAACCGCGTCCTGGTCGTGGACGGCGGTGACCTCGGCGCCCGCCGCCTTCGCCGCGTCGATGATCAGGGCGCTGGTGATGCCCGGGATCGGGTCCTCGCGGGCCGGGTAGATGTCCAGGACCACCGAGGCGTCGGCCAGCGCGAGGGCCTGGCCCATCTCGGTGCCCAGCTCCTGGGTACGGGAGAACAGGTGCGGCTGGAAGACGACCAGGATGCGGGCGTCGGCGGCGGCGCCGCGCATGGCCTCCAGGTCGGCGGTCATCTCGGTGGGGTGGTGCGCGTACGAGTCGATGACCTGCACGCCCGCCGCCTCGCCCTTGAGCTGGAGGCGGCGCTTGACCCCGGTGTAGCTGCCGATCGCCGAGGCGAGGTTGTGCGCCGGGATACCGAGGGCGACCCCGGCGGCGAGCGCGGCGACCGCGTTGTGGGCGTAGTGGCTGCCCGGTACGGAGACGGTGAAGGTGAGGAACCTGCCGTTGAGCAGGACCGTGACCTCGCTGGTCAGCCCGCGCGGGGTGACCTTGTGGACGCGGACGTCGGCGTTCTCGGCGGAGCCGTAGGTGACGACCTTCAGTTCGGAGAGGTCGCGGACCCGGCGGGTCAGCTCGACGGCGCCGGGCTGGTCGGCGGAGATGACCAGGGTGCCGCCGGGGACGACCTTGCCGACGAACGTCTCGAAGGAGTCGTAGATCTCGTCCATCGAGGCGTAGTTCGCGTGGTGGTCCAGCTCGACGTTGAGGACGATCGCGACCTCGGGGTCGTACTTCTGGAAGCTGCGGTCGCTCTCGTCCGCCTCCGCGACGAAGATGTCGCCTTCGCCGTGGGTGGCGTTGGTGCCGGGGCCCTCCAGGTCGCCTCCGATGGCGTACGAGGGGGCCAGGCCCAGCGAGGAGAGGGCGACGGCCAGCATCGACGTGGTGGTCGTCTTGCCGTGCGTGCCCGCCACCGCGATGGCGCGCAGGCCGTCCATCAGGGAGGCCAGCGCGTCGGAGCGGTGGACCACCGGGACGGACAGCTCGTTCGCCCGGAGCAGCTCCGGGTTGTCGGCGCGGATGGCGCTGGAGACGACCACGCAGGACGCGTCGTCGGCCAGGTGGCCCGCCGCGTGTCCGATGTGCACGGTCGCCCCCAGCGCCCGCAGCGACTCGGCGGTGGCGGACTCCTTGGCGTCGCTGCCCGCCACCTTCGCCCCGCGCTGGGCGAGGATCTTCGCGATGCCCGACATTCCGGCGCCGCCGATGCCGATGAAGTGCGGTCGTTCCATGGCGGCGGGAATGCCGGGTGCCATCTGTGCTCCTGCGGAGATCGGTGAGGTTCGGACTGCGGCCGAGGGCCAACCCGGACCGCGGGACCAGCCTATTCGCTGTGTGCGAAGAGCTTGAGCACCGGGACGCCGACCTTGTGCCGGGCGCGGGATGCCCAGTCGCGGTGGAAGAACTCCTCCACGTAGTGCGGGGCGGTCAGGACGATGACCTCGTCCGCGCCCGCCTCCTCGACGACGGTCGTCAGTTTGTCCAGGGGGTGGTCCTCGATCACTTGTCCGACCGCTTCGGAGCCCGCCTCGCGCAGGGCCCGTAGGGAGTACTCCAGGCCGATCTCGGCGGGCTCGCGGGCCTCCTTGCCCTCCGGCTCCTCGCTCTCGCGGACGGCCTCCTTGAGCTCCCCCATCGCCACGTCGTCGATCGCGCGCAGCAGGACATCGGCCTGGTCGCCGCGCGGCTGCAACAGAACGACGAACGAGATCCGCTCCTCGCCGTGGAGGGTGGTGACGAAGTCCACGTCCTCGGGAGTGAGCGGCTTCTCGATCATCAAAACGCTTGTGAACACGACAGGCGCCCTTCCGCTTCTGCGTCTCGTCGACAGCCGGCTCGACCGTCGACGGTCGTTTGCTGAAACCATCCTTCCCCGTGCTTCCACGGGGACTGCAGAGGTAAGTGTGCCCAGCCGGAGCTAACCGGAACGGGTAATTCCGCTAAGTGTCCCCCCGTCGGTGACCCCGTGTCCCTCCTCCGGTTACCGCGCGTCCCTCCGTGGGTTACCGCGCGTCCGCCCGCCGGTACCGGCCGAAGAGGAAACCGTCCTCTTCCAGCAGCGATGCCAAGGCGAAACGTTCCGGCACGGTGACTCCGGGGCCTCCGGCGATCCGCTGCGCGTCCCCGGCCGTGAGCATCGGGGAGAGCGTCAGGCAGAGCTCGTCCAGCACCCCCGCCGCCACGAACTGGCCGAGCAGCCGGGGCCCGCCCTCCGTGAGCTGGCGCCGCAGCCCCCGGTCCGCCAGCTCGCGCACCGCGCGGGCCGGGTCCACCCGGGCGCCCTCGCCCGCGATCACCACCTCCGCGCCCGCCTTCCGGGCCGCCGCGATCCGGTCGGCGGGGGCCCCGGCACCGGTCACCACGAGGGTCGGGACCAGCGGCTCGGTGAACAGGGGAAGCGAGAAGTCCAGGTCCAGCGAGCCGCTCACCACGGCGACGGCGGGCGCTGGGCCCTGCCCTGCGGCCGCCCGCCGCCCGGCGAAGGCCTCCCGGGCGCGGGCCGGACGGTACCCCTCCAGGCGTACGGTCTCGGCCCCGGCGATCACCACGTCGGCGAGGCCCCGCAGGGTGCCGAAGATCCGCATGTCGGCGGCGCAGGAGATGCCCTGCGAGCGGCCGTCGTGCTGGGCGGCCCCGTCGAGGGTGGAGACCATGTTGGCGCGCAGCCACGGGTCCCCGGTCGCCGGGTAGGCGTACGCGTCGGCCAGCTCGTCGAGGCTCCACTCGCGGTCCGTGAGCAGCCCCGAGGGGTCGGGTGCAGCGGCTGTTGTTGTCAGGTCCGTCACAGGGAACAGGCTTCGCATGGGTTGCAGTCTGGCACGGGCCTTAGGGTGGAGAGTTGTGTCGTCCTCCACCGCGTTTCCGGGGCAGAGCCCCCTCGCCGAAATGGCCCCGCTGTCCCTGTGCGCCCGCGAGCCGCGCGTCCCCGCCGACCGTCTGGTCGCGGAGATGGTGCCGCCGCCGCGCTTCGATTCGGTGCGCTTCGACACCTACGTACCCGACCCGAACCAGCCCAGCCAGAGCGAGGCCGTCACCGTCCTCGCGGGCTTCGCCGCCGGGCTCGGCGGGTCGCACGCGACGGGTTCCGGGCGCCGGAAGTGGTTCGGGAGCAAGAAGCCGGCCGCTCCGACCGGGCCGCGCGGGGTCTATCTGGACGGCGGCTACGGCGTCGGCAAGACCCACCTGCTCGCCTCCCTCTGGCACGCCACGCCCGCCGAGCCGTCGCTGAAGGCGTTCGGCACGTTCGTGGAACTGACAAACCTGGTGGGCGCGCTGGGTTTCCAGCAGACCGTGCAGACGCTGAGCGGTCACCGGCTGCTGTGCATCGACGAGTTCGAGCTGGACGACCCGGGCGACACCGTGCTGGTCTCCTCGCTGCTCAGCCGGCTGGTGGAGCACGGGGTGGCGCTGGCCGCGACCTCGAACACACTGCCGGGCAAGCTCGGCGAGGGCCGGTTCGCCGCCGCCGACTTCCTGCGCGAGATCCAGGGCCTGTCCGCGCACTTCCGCCCGTTGCGCATCGACGGTGAGGACTACCGGCACCGCGGGCTGCCCGAGGCCCCGCCGCCGTACACCGACGAGCAGGTCACCCGCGCCGCGTACGCCACGCCGGGCGCGTCGCTGGACGACTTCCCGGGGCTCCTGGACCACCTGGCACGGGTCCACCCGAGCCGGTACGGGGCGCTGGCCGACGAGCTCGACGCGGTCTGCCTGACCGGGGTGACGGCGGTGCCCGACCAGTCGACCGCGCTGCGCCTGGTGGTGCTGGCCGACCGGCTGTACGACCGCGAAGTGCCGGTGCTGGCCTCGGGGCTGCCGTTCGACAGGCTGTTCAGCGACGAGATGCTGAACGGCGGGTACCGGAAGAAATACTTCCGGGCGATCTCGCGGCTGACAGCACTGGCACGTGACGCGAAGGGCCTGGTGGCGCAGTAGGTTCGGGGGGTGACACCGGGTGCCCGTTCGCGGCGTACCCGTAACTCCGTCCGCGTACGACCGCGGACAACTCCCGTACAACCGCGCACACTGTTCCGTTCGAAGGGATCCAGCATGGCTACCACGCGTCAGGCGCACACGAACTGGGAAGGCAACCTGCTCGAGGGCAAGGGGGTCGTCACCTTCGACTCCTCCGGCATCGGCGACTACCCCGTCTCCTGGCCGGCCCGCTCGGAGCAGGCGAACGGCAAGACGAGCCCCGAGGAGCTCATCGCGGCCGCCCACTCCAGCTGCTTCTCGATGGCGCTCTCCCACGGACTCGCCGGGGCCGGCACCCCGTCGACCCGGCTGGAGACCAAGGCCGAGGTGACCTTCCAGCCCGGCACGGGCATCACCGGCATCCACCTCACCGTCGTGGGCGAGGTCCCCGGTCTCGACGAGGACGCCTTCGTGAAGGCCGCCGAGGACGCCAAGGCGAACTGCCCGGTCAGCCAGGCGCTGACGGGCACGACGATCACGCTGTCGGCCTCGCTGGCCTGACCCTCCGCGTCGGCGGCCCCCTCCGGGCCGTCCCAGCGGCAACACGGGGCGCGGGGGCGCGCATGGTTCCCCCGCGCCTCTGTGCGTGCTACACACATGCGGGTCACGTCACCTGTCCGCCAACAGGGAGTTGCCTCATGTCATCCGAAACCCGGAACACAGCGACCGCAGCGACCGCACCCCGGCACACCGCGACACGACGACAGGTCCTGGCAGGCGGCGGCGCAGCGGCCGCGATCGCCTTCACCGGGGCTTTCTCCGAACTCTTCGCGGGCACGGCTGCCGCCCGCGGCCACGGCGGCTACGGCCCCCTCGTCCCCGACCCGGACGGACTGCTCGATCTGCCGAAAGGTTTCCGCTACCGGGTGCTGTCCCGGGAGGGCGACCCGCTGCGCTCCGGTGAGGGCAAGGTGCCCAGCAACCACGACGGCATGGCCGCCCTCGCGGGCCGCCACGGCCGCGTCCACCTCGTCCGCAACCACGAGAACCGGCACACGGCGAAGATCGGCGTGCCGACCGTCGCGGGGCTCACCTACGACCCGGCGGCCAAGGGCGGCTGTACGTCCCTGGAGCTCGACGGCCGGAACAAGGTGCTCGGCGAGCGGGTCGCCATCGCCGGTACGGCGGTGAACTGCGCGGGCGGGCCCACCCCCTGGCGCACCTGGCTGACCTGCGAGGAGACCGAGGACAAGGCCGGGACCAACGGGTACACCAAGGACCACGGCTTCATCTTCGAGGTGGACGGCGCCGACCCGCGCCGCACCGGGGCCGTCCCGCTGACCGCGATGGGCCGCTTCCAGCACGAGGCGATCGCGGTCGACCCGAAGAACGGGATCGTGTACGAGACGGAGGACGCGTTCGACAAACCCTTCGGCCTCTTCTACCGCTTCCTCCCCGCCAGGCCGCTCGGCGGCACCGGTTCGCTGCGGGCGGGCGGGGCGCTGGAGGCGATGCGGGTGCCGGGCCTGCCCGACCTCTCCGCGGTCCGGGAGACCGGCGCGAGCTTCGACCGGGTCGAGTGGGTGCCCGTACCGGACCCGCTGGCGGCCGAGACCCCCATCCGGCTCCAGGACTTCGGCCCGAAGGGCATCACGCACGCCCAGAAGCTGGAGGGCTGCTACTGGGGCGGCTCGTCCGTCTACTTCGTCTCCAGCTTCGCCCGCAGCGCCGAGGGCTCGGCGGCCGACCACTACGGCCAGGTCTGGCGGTACGAGCCGAAGAAGCGCCGGCTCACCCTGGTCGTGGTCTTCGGACCGGACACCGACATCCAGCTCCCCGGCGAGTCCCCGGACAACATCTGCCTGGCCGCCGACGGGGGCCTGATGGTCTGCGAGGACGGCGGCGGCGCGCAGCACGTCCTGGGGGTGACGCGGCGGGGCGAGGTCTACACGATGGCGCGCGGGCGGCAGAACATCGGGACGCCGGAGGAGCCGGAGTGGGGCGAGTTCGCGGGGGTCGCCTTCTCGCCGGACGGATCGACGATGTACGTGAACTGCTACACGCCGGGGACGACGTTCGCGGTGACGGGGCCGTGGTGCTGAGGGCGCGGGGAGCCGAGGGGGCGGGGAGCCTCGCCGGAGTGCCGTAGGGGCAATATGGGATGATTGTCGGATATTTTCCGTGAGTGATCACTACTGCACGGAAGATGACGACGCTGACGGTCGCGGGGGTGTTGCTCGGCGGCGCGCTGGCCGGGTGCGGGGGTGCCTCCCCCGCGCCCCCGCCTTCCCCCTCGGCTCCCGCCTCCGCCTCCCCCGCTGCGAAGAAGCCGCCGACGATGGCTCCCGGTCCGGCGGGGCGCACTCCGGTCTTCTCGCGGAGGGCAGCGGGCGGGGGCGGGGCGGAGAAGGTCGTGGCGCTCACCTTCGACGCGGACATGACGGCCGATCAGGGCCCCCGGGCGAAGGCGGGTGAGCGCTTCGACAACCCGGAGCTGATCGCGCTGCTGCGGCGGCTGAAGGTGCCCTCGACCGTGTTCATGACCGGGCGCTGGGCGGAGGAGTACCCGGCGCAGGCGAAGGGCATCGGCGCGGACGACCTGTTCGAGGTCGCCAACCACTCGTACAGCCACTACGCCTTCACCGCCGACTGCTACGGCCTGCCGGTGGTCGGGAAGGACGCCATGGCCCGCGATGTGGAGCGGGCCTTCTCGGCGTTCCGGCAGGCCGGAGTACGGAACGTGGTGCCGTACTTCCGCTTCCCCGGCGGCTGCTACGACGACGCGGCGCTGCGCGCGCTGACCCCGGCGAACGTGACGGCGGTGCAGTGGGACGTGGTGAGCGGCGACGCGTTCGCGACGGATGCGGGGGCGGTGGCCGAACAGGTGCTGGACGGGGTGCGGCCGGGGTCGCTGGTGGTGATGCACTGCACGCGCAGCGCGGCTCCGGTCACCGGGGAGGCGATCGGCAGAATCGTTCCGGAGCTGCGGAAGCGGGGCTACCGCTTCGTGAAGGTGTCGGAGCTGATGGAGGGTTGACGGGGCCCGCTGCTTCAGGCGGGGGGTCCCGGGCAGGAGAGTTCCGCCGTGGCGCGCGTCGTGGTGAACCGTCTGCGGTACTCGCTCGGCGTGGTCCCCAGGTGGCGGGCGAAGGCGCGGCGAAGGCTCTCGTCGCTGCCGAGACCGCTGTGGAGCGCCGCCGCGGTGATGCTGTGTCCGTCGAGGAGGAGCTGCTGGGCTCGGTCGAGGCGGACGCGTTCGACCCAGCGGGCGGGCGTGGTGTCCAGCTCGCTCCGGAACAGCCGGGCCAGCTGCCGGGTGCTGAGCGCGGCGGCCGCGGCCAGGGCGGAGAGGCTGTGGTCGCCGGAGGGGTCGGCGACCACGGCGGCCATCAGCGGGCGGAGCAGGTCGCTGCGGGCCGGTGGCGTACTGACGGCCGTGGAGAACTGCGACTGCCCGCCGGGGCGCTGCAGGAAGACCACCAGCTCACGGGCGATGGACCGGGCGACGTCCGGCCCGTGGTCGTCCTCCACCAGGCCGAGGGCCAGGTCGATGCCCGCGCTGATGCCGGCGGAGGTGACGTAGCGGCCGTCGCGTACGTAGAGGGCGTCGGGTTCGACGTACACGCGGGGGAAGCGGTGGGCGAGCGTGGGGGCGTGCCGCCAGTGGGTGGCCGCCCGGCGTCCGTCGAGCAGCCCGAGCCCGGCCAGGACGAAGGCGCCGGTGCAGACGGACGCCACACGCTCCGCCCGCCCGGTGAGCTCATCGGCCGCCGCCAGCAGCTCCTCGTCCGGGGGCGGCCCGGCCAGCCGGTCCCCGCCGGCGACCACGAGCGTGTGGAGCGGCCCGGCGCCGGCGGGGGCGACCGTCCCGCCCAGCACCATCCCGGAGGCGGTCGTCACATCGCCGCCGTACGGGGAGACGAGCAGCAGTTCGTAGGGGTGGCCGAGCCGGCCCGCCTGGTGCAGGACCTCTGCGGGGCCGCTGACGTCGAGGAGGGTCACCCCGTCGAAGACGAGGAAGGCGACGCGTCGGGTCATGTCCGGATCCGTGGTTCTCTCGGCCGAATGGACATGGCCCAGCGTACGTGAGCGCGCGAGGCTGGTATCAGGCGCACGGACGCCACAGGCACGCCAGGCACCACAGGCACGCCGGACACCACAGGCACCCCAGCCACCGACGGAGCACGGAGAGGCCCCCACCATGAGCGTCACGAGCGGAACGATCGCGGGCGTACGGATCCCCGACAGCGCCCTGGCCAAGGAAGCGACCGAGCTGGTGCGCGAGGCCGCCACGCCGCTGGTCTTCGACCACTCCCGGCGGGTGTTCCTCTTCGGAGCGCTGCGCGGCCGGGAACAGGGCCTGGACTTCGATCCCGAACTCCTCTACGTGGGCGCGATGTTCCACGACCTGGGCCTGACCGGGCGGTTCCGCCGTACGGACCAGCGCTTCGAGATCGACGGCGCGGACGAGGCCCGCCGCTTCCTGAGCACGCACGGCATCACCGGCGACCCGGCCGACCGGGTCTGGACGGCCATCGCCCTGCACACCACGCCGGAGATCCCGCTGCACATGGCGCCCGAGGTGGCCCTGGTGACCCGGGGCGTGGAGCTGGACGTCCTGGGCATCGGCTACGACGCCGTCACCGACGAGCAGCGCGCGGCCGTGGTCGCGGCGCATCCGCGCCCGGACTTCAAGAACGGGATCCTCGCCGCGTTCACCGAGGGCATCCGGGACCGGCCGGAAACGACCTTCGGCAACGTCAAGGCGGATGTGCTCGCCCACTACGTCCCCGGCTTCGAGCGCGGCGACTTCGTGGAGGTCATCAAGGGCTCCGACTGGCCGGAGTGACCGGCCGGGCAGTCGGCGGGGCGCCGGTAGGATCAGCGCTTTTACGGGGAGTGCGATGCGAACATCATCAGGGCGGGGAGGTGAGGGGCAGAGGTACGCGCTGACCTCGGACGAGGACGACGCCGACTTCTGGGGCTCCGCCCGCGAGGCGGAGGGGTTCTTCACGCCGCTGCCGGACGAAGAGGGAGCACGCCGGGTGCGTCTCAAGGGCTGCCTCCCGCTGGGCGGCCTGCTGAAGAGCGTGGGACGCGTCGGCAGTCGTCGCGCCCTGGCGGGGAACGCCTGGTTCGAGCTCCTCGACGGTGCCGGTGCCACCATGGGGTCCTACTTCGTCAACGACGTCACCGTCATCGACGTCGAGCCCTCCGCCTGCGGGGGCGGCCTCGTCGACCTCACGGTGTCCCTGTGGTGCGAGAACGCCCTGGCCGGAGCGGAACGCGTATGGGACCTGATCCGCGCGGGCCGGCTGAACCGCACCGGCATGTGGCACGAGCTCACCCCCGAGGACAGACACGCGTGGCTGTCGGTGGCGCTGTGGTCCCGGGAGTACAGCCGCCGGGGAAGGACCGACGCTCCCGCTGGCCAGGTGTTCGCCTTGGACGGTCGGCACATCGTCGACCGGGACAGCTTCTACTGCGCGATCGGTGAAGCCGTCAATGGCCCCGGCGGATACTTCGGCTGGAACCTCGACGCCCTCGACGACTGCCTGAGGGGCGGCTGGGGCGCCACCCCGCCGTGCACCGTGCACTGGGACTTCTCGGCCCGGTCCAGGGCGCGGCTGGGAGAGCGTGTGCACTCGGGAGAGCGCGAGGTCACGCTCTTCGACCTGCTCCTGGAGATCTTCGAGGAGCGGGGCGTGAGCGTCGTCCTGCGGTGACAGCTCGATCAGACCGCCGGATCCGGCGGCCCCACGATCGCCCGCAGCGCCGCGAGGTGCCCCCGGTAGGCGTCCCGGCCCGCCGGGGTCAGGCGGAGCCATACGCGCTGCCGGGCATCCCGGACGGCCTTGCGCTGCTCGACGTAGCCCGCGTCCATCAGCACCGTGACGTGCTTGCTCAGCACGGAGGCGGAGAGGCCCAGTTGCTCCTGGACCCGGCCGAACTCGGCCTCGCCCGCGGTGTCCAGCAGGGCGCAGACACGCAGCCGGTTCGGGGCGTGGACCGTGGCGTCGAACCCCGCCGACGGGTCGTGGGCCCCGGCGCTCACGCGGTCTTCCGGTGCAGCCGGACGAAGGCGAGGTGGAAGCCGACGGACACGGCGGCGCCGATCAGCGAGGCCGCGATCAGCCACCCCGGTCCTGTTGCGCCAGGACCTGGCGGCGACGGCGAAGAGCTCCCCGTACACCGCGGTGATCGCCAGCAGGATGCCCAGCCAGACGGGGCCCGGCAGCAGCCAGTCCGCGTCGGCCAGGGTGTCGCCGACAGCGCCGCGGCGGAGGCGCGGATGTGCTCGGCGTCCGCCAAGGCGGCACGCGCGTGCCCCGGCGCAGGCCGTACCCCGTTGGTTCCCAGCACCTGACCACCGACCTGCTGGCGGAGATCGACGGTGACCGGGCGGCCGTCACGGCCAACTCCAGGCCCATGGGCACGCAGGAAATGATCTCCCCACTCTGTTTTTGCTTATGAATCTTTGATTTTTGCGCAGACTCATAGACTTCCTGCGGGGCGGCTTCTAGCCTGCTGCCGACATCACGGTTGTGTACACGACACCTACGCCCCTTCCCGGGCCGCACCCGCCACAGCCGCCCCCACACCCGCCCCCACACCCGAAGGAAGTCTCCGTGGAACTTTCCAGACGGACCATCATCGCCACCGCGCTCGCCGGGACCGGCTCCCTGGCCGCCGGTCTCGTCCCGTCGGCCGCGCAGGCCGGGCCCGTTCCGCGGGCCGCGCCCGCCGCGTCCCCGCCCGGGGACGTCGTCGGCAAGATCACCGTCGGGTACCAGGGCTGGTTCGCGTGTTCCGGTGACGGCGCACCGATCAACGGCTGGTGGCACTGGTCGCACAACTGGGGCCAGCCCCCGTCGCCTTCCAACACCGCCATCGTGAGCTGGCCCGACGTACGCGAGTACACCCGTACCTATCGCACGGCCTACCCCGCCCTCGGCAACGGGCAGCCCGCGACCCTGTTCTCCTCCTACGACCAGCAGACGGTCGACACCCACTTCTCCTGGATGCGCGAGTACGGCATCGACACCGCCGCCCTCCAGCGCTTCAACCCCAACGGCGGCGAGGGCGCGACCCGCGACGCCATGGCCGTCAAGGTCCGCGACGCGGCCGAGCGGTACGGGCGGAAGTTCTACGTCATGTACGACGCCACCGCCTGGACGAACATGCAGCCGGAGATGAAGGCGGACTGGACCGCGAAGATGCGGGCGCTCACCGCCTCCCCCGCCTACGCCCGGCAGAACGGCAAGCCGGTCGTCGGCATCTGGGGCTTCGGCTTCAACGAACCGAACAAGGCCTGGTCGGCCGAGGTGTGCCTGGACGTCGTCAACTGGTTCAAGGAACAGGGCTGTTACGTGATGGGCGGGGTGCCGACCCACTGGCGGCGCGGGGTGGAGGACTCCCGGCCCGGCTACCTCGGCGTCTACCACTCCTTCGACATGATCTCGCCCTGGATGGTCGGCCGGATCGCCGACATCGCGGACGCCGACAACTTCTATGCCAACGTCAACACCCCCGACCAGGCCGAGTGCGACGCCCACGGCATCGACTACCAGCCGTGCGTGCTGCCCGGCGACCTCCAGTCCGGACACCGGGCGCACGGCGACTTCATGTGGCGCCAGTTCTACAACATGAAGCGGATCGGCGTGCAAGGCATCTACGTCTCGATGTTCGACGAGTACAACGAGGGCAACCAGATCGCCAAGACCGCCGAGAAGGCCGACCAGGTGCCCGTGGGATCCGGTATCCGCGCCCTCGACGAGGACGGCACCGCCTGCTCCTCGGACTACTACCTGCGGCTCACCGGGGACGGCGGCCGGCTCCTCAAGGGGGAGCTGGCGCTCACCCCCGTCCGCCCCACCCCGACCACCACCGGCGGCCCCGTCGACCCGCCACCGGCCGGTGACCTCGCACTGCGCAAGCCGGTCACGGCCACCAGCCACACCCAGCACTACGGGGCGGGCAACGCGGTCGACGGCGACCCGCACAGCTACTGGGAGAGCGCCAACCAGGCCCTGCCCCAGTCGATCCAGGTCGACCTGGGCGCGGTGCGGCCGGTCACCCGGGTGGTGCTCACCCTCCCGCCGGTCACCGCCTGGGAAGCCCGCACCCAGACGCTCACGGTGACCGGGTCGGCCGACGGCTCGGCCTACACGGCGCTCAGCTCTTCTGCCGCCCGCCGCTTCGACCCGGCGACGGGGAACGCGGTCACGATCACGTTCCCGCAGGCTCCGGTGCGGTATCTGCGCGTGCAGATCACGGCCAACACGGCTTGGCCCGCCGCGCAGCTGTCAGGGCTGAGCGTCTACGCGACGCCCTGACCCGCCGATACCCGCTGTCTCCCCGCCCTGTCCCCCCATAGGGACAACCCCCTAGCCGGAGCAGGCCGACCGCCCCGCCTCCTGCCAGGCGCAGACCGGGCAGAGCGTGGCGCCCCTGGCGGACTCGGGGTACTCCGTCGGCTCGCGGCAGAGCACGCACTCCGCGAACGGCGGCCCCGCGTCCGCGGGGGACGGCAAGGCTGCGGGGGCGGCTGCGGGGGTCACGCAGTACGTGGCGTCGTCGTCCATGCCCCCGAGCCTACGTAACCGGGCGGGGCGGCCGGGCCGGGTCAGCCCGACGTCTTCTCGGGCCTGGCCTCGCTCGGCCGCACGATGACGAACCCCTCGCCCTGGAGCATCAGCTGCACGGCCTCGCCCGAGCCGCCGCGCACCATCGACCCGACGCTCTGGGAGCGGTGCAGGGTGGTCGTGAGCTGCTGGCTCCAGCCGACGACCGCGTCCGTGTCCACGTACACCGGCTGAGCGGCCGTCACCGGGATCACGATGGGGGTGCCCTCGCACATCAGGCCGAGCTTGCCGTAGCCCGTGAAGACGCTGTTGAAGAGGCCGCCGCCGACCATTCCGGCGCCCTTCACCGTCTTGATCTCGTACGAGAGCGTGGCGTCGAAACAGAGGACGTTGCGGCCGTTGATGGTGAGCTGGTCGCCCTGGTCCATCTCCACGATGAAGCAGTTGGCGGCCTCGTGCGCGAACCACGCCTCGCCCTGGCCCCGGACCGCCATGAGTGCGAGGCCCTCGCCGGTGACCGCACGCTTGAGCAGACCGCCGAGTCCCTGCCCCTTGCGCTCGAACTGGAGGTTACCCCGGAAGGCGATCATCGAGCCCTGCCGGGCGTGCATTTCCCCGTTGACCGCGTACTTGATCGACTTGGAGTTCTGCAGGGTCATGCCGGGGGCGGTGGCCGGCTGGGCCATGTGCTCGCTGGAAAAGAGATCGCTCTTCATGCGGAGCATCCTCACCCGGACCGGCCCGTTAAGCCAAGGAGGTGACAGCCCACCGCCTGGCAGACTGGGACGGTGAGCAGCGACGACACCTCCCAGAGCCCCTTCCACAACGGTCCGACCGACCGGGACGAAGCACCGCAGTACGTGCTCCCGCTCGTGGTGCACCTGGAGAAGACGGACCCGCCCGCCCGGACGGACGCCCTGCGCACCGCCGCCCGCGCGGTGCTGACGATCCTCTCCGACGAGCGGTCCACCGGCGAGGGCGAGTGGGCGGGCGCGATGCGGGACTGGGAGGACGCCCGGATCCGCAAGGTGGTGCGCCGGGCGCGCGGCGCTGAGTGGCGCAAGGCGGCCGCGCTGCCCGGCATCACGGTGACGGGCGGGAGCGCGGAGGTACGGGTGTACCCGCCGATCCCCCTCGACGGCTGGCCCAAGGAGCTCGCCAAGCTCCAGGTGTCCGGCACCGACCTGGACGACCCCGAGCCGCCCGCCGCCCCCGACCCGGAGGGCCCGGTGCTCTGGCTCAACCCGGAGCTGGAGATGTCGGCGGGCAAGACGATGGCTCAGGTCGGCCACGGCGCCCAGCTCGCCTGGTGGGAGCTGTCCGACACCGAGCGCAAGGCATGGCGCGAGGCGGGGTTCCCGCTCTCCGTGGCCACCGCCACCCCGGAGCGCTGGCGGGAGCTGACCACGAGCGGCCTGCCGGTGGTGCGCGACGCGGGGTTCACGGAGATCGCTCCCGGGCCCACCGTCGCGGTGGAGGGCGGTCGGCGTCTCTGTCCTCTCCCGGCCGTACGCGTCCGCCGGTGAACGCACACCACCTCTGGGACCGGGAGACCTCACCCATGTCGGACGTGTCAGAGCTGGACATCGACGTCCTCGTCCTCGACGTCCTCGGCACCCTCGTGGACGAACCCGCCGGAATCCGTGCCGGTATCCGTGCACTCGACCCGTCGCTCGACGCGGCCGGGACCGGGCGGCTCCTGTCGCTGTGGCAGCAGCACATCGAGCGCGAGCAGCGCCGCATCCTCGACGGTGAGCGGCCCTACCTCGCCAGTGACGCCCTCGACCGGGAGGCCGCCCGGCTCGTCGCCGAGGCCGCCGGGGTCGAGGACCCGGCCGCCGTGGCGGCACTGGCCCTGTCCGCCCGCCGGCTTCCGCCGTGGCCCGACACCGTGGCCGGGCTCGCCCGGCTCGCGGAGCGGTTTCCGCTGGTCGGGCTCTCCAACGCGAGCCGGACCGCGCTGCTGGGGCTCAACGCCCACGCCGGACTGCGCTGGCACCAGGCCCTGTCCGCCGAGGACGCCCGGGCCTACAAGCCGGACCCGGAGGTCTACCGGCTGGCCGTCACGGTCGCCGGGCTGCCGCCGGAGCGGCTGCTGATGGTCGCCGCCCACGCCTGGGACCTGCGCGGTGCGCAGGCGCTCGGGCTGCGTACCGCCTATGTCGCCCGGCCCGTCGGTGATCCGCCCACCGCGTCGGACCGGTTCGACCTGTACGCCGACGGCCTCGCCGATCTGGCCGACCAGCTCGACGCCCTCCCCGGCCGGAAAAGGTCCGCCCGCGGCTGAGCATTCCTGCGCCCGACTACGTACCTCCCGGTACTGCCCCATCGGCATTACCGCCAAGTAGCCTGCACGGCGAGTCGGTTGGCGGTTGATTGACGCCTGATCGACGCTGTCACGCCTCGTCCCGGGAGACACCTTGTTGCGACGCATCAACGGAACGGCCCTCATCATCGCGGCACTGGTCGCCACACTCGGCGCACTCGCCTTCCCCGTCTGGTCCTACGCGGACCGTTCCGGCACCGGCGAGGCAAATCTGAACGCCTCCAGCGTCGCCACCCAGTGGGGCCCCCTCTCCGCCACCGACCGGGACTTCCTGGTCAAGGTCCGGCTCGCCGGGCTGTGGGAGCTGCCCGCCGGGCAGCAGGCGATCGAGCGGGCGCCCAGCGAGGCGACGAAGGCCGCCGGGGACCATCTGGTCGTCGGACACACGGACCTGGACCGGCGGGCCCGGGACGTGGCCGCCAAGCTCGGGGTGGAGCTGCCCAACCAGCCGACCGAGCAGCAGCAGGCGTGGCTCAACGAGCTGACGGCGGCGAGCGGGGACGAGTACGAGCGGAAGTTCGCCAACATCCTGCGGGCCGCCCACGGCAAGGTCTTCGGGCTGATAGGCCAGGTCCGGCACACCACCCGCAACACCCTGATCCGGCAGCTCGCGAGCGACGCGAACCAGACCGTTCTGGACCACATCACCATGCTGGAGGGCACCGGCTTCGTCGACTTCGACGCCCTGGCGCGCGAGGCGGCCGGCGGGTCCACGGCCAGCCCCTCGGGACCGTCGATGCCGCAGGGCGGGCAGGTGCCGCAGGTTCCGGTGCCGGTGACGCCGACCGGCGACCAGTCGTTCACCTCGCGGCCGGTGCCACCGACGATGCCGCCGATGCCGTAACGAGACCGCGGGCCCGGAACCTCAAATCCTCCTCTGAACGTCACCCTGTTCGGGTTCGCCACCGCTCAGCGGGGCCATCACCCCGGGACAGAGCGGAAAAGGGGGACACCATGAAGCTGGGCATCGGAATAGGCTGGCGGCCGGAGATCGCGGCCGAGGTGGAGGCGCTCACGGGGATCGACTGGGTCGAGGCGGTGGCGGAGAACCTCTGCGCCGACCACCTCCCGGGCTCCCTGGTGCGCCTGAGGGAACGGGGCGTGACGGTCGTACCGCACGGCGTCTCGCTCGGCCTGGGCGGCGCGGACCGCCCGGACGCCGGGCGGCTCGCCGGTCTCGCGGCGCGGGCCGAGCTGCTGGGTACGCCGCTGGTGACCGAGCACATCGCGTTCGTACGGGCCGGGGGGCCGCTGACCGCCACTCCGCGGCTGGAGGCGGGCCATCTGCTGCCGGTGCCGCGCACCTGGGACGCGCTGGAGGTGCTCTGCGAGAACGTCCGGATCGCCCAGGACTCGCTGCCCGTGCCGCTGGCCCTGGAGAACATCGCGGCGCTGATCTCGTGGCCGGACGAGGAGCTGACCGAGGGACAGTTCCTGGCGGAGCTGGTCGAGCGGACCGGGGTGCGGCTGCTGATCGACGTGGCCAACCTCCACACCAACCACGTCAACCGCGGCGAGGACCCGGCGAAGGCGCTGGACGAGCTGCCGGTGGAGGCCATCGCCTACGTCCATGTGGCGGGCGGGGTCGAGAAGGACGGCGTCTGGCACGACACGCACGCCCACCCGGTGACCGCCCCGGTCCTCGACGTGCTGGCCGAGCTCCGCTCCCGGTTCGACCCGCCGGGCGTGCTGCTGGAGCGCGACGACGCCTTCCCGCCCGGCGCGGAGCTGGCGGCCGAGCTGGAGACGATCCGGGGCACGCTGCGGGCGGCGGGCCGGCCGGAGACCATCCGGGTCACGCCACGGGCGGCGGCCCCGGCCTCAGGTGCGGACAACTCGCGTGGGGCCGGGCCGCTCGCCGGGAAGCCCGCCGCCCCCGGAGCCCGCGACCGTACCGCTGTCGCCCAGACCGCGCTGCTCTCCTCGCTCGTCGCGGGCACCCCGGCCCCCGAGGGCTTCGACCACCGGCGGCTGCGGGTGCAGAGCCGGGCGCTGGCCGCCAAGCGTGCCGATGTCGTCGCCAAGGTGGCGCCCGAGCTGCCGCAGATCCTCGGCGACGGCTACCGTGCCGCGTTCCTCGACTACGCCAGGGCCCGGCCGATGAGCGGTGGCTACCGGCGCGACGCCCTGGACTTCGCCGAGCGGATCCTGATCTCGGGCGGCCTCGCCGATCCCGTGGCGCAGCGCCGGCTGACGCACTGGTGGGAGGACCGCTCCGGCCCCCGGCCGCCGCGCCGGACCGCCCGCATCGTCCGGGCGGCCCGTGCCGTCCTCGTGGGGAAGTGACCGCCATGAACACGCTCGCCCTGCTGCTGACCCTCGGGGTCGCCCTCTCCACCGCGCTCCTCATCGCGAAGGTGGTCGCCTCCCGGTCCGGCCGCCCGTCGGCCGGCCCCTCCCCCGCCGTCCACGACCTCTACGAGGCGGCGTTCCTGAACGGCGGTCCGGCCAGGGTCGCGGACACCGCGCTCACCGCCCTGTACGCGGACGGCCGGGTGCTCATCGGCGGACCCGGCATCATCTCCGTACGGCATCCGCACGCGAACGACCCGGTGGAACGTGCCGTGTTCCAGGAGCTGTCGACCGCGCCGAGCGGCGCCCTGCACGTGGTGCGGGAAGCCGTGATGCGCCATCCGGCGGTGCAGGAGATCGGTGACGGGCTCGCGCAGCGCGGGCTGCTCGTCCCGCCCGCCGCGAGCCGTCCCGTACGGCGGTGGGGGCTGGTCCAGGGCGTGAGCTGCTTCGTCGCGCTCCCCCTCTCCATCCTGCTCACGGTCCTCCAGTACATGGCTCACGACAGCCCCTTCGACATGCCGTTCCCCTTCGTCCTGAAGATGCTGCCCGCGATCCTGCTCGGCGGGATCAGCGGTCTCGTCGTGGCTGCGGCCGCCGCCAACCGGATCACCCGGGCGGGCCGCCGGGCCGCCCAGGCGTTCCGGGCCGCCAACGCCTATACGGTGACCCCGCCGTACCTCGTGGCCAACCTGGGGCTGCGCGCGCTCCCCGACCCCGTGCTCCAGGCCCAGCTCATCGCGGCGGCCAGGCTGCACGCGTCGGCCGGGCGGTCGCGTTCCCGCCGCTCGGGGAGCCGCTCACCGGGGTACGTGGGAGGTACGGCAGCGGCGACGGGCTTCGCGGCGACGACGGTGTGGTGCGCCGACGCGGGCCCCGGACACACGAGTTGCGGGGGCTCGTCCGGCGGCGGCTCGGGGTCCGGCTGCGGCGGCGGCTCCGGGTCGAGCTGTGGCGGAGGGGCCGGCTGCGGCGGCTCGGGGTCGAGCTGCGGGAGCAGCTCGGGCGGCTCCAGCTGCGGCGGGAGCTCGGGAGGGTCCAGCTGCGGCAGCAGTTCCTGAGGCCGGGGCCCGGAACGACGGGCGCGCAACCGGGTCGTTCACCGCAACACGCCCGCCCGGTGCTGTACTTCACCCGCCCCGCACCCCACCATCCCCTCTCCGCGTCCGCAGAGAGGTCCCGCCGTGAGAGCAGTACCGCTGTACGCAACGATCGGCTCCCTGGTCCTGTCCGCCCTCACCGCCGCCCCGGCGACCGCCTGGGACGGCCCTGGTCCGGCCTCCGCCGAGGCGCGCGGTACGGCGGTGGCCGCCGCCCGCGCCGCGGCGGCCGGGATCTCCTTCGGGGCGTGCCCGGAGGAGGAGATGCTGCCGGACACCCTGAAGTGCGGCACCGTCAGCGTCCCCCTGGACTACGCCCGCCCGGACGGCCCGGCCGTCGAACTGGCCGTCAGCCGTACCCTCGCCACCGGCCCGGCGGCCGGCCGGCAGGGCTCGTTCGTCTACAACCCGGGCGGCCCCGGCGCCTCCAGCATCACCTTCCCGCTGATGGGCGAGATGTCGGAGTGGAAGGAGGTCGCGGCGGCGTACGACATGGTCGGCTACGCCCCGCGCGGGGTCGGCGCCTCGGCCCCGCTCTCCTGCCAGGACCCCGCCGCGTTCGCGAAGAGCCCCACCGACTCCCCCGCGCACCCCACGGCCGCGTACAAGGAGCAGCGCGTCGCCGAGGCGCGGGCGTACGTGCGGGGGTGCGAGCGGAACGCGGGCGAGGCGCTGCGCCACTACACCTCGCTCAACAACGCCCGCGACCTGGAGGTGCTGCGGGCCGCGCTCGGTGATGAGCGGCTGACCTTCATGGGGGCCTCGTACGGCACGTACTTCGGTTCCCTGTACGCGACCCTCTTCCCCTCCCGCGTACGGCGGATGGTCTTCGATTCGGCGGTCGACCCGGACCCGGAGAAGATCTGGTACCGCTCCAACCTCGACCAGTCGCTGGCCTTCGAGTCCCGCTGGGAGGACTTCCGGCGCTGGGTCGCCAAGCACCACGACGTCTACGGTCTCGGCGCCACGCCCGAGGCGGTGCAGGGCCACTACGACGACGTCCGCGCCGCGCTGGCCACCGGGCCGGCGGGCGGGAAGGTGGGGCCGGGGCAGTTCCACGCGGCGTTCCGGGAGGCGGCGTACTACGACGACTACTGGGCGATGCGGGCGACCGCCCTCTCCGAGTACGTCCGGGGCAACGCGGAGCCGCTGATCACCCAGATGTCGCCGCGCGCGATCACGGCGAAGGACGACGAGAACGCGCGGGCCGTCTACACCGCCGTCGAGTGCAACGACGCGCCCTGGCCCGAGGAGTGGGAGGTGTGGGACCGCGACCACTCCGACCTAGCGGTCATCGCCCCGTTCCAGACCTGGGACAACGCGTTCACCAACCTGCCGTGCGCCTTCTGGCCCGCGCCCCGGCAGCAGCCCCTGGAGGTCTCCACCGAGTGGGGTGAGCTGCCCCCGGTGCTCATCCTGGCGGCGGAGCGTGACGCGGCGACCCCGTACAAGGGGGCGCTGGAGCTTCAGCGGCGGCTGCGGGGCGCGGTGCTCGTGACCGAGCGGGACGCGGGGACGCACGGTATCGGCGGCGCCGGGAACTCCTGTGTCGACGGCCATCTGCGCCGGTACCTGCTGACGGGTGAGACCCCGGCGGGGGACGCGGAGTGCGCTCCGCACGCGGAGCCGAACCCTGTCTCGCTGGACTGAGCCGGACCGAGCTGGACCGAGGAAGCCGAACGGGCCCCGTGGACGCACACTCGGTGCGTGTCCACGGGGCCCGAAGCCGAACCCGGTGTCGCTGGAACGGCGGGCGGCACGGTCGGTGCCTGGTGCCCGTCTTCTGATCTTCCGGGTTGGGGTGGTGCGGGAACTCGCTGGTTATGCGAGCCCGGCCACCAGGTCTGCGACGCTCTTCCTGCGGCCCGTGTAGAACGGGACCTCCTCGCGCACGTGGAGCCGTGCCTCGGAGGCGCGCAGGTGACGCATCAGGTCGACGATGCGGTACAGCTCGTCCGCCTCGAAGGCGAGGACCCACTCGTAGTCGCCCAGCGAGAAGGAGGCGACGGTGTTGGCGCGGACGTCGGGGTAGCCCCGGGCCATCTTGCCGTGGTCCGCGAGCATGCGGCGGCGGTCCTCGTCGGGCAGCAGGTACCAGTCGTAGGAGCGTACGAAGGGGTAGACGCTGATGTAGTCGCGGGGCGTCTCGTCGGCGAGGAACGCCGGGACGTGCGACTTGTTGAACTCGGCGGGCCGGTGCAGGGCCATGTTCGACCAGACCGGTTCCAGAGCGCGCCCGAGCTTCGTGCGGCGGAAGAGGTTGTACGCCTCCTGCAGCTCGTCCGAGGTCTCGGCGTGCCACCAGATCATCAGGTCCGCGTCGGCGCGCAGACCGGAGACGTCGTAGGTGCCGCGCACGGTGATGTCCTTGGCCGCGAGCTGGTCGAACAGCTCCTGGACCTCGTCCGCGTATCCCGCCCGGTCCAGCGGCAGTACGTCGCGCAGTTTGAAGACCGACCAGAGGGTGTAGCGGATGACCTCGTTGAGGTCCTTGGCCTTCTTTCCGGCGTTCGGACTCTTGCTGGATGTCGCAGTCTCAGGAGCACTCATACGGCTATTGTCCCGCCTCGCTCCCGGTGCCCTGAACCAGGGTGGGCGTGGCGATGATCTCCTTCATGATCTCGTCGGCCGCGCGCTGCGCGCTCGCGATGCAGGCGGGGATGCCGACCCCGTCGTAGACCGCGCCGCAGACCCGCAGGGCGGGCAGTTTCGCGACCTCGTCGCGGATGCGGGCGACCCGGGTGTGGTGGCCGACCGGGTACTGCGGCAGTCCGCCGATCCAGCGGGTGACCTCGCTGTCGACGGGGCGTGCGGCCAGTCCCGTGGCGGCTCGGAGGTCGCGCAGGGATACGGCGACGAGTTCGCCGTCCTCGCGGTGCAGGTGGTCCTCCTCGCCGTACCGGCCCACCGAGGTGCGGAGCACGAAGAGGTCGGGGGCGGCGTCGGCGACCCACTGCCACTTGTTGCTGGAGAAGGTGGACGCCTTGATGGTGCGGCCGTCGACCGGCGGTACGAGGAAGCCGGAGCGGCCGCGCAGGGCTTCGGACGCCTCGATGTCGGAGCGGCGGAAGGCCAGGGTGACCAGGGCCATGGAGGCGTACTCGACGCCGGCCAGCTCGGCGGAGGCGGCCGGGGACTCGGCGGCGAGCAGGGCGGAGGCGGACCAGGCGGGGGTGGCCAGGACGACGGCGTCGGCGGTGATCACCCCGGTGTCGGTGCGGACCGCCCAGCCCGCGTCGGTACGGGTCAGACCGAGGACGGGCGTCTCGGTGAGGATCGCGCCGCCGCCGGCCCGTACGGCGTCGGCCACGGCGTCCGGCAGGGTGCCGATGCCCCCCTCGATGCCCTGGAAGACGGGTCCGGTCTGCTGCCGGGCCGCCGCGCGCTCCTGGATCCGGCGGACGGCGTCCAGCAGCGGCCCGCCCTCCTTCACCGCTTCGAAGAGCTGCGGTACGGCGGCCCGCATCGAGATCCGGTAGGCGTCGCCCGCGTAGACCCCGCCGAGGAGGGGTTCCACCAGGCGGTCGACGACCTCGCGGCCGAGCCGGTCGGCGACGTACGCGCCGACGGCGACGTCGTCCCCGACGGGGGTCGGGGTGAGCTCGCGCTCCTCGGCGATCCGGGCCAGGCCTTCGGGGGACAGCACCCCGCCGAGGGCCGCCGGGTCGCCGGGGACGCCCATGACATGGCCCTTGGGCATCGGACGCAGCGCGTCGCGCGTCCAGAGGGAGGCGGTGGCGGTGGCGGGCGGCTGGAGGCGGCCGGCGAGGCCGACCGCACCGGCCAGGTCGACCGCCTCGGGGCGGCGGGCGAGCATCGACTCCGCGCCGAGGTCGACCTGGACGCCCGCGATCTCGCCGGTCATGAGCTTGCCGCCGAGCCGGGCGGTCGCCTCCAGGAGCGTGACCCGCAGGCCGGTGGCGACCAGGCGGTGGGCGGCGGCCAGTCCGGCGATACCGCCGCCGATGACGACGGCATGGCGCACGGAAGGGTCCGCATCCTGATGTGAACGCTGCATGGGTCCACTCTCTCAAACCGCTTCCGGGTCCTGACCGTGACCACTTCGAAACCCCTGGCCGGAAACCGGTTCGGGAGGGTCCGCGTCGAACCGGCAGTATCGGCAAGCGTCCTGGGGGGACCTGTTATGAACAGCGATATCGACGCCCGCTTCCACCACCGCCGCTCCCGTCTCCGTGCCGCCCTGACGGCGGGTGCTCTCGGCGCGGTGCTGCTCGTCGGCGGCTGCGGGGCCGGCGACGCGTCCGACGCGGCCAAGGGGTCGAACGACCTCAAGGCGAGCGCGGAGAAGGGGATCGCGGACGAGCAGTACGCCCCGGGCGACTCGGCGGCCTCCGCCGCCCCGGGGGCGGCGAAGAGCGGCGAGCGGCAGGACAAGGCGCCGACGCCGGGGGCCGCGGGCACCCACGTCATCCGGACCACCGAGCTCTCCGTCGAGGTGAGGAGCGCACCGAAGGCGGCGGCCGCCGCCCGGAGCGCGGTGGAGGCGAGCGGGGGCCTGGTGGCGACCGAGACCACCGAGCGGATCGATGACGAGCACGAGACCTCGCACCTCGTGCTGCGGGTGCCGCAGGACAGCTACCAGGAGGTGCTGCGCGAGCTCACCGGCTCCGGGAAGCTGCTGTCCCGCTCCTCGAACGCGAAGGACGTCACCGACCAGGTCGTGGACGTGGAGAGCCGGATCGCCACCCAGCGGGCGAGTGTGACGCGGGTGCGGGAGCTGATGGACAAGGCGGAGAAGCTCACCGATGTCGTCACGCTGGAGGGCGAGCTGAGCAGCCGTCAGGCCGATCTGGAGTCGCTGCTGGCCCAGCAGGCGAGCCTGAAGGACCGCACCTCGCTGGCGACGATCACCCTGGACCTGACCGAGCCGGACGCCCCGCGCAAGGACGGGAAGGACGACGACCCGGGGTTCCTGGACGCGCTGGGCGGCGGCTGGGACGCGTTCGTGACGATGTTCCGGTGGATCGCGGTGGCGATCGGCGCGGCGGCCCCGTTCCTGGCCACGGCCGCGCTGGTGCTGGTGGTGTGGCGGGTGCTGCGTGCCCGGCGGGCGGCCCGTACGGCCGTGGCGGCACCCCGGCCGGAGCCGGAGAGCACACCGGCCCCCTGAGGCCCCGGCGCCGTAGCCTGGGCTCCCTGACACGGCGAAAGGGACCCGGAATGGCAGCGGAGCGACTCGTGGTCATCGGCGGCGACGCGGCGGGCATGTCCGCCGCGTCGCAGGCCCGCAGGCTGAAGGGGCCGGACGAGCTGGAGATCATCGCCTTCGAGCGCTCCCGCTTCACCTCGTACTCCGCGTGCGGCATCCCGTACTGGGTGAGCGGGGACGTCGGGCACCGGGACGACCTGATCGCCCGTACCCCCGAGGAGCACCGGGAGCGGGCCATCGATCTGCGGATGCGCACCGAGGTCACGGAGATCGATGTGGCCGGGAGGCGGGTGCGGGCGCTGGACCGGGAGAGCGGGGACACGTACTGGACGGGCTTCGACAAGCTGGTGATCGCCACCGGGGCCCGTCCGGTCCGCCCGGAGCTGCCGGGCATCGACGCGCCGGGCGTGCACGGGGTGCAGACCCTGGGCGACGGGCAGGCGCTGCTGGACTCGCTGGACGCCGTGGACGCCGGGAGGAGGCGGCGGGCGGTCGTGGTCGGGGCCGGGTACATCGGCGTCGAGATGGCCGAGGCGATGCTGAAGCGCGGTTTCGAGGTGACGGTCCTCAACCGGGGCGAGCAGCCGATGGCGACGCTCGACCCGGACATGGGCAGGCTGGTCCACGACGCGATGGACGGGCTCGGCATCACCACCGTCAACGGCGCATCCGTCACCAAGATCCTCACGGGCCCGGACGGCCGGGTCAGCGAGGTGGCGACCGACGAGCGGACCTACCCGGCGGATGTGGTGGTCCTCGGCATCGGCGTCGAGCCGGAGGCGGAGCTGGCCCGGGAGGCGGGTCTCACGGTGGGGCCGCACGGCGGGCTCCTGACCGACCTGGCGATGCGGGCCGTGGGCCACGACAACATCTGGGCGGGCGGCGACTGCGTGGAGGTCCTGGACCTGGTGGCGGGCCGGACGCGTCACATCGCGCTGGGCACCCACGCCAACAAGCACGGCCAGGTCATCGGCTCGAACGTCGGCGGCGGCTACGGGACGTTCCCGGGTGTCGTCGGTACGGCGGTGAGCAAGGTCTGCGACCTGGAGATCGCCCGGACCGGCCTGCGGGAGAAGGACGCCCGCGCGGTCGGGCTGCGGTACGTCACGGCGACCATCGAGTCGACACAGCGGGCGGGGTACTACCCGGGGGCGAAGCCGATGACGGTGAAGATGATCGCGGAGCACCGTACGGGACGGCTGCTCGGGGTGCAGATCGTCGGCCGTGAGGGGGCGGCCAAGCGCGTGGACGTGGCGGCGGTGGCGCTGACGGCCGGGATGACGGTGGAGCAGATGACGGCGCTCGACCTGGGCTACGCGCCGCCGTTCTCCCCGGTGTGGGACCCGGTCCTGGTGGCGGCCCGCAAGACGGTGGCGGCGGTGCGGGGCGCGGGAAGCTGACGGGTGGTCCCGGGGGCTCGGAAGCCCCCGGGACAGGTGGCGTCAGCGCGCGGTCTGCTCGTGCACGTACTCCACGAGCCGGGTGAGCGCGTCCGGGTCCATGGACGGCATGACGCCGTGGCCGAGGTTGAAGATGTGGCCCTCCAGGCCCGCGGCGGCGTCCAGCACCTCGCGGGTCTTCGCCTCGACGGCGGGGGTCGGCGCGAACAGCACCGCCGGGTCGAGGTTGCCCTGGAGCGCCTTGCCGGGGCCGACGCGGCGCGCGGCCTCGTCCATCGGGACCCGCCAGTCGACGCCGACGACGTCCGCCCCGGCCTCGCCCATCAGCCCGAGCAGCTCGCCGGTGCCGACGCCGAAGTGGATGCGGGGGACGCCGTACGGGGCGACGGCGTCGAAGACCTTGGCCGAGGCGGGGAGCACGGCGCGGCGGTAGTCGGCGGGGGCCAGCGCGCCGACCCAGGAGTCGAAGAGCTGGACGGCGGAGGCGCCGGCCTCGATCTGGACCTTGAGGAAGGCGCCGGTGATCTCCGCGAGCCGGTCCACGAGGTCGGCCCAGAGCTGCGGGTCGCCGTACATCATGGCCTTGGTGCGCTCGTGGTTGCGCGAGGGGCCGCCCTCGACGAGGTAGCTGGCGAGGGTGAAGGGGGCCCCGGCGAAGCCGATGAGCGGGGTGGCGCCCAGCTCGGCGGTGAGCATCCCGATGGCCTCGGTGACGTACGGGACGTCCTCGGGGGTCAGGTCGCGCAGCCGGGCCAGGTCGGCGCGGGTGCGGATGGGCTCGGCGATGACGGGGCCGACGCCGGGCTTGATGTCGAGGTCGATGCCGATGGCCTTGAGGGGGACGACGATGTCGCTGAAGTAGATCGCGGCGTCGACCTTGTGGCGGCGTACGGGCTGCAGCGTGATCTCGGTGACCAGCTCCGGCATCATGCAGGAGTCGAGCATCGCGATGCCCTCGCGGACCTTCAGGTACTCGGGCAGCGAGCGCCCCGCCTGCCGCATGAACCAGACCGGCGTGTGCGGCACGGGTTCGCGCCGGCAGGCCTTGAGGAACGCCGAGTCGTGGGTGGCGTCGTTGCTGGCGGCGGTCGTGGTCTGCTGGCCCGAGGGGCTGTCGTTGGCACTCACGCACCAAATCTTCGCACGCACGGCGAAGGAGCCCGGCGCCGCAGGGGTGTCTCTCCCTGCGCGGGGCCCGCGTTCCGCCTACTCTTCCCGGCATGGCTCCGGCTCAGGGACAATTTTCCGATCATTCCGACAGTGCTGACAGCAAGGACAAGGACGCGGCGGAGGACCCTCCCGTCCCGGCCGCGTTCCGGTCGGCGGTCGACGCGTTGCGCTCCGCACGGCTCCGCCCGGAGCTGGAGGTGGAGACCACGCGGCCCCCGCAGCGCCTGGCGCCCCACGCGTACGCGCTGGAGGCGGCGGTGGTCGACGGCGAGGACGATCTCGCGGACGGCAGGCTCGTCCTGCTGCACGACCCGGCGGGGCACGACGCCTGGCAGGGCGCGTTCCGTCTGGTGACGCTGGTGCGGGCGGAGCTGGAGCCGGAGATGGCCGCCGATCCGCTGCTGCCGGAGGTGTGCTGGTCCTGGCTGACCGGGGCGCTGGACGCGCGCGGATTGTCGTACGGGGAAGCCGGAGGGACGGTGACACGCGCCGGATCGCACTACTTCGGTGCGCTCTCCGCGCGCCGTCCGGCGACGCAGATCGAGATCCGGGCCTCGTGGACGCCGCGCGAAGGCCGGGGCGGGGTGCCGGACGCGGCGGCGCACCTGATGGCCTGGGGTGATCTGCTCTGCCAGATCGCGGGGCTGCCGCCGTCGGATCCGACGGACGCGGCGGTGGTGACGCTGCCGCAGAGGCGCGGTCCACAGGTTTCGTAACACCCCGTCACCCATTTCGCACACACACCGGCTCTCTTTTCGTACAATCGATCGCGCGTCCTATTTGCCCGAATTGTTACTCACCAAATCGTGATCTTCCTCTAAAGGAGGACGGGTCTGCTGCCGAAGAGGTCAATGACCCTTCAAGCACGGTTCGCCCCGGCTTCATCCCCCGAGCCGGCCCCCGTCCCGCCACTCCCCCCAGGAGGCCTGGTGTCCGTTCTCCTTGAGCAGCCCGCAAGCCTGGTCGCCTACCGCCCGAACAAGCCGACGGCCATGGTCGTCGTGGCCGACCCGCGCGTCCGTTCCACCGTCACCCGCCATCTGTGGGCCCTCGGAGTACGTGACGTCATCGAGGCGTCGTCCATCGCGGAGGCACGTCCCCGCGTCGGCAACCCGCGCGACATCTGCATTGCCGACGTCCACCTGCCCGACGGTTCCGGGCTGACCCTGCTGTCCGAGACCCGCGCCGCAGGCTGGCCGAACGGTCTCGCCCTCTCCGCCGCCGACGACATCGGCGCCGTTCGCAACGCCCTCGCGGGCGGCGTGAAGGGCTACGTCGTCACCGGCACCCGAACCAACATCGGCCACCCCACCCGCCCCGGCGTCGCTCCCATCGGCGCCAATGCCGCACGTATGCACCGCCGGCCTCCCGGTTCCCCGAGCCACCCGGGCGGCTACCGCGAACTGTCAGGACGTGAGGTGGAGGTGCTCCGCCTGGTCGCCGAAGGCCAGTCGAACAAGGCCATCGGCGTCTCGATGGGCCTCTCCGCCCTGACCGTCAAGTCCCACCTCGCCCGCATCGCCCGCAAGCTCGGCACCGGAGACCGCGCAGGAATGGTCGCCGTCGCCCTGCGGACGGGCATCATCCACTGACCCCACACCCCCACCGGGACGTGCACCGATGCGCCTCCGGCTGGAATACGCGCATGGCCACCCGTCGACGGAACGTTCCGTCGACGGGTGGCGCGTATACACAGATACCCTTGACGCGTGACCGACGCCCAAGAGACCGCAGCAGACAGTTCACTGCGAACCACCGGGGGCGCTCCCCCGGACGACGTCGCCCCGGCGCCGATCCCCTTGCTCGAACCTCGCGAGGGCATTCCCCCGGTGGTGGCATCCGACGACGCCCTCGCCCGGGTGGTCGCGGCCTTCGCCGCGGGCACCGGCCCGGTGGCCGTCGACGCCGAGCGCGCCTCCGGCTACCGCTACGGCCAGCGCGCCTACCTCGTGCAGCTGCGCCGCGAAGGCGCGGGCAGCGCACTGATCGACCCGGTCGGCTGCCCCGACCTCTCCGGCCTGTCCACCGCCCTGACCGGCTCCGAGTGGATCCTGCACGCCGCCACCCAGGACCTCCCCTGCCTGCGGGACATAGGCATGGCTCCCACCTCGCTCTTCGACACCGAGCTGGCCGGACGCCTCGCGGGCTTCCCGCGCGTCGGCCTCGGCGCCATGGTCGAGAGCGTCCTCGGTTACGCCCTGGAGAAGGGGCACTCCGCCGTGGACTGGTCCACCCGCCCGCTGCCCGAGCCCTGGCTGCGCTACGCCGCGCTCGACGTGGAGCTCCTGATCGACCTGCGCGACGCGCTGGAGGAGGAGCTGGAGCAGCAGGGCAAGCTGGAGTGGGCCCGGGAGGAGTTCGACGCCATCGCGTCGGCGCCGCCCGCCCCGCCCCGCAAGGACCCCTGGCGCCGCACCTCGGGCATGCACAAGGTCCGCCGCCGCCGTCAGATGGCGGTCGTCCGCGAGCTGTGGAACACCCGGGACCAGGTGGCGCAGCGCCGCGACATCTCCCCCGGCAAGGTGCTGGGCGACGCCGCGATCGTGGAGGCCGCGCTGGCGCTGCCCGCCAACGTACAAGCGCTCACCGCACTGCCCGGATTCGGCCACCGCATGGGCCGCCGTCAGCTGGAGCAGTGGCAGGCGGCCGTGGAGCGGGCCAAGGCGCTGCCGGAGTCGGAGCTGCCGCAGCCCGGTCAGCAGCCGGCCGGGCCGCCGCCCCCGCGCTCCTGGGCCGACAAGGACCCGGCGGCCGCGGCCCGCCTCTCGGCCGCCCGCTCGGCCGTCTCCGAGCTGGCCGAGCGGCTCCACATGCCCCAGGAGAACCTGATCACCCCGGACACCGTGCGCCGGGTCTGCTGGGAGCCCCCGAAGAACGTGACGCCGAGCGCCGTCGAGGACACGCTCGCCGGTTACGGGGCCCGGCACTGGCAGATCGAGCAGGTCGGCCCCCTCCTGGTCCGGGCGCTCGCCACCACCGCCTGACCCACCCGCCGGCCCCCGCGCGGAAGACACCCCCGGTCACCGGCCGGGGGTTTTCCGCTCTCCGAGCCCTGTTCACATGGAGAACCGATGGTCGAATTCACGCCAGGTTCGGAGCCCACTCCCCCGCCTCATGGGCGCTCCTGCGGGCACCCGGGCAATGTGACCTTCGACGCTCCGGCCATGAGGGGTGGGCAGTCTGGTTACCCGCAAGTAGCATGAGGGCAGGCGGTGCGCCCCACGGGCGTGCCCCGCAGCAGTGCCATCCCGCACCCTGGAGGAGAGCCATCGTGCCTCGTACCATCCGGGACGTCGTCTTCGTCGACGGCGTCCGCACCCCGTTCGGCAAAGCGGGCCCGAAGGGCATCTACCACGAGACCCGCGCCGACGATCTCGTCGTGAAGGCCATCCGGGAGCTGCTGCGCCGCAACCCGGACCTGGACCCCGCCAAGAT
The DNA here is from genome assembly GCF_014650075.1 of Streptomyces microflavus. Classification (GTDB taxonomy): domain Bacteria; phylum Actinomycetota; class Actinomycetes; order Streptomycetales; family Streptomycetaceae; genus Streptomyces; species Streptomyces microflavus. The sequence goes on along the minus strand of NZ_BMUG01000006.1, from coordinate 204,894 downwards.
CGACGAGGTCGCCATCGCCGCGACCACGCAGATCGGCGACCAGGGCCTCACGCTGGGCCGTACCGCCGGAATCCTGGCCGGTCTGCCGCAGTCCGTCCCCGGCTACTCGATCGACCGCATGTGCGCGGGCGCCCTGACCGCCGTCACCGCGACGGCCGGTTCCATCGCCTTCGGCGCGTACGACGTCGTCGTGGCCGGTGGCGTCGAGCACATGGGCCGCCACCCGATGGGCGAGGGCGTCGACCCGAACCCGCGGTTCGTGTCGGAGAAGCTGGTCGACGAGTCCGCCCTGTTCATGGGCATGACGGCGGAGAACCTGCACGACCGCTACCCCTCGATCACCAAGCAGCGCGCCGACGAGTACGCGGTGCGTTCGCAGGAGAAGGCCGCCAAGGCGTACGCCAACGGCAAGATCCAGCAGGACCTGGTACCGGTCTCGGTGCGCCGCACCAACGCCGAAGCCGGTGAGACGGGCTGGGGCCTGGTCACCGCCGACGAGCCGATGCGCCCGGGCACCACGATGGAGTCCCTGGCGGGTCTGAAGACCCCCTTCCGCGCCCACGGCCGGGTGACGGCCGGTAACGCCGCGGGGCTCAACGACGGCGCCACCGCCTCCCTGCTCGCCGCCGAGGACGTCGCCCGCGAGCTGGGCCTCCCGGTCAAGATGCGCCTCGTCTCGTACGCCTTCGCGGGCGTCGAGCCGGAGGTCATGGGCTACGGCCCGATCCCGGCGACGGAGAAGGCCCTGTCCAAGGCCGGCCTCTCCATCTCCGACATCGGTCTCTTCGAGATCAACGAGGCGTTCGCCGTGCAGGTGCTCGCCTTCCTGGAGCACTACGGCATCGCCGACGACGACGCCCGTGTCAACCAGTACGGCGGCGCCATCGCGTACGGCCACCCGCTGGCCTCCTCCGGTGTCCGCCTCATGACGCAGCTGGCCCGGCAGTTCGAGGAGCAGCCCGAGGTCCGCTACGGCCTGACGACGATGTGCGTCGGCTTCGGCATGGGCGCCACGGTCATCTGGGAGAACCCGAATTTCGACGGAGGCAACAAGTGAGCTCCACCACTGAGCTTCTGAAGGGTGCGGCCGAGCTGTTCCCCGGCGAGGTCGTCACGCAGGCGCACGTACGCCACCTGGACCTGCCGTCCGGTGCCGGGCGGTTCGCGCTCATCACGCTGGACAACGGCCTGGACCACACCAAGCCGACCACCTTCGGACCGCAGTCGCTGGCGAACCTGGACGCCGCGATCGACCAGGTCGAGAAGGAGGCGTCGGAGGGCACCATCACCGGCGTCGGCATCACCGGCAAGCCGTTCATCTTCGCCGTCGGCGCCGACCTCAAGGGCGTCGAGCTGCTCGGCCGCCACGAGGACGCGCTGGCGATCGGCAAGGGCGGCCACGACGTCTTCCGCCGCCTCTCCGGCCTCGCGGTCCCGACGTTCGCGTACTACAACGGCGCGGCGATGGGCGGCGGTGTCGAGGTCGGTCTGCACTGCGCCTACCGCACCGTCTCCACCGCGATCCCGGCGTTCTCGCTGCCCGAGGTCTTCCTCGGTCTGGTCCCCGGCTGGGGCGGCTGCGCGCTGCTCCCGAACCTGATCGGCGCGGACCGCGCGGTCTCGGTGATCATCGAGAACTCGCTCAACCAGAACCGTCAGCTCAAGGGCAAGCAGGTCTTCGAGCTCGGCATCGCCGACGCGATCTTCGAGGGCGCGGACTTCCTGGAGCAGTCGCTGATCTGGACCGCTGCCGTCCTCAAGGGCGAGCTGGCCGTCGAGCGCCCCGCGATCGACCGCGGCGACGCCTGGGACGCGGCCGTCGCCCGTGGCCGGGCCATCGCGGACTCCAAGGTGCACGGTGCGGCCCCGGCCGCGTACCGCGCGCTGGACATCATCGCGGCGGCGAAGGACGGCGACCTGTCCGCCGGCTTCGACGCCGAGGACCAGGCCCTCGCGGACCTGATCATGGGCGGCGAGCTGCGCAGCGGCATCTACGCCTTCAACCTGGTCCAGAAGCGCGCCAAGCGCCCGGTCGGCGCCCCGGACAAGAACCTGGCCCGGCCGGTCACCAAGGTCGGCGTCGTCGGCGCGGGCCTGATGGCCTCGCAGCTGGCGCTGCTCTTCCTGCGCCGCCTGGAGGTCCCGGTCGTCCTCACGGACATCGACCAGGAGCGCGTCGACAAGGGTGTGGGCTACGTCCACGCCGAGATCGAGAAGCTCCTCGGCAAGGGCCGCATCAACCAGGACAAGGCCAACCGGCTCAAGGGCCTGGTCTCCGGTGTCCTCGACAAGGCCGAGGGCTTCGCGGACGCGGACTTCATCATCGAGGCCGTCTTCGAGGAGATCGGTGTCAAGCAGCAGGTGTTCGCGGAGGTCGAGGCGGTCGCCCCGGCGCACGCGATCCTCGCCACCAACACCTCCTCGCTCTCGGTGACCGAGATGGCGTCGAAGCTGAAGAACCCCGAGCGGGTCGTCGGCTTCCACTTCTTCAACCCGGTCGCGATCCTCCCGCTCCTGGAGATCGTCCGCGGCGAGCAGACCGACGACGCCTCGCTGGCGACGGCGTTCGGTGTGGCCCGCAAGCTGAAGAAGACCGCGGTCCTGGTGAAGGACGCCCCGGCGTTCGTCGTCAACCGCATCCTCACCCGCTTCATGGGCGAGATCCAGAACGTCATCGACGAGGGCACCCCGGTCGAGGTCGCGGAGAAGGCCATCGAGCCGCTCGGCCTGCCGATGTCCCCGCTGGTGCTCCTGGAGCTGGTCGGCCCGGCCATCGGCCTGCACGTGTCCGAGACCCTGAACCGCGCCTTCCCGGAGCGCTTCACCGTCTCGCAGAACCTCGCGGCGGTCGTGAAGGCCGGCAAGCGCGGCTTCTACGTCTACGATTCCGGCGCGCCGGTCCTCGACCCCGAGGTCGCCGCCCTCCTCAAGCAGGGCGACACCGTCCTCACCGAGGAGCAGACCCGCGACCGCGTGCTCGACGCGGTCGCGCAGGAGATCGGCCTGATGCTGGACGAGGGCGTCGTCGCCGAGGCCCAGGACATCGACCTGTGCCTGATCACCGGCGCCGGCTGGCCCTTCCACCTGGGCGGCATCACGCCGTACCTGGACCGTGAGGGCGTCTCCCAGCGGGTGAACGGGAAGCCGTTCCTGGCGCAGGGCGTGGCGAGCGTGCCCGCGTAGGCGCGGACGAGGAGTACGAGGGGCCGTACGGCGAGCTGTTCGCCGTACGGCCCCTCGCCTTTTTCCGGCCGGTGCGGTGATCCGGTGGCCGGTGCAACGCTTCTGACCTGCTGTGACACCATGAGAGCCCCGTCCCGGCCGCCCCGAGGAGTCCCATGCGCGCCACCGTACGCGGCGTCGCCCTCGCCGGCGCGGCGCTCCTGGCCGTGATGGTCGCGGCGGGGGTGTGGGTGTGGTCCTCGGGAGGCGCGGACACCCCGTCGGCCGGCCCGCCGAAGACCCTGCGGATCATCACCTGGAACATCTGCGGCGAGGCGGGCGGGGAGCGGGGCCAGTCCGGCTACTGCCCGCTGCGGGACCGTCCGGAGAAGAAGGCCGCGAAGATCGCCGCCCTGGCCCGGGAGCGCGACGCCGACGTGATCACCCTCCAGGAGGTCTGCGGCGGCGCGCCGGGCAGTCATGTGGCCCTGCTGCGGGCGGCGTTGGGGCCGGGGTGGTCGGTCCGGCATGCCGAGGGCGCCCGGCCGGACGGCGAGACGCGGTGCCGTGACGGTCTGTCGGGCGACCTGGGCGTGGCGGTGGCCGTACGCGGCGAGATCGTCCGGGCGCGGTCGGAGAACGCCCTGCCGCCCGACCCGCAGGGGGTCAGCGAGCAGACCCTGCCGGTGCTGTGCGTACGGGTCGAGGGCTGGACGTACACCCCCTGCACCACGCACATCCTGCCCGGCGAGGAGCCGCGCGTCCGGGAGCAGATCGCGGCGGTGCGCGCGTTCGTGCGCGCGCAGGGCCGGCCGGCCGTCCTCACCGGCGACTTCAACCGGAACGCCGGCGCAGCGCAGTTGGCCCCGCTCGTCTCGTCGTACGCGGTCTGTCCGGCGGCGGGCGGGAGCGGCCGGGGCGCGGCGACCTATCACGCGTGGGACCCGCAGGAGCGGGCCCACCGGTTCCACGCGCTCGACCACATCTTCTTCGACAGCCCGCAGGGCGTACGGGATCCGCTCGTCGACTGCCGCGTCGGCGAGGACCTGATGGACACCACGCCCAACGAGCCCGGCGGGCCGGGACCGGACGGGTACTCCGATCACGCCCCGGTGTACGCCGACATCCGTACGGGCTCCTGACGAGCCGGTGCGGGGCCGCTCAGCCGATCGCCGTCCAGGGGCCGAAGCCGCCCCTTCCTGCGGCGTGCTGCGTCGTCACATGGAGGCGCCCGTCGTTGCCGAGGGCGGTCACCACGGCCCGGCCCGCCGAGTCGAAGGCGGCCGCCGGGGCCCCCACGACCGTGCCGCCCAGCTCGGCCGTCGACAGCTCCTGCCACGGCGAGTCGTCCGGGTGGAAGCGGTAGGCCAGCCCGCCCGGGTCGCTGCGGGTCACCAGGAGCGTGCCGGTCTCCGGCGAGGTGCTCGCGGCGGCCGCCACCGGACCGAAGCCGCCCCGGCCCCCGATCGGCTCCGCGGGCTTCGCCCAGCGGCCGCCGGGGGTGTCCTCCTCCGCCAGCATCAGACGGCCGTCGCCAGGCTTCCGGAAGACGACCAGCACCCGGCCGCCCGGCTGCACGAGGGCGGCCGGTGGACCGGAGGGAACGCTCAGCTTGAACCGGGGGGCGCGCGAGGGGAGCGAGTCGATGGTGTCCTGGCTCCAGTGGAAGACCCCTTCGCGGCTGGAGGCGAACAGCTCGACGGATCCGTCGCGGGCGGTGAGCGCGGACAGCCCTTCCTGGACGTCGAACCCGCGCAGGTCCAGCCACTCGCCCCAGCTGCCGTCCGCCTCCTGGACCCGCGAGTGGACGCCGAGGCCGGCGTTGCGCAAGAACAGGTGCAGGCGGCCCTTGCCGTCCCGGGTCACGACCGGCGCGCCCAGGTGGCGGTCGCGGCGGGGGTCCCCCGCCGAGGGGTTGCCCAGGGTCCCCCATTCGCCGAACGGCCCGTCGGGGGCGGACTGTTCGAGCACGACGATCTCCCGTCCGTGCCCGTCGTCGTGGGCGAGGTGGGAGAGCCGTTCGGCGAACACCTGCCAGCGGCCGTCCGGGGTCAGCGACACGGCGAGTCCGGGCGCGAGCGGAGCGCCGCCCAGCAGGAAGGGGCCGCGCCACTGGCCGCCGCCGGGCTGCGCCTGCACCCAGACCGCCGCCTGCTGGTCGATCACGGCGAAGGCCGTCAGCCGTCCCCGCGCGTCCTTCAGCAACCGGTCGCCCGTGGCGGGGTAGCGCGGGGTGGTGCTCTGGACCCAGCCGGGGCCCCGTGAGTTGAGACCGACCGCGTAGTCGCCGCTGCCGGCCGGGTCGCCGCAGTCGTACCCGTCGGCGGCTCCGTAGATGTTGAGGAAGAACTCCTTCAGCGAGACCGCCTGGGGGCTGAGATTGTGCGGCCACCGCTCGTTGTAGTAGCCGCGGAAGGCCTCGACGGCGAAGTGCCGGCCCTCGGCGGGGCCGCGGTACTGGCTGATCGCGGTCCAGCTGAAGAGGGCGGTGGCGGTGTGGTCGCAGTGGTCGCTGAGGTCTCCGTGGTCGTGGCGCTGGGGGAACTTCTCGTCGTGGACGAGCCGGTCGGGGTCCGGGTCCATGGTGCGGATCACGGTGGGCCGGACGATCTCCATCAGGTTCACCAGCGTCGCCACCAGACCCGGGCGCGTGTACCAGTGGACCTCGCCGACCAGACCGCCCCGGGGCACCAGGGTCGGCACCCTCTCGGCCTCCGCGCGCCACAGCACGTGCAGGCTGCGCGCGGGCCCCTCCGGCGTACCGTGCTGGCGGATGTTGAGGAAGAACAGCGTGACCCACGGTGCGGCCGCCAGGGAGTACACCTCCGCGAGGCCGCCGTCCGCGGTCTGCCAGGTGCCGCTCGTCCAGGGGGCGGTGCGGTCGCCCAGCACCATCGCGGCGTACGCGGCCTTCAGACCGTTCTGCCGCGCCTTGCCGTAGGCCTCCCGGTCCGCGACCACGGGCTCCGTCGACCAGGGGCGGGGGTTCTCGCCCTGGGCGTCCCCGCTGGTCAGGTAGACCGTGGTGGTCCGGACCCCCGCCTTCATCGCCTGGAAGGTGGCGGGGTTCATGAAGTACAGGTCGTCGTCGGGGTGCGCGACGATCTGGAGGACGGATGACGTGGTGTCCATGGTGCGTCTCCCTCGCGATGGGTCCTGGCCGGTCACAGCGGCCACCCGGGCAGGTAGCCGGCGCGGCGTCTCTGGTTGCGCTCCGAACCGGTCTCGAACTGGCTGGCGATGGGGAAGTAGCTCGGAAGGAACGCCGTGAGGATCGCGTCCTGCTCCTCCTCCGGGACGTCCCCGTCGTGGAAGTCGTTGAGGCAGAACACGTCGTGCGGCCTGGCGGTCAGAATGCGGTTCAGGCGTGACTTGTGGTCGCTCAGGCCGACGTTGACGAAGCCGCAGGAGATGCTGCCCGGGACGCTGCGCAGGGTGTGGAACCCGTAGTAGTGGTGCAACGAGGAGGCCACCGAGAGATCGCTGTGGCTGCGCAGCTGGTTGGCCGCCGTGGTCGCCATGGCCTCCTGGTAGTAGCCCTCCATCTCCTCCAGCACGCTGCGACGCAGCGGATGCGGCGCGTGCAGGAAGGAGTGGGCCAGCACCTGGCCGAAGGTCGCCTCGATGAGCGCCCGGTTGTTCTTGGCGGCGCTGATGTTGAACTCGTCGGCGTAGCTCGCCGGCGCCATCGGCACGGCGGTGGGCGACATGAAGTGCTTCGCCTGGCCGTTGCTGTGGAAGAACATGCCCGGTTGGAGCGTGCGGCCCACGAACACGTCGTCGTTGAAGTAGAGGAAGTGCTCGGCCAGCCCCTCGATGTGGTGCAGCTGGCTCTCGATCGCATGGGAGTTGTACGTCGGCAGGGCGCCGCGCCGGCCGAAGATCTCGCGGTGGTCGACCACCCGTACCCGGGGGTGGGAGGTATCCAGCCAGGACGGCACCTGCTGGTCCGTCACCAGGTAGATGTTCCGGATCCAGGGCGCGTACATGTCGATGGAGCGCAGCGAGTAGCGCAGTTCGTCGCGGTCCCGGAACCGGGCGGCGCTGGTGGCCGCGTCCTCGGTCTGCAGGCCCAGCCCGGCGAGGACGGTGTTCTTCCGGTCCAGCCAGTGCACGTCGGATCCGTCGACCCAGGTGTACACGGCGTCCACGGGGAAGTTCACGTCGCCGTGGAGCGGCCGGGTGAAGGGGGTGATCGAGGGGTAGGTGCGCCCGGCCAGCGGCATCGGGCTGCGGACCATCGACTGCTGGGGCAGGCGCGTACCGACGGAGGTACGGGTCGGGGAGAGGAAGAACGCCGGGTCCTCGGGGTCCTCGTCCCAGAACGAGATGGTGCAGCCGTACACCGCGCCCAGACGCAGGGTGCGGGAGCGGGAGACCGCGCTCTGGTAGACGCGCACGCCGGAACCGGGCGTGTCGAGGTAGTTCTCCAGCATCCCGGCGAGGACGGTGGCGACCGCGTTCTGGTTCTCGTTGAGCACCGACACGTAGACCGCCTGGTCGGCGTAGGCGCCCGCCAGTGCCTTCAGTACGGCCTCGCGGTAGGTGGCGTGCACGGCGACCGTGTGCCGGACCAGGGAGTCGCGCACCACGAAGTAGGGGACGCCGGCGCTCTCCAGGGCGTCGGCCGCGAGGGCGAGGTTGGCCTGGACGATGTCCCAGGGGGACTCCCACTCCAGGGGGCGGCACAGCTGCCCGCCGTCGCGGACCAGACCGCGCACGCTCTTGAGGAGCCGCGCCTCCAGGGCCTGCGCCCCGCCGCCGCGGACCGTGCTGGCCGGGGCCGGGGAGGCGGCGGGCACGCCGCCGTCCGCCCCGCTGACCAGGTCGTGCATGGCCTGCCGTTCGGCCTTGGCGATGTCGCGGCGGCCGCTGTCCCGGGCGGCGACGAGTTCCGAGAAGACGTGTTCCCACCGGGCGGTCACCACGGCCGGGGCGAAGCGCTCGACGGATCCCAGGGCGGCCGCGCCCATCCGGTGGCGCAGCGGGGCGTCCTCGATGAGCCGCAGCAGGCAGGCGGTGAGCGCGTCGATGTCGCCGGGGGGCACGAGCAGACCGGAGTGGCCGTCCATGACGACCTCGCGGGGCCCGTTGGGCGAGTCGTAGGAGACGACGGGGACGCCGGCGGCCTGGGCCTCGGCGAGCACCAGGCCGAAGGCCTCGTTGCGCGAGGTGAGCAGGGCGATGCTGGCCTTGGCCCACTCCTCGGCCAGGTGCGGCGAGTTGCCGTTGAGCTGGACGCAGTCGTGCAGGCCGAGGGAGTCGATCTGGCGGCGCAGGGCGCCGCTGAGCGGCCCGTCGCCGAAGATCCGCAGGGTCCATGACGGGTGGCGCGGGGCGATGGCCGCCCAGGCGGTGACGGCGTGGTCGATCTGCTTCTCGCCGACGAGACGTCCGGCGATGACGACCGTGCGGGTCTCCAGGGTGGACTTGGGGCGGTAGCCGCTGGGGAGGGCGTTGGGCACGACCTCCAGCCGGGGCGCGCCCGCGCCGAGCGTCTCGGCGAACCACTCACGGGTCCGCTCGCTCAGGACGCCGAGCGCGTCGAGCCGGGCGGAGTGCCGCAGGAGCGGTTCGCCGCTGGTCCCGCGCAGCTCGGAGACACGGTGCTCCTGGTGGACGGTGACCACCCGGGACGGCGCCAGGTGCACGGCGAGCGCCATCAGGGCCGGGGTGGTGGTGATCAGCACGTCGGTGTCGGTGTCCTGGAGGGCCAGTTCGAGCTCCAGGTCGGAGACCCGGTTGAACGCGGACTCCCATGAGCGGTCCACGACCTGGCTGGGCTGCGCGGAGAGCTGCGCCCAGACGGCGTCGTCGACGCCGGTGGGGCGCAGGGGGCGCTGCACCGGGCCGGTGAGGTCGACGAGGTAGTCGACGCGGACCCGCTCGTCCGGCGAGAAGAACTGCGCCGGTTGGGACTTGAAGACGCTCAGGACCCGGACGTCGTGCCGGACGGCGAGTTCCGAGGCCTGGTTGAAAACAGCCCGTTCGGTCCCTCCCACGGCGTCGGCGGTGGTGAGCAGGAAGGTGATCTTCATCTGGTCTTTCAGCCGATTTCCGGCATCGGGGTGCACGTGATGCGCAGATTGCCCGCGGAGGTGTAGCGGGGCTGGACGAGGAGCGGCCGGTGGCCGGGGGGAGCGATGACGGTGCCGCGCATGGCGAAGACCCGCAGGGGGTTGCGTACGTCGTGCAGGCGGCGGCCGAGCCGGAGCCTGGAGCCGGACGCGCCGTACACCACCACGTCCCAGTGCTCGGGCCTGGTGCGCCGGGGCGTCATCCCCTGGAGGGGGACCTCGACCCGGGTGATGCCGTCCTCCCGCGCCGTCACGGACTGCTGGATCCGGCGGCCCGAGGCGAGGAACTCCGCCCGGGGTTCGTCGATCCGGGTGCCGAGGACCCGGAAGTCGACGGCGACGCCCGCGTGGGTGATGTGCACCTTGACGACTTCCGCGCCAGGTCGGGCGTCGGCCGTGACCACGCGCGCGCTCCCGGTGACGGAGCGGCCGATCCGGTGGCGCCGGCCGGTCACCCCGGACGCCGTCATCGGCTTCGTCGGACCCTCGTAGGGAACGGGCAGCTCCACCAGCAGGAGCGGCAGCAGACGGGTCCGCCGGCCGGTGGTCAGCCGCAGGCGCAGCCGCCTGCGTCCGGCGTCGACCGGGGCCCCGCCCACCTCGGCGCCCAGGAGCACGACCGCGTCCATCAGCACCCGGCCGTCGGGGTCTTCGTAGACCCGGGCGGTGCTCTCGTACCGCTGCCGTCCGCTGCCCAGCACGAGGTCCGCGCTGTCGGGCAGCCGGACCGAGCCGGGCAGTTCGGCGTGCAGGTTGACGGTGTGGCCGTCGAGCACGGCGGCGTACCGCAGGCGGGCCGTGCGGCCGGAGCGCAGCGGCAGGAAGACCCGCAGCATCAGCCGGGAGCGCAGCGCCGCGGCGCGGGGGGCCAGTCGGCGTCGGGCGGCGCCCAGGTGGGCGCGTCGAAGCCTCATCCGGCGGTCCGTCCCAGCTCGTGGGTGCGGCGCGTCGGGGCGCCCTGCGACCCGTGCAGCTCGAAGGGGCTCGCCACGGGGAAGTAGCTGTCGAGGAACCGCCGCACCATGCGCTCCTGGGCGTCGGGGTCCTCGGGGACCAGGGTGTCGTTGATGCAGAAGGTGTCGAAGTTCCGCTGGACGACGAGGCGGTTGAGCCGCTGCTGCGCCTTCTCGTCGCCGATGTCGATGTAGACGTACCTGAGGTCCGCGAGCGTCGCACGGGCCAGGTGGTAGGCGTAGTAGTGGTGCAGCGAGGAGGCGATGGGGATGTCGTGGGGCGAGCGGAAGCGGGAGTGCTGGGTGACCCAGTGGGCCCGCGCGTAGATGTGCTCGATCTCGGTGAGGACGCTGCGCCGGAGCGCGTGCGGGGTGTGCTTCATCTTCTGCGAGATGACCGTGCCGAACTGCTGGGCGATCAGACCGCGGCTGTTCTTCCCCGCCGCGTTGACCGGGAGGTCCTCGGGGGCCACGTTTCCGGACGGGATCAGCGCCTTGGACAGGAAGAACTTGGTCAGGCCGTTGGGGTGGAAGAAGTGGCCCGGCTGCACCGGCCGCCCGAAGAACACGTCGTCGTTGAGATAGAGGAAGTGGTCGGAGAGGCCGGGTATGCGGTGCAACTGGCTTTCTATGGCATGCGAGTTGTACGTGGGCAGGGCCGCCGGGTCGGAGAAGATCTCGCGGTGGTCGACCACGGTGAGGCCCGGGACGTCCGTGTCGAGCCAGCCCGGTGTCTGCCCGGCGGTGACCAGGAAGATGTTGCGCACCCAGGGCGCGTACTGGTGGATGGACCGCAGGGAGTAGCGGAGTTCGTCGCGGCTGGTGTAGCGGGCGCCGTTGTCGGCCTGCTCGTGCAGCCGGTCGCTGTCGGCGGTCAGTGACCGCCGCACGGCGTCCTTCTCCGAGCGCCATACGGCGTCGGAGTCGTCGACCCAGGTGTAAACGACGTCGATCGGGAAGGCGTGGTCGGTCGGCAGCCGTGCGGTGAAGTCGGCGACGGTCCGGGTGTGCCCGGTGTGGTACGGGCCGGGCACCGGGCTGAACAGTTTCTGCTCGGCGGTGCGGAACTCCGTCCCCACCGGGATCTGGGTGACGACGGTGTTCGGGCGGGGCGCGCACAGCTCGCCCTCGCGCTCCTCCCAGAACTCCAGGTCGCAGCCGGACTCGGGGCCGAAGACCAGATGGCCGGTGGGGTCGCAGACGTTCCAGGACAGCCGGAGCACGGCGCGCGAGCGCAGCCGCCGCCAGGTCGTGGCGGAGGAACCCGACCGGGCCTGGCCGCCGTCCTCCTGCGCGACGTAGCCGGGGTTGCGGCCGAAGGCGAGCTGGAGCACCTCTTCGGTCTCGGCGCGGAGACGGGCCGGCACCGCGACGCACGGAAGGTTCCGGGCGGTTCCCCGGACGGCGAAGTGGTCGATCTCCGCCTCGTCCAGCACGGCGACGAGCAGGTGGAGGTTCCTGGCGCGCGCGGCCCATTCAGTCGCGCCGCGCACCACCACGGCCCGTACGTGCCGGCCCTGGACCCGCACGACGCGCAGCGAGGCGTCCGGGCTGTGGCGGGCGGGATTGCTCCGCCCGCCGAGCGCCCGCACCACCATGGCGGAGCGGACCGAGTCGAAGCTCGCGAGCAGGTGCATGACCATGTTGCGCAGGGGTGCGGGGACGCGGCGCACGAGTCGCCGACGCGTCCGCATCGGCACCAAAGATCTATATGTCGACACCAGCGCACTGGTCTCAGGATTGTTGACGCTCACGAAAATCAGCCCGCCCCGTTACACCGGAGCCGCAGCCCCGCCTCACTCTTTCGCCCCACCGAAAGTTCCGCCCGCGGACGCTGTCATGACAGAAGACAGCCCGCCACTCGATCTTCACATTGACGCCACTTTTTGTCCATCCGACATCACTCTTTCTTCGCATGTGTGATGAAGGTGACAGGGATGGACGGCGGCGGTGGGAGACGCCGGGGCTCCGGGGCTCAGACGCGGGCGGAGGGCGCCATCGCCAGCCCCGGCTCCGGAAGTTGACGCGCGATCCGCAACGCGCCGTCCTCGCCGAACAGGGCCATCACCACACGCCCCTCGGCGTCGCAGGCCAGGGCGGGCGGCCGGGCGCTGCGCTCGGCCGTGCGTGACCACCAGATGCCGCCGCCCTCGTTCTCCGTACCGCAGGCGGCGAGCATGATCTCGCCTTCCGGGGTCCGGTGGGCCAGCACCGTGCAGTCGTAACCGTCGAGCCAGGCGCGCAGCGCGGCGATCCGCCCCTCGGCCGGACCACCGCCCAGCGGGACGACCCAAGCGCCCGGACGATGGGCGAACAGGCCGCCCGTCGCGACGTCGGACCAGTAGTACGTGAACCGGTCGGGCGCGGTCTCCAGCCCCGAAGCGCTGCCGGGGTCCACCGCGATCTGCAGGTCCGGGCAGCGCCCCAGGCCGCCGTCGGGCTTCTCCTGCTGCCAGCGCATGGCCACGCCGTCGCCGGGTGCGAGGTACTCGACCCGGCCGGACGCGGCGGCGACGGCGACCGCCCCGTCGTACGCGTCGCTCCCCTGGAGGTCGCGCCAGGGCCCCCACGCGCCCTTCGCGTCCTCGTTCCGCATCGACACGCCGCCCCCGGCGTTGGCGACGAAGACGTGCACACTCCCGGAGCCGCTCACGGCCGCCGCCGGAACGCCGATGCGCCGCGCGCTCGCCGCGTCCTTGTGCGGGTTGCCCACCGGCTTCCACTCCGTCACCGGACGACCCGTCTGGTACTGGGCGGCGTGCACGACTCCCGTGGCGTGCCCCTCCGCCGAGACCCGGCGGCCGATGAAGCGCACGAAGCCGTCGGCCCCCTGCACCACCGTCAGATGCGACAGGCGCGGGGCCTCGAAGACGTCCGGACCGGCCCACTCGTGCCCCGCGGCGGCCCGCTGGGTCCAGCGCAGCAGCCCCCGGTCCGAGCGTGCGAACATGGTGAGCCGCAGGTCCTTCCCCATCACGATCCAGGGGCCGTCCACGACCGGTGCACGGAGACCGGCGACCCGCGTGCCCGCCACCGGGGTCCCCCCGTCGCCCGCCGGGCGACTCCTCCGCGCGGTGCGCCCGGACCTCGCTCCCATGCCCTGCCCCTTCTCCCCGTCACCCGGCCCGCACGCCATAACCGAACAGACCTTCGGTCGGAATTTTCTCACATACTTCACCGGGGCTTCACTTCGGTTCAGGATCCGCGCCCGAACACCGTGCGCCGACGGCCCGGAGCGGGCCCCCATAACTCCGGCCCGACGCTGCCCGTCCCTCCTGCCGGGGGCTCAGGTGTTCTATAGTGCTCGGTCAGTCATACATTCACGGACCGGTCACACCCCCCACCCGAGTCCCCCGCACTCCGCCCCGACCCGGGCCACGAGATTTGAGGACTCGCGCAGGATGAGCAACGACGAGACGCTTCCGGGCCCCCGCGCCTCCCGACGTGCGGCGAAGCCCCGCAAACGGCGCCGCGGCCTCAAGATCACGCTCGGTGTCCTGCTCGTCCTCCTGCTCGCCGGCGGGGGCACGGTCTACTGGCTCTACAGCCAGCTCGACGGGAACATCAAGGGCGTCGACATCGACAAGGCGCTCGGTGAGGACCGGCCGGAGAAGCTCCCCACCAGCGGGCAGAACCTGCTGGTCCTGGGCTCGGACTCGCGCGCCGGGGCGGAGAACAAGGAGCTGGGTGGCGGCGGCGCCGTCAGCGGGGCCCGCTCGGACACCGCGATGGTGGTCCACATACCCGAGGGCCGTTCCAAGGCCGTCGCCGTCTCCATACCGCGCGACACCCTGGTGACCCGGCCCGAGTGCGCCAAGGACGGCGGATCGACGGTGCCCGCCAAGGAGCGCGTCATGTTCAACTCCGTCTACGCGCAGGTCGGCCCGGCCTGTGTGGTGAAGACGGTGGAGAAGATGTCCGGCGTCCGCATCGACCACTACCTGGAGATCAACTTCGCCGGGTTCAAGGACCTGGTCGACGCCATCGGCGGGGTCACCGTCGATGTGCCGCAGGACATCAACGACAAGGCGAGCGGGCTGAACCTCACCGCCGGCCCGCAGAAGCTGAACGGCACCGAGTCCCTCGCGTACGTCCGGACCCGGCACGGCATCGGCGACGGCAGCGACCTCGGCCGCATCGGGCTCCAGCAGCAGTTCCTGATGTCCCTGCTCAGCGAGGTCAAGTCGCAGGACCTGCTGGGCAGCCCGACGAACTCGTACAAGATCGCCAAGTCGGCCACCAAGTCGCTCACCACCGACTCGGGGCTCGCCTCGCTCAACTCGCTGGCGGAGTTCGCCCGTTCGATGAACGGCGTCGACCCGGCCTCGATGGAGACCATCATGCTGCCGGTGGCGTACGACAAGATCGACCCGAACCGCGTGATCTCGGCCGAACCGCAGGCCGGTCAGCTGTGGAAGGCGATCCGCGAGGACACCACCATCCCGGAGGAAGCGAAGAAGTCCCCCGCCACCGGCGGCTGACCGCACCGGGGGACGGCCGCCCCGTGACACCCTGCCCGGATGAGCGACGACACAGCGGTACTGGTGATCGTGGACGGAGCCAACGTGGTCGGTTCCGTGCCCGACGGCTGGTGGCGGGACCGGCACGGGGCGGCGGTACGGCTGCGGGACGCGCTCGTCCCGTACGCGACGGACGGGCTGCCGGGGCTGCCCGGCCCCGTCGAGCTGGTGCTCGTCGTCGAAGGGGCCGCACGGGGTGTCGCCTCCGTGGCCGGGGTCCGGGTCGATTCGGCCCCCGGCAGCGGTGACGACCTGATCGCCGAGCTGGCGAAGGCCGCCGCCCCGGAACGCGATTGCGTGGTCGTCACCGCCGACCGGGGGCTGCGGCAGCGGGTCGAGGCGTACGGGGCCCGGTGCGTGGGGCCCCGTACGGTACGGCCGCTGCCGCCGTCCTAGGGCGTGTCCGCCGCGGAGCCGGTCAAGATCCGCCGGACACGCCCTGGCGCCGTTCCCTGCTCATCCGGCTGTGGGAGCGCCCGTACGCGAAGTAGACGACGACGCCGAGGACCATCCAGGCGCCGAAGCGCACCCAGGTCTCCACGGGCAGGTTGAGCATCAGCCAGACCGAGGCGGCCACCGAGACGATCGGGAGCAGCGGCACCCACGGCGTACGGAACGCGCGGGGCAGGTCCGGCTGGGTGCGGCGCAGGACCAGGACACCGAGGGCGACGATGACGAACGCGAAGAGCGTGCCGATGTTCACCAGGGTGGCCAGCTCTTCGATGCTCGTGAACCCGGCGATGATCGCGATCAGCACACCGAGCAGGATCGTCGGGCGGTACGGGGTGTGGAAGCGCGGGTGCGTCTTGGAGAAGAAGCGCGGGAGCAGGCCGTCGCGGCTCATCGCGAAGAAGACCCGGGTCTGGCCGAGCAGCAGGATCATGCAGACCGTGGTGAGCCCGACCGCCGCGCCGAAGCTGATCAGTCCGGCGTAGAAGGGGTGCCCGGTGGCCTTGAACGCGTCGGCGAGCGGGGCGCTGACGGAGAGTTCGCGGTAGTTCTGCATGCCGGTGACCACCAGGGAGACCGCCACGTAGAGCACCGTGCAGATGATGAGCGAGCCGATGATGCCGCGCGGCATGTCGCGCTGGGGCAGCTTGGTCTCCTCGGCGGCGGTGGCCACCACGTCGAAGCCGATGAAGGCGAAGAAGACGATGGAGGCGGCGGTGAAGATGCCCATCACACCGAAGTTGGTGGGCTCGTAGCCGAACATCAGCTGGACCAGCGGGGCGTCCCAGCCGCCGCCCGTCTCCTGCTTCTCGGCCGGCGGGATGAAGGGCTTGTAGTTCTCGGCCTTGATGAAGAAGAGGCCCGCGATGATCACCATGAGGACCACCGCGACCTTGATCGCCACCACGACCGAGGTGACCCGGGCGGAGAGCTTCATGCCGATGACCAGGATGACGGTCAGCACCAGCACCAGGGCGAAGGCCAGGATGTCGAAGCCGAATCCTTCCGCCACATCCGGTCCCGACAGTGCTTCGGGCATCGTCCAGTTGACGTTGTCCATCAGTGAGCGGACGTAGCCGGACCAGCCGACCGCGACCACCGCGGTGCCCAGCGCGAACTCCAGCACCAGGTCCCAGCCGATGATCCAGGCCACCAGTTCGCCCAGCGAGGCGTACGCGAAGGTGTACGCGGAGCCGGCCACCGGGACGGTGGAGGCGAATTCGGCGTAGCAGAGCGCGGCCAGGGCGCACACGACGCCCGCCGCGACGAACGCGATGGCGGTGGCGGGGCCCGCCGTCTCCTTGGCGACCTGGCCTGTGAGGACGAAGATGCCGGTGCCGATGATGACGCCGACGCCGAAGACCGTCAGGTCCAGGGCGGAGAGGGACTTCTTGAGCCCGTGTTCCGGCTCCTCGGTGTCACGGATCGACTGTTCGACGGATTTGGTGCGGAACATACCGTTTCCGCGGGGTGGTGTGACCTGCGCGCTCACCTGCGTACCTCCACGCATTGGTTGTGAACGCCATGATCGGACCGGGTAGGCACGGGAACGCGCCATCCGGCCCGTTTCACGCGAATGGGCCGGGAGAACCACCCGTACAGGGGCGGTTCTCCCGGCCCGTCGGCCGTATGGAGGTACGGGGATCAGTCGCGGGCGGGCTCCACCGCGCGGCTCTCGAAGCGGCCGTCGAGCTTGGCGACCAGGCCGGTGACCTGCCGGGCGATGTCCGGTGCGGTCAGCCCGATCTCGGCCATGACCTCGCCGCGGGAGGCGTGGTCGAGGAAGACCGGCGGGATGCCGAAGTCGCGCAGCGGTACGTCGACCCCGGCGTCGCGCAGGGCCTGGGCGACGGCGGAGCCGACGCCGCCGGCGCGGCTGTTGTCCTCGACCGTGACGACGACGCGGTGGCGCTCGGCGAGCGGGGCGAGCGCCTCGTCCACCGGTTTGACCCAGCGCGGGTCGACGACGGTGCTGGAGATGCCCTGGGCGTCCAGCAGGTCGGCGATCTCCAGGCACATCGGGGCGAGCGCGCCGACGGAGACGACCAGGACGTCCGGGCGGGCCGCCTTCGGCTCGCGCAGGATGTCCATGCCGCCGGCCTTGCCGACCGCCTTGACGGCCGGGCCGACCGCGCCCTTGGAGAAGCGGACCACGGTGGGCGCGTCGTCGACGGCGACGGCCTCGCGGAGCTGGGCGCGGACCTGGTCGGCGTCGCGCGGGGCGGCGATCCGGAGGGTCGGCACGCACTGGAGGATCGACATGTCCCACATGCCGTTGTGCGAGGCGCCGTCGGTGCCGGTGACTCCGGCGCGGTCCAGGACGAAGGTGACGCCGCACTTGTGCAGGGCGACATCCATCAGGACCTGGTCGAAGGCGCGGTTGAGGAAGGTGGCGTAGACCGCGAAGACCGGGTGGAGTCCGCCGGTGGCGAGGCCCGCCGCGGAGACCGCGCCGTGCTGCTCGGCGATGCCGACGTCGTAGATCCGGTCGGGGAAGGCCTCCTCGAACTTGCCGAGGCCGACCGGCTGGAGCATGGCCGCGGTGATCGCGACGATGTCCTCGCGCTCCTGGCCGAGCTTGAGCATCTCCTCGCCGAAGACCGAGGTCCAGTCCAGGCCGGAGGTGGAGATCGGCAGACCGGTGTCCGGGTGGATCTTGCCGACGGCGTGGAAGCGGTCGGCCTCGTCCTGGAGGGCCGGGGTGTAGCCGCGGCCCTTCTCGGTGAGGCAGTGCACGATGACCGGGCCGCCGAAGCGCTTGGCGCGCTGGAGCGCGGACTCCAGGGCCTCGATGTCGTGGCCGTCGATCGGGCCGACGTACTTCAGGCCGAGGTCCTCGAACATGCCCTGCGGGGCGATGAAGTCCTTGAGGCCCTTCTTGGCGCCGTGCAGGGTCTCGTAGAGCGGGCGGCCGACGACGGGCGTGCGCTCCAGGATGTCCTTGCCGCGGGCCAGGAACCGCTCGTACCCGTCGGTGGTGCGGAGGGTGGCGAGGTGGTTGGCGAGGCCGCCGATCGTGGGAGCGTACGAGCGCTCGTTGTCGTTGACCACGATGACGAGCGGGCGGTCCTTGGCGGCGGCGATGTTGTTCAGCGCCTCCCAGGCCATACCGCCGGTGAGGGCGCCGTCACCGATGACCGCTACGACGTGGTCGTCCTTCTTGAGGACCTCGTTCGCCTTGGCCAGGCCGTCGGCCCAGCCGAGGACCGTGGAGGCGTGGCTGTTCTCGATGATGTCGTGCTCGGACTCGGCACGGGAGGGGTAGCCGGAGAGGCCACCCTTGCTCTTGAGCCGGGAGAAGTCCTGGCGGCCGGTGAGCAGCTTGTGCACGTAGCTCTGGTGGCCGGTGTCCCAGAGCACCTTGTCCCGGGGCGACTCGAACACCCGGTGCAGGGCGATCGTGAGCTCCACCACGCCCAGGTTGGGGCCGAGGTGTCCGCCGGTCTTGGACACCGCGTCGACGAGGAAGGTACGGATCTCCTCCGCGAGCTGCTCCAGCTCGTCGACGCTGAGCCGGTCCAGGTCGCGCGGTCCCTTGATGCGGGTCAGCAGATCCACCCGTGCCTCCTTGCGTTTGAGCTGATCGAGCGTGCCGATCCGATGAGTCTAATGTTCCACCGCCGGGCATGGGCAGCGGGCGCCTGTGTTCGAGCGCGGGCGGGCGGGGACGCGCAGGTGCCCGGCACCCCCGTGGGGCGCCGGGCACCTGCGCGGATCCGCGGTCAGGCGCGGCCTGCGGTCTTCTGGGTCTTACGGGTGATGGAGTCGATGACGACCGTGGCGAGAAGCACGGCGCCGGTGACCATGTACTGGATCGGCGTGGCGATGCCCTCCAGGGACAGGCCGTACTGGATCGAGACGATCACCATGACACCGAGCAGCGCGTTCCAGGTGCGGCCGCGGCCGCCGAAGAGGCTGGTGCCGCCGATGACGGCCGCCGCGATGACGTTCATCAGCAGGTCGCCGGTGCCGGAGCCCTGGTTGGCCGCCGCGATCTTGGAGGCCCAGAACAGGCCGCCGATCGCCGCGAACGTACCCGCGATGGAGAAGACGGAGATCCGGATCGCGGTGACGTTGATACCGGCACGCCGGGAGGCCTCGACGCTGCCGCCGAGCGCGAAGATCTTCCGCCCGTACGCCGTGCGGCGCAGCACGAAGTCCGTACCGACCAGGACGATCAGGAAGAGGACCAGGGCGAGCGGCAGGCCGCGGTACTGGTTGAACATGTACGCCGCGGCGAACGCGAACACCGCGAGGACTCCGGTGCGCACGGCGATGTCGGCGATCGGCCGGGACGGGATGCCCGCGGCCTCGCGGCGGCGGGTGTCCAGGAAGGCGGCGGCGAAGTAGGCGATGACCGCGACGGCGGCGAGCCCGTAGGCGGCGGCGACATCGGTGAAGTAGTACGTGGTCAGCTTGCCGACCACCCCTTCGCCGTCCAGGTTGATGGTGCCGGAGTCGCCGAGCAGCTGGAGCATGAAGCCGAGCCAGAACAGCAGGCCGGCCAGGGTGACGGCGAAGGCCGGGGCGCCGATCCGGGCGAAGAAGAAGCCGTGGATCGCGCCGATCACCGCGCCGCTGACGATGGCAACGACGATCGCAAGCCACTCGTTCATGCCCTGGGTGACGCTGAGCACGGCGACGAGGGCGCCGGAGACACCGCTGACCGAGCCGACCGAGAGGTCGATCTCGCCGAGCAGCAGGACGAAGATGATGCCCACGGCCATCATGCCGGTGGCGACCATCGTGGTCGCGATGTCGCTGATGTTCTTCGCGGAGAGGAACTCGGAGTTCATGCTCTGGAAGACGATGGCGATGATCGCGAGGCCGACGACGACCGGGATGGAGCCGAGGTCACCGCCGCTGATCTTGCGCTTGAACTCGGTGATGTAGCCGGCGAAGCCCTGCTGGCGGATGAGCAGCCGGGGGTCGACGACCGTGGCGGCACCTTCGGCCGCGTCCGGGTTGCCTACCGGAGCGTCCGCCGGGGCGGTCTTGTCCAGCGAGGTCGCGGACTTGTCGGTGGTCACTTGGAAACCTCCGCGTTGCGCGCCGCACGTCGGGTCACGGCGTTGTCCGTGGCACCCGTGATGGCGGAGATGATCTCTTCCTGGGAGGTGGTCTTCACATCGAAGACACCGTTGTTCCGGCCCAGCCGGAGCACGGCGACCTTGTCGGCCACGGCCTTCACATCGGCCATGTTGTGGCTGATGAGGATGACCGCGTGACCGCGCTCGCGCAGCCGCTCGACGAGGTCGAGGACCTGGGCGGTCTGCTCGACGCCGAGGGCGGCGGTCGGCTCGTCGAGGATGACGAGCTTGGGCTCACCGAGCATCGAGCGGGCGATGGCCACCGTCTGGCGCTGGCCGCCGGAGAGCGAGGCGATCGGGATGCGGACGCTCGGGATCCGGATGGAGAGCGTGGACAGCAGCTCGCGGGAGCGGCGCTCCATCTCCACCTCGTCCAGGATGCCGAATTTGCGCAGCTCCCGGCCCAGGTAGAGGTTGCCGACGACATCGATGTTGTCGCACAGCGCGAGGTCCTGATAGACGGTCGCGACGCCGAGGTTCTGGGCGTCGTGCGGCTTGTCGATCTGGACCGCCTTGCCCTCCCACTCGATGACTCCCTCATCGATGGGGTGCACTCCGGCGATCGTCTTGACCAGCGTTGATTTACCGGCGCCGTTGTCGCCCACCAGGGCGACGACCTCACCGGCGTGGACCTCAAGCTCTACATCGGTGAGTACCTGGACGGCACCGAATCGCTTGGAGACCCCTCGCAACGCCAACACGGGCGTAGCGGTCACGTGAACCATCTCCTTCGCCGCCTGACCGGCGGGGGATGCCGCGCCCGGGGGAAGGCGCGGCGGTCGAGCAGAAGAAAAGAAAAAAGGGGGGAAGCATTCCGTCCGGCGCCCCGCCCGGTAGCGGGACGGTTGGTGGGCGGGACACCGGACAGGCTTCGTGGCGCGCGCGGGCCGGTGTGCGGCGGACGCGTGCGCGGCAGAGGTGCCGTGGCGCCTTCGCGAGGACGCGTCGGGCGTACGGCGGCGGGGGCGTCCGGTCCGGCCGTGACCGGCGGGACGCCCCCTGGGGCCTACTTCAGGCCGATCGAGTCGCAGGCGGCCTTGTACTTGCCGGAGCAGATCTCTTCCAGCGTCCAGATGCCGTCCTTGACGACGGTGTCCTTGATGTTGTCCTTGGTCAGCGAGATGACCGGGACGAGGACCGTCGGGATGTCCTTCTGGCTGGCGTTGTCGACCTTCGAGGTGGCGATCGAGTCCAGCTTCTCGCCCTTGGCGAGGGCGACGGCCATCTCCGCGGCGACGATGCCCTCCGCGGGGTAGGACTTGTAGACGCTCATGAACTGCTCACCGGTGACGATGCGCTGCACGCCCGCCAGCTCGGCGTCCTGGCCGGTGACCGGGGGGAGCTTCGGCAGACCGGCGGCCTTCAGGGCGGTGATGATGCCGCCCGCCATGCCGTCGTTGGCGGAGTAGACGCCGTCGATCTTGTCCTTGCCGAGTGCGGTGATCGCCGCTTCCATGTTGGCGTTGGCGTTCTCCGGCTTCCACTCCTTGGTGTCGTACTCCTTGCCGTACTTCACCTTGCCGTCGAGGACGGACTTGGCGCCCTTCTTGAAGAGCGCGGCGTTCGGGTCGGTGATCGCGCCGTTCATCATCACGATCGTGCCGCCGTCGGCCTTGTCTCCCAGGGCCTCCAGCAGTGCGGTGCCCTGCGCGCGGCCGACCTCTTCGTTGTCGAACGAGGTGTACGCGTCGATGGGGCCCTCGGCGAGGCGGTCGAAGGCGACGACGGGGATGCCCTCGTCCTTGGCCTTCTTGACGCTGTTCGCGATCGCCTTGGCGTCCACCGCGCCGACGATGAGCGCGTCCACCTTGTTGGTGATCATGGTGTCGATCTGCTGCGCCTGGGTGGTCGCGTCCTGCTTGGCGTTGGCGTAGACGACCTCCGCCTTGCCACCCGTGAGCTCGCTGATCTTCTTCTCGATGATCGGCCGGTCGAACTTCTCGTAACGGGCCGTCTGGTTCTCGGGGAGCAGCAGACCTATCTTCAGGTCGTCGCCCTTCTTCTCCGAGCCCTGTTCGGCCTTGTCGCCGGTCTCCTTGGCGCTCCCACAAGCGGCAAGCGAGATCGCCATCGTGGTGGCGGCAACGGCAACGGCGGCACGACGCATACGCGTGTTCATTTCGAACCTCCCTGACGAGGCCGCGACGTTGCGGCCGAGGTGGCTGGAAGTCAACTCGGCCGCAGCTTCAGCGTCAAGGAGTAAATCCTTAACGAGATGACAACGGTGCCATTCGTTATCTAAGTGAAGGCAGGAGTCGCTGCGGGGAGGGTGCTCTCCAAAAGGGTTGAATCCCCCATCTCGCTCAGCACCAGAGCGAGCGCGCCCAGCACCTCGGCACGCCCTCCCAGGGCCCCTGGGAGCACCGAGAGCTGCCGGGCGGCACTGGGGATCGCGTAACGCGACACGGAGTCCCGTATGGGCCCCAGAACCAGCTCCCCGGCCTCCGCCAGCGAGCCGCCGAGGACGACCCGGCTGGGGTTGAGCAGGTTGCACAGGTTGGCGACACCGCTGCCTATGTGGCGGCCCACGTCACCGATCACCCGGCGGCACCCCGGATCGCCCTCACGAGCCAGCTGGACCACCCGTTCCATGGTGAGTCCGGGGCCGTGGCTGGGCTGGAGCAGGGGCAGGACGTAGCGCGCGGCGGTGAAGGTCTCCAGGCAGCCGCGGTTGCCGCAGCGGCAGACCGGGCCCGACTCGTCGAGCGTGATGTGCCCGATCTCGCCGGCCGTGCCGCCCGGGCCCCGGTAGATGGTCCCGTCGATCACCAGACCGGCGCCGACGCCGCTGGCGACCTTGATGTACGCCAGGTCCCGCACGCCCCGCCCGCTCCCCCAGACCAGCTCGCCCAGGGCCCCCAGGTTGGCGTCGTTGTCGACGTACACCGGGACGCCGAGGCGGCCGGAGAGCTCCTCGCTGGGGTTGATGCCCGTCCAGCCCGGCAGGATCGAGGTGGAGCCCAGCGTTCCGGACTCGACGTCGATGGGTCCCGGCACGCCGAGACCGACGCCGATGACCTTGTCCGGGCCGATCCCGGTGGCCTCGATCAGCCGCTTGACCAGCACCTCGGCCCGGTCGAACCCCTCCGCGGACGAGGCGTCGACATCCAGCGGCTCGGACTCCTCGGCCAGCACCTGGTGGGCCAGGTTGCCGACGGCGACCCGCAGGTGCGTATGGCCGAAGTCGACCCCGATGACGATGCCCGCGTCGCCGCTGAGCGAGACGCTGCGGGCCCGGCGGCCGCCCGCCGAGGTGGGGGTCACCTCGACCGTTCCGCCGTCCTTCAGCTCCCGGACGATATTGGAGACCGTGGCTGCGGAGAGCCCGGTGCTCCGGGCGATCTCCGCCTGGGTGAGCGACCCCGCCATCCGTACGGCGCGTACGACCCGCTCCAGATTGGCCCTGTGCAGCGATGTCTGCGACCCGGGAGTCTCCATCGACTCATCCACTCCTGCCCTTGGCGGGCGGTCCAGAGGACCACCCCGGCCGGGGCAGCAGCGATGACACCCCGGCTTCCTCCAACATGTGAACTCTAAGCTGACCGTTCGGGGGTACCTCCCGTCAAGACCTGAGCGGGCAGGGGCTCGCCCGAGCGCGCCTCAACGGCCCGGTGCCCCGGCGGAGATGATCTCCGCCGGGGCACCGGGCCGTTGTGGATATGTGACCTTCTTATGCGTACGCGTGACCTACTTGAGCGCACCCGCCGTCAGACCCGAGACGACCTGGCGCTGGAAGATGATGTACGCCGCCAGCACCGGGAGCATCGCGATCACCAGGCCGGCGAAGAGTCCGGAGTAGTCGCCCTTGTACCCCTGGCTGGAGGCCAGCTCCACGAGGCCCTGGGCGAGCACCCGCTTCTCCGGGTCGGTGTTCAGCACCGTCGGCAGCATGTACTGGTTCCACTGCCCCAGGAAGTTGAAGATGCCGACGCTGATCAGGCCGGGCTTGGCCATCGGCAGCATCACCTGGAAGAACGTCCGTGTGTGCGAGGCCCCGTCGATGATCGACGCCTCCGCCACCGAGGTCGGCAGCGTACGGAAGAACGAGGTCAGGAAGAACACGGTGAACGGCAGCGAGTACGCGATGTACACGAGGATCAGGCCGTGGATCGTGTTCAGCAGCCCCATGTTGTCCATGACGAAGAACAGCGGGACCAGCGCCAGCATGATCGGGAAGCTCATGCCGCCGACGAACAAGAAGTAAATGAAGCGGTTGCCCGGGAACTCGAAGCGGGCGAGCACATAGGCGGCCATCGAGCCGAGGACCAGGGTGCCCACGAGCGACCCGCCCACCACCAGGATGGTGTTCAGGAAGTACTCGCTCATATGGGCCTGGCTCCAGGCCCGGCCCCAGGCGTCGAAGCTCAGCGAGCTGGGCAGCGACCAGGGGGTGTTGAAGATGTCCGTGTCGGTCTTGAACGAGGACATCACCGCCCAGAACAGCGGCAGGACGACCATGATCGCCCACACGACGAGCATCCCGTGCGAGAAGACGTTGAGGACCTGGCCCTCGCCGCGCTTCGCGGGGGCCGACGGGGCCTTGGAGCCCGTGCCGGTGCGCTGCGCCGGGACCTTGGACGTGTCGTCGGTACCGGAGGAGGATCCGGAGGGAGGGGTGTCAGTGGTCTTCATCAGAACTCCAGCCGCTCGCGCCGGCCCACCCGCATGACGATGGCGGCGAACGCCAGGGTCACGATGAGCAGGGCGACACCGATCGTGGTCGCGTAGCCCGCCTGTCCGTCACGGAACGCCGACTGGTAGACGTACAGCGGCAGGACGGTGGTCGAGTAGTCGGGCCCGCCGGGGCCGACACTCATGATGTGGACGATGGCGAAGCCCTCGGCGCCGAGCGCCAGGATGCCCATGTAGACCCAGCCGGACTGGACCGTGTCCCACAGCAGGGGCAGCGTGATCCGGAAGAAGGTCGTGATGCGGCTCGCCCCGTCCAGCAGGGCGGCTTCGTAGAAGTCCTTGGGGATGGAGGCCATGCCCGCGGAGAACAGCACCACGAAGAAGCCGGTCGTGCACCAGACGAGGACCGCCATGATGACCCACAGGGCCAGCTTCGGATCGCCCAGCCAGTCCGGTACGTCGTCGAAGCCCACGGCCTTGAGCGTGCCGTTGATCATGCCCTGGGCCGGGTCGAAGGCGAACTGGAACAGGATGGCCACGATCGCGATCGAGAGCACCTGCGGGAAGAAGTAGGCGATCTTGTAGAAGCCGGAGCCCCGTACGCCCGAGACGGCGGCGCCCTTGGTGCGCCGCCCTCCCACGTTGAGCATGAAGGCGAAGAAGAGCGCGAGGCCCAGCGTCACCAGCGGCAGCAGAACGGCCAGCAGCACACTGTGCTGCAGCGATTTCCAGAAGATGTCGTCGTCGAGCATCTTGGTGTAGTTGTCGAAGCCGACCATCTTGAAGTCGGGGCTCAGACCCGTCCAGTCCGTGAACGAGTAGTAGATGGACTGGATGAACGGCCAGATGACGAAGACGACATACAACGTCATCGGGGCCACCAAGAACCCGATTATGAACCGGTATTTACCGTGCTGCATCGTTACCGACTCCGACCTTCCCCGAGCTGCCGCCGCTGGTGACGCGTGATCACTGGTGCCTGAAGTGCTTGATGGACTGGTCCTTGGCGGCCGCGTCGGCGAACGCCTGGATCTTCTTGATGGTCTCGGCCGGGGTGGCGCGGCCGGCCATCATCTCGCCGAGCGCGGCGACGCCGATCTGCTCCTTCTGGAGCTTCACGTACCAGTCCTGCAGGCGGGGGTTGACCACATTGGTGCCCGCCTTCTCCAGAGCCGCGACGCCCGACTGCAGGCCGTCCGAGAGCGTGATGCCGTCGGTGCCGCCGTTGAAGGCGGAGAGCGACTTGGTGTTGCTGGTGAAGGACTTGGAGGAGGCCTCGCTGAGCATGATGCGCAGCTGCTCCATGCCGCCCGCCGGGTTCTTCGCCTTGGCCGGGACGATGAACGGCTCGCCGCCGGACGCCCAGATGGTGCCGAAGGGCAGCTTGTCCGAGGAGTCGAGGCTGGAGGGAGCGCCCACGGACAGCTTGAAGTCCTTGGGGATGATCGCCGCTTCCTCGTTCTCGACCCAGGAGCCGTTCGGGATGAACAGCGCCTTGCCGCGGGCCCAGGCGCCCTGCGAACCGCGGTGGTCCAGGCCCGGGGTGCCCTTGAGGATGTAGCCCTTGGCGAAGAGCTCGTAGTACGCCTCGAACGCCGCCTTGACAGCGGGGTGCTCCCAGGCCTTCGGCTCCAGGTTGTCGATGGCGTTGAGGACCTCCACGCCGCCGATCTTGCCGATGAACGGGTAGAGCGAGAACGGGATGTAGTACGGGTGCTTGCCGGGGTAGGTCCAGCCGGCGATGCCCTGCTTCTTCGCCTTCGCGCAGAGCGCGAGCATCTCGTCCCAGGTCTCCGGGTACGTGGCGTCGAGCTTGTCCAGCGCGGTCTGCGAGTACCAGACGCCGTAGACCGTGTACGCGTAGTACATGATCCAGACCGGGTCGCCGTCGAACTGGCCCATCTCGACGATGCCCGGCCGCAGGGTGTCGCGGACCGTCTTGGCGGGGTCGTCGATCGAGGGGGCGTCGAGCAGCGGGGTCAGGTCGGTGAGCTGCTTCTTGCCGACCAGGACGCCCATGTCCATCTGCTGGGCACCGGAGTTGTCGATCAGGTCCGGCGGGGTGCCGCCGTTGAAGCGCGGCTGAAGAACCGACTGGATCTTCTGCGTCGCCGAGAACTTGACCTGCGCCTCGGGGTAGGTCTTCTTGTAGACGTCCCGGGCGTCCTCGGCGTACTTGGTGCCGAACCCGCCGTCGAAGATGACGATCTCCAGCGGGGCGCTGCCGTTGACGGCCAGCGGGTTCTTCTCGGACTTCTCGCCCTTTTCGACCTTGTCGTCGGTGCCGCTGTCGCCGCTCGCGCAGGCGGACAGGAAGCTCATCGTCGGAACAGCGATCAGGCCAAGTGCGGCAGAACGCTTGATCAGATCGCGACGGCCAAGGCCCTCATTGTTCTGAGCGGAGGTGGATCCCATGCTCAAGTCCTCGCCTTCTCCAGGACTCAGGCGGTGTACCGGTCACCCGTCGAAAATTCGCCTCAGGCGAAGGGCCCCGCCACCGCGGTCAGTTGCGCTCGGGTCGTGCAGATATGCAGATGTACCGGAGGAAAAAACCGGCGGAGTGGGGGTGTCGGAGAACCGTACAGCCAGGACGCCCATGACGCCCTCGCGACCATCCCCTGTCTTTCCCCCGCGTGCGCATCCGTCGGAAACGGCTGTGCAGATGGCGACAGGTATAGTCCACTTGCCGCCAACTGAGCAAGATCGAATGCACGTTGGGAGAGCAGTCTTTCCCGAGTTGAGACCTCGCGGACTCCTCGGCACCGTACGCCCTCGTACAGGGGCAGCTTTTTCCCCTTACGGCCGATTCGCGAACCGCACCTGAGGCAACACCCTTGACACGTCCTGTCACTTGGCTCCCTACTGGACCTTGCATCCCGCTATGACAACGTTGTCCAAGCACGCTCCGGGGAGGAATGGCTCGGTATGCAGCCACCACGTGGTCTCCACCATGGCGCTGAAAAGGCCCTCAGCAGCGCCACCCGTACGAGACGGAGCCGCACGGCCGCCGTCCTCGCGGCATCACTCGTCCTGGCCCTCGCGGCCCCCACGGCCGCCGTCGCCGGCCCGTCCGCGGCGCCGCAGAAGCCCTCCGGCGAACGGACGTTCCGCTCCTCGTTCGAAGCGGACGAGAAGCAGCCGGACTGGCGCAACACAGTAGAAGAAGGACCGGACGGGACAGAACGCTCGTCGGGTGTCGACGGCGGGTTCTCCGCCGGGATACCGGGCAATGTCACCGACCGGGTGACCGACGTCCGCGCCAGCGCCGAGAACACCGCGGGCGGCGAGGTCAAGGAGAACCTGGTCGACGTCGAACCGGCCTCCAAGTGGCTGGCGTTCGCGAAGACCGGCTGGGTCGAGTTCGACCTGGACGAGCCGGTCAAGGTGGTGACGTACGCGCTCACCTCCGCCAACGACCACGCCCCGCGCGACCCGAAGGACTGGACGCTCAAGGGCTCGGCCGACGGCAAGGAGTGGACCGACCTCGACACCCGCAAGGGCGAGACGTTCGCCGAGCGGCACCAGACGAAGTCGTACGATTTCGCCTCCGACACCGCCTACCGGCACTTCCGGCTGGAGATCACGGCCAACAACGGCGCTGCGGACATCCTCCAGCTCGCCGACGTTCAGTTCTCGAACGGTGACACCTCCGCGCCCGTCCCCGACGAGATGCGCAGCCAGGCCGACCGCGGCCCCTCCGGCTCGCCCACCGCGAAGGCGGGTGCGGGATTCACCGGAAAGAAGGCACTGCGTTACGCGGGTACGCACAAGCCGGACGGCCGGGCGTACTCGTACAACAAGGTTTTCGATGTGAACACGGCCGTCACCAAGGACACCGAGCTCTCCTACCTCGTCTACCCACAGATGGGCGAGACGGACCTCAACTACCCCGCGACCCACATCGCGGTGGACCTGGCCTTCACCGACGGCACGTATCTGAGCGAGCTGAAGGCCACCGACAGCCACGGCGGGCTGCTGACCCCGCAGGGCCAGGCCGACGCCAAGCGCCTCTACGTCAACCAGTGGAACAAGGTCGCCTCGCGCATCGGCACGGTCGCGGCGGGCAGGACGGTCGACCGGATCCTGGTGGCGTACGACTCCCCCAAGGGGGCGGCGAAGTTCCAGGGCTGGGTCGACGACATCGCGATCGAGCCGAGGAAGCCGGAGAAGCGCAAGGCTCATCTGTCGGACTACGCGCTGACCACGCGCGGCACCAACTCCAGCGGCGGCTTCTCGCGCGGCAACAACATTCCGGCCACCGCGGTCCCCCATGGCTTCAACTTCTGGACGCCGGTGACCAACGCCGGTTCGCTGAGCTGGCTGTACGACTACCACCGGGGCAACAACGAGGAGAACCTCCCCACGCTCCAGGCCTTCAGCGCCAGCCATGAGCCGAGCCCCTGGATGGGCGACCGGCAGACCTTCCAGGTGATGCCCTCGGCCGCGGCCGGCACCCCGGACGCCGCCCGTACGGCCCGCGCGCTGCCCTTCCGGCACGAGAACGAGATCGCGAAGCCGAACTACTACGGCGTCACGTTCGAGAACGGTCTCAAGACCGAGATCGCGCCGACGGACCACGCGGCCCGGATGCGGTTCACCTATCCCGGCAAGGACGCCAGCCTGGTCTTCGACAACGTGTCGAACGCCGGCGGCCTCACCCTGGACCCCGCAACCCGCTCCTTCTCCGGCTACACGGACGTGAAGAGCGGCCTGTCCACCGGGGCGACCCGCATGTTCGTGTACGGCGTCTTCGACGCGCCGGTGACGGACAGCGGCAAGCTGAAGGGCGGAGGCGGCGACGACGTCACGGGCTTCTTCCGCTTCGACGCGGGCAAGGACCGCACGGTCAACCTGCGCCTGGCCACCTCGCTGATCGGCGTCGACCAGGCGAAGAAGAACCTGGCCATGGAGATCCCGGAGTCCACCTCCTTCGAGAAGGTGCAGCGCAAGGCGCAGGCGGCCTGGGACGACATCCTGGGGACGATCGAGGTGGAGGGCGCCAACGAGGACCAGCTCACCACGCTCTACTCCAGCCTCTACCGGCTCTACCTCTACCCGAACTCCGGCCACGAGAAGGTCGACGGGAAGAACAAGTACGCCAGCCCCTTCTCCAAGCCGGTCGGTACGGACACCCCGACGCAGACCGGGGCGAAGATCGTCGACGGCAAGGTGTTCGTCAACAACGGCTTCTGGGACACCTACCGCACGACCTGGCCCGCCTACTCCTTCTTCTCCCCGAAGAAGGCCGGCGAGCTGGTGGACGGCTTCGTCCAGCACTACAAGGACGGCGGCTGGACCTCGCGCTGGTCCTCCCCCGGCTACGCGGACCTGATGACCGGCACCAGCTCGGACGTGGCCTTCGCGGACGCGTACGTCAAGGGCGTGAAGTTCGACGCGGAGGCGGCGTACGACGCGGCGGTCAAGAACGCCACGGTGGCCCCGCCCTCCTCGGGCGTCGGCCGCAAGGGCATGGAGACCTCCGTCTTCACCGGCTACGCGAACACCGCCACGCACGAGGGCCTGTCCTGGTCGCTGGAGGGCTACCTCAACGACTACGGCATCGCGCGGATGGGCGAGGAGCTCTACAAGAAGACGAAGAAGGCGCGGTACAAGGAGGAGTCGGCCTACTTCCTGAACCGGGCGCAGAAGTACGTCAAGCTCTTCGACGAGAAGGCGGGCTTCTTCCAGGGCAAGAAGCCCAACGGCGACTGGCGCCTGCCCTCGGACCAGTACGACCCCCGTGTCTGGGGCTACGACTACACCGAGACCAACGGCTGGGGCTACGCCTTCACCGCCCCGCAGGACAGCCGGGGCCTGGCCAACCTGTACGGCGGCCGCGCGGGGCTCGGCAAGAAGCTGGACACGTACTTCTCCACGCCGGAGACGGCGGGCCCGGAGTTCGTCGGCAGCTACGGCGGGGTTATCCACGAGATGACCGAGGCGCGTGACGTACGGATGGGCCAGTACGGGCACAGCAACCAGGTCGCCCACCACGCCACGTACATGTACAACGCGGCCTCGCAGCCCTACAAGACGCAGGAGAAGGTCCGCGAGGTGCTGGGCCGCCTGTACGTCGGCAGCGAGATCGGGCAGGGCATCCACGGCGACGAGGACAACGGCGAGCAGTCGGCCTGGTTCCTCTTCTCCGCGCTCGGCTTCTACCCGCTGGTGATGGGCAGCGGGGAGTACGCGATCGGCTCGCCGCTCTTCAAGAAGGTCACCGTCCGCATGGACAACGGCCGCAAGCTGACCGTCAAGGCCCCGAAGAACAGCGCGAAGAACATCTACGTGCAGGGCGTGAAGGTCAACGGCAAGAAGTGGACCTCCACCGCGCTCCCCCATGACGTGCTGGCCAAGGGCGGCACGCTGGAGTTCGACATGGGCCCGAAGCCGTCGGCGTGGGGCACGGGCAAGGACGCGGCCCCGGTCTCCATCCAGAAGGATGACAAGGCCCCGGCGCCCAAGGGCGATGTGCTGAAGGGTGACGGCGCGCTGTTCGACAACACCTCGGCCACCTCGGCGGAGGCCGAGTCGGTGGAGCTGCCCGTCCCCGCGTCCACCAAGGCGCTCCAGTACACGCTGACGTCGGCGGCGGCGGACAAGGCACCGAAGGGCTGGACCCTCCAGGGCTCGTCCGACGGCAAGAAGTGGACGGACCTCGACCGCCGCTCCGGCCAGTCCTTCGCCTGGGACAAGCAGACCCGGGCCTTCTCGGTGGACCGGCCCGGTGCGTACGCGCAGTACCGGCTGGTGCTGACGGGTCCGGCGACGCTGGCGGAGGTGGAGCTGCTCTCCTGATCCGTGACTGACACGCGCAGGCGGCCGGTACCCCGAGGGCGGGGTGCCGGCCGTCGGCGATTCAGGCGCCTCACGCCTCGTGCAGGCTTTCGGGCAGGGCCACGTTGAGTGCGGCGATGACCGGCCGGCCGTGTTCCGTGCCGAGCCGGGAGACGGCCCCGGTGGCGAGCTGGAAGAGGCGGCCCTCGGCCGGGGTCAGGCCGAGGTAGCGGGCGGTGAGGACGCGCAGGAAGTGCGAGTGGGCGACGAGCGCGATGTCCGCGTCCCCCAGCCCCTCGGCGGCCGACCGCACACCCGCGAGCACCTGGTCGGCGCGCTGCCCGACATCGGCGGGGCTCTCGCCGGGGTGCTCGTCGGAGCCGGGGTCGACGCCGTCGGTCCAGAGGTTCCAGAAGGGGCGGGTGCGGCGGATCGCCAGGGTGGTGATGCCCTCGTAGCCGCCGTAGTCCCACTCCCGCAGCTCGGGGGTGACCCGGGGGGCGTGCAGCCCGGCCAGCTCGGCGGTGCGGCGGGCCCGGATCGAGGGGCTGACGAGGGTGAGGCCGATGTTCCGGTCGGCGAGGAGCGGCACGAGGGCGCGGGCCTGGCGCTCGCCGGTGGCGGTCAGGGGGAGGTCGGTGTAGCTCGTGTGCTGCCCGGAGCGGGACCACTCGGTCTCGCCGTGCCGGATGAGGATCAGCTCGCCCATGGGGGTCCGTTCGCTTTCTGTACGGGTGGTGCGGGGTTGGTGCCGGAGGGTCGGGCGGTGCGGTTCGGTGCTGGAGGGTCGGGCGGTGCGGGGTTGGTGCCGGAGGGTCGGGCGGTGCGGTTCGGTGCTGGAGGGTCGGGCGGTGCGGGGTTGGTGCCGGAGGGTCGGGCGGTGCCGGGGCTGTGGGTGGGGCCACGTACCGTAAGTCCCTCACCTGATCGACTTCCCGTGGGGGGACCGCATGTCCGACAACTTTCCGCCTCCGCCGCCCGAACAGCCGCAGCCTCAGCCGCAGCCTTCGCCCGAGGCCGGGCAGCAACAGCACCCGGTGGGGGCGCCTCAGCCGTCCCCGTGGGCGGCCCCCGCCGCACCTCCGCGCAAGCAGCGTACGGGGCTGATCGTGACGCTCGCCGTGGGCGGCGGGCTCGTCGTGGCGGGGGCGGTGGTGGCGCTGGTCTACTCGGTGATGAACTCGCTCTCGGACGAACTGGCCCTGCGATCCGACCGGTCGGACGCCCCCTTCTCCACCCCGTACGACGAGGAGCCGGAGGAGGGGTACGAGGACGAGTACGACGCGGAGCCCGTCGAGCCGGAGCCGGAGGCCATCGTGCCGGAGCCGTCCGCCGAGAAGGACGTCACCATCACGAAGTGCACGCGGGACTCCACGATCGGCTGGCCGCACGCCGAGCTGAAGGTCGTGAACGAGTCCGGCGGGACGGCGAGCTACGTCGTGTTCGTCACGTTCGTGGACGGCAAGGGTGCCAAGGTGACCGACGGCATCGCGACCACCGACGAGCTCGCCCCCGGTAAGTCGGCCACGGTGAAGGCCCAGGGGCTCGGCGAGGTGCCCGCGGGCACGAAGTGCCGGATCGACCAGGTCGAGCGGTACCCGCTGTAACGATCCGCCGTTCCGGTTCGGACGATCCGCCGTTCCGGTCCGACGCCGAAGGGCCGCACCCCGGGGAGACCCGGGATGCGGCCCTTGTGCTGTCTGCCGCCTGCCGCCTACTTGCGGATCAGGCTGCGGAGCACGTACTGCAGGATGCCGCCGTTGCGGTAGTAGTCCGCCTCGCCGGGGGTGTCGATACGGACGACGCCGTCGAACTCCACACCGGTGTCGGTGGTGACCTTGACCGTGCGCGGGGTGGTGCCGTTGTTCAGCTCGGTGACGCCGGTGAAGGAGAAGGTCTCCTCGCCGGTGAGGCCGAGGGTCTCGGCGGTCTGGCCCTCGGGGAACTGGAGCGGGAGGACGCCCATGCCGATGAGGTTCGAGCGGTGGATGCGCTCGTAGGACTCGGCGATGACGGCCTTGACGCCGAGGAGCGCGGTGCCCTTGGCGGCCCAGTCGCGGGACGAGCCGGAGCCGTACTCCTTGCCCGCGAGGATCGCGAGGGGGGTGCCGGCGGCCTGGTAGTTCTGCGAGGCGTCGTAGATGAACGACACCGGGCCGTCACCCTTGGTGAAGTCGCGGGTGTAGCCGCCCTCGGTGCCCGGCGCGATCTGGTTGCGCAGGCGGATGTTGGCGAACGTGCCGCGGATCATGACCTCGTGGTTGCCTCGGCGCGAGCCGTAGGAGTTGAAGTCACGGCGCTCGATGCCGTGCTCCGTGAGGTACTTGCCGGCCGGGGTGTCGGCCTTGATGGCGCCGGCCGGGGAGATGTGGTCGGTGGTGACCGAGTCGCCGAGCTTGGCGAGCACCCGGGCGCCGGTGATGTCCTCGACCGGGGTCGTCTCCATCGTCATGCCGTCGAAGTACGGGGGCTTGCGCACGTAGGTGGACTCGGCGTCCCACTCGAAGGTGTTGCCGGTCGGGATCGGCAGCGCCTGCCACTGGGCGTCGCCCGCGAAGACGTCCTGGTAGGACTTGTTGAACATGTCCTCGCCGATGGCGTTCGCCACGACGTCGTTGACCTCGGCCTCGGTGGGCCAGATGTCGGCCAGGTAGACCGGCTTGCCGTCCTGGTCGACGCCGAGGGCGTCCTTGGTGATGTCGACCTTCATCGAACCGGCGATGGCGTACGCGACGACCAGCGGCGGGGAGGCCAGGTAGTTCATCTTGACGTCGGGGTTGATCCGGCCCTCGAAGTTACGGTTGCCGGAGAGCACCGAGGTGACGGCGAGGTCGTTCTCGTTGACCGCCTTGGAGACCTCCTCCGGCAGCGGGCCGGAGTTGCCGATGCAGGTGGTGCAGCCGTAGCCGACGAGGTTGAAGCCGACCTTGTCGAGGTACGGGGTCAGGCCCGCCTTGTCGAAGTAGTCGGTGACGACCTTCGAGCCCGGGGCGAGGGTGGTCTTGACCCACGGCTTGCGGTTCAGGCCCTTCTCGACGGCCTTCTTCGCCACGAGCGCGGCGGCGACCATGACGTAGGGGTTCGAGGTGTTGGTGCAGGAGGTGATCGCGGCGACGGTGACGGCGCCGTGGTCGATCTCGTACGTCGAGCCGTCGGGGGCCGTGACGGTGGTCGGCTTCGACGGGACGCCGTTGGAGGTCGCCGGGGAGTCGGAGGCCGGGAAGGACTCCTTGCCCGCCTCCTCGTCGTCGGAGACGTAGTTGCGTACGTCCTGGGCGAACTGCGCCTTGGCGTTGGCCAGGACGATACGGTCCTGCGGGCGCTTCGGGCCGGCGATGGAGGGGACCACCGTGGAGAGGTCGAGCTCCAGCTTCTCGGAGAAGTCCGGCTCGGCGGCCGGGTCCAGCCAGAGGCCCTGCTCCTTGGCGTACGCCTCGACGAGGGCGACCTGCTGGGCGTCGCGGCCGGTCAGGCGCAGGTACTTCAGCGTCTCGTCGTCGATCGGGAAGATCGCGGCGGTGGAGCCGAACTCCGGCGACATGTTGCCGATGGTGGCGCGGTTGGCGAGGGAGGTCGCGGCGACGCCCTCACCGTAGAACTCGACGAACTTGCCGACGACGCCGTGCTTGCGGAGCATCTCGGTGATGGTCAGCACGAGGTCGGTGGCGGTGGTGCCGGCCGGGAGCTCGCCGGTCAGCTTGAAGCCGACGACGCGCGGGATGAGCATGGAGACCGGCTGGCCGAGCATCGCGGCCTCGGCCTCGATGCCGCCGACGCCCCAGCCCAGCACACCGAGGCCGTTGACCATGGTGGTGTGCGAGTCGGTGCCGACGAGCGTGTCGGGGTACGCCTGGCCGTTGCGGACCATGACCGTACGGGCGAGGTGCTCGATGTTCACCTGGTGGACGATGCCGGTGCCCGGGGGGACGACCTTGAACTCGTCGAAGGCGGTCTGGCCCCAGCGCAGGAACTGGTAGCGCTCCTTGTTGCGGCCGTACTCCAGCTCGACGTTCTGGGCGAACGCCTCGTTGGTGCCGAACTTGTCGGCGATGACGGAGTGGTCGATGACCAGCTCGGCCGGGGCCAGCGGGTTGATCTTCGCCGGGTCGCCGCCCAGCTCCTTCACGGCCTCACGCATGGTGGCGAGGTCCACGACACACGGCACGCCGGTGAAGTCCTGCATGATCACGCGGGCCGGCGTGAACTGGATCTCCTGGCTGGGCTGCGCCTGGGAGTCCCAGCCGCCGATGGCCCGGATGTGGTCGGCGGTGATGTTCGCGCCGTCCTCGGTACGGAGCAGGTTCTCCAGCAGGACCTTCAGGCTGTACGGGAGGCGCGCGGAGCCCTCTACCTTGTCCAGCTTGAAGATCTCGTACGACTCGTCGCCCACGCGCAGCGTGCTGCGGGCGTCGAAGCTGTTCGCCGACACGACAGTCTCCTTCTTCAATGTGCGCGTTCTACCGCGCCGCGCCTCATTGGCAGCGGGCGCCGCGTTGTGCCGCCTACGGCCCCGACCATCCGCTAAGGTAAGGCTTAGTTAGGTATGCCTTACCGGGCGGCGGCTGCGGTGCGCCTCGGCAGATATCTCGATGTCGAGATAACTCTAGTACATAGCCGCCGCTCGGTCATGCCCAGGTGTCCTGGTGCTCTCCTACCCGGGCCGCCGGACGCGATGCCGGCGGTAGTAGGAGAACGTGACGGCCGCCGTCAGCGGGCCCCAGAGGAACAGCGGCTGGTAGAGGATGCCGACGACCAGATTCCCGGTGCCCGTCATCTCCTCGTGCGGATACGTCCACCAGAGGGGCACGGTTCCCCAGGTCAGGGTCAGCGCCGCCGCGCCCAGGGCGGCGGGGACGACAGCGGCCATGGGGCGCACCCTGCGCCCGCCGATCCACGGGATCCAGCGCGGTACGGTCCCGCCCCACGGGCGGACCAGGCCGATGGTCAGGAGGGCGACCAGCTCGCTGACCACGCTGAGGGCCAGCATCCAGACCTTGGCGTCGGCCGTCGCGAAGGGCTCGAAGCCCGCCTCGGTGTAGCCGGCGGGGTGTCCGAGCACCAGGGCGATGCGCCACAGCCCGCTCGGCAGGACCACCAGCGCGGTGAGGTGCGCGGCCCGGACCGCCCAGCGGGGCGGCGGCGCCACGGGTGTCGGCGAGGTGGCAGGAGGCTTCCGTAAGGTCATGCGACTCATCGTGGCCGCCCGTCCCCGCACGTTCATCGGCCTGTGCGGCGGACCTCATGAGCCTCCGGTACGAAGGGTGCGCGGCGGAGTCGGCCGGGCGGCGGAGGCACGGTCATCCCCCGGAAGGCCCCGGACAGCGGTCCGGCCCCTCCGCACGATCGCGGAGGGGCCGGACCTGGTGCGCCGGACGGACTACGGCGCGTCGCGGACCGTGCCCTCGAGGGGCGGGCCGAGCGGCTCGCCCTCGTCGTCGGTGGGCTGGAGCCGGACGTACTCGGCCGGCTCCTTCACCTGGTCACGGATGGTCGGGACGGTCAGCTCCGCGGACTGCTCGCCCGCCGGGACCGTCGTCCACAGCGTCCCGTACTCGACCTTCGAGAGCGGGATCGCCGGGTTCGGGACCTCCTCCACGAGCTGGGACAGCCACTCCTGGTCGACGTCGGCCGTGGACAGCTCCGGGCGGCCGCCGGTGACGGGGACCAGCTGGGCCAGGGTCCAGATCTCGATGTCCGCCTTCTCCGAGAGGGAGATGCGCCACGTCAGCGGCGCGCCCTCGGTGACGTCGGCGGCCACCGGCTCGACGGTCACCTTGGGCATCGGGTCGTCGTTCTGGGCGGTGACACCGCCGGCGTCCGCGCCGATGACCGTTCCCCGGACCGCCTTGACCAGGATGTCGTGGGGCTTGTCCCAGCCGTAGCGCTTGTTGCCCACGACCTTCACCTTGACGTCGATCCCGGCGGTGCCGGGGCCGACCTTGACCAGGCGGCCGGTCGAACTGCCGGTGTCCGGGTCGACGACGTACAGCCGGACGGCGCCGGCGTTCTTGCCGGTGGTGCGGACGGGCACCTTGTACGTGATGACGCCCGCGTCGCCCTCCTTGACGGTGAGGCGGCCGATGTCGACACGGGCGAGCGGCGCGGCCTTCACCGCGGGGGTGCCCGGCTTCCACGACCAGGCGTCCATCAGCCACGCCTTGCCGGATCGGGACCTCGGGGTCAGCTCCAGGGCGGCGACCTTGCCGAGGTTCAGCTTGGCGCGGGTCGCGGCGGTCAGCGGAACGCGGACCTCCTGCGCCCAGTACGAGGTGGTGCGGTCGGTGCCGGGGAGCCCGTCGATACGGACGCTGCCCAGCTTGGCCCGCTTGCCCTTGGTGTCCTTGACGCTCACGTCGAACCGGGTGCCGCTGGTGTTCGGCGGTACGGCGACGCGCAGCGCGAGGCTCTTGGCGCCCTTGACGGAGAGCGGCTTCTTCGGGGTGACACGGGCGACCGTGCCGGGCTTCTTCCAGTCCAGGGCGACCGCGCGGCGGCCGGCCTCGTGCTCGGGGCGCCACTGGGCGAAGTGCGGCGAGGAGCCGGGGTCCTTCTCGCTCATGCAGGCGGAGCGGCCGGGGGCGACGGCGTCGCACAGCTTGGCGCCGCTGACCTTCAGCGGGCCCTGCGGGTCGTCGGGGAGGAAGCCGGCGCCCCGGTTGCCGCCGACCGCGTGGGTCAGCACCCGGGCGGGATCGGCGGAGGGGGCGCGGCGGCCGGTGCCGTCGACGAGCTGGCGTACGCGGTCGTCACCGCCGACGAACAGCCGTGCGGCGGCGGCGATGTAGGTCGCCCCCGCCTTGTGCTGCTGGTTGGCGGAGAGCCGGCCGGCGGCGCCGGGCGAGCAGAGCGGGTCGGGCGACTCGGGCTCGTGCCAGAAGTCGTCGTCGGCCGGGGCCTTGGCCTGGCCCGGGGTCCACTCGGTGTTGAAGTAGTTGTGGTTGGCGCCGACCATGTAGACCGAGCTGTGCAGGGCCTTGCCCCGGCTGACGCCCCGGGTGCCGTCCGTGAACACCTGGCCCTGGAGGTCGGAGACGTCACCGTCGCAGCCCGGCAGGATCGTGAGCGAGGGGACGTCCGGCACCGGGTTCTGGCCGAAGATGGTGGGGCCGATGTGGACGGTGCCGCGGATCTTCCAGCGGGCCTTGGAACGGTAGCCGTCCTGGGCGGCCGGCGGCTTGTACAGGCTGTCCATCACCGCGCGGTTGACGCCTTCGCCGCCGCGCGAGTGCCCGACGAGGAGCACCCGGGACAGGTCGGTCTTCGGGCCCTTGCGTACGGCGGCGGGCGCGGAGGCGGGCTTGGCGGCCCAGTCGGCCCAGCGGCCGAGGTGGTTGCGGATCAGCGAGGAGCGGGCCTGCGCGCCGCCGTCCTCGGCGTTCCAGTCCTGGCCGTTGATGCCGTTGGCGGAGATCGAGACGGTCACGTACCCCTGGGAGGCCAGCAGTTTCTGGTCACGCAGATAGCCGCGGTGGCTGGGTATCGGCTTGCTGCCCTTGGCGCAGGGCCAGTCGATGGACGTCTCCTCGCTCTTGCCGGGGACGTAGCAGGTGGAGTGGCGGCCGTGCAGGAAGAGGGCGACGGGCCGCTTGCCGGGGGCCTTCTTCGGGGCGACGACGACACCGCGCATCTCGACCGGCGCGGGGAGGCCCGGGAGTCTGACGGAGGAGAGGCTGTACTCACCGGTGGTGGTGGCGTACTTTCCGGCCTTGCCCGGGTCGACGGTCCCCGCGGGCAGCTTGGGCGGGAGCTTCGGGGCGGGCGGCTCGGCCTTGCGACTCGTGCCCGCGTCCGGGGCCTCGTCGAGGCGGCGTCCGGCGGCCTGGACCTGGAGGTCGTTCAGGTCGGCGGTGCGGACCGCGTCCATCGGGAGCCGGAAGGTCCGGCCGTCGTCCTGCGGTTCGGGCACGCCCACGAGTTCGCCGTTCGCGCGGAACTCCACGCGGGCGTCGCCCATGGGGACCGGCTTGGGCGCGCGCCACTCCAGGTGGTTCCGCCCGTCCTCACCGGCGATGCGCCAGCCGGGCGGCAGTGCGTTCCCGGTGTTCTGTGCAGCGGTGGCGGTGGGTATCTCCGGCGGCGCCGGGGCGGCGTACGCCCCCGCAGGCGCCACCCCCGCCACTGTCAGCACCGCTATCGCGGTGGCCCATGCTTTCCGGCCACGTATCAAAGCTCCTCCTCAACCCTGGTCACCCGCACGTCCGTTCCGGTGGTCTGTTCCGGGCCGAACGCGCTCTCGGACTTCGAGACGGGGAGGCGAACCTGTGGGTTGCCTCTGCGGGCGGAGTGATCGGCGGGGCCGCTGTCGTAGACGGTCGGTAGGGTCGTGAGGCGGATACGTTCTGCGTGGCGGAGGGGTGGCGGAGTGAGGGTCAGGGAGAGCGATCTGCGGCTGGGCGACGGCCGCAGGCTCCATGTGTACGACACCGGCGGCGACGGCGGCCCGGACGACGGGCTCGTCGTCTTCTGGCACCACGGCACGCCGAACATCGGCTCACCACCCGCGCCGCTCTTCCCCGCCGCCGAGAAGCTGTCCATCCGCTGGGTGTCGTACGACCGTCCCGGCTACGGCGGTTCGTCCCCGCTCCCCGGCCGGGACGTCGCGTCGGCCGCCGCCGACGTACGGGCGATCGCCGATGCGCTGGCCATCGGCCGGTTCGCCGTCCTGGGTCATTCCGGCGGCGGTCCGCACGCACTTGCCTGCGGCGCGCTGCTGCCCGACCGGGTCGTCGGGGTGGCGACCGCCGCGGGGCTCGCCCCGTACGACGCCGAGGGGCTCGACTGGTTCGCCGGCATGGTGCCGTCCTCGGCGGCGTCCCTGCGGGCGGCCGCCGAGGGGCGTGCGGCGAAGGAGGCGTACGAGGCGGGCGCCGGGTACGACCCGGAGATGTTCACCGGCGCCGACCACGACGCGCTGGCCGGTACGTGGTCCTGGTTCGACCAGGTGGTGGGCCCGGCCCTGGAGGGCGGGCCGGACGGCCTGATCACCGACGACCTGGCGTACGTCGCTCCGTGGGGCTTCGATCCTGCGCGGATCGCCGCGCCCCTGCTCCTGCTCCACGGCGGGCAGGACCGGATCGCGCCCGCCGCCCACAGCCGCTGGCTCGCCGGGCGCTGCCCGACGGCCGAACTGCGGGTGCGCCCGGGGGACGGTCACATCTCGGTGCTCGACGCGGGGCCGGAGGCTCTGGAGTGGCTGGCGGCGCGGGCGGGGTGAGGGGACGCAAGGTGGGGTCGCGACGGCTCAACTCCCCTGCGGGCCGGGGCTTTGCGCGGCCCGCAGGCATATCCCCGCCGCTTCGGGACACCCGTGGGTCCTGACACAAGGAGGCCCAGATGGCGATCACCTTCCGCAAGAGCTTCCGGATCCTGCCCGGGGTGCGGCTGAACATCAACCGGCGCTCCTGGTCGGTCACCACCGGCGGCGGACGCGGCCCGCGGCGCACGGTCAGCAGCACCGGCCGGCGCACCACGTCCATGGACCTGCCGGGCCCGTTCGGCTGGCGGAGGACGACCCGTCGGCGCAGCGGCTGAGCCAGGCCGCCACCCCGTACGGCCGCGCGCCCCGCGCCCCATCGCCCCCACCGGGGGACGATGGCGGCGCGGGGCGCGTTCGCGCGTTCCGCGAGGGGAGCGGTGAGCCGCCCTCCCGGGAACGGTTGCACTCCCGTCACTCGAACGGCACACCCCCACAGCAGCCTCATCTCATATCTGAGATAACCTGCCGTCATGTCAGACGACTACCTCGCACGCATCGGCAAGCTCATCCGTGACGCCCGACAGCACCGGGGCTGGACACAGACCCAGCTGGCCGAGGCGCTCGCCACGAGCCAGAGCGCCGTCAACCGCATCGAGCGCGGCAACCAGAACATCAGCCTTGAGATGATCGCCCGCATCGGCGAAGCCCTCGACAGCGAGATCGTGTCGCTCGGCTACTCCGGGCCCATGCATCTGCGGGTCGTCGGCGGCCGCCGGCTCTCCGGCGCCATCGATGTCAAGACCAGCAAGAACGCCTGTGTCGCGCTGCTGTGCGCCTCGCTCCTGAACAAGGGCCGCACGGTCCTGCGCCGGGTGGCCAGGATCGAGGAGGTGTTCCGGCTCCTGGAGGTGCTGAACTCCATCGGGGTGCGCACGCGCTGGGTCAACGACGGGGTGGACCTGGAGATCGTGCCGCCCGCGCAGCTGGAGATGGAGGCGATCGACGCCGACGCCGCGCGCCGCACCCGCTCGATCATCATGTTCCTGGGCCCGCTGCTGCACCGTATGGAGCAGTTCACCCTCCCCTACGCCGGCGGCTGCGACCTCGGCACCCGCACGATCGAGCCGCACATGATCGCGCTGCGCCGGTTCGGCCTGGAGATCGCCGCCACGGAGGGGCTGTACCACGCGCAGGTGGACCGCTCGGTCTCCCCCGGCCGGCCCATCGTGCTGACCGAGCGCGGCGACACCGTGACCGAGAACGCCCTGCTGGCCGCCGCCCGCCACGACGGCACGACGGTCATCCGCAACGCCTCCTCCAACTACATGGTCCAGGACCTCTGCTTCTTCCTGGAGGCGCTGGGCGTACGGGTCGACGGGGTCGGCACGACGACGCTCACCGTGCACGGGGTCCCGCAGATCGACGTGGACGTGGACTACTCCCCCTCCGAGGACCCGGTCGAGGCGATGAGCCTGCTGGCCGCCGCGGTGGTGACGGAGTCCGAACTCACCATCCGCCGGGTGCCGATCGAGTTCCTGGAGATCGAGCTCGCGGTACTGGAGGAGATGGGCGTCGACTGCGACCGCACCCCGGAGTACGCGGCCGACAACGCCCGTACCCGGCTGGTGGACCTGACGGTGAGGCCCTCCAAGCTGGAGGCGCCGATCGACAAGATCCACCCGATGCCGTTCCCCGGCCTCAACATCGACAACGTCCCGTTCTTCGCGGCGATCGCGGCCTCCGCGCACGGCCAGACCCTGATCCACGACTGGGTCTACGACAACCGCGCGATCTACCTCACCGACCTCAACCGCCTCGGCGGCCGCCTCCAGCTCCTCGACCCGCACCGGGTCCTGGTCGAAGGCCCCACCCGCTGGCGCGCCGCCGAAATGATGTGCCCGCCCGCCCTGCGGCCCGCCGTGGTGGTGCTGCTGGCGATGATGGCGGCCGAGGGGACATCCGTACTGCGCAACGTCTATGTCATCAACCGGGGGTACGAGGAGCTGGCGGAGCGGCTCAACTCGGTGGGGGCGCAGATCGAGATCTTCCGGGACATCTGATCGGCAGGGTGTCGTGCCCCTTGGCAGCAAGGGGCACGACACCTCAATATGCCACCTGACCTGCGGATACCTACCTTCACGGCCTTTCGCTGATCTCTGTCATTTTTCAGCACCTTGTGCAGCGCATGTGCAAGATGATCTTGAATGATTGACGGCACGTCAGGAAAGACTGAGTAACCGTCAGCCTTTACGGAGGGTTACCGCCGAAACGGTCTCGCAACATCCGATGTCGGTCGCGTCGCGCCGACCGCGTCTGGGCGACGAGGCGAACCGCCATCCGCTCGACGTCTCCGGCCTCACGACGCAGCCTGGGTAGACCGCGCATCCGAGTCATCCGGCTGACCACTTCGCCACGCAGAAGAGGACCCGCACCACGCGGGCGCGGGTCCTCTGTCGTAGACGGGCGCCGTGTCACGGGCTGAGCCTGCGCCCACCTCGTCGGAGCACCCGCCGCGACGTCCGGGCCGGCGGGGTGTAGGGCCGCCCTACGATGAGCAGCGTGACAAGTCTCCGCGCCCCAGGCTCGCCTTCAGCACATAGCCGTGGGGACGGCCGACACCAACCGCCAGCTGACCGACGCCACCCGCCTGATGTACTCCTCCGACATGGCCGCCTTCATTGCCTGGTGCGCGAGCGTCGGTCGGCGGCCGCTGCCTGCTACCCCGGAGGCTGAGTACGCTGGCGCACTTGACCGTAACCCCGTCGCCGCGGACCGGCCGCCCGCTCGCCCCCGGGTCCATCAATCGCGTCCTGACCGCCGTCCGCCGCGCTGCGCGCCGGTCCCACGCGGACCGTGCGGTCCAGCCTGCCCCGGGAGGCACGCGGGACGAATCTGTCTCCCTCCCTCAAGGGCGCCCCGAACATCAGGGCCTGGGGCAGCTCCGCTACGTCGTCGAGCAGACTTTCGCCCTGCTCCACCAGTGCAAACGTCTCGCTGTCCGATGGGAACGACGCCTCGAACTCCAGGACACCTTGGTCTCATTGGGCTGCAGACTCATCTGCTGGAGGCGCCTCAAGAAGATTGAATCGCGAACTTGTGCTGCAACTCTAGGATTTACGGCTCACGGTTGAGTTGGCGTATGACGCGAGATCGTGGACCCAAACCTGTAGACGCCGGCTCCTGAGCATGTCCAAGAGAGAGAGGGTGTGCCGGTAGGTCGCTGACCAAGTGATGTCGGTGCCGCCATGGGGGGGCTCGGGTCAGGTCCACAGACCCTCGATGAGATGTGAACAGCCCTGCGGCCTGTTCATAGCTGAACCGCCGGCCGGGAACCATCTCGACGACCCGCTCGCGGCAGCACACACGTCCAATGCGGGAACGGATGGTGCGCAGGTCATCTACTCGTGCCGGTCGGTCGACTCCGGCAGGCACATCCCACTCGACGTCGGCGTAGGCGGACCACAACGGCCAGGATTCTGCATCCAGGAGTGCCGCGTAGACGATGGCGGCAGACGCCGACGAGTGTGAAGAAGCAGTAACAGCGAGGGACGACACCCCAACGAGGGTAGACCGCGTCTCACCATGATCGTGTTACGAGCTCATAAGGTTGTCCCATTGCGCAGAATGGTCACCACCGAAAGGCAGGTCAGCATGCTTTTCCGGCACCCTGGGTACGTCAGTGGCTTCATC
Organism: Streptomyces microflavus; assembly: GCF_014650075.1. GTDB lineage: Bacteria > Actinomycetota > Actinomycetes > Streptomycetales > Streptomycetaceae > Streptomyces > Streptomyces microflavus. The sequence goes on along the minus strand of NZ_BMUG01000006.1, from coordinate 160,347 downwards.
CAGCTGCGCCCCGAGGCAGAACAAGACCTCGCCAAGTTACCGAAGTCCCGCCGGGAAGAGTGGGAGGCCGCGATCGAGGCCGCCGAAAATGACATCCTCCATGACACGGTCGAGCTGACCCGTGAGGAGCACCGCGGCACCTACGACCCGAAGTGGCAGTCGTGGAAGATGCCGGTTGAGCTCGGCATCGGGATTAGCGCCGTCGAGGACGGCGTGGCGACAGTGCGGCTCGTGCAGCGCCGCGTAGCCGGGTTCGAGACGATCTACCAGGTCGTCTCCTACCTGAGCGGCGCGAGCATCCGCCACCAGGTAACTGTCGGCGAGGTCGTAGCCACAGGCGAGAGGTCCCGCATCCACGCTTCCCTGCCGCAGCAGAGAACTACTGCCGCCCCCGGGGATGCCGCGTACAGCTTTGGCGCGTATGTGCGGCTCCTAGGCGAGGTCGAGGCATCCTGCCACGACCTCGTTGCGAAGTATCGGACGGTGAACGCCGAGCAGCATGAGGCGAGCTATCGGGAGCTTCGGCAGCTCGCCGCGTTCCTGGCAGAGCAGACCAGGCTCCTGGAGAAAAAGGCAGCCGCCTCTCCTGCCAAGCCGAAGTTCCGCGCGGTAAAGGACTGGTTCGACCTGACGCCCTCCGAGTTCGAGCAGGCCATCGCCGACCTGTGCCGTGAAGGCGGCTGTTACCGGGTCGAGACGCCCGGCGGCGCGGGTGACCTCGGCGCGGACGTCATCGCATACACCCCTGAGGGCCGTAAGGTCGTCATCCAGTGCAAGCAGTACCGCGGCAAGGTCAGCAGTCCGGAGATGCAGAAGTTCGCCGGCACGGTCTTCAGCGTCCACCAGGCCGACATCGCGCTGATGGTCACGACCGGGTTTGTCACCGGGCCGGCAGCTGCCTACGCAAGCGTCATCGGCATCCAAATCGTTGACTCCAACGTTCTACGCCGGTGGGCCGACGGCATCGATCAGCCACCTTGGAAGTAGAGGCGAACGGCAAATGAATCACTTGCGGCGGCGCGTGGTAGACGGGCCGCCGATATCCGCAAGCGCAGGCGGCGGCCCCCGCGGGTGAGGCGGGTGGCGACGTGCAGCAGCCGGTCGCGGATCTTCTTCGGCTCGGCAGCCGCGAGTTCGCCGTCCCGGAGCAAGACGCGGGTCCAGGCCAGCAGATCGATCGCTGTGAGACTGAGTTCGAGCCAGACGGCATTGATGCCGAAGTCTCGAGAGGGGAAGCGGCCGAATCCGGTGGTATTGCCTCACCGGATGTGGTCCTCGACGGTGGCTCGCCCACGGTGACGGACCTCGAGGAACTGGGCGGAGCCGCCGTCGGAGTGGGGGGGTCGGTGAGGAACACCTGATGCCGTAGGCCCTCGTCCTGGACGAACAGGGACAGTTGGGCTCTGGGGTGGGGCCGCTCGCGGCACACGATGCGGGTGCCGGCCGGGTAGCCGTTTAGGTCGACCATGCCGGTCAGCTCGGCGCCGTCCCGCATGGTCCCGTCCTGGTCCAGGGCGGGATGCCAGAGGCGCCCGGGCATAGCCCGGACAGCGCGGCGGACCGGCTCGGTGATGGCGTATCCGACACGGACGGCCCGAGGGAGCTTTTATATGGGTTCCATGCGCCGCTGAACAGTGCCAGTTCCAGTAGGTCGGGAGCGAGCGGCCAGTGCGTGGAGCCGGCCAGCTGGTCGGTGGCGCCGTGTGCCCATCTCAGGTACACGTCGTAGCGGTGCGGAGTCCACCCGCCGTCGCTCCACAGCCAGGCAGCGAGCTTCGCGGGTTCCTCAAGCCCGATCCCCTCCCCCAGTCGTGTCGTGTAAGCGCGCAGGACACGAGCTATGCGCTGGTCGAGGATGAGCGGGCGCGGCCCCGGCGCATCCACTACGGCGCCGCCGGCGAAGTAGAGGAACTTGGTAAAGAACGCAGGTCCAAGGCCTGCGATCGCGCCGCTCAGCCTGCGGTAGCCCGCCACGGCGCCATCGGTGGCCAGCAGCGCAATAGTCTGTGCCAGCACCGCCTCGACCTGGCCTGGGCCCAGGATCTCACCCAGCCGGTAGGCCCCGTACCCGTTGTCACCTTGTCCCCAGACGTAGCTGGCGACGAGTGTCTCGGTCCAGCTAGCCGTTGCTACCCCAGGCCGGGCCACCGCCAACACCTGGGCCCGGCTCAGCAAGGTTGGCTTACGTCCGACCTGCTCAGCCAACCCCGAGGGCCACGGCCGGATGCCGGCCCAGGACCCCGGGATGTAGCGAACTGCGTGCGCGCCTGTCCCGTCCGCGTACGGCGCCCCGTCTTCGGCCAGCCAGGCTCCCAGCTTTCCCACTGCATCCGAAAAAAGCGGACGCTCGAGCATCCGCGCGTCCAGTTCCCCGGCGCCCTCTCGCCACCCCATCCGAACCTTCTCCTTTGGTTCCACCAGTTCGCCGCGACAGCAGGCGTCACCAGTTCGTGACGGATTCTGTCGCGAAGAAGTGCACCCCCGCACGAGTGCGGGACGGTTCAGCTGATCTTGCGGGCGGAAAGTGGGCTGGACCCAGGTACGGCCCGGATACCAGGAACGTTGTCGGCGCGAAGTCTGGCGGCCACAGCGCCGGGACTGATCTCCCCGCCCTCGTACTGGCTCGTGGGGACCGCCGTTATCTGCGACACCGTCAGAACGCTTCCGACCGGCAGCCCAGAGAAGGCCTCTCGCATGTGGCGTGCGACATCGCGCCGGGACCGGGGCATCTGAACCGTCGCCGGCCTACCGACGGGGGTAGCCTCCCGCGCCCCCAGTCGGGGTGCCGGGAAGCCTACGACCGAGGAGTTGGGCGCGCCTCCATCCGGGCGTTGCCAGCGCTGGGAGAACGCCTCGGCCAGATGGTCAGCCCGGGCCAGGATGCTCTCCTCGTCCCACTGGGCAGGCAGGGAACGGTTCAACGAAAGTGCACTGTGCACGAGGATGTCGTTCCTCTTGCGCTCCCAGGGACCATTGGAAACCGATGTGTTCAGCCTGCCGGTGAGCAGAGTCAGATTTCCCACGGTGTGGAGGAGGGACTGCCGGCGCTCATGAGCCTCGACGCTTACGCGGCCTCCGCCCTCGGGAAGGGGCCAGTGTTCCTCCCAGGCCTGGGGCAGTAGGTGCTCGATCGTCAACTCCCCGTTGTGAACCTGTCGCTCGGTCTTGCCCGAATACAGCGAGTCCTCCAACTCGGCCAGCAGCAGCCGCATCCGGGTCCGCGTGAGTTGCTTGTACAACGGCTGAGACCGAAAGACATCTCGGATATCGCGATCGCGGGGCCAGAACCCGGAGTCGGCTTCCTGTCGGAGTAGAAAGTCCGCCACGACCGACGGGTCGTCCTTCGCCTTCAGTTCCTTGAGCAGTTCCAGGAAGAGCCGGTTGTAGTTCTTCGTCGTCAGGCGGCAGACGGTGCGTCGCACCAGGTAGGAGTCCAGGGTGGCCACCGCGCCGGCCCGGTCGTCCTCGTCGAAACGGCTTACCAGCCACAGGAGTACGGGCATCACGGTGTTGGCGTCCAGAACACCAACAGTGCGCAGAAAGCGGCCTTCCGGTGTCAGCGGCTGTTCCTCGGCCGTCAGCCTTCGGTAGGCACCTGCCCGCTCCACCAGGCGCCTCATCAGATTGACCAGGCCCATATCAGCGGCCTTGACGTACCTGCGAAAGGTCAGGAAGAGCTCTGGAGCCATCACCTCCTCGGCGAGTTCACCCGTGAGGTACTGCATGAGGAAGACGTCCAGACGAGGCCGCTTCAGCCTTCCCTGCCGCACCTCCTTGCGCCAGTCAGGCGTCTCTAGCTGCGCCCACAGGTCCCTGTACAGCTCCTCCACCGGGAGCCCTTGCTCCTCCGCCTGCTGGAAGACCAGGTTCTTGACCAGGTCGGATGCCTGCAACGGGGTGCCTCGGTCGTTCAGAGCCTCGAAGATGACCTGGGCGTTGTCCTCGGGCTTGAGATCGATAACGACCAACTCGAACTTGTCACGAAGCACGCGCACCAAGGCATCAAAGCCCTTGTCCAGCCTGCCTTCGTAGTTCAGCTCTTGCGCCCACTCGACCGTGCGGTTGCGAAAGAACCAGTACGCCTGGACGATCGCCGAGGCGTCTGGAGCGACGGGGAATGCGACGTCGACGGGCCGCCGGAGCCGACCGTCCATAACCATGCGGAACGAGTCACGGTCAATGTTGGTAGGCCACACCTTGTAGGCGGCATGCGGTTCGTCGGTCATGTCGTCGTCGTTGGCGGTCAGTTTGACGAGCGCACGTACGTACCTGTCCTGGACATCGAGCTCCCGTCCGACATCGCGGACCGCGGCAAGCAGAACCTGAAGTGTTGTCAGCCTCTGCTGTCCGTCGATGACCTGTCTGGCGGGCATCGACCCCGTAAGTGTCAGTAGCTGATCCAGCACGACCGCGCCAAGAAAGTGCGGATGAACCTCCTCATCAGCCATTCTTTGGTGGACCAGAGCGGTGACGTCCTCCCACAAGGGGCGCCAGTTCCGGTCCTCCGTCCAGACGTACGGCCTCTGGAAGACCGGCACGACGAGTCGCCGGTCCGGCCCGAACAGATCGCGCAGGGTCATCGATTTCGCTTCCACACTGTCCTCCAATAGGGGCTGTTCACACGGGCCGAGTACCTACCGTTAAGGTCCTTTCGGCCGATTCAGGGACTAGCGTCAACCTGCAGCCAGTGGCCCGCCCGCTCCGCCGACCTACGGAAGCGGCCTTGAAGCACACCGCGCAACCGAATCCGGCTCGAGATCGCGCAGATCACACGCAACCTCCCGGCCTGGATGCCGATACTCGCGTTGACCAACCGGCACTCGGGCCACCATCCTGCCCGCGCACGGCTACAGCCTGTGACATGGGTCGTCGCCACCCTCGGCAGCCCAGCACGAATGAGCGTCAGGACTCGGTGGGCTCGGTGGTCTCCTGTTTCGCCAATCTGTCCCGCAGCTTCCTCGCAACAGGTTTCACCTTGTTGTCCCAGAAAGGCTTGACATGAGGAGCGATGAAAATAGCGCCTACTACGGCCCCGCCGATGGCCAACTCTTTCCAACTGAGCTGAGGGTCATCGTCGCCACCATCACGGCTGTCGTCCACGATGGGCTCAGGCCCGAAAATTGCCTCCTCTTCAGCGGGAGACCCTCCGTCATCGAAGCCACCAGGATTCGCTTCCATATCGGCCCTAAGTGCCGCTACCGTATCCTCGCTCCAGGTACGAGTTTCCCAGTTCCGGTTGTACTGAGCGTAACCGCCCGTGCCGCGTGAATGGTATTGCTCCTTCGCGTACTGCTGCCCCTTCTCGGTGATCCCATAAGCGCCGGGGTTTCCGTCCAGGTAGCCGTACTCCTTGAGGAGCGCATTCATTTCTCGAGCCGTTCGGCCGAACTCCTCGCCCAACACCCGTGCCGATTTCCCCATGACTCAGCGCCCCCTCTTACACTTCGGCCGCACGCGGGCCGCCGCTGACGATATGGACGACGTTACTGGCAGCACACTGCACTGCGGGGCTAGTTCTGTCAGACGCGTACCGCCGTCGCTGGGACGCCGAGCAGGCCTGGCCTTCAACGGCCGCAGCGACTCCCCGAGCCCCATAGCGACGCCCTCACCGCGGCAGGACCTGCGCGAGCGGACGGCGCTCGCCGACCTACCTTCGTGAGTACGTTGGCTGTCTCCCGTCGGGCCAACTCGTCCACCCTTGAGTCTGCGCACGTCAAGGGCCGGAAACCCGCCCTGTTCCCGTAGCCGCAGGGATAGGGTGGCCTTCGGTGATGGTGCAACACGGTGACGCTGTCGCGAGAGGGTGACGCAGAGAACATGGCAGAGGTGCCCACGCAGATCGGCCGCTACGTGGTCGAGCGCGAGCTGGGCTCGGGGGGCATGGGAGAGGTCTATCTGGCCTATTCGCCCGGCGGGGACCCGGTCGCGGTGAAGGTGATCCGACGGGATCGCCTCGACCAGGCCACGCGCGCCCGTTTCGAGAAGGAAGCGCTCATCGCGCGAACGGTCGTGGGTACGAACCGGGTGGCACGCTTCCTCGATGCCGATCCGTACGCCGAGCAGCCCTGGATGGCTGTCGAGTACGTCCCAGGACATACGGTTCACGAGCAAGTACAGGGCCGAGGCACGCTCCCTACCCCCCTCGTCGCCAGCCTCGGCGCGCTGCTCGCCGAAGGGCTCGAAGCAGTTCATAAGGTGGGCCTACTCCACCGCGACCTCAAACCGCAGAACGTCATGCTCAGCGAGTACGGTCCGATACTGATCGATTTCGGTCTCGGGGCCTTCGTTGACGCTGACAAGGACAACCTGACGCAGGCCGGGATGATCATCGGCACCATTCGGTGTATACCTCCCGAGCAAGCGCTCGCCCGCACCAAGCCGAAAGAACCTGCCGATGTGTACGGGCTCGGCACAGTGCTGCTCTATGCGGCGACCGGCCACTACCCGTACGAGGGCGCGGACTGGCTCGGAATCGCCACTCAGGTGGCGGACGAGGAGCAGCTCCCAAATCTGGCCGGACTGCCTGATGCTCTTCTCCCGCTGATCACAGCGATGCTCGCGTACGCGCCGGCCGACCGTCCCATGCTGGCCGAGGTGACCCGGCAGTGTGTGGCCCTCGTAGAGGATGCAGGACTGTCGGCGGCACAAGCCCGCCATGCACTGGTAAGTGCGACGGCCTCCTCCGAGGACAGTGCCCGCGCGGCCGAGGAGAACGGCCCGTCCTCCTCGGTGTGGGAACGCATCGAACAGTTCGCGGCCCCGGTCGGCGAGACCGGCACTGCGGACGAGGATGACCAGGACAGCCCGCTCGACCGTCCTCTCCCGGTCTCAGAAGACTCCGGCGCTGAGGCGCCTGCCGATCTCACGAAAGACATCGTGCGGGAAGCCGAGAAAACTCCCGATCCGGAGCCACCGGCCCAGAAGCCGAGGCGAGGTCGGAAGCCGGCCTCTCTGACGGTTTCCGAGGACTTGCGGAAGCGGTACGCGATGCAGTCCGCGCTGTAGCTCGCCTTTCAGGCTCATCGTCCGCCGAAGGCAATGTCAGTGCACTGCGGTAAAACAACGGCAAATAATCGAGTCGCCGTACCTCACCTCCGGGCTTCTCCGGAGCGCATGTAAAACAGCGGTATGAAGGAATGGAGCGGTACGTGACCAGCGTGACGGAGACCGGTGACGGTCAGGGCGCGTTCGACACGGAGGACGCTGCGGATGAAGCCGTGGATTCCGCCGTTCCCGGCCCTACAGGTGCCGCCTCCCTGACCCGCCAGGCCAAGTACGCGCCGGGCGCGCAGGTCCGGGTCCGGGACGAGCAGTGGCTGGTCAAAACCGTTACGCCGGTGGGTGACGAGGACTGGATGGTCGAGGCGACCGGGGTCTCCTCCTTCGTCCGCGGGACCGACGCCGCCTTCTACGACAAGCTCGACTACATCGAGGCCCTCGACCCGAAGAAGACCCTTCTGGTCCCGGATGACTCACCGAACCACCGCAAGGCCCGCCTCTACCTGGAGGCGGTCATCCGCAAGACCGCGCTCCCGCAGACCGAGCACGGTCTCGCGCTGGCTGACAACTTCCTCATGGACCAGCAGACCCACCAGCTGCGCCCCGCTGAACTGGCCTTGTCGAAGGAGAATCCGCAGCCGCGGGTCCTGATCGCCGACGTGGTGGGGCTGGGAAAAACCCTGGAGATCGGCATCCTGCTCGCCGAGCTCATCCGCCGGGGGCGCGGTGAACGCATCCTGGTGGTCACTCCGGCGCACGTCCTGGAGCAGTTCCAGCGGGAGCTGTGGACCCGCTTCTCCATCCCGTTGGTCCGCCTGGACTCCACCGGTATCCAGCGCATCCAGCGGGACATCCCGGCCGGCCGCAACCCGTTCGCGTACTTCAAGCGCGCGATCATCTCCGTGGACACCCTGAAGAGCGACGTCTACGCGCACCACCTGGAGAACTCCCACTGGGACGCGGTGGTCATCGACGAGTCGCACAACCTGGTCAACCGGGGCACCAAGAACAACGACCTCGCCCGCGCCCTGGCCGAGCACACGGACGCTCTGATCCTGGCCTCTGCGACTCCGCACAACGGTGCGACGGAGTCCTTCGCCGAGCTGATCCGCATGCTGGACAAGACGGCGATCGCGAACACGTCGGAGTACGAGGTGAAGGACCTCGGCCACCTGTACATCCGGCGGACCAAGACCGACCGCGAGGTCCGTGACTCCCTCAAGGGCAAGTGGGCCGACCGTGGCCCGTCCATGCCTGTGGTCTGCGAGGCCAACCCGAAGGAGCGGGCGGTCCTGGAGGAGCTCGCCGCGCGGTGGACGCCGCGCGATCCGGCCGCTTCTTCGGTATGTGCGGACACGATGGTGGCCTACAACCTGCTGAAGTCGTTCTTGTCCTCACACCGAGCCTTCCAGGACTCGGTCGCGGCGCGGCGGAAGGTCCTGGGGGCTCCCCTCAAGGTCAGGAGGGGGCAGGATCCGACGGCCAGGGAGGCCGAGCGCCGGATCGAGCGCGAGGCCATCGTGGAGCTGGAGCGCCTTGCCGCCAACATCGGCGACGACGACTCCGCGAAGCTCGACGCCCTGGTGCGCGAGCTGAAGGAGATCGGTGTGGGTCCGGGGTCGGACATGCGGGTCGTGGTCTTCTCGGAGCGCATCCCCACCTTGAAGTGGCTCGCCGAGGTTGTCCCGGCCAGGCTCGGTTTCCGGGCCGGGACCAAGCTTGAGGAGTCCGTGACGGAGTCGAAGCCTTGGCTGGCCTACGGCGGCGCGATCCAGGTCATGCACGGCGAGGCCAGCAACGAGGACGAGCAGAAGGACATCGTCTCCAAGTTCGGGCTGAAGACAGACCCGGTCCGCATCCTGTTCACCGGCGATGTCGCCTCCGAAGGCGTCAACCTGCACCAGCAGTGCCACCAGTTGATTCACTACGACCTTCCGTGGTCGCTGATCCGCATCGAGCAGCGCAACGGCCGTATCGACCGTTACGGACAGAGCAAGGCCCCCCAGTTCCGGGCCATAGTCCTCACCGGCGATGTGGAGTGGCGCACGGGTGAGAAGGGCGAGCCGCTGCATCTGGACGACCGCCTGGTGGGCTCCAAGCTCCTGGCCCGTGAGGAGGAGGCGCACCGGATCGAGGGCTCGGCGGAGGCCGTCACCGGTATCTACCGGGCAAAGGAGGAAGAGGATCGCCTGACGCGAGACTTGATCTCCGGGCGGACGGTCGAGGAGTCCATCAAGAAGTCCAGCGGCGGCGCCAAGGCGATGCTCGGCCGGCTGATGGGCAACGTCGGTGCCAAGAAGCCGACCGATGACGTGCCCGTCGCCACGGTGCCGAGCCTTTTCGGCGCCGCAGGTTCCACGGCCGCCTACTTCGACGAGGCGTTGCGCCAGACGTACTTCCCCGACAAGCCGGAGAACGTACTCAAGCTACGCCGTGAGGACGATGGCACGATCGCCTTCGAACCGCCGCCGGACCTGGTGTACCGGCTGAAGTCGCTGCCCAAGTCGTACCTGACCGACCAGGGCATCCTGCCTACCTCGAAGAAGGAGGGCCGGCTGCGGCTCACCTTCGACAAGGGGCTCGCGGCCAAGCGTTTGGAGGTCGCCCGGGAGACCACCGAGAGCCAGTGGCCCAACGTCAGTTACGTGTCGGACGTCCATCCCGTCCTGGACTGGGTGACCGACAAGGCTCTGGCCGCCCTGCGCCACGACGAGGCGTTCGTTCTCGCTTTCGCCCCCGATCTCGAAGCGGCCGGGACGCTGGACGAGCAGCTACCGGCTGACCTGGCTGGTCCGGTGTATTTGATCCAGGGCATCTACTCCAACGCGGTGGGCCGCCCTACCGTCGTGGAGTGGATGGCCGTCGTCGGCCTGCCCACCGCACCGCGCGTTCTACGGATCGATGATGCCTTCCTTGCCGCGTGCAATGTCGGCCCGAAGATGCCCGGACGCGCCACCCCGGCCGACCGGGAGGGGCTCCAGACGCTGGTGCCGGCGGCCGTCGACGCGGCGACCGGGTTCCTCACCGACCGGGCGGCGGAGTACAAGGAGGCGGTCGACTCGGTGCTCGCCCCGTACGAGAAGCGGGTCGCCCAGTGGCAGCAGGACGCCCTCTTCGCCGCCTCGACCCGCTCGCAGAAGGCCAAGCAGGACGTGAACCTCACGGCGAGCCGTCGCAAGTCCATGATCCGGTCGCTACGGACCTCCGGAGCGCCGATGCTGCGCCTGCTCGGCGTCCTTGAACCGCTGTCCGCGACGCCTGCTGGCGTCACCGATGTATCCGCTGCGCCTGTTGCCGGAGAGACGATCGCCTGATGAGTACCGACTTCGACTCCTTCTCCAACCGCGGCGAGTACCTGTCCGCGTTCTACTTTGCCGAGCAGCTCGGCGACGGCCTCAAGAAGGGCGTCTTCGCCACCTGGGCCAACCGAGAGAGCGACGAGCACGACCCGCGCCCCACGCCGCGCGAGTCGGTGCGGACGCTGCGCTCGACGTACCTGGACGAGAAGTACCGCGGCTTCTTCGCCGAGCAGGCCAAGGCCGACGAGCAGGATGACGAGTACCCGGAAGCCGCAGCCTTCGAGGCCCGCCTCAACACCTACGGGGACGAGGAGTGGTGCGAGCGCGTTCAGGACTGGCACCGGCAGGTCCTCGCTGCGCTCGGCTTCCCCTCCGTCTCAGCGGAACCCACCGCACGGACCCTGACCGTGCACCGCGCCGGGCGCGAGCACGAGGTGACCGTGGCATGGCACAGCGACGGCATCGTAGCCCTGGACTGCGGCTGGTCGGCGAGCAACGACACGGCGCTCGATGCGGACGGGTACGGCCGCCTGCTCCACCCGCTGCGGGCGGGCAGCGGTGAGAGTTACGAGACCGGGCAGGCTCTCGCCACCTGGTTGTTCCAGAGCGAGCTGGGTGAGGAGGGTGGCGCGGCCCCGCGGTTCGTACTGCTCCTGTGTGGCGGCGTCATCGTCCTCGCCGACCGGCATGCCTGGGGCGAGGGTCGCTACCTCTCCGCCAACCTCGACGCCGCCCTGGAGCGCAACGATCGCCGTCAGCACGGCGAACTCGCCACAATCGCGGGCCTGTTCAGCCACGACGTACTCGCACCGGCCGAGGACGGCAAACCGCCGGCCATTGACGCGCTGGTCAAGGCGTCCCGCGACAACGCGGTCGGAGTCTCCGGAGAGCTGCGCGAAGGACTCCAGAAGTCCGTCGAGATCATCGCCAACGCGGTCCTGAAACGCTTGGAGGACTCCGGGCTCGACCCGCGCGACATCGAGCGCCCGGACCTGACGTTCGCCCGGCAGCTCACCCGGGAGTCGCTGCGCTACCTCTATCGCATTTTGTTCTTGCTGTACGCCGAGGCCCGTCCCGAACTGGGCATCTTGCCCGCCGACGACGGCTCCTACGAGGCCGGCTACTCGATGGCGCGCCTGCGTGAACTGGTGGAGCGCGACGAACTGTTGACCGAGGAGACGGCTCGTAACGGATTCCATCTACACGCCTCGCTGGATGTCCTCTTCAAGAAGGTCAACAACGGCTACCGGCCCTATGGCACCGAGCCGAACGACGGCCTGCCCGGCGACGACGAGGACACCCGCCGACGCAAGGCGAAGTACCGGAGCGAGGACCGTGGACTGCGCTTCGAGCCCCTGCGCAGCGAGCTCTTCGAGCGTGGGTCCGTCCGCCTCATCGGCAACGAGACCCGCGACCCGCGCAGCGACGAGGACAACGAACCACGCTGGCTGGACCTGCGGCCGCGCAACAGCGCCCTGCACGAGGTACTGCGTCTGCTGACCCTGAAGAAGGCCGAACGGCCCGGGGGTCGAGCGGGCTTTATCTCCTACCGCAACCTCGGCATCAACCAGCTCGGCGCCGTGTACGAGGGGCTGATGTCGTACACCGGCATCATCGCCGAGGAGGAGCTGTGCGAGGTCGCCAAGGGCGGCGACCCGGCGAAGGGCTCCTGGCTGGTGCCCTCGCAGCGGCTCAAGGAGTACCCCGAGAACACCTGGGTGACGTACGACGAGCGGGACGCGGTGAAGGGGCTGCGCGGCCCGAAGAAGTACCCGCCGGGCCGGTTCGTGTACCGTCTGGCCGGCCGTGACCGGGAGACGTCCGCCTCGTACTACACACCCGAGTCGCTGACGAAGGTCACCGTCGAGCTGGCGCTCAAGCACCGGCTCGACCAGGAGCGGGACGCCGACGGAAACGTCGTCAAGACGCGCGCATCAGAGCTGCTCAAGTACCGGATCTGCGAGCCCGCGCTGGGCTCGGGGGCGTTCCTCAACGAGGCGATCAACCAGGTCGCCGAGGAATACCTGCGGCGCCGGCAGGACGAGCTGGGTGTCTCCGTACCGACGGGCGACGCGCTGACGGAGAAGCAGAAGGCCAAGGCGTACATCGCCCTGCACAACGCCTACGGCGTGGACCTCAACGCGACCGGCGTCGAGCTGGCCGAGGTCTCGATGTGGCTGAACACCATGCATCCCGGGATGCGGGCCCCGTGGTTCGGGCTGCATCTGCGGCGCGGCAACTCGCTGATCGGCGGGCGGCGGGCCGTGTACGCGGCGAGGGACGTGGCCCCGCTGAAGGGCAAGGCCCCCTGGCTCAGCGCCAAGCCGCTCGCGCCGGAACCGCTGCCGTTCCTGAAGGATGGGGCCGGGCAGCCGCTGCCGGACGGGGCGGTGCACCAGTTCCTGCTGCCGACACCGGGATGGGCGGCGGTCACGGGTGCGAGCGGCGACGCGAAGAAGCTGCTCGTGCAGCTGGCCGAGGGCGGGGTGAAGGATCTCGCGGAGTGGAAGAAGGGGATCCTGAAGACGCCGGCGCGGCGGTTGAACAGGAAGACTGGCGAGCCGATCCTCGACCGGAAGTCCGGCGACGAGGCGGCCTCGCAGTACACGCGGCTGCGGGATGCCGCGCGGCGGGCGGAGTTCCTGTGGTCGCTGGTCGTGAAGCGGATGGAGCTGTCGGAGCGGGAGATCGCCCGCAGTATCGACGTCTGGGGCGCGGACACGAAGGACGAGGAGTTCGCCTTCCTGCGGCGGTCCGAGGGCGATGGGGGTAGTTCGGATGCCGCCGCCGTCCGGATGTCGAAGGAGAAGGTGTACGCGGACCTGTTCCGCGCGGCGGGAACCCCGTACTGGCGGCTCAAGCGCGTCATGGACGCGTGGTGCGCTCTGTGGTTCTGGCCGGTCGGGAAGACGGGGCTGCTCGACGGGGCGGATGACGCGTATGCAGGTGCGCCGGTGGTGGGGGGTGAGGGCGCGGGGAGTATCGGCGACCTGATCGAGGCGATGACCGCGACGGTGGTGCCGGGCGATGCGGTGCCGCCTGTCAAGGTCACGTCGGCGACGGAGGCCGGGGTGACCCCGCCTCCGTCCCCGCCCGCGCCCATGCCCACGAGCGCTCCCCGCTTCGTGGAGAACACCATGCTCTTCGCCATGGAGGGCGACCAGATCTCGATGTCCGACATAGAGGCATCCTCCGACGGCGTGGTCCATGTGGAGGTCAAGGAGGTCGGCCCGTCGAAGACAACAGTGAAGACCAGGAAGCAGCCCGCCCCTGATCAGTCCCGCCCCGCCCGTCGCCCGCTCATCGCGCTGAAGGACCTCGATGACTGGTTGGACTTCCTGGAGGCCATGCTCGGCCGTGGCCCGGCCCCGGACGCCGGATCGCTCATCGGGTCCCTCAACACCCTGGAGGAGCTCAGCGACTACGAGCAGCTCATCCAGGAGGAGACTGAGATGGACATGGACCAGTGGGAGCCGGAGGCGCGCTTCCCCTGGATGGGTGCGGTCCGTGACATCGCCGAGGACCAGGGCTTCCTGCACTGGGAGTTGGATTTCGCGCTGGCCTTTGCCGAGGGTGGCGGTTTCGACCTTCAGGTGGGGAATCCGCCGTGGGTGCGGCCGGAGTGGAAGGAGAACTCCGTCATCGCGGAGTTTGAACCCTGGTTCATGCTGACGGAGAAGCCAGCGGCGGCAGAGAAGCACCGGCGACGGAAGGCGGAGCTGGCGAAGCCTAAGGTGGCGGCATATGCGCTGGGTGAGGTGACGTCGACGGTCACGGTGGCGGACCACTTGGCGGCGCCGCAGGTGTATCCGCTGATCGCCGGGAGTAAGCCGGATCTCTATCGCGCCTTCATGTGCCAAGTATGGCGGCATACAGCAGCGTTCGGTAGTACCGGGCTGGTCCATCCCGACACGCACTTCACCGGTGTGAAGGAGGCCGCACTCCGGGAGGCTGCGTACCGCAGGCTGCGGATGCACGGCGACTTCGTCAATGCGGGAAACCGGTTCTTCCCGCCACCAGTTGGCCGGTCCAGCCACTTTGGCGTGCACATCTACGGCACACCCGGCGAGATCGACTTCCAGCATCTGTCGTGGCTCTTCTCCGTAGATGCGTTCCGGCTCTCGGGTGCGCACGACGGAAGCGGTGACGCACCAGGCGTCAAGTTCGACGGCGGCTGGGACGAGCGCCCCCACAGCAAGCGTGTCGTCCGAGTCACCACGAACACCCTGGCGCGGTGGCAAAAGCTGTCCGGGGAGCGGAATATCCCCGTGGAACGGGCACGTCTCCTCACCCCTGTGAGCACCGCCGAGGACCCAGCCATCGACGCACTGGCTGCGTATCCACGGCGGTTGGGTGCGTTGGCGCCGCAGATCACCATCGGGTTCGATGAGGGGGCTGCCAAGAAGTCGGTATACGGACCTCGTGAGGACACGCCGTTGATCGACTACAACAAGGACCTCAAGGATCGTGAGGACTATCAGACGGATAGCTGGAGGGACATCGTCCTTAAGGGACCGCAGCTTGGTGTCGCCAACCCCTTCTTTAAGCAGCCTAGCCAGGGCGGCGGCGAGGTACTCGGGCTCAACCACGTCGAGCTTGCGTCAGATGCGGTACCGGAGTCGGAGTACCGGCGGGTCGCGGACGAAGCCACGTACAGGGCTGCCCAGGACCAGTGGCTGGACCACGTCGAGCTGGAGCGACTGCGGGCTTCGGAGTGCGAGATCCGTGCGGTGCGTGAGGCGCTGGCCGAGAAGCTGAAGTGCCTGCCAAAGGAAGTCGAGTACGGCTCAGTGGACGCCGTGTTGGTAGCCCGGTCGACTAAGCCGTACACAAGCTTCTACCGGTGGGCGTGGCGTCGTCAGATTGCGCCTGACACGGAACGTGCGCTCTTCGCCGCGCTGATTCCGCCCGCCCCTGCGCACATCCACATGATCTATAGCGCAAGACTTCAGAGCAACAAGACGACTTGCCTGGTCGGAGGTTTCTGGGCAGCGCTTCCCTTGGACTATTTCCTGCGCACGACTGGGCGCGGAGACCTCCAGCTGGCCGAATCACATGCAATGCCCGCTCCCTCCTCCGACCACCCCCTAGCCCCCGCCCTCCTTCTCCGCACTCTCCGCCTCAACTCCCTCACCACCGCCTACGCCGACCTCTGGCAGGAGCTCCACGACCCCACCTGGTCTGCCTACGAGCCCTGGGCCCGCCCCTGGCCGCACATGACGACCGAGCTCCACGCCGTCACCCCCACCTGGCAACGCGACACCCCCCTCCGTACCGAATACGCCCGCCGGGCTGCCCTCGTGGAGATCGATGCGCTCGTCGCCGTCTGGCTCGGCATCGACGCGGACACGCTCGTCACCATGTACCGGGCCCGCTTCCCGATCATGCAGGACTTCGACTCGGTCACCTGGTTCGACTCCGCCGAGCGCAAGATCGCCGGGAATCGGTACACCTTCGGTCACGGTCAGACCAGCGACCACTGGAAGGCCTTCGAGAAGTACCAGGCCGCCCAGAGGAACGACGCCCTTTCCGAGGCCGAGAAGCCACCCGCCCCCACCGGCTATGCCGCCCCCTTCTACAAGGCCAACCGCGAGACCGAGATGCGTGAGGCCCACGCCTACTTCCAGAAGCGTCTCGACGCCGCCGTCGAAGCCGGCAAGTGGGACCCGGTCACGCAGGAGGTACCCAAGCCGTGAGGCCGACGCTCGAGGCGCAGGGGCTCAAGGAAAGCCTGCTGCAGTACCTGTCCACCACGTACGCGCTGACCGACGAGGGCGCGCGGCAGGCGCTGCACCGGTTCCTGGGCGACGAGAACTCCGGGATGTTCCGAGGGCCATTCCTCCGCCTGCGCACACCGTTCGTCGCGGCCGACGCGTCCTGGACCAGGTATCTGGACTGGCGGCGGACCGACGGCTGGACACCGTACGCGCATCAGGCGAAGGCCTTCGAGCGGCTGTCCTCGGCGGGTGGCCGTACGCCGAAACCCACGCTCGTGACGACCGGTACCGGCTCCGGCAAGACTGAGTCGTTCCTCTATCCCGTACTGGACCACTGCGCCCGCGAGCGGGCGGCCGGCCGGGCCGGGGTCAAGGCCGTGATCCTCTACCCAATGAACGCGCTCGCCACCGACCAGGCCCAGCGCATCAACGAGCTCCTATGTGAGCACGAGGCGTTGAAGAAGGTGCGGGCCGGGCTCTACATCGGCGACAAGGCGTCGACGCACTACGACCGGGTCTACACGCGCCGGTCGGACATGCAGATCTCGCCGCCCGACATCCTGATCACGAACTACAAGATGCTGGACCTGCTGCTCCAGCGGGCCCAGGACGCCCCGCTGTGGGCGGACGCGGACATCCGGTACGTGGTCGTGGACGAGTTCCACACCTACGACGGTGCGCAGGGCACGGACGTCGCGATGCTCCTGCGCCGCCTCGCCTCGGCGGTCGGTGTGGCGGAGAAGGGCCGTCCGCTGGGGCGGATCTGCCCGGTGGCGACCTCGGCAACGCTCGCCTCCGACAGCACGGACCAGGACGGGGTCCGCCAGCTGCTCGACGTCGCGACGCAGGTGTTCGGTACGGAGTTCGACGCGTCCTCGATCATCGGGGAGCACCGGCAGACGGTGGACGAGTTCGTGCCGCCTTCCGGCTTCGATCCGATGCTCCCGATCCCGGTCCCGGACGAGTTGGCCACCCTCCCTGACCCCTCGCTAGGCGAAGAGCAGTTCCTCGCGCTCGTCGAGGCCGTCACCGGCACCCGCGAGACCGACCCGCTCGTGCTCGGCGGCTTGTTGAAGAAGCACATGCTGACCTCGGCGGTGATGCATGCCCTGGACGGGCAGGTGCGGACTGTGCCCGAGGTGCTGGACCTGATGTGGCGGCGGGGCGCGTTCTCCTGGGGGCAGGCGATCACCCGGCAGCCGGAAGTGGCGGCGTCCGCCCTCGCCCGGCTCTTGGCGCTGCTCTCGGTGGCTCGTGATCCGGCATCCACACCCGAGCGGCCGCGGCCTTTCGTGCAGGTCGAGGTGCATCAGTGGGCGCGCTCGGTGTCGCGGGTAGTGCGGGGTGTGCTGCCGTGGCCCAAGGCCGAGTTCCAGTGGGACTCGGCCGGTTCCGCCCATCACTCGGGCGAGCAGCCGACCCGTACCGCCCCGGTGACGACGGCGACCGCGGGCGCGGCCGCGAACCTGTTTCTGCCCGCTGTCTACTGCCGTGACTGCGGGCGTTCGGGCTGGGCGGTGTTCTCCCCGGAGACCGACGACGCGGACGTACAGGTCGACACGCACAAGGTTCGGCGTGCCTCGGTCAGCCAGGACAAGATGCGGGTCCGGAACCTGATAGCGGCCACCGAGAAGGAGGCCCAGGAGGGCTCTGGTGCCGCCCCGATGGACGAGGCCGGGCGCGGTGCGGGCCGCGGCAGCACCGCCCTCGCGGCCACCAACGCCGGGCAGTTGCGTGTACTAGACGGGCCGAAGCGCCGCCTGCGGCTGCCCGATCCGGTCGAGGACTACGACCAAGAGACCGGCGCGCCCCGGTTGGCGGGCTCCGACTCGGCCTTCGTCCTCGTCTACCTCGGGGACACAGCGACCACCGCCGCAGAGGACGACTGGTGCCCGGCCTGCGGCTCGCACAACGCGATCCGCTTCCTCGGCACCGGTGCCGCCGCCCTCGCCGCGGCTTCGGTTACCCAGCTGTTCACCGGCGGCGAGATGGACAGGGCGCAGGGTGAGGACAAGACCCTGATGTTCAACGACTCGGTGCAGGATGCCGCACACCGGGCCGGATTCGTGGCCAGCCGTTCGTACACCTTCTCCTTGCGCGCACTGTTCAAGAAGCACCTGTCGGAGGAGACGCCGACCGCGCTGCACGATCTGATCGCCGACGTGGTCGCGGCGACCACCGACCGCGAGACCCTTGCCGCCGTCGTCCCCACCGACCTGCACGACTTCAAGGGCGTCAAGCGGCTCCTGTCCGGTCAGGGACGAGGCGGGGACAGGAAGACCTGGGAGCTGATCGGCGAGCGCTTCGCTTTCGAGGCGCTGATGGAGTTCGGCTTCCGCTCCCGCAACGGCCGCACCCTGGAACTCACCCGCACCGCCGCCGCCCACGTGCGCATCGAGGACCCCGCCGCCGCGATCGCCCTGGTCAAAGCCGCGCACACCGAGCCGTACGGGCACGGCGGCGGGCTGCCGGTCATCGAGCAGGACGACGCCCGCTACCTCGGGTTCCTGCGGATCTTCCTGGAGCGGCTGCGGACCCGGGGCGCGATCGGTCACAAGTGGCTGGAGGGGTACCTCTCGGAGGCCGGTACCAGCCGGTACTTCATCTGGGGCAAGCGGCCTCCCGGTATGCGCGCCTTCCCCAAGGGCATCGCGGCCCCGGTGTTCCTGCTCAGCGCACCCAAGACGAAGAGCGAGTTCGACTTCGCGACCGGCCGTCTGTCCTGGTACGAGCGGTGGGCACAGCGCACGCTCGGGCTGCCACGAGAGCAGGCCGCGGAGTTTTGGTCGCGGCTCCTGCCCGCGCTGGTCGAAGCGGGCCTGCTCTCGGTGCGCACTCCGACCGACAGCAGCCTGCGCGTCTACGGTCTGAAGCCGGGCGCGATCGACGTACAGCTGTTGAAGGACGCCGAGGTGAACGAGGCGTTTGTCCGCTGCCCGAACTGCTTCTGGGAGCAGACCGTCCACCCCGGCCTGCTCGCGCAGTGGGACGGGCAGCGCTGCCCGTCCTACCGCTGCCGCACCGGCCATCTCGTCGCGGGCGACCGACCCGAAGGGCTCGGCAAGCATCAGCGGGACCGTAACTACCGCGAGGACTACTACCGCAGGCTGTACCGGAAGGCGGGCACGTACCAGGTCATCACGGCTGAGCACACGGGCATGCTGACCCGGCCGGAGCGGGAGCGGGTCGAAGCGGCGTTCAAGGACGGCAGCGGGTTCAAGGATCCCAACGTGCTGTCCTGTACGCCGACGCTCGAAATGGGCATCGACATCGGCGACCTGTCGGCCGTCGTGCTCGCCGCGCTGCCGAGGCGCGCTGCCAACTACGCCCAGCAGGTGGGCCGGGCCGGGCGCCGTACCGGAAACGCGTTCCTGCTGACCATCCCCGACCGCAGCCGCCGAGACCTGTACTACCTGGAGCAGCCGCGCGAGATGATCGCCGGGCAGATCGTGCCGCCGGGCAGTCACCTGTCGGCCATCGAGATCCTGCGCCGCCAGTACCTCGCACACCTCCTCGACCTCGCCGCGCGGGGCCGGCTGTCGCGCACTGACGGCCGTCCGCTGCCCGCAGTCGTACGGGACGCCCCGGCCCTCTTCGGCCCGTCCGGATACCTCGCCGATCTCGTCGAAGCGGCGCTCGCGAACGCCTCGAACCTGGTCGAGGGGTTCCTGGACCTGTTCCCCGTCGGCGTCAACGAACAGGCTGCCGACGACCTGCGGGCCTTCGCCGGGCGCGGGCTGCGCAGCGCGGTGGAGCGGGCCGAGCGACAGTGGCTCCACGCCGAGGAGGTGCTGCGGCGGCGACTGCGGTACATCGCGGAGGCCCGCGACGAACTCCACGACACCGAGGACGAGCAGCGCGACCGTAAGGCCGAACTCGACGCCGAGCACCGGGCGCTCGGCAAGCGCTTGAGCAAGCTCGGGCTCATTACCGCCCAGCAGGCCTTGTGTGATCTCGGGCTGCTGCCGAACTACGCGCTCATCGACTCCGTCACCACCCTCAACGCGACGCTGTACTGGGTCGACGGTATGGATCCGAACACTGGCCGGGACCGCTTCGACTCCAAGATCCGCTCCTACGACCGGCCCCGGCGCTACGCCCTGTCCGAACTCGCTCCCGGCAACACGTTCTACGTCAACGGCTACAAGCACGAGATCACCGGCATCGACATCGGCAGCCCCTCTCAGCCGGACTGGAAGGCATGGCGGTTCTGCCAGGAGTGCGGCTACGTCCGCACCGAGGACGCCATGGACGACCGCTCGCCATGCCCGCGCTGCGGCAGCGCCGGGATCGCGGACGACGGTTCCTGCCTGCACCAGGTCATCGAGCCCACGACCGTCACCTCCCGCGACAAGCGCGAGGACGCCCGTATCGGCGACGACAAGGACGACCGGGAACAGCGCTACTACACCGTCATCGACGCGGTGGACATCCCCCGGGAGGAGATCAAGCACGGCGCGTCCTGGCGGCACGCCCACCACACCTTCGGCGTCGACTACTGCCGCAAGGCGGTGATTCGCCGCATCAACGTCGGTCCGATGCGGTTCGACAGCCAGAGCGAGGACGAGCTCGCCGGGCAGGACGTCCGCATGGCCCCGTTCCACGTGTGCACCGCGTGCGGGGCGGCGACCGCCGACGGCAAACCGGTCTTCGACCACGCCACCGACGCCTTGGACTCCTCGGCCGCCCGCAACCCGAAGGTCAAGCACCACCAGCCGTGGTGCCCGCTGCGGCGTGGGAAGAAGGCCGCTGCTGTGCCCCAGCAGCCGGTGCTCCTCGCCCACCAGCTGAACACCGAGGCGCTGCGGGTGCTCCTTCCGGCGGCCACCGTGCTCGTCGAGGAGAAGATCTACTCCTTCAAGGCTGCACTGCGGCTCGGCGTCGATCGGCAGTTCGGCGGCGACCCCGCGCACCTGGACACCACGCTGGCCCGTATGCCCGACCAGGCTACCGGCGAGAAGCGCCACTTCCTGGTGCTCTTCGACCGGCTCCCCGGCGGCACCGGATATCTGGACCGGCTGACCGACCCCGGCGACTTCAAGGAGATGCTCCTCAAGGCCCGTGCCGCGCTCCTCGCCTGCCCCTGTCAGGACGAGGGTCTGCGGGCCTGCCACCGCTGTCTGCACCGCTACACCGAGGAACGCCACCAGGACGTCGTCTCACGCCACGAGGCCCTGGAGATCCTCGGTGACCTCCTCGGCCCGGTCGACGAGAACGGCGAGCCGCTGCGCGACGCCGACGGTAACCCCGTCGACGGGTGGGCGGTCACCAAAGTGGCGTCGACCGAACTGATCGGCCTGGACAAGCAGGTCGAGTCCGACCTGGAAGCCCGCTTCCTGGCCGCCCTGCGCAAGTGGAGCGAGAACCAGGACGACGCCGCACTCGACGAAAGCGGAACGAACAGCGGCTACCTCCGCTTCACCGGCCCCACGGCCAGTGCGGGAGAGGCCGCCGATACCGAGTCCGTGCGCTCGACCGGCTGGCGGCTCACCGCCCAGCGCAACATGGAGCACACCCGCACCGACTTCACCTTCGAATCCACCGACGGCCCCCGCCGACTCGTCACCGTCTACCTCGACGGCCACCGATACCACGCCAGCCGCAAGCACAACCAAATCGCGCCCGACTGCACCAAGCGCAACCACTTGCGGGCCGACGGGCACATCGTCTTCCAAATCACCTGGGACGACCTGGAGCTCTTCGAAAAGGGCGACGCCGCCAAGGCGCAGCCAGTGTGGCCGCCCTACCGGCGCATCGGCCAGGACACCGCCAAGGAGTGGTACGAGGAGCTGGGCGGCGACCGCGCCCACTACTCGGCCGCTGTGTTCACCAACCCCATCGACACGCTCCTCGCCTACCTGCGCCAGCCCTCCCGTACCGCATGGGGGCGACGGGCCAAGGCGCTGGTCGGCGGGCTGATGAGCACGCCGGAGCCGCTCGTACAGCAGGCCGAACGGGGCCAGGCACGCGAAGCCGTACGTGCCGCCCTCACCGCCCTCGGCCGCGGTCAGGCGCCGGGGCCGGAAGCCGGGGAGGGCGACGGAGCGATCCTCGTCCTGCACGCCGTGGACGAAAACGGGCTGCCGCTGATCTACACCGTGGACGCCTCCGGCCAGGAGCCGGGGTGGAGCGCCATCGCCGTACTCAACGACCGCACCGAGAACCTGGGCACCGCCGAACACAAGCTGATGTGGCGGTCCTGGCTGTACTGGTCGAACCTGTTGCAGTTCCTGGCCTTCGCCGGCGGCGACGGCATCCAGCTCGCGAGCAGCCAGGCCGCCGACTACCCGGTGGAGGTCCTCACCATCGGCGGCGGCGTCGGCGAACTGGAATCGCTGATCGTCCAGCGGAACCCGGCTGTCGGCGAGGGGAGTTCGGTGGTGGAAAGCCGCACCGCGGTGCTCGCCGGTGCGGCCGACGCCGAATCGACGGAAGAGTCCTCCCTGGAGAAGATAGTCGCCGGCGTCCTGCGGGACCGGGCTTGGGACGAGGACATCCTCGAGCTCCTGGAAGAGGACGAACCGGAATCCGACCTCACCCGGCTGGCCAAGAAGATCGCCGCCAAGGGCAAGAAGGCCCCCGTGTTCGGCTACGAACTGGGCGAACGCGGCTGGCCGACGGACTTCGCCTGGGACGACTCCCAAATCAAGATCGCCGTCGTCGTGGCGCCGGACACACACGGATCACAAGCCGAAGAAGAGCGCCGCAAACGCGACGAGGCGTACGCCGACGACGGCTGGACCGTACGTACCGCCACCGACTGGCTCGACCAACTCGACACCCTCCTGACACTCCTCCCCGACACGGAAGGCTCCCACTCCTGATGACCGCCCGGCTCAGCCTGTACGAGAAGGCCGAACACGAGCTGTACAAGCTCGACCGCTCGGTCAAGGGAAAGTTTTACGACTTCTGCCACCGATTCCGGCAGAACCCCGACCACCCCGGCCTCGACCTCAAGCCCCTCAAGGGCGACGGACGGGTCTTCCGCGCGAAGATCGACCAGTCCTACCGCGCCCTCCTCGCCAAGGCTGGCGTGGACGAGCAGGGCCAGGAGCGATGGCTCGTCGTCGCGGTACGCCACCGCAAGCACGTCTACGAAGAACTCTCCGTCGCGATCAACCGCGTCACCGGTGAGATCGAGTTCGTCGACCTGTCCGTCGTCGGGCAGAGCGTGCTGCAGCGCGCCGGCGTCACCCTCACCCCGGTAGACCCGACGCCCGAGGCCGAGCTCCAGCAGCCGGCGCCGACCCCGGAGGTTCACGAGTCGGTCGCCGTAAAGCCCGCCGCACCGCTCCTCTCCGGGATCACCAGCGAAGACCTGCGGTCACTCGGTGTCGCCGCACAGCTCATCGACCTCGCACTCGCCGTCACCGAGAGCGGCGAGCTCGACCAGCTGGTCTCCCGCGCCCCACTCCTGACCAAGGACATCCTCTACGGCCTGGCCGCCGGGATGTCCATCGACGAGGTCCGGCGCGAGATCACGGCCCCCGTCGAGGTCGAACTCGCCGACACCGAACGTGACGACCTCGGCGCGGCGCTGGCCCGCACCACCGTCACCACCATCGACGACGACCTCCGCGTCGTACTGGAGGAAGGCGACTTCCGGGCCTGGAAGGTCTTCCTCCACCCTGCCCAGGCCAAGCTCGTCGACCGCCGTTACAACGGTCCCGCCCGGGTCTCCGGCGGCCCCGGAACCGGCAAGACGATCGTCGCCCTCCACCGGGTCAAGCACCTGGCCCAGCAGCTCCCTCCCGGCCACAACAAGCCCATCCTGCTCACCACCTTCACCACCAACCTCACCGTCGACCTCCGCGCGCGCCTCTCCTCCCTCCTCGAACCCGACCTCGTCGCCCGCGTCGAAATCACCAACATCGACAAGCTCGCGGCCCGCGTCCTCAACGAGAACTCACTCAGCGGCACCGGCAAGCAGCGCATCTACGACAGCGTCGCGATCGGCATCCTCCAGCGCCTCCTGTTCGAACTCGACGAGAAGCGCTGGGAGCCCGAGTTCCTCTACGAGGAATGGGAACAGGTGATCCTCGGCCAGTCGCTCGGCAACCGCAAGGCCTACTTCGACGCCCGCCGCGCAGGCCGCGGCCGGTCCGTCAGCCGCCCGGAACGCGCCCAGATCTGGAAGATCCTCGAGCAGTTCACCGCCCGCCTCGACAAGGAGAACCGCGAAACGTGGGGCCAGGCAGCCGAACGTGCGGCCCGCTTCGAGATGGAACGCGCCGCCAAGATCAAGGCCCGGCAGGACCGTAAGGACGAGGTCGGCGGCAAGGACCTCATCCACCGCGACGACAGTTCCGGCATGCGCTACATCGCCCACCGCTACCAGCACGTCGTCGTCGACGAGGCCCAGGATCTGCGCCCCGCCCACTGGAAGATGCTCCGCGCCATGGTCGCCCCCGGCCTCGACGACATGTTCATCGCCGGCGACACCTACCAGCGCATCTACGACCAGCAGGTCACACTCGGCACCGTCGGCGTCAACATCCGAGGCCGCTCCTCCCGCCTCACCCTCAGCTACCGCACCACCAAGGAGATCCTCGCCCGCGCGATGCAGGTCGTCGACGCCAAGGGCAACGCTCCCGCATACGACGACCTCGACGACGGCACCGACACCCTCGCCGGCTACCGCTCCGTCCTTCGCGGCCCCGTCCCCGAACTCGCCCCCTGCGACACCTGGGACGACGAACTCACCCAACTCGCCGCCACTCTCCACGCCTGGCGCGAGGAACTCACCTCTGGCGACGGCAACAACCCGCGCCGCGACCCCCGCGGCAACATCGCCGTCTGCGTCGCCGACCGTGACTCCGTCAACCAGGTCATGTACTACCTCGCCACCGAGGCCGGCATCACCGTAGCCGAACTCACCAAGGACGGCGTCAAGGGCGACGGCGAAGTCCACGTCGGCACCATGCACCGCTTCAAGGGCCTCGAATACCAGAAGCTCGCCATCGTCGGCGCCCGCGACGGTGTCATTCCCCGCACCGCAGTCATCGACCGCTACCGCGAATCCGACCCCCAGCGCTACGCCCGCGAGGAACGCAAGGCCCGCTCCCTCCTCTTCGTCGCCGCCACCCGCGCCCGCGACACCCTCCGCATCAGCTGGCACGGGACGTCGAGCCCTTATATTTCCCAATAGTGAAGGAGACGTCGGCACCGTCCACCCCGGTTCGCCCTGCCGGTGCGACCGGCGTCACCAAGAAGGGATCTCCCATGGTTTGCGGTCCCGGCTCCGACGGCCACAACCGCTGGCGCAGTCCCTGACCCGTCGTAGGAGAGCCCATGCCGTACTCCGAAGCAGACGACACCCGCAAGGTGCAGACCGCGGTCACCTACGGGGCCGAGTCGGATCAGCCAGTGTTCCTGCCCTACGCGCATGACAACTTCGACCGGTTCATGCGCGGCCGGACACGTGATGACTTCTACTGCGGCGTTCTGCTCGGCGGCTGTGGCGCCAAGTTGTCCCCGAAGCGGTACATGGACAAGAAGTGTCACTTCGCTCACCGGCCCCCTGTGCACTGCCACCGTACGGAGGTCGGTGAGAGCAGTGCCGATCACCTTTACATCGGGCAGGCCATCGCGGACTGGCTGAAGCAACAGGGCCGAAAGGCCTCCCGTCCCGCCTACAAGCCCCATGGACACCAAGTCCGTGATGTCGTCGATGTGTCGCACGATGGCGGACGCCAGCTCGTACGCGTTCAACTCGCCAGGCGTTCAAAGCATGAATGGGAGGATGAGGACGCAAAGCTGCGGCTCAGGCACGTCAACCTCGACTGGTTTTTCGGACCGGACAGTCTCGTCGCCAACTGGCAGATGGAACGACAGGGATACGCCCTTCGCGTGCAGTGCCGGTCCGTCGGGGCGTCCCGAGTGGTGGAGGTCGGGGCACAGTTCCCCGAGATGCCGGTGGAGTGGACGTCGCTCTCGGAGTGCACGCTCACTCCTGACGGAATTCTCACTCCGGGTCCTATCCGCATGCCGGACGGCATAGTGCCCCGCCAGGCCGTTACCTCAGAGCCCCGCCTCGCGATTCCCTCCACTTCTTTCCTCATCACCGAAGCCACACCGACACGCAACACCGTCACCCATCGCTGGTTCGACACCACCCTGCGCGTCACAGCCCGTCTGTCACTCCCCGCACGTGCCGCTTCACCCGAAGGACAGCACACCTATCGGCCGACGAGCGCGTCGCTCTCCATCGACGGAGACGGCACGTGGGTGGTCCAAGCCCAGTCCTTGGAGCAGGCGCAAGCAACTGTGCACGCCTGTCCGAGAGCCAGCACATCCTCCCCCGCCGCACCGCCCAGCCCGTCGGCCGAGCGACAAGCGCTGCCTCCCGAAGCCAATCTCGTCGCATCCTTCCGAGCCACGATGGAGAATGCGGCAAGCAACGGCAAGGGCGTGACAACGACAGGTCTGTGCAGGGAAGCGGCACTCCGAGACTGTGTCCTCTCAGCGGAGCAATGGGTCAGGTTGCTCCTGGCAGTGGAGCAGCCCCGGACGCCTGGCAAGCCCGTTCTGTGCGCCTTGATCAAGGGGCGCGACGGAGGCCCTGCACCATTCTTCCGAGAGGTGCTGCACGGTATCGGCTGGACGAGAGACTTCTCCAGCAGCGATCTGCTCGACATTTGGCTTCGTGAGCGCCGCCGCGTACTCGCGGCCTACGGATCGGAACGTCGGGCGATGCTGGCCTCCTTGCCTGCCCCTTCGCCCGTCCTCGCGCGGGAGCACCGGCCCCCCGCCCGTACCAAGGCCACCCCGATCAAGGGTGACCCCGCCTTCGACGCACTGCTTGACATTGCCCATGAGGCACAGCGGAGCACTGACCTCGATACCCTCGAGCGCAGCTTGTGGCTTGCGGAGCAAAAAGCGCCATCGACTGATGCTCACGAAGTCCTGAACACGCTCACCGACTGGCTGGTAGATCAACGTGCTGACGCGTTGTACGACACCTGGGAGAGGCTGTCTGCCCTAGTCGACGCTCTCAACCGGGACGGCGACGACCTCCATGCCGATGAATTGCGTCGGATTCTCCGGAACGCTAAGGAGCTCGCCGAAGAGGTTGGCGCGGATCTTGCATCTGCCGAGTACGGCGACATCACGCGGTGGCAGCAGCACCTGACTGAGCTCAGCGCTCGCCTTACCCTGACGCAGATACGCGGCCACGCCGTCGCCGTCCGCGTAGCGCTCCGGCAGAACGCCCGCGCGGGGCGCACGACAACGTGGGGCGGACTGTCTCGGAAGATAGGGGCTCCCCTCGCTGCTCTCCACCCCGACGACAAGGTCGCCGTACTCGTCGAGGCCGACCGCGAGACGAGAGACGACAAGCCGCTCCTGTCCACGCTGATAGCCGCACACGGAGGCGTCCGGCCTCATGCGCTCTACCCACAGGTCCTCTTCATCCTGGATCGTCTAGTTCCCCGGCCCTCAGCGCTCTTCATGCACTGGCGAATGGCACTGCACCAGCACTCAGAACTACGGTGACGTTCGCATGAACCGATCCGGATGGCCGTGCAGAGGCTGCCCGAGCGGATCGACCTGGTCCTCTACCGGACCTTCGACGGTGCCCTTCTGGGCTGTTGCTCGTGGATTCCGTGACCGGCTTCCCGAGTGCTTCCTCGTCTCGCCGAGGCCGGATCGGGTTACGGCGGTCGACCGCGTTCTGACGGTTCCGGCGGATCCTTCACTGCGGATGGCGGGGCCGTGCCGAGTTTCTGCGTGGCTTGTACGCGGATCTGAACGAGGCGCTCACGGCTTGGGGTGAGGTGGAGGTGGCGCCGCTGCGGCACTACATCGCTTACCGACGGCTGGTGAACGTGGCGTCGGTGATCTTCCGTCCGAAGCACGAGGCGATCCTGGTGTACCTCAGACTCGACCCGGACACGGTCGAACTGGAGGAGGAGGGCTTCACCCGGGACATGCGCGGCGTCGGGCACCTCGGGACCGGTGACCTGGAGGCCCGCGTCGTCTCGGCAGCCGACTTGGAGAAGGCGGCACCGCTGATCCGCCGGGCGTTCGAGGCGGCCTGACGTAACAGGGGGGCGGCTGGTGCATCGGTTAGTCGATGCTCCAGCCGCCCCTCTGGCGTCTGTGGGCCGCCGGCCCTGGCCTCTCTTCGATCTCACGCTCATGCCTCCGGTCCGGCCAGCTCGAAGTCGACCTTCGTCAGTTCGGCCCGCAGCCGCTCCTCGGCGACGTCGGCGTAGTGCGCGGACAACTCGACGCCCACGAAGCGGCGTTCCTCGCGCAGAGCTGCGACCCCGGTGGAGCCGCTGCCCGTGAACGGGTCGAGGACGGTGCCGCCCTCGGGGCAGACCTGGACGAGCTGCTGCATGACCTCGACCGGCTTCTGGGTGATGTGAACCCGGCCCTTGCGGGACTGGGAGGCGATGTAGTGGCCCGGCAGGTAGAGGTCGCGGGTGTTGTCGAGGGATCCCTTGACGCCCCAGATGATGAACGCCGAGTCCTACTTCGGCCCGCCCTTGTGGGGCCGGCTGGACGGCTTAATCCACGGAATCGTGCCGCTCCAGGTCCACCCCGCCATCTGCAGGGCGTCGGAGGTGGTCGGCTCCTGTCGCCAGTCGGTGAAGACCATCGCGACCGCGTGCTCGGTCGAGGCCCGGTACGCCTCGGTGAGCAGTTCGGTGAGCCAGGAGCGGTAGGAGCGCTGGTCGCGGTTCTCGCCCGGGAAGTTGGCGAGGTCGTGGGCTGAGTTGCTCGTGACGTACTTGGCACGTGCGGTGCGGCCGGTTCGATCGGAGCTGGTGCGGCCTCCGGAGTTGTACGGCGGATCGGTGATCACCGCCTGGACGCTCTCGTCCGGGAGGGACTTCAGGACGGTCAGGGCATCGCCTCGGTGCAGCGTGTAGCTCATGGGGGCCTCTTTTCGGGCGCGGCGGAGTCTGGACCTGCTCCGGGCAGCACTCAACGGCGTGCATCCGGTGCGAGGTTGCAGCGGAGGTTAACGGCGAATTCCGGCCGCGCCTAGCGAGGTGGCTCCCTGCTTCGGGCCCCTGGATGGCAGTCGTTTGGTGCGGCCGGAATCCCGGTCTACTGTCTCGCCGTGTCACCAGGAAGGAGCGCTGCTCCACCTCCGTTGAGCTGTGCTTATCCGTGCAGTCTCGTCCAATCGGGCGGCGTCGGAGGCATGTTGCCCATCTGTCCGCGAGCGCCGTGAGGAGGCCCCTGTGATTTGCCTGAGATTACGAGCGCGGCTGGCTGCCGCGTGTGACCTGAAACCGGCATCCGGCAGCTACCAACTTCTCTGACCCGGGCCCGCCGAGAGGCGGATGCACATCGGCGCGGTGCCGACGGCTTTGCACGAGAAGTCGGCACCGCGCCTCCTACGAACACCGAGGAGCCGCTGCGATGCAGCATGCCCTGACACACCCGCGCCCCGTCCCGCCCCCGTCACCTGGTCGGCACCGCCGTCGTGCTGAAGGGCGGCGATGAAGAAGACGACCGGAGCCCTCGTCCGTCTGTGCGCCACCGGACCACTGCTGTTGGCGCTTCCGATCCTTGGCATCGGTGCCGGGACTGCCTCGGCCTCGTGCTCGACCGGCGGTGCACAGAGTGTGGACACCTCCGCAGTCGCCAAGCAGGTGAAGGTAATCCTGGACGGCGGCGACATCTGACATGCAGATGCCGCCCCACCCTGTCCGACCTGCTGCTCAATCGGTCAGGCGCCGGACGCACCACAGAGGCCGTGCCGGGCCGTCTTCTCACCACACCTGCGGCTGGGACCGGACAGGCCGACCAGGCGGATGCCGACGCACCGCGCGGCCGAAAGCCTTGGGAGCGTAGGGAATTCCGTGCGGGTCGGCTAAGCGACGGGAGCGCGAACAGCAACAGCCGCTGCAGCACGGGCCGATGTCTGCCGGTACCGCACGGTTCTCGGTATCGGCGGTCACTGCCGTACGCAGGGCTCAGGCCGACGGAACAGTCACGATCGTCACCTGTCCGTCCATCAGACATTCGATGAGCACCGAACCGCCGAGCGGATGAATCCAGAAGTGCGGCCCGGCGTCGAGGATGTCCTGCGCGTGCCGCACTGCGACATCCGCAGGCATGGTCACGGTCGGCATCACATAGTTTCCCCAAATGATGGCGACTCGCTCCCCCCTCTGTACGTACGAGGAAAGAAGCTCCGAAGCCATCTTCGTCCAGTGCTCCTCGTCGTCCCACCAGAGGCGCTCTTCGAACGAAACGGTTTCGAAGTCGATCACGTCACCGGTGGCAGCAGGAAACCTGCTCAGGGTGGCCGATGCCAGTTCGTGGTTCTCTGCGAGATCCAACTTCACGACCTGGCGACCGTCATCGTCGCGGCGGTCGTTCATGAAATCCGGAAGGTATTCCGGGTGACTCGCGTAGGAGCTACTGCCAGTCATACGTTCCGCCTCAACCACGTCGAGATACTCCCACCGGGGACCCTATCGCCCATTTGCGGACCGCCGCACCCCTGCCCCTCATCCCGTTGATGTGAGTACCGATTCTTCCGTCAGTGTCCAAGCGGAACGACCTGTAGGCCCCACCGCTGGTAGCAGTGGACACAAAGAATTCCGACGTACCGGATTCACCGGTGACGGTCACAATGAATCCATGGGCGCTCCAGAGGGTGACCCATCAAATGGTGTGAAGCCGCCTGTACCGGGCGGGAACGAAAAGGGCGCGTGCTCCGCCGTCTTCGGCGGAGCACGCGCCCACTGCACCGAATGCGGTGCGGGTCATCGCGGCGGGGGTTGTGCGCGACGTCCGTTTCCCGGTCCCGTCCTCGGGGCGAGGGCGGGACCGGACCGCGCTCCGGTGGTCGGGAGGGGTCAGCTCGCCGGCGCGGTTCCGCGGCCGGTGACGGAGCGGAGGATCACGGCGAGAGCGACCAGGACGATGCCGAACCAGACGACGCTCGACACTCCCACGTGGTCGGCGAACAGGCCGCCGATCAGGGCGCCGAGGGCGATGCAGGTGTTGTAGGCCATCGTGTTGAGCGACATCGCGGCCTCGAACTGCTGGGGTGCGGCCGAGAGCGTCATGTTGATCTGGCTGAGCTGGACGACACCGAAGGCGAGGCCCCAGAGGGTCATCGCGATGATCACGCCGACCTTGTTGGCGCCGATGGTCAGCAGCAGGACGAGCGAGGCGACCATGATGAGGCCGCCCACGATGAAGCTGCCGCGGAGGCTCTTGTTGACGGTGTGTCCGCCGATGAAGTTGCCGACCGCGCCACCGATACCGAAGACGATGAGGACGACGGTGATGAAGCCGACGGTGGCGGAGGTGCTCTCCTCCAGGTAGGGGCGGACGAACGTGTAGGCGCCGAAGTGGCCGAGGACGAAGAACACGACCATGATCAGGACCACCCGCAGCTGCACGTTCTTCAGCGGCAGGGTGAAGACCTCGCGGACCGAGACCGCGTTGGCCGAGGGCAGCGACGGGACGGTGACGGCGACCGCGATGAAGACGACGGCGCTCAGGGCGGACCAGATGAGGAACGTGGTGCGCCAGTCGCTGGCGCTCTCCAGCAGGGTGCCGAGCGGGATGCCGACGACGGTGGCGATGGAGATGCCGGACATCACGACGGCGGCGGCCCGGTTGGCGTGCTTCTCCGGGACGATCCGCATGGCCATGGTGACACCGATGGCCCAGAAGACACCGCTGGCGAAGCCCATGATCAGGCGGGTGCCCAGGATCAGCGGGTAGTTCGGGGCGATCGAGGTGATCAGGTTGCCGATGGCCAGCACGGCCAGCAGCGTGACGAGCAGCTTGCGCCGGTTGACGCGCCGGCTCCACGCCACGATGAACGGAACCCCGAGGCCGGCCGCGATGCCCTGCGCCGTGACCATGAGACCGGCCGCGCCGACCGAGACGTTGAGGCTCTCACTGAGCGGGGTGAGAAGGCCGATCGGCATCAGTTCCGTGGTGAGGAAGACGAACAGGCTGGCGGTGATGGCGGCCACGCCCAGCCATCCCCTGGCCGGGGACACCTGATTCTGCGACGTGGCGGGTGGGTTGGTCTCTTCTTGAATGGTCATGTCATCTCTCCGGATGTGGTCAGGCGTGGGTACGCGCATGCCTCGGGCCGCCGGGATCCGGCGGGGAGTCCATGGCGAGGGACGGTGCGCCCGCCGTTATCCGCTGCGTTCCTGTTCCAGAGCGGGTTGGTCGGGGACTTGCGAGACGGTGGTACCGGGTGGGGCGGGGGAGGTCTCCCCCGGCTTCGGCCGCGGAGCGCGCGGCTGGCCGAGCACGATGGCCGCGAAGATGACGGCCATGCCGACGATCTGCAGGACGGACAGCGTCTCGTCCTTGACGAGATAGCCCAGCAGCGTCGCCACGACGGGGCTGCCCAGGGCGAGGAAGGAGACCGCGACGGCGGGTAGCCGCCCGATGCCGCGGAACCAGACCATGTAGCTCAGGACCGCGCCGAAGGTGATGAGGTAGGCGAATCCGATGATGTTGGAGCCGGTGAACGTGTCGGGGAGGTCTTCCAGTGCCAGCCAGAACGGCAGCAGGACCAGGCCGCCCGCGGTGAGTTGCCAGCCGGTGAACGTCAGCACTCCGACGTCCTCCGGCCGGCCCCACCGTTTGGTCAGCGTGATGCCCAGGGCCATGCACAGTGCTCCGCCGACCGCGGCGAGCACTCCGAGGGTGTCGAGGGATGCCGTGCCCCTGAAGACCAGGAGCACCACCCCCGCGACGCCCATGGCCCAGGCCAGGGCGTGGATGGCTCTGATCCTCTCCCCGAGGAAGAGGGCGGCGAGGACCACGACGAACATGGGCTGGGCCGACATGATCATGGCGGCGATGCCGCCCGGCAGCCGGTAGGCCGCGAAGAAGAGCAGGAAGTTGAAGGCGCCGATGTTCAGCACGCCCAGGATCAGGGCGCGCCACCACCAGACACCGACGGGAAGCTTCCGCCCGAGGGCCAGCAGGAGCAGGCCGCCGGGCAGGGCCCGCATGGTGGTCGCCAGGAGCGGCCGGTCCGGTGGCAACAGCTCGGTGGTCACCAGGTAGGTGCTGCCCCAGACCGCCGGAGCCAGGCCGGTCACAGCCGCCGTGAGTACGTTCTGTCTGCTCTTCATCTTGCCTCGAATCCCGCAGGAACCATCAGGGCCCCCGACGTCCGTACAGCCGGCTCAGTCGAAGATCGGGTCGCGGTCACGGCCGCGCTTCAGCTCGAAGAAGCCGTCGATGCTCGCCACGGCCAGCACCCCGTCCCAGAGCGTTCCGGCGGCCTCGCCACGGGGGGCGGGGGTGAGCACGGGGCCGAAGAACGCCAGCGGCTTCCCGTCCGGGCCGGGTACGTGGATGACGGGGGTGCCGACCTCGGAGCCGACCGGGTCCATCCCCTGGTGGTGTTCGGCGCGCAGCGGCTCGTCCCAGGAGGTGTCCTCCCCGGCCTCGATCAGGTCGGCGGGCAGACCCGCCTCCGCCAGGGCGGCGCTGATCATGTCGGGGCCGAGCCCGGCCTTGTCGTGGTGGATCAGCCGGCCCATGGCGTTGTACAGGGGGCGCAGCACCTCGTTGCCGTGGCGCTGCTGCGCCGCGACGCACACGCGCACGCAGGCCCAGCCGTCGATCATGCCCTGGCGGTACTTCTCCGGGACCTCGCGGCCCTCGTTGAGGACCGACAGGCTCATGATGTGGAAACGGGTTTCCAGCGGCCGGACCTGCTCCACCTCCAGCATCCAGCGTGAGGTGATCCACGCCCAGGGGCAGCGGGGGTCCACCCAGATGTCGGCGACGGTCGTCTCGGAACGCGGTGGCGTGGTGCTCATGGCGGTCGCTCGTCCTTTCGGTGTCGCGGCACGAGGGCGCGCGAAGGCATGCCTCGGCGGTGTGCGCCCAGGTGCGGGAGATGAGGGGGCTGTGGCGGGAGCGGCTTCCGGGCATGCCGGAGGGGCCCTGATCACGGGCTCGCCCGGCTGAAGGGGCCCGAGGGCGTTCCTGCCGTGTGCGGTCCCCACCAGTGTCGGGCCGGGGGTATCAATCAGTCCAACACATGCTTGTCACCCGATGGATCTCGTATCACGATGGATCCATGGAGCTCCAGCAGATGCGTTACGTGATCGCGGTGGCCGAGACGAACAACTTCACGAGGGCCGCCCAGCGCTGTCTGGTGGTCCAGTCCGCGCTCAGCCACCAGATCGCGCGCCTGGAGAACGAACTGGGTGCGCGGCTCTTCGAACGCACCAGCCGCCGGGTCCGGCTGACCCCGGCGGGCGCGGCCTTCCTGCCCGTCGCCCGCCAGTGCCTGGATGCGGCGGAGCGGGCCGCCGCCGAGGTCGCGGCGGCTGTCGGGGAGGTGCGCGGGCGCCTGGCGGTGGGGCTGATCCCCACCGTCGCCGCCGTGGACATTCCCACCGTCCTCAAGAAGTTCCACCAGCTCCATCCGAAGGCGCGGATCAGCCTCGGTGTGGGAGCGAGCAACGAGCTCGTCGAGCAGGTGAAGCTGGGCGAGATCGAGGTGGCCTTCCTCGGCATCCCGGTCACGGCCCGCCCCCAGGGCGTCCTGGCGCGGGAGCTGGCCCGGGAGCGGCTGGTGGCCGTGGTCTCCCCGGACCATCCCCTCGCCGGCGAGACCTCGGTCGACCTGCGCCGGCTGTCGTCGGAGGTGTTCGTGGACCTGCCGGCGAAGACCGCGGGCCGGGCCCAGTCCGATCTGGCCTTCACCGCCGCCGGCCTCACCCGCGAGGTGCCGTTCGAGGTGACCAACGCGGACTACCTGGCCCGGCTGGTCGGCGCGGGCCTGGGTGTGGCGCTGCTCCCGCCCGCGTACGTCGCCGGGCTGACCGGCCTGGTCACGATCGAGGTCACGGACGCGCCGTCCCGGGCCGAGTACGTGATCTGGGGCCGCGAGAGCCTCACCCCGGCGGCCACCGCGTTCCTGGAGCTGCTGGGCATCGGGCCGGAGTGACCGCGGCCGGGGCGCCCCGGCCGCGGTGGTGGCTCAGGCGTGGGCCGTCAGGGCGGGTGCGGTCAGGGCGGAGCCGAGCAGCTCGCGGTGGATCTCCGAGGTCGGCGAGGACCGGTTGAGCGTGATGTAGTGCAGGCCGGGTGCGCCCTCGGCGAGCAGCTTCTCGGCCATGGCCACCGCGAAGTCGATGCCGATCCGCCTCCCCTCCTCCCCGCCACCCGCCGCGTGGAGGCGCCGGGCCAGGTCGTCGGGGAAGGTGGCCCCGCTCAGCTCGGCGAACCGGGCGATCTGCCGGGGGTCCGTGGCCGGCATGATCGCGGGGATGACCGGGGTGTCGCACCCCGCCGCCACGACCCGGTCCCGCAGCCGCAGGTAGTCCTCGGCCCGGAAGAACATCTGGGTGACCGCGTAGTCCGCGCCCGCGCGGCACTTGGCCACGAAGTGCCGTACGTCGGACTCCCAGTCGGCGGAGCGCGGATGGCGCTCGGGGAACGCGGCCACGCCGACGCTGAACGCCCCCGATTCCCGTACCAGCTTCACCAGTTCCCAGGCGTGGGAGAAGCCGTCCGGGTGCGGGATCCAGGGCGCGTTCGGGTCGCCCGGCGGGTCCCCCCGCAGGGCCAGCACGTCCCGGACGCCGGCGTCCGCGTACTGGCCGATCACATGCCGCAGTTCGGCGACCGAGTGCGCCACCGCCGTGAGGTGGGCGACCGGGCGCAGGGTGGTCTCGGCCGCGATCCGGTTCGTCAGCTCGACCGTACGGTCCCGGGACGAGCCCCCGGCCCCGTAGGTGACGGAGACGAAGCTCGGGGCGAACGCCTCGATCCGGCGGACCACCTCCCACAGGCCGGCCGCGCCCGCCTCGGTCCTGGCCGGGAAGAACTCGAAGGAGAAGGAACGGGTTCCGGCGGCGAGCAGCTCGCGCAGGCCGCTCACACCGGCTCCCCGGGCCAGGCGCCGGTGTCCGCCGCCGCCTCGGACCCGTAGGCCCGCGTCAGCCGCTCCGACAGGTCCCAGGGGAGCAGCTTGTACTCCTGGGTGCCGGAGGATTCCAGGACGATCGTCGCCAGGGCGCAGCCCAGTTGGGCGGCGCGGCGGTGCGGCAGCCCCCGGGAGAGTCCGGCGAGGAAGCCGGCCCGGAAGGCGTCGCCCACCCCGGTGGGATCGACGGCCTGGTCCGTCGCGACGGCGGGCACCTGTTCGGCGGGCCCGCCGGCGGTCAGGATCGAGACGCCGTCGGCGCCCCGGGTGACGATCCAGACGCCGACGCGGGCCAGCACCTCGGCCTCGCTCCACCCGGTCCGCTGTTGCAGCAGCGCGCTCTCGTACGCGTTGGTGAAGAGGTACCGGGCCCCGTCCACGAGCGTCCGGGTCGACTCCTGGTCGAGCCGGGCCAGTTGCTGCGAGGGGTCCGCCGCGACCGGGATGCCGGCGGCGTGCGCGGCCCTGGTGTGGCGGACCATCGCCTCCGGTACGTCCGGGCCGACCAGGACGAGGTCGAGGGCGCCGACCCGGTCCACGGTCTCGTTCAGGTCGATCTCCTGGGCCTCCACCATGGCGCCCGGGTAGAAGGAGGCGATCTGGTTGTGGTCGGCGTCGGTGGTGCACATGAAGCGGGCGGTGTGGCGCGCGGTGCTGAGCAGGACCGATCCGGTGTCGGTACCGGCGGCCCGCAGCCAGGCGTCGTACTCGGCGAAGTCCGTGCCGGCGGCGCCGATCAGCACCGGGGTCAGCCCGAGGCGGCCCAGTCCGAAGCAGATGTTCGCGGCCACGCCGCCCCGGCGCACCTGGAGGTCGTCGACGAGGAAGGACAGGGAGATCGTGGCCAGGCTCTCGGGGAGGATCTGCTCGGTGAAGCGCCCCGGGAAGGTGGCCAGATGGTCGGTCGCGATGGATCCGGTGACGGCGATGTCCATGGTCACATCCCCGCGGCGGCGCGGAGGGCTTCGGCCCGGTCGGTGCGCTCCCAGGTGAAGTCGGGGAGCTCGCGGCCGAAGTGCCCGTACGCGGCGGTCTGCGCGTAGATCGGGCGGAGCAGGTCGAGGTCGCGGATGATCGCTGCCGGGCGGAGGTCGAAGACCTCCTTGATGGCGTTCTGGAGCGTGGTCACGTCGGTCTTGGCGGTGCCGAAGGTCTCGACGAAGAGTCCGACCGGCTCGGCCTTGCCGATCGCGTAGGCGACCTGGACCTCGCAGCGGGTGGCGAGCCCGGCGGCCACCACGTTCTTGGCGACCCAGCGCATCGCGTACGCGGCGGAACGGTCCACCTTGGAGGGGTCCTTGCCCGAGAAGGCGCCGCCACCGTGGCGGGCCATGCCGCCGTACGTGTCGATGATGATCTTCCGGCCGGTGAGCCCGGCGTCGCCCATCGGGCCGCCGATCTCGAAACGCCCGGTCGGGTTCACCAGGAGCCGGTAGCCCTGGGTCTCCAGCTTGATGCCGTCCTCCACCAGACCGGCCAGCGTGTGCTCCACCACGTGCTCGCGTACGTCGGGGGTCAGCAGGGCGTCGAGGTCGATGGAGCCCGCGTGCTGTGAGGAGACCACCACGGTGTCCAGGCGGACCGGGGTCTCACCGTCGTACTCGATGGTCACCTGGGTCTTGCCGTCGGGGCGGAGGTAGGGGATGGTCCCGTTCTTCCGGACCTCGGTCAGGCGCCGTGCGAGGCGGTGCGCGAGGTGGATCGGGAGCGGCATCAGTTCCGGGGTCTCGTCGCTGGCGTAGCCGAACATCAGGCCCTGGTCACCGGCGCCCTGCTTGTCGAGCTCGTCGCTCCCGTCCTCCTGGGAAGCCCCCTCGACCCGCTTCTCGTACGCGGTGTCGACGCCCTGCGCGATGTCCGGCGACTGCGCCCCGATGGAGACCGAGACACCGCAGGAGGCGCCGTCGAAGCCCTTCGCGGACGAGTCGTAACCGATCTCCAGGACGGCCTCGCGCACCAGCGCGGGGATGTCGGCCCAGGCGGACGTGGTCACCTCGCCGGCCACATGGACCTGGCCGGTGGTGATCAGTGTCTCCACCGCCACCCGGGCCCGCGGGTCCTGGGCGAGGAGGGCGTCGAGGACGGTGTCGCTGATCCGGTCGGCGATCTTGTCGGGATGGCCCTCGGTCACCGACTCGGAGGTGAACAGACGTCTGGACACGGCGTGGTGCTCCTGTCGTACGGGCGGGCGTGCGGGGACGGGACTGCGGTCCGGCGGACCTGGGGCCCGCCGGGGCCTCCCCCTGAAAAGGAGGCCCCGGCGGGTGTCCGGGATCAGGACAGGCGGTGCACGGAGAACTCGACCTGCACGTCGAAGACGGGCTGGGTGGTGGAGAAGACCACCTTGTGGTCGAAGCCCCCGTCGGCCACGAGCTTCTCGAAGTACTCCACGTCACCCATGGTGCTGAAGAAGAGGATCATGCGTCCCTTCTCCGTCAGGTGGGCGCGGGCCGAGCGGAAGAAGCGGGTCAGCGCCTGGTAGCCGGCGTCGGTGCCCGCGACGTCCGCGTAGTCGCTGGCGGCGAACCACTGGAACGGCGGGTTGAAGATGATCAGGTCGAAGCGGCCCTCGACCGCGTCGAAGACGTCGCTCTCGCGCGACTCGACGCGGTCGGCGACCCCGTTGAGCTCGGCGTTGGCGCGGACGGCGGTCACGGCGTGCGGGTTGAGGTCCACCGCCAGGACGTCGGCGCCCTTCTTGGCGGCGATGAGGGCCAGCGAACCGCTGCCGGTGCCCATGTCGAGGACCCGGTCGCCCGGCTGGACCTCGGCAAAGACCGCGCCGCCGAGCATCGGGGAGACGGGGCAGGGGGTCATGACCTGGGAGGGGACGCGCAGGGTGAGGCCCAGGAACGGGTGGGTCTGCTCACCCTCCTCGCCGCCGCCCTGCGAGGACATGGCCTCGCGCAGTCCCTTGATCTCCTGCACCCGCTCCGGGGAGACGAGCGGGCGGTAGGACTCGGCCTGGGTGGCCGACTGGTGATCGAGCTTCGTCATGGTTCGTATCCATTCCTGTGTCGTACGCGAGGGATCGCGTCCGGTCGGGTGGAGAAGGTGGAGAGGGTGGAGAGGGTGGAGAGGGGGTACGTCAGACGGGCCCGGACCCGGCCCGGAGCCGGGCGTGCGCCACGGCCAGCCGGCCGCCCACCTCGGCGGTGTTGATCAGGACGGCCGCGTTGGCGCGGGACGTCCGGCCCTGGGTGGCCGCGTCCACGGCGCGCATGACGTATTTGGTGACGGCCTGGCCGCGGACGCCGTCCCGGTCGGCGGCGGCGATCGCCTCGGTGATGACGGCGTCCACCTCCTCGCTGTCGATGGCGTCCTCGGCCGCGATCGGGGTGGTGATCAGGAACGAGCCCTGGCCGCCCAGGGCCCAGTGGTTCTCGATCGCCCGCGCGATCACCTCGTCCTCGTCGACGCGGGACGGGCTGCGGAAGCCGCTGGAGCGGCAGTAGAAGGCCGGGAAGTCGTCGGAGCGGTAGGAGACCACCGGCACGCAGTGGGTCTCCAGGAACTCCAGCGTCAGGCCGAGGTCCAGGATCTTCTTGGCTCCGGCGCAGACCACGGCCACCTTGGATCGGGTGAACTGGACGAGGTCCGAGGAGATGTCCATCGAGGTCTCGGCGCCCCGGTGCACCCCGCCGATGCCGGCGGAGGCGAAGAACGGGATGCCCGCCAGTTCGGCGGCGACGACCGAGGACGCGACGGTCAGCGCGCCGCGCCGGCCCTGGGCCAGGACGACGGGCAGGTCCCGGCTGCTGACCTTGGGGATGTCCGATCCGGTCGCGAACCGCTCGATGTCCGAGTCGGTCATCCCGACCAGGATCTTGCCGTCCTCGACCGCGATGGTGGCGGGCACGGAGCCGCCCCGGCGGACGGCGCTCTCCACCGCGTGGGCGGTTTCGGCGTTCTGCGGGTACGGCAGGCCGTGCGTGATCACGTTGGACTCCAACGCGACGACCGGCCGCCCCTCGCTCAGCGCGTCGCTCACTTCGGCGCTGACGACGAACGGGATGTGCGGGTGGGTGGTCACCGTGGTCCTCTCAGTGGGATTCGGAGCCGTGGTCGGCCATGGCCTCGAAGGCGATCGAGACCTCCTTGGCCTCGCAGCTGAACGCCGAGGTGACCGTCTCGGTCAGGGCCTCCAGCAGCCGGGTCCACTGCTCGGGTCGCAGCGACACCGGCGCGTGCTTGATGCTGACGTGCGCCGCGATGGCCTCCTGGGTGACGGCCAGCCGTCTGCGTACGGCGGCGACCAGCTCGTCGACCCCGCCCTCGCGCAGCACGGCGTAGTGGTCGGCCGCCAGCTCGACGACCGTCGGCGGCGCGGAGGAGAAGCCGCTGCTGCCGTCCAGGAACGAGTAGTTGTCGCCCTGCGCCTTGAAGATGGTGATGGGCGCGGCGATCCGACGCTCCCTCAGTTCGCGGAAGGTGTAGCTGAACTCGAAGGTCAGCGAGACCACCCGCATGATCCGGAGGACCCAGTCGCGGTCCATGCCCGGCATCCGGGCGGCCACGAACTCGGCGAAGCCCAGCTCGTCGCCGGCCTCGGCCAGGCAGCGCGCCGCCAGTTCGCCGTCGATCCGCCCGGTGAAGACCGAGAGCAGGATGGCGACGAAGGTGGGGTCGGTGTACGAGGCGGTCCGCCGTTCCGGCCCCTCCGTGCGCACCTCGGGGGCGCCCGGGGCGATCAGGAAGACATGGTCGACGGTGTGGCCGGCCTGCTCCAGCTGGTACGCGGCCTCGAAGGCGACCCGGGCTCCGAAGGAGTACCCCCACAGCGTGTAGGGCCCCTCCGGCTGCCGGGCCGTGATGGCCTTCACGTCCTCGGCCGCCATCTCCCGGATGGTGCTGTACGGGGTCTCCCCCGGGTTGATGCCGTGCGCCTGCACCCCGAGGAACGGCCGGTCCGTGCCGAGCCGCTCACCCAGGAGGCGCAGGTTCATCGGGTAGCCGCCCAGGCCGGGCCAGCAGTGGACGGGGCGTCCGGAGCCCTCCTGCTGCAGGGGGACCAGACGTGAGGTGCCGCTCGCCGGATCGCCGGCGATCCGGTGCGCCAGCCCCTCCACGGTCGGTGAGGTGAAGATGACCTCCAGGGGCAGCCCGGCCCCGAACGTCCGGTTGATCCGGTTGATCAGGCCGACGGCGAGCAGCGAGTTGCCGCCGCAGGCGAAGAAGTCGTCCTGCACGGAGACGCTCTCCTGCTTCATCACCTGCTTCCACAGCGCGGCGACCCGGCGTTCGGTCTCGTCGCGGGGGGCCACGAAGGGACGGTCGGCCGTTCCGACGTCCACCTTGTCGGAGGCGGCGAGGGCCTTGAGGTCGATCTTGCCGTTGGCGGTGGTCGGCAGGGCGTCGAGGACGACGACCTTGTTCGGGATCATGTAGTCCGGCAGGTAGTTCACGAGGTCGTCGCGGATCAGCTCCGCGGGCCCCCGCATGTGGACCACGTCCTCCCGCATGCCCTCGTGCCGCCGCTGCTCCTGGCTCACCCGGCCGCCGACGAAGAAGTACGAGGCTCCGCCCGGCCGGCCGAGCTCGCGCAGGACGGCGTCGATCCGCCGGGCGGAGGGCAGGTCGTCGCCGCTCTGCGAGCTGTAGCCCGAGGACATGAAGCCGATGTCGAGGTCGTTCATCGACAGCCGCTGGAGCGTGCGGCCGAGGTCGATGTAGCGCCGCCACTCCTGCGGGGAGCGGCTGATCACCGAGATCCCGAAGCCGGCCCGGTCGTAGACCGCCTGGTTGATCGCGATGACCTGCTTGCGCAGGACCAGGTCGCCGGAGACGAGGCGCAGCCGGTCGCCCTCGTACACGTACTGACCGGCCGGCCGGTCCACCCCCTTTCCGGGGTGGATCTGTACGTACAGGTCGATGTCCTCGTCCGGGCGGGGGCCCCGGTAGGGCACCAGGTCGAAGGCGCCGAGGTAGTGGTCCTCGTCGGCGACCCGCAGCAGGTCCTTGGTCTCCGGGACGAACGGGGCGGCCTCGATGTCGAGGCCGTGACCCGGCAGGACCTCCTCCAGGAGTCCGATCATGTGGCCGGCCTCGATCTCCAGGACCTCCTGGATGTTCTTCTTGTAGACGGGCTCGATGGCGCCGCGCCGGCCGAGGAAGTGGGCCCGGATCCGCGGGACTTGTCCGTCCTCCGCCGTCCCGCCCTCCCCCGGTATCAGCACCAGCCGGTGGTCGATCGGGTGGTAGTAGTGGATGCCCGGGGTGATTCCCGGGAAGCCGGTGATCTCCAGGTACAGCTGGGTGGCGTAGAGCGAACCGGGCGAGGCGTAGGCGTACTTGGGGAGCAGCCGCTCCGGGCTCAGGTGCTGCCCGAGGTTCCGCAGGATCGCGCCGAGTCCTTCGGTGTCCAGCTCCCGGAGCTCCCGGCCGCGTACGGCGGCGGGGCGGCGGGCCAGCAGTTTCAGCAGGTCGGCCTCCGCCACCGGGGCGTCGCCCTCGTAGAAGCGGTAGGTCTTGCGGGCGAAGGCGAGGGCGCGCTGGGCCGGTGTGGGCTCGCGGCCGGGCAGGTCCAGGGCGGGGAGGCCGGCGAGTTCGGCCGCGGGCCGTACGCCGGGGTTCGACAGCTGGGCCTTGACCTGGAGCTTGCTCTCCTTGGACTGGTGGTGCGCGCCGTGGCTGCCCTGGTCCATCAGGGCGGCTTCCTTCGGGTCGAGTTCGACGCAGGCGATCAGGTTCTGGAACCCTGTCCTGGCGTCGCTCTTGACCAGCACGACCGCGTGCCGGACCCAGTCGTGGGTCTCGATGGCGAGTCTGATCTCGTCGAGCTCCACCCGGAAGCCGCGCAGCTTGACCTGGTTGTCGGCGCGGCCGGTGAACTGGACGGTGCCGTCGGCGTTCCAGTAGGCCAGGTCGCCGGTCCTGAAGAGCCGCCCGGGGCCGAACGGGTTGTCCGTGAACCGCTGTTCGGTCAGGTCGGGCCGGTGCAGATAGCCGCGCGCGACCTGGATGCCGCCGACGTACAGCTCGCCGATCTCGCCCACGGCCAGTTCGGTGAGGCCGGGGCTGAGGATGTGGTAGTCGGTGGCGTCGACCGGGGCGCCGATGGAGATCGAGTTGGGGCCCTCGCCGACGGCGGACCTGGCCACGGTGAAGGACGACGAGTTGATCGTGCACTCGGTCGGTCCGTACAGGTTGACCAGGGTGCACCCGGGGAGGTTCTCCAGGAAGGCCCGGGCCAGCGGCTTGGAGAGGGCCTCACCACCGGTGAAGACCTGCTCCAGCGAGTGGCAGGAGCCGAACTCCGGTGTGTCCAGGAGCGCTTGGAGCAGGGTCGGGACGCACTGGAGGGTGGTGACGGCGTGGGTCCTGACCGCTTCGACCAGGCGTTCGGTGTCCCGGTGGATGCCGGCGCCGCCCATCACGACCCGGGAGCCGACGGCCGGGGCGAGGATCTCCCACTGGGCGGCGTCGAAGCTGACCGGCGTCTTCTGCAGGACGACCCGGGTGCGGTCGATGCCGTGGGCGGACCGCAGCCAGGACATCTGGCTCGCGATGCTCCGGTGCTCGATCATGACGCCCTTGGGCCGGCCGGTGCTGCCCGAGGTGTAGATGACGTACGCGAGCGAGTCGGGGGCGACGGTGACGTCCGCGCCGGGGTCGCTGTCACGGGCGTCCTCGACCCGGACGATCACGGTGTCCGCCGGGGCCAGCGCGGCCAGGCGCTCGACGAGGTGGCCCTGGGTGACGATCGCCTTGGCGCCCGAGTGCTCGATCATGTAGCGCAGGCGCTCTTCGGGATACTCCGGGGCGAGCGGCAGGTAGGCGCCGCCCGCGAAGAGGATGCCCCACACCCCGGCCATCAGGTCGGACGAGGGTTCGATGAACACCCCCACGCACTGGTCGGCGGTCACGCCGATGTCCCGGAGGTGTCCGGCCAGTCCTCGGCTTCGCCCGACCAGTCCGGCGAAGGTCACGTGCTCGTCGCCGCTGATCACCGCTGTGTCGTCCGGGCGTTCGGCGGCGGTACGCAGGAGCATTTCGGGTAACGACAGGCGGGTGGCCGGCTTCCGGTCAGACGCGTCGGTGGTCATGTGAGTCCCCTGGGTGTGCGTGTATGCCGTGAGGTGGGCGGGGTTCGGTGGTGATCCGCCCGTGAGGAACACCCGGCGGTCTGTGGGGAACAGCCGAGTGTTCCGGGGCCGTGCCGGGGAGCTGACGGGCGGTCAGCGGTCCGCGCCGGCCCTCCGGCCCCTTCGCAGTGCGTCGGCGACCTCCAGCATGCGGCGGGTCTGGTAGCCGATGGCGGCGAGGTTGTCCTCGGTGACGTTCTCCGCCAGCCGGCCCGGAATCGCCTGCGGGCCGGAGACGGAACTGACGCCGTAGGGGTTGCCGTTGCTGGGCGCCGACATGATGTCGTCGGTGATGCCGGGCGCGACGATGATCCCGCCCCAGTGGTAGAAGACGGTGTTCAGCGACAGGATCGTCGCCTCCTGGCCACCGTGCTGGGCGCCCGTCGAGGTGAACGACGACATGACCTTGCCCGCCAGGCCGCCTCGCGCGTTGAGGGGCCAGGCCAGCTCGATGAAG
The DNA here is from genome assembly GCF_014650075.1 of Streptomyces microflavus. Classification (GTDB taxonomy): domain Bacteria; phylum Actinomycetota; class Actinomycetes; order Streptomycetales; family Streptomycetaceae; genus Streptomyces; species Streptomyces microflavus. Next base: position 115,888 of record NZ_BMUG01000006.1, on the reverse strand, counting down.
TGCTTGAGCGGCGCGGCGATCATGCCGAACCGGCCGGGGCCGCCGATCAGGATGGCATCGGCCCAGTCGAGGTCGTCGGCGGTGGCGGCGGGAATCTCCGCGATGGCCCCGGCGTTCTCGCTCCACGCCTCGGTCCACTCGGTGAACTCGGGGGCCAGGGAGGCCTCGACGTACTCGGGGACCCGGCGCAGACGGACATCGGCCCCGGCCTTCGCGGCGGCCTCCTCGGCGGCCACGGCGAGCTTGTGGACGTTGCCGGTGCCCGAGTAGTAGACGATCGACAGCTTCGTCGTCGGCGAGGGTGTGTCGGCGGTGGACACGGAAGTACTCCTTACTGCGATGGTCGGGGGGCCGGAGCGGCGGGGTTCCGGGGTGCGGAGCCCCGCCCGCTCCGGCGGAGGAGGGGGATCACGCCGGGATGTCGGTCCCGAAGTAGCGGTCCCCGAAGTCACCGATGCCGGGAAGCATGAACGCGTCCTCGTTGAGGCGCTCCTCGATGGAGGAGGTCACGATCCGCACCCCGGGGTGACGGTCGTGGACCGCCTTGATCCCCTCGGGGGCGGAGAGCAGGTTCACGAAGACGATGTGCTCCTCGGGCACGCCGTGGTCGAGCAGCACGCCGATCGCGGCGAGTGCGGTGCCGCCGGTGGCGAGCATGGGGTCGAGGAGGAGCACATGTCCCTGGTCGATGCCCTCGGGCAGCGCCGCGTAGTGCAGGTGCGGGAGTTTGGTGGTCTTGTCCCGCTGGATCAGGATCTTGCCCAGCCGGGTCTCCGGCGCCATCAGGCGCAGCTCGGACTCCATGCTGTCGCCGGCCCGGGCGATGGAGACGCCGTAGACCCGGGAGGCCGGGGAGAGGCCGTGGTAGGTCCGGCCGACCGGGGTGCGGACGTCGCGGGGCTCGTACGGGAGGAGGTCCAGCGCGGCGTCGAGGAGCCCGCGGATGATCCGGTTGGCGGCGGGGACGAAGTCCTCCCGCTTGGCCTGGTGGTCACGGACGATCGAGTGCAGGGCGCGCAGCCGGTTGGTCTGCGGCAGGAGGTGGATCCCGTCCTCCGCGGCGACCCGGGCGAAGGCGGCGCGGGCCTCCTGCACGAAGGTGCGCACCTTCTGGCGGTCCTTGCGGCGGGTGGTGGGGTCCTCCAGGCCGGTGTGGGAGTCCACCGCGGCGGGGCGGACGGCCTCGATGGCCGCGCCGACGTTCTCCGGGGTGAGCCCGCCGGCCATCATCAGGGGCTTGGGTGAGATCCGTACGAGTTCGGCGCTGACGGACCAGTCGTGGGTCAGCCCGGTCGCCCCCTTGGCTCCGGTGGCCGGGTTGAAGCTGTCGGTGATGAACATGTCGACCCACTCGGCGGAGGTGTCGACGATCTCGCGGAGCTCGTCGATGTTGTCCGACTTCACCACGAGGCTCTTGAGGACGTAGAGGTCCGGGGCCAGGGTGCGCAGCCGGCGCAGCTCGCCGGGGGTCACGTCACCGTGGAGCTGGATCGCGCCGACGCCCATCTCGGCGCAGAAGGCGGCTATCTCGTCGGCGTCGGTGAGGTAGGTGATGATGACGCCCTTGTTGTCGGGCTGGATCGCCTTGACGATGGCGGCGGCGTCGGCCTCCGACAGGTCCTCGTTCTTGGCGGGAAGGCGCAGGGCGAAGCCGAGCCAGTCGGCGCCCTCCTCGATGATGAGGTCGGCCTCGGACTGGTCGATGACGCCCGCGACCTGGATCAAGCCGTACATGTCTGCCTCCTCGGGCCGCGGCGGCTGGGGCCGGGGCCGGTCTGCAAGGGGAATCGTCCGGTGATGACGTCGGTGGAGCCGGGCACCGCCTCAGCGGCCGGCGGACCGGCCGAGCTCGGCGACGACGAGCCGCGCCACGGGGGCGGCGGAGGCGGGGTTCTGTCCGGTGATGACCCGGCCGTCGCTCTCGGTGTGGGCCTCGTACATGCCGGCCTTGGCGTGCAGCGCCCCGGTCTCCTTCAGCCGGTCCTCCAGGAGGAACGGCATGACCTCGACGAGGCCCAGCGAGTTCTCCTCCTCGTTGGTGAAGGAGGCGACGCGCTTGCCGCGCACGAGGAGGGTGCCGTCCGGCAGCCGCAGGTTGACGAGGGCTGCCGGGCCGTGGCAGACGGCGGAGACGATCCCGCCGCGGCCGTGGATGTCCATGGCGATACGGGCCAGGTCCGGGGAGTCGGGGAAGTCCCACATGGCGCCGTGGCCGCCGACGTAGAAGATCGCGGCGTACGGGGACGGGTCGACGTCGGCCGCCCGGCGCGTCGCCACGAGCTTGCCCTTGACGGTCTCGTCGGCCAGGAAGCCGATGATCTCCGGGTCCTTCTCCTCGCCGTCGAAGATCACGGCCGGCGGCTCACCGCCGCGCACGGAGACGAAGTCGACCTCGTGTCCGGCGCCGGTGAAGACGTTGTAGGGGTGGGCCGCCTCGGAGACGCTGTAGCCCGTGCGGTTGCCGGTGTCCCCCAAGGTCTCGTGGCTGCTGACGGCAAGCAGGATCTTGGCCATGCTTCCTCCTGGAATCGCTCGGGAATCGCTGCGGAGTGCTCTGCGGGTGGCCGGGCGCGGCCGGAGGGCCTGCGGGGCCGCGCCCGGGAGTGCGGTGGACGGCCGGGTGGGGCCGTCGGCCGTCAGGCCTTGTGGATGAAGTCCTGGACCAGCTTCACGAACTCGACCGGCTTCTCGAAGATCACCATGTGACCGCTGTCGATCTCGGTGTACGAGGAGCTCGGGATGGCGGCGGCCAGCTCGCGGGAGTGCTCGGCGGGCACCGCGGCGTCCGGGTACGGGGCGAGGACCAGGGTCTCGGCCCGTACCTTGCCGACCAGTTCGCGGATGTCGACCTCGACGAGCAGCTCCAGCTGGCGGATACGGCCGCTGGAGGGACTCAGTTCGGAGCCGAGGTTCTCGACGTCGCTCAGGCTGGGCTGGCTGCGGATGAAGCGCGGGCTGAACGCGGTGGTGCTGAGCACCCGGCCGAAGGCCTTCGCGTCGTGCTTCTGGCTCAGGGTCAGACCGATCAGGTTCTGGATGTAGAGGTCCGACTTGATCAGGCCGCCGACGGGGACCAGGCGGCGGACCCGCTCGGGGTACAGGGCCGCGGTGGCGGCGACGACCGCCCCGCCGAGCGAGAAGCCCACCAGGTCCACGGGGCCGAGGCCGGCGTGCTCGATCACGGCGCCGACCTCTTCGGCGAGCTGCTCGATGGTCAGCGGTGTGCCGTCGTCCTCGGCGGTCTCGCTGCCGGACAGTTCGGGAAGGATGACGGTGTTCCGGCGGGCGAACTCCTCGAGGAGGTGGCCGAAGGTGACCTGGCCGCCCTTGCCCACGCCGTGCACGAGCAGCAGGGCAGGACCCTCGCCGGTCACGGTGTAGTGGATACGCGAGTTACCGACGGAGATCGTGGGCATGACGGATCGCCTCCTGTGACGACGTGAAAAGGACGCGCGGGTGCGCGAAATGGGAATGTGGAACGGGAATGTGGAACGGGAATGTGGAACGGGAATGTGGAACGGGAAAGCGCGCGGCGAATTCTGTCGGCCCCGCCGGATTCGCCCGGAGGAGGGCCGCCGCGTTCCGCCGGATGCGGATGCACGGGCATTTCGCCAACGCCGTACGGCCTCGCCGGGAGGAAGCCGGACGGCTGGTGCGGAAGCCGGTCGACCGCCGGCCGTAATACCCGGGAGGCACGGTGCGGTCGCACCGGCCCCGGGGTGGAGCACAGGACAGTTGTGGAGCGGACACGGTTGTGCCGGAGATCGAGGGGCGTACCCGAGCTCACGCCCTCCGATCACCTGAAGATGAATTTATCTACTTCCAATGATCCAGTCAAGCGTTCGAGAGCCGCACCGCGACGGGTCCGGACGCCTCCCGCGCCTCGCGACAGGTGAGCGGACGACACCCCGACGGGCAGGGCCCCCCGACGGACGGGGGCCCCTCCACCACCCCCGCCCACCGGGCGGCAGCGGACCTGGCGGCGGGATTCACGGCAATTCATCCGGGCCCGGGCGGGGGTGACCCTGCGTACGCCGAGAAGAACGCGGCGGCCACCGGGAGACGACATCCGGCCCCGTGACCCCTCTGCTCTCGGTCATCGACAACCCGAGTTGGCCCCCTCACGAAAGATCAAGGCTAGAATCCTTCAACCCTCACCTTGTGGAGAATTCCTGTGCCCGACCGTGTCTTCGACGGCGATAAGTTGCGTGACCGCCGCGTCATCAAGCGCCTGTCGCAAGCCACTCTGGCCGAGGGGCTTCACGTGAAGGTAAACGCCGTCTACCGCTGGGAGAACGGCTTGGCAGCTCCCCCTCAGGAGCGATTGCCGGCGATCGCCGCATTCCTGGATGCCGATCTCGATGAACTCTTTCCGCGCACCGAATCACCGAATCTCGCCGATCTGCGGTGCGACGCCGGGATGACCCAGGCGGACACCGCGCGCTACACCAACACCTCGTCCCCCATGCCGGTGAGAGCCGCCGAGCAGGGCAAACGGCCCCTGTCCGACCAGGCGGTGAACGCGCTGACCGGCGCCTACAACGTGACCCGCGCCGAACTGCTCGCCGCTCAGCGGCGCTCCTTCGGCCAACCCGAGGAGCCGCGGGAGGAGCCGTCGGCCGAAGGGGCCCGCACAGCACGCAAGTTGGAGTCCCTGCGCACCGAGGTCTACGGAGGGGTGCTGCCGTCGGACGCACACCTCGCGTCCGAGGGGAACCGGAAGAGCGGCTCCACGGTGCTCACCGAGGCGGCGGTCAGGTCACTGCGGACCGGCGAGGCCGCCGAGCCGGCGGACGGGGCCCTCGACGCCCTGGCGCTCGCCCTCGACGTACCGCCGGTCTACTTCCGTCAGGACGATCCGGAGGTCGATGCCCTGATCCTGTCGACCCGGGCGGTGCGCAACAGGTTCACGGTGATGGTCGCACGGGGTGCGGGCCAGGACATGCCCAAGGAATCCTGGGACCAGCTCCGCGACTTCATCGGCGAGACGATGGAGGAGATCCTGGCCGACGACGAGAACGGGCGCCCGGCGTAACGGGTTCGGCCGGCGGCAGGTACCCGTCGGCGGCCCGGCCCGTGCTTCTCTCGCCGATGAGCCGCGCAACGTTGTCGGCGCGCAGTTCGATGAGCTCGTCGCGGCCCGAGGGCCCCGCCATCGGGAACTCGCCGTCCGGCTCCGTCCTGCGTGTGCGCAGCACATCGGGCGGCCCGACCGTGGCCGTGTTGTCGCCGGCCCAGAGGTGGACCAGCTGATGCACCTTCAACTGCAGTTCGTGGGGCGGCGAACAGCCTCTGTGGTGAAGTATCAGGTCGACCGGGCGGGTCTCGTGCTTGACGAGGAGGCCGCACAGACCGTCAAGTCCGGTCAGATGGTCCGGGATCGGCCTTATGACGATCTGTCGTCCGCTGACCGCGGCGATGTTCCCCACCAGCTGGTCGAAGTCGAAAGGGTCCGGGAGGGGCATGGAGGCGATCAGCTGCTCACTGTCCCGGTCGGCCTGAAAGCGCAGTCGTTCGACGCGTGGATTCCGGTATAATCCTGAGACGATTCCGGTTTCCGGATTGCTGTGGCGGGGTATCCCCTTCATTCCGCGAACCCCGTCCCGATGGGCTGCCGCCGAGCGTGGCCGCGTATCTCCGGCTCCAGACACCGTGTTTGCGAACGACCCATTCTGGACATGGTGCATTCCCCCTTCTGTGCACGGCCGCTCGCGGTTTCGCATGGGTATGCGAGCGCTGTTTACCAACTTGTCCACGTGCCGGAAACCCCTGTGCGCCATATATTCGGGAACGCGAGCATCGGTACGGACAGCCGGTGCATACGGATTGCCCACCTGTTCGGAGCGGACGCATTCCAGACCCGGTTCACGCATGCGATCGCGGACGTGAGATGAGCGCGGCGTGATGGCTTGGCTTTCTCCGTCGCGGCAGCTCATCGTCGAAATCTTCGGGCTGTGAAGTTCGCTCCTGTGGCCAGGCTGTTGATCCGGAAGCCCCCGTATACTCGCGCCTGCTGGGCGCGGGGTTTTTCAGACCGGCATAGCGAGCAAGGCGTGGTGTTGACCCCGTTTACACATACCTTATATCGCTCCCCCTGAGCCTGTCGGCCGGCCCCAGTTCCGCGCACCGAGGCTCGAACTTGCTGCAGACACGATAAATGTCAGACATCCGCAGCGGTGAGATGTTCCGAAATCTGGCCGAAACTGCGTCGGTCGAGCCGAAAGTGATGACCTTCGTCGCTGATCACGCACCTGGCGCGGCGGGCTCCCGCACGTCCGCGGGCGGCCCGGCGGCCTCACCGCGTGCCGCTGAGAACGGCAGGTCGGCCACCCGGTCGTATACCGACTTCACCCACCCTGCCGGGACAGAGACCGGCCCCGCACACATCCATGACGGCCCGGCGTCGCAGGGGATGACGCCGAGATGACCGGTATCCGAACTCCTCGCGCGGGCCGGCAGGAGCAGCGCGCGCTGCCGCTCGTTCAAAACCAGCCACCGATTCGCCCGCGGTACCGGCCGGAAATTCACAGGCGGGCCCAACTTTGGGTATTTCTTTACCCTGTCTTCCGTCCGGAGGCTGCCCTTCGGCATCCTTCTCTGCCACATTCGAGGGTGAGAAGAGAGAACCGATGAATATCCTTCGCCACGGAGCTCGGACATCTTGATTCTCACCGCCCGCCGGAGGGCGGGACCGCCTTCACTTCTTCTGCTCGCCGGGGCCGCGGGCATCGACAGCTCTCAGCCCCTCGCGCGCCATGGTGTTCTGCCGGGGGTGGTCACCGGCTCCGGGCAGGGCGAGGGCCGTCTCGAATTCGTGCCGGGCCTCGGCACGCCGGCCCGACGCCGCGTAGGTGCTGCCGAGGCGGACCCGGACCTCCATCTCCAGCCAGGTGCTCGCGCCCGGCGTGAGCGTGGACAGGGCCTCGCGGTGGATGTCGACGGCGGAGCGCAGACTGCCCTGGACGTGTTCGGCGGTGGCGAGCCGGGAGAGGCTCGCCGCGTGCAGGGGCAGGTCCTCGGCCTCACGGGCCAGTTCGACCGCCCGCCGCAGCAGATGTGTGGCCTCCGCGTGCCGGCCGAGGGCCAGGTGGGCATCGGCGGCGAAGCAGAGGGCGTTGCCGATGGCTCGGGGGCGGCCGTTCTTCTCGGCGATCGCGACGGCGGTGGCGTAGTGCTCCAGGGCCTGCTCGTGCCGCCCCTGCTGGGAGTGGACCGCCCCGAGGTTGCACAGCGCGATACCGCTCAGCCAGTCGTCGCCGAGCCGGGGGGCCAGCTCCACCGCCTCGCCCAGGTGGGCGAGGGCCTCCTCGACATCACCCAGGATCCACTCCGCGGCCCCCATCCCGGCCACCGCCCGGGCCTGCTCCCGCAGATCGTCCTGGCCCCGGCCGAGGCGCAGCGCTTCGGTGAACCAGGTGTGCGCCTGCGGGAACCGCCCCTGGTAGATGTCGACCATGCCCATGCAGTTGCGCAGCGCGGAGGGCATCCGCCGGTCGGCGGCCAGGTCCGCGCAGGGCAGCGCGAGTTCCAGGACGGCACGGCACTCGGGGTACCGGCCCTGGTGGACCAGGGGGTCGACCAGGGCTTCGGCGATCCAGCAGGCGTGGTCGAACCGGCCGGCCGCGGCCGCGTAGGCCACCACGTCGACCAGTTCGCCGCCCGCCGCCTTCAGCCAGGCCGAGGCTTCCCGCCAGCCCGGGAAGGGGGCGGGACCCGTGGTGCCGGAGCCGGTCGGGAAGCCGTCGGGGCCCCAGTCGCCGGCGATGCGGCCCGCGGCCGTATAGAGGTCCAGGACGGCGGTGCGGTACCCGGCGGCCTCCTCGGGCGCTTCGGTGGCGAGGCGCCGCGCGTGTGCCCGTACGAGATCGTGCAGCCGGTAGCGGCCGGGGTGCGGCTGCTGGAGCAGGCTCGCGTCGACCAGGTCCTCCAGGAGCTCCTCGGCCTCCTCCCGGGGGGCTCCCAGCATGGCGGCGAGGGTGAGCACATCGAAGCGTGCGGTCGGTGCCAGGCCCAACGCCCGGAATCCACGCCGCAGTTCGGGCGACAGCTGGTCGTACGACATCCGGAAGGCGGCCTCCACACTGCGGTCACCGGCGCGCAGCTCGCCCAGGCCGCGCACGTCGTCGGACATCCGGCCGGCCAGGAACGCCAGGGTCCAGGACGGCCGGTTCTGCAGCCGGGCGCTCGCGATGCGCAGCGCCAGGGGCAGGCCGCCGCACCGCCGGGCGAGCTCGGCCGCCTCCTCGGGCTCACGGTCCGCCCGGGACTCCCCGATGAGCTCCCGGAGCAGGCCGACCGCGTCGCCCGTGTCCAGCGGCTCCACGGTGAGCCGCAGATCGGCGTCGAGGCCCAGCAGCCGTTGCCGGCCCGCCACCAGGACCCGGCTCCCCGGTCCGGCGGGCAGGAGCGGACGCACCTGGGCGGCGCTGCGGGCATCGTCGACGACCAGGAGCAGCCGCAGCTCGCTCGTGGCCGCACGCCAGGCCGCCACCAGGTCCGCCACATCGTCCAGGTCGTCCGGGATCTCGTCACCGCTGCCCCGGACCGCGCGCAGCAGCCGGCGCAGGGCGCGCTCCGGGCCGACGCTCTCGTGGGCGGCGCCGTGGGTGTGCAGGTCCACGAAGAGGCAGCCGTCGGGGTAGGTGTCGCCGATCGCCCGGGCGGCGCGCACCACCAGGGCGGTCTTACCGACGCCCGCCGTGCCGTCGACCGCCACCACGGAGACGCCTTCCGGGGACACCGGGGCGGTGAGCAGGGCGAGTTCCTCCTCCCGGCCGACCAGACAGGCGGTGTCGCCGGGGAGGTCGTTACGGCGGACACGGGCGCGGGGACGGGGGTGGGGGTGGGAGCGGCCTGCGGGGCCGGATCCGTCGGAACGGCCCGGCACGGCAGGACGACCGGGCGCGTCGGGACGACCCGGCGCGTCGGGACGACCGGGCCCACCGGGGCGACCGGATCCGTCGGGACTACCGGTCCCACCAGGACGACTGGGCCCACTGGGCCCACCGAATCCGTCAGGACGACCAGTCCCACCGGGCCCGCCGGGCCCACCGGATCCGTTGGGACTACCAGTCCCACCAGGACGACCGGGCCCACCGGGATGACCTGATCCGCCAGGACGACCGTCCCTCTCGGGGAGGCGCCGCCCGGCAGAGGAGCCCTCGGCCCCGACGCCCCCGGGATCGGCCCCGACATCCCCGGGACCGCCCTCGGCGGCCCCGCGAGCCGGCTCCACGCCCCCGGCAGTCGGCGCCCCGGCAGCCGACAACCCCGCCGGGCGGCCGAGCAGCAGGTGGTCGTCCCCGCGCAGGACCGCCTGGTGCACCCGCCGCAGCTCCTCGCCGGGCTCCATGCCCAGCTCGTCCAGGAGCCGGCGCCGCGTCTCCCGGTAGAGGTCAAGCGCCTCGGCCTGGCGCCCGCTGCCGTACAGCGCGCGCATCCGCAGTCCGGCGAGCGGCTCGTCGTGCGGCTGGGCCAGGGGCGCCGCCATCAGGGCGTCCAGGGCCTCCGGGTGGCGCCCGAGCAGCACCAGGCACTCCGCCCGGTCCTGGAGCACGGTGCGCCGCTGCCGGGCGAGGCGTTCGCGCTCGGTGCCGGCGAGCGGACCGGGCAGGCCGGGCAGCGGCTCACCGCGGAACAGCTCCAGGGCACGGCCGCTCCCCACGAGCGCCGTGTCGAGGTCACCGGCGGCCTTCGCGCGGTGGATGCGGCCGACCTGTTCGGCGAGGTCGCCCAGGTCGGTCGACACCCCCTCGGGCACGAGGCGGTAGCCGCCGCGCCCGCCGCGGATCACCGACCGGGCGGCCCCTGCGCCCGCCACGTCCAGCGCCTTGCGCAGGGAGTAGACGTAGCTCGACAGGACCCGGTGGCCCGTACCGGGGGTTTCCGCTCCCCATACGTCGTCCAGCAGTTGCCGGTACGTCACGAAGGCCGGCGCCCGCAGGATCAGGGCCGCGAGGACGGCCTGCCGTCGTACCGGGCCGAGTGCGAGCGGCACCGCGCCCCGACGCGCGCTGACCGGCCCGAGCAGGTCGATCCGCACCTGCCCGCCCGTACCGGCCCGGCCCGCGGCCGAACCGCCCGCATCCGCACTCATGCCCATGTCAAGTCCCCACGTCCCCCGTGCGCCTCGTGCGCACCGTGCCCCGCGCAGCTCCCGCGACCCTGCTTCAGCGGAATTCCGTCGGCATTTCAGCGCGCCGCGACAGAGTTTGCCAGGTTGCGCCGGTACCGGCGCCGTCGGGGCGCCGGCCCGGCCGCCCGGTGAACACGGGCCACCGGGCCGGTGGAAGAGAGGAAAACAGCATGTCGCACGGCAATCGCGCGCCCGGGTCACAGCCCACCCGCCGGGGTGCGCGGTGGGAGCGCTACCGGGTCGCCCACCCGTTCTCCGCCCAGGACCTCGCGGGCCTGTGGGGGCTGATCGTGGGCGTCGTGGCCCTGGCCCTCCTGCTCGGCTGGGCGCTGGAGATGCGGGGCGGCACGGTCATCGTCCTGGCGATCCCCTTCATCATCTCCTGGTACGAGAAGCGGCGTACCGCCTTCCAGTTCGACGCGGCCGGCGCCCGGTTCGGCGAACTGCTGCTGCCGTGGCCGGACGTCACCCAGTTCGTCGTGGCCACGGTGCCGGACGGCGAACACACGCTGATCGGCGCACGGTTGCGTCCCGGCACGGGCCTGCCGCCGGGCGCGAACGGCCCCGCACCGCACCCGGCCATGCCCGCCCCGGTCCATGTCGCCGTTCCCCGTGCCAAGTTCGACCTGGACAAGATGGTCCGCAAGGCCGGCAAGTACGCCCCGCAGCACATCCAGATCGTCGTCGCCGAGCCGTCCGGCGAACGCGTCGCGTCCCGGACGAACTGATGCCGCGACCGTCACAGCCCTGGGAGCTGCCGCCCCCGGAGCACCGGCCGGTGCCGGGCAACCCGTATGCGGCCGAGGGCTTCGGCCCCCCGGTGGAACCGCCGCGCCGCAGGCGTTCCGGCAGGGTGCCGCTGATCGCTGCGGCCGTCGTCCTGCTGCTCCTGGCGGCCGGTGGCGGGGTGTACGCCGTCACCGACGGCAGGTGGGGCGGGTCCGCCGCGCCCGCGGCGCCCGCCGCGAGGAAGACGCCACCCGCCCCGGAGACACCGTCCGCTCCCCCGGCCTCCGCCGTCCCCGCACCCGAACCGAAGCGGATCCCGACGTCGGCGGAGATCAACGCCGGGCGCAAGCCGGGCGAGGCGACGGCGTGGGTCGTCGACGACCGGACGGATCTGCCGGGGCGGAGCATCCTGCTCCACGATCTGTGGGTCGTCGGTGACACCGTCGTCCAGGCCATGCACAGAAAGGTCACCGCCTACCGTCTGTCGGACGGCGCCGAGGTGTGGAGCGTGCCGTTGCCCGCCCCCGTCTGCGAGACGCCGGTCGATCCGACCCCTGACGGCAAGGTCGTCGTGGTGTACAAGAACAGCCAGGCCGTGCACGGGAACCGGTGCAACCAGCTCCAGATGATCGATCTGCGGACCGGGAAGGCGGGATGGCAGCGAGAGCTGACCGAGACCGGGTCGCTGGACGACACGATCATCGTGCACACGGCCATCAGCGGTGATGTCCTCGCGGTCGTCCAGGGCATGACGGCCGCCGCGTACCGGGTCGGCGACGGCACCGCGCTCTACGACATCCCCATGGAGAATCCCGGGAAGTGCTACCCCGACGACGTGGCGGGCGGCCCCCGGCTCCTGGTGAGCTCCAACTGCGCGATCGGCGCCGACCGGAGCAAGTCCTACAGCCAGCTCCGCGAGATCGACCCGCGCACCGGGAAGGTCCACTGGCGCTTCCGGACCCAGGCGGGCTGGAAGGTCGGCAAGGTGCTCTCCGTCGCCCCCGTCGTCCTCACCACACTCGACACCGCGGACATCATCGGCAACTGGCGGATCGTCGCGCTGGGGACCGGCGGCAAGCTCCGTACCACCATCGACGCCCGGCCCAAGGGCTTCAAGTACTGCGGCGACTCGGGCGACTCGGGCCAGGGCATCCAGAACTGTCCGGGCATGGTCGCCGGCCGGAACGCCGTCCATGTGGGCGGCACCGGGCAGGTCGGCGCCTACGACCTCGCCACCGGGAAACTCGTCTGGGGCGTGAAGTCCGAGGGAAGCACCCTCCACCCCCTGCGCGAGGAGAGCGGCACCTCCGCACTCGTCTACGAGGCGTCCCGGCCGGGCCAGGAGGGCGGGATCATCCGGTTCGGCCCGGGCGGCGTGGACACGAAGAAGCAGGTGCTGCTCCACCCGCAGTCGGCCCGTCCCACCGAGCACGCCATGCTCGCCGGGCGCCTTGCCTACGTGAACGGCCGGATCGTCATCACGCCGTCGATCGTGAGCGGCAAGGACACCGAACGCGAGGCCCGCATGATCTCGTTCGCCCCGGAGAACCCCTGAGCGTCCTGAACGGACGCCGGCCGGGGACGTACGCGTGGAGGAGTGTGCGTACGTCCCGGGCCGGTGCGCCCGTCCCCGCCTGCGGCATCCTGGGCGCATGCTCATCGTCATCGGCGGACTCCCCGGCACGGGCAAGACCACCCTGGCGCGGCTCCTGGCCGCGCGCATCGGCGCCGTCCACCTGCGCGTCGACACGATCGAGCAGGCAATCGTCCGCTCGGGCCTGGCCCGGCATCCCGTCGGTCCGGCCGGCTACACGGTGGGATACGCCCTGGCCGCCGAGCACCTCCAGCAGGGCCTGACCGTGATCGCGGAATCCGTGAACCCCCTGGCCGTCACCCGTGACGCCTGGCGCGAGGCGGGCACCGGGGCGGGCGTCCGGGTAGTCGAGGTCGAGGTGGTCTGCTCGGACCCCGCCGAGCACCGGCACCGCCTGGCCACCCGCTCCTGCGACATCCCGGGGCTGCCGCAGCCCGACTGGCAGCAGGTCCTCGACCGCGACTACGAGCCCTGGGCCCGGGAGCGCGTCGTCGTCGACACCGCGGGGCAGGACCCGCGGGAGTCCCTCGAATCGCTGGTCCACCGGCTCGGTGAACGGGGCGGGGCGGAGCCGGGCCCCCGGTAAGGAGGCGGAGTCCGGGAAGCGACCTCCCCGAGGAGGCGGAAGAACGGTCCGGTCGGCCGCGCCCGCGCTGCGCACACGGCCGCCCGCCCTTACTGTCTGTCCTGGAGCCGCCACAGAAGGTGCCGGAGTGCCGGCGCCCGGCGGGCCGCCCGACCCACCCGTACAGGAGGAGCCCATGCCGGAGCTGTTCATCGGCGGCCGGTGGACCGCCGCCGCCGACGCGGGCACGCGGGAGATCCGCTGCCCGGCCGACGGCACCCTGGTGGCCACCGTCGACGAGGGTGGGCGCAAGGACGCCGAAGCGGCCGTCGCCGCCGCCCGGGCCGCCTTCGACGACGGGCCCTGGCCCGGTACGCCGGCCGCCGAGCGCGGGCGGCTGCTGCTGCGGGTCGCGGAGCTGCTGGAGCGCGACAAGGACGTCTTCGCGCGGGCCGAGTCCCTGGACACGGGCAAGCGGCTGGTCGAGAGCGCCTACGACATGGCCGACATCGCCAACTGCTTCCGCTACTTCGGCAACCTCGTCGCCGCCGGGTCCACCGACCGGGTCGTCGACACCGGGATCGCGGACGTCGACAGCCGGATCGTGCACGAACCGGTCGGCGTCTGCGCGCTCATCACCCCGTGGAACTACCCACTGCTCCAGACCGCCTGGAAGGTCGCCCCGGCGCTCGCCGCGGGCAACACCTTCATCCTCAAGCCCAGCGAGCTGACCCCGCACACCGCCGTCCTGCTCATGGGGCTGCTCGTCGAGGCCGAGCTGCCGGAGGGGGTGGCCAATCTGGTGCTCGGGGCGGGCGCGGCCGTGGGTGCGCCGCTCACCGAGGATCCGCGGGTCGACATGGTGTCGTTCACCGGCGGGCTCACCACCGGGCGGGCCATCATGGCGGCCGCCGCGCCCACGGTGAAGAAGGTGGCCCTGGAGCTGGGCGGCAAGAACCCGAACATCGTCTTCGCCGACGCCGACTTCGAGACCGCCGTCGACTACGGGCTGATGGCGGTCTTCCTCCACTCCGGCCAGGTCTGCTCGGCCGGGGCGCGGCTCCTCGTCCAGGACGAGCTGCACGACCGGTTCGTGGACGAGCTGGTGGCGCGGGCGCGCCGGATCAGGCTCGGCGGCCCCTTCGACGAGGAGGCCCGCAGCGGTCCGCTGATCTCCGCCGCCCATCGCGACAAGGTCGAGGCGTACGTGGCCGAGGGCATCGCCGAGGGCGCGGTGCTGCGCTGCGGCGGCGCGCGGCCGGACGATCCGGCGCTGGCGGAGGGCTTCTACTACCCGCCGACGGTGCTGGACGAGTGCCGTTCGTCCATGTCGGTGGTGCGGGACGAGTCGTTCGGTCCGGTGCTCACGGTGGAGCGGTTCCGGGACGAGGACGAGGCGGTGCGGCTGGCCAACGACACGGTGTACGGGCTGGCCGGGGCGGTCTGGACGCAGGACGGGGGCCGCGCCCACCGGGTGGCCTCGCGGCTGCGGGCGGGCACCGTGTGGATCAACGACTTCCACCCCTACGTACCACAGGCGGAGTGGGGCGGCATGAAGCAGTCCGGCTTCGGCCGCGAGCTGGGGCCGGCGGGTCTCGCCGAGTACCAGGAGGCCAAGCACATCTGGCGCAATGTCGCCGCGACCCCCCAGCGCTGGTTCGAGTGAGTACGGGTACGGGCCCGGGGCCCGGCTCCGCCCCCGGAAGCGGTGACAGGACCCAGACCCAGCACGACGACGACGCGCTCGGTGAGATGGGCTACCGGCCCGAACTGAAGCGCACCCTGGGCAACTTCCACACCTTCGCCGCCGGGATCAGCTACATCTCGATCCTGACCGGCACCTTCCAGCTGTTCTACTTCGGCGTCAGCTTCGGCGGTCCCGCCTACTGGTGGTCCTGGCCGATGGTCTTCTGCGGGCAGCTGATGGTGGCCCTGTGCTTCTGCGAGCTGGCGGCCCGCTATCCGGTGGCCGGTTCGGTCTACAACTGGGCGAAGAAGATGGGCGGCCCGCACGTGGGCTGGCTCGGCGGCTGGATGATGATGACGGCCACCATGGTCACGCTCTCGGCGGTGGCGCTGGCCTACCAGATCACGCTGCCGCAGATCGACAGCTGGTTCCAGTTCGTCGGCGACGGCAGCGGGAAGAACGACCAGGCGGCCAACGCCGTCCTCCTCGGCACGGTGCTCATCCTGTTCTCCACGCTGGTGAACGCGTTCGGGGTCAAGCTGATGGCCCGGATCAACTCCGCGGGCGTCTTCATCGAGCTGATCGCGGCCGTCGCCCTGATCATCTTCCTGGCGGCCCACATCACCCGTGGCCCCAGCACCGCCCTGACGGAGACGTACGGCCTCGGCAGCGGCCAGTCGCTCGGCTACTTCGGCGCGTTCCTCACCGCCTCGCTGGCCTCCGCCTATGTGATGTACGGCTTCGACACGGCGTCCTCGCTCGGTGAGGAGTCGCACAATCCGGGCCGCAACGCGCCCCGCGCCATCCTGCGGGCGCTCATCGCGTCCTTCACGATCGGCGCGTTCATCCTGCTCTTCGCCCTGCTGGCGGTGCCGGACCTGAAGGCCGAGGAGCTGTCCACGGGCGGTCTGCAGTACGTGGTGCTGGCGACGCTCGGCGACACCATCGGGGAGGTCTTCCTCTGGGCGGTGGTCGTCGCGATCACCGTCTGCGTGCTGGCCGTGCAGGCGGCGGGGATCCGGCTGATGTTCGCCATGGCACGGGACAACAACCTCCCCGCCGGGTCGAAGCTGGCCAAGGTCAGCCCCCGCTTCCAGACGCCCGTGGCGCCCGCCGTGCTGATCGGGGTGGTGGGCGTGGTCATCCTGGTGGTGAACATCAACCAGCCGCAGATCTTCTCGGTGATCACCAGCATCGCGATCATCATGATCTACGTGGCCTATCTGCTGGTCACCGTGCCCATGCTGCTGCGCCGGCTGCGCGGCACGTGGGAGCCGCGCGAGGGCGCGTTCTCGCTGGGCCGCTGGGGGCTGCCGGTCAATGTCCTCGCGGTGCTGTGGGGCACGGCCATGTCCCTCAACCTGGCCTGGCCGCGCGCCGAGGTCTACAACGCGACCGGCCCGCAGCACTGGTACCTGCGGTGGGGCGCGTTCCTGTTCATCGGCGTCGTCGCGCTGGGCGGCTTCGCCTACTACTGGTTCGTCCAGCGGCACCGTACGGGGGTGCTCGCCGAGCACCGTTTCGAGGCCGAGGACCCCACCGTTCCGCCGCAGAATCCTTGAGTCCTGGAGACGCGATGCCCGAAGAGAGCCCTGTGCCCACGTACGACTACGTCGTGGTCGGCGGCGGTACGGCCGGTGCCGTCGTCGCCGCCCGGCTCACCGAGGACCCGGCCGTCACCGTCTGCGTACTGGAAGCGGGCCCCTCGGACGTCGGCGACGACAGCGTCCTGCGGCTGGACCGGTGGATGGCGCTGCTGGAGTCCGGCTACGACTGGGACTACCCGGTGGAACCCCAGGAGAACGGCAACAGCTTCATGCGGCACGCCCGCGCCAAGGTGCTCGGCGGCTGCTCCTCGCACAACTCGTGCATCGCCTTCTGGGCCCCGGCCGAGGATCTCGACGAGTGGGGTGCGCTGGGCTGCACCGGGTGGAGCGCGGCGGACTGCTTCCCGCTCTACAAGCGGCTGGAGACCAACGACGCGCCCGGCGACCACCACGGCCGCTCCGGCCCCGTCACCCTGCGGACGGTGCCGGCGGACGACCCGTGCGGTACGGCGCTGCTGGCGGCCTGCGCCGAGGCCGGGATCCCCACCACCCCGTTCAACACGGGCACGACGGTGGTCCGGGGCGCGCACTGGTTCCAGATCAACGCCCGCGAGGACGGGACCCGTTCCTCGGCCTCGGTCTCGTACCTGCATCCCATCCTCGGGAAGCGGCCCAACCTGGAGCTGCGGACGGGCCTCCAGGCCAAGCGCCTGCTGTTCGACGGCGAGGACGGGCAGCGGTGCACCGGGGTGGAGTACCTGGAGCCCGACACCGTTCACAGCGGCAGGGTGCACGCCCGGCGCGAGGTGGTCGTCGCCTGTGGTGCGATCGACTCCCCCAAGCTGCTGATGCTCTCCGGGATCGGCCCGGCCGGCCATCTGCGGGAGACCGGGGTGGAGGTCCGGGTGGACTCCCCCGGCGTCGGCTCGCACCTCCAGGACCACCCGGAGGGCGTGATCATGTGGGAGGCGAAGCAGCCCATGGTCACCTCCTCCACCCAGTGGTGGGAGATCGGGATCTTCGCCGACACCGAACCGGGCCTGGACCGGCCGGACCTGATGTTCCACTACGGCTCGGTCCCGTTCGACCTGAACACCTACCGGCGCGGCTACCCCACCTCGGAGAACGCGTTCTGCCTCACCCCGAACGTCACCCGGGCCCGCTCCCGGGGCACGGTCCGGCTGCGCACCCGGGACTTCCGGGACAAGCCCCGGGTCGATCCGCGCTACTTCACCGACGAGCACGACGTACGGGTGATGACGTACGGGCTCCGCCTCGCGCGGGAGATCGTCGCGCGGCCGCCGATGGCCGCCTGGGCGGGCACCGAGCTGGCCCCGGGGGCGGGCGCCACCACGGACGCGGAGCTGTTCGACTACATCCGCGAGACCCACAACACGGTCTACCACCCGGCGGGCACGGTACGGATGGGTCCGGCGGACGACCCGGACTCGCCGCTCGATCCGCAGCTGCGGGTCAAGGGGGTCACGGGGCTGCGGGTGGCCGACGCGTCCGTGATGCCGGTGCTGACCACGGCCAACCCGTGCATCACGACGATGATGATCGGCGAGAAGTGCGCCGACCTCATCAAGGGGAGCTGACCAGCCAACGCCCCCTCGTGTTCCCGTCCGGCGACTCCGGCGCGACACCTTGCTCGGCTACGCTGCGCCGGGATTCGAGGACCGGCGCGGGAGGCAGTGCGGCGTGCAGACGCAGGGGGGCGCGACGGGCGCGGGCGGGATGCAGCGCCGGCTGGGTGTGTCCGATGCCGTGGTGATCGGTCTCGGGTCGATGATCGGGGCCGGTATCTTCGCGGCGCTCGGCCCGGCGGCGGGCGCCGCCGGTTCCGGGCTGCTGCTCGCTCTGGCCCTGGCCGCGGTCGTGGCCTACTGCAACGCGACGTCCTCGGCGCGGCTGGCCGCCCTCCACCCCGAGTCCGGCGGCACCTATGTCTACGGCCGCGAACGGCTGGGCGACTTCTGGGGACACCTCGCCGGCTGGGCGTTCGTCGTGGGCAAGACCGCCTCCTGTGCGGCCATGGCGCTCACCGTCGGCGCATATCTGTGGCCCGGTCAGGAACGTACGGTGGCGGTGGCCGCCGTGGTGGTGCTGACCGCGGTGAACTACGCCGGGGTGCAGAAGTCCGTACTCCTCACCCGGGTCATCGTCTCGGTCGTCCTGGCCGTGCTCGCCGCCGTGACCGTCGCCGCCCTGACCTCGTCCGGTACGGACACGGCCCCGCTGCACGTCGGCCCGGACGCCGACGTGGGCGGGGTGCTCCAGGCCGCGGGCCTGCTGTTCTTCGCCTTCGCCGGGTACGCCCGCATCGCCACCCTCGGCGAGGAGGTCCGCGACCCCGCCCGCACCATCCCGCGCGCTGTTCCGATTGCGCTCGGCATCACCCTCGCCGTCTACGCCCTCGTCGCCGTCGCCGCTCTGAAAGTGCTGGGCCCGGCGGGGCTGGCGGACGCGGCCGCACCGCTGTCGGACGCCGTACGGGCCGCGGGGGCCGACCGGCTCGTGCCCGTCGTCCGTGTGGGCGCGGCCGTCGCCGCCCTGGGTTCCCTGCTGGCGCTGATCCTGGGGGTTTCCCGCACCACCCTGGCGATGGCCCGTGACCGGCATCTGCCGCATGCCCTGGCCGCCGTCCACGCACGCTTCGGCGTCCCGCACCGCGCCGAAGTGACCGTCGGCGCGGTCGTCGCGCTGCTCGCCGCGACCGCTGACGTACGGGGCGCGATCGGGTTCTCCTCCTTCGGTGTCCTGGCCTACTACGCCATCGCCAACGCCTCAGCCTGGACCCTCGCGCCGGACGAAGGACGCCCGAACCGCCTGGTCCCGATCGTGGGCCTGGCGGGTTGCGCGGTCCTCGCCTTCGCGCTGCCCCTGGGCAGCGTCGTCTCCGGCACCGCGGTGCTCCTGCTCGGAGCCGGCGTCTACGCCCTCCGGAAGGTCCGGGCCGGTATCTCCCGCCGCTGACGTGGTTCCGGTCCGGCCTTCACAACTCGTTCGCACACCTGTACGAATAGCGTTACGCTCGTGCCATGTCCGTACACCTGCAGACCTCGCTCTTCGACCAGGGGGACGAGGTCGCCGTCCGCCCGCTCGACGGGGTGCGCCGGGAGCAGCTCGGCCACGGCGCCTGGATCGACGTACTCCCGCAGTGGCTCCAAGGGGCCGACGCCCTGTTCGAGACGCTGGCGGGCGCCGTGGCCTGGCGGGCGGAGCAGCGGGTGATGTACGAGCGGGTGGTGGCGGTCCCCCGCCTGCTGGCCTTCTTCGGCCGCAGCGATCCCCTGCCGCACCCGGCGCTCGAAGCCGCCCGTACGGCGCTGGGCGCGCACTACGGGGCCGAGCTCGGTGAACCCTTCACCACGGCCGGGCTCTGCTACTACCGGGACGGCCGGGACGGGGTCGCCTGGCACGGTGACACGATCGGCCGAGGCTCCACCGAGGACACCATGGTCGCGATCCTCTCCCTGGGAGCCCCCCGGCACCTCGCGCTGCGGCCCCGCCGGCCGGGCCCCGCCCCCGTACGCAGGCCGCTCGGGCACGGCGACCTGATCGTCATGGGCGGCAGCTGCCAGCGCACCTGGGAGCACGCCGTACCCAAGACGGCACGGGCGGTGGGGCCGCGGATCAGCGTCCAGTTCCGGCCCGACGGCGTGCGCTGACCGCACCCGCGGGTGCCGGAGGCCGCTCCTATCGGCCGTGGCGCGGGCGTACCGCAGTTGTGCCTGCCCCGGCCAGGGCGGATTCTGAAGACCATGGACCAGGCCGGTGTGGCGCGGTGAGCGCGACCAGAGCGGCGGATGCCGCCGACTTCCGTGGCCCCCTGGACATCGCCAGGGCGGCCACGGTGGTCCTGGACGGCCGGGACACGGTCGTCGGGTGGAGTCCCGCCGCCGCCGAGCTGCTGGGCTACGGCCCGGACGAGGCCGCCGGACGGCCCCTGAGCGCGTTCCTGTCGCCCCTGCCCGTCGACCGGCCCCTCCCGGCCGCATCGGACCGCCCGGGCCCCGCCGACCGCCCGGACCCCGGCCCGTACTCCGGCAACGAGATCCGCCTCGCGCGTCACCGGGACGGCCGGGAGCTGCTGGTGGCGACCACGATGTGCCCGCTGGCGGGTGCGGCCGGAGGTGACGCGGCCGGAGCGCCGGTCCGGGTGCTGGTGGCGGCGGAGCTCGGGGCGCTGCGGCAGTGGGAGTCCCAGCTCGCCCTCCTCCAGGGGCTCGCCACCCAGTCGCCCGTGGGCCTGGCCATCTACGACACCCGCCTCCGGCTGACCTGGAGCAACACCGCCTACGAGCGGGAGATCGGCAAACCGCTCGCCGAGTACCGGGGGCAGCGGGCCGACCAGCTGTACTCCGGGGGCCGTTTCGTCACCCCGGGGTACCCGCAGACGCTCGACGCCGTGATGCACCACGTGCTGGACACCGGCGAACCCATCCTCGACCTGCACTTCCAGGGGCGGCCGCCCAGCGACCCCGGGACGGAGCACCTGTGGTCGTGCTCCTACTACCGGCTGGAGGACGCCCACGGGCATGTGTTCGGGGTCTGCGAGGACGCCTTCGACATCTCAGACCGCTACCGCGCCCAGCAGCGTCTCGCCCTGCTCGTGGAGGTCGGCCGCCGGATCGGCACGGTCCTGGACGTGGTCACCACGGCCGAGGAGATCGCCGAGGTGACCGTGCCGGAGTTCGCCTCCACCGTACGGGTCGACATCGCACGGGCGACGGTGATGAGCGGGGAGCTTCCGGCGTCCGGGAGCTCGGCGGCCATGGACCTCCTGCGGGTCGGTGAGCACTCCGTGGACCCGGGGATGGCCGATCCCGGCGAGCCGCTGTATCCGGGCGCGCCGGGGACCCAGGCCCACCGCTATCCCCCGGTCGCCTATCCGCCGGGTTCGCCGCAGGACCGCAGCCTGGCCTCCGGCGGGCTCGTGCTGGACGACAACACCCTGGTCGTCCCGTTGCGGGTCGGCGGCAGTGTGCTCGGGCTCGTCACCTTCCTGCGGAGTCCGCGCCCCGACACCTCCGGCCGTACGGTCGCCCACGGTCCGGCGAACACCTTCGACAACGGCGAGGTCGCCCTGGCGGACGAGCTGGCGGCCCGGGCCGCGGTCTGCATCGACAACGCCCGCCGCTTCACCCGGGAACGCTCCGCCTCCCTCGCCCTCCAGCGCCAGCTGCTGCCCCACCATGTGCCGCCGCAGTCCGCGGTCGAGATCGCCTACCGCTATCTGCCGTCGGACGATGTGACGGGGGTCGGGGGTGACTGGTTCGACGTGATCCCGCTCTCCGGGACCCGGGTCGGCCTGGTGGTCGGGGACGTGGTCGGCCACGGCCTCCAGGCGGCCGCCACCATGGGGCGGCTCCGCACGAGCGTGCGCGCCTTCGCCCAGCTGGACATGGCCCCAGACGAACTGCTGACCCGGCTGGACGACCTGGTGGGGCAGCCGCTGGAGGAGCGGCCGGGCACCCGGAACGGCCCGGCATCGGACGCGTACGACGAGCTGACCACGGGGGCGACCTGCCTGTACGCGGTGTACGACCCGGTGTCGCGGCGGTGCGTCATGGCCCGGGCCGGGCATCTGCCGCCGGCCGTGGTGCACCCCGACGGCCGGGTCATGTTCCCGGATCTGCCGGCCGGGCCGCCGCTGGGGCTGGGGGGCCTGCCCTTCGAGTCCATGGAGATCGAGCTGCCGGTGGGGAGCCTGCTGGCGCTGTTCACGGACGGTCTGGTGGAGGCCCGCGACCACGACATCGACCAGGGGCTCGACGCGCTGGGCCGGGTGCTCTGCGTCCCCGGCGCCTCGCTGGAGGAGCTGTGCGACCGGGCCGTCATCGAACTGGTGCCGGACGCCACGACCGCCGACGACACGGCCCTTCTCCTCGCCCGCACCCGTCAGCTGGACGAGGGGCAGGTCGCCGAGTGGGAGCTGCCGGCGGAGGCGGTGGCCGTGGGCCGCGCGCGGGAGCTGGCCACCCGTCAACTGGGCGTCTGGGGGCTGGAGGAGCTGTCCTTCGCCACCGAACTGGTCGTCAGCGAGCTGGTCACCAACGCGGTCCGGTACGCGGGCGGGCCGCTGCGGCTGCGCCTCATCCGGGACCGGACCCTGCTCTGCGAGGTCGCGGACACCGGTCACACCTCGCCGCATCTGCGCCACAGCGCCGAGGACGACGAGGGCGGGCGGGGGCTGTTCATCGTCGCCCAGCTCGTCCAGCGGTGGGGCACGCGTTACACCCCGGCCGGGAAGACCATCTGGACGGAACAAGCCTTTCCGCCGGTCGAGTTCGGCTGAATCCGATCGCTTTTCCCCACCCCATGGGCAACTTTGTTGACAACCCCAACATCACTGGACTTAGGTGTGCCTTACCTAAGTCGACTGGGTGTCCGTGGTTCTGGTTCCGATGCCGAGAAAGGTGCTCATTCGATGAGTGCTGTTCCCTCCACCCGTACCGTCGCCCGCACGGGCCTCGCCCTCTTCTCCGCCGCCGCCCTGGCGCTCTCCCTCGCCTCCCCCGCCGCCGCGGCGACCGGGACCCGCACGATCACCGACGGGGGCACCACGTACAACCTGTCGCTGACCGCCCCGGACACGGCGACCGCCACCGGGCAGAACATCACCGTCACCGGCAGCGGTTACAACCCCGGCCAGGGCGTCTACGTCAGCCTCTGCGTGGTGGACGGGGCGCAGGGCGCCAACAAGCCCTCCCCGTGTCTCGGCGGCCAGGACGAGTCCGGCACGACCGGAGCCTCGCACTGGGTCTCCAGCCTGGGCGGCGGCCTCCCCAACACCTCGCCGTTCGGCGCCGGCGGCACCTTCAGCGTGCAGATACACGTCAAGGCCGACCTCGGCGGCGGCAACGTCTGCGGCGACACCGTGGAGTGCGCCGTCGTGACCCGCGCCGACCACACCGACACCAACGACCGCAAGTACGACGTCCACACGCCGATCGACTTCGTGTAGGACACCAGCCATCGGCCCGGTCCCGGCGTTCCTCGCCGGGGCCGGGCTCCCCGCGTTGTGACGAGGAATGACATGACACCCACTCCGGGCACCCCGCCGACCGGCTCCGGCGGACCGCGCAGACCCGGCCGCCGACTCGGCGCGGCCGCCGTCGCCGCCCTCCTGCTCGCGGCGGTCCCCACCGGCGCCGCGGTCAGCGCCGACGCCGCCACCCCGAAGAGCGCCACCGGCCCCCAGGGCCAGAAGCTCACCGTCTCGGCCACCACCGGGCTCGACCCGGCGGGCGCGAAGATCCGGGTCACCGGCGAGGGGTACGGAACGACGTCCGGCATCTACGTCGCGCTCTGCAAGGACAACGGGGCGAACCGGGTCCCCTCCCCCTGCCTCGGTGGCGCCGACATGAGCGGCGGTTCCAAGAACTCGCAGTGGATCGTGCCCAAGGGCGATCCGTACGAGGGTGAGCTCGCCCTGCCCTTCGGCCCCGGCGGCACCTTCGACGTGGAGATCGAGATCCGGTCCCAGGGCGACGGCCTGGACTGCGCCGACGTGCCGTGCTCCGTCGTCACCCGGGCCGACCACCGCGCGAGCGGCGACCGTACGCAGGATGTGCGCATACCCGTGACCTTCGCGGGCCAGGAGCCCGGCGAACCGGGCGGCGGGGGTGTCGACGTACCGGCGGGGACCGTCTCCTACAAGCCCGTCGCCGACTTCACCTCGGCGGGCAAGCCGCTGGCACTCCTCCTGCACCCCGATTCGAAGAAGCTGTACGTCGGTGCGGACAACCTCCCCGACACGGCCGACACCGACGAGCGCGGGCTGTACGTGCTGAACCCCGAGGACGGGAAGGCGGAGAGCCGGATCACCGACGCCCCCGGCTCCACCGGTGCGCTGCGGGCCTCGGCAGCGGCACGGATCTCCGGGCCGCTGCCGGGCGACGGCGTGGTCTACAACTACCCGCTGCGGGGCGTCGGGAGCGCCAAGGCGGGCGACGCGGCCGCCACGGGCGTCTGGCTCGCCGGGTCGACGATCACGGACATCGCCCCCGGTACGGCTCCGGGCACGGTGCTGGTCGCCCAGGGCGCGAAGCTCTCCGAGGTCGAGCGGGCGACCGGTACGGCCACCCGGAGCCTCACACTGCCGGGCGGCACGCAGTTCGCCGCCGATCACGCCCGGGGCGCGGTGTGGTTCAGCGACTTCGCCGCCGGAAAGCTGCACCGGGTCGACCTCGCCTCCTTCGCCGTCACGGCCTCCTTCGACCTGCCGGGCACCGACTCCATCGCCGGGTTCACCGAGGTCGACCCGGCGAGCGGCGCGGTGTGGGTGGGCGTCGACCGGTCCGTGCTGGTCTTCGACGCCACGGGCAAGCCGGTGAAGACGCTCGTCGGCAAGGACCTGGCCCGGGACGCCGCGTTCGACGCGGCCGGTGGCCGCGCCTTCGTCGCCTGGCAGGACGGCGGCGACCTCTCCGACCCGGCCAACGACAACAACGGCACACTCACCGTGTACGACAGCGCGGACTTCACCCCCGCGGCGAAGGACCTCTCGCTGCCCGGCAACCAGACGCAGCTCGGCGCCGCCTCGCTCGCCGTCGAGCCGGGCGGGGCCACGGTCTTCGTGACCAGCCCCGCCGAGGGGAAGATCACCCGGCTCACCCGGCAGGTCTCGCCCCTGGTCACCCGGGCGCCCGCCGACCGCTCGGTGAGGGCCGGGGAGGAAGTGGCCCTCACCGCACGCGCGGAGGGCACCCCGGAGCCCTCGGTCCGCTGGCAGGTCAGCACCGACGGCTCGCAGACCTGGCGGGAGCTGGACGGGGCCACCGGGCCCGTGCTGACGTTCACCGCGAAGAGCGCCCAGGACGGCTACCGCTACCGCGCCGAGTTCCGCAACGACGTCGGCACCACACGTACCGCCCCGGTCACACTGACGGTCACCGAGGCCACCGGCGGCGCTGCCGGCGGGGACACGGGTGGCGGGAACGGCGGCTCCGGTGACACCACAACGGGTGGCACCGACACCGGTGGTGACGGTTCGACAGGTGACGGAAGCAACGGCAGCAGCGACGGCGGCCCCTCCACCGGGGCGTCCGGCTCCTCCGGCGACTCCGGTTCCTCGGCAGGCTCCACCGGCTCCACGGTGGGCGGCGGCAGCGTCGGGGGCAACACCGGCACGGGGACGACGTCCGGCGGCAGCCTGGCGGCGACCGGGATCACTGTGATGTCGGTAACTCTCCTTGCGGCAGCGCTCCTTGGCGGCGGGCTGCTGATCCACCGCCGGGCCAGGAGGCGCACGACCGGCCTCGCCTGACCCCGTGGGCGCCCCCTTCCACCCCGGGCGGGCCGCCCACGGACCACGAACCCCCTGGCAGCGCAGGTCGCCGCCAGGGGGTTCGTGCTTGCGCTCCGGCGTGCGCCGGAGTGAGAGCCTCCGCCTCGGGCCGCCGGGAACCACATTCCACAAGCGCTTGCCCAGCCGTTGATCCGTCAACAACCGCCCCCCATAGGCGAGATCAGCTGGTTACGGCAGATCGCGGGTGTCTGAACCGAGCCGTCTGAACTTCACGAGAACTCCAGCGAAATGGCACGTGTGTGGATATCGTGCACCGAGCGAGGGCGCATCCGTCAGTCCATGGGATCGACGGATGCGTCCCGTTTGTGGGGGTGCGACTGTGACTGGGGGGTTCATGGGGCATGTCGAAATACCGGAAACTGACATATCCGGGCCGGTAGGGCTCCGGGGCGCGCCGCGTCCCCGCACCGCCGCGTCCCGGAATCGTACGGCGGCCCTGGAACAACTGTGGCGGGCCCCGACAGCAGAGCGCGACCCGGCCGAGCGGGCTCCGGCCCGCCGGAAGCCGGGGCACCATCCGTCGGTCGGCGCGCTGACCGACCTGATAGGGCTGGCCGGGCCGGCCTGGCTGCTGCTGCACCTGGGCGAGCAGCCCCGCCCCTGGCTGGCCGCGGCGGTGGCCGGTGCGGTGTGGACCGGTCTGCGCGGTGCGCGGGGGCGGTACGCGGACCCGGTGCGGGGAGAGCCGGGCGGTGCGGTCGGCGCCCTCGGCGACTGGCTGGTGCTCCTCGGGATACTGGCCGTCCTGCACGCGGCGGCGGGGGGTTCCGTCGACCCGGCCACGGCTGTCGTGGCCGTGGCGCCGGGGCTGCTGGTCGCCACCGCCGTGGAGGGGCTGCGCCGCTGGCCCCGCACCGCACGCCGGGGCCGGGCGGTGCGCCGGGTGCTGCTGGTGGGCGAGGCCGCGGGCCTGGACCGGGCGGCCGAGCTGCTCAACTCCCGTACCGACCACGCCTATCGGCTGGTCGCCGCGATACCGGTCGGGCCCGCCCGGCCAGGGTACGAGGGGGTGCAGGTGCCGGGGCGGCTCGGCTCCGCCCCGGCGGACGACGATGTGACGACGGTGCTCGGCGGGGCCTACGCCCACGAGGCGGATCTGGTGCTGGTGGCTCCCGGGCCCCAGCTGACCGGCGACCGGCTGCGCCGGCTCGGCTGGGGACTGCACGACGCGGGCGTCGCCCTGTCCGTGGTCTCCGAGCTCTCCGGCGTCGCGGCCGGCCGGGTCCGCCCGGTGACGGCGGCCGGGCTCACCCTTCTGCACATCGCGCCACCGCTCCGCGGTGGCCCGCAGGGGGTGCTCAAGGCCGCGCTGGACCGCAGCGGCGCCCTGTTCGGGCTGCTGGTGCTCTCCCCGCTGCTGCTCGCGGTGGCGCTGTGCGTGCGGTTCTCCTCGCGCGGTCCCGTCTTCCACCGGCAGGTCCGACAGGGTCAGCACAACCGGCCCTTCACCATGTGGAAGTTCCGCACGATGGTGGCGGACGCGGAGGCGCGCAAGGAGCAGCTCACCGAGGACAACGAGGTCGACGGGCCGCTCTTCAAGATGCGCAGGGACCCCCGGGTGACACCGGTGGGACGGACCCTGCGCCGGACCTCGATCGACGAACTCCCGCAGCTGTTCAACGTGTTGCTGGGGCAGATGTCCCTGGTGGGGCCCCGGCCCCCGCTGCCCGAGGAGGCGTCCCGGTACGACGAGCGGGAGCACCGCAGGCTCGCCGTGAAGCCGGGGCTGACCGGGCTGTGGCAGGTCAGCGGGCGCTCGGACCTGTCCTGGCAGGAGACCGTCTCGCTGGACCTCTGGTACGTCGACAACTGGTCGGTGGCCACGGACATGGGGCTCCTCGCCCGTACGGTGCGCGCCGTCACCGACGGCCGCGGGGCCTACTGAGAACGGCGGGCCCGACGATGCGAGGAACCCCGGTGCGCCACTGCGCGACCGGCAAGCGCAGTGGCGAACGGTCAGGCGGTGGGAGCGAGTTGCCCCAGCCACCAGGCGTAGGTGCGGGCGATGCCGTCGCGCAGCGGGATCTGCGGCTTGAAGCCGAGGGAGGTCAGACGGGAGACGTCGAGCAGCTTGCGGGGGGTCCCGTCGGGCTTCGAGGTGTCCCAGCCGATCCGTCCCTGATAGCCCGTCACCTCGGCGATGGTCCCGGCGAGTTCGCGGATGGTGAGGTCCTCGCCGCAGCCGATGTTGACGGGCGCGTCACCGTCGTACGCCTCCAGCAGGCGTACGCAGGCGGCGGCGAGGTCGTCGACGTGGAGGAACTCGCGACGCGGCGAGCCGGAGCCCCACAGGGTGACCTCCGGCGCCCCGTCGCGCTGCGCCTCGTGGAAGCGGCGGATCAGCGCGGGCAGGACGTGCGAGGTCTCCAGGTCGAAGTTGTCGCCGGGCCCGTAGAGATTGGTGGGCATGGCGCTGATGTAGGAGGCGCCGTACTGCCGGCGGTAGGACTGGGTCTGGACGATTCCGGCGATCTTGGCCAGGGCGTACGCCTCGTTGGTGGGCTCCAGCTCCCCGGTGAGCAGCGACTCCTCGCGGATCGGCTGGGGGGCGAGCCGGGGGTAGATGCACGACGAGCCGAGGAAGAGCAGCCGCTCGGTCCCGGCCGCGTGCGCCCCGGCGATCACGCTGAGCTGGATGCGCAGGTTGTCCTCCAGGAACTGCACCGGGTAGGTGCTGTTGGCCATGATCCCGCCCACCTTGGCGGCGGCCAGCACCACGGCGTCCGGGCGGATGTCCCGCAGATACGTCTCGGTCCGCGCGGCGTCGCGCAGGTCGAGGAGGTCACGGCCGCGGGTGAGGACCTCGTGGCCGTCGTCGGCGAGGCGGCGGGCCACCGCCGAGCCGACCAGTCCGCGGTGGCCCGCGACGAATATGCGGGAGCCGGGGCGCAGTAGGGGTCGGGCGGATTCCTTGGGTGGGACGGGGAGTTCGGTCGTCATGGCTCGGATTGTGCCAGCAGTAACGGACTGCGGAGATGTTTTGCCGCAGAACGCTCTAATTCCGATATGTCGGTGACTTGTTCGTCGCACAGGCGGACAGCAGAGAAGGGGGAATCGTGGCGAAGACCGCGCTCATCACGGGAGTGACCGGCCAGGACGGCTCGTACCTGGCGGAGTTGCTGCTCGACAAGGGGTACACGGTCCATGGCCTGATACGCCGCTCGTCGAGCTTCAACACGGAGCGGATCGACCACATCTACCAGGGTCCCGAGGAGCCGGAGCGCTCCTTCGTCCTGCACCACGCGGACCTCACCGACGGTGTGGCGCTGGTGAACCTGTTGCGCGACATCCAGCCCGACGAGGTCTACAACCTGGGCGCCCAGTCCCATGTGCGGGTCTCCTTCGACGCCCCGCTCTACACCGGTGACGTCACCGGGCTCGGCACCATCCGACTCCTTGAGGCGGTCCGGGCCAGCGGGATCCAGACCCGGATCTACCAGGCGTCGTCCTCCGAGATGTTCGGCGCCAGCCCGCCCCCGCAGAACGAGAAGACCCCGTTCCACCCGCGCAGCCCGTACAGCGTGGCGAAGGTCTACGCGTACTGGGCGACGGTCAACTACCGCGAGGCGTACGACATGTTCGCCGTCAACGGGATCCTCTTCAACCACGAGTCGCCGCGCCGCGGTGAGACCTTCGTGACCCGGAAGATCACCCGGGGCGTCGCCCGGATCAAGGCCGGCCTCCAGGACCGGCTGCACCTGGGCAACCTGGACGCGATCCGGGACTGGGGGTACGCGCCGGAGTACGTGGACGCCATGTGGCGGATGCTCCAGTGCGATACCCCGGACGACTACGTGGTCGCGACCGGTGAGGGGGTCAGTGTCCGGCAGTTCCTGGAGTTCGCCTTCGAGCACGCGGGCCTCGACTGGGCCGAGCATGTGCGGTACGACCCCAAGTACGAACGCCCCAGCGAGGTCGACGCGTTGATCGGTGACGCGTCCAAGGCTGAGGAGCTGCTGGGCTGGAAGCCCGAGGTGAAGTCGCGGGAGCTGGCCCGGATCATGGTCGACGCGGACATCCGCCTGCTCTCGGACCAGCTGACCGGGGCCGCCGTCCGGGTGGACAGATGAGGGGGGCGGGGCTCCGGGAACGTACCGGCGCCCTCACCGCCGCCCTCGCGCTGGCCGCCGGGGTGCTCGCCCCGGTGGCCGCCGCGCCCCCGGCGGCCGCGCTGACCGACCCGGTCGGCTTCACCGCCGACCACCTGCCCACCTACCAGACCAACGGGATCGTGTGGGCGCTGGCGGAGGCCAACGGGGTCGTCTACGCGGGCGGCACCTTCTCCGCCGTCCGCCCGGCCGGAACGCCCTCCGGCGGCAGCTCCACGCCCGCCGTCAACTTCGCCGCCTTCAACGCGGCGACCGGGGCTCCGGCCGGCTGCCCGCTCTCCTTCACCCGGAGCAGCGGCACCGCCACCGTGCGGGCGCTCGCCGTGTCGCCGGACCGGTCGACGCTGTACGTGGGCGGGTACTTCAACGCGGTCAACGGGACGAGCGCCAACGGGCTGGTCGCCGTCGACACGGCCACCTGCACGCGGCGGGCGGGGTTCGCGCCGGACTTCTCGGCGACGGTCCGCGCGCTGGACGTGGCACCGAACGGCACGGTGTACGCGGGCGGCGACTTCCAGTCGGTGAACGGGCAGACCCGGCGCTTCTTCGGCGCGGTGACCCCGGCGGGTGCGGTGACCGGGTGGAATCCGGACGCGGACGACCCGGGGCGGACCCTGAGGGTGACGCCGGACGGGCAGTCGGTGCTGATCGGCGGCGACTTCTTCACCGTGGGCGGCGCCAACTCCCATGCGATCGCGGTGACCGGTGCCACGACCGGAGCCCTCACCCGGGGCTATCCGAACAACTTCATCCCGTCCACGGCCGTCATCAAGGACATCGTCACGGACTCCGCGTCCGGCGGCTGGTACGCGGCCGGTGAGGGCCGGGGCGGCAACTCCTTCGACGGCCGGCTCGCCATGGAGCTGGACGGCTTCGGCCAGCGCTGGCGGGACACCTGCCAGGGGGCGACGCAGGCGCTGCGGGTCCACAAGAGGGTGCTCTACGCGGCGAGCCATGTGCACGACTGCTCGACCATGGGCGGCTTCCCCAACCAGGCGCGCAAGCACCTGACCGCGCAGGGCGTCGACGATCCGGCGCTGCTGGGGTGGCTGCCCGACACGAACGACGGGATCGGGGAGCCGGTCGGGCCGCGCGCGCTGACCGTCGCCACCCGCGAGGGCCGTGACTTCCTTTGGGTGGGCGGGGAGTTCACCACCGTCAACGGGGTGCAGCAGCAGGCGCTGACCCGGTTCGCCAGCACCCCGGACACGGGTGCGCCGAGCCTTCCCGCGGCCAGTGTGTCGGCGCCGCGCGCCGGTGAGGTGCGGGTGAGCTGGCGGTCCTCGCTGGACCTGGACGACAGCCTGCTGACGTACCGGGTGTACCGGAACGGGGGTGCGGTGCCGGTACACACCACGACCGGCTCGTCCCTCTTCTTCAGCCGCCCGCAGCTGACCTTCACCGACCGCAACGTGGCCGCCGGGCAGACGTACTCCTACCGGATCACGGCGACCGACGGCGCCGGCAACACCAGCGCGCTCTCCCCCGCCGTCTCCGTGACCGCCGCCTCCACCGCCTCCCCGTACCAGGAGCGGGTGCTGGCCGACGGGGCCGATCTGTACTGGCGTTACGACGAGCCGGGCGGGGCGTTCGCGGCGGACGCGTCGGACAGCCGGAACGGCGGGGTGTACGTGAACACCCCCACGTACCGGGCCACGCCCTCCGCCGTCGCCGGTTCGGCCGCGCTCTCACTGAACGGCAGCGACGAGTACGTGTACAGCGACCGGCTGCACCGCTACACCTCGCCCACCCCGTACTCCATCGAAACCTGGTTCCGTACGACGTCGACGAGCGGGGGGCGGCTCGTCGGGTACGGCAACAACATCGGTACGGCACAGGGCCACACGAGCTCCGTCTCCGACAAGCTGCTCTACCTCACCGACAACGGCCGGCTCGCCTTCGGCGTCCAGGTCGGCAGCACCAACAGCCGCCCCACCCTGACCAGTTCGGCGGGCTTCAACGACGGGCAGTGGCACCACGCCGTCGCCACCCAGGGGCCCGGCGGGATGGCGCTGTACGTGGACGGGGCGCGGGTCGCCGCCAACACGGCCGCGGGCAACCGCTCGTACAACGGGTACTGGCGGGTCGGCGGTGACGCGATGAACAACGCCTGGCCGAACCGGCCCTCCTCCACCTACTTCGCGGGGCAGGTCGACGAGAGCGCCATCTACCCCTCCGCACTCACCGCCGCCCAGGTCGCCGCCCACCACCAGCTGGCCCAGGCACCCGCCCCGCCCGGCGACACCACGGTGAGCCTCCTGCCCACCGAGGACGCGTACGTCAACGGCGTGGCGGCCAACGCGAACTACAACGACCAGCAGCTGGCCTGCCGGGGCACCACGCCCTACCTGGGCTATCTGCGCTTCACCCTGCCCGCCGCCCCGGCCGGGCAGGTCCTCAAGGGGGCCCGGCTCCAGTTCCGTACGTCGTCGGATCCGACGGCGGGCTCCACCGACAGCCACACCGTGGTGCCGGTCACCGGCGCCTGGACCGAGTCGGCGGTCACCTACAACTCCCGGCCGGCGCTCTCCGCGTCCGTGCTGGGGACCATCACCGGCGCAACCGCCGTCTCCACCGACTACTCGGTGGAGCTCACCGCGCCGGCACTGGGCGGGGCCCTCGGCTCCGCCTACTCACTCGCCCTGACCAGCAGCGGGACGGACAGTCTCCGCATCTGGTCGAGCGAGGCAGGATCGGCGGCCTCCAGGCCGCAGCTCGTTCTCACCTTCGGAGCTGAATGATGAACGGAAGTACGGGGCAAAGATCCGGAGGACGCGGCCGTGTTCGGGCCGCCTCCGCCGCTCTCTGCCTGCTGGCCGGAGCCCTGACCGCCACGGCGGTCGGGGGTTCCCCGGCAGCGGCGCTGACCCCTCCGGTGGCCATCACCGCGGACGACCTCTCCACCTGGCAGACCAACGGCATCGTCTGGTCGATGGCGGCCGGCGACGGCGTCGTCTACGCGGGCGGCACCTTCTCCACCCTGCGGCCGCCCAAGGCCGCACCCGGGACCAATGAGCAGCCCGCGGTGAACTTCGCCGCCTTCGACGCGGCGACAGGGGCGCCCACCGACTGCTCGCTGTCGTTCACGATCTCCTCGGGGACCGCGACCGTACGCTCGCTGGCGCTCTCCCCCGACGGGGAGACGCTCTACGCGGGCGGCCAGTTCGGGGCGGTGAACGGGGAAGGGGTCAGCAACTTCGCTGCCATCGACACCGCGACCTGCACCGTCCGCTCCAACTTCAAGATCGCCGTATCGGCCACCGTTCGGGCGCTCGCCGTCACGTCCGACACGGTCTACCTGGCCGGCGACTTCACCAGCGTCGGAGGCCAGAGCAGGAGCCACTTCGCGGCCGTCTCCACCGCCGGGGCCTCCCTGCTGCCGTTCACGGCCAACGCCGACGAGGTGGCCCGGGCGATCGAGGTGACCCCGGACGGGCAGAACGTGCTGCTCGGCGGGGACTTCTTCCGGATCAACGGCACCACCACCCACGCCCTGGCCGTGGTGAACGCCACCACCGGACAACTCACCAAGACCTACGCGGGGTTCATCCACAACAACTCCACCGTCCAGGACATCACCACCGACGCCACCGGCTTCTACACCGGCAACGAGGGCACCGGCGGCGGGGTCTTCGACGGCCGGATCGCCCTGAACCTGAGCGACTTCCAGCAGCGCTGGCGCGACACCTGCCTGGGCGCCACCCAGGCCGTGGCGGTCTACTCCGGAGTGCTCTACAGCGGCAGCCACGCCCACGACTGCTCCTCCATGGGCGCCTTCCCGGACCAGCCGCGCAAGCACCTGCTGGCCCAGTCGGTCGACGACCCGACGCTGCTGCCCTGGTTCCCGGACACCAACGACGGCATCGGGGAGCCGGTCGGTCCGCGGGTGATGACCCAGACCGCCAAGGGCGACCGCCACTACCTGTGGGTCGGCGGCGAGTTCACCACCGTCAACAGCGCCCCCCAGCAGGGGCTGACCCGGTTCTCGGACGCCCCGGACACCGGGGCGCCCTGGGTGCCCAACGTCAGCCTGTCCACGCTGAATCCGGGGAAGATCGAGGTGAACTGGCAGACCAGCTTCGACACCGACGACGGTGAGCTGACCTACCGGATCTACAAGGACGGGTCGAACACCCCCATCCACACCACGACCGGCTACTCGGTCTTCTGGAACCGGCCGCAGCTGAGCTGGACGGACACCGACGTCGTACCGGGCGAGACCTACTCGTACCGGATCACCGCGAGCGACGGCACCAACACCAGCGCCAAGTCCCCAGCCCAGTCCGCCACCGTGGCCACCACGACCGAGGCCTACCCCGCCCGGGTCAAGGCCGACGGGGCGACCCTCTACTGGCGCTACGACGAGGGCACCTCCACCTTCGCCCACGACAGCAGCGGCAACCTCAACAACGGGTTCCTGCGCAACGGCCCCGCCTACCGGCAGACCCCGGCGGCCGTCGCCGGACCGTCCACCGCGATCGGGTTCAACGGCACCGACGAGTACGCGTACAGCAACCGTCAGCACGCCCAGCCGACCCGCTTCTCGGTGGAGACCTGGATCAAGACCACCACCACCCGTGGCGGGAAGATCATCGGCTTCGGGAACCTGAACCAGCAGAACAGCAGCCGCCACGACAAGCACGTCTACATGCGCAACGACGGGCGCCTCGTGTTCGGCGTCCAGAGCGGTGGAACGCGCACGGTCGCCACCTCGGCCGCCTACAACGACGGCCAGTGGCACCACGTCGTCGCCACCCAGGGCCCCCTCGGCCAGGGGATGTCGCTGTACGTCGACGGGCAGCTGCGCGCGTCGAACATCCTGTACTCCACCAACGAGAACTACCCGGGGTACTGGCGGGTCGGCGGGGACAACCTGTCCGGCTGGCCCAACCGTCCCACCAGCAACTTCTTCGCCGGGGAGATCGACGAGACCGCCGTCTATCCGACCGCGCTGACCGGTTCCCAGGTCAGTGCGCACTACGCCCTGAGGAACAGCTGATCCGATGAGGAATCCGTTCCTGGCCTGCGCCGCCGTCGCCCTGACGGCGGCGGTGCTGGCCTCCTGCGGCTCGTCCGCGGACGGGAACGACCCGGAGGCCGCGGGCGCCCAGCGCCCCGCGGCCTCCGGGCCCTCCGTCCCCGGCCCGTCCGCCACCACGCCCACCACACCCGCTCCGCCCGCCGCGCCCGCCACCGAGGAGCCGGCGGCCCCCGGGCCGTCCGCTCCCGCCGCGACCGCCGAGGGCCCGAAGACACCTTCCGACGAGATCACCCCGGCCACCGGGACCTTCACCAAGAAGCAGAAGGAGTATCTGGAGGACCGGGTGCCCAAGGGCATGGACCCGGCCGCCGTGCTCCAGACCGGCCAGGAGACCTGCGACAAGCTGCGCTACCTGGTCAAGGCCGACCGGGACACCGCCGTGGGCGCGATCGCCACCCAGGAGATCCCCGACGCCCCGGCCGCGGTGGCGGGGCTCTGCCCCCAGCACCAGGACCTGGTCGACGAGGCCGCGTACGCCTATGTGGACGGCACCCACGCCGGGAAGACGCTCCGGCCCGGCGT
This sequence comes from Streptomyces microflavus, assembly GCF_014650075.1. Lineage (GTDB taxonomy): Bacteria > Actinomycetota > Actinomycetes > Streptomycetales > Streptomycetaceae > Streptomyces > Streptomyces microflavus. The sequence continues at coordinate 80,643 of NZ_BMUG01000006.1, read as the reverse complement.
CTACCGCTCCGCCTCCCCCACGACGAGCTGCTCGTGGCAGATCACCGGGGCCGGCGGCAAGGAGCTGGCCTCCGGTACCTCCGACACCGGAAAGTCCCGGAAGATCACCATCCCGAAGTCCGCCCGTACGTTCACCTCCACAGGCTGCTACGCCTGGCTGGCCGAAGGAGCCAAAGGATGACCGCCGGCAAGACCAAGCTCCCCATAGCCGTGGCGATCCCCACGAAGAACGAGGGCCTGAACATCGCCGAGGCGGTGAAATCGGTGCTCGGCCACTTCGAGGCGGTCGTCGTGGTGGACTCCCACAGCACCGACGACACCGTCAAGATCGCCGAGGAGTGCGGGGCCGAGGTGGTCACGTACACCTGGGACGGGGGCCATCCGCGGAAGAAGCAGTGGTGCCTGGAGAACGTCCGCACCGACCTGGACTGGATCCTGCTGCTCGACGGCGACGAGCGGCTCAGCCCGGGGCTGCTGGCCGAGCTGCGGGAGACCTTCCGTGATCCGTCGGCGCCGAAGCCCGCCGCGTACGACATCCCGCTCGGGTACTGGTTCTCGGGGAAGCGGCTGCGGCACGGATACACCATCCGCAAGCGGTCGTTGACCGACCGCACCCGCTCCTACTACCCGGAGGTCGGGGACCTGGACGCGCCGGGCATCGGGGAGGTGGAGGGCCACTACCAGCCGGTCGCCGCGACCGTGGGGACGCTGGAGAACCCCATCGAGCACCAGGACCTCGACCCGGTCACCGCCTGGTTCGAGCGGCACAACCGGTACTCGGACTGGGAGGCGTGGCTGGAGCAGCACCCCCAGGTGAAGGAGCAGGTGCGCCAGGTCAAGTCACGCCAGGGGCAGTTGTTCCACAAGGCGCCGTTCAAGCCCGTGGTGTCGTTCGCGTACATGTACCTCTACCGGCGGGGCTTCCTGGACGGCCGGGCCGGGCTCGACTTCGCGCTGGCGATGAGCTTCTACCGCTGGCAGATCGCCCTCAAGTCCCGCGAGAAGCCGATACGTTGAACCGCGCGCCGCTCACCCTCGCCTCCGGCGGACCACGTCCTCGTAGGTCCGCCGGAGGGTGGCGGTGACGACCTCGATGGTGAACTGGTCGTTGACCAGGTCCCAGGCGGCCTTGCCCGCCTGCTCGGCGGCCTCCGGCTCCAGCAGCTCCAGGATCGCGTCGGCGACCTTGCGGGCGTTGGCCGCGTCCTCGCCGACCCGGCTGTCGATGACCCGGCCCGCCCCGGCCTCCGCCACATCGGGGGCCTGCCCGCAGGTGCGGGTGATGACGACGGGGGTGCCGACCGACATCGCCTCCAGGACCGAGACCGGGAACGGCTCCTCGATCGCGGGCAGCACGTACACATCGGCCTCGCGTCCCGCGGCGAGGACCTCGTCGTGCTCCAGCGGGCCCACATGGTCCAGGGAGTCCGTGACGCCCAGCTTCCGGGCGAGGGCGAGGGTGCCGGGCAGCGAGCCGGTGTCCGGTCCGGCCAGGACGAAGCGGGCGTCCGGGTGGCGGGCGAGGACGTGCGGCATCGCGGAGACGAAGTCCTCGGGCCGCTTGCGCTTCTGGATCCGGGCGAGGTAGAGCACGGTGGGCGGCCGGCCGGGGTCGCGGGCGGGCTTGCGCTCCTGCGGGCGGACGCCGTTGACCAGCCGTACGGTGCGGGTGAGCGGGACGGGGGCGGCGACGGCGTTCACATCGAGCCGCTCCATCTCGGTGAGGTGCAGGACGGCGTCCGCGCTGCGCAGCACCTTGCGCACCCCGAGCAGGTCGGTGAGCTGGGCGACCTTTTTCTCGGTCGGGTCGATCATGCCGTGGGTCTGGACGACCAGCGGCGTCCGGGTCGCCAGTGCGAGCAGCGCGGCGGGCAGGGTCACCAGGTCCCGCATCAGATGGACGTGTACGAGGTCGGCGCCGCGCATCATGCGGCGTGCGGTGTTCAGCAGCGCGGCGGAGGTGATACCGCTGACCTCGAACATCGGGAGCAGGTGCCGGGCCTGGAAGAGGTGGACCGGAACTCCCTCGACATGGCTGGGCAGTTCGCCGTCGGGGAAACCGTCTCCGAGGGCCATGATGCGGGCGTCGTCCCCGGCGGCCCGCTGGACCTTGGACAGGTTGAGCGCCACCCGGGTCGGACCGCCGAAGGCGTGGTCCGGGGTATGGAGCGTGACGACGTGCAGGATTTTCACCAGAGTTCCCCTCGACTGCGGCAAGTTGTTCACAGGGTAGTCATTGGATCCCCTCAAGTGGGTTGATTCGTTAGAGTGTTCAGCGGTTCACTGAACGGGGGGCGCATGACGTCGGTGCACACGTCGGCGCACGGACCGGCCGAGGAGATGGCCGGGGGACCGGCAGTCGACGCGGCCGCGCGTCCGGAGCGGTCCAGGGCCCGCGGCGGGCCCTTCGAACCCCCCGAGCGGCCGATCGCCTGGGCGATGCTGTCTCGGGCGGTGTCGGTGCCGCTCATCCTGGGTCTGGTCTGCTTCCTGCCCGCGGTGATCGCCGCACAGCCCGGCAACGGCGTCCGGGACACCGCGTACTGGCTCCAGCTGGTCCTGACCTGCTATGCGGGGGCCCGGCTGGCGACGATGATCCTCTCCACCCGGCGGCGGCTGCTCCAGGGCGTCTTCTGGATGTTCGTGTACATCGCCATGGGCGTGGCCCCCTTCGCCCAGGTGGTGATCGGGCAGACGCCGACACCGATGGTGGGGCCGCGGCAGGATCTGATCACGGCCGTCGCGATGGTCCTGCTGGGGTGTGCCGCCTACGATCTGGGGGCGCTGCTGGCCTCACGGCGCCCGCTGCGGCGCCGTACGCCCTCCGCGCGGAGCGCGGGCGGCGGGCCGGCCGTGGCCCACCCGGTGCGGCTGCGGCTGCTGGTGGTGCTGGCGTTCGCGGCGAGCGCGTTCTACGTGCTGAAGCTCGGCGGGCCGGCGGTCTTCTTCTCCAGCCGCCAGGAGATCACCGAGACCGTCGCGGCGAGCGGGGTGGTCACGGAGGGGTCCAATGTGGGCTCGGCCTTCATCAAGGGCTTCGGCCAGGTCCCGGCGCTGCTGGCGCTGCTCCTCTACACCCGCCGCCTGGCGACCTCCTACCGGGCCCGCCGCACCCCGTCGACGGTGCTGGTCTGGGTGGCGCTGGGGGCGCTGAACCTGGTGGTGAACAACCCGATCTCCAACGCCCGTTACTGGTTCCTGACGGTGCTGATGGCGTTCGTGTTCACCGCGATGCCGAGCAGTGCGGCGGTCTACCGCACGGTGCTGGCGACGGGAGTGGTGGGGGCGCTGGTGGTGTTCCCGTACGCGGACAAGTTCCGGTACGACGACGAGGGGCAGCGGCCCGCGCAGTCGGCCTCGGTCTTCGAGCCGCTGGTGACCAAGGACTACGACCAGATGGTGATGTTCGCCAACACCATCTCGTGGGTCGACACCCGGGGCCACACCTACGGCCGCCAGCTGACGGGCTCCGCACTGTTCTTCGTGCCGCGCGCGGTGTGGAGCGGGAAGCCGGAGGACACCGGGGTCCGGGTCGGGCAGTGGATGGGGCTGCGGATGACCAACCTCTCGGCCCCGCTGTGGACCGAGTTCTGGGTCGACTTCGGCGCGACCGGGATGGCCGGCGGGATGGCGCTGATCGGGTACGCGGCGGCCCGTACCGACCGCCGGTACGCGCGGGCCGTCACCCGTGCGGGGCCCGGCCCCGGGAGTGTGCTGGCCATCGCCGCGCCGCTGATCGCCGGGTACACCTTCATCCTGCTGCGCGGCCCGCTGCTCCAGGCGGCGGGGAAGCTGGCCATCGCCGCGCTCTGTCTGCTGCTGATCAGCACGTTCAGGGAGCAGAGGGCAGGACGCCGGCGGTGACGGCCTCGTCGGGGGCCGCCTTCCGGCGCCGGATCCGGGCGACCCGGATCCAGGTGGCGGCGGCCTTGCAGAGCGAGCCGAGGAAGAGCCCCCAGGCGGCGCCGAGGACGCCCCCGATAACGTAACCGCCCGCGAGGAACGCCACGGCGGTGAGCGAGAAGACCACCTGGACGGCGAGCGTGGTGCGCGGGTCGAGCATCCGCAGGGCGAGCATTCCGCAGGTGCCGACGGCCATCGCCGCGTACTGGCTGCCGGTCGCGGGCAGCAGGGCGGCGGCCACGGACCAGGTGTCGCCGAGGAGTTGGCGCCCCGCGCTGTCGGGGAGCAGGGCCAGGACGGTGGCCCAGAGTCCGGCGGTGGCGGCGAGGGCGGCGGCGAGGGCGGCGGTGGCCCGGACGCGTCGGCGCTCCTCGGTGATGCGGCCGAGCAGCGGGGGGCCGAAGGAGGTGGCGGAGGTGAACAGCACGTTGAGCGGCCCGAACAGGGTGGTCGCCCCGCGCAGGGCGCCGACGAGCAGCGGGTTGCCGACGGCGCCGAGTCCGAGGACGGAGAGCTGGCTGGTCGCGTTGCCCACCCCGAACTCGACGGTGAACCGCTGCCCGAGGTGGCCGCGCCGGAGCATCGGCCGCAGCACCAGCGGGGCCCCGGCGGTGGAGCGGTGGAGCAGGGCGGCGGAGAGCAGGAGCGCGGGCAGGGCGGAGAGGCCCCAGACGGTGATCAGGAGGGCCGGGGACGCCCCGTACACCTGGGCCCCGAGCGCCCCGAGGACGCAGGCCAGGCGCAACAGGTCGGAGAGCAGGGCGAGATGGGGCTGCTGGAGGGTGGAGAAGGCGTACCGGACGGCGTCCTGGCCCAGCACGACCGGCAGGACCAGGCCCAGCGTCAGGAGGGCCCACGCGGTGTCCCCGGGGACGAGGAAGCAGACGGCGGCCAGGAGCGCGCCGAGCGCGGCGGCGGCGAGGACGGTGAAGACGACGGCGGAACGGCAGGCGCTCCGGGTCTCCTCCCCTCCCCCGCGCCTGAGGACCAGCGGCTGCCCGGTGTACGCGCCCGAGACGCCGAGCAGCACCGTGAAGACCAGGTAGACCGCGGAGAAGCGGGCGAAGTCGGCGACGGTGGAGAGCCGGGCGGCGGCCACCAGCACGAGGATGTTGGTGAGCGCCGCCACGCCCTGGTCCGCGACCGAGCAGAGGACGGCCGTACGGGCTCTCACCGCCGCGCCGCCGGAAGCGTTAAGGAGCGCAGGCCGAGGGTCTCGGTGGGATCGCCGGTGATCTCGGGTGCGTCCGGCTCGGCGGTCGGGGTGGGCCCGCCGCCGCCGTTGCGGCGCCGGCCGGACTTCGGCCGGCGCTCCGACCGGGTCAGCCGCCGCCGGCCCGGGTGGAGCAGGGCGCCGAGGACGGAGCCGCCGGAGGCGCCGATGATCTCGCGGATGCGCTCCAGGTCGCTGCGGTGCACCGCGCGCGGGTCGCAGACGATCATGACGCCCTCCACCCGGTCCACCAGGGCGACCGCGTCCGCGTAGGAGAGGACGGGCGGGGCGAGGACGATGACGACGCTGCCGGGCCGGTCGGCCTCGGCGACGATGCGGCCGACAGGGGTGGAGGTGAGGGCGCGCGGGACGTTGTCGACGGTGGTGCCGGGGATCAGGGCGAAGGCCCCGGAGCCGGGGACGTCCACGTTGGAGCGGCCGCCGGTGGGCCAGCTGCCGTCGCCCTCCTCGGCGGCCCAGCGCGGCGGGCGGACCTCGTGCGCGGCGGGGCCCAGGGCGCGGGCGAGGGAGGGCGTACGCAGATCGGCCTCGACGAGCAGGACGTCCCGGCCCATCTCGGCGAAGGCGGCGGCCAGGTTGGCGGCGGCTGCCGCGGCCTCCTCGTTGTCGCCGCGCGGGGCGGTGACCAGCAGTCGGCGGCTCTCGGCGAACGAGGGGTCGTAGGCGAGCCGGAAGGCGACGGCCCGGTACTCCTCGGCGAGCCGGGAGCCGCTGCGGCCGATGGCGAGCACCGACCCGGTGGCGGTGCGTTCGCGGGGCAGGGTGCCGAGCAGCGGGGCGCCGAGCGAGCGGACCAGCTCGCGGCCGGAGCGTACGGCGGGGTCGAAGACGAGCCGGACCCAGGAGAGCAGCAGCCCGAGGGCGAGGCCGACGACACCGCCGAGGCCGAGCAGCAGCGGCAGGCCGGGGCCGGTGGGCGCGGTGGGGGCGACGGGCTTCTTGTTGAGGTAGCCGGGGGTGGTGTCCAGGGCCTTGAGCTCGGAGATCTTCCGGCTGAGCTCGGAGATGGAGACGATGATGTTGGCCCGGGCGCTGGTGACGTCGTCGGCCGCGCCCGAGCCGGTCTGCTTCTCCAGCAGGTCGCGCTTCTCCTCCAGCGGGTCGAGCTGGGCCCGGTAGCCGTCGGACATGTTCTTGATGGATTCCTCGGTGCGCGCCTTGCGGTGGGCCAGATAGGCGCCTGCCAGGGCTTCGGCGCGGGCCCGGGACTGCTCGGGGGTGGCGCCGGTGTAGGCGAAGCGGAGGGTGAGGGTGTTGGGCGGGTTGGTGACCTGGAGCCCGGCGAGCAGCTCCCGGGCGGTCACGTCGTCGCCCTTCTTGAGCAGGGTGCCCGCGGCGAGGGTGCCGACGGTGTCGCTGACGGCGGTCTGCCGCTCGGAGCCGATGTTGATGCCCTTGTCGGCGGTGGCGCCGCTCGCGAAGGGGTCGGAGATGGCGGAGCGGACGAGCACCTCGCCGGTGGCGGTGTAGGTGTCCTCGCCGCTGAGGGCGAGGTAGCCGCCGCCGAGCAGCCCGATCACGACACCGACCGCCAGCAGCGCCCGGTAGCGCAGGAGCTGGCGGAACTGGTCGCGCAGCAGCGCCGGTTCGTCCTGGTCGTCCAGGACACGGTTCACAGGTGTCATCGGCTCGGGCTCCCTTGTCCGTCCTGCAGGGCCTCGGCGAGCAGGGCGTCGAAGCGGGCGAGGCCCGCCTCCCGGCTCAGGTGGCGTGCGACATACTGCGGCCCCTCCGCCCCGAGGGCGTCGGCCGCGGCCGGGTCGGCGGCCAGCTTCCGCAACGCCGCCAGCAGGGCGGCCGGGTCCTCGGGGGCGACGAGCACCCCGGCCCCGGAGCGGCGCACCTCGTCGGCGGTGCCGCCCTCGTCGGCGACGGAGGCGATGACCGGGCGGCCGGAGACGAAGTACGAGGTGAGCTTGGAGGGGACGCTCATGTCGAGGACGGAGGCCCGCTGGGTCACCGCGAGGACGTCGGCGGCGGCGAGGACGTCGGTGAACTCCCCGGCCCCCGCGGGCTCCAGGAAGTCCACGTTGGGCAGCCCCTCGGCGCGGGCGCGCAGGGCGTCGCGCTGGTTGCCGTCGCCCATCAGGACGATCCGGACGTCCGCGGCGAGGCGGGCGGTGTCGATCAGGACTTCGAGGCCCTGCTTGAGGCCCATGTTGCCGGAGTGCAGCAGGACGGGTGTCGAGGGGCCCCAGCCGAGCCGGGCCCGGGTGGCGGCCCGGTCGGCGGTGGGGGCCTGCACATGGGTCCAGTTGGGGACGATCCGGATGCGGCCGGGGTCGACGCCGAGGGCGGTGACGCCGGGGACGAAGCTCTCGTGGATGACCCCGACGAGGGCCGCGCCGCTCAGGGCGTACCGCTCGGCCGCCGCGGCGACGGTGGCCGCCCGGCCGCCGCCCCGTATGCCGCTCTGGGCGGCGGCCGCGCCCATCAGGTCCTGGACGACGGGGAGGTACGGGACGCGGTGGCGGCGGGCCAGGCGGGCGCCGATGACACCGCCGGCGAGGCTGGGCATCTGCGCGATCACGGCGTCGGGTCTGCCCGGCGGCGGCGCGATCAGCCCGGTGGCGAGCACGGAGGCCTCGAACGCGGCTCTGCGCAGGGCGGTCTGACGGGGCGGCACATAGTGTCTGCGCCGGTGCACGCCGACGCCGCCGCGTATCTCCACCGTCCGCCACACGCTCCGGTACGCCTCGTCCAGCTGCCAGGACGGGTAGTGCGGCATACCGGTGAGCGCACGCACCCGGGCGCCGGACGCGGCCCAGTGCTCGGCGAGTTGAGTGGCGTACGGGCCGATGCCCGTGACCTCCGGTGCGTAGTTCGTCGAGACCACCAGAAGGCGGCGGTTCAGAAACGGCCTGTGCCGTTCGGCATCGGACATCGGACGATCGCCTTCCCCCCACGACAGCCGCTGCCCCCTGCGGGAACAGCCCCTGTCGAGCTTATCCGTTCACGGCTTGCACAAGTGTTCTTCACAGTAAGGTCGTTGGAACATCACCGGATCACGTTGACCGTGGGGGGAGAGATACGGATGGTGCAGCACAGGGTGGGGTACGCGCCCGGGGTGTACGACCTGTTCCACGTGGGCCACCTCAACATCCTGCGGCATGCCCGCAGTCAGTGCGACTACCTGGTCGCGGGGGTCGTCTCGGACGAGATGGCCGCGCTCGCCAAGGGCCACACGCCCGTGATCCCGCTGCGCGAGCGGCTGGAGATCGTCCGCAGTGTGCGGTTCGTCGACGCCGCGTTCGTGGAGACCGTGCCGGACAAGGTCGAGACCTGGCAGCAGGTCCGGTTCGACGTGATCTTCAAGGGCGACGACTGGCGGGGCACGGAGAAGGGGAAGAAGCTGGAGCGCGACTTCGCCGAGGTCGGCGTGGAGGTCGTCTACTTCCCGTACACCGTGCACACGTCCAGCACCCAGCTGCGCCGGGCGCTGGACGTCCTGGTCAGCCGGGACGGAGCGCTCTCAGCTCCCTGAACCACTTGGTGAGGAACGCCGCCAGGAAGAGCGTGTGGACCACCGCGAGCGCGGCGTACCCGGCCCGGAAGGCCCCGGGTGCGCCGAGCAGCAGGAAGACCAGGCAGAACACCCCGTAGTCGGCGGGCAGCAGGGCGACTGCCCGCGCCCTTGATACGGGAGCGGCCGTGGAGCCCGCCGGTGCGCCGGCAGCCGCCGCCTTTCCGAGCTGTTCGCGCAGCAGCCCCGCGCAGAAGGTCACCACGGCGGCCAGCTGGAAGCCCAGCGGCAGCAACAGCCATGCGTCCGAGGGCAGTTCGCCGAAGCGGTAGAAGGAGATCAGTACGGCGGCGTGGACGAGCAGCAGTTTGCCGCAGTCCACGACGTGGTCCAGCCACTCCCCGTCGGGCCCGCCCCGGCCGGTGAGCCGGGCGAGCTGGCCGTCGGCGGAGTCGAAGGCGAAGCCGACTGCCAGCGCCGCGTAGACCACGAGCCCCAGCGTCCAGGACGGCTGCACGAGTGCCACTGCCGCAAGTGCTGCGTAGGTGAAAACCGCGCTGACCAGTGTGACTTGATTGGGTGTCAGCCCGGCCCGGTACGCGCCCGCCGCGAGCACCCGCCCGGCCGGGCGGTTCACGTACCGCGAGTAGAGCGAGACGCCCTTGGCGCTCTTCTGTGCGCCGCGCAGTTCGCGCAGCACTGTGCCCGTGCTTCCCATACGCCCCCCAGCGTCCGGCATTGCCCGCATCATGGCATGCGGGCAGCGGGGCCGTGGCGTGATTGGCGGGGACGGAACAGTTCCGTGATCATGCCGGGCCGGGGGGCTGCTTCCCGTCGGTGAGCTGCTCGTCCAGTTCGTCGAAGAGCAGCTCCTCGTGCTGGACCTGTCCGGTGCGGTACGCCGAGCGGGCGACCAGGTGCGAGGCGACCGGGCCGGTGAGCATCTGGAAGAAGCCGATGAGCGAGAGCGTGGCGAGGTCCATGCCGCTGCGCAGCCGGAGTGCGACCCCTGCCAGGACCAGGAGGATGCCGAGGGTCTGGGGCTTGGTCGCGGCGTGGCTGCGGGAGAGGACGTCGGGCAGCCGGAGCATGCCGATCACTCCGAGCAGGCAGATCGCGGCGCCGAGGAGGACGAGCAGGGCCCCGGCGGTGTCGAGGATCTGGAGCCAGACGTTCACTGCGTGCCCTCCTCGGTCCGGCCGGCGTCCGGACCTGGGGAGTGGGTCGGGACCGTGACGGCGGGCCGGTCGCGTACGGCGATGAAGCGGGCGATGCCCACCGAGCCGGTGAAGCCGAGGAACGCCAGCACCAGCATGATCGGGAAGTAGAACGGGTCCCGCGCGAAGGCCGACTTGGCGCCGAGACCGGCGATGATCAGGGCGGCGATCACGTCGAGCGAGATCGCCCGGTCCAGCATGGAGGGGCCGAGCCAGATCCGGACCAGCAGCAGGAGCCCCGCCACCAGGACCAGGACGATGGCGGCGGTCAGCAGAATACGGTCGACGTGTTCGAGAACGCTCATGGTGCGGGCCTTCCGGCGGCGAGCTGTGGCGGTGGGGGCGGTGCGGCGACGCGGGCGATCTCGTCCCGGGTGCCGAAGGCCCGTACGGTCAGTTCTTCCAGCCGCCAGACCTGACGCCGGGCGGCTTCGAGCTCCTCGGGCCGGTCCGCGTCCAGGACGTGCAGGAAGACGGTGGCGGTGGCCCGGCGCACCTCGATGACGGAGCCGCCCGGCACGTTGGAGACGGCCACCGCGACGGCGGCGAGCATCAGGTCGCCGCGGCAGCGCAGGGGCACGCCCATGACGGCTGCCCGGTGCGGGGTCTCGCCGAAGATCTGCCGGGTGACCCGCACGCCCGAGGTGTACATGTCGTAGAGCAGGTATCCGGCGAGGCGGACGATGCCCCACGGGTGGAGCCGCAGCCCCAAGTCGACCGGCGGCAGCGGGAAGGCCAGGCAGACGGCGCTCGCGACGATCACGCCCGTGATGATGTTGGCCAGGTTGAAGGTCGACCAGAGCAGCACCCAGATGAGGGTGAGCCAGGCGATCAGCGGCAGGTCCAGCACCCGTCCGCGTCGGCCGACCTTGCAGCTCATCGGCGGCAGGTCGGAGTCGCGGAACGAGAGCCGCAGGAATCGGCTCACCTGCCCAGCACCTCCTCGATGTAGGGCGTGCGCTTCAGCAGTTCGACGGCCGACCGGTCGGTGAAGGTGGTGAGCGGTCCGGCGAACACCGTGAAGGACAGGGCCAGCACGATCGTCGCGGCGGTCGCCGCCATCATGGGCCGGGGAAGCCTGCTGGTGGTGATGACCGCCTTCCCCCGGAGCGTCGCCGCCACGGGTCCGCCGGCCGGCTGCCGCACGATGGTGACGCCCTCGTCACCGGTGCCGGGGACCCCGTCGGGGCCCTCGTCGGTGTCGTCGTCGCTGTCGTCCCCGGACTCCAGGACCGTCCCCGCCTCGGCCAGCCCCGGCGGAGCGGCCCGCCAGAACGCCAGGTTCCAGACCTTGGCGACCACGTACAGCGTCAGGAGGCTGGTGACCACCGAGCCGGCGACCAGGATCCAGGCCCAGGCGGAGCCGTCGGCGACGCCCGCGCGCATCAGCCCGAGCTTGCCGATGAAACCGGAGAGCGGAGGGATGCCCGCCAGGTTCATCGCGGGGACGAAGAAGAGGAGGGCCAGCATCGGCGCGGCCTTGGCGAGTCCGCCGAGCCGGGTCAGCTCCGTGGTCCCGCCCCGGCGCTCGATCAGACCGGCGACCAGAAACAGGGTGGTCTGCACGGTGATGTGGTGGACGACGTAGACGATGGCACCGCCGTACGCCTCGCGGGTGGCGAGGCCGATCCCGAAGACCATGAAGCCGATGTGGCTGATCAGAGTGAAGGAGAGCAGCCGTTTGAGGTCGGTCTGGGCCACTGCGCCGAGGATTCCGATGATCATGGAGGCCAGCGCGACGGCCATCAGGAGGTCGCCGATGCGGTTGCCCGGGAAGAGCAGGGTCTCGGTCCGCATCATGCAGTAGACGCCGACCTTGGTGAGGAGTCCGGCGAACACCGCGGTGACGGGGGCGGGCGCCGTCGGATAGGAGTCGGGGAGCCAGGCGGCGAGGGGGAAGACGGCGGCCTTGATCGCGAAGACGGTGATCAGCATCGCCTGGATGAGGGTCTGCACGCCGAGCGGGAGGCCGGGCAGCCGCTCGGCGAGCTGGGCGAAGTTGACGGTGCCGAGGGCCGCGTACGTCATCGCGATGGCGATGAGGAAGAGCATCGACGAGAACAGCGAAATGATCACGTAGGTGGAACCGGCCCGCATGCGGGGCCCGGTGCCGCCCAGCGTGAGCAGCACGAAGCTGGCCACCAGCATGATCTCGAAGCTGACGAAGAGGTTGACGAGGTCACCCGCGAGGAAGGTGCAGGAGACTCCGGCGACGAGGATCAGGTAGGCGGGGTGGAAGACGGCGAGCGGGGTCTCCTTGTCCCGGTCGGTCATGCCCTGGCCGAGGGAGTAGATCAGCACGCAGAGGGTGACGGCCGAGGAGACGGTGAGCATCAGGCCGGAGAGCCGGTCGGCGACCAGGGTGATGCCGAGCGGCGGGGCGAAGTCGCCGAGGTGGACGGAGAGCGGGCCCTGGCGGTCGGCGGCGATCATCAGGATGACCGAGAGCGCCAGGACGGCGGTGAGTACGGCGACGCTGATGAAACGCTGGAAGCGCTGCATCCGGGTGCCGAAGGTGAGGCTGAGGCCGGTGGCGCAGAGGGGAAGGAGCACCGGCAGCGGGACGAGCGCGTTCATCCGGTGGCTCCTCGGTCGTCGCGGGGGTAGCGGTCGTCCGCCTTGGCGTCGCCGTCGCGTTCGTAGTCCTCGGGGTCGGCGCCGATGACGTCGTTCCAGAGGTCGCCGGAGGCATCGCGGCCTCGGGCCTGGCGGGCCCGGTCGGCGCGCAGCCGGTCGCGGAGTCTGCGGCGCTCCTCGCGGTAGCGTTCGCGCTCGTCGGCGGTCGGTTCGGCGCCGGAGCGGAAATCCTCGCGCAACTGGGCGCGTTCGGAGAGCACTTCGGCGCGGAGCACGATGCGCCGGTCCTCCAGGTCGTCGTGCACCTCGTCGGTGCCGGTGATCTGGTGGCTGCGGTAGGCCATGGCGAGCAGGAACGCGGTGGTGCCGAGGGTGATCACGATGGCGGTCAGCGCGATGGCCTGCGGCAGCGGGTCGGTGACCCGGCGCAGGTCGACCCCGTAGAGGAGGGGGGCGGCGCCGGCGGTACCGGTCGAGGCGAGGATCAGCAGGTTGATCCCGTTGCTCAGGATGACGGCGCCGAGCAGGATGCGGGTCAGTGGCCGGGTCAGCATGAGGATGCCGCCGACGGCGCAGAGCACCACGGCCGTGGCGAGGAGCGAGGCGCTGACAGTCATCGGGGATCCCCCTCCGTCATGGCGCTGTTGGAGGCGGTGAGGGCTCCGGCGGCCCGTTCGATCTGCCGGTCGATCTTGGCACCGAGGGCCCGGACGATGTCCAGGACGACGCCGAGCACCAGGAGGTAGACGCCGAAGTCGAAGAGGACCGGCGTACTCATGTGGAAGTCGCCGAAGACCGGCAGGTGGCCGTGGTACGTGAAGGCGTGCAGCACGGTTCCGTCCAGGAGGCCGAGGAGCCCCACGGCGGTCGAGATGAACAGCCCCAGTCCCGTGAAGAGCCCCGGTTGCAGGGGCGCGGCCCGGGCCAGTTCGAAGCGGCCGCCCGCCAGGTAGCGGGTGATGAAGGCGACTCCGGCGACGAGCCCCGCGACGAAGCCGCCACCCGGCATGTTCTCGGCGCAGAACAGCAGGTAGACCGAGAGGATCAGGATCGGGTGGAAGATCAGCCGGGCCACCACCTCGAAGACGATCGAGCGGTGCTCGGGTGCCAGGGTCGAACCGGCGGCCAGCCAGCTGCGTTCGGGCGCGACGTCGTCGCCCTGTGGCAGCCGGGACGAGTGCTGCGCGGAGAGCGACCAGGCGGTACGGCCCTTCAGCTCGTCCTGGACCATGGATCCGTCGCTGCGGCGGTGCAGGTAGATCAGGCTGGTGACACCGATGGCGGCGGCGGCCAGCACGGCGGACTCCCCCATGGTGTCCCAGGCGCGCAGGTCGACCAGGATCGTGGCGACCACGTCCTTGTACCCGTGATCGGCGACCTCCTCGACCATGGCGGCGCCGGCGGGCTCCGCGGTGCGCGCGGCCGCGGCCACCCATACGGCGACGCCGATGGTGGCGGCCGCGAGGAGGGCCACCGGGATGCGGATCGCCCGCCGCCAGGGAGAGACGGTCTCCTCGAAGTGCACCGGCATCCGACGCAGCACCAGGACGAAGACGATCATCGCCACGGTCTCGACGCAGAACTGGGTGAGCGCCAGGTCGGGGGCGCCCTGGACGACGAAGAGCAGGGCGGTGCCGTAACCGATCAGACCGCTGAGGACGACCGCCTTCATACGGCGCCGTACGGTCAGGCAGAGCAGCGCCACGATGCAGGTGAGCAGGGCCACGCCGCCCTGGAGCACGTTGTCCCAGAGCCGGGGGGCCGGTGCGCCCTCCCACGGCTCGTCGGTGAGGAGCACGGCGAGCTGTCCGCCGACCATGACGAGCAGCGTGGTGGCCAGGTAGACGGAGAGGGAACCGCGCTGGATGAAACCGGTGACCTGGAGGGCGAGACGTTCCTGCCCGAGCAGGAGATGGCCGAAGACGCTGTCGGCGGTGGGCCAGGCGATGCGGCGGGAGACCTTGGTGACGGTGGTGCGCCCGAGGAAGAGGACGGTACCGGCGGCCCAGGCGACGGCCGACAGGAGCAGGGCGGTGCCGAGCCCGTGCCAGAGGGAGAGGTGGTAGGGGTCCGCGGGGGCGGGATAGGTGTCGGCGTACGCGCCCAGCAGCCGGTCGGTCCAGCCGACACCCGGGCCGAGGACCAGGCCGAGGACGGCGAGCAGGGCGGGCGGGGCGAGGAAGGCCCGGCCCACGCGGTGTACGGGGGTGTCGGGTACGCCGGGCTTCCGGGCGAAGGCGCCCCAGACGAACCGCAGGGTGTACGCGGTGGTCAGCGCCGAGCCCGCGACGACGACGGCCAGCGCCCACCGCTCGGCGGCCGTGCCGTGCAGCAGCGCCTCGAAGGCGGCCTCCTTGGCGGCGAAGCCGAGCAGTGGCGGCAGGGCGGCCATGGAGGCGGCGGCGAGGACGGCGACCCCGGCGACGTACGGCAGGGAGCGGCCGACTCCGGAGAGCTTGCGCAGGTCGCGGGTGCCGGTGGCGTGGTCGACGATGCCGGTGACGAGGAAGAGGGGCGCCTTGAACAGGGCGTGGCCGAGGATCATGGCGGCGGCGGCGAGGGCCGCGTTCCGGTTGCCGGTGCCGGCGAGCAGGATGAGGAAGCCGAGCTGGCTGACGGTCCCGTAGGCGAGCACGAGCTTCAGGTCGTTGAGGCGCAGCGCCCGCCAGCCGCCGAGCAGCATGGTCGCACCGCCGAGGACCAGGATGACGGGCTTCCACACGGGTACGTCGGCGAAGGCCGGGGAGAGCCGGGCGACCAGGTAGACCCCGGCCTTGACCATCGCGGCGGCGTGCAGATAGGCGCTGACCGGGGTGGGTGCGGCCATGGCGTTCGGCAGCCACATGGAGAACGGCCAGATCGCGGACTTCGACAGCGCCCCGCACAGGATGAGGACGAGGGCGATGGAGACGGCGAGGGTCGCCTCGGGCGGGTCGGCGACGATCGTGGAGATCCGGTAGGTGCCCGCCGCCTGACCGATGACCAGGAAGCCGACCAGCATGGCGAGCCCGCCGAGTGTGGTGACCACGAGGGCCTGGAGCGCGGAGCGGCGGCTGTGGCGGTGTTCGCTGCCGTGGCCGATCAGCAGGTAGGAGAAGACCGTGGTCAGCTCCCAGAAGACGTACAGCGTGATGAGGTCGTCGGCGAGGACGAGGGCGAGCATCGCGCCCGCGAAGGCGAGCAGGTTCCCGGCGAACCGGCCCAGTTGCGGGGTGTCGTCCCGGAAGTAGGAGGCGCAGTAGAGCAGGACGAGCGCGCCGACCCCGGCGGCGAGGAGCACCATGAGTTCGGCCAGCGCGTCGAGGCGCAGGTCGAAGGAGACGTCGTAGTCCGGGATCCACTGCCAGGACCAGGTGTCCGCGTCACCGGAGGCGGCGGTGTTCCAGCGGGTGAAGGCCCAGACGGTGGCGGCGGCCGGGGGCAGGGCGAGCACGAGGAAGGCGCGCCTGCCGAGCCGGTGCACCAGCGGGCCCGCGCAGGCCGCCAGCACGAAGTGGCTGACGATGAGCGCGATCACAGGGGAGTGTCCGGGTCGGGCGGCAGGGCATCCGGAATAAAGTGCACTAAATACAGATATATCCCCGGGGCCGATTCACCCGACCGGCGCGCCGCGCACCCCCCGGCCCACTGCGCAGGGAGCCGTTTCAGCCTTTTTCGGCACCTTGGTCGTGTCGGGCGCAGGCTCCGCTGTGGTCGCAGTACGGGGTGTTCCCGGTGGCGCCGCAGCCGCAGAGCATGACCCGGGTCTCGTGGTGCGGCCCGTGGGGGGTGGCGACTTCCAGGTCCCCGCGCAGGTGCAGCACCCCGTCCGGGTGCAGCGACACATGGGTGGGGACGTCGGGGATCTCGTCGGGCAGGCCGTCGGTGCGGTGGTACTGGAGGGCCCCGCTCGGGCAGCGGTGGATGACGTCGGCCACCTCGTCGGCGGGGGCGTTGCCGGGGAGGATCCATGGTTTCCGGCCGACCTCGAAGACGGCGGGGAGCCCGCGTACGCATTCGGCCGCGTGCAGGCACCGGTGCGCGTCGAAGCTGACGGTGATGCCCTCGCCGTCGTAGGACCGGGCGGCGGGGTGCGGCGGGGTCGGTCGGCTGTCGCTGGTCACCGCGGACCCTCCTGGCGGCTCGGTGTCCGTACGGGCTCCTCCAGCCTCGCCCGCCCCGCCCGGGGCCGCGACTCGGGCGGGCGGGGCCCACCGTCGCGACCACGGCTGCCGTGGAGCCACCGTCCCCGCCGTCAGGGCAGCACGGCGACCCCGTCGATCTCGACCATCGCCTGTTCGTCCCAGAGCCTGGCCACTCCGATGACCGCCATCGCCGGGTAGTCGCGCCCCGCCAGCCGGCGCCAGATCCGGCCCAGTTCGGGGGCGTTGGACCGGTAGTCGGCCACATCGGTGGCGTACACCGTGACGCGGGCCAGGTCGGCGGGGGCGCCGCCCGCCGCGTGCAGGGCGGTGAGCAGGTTGGTGAGGGCGGTGGTGAACTGTTCGGGCAGGGTGGCGCCGACGACCTTGCCGTCCTGGTCGAGGGCGGTCTGCCCGGCCAGGAAGACCAGATGGCTCCCGGTGGCGACGACGGCGTGCGAGAAGCCGGTGGGCGGGGCGAGTTCGGCCGGGTTGATCCGGTGGGACGGGCTCATACGGGCGGCTCCTGGGACTCCTGGGCGGCGGCGGACGCGTACAGCTCCTTGGCGATGATGGTGCGCTGCACCTCGCTGGCGCCCTCGTAGATCCTGGGCGCGCGGACCTCGCGGTAGAGGTGTTCGAGCAGATGGCCGCGGCGCAGGGCGCGGGCGCCGTGCAGCTGGACGGCGGTGTCGACGACGTACTGCGCGGTCTCGGTGGCGTACAGCTTGGCCATGGCGGCGCGGCGCGGCACGCCGCTCTCCCCCGCGTCGTACGCCGCGGCCGCCGCGTACACCAGGAGGCGGGCGGCCTCGGTGCGGGTGGCCATCTCGGCGACCTGGTGGGAGACGGCCTGGAGGTCGCTGAGCGGGCCGCCGAACGCGGTGCGCCGGGCGGTGTGGGCGAGGGTGGCGTCGAGGGCGGCGCGGGCCATCCCGACGGCGAAGGCGCCGACGCTGGGGCGGAAGAGGTTGAGGGTGTCCATCGCGACCCGGAAGCCCCGGTCGGGTTCGCCGAGCATGTCGTCGGCGGTGACCGGTACGCCGTCGAACTCCAGGGTGCCGATGGGGTGCGGGGAGAGCATGTCCAGGGCCTGGCCGGTGAGTCCGGGGCGGTCGGACGGGACCAGGAACGCGGTGATCCCGCGCGGACCGGCGCCGGGTGTGGTGCGGGCGAAGACGGTGGCGAAGTCGGCCTCGGGGGCGTTGGAGATCCAGCACTTCTCGCCGGTGAGCCGCCAGCCGCCCGGGGCGGGTTCGGCGGCCAGGCTCAGGGCGCCGGCGTCGGACCCCGCGCCCGGCTCGCTCAGCGCGAACGCCGCGACGGCGCGGCCCGCCCGGACCTCGGGGAGCCAGCGTGCGCGCTGGGCGGGGGTGCCCGCCCGGACGACGGGGGTGGTGCCGAGGCCCTGGAGGGCCAGCGCGGTCTCGGCCTCGGTGCAGCCCCGGGCCAGGGACTCCCGCAGCAGGCACAGGTCCAGCGCGCCGGAGCCGAACATCCGCTCCAGCAGGCCCAGCTCGCCGAGGGCGGCCAGCAGCGGGCGGTTGACGCGCCCGGTCTCTCCCTTCTCCGCCAGCGGGCGCAGCCGCTGCTCGGCGAGGGTGAGCAGCTCCTCACACCAGGCGGTCTGTGCCGGTTCGAGGGAGAATGCCGTCATGGCGGCGCCCTTCTTGTCGCGTCTCTGCTCCGGTCGCGTCTTCTTCTTGTCGCGTATCTGTCTTGTCGCGTCTCTGTTCTTACCGCGTTTCTGTCTTATCGCGGACCGTTGACTACCGTCACCCAAACGATACGCTCCAGAGGCGACAAGGGGGCGATCCTTCATGGAGCCGAATTCCTCGCCGAACACGCCCGCAGCCGCCGCCGACGCGTCCGTACGCGTCCCCGGTGCGCACACCGACACGTTCACGCGCGACCATCTGCCACCGCCGCAGCAGTGGCCGGAACTCCTTCTGGACGATCCCGCGCCGCACTACCCCGACCGGCTGAACTGCGGGCACGAGCTGCTGGACCGCACGGTCGAGGAGCGGGGTCCCGACCGCCCCGCGCTGCGCTCCGGCGACGGGGGCGTCTGGAGCTACGGCGAGCTGCGGGAGACCGTGGACCGCATCGCCCATGTGCTCACCGACGACCTGGCCGTGGTGCCCGGCAACCGGGTGCTGCTGCGCGGACCGACCACACCCTGGCTGGCCGCGTGCTGGCTCGCCGTCATGAAGGCGGGCGCGGTCGCCGTGACCGTACTGGCGCAGGCACGCACGAGTGAACTGTCCACCATCTGCTCGATCGCCCGGGTGAGCCACGCGCTGTGCGACGCGCGCTCGGCCGAGGACCTGGCCAAGGCGGACGTGGAGGGGCTGCGGACGACCCTGTTCGGTGGGGACGGCCCCGAGGACCTGACCCGGCTGGCGGCCGCGCACTCCGGCTCCGGCCCGTACCGGGCGGTCGACACGGCCGCCGACGAGGTCGCGCTGATCGCCTTCACCTCGGGGACCACCGGACGCCCCAAGGGCTGTATGCACCTCCACCGGGACCTGCTCGCCATCGCCGACACGTTCTCCCGCCAGGTGCTGCGGCCCGTCCCGGACGACGTGTTCGCGGGCAGCCCGCCGCTCGGCTTCACCTTCGGCCTCGGGGGTCTGCTGGTCTTCCCGCTGCGGGCCGGGGCCTCGACGCTGCTGCTGGAGCAGGCCGGGCCGAACCATCTGCTGCCCGCACTGGCCCGCCACCGGGTCTCGGTCCTGTTCACCGCGCCGACCGCCTACCGCACGATGCTCGGCCAGCTGGACGGCCACGACCTGTCGGCGCTGCGCCGCTGTGTGTCGGCCGGGGAGAACCTGCCCGCGGCGACCTGGCAGGCCTGGTTCGAGGCGACCGGGCTGCGCATCATCAACGGCATCGGGGCCACCGAGCTGCTGCACATCTTCATCTCCGCCGCCGACGACGCCATCCGCCCCGGCACCACCGGCGTCCCCGTGCCGGGCTGGCAGGCCAAGGTGGTCGACGAGCACGGCGAGGAGCTGCCCGACGGCGAACCCGGGCTGCTCGCAGTGCGCGGCCCCGTCGGCTGCCGCTATCTCGCCGACCCCCGCCAGACGGAGTACGTGCGGCACGGCTGGAACATGACCGGTGACACGTTCGTCCGTGAGCCGGACGGCTACTTCCGTTACGTGGCCCGCGCCGACGACATGATCATCTCGTCCGGCTACAACATCGCGGGCCCCGAGGTGGAGGACGCCCTGCTGCGCCATCCGGAGGTCGCGGAGGCGGCCGTGGTGGGCCGGGCGGACGAACTGCGCGGGGAGATCGTGGTGGCCCACGTGGTGCTGACGCAGGGGTCGGAGCAGACGGCGGACTCGCTGCGGGCCCATATGAAGGCCAACCTCGCCCCGCACAAGTGCCCGCGCGTCTTCGCCTTCGAACAGTCCCTGCCACGCACCGCGACCGGCAAGCTCCAGCGGTTCCTGCTCCGGGACCGGCACTAGAGTGATCACGTGGCCGAGCTGCGCACCCCCCGTTCCCTGATCGTCACGCTCTACGGCGCCTACGGCCGTCCGGCGGACGGCTCGCCCTTCGCGGTGGCGGAGCTGATCCGGCTGCTGCACGCCGTGGGTGTCGACGCGCCTTCCGTACGGTCCTGCGTCTCGCGGCTGAAGCGGCGCGGGCTGCTGGTCGCCGCGCGGGCGGCGGACGGCTCGGCGGGGTACGCCCTGTCGCCGGACGCCCGCCAGTTGCTCGACGACGGCGACGGGCGCATCTACGGCCGTCCGGCGCACCGACTCGCCGACGGCTGGGTCCTCGCGGTCTTCTCCGTCCCCGAGGCCGAGCGCGCCAAGCGCCATCTGCTGCGCTCCCGGCTGGCCCGTCTCGGCTTCGGCACGGCCGCCCCCGGGGTGTGGATCGCCCCGGCCGGCCTCTACGAGGAGACCCGGCACACCCTGGAGCGCCTCGAACTCGCCCCGTACGTCGACCTGTTCCGCGGCGACCACCTGGGCTTCGCCGCGACCCGTGAGTCGGTGGCCCGCTGGTGGGACCTGGACGCGGTGGCCCGCCTCCACCGGGACTTCCTGGAACTGCACGAGCCGGTGCTCCGGGAGTGGGAGTCGCCCCCGGGAACCGAGGAGGGCCCCCGGCCGCAGGACGCCTACCGGGACTATCTGCTGGCCCTGGACTCCTGGCGCCAACTCCCGTACGCGGACCCGGGGCTGCCGGAGGAGCTGCTGCCGAAGGGGTGGCCGGGCGGCCGCTCGGCGGAGGTCTTCGGCAAGCTGCACGAGAGGCTGCGGGACGCCGGGGAGCGGTTCGTGCGGGGGTGAGCGCGGGGCTCGCCGAGGGCCCGCGCGGGGAAAATCCGGGTGCCCCGGGGGTGACCCGGAGGGGAGGATGAGGCATGACCCCGCCCCTCGCTCCCCCACCCGAGCCGCTCTGGCTGATCGCCGCCAATGTGGTGCGGTGGCGGCGGTACGGGGACGGCGGGCAGGAGCTGCGGCCCGGGACCAAGGCGTACCGGGGCGGGGCGAAGGTGTACGTCATCGGCTCCCGGCCCGGCGGCCACGAGCAGGTGACGACCGTGGGGCCGGGGCGGCACACCGGTGCCTACATCACCCTGGACATGGCCACGCACCACCTGCACACCTTCCGGGCCGCCCTGGTCCGCAGCCCGGCGGTGCTGCGGCGCGAGGCGGAGAACGACGCGGGCCAGGTCTGGGACGGCCGGGAGGAGGCGGAGGAGACCGCCGCACGGCTCGAAGGGCTCGCCGCCGAGTTGCGCGCCGAACGGTGGCACACCTTGCCCCACCCCACACCCTGCCTCTGCCACACCTGCCTGACCGCGGCCGGGGCGGCGGGGGTCACTCCAGCCTGAGCCGCGGCTTCGGCCCGTCCGTGCGGCCCGTGGGCGGGGGGCGGCTGCCCGCGCCGTACGGGAGCGGCCAGGGTGCGCCCGGTCCGGTGTAGCCCTGTTCGGCCGCCGCGTGGAGCGTCCAGTGCGGGTCGTACAGGTGGGGGCGGGCCAGGGCGCAGAGGTCGGCGCGGCCCGCCAGGAGCAGGGAGTTGACGTCGTCCCAGGAGGAGATGGCGCCCACCGTGATGACGGGGACGTCCACAGTGTTGCGGATCCGGTCGGCGTACGGGGTCTGGTAGGAGCGGCCGAACTCGGGGCGTTCCTCGGGGACGACCTGGCCGGTGGACACGTCGATGGCATCCGCCCCGTGCTCGGCGAAGGCGCGGGCGATCGCGACGGCGTCCTCCGCGTCGGTGCCGCCCTCGGCCCAGTCGGTGGCGGAGATCCGGACGGTCATCGGGCGGTCCTCGGGCCAGACCTCGCGGACGGCGTCGAAGACTTCGAGGGGGAAGCGGAGTCTCGCGGCCAGTGATCCGCCGTAGCCGTCGGTGCGGTGGTTGGTGAGCGGGGAGAGGAAGCCGGAGAGCAGGTAGCCGTGGGCGCAGTGGAGTTCGAGGAGGTCGAAGCCGGCGGTAGCCGCGCGGCGGGCCGCCCGGACGAACTGCTCGCGTACGGTGGCGAGTCCGGCGGTGTCCAGCTCCTGCGGGAATTGGTTGACGCCTGGCCGGTACGGCAGGGGGGAGGCGGCCGACAGCGGCCAGTTGCCGGTCTCCAGGGGCTGGTCGATGCCCTCCCACATCAGCCGGGTGGAGCCCTTGCGGCCGGAGTGGCCGAGCTGGACGCCGATGGCCGCGCCGGGGGCCGAGGTGTGGACGAAGTCGGTGATCCGCCGCCAGGCGGTGGCCTGTTCGTCGGTCCACAGGCCGGTGCAGCCGGGGGTGATACGGCCCTCGGGGCTGACGCAGACCATCTCGGTCATGGTGAGTCCGGCGCCGCCGAGCGCCCGGGCGCCGAGGTGGACGAGGTGGAAGTCGGCGGGGAGCCCGTCGGTGGCCGAGTACATGTCCATGGGTGAGACGACGACCCGGTTGCGCAGTTCGAGGCCGCGCAGCCGCAGCGGGGTGAACATCGGCGGGGTGGCGGGCGGGCAGCCGAACTCCTCCTCGACGGCGGCGGTGAAGGAGGCGTCGCGCAGCCGCAGGTTGTCGTGGGTGACCCGGCGGCTGCGGGTGAGCAGGTTGAACGCGAAGCGGCGGGGCGGCTGGTCGACGTAGCCGGCCAGTTCCTCGAACCAGCGCAGACTGGCCGCCGCCGCCCGCTGGGTGGAGGCGACGACCGGGCGGCGCTCGGCCTCGTACGCGGCCAGCGCGGCGGGCAGGTCCGGCTGTTCCTCGATGGAGGCGGCCAGCGCGAGGGCGTCCTCGACGGCGAGCTTGGTGCCGGAGCCGATGGAGAAGTGCGCGGAGTGGGCGGCGTCCCCGATGAGGACCGTGTTCCCGTGCGACCAGCGGGAGTTGGTGACCGTACGGAAGGTGAGCCAGCTGGACCTGTTGGCGCGCAGGGGCCTGCCGTCGAGGGCCTCGGTGAAGAACTTGGCGCAGCGGGCGGTGGATTCGGCCGGGTCGCAGGTGTCGAGTCCGGCGGCACGCCACACCTCCTCGCGCATCTCGACGATGACGGTGGAGGCGTCGGCGGCGTACGGGTAGCCGTGCAGCTGCATGACGCCGTACGGGGTCTCGGCGATCTCGAAGCGGAAGGCGTCGAGCGCGAAGTCTGCGGCGAGCCAGATGTAGCGGTTGCGGTGCTCGGTGACGGCCGGGCCGAAGGCGTCCGCGTGCGCCTCGCGGGTCGCGCTGTGCACCCCGTCGGCGGCGATGACCAGGTCGTGGCGGGCGGCGAGCTCGGCGGCGGGCGGGGCGGCGGTGCGGAAGCGGAGGTCGATGCCGAGGGCGGTGCAGCGCTCGTGCAGGATCTCCAGCAGCCGGCGGCGCCCGAGGGCGGCGAAGCCGTGGCCGCCGGAGGTGTGGGTGCGGCCGCGGTGGACGATGTCGATGGTGTCCCAGCGGACGAACTCACGGCTCAGTGCCCGGTAGACCTCCGGGTCGGCGTGCTCGATCCCGCCGAGGGTCTCGTCGGAGAGGACGACGCCGAAGCCGAAGGTGTCGTCGGGTGCGTTGCGCTCGTACACGGTGATCGCGCGGTCCGGGTCGAGCCGTTTGAGCAGGGCCGCGGCGTAGAGGCCGCCGGGGCCGCCGCCGATGACCGCGACGCTCCGCACAGGGGTCGGCATGGCCGTCACCTCCCCCGCCACTTCGGCGGCCGCTTCTCGGTGAAGGCGGCGTGGAACTCCGCGTAGTCCTCGCCGTGCATCAGGAGGGCCTGGGTGTTGGCGTCCAGCTCGACGGAGGCGGCGAGCGGCATGTCCAGTTCGGCGGTGAGCAGCGCCTTGGTCTGGGCGAGGGCGAGGGCGGGGCCGTCGGCGAGGCGGCGGGCCAGCTCGGCGGCGCGGGCGTCGGCCTGCCCCTCCTCGGCCAGCTCGCTGATCAGCCCGATCCGCTCCGCCTCGGGGGCCCGGACGGGGTCGCCGAGCATCAGCAGCCGGGTGGCGTGGCCGAGGCCGACGACCCGGGGCAGAAGGTAGGCGGCGCCCATGTCCCCGCCGGAGAGGCCGACCCGGGTGAAGAGGAAGGCGAAGCGGGCGGAGGGGTCGGCGACCCGGAAGTCGGCGGCGAGGGCGAGGACGGCTCCGGCTCCGGCGGCGACCCCGTGGACGGCGGCGACGACCGGGAAGGGGCACTCGCGCAGGGCCCGTACGACCTGGCCGGTCATCCGGTTGAACTCCAGGATCGCGGCGGTGTCCATGGCGAGGGTGGCGCCGATGATCTCCTCGACGTCGCCCCCGGAGCAGAAGCCGCGCCCCTCGCCGGCCAGCACGAGGGCGCGGGCGGATCGCTCCCGGGTCAGCTCGGCGAGCAGGTCGCGCAGATCGGCGTAGGCACCGAAGGTGAGGGCGTTGAGTTTCTCGGGGCGGTCCAGTGTGACGGTCACCACACCGTCGTCCCGGGTGATCCGCAGATGGCGCCACTCCTCCACGCGCGGGGCGGAGCTGGGAAACGAGCTCATGAAGGGGTTCCCTTCAGCATTCGGGCGGGTTGCCGACCGGGCGCGGGTCGCGTTCCACCACCGAAGTTATCACTCGTACGTGACCGTCGTCACGAGGTCGCGATACGCCGACCGTGAGACTGTTGTGGCGAAAGTCCTGTTTGCACCGGCCGACCGCCTCTATGGCCAGGGCCGTGCGGTTCGTAAGGTTGACCCCAGGAAGTCTCGATACGCGATGCCGATGAGTCGAGTGATGAGTCGAGTGAGTCGAGAAACCCCGACGAGGAGTCGGGAGAGCCCGATGACGAGTCGGAAGACCCCGATGAGTCGAGAAGTCCCGCTACAAGGAAGACCCGCTCCCGAACGGAACCCCGCCGTGCCGCCCGATGTCCCTGTTCCCGCCTCCTGGCGGATCGCCCTGCCGCACTCCACGGCAGCCGTGCCGATCGCCCGCGCTCTCGTCCGTACCGCCCTGTCGGACATCCATGCCCCGGCGGACAGCGACACCGCCGAGCTGCTCACCGCCGAGCTGGTGGCCAACGCCGTCGAGCACACGGTGAGCAGCGAGCCGATCGAGCTGGTCGTGGAGCTGCTGCCCACCGGCTGCCAGGTCGAGGTGCACGACCACGACCCCGCTCCGCCCGGCGACCTGTCCCGGCCGCCGCACGGTTACGAGGTCGACCCCTGGCAGGAGCACGGCCGCGGCCTGCTGCTCATCCGGACCCTCAGCTCCGCCTGCGGTCACCGCACCACGGAGCACGGCAAGGCCGTCTGGTTCACGCTTCCGGCGATACCGTCCCAGCCGGGCCCGTCCCCGGAGAGCTGACCAGCCGGGACCGCTTGCGCCCGTAGCAGGCGTAGAGCAGCGAACCGGCGGCGAGGAAGACCGCGAACTGGACCCAGGTCGTCCAGCCGGTCCCGTACATCAGATACAGGCAGAACACCACGCCGAGCACCGGGCTCACCGGGTAGAGCGGCACCCGGAAGGAGCGTTCCAGCTCGGGGTTGCGGCGGCGGAGCACCACGACGGCCACATTGACGGCGACCATGGTGGCGAGCGTGCCGATGGTCGTCAGGTTGACGACGACGTCGAGCGGGACGAAGGCCGCCGGTACGGCGAAGACGCAGGCCACGATCCAGGTGTTGGCGACCGGCGTGTGGGTCTTGGGCGAGACCCGTTCGAAGACGCGCGGGATCAGCCCGTCGCGGGACATCGACATCAGGATGCGGGTCTGCCCGTACATCACGGCGAGCACCACGGAAGCGATGGCCACGACCGCGCCGAAGGCGATGATGCCCCCGCCGACCGAGGAGTCGGTGACCTGGTTGACGACCAGCGAGAGGGCCGCGGGCCGGTCGGAGACGGCGTCCGCGCCGAGGGCTCCGATGGCCGAGAGCGCCACCGCGCAGTAGAGCAGCGTGACGACGCCGATGCAGATCAGGATGGCGATCGGAATGTTCCGGCGGGGGTTCTTGACCTCTTCGCCGGCGGTCGTGATGGCGTCGAAGCCGATGTACGAGAAGAACGCCAGCGAGGCGCCCGCCGTGATCCCGCCGAGGCCGTGGCCCGCGAACGGCACGAGGTTGTCGTCCTGGAACGCGGTGAACGCGATCACGCAGAACGCGAGCAGGATGCCGATCTTCAGGACCGCCATGGCGGCGGTCGCGGTCGCGCTCTCCCGGACGCCGCGCACCAGCAGGGTGGCGGCCATCGCGATCACGACGACCGCCGGGAGGTTGATCACGCCGCCGTCGCCGGGCCCGGCGGAGACGGCCGCGGGCAGCTCCCAGCCGATCAGGCTGTTCAGCAGCTCGTTGACGTACTGGCTCCAGCCCACCGCGACCGCGGAGACCGAGACGCCGTACTCCAGCATCAGGCACCAGCCGACGAGGAACGCCGTGCGCTCGCCGAGGGCGGCGTACGCGAAGGAGTACGAGCTTCCCGAGACCGGGATCGCGCTGCCCAGCTCCGCGAAGGAGAAGGCGGTGAAGATGCAGGTGATCGCGGCCAGGACGAACGAGATGACGACGGCGGGTCCGGCCTCGGCGACGGTGTCGGAGAGGCCGACGAAGATGCCGGTGCCGACGATGGCCCCGACGCCGAAGCAGACGAGCTGGAAGAGGCCCATCGTCCGCTTGAGGCCGTGGCCCTCCAGGTCGCCGCCGGACTCGGCGATGAGCTGGTCGGGGCTCTTGCGGCGCAGGCCGGGACGGTGTGCGGTGCCGGGATTCGGCAGGCCGGGGCTCATGCGGGACGTTCTCTTCTCTGGTGGTGCAGTGGGGGGACGGCCCCGTGTGCGCGTGGGCGGCGACACAGGTAAGGGGTTCGAGCGTGCGAGCCCGAACCCCACCAGAGGCGACATCGTAGCCACCCCCGCGCATGTTCACCCAATCGGGCGAGGAACCATGCAAACCGCTGACCCCGAGGCGGCTACACGTCCGCCAGCGTCGCCACCAGCACGGCCTTGATGGTGTGCATCCGGTTCTCGGCCTGGTCGAAGACCACCGAGTGCGCCGACTCGAAGACCTCGTCGGTGACCTCCAGCTCGGTGAGCCCGTGGGCGGCGTGGACGTCCCGGCCGACCTGGGTGCCCAGGTCGTGGAAGGCGGGCAGGCAGTGCAGGAACTTCACGTCCGGGTTGCCGGTGGCCCGCAGGACGTCCATCGTCACGGCGTACGACGCGAGCGCGGCGATGCGCTCGTCCCAGACCTCCTTGGGCTCCCCCATCGAGACCCACACGTCCGTGGCGACGAAGTCGGCGCCGCGGACGCCCTCGGCGACGTCGGCGGTGAGCGTGACCTTCGCGCCGCTGACCGCGGCGAGCTTCTCCGCCTGCTCCACGACGGAGGGGGCCGGCCAGTACATCTCGGGGGCGACGATCCGGATGTCCAGGCCGAGCAGGGCGCCGGTGATCAGGTAGGAGTTGCCCATGTTGAAGCGGGCGTCGCCGAGGTAGGCGAAGGCCATCCGTGTGACGGGCTTGTCGCTGTGCTCGGTCATGGTCAGGACGTCGGCGAGCATCTGCGTGGGGTGCCAGTCGTCGGTGAGCCCGTTGAAGACGGGGACGCCGCCGTACGCGGCCAGCTCCTCGACCACCTGCTGACTGTCGCCCCGGTACTCGATCCCGTCGAACATCCGGCCGAGCACCCGGGCGGTGTCCTTCACCGACTCCTTGTGGCCCATCTGGGAGCCGGAGGGGTCCAGGTAGGTGGTGAAGGCGCCCTGGTCGGCGGCGGCGACCTCGAACGCGCAGCGGGTGCGGGTCGAGGTCTTCTCGAAGATCAGCGCGATGTTCTTCCCACGCAGCCGCTGGGTCTCGGCCCCCGCCTTCTTGGCCGCCTTCAGCTCGCCGGCCAGCGCGACCAGGCCGAGGAACTCCTCCGCGGTGAAGTCCAGCTCCTTGAGGAAGGGGCGGCCGGTGAGGTCGATGGCCATGGTGACGGCTCCAGGGTGGGACGGGATCTGGCGGTGATCCCAGCAGGGATCGTGCGGGGATCGACGAACAGTGCTGGAAGTCTATACGACTACCTGCATTCCTATACAGCCCCCTGGGTCCGGAATCCGCTGGTCCCCTGTCTGATAAGTGCCTGCACTACACAGGGTCCCGCACCACCGGGCAGCTCATGCAGCGCGGTCCGCCCCGCCCCCGGCCCAGCTCGCTGCCCCGGATCTCGATGACCTCGATGCCCTGCTTGCGCAGATAGGTGTTGGTGGTCGCGTTCCGCTCGTACGCGACGACGACGCCCGGCTCGACCGCCAGGACGTTGCAGCCGTCGTCCCACTGCTCGCGCTCCGCCGCGTGCACGTCCTGGGTGGCGGTGAGCACCCGGATCGAGTCGAGGCCGAGCGCTGCGGCGATGGCGCGGTGCATGTGCTCGGGCGGGTGGTCGGTGACCTTCAGCTCGCGGGGGCCGCTGCCCGGCTCGATCGTGTACGAGCGGAGCATGCCGAGCCCGGCGTACTGGGTGAACGTATCGCCGTCGATCATGGTCATCACCGTGTCCAGGTGCATGAACGCCCGGCCCTTGGGCATGTCGAGCGCCACGATCGTGCGCGCGGAGCCCGCGTCGAAGAGGCCGCGGGCCAGCATCTCCACCGCCTGGGGGGTGGTGCGCTCGCTCATCCCGATCAGGACCGCCCCCTGCCCGATGACCAGGACGTCACCGCCCTCGATGGTGGAGGGGTAGTCGTCCTGCCCCTCCGACCAGTGGTGGAAGACGCCCGCGTCCGGTCCGGTGAAGAGCGGATGGTGGCGGTAGATCGCCTCGAAGTGGACGGTCTCGCGCTGCCGCGCGGGCCAGCGCATCGCGTTGATGGAGACCCCGTCGTAGATCCAGGCGGAGGTGTCCCGGGTGAAGAGGTGGTTGGGCAGCGGGCCGAGCAGGAAGTCGTCCAGGTCCATGACATGGAAGCGGACGGAGGTGGGTTCGCTGTGCCGCTCCAGGAACTCGCGCTTGGTCATCCCGCCGACCAGCGCCTCCGCCAGCTCGGCGGACGGCAGCTCCTCGAAGACGGCGCGCAGGTGCTCGGTGGCGAGCGGCCCGTACTCCTTCTCGTCGAAGACCCGGTCGAGCACGAGCCGCCGTGCGACGGGGATGTCCAGGGACTCCTGGAGGAGGTCGCCGAAGAGGTGCACCTCCACTCCCCGGTCGCGCAGGACGTCGGCGAACCCGTCGTGCTCCTCCCGGGCCCGGCGCACCCATAGGACGTCGTCGAAGAGGAGCGCGTCCTTGTTGGAGGGGGTCAGCCGTTTCAGTTCCAGATCGGGGCGGTGCAGTATGACGCGGCGCAGCCGCCCGGCTTCGGAGTCGACATGGAATCCCATGTCTTCATCCTCACCGGGCGGAGCACCGTTCACCCCGCGAATCGCCCACGGTTCGCGCGGGTCTCAGAGCCGGGGGTCCACCGGCTCCGACTCCAGGGCCAGGACGGCGAAGACCGCCTCGTGGACCCGCCACAGCGGCTCGCCCTCCGCCAGCCGGTCCAGGGCCTCCAGTCCGAGCGCGTACTCCCGCAGCGCGAGCGAGCGCTTGTGGCCGAGGAACCGGGAGCGCAGGCGCTCCAGGTTCTCCGGGCGGGTGTACTCGGGGCCGTAGATGATGCGCAGATACTCCCGGCCGCGCACCTTGATGCCGGGCTGGACCAGGCGGCCCTTCGTGTCCCGGACGAGGGCGCCGAGCGGCTTGACGACCATGCCCTCGCCGCCGCGCCCGGTCATCTCCAGCCACCAGTCGGTGCCCGCGCGGACGGACGCCTCGTCGGCGGGGTCCACGACGAGCCGGCGGGTGACCTGGAGCAGCCCGGTCGGGTCGTGCTCGACGAGGCGGTCCAGCCAGGCCAGCTGCTCGTCGTGGGGGACGGCGGCCAGCGAGCGGCCCTGCACGGCGAGGATCTGGAACGGGGCGATGCGCATCCCTTCCAGCCCCTCGGTGGGCCAGCAGTAGCGCCGGTAGGCCTCGGTGAACGCCGCCGCGTCCTCGGCCCGGCCGCGCTGCCGCCCGCCGAGGCCGCCGACGTCGATTCCGCGGGCGGCGGCCGTCTCCAGGGCGGCGATGGCGGAGGGGAGGACCGCGCCGGAGGCCGCGCCGACGGCGGCGTACTGCGAGCGCAGCAGTCCGCCGGCCTTGAGCGACCAGGGCATCAGCTCGGCGTCCAGGAGCACCCAGTCGGTGTCCCACTCCTCCCAGAGCCCGGCCGCGGTGACGGCGGTACGGAGCCGGCCGAGGACCACTTCGGTCACGGCCCGGTCGTCCAGGAAGGGCCGCCCGGTGCGGGTGTACAGCGCGCCGGTGGGGCCGTCCGTGCCGAAGCGGGCGGTCGCAGCGGCGGCGTCCTTGCAGATCAGGGCAGTGGCCCGGGAGCCCATGTGCTTCTCCTCGCACACCACCCGCCCGACGCCGTCGCTGCGGTACTGCGCGAACGCCTCGGCCGGGTGCTCCAGGAAGCCTTCCTCGCGGGAGGTGGCGGTGGGGGCCATGGTGGGCGGGAGGTAGGCGAGGAGCTGCGGGTCGACGGCGAACCGGCTCATGACTTCGAGCGCGGCGGCCGCGTTCTCCTCGCGCACGGCGACACGGCCGAGGTGCCGGGTCTCCACGACCCGGCGGCCCTGGACGTCGGCGAGGTCCAGCGGCCTGCCCTCCCGGCCCCCGGGCGCCTCGGTGGTGAGCGGCCTGGTGGGCTCGTACCAGACCTTCTCGGCCGGTACGTCGACGAGTTCGCGCTCCGGCCAGCGCAGCGCGGTCATCTTCCCGCCGAAGACCACGCCGGTGTCCAGGCAGATGGTGTTGTTGATCCAGGAGGTGGTGGGCACCGGCGTGTGGCCGTAGACGACGGCGGCGCGGCCGCGGTAGTCCTCGGCCCACGGGTAGCGCACGGGCAGGCCGAACTCGTCGGTCTCGCCGGTGGTGTCCCCGTACAGCGCGTGCGAGCGGACCCGGCCCGAAGTGCGGCCGTGGTACTTCTCGGGCAGTCCGGCGTGGCAGACCACCAGGTTGCCGCCGTCCAGCACGTAGTGGCTGACCAGCCCGTCGATGAACTCCCGCACCTGCTGCCGGAACTCGGGGTGCTCGGCGTCCTCGCGCGCCAGCTGCTCGATCGTCTCGGCGAGGCCGTGGGTCTGCTGGACCTTGCGGCCCGCGAGGTAGCGGCCGAGCTTGTTCTCGTGGTTGCCGGGGACGCAGAGGGCGTTGCCCGCCGCGACCATGGACATGACGCGGCGGAGCACACCCGGGCTGTCGGGGCCCCGGTCGACGAGGTCGCCGACGAAGACGGCCGTACGCCCTTCGGGGTGGGCACCGTCCACGTATCCGAGCTTGCCCAGCAGGGTGTCCAGCTCGGAGCGGCAGCCGTGGATGTCGCCGATGATGTCGAACGGGCCGGTGAGGTGGCGCAGGTCGTTGTACCGGCGCTCCAGGACCACTTCGGCGCTCTCGGCCTCCTCCTCGGTGCGCAGGATGTGCACCTTGCGGAAGCCCTCGCGCTCCAGGCCGCGCAGTGAGCGGCGCAGCTCGCGGCGGTGGCGCTGGATGACGTGGCGGGGCATGGACGCGCGGTCGGGGCGGGCTGCGTTGCGTGCGGCGCAGACCTCTTCGGGGAGGTCGAGCACGATGGCGATGGGCAGCACGTCGTGCTCCCGGGCCAGCCGGACGAGCTGCTTGCGGCTCTCGGACTGGACGCTGGTGGCGTCGACGACGGTGAGCCGTCCGGCGGCCAGGCGCTTGCCGGCGATGTAGTGGAGCACGTCGAAGGCGTCGCGGCTGGCGCTCTGGTCGTTCTCGTCGTCGGCGACGAGGCCCCGGCAGAAGTCCGAGGAGACGATCTCGGTGGGCTTGAAGTGCTTGCGGGCGAAGGTGGACTTGCCCGATCCGCTGGCGCCGATGAGGACGACGAGGGAGAGGTCGGTCACCGGCAGGGTGCGGGAGGCGCCGCCGCCGGTGGTGGTGTCGGTGCTCGTGCTGTCGTCGTTCGTCATGCGGCTTCCGCCTCCTTCTTCTTGTCGGTCTTCTTGTCGATTTCCGTGTCGGTCAGGGTGAAGACGGCGAGCTGGGTGGGCGGGCCGACCTCGGGGTCGTCCGGGCCGACGGGCAGATGCGCGACGGTGTACCCGTGGCGCTCGGCCACCTTCCCCGCCCACACCCGGAACTCGGCCCTGGTCCACTCGAAGCGGTGGTCCCCGTGGCGTACGTGCCCGGCAGGGAGGGTCTCCCAGCGGACGTTGTACTCCACGTTCGGCGTGGTCACGAGCACCGTGCGGGGACGCGCCGAACCGAAGACCGCGTACTCCAGCGCGGGCAGCCGGTCCAGGTCCAGGTGCTCGACGACCTCGCTGAGCACGGCGGCGTCGTACCCCTTGAGCCGCTTGTCCGTGTAGGTGAGGGAGCCCTGCTGAAGGGTGACCCGGCCCGCCTGCCGCTCCCCCATCCGGTCCAGCTTGAGCCGGCGCGAGGCGATGGTGAGGGCGCGCATCGACACGTCGACGCCCACGATCTCGGTGAACCGCACGTCCTTGAGGAGCGCCTGCACCAACTGGCCCTGGCCGCAGCCCAGGTCGAGCACCCGGTGCGCACCGGCCCCGCGCAGCGCTTCGAGGATCGCGGTGCGCCGGTGCTCTGCCAGCGGGACGGGCTTCTCCTCGGTGTCGGTGCTCTCGTCGACCGCGTTGTCGACGCTGTCCACGTCGAGGTCGTCGGACTCCGCGAGCCGGACCAGCTCCAGGGCCTGATCGGCCTGGCGGGTCAGTCCCCAGCGGTGGGAGAGGTAGCGCCGGGTGATGAGGGGGCGCTCGGGGTGGTCGGCGAGCCAGCCCTCACCGGCCCGCAGCAGCTTGTCCACCTCGTCGGGGGCGACCCAGTAGTGCTTGGCGTCGTCGAGCACCGGCAGCAGGACATAGAGCTGGCGCAGCGCGTCGGCGAGCCGCAACTCCCCTTCCAGCACGAGGCGTACGTAGCGCGAGTCGCCCCACTCGGGGAACTGCTCGTCCAGCGCCACCGCCGTCGCCTCGACCCGCTCCCAGCCGAGCGGCACGAACAGCTTGCGCACCAGCTCCGCACCGCCCCGGGCCGGCAGCGCGGGCACCTCGATCCGCAGCGGCAGCGGGGCCCCGGCCCGCTCGGGCATGGAACGGCAGACACCGCTCAGCGCGGACGTGAACACCGTGGCGAGCGCGACCGAGAGCAGCGAGGAGGCCGCGTAGGGGCGGTCGTTGACGTACTGCGCGAGCGCCGCGTCGGGCGCACCGCCCCGGCCCTTGCCCTTGCCGCGCCGCACCAGCGCCACCGGATCCACCTCCAGCAGGAGTGCGGCCGTGCAGCGCTCGGCGGACGCCTCGGGATAGAAGACGTGCGCGGTGCCGTGCGAGGTGGAGAACGCCTGCGCCCGGTCGGGATGCTTGTGCAGCAGGAAACCGAGGTCCGTGGCGGGACGTTCAGGGGTGCCGGTCGTACCGATTGTCAGGAACACCTGTCCGAGTATGGTCTTCATTCCGCACCTCCCACCAGGCATTTTCAGCGCTCCAGCAGCCCCGCCAGCTCCTTGATCCGGTCCGGCCCCACCCGGCAGCAGCCCCCGACGAGCCGCGCCCCGGCCCCCGTCCAGGCCCGCACCCGCCCCGGGTCGAAGGTGCTCCGCCCGGTCCACCCCCTGCCTCCGGCGTCCCAGCCCTCCCCGCTGTTCGGGTAGACCACGGCCGGCTTGCCCGTGACCGCCACCGCCACCCGGACCGCCTCCTCCGCCTCGGCCGGATCGCAGCAGTTGACCCCGACGGCCACCACCGCCTCCCGCCCGGCGGCCACCGCGAACGCCTCCTCCAACGGCTGCCCGGCCCGGGTCCGCCCGCCCGCGACGCTGTACGAGAGCCAGACCGGCAGCCCGGTCTCCTCGGCGACCCGCACCACCGCCTCCGCCTCGTCCACGTCCGGCACCGTCTCCAGCGCCAGGACATCGGGTTCCGCCTCCGCGAGCGCCGCCATCCTGGGGCGGTGGAAGCGCTCCAGCTCCCGGACGGTCAGCCCGTACCGCCCCCGGTACTCGCTGCCGTCCGCGAGCATCGCCCCGTACGGGCCGACCGAGGCGGCGACCCAGACCTCCCGCCCGGGATCGGCCCGGCGGGCCGCACCGGCCGCCCGCCGGGCCAGCTCCACACTGCGGGCGAGGAGCGCCCCGGTCCGTTCGGGGCCGATCCCGTGGCGGCCGAACCCTTCGAACGTGGCCTGGTAGCTGGCGGTGATGAGCACCTGCGCTCCGGAGCGCAGATAAGCCAGGTGGGCGGCCTCGATCTGTTCCGGGGCGTCGGCCAGCAGCCGGGCCGACCAGAGCGCGTCGGAGAGATCGCACCCCTGTGCCTCCAACTGGTTGGAGAGTCCGCCGTCCAGCAGGACGGGGCCTTCCGCCAGTGCTTCGGCGAGCGTACGGCCGGTGCTCACAGCCATCTCCTCCTCGTCAGTCCCCCTGTGGGAGGAGCGGTTCAGTTCAGCTGGGACTGGATCTGCGAGGAGATCAGCTCCAGGTGGTCCAGGTCGTCCAGGTCGAGGACCTGGAGGTAGATCCGGGACGAGCCGATGGCCGCGTACCGGCCGATCTTGTCGACCACCTCGGCGGGCGAGCCGGCCAGCCCGTTGGCCTTGAGCTCCTCCACGTCCCGGCCGATGGCCGCCGCCCGCCGGGCCACTTCGGCGTCGTCCTTGCCGGTGCAGACGACCAGGGCGTTGGAGTACACCAGGTCGTCCGGCTCCCGCCCGAACGCCTTCGCCGCGGCCCTGACCCGGCCGAACTGCTTCTCGCTGTCCTCCAGCGAGGCGAAGGGGATGTTGAACTCGTCCGCGTACTGCGCGGCGAGGCGCGGGGTGCGGGTCGCTCCGTGGCCGCCGATGAGGACGGGCACCTTGGCCTGGGCCGGCTTCGGCAGCGCGGGCGAATCGGTGAGCTGGTAATACGTGCCGTCGTAGCTGAAGGTCTTGCCGACCTCCGTCGCCCAGAGGCCGGTGACGATCGCCAGCTGCTCCTCCAGCCGGCCGAACTTCTCCTTGGGGAACGGGATGCCGTAGGCCTTGTGCTCCTCCTCGAACCAGCCCGCGCCCAGGCCGAGTTCGACGCGTCCGCCGGACATCCGGTCGACCTGGGCCACCTGGATGGCGAGCACGCCGGGCAGCCGGAACGTGCCTGCGGTCATCAGCGTGCCGAGCCGGATCCGCTTGGTCTCGCGGGCGAGACCGGCCAGCGTGATCCAGGCGTCGGTCGGTCCGGGCAGGCCGTCACCGGAGCCCATGTGAAGGTAGTGGTCCGAGCGGTAGAAGGCGTCGAAGCCGAGGTCCTCGGTGGCCTTGGCGACGGTGAGCAGGGTGTCGTAGTCGGCCCCTTGCTGGGGCTCGGTGAAGATTCGAAGATCCATGCACCCATCCTGCCCCTTCACCGGCGGCTCTTCCTCAGGGCCCCGCCGCCGACGGGGCGGGGCCGCGTATCCCGCCGTAGGGGCCGTCGCGCTCCCTTTCCCGCTCCCCCAGCCGTCTCAGCAGCCCGTGCACGCGGTCGAGCGACTCGTCGGCCGCGTCCATGGCCTCGATGCACTGCCAGTAGAGGCCGTCCTCCCCCGTGTCGCAGGCCACCGAGACGAGCGCGATCCCGGCCTCGCCGAGGAGCAGCGCCAGAGCGGTCAGGGCCGCCCGCACATCGGCGATCCCGGAGAGCTGCGCCGCCCGTGCGCCCCGGGAGAGGACCGCCGGTTGGTCCGGCGCCGAGCAGCCGCCGCCGATCTCACCGAGTGCCCGCGCCTCCCCCCGTAACTCCATCGGGCCGAGCAGCGCCAGCCGGCTGCCGACCGTCCGCGCGAGGGCCTGTGCCTGCCAGGCCTCCGCCATCACGTCCAGCGCACCCCGGCTCTCCGCCAGGGCCCGCCGCCCCGTCTCGATGAGTCGCTCCGCTTCCATGCGTTTCCCCCGTCCGTACGAAAACCCGCTCACCTCTTTCATTACCCACAGTGAGGTAGATGGCACCGTAAGGCCAGAGGAAATCGGAAATCTGTGGACACCAAGTCGATTGTGAATAAGTCGATCACTCCGAAGAGTGACGATCCTGGGGTTCCGGCGGGCTCGGGACGGGGAAGCGCTTCTCGTTCCGGTCCATCTTGGCCGCCAGCGCCTGGAGCGGGTCGATGCCCAGCACCTCGCAGAACTGGAGGAGATAGGCGAGGACATCGGCGACCTCGTCGGCGACGCGATGGGCCGCTTCGGGTTCGTCCATGATCCGGGCGGACTGTTCGGGCGTCAGCCACTGGAAGATCTCGACCAGTTCGGAGGCCTCGACACTGAGGGCGGCCACCAGGTTCTTCGGGGTGTGGTACTGCTCCCAGTCCCGGACCGCCGCGAACGCGGCCAGCCGCCGCTGGAGTTCTGCCACATCGAGTTCTGTCACGGCCCCAGGTCTACCACCGCCGCCCCGGACACCGCCGCCCCGGACGCCCCGAGGGGCGTCCGGCGGCGAGGCCGACGAGAAGGGGCGGGAGGGAAGGGCTTTACGACAGGCCCTAGGACTGGGCGAGCCCGGCCGGTGTGACCCCTTCGACCTCCATGCCCTCCGGGGCGAGCAGGAAGACGTTCCGGTCGACGCGGTGCATGCCGCTGCCGAGTCCGAAGACCACACCGCTGCTGAAGTCGAGAATCCGCTTGGCCACATCCGTCTCGGCCGCTGTCAGGTCGAGCAGCACCGGGACCTGGGCGACCAGGTACTCCGCGACCTCGCGGGCGTCCGCGAAGACCTGCACCCGCAGTACGACCAGGCGTCGCTGTTCGGCCGCACGCTCGTCCGGGACCGTGCGGTGGTCGATCCGGGACGGCCACTCGTCGCGGCCCCGCAGGGGTACGACCTGGGCGAGCCCCTCCCACTGTTCGTCGGTGGCGTCATATCTGTCGTACCTGTCATACCTGCTCACAGGGCCACCCCGTCGTCAAGCCGGTCGGGTTCGCGCCGGCTGCGCTCACTGTTCATCGGGCAATCCTCTCGCCCCTCACCCGTTCGGCGTACCAACGACACGGCTAAGGGCCGGATCGAGTCACTCACACCGAGCCCTCACACCGCGATTACCTGGACGCCCGCCTCGCCGAACCGGTCCCTCGCCTCCGCCGTGATGTGGGAGTCGGTGACGAGCACATCGACCAGGCCGAGGTCGCAGACCCGCGCGAAGGCCCGCTTGCCGATCTTCGAGGAGTCGGCCGCGACCACCACCCGCTGCGCCCGTTCCGCGAGGAGCCGGTTGACGCTGGCCTCGCCCTCGTGGTGGACGTAGGCGCCGCGTTCGATGTCGATGGCGTTCACCCCGAGGACGGCGACGTCCAGCGTGATCTCGTTCATCACGCCGACGGCCAGCGGTCCGGTCAGTTCGTACGACTGGGGCCTGGCGACACCGCCCGTGACGACCATCTTGATCTGCGGCCGGATCGCCAGCTCGCTCGCGATGTTCAGGGCGTTGGTCACGACGGTGAGCGTCGGCTGCCCGCCCGCGACCGCGGTCTCGCCGACGATGTCGGGGCGGACCGCCAGCGCGCGGGCCACCTCGGTCACCGTCGTACCGCCGGTCAGGCCGACCACCTCTCCGACGGCGACCAGCCCGGAGACCGCGCGGCCGATGGCCTGCTTCTCGGGGGCGTGGCGGCCGGTCTTGTAGCGCAGGGCCAGCTCGTAGGAGACGCCGTGCGCGACCGCTCCGCCCCGGGTCCGGGTGAGCAGGTGCTGTTCGGCGAGCTGGTCCAGGTCGCGGCGGATGGTCGCGGCCGACACGGCGAGCGCCGCCGCCGCCTCCTCGACCTCCACCCTGCCGTGCTTGCCGACGAGTTCCAGCAGCGCGTCCCACCGGGCGTCCCTGGCCACGTGCGTCTCCTTCACCGTCCGGTGCCGGGCTCCGCGCTTCCCGGGAACGCGGTCGCCGGTGGCCGGACCGCCGCAAGCGTCGCACAGGCGCCGGGCGTTCGACTCCGCACCCCGCGCATCTTGCTTGTTCTTGCTCGATAACTGCATGTAACGTGCAGGATTCTACATCGAGGCCCCATCCGCCCCTCGTCCCGTGGAGTGCAGACGTGTCGTACGCCGAGACCGAGACCGCCAGTCAGCCCGCCTGCTGGCGTCGCGCCGCCGCACTGGCCGATGACCACCGGGCCGTCCTGCCCGCCGCCGGGGAGCGCGTCGCCGTCGTCGGCTGCGGCACCTCCTTCTACATGGCGCAGGCCTACGCGGCGCTCCGCGAGGGCTCGGGCCAGGGCGAGTCGGACGCCTTCGCCGCCTCCGAGTTCCCCCACGGCCGCGGCTACGACCGGGTCGTCGCGCTGACCCGCTCGGGAACCACCACCGAGGTGCTGGAGCTGCTGGCCCGGGTGCGCCCGGCCTCACGCACGGTCGCGGTCACCGCCGATCCGCTGACTCCGGTACGGGAGGCGGCCGACGATCTCGTCGTGCTCGACTTCGCCGACGAACGGTCCGTCGTCCAGACCCGGTTCGCCACGAGCGCCCTCACCCTCCTCCGGGCCCACCTGGGTCTGCACACCGAGGAGGCGGTACGGGACGCGGAGCGGGCGCTCGCCGAGCCGCTGTCCGAAGGGCTGCTGGAGCGCACCCAGTTCTCCTTCCTCGGCCGGGGCTGGACGGTCGGCCTGGCCCATGAGGCGGCGCTGAAGATGAAGGAGGCGTCGCTGGCCTGGACGGAGTCCTACCCGGCGATGGAGTACCGCCACGGGCCCATCAGCGTCTCCACGTCCGGTACGGCGACCTGGATGTTCGGCGCAGCGCCCGAGGGCCTGGCCGAGCAGGTCCGCGCCACGGGCGCCCAGTGGGTGGAGAGCGGACTCGACCCGCTGGCCGACCTCGTACGCGTACAGCGGCTGGCGCTCGCCCGTGCGGCGGCGCAGGGGCTCGACCCGGACGCACCCCGCCACCTGACCCGGTCGGTGGTGCTGGACCAGGCCTGAGGGAGGATGGACGGCAGGAGGAGGCCGACGCCCCTCCGCGCACCCGACACCCCCACGCCGGAGAGCCCTCATGCACCTCGCACTGCCAGTCGCCGCCGAGGAACCCAAGGGCGGCATCGCGGGGTGGGCCACCGGCCTGGTCGAGACGTTCGGCGGGCCGGGTGCCGGTTTCGCCATCGCGCTGGAGAATCTGTTCCCGCCGCTGCCGAGCGAGATCATCCTCCCGCTGACCGGCTTCGCCGCGTCCCAGGGCGTACTCAGTCTGGCCTCCGCCCTGTTCTGGACGACGCTCGGCTCCGTCGTCGGGGCGGTGGCGCTGTACACGATCGGGGCCGTATTCGGCCGGGAGCGGATGCACGCCCTCTGGGCCAAGCTGCCGCTGGTCAAGGCCTCGGACCTGGTGCGTACGGAGGAGTGGTTCGCGCGGCACGGCACGAAGGCGGTCCTGCTGGGCCGGATGGTGCCGGTCTTCCGGAGCCTGATCTCCGTGCCCGCGGGTGTGGAGCGCATGCCGCTGCCGGTGTTCGTCGGCCTGACGACGGCGGGCAGCCTGGTGTGGAACACCCTGCTGGTGATGGCGGGTTACTGGCTCGGCGACCGCTGGGACGTCGTCGGGACGTACGTGGGGCTGGTGTCCAAGGTGGTGCTCGCGCTGGCCGCGCTGGCGCTGATCTGTTACGTGGTGATGCGCGCCCGGGGCCGCAAGGGTTCCCGGCGCGGCGAGTGACGGGCGACGCCCCGCACGGATCCACCGCCCGGCACCGCCCACCCCGGAGCACCGCCCGGCGCTCCCGGACGCCGTGGCGCTCCGGGAGGGCCGCCCGGAGGTGTCCGGGGTCCGGCCGGCCCGCTCAGGACTCCTCGAAGTAGGCGTCCAGGGCGGCGTCCAGGGCGGCCGGCCACTCCTTGAGCTGGGTCCGGCTCGCCGCCTCGACCTCGGCGTTGAACCAGCGCCGGGTCGACAGGTGCACGGTCACGGTGAACCGGCGGCCGAACCGGGCCGGGTTCATCTCCACCGCGCCGATCTCGGCCCAGTCGAACTCGGCCTCCTGGTCGTCCAGCCGGAACCTGATGCCTTCCCGGGCCACCCGGATCGAGCCCCGGCGGTCGCTGACCTCGAAGACCGGGCCTTCCCCGGCCTCCTTCTCCTCCGCCTGCTCCTGGGCGTCGGACACCTCCGCCTCCGGCTCGGCGTCGGATCCGGGCACCGCCG
Source organism: Streptomyces microflavus (assembly GCF_014650075.1). Lineage (GTDB taxonomy): Bacteria > Actinomycetota > Actinomycetes > Streptomycetales > Streptomycetaceae > Streptomyces > Streptomyces microflavus. The sequence goes on along the minus strand of NZ_BMUG01000006.1, from coordinate 40,528 downwards.
CGTCCTCCGCTCGGGGCGCGTCCTCCGGCTCCGGGTCCGTCTCCGTACCGGCCTCCGCTTCCGGTTCGGTCTTCCGGATCGCGGCGGGTGCCGACAGGCCGGGGAGGGGGATGAACGCCGGGTCGGTGCCTGCGGCGAACTCGGGCTTCTTGTTCGAATCTATGCTCTGCTCCACGGCGGGCAGTATGGTCCACGAACCTGTACGTGACCAGTCGTCACCGTCTCAGGACGGCCGCCGGAGCCCGAGACCGGCTGTCAGAGCACGCCCCGGCGCCACTCCCGTACCAGCAGATGGCCGAGGTACGCGCCGCCGATCGCCATGGTGTAGATCCCCACCGGCAGGTCCTCGAAGAGCGGGAGCTGCTGGGCGCAGAGGTCGGCGGCCACCAGCAGCAGGCCGCCGGTGACGGCGGAGAGCAGCAGGTGGGGGCCGGATCCGCGAGTGAGGCGCCGGGCGATCTGCGGGGCCGTCAGGGCGATGAAGGCGATGGGTCCGGAGACGCTGACGGCGGCCGCCGAGAGCACGATGGCGAGGACCACGGCGAGGGTCTTGGCCTTCTTCGGTTCGGAGCCGAGCCCTTCGGCGATGTCGTCGCCCATCTCGCCGATGTCGAGCCGCCGGGAGATCAGCGCGATCAGCGGGGCAGTGGCGAGCAGAACCAGCCAGATGGTGGTGGCGTCGGTCCAGGAGCGGGCGGTCAGGCTGCCGTTGACGTAGGCGGTCAGGACGGACGCCTTGTCGCGTTCCAGGGCGTAGACGACGTACTGGGTGACGGCGGCGCCCATCGCGGCGACCCCGATACCGGCGATGACGAGCCGGGCGGGGTTGCGGAAGCCGGTGCCGGTGGAGACGTACACGAGGGCCATCGCGACGACCGCGCCGATGAGGGCGCCGACGGCGACGGGGACCGTGTCGGGGAACATCAGCGCGCAGATCGCGGCGCCCGCCCCGGCTCCGGCGGAGAGCCCGATGACGTCGGGGCTGCCGAGGGGGTTGCGGGTGACGGACTGGAAGAGCGCGCCGGAGAGGCCGAGCGCCGCGCCGACCCCGATGGCGACGGTGAGGCGGGGGCCGCGCAGCCGGTTGAAGACGAAGCGGTCCTTGCCCTCCGCGTCCCCGACGAGGGCCGCGGGCAGGTCGGCGAGGTCGAGGCCGAGGCGCCCCCAGGTCAGCGTCGCCACGGCGGCGGCGAGGAGGAGCACGAGGAGACCCGCGCCCGCGAGGACGGAGGCGCGGCGCATCGGTATCGCCACGGTACGGCCGACGAGCAGGTAGCCGCGGGGGGCCTTGACGGACTCTCGAAGGGGTTCGGTGACGGTCATGTCGTGCCCCGCATCCTGCGTACGGCGATGAGCAGCGCGGGTGCGCCGATGAAGGCGGTGACGACGCCGACCATGAGTTCGGTGGGGCGCATGACGACCCGGCCCACGACGTCGGCGAGGAGGAGCAGGGTGGGGCCCAGCAGCGCGGAGAACAGCATCTGGACCCGGAAGTCGACGCCGACCAGGGCCCGTACGACGTGCGGTACGGCGAGGCCGACGAAGGCGATCGGGCCGACGGCGGCGGTCGCGGCGGCGCTGAGCAGGGTGGCGGCGAGGAGCCCGCCGCCCCGGGTGCGCGCCGGGTTCGAGCCGAGGGAGACGGCGGTGGCGTCGCCGAGGGCCAGGGTGTTGAGGCCGGGGCCGAGGGCCAGGGCTAGGAGGAAGCCCACGGCGGCGAAGGGCAGGACGGACCAGAAGACGTCGAAGTCCCGGCCGCCGAGCGCTCCGACCACCCAGTAGCGGTAGCTGTCGAACACCTGCGGCTTACTGAGGGTCACCGCCTGGATGAACGCCATCAGGACGGCGGTGAGCACCGCTCCGGCGAGCACCAGGCGCACCACGCTCGTGCCCGTACCGGCGGAGCCGATGACATGGACGAGCACTCCGGCGACCAGTGCCCCGGGCAGCGCCCACCACATGGTGTCGGTGGCACCCGACGCGCCGAACCAGGCGGTCGCGGCGACGATGCTCGCGGAGGCGCCCGCGTTGATGCCGAGGAGTCCGGGTTCGGCCAGCGGGTTGCGGGAGACGCCCTGCATGAGGGTGCCGGCGACCGCGAGGCAGAGTCCGGCGAGGACCCCGAGGACGGTTCTGGGGTAGCGGCTCTCGATGATGGCGGTGACGTTGGCGTCGGCACGGGAGCCGAGGACGTCGAGGACATCGCCGAGCGAGGTGGAGCGGCTGCCGAACATGACGCTCGCGCAGAGCGCGACCGTCAGCGCGGCGACGGCCGCGAGCAGGAGGAACGCCGTCCGAGCGGCGCCGGTACGGGAGGTACCGGCGCCGCTCGGCGGTGCGACCGTGGTGGTTGCCATGGGAGTGAAGTGTGCCTGGTGGCTTCGGCGGTTCGGATACCCGGCCGGGGTTACTTGCCGGCCTTCTTGACGGCCTCGTCGATGATCGGCAGGTAGCGCTCGATCGTCCACGGCACGGTCAGCGGGTTGATGATCGAGGAGGCGGTGACGAAGGAGTTGTCGTTGCTCGCGACGACGGCGCCCTTCTTGATCGCGGGGATCTCGCCGTACAGCTTCTGGCCCTCGATCTCCTTGCGGTTCTTCGCGTCCGTGTAGAACGTGAAGACGATGTCGCTGTCCTTGAGCTTCTCGGCGTTCTCCAGGCCGATGAGGGCCGAGTCGGTGCCGGGGGTCTCCTTGAAGCCGTTGACGACCGGGTCGACCTTCAGGCCGAGCGAGGAGACCATCTTGACGCGCTGCTCCTCGGGCTTGAAGACGCCGAGGGTGCCGGGGCCGGAGTTGTAGATGTAGGAGAAGGTGACGTCCTTGTAGTCCGGCCGGGTGGCCGCGGCGTCGGCGAGCTGCTTCTCGATCTTCGTCTTGAGGCCGTCGGTGTCCTCGGTCCGGCCGAGCGCCTTGCCGATGATGTCGATCTGCTGGTCCCAGTCGGTGCTCCACGCCTGGTCCGGGTAGGCGACCGTGGGGGCGATGTCCTTGAGGACGTCGTACTGCTTCTGCGTGATGCCCGACCAGGGGGCGAGGATGACGTCCGGCTCCAGCTCGGTGATGGCCTCGAAGTCGATCTCCTCGCCGCCCGCGAACTGCTTGGGGAGCTTGTCGCCGGACTTCTTCACGGCTTCGTTGATCCACGGGAGGTAGCCGGACTTGTCGCTGCCCCACGGGTAGCTCTCGATGCCGACCGGGGTCTGGCCGAGGGCTATCGCGGTCTCGGCGGAACCCTGGCCGAGGGTGACGATGCGTTCGGGCTTCTCGTCGATCTTCGCGGTGCCGAGCGAGCTCTTGATCGAGACGGGGAAGGCGCCTGCGCTCTTGCCCGCGTCCTTCGCCGTGTCCTTGCCGCTGTCACCGTCCGAGGAGCAGCCGGCCAGGACGACGGCGAGGGCGACGGCGGTGGCCGAAGCGGCAAGGGTGTGACGACGCACGCGGGTGAAGCCGAGCATGGGTGTTCCTCATGGTTGGACGAGCGAGTGAAGGTTAGGCAAGCCTAAGCTAAACGTAACAGGCGCCCTTGGCGGGCCCTTCACCTACCACCCCAGGAGCGGGATTGGATCTCTGCCAGCTGGTGCTCCGTCCCAGCGCACAGTGTCGTTCAGCCTGATCAGCACCGTGTAGCACGGCGCCTCATCCAGCAGGTGATCAACGGTGCCGAGCCATCCGCGCACGCACACCTGCCCTATGGGCCGCTACAAGGCTGGGACGTCAGCTCCGCGAGGCACGCCTCAAGGCCGGTTCGACCCCCGATCAGCGCCCGACGGCACGCGTCGCCCGCGGTGACTGTTTCGCTTCCTACGGAGGATGGAGTCAGGCTGTCGCAGTGTCCGTTCCGCGGAAACCGCGAATCATCACGTTAAGCACCGGCGAGGCCGGTGAAGGCTGACTCTGCCCGATATCCTCGTACCCCCACGACTTGTAGAGCGCGTGGACCTTCCCGTCGCCCGCGGCCCGGTTGACCATGAGCGTGACGTACGGCTCGTCGCGGGTGGCGAGGAGGGCGTCGTGGATGCGGCGGGCCGTGCCGGTCTTGCGCCAGGCAGGATGGAGGCCGCCCTCTTTCAGGACCACGGCCGGACGCTCGGTGTACTTCTCCGCAGGTGACGGGCTTATCCGTTGCCAGTAGCGGTCGCCGTGCTCGATGGTGTTGCCGTACCCGTAGCCGACCGGGTGCCCGTCCGCGTACGCGAGGACGACTGTGAACCCTGGTTCGGCCGCGTGCCGGTCGATGCGTTCGCCGAACGAGGTCACCGCGTAGTTCGGCAGGTGGAGCAGTGGGGCGCGTACCTCGGCGTACACATCGAGGAGGTCGCCGCGGATGGCGTCCAGGCTGGTGAAGGTGCGCAGCTCGGTGGCGGGTGCCGTGGTCATGCGGCCGTCCTCCAGGTGGTGGTGTGCTCGGTCCAGGTCTGGACGGTGGTGCTGCGCGGGGCGGTGGCGCGGAGCGCGGACCCGAACTCTTGGAGCATGCGCGACACCCGGGCGTGGCGGGTGGCGGCGTCTGCGGGGACCTTCATCGCGGTGGCCGTGGCGGCGTCGGCTTCGCCCTGCCCAAGCTGGGCGTGTGCGAGCCGGGCGGTGTTGATGGCGCGGTCGCGCTGCATCTGAGGGCGGAGCAGGGTCAGGCTTCGGTGGGCGTGCGATTCGGCCTGTTCGAAGTTGCCCAGGCGGAGGTGCGCGGACAGAGCGAGTGTTTCAAGCTCTGCTCCGTCGTGGACGGCAGCCATCCACACCGGGCGAGCGAGATCCGGATCCGCGCGTTCCAGTGCGTCCTGAGCACAGCCAAGGGCATGCCGTACGGCTGAGGTGTCGCCGGTGAGGCCGAGGGTGGCAGCCTGGCGGGCATGTCCCAAGCATGCGAACAGCGGGTCGCGGCGGGTGAGGTGGAGGTTGCGGGCGACATCGTTGGCGGCGCACGCGTCGGCTGGGCGGCCCATGTGCCGGTACATGGTGCCCGCGTGACTCCAGATGCGGAACTTGATTGCCTGGTCCCCCGACATCTCCGCGAGGGACTGGGCCTCGCGCATGTGCGCCTTCGCGACGTCGTAGCGCCGACCGTCAATTGCGGCCCACATCGCAGATGAGCGGAATGCGGCTCCGGAGGCGTAGAGACTGCTGCGTACCCGCTGCGTGGCGCTGCCCGCGTTCTGGAGGTTGAGTGCCTCGTCGGCGAGCGCGGCGGCCCGCTCCTCGATGCCAGGTTGCCCGCCGTGGCGGTGGTCGCTGGCGATGATCTCGGCGAAGCGCTTGTTCAGCCGGTTGACGTCGCTCATGCCGATTCGGCGCGGTGACGCAGTCCCTGGCGCTGCTGCTGCGGCAGCCGCCGCTGCGATGCCGCCGACGAGGGTACGGCGCTTCATGTCGTGCTCCTCCTGATGCGATGGCGCTGGGGTGGGCGAAGGCCGGCCCCGTGGCACGAACCCTAAGGCGACGGCGGGTAATCCGGTGACGTCCTCAAGTGCGGTACGGGTTGCTGATTTTGGCCAGGCAACTCGGCCCGCTTTCCACGCCCGGACCGATGACCCGTCGAGCCCGCCTACGCGTCCCGTCAGTTGTTCAACGGCCCTGTTCACGGCGTCGGCCAGGCTGTTGGAGCTGTATCCGTGCTCGGTCATCCACGCCTCAAGGACGGTGTTGCGGATCGCGTCCATGCGGGCACGGTAGCCCGCGCGCTCTCCAGCCACCAGGTAAAGGGCAGGTCAAAACGCCCTAGGTGAGGCCGTCGGGCGAGCAGCTGAACGCCCTAACCAGGCTGCCACGCAGCGGAGTTATCTGGGTGTCGGTCGCTCCCCGCGAGCGGCTGTTGACGGCTCGGTCTGCCCCTGGAAAGTCACAAAGGGTGGAGCGGGCACCGAGACGACACGAAGGCTCCATCCCATGCCGATTCTGAAGAAGCCAGTTGAGGCGGTCCTCGCCAGCCACCCCACGTACAGCGAGATCTTCCCGTGCGAGCCGTCCACGGCCGAGACCGGACGCAAGCTCGTCCGGGGGGTTCTCGGGATGTGGCACCTCAACGACCTCGCCGACCGTGCCGAGCTGATCATCACGGAGTTGATCGCGAATGCCTCCAGGCACACCCCGTGCCCCCAGATCCGCCTCGTTGTCGGGCGGCCGAGCGCGACACGGGTACGCGTCGGGATCGTGGACGAGGAGCCTTCGCGTCTGCCGGTGCTGAGCCATGCGGGCGAGGAGGACGAGTCGGGGCGCGGACTGCTCCTCATCAGTGCCGTGGCCGACCGCTGGGGCTGTGATCTTCAGAGCTCGGGCGGACGCCTGCGGGGCAAAGAGGTCTGGGCCGAACTCGGTACTGAGGGCGCCGAGTGAGACCGCGGCTGCGGTGCCCTCGCTTCTTCTGGCTATCGTCCGCCCGCCGATTCAGTTCTGGGCCGGCGCCGCCAGATATCAGGCCGCCGGACCGACCGTATCGACGTTCTGGGGGAAGGGCCGTTCCTCGATGGATTCGTCATGGATCACCGGTGACTGCTGGCTCGGTTGCGAACGCACCGGAGTGCGGGTGATCTGGCTCGGCCCCGTGCAGTGGGACGGGCAGCACGCCCCCTTCTATGCATGTGCGCCGTGCCTTGATCGTCTCAAGGTTCAGGCCCTCACCCACCTCATGGAGCGTTGATCGACCTCTGCTTGATCAGCCCTCATTCACACAACTTCCCGGCGTGAGCGGGCGGTCCGGCCAGAACCTCCTGCGCGGGCCACGTCCCCTCGTGCCGGGTGGCCAGGAGTTGGTCCGAGGGCCGGCCGTCCGGCATCGCCTCTCTGGCGGCTCCTGGTGGGCATTCCAGCCCAGCTCACCAACAACCAACGATGAAAAGGAGTGCAGCATGACGCGCAGCACCGTAGTGGCTAGCCGTACCGAAGTACGCCCCCGGATTCCGGGCACATCGGACGGCTTCGACCTGGACGTCTCGCTCGTGGAGATCGCTGACTCGGCAGGTCTGGTCAACCTGACCGACGACAACTGCGGTTCCACCTGCGGCGCCTGCACCACCAACGTCGCCTGACGCCTGGCCCCAACCCCAGGTTCCCTTCGGTCTGGTGCCGTCGCGTCTTCGCGCGGCGGCACCAGCCGCCCATCCCCTCGCGCTTGGAGGTCATCGGTGGTTGCTCAGCCCACAGAGTTCCGCGCCGGTTCCACCGCTCTCGTACGTGCCGTGGCTCGACGGTTTCTGTCGGTTCCTGCGTGCCCTGACCCGGATGACCACTCGCCCGAGGGCTCCTCCGCCTGCGTGACGTGGCTTCGCGGTGTCTGGGCGGACCAGGACATCGCCGACGCCGTGGAGCACTCCAGCCCAGCCTTGGCCATGCAGGTGCGGGCCGTGTGTACTGCCGAGAATCCTCCCCATCGAGACGTACGGCGCGCGGCGCTGTCGGTGGCCCGTTACCTGTCGCGGGCCCAGCACCGGGCGACACCCTTCGGTCTGTTCGCCGGCGTGACCACTGCGGCGTTCGGCCCTGGGGTGCGTGCGGACTGGGGCGAGGAGCACGTAGCCGTCGGTCGTGCGGGGTCCGAGTGGCTCACTGCTGTGGTCGAACGGCTCGAGTCCTGCCCGGAACTCCTCGACCAGCTGCCCGTCGTCGTCAACAACACCGTGATGAGCCGGGGAGACCGGCTCATCGTGCCGTTCCAACCCGATGCCAAGGATGACCGGATGCGCGCGGTCGAGGCATCCCTGGCGCTGACAGAACCGGTGCGAGCGGTCCTCGCCGAGGCCCGGACGCCGATTCGCTGCGGAGCTCTCACGGAAAATCTCCGGGCGGAGTTCCCCGAGGCCGGGACGGAGAAGGTGCGCCGTCTACTGGCGGAGCTGGTCCGGCGGCGAGTGCTGATCACCAGCCTGCACGCTCCAAGTACCGAGACCGACGCCCTCGGGTATCTGCTCGACCAACTCGACGCGATCGACGTCGACAACCTTGCGCCCGTCGCGGAGGCAACACGTGAGCTGCACGCGGTCCGGACGGGTTTGGAGGAGTGCGCCACGCGCGGCGGCCGGAACAGCACCGCAGCGCGCATGCGGGCCCTCGTGCCCGGCCTGCGTCGGCACCCTGTCGCGCTTGACCTGCGGTTGGATGCGCAGTTCGTCCTACCCGAGGAAGTGGCCCGGGAAATCGAGCGCGCCGCCTTCATCCTGACCCGGGTGAGCACCCGCCCGTACGGGACAGCCGCGTGGAACGCCTACCACCAGCGCTTCTACGAGCGCTACGGCATCGGCACGATGGTCCCGCTCGCGGAGGTCGTCGCGGACAGCGGCACCGGCTACCCAGACGGCTACCCGGGCAGTCCTGCCGGTTCGCGTCGGCCCGGTGTCTCCGCTCGGGATGACGCCCTCGTACGCCTGGCGCAGGGTGCCGCGCTCGATGGCCGTGACGAGGTCGTGCTCACCGACGAACAGGTCGAACTCTTGGACGTGGGCTCCGACGAGCCACGACTGCCGCCGCATCTGGAGGTGGGGGTGCGCGTGCACGCCGCCAGTCTGGAGGACTTGCAGCGCGGACGATTCCGGCTGGAGGTCGTGAGCGTGTCGCGCGGGGCCGGAGTTTCGACAGGCCGGTTCCTCGGCGTACTGGCGCCCTCCGAGCGTCAGGCCCTGACCACGGAGCTGGCCGATCTTCCGGCCGCGGACAGCGACACCGTGTCCGCCCAGCTCTCCTTCCCGCCGCTGCTCCCGGAGAGCGCTCATGTCACCCGCGCCCCGCAGGTCCTGTCTACCCTGATCAGCCTCCAAGAGCACTGCGCACCGAAAGACACCGTTCTCACCCCGAAGGACCTGGCCGTGGGGTGCGACGGCCGCCGCATGTACCTGGCCGCTCCGGAACGGGGGCACCGCGTCGAGGCCGTCGGCATGAACGCGCTGAACCTGCACACGCATACTCCGCCGTTGGCGCGGTTCCTCACCGAGCTGTCCCGCGCCCAGTGCGCGCAGGTCACCGCCTTCGACTGGGGCGTCGCAGCAGCGATGCCGTTCTTGCCGCGCCTGCGGTACGGGCGTACGGTGCTGACCCCGGCGCGCTGGCGTCTGGAGGCGTCCGAATTACCCGGTCGTGCTCGCCCGCGTACTGAGTGGGACACCGCGCTCTCCGAATGGCGGGCGCAGCGGGGATTGCCTCGCCGCGTGCTCCTCGCAGAGGACGACCGGCGTCTCTTCCTCGACCTCGACGAAGCCGGCCACCGGACGCTCCTGCTCCGACACCTCGACCGCACTCACCGGGCCGTGCTCATCGAGGCCCCGGAACCAGAAACGTACGGCTGGTGCGGCGGGCGAGCCCACGAGATCGTGGTGCCGCTCAGAGCGACCCGATCGCCGTCCTGGCCGCCCCTGCCCGTCCCCACTCAGGCTCGCGCCCTCTCGGCGGCTCAGCTGCAGACTCCCGCCGCTTCGTCAGTGCTGCTCGCCGCCTTGTACGGAGACCCCCGCCGCCAGGACACCTTGCTTTCCCAGCACCTCCCCGGCCTCCTCGAACGACTGGGCAACCCGCCGTGGTGGTTCATCCGCTTCCGTGACCCGGACCAGCACCTCCGCGTCCGCATCGCCCTCCCTGACCGCAGAACTTTCGCTCAGACGGCGCGCACCGTGAGCGCGTGGGCCGACGACCTGCGCAACGCCGGCCTGCTGGCAGACCTGCGCTACCCCACCTCTTATCGAGAAATGGGTCGTTGGGGTTCCGGCGCCGCCTGGGAGGTGGCCGAGGAAGTGTTCCGGGCGGACTCGCGCAGCGTTCTGGCCCAGCTCACAGAGCCCCAGAGACCGGCGCAACGCACGCTGGTGGCGGCCCACACCGTCGCCATCGCCTCTGCGTTCCTCGGCAGCACCGAGGCCGCGATGCGCTGGCTGGCCGACCACGTCTCGCCGAAGGCGCCTGCGTCCGTTCCCCGCCCGCAATTCAGCGAGGCCGTACGGCTCGCGAACCCAGCCGACGATTGGGCCGCCCTGCGCGCTGTCCAGGGCGGAGACGCCATCGTGTCGGGTTGGGCAGAGCGCGATGCGGCACTCGCCGCGTACCGGTTGCACCTTCCCGGCCCGGACACCCAGGGCATCGCCGTCGATGATGTCCTGACCTCCCTCCTCCACGTCCACTTCGTGCGGCACGTCGCGGTGAACTTCCCCGAGGAAGAGGTGTGCCTCTACTTGGCGCGCGCTGCTGCTCTGGCGTGGACTGCCCGCACCACCAGGAGGCCGACGTGACCGTGCTCCCAACGCTCGGCCTGGTCGATGCCATTGCTGCGCAGCTCGCCGACCCCGGCACGGTGCCTTCCGTCCTTCAGACACATCGGCAACATCTCGCCTATGGCCCGCCCGGAATCGCGCTTCTCCACATCGAGCGGGCCGCTAACGGCCTCGGACCGTGGCAGCATGCGCACGGCTGGCTCGCTGCCGCGTCTCACGGATCCCTCACGAGCGGACCCGACAGCCACCCCTTCTACGGGGTGCCCGCCTTCGCCCACGCCCTTGCCTGCGCCGCCGACAGTCTTCCTGGCTCCTACCAGCGCGCCTTGGACGCGATGGACCGGCAGATCAAGATCGATGTCAGACGCCGCCTCGACGCAGCGCAGCGCCGCATCGACGCCGGATGTCTGCCGCAGCTGGCTGAGTTCGACACCATCCGGGGCCTGACCGGGTACGGTGCCTACCTTCTTCGCCGGGACTCCGGCAGCCCTATGATGCGCGCTGTCCTCGACTACTGCGTACGCCTCACCGAACCGATCAGGCAATCCGGCGAGGACCTTCCAGGTTGGTGGACGGCAACCGGGCCCTCGGGCAGCCCGGACGAACGATTCCCCGGTGGGCATGCCAACACCGGCATGGCCCACGGCATCGCCGGAGTGCTCGCGCTTCTAGCCCTCGCCGCCCGGAAGAGCACCGTTACGGACGGGCACCTCAGAGCACTGCGCGCCATCCTGGCCTGGCTCGACCGCTGGCAGGAGGAGACGGGCCGAGGACCGGCCTGGCCGTATTGGGTCACTCGGGGCGAGCTACGCACCGGTCGCCGCGCCGCGTCCAAGCTCCGGCGGCCGTCATGGTGTTACGGCACCGCCGGCCTCGCCCGCGCTCAGCAACTTGCCGCGCTCGCCATCGGAGACACCGAACGCCAGATCACGGCGGAGAACGCGCTCGCCGCCGCCCTCTGCGACCCGGACCAGCTCGGAGCCACGACGGACAACGGCCTTTGCCACGGTTTCGCCGGCCTCACCCACATTGCCGTCCGCACGGCCGCAGACGCCCATCCCTCAACCGTCGGCCGACTCCGAGCCGCGATCCCGGGGCTTCTGACCGCGATCTGCTCGGTGGACAACGACCTCGAACGCGAGGCCACGGCAGGCGTCACCGGCACCGGAGCGGGGCCTGGCCTGCTCGACGGAGCTGCCGGAACCGCCCTGGCTCTTCTCGCTGCCGATGCCGCCACACCACCCCAGTCCGACTGGGATTCCTGCCTGCTCATCGCCTGATGCACCGACCGAAGGACTTTCATGCCCCCCGACCGCTGGCACCAGCACAACATCACCTTCATCGACCGCGACAGCGCCCGGCACGCCATCGACGAACGCGTCGGGCCCGCCCTGATCACAGCCGAGACCGCAGGGCAGCTCACCGCCTGGTGGTTCATGAACAAACAGCCCTGGCCGCTGCGGTACCTTGCCGACGAGCCCTCCCCGATCATTGAGTCACTGCTCAGCGATCTCGTGGGCGAGGGGGCGGTCGTGTCGTGGCTGCCCTGTGTCTACGAGCCCGAGTGTGCGGCGTTCGGCGGCCCGGACGCCATGAAGGCCGCCCACGGACTGTTCCACAGCGACTCCCGCCACCTGCTCACCTACCAGCCGGGCCCGGAGCACCTGGGGCGCAAGGAGACTGCGGTCCTGCTGGCGAGCGTCATGATGCGCGGCGCCGGACTCGACTGGTTCGAGCAGGCGGACGTATGGGCGAAGGTCGCCGCCCTCCGGCCGGTCACCAGTGCTCTGTCACCCGCACGAGTCGCCGAACTGACTCCGTTCGTGCGGAAGCTCATGAGCGCTGATGCTCACGCCCTGTCCCTCCGGGACGGTCCGCTCCACGGGCACGGGGCGTGGGTGACCGCTTTCGAGCGGACGGGGGCCACACTCGCCCGCCTCGCGCAACGGGGCGCTCTCACACGCGGACTGCGAGCCATCATTGCCCACCACATCATCTTCCACGCCAACCGCGCCGGTCTCCTCAGGGACGACCAGAGCGCTCTGTCCAACATTGCACGAGAGGCAGTCATGGGAACGAGTGACCACACTGCGCCGCCGACCGAGTCAACGACCAACGTCGATAGCGTGAAAGGGGTGAACACCGACACGATCACCACCCCGACGTCCGATGCCGAGCGCCTCCGTAACGCCCTGGTGGACCAGCTCCGCGCTGACGGAAGCGTCCGCACTCCCGCCGTGGAGACCGCGTTGCGGACCGTGCCCCGTCACGTGTTCGTGCCCGATGTGCCGCTCGAAGACGCATACGCCAACGCGCCGGTGCACATCAAGTACGACACCGACGGCAGCTCGATCTCTTGCGCCTCCCAGCCGGGCGTGGTCGCCCTCATGCTGGACCAGCTCGACGCCCGGGAGGGCGAGCGCATCCTCGAACTGGGCGCAGGCACCGGTTACAACGCCGGTCTGCTCGCCCATCTGGTCGGTGAGAGCGGTCACGTCACCACGCTCGATGTCGACGACGACCTCGTGGAGGGCGCCCGCGCGCATCTGTCCGCCGCCGGAACCACCAATGTTGAGGCGGTGGCGCGAGACGGGGCCCTCGGCTACGCGGAAGGTGCGCCGTATGACCGAATCGTTGCCACCGTGGGCGCGCACGGCGTGCCACACGCCTGGTTGCAGCAGCTCGCTCCCGGTGGTCGGCTCCTCGTTCCGCAGCGCCTCAAGGGCACGGTGTCCCGGTCCATCGCCTACGAGCGGCGCGATGGCCGGTGGATGTCCCTCGGTAGCGAGATGAACACCTTCATGCCGCTCAGGCGGGGCATCGCCGACGACGACCGCCGGGTCATCCCGCTCAGCACGGACGGAACCGTACGGCTGCAGGCCCCCGCCGGGCAGAAGATCGACGCCGAGACCCTCGTCGGCGTCCTGCACCAGCCGCGTACCGAGGAGTGGACGGGCATGACGGTCCGCGCCATGGAGTCGCCGGAGTGGATGGAACTGTTCCTCACCTGCTCCCTTCCCTCCGGCCTGATCCGGATGCTGTTCCCGCAAGCCGCCAAGGGCACTCTGCTCACCGAGGACCCCTACCCCTCCTCGACGGCAGCCGTCGACGAGGGGGCTGTCACCTACCTCGCCCGGCGCCTGTCGGAGAAGAAGACCCCCGAGGGCGGCAAGCTGTGGGAGTTCGGGGTCATCGGCCACGGCCCCGGCAGCGATGAACTGGCAGCGAAGGTCGCCGCAGCCATCCGCACATGGGACCTGGAGTACCGAGACCGCGAGGCCGCGTTTGAGCTCCAGCCCCTCGACGCCCCCGCGATCGAGCAGCGCGCCGGCCTCTTCGCGCTCGACACCCCGCTGAACCGCATCGTCGTCGACTGGCGGTGACACCTCACGCGTAGTGGACGGTGGCCGCCGGTAGGCATCCGGCGGCCACCGTCGTCCTGCCCGTCCTCACGCACTCCGGGGGAGTCCATGGACCCGCAAGGATCCACAGTTCAGCGCTTTCCACTCGTCGCCCGATTCCGGCCCGCCTGCCTTCCCCTGTCGAAGCGCGTGCGCGCGCTCGTCGACCTGGCCGACACTGCGGTGACGGAGACCGATCAGGGGGTGGCGTCCTCCGTCTACAACCAGGCCGCGCTCATTGCCTCCGATCTCGGCCTTCCCGACCTGGCGCGCGAGATGTGCCATGAGCACGCCGCCGCCTATCTCCATGCCTGCCCCCTGTCCGCCATGAGCGCGATTCGCTGCCTGGAGCCTGTCGTCAATCTCGCCCGCCTCCAGATCCGTGGCGGATACGCCGACGTGGGCCGTCAGCGGCTGCTTGACTTGTACGCGGCTGTCGAGGCGGGCAGGCCTGCCCGGTTCGAAGGTGTCGCAGTTCCGGCTGACCTCACCGCGGCGGACAAGGACCGCCGCGAAGTCGTTGCGTGGCTATGGCGCGTGCTCCTGGCCGACGGCACGCGCACCCTCACCACCGAGGGACGCTGGACCGAAGCCCTGGCACACATCGAGGCCCACCGAGGCGTGGGCAAGCGAATGCTCGATGGACGCCAAGTAGCGGTACTCGCCTCGCTCGCCGAGGGAGATACGGCACACGCCTCGGCACTCCTCGCCGACACGATGCCCGGCGAGACGTGGGAGCAGACCGTCACGGCATGCTTGACCGTCCTGTCGCGCCGCGCCGCGGGACAGCTGGCCGACGCTCAGCTGGCGGACCTTGCCACCACCTACCTTGACCGGCAGGCCGAACCAGGGATGACTGTCTTCGACATCAGGCTCGGCCTGACCGTCCTCGACGCAGTCGGACCCGCCGATCTCCCCGCAGCGCGCCGCATCGTCGAGGACTTGCACCGGAGGGCGACAGAGGCCGAGGACGGCTACGCGGCCCGTGAGAGCTTGGCGAACCGTCTGTTCATCGAGCTCGCCACGGACCGGCATGAGCAGGACTGCCGTGCTCTGGTGCGAGCTTGTGCCCTCGAGGCAGCAGCCCTCCCGGACCATATGCAAGGGGCGCTGTCGACGGCTCTGCGCGCCGCCGACTGCGTCATCCGGGAGAGTCTCGCGCTGTCAACGCCGGAGCGCCCGCGGCAAATGCGAAGCCGGGACGGCGGCTACAACGCAAGGCGAGGGGGCCGAGCGCTGTGCTGAGCTACGGGCCGTTGCTGCACGAGCTTGAGCACCGGGCGCCGGACGTACGCTGAGACGCTGGATACGCCAGGCCAGGGTCCTTGCCACGGAGCGGGCGTCATCCAGGGCGCACTGGTCGGCATAGAGCGTATCCCTGGGGAAAACCCCCAGTTCAGTGCGGAAATGCGATGTGCCCCTGACAGGATTCGAACCTGCGACACCCGCTCCAGTAAAGCGATGCTCCCTACAATCACCAACCATTCAATCTCCCACAAGATGATTGACCCACAGACTATTTCTCCGTACCGTCGGGCGGACCGCCGGCCTTGCCGACCGCCGTACGGACGGAGCCTCATGCCCCCGCTCGACCTGACCGCCGACGAAGTCCTGACCACCACCCGGGCGGTACGCAGACGCCTGGACCTGGACCGCCCGGTGGAACGCGCCCTGATCGAGGAGTGCCTGCGGCTCGCCGCCCAGGCCCCCACCGGACGCAACCGGCAGCGCTGGGACTTCGTCCTGGTGACGGATCCCGCCAAGCGCGCGGCCCTGGCGGACCTGTACCGGCTGGGGCTCGCGCGCCCGCGTCAGCAGGTCGTACGGGACGGGGTCGACCGGGGCGATCCGGTGCGGGGGCGGCGGATCGCGGAGAGCGCGCAGTACCTGTTCGACCATCTGCACGAGGTCCCGGTCCTGCTGGTGCCGTGCATCCGGGTCCAGGGCCGGCACGAGAACGCCTCGCACGTCGGACAGGCGAACACCTGGGGCTCGATCCTCCCGGCCGTCTGGCAGTTCATGCTGGCCGCCCGCTCCCGGGGGCTCGGCACCGCCTGGACGACCCCGCACCTGCACTATGAGCGGGAGGCGGCCGAGCTGCTCTCCATCCCGTACGAGACCGTGCTCCAGACCGCGTTGATCCCGGTGGCGCACACGATCGGCACGGACTTCCGGGCCGGGCCCCGGACGGAGGTGGACGAGATCGCGCACTGGGACACCTGGTAGGCGGTCGGGGCGCCCCTGGCAAGAGGTAAGGGCGGGGCGGGCGGCTCTACCCTCGCGGCAGCGGGATCCTCCCGAGCGCCGCACCGATCCGGTCGGCGAGGACGTACTCGCCCTCGGGCGTGGGGTGGAGGCCGTCGGCGTAGACCTGGGCGGCGTCCGCGACGGGGACGAGGGTGAGCCCGTCCACCAGGTGCAGGGCCCGGTCCCCCAGGCGCTGGAGAACGCGCACAGCTCGTGCGGTGGCGGTCCGGGTCTCCACCAGTGTCATCCCGGCGCTGTTGACGGCCTGTTCGCGGCCGGGCGCGGCGAGCGAGGTGAGCACCACGACCGGGGTGTCC
The DNA here is from genome assembly GCF_014650075.1 of Streptomyces microflavus. GTDB lineage: Bacteria > Actinomycetota > Actinomycetes > Streptomycetales > Streptomycetaceae > Streptomyces > Streptomyces microflavus. The sequence goes on along the minus strand of NZ_BMUG01000006.1, from coordinate 24,377 downwards.
GGGTGGCCGTCGCGGACGGTCTCCACGAAGCCGCAGACGGCGGGCCCCCAGGTCCGCGCGGTGAACCCGCCCCTGATGTAGGCGTTGATGCCCAGCTCCAGGGTGATCAGGTCCGCCGGCGCGTCCCGGATCGTCCGCGCGAGGAGCGGATCGAGGTAGGCCTCCCCCGCGAGCCCCAGGTTGCGCAGCCGCCACCCGCGCTCCGCCGCCACGAGGGCGGGCCAGGTCTCCGAGGGGCCCGCCGCGTACATGCAGTGGACGATCGAGCTGCCGTACACCACCCACCGGGCGCCCGGCCGGTCCACGGCGACCGGCGGCGAGCGGTGGCCGCTCAGGGAGACCGCCGCGATCCGGGTGGCGCTCAGATGCGGCAGCCAGACCTCCACCTCAGCCGGGCGGGCACCTCCGCCGGGCAGGGCGAAGGCGATCCGGTGGCGGCCGGGTCCGCCCGTCCAGCGGTGGGCGAGGAGGCCGTCGACCCGGACGTCCAGCGGTGAGCCGCCGGGGCTGTTCTCCACCTCGAGCTCGATGGAGGCCGCGTCGGTCCGGACCGCGAAGCGGACCCCGGCGGTGGTGCGGGCCAGCCGCGCGAGGTTGGCCGACAGGGTGGTGTCGAGCCGGTCCAGGGGCATCCGCAGCGGGAGCAGACCACCGCCGGCGCCGGCACAGTCGCCCTCAGGGCTCCAGCCGGTGATGCCGTCGAAGGAGAGCCGGGGGTCGTCCGGGGTCAGCCGCTTCACGGGCGGACGCGGCGGGGCGGGGGTGGCGTCGGTCGACATGGGCGGTCACCTTCCGGGGCCGGGCGGCAGGGTGCGGATCCGCGGCGGCGCGGGGCCGACGCGGACCCCAAACGTATCAGCGTAAATAATCTGTGCACAGACAATCTTGCGGCATAGTTATCCGCCTCCGGCCCCGGCATCGCCCGTCGGCGCCGGTCAGCCGCGTCGATGCGGCGCTAGGGTGGTGGGCCTGAACCCAGGAGGAGCAGTCATGGCCGCCCCACAGCCTTCCCGCCTCACCTCGCCCAGCCGGGAGCCGGAGGCCGGCGGGCGCGACCGGTACTTCTCCCGGCTGGCGCAGGAACGGCCCGACATCGCCCTGTGCCGGGCCACGACGGTGGTGACCCGCACGCTCGACGAGGAGCTGGCCGGGCGGCAGCTCACCATGGCTCAGCACCTCGTGCTGAAGATGCTGAGCGATGTGGGCCCCTGTTCCCAGCAGGAGCTCAGCGAGCAGCTGCGGATCGACCGGAGCGTGATGGTGGGGTGCATCGACGGGCTGGAGGACTCCGGTCTCGTACGCCGTGAGCGCCATCCCCGGGACCGCCGGGCCTACGCGGTGACGCTGACGCCGGAGGCCGGGCCGGTGCTGGAGGAGGCCGAGAGCGGGGTGCCGCACCTGCTGGACCGGGCCTTCGTCGCCCTCACGGCGGCAGAGCGCCGGACCCTGACCCGGCTGATGGGCAAGATCCTCGACGTGCACTGAGCCGAGGCCGGTGCGCCGGCCCGGCCGACGAGTGCCGGGCCCGGCCAATCCCCCTGCCGTGCGGCTCCGAATCACTGGTGGGAGCCCGTCCGGACTCCCGTAGCGAGGCAGGTGGGATCCATGGTCCAGGCACGGTCACTGCTCACCCCCGACCTGCCGCCCCGCTGCGCGACGCCGGACCTCCCGGGGGCGCGTGTCCCGGTCGACCCGTCGCCGCCCGGCCCTTCGGATACGGTCGTCAGCCCCTTCCCGCCGCGTCGAGCGCCAGCCACACCCGGTCGCGGGTCAGCGGCAGTTCGGTGAACCTGATCCCCGTGGCGTCGCGCAGCGCGTTGGCGAAGGCCGGGGCGACCGGGTTGAACGGGCTCTCGCTCATCGACTTCGCGCCCAGCGGGCCGATCGCGTCCGAGGTCTCCATGAAGTGCACCTCGGTGCGCGGCACATCGGCGTACTGCGGCAGCCGGTAGCGGCGGAACGCGGCCGTGGTCACCTCGCCGCGCCCGTCGAGCCGTACGTTCTCGAAGAGGGTCGCCCCGAGCGCCTGCGCCACCCCGCCCTCGACCTGGCCCCGGCACTGCATCGGGTTCATCACCTTGCCCGCGTCGGCGGCGTGCACGCTGCGCAGGATGCGGATCTCGCCCGTGCCCGGATCCACCGCCAGCCGGAACCACTGGGCGTTGAACGCCACCGAGCGTGGCGAGCCGCCCCAGTGCCCGTCCGCGAGAAGCTCGCGCCCGGCTGCGCGGGCGGCCTGGAACAGCTCCTTCAGGCTGACCGCACGCCCGGCGCACTCCACCGCGTCCGCGGTGAGCCGGCACTCCCCCGGCGCCGAAGCTCCCAGATACTGCGCCGCGAACTCCAGGAGCTGTACGGCGAGGGCGTCGGCGGCCTTCATCACCGCCTTGCCCGCCACCACCGTCCCGGCCGAGCCGAAGGCGCCCGTGTCGTGCCGGACCACATCGGTGTCCGACTGGCGGATCGCGATCCGGTCGACGGTGGTGGAGAGCGCACCGGCGGTGATCTGTTTGTGGACGGTCGTGGTGCCGTTGCCGAACTCGGCGGTGCCGACGGCGATGTCGTACGTGCCGTCCTGGAGCAGCTTCACCGTGGCGTCCGCGAAGTGGCCGCCGGGCGGCCCGGTGGCGATCATCGACATCCCGGCGCCCTGGCCGACGAGCCACCCTTCCGGGACGTCGTCGCCGGGCCCGTCCCCGTACTCCCGGATCGCGTCCCGTACGACCTGGAGGCACTGGTCGAGACCGTAACTGGCGATCTCCAGGTCCTCCTCCTCACCGCCGGGGCTGATCATGTGCTCGCCGGGGCCGATGATGTTCAACTCCCGGAAGACCAGCGGGTCGAGGCCGGTGCGCCGGGCCAGTTCGTCCATCACCGACTCGACCGCGAAGACGACCTGGCCCAGGCCGTACCCCCGGAAGGCGCCCGCCGGAACGGAGTTGGTGTAGACGGAGTAGGCGTTCACCTTCTTGTGCGGGGCGCGGTAGACGGCCATCGACTCGCCGACGCTGTGGAACATCACGGCCGGGCCGTGGTTGCCGTACGCCCCGGTGTTCGACACCACCCGGACCTGGAGCGCGGTGAGTGTGCCGTCCGCCCGTGCGCCCGCCCGGACCCCGATGGTGAAGGGGTGGCGGGTGGTCGCCCCGTAGAACTGCTCGGCGCGGGTGTACTCCAGCTTGACCGGGCGGCGCAGCCGCATCACGGCGAGCGCCACGATGTCCTCGACGATCATCTCCTGCTTTCCGCCGAAGCCGCCGCCGACCCGGCCCGCCAGCACCCGTACCTGCTTCAGCTCCAGGTCGAACAGGGCGCACAGGGCGCGCCGGGTGAGGAAGGGGGTCTGGGTGCTGGAGCGCACGGTGAGCCGTTCCTCGCCGTCCTCCCCCATCTCGTACCAGGCGACCGCACCGTGCGTCTCCAGGCTGGCGTGCTGGACGCGCTGGGTGCGGAAGGTCTCCTCGTACACGACGTCGGCCTCGGCGAATCCCCGCTCCACCGAGCCGATCTCGCCGTGGACCTCCCCGACGACGTTGTTCTCGGGGCGGGCGATGCGGGACTCGGGGCCCTTGTCGTGGACGACCGGGGCGCCGGGGGCCATCGCCTCCTCCGGGTCGGTGACGTACGGGAGTTGCTCGTACGTCACCTCGATGCGGCGGCACCCCTCCTCGGCCGCCGCCTCACTGTCGGCGACCACGGCCGCGACGCGCTGGCCGATGTAGCGGACGGTGTCGTCCAGCAGCCGGGTGTCGTCGGGGTCCTCGGTGGGGTGCTCGTGGCGGGCGGTGGAGTAGAGCCGTTCCGGGGCGTCGTGGTGGGTGAGGACCAGGTGGACGCCGGGGACGCGCAGGGCGGCGGCGGTGTCGATGGCGAGGATGCGGGCGTGCGGGTGCGGGGAGCGCAGGAGCTTCATGTGGAGGAGGCCGGGGACGTCGAGGTCGAAGGTGTAGCGCGCGGTGCCGGTCACCACCTGCGGCCCGGCCGGGGCGCCCAGGTTGCGGCCCACAGCCCGCCCGGCGTCCGGCTCCTCGGTGTGCCGTACGCCGCGCACCGCGTCCTCGATGGCCCGGTAGCCGGTGCAGCGGCAGATGTTGCCCTTGAACGCCCGTGGCAGGTCGGTCAGTTGCTCCTCGTCGAGGGCGGCCGTCGTCATGAGGTACCCGGCGGTGCAGAAGCCGCACTGGAAGCCCTGCGCGTCCAGGAACTTCTGCTGTACGGGGTGGAGTTCACCGCCCTCGTCCGCCAGACCCTCCACCGTGGTGACGGCTCGCCCCTCGGCCCGGACGGCCGGGTAGAGGCAGCTGTGCACCGGCTCCCCGTCCACGTGGACGGTGCACGCCCCGCAGTCACCGGCGTCGCAGCCCTTTTTCACGCCGAACCAGCCGCGCTCGCGGAGGTAGGTGCGCAGGCACTGGCCGGCGCGGGGCTCGTCCTCGAAGGGGCGGCCGTTGATGTGGATCCCGTAGCTCATGCCGTCTCCCCTGCGTTCGGCTCTGTCCGCGTGGTGAGTTCCCGGCGGATCTCCTCCGCGAAGCGCAGCGCCATGTGCCGCCGCCACGCGGGCAGTCCGTGGATGTCGTCGAACCAGTCGTCGGCGCCGATCGTGGCGTCGATCGTGGCGTGCAGCGTGTCCCGGTCCGGCGGCAGCGGGAACCAGAAGCGGAACGGCCGGACCGTCGCCGCGCTCACCGTCACGGCCAGCGAGCCGTCGACCGGGTCCAGGACCCCGATGACCAGGGCCCCCGAGCGCCCGAGCCCGTACAGGGACGCCTGGCGGAACGCCGTACGGGAGGCGAGGGCGCGGGCGGGCAGGGTGACCGAGCGCAGGAGCTCGCCCTCGGCCAGGTCCTTGCGGCCCGCGCCGGTGACGAAGTCCGCGACCTTCACGCGGCGCAGCGAGCCGTCCTGGGCGCGGAGCAGGCAGGTGCCGTCCAGCGCCGCCGTGAGCGAGATCATCGGTCCGGCGGGCAGGGCGTTGCAGAGGTTGCCGCCGACGGTCGCCATGTTCCAGATCTTGAACGAGGCGAGGAAGGCCCGGCAGCACTGCTCGACGAGCGGGGCGGCCGGCGCCCGCCAGGTCTTCCCGAACCGTGACAGCTGCGCGATCGTGCAGGTCGCCGCCAGCTCCAGCGAACCGTCCGGCAGCTCGCACACCGGCTTCCAGCCCATCCGGCTCAGGTCCACCAGCCGGCGCAGGTGCGGCTGCGGTTCGGAGAAGAGGTAGGTGCCCCCGCCGAGCCAGGCGTCGCCCTGCCGCCAGGGAACGCGGCTGCGGGCGTCCCGTACATCGAGCACCGTGTTGAGGTCCATGCCCGTCAGTGAAGCCCCGCGACAGGGGTCCGCACGACTGGTTCACCGTACGGAAATACACCAGGCCCAAGACGTAACACTGGAGGATCAACCAAGAGGTGTTTGCCTCCTCTGGCCTTGCATTTACGATGCAGTGACTCGCATTGGCCTCGTGAATGTGAGATGCCGGGTGTGGTGCCCGGCAGCCCCGCAAGGAGACCGCCCATGCACGTCGAAGACCTCCTCCGGCTGGAGTCCCTGGACCTCACCCTGCTCTGGGGCTCCCCGCCGCTCCTCGCTCGGGAGATCAGCGGGGTGACCGCGACCGATCTGGAGGACCCGGGGCGGTTCCTGCAGCGGGGCGAGATCGTGCTCAGCGGTCTGGTGTGGTGGAGCGCGGCGGACGAGGAGGCGAAGACGGACCGGTTCGTCGCGGCCCTGCGCGATGCCGGTGCGGCCGCGCTGCTGGCGGGCGAGGAGACGCACGGGACGGTGCCCGAGGTGCTGGTCGACGCGTGCCGCCGCCACGGGATCGCGCTGCTCTCGGTGCCGGTGCACACCTCCTTCCGGGCCATCACCGACACCGTGTACCTGCGTCAGTGGGGGGACCTGAGCAGGCGGCCCGCCGACCACTACGCCCTGCCGGAGAACGTGCGGGGCGAGCTCAGCCGGCTCCTCGCGGACGGCGCGGACCCGGACACGCTGCTCACCCGTGCGGTAGCCCACCTGGGGGCCCCGCCCTGTTACGTGCTCAGCGCCACCGGCCGCACGATCGCCCGCACCCCGGCAGCGCCGCCCCTGCCCGCACGGCAGGCCGCCCGGCGCCTCAAGGCCGCCGCGCCCTTCGCGGCCGCCCCGGCCTCGACCACCCTGCGGGTGGACCCGGACGCGTCCCCGTACGGGCAGTGGTACCTGCACCTGCCCGGACCGGTGGACGCTCCGCCACGGATGCTGCACGAGATAGCCGAGGTGTTCGCCCAGTACCGGCAGGGGCTGCTGCGCCGCCGGGCCGCCGCCCGCGTACCGGCCACGGAGCTGCTGGAGCTCGCCGCCGCCCCTCGTCCCGGTTCGGCCCCGCTCCCGGCGGCCCTGCGCGCCTGCGGTCTGCCGGACCACGGCCCGTACACCGTCATCGCGGTCTCCATGGGAGCGGAGGAGGGGGCGGCGGAGGCGGGCGCCGAGGCCCTGGACGAGCTTCTGCGCCACTTGCCGGGCCGCCGGTTCGCGACGGCCCGCCTGGCGACGGGCGGGGCGGCCGCGGTCATCGCCACGGACTCCGGTGCCCCGGGTGCTGGTGCCCCGGGTGCTGGTGCCCCGGCTGCTGGTGCTCCGGGTGCCGTGGTCGCCACGCTCAAGGGCCTCTGGCCCACGCTGGACGCCTGCGACGACGCCACCCTCCCGTACGGCGGGATCAGCACCCCGGCCGCCGGTCCGCAGGAGCTCAACGGCGCGCTGGAACAGGCCTGTTACGCGCTGACGGCGGCGGTTCGGGCGGGCAGCGCGGACGGCACCGCGCAGCTCACCGCGGTCGAGGACCTCACGACTCTGGACGCCCTCCTCGCGGGCATCCCCGCCGACGTACGGACGGCCTTCGGCGTCCACGCGCTCGGCCCGCTCGCCGACGACACGAACCCCTCGCACCGGATGCTCCTGGAGACCCCCGACACCTTCCTGGCGCACAACGGCTCCTGGGCGCGGACGGCCGAGGCCCTGCATCTGCACGTCAACACGGTGCACTACCGCATCGGGCGCGTGGAGCTGCTCACCGGCCGCGACCTGGCCCGCCTCGACCACAAACTGGACCTGAAGGCGGCGCTGCTCTGCCGCTGACCGATGGCGCGGCTCAACCCCGGCGCAGGGTGAGCGCGCTGCGCTTCTCCGGCTGCGGGCGGCTGGCCCAGAGGGTCCGTACGTGTTCCAGGTGGTGGCGCATCAGGGCCTCCGCCGCCGCCCCGTCCTGGGCGATCATCAGGTCGAGCAGCGTCACGTGCTCCTCGGCGGAGTCCACGAGCACCCCGGCCTCGTCGAGCTCGGTGAGGCCGTAGAGCCGGGACCGCTTGCGGAGGTCGCCGACGACCGCGACGAGGTGGCGGTTCCCGCCGAGGGCGAGCAGGTCGAGGTGGAAGCGGCGGTCGGCGTCGAGGTAGCCGATGAGGTCGTGTCCCCGGGCCGCCGCCACGATGGCCTCGGCGCCGGGGCGCAGGGCTTCGAGCTGCTCGCGGGTCGCGGTCCGGACCACCTTGCCGACGGTGGGCACCTCGATGAGCGTACGGATCTCCGTGTACTCGTCCAGGTCCTGTTCGGTCATCTCGGTCACCCGGAAGCCCTTGTTCCGGACCACCTCGACCAGCCCCTCACGGGCGAGGTCGAGCATCGCCTCCCGGACCGGTGTGGGCGAGACGCCGAACTCGGCGGCGAGGGCGGGGGCCGAGTAGACGCCACCGGGCTTGATCTCCCCCGCGATGAGCGCGGCACGCAGCGCGTGGGCCACCTGGTCGCGCAGGTTCTCGGTGGGGGACACGAGCTTGCGCGACTGCAGGGTGACCACGGCGTCCTCCGGGACTTCGGACTTCTTCACTTTCGGGCTTCTTCGCTACGGAACCGTCGGCGCCACGGGGAGTCGTCGGTGCAATGTCACGTTACCCGAAGGGGGTTCGCCTCCGGAGGGGGTCGGGACCGACCTCCCTCACAGCAGGAAGCCGTCCGGGAACGGGTCGCTGGGGTCGTGGTGGAACTGCGAGGTGCCGGTGATCCAGGCGCGCCCGGTGATCGTCGGGACGACCGCCGGCTCCCCCGCCACCCGGCATTCCTCCACGAGCCGGCCGGTGAACGACGTACCCAGGAAGGACTCGTTGACGAAGTCGCGGTGCAGGGGCAGTTCGCCCCGGGTGTGGAGCTGGGCCATGCGCGCGGAGGTGCCGGTGCCGCAGGGCGACCGGTCGAACCAGCCCGGGTGGATGGCCATGGCGTGGCGGGAGTGCACGGCGGTCGAGCCGGGGGCCAGGAGCTGGACGTGATGGCAGCCGGTGATCGACGTGTCCTCCGGGTGGACGGGCGGGTCCGTGGCGTTGACGGCGGCCATCATGTCCAGCCCGGCTCGCAGGATGTCGTCCTTGCGTGCGCGGTCGAAGGGCAGACCCAGGCGGTCGAGGGGGAGGATCGCGTAGAAGTTGCCGCCGTAGGCGAGGTCGTAGGTGACCGTGCCGTACCCGGGGACTTCGACGCGGCGGTCCAGGGCGACGGTGAACGAGGGCACGTTGCGCAGGGTCACGGCGGTGGCGGCCCCGTCCTCGACCCGGACCTCGGCGACCACCAGCCCGGCGGGGGTGTCCAGCCGGACCGTGGTCACGGGCTCGGTGACGGTCACCATCCCGGTCTCCACGAGCACGGTGGCGACGCCGATGGTGCCGTGCCCGCACATCGGCAGCAGCCCCGACACCTCGATGAACAGCACGCCCCAGTCCGCGTCGGGCCGGGTGGGCGGCTGGAGGATCGCCCCGCTCATCGCCGCGTGGCCGCGCGGCTCGTACATCAGCCAGGTCCGGAGGTGGTCGAGGTGCTCCTGGAAGTAGGTGCGCCTCTCCCTCATGGTCGCTCCGGGTACGGTCCCGATGCCGCCGGTGACCACGCGGGTCGGCATGCCTTCGGTGTGGGAGTCCACGGTGTGGATGATGCGGCGGCTGCGCACAGCTCTGCTCCTTCGTAGGGGGACGGGTGGGCTTCGCCGACTCAGTCCAGGCCCTCGGCGAGCAGCTTCTCGGTCAAACCCCTTACGGTCGCCTCGTCCTGGGGGGAGAGCGGGGTACGGGGAGGCCGACAGGGTCCGCCGCTTCCGTCGGCCACCACGTCCTGGGACGCCTTGATCGCCTGGACGAACTCGGTCCTGGAGTCCCAGCGCAGCAGCGGGTGCAGACGCCGGTAGAGGGGTACGGCGGTGTCCAGGTCACCGGCGACCGCCGCGCGGTAGAGGGCGGTGCAGGAGCCGGGGAGCGCGTTGGGGAATCCGGCGATCCAGCCGACGGCCCCGGCCACGGCCAGTTCCAGCAGGACGTCATCGGCACCGATCAGCAGGTCGAGCCCGGGGGCGCGCTCGGCGATCTCCCAGGCCCGGCGCACATCACCCGTGAACTCCTTCACGGCGACGACGTCCCCCGCCTCGTGGAGCTGCGCCAGCAGGGCCGGGGTGAGGTCGACCCGGGTGTCGTACGGGTTGTTGTAGGCCACCACGGGCAGCCCGGCGCGGGCCACCTCGGCGTAGTGGGCGCGTACGGCGGCCTCGTCGGCCCGGTAGACGTTGGGCGGCAGCAGCAGCACCGAGCCCGCCCCGGCCTCTGCCGCCTCCTCGGCCCAGCGCCGGGCCTCCGCACTCCCGTATGCGGAGACGCCCGGCATCACCCGGGCCCCGTCGCCCGCCGCATCGACGGCGGTCTCGACCACCCGGCGGCGCTCGTCGTCGGTGAGTGTCTGGTACTCGCCGAGGGACCCGTTCGGGACGACGCCGTCGCAGCCGGCGTCGATGAGTGAGCGGACGTGGTCGGCGAAGGCGTCGAGGTCGACGGAGAGGTCGTCGCGGAACGGCAGCGTGGTGGCGACCATGACGCCGTGCCAGGGGTGGGTGCGGGTGCCGGTGCGGGTGTTGGTGCGGGTGCTGGGCATGGGTGAACTCCTTCGGTCCGAGGCGGTGGGCATGCGGGTGGGGAACTGGGAGGTCAGAGGGCTGGGGAGCCTGATGTGCCTGGGGTGCCTGAGGTGGTGGCAGGGCCGGGGCCGGATGCCGGGGCGGACTCCGCGAGGTCCTGGAGCGACACCGGGCAGGAGAGCGGGCGGCGGGCGGGGGCGAGAGGGGCGGAGCCGTCGCCGCCGGCCGCGAGGCAGGTGACGGCCGTCTCGCACAGGCGCCCCTGGCACCAGCCCATCCCGGCCCGGGTGAGCAGCTTGGCGCTCCGCGCGTCCCGGGCCCCCAACTCGTGTGCCTGCCGCAGTTCATGGGCGGTCACCTCCTCGCAGCGGCAGATCTCGGTGTCCTGGGTGACCCACTGCGGCCAGTGCGCGCCGGGGCGGTGGACCGAGGCCATGAGGTCGGCGAAGCGGCGTTGTCGGGCAGTGGCCGCGCGCGGTCCGCGGCCGCGCACGCTGCCGTGGAGGGCGGCGGCCACGCTCAGGGCTGCCGACCGGCCCTCCAGCAGGGCGAGTTCGACGCCTCCGATGCCGGTCGATTCACCTGCCGCCCACAACCCCGCTATGTCGGTGCGCTGTTGGTCGTCGGCCTCGACGGCGGGTGTCCCGTCCGGTGCGGTGCGCAGTGTGCAGCCGAGAGCGACGGCCAGTTCGAGCTGGGGGACGAGGCCGTGGCCGACGGCGAGCGCGTCGCAGGCGATCCGCACCTCGGTCCCGGCCACCGGCCGCCAGTCCCGGTCGAGGGTGGCGAGGGTGACCGCCTCGACCCGGTCCGTACCGTGCGCCCGGACGACCGCGCTGCGGGTGCGCGGCCGGATCCGGTACCGCAGGAGATCCGCCGCGAGCCGGGCTCCCTCCACCGCCTTCGCCGGGTTGCGGGCGAGCACACCGAGGCGCCCGGCATAGCCGGTGTACGAGGCGGCCTCGGCCAGCACGGGGATGTCGGCACCCGCCTCCGCCAGGGAGACGGCGACCGCGAGCAGGAGCGGTCCGCTGCCGGCCACGACGATGCGCCGGCCGGGGAGCGCGCCGGAGTCCTTGAGGATCGCCTGGGCACCTCCGGCGGCGACCACCCCGGGCAGGGTCCAGCCGGGGAAGGGGAGTTGGCGTTCGTAGGCGCCCGTGGCCAGCAGGAGGCAGCGGGCTCTCGTGACCCGTATGCCGTCGGCGGGGGTCGGGGCGGCCGGTGCGCCGTCGACCGGGACGTGGCGGAGCGTCCAGCGTTCGGGGCCCGCCGCCGGGCCGCTCTCCTCGGCCGTCCAGACGTGTCGTCGCGGGAGGCGGGTGATCCTGCCTCCGCGCACGTGTGCCGCCAGGCGGGCCGACAGCGCGGCGAAGGTGGCCCGTTTGTGGTGGACGGGGTTCCCGCGCGGGGCGAGTCCGGGGGCGGCATGGCGGAAGTACTGGCCGCCCGGGCGTTCCGAGGCGTCGATCAGGACGACGCTCAGGCCGCTGTCGGCCGCGGTGACGGCGGCGGCCAGCCCTGTGGGCCCGGCGCCGATGACCGCGAGGTCGTATCCGCCCGGCGCGGGGCCGCCACTCCCCCGCGTGCCGTCAGCTGCCGAGCCCGTCACGCCCGTGCCCTTCCTGCGAGGTGACCGTGTCGCCCTCCGACACCCTTACGAGGCACGCGCGTTGACCGGGTGCGCCATTGACGACGACCAGGCAGTCGAAGCAGACGCCCATCCCGCAGAACGCCCCTCGCGGCCGTCCGCCGACGCGTGTGGTGCGCCAGGCCACGATGCCGTGGTCCCACAGGGCGCCCGCGATGCTCTGTCCCTGGCGGGCGGCGACGGCACGGCCGTCGAAGGCGAAGCGGACGGGCCCGGCCTCGGCGGGTGGTTCGGCTCGGTGTCGCATGTACCGCTCTTCCCCTCTCTCGTACGGGAACCCGGGAACCCGGGTACGCGAATGCGCGTATGCCGGAAGGTCAGTTGCCGTTCCGTGGAGACACACCGGCGGGTTCGGCCAACCGGCCCGGGTCGAAGGGGCCGACGTCGAAATCCGTTGCCGCGCCGGTCAGTTGCCGGGCGATGGCCAGTCCGGTCGCCGGGGCGAGGCCGATCCCGGCACCCTCGTGGCCGCAGGCGTGGAAGAGGCCGGGTACGTACGGGTCGGGGCCGATGGCCGGCAGGTGGTCGGGCAGGTACGGGCGGAAGCCGCAGTAGACCCGGAGGACCCGCACCTGCGCCAGCACCGGGAAGAGGCCGGTCGCGGCGGCGGCCAGGCGTTGGACGGCTTCGGCCGAGATGCGGCGGTCGAACCCCACCCGTTCCCGGCTCGCGCCGATGAGGACGGGCCCGGCGGGGGTGCCCTCCACGACCGGCGAGGTCTGCAGCCCGGCGTCCCCGCTCGCCACATCGGCGACGTACCCGGCCGCGTAGACCTTGTGCCGGACCAGCGGGGGCAGGGGTTCGGTGACGAGGACGAAGCCCCGTCGCGGCTGGACGGGGAGGTAGGAGCCCGCGAGCTCCGCGATCCGGCCCGCCCAGGTGCCCGCCGCGTTCACGACCGCTCCGGTCAGCAGCCGGCGGCGTGCGGTGCGCACCCCGCTCACCCGGCCTTCCGGGGTGGTCGTGACGGCCGTGACCTCCTCCCCCAGGAAGAGCCGCGCCCCCGCGCGCCCGGCACACTCCAGCAGGCGGGCGGCGGCCCGGGCGGGCTGCACCTGGGCGTCCTCGGGGTAGTGGAACCCTCCGGCGAGACCGGGCGCGAGGTGGGGCTCCCGGTCGTGGAGACCGCCGGGACCGACCTCCTCCACGGTGACCCCCGACCGGGCCTGCGCGGCGGCGAACTCACGTAACGCTGAAAGCTGTTCACCGTCCTCCGCGACAACGAGACCGCCCTTGGCCTCGAACTCGATGTCGGCGGGCAGGACTTGTGCGAGGTCACTCCAGAGCCTGAGCGAAGTCCTGGCCAACTCCAGTTCGGGGCCGGGCTCCTTGTCCGAGACGAGGAGGTTGCCCTCACCCGCTCCGCTCGTGCCGCCCGCGACCGGCCCCCGGTCGACCACGGCCACGGACAGACCGGCCTGAGCGGCGTAGTAGGCGCACGCGGCACCGACGACTCCGGCGCCGATCACGACGAGATCCACGGACTCTCCCTTGAGCACGTCAGTAACATGTCACATGGCTCAGAGCCTGCCAAGACCCCGTCCCGGCCTGCTTCTCACCCGCTTCCGACCCGCCCGACGACCCGCCGACGACCCGCTCCCACCGGGCAGGAGCGGGTCGTCGGCGTCGGAAGCGCCGGTCTCGCCGGGCTCCCCAGGGTCAGTACTCGGCGGAGACCACGAGCCCCGACACCGCCTGTTCAGCGGCGATCGAGACGTAGTTCCACCCCGGGGCGGGGTTGTTCACGGTCACCGACTCGGAGTTGCCGGGCTTGGCGGACCGGTGGGTGAAGTCGGTCTTCGACGGCCAGGAACCGGCCCGGTGGTACAGGTCGGCGTTGCCCGTTCCACCGTGGGTGCTGATGCGCAACTTCGTTGTCCCGGCGGGGACATAGAGGGTGAGGTAGGCGTAGTCGCCGGCCCTGGCCGAGACGCCGGACCGTGCGCAGTTGCGGTCGAGCCGGGTCCGCTCGGGGAGGGTGCACTCGGGCAGGTCCGGCGGATCGGTCGGGTCGGTGGGGTCGGTGGGGTCCGTGGCCTCTCCGCAGTCGCCTGCGGCACAGGCGGTGAGCCAGGCGTTCCAGCCGGCGTCGTAGCGGGTGCCGATGGTGGTCTTGAGGTGGGTGCGGGCCGCGTTCCAGTTCCCGGCGCGGTAGTGGCGGAGGGCGGTGTCCAGGTCCGCGCGGTGGGACTGGAGCAGGTAGCGGACCGCGAGGTAGCCCCAGCGGTAGACGCGTGTGCTGTCGCTGTTGTCGTAGGTGGTGTCGAACAGGGTGCTCAGCGGGTAAGTGCGCTTTTCCGCCTCGGCGATGGCCGCGTCGTAGGTGAGTTGGCGGTACGAGTAGGAGACGTACTCCGCGAATCCCTCGACCCACCAGACGGTCGGGGTGGTCATGCCGTCGGCGAAGTCACCGGCCATGGTGAAGCGGCCGTCGAGGTAGTGGGTGTACTCGTGGTTGAGGTTCCAGATCTGGAAGTCCGGCCTCAGCCACTCGGCCTCGTAGGCGATGAAGCGCGGCTGGTTGCCCGCGGCGGAGGGGTCGCCCTCCAGGTACATGCCACCGTTGTTCGTGTCGATGCCGAACATGGCGCCCGCGTAGGTCCCGTAGTCGTCGCTGGAGTTGTAGACGACCACTTCGAGGCGGGTGTTGAGGTCGCCGGCCACCGGTCCTTCGTCACGCGCGATGCCGTGGAAGAAGGCGTCCTGGCCCGCCAGGCTGGCACAGGTGGAGGCGAGTTGGGCGGCGGACATCTCCTGAGCCCGGATGCGCAGGCTCGCGCTGCAGTCGTGCCGGACCGGCAGGGCGGCCCTGTCGAGGCGGTCGGGGAGGTCGCAGGTCGCGAAGTAGGCGCAGTTGCCCGCGTCGTAGTAGTTCGCCGACTCGGCCAGGCCCACCCACAGCGGTGCCGTCGCCCCGGTGATGGACGTCCGGTCGAGCAGCCCCTTGACCTGCGGGCGGACCGTGGGGCGCAGCGCCTCGTACGGCAGGAAGCGGGCGAGTTCGCGGCCCGCGTTGGTGACGAGGAAGGCGTGCTCGGTGCCAAGGAGGGCGAGGTTGCGGGAGGCGAAGGAGTGGACCGTGTCGGCCGTGGACCGGTCCGCCGTCACCGCCGTGACAAAAGCGGGGAGTTGGTGCCCCCGGAAGAGCACGGTGAAGGTGTTGTTCACGGCGGCCCGCATGTTCCAGAGGGCGTTGTACGAGGTGTCGTAGCCGGTGAGCAGCCGCCGGACCACATCGAGGTAGCGGGCGTTCTCCTGGGAGCTGTCGATGAGGATGACCGCTTCGGAGAGCGTCTCGCCATTGGCGTCGGTGACATCGCGGGAGCGCGGGGAGGCGAAGAACGCGTCGAGCGCGGACCGTATCGCGGTGGTGAGCGCCGGTCCGTACGGGCCGACGACCGGCTCGTTGTACCACTGCACGTAGTACCCGGCCCGCAGGTACAGCACCAACTGGGGTACGCCGGTGGTCCCGTTCCCGGGATAGGCGGCCGAGGCGTCGCGCAGCGCGTACGCCACGGTCACCATCTGCGCCTCACGGAACGCCAGGCGCGCGTTCTCGCCGGTGAGGCCGAACAGCGTGTTGACGCACTCCGTGGTGGACGCCTTGATCTGCTGGACGAGGGCGCTGCCGGTACGCGAGGTGAAGTCCGCCGGATCGCAGGCGGCGGCAGCGGTGGCGGACCCTTCCGCAGGCTGGTCGTAGTCCCGCCTGAGCGCCGCGTCGGACGCGGGGGCCGGACCTCGCTCGTCGACGGGCAGGGCCGAGGCGCGTACGTGGTCGGGTTCGGGCGCAGCGTCCGGCAGGAGGGACGCGGCGGGCGGGATCTCCGCGCCACCGCCGTCCACCGGGTCCGTGACGGCCGCCGGGGGGCGCGGGGCTGAAGCGAACGACGGGGTGCTGAACGAGGTCGTACCCAGGCACATGCAGAGCGCCAACGCGGCTAAGGTCGCGGCGCGTCTGCGCATCGATGCTGGTTTCACCAGCTGCCTCCTCTTAAGGCTCACCCGGGACGGGTGTGGGGGATGAGGGCGGGTGGGGATGGCGGAGCGGCACCTCGCACATCGATGTCGTTGACATGGACACGCAAGGTGCTGTGCGACAGTACAATTTCACACAGCACTGGTTTTGAGAAGGCACCCGGCGCGACTTTCGGCCCCGGGGGGCACGACGACGGCCCCCGCTGAACGTGTCAGCGGGGGCCATCGTCGTAACGGCGTCGGATCAGGCGCTCAGGTCGCTGTCCTTGACCGCAGAGACGAACGACGACCAGCCGTCGGCCGCGAAGGTGAGCGCGGGGCCTTGGGGGTTCTTGCTGTCCCGGACCGGAACGACCGGGGCGAAGTCGTCGGCAACCTCAAGGCACTGGCCGCCGTCCTGGTTGCTGTAGCTGCTCTTGCGCCAAGTGGCTGCGTTCAGATCAAGGGCTCGCACGTACTTCCTCCAGGATGCGCAGAATGAATCTCCGCGACGCCCGTCAGGCAGGCAGGCAGGCTGAGGTGCATGACGTCAGCGTCGGCGAGACCGTGCGGGCTCCCGCCGAACGTGGCAGCGGGGGCCATCTCGTACCGGCGCCGGATCAGGCGCTCAGGTCGCTGTCCTTGACCGCAGAGACGAACGACGACCAGCCGTCGGCCGCGAAGGTGAGCGCGGGGCCTTGGGGGTTCTTGCTGTCCCGGACCGGGACGACAGCGGTGAAGCCGTCCGCGACCTCAAGGCACGCGCCGCCGTCCTGATTGCTGTGGCTGCTCTTGCGCCAGGTCGCGGCGGTCAGGTCGATGGATCCCACTTCAGCTCCTCCAACACGCCTAGGACGAAGTTTCGCGACTCGGCCGGGGAAAGTGCCAGGTCACGTGTCGCATCGTACACACGCTGCACACGCTCCACCGCGGCGTTCTCCTCGATGAGGTCACCTCCGTATCCGTTTTCCGTGTAGGCCACCGTACGAGCATCCGGAAGCCGAAGGAACCAGACGTCAGTGCTCGACAGACCGTGCAACCCAGCCTGCTGCGGAAGGACTTGAAGCGTCAGGTTCGGCCGCTCGGCCATCTCAGCCAGGTACTCCAGCTGCTTGCGCCACTCCCCCGTATCCCGCAGCGCCGTCCGCAGTGTCGCCTCCGACAGGATCGTCCGGAACGGCGGAGCCCCCTCACCCTCCAGCAGGCTCTGCCGCCCCATCCGGGCCTCGACCTGCTGGTCCAGCGCCTCGCCCTTGAGACCACCGGCCGCCAGCAACTCCCGTGCGTACGCAGGTGTCTGCAACAGCCCCGGCAGCACGCTCACCGCGAAGTGCCACAGGCTCACCGCCTCGGCCTCCAGCGCCATGTACCGCCGGTACCGCTCCTTGAACTGCGTCTTGTCGCTGACGGCCAGTTCCCAGAGCGCCAGTAGCAGCCCCGGCGTCCCGTAGTGGACGTCCAGCGCCTGGACCACCTCCGGGCCGCCGACCGTCTCACCCTTCTCCATCTTGCCGAACAGCGACCAGTCCCAGCCCAGCCGGTCGCCCAGCTGCCGCAGGCTGTGGCCGCGTGCCGTGCGCAGGAGCCGTAGCTCCTCCGCGAAGCGCGCTCGTGGTTCCCTGCTGCGGCCCGTGACCGCTCGCCTCGTCGGCATCGCGTCCTCCGTGGAACGTGTGGAACGTGGTTCTCCCGGCCGGGAAGCTGCTCCCGGCTCCTGCCGGATCGCACCCCTGGCCAGGCCATTCTCGTAATGAGCCCCTCACGCACGGTAGTTCAGGACGTGCGGCCGGGGCGCCCCTTCCGTCCAACATCCAGCCGAAGGAGGACGTCATGACGTCCAGGCCGCCCCTCCCCCGCCGTACCCCGCAGAGCGCCGCCCTCAACTCCGGTCCCGCCAAAGTGAAGGAGGCACTGGACGCGCGGGACGCACTCGCCACGGCTCTCACCCGGGCCGGTATCCAGCTTCCCGCCATGGATGTCCGTACGCCGTGGGCCGACACCGTCCCCGAGGAGCGTTCGGGCGAGATCCGGTACGCCCTCGTGCACCTCGGGGTCTGCTCCGCACCCGTGGCCCACGCGTTGGCGACCGCCATCACGAACGGGCTGGCCGGGTGAGGGAGGACTCCGGCCCGGCGGTCGGGGCGGCCGTCCACGACAGCGGGTGCGACCGGGTGGGCGTGGTGCTCGGCCACCACGGCGCCCGCCTCCGGCTCGCCCCGCTCGGGGGTGGCCGCGCGTGGGAGGCGGACCCCGCCGACGTACGGCCGCTCAGCCGCGCCGAACTGCTGAGCGCCCAGCTCGCCGAGGTGAACGCCCGTAGCCGGAGCCCGCTCTGACGTCAGCCGCAGGACTCCTTCGTGGGCTGCCGGCGTCCGGGAGCCGGGGAGCCGGGGACCTCGCCCAGGGGGGCGCTGCCCTGTTCGAGCAGCCGCCGCTGGGAGAGCAGGTAGCCCAGCTCGGCCCTGCTGCGGCTCCCGAGCGCTTCGGAGACCTTGCGGATGTGGGTGGACACGGTGCGGGCGCTCATGCCCAGCCGGGACGCGATGGATTCGTCCGTGTGGCCGGTCACGACCATGCGAAGCACGGTTCTGCGGACCGAGCTGGTGAGCAGGTCGGGGCGGTGCCGTTCGATGCTGATGGCGACGGGCTCGGCCCGCTCCCACGCATGGTCGAACATCTTGGCCAGGAACTCGATCACGCCCGGGTCACGGAGAGCCAGCGCGGTGCTCTTGCGTTCCGCGGTCCCCGGGATGAAGGCGACCGAGCGGTCGCAGATGATGACGCGCTCGAAGATCTCATCCACGGTACGGACCTGGGCACCTTCGGCGAGGACCTGTTCGATGTAGGCCAGGGTGGGCGCGTGCGACCGCACACTGTGCTGATAGAGCGTGCGCTGCCGTACGCCCTTCCGCAGCAGAGCAAGATCGCGGGGCAACGCCTCGGCGAGCAGCGCGGGCGGCCGGCCGCCGCCGGGCTGCGCGGTCAGCAACTCCTCCTTGCAGGACCCGACGGCCTTCCGGAGCGCCTCGCCGATCACCTCCTCACCGCTCAGCGGCTCGATGGGCAGCTCCGCCCGGCGCTGGACCTTTCGGTAGACGGCTTCCGCCGCCAGGAAGGATGAATGCAGGACTTCCAGGGTGTTCCGTCGCTCTTCGATGTCACGCTCGATATGACGCGCGAGTTGTGATTCGGCGATACTCGGGGGAACAGGCACGTACACGGCCCGTCCGCCGGGCAGCGGCCGCAGAAGCCCGGACCTGATGAGGCATCCGGGCACATCACCGGATACCGTCCCCGCCTCCAGCGCCTCACGGTAGCGCCGCAGTCCCTCCTCGCACAGGCGCACCTCGGTAAGTGGCGTTATGTCAGGTTCTGGCGCCATCTGCTCATCCTTCGTGTTGCCGCAATGCGTGGTCAGGACGACAGGCAGGCTCGCATCGTCGCCGGAATATGCGAAAGGATGGCCGTGACGCAAAAAAAGCGCCCGGACAAATGCAGTAGTGGCACCTTCCCGGAGTCGATTCACAGGAACTCGCCCGGGAAATTTCACAAACGGGAAACGCCCGCAGTGAAACATGGAAACAATCACATCGATAAGGTGATGGTATGTATCGGACCGTCAGCGCTGCGCATACTTGCTTTTCACAGCGCGCACGCCGTGCACAACAGACACGAAAAGACTCGGCCTGGGGCTGATGCACAAAAAGCGCAATCGGCATCATTCCCTATCCGGCCTTTTTCTCCTCGAAATTGACAGAGAAACGTCTCGCATCCTGAGACGGGCGGTGCGGCGGGCGCGCTCCCTGCGGGGCCCGGAGGCACCGCCTCAGTCCTGGGCGAGATCGTCCGGGGCCGACCTGGCGAGGTCGCCGAGGGTCGCGAGGGCCCTGGAGAGGGTCTCGGCGCCCGGCGAGGCGAGGCCGAGACGGATCGCGTGCGGTCCGCGGTGGCTCCGGCCGACGGAGAACGCGGCGGCCGGAGTCACCGCGATACCGTGCCGCGCCGCAGCGGCGACGAAGGTGTCGGCGCGCCACGGCCTCGGCAGCTCCCACCAGCGGTAGTACGACCCCGGTGCGCTACGGGTCACGAAGTCACCGAGGTGGCGCTCCGCGATCTCCTGCCGCTCGACGGCCTGCCGCTGCTTGGCCCGTACGAGAGTCTCCACGGCACCGTCCGCCTGCCACTGGGCCATCGCTTCCAGGGGAAACCGCATGGGCGTCCAGCCACCCGAGCGCAGAGCGGCCGCGACGCCGGCCGACATGGCGGCGGGGGCCACCGCGAACCCGAGAGACAGCCCCGGGGAGAGCCGTTTGGACAGACTGTCGACAAGGACCGTCCGCTCCGGCGCACGCGACGCGAGGGGCGGCAGATCGTCCCGGAGGAAAGCCCAGACGGCGTCCTCGATCGCATGGATCCCGCACGTCAGCAGCACATCGGCCAGGCGGTCCAGCCTGCCCGCGGACATGGTCAGCGACAGCGGATTGTGCAGGACCGGCTGTACGTAGACGGCGTGCAGCGGCCCGGCCCGGTGCGCCTCCTCCACCGCTTCCGGAATGAGCCCGTCCGCGTCCATCGCCAGCGGCACGAGGGTGACGCCGAGCCGGGTGGCGATCGCCTTCAGCACCGGATACGTCAGCTCCTCGACGCCCAGCCGCGCGCCCGGCCGGGTCAGCGCGGCGACGACCGCCGAGATCGCCTGGCGGCCGCTCCCGGCGAACAGGATCCGCGCCGGATCGGGGCGCCAGCCGCCCCGCGCGAGCAGGTCGGCCGCGGCATCGCGCGCGGCGGGGGTACCGGCCGCTCCGACCGGTCGCAGTACCGGCTCCAGACGATCCGGGAGCAGCAGCCTGCCGAGACCGGCGGCGAGCAGCCCGGCCTGCTCGGGCACCACCGGGTAGTTGAGCTCAAGGTCGATCCGGCTGTCGGCGGGCTCGGACAGTGCGGGGGCGGCGGCCGCCGGGCCGGGGGCGTCGCAGACGAAGGTGCCGCGGCCCACATGGCCGACGGTGAAACCCCGGCGGGCGAGCTCCTGATAGACGCGGGTGGCCGTGGAATTGGCGATGCCGTACTTCCGGGCGAATTCCCGTTGGGCGGGGAGCCGTTCACCCGCCTTGAGCCGGCCCGCTCGGATCTCCTCCGCCACCGCATCGGCGACGCTCCGGTAGTCCTTCACGAACCTCACCTCCCGTACTCATCACTCGCCGGCATCACCCGCCGACCCGTTCATCGTCTTGCTCAGCGACAGCGAAGCACAGCATTGCACCGAGTTCAATATTCCGTATTGAACCGAGGAAAGATTTGACCTTACACTCGAATTGCTCCGATGCCCGGCTCCGCAGGAGACCGGAAATGCACGGAGCCGGCGACGGAACTGGCCGCAGAACAGACCCACGGAACAGACCACGGAACAGAAGGCGGCGCGCAAGCAATGGTTGAGCTGACCGGAGTACTGGGAGTCGCGATGGTGGCCCTGGGGATGGTGCTCACCCCCGGCCCGAACATGATCTATCTCGTCTCCCGGAGCATCACCCAGGGCCGGCGCGCCGGAGTCGTCTCCCTCGGCGGTGTCGCGGTGGGGTTCCTGGTCTACCTGCTGGCGACGAACCTCGGCCTCTCGGTGGTCTTCATCGCGGTGCCCGAGCTGTACATCGCGGTGAAGCTGGCCGGCGCGGCGTACCTGGCCTACCTCGCCTGGACGGCCCTGAGGCCCGGGGGTGTCTCCGTCTTCGCCCCCCAGGACATGCCGCACGACTCCCCGCGCAAGCTCTTCACGATGGGGCTGATGACGAATCTGCTCAACCCGAAGATCGCCATCATGTACCTCTCGCTCATCCCGCAGTTCATCAACCTGGAGTCGGGGCACGTGCTGTTCCAGGGGTTCGTGCTCGGCTCCGTCCAGATCGTGGTGGCCCTCACGATCAACCTGAGCATCGTCCTGGCCGCCGGATCCATCGCCATCTTCCTGGCCCGCCGCCCCGGCTGGCTCAAGGTGCAGCGCTACATGATGGGAACGGCACTCGCCCTCCTGGCCGTCTCGGTCGCCCTGGACACCTCGATGCCCGCCAGTTCGAGCTGATCCCGCACGGTCATCGCGGTGAGCTGCTCGGCGTGTTCTTGGAGTGAGCGGACGCCGACGTCGCCGTGGTTGAGGGCGTCGATGCCCTGGACGGCCGCGGCGAGGGCCTGGACCGTGGTGAGGCACGGGACGGAACGGGCGACCGCGGCGGTGCGGATCTCGTAGCCGTCGAGCCGGCCCCCGGTGCCGTAGGGGGTGTTGACGATGAGGTCGACCTGCCCGTCATGGATGAGCTGGACGATCGTCCTCTCCCCGTTCGGGCCCTCCCCTTCGGACTGCTTGCGCACGACGGTGGCGTTGATCCCGTTGCGCTTGAGGACCTCGGCGGTCCCGGAGGTGGCCATCAGCTCGAAGCCGTGGGCGACGAGCTCACGGGCCGGGAAGATCATCGAGCGCTTGTCCCGGTTCGCGACCGAGATGAACGCCCGCCCCGACGTCGGCAACGGCCCGTAAGCCCCCGCCTGCGACTTCGCGTACGCCGTGCCGAAGACGGAGTCGATGCCCATGACCTCGCCCGTGGAGCGCATCTCCGGACCCAGGACCGTGTCGACGCCCCGGCCGTGGATGTCCCGGAACCGGGACCAGGGCATGACGGCTTCCTTGACGGAGATCGGCGCGTCCAGCGGCAGCGTGCCCCCGTCGCCGGTCTTCGGCAGCAAACCCTCGGCGCGGAGTTCGGCGATGGTCGCGCCGAGGGAGATACGGGCGGCGGCCTTCGCCAGCGGGACAGCGGTCGCCTTCGAGGTGAAGGGGACGGTGCGGGAGGCACGGGGGTTGGCCTCCAGGACGTAGAGGATGTCCCCGGACAGGGCGAACTGGATGTTGATCAGCCCGAGGACACCGACACCCTTGGCGATGCCCTCGGTCGAGGCCCGCAGCCGCTTGATGTCGAACCCGCCCAAGGTGATCGGGGGCAGGGCGCAGGCCGAGTCGCCGGAGTGGATCCCGGCCTCCTCGATGTGCTCCATCACACCGCCGAGGTAGAGCTCGGTGCCGTCGTACAACGCGTCGACATCGATCTCGATCGCGTCGTCGAGGAACCGGTCGACCAGGACCGGGCGGGTGGGGCTGATCTCGGTGGACTCCGCGATGTAGGAGGCCAGGCGGGTCTCGTCGTAGACGATCTCCATGCCCCGGCCGCCCAGGACGTAGGAGGGGCGGACCAGAACCGGGTAGCCGATCTCGTCCGCGATCGCCTTCGCCCCGGCGAACGTCGTCGCCGTCCCGTGCTTCGGCGCCGGGAGTCCGGCTTCGGCGAGGACCTGGCCGAAGGCGCCGCGGTCCTCGGCGGCGTGGATCGCTTCCGGGGACGTGCCGACGATCGGGACCCCGTTGTCCTTCAGCGCCTGGGCGAGGCCCAGGGGCGTCTGGCCGCCGAGCTGGACGATGACCCCGGCGATCGGGCCGGCGAGGGATTCGGCGTGGACGATCTCCAGGACGTCCTCCAGCGTGAGCGGCTCGAAATACAGCCGGTCGGAGGTGTCGTAGTCCGTCGAAACCGTCTCCGGATTGCAGTTGACCATCACCGTCTCATAGCCCGCGTCGGACAGGGCGAAGGAGGCATGCACGCAGGAGTAGTCGAACTCGATACCCTGCCCGATCCGGTTCGGACCCGAACCGAGAATGATCACAGCAGGCTTCGTACGGGGCGCGACTTCGGACTCCTCGTCGTAGGAGGAGTAGAAGTACGGGGTGTTCGCCGCGAACTCCGCCGCACACGTGTCAACCGTCTTGTACACCGGGCGGATCCCCAGCGCGTGGCGGACCTCACGAACCACGTCCTCACGCAGCCCACGGATCTCACCGATCTGCGCATCGGAGAACCCGTGCCGCTTGGCCTCGGCCAGCAACTCAGGGCCGAGCTTGTCAGCAGCGGCCAGCTCGTCGGCGTACTCCTTGATCAGGAAGAGCTGGTCGACGAACCAGGGGTCGATCTTCGTGGCGTCGAAGACCTCCTCCTGGGTGGCGCCGGCGCGGATCGCCTGCATGACGGTGTTGATCCGGCCGTCCGTGGGCCGGGTCGCCTCTGCCAGTAGCTCCGACTTGTCGCGGACCGGCCCGGTGAAGGCGAACTGCGAACCTCTCTTCTCCAGCGAGCGCAAAGCTTTCTGGAGGGCTTCGGTGAAGTTCCGGCCGATCGCCATCGCCTCACCCACCGACTTCATCGTCGTGGTGAGCGTCGAGTCGGCGGAGGGGAACTTCTCGAACGCGAACCGCGGCGCCTTCACCACCACATAGTCGAGCGTCGGCTCGAACGACGCCGGCGTCTTCTCCGTGATGTCGTTCGGAATCTCATCCAGCGTGTAACCCACGGCCAGCTTCGCAGCGATCTTGGCAATCGGGAAACCCGTCGCCTTGGAGGCGAGCGCGGAGGAGCGGGAGACGCGGGGGTTCATCTCGATGACGATGACCCGGCCGTCGGTGGGGTCGATCGCGAACTGGATGTTGCACCCACCGGTGTCGACACCCACCTCACGGATGATCGCGATCCCGACATCCCGCAGCCGCTGATACTCCCGGTCGGTGAGGGTCATGGCGGGGGCGACGGTGATGGAGTCACCGGTGTGGACACCCATCGGGTCGAAGTTCTCGATCGAACAGACGACCACGACATTGTCGTTGCGGTCCCGCATCAGCTCCAGCTCGTACTCCTTCCACCCCAGAATCGACTCCTCCAGGAGCACCTCCGTGGTCGGAGACAGGGTCAGGCCCTGGCCGGCGATGCGGCGCAGCTCCTCCTCGTCGTGGGCGAAGCCGGAGCCGGC